>CAWHVZ010000001.1:0-244975 GCA_963832995.1 uncultured Acidobacteriaceae bacterium
CAAGTCCTGTCGCGGGCACACCAGCTTGTAAGGCAAAACGGCGAACATTCTGAAGGCGGCCTGTCTCTGGACGTGACACGGGAGACTCTCGCCGCCATCGCGCAAGCCGCGTCGGCATTGGAAAAAGCGGCGTCGGCAATTTTGCGGAGGGATTTTCCGCAACCTGTCGCTGGCCCCCTCTCACTATCGCCCCCCGCGCCCCTGATAGTCCCGTCCGGGGGCGTTGCGGAGGTGATAGAGTTGCTCCTCGAAGTGCGACGGCGCACAAACAAATCCCCGCGCTACCTGCGGGCGCTCAAAAACTCGCTCTCCAAGTTCAGCCGCGGGCGATCACAGGTGCCACTGGACGCCGTCAGCACGGAGCAGATCGAACTGTGGCTGACGGAAAGTGACTGGGCACCGAGCACGCAAGCGCACTACCTGCTCGACGTGCGGACGCTCTATAACTTCGCGGTCAAGCGCGGGCTGGCACGGGGCAACCCGGCCAATGCGGTGGAGGTGCCGGAACCTGGCGAGTCACAGATCGGCATTCACACACCGGAACAGGTTGCCGCGATTCTGACGCTGGCGCGAAACTTCGATCTGAACGTGCTGCGGTCAATGGTGGTAAGATATTTTGCCGGGTTGCGGGCGTCGGAAGCGGCGGCGCTCGATGAAAAGGAGATCAGGCGCGAACAAGGGGTCATTGAAGTGACGGCGGGCAAGAGCAAGACGCGGCGTCGCCGGCTGGTCACAATTCTCCCGGTCCTTGACGCCTGGCTGGGCGTCGGTGGACGCCTGCCGCTCACGGACGTAAATAACCGGATGCGGCTGTTCGTGCGAAACGTCAAGGCCGCTGGCATCCCGTGGCCGCAAAACGCGCCGCGTCATTCCTGCTGCTCCTATCATTACGCGGCATTTGAAAACGCCGGACGCACGGCCAAGGAAGCGGGCCACAGCGAACAGATGCTTTTTCATCATTACCGGGCACTGGTGACGAAAGCGGAGGCGGAAAAGTTTTGGAATCTTTTGCCGTGACGGTGCCGGCGCAGTCACACCATCTCAGTCACTTGTGGGCGAGCCATTTTTTGAAGGCGGCGGGGGGAACGAAGAACCGCGTCTTGCACGGGACGGTATCCTCGACCCACAGCGGCACGCCGCCGAACCGGATGATGTGCGACCGCACGGTTGGCGTCCCGGTCCGCGCAATCAGGCACACGGCCCCACGGTTGCGCCAATAGACGCAGGCGGCGACGCAATCGAAATAAGACTCAAGGTCGGGGAGGTCACAGAAGAATACGCACTCCGGATGGTCACTAAGAGGGCAATCCAAGAGAAGCTGTTTGTCGTGGACGCGGCCCTGACACCACGCCAGCGCGTAGTCCAGGGTGACGGGGAGGACGCAGCCGGGCATCGAGCCGTCACTATTCGCTGCCGTTGCGGTTGCTCTTGCTCTTGGCCCCCGCATCTTCATCCGTGGTGGAATTGTCGCGGGCGAAGAATCCCATTGCCGCCGTGCCGACAGCGGCGCAGACCTTCCCGGTGGTCTCCAGCCACGCGGGAAGGCCCGGCAACAGCGCCACAGCGGCCCCACACGCTGCGAGCAGACCGGCGACAGTGGTTTTCATGGGGCGTCGCTTGCGGTGGGGCATTGAGCCTCTATCGGTTGTAAACCGACGAAGGCGCGGGAGCAGCGGGAGCAGCCGCCGTCATGGGGACAGAGCCGCCCACTGAGCCAGAGGCCGCTGGCGCGGCGGCACCCGGCAAAGGGACGACATTGGGAGGGACTCCAGGAGGCGACGCCGGGGCGGGCGCCGCCGCAGGCGGCACAATCAGCGCGTTCAGTTTGGCTTCGATGTTAGCCAGTGACGCGGCGACCGCTGGCGCGGCCTTGTTCGTCACGTAGGTTGACAACGCCGGTCCGGCGTTCGTTTCCAGCCAGCCAATGAGTTCATTGGCGAAGGTGGGTTCGACTTTCACGATCTCGCTCACGGCACTGAGTGCCAGATTTTTTACGAAGGGTAGCACGATTTTTTTTGCTTTCTTGGTTACTGCGTTCACTGCGGTTAGTTGCCGGTTTCACCGGCGGGCAACTGAGAGGCGGGCACGAACTGCCCGTAAGTCTCCGCCTGGATGCTCGCCTTGAGCGCGGCAAAGTCTGCGGGCGTCGGCGCGCCCGACGCGAAAAGGTTTTGGAGATCGCCAATCAGGGCGGGTGTCTCCGTGATGGCCTGTTCAACGAGGCCGACGATGAGGGCAAGGGTGGCGGGATTCATGGGGTGTTGGTCAGGGACGTGATGAGGGAAAGCAACGAGGCTTGGGACGCGGCCAGCGCGGATTGCGCGGCGGTCAAGGGCGCGGTGTTCGTCGGCTCACTGGCGAGCGAGGCCGTGGCGTCCACCAACGCCAATTCCGCGTTCTTGTAAATGTTGAACGCGGCCAGAACTTTAGCCTCCGTGTTTGTGCCCGGATGTTCGAGCGCGACATAGGTGCCCCACCCGGTCATGGCGGTCTGCACGGTCAGGTCCGCGGCCTGTTCCGTCTTGAAGGCCAGTTCGGTTTGCGTGGTGGAACAGCCCGCAAACATCCACGCGATGCAGGCGAGCGAACAGAGGAACCAAAGGTATTTCTTCATGTCAGTTGTTGGTCGGAGTGGAAAAACCGGGCGTGCCGGACCATGAGGTTGTGCCGGTGTCCGTGGCGCTGAGTTGATAATTAGTGGCGCTGGCACCGGCGCGTTTGAAAATCCACCAGTAGAGGAAGCCCGCCAGCCCGGCGAGGGCCAGCCAGCCCCACCACGGGAGGGCGCGGAAAATGTTCTGGGCTTTGCCGTAGGTCATATTATTTCTTTTTATACGCCGTCCAGATGATGAACCCCGCCACGGCAACCAGGGCGATCACAATCATTGTCGTGCCCGCTGAGATGGTGGTCCCGACTGCGCTGAGCGCGTCGCCCACCGGCCCGCTCCCGGCTTGCCCGGATAATTGCGCGCCGATGCTTTGATCAAACCCGCTCACCGCCGCGCTGCCGACGTTGCTGTCCGCGTTCGTCGAATAGTCCTCCGCAATCGCCGCCTCCTGGGCGGGCGTCAACTGGCCGGACGCGGCCAACTGTTGATTGATGAGGACGTTTTGTTCGTCCGCCGCGTCGCCCGCCGCCGTCTGCGCGTCCGACGTGCCCAGCGGCTGCCCGGTAATGATGTCCGCAAAATATCCAGAGAGGCTCATGTATTTATTGGACGTGCCAGTAACCGATGCTGATGGAACCGGCGGTCAAGGTCATGGAACCGCCCGCCTGAAGCGGGACGAAAAAGGGCGACGCGTTGCCGGTGTTCGTCAGCCAGGCCGCGCCGCTGGCATCGCGCAAAACATAGGTGCAGGCGGTGGCGTTGAAGTTGCCGATGCAAATGATGTTCGTCCCGGTGGCGTTGGTGTAACCGGAGGCGGCCATCGGTCCCACCGCCGTCCCTGTGGTGGCGATGCCCTGCCGGAACTGCGCCGCCGTCGTGCCGTTGACATCGAGGCTGTGATTCACATTTGTTGCAGCCACGTTCAGACCGACACCGGCGGGCGCGTCCACCACCAGACCGGACTGCGCGTGCGAGCCGAAGATAACCCACGCGGAGCCTGAGCCATTAAACGGTGTGGCTGCCGGACCAAGCCGCATAAAACCGCTCGAGGTATCATTCGGGCCGAAGCCCTCCCAGTATTGCGGGCCAGCGAATACGTATGCGGGCAACGCGGTCGTCGTTGGATAGCCCCCGGTTGCAACTTGCTGATTAAAGCTGACTGCTGCATTAAGGGAGGCCCCAACTTGCAGGCCATAATCAACAACACCAGCCCCAGTGGTGGTCACTACTCCACCGGCCGAACTGGGCGCAAGCAGCCCATTGCTCACCGTGCCCCGGACATATAAATTACCGCTTCTATCGCGCCCATATTCCAGCGTACTCTTCGTAAATTCCTGCTCGGTCGTGTTCAAGCCGACATGGCCGGTTGTCAATCCGCTGGCGGTAGCCGCCGTTAAAAAAGTGCCATCGCTGAAATCAGCCAGATTACTGGCATTTACAGTAACACCGTCAAAATTTATTGGCTGAATCGAATCCACGTTTGTCCTGAACACGACAGCATCCGCCAAGGTAACGCCGAAATTTCTGATGTTGATTGGAGCCGCCGCCGACGCATTATAAATTTTAACCAAAGCGGGATAGCCCTGCGAATTTGCGTTTGTGATTCCTCCGCCAATCATATATCCGTTTTCAATGGTCAACCCCTGCATTCCCGCCGCGTTGGCGTTGTTGGTGAACCATGACGGCAGGTTGGAGGGGTCACCGTAAGTAGCGAAGGCATTCGTGACGCTTTCCGCGCTGCCGGATAAAATGCTGCCGCCTCCACGGTCGAAGATGACTCCTATGTTGTCCCCGGCACTGTTATATTGGATGTGGTGGCTGTTGGAATCGGCGTAAATCGCGGCGTTCGTATTGCCCACGGACCAGCTTACGTTAATGAAATCAACATCGGACTGGTAGGGCAGCCAGAGGCCGACAGCATTATTCTTTAGTTGCAAGGCGGAGATGTCCGCACCGGATTGACTTGGCTCCGCGCCCACCAGCCATTGAGACAGCAGCAAATCATCCCATCGAACTGCTTTCAATCCACCCCAACCTTCAATATAAAAACTATTTGTCCCCGTGGATGTGCCGATGTTATTCGCCGCGCGAAGATGTTCAAAGTTCAGGCCGACGCCCTGGAACTGGAAGCCAGTGGCGTCAAACACGACACTGTTAGCGCCGGTCCAACCAATGCCTCCATCGCCCGTGCCGGTGCCGCGCAAAGTGAACGCCGGGCCGTCGCCCGATTGCAGGTTTGGTCCAACAACCATTCTGGTGGACGTGGTCCAGCTGCCAGACGTAGCCGGGAAGTAAAGCACGCCGGCGGCCTGCGAGTTAGTCATGGCGCTGTAGGCGTTATTGACGTTGCCGCCATAGTCTTTGACATTGAAAATAGAACTGTCCAGATTCGTGATCCCGCCGCCCTGGGCGTTGCCGTAGAGTTTCGAGAACAGTTGCGACTGGCTGATTTTTTGCGTCGTGTAACTGGACGGCCCGTTGCTGGTGTCCACGATCAGCAGGTCGTTGCTCCCCGCCGCCGTCACGGCGGGCAGCGCGGAAATAACGGTTGTGGCCGCTCGACTGTGGATCGCACTACCGGCGAGCAGCGTCACCACGGCCACAACCTCAATAAATCTTTTCAGCGTGTTCATTCTTTTTGGATGTCCTGTCCAAGCTCCGTCTGGATCACCTGGCCCGCCTCCGTGGCGATGCCGGCATCCGCCGCGACGGCACCCTGCGGCAGCCACATGATCGGCGAAGGCTCACACGTCAGATTGCAGGCGATGTCCATGCGGTCAGATGTAGAAGGCTTCCAGGACGGTCACATTGAGCGCCGCGCCGTTCGGGTTGCGGACCTTGAAGTCGCCGGAGGTGAAATAAATCTGACTGCGCCCGGCGACGATGGTTTGGCCGGCGGCGTTCGCGCTGTCCCAGACTTCCAGGGGATTCGCCGCGTCCTCATTCGAGACGCTGATCCAGCGGCGCGTCTTGCCCGCGCCCGCCGGGGAACCGGCGAGCGAGAGGCCGGTGAAATCCTTCGTGGTGTTGCCCGCCAGCGTCCGGAGCGTCGTAGCGACCAGCACGGTGGGGGCATCCTTGCTGACCACGGTCGTTTGCGGCGGGTAGTAGGCGATTTTTTGATCCGACACGATGGCCGTGATGGAATTTGCGCCGCCGCTGGTGTCCGTGAAAGTCAGATTGGTGAACAGGCCGTCACAGGGAATGGCCAGCCCGGCGAGGACGGGCAGGTTTTGACCGCCATCAATCTGCAAATTGAACGCGCCGGACGCGGACACGATCAGGATGTAATCGCCCGTCACGGAGACTTGCTGCGTGCCATTGGCGGCGAGCACGACGGCCACGGGATTGATCAGGGGACGGCTCATGATTTTTGCTTCCAAAAAAACATCAGCGCAAACAACGCGCCCAGACCGAGGACGGCATAAATGACGTATTGCGTGTAGCTCGCCCCCCCGGTGCCCTGGTAAGAAGCAAGCTGGCTGAGTTGATCCTCGACAGCGGCGAGGGATTGATTGTCCTGCGTGGCCTGGCCGGACTCCGCCGATTGCGCCCCGCTGATCGTCTGGCTGAGGAGTTGTCCGCCGCCCGCGAGCGCCGTATTCACCTCGTTGGCCAGCGCGTTGACCGTCGCCAGTTGCAGCGCGGGATCATTGACGATGTTCGAGTCCCCGGAGATTTCGCCGACGGTCGTCCCCGATCCGCCTTGCACGCTGTTTTGCGTGTTGGACGAACTGGAACTGGATGGCCCGGCGTTGCTCATGTCATCTGCGCTTTTTGCGGAAGAAAAACAAAAGGACAATGGCGATCACTCCACCGATGATGGCCAGGGTCGTCACGCTCAAGCCGGTGGACCCGCCCGGATACGTCACGGTGCCGAACCCGGTGTCACCGCCGCTGGTCGAGGCGCTGGTTGCCTGCGTCGAGACGCCCACGCCGATGGAACTGCTTCCACCGCCTAATCCAACCAGACCGAGCAGCGCGGAAATTACAACCCACCCCCCCGGAAAAATTTCCACGCGAAAAAATAGACGCATAAAAAGGACGGACTTAAAGCCCCACCCTATATTGCTGTTTTTTGTTTGTCATTCCGCAGCGCAGCGGAGGAATCTGCTTCTGCCTTTGCTTCTGCTTGCGCGTTCGCTAAGGTCTCTGCCCCAGCGCACTATTCTCACCGCCAGAGCCTGCGGAACCACCGCCGGCCCAGCCGCCCCCGACATACTCATACAGGCTGTTCTTGTAGTAATCCGTAGTCCACACATTCCCCGAAGCATCCACCGCGATCCCAACCTCCGCAGTCGCTCCCGCCGTCACATACCCCTTCGCCGGCGACAGCGCTGCACCCGAGCTCGCAAACCGGCTCACCGATCCATCCGTATTCGCCGTCCACACCGTATTGCTGCCGTCCACCGCAATCGCGCTGGTATCGCTCGGCGTCACAAACCCGGTGCCCGACAGCGGCACGCCCGTGCTGCTAAGCTCGCTCGCCGAAGCGGCGCCAAAGTTCGCCGCCCAAACATCCCCATTCGCGTCCACAGCCAGTCCCACCGGAGAATTCAGTCCTCCACCCATATACGCGGTAAGCGTCACCGGCGTCCCACTATCCTTAGCTTCGAGACAGAGTTCGACTGCGTAGATCATCCGCATTCGCCACCCACGCATTCTCCGATCCATCGATCGCCAGCGCATACGGCGCATCCATCCCCGCGCCCTTGAACAACCCCACCGGCGTGCCCGCAGAGCTTATCTTCGACACCGTATTATTCCCGTTCGCCGTAAAGATATTGTTCGCTCCATCAATCGCAATGTCGTACGGATACTCCATGCCCGGCACCGTAAAGCCCGTCGCGCCCGAAAGCGCCGTGCCACCCGGCGTATGCTCGCTCACGCTTCCATTGCCCTCGTTCGCCGACCACACATTCCCGTTCAAATCGATCGCCAGCGACTCCGGATCGTCAACCCGCCACCCGCAAACCCCGTAGTCGGACTCAGCGCCGCGCCCGTCGGGCAAAACTCGCTGATAGTCCGGGTCCACCGCATTCGGCACCCAGATATTCCCCTGCCCATCCACCGCCAGCAGCTCGCCCTTATTCAACCCGCCGCCCGTATACGCAATGCTGAGCGTCAAATCACTCGGAATCGCCGTCAGGCTCGGTTGAAACGACGCCTTCGCCGTCACCAGGCCATACAACGCCGACACGTTCCGTCCCGGATTCCGCGCAATGTCCAGCATCGCCGACAGCGTATCCGTCGGCGCCGTCCCGCCCGTGGCGTCGCCAGCGTGAACAGGTCGGCGCACGCCCCCGACGACCCCGACGTATTCACGCACACCGCCATAATGTTCGCCAGTGTCTTGATCGTCGTCTACGGACACGGTCCCATTGCCCGCCGGCGTCGTCGCCCGCGCCGCGCCAGTGTCGTCGATAAGGTTCCCCACCGTCAAAAACGCGTTCCTCATCCCGGTCGTATTCGTGCTGCTTGTTCCCACGTAGTCGTGCCCGGCGCATGAACTGTGCCAGCGCATACACCGCCGCCACAGTCGACACCTCCGAGATGTTGAGCGAACCGGCAGTGCCGCTCACAGCACTGCAATCCCCCAGCGCCAGCATCAGCACCGCGTCGTTGTTGTCACCCGCTCCCGCATCGCCGCCCTGCGAGACAACGTATAGCTGCGAGGTCGCGGACGGAACGTATAGAGTCCGACGATGCTGAACGCCCCGGTTGAATCAGTCGTTACGGCACTGTTCAACAGCGAGGTCGCATTCGCCCCATAGCCGGTAGTGCCCGCCGCGTACAACGAGATCTTCGCGCCTGTGATCGGCTGCTCACCGCCATGCACATACCCGCTGACCACCGGCCCGGTTAAAGGCACCCCGGTAGAAGAATCCACCCCATACTTTGCGCCGGTCCCACATCCCACCAGCATTAAAACCGTTCCGAGCCCGAGCGATATCCCTTGCCTGCCTGAAATTGAACAAAAACCCATAGAGCCCCTTGGTGTGTAAGCAAATCAATTAACAAGGCCTGGAAATCAGGGCAACAAATCGATCAGGTATTACAGTCACCAAGGTATCTAAGGGAATCACAACTGGGAGTAACACTTCAGCCCAACAACGTACAACCTTCGGGGTACCGACCCCATCGAAGTGAGGCCAGACCGTGACTTCCATCCTATTGGTCGCGCATGTGGAAACAAGGGGTAACCAATCGGTAACCGCACGGAACCCGCAAAATTCTGCGCAAAAACGGCTTTATTTTCGCCCGAAAACCTCAGCAAATCCGCTTGTCAAGTCCAAAAATCACATAACTCTATCAATCAACAGCAGATAGCCGTTGCACATTAGTTATGCGCCATTCGATAAAATAGAACCAGTAGACAAAATCAGCCCGGCCACCCGCTGGGCCTTCACCATTTTGGAGCAGAAAACGGAGCCATTTTGAACTGCAGAAAGGATCACGAAGAAGACTTGCACAGAGTTCTAATAAGGTCAGGGCTTTGGCAGTAAAGTCCAAAACTAAACATTTTAGATTGAATACTTTGTCCAAAAATGACGAGGGGAGGGTATCAAAACATGAAGTCTAACTGACAACTGACAACTGACAACTGACAACTATCAACTGTCTTTCTTCGCCGGGGCCTTCAATCCCATCTCCTTCATCACCATCTGCAGATCCTTCCACGCCTCGCCCTTCATCCGCGGATCCCGCAGCAGGAACGCCGGATGGTACGTCACCGCCAGCTTCGCCCCGCGGCAGCTATGCCACCTGCCCCGCAACCCAACCAGCGACTGCTTCACCCCCAGCAGGTACGTCGCCGCCGTCGACCCCAGCGCCACCACCACCTCCGGCCGCACCACATCCATCTGCTGCAGCAGAAACTGCGAGCAGGTATTCGCCTCCACCGGCTCCGGGGCCCGGTTCCCCGGCGGCCTGCATTTCACGATATTCGCGATATACACCTCTTCGCGCTTCAGCCCCATCGCCTGAATCATGTTGTTCAGCAGCTGCCCTGCTTTGCCCACAAACGGCAGCCCCTGCGTGTCCTCATCCGCCCCCGGCCCCTCGCCCACAAACATCAGCCGAGCCCTCGGGTCCCCATCGCCAAACACAATCTTCCTCCGCCCCGCATACGCCAGCGGACACCGCGTGCAGTCCCCAATGTCTTCTTGAATCGCCTTCAGCGCATCCGCCCGGTCCGCAAGCGCAACCCGGCTCTCCGGCAGCGGCGCAAGGTCATCGAAACTCACCAGCTTTGCACGCCGAAGCCCCACCCCCACCCGCACTATCAGAGATATCCGCAACCGGCTCGATCTTCTGCTCAACCACCGCAGCCACCGGTACCGCAGCTGCGCGCACGGGAGCTGCCTCTGAACACGCTCAGCCGAAACCGCAGCTTCCTCAGCACGGCCACGCCAGCGTCCCGGCCTCGCCCCGGCGATAGAAGTCATGCACGCCCATGTCGCGCAAATAGTCGACGTACGCCCGCAATTGCTGCTCGTGCCTCATCTGCCATCGCTCTATGCTATCGCGATTGCCGATGCGGAAAAACTCACTCCGAAGCAATTAGTTCGGAAGAATCAATGGCCGCTCTTCGAGATGCTCAGGCAGCACAAACTTCACATGCCCCTGCTTGATCTCGTCCTGCGCCACCCGGCAAGCCTTCATCGATTTCGCAGCGATCAGCGGAGACGCGCCGGACTGCAACTGCCGGGCCCGTCGTGCTGCGCCTTTTACCAGGCTGTACTTGTTATGGAAGGCACTCTCGATCGTCATGCATCTCACCCCTGTGTCTGAATGCTTATATCTCAGCCCAGCCGAATCTAGCCCACTTCACAATTCGTCAGTGCAAAAACACTACGATCCTATATCCGAAAGTATCAACGCCGCCCGCAGCCTCGGCGAAGCAGCATCCGTCCTGCAACTTGCAGCAATCGCCTGCACTCCATCGCGCACTCCGCGCTCACACAAAACAATCGCTCGCATCTCCCCCACCGCCTGGTCCAGCACATCGTTCACCAGCGCATACTTGTAGTCCCGAATCTGCTTCAACTCGTTCTGCGCCTCGGCCAGTCGCTTCTCAGATCCGTCTCAGGTAACATTGGCGGAAGTCACGTTCTCCGCCTCGCTTCTGTTCCGCAGCCGCATCTCCAGCACCTGCGGGCTCGGCGGCAGGATGAAGATCGAAACCGCCGCCGGCAGCTTCTTCATCACCTGCATCGCGCCCTGCACATCGATGTCGAGCAGCAGATCCTTCCCCTGCTCCTTGGCATGTCGCAGCGCCGAGCACCGCCGTCCCGTAGTAGTTCCCAAAGACCTCCGCCCACTCCAGGAACTCGCCCCGCCGCAATCATCCGCTCAAACTCTTCCCGAGTCGTAAAGTGGTACTCCCGTCCATCCTCCTCCGAACCCCGCGGCGCCCGCGTCGTATACGACATCGAAAAGTCCAACCCCTCCACCAGCGTCCGCAGCTGGCTCACCAGCGTCGATTTGCCCGACCCCGACGGCGCCGAAATGATAAAAAGTATTCCTGCCATGCTCCTCAAAAACTTGTCTCAATATTATTCTTTCAGTGTACCCGCCCCGCTAGCTCCGCTCAGCTACTCCAGATTCTGCACCTGCTCCCGCGCCTTCTCGATCTCCGCCTTCATCTCCAGCCCCAGCTCCGTAATCCGCAGGCCATTCTCCCCGTAGCCCCGCTCGTCTTCGACAGCATCGTATTCGCCTCGCGGTTCAGCTCCTGCAGCAGAAAATCCATCCGCTTGCCCAGTTCGCCGCCCTCATCCAGCATCGCAACAAAGCGCTCAACATGCGTCCGCAGCCGAACGATCTCCTCCTCGATATCGCTCTCTCTCCGCCAACACCGCCGCCTCCGCAAGCAGCCGCTCCTCGCTCACTGCAGCGCCCTGCATCAACTCCGTCAGCCGCGTCCGCAGACGCTCAAACTGCGCCTCGCGCACCCCGTCTCGCAGCCCGGCCATCTCTTCCGCCAACTCTCCGCAGCCGCACCATCGACGCCCGCAACTCCGCCGCCAGCGCCTCACCCTCCTGCGCCCGCACCTCGTTCAACTTTCGACAACAGCGGTCAAGCTCCGCCAGCACAGCCACCTCCAGCGCCGCCGCATCATCCCTGCCGAAGCTGCTCTCCGCGCTCATCACCCCCGGAATGCGCAGCATCGTATTCAGGTCCGGCTCACCATCTACCCCGTGCAGCTCGGCCGCCTCGCGAAACGCCTGCACATACGCCTCAAGCAGATCAGCGTTCAACTGCAACTGTCCTCTCGCCCTGCGCTCCACCTGCAGCGTCACATCGACATGGCCCCGCTTCAGCCGCTCCTTCAAGCACTCGCCGTATCTGCAACTCCAGCACATCGCACTGCGACGGCAGTCGAAACTGCAGGTCCAGAAATCGATGATTCACGCTCTTGATAGTCAGCGTAAAGCCCGTCTGCTCGCGCCGCCGCCTGCACAGTCCCTGCACGCTCGCGAATCCTGTCATCGAGAAGATCGTGTTCACGCAATTCCCTCCACCACTCCCGCCGCCAGCACAGCTTCGATCGTCTCCGCCGGCAAAGCCGTCTCATCGCTGAACTGTATGATCGTACAAGCCTTCGGTATGTCCCCGATTGCTGCATCAGCTCCTCATGCGTGCCAATCTCCGTAATCGTTCCCCCCTCAATCACCGCAATCCGCGAAGCCTTCCGCACCGTCGACAGCCGATGCGCAATCACAAACACCGTCCGCCCCCTCATCAGATTCGCCAGCGCCGCCTGTACAAACTGCTCGCTCTCCATATCCAGCGCCGAGGTCGCTTCATCCAGAATCAATATCGGCGCATTCTTCAGAATCGCCCTTGCAATCGCCAGCCTCTGCCGCTCGCCCCCGCTCAACCGCGTCCCCTTCTCGCCAATCCGCGTGTTGTACCCATCCGGCATCTTCAGGATGAACTCGTGCGCCAGCGCCATCTGCGCCGCCTCTTCCACCCGGCTCATCGGAACGTCCGGCTGCCCATACGCGATATTGTTCCGCACCGTGTCGTTGAACAGCACCGTCTCTTGCGTCACCTTGCCAATCTGCGCGCGCAGCGAAGCAATCGTCACATCCCGCAGGTCATGTCCATCGATCAGAATGCGCCCTTCATTCACATCGAAGAACCGCGGAATCAGATTCACCAGCGAAGACTTCCCTGCCCCGCTCGGTCCGACAAACGCAATCACCTCGCCCGGCTGCACCGTCAGATTGATCCCATGCAGCACCTGCTTCACTTCGCCGTCGCTCTCGTACGCAAAGCCGACATCTTCAAATTGGATGCCTTCTTTGAAACCCTTCAACACAAACGCGCGCCTCTTCTCCTGCACATCGTCCTGCGCATCCATGAACTTGAAGATCTCTTCACTCGCCCCCAACGCCTGTTGAAAGCTGTTGTAGAACAACGCAAACTTCCTCACCGGGTCATACAGCGTAAACACCGCAATCAAAAAAGAGAGAAATGAGCCGATCGTCATCTCTCCAGCTTTGATCCGGTCGCGCCCCAGCAACAGCAGCAGAGCAATCGCCACCGAACCGAGCGCATCCATCAAAGGCGAACTGATCGCCTGCACACTTACCGATCGCAGATTCGCGCTGAACAGCCGCTTCGCCGCCCGGCGAAAGCGGTTCATCTCCCAAAGCTCCATCCCAAACGCCTTCACTATCCGGTTGCCCGTAATCGTCTCGTGAAGAATGTTCTGAATCTCCGCCAGTTTGTCCTGCCCTTTGCGCGTCGTCTTTCGAACGCTTCGTCCAATCCGCCTGGCCGACGAGATTACTACCAGGATGAAAAGCAACAGCCCCCACGACAGGCTGCGTCCATAATATATCGCCACTCCAATCAGAAATATCAGCGTGAAAAGCTGCTGCAGAAACTCTCCCAGCACGCTGGACATCGCCGTCTGCACTCGCTCAATATCGTTGATCAGCGTCGACAGCAGCGTCCCCGTCGTATGTTTCTGGAAGAACCCTACGGACCGCCGCAGCACTGCGTTGTAAAGATCGTTTCGAAGGTCCGTAATCATTCCGAATCCCGCGTAGTTGATCAGGTACGTACCGGCGTAGTCGCACACCGACTTCACCAGCGCCGAAACCACCAGTGCATACGCCACCACCGTCCACGCATTATGAAAATGACCCGGCACCAGGAAATGCAGGTTAATCGTTCGATTCAGATGCGGTATCGGGAATACCAGCACATCATGCGTAAACGCATCCGGACTCAGCACATTGTCGAAGATCGGCTTTACCAGCAGCACTCGGAACGCCGCCATCGCGCCCACCACCGCCATCAACATCACAGACGCCAGTGAATACAGAGCGTATGGCCGGACGTAGCACATCAGCCGCCAGATGCGTCTCAAGCCGTCACTCTCCGCATAGTTGTCCTCATACTGGGCATCCCACTATTCTATTGCGTCGACGCGTTTATCGCGGCATATCCCGGTGTGCCGACTTCACGCGATACCCGCTCGCCGTCAGCCGCTTCTTCATCTCTTCCGCAATGAACACCGACCGATGCTGTCCTCCAGTGCATCCAAACGCCACCGTCAGATAGCTCTTGCCTTCCTTGATGTAGTGCGGCAGCAGAAACGTCAGCATCTCCTCCGTCTTATCCAGAAACTCCTGCGTCTGCGGAAACTGCCGCACATACTTCGCCACCTTCGGATGCTTGCCCGTCAGCCTTTGAAATTCGGGTACAAAGTGCGGGTTCGGCAGAAACCTCACATCGAACACCAGGTCCGCCTCCGAGGGCACGCCATTCTTGAATCCAAAACTGGTCGAAGAGATCGTCAGGTTACGATCGCTCTCCTCCCGCTCAAACTGCGCGTTGATGTGCGCGCGTAGCTCATGCACATTGAACTTCGTCGTATCCAGAACAATGTCCGCGACATTGCGGATCGGATCCAGCCGTTTACGCTCGGCCTTGATCGATCGCACTACCGTATCGCTGCGTCCAAGCGGATGCGGCCTGCGTGTCTCCGAGAACCGCCGCACCAGCACCTCGTCACTGGCCTCCAGGAACAGCACCCGCGTCGGAAGCACCTTGCGCACCTTCTTCAGGATCGTCGGAAACTCATCCAGCCGCATCCCCTCGCGCACATCCACCACCAGCGCGGCGCGCCTGCCATCCTTCGCCTGCCGTATCAGGTCCGCAAACTGCGGAATCAGGTCCAGCGGCAGATTATCTACGGAATAATATCCAAGGTCCTCGAATGCCTTCAGTGCCGAAAGCTTCCCCGAGCCGGACATCCCTGTCAAAATAACCAGTTCGCCCTTCATCTCCGGCTTCGGCTGTACAGATTTCTTCACGCGCTTGCCCGTCATGCAGAAAATCCTAGCACCCGCGGAGACGCGAAGCATTTCTCCCCAGCCAAATTCAAAATGATGTTCTGTCTAAGGAACCTCGATCAGCTCCATCTTCCCGTCCCGCTTACGGTGCAGAACCATCGCCTGCCCGGCGTGGTTGCGAAAGACGAACACGTCCCGGTCGCGGAACGCCGCCTCCTTCACCGCCTCTTCGAGCGACATCGGCCGCCGCGCCACCGAATCCGCGGAGCGCACCACATGCGGCTCCTGGAGCGGAGACTTCGACGGAAACGAGTGCACCAGCATCGGCACAGCCTTCCGCCCAACGCTATTCTTCGTGCTTGCTTTGCCCGACGAAACCTTTACCGGCTCCGGTGCTTCGATCGCCTTGACAACCTCGCCCTTCGGCCCCTTAGCCCCGGCCTTGGAGTGCCGCTTGATCGTCGTCGTCCTCTGCTTCTGGCGAATGGCTTGCTGTTCAATCTTGTTCAAGGCGTCCTGCAGCGCGACATCCATCTCGGTCGATTCGCACTTCGCCACCAGCTTGGCGTTACGCATCTTCAACGTAATCTCCGCGCAACGCCTGTACTTCTCCGTGGTCAGAATCACATGCACGCTGACCACTTTCTCCGCAACCTTGGCAATTCTCTTTAAGCCCGCCTCGGTACTTAGCTTCAGTTTTTTCGTAACGGTTGTCTGTCTACCCGTATACTCAATTTCCATCCTGCTCACCTCGGGCCTTTGATTCTAATCAAAATCCTGCCCGTCAGCGTACACGCCGCTGGTGTGTACTGGGAATCTGCATATCCTCGCGATACTTCGCCACCGTCCGCCGAGTCACCTGAATCCCCTGCTTTTGAAGCTCCGCCGCCAGATGGTCATCTGTCAGAGGCTTGCGTGGATCTTCCTCTTCAATCAGCTTCTTCACCTTGCGTTTCAGTAATACCAGCGGCAGGTCTCCGCCCTCCGGCCCGTTCACGCCTTCTGAGAAGAAGAACCGCAGTTCGAAAACTCCCTGCGACGTATGCACATACTTGTTCGCCACCGCCCTGCTTACCGTCGAAGGATGCACCCCAATCTCCTCCGCCACCTCTTTGATCATCATCGGCTTCAGCGCCTCCACTCCGCGCTCCAGAAACTCCTGCTGCCGCCGAACAATCACATCGCACGTCCGCACAATCGTATTCTTCCTCTGCTCAATATTCCTCAGCAGTTGGATAGCGGACTTGTATCGCTCCTTCACGTATTCCTTTACTTCCTTCTCCGTCTGCTTCTCGCGCAGCATCTTGCGATATCCCTGATTCAACCGCAGCGTAGGCAGGTCCTCCTCGTTCATCACCACAACATACCTGTCGTCGCGCTTCACAAAGGCCACATCCGGCTCAATCAAACGTGTCTCGGTCTCGTTGTATCTCTGTCCCGGCCGCGGATCCAGCGTGCGTATAAACTCCACCGCTGCCTGCACCTCCTCCGCGCTCCGTCCGCAGCTCCTCGTCAGCTCTCTCATGTCCTTCTTCTGCAACAGCCCCAGGCAATCCGACACAATATGCGCCGCAATCGAGAAGACATCCTGCAGCTCGCGCCCTGCACCGCCCGCAGAGTTCAGCGACTCGCCTCCACTGCTCTCATAGCTGCCGGCCATGGCACCGTTCCTGTTCGCTGCGTTCTTCCGCCGGCGATTGAGAACCAGCTCAGCTTCGCTCTTCTGGGCATTGATCTGTATCAGCAGGCACTCCTTCAGGTCGCGCGCGCCCACGCCCACCGGGTCCAGATGATTCACAATCGTCCGCGCCTGCAGGATGATCTCCAGTGCCGCGACCGTCTCGTCATCCGGAGCAGTCGCTGCCAGGTCGAACGGCTCCGTCGCGCGCTGCTCTTCAACCACCTCCGGCTCCAGCCGAAGCGCAATGCTCCTGTTCCTCGCGCCACGTTCAAACGGGATCGGCTCAGTCCGCGCCGGTGATTTAAACTGCAGCAGCGCCTCCGCCATCTCCTCATCGCTCGCCGTCAGATAGCCCGTCTCGTTCAGATTGCCCACCACCAGCTCCGTGGCGAAGCGCATCTCAGGAGTCAACGTCAATGCTCCCAGTTGCCACGTCAGGTGGTCGCTCAGCGTACTCGGCTGCGAAAGAAAATTCTCGAACGACGGCTTATCAAACTCCTCAAAGTTCGAAGCCGTCTTGAAGCCCGGGTCCAGATAATCCTGAAAGTAGCTGCCGAAGTCGATCTCATCGAACGGATCTTTCTCCACCCGTTCGCTCGCTGCCACCACCTCTTCAGCGGACCGCTCCCGATCGCCCTCCTGCCCCGCCCGCTCGTCCAGGCTTATCGTCGACTCGTCCAGCTCCTCCAGCACGGGGTTCTCCACCATCTCCGTGTTGATCATCTCTTTCAACTCAAGCTTGTTCAGCGCCAGGACGCTGACCATCTGCACCAGTCCAGGTGTCAGCACCTGTCGTTGCGAAACCTTCAAATTCAGCTTGGGTTGTAGCTGCACTGTCTACCTTTCCTTACACTCGTCCGTTCCATTCAGCATGAGTGCTTCGTTTGGCGCTTATCGTGCAAGCTCGGCCCGGAGCCTCATACTTCAATGGCTTGGCCACAAGTCTACACAACACAGCGTCACTTGGCTGTAAGTCTAATCTCAGTCACGGTTCCCATGCTGTGCACCGATAGCAACTTCGCGCTGCAACAGAAGTTGTACCCATTCAACAATCGCCGCGAACTCGCTAACAACTCAGCCCATAGCAAATTTATTGCCCAGGTAGATTCTCCGCACCTCCGGATCGCGCCCCAGCTCCCCCGGTGTACCCGCCGCAAATATCTTTCCTTCATTAATAATGTAAGCCCGGTCCGTCACCGATAACGTGTCCTCAACATTATGGTCTGTAATCAGCACGCCAATCCCGCTTCGCTTCAACGCAAAAATAATCTCCTGCAGATCCAGCACCGCAATCGGGTCGATACCCGAAAACGGCTCATCCAGCAAAATAAACGCCGGCTCAATCGCAAGGCATCGCGCAATCTCCACGCGCCTGCGTTCGCCGCCGCTCAACGCATAGCCGCGCGTCTTGCGCACATGCCCCAGGTTCAACTGTTCAATCAGCTTCTCCGTGCGTGTCCTGCGTCTCTCCCAGCTTAGATCCTGCGCCTCCAGCACCGCCAGGATGTTGTCCTCCACCGTCAGCTTCCGAAACACGCTCGGCTCCTGCGGCAGATAACTGATGCCATGGTTCCTCGCCCGCAGATACATCGGCAGCCGCGAGATATCGTGTTCATCCATCAGCACCCGTCCCGCGTCCGGTCGCACCAGCCCCACAATCATGTAGAAGCTCGTCGTCTTCCCGGCGCCGTTCGGCCCCAACAGCCCCACCACCTCGCCCTGCTCGATCTTCAGGCTCACGCCCCGAACCACCTGGCGCCCGCCGTATGACTTCCCAATCTCTTCGGTCGACAACGTCCTCATAAATTACTGTTTCACCCGCGTATCGGTTCGGACTCGTTGCCCGGCCACGCTATCCGGCCCATTTGAGACCACCACGCTATTATCTCCTGCGTGGAACCGCAGCGACGCACCCGTTATCGTCCCCTGTGCCACATCCGTCATCCTCGGCAGAGCTCCGGACCGACCAGTCACTACATACATCCCATCCGCCGCCGTATAAACCAGCTGCTCTCCAGTCACCTTCCGGCCCGGCTGCACAATCTCGATCCCTCCCGAAGCCACCATCCGCTCGACACTGCCGCCCATGAATCCGCTCTGCGCCGCCGGGCTCTTCGCAGCAGTCTTCGCCGCATCCGGGCCCGCCTTCGTGGTCCCAGCCGAATCTCCACTCCCCGCCTTGCCAGCATTCAGGAACACCGCCGCCTGCTGCGCCCGCAGCGTTCCATCCGCATCCTCCACCAGCACCCCGCCGCCGAAATCCGCCCGACGAGCAACATCATCATAGACAAGGTCATGGCTCTCGACGCGCACCGGAGTCTGCTTGCCGATCCCATCCCCCGTCGTCCCTGAACCCGCCGTCCCTGAACCAGTCTTCGCCGGCGCACCCGCACTCGCCGCCGCACCACTCACAAACACGGCATGCACCGCCATCTTCGCGCCACGTCCATTCCCATGCGCCAACAATCTCCTCTGCGGCTTCTCAAACTCCAGCACCGGAGCCTCCACCTGCGACGAGCCCTGCCACAACCGCGCCCTGCCATTCGCAGTCTCTGTTCCATTCCCATAGAACACCGCCCGCCCCGTATCATGCTTGAACTCACCCCTCACCGCCAGCACATGCACCGGCTCTTGCGCCGTCGCGCTCTTGGCATCTCCGTCCTTCCGCTGCAGATAAGTCACCCTCACCGCACCCTCCGCCGTACCATCCCCCGTCTCATGCTCCATCACCACCTTGTCCGCCCACACGATACTGTCGGCATCATTCAACTGCACCGCTCCCGTCAGCGTCAGCGCATCCGTATCGCCGTCATAGACCGCGCGCTGGGCCGTGGCACGCTGCTCCGACGCAACATCCGCAGCGCCCGGCGTCGCCACCGGACGGTTCACCATCGACACATGTCCCTGCTGCACCGCTGTAGCGATCTGGTCGACTCCCTCCACCGATCCGCCGCTCTTTACTCGAGCATCCTTCGAGCCTGCCTTCGCAACCACTACTCCCTGCTTCTTCTTCGAGCCCTGCGCAACTACCACCCCACCACCCGCTACCGGCCCTTGTGTCTCTCTGAACACAACATTCAGAGTGTCGCCTGAGCTCGTCGCCTCCGCCCCGGTCTCACTCACGCGCCGCAACACCGTGTGCCCTTCACCCACCACCGTCTTCAGCCCCGTCCCGACTCGCCGACTCGATCCATTCCCCGCAACCGTAGCAGCCTCCGGACGAAACAGCGCCGTAAGAACATCCCCCGACATCACACTCGTGGTCTTGCCCTCCACGCCACCCTTGTTCGCAACCGCGTTGCCCCTGCTGCCCGCAGTCGTCTGAGTAGCCGTCGTCCGAGTATTCGCCGTGCTTACCACCGTCAACCGCGCATTCCCCTCAGCCTTCGCCTGCTGCAGCTGGCTATGTCCACCCTTCTCCGTGGCAAAAACCAAATCCATCGTCTTCGACACCACGTCCCTCTCGCTTGCACCGTCCTGAGAGCCCGCCTCGTTCAATCTCCGCTCATGCATATGCACCGCTCCAGTCAGCAGCGCATGCTTCAGCAGCCCATTCTTGTCGAAGTCCGCGTGGCTCTCATCCGCCTCGCCCCTCGCCTGCCGCAGCGGCTCATCCACGGAATAGCGCACATCTCCCGCCAGCATCGCCGTCTGCGGCTGATTCGCCGCACTCAAATTCACCTCGCCCCGCGACGCCGTCACCGTTGAGCCGTCCGCGTCCAGCAGCGACACGCCATCCTCCCCCACCGCCCGCTCCAGCGACCCATCCTGCCGCAGAAACGCCGTCGCGTTCCCCGCCCTCGTCACTCGTTTGCCTGTCGCGCCCACCTCGACCGTATACTCCGCGCGCTGTAACACCAGCTGCTCCAACTCTCGCGCATACTCCGCCCGACTCGCCGTCAACACCGCAGGCCGGCCGTCCCTCACGCCATTTATCTTCACTGCCGTCTCCAGCACCAGGTCGCCGGTATCGGTGGTGTAGTCCGCCCCATGCGCATGCCCGATCATCCCGTTGTACTCAAACTCCAGGTCCTCGCTCGTCGCGGCCGTCCCCAGCTTCTGCAGAAACACCAGGTTGCTGGTCGTCACATGGATCAGATGCTCGTCCTTTTTTTCCTCCCCATGTTTTTCCTCCCCATGCAGGTCATTCCCCTTCGCATACTCTGACTTTGCCTTGGCGTCCTGCGGAGCCGGAGCCTGCAGGTCGATATGCACCTCCCCAAGCGCCTTCACCACGCCTGTGTCCTGGTCATACTCAAACTCATTCCCGTAGATGCGGTCCGCCCTCTGCCCGCTTCCCTGCCCGTTTCCATACAGCACAATCACCACGTCATGCAGCGCCAGCTTGCCATCCTTCCGCTTCTGCGCCTTCGCAGCATGAATCGTGTAGATCGTCCTGCCCTTCGGCCCATTCGACTGCGAGTACGTAAACCCCGTCGTCTCCTGCTGAATATCAATCCCCAGCTTCGCCGGCAGATTCTTGATAAACCTGTGCGCCTGATAGTGCGCCACCCCCACAAAAGCGACAATCACCCCCACCAGCAGGCCCGCGCCAACCAGCAACCAAACCCTCAACCTCGCAACCGAAATACTCATTCTTTCGCCACATCTATCATCTCACCCACCACGTCTGCCATCCCTGAGCACTAAAAATGACGTCATTCGCCTGGTGAGCAACAAAGAAAAGGCTGTCATTCTGAGCGAAGCGAAGAATCCCCGCATTTGTTTTTGCCTTTTGCCACTGTCTGTTCTTCACTTCCAGTGCACCAACTCAAAATCCGCCTCAAACCCTATAGACTCAAAGCATGGCCGACCAGCTATACCTAAGCCTCTGGTTTCCGAACTTCCGTTTCGAGGCCCTCCCCACCGCACTCACCTGCGTCCTCCGCCAGTTCGCCCACGTCACCGCGGCCGCCGCCGGCGCAACTCCTGAATCCAAGCGCGTCGCCGCCGCCACCGTCTATCCCATCTCCTTCACCGAGTCCCCCACCTACCAGCGCGTCTATGTCAACGACGCTCGCGCCCAGGAAAACCCCGACACCCAGGGTTCCATCATCGAAGACGCCGTCGCCGAAGCCACCGAGCACCTCCACGACGACATGGCCGTCGAGTTCGAGATGCGCTGGCGCCTCTGGACCCCCGACATCTCCCCCGCCGCCTCCGCCGAAGCCCAGCTAGACACCCTCTGGCGCCTCGAGCCCCGCACCGTCCGCATCATCGGCTTCGGCCCCCTCTTCGAAGACTCCGGCTACGAACAGAACGGCCACATCCGTGTAGACTTCGGCCTCGACACCCCCTGGGTCCTCGACACCCTCGACGCCGCCTCCCTTGAAGACGACGCGCTCGACGCCGACCGCAATCCCGAGACCGACACCTACGACGAGCGCAGCCCCCAACTCCTCCACGATGAACAAACTGCCCGCCGCATCCAGCAAAACATCGAGCTCCTCCTTGCCTTCACCCTCTCAGTAGAAAAACACTGCGGCATCTCCAGCCGCCTCCTCTGGACCGAATCCGGCGAACCCCTGGCCGAAAAACTAATCGCCCGCCTCCAACGCCTCAACTAATTGCATCGTTTGACCCTTTATAACGCCTTCACTAAGTGCATTGTTTGACCCTTTATTAGAAGTGTCATCCTGAGCGGAGCCTATGGCGGCTTTATGCCATAGGCGCAGTCGAAGGACCTGCAGTTGTCTTTTTGTTTGTCATTCCGCAGCGCAGCGGAGGAATCTGCTTCTGTCTTTGCCGTAGTCCGTTCTCCGCCCAGCCCAAACGCTCGGGTGCCCCATCCAGAGCACGCCTGATTGCGCTCTGGGTGGGGATGTACAAACTCCACTCGCACCTCTGCAGTTGCCTGTTCTCATCCATCACCCACCCGCGTCTGCCTTATCCTTAAACCATGCACCTCTCGAAGCTCGCCCTTAGCCTCCTCTGCCTTTCACTACTCTCCACCCCCGCCCGCGCCGCCGAGATCCGCATCTCCCCTCAGGCCTTCGAGCGCACCCTCCGCACCCAGCTCTTCAACGCCCCCGACACCCGCTACTACATCCGCGGCACCGCCACCACCCCCTGCTTCGTCTACGCCGACTCCCCCAAGGTCACCTTCCGCGACGACCGCATCTTCGTCCACGTCCACGCCCGCGCCAAGCTCGGCACCTCAGTCCACGGCTCCTGCGTCGGCGTCTCTCTCAACACCGAGACCGACGTCTCCTTCGTCCCCGAGGCCCAGGGCGAGTCCATCGGCTTCCGCGACGCCCGCATCGAGCGCCTCTCCGACTCCCGCGAGCTCAACTTCCTCCTCGAGCCCTTCCTCTCCCGCCAGCTCCCCACCCAAATGACCGTCAACGCCGCCGACCTCGTCCGCCAGCTCCTTGCCCACTCCACCGAAAACACCGGCTACGCTCTCTCCCTCACCTCCCTGAAACTCCACTCCATGCTCGTCCAGGGCCAGACCCTCACCCTCGACCTCGACACCACCCTCAACGTCGACTAACCACCACCCTCAACGTCGACCAAACCGTTCTCTCTTCCCTACCCAAAACCCTGTCATTTCGACCCTGAGCGAAGTCGAAGGGCATGCGCACTTTGCCGCCGCAGCGGAAAAATCCGCTTCTCTACCAATAATTCATCCCAGCCAAAGCGCTTTTGCTGTTGCTTGTCCTCCCACAGCAAGCCCCACGAACTATCATCACCCCATGAACCTCAACCTCTCCGACACCATCGTTCTTATCGCCGGCGGCACCGGCGGATTGGGCCGCGCCGTCACCCTTGCCTTCCTCACCGAAGGCGCCAAAGTCATCGTCACCTACCGCAACCCCGAAGAATTCGCCACCCTCAAAACCGCAGCCGCCACCAAAGCCCCGTCTCTCGAAGGCCACATCGTCGACGTCACCGACCCCACCGCCACCGACCAGCTAGTCGGCCAAATCCTCACCACCCACGGCCGCCTCGACGCCCTCGTCAACACCGTCGGCGGCTACGCCGGCGGCATCAAGCTCTGGGACCTCGACCCCAAGACCTTCGACCGCATGTTCTCGCTAAACCTCCACTCCAGCTACGCCCTCACCCGCGCCGCCACGCCCATCATGGTAAAACAGGGCCACGGCGCCATCGTCAACGTAGCCGCCAAAGCAGCCGTCGACCACGCCGCCGGCGCCTCCGCCTACGCCGCCTCCAAGGCCGCCGCCGTAGCCCTCATGGACTCACTCGCCGCCGATCTCAAAGGCACCGGCATCCGCGTAAACTCCATCCTCCCCAGCATCATCGACACCGAAGTCAACCGCGCCGCCATGCCCAACGCCGACTACTCCACCTGGCCCAAACCCGAAGACCTCGCCACCGTGATTCTCTTCCTTTGCAGCAACCAGTCCCGCGTAATCCACGGAGCATCCATCCCCGTCTACGGAACCAACTAGCAACTGTCAACTAACAACTGGCAACTAGCAACTACCTAGGCAGCTTCGGCCCCTCCGGCACCGCCGCCCCATCCGCTCGCGGCTCCGACGCCCCATAGTTCATCCCCGTAGCCGTGTCGTGCAATATCGCCTGCCCCCGTCCCATCGTCGTCGAGTACTCCTCGCGAACATCGAACACATGCCCCATCGAGGTCAGCTTCTCCAGCACCGCCGGCTTCACCCTGCTCTCAATCAAAATCTTGCACCCAATCTTCACGCCAATATCCGTGTCCACCGTAAACCGAGCCTCCTCCATCGCCGCCTGCACATTCATCCCATAATCCGCGACGTTCGAAACAAACTGCGCATGAGCCAACGGCTGGTTGAACCCACCCATAATCCCAAACCCAATCCACTGCGTCCCCCGATTCATCATCGCCGGAATAATCGAGTGGAACGGCCGCCGCCCACCTCCCAGCACATCCGCCGACTTTGGATCGAACGAGAACCGCGCCCCGCGATTATGCAGCAGAATCCCCGCGCCCTTCACCGTCACCTGCGACCCAAAGAACGAAGAAATACTCTGTATCAGCGACACCATATTCCCGTCCTTATCCACCACCGTCAGATAAGTCGTATCGCTCTCCTTGGGAGCCTCCGGAGCAACCTCACAATTCGCCTTCGCCGGATCAAGCTCCGCAGCCCGCCGTTTCGCATTCGCCTCCGACAGCAACCCCTCCACCGGAATCTTCGCGAACCGCGGGTCCCCATCAAACTCCTTCACATCCGCATAAGCCATCTTCATGGCCTCAATCTTCTTGTGCAGTTCTTCAACACTCAGCGGCCCCTGCGGCGACGCCTTGAACTGCCCCATGATGTTCAGCATCTCCAGTGCCGCAAACCCATCGCCATTCGGAGGCAGCTCATACACCGTCCAGTCGCGATACTTCACCGAGATAGGTTCCACCCACTCGGCCGAATACCCCGCCAGATCCGCCGCCGTCATCACCCCGCCATGCTCCTGTGAAGTCTTCAATATCTGCCGCGCAATCGCCCCTTTATAGAACGCACCCTCTCCCTCGTTCGCAATCAACTCCAGCGACCCCGCCAGCTCCGGATTCTTAAACACCTGCCCAATCTCCGGCACCTTCCCTCCCGGCAGAAACACCCGCTTAGTCTCCGGATCATCCATTACATTCGCCGCATACAGCTTCCAGTACTCGTGGATCACCTCCGGCACTGCATACCCATTCCGCGCATAGTAGATCGCCGGCTGAAACAGCCCCTTCCACGGCAGCCGCCCGAACCGCTCATGCAGCTTCGCCCACCCATCCACCGCCCCCGGCACCGTCACCGAGTCGATCCCCACCTGCGCCATCCCCGTCAGCCCCTTCGTCTTCAGGTGCTCCACCGTCAGCCCCTTTGGCGCAGTTCCACTTGCGTTCAACCCATACAGCTTCCCCGTCTTCCCATCCCGATACATCGCAAACAAATCCCCGCCAATCCCATCCGACATCGGCTCCGCCACCGCCAGCACCGCATTCGCCGCAATCGCCGCATCGATCGCCGACCCACCCTGCTCCAGCACCCGCGCCCCCGCCTCCGAAGCCTGCACATAACTCGTAGCCACTATCCCGTTCGACGTCACCACCATCGACCGCCCATACCCCCGCTCCTGCGCCGACACCCCACCCGCCACCGCAAGCACCATCACCAAAGCAGCCGCTTTCAGGATCGAATCAGCCGCTTCCAAGATCGAATGAAGACGCCTCTGTTGTTGTTTTGCTTCGTGTTGAAGCGGCGCCTCCACCAGTTCGGTCGAAGCGTAGGGCTTCAGAAGCCGAAGAATCGACCTCGTTGCTTTTCGGTGGAAGCGTGGGGCTTTAGAGACTGCTGAAAAAGTCTTTGCTTTGAAGGGGCGGGACTTCAGTCCCGCCGTAAAGGCAATAGTTTCAATGGGCTTTAGCCCCTGAGGGAATGTTAATGTGGGCCAACGGGCTTTTTCAGCACCCTCTTTAGCCCCACGAAAACAAGCCCTCACATTAAGGGCTTTAGCCCTGGGCTCTCCGTCTACTTCGCCCACCCTCTTTACGCCAGTCGATCGCAGCATAGTCGTCGTCTCCGTCGAAATTCAAAACTCAAGACTGCCCCGGTGCCACAACACCAAAGCGTTCGAATCAGCCAGCAAAACAAGCCGAACCCAATCGTTGCAGCAAGCGAACCACATTGAAAAAGGAGTTGAACTCGCATCATAACCGATGCACGCACAGCCTCAACTCGTCGCAAATCCCATTTGCGCAACCTGCCCGCCATGTTATCCTGACCCCACTTTCCGCCATTCTCATACCTCAGCTTCTGCACCTGCGCCCTCGGAGGCCTCGATGAAGAAGAAGCACACGCAAACGTTGCTCCGTCTGCTGGCGATCCTGCTCGCCTCCAGCCTGACCTCCATCAACGCCCAGGCTCCAACCGCCCAGACGCCCGCCACTCCGGCCCGCGGCGGCGGTTACGGCAAAACCCCAGACTTCCCCTCAGTCACCGTAGAAGGCCAGTCCTGGACGCCTCTCTCCATCGTCACCCGCAACATGGGCACCCCCGAGGACCAGACCGCCCAGTTCCCGCCCCACAAGATCATCGGCAACATCTACTACGTCGGCACCCGCACCCTCAGCTCCTTCCTCATCGTCTCCCCGCAGGGCAATATCCTCATGGACAGCACCTACGAGCGCAACGTCCCGGTCATCTTCAAGTCCATCGAGCAACTCGGCTTCAAGGTCTCCGACACCAAAATCCTCCTCGGCAACCACGCCCACGGCGACCATATGGAAGGCGACGCTGCCGTCAAGCTGGCCACCAACGCCCAGGTCATCGTCATGGCCGAAGACGTCCCCGCCCTGCAAGCCATGAAGCCCGGCGGCAAGGACCACCCCATCGACAAGATCATCCACGACGGCGACACCGTCACCCTCGGCAACACCACCCTCACCGCCCACCTCACCGCCGGCCACACCCGCGGCTGCACCACCTGGACCACCACCGAAAAAGAAGGCAGCAAGACTTACAACGTAGTCTTCGGCTGCAGCCTCCGCGCCCCAACCGTTATCACCCCCGCCATCGAAGCCGAGTTCAACCACTCCTTTGCCGTAGTCCACGCGCTCCCCTGCGACGTCCAGCTGGGCGATCACCCCTCCCAGTACGGAATGATCGAAAAGTACGCCAAACTAAAACCCGGAGCCCCCAACCCCTTCATCGACGCCGCCACCTGCAAACGCGAAATCGCCATCGAAGAGGCCATGTTCCACGCAATCTTAGACGCCCAGGCCACCGCGGCAAAAAAATAAGCCGCCAAAAGCTTGGCAAGTGTGGATCTTCAGAGGATGCTAAAGCCGCCGTCGTGCGCTATCACCTCACGAGTCCACTCGCCCGCAGGGCGACTCGGAGGGAGCAGGGGCCTTTAGGCCTCTGAATATGCGTCCAAAAGAATCAGGGGCTTTAGCCCCGGGTTTTTCTTTTCCCTTGCCACGACCCCTATTTCAACACCCTAAACCTTTCCTCGCGCGCCACATCGCTCGTACCCGCCGAATACCTCCGCTCCCCCGACGGCTAGCGTCTCTCACCCCGCCACGATAAGATCGTCCAAGGTCCTCCATTGCGCACCGAAACCCTCAGCCCCGTCCTCCCCGGAGCCACCCATTTCATGAAGCAGCTCATCCAGAAGCAGCTGGCCCAGTCCATCGCCACCATGCAGGCCGTCCTCGCCGACGACTCCATCGTCAACACCATCGTCACCATTGGCGAGCTCACCGCCCACGCCATGCGCTCCGGCCACAAACTCCTCGTAGCCGGCAATGGTGGCTCCGCCGCCGACGCCCAGCACCTCGTAGCCGAGTTCGTAGTCCGCCTCGTCTCAAACCGCCCCGCCATGCATGCGATAGCCCTCACCACCGACACCTCCATCCTCACCGCCGCCGGCAACGACTTCGGCTTCGACACTATCTTCTCCCGCCAGATCGAAGCCCTCGGCCAGCCCGGCGACGTATTCCTGGGCATCTCCACCTCCGGCAACTCACCCAACATCGTCAAAGCCCTCGAACAAGCCGAAAAGCAGCAGATCACCACCATAGGCTTCACCGGAGGCACCGGCGGCCAGATGCTCACCCTCTGCGACCACACCATCGTCATCCCCTCCAACGTGACGATGAACATCCAGGAGTCCCACCTCGCCCTCGAACACATCTTCTGCATGATCGTAGAGCGCTGCCTCTTCGGCCCCGACTTCGACAAAAAGCCCCAACAGCTGGTCGTGTAAACTCAACAGCGCATGCCATCGAACGACTTCAATATCTCAATCAAACCAGACTCAGTCGAAGTGGAACTCAACCCATCCGCCAGCAGTCCCTACGCTAAACTCGGCGGAGCAATCTTTTCCGTAAGCATGGTGATCCTCGTGTTGTGCGCACTGCTTTTCTTGCCCGGCAAGCACAACCAACCCGGCATGTGGCACGACATGTCTAACGCCAGTATCGACTCATCAGACTTTCTGGTTCCGCTAACAATCCTGCTCCTTGGCGGTGTCTTCATAGGTTGGATGGGGTTTAGATGGAGCGCTGCAGCATGGCCCTCCGACGAAACCTTACGGTGCGATCACACGACTCTAACCACCTCGCGAGTTCCATATCTCAACTTCCGTAACCGCAAGTGGAAAAAGAAGTCCTATCTGGTGAGCGACATTAAAAACCTTCGATTTGCCGTCTACGCATCCGCGAAGGGCAGCTCCATCTACGGCCTTCGTTTTCGTTCCGATGATGGTGGCCACAAGATTCTTCCTGGCCTCGAAGCCCCAGAAGCTAAAGAAATCCTTACAGCACTTCAGCACCTCGGAGTGGATGTCGTTCTCGACGACAAACTGCAGAAAAAGGCAGGTGAAGCATTGGAGAAGCGCGGCACCCCACTATCCTTAGGCCTGTACGTCACCTTAATCTCCGATCGAATCACCTTCGCCCTCCGAGACCAGCCCCGCTTGACAAACAGAAGGCTCCAGCAGCCCCCTTGCACGCCCACAGCTCCGCAAATCTAACCGCCCCCCCACACCGAAGTCCGAACCTAAACACCATACTTCGAAGACTTTGCACACAAATTACCGGGGAGGGGGTCCCAGATCATACACCAGCGTGTACATGTCCCCATGATGATATGTAGCAATCGGCGGCTGACAGAACTCCCCCCGCATATGCGGCGACGCCGGCCCAGCCTGCGCCGGCTCAACCGCCGTAAAACACCCTGACGCCGGAGCGTGACTCGATCCCACATAGTAGCGAACGTGGTATCGCGCCAGCACCTGACCCAACGGCTCCTCACGCCGGACGGAATCAAGAAACCTCTCATCCATCACCAGCCCCTCCGTCTGAACCACCGGATTCGCCATCAGGTAAGCCGGCATGCCTGCCCGATCCCCCATCGCAAAAACCCCGGGATGGGTCTCCGCAAACCCCTGCAGATCCACCGCTGCCCCATAAATCTCCTCGTGCCCCCCAACCCCCCAGGCAAGTTGCGACATACGAAAAACAGCAATCAAAGCAACCGCCACCACCACCAGCGGCCGCTCAAGAAATATCCGAACCGCAGGGATCACCAGCAGCACCGCAAGACTCACACAAAACGCCGTCCGAAATGCATAAAAGTACCAGCCCCAAAGCTGCCAATCACTCCGGCACGAAAGAATAAGAACGTACACAAACGGAAAAATCAAAGCCGGAAACACCACCGCCCGGTCCAAAGCCGAAAGCCGTTTACGCAACATCGGCAACAGCAAAATCGCGACCACAACCGGCACAAAATTCAGCAGCTGCGATGGCGGCCGGTCGAAGACGCTCTTCCACGCCGGCGCCGAAGGCAGATAGTTGAGCTTAAGCTGCTTCGCCGCACCCGACACCGGAAGCAGCATCCCAAACCAAAGCACATTCGAAGCAAAATAAGCCACAACCGGAACAAACCCAACCGCAAGCCCCCCCAGCGCTGCAGGAGTGAGACGCCTGCGAAGCTCCGGGTTCGCCAGCACCGCCATCAAAATCATCGTCGCCAGCAAAGCCGTATCCAGCCGCGAAAGAATCATCGCCGAACACGCCAGCCCCAGCCAGCAAAACCCCCGCCAACCCCGGTCAAACAGCGTCGGACTCCGCGCCATCAGCACCACCAGCAGCACCAGCGGCACCGTAAGAACAACCTCCATCCCCCCGAAAAGTATCCTCATGCAGTAGCTCGTCGCATAAGCCGCAAGCGCCGACGCAAGCACCTGCGTCACCCCGTAGCAGGTCAGCAGACGCCGCGTAAGCAGGTAGATAGCGACGGTGCTAACAAAAAGAACCACCCCCGCAAATCCAAGGATCGCCTGCGGACGACTAGTAATAAGCGACAGCCCCGTAAGCATCAAAAACCACAGTGGATGATACCCATTGGTCGGAACAATGCCATTGAATGTGGACCCGCCGCCATGAGCAAGGTTCTGCGCCACCTTCAGGTAATAGAAAAAGTCATCCTCAAAAAACAGCATCCACGGCGTCCCGGAGAATAGCGGCCGAAAGCTCGCGTACCCCACGAACGCAACAACAGCAACGGTTATCCCCGCGGACACCCAGTTCAGCCATTGACGCTGGCTCTGCACATTACTCGCCGTATCGGTCTCCAGGCCTGCATCCATCACCTTTTGAGAAGCCTGGGCCATGCAGTTATCTTAGCCGAGTCACACTAACCGGCTGTGCAAGTTGCTTATCCGCCTTCAATACATAAATCCTGTAAGCAGGCGGCTCCGGAACATCCGTCCTCAGCCCCATACTTCTGTCCGATACCAGGTCATAATTGGAGTTAAGAAAATCCACGAACTCCGGCCACTGCTCCAGCTTCGCGAATGAATTATCGAGAACCAGCCTCGCATTCGTAATCACAATCACCTTCGGCGGAGCCTTGTGGATATCATCCCAGAAAATCCCGCGGTAATAAGTAGTCGCAGGATTACCCGGTGGCCCAAATAACACCATGTCACCTGGAAATTCAGAGCTCCCGACAAGATTCAACCGGAAGAGTGCACTCGTGCAGCCGCTCACCATGTCCATGCACTGGACCTGATTTTGCAGCTTCGATCCCCCCAGCCTCTCGAGGTCCCATACGAGAGCGTCACCGAGAGCAGTCTCACTCTTCGCCAGACTCATTCGCCTGGCATACTGCGGAAGCAGGTAAAACAGGCCAATAGCAACACCCGCCACGCCAAAAGCTCGCACCCAGCCCTTCGCTCTCATGGCCCCGGCAACCTCTAACCCTATCCACAAAAACATGAACGCCATAAATGGATATAGGTGATAGTCGAAGCCTTTGCGCTGCGCAACAAAAGAAAACGCGCCAAAGCAGATCCCGAGAACAAGCGCCTGCTTCTCCCAATTCTTCCAATCCGGCGCGGCCAAAGTCAGAACCAGAGTAATAAGCAACAACGCCTGCCACCCATGTCCATTCAGCAGACCATGACCAACCAAAGCGCCGAACCCCACATTTTCCATCGATGCGTAGAAAGGAAGCAGCCGCTTCGAAATCTCGAAGAACGCAACCGCATCGTGGTTGCGCAGAAAAAAGTTAAGCAGGACCAACCCCGCCGCAGAAAACCCGAGAACCCCATAACAAACATAGGATCCCAAAGACTCCTTCCTTCTTCTCAGTTCAATCACCGCGATTGCCAGCACCACCACACCCAGAGGAGCCGCGGTCGGCTTCAGCATTCCCGCCAGTCCCACAAGAAACCCAAAAGGCGCCACCAGCCACGCCCGCCGCCTGCGCAGCGCCGCAAACAGAAACGCAAAACCGGCCATGATTAGAACCGTCATGACCTCCTCGCGCTGCACTGCGTTTCTCGGCCCGTCTCCTCCATGAAACAGCGCGAACAAAACCCCCGCGAACAGCCCCGCAAACCAGTCATAGGGCAACGCAATGAGGATCGTGGAAGCCGTCAGGCCCGCCAGCAGCAGATATTCGTAGATGCGCCAGCCAAGGTCGCCGCCGCCGAATACCGCCATCGCCCAGCTCTCCATGAAGTACGACCCAGGCATGTTCATATCGATGATGTCTCGATAGGGCGCCTTGCCATGATTCATCAGGAAAGCGAAGTAGTGCATGACGGACGTGTCCCACTGCCAGCGCCACCCAATTGACTCAACGATGTAAAAACACGCGCCTGCAGCCAGAATCAAAATTGCAACGATGCGAAACCACTTTGTCAGGCGAGCGACTGTAGCCTCTTGCATGCTTATCCTTGAGCCCAACGCGCTGTCCCCGCTGCGAATCCCATTCATCCTCGTGCACAGCCTATCGAGAGTAAATCGCCTAGACCACCACCAGCCCGCTCTTCGCCGTCCCCACAAACTCCAGCTCGTCTTCGCGATAAAGTCCAGCATCTCCTTCGTCAGCCCCGGAAACACCCCAATCCAGAACACCTGGTTCATCACGAAGTCCGTGTTCGTCAGCTCGCCCACCACGCGATACTCCCAGCCTTCATACGCCGGCTGCCGCAGCAGATTCCCCGCAAACAGCAGCCGCGTCCCAATCTTCTGCGCCTCCAGCGCCTTCGTCAGTTGGTCGCGCGTAAACGGCGCATCCGTCTTCACGCCAATCGGAAATCCAAACCAGCTCGGGTCGGAATGCTGCCGTCGCCTGCGGCAGAATCAGGAACTCCTCCAGCGGCTTCAGCGCAGCCTTCAGATAGGCAAAGTTCTCCTTGCGCCGCTCAATAAACTCCGGCAGCTTCTCGATCTGCGACAGCCCCAGCGCCGCCTGCATGTCCGTCGCCTTCAGGTTGTAGCCAACATGCGAGTAGGTGTACTTGTGGTCGTACCCGCACGGCAGCGTGCCCAGTTGCCAGTCGAACCGCTTGCCGCAGGTGTTGTCCATCGCCCGGCTCGCACCAGCAGTCGCGCCCCCAGTCGCGGAAGCTGTCGATCAGCACCTGCAGGATCGGCTTGTCCGTCATCACCGCGCCGCCCTCGCCCATCGTAATGTGGTGCGCAGGATAAAAGCTCACCGTCGCAATATCGCCGAACGTCCCCACCTTGCTGCCCCTTGTAGGTCGACCCCAGCGCATCGCAGCAATCTTCCACCAGCCACAGATTGTGCTTCCTGCAGAACGCCGTAATCGCATCCAGGTCGAAGACATTCCCCAGCGTATGCGCAATCATCACCGCCTTCATCTTCGGGCTGTACGCGGCCTCCAGCTTGCTCACATCAATCTCATACGTCGGCAGCGTCACATCCACAAACACCGGCACCAGCCGGTTCTGGAAGATCGGATTCACCGTCGTCGGAAATCCCGCCGCAACCGTCAATCACCTCATCGCCCGGCTTCAGCGCCCGCTCGCCCAGCTTCGGCGAAGTCAGCGCGCTCAGCGCCACCAGGTTCGCGCTCGACCCCGAGTTCACCAGGCTCGCCGAACGCACCCCCACAAACCGCGCCAGCTTGCGCTCAAACTCCTTGGCAAACCGCCCCGTCGTAAACCACCCGTCCAGCGCCGAATCCACCACCGAGCAGATATCCGTCCGCGCCAATCACCTTGCCCGACACCGGCACCGTCGACTCCCCGGCACAAACTCCCTCGCCGGAAAGCTTCGCCGCATGATACTCCGCCGTCAAGCTCCAGAATCTGCTGCCGAAGCTCTTCTGCTTTTTCCGTCATGTTTAAAGAATACTCGAACCTCAGAGGACCAACGAAGGCGCTACAACGGCTAGTTCAACTCAGTTGTCATTTAGGGCGCGGAGCATGCATGACCGGCGCGGCGCAGGACGCCTAGACAAATCGTATTCGCCGAGATGCCAGCAGTACCATTCGTAGGAGGATGACTCCGTGTTTCCAGCGTTGAATGTTCGTCTCTCCGTACTTTCGCTCTCGATAGCGCACTGGAAGGCCAATAATCTTGAGGTTGTAGCGGGCGGCTCCGAATAGAAGATCGAAGTCCCCAAAGGGATCAATCTCACCGAAGTAACCGCGATTCGCAGCGATAATCTGGTAGTGAGCTCGGCTGAGAACCTTAGTACCGCAGAGCGTGTCTTTCACGCTTTGTCCTAGCAACCAGGAGAAGGCCAGACTGAAGAACTTATTGCCAAGCAGGTTGAAGAAGCGCATGGCCTTCTGTTCCATGGGATATACCAATCGAACTCCATTGATGAAATCGCCGCGCCCTCCGCGCCAGGCTTCGTAGAACCGCGGCAGATCCTCCGGGGGGACGGTCAGGTCGGCGTCCAGAATCATCAGGAGGTCCCCCGAAGCACACTCGAATCCCAGGCGAACCGCATCTCCCTTCCCTTTGCCGCGCTGCTTGTACAGCTTCGCCGTACATCCCTCGCGCAAGGCGATCTCCTGTTCAATGCGCTCGTACGTCCCATCGTTTGAATTGCCTTCCACAAATATCAATTCCGTTCCAGCGCCGAGTTGCGGCACCCGATCCAGGATCGCCGCAATGTTCCCAGCCTCGTTCCGGGCAGGGACCACAACCGTAACAATCGGCTCCTGGATCGCCTCCCTTCGCGGAATAGGCCGCGCGATCAGGAAGTTGGTTATCGCAAACCAGGAAAATGGCCAGATCTTCACCAGGTAGCGATTAAAAAACGTGTCCAGCAGCGGCACACGGACTGGGCACATGATCTCCTGAGTAGCACGAATCAGTTCAAATCCAGCGAGGTTAAGCAAATTAACGATGTCTTCGACGGTCAACCAATTTTGACTCAACTGTGGCTTTGCCATCCCAAGCGCCTCAGCCACATGTCTTGGACCTTCCCACAGGCGGCTATATGCGTTGATGAGGACGCGAGTACCTGGGTGGCAGTGAGCTGCGATCTGCTCGAAGACGGCTTGAACATCCCACAGGTCATTGACTAGGTCGGAAAGGATGATCACATCGAATTCCCCTTCCAACTGCACACTAGTCGCATCCGCCACTTCGAAGTGCAAACCTGGAAATTGACGCCTCGCCTGCGCGATCAAATTCGAGGACAGATCGATGCCGTATCCGTAGGCAGGTTCTAGCGCAGCCAACAGTTTGCCATCTCCGCATCCAAGTTCGAGAACCCTCATTCCGGGCGGGACGGACAGCTTGTAGATGTTCGCGAGGCGGCCGTGATAGTAGTCGCGAAAACGCGCCCATCTCTGTGACGCCTGCGCAAAGTCCTCCCAATAGCGCCTGCGTTCTTCTGTGTAGTCGGCCCGTTGCTGCGATGGCGTCACGAATGTTGACTTTGGAGAGTGCGTCTGGGAGGATGGCATGAAGGAAAGGTACCCTGCGAGGTCAGCCTCGTCAATCGAACCTGTGACTATGTTACCCCATAGCGGGGTTTGCATAGCACCGTCGAGTTGAGTATCTGCCCTCAATCAAAAGGCGGAGACAGCGACCTGAATAAGGCACAAACAGATGGGTTGGCAGATCCAGACCGTGCATCCATTGACCGGCCAGCGGAGACAGTTCGCACAGCTCTTAAGTTCTATATAGCGGCATTTTTGCTATTGACCCTTGTTGCCTCCTGCGTCGTGGGGGTAAGGAAGTTTGTTCTGCACAAACCTGACACGCATGGCCTCGCCTTTTGCTGCACCGGAGCCGAGTTTTCGGACTTCACGGATTTGAGCGAGCGGGTCGCTCACTTCGGGGAGCCTGATATGCTCTCCCGCACCGATTTTGTCGTTCCTTATCCCTACCCGGTTCCGTCCATCTACGCTTTTCTCTTCTTTGTTCGTCTATTTCCCTGGCCGTTAGCCGCTTACCTGTTATTCGCATTGCTGTCTTTTTATGTGGCAACCTTCTGCCTGTCCTCGCGCGTGAAACAGGTTTCTCCCGGTCACCTCCAGCAGGTCGCGATTTGGTCCACCCTGGCGCTGTCCTACCCATTGGCATTTCTCCTCGATCGCGGCAACATTGAGGCGGTGATCTGGGTGCTCGTATTTCTGGGGCTTGTGGCATACACGCGGGAAAGGATGCTCTTGTCTGCGATTTTTTGGAGCCTGGCCGCTTCCATGAAGATATTCCCTGGCCTGTTGTTTGTTATGTTTCTGGCGAAGCGTAAATACCGCGTGTTTGGGTTTGCCATCGCGGCGACTGCGGCAATAACCCTATTGGCCCTCGCTGGGGTTGGGCCGACGATTCGGCAAGCTGCCTTAGATAGCTCGAACAGTGCTGCGTTTCTTCAAAAAAACTACATACTAGCTCGCAGCAATCTACAGTTCGACCACTCGCTCCTCTCCGCTACGAAGCAAACGATCCATGTCTACGCTCAGAAGTATGGCGCCGATGAGGGGGGACTATCCAACGCGCGGTGCGAATCTACAGCATCGTCGTTCCGCTGGGGGCAGCCTTGCTCTGGTGGTTCCGCTTGCGCAGGATGCCGTTACTGAATCAGTTTATGGCATATCTTACGATGTGCATTCTGTTGCCATATGTATCAGGCGAATACACGCTGATCTATGTCTATCTGATATTGGGCGCATTCCTTTTGTTTCTGCTGCAGGATGTCGCGGCCGGCTGGGTCCAAATCCCCGTCACCTCGATTTATATAATTCTTATCTCGTGTGCCTGCCTGGTCGCTCCTTTATTCTACATCGTACGCAACGGCCATTTAGGATATTCAGGTCCGGTCAAGGCAGTCATTTTGCTGATACTGCTTGGGACTGTGCTGCGAGCACCCATGCCGAGTTCGCTGTTCGCCGACTTACTCCTTCCGGAAAGCAATCCTAAAACGGGGAACCCAAGTCAACTCGTTTAGGAACGCTTGTTCCTGTCCTCTTTGCTCATTGGTCTTTGTTTTCGAGGCTTGATTTTTCCAGTACAACCAACATCCTTGATGCGAGCCCGGGAATCTTAGAGAAGAGGGAGTCCGTCCAATTGAGGAATGGAAACAAAGCGCCTGGGTATAGCTGCGGGCCTCGGAAGCCGCCGCTGGCCACATAGGCAAGACCGGAGAAATGCTTGATCTCCACCACGTGCCACCCGCGTAGTTTCTCAGCGAAGGCATCTGATCCAAATATCCGGCTCGCATTGCCTTGCGCCGCGTAGTAGGGGCAGTCATGTATCGAAATGTCTGAGGGCGCCTCCCATTGGATCTCGTCACCCAACCCCAGAGGTTCATGATGGAAGCGGCCATATACGAAGCGTCCCACCAGGCCCATCGCTGGTTCGAAGATGATAATTCTGCCCTTCGGAGCGAGCACTCTGGCGAACTCGGCGAGGGCCGTCCCCGGAAACTGAAGGTGGTGCCACACGTCAAACAGGATCAAGTGGCCAACGCTTCCAGTCTGGAAATGCAGATCGTACGCGTTCTCGACGAAATCAAGCCAGGGGTTCGGGAAAATGTCTGTGGTGATGCACTGGGGGATTTGTCCCTTGATATTGCCTAGTCCTGATCCCAGTTCCACAATAAGGCCAGGGGTCGTCGGATCGAGGCGTGAGGCAATCTCTCGATAGAACTGCGAATACGACTTCCGGAGGACAGCCTTTTTGTTCCAGAACTCAAGGTTCTGGTGAATCTCTACGAGATTGTGCTGTTCGAGGTCGAATGCCATTTTCTGATGGGTGATCCTGATTCAATCCTTAGCTTTCTGTGACAATGATACAGGCCTTATTAGATCAGCGCGTCGCGCGAAAAAGATGAGGTCGACATACCCCTTTTGAGCAAGTTCATCACTGAGGCCGGGCGTGAGCTTTCCGCTCCTGCCCAGCGAGTACATCTTGAACTCTCTCTCTTGAAACCAATCCAGCAGCTCACCCGCATCGTATCCGAGATCCTGCATGGCTTCGGGCATGTACTCGATAACTACCGATGCGTTTGGTTGCTGCGCAATGGTTTGAGCCATTCCTCGGCAGACTGCGAGTTCATATCCCTGCACGTCAATCTTGATCAGACGGATGGGCCTGTTCCTTCCTGACTGGGAAACAAATTGGTCCACCGGTATGATCGGCACCCGGATGAATTTGTCCTGCCTTCGCTCGTCATTGGCCAGCAGACTGTCCGTCGCGATCCGATGATCAGCATGGTGATGATCGTTGATCCAAAGCTCAATCTCACCATCCGTCTCTCCTAACGCCGAGTGCACAGGGATCACCTTGCCCTCTAGCTTGCGATCCCGCACCGTCGCCTGGAGAAGACGAAAGTTGAACGGCTCCGGCTCGAAGGCGTATACCTTCGAATCGCGATCAGCAGCCCCGGCGAACAGCGCAGCAGTATAGCCGATGTTTGCGCCGATATCGAGGATGTCGCCGTTGCGAAACAGTTCTGGGCGTTGCCGGGCGAGACCGGCGAACGGATCCTCCAGATAGCGCTTGTAGAGAAAGTAGGACCCTGTAAACAGCTTTCTGCCCAACGGAGTATCGAGCAGGCCGGATTTGCGGGTAAGTGAGTAAAGTCCAGTGACAGCTCGTGCCTGCAGTTGAGAAATCGCCATGTATGCAGTCAAGTATAGTACTTACATTCCATGCTCCACTGAGCAGGCGGAACAGAACGCAAACTCAGTGGAATCGCTCCGGGATCCTGCAGGCAACCAGACTGTACGTTTAGGAAGATCCATAAGATACTTATGCAATGAAACTTCGCCTAAAGTCCCCACAAAAAACACTCACAAGGAAACGCACACCCAATGAAAGCAGTCATCCTCGCCGGCGGTCTCGGCACCCGCATCTCGCGAAGAGACCACGCTCCGCCCCAAGCCCATGGTCGAGATCGGCGGCCGCCCCATCCTCTGGCACATCCTCAAGATCTACTCCCAGCACGGCATCAACGACTTCATCATCTGCCTGCGGCTACAAGGGCTACATCATCAAGGAGTACTTCGCCAACTACTTCCTCCACACCTCCGACGTCACCTTCGACATGCACGACAACAAGATGACCGTCCATCAACTCCGTCGCCGAGCCCTGGCGCGTCACCCTCGTCGACACCGGCGACGACACCGGCACCGGCGGCCGCCTCCGCCGCGTCGCCAAATACCTCGACGCCCGACGAACCCTTCTGCATGACCTACGGCGACGGCGTCGCCGACGTCGACATCACCGCCTCCATCGCCTTCCATCAAAGCCCACGGCAAGCTCGTCACCCTCACCAGCGTCCAGCCCGTCGCCCGCTTCGGCGCGCTCGGCCTCAAGGACACCCAGGTCTACTCCTTCCAGGAGAAACCCCACGACGAAGGCGGCTGGATCAACGGCGGCTTCTTCGTCCTCTCGCCCAAGGTCATCGACGCCGTCACCGACGACGCCCAGATGTTCGAGCGCGAGCCCATCGAAGCCCTCGTCGCCCAGGGCGAGGTCCACGCCTTCCTCCACCACGGCTTCTGGCAGGCCATGGACACCCTCCGCGACAAGCAGCAACTCGAAGAGCTCTGGGCCTCCGGCAAGGCCCCCTGGAAGACCTGGTAGACCCGCCAAAATCTCTGGCATAACAAGCGTGTCTTTCTCACCGGCCACACCGGCTTCAAAGGCGGCTGGCTCGCTCTCTGGCTCAGCCATCTCGGAGCCAACGTCCGCGGCTACGCGCTCGACCCCTCCACCACCCCCAGCCTCTTCACGCGCCACTCGCCTCAACGAAAAGATCGAAGACATCCGCGGCGACATCCGCAACCCCGCCACCCTCGACCACGCCATCCACGACTTCGCCCCCGAAGTCGTCTTCCATCTGGCCGCGCAGCCTCTCGTCCGCGCCTCCTACGACGACCCCATCGGCACCTACGAGACCAACGTCATCGGCACCGCCCGCGTCCTCGACGCCGTCCGCCGCACCCCCTCCGTCCGCGCCGTCGTCTGCGTCACCACCGACAAGTGCTACGAGAACAAAGAGATGGCTCCGCCCCTACCGCGAGACCGATCCCCTCGGCGGCTACGACCCCTACTCCAGCTCCAAGGCCTGCGCCGAAATCGTCGCCGCCTCCTTCCGCCAGTCCTACTTCCACCCTGACAAAATCGCGGCACCACGGAGTCGCCATCGCCACCGCCCGCGCCGGCAACGTCATCGGCGGAGGCGACTGGTCCACCGACCGCCTCCTCCCCGATCTCATCCGCGGCTTCCTCGCCGGCGAGCCCGTCCTCATCCGCCAGCCCCCACGCCATCCGCCCCTGGCAGCACGTCCTCGAGCCCCTCCACGGCTACATCCTCCTCGCCGAAAAGCTCCTCACCCCCGACCGCACCCACGCCGCTCGCTACGCCACCGCCTACAACTTCGGCCCCGCCGAATCCGATGCCCAGCCCGTCTCCTGGATCGCCGACACGCATGACCGCATTCTGGGGCGACGGACGCCTCCTGGGTCCTCGACAAATCCCCCAGCCCCCACGAGGCCCACTACCTCAAGCTCGACGCCAGCCGCGCCCACGCCGACCTCGACTGGACCCCGCACCTCAACCTCGAAACCGCCCTCCAGTGGCTCGTCCAGTGGTACCGCTCCCACCACGTCCGGCGCCGACATGCAGTCCTTCACCCTCGACCAGATCGCCGCCTACGAGTCACTCCTCAAAGAGCAGCAATGACATCCCGCAAGAATCGGAGAACCCGCCAAACGGCAGCCATCGCCGCCTTCGCTTTCTCGATTCTCTGGGCATCAGCTAAACCCCAAAACAGCGCCCAGACCCCCACACCCGAAGCGCCACCAGCCCCATCACCAAACTTCTTCGTCCGCTGGGCCGACTTCTACAAACAGGACTGGCGCCCCGATCCCAACGCTCCACCCTCACCCGCGCCTGCCCGTCGTGGCCTCCCATCGCCGCTCGATGCCCCGCCCTTCCCATCCTCTGACTGGTCCTACGGCGGCTCCCCCACCATCGGCGAGCCCGACACCAACAGCTACCCCCTCATGACCGCCATCAACGAAGCCCGCTCCCGCTTCAAGCTCTACGGCTGGCTCGATCCCACCCTCAACTTCAGCACCTCCTCCAGCCGCAACGCCCCCGAAGGCAACGACCTCTACTCCAATCGCTTTGAGCTCAATCAAGCCGTCCTCTACGCCGAGCGCCTCCCCGACACCGTCCAGCGCGACCACATCGACTGGGGCTTCCACCTCACCGCCCTCTACGGCACCGACTACCGCTACACCACCAACAAGGGCTACTTCTCCGACCAGCTCATCGTGCACAACCGCCAGTACGGCTTCGACCCCGCCCTCGAGTACGTCGACATCTACTTCCCCCACGTCGCACAGGGCATGAACCTCCGCATCGGCCGCTACATCTCCATCCCCGGCATCGAAGCCCAGCTCTCTCCCAACAACTACTTCTTTAGCCACTCCCTCCTCTACGTCATCGACCCCTTCACCGACACCGGAGCGCTGGCGACCATCAAACTATACGACCAATGGCTCATCCAACTCGGCATCACCGCCAGTCACGACGTCGCCCTCTGGACCCCCGACGCCAAACCCTCCGGCACAGCCTGCGTCAGCTACACCACCCACTCCGTCAACGACAACATCTACGCTCTGCGCCAACGGCATCAACGATGGCAAATACGCCTTCAACAACCTCCAGCAGTACGACATCACCTGGTACCACAAGTTCTCAAAAACCCTCCACATGGCCACCGAAACCTGGTACATGTACGAGCTCGACGTCCCTTCCGTCTTCGGCCCCATCGCCCCCGAACCCGGCACCAACGGCGCCTGGTGCCTCCCCGGCGAACTCCGCTGCACCGCCCCCGAGTTCGCCGTCGTCAACTATCTCAACATCGAGCTCTCCCCCCACGACTTCATCGGCCTCCGCAGCGATCTCCTCGACGACAAAAAGGGCCAGCGCACCGGCTACCAGAACCGCTACTCCGAAAACACCATCAGTTGGAACCACTGGTTCGGCGCCACCGTCCAGCTCCGCCCCGAATCCGCTTCGACCACGCCTGGGATCGCCCCGCCTACAACAACGGCACCCACATACAACCAATTCACCGCCGCCAGCGATCTCATCTTCCACTTCTAATCCCACATCTTTTAATTCCGCCTCTTGGCTACAATCATGAAGCCATGAACATTGCCGCCATGTTTCCAAGCCTGACTAAGATGTTTCATCTCTCTCAGCGCTATCCAGCGTCGCGGTCGCTCGATATTGGAGCCATCCTTCGCGAGGGTTTTGACCGCAAATCGCTTGGACCTGAGATTCATCCTGGCATGCGTGTCGCAGTGGGAGTCGGAAGCCGCGGCATTACCAACCTCGCTCAGATCGTCCGCTCTGTGATCGATCTTCTTCGCGAGTACGGAGCAGAGCCCTTCATTATTCCCACTATGGGCAGCCATGGAGGAGCCACGCCCTCCGGTCAGCAGAACATCCTCGCCGGATACGGCGTCACACCGGAGTCAACTGGCGTTTCCTTTGAAACCAGCATGGACGTCGACCCGATCGGCGCCTTCGGAGACAGCTATCCCATCGTCTTCAGCCGAGCCGCTCTCCAGGCCGATGCCATTGTCATTATCAATAGGATCAAGCCACATACGGATTTCTTCGGAAAACTCGGCAGCGGAATCCAGAAAATGCTCGTTATCGGCTTCGGCAAGCACGTCGGCGCCGCAAACGCCCATCGGGCGGCAAGCCAAATCGGGCATGAGGCCGCCATCCGGGAATCGGCACAGGTCATTCTCAGCAAGGTGCCTGTCCTCTTCGCCGTAGCCATTCTTGAGGACCAGCATCACCAGACCCACGACCTGCAAATTATCCGTGGCGATGAGATTCTCGAGAAAGAGGATGCTCTCTTCCTCCAGTCGCAGCAACTCCTGCCGCGCCTCCCCTTCTCCGACATAGATCTCCTCATCGTCGACGAGCTTGGTAAGGAGATCAGCGGCTCTGGCATGGATACGAACGTCATCGGCCGTGGGGTCTTCGGCTACATCTCATCTCTGCGCCCGCAGGGCAGCCACGGAGATTCACATCAGCAGAATCTTCGTTCGCGATTTGACTCCTGCGACAAATGGCAACGCCATCGGAATCGGTCTGGCGGATTTCACCACGACCCGCGCCGTCAACGCTATTAATCGTGAGTACACCTACACCAACACCCTCACCTCGCTCGGCCTCGCCTGTGCAAAAATTCCACTCTATTTTGATACCGACCGTGAAGCCCTCGAACGCGCCATCGGCTCTCTCATCTATGAGAACGATTCCGACCTGCGCATCGTGCGGATCAAAAACACCCTGAGCCTGGACCACATACTCGTGTCCGAGCGTCTCACCCTGGAGAGACACCATCGATGCCTGTCGACATCGACCCAACCCCTCAGGCACTTCTGAATCCAGACGGCAACTTCCCTGAGCTCTGAATAACTGAGGCATTCTAGATCGGCAAAAAGTGGACTTTAGAGGCCGCTGAAAAACTCTGTTTTGCTTAAGGGAGCGGCTTCAGCCGCGCCGTAGGGTTAATCGCTTGAATGTGGCTTTAGAGGCTGCTGAAAAGTGGTTGTTTTGAAGGGGAGCGGCTTCACCCGCTCCGTAAACGCAATAAATCAATGTGGCTTTAGCCACTGAGGGAATGCTTCCAAGCCACCAATGAATCTTTCAGCACCCTCATTAGCCCTGAGATGTGCTCCAACTCTAAGCCGCTAACGCTTGCGCAGACGCAGACTCTCCCAGCTTCCATCTGCGGTCCAGCCGCCATCAACCGCAAGCGCCTGGCCGTTGACGAAGCCACTCTGGGCCGGGTCTGCGAGGAAGAGGATGGCGCGGGCGATGTCGTCGGGGCGCGCGAAACGGCCCATAGGAACGCGACCGGTGATGTCGTCATCGGTGTAGCCGCCGCCCGCTTGGTCGGCGACATCCATCTCTGTTTTGACCCAGCCCGGACAAACTGCGTTGACACGAACACCACGCCCGCCCCACTCTCCGGCAAGGGTGCGAGTGAGCCCGATGAGGCCGTGCTTGGAGGCGTTATAGGCGGTGCGGTCGCTGACACCCACAAGACCCGCGATGGAGGCGACATTGACGATGCTGCCCTCGCCCTGTGCCAGCATCATCGAGCCGAACGCCCGCGAGAGAACAAAGGGCGCGACGAGGTTCACCTCAAGCACTCGGCGGAACGCTGAGGCTTCAATGCTCTCGGCAGGAGCAATAAAACTGATGCCTGCATTGTTGACGAGCACGTCGGCACGCCCCCAACGTTGCATGACAAGGGAGACGGCCTGCGCAATCAAAGCCTCGTCGGTGATGTCGCCAATCAGCTCTTCTGCGTCGGCGCCAGCCGCGCGCACCGCAGAGAGCGTGGCTTCACAAGGCTGCATATCGAGCAGTAGGAGGCTATAACCAGCCTCGCCCAGAACCTCGGCAGCTCTGCGCCCGATCCCCTGCGCCGCTCCCGTGATGATGGCAACTCGCACATCTTCACTGTACTTGAGCGGCGGCTCTATACAAGCCGACTTGTCGTTATCAATCTGCACTCGATGAGCGCATTGACGATTTTGCATCATTCCAGAATTAGACTAAGCAGCCAGGGAGCGTTTCCAGAGCATTTGGCCCCAGAATATGGAAACCAGATAGATGGCGAAGGCAACGGCCAGGACCCAGAGTCCCGTCCTCGCTGCTCCGATTCCAGCGAATCCACCCAAGAGCACCTGTCCTACCCCGAAACGTGGATCTCCTCCGACAAAACGCCATCTACGCTGGTTCGCCCGCTGCCTCAGCGACGGGTATCGCCCGACCGCGATAGCGACCAAGCCAAATGCAATGCCTGTCCGTAGACTTAGGAGTGAAACCATGACGGCAAGCGGGATCAGGAAAGTCATGTCCTGCGTGACGAGCAGCTTCCAACCTGCTATCGGTAGGAGACGATAGCGCAGCAATGCTTGCCCCTCATCCAGACGGAGCATGCGTTGCCCAATCGTGCTCATTGCGATACCCACGAATAACGACAGCATCGGAAATGCTTCGGGCTCTGGTGCCCGCCCGAACAGTCGATAAAGGGTTCCGCTAACAGCTATAAGCAGCGCGGTCCAAAAGTCTAGGGTTCCCTGCAGCTCCCGCCACATTTCTTGCGCGATTCCGCCGACCTTCAAGGGCGTCCTTGAGATGTTGAGACCTGCAGGCGTCCTTAGCTCGAACGGGAGACGGCCAACGGCGTATACCGTCCCATGGACGATTAGTGCCAGTAGAACAAAAAAGAGACCCGCGGCTAGGCCCATCCAGAACAGGTAGCCAAAAAACAACACTATAAATAATGGATTCGACGCAAAACTTACGGAACTGAGCAAGAGTCTTTGTGTACGTGTCAGCGGCCACGTAGCGACTCGCTCCGGGGGCAACCTATGCTGTGTATCTACGGAAAAAGTAACGAGCAGAGGCGCAAGGAGGACAATTTGAAAGAAGAGCGTACTCCAGAATGCTGCTTTCGGTGCCCTGCTTTCTAAACCCGCGGCCATAATAAAAAGGATGGAGAACAGGAAGTTGTTGAAACGCACGGAGGAAAAGCTGCTCAGTTCCTTCAACATCAGTTTCTTCAACAAGAACAGAAGGGCTAGGATCTGAGCCAATCCAGCACCTCCGGCTGTGGTTCGCCAACGATGCTGAAATACACCTCCTCAACTCCTTCGTCTGCCGTGGACGGGCTGAAATCTGATTCAACTCGACCTTGGTGAAGAATGACTACGCGGGTGGCTATCTTCTGCACGATTGACAGAATGTGAGAGGTGAGCAAGATCGTAGCGCCATCGCTGGAGAGTTGGCCAAGCAGCATCTCAATGACCGCGGACGATGCGGGATCAATACCTTCAAACGGCTCATCCAGCAGCAAAACCTTCGGCTTGTGCAGGAGGGCCATGGCCAAGGCGGTCTTCTTCCGCATGCCGAACGAACAATTGCGTGCAACGGTGTGGCGTCCTTGTGTAAGATCGAGCAGCCCTAGCAGGTCCGCTGCTCGATCTGCTGTTTCGCTCTTCGTGAGTCCATAAATGGGTCCAACTGCCATCAGGTTCTCGATGACCGTCAAAGACTCGAACAGCCCGAGCCCCTCGGGTAGTACACCCAAATTCCGCCGAATTCTAACTCCATGATCCCGGAAACCCAGTCCGCCGATGAACACGGAACCACTGTCTGGCTCCTCTAATCCTGAGAGCAGGCGTAGCAGCGTGGACTTGCCGGCACCGTTGGCCCCTAATAGGGCACAAATGCCAGGTTCTACAACGAGGTGTATGCCTCGGAGAACGGGTTTAGAGGCATAGTTCTTCGTCGCAGCTCTGCAGTCGATCACTCTGTTTTCCCCACTCATCAGTTAACATATTCCGGCGAACGGCTTTCTCTGAGTGTTCCGCAACCGAATCAAAGATCCGGGAGGATGACCGGCAATCCGGAAGCAACCCTCGATTGACGCTAACAGGCCAATGCGCTCTTTGACGTAAGTGTTTTGGATCGGTAATGGGAAACGCGCATGTGACGACCAACTCTTTCGATGGAGATGTTTGCTCTAATCTCGAGGTCTGATCCATCAGCAAGTTCGAATCTAGACCTTCAAATCTATGCCTTCGCATCTAGGACTAAGCTCACCGTTATCTCATCTTCCGAGACCAATCTATTGACACCCCCGCTATAATTAATACAGACATTCACCAGTCCGGCTAACGCCGGACTGCACCATTAACCCCGCACTTCGGTCAACCGAAGTCCAAGCCTAAAGTCTTTACTTCGAAGACTTTGCACACAAAACCCCCGGGGGGGGGGAGGGTAATGCCAAGCACCGCCAAGCGCCGCACCGCCACCAATCCGGATGCGCGAAAGCCTGCCCTGAGCCTGCTGAAGGGTCCGGACTCTCAGACATGGGTTTCCACAGCCCTCCGGTGTCTGCCTATCCTCGCCTGCGCGCTCCTCCTCACCACCTCGACCCACGCCCAGCCCATCAATCCCGCCCTCATGAAGTACGCCTGCGGCCCCGCCAACCGCATGTTCGCCACCCTCTCCCAAAAATCCCTCTACACCCAGACGCCGCCGGCTTCGACCTAAACACCGTTCCAGAAGACTTCAAGCGGAAACTCCTGCACCTCAGCCAAGCCCTTCTTCTTCTCCGTCCCCATCCCCGAGGGCAGCTATCGAGTCACCGTAGTCCTCGGAGGCCCGCAAGCCTCCACCACCACCGTCAAGGCCGAAGCCCGCCGCCTCATGCTCGAAAAGATCTCCACCAAACCCGACGAATCCGTCACCCGCATCCTTCGACGTCAACGTCCGCGTCCCCGAGTTCACCAAACCCGACGGCACCTCCGGCCAAGTCCACCTGAAACCCCGCGAGATCGGCAACCTCGACTGGGACCCCAAGCTCACCCTCGAATTCAACGGCGACCACCCCAGCATCCGCTCCATAAGCGATTGAACCAATAAAAGAGCCCACCATCTACCTCGCCGGCGACTCCACCGTAGTCGATCAGGACATCGAACCCTGGGCCGCCTGGGGCCAGATGCTCCCACGCTTCTTCACCCCCGGCATCGTCATAGCCAACCACGCCGAGTCCGGCGAGACCATCAAATCATTCGTCTGCGAACAGCGCTTCGCCAAGATCTTCTCCCTCATCCAGCCCGGCGACTACCTCTTCATGCAGTTCAACCACAACGACCAGAAGGTCGACCCCAAGACCCACGAGCCAGTAGTCCCCATCGCCGAATACAAAGCGCCTCTTCACCGAATACATCGCCAAAACCCGCGCCGCCGGAGCAACACCCGTCCTCGTCACCGCCATGAACCGCAACACCTTCGACGCCTCTGGCCACATCACCAACTCCCTCGGCGACTACCCCGAAGCCGTCCGCCAGCTCGCCGCCGAGCAGCACGTCGCCCTCATCGATCTCAACGCCATGTCCAAAACCCTCTTCGAAGCCCTCGGCCCCGAAGCCACCATCCACGCCTTCATGCACTACCCCGCCAACACCTTCCCCAACCAGCCCGACCCCATCAATGACAACACCCACTTCAACACCTACGGAGCCTACGAACTCGCCCGCGCGTAGTCCACGGCATCCGCCAGGCCAACCTTCCCATCACAAAATTCCTCGCCCCCGACGTCCCCGACTTCAACCCCGCCCACCCCGACCCCCAATCCACCTTCCACCTACCCGAAACCCCCATCCAAATCAAAACCGACCCCACCAAACTCACCCAAACCAACTGACAACTGACAACTATCAACTGCCTCTACTCCCCCATCAACTTCCCCACATCCGCCCGAAACTCCCCCTCCCTAGTCTCCCCAACATAAGTCTTAGCCACCCGTCCCTCCCTATCCACCAGAATCGTAGTCGGCAGCCCCACCATAGCCTGTGCCTCCTGCGACAGCGGCTCTGGAAAAGCAATCGGATATGAGATATGCATCTGCTTCACAAAGCTCCGCACCGGAGCCCGATCCCCCACATCCATCGAGATCCCCACCACCGCCACATCCTTCGTATCCGCAGCAATCCGCACCAGCCCCGGAGTCTCAATCCTGCAAGGCCCGCACCAGCTCGCCCAGTAATTGATCAGCACCACCTGCCCCCTGTGCTCCACCGACCGCCACCTCCCGCCATCCAGTTGTTCCAGCTCAACCGCCGGCAACGCCTTCCTCTCGCTCACCGCAATCAAAGGCGCCGACCGTCGCGGCCAGGGATACGAAACGGCCGCGGCAATAACCAATGCGACCCCCACAAATACAACCCTCGCTACCCGGTCCCTTCGCGCTGTATTCTCGAACTCAGCCATCCTTCCATCCTCCCACACCCGCAGCCGCACCCGCGCCTCAGGACGTCCCCGCAACCACGTCTTTCAGCATCCAACCATCAGGCATTTCAGAACATTCCAAAGAGATGAGACGAGTGACTCACAAAAAAACGAACGCCAAGACCCTTCGACTCCCAGCCTCCCCATCCCGGACTCTATCCCTGCGCATCTTCCGGCCAGCCGCCGCAATCTTCCTCGCCGCCCTTGCCCTCGGCTGCAACTCCAAAACCGCCGCCAAGCCCGAGAACTTCATCCAGTCCCTCAACGCCCACTTCCTGGACCACAACGAGTGCCTCTTCCCTAACGCCCCCCGCTTCCCACTCGTGACCTCCGACCCCGCACAGATCAAGCAGTTCAACTCCCTCGTCAAAGCCCAGCTCCTCGACATCGGCAAAGAGACCGGCCTCAAGTCCAGCCGCTACACCCTCACCACCGCCGGCAACCGCTATGCCCCGCGCTTCTGTTACGGCCACCGCAACGTCACCGCCATCGACTCCTTCACCCCGCCCGCTCCCGCAAATGGCTTCCCCGAGACCAGCGTCATCTACCGCTACACCCTCGCCGACGTCCCCATCTGGGCCAAAACCCCCGAGGTCCAGGCCGCCTTCCCCATCATGGCCAAAGCCATCTCCACCGAGTCAACCGACCACGCCACCCTCGCCAAAACCATCGCCGGTTGGACAGTCCCCGACTAGCCGGCGCAATCATCAAACTCCGGAGCGGCCTTCATTGCCCATAGCCTTCCCATCCTCGCGTCGTCTACACTCAGCCGTGCTGAGCCCGCAGTCCTTCTATCTTTGGCGCACCTTCTGCCTCCTCGCCCTTATCCTGATCCCGCGCAGCGGTGCACCCTACTCAGTCCAGACCCATGAGGAGATCATCGACCTCGCCTGGCGGCAGTCCATCCGCCCCATTCTCCTCAAACACTACCCCAACCTAACCCAGGCCCAGCTTGATGATGCCCACGCCTACGCCTACGGCGGCTCCGCAATTCAGGATGCAGGCTACTACCCCTACGGCAACGAATTCTTCTCCGACCTCACCCACTACGTCCGCAGCGGAGACTTCGTCCTCAGCCTCCTCCGCAACGCCCAGAACGCCAACGACCTCGCCTTCGCCATCGGTGCTCTCTCCCACTACATCGGCGACAACCTCGGCCACGGATACGCCGTCAATCAAGCCGTCCCAATCGAGTTCCCCAGACTGAAAGAAAAGTACGGCGATGTCGTCAACTACGCCGAGGGCCCGCACCCTCACGTCCAGACCGAGTTCGCCTTCGACATCAACCAACTCAGCAAAGGCCGTTTCGCCCCCGCCGGTTATCTCAAGCATGTCGGCCTGGAAGTCCCCGGCCCACTCCTCCGCACCGCCTTCTACGAGACCTACGGTCTTAGCCTCACCGGCACAATCGGCCACCACGAGCGGGTTATAGGTATCTATCGCAACTCCGTCCGCAGCTTCATCCCCCACATCGCCACCGCGGAGACCCTTCTCCACAAAAAGTCCTTCCCCGCCGACGTACGCAACGACGACTTCGACCAGATTCGCACCGAACTCCTCCAGGCCGCCACCGAAGACAACTGGAAGGCCTATAGCAGAAAGCTCGGCTTCGGAACGCATATGTATGCCGGCTTCATCTTCATCCTCCCCAAGTTCGGCCCGCTCTCCATGCTCGCTATCAAGGGCCCAACGCCCCAAACCGAGGAGATGTACATCCACTCCCTCGCGCGCACCATGCAGGCTTTTCGCGTGGCTCTCACCAACTACGACAACATCGGTCAATATGTAACCAATCGTGACCTTGACACCGGCGAAGTAGTCAAGCCCGGCGGCTATCCCTTAACCGATCAAACCTACGCCAAACTCCTCGATGCCATCGTCACGCAGAGCGCCAGCAATCCAGCCTACGTCATCCCCCTCGCACTTCAGCAGGACATCCTCGCCTACTACGCCAACCCCAGTGCCCCCATCACCACCAAAAAGGACCCGCAGCAGTGGGCCAAAGTCCAGTCGCAGCTCGTCACCCTGCGCACCATGAAGACCATAGCGACCCAGTCAGAACCCCTCGCCTCTGTACTGGCAGAGTAATCGCGTCCTAGTACACGTCCCGCTGATATCTCTTCTGCTTCTTCATCTCCGCCAGATACTCCGTAGCCTTCTCCAGCGTCCCATTCGACCCCTTCGCTATCACATCCAGCAGCGCCATCTCCACGTCCTTCGCCATTCGCGAAGCATCCCCGCAAACGTAGAAGTAAGCCCCCCGCTCCAGCCAGTCGAACAGCTCCGCAGCCTTCTCCTGCATCTTGTCCTGCACATAAACCTTATTCTTCTGGTCTCGTGAGAACGCCGTATCAAGATGCGTCAGCACGCCATCTTTCTGCATCGCCAGAAACTGGTCTCTGTACAGAAAGTCCAGCTTCTCGCGCTGCTCGCCGAAGAACAGCCAATTCTGTCCCGGCTCGCCCTTCGCCTGCCGCTCCTCCAGAAACGCTCTGAACGGCGCAATCCCCGTCCCCGGCCCAATCATAATCAGCGGCGCCGCAGGGTCCGGCGGCATCCTGAAGCTCGCATTCGAATGCAGAAAGATCGGCATCGTCATACCCACCCCGGCTCGTTCACCCAGATGCCCGCTCGTCACACCCTGCCTGCGCTTCCCATGCGACTCATACCGCACCACCCTAACCGTCGTCTGCACGTCATTCGGATGCTGCAGCTGGCTCGAAGCAATCGAGTACATCCGCGGCGTCAACCGTGCGACCACCTGAAATAGTTGCTGCGGCTCCTTCACTGCACCCGGAAAGTCCGTCACCAGGTCCATCAGCTCCCTGCCCCAGCAGTAGTCCTCCGCGCGAGCCTTATTCTCCGGCCCGGCCATCTGCTTCAACCCCTCGAACCCCGGCGCCAGCTTCGCCAGCTGATTCACGCTCGCCCGTGCCAGCTTCCCGATCTGCAATCGAGTCCGAAGCGCCTCTTCGAGACTTATCTCCACCTTGTAATGATCCAGCACGCGCTCATCGCCCTTGAACCCCAACGCCGCCAGCGTCTCAGCCACCGCCTCCTCCCGGTTCTCCGGCAGAATCCCCACCGCATCACCCGGCGTATATGTCATTCCCTCTTCCAGCGCCAGCTCAATATGCCGCGTCTCCTTCTCCGAGCCCACGCCCGTCAGCAGCTCGTTATAGAGCACCGTCGACATATAAGGATTGTTCCGCGTGTACTTCGCAGCGTGTCCCGCCGCGCTCAGAGTGCCCTGCGTAGCCGTTTCGGTCATATCTTCCTATGGTAGAACGCATACCGCGCTTTGCCTACGCTCTTAATCGAATGGATCTGGTCAACCAGGATTCCAATGCTTTGCTTCTAGGTACCCCAAGGCTGGTAGCCCAATGCTTTAGCGTCGGGTCTCCTTGGGTCTCTCAAGCAAGCGAAAGAATAGGGCTTTAGCCCCTGGGGTATGTTCTCCTATCCCCCGCCCATGCACCCGCAGAGATTCGAGACAGGAATCATTTCCCAATTGCACCTCCCGCGGTGTATAAAAATCTCGCGCCCCATCAGCTTTGGTCGTACCTCCAGCCGACCCGCGCACCTCAATCTTTAGGACTGCAACCACCCCCAGGAGTAAGCGCATGGCCCGCCGAACCCGCACCACCCTCCTCATTACTCTAGCGACCCTAGCCCTCTCAACCATCGTCGCCCCCGCCGAATCCCCCAACGCAGCCGGTCCCATCCCCACCACCTGGGTCGACAAAGATACCGGCCACCGCGTCTACCGCCTCAGCCCCGAGCCCAACTCCGGCGGCTTCTACTTCAACGTCAACGCCTACACCCCCGACCACAAGACCATGATCTACACCGCCCCCGACGGCATCCACGCCCTCGATCTGGCCACCCGCAAGACCCGCCTCGTCGTCCCCAATCCATCCAAAAATCCCGATGCACCGAACGCCCCTCGCGCCGGCGCCGCGAACCCCCACGCCCTCGTAGTCGGCTCCAAAACCAACAGCGTCTTCTACACTCAGCTCGACCCCACAACCAAAATCGCAGCCGTCTATAAAGCCGACGTCTACACCGGCGCCATCCGCAAGCTCACCGATCTCCCCGCCAAAATTAGCATAGTCAGCGTCAACGCCGACGAAACCCTCGCCGCCGGCACCTACCTCGAAAGCGACGCCCCCGGCAAGGAGTACGGCTCCAACGCGCGCACTCCCGCGCCAGCCGCACCCGCACCCAACACCCCAGCCGCCGCCCAGCAAACCAACCGCACCGCCAGCGCCACCCAGGGTCCGCACTACCAGCCCGACAACAAGGGCCAGATGATGGAGGACCGCCTTGCCGCCCGTCTCCCGCTGGTCCTCTTCACCCTCCGCCTCGAGCCCGGCCCCAACGGTGAAAAGCCCGGCGCCATGAAGACCCTCCTCCACTCCACCGACTGGGTCAACCACCTCCTCTTCTCACCCACCGACCCCACCCTCCTCATGTACTGCCACGAAGGCCCCTGGCAAAAGGTCGACCGCATCTGGATGATTCACACCGACGGCACCCACAACACCCTCATCCACAAGCGCACCATGCTCATGGAAATCGCCGGCCACGAGTTCTGGGGCCTCGACGGCCAGACCATCTGGTACGACTGGCAGTACCCCAAGGGCGAAGACTTCTTCCTCGCCGGCTATAACCTCAAGACCGGCAGACGCACCGCCTACCACATGCAGCGCAACGAGTGGTCCATTCACTTCAACCTCACTAAAGATCTCGACCTCTTCACCGGCGACGGCGGCGATCCCGGCCAGGTCGCCCGCGCCACCGATGGCGAATGGATCGAGCTCTTCCACCCCCAGATGATCGGCGGGACCGAAGGCGCCCTCAACAGCCCCGACTTCTGGCAGCCCGGCGTCCTCAAATCCGAGCACCTCGTCAACATGTCCCACCACTTTTACAAAGAGGAGCCCAACGTCCGCTTCTCCCCCGACAAATCCCTCGTCATCTTCACCAGCAACATGTTCGGCCCCAGTTACGTCTTCGGCGTAGAAGTAGCCAAAGCCACCGATACCCACGACGCAGTCTCCACCCCCGACCTCGCCCGCAAATTCAACCCCACCGACCCACCCGACGCCCACGGCAACCCCCAACCGCCCAAACCATCCACCTCAAAGTAGTCCGATTGCTTTTTGCCCTTGCCCTTGCCCTTGCCTTTGCCCTTGCCCTTGCCCTTGCCTTTGCCCTTGCCCTTGCCCTTGCCCTTGCCTTTTCGTTTGTCGTCTTTTTGTTTGTCATCCCGTAGGGATCTGCTTCTGTCTTTGTTTTGCCTTTGCCTTCGCTTTTTGCTTTTGTTCGTCATTCTGGCGAAGCCAGAATCTCTGTATTTGCCGTTGTCTTTTTGCCCTTGTCGCGCGCCCATCAGCAATTTGAGATACCCCAGCCACAATCCGTCCATTGACACCCCCGATATAATTAACTCAGGCATCCACCAGTCCGGCGCAAGCCGGACTGTATGATTAACCCGACACTTCAACCCATCGAAGTCCAAACCTAAAGTCTTTCCTTCGAAGACTTTGCACACAAAACCCCGGGGAGGGGGTAGATACATGTCGAGCACCGCCAAAAGCATCACCATCATGCTCCTGTGCCTGCTCGCGCTACCCGCCCACGCCGCCCGAACCATCCAGCAATTCACCGAAAACTGGCGCTTCTCCCAATCCGACACCCCCAACGCCCAATCCCCCGACTTCAACGACGCGTCCTGGCAAACCGTAACCCTCCCCCACGACTGGTCCATCGCCGGCCCCGTCAAACAGGACGCCCCATCCAAAGCCCAGGGCGGCTTCTTCCCCACTGGCGTCGCCTGGTACCGCAAGTCCTTCGACTCCCCAGCCACCCCCGGCCAGCGTACCTTCATCGCCTTCGACGGCGTCATGGCCAACTCTGACGTCTACCTCAACGGCGAACTCCTCGGCCATCGCCCGTATGGCTACGTCTCCTTCAACTACGACCTCACCCCCCACCTCCACCCCGGCAAAAACACCATCGCCGTCCGCGTCGACGACAGCCAGCAACCCGCCTCCCGCTGGTACCCCGGAGCCGGCATCAACCGTCAGGTCCGCCTCATCACCACCTCCGACGTGCACATCGCCCCCTGGGGCACCTTCATCACCACCCCCGAAGTCTCAGCCGCCAGCGCAACCGTACATGTGCGCGCCACAGTTACAAATGAGTCAGCTATCCCCGCCACTATCTCCCTCTCCGCCGAGCTAACCTCACCCCACAAAACTCACCTCCGCATCGCACCCACCCGCCCCACCACCATCGCGCCTCACGCCACACAGGACCTCGACCTCGAAACCAGTGTCCAGAATCCCGACCGTTGGGACCTCGACCACCCTGTCCTCTACACCGCCACCGCAACCATCATCAGCAACGGCGACCCCATCGATGAAGAAGACGTCCCCTTCGGCATCCGCGAGTTCCACTTCGATCCCAACCAGGGCTTCTTCCTCAACGGCGTCCACCACAAGATCTACGGCGCAGCCGTCCACACCGACGCCGGAGCCCTCGGCACCGCCGTCCCGCTCGCCGCATGGGAGCGGCGTCTCACCGCCCTCCGCAAACTCGGTGTCAATGCCATCCGCACCGCCCACAACCCGCCCGACCCCGGCTTCCTCGATCTCTGCGACCGCCTCGGCTTCCTCGTCATGGACGAGATGTTCGACTGCTGGACCGTCGGCAAGAATCCCTACGACTATCACCTCTACTTCAAAGAGTGGTCCCTCCGCGACACCGCCGACACCGTCCGCCGCGATCGCAACCACCCCAGCATCATCCTCTACTCCGCCGGTAACGAGATCCACGACACCCCCCACCCCGAAATCGCCATTCCCATCCTCAAATCCCTGGTCGACACCTTCCACGCCAACGATCCCACCCGCCCCGTAACTCAAGCCCTCTTTCGCCCCAACGTCTCCCACGACTACGAAGACGGCCTCGCTGATCTCCTCGACGTAGTAGGCCAGAACTACCGCGAACAAGAGATCCTCAAAGCCCACGCCGACAAACCCACCCGCGCCATCATCGGCACCGAGAACACTCACGACCGCAACCAGTGGCTCGCCATGCGCGACCACCCCGAGTACTCCGGCCAGTTCCTCTGGACCGGCATCGACTACCTCGGCGAGGCCGGCGTATGGCCCGCCATCGGCTCCGGCTCCGGCCTGCTCCTCACCACCGCGCTCCCCCGCGCCCGAGCCTTCGAGCGCCAATCCTGGTGGACCACCACCCCCATGGTCCGCATAGCCCGCCGCGTTCAGATCGCCCAGAAATCCCCCACCGATCCTGGGTACGAAGCCCCCAACGCCCCAGCCCCCACCCGCTTCACCCAACCTCTCCTCACCGATTGGTCTCCGACCAATCAGTCCCCCCACACCGAAAACATCGAGATCTACACCAACGCCGAAGAGGTCGAGCTCTTCCTCAACGACAAGTCCCTCGGCATCCAAAAGCTCCACCCCGACGCCAGCCCCATCACCTACTCCGTCCCCTACGCACCCGGAACCCTCAAAGCCATAGCCCGCACCGCCGGACAGGCAGTCGCCGAAGACACCCTCCGCACCGCCGGCAAACCCACCCGCCTCCTCCTGACCACTTCGCTCGACCCGCTATCTCCGCTCTCCCTCAAAATCACCAAGCAAGCCGCCGCAAAAACCAGAAAGCCCGCTTCAAGATCACGCCGCCCCGCCAAGCCAATCAACACCCCACCGCCGCCCTACACCCTGACCCCCGACTGGAATGACATCGGCTACATTACCGCCACCCTCATCGACGCCAACGGCACCGTAATCCCCGACACCACCACCATCGTTCACTTCGCCGCCACCGGCCCAGCCACCATCATCGCCGTAGACAACGGCAACCTCCTCGACCACGACCCCTACCACGCCGACCAGCGCAAGCTCTACGACGGCAGCGCCATCGCCATCGTCCGCGCCACCGATTCAAGCGGCTCAATCACCATCACCGCCACAGCGGCAGGCGTCCCCGCCGCCACCCTGACCATCCCCACCGGTCCCATCAAACCACCCACAACCCAACGCAGCTTTTAACAGTCATACTTAAAGTGATGACCATATAAGTTAAAGTTATGAGACGAGGGTGGCTTGAATGTTCGGATTAACGGAGGAGCAGGAACAGTTACGAAAAGAGGTCCGCGCATTCGCCGAGCGCGAAATATTGCCCCATGTAAAAGAGTGGGACGAGCGCAGTGAATTCCCCCACGCCGTAGTAAAGAAACTCGGCTCAATGGGTTTGCTTGGAGTCATCTTCCCCGAAGAACTCGGCGGCGCCGGCATGGGCTACGTAGAGTACGTCCTCGCAGTAGAAGAGCTCTCGCGAGTAGATGGCAGCGTAGGCATCATCGTAGCCTCCCACAACTCCCTCTGCACAAATCACATCATGCTCGCCGGCGACGACGGGCAAAAGAAGCGCTGGGTAACAAAGCTGGCCAGCGGAGAGTGGCTGGGCGCATGGGCCCTAACCGAACCCGGCTCAGGCTCCGACGCAGCAGGCGCGCGCACAGCCGCCGTAAAGCGCGGCAACAAGTGGGTACTCAACGGCTCAAAGACCTTCATCACCAACGGCACCTACGCCGACTGCGTAGTAGTTCTCGCCGTAACCGGAGAAGGCGGCACAAAGGGCATCTCCGCATTTGTAGTCGAAAAGGGCACAAAAGGCTTTCGCCCCGGCAAGAAAGAAAACAAACTCGGCCTCCGGGCAAGCGACACCGCTGAACTAATCTTCGAAGACTGCGAGATCCCCGAAGAAAACCTCATCGGCAAAATCGGCGAAGGCTTCAAAGACGCAATGCGCGTCCTCGATGGAGGAAGAATCTCCATCGCCGCCCTCGCGCTAGGCATGGCCCGAGGCGCGCTCGACGCCGCAATGAGCTACGCCCAACAACGCCGCCAATTCGGCAAAGCAATCAGCGAGTTCCAGGCCATCCAGTTCAAAATCGCCACCATGGCCACCGAGCTGGACGCCGCATGGCTATTGACGATGCGCGCCGCGCAGATGAAAGACAAAGGCCTCAAGGTAACCATGGAATCCTCAATGGCAAAGCTCTTTGCCAGCGAAGCCGCCTGCAAGATCTGCGATGAAGGCGTGCAGATTCATGGAGGCTACGGCTTCATCAAAGACTACCCCGCCGAAAAGTTTTATCGTGACGTAAAACTCTGCACCATCGGCGAAGGCACCAGCGAGATCCAGCGCATGATCATCGCACGCGAGCTCCTCGGCAACAAACCAAGCAGAGGGTGAGACGAAAGGCGTGCTCCGCATCAGCTTGCAAATCATCCGCCGGTGACTTCAGGGAGCTGCAATCTGATCTAACGCCTGATCCAGATCCGCAATAATATCCTCCACATCCTCAATCCCCACCGACACCCGCATCAGCCCATCCGTAATCCCCAGCCGAGCTCTCTCTTCAGCCCTAACCCCGGCATGAGTCATCGTCGCCGGATGACACACCAGCGTCTCCACCCCGCCCAGCGACTCCGCCAGCACCCCCACCCTCAAGCCCTTCGCAAACGCATTCGCATTCTCGAGCGACCCCGTCTCAATTGACATCATCGACCCGAATCCGCTCTGCTGCCGCTTCGCTATCTCATGCTGCGGATGCTCCTCGAGCCCCGTATAAAGCACTTGCTTCACCTTCCTGTGCCCGCGCAGAAACTCGGCAACCACGCGCCCATTCGCATCATGCTGCTTCATCCGCACCGCCAGCGTCTTCACCCCGCGCAGCAGCAGGTAACTCTCAAACGGTGACAGAATCCCGCCCGTGCTCTTCTGCACAAACCGGAACGTCTCATCATGCTCCGGCTTCGTACACACCAGCACACCGCCCAGCCCATCTGAGTGCCCATTCAAAAATTTCGTAGTCGAGTGCATAACGATATCTGCCCCCAGCGCAATCGGCTGCTGCAGATACGGCGACAGAAAGGTATTGTCCACACTCAACTCCACCCCACGCGCATGGCAAATATCCGCCACCGCGCGAATATCCGTCACCGCCATCATCGGATTCGTCGGCGTCTCCACATGCACCAGCTTTGTCTCTGGCCTTATCGCCGCTGCCACATTTTCCGCCACAGTCGTGTCCACATATGTGAAGGCGATCCCAAACTTCGCCATCACGTTGTCGAACAGTCGCGCCGTACCGCCATACACGTTGTCCGAGCACACCACATGGTCGCCGCTCTTCATCATCGTGCACAGCGCCGTAATCGCCGCCATCCCGCTGCCGAAGACATGCGCGCTTGTTCCACCCTCCAGCGAGCACAGGCTCGTCTCCAGCGCATCCCGCGTCGGATTCGTCAGCCGCGAATACTCATGCCCTTTGTGCTTGCCGATAGCCTCGTGCTCATACGTCGAGGTCAGATAGATCGGCACGTTCACCGCGCCCGTCAACGCATCCGGCGCCTGCCCATCATGGATCGCACGCGTCGCAAACCCTCGCCGGCGCTCACTCAATTCGGCTGCTTCCCCGCATCTGAAAATGCCGCCGCTCCAACACCCTCACCGCTCTTGTTCGCCGCCGCGTTCACCTTCGGGAAGTACCCCGTCCGCGTCCTCACCGACAACCTTCCCATGTTTTTCCCCTTAGCCTCTACATGCACCTGCCTGTACCCGCCCAGCGTCGGAGACTTCGTCGAGTGGTACGAGATTGTGTACTGCGTACGAATATCCTGCGCTACCTCCGCCGCAATCTCGTCTACCTGGTTCACCGACTTCGGAAAGTAAGCCACCCCGCCTGTCTGCTCGCTCAGCGCCTCCAGCACCCGCCGTGCATGCCTCGCCTCGCCCCTGTCCGTATCACCGCCAAATAGCAGTCCCACACAGTAAATAACCGGCCCATCCAAATCCTGAATCCGTCGAATCGCCTGCTCCAACGTCGCGCTCGAAGCGTTGTCCTCGCCGTCCGTGATAATCAGCAACACCTGCTTCGGATGCTTCGCGTTCTTCGTCAGATAGTCCGCGCTTGCCACCAGCGCGTCATAGATCGCCGTTCCGCCGCTCGACTTGATGAAACCCAGCCCATCCTTCAGCTTATTGATGTCGTTCGTAAAATCCGCATCGATGTAAGCCTCCCACGAGAAGTCCACCACAAACGCTTCATCCGCGGGGTTCGACAGCTTGATCAGGTCAAGCGATGCCGCCTGCACCGCCGTCCGCTTGTCATACATCGAACCCGAGCTGTCGATAAGAATCCCCAGCGACACCGGCAGATCCTCATGCCGGAACGAAATGATCGTCTGCGGAACCCCATCCTCATACACCTTGAATGCGTCCTTATCCAGCGTCTGTATCGACTTCCCGCTGCCATCCAGCACGGTCGCATTCAACCGCACCTCGTAAGCATCCGTCCGCAGGGTGTAGCGCCCTTTTTCCCGCTCGATCTTCCCCAGCTCTGTCTCGGACGGCGTGCTCGAAGCCGCGCCCGCCGGAGGATCGGGATCAGGCGAAGCCACCGGATCTCTATCCACCCGCACCTGTCCCTGCACACTCCCAGGTTGTTGCGCCGCAGCGACACCCTGCGCCCACCCGCTGCTCACACCCAGGCAAGGCAGTAGTATCCCCACCGCAATCTCACTCACCCACACTCTTTTACTGCGACGGCGCATAGTACCCCTGGCGATTGTGTACCGTCAGCGGAGGCAGTCCTGCCGGCGGCACCAGTCGTACCTTCAATTTACGCCAGTTCCCATCCTTCTTCACCTCAGACGGCCGATACCCGATAATGTATTCATTCCGCAGCTCCGCGCTGATCCTGGCCGCAATGTCCCCCAGTTCCGTCACATCGGTCACCCGAAACATCCGTCCGCCGGTCATCTCGCAAACGTCCGTCAATAGCATCGGTCCCAGCTGCTCCTCTGTCGTCGGAGCATACTGATCGAAAATCCCGATCGAGTAAATCTGCACATCGCTCTCTCGAACGACCCGCCGCAGCTCATTCTCCGTATAGCGGCTGCGATTGTCGCCGCCGTCCGAGATAATCAGCAGCGCCTTCCGGTCGTACTTCGCGTCCCGCAGCTTGTTCACTCCCAGATAGATCGCGTCGATAAGCGCCGTTCGGTTTTCCGGCTTCAGCATCACCATCCGCGCCTCAACGTCGTCCACCTCCGACGTGTAATCAACTATCACCGCCGGCCGGTCGTTGAATCCAATCACAAAAAACTCATCCTGCGGATTGCACGTATGCAGAAATTCGCTCAAAGCCTTCCGCGCCCGCTGGAACTTCGACCCCATGCTCCCGCTCAGGTCAAAGACGATCCCAATCGTCACCGGCGCGTCCTCTGTCGAGAAGCTCTTGATCTGCTGCGGCAGGTTGTTGTCGTAGATCTCGAAATTCTCCCGCTCCAGCCCCGTTACCAGCCGGTTCATCGGATCGGTCACCGTCATCGGCACCAGCACCAGGTTCACGTCTACCCGTATCCGCGCGTCCCGGCGAGTCGCCGCCTGCGCGGCCGCATTCTCTGCTCCCTCGATAATCGGCTTTTTCTCTTCGTCCGTCTTCGGAGCAGCCGGAGGCGGAGGCGTCTCCACCTGGTTCAAAGGGTTGTCCTGTGCCCACGCCACAACCCCGCCCACGGCCCCAAATCCCAGCACCGCCGCCAACCAGAGCGCCACTACAACCGCCAGCCGCGCCCGCCCAACTCGCCCGTTTCTATAACAACTTCCGCTCACGTATCCCATAGCCTAGCCTATCGCGTCCTCGCAATCAGCCCGTGTTTCCCTGCAGGCAGCGCTTCGACATGCAGGAACCGGGCCACTCACGCCACCCCTGCAATTCACTTCCACCCGCAGACTACACCGCCTCGCTTCAACCTGCATCTTTCTCCGAACGCCACCTTCCGGCACGAAACTATACGACCCTTATGCGCCGCCGTCCAATCTTCTTCCCACCTGGGCATCTCTCTCATTCAACGTAACGTCGAACCTGTTCCGCCCTCTATAGCTTGGAGTCCTCCCCGGTCAAAATAGTTACCGTTCCACCGCCTTTTATCCACTGTCTACTTTGACGTAGGGGCCTCCTCGATGGATTCCCGCCTGGCTCCCTCACGCGCCCACACGATTGACAGTAGCCTATTCCCCTCAAGCGCCGCTTAATGTCTCGCAGTTGTCTTTTCTTTGTAAATCCAATTTCCACAGAGGGGCTCCGCTCATCCCCTTCGCGTCCTGCGAACCCCCGTACAATCAATTCAGTACTTGCCTTTGGAGAAAACACATCGCATGGCTCGCATTTACCCCTTCCGCGCCCTCCGTTATGACACCAACCGCGTCAAAATGGAGGACGTCGTCACCCAGCCCTACGACAAGATCACCCCCGAGATGCAGGAGCGCTACTACTCCCTCAGCCCCTACAACCTCATCCGCGTCATCCTTGGCAAGCGCCTCCCCGGCGACACCGAGCCCCAGGAGTTCCTCCCCGCCGGCGAGCAAGCCCACAACTGCTACACCCGCGCCGCTGAGTCCCTCAAATCCTGGCGCAAAGATCAAATCCTCAAAGAGGAGTCCGAGCCTGCTCTCTACGGTTACTCCCAAACCTACACCGTCCCCCACACCAACGAGGTCCGCGAGCGCCGCGGCTTCATCGCCCTCGGCCATCTCTACGACTACGCCGACAAGGTCGTCTACCGCCACGAGCAGACCTTCCCCAAGCACAAGTCCGACCGTCTCGCCCTCTTCAAAGCTACCCGCGCCTACTGTGAGCAGATCTACATGCTCTACTCCGATCCAGCCTTCACCGCCGAAAAGCTCATCTTCGACGGCGCCAGCGGTTCCGGAGAATCAGCCAAACCGGCCGATCTCGCCATCACCGACGAATACAATGTCGTCCACCGAGTCTGGAAGTTCGCCGACCCCACCCTCATCAACCTCATCGCCACCGCCATGCGCGACAAGAAACTCATCATCGCCGACGGCCACCACCGCTACGAGACCTCCGTCGCCTACGCCAAGGAGCGCAGCGCCCAGCTAAAGCTCCCCCTCAACCAGCCTCGCGATGAAGACGAACGCCTCGGCAATGGCAACCTTCCCGCCCCGCCCTTCCCCGAGGCCGCCATGATGATGACCTTCGTCAACATGGATGCACCCGGCATCACCATCCTCGCCACCCACCGCGTCGTACACGGCCTCGACAACTTCAGCTCCCCCGACTTCATCACCAAAGCCAGCCGCTACTTCACTATTACCGAACTAACCGACTTCGTCCTTGGATCCGACCTTGTCCGGCGTCTTTCCGACACCACCGGCACCGCCATGATCGCCGCCACCGGCGACGGCAACTACCTCCTCATCGCGAAACCCGAGGTCATCGCAGCCGAGCTGGCCAAAGCTGATCCACCCATCCCCGCCCGCCAGGCCCAGCTCGACGTCGTCCAGCTTCACTCCATCATCCTCGACAAGCTCCTCGGCCTCGACCAGGAGACCATCACCCGCCTCGGCAACGTCCACTTCATCCGCGAGGCCGCCGAAGCCCTAGCCCTCGTAGAATCCGGCGAAGCCAACATCGCCTTCCTCATCAAGCCCATCACCCTCGACCAGCTCAAAGACATCTCCTTCGCCGGCGAAGTCATGCCCCAGAAATCCACCGACTTCTACCCAAAACTCCTCAGCGGCCTCGCCATCTACGCCCTCGATTAGCGACACGCACGTCGCAAACAAGAAGAGCCGCCCCTCAAAAGGGCGGCTCTTCTTGTCAGCCTTACCTCCAGCCTAGCTGAGATCCCGCTTATACAACGCCGTCAGTTCCGACCACGCCCTTTCCGCACCCGCCTCGTTGTAGACCTCGCTTCCCCGCACGGTCCAGCCATGATTGCACCCCGCAAACACCTCCACCGTCGCCTTCAAATGAGCAGCCGCAAACGCTTCCTTCAACTTATCCTTCGATGCCGGCTCGCGTTTGTCATCATTGTCCGCCACGCAGCACAACACCTCGGCCTTCATCTGCGGAATCAGCAGGTGCGGGCTGTCGGGCTTGTCCGTCACCAGCCCGCCGCCATGAAACGTCGCCGCTGCCCCAATCCGATCCGCCCTTGTAGCCGCCGTCCGAAACGTCAGCGGACCGCCCATGCAATATCCCTGCACTCCCATCTTCCTCTTTTTGTCCGTCTGTGCCTGCGCGTCCAGAAAAGTCGTGTAAGCCTTCGCATCGCTGACGTTGGCATCCGCCGTCAACGCCGCTGCCATCGGCATCACCTTGGCGCGGTCCTCCGGCTTCGAGAAATCGAACGACCCATCCACCACCGGCGCCTTGGCACTCCGATAGAACGGATTCGGCACCAGCACCACATATCCCTCCGCCGCCAGCCTGCGCCCCATCTCACGAAACACCGGCCTCAGCCCCAGAATATCGGTCCACACCAGCACCGCCGGCCACGGCCCCTTGCCCTCCGGATAAAACAGTGCCGCGTCACACGTCCCCGACGCCATCGGTACACTCACATCCTTCTCCACCACCTTCGCCTGCGCCGCCGCAACTCCTGAGCCGGCCATCACCGTCGCCGCCGAGCTAACCACAAACGTCCGCCGCGAGATCGTCGGATCATGCGTCAATCCCTGGTGAATAAAGTCATCGCACATAAACTGGCTCTCCTGAATTTGAATGGGTAGCACCGCAGCAATCCTAGCCGCCCCACATCAATCCCACAAGCCTCACCGCCAGCTCACCGCAATCTACCAGTAGCTAAGCCATTGTTGTCTTCCCCAACTCCTGTCCCTCCTGTCCTTACGTCAAGCCGTTTACAATCAAACAGCCGTGACCCACCGCCGCACTCAAGCCTTCCGAGCCGTCATTCCCCTGCTCCTCTGCGGCATCATCCCTCCCATTCTCCACGCACAAACCCCACTCCTAAGCCGAACCATCATCGTCCTCGACCCCGCCCACGGCGGAGACGACACCGGCGCCCGCTTCACCGACACACTCACCGAAAAAGACCTCACCTTAGCCTTCGCCTCCCGCCTGCGTCCTATGCTCGCCGCCGCTGGCTTCACCGTCGCTGCCACCCGCGACGCCGACCCCACCGCCGGCAATGCCCTCGACCCCGACCAGCGCGCCGGCATCGCCAACCATCCCCGAGCCCTCGCCTGCATCCTCATCCACGCCACCCCCAGCGGCTCCGGCGTCCACATCTTCACCTCCGCGCTACCCACAGACAGCGAATCGCTTGACTCCAATCGAGTCCCCTGGGACTCCGCCCAAAGCGCCTACCTTCCCCTCAGCCTGCGTCTAGCCAACAAACTCGGCACTGCACTCCTCCACGCCAACATCCCCGCACTCCTCGGTCACGCCTCCATCCGCCCCCTCGACAACCTCACCTGCCCCGCCGTAGCCATCGAGCTCGCCCCGCTCGCCGTCCCCGACTCCGACGCCACCCCTGTCACTGATGCCACCTACCAGCAGCACATCGCCCAGGCCATCGTCACCGCACTTATCTCCTGGCGCAACAACGCCGCTCCGCCACCCACCCAACCCGCAACCCCCACGCCTAAATCATCCCCTCAGCCCGCCGCTAAGCCCGCCCCCAAACCCACCCCTGCACCCTCGAACGCATCCGCAGCGTCTCCACGACCGCCTGTAAAACCCGCCACAACACCTGCCGCTACACCCGGAGCCTCCCAGTGATCCCTCGCTATCAGCGCATCCTCTTCTGGACGCTCATCGCCGGCATCACCCTGATGTCGCTCTTCCTCTTGCGAGGCTGCCAGCAGGCCCACAAGCGCCTCACCGCCATCGACGACCCCACCCCCCTCGCCGCTCCCGCCACCTCCTCCACCAACGAGGACGTCACCTTCTACCTCGCCAGCGACGCCGACGGTTCCATCACCGCCACCACCCGCCAACTCGCCCTCCCGCAGGAACCCACCCTCCGCGCCCGAACCATCCTCCAGCACCTCCTCGGCGAATACATGCTTCCCAACTCGTCCCACCCGCTCCAGAGCGGTCCCTCAGTCGACGACGTTTTCCTCCTCGACCTCCCCACCACCCCCACCTTCGGCAACACCAGTTCCCCGCCACAGCTGGCTGTCATCAATCTCCACGGCTCCTTCGTCGCCAACCATCCCTCCGGCATCGCCGCCGAAGACCTCACCATTCAATCCATCATCGGCACCCTCCACTCCGCCTTCCCGCAGATAACCCAGATCCGCTTCCTGGTAGACGGCCAGCCCCGCGACACCCTCGCCGGCCACGCCGATCTCTCCCGTTCCTACCCCGCCCAGGACACCGCCTACAAACCATCTCCGCCGACATCCGAAAACTAAGCACTGAAAACTAAAACCTGAAACCTAAGATCTAAGACCTAAGACCTAAGACCTCAAGAACTGACAACTGAGAACTGACAACTGACAACTGACAACCAACTCCCAATGACCACCCCCTCTACCCCCACCATAGGCGTCTTCGACTCAGGCTTCGGCGGCCTCACCGTCCTCCGCGCCCTGCTCCCTCTAATCCCCGGAGCCCACTACGTCTACCTCGGCGACACCGCCCGCCTCCCCTACGGCGCAAAATCCCAACTCACCATCGCCCGCTACGCCGTGGAGAGCGCCATCTTCCTCCAATCCCGTGGCGCCGAGCGCCTTGTCATCGCCTGCAACACCGCCACCGCCCTCGCCATGCCCGAGATCATCGAGGCAGTATCCGTCCCCGTCGTCGGCGTCATCGAACCCGTCGTCAAAATTACCCAATCCCGCCATCAGCACGCCGACATGCTCATCCTCGCCACCGCCGCCACCGTCGACTCCCACGCCTACCGCTACTTCTGTGACATCCACGGCCTCCACTCCACCGAAAAAGCCTGCCCACTTCTCGTCCCTCTCATCGAAGAGGGCTGGATCGACCACCCCGTCACCCGCGAAGTCCTTCGCATTTACCTCCGCGAAGCCCTGGAAACCTGCTCCCCCAACGTCGTCATTCTCGGCTGCACCCACTACCCCCTCATCGCGCCCCTCATCGCCGAAACCCTCCGCGAGCTGGGCTGCAAAGCCGACATCATCGACTCCGCAGAAGCCACCGCCACCGTAGTCGCCAGTGCCTACAAAGACCTACCCCAGCCTTCCTCAGCCGCCAGAGCCACCTTCGAGTGCTACGCCACCGATTCCGTAGAAAAATTCGCCCGCCTCGGCAGCCAATTCCTCCACCAGCCCATCCCCCACGTCAAACTCCTCGACCTCGGCGGTTAAGCCCCCTTTACCCTGTACCCTCTACCCTTTACCCTGTCTCCATGCCCTACCTTCTCAAATCCGAACCCGACAAATACTCCTTCGACGATCTCCTCCGCGACGGCGAGACCACCTGGGACGGCATCACCAACCCCCAGGCCCTCCTCAACCTCCGCAGCATGAAACCCGGCGAAAAGCTCATCATCTATCACTCCAACGTGGGCAAAGAAGCCGTCGGCATAGCCGAGGTCGTCAGCGTCTCCACCGATCCCGCCAACCCCAAACTCCCCATCGTTCACATCAAGCCCATCAAGCGCCTCAAGACCCCCAAATCCCTCGACGCCATGCGCAATAGCGAACTCTTCGAAGGCTCTCTTCTCTTCCGCCAGTTCCGTCTCTCCGTTGTCCCTCTAACCACCGAGCAGTACGACTGGATCACCTCCTAGCCCGTTCGTGTAAGCCGGTCTTCCAAAGCAACCTGCCCCAAATGTTGTACCTCCGTCCCCTTGAATCCACCTCACATCTCTGCCCTGTTTCCTTAGAATCATTCCTAGACATAGCTCCGTTGAGGACCTTGACCAGGTGTCCATTCTCACCAGCCTCGATGTTCGTACCATTCTGGCCTGCCAGTTATTGCTGTCCGCTGCCTTCGCCGTCGTCTTCTTCGCAATGATGTGGGCCTACCGCCAGTTCCACGGGATCGGCTCCATCGCCGCCGGTTTTCTGCTCATCGCCCCCGGCGTGGTCCTCATCAGTCTGCGCGGATCCATCTCCGACTTCACCTCCATCGTCCTCGCCAACGCCCTGATCCTCAGTGCCTACCTCCACCTCTACCTCGGCATCGTTCGCTTCTTTGCCGACGCGCGCAGACCTCAGCCCATCGGCATCTGGAGCGCGACCAGCTCCGTGGTTCTCGCCGTTCCCGTTATCGCCTGGTTCGCCCTTGCGAATCCAAACGCCGTCGTCCGCATTCTCGTCATCTCGCTGGTCAGTGCTTTTATCTGCGCTCTCATCTCCGTCGAGCTCTTTCGCCACTCCGCCTCACGCATCACCTTGAAGCTGTTTGCCTGCTTCATTCTTCTGCCTGCCGCCAGCAGCCTCTACCGCGCAGTGCACACCCTGCGCTTCGGAGCGCCAACCGACTTCATGCAGGGCGACGCCTCCCACACCTTCGCATTAGATCGTCAACCTCGTCTTCATCTGCGCCATGGGCGTCTTCTTCCAACTCATGATCGCCAGCGAGCTCACCCACACCATCGAGGATCGCGCCCGCCACGACCTCCTCACCCGCACCCTCAACCGCACCGGCATCGAAGCCCGCCTCTCCATCGAGCTCGACCGCGCCCATCGCAAAGGCCATCCTCTCTCTGCCGTCCTTATCGACGTCGACAACTTCAAGACCATCAACGACGCCCACGGCCACGCCGCCGGCGACCAGGCCCTCCGTTCCGTCGCCGAGTGCATTGCCAACAGCCTCCGCTCCTACGATCTCCTCGGCCGTTACGGTGGCGACGAGTTCCTCCTCCTGCTCCCCGAGACCCGCTCCCAGGACGCCCTCGAAGTCGCCGACCGCATCCGCGTTCTAATCGGGACCGCGCCTCAAGCCTCCGACGCCGACCTCCACCCCACCGTCAGCATCGGCATCACCGAGTTGCGCCCTCTGGACACCGCAATCACCCTTCTGGCCCGCGCCGACGCAGCCCTCTACGACGCCAAACACGCCGGCCGCAACTGTGTCCGCCGCCGCGATTCATCCGGAGCCCACCCCATTGCAAAGCCGGCCCATGAAAGCGCCGACCCCAGCCACCAAACCGTCCGCCGCTAACCCACCCCTTCACGTCACATCCACTCCTCAACTGCTATCCTTACCCTTGCGTCTGCCGCACCCGCGACGGTTTCTCGTCGCCCTGCACCAGACCAGCACAGCAGCCCCATTGGAATAGGAATAGGAGCCAAGCAACATGATCGACCTCACCGGCAAAGTAGCCGTCGTCTTCGGCCTCGCCAACAAGCGCAGTATCGCCTGGGGCATCGCCCAGAAGCTCTCCGAAGCCGGAGCCCGCCTCGCCATCTGCTACCAGAGCGAGCGCCTCAAAAAAGAGGCCGAAGCCCTCATCCCCGAGCTTACCGACGCCCAGATCTTCCAGTGCGACGTCTCCTCCGACGCCGAAATCGACGCCGTCTTCACCCAGCTCAAAGACACCTACGGCAAGATAGATATCCTCGTCCACTCCGTAGCCTTCGCCCCCCCCGACGCCATCAAAAACGACTTCCTCCTCACCACCCGCGACGCCTTCCGCATCGCCCACGACGTCAGCGCCTACTCACTCATCGCCCTCGCCCGCGGCGCCGCGCCCCTCATGACCGACGGCGGTTCCATCCTCACCCTCACCTACTACGGCTCCACCAAGGTCTTCCCCAATTACAACGTCATGGGCGTAGCCAAGGCCGCCCTCGAAGCCACAGTCCGCTACCTGGCCGCCTCTCTCGGCCCCAAAAACATCCGCGTCAACGCCATCTCCGCTGGCCCCATCAAGACCCTCGCCGCCCGCGGCATCGGCGATTTCACCAGCATCCTCACCGCCGTCGAGCAGCGAGCCCCGCTCCACCGCAACGTAGACCAGCTCGAAGTAGGCAACACCGCCGTCTTCCTCGCCTCACCCCTCGCCTCCGCAATCACCGGCGAAGTAACCTTCGTAGACTGCGGCTACAACATCACCGGCCTCTAATGGCAGCAGAAAAGTGCTGTCTTGAAAGGGCGGGACTTTAGTCCCGCCGTAAAAACAACCATTTCAATGGGGCTTTAGCCCGTGAGGGTATATCGGAGTTATTGTTTAATCACAGTCCCATCCAGGGTACGCAATTCGCCCCAGCCGCCGTTCAGGCCGGTGTTGTTGAAGGGATATTTAGCGGCCGCAACTTCATCGATCTCCATGCCCCAGCCTGGTTTTTCGCTGACCCAGAGGTAGCCATCCTTCATCTGCGGACAGCCTTTGAAGACCTCCTGCGTGCGAGCGTTGAAGGGCGTGTATTCCTGGATACCGAAGTTGTGGCGGTAAGGTCAAGATGGCAATGGGCCGTGTGGCCGATGGGGGAGACGTCGCCCGGTCCGTGCCATGCGGTGCGCACGCCGATAGTTTTCTGCGAGTATTGCGATCTTGCGCCCAGGCGTGAAGCCGCCAACCTGCGAGACGTGGCAGCGAATGTAGTCGATGAGCCGCTCGGTCGATGAGCGGAGACCACTCGTGCGGGCTGTTGAAAAGCTCGCCCATCGCGATAGGCGTGGCGCAGTTGCTGGCGGATCTGGCTGGAAGTAGCCGATGTCTTCGGGCGAAAGCGGATCCTCCAGGAAGAACATCCGGAGGTGTTCCGCCTGTTGCAGAATCGACGGCCTGGTTGGGCGTGAGGCGCTCATGCACGTCGTGGAGCAGCTCGACCTCGTCGCCGAGTTCCTTGCGGGCCTCTTCGAGCAGCTGCAAGGCCCCGTCGGAATGGTAGGCAGGTTCGAAGAGCGGCTTATCATGCAGCGGCTTACATGTGGTTTCACCTGCGCCGTGGGCGGAGCCGTAGCCTGCCATACCCGGTAAAGCCCACCTGAATGCGGACGTGGCGCCAGCCCTGGGCCATATATTGTTTCGCGGCGGCGATGACCTGCTGGAATCTCCTGGCCGTCGGCGTGGGCATAGGTGTCGGCGGCCTCGCGGCACTTGCCGCCGACCAGATCGTAGACCGGCATGCCGGCCTGCCGGCCTTTGATGTCCCAAAGCGCCTGATCCACGCCACTGATGGCGTTGTTCAGCACCGGGCCGTTCTTCCAGTAGGAGCTGGCGTAGCAGGTCTGCCAGATGTCCTCGATGCGGTCGGTGGATTTACCCATGAGCAGCGGCTTCAGATAGCGCTCAACCGCAGGCTTGACGAGGTCGGCGCGCTGAGTGAAGGTGGCGCAGCCGTAGCCATAAAGCCCGGGCTGGTCGGTCGTGATTTTGACGACAGTGAGACGCGAGCCTGCCGGTGCCGTTTCGATGACGGTGATGTCTTTGATCTTGGGGGTGGGAGTGGCGCGGGTGGCAGCGGCGACCTGAGCCCGGGCTTTTTCAGTCATCGGCGACACAAGGCGGAGAGCCGCGGCGCTGACGATGGATTTAAGTAACGAGCGACGTTCGATTGGCATGCAGGACCTCTTCAGGAATCATGGGAATTTTAGAGTATGCCACTTGAAGATTTGAAGTCCTGAAGCAGATCGAAATAGAAATAAGAGTTAATCTCGATCTGAAATCTACCTCTCACAGTAGGAGACTTTATATAAATTAATCGGGCAGAGAGTTACCCTTTCCCGGGCAGCAGTATCATGATCCAAACCCCGGAACCGGAGCAAAAAATGACCACATCAGAACTCCTCCTCGAAGACTTCGACGCCGAGATGGCCAACACCCGCCGCCTCCTCGAGCGCATCCCAGAGACCCCCGACTACAAGCCTCATGACAAATCCATGCCCTGCGGCCGCCTCGCCATGCACGTCGCCACCCTGCCCGGCTTCGGCAAGACCATCCTCACCACCCCCGGCATGGACATGGCCAAACCCACCGTCCCTAGGGCGGACATGACCTTCACCACCCGCGACAACCTCCTCGCCACCTTCGACTCCAACGCCGCCGAAGCCCGCAAGGCCCTCGCCGCAGCCTCCGACGACGATCTCGCCGCCATCTGGCCCTTCTCATTCGGCGAGCACGTCATCTACAAAAACCCCGCTCTACCACCTACCGCCTCATGTTCTTCAACCACCTCATTCACCACCGCGCCCAGCTAGGCGTCTACCTCCGCCTCAACGACATCCCCGTCCCCGGCCTCTACGGCCCCTCCGCCGACGAACCCTTCGGCGCCAAATAACTCGCGATACATCCGTTATAGCGATAAAACCGTCATCCTGAGCGGAGCAGCTTGCGCACCTTGCAAGCTGCGCAGTCGAAGGACCCCGATGTATTTCCGCACCACCAAAACCGCTCGAACCTTTTCAGCCGATAATGTCTTTGCTCTTGCAGTTGTTCTTTGCTCTTGCTCTTGCCCTTGCCCTTGCCTCTAGGTAACCCAAGGCTTTAGCCTTGGGCCTCATGACACCCCAAGAAAGAAAGGGGGCTTTAGCCCCTGGGGTATGCACTCCTCTCCCTCTGAAAGATCCATCCGACCACTTCAAACTCAGGAGCATCAGAAACAATCATGGGAAAAAAAATCACCCTCACCTCCTCCGACTCCTTCAAACTCGGCGCCTACGTAGCCGAGCCCGCCGCCCCCGCCAAAGCCGGTCTCGTCATCATCCAGGAGATCTTCGGCATCAACCCCCACATCCAGTCCGTAGCCGACCGCTTCGCCAAAGAGGGCTTCCTCTGCATAGCCCCTGCTCTCTTTGACCGCGTCCGCCCCGGCATCGAGCTTCCCTACAACCCCGACACCATGAAGGAGGGCTTCGGCTACGTCACCTCCCTCGACCAGAAAAACACCATCGCCGACATCGACGCCGCCATCTCCTGGCTCCGCGCCCAGCCCGGCATCAAAAAGGTCGGAGCAGTAGGCTTCTGCTGGGGCGGAACCCTCGCCTTCCTCACCAACGCCCGCCTCAACATCGACGCCAGCGTCTCCTACTACGGCGGCGGAATCCAGTTCTACCTCGAAGAAAAACCCAAGGCTCCCTCCATCTACCACTTCGGCGGAAAAGACGACCACATCAAGGAAGACGTCTGGGACGCCGTCCGCGCCGCCGTTCCCGGAGCACCCGTCTACGTCTACGACGACGCCGGCCACGCCTTCAACCGCGACGTCGACCCCCGCGTCTACGTCCCCGCCGCCGCCAACCTCGCTATGACCCGCACACTCGAATTCCTCCACAAAACCCTCGACTGACCGTCCACTCAAAACGACTCTCCATCCCGTCGTCATTCCCCCCACCCCGTCGTCATTCTGGCGGAGCCAGAATCTCTGTATTTGCTCTCGCTCTTGCCGGGTGCCCCATCCTTTCGCCGGGTGGCCCATCCTTTCGCGCAATTCGCGAAAGAGCCTGCCCTGAGCCTGCCGAAGGGGTGGGTTGCCGTTGTTCGGGTCGCCGTCGCCACTGTGCTGCCGCTGTTTTTGCCGTTGCTGTTTTGCCGTTGCCTGTTCTCACCGTTGCTGTTCTCTAAGCACCCAAAAAGCAATCATCTCAAAGCCTGGAAAGCGCATTCCCTCGCCCGAAGGGCGACTCGGAGGGAGCAGGGGCCTTCAGGCCCCTGAATAAAGCCCGAAGAAAAAGGGGCTTTAGCCCCGGGCCTTCTTGTCCTCATCGCAAAACTATTTTTCGCGAAATTCCTCAGTAAAATCGCATGTCAACCCCCCAACCACCCCTAAACCCCAACTAACTGAACTCCCACCAAACACTTAGTCAACAAAAGAAAAGTGGCCATTAGTTATGTGCCATTCGCTAAAATAGAATTAGAAACAAGAAACAAACCCCGGTAATTCCAAGGTTTAGCTCTTAGAAATCCATTTTTGTGGTGAAATCGACCCCTAAGTCCTTTGACTGGAAGAATTTATCCATAAGTCCTTTGTTTGGACGAATTTGGCATGGTATAGTGTCGCCATATGACGGCAAACAATAGACTTACGCCCAGGATATAGGGGGTGTGGGGGGTGCCCAATTCGATTATCGGCGCAGAGTAACGATAGGCCCACCGACAGGGTGACAGAACACCTTGCCATGGCTCAGCGCAATTCGCCGCTGCGCCAGCGACGCCATCTCCGGATCGTGCATGACCATCACGATGGTATGGCCCTCCTGGTGGAGTCCCGTCAGCAGCTCGACAACGATCTTCTGGTTGGCAGCATCCAGATTCCCGGTCGGTTCATCCGCCAGCAGGATGGGGGGGTTATTAATCAGCGCCCGCGCAATGCAAACCCGCTGCTGCTCGCCGCCCGAGAGCTCGCTCGGCAGGTGGCCAATGCGGTCGCCCAGCCCTACGCGCTCCAGCGCCGCCTTTGCCTCGTTCTCGTCAGTCATCGAGTGAAAGTACTGCGCAAGCATCACGTTCTCAACCGCAGTGAGGTACGGAATCAGGTGAAACTGCTGGAACACAAAGCCGATCTTGTCCGCTCTGAAGCGGTCAAGCTCGGTAGCCGACATCGACGCCACATCAATGTTGTCGATCTTGAGCACGCCCGAAGTCGGGTGATCGAGGCAGCCGAGCAGATTCACCAGCGTGCTCTTACCCGAGCCCGACGGTCCGGTGATGGCAACCCACTCGCCCGCCACAATGGAGAAAGTCGCCTCGTCGAGCGCGCGAACGACGCCGGCGTGGCCTGAATACTCACGAGTGACCTGCTCGAGCGAGATCACGGCGCAGTCAGGCCGCGTCGTGTGGGACGGCCAGTCTTCTTTGATCTCTGGAATAGCGTTGATCTCGGTCATCGTGGGCTCAGTTCAATTCTACCGGCTTTGCCGGTCTGCGCGACGGGGCCGCAATCTACCGCTCGCCCCACTTCAGCTTCGACCGCAGCACATTGAACAACCCATTCGGGCTACAGCCGCAGCAACCGCACACTGTACTCCGACCGCGGCAGCAGCCACCTGGTCGCCCAGCAGCAGCGGCACCGCCTCCTGCCCATCCACCGTCAGATAGGTCTCGTTCGGCACCCCCTCCACATCCACACTGAATGGTCGACTCCCCCGGCACCACGATCGGCCGAATCGTCAGAAGATGCGGGCAGATGGGGGTCACCACCATCGCATTCACGCTCGGCATCACAATCGGCCCCGCCGCCGCCAGGTTGTAGGCAGTAGACCCCGTAGGCGTCGCAACAATCACTCCATCCGCCCGAAACTTGGCCACAAACTGACTGATCGATCTCGACCGCGAAAATCTGCCATGCGAGCGATCGCGCCCTTCGCGACCACCACATCGTTCAGCGCATGCCACTCGCTGGAACAGCTTGCCATCGCGATGCAGCTCGGCGTGCATCATGCTGCGCAACTTCGATCTCGGCGCAGTTCGTCGCACCACGCCTGCAACGTGGCATACAGATCCGCCAGCGGAATCTCGGTCAGGAATCCAAGCGATCCGAGGTTCACCGACAGAATCGGAGTAGTCGTCCTGGCAAAGCGCGCGCCGCTGCCAGCAGCGTGCCATCACCACCCAGCACGATCACCAGATCCGGTTTCGGCGTTGCGGAACTCGGCACGTGGGACGCCGATTCGCTGCCTGCAGATAGGTCAGCGCTCTCCGGATCGAGGACATGTCCGTACCCGTGCGCCTCCAAGCCACGCCAACAGGTCACGCAGGATCGCCTCAAGCTCAGGCTTCTGCGGCTTGGAGATAATCGCGGCAAGGAACGGTGAAGCATCGCAGTTTAGTGTAACGGCTCAACGCTACTCTGGCAAAGTGTCTTCAACACCAAACTCGGCGTAAAGCAGGTACTCGTGATTCCCTTCCATGCCTCGAATCGGCGAGTCGATTACCTCAATCGCATCTCCACCCAACTCGAGCACAGCATTCGCGCACTCGCTCGATCGCCATCTGCCGCGCGCGGGATCGCGAACGATCCCGCCTTTGCCAACGTGCACGCGGCCTGCCTCGAACTGCGGCTTGACCAGGATCACAGCTCGGCCTCGCCAGCGCTGCTCAGCTGTGCCGAGCGCCCCAGCACTGCGGGCAGCACCAGCGTTGCAGAGATGAAGGAGACGTCCATCGCGAGAAAGGCTGGCGCAGGCAGATCCGCATCCAGCAGCTCGCCTGCGGAGCAGAAGGCGCGCGTTGGTTCGCTCGCGCAGCGTCGACTCGCGGATCGTCGCGCAGCTTCTGGGCGATCTGGCCATAGCCAGTATCGACTGCCAGGACGGAGGCTGCTCCGCTCTGCAGCATGCAGTCTGTAAAGCCGCCTGTCGATGCGCCGATATCGACGCAGCGCAGATTGCCGTGAGGTCGATCTTCCAGTCCGTTCGAGCGCCTTCTCCAGCTTGAGGCCGCCTCGGCTTACGTACTTCAGGTCGGAACCGAGCAGGCGGATCGCGGCATCTTCTGCGACCGCGGTTCCTGGCTTGTCGACGCGCTGTTCGTCGACCAGAACGCGTCCGGCGAGGATGAGGGCTTGCGCGCGCTCGCGGGAGGCTGCGTAGCCGAGTCGACCAGCAACTTGTCCAGACGGATTCTTCATTGACTTCAACTTTCTGTTCCGTTGCTCCAGAGAACATGCGAGGTGGAATCGGATTCGGCATGATCTCCGAGCGCATTTTTCGGGTAGAGTTTGAGGGAAGGCTTTTTGGATCGCATTGTTGCCTGGGTTGAAGAATTTTCGATCTCGGCAATCTACCAGTGGCTGTGGGTGCGTTTTATGTATAGAGAGATGGGAGCAGCGAACGCTTCACCGCTATCGACGCAGGACGATGCCGCCCTTCTTTCAGCCTGGTGCAGAAGGGCGACGAGAACGCGATGGCGTCGTTGTTCGACCGGTATTCGAAGGTCGTGTACTCGGTCGCGCTTGCGGGTGTTGCGCGATCCGGCTTCGGCCGAAGATGTGCTCCAGGAAATCTTCATGCAGATTTGGCGGAACCCGGACAGCTTTATCGCAACCCGCGGCAGCCTGGGCGGGTGGCTTGCCGTGGTGTCGCGCAACCGCTCCATCGATGCTCTGCGGCGCAAGCGTCCGAGCGAGCAGGTGGACGACATGGCGCTCGCTTCGCCTTACAACCTGGCCGATGAGGCGGAGCGCAACAGCATGATGGAGAGGGCCCGCGAGCGTGATTCACCTTCTCCCGACAGAGCAGCGGAAGACGCTCGAGATGGCGTTCTTCGACGGTCTGACCCACTCGGAGATCGCCGAGATGACGGGCGACCCGCTGGGCACAGTCAAGACCCGAATACGCAGCGCTCTGACGACGCTGAGAAAGGCATTCAAGGCATGAACGCCACCGGACACATCGAACAGGACGACCTTGCTTTGTTTGCCATGCAACTGCTCCCTGCTGACGAGTCTGCAGCGATCGCTGAGCATATCGAGAGCTGCGCCGAGTGCCGGCGCGAACTGGCTGCGATCCAGGGCGACCTGGCTGTCGTATGCGCATACCGTCGATCTGCACTCTCCTCCTGCGCTGGCGCGCGAGCGGCTGCTGAAGCAGGTGGCGCGCGAGAAAAAGGTGGTACCCGTTAGCCACGCTGCTCCGGTGGTGACGGAGTTTCCGGCGCGGCCGCTCCTGCGGGCTCGATTCCCGGAGCGGATCTGGGAGCCGAGAGGCGCAGCAGCTATCTGGACGAAGAAGATGAGCCGCAGCCGCGAAGCCTTCGGCAGCCGTGTGCTGCCGTGGGCAGGCTGGGCGGTTGCCGCCGGACTGGCGCGTGGCTGTCGGGCTTCTTACCAGGAGCGCAACAACCTCAAGATGACGGTGGCCAGCCAGTCTGGGCAGTTGGCGACCTGACTGCCGATGCAGCGGCGGCGCGTCAGTTGATGGACATGATGAACGACCCTGCGGCTATGCGGGTGACGCTGCAGAAGCCGCTGACTGCGCCGGTGCCGCAGGCTAAGGCGACTTACGTGGCGGACAAAGGTGCTCTGATCTTTACCGCGAGCAATCATGGAGCCGCTGCCGCCTTACAAGGTCTACGAGCTGTGGCTGATTCCATCCGATGGCCACGACCCGATTCCCGCCGGGACGTTTCGTCCGGATGAGCGGGGCAACGCGAATGTCATCATGCCGGCAATCCCGAAGGGGGTTCATGCGAAGATGTTCGGCATGACCATCGAAGATCAGGGTGGATCGACGACACCTACGATTCCGATCATTATGGCTGGAACTGCTACTTAGCGGTCACGCAAGCCAATTGAGGGGTACCCCCACCCCCCTATATCCTGGACGTAAGTCTATTGTTTGCTATGATATGGCGGCACCTAGATCCGCCAAATTCGTCCAAACAAAGGACTTACGGCTAAATTCGTCCAGTCAAATGACTTAGGGTCGATTGCGCCAGGAAAATGGATTTTAAAGAGCGAAACCCCAGGTTTGCCGGGGCTTTCTTTTACCTACTAGATCTAGTTTAGCAAGTGGCAGATAACTAATGGCCATTTTTCTTTTTCGGCTAAGTGTTGGTAGAGTTGAGTTAGTTTGGCTTGGGGATGGATGGGGGCTTGACATGCGATTTTGATGAGGAAAATCGCGAACAAACAATAGTTGGTGGGTCTGAAATAGTTGGCAGGTCTGAGACGACGTTTCGAATTCCTTGCCATGAGCTTTGGGCTCCCCAAAGGCGCGGATTTCTTCGTTGCTTTGCAATTCCAACGGAAATGCCATCCGTTCGAGCCTATCCCGCAGCCAGAAAGCGGCGCGTTGCAGTAGCCCTTTTTGCGTTGCAGACCTGGCCCTACTCCCTGCAACCAAACCAGGCGTTTCCCTTGCAGTCGCCGTCTCACGAGAGTCTTTTTGCGGATTTGGTGCGAACTTGCCGAAAACCCGACTTTTGAGGAACTGATCTGAGTCATGATGCTTCCAACACTTACCTTGGATAAGGGTCTCGCGCAAACTTGCCCAATAGGGGAAGCAATCTTCTTTGAACGACTCGCTTTTGTCAGGTTGCGCAGCGGCGTTGCCCTTAGCGTTTCTGGCGAACCTTGCCCTGCGTCTGGCGGTTATGAAGATGGGCAGTATTGGAGCTGTTGCCAAGGGCCAACAGGGTTGGCTGTTCCTCATCTTCCCTAGTGGACGCAGCGAATCAGACAACCCCAGGGCGACAAGCGAATAGAGTGTTGGAGTGGTGTGTACGCTGCTTAACAGTTACGTACCGTAACTTCAAACAATCTTTTGTCTGCGCCTAGATGGAGGGCTTATAGTTGCTCATAATTTAACGCATAGTAAGTAGAACGACTGCGCTCCCTCTCTGAATTGCTCAGTGGCGTTCGTTCGATCTTTCGCGTTCGGACACTCTAGTCACGGTCGCGCTTTGCAAGTTCAATCTTAAGAAACGGAGGATTCCTTATGCTCAATAGATTAAAGGCGACTGTCGTGGCAACCATGCTGGCAACCCCATTCTGCCTAGCCCAGTCTTTGCCAGGCTCCAGTACGCAAGCTCCATCTAGCGCACAACTAGGGGGGAGCGGCTCCCAGGTTGGAATTCCTGTGGCAGGTCCGGGTACTGGAGCACGCGCACCACGGCCGTATTCGAGCGGTGGACTCAAGCCCGGCCCGATGCCTCCGCCGCCTTCGGGATACCAACACATAACTATAAAGAGTACCGCTGACGGAACGGATCAGGACTCGGTTCTCGTAGTGCCCTCCCATGTCAGCGAGCCGAAGACCCTCGTCGTCTATCTGCACGGTTGGAGCGTGACCGATACGGACCGCCGTCCCGACGCAGAGGAGGAAGCCGAAAAGCGTGGATGGTATCTGCTGATTCCGAATATCCGCGGCCCTTACGATCATGCGGATGGATGCGGATCGCAGACCGTGCAGCAGGATATTCTGGACGGTGTCGATTTTATGAAGACGAAGCATTCCGTCGATTCGAAGCACATCTATCTGTTGGGCTTTTCCGGTGGGGGATTTGTGTCCATGCTCACTTCGGCTCTTCATCCTGACACGTTCGCCGCTGTGAGCGAGTGGAGCGGCATTGCGGACCTTGCAACGTGGTATACCCAGGAGCACGCCACTGATCGTTATGCCAAGGGGATGGATAAGTGCTTTGGTGGCGCGCCGACCGGAAGCCCACAACTGGCCGATGCCTACAAAGAACGGTCACCCATCACCCATCTGAACCCCAAACTTGGGGTGCCCCTAGATTTGAATGGTCAGAAAGAAGATCCGATCGTTGCTGACACCAATTCTCTTCGAGCGTTTCGTGCGCTTGCTCCCAATGTCCTTTCGGACGAAGACATGGCCCATGTGGTGAAAGGTGCAACTTCTAGCCCAACTCCATACACGTGGATTGATCCGGCCACCCAAAGAACGATCTATCTTCGAAGAGAAGCCGACAACTTTCGGATCACTATCCGTGAGGGTGGACATGAAATGTTCGCCAGAGCGGCTTTTGAGTGGTTCGATCAGTTCAGCCACCGCTAATTCTCAATAATCGACGCACTGAGTAGCCCCTCGACAGGAGCGACGAAAACGGACTGCCCGAACATATGTCCAGACTGGAGTGCGCCGACATCGGGTTACGCTTCCAACCTTCAGGCCAAGATGCTCACCCAAGGCCGAGCCGCGTGACTTAGGTCGATCTGTACGTTTGGTAAGTTCCCGGGAAACGGGGTTTTCGGCAAATGACGGTCAGTTTCCGATAACCCGACTTTGAGGGAACCGCGGAAACTCAACGCTGACGATCGCCTGTAGGAGCTGTCTAGCTGATCAAGGTTTCTTCGCCCAGATTACGTCGTCAGCGTTTGCAAATGAAATGTGTTCGACGCCGGCGGGCACTGCGACGTCATAATGGAACCTTCCACTATCCCGTCCGGGGCGTGTAATGCCAACTCTTACAACCACCACAATGCCACGATCCTGTCGATACTCTGATACACGCCCGATAGCGAGTTCGCCACCGAGGAGACGTCCGTCAATGCTCACCGTCGGATGTTGATCATCGCCATGTTGGGTCGCGGTGAGTTCTGCAAATCCACCTCTTGGCTGAACTTGCGTACCCCACCGATATGCCGCGAAGAGTCCGAGCGCAATGACTATAAGCGCAATGACCGACATGCTGACAATCCGCAATAGTGTCTTCATCAATCCCTCGAGCGAAGATTACTACACGATCACAGACAAGGGATTCCCGCAAAACGGGATTTTCGGAAACTTCGATCGAAATGCCTTCGGTGGAGGGTGGAAATGGCGGCGGCGGAATTGGTTTGAGGTTGAATTAAGATTTCATTAGCGAAATGCAACTTATGGATTGATAATGGTGCGCTGAGGATGAAGCAGGGCCGAGTGAGCTTTGCTTCGCGGGGGGAAGTTCGATTGCGTAAGACTACGAAGCGGTTGTATCTGATTCCGGTGCTGTCGAAGGCGCTGGACATACTGGAGTTGCTGCAGGCGGAGAACCAGCCGATGACGCTGGAGGCCATCCACCGGCAGACGAAGATATCGAAGACGACGGTGTACCGGGTGCTGAAGACGTTTGTGCATCGCGGGTATCTGTCGCAGTCGCCGGATGGGCTTTACCGGCAGGTGACACGGCCGAAGAAGCTGCGGTTCGGGTTTGGCGGGCAGAGCGCGGACATGCCGTTCTCGGTGGAGGTGACGGAGAGTTTGAAGGAGGCGGCTGCGGCGGTGGGCGTGGACCTGCTGATTCTGGACAACCGGTATGACGCGGCTACGGCGCTGAAGAATGCTGAGGAGTTTGTGCGCAGCAAGGTGGATCTGGTGATCGAGTTCCAGGTGGAGCACGAGGTGGCGCCGATGATTGGCGACAAGATCGCGGGGGCGAATATTCCGCTGATCGCGATCGATATTCCGCATCCTCATGCGACTTACTTCGGCGTGGATAACTATCGGGTGGGCGTGGCGGCTGGTGAGACGCTGGCAAAGCCATGCTGCGGCGACACTGGGGCGGGACGGTGGAGTGGGTGATCGGGCTGGATCTGGCGGAGGCGGGACAGCTGGTGCAGAGCCGCATTACGGGGGCGTTCGAGGGAGTGCGGAACGGCATTCCGGATCTGCCGGTGGAGTGCTTTGTGCGCATCGACGGGCGCGGGATGCGGGACCGGAGCAAGAAGCTGATCTCGGATTTTCTGCAGCGGCATCCGAAGGACAAGCACATCCTGATTGCCGCGGCGAACGATTCGAGCGCGCTGGGCGCGGTGGATGCGGTGCGCGAGCAGAAGCGGGAGCGAAACGTGGCGATTGTGGGGCAGGACTGCATTGCGGAGGCGGTGACGGAGATGCGGAAGGACAAGTCGCCGCTGATCGGTTCGGTGCTCGCACCAGACGAGTTCGTATGGGCCGAGTTTGATCCATCTTGGGCTGCAGTTGCTGCGGGGGCAGACGGTGCCGCCGTACAACTATGTGGAGCACAAGGTGGTGACGCGGGAGTCGTTGGAGTAGCGATTTCAAGCGGGTGAGGTTTGTGAAAAGACTTCGCGGCCCGGCGGACTGCAGGTGACGACAGTGGGTCGCGTGGGATATAGTTTTGGGGAAAATTGATACGTCTCAATTTTCATTGGAAACAGTTGCTGTATTGGTTATGGATTGTGGAATGATGGTATGTGGACGAGATAACGGATTGATTTCAGGAGCGAAGAGCGATGGCCGTGACAGACGGATAGTGCGACGTTGAAGTTTCTTGAGGACAAGTGGGATGACGCGGTGGCGGCGAAGCTGGATGCGCCGGAGTTGCTGCGGTATCGGTCGAATCTGCTGGGGTCAGCGATCTGCGGATTACGAACTTCGGCGGCGGGAATACGAGCTCGAAGCTGGACCAGGTGGATCCGGTGGATGGGTTGACGAAGAAGGTGCTGTGGGTGAAGGGGAGCGGCGGCGACCTGGGGTAGCATCAAGCGTGCAGGGTTTGCGACGCTGTATATGGACAAGCTGCTGGCGCTGGAGAAGATCTATCGCGGCGTGGATTTTGAGGACGAGATGGTGGACCTGTATCCGCTGTGCACGTTCGGGAATAATCCGGTGGCGGCTTCGATCGATACTCCGCTGCATGGGTATCTGCCGTTTGCGCATGTGGACCATCTGCATCCGGACTGGGGGATCGCGCTGGCGGCCTCGGCGAACGGGAAGATCAAGATGGAGGAGTTCAATAAGGAGTTTGGACATAAGCTGGCGTGGCTGCCGTGGCAGCGGCCGGGGTTTGAGCTGGGGATGATGCTGAAGAAGATTGTGGCCGAGACGCCGGGGTGCGATGGCGTGGTGCTGGGCGGGCATGGGCTGTTTACGTGGGGCGATACGCAGCGTGAGAGCTATCTGAATACGATTACGATCATCGACCAGCTGGGGCAGTTTATCGAGCGGCATGGGTTGACGAAGGGGCATGTGCACTTCGGCGGCGCGAAGGTGAAGAGCCGCGAGGACCGCAAGGAGATTGCGCTAAGATATTTCCGACGCTGCGGGGTGCGGTGTCGCGGAAGCAGCGTTGGATTGGGAGCTATTAGGAGCTGCCGCAGGTGCTGGACTTTGTGAACTCGGCTCATGCGGAGGAGCTGGCGCATTTGGGGACGAGCTGTCCGGACCACTTTATACGGACGAAGATTCGGCCAATGTTCGTGAAGTGGGATCCGGGGAGAGATGCGAAGGAGTTGAAGGGGTTGATTGAGACAGCGCTGGAGACGTATCGCGCGGAGTATGGCGAGTACTACAAGGATCATGCGCTGAAGGATTCGCCGGCGGTGCGGGATGCGAGCCCGACGGTGGTGCTGGTGCCGGGCGTGGGGATGTTTACGTTTGGCAAGAATAAGACGGAGTCGCGGCTGACGGGCGAGTTCTATATCAACGCGATTGGCGTGATGCAGGGTGCGGGTGCTCTGGGCGCGGGTGTGAAGTGTACGGATATTCCGCAGGCTGGGCCAGCTGCGGCTGCGAAGGAGTTCAAGACGTTTTCGAATTATGTGGCGCTGCCGCCTAGCGAGGCTTTTCGGATTGAGTACTGGAAGCTTGAGGAGGCGAAAATTCGTCGGCAGCCTGCTGAGAAGGAGCTGAGCCGGCGGATTGCGCTGATTGTTGGCGGTGGCAGCGGGATTGGGCGTGAGGTTGCTTTGCTGGCGGCTGAACGCGTGGCGCGCATGTGGTGGTTGCTGACCGCGATGTGAAGGGAGCGGAGGCTGTCGCGGAGGAGACGAAGGCTGATTGCGGGTAAAGAGGCCGTGAGGCTGGACGAGCATCGACATCACAGACCGCAAGGCTACGCAAGCCGCGCTGGATGCGACGATTGCGCAGTTTGGTGGCGATCGATATTCTTATCAATACGGCGGCGATGTTTCCATCTTCGCCGGATGGCGATGATCAGCGATGCGATGTGGGGCGTGACGCTGGAGGTGAATGTTACCGCGAACTCATCGCTGACGGATGAGGCGGCGAAGGTGTTTGCGGCAGCAGGGGATTGATGGGAGTATGGTGCTGACGAGCTCGGCGAATGCGGTGGTGGCGAAGAAAGGCAGCGAGGCTTATGACGTGAGCAAAGCTGCGCTGAGCCATCTGGTGCGGGAGCTGGCGGTGAGTTGTCGCCGAAGGTGCGGGTGAATGGGATTTCGCCGGCTACGGTGGTGAAGGGATCGACGATGTTTCCGCGGGATCGGGTGATTGCTTCGCTGAAGAAGTATAAGCTGCCGTTTGAGGAGAAGATGACGGATGATGAGTTGCGGAATGTGCTGGCGCTGTTCTATGCGAAGCGGACGCTGACCCATCAGCCGATCGATCCGAAGGATTGTGCGCAGGCGATTATGTTCCTGGCGGGGCCGAATGCGCGGTGCACGACGGGGCATCTGATTCCGGTGGATGGAGGGTTGGTTGAGGCTTATTTGCGGTGAGCATGGCTGATTCTAATTCTCATGAGATGGGTGGGACGGCATGGGTGCCTGAGGATAAGCGGGCTTTGATCGCGGTGGACCTGGGGGCGGAGAGCTGCCGGGTTTCGCTGTTGCGATGGGTGGATGGGCGTCCGGTGATTGCGCTGGTGGAGCGATTTGCGAATGCTCCGCGGGAGATCGGTGAATTGGCGGCGGGCTGCGGTGGGATCTGGCGCGGATTGTTGCGGGGTTGGATGACGGGCTTCGGAAGTGCGCGGCGATTGCGGTGGAAGGGATTCGGTCGATTGCGGTGGATGGCTGGGGCTGTTGATTATGTGCGTGTGGATGGCAGCGGGGGTGCCGCTGGCCGATCCATTTTGCTATCGGGATGAGCGCGCGGTGGAGGCGAGCGGCTGGTTGCATCAGCGGATTTCGGCGGAGCGGCTGCGCGAGTTGACTGGGGTGCAGTTGATTCGGATCAACACGCTGTATCAGCTTTTTGCGGACGGGATGGTGGGCGGGGGTGAAGTGCGGCGTGGATGAATCTGCCGGAGTATTGTCTGTCGCGTTGGGGCGGGGAGTGGATGGCGGAGTTGACAAATGGCGACGCATACGGAGCTGGTGGAGCTGTACAACCGGCGTTGGTGCAAGGAGATTTTTGAGGCGGCGGAGTTGGATTTTTCGTGCGCGCCGAGGATCGTGCCTCCGGGGACGGAGGTGGGTGGCTGACGGGGCCGCTGGCGGAGCTGCCGGCGTTTCGGGAGACGGTGCTGATTGCTCCGGCTTGCCATGATACGGCTTCGGCGATTGCGGGGATTCCGGCGGTGGGTAGATGACTGGGCGTACATTAGCTCGGGGACGTGGTCGCTGGTGGGGACGCTGGTGGAGCAGCCGCGGAATGGCGCGGCGGAGCGGAGGAGAACTTCACTAACCTAGCGGCGGTGGGGGACGGATCTGCTTTCACAAGAATGTGAATGGGATGTGGCTGATCAAGCAGTGTATGGATGCTGGGAGGCGGCGGGGCGGGTTTGGGATGTGGCGGAGCTGGTGGCTGCGGCGGAGAAGGTGAGTGTCCGGAGGGTTTGCTGGATGTGGATGATCCGGAGTTGATGCTGGCGGGACGGATGCTGGAGCGAATTAATGCGCAGCGGAAGGCGCGCGGGCTTGAAGGCGCTGGATGAGAGCCCGGATGGGGCTCCGGTGTTTGCGAGTTTGATCTTTCATAGTCTGGCGGCGCGGTATGCGGAGGTGCTGGGGCGGATTGCGTCTGCATAGCGGGAAGAGTTTGAAGCGTTTGTTTGTGGTGGGCGGGGGGAGCCGGAATGAGTTTCTGAATCGGCTGACGCGAGAGGCTACGGGGCTGGAGGTTTTTCGCGGGTCGGCGGAGAGCTCGACGGTGGGGAATTTTGCGGTGCAGATGGCGGTGCTGGAGGGCAGCAGGGACGCGGTGACGGGCGTTATGCGGAGCAGGTTTCGCGGTGGGCGGGGTTGTTTGTGGAGGCGATGGAAGGCTGAGGAGGCTGTCTGCGTGATAGGCTTTTCGTTGCATGTCTGCCAATCATTTTGATCTTTCCGCGGCGGCGTTCACCGAGATGGTGCGCCAGGGGTTTCATCCGGATTTTCCAACAGGGACTGACGGAGAGGTAGCGCGAGATTCGCGAGATGGCGCCGCAGGCGGCTGGATGGGGATGTGCGCGATCTGCGCGGGCTGCTGTGGTCTTCGATCGATAACGATACTTCGCGGGACCTCGACCAGATTGAGTAGGCGGAGCGCGTCGAGGGTGGGATACGTGTGCTGATTGGGGTGGCGGATGTTTCGCGCTCGGTGGAGAAGGGGAGCCCGATCGATCGACATGCGGCGGACCAGACCAAGACGGTGTATACCGGCGATGCGGAACTTTCCGATGCTGCCGAATGAGCTCTCGACGGATATGACGTCGCTGAATCAGGATGTAGATCGAGCGGCGGTGGTGGTGGAGTATGTGGTGGATGCGGAGGGGGTGATGGGGCGGCAGAGTATCTACCGGGCGGTGGTGCATAACGGGGCGCAGCTGGCGTACAGCCGGGTGGGGCCATGGCTGGAGGGGAAGGACCGATCGCGGGTGCATTGGACGTGAAGATACGTGGGTCGCTGGAGTTGCAGGAGCAGCTGAGGCTGCAGGATGAGGCGGCGCAGGCGTTACGGAGCGCAGCGGGTGGCAGAAGGGGCGCTGGAGTTCCACCGGATTGAGGCGGATCCGCTGGTGGTCGATGGACAGGTGAAGGCTATCCATGAGGCTCCGCATAACCGGGCGACGGAGCTGATAGAGGACTTCATGGTGGCGGCTAACGAGACGATGGCGGAGATGCTGCAGAGGGCTGGGCGGTCGTGCATTCGGCGGGTTGTGCGGACGCCGGAGCGTTGGGACCGGATTGTGGAGTTGGCGGGACGATATGGAGTGGAGCTGCCGCATGAGGCGGATTCGGCGGCGCTGAATGGGTTTCTAGCAAGGAGCGCGGCAGGGCGATCCGGTCCATTATCCGGACATTGTCTTTGGCGGTGATTAAGTTGATGGGGCCGGGGGAGTATGTAGCTGACCAAGGCGGAATGATGCGGAGCCGCTGGGACACTTTGGGCTGGCGGCGCGGGACTATACGCACTCGACTGCGCCGAACCGGCGGTTTGCGGACCTGGTGACGCAGCGGCTGGTGAAGGCGATGCTGGATAACGAGCCGCTCCGTATAGCGATGACTGAGCTGGCGGCAATTGCCATGCAGTGCAACCTGAAGGAGCATGCCAGCCACAAGGTGGAGCGGGCGATGCAGAAGCGGGTTGCTGCGGTGGCACTGGCGGACAGCATTGGGAAGGTCTTCAAAGGCGTTGTTACGGGTGCGAGCGAAAAGGGCACCTATGTTCGCGTGTTCGATCCACCGGTGGAAGGCCGAGTGATGAAGGGCCAGCAGGGGATGGATGTCGGGGATCAGGTGACGGTGAAGCTGGTGCATACTGATCCGACGCATGCGTTTATTGACTTTCGCGCGAGCGTAGGGCGTCTGATTTTCTTGACGGGGCGGTCTCCGTAGCGGTGGGTTCGGTCGTTGGTTTCGCGTGGATTGATGAATTGAACGGTGCTGCCGTCGGTGGTGGTGAAGGTGTGAGTCGGAGAGGTCCAGTCTTTGGCGTCGGCGATGGTGCCGGCGGTGGCGGCCTGGATGTCGAGGTGGTCGAACTTGAAGTTGACCAGCGGGGCGTTGGGGTAGGCGGTGACTGAGAAGGCCTTTTTGGCTCCGGTGGCCTTGATGTTCCAGATATGGACATCGCTAAAGTGGGGGAGGCCTTGCTCCTCGGGGACTGGGGTGGTCAGGGGGATCCAGTAGGGTGGGACGGTTTTGGGGTCGGTGCCGGGGGGCAGGGTGGTGTAGCTGTAGGCTGGGGTTCCAGTTCATGGTCATGGAGATGGGGGTGGCGACGCCGATGAGGGTGAGGTCGTGGATGCGGATGTCGGAGGCGTGGCCGCCGCGGACCTTGGCGGACTTGAAGAGGACGCCGTTGGGGACGCCGGCTTCGGCGGTGATGTTCCAGGCCTCGATGTTGTGGAAGCCGCCGGAGGTCTCGGAGCCGATGGTGATGGCGGCGGCTCCGTGGTGGATGATGGAGTCGTGGAATCTTGACGTTGTAGGTGGGGCGGTTGACGCGGAGGCCGTCGGAGTCGCGGCCGGCTTTGAGGCAGAGGGCGTCGTCGTTGACGTCGATGTCGGCGTGGGAGACTTCGACGTCGTGGGAGGAGTCGATGTCGATGCCGTCGGTGGATGGGCCGCGGCCGCCTTCGTTGTTGCGGATGATGACGCCGTCGAGCGTGACGTCATGCGAGTAGAGGATCTGGACGGTCCAGAAGCCGGAGCGCTTGAGGGTGATGCCGCCGCCGAGGTGGACGTTGTAGGAGTTCTGGAAGAGCAAGAGGCGGACGCGCTTGGCGTCGTAGTCGGAGGCCCAGCGGAGGCCCTTGGGCGAGGTAGACCTTGAGGGGTCGCGGTAGACCTTCCACCAGACGGCGCCGTTCTCGTCGATGGTGCCCTTGCCGGTGATGGTGACGTCGTGCTGGTCGCGGACGTTGATGAGGGCGGCGGGCCAGGTCATCTCGATGCCGGCGATGCGGGTGGGGAGGTCGGGGAAGTCCTTGATGTCCTGGGAGCCGGTGAGGGTGACGCCTTCGGGGATGTCGAGGGTGACGCCGGATTTGAGGAAGAGGGCGCCGGTGAGGTAGGTGCCGGGTTTGAGGCTGACGGTTTCGTGTTTGGGCGCGGCGGTGTCGATGGCCTTCTGGATGGCTGCGGTGTCGAGGGTGGTGCCGTCGCCTTTGGCTCCGTAGTCGTTGACGAGGAGGGTTTTTGGGGCGGCGTGGGCGGAGGTTGAGGCCAGCGAGAAGGTCAGGAGGGTGAGCGGAAGGCTGCTGGAAACCGACGTCTGAGAGTTGGGACATGGTGCACCGGCTCTGTGCCGGTGCGGCGTTTGGTGTGCTCGACATGTCTCCCCCTCCCGGGTGATTTTGCGCAAAATCTTCGAAACAAAGAATTTAGGTTCGGACCTCGGGTTGAAGTGCCGGGTTAAATGTTGCAGTCCGGCTTGCGCCGGACTGGTGTAGTGATGGGTTAATTATAGCTGGGGTGTCAAGGATTGGATTGGTTTATGAAGAAGAAATCATGCGGACAGATTGGGAATTAACCGCGCTGATGAGCGATTCTGGAACAGCGTGGGATCTGAGAGACGAGACTAAGATCTGGCCAGCCCTCCCAAGAAGAATAGCAGTGGGTCGCATGTTGACCCTTGACCCTCTTCGGAGGGTCAATTCTTTGCACCACTCCAGTTGTGTTCCCGGGTGAACGAACCTCATCCTGCTGGCACCGTAGTCTGAAAAAGAAACCCAGATGTCAGATCAGAATCTGGGCACCTGGCACCGAACCAGCACTCTGCAGTTTTTCAGGAATGGTGAGATCAGGCTTAGTGCTCTGCTTCACTTACTGGGCCGTGTCCATCAAGCTCTTCGTTTCCTTTGAAGCGGGCGCTATTCCTTGTTTTGATTTTCGGCTTTTTCTCCCCGGGTTCCGTCCGGGACCTTTGTAACCTTTTTGTTGATCATAATGAGTGTCTACCTGGCCGATGGAAGTTGGAGGGACCTGAATCACTGGCCTCTCCGACGAAGCCCGGAAGTAAACCGTTCGGGGCCATAATAGGGGCCTGCTCAAGTAATATGGAGCGGCTTCGTAGTAGCCGTAGGGACAGGATCGGGCTTCCCGATGTCACGGTCATTTAGATTTATCCCGGGGGTTGCTGCTGCACAGACAAGGGCAAAAATTGCAACTGAATCAGGTAACAGTTCCCAGTAGACGAATGATGGAACACTCTTCCTTGGTGCGAGGTTACTGAGAATTGTCGCCGATATGTGCGTTCCCTGCCACGCTCGACTTCTCGGTTCTTCTTCAGATATGGCAATGTTGAACAGCGTTGTAGACGGGACGAGACGACCATTTAGCAACTCTCTCGCCAGAGATGCAAGTAACCGGCCACGGTTTCGGCCTCCCTCCCCGGAGGGTCATTCTTGGTATTGCAAGTCCACGCAAAAGATGTTTGCTCTGACATTGGCCCGCAGGTTCATGTGTGGCTACGGACTCCTCGGCCAGTTCGTTCGGTACTGGTTCGATTGAAGCTTGGCGTCTTATGGTTGGACTGGGTGTGAAACCGGTGCGGGGACGAGGGGTTCATCGGATGAACGGTTGCATAGTGGATGATGGTGTCGCAATAGACGCAGGCTGTCTCGTGAATCACGAAGTCCGCAGCGTCGACAGCGAGTGGAAAGGCTCTCAGGCACTGCGGGCAGCCGATGAGTACCCGTGCTTTTGACGAGGCGTCGCGGTCTGTAGGGGGGATCCAGATGGGAAGCGATGCGCTCGATCCGGCGCGAGGCGGCTGTTCCGGAAGAGCCGCGCTCTGCATAATCTGGAACAATGATGGCAGGCCGGTGGCCTTCTCGTAAAAGGCATCCGCTGCGATGCCATTTGGGACACCGTCCCCGGTAAATGCGCCACTGGTGGCGATCACATAAATCTCCGGTATCCGGCGGCGCACCACGGAGAGGAGTTCGAAGCCGGACATTCCCGGCATGTTGAGGTCTGAGAGGAGAACGTCGGGAACGTCTTCCCTTATCTGCTCGAGGGCGGAAAAGCCGTCTTCGGCAGTCTTTACGGAGTGGCCCAGATTACTAAATATCTGGGTGAGCAGAGTCCTGGTTACAGGTTCATCATCCACAATCAGGAGCTTTGGTTTTAGTTTGCCCACATCCACCTTCCGAATTCGGCTTTTTACTGCCATATTCCAGCATTACCTGGCGGGGAGGAGCCCTTTCTGTACAAAATTGCTCACGCCAGACGTTTTTTCGTAATGACTGACAGGGCCTGCGGATGTTCTGTTGTGAGCTCTGGCCGCTCCGCGTTGTGTTCCGGGAGTTGATCGTGCAGGATCACATTGAGCAGCGATTTGTGTACTGTGATGCGTCCGTTGTAGTCGATAAATCCTAGCTTGCGGAAGCGATTCATGAAGAAGCTGACGCGGGAGCGGGTCGTTCCGATCATCTCGGCGAGGGTCTCCTGGGTGATCTTGGGGATCAGCGGCTCGGGCTCGCCGGGCTTGCCGAACTCGGCCATGAGGAGGAGGATTCGGGCGAGACGCTTCTCGCTGGAGTTGAAGAGCTGGTCGACGAGGTCTGCCTGGGTGCGCATGCTGCGGGCCAGCAGGAACTTGAGGAACAAGTCAGAGAAGGCGTGTTCCTCATGCATGACGCGAATCATCTCGTCGCGTTCGATCTTGAGCGCCGTGCAGGCGGTGATGGCGGTGGCGGTGGCCATGCGTAGTCCAGCGGGCCGGCGATGGACTCTTCGCCGATGAAGTCACCCGCGGAAAGCAGAGTGATGGTCGCTTCCTTGCCGGCTTTCGATACCACGGTCAGCTTTGCCCGGCCGCTCTGAAGGTAGAGGACGAAGTCGGCGGGGCTGCCCTGAGCGAAGAAGTTTGTAGAGGGTTTGAATTGGACGATTTTACGCCCCAGGCCCGCATTGGCCAGGAAGGTTGCGGGATCGAACGCTATGGGGAGCGGTGAAATCATTGCGAATTTTCCTTCTGACGGCGGCTTCACATTAAGTGTGTTAGCTACATAACACAAGCATCGCACTTATCTACGGAGTCAAACTGTGCACTTTTGCTCAACTTGGACCGCATTCTGGCTAAAAGAAACGATTTTGCTGTGAGGGTTCCGCGACGTGGCTGACGGATTCAAGCTCATTTCTCTGAGTCCTCGGTTACGAGGTGGATGGCCCGAGGATGCCGGAGGGGATGGGCTGGACTTTGTTGAGGTCCTGCATCTGGAAGCGGTCTCCGTATTTGGCGATGAGGGGTTTGTAGTCGTGGGGTGGGAGCGCGGACCAGGCGTTGAGGGCGGTGTTGTAGACGCGGATCTCGATGTGGTTGTCGCCGGATTTGAGGAGCTTGGTGACGTCGAGGCGGTAGGGCGGGTGCCAGAGGGCGCCGGCGGGTTTGCCGTTGACGGTGACGAGGGCGGCTTCGCGGATGGGTGGGTCAAAGTAGGCGTGCATGCCGGGGCCGGGTGCGGGTGACGCGCGGGTCAGGCAGGCCGTTGGCGCCGAGGACGGCGTGCTCGGGTGGGGAGTTGGGTGCGCCGGGGAGGGGTTTGCCTCCGTCGATTTCGAGGAAGAGCGGGTGCCGGATTCTTCGGGGGTGAAGGTGAAGTCGCGGGAGTAGACGGCTTCGCCGGAGTAGTGGAGGGTGGCGGGATCGGCGGTCCAGTCGGTGAGGGTGGGTTCGGTGGTGGATTTGTTGATGGAGGTGAAGGTGACGTGCCAGCCGGCGGTGAGGTCGGCGACGTTGTAGGTGAAGTCGTCGGTGTTGGCGGGTTTGGTGGGGGCTTTGGCGTCGGAGAAGACGAAGATGCGGGACTCGTAGGGGGCGTAGGTGGATGCCCTGACCGGTGACGGTGGCGGGGAGTGGAGCTGGCGGTGTCGGGGTTCCACTGCTCGGCGGTCTGGGTGGGTGGTGGCGAAGGTGGCGGTGGCGTTGATGGGCTGGTTGGAGGTGTTGACGACGAAGTAGATGTCGGAGGTCGGGGAGCTTGCGGCGGATGAAGCCGACCTGGTCCTTGGTGCCGGTGTTGGCGTCGGAGAGTTTGAGGTCGGGCGGTGGCGGGGTTGACGAGGGCTTTGCCGAGCTGGGCGCTGTCGGGGACGACTGGGATTGCGGCGGTGAGTCTGGTGAGCTCGGGGGATGGGCTTGCCTTCGGGGTCGAGGGTGGGGGTGTGGCCGACGGAGATGACTTTGCCTCCGGCTGCGGTCCAGGCGTGGATTTTGCGGAGGGTTTCGAGGGGGATGCGGTCGGTGGGGGGGATGACGAGGATCTGGTGGGTGCCGAGGCCGACGGAGTCGATGGCTTCGGCGTCGATGAAGTCGAAGTTATAGCCGGCGGTGAGGATGGCGGACGATGAGCGGGGCGGGGACGAGCTTCTGCATGGCTCCGGTGACGGTGACGTGGGCGGGGAGAAGCTGGCCCAGGCGTCGTCGGTGGGGAGGAGGATGGCGACCTGGTTGGCGGGCTGGCCCTGGCGGAGGAGGTAGCTGATGCGCTGGATGTATTGGGTGACAGCGGGCATGACGGGATGCCAGGGGTTGTGGTCGTTGAAGACGGCGGCGGCGTAGAGGGACCAGCCGGGTTCGGGGACTTCGCCGTTGGGTGGGGAGTAGGGCCAGCCGTGGAAGATGAGCTGGTTCTCGCCCATGATGAAGTCGATGTCGGCCTCGGCTCTTCATGTCGAGCGGGGTGGCTCGGAAGACGGGCGAGTGGAGCCAGGTGAAGGTCTCGCCGGAGGTGACGTTGTTGCCGAAGACGTGATTTGCAGAGGTGGCCCAGCGGAGTGTGGAAAACGCGCGCCACTGTGGACCCTCGCCTTCGGGGAGACCGGCGAGGTTCTGGCTGGAGAAGTTAACTGCTGGTTCTCCATAGGTTTGCGAGCGGAACTTCGTGTGATGCGCGATGGCCCAGTTATTGATTTGAGTCAGGTAGTTCTGGTTAACAAGTTCGGTGAGAGTTTGGCCCCAGTCGTGCCGTATCTTGTCGGCGGCGGGGGTTCCTCCGGCGACTAGTTCGGGTAGATGAGGGATGAGATCGTAGCCGCGACGCTTGAGAAATTCGGCGGGGAGGGTGGGGGTCCAGTCGGCTCCGTAGGCTTCGAGGGAGTCGGAGAAGATGGCGTAGGGTGGGGTGTCGCCGAAGGCTTTGACGAGGGGTTCGCCGACGGATTTGAGGTGGGTGGCTACGGCGTCGTGGGAGAAGGGATCGAGGACCCAGCCTTCGGCTCCTACGGCTGCGCGCTTGACTTGCTGGCCGGTGTGGCCGTCGACGAAGACGAGGGCGGTGCGGGGCTGCGAGCTGGCGGGGAGGATGTGATCGTCGCTGGCTGAAAGGTCTGGGCGGTGGCGGCGTCCCAGTGTTTGGGTTCGCCGTTGGCGATGGCGACGGAGATGATGGAGTCGCCGTCGGCGAGTTTGGTCGCGGGGAGGGTGGTGGCGTCGGCGGGGATGGGGATTTCGAGGACGCGGAGGCGGTGGGCGGCTTCGGGCGAGGGTGGTGGCGGGGCCGCCGTAGGGCCAGCCGCTGCCGAGGGTGACGTCGATGCGGAGGCCGAGCTTGCGGCCTTCGGCCTGGGCGTAGCGGACGTTGTCGAGCATCTCGGGGCTGAGGAAGGGTTCGTTGATGAGATTTTTGGAGGGGTCGTCGAGGACCTGGGGGTAGACGAAGGCGAGTTCGGCGCCGCCGATGCCGTCGGCTTTCATCTGCTGGAGTTCGTGGAGGATCTCGGGTTTTTCAACAGCGATGCCGAACCACCACCAGCGGACCATGGGGCGGGCGTCGGTTGGTGGTTGCTGGAACTGTTGCTTTAGGTTATCTTTCTGAGCTACTGATGATAATGAAGTTATGCAGACGATAGTGAGGCTAGGCGAGATGCGATGTGGATCTGTAGACGGGTTTGATGGCCTGTGGAAATCTTTGTGGAAAGTTTGGCATGAGGCGACGTTCCTGTGAGCTTATGGTGAGTCGGGGGTGTGAAGTGTGGGTCATGGTGGAAGGCTTTTGGGTAGACGCAGCAAAGTTAGTTCATCTGAGGGAATGTTTCAAGGGAAGAACTTTGCCTGGGCTTGGTTTAGCTTGGCTGGGAGGTTTTTTGAGAGAGGTGGGTTGCTCTCTAGTAATTGCGCTAACGCGAGGGGGAGGTTCATTGGTAGCTCAAGTCAGGATTGCTTCGGGATTGAGCGTAGTTCGTTTATTTCACGCGGCTTAATAACATTTTTGCTCGAACGAGGGTCCGTTGAAGGATACTATGGGCCTCATGATTCTGGACTGCGTGGTCGACCTGCGTCGTGGAATTGAGAGCGGCGAGATTGTTCCCTACTACCAACCTTTGACCGAGCTGCGTACCGGTCAATTGATTGGGTTCGAGGTGTTGGCGCGGTGGAAGCACCCGCTGCGAGGGATGGTACCGCCGGACGAGTTTATCCGGATGGCGGAAGAGGCCGGGCTGCATCGGGGAGTTGATGGAGCAGATCCTGGTGAAGGCTTTCCGCGCGATGCAGCGCTTGCCGGAGTATCTTCGGCTGTCGATTAATGTGTCGGCGATCCAACTGCGGGACCGCTCGTTGCGGCGGCAGGTAAGTCTGGCAGCGGAGGAGGCGGGCTTCTCGTTGGAGCGGCTGACGGTTGAGATTACTGAGAGCGCTTTGGTGGGGAATATTGAACATGCGCGTTCGATTACGGAGGAGCTGAAGGCGCTGGGGGTGCGGATTGCGATTGATGACTTCGGGACGGGGTACTCGAGTCTGCGGCACCTTCATGCGCTGCCGTTCGACGAGATCAAGGTGGACCGGAGCTTTGTGCAGACGATGCTGCCGCGGCGTGAGAGCCGGAAGATTGTAGCGGCGATCATCGGGCTGGGGCAGAGCCTGGGGCTGACGACGGTGGCGGAGGGAGTGGAGGACGAGGCGCAGGCGGACATGTTGCTGTGGCTGGGATGCGATCTGGCGCAGGGTTTTTTGTATGGCCGGGCGGTGTCGCATGGGCGGCTGGAGCGGTTTGTCCGGGAGCAGAAGAAGATGGCGCACCGGGAGGCGGGCAAGCCGTCCGAATTCATGAGGACACGACGTTCCATATGGATGCGCTGCCGAGCCAGCGGCTGGCGCAGTTGCAGGCGATCTACGACGGTTCGCCGGTGGGGTTGTGTTTCATAGACCGGAACGAACGATATGTGAGCCTGAACAAGCCTCTGGCGGAGATGAACCGAGCTCCTATTGTGGCGCACCTGGGGCGGACTGTGGCGGAGATGATTCCGGAGTTCTATGTCCATCTGGAGCCGTACATCAAACGGGCGTTGAACGGGGAGGCGTTTTCAGGGCTGGAGTTTAGCGGCGACGATGGCAGATGGGAAGTGCAGGCGCGATCGACATCGTATGAGCCGACGCGGGATGAGGCGGGAGAGGTGGTGGGGATCTCGGTGGCGGTGGTGGATGTTACAGACCGCCGATACTGCGGATGCGGCTTTGCGCGAGAGTGAGGACCACCACCGGTATGCGGTGGAGCTGAATCCGCAGGTTCCGTGGACGGCGGATGCGGAGGGGCAGAATTGTGGAAGGGGGTTCGCAGTGGACCACTCTGACCGGGAATGTCAGTGGAAGATGCGCTGGGGTCGGGCTGGATCAAGGCTGTGCATCCCGACGGACATCGGGCCGATGTTAGCGCTGTGGAGACAGTTTCTCTGGAGACTGGAGAGTCCGGTGGATTACGAGCATCGGGTGCGTACTAGGGCGGGGAGATGGCAGATGGATGCGGGCGCGAGCGACGGCGAGGCGAGATGAGAGTGGCAAGATAATCCGATGGTACGGGGCGCTCGAGGACATCGACGACTATATAGCGGGCCAAGAACGAGCTGCTGGAGAGCGTGGGGCGCGGATGAAGGCGGTGTTCGATGCGGTGCCGGTGGGAATCGTGATTGCGAGGCTGCCGAGTGGACGGGTGGTGATGCGGAATCCGCAGGCTGAGGCGATTCTGGGGCCGGTTCTGGAGGTTGCGCAGGCTGGGGGTGAGTGGGAGCTGTTCGACCGCCATGGCCGGCGCATCCAGGCGCGTGAGAACCCGCTGCTGCGGGCGATCGGGCATGGAGAGACGAGCGCGATGAGGGTGTTCTGCTATCGCGAGGAGGACGGACCGCAGGTGTGGGTGAGCGTATCGGCGGCGCCGATACGGGGGGTGACGGGCAGCATTATCGGCGGGGTGATGACGCTGCAGGACGTCGAGACGGTACAGAGGGCGAGCGCAGAACGACACGGGGCTACGGGGTTGGTCTTCCCGTTTAAAAGAGCGGGCAGGCGGGTCTAAATTAGAGCAAATTTCCTGACACTGTGGAGCGGAAAGTCTCGTGCAGTGCCGTTTTCCTGGCAAAAAACGGCCATAAGTGCATGAGACTCGCTATACGCCTTCAGGAGATTTGCTCTAGCGGGCCTAGTTGATGGCTTTATTGACGGCCTAATTGACGGGAGCGGGTCCCTCAGGCGAGCCGGGAAGCGGGTGCCGGCGGGATTGAGCGGTGTGGGCGAGACGCTCGTGATGGCGGATGTCTGCCGGTGTGACGTTAAAGAGCGGATCGGCGGCGTTGCTGGCTGCGTGGGTGTCGGAGAGGACGGGCTCGTCCTGCTCGGGAGTGCAACCGGCAAGGGTGGCGGAGAGAGCCAGAAGGCAGGCTGCGAGTGGCAGCGAACGTGTAACAGAGCGGGGAGCAGAGCGAAGTACAGCGCAGAAGGAATCGTTCATGGCACTCCCTGAAGATTTCAGACGACACAAGGCTTCAGAAGGACGCAACGGGCTCTTGAATTTGAGCACCGGACAGCAAGCCAAGTGTAGGGGGCCCGGGGGAAAATGCCATGCTACGTAAGCTCCGTGCATATACAACTTTGGTGGAAGATGGCAGGTCGCGCTCCGATGGGGATATTAGCAGGATGGTTACTAGTGCTACGGCTAGACTCGCTCGTCGTCGGCGCGCCAGTTGACGATGCTTTGCTTGATGGCCTTGCTGTTGAGGTTCTGGTCGAGGGCCTTGCGGGCGAGGATGGGAAGCTCTTCGTCGGAGGCGAAGCGGAGGGCGATGAGCTGGGAGGTGGTGAGCTGGTCGATTCTGCCGCGCTCGGACGGAGGAAGAAGGGCGGCCAGACGGAGGCGCTCTTCGAGGCGGATGATGCGGTCCTGAGCTTTGAGAGCGCAGCCGCGGCTGTTGCCGGCAAGGAGAAACAGGAGGATGGACATGACGATCCACCAGATATCGAGGGCCCAGTGTGCGGGCCAATGGCGGATGGTGTAGTAGATGGAGAAGATTATGTTGAGGAGCAACAGGGGCAGGATTACGAAGTGGAAGAGCGGTTGGAAGCGTGCGTGATTCTTGAAGTTCTGCGGGGCGGGCATAGGACTTCCTTTCGGCACCGGTGAGAGGGCGGTTTGGTCGGCATCGTGAGTGTACGCGTTGTTCGGGCGGATGGGAATCGTGCTTGCTTTTCATTTTCCGCCGCGGATATTATGGCGGCCATGAAGATTTCACGTCTAAATTGGTTGTCCACTTTCGTGTTGGCCGTCGCAGTGGTTCTGACAGGGTCTTTCCTGAAAGTTGCCGCGCAGAGCTCCGAAACCCCTGCAGGGCCTGATCCACGGGAGATTCCGATACCTCCGATCAAGACGTCGTTGGGGACGATGCCGGGCGTGAAGGACCTACCAGTTCGTCCGGAGTTGCCGGACGTGATGACGATGAACGATGGGACCAAGGTGAAGACCGTCGCGCAATGGAAAAAGCGCCGCGAGGAGATTAAGAAGATTCTGGAGTATTACGCAGTGGGACCATGCCTCCGCCGCCGGGCAATGTTAAGGGCGAGGAGATGCAAGTCCGAGTTGGTGATCGATGGGAAGGTGAAGTATCGGCTCGTGAAGCTGACATTTGGGCCGGACCGCAAATTGGAACTTTGACATCGGGATATTTACGCCGACTACGGGCAAGGGGCCGTTCCCGGCGATCATCTCGCAGAGTTCGGAGCCTCCGGGCGGGCCGACGCTGCCGCGGAGTCCGCAGGGGCCGAACCAGGGCAAAGGTGAGGATGTGTTGATGATGGTGGGGCGCCGGCAAGACGGTCAATCCGGCTGCAGCCGCGGCGGCTGTACCGGGACGCGGGGCGTGGGCCGATTACCGCGGAGTCTATTGCGAAGACGCGGAGCGATGTGCTGAGCCGCGGCTATGCGCTGGTCATCTATAACGACAACGACTGCGCCGAGGACACGACGCTGCGCGAGGCGGACGGCAGCTGGACCTTCCGGCACACGCGGTTCTATCCGGCCTATCCGGGCTATGACTGGGGGATTCTGGCGGGTTGGGCTTGGGGAGCTTCGCGCATTGCCGATTACCTGGAGACGGATCCTGCCATCGACGGGACGAAGCTGATCATCACTGGGGCCTCGCGGGCCGGGAAATCCTGCGATGGTCGCCGCGGCGTTTGACGAGCGGCTGATCGGGTGCGCCGGTCGTGACCGGCGGCGGCGGAATCGGGGCTTACCGGTATGCGGGCCGGATGACGGAGCGAGAAGCCTGGACATCATGCAGAAGAAGTATCCGAATTGGTTCTCGCCGCACCTGCACGAGTTCTGGGGCCAACGCGAGAAGCTGCCTTTTGACGAGCATTGGTTCCTGGCGCTGGCTGCGCCGCGGCCGTTTATTGCGCTGGAGGGTGATGCGGATACGATCTCGCTGCCGACCGCGGTGAAGCAGTCGTTTGAGGCGGCGTAGAAGGTGTACGACTTCCTGGGCGACAGGAAGAATTTGGGGGTTCATTATTCGCATCACCCCATGCGTTTACAGATGAGGACTGGACCGCGATGATGGACTTTATGGACTGGCGTCTGCGTGGCATGCCGAGCGATAAGACGTTCGACACTTTCCTGACGATGGACCAGCGGGCTGCGGCGGTAGCTCGAGAGGCGGCGAAGGCTCCGCGGCGTCCGGCTGGGGCGGCGGCTCCTGCGGGTGATCCTGGGCCTCCGCAGTAGCGTTGTTTGGGGTTGATGGTTTCGTGGGCGGGCCTGCGGCTTTTTGAGTCAGGTTGCCGGTTTTGCGCAGGTTGTGACTGCGGTAGCCTAAAGGATGACTGAGAAGAGACGGATTGGCGTGCACGTGGGCGTGGCGGGGGGCGTGGACGGCGGTGAATCGCGCGGTGGAGGCGGGGGCGAATACGTTCCAGATATTCTCGTCGAGCCCGCGGGCGTGGAAGGCTGCGGCGGTGAAGCCGGCGGATGGGAAGAAGATGCGCGAGCTGCGGGCGGAGTTTGACGTGGGGCCGGTGGCGATCCATGCGAGCTACCTGATCAATCTGTGCAGCCAGACGGAGAGCGTGCGGGTGAACTCGATGACGGCGTTTCGCGGCGAGGTGGAGCGGGCGCTGGCGCTGGGCGCGGAGTACCTGGTGCTGCATCCGGGAAGCTGGAAGGGATTGACGCGCGAGGAGGGACTGCGGCTGGCGGCGGAGTCGATTGAGCGGGCGATTGAGGGGGTGATGTGGAAACGCGGGGAAGGACTTCCGGATTCTGATTGAGAATACGGCGGGTGCGGAGTTCTCGCTGGGCGGCAAGCTGGAGCAGGTGGCGGAGCTGGTGGAGGCGCTGAAGCCGTGCGCGCCGGTGGCAGTGTGCCTGGACACATGCCACGTGCATGTGGCGGGGTACGACATCGTATGGGAGGATGGGTATATCGAGACGATGAAGCTGGTGAGGGACGGTAGGGATCGATGCGGTGAAGGTGTGGCACTGCAACGACGCGAAGGCGCCGTTTGGGTCGAAGCTGGACCGGCACGAGCATATCGGCGAAGGGACGATTGGGGCGGCGGCGTTTCGCCGGCTGCTGCATGATGAGCGGTTTGCGCATTGCGCGTTTATTGCGGAGACGCCGGTGGATGCTCCGGGGGACGAGGCGAGGAATGTGGGGGTGTTGCGGACGCTGGCGGCGGGGTAAATTGTTGCCGCGTTTCTTGTTTGGCGTAGTGACGACATGGGCGGCAGCAACGAGCAGGCCGGCTGCTCATAGTTGGCTGGCGGAGTTCTGGTTATGGCGATGCACCGGCATCTGGAGCGCGCGGCATTTCTGGCCACAATAGGCGCGGCTATACTGGCGATCGTGGACGCTGGACTGAGGACTTGCATGGACTCCCAGCCAGTATCGTCAAGGGATGCCAGATGTAAAGCGCATAAGAGATGGTGGCGATTAAGCAAGGGACTTGGACCGAGAACGCGACTCGCGTGCATTGGAGTGGACCAGCGCTAATCGTCGACAAGAGAGGTGCGATCAGTAAGCGCGCGCGAGCTGAGCCAGGTAAATCGAATCGTGGCCTGCACGAGAAAGCGCGGGATGAACGAGAAGGAGATTGAGATTTTCAGCGCGTTTGCGAGTCGATCCGGTGCCAGCAGTGGAAGAATAGAGCGGAGTGGCGTGCCGGGGAAGAATCTCATCCATCCTGTACATCGTATATGTCGAGATGAACCTGTCCAGACGCGCCCTAAGGTTACGGCGAGACGAAAGCCGGTGGGAGATCTCAGCCTCTTTTCCAGGCAAAAAAAGATAGGCCGATGCCGCAGTAGAGCTGTACTTCGGCGCAACCAGTTGATGGGAGTCGGAGATGGGGCCGCAGGGCACATCGTCTCGGAGGGAAGGAGGCGACGGGCGAACTACATTGGCGGAGTGGGAGCGAAGGGCTTTCGCCCGAAACAGCACACGCTGGGAGCGCTTGTGAGCAGGTGGCGCTGCTGGAGGAGAAGACAGCACCTGATCTTCACACGGCCGATCAACGGCGTGGGCCGGAAGCGCGCGCGGGCATGCGGTTTCCGCCCGGTGCCCGGGGACAGAGGTCATCAAGAGGAAGACGTGATCTATTACCGCTGCCGGAGGCGGTCGTAGGAGACCGCCTGCCCCGGGCATTCAGACCGCGGTTTAGCGGGCCGCGAACTCGAGCGTGCGGGCGACCATTTTATCGTTTGCGGAGGGCCGCGGGCGTGCGGTTATTCTCCTTGACGGCGTAGAGGATCTCGCGCATCGAGGGGCCGAGACACTCGACTGTGGCCGCTGGTGCCGGTCCATGAAGATTCTAGTGATGGCGACTCCGGCCTGGATTGCCGGCGAGAGACCGATGCAGTAAAGACGTTCGGCACTTTGGAGCGAGTCCCTGCAAGCCTATGAGGCTTAAACGTGGAGTATCGGACTTTGGCTGACAGCGGCGGCGAGTATCGCGTCGAGGCAAGATGCCTCGCGAGAGTTATTCAGGGGGTAATGTCTGAGGCTCGAAGTGAGGTTCGCGGGCGTTGGCGGCGGGGTGAGGGCGCGAACGCTGCTGCTGGAACGGGAATTTACTTGACCGTGATGGTGGGACGAGGAACACTGTCTGCACTGTGGGTCTGGAGGCTTCTTATGCTGCGTTGGAAGATACATGCGGGGCTGATTGCGGTAGCGGGGTTCGGATTGGCTACGGGTGTATGGGCTCAGTTAGCAGACAACGCGGAGCCGCAGGAGAAGATTACGAACGGTGGCGTGAATCATACGATCAGTGCCGATCCGGTGATGGGGCAACCATTCTCTGCAGAGCAGGTGGCGAAGCAGGGGCGCACGCTGAATGACGGCGTGAATATTACGCACTTCGGGCATCACTTTGTGGCGCGGGACTCGGCGGGGCGGGTGAGGGTGGAGCAGCCTTGCGGATGCGATCCGGAGCATGAACAAAAGGTTGAGGTGTATATCGTGGACCCGGCGGCGCATACGCTGACGACGTGGCGGGTGGGTGGCAATAGTCCGAAGATTGCGACTGTGAGTAAGCTTCCAGAGAAGAAGCCGGAAGTAGCGCAGCAGGTGAAAGCGGCGACGACGAGGGTTGGGGCTGGAAGTGGGCGTCCGCAGCCGATTATTACGACGGAAGAGCTTCCGGTGACGTTCATCGACAACCTGCCGATGAAGGTGATGAAGACGACGACGATTGTGCCGGCGGGGCGGTCGGGCAACGATGCGCCGATTACGAAAGTGCATGAGCTGTGGACTTCAGAGGACCTGAAGCTCACGTTCATGGAGCAATGGGAGGATCCGCGGACGGGTGTGCGGACGGTGGCTCTGGTGAACTTCAAGCGGGCTGAGCCTGATCCGGCGCTGTTTCGGGTGCCGAATGGATATACGGCGCGCAAGACGGGTGGGCAGTAAGGGTTCTGTGCGTTTCCTGATCGGATTCGTTGTCCGTAGAAGTCAGGCTCCGAAGATGTCTGTGTCGAGGAACTGATTGCGGAATTTTCCTTGCAGGTCGTACTGCTTGAGGAGCGCCTGGTAGGCGGGCATCTTCGCGTACTCGCGGTGGAGCTGTCCGGAGGGGATGGTGTTGAGCTTGCCCCAGTGCGGGCGGGGAGCGAAAGGGGCGAGACTGGCCTCGATCTGCGGCAGAAGCGCCTGTACGGCGGGCCACTCGGGCTTGAAGGTGAAGTGGATGGCGAGCGAGGGCCGCTCGTAGGCCATGCTTAGCCAGAGGTCATCAGCGGCGATGGTGCGGAGTTCGGTGACGAAGAGATGCGGTGTGATCTTATCGCGGAGCTGTTCGACGGCGAGGATGGCCTGGTAGGCGTGGTCGAGCGGGACGAAGTATTCGGTCTGCAGCTCGGCGCCGCTGCTGGGAACGAACTCGAGCTTGAAGTGGGGCAGGCGCTGGTACCAGGGGCCGGGGACGCCTAGCTGGTCGGTGCAGCTTTCGGCGGAGTGTCCGGTGATGGGGTGGAGTTTCTGTGTAGCCTGCTTTGCGTCGAAGAACTCTGGTGGGAAGGTTATGGAGCGCGCGCCGGGATCGAGGCGGCGTTTGACCCAGACCTGGGTGGCGCGGTGATTTTGCCAGTCGGTAAACAGGCTGACGCTGTAGCCGCTGAGGAATATTTCTTCGAGGTGATCTTTGAGCTGCGAGAAGGAGAGGTTTTCGTAGATGACCTGGGCGACCTGGAAGGTGGGTTGGACGTCGAGGGTGGCTTTGGTGACGATGCCAATGGCGCCAAGGTTGACGACGGCGCCGAGGAATCGGTCGCCATCTTTGGCGCGAGAGAGCGTCTGGAGCGATCCGTCGGCGGTGACGAAGTCGATTGCGGAGATGGCTGAGGAGAGGCTTTTGTTCCTGCTGCCGGAGCCGTGGGTCGCGGTTGCACAGGCTCCGACGACGGAGACGTGAGGGAGCGACGCGAGGTTGTGGACGGCGAAGCCGCGGGCGTCAATGACGGGGGCGAGCTGGCCGTAGCTGACGCCGGCTCCGACGGTGACGGTGTGGGATGCGGGGTCGAGCGAGATGGAATCGAATTGCTTGAGGGATATCTGGGCGTGGGTGCTGTCGGCGATGGTGTTGAAGGAGTGGCCGCGGCCAAGGGCGCGCAATTTGGCTGAGATTTTGACTATCTGCCGGACCTCGTCGACGGTTCCGGGCTGGTAGAGCTGATTGGTGTGAAAGGTAAGGTTGCCTGCCCAGTTGGTTCGGGGGGCGGCGGATGCCTGTTCGGAAGCGGAGACGTAGCGAGAGACCATGCTGCCGGTAAGGATAGTGCAGGAGCCCTTGAGGAATTGCCTTTTGTTTATGGCTGTCTCCGGTGGTCGGAGGGATATGCGATGGAGCGCTGCTCAGTCCTGCTGTCCGGCGGGACCATGTATGGAGATTTCGTCGACGCAATGCAAGTGCGCGGCAACTCTTAGGCGTTCCGAAGATGCCAGGGGCGGGGAGCACATCGAGTCGTTATAATCTGTCGCACCGATGGCCCTGATCGCTGACGTGACGTGGGTCCCTTCCAGCGAAGGCTATTGCCGAGGTGCATGTATGAAAGCTGAGGCAAAAGGAAGTGCCGGGATGACGAGGTCTCAGGTCGCGACCATCATGACCGGGCTGAAACCCAGACTTCTGGAAGGGATGAGTTCGGCGGAGATCGAGCTGATTCTGGCGGCTGCGACATGGAAGCGGTTTACCGCAAATTCCTTAATAACGCGCGAGGGGGATGCTGCTGAGCATCTATTTTTGATGCTGGAAGGAGTTGCGCGCTTCTATACGATGTCCCCCCACGGGAAGAAGGTGATTATTATGTGGATTCGACCAGGAGAACTGGTAGGGGGAGCGGTCTTCCTGTCGAAACCACAGGAATACGTTTTAAGCGCGGAGGCGGTGACGAAAAGTTCCGCGCTGGTGTGGGACCGGACTGCGCTTCGTTCGCTCGCGATGAAGTCACCGAGGTTGATTGAGAATGTGCTGATGCTGACGCTTGACTACATTGTTCACTACCGCATTCTGTATCTCACGGCGAGCTGCCAGTCGGCTCCGCAGCGTGTGGCCCAGGTGCTGGGCTACCTTGCGAAAGATATTGGACAGAAGGTTCGCGGGGGCGTGGAACTGCAGGTACGCAATGAAGAGCTTGCACATGAGGCGAATGTGACGATATTTACGGTCAGCCGTCTGATGGGAGAGTGGCAGCGGAAAGGACTTTTGCAAAAAGGTCGAGGTAAGGTATTGCTGCGATGGCCTGAGAAGTTAATTCACCTCGAGGCCTGAGCTTGCGTCGCGCAGGTTCCTGCGTCTGTTGCAGACGCGGTTGATTGCTCCTGAGCAACGACTTGTTTGAATGAAGGTGCCATCCTCAAAAGAATGAAGTCTACCGCCTAATGCCTGAGTTCGCGTTGGACTTGAGATTGATTTGGGCGGGAGCACCGGCAAGTGGGTCGAGTTCGTGTTGTTGTAGTGGAAGATTTTGAGGCGTGGCGGCGTACTATTGCTTCGATTCTGGGGGAAGATCCGGATCTGGAGATTGTTCACGAAGCAGTGGATGGGTTAGAGGCGGTTGAGGTGTGCGGGAATCTCAAACCTGATCTGGTGATACTCGATATTGGGCTGCCGAAGCTCGGGGGTTTGGAAGCTGCACGGCGGATACGCGAGGCGTCGCCCGCGACGAAGATATTGTTCCTGAGCGCGATTCCTAGTCCAGCCGTGATAGGAGAGGCCCTGCGGATTGGCGCAGCGGGCTATATCTTGAAAAAGGATGTTTTGCGCGATTTGCTGCCTGCGGTGAGGTCAGCCGTGCAGGATCAAGAGTTCCTTAGCTTCACGGTTTCGCCGAAAACTCCTGAAGAGCCTATTGAAGAGTAGCTGGGACACTCAGGCGGTTTGCCGGGTGGATTCAGGCTCGGGGTGAGAGACGGTTACAATCAAGGTAGTATGTCCAATACACCTTTGAGCGAAAAAAGCGGGAAAACCGCGAATATTAATGAGAGTTTTTCTGCGGCCGAAACAAATCAGCCGCAGAGGTACAGCCCGGGTGAGATAGAACCGAAGTGGCAGGCGCGGTGGGACGCTGATGCCACGCTGTATGCCGCGGAGCCGCATGAGGGCGGCAAGCCGAAGTTTTATTGCCTGGAGATGCTGCCGTATCCAAGCGGGAAGCTGCACATGGGACATGTGCGGAACTACTCCATCGGCGATGCGCTGGCGCGCTTTATGTGGATGCGCGGGTATAACGTGCTGCATCCGATGGGGTGGGACGCATTCGGGCTGCCGGCGGAAAATGCCGCGCTCAAGAACAATACGCCGCCGCGGGACTGGACGCTCGCGAACATCGCGGCGATGCGCACGCAGATGCGGCGGATGGGCTTCAGCTATGACTGGGCTACTGAGGTGACGACTTGTCTGCCGGACTACTACCGGTGGAATCAGTGGTTCTTCGTGAAGATGTTCGAAAAGGGGCTGGCGTACCGGAAGAAGAGCAAGGTGAACTGGTGTCCGGAGTGCGCGACCGTGCTCGCGAACGAGCAGGTGGTGGCCGGGTGCTGCTGGCGGCACGAGGACACGGTGGTCGAGCAGCGGGATCTGACGCAATGGTTTTTGCGGATAACGAAGTACTCGGACGAATTGCTGCGCGGGCTGGACGAGTTGGAGGGTTGGCCGGAGAAGGTCCGGACGATGCAGCGGAACTGGATTGGACGGAGCGAAGGCGCGAATGTTGATTTCGCGGTCGCTGACCGGGCAGAGAAGATCACCGTGTTTACGACTCGGGTGGATACGATCTTTGGGGCGACGTCGGTTCAGCTTGCTCCGGAGCATGCGGTGGCGAAGGCGTTTGCAGCAGAGGATGCAGCGCTGGCTGGACAGATCGAGGATTTGCTGGAGCAGCAGAAGAAGGCGCGCGAGACGGATGCTCTCGGCGCGATTGAGAAGCATGGCGTGCCGACGGGGCGGTTTGCGGTGAATCCTTTTAACGGCGAGCAGGTGCCGATCTGGGTGGCGAACTATATCCTGGCGGACTACGGGACTGGCGCGATCATGAGCGTTCCGGCGCATGACGAGCGGGACTTCGAGTTTGCGACGAAGTATGGGCTAGGGATAAGGCAGGTTATCGTGCCGGCTTCAAGTGCAGAGGAGACTTCCCTTCCCTTTGTCGCGGAGGAAGACGCTGTGCTGGCGGATTCGGGGCAGTGGACGGGCTTGAGTTGTGGCGAAGCTCAGAGGCAGATGGCGGATTTTGCAAAGGCGGAAGGATTTGGTACTGCTACGGTTACATATCGGCTGAAGGACTGGGGCGTGAGCCGGCAGCGCTATTGGGGGACTCCAATTCCGATGGTGTACTGCACGAATGGACACGCGGGGATCGAACCTGGAGGAGTGGTTGCGCTGCCGGAGAGCGCTCTGCCGGTGGAGCTGCCGGCGCAGGTGGAGATTACGCAGCAGGGCGGCTCTCCGCTGGGTCGGGTTGCGGAGTTTGTGAATACTACTTGCCCGGTGTGCGGCGGACCGGCACGACGTGAAACGGACACGATGGACACGTTCGTGGACTCGAGCTGGTACTTCTACCGATATGCCGACGCGAAGAATTCGACCGCGCCGTTCGATTCGGCGAAGGCGAATTACTGGTTTCCTATCGACCAATATATCGGCGGGGTGGAGCACGCGATTCTGCATCTGATCTACTCGCGGTTCTGGACGAAGGTGATGCGGGATCTGGGCATGATCAGGAACGACGAGCCTGCGGCGCGGCTGTTCACGCAGGGGATGGTGATCAAGGACGGCGCGAAGATGTCGAAGTCAAAGGGCAATGTGGTTTCGCCTGACGACATGATTGCTCGCTATGGAGCGGACGCGACGCGGATGTATGCGCTGTTCGCGGCGCCGCCGGACAGAGACCTGGAGTGGCAGGAGGAGGGTGTTGCGGGGATTGGCCGCTTCCTGGGCAAGGTGTATCGGTTGACGACGAAGTTCTCGAATGTGGCTCGCACGAAGGAGACTGCACCGGGGGCGAAGGATCTGGCGATATTGCGGCGGCTGCACCAGACGATTGCGAAGATCACGCAGGACTTCGATGGGCGGTGGCACTTCAATACGTCGATCTCTTCGATCATGATTCTGGTGAACGAGATTACGTCGCACGAGGCGGCGCTGGACTCCGGTGAGATTTCTCCGGCGGCTGTGGCTGAGGTGTTTCGTGGATTGATTCTGCTGCTGGCTCCGTTTGCGCCGTTCTTCGCGGCGGAGATGTGGGAGGAGATTGGCGGTGAGGGAGTGGTGTTCCGCACGCAGTGGCCGGCTGTGAACGAGGAGCTTGCACGCGAGGATGAGATCGAGATTCCGGTGCAGATGAATGGCAAGCTGGTGAACGTGATCAAGGTTCCGGCTGGAAGCGATGAGGCAGACGGTGAAAGCCGCAGCGTTTGCGGATGAGAAGGTGCAGGCAAGGATCGCGGGGAAGACTGTGGCGAAGGTGATCGTGGTGCCGGGTAAGCTTGTAAATCTCGTGGTGAAGTAGTGGGGGGATATGAGGCTCCAAGTGACGGACCCCACGATAAGCACGATGAAGCCGCGCTGATCATGGGGCACCCTTCTGTGCACCCGCCAGTGAGGGGCACGCAGTCGCTGGTGCATACGCTGGGGCGGTGCTGGAAGCGTCCTTCGCTGACGGCGCTGGAGGTGCTGTGGCGCTGGGCGTTTGGGGCGCCGGTGTTGTGGGTGGTGTGGATGCAGATGCGGCGTATTCTGCTGCTGCACGCGGGTGCTCCAGATGGAAGCGTGGACCTCGCGCGGCTGGGACTGGATTCGAAACTGATGGGCGATCCCGTGGGCGCAGCGGCAGCGGACCCGATTGGTGTGAGCGAGAAGGTACGCAATGCCGTGGCCGTGCTGCTGCCGGATGTGCTGCATGTGGCGATGTGGCTGGTGCCGGTGCTGCTTGTAGCGTGGGTGGTGGTGTCGGCGGTCGGGCGAACAGTGGTGCTGCGGCGGATGGATTCGAAATTGCACGCGCGCGCGTGGACGCTGATGGGTTTGCAGGCTGTGCGGATGCTGGCGCTGGTGGGCAGCTTTGCGTTGTGGTTTGGATGCCTGCGGTGGGCGGCGAATGTGGCCGTAACGGGGCCGTTGATGGCGGGGGATGGGCCGAACCTGGTGCTGTACTTTGCGATAGTGATTGTGTCTACGCTGGGGTTGTTTTCGGCGTGGGCGACGGTGAGCTGGGTGCTGTCGGTGGCGCCGCTGGTGGCTATGCTGCGCGATGTGGGTGTGGTGGCGAGCCTGCGGGCGGGGTTCAGGCTGGGACCGCTGAAAGCGAAGCTGGTGGAGGTAAACCTGGTGATGGGGATCGTGAAGATCTCGCTGATTGTGCTCGCGATGGTCTTTTCTGCGACGCCGCTACCGTTTGAAAGCGTAACTACGCCAGATTTTTTGAGGAACTGGTGGATTGGAGTATCGATCTTTTATTTTGTGGCGTCGGACTTCTTTCACGTGGCGCGGCTGATGGGCTACCTGGAGTTGTGGCGGGTGTACGAAGGGTAATCGCAGCCAGTGGATTTACACTGGAGACGTGGACACCTCAACGATCGTCATTCTGGACTTTGGCTCACAATACACACAATTAATTGCGCGGCGGATACGGGAGTTCAACGTGTTTTCCATCGTGCTTCCCTGCACAGTTTCAATCGACGAGATTAAAGCGCTTCACCCGAAGGGCGTGATTCTCTCGGGCGGGCCGTGCTCGGTGTATGACGCGGATGCGCCGGAGGCTGACCCGGCGGTGCTGACGATGGGCGTGCCGGTGCTGGGGATCTGCTATGGGCTGCAGTTTATTACGCACCATCTGGGCGGGAAGGTTGAGCCCGCTCCGGCGCGGGAGTATGGGCATGCCGAAGTGAATATTGTGGCGGAGACGGCATTGTTTCATGGGCTGCCGCAGGTAGTGGATGTATGGATGTCGCACGGAGACGAGGCCAAGGCGCTGCCCGAAGGCTTTGCGCTGACTGCGCGGACGGCAAATGCTGTGGCAGGAATTGAGAATACGGCCCGGCGGATATGGGCGGTGCAGTTTCATCCCGAAGTTGCGCATACGCGGCACGGAATGGAGGTGCTGAAGAACTTTGTGCTGCGAATCTGCGGGGCGAGGACGGACTGGACTCCGGAGCACTTTATCCAGACAACGGTGGACCGGGTGAAGGCGCAGGTGGGGACGGGTCATGCCATCTGCGGGCTGAGCGGCGGCGTGGACTCGAGCGTGGCGGCGGTGCTGGTGGCGAGGGCTATCGGCGACCGGCTGACCTGCATCTTTGTGAACAACGGCGTGCTGCGGAAGGATGAGTTTGAGAAGGTGCAGAGGACGATGCGCGAGCAGCTTGGGCTGAACGTGGTCGCTGTCGATGCCAGTGAGAGATTTTTGAACAAGCTGGCTGGCGTGGCCGATCCGGAGAAGAAGCGGAAGGCGATTGGGAACGAGTTCATCGCGGTGTTTGATGATGAGGCGAAGAAGATTTTCGAGGCCGAGAAGAGCGCCGGCGAAGAGGTGGCTTGGCTGGTGCAGGGGACGCTTTATCCGGATGTGATCGAGTCGGCAAGCGTGCATGGGCCTTCGCATGTGATCAAGAGCCATCACAATGTCGGCGGCCTGCCGGAGGACATGAAGCTGAAGCTGATTGAGCCGCTGCGGGATTTGTTCAAAGACGAAGTGCGGCGGATCGGTCGGGACCTGGGGATGCCGGAGGAGATCATCGAGCGGCAGCCGTTCCCGGGGCCGGGGCTGGCTGTGCGGATTCTGGGCGAGGTTACAGCCGAGCGCGTGGCGATGCTGCAGGAGGCCGACCAGATTGTGGTGGATGAGATCAAGAAGGCCGGGCTGTATCGTAAGGTCTGGCAGAGCTTCGCCGTACTGTTGCCGGTGAAGTCTGTCGGCGTGATGGGGGACCAGCGGACCTACGCGAACACCTGCGCAATACGAGCGGTGGAGAGCGAGGACGGCATGACGGCGGATTGGGCCGCACTGCCGTATGAGGTGCTGCGGACTATCTCGAGCAGGATTGTGAGCGAGGTGAGGGGGATCAACCGGGTGGTCTATGACATTACGTCGAAACCGCCGGGGACGATTGAGTGGGAGTAGCGCGGATGGCTCAGTGCGGCAGAGTTACTGCAGCGTCCGGGCGGACAGGGGCTGAACGGCGAGGCGTGGTCTGGAGGACGAGCCGGGTGTCGCGGGCGAAGGTGACCTCGCGGCCACGCTTGATCCAGCGTTGATAGATGGAGAGCGCGGCTCCGTAATATCCGATGCCGGCGGCGATATTGCGCTGGCCCGCACCGGTTCCGATGATGAAACCGATGACTCCGAGACTGTTGGATGCGAGTGCGTTTTTGCCGAGTGGGTTCTCGCCATGGTCGTAGTCGAGGGGGCGCGCGGCCAGGGTAAGGAGAATGAAGGGGACGATGAGCTTATCCTGCGGCTTCGGCTTGACCTGGCCTTCGGAGTCGAGAGCGAGCTTCTGCGGGGAGGCTGAATCGGCTTCAGTAAGGGATGCCTGGACGTTCTGGGTATCTCCGGTGGGGAGGATGAGCTGGCGGAAGTCGAAGTGGAGCGAGCCGGCGCGGCCAAAGCTCGCGGCATGCTTCGCCTTGGTGACGGCTCCAATCATCGTGGCGCCTTGCGGGACTGCGATGGTGTGGTCAGGGTTATAGATAGGTTCGGCGACGGTGGCTTTGATCTCCTGGCCTGATTTGGCAGTGGCAGAGCTGAGTTGTTCATCGAGGTAGGCCTGGACGATCCAGCTGGTGGTGGCATCGCCCTTCGGCGCGGGTGGCGGCGGTGTAGGTGGCGGCCCGGTGGTCGCGTCCGTTTGCGGCGAAAGGGAGATGGGCTCGGCTGTTTCGACCGTCCAGGCGGTGCCCTTCTCGATGCGCTGGGGATGATAAGGGAGCTGGGTGTAGAGGAGCTGGACCAGGCGATCGGTCTTGTCGGGAGCGGTAAAGATGGCGACCTTGTCGCGCAGAATCTGCATGCCGTCGTCCCACTGCTGGTGAATGAAGCCGCCTTTGCGGGATGGCGGAGCGACGATGCGATAGATGGGAGCGCCATCGGTGACGGCGTCGGTGACGATGGAGAGATGGGATCCGTCGGCAAGAGTAATGCCGGTGAAGCGGACGACCGGGATGTAGAACGGCGTGAAATCGGCGCGAAGACGGGCGTTGATGCGCCGGGAATGGTCCGAGCGCAGAGCTACGACAGTGCCTTCAACAATGGTCTTCGCGGGAAGGATGAGGACGTTGTCGTTGTAGACGGGGTACATGAGCTCGGCGCGGATTGGCTGGCCGATTCGCATGGGGAGGTGGTCTTCAATCTGAACTGGAAGAGGTGTTCCTGGAGGAAGAATTACTACAGGTTTCTGGCAAAGCGCCACGCATGGACTTAGTAGAAGAGCAATGATCAGGGACCGGTAGCAAATCATCTGTGTTGAAGCTAGCCGAAGCGCATTAAGACCGCCTGAAGGCTAAGTGGAGACAGCCTCCGACGAGACGTAAATCATGATTCGCAGAGGACTTAGCAAGCAGAAAGCAACGCCGCAGCACGAGGCGGCGGCGTTGCTTATTGCGAGATAAATCTGGGGTTATGCCTGGATCTTCGAATGCCAGCTGCTGGCGGTCTTGAGGGCGTTGTTGACGTTGTTGATGTTCTCGACGCCGGTGGTATTGAGCCAGTCCTCAAAGGCCTTGGCGCCCTGCTTCGCGAAGATTGGGATGCCGTCCTTCCAGGTGGCGCGGCCGCAGAGGACGCCGTTGTACTTGGTGCCGGACTCGCCGGCGAGTTCGAGGGTCTCGATAAAGACGGGGTTGGAGACGCCGGCCGAGAGATAGATGAAGGGCTTGTGGGTCATGGACTCGGCGTCGCGGAAGTGCTGCAGGGCCTCGGCGCGGGTGTAGGCTTTCTCGCCCTTGAAGGCGCGGGTGCCTTCGACGAAGGACATCTCGATGGGGACCTCGACCTTGAGGACGTCGACGTTGTAGCGGGCCTTGCCGAACTCGGCCATGGAGCCGGAGACGATGGAGGGCTTCTTCTTCGCGTATTCGAGCGACTTCTCATCGCCGCCGTCGGCGTCGTATCCGACGAACTCGAGGAAGAAGGGGATGTCGTTGGCGATGCACTCGTCGCCGATGCGCTCGATCCACGCCTGCTTGAGGTCGTTGATGTGCGACTTCTCGAACGGGGTGTAGTAGAGCAGGATCTTGATACAATCGGCGCCGGCTTCTTTCAGGCGAAGGACGCTCCAGACGTCGAGCAGGTCAGGCAGGCGGCCTGCGGTGGTGGCGTCGTAGCCGGTCTTTTCGTATGCGAGCAGGAGACCCTTGCCGTTGCGGTGCTTCGAGGCCGGCAGGCCGAACTCGGGGTCGAGCAGGATGGCGGAGGCATGCTTGGTGAGGACTTCGGTGACGAGGGTCTTGAACTCTTCGAGGTCCTGGGCGTTGGCGGCTGCGCCACGCTCCTTGGCGAGGGACTTCTGCAGCGAGCCGCGCTGATCCATGGCTGCGGCTGCGATGACGCCGCGGGCGTCGGAGACGGCGTTGAGGCCGGCGAGTTTTCCTGGGGTAATCTTCGACATTACAAGCACTCCTCTTCGAATGGTTGGGTACAGCGGAATTTTACAGCGCGCCGGCGGGAGACGGGTCAGGTTCCGGTGATAATTCTGCGTTCTGTAGATCTGCGTTCTGTAGAAATCACCGAAGGAATGACCGAAATCTAGGGTTGGGTGACGCGCACCGAGACTCCGGTGCCCTGAAGGTTGACGGTCGTGTCTATGGTGTCGGTATCGGTTTCGATGATGGTCATAACACTGTTTTTATTGGGCGCGACGGTGTCGGCAGAGACGACATAGACCTTGCCGGTGGGCGTACCCGATGTGGCGGCGATGTAAATAGGACGGCCGACGACGGGGATGGTGGCGGTGACGGTGTTAGAGGTAAGATCGACCACCGAGACGGTGCTGTCGTTGTAGTTGGCGACGTAGGCGCGGGGACGGCTGACGTCCTGAAGGACAGAGACCATGACCGGGTTGTGACCGACCGGGACAGTTGCCAGAACCTGCCCGAAGCCGACCGCGTCGATGGGGTTGTTGGGGTCGCAGTTGGGGTTGTTCTGCGCAGAGGAGGAGCAGAGCGGAATATTGATAATGCTGACGGAGCCCAGCGAGGTGCCATTGCCCTGGTTGGCGACAACGAGCGCCGTCCGGGTGGGAGCGAGATCCGCCCAGACCGGGGATTTTCCGACGGGGATGGTGCTGGTGATGTTTGGCGGGTTGGTGGGGTCGGTGAATGTGTCCAACGCGTTGGCCTGCACGTTGATGACGCTTACCGTGCCGTCGGTCTTGTTGAGTATGAAGGCGCGCCTGCCGTCGCCGGTCATCACCCCATAGACAGGATCATTACCAACAGTGATGTTGTTCGAGATGGTGTTGGTGGTGATCTCGACTGCCGAAGCCACTCCGGCTCCGCTGCCTGTCCCCTGGCTGAGCGAGTAGTAGCGGGGCGCGCCGCCAAGGCCAACGATGTAGACGGGATTGGCGAGGACGGGAAGCTCCTCCTGCAGGGCCGGCGGAGATCCCTTCAACAACGCGACGGAGTTTCGGCCCTGCTGCGTGATGTAGGTAGTGCCGGCCGAGGAGAACAGGCTGGAAGGATTGGCGCCGGGCAGCAGGGTCGACTGCAGGACGGCATTGGTCATCAGCGAGGTTGAGATATCGAAGGAGGTGAGCGTGCCGTCACCGTTGAGGGTGAACCCGGTCGTGCCCCCGGCATCGACTGCGAGGTAGTAGGGCGAGACGCCGACGTTGGGGGTAACCAGGATGGTGTCGCCGGAGAAGTCCACCAGCGTCATGAGGCCCGGAGCGCCGTTGGGCGAACTGGAGACGGCGACGGCGTATTTCTGCGGCTGGCCGGCAGGACCGACCGGGTTGATGGCGCTGACGACCGGGCGATAGGTGTTGCCGCAGCCGATGAGGGAGGACAGCACTGCGGCCGACAAAACATATCCGGCAACAGAACGGGCTGCCGACCGAAGAGGATGGAAGGGACGCGGTCTGGGGATTCCTGGTACTTCAATGCTTGCTCGCTGCAAAACTACTCCCACGGTGCTGCTGGTGTTAGAGCTTTATTCCTGTTCGTGAGCCCAATCTGCCTGAGAAGAGAGCCGCTTTATTAATAAAGCAGCGTCAACATCAGAAGCCTTGGATAAACGCCAGGACTAAAAGCTCTATGCTCAAGGTTTGATTGTAAATCACCAGCGGGGATGAGGTTTGGCGGTGGGCGAGGAAATACAGGACGGGCGGGTTTGGCGGAAGGCGATTCCGGAGGGCCGGGATCGGCTGCAATCGCGGCTGCTTGTGGTCACGGTGGGGAGTTTAGTCACAGGAATGAGCGCTTCAACGCTCGTCCTCGCCTACGGGAGGATGAACCGATTCCCCGCTTTTGTGCTCGGGGTAGTAGGAGTCAGTGTTTTGTTTGCCGCTATCGTGTGGATATTAAAGGCCGCCACGGCTGCCGCCGCAGCTTTCGGAGGAATGCTTTGTCTGCTGCTGACGCTCTGGACCGGGTCATTCGACGGATCGATCGGGCGAACGGCTTTGACTCCGCTGGCCGTTCTATTTGCACTGACATTTCTTTCAACACGGGCTGGACGGAAGAAGAAGGCTGAGGCCGGACTCGCGGAGAAGCGGCGAGGCCGCAACGCCTCGCAGGTGATTGCAAATCTCTCCGTCGCGGCTTTATGCGCAACTCCGCTTGCGTATATCCCCGTTGGAAGATTAATGGCTGATTGCTGCGCCTCCGGGGCTGCCGATGCGTGGATTGGCTGGACGATGAAAGTGATGTGTCTCGCGGCGTTGACCGAGGCCACCGCCGACACCGTTTCGTCCGAGATTGGGCAGGCGTTTGGCGGTGCGCCGGTAATGATTTTGAACTGGAGACAGGTCGAGCCGGGAGCGGATGGGGCGGTGACTCTGATTGGAACGGCAGTTGGGATTCTGGCCGGAGCGATCGTCGCCGGGGCGGGCATGTGGGCGCTGCGGCTGTCTGCTTCTCAGGCTGCTGTTGCGTTTGGGGCTGGTATCTGCGGATTGTTCTTTGACAGCTTGCTGGGTGCGACCGTGGAACGGAGAGGCTGGCTGGGAAATGATCTGGTGAATTTTATTTCGACAGTCTTCGCTGCCGGGCTGGCAGCGGTTTTGTATCGTTGGACGATTCTTTAACAGGACTTGCTCAGTCGTAAGACTTGCCTTCGAGCCAGTGCATCCAGCTCTCATCCAGGTGCAGGCGCATGGCGGTGTAGCTGAGCACCTCGTGGAAGTAGCGCATGGCGAGATCGTAGTTATCGATATGCCCGAGCGGTGGGCGCGGCGAGGTGTAGACGTCGAGGCCGGCGTTGCGGCAGAGCTCGCGGACACGGAAGAGGTGGGTGGCGTCCGAGACGACGACGATGTGGTGGAGGTTGTTTTCGCGGGCGATGGCGGCGAGGCGCTGGACCTGCTGCTCGGTGTCGATGGAGTGGGTCTCGGCGAGAATGTTGCCGAAGGGGATGCCGTTGGCGAGGAGATAGTCGCGGCCAACGCCGCCCTCGGTGTTACCGGAGTCTTTGTCACTGCCGCCGCCGAGCGTGATGACCAGCGGGGCGATCTTCTTGCGGTAGAGCTCGACGGCGTGGTCGAGGCGGGCGTGCAGGATAGGCGACGGATGACCGGAGTACTCAGCCGCACCGAAGACCGCAATGGCGTCGGCGGGCTGCGCCTCATCGACGTGGGCGACGGCGTTAATCTGCGTGCAGACCCAGACGGACCATCCAATCGCAGCCACCAGCGCTAGCAGGAAGAGGTTGCGCAGCCAATGGCTTTTGCGGGGCCGGTAATCGTTGCGGGAGGCGTTCATGGCGGCGAGCGATCAATTCATTGAGACGAATAGTAAACTTATTTGTAACTCATTTTGAGCTTAATGCTGGAGCGCGAGCGCGATCTCGTGCGTGGGGATGGCGCCTTCGCGGAGGATCATCCAGGAGTTGCCGCCGCCTGAAACGTCGACGATGGTGGTTGCGGTGGTGCGCGCGGTGGCGCCTCCGTCGACGATGAGCGGAATCTTGTCGCCGAGCTGGTCGCGGACGCTGTCTGCGTAGCTGCACTCTGGCTGTCCGAAGAGATTGGCCGAGGTGGCGGTGATGGGCAGGCCGAGGCGGCTGACGACGGCGCGCGGGATCGCGGCTTCGGGGACGCGCAGGGCGAGGTTGCCGGTGTTGGCGGTGACGCGAAGCGGCAGCTTACCACCGGCCTTGACGATGATGGTGAGCGGTCCGGGCCAGAACTTTTCGGCGAGGCGATCGAAGGCGGTGTCGAGCTGAACGGGCGAGTTCGTAGGCCTGTGCGACCTCGGCGATGAGCAGCGAGAGCGGCTTGTGACGGGCGCGGGTTTTTATCTCGTAGATGCGGTCGACGGCGCGAAGATTGACGGGGTCGACGGCGAGGCCGTAGAAGGTGTCGGTGGGCAGAGCGACGACGTTGCCGGCGTTGAGGCTGTTGGCGACGAGCTGAATGAGCTCGGGCTCGGGCTCGTCGGGATGGATGCGGAGTGTCTCGGCCGTCAAAATGCTGGCTCCTGGCAGATGGGGTAGACCATACTACTTAGTTGCACAAAGTATTCAATTTATTCCAGTTAAGCCCGGACTTCAAAACGGGCGGCGGGGCTTTTCCGGGCAAAGTATTCAAAGCAAAGCGCTTGATCTTAGCAGTACACGGGGCCGGTTTCGACGCCAGCCACCCATTCTAACGGATGCCGCGGGCAAAGCGGGAACAGGACAGAGGTAAGATTCTCGGATGGGTCCGGACGTAATTACGAGCAAGACCAACGCTCGCGTGAAGCAGCTGCGCGCGGCGTTTGCCGGCCATGCGCGGCTGAGCGGAGGCTTGGTCGCGATTGAGGGCGAGCATCTGCTGGAGGAGGCGCTACGCAGCGGGATGGTGCTGAAGACGGTCTTCGTGCGCGAGGGGCGCGAGGCGCCGGAGACAGTGCCGCGCAGGGTGGAGGTGCTTCAACTGAGCGCCGATGTGTTTGAGGGAGCGGTAGCAACGCAGTCGCCGCAGGGCATCGCCGCGCTGCTGGTGCCGCCGGTGAGGGAGTTGGAGGACATGATGCACGGCGTGCCACTGATCCTTGTTGCCGCGGGGCTGCAGGACCCGGGGAACCTGGGGACGCTGGTGCGGTCGGCTGAGGCGTTTGGCGCGACCGGCGTGTTGACGACGCCGGGGACGGTGAGTGCATGGAACCAGAAGGCGCTGCGGGCGAGCGTGGGAAGCGTGTTTCGCGTGCCGGTGGTGTCGGTGGAGGCGGCTGAGGTCGCGGGGTTGAAGACGAAGGGCGTGCGGCTGCTGGCGGCGGTGGGCGACGGCGGCGATGTTGTGAAGGATGGAGATTTTACCGGGCCCTGCGGACTGCTGATTGGGAATGAGGGCGCGGGGCTGGCGGCGGAGTGGCTGGAGATGGCCGATGTGCGGGTGACGATCCCCTGCCCTGGTCCAGTGGAAAGTTTGAATGCGGCGGTGGCGGGGAGCCTGTTGCTGTACGAGGCAGCCGGCAGCGGGCGGCATCGAAGTGAGAGAGGGACAGGAGAGACCGCGCGATGAGCTTGTTTGAGACGCCTCCGATGACTGCGGCGCGTGGACGCGGGCGGCAGACGCCGCTGGCCGAACGGATGCGTCCGCGGACGCTCGATGAATTTACCGGGCAGGAGCATCTGCTGGCGCCGGGCAAGCCGCTGCGACTCGCGATTGAGAAGGACGATCCCGCTTCGATGATCTTCTGGGGGCCTCCGGGCGTGGGCAAGACGACGCTGGCGAAGATCATTGCCAAGGTAACGGAGGCGAGCTTCATCGAGTTCTCAGCGGTGCTCTCGGGGATCAAAGAGATCAAGCAGGTGATGGTGGAGGCAGAGAAGGCGGCGGAGTTTGGGTCGCGGACGATTCTGTTTGTCGACGAGATTCACAGGTTCAATAAAGCCCAGCAGGATGCATTTCTGCCTTATGTCGAGCGCGGGACGATTCGCTTGATCGGCGCGACGACGGAGAATCCTTCGTTCGAGATCAACGCCGCGCTGCTGTCGCGTTGCAGGGTATACACGCTGCTGGCGCTGACCGAGGAGCAGGTGATCGGGCTGCTAAAACGGGCGCTCGCGGATAAAGAGCGCGGGCTTGGGGCTTCAGGGGTCACGGCAGATGAAGATGCACTGGCTGCGATGGCCTCGTATTCAAGCGGCGATGCGCGGAACGCGCTGAATGCGCTGGAGGTCGCGGCTACGCTGGTCGCGGGGCAAAAAGAAAAGGTGATTACGAAGGCCGTGGCCGCGGAGGCGCTGCAGCGGCGCGTGCTGCTGTATGACAAGAAGGGCGAGCAGCACTACGACATCATCTCGGCGCTGCATAAGAGCGTGCGGAACTCGGATGCAGACGCGGCGCTCTATTGGCTGGGGCGAATGCTCGAGGCCGGCGAGGATCCGATGTACGTGGCGCGGCGCGTGGTGCGGATGGCGGTCGAGGATATTGGGCTGGCCGCTCCGGAGGCGCTGAATCTATGCCTGAGCGCGAAGGATGCGATGCATTTTCTGGGGCATCCGGAGGGCGAACTGGCGCTCGCGCAGGCGGTGGTGTATCTGGCGCTGGCGCCGAAGTCGAACGCTGTTTATACCGCGTATGGCGCGGTCCAGGCGGACATCGAGGCGACAGCCGCTGAACCCGTTCCCCTGCATCTGCGCAACGCTCCTACGAAGCTGATGAAGGAGCTGGACTACGGCAAGGACTACCAGTACGCACACGATGTCGAGGGCAAGGTCGCGGATATGGAGTGCCTGCCGCCTTCGCTGGCTGGGCGCAGGTATTACCTGCCTACGAATGAGGGGCGAGAGAAGCTGCTGGCGCAGCGGATGGACGAGATTCGACGGCTGCGTGAAGCGAAGCGCAGCTGAATACAGGTAGAATCCACGCATGAAACGGGCGAACTCACCTGCGTGCGCGATATTTCTCTTAGTTACCTTCGCAAGCGCGCAGACTCCGAAGCAGGTCCACGTCAATGGACCGAAGGCGTTAAAGCTCGTATCGCTGCTGGTGAGCGGAAGCGATGAGATTGCGGCCACTATCAAGGACCAGCACAAAAGCGAGATCGTGATTCATGATTTATCTATCGTGAAGTGGTCAACGTACAAGTACGACACGGATAGCCCGCTCTATAAACTGGATGTCTACCGGGCGGAAGGCAAGGTCGGGGCCGCAACCAACTCCACACCCATTCACGAGGCGACTGCCCTGTGGGAGCTGTTGAGCGGTCTCGGAATGACGACCGATGTGGCGATGGAAGGCGCCTATCTCAACGCCGCCACGATCGATTGCAAGATCGATACAAGCTCAGACGCAGATTCGCCGAATCGCGTTCAGTGCGATCTGGCGAATCCCTACTGAATTTCAAAAAACACTGCCCTGAGTATTAGTACGCGTACTTGACTGAACAGCCGTAGGGTCGCGTCGATGCTGTCGCGACGGGCTTGCCCGCCATGGAGGCATTAAGAGCATCGTTGAGGTAGTTGTGCGCGCCCTTGAGAGTTTCGGGGTCGGGGCTGGGCTGGTCGTCGATCGCGCCCTCGTAGACAAGCTTGCCGGTGGGGTCAATGACGAACATGTGCGGCGTGGTCTTAGCCGAGTAGAGGCGGCCGATGACGCCCTTGGGGTCGAGGATGGTGGCGGTGGGGACCGCGTTCATCTTCTTCATGTAGGCATTCTCCTCAGCGGGGGTGACGTAGCCCTGCTGGCCGGGGGCGGAGGAGATGATGGAGAGCCATACGACTCCCTTGCTGGTCCACTGCTTCTGGAGGGCCTCCATGTTGCCGGAGAGGTAGTGCTTCTGCTCGTAGGGGCAGCCCTGGTTGTGCCACTCAAGGACGACGTACTTGCCTTTGTACTGGGAAAGGGTCTGGGTGTTGCCGTTGGAGTCGGTGCCTTTGAAGTCGGGGGCCGGAGAACCGGGCGCCACGGCATAGGCGGCGGCGGTGAGGAGGAAGGTGAGGGCTGTGGCGGCGAGGACGGCTGGGCGGGAGCTGAGGACGCGCATGGAAGTACCTCCACTTCAGATTGTGATGCTATTTTGCGCCGTTCCGGGACAGGACGCAAGCGGTTAAATTTTCAATAGAGAAAAGGAACGAGTCGGCGGACATGAGAACGGTATTCCAGGTAGCGATCGCCGAACTGCTGGACCATGAGCTGCTCTTCGACCGTCAACTTTATGAGGAGGGCGGCAACGCAAACGATAAACCCGAGGAGGCTGCGGAGGAGTCCGACCTGGAGGGCGGAGCCGAGCATGGCGGTGAGGATGCCGGTATAGATCGGGTGGCGGACGAGGCGGTAGGGTCCGCGGAGGATGAGCTCATGGTCCTGGCGGATGGAGGGGTTGGCGCTCCAGCTGGTGCCGAGGGTAAAGCGTGCCCAGATGCTGAAAGCCACTCCGGCAAATACCATGACCAGGCCGGTAATCGCGATGGGAAGGGTGACGGTGAAGAGGGGCATATTGAGCGCTGGAAGCATGGGGGCGATGGGCGGGGCGAAGAGCAGGTAGAGTCCGCAGAAGAAGACGAGGCGCTGCGTCAGGTTGAAGGATCCTGAGGTCGGGCGGGCGACAGGTTTGCGAAAGGGCGCAGAACCTATCCAAACGGCGGCAAGCGCCCACCAGAGGTAATTGCTCCAGTTATGGATCTGTGGGACGGTGAAATGAAGCATGGATCCTCCGAAGGAATTCGAGCCGTGGTGGTTATACGGGCTGATGCGCGTGGAGGTTCCCGGTTTAGTGCCGCTATTTTTTAGTGTCGGTCTCGAGCGCGGTGAGGACTATGGACTTGGTAAGGAGCTCAGGCAGGACGTCGGGCATGGCCTGCGGGTTAGCCGGATAGATGACGTAGGTTGGCACGCCTTGACGGTTTACGGCGGTCAACTGCCTGGTTATCTCGGGATCGTACTGGGTCCAGTCGGCCTTGAGAAGAGTGACTTTGTTGTCGGCGAACTGATGCTGCACCTCGTCCGAGCGGAGGACGGCGCGCTCGTTGACCTGACAGCTGAGACACCAGGCGGCGGTGAAGTCGATGAAGACAGGATGGCCTGCTGCCCGGGCCTGCTCGAGCGCCTGCTGGGAGTAGCGGGTCCAGACGAGGGTAGTGTCCTTGGGCTGATAGAGGGGGAACGCTAAACCGATCGCAGCAAGAACAACCGCGGCAATGGTGCTCGACCAGCGCGCCGGCCATTTGCCCAGCACCCATCCTGCAATGGCGAGGGCCAGGAGGCACCAGAGAAGATGAGCGACGCGGTCGACGCCGAGGCTGCTCACACCCGCAGCGCCCGCCGAATAGAGGCTGCCGTAGACCCACAGCAGCCAGATAACGGTGCCGAAGAGCAGCACCGAGGTGAGCTGCTTGAGGGTCTCCATCCATGCGCCGGGGCGCGGCAGAATGCGCGTCCACGCGGGGTTGAAGCTGAGCAGCAGATACGGCGCCGCCAGGCCGAGACCGAGTGCGGTGAAGACAGCAAAAGCGATCGACACGGGCTGTGCGAGCGCGAATCCGATCGCCGCACCCATGAGCGGCGCGGTGCACGGAGTGGCGACGACGGTGGCGAGAACTCCGGTGAAGAAGCTGCCGGTGTAGCCTTGCTTCTTCGCGAGCTCGCCGCCGACGCTGGTCAGCGAGAGACCTATCTCAAACTGTCCGGCGAGGGAGAGCGCAAAGAAGAACAGCCCCGCCGTTAGCAGAACGATAAAGGTGGGCGACTGAAGCTGGAAGCCCCATCCCGCCTGGCTGCCGCCTGCGCGCAGGATGAGCAGCACTGCGACGATGGCCCAGAACGAGACCAGAATCCCCAGGGTGTAGACGAGGCCGTGGCTGCGCAGGCGGTGGCGCTCCTCGTTCGAGGACTGGACGAGCGCGAGGCCTTTGAGGAAGAGCACCGGAAAGACGCAGGGCATCAGGTTGAGGATGATGCCGCCGAGAAATGCGAGGCCGATTGCAGTGGCCGTAGTGACCACGGTGGCCTTCTTGCCGGTAACTCCCGCCGGAGCCGCGACAGGCACCTCGCCGGGCACGATGGGCGCGGTGACGTCGTAGGCCTTCTCGTCGCTGAGTTTGATGAGGCCGTGGAGCTGGGCAGGCAGCGTCTTGAGGTCTTCTGAGCGCTTGACGCGGATGCGAACGCCATTGGGAATGATCTCTGCGATCTGTGGGGCGGCGTTGTTAATCTGCTCCTGATCGTAGGGGTAGAACTCGGCGTCGGATTCGGTGGCGCCGGTGATGAGGGTCACGACGAAGTCGTTCTTGCCGCCGGTGACACTGAACTTCATCGATGGTGGCGGCGGCTTGGGAATGAGGTTGAGAGCCTCGCCTAATGCGCCGATAGGCTGCGCTGGAGCGGTGGCGGCGGGGTCGACGGTAAGGTTGAGGCCGAGGTGCGCCTTGCCCGGGATACAGACCTCGCGGCAGACCAGCCAGCTTACGAGAGCGTCGAGATGCACCGGACCGGGCTTGAGATTAGACGCCGCGGTGAGCTGGATGGGAAACGCGACCGCGTCCTCGTAGCCGAAGTCCATCAGCGGGCCAAGCGGCAGGCGGCTGGGGATGGGAAACTGCATGGGGCCGGCGGTGATGCCGGCGGGCAGCGTCCAGGTGACCTTGGGCGGATCGCCGGAGTCGCCGGCGTTGATCCAGTAGACGTGCCAGTGCTCCTCGAGCGTAAAGAGCACGCCGGCCTGCAGGTTGCCCCCGGGCGCGATTGCAGGTGCGAGCGAGACCATCTCCACGGTGAGGTGCTGCGCCTTGATGGGGCCGGGACCGCCGTCGCCGATAACGGGAATCTGCGCCTGCGCGAGCGGCGAGGCGAGCAGGCCCGCGAGGACGGCGACGTAGCTGAAAATCGAACGAAAGGTCATCTTCAAGTATTGTATGGCGCGCCTTCATGGGACGCAGCGCGAGGCCGATTGGTTTCACGCCGCGGCGCTGCGGCGGTGCTCGACCATGATGCAGTGGTCCATGACGACCCGGATGCCGCCGGCCTCGGCGCGGGCGGCAGCTTCCAGATTGACGATGCCCAACTGAACCCAGAGATTCTTCAAACCGAGCGCCAGCATCTCGTCCACAATCGCGGGAATGTACTTCGGCAGACGGAAGACATCGACAATGTCCGGCTTGACGGGCAGCTCCGAGAGCGACGAGTAAGATTTCTCGCCGAGAACCTCGGAGATAGACGGATTGATCGGATAAATCTTGTACCCATGCTCCTGCATGTACTCGGAGACGTAGTGGCTGGGCTTGGCGGGATTATCGGAGAGGCCGATGACGGCAATGCTTACGGGCTTCACACGGGGATCGCCGAGCATGGTGTGGATAAGTCCGGGTTCGTTCATTAGTTCCCTCTTCTCCGAATTCTACTTGTGCCATGCGCCGAGCAGGCGGCGGAGGACGACGAACTCGCCGAGGTGGTAGGCATTGTGGTCGGCGATGAGCAGCGCCTCGCGCAGAAGATTCTGTCCTTCGCCCCAGCGGAAGGGCTTGAAGAGGTCGACGCCGGGCTTGTCGACGAGTGCCTGGAACTTTTTGAGATCGCTGCGAATGGTCGCTATGCTCTGCTCCCATGAGTTGGCATGCGGCGGCTCGGCTTCTTCGGGCCAGTATCCTTTCGGCCATTCGAGGGGCTGATAGCCGCCGGTGGGCGGTGCGCTGAAGTCGAGGATGTCGCGCAGCGTGATGCGCATATGCTCCAGCAGCTGCCATGCGGAGTACGGGAGGCCGTGCGGACGCTTGCCACGAAGTTCAGCGGGAAAATCCTTGATGGCATCGTCGAAGCTGACGTGAGCCTGGGCCTCTGTGAGCAGAGCGTGGATCTGCTTTTTGAGTTCAGCCAGTTCGAAGGAGGAATCAGTCTTTGCCGGAGCAGTCTTTGTCGCTGTTTTAGCCATGAGTATCCTCGCTGGCAGATTGGATGCCGCAAGCGGGAGACGAGGATTCAGGATTTGCGTGCGATGACTACGGTAAGCGGCGGAAAGGTGGTGAGAAAGCTGCCGCGCATCTTCTCGACCTGAAGGCCGGCCTTGCTGAACTCATCGGCGTACTCGCCGGTGCGCTTGTAGTCGGAGATGAGAGCGACGCCGCCGGGCTTTAGGACGCGCACAATCTGCTGCAGCGCACGCTGGCGTGTGGCGCGATCGTAGATGTTGTGAAGACAGAGATTGGAGACGATGACGTCAAAGGAGGTGTCGGGAAAGGGCATCTCCGCGGCGGATTCGCTGACGAGCGTGCAGCGATCAGCGACGCCTTCAAGCGTGAGGTTGTGCAAAGTTGCCGCCTCAGAGTTGCCACCCATGTCGACGTTGGACCAGACATCAAGCCCCGTCGCATGGCCTTTACCGTTCAGAGCCGCAAGGCGTTTGGCGACGCCGGCGAGCAGCAGGCCACGGCCGCAGCCTACGTCGAGTGCCTCCTCATCACCACGCCACGCATGCATGCCAAGCATGAAGTCGCGGTGACGAAACTTGCCGACCTTTACGTACAGCAGGAAGAGAAAACCTTCGGCGAGGAGGAATCCTCCAGTCCAGAAAAGAAATTGCGTGCTGAGGAAGACATTGCTGAAGAGGTGCACGCTGCGTGGCAAAAAGACGGCGGCAATCAAACACAGCGTGCCAAAGATAAAGAGATTGCGCATCACAGCCGGGGCATCCACGCCGTAGTCGGGCTCTTCAATCGGCATCGGCTGGCCTCTTCCGCTTCAGATGCAGTTTACAGATCTTCGTCCTCGGCGATCTCGGCCGGGAAGTTACCCTCGCGGCGCATCCGCAGATATCCGCGGATGAAGGGCTCAAGGTCGCCATCAAGGACGCGATCGACGTCGCCGACTTCGACGCGCGTGCGCAGGTCCTTGGCCATGCGATACGGCTGCAGGACGTAGCTGCGAATCTGCGAGCCGAACTTGATGTCGAGCTTCGAGTCTTCGAGCTTGCGCGCAGTGGCCTTCTTCTTGTCGAGCTCGTACTCGTAGAGCTTGGAGCGCATCATCTTCATGGCGCGCTCTTTATTCTTGTGCTGCGAGCGCTCGTTCTGGCATCCAGTGACGAGGCCAGTGGGGATGTGCGTGATCCGTACGGCAGAGTCGGTGGTGTTCACATGCTGCCCGCCCTTGCCTCCGGACCGGTAGGTGTCGATGCGCAGGTCTTCCGGCTTGATGTCAATGACGATGGTGTCATCGATCTCCGGGCTGACGAAGACCGAGGCAAAGCTGGTGTGACGGCGCTTGGCTGAGTCGTAGGGCGAGATGCGCACGAGGCGGTGCACGCCGGTCTCGCCGGAGAGCAGCCCGTAGGCGAAGTCGCCGCTGATGGTGAACGTGGCGGATTTGATGCCGGCCTCGTCGCCATCCTGAATTTCGTTGATCTCGACCTTGAAGTTCTGCCGCTCGGCCCAGCGGATGTACATGCGCATCAGCATCTCGGCCCAGTCCTGCGACTCGGTGCCGCCGGCGCCGGGGTGAACGGTGACGATGGCATTGAGCGGATCGGACTCCTCGGAAAGCATGGTCTTCGATTCGAGCTTCTCCGAGAACTCAATCAGCGAATCGATCTCGCGCTTAAGCTCAGGCTCGACGTTCTCGCCTTCCTTCGCGAGTTCGAAGTAGGCCTCAACATCTTCGGACCGGCGCGCGAGCTCAGCGTCATCGGCCAGCAGGCCTTCAAGGCGTTTGCGCTCGCGCATCAGCGGCTGCGAACGCGACGCGTCGGCCCAGACAGTGGGGTCGGAAATTTTCTCTTCCAGGGTGGTTAGCTCACGGCGCAGGCGCGTGGAGTCAAAGATACTCCCGCAGATCGCGCACTCTGTCGCGGACCGGGGAGTAGGTGTATTCGAGATCGCTCAGCATAGGTTCGATTCTATTGCATTTTCACGGGCGATGGTTGAGCACAAAAATAGCCTGTCCGCGCCATCGCAGAACAGGCCATTCATGAAAATCAATTAGTTGTACTTACGCATGTAGATGTTGCGCATCGATATCTTGGTCGGTGAGCTCTCCAGCTCGAACCCGATCAGGCCGGATGCATTATTGCTGGAATCCGGATTGTCGTCGATATGCATCGCCATTACGTGCCCATTGATGATGTGTATGCGAACCGGACCGCGGGCAATTACCTCGTACTGATTCCAGTCGTTGATCTTGACGTATCCGCCAAGCTCGTCGCGATTCCCCAACTCGCCCAGCAGGCGCTGCGACTTCCCAGGCTCGGTCTCGGTAAGTTGACCGCGCCACGCCTCGATACCCAGCGCAGTGTTCTCCGAGTAGACCTGGCCAGTGTAGGACGCACTGTGCGGGTTAACCGGATACCAGAAGTCCGCCTGCGGCCCGGTCATCAGCCACGCCGTCTTCGGCAGAGGCAGACGCGACGGACGCGCCCACGGAATGCCAACCTTGCTGCGGTACTGGATACCGCCACCGCCCCCGTACTCCACCTTGATCTCGAGCTTCAGATCGAAATCATGCGCCTCCATGCCGTGATACGAGATGTACGTATTGGCGATCGGGTGTTCCTTGGTAATCTCGCCGACGATGGCATTATCCTCAACGCGCCACGCGGTCGGATCGCCGTCCCAATCCTTCAGCGTTTTGCCATCAAACAGCGCGGTGAAACCCGCATGTTCGTTGAAGTCGATCGGATCCGGCTCATGGAAATGTCGCGTAGCATTCGCCGCCGTAATCGGCTCGTTCGGATCGACAGGAGGACGGGTTGTCCCCGGTGCCTGCGCCGCTGCGGGCGCCTGCGCAACCGCGGTGCCCGTCGAAGCAATCGCCCCAAGAAGACCGGCAAACAGAACGGCACAAAGAGCCCTGCGTAGAGAGAGAACGAACATTGCAATCTGCATGGAACCGCTCCGGAATTGATGTGAATGCGTGGCAAAGCCGCTGACTGCGCTTCAGCACAGCCAAAATTGAGACGTCTCAATACGCGGTGAGTATCGGCCTACCCAGTGGTGACTGTCAAGCTTATTTGCTAGACCCGATTGTCAAGCGATTTGATTGGCAGATGTACGCCGGGCAAAGCTGTAGCCGAGCCCGACCAGCGTAACCACCACGCAGCCCCACGCAAATACGTCTCCATAGGCCGTATAGAAGGTGGTGTCGTGCTCATAGCCGAAGGCAACACGCAGCGCAGTGCGTATGTGGCGAGGCGCGGCGGCAGTAACGTGGCCGTAAGGATCGATCGCAGCTGTAACGCCGGTGTTCGTGGCGCGCAGTACCCAGCGATGGTTCTCAATCGCGCGCATCCGAACCATGTTGAGGTGCTGCCACGCCGCGCTGGTGTCGCCGTACCAGCCGTCGTTCGAGATGTTGACCAGCACGTCGGCGCCCTTCTTGACGAACTGACGCACCTCGTCGCCGAAGATCGATTCGTAGCAGATGAAGACGCCGTAGCGATGGCCGCCGGTATCGAAGAGCGTGCGCTGGGTGCCAGGGTCGAAGGTGCCAACCTCGGCGAGCAGGTTCCCCGCAAAGAAGAAGAGCCGCTTGAACGGCGTGTACTCGCCAAAAGGAACGAGGTGCATCTTGTCGTAGTGCCCGACGAAGGTGCCATTGGCCGTGATGAACGACGCCCGGTTGCGCAGCGTGAACTGCCGGGGGTTTGCCGGGTCGGACTCGACAGCGATGTTGCCCACGATAATCGGAGCGCGCATCGCACGAGCCAGCGAGGACATGGAATCGCGGAACTGTGGGTCGCGGTCCTCAAAAGGCGCCGGAGACTCGGGCCACACGATGAGGCTCGTAGGCAGCAGGATGCGGGCGCCATCGGAGGTCTGCCCGCTGTCGTCGATGCAGCGCGTCGAGGCCAGCTCCGGGATGCCATTGCACCGCGTCGCCGGAGGCGACAGGCTTAGTCGCGAGAACGAGTCCAGCAGCTGCTGCGCGGACTCCGGCGGCCCGGCCTGTGCGCCAACGCCGAGGTTGTGCTGCACCAGCGTGGCAATGGCAGTCGGCGGAACGCGCGCCGGAACCTGCACTCGTCGCAGCACTGCCAGATACAACAGCACCAGCACAACTCCGGCAAAGGTCAGCACCGTGCGTGTGTGCCGGCGCTCCCGCATCCGTATGCGAACCAGCCACAGCGAATTTACGAGCGCAATGACAAATGAGATCCCATACGCTCCTGTAATCGGCGCCAGCCGAATCAGCAGAGGGTTATCCACCTGCGCGATGCCGAGCAGGTCCCACGGCAGCCCGGTGATGCGCGCGCGTGCCAGCTCCACTGCAACCCACGCGAACGGCGCCAGCAGCAGCGCTCCTTGGAATCCCAGCCGCGAGCGTCGAATCGCCGTAAACACTGCCGCAAACAAAGCATGGTACAACCCCAGGTAAAGACAGAAGAGCACCAGAATTCCAACCGCGATAGGCTTTGCAAGTCCGCCATACAAATACATGGTCTGGTAGATCCAGTAGCAGTTTCCGAGATACCACACAAAGCCGCACGCGTAGCCCAGCATGGAGCCCTGCAGCAGCGTAAGTGGCTTTTCCTGCTTGTTGTTGTAACCCAGCGCGGCCAGCAGCGGCAGCAGCGCCACCCAGCAGAACACGGTGCGCCACAACGGAACCGGTCCGGCAATGGGAAATGGCAGAATTTGCAGCAGCCCGGAGAGCAACGCCAGGCCCCAGAGCCTTACGGGGATATGTCGCATCGCAAGCGAAGTCTAACATCAGCGGGTTGCGGCAGTAACTCGGTAACTCGCCACCAGTTACGCGGAGAGTGCATGTCGATTGCGCGATAACCGGTACCCTTCGGCAAGGGGATACAATCATTGGCGGTATGGATCTGGTTATCCGATTGGTCGCGAAGATCGTGGTGCCGCTCTTCTTCCTGGGCGCATTCGGCTCTGCGATCGTAATTGCAGTTAGCTTTGTCGAAGACCTGAAGGAGTTATTGGAAGACGAAGATTAGCTGGCCAGGCAGCGGGCATGCCGTCTTTCTCTCCGCGATCCATAGACGGTTCCCGTCGATTTAAACCTGAGATCCGAGCCCATCCGGCTAAGTCATGATTTGGCAACGGACATCAGGACTGCACTACTGCGTTGCACCAACAATAATGGCATCCAAAGTAACGATCTCGAAACCGCAATCGAACCGAGTCAGGCTGGTGGTGGCCTCCTCGGTGATGCTTACCTTCATCTCTTTCTGGCGAGCGGCGGCAATTGTGCTCAACGATCTCGGCTCGTCGGCCTTCTATGCCGGAGGCATCGCCGAGGAGGCCGTCGGCAAATCCGCGCCATGGTTCGTGCTCGGCGTCATGCTCTTCAGCTTCGCGGTGCGCGCCGTCTATGTCGAGAGCTGCAGCATGTTCACACGCGGCGGCGTCTACCGCATCGTCAAGGAGGCGCTGGGCGGCACCTTCGCCAAATTAAGCGTCTCCGCGCTGATGTTCGACTACATCCTCACCGGGCCGATCTCCGGTGTCTCCGCCGGACAATACATCGTCGGACTCCTCAACGAACTGCTGAGGCTCTGCGCATCCCACCACTGGCTGGGCAGGCTCGCCATCGATTCGACCGGAGATGCGCGACAATTTCATGTCGACGCAAGTTCGGCTGCGATCGCGATACTGGTAACTATTTATTTCTGGTGGCAGAACACCAAGGGCATCGAAGAATCAAGCGACAAAGCACTCAAGGTCATGAAGATCACCACTGTCATGGTGGTGATGCTGCTGAGCTGGGGAATCTTCTCTGTGTTCCACGTTGGCGCGCACCTGCCGCCATGGCCGACACCGCAGAACCTGCACTTCTCGAACGATGCGCTCGGCTTCCTGAAGGGCACCTCATTCCTGAAGACCATGGGCCTGTTCGGAGTGCTGATGGCGTTCGGCCACTCCGTGCTCGCGATGAGCGGCGAAGAGTCGCTCGCGCAGGTCAACCGCGAGATAGAACATCCCAAACTCAAAAATCTGAAGCGCGCCGCGATCGTTATCGCGATTTACAGCTTCATCTTCACCGGCATCGGATCGCTGCTGGCCGTGATGCTGATTCCGGACGCCGTCCGCGTGCCGGTGTATCGCGACAACCTCATCGCCGGCATGGCGATGTTCATGACCGGCCCGATCCAGTTGCGCATCGCCTTTCGCATCTTTGTCGTCGTCGTAGGCTTTCTAATTCTTGGCGGCGCAGTGAATACCGCCATCGTCGGTTCGACCGGCGTGCTGATGCGCGTCGCCGAGGACGGCGTGCTCGCCGACTGGTTCCGCAAGCCGCAGCGGCGCTTCGGCACCAGCCATCGCATCATCAACCTGGTAGTGGGATTGCAGCTCTTCACCATCGTCGTCACCCGCGGCAACGTCATCACACTGGGCGAGGCGTATGCGTTCGGCGTCATCTGGAGCTTCACCTTCAACTCACTCGCGATGCTGGTGCTGCGCTACAAGTACCACGGAGAGCGCGGCTGGAAGGTACCGCTGAACTTCCGCATTGGCAAGACCGAGATACCCCTCGGCCTGCTGTCGGTCTTTCTTGTGCTCCTCACGACAGCGGTCGTGAACCTGTTCACTAAATCCGTCGCCACGGTAAGTGGTGTCCTCTTCGCAGCCGCGTTTTTCGTCATCTTCACGTTGTCGGAGCGCGACAACAAGCGGCGGCATGACATCACCAGCAGGCAGATGCGCGAGCACTTCCAGTTGGAGCACCAGGACAACGTCGGCCGCGAGGCCCTCGATATACGCCCCGGCGCAGTCATCGTCACCATGCGCGATGCCGTTGCGCCGTTCGCTTTGAAGTGGGCTCTCACCAACATCGATACAGAAGAGCAGGATCTCGTTGTACTGGCCGCGCGCATGATGGGTGCCGGCGGCCCGGAGTATGTCGATGCTTCCGAGCAGCTCTTCAGCGAACACGAGCAGATGCTCTTCACCAAGGCCGTCTCCGTCGCGGAGAGCTTCGGCAAACATATCTCGCTGCTGGTCGTGCCGGCGGGCGACATCTTCGCGGCGCTGGTCCAGACGGCGAATTCGCTCGAGGCGGCGGCCGTCGTCTCCGGCCTCTCCACCAAGCTCACCGCGCAGGAACAGGCCTATCACGTTGGACAGGCGTGGGAGGCGCTGCCCGAGCCTAAGCGGCAGTTCACCTTCTATGTCGTGAAGCCCGACGGCGAGTCGCTCAGCTTCCACATAGGACCGCACGCCCCCGCGATTCAGCCCGACGAGGTGGAGCTGGTGCATCGCCTGTGGCTCAACCTGCGCCGCGCGCCTGACATGCAGCACCTTCACCATAGCGACATTCTTACCTATGCACTCACCCGTGTAGCCAGGGAATTCAATCAGGACAAACAGGCTACCCTGCAGGGACTGCAGCAGTGCATCAATGAAACAGCCAGTCGGCGCAAACTGGGAAGCTCGCGCTACGATCTGCAGGATGACTCCGGGCCGGGATATTCCACTCGAGATCCGGACCCTGCAATAACTAAGCAGCCGGACGACGTTACTACCGGCTCCGCGAAAAAATAAGATCTAAATCGATCGTTATTGTAAGAAGCCTCCCTCGTCGCATTTACAACATGCTCGGTGTTTCTGTATGGTTCATAAGTGGCATTCTTTTTGTCAAAATCGATGATTTTTATGAAGTTGGGTCCGACAGGAGGTAACACGTGGCAGTCAGCACAATTATTGCAGAGATCGATGCACAGATAGCGAAGTTACAACAGGCGCGCACGCTTTTAGCAGGCACACTGCCGGAGCGCGCCGGACGCGGACGGCCCAAGGGCAGCAAAAACGTCGTTGTAGCTGTTGTGCCGGCGAAAAAGAACGGCAAGCGCAAGCTAAGTCCGGAAGGTCGCAAGCGCATCGCTGATGCAATGAAGAAGCGGTGGGCTGAGCACAGAAAGCAGCTTGCCAAAGCTTAGAGAGGTCTTACGGCAAGCTGGTACTTGAGAGATTTTCCCAGTAAAAAGAAGGGCAGGGCCGGAAAGTCCGGAGCTTGCCCTCTTTCTATTTCCGCCTATGCGCCGGGAAATTTCTGCGGATTTCTTGAAGACGGGTCGACTTAGCGGGTAGCAATAACCTCGCAAAGATTGTCTTTCGCAAGAAAAAAGCGGTAACTGCTGAAAGCCTTCAGCATATTTTCTATCTGCCGGTTATTGTAAGTGTGCAGCACGGGATAATTGCCGGCGCGCTGCATCTCCACGACATCGGAGTCGGTAAGGTGGTACCGGGAAAATGCAGTCTCCGGACCGCCCGCCTTCGAATGAAAGAAGGCGAGCATCAGGCCGCCTTCCTGCATCACGCCCTGGATACGCTCCAGCAAATGGGGCAGAAGAACCTCGGGCAGATAGTCCGCGGTGTCCCAGAAGATAACGACATCGAAGGTGCGGCCGGAGAAGTTCAGATTCGACCCCAGAAAGCGGTCCACGTCGAAGCGGGCCGGCTCACCCGGCTCGCCCGGAATCATCCACTCCGGTTTGGCAGCCTCTTCCACCAGGTTCGCCATGTAGATGCTATGGCCAAGACTGGTGATGTAGTTGATGTTGGTCGAAGAGGTGGGGCCAATGTCCAGGATGCGCAGCGACTCCTGCCCGCGCAGATGATTCAGCAACTCCTTCCAGCCGCTCGAGTGGCGTGGCACCCGTTCGCCCGCGGACTTCTTTTGAGCTGCGGGATCGTTTCCCCTGAAGAGATTGCGCATGATTCCGCCCTGCCTGCCTTATGCCTTGGGCTCGAGCACGAACGGCGCGCTGGACGGGCTCGCTGCGGTAGATGCGGTTGTAGTCGCTGCAGACGTAGTACCTGCCGGAGCGGCCGCGGCAACCGCAAGCTCAACCCGGCCCTGCATCACCGCGCTGTCTTCAATCGAGAGACGTCCGGCAAACACGTCTCCGCTAACCACCGCCGACTGGCGCAGGTCAACGCGACCCGTGGCATGGACGTTGCCGGTAAGCTGGCCGAAGACGACCAGATCCCGGACGGTCAGGTCGGCCAGAACGCGGGCATTCGGCCCGATCGTCAGCCGATTCTCAGTAAGCGTAATCGTTCCTTCCAGGTCGCCGTCGAGGAACAGGTCTTCGTTGCCGGAGAGCCCGCCCCGGACGACAACCGACTTGCCGATGACGGTGGAACCTTCGTTTGGCTTCATGCGCTTCTGTTCTCCTTGGGGAGTTGGTCAATTTCGTGCATCTTGCCCGAACTATACGCAAGCCCGGGCCGTGAGGCAACCAAGTGTGCCCGGATATAAACGGGCAAACTTTGAGAGTCCTTTATCCGTCATACTTAAGCTGAACACCCAGCAGCTATTCCGCTGTAACGTCAGTCAAGATTAAGGGGACCAGTCCTGGGGGATCGCAAAAGGCCGGAAAGCAACTTCGAGCCTGTTAGACAATTTCGATTCCGTTGCCCGGAGCATTGCCCGGAGAATAGCCTGGACCATGGCCCGGACAAATACCCGGAGCATACTCCGGAGCAGCCCGCAACCCGCGCGGCGCGGCGGTTAAGTGCCGCCCGTGGGATGGTGCGCCTTCTTCTGACCGCGAGCCGGCGCGGCGCAGCCTTCCTTCTGCTCGTACTCATCAGCCTCGCCGCAATCGACAGCCGTCTCTCGGCAGCCGCTGCCCCGCAGCCGCCTGCGCCATCGAGTTCGCCTGATACCGACGTCAGTGCCCTGCTCGCCTTGCCTCCCCGCACCTGGGCAGTGGACGCCGTCAACAATGAGTTGGCCATAATGCACCATGGCGCCCCTTATCTGCGCTACCGCATGCATGTTCATGACGACCGCGGCGAGCGTATACGCGACGTCATCGAGAGCAAGGACGGAACCGTCGCGCGCATCATCGAGAAAGACGGTCGCCCCCTCACCCCGGACGAGGACAAGGCCGAGCGTGACCGCCTCACCGCCATGCTCGACTCGCCTGCCGCCTTCGCGCGGCACATCAAGAGCACAGAGAGCAATAAAAAACTCGCCGACGACCTCATACGCCTCATGCCGGACGCAATGATCTACACCTACACCCCCGGCCAGCCGCAGGCGCCGAACTACAGCGGCCTCACCATCGTCATGGATTACCAGCCGAACCCGAAGTTCAACCCGCCTACTACAACCTCTGAAGCCTTGAAAGGCCTCAAGGGCAGGGTCTGGATAGACGCCAAAACCCGCAATGTAGTCCGCATGGAGGGCAACGTCTTCCAGCCCGTAAACCTCGGCTGGGGGATACTCGCGCATATCTATCCCGGCGGCAAGGTCCTGCTCGAGCAGACCGACGCCGGCAGCCAGCGCTGGATTTACACCCACTTCACCGAGCAGGTAAGCGTGCGCGCCCTTATGATGAAGACCCTCAACATCCACGACACCATCGACGCCGACCAGTTCCACATCCTGCCCAACTCCGTCAGCTACCAGGATGCGATCCATATGCTCCTGGACACACCTCTCCCCACCCAATAGCCGGCTGTTCGCAGCAGACTCGTTTAGGCCGTCACCCTCGCCCTGGATTGAATCGTGCACCTGCGCACCGTCAGCGCCTCAATGCGGTCCTTCCGCACCTCGAAGCCGGAGCCGATCCCCCTCGGCACGGCGATCTCGCCCTTGTCGCTGACCGTAATGGCAGGCTCGACGATATCCTCCGTCCAGTAGCGGCTCGACGCCGAGACATCCCCCGGCAGCGAGAAGTTCGGCAGCGACGACAGCGCGATATTATGCGCCCGCCCGATCCCCGTCTCGAGCATTCCCCCGCACCACACCGGAATCCCGCGCTCAGTCGCCGCATTATGCACCGCAATGGCCTCGCAGAACCCGCCCACCCGGCCCACCTTGATGTTGATAATCCGGCAGGAGTCCATGTCGATAGCCGCCAGCGCGTCCCTGCGATTGCGAATCGACTCATCCAGGCATATCGGCGTGTCCAGCCGCTTCTGCAGCATCGAGTGGAAGTAGAAGTCGTCATGCCACAGCGGTTGCTCGATCATCAGCAGCTCGAACTCATCCCAGCTCACAATGTGGTCGAGGTCCTTCATCCGATACGCCGAGTTGGCATCGCAACTCAGCGTTATACTCGGCCAGCGGCCGCGCACAGCCTCCAGCATGTGCCGATCCCATCCCGGCTTTACCTTCAGCTTGATGCGCTGATAGCCCGCCGCAAGCTCCGTCTCGATCTTGTCCATCAACTCATCGAGCGACGGCTGAATCCCAATAGACACCCCACACGGAATCACCTTCCGCGTGCCCCCCAGCAGCATGGACAGCGGCACCTCCTCCATCTGCGCCTCGAGGTCCCACAGCGCGTTTTCGAGCGCCGCCTTCGCCATCCGATGCCCGCGCACCTGCTTGAAGATCGATGGGCACTCCCCGCCGCCGGTCAGCTCAGCTCCCAGCAGTCGCGGCGCCAGCTCGGTCTCAGTAATATTCCACGCCGTGTCTATCGTCTCTTCGCTGAAATAAGGGTGCTCCCCCGCGACACACTCGCCCCACGCGGTCAGCCCGCCTGCCTCCAGCTCCACCAGCAGAATGCGCCGGTCCGTGGTCAACCCAAAGCTGGTCTCAAACGGATAGGCCAGCGGCATATTAATCTCGCGCAGATGAATCGCATCTATCTTGAACATGTGCAAATCCTGTGGGAATAATTTCGCATCGGTCTCAGGTCGAAGTGGTTGTGCCACAACATCCTATCTGAACGCGTGGTCTAGAAATCCACAGATGAAAGCTTCATGAACAAATATCTGCTTTGTTTGCACCATTTTCTGGGCAATTAGAGTCTCGTCGCGGCGCCCACCGGCTCGATCTCCGCCGGTTCAAGCACTCCAAGCAGAAACCGCCCATCCCCATTCTTCTCCCGCCGGTAGTCGATCACCGCAAGCCCGCGCCTGAACGCAGACTCGAGCGCCTCCCGAACCTCGCGCTGCGCCTCTATCGCCCGGTCGCGCAACGCCGGCTCCTGCTTCCACTGATTCACCTGGTGCGGCGCCACAACCTCCTCCACCACCTCGCCGGCGTTCATGCTCTCGTCCTGCGCGGCTTCTTCCGTCAGATGCCGCAGCACGCGCGGAGACTGCAGCCACCACTCCGCATACAGCCGGTCCGTCGGCAACCCGCCCTGCAGCGGCGACGACGACGGCCCATAAAAATCCGGCTGATACCGCCTGCAAATAACCCCCAGCCGCGCGATATTCAGGTGCGCATTCTTGATCTCCAGCGGATCGAAGGTCCACTCCATCAGCTCAATTCCCCGCGCGATCGCGTCATCCCGCTGCGCCAGCTTCAACCGCCGCCCCAGCCCGAGGTTCCGGTACTCCGGCAGCACCGCCAGCATGTGCGAGTGCAGATACGGCCGCCCCGCTCGATACCCCGGCAGCGCCATCGCAAACCCCGCGATCTTCCCTCCTCCTTCATCGTCAATCGCCCCCAGAACCTGCCCCCCGATGCGGTCCGCCAGCAGAAACATCCGCCGCGGAACCACGTCGCCATCGCTGTAAGCCCACACCGCCACCTGCAGATCGACGCACTCCTGGAACTCATCCAGATTATGCAGCGCAGCAATTCGAATCGATGCCTGCCCAACGCTGCCGCTCATTTAAGATCGCCCTTCAGAGGGTGCTGAAAAAGTCGATGTGTTGCTTTTTCGGAGTATTCGCAGGGCTTCAGCCCTGCGAATACTCTGCAACTTAGAGCGGGCTTTAGCCCCGGGTCTTTTGTCATTCCAGCCTCAAATTCACTTTTTCAGCATCCTCTGCAACCCACCCTCACCGCCACTCTCTGCCAGCTTGGCCTCGCTCCAGAGCGCCTCCAACTCCCCCGCCGAGCGCGCCTCCAACCCCTCCCGCCCGCCCGCAGCCGACTCCATCGCGGCAAACCTCTTCCGAAACTTAGCATTCGCCGAGCGCAGCGCCGACTCAGGATCAACCTTCAAATGCCGAGCAAGATTCACCGCCGTAAACAGCAGATCCCCCATCTCCTCTTCAACGCGAGCGGCTTCAACCCCCACGCCAGAACCCGCGCCAAAACCTGAGCCAGCCCCCGGCCGCAGCTCAGCCTTTAGCTCTCCAATCTCCTCCTGCAGCTTCTCAAACAACCCCCCGGCATCCGGCCAGTCGAAGCCCACCTTCGCCGCCCGCGACCCCAGCTTCGCCGCCTCCAGCAGCGCCGGCATCGAGCGCGGAATGTCGTCCAGCATAGGCCTGGCCTCATCGTTCTCGGCAACAGCCGCCTGCTTCTCCTCGCGCTTAATCTGCTCCCAGTTCCGCAGCACGGCATCCGAATCCGTCGCCTGCACCCCGGCAAAGACATGCGGATGCCGCCGTATCAGCTTCTCGTTCAGCCCCCCCGCCACCTCCGCCAGCGTAAAGTACCCGGCCTCGTCGGCCATCTGCGCGTAAAAGAGCACCTGCAGCAGCAGATCGCCCAGCTCATCCCGCAGCTCCGGCCACGCCCGCCGCTCAATCGCGTCGAAGACCTCATAAGTCTCCTCGAGCGTATGTTTCCTGATCGAATCAAACGTCTGCTCGCGGTCCCACGGACACCCTCCCGGCCCGCGCAGCCGCGCCATGATGGCGATAGCCTCCCCCAGCGGCGCCGCCGCCTCCTGCGCCTCCCGGCACGTGGCTGACGCTGTTTGCGGCGTTCCCGCAGACAAACCACCGCCCGCCTCAGGGCTCTGCTCCTGCGTTTGCTGCTTCATCCAAGGCTCTTCCGTCGGAATCGAGGCCATGGGATAAACTTTACCCGACAACCACCACCCGGCTGCACCCCCGACTTCAAAGGGTGCTGAAAAGCCGTCGTTTTGAAGGGGCGGGACTTCAGAGGCTGCTGAAAAAGTCGCTGCAACTGCTTTTCGGTGGAAGCGTGGGGCTTCAGCCCCACGAAAAAGACAGCAAATTCAATGGGCTTTAGCCCCTGAGGAACATTTATCTGGGGCCGACAGAGTTCCCTCCACCGCCCGCATCCGGTATGCTCATCAGCAGGATGGCACCCGAAACAGAACAACCTTCAAAGCGCAGGCACAGTAAATGGTGGCTGCTGCCACTGCTTCTCCCCTACCTCGCCCTCTGCTTCCCGCAGGTCTACGCGTGGCCCACCCCCGCGCTCTTCGGATTCCCGTTCTTCTACTGGTATCAGCTCGCCTGGGTCATTCTTGCCTCCGCCATCATGGGCCTGGTCTACTTCAAGATAAAAGCCGACTGACCAATATAAAAACCGGCTGACCGACTCCCATCTGACATTCCTCTGCGTTACCGCTGCCCCTTTGTTTGTCATTCCGCAGCATAGCGGAGGAATCTGCTTTTTCCTTTTGCCGTTGCCGTACGTCTGTTCTTCCCTGCATAACCAGCCAATACTCGAATCCCCGAAAAGGGTATATATTTTGTGGCTGTCAAACGTTCCGCCGGAGATTCCATACGGACCGGCAAACGCGTCATCTCCAAAATGGAGGAAACACCGTGAGACGATTTGCTTCCATCTGCCTTGCCTTTGCTATCACATCAATCATCACAGCCTGCAGCCAGCCCGACACCCACGACGCCGACGTCAAAGCCATCCAGGCCATCGAAACTCAGTGGAACCAGGACTACGCCTCGAAAGACCTGAGCAAGATCGTCGCTCACTACGCCGACAACGCTGTCGTCATGGCTCCAGGCGAGCCTTCCACCTCGGGCCGCGACGCCATTCGTAGTCTCCTTCAAAAGATGGTTGCCGACCCCGCCCTGTCCCTGAAATTCCAGTCGGCAAACGTCGTTGTGGCGAAATCCGGCGACATCGGTTACACCCAGGGCATCTACACCATGGCAATGACCGATCCCGTAACCAAACAGGTCGTCCATGACCACGGCAGCTACGTCACCACCTACACCAAACAACCCGACGGAACCTGGAAGGCCGTAGCCGACATCGCAAGCTCAGAGGTCCCCATTCCAACCCCACCGCCGCCCCCGGCGAACAAAAAAAACAGATCTAAATCCCAATCCAAATCCAAATCCAAAAACGCCCAATCCAAAGGCGCACACCGCTCTAACACACCGATCTAAATAGATTCGCGCAAGAGGGTGCCGATAACATTCCCTCCCGGAAGGGCACGTAGCCGCTCTAAAAACCGTTGCCATCGCGGAAGAGCACGTAGCCATTTTAAGAACCCTCGCCATCCCAAAGGGCCCGTCGCCGTTCTAAAAACCCTCGCCATCGCGGAAGGGCATGGCTTCAGCAATGCCAAAAAACAGCTGCGCCAAAGACGCTACCGCTCTGCCGAAGGCAGGAGTGTAGGAGAAGCCGAAACGACCTAAATCAGTCGTTTATTCCGGCGCCAAATTTCCCCAAAAAATCTTGTCAAGCCCCCACCTGTTCAAGAAATCCAGCAATTCCATCCCCACCAACCATTTAGCGCCACAAAGAAAAGTGGCCATGAGTTATGCGCCACTTAGTAAAATAGAACCAGAAGGAATAAATCAGCGACAGCCCGGCCAACCGCCGGGTTTTCGCATTTAACCCGGCCCGCAACTCAAGGTGGCAGAATATTTTACATTTAACAAGCCTGGAATCAGCGACTTACATCGTAAGCACAGAGCTAAGTTGAATAGAATCTAGACTTTGCACAAAACCACGGGAGGGGGTATCCCCACCCGAAACAGTCAACTGTAGCTCAACCGGAGAGGAGGTGAACCCAATGACGAATCAAACCAAACTGAACCCAATCGCTTTATCGCGAAGACCCCTCAACCAGCTACGATGGAACTCATGCTCCGCGTCCCCTTCGACGACCTCTTCTCCGCCTTCGAGCGTGCCCTCATCACCCTCGGCTTCGCTCCCGCCCGCGCCGAACTCTGCGCCCGCCTCTTCACCGAGACCACCCGCGACGGCGTCTACACCCACGGCCTCAACCGCTTCCCCCGCTTCGTCGGCTCCATCCGCAACGGCTGCCTCTTCCCCGACGCCGAACCCGTCCGCGTCGCAGCCTTCGGCGCCCTCGAGCGCTGGGACGGTCGCCTCGGCCCCGGCAACCTCAACGCCCACTCCTCCATCCTCCGGGCCATGGAACTCGCCCGCCATCACGGTCTCGGCTGCGTCGCCCTCGGCAACACCAACCACTGGATGCGCGGCGGCACCTACGGCTGGATCGCCGCTGATGCAGGCCTCTTCGCCCTCTGCTGGTCCAACACCCTCCCCAACCTGCCAGCATGGGGGGCCACCAACCCAGTCCTCGGCAACAATCCCCTCGTCATCGCCCTCCCGCGTCCCGACGCCAACGGCAAACCTACCCACGTCGTCCTCGACATGGCCATGTCCCAGTTCTCCTACGGCGCCCTCGCCGCCTACTCCAAACGCGGCGAGCCCCTCCCCGTCGACGGCGGCTTCGACACTGCCGGGCATCTTACCCGCGACGCCGCCGCCATCGAAGCCTCGCAGCGCGCCCTGCCCATCGGTTACTGGAAGGGCTCCGGCCTCTCCCTCGTCCTCGACATGGTCGGCTCCATGCTCTCCGGCGGTTACTCCACCTGGCAGATCCCCCCGGATCCCCCCCGCGAGTCCCGCATGAATCAGGTCTTCCTCGTCATCGATCCTTCGAACCTCGACTCCGCCGCCCATCTCACCCACATCGCCGACGGCATCATCGACAACCTCCACACCGCCCACCGCGTCGACCCCAACAAACCAGTCCGCTACCCCGGCGAAGAGACCCTCCGCCTCCGCGAAGAAAACCTACGCCTCGGCATCCCCGTCGACCCCGAACTCTGGGAGAAACTGAGGACCCAAACCATATGACCACCGCAAACTCGCTCCTCAACCACGGGCTACCATTAACGCCGATGACCCTCGCCGAAAAATCCGCGCTCCTCAACTCCACCCTCCGCAGTCTCGGCTCCGTCCTAGTCGCCTACTCCGGCGGCACCGACTCAGCCTTCCTCGCCTACGCCGCACACCAGGTCCTCGGCGACAACATGCTCGCCGTCATCGCCGACTCCGCCTCTCTACCCCGAGCCGAGCTAGCCGCCGCCCTCGCCTTCACCACCCAGCACCATATCCCCACCCACATCCTCCACACCAACGAACTCGAAAACCCCGACTACCGGCGCAACGACGCTCACCGTTGCTTCCACTGCAAAGACGAGCTCTTCACCCAGATGGAGTCCGAACGAGCCGCCCGCAACTTCCGTCACCTCGCCTACGGAATGAACCTCGACGACCGAGGTGACTTCCGCCCCGGCCAACAAGCCGCAACCCTCCACCACGCCGTAGCCCCACTAGTTACCGCCCAACTCACCAAACCCGAAATCCGCACTCTCGCCCGCGAAGCCAATCTCTCACTCGCCGACAAACCAGCCTCCGCCTGCCTATCCTCCAGGATTGAGTACGGCCGCGCTGTAACCAGAGAGAATCTCGCGCAAGTAGAGCAAGCCGAAGATGCCCTCCATGCCCTCGGCTTCCCCCAGGTTCGCGTCCGCCACCACGGCGACCTCGCCCGCATCGAAATAGCCCGCGCCGATCTGCCCCGCGCCCTCTCGCTCGAAGTCCTCGACACCATCACCGCCGCCCTGCGCCCCCTCGGCTTCCTCTACATCACCCTCGACACCCAGGGCTACCGCTCCGGCTCGATGAACGACAGCCTGCGCGACACACTTACCGCGATCGCTCCCGCGCCCGCGCTCACCTCGAAGGAATCCTGACCTCATGCGTATCGCTTATCTAAATTGCTTCGCCGGCATCAGCGGCGACATGTTCCTCGGCGCGCTCATCGACGCCGGCGTAGACCCAGCCATCCTGCACCAAGCCACCGCCGCCCTCAACCTCAAAGCCACACTCCGCATCGAAACCGTAGACCGCAGCGGCATCTCCTCCATCAAAGTCCACGTCCTCGAAGGCGCCGGGCTGGCGAAGAAGCAGCCTCAAATCACACCCACTCCCCCGCCGAACAACAAACCCACACCCACCAACACCAACCCAAAACCCAGCACCTCCACAAAACAGGCCACCCCCACACCCACGACGACCACTCGCACCTGCATACCCACGACGACCACGCTCCCAAGCACACCCACACCCACGGCCGCTCCCTGACCGTAATCCGCTCACTCATCCAATCAGCCAATCTCAAAGCCCCGATAAAGCAAACCGCCATCCATGCCTTCGAACTCCTCGGAGCCTCCGAAGCCAAAATCCACAACGTCGACATCGAGCAGATCCACTTCCACGAAGTAGGCGCAGTCGACGCCATCGTAGATATCGTCGCCGCCAGCGCCGGTATCCACGCGCTCAACGCCCAGGCCCTTGCCGAAACCGGCCAGCCCCTAAAATGGCACTGCTCGCCCCTCAACGTAGGCGGAGGCATGGTCGACTGCGCCCACGGCCGCTTCCCAGTCCCCGCACCCGCCACCGCCGATCTGCTCCGCGGCCTTCCCACTTACTCCGCCCACATCGAGAAAGAGCTCGTCACCCCCACCGGCGCCGCCATCATTCGAGCTCTCAACCCCACCTTCGGCCCCCAGCCCGCCATGCGCGTCCAAAGCATCGGCTACGGAGCCGGCACCCGCAATCCCAAAGACTTCCCTAACGTCCTCCGCCTAAGCATCGGCGAAGCCGAAGAGGCCGACACCGCCGGCTCCGTAATCGTTCTCGAGACGGCCCTCGACGACCTCTCCCCGCAGATCATCGCCCACGTAGCCGAGCAAGCCCTCGCACAAGGGGCCCTCGACGTCATGCTCACTCCGGTCCAGATGAAGAAGAACCGTCCCGGCACCCTCCTCACCATCCTCTGCGACGACACCCACTCCTCCGCCCTCCAGCAACTCCTCCTGCGCGAGACCACCACCCTCGGCATCCGCATCCGCCGCGACCGCCGCATCACCCTCGACCGCACCCACACCACCGTCACCACCCCTTACGGCGACATCCGCATCAAGTCCGGCTCCAGCCACGGTGAAGAGCTCAACGCCACCCCCGAGTTCGAAGACTGCCGCACAGCCGCCACAACCCACAAGGTCCCCGTCAAACAAGTTACCCAGGCCGCCATCGCCGCCTACATCGCGAGCAAAGCCTGATGAACAAGCCCACGCTCCTCGAACTTCTCGCCGCCGTCCAATCCGGCGCCCTCACGCCCCAGCAGGCCACCGAGCGCCTCGCCACCCTCCCCTACGAGGACCTCGGCCACGCCCGAATCGACCACCACCGCTCCCTGCGCACCGGTCTCCCCGAGGTCATCTATGCCGCAGGCAAAACACCTGCGCAGGTTACCGAGATCTTCACCCGCATGGCCGCCTCCGGCATCGACGTCCTCGCCACTCGAGCCGACGCGGCCACAGCAGCAATGGTCGCCGCATCCCTCCCCGCAACCCTCTACAACCCACAAGCCCGTACCATCACCCTCAAGCAATCCGCACCGGCCGAACCCACAGGCCAAATCGCCATCCTCACTGCCGGCACCAGCGACCAACCCATCGCCGAAGAGGCTGCCATCACCGCGGAGCTCTTCAACACCCGAGTAACTCGCCTCTACGACGTAGGTGTAGCTGGTCTCCACCGCCTCTTGGCCGTCCGCGATCAACTCGCCGAAGCCGACGCCATCATCGTCTGCGCCGGCATGGAAGGCGCACTCCCCTCCGTCGTCGGTGGCCTCGTCGGCGTCCCCGTCATCGCCGTCCCCACCTCCATCGGCTACGGCGCCAGCTTCGACGGAGCCGCCGCTCTCCTCGGCATGCTCAACTCCTGCTCCCCCAACGTCACCGTCGTAAACATCGACAACGGCTTCGGCGCCGCCTACACCGCAACGCTGATAGCCAGGATGGCACATCGCCCGTAGCTCGCTTCGCCTAATAAGAAAGTCCAGCGCCCAAAGGCACCGGCTTCCTCGAACATCAACGATCAAGCGCTACTGATTCACGCCGCTGGCAAGAAATCCGCCATCGACCACCAATATATCGCCCGTCACAAACGCCGACGCATCGCTGGCCAGGTAGATCGCCGCACCCACCAGCTCCTCCGTCTTTCCAAAACGGCCCATCGGCGTACGCATCTTCAACTCCTTGCCGCGCTCGCTCTCATCCAGCAGCTTTTGATTCAACGCAGTCCGGAAAACACCCGGAGCAATCGCATTCACCGTCACGCCTTGCGAACTCCACTCCACCGCCAGCGACCGCGTCAGCGCGCCGACCGCCGCCTTGCTGCACGCATACGCCGTAACCTCTTTCAGGCTCACAAACGTATTCAGCGAAGCAATGTTGATAATCCTTCCATAGCCGCGCTCCAGCATATGCCTGCCGAATATCTGGCAAGCCCGCAGCGTCCCGGTCACGTTCGTGTCCATGATTGCGTTCCACTCGTCCTCAGGAAAGTCTACCGTCGGCGCGCGCTTGATCCGTCCCGCGCAGTTGATAAGGATATCGACCTTACCGAACTCCTTCACCGTGCCATCGCACAGTGCCTGAAGCGAAGCACGGTCGGCCACATCGGACGTCAACCGCAGCGCCTTGCGCCCCGTTGCCTCGATCGCCTTGGCCGCTTCGTCCACCTGTTCTGCTCGCCGCGAGCTCGCCACCACATCCGCGCCGGCCTCTGCCAGCCCAATCGCCATCGCCAGCCCAATGCCGGACGTCCCTCCCACCACCACAGCCGACTTGCCCTTCAGATCAAATAGCGGATGCCCCATCGATTCCTCTTCCCTCTTCGTTCAATTTTTCCTTGCTCTTCTCTGATTCTTCTGGCCGCTTGCTGACGATTCGCGAAAGAATCTCCTCCACAACCTCATCCGGTGGCCGGTCATTCTCAATCCGCAGAGCGTTGGCCTCAGTAGGCGGCTCCAGAATCGCCAACTGGCTGGCCAACAAACTCGCGTTCATAAACTCGTGTTTGCGCGTCGCCAGTCGCTTCGCAATCAACTCCGGCGAGCCTTCCAGCAGAATAAAATGTATCCTGCTCGGCGGAATTCCCTCCTCCAGCACTCTTCTGTACTTCTCCTCGAGCGCCGAGCATGCAAGAATTCCGCCTCGAGCATCTTGGTCCCATCTCAGCAACAGCTTGTTCAGCTTAATCAACCACGGAGCGCGATCCTCATCGGTAAGCGGCTGCCCCGAAGCCATCTTCTGCTTCGAGGCAGCACTATGATAATCATCGGCGTCCGCAAATATCAGCCCGGTTCGCTCTGCAAGCGCCTTGCCGATCGTTGTCTTCCCCGAGCCGGCCACTCCCATCAACACCAGAATCATCGCTGCTCCCAGGTAGTCGTCCTAACGCTGAATGCGAGCCGAACCTCCGCTGGCAAAAGCCCTCACCTGATCTACCGTCGCCATCGTCGTATCGCCCGGGAAGGTCGTCATCAAAGCACCATGCGCCCAGCCCAGCTTGATCGACTCCTCCGGCGACTCGCCATTCAATAACCCATAGATGAAGCCCGACGCAAAGCCATCGCCGCCGCCAACGCGGTCGTGCACATTCAGCTCCGTAGTCGGGGCATGGACAGCCTTTCCATTCACCCACGCCACCGCACTCCAGCTGTGATGATTTGTGGAGTGGACCTCGCGCAGTGTCGTAGCAACCACCTTCACGTTCGGATGTTTGGCCACCACCTGCTCGATCATCGAAAGGAACACGCCAGTGTCCAGCTTCGAGCTCGAATGAACGTCCGGCCCCTTAAAACCAAGCCCTTTCTGCAGATCCTCTTCGTTACCCACAAGCACATCGACGTGGTCGGCAATCGCACCCAGCACCTTATGCGCGCGCTCTGTTCCACCGATAGTCTTCCAAAGCTTCTCGCGATAATTCAGGTCGAACGAGCAGATAACGCCCTGCCGCTTGGCCTCCTTCAGTGCCTCAATCAACAGCTCCGAAGTTGTCTCCGACAACGACGAGAAGATACCGCCGCTATGGAACCAGCGCACGCCCTGGCTGAAGATCTCCTTCCAGTCGAAGTCGCCCGGCTTCAGCAGCGCCGCGGCCTCGTTGGCACGGTTGTAAAACACCACCGGCGCGCGAACGCCCAGACCCTGGTCGCTGTACACCGTCGCCATGTTCGGCCCACGCGTTCCGTCGTGAACAAAATGCTTGTAGAACGGCTTAACGCCCATCCCCCGCACACGTTCCGCGATCAGGTCGCCGATTGGGTAGCTCACCATCGCTGTGGCAATGCCGGTCCGCATTCCAAAGGCATCCGACAGGTTCGCGGCGACGTTATACTCACCGCCGCTTACATGGATCGCCAGCGTATGCGCCTTGCGAAAAGGAATGATGCCGGGATCGAGCCGGTGAATCAGTGCTCCCAGCGAGAGCAGATCGAGCGAGCCTTTTTCAGGAACCTTAAAACCGAGAGACATATACGTAATTCTCCTTAATTCTCAATGCCCTCAAGGCAAAGAGTCAGTTCGCACCTTATCTCCGGAGACTTTCTCCGCGACAAGTGATGATTTGCATCGGAAAGTATAGACCTAACTTCCAATAAATACCGGGCGTATGTGGCGGTCATAAAGATTGTCCGTCACATTCTTTGCTACAACGTCCTCGTTCGCCTCCAGCGCCTCGATGTACCGGTCGCCCATCTTCGCCGCGACCTTGAATCCGACGTGCAGCAGTTGCCGGAAGCTCGGGTTATACGCCTTGTTCGACTGGTCATGCCGCAGTGCACTGGTGTACTGTTCGCTCGTCCACCCGTTCACCGCGGTCGCTGTAGGCAGCTTCTTCGGATCGATGTCGATCACGGTAGCGTAGGGCCCGGTCAGCTCGTCCATATGGCTCAATGCCTCTGAATACACTTCCTTGGCAAGCGCCAATCCCGACCCGCCAGCCTCCGCCAGCCCAATCAACTCCTCAAGCCACGTAGTCCCGGCCGTCTTCAGGTGAACACCCGCGCCGAAGCCAATCACCGCATCGTGGATCGGCTTATAAATCGAAAACTTGTCCGAGCCCGAGTGCACGCTCAGCTTCAAATTCTCCGGCAACCCATAAGTCTTGATCGCAAACGCAATCGCCGCCAGGTCCTCGTTGAACTCCTTGCTGAACTGCGCCACGTCGCCCACATAGTCGACGCCCTTGTTAAACCGCCCCGTAAACTTCGGCGCGACGGTTTGAATCGGAATCTTTTCATCCGCAATCATCGCCAGAATAATCAGCAACTCCACCGGCGTCTGCGGATAGTCCGTCTCATCCATCGACACCTCAGACACAAACCGCCCCACGCCTTTGTTCTCCGCCACAAGCTGGTAGATAGCGCCGGCATGCTGCACCGCTGCCAGAAACTTGTTCGCTACGCCCTTCACAAAGGCCTCGTCTGTCTTGAAAGGCTCCACAATCATCGGGATCAGAACCGTCCCCACCAGCTCGGGATGCCGCTTCACAAATGCATCCACATCCTCGGGCTTCGCCGGCTGCCCAATCAGGTCCGCCACATCCAGCGTAAAGAAGTCGCACGGAGCAAGGAACCTCTGCACCGTCTTCAGATTGATGTGGTCCGCATCCAGAAAATACGGCTTCGTCCAGTTCAACGCCTTCACCGCCGCATCCGCCGCCGCCCGCGTCTGGCTCGGCTCCGAACCGATGATCATGTGCTCGCGGTTCGACTTGTTCCACACCGGCACCACCTCAACCCCGGCCTGCGCAGCCTTTACGCATGCCGCCAACTGCGCCTTCGCCTGGTGTGCAAAACGATCACCCACCCCAACCGAAAATCTCGGCAGCTTCAATCCGTCACTCATTCCGACCTCTCTTTACTCTCGAATCCAATTGGTCTAACCAATACTGACCCGTCCTAGCATACCGGCTAATCACGCCCGGCGGCAACCCTCACTAAGTGAGCTAGTTCAAACCAAAGCAATTCGTCCCAGTATCGTCGCGCGGCTCCAGAAGTTGATGGCAATACGAATAGCTGTGAATCTTCCTCGGGTGATGTTTGGAGCCCATACTCAATTTTTCGCGTAGGAAGCCCGAAGTACTCGGAAGCAGCTCTTTTGCCGTTGAAGGCAATAATTGCGGGGCTCACTTCCTGCAACCGCAATTTCGCTCCAAAACCGTCAAAATCGTCTTTGCTGTGAGCGATGTCGGGACCTGAAACCTTCTTCGCAACATCTGTAAGGCCAATTGAGAACTCATTGAGCAAAACAAATTCTTCGGGTCTGAGCTGCCTGGGCGTCAGCCCGGTTTTAGCCAATATCATCCAAAAGAGATTGCCACTACCTGCGTAGTAAGTTTTGGTGCGAGCTGAGTTATTTCCTGCGGCAGTCCCGCAGAACACAACTTTCAAACTTGGTTGAAGCCGATCAGGAAGTATGTCGGCATTTTCCATGACTACCTCAGCTCTTAAACCGCCCCTCGTACGCCCACAGACCCAATCCCGGGTTCGAAATGTAGAAGATCTCCTCTCCATCAACCACATTCCAGCCATCCCTCAGCTTCTCCGGGTTGTACTTTGCCATGTACTCCTTCAGGTCGCCGTACTCGAAGTGCGCACCTTCGATCTCCTCCCGCGTCAGGTGCCCCGGGCAGTACCGTATGGTGAACCGCCCCTCGCTCGACCCATGGATCAGATGTGCCGCAGCACTCAAATTTCCTGCCAGCTCAGGATCGTTCTTCACCGCCTCCAGCGTCGCCGGCGTCCCGCAGTACCCATATCGCCGAATCAGCTTGTCGATCGTCTTGTCCTCGCCAAACTCATGCACCTCCGGAGCCAGCACAATCAGCTCCGCCCCATCCGCCAAAGCCATCCTCGTCCGATACACGCTCTTGTTACCCAGCCATGTCGAATGAAACTCGTGCGGATCGAGATACACCACCGCCTTCCTGATCTCGCGGTCCATCAAATTGAAGTTCACCTTCAGCGCCAGCTCCGCCGCCTTCTCAAAGCATTCGGCATCATCCCCCACAAACATCCCGCGCACCGCAAGATTTCCCGCGTCATTCTTCCCCACAACTGTCTGCACATAGACGATCGGCATGTCCTTCGCAAAGTGCTCGCTCGCATAGTTCAGCACGCGCCGCACCGGAGTATCCGCGCGCCCCATCATGCGCTCCATCCCGTACACGGCCCCCAGGTAGTGCGAGCGATGAATCCCCATCACTCCGCCCGTGCCCACAAAAATATTCTTGTTCCCATTCGCCATCCCGACCACTTCATGCGGCACCACCTGCCCGATCGACAGGATCAGGTCATGCCCACCATCCCGCAGCAGCTTGTTCACCTGCGCCGGCCAGGGATAGTCCACCTTGCCCTCGCTCACCTCGCGAATGAACTCGCACGGCACCTCACCCAGCGTCACGATATCGTTGCGCCAGTCATGCACGCGAAACAGCCCCCGCGGAGTCTTGCCGAACATAGTCCCGATCTGCTCGTCACTCATCGCTGTGTGCGTCCCCAGCGCCGGCAGCACATCCACCAGCTTGTCCCCGTAGAACTCCCACGCCAGCTCCGTCAACGCCCCGGCCTGCGAGTGAAACCGCGTAAAGTCAGGCGGCACAGCCAGCACCTTCTTCCGCTTCCCCAGCGCCTTCAGCGCAGTAAACAGGTTGGCCCGCAAATCAGCAGGAGACATCTCAGTAGTCGGCGATCCAGCACCAAAAAACAAGCTCATAGGCCTCTCAGTTTACTCCTGTCGTCACAAATGATTAGGCCGGTAAACATCACCGGCCCAGTCCCAAAATCACGCGCAGCCCGCGACTAAAGCTTATAAGCCTTCTTCACCAGCCCCACCGTCAAATCCTGAATCACCTCGAACGCCTCTTCCTCATCCAGCCGATGCTCCGCCACCAGCCGTCCCAGAAACGCGCAATCCACCCGCCGCGCCACATCGTGCCGCGCCGGAATCGAGAAGAACGCCCGCGTATCGTCATTGAACCCGACCGTGTTGTAGAAACCCGCCGTCTCCGTCGCCGTCTCGCGGAACCGCATCATGCCCTCCGGCGAGTCGAGGAACCACCACGGCGGCCCCAGCCGCAGGCAGGGATAGTGTCCCGCCAGCGGCGCCAGCTCCCGCGAGAACGTCGTCTCATCCAGCGTGAACAGGATGAACGTAAAGTTCGGCTCATTGCCATACTTGGTCAGCAGCGGCCGCAGGCTTCGCACATACTCCGTCGGCGAAGGAATATCCGCGCCCTTGTCCCGCCCGAACTTCTCATACACCTTCTGGTTGTGGTTCCGCACGCTGCCCGGATGCAGCTGCATCGTCAGCCCATCCTCAACGCTCATGCCGGCCATCTCCGTCAGCATCTGCGCCTGGAATAGCTCCACCTCCTGCGGCGTAAACTTGCCCGAAAGTATCCGCTGATACAGAGCCTCAGCCGCCCCCGCATCCAGATCCGCCGTCATTGCCGTCAGGTGCCCGTGATCGGTCGCCGTAGCGCCCTTCTTCTTGAAGAATGCCCGCCGCGTGCGCAGCGCCTCCAGATAGCCCTTCAAGTCGGACACATCCTCGCCCGAGACCTCGCCCAGCTTCTCCATGTTCTCCTTGAATCCCGCATACTCCGCGTCCATCACCGCATCCGGCCGGAACGTCGGCAGCACCCTGCCCTTCCATCCCGACTCGCGAATCTTCTTGTGCCATCTCCAGCGTCGTCAAACGGCCGCGTCGGTCGTCGCCAGCACCTCAATGCTGAACTGATCGAACAGCGCGCGCGGCAGGAACTCCGGCTTCTGCAGCTTCTTTGCAATCACCTCGTAGTACTCGTCCGCGTTCGCCGGGCTGCAGCCGATCCTTCAACCCAAACTCATTCTCAAGCGAATAGTCGAGCCACAGCCGCGTCGGAGTTCCGCGAAACAGGTAGTAGTTCTGCGCAAAGATCCGCCACACCTCGCGCGGGTCGGCCTGCTCCTTGCCGTCCACCTGCGGAATCCCCAGCGATTCCAGCGAGACACCCTGCGAGTACAGCATCCGGAAGATGTAGTGGTCCGGCTGAATCAACAGCGCTGCCGGATTCGGAAACGCTTCGTTCTCCGCAAACCACCGCGGATCGGTATGCCCATGCGGCGAAATGATCGGCAGGTCCCGAACCGTCTCATACAGCTTCACGGCCACCGTCCGCGCCGAGTCCTCCGCCGGAAAAAGCCTGTTTGCATCCAGCATGCTCTTCTCCAATTCTCGCTGCTGCCTTTGGGCCAAAAACACCCGACAAGGAAGACTACCAAAATTGGCAGGACCAGATGCACCTCCAGCTCCCGCAAAAGAAAAAGAGACACGCCCAAAGGACGTGCCTCCTCGAACCGAACCGGCAGCGACTACGGGATGTAATACCGCATGCTGGTAAAGAACATATTGTCGACCGCCTTCACGTTGCCAAATGTGGAGGTGGAGCTTCCGTACGTTCCGCTCAGCAGCCCAGCCCACGAAGACCGAGTCAAGTACTGGTAGTTCACCTGGTACTGCAGCCGTCCGTACTTCGGGCTGTTGTAGATCCGGTAGGTCCAGCCGGCCATTCCCTCGAAGATGGCCCGCGTTACAGCGCTGCAGTTAGCCGGTGTAATCGACCCCCCCGTAGCCGCTGTTGTCACGGAACTTCGCGTGTTGCAGCCCGTCATAACAGTGTTGATGGGAGCGTACCCTGTGAACGGAGTCGCCGCAACGCCCGTCGCATACACAGTACGCTGAGCGTATTCGCCGCCGAAATAGGCATAAATGTCCAGCTTGGGCGTCGCGTGCCCTTCAATCGATAGCAGACCGTGGTAGTTCCGTATCGGCTCCAGCGTTCCTTTCGGATGCACGGTTGCGTCAGGGAGCTGCGATGAACCGTAGCGTCCCACACCATCGCCCCCCATAGCGCCAAACGCCAGGTCAAGGTACTTGCTCGTAGTGACCCGTATATTGCCATAGACGCCGCCGCCGAACTTCGTGTCATTTATTGGAGCCGCACCAGGAGACGCCGGAATACCCGTCGCGGGGCTGGCCACAGCCGGGTAATACCGGTCCCGCATGAACCGCGCCAGACCGCCGATCTCAGCGTGCGAAACCTTCGTGTCCCACGCCGCCTTCACAATGATGTCAGGAGCGATGTTATTTGTTGGCGTACCGTTGTAGGCATTGAACAAGCCGCCGTTCTGTCCGGCGCCGTTGAAGAAGAAGTTTGTCGGCGCGTTCGTAGCGTTGTAGTTGGTGATCTGCGCCTGTTCCAGCGACATCGCCAACGTTAGGGCCTGCTTCTCGTGAGAAAACTTCTGCTGAATGCGGAGAGACGGCTGCCGCGCCCAGCTAAAGCCCACCGTATACTGCGCGTCGATGCTGTTCGGCAGCTTCTCAGTGCGGTTATCTGTGCTCTTGCCGGTCTCTGTCACCAGCGACCACATCTGGCCGCCAGTAATCGTGAAGCCGCTGTTCATCGCTGCCTGTCCCCATATCTGCCGCTGCCGCAGCACGATAGCTGTTGCTTTGGTTATCGTTGCTGGTTGTGCCCGCGCCCAGGAAGTCCGCTTCAACGTAGCCGGCTAGCTTGAACGGCCCGGTGTCGCCTGTAAACAATCCGCCCACGCGGCTCTGCCGTCCGGAGAAGTTCAGCTCGCTCACATGCGCCTGGTTCGCACCCATGAACGGAATGTTGTTGAACGGCGTGTTGATGTCCGAGTTCAGCGAGCGTTGACGCCACACATCTTCAAACGCGAAGAACGCCACCGGCACAATCGTCACGCCCTTATATCTGCATCGTCATCGGCGACTCTATCTGCCGCCATTATGTCTTTCTTGGCGTCGCTGACCGTCTGAGCCAGACCGGTGCTTGTGCGTCTTCAGGTCGCCCACCGTCGAAGTCAGCGTCTGACACAGCCTCTGTGTTGGCCTGCACGCTGCTGCTCACAGCTCTGCGTCTGGCGGTTGCCGCGGCAGCCCGCGCATTCGCTGACTGCACTTGCTGGCTCGTCGCATTCAAGCTCGCGTCCCTGTCAACCAGCTGTTGCTTCAGCGCATTGATCTGCGTCTGCTGGCTCTCCAACTGCTCCCGCAACTCGCGAATCTGCCGATCCGTCGCGGACTCGACCGGCGCCTTCTTCGCAACCGGCTTCTTTTCGTGGTTGACTTGGGCGTGGAACTCGTCTGTGCCGGCATCGCCACTGTGCTTATACCAGAATCGCAGCCATACTGCTCTTATTTGCTTCGTCATGGAACCTCGCGGGAATTTTCCAAAAGCTCACAGGCAAAACTACGGTTATGCTCTTTTTGGGAGCATCGCCGCAAATTCCCCTATGGCTCTTTGTTCCCCCATAGTGGCTGCACTATGTGAATAGAAGAAAAATTTCCCGGAACAAATGAAACAAAAAGGTTACAGTCCGATTAAATTCACGTCTGTGGATTCCGTCCTTTACAACCACCTCATCACCCCAACCCACACCCGGGCAACAACTGATACGTCGGCTATCACCATCATTCCCACAAGCTCGTCAACTACCGTGTCTTTTCGCCGCCCCCTGCGCAACTCCTGCTCTCATTTACCGTTAATCCATGCAATTTCCCCGCATCGGCTCGCTGGTCTTCGTATTCGCTTCTACACTGCTCTCAATGCCGTCGTCTGCCCAGATCCCTGAAGCTCATCCCCATCCCCGCGAAGTCCGCCCCGCCGCCTCCAGTCCCTCGCCGCCGGCGTCGCAGATCAACTGCCCTGCCCCATGCGCTCCCGAAGACACCTTCGCCATCGACGACCTCAAAGCCTTTCTCGCCTCTCGTAGACATTCCCGTCAACGCCACGCTCCCCCGTCAACATCCTCGTCACCCGCTACGGCACGCCCCTCGCGAAATCCATCTACACCGACTCACCTCCCTCGGCGCCACCGATCCGAGCCGAGATGCCCGAGGAGATGAAGCCCGAGGGCTACGCCATCATCCCCGACGGCAACGGCCTCGCCCTCACCGCTGCCACCGCCGCCGGCATCTTCTACGCTCTCCAGACCGTCAAGCAGCTCATCACCGGCTACGGCCCACAGCCGTCCTCCACACCGCCACGATCCGCGACTGGCCCGCCATGAAGTACCGCGGCCTCGACGACGATCTCTCCCGCGGCCCCGTCCCCACCCTCGACTTCCAGAAGAAGCTGATCCGCACCCTCGCCGCCTACAAGATCAACCTCTACTCGCCCTACTTCGAGCACACCTGCAGTACACCTCCAACCCGCTCTCGCGCCCCCCGGCGGCGGCATCAGCCCGGCCGAGGCCCGCGACCTGGTCGCCTACGCCGCCCTATCACGTCACCATCGTGCCCGAGCAGGAGGCCTTCGGCCACCTCCACAACCTCCTCATCTGGGAGCAGTACTCAGCCGCTCGCCGAAACCCCGCACGGCGCCGTCCTCGCGCCCGGCCAGCCCGACTCCATCGCGCTCATCACGCAGGTGTTCACCGAACTCGCCGCCGATCTACCCCGGCCCATTCCTCCACATCGGCGCCGACGAGACCGTCGACCTCGGCCTGGGCCAGACCAAAGCCGACGTCGACGCGCGCGGCCTCGGCGCCCGTCTACCTCGACTTCATGCAGCAGATCGTCACCGCGCTCCAGCCCCTCCACCGCAAGCTGCTCTTCTGGGGCGACATCGCCATGCACGACCCCGACCTCGTCAAGCCGCTGCCGCAGACTTCAAGGACGCCACCATCGCCGTCGCCTGGGAGTACAACCCGCAGCCGAAGGCTACGCCAAGTTCCTCACGCCCTTCACCAACGCCGGCATCGAGACCTGGGTCTCCCCGGCGTCAACAACTGTCCGCGTCGTCTATCCGGACTGAACAACGGCCTGCCCAACATCCAGCAGTTCACGCGCGACGGCCAGAAGCTCGGCTCACCGGCCAGCTCAACACCATCTGGAACGACGACGGCGAAGGCCCTCGTCAACCAGGACTGGTACGGCATCCTCTTCGGCGCCGCAGCCGCCTGGCAGCCCGGCGAGTCCTCCATCGCAGCCTTCCAGCAGAGCTACGGCGCCAGGTCTTCCACGGCGACGCCACCGGCGACCTCGACCAGGCGCAGAAAGAGATGATGGCCGCTCACCAGTGCTCAAGGACCAGGCCAAAGTCGGCGACGCCACCAACAACATCTTCTGGCTCGACCCCTGGTCCGCCCGAATCGGCCAGCGCCGATACGCACGCGCAAGCATCCGGCCGCGTCCTCATCGCGGCGCTCCGCCTCCACGCCGAGCGCGCATCGTCCCTCGATCGCCCAGGCCCGCGACACGCAGCAATCGCGCAGCACCAGCCCTCCGCGAACCCGACGCCGTCGACGCCATGGAACTCGGCGCCCGCCGCATGGACTTCATCGGCCTCAAATTCCAGCTCGCCGACGAGATGGCCGCCAGACTAAGCCGCCGCCACTCCTCCCGACCTCCAACAGTACCGAACGAAGACCGCGCCAGCGTCAACCGCGAGATCGGCGACATGTACAGCGTCAACGGCAGATCCAGGACATGCGCAACAGCTACACCCTCATCCGCGACCTGTACGAATCCGCCTGGCTGCAAATCCAACCGCCCCTACTGGCTCCGCAACATCCTGGAGCAATACGACTACACCACCCAGCTATGGATAGCCGCAGCGACAAACTCCACAGCGCCCAGCGCCAATAGACCAACACCCAAACCCTGCCCCCCGCCGATGACCTCGGCCTCCCGGCTCCGCACACGCCCTGACAGCGAAGCGAACCTTCGCTCGTGCGTCAGTCCGCCTCGGACAGCGAAAACTTGTGCCGCACATCCGATCCGCGCACCCAGAAGATCACATCCTCTGCGATATTCGTCGCATGGTCCGCCGCCCGCTCCAGATTGCGCGAAACGATGATTGCGTTCAGCGCCTGGCTGCTCACCTGCGGATGCTGCTGCATCACCTCGACCAGCTCCGTCTGCACTGACCGGTTCATCTCATCCACCTCGTCGTCCATCGCCAGCACCGACTCCGCCAGCTTCGCGTCGGCCTCCAGCAGAGCCTGAATAGCCGTCCGGATCATCGACGCCCACTCGCTCACCCATCTCCGGAATATCCACCGGCAGCGAGATCGGCGGCAGGTCGCGATTCGACATCGCGCGCTGAGCAATATTCGACGCCTGATCGCCAATGCGCTCCAGGTCGCCATTGATCTTGATGACCGACAGGATGAATCGCAGGTCAATCGCCATCGGCTGCTCTTTGGCGAGCAGGTCGTAGGCCATGTCGTCCACCGACGTCTCGGCCGAGTTGATCGCTGCCTCTATCTCGAAGACGTGCTCGCACAGCCCCATATCGGCGGTAATGTAAGCCTCGAGCGAGAGCGACAGAGATTGCTGCGACAGCGCGGCCATAGCCAGAAGCTTGTCCTTCAGCGCTACAAGTTGCTGTTGAAAGTTGATGCGGGGCATAGGCAGATCCCTCGAAACAAATGATTTTTATATTGTGACGCACTCGTGAAGAACTGGTAATGAATATTCAACGCCCAGCTTGCGAAATGGGTACATCTTTAGATGTACCCGCATCCGGATACAGCAGATACTGCTGCCGCCGCCTCTTGAAATCGTTGAGCTCCGCCGCCCACCCCGCTGCGATCTTCCTCGGATCGTCCCCATTCTCCAGCGCCAGCATCGTGTTCACGCTCGCCACCAGTGTCTCCGCTTTGGCCAGATTAAACCGCGTAGGATACAGGTGCTGCAGCGCCGAAAGCAGTTCGATCCCCATCTCCGGCGAGTCCAGCGCCCCACGGTCCGTCGCTTTAATGCTGATGCCCTGCAGCATCTGCCCATGGCCCGGATACCGGTTCGAATCCTCCGCCACCGCAAAACTCGTCGGAGCAAACACCACCCCCGGAATCTTCCGCGCGGTCAGATACTCCGCCAGCTTCGCCCCATCAAGCTGCTCTTCAACCGGACATGGCGCCACTGCCCCTTTGCCCGAAGCCTTGGCCGGCCCCTTGCTCCCCGCCCAGCAAGCCCCAATCTGTTCGAACGGCTTATCCGTCCCCCGCCCCACCGAAATATTCGTCGTCTCCGTCAGCGCCACCCCCGGATAAACCACCGCCGCCGCCACCGATCGCAGATTCGGGCTCGGATTAGTCCACGCCAGCCCCGTCTCATCGTAGTACTGCCCCCGGCTCCAGTTCTGCATTGCAACCACAGTCAGCGGCACGCCCAGCGGCGCCTGTATATTCGGCGAAACCGGACTCGGCAGCCGCCGCTCCCCATTGATGTACCGCGCCAGCTCGCCAAGCGTCATCCCGTGCCGCACCGGCAGCGGCATGTAGTCGGTATATGAAGCCAGGTTCGCATCCGACACCGGTCCCTGCACCGCCTCTCCCCCAATCAAATTTGGCCGGTCGAGCACCACAATCTCCAGCGTGTGATGAAACCGGTCCCGCTCCTCCGCCGCCGCCTCCAGAAAATACCCCACCACCGTGTCATACGTATAGAACCGAACCCCCGCATCCTGCAGATCGATCACCACCGCATCCAGCCCCTTCAGCGCCTCATGCGAAGGCCGCCGGTCCGACTCCTTCGCCCCATAAAGACTCACCACCCGCAGATGCGTAGCCGGATCAACCTCATCCCCCACATGCATCTCATCCTTCACCCCCAGAATCCCATGCTCCGGCGAAAAAAGAGTCACCAGCGCCAACCCCGGTACCTGCTTCGCAGCATCGCCAAAGAGCACATCAACAGTGCGCCGTCCCTCCGAATCAACCCCAGTCTGATTCGTCAGCAACCCCAGCTTCAAAGAGTTTTTGTGATTACTCGCAATCCCAGCCAGCGCAGCATAATGAGTCGATTCCAGCACATCAACTCCAGTGAGAGTCTTAGATGACTGCGCACTGTCGGACGTTATGACCCTATCTTTCGATGGAGATGAAAGCAATGCAAGTTTTCCATCGGAGGACGTCGCCTCGACGTCGTCGCAAATCGTGGATGGCGGGCAAACCGATAGTGCCTTCGCCGCCGCCGTAGCAACCTCACCCCGCAGCCCCGAGATCGGCGGATTCCCCCGAGGATGAATCGCATTCGCAAGCAGCACAACATAACTATCGCTACCCGGATCCATCCAGATCGAAGTCCCCGTAAAACCGGTATGCCCAAAGCTCCCGATCGGAAACACAGCCCCGCGCGGCCGCGAGAAAGCCGAATTAATATCCCACCCAAAACCCCGCACCGCAACACCCTTCGTAGTCTGCCCATCCTCGGTAAAGATAGTCGCGCCGGACTCAGCAGTAGCAGGCTGCTCAGCCTTCGTCATCAGTCGCAGCGTAGATTGCTTCAGCGGAAAAGGCCCGGCGTCATGCGCCAGCTTATCCAACAACGCCTGGCAAAACTTCGCCGTATCAGCGGCGGTAGAAAAAACTCCAGCATGACCCGCCACCCCACCCATCCGCCGCGTCGTCGGATCATGCACCGTCCCGCGCAGCAGACGATCGAAGTCTGGATTTACGGCAGCGTTGAGTTCGTCATCATGGGCTGTGGGCGCTATTTTGGAAACCCATCCGTACACTAGCCACTGGTCCTGATTGCACGACCCCATCACGCCCTGAGGTCCTGGATGCGGCGGTGGTGGTAGTGGAAGCGCCATCGCCGCGCCATAGATCTGTCGCTCACCGCAAGCCTTTGCGATCGGCAGATAGCGAGTATCCGTCATCCCAAGCGGCTTGAAAATATGTTCCTGCCGCATACACATCTACCGGCTGGCCGGCTCAGTATCTCCACCAGCGCTCCCAGCGTAATAAAGTTAATATCCGAGTACTCAAAGTGCGTCCCTGGCGCCGACTAACCAGCTTCGAATCCAACGCCCGCCGCATCCCCTCCGCCTTATCCGGCTTCGCCAACCCCCACGCATCCTTCAAATCCACATCAGGCGGCAGACCCGAGTAATGCGTCAGCAGCTCCGCACCGTCACTTTTCCTCCGTCGTTCACACCAAACTCCGGCAGATACTTCTCCACCGGATCATCAAACTGCAGCTTGCCCTGCCTCATACAACTGCATCACCGCGGTCGCCGTCACCAAACACCTTCGTCAGCGAAGCCATATCGAAGATCGTGTCCTCCGTCATCGGCTCCGCAGCAGATGGCTTCCCAACCAGACCCGGCTCACCCGCCAGCTTGCGACCCCATAAGCCTGCTCAAAAGCAAACTGCCCGCCATGCCCAACAACAACCACCGCCCCCGGCGGCTTCTGCGCCGCAATAGCATCGTTGATCAGCTTGTCGACCGAGCTAAATTCGGAGCCGCAGCCTGAGTCCCCTGCGCCACCCCACCTGCGTCAAGCCCAGCAGCACAATCACCGCAGCCACAAACCTGACCGCGCCGACTGCTTCCCAAACACCAAACTCGCCAGCGACCCCACACCAAACGTTACCGCCGCCCCAATCAGCACAAACCAGGTAAACGCTATATGCGGAATCGTCACCCCACCCACACTCACCGGAAACACTCCCCTGCCACAGCCAAACATTCACTCACAAACCCAAAAACCATCCCCACAATCGATCCCCCATCTGCGTAGCATACTTCGTCAGCGTCCCCAGCAGAAACACGCCCAGCAGACACCCATACGCCACCGAAGCAATCGACAAGCCCAGTCTCCACCACATGCCCCTTCCCACCCGCGAACACGCTATACACCGCAATCGCAAACAGCACCAGCGCCCACATCACCGTAGACGACTTCGCGACGATCAGCATGCGCTCCCGATCATCCGCATCAGGCCGCCAGTGCATATAGAAGTCTACGACCGTCGTCGACGACTAAGTGAATTCAGCGCCGCCGACAAATTCGACATCGCCGCCGCCAGAATCGCCGCCACCAGCAGCCCCGCAATCCCCACCGGCATCTCCCGCACAATAAACGTCGGAAAGATACAATCCTTCGTCCGAAAGCCTCCGGATGCGCGCCATAAAACACATAGAGCCCCGCCCCGATCAGCAGAAACAGCGTGAACTGAAAAAAGATCACCACGCCCGACGACAGCAGCGCCAGCCGCGACTCCCCCAGATTCTGCGCCGCCAGCATCCGCTGCACCATCAACTGGTCCGTCCCATGCGTCGCCATCGTCAAAAACGTCCCACCCAGCACCCCCGCCCAGAACGTATAACGTCTGCGTCAGATTCAGCGCAAAGTTAAGCATATGAAACTTCCCCGCCGCCCCAGCCACCGCATGAATATGCCCCCATCCACCCGGCACATGCGCACCCAGCGTAACAGATCGCCACCACCGTCCCGCCAACATAAATGGCCATCTGCACCACATCCGTCCAGATCACCGCCGCCATCCCGCCCTCAAACGTATACAGCAGCGTCAGCGCTGGATGATCGCAATCGAAACAGTATCCCCCGTCCCAATCGCCATCCCCACCACAATCGAAACCGCAAACACCCTCACACCCTCCGCCGCCGCCCGCGTCAGCAGAAACAGCCCCGCCGTCAGCCTTATGCAGCGACGCCCCAAATCGCCGGTCGATAAGCTGATAAGCCGTCAGCATCTCGCCCTGAAATACTTCGGCAGAAATAATCCCGCCACCACCACACGCCCCAGCATGTACCCCAGCACCACCTGCAGAAACCCGAAGTCCCCCGCAAACGCCACGCCCGGGATCGAAATAATCGTCAGCGTACGAAGTCTCCGCCGACACAATCGACAGCGCAATCGCCCACCACGGCACCGTGTGATTCGCTAGAAAATAATTCCGCAGCGATTATCCGCGTCAGCACCAACCTTGCGAAACCGCAATCCAAACAAAGTAATCGCAACCAGGTAGACCGCAATCAGCCCCAGATCAAACCCACGCAGACGAGGTTGCGCCCCTTGAAAAAGAGCCAGCAGCGCAACACCGTGTGTCGGCAAATTCCAGCTAATGATATCGACCCTCGCTAACCCGAAACTCTAACGCCACGCAGCACGCTTGATCTCAGCTCCCCCTCCGCGGAGAAGCAATTGAAGCTTGCCGGCTCACCCGGCAGCACCGCCCTGTCCACCCCCAGCATCCTGGCCGGATTCCAACTCGCCAGCCGAACCGCAGTAGCCAGACTCGCCCCGGCGAAACGCCGCAGATTCGCCACAGCACGATCCATCGTCAGCACTGACCCCGCCAAAGTATGCGCGCCCTTTGCCAGATCGTCCGCCTCATAGCATCGGCCATCCGCCACCGTCACCTTCAACCCGCCCAGCATGTACTCTCCATCCGGCATCCCCGTCGCCGAAATGCTATCCGTCACCAGAATCGCCTTGTCATCCCCTTTCGCCTTCAGCCACAGCCGCGCCATCTCCGGTGCCACATGAATCCCATCGCAAATCAACTCCGCAAACAGCGCATCATTATCCAGCACCGTCCCCAGAATCCCCGGTTCGCGATGGCCCATCGCCCGCATCGCATTAAAAGTGTGCGTAGCCGAGCTGGCCCCCACCGCAACCGCCGCCAGTGCCTCAGCTGCAATCGCATTGCTATGCCCCAGCGAAACCCGCACCCCCAGTCCCACGCAATGCAGAATAAGTTCGATAGCCCCCGGCATCTCCGGAGCAATCGTCACCAACCGAATATGTCTTCGCGCTGCCTCATAAAACCGGTCAAACAGTGCAACACTCGGCGGCTGAATATCCGCCTCCGGATGCACCCCCCGCTTCACATGCGAGATAAACGGCCCCTCCAGATGAATCCCAATCACCAACGCCTGCCCCGCCCGCGGCCCCGCCTCAATCGCATCCGCCATCCCATCGAGCGATCGTAGCGTCCGGTCAACCGACGCGGTAACAGTCGTAGCAAGATATGCGCCAACGCCCTTCCTCGCCAGAAATCGCCCAACAGCCTCGAAAGCCGCCGTCGTCCCCTCCATCACGTCATGCCCCGCGCACCCATGCGTATGCACATCGAGAAACACCGGAGTCAATATATCCACCGCCCCATTCCCCACATCCGACGAGATATCTTCAATCAGCCCCGCCTCATCCACCGTAATCATGGGGTATTCAACACTGCCGATAGGAGTTAGCAGCCGACGGCCTGTAATCGTGCGAAGCATCGCCTTTGAGTGTAAGTGACTCCCCTCAAGAAAAATCCACTCTCCAACCCCGGAAGCCTCCAAGGTTCTCTGCCCTTGACGCCACCCCCCACAGCCAAGTACCCTTAAAGCAATGATTTCCTCCACCGTGCGCCCGATGACCTGTTGCGCCTGTTGTTGCGCAGTCGCGCGCCGCTGCCTTTGCCCTCTTTCGATGACCCCCTAGAGTCCCGAAATCCAAAGCAAATGCAACCCGCGCCCACGAACCTCGTGGGCATTCTTATTTCAGCCTTACTCAAAGGACCCTCTACTTTAAAATGACAGACGTAGCCACCACCGCAATGGCCCCCGCCCCCAAAGAGACCAAAGCCCAGAGGTCCGAGCGCCTCAAGCTCGCCAAAAACCCCTGGGAGGCCTGGGACGAGGTCCGCGAGTTCGCCAAGGGCGGCCGCGACACCGTCGCACCAGAGTGGAGCAGTCTCTACTTCAAGTGGTGGGGCGTCTACACCCAGGGCGACGGCCTCGGCGTAACCGGCGGCGTCGGCGGCGAGGGCAAGGCCTCCGAATATTTCATGATGCGCATCGGCATGCCCAACGGCCTGCTCACCTCGCATCAGGCCCGCGTCATCGGCGAACTCACCAAAAAGCACGCCCGCAACCTCGCCGACATCACCACCCGCCAGAACATCCAGCTCCACTGGCTCTCCATCAACTCGCTCGTCGAAGTCGTCGACGCGCTCACCGAGATCGGCCTCTCCCCCAAGGGCGCCTGCGGAGACGTCGTCCGCAACGTCACCGGCTGCCCGCTCGCCGGCCACGACCAGCATGAGCTTATCGACGCCAGCCCCCTCGCCGTCGAGGTCGCGCATCTCCTCACCGCCAACCCCGAGTTCTACAATCTCCCCCGCAAATTCAAGATCACCATCACCGGCTGCCCCATCTGGTGCACCTTCCCCGAGATCAACGACATCGGCCTAACCGCCATCAAGCGTACGGTCAACGGCGTCGAAGAGATCGGCTATACCCTCCGCGTCGGCGGCGGCCTCTCCACCGAGCCGCACCTCGCCGAGCGCATCAACGCCTTCATCCCGCAGTCGAAGGCCCTCGACGTCGTCACTGCCGTAGTCCGCATCTTCCGCGAGCAGACCGAGCTCCGCGAAAACCGCACCCGCGCCCGCCTCAAGTACCTCTTCATGCGCCACGGCTGGACCGCCGAGTCCATGCTCGAAGCCATCGAAGCCAAACTCGGTTACAAATTAGATCCAAACCCCGTCACCGAAGACGTAGTCCCCGGCGACATCTACCGCGACCACGTCGGCATCACCCCGCAAAAAGAAGCCGGCCTCTCTGCCGTCGGCGCCTCTGTCCTCAACGGCCGCCTGAGTGGCGATCAACTTGTCAGCCCTCGCCGATCTCGCCGACAAGTATGGCGACGGCCATCTCCGCGCCACCATCGGCCAGAACATCCTCATCCCCAGCGTCCCTAACGCCCGCACCGCCAACCTCGTCGTCGAGCTCAACACCCTCGGCCTGCACGTCGATACCTCCGCCTTCTGGCGCGGAGCCATCGCCTGCACCGGCACCGAGTTCTGCAAGCTCGCCATCGCCGAGACCAAGGCCTTCAACAAGTGGCTCGTCGCCGAGCTCGAGGAACGCCTCCCAACCTTCGACCAGCAGATCCGCCTCCACGTCACCGGCTGCACCAACTCCTGCGGCCAAAGCTGGATCGCAGACATCGGCCTCGAAGGCAAAAAGATTAAGAAGGATGGCAAGATGGTCGACGCCTTCTACTTCTGCGTCGGCGGAGCCGTAGGCAAGTACGCCAACATCGCGCGCCAGATCGGCTTCCGCGCCGCCGCCGAGGACTGCCCCGAAGCCATCACCCGTCTCCTCAACAGCTACCTCGCCGACCGCAACCCCAACGAAGACCTCCGCGCCTGGTTCTCCCGCACCGACGACGAAACCCTCCGCGCCCACCTCAACGGCACTATTATCGACCCCGTCGAGCGCGACGCCCCACCCGTAGGCGCAGGCCGTCACGCCCCCACCGAATAACATCGGGCTGTCGAGGGTGCTGAAAGAAGGGCTTTGAAAGGGAGCGGCTTCCGCCGCTCCGTAAGCACCAACAACATCAATGTGGCTTTAGCCACTGAGGGAATGCTTCCAAACCATAAATGACTTTTTCAGCACCTTTGTAGGCCGCGCCGCATAATGCGCGAAAAGTTTTTGCTTTGAAGGGGCGGGACTGCTACCCCAATGCTTTAGCTTTGGGTCTCCCCGCCGTAAAGGCAATAATTCTTAGTTCGGCAACATTCGCCGTTCGCATTCTCAGCATTAGATAATTAGCTCAATCGAGGCGCATCCCACCCGACGCGCCTCGATTCATTCCGTCACTGCCCCGCCGGCGTGTAGTTCGAGTTCGACGTCGTCACCACCAGCTGCTTCGCCGTAGCATTCAGAACCGTCTGCACCACATAATTCGTCCCATCCGGAAGACTCGAGAACTGGACCGCCAGCGTCACCACATCCTTTGGATTGTCCATATACGTATTCACGTTCACCCCGGTAACCTTTTTCGCACTTGGGTCGAAGGAGATCGTCATCTTGTCTCCCGGTAGCGCATAGTCGGTAAAAACCAGCACCCCATCACCCAACATAGCCTTCTGGGCCTGGAACGCTGCCTGCATCTTCTGCGGGTCAGGCGGCACATACAGGGCCAGCAGAGTCTTCACCTGTCCCATGTAATCCTGCATCTCTGCTTTTTTATTGGCGATGACCTTCTGCTTTAGCCTCCCGCCACTCGGTGGTGGAGGAGGAGCGCTCATCGGAGTCTTCTGCACCTTCCCATCCGGCCCATACATGCACATCGACTGAGAAGCCGGCTTGGCATCGCCCTTCAGAGTTAACTGTGTCGTCTCAACCCACTTGTACGTTCGCAGCCTCTGCTGGTTCTGCGCGATGGACTGCTTCACCGCCGCCAGTTTCTCCTGCAACGCACTCGGCGCGCCCGCCTGGGCAACCACCGAGACCGGCAGGACCGCCGCCCCTAGCACCGCAACCGCCAGAACCAGCCCGCGCCATCGATTGTCAAAATCCCGCCTTCTATTCATCTGTTGAATCATATGCAGCTCTCCTGTCAGTCGCATCGGTACACCACGGCTAGGCTGCAACAATAGCGCAGCACCATCGGCCTGTCTGCTGTAAGAACTCCTAGTAGGAAGACCCCTTCGCGCATCGCACAATCAATAAACCTACACAGCTCCATGAATAGCTGCGAAAACAACAAGTTCTCACGGAGAGGAATAATGGCTCGGACCTCATTTCGGAAAACAGCTCTCACAGTTGCACTATCGAGTGAGATCGCCCGGCAAAAAGCGCAGGCGGCCGCGCCCTCAACTGTCGAAGCTCGCGCCATCGCCAAAGACGCCTACATCTACGGCTACCCCATGGTCCAGGCCTACCAGACCATGTACGCCTTCTCCGTCGACAAGACCAATCCCCAGTACAAAGGTCCCTTCAACGCCCCACTCAGCTTCGCCCGCGTCTTCACCCCCGACGACTCCGCCTTCGTCACCCCCAACTCCGACACCCCCTACACCTTCCTCAGTCTCGATCTCAGCGCCGAACCCATCGTCCTCACCATCCCGCCCGTCGAAAAGAATCGTTACTGGGTCTTCCAGATGATGGACCTCTACACCTTCAACTTCGACTACCTCGGCACACGCGCCACCGGCAACAACGGCGGAACCTTCCTCGTCGCTGGCCCACGCTGGAAAGGCACCGTCCCACCCAACATCACCAAAGTCCTCCACCCCGAGACCGAGTTCATCAACGTAGTCGGCCGCACTCAGCTCTTCAACCCCGCCGACCTCGACAACGTCAAAGCCATCCAGGCCAAATACAAGGCCCAGCCGCTCTCTGCTTTCCTGGGCAAACCAGCGCCGTCCGCCGCACCCGATATTCCCTGGCCCCCACCAGTTCTTCCCGCGCAGATGCAATCCTCTTTGCACTTCTTTAATGTTATGAGCTTCATCCTGCAGTTCTGCCCCACCGAGTCCAGCGAGACCGCGCTCCGCGCCAGCTTCGAAACCATCGGCATTGTTCCCGGCAAGACCATCGACATCGCCGCGCTCTCGCCTGAGATGAAGGCTGCGTTCGAAGGCGGCATGGCCGAAGGTCAGAAAGAGATCGACGCCCGCCGCGTCGCCACGAAAGGCGACACCAGCAACCTCTTCGGCACCCGAGCCTTCCTCCACAACGACTACGTCGCCCGAGCCACCGGAGCCCAGATGGGCATCGGAGCCAACTCCAAAGAAGAGGCCATGTACCCGCTCTACGACAAGGACTCCACCGGCCAGCCCCTCGACGGCAGCCAAGCCAACTTCACCCTCCACTTCGCCCCCGGCCAGTTCCCGCCCGTCAACGCCTTCTGGTCGCTCACCCTCTACAACCTCCCGCAGCAGCTTCTGGTCAAAAACCCCCTCAACCGCTACCTCATCAACTCCCCCATGCTTCCCAACCTCAAACTCGACCCCGACGGCGGCCTCACCCTCTACATCCAGGCCGACTCACCCGGCAAGGACAAAGAGGCCAACTGGCTCCCCGCGCCCAAAGCCCCCTTCATGCTCGCCATGCGCTACTATCTCCCCAAACCCGAGCTACTCAGCGGCGCCTGGAAATCCCCAGCCGTAGTCCGCGCTCAGTAGCGCTACAACATCACCATCCGTTGTGGTCCCCTGCACGCCAGAACTTGACAACCCCACCCCTCCCGCCCCCCGTACAATAGCTACAGGAGTAAAATCAGTCGCGCCCGAAAATCCCAAGGCCAGGACCGAAGTCCAAACCTAAGCGCCATGAATTGAGTACTTTAGCAACAAATACCCGGGAGCCACCCTCCCCGAAGTACGCAAGCGGAGCAGCACACAGTAATGGATCTCTTCCCTCTCTTCCTCAAGCTCACCGGCCGCCCCTGCCTCGTCATCGGCGCCGGCAACCTCGCCGAGTCCAAAATCGAATCCCTCCGTGCCGCGCAAGGCAAAGTCACCGTAATCGCCCCCCAAGCCAGCCCCAAAATCCTCGACCTCGCCGCCTCCGGCGAAATCACGCTGCATCAGCGCCCCTACGCCGAAGGCGATGTCCAAAACTACTTCCTCGTCGTTACCGCCACCAACAACCCTGCAGTAAATCGCGCTGTCTTCCACGAAGCCACCTCCAACAACGTCCTCTGCAACGCCGTCGACGACCCGCCCTTCTGCGACTTCTACTTCCCTTCCGTAGTCCGCCGCGGCGACCTCCAGATCGCCATCTCCACCTCAGGAGCCTCACCCGCGCTCGCCCAGCGCCTCCGCAAGGAAATCAACGAGCAGCTCCCCCTGGACACAGGTGACTGGCTCACCGATCTCGGCAATCTCCGCCGCGAGGTCGTCGCCGCCGAACCCCTCAACGAATCCCGCCGCCTCATCCTCCACCAGTTAGCCGCCCGCGAGGTCTGCGGCTACGACGGCTGCCCCTCCCGCGCCCTCGCTCGCGAGCACGCCAAAACCAATCCCATCGCAGAGAAAAAATCGTGAGCAATACCGCAGCACAGCCAGGCAAGGTCTATCTCGTAGGCGCCGGCCCCGGCGATCCCTCGCTCCTCACCCTCCGCGCCGCCGAACTCCTCAAGACCTGCGACGTCATCCTCCCCGACGACCTCGTCTCCGACGACATCCTCGACCTCGCCAGCCCCACCGCCCTCATCATCCCCGTCGGCAAACGCTGCGGCCAGCCCCGCATCACCCAGGCCGGCATCCACGCTCTCATGCTCGAACACGCCTCTCCAAAAGACGGAGAACACGGCGCCTCAGTCCTCCGCCTCAAATCCGGCGACCCACTCGTCTTCGGTCGCGCCGGCGAGGAGATAGCCTTCCTCCGCGAGCACAATCTCCCCTTCGAGATAGTCCCCGGCATCACCGCAGCCTTCTCCGTCGCCGCATCTCTGCAAACCCCGCTCACCGATCGCACCGCCGCCTCCAAACTCGTCCTCGCCACCGCCCACCACGCCGCCGGCAAGGTCCAGCTAACCCCTGCGCAGATGTGGTCCGGAGCCTTCCCCGACGACGCTACCCTCGTCCTCTACATGCCCGGACGCGACTTCGCCACCCTCTCCGCGAGCCTCATCGAATCCGGCATCCCTCCCACCACCCCCTGCGTAGCCGTTAGCAAAGCCTCCACCCCCGAGGAGCACGTCACCGCAACCACCCTCGAACACCTCGCCACCGCCGAAGTCGGCCCCGCCCCCGTCATCCTGCTCATCGGTCACGCCATCCAGCACCCCTGAAGCAATTCCCCCAATAATTCCCTGCTCTCGCCCAAAAATTCACTCGAATCAATAACTTTTCCATGGCCTACTATCGCGGCTCAGTGAGCCTTTTCCAACTGCTCCCTGCCCTCTTCAAGCGCAACTTTTCCGCTGAATCCGCGTTCATATTTACAAGCCGTCAGCCATCCGAAAAAGGAGCTGGAGGCCGCAAAGCCACTGACGCCACAAGCGTACTGGGCTCTGCCAAAGGACTCGCAAAATGCGCTACCTTCGCTATCTCGCTTTACTCAGCATCTTCTTTCTCCCGGCCACGCTGTCGCATGCTGCTCAGGTTTCTGTTGGCGTCGGTGTAGGAGTAGCCCCGGCTCCCTACGTCGCTTATGGCCCGCCAGCCTGCGCCTACGGATACTATCCCTACGCGCCCTACGCCTGCGCCCCCTATGGATACTACGGCCCGTCCTGGTTCGCCGGCGGCGTCTTCATCGGAGCCGGCCCCTGGTACCGCGCCGGCTACGGTTATCGCGGCTACTACCCCTATCGCGGCGGCTACTACGGACGTCCCGTCTTCGGCCCCGGTTACCGGCCGGCTGTTCCCTATCGCGGCGGCGTAGCCGTAGCCCGTGGCGGATTTAGCGGCGGATTTCACGGCAACGTCTCTGGCGGGTTCCACGGCGGCGGAGGTCGTCGCTAAGCCGGGTTTCACTCAGGATTAGTCAACACAATAGAAGTATGAAACAAAATCTTGCAACCCGAAAATGGAAGCGGCCGCCGGCAATCACTGGCAGCCGCTTCACTTTTTGCATTACATCCCATGAGATCGGCCCGCCCTCCAGGCCCAGCGCCGCTCCTCCGGTCATCATGTCGCTCCCAGGCTCGCTAAACACAAAAGATCACCTCAGCGAGTTTATGAAACTCGCTCGCGACCCAACCAGTTACAGGAGTCCCGATAGCGCTGCCCTGATTCCGGGGAGACGGGCAGCGCCACTGGCAGAAAAGGAAGATAAAGAAAACGAAAGAACAAAAAGAAGCAGAGTTTATGCCTGCAGCTTCTTCAGTGAGAAGCCTGCTGCTAGCAGCAACAACCCCACCACCCCAATCAATGGCGTGTAGCTTGCAGTCTTCGGCAGCGTAGCTGCCGCGGTCTGCACTGGCGCAGCGGGCGCGGGGGTCGGCTGCTCAATCAGCATCACCACTTCGGTGTTAGCTGGTGGCGGTGGCGGAAGCGCTGGTGGTGGTGGTGGCGGCGGCGCCACCCCGGCGACGGTTCGAGTCTGGCTTTGGACCGTCAGCGGCGCGTCTGTCACCACGGTTGCCGAGATATTCATCCCCTTTCGGACATGAAACACGCTTTGCATCGTGCCATCGACCATAAACTTCTGGCCTGAAGGTACTTTGTACTGCTTGTTCGGGCCATCCGGGAACTGCAAAATTATCGTGCTCGGAGGATTCACATACCATACCTTGCCTTCGATAGTCCGCACAGTACTCACCGTCTTTGGCACGGTCGTAGTGGTAATAGTGCGAGTCAACATCATCCCCGGCTTTAGTTGGCTGACTGTAAGGTTTTTTCCGTCGACATTGACCGTGGCGCCTGGAGGAGCAGTGAAATGCCTCACCTGGCCGTCGCTCATTTTGACAATAAGTTCGTTCCCTGAGACCATGACGACCTGGCCGTGCTCTACGCTCGTCGTGACTTTCGCGGCGCCGGTCTGGGATGTCGTTGACACACTCGTATCCTGCGCCCATGCAGCCGCCGGCAACAGCAGGCCGGCAAGCATCGTTCCACATGCAGCCATGCGGATGCTACGAACCACCGATGAACCGTTCATATCTTTCTCCTTTTCACCTGTTACTGTTTTGAACTTCCCGTCTGGGCCTGTAGATTCTGGACCTGCGAGTATTGAGTGCGGTTCTTCAACGAAGCCCTGACAATGAAGCGGCTCGGCGCGTCCCCGACAAAGTAAAACGGATAACAGGTAATCAGCGTGAGAGACGATTTCGCCCCCGGCTCCAACACACTCACGTCGGAAGGATCAACGATGGTCGTGCTCTCCACCACATATATGTCCTTCCCATCAGCCCGCTCGATCTCGATAGCATCTCCCTGCCGAATGTCTTTCAGGCCACGAAAGAATCCGTCGCGATGACCTGCGATTCCGAGGTTGTGTTCGCCGCCCGGCCTGTCCGTTCCATCCACTCTTCCCAGGCCGCGATCCAGGGTAAGATCATCCGTGCCATCGAAGACCGGAGCCCTCAGCGCGAGCCGCGGAATACTCAGCACTGCAATCGGAGCATCCACCTTCAGCGACAAAGATGCCAGATAAGCATGTATCCGGTTCTTACCCCAAAGACTGAAGTCCACCCCTTGTTGATTAGAAGCTTCCCGGTTAGAAACCTGCTGATCAGAAGCCCGTCCAGCAGCCATCGATGCAGAAGTACCCGCCGCCACCTGTGCCTCTGCAACCTGCATCCGCCAGATGGCGAGATTAGAGAAGCACGCAGCATACAAGTGCACAGCTATAAATATCGCGACAAGAATAGCTCCAGCGCCAATAAACAGCCTCGGCACAAATCGCGCACACGCCCATCCCGCGCGCAGCTTACTCGTATTGGCCTTGGAACATTTCAATGGTCGCCCCACTGAGTTATTCGGCTATAAGATTAATGCTCTGTCGGCGCAGAATGTAACTGGCAACTATTACAGAAGCCTGTGTGATTACTGAACACTATTCGTAAACACCACATGATGCTGCATCGCGTATCTCACTACCTCCGCATCGTTCTTCAGACAAAGATTCTTCATGAACCGGTATTTGTGAAATGCAATGGTACGCGTCGTGAGGTTCAGCACTGAGGCCGCTTCTTTCATCGACCTGCCCTCGGCCAGCAACTGCATCACGTCCACCTGCCGCTCAGTCAGTGGCTCGTCCGTTGCATTCCGCGTCAGCTTCGGCATCAGTAGATAAGCGAACTCCGGAATCAACGCAGGAGATACATAGATCTCCCCGTTCAGCACCCGATCGATTCCGTCTTCGAGATCGGCTCGCGACGCGGTCTTCAGGACATAGCCTGAAATCCCCCGCCGAAAGGCTTCCTTTATGATCTCGCGATCGCCAAGCACCGTCACACAGATTGTTTTGATATCTGGCAATGTCCGCTTGATTCTGTAAACAGCCTCCAGGCCGTTCATCAGCGGCATACCAATTTCAGTAAGGATCAGGTCGGGACGCAACCTCTGGGTTGCGTTTACCAGGCTGCGTCCATCACCAACGGTCGCTACAACATCGTAGGCACTTCCCAGCATCTTGCTGAAGGCCTCGAGAATAAGTGTGCGATCATCCGCAATGATGAGACGGGGACGGCCGGAGTGGTTCATAGATTCCTCTCATTCAGCACATGCCCCAGGAGAGAAAGAGAGAAGAAAAAAGAGTAAATCAGCATTGCTGATCTTCGTCAGCATATGCTCGGATATACAGCGTGTCACTGTCAGTTCTGACAGTCCCCCCTGCCAAGACACACCAAAATCAGCCTGCTAAAACTCACAGTCCTTGTATGATTCGGGCGTTGCCGTCAAAGATGCCTAGCCAACATAGCTTTTATTTTTTTGAGTTCGTCAAGCAGTCCCGCCGGAACTCTGGCTCGGCGTGCTTTGCCCTTGGAATGCCACAGACACCAGGGGAATTGCAAAGCTGCTCCCCGCATCTTCAACGATTTGCGCTATCTGTAATAACAGCTCCTCGCGCACGGACAGGAACTCTTGACGATCAGTTGTCGGAATGTATGCGAAGAGATCAAGTTCAATGGCGCGTTCGCCGAAATCAGTAAGTCGAACCCAGAAGGTACCAGGTTCAACTTTGGGATGCTTCGTGAGTAACTCCTGTATCTTTTCCTGAATCGTCTGAATCTGACCCGTGGGGGTCCCGTACTGCAATCGAAGCTTCGTCTGCATCAGCATCTTTCGCCGCAGAGCAAAATTCTCGATATTGGCTTGAGAAAGCACTCCTGCCGGGATTGATAAGAGAGTCTGGTCCAGTGTTCGTAGTCGAACTGAGCGCAGGGTTATATCCTCGATCGTTCCCTGGCGACCCGAAATGAAGCACTCATCACCAACAGCCAGTGCCTTGTCTGAAATCAGAAGAATGCCGCCCAGCAGATTTTCGATCGTCTTCTGCGCGCCGAATGCAACCGCAATACCGCCAATCCCGAGACCCGCAAGCGCCGTCTTGGTATCTACGCCGACCACTGTCAGCAGCGCGAAGATCGCTCCGATGACGATAAAGACATTAAGTAGCCGCTCGCCCAGTAACACCAGCGATACGGTATCGTTCTGGTTGCGCAACTTCAGCATGAGCCGAACTTGCTTAAATCCAATCGTCACAACTCTTCGCAGCAACCACGCCAGCAGCACTATCTGAGCGACCAATACCAGGCGCAGATCTACCAGTCGGAAATGAAGCGTAAAACCGAGCCACGTGAGTAGCAGAGTATGTGTCGCAACCGTCAGAACAAGAATCAGCGGTCGCGAACTTGCAGCGTACCAATCCATCACTCGGCTGCGCTTGGCCGGCGTCTTCACAACCTTCAACCAACCCCATCGAATCAGGCGAGAGAGCCCCTCTAAGAGAAGCAGCGGTATGCCAAGAGACCCAATCCATGCCACCCAATAGGCCAGCGATATACCGAAGAACTCATGCTCCTTAAGAGCTTCCGGCATAATGCGATCGACCCAGCTCTCTTCAATCAACCCATAGAGAGCCGGCACCCGCGCCACAGTCTCCTGGGAGATCAGCCAGATAGAACCATCCGGCCGCGTAACGCGCACCAGAATAATGTCGACCTTCTGGTCCAGAATCTTCAGAGGGCCAACCCGTTCGCGGTCCAGCGGCAGAGAATCTTCAAGGTCGCCCGAGGGCGTATCGTTAATCGTCGCCAGCGGCTGGCTGAAGCAGCAGTTCAATAGCCCTTTGAACTCCCGCGTCAGTTCCTCAGCACGAAGAGCTTGCTTGTCTGAGAGCTGCATATATCGCGCTGCAGCCACAAAGTCATTGCGATTCACCGCACGAATGAACCCAGACACCGTCCCCCTGGGGGTGGTGCGCCCGAGCTCATCAGCCGCCGGCGCGGGTACGCTCGGAGCAGCGGCGGCAGGAGTCGTCGTCGGTAGTCCGGCCGGCAACTGGCCCGCCGCCATCACGGAGCACATCACCGACACAGCCACAATCCAGCCTAATCGAATACGCTGCTTCAACAAGAGTCTCTCCATCTGCCCTCAACCGCTAAAACGGATGGATGACCTTCATGCGAAGAGCGAACCTCACCAGGTCCGAGTTGCTCCTGAGACCGAAGTCTTCCATAATGCGGTATTTATGAAAGGCAATTGTGCGGGGCTTCACCTGCAACGCCACCGCGGTCTCTCTCATTGTCCTGCCCTCCGCCAGCAATTGCAACACCTCGCGCTGGCGCGGAGTCAATGTCCGCTGGCGATCCAGCCTCGGATCTCGTATGAAATTCTGCTCCAGGCCTCGAGCCACCTTTGGAGTCACGTACGATCTGCCCTGAAGCACGGCATGTATTGCCCTGCTCAACTCCGTCGACGTCGAATCCTTAATCAGGTAGCCGGAAGCCCACCCGTGAAGCGCTGTCCGTGCAAGTTCGACATCATCGCATATCGTAATCACGATCAGTTTGACTTTGGGCAAGAGCCTTTTGATCTCCGGACCCGCTTCCAGGCCGTTCAAATCGGGCTTCTTGATCTCAAGCAAAATTACATCCGGCTTCGATTCCAAGGCTTTCACCAAAAGAGAACGCCCGTCCGTAGCCGCGCCAACTACCTCAAATTCCGGAGTGAGAAGCTCCTTCAAAGCATCCAGAATCAGGGGCTGATCATCCGCCAGCAATATCTTAGGACGCCCCATTTCCCCCTCCTCATTGCGGAACTTGCAGCTCAGACATGGTTCAAAGAGGCAAGTTTTGCTGCATGACCAATTTGATTTCGCAAAATTCAAAATAGACGTGTCAAAGCCCTCCTTCCACTGTCAATAGACGTAGCTCTTCCCGGCTCGCGCCTTTCCCCAAACTCCCTTGAAGACCTGTAGATACTGACAGTACATCAGAGTAACCAGCAAGAGCTGATGGCATCCTCTGCCGATGCGCTATCAGTTGAGTCGAGTCCAGGGTATGTAAGGTTAGTGCTTCTGCAAAGAATGCCCGTACTGTCATTTATGGCAGTACAGATGCACCCCGGTACCGGGTTATCGTGAAAGACCGGGATGAGCCTCCTATGTCTGAAGCAATAAAGATTCCACCACCCGTGGAAACAAACGCATCGAACGGCTCTGCGCCAAACCGTGAATTTCTCCTCATGGAGGGTGGTCCTCTTTTCCGTTTTCAAAAAAGAGCCAGGCTCATCAAACAAGAGTCACCCGCCACCGTCAGACGGGCAGGCATCTTCGCATTGCTGGCTTGGCTGCCTCTCTTGATCCTCTCTCTCATATACGGCACAGCCCTCGGACACGCCGTTCCCGTCCCTTTTCTCAGCGACATCAGTGCCTATGCGCGTTTTCTCCTGGCCATCCCTCTGTTCATCATTGCGGAGACTATCCTCGGGGCGCGCATCGCCGAAACCGCCGCGCATTTCGTTACATCTGGTCTTGTGGCGGAGAAAGACTACAAGAAATTCACGCGCGCTATCGATCTTGGATTGAAAAATAGTGACTCCGTTTTAGCCGAGATCGTTATAGCCGTACTGGCGTATCTCATCTCCATCAGCGCCTTCAAAGCCGGGGCGCTTCACGTCTCAACGTGGCACTTTACCCGCACCGATACGGGCATTACCCCTACCGCCGCGGGCTGGTGGCTCATGCTGTTTAGCGCACCGCTCTTCCAATTCCTTTTTCTTCGCTGGATCTGGAGGATCTTCCTCTGGTTCCAGTTCCTCTGGCGCATGCACAATCTTGACCTCCAGCTCTTCGCCACTCATCCGGACCATGCAGGAGGCCTCGGCTTTGTCGGAGAAACGCAACGATTCTTTGGCATTCTTCTACTTGCCGAGTCAAGCGCACTCGCCGGAGTTATTGCAAACAATCTGGTCTTTGACAAAGCTTCGCTCCGCTCCTATGCGCCGGCCATCGCCGTTTACACCATAATAGTTCTCTGTCTGGTCCTGGGACCGCTGGCAATCTTCGCAAGACTGCTGCTCCAGACCAAGCTGCGCGGTCTTAGACAATACGGAACGCTGGCCACGACCTATACTTCATCGTTCGACAAGAAGTGGATACAGCACCTGGTCCCGGACCCCGATCCCTTGCTCGGAACGGGCGACATCCAGTCCCTTGCGGACCTCGGCAACAGCTACAACATCATTCAAGACATGTACCTGTTTCCGATCGATCCCCGAACGCCGATTCATCTCCTCATCGCAACTCTTCTACCCATGACTCCATTGGTGCTCGCCGTCATGCCCCTCAAAGAGATCTTGAAGCTCCTCTTCAAAATGGTCGTCTAAAAATAGCTGTGCTTTTGCCGCTAAATAGCCGTGCTTTTGCCTTTGCCTGTTCCTTTCTTTGTCATCCCGTAGGGGATCTGCTGTTGCGTTTGCTGTTGCCTATTTCCTTTGTTTGTCATCCCGCAGGGATCTGCTGTTGCTTTGTCGTTGCCGTTGCCTGTTCTCCTTCGCCTATCCAAAACCCTGTCATTTCGACCGGAGCGATTCACAGCCTCACCGTGAATCGCGTAGCGGAGAGCTTGTCCTGAGCGAAGTCGAATGGAATCCGCTTCTCTACCCATGCCTCACCGCAGCCCATACGCCTTTGTCTTTGCTCACAGCCCGTAGCGCGTAACTGGAACCCGAAAACCCCGTTGCCTGTACTTGCCGGTGGCCGTTGCCAGTTCTTACTCGTGACTCGTTACTCGTCACTGATATTCAATCGCATTGGCTGTTGACAGTTCCATCCCATCCCGGCAAATCCCCCTCATCCCGCTTCTATCCCCGTTCCTGTTTCTAATCCATGGTTATCCGCCCAGATCCGCGGTCGGCGTAAGCCCCAAACTATTTTTCGCGAAATCCCTCAGCAAAATCGCATGTCAAGCCCCACTCCCACCAAAAACTCAACCAACTCCATCCCCACCACACACTTAGCCAACAAAAGAAAAATGGCCATTAGTTATGTGCCATTCGCTAGAATAGAACTAGAAGCAAGAAAGAAAGCCCCGGGCAAACCGGGGCTTCGCTCTTTAACAATCGATTTCCCATAAGAATCGTCATAACTCCTTTGCCTGGACGAATTTAGCCATAAGTCCTTTGTTTGGACGAATTTGCAGACACTACCACCCTGCAAACCACTAAAAACAAAGCATTTATCGCCAGGATATAGGGGGGGTGGGGGGTACCGGAAATTATCCGGCATGACCCGCATAAGCTGCCGTCCGCATCGTCTCCACACGATCCAGAATGCGTCCGGCCAGCACAGATTTCGAGCTCCTCGGCAGCTCAACAGTCTCCTGTGGAGTCAGCAGAAATGCAGCATTCTCGTCTGCGTCGAACCCGGTGTCCGGCTGCGAAACGTCGTTGGCGACAATCGCGTCCACGCCCTTACGCTGCAGCTTGACGCGAGCGCGTTCGAGCAGGTTCTCCGTCTCCGCCGCGAACGCGATCACCAGCGTCCCAGGTTTCCGCCGCGCCGCAACCAGGCCAACGATGTCCTCCGTCGGCTCCAGTTCAAGCGTCAGCCCATCAGAGCGCTTGAGCTTGTTCGCAGCAACCGCGGTCGGACGGAAGTCACTGACCGCCGCCGCCTTGATGACAACGGTCGCCTCGCCCAGCCGCGCCATCACGGCCTCGCGCATCTCGGCCGCAGTGGTCACCCGGACGACCTCGCAGCCTTGCGGAGCAGCCAGCGAAGTAGGCGCGCTCACCAGGATCACCCGCGCCCCGCGAACGACCGCAGCCTCCGCCAGCGCATAGCCCATCTTGCCGCTCGACCGGTTGCCGATAAACCGGACCGGATCGATAGGCTCGCGAGTTCCACCCGCGGTAATCAGAACGGTCTCGCCCTTCAGACTCTCGCGGTCGTGCAGTAGCGAGAGCGCAGCCTCGGTGATAGCCGCAACCTCGGCCAGCCGTCCGCCGCCGGTCATCCCGCAGGCCAGGTACCCGGTCCCCGGCTCGACAACCTTCACCCCGCGCCCGCGTAGTCTCGCAAGGTTGGCCTGCGTAGCAGGATGGTTCCACATATTAACGTTCATCGCCGGAGCCACCAGCACCGGCGCCGTGGTCGCAAGATACATTGTCGAAAGAAAGTCGTCGGCGAATCCATGAGCGAACTTCGCCAGCGTATGAGCGGTCGCCGGCGCAACGATCAGCAGATCGGTCGCCTGCGCCTCCGCGATATGTTCAATCGGAGCATCAGCACCAAAACCAGCCTGATTAGCCTCGCTCCAGAGGCTGGTGATGACCTTCCGCCCAGTTAGCGAAGCAAACGTAAGCGGACGAACAAACTCCTCTGCCGCGCGCGTCATCACCACGCTCACGTCGAGACCCACCTGCTGAAACGAGCGAACCAGCTCCGCCGCCTTGTACGCCGCAACGCCGCCGCAGACGCCAACCGTAACCTTGGTCGCCTTATCCATGATGGGCAACCTCAACTTGAAGATTCTCGATCTTCGCACCTTCAATCTTCAGGTCAACCTTGAGATTATCGATCAGCCGAGTATCGCCAACCCACGCAGCGACAGCAATCAGGTCGCCCGCCGCAATCGAGTCCACCGGCTCTAGAGTATCGGACCGCACGACCTCAACGTAGTCAATCCGAATCCCCAATGCATCGCTCAGTGTCTCCTTGATCAAAACGCGAACAGCATCCGCGTTGGTCTCGCCTCCTCGAACAAGTTCCTCCGCTGCCCGCAGAGCGTGTGAAAGCGTCAACGCCCGCGCCCGCTGCTCCGCTGAGAGATAACAGTTGCGCGAGCTCATCGCCAGTCCATCCGCCTCGCGAACGGTCGGACAGACCATAAGCCGCACCGGCATATCGAGATCGCGCACCATGGCCTCGAGCACCGCCACCTGCGCCGCATCCTTCTGCCCGAAGCACGCCACGTCCGGTGCAACGATGTTGAACAGCTTCGCCACCACGGTAGCCACGCCGCGAAAATGCCCCGGCCGCGAAGCTCCATCCAGCCGGTCGCTAATCCCCGCGACCTCCACAAAGGTGCTCGCACCCGGCCGGTAGATCTCAGCAACACTCGGCGCAAAAAGCAGGTCGACTCCCGCCGCGCTCAACCGCCGGCAGTCGTCATCAAATGTCCGCGGATAGCGGGCAAAATCCTCCGTCGGCCCAAACTGAAGCGGATTGACGAAGATCGACGCGGCAACAACATCGCACTCTTCGCGCGCAGCGGCCACGAGCGAAAGATGCCCCTCATGGATCGCCCCCATGGTAGGGACCAGCGCCAGCGTAGCGGCTTCACCTGCCGCCCGCCGCGCCTGTTTGCAAGCGAAGCGCATCTCCGCGATGGTGGTGAGGATCTTCATGACGCTACGCCTTCACAATCTCTGTATCGTGTTCGGAATCATGCAGCCGCTCGAGTTCCCCACGCGCTTCCGCCGAGAGGTGATAACTCTCGCGGTCGCTGGGAAACGTTCCCGCCGCGACGTCCCCGCGGTAGTGCGCGATGCCGTCGCGGAACAACTGCGCGGCATCTCCATAACGCCGCACGAACTTCGCCGCCGGAGAGAACGTGAGATGGAACAGGTCATGGAACACCAGAATCTGTCCATCACAGTTCGGCCCCGCGCCAATGCCGATCGTGGGAATGTCGAGCTGCCGGGTAATACGCGCCGCCAGTTCACGCGGTATGCCTTCAAGCACCAGCGCAACGGCGCCGGCTGCCTGCAGCGTAATCGCATCGGCTAACAGCGTCTCCATCGCCGGCAGCGAGGTCCCCTGCACGCGATAGCCACCCATTCGGTGGAGCGATTGCGGTGTCAAACCGATGTGCCCGACAACAGGAATCTCTGCCCGCGTCATCTGTTCCACCAACTCCGCGCGCGCCGAGCCGCCCTCGATCTTGACGGCTGCCATTCCGGCTTCCTTCACGAAGCGGATAGCATTTTCCATCGCGTGCGATCTCGATGAGTGGTAGCTTCCAAAGGGCATATCGGCAACCAGAAACGCTGATCGCGCCGCGCGCGAAACAGCGCGTGAATGGTGCAGCATCTCTTCCACCGTCACCGGCAGAGTGCTCTCATAGCCAAGAACGGCCATGCCAAGCGAGTCGCCGACGAGGATCATGTCGATCCCTGCTTCGTCGACAAGACGAGCAGTGGGGTAGTCGTATGCTGTGAGGGCTGTGATCGGCTGGTGGGAACGCTTCTTATTCAAAAGCGTCTGCAATGTAATCTTCACCGCGGCAACGCGGTCTTGCGGATGGGTAAGGCTCATGGATCTTCTCCAGTGCCGCTCCAGCTACGCTAGATGAGGCCCGAATCAATTCAGAGTATACGCCCTTATAACGCAAGACGCAGCCCGCGCGGCCATCAGGAAGACCACCGCCAAGATTTACAGCGCGCTACCCTTTTCCACGAATTAGGCTAGCAGTCCGGGCAACCAGGGCAGGATCGGCACCCCCCACACCCCCCCCCATATCCTGGCGATAAATCCTTTGCTTTAATGGTTTAGCGGCATGGTGCGCCGCCAAATTCGTCCAAACAAAGGACTTATGGCTAAATTCGTCCAGGCAAAGGAGTTATGACGATTCTTATGGGAAATCGATTGTTAAAGAGCGAAGCCCCGGTTTGCCCGGGGCTTTCTTTCTTGCTTCTAGTTCTATTCTAGCGAATGGCACATAACTAATGGCCATTTTTCTTTTGTTGGCTAAGTGTGTGGTGGGGATGGAGTTGGTTGAGTTTTTGGTGGGAGTGGGGCTTGACATGCGATTTTGCTGAGGGATTTCGCGAAAAATAGTTTGGGGCTTACGCCGACCGCGGATCTGGGCGGATAACCATGGATTAGAAACAGGAACGGGGATAGAAGCGGGATGAGGGGGATTTGCCGGGACGGGATGGAACTGTCAACAGCCAAGGCGATTGAGTATCAGTAACGAGTAACGAGTCATGAGTAAGAACTGGCAACGGCCACCGGCGAGTACAGGCAACGGGGTTTTCGGGTTCCAGTTACGCGCTACGGGCTGTGAGCAAAGACAAAGGCGTATGGGCTGCGGTGGGGCATGGGTAGAGAAGCGGATTCCATTCGACTTCGCTCAGGACAAGCTCTCCGCTACGCGATTCACGGTGAGGCTGTGAGTCGCTCCGGTCGAAATGACAGGGTTTTGGATAGGCGAAGGAGAACAGGCAACGGCAACGACAAAGCAACAGCAGATCCCTGCGGGATGACAAACAAAGAGGGCGGCCTTGTGGAATGACAAAAGACAACCACGAAATGACACACAAAGCAGGGTTGAGGAATAACAAACGAAGCGGGGTCGAGCCGGATTGGTCAAAGGTGGATGCCTTGATCGCCTGCCCGGATTCGGCCTGAATTAAGCCGGGCGATAGCATCAGCGGATAAATCCCTTTCAGAGGAGCATTGCAACCATGCGGAGTGTCGTTGCCTGTCTTACGTTGCTTGCCAGTACTGCTTATGCCGTCAATCCGGGCGAGGTTTCATTACGCGGTTACACCGCCGAACACGCGGCGGCGGAGGTTCAGTGGGAGCAGAAGTTTCGTGCGCTGCCGGAGCCGGAGCGGGTGAAAGAGACGATGCGGCGGCTTTCGGCGCGTCCGCACCATGTGGGCTCGCCGTATGACAAGGACAATGCGGAATGGCTGCTTGCGCAGTTGAAGTCGTATGGGCTGGATGCGCAGATCGAGGTGCAGGAGGCGCTGTTTCCTACCCCGAAGTCGCGCAAGCTGGAGTTGCTGGGGCCTGAGAAGTTTGAGGCGAAGCTGGAAGAGCCAGCGATCAAGGTGGACCCCACTTCGGACCAGAAGAGCGAGCAACTGCCGACCTATAACGCGTACTCACGGGATGGCGATGTAACGGCTCCACTGGTTTATGTGAATTATGGAGCGCCCGCGGACTATGAAGAGCTCGATCGGATGGGGGTCTCGGTTAAGGGCGCTATCGTGATTGCGCGGTACGGGCAGACGTGGCGCGGGATTAAGCCGAAGGTTGCGGCGGAACATGGAGCGGTTGGGTGCATCATCTACTCCGATCCACGGGATGATGGGTATTTTCGCGGCGATCAGTATCCGGATGGGCCGATGCGTCCGGCGGATGGGGTGCAGCGTGGCAGCGTGATGGATATGCCGGTGTATCCGGGCGACCCGCAGACGCCGGGAGTGGGAGCTGTGGCTGGAGGGACGACGAAGCTGATTCCGCTGGACCAGGTGCAGACGATTACGAAGATTCCTGTGCTGCCGATCTCTTATGCGGACGCTACTCCGTTTCTGAAGTCGCTGAAGGGTGAGTTGGTGCCGGAGGCCTGGCGGGGTGGTTTGCCGTTTGCCTATAAGGTGGGACCGAGTGTGGCGAAGGCTCATCTCGCGCTGAGTTTCAATTGGGACCGAAAGCCTCTGTATAACGTGATTGCGCGGATTCCAGGCGCGACGTTTCCTGACCAGTGGGTTATTCGCGGCAACCATCATGATGGCTGGGTGAATGGGACGGCTGACCCGGTTGCGGGTGCGAGCGCAGAGCTTGAAGAAGCACGCGGGTTGGGAGAGTTGCTGAAGCAGGGCTGGAAGCCACAGCGGACGATCATCTACTGCTTCTGGGATGGTGAGGAGCCGGCGCTGCTGGGCTCGACGGAGTGGGCGGAGACGCATGCGGCAGAGCTGAGCGCGCACGCAGTGGCTTACTTCAACTCGGATGGAAATGGACGGGGGTATTTTCGGGCGGAGGGTTCGAGTGCACTCGAGAACTTTGTCGACAGCGTGGTGAAGGATGTCGATGACCCGGAGACCAAGATGAGCGCATGGAAGCGGGAGCGGCTGGTGGCGATCTCGAAGGCGAAGCCGGAAGACCGCGCGGAGATGCGAAGCAGGGCAGATATTCGGATGGAGGCGCTGGGGTCGGGTTCGGACTACACGGTGTTCATCCATCACCTGGGCGTCGCGAGCGTGAATATGAGCTACGGGGGCGAGGATGAGGGTAACGGGCAGTATCACTCCATCTACGACGATTTTTACTGGTACTCGCACTTTATGGACACTGAGTTTGTGTATGGCCGCGCGCTAGCTCAGACGGCAGGGACGATGATGATTCGGATGGCCGATGCCGATGTTATTCCGTTCCAGTTCGGCAACCTGGCGGATACAGTGAAGACGTATGTGACAGGGGTGAAGAAGCTGACAGACACGATGCGCGCCGATATTAAGGAGCGCAATACGGAGGTTGCCGATGGTGTCTATAAGGCACTTGAAGATCCTAAGAAGAAACGGGTCGCACCTGCGATGGAGGCGCTTCCGCCGTATTTGAACTTTGCTCCTTTGGACCAGGCTCTCGACGATCTGACAACGGCCGCGAGCGACTATGACAAGGCGTTTACTGCGAATGCTTTAAAGGCGCCTTCGAGTCTGAATATGCAACTGATTCAAAGTGAACGGGCCTTTCTTGATCCGGCGGGACTGCCGAACCGTCCGTGGTTTCAGAACATGATGTACGCTCCGGGCTTCTATACCGGATACGGTGTGAAGACGCTGCCAGCAGCGCGGGAGGCGATCGAACAGAAACAATGGACGGACGCGGATGTGCTGATTGCCAGGACAGCTGCGGCCGTGGAGCGGGAGGCTGCGATGTTGAAGCAGGCGACGCAGATAATCAACGGCCAGTAGGCGGGTTCAGCTGTGATTTAACAGTTGTTCATCGCCGCGTTGCTCGATCGCGGTACACTTTTGCTTCATATGGCTGCCACAAAACGAGTTGCGAAAAAATCTACCAGGTCCGCTGGTGCGCATTCAGCTACGGCGCCGGTGGTTGAAACTTTGTTCTTCAGCAGGGACGAGTCGTGGCTGCGATTTAACCAGCGTGTACTCGAAGAGGCGCAGGACGCGACAAACCCGGTGCTGGAGCGGGTGAAGTTCCTGGCGATCACGGCGAGCAACCTGGATGAGTTTGTCGAGATACGGGTGGCGAGCTTTCTACAGAGGATTGAAGAGGGGTACGACCTGGCGCAGCCGCTGGATGAGGGCGGGTTGCGGCCGCAGGAGCGGCTGGACCGGTTGACCGAGCGGATGCACGAGTTTGTCGCGGCCCAGTACCAATGCTGGAATGAACAACTGCTGCCGGCGATGGCAGCCCAGAAGATACGGGTGCTGGGGTGGAAGCAGCTTAGCGATGCGCAGCGGGCGTTTGCGCTGAAGTTCTTTGAGGAAGAGGTGGATCCGCTGCTGACGCCGGTAACGATCGATCCTTCGCACCCATTTCCACGAGTGCTTAATAAGGCGCTGTGCATTGCGCTGCTGTTGCGGTATAAGCGCAGGGCGGCGGGAAGCCAGGTGAAGGCAGTGAGTTCGCTGGGGGTGGTGACGGTGCCGCGGTCGCTGCCGCGGGTGGTATGCCTGCCGACAGAGGCGGGGCGGTATGACATTATCTTTCTGCATGAGCTGATCGAGGCGCAGGCGGCTCGCATGTTCCGGGGGTATGAGGTGCTGTCGCAGTCGGCGTTCCGGGTGACGCGCAACAGCAATCTGTATATGGAGGAGGAGGAGTCGCGCTCGGTGCTTGAGAGCGTGGCCGCGGAGCTGCACAACCGGCGCAAGGGCGATGCGGTGAGGCTGGAGATTGAGAGCTCGGCGGTGGAGGAGGTGGTGGAGCGGCTGCGGACGAACTTCGAGCTCGAGCCATCGCAGGTGTTCCGGACAGATGGACCGGTGAACCTTTCACGGCTGATGAATTTGTACTCGGCGGTGAAGCGGCCGGAGTTGAAGTTCGAGCCGTTCGTCTCTAAGGAGTACAAGGTGCAGGTTAAGTCGGGCGACCTGTTCGAGGAGCTGCGGAAAAAGGATGTGCTGATTCACAATCCGTTCGACGCGTACAAGACGGTGGAAGAGTTTATCGAGGCGGGGACGAAGGACCCGAATGTTATCTCGATGCGGCAGACGCTTTACCGGACGAGCAACGACTCGCCGATCTTCAAGGCGTTGACAGAGGCGGGACAGAGCAAAGAGGTGACGGTGGTGGTGGAGCTGATGGCGCGGTTCGATGAGGAGTCGAATCTGCGCTGGGCGCGGGAGCTGGAGGACGCCGGGGTGGGGGTTTATCACGGGATCTTCGGGTACAAGACGCACTGCAAGCTGTCGCTGCTGGTGAGAAGAGATCCGGATGGCGTGCTGCGGAGGTATGCGCACCTGGGGACGGGCAACTATAACCCGGTGACGGCACGGTTCTACACGGACGTGAATTTGCTGACGTCGAGGCCGGACATTACGGCTGCGGTGCAGAAGGTCTTCAACTACCTGACGGCAGAGACGGAGTCGGTATCGTACAGCCCGCTGATGGTGGCTCCACTGACGCTGTGGGATGGGTTCGTGCATTTGATTGAGCGCGAGACGGCGCATGCCAAGGCAGGCAAGCCGGCGGCGATCGTGGCGAAGATGAATGGGCTGCTTGACCGGCGGGTTGTGGAGGCGCTGTATGCGGCCTCGCAGGCGGGCGTGGAGATCGATCTGATTATTCGCGGGATGTGCTCGCTAAGGCCGGGGTTGAAGGGGGTGAGCGAAAGGATAAGGGTGAGGAGCATCGTGGGGCGGTTTCTGGAGCACAGCAGGATCTTCTGGTTCGCGAATGGCGGGGATGATGAGATCTTCTGTGGAAGCGCGGACTGGATGCCGAGGAACCTGATCGAGCGCTGCGAGGTGGTGTTTCCGGTGCAGGATAAGGAGCTGGCGAAACGGCTGAAGGATGAGATTCTGGCGGCTTATCTGGGCGACAATGTGAAGGCTCGGGTGCTGGAGCCGAGCGGTGAGTATGTGCGGGTGGGCGTGAATGGAGCGCATAATGGGCCGAAGATCAGCGCGCAGGATTATCTGATGGCGGTGGCGATGGGGGCGAATGGGAAGCTGCCGGGAACGAAGGTGTTTCATGAGGGCAACGCTCATGAGCCGAAGGCGCAGGAGGCTAAGGGGCATGAACCTGTAGAAGTGATGATGGTGGAGGTTGCAAAGGGCTAGCAGGGCTTGCCGCGATAAAGTCTGCTTCGCTGAGTTGATATTCAATGTGCATGTTCTAGAGCAAGTCTCCTGATACTGTGGAGCGGAAGATCTCGTGCGGTGCCGTTTTTCCTGGCAAAAAACGGCCATAAATGTGTGTGACTCGCTATACACCTTCAGGAGATTTGTTTTAGTGGCCGCGGTGGGAGCCTTTCTCCCAGGGGCGTGGGTCTACGGGATCGTCCTGCCACTTCTGGCGGCGGCCTACGAGGAACATGATCAGGCCGAAGACGAACATGACCGCTCCCCAGGTGAGGTTGAGGTTGACGCCCATGGATTTTTCGTAGACGGCGGGGGCGTTGCGGGTGATGAGGCCGTAAAGGCTCATGAGGCCGCCGGTGATCAGGAAGATGAGGCCGAGGGGGATGCGGATATCGAGACCCATTTAGTTGTCCGTTCTCAGTTGTCAGCTCTTAGTTGCTAGTTGTTAGTTGCTAGTTGTTAGTTGTTGTCCGTTTTCAGTTGTCCGTTCTCAGTTGTCCGTTCTCAGTTGCCGGTTGTTAGTTGTTAGTTGCCAGTGCTTAATGTGTTTTCTACTGAAAACTGATAACTGACAACTGTTGTTATGCGAAGACCAGGTTGAGGATGATGAGCAGGACGAGGACGGCTCCGGCCAGGGTGATGGGTTTCTGGTACCAGTCGAGGTGGGTTTCGAGGGGTTTGGGGGTCAGGGAGTAGACGAGGCCGACCAGCTCGGGCTCGGGGCGGGGCTCGGTGATGAGCGAGATTGCGATGGTGACGGCGAGGTTGACCGAGAAGGCGAAGATGGCGGTCCAGAAATTTTGGGCCATGTCGCTGGGGTAGCGGTGGACGACGGCTATCCAGCCACCGTGGATGCCGGGGACGGCGTCAGCGGGGAGGGTAAGGCCGTGGTGGATGAGGGCGGCGAGGGTGCCGGAGATTAAGCCGGTGAAGGCGGCGTGGCCGGTGGTGCGCTTCCAGAACATGCCGAGCAGGAAGGTCGCGAAGAGCGGGGCGTTGACGATGGAGAAGACGAGCTGAAGCGCGTCCATGATGTTGTTGAAGTTGGTGACGAGGTAGGCGGCGGCGATGGAGAGAGCGACGCCGCCGATGGTGGCCATGCGGCCCATCCATAGATAGTGGGCGTCAGTGGCGCGCTTGTTGATGTAGGCCTGGTAGATGTCGTAGGTCCAGACGGTGTTAAAGGCGGTGACGTTGCCGGCCATGCCGGACATGAAACTGGCGAGGAGCGCGGTGAGACCGAGGCCGAGGATTCCGGTGGGGAAGAAGTTGAGCAGCATGACCGGGATGGCGAGGTCGTAGTTATAGACGGGGGTGCCGTCGGCGTTGAGGTCAGGTTGGCCACTGACGGGGTCGATTTTGACGGGAATGATGCCGTGTGGGTGGGCCTCATCGAGAGGAACTCTTTTGGGTGTGGTGGCTTCGGGACGGGCGGGGGTGGAGTCGTTGGCCGCGTAGGTGCGATGGAGAGCTGCACCCGCGCTGGCCGGTACGCTGGATCTGGCCATGTGGCTGGTTACGCTTACGGCGATGAGGCCGGGAAGGATGACCAGAAAGGGGAAGAACATCTTTGGGATGGCGGCGATGAGTGGGACGCGGCGGGCGGAGACCTCGGAGTCGGCGGCCATGGCTCGCTGGATGACGAGGAAATCAGTACACCAGTAGCCGAAGGAGAGGACGAAGCCGAGGCCCATGACGAGACCGATCCACTCGACGCCGAGGGTGTTGGTGGAGGCGTGGGCCATGCCGTGCCAGGAGTGGGTCATGTTGGCCGGAAGGGTGTGCTTGATTCCCTGCCAGCCGCCTACGTTTTTGAGGCCAATCCAGACGAGTGGGGCGAAGCCGGCGACGATGAGGAAGAACTGCAGGACCTCGTTGTAGATGGCGGAGGTGAGTCCGCCGAGGAAGATGTAGCCGAGGACGATGATCGCGGATAGGAAGACGGAGACGTGGAAGATCAGGGCGTCGGGGACGATGCCGTGTAGCAGGCCGAGGGTCTGGATGAGGAGGGCCATCGCGTACATGGAGATGCCGGAGGAGAGCACGGTCATGATGGCGAAGGAGAAGGCGTTGACGGCGCGGGTCTTTTCGTCGAAGCGGAGGCGGAGGTATTCGGGGACGGAACGGGCCCTGGAGCCGTAGTAGAAGGGCATCATGAAGATGCCGACGAAGATCATGGCGGGGATGGCGCCTATCCAGTAGAAATGGCTGGTGACGATGCCGTACTTGGCGCCTGAGGCGCCCATGCCGATGACCTCCTGAGCGCCAAGGTTGGCGGAGATGAAGGCGAGGCCGCAGACCCAGGCTGGGATGGACCGGCCGGCGAGGAAGAAGTCGTTGGAGGTGCGCATGTAGCGCTTGAGGGCGAAGCCAATGCCCAGAACAAAGGCGAAGTAGACCAGCATTATGAGCCAGTCAATCCAGGAGAGAGTCACGTGTGGCCCTTTGCGAGTGCGGGGATTTGAGATTCAAAAAAGCGCTGCGGGAACTGTAAACGGTTTAGGAGCATGAGTCTAGAGGAGAGTGTTGAGTTTGAACGATCGACTAATTGTAGTCCTGCGCTCGTAGTTACTTACTACCGTTACCGTTACGGTTACTTAGTGGACTAGATGGAAATTATTTACTGAAATCTGAAGAATTTTCGTGGGACAGGGTAAACTGTGCCACGAATGTTGGCATCTTAGAGTTTGTGAGGCGGGCTCTGATTACGACGACGAGTGAGCTGGGAGCGGTCGGCGGATACATGATGGCGGCAGTACTTCTTATTGACGATAACGCGATTCAGGCGGCGACCCGACAGACTATCCTGCGGCGTGGCGGCTATCTGGCTATCGCGGTATTGAGCCCTCGCCGAGCGCTGGAGCAGTTGCAGGGTGGGGAGTTTGCGACACCGATCGGGCTGATTATCACGGACCACATTATGCCGGAGATGAACGGGGCGAGCTTTGTAAAGGAGTTGCGCCGGACCGACGCGCAGATGCCAGTAATGGTCATCAGCGGGCTGGAGGAGGCGGAGGCGGAGTACGCGGGGATGAACGTGGAGTTCCTGCTGAAGCCTTTGCACCCGGAGCATCTGCTGGAGAACGTGCATCATCTGCTGAAGCCGCCGGTTGTCCCGGCTCCATCCCGCGGATTGAATTCCTTCCTGCGGTAATTCTTCGTGCGATAAACGGGGGCGGTTGCCGGTTCCCTACTATGCCTGAGAGAATGGCACAAGAGGGACCATGTCAGCTCATCCGATGCCTGAGTTCGGCAGCTTTACACTGCTGCTGGCTCTAGTTCTAAGCGCTTATACGTTGGTGATGGGTGGGGTGTCGCTGTGGCGGACGCGCGGCCAGCGGATCGACTTGAGGGCTGCTCGGCTGGGTGAGACGGCACGGCGGGCAGGCATTGGGACCTTTGTGGCGACGACCTGCGCTGCGTTTGCGCTGGTGTGGGCTTCGTTTACCAACGACTATTCGGTTTCGTACATCCTGCATCACACGAATCGGGCGCTGCCTACGGCTTATAAGTTTTCGGCGCTGTGGTCGGGGCAAGAGGGGTCGCTGCTACTTTGGGCGTGGCTGCTTAGCGCTTATGGATTTGTGCTGCGGCTGCGGCACAAGGTGGATATGCGGCTGACGGCGTTTGCGTCGACGATCCTGGCGGGGATACAGATATTTTTCCTGATGCTGCTGAACTTTGCGGCGCCGCCGTTTTCGATCCAGCCCGGACCGTTGGCGGCCGACGGAAATGGGCTGAATCCGCTGCTGCAGTACCCGGAGATGGTGGCTCATCCTCCGATGCTTTATCTCGGCTATGTCGGATTCTCGGTGCCATTTGCGTTTGCGCTGGGCGCGCTGATGATGCGCTATCCCGGGGAGAAGTGGATACACATTACTCGGCGCTGGACAATGGTGACGTGGCTGTTTCTGACCGTCGGGATCTCGCTGGGTGCGCACTGGGCTTACAGCGTGCTGGGCTGGGGCGGGTACTGGGGATGGGACCCGGTTGAGAATGCGAGCCTGATGCCGTGGCTGACGGGGACGGCGTTTCTGCACTCGGTGATGATGCAGGAGAAGCGCGGGATGATGAAGACGTGGAACGTGTGGCTCATCTTCTCGACGTTCATGCTGACGATTCTGGGGACGCTGCTTACTCGCTCGGGGATTGTGAGTTCGGTGCATGCGTTTGCAGCTTCGGATATTGGCGACTGGTTTTATGGGTTCATCCTGATTGTGTTTGCTGTATGTTTGTTTACGTTCTTTAGGAACAGGAATCACCTAGTCTCGGAGAATAAGCTGGAGTCGCTGGTTAGTCGCGAGTCTAGTTTTCTGTTCAATAACCTAGTGCTGCTGGCGGCCTGCTTTACGGTGCTGTGGGGGACGCTGTTCCCGCTGTTGAGCGAGTATGTGCAGGGGACGAAGGTTACCGTGGGAGCGCCTTTCTATAACCGGGTGAATCTGCCGATTGGGTTGTTTCTGCTGTTCCTGACGGGGATTGGGCCGCTGCTGGCGTGGCGGTCGACCTCGCTGCGGTCGATACGGCGGAACTTTGTGCTGCCGGGGATTGCGATGGGCGTGTCTCTAATCGTGTGCATTGCCGCGGGGGTGAGGCCTTGGAGCGCGGGCGATGATATGCAGGCGGAGATCTTTTCGCTGATTACGTTCACACTGGGCGCGGGCGTGATTACGGCGATTACGGCGGAGTTTCTGCGCGGCGCGAATGTGGTGGCTCGGCAGGCGCAGGAGCGCGGCGAGAGGATGTCGCTGGCAGGCGCGACGGTGCTGCTGGTGCGGCGGAATACGCGGCGGTATGGCGGGTATATCGTCCACTTCGGGATTGTGATTATGTTTATCGGGATCGCGGGCGGGGCGTTCAATCAGTCTGTCGAAAAAGAGATTGGCTTCGGCGATTCGCTGCAACTGGGGCCGTTCAAGCTGGTATGCCAGAGCTATACGCAGGACAGCAATGCGAACTTCGACACGGAGTATGCGCTGCTCGATGTTTATAAGGGCGACAAGAAGTTGACGCAGCTTGCTCCGGAGCGGCGGTTCTATCACGCGAGCCAGACCTCGTCGACGATGGTGGCGCTGCGATCCACGCTGGCGAGTGACCTGTATGTGATCTACGAGGGCAAGAATCCGGACACGGACAGGCCGATCATCAAGGCGTTCTTGAATCCGCTGATGAACTGGATTTGGATTGGGGTGCTGACTGTGGTGTTCGGCACACTGGTGGCGCTGGCTCCGAATCTGACGCGGATGATTGTGCCGTCGCGGGTTGAGGTTGAGGCACCGGCACTCGCGGAGGTTCATCATGCTTAAGCTGATTGGAATAAGGCGTGGGATGCAGGGGCTGGTGGTTTGTCTGCTGGCGGTGGTGATGCTGGGCGCGGGGGATGCTGCATCGCGGTTCAACAAGATTGGGCACGAGATGATGTGCGCCTGCGGCTGCGGACAGATACTGCTGGAGTGCAACCATGTGGGGTGTCCGGATTCGGACAGGATGATTGGTGAGCTGCGTGCGCAGGTCGCGGGGGGTGGCACAGATACTTCGATCATGAACTGGTTTGTGGCGAAGTATGGAGCGACGATATTGGCAGCGCCGATGCGCGGCGGGTTCGATAACGTCGCGTGGATTATGCCAGTGGTGGTGTTTGTGCTGGCGACGCTGGGGACGGTCGTGTTGGTTAAAGTGTGGAGGCGGCGCGCGGGCGCGGGATTGGTGGGGATTGCTGGTCAGGCTGCAGCGGCGGGAATGCCAGCAGGAGCTGTGGATGCGATGCGCGAGCGGATACGAAGGGAGACGGAATACTGATGAGCATACTTGCTGCTTCCCTGCTTACGCTGGCGCTGTTTGCGTATATGTTCTGGCCGGAACGGAATCCTTTTGTGCAGGCGGATAAGACGCGGGTGGATTATCTGCAGGAGCGGAAGGACGTTATCTACGAGAATCTGCGGGATTTGAACTTCGAGTTCCAGGCGGGTAAGTATCCGGAGGCGGATTACGAGGAGCAACGCAGAGGGCTCGAGGATGAGGCCGCGGCGGTTATCGCGGAGATTGAAGTGCTGACGGCGCGTGGGGTTGTGGGGCGGCGGGTGCGGGGATAACGGTGCGCGCCAGGTGGGTTTGACGATAGACTTGGGTGTGACCTCTTTTACTTCTTTCGTGCGAAATGCCGTGGCGGGCGCCGCGGTGATGATGGCTCTCTCGGGCCTGGCTCTGGCTGATTCGATTACCGGGACGGTGACGAATAAGACGACCAACAAGCCTTCGGCAGGCGATGATGTGACGCTTATCCGGCTGGAACAGGGCATGCAGGAGCAGACGCACGCCAAGACGGATGCGAAGGGCAACTTCAAGCTGGATGTGCCGGACCAGGGGCTGCACCTGGTGCGTGTAACGCATGATAAGGCGAATTATTTTCGTCCGGCTCCGGCGGGAACGGAGTCGGTGGAGGTGGACGTCTACAACGCGGCCGATAAGGTGGAGGGGATCACCGGCGAGGCGGACATGATGCGTATCGAGACGGATGAGAGCGGCAAGAATCTGCGGGTGGTGGAGAACTTTTTTGTGAAGAACGACTCAAACCCGCCGATGACGCAGGCGGGGGATAAGCCGTTTGAGTTTTATCTGCCGGCGGGCGCGGTGGTGCTGGGTGGAGCGGCGATGGCTCCGGGTGGGATGCAGGTGCAGGTGACGCCGGTGAAGCTGGATGAGGCGAATCATTTTGCGTTTTCGTTTCCGCTGCGGCCGGGAGAGTCGCGGTTTCAGATCAGCTATACGCTTCCCTACACCGGCAAGCTGACGCTGGCGCAGAGGCCGACGCTGGCAACTGGCGCGGTGCTGGTGATGATGCCGAAGAGCATGAAGTTTACGCCTGATGCGTCGGTTACGTTTATGCCAGTGACGGAGGATACGACTGCGCAGACGTATGTTTTGAGGGATGCGGCGGCCAAGCAGACGCTGGGATTTACTGTTGCCGGGACCGGACAGTTGCCGCGGGATACGCAGGCGGCTGGTGCGCAAGGAGAAGACCAAGGTGGAGGCGCGGGAGCTGCTCCTGCTGGGAGTGCGGCGGCGGATACTCGGCCGGGAGGTGGGTTGGGGACTCCGCTTGATCCTGAGGGGAACAACGATCCGTGGGCTAAGTATAAGTGGTGGATCATTGGTGGATTGGGACTGGCGCTGGCGGCTGGGGCGGGTCTCCTGCTGAAGGATGGCGGGGCGGCGGGTCCTCGGACCGAGGCGATTGCGATGCCGATGACCATGATTGCAGCGGCTCCTGTGACGGGCGAGGCTTCGCTGCTGGCGGCGTTGAAGGATGAGTTGTTCGCTCTGGAGACCGACCGGCTGCAGGGGCGGTTGAGCGAGGCGGAGTTTGCGGAGCAGAAGACGGCGCTCGAGGTGGTACTGCGAAGGGCGCTGGCGAGAGTCGGCGAGCCTGCGGCGCGCGTCTAATTCACGGAGCAGCTTGCAGGAGGCTCCAGAAGGAACGGGTCCGATGAATACACTTAAATCCACTTTGCTGCTGGTGACGCTAACGGTGCTGCTGGTGTTGATTGGAGGGTGGGTTGGTGGACGCAACGGGATGGTGCTGGCGTTCATGATCTCGGTGGCGATGAACTTTTTCAGCTACTTCTACTCGGACAAGCTGGCGCTGGCGATGTACAACGCGAAGCCGGTGTCGCGGGCGGAGTTGCCGCGGGCTTATGAGGTGGTAGAGCGGCTGACGGCGAAGCAGGGGCTGCCGATGCCGAAGATTTATGTGCTGCCGACGGAGAGTCCGAATGCGTTTGCCACGGGACGGAATCCACAACATGCTTCGGTGGCAGTTACACATGGGATTCTGGAGCTGCTGGATGATGAGGAGTTGGAGGGCGTCCTGGCGCATGAGCTGGGGCATGTGCGAAATCGCGATATTTTGACCAGCTCGATTGCAGCCACGCTGGCAGGAGCGATTACGATGGTGGCGCGGATGGGGTATTGGGCTTCACTGTTTGGGGGTTATGGCGGCGGGCGGAACGACCGGGAGCGTGGCGGCGGCGGGCTTAGTGCGCTGCTGATGATTATTCTGGCGCCGCTTGCGGCTACGTTGATTCAACTGGCGATCTCGCGGTCGCGGGAGTATGAGGCGGATGCTACAGGGGCTGCGGCTACGGGGAATCCTTATGCGCTGGCGCGGGCGTTGCAGAAGCTGGATAGCTATTCGCGGCGGATTCCGATGCAGGCTTCGCCTACGACGGCGCATCTGTTTATTGTGGCTCCGCTGCTGGGCGGGGGTGGGTTTGGACAGCTGTTCTCGACGCATCCGCCGATTCCGGAGCGCATTCGCAGACTGATTGGAAGGGACCACGTTTGAGTCCGAGCGTACAGATTCCACTGCGGGTTTTGCGGCTGCTGGCGATGGTGCTGTGGGTGGGCGGGCTGTGCTTTTTTGCGTTTGTGGTGGCTCCTGTGGCTTTTGGGAGCCTGTCCAGTGCGCATGAGGCTGGGCTTGTTGTGGGTGGGACGCTGCGGATGCTGCACTGGATTGGGCTGGTGGGGGGAGTGGCTTTCTGCCTGGCTACTGCTTGGTTGTGGCTTTGGGCGGAGGTGCCGGCGCGGGTGGGGTTTGCGATTGAGTTTACGCTGACGGTGGTTATGCTGCTGGTGACGGCTTACTCGCAGTTTGGGATTTTGCCGGCGATGGAGGTGGATCGCATCGCAGCGGGTGGGGATGTGAATGCCGCGGCGGTCGACAATGCCGGGCGGGTGGATTTTGAGCGGCTGCATGTTTTGAGCGAGCGGCTGGAGGGGTTGGTGCTGCTTTGCGGGCTGGGGGTGGTGTATTTTCTGTCGCGCGAGTCGCAGTGGCCGGAGACGGGTAAAATCAAGGTCCTATGAGGATTGGTCTGGGGAAGGACGGCGATAGTCTGCGTGCTCTTCGCCGCGATGGCTGAGCGTGGAAAGGTTCGGGAGCACGTTTTGGCTGACGATGGCGCTGGGGTTGGGGGCTGGGCTGGCGGATTATGTGGGGGGCGCGCTGCTGGTGAGGCGGTCGCCGTCGGCGCGGGCGCTGCGGTATTTTGTGGCGCTGGGGTCGGGGTTCATGATTTCGGCGGTGACGCTCGAGATGGTGCCGGAGGGGCTGGCGATGAATCCGCGGTGGGCTCCGTTGCTGATACTGGCGGGGTATTCGGGAGTACACCTGCTGGAGCATACGCTGGTGCCGCACTTCCACTTTGGCGAAGAGACGCACGAACATGAGCACCTTTCGGGGCAGACGAGCTATAAGGTGCTGCTGGGGCTGGCGGTGCATACGTTTTTTGATGGGATCGCGATTGGGTCGGGGTTTGTGGTGTCGCGGTGGCTGGGGTGGCTGCTGTTTTTTGCGGTGTTTCTGCACAAGATTCCGGAGGGATTTACGGTTGCGAGCGTGATGCTGGCGGGGGGACGAAGTCGACGGGCGGCGCTGAATTCGGGGCTGATTCTGGGGCTGACTACGGTGCTGGGGGCTATGGCTATCAGCCTGGAACCGACGTGGGTGAGGGCGGGTTTGCCGCTGGCGGCGGGAGTGACGCTTTATGTTGCGGCTACGGATCTGGTGCCGGAGGTTAATAAGGAGCCGGGGATTCGGATGGCGCTGGTGTTCTTTGCGGGGGTGGTTGTGTTCATCCTGCTGCGGTTGGTTGGGCCGGGTTAATTGGCACCCCCTCCCCCCTGGGGTTTTTGGACAAAGTCTAGTAATGATTGGGGATAGGGTTGGGGCTTTGTCTGTAGGTTGAGGGCGGAGGCTCATGAGGGGGTCGTTTTGGGGGTGGGTTTTGTCAAGCCTGAGGCTTACTGGAGCGTCAGGGAGACGGTGGTGAAGTGGGTCAAGACCGTGCCGGTGGGACTGGTGGCGGTGGCGGTTACGGTGATGGTGTAGGTCTGGGGTGGGGTGGAAGACTGAGTGTCGGCGGTGTTTACGCGGTCTCCGCAGCCGGTGGATGTTACGGCGACGATGGATAGGAAGGCCAGGGGGAGAGCTGCTCGGATTTTGCGGATTGCTTGGGGGCGGAGACGAAAGAGAAAGAGCGGCAGGAGCAGCGTGGCGATCGCGGCGGGGAGCTTGTGTTTCGAGAGTGGTGAGAGTCGGTTGTGGGCTGTGGTTTTGAGGGTGGTGATGGTCAGGGTGAAGGTGTTGGTGGTGTTGCCCGGGGGTAAAAGGGTGGGGTTGAAGGTGGCGGTGGCTCCGGGGGGTAGGCCGGTGGCGCTGAGGATGATGGGGCTGTTGAGGGTGCCCTGGGTTTGAGCGTTGAAGGTGAAGGTGGCAGAGGTGCCGGAGGGGATGGTCTGGGCGGCGGAGCCTGAGGGGGCTAGGGTGAAGTCGGTGGTGGGGGTGGTGGAGTTTGAGATGGTAAGGGTGGTGGGAGTGGAGGTGCTGGGCTGGAAGTTGGCGTCGCCGGAGTAGGAGGCGGTCAGGATGTGGGTGCCGGTGGCGAGGGTGGGGATTAGGAGGGTGGCTGCGCCGGTGGGCGTTAGGGCGGCGGTGGCTAGCTGCGCGGAGGGCGTGTTGGCGGTGTCGAGGAGGGTCAGGGTGCCGGTGGGTGTGCCGGCGGTGGTGGTGGCTGTCTGGGCGGTGAGGGTGATGGGGGGTTGGGTGCTTGTGAGTGGGACGGATAGGGTGGTGATGGTTGGGGCGGGGTTGATAGTAAGGGCGAGGGCGGTGCTCTGGGCGGCGGCGTGGGTCTGGTCGCCGGGGTAGGTGGCGGTCACGGTGTGGGTGCCGGTGGGGAGGGTTGTGGTGTTGAGGGTGGCGGTGCCTGAAGTGAGTGCTACTGTGCCGAGGGTGGAGGTTGTGGGCGTCGATTGGGTTGGGGCGAGGTAGCTATCGAGGAAGGTGATGTTGCCGGTGGCGGTAGTAGCGAGCGTGGCGGTGAGTTGGCCGGTTCCGTAGGCGATGACGGAGGGGCCGGTGAGGGTGAGGGTACCGGGGAGGGTGTTGCCGAGGCCGGCGATGGTGTTGATGGTTGCGGAGGGGGAGAGTTGGCGGACGCGGTGGTTGTTGGTGTCGGCGAGGGTGAGTTGGCTGGTGGAGAGGGTGGCGGAGCGGGGTGAGTCGAGGGTCGCGGCGGTGGCGGGGCCGGTGTCGCCAGAGAAGCCCTGGGTGCCGGTGCCGGCAATGGTGGTGATGATGCCGGTGGTGGCGTCGATGCGGCGGATGCGGTGGTTGGCGGTGTCGGCGAGGTAGAGGTTGCCTGAGGGGTCGATGGTTAGGCCGTGGGGGAGGGCGAGGCTTGCGGTGGTGGCGGCGGCGTTGTCGCCGGAGTTGCCGAGGATGCCGGTGCCGGCGATGGTGGTGATGATGTGGGTGGTGGCGTCGATGCGGCGGATGCGGTGGTTAGCGGTGTCGGCCAGGTAGAGGTTGCCGAGGGTGTCGGCTGCGAGGCCGGTGGGTGAGTCTAGGGCGGCTTGCGTGGCGAGGGTACCGTCGCCGGAGTAGCCCTGCGTGCCGGTTCCGGCGACGGTGGTGATGATGTGGGTGGTGGCGTCGATGCGGCGGATGCGATGGTTGGAGGTGTCGGCGAGGTAGAGGTTGCCGAGGGCGTCGACGGTGAGGGCGGTGGGTAGGTTGAGGTGCGCGGAGGTTGCGGGGCCTGAGTCGCCGTCGAAGCCTGCGGAGATGGTTCCGGCGATGGTGGTGATGATGTTGGTGGTGAGGTCGAGGGCTCGGATGCGGTGGTTGTGGGTGTCGGCTATGTAGAGGGTGGTGGTGGTTAGGGCGAGGCCTTGTGGTGAGTCTAGCTGGGCTTGCGTGGCGGGGCCGTTGTCGCCGGAGAAGCCCTGGGTGCCCGTGCCGGCTATGGTGGTGATGTTGCCCTGGGAGTCGATGCGGCGGATGCGGTGGTTGCCGGTTTCGGCTGCGTAAAGGTTGCCCTGCGGGTCGAAGACTACTGCGGTGGGGAGAATGAGGGGGACGGAGAGCGCGGAGATGGAGGTTTGAGCACCGGCGCTAGTGGCGATGAAGAGGGAAACGAGGACAATTGCTACCCGCACAGGATTATATCGATGGCGAGTTGGGTTGGGGATGCTCTGCGGACCCATTCAGTTGATTGGCTGCTCGTGGCGATGTGGCGCATCGCGAGTTGAACTGCAATTTACTTGTGAGGGTAGCATGGCCAAGCGTGCGTGTTCCTGTGTTTCTCAATGAGAGAGGCAATATGAGGGATGAGTGCTGAGAAGGCGACTCATCAGTACTTATGTTGAAGTTGACTCGGATACATGAAAACCATCATCGTAATCGTATGAATACACCTGCGGCTCCTCTTGTCTGGCCGCCGCTTCTCGAACTTCCGCCAGCCAACATGCTGATTGTTTATCTGGATCTCAACCACTGGATCGGCTTGTCTAAAGCCTTGGCGGGACACCCTACGGGAGCAGAGCATGACGACGTACTACAGGCGTGTCGCGCCGCACGTTCCGCGGGTAAAGCCTTGTTTGTGCTTTCGAGCACGATTTACGCTGAAGTGCAGAAAGTAAAAGATCCAATGCAACGTCGTCGGCTAGCCGAAGTCATGGAGGAGCTGACAGACTTTAGCACTCTTGTGAGTCGAGTGGTAGTGATGGAATTGGAGTTTTCTGCGCTCTTAGACCCAATAGCTAAGCTCCCAAATCCGCTCTCAAAGGCGCCCTTAGTTGGTCGTGGTATCCGTCACGCTTTCGGCCTTCAGAGCGGATTTGCCATCATGGGGACATCTGGGGATGAGACTGAGAATTTCCGCCAACGCTACGGAGCCGAAGCATTCGACGCGTTCATGACGGATAAGACTTTGAACATGGAGCGCTCGATGTTGCGAGGTCCAGTGGATTGGGATGACGAAAATGCTCTGCGAGCTTTAGGCTACAAACCGGAGCGTCCGGCTGCTGTAGCAGAGAGTCGAGCAGAACAAGAACGAAAGTTCAAGAAAATACTCGACGCTGATCCGAAGTCGAGGCGTGGACATTTGCACGATATCGTCTCTGCTCGCGAACTCATTATTGAATTTCAAAATATACGCCCGAGGGCTCTCGAGGAGCGCGGCCTGATTCTAACGGACGTGATGTGGGATCCGGAATCTGCCGACGTCTCGTACGATCAATGCCAAGCACAGATGTCTCTATTGCTCTCAAAGTTGCGTGGCACCGGAACGGGCAAAGGGCATGGGAAGTGAACGACATCTATGACATCGACGCTCTGGCGCTCGCTACTCCTTACTGTGATGTCGTGGTGACGGAGAAGGCGTGCCACCATATTTTGAGCACTGCCAAGATGGCGGAACGCATGAACACGTCCCTTCTACACCGTCTAGCTGAGTTGCCAGCCGTACTCCAAGATCGGATGTCGAAGCGCCTACCTTCCCCAGACACCATGTAGAACGATGTCAGTGGCAACCGCACGTAGTGACGTTTCGGCCGGGTCAAGCCTTGACATGCAGGCTTTGATAAGCAGTACCGAGGATAAGTAACGAGAAACGCTCTTCTGATGAGAAAGACATCAACTCGTTACTTCCAAAGATTTGGCAGCATTTACGGCGGGACTCTAGCTGTTCCATCCCACCCTTTCAAAACGACAGCTTTTCAGCAACCTCTAAAGTCCCACGCTCCATCCGAGGAGCGTGGGCAGATGAGGTTGGTGGCTACTCGGCGACGGTTGGGTTGCGGAGGGAGCCTAGTTTTTCGATGGTGACGATGATCTCTTCGTTGGGTTTGATCCAGCGCTTGGGATCGCGGCCCATGCCTACGCCTTCGGGAGTGCCGGTGGAGACGATGTCGCCGGCTTCGAGGGGCGTGATGGAGGAGATGTAGGCGATGAGGGCGGGGATCTTGAAGATGAGGTCGGAGGTGTTGGAGTTCTGGAGGGTCTCGCCGTTGATGGTGAGCGAGATTTTGAGGTTGTGGGGGTCGGGGATCTCGTCGGCGGTGGTGATGGCGGGGCCGATGGGCGTGAAGGTGGGGAAGGATTTGGCGAGGTTCCACTGGCTGGTGGAGCCCTGGATGTCGCGGGCGGAGACGTCGTTGATGACGGTGTAGCCGAGGACGTGGTCCATGGCGGAGGACTCGGGGATCTGATAGCCGGGCTTGCCGATGACGAAGCCCAGCTCGGCCTCGTAGTCGGGCTTGGTGGAGAGTTTGGGCAGGACGATGTTGGCGTCGGGGCCTACGACGGAGTTGGAGAGCTTGATGAAGACGATGGGGACCTTGGGGAGCTCCATACGGGTTTCGATGGCGTGGCGGAGGTAGTTGAGGCCGATGCCGAAGACGCGGGGCGGGCGCGGGATGGGAGCGAGGAGGGTGGCGCCGCTGAGTGGGATGCGCGGCGCGGTGGTGAGAGCGGTGCTTGCGGCTTCGAGGGCGTCGGGGCCGGCTTCGATGAGGGCGAGGAGCGTGGGGTAGCCGAGGGTGGAGAGGTCGGCGACCTCGTTGGCGATGAGCGCGCCGGGGGTGGGTTGTTTGGTGGCGGGCGAGAGGAAGGTGACTAGCTTCATGCCTGATGACTCCTTGAGTTTGTGGGCGAGGCCGCGAGTTGAATTCTACTTGGTTTGCCAGGCTTCGCCGTAGGGGAAGGCGAAACGGGTGAGGGATTCGGGCTTGATCTGGATGCTGTAGCCGGGGGCGGTGGGGAGCTGGTAGTGGCCGTTGCGGATGACGACGGGGTGGAGGAAGTGCTCGTGGAGGTGGTCGACGAACTCGATGACGCGGTCTTCGAGCGAGGCCGAGACGGAGAGGAAGTCGAAGAAGGAGAGGTGCTGGACGTACTCGCAGAGGCCGACGCCGCCGGCGTGAGGGCAGACGGGGATGTTGAATTTGGCGGCGAGAAGGAGGATGGCGAGGTTCTCGTTGACGCCGGCGACGCGGCAGGAGTCGAGCTGGAGGACGTCGATGGCGTTGGCCTGAAGGAGTTGCTTGAAGATGATGCGGTTTTGAACGTGCTCGCCGGTGGCGATGCGGATGGGGGCGGCTTCGCGACGGATGCGGGCGTGGCCGAGGATGTCGTCGGGGCTGGTGGGCTCTTCCATCCACCAGGGGTCGATGGGGGCGAGGGCACGGGTGCGGGAGATGGCTTCGAGGACGCCCCATTTTTGATTGGCGTCGACCATGAGCTTGTTGGTCCAGCCGATCTCTTCGCGAACGATGTGACCGCGGCGGAGGTCTTCGTCGGGTTCGCCTCCTACTTTGAGTTTGAAGTGGGTCCAGTTGTCGGCGAGGGCCTCTTTGCAGAGACGGCGGATCTTATCGTCGGAGTAGCCGAACCAGCCGGCAGAGGTGGTGTAGGCGGGGTAGCCGGTTTGCTGGAGTTGGGTGAGGCGGGCTTGTTTTCCGGGGCAGGCGGCCTTGAGGATTTCGAGGGCTTCGTGCGGGGTGAGGGCGTCGTCGATGTAGCGGAAGTCGATGGCTTTGAGTAGCCGGGTCGGCTCCATGTCGGCGAGGAGCTGCCAGAGGGGTTTGGATTCGGATTTGGCGTAGAGGTCCCAGACGGCGTTGATGAGGGCTCCGGCGGCGAGGTGGATGACGCCTTTCTCGGGGCCCAGCCAGCGGAATTGCGTGTCGTCGGTGAGCTGGCGGGGGAAGGCGCGGAGGTCGTCCGTGATGGACGAGAGCGTTCGGTTGACGACGTAGCGGGTGAGGTATTCGACAGCCTGAACGACGAGGTCGGTGCCGCGGCCGAGGGTAAAGGTGAGGCCGTGGCCTTCGAGGGCGGAGTTGGTCTCGAGGATGCAATAGGCGGCGGAGTAGTCGGGGTCTTTATTGACGGCGTCGGAGCCGATGTGGTCGCGCGAGGTGGGAAAGCGGAGATCGACGACGCGGACGCTGGTGATAAGGATTTCGTTCAAGTGAAGGGCTTCCCTTTTATTGAATGAGGTGATGCGGGGTCAGGCTGCGGTCCAGCCGCCGTCGATGGGAATGATGGCGCCGTTGATGAATTCAGCTTCGCGGGAGCAGAGATAACGGACGAGAGAGGCGATGTCCTCGGGTGTGCCGAGACGGCCGATGGGTTGGCGGGCGACGAGTTCGGCGCGGACTTTTTCTTTTTCGTGGGCGTGGTACTTATCGAGGTAGCCTTCAACGAAGGGGGTCTGGACGGTGCCGGGAGCGATGCAGTTGATGCGCAGCTCTTTGGGGTAGTCGACGGCGATCTGGCGGGTCATGGCCTGGACGGCTCCTTTGCTGGCGCAGTAGGCGAAGCGCTGCTTGACGCCAACGGAGCCGGCGACGGAGCCGATGTTGACGATGGAGCCGTGAGAGGCGAGCAGAAGCGGGAAGGCGGCCTGGGTGACGAGGAAGACGGAGTGGACGTTGACGCGCATGACGCGGGAGAAGTCTTCTTCGGAGGTGCGGGTGATGTCGCCAACGAGGCCGATGCCGGCGTTGTTGACGAGGATGTCGAGTTGAGGGATGAAGGCGAAGGCGCGCGCGATAGAGTCTGCGCTGGTGACGTCGATCTCAACCGCGGCGGCGTTGGGAAGCTCGGCGGCGAGGGTCTTGGCGGCGGGGAGGTTGAGGTCCGCGATGAGAACGGAGGCGCCGGCGCGGGTGAGCTCGCGGGAGGTTGCTGCTCCGATGCCGCTGGCTCCTCCGGTGACGAGAGTGGTCTTGCCGTCGAGGCGGAAGGAATCTGTAAAATTAGTTTTCACCAGTAATATAGTATCCCGTCCGGCGGGTTGAATTAGTGTTTGTGGAGTTTGAGATTGGTTCTGATTTTAACCAGCAAAAGCCCCGGATTGCTCCGGGGCTTTCTGTGTTGGAAGCTCTTTCGAGGTTAGGGGATGATCTGGAAGAAGCCGCCCCTCAGGGCTGTGGCGTAGGGCTGATAGACGGGAACCGCAGCACCGACGAGCTCGGTGATAGCGTTTACTCCATTCAATCCGATCCAAACATTTCCAGCCTGGTCGATGGTAATCGCGGTTCCTGAACCCAGGTAGCCGGCCGACTTCTGGAAGCCACCGGTTGGGGAGAGGGCCTGGAGATTGGCGCCGACTTCCACTACGGCGTTTGCGCCATTGTCGATGGTCCAAACATTCTTGGCACCATCGGATGCAATTTCGGCAGGGGCGATGCCGCCGGCAACCGGCCAGTTGGTATCCTCCGAGTAGGTTGTCGCGACTCCTCCCTGAAACTGGTCCAGGAAGTTGCCTCCGTCCTCGCTGACGTAAACAAGGTTATTGCCTCCGGAAATGGCACCGGTAACGGTGATGCCGTAGGTTGTCGAAGGAGTCGTAATTTGGGCGGAGGATGCGGGTGTGCCAGCAATGGGGTCTGGAGGAGTAGTGCGGGTAATGAAGTCAGCTCCCGAAGTGGTCCAGATAGCCGGGGTGTTATCGACCATCATGTGGGCCGGGGCCGAACCGATAGTGGTTGCGATAGCAACAGGCGCGACCGCGGAGGTAGCTGCGACGGCACCGGGAATCTGATAGAGCGTGGAATCGGTTGGGCTGGTGAAGTAGACATTCCCGGAACCGTCGGCCGCTATGGAGAGGGGTGGCAATGAGGTTGGCGCAGTTGCGGTTGGGAAGGCAAGGGTGGAGTTCGTGCTGGGATTGTAGCGGTAGACATTGGACGAGCCGTTGTCTGCAAGCCAGATATCAGAGATGTTCCCGTTGGTGCCCAAGGAGTCAATCGTGATGCCGGTGTTTGCGCCCGAACCGATGGCGACGCAAGTGAGGGGTGCACCTGATGGGGTCAGGGCACTCAGGTTTCCGTTGCTCTCGTTGTTGGCCATCCAGATGTTGCCGTAGGTATCGACGGCGAGATCCTGGGCGGAGTGAATCAAATGACTGGACGCTCCGTTGCAGGTGCTGGTGGTGGAGTAGAGGATGGCGATGGTCCAGTCAGACGGCGCCGAGGCCAGAACCGGCGTGAAGGGTGCGCCGGATGCCGGAGAAAGGTTGTAGAGATTGGTGAGATTGGTGGCGCCACCGTTGGTTGGGTTGGTGAGCATGTAATAGGCGGCCTGCAGGACATCCGTGGCGGCAGGGAATGCGCCGGAGGGCCTGGCGGTGGTGGTTGGATCAGGGGGCGCCGCATTGCCGAAGAGAGTCGTGCAGTAGGCAGCGGGCAGGCTGGCGTTGTTAACGCAGGACGCCAGAATGTTGGCAAGCGTATTGATCTTGGCGCTCTCCGGAGTCGCGGTAATGGAGGTGCCAGTGTGACCCTGGCCGGCGACTGCCGGCAGGATGGTCTGTGTCGTCATTGCCTGGCCGGTTGTTAGATTGACCAGGTTAGGGACGGTGGTGAAGGCGTTGGCGAGGGCCGTCTTGGCGATGAGGGTGCCGTCGGTTGAGAAGGTCTCGGTAGATGGGTCGAAGTACTGCTGGAGGGCCGCCATGGTGGCAACCGTGGTCACCTCGGTCATGTTAATACAACAACGAGGTTGAACTGCTGTTGCAGTAGCCGAGAGGAGCGAGGAATACGGAGGCAGAGTTGTTGTTGGCGCCGGTGGTGTCAGTCGAATTGACCGTGTCACCGCCGGTGGCGACGAGGTATACAAGAGCGTTACCCCCGGGGCAGACGTAGGTGTTGCCAGAGGCGGTACCGGACGTGGCCTGGTTGAAGCTGAAGGAGCCTGAACCATCAGTCGCCGATGTGGTGGTGGCGCCTATGGAAGCCGATCCCGGTCCATTCTGGCCGGCGTACCAAAGAGTGACGGTGGCTCCGGCGACGGGTTGATTGCCTCCGTGGATTTTTCCAGAGATTGAGGCCGGGCCCAACGAACTCGAACCAGTGGCAGTCGTGGCCATGTTGGAGCAACCAGCGGTAAAGACCGCACTCGTTGCGAGAAGAGCAACGAGCGCACGGGAGAGCCCATGCAGACGAGAGAGAGAAAAGTGATTCATTGAATGTTGCCTCCGAAGGATTTGGGTAGGGGTATGCTGCGAAGCGAACGAATCGCCAAGAGGTGTCAGAGAGATGGTGTTGCAGAGGTGCTGAGGGAGTGGGGAGATCTTCCTGTTCATCATAGGATATCGGTGCTTCGATCGCGGACTACCGGCTCGGGACATAACATAGTTTGCTGAGGCAAGATTACGTTAGAGTGCTGCATCTGGAGGAAGAATATTCCATAATGGGAAAAAAGAGCACCGAAAATAACGTGTCAAAAGAGGAACGCACGTTGCATTTCGAAGCTGCTAAAGTTGTATTTCTTCGCTGCACGCAAGGGATAAGTAAGGAACCTATTTTCATGTAACAGAGACGGTGTTGTATTTACTCTTGTGGTTCGATAGGGAGTGTCCGGATAGCTCTAAACCAATGAATTCGGCGTAATTGCGGCTTTGACCGAGGTGACTGCCGATCGGATTTCAGTCAAAGAAGGATTTGCAAGAGGGTCCCGACGCCGGGTCGACGGGCTTGCGTGCGGTGCTGATTCATCGTGATGATTGCTTTGGGAACCGTGGATAGGGATACAACTATTGTTGCAGGCACTGTTGGGCGGAATCGGGCGGCGCGGAGGATGAATCCAAGCTGATGTGTGACTTTGAGTCAAGCGGTAGACTGCAGAGATGCGATTGAGTCCGGTGTTTCTGCTGTCGGCGACCGATGTTGCGCACTTCCCTTCCGAGGCAAAGACGTTTGGCGCGCCGGAGATTGCTTTTCTGGGGCGGTCGAATGTTGGGAAGTCGTCGCTGATTAATTCGCTGCTGGGATCGCGGGAGGCGAAGGTGTCTTCAACTCCGGGGCGGACGCGGGCGATTAATTTCTTCGCGCTGCATGAAGGTGTGGGCGAGAAGATGAAGCAGCGGCCGGCGATGATCTTTGCCGACTTGCCGGGGTATGGGTACGCGAAGATCTCGAAGTCGGTGTCGGCGGAGTGGCCGAAGTTTATTGAGCCTTATCTGGCGGAGCGGGAGACGCTGGCGCTGGCGATTTGTCTGGTGGACACGAATATTCCTCCGCAGCCCAGCGACAAGCAGCTGATCGATTTCTTTAAGGAGATGCAGCGGCCTTATTTAGTTGTGGGGACGAAGGCGGATCGGCTCTCGAATAATGTGCTGGCGAAGTCGCTGGCGGCGTTGAAGCGGGAGCATGAGGTGGATGAAGTGCTGCCGGTTTCGGCTAAGACGGATGCCGGGACTAAGGCGCTTTGGGGGCGGTTGATGGCGTTGGTGGAGTAGCACCCCCCTTCCCCGTGATTTGTGTGCAAGGTCTTCGAACGAGAGACTTTAGGTTTGGACTTCGGTTTTGCGGGTGGCGGTGGATACGCGGTTTGGTTATTGGCGTGCGCCTTCGATTTTCAGGTTTTTTCTAGGTGGGCTCGTTCGGATTCGGTTAGCCAGAGGGCTCGGGTGGGTGGGCGCTCGCGGGTGAAGAGGCGGGGGGCTGAGGTTAGCCAGGTTCGGCGGAGGAGGTCGTTGGCGGGGAGGATAGCGGCGGCCTGGGTGTCGAAGGAGCGGAGGGTGGCGGAGTCGGAAAATTGGAGTTCGTGGATGGTCCAGTGGCGGTCGTGACTGATGGCGTCGATGAGGGTAGAGGCAACGAGGGTCTGTGGTTCTTCTGGTTCGGTGGTGGGGTTGTTCAGGTTGATGATGAGAGCGCCGGTGGCTTGAAAGCGGTGCGCGTAGTTGGGAACAATCGCGGCTGAGTTGGAAAAGAGCTGGGGTGCTATGCCGCGCTCCAATAGCTCTTCGAGGTTTGGGGCGAGGTTGCCTTGCAGGGCGACGGATAGGGGACGGTGCTGGCGAATCTCGTTTTTGATGGCGCGGAGGGCTTCGTCGAGGGTGTTGACGACGAAGTCAGCGGCTCCGGAGCGTAGGGATGCTCGGGCGGTGGCGGGGTCTTCTTCGAGAGTGAGGCAGACGGCTCCGGCTATGTTCGAGGCTAAGGCCAGGGCGGAGCCTTGAGGGTTGAGGGCTATGTTAAGGATGAGGGAGCCGCCCCAGTTTTGACGGAGTTGATGGAGGACGGTGAAGGCTCGGAGGGTCTGGGACTGCAGGGATGATGACGGCATCGCTCCCCTAGTATCAGACTCAATCAGAATTTGGGCGAGATGAAACGAAGGCGGTCGCGCTTCGCGCGATGCCCACTCATGCGATAAGGCCGCATGAATGGGGCACCCGGTTTGTGCGACCTGTGAAACGCTACGCTGCCTATTTGGTAGCGGGGGTCTTGGGGCGGATGGGGACGGTGGTGGTGTTGGCGAAGTTGATGACGGTGGCGACTACGTACTTTTCTGCGGTGGCCATGCCGGGGGTTCTGCCCTTGCCTTCGATGACGAGGTACTCGTTGGCGGCGTGGGCGCGTCCGCCGGCCATGAGGCCGCCGAAGGAGGCTGGCATGGGCATGGAGACGGTGCCGACCTTCTCGCCGACCTCGCCGTCGGTGAAGAGGTAGGAGGGCCAGTAGCCGCCGGCTAGGTTGCGGCTGAAGACCTCAGGCACGTCGGGCTGGAGGGAGGCCATGCCGCCCGAGCCGGGAGCCTTGGGGGCGGGTTGGCTGCCTGCGGGCTGACTGGAGGGGGAGTTGCTGGGGCTCTCCTTGCGTGAGATGCCCATGAAGGCTGCCATGCTGTCGAGGGGACTCAGACCGAACTCCGCCATGGTGGTCGAGTGGGCGACGGAGATGTCGTTCTTGGGGTTGTTGGATCCGCGGGACCAGGGGACGTCGCCGACGAGGTTGATGCCGACGTCCTTATATCCGTTGGCATCAAGCTGGGCGCGAAGCTTCTTTACGATGTCGAGGCCGTTCATCTTGGGGACGTAGCGGAAGTTGTGTTTGGAGACGATCTTGTTGGGCAGGATGGCGCCGGAGCCGCCCGCGTACATGTTGCCGCCCCAGATGCCGTCGAGGTTGAAGCTGGTGCCGTACTGCATCTGCTTCATCATGGTGGCGGGATCGTCGGACATGAAGCGGGCTACGCCGACGGCCTTGGCGGCAGCGCTGAGGTCCATGCCTGCGGCGGCCATCTTGAGGCGCGCCAGCTGCTCGGGGGTGGGCTGCTCCATGTTGTCAAAGAAGCCCTTGATGAGCGGGGTGTTGCCGTCCTTGGAGACAAGGGAGGCGAGCATCTGGATATGACGCCAGGCGGGCGAGTCGACGGAGCGCTTCCAGATGCCGTGGATGTCGGAGACGGTGGGACCTTTGCCCCAGGATTTGCCGCTGGTGGTGAGCTCGACGTAGACGCAGCCCTCGGATGGGCCACCGGAGTAGAGAGCGTCAGCGTCCTTGAAGAGATCGGAGTGCTGCTTCATGAACTGGCGCAGGCCGATGGACATGCGCTCCTCGTCGCCTTCGGCGACAAAGATGACGTTGACGGGGAACTTGCCGCCCATGGCCTCCTTGAGGGAGTTGAGAGCGTTGAGGGTGATCATCTCCGGGCCCTTGGTGTTGACGGCTCCGCGGCCGACGAGGACCTTGACGGCTCCGGGGACGGCGGCGGTATCGCCTGAGACGACGCGGCCTTCAAAGGGAGGCGCGATCCAGTTCTCAGGCTGGGTGACGGGCATAGTGTCGTACATCCAGTAGAAGACGAGGGTCTTGGGGGCGCCGAAGTCGCACTTGGCGTAGACGACGGGGTTGCCGGGGGTTCCGTACTCGGTGATGCCTACGTCATAGACGCGGGTCTGCTGGCAGCCGAACTTGTCGAAGAAGCCTTTGACCATCTCGGCGGACTCGGGGATGCCCTCGCCGGAGTTGGAGATGCTGGGCTGCTGGATCCACTTCTGGAGGTTGGCGACGTGCTGGTCGATGTTGGCATCGATGATGTCGAAGGCCTTTTTGGCCTCGGGCGAGAGCTTGGACTCGTCGATCTTGATCGTCTCTTCACCGTGGGGGTTAATGCCAAGTTTGGGGGTTGCGGTGGCGGCGGGGGTTGCGGCGGGCTTGCTCTGGCAACCGGTGAGGATGACGAGGACGCAGACAGAGAGAGCGGTGACGATACGGCGCATAGGTTACACCCCTGTTTCAAAGTAGTGTGAATGCGCGGCTGCGACGAGGAACCGCTGGGTTGTACGGCTGGTTGAATCATCAACTTAGCTAAATGGCGGGATGAAGTCAACTGAGATCGCACAGGTGCTGTCATTTGCGACAGTATTCAGGGTTTAGCGTTCGGGTTTTCATAAAGTTCGAGGCTCGTGTCGTAGGGCTTGGATTTGGCGGTGTGAGTTCAAAGAGAGAGGAGAGTCCCTGTGATCAGGAAGAATCTTTTATCGGTCAGCATGGCAGTGATTGTGACTTTGACTGGCTTTTCGGCGGGTCGAGGTTTAGCGCAGGCGGCGGACAGCTCGGCCCAGAGCACTACGACTCCGGACCAGGATCTGGAGCTGCTGCGGAAGGACATTCGCTCGCAAAAAAAGCAGATTATCGCGGCGAATCTGACGCTTACGGACACGGAGGCGACGAAGTTCTGGCCGCTGTATGACCAGTACACGGCGGAGCTGGTGCAGATCAATAACGCGAAGTATGACGCACTGAAGCAATACGCCACCAACTACAACACGCTTACCGACGACAAGGCGGTCGCTTTGATGAAGCAGGTAATTGGCGTCGATAAATCGGTGGCGGATCTGCGGATGAAGTACGTGCCGCTGTTTAACAAGGTGGTACCGGGGAAGAAGACGGCCTTGTTTTTCCAGCTGGACCGGCGGCTGTTAATGCTGATTGATTTGCAGCTGGCAGCGGCGGTTCCGATGGTTCAGCCTTAGCGAAGGTGTTCTCGGGCTTGACAGCCGGGGTTATAATTTCGGGCATCCCTCATCCAGCAGCAAGGCCAAGCTGGGCAAAGTCCTCGATCGTGTGAACGCGGCTGATTTAGAGCCTTGGTTTCAGGTTGTAGAGGAGGTCTCCAATGAAAATCTATCCTGCCTTGTTGGCGTTTCTTGCGTCAGCCACACTGACCGCGGGTGCGGTGCAGCTGATACCAGCCGGTTCAAAGATGGAGTGCCTTGTCTCGGAGAAGGTGTCGTCCAAGACGATGCAGGTGGGCGATCCTGTGCTTTGCCAGGTGAACCATAGTGAGGTGTACGGCCGCTCGGTGTTTCCGTATGGAAGCTACCTGTCGGGGCGTTTTGAGGAGTACAAGGACCCGGGCCACTTTGTGGGGAAGGGTTGGATGGAATTGAAATTCGACAAGCTGGTTGTGGGGAACGATACGGTGATCCCAATCTCGGGCCGGGTGATTACGACCTCTCAGAAGAATCCGGTCGATAAGGAAGGCCGGATCGATGGGACGGGGCATGCGGTGCGGGATACGGTGGAGTGGCTGATCCCGGTGTTGTGGCCTATCGATCTGATTAATCTGCCGCGGCGTGGACCGACTCCGACGCTGAAGCCGGAGGCGAGACTGACGATCCTGATGATGGAGGACGTTGGGATTCCGACGAAGTATGAGGTGCAGCATCAGCCGGAGATGATCTCGAAGTATAACTACGCGGATAATCAGCCGGAGCAGCAGGCGGGCGCGCCGATTCAGAGGACGTATGCTCCGCAGCCGGTTTATCAGCAGCCCGTGCAGCAGGCTTATGCACCCGCACCGAGTCCGACGGTTATGGTGGTGCAGGCTCAGGTGCCTGCGCCCACGATCATTCAGCAGCAGGCACCTCCGGTGGTGGTGCAGCGGCCTCGGGTGGTTTATCCGTATCCGGCTCCGCCGCCGGGCTATTACTATCCGGGGTACTACAGACCTTATTGAGCGGAGTGATATTTTAAAGAACGGCTCCGGGGTTTCCGGAGCCTTTCTTTTTGGGTAGGAGGATGGGTGGGTTATTCGGCGTGAGTGTAGTAGTCGAGGCCCAGATGGGTGATGAGGGCCTCGCCCATGATGTGGCGGAGGGTGTTTTTTAACTTCATCGACTGGATGAAGAGGTCGTGCTCGGGGTAGACGCCGGGGGCGCTGTCGGGAGCTTTGAAGTAGAAGCTTAGCCATTCCTGGATGCCGAGGCCGCGGAGCGATGGGGTGCGGGCAGCGAGGTCCATGAAGAGGCAGAGGTCGAGGGCGAGTGGCGCGGCGAGGATGGAGTCGCGGCAGAGGAAGTCGACCTTGAGTTGCATGGGATAGCCGAGCCAGCCGAAGATGTCGATGTTGTCCCAGCCCTCTTTGTTATCACCACGGGGCGGGTAATAGTTGATGCGGACCTTGTGGTAGATGTCCTTGTAGAGGTCGGGGTAGAGATCGGGCTGGAGGATCATCTCGAGCAGGCCGAGCTTGGACTCTTCCTTGGTCTTGAAGGACTCGGGGTCGTCGAGGACTTCGCCGTCGCGGTTGCCGAGGATGTTCGTGGAGTACCAGCCGGAGACGCCGAGCATGCGGGTCTTAAAGGCGGGGGCGAGGACGGATCTTAATGAGGGTCTGGCCGGTCTTGAAGTCCTTGCCGCAGATGGGGGTGTTCATCTTGCGGGAGAGTTCGTTGAGGGCGGGGATATCGACGGTGAGGTTGGGGGCGCCGTTGATGAAGGGGATGCACTCCTTGAGCGCGGCCCAGGCGTAAAGCATGGAGGGTGCGATGCCGGGATCGTCGTCGACGAGGCCTTTTTCGAAGGCTTCGAGGGTCTGATGGACGGCGGTTGGCTCGAGGAAGATCTCGGTGGAGCCGGTCCAGATCATGACCTGGCGGTCGGTTTTGGTTTTGAAGGCGGCGATGTCGTTGCGGATCTGGTTGGCGAGGTCGCACTTGTTCTTGCCGGTTTTAACCGTTTTGCCGGTGAGGCGCTTGACGTAGTGCTGGTCGAAGGCGGCGGGCATGGGCTCGATGGACTGGAGGAAGGGCTTCATCGATTCGAGTTGGTCGCGGTCGAGGACGCCGGCGGTCTTGGCGGCGTCGTAGAGGTTGCCGCCGAAGATGTCCCAGCCGGTGAAGACGATGTCGTTGAGGTCGGCGAGGGGGACGAAGTCCTTGATGAGAGGGGTGTTGTTGTCGGTACGTTTGCCGAGGCGGATGGTGCCCATCTGGGTGAGAGAACCGATGGGCTTGGCGAAGCCGCGGCGAACGGCTTCTACGCCGGCGATAAGGGTGGTTGCCACGGCTCCCATTCCGGGGATCATGATGCCTAATTTTCCAGTGGCTGGCTTGATGCTGGCCGCAGCTTGCGTGGCGGCGGGGGATATCGACATGCTGGGTAGGACCCTTCTATGGAGCAGTATTCCGTGTGTGCGGACTCTTTAGTATCGCGCAGGGGGAATGTGGGGGCAAATGGAAGCAACGTTTGTGCAGGCTTTAGCGGTAACGCAGATTGATCAGGAGAACGGCAGATGGCCGTTTGGGCCGCGGGACGCATCTTTCTTATGGGCGAGGTTGTATCCGGTGAGCGATTTCCGATAAGGAGAACAAAATTGATCAGACTAAATCGTAGTTTTCGTAATGCGGTCATGGCTTCGGCGCTGGTGCTTGTATCGGTCGCGGCACAGGCGGCGACGGTTGCGCTGAAGGCGACGTTGAACACGGCATCCGAGGTTCCGGCAAAGACTGGTGACGGGAGCGGGACTCTAACGGCTACGCTCGATACAAGTACGCATGAGCTCAAATATCACGTTGAGTTCAGGGGGTTGTCGGGGCCAGCTGTGGCTGCGCACTTTCATGGGCCGGCCGCACCGGGAGTGAATGCAGGGCCGCAGGTGGCAGTTAAGACTACTCCTATAGTGAGCCCGATTAACCGGAACGGCAACACTGACTCCGGACCAGCAAAAGGACCTTCTGGATGGGAAGTGGTACTTCAACATCCACACGAAGGCGAATCCCGGGGGCGAGATTCGGGGGCAGGTGACGACGGGCGAGTAAGGATTTCCCGAAGACTAGTCTAGTGAACTGGCGACGTGGCGCGCTTTGCGCCACGGGCGGGGGAGTTATGCCGCTTGGGTGCGGATGGGATTTTTTCGAGCGGGAAGGGTTTGCGCGGGCAGGGGAAGGCGCGATCGGAATTTACAGAAAGAGAGTGGCGGTACGCGCGAGCACGTCGTCGAGGATCTCCGACGGGAGCGACTCTACTCTCTTACCAGAGCGTGCGTGGAGATCGAGAGCACGCGGCTGATCGCAGCGAACTACCCCGGAGGTATGGGTTCCTGTAAGAGGAACGGCGAATCCGATTCGCCGGGCGAACTCTCCACCGCTGGTGATGGGGAGCACTATGGGTAGTTTGGTGGTGAGGTTGAAAGCTGTTGGAGAGATGATGAGCACCGGTCGATGGCCGCGCTGCTCATGCCCGTGAGTCGGATCGAGCGACACCATGTAGATATCGCCACGATTCATATGAGCTCGCCACCGAGAGCCGGGGCATTGAGCCACTCACGATCCTCCGGGGTTGGCGGTTGGGAGTAGTCGGAGGCGTCCAACAGCTCGGAGAGGGTGTAGCGGGGCTTGATATTGGGATCGATGACCAGACGATCTCCATCCACCGCCAGCCCAACGGTTGCGCCAGCCTCAAGATGGAGAAGCTCAAGGATGGCAGGCGGGACGGCGAGCATGACTGACCCGCCGACCTTGCGGAGATTTGTGGTGTGCATGGCAACCTCGGAAGTTATATAAAAGTATAACACGCCACTCATAATTTTGCCGTTCATGTTTTATGCCGCTTCGGTGCGGATGCGGTTCTTCCAGTGGGAGGTGATGAACCAGATGGCGGCGGCGAGAATGGCGACTTCGACGGCGAGGTGGAAGCGGTGGAAGACCTCCTTGAAGCGGGGGTCGGTGTTCCAGCGGTCGCCTAGCTTCATGCCCACCCAGGCGAGGGCGTAGCACCAGGGCCAGGAGCCGATGAAGGTGTAGAGGTGGAACTTCCACTGATTCATTTTGGCTACGCCGGCGGGGAAGGCGATGAAGGTACGGATGATGGGAAGCATGCGGCCGAGGAGGACGGCGATGGAGCCGAAGCGGTCGAAGAAGTCGTGGACGCGGTCGAGGTCGCGGCGGCTGAGGAGGACGTAGCTGCCGTAACGCTCGACCATGGGGCGGCCTCCGCGGGCTCCGGCCCAGTAGGCGGGGATGGAGCCGAGGTTCGAGGCAAGAGAGGCTACGGTTGCGAGGAGGATGAGATCCATCTGCGAGTGGGCGAGGGCCCAGCCGGCGAAAGGCATGATGACCTCGGATGGGATGGGGATGCAGGCCGACTGGATGGCCATGAGAAGGATGACCGCGGGGTATCCGCCGGCGGTGATGGCGGATACGAGGAGGGCGATGATTTTTTCTGACATGCAGGGTCAGTATATCGGGCTGGTATTTGATCCTGAATGAAAGCGGCGAGGTTGCTGCCGGAGATAATCCCCGGGAGACAGAATTGGTCCATAGGAGGCTGACCTGTCATTCTATGGATATGCCTCTTTTCTATCTGCGAAGGTTGACTGGGCGCAAACGTACTGAGACTGCGAATCGGCACCTGGCCCGTTATCTGGCATTTGTGGCCGGCGCGGCAAATGCCGGCGGCTTTCTTGCCGTGCGGCAGTATACGTCGCACATGTCCGGCATTGTCGCGGCGATGGCGGATAACCTGGCGCTGGGGAGCGTACGGCTTATGTTCAGCGGCCTTGCGGCGGTGATGTCTTTTCTGCTGGGGGCGTTTCTGACTACTTTGTTCGTCCGGTGGGCGCGGAGGCGCGGGTTGGAGAGTGAGTATGCTCTTCCGCTGCTGGTCGAAGCGGGGCTGCTGGTGCTGTTTGGATTTACGGGGCAGGTTTTTGCGGGAGGTGGGGTGCTGGGCACCGTGATGCTGTTGTGCTTCACGATGGGACTGCAGAATGCAATCATCACGAAACTGTCGAATGCTGTGATCCGCACTACGCACGTTACGGGAATGATTACGGATATCGGCATTGCGCTGGGGCGGATCGTCTTTGGCGCAGCAAACGGAACCGGGGAGGGTAACGCCGGGGATGTGGCACACTTGCGGCTGCTGTCGTCGCTGGTTGTTCTGTTCTTTGTCGGCGGCGTGACGGGGGCGATTGGGTTCAAGCATGTGGGGTTCTTCTTTACCATCCCGCTGTCTGTGATTCTGCTGCTTCTGGCGACGATGCCGGTGCTGGATGATGTGCGAAGGCGGGCGGGTTCGGCAGCCTAGCAGTGAAGACAGCCTTTGCGTGCAGGTAGTTTGGGAGATAATAGGGATATGGCAGAGACTGTTACACCTGTACACGAGACGGCCGCGGCGTCAACGACTGCGGCTACGATTCCCTCCCCTGCGGCGGTCCCTGCAGGTGGACGTCCGGCGAGCAGCTACGGGGCTGGCTCTCAGCCGCAGGCGCATCCGCATGACCCTTCGAAGCCGCCGGTGAAGCGGCAGATTGTCTGCTTCGGGTTTTATAAGGTGATGCCGGAGTGGCGGAGGCTGACTGATACAGAGAAGGCCGCGCATAAAGAGGCTTTTGCCGCGGTGCTGGCGAAGTGGAATAAGCCGGGGAGTTTTTGTCGCTCACTTATTCGACTGTGGGGACGCGCGGGGATGTGGACATGTGCGTGTGGTCGATTGGGTATGGGGTGGATGAGCTGAATACGATGCGGAGCGAGTTGATGGCTACTCCGCTGGGCGGGTATTTGACGCAGCCGCATAATTTTCTGGCGATGACGAAGCGGTCGCAGTACCAGATCGACAGGCCGGATGAGAGCGAGGGTGAAGGGCGCGGAGCGATTCGTCCGGGAGGGCAGAAGTACATCTTTATTTATCCGTTCTGGAAGACGCGGCCGTGGTATCTGTTGCCGATGGAGGAGCGGAAGCGACTGATGGACGAGCATATTCGCGTGGGGCTGATGTATCCGCGGGTGAAGCTGAATACGACTTATTCGTTCGGGATCGATGACCAGGAGTTTGTGGTGGCGTTCGAGACTAATTTTCCGGAGGACTTTCTGGATCTGGTGCAGCAGCTCCGGGAGACGGAGGCGAGTATGTATACGCTGAAGGACACGCCGATCTTTAGCTGCGTGCGGCTGCCGGCGATGGAGATGCTGAATCGGCTGGGGTAAACAGGACGGGGATGAAGGCGGGATAGGAGCGGGATAAGAACATGTAAAGCTAATCAAGAGGCACCTCGTCTTCGAGGTGCCTTTTGATTTAGCTAAGCGGAAGCCTATTTTTTGCTGAACTCTTCGTAGCAGATCTGCGTCCAGCTCTTGTAGTTGAGTTTGTCGGTGTCGCCTACGGCGGCTTTGATTTCGTCGAGTGACTTGCCTTGTTTGGTTAAAGCGATGACCTGGTCGCGGCGGGCGGTGGCGTCGGCGATGCGCTTCTGGATGTCGGCTTTGGTTACGATGTTGCCGTGGCCGGGGATGAAGGTGTCAGCGTCGAGGGCGGCTATGCCCTTGGCGGTGGTGATCCAGCCTTCGGTGGAGCCGTGCTTTTCATCGTGGATGCGTGGGTAGGGGTTGTTGGTGGCGATGATGTCGCCGGTGGCTACGATCTTGTATTTGGGGAGGTAGACGACGAGGTCGCCGCTGGTGTGGGCGGGAGCCCAGTGGTAGAGCTCGAGGGTTTCGCCTTCGATGGTGACGGTCTCCTTGGGCTTGGTGACGACTTGCGTGGGGAGATGATCGGCTGGGGGCGCGCCGGGGCCTCCGGCGGCGAGGGCTGCCTCCTGCTCCTTTTTGTTGTTCTCCTGCGCGATGACCTTTACGCCGGCGGGGAAGGCGGCGAGGCCTCCGACGTGGTCGAGGTCGGAGTGGGTGAGAATGACGGTGGTGACGGGCTTTGGGGTGATCTTGGCGATCTCGTCGAGGAGCTGCTGACCGCCGGCTTTGGTGGTCTTGGCGTCGACGACGATGACGCCGTTGGCGCCGACGATGACGGTGCTGTTGCCGCCACCACCCTCAACCCAGTAGATGTTGGGCTTGAGCTGATGGGTGATGAAGGGGGCGGGCGCTTGCGCGACCGGGGGTGTCTGGGCGCGCGCTGAGGCGACGGATATTGCCAGAGCTGCGTATGCGAGTCCGTTGACGAGAATTTTTCCGCGGTTCATGGGTGGGCTCTCCTGTTGCTGAGATGGTTTTGACGGTTGCAGGTTACAACGATACCGCGAAGAGGTGGTTTGAGGGTGAACCGGGTGGAGCAGGTAAACTTTGATTCGTGCTGAAGAGATCAGGAAAGCCTGTCCGCCCCCCGAAGATCGCCATCGATATGAAGACGCGCGCTGCTGCTGCGTCTCGACCTGCATCATCGCCGAAGAAGGCCAGGGGCGGGACTAAAAACCCGACTGGGAATCCGACGAGCCCGGAGCGCGTGGCGGCGATTCTGGATGTGCTGGCGAAGACCTATCCGGGGGTGGTTTGCGCGCTGAATCATAAGAGTGCGTGGGAGTTGACGGTTGCGACGATTCTGAGCGCACAGAGTACGGATGTGCGGGTGAATATGGTCACGCCGGCGTTGTTCCAGCGCTTCCCTACCCCGAAGGCCATGGCCACGGCTTCTTTGCCGGAGATCGAGGAGCTGATTCGGACTACAGGGTTCTTTCGGGCGAAGGCGAAGAATATTCAGGGCGCGGCGCGGGTGGTGATGGAGGAGTTTGGGGGGAAGGTTCCGCAGACGATGGAGGAGTTGCTGCGGCTGCTGGGGGTGGGGCGGAAGACGGCGAATGTGGTGCTAGGGAGTTGGTTTGGGATTGCGGTGGGTGTAGTGGTGGATACGCATGTGCTGCGGATCTCTCGGCGGCTGGAACTGACGAAGCAGACGAATCCAGAGAAGGTGGAGCAGGATTTGATGAAGATTATTCCGCAGGAGCGGTGGATTAATTTTTCGCATGAGGTGATTCATCATGGGCGGCAGGTTTGTATCGCGCGGAAGCCGCGGTGTTTGGACTGCACGTTGGAGAAGCTCTGCAATTCGGGGGATAAGATCTGGAGCTCGCACTGAGCTTTGGCGATCGCCGGGGACATACAAAGACAGAAGCAGGTCCTCCGCCTGCGGCGAAGGATGACAACTGAAAAAGGATGATGGGTTAGCGGGCTGCGAATTTATAACGCGAAATGGGATTCGAGGGCTTCTATGAGGCTGGGGATGGTGGGCTCGGCGGCTTCTACGGCGGGGGTGTAGCCGAGGTTGCGGAGGGTGTTGGAGGTGATGGGGCCGATGGAGGCGAGAACGATGCCGGGTGGGAGGGTGAGGTTGGTGGATTCGAGGAGGTTGAAGAGGTTGGTGGCGGTGGAGGCGCTTGTGAAGGTGATGGCGTGGGGGTGATGCTCGGAGGTGGAGAAGATTTCTTTGAGCTGGGTGATGGATTCGGGTGGGACCTGGTTGCGGTAGGCGTTGGCGATGGTGAGGGTGGCTCCGGCGGTGGTGAGGGTTTCGGGCAGGACGTCGCGGGCTTGCTCGGCACGGATGAGGAGCATGTTGGCGGGGTCGCCGGAGTGGTTATGGGCGTGGCGAGTGAGGGCTTCGGCGAGGGACTCGGCTACGTAGCGGGGTGGGATGAGGTCGACGGAGAGGCCGATGGATTCGACGGCGCGGGCGGTGGCGGGGCCGATGACGGCGATGCGGCGTGGGATGGCGGTGAGGCGATGGAACCGGGCGCGGCGGTGGAAGGCGTCGACGGCGTTAGCGCTGGTGAAGATGAGCCAGTCGTAGGTGCGGATGGCGGCGAGAGCGGCGTCGAGGGCGGCGAAGGATTCGGGTGGGGCGAGCTCGATGGTGGGGATGAGGATGGGAATGGCGCCGAGGGCCTGGAGATGATCGGCGAGGGCGGAGGCTTGCTGGCGGGTTCGGGTGATGAGGATGCGGCGGTTGGCGAGGGCGAGGGGCATCTATCTTGTGGCGTCGGCCTCGCTACAGAGAGGCTGGAGCGATTGTAGAGGGAGACGTGGTCGTGCGGAATGAGTGGCGAGGAGAAGGACAAGGCCGCAGCCCCGGATTGGCGGGACTGCGGCCGGTTGAACGCCGGGTTGTTGGCTCGGAGCGGATTAGCGGGCAGCCAGCATGTAGAGGGGTGCTCTGTCAGGAGCTAGGCTGGCGTTGACTGGGGTGGAGTCGATATCCCGGATGGAAAGAACGTTGGGATTGGCTGCGAGGTCGAGAAGCTGCCAGGGATAGACCTTCGCCTGGAAACGGTCGGAGACGTAGGACGGCAGAGGGATAGAACCGCCGTTGACGCGGACGATGTGCTCCATGACGGGGCTGGCCATGAGCGAAGGCGAGAGGTAGGCGATGATTTCGACGTTGACGCTGCCGTCGGGATTCATGGGGCGGGTATCCATGAGCGAGGAAAAGGCAGCGATAGGAGCTTTGCGCTGCTTTCTGGTGATGAGGAAGAGATTGAAGGAGAGCTTCCTCTCCGCGGGACTTGAGGTACTGCGCAAGGCGATGAGATCCGGGGTGAGCGCATCGGGCCAGCCGTGCATCTCTACAGGGGCCGCAGGCAGCACGGGGGTGGGCATCTGGGGCTGCTGAATGTGGAGTTGGGCAGAGACGGGAACAGCGAGGACTGCTGCACAGATGGCGACAGCGAGGGTCTTGAATCCGGGGATAAGGGGTCGAGAGAAACCTAATGCAGGCAGCGAGTGATTCGAAATCATTGGTACAGTTCTCCTTCAAAGTTATTCAGCACTTTGTTGAGAGCAAGTCTTGCGCCAAGACGGGAATTCCCAAGAAAATACGTTATTTCAATGCCTGGACATTTTGGATTCTACCTAAAGGTAGGAAAACTTTTGCATAGTGGTGGAAAAAATGACTAGCCTGCGTTCTTGTGCCCGAGAAGACCAGGTTAGAGTTTCAGGATCCAAAATCCTGGAACAGGGGAGGAAATGCGCCGCCGGCTCCGGAGCCAGCGCCAGCCTTGCACGGATAGAGCGTAGCAGATGTTGGTGGGGATTAGGCTCACCCAATCGGGGGATAGATGTTGATTTAGGCAATGCGGCCGAGAGGCCTAAAGGGACTGAGTCAGCGAGGCGTGGAGGAGGTCGAGGGCGCCCTTGGATTTGAGGTCGTTGGCGACCCAGAGGCCGAGGGTGGTGGCGGGGGTGTCGAGGGTGGCTTCGGTTTCTATCTGGATCATGGACTCGCCGTCGGTGGAGACGACCTGGGCGTACATGCGCCATTTGCCGGGCTGGATCTCGCTGGGGGGTACGCAGTGGACGCCGACGGGAAGCTGGCAGCCGCCGCCGAGGGCGTCGAGGGTGATGCGCTCGGCTTCGACGCAGTAACGGGTGTGGGGGTGGTCGAGGAAGGCGATGGCCTGGCGGATGGCGGCGTCGCGGGCGGGGTCTGGCTGGGTGCAGGCGGGGTGATCGGAGTGGCGGGTTTCGAGGGCAAGTGCGCCCTGGCCGGGGGCGGGACATATCTCTTCGGGGGAGAAACGCTGGTGGACGGACTCGGTGCGCTTGAGGCGGTCGAGGCCGGCGGCGGCGAGGACGAGGGCGTCGCATTTGCCGTCGGCGAGTTTTTTGAGGCGGGTGTCGATGTTGCCGCGGATTTCTACGAAGGTGACGTCGGGGCGGAGGGCCAGGATTTGGGCTCGGCGGCGAGGGCTGGTGGTACCGATGCGACCTCCGGCGGGGAGGGTGTGGAGGGCCCAGTAGGGTTCGCAGACCCAGACGTCGCGGGCGTCGGCGCGACGGGGGATGGCGGCGAGGGTGAACTGCGGGGAGATGGTGGTGGGGAGATCTTTGAGGGAGTGGACGGCGAGGTCGATGCGACCTTCTTCGAGGGCCTCTTCTATTTCCTTGATGAAGATGCCCTTGCCGTCCAGGTTTGGGGGCGGGACGAAGCCGGGCTGCTGCATGCGGTCGCCGGTGGTGCGGATGATTTCGATCTCGGCGGAGATGCCGGAGTCGCGAAGGGCGTAGAGGATGTGGTTCGCCTGCCAGAGGGCGAGTTGAGAGCCGCGGGAGCCGATGCGGATGGGGGTCTTGAGATCGTTCATGACTGACTCAGGATAAGTGATGAATGGAGGAGGAGGGTACCCCTCCCCTGTTTTTGCGCAAAGTCTAAGAACAAAATAACTTAGTTCCGGACTTGCCTTTGAGCGAAGGCAAGAGCGTTTAACGCATCCCTTCTCCGCGACGGGATTTTGTCAAGCGTGGGTGTTTGGGTTCTCGTCTGAGATCCAGTTCTCAAACATCTGCGCTAGGTCTTCGGTGTTGCCTCGGGAGAGGACCATGTTGCGGAGGCGGTCGCCGTTGGGGCGGGTTAGGCCGTTGTGGGATTCGAACCATTCGATGGCGCGGTCTTCGAGGGTTTCGGCCCACTGGTAGGCGTAGTAGCCGGCGGCGTAGCCTCCTCCCCAGATGTGGGCGAAGTAGCTGGAGCGGTAGCGCGGGGGGACGTAGGAGAGGTTGAGGCCAGCGTGGGTGAGGGCTTCGGTCTCGATGGTGTCGGGGTTTTGTAGAGGTGCGTCGGGTGGGAGGGTGTGCCACTGCATATCGATGAGCGAGGAGGCGAGGACTTCGGTGAGGCGGTAGCCCTTGTTGAAGTCTTTCGTCTTGCGGATTTTTTCGGCGAGGTCGGCGGGCATGGGCTCGCCGGTGGCGTGGTGGCGGGCGTAGTTCGAGAAAACGGCGGGGTAGGTGGCCCAGTACTCGTTGAACTGCGAGGGGAATTCGACGAAGTCGCGGGCTACGGCGGTGCCGGCGAGGGACGGATATTGCGCGGTGGAGAAGAGGCCGTGGAGGGCGTGGCCGAACTCGTGGAAGAGGGTGGTGACGTGATCGAGGGTGAGGAGCGCGGGCTGGCCTTCGGCCGGCTGCGGGACGTTTGAGACGTTGTAGATGACGGGCAGTGTACCGAGGAGGCGGGACTGATGGACGAGGGAGGACATCCATGCGCCGCCGTTTTTGTTGTCGCGCTTGAAAGGGTCGAAGTAGAAGAGAGCGAGGGGCTGGCTGTTAACGTCGGTCAGTTCGAAGACGCGGACGCTGGGGTGGTAGACGGGAATGTCGTGGCGCTCGGTGAAGGTGATGCCGAAGAGCTGGGTGGCGGCGTAGAAGACGCCGTCCTGAAGGACGCGATAGAGCTCGAAGTAGGGTTTGATGGCCTCTTCGTCGATGGCGTATTTGGTTTTGCGGACCTGCTCGGCGTAGAAGTTCCAGTCCCAGGGTTGGAGTTCGAAGGTGTTGTTCGGATTTTGTGCGTTGATGAGGGATTGGATGTCGGCGGCTTCGGCGGTTATGCGGCCGGTAGCTTTTGTAACTAGTCTGGTGAGAAATTCCTGGGCGTTTTGCTGGGTCTTGGCCATCTGGTCGTGGAGCTTCCAGGCGGCGTAGGTGGGGAAGCCGAGGAGGGTGGCGCGTTCGGCGCGGAGCTGGGCGAGGCGGGTGATGATGGGCGTGGTGTCGTTGGGCGTGCCTTGCTCGGTGCGCTTCCATGAGAGCTCGAAGAGGGCTTTGCGGGTTTCGCGGTTGGTGAGGGAGTCGAAGAAGTCCTGCTGGGTGGTGTTCTGGATGGGGAGTGCCCAGCCTTCGAGGTTGCGGGACTTGGCGAGCTCTGCCGCGGCGGCGAGTTGGGCTTCGCTCAGGCCGGAGAGAGCGGTGGGATCAGTGGTGGTGAAGAGGGAGTCTTTGGCGGCTGCGAGGATTTTGGTGATGAAGGCGGTGGAGAGGGTTGAGGCCTCTTCGTTGAGCTGCCGGAGGCGGGTCTTATCGGCTTCGTTGAGGTTGGAGCCGGCGTGGATGAATCCGTCGTAGGTGATTTCGAGGAGGCGGAGAGACTCGGGATCCAGGTTGAGGGATTCGCGCTGGTTGTAGAGAGCGGAGACGCGCTGGAAGAGGGATTCGTTGAGGGTGATGGCGTCGCTGTGGGCGGCGAGCTTGGGGGCGACGGTGGTTTTTATGTCCTGGAGGGTGGGGTTGGTGTTGGCGCCGGTGACGCAGCCGAAAGCGCTGAGGACACGGTCGAGGAGGCGGCCGGATTGCTCCATTGCCACGAGGGTGTTTTCAAAGGTGGCGGGCGCGGGGTTGTTGGCGATGGCGTCTATCTCGATGCGCTGCTGGGTCATTCCGACTTCGATGGCGGGGAGGTAGTGGATGTCTTCGATCTTGTCGAAGGGTGGGGCCTGATAGGGGAGGGTGCTGGGGGTTGCGAAGGGATTCGCGGGGTCGAGCGAGGTGGCGGGGGCAGCGATGACGATGGTGGAGGTGCTCATGTTAATTAAGAATACGGGATGTTGTGACTAGAGGTCCTGACGGCCTGCGAGCAGAGCTTTTACGTTTTGCCCGCGGTAGTAGATGCCCAATATGGTTACCGTGTCAGCCGTAACGGTGAACGCGATAGTGACTCGCCTGCGGAATCCGATTGTGCGCAGATTAGGACGCAGATGCGGAATCCGAGTGCCGCGGTGAGGAAGAGTCGCAAAGCTTTCACAATATTCAATGATTGAGTCTGTAAAAGATTTCGCGTGTGAGGTGTAGGAATGTTCTGCGATGTAGTTGTAAAGATTTTCAAGATGGCCGAGAGCAACAGGATCAAAGATTACTTTATGAGTCATCCGCCAGCTTTCGATGCCTTGTCATGCAGGGCCGCGAGGGAGGAACGAACCTGATCGATGCTCATGCCGCGCGAAGGATCGCTCTCCATGGCGTCGTAGGCGGGGACGACCTCTTCGGTAAGCCAGCGTTCGATGCCGGCATCGAACGGTTCAAGAGCATCCAGCCCATCTTCGATAACCTCAAGCTCGTTGCGATAATAGCCGGCAGCTATCTTCGCGCGAATACGCTTTGTTATCTCCGGGGACAAGGTGATGTTGAGCCGATCATCTACCTGCATAATGCCTCCGACATTGCTGCAAATATCGTACTCCCACCTGTTGTCCCCCTACTTATCTTCTGAGGTTTCATTGCTTTTGCGAAGGGCGGTTAGCTGGGGGTGGAGGAGTTTGGCGGTGAGGGAGCGGGTGAGGGACTCGACGGCTTCGCGCTGGGCGGGGGTGAGATCGGCGAGGCGTTTGGCAGCGCGTGTTAGCTCAGCCTCGCGGATGGCTTCGGCGTTTTGCTGGAGGGCTAGGATGGCGGGGACGCTGTCGCGGGACTGGAGGCGCTGCTGGTACTTGTCTACTTCCCTGCTGACGATGGACTCGGCGGCTTCGGCCTCGCGGCTGCGGTTGGCCTGGTTAGCGGCGGCGACCTGCTGGAGGTCGTCGATGTCGTAGACGAAGCAGCCTTCGACCTCGTTCATGCGCGGGTCGACGTCGCGGGGGACGGCGATGTCGATGAAGAACATGGGGCGGTTGCGACGTCGCTCGAGGAAGTGCTGGCCGTGGGGGCGGTCGAAGATCTTTTCCGGGGCGCCGGTGGAGGTGATGACGATGTCGGCGCGGTCGGCCTGGGCGTGGAGGTCGTTGAAGGGGATGACAGTGGTGAGGCAGTTGGGGGTGTGGAACTCGGCGGCGATCTTCTCGGCGCGGGAGGCGGTGCGGTTGGAGACGAGGATGCTGCCTGCTCCGTGCTGGATGAGATGACGGGCGGCGAGCTCGGACATCTTTCCGGCGCCGACGAGGAGGACGGTCTTACCCTGCAGAGTGCCGAAGATCTTGCGCGCGAGATCGACGGCGACAGAGGCGATGGAGACGGAGCTGGAGCCTATTTGCGTTTCGCTGCGGACTTTTTTGGCTACGGTGAAGGTGCGCTGCAGGAGGGATTCAAGATGAGTGGAGACGGCGCCGACCTCGCGGGCGATGGTGTAGGACTCTTTGACCTGGCCGAGGATTTGGGGCTCGCCTACGACCATAGAGTCTAACGAGCTGGCGACGCGGAAGAGGTGGCGGACGGCTTCTCGGTCGCGGAGTTCGTAGAGGTGGGGCTGGAGGGTGGCGGGGGTTACGGAGAAGTACTCGTGGAAGAAGCGCGGGAGATCGGGGGTGTGGTGTTCTCTTCCTGAAGGGTGAGGAGCTCGACGCGGTTGCAGGTGGAGAGGATGAGGCCTTCGCGGATGCCGGGCTGGTGGAGGAGGGTGCGGGTGGCTTCGGCGAGGCGCTCGGCGGGGATGGCGAGGCGCTCGCGGACCTCGATGGGCGCGGTGTTGTGGTTGATGCCGAGGAGAACCAGGGTCTGCGCCGAGTTGGGGTTTCCGTTCTGAGGCTGGCTCTGGCTCATGGCGTTGTGAACCTGTGGACGGAGAATTGATTGGCAGCCCAGACGGCGATGACGACGAGGAAGACGAAGCTGGAGAGATAGACTGCGCGACGTCCGCGGAGGCCGGAGTGGACGCGGATGAAGATCATGACGCAGTAGACGAACCACATGGCAAAGGCGAGGAGGATCTTGGGGTCGGCGAAGAAGGCGGGGCCGTACTCCTGCTCGGCCAGCGCGGAACCGATGAGGAGACCGGCGGTCATGCAGGGGAGACCGAAGAGGAGGGTCTTGAGGGCGATCTGGTCAGTGGTTTCGAGCGGTGGGAGGGAGCGCAGGGCGGGTTGTTTGGTCTTGAGGCGGCGTTCTTGAATCAGGTAGAGGACAGAGGCGAGGAGAGATAGGAAGAGGGCGGCGTAGGCGGCCAGCAGAAGCGCTATGTGGAGGAATATCCAGCCGGAGTGGGCGAGGAGGATGGTCTCCTGACCGGGGCGCAGGGCCGGGGCCAGCGTGAGGAGGACGGCTCCGGGGAGGACGAAGATGCCGAGGGCTACGGTTCGCCAGCGGGTGTAGACGGAGAGGAAACAGATGACGAGTAAGAGGGCTAAAAGGGATTGGGTTTCGTGGGAGTCCACGGGGAGGGTGTGGTGGGCGGCGTTGAGCATCTCGACGAGCGAGACGAGATGGAAGAGGGCGGCGGCGACGGTGGCGGGGATGGCGACGCGGGTCCAGCCGGGGCGGTCGTAGAGGGCGGCGGGCAGGACTGCCAAAGCGGCAATGCTGTAGAGGACGAGCGCGACTCTTAGCCAGAGGAGGGACATTAATTTATTTTGCGGCTGTGACCAATTTGGCCACAAACTTTAAGTATATCGTGGCGGCCGGAGAATCTGATTGGGGATTGTGGTAGTGACTTTATGTAGCCCCTCCCCTCCCCTGTTTTTGAACAAAGTCTAAGAAACAGAGGCTTTAGGTCTGGGGTTGGATGACTGCGCGGGTAAATGCGACAGCCCGGCGGTGGGCCGGACTGCTTTGGTGGTTCGTTTTGGAGGCTGGTGTTGTCAAGCTCTCTGTGAGGGATTATCAGGGGCGAGAAAGAGGAACAGGCAACGGCAAAAGCACAGCAAGTGCAAAAGCAGGTCCTTCGACTTCGTTGCTCGCAAAGTACGCGAGCAACTTCGCTCAGGATGACACTTCATAGGGAGGACACGAGCAACTTCGCTCAGGATGACACTTCATGGGGAGGACACGAGCAACTTCGCTCAGGATGACACTTCATGGGGAGGACAGGAGCAACTTCGCTCGGGATGACACTACTTGGGGCGACGACACTTCATGGGGTGGGAGACGGAGGATTATGCTGCGGCGGGAGTGCTGACCTCGACCATGATGTTGCCGGGGGCGTGGCAGTAGAAGCCGAAGACTTTGTTTCCGCCGCGATTGATGACGGCGGGTTCGGGTGAATCGAAGCCGGCATCGGTGATGTGGGTGTGGCGCTCGCGGACCTTGTCGTAGGAGTCGACGAGGAAACCGACGTGGAAGAGTGCGGGGTAGGTGGTGGAGGTGACGGTCTTGTCGTGGGAGAGGACGAGTACAAAGCCGTCCTCGCCGGTGAGGACGGCGAATTTTCCCATGCCGCGCTGTGCGACTATTCGGAAGCCGAAGGCGGCCTGGAAGAAGCGAGTGAGTTCGGGGACGTTCGAGACGGCCAGGTTGGTGTGGTTGAGCTTGATCATGGTGCGATCTCCTTGAATGTTGAGAGGTCGCATGGGATGAAGTGTCGAGTTTGCTGTCTGCCGTCCCATGCGACGAGTTTTGACAGTGCCGGAGCACTGCCGCCGTCGTCGTGGGTCACTCCCGTATATGGGGGACAGAGACTGTGGATTGGGTCCACAGCTGGCCGGGCTTACCAATCCGGCCATGCCATTTTTCGACAGCTATAGGATAAACGGAGCGTTCGCGGGGATGCAGAAAATTTAACTGCTGGGGCTACACTTACATGGGGCAGATCTTTCGCGCCGGCAAGTCTTTTTGATGGAGTGATGGATACTGCGACGGTGCATGTTCTGGTGGTGATGTTCGTTGCCACGCTGATACGGTCTACGTTTGGGTTCGGCGAGGGGCTAATTGCGGTTCCGCTGCTGGCGCTGACGATTCCGCTGGAGGTTGCGGCGCCGCTGGTGGTGCTGATGTCGATCACAGTGGCACTGATCGTGGTGGCGCAGGACTGGCGACATATTCATGTGCGGAGCACGGGGTGGCTGCTGGGGCCGACGCTGGTGGGGATTCCGCTGGGAATTGCGCTGTTGAAGGGTAGTCATGAGCATGCGGTAAAGAGTGGACTTGCGGTGCTGATCGTTGCGTTTGCTGCGTATTCGCTGCTGGGAAAGAGGCCGCCGGCGCTGGAGCGCGATAGCGTGCCGTGGATGCTGGGATGCGGGCTGCTGGCGGGCGTGCTGGGCGGCGCGTATGGAATGAATGGGCCTCCGCTGGTGGTGTATGGGGCGATGCGGCGGTGGTCTCCGAAGCACTTTCGGGCGACGCTGCAGGGATATTTTCTGCCGGCGAGCGTAGTGGCGATGGCGGGGTACTGGTTTGCCGGGCTGTGGGTGCGGACAGTGACGCACTACTACCTGATTTCGCTGCCGGTGGCGGTACCGGCGGTGTTTCTGGGGCGGGCGATCAACCATCGGCTCCGAGGCGATTCGTTTCTTAGGTATGTTTATGTGGGACTGATTTGTGTGGGGCTGATCCTGTTGGCGCAGGCTGTACGAAGAGCGTAGATGGCGAGCGCTATTACGGCCTGGTGATGCACAGGCGTGGCGAGGGCCTGTGCGGTATTCTGGGCTCTCCTGTGGCGATTGAGACGACGAGCGATTTGAGTGGGCTGACTCCGGTGATGCGGCAGTACTTTGCGGCGAAGGAGCAGTATCCGGACTGCTTGATGTTCTGCCGGATTGGGGACTTCTACGAACTTTTTTACGAGGATGCGATCCTGGTGTCGCGGGAGTTGCAGCTGACGCTGACGGCTCGGGATAAAGAGAAGAAGCAGCCGATGTGCGGGGTTCCGTACCATGCGGCGGAGATCTATATTCAGCGGCTGCTGCGGAAGGGGTACCGGGTCGCTCTTTGTGAGCAGATGGAGGATCCGAAGACCGTCAAGGGGATTGTGAGGCGCGAGGTGACGCGGGTATTGACGCCGGGGACTGCGATGGATCCGGCGCTGGGGGCGGAGCAGAGTAATTATCTGGCTAGTGTATTTGTGAAGGGCGCTGGGAAAGACTGCGTTTGTGGGATGGCTCTGCTGGATTTGTCTACGGGGGAGTTTCGGGCTACGGAGTTTGGTGGGGTGGGGGCGTGGGCGAGTGTGGTGGATGAGTTGGGGCGGGCGAGGCCGGTGGAGTTGTTGTATGAGGCGGGTGGGTGGGGTGGGGTAAATACAAAAGCAGGTCCTTCGACTCCGCTACTCGCAAAGTACGCGAGTAGCTGCGCTCAGGATGACACTTCTAATAAAGGTCCGAAAGTAGACACTTCTAATAAAGGTCCGAAAGAAGACACTTCTAATAAAGGTCTGAAAGAAGAGGCCTCTGAGAAAGGTCTGAAAGAAGACGCCTCTAAGAAAGGTCCGAAAGTAGACGCCTCTACGAAGGGTCCGACGGAAGACGACGACGAAGAGATGGTTCGGGGCTGGAGGGGATTCGGACGAAGACGGCGGTGGAGGATTGGGTTTTTTCTGTTGAGTATGCGGTGCCTTTGTTGAGGAATCACTTTAAGGTTCATTCGCTGGATGGGATGGGGTTGGCGGGGCGGGAGGCGGCGGCGGTGGCGGCGGGGGCGCTGCTGCATTACATCCAGAAGACGAAGCAGGGGGCGGTGGAGCATATAGACGGGGTGCGGTACTATGAGCGGTCTTCGTGCCTGGAGCTCGATGCGGTGAGTGTGAGGAATCTGGAGCTGGTGGAGCCGCTGTTTTCGGGGGAGTCGGCGCAGACTACGCTGTTTTATACGCTGGATGCCTGCTGTACGCCGATGGGTAAGAGGCTGTTGCGGGCTACGCTGCTGCGGCCGGCTAGTGAGTTGGGGGAGATTGAGGCTCGGCTGGAGGCTGTTGCGGAGGCTTTCGGGGATTTGCGCGGGCGTGAGGGTGTTCGGCGGGCGATGGATGGGGTGCTGGACGTGGAACGGCTGCTGGCTCGGGTGGCGCTGGATTCGGCTGGGCCGAGAGAGGTGATGGCTCTTGCGGGGACGCTGGGGAGGCTGCCGGGGTTGGTGGGGGCGGTGAGGGTTTTTAAGAGCGCGCGGTGGCGGGCGTTGGGTGGGGTCGGGGCCTTTGGGGAAGGAGAACAGGCAACGACAAGAACAAATGCGGGGGTTCTTCGCTTCGCTCAGAATGACAAGCATTTGGTGGTGGACCATGAACGTTCCTTGATGGATGACAAACGCTCTGCGGATGACGAACATTCCGTGGTGAATGACGAACATTCTGGGCCGGTTGAGACGGAAGCTGTGAGTGGGTTTGATGCACTGGAGGATTTGCATGGGTTGATCGTGAAGACTATTGCGGAGGAGCCGCCGGTTAATCTTGCGGATGGCGGGGTGATTCGGGCGGGGGTGGATGCGGAGCTGGATGAGCTGCGGGAGTTGGGCAGGAGCGGGCGGCAGGCGCTGGCGGCGATTGAGGAACGGGAGCGGGCAGCGGACGGGGATTGGGTCGCTGAAAGTGCGGTTCAATAGCGTGTTTGGGTACTACCTAGAGGTGACGAAAGCGAATGCCAAGGCGGTGCCGGCGGACTATGAGCGGAAGCAGACGCTGGTGAATGCGGAGCGGTTTACGACTCCGGAGCTGAAGGAGTATGAGGCGAAGATTCTGACGGCGCAGGAGCGGGCGGCTGAGATCGAGCGGCGGATCTTTGCGGAGCTGCGGCGGCGGCTGCTGGATGGCGCGGGGCGGATGCGGGAGACGGCGCGGCGGGTGGCGGAGATCGATATGCTCGCGTACTTTGCGCATCTGGCGGCGCTGCGGGGGTGGGTTCGGCCGGTGGTTGAGGATTCGGGCGTGCTGGAGTTTGTGCAGGCGCGGCATCCGGTGGTGGAGCGGCGGATGGAGGAGCGGGTGGCGGGAGGTTTGTGCCGAATTCGGTTTATCTGGATGCGGACGCGTGGGCCGGCGGTGTTGCTGATTACGGGGCCGAATATGGGGGGCAAGAGTACGTATCTGCGGCAGGCGGCGCTGCTGGTGGTGATGGCGCAGTGCGGGTGTTTTGTGCCGGCGGAGCGGATGCGGCTGGGGCTGGTGGATCGGATTTATACGCGGATTGGGGCGAGCGATAATGTGGCGCGGGGGCGGTCGACGTTCATGGTGGAGATGACGGAGACGGCGGCGATTTTGAATACGGCGACGGCGCAAAGCCTTGTACTACTGGATGAGATGGGGCGTGGAACTGCCACATATGATGGGCTTTCGTCTGGCATGGGCTACGGTGGAATATTTGCATGACCGGATTGGGGCGCGGACGCTGTTTGCTACGCATTATCACGAGCTGACGCTGCTGGCGGAGAGGTTGGCGCGGCTGAAGAATCTGCGGGTGACGGTGAAGGAGAGTGCCGGCGGGATTGTGTTTCTGCATACGGTGGAGGCCGGGCCGGCGAGCAAGAGCTATGGGATTGAGGTGGCGAGGCTGGCGGGGTTGCCGAGTGGGGTGATCGCGCGGGCGCGGGAGGTGTTGAAGCTGCATGAGCGGGCGGAGACGCAGCAGGTGCGAGAGGCTGCTCCGGCGGGGCAGCAGATGCAGATGACTATGTTTACTCCGCTGTCGCAGAGGATTGTGGATCGGCTGGGTGAGGTGGATGTGGACGGGCTGACTCCGCGGGAGGCGCTGAATTTGCTGGCGGAGCTGCAGCGGGAGTTGAAGGGGAGTTGATAGTTGCTAGAAGTTGATAGTTGTTAGTTGCAAGTTGCTAGTGAAAGGCGGATGGATCGGTGAAGGCGAAGGTGGTGGCTGACGCAAAGCGCGCGACGAGCATTCGGGGGCCACGGGCGATGGTCGTCGCAGGGGTGATGAGCGGGACTTCGGCGGATGGGGTGGATGTGGCGGTGTGCCGGATTTCGGCGGGGGCGGGGGGTGTGCCTCGGGTGGAGGTGATGGGGCATTTGGGGTTTGGGTATCCGAAGGCGGTGAGGGCGGAGTTGCTGAGGGTGATGGAGGGTGGGGCGGTGACGTCGGGGGAGATGTCGCGGCTGCATTGGCGGTTGGGGGGGATCTATGCGGATTGCGTGGAGAAGGCTTGTAAAGAATTTGGGGTAGAGGCGGGGATTGTCGAAATCAAAAAAAGCAACCCACCCCTTCGACAGGCTCAGGGCAGGCTCTTTGCGATGAAGCCGCAAAGGATGGGCCACCCGGGTTCCACGATTGGTTTGAAGCTGCGGCTGGGGTTGGTGGGGTGTCATGGGCAGACGGTGTTTCATGAGGCGCGGTTGAGAAAAGCGGATTCCTCCGCTGCGCTGCGGAATGACAAAAAGAAAGGGCCGCGGGACGGGGTCGAAGTGCGGTCGACGTGGCAGATGGGTGAGGCTAGTGTGATTGCGGAGCGGCTGAGGGTGCCGGTGGTGAGTGATTTTCGGCCGGCGGATTTGGCGGCGGGTGGGCAGGGTGCTCCGCTGGTGCCGATGCTGGATTGGGTGATGTTTCGGTCGGCGACGGTGAGCCGGGTGCTGCAGAATTTGGGGGGGATTGGGAATTTGACGGCGATTCCGGCGGGGGCGGGGGTGGATGGGGTGTTGGCGTTTGATACGGGGCCGGGGAATATGGTGATCGATGAGTGCATGAGCCGGTTGTATGGGAGGCCGTTCGATGGGGATGGGCATGTGGCGCGGACTGGGCGGGTGCTGAAGGGCGTGGTGGAGAGCATTTTGCAGGAGGGGTACTTCTCTGCCCTGCCGCCGAAGTCCTTCGGGCGGGAGCAGTTTGGGACGATGTTTGTGTCGCGGTTTATTGCGGATTGTAGGAAGGCTGGGGCGCTGGATGAGGATGTTATCGCCACGGCTACGGCGCTGACGGTGGCTTCGGTGATGGATGCTTATCGGAGATTTGTGGAGGGGCATCTGGGGAAGGCTCCGAAGGCGAAGGTGGAGTTTGTTGTGGCGGGGGGTGGAGTGAAGAATGACACGCTGATGGGGATGTTGCGGGAGGGGCTGGAGGCGGTGGGGGTGGGGGTGCTCGAGATGGAGGAGCTGGGGGTGGAGGCGCAGGCTAAGGAGGCGGTGGCTTTTGCGCTGTTGGCCTGGCTGACGTGGAATCGGTTGCCGGGGAATGTGGTGAGTGCTACGGGGGCGAGTAGGGCGGTGGTTTTGGGGAAGGTGACTTATGGCTGACGGATGGATGCGTTCGAGAAAAACAAGCAACGACAAAAGCGAAATGCGGGGGTTCTTCGCTGCGCTCAGAATGACAATTTTTATTGCTATGGTTGTGATGTTAGGGTGCCGAGGGCGGGTGGATGATTCGCGGACGGTGATGGTGTTGATTGAGAGTAGTCCGAACAATTTGGATTTGCGGCAGGGGACGGATGCTCAGAGTGAGCGGGTGGGTGGGCTGATCTTTGATGCGCTGGTGAAGAAGGATGAGCACTTCAATTTGCAGCCCTGGCTGGCTACCAGCTGGGAGCAGCCGGATGCGCTGACCTGGGTGTTTCATCTGCGGGATGGGGTGCGGTTTCAGGATGGGCGGGCGCTGGGGGCGGAGGATGTGGCGTGGACTATTCGCAGCATGATCGATGGGACGCTGGTGACGGCTAAGGGTGGGGCGTTTGAGGCGGTCGATAAGGTAGAGGTGGTGGATCGGCTGACTTTGCGTGTGAGGCTAAAGAGGCCGGATGCGGGGCTGTTGTTCAATATGAGCGATGGTTTGTTTGGGGTGGTGCCGGTGGGAGCGGGGAGGGACTTTGGGCTGCATCCGGTGGGGTCGGGGGCTTTCAAGTTTGTGAGTGCTGTGCAGGATAAGGAGGTGGTGCTTGAGAGGAACCCGGACTATTGGGGGGATAGGCCAGGGATCAGGGATCAGGTTCAGTGGGAATGAGGCCGAAGGGACTTTGGCCGGGAAAGGAAGGCAACCCACCCTTCCACCCCTCCGAGTAAACAGCAGTCGGCGGGGACCCCGGTTTTCCGATACGACTGGAAAGGATGGGCCACCCGGATTGTTGCCTATGGGGACACCCGGATTGTCACCGATACGGTCACCCGGTTTGTCGCCGACTGGGATGGACGAGCACCCTGGGAATATCGAGCGGGTGAGGTTTGTGGTGGTGCCGGATACCATTACGGCGGCGCTGGAGTTGCAGAATGGGTCGGCGGATTTGGCCAGCAATGTTGTGACGCCGGATATGGTACATACGCTGGAGGGAGTGCCGGGGCTGAAGGTACAGAGTGGGCCGGGCTCGGTGGTGGTTTATGCGAACTTCAATGTGAACGATCCGGTGTTGAAGGATAAGCGGGTGCGGCAGGCGGTGGCTTGTGCGCTGGATCGGCAGGCGATTGTGGATTCGATTTGGCGTGGCCAGGCGAAGCTGGCGGAGACTCTGTTGCCGGCGGGGCATTGGGCGGCGGCCGCACCGGCGGAGATGGCGAGTTATCCGCATGATGTGGAGCGGGCGAAGAGGTTGCTGGATGAGGCGGGGTTTCATGAGGGGAAGGATGGCGTGCGGGTGCGGATTACGTTGAAGACAAGCACGGATGAGACGACGAGGCTGATGGCGCAGGCGATGCAGCAGCAGTTGCGCGAGGCAGGGATCGATCTGCAGATACGGTCGGCGGAGTTTGGGACTTTTTATGCGGATGTGACCAAGGGGGCGTTTCAGATGTATGTGCTGCGGTGGATCGGGTCGAATGAGGATCCGGATATCTTTCGATATGCTTATGGGTCGGACAGGATGCCGCCTAAGGGTGGGAACAGGGGGCGGTACTCGAATGCGCGGGTGGATGCGCTGCTGGCTGAGGCGGCGGCGGTGACGAATGAGGCGGAGCGACGGAAGGATTATGTGGAGGTACAGCAGATTCTGGCGGAGGATCTGCCGGGGATTCCGCTGTGGTATCCGAATAACGAGGTGGTGCACACGCGGCGGGTGACGAATGTGACGGTGCGGCCGAGCGGAGACTTTGGATTCCTGCGGGAGGCCGAGGTCTCCGCCCGTTAGAGCAAATTTAGCTGACGGTGCGATGGAGGCTATATAGATCGGGCCTTCAGCGCTCAAAACAGGCTCTGCATCCATGGACAATTTGATCTAGCGTCAGGCGGTTTTTTGCGCGGGCTGCCAGAGGGCGATGGCGGCTCCGGTGGGGTCGATGAGGACGGACATCTGGCCGTGGCCCATGACATCGGTGACGTCCTGCATGACGGTTGCGCCGAGAGATTTGGCTTTGGCGGTGGAGGCCTTGATGTCGTCGACCTGGACGTAGGAGAGCCAGGCGGAGGGCGCGCCGGGGACGGGGTGCGTCATCATGCCGCCGCCGGTTCCTGTGCCTACTTTGATGAAGGTGTAGTTGGCACCGGGGACCTCTTCGAGCTGCCAGTCGAAGAGCTTGCTGTAGAAGGTCTTTGCGGCGGGGAGGTTGGTGGTGTTGAGTTCGATGTGACAGAACGGGTTGGGCATGATTTCTCCTTGGATTTAGGGTTAGTCGCTGTGACGTTCACAGACAACAGCAGATTCCTCCGCTACGCTGCGGAATGACAAACAAAAGGGCAACAGCAAAGGCAAAAACAAATGCGGGGATTCTTCGCTGCGCTCAGAATGACAAGAGTTGTGTTGATGACAAGCGTTTTTGGGGCTCACCGTTTTTTCGGATCTCACCTCGTCTGTTCTAGGCCTCGGGTGAGAGCGTGCGATCGAGTTTTGACATGCAACCAATCCAGCCCTGTTCGTGCTGTGCGCGGGACTCCATGGTGGGGAGCTTTTCGTGGGTCATGACGACTTCGGTGGAGTTGCCGCGGGGGATGAAGTCGATGGTGACGAGGGTGTCGGGCGTGGTGGAACCTTCCCAGTTCCAGGTGAAGGCTAGCCTGGCGGGTCGCGTGATCTCGCGGTAGATGCCGGCGACGGTGTGGACGTTGCCGCCGGAGTGCGTTATCACGATGCGATAGGCTCCGCCGACGCGGAGGTCGACGTCGGCTTTGGTGGTGTAGTCGTCGGAGGGAGCGAACCAGCGGGAGAGCTGGGCGGCGTCGGTCCAGGCTTTGAAGACGCGCTCACAAGGGGTAGAGAAGGTTCGGGTGACTACGAGGGGCGGGGGCGGGGCTATGGTTTGCGGTGGGACGGTTTGCGGCTGGACGGGCGATTGGACGGTTTCCGGCATGGGACGGTCTCCTGTGGTTCGGTTTGTTTGAGAAATTTTTCGAGCGAGTCGAACTGGTTCTCCCAGAAGACCCGGTAGAGTGAGAGCCAATCTGCGGCGATCTGGAGCGGTGCGACGGTGAGGCGGCACATGCGGACGCGGCCGACCTTCTGCTGCGAGACGAGGCCGGCGTCTTCGAGGACGCGCAGGTGCTTCATGATGGCGGGCATGGAGATGGAGTGGGGACGCGAGAGCTCGGTGACGGAGGCGTGGCCGCGCTGGAGCGCGGTGAGGATGCTGCGGCGCGTGGGGTCGCCGAGGGCGGCGAAGGTGGCGTCGAGCGAGCCTGAATACTTAACCATACGGTAAAGTAATATCACATGGAAGAGAGTGTCAAGTTAATTGCCGGATATTTTTTGTGGCGGTTTTTCTTTCGGGTGGGTACGCGGAGTTGGTAACTGGGTGATTGCCAGAAGCTTCAATGTTTTGCGTAGTGGCGGATCGGCGTTTATGCAAATCCTTTGGATTGTTTTGCCGGAATAACATTTCGTGTGCAGGTTTTTTGCATCGAAGGGTTCATCAGGAGATACGAGCCAATGCCGCTTCAGGGAGAAACAAGCCGATGCCTCTTAAATCAAAGAGAACGAGAAGCATGTTTGCGATCCTTGCACTGTTGTTGAGTGCGACGGCGACGGAACGGGCGTTTGCCGATACTTACTATCTGGAGACTGTGGCATTTACGGAGAATGAAAACTTCGCCGGTGGGGATGACTTTGGCGACTATACGATCAATATCACCAACAACGTTATTTTTCAGCCGAACCCGATGTGCGGCAGCATAGCGAATCCGGCTGCCTGTTTTGAGACGTATTACGTGGGGAATCCGAATCCGGTGTACACGACGACTGCGCCGGCACTCCGGGTCGATCACGATCCGATTGCGGGGGATCAATTGTGCGTTGTGCCTTCGGATTTTGACGTGTTGCGGGAGTTGTGCACGAACGGGCACCTGCTCTTCGCAGGGTTCTATATTCCACCCGGTGGCGGAATGGAGTTGCGCGGGATATTCGATGGGACGGATCCGGCGCTGGATTTTCTTGGGGACAATACCATCGACGGCGGGTTTATGACGGCCAATGGGAATGCCTATTTTATCGATGGGCTTCGGGACACATTGGTGGCCGCAATCGATCTGGATACGATACCGGTGCCTGAGCCGGGTGGGTTGGCTTTGCTGGGGACGGGGGTGATTGCGGCGATGGGTGTCGTCAGGCGGAGGGCGCGCCGCCAAATTTAAAGATAGAAGAGATTTTGTTCCTCGCGACTGCGTAGGCGCAGGTATGAGCATGTATTGTGGCTGTGCAAACTTTTCCTGGTCTGCAGCGACTGCCGACAGGAGGAGGCCTGCGTTGACGGAGGAATGTGAATGTATACGCGACGTGAGTTTGGCAGGTTCGCATTGGGAGCAATTCAATACGCGGGGCTGCAGCGGCCGTTGGCGATGCTTGGGGCGGAGACCAGGAGTGACGGGATGATTGGCGGCGTTCGGATTGGGCTCGAGAGTTACAGCCTTTCGACGCTGCCGCATGATGCGATCGTGGATACGATGATTCGGGTGATGGTGGAGATGGGGCTGCGCGAAGGCTCGGTGAACGATGCTACGCTGCAGCCGGCGGACCTGGCGGAGAGGTTACGGCTGGCGCGCGGGAATGGCGGGCAGGGACGGACGCTGTCGGCGGAGCAGCAGGCGGCGGTGACTGAGGCCAATAATGCGTTGAAGCAGTGGAAGGCGACGGTTTCACTGGATTATTTCAAGGATGTTCGGAGGAAGTTCAATGGCGCGGGGCTGGATATCAATGCGTTTTTTCCGGGTGGCATGACGGCGAACAGCACCGACGCCGAGCTGGAACGGAACTGCGATATTGCGAAGGCGCTGGGAGCGAAGGTGATCATAAGCATGATGCCTAAATCGGCGGCGAAGCGGTTTGCCCCGATGGCGGAGAAGAATGATCTCAGGGTCGGGTTTGCGGGACGGCCGAGTGGGACCTCGACCGATCCGGACCTGATTATGGTTCCGGCGGACTACCTGGAGGTGGTGGGCTATTCGAAGAACTATGGCATCGATCTGGACACAGGTGACGCAACGGCAGGTGGGTTCGACGTGATGCCGTTTCTGAGGGAGCATCATGACAAATTCGTCAGCCTGCACCTGAAGGATCGGAAGAAGGACAAGACATCGGTGCCGTGGGGCGAGGGCGATTCGCCGGTCCGGGAGGCTCTGCTGCTGATTCAGGAGAAGAAGTACCCGATTATGGGGTATATCGATTGCGACTACCCGACGGCTCCGGGTGGAGATCGAGTCGCGGATGTGAAGAAGTGTCTGGCTTATGCGAAGTCGGTTTTGACGGGGTAAGTTCGATCGCCGAGCAAGATCCGCGGTTATTACCGTGACGGATATTGCGGTTAAAGCAGATTTGGTTGCCCCCAGGGATTCTGGGACATTGTAAATAAACACGATATAAGAAAGATGTGGTGCCGTACCCTTATATGTACCCCGCGAAGATTCACCGTCCATGCTTCGATTTCCACTTACCTCGTCGGCCTTTTCGGAGCCACTTCGGACATAGCTCATAAGGCACATGGTGAATCGTTTTCAATATTGGGCGTCGGTCAATCCGCGTTGATCGAGCGACATGCCATGTCTCTCTCGGACGACATCGACGGAGTTCGAAGTCAGTGAGCGCTGGGTCGCTCAGCAAGATGACGGCCAAGATTAAGGAGTGTTGGCCAACGGGTAAATCATCGAGGGGGAGTCCAGCCGCAACTGAGATAAGGGCATTGCGACTTGGACTACCGACCGGATAGAGCTATATCTGCGAGGACATTGAGGTCAGTTTTCACACCACCTAGATCAGGCAAACGCGATTCAATCCCTGTAAGGCGACCTGCCGGTAGTAGTTCGAGGTCGCTAAGCGCGCTAGCGATTTGTACGGCCGTGGAGATCCAGCCTCGCGCCGTAGTTCTTTCCTGTACCCAATACACTTCAGCACTGCGACCTCTGCCGTAACAGTGAATTGGAAACGCGTAACTGTAAGAAACTAGGCGTAGCGGATGGCTCCTTTTAGCGCCTTGAGGCACCCTTGGGAACAGCTATTGAACCCTTAACGCACCCACGACCTCTGCCCTGTAAACCTCTGCCCAAGACAGGCAGAGGACATAGGTTCAATAAGACGATTTTTCCTTCCGCGGCCATCTCTGGGCTCGTCCGGGTCCGTCTAGGCCGGAATCATTACTTCAGAGAAGCTGACTTTCTCGGTGCTAATCCGGTGTCGGTGAGCGCATTTGCGATTTGCACTAAGCCGCTAGCGCGGCAGACGCTGCGCGTGCGATACTTCCGACATTATGGGTTGCCACAGCATCCTGAATCGCTTTTCGCCTTCCGCTTATAACTCTTTGTTCTTCTGCATATTGCAGGCGAAAATCGATTCAATCCCCATAATCTAACCGCGTCCGCCGCAAACGCCAGCGGCTCACTACAAATTGCCGTATCCACAATGCTCCGCACCGGCAGTCCAGCTTTCCGCCAACCTCTGCATGCGGAGCACTGTCGATACGGCACTAGAGATTTAGCACTCATTGAGAAATCGGCAAGGGGTCAATCGGCCGCAATCACGTGTCCGAGATGCCGGTTATTCGGCCAAGTGGATCACCTCCGGATTGCCCGTGATCCGACCGCAATCAGACCGGCTGCCAGTTCGGGGCTCAACAGACCAGCGTCGGCTGCTTCGTAAGCCAACCGACGCACGGCTGCAAGTCGGACGTTGATAGTTCCCGGAGCAAGGCCGCGCTCCTCTAGGTAAAACCGGTAACGCAAAACCACTGCTTTGTTGAATGCCAGCCGTGGCTCAGAACAATACCAGGCGACGAACTCATCAATGGCATGCTGGTACCCACGCCTTGAGTCCGGCGAGCCGAGGCTTCGTAAGACCGCGAGTTTTGAGTGTTCCAAATCTGGAATGGCGAGCTTAGTCTTCGGTCGGTTCTTCTGACCTTTGGTTCTATTCGTAGTCGGTTTCCTCATGGTTGCCACCTCCATAGTGGCGGTTCATGAGGTTAACGAAATGTTGAAGCTCGGCGTCTCCTTGGGTGCTGAGTAGCCGGTTATTCGTCCAAATGGATCCAACCGCATTCGTAAACACTAGCCGACATTTCGTTAGTTATCGGTATGGGTCCGCAGATCAGCGGCGGCACCGGCCAGCCCGGTGTTCCGAAAGGGATCCGTCGGAATACCGATGCTACAGCCCTTGTGGAACATCTAAAGCCGTGAAAATCGTTCGCAAATTGTCCCGAAAGGGCATCACACGAGCGAATCATAAAGCGCTGAAAACACGGGACGTCAAAAAAACCGCGCGAGTGTTCCGGAAGGTGTGGGTTGTGAAACAACCCTATATCAGCGAATGCCGGTGACAGCCAACCTAGATAGGAATGTGGCTTATGGGCGAATTCCAGTATTGATCAGAGAATATGTTGGGCTTCTTAATGAAGAGTGCTTCACTTCCGTCCGTCACCCCTAAAGACGATGCCCGCGGCTAGACGAAGTTGATTCTGTCGATCACCCTGAACGTTTCGTAGCTCAGAATAGTAGTAGTCAGCCTGCAACGCTCGTATCCAGACGTGCTTCGATATTTCTATGTCTACCCCTCCACCAATCGTCATCGCGAAAGAGGTATCGTAGCTGGTCGGCAGCTTACCAACCGGTGCCGGGAAGTAGCTGTCGAAGCCGTGTACGCCGCCGAAAAGCGCCTGGCCGAAGGGCTGTAATTTTGTGTGGTTGGGTACACGCAGACGCAGACCTCCCATGCCGCTGATGAGACCCAGTCCGACGTTGGTGCCTGGGATCTGGCTGGTGTGTTGCCCGTTGGCTTCTGCCACTGCTGAGAAATTACGCCACAGCGGAACCGCAAGTTCGCCGATACCTCCTGCCATCCAGAAGCAGCCGCAGCCACCCACAGGCGCATTGGCATGCAATTCGCTAAACATGACGGTAACGTCGAAGGTGTTCTTGGGTCGTTGTGCCTGGGCTATTCCGTACGGTTGCCACAACAGAAGCAAGCCAACGAAGCTGGTAATGAATCTCTGCATTGCTTTTTCCTACTGAACAGTCAGAGTCACGGTCGTGGCGTGAGTCAGAGGTCCGCTGGTGCCAGTTACAGTGATCGTGTAGGTCTGTTGGGGCTGAGAGAAATATCCCCCTGAACCGCAGCCGGTGAGAAGGCCAAGCGATGCCAACATTAGTGCGATAACCAGCAGCATCCGACCGGATTTCAACCGGAAACGGCGCAAAGAAGCAAACGGAAGCAATAGAAGCGCAATTGCGAGGGTTGCGGCAGATCTTTTGCGAATGGCGGCAGTTTGTCTGGGGACAGCAATCGTAAGCTGTGAATTCGCCCCTGTCGCGCCGGGAGTTACTGACGCCGGAGTGAAGGTGTAGGTCGCGCCGGGAGGCAGGTTCGATGCGCTCAGTACAACCGGATTGGTGAAGGGTGTTGCGTTCGAACTAACAACGATGTTGTAGCTCGCTGATGCACCGGGAGGAATAAGTTGGGGACTGGTGGGAGAACTCACGGTAAAGTCGGCCGCGGAACCCGATATCACCTGGGTCAAGACAAGAGAAGTCGCAGTCGCGAAGTTTGCGTCGCCACTGTAGATGGCGGTGATGGTGTGAGTCCCAGAAGAAAGCGAGGATGTCGTAAAAGTGGCTGTGTTGCCGGTGATCGGGACTGTGCCTAACAGCGTAGTCCCGTCGTAGAAGCTGACGGTACCGGTCGCTCCCGCGGGGACGGTCAGAGTGAAGGTCACGGGACTACCCACGGGGGACGGGTTGAACGACGAAGTTATGCTCAATGGTGGAGTGCCGCCCACGCCAGGTGTGGCCTTGTTGACCACCTGCGAGAGGGTGGATGAGGTGGCTGGACTATAGGTCGAATCGCCGCTATAGACGGCGGTGATAGAGTGTGTCCTTACAGCCAGCGTCGATGTCGAGATAGTTGCTGCGCCGCTGGTAACCGAAATCAATCCTAACGAACTTGTCCCGTCCATGAAGTTGATGGTGCCGGTCGCGGCTGTCGGGACTGTGGAACTAAGGGTTACGAGATTGCCGAAGGTGGCGGGATTGAGCGAGGAAGCGACGGTTACGGTCGTCATGGCCATATTCACTTGCTGCGAGAGTACGACGGAAATAGCTCCGTTGTAGTTCGCGTCACCGCTATAGACAGCGGTGATCGAGTGAGTTCCCGAGACTAGTGCGCTTGTAGTCAGCGTTGCTGTTCCGCTGATGATTATGCTGGTGCCGAGCACGGTGGCACCATCGTAGAACGTAACCGTACCTGTAGCAGGGGCGGGCACAGTTGCGGTGAAAGTTATCGGACTGGCAGCCACCGAGGGGTTTACAGAAGAGGCTACTGTCACCGCTGCGGTTCCGGCTACACCAGGCGTCGCCTTGGCGATCGTCAGCGTGCCGTTTACGAAGGCACTCGTGTAGTTGCTCGAGTTCAGGTCCGTGACCGACACAGGGTACCCTCCGGCGGATGAGGCGACGGTCGCGGTTGTCGAGTAGACCGGAACGCCGGTGACCGCCGTCGCATACGTGTCTCCGTTGATCAGAGCGCCAGTGACGGTATAGCTGAATGCCGGGTTGCCCTGGCCGAACGGACGGATCGCGTCATTCACGGTGATGATCAGCGCCGCGCCGCCGCCGGATCCGGTCTTCTGGCCTACAGTTACGGCGACGGCACCGGTAGCGCTGCCACCAAAGTTCCCGTCGCCCGAATAAGAAGACGTAATGATGTAGGGTCCGGCCTTGAGCGAGGAGATCGTGAGCGTGGCAACTCCTCCAGAGACTGTGCCCGTGCCTAGTACCACTGTTCCTTCGCTGAAGACAACCGTGCCGGTGGCCCCCGACGGCGCGATGGTCGTGGTAAGGGTGATTGGATCGCCGTACTGCGTCGAAGTGGCACTTACCGCCAGAGTTGCTGTCGTAGACGCGCTCGTGATTGACAACGTGCCAGGAACCACGACGAATTCATAGTTCTCGCTGACAAGACCGCTCACGTCGATCGGATAGGTCGTGCCGGCCGGCGAGGAGGAGATATCGCCTACGATATAGATCGGCACTCCAGTTACCGCTACGTCATAAGTGTCTCCATTGAGCAACGTTCCCGTGACAATGTAGTTGAACTCCGGATCGGCAGTCCCATACTCCCGGCTCGCGTTCTGTACTGTCACGGTGAGCGCCGGTCCGCCATCGGGCCCTGTCCTCTTCCCGACGGTTGCGGTTGCAGGTCCGCTCACACTACTCGCATAGGTCAGGTCGCCGTTGTAAACCGCCGTGATATTGTGGGTCATCGCACTCAGCGTGGTAACCGTCAGTGTCGCCACGCCACCCGAGACCGCTCCCTGTCCCAACAGTACCGAGCCGTCATAGAAGCTTACAGTTCCTGTTGCTCCTGTGACCGTAGTAGCCGTCAGTGTCAATGGATCGCCATACTGACTGGACGTGGGATTTGTCACCACGGTTGTCGTTGTGGGTGTACTCACGACCGTCAAGGTTCCGGGAAGGAACGCAATGCTGTAGTTCGATGAGTTGAGACCCGAAACTGTGATCGCATATGTTCCAGTGATGGTCCCTGCCGTAGTCGAGTAAATCGGCGTTCCCGTGATCGCCGTAGTGTACGTGTCTCCATTCACCAGTTGTCCTGCAGCTGAGTAAGTAAAAGGTGGATTTGTCTCGGTCGAGGTCCGTGTTGCATCGTTGACCGTCACCGTGATGGCCGGCCCTCCGTCGGGTGCTGTGAGCGGTGTCACCGTGAGCTGCACTGTATTGCTTGCGCTCGCGGGCGCGTTCGGGTCACCGTTGTACCTCGCGGTGATGTCATGCAGGCCGACTGGCAGCGAACTGATCGGCAGTACCCCAGTCTCGCTGCCGTTCAGCGAAACCGTGCCTAGAAGCGTGCTCGTCTCGTAGAAACTCACTGTACCGGTCGGGCCTGCCGGTGTGATGGTTGCTGTCAGCACAGCCTGCTGGCCGTACATCACCGTCGCGGGAGCCAGGCTTAGCGTCGTGGTTGACGATCCACTGACAACGATCCGCAGAGTTCCGTTAATGAAGTCAAAGTTATAGTTGGCCGCAGTCATGGTTCCCTGCGCCACAACGATGGGGTAAGCCCCCACGGGAGACAGAAGCGTTGCTGTGGTCGTCACGCCTGGCGTTCCCGAAACCACGGAGGCCATGTCGCCGTTTAAGAAACCTGTAGTGGTGTAGGCGAACGCTGGGTTGGCCGTGTCGTAGGGGCGCGTGGCATCATTCGCCGTCACCGTCAGGACAGCCTTGTTCACCGTCTGCGTCAAAGCGGTAGACGAAACCGCGCTGTACTTCGTATCTCCTGAGTAATTTGCGATCACCTGATGTGTCCCGGCTGCAAGAAGGCTGCTATTCAGTGTCGCAACGCCGTTAGCCACGGTTCCCGTGCCCAGCGTAGTGGTAGTCGTCTGATCGACGAATGTGACCGTTCCCGTCGCATCTGCGGCGGCAGTTGCGATGAATGTCACGGCGTCGCCATAGGTTGTTGGGTTGGGCGAAGAGGTCAGCACAACGGTCGTCGTTGATTGGTCCACCGTGAGTGTTCCGTTGACGAAGGTGAGCGTGTAATTGTCAGCGTTCAGACCGCTCACGATCGAGATCGGATACGTTTCTTGTGGAGAGCTGACCGTCGCCGTCGTCGAGTAGATAGGAACGCCCGTCACCGCAGTCGCGTATGTATCGTCGTTGACCAACGTACCGGTAACCGTATAGGTGAAGACCGGATTACCCTCGCCAGTCAGCCGGCTCATATTGTTGACTGTGACAGTGAGTGCGCCGGCGGCGACTGCGACCGTAACCGTAACCGAGTTGCTTGTGCTTCCGCCGTAGTTTACGTCACCGGGATAGGTCGCTGTGATCGTATATGTGCCGACCGGAAGCGCGGTGGTGGTAAACGTCGCTACGCCACCCGAGACTGTGCCGACGCCCAGCACCGAAGCGCCGTTAGAGAATGTAACCGGGCCGGTCGCACCACTAGGCGCTATGGTGGCAGTTAACGTTACTGGATCGCCATAGTGCGTAGACGCCGCGCTCGTCGCGAGTGCCGTCGTCGTAGAAGCGCTCACGATTGTCAGGGTTCCTGGGACGATGCCGATGTTGTAGTTTTGGCTTCCAAGGCCACTCGCGTTGATCGGGAAGGTCGAACCCGCGGGCGATGCGGGTATGTCCGTCACCGCGTGTAGACCGGCGCAACCCCGGTCACCGCGCTCGCATAGGTATCTCCCATTAACAGCGTCCCCTTCGACCACGTAGATAAATTGCGGATTCGCGGTTTCGAACATCCGGCTTGCATCCTGCACGGTCACCGTCAGCGCGGGCCCGCCTCCAGGCACAGTCTTCTTTCCGACCGTCACTGTAGCAGGCCCACTGGTGCTGCTCGCATACGTTACGTCACCGTTGTACACAGCCGTGATCGAATGCGTTGCCGCATTGACCGCGACTGTCGTCAGCGTTGCTACGCCACCGGTAACCGTGGCCTGTCCCAGCAATACCGAACCGT
>CAWHVZ010000002.1:0-479154 GCA_963832995.1 uncultured Acidobacteriaceae bacterium
ACCACAATTCTCGGCACCATTGTCCCCGTAAAAGCGAAATAGTCGCGTGTGTCTCGTCGTCATCGCATTGACATTTGTTTTCTCTCATTCCGTACCGAGTCGCGGAGCGTGCCTATTAACGAATATCCAGGCGCAGAGGCGCGTCATTGATCAGATGAGGAGTCGTGCCGAGGTTGAGTAAAAGCTGCTGACGGCAAGACAGAATCAAGGCCGGGTCAAAATCGAAAAGAGTATGGCCAAAATTAGAATCGAGTCACCGATGCGCTCAACAAGGATGCTGAAGCGCTGGGGTTGGTCGCCGATTCTCGCAGTTTGGCTGCCGCTGCCCTGCTAAGTCGAAGCACGCAATTCGACCGCGCTTTGCTGCTGGGGCAGTCAGGCATATCGAACCGCGCCGACACTTGAGGCGCGAAATTCATCACCAGCAACGTCCAGACAAGCCCTGGATTGCTGGCGGAACTCAGTAATGAAGCTTGACACAAACCATGTTTAGCCGATTGAGAAAGATATTTCGGAATTCGAGTGAATTTCGCGATCGGTTCCTGGAGTTGTACAAGGAACGATCACTGACCATCTGCCAGATTGGCAGGTATACCCGCTCCCTAAAGCGGAAGACATCGTCGGCGGAGTCGATATTCTTTCCGGATAAGATATCTACCGGCGCCTTCATGCAACACCTATCTCTTTGGGCCGCACTCCCCTTCATACTTGAGCCGCTTCGCCTCATTCTCAGCGGGCACGCTGTTCCGTTGGGCAAACCGCCGAGATTGTTCGCCGGTTATTCCGTGGCAACGTACACCCTTGACGAATACCGATTCATCGCCAAGTCTAGACGGCAATTTGCGTTGAGTTTGAGTTTGAGTGTAGGATTTTGCCACCAACCAGCATTAGCAGCGTAAGGCTTTTGTTCCGTTAGCATCGGGCGTTTGTTAGTAGTCGTGCGAGCGGAAAAGCCAAGCTTGCGTCTCAGTGGAGGATCGATGCCGAAGATTACGGTAACGCTTATTGCTACAACAATGGAGGGGGAAGCCCTGCAAGACCCCAGCGTCAAGATTGAGATACGTGAGATAGGGGCGGGCACCGACCGGGTGGTGGCCAATTTTACGCTTAAACGATTTCAATGGGTCGAAGACGTTTGCGGTGGACTTGGAGGAGGAAGCGCAGCCGGTGTGGCAGATGACGGCGGATTTTACTTTGTACGACGCCGGACACACGTATCCTTCTTCCCTGCGACGAAGCCGAATCCGACGTGGCCAGTGCAGGCCGCCAGGCTGCCTAACAAGTGGACGCCCGACTTCACGCTGCTGGCGGATCTGGCATCGCCGAGGTTCGACGAACTGAAGAAGACGGTCCAAGTGAGCGACAGCGTGGACCTGAAGAACGGCGATAAGGTTGGCGACCTGCAGGCGAATTATGATGCGCTGACTTCAGCTGCCGCGGTGCTGGCCAAGGCGGCACTGCTCAACCTGTATGCTGTGCTGATCGAAGAGGTGGACCCGGAGCAGACAAAGATTCAGGGAAAAGATATTCCGTGGTTCAGCTATGTGCAGAAGATCGTGCGGCTGGACCAGGAGCGGTTCGTGTCCGAGGTAAATCCAGGCCTGTTCGAGAGCGTAAGTGACATCCTGAACGAGCTTGGCGGTAAGTATGCAGGGCAAGGGTATTCAACTGATCCGCCGGCGGATTTTATTCTGCATTATCCGAATATCCCCGTGCAGTATGGCGGCAACGGGCTCAAGCGGCCGGTGAGCCTGGTACAGATGATCACCCTGAAGAAGAGATATAGGCAGGGTGATGTGCAGCTTACGGTTTCGTTCTTCCGATTTCCAGATGGCAATACGGTGCATCTGCTGGACTGCGATATGGACGAGCATGAGAATATCGTCGGGCACAGCTTTGACCTGCTAAGGCACCTGATTGAGCAATCGGGGACGAATCCGATTTACATGCACGAGTTCATCGAAGCGGACTCAGCTCAGAATAACGGTGGGAAAGCAACGATAGACATGGGATATACGCTGAAGTCTTTAGCTTGAATGGCGGAGGCAGATGATGAGCTGGAGATCGCGCTTCGCTGTCGCGGTACGGGTGTGTTTAAGCTGGCGCCGGTGGTGGGGATGGTGGCAACAGTCTTCAGCGGACCTCTACACGCGAGCTGCTTTGCGACTAACTCGGTGGTCGTGCCCGAAGCTGGTAAGAGTGCGACGGTACAGGCGTTGAATGCGACGGGGCAGCCGCTGAAGATCATCGCGTTCGGGACTTCGCTGATGTGGGATAACGGATTGAAGAATCCGCACAGTTTCCGATATCTTGTGGCTCAGTGGGTGTCTGAGAAGACCGCGAGGCCTGTGGCGCTGACGACCTTTGCACACTCGTCCGCATTGCTGGGGCCGCCAGAAGCGGGAGCGGCGTTAGAGGGCGATCCCAACTGGGGAGTGGGTGATCTGAACTCTTCCGAGCCCACTGTGCATGATCAGATCGAATGCGCGGCAGGTTTGCCGGGCACGGCGGACGCGGACCTGATCCTGATGGAGGGGTGCATTAATGAGGTCGGAGCGGAGACGATTCCGCTTCCGTGGACGAATCAGGTTGAGCTAAAGAAGCGCACGGAAGATGCCTGCGGCGGGGTTATGACGACCGAGTTGACACATTTGGCGCAGGTGTATCCACGGGCTATGGTCGTGGTGGTGGGATACTATCCGCTGGTGTCCCGTCAATCAATTACAGGGTGGTTCCGTGGGACGGAGAGGCTCAAGAAACATGCGAAGAAGGCGTATGCGGCTCGTCATCCGCAACAGCCTGCGCCGCAGACGCCGAAGCGTTCTCACGATGCAGACCGCGACACGATGGCCGATAACTCGGAACTGTTCTACAAAACATCGAAGCACGAGATTTCAAAGGCGGTGGATTATGTGAACATGAACGTTCTGCACTCAACGCAGATGCTCTTCGCACCGCTGCCTGAGGTGACCCTGCCGAATGGGACACGAACCGTCGATCCAGACTTCGCCTTTGGTGCACCGAAGCACCGGTTATGGTGGGTTCCGATACCGATTATCTGGCATTGGGCTTTCTTTGCGGATGAGAAGTATGGCGTCCGCCATGACGAATGCAACGAGTATGTGAAGAAGTTTGAAGAGAAGCTGATTTGTCCGGTGAATGTCGCGTTTCATCCGAATGTGGCGGGCGCGAAGATGTATGCGGACAGCATTACAGCGGTGATCCCGAAGAATGCAGTGGATGAGTGGAAGGCGGCCGCAGCACAAACTGAGGGTCCCGCAGGAGCGGAACACCGCTGTCTGTGAAGAAATTGTAGACAAAATCATAACCAGCGGTCGCGGGTTCTGATACAAGTAAGGTTCATGTTCTGCCGGGCCCCAATTACATTACTAATTCCGAAGGAGCCCTAGCGTGGCCAACATCAGCATCACTGACAGCTCGGCAGCAATCGTCGACGCAACGATTCTTGATACCTCCCTGCTGGGCAAGACACCTGCGTCGGTCCTGCGCTTTCTTCGTTCAGATGTGATTGGAGCGCTGAACCAGACGGTTGATAAGGTACAGATCAACTCTCTAGCTCTGGGTTTCTCATACCAGCCCTCGTTCCCGGTTGCGGGCGGATCCGCGAAATTCACTGGGGGCGGGTCACTTCCCGGAGAGATCGATTTATATCAGCCCGCGGCAGGGGCTTCGGGCCCGCTGTTTGCCACTGACCAATTTGGTACCGACATTGAAATGAAGGGAAATGTCTACGCGGCCCTATCTCTTCAGCTATCGGTCGAAGCGGATGTGGGTGGTGCTCCGGGCGCCTTCACGTTGAAGCTGGCAAACTCCGCTTCCGCGACTGCCAAAGTTTACCTGCCCTTCGGCCCGGACACAACGGGCACGTATCCAACTCTGAAGAGTTGCCTGGAGACTCTCTTGAACTCGTATAAGCTGCCGAGCAATGTAAACGATTTTGACTCCTGGCCGGTTGGAACGGTGTTCACCTTTGACTGCCAGGGGGCAGTCGCATTTACTGGGAGCTTTGATGTACTTGCCGCGATCAATCCGACGGCGACGCCGGGGATCAGTTCAACGGCTGGCCCGATTACGATCGCGGCGGGGCCGTCGGTCACAATCGGCGGAGGCTTTACGCTGACTGGGGAATTCCAGACGCGTATCTGGAAGCAGGACGGTGGAGTTCTTCAGCTTGGTTACTACAAGAAACGCGGCACGAGCTTCAGCGTGACCTTCGATGCGAGCGCTGGAGTGGATGTGGGAGTGGGCGGATTCGACGTTATCGCAAAAATCTATGAGTTGCTTGGAGACAAGGGTAAGCTCGATGCTGAGTGGCTGAAGGCGAATGTTCCCGCGGCGGTGGCGGATGAAGTAAGCACAGCTTACAAGAATGCGGTGCAGACGAAGCTTTCGATTGCCATCGATGCGGAGTGCGACACCTCGATTACGGATCAGGTCGCGTTCTCGTGGAACTTCGACATGAAGGTGGCTGAGGTAGTTGCACAGGCAGCATTCCTCTCGGCCCTTCAGGGCAACCTAACTCCCTTGTTGAATGGATCGGCATTGCCAGCCGGCGTTACGAAGATGGGTTCGGTCTTTGACCACACGACCGACGTAAAACATACCTTTACGTTCAACTTCCTGGGGCTGTTCGATCACGCGAGCGTGGAGGAGGCGGTGGTGGACTTGAACACCAAGATCTCCGCGGATGGCCAATTGATCATGACGGACCAGGCGCATCTGACGCGGCTGAGTGCGGACGCCACACCCTTCGTAAAGACGGCACCCCTGCAGAAGGTATTTGCTGAGGACTGTGCCGCGACGGTGGGGTATGCGGCCTCGTTTGGCAACTTCCTTCCGTCGTTGCAGGTCCAGTACAGCTACTACAACTTTCTGAACAAAGCGAAGGTCTCCGATCTATCGCTCTTTATCGATACGGCTACACAGATACTGGACGTAAATCATCGAGCAGATTGGTTAGATGCTCTGCAATCGGGAGCATCGAGCGGACCGGCATCCTTCTTAGCGACTCTTAGCTATGACTCTCCCCACGCCATGGCACTCTTTCTCGATGGCAGCGGAGTTCCGCGGTCTATCTCCGACCTCGAATTTGTAGGACGCCAGGCCCTGTTGCTCACTCCAGGCCTGGGACTGAACCCGGTGTTCCAGCAGGCTCTTGCAGATAACGACCAGTGGGCGGCGCTCGTTGATGCCGGATCGGCGAATAATGTCTTCGAACAACTGGGGGTAGATATCGCCAATCCGCCGGTATGGGCGCAGGTAGCATTTGACTGGAGCGTGCATGTACAGTTCTGGGCTTCTGCAATGCACTCCGCGGGACAGGCATTGCAGGCGGTGTCTCAATACGTGAAGGACCATCCGGGTACGGATTTGTTGCATGATGGTAAATTTCAGAATCGGCGGCAGACGTTCGCGAGCCAGCTCAAGAACGCGATACAGAAGACCCCGTTGTTCAACGACCCGCTCGGTGTGATCTCGATGGTTCAGACATCCACGCCGGTGGGCAAAAGCGTGACGATAACGTATGGCGGAAAAACAGAGACATACTAGCTCGGCGGATCAAGCTCTGAGGGTGTTGTGGCGATCACCAAATAGGAATTTATCGAATCCATGCCAGGACCGTACGCATGTACGCATATAAAGGACAGAAAAGCTAATTTACCTGAGGCAGATTACAGACACTGTACAGCCTGGCTCCGAACATTCAGTATGCGGGTGAGATTATGGACGGGGCGTTCACCGCGGCGCGAAAGACTCTCCGGCTGAAGCGGAAGAGAAAAAAGGCAGGAAGATCGCTCTCAGAATTAGGCGGCTGCGAGCGGAGTAGACACATCGACAGCACGATAGTTATGCGGAATATTAGAAGGCCTGTAGGAAGGGTCGGATCCGGTGAGTTTGGCAAGCACTTGGATGAAGTAATGGAACCGAAGGAATGTCTTTGCTCCGACGTAGCACTCGGACAAACTCGCCGCCTGCTTCCGTATTGCGAAATCAAGACAGCAAATAGCGCCGAGACAACGAAGGTCGCATCTAGAATGGCCTCAGAACACATCGGGTCTATACTCTGCCGTTATCTATTCGTCAATCGAATAGAAAGAGTTGCCCTTTAGCATAGATCTCTAGAGTCAGGTCTCCACCGCGAAGCGTAACGAAGAAGCCGGGGCCTTCTTTACCTTTAATCGCTTTAAAAACTTGGTCGTAATTCTTGTAGTTGTTAAAATTGGTCGTCTCCCAACCCTTTGGCAGACAGGAAGTCACAGTTTTCGTCAAGACGTCAAAGTCCTTAGTAGCTGCAGACCCGTTCGAAACCGAGGGGAACTCGTATTTGACATAAGCTGGATGCTTATCCTCTCTATAAAGACTTACCTGTCCAGGAGCCTTGCTACCCGGAAGTGAAACACGCGCACTGTAGCTTCTAATGTCGCGGCCAAGATCCGAATCATCATGGCGACTGAAGATTGATTCGAACGAATTCTTTTCTGCGCTTTCCGCGAGAGTCTTGATCGCAGTACAAAATTGCGAACCACTGAACGATTGAATAAGAGGATCAACAATTGGTGGTGTTGGCAGAGTAAAAAAAGGACGAATGAGATTGTCAACGTAATCTAATCTATACGCGCGACCAACTGGACCGTTTATTTCTATCAACATTCCTACTAGAGATTCACCTATGTACAAACTGCTTCCACTCCACCCCTTTGTGATCGTATCTTTTGCGGTAGACGCTTCCACATCGATATACGTGAAATCATCGTAACGTTTTATTTGTACCGACATCTGGGTAGTAGCTCCAGTTTGGTCAACTTTAACCAAACGAGCTGGATGATTCGTTTTATTTTTGACATTAGTGGTGATGTCAGTGGTCAAATAACTCGGATTGTTTGGCCATCCTACACCACTGCACATTGCAGCCTGAGTTTGTTCGACCCGCAGGATCGCAATATCTCCCCCAGAATACAACTTACTGACAGTAGACGGAGATGTGCGTCGCAGGTGATCTGTGATTGAAATCTCTCCTGGATTGGAGACCACATGCCCAGCGGTGATAACGTAGCATTCACGTTCCCGCGGGCGGAGGATACCGGCACCTTGCTCGGTACTCGTTGAAACCGCAACTTGCTGGGCGGTGCTGAGTGAAACTGAAAGGCAAGCCCCTATTACTAGTAGTCGGAGCCAACTCAGACTTATCGCAACAATATTCTTATACATATCTTTCGCACTCCTATTCCTTGATTAGTTTGCGTAGGCCTAACAGGAAGACAAAAATAGCCCAAACCGATTGCAAAGTCTTGTCAGACTTGAGTCGATCCCCGATTGACAACTCATCTGTATAAGGTTTTGCGGGTGGATGGCTTACGATAGCCTTCGTGCCCAGAGCGTGTTGCTTTCAGAATTATTTGGCGTAGTGTTTCAGAATTATTTGGCGTAATGTCCTAGCATGCAAGAGTTGAGCGGAGTGTCCGAAACAGCTCGTGAGCTTGCGATGTCGCGTTTTCGGTTGATTCAGGCGCATGTGGAACAAAACAGGCCTCTACAACTCGTCGCAGCCGATGGCAAACTCCCCTTTCGAACCGCTCAACGCTGGGTGAGCCAATATCGCAAATTCGGCCTCATAGCATTAGTGCGCAAGTCACGTGATGACCGTGGCGGACGCAGAGTGGTGTCGCCGAAGATCAAGGCTGCGATACAAGCACTCGCCCTCGAGAGTCCTCCTTTACCAGTCAGATCTATCTGCCGACAGGTTCGGCAGTTTGCAGAGACCACGGGCGAACCCCTGCCTCGCTATGGAACGGTCTATGACCTCGTTCGTGATATTCCAGTCGGACTGCTTACGCTCGCGCATCGTGGCGGAAAGGCATACAGCGAAGAGTTTGACCTGGTTCATAGACGGGAGGCGCCGCGATCAAACGCCATCTGGCAGGCAGATCATGCGCAATTGAACATCAAGTTGGTCAAGGAGGACGGCGAGACTGCTCGACCCTGGCTGACCGTCGTCATCGACGACTACAGTCGTGCAATCGCTGGATATTATCTGGGCTTCGAGCCACCTTCATCAATGAGAACCGCCCTAGCCCTTCGACAGGCTATATGGCGGAAAGGGCATTCCCATTGGCATGTCTGTGGCATTCCAGAAGTTATTTATACCGATAATGGATCGGATTTCACCTCAAAGCACATTGAACAGGTGGCCGTCGATCTCAAGATTCGGCTTATATTTTCGACTCCTGGGAAGCCTCAGGGCCGTGGCCGAATCGAGCGCTTCTTCCGCACCGTCAACGAGATGTTCCTCTGTGAACTTGATGGCTACAGCAAGAAGAAGCGACATAAACCAAGCCTCTCGCTCGAGCATTTCGAGGAGCTCTTTCGAACATTTCTTTTGGAAACGTATCATCGTCGACCCAGTGTCGCATCAAGGCTGGCGCCCTCGGAACGATGGGAGGAAGGCGGGTTTCTGCCGCGCATGCCCGAATCGCTCGAGCAGCTTGACCTCCTGCTGATGCAGGAAGTACGGGCTCGCAAGGTACGTCGCGATGGCATTCACTTTCAGGGCCTGCGCTATCTTTCGCTGATCCTAGCCGCCTACGTGGGGGAAGATGTCACCATTCGCTATGATCCCCGCGACATGGGCGAGATCCGCGTCTTTTACAAGGATCGTTTCCTTTGCCCCGCAGTCTCCGCTGAGCTAGCAGGAGAGACCATCCCACTACGGGAGATCATCCGAGTACGGGACCAACGTCGTCGGGAACTCACCTCCATCCTCCATGATCGACAACGGGTCGTCGATTCGCTTCTGTTACTGAAAAAGGGCACGGTTCCAAAGGAGATCCATGCAAAAACCGCCGCCGCACCCGTATCCGGAGTCCGCATCAAGAGGTACCGCAACGAGTAGACGCGCGTTCGTCGAGACGATCGAACACAACAGATTTGTTGAGTTCTGCGATGCATGTCGTCATTTCCGCTACGTCGGGCTATGCTACGGACCGCCTGGCGTTGGGAAAACACTCTCCGCTTTGCGCTATAGCCGCGCGGATCAGATCGTTCCGCGCGATCGCTGGACAAGCGAAGTAACAGACGATCGCCCTGTTGACACTCTGCTTTATACAACTTCTGTGGTCAATACTCCCTCCAGGGTCGAAATCGATATCAGATTGGCGCGAGAGAGAATGATGAGTATCGTATTGGATCCTATTCGGCGGGAAGCGGCGACGGTACTGGAGGAGATCAGACTTAAAGACGAGAAGAGTCGTAGGGAAGTAATGAACAAACCGGGTTGTTCTCCGTGCGACCGCCCTGCGGTCGACCCGACATACTTCGAGACATACAAGAAATATCAAGCTAAACAACGAGCAGTGTCAGACCCGACCACGTTTAATTCTTGTGGACGAGGCCGATCGCCTACACATGAACAGTCTCGAACAAATGAGATCGATCTTCGACGAGGGAACCGCCGGTATGGTGCTGATCGGGATGCCTGGCATCGAGAAGCGCGTAGCCCGATTTCCGCAGTTCTATTCGCGTATTGGTTTTGTCCATGAATTTCGTCCCCTGGACGCCGACCAAGTGCAAGAACTATTAGAGCAGCGCTGGACGCCCGCGGGCGTTACGCTTCCCGATGAAGAACTCATCCCAGAGGTCATGGCCAGCCTCATACGGATGACCAGCGGAAATTTCAGACTCTTGACTCGGCTTCTCACCCAAATCGAACGAGTTCTCCAGGTTAACGACCTCCACCTCATATCCAATGAAGTGGTTGAAGCGGCGCGGGACAGTCTTGTGATCGGCACAAGCTGACGCCGTGTACGCCAAATAATTCTGAAACATTACGCCAAATAGCTCTGAAACACTACGCCAAATAATCTTGAAAGCTACACTCAGCGTCAGCCCGAACAATGGGCTGATAGGTACTTGGAGCTATGTTGTAGTCGGGCGTGAGCTCGAAGCCTGGGGGAAGCTTGCCGACTTTGAAAGCCTCGGCGATGCGTTGCTTGTCTGATCGACGGTAGTATCGGCCGCACATTGGTCTAATCTCCCCAGCTACCACCGAAACCCTTTAGCTGGCTTAGTTCATAGCGACCAGGAAACTCGACAGTCTCTCCAGAGCGAAGGCGGCTGACGATCTCCTTGGCCGCGGATGAATGGACAAGTTTACTAAAGTCGGTCTCATAGCTACCTACGTTCACAGACCACCACTTTTGCGTCTCGCGTTCGGAAGTGGCGATAAAGGTGACCGTCTCCAGATGTCCTTTGTCCTCGCCTTCGAGCAAGAGGAACGGGGTGGCCGTCAGTTTATAGGGTTCCGCCATCCCAGAAGCGTATCACCCGAATAAGTGCATCGAAACACTATGGCCAGGAAAAGCGTATCACCGCTTCAGACAGCGACATTTATCGAGTCAATGGAGTGCCTGCCCGTTACAAAGATCCCAGAGGGTCCGGAGTGGACGTATGAGATCAAGCTCGACGGCTACAGACTCGAGGTTGTGCGCACTGGCGGGGAGACGACACTTTACTCCCGCAGACAGAACGTGCTGAATCATAAGTTCCACTACATCGCCAAAGCGCTCGACTACCTTCCCGCCGACACTGTGCTCGATGGTGAGTTGGTGGCCCTGGGGCCTGACGGAAAGCCAAATTTCAATCTTCTGCAAAACTTTCGTTCGGCGGAGTCGCACATAACCTACTACGCCTTCGATGTGTTGACGCACAAAGGTCGCGACCTAACCCAGGTACCACTTTCTGAGCGCCGCGCACTGCTACGGACGGTGCTGAAGCCAAGCGATCACGTTGCTCTGTCAGAGGTCTCGGATCGGACGGCAGCGGAGATGCTCAAGTTCATAAAGACCCACGGTCTTGAGGGTGTCGTCGCCAAGCGTAGCGATAGCGTCTATCAGCCTGGACTTCGCACTGGACTATGGACCAAGCACCGTATCAATCTCGGGCAGGAATTCGTAATTGGTGGTTACACGCCTGGGACACATGGATTCGACGCTTTAATTGTGGGCTTTTACCGGGGCAGGGAACTCATCTACGCCGCGCGCGTTCGTGCAGGTCTTGTGCCGGCGACACGGCGGTCGGTGTTCGAGAAGATTAAGCACCTCAAAGCGGCGAAGTGCCCCTTCGCAAATCTTCCGGAACTCTCGGATGGCCGATGGGGGGCCGGTCTTACCGCTGAGAAGATGAAGGAATGCGTTTGGCTGAAGCCCGAGGCCGTAGCTCAAATAGGATTTCTGGAGTGGACCGGTGCCGACCATCTGAGACACACCAAATTCGTTGCGCTTCGCGATGACAAAGACCCTAAAAAGGTCGTCAGGGAAACTTAGGTAGACGTTGAGCAGTCGATCCTTATGAAATAGCAATCGGTGACGAACCATGACATGCCCGCGATCCTCGATGAGTACGTTGGTAATTTTGCACTCATTGAGAAAGCCGTAGCGAATCAATCGCCAGCAATCAGTTGTCCGGATAGCCGGTTTTTCGTCCACTTGCCGGAGCCGTAGATCAATGTGAATTGCTCGATGAGTGCATTGGCCTTCCATGAGAAGTCCGGTCGGTTGGCGCGAGTTGGGCCTTTTTTGGCAGCCTCGCCCATTTAGGATTACCAAGGAATGTTCCGGGTTGACCGGATCAGCGATCTTGAGCGCGAAAGCCGAAGCCTGATCGACAGGGGGACGCCGAGTCAAATAAGCCCACCCGCACCCAATATCGACAAAGCGGACAGATGCACAGCGGCTTCAGGACTAAGCTCGTTATCGGTGCTCTTCGTGGGAATCGAGAATTTTCTGAATTTTCTCGTGGAGACGGTGATTTGCACCATCGCGACGGAACGACGCGATACTCGAACAGTAGTTGCGGAACGTGGACATGGAGCCGCCGAGGTGGTGCATATGCCGGAATTTAGTCTCGTTGAGAAGGTTGAGTTCAACAAGACGGTCCAGAATTCTGATGGTGTCCTTCGGGTCAGGTCTTCAGTCTGGCAAGTGAATACTCCTTCACAAGATCGCGCTGCAATTTTGTCATGTCCTATAGCTATGGATGTAGTGGAAAAGCATCTTCCATCTTTGAATGGCAGAGAACAATTGCGGCGAAAATTGCGGCGATTTGACCCAAGTGCCCATGAAAGATAGGATACCGCCGTTCCCCAGTAAATGTGGCGCAGAATGTCGCTGAAAAGAGAATCTTGTGAATTGTGTCTGCAAATTCTCGCCCGGAAACCAGAATGTCGGCCTACCCGATGGGCTTAGGCCGCGCTTTTTGTCGGGATTGCCAAAGGCCGAACTCGACTCTGTGCTTTCCGTCGCTAAACATCGGCAATTTCGCGCCTCCTCTGTGATCATCAACCAGGAAGACCCTGCGGAACGATTATTTCTGCTCACAAGTGGTCAAGGTAGGCACTTCGTGATCACGAGTGAGGGTCGAAAGATACTTCTCAACTGGTTAACTCCCGGACAGATTTTCGGTGGTGCCGCAATTCTCTCTACTCCGTTCCAATATCTTGCTAGCACGGAAGTGCTGGTGGACAGTTGTGCACTCGTGTGGGAGAGGCAGACTATCCGGGAAATAATGTCCAATTATCCGGCACTGTTGGACAATGCCTTGTCAATTGCTGTGACAGAAAATATCGCGTGGTTGATTGCAGCACACGTCTCGCTGAGCGCCGATAATGCGCATGGACGCGTTGCTCACTTACTGGTAAGTCTCGCAAGCGCAATCGGTAGAGTCACTCATGGCGGCGTTGATCTGAGAGTCTTAAACGAAGATTTGGCTGAAGGAGCGAACGTGACGCCATTTACAGTCAGCCGATGTTTGAGGGACTGGGAACACGCCGGCTTAGTAGCGAAGAGGCGCGGTGGGATTCTGTTGCGAAGACCCGAACTCCTGCTGGCCGCGAGTTGAAAATCAACATAATCCGGCTCAACCCACACGGCTGATTTCCGCGACGCAACGCAGTTCGTCCGACTTCCCTAAACTCCCTGTTTTCAGTCCCGTGGATCTTTTACCTGCTTCGGAGCAAGTACATACTCTTCATTGAGCAATGACTGGGTCTGCATTAAATGCAAACATGAGTTCTTGAAACTGACTGTTTGACTTGCCTCGGTTCTCCCAGGTCTGTACGAACGGGCCGTTCAGCGTGACGGCCCAATCTGTAATGAGAGAGAGAATGATGAAACTACTATTCGCGATAGCCTTGGCCACATCCCTGGCCGCAACCATCCCTGCCCACGCTGGAGAGCCAGTCGCATATCAAACCGGCAAGCTTATTGATCTTCATCGCGAAAGCACGGGTGCCGGGGCAGCACGAGCGCAAGGTGCTTTCTGCCTCGCTATAGAGGTTGACGATATGACCTATCTCGTCAGTCACGAAGCCGAGTGGCGCTGGAGTTACGAGCCTACAGATTTCGTAGTCGGAGACCCCGTAGAGGTCAAAATCAAAGGCAAGGATTTATACCTCAAGCGGCCCAAGGGCGGAGACTTGAAAACCTATATCACCCGACGCGAACGTAACGCTGCTGACAAAAAGCCGATGACGTGTGCACTGCCAATTCAAAACCAACAATAGCGATCACTTCAAGGTGGTGCAGCCATGATGATGCCTGTCCCAAATCACAACGGCGACCCCGTGAGGGCCGCCGTATAGCTGGAGTTCGTGTGGGATCGTCTAGAACAACCACAACTTTCCTGCGAATTAGTGTCGTGTGTACATCACGGATTAGACAGCAAAATACTGCACTTTTCGCAGCGATGTCAACTCTTCAGCTTGGGTTCGAACCGCTTTCTAAAAGCACACCGGTTCTATGCTGAAATCTAACTTCCCCCTAAACCCCCTGTTCTCAGTCGTGTTGATCTTCTACCTGCTCCAGAGCAGGTACAGACCCTCCATTAAGCAACGACTGCGTCTGCGTTGAATGTAAACATGAGTGATGGAGGGGAAGCCCATGACCACCAACCAGAGAGCAACACAATTGAAGAGAATGATTGTAGTAGCGTTGTTGGTCGCAGGTGGCTTCGCCCTGCATGGCAGCATCGCTTACGCTCAGTCCTCGTCATGGCAGCGAATCGAGCGGACTGACCCGTTCCGTGGCACGCAATACACGCAATTTGTTCTCACAGGCAAGTTTCTAAAGGCGCCGCACACCGCAGAGGATTCTGCTCCGAGGCTTGTCGTTACGTGCAAGGCTGGGAAACATAACCGTGACACCCTTAACGGGTTTTACCTTGGCGGCTACGTCACCACCGGATCTGTCCTCGATGAACAGGTGGTCGAGCGCGAACATCTTCTGACAGGGACGGCCCACGTTTCTGTGGTTCCGGTGCAGTACCGTCTCGACGACGACAAGATTCACAAAACCGAGTGGTTTCCGAGCACAGACCATAGCTCGGCCTTTTTCCCGGAAACCGACTTCGCCGACCTGCTGTACGGACACAATCTCACACATAAGCGGAACTCTTCGCCAGCCGTGCAGAAGGCACTGATCGCAATGGATGAGTTTCAGGCTGAGGAGGTCGTCATGGCATTCGATATGCCCGACCCAACTGAGGTTGCGGACGTATGCGGCCAGCTTTACACGGAAAAGGTCAAATAGGATTTTTGGATTTCCGGGAACGACATAAGGAGAGAAATAACAGCAGCAGAGATTGCGCACACCGCTACCATCCCCTGTTCCCATTAATTCCGACCAATAATTTTGCGCCCAGAAGGGATTTACATGTATTTGTCTGCGTTGGTTTTATTTTCCGTTCTAGCTGTTCCGACCGTGGCTGCCGCTCAAAGTGTTTCATTTCACCAAATCTCGATTGGAGAGCCCATTGCGTCGCTGCCGTTTTCTTGCGCCCCCATCATTTGCAATTCCATAGTAGATGGGGATTACATCAGCCTCATGACTCTTGATTCTCAAGTGCTTAACTTCGATGTGATTTACGAGGGCATGACGTTTACCAAAGAGCCGATTCATGCGGCACCCATCACGTTGGCTCAGGCCATTAAGAGACACAGCATGGCCTCAGATGCTGCCACCCCGGTTCTGCGCTTCGCAAGAGATAATTCGGAAAAGATTTATGGGCTCGTGGATGTACGGAATCGAATCACGTACCAAACCGAGGTGGCCCCGTCGCAAACTCCAGCGCAGTTGGCTAATACCAAGGTCTCAGTTGTGACGTATCTCTCTCCGTCTGCTCCCATTCTTGAAGCTTCTCACCAAGAATCTCTTCGGGGTGCTGAATCAACCTTGCTTTCGGCCGCTGCTGACAGTGCTACCTATTCCCCTATAGCTCGGCTCCAAAACACTGCGACATCAGGTGCGAGCACTCCTTACTCAAGTCGGAAGCCTACTCCATTCGGTTTTGGGCGTGGCATGACCAAAGCAGAGGTCTTGAAATTAGTCGGCAACAGAGCTGTGAAAAAGGAGGACGAAGACTCCCTAATGCTGACAGCTGCACCGAAGGGATATCCAGACTTCGAGCTTTATCACCTCATATTTTCGCCGAAGGCGGGGCTACTAAAGCTTGTGGCAATTTCTAAAGACGTCGACTCGGACGCTTACGGAGATGAGCTTCGCTCTAAGTTCTCATCAATCAAGCAAGCTTTGACAGAGACTTATGGAACCGGAAAAGAGTTGGAGTATCTCCATGATGGAAGCATTTGGAACGAACGTCGTGATTGGATGATGGGCCTAACGAAGAAAGAAAGAACGCTCGCAGTTTATTGGGACTTCGGAACTGGTCAGAATGGTCTCTCAGACGTGGTTCTCGAAGCTAGAGGCTTGAACTCTGATACGGGTTATCTTTCCCTGGCATATGAGTTTGAGGGCTGGAGCGACCATGTAGACCAAGTCACAAAAAAGAAGGAGTCGGTCTTCTAGGAATATTGCGTGCCAACGGGCTGACGCCTGCGAGGGCGACCATAAGCGTGCGAAGTTGAAAGGCCATGCCTCACTTGAATCGATCTACACGTGGCAATACGACTTGGCGTTCCTATGGTTCTCCGGCCAACTTACTGACCAGATGCCCGTCCCAGGGCTATTTGAAAAAGGAAACCCAAAAATGAAGCTCCTCACAACGATTGTGGTTGTTGCGTCTTGCTTGTCACCTGCTGTCGTGCGTTTATCACATGCACAGGAACAACCGCCAGTGCTATCCGAGACGGCGAAACAGGCGCTCATAGCCCAGGATTTAGCCAATTTAGAAACAAGCAAATCTTCGCCTGCGGCAGCCGTAGCTTTGGCAGACGTTGGTCACGTACAAACGCCCGAAGAACTGCTTAGGCTAGTGCAGGCAGGTCAAGCGTCGAAGTGCGTTATGGTAACGAATCCGGCTGGAGCCGACATTTATATAGATGGCAACAAGGCTACACTTACTCCATTTGCATTCGTCTTGCTAAGAAAAGGCGATACGCCCCGCGTCATCACTATCAAGATGAGTGGCTACAAGACCGTGGAGAAGAAGGTGCTTCCTGATGGAAAACCTGTCTTTTTAAATTTGATACTCGAAAAAGAATCTCAGTTTGCGCAGCAGCCCACTGAGTCTCAACAACCGCCAGCAAGAGAGCAGCCCAGGGGGTCTCAACAACCGCCGGCAAAAGAGCAGCCCACTGAGTCTCAACAACCGCCAGCAAAAGATATGACGCTGCGAGAGTTTCGCGCGATGTATTTGAATCAGCGGATTCTAATTCTCAAAGGACAGAACTCGAACAGCTCGTTGGACGACTTGCAGCCTATGAAGAGAGACAAGAAAGGCAATTTTGTGGACGACTACGGAGGAGAATTAGATTTTAGGTACAAAGAACAAACGCCTACGGTCATTGCGATTCGTGAGGCCGCAGTTTCGGAACACGCCAAAGAAGGAACGGTAAATGCTCTTGGCGAGAAAGTAACGGACGACGACATTGCTAATCCTTATGTGGACGTAATTGTGCAATTTGATGATAAAAAGATTGCCTGCTATCGGAATTTTGTAAGCCATATCATGGATCGGTACGGCTGGGACATGGAGCAGTTGGATACAGACCAGTGGAATAAGCCATTGATGCTTGTTCCTTTGCGAGACGCTCATTCTGAGGTCATCACCGCTAATCTTTCAAGCGTGATTGGGAAGCAAATCTACGCTGTTCACGATTCTTTGCTATTTGGCCCCGATTTGACGCCAGAAGTTCTTTTAGATTCTTTGAAGCGATGGCAAAATAGAAAGCAAGATGTAGCACTACTGACTCCTGTAACGATCATCGCAGCCCATTACAACAAAAGGTTCGATTTCATTGTATGGAAACTGCGTTTGGCAGACGGGCGAGAGATCATTAGCGCGTCTAGGTACCGCGACGAAGACGTAAGCACCAACGGGAATGACAATTCGTTTTTTGGCAGAAGTATTGGCACGTTGCTACAAAGAATGCCACCGAACTTGACCGACCGGGAAATCTCGGCAATTAGCGCAAGAAAAGTCTTTCGGGGAATGTCCCGGCAGGCGGTGCTCTATTCCTGGGGCAGAGGGAAGGAGAACGATTACGGCAAGGGTGGAAAGCAACTGGTCTACGGCGACAATCAGTTCGTATACCTTGATGACACCGGTCATGTAACTGACTGGCACTCCCTCAACGAATAAACCCGCCATTGGCACAAGTGACATCCAATAGTTCCTTGAAAACGGGGCACATCATCGCCAAGTCACTCACTGACGACGGGAGCGCGAGCCACATGGACGTGTAGTCGCCATCTCGTACAGTTGGCCCGGCTCATCGTCCGACGGGTTTTGCTGATACCAGGGTTCCGAATAGCCGGTTATACAGCAACTTGCCAGAGCATAGCCGATCCGACCTGGTGAATGAGTGACTTGCCCTGTTTAGCAACAGATAGGAATTTGCGCCACTGGTATTGGCGGGGCACACTTGACCTTGGCGGAGTTCAGCAAACGTCATCTCGTACCGATGTAGAACTCCCGCTCCTGCTGGCTCTTACACTTCTCCAGAATGGAGATGTTGTGGGACCAGCCAATTTCTCGTACAAGCTGTGCGAGTTTTGCATCCGCTCCGTACACCTCGTAGAAGTTCTTCATTCGCCAGAGGTTCGCTGTGGAAAAGCCATTGGTCCCGGGAATGCTTTGCGTAGATCATCTGCCAAATTGCCAACGACGCTCTTTCCCCAGGTATCGCCTTTCTGTTTCTCAACGATCATGCGGCCAATATCAGCGTAGAGCGAAATCAGCTCGCTGTTGACTGATCTTAAGGCCTGCAATTGTGCTGATCGGATTCTTTCCTTCAGCGCCTTGAGAAGCGTTTCGTATTCCTGCGGGGAGATCAACAGCTGGGTCACAAGGCACCTTCCAGACGCTAGTTTAGCGTGTCAGATTCTTGCCGTAGCTTCCCTCTTCTTTTGCCGACCTAGCCCAGATATCGATTTCCCGTTGACTCTTGCTTTGTACACGTGTAAGTATACGTGTATGGCGAACAAAACTCTCTACGTACGTGACAGCGACCTTCCGCTCTGGGATACGGCGCAGGTCCAACTAGGCCAAAGCATCTCCGCTCTGTTCTCCGAATTTCTCCGCGAAAGGGTGAAGATGATGAACGTCTTTGTGCATGTCCTTCGTTCTGCGCCTCACAGCCAAGACTTGGCTGTGATGTTTTCGCCGGTAGGACCCACGGGAAGCGGCGGGTTGGGGAGCCCTCAATATGTCCAAGAGCCGAAGCTGGTTGAATTCCTAAAAAAGAGCGGGATCGCATCCCGTGTGGCTACCAAGATTGCTTCGGACCTGAAGGACGGCCCGAGTGTCTCAGAATTGACGACCATCACCAGAAGGAGATCAGCAATGTCAGAACGTTTTCAGGCAGATACGCAGTACGGAGATTGGAAAGGACAGCAGCCGCCGATGAGTTCGGCGCAGATCACTCGTTTGAGGAGCTATTTGAAGCAACCGGCAAGGTGAACCCCGAGGAAGAGATTTTGATCGGGTTCGATTTCTACCACATCGAGGGGAGCTTCTACTGCTCCGGCTACTTCCATCGCAAGCCCGAGGAGAATTATCGCGGCCGGTATCCCACGTTAAATGCGAAGTTCCAGAAGGATCAGATCCACCCGATTCAGGTCAAGAAGGTTCGCGTGGAACTCACCCTTGAGCAATTCTTCAAGTATTTCAAGCGTTTCAACGTTGTGCTGGTCTACGACGCTATGGACATCGTTGGACGCGAATACGAGGTAATTGAAGGCGAAGACTGACCCGGGCACTCGCTTGCCAAGAGACTCTAGTAACCGCAACTGACCCCACTCAGCTCTCGAAACCTATTCATCCAAGAGCATTTGCAGTCGCCCACCGCGCCACCTCCACAATCCCAGCGAACTGATGCTCTTCACCCGATGGAGTGGTCAGCGAATAGACACCCATCTTCTCTTCTTCAGAAAGGTCAGGCCTTGTAGCGCGCTGCACCGACCAGACACAGAAGCATCTCAAATTGCAGAAGTACATCTCTCCGACCGTATCCTTCAGGATGAAGGAAGGATCAGGGGCGACGAACATATCGTGGGAGCAGACTCGACGTTTCATTATTCCGGCGTTCCTTCCACTAGGCCGTATCTGTTGCAGAATCAATCCAAGATATTCAGGCCGCGCCTGCACAAATAGACTCCTCACCACGAGAGCCTACAGACCCAGGTTATCGTTCACCGCGATCTCGATATCCTGCTCGGAGCCCAGATACCTCTCCGTGGTCTCAATCGACGAGTGCCCGAGCAGAAATTTGATCTGCTCCAGATCCCCGCTATTCTTGCGGCAGAGTTTGGCGCAGGTCCGGCACAGGTCGTGGGCACCGAAGTGCTCGATCCCGATTTGCTTCGATGACTGTTCGAACTACCGACCAGACCGCTCAGTCGCTCAACGTGTCGCGATTGACCTTCCCGCTTTTGGAAACCGAACGCAGCAGCCGGCCATCTTCGATGCCGGCCGCGGTCATCCAGGCGTTGATGTCGTGTTTGATCCAGATGAGTGTGGTTTACCAGAGGCTGGACACTTCGAGATCGCAAGCCTTTCTCCGCTACGTGGCCCGCCAGTGAAGGAGAAATCCTGTCGCTCTGAGCGAAACGGCCGTGAGTGGCCGACAAGCATTGCTCTTGAGAGATAAGCCGACCGTGGCTGTCACAGTCCCCTCTTCACAGGATTGTCCAGTGATGCACAGCGGTGATTTGATTATTCGATACCGCTTCCTTCAAGCACTCAGACTTCTACAAAATCGCGAAGGAACTAATCGCCCAGTATGGGCGAACCTCTATGGCGAAACCATCCGACCGTGCCAACTAAGGATGGGCGCCAGCTCTCCTCGCGAAAGTCTGAACTGGTTCGGGAAAGACATCCAACTTTCTTGCATGTCGCAATCTCCCAACGAAGATGAAGGATTGCTTGGCGTCGACAATAAGGCGTGTGAAGAAGTGCTTGAGAGAATTTCTCGCCGACCCCAGGGCAACTAGTCCGGCCCAACTCAATAACCGCGCCCAGCTCTCCACACCATGAACAAGCTCACCCTCAAAAGACGGCCACACCACCCTACATTTCGCCGGAATGCGACCAGCCATCCAGTCAGCCCGCATCGCTTCACCCAGATCTCTGTCGGTTCTCAGGTTACGCAGCCCCGCGTTTCCTTTGGCAGCAGGGCGCGTTGCAAGAGAACCCACGTCCACAACGGCCTCCACCTGACGCAACTCTCGCTCGACCACGGCAGCATCCTCGGTCCGCCCACGCCCCCGCAGGAACAACGCATACTGCCTAGTCTTTTTCCTTTACTAGTAGAAAAGCGCAATTCTACTGACGATTATTACCCTTAACCAGTAGAAATCCTGATCCGTAACTAGTAGAAAAGGGCTCAAACCAGTAGAACCCTCCGGTCGAGCAGGTCGGCTCTCCAGCGGCGGCGACGGGCCTGAAAGGCCTTGCGGTCGAGCAGTTTGTCCCTCGCATCGGATCGCTCAGCGGCTGTTTCCCAGCCTACGTCGGAAGCAGCTTTGGCATCCAGCATAGCGACTTTGCGGCTCTGTAATTTCATGTTCGGTTGTTCTACAAGTAAAGGAAAAACTACAGCAACTGACGGCGATACAGCAGTCCCTCCGAGCTTCAACAGGAAACGGGCACGATCGCGATGGGCTGGGTGCGCAGTTTGGGGCAAAGTACCTGGTTGAGGCGAAATAGGAGGTGAGATAGACAAAACGCCTGATTGATCGGAAGCGGTGCAGCGACCCCCAGAGTGGGGGTATACTACAATTCTTTGAAAAGCGAGTTCATTTAATCGAAACGAGGTTTCGTAATGTTTGTCAGAAACGCGCCTTGTTCGTGGTGCCTGCTTCTCGCAGTCATTGTCATGATAGTCACCCCGTGCGCAGCGCAGAACGAAAACTCTGCGCAGGGGTCACCCCCGCCAAAGCCCAGCATATTCGACAAGTATCGGCTAAAGCGGGATGAAACCGAAAAAAAGCTATCGCAGGTTATGATTTCGTTCAGCTGCGGGCAGACCCCGTCTTGCTATGTGCCGCGATCGGACAAAGTGGTAGAGGCGGATAAACAACGACTGCATGACTTTTCAGTTCGAAGTGATCGCCAGTATCTTTCCGCAACAGCAAGCTACAGACGCGATTTCGGCGTACATATACCGGACTTCTTAGCGCGCCGGGCAGCGGATCAAACGGCGGCATACGAAAATTATCATGTAAACACTTTAATAGTGAGTGCTCTACCTCCAGCCAATTCTGCTACAGAGGTCGTATCAAGCCTGATAAAGGATGTCGTCAAGCTACAGTCAGACGTCAGTGCGCTAGGTTTTAGCGGATTAGCCGCGTACCTCGAAGGCGGAATTAATCAGATGCGCGCGAAGAAGGACGTCTCGGTAAAGGATGCCTTCGCGTTCTCCGATGATGCACACGTGCTCATTGATACAACGTCAGAAGATCTCGTGGTCTCACCGCAAATTGACAGCACACCACCGGGGATACAAATCACAATCGCAACGCCGCTTCAGGCACAACGAAATAAGGCTGAATTTAGCGGGCGAACAAACGCACCGGGCCCAAATCTTTACAGGGGACTCTACTGGTACAGCACCAGCGGGCCAGGGCTGAAAGCGTATGCTGCCCGGCTGAATTTTGTTGACAACTCCGGCAAAGAAGTGACTTGCACAGAGCTAACGGCGGAAGATCACACTAAGTATGCAGCGTGTAACGTTAGGTAAATGAATGTCTCCTATAACTCGTAAATGGGTATCAACTCTCCTTAGCGTCGGTCTCAGTGTTCCTGTAGCGCTGGCACCGCTGCTGGGTAAGGTAAGTCCGTCCTCGTTTGGAGGTTTGCTCGCGCTCGTTCCGCTACCGATAAGAGAAGTCGCGATCCCATTGAGTTGCATCGCAGTTGCTTTGGCTGCGGCATTCGTGGAATTGAGGGTTTTTGCGAATACGTCAAAAAAGGCTTTACAGCACCAAGCTATGCGCAGTTTTTACTTGTGCGCCATTCTGGTTTTAGCATTCGCCGCGTCAGAGATGTTCCTGCTAAAAACAGTCACGTTTGATAGGGGGCAAAAGACACATACGTTTGTAGTAGGTTTTTATACACCACATACCCCACCTTGCGAAGATTCGGGTGTGGAGAACTGTTTGAAAAATCTCACATACAATCCAGGCGAAATCGAGAGTCACTTTGGGGACATTCAGCTTTGGCTCGCGAAGCTGGTCTTGGTAGTTGTCTATGCGGGCATTTTCGCAGCGTTCGGCAACTTAATTGGCATCCTGGTCATACTTCAAACTAAGGGCAAAAATTTCACTCCTCGCGCGCGTAGATCAGGAACGAGGGGTAGTGGCACTCCGAGGCGCAATAGGCAAGCCATTCCAGACCATTCATAGAGGCAGTTCGTTGATCGGCCACGTCTTATCCTTTGACCTGATACTCCACAGATATCTCGCTTCTGAAAGGTATCGATTGGCTGATAGTCTCCCTAACCGCGCTGCTGATATTGTCGTGCGATGCCTATTTGTACGTCCATCGATTCATCCTGCCGGAAATCGGGCGCTCAGGGTTGTCGTTTATCACAATAAATGTCGTATTTTTATCACGCTCTTTGTCGTATCCTTCGACGCATGACCGAGGGTGGTGAAGTTGCGGTTCCAATCGAGAGTCGTGCCTTGGAGCGTTATAGGCTGATTGAGCCGTTCCTGCGAGGCGCAAGAACACTCGCATCGATTGCGGGGCAAGCCGACGTCAATCTCAGAACAGCGCAGCGCTGGGTCTGGAGGCTCTTGCACAGAAGCAGCGCGTGGACCGCGGAAGCAAGCGTGCGATGTCGCAGAAGATGGTTGAAACCATTGAGGGCCTGGCGCTCGAAAGGCCTCGGGTTCCCATTTCTGCCATCTATCGAGAGTTGCAGGAATTTGCGGCGAAGACCGGCGAACGGCTCCCAAGTTATCCAGCTGTCTATCGAGTGGTGAAGGCGATTCCGATCAGCCTGATGACTTTGGCGCACAGTGGAACCCGAATGTATTGCGAGCGCTTCGACCTGGTTCATCGTCGCGAAGCAGCTGGACCCAACGCCATTTGGCAGGCCGATCATGCGCAACTCAGGATTCAGCTTCTTCGTGAGGATGGGACGACTGGAAAGCCCTGGCTCACCATTGTGATTGATGACTACAGCCGAGCCATCGCAGGCTACTACCTTGGGTTCGAGCCACCATCCATCCTAAGGACAAGCCTTGCGCTGCGCCAGGCAATCTGGCGAAAGACGGATGCGCGTTGGCCGATCTGCGGCATCCCGGACGTACTCTACACCGATAACGTACTAACACGGGAAAGAAAAGCTTGAGAGAAGAGAAGGTCCCTTAGCATCCCGCATGGGATGTGATTGATGACGACTGTACCTCCAAGTGGCTTCCACGAGCAAGGGCTGAGCGTTCGACCATAGCGACACAAGATCTGCCGGGGTGCGCAGTCTCCACTGTACTCAAAATGAAATCTCAACCAAGTGGAAGGCCGGATCATTATCTACGAGGTCCTCACGGCCTCGACGGCCCAGGTGAAGCGGCTCTTCCACTTGGCGCCGCTGCTTCATGGAAGCAACGGAAGTCGGTTCCGGTCTTGATGATCCCATGAGCGACACGCGCCATCTTGGCGGCCACGGCGACATACGCCATGCGCTTGCGATCGGCACTGAAGGGATCACGCCGGAGATATCGTTCGTACTTGTCCCGGAAGCTGTTCTCACGCAGACGCACCGCCACAGTGGCGGCCATCCAGAAGGCACAGCGAAGGCGTGCGTTGCCATACTTGGACAGCTTGGTGGCGCCCCGGAACTGGCCCGACTGCTGAGTCGAGAGATCAAGACCGCAGAACTTGAGGAACTGCCGATGATGGCTAAAACGCCGCAGATCGCCGGCTTCGGCAAGGATGGTCAGCGCCAGGATGGGACCGATGCCGGGGATCTGCTGAAGCCGGCGGGAGTCGGTGTTCTCCTTGAGGTGAAGCGCAGCACGTTGTTCCAGCTGATCGCGCAGTTGGCAGAGGCGGATCATCTCGCCGAGCACAACTCGGAACATGGCGACTGCTTCTGAGTCCACCTCGACCGGGATCCCGATCGAGGTGTGAGCCGTGCGGTAGATATCTTCCAGTAGCCGCTGTTTACTGACCTTGCGTCCGACGACCGTCCAGGCTTGCTGGACAAAGTCTTCCATCGAGAGACGTGCAATCAGAGCCGGTGTGGGGAACACCTGGAGGAAGGCAAGCAGCCACTCAGAACGCGAGGCATGATAGTACCGCTCGATCTCCGGAAAGTAGAGCGGCAAGTAATGAGTCAAGAGCCGATGCTGCGTCCGTGTCTTCTCCAGCGAAATCTGAGCATAGGTCAGCGACAGTTCCTGAAAGTCATGGATCTGGTTCGCGAGCGGGTCATGGTAGTGCTGGGTCACGCCTGTCTTGAGCAGATGAAGCAGAACCTGGGCATCCTTCGGATCGTTCTTGTCCCACGAGTTATGCATCGCTTCACGGGTACGGGCCACAGCGAGTGAGGCAATCAACTCCAGATGGAATCCCTCGCTCTTCAGGAAGTGGGCAACGGGCCGATGGTAGTTGCCGGTGGCCTCGAAGGCGACACGCACCGGGTGCTTCAGGCCATGAAGAAAGTCAGCAAACAGACGGAACTCGGCTGCGGTGTTGAGCAGGATCAGGCGCTTGCGGCTCTTCCATCCTGGAGCTTCGATCAGCACATCGTGACGGAGCTTGGCGATATCGATCGCTACCAGAACGGCGGACGGTTGAGTAGGCTGGACAAGGGACATGGCTGGTTCTCTCCTGAAGTGAAAGTAGGCATACGTTCAGCTTAGGAGACCTACGGCCAGCCATGGCCCAGGAAGTCGGATCTCGGTCGCTACGCTCCCTCGACCCGACTTCCTGCCTTCCTCAAACACTACCTTCCAGGTGCTTCGTGTGGTGCTACGGTTCCGACTTCACATCGCGGCACATGGAGTACGTTGCGGCGGATCTGAAGATGCAACTCGTGTTCTCAACACCCGGGCAGCCACGCGGACGTGGCAGAATCGAGCGATTCTTCCGCACGGTCAACGAGATGTTTCTGTGCACACTCGACGGTTATGCCGGCAAGTCCAGACGTAAGCCGAGCCTCACGCTAGATGCATTCGATGCCTTGTTCAAAGCGTTTCTCCTGCACACCTATCACTGCAGGCCGAACAAGGCAGGTGAGCTGTCACCAGTGCAGCGCTGGGAAAAGGGTGGGTTTCTGCCTCGCATGTTGGATTCGCAGGAAAGGCTCGACCTTCTGCTGGTGCACGAAGCGAAAGAGCGCAAAGTCCGCCCTGATGGTATCCACTTTCATCGCCTCCGATACTTGTCTCCTGTTCTAGCGGCGTACGTGGGCGAGTCGATCACAGTGCGCTACGACCCACGGGACGTGGGCGAAGTTCGGGTCTTTTATCGAGACAAATTCCTGTGCCGGGCAATCTCAGCCGAATTGACTGGTGCGGTGGTGCCCCTTCGCGAGATCGTCCGGTCGCGTAACCAGCGAAGGAATGAACTCCGGGGCATCCTCAAGAACCGACAACAAGCCGTCGATGCTTTACTCGATCTGAAACGCGGACATGTATCCAAGGAGCCAGATGCCAACAGCACCGTTGCAATCCAGCCCGCTACCCCCAAACTCAAGCGCTATCGGAACGAATAGCGCGGATTTTATCGAGACGTTGGAGTATCGGCGCTTCGTTGAATTCTGCGATGCTTGTCGCCAGTACCGTTACATCGGTCTCTGCTTCGGCCCACCGGGCGTCGGCAAGACGCTGTCGGCTTCACGGTATAGCAGGAACGATGCGATCGGCGCCTACGATTCCGCGATCAAAGAGACACCCTTAGTTCCACCGCTTGACACCGTGCTCTACACGCCTATGGTCATGAACTCGCCGTCGCGCGTGGATAGTGACATTAAGCGAGCCCGTGAGACTTTGGCCGGCATGGTGAGGTGGCCGCTGAGACGCGAAGCTCAGGCGACGCTCAAGGCTCTCCGCGACCGCGACGAAGCTTGTAGATCTCAGAACCTCGATCTTCCGGTGAAAGACAGAACTGATGTCGCCTCGCTGAAGCCTAGTTACATGGAAGTGTTCGCGGACTATGCGGCACGGGAAAAATCTCTAGCTGATCCGACGACGCTCATCGTTGTCGATGAGGCAGATCGGCTACGCATGAACAGCCTTGAGCAGTTGCGTGCAATCTTCGACGAGGGGGCAGCCGGTCTGGTTTTGATCGGCATGCCTGGCATCGAGCAACGCGTCGCACGGTTTGCGCAGCTCTACTCCCGCATCGGCTTTGTGCACGAGTTCCGGCCGCTCGGCGAAACGGAGATCGAGAAGTTGCTGGATGATCACTGGACTCCTCGCGGGGTCCGTCTTCCAACTGAGCCGATGACACCAGAGGTCAAGGCGGCGATCATCCGCATGACGGCGGGCAACTTCCGACTGCTGAAGCGGCTTCTCGCGCAGATTGAGCGAGTTCTCGACGCGAACAACATCGACACCATTACAACAGAATCGGTCTTGCTGGCGCGCGAAAGCCTTGTGATTGGTCAGGCCTAAACTAGAGCCCTAAGTTGTCGTTCACCGCGATGGAGATTTCCTGCTCGGAGCCGAGATACCGCTCCGTCGTCTGGATTGAAGAGTGTCCCAGTAGGAATTTGATCTGCTCTAGATCCCCGCCGGATCTGCGGCAGAGTTTCGCGCAGGTGCGCCGGAGGTCGTGCGCACCGAGCCGCTTCATACCGATTTCTTCAGCCGACTGCTGCACGATCGACCACACAGCCCAATCGCTAAGGCTCGAACGAGAGATCGTGCCGTTCTTCGCTACGGAACGAAAGATTCGCCCCTCAAGGAGTTCTCCTTCTGTCAGCCACGCATCGATGGCGGCTTTTACCCAGAGCGGGACTGCAACTGTCCGAATGCGATTGCCCTTCCCGCACAGATCGGCGATGACCCATCTTCCCTCGCGCTGCTGCACGTCCGCGATGTCAAGAACAGCAAGTTCACGTCGGCGTAGAGCGCAACCGACCAGCAGAGCCAGGATCGCGTAATCCCGCTTCCCTTTTAACGTGCTGCGATCTGGCACACGCAGCAGATCCTTCGCCTGTTCTCGCGTTAACCAATTGCCTAACCGGTTCCCGCGCTGCGCCACGTTCGGGATGTCCGACAGATTGCTCGCCTCTTCTGCGCCTATCAGCCCATTGCACCGAGCCTCAGAGACCAGGCGCCGAGCAGCTGAGAGTTTCACGTTCACGGTCGAGGCTGCCAGGCTGTCCATCGACGCCTTCCACTCCTGCAGCAGAGCACGCGTCAAAGGTCGTCCGGCGGCAAAAGCGAATAGATCGTCTAGCGATTTCGAATAGTTTCTACGCGTATTCGCCGCGGTCACAGAGTTCAGCACCATCTGTCTCAGCAGCAACTGAGACGCCGTCAGTTCCTGAGAACTGTCGTGATCCGTCCGCACCGAAGGGCTAAGCAGGATGCTCACACCCTCTGTATACGACATTTATTGTGATAAATCACGACAAATAATGTGATCAGAAAATGACACGGAATGTGAAAAGCTACAGCCTTCCCATGCTGATGGATCGTGCCTATGAGGGCGATGAAACACGCCAGCTGGTGCTCGATCTGGGGATGCTCCCGGTGGTTCCTCCCAAGTCCAACCGCGTCGATCCCTGGGTCTACGACCGCGCCCTCTACAGCAAACGCAATGAGATCGAGAGGCTCTTCCGGCGGCTCAAGGGCTTCCGCAGAATCTTCTCCCGCTTCGAAAAGCTCGATGTCCTGTTCCTCGGCTTCCTCAACTTCGCCCTCATCGTCGAAGCTCTCCGCTAGTGGGAACACGCCCTAGTAGAAATGTTCCTTTACTTGTAGAACAATCGGCCGTTCAATTTGCGAAGAGCAGGCTCGCCTTTGAAGGCGAGGCGGTCAAAGCTCGGATGGTGCAAGAGCGCCGGAGATAGAGCTACTTGCTGGGACCACGTCCTGCTAGACGTCGTGGAATTCTATTGGTAAAGGAATATTTCTACTGGTTAAGGAATAGCTCTTTTCTACAGGTTAGGGAATAATTTGGGTCCCCATTCAGCCATTTCTACAAGTTAAGGAATAACGACACCTCCGCGGAGCCAAGCTTCAACCGCGCCTGCCTCCTCGCCTCTTCCTCGCTCATTCCGGCCTGTATATTGGCTTCCGCCTCGCGCGCCACGTAGTCTTCCAACTCTTCACGCAGCCTCTGATCGCCGCGCCGGCCAGTGACAAGATTGCGCAGACGGATCAGGAATCGATTGAGAGTCTTCATGCCAGATCCTCGGCTTTCACTTCAAAGAACCGTGCAATGATCGCCGCGGTTTGCTCCCAATCGCGCTTCTCGGCTTCGAGGAGCTTATGCCCCGCACGCGTCAGACGATAAAAGCGGGCGCGCCGGTTGTTCTCAGAAGGTCCCCAGTCCGACTCAACCGCGCCCTCCTGTTCCAGCCTCAGCAGTACCGGGTAGAGAGTGCCCTGGTTAACGAAGAGCTTGTCGCCGCTGATCTGCTCGATCCGCCGGGCAATGCCGTACCCGTGCTGGGGTCCGAGCACGTCAAGCGTTTTCAACACCATCAGGGCCAGCGTCCCCGGTTGCACGTCCTTCTTGGTCTTCATGAACATTTGGCATCACCACATCTGACATTTTGGCTACCAACAGGAGAATGGCACATTCCCATTGGGAAAACAACAGAAGTTGAATTCAGGCCGACTCGCTCATCCGGCGCGTCGGCGATCCGCGAATCGCAAGCGTACGATTTTTTACGTTTGGTGTGGTGACCCCGTATAGACTCCTGCAAGACCGGATCGTCAGGCGTGACGGCATGAAGCTCGTTTTGGTTCATTTCAACGAAGCAAGCGTCCTCAAAGACAAAGGTGAGGATCACGTCAATCTGCGCACCACGGAAGAACAGATTCTTCGAATCAAGAGCGTCAGGATGCGAGCGAACGATGTGACCGAGTAGCCGAAACGTGAAGCAGCCGTCTAGCTCCTCTGCGATCCCGCAACTCCAGCGATCGAAGTGGATCCCACGTCACGCTCCAAGCTACAGCTTACAAACCCAAATTATCGTTCACCGCGATCTCGATATCTTGTTCCGAGCCCAAATACCGTTCGGTGGTCTGGATCGACGAGTGCCCGAGCAGAAATTTGATCTGCTCCAGATCGCCGCCGCTCTTCCGGCACAGCTTGGCGCAGGTACGGCGGAGGTCGTGGGCGCCGAAGTGCTCGATGCCGATTTGCTTCGATGACTGTTCAACTACCGACCAAACCGCCCAGTCGCTCAACGTGTCGCGATTGACCTTCCCGCTCTTCGAGACCGAACGCAGCAGCCGGCCATCTTCGATGCCTGCCGCGGTCATCCAGGCGTTAATGCCGTGCTTGACCCAGATCGGGATGGCGACGGTGCGGACGCGCCGGCCCTTGCCCTCAAGGTCGGCCAAGACCCACCTTCCCTCTCGTTGCTGAATGGTCTCGACGTCGAGCTCGGCCAACTCGTTCCTCCGCAGGGCGCAGCCAACCAGAAGTGCCAGGATCACGTAATCGCGTTTGCCCTTCAGAGTAGAGCGGTCGGGGACAGCCAGTAGCTCTTTGGCCTGCTCCCGGGTGAGCCAGTTGCCCAGCCGGGTTCCCTTCTGGCTGATGTTGGGTACGTCGGTCAGGCTGGCCGCCTCCTCCGATCCGATCATGTTATTGCGCCTGGCCTCGCCCACCAGTTTCCGCACAGCCGAGAGCCGGACGTTTATAGTCGAAGGGGACAACGACTCCATGCCCGCCCGCCACTCCATTAATAAGGACCGGGAGAGAGGCCGGCTGGCACAGAAGGCGAACAGATCGTCGAGCGCCTTGGCGTAGTTGCGCTTAGAATGAGGCGAGGCAACCGCGTCCAGCACCATCTTGCGTAGCTGGGCCTGGGCCGGGGTGAGGGGGAGGGGCTCCGCTTCCCTGCTTTCGGGTGGTACAGCCGCCAAAACGAGCTGATTTGTCATGGAAATATTTTACCCCTGACAATTCACATTGTCGTGGCTAATAAATGCTGATTATACTAGACTTAGATCGCAAGACGAACATATGATTATTGTCCGCTCTTCTCAGCGTGAAAATTAATCGCAGCGACCCTCTTTGCAATAGCTGCTGCGAAGTGAACGGTCGATTCGAATCCGTTCTTGCCGAAATTGGATTCGCTCTAGCGTCCAGAAACGTGCGCCAGCCGATCCCATACTTGCCCCGGAGTTCTTCACGCGCGTCTCGTGCAAAAGCATGCGAACTCCGCTATGCGAGCAACTTGCCGCGGAACATGCGGCTGAGCACGGGGACGGGTAAGAAGAAGGCACGCCTAGACGCAACCCATCGGAAGCGATCGAGCGCCAGTCCGCCGGCTGGAACGAGGCAGTGCAGGTGCGGATGGATCGGCAGCGATCTCGAGCAGGGTCTCGGAAGCGGCCAAGAACAACCGCCCTACCTGTGGCCGTTTACCTCGCGTGACGGGGAGGAGAAGAGTGAGCGTCGTGCATCAAGCAGCGGATGACGTTGCGGGGCTGACCTGTCTTGTGGGAAAGCTCCTCGACCTGCCCAACCGCATCGAGTTCCAGAACGACGAGTCTGCGTCCAAACATCCCAACTGCAGACTTCGGCTCTGCTGCCTCGGGTCAGACGAAGAGTATTTGAGGGTCTTGGTGGACCAGAAGACACGATCCAGCTGCGCCGTATCTCCCATACCAGAATCGACCGAGAGCGCTTCAGACCGTCCGCAATCAAGCACGGCTTCAGCCCCAGACTCAACTGCGTCTGGATCAAAACACGCTCCGCGTAGTCCAGATGTTGATAATGCTTCGCCAAAAGGCAACTATCTCCTTTTCGGAAATGTTGCACTTCAACCCTGAATCCACCCTCTGCTCCTGCAGCGGCGTGACAGCCTGCTCCTGCTTCTGTTCTGGCTTCATCTCCGGCGCATAGGCTGTTGCTGTGCGATACATTATGGCCGCCCGCTGCGCCCGGCTTCTCGCGGTACTTGGTGAAGATTTGCGCGTCGTATGCGCCGCGCGAGACGGCAAAGTCGGCCATGCGATTGTCCAGGCGCTCCATTGGCTGCGCGACATGCTCCCGTCCGATGACGGAAGCCTCCGCAAGCGCCTTATTTCCATTCTCAAAGACCCCGATCATGGGCTGGCCATTCAGGACGATTTGCGTAGCGGACTGTCAGCCATGCCGGAGTGGATGCGGATAATTGTGCGCGACCTGCTTCAGCGGTTAGTGCTGGAGTGCCGCCTCCGGCAAAGAAGGCGAAGCCCGCGAGACGCTCACCAGCACCGGCCCGTACCATTAAGAAGCAGAGGGTTTCACTCAGCCGATGATCGAGGGTTTTGAGTGACGAAGAGCGTCGCGACCTTTTCGTATCCTGAACACCGGGCAACGCCACGACTCTCTACAGATTGGTGCGAGATACCTCAGACTGTAACTTTGGAACGAATGCCTCCGTAGTCAAAGCAAAACGTTGCGCTGCTGCGCAGCGGTTGTAAGGTGGACACGTCATCCCCAATCGGGAACTGCAAAGCTGCCCAAAGTTCACGATTGACAACGCCTTTGCTTTCAATTGCTTGGGCTTTTGCGTTTCCAGCCGTAAACGCCGTTGTAGCGAACACCATTTCTTATCAGCAGCGGTGTTTGCAGAAACCGGTGGTGCGGTGGAAGCATCAAAGCGCTTCAAGGGACAATCTGTTCCAGGTGGCAAATCACATGGCCTCCGGTAACGACAAGCCGCAAGAAACTGTTACGCCGTCGGCATCTACGGTCTCGATAAATGAGACGTCCCGTGCCAGATCCATAGCCACGCGCCTTAACGACGCGGAGTTCGGTGAGGTTGAGGCAGCGGCCGCCGACGCCGGTAAGAAGGTGGCGGAATGGCTGCGCGAAGCGGCGCTTACCCACGCCCGCGCGAGTGCTGGTGCAGAGGAGCAAACCGATCCGATCTTGCTGGCGGAGATTATGGGGATGCGCTCTCTTATGCTGAATCTGTTTGCGAGAGCGTCGGAAGGTCCACTAACGACCGACGATCTACGCAAGATGTCAGCCTATTCGGACTCTATTAAGGAGCAGAGGGCGCAGGATTACATGGCGCAGAGGCGTCTCCGGAACAGTCCCAAACCCACGGACAAGCCGTAATGAAACTCTCCCGCATTCGGTTTGCCTTTCCCTGGCGGATCGCGCTGATCTTGGCACTCCTTCCATGCCTCCCGTTAGTCGGCTTCTGGGCTTGGTTGCGGTGGGAAGTCCCGCCACTACAGCGGTATTATCTGATCGCATATTGGCACAGTTCCGAACACGCAAATCAACCTGCTGCCAGGACTCAAATCCGATGGCTCATGGAGACGGCTCCCGGGCGTAAGAGACAATGGCTGTTCGCCCCCGATGTCACCGAGGGAAGCGGGAGTGAACTCCCTTTGGAACTCTCGTCTTTTGCTCTTGAACAAGGATGGACGGGCATAGAAAGAACCGCAGTCGAAAGCGTGGATTCCACCGAGGTCGAAAAGCTCCTGCGTGAAGATTTTTATGACGGCGAAAGTTTCCGCCGACTCGTCAATGAACCGCTGCTTTATGGTGTCGCGGCTTGGCTGATCGTCGCCTATTTGGCATTCGTGATGAGAGGGGACATCGGGTACGAATGGAGACAGCTTCGACGCGCGGTTACGGGGCCCCAATGGTCATCGAATTATGGAAGGGATTGGACCGAGAATCGAGATGGGATTGTCGCTCCAATCCGGTTGCGAATCGCCCACTGGATTAGTGAGCAGAAATCAGAGCTTAAGTGGCCGAATGTCGGGCCCGCAATCAGTCGCAGATTCGGTCTCAAGAAGTTGCCAAATCCAGAAACGGTTCGTCGGAGTGACCGACCAGAATCGACTCAAGTTCATGGCGAGGTTTCTACTGCCCGGCAACTCGCTACTCCACTCCCTTCTCACTCCTCAAAACCACCATCTCAGCGTCGTACTATCTTCCCCGGATCGTCTCCATCGGGTGCTGCGCATTCGCAATCAGAACCGTGGGACGAATCGAAATGGATTGATTGACGAAGAGACTTCCGATGTCTCTGTTGTATTCCAGACCAAATCGCGTATCAACTTGGCACTCTTCGCTCAACTCCAAGCAGCGTAGATAGCCTTCCCTTTAATTTCCTTCAACTCGTCTCGAAGCGCTGCTTGACAAGAGCTATTTGAGAGGCTGAATGTCCCCATCTTGAGTCATGGGATAAACCAGTTCGAACTCACGAGGAGATGGTCTTGTTTGAGACTGTTCTCGAATAGAGTAATGGGTCTCCATTGAGTCGGCTATAACTGTTGTATTAGTCGAGTAATTGCCACTCAAATCCCTGGCCCATTACTCCGCTAATAGCTTTGCTAAAGATAGAAATAACCAATAGCCATAGGGGTTTTGTCGATCATCGGCCGAAAAATATTTCAGCAATAGCGACCCATTTATCCACGAATCTCGGCTACGATGTGAACCAAGACAGTAACTAGCTGCTGTATCGCGGGCCAAATATGTTGACTATCTCTAAATCGTTGTCTGCTGGACAAGCACGGACGTATCACGCTCGTGAGTTCACCTCCGAGCGCCAGAACTACTGGAGCCGCGATCAGCAAGGGCATAGCGAGTGGCAAGGAAGTCTCGCTAAGGAGTGGGGCTTGCATGGCAACGTAGGGGCTGAGGAGTTTGCTCGCTTGAGTGAAGGTCAGCATCCCGAGAGCGATGCGCAGCTCGTTAAGCACCAGCCCGCCAAGACCTACGAGAATCAATATGGCAAGCAGATCACCAGTTCAGAACATCGTGCTGGATGGGATGCGACGTTCTCCGCACCCAAGTCTGTTTCGCTCACGGCCCTTGTGGGTGGCGATGATCGTGTTCGTGAGGCGCATCGTGAAAGTGTTCGCGTGGCGTTGCAGGAGTTGGAGCGGTACACACAGGCTCGCATTGGTAACGTCCATGCGCCGGAGACAACGGGCAAGTTTGTCGCCGCTACGTTCGAGCATGACACCGCTCGTCCAGTGGATGGCTATGCCGCACCGCAGCTTCACACACACGCCGTCGTCTTCAATGTGACCGAGCGGGACAATGGGCAAACGAGCGCATTGCAAGAGCGCAGCCTCTTCCAGTCGCAACAGTACGCGACAACCGTGTACCGGTCCGAGCTTGCGATGAAGTTGCAAAGTCTCGGATATGAGGTTGAACGCGGCAAGCATGGTCAGCCTGAGATCAAGGGATATTCGCAGGAGTATTTGGAGGCATCGAGCCCGCGTCGTGTGCAGATCAAGGAACACCTGCAGGAGATCGGTAGAGAGGGTGCGGGCGCAGCACAAGTCGCTGCCCATCGCACCCGCGATAGCAAGGAGCTTCATTCGCCGGAAGAAGTGTTGCAGCAGCACCGTGAACTCGCAGCGAGGTTCGGCCATCAGGCAGATCGTGTCGTTGCAATGGCACAGGGAGCCGCGCCATGAAGTGCAACCGGAAAAGACGGCGCAACAATCGGTGACGTATTCGCGCAACCATGTCTTTGAACGCTCTGCTGTTCAGGACGAACGCGCAATCCTGCAAGCGGCGATAGCCCGAAGCATGGGGCAGGCTTCTCACAGCGAGGTTCGACAGGAGTTCGAGCAGCGTGTCGCGCGTGGTGAGTTTCGGGCGATTGCGCGAGCAGATGGCCGTGCAGCGCCGCTGTATACGACTGCCGAGATGATGCGCATGGAGCGAGAGATCGTGGGTCACATGCAGCGCGGGAATCAGTGGAGCTATAGCGATCCGATGTTGGTTTCCCCGCAGTTGCGAATTTGGACAGAAGATCGCCATCCTGAATTGAATCGCTCGCAACGCCAAGCGGTCGATGAAATATTCCTGAGTCGCGAGAAAATCGTGGGACTTGATGGCGTCGCCGGCGCAGGTAAGACGACGACGTTGTCCGTTGTCCGCGAAGGCGCTGAAGCCCAGGGATACAAGGTCGAGGGATTCGCGCCAACATCTCGTGCTGCGCATAGGCTCGCTGAGGCCGGCATGGACACCTCAACTCTCCAGCGTCACCTTGAGAAAGGGGCGCAGCCCGACACTGGAGAGAAGCGCTTGTATGTACTAGACGAGTCCTCGCTTGCGTCCACACGCCAGATGCACGAGTTCATGGAACGTCTCCATAGGAATGATCGGGTGCTCTTGGTGGGAGATAGTCGTCAACATGAGGCCGTCGAAGCAGGCCGTCCGTTCGCGCAACTCCAAGAAGCAGGGATGCGGACGGCCACGTTGAATGACATCGTTCGCCAGCGCGATCCAGAGTTGAAACAGGTCGTTGAGCAGTTGGCACGCGGCCAGGTGGGAGCCGCCGTCGAGATTCTTGACCAGCAGGGCCGTGTACATCAGGTAAGGGGACACGATGAACGTATTGCGGCCATTGCGCGGGAGTATGCCAAGTCTCCTGACGGCACGCTTGTTGTTTCGCCGGACAACCGTTCGCGCAGCGAGATCAATCAGCGGATACATGATGAGCTGCAATCGCGTGGACTTGTGAGCAGGCAAGAGAATTCCGTGCGGACGCTTGTTCCGCGCCAGGAGATGACCGGCGCGGACCGTAGTTGGGCACAGCAGTACCAGGTCGATGACATCTTGCGATACTCGCGCTCATCGAAGGAAACTGGCATCAAGAAGGGCGACTACTCCCGCGTCCTTGCGGTTAACGCCCAGGCGAATACTCTGACGGTGGCACGGGCGAATGGGGAGCAGACCACCTATGATCCGCGCCGCCAGGTCGGAGTTTCTGTGTACCGAGAGGCAGGAGAAGAAGTTCTCTGTGGGTGATCGCATCCAGTTCACAGCGCCCAGCCAGGAATTGAAGATCGCGAATCGTGACTTGGGAACGGTGGAGAGCATTGGGCGGGATGGAACGATGCGGTTGCGGTTGGATGATGAGCGCAAAGTCGAGTTCAATCCGCAGCAGCATCCGCATATCGATCATGGATACGCCGTAACCAGCTATTCCAGCCAGGGCCAGACTGCGGAGCGTGTGTTGGTCAACGTAGACACGGAGCTTGCTGCAAAGGATCTGCTCAACAGCCGCATGGCATATGTGTCGATCTCGCGCGGTCAATTTGACGCGCAGATATTTACCGACAGTCTGGAGAAGTTGCCAAAGGCATTGGGGCATGATGTTTCGCAGCAGAGTGCCCTATAGGCCGGAACAGGCTGTTGCCTTACCTCAGCCGAAGATCGTGACGCCGAAGCACGACGTGGAGTTGAGTATGGGGTTCGGGTTGAGCCTTTGAACGCCAGTAAATGAGGAGAGATGAAGGCGTTATTGCAAGTGGGGCATAGAGAGCGCAGGGCAGTTTCGGACGAGCACGAAAATTTTGGTAGAGGGGATGGGATTATGTCGGCAGAGAGAGTCATTGATTTCGACAGAGGCGGATTGAAGTCGTCGCAACAGGAGAAGACTGAGCTATCGTTCAAGCCTCAGCGCAGAAAGCCCCCACAGAGGGTAACTGTGGCTCCGGAAGACAAACTGCTGGTGAGCCGCGAAGAGGCCGCTCAACTGCTGTCTATTAGCCAGCGTGGCCTGGACTATCTTGTGGCCTCGAAACGTTTGCCGACAAGGACGGATTGGCGGTCGGGTTCTGATCCCGGTAGCGGACCTGCGTAAGTATGCTCGTTGCGATCATCCTGAACGAATCGTGAGCTGAGTGCTGGTGAAGAAGACTGCGAAGGTGCAAGGATTAGTCCACATTCCAGAAATAGCTTTACGTCAGGACGCTGCAGTGGAACGCAACCAATCGCACGCGAACCTTACTTAAAGTATCCCAAAAGTATCCCATTCTAGAAAATGAATTCAGAGACAATACATTCCGCTCATTATAAATTATTCATTTTAGACAGTTTTTGTGGTGGCCCGGGCAGGAGTCCAACCTGCGACCTTCGCGTTAGGAGTGCGCTGCTCTATGCAACTGAGCTACCGGGCCACTAACCCTAGTGTATCGCGACATCTGCAACCCAGCCGCAACCGCTCCAATGCCCGTCTCGAGCACCGCCGATGATAAAATTGACCCAGAGAGCCTCTATGCCAATCATTCAGCGTCGCCGCTCCGCAACCGTCAACATCGGCGGCGTCCGCGTCGGCTCCGACGCCCCCGTCGTCGTCCAGTCGATGACCAACACCGACACCGCCGACGTCGAATCCACCGTCCAGCAGGTCGCCGCCCTCGCCCGCGCCGGCTCCGAGATGGTCCGCATCACCGTCAACAACGACGCCGCCGCCAAAGCCGTCCCCTACATCGTCGAAGGCATCCGCGCAAAAAGGGCTGGAACACCCCCATCATCGGCGACTTCCACTACAACGGCCACCTGCTCCTCGCCAAATACCCCGACACCGCCGAGGCCCTCGCCAAGTACCGCATCAATCCCGGCAACTGCTCCATCGGCCGCAAGGACGACGACAACTTCCGCACCATGGTCGAAGTCGCCGTCAAGCATCAGAAGCCCGTCCGCATCGGCGTCAACTGGGGCTCGCTCGACCAGGCCCTCCTCACCAAGATGATGGACGACAACTCCAAGCTCGCCGAGCCCCTCGACGCCCGCGACGTCATGATGGAGGCGATGGTCGTCTCCGCCCTCGACAACGCCGCCGCCGCCGAGCGCTACGGCCTCCGCCGCGACCAGATCATCCTCTCCGCAAAAGTCTCCGGCGTCCGCGACCTCATCGACGTCTACACCGAGCTCGCCAGCCGCTGCGACTACGCCCTGCACCTCGGCCTCACCGAAGCCGGCATGGGCATGAAGGGCGTCGTCGCCTCCACCGCCGGCCTCGCGCCGCTGCTCCTCGCCGGCATCGGCGACACCATCCGCGTCAGCCTCACCCCCACGCCCGGCGGCGACCGCTCCGAAGAAGTCCGCTGCGGCCAGCAGATCCTGCAGTCGCTCGGCATCCGCAGCTTCATGCCGCAGGTCACCAGCTGCCCCGGCTGCGGCCGCACCACCTCCACCTACTTCCAGGAGCTCGCCGAGCGCATCCAGAACTACCTCGTCGAATCCATGCCCGAGTGGAAGAAGCAGTACCCCGGCGTCGAAGAGCTCAAGCTCGCCGTCATGGGCTGCATCGTCAACGGCCCCGGCGAGATCCAAGCACGCCAACATCGGCATCTCGCTCCCCGGCACCTTCGAGGAGCCCAAGGCCCCCGTCTACGTCGACGGCAAGCTCTTCACCACCCTCAAGGGCGACCGCATCGTCGAAGAGTTCCAGGTCATCCTCGACGACTACGTCGAAAAGCGCTACGGCAGCCGCGTCGGCGAGCTGGTAGGAGCCTGAGCTTCATCCAGTCCGTCGCTTAAAAGGTGATCGAGCCGGAAACGGCCGGCGTTCCCGGTATCTGGGCGGTTAGCGTGTAGGTCCCGGCTGGAAGCGAAGACTCAAATGTACCAACCGCAGTCTGTCCCGCTGCTGCCGATAGTTGAGTCGGCGACCCCGCGACTGTTTGACCCTGACTAGTCAACGACACGTTCACTGAAACCCCACCTTTGGGGGCCGGCTGGTTTAGTGCAATCGAGGTAACAAGCAGGTTCCCATCAATTTGCAGTGTGGCCGACAGCACAGCCAGCGGCGGCAAGGGTAATGGGCCCTCCCATGTATTCCCTGTCACCGTACCGCCTGACGTCACGCCGCCAAACAACACAATCACGCTGCGCCCGCTATCCAACACAGATGACGTCTCGCTCAGCGGTCCGGGTCCAATGTTTTCAAGCTGTGTCCACTGGTTGGCAGCCGCCACGTATCCCCCGCAGGCGAAGGTTTCGGACTGGTCGAAACGATTCCACCCATCAACACCAGGCTTCCCTGTCCACCCGACATCGCCGCGTTGTAGCGCGCAGCCGGTCCGAACTCGGCAATCTGCGCCCAAACCTGTCCATTCCATGTCCATGTGTCTCCAAGTGGCTTGCCGTTGCCATCGGCCCCGCCAAACAACACCACCCATTTGCCGGCATCATCGAACGCCATCGACATCCCCGACCGCGCGATCGGCCCTGTCGCCTTCTGCTCGGTCCACGCCGTCCCATCAAACTCCCATGTGTCGCCTAACCCCACACCGGCAGTCGGTATTCCTCCAAACAACACCACGCGGTCGCGGTTGCTATCGTAGACCATGCCATGTAACCTGCGAGTCGGCGGCCCGGAGTCAAGAACCTGAGTCCACGCCGTCCCATCCCATCGCCATGTATCTCCTAATCCGCCGCCGCTTGTCGGTTGACCACCGAACAACACACAAACCTTCTCATCTGCCGCGAAGACCATCCCCGTATAAGCGCGCGCTATCGGCCCCATATCCGACACCTGCGCCCACACTTTGCCGTCCCACTCCCACGTATCGCCCAGAAAAGTTCCCGTACCCGCATCCCCCCCAAACATCACCGTCACCCCGCGCGCAGCATCGTACGCCATCGCCGCCCCACGCCGAGCCCCAGGGCCAAAGTTCGCTCGCTCCGTCCACAGAAAACTCGCCATCGGTCTCTCCAGCTAAAAGATGAGGGCCCCTACACGTGGACACAACCTATCACAAATCTTCGCAGGTCATCCTCGACGATTTGGTACGTATTAGTACACGGGTTTCAGACGAAATCCTTGAGGAGCTTTTCTCTTTCGAGTTTCTCCCACTCATCGAGAGCATGGATGATCGCGCCTTTTTCGTCTGGCCTGATGTTCTCAGCAATGCCGAACGCCTCGATAAGATTCCTGTTCAATGCAGGGTGAGCGAAATGAATGCTCATCTCCCGGAACTCGCCATCCTGGACCCAGTATTGGTTGATAGGCGCACCATACTGAATTGGATACGCCGTGATGTGCCACGCGTCATGTAAACCATCGAACGTGTATTGAACTCCGATGAGGGAGTAGCCGTCGAAAGCCCCTTTATGGTGCGACTTCTTTGTGAATTCTGCCCCTCTGCCATCCTTCATCTCCTCATTCACTGCGCTCTTCAATATCTGTTGCGCCGCTCTTTTGAGCGCATTCCTGACGAGAAACTCTTCAAATGTGTTCTGATCGTGGACCTGAAACGCCAAGTCAAGCTTCGACAAACACGCAACCCCCACTCTACCCTCGTCGGGATCGTAGCCACCCGCACCCAAGCAACAAGACCAAATCTCAAGACCGTAACGGCTCATTAGTGCCTTTACGGTTTGTACGCCGATCCTCCCATCCGAATCTGCTCATGTTCATCGTCGAGTGGTCGAATGGGTTGTATATCTCGAGAAGGCTGGAGTCGGTCGCTTCGGCAACGAGCCGTCGAAGATCTTTGTCTGAATATGAGTCGCGAACCCAATCCCAAAAGTTCACATTACGGCGAAAGCTGCTCCATCGAGTCAGGAACTTAAGCATTCTTCTGATCTCCCGATTGGGGATAAGTCTACCTTGCAATAATCCACCAGTGTGCTTTAGTTAGGCCATGAACAAAGTGATACAAGCCATTGTCATTGACGGTTTCATTAAGGCTAAGGGACGTATTGCTTGTGATGGCGGATCGGGCATGACAAGCAAAGCGGGAACAATTCGTTGAGCCGCTGCGTATCTGGAACTATCGCCCAGGCGCATAGGTACCCAGGAGCAGTCTTTGACAATCCAGCCGAGCCAAGCCTCATAAGCCTAAATTTATGAATACTTTACAGCATCAACCCCTGTTTTACAAGACTTTTTTGGACTCACGCACCGGAAGTCCGGACTTAAAGTACATGTTTTGAATACTTTGAACAACTTTGATAGGGGGAAGGGGATACCCTCGGAGCACTCAGCGCAGCCTCTCCACATTCCGCCGCAGCTCTGCCAGCGGATAGAACGTCCCACGCCAGGTCACTCCTCCCGCTCGCAGCGTCACCACCATCGACCGCAGCATCGAGTACAAAAACAGCACCGCGCTCACCGGAAACGCTACCGCCGTCCACGCCGGAATACCTCCCACGCGCCGCGCCTCGACATACATCACCGCGATCGCAGCCAGCGTAATCGCCGCTGGCAACCGCGTCGCCGCAAATCCCAGCCCCACCACCGGCCCCAACCAGAACACCATTACCCATGCGCAAGCCCCCAGCAGCATCGCCGGTCGAAACCCAAACGCCGCAAACAGATTCTTTGTCATCCCATTCACCACGCCCATCGCCCCGGCGGCCCAGTGCAGCGTCACCATCCCCGGCGCAAACGCAACCCTCTGCCGCATCCCGCGCTTCTTCACTCGCCGCGCCAGCGTCACGTCCTCGACTATCTGCATCCGCAGCGCCTCAAATCCTCCCATTTCCTGATAAGCCGCCGTCCGCATCAGGTTGAACGCCCCAATCCCAATCGCATCCCGCGCCTTCGCATCCGCCACTTTCCACGGCCGCGCCGCCAACACCCCCATCACCTGCATAAAACCCAGCAGAATAGTCTCGCCTGCCGACCGCAGAATCAGCGTCGGCATCGTCGCAAAGTGGTCCGCCCCCATCGCCACCGCCTGCGCCACCGACCGCCGCACCGCCTCCGGCCCAAAGAAAACATCCGCATCCGTGAACAGCAGATACTCAGCACCCATCATCGCAATCGCCTCGCGAGCCCCAGCCGCCAGAGCATGCGTCTTGCCCAGCCAACCCTCCGGCAGCGCAGTAATATGCACGACCCTCAGTCGATCGGGAAACAAGACCGCCAACTCATCCATAATCCCACCCGTCGCATCGGAATCCGAAGACCGATCATCCACCGCGACAATCCGTAGATTCGCATAATCCTGCGCCAGCAAACTCGTCAGACACTCACGAACGCTCGCACCCTCATCGCGCGCCGGCACCACGACCACCACCCGTGGATCCCCACGCGGCGCCACGTCGAACTCCGGCCGCATCAGGTTCGTCACCCGCGGCAATCCCCACGAGGCCTCCGCCGCCTTCCACACCCACACCGCGGCAATCCCCCACGCCAGCACCTGCGCCACCAGCATGCTCATCCCGCGGCAACCGGCGCCGCATCCTCACCCACGCTCGAGTGCAGCTTCGGCGCAAACCGCGCGCCCACAAAGAAGATCACCCCCGCAATCACCATCGTCACCAGCGTCGCCGCCAGCCCATGCCGCAGGTCCGATCGATCGCTGATAAACCCAATCAGCTTCGGCGAGAAAGCATCCCCCAGCACATGAATCGTAAACAACTGTCCCGCCATGGCCGTCGCCCGCAGATGACCCGGCACAGCGTTCAGCGTCGCCGCATTCACCGGCCCTGTCCCCAGAAAAATCAGAAACACCGCCACCCCCAGCGCCGGCAGCGTCACACTCTTCGGCCCAAAGAAGCACAGCACCGCCGGCGGCACCGCCAGCAGCGCACTCAACGCCGGAACCAGGTAAAGCGCCTTCGACGTCTTCTTCGACCACCACTGCGCCACCAGCCCTCCAACCACCGTGCCGCCCAGCCCACACACCACCGTGATCGTGCCCATGATCGTCCCGGCAGCGCCCACGTCCCGACCGTCCATCCGGTGCAGAAACGACGGCATCCACCACGAGATCCCGCCCAGCGAAAACGTCACCGCCGCATACCCCAGAATCGAGCACAAATACGCCTTGTTCGTCGCCAGCGACAGCACAGAGTCCTTGTCTGTCTTCGCCTTCTCATGACCCGTGTCCGTGCGCGCCGGTTCCTTCATAAAAAACAGAATCAGCAGCGCAATCACCGCGCCCGGCACAGCCGAAGCAATAAACGCCATCCGCCACCCATGGCTCGCCGCAATATTCCCGCCCGCCAGATAACCCAGCGCCGCACCCACCGGAATCGCCACATTGAACACCGTCAGCACAATGTTGCGTCTGCTCTCGGCATAAAAATCAGCCAGCAGCGCCGGTGCAAAGATCCCAAAGCTCGCCTCGCCCACGCCCAGCGCAGCATGCCGCAGGTTCAGCGACATATAGTCCTGCACGCTGGCCGTAAAAAAATTCATCGCCGCAATCGCCAGTGCCGCGACCACAATCATCGGCTTGCGTGGAAACCGATCCCCCAGCCAACCGGTAATCGGCGAAGAGAGCACATAAGCCACAAAGAACCAAAGCGTCAGCGACCCAATCTGGTCATCCGTCAGCCGGAAATCACTCTTCACCTGCTCCTGCACCGCCGGCAGAATGTAGCGATCCAGATAGTTCACAAAATTCATCGCCGTCAGCAGCACCAGCGCCACCGTCGCGCCGGCAGCCGAACCATTCGAAGTCTTGGGCTTGGTCACAGAAGGCATCTGCCGATGAGGATAGCAGGATGACCTGAATTTGCGTCACTGGGTTTCCTCCAGCGCGAAGAGTCCCCCGTTACCGTACCGCCGTTACCGACAGAGGCGTGCCCCGCCCGGTAAGCTGCCGTATCAGGTCGGCCTCGTGCTGCCGATACGGACTGTCGTCCTGGCGAAACACCTCATGAAACCAGATAGTAGGCTGCTGCCTGACGTACGGCCGGTCCCATGAATCCCATGGGTAGTAAGTCTGCGTCTTGCCCGCGACCAGCCCCCAGTTGATGGCACCTACGTTGTACTTCTTTGCAATCGGCAGCGATCCGTCAAAGGTGCTCCCCGCGCCGCGCGCCATGTACTCCGTGCAGATAATGGGCATTGGCCTGCTGCTCCGACCAGCGCGCGCGGCCCTGCCCCGACGCCGCGACTGCTGGCAGCATCAGTAGCCCGACTGCAAGGACAAACTTAGACGTCATACATGGAACCCCCGCACCACGATACAACATGCGGTATCGCGGAAGATTCGATCTTTGGAACATGTGATGGAGTAGAAACCACCTATGGCGTCAATTGCAGCAGATTATACAGATCAACCGCCTTGCCCACAGTCGCGTACTGCCGAATTCCGTTCTCCGGGTTCAGGAGTTGATTATTCCTGCCGATATACTGCCGGACCGACACCTCAGATATTTGCAAAACAGAGAACGAAACATCCGTGTGTGCAACCCCTCCACAGTTCGCACTGTGATTGGCCGAATCATCTAGGTGAACCACAATCGGAAACTCGAGAGCATCGACAAGAGAGGCGTAGTCGGAATGAGGCGCGAACGTAAGCTTCGCAATCTCAGAGCCGGTCAATTGCGTCGCACTTGCAAACACGGCACCATTACACGGTCCCTGCTCCTGGGCATTGAGAAGCTCTCCGACAGGATCCTTGAGCACGCCCAGTACGTCCCATATCTTCCCCAGAATCTCTGAACCTTGAGTAAGAACAGATCCCAGAGCAGCCCCCCACGGTCCCTCTGTTACCTGCCCCCAAAGCGCACCGTAGAACGCATTTAAAATTCTGATCTCCAGATCATCCTGATCTTTTTGAGAAGGCCCGGAATAATTGTCGCTTATGTTTGTTCCCGAGTAGGAGATCGTTACACCATCTGTCGGAGCGATCCGCATCGGCCCAATAATCCAGTCAACATTGATGTTCGTTGCAGTGTCCGGGTTCGGAGCAAAAGGAGTAAAGGTATACGTCGAGCTCGGTGGTGGAACGAGCGGTATCAGCGCACCCGCCGCAAGGTCGGTCAAAAGAATGCTTCCCTGACCGCGAACGACGTTGTTCACCACAACCTGAAAGGTGACGATGTCGTCGTCAGGAACCTTCCCTCTCGGGTTGTTCACAAAGATTGAATTGAGTCTGAACGCGTAAAAAGGCATGTGTGGGCTCCTATTGCAGGGCAACCAGAACCGGGATCATCCCTTGGCCATCGGGCATAGCCCGCAATGCCTTGCCCAGCAGAGCGCCGAACGCCCGTGAAGGATCTTGCGCCTTCATCGCATGGCCAGGCCTGGATGCGGTAGTCAGCAGGTCGCCAATCTCAATCGGAGCGATGTCTGCGTCCACCTTGCAGTAGACCTTGCCAATCAATGCGATCGCCTGTCTCGCAACGTCAGACTCCTGCTTGTCCAGAACAATGCCCGGCCTGAACTCGCCCGCACCCGAGACAACACCGGCAACCCTCCGATCGTAGGGCAGACTGCTCTCTTCGAGCGCGCCTTCCTTCCCGATGACGAGCACCGTCCCCGGCGCCACCTGTGTGCCACCGACCATATCGAATTGCTCTGCACAGTCCGCACCCAGTAGCAGGATGTCGGAACCAGCAGCGACCCTCACATTCCCCTGGACAAATAATTCGCCTGTAATTTTCACGGGACCTTCGAAGAGCCCGGCGAGCCGTCCGCCAATGCCGTGTACGCCGACTCCCTTAGCGCTTTCACCGGAGACGCCGGTGTTCGTAGCGCTTCTGCCCGTAACCCCCCAGCCGATGTCGTTGACTCCCATTACTCCCGCGTTATGCGGATCAGTGCTTTGGCCGTATACGCCCACGAAATTAGCGCTCGTGCCAAGGACTCCTGCACCCCCGGCATTGTTTGTACCTAGAACGCCCGCAACAGATGCACTCGATGAATCACCTTCGATCGGCGCCATAAATCCCTCCAAATAAAATGATCCCGGATCACCGGAATTTCGAAGTTACAGGGCCGACCTACAGGGCTTATATAAGACTACTTGGCGTAAATACGCAACTCGGCAAGCGGTATTCTGTAAAGGATAAACCGGCCGGGCTCAAGTCAATTTCTGGATATTCTCAGCTACCGCATTTCTTCCTTCCGCGGAAACCGCGCCGTAACTACCGTAGAGATCCCACCCCGCGGCCGAAAATCCCCCACAATCTCTGCCCAAACAGGATCGCAGGCCTTCACCACATCATTCAGCACCTGGTTCACGATGTTCTCCTGAAATATCCCCAGGTTCCGATACACGAACAAATACTCCTTCAGCGACTTCAACTCCAGACATCGCTCCTTCGGCATGTAACGAATCGTAATCCGCCCAAAGTCCGGCAGCCCCGTCTTCGGACACACGCTCGTAAACTCCGGATCGTCCACCAGAATCTCGTAAGCCGCGAACTGGTTCTGCCAGGTCTCAATCTCCGGAAAGCTCGCATCCAGCCCCGCCGCCGCGTGGTCATCCGTGTAACCCGTCGTATGCTTCGCCGCACCCGTCTTCTCTGCAATCATCGCCATCTCTCCATTTTATCTGCTGCCTCGCTCCAGCCCCCGTGCGAGCCCCTGCCAAAACGCTGTCAAGACCCCACCTCTGCAAAAAATCCAGCAACTACACCCACATCAGCACTTAGCAAAACAAAGAAAAGTGCCCATTAGTTTTATGCTACTTGGTAAAATAGAACCAGAAGATTAGAAAACAAGACAGGCCCTGCGGAGACGCCGGGCCTTTTTCGTGCCAGAAAGAGAGAAATAGCAACCTAACTCGTTTGTTTGGAAGAATTTAGCGATAAGCCCTTTGTTTAGAATAATTTGGAGATGGTCATCTGGCCCAGACTCCAGAAAACAGACCACTTGCGTCCGGGCAATAGGGGGTGGGGGGTATCCTGTGGGCGAGCCTTAGTTCCGTCGCCCCAGCGTCGGACGGTCATCCGTCGTGCTGCTGCCGGAGTTCGGATTATTCGGGTCATTATTCGTCCCGCCCGCGCGTCGCAGCGTCGGCTTGTTGCCATTCTTCGGATCGTTGATCTTGCGCTTGTTCTCGATCCGCGCCAACCGAGCCTTCACGTCGTCGAACTCAGACGTCGTGACTACGTAATCCGGCCTCGCAGGCATAATGGTCGCAATCTCTTCCTCCGAGTGCGCAATCCTGTCCGGAGTCTGCGGATGATCGGCGAACACCTTCGCCAGTGTCCCCGGTTTATGCTTCTCGAGTGCGTCGATCTTCTCGAAGAACTGCACAAACGCCTGCGGATCGTAGCCGGCCTTGTACATGTACTGCAGGCCCAGCCAGTCCGCCTCGGCCTCGAAGATCCTCGAGAACTGCAGGAACGTTACCGGGATCGCCAGCTGCATCGCCTCGTAGATGCCGTAGCCGGTCCACGTGCCCTGCGTCATGATGATCAGCGGAACCTCGCCGATCTGCATGTAGTTCATGCGCGTCATCTCGCGAGCCGCGTGGTGCGCGCAGACATGCGCCGTCTCATGCGCCATCACTCCGGCCAGTTCGGCCTCCTCGTCGGCGGCCATAATCAGCCCGGAGTTCACATAGAAGAACCCGCCCGGCAGCGCCATCGCGTTGATCTCATCCGAATCGATTACCTTGATCGTGAACGGCACCTTGCAGTCCGAGTTCTTCACGATGTTCTGCCCGATGCGGTTCACATACTCGACCACCACCGGATCCGTGACCAGGTGAGCTGACTTCTCGATCTCCATCGAGTACTGCTTGCCGTTCCGTATCTCCCAGTCGACCGAGTACCAGTTGCCCAAACCGCGGCCGCCGATGTTCCGGTTCCCAACCGCGTTCACGTCGTCCTCGCTGCCCGGCTTGATGTGCGGGTCAAGCGCCTCGCCGGGCGAGGGCAGCGCGTCGTCCTTGGCGGTCGTTGTGTCGTCTTTGGGCTTACCTTTGGACTTGGATTTAGAGTCTGCCTTGGCATCAGTTGTAGAGTCTGACGAAACCGTAGCATCCGCCGTCGCAGGTGTAGAAGCTGTCGATGGCGTAGAGCCTGCCGCGGGAGCGGATTCGAGTATCTGCCGCAGGAGTAGTGGTAGTAGTAGTGGTGGTAGCAGGAGTGTTCGCCGTCGAAGATTGCTTCGTCTTTGCGGCGTTATCCTTGGTCCTCGGCGGTGGCGGCTTGTTGTCGTCGTCGGTGTCCACCGTAGGAGCCGCAGGCGCCTGCGTCGGAGTCGTCGCAGCAGGCGGAGTCGTCGCAGGCGGTTGAGCACCCGTCGTCCCTCCGCTCCCGGTCGCCGAAGTCGGAGTCTGGGCAAAAGCAAGCGTGGAGAGGGTCAACAGAGTGGTTAGGCCAAGCTGCGCTAGAGAACGCATGGGGAATCTCCTGGATGGGGGGCCGCTTCCTGCCGACCGTCAGAAGAACGCAGCTCCACTACCCTTGGACGTAGTATGCGCTCTTTAGTGAGCTTGGTCGAAGTCCCCCCTCGCCCCGCCTACCAGGTCGAGTACGAACTCCCGTCCGAAGAGCTCATTTGCGCCCCGGAATGGACGTCGTTGATCCCCGACTCCGTCTGGTCAAGGGTGCTCATCATGTCCGACTGGCTCGGCACCCAGGTGTCCGTCCGCTGGGTAAAAGGATCCTTTGGCATGGCCTTCAGGTAGCCCGACTGGACCAGGTCGTCCAGACTCTGCGGAGCCTTCTGCTTGTCCACCGTATAGGCGTCGATCGCGCCGCGCATGGTGCGCAGGTCCTCTCGCAGCGTCGCCTCTTTCGCGTTGCGAATGTACGGTGGTATAGGCAGGAACAGCAATCGCCGTCAGGATCCCGATGACGATCATCACGATCATCAGCTCGATCAGGGTGAACCCCTCTTCGCGCCTCGCTCTCCGATTTGGCCCTGTCGTCACCATGTCGAGTACTTCGTCCCGTCCAGCCCGGTTCCAGTGCTCTTGCTGTGAACGTCGAAGACGTTCTGGCCCCCGAACGAGTCCGAATCCGGATCGTCTTGGTTGGATCGCAGCCCCCAGTCCGCGTTTCCGGTCATCGGATCCACCGGAATCTTCCGCAGAAACTTCACCTTCTTGTCCAGCACATCCACTCCGTTCACCAGCGTCTCAAGGTCCGGCGGATAGTTCATGCTGTCTGCCTTGGTAATAAAAGCGCCCTTGTCGGCCGCGTCCTTGTAACGGTCGATGGCATCGCGCATCTCCCACAGGTCTCGTCGCAGTTGGCGTTCCTTCTCACGCTTCACCTGGAAGCGCGCAATCGGCAGCGCAGCAGTAGCCAGGATGGCAACGATCGCCACGGTAATAATCAGTTCGACGAGAGTCAGGCCAGTCTCGCCCTTCGCCTCCGTCTGTACCGTTCGGAGCGCGCTGTCCCTTCCTCGAAGGCCAGCCATCGCAATCACTTCACATGCACCACGGCCTGCGAACCGACGGCCGGAAGCGTGGCCTGAGCGCTGTTACGAGCGCCTACTTTGACCAGCGCCAGGTTGGAGTCGCCCGCGGCGACGGCTTTGAACGTCAGCGTGCACACGCTGCCCTGCCCATTCACTCCCTTCACTCCGGGCGGCCGCGACGTGGATATCGTGACCATGCCGCTGCCATCGTCGCGGTGCGAGAGCGCCACCGCCTGGCCGTCGCGGCTCAGGAGTCGCCTGCGTCCACATTCACCAGTTGCAACACCGCCGGATTGAACTGCAGCTGCAGCGGCACCGAGTAGCATATCGTTTCGCGTTCGCCAGCATCACCGCTACCTGGAAGGTGCTGCCAACCGTCTGCGTTGGAGTTGGCCGGAACCACTGTCAGGTTCACTGGAGGACCCGCCGGTGCCTGGGCCGCAGCCGTCGCTGGCGCCTGGGCTGCTCCCGGAGGAGGTGGTTGTGGACGTTGTACCTCCTGGCCCATCTGCCCCACCACCGACGACGCAACGTTAGCCGCACTGGCAGCTCCGGCAGGGGTTGCAGGCCGCGCCGGATTCACTCTCTGCTCAGATTGCACTGCGATCATCCGCGTTCGCATCCTGTCTTACCGAGATATCCTGCAGCGTGCCGGTATCGATAGCGCGCGTGTTCAGCTTTGTAATCACCGACTCACGCACAATGTGAGGAATCAGCAGAAAGACGATCTCATTCTGTTGAACCTCTTTGCTCTGCGTGGAAAAGAAGTATTTGATGAAGGGAAGTTCGCCCAGGCCAGGCGTGCCGCTCACGTTCAGATTGTCCTGCTTGGTAATAATTCCGGCGAGAATGCCCGGTTCGCCTTCTCTCAGCTGGATGACCTGGTTGATCGAACGCTGTCCAATCACCGGCTGAGTCACCCCGCTGATGGTGACGTTGCCGGTCTGCGACAGAACCTCAACCTGCAGCTTCAGGGTAATCTCCCGGTCATAATGCACCGTAGGCGTCATATCGATATTGACGCCGATATCGAGATACTGGAACTGCGTCTGCACGCCGATGCTCGCCGTGCCGGTCGAAACACCTGCGTTATACGAACCCGTTGCGATGGGAATCTTCGACCCGATCTTCAGCGTCGCGCGCTGGCCGTCGGTGGCGCGGATCCGCGGATTCTGCAGAATGTGCGTATCCGTATCGTTGAGCAGTGCAGTCAACGTTCCTCCGCTGATGGTCACAGCGAAGTTCGTTGCATTCATGTGCGCCAGCGTATTCAGAGTGAGATTCGACGGCGTCGTTGTAGTAGTACTGGTCGACGTGCTCGATGTAGTAGTAGGGGTAGCCTGCGGAGTAAGAGTAATGGACTGCGGTAGCGTAATCCCCAGATTGCGCATCTTGTCGCGATTCACTTCCAGCACTGCCACGTCCACCACCACCTCGGAACGCGTCCTGTCGAGGTCATTCAGCAGCTTCTGCGCCAGCAGTAGTTCATCCGGCGTGGCCCGCATCACAATCGCATTCTGGCTCGACACCGGATAGACCTTGATGCTTGGGTCCAGCAGGTTGCGCAGCGTCGTCACCACCTCGTTCGCGTCGTTTGGCGCGATAGCGTTGGTCAGATAAAAGGTCTGTATCGCCAGACTCGTCCAGGTCGGTATGTTTGGTGCGGTTGTTCTGCGCGACAAAAATCGTGTTCGGAGTCACCGGCTTATAAAACGCATTGGCGAGCGTACCCACGATCCTCAGGGCATCGAGCGGACTCACACTCGTCAGGTCCACAGGAATGCGTTTCGACTGAAAGTCCGGGTCGAAAAGCACATTCAATCCGGCAGACTTGCCGATAGCCTGGTAGATAATCTTGGCGTCCTCCACCGCGTGATAAGTAATTGGGTCATGCGAAATCTCTTTCAACTGGACCGGTCCGGCAACAGAGTTGATGTTGCTCAATACCTCATTCTGCCCGGCCATCTGCTCTTCAAGAGCGGCCTTCGCAGGCGCGGCTGCCGCCGCCTGAAGCAGATCGATCTCCTGCTGCGCCGCCTGGTTCCCAGCATCAATCTGCAGCGCGCGGGTAAACTCCGCAAGCGCGCCCTGCATATCGCCGCTCTGTTTCAGCACCCGGCCCCGGTCCACATGCGCCACCGCTGCCTGAAACCTCATACGCTCGAAGTCAGCCTGGATGCGCATGTCCTTTGGCTTCTTTAAATGCGCTTGCCGGTAGTCCTCATACGCGGCGTCGAAATCGTCATGCAACTCTGCAGCCGCGCCACGTTTGGACCATGTACTCGCAGACTGCGCTCTCGCCGGCGTCGAACCCAGCATCAGGTAGCACGCAAACAAAAGCACGAGCGGAATCGCCCCAACGGCTAAGCGGTACGCTCTCATGATCAATAGTGTTCCCCGATCCATGCTGCCTTCGTTTGTGTCCTTTTCACCGTGAAAATTGTGGCGCCTGCCCAGGCGCCCGCCTGTCGCGCACGAACGCTCAATACAGCCGCCTGCTGCGTGTTCGGACCAGTTGTGGCGCTCGCGTGAGTATAGCATTCTGACCAGGGTGAAACCTCGAATCTTCCAGTGACGTGCAATGTACCTCGCCCCGAAATCAGTCGTTAGATCGGGCGTTTCAGCCGGGCCCTGTCCTTCTGCCCGTGCCGCATCATTAACCTTCGGTAAACCTGAACTTTAGACGTGGCCTGTTGTCCCAGGTGAGTGGCCATCGTACAACTTTAGGGTCACATTTCACCCCATGTTAAAATCAGAGGTTCCCGTGCCCCGCTCGCTCTCCAATCCGACTATAGCCCACGCACCCAAACCCCCCGTCAAACAGAAGGACCGCGACCCCGTCGCCGCCGGCAAGCGCGACGCCGCCTTTAACCGCTCCGCCAGCTTCAATTACTTCCTCTCCGACAAATTCGAGGCCGGCATCGCCCTCCGCGGCACCGAGGTCAAGTCCATCCGTGAAGGCAAGGCCAACCTCAAGGACGCCTATGGCCTCCTCAAAGACGGCGAATGCTTCCTCCTGAACGCTCACATCGGCCCGTTCTCCCACGGCAACGCCATGAACCACGACTCGCTCCGCACCCGAAAGCTGCTGCTGCACAAAAACGAGGTCCGCAAGCTCGAGGGCATGACCAAACAGAAGGGCTATACCCTCATCCCTGTCCGCCTCTACTTCCGCAACGGCCGCGTCAAGTGCGAGCTCGCCCTGGCCAAAGGCAAGCAGGAATGGGATAAGCGAGCCACCGAACGCAAGCGCGAGGCAGATAATGAGGCCAAGGCCGCCATCGCCCGAAGCCAGCGCAGCTAGAACTGCCCGAAGCCAGCTGGAGCCGCCCGCGGCCATGCCCGCGCCCGAGCGTCCCCATCCCGAAGCCCAATCTGTAAATTATCCTGTCTGCAGTCAAAGGTTTCGAGGAGTCGCGCTACGATATACGCTATGAACGCTCGCTTGTCATTTCAGGATGCTGCTGAATTTGCAACACCTCTGCTGACCGTCTTCGCGGTGGACATCGCTATCGGCCAGGACGCCGAGCCGCTGATCGCGCTCATGACCACCTCCGACGCCGTCGCCCACGCCGCAGCCCGCTTCCTGGCCGACGGAGAGTTCAAGGCCACCCTCGGAGAGAACCTCCTCCTGCACGCCCCCTCAGGCATCAAGGCTCAGCGCCTGCTCATCGTCGGCCTGGGCAGGGTCAAGACCCTCTCTGTCAATGAGATCCGCAAAGGCGCCGGAGCAGCCGTCCGCGCCCTCAAACCCCGCGGCATCCGTGAGTTCGCCATCGCGCTTCCCGAGGACCACGCTCTCTCCGACGAACACATGGAGGCCCTTCCCTGCACTCTCATGACCCGCGCCCTCGTCGAAGGCGCCGAGCTCGGCCAGGTTGACTACGACACCTACAAGAGCGACCGCAAGGACACCTCCGTCAACCTCATGACCGTACTTTCCAACGAAGCCGAAGACACTACCCGCGCCGAGATTCAAGCCGGCTTCGAAGAGGGGCTCATCATCGCCGCCGCGCAGAACTTCGCCCGCGCCCTCGTCAACGAGCCCGGCAATGTCCTCACCCCGACGGTACTCGGCCAGCGCGCGAAGGCCATGTGCGCCGACGCCGGGCCTCAAGTGCGAGGTCCACTCCACCGCCAAGCTCAACGAACTCGGCATGGGCGCCTTCCGCGCCGTAGCCCAGGGCTCCGCCGAACCACCCGCCCTCATCGTCATGACCTACGAGCCCGCAAAACGCCCCGCACCCGGCTCCCCCGTACTCGGTCTCGTCGGCAAAGGCATCACCTTCGACACCGGCGGCATCTCCATCAAACCCGCCGAAGGCATGGAAAAGATGAAGTACGACATGGCCGGAGCCGCCGCCATGATCGGAGCCATGCGCGCCGTCTCTCAGCTCAAGCCCAGCGTCAAGGTCATCGGCGTCGTCTGCTCGGCGGAAAACATGCCCGACGGCAAGGCCTTCAAACCCGGCGACGTCGTCACCGCCATGTCCGGCAAGACCATCGAAATCGTCAACACCGACGCCGAAGGCCGCCTCGTCCTCGCCGACGGCCTCCACTACGCCAAAACCCTCGGCTGCACCCACCTCATCGACGCTGCAACCCTCACCGGAGCCTGCGTCATCGCGCTCGGACAAGTCAACGCCGGCTACTTCACCAACGACGAGTCCGCCTCCGAAAAATTCCTCGCCGCCCTCACCCCCTCCGGCGAAAACTTCTGGCGTCTCCCCTGCACCGACGACTACCGCGACCAGATCAAAAGCCAGATCGCAGACATCATGAACACCGGCAAGCACCGCTGGGGCGGAGCCACCAACGCCGCCATGTTCCTCAAAGAATTCGTCGGCGAAACCCCCTGGCTCCACCTCGACATCGCCGGCGTCGCCTGGAACGACGAATCCAAGCCCTGGGTCGCCAACGGCCCCACCGGCATCGCGGTCCGCTCCATCGTCGAATGGATCCGCACCTTCAGCGCCTAGCCAGATCTCCGCCCTTGGCAAATTGTAACTATTATTATTACATAATCGGCGGAGCTTCAATCCCCAGATACCCCAGCGCCCGCACCATCTCCCGCTGCGCAACCGCGGCAGTCGCCATCAGCAGCGCCTTCCGAGCCGGATCGGCCTCATGCAGCACATGGTGCCGGTGATAGAAATTGTTGAACTGCTGCGCCAGTTGAAACGCATACTTCGCCAGATACGCCGGCTCCGAAGTAGCAATTCCCTGCTCAATCATCAACGTCAGCTTCGAAGCCAGCAGCCACGTCTCCCAAAGGCTCGTCCCAAACTCGCTATCCAGCATCTCGCCCAGCTCCAGAGTCGCCATCTCCGCCAGCGCATCCTCCGCCGTCAGTCCCCGCCTTGCGAAAGATATTCAGCGCCCGCACAATCGCGTACTGCACATAAGGCCCGGTCTCGCCCTCAAAGCTCAGCGCATCTTTGAAGTCAAACGCAATCACCGTATTCCGCGTATACCGCAGCATGAAGTAGCGCAGCGCCCCCACCCCAATCTGCGTCGCAATCGCCAGCCGTTCTGCCTCCACAATCTGCGGATGCCGCACATCCACCTCAGCCTTAGCCGCATCGATCAAGCGATCCAGCAGATCATCCGCCTTCACCCCAAATCCCTTGCGCCCGCTCACCTCGATGTACGCCTTCTTCTGATCCTCCTCGCTCACCGAGTAGCCCAGCTCAACTGCACACCGCGGCGTCAGCGCCACCATCTCGTAGCTGAAGTGCGTGTACCTGTCCGCGGCCTCCGTAAAGCCCATCCCCCGCAGCGCCTGCACCACCTGCGTCTGCGGATCGTTCTGCCGCGAATCGATCACGTTATAAATCGCGTCTGCATGCCCAAAAGTAGGCGGCTGCGGCTCCGTCGCCGTCGCCGTCGAGATCCAACACGTATGCGTCGCATACTCATGAAACCGCGCATACCCAAAATCCTTCCCCGGCAGCAGCCCGAACTTCCACAGATGATAAGCAATGTCCTTGCCCACATAAGTCACGGTCCCATTCGACCGCACAATCACCTTCGCATCCTCATCCGGCCCATCGCTCCCCTGCTCTGCGGCGCCCGCGCGTCGCATCACCCAGCAGCCTTTGTTCTTACCCTCCATCTCTTCATACAAAACACCGCGCTCGATCATCAATATCCGCGCCGCATCCCAGAAGTGCAGCGAAAGTATCTCGCTCTCTCTCGGCAAAAAGTCATACTCAATCCTCAGCCGCTCCATCGTCTCCAGATGCCGCCGCAGCACCGCGGTAGAAATCAAGTCCGCAATCTCCGCCGTCTCATTGCCTCCGGCCTCCAGCGCATGCAGCGTATCCAGCCTTATCTTCTTCCGCCGCGCCAGCTCCGCGGCATCGGTCGAGTCCCCATACCACTGCGACACCCGCGCATAAAGATCCCAGCAGTAGAAGTCGATACGCACGCCCATCTCCAGCAACTCCATCAGCAGCGCACGCACACTCGCAAGATCGCGTCCCTCCAGATGCACCAGCCCCACCACCACATCCGCCACCTGCACACCCGTGTTGTCGATGTAGTTCTGAACCCCAACCTCATAACCGCTCTTGAAGCTGTCCCTGCGCAGCAGCCGCTGAAATGAATCGCCCAGGATCGCATTGCGCAGATGCCCGATGTGCGCCGCCTTATTCGGATTGATGCTCGTATGCTCAATCAGCCGGAACCCCGGCCCGCCAATATCCGCATGCCTGTCCTTGGCTATCTCCCGCACCGTAGCCGCGCGATTCAGCTTGATATTCAGATACCCCGCACCCGCGACCTCAACGCTGGCAATATCCCGCAGCTCCTCGCGCCCCGCCGCCAGCTCCGCGCTCAACTCCGCCGCCAGCTCCGTCGCAATCGCCCGCGGAGCCTTCCTCAGCCGCTTCGCCAGCTCAAACGCCACCGGCAGCGCCAGCTCCCCCATCGCAATGTTCGGCGGCTGCTCCACCGCAAGCTGGCTCAGCGTAACGTCATACTTCGCAATAAGAATTGCCTGAATGCGGCCCAACAGGGCCTGCTGAATAATTCGATACATACGTGCGATTCACCACTCAAAGAATATTTGGACAACGTTCAGAAGCTGCTGAAGATTTTGTTGTTGCTTTGATGCTTAAGAGTTTTGTTGTTGCTTTGAAAGGGCGGGACTTTTAGTCCCGCCGCAAACATAGCAATTTCAATGCGGCTTTAGCCACCGAGGGAATGTTCATGTGGCGCCTCTAGGCCAAGGGTCTTCTGTTCAGTCTACGCGAGGCAAATCCTGATCCAGCGGTAACTCCGCCGGCAGCGTCTCAATCTCTTTCAACAGCGGAGTGTGATTATGAATTCGCGCGCGATGAATCAAAAATAAAATCCCGCCCGCGCCAGTCACCGTAATCAGCAGCCACGCATGCAGCGCCAGCCCATACAGCGCCGACGCAGCGACCGCGGCCCCATGGCTCACCAGCGCCGTCTTCACCGCCCATTCAAAAGTCCCAATCGCCCCCGGCGAGCTCGGAATCAGATACGAAAGATTCGCCACCGACACCGCCTGCCACGGCCCAACCCGTCCCACCACCAGCCCAATCGCCTGCGCCGCCGAGACAAAGATCATCCCCTCGCAAGCCCATATCACCATCGACTGCGCCAGCAGCACCAGCGAACCCATCACGCCGATATCGCGCACACACTCCACCGCCAGCAGCAGCCTGTTCTCCACCTTGGCCAGCCTCTCGTTCTGCGGCAGCCGCGCAAACAGCCTCTTCAGCGTCAACTCCACCGCCCGCGCACCCAGCAGCATCACCAGCAGCCCCACCGTCGAAACCCCCAGCATCACCTCAGCCGTCTGTCGCGAGTGCGGAGCAACCCCCGGCCCCATAAAGCTCACAAACAGCAGCACCAGCACAAAAATATCCAGCAGCTTCTCGAGAATCACCGTACTCAGAATCACCGGCGGCGAAGCCCCCAGATCACTTGCATACGTAAACACCCGCATAATGTCGCCAATCCGTAGCGGCAGAATATTATTCGCCGCAAACGACGTCATCAACACCCGCGCGCACACAGGAAACTTCGACCCCGCCGGCCGCATCATCCGCGTCCACCGAACGCACCGCAGCGTATAGCTCGCCACCGTAAACCCAACCATCCCCGCAATCCACGCCGGATGCACCAGCCGCAGCGCCCGTATCTGCGCAAACGAAATCCCCTTGAACGTGTACCAAAGGAAAAACAAGCTGATAGCAACGCCGGGCAGCGTCTTCAACCAATTTCTATTCTGTGAAGGAGTAGCGCCGTTCATCCAGCCACACTGGACGGGCAGCAGCCAGGATCGATCTCTTTACAAAAAAACATAGACTCTACGATTGTATCGCCCACACCGAACGAGCTGTCATTCTGAGCGAAGCGAAGAACCCCCGCATTTGCTTTTGTCGTTGCATTCGCTTTTGTCGTTGCATTCGCTTTTGTCGTTGCATTCGCTTTTGTCGTTGCATTTGCTTTTGTCGTTGCATTTGCTTTTGTAGTTGCATTTGCCGTTGCCTGTTCTTTTGTTTGTCATCCCGTAGGGATCTGCTGTTGCATTTGCCGTTGCCTGTTCTCCTTCGTCCATCCAAAACCCTGTCATTTCGACCGGAGCGATTCACAGCCTCACCATGAATCGCTTGAGCGGAGAGCTTGTCCTGAGCGAAGTCGAATGGAATCCGCTCCTCTACCCAGACCCCCTCCCAGCCCAGACCCCTTCGTCTTTACCTGACACCTGATACCTGACACCTGCTTCCAAAACGCCGTTGTCTGTTCTTACTCATCACTCATTGCTCGTTACTGATACTCAATCGCCTTGGCTGTTGCCAGCTCCATCCCACCCCAGCCGATCCGCTCTAATCCTGTCCTTATCCCGCCTATCCCCGTTCCTGCTCTAATCCGTGGTTATCCGCGCAGATCCGCGGTCGGCGTAAGCCCGAAACTATTTTTCGCGATTTTCCTCAGTAAAATCGCATGTCAAGTCCCAAATCCACCTAAAGCATTCACCCCAAAAGAGATAGCAAGTGCGCATTAGTTATGTGCCACTTGCTAGAATAGAACTAGAAGTAACAAAGAAAGCCCCGGCAACCGGGGCTTCGCTCTTTAAAAACCGAAAGTCGCCCATAAGTCCTTCGCTTGGACGAATTTAGCCATAAGTCATTTGTTTGGACGAATTTAGCGGCACAACATGCCTCTAAACCAATAAGAACAAAGGATTTACCGCCAAGATATAGGGGGGTGCCCCCCCGAACTAAGCCAAGGTAAGCATCGCCGCACTAACCGCAGCGAAGCTCCTGTCCAGCGCCTTAAAGGCCTCGTCCACATCGCTCTTCCCGATATTCATCGGAGGAGACATGCGCAGCACGTTGTTATACATGCCGCCCTTGCCGATGAGCAGGCCCTGGTCGCGAGCCGCCTCCAGCACCTCGGTCGCCAGCGCCGGCGCCGGCTCCTTGGTCTTCGGATCGGTCACCAGCTCCATGGCCTGCATCAGTCCCATGCCGCGAACGTCGCCGATAACCGCGTACTTCTGCTGCAGCTCAAGCAGCCGCTCCCGGAAGTAGCCGCCGACAACGTCGCAGTTGGTCCGCAGGTCGTCCTCTTCGATGAGGTCGATCACAGCCTTCGCGGTCACACAGGCGATAGGGTTGCCGCCGAAGGTCGAGATAGTCGGCCCCTGGTACGCATTGGCTATCTCAGGCGTCGCCACGGTGATGGCGACCGGGTAGCCATTGCCAAGGCTCTTCGCCGAAGTAAGAATGTCCGGCTCGACCTCCCAGTGCTCGATGCCGAACCACTTCTTGCCCGTGCGTCCCCAGCCCGTCTGCACCTCGTCGGAGATAAAGTCCCCGCCATACTGCTTCACGATGCTGAACGCAATCTTGAAGTACTCCTTCGGTGGAGTAATAAATCCGCCGACGCCCTGAATCGGCTCGGCGATCATGCCCGCGATCGCCCCGCTGGTGCTGGCTTGGATAACGCCTTCGATGTCCTTCGCGCAGGCCACCTCGCACGAAGGATAAGTCTTGCCCAGCGGACACCGGTAGCAGTAAGGATTCATCGCATGCACAATGCCGACCTGGTACGAAGCCTTGCGCCACGCGGCGATCCCGGTCAGCGCCTTCGTCATCGACGAGCGGCCGCTATAGGAGTGCCGCAGCGCAACGATCTCGAGGTTGCCGGTGTGCATCCGCGCTGACTCGATCGCCGTCTCGTTGGCATCGGTGCCGCTGCTGGTGAAGAAGCTCTTCTCCAGCCGTCCCGGAGTGATCTGCGCGATCTTCTCCGCCAGCGCCACCGCGGTCTCATGCGGATACAGCGTCGATGTGTGACCAATCTTGTCCATCTGGGCCTTCACCGGCCCATTGATGCGCGGGTTCGCATGCCCCACCCCGACGGTCACGATGCCGCCGAAGAAGTCGAGGTACCGCTTGCCCTCGACGTCCCACACATATTGCATCTCCCCGCGCTCCAGCGGCAGCGGATCGGTAAAGTAATTACCGACAGCGGGATAGATAAACTGCTTCTGCTTGCGGTTAATCTCACGACGGTCCATGGCGAACGTCTCCTTCCCAGGTAAATTCCTACTATACCTTCGGAAGACGACGGCAGCATTTGACTCTGGCCACGCCAGCTAACTTGCAGGTGCGGATCGCAGCCAAACTGCCATACACTGGGCTGGCGGCCTCCGCCGCTGGAGACCCCGGACCCTTGGCGACAAGTCTGACACTACCCACCCTCCCGAGGGTCGAGCAAAGCAAGCCAACAGTCGCCGAACGGACCTTCGGATACGCTCTGGTCACCGGCCTGACAGCCTTCGCCCTGGCAGTCCACGGCTACCACCCCTACGCCGAGGACGGAGGCATCTACCTCGCCGGTGCCAAACGCCTCCTCAACCCGGCGCTATACCCGTACTGGTCCGAATTTGTAACCGAACATCTGCGCTTCTCACTCTTCGCGCCGATGGTCGCCGCGCTGGTCCGCAGCTCGCATCTGCCATTGATGACCGTCTGGCTGCTCCTCTACGTCGCCACCTTTTGGCTGACGCTCTTCGCCGGATGGCAGCTCGCGATCCGCTGCTACGCCAACCAGCAAGCCCGCTGCGGAGCGGTAACCCTGCTCGCGACCTGGCTGACGCTCCCGGTAGCTGGAACGTCGCTGATGCTGATGGACCCTTACCTGTCCGCCCGCAGCATCTCCACCCCATGCATCCTATTAACCCTGGTCGGAGTGCTGGATCTCTTCCACCAGCAGGAAGACGGAATCAAGCGCGGACAGGCCGCTGCACTCTGTGCCGGCTCGCTCGCCTTAGCAGCGCTGGTTCACCCGCTCATGGCAGCCTACGGCTTCGGCTGCATTGTTCTTCTCGCCTGCTTTCTTTCGAGCAACCCAAAGGTGCGGTCCAGCTGCACCATCGGCCTGGGCTTGTTCGCGATTTTGTTGGCCGCCGTAATTTACAAGGCGGCGGCGCCCGAACCAGCTGCGTACCTCAGCGTCGCGCTCACGCGAACGTACTGGTTCGTCGCCAGTTGGCACACTTATGAACAGTTCGGCCTCGCGGCACCCATCGCGATTCTGGCAGTCATCGGCTTCCGGCGTCGCAACCAGACAAGTGCAGCGGCCATCGGATTGGCCTGCACCGGCGCAGTCGCAGGAACCATCGGATGTATCGTCGCAGTCCTCTTCGCCCGAGTCGACTCGCCAACATATATGGTCGCGCGGCTCCAACCCCTGCGCGTCTTCCAGATCGTCTATATCCTGATGATTCTGGCCGTCGGTGCATTCCTGGGCGAAAGGCTCCTGCAACGCAGAGCCTCGCGCTGGCTCACCATGTTCACCCTGCTGGCTGCAGTCATGGTGTATGCCGAACGCCAGACATTCCCTTGCTCCTCCCACTTCGAATCCCCGGGGAGCAAACCGGAGAACGCGTGGGTGCGAGCCTTCGAGTGGATCCGCGTAAGTACGCCGCAAGATGCCCTCTTCGCGCTCGACGCTCACTATGTCAGCCAAGCCGGAGAAGACGTGCAGACGTTCCGGGCCATCGCTGAGCGCAGTGCGCTGGCCGACTACTCCAAAGATGGAGGCGTCGCATCCATCACACCCGCGCTGACCGCGGCATGGCTTACCGGGCAGACCGCTCAGACCGGCTTGAACACCGCCACGGACGCTGCACGAATCGCCGCCCTCCGCCCACTGGGCGTCAGTTGGATCGTGCTGCCGGGAGCCACCGCGACCGGCTTTATGTGCCCCTACACGGAGGAAGCGGCAAAGGTCTGCCGCCTGCCCGAACGTTAATCATCGGACTTTAGCGGCTCTCTTTCCTCAGTTACCTGAGGTCTTGGGCTTGTCCGGTGCATCTGAAGCAACCTTTAGAACGACGTTCTCCTGGTCCTTCGTCTCAAACTTGGCGTAAAAGCTTCGCAAGTCCTTGTATTCCTCCGGGGTATAGATGATGCTCGCCAGATCGAATTCACGCCGGAATGTCACATTCGTAGGCGCCGACTCCGTCTTCAATACATACTGCACAGACTTCTCGTAAACCATCGAATCGCCTCCCGACAAAGATTCCACTGAGAATGTGGCCGGGAAGTTCACCCGAACAGCGTCCTTCACGACATAGGGATACTCAAAGTACACGGCGACCTCCCGCTGAGGCTTGTTGGATGTGTGCTCGATTTATACGACGAAGGGGACTGCAGGACAAATGAAAATAATTCATCCGAACATCGTAGCGAGAGCGGTCCCAACCAACGCACTCCCGCAATGCACGTTTCTTCCCAGCTATGGCACCCGAAGCGGACGGAACCCGCTGGTCGGGAACAAACCTGTCGCGCCATTCTCCACATCAGGCTGCGGTTTAAATAAGTAGCGCACGAAGAAACCGCCTGACACAGTATTGTAGTTGTTCGTATTGTTGCCGTTGATAAACCCGCCAACGTACCAGTGGTCAACGACTTTATAGGAGGCCTCCGACGTGATCGCGTAGTTCAGCCCTGTATTGCTGTTCTGTGGGTAATAAGGATTCCCATGGCCTGTCTGCAGGAAGAGATCCAGAGGATAATACAGCGCCGTGGCCTCCTGGAACGTCTGTAGTCCCACGCTCCCGTTGATACTGTAGTGGAAATTGGTCTTGTAGCGGCCATTGAATGCCACAGGAACCCCTGCAAGGAAGTAGACATTCGGGCTGAAGTAACCGCCCTGTCCATAGGTCATCCCCCGCTCGTTATGCGCGTAGTGCATACCGAAGAAGTTGGCGCCGATATTGAGAGTGCCGTAGCCCGGCCAGGTCTTCACCCGGAAGTAGGCTCCCATCGTGCCCTCGTACTTCTGGTTTTCAAGCACATGGTACCCATCCAGTACCGCGCCATCGCCGGACACGTACAACCCTGCTTTTTCGTTCCCTACCCCGAGTCGCACGCCGCCGCCCGTCGAGATAACCCCTCCCCAGATATTGCCTGAATAGACGGCGGAGATCGTCCCAGGATCGCGCATACCGGCATAGGAAAGTTGCGTATCTTTCACCGAGTCGCGGTCAGCGAAAAACGTGAAAGCGCCTCCAGCGGGACGCCATTGCGCCCGGCCTGTAACATTCGTCACCAGGAACCCGTACGGCGTATAGCCCACCGCAAGGCCGATATTCTGTGTCGTCAGCTGCAGTTCTCCGCCAATACCGCTGGCAAACTGTTGTGCGGGCGCCACCAGCGCAGCTCCGCTCAACGTTCCCAAAACCGGAACTATGCCTGTCGAGTTCTGGAACGAAACATTGTTTATAGTGCCCGAGCTCAAAAACACCGGCAGCGGCACTACTGTTGCCCGCAGTGTCTTGCCTAATACCGCCGAAGCTTCGAACGGAGCTTCAAGGTCGGTCAGTCGGTCGAAACCCGGCGTACCGCTGCGATATCGCGCAAACGCGATGCCGCCGACCCATCCGCTGTAAGACGACTCGAGCGCCGATAATTCAAGCTCGGTCTGGGCACGCTGCGACAAGGGTTGCCCGGCGGCATTGGTCGCGTTTGGATCATAGCCGCCACGAAGCGGCGGCACATTCTTGGCCGCAAGCTCGGCATCGGTAGGAGGAACGCCCGTCGAGACCGCAGGCCCAAGCGCCGGATAGGAGGAACTGCTCAGTGGCTGGCTAACTGCCGGATAGCTCACAGCAGGCAATGGCGGAGGTGCTGCCTGCGTCTGCGCAGCAGCGGCGGACCGGCGACTGGTCGACGCACCGCCCGTCGCTCCAGGCTGCGGATACTGCTGCCCATAGTCCTGCGAAGGACTCGCCGGGATCTGCGTGTACTGCGCATTCTGTGTCGGTACGTTGCTGTAGACATCCGGCGGAGGGTGGCTCTGACCAGTCAGAGGAGCCTTTGAATTTGCGCCACGTTTAGCGCCTGCATTTGGCACATACCGCGCTGTCGGCAGCACGTCGGTCACCTCACGCTGCGCAGGCATCACTTTGGGCGTCGCGTCACCAAGCTGTACCGGCACCGGTGTGGGCGTGTAGCCATAGGTTGGCGGAACGTACGGAACATAAGGCCCATAAATCTCACCCTGTGGCGTAGCGGTAATCGGCTGCTGCGATTGCGTCTGGGCCTGCTGCCCCAGATACGACGAATCGCCCGGCGATCGTGAGGGCGAGGGAGGATATGTATTTGAACTATTCAGAGTGGGCTGAGTCGGTGGAACTCCGCCCCCTCCTGAAGGCAGTGGTGGCCCCGCGGACGCCTCCGGCACATAGTCTCCAAACCGGCTCTCACTGCTTGCTGTCTGCGTACCGCGAGATGACGGATTACTCATGTAAGCCGGAACGACGCTCGACTGGCCGTTGTAAGGTTTCCCTTGAATCTGAACCGGGGCCTGTCCGCTCACATTTCCATAACTCGGGAGATATGGCTGCGCAGGCTGAGTGTCCTGCGGCACGCCGCTCGCGGAATCATCCGTTGACCGCAACAACGTCGCCAGGTCCTGCGGCTCCGTTGGCTTCGGCAGTCGCGCCACCGGCAGAGGCTGACTCAGTTCATTGGCCAACTCAGCGCCCGGATCGCCCGGCGGCAGCGCTGCCAGGGAGGCACGATAGTACTCCGCGGCGCGACCGCTGTCCCCGCGCGCCTGTTCAAACTGGGCACCGAGCTTCAACATCTCGGCATCCTTTGGATAGGCGTCCAGGCCATAGCGCAGCCAGGTCTCCGCAATTTTGGCGTCACCAGCCTGCAACGCCGCGCCGACCGCCGATTTATAGTCCGACGCCGATGCCACGGTCATGTCCTGCGACTTGAAGATCAGCACCGCCTGCTTAGGCAAACCCGCGCGCGCATAACCAGCCGCCAGCGCCCGCAGCACGCCGGGGTTATCCGGAAACGACTTCGCCGCGGCATTCAAAATAGCCAGGGAACGTTTGATATTGCCATTGGCAGCCGCCTGATTGGCCCGCCGTACCGCCCAGTTGGTCCAGATCGTCTGCACTGTGCGGCGCTGCTCGTCGCTCAGGTCCTGCCGGCCTCCCAGCAACATAAGCTCCCGGTAAAGACCTGCGTCATTGCCGCCATTGAACAATAGCCACGCGTCCTGTATGTCCACGTCCGCCGGCGCTGCGGTATTTTGCACCGCGTAGTGGCGCTGCACCCGGTTCAGAAAGACCATCGCCTGCTGCGGTTGCCCGAGCGCGTTGTACACCGCTCCAACCGTCTGCAGATACTCGACGTCGTTCTCCAACTGACTCCGCACTGCAGGCGGAATCTGCTGCACTTGCGCGAGCGCTTCCTGGTCGCGGCCCGAGCTATGCAGCACGGAGAGCAACCCCTTCCATGCATCCGGACGGTCTGGATTTTCCGTCAGAATCTCCCGGTATATCGGGAAGGCCTTGTCCGCATTATTCCTTGAGAGATAGATACCGGCGAGTTGCAGCAGCACAGGCGTCGACGGTTTCTGGTTTGCCGCTATCTCCGCATTGACCGCCTTCTCCAGAATTTCCTGCGCTGCATCCAGCCTGTTCTGGGTCTGATAAATAGAGGCTACGGTCGTCTGAAACCCGGGATCTCTCATCGCTGTATCGTAGGTCGCTGGTGGCATCCCCATCAGCGTCTGTAGAGCCTGTGGGTCTGCATGCATTGCGTGCTGGACCCGCACGAGCCCCTGCCACGCCTGCGTGTTTGACACATCTGCCGCAAGCACCTGCCGGTACAGGGCGCCTGCCTGGTCCAAGTGGTTCGCAGCCTGCAATAGGCTTGCATACTGCAACTGTGTCTCCACCTGCAGACCCTTCGCACCCGCCGGGAACGGCAGTTCCAGTGCGCTCTTCAACACTCTCTGCGCATCCGCATCACGTCCCACAGCCGAGTAGGCTGATGCCAGCGACCGCAGAAACTCAGGGTCCCTCATCAACTGCGCATGCACCGCTGCCGGAATGCGTTTCTCTATCATCAGCGCCTGGGGTGCGTTCCCTGCCCCGTAGTACGCCATAAACAAGCCGCGCCACGCGGCCGGAGACGCCGGCTTCGCTTTGACATAGCGGTCATAAACTTGGATCGCCGCCTCGGGCTGCTGCGCCTTCAATAAAGTGCCGCCCAGCCCCTCGAGAGCCTCCGGGCTGTTCGGACGCATCGCCAGCGCCGCCTGAAACTGTTGCTCCGCAGTCGTCAGATCATTCTCATTCAATGCCGTCGTCGCATCGCTCAGCGTGGAGTAGAAGCGAGCAGTCTCCAATGCGGTATCCACCCCGGCATCCCGGGAGCCATACTGCTTCGCCTGCTCCAGAAAGCTGATCGCGCTGCCGAAGTTCGATTGCTGCATCCGCACATAACCCATTCCTGCCAGCGCGCGCGGGTTCTGAGGATTGTTGGCCAGGATCGCCTTGAATCGCAGTTCGGCGTCGTCCAGACGCTTGGCGTTGAGCGAGTTGTAAGCCTCCTGCTCCTCAAGACTGCGGGCGCGAGCCTCAGCTGCAGCGGCTATCTGCTCAGGTGTCTGCGCAAGCGATGCCGGAGACGGCTTAGGCTGATTGCGCAGAGCGGTGGCCAACTGTGCATCATTATGCTTCAGTAGATAAGCCCGGATGTCGGCTGCGCTCGCCGGGTTAGCCGAGTCCCACAACAGCGACTGGCGCAACGCAGCAACTGCCTGAGGATCGTCGGGATGCTTCTCCAGCAGCTTGCGCCCCTCGTCGCGGGTCTTAGGGTTATAGGTAAGAATGCGGCCGAGCGCGATCTGATAACGCGAATCGCTCGGGTATTTCTCCACCAGTCCCCGCAGCCCGGCTATTGCGTGAGCGCGCCCATCCTCAGTCGCCGATTCCGTCTCGTAATACGCCAGCGCCCAATCGCCCGCCGGTGGCGTGTTACCGAAGACCTGACGGTAGATTGCCATCGCCTGCGCATACTGGCCTGCCTGCGCCAGTTTGCCGGCCTGCGCTAATTGCGCCGCCTGGCTCTGCTGCGAACCCATATTCTCCACCAGCGCAATGTTCGGGTCCTTTGGATTGATCGCCCTCAGGCGGTCCAGATAAGTTCCCGCCAGGGTCGCATTGCCGCTCAGCTTCGCAGCCCTCGCCAATCCAGCCAGCGCTGTTGTGTTGTTCGGATCTGCCAGCAACACCTGCTGCCACGTCTGCGCCGCCATGTCCATGCGGCCGCGAACCTCCAGCGCATGGGCCTTATCCAGAAGCGATTGCGTTGCAGACTGTGCACTCGCACCGGCTTGTGCGCGCAGTTGCACCGACGCAGGTGCAAACACGAGCGCGCCCATCAGGAGTGCGCTTGCTACAGGCCGGATTGACCGAAAATTCTTCATAAGTTAGCCAGCACTTGGGGATGATTGCCAGGAGGAATCAGAATCGATACCCCGTCCTCCTTCCGAAGCTTACCGCTTTTTTGCCTTTTTGTACCGTTTTTTTCGCGGATTTGTACCCGCTCGTCCTATCGATTCTTGTAGATACCTATCTTCCCTTTCATCTCCACTTCACCTTCAGCCGCCCTTGACGGTCGAACCGCAGCCGTTCTTCAGCCCATCCCTTGGCAAAAAGCACCAGATTCTGGTCATAGTACAGCCCGTCTCGGCCATACAGTCCGCGCGAGGGATCATACATCGCAGCCATGCGGTCCAGCTGCGACTTCTCTTCCCGCTTCATGCTAAGTGCGTGCAAGGTAGGGTACTACGGCCGCCGAGAATCCGACAGGCCCTTCTGCCTCCAGCACCTTTCCACTCCCATCCACCCGCCGCGGAGGCGCCGGATGGCTCTTCATGTACTCCGCCATCCCAGCCAGCCCGCTCAGCGACTCCTTCACCCCCGGCGTCTCCGGATCCGCGATCCCCATCCAGAGATAGACCCGAATAGCGTCGTAGCTACCTGCCGGCTGCCGGCTCTCGCTGCTCGACCTGTCTGCCCCGTCCTGGCCGGGCAGCGCGGCCGGACTCACACTCCCTGCAGTCGCCGCAACCCAGTCCATAGCAAATCCTCCACCCGAACCCTGCGTCAGTATCGGCGCCAAAGAACTCAGTACCGCTCCCCACGGCCCCTGCGGAAGCGTAGTCGAAAGATAACTCAGCACCGAAGGCTGCAGATAGCTCGGATTCAGAATCCATTCCCCGCCATCCGAATGGAACCCCTCCGGCCCCGGTAGCAACGTCGTACCCACGCCGGGCACCAGCACCACCTCGTGCTGCGCAATGCGAGTGGCCATCGCCGTCCCCAGGGTCTGGTAGCGCGGTTCGTGCCACAGCCGTCCCCCCTCCAGCAGCGCGTAAGCCATCCACAAGTCCGCGTCCGAGGCCGGATTCTGATCCAGAATCTTCCAACCTCCGTCCGGCGCCTTGCCCCAACTCCACGCCGGCAGCCGTTGCGTCAGGTCGCCCCCGGCTAGATTGGCCTGAGTCCAGCCCAGCATCTTATCGAAGCGATCCTTATCGTTCGCCACCAGCGCGAAGAACATCCCGTACGCCTGCCCTTCGCTGGTCGTCCGGTCTCCCGCGCTATGGTCGATAATCCGGCCCTGCTCATCGAACGCATTCTTCGCATAGCTCTCCCACAGCGGCCAGGCTGGACTGGTACGGCAGCCGCCCTGCAGACTGGTCGCCAGCGCAAAGCCCAACACCATCGCACTCCTCCAGGCGCCTTTGCGCCACAGCAAACTTCGGTTACATCCTGCCTTCAAAGCAGGCTGCGAGTTCCTGGAAAGCGATGCAGACCGATGCTCCGTCATCCTTAGTCATTTCCCTGCAGCCGAGCCCGCGCCCGCCGCCGCAGCATGGCCCGAATCAGCACCGCCATAAAGAAGCAGAAGAACAGGGTTGAGAAGACGATCAGCCACGGGTACTTCGAGAACAGCATGTTGACCTGCGTCCACAACGAGAGCGACCCAACGTTATACACATCGTTGCCGATACGATACGACACAAACCGAGCGCCATGCAGAACGCTCACCGACTGCGAGATGTCCGACGACTGCGAGTTCTTCAGAAATACCGAGAGGAAGTTCGGAACCGCGTTATGGTCGCGAAGCGCAACAATCACTACCGACCGGTTCGACCGTGCCGGCCACTCAATGCCTTCGATCAGCGCATCAGGCAACCCGCCCGCTGTCTCCAGTTGGCCCGACTGAATGTGATCCGAGCTGCGCACCTTCCACCATGCATGTTGTAGCGGAGCGAAGAACCCCTGCGTGTCCTGAATATGCAGGCCGCTCCCATCCACCATCACCGGTAGCGAGGGATTCAGCTTATTCAGCGCAGGCTGGTCCTCGACGGTCCCAAGCACAAGATAATCCTTGCGCCCGTCCGTCTTCATCCCGTCCGCATTGGTCACGCCGACGTTCAACACCGGATAGCCGGTCTGCGCGCCGAAGTGTCCCATCATCGTCAGGAACACCTCAATCTCATCCGGCCCGGACGTGTCCGGCAGAACCACCTCCGTGTCGGAGAGGTCTGCCTTCCGCGTAAATGGATAGCCCGCATTCGAGAACAGTTCCAGATTCGGCAGCGTCGCCAGGTGCGGAATATCCTGCAGATTCGAGATACGAATCTTTCAGAATCGTGCCCTTCAGATTGTAAGGAGCAGTATCCGTGCACGCTCCCTTCTTGTGCAGCATAAAGAAAACTGCATCTCCAGGGTGTTCGAAAACGGCCGCATATTCACAGCAGGCACCGGAACAATCGTCTGCAGCACTGAGTCGGCCTTGTCTGAGTGCGGCATCGGAGTCGAACTCACATACCCGCCGTTCATATAAACCTGTATCGTACTGTCGTTTGACAACGGCACCCCGTTGTACCGGTAGCTCATGTGGAAGCCGAGGTTCTGCTGCACGCAGGAATAACAGAGATCCGGCGGCAGTCGCATATAAACCCGCGCAGGAGTGCCTCCATCGCTCTCCAGATTGCCGAACTGTGCCAGGTCGCCAAACGTGGTGATCTTGTCCGTGTTCAGCCAGCGCGGCGCATCGTCCGGCTCACGTGGAGCCGGCATCTTCAGCGACGGAATACGCACCTGGTCGCTTTGGAACATGTCCCGCTGCAGCGAAAGCGCGGTCGCGGCGATTACCAGGTCGTCGGCATTATCGCCCGTCAACACCAGCACCTTCGAGTACGGGTCGATCGGGTTGGTCCGCATCGCAACCGTCGGGCCCGAGCTCGCGCTCATCTTCAGCGACGCCGGAAGCTCCGCCTGGTTCTCCCCGATCACGATGACATTGCCGCTCGGGATCGTTCCGATAGACACCGGGAACCGTACCGGATGGAAGTCCGTCATGATCCCGAACCACGAAGCCACAATCCCGGCCGCCTGCAGTGCCTTCGGCGAAGGCTGGCTCAGAAATACAATCGGCACCACCGGGTGCATGTTTACGGCTTCGTCATAGAACGGCAGCGGGAGCAGCTTCAGGTCATTCTCGAGCGGCAGCAACGCGCCCGCCAGCTCAATCGTCGACGTGGTATCAACATGGCTCCATAACGCAGAGTTCGCAGGGTCCTCGCACTGCATCGTGTAGTGGCCTATAAACTCGAACTTCAGCTCGTTCTTGTGGACCAGCATCTCCGCCGGCAGTGTCAACGTAGCCTCGAGTAGAGCATTGTTCTCGTTGCGCGTCACCACCAGCGTCTGGTCCGCCGCGCCCTGGGCCGGCGTCGCTTCGCTGCGCTGGCTTGGTGGAACGGGCGGCGTATTCACGCCAGCGTCGCAAACAAGGTTCCGTTCAGGCTCACCTTGATGTGGCTCAGTGCGGGGATCAACCCGGGAGAGAAGTGATACCGCAGCTTCATCGTCGCAGTCTTCACCACCTGAGTCTGCGGAATCGAAAAATACACGGAGTGATAAGCATCCACCCCGCGCATCACGATCGTCTCCGGCTCACCTACATCAGCAAGGGTGAAGACATTATCGAACGTCCCCGGAGCAACCGGCCTCGCGCCAACACCACTGTCCGTAGCCGGAATAGCCGCACCAGCCGTAGCCTGCACCTGGGGTGAGATCTGCAGTCCGCGCATCGGCTGCAGTTGCGCCGTAAGTTTGCCCGTACCCATCAGCAATGCGACCAGTAACAGCGGAACAACACGCGTAACAAGTCTTCCCTTGGGAGGAGCAACCTTCTTCGACCTGAACAACCCTCCAAACGTCTGCGCCAGCCCGCTCATGGCAAGCCGAAAGATGAGTGCCAGGCTCTGCAGCGGCCGGTCCGCCTCGCGCGACTCTCCCCAGCCCAGCCATGTGTCGGCGCGCGAGTAAAGCACCATCGTCAGCGCCTCTTCTTCCTGCAACGTTAACGGGTCGAACTGAATGCGCAGAACGTTATCTCGAGTTCCAATCACCGTCGCCGGCAGGGTTGCATCGCCGTCAAGCACCGGAAAAGTAATCTTCACCGTCTCGCCTGGTGCAGCCGTAATGTCATGGGCTACATTAATCATCGCGCCGCCGCTCGACATATCGGCCGTTACTCCCTGCACCGTCCCTCCGTTCGCGAACTGAATATCCGCCTGCACCGCCATGGTCACGCGAACCGTCTGACGCCGCTGCTGGTTCTCCCACGCCACGGCCACGGCCACGCCCAGGATCACCATGTTGAAACACACCCACAGCAGATTCATCACAATCGTGCCCTGATGCGTCCCGTCATACCACATATTCAGCGGCCATATCGGGATATAAAAGAACCGCACAATTCCCATCAGCATCCCGATAATGTTCATCCCGATCATCAGCAGGAACGGCTGCGCAATCCGGGTGTCAAAGAACTTCCTGTTCACCACGCCGCCCTTGGCCGTCACGTCAAAGCTGCCCAGCTTTGGATTGATGATCGCCAGCATCGTCGGAAGCAGAATGTACGGCGCCAGCACCGTCTCATAGATCTCGTTCCAGAAGCTGTGCCGATGCTGCCCCTGGATCCGCGAGTTCGTAATGTTCGAAAGAATAAGGTGCGGAAACGCATAAGCCAGGATCGCCGCCCAGTAACCCGGCACGTTGGTATGCCCCAGAATCAAATAGATCAGCGGCGCAGTCAGAAAGATGAGTCGCGGGAACGCATACAGAAAGTGCGACATCGCATTGAAGTAGCAAATCCGCTGCGGAAACCTAAGCCCCTTCGCGAACAGAGGGTTATCCGTGCGCATCACCTGGATCATCCCGCGCGCCCAGCGAATACGCTGCTTCACGTGACCGCTCAACCGCTCCGTCGCCAGGCCTGCGGCCTGCGGAATGTTGATGTAAGCCGTGTTCCAGCCATTCATCTGCATGCGCAGCGACGTATGCGCGTCCTCGGTCACAGTCTCGACCGCGATACCGCCAATCTCATCAAGCGCGCTCCGCCGCAGCACTGCGCATGAGCCGCAGAAGAACGTCGCATTCCAGAAGTCGTTGCCGTCCTGCACGATGCCGTAGAACAGCTCACCCTCGTTCGGAATGATGCGGAACTTGCTCAGATTGCGCTCAAACGGGTCCGGCGAATAAAAGTGGTGCGGCGTCTGCAGCATTCCAAGCTTGCTGTCGCGCAGAAACCAGCCCATCGTCACCTGCATAAAGCTGCGCGTCGGAACGTGATCGCAATCGAAGATCGCCACATACGGAGAGTCCAGCCGTGCCAGCGCCCGATTGATGTTGCCCGCCTTCGCGTGCTTGTTGTCATCGCGCGTCATGTAGCCGATGCCGGCCTCTTCGGCGAACTGCCGGAACTCCTCGCGCCGGCCATCGTCCAGAATGTAGACATTCAGCTTGTCCGCCGGCCAGTCGATGTTCATCGCTGCCAGCGCCGTGTACCGGACCACGTTCAGCGGCTCGTTGTACGTCGGAATCAGCAGATCAACCGCAGGCCACTTCTCGGTATCATCCGGCAATGGCACGGGCGTACGCCGCAGCGGCCACAGCGTCTGCATATATCCCAGGAACAGGATGCAGAACGCATACGTCTCCGCCGCCACCAGCATCCAGATAAAGAACGCGTCGACATAGCTCCAGGTACTGCCAGGATCGAGAAAGAACTTGATCGTGTAAGAAAGTCTCCAGTATCCATACCGGAACGTCGAGTACATCGACACCAGCAGCAGCGTCAGCGTCACCAGATACGAGCTCGAGCTGCGGTCCACCCATATGGCCGCCAGCACCGTCAACAAACCGAGTACCGCCTGCTGGGGCCACGTCAGGTCCAGAATGCCCGTGAACCCAAGAATGAACACCCCGCCTACCAGCACCACGAAGCGAAGCAGCTTCATGAATACCGAATCGCCCGACTCAAACTCCTTCCACACTGGCGAACCTGTCATCGTTCGCTCCAACGCACATTGCGGAAGCCAGCCGTAGCCGGTGCCGCCATCGTGCGCAGCCACGCGGCCACACTCTGATAATCCTCTGCAATCGGCGTCTCCGGCGCATAATCCATCACCGTCATGCCTTCAGCCAGCGCCTCGCTCACTGACGGCGTACGCCGGATAACAAACGGCAGCAATCGCTCGCCAAGCTGACGCCGCAACACCTCGCGTACATCCAGGTGCAGCGGCAGTGACGCGTCGAACTGATTGATTACGTAATAAGGTTGCAGCGGCCGCCCATCCGAGTCCACCACTCCGTGGAAGTACTTCTCCACCGTCTGCAGGCTGATAACAGAGTTCATGTCCGGCGCCACCGGCACTAAAATCGTCGGATTCATCCGCGCCATCTTACGCGCCACCCAGCCCGATCCCGGTGTCAGGTCCAGGAGGATGCGGTGCGTTCCCTTGCTGTTGGTCTTGATCTCCTCGACCAGCTTCTCCTGGCCGGCCTCGTCGCTGCCGCGTTCGGCCACGTCGTAGCTCAACAAATAGATCGGCGCATCCGTGCTTCCGCTCGGCGGAGAGAACGTCCTCACCACGCCCTGGCGCAGCTCGCTCGCTCCAAAGTAAAACGGCAGCAATCCGTGAGAAGTCGTATCCGTCAGCAGCACCTTCTCGCCCATCGACGACAACGCCCGGCCCAGCGTCGCAACCAGGCTCGTCTTCCCCACGCCGCCCGCCAGCGAGAACACCGCCAGCACCGGAGTTCTGGTCTCCTTCTGCCGAACCGGCGTCTCCGGCTGCTCCTGCCCCGGCTGTTCGAAGACTCCCTTCAGCGCATACCACCGCGCTGCCACGCGTTCGCGGCTGTGCTGCAACGTATCCGCAACCGAAGACTGCTGCACGTGCGAAGACCTGGACGAGAGCCCACTCGAACCCTGCTTAGGCTGTGCCGGAGGATTCTGCGTCGTCCCGCTCTGCGACGCGGGAGTCTGCGGCGCATAGAGCCATGCCGGCGCCCCGGGATCGGCCGCATAAGGTATTCGCTGTGCTCCGCTCGATGTGCTCTTCGGCGCCTGCGAAGAAGGCCGGCGTGTCGGTTCAGGGTAAGACGCCGGCTTATAGCCCAGGTCGTCCTGAGCACGCCTCCCGCGGCCGGAATCGCCTCCGCTCGTCTTCGCATACGGATAGCCGCCACGCGGCGAGGCCGGTGCTGCAATCCGCGGCACGTCGCCGCCTCTCTGTCCCTGCGCCTGTCCGGTATAGCTGGAGGGGACCGCAATCTGAGACATCCCTGTGCGCGGCGCAAAACGCGCATCGAAGTCTTCCACCCGCTCGCCCGTCGTGAACGGCCAACCCGGCACCTGGCTTGGCGCTGCGGAAATTGAAGCTTCCGGGCGTATCATCTCCGCTGGGATCGCGCCCACGGCACGTGCTGCGCCGTACGGATCCACCGGATTATTCCGGGTCGCCTGCGAAGGCTCCGCGGAAGCCGCAATACGCGCCGGCACGGAATGCTGTGTCGGCTCCGCGGCTACATATTCATCCTGCGACTCATCGAACTCAGGGCCACGATAGATCTGCCGCACCCCCGAAGCATCGTCCGGCGTATATCCCTGCCGGCGTCGCTGTCCGGATGGCGGTACTGCAGGCGGAGCCTCGGACGAGAAAATCTGCCGGGGAGCCGTAGCATACGGGACTGCCGCCTCCTGCCGCCGCTCAACAGGATGCGATGCAGCTTGCGAGCCGGTTTCGAATCGCGCCGCCGTAGGAGTCTCCATCCCAGACACCAGCGGGCGCATCCCGCCTCGCTGCGTCGCTGGCCGCTCGTATACGCGCTCTGAGGGCAGCGGCTGGCTTTGCAGATGCGGATGCGGAACATACGGATCCGAAATCTCCCCCGGCACCGTGAACGACAGGTCCACGCCACTCTCGCGTCTGCGCATCTCTGAGTCCGTATACCGCGATGCCTGCAACCGCGCCGATGCGGTCGCCTCCGCGATCTCGCGCTCTGCACGGCGCGCCTCAGCCTCGGCAACTGCCGCGGCCTCTGCCCTGCGTGCTGCTTCCACCCGCTCTGCGGACGCGATCCGCGCCGCCCGGCCCGCCTCACGAAGTGCCTGCTGCCTCGAAGATTCCGCCTGTACGCTCTCTGGCGCCATCGCCGCCGACTTTGCCTGCCGTGCCGCCGCATCGGCCGCCGCGGCCGCTGCCTCTGCTTCTGCCTGTGCCTTCAACTCCTGCTCACGCACCTGCTCCGCTGCGCGATGTCGCAGCTGCGCGCGATACTCACGGCGCGACGCCGAAAAATCCCGATACTTCGCCCCATGCAGATTCGCCCACGAATACAGAACCGCTACATCCTCGGGAGTGTCTGCAACTGGCAGCTCATCAATCTTGTCTATGCCGCGGGATTCCATAATTTTTAATCCTGTAACTTTCTCGCGCCATTGCTGAATCTGCTTGAACTGCCATCGTTCACGAGGCTCGCAGGTCGCTGCACGCTGGCTTGTGCGATAGGCTGAGGCTACTGTGGCAACCACCCTAAGTCAATGAATCGACGATGACACTTTAGTGTCACTGCGACCAAGCCCGGCGCGGTGTTTCGCGCGAAACGCCTCTCATAACAAGCTTCTTCAACCGCCCTTCTGCAACCCACCACACCTGCCCGCGAACCTACTCGAATACCCCTCCACCCTCGAATAAATTCCCCGTTGGGCGTTCCATTGCAATGCATCCTCCGCGAAGATGTTTTCTCCTCTTCACAAGGCCTCGCGCACATACCCGGCTCGCATCGAAAAACCCTCAGTATGTGCTAACTTGGATATGTGGTTTGAGAGCGTAGCTCAGTTGGTAGAGCATCGCCCTTTAAGGCGTTGGTCCTGGGTTCGAGCCCCAGCGCTCTCACCATCAACCCCCCACCACTTCCCCCAACCTCAAGCTGCCCCGATAGTTGCACTCAAGTTCCGGCGCAATCTGACGAGCAACCCCGTCCCCGCCACCGAAACCACTCCATTCCACCCGCACCCTCGCTTGCTACCGTGCCGGCTCCTCGGCAAACGTCTGCTTCACCCCATCCTCAAGCGCAGTAAACGCGCCCGAGTACCCCGCCGCCCGTAACCCCGCCAAATCCGCCTGCGTGTAGTGCTGATACCGGTTCTTCAAATCCCCCGGAAACGGAATGAACTCAATCTTCCCCGGCCCATGCACCTGCATCAGCGCCTCGGCCACCGCCTTGAACGTTCTCGCCTCACCCGTCCCCGCGTTCACTACCGCCTGCACCGGCTTCTTCGGACTATCCGGCAGCAACCCGCCGAAGAACATATTGATCCGCGCCAGGTCCTTCGACAAACACAAAGTCCCGCCGCTGCTCTCCATCTGCCATACCCACCCGATCCCACAAACATCCTGATTGTCCCGGTGTCCTTCAACTGCCGAGTAAAGTGGTGGATCACGCTCGCCATCCGCCCCTTGTGCTGCTCGCGAGGTCCATACACATTGAAGTACCGCAGCCCCACCACCGTACTCTTCGATCTCCGGCATCAGCCGCCGCACGTAGTTATCGAAGACCAGCTTCGAATACCCATAAACATTCAGCGGACGCTCATTCGCCCTCATCTCCTTGAACTCCGTGCTCGCCCCATACACCGCCGCCGTCGACGCATACACCAGCGGAATCTTCCGCCCCAGCGCAAAGTGCAACAGCTCCTTCGAGTACGTAAAGTTGTTGTCCATCATGTAGCGCCCATCGTCCTCAAGCGTGTTCGAGCAAGCCCCCTGGTGCAGGATCGCCCTCACCTTCACGCTCTCGAACTCCCCCGCCTTCAGCGCCGCGCGAAACTCCCGCTTGTCCATGTAGTCCGCGAACTCGCCACCCGCCAGGTTCAGAAACTTCGGCCCCGTCAGGTTCGGCGCCGGCGCAAAGTTATCCACAAGCAAAATGTCTCGCTCTCCAGCCCTGTTCAACTCATGGATCAGGTTGCTGCCAATAAACCCCGCCCCGCCCGTAACGATAATCACTTCGCCGCCTCCACGCTCTCGCCCGCAGGCTGGCCCGTCAGCTTCTTCACAATGTTCGTCGTCGAAAATCCTTCCACCGTCGGCACGATCTCCACCCGTCCCCCTTGCGCAATCACGTCCTCATGTCCAACCACCGTCTCCACCGTGTAATCGCCGCCCTTCACCAGCACATTCGGCTTGAGTGCCCGAATCAACTCCAGCGGCGTGTCCTCTCCAAACAGCACCACGGCATCCACCGACGCCAGCGCCGCCATCACCTTCGCGCGCTCGCGCTCTCCCACAATCGGCCGCGTCGGCCCCTTCAGCCGGCAGATTGAAGTATCCGTATTCAAACCCAGCACCAGCTTCGACCCAAACTTCCTGCACTCCTCCAGCAGCGCAATATGCCCCACGTGCAGCAGGTCGAAGCACCCATTCGTAAACACAATCGTCTCCCCCGCCGCTCGCCATTCACTCACACGCGTCACCATGCGATCGAGATCCAGAATCTTCTCCCCCGCCGTCACACCCGAGCTTGGAGTCAGCGCCACAACCAGCTCATGCTGCGCAATCGGCACCGTCCCCATCTTCCCAACGACGATCCCCGCCGCCAGGTTCGCCAGCTCCACCGCCGTCGTCACCTTCAGCCCACCGGCCATTCCCGCGGCCAGCGTAGCAATCACCGTGTCCCCCGCACCCGACACGTCGAACACCTCCCGCGCCCGCGCCGGCGAGTGATACCGCCCATCCCGCCGTATCAGGCTGATTCCCTTCTCGCTCATCGTCACGGTCAGAAACTGAAAGTCGTGTTCCTCCAGCAGCGCCTGCGCCGCCGCCAATATCTCTTCCGTCCGGTGCGCTGGCACACCCGTCGCCAGCGACAGCTCCCCCAGATTCGGACAAACCGTCGTTGCCCCCGAATACTTGCTGAAGTCCGGAGTCTTCGGATCCGCCAACACCAGCGCTCCCGCCGTCCGCGCCGCTCGAATCACCGCCGCGCACACGTCGTCAGTCAGAGCACCCTTCGCATAGTCCGAAAGAATCACCGCATGGACCTTCGCCGCCAGCCCCGTAGCCCGCTGCTCCAGTCGCTGCATCTCCACCGCCGGAGCGCTGTCCCGGCTCTCAATGTCCAGCCGCAGCAGCTGCTGGTTCCGTCCCACAATCCGCGTCTTCGAAATCGTCGGCAACGAACCCGTCACCACTCCCGTCGTATCGATCTTCGCCTTCTCCAACAACCCAGCCAGCTCCGCCTGCTCGCCATCGCTCCCCCAGAAGCCGCATAGAAACGTCTGGCAACCCAGCCCGGCCAGATTCATCGCCACGTTGGCCGCCCCACCCGCGCGCTCATACCTCTGCGCATGTCGCAGCACCGGCACCGGAGCCTCCGGCGAGATCCGATCCACCTCCCCGTGGATGTAGCGGTCGAGCATGATGTCGCCCACCACCAGAACCTTCAGCTGGCTGAACCCGCCCTCCAGCAAATTCAAAATAGAATGTAACTCCGGCAACATGCGCTAAGAGACTCCCATCTCCATCATCGCATCTCCGCTTGTATCGTCGGTAAACACCTCAGCTCAACTCAGCCCGAACCTCGGCCATCACCTCATCCACCGTAATAGACGTCAAACATCGCTTCTTCTCCACAATGCACGTCTCCAGCCCACACCCCCAGCACTCCACCTTGTGATAAACCACCCGATGCTGGCTCCCATTCGGAAACCACACCCGAGGCTTGTTCCGAGCCGCAAAAATCGCCACGCACGGCGTCTGCACCGCCGCCGCCAGGTGCATCGGCCCGCTATCATGCCCCACAAACACCCTCGCGCGCGCAAAAGCCGCCGCACTCTCCCGCGGAGTCAGCTTGCCGCAAAGATTCACCACCGGCCCACCGCCATTCTCGCGCCACCCCTCCGCCGCAAATTCGCTGGCCTCCATCTCCTCAGCCGCTCCAGCCAGCAACAAGACACGCTCGGGAAACTCCTTCGCAATAGCGGCCAGCAAACTTCGCCAGTTCTCCCGTCCCCAATCCTTGGCCTGAACTTTGGTCCCGACACTTACTGCGATCGCGCTCTCTCTTCGGCGTGTGTCGGCATCCCAAACGGATCCCAAGGGCTCCCAGTTTGGCAATACCGACCGAATCGTCGTATCCGCCGCCACCATCTCCGCTGCCGTCAACCGCAGATCCCAACTCGCCGGCGACTCCAGCCGCGCGTCCCCCAACACTGCGATATTCCGGGCCAGCCCGCTCACTCTCCGGCTCCCACACCTGCTCCGCCTCCATCCACCGGTTCTGCTGCATGTCCTCTGTCAAAGGCACGCCGATCAGCCATCGGATCCCGCACAGCCGAAGCAATCTCGCATCCCGCCGCGCCGACTCCACCCCTCGCGCCGCGCCAAGATAAACCAGCACCTCCGGCCGCCACCTTCGCAACTGCCACCAAAGCCCCAGCAACTCTCCCGGACTCCGCGTCCCAACCGCGTACCGGAAATACCCCTGCACCAGCCCGCTATTCTCCAGAATCGCGGCCGCCGCCGGAGCCTTCACATTCACCGGGAAGTTCGTCAGCATCCGCCGCTCTGCATTAGGGAACTCCCGCGCCACCAGGTGCAGCGCCGGCAGCGCGACAAGCATATCCCCCAGGCTGCCAAGCCTGTAGATTAAAACCCGTTTCGCCGAAGACCCAGTCGTCTCAGTCCCAATAGCTGTCGTTTCAGTCCCCGCGGTTATCGTTTCGGTCATAGCCTCGACCTCTAGTCTGCTTGCTTCCCCCGCGAACGGCAACTGCACTCTTCACCCCGTGTCCAGCCAACAGCCCCTCTCACAGCCCCACCCCTGATAAAGTGTCATCTGCTGTAGCTGTTCAGAATCACCTCCCCAACATGCTCGAAGCCGTCTCCATCACCAGCCTCCACCACGACCTCACCATCGCCTGGCACGATCCCGCGGCTCCGCAGCCCACCCCTTCAGACGATCTCCTTAGCCTCGTCGCCTCCCAGCATCGCGAGAACTTCGACCTCTGGCACGAAGAGGACAAAGCCCGCGACCCCGAAAGCACCGACGCCGACATCGCCCGCGTAAAGCACGCCATCGACCACCTCAACCAGCGCCGCAACGACCTCGTCGAAAAGATCGACCTCTGGCTTCTCGCCAACCTTCCCCCGCAGAACCCCGCCGCCCCGCTCAACTCCGAGACCCCCGGCCTCATCATCGACCGCCTCTCCATCCTCGCCCTGCAAGCATCTTCCACACCCGCGAGGAAACCCACCGCCCCACCGCCTCCGACGCCCACCGCCTCCGCAACGCCGACCGCCTCATCCTCCTCGAGGAGCAGCGCCAGCGACCTCGCCGCCTGCCTCGACGCGCTCTGAGCGACGCCGCCCGCGGCGCCCGGCGCTTCAAGCTCTACCGCCAGATGAAGATGTACAACGACCCCGACCTCAACCCCGCCGTATACCAGCGCGCAACACCCACAAAACTCGCAGACGAGTTGACCTGCGTCTCCGCTCTGCGTATAAAACCGGAACAAGAACCAATAGAAAAAACTGGCCGATGCACCTCACGGTCAAGCTCTCGCCTCGGCGACAGGATTGATATGACACAGACGAAGACAAGCTCCCCCTCTGCTCTAAAGCGCGGTCCACGAACCTTGGCAGGCACCCTGCCCCCCGCGGCGGACACAGCCGCGCCCAGGCTTTCGCACACTACGAGTCCGCCCTGCGCCTCATGCAAGCCGGCAAGTATGCCGAGGCCCACGCCGCCTTCAACAAGCTGCTCGCCACCAGCCCCGGCGATCTCGCCGAGCGCATCCGCATGTACATCAACGCCTGCCTCCAGCAGATCACCAAGGGCAAGACCACCTTCGCCACAACGAAGAGCGCTACGACTACGCCATCTCCCTGCTCAACAACGGCAACTACGAGGATGCGCGCGCGCAGTTCAAGAAGATCATCAAGGCCAACGACCAGGCCGACTACGCCTTCTACGGCCTCGCCGTCCTCGCCAGCATGACCGGCGACGCCCACACCTGCCTCGAGCACCTCACCGAGGCCATCCGCCTGAACCCCCGCAACCGCATCCAGGCCCGCGCCGACTCCGACTTCCAGGACATGGCCGACGACCCCCGCTTCACCGAACTCCTCTACCCCGAAGTCTAGAACCCGCTCAATCGCCTACAACATCCCGAGTCGCGGCGCGCAGACCCGGTATCCGACGATGCACACCGCATACTCCATCGTCCAGACATCGAATCCATCCGTCTCCCCCGCCGAATGAGCTCATCACCGTGACCTGCTCACCGCGCCTGCTTCCGACCCCGCGCCCGAAGAACCCCCAGCCAATCCCTGCGCGTCGTCGCCATCGGCGGAGGCACCGGCCTCTCCACCCTCCTGCGCGGCCTCAAGCGCTACGTCCCTGCCACCCGCCGCACCGCCGCCAGCGGCCATCCGCCCCTCGCGCCTCGCTGGCCCAATCACCGCCACGAGCTCGACCGCCACCCCGAGCCGCCTGCCCCGACCCTCCCTGCATCATCCGCGACCTCGCCGCCATCGTCACCGTCACCGACGACGGCGGCTCCTCCGGCCGTCTCCGCGAAGACCTCAAAATGCTTCCCCCCGGCGACGTCCGCAACTGCATGGTCGCCCTCTCCGAGGACGAGCACCTCCTCGCCCAGCTCTTCCAGTACCGCTTCGACCAGGGCGACCTCGAAGGCCACAGCTTCGGCAACCTCTTCGTCGCCGCGCTCTCCCACATCACCGGAGACTTCGCCCAGGCCGTGCAGATGTCCTCGCAGATCCTCGCCACCCGCGGCCGCATCTATCCCCGCCACCAACACCAACGTCACCCTCACCGCCCGCATGGACGACGGACTCGCTCGTCCACGGCGAAACCAGCATCACCGCCAGCCCGCAGCGCATCGTCGAACTCATGCTCGAGCCCGCCGACGCCCAACCCCTCCCCGGCACCCTCGACGCCATCGCCCAGCGCCGACCTCATCACCCTCGGCCCCGGCTCGCTCTACACCTCGCTCATCACCAACCTGCTCGTCCGCGGCATCCCCGAGGCCATCGCCGCCTCCAGCGCCACCCGCGTCTACGTCGGCAACCTCATGACCCAGGCCAACGAGTCGCTCGGCCTCACCGCCTCCCAGCACATCGAAAAGATTCTCCAGCACTGCGCGCCACATCCGAGCGCGCCCGCTGTTCGACTACGCCCTCATCAACACCGCGCCCATCTCCCCCACCCTGCTCGCCCAATACGCCCGCGAAGGCCAGAGCCCATCGAAGCCGACCTCGACCGCATCCGCGCCCTCGGCGTCGAACCCATCACCGGCAACTTCGTCCACGAAGGCGACGTCCTCCGCCACGACTACGACAAAGTCGCCGCAACCCTCCTGAACCTTTGACAGCCTGAAGCTTTCAAGATAGAGGCTTGTCATTCTGACCCTGAGCGTAGTCGAAGGGGAAGAACCCCCGCATTTAGCTTTTGTCTCTATGCATTGCCTGCCAATTGCCTCAGTACTCAATCTATAACTCCAACCTATTCAGTGCTTTTTGGCGGACCCCTCAAGATATACGTGAAGGAAAATCCAACCGTGTCCGCATCCTGCCGCAGACTCCGCGTGTAGTACCCCAGCACCCCCAGATGCCGCCCCGCCGGAATCAGCAGCGAAACATTGAAGCCATTGTCCTCCGCCACACCCGTTCCCTCCAGCACCTGCACCGTCTTCTTCTTCCGCGTAATCGTGCCATAGACCCGCTGATCGCCGATAGGCAGCGCCTCATAAGCCTCCGCGTCAAAGATCATCCCTTTAGGCAGGTCGATCATCGACCCAGCCTGGAAAAATCCCAGGTTGCCCACAGCGGTATAGGTCTTCCGAACCTCGTCGTTCGCCAGGCTGCTTGAGTCGCCGATCCCCAACTCCACATCCGGAGTAAAGATCCCAATCGAATGCTCAAAATGGTTGTTAACGTTGTACGTCGGCTGATCGGCGGACAACCCAAACTCGCTGTTCCCCGTAGGCAGCCCCAGGCTTACCCACGCGCTGTACGAAAGCCAGTTGAAGCCCCAGTCGAACTGCCCCCCGATCACCGTGTCCCCCAACAGCCCATAATCAGTCTTCACCGGATAGGTCGTTGTGTGACCCACAGTCGTCGGTATAAAAGCATTCACCCGCGTGTAATAAGGCACGCTCACATCGACGGCAAAATGATCGTTAAAGCGATACGAAAGATCCGGCTCCAGCACATTCGACCACCCTGTAGGCGAATCGTGCTGCGAGCTCGAAGTCAACATGAAGTTGATCCCTCTCACCAGCGGCACCGGCAGGTCATCCGGTGCCGGTACAACGCCCTGTAGTCCATCCACCACCGCCCCCGCAGGCACCGCGCTGGTGCTTGCGGGTAGTGCACTGGCATTCTGGGCAAAACTCGGACATCCCAGCGAGATCGCAATCCCGCAGAGACCGGCTCGTAAAAAAGAACCCATTACTCTCCTTGCAGACGCTTAAGCATATGGGTCTCAAGCCTCACTTGCAATGCATCGGCACAACATTTGAATCCGCACCGCCACCCGTCTACTCGTTTCCCTTGAGCCCCTTCGCCACAAAGAAGTTACATAACTCAATTCGTTGCCTCAGAACTCGCCGTAACCCTTTTATTTGCCCCAGAACCTTCATTACCCGACAATAGCCCTGTGACCACCCCAACCCTCGAAGGCCCCCGCATCCGTCTAGAACCCCTCACCCTCGCCCACCTCCCTGCCCTCGAGCAGATAGCCCTCGGCCCCGCTGCCGCGCCCATCTGGCGCTACATGCTCACCACAGTTAAAACCCCCGCCGACCTCCGCGCCTGGGCCGAAACTGCTCTCAAGCTCGAAGCCGCCGGCACCGGCATGCCTTGGGTTGTTGTTCTGAAACAGCCAACCATCCTCAAATCCCAATCCCCCGAAGCCCCCGACAAAGTCATCGGCAGCACCCGCTACATCGACCTCGACCTCCACCACCGCACCGTCGAGATAGGCCACACCTGGCTCACCCCCGAGCACCACGGCGCCGGCATCAACCCCGAGGCCAAGCTCCTCCAGCTAACCTACGCCTTCGAAACCCTCCACCTCCGCCGCGTGTCCCTCAAGACCCACCACGAAAACCTGCAATCGCAAGCCGCCATGCGCAAACTAGGCGCCCAATACGAAGGCACCTTCCGCAACCACTACATCATGCCCGACGGCTCCCCCCGCCACAGCGTCTGGTTTTCTATCACCGCCGAAGAATGGCCCCAGGTAAAAGAAAACCTCATCGCCCGTCTGCACAAGGCATGATGGATTCTGTATTACAATGTAATACAGCCCAATGAGCACCTATCGCACCCGCAATTCTCGCATCTTCACAATCAGCTTCCCGGATGCCCTTGCGCGCGAAGTCGAACAGGTAGCCAGGGAAGAAAGCCGTAATATCAGCGAACTCTTCCGCGAATCCTTTCGCGCTTACAAATTCCAGTTACTTGAGCGGAAACTGATAGCACTTCGACCACCGATCGATCGCAAAGCCAGGCTCGTAACGCAGAACGAAATTGAAACCTGGGTCGATGAGATTCGCAGCAAGAATTCCAAAAAGAAGCCCTCGAAGAAGTGACCGTCGTCTTCGACTCCGGAGTACTCATCTCAGCCTTCCACTTCGGAGGTATTCCCCTCGAAGCTCTTCGACTCTCATTTATCCGTGCGACAGTCGCTCACTGCGCAGAAATAGACAATGAGGTGAGGACTATTCTGGCCCTAAAGTTAAAATGGCCTCGGTCCAATATCGAAGCCGCCCTGAAGGCATTCGCTGAAGACGCTAGGCTCATCAAGATCGCCGGAACATTGAAAAATGTCTGTAGAGACCCCAAAGACGACATGATCCTGGAATGTGCCCTTCTGGCGAAAGCAGAGTTTCTCATCACCGGCGATCGCGACTTGCTCGCACTCGTTAAATACGAAGGCATCTCCATAGTCACGCCTAGAGCCTTCCTTGATCTCACCGCTGCTACTCAATAGGAATACCGTAGCCTAGCGATGTCCGGCCAAAGGCCCACCCTTCGTCTCCGCCACTGCTGCCTCAAGCACCGCATAAAGACGATTCGGATCATCCTGCTGCGTCATTCCGGTAACCGCCTGATACTTGTCCTGTGTCACCACAACGATCGTAGGCGTATACCTTAGGCCCATCCGCATCCCCAGATCATAATCAGCCTTCACCTTGGCCGCCAACTCCCCCTTGGGGTCCATCACAAACGGCATCTGCAGCCCATGCTGCTGCATCCACCGCTGCGTAAACCGCTGCAGATCGTCCTTGTTCAAAATCGAACTCTGCGCCACGAACACCGCGCTGCGATACTCATCCGCCAGCTTCGGATTCACCTTGTCCTGCAGATACCGCGCACAAACCGCCCCCTCGAACGTCCACACATGCGCCGCTATTGGAAAGTCATACCGCACCAGCGGACAGTGATACTTCTCCGTAGCCGCAATCTCGATCGGATGCGCACGCGCACATCCAGGACATCCCAGGTCCTCAAACACAATCACCGAAACCTTGCTCCCCGGCGCCGGCTTCAGCATCGATTTATCCTTGAAGTTATCCGCAGGAAGCCCCTTCACAAACTGCGCCTGCACGCTCCCCCCAAAAATCATCAGAACTGCCAGAACAGCTGCAAGAGAAAACCAATGTCTGCGCATGAAGTCTCCTTTGATCGGATAACCATCATCTCATCTCACACAATTCACATGAAATAAATTCATCTCGCGGCTCACCACCGCTCTCCAACCTCCGTCTATCAAAAAGCAAAAACCAACCAATCCGAAGTTGAGCCTCAAGAGGGATAATGAAATCTCGCTGCGCTGTTTTTCTGTTCGTTCTCGCCTTGGTCATCACCACTTCAGCCCAGGCCCAAAAAATCGGAGTCTACGGAAACTTCGACGCCACAAACTATTCTCCTGTTGCAAACAATTCCTTCTGGACCTACGGCCCCAACGCCGGTCTCTACTACAACTTTTTCCACGTAGGGCCCGTCTCCCTCGGCGGTGACCTTCGCGGCAACTATCTCTTCAGTGATCACTACCAATACCGCAGCGCTCTTATCGGTCCTCGAGTCTCCTTCAAAACTCCAGTACTTCCTCTACAACCCTACGCGCAGTTTTCTTTTGGCCTTGGAGGCGCCAAAGACGATGGCGCCTCACTCGCTCCAACAGGCGTTGATTCACGTTGGACCAATAAATTTGAGTACATGGTCATAGGCGGCGTTGACATGAGGCTCAAGCACCACTTCGACCTACGCGCCGTCGAAGTCGGCTACGGACGCATCTCTCAAGGCCCCAACTTCCACGACTCCATCGTCACCGTCGGCAGCGGCATCGTCTTCCACTTCTAAACGCCACCAATCGCCACCAACTCCGGCTCCGTCACCGTCCGCTTCAACTGCCCACAAGCCGCATAAATATCCCGCCCCCGCGGCCGCCGAATATAACGTCGGCATCCCGCCCTCAATCAGCATCTTCTGAAACACCGCCACATCCTCCGGCTTCGGCTGGTGATACTCAATCCCCGGCCCCGGATTCCACACAATCAGATTCACCTTAGCCCGCATCCCGCTCAGCAGCGCCAGCACCTCGCGCGCATGCTCCGGCTGATCATTCACTCCCCCCAGCAGCACATACTCAAACGTCACCCACTCCCGCTTCCGCAGCGGAATCGCCTTCACCGCCTCCAGCAGCGTCGCAATATTCCACTTCCTCGTAATCGGCATAATCTGCTCGCGCACCGCATCATTCGAAGCATTCAACGAAAGCGCCAGCTTAGGCCGCACCGTCTCCTTCGCAAACAGCCTCAATCCCCGGCAGTATCCCGCTCGTCGACACCGTCATCCGCATCTCCGAGATCCCCATCCCCACCAGCACCTGCACGCTCTGCATAAACGCGTCGTAGTTCAAAAACGGCTCGCCCATCCCCATAAACACCAGGTTGATCCGGTCCTTCCCCATCTGCAATCCCATGCCGATTCAGCACCGCCGCCACCTGCCCCGCAATCTCCCCCGCCGTCAGATTCCGCTTGATCCCCAGCTTCGCCGTCAAACAAAACTGGCAGTTCACCGCACACCCCACCTGGCTCGAAATACAAATCGTAGCCCGCCGAAACCCCTGCGGAGCCAGCGCTCCCCAATTGCGCTTGTCATGCACTCTGAGTCATTCCGCTGGGTCCCTGGATCCATCTGCCTTCGTTCCACCGCCATCCTCCAGCGCTCACCTCCTCACCCGCCTCCTCCGCCGCCGCCTCGCACCCATCCCCGCGCTCGCCGCCATCCCCATCCGGCATCCAGACCGTCTCCACCGTCTCCCCATCGGCCATCCGCATCAAATACCGCTCCGTCCCATCGACACTCTTCGCCGTCTGCACCATCTCCGGCAGCCCCACCCCATACCCATCCGCCGCCATCCGCTCCCGCAGCTCCACCGGCAGCGTCGTCACCTCCTCCAGCGCTCCACCCGCTGCTTATAAAGCGCATCCGCAACTGCGCCGCCCGATACTTCGTCTGTCCCAACCGCCTCCATCACCGACGCAGTTCCTCCCGCCCCATCCCAAACAGAGCCTTATTCCCCATCGAACTCGCTTCACTACTCGTCATACATACGTTCCCTTATCTTCAAACCTCTAGTTTACGCTGGAGTCTACGACACCAGACACACTCGCCCAGTCAAGCCATCACTCACGACCACAGCCGGAGCTAGCCATTATGATCCTCAAATCCCAAGCCCTCCTCGTCGCCGTTCTTCTAACCTCCCTCTGTTCTCTTCAGGCTCAAAGCACCCTCCTCGTCCTCTCCAAGCAGGACCACACCCTCGCCATCGTCGACCCCTCCACCCTCCATATCATCGCCAAAGCCCCGGTCGGTCCCAATCCCCACGAGGTCATCGCCTCTACCGACGGCGCCCTCGCCTATGTCTCCAACTACGACATGGGCACCCACGAAAATATCGACGTCATCGACCTTGTCTCTCACAAAGCTCTACCCTCCATCGACCTTAGTCCCCTTGGCAGTGTCCACGGCCTGGCCTTCGTCGGTGGCAAGCCATGGTTCACCGCCGAGGCCTCTAAAGTCATCGGCCGTTACGACCCCGCCACCCACAAGGTCGACTGGATCCTCGGCACCGGTCAGGATCGCACCCACATGATCGATGTCTCCCCCGACCAGAAGCAGATCATCACCACCAACGTAAGCTCCGGTACCGTCAGCATCTTAGATCTTGCACCTGTCTCCAACCCCGGCCCACCACCCGGCGGTTCAGCTCCGCAGCCCGGCCCCCGTCCATCAGGCCCGCCGCCTAACAGCGGCCCACCCCACACCGACTGGCATCAGACCGTCATCCCCGTAGGCAACGGCGGCGAAGGCTTCGACCTCTCCCCCGGCCGCAAAGAGCTCTGGGTCGCCAACGCCCAGGACGGCACCATCTCCGTCATCGATCTGGCCCAAAAAAGTCATCCAGACCCTCCCCGCCGACGTCCCCGGCGCCAATCGCCTCAAGTTCACCCCCGACGGCCGCCACGTCCTCGTCTCCACCCTCAGCGGCCCCAACCTCACCATCCTTGACGCCGCCACCCGCCAGGTCACCCAGCGCATCCCCATCGGCCACGGCTGCGCCGGCATCCTGGTCGAGCCCAACGGCAACCGCGCCTTCATCGGCTGCACCCTCGACGACTACGTTGTCGTCTTCGACCTCCACACCTTCAAGGTCACCGGCCACATCCAGGCCGGCGCCCAACCCGACGGCCTGGCCTGGGCCACCCGCCGTTGATCCGACGTAAACTTTCGACTATGAAATACCTCGCAGTCTGGCTCATTGCGCTCAGCACGTTCGTCCCAGCCCAGAACAAATCGATCCCGCCCTTCACCGGAACATGGACGCTCGACCTGCACCGCAGCACCTTCGTCGGAATGGCCCACCCACCCATCGCCGCTGAGGTCGTCATCCGCTACGACGGAACCCACTGGCACCGATGGCGCTCGCACACCGCCCCGGACGGCAAAGTCGACGCCCACGCCATGGATCTCATCGTCGACTCCCCCAAACCTCTGGTCGTCAAGGACGGCCCGCTCACCTTCTACTCCCGCATCACCCACGACGGCGACGCTCTCGTCCTCCATGAGGACATCATCGCCGATACCGGCGAAAAGGCCACCAACACCGTCCGCTACACCCTCGAAGACTCCGGCAAAACCCTCATAGAGTTCGAGCAGGAAGTAACGCCTGAAGGCAATGAAACCAACCGCTGGGTCTCAACCCGCAAAAAGTAGCCGTCTATGTCGTCACCCAATCCCTTCAACACAACAGAACCTCAGCTTCTGCTCATCCTCTCCGAGCTCACCTCCCGCGAGCCAATCTTCCACCGCCCCGCCTTTGCATCCACCCACGAAGACTTCGCCCGCATGACCGCCCCCACCTACTGGGAGGTCGGTGCCTCCGGCCGCCGCTATAGCCGCGACTTCATTCTCCAAACCCTCGCTGACACCCCACCCATCGACGCGGCAGTAGCCGGCTGGCAGACCCTCAATCCCCAATGCCGCCGTCTAGGCCCGGAAAATTCCGACACCTACCTCCTCACCTACACCCTCCATCAGAGTGACCGCCAGCACCCGCCGCGCAACCATCTGGCAGCAAACCCCTTCCGGCTGGCAGATCCTCTACCACCAGGGAACCATCATCACCGTCGAAGAAGACGATCCTCGCCAAACTCGTGAAACACCCCGAGCTCATGAAACAATAGACGCCATAGGAGAAGCATGTCCGCAATCCTCACAGCAGAAGTCCCGACTCGACACCTCGCCATCGAGCATCACCCACCCGCAACATCCGCCGCACCCGCCTGCCCAACGGCCTGCTCGTCCTCACCGAGTCCATCCCCCACGTCCGCTCCGTCTCCATGGGCGTCTGGATCGACTCCGGCTCCCGCGACGAGTCCCTCGCCCTCAACGGCATCTCCCACTTCGTCGAGCACATGGTCTTCAAGGGCACCACCTCGCGCTCCGCCCAGCAGTTCGCCCGCGAGGCCGACTCCATCGGCGGCAACCTCGACGCCTTCACCGGCAAAGAGACCATCTGCTTCAATATCAAAGTTCTCGACGAAAATATTGCACCAGCACTTGACCTTCTCGCCGACCTCGTCCTCCACCCCACCTTCACCCCCGAAGACATCGCCCGCGAGCAGGGCGTCATCCTCGAAGAGATCAAAATGGACGAGGACAACCCCGACTACCTCGTCCACGAGACCTTCACCCAGAACTTCTGGAAGGGCCACGCCCTCGGCCGCCCCATCCTCGGCACCGTCAAGACCGTCTCCAGCTTCAACCAGCAGATCGTCTTCGACTTCTACGCCGGCCGCTTCACCCCGCGCAACATGGTCTTCTCCGCCGCCGGCAACCTCGACCACGACGCCTTCGTCGCCCAGGTCGCCGACCACTTCAGCGGCCTCGCCGCCACCAGCGACACGCCGCTCGCCCACGTCCCCGCCCCCGCCACCTACCCCCACATCACCCTCAAGCGCAAGAAGTCGCTCGAGCAGGTCCAGCTCTGCCTCGGCGTCCCCGCCCCGCCGGTCAACTCGCCCGACCGCTACGCCGTCTACCTGCTCAACACCATGCTCGGCGGCGGCATGAGCTCCCGCCTCTTCCAGACCATCCGCGAAGACCAGGGCCTCGCCTACTCCATCTACTCCGAGACCAATCCCTTCCGCGACACCGGCTGCCTCGCCATCTACGCCGGCACCTCCGCCGACAAGACCGCCGAAGGTCCTCCAGCTTACCCTCGCACGAACTCGCGCCGTCTCAAAGACGAGACCGTCCCCGACGCCGAGCTCAAGCGCGCCAAGGACCAGCTCAAGAGCAACATCGTCCTCGGCCTCGAAAGCTCCTCCAGCCGCATGGCCAACCTCGCCCGCCAGGAGATGTACTTCGGCCGCTTCTTCTCCGTCGACGAGATCATCGCCGAAGATCGAAGCCGTCACCCCCGCCGACATCCAGCCCTCGCCCGCGAGCTCTTCCGCCCCGACGCCATCGCCCTCACCATCCTCGGCAACCTCGGCCCCATGAAGGTCACGCGCGAGCATCTGGCCTGCTAGCCCACAAGTTTTATGCCGTTGTTTTGCCCCTGAGAAAAATCCAGGCTTTAGAGGTTGCTGAAAAAGTCTTTGCTTTGAAAGGGCGGGACTTCAGTCCCGCCGTAAAGGCAATAACTTCAATGGGCTTTAGCCCCTGAGGGAATGTTTATTGTGGACCAACAGACTTTTCAGCCCCCTCTTTAGCCTGGACATTAAGAGGCGACGATAAATTGGGCTCGGTTGCTCAATGCTTTAGCTTTGGGTCTCCTTTGGAATTTGCCTTTTCGTCCCACCGCAATGACGCTCGTTAAAATTGGTTCGTCCAACATCTGACATCTAGCCTCGAAAGCCCGGCACTGGTAAAGTTTGAATGAAAAATATTGCAGCTTACTCTCCCACGCGAACAAGAAAAGATCGACGAGGAAACATCACCACCATGAGAAACGCCATCAAGCTCCACCGGGATAAACAACAGCACGAGGCAGGTTTCACGTTAATCGAGCTGCTCATCGTCATGTCCGTCATGCTCATTCTCCTCACGCTCGCCGTTCCCCAGCTCCTCAAGGTCCGCAAAAGCGCCAACGAGACCTCAGCCACCCAATCCGTAGCCGCCATCGCTCAGGCCGAGCTCCAGTACAACTCCGCCTACCCCCAGATCGGCTTCACCTGCTCCATCGCCGAGCTCGGCGGCGACCCCAAGTCCGGAGCCCCCACGCCCCAATCGGCCCAGCTCATCCAGGCCGATCTGGCCAGCGGAGAGAAGGCCGGCTACACCTTCGCCATCACCAACTGCAACAAGGTCACGGTCGCCAACCACGACATGTTCACCTCCTTTGAAGTCACCGCCGTCCCCCAGTCCCTCGGAAAAACCGGCGACAACGGCTTCTGCGCCGACGAAAACAACACCATCCGCAAAGACCCCACCGGCGGCACCAACTGCACCCAGCCCATCCAGTAAATCGGGAGGTGTCCTAATCTGGATCGCGACATTTGGAGAGTATTCGGTTCCGGCAAATTGCGTCATTCAATCCTCGGAGACAGCAATGAAGTCAGTTTTGCTAGCGGCAATAATCGCTTCGATTGCTTATTCTGCTCCAACTGGAATGGCGCAAACTGCGCAGGCTCCTTGTTGCAAGGACGGTCGTTTGATCGCTCACATCGAGCACGATGGTCTAAGTTTTTCCATTAAAATTGACGCGGCTGACGACAGATTTCTCTTAATTTCCATTCCCCGCAAAAGCGGTACCTACACTTGGTTGTCCCTGCCGCCCGTTCACCTGAAGGTTCTGTTGAGCGAAAGTAACGCTGTGATTGAAGGTCCGGCGGAGCTGATTCCAGGCGCGATTTCGATGGGAGGATGGGATGAAATTAAATACCGATTTGCCCTCCAGAAGCGCACCGTTGTGGATGACATTCATTCAGTAACCATTTCGATTGGAAACCAAACCTACACTGCAATGCCGTTTTAAGCTTAAATTTGGACACCACCTAAATCGGTATCAAACACATCAATTCCGGCCTGGGGTCGTGACATGTCTCCGGGCCTTTATAATCAAGACTTTCCAAATCGTAGTCCGAACCTAAGCCTCATCGATTGAATACTTTGCGCAAAATCTCCGGGGGGTGCCGCCTCCCTGCAATCCTGCTCCTCTGCTGCACGCCTCTGCTCGCCCAGAATGACGCCATTCTCCGCAAAGTCGACGACCACTACAACCACCTCACCAGCCTCCGAGCCCGCTACTCCGAGCACTACACCGGCATGGGCATGGACCGCACCGAGTCCGGCACCCTCCTCCTCAAAAAACCCGGCCGCATGAAGTGGCTCTACGACGAACCCGCCGGCAAACTCTTCGTCCTCGACGGCAAGTTTGCCTGGTTCTACACCCCCGGCGACACCCAGACCCAGCGCATCCCCGCCTCCCAGCTCGACGACCTCCGCTCCCCGCTCCGTCTCCTCCTCGGCCACACCCAGCTCACCAAAGAGCTCGAAAACATCACCGTCTCCCCCGCAGGCTCCGGCTACCAGATCACCGGAATCCCCAAAGGCATGTCCCAGCGCGTCCATCTCCTCACCCTCACGGTCACCCCCACCGGTGCCATCCAGCAGATGCGCCTCGAAGAGACCACCGGCGCCGTCACCGACTTCACCTTCTCCGACATAACCGAAAACGTTCCCGTCAAAGACTCCGACTTCACCTTCACCCCACCCCCCGGCGTCACCATAGTCAACGCCCTCACCCCCCTCTAAGAGGCTGCGGAAAAGTCGTGGTCTTGAAAGGGCGGGACTTTTAGTCCCGCCGCAAAAGCCACCATTTCGATGGGGCTTTTAGCCCCTGGGGAATATTGGTCGGGGCAAAGGGACTTTTCAGCTTCATCACCGCTACGCCTCCTCTCCCGGCGCGAGCCGAACGCCGCCTCGCCAGAAACACGCCTGTAAAGGTAGTCAGGTAGTATCGCCACACCATGAGCCAGCAAGCGATAATAGAACCAGCTAAATAAAAATCCCCAAAGCGGCAACCGCTCCGCCGCAACAAAGGTTCACCGTGCCAAACGCCGTCCCCACTGCCATCCTCGCCCCCAGTCTCACCGCCGCCGAGTTTCACCGCGCCGTCCTCGATCTCTCCCCCACCGTAGCCGTCTTCGACTGCGACGGCACCCTCTGGTCCGGCGACTCCGGCTCCGCCTTCATGTTCTGGTCCATCGAGACCGGCCTCGTCTCCCGCGAAACCGCCACCTGGATCGACGAGCGCTACCGCGCCTACCACCGCGGCGAGGTCCCCGAGTACGACATCTGCGCCCAGATGGTCCAGATGTACCAGGGCCTCCGCGAAGCTGAGGTCCGAGCCTCCGCCCGCGCCTTCTTCCCCGCCCGCATCGCCAAAAACATCTTCCCCGAGATGCGCGCCCTCGTAGATGAACTCCGCGCCCGCAACGTCGAGCTCTGGGCCGTCAGCTCCACCAACCACTGGGTCGTCGAAGAGGGTGTCAAGGCATTCGGCATCCCCGCCTCTCGCGTCCTCGCCGCACGCGTCCAGGTCACCAACGGCATCATCACCGACACCATCCTCGACGTCCCCACCGACGAGCGCAAAGCCGCCGCCCTCGCCCGCGCCGGCATCACCCACCCCGACGCCGTCTTCGGCAACTCCATCCACGATGCCGCCATGCTCGCCATCGCCCGCCGCGCCTTCCCCGTCAACCCAACCCCAGCCCTCCTCGACCGCAGCACCCGCGAGTCCTGGCCCATCTTCTACCCCGCCTCCGTCGCCCCAACACCGAAATAAGCACCATCACCGCAATAAAACACCACCGAAACAAGATCATCACCACTGTCATCGAAATAAAAAACTGTCATTCTGAGCATAAAAGACTGTCATTCTGAGCGTAGCGAAGAACCCCCGCATTTCGCTTCTGTCGTTGCTTGTTCTCCTCCCCACCCAGAAGCCATCATCGTTTGCACAGGAAAGGTCGCCACTCCTGCCGATGGTGGCGGACAGTGGACACCTCGGCAACCGTCAACCCCCCGGGCCTTTGCCATTACTGGTTCCTTTTCCCAAACCAAGCCCCATGAATCCGTTACGCACTTTCACTCGTCTAAACTGTTAGACAGGTGAAAGAGACCATCCCCAAGCTTGATCGGAACCACGCCTACGCCCCACCCCAACCCGTCCGCCGGGTGGTCGCGGCGCTCATCCTGCGCGCCGCAAACGCAGCCCAGCACTCTGACCCTTCCCCCTCCTCCGAAGCCACGCCAGATAATAACTCCGCGCATCAAACCGAGGTTCTCGTCTGTCAGCGCCGCCCCGACCAGCCCATGAGCCTCAAGTGGGAGTTCCCCGGCGGAAAGATCGAACCCGGCGAGACCGCCGAGCGAGCCCTGGCACGCGAACTCGACGAAGAGCTGGGCATCACCGCCACAATAGGCCGCCGCGTAGCCCGCATCCGCCACAAGTACCGCAACGGCAGCACCATCGACCTGCAGTTCTTCGTCGTCGACCACTTCCACGGCGACCTCAACAACCGCATCTTCAACGAAATCCGCTGGACCCCACTCCCGGCTCTCCCCGCCTACGACTTCCTCGCCGCCGACCTCGGCCTCATCCGCGACCTCGCCGAAGGCCGTCTCCTCTAAAAGGCACATCCAAAAAAAAGCACGCAATTTAAAAACGATTGTCATTCTGAGCTTAGCGAAGAATCCCCGCATTTGCATTTGCATTTGCATTTGCTGTTGTTGTTGCTCTTGCCGTTGCCCTTGCCGCCACTCTCAATCGTCATTCTGGCGAAGCCAGAATCTCCGTATTCGCTTTTGCCTTCCTCAAACACAAAGAGCGGGAGGACAAAAGCCCTCCCGATCCCCATTCCCAAAAATCACGCGTAAGAAGAAGCACTCTTGGCATTCTTACTCGCCCGCTCAGACGTTACCTTTTCCACATACCCGCTCTCCGCCAGCGCCTTCAGCGGATCAGCCGGCAGTCCGCGCGCAACCCGCCATTCCTGCACAATCGGCCGCACATCCGTCCAGAACGCCCCACGAAAACACTCCTCCGCCTCTACCAGACGACACTCCTGCTGCAGCCCGGCCAGTTTTGCCCGATCCACCAGCGCAGCCTTCGCATAGATCTCCTGCGCGGTCATCACCGTCTGCACCATCGCCTCCATCTTGCCCTTCAGGTTGTGGCTCTGGTCGATCATGAACGCAATCCCCGACCGCTCTTCCGCCGTCGCGCTCAAAATCTCATGAAATATGCGAAACACCTGGTAAGGATCGATCGACCCCAGCGTCAGATCGTCATCCGCATACTTCCGGTCGTTGAAGTGGAATCCACCCAGCGCACCAAGATGCAGCAGCCACGCCACAATCTGCTCAATATTGGTCCCCTGATAGTGATGCCCCGTATCCATCAGCACCTTGGCCTTAGGTCCCGAGTGACGCGCCAGCTCCAGCGCCATCCCCCAGTCCGCAATGTCCGTGTGATAAAAAGCCGGCTCAAACGGCTTGTACTCCACCAGCATCCGCATCCCGTCGCCCAGCGCGTCGTGTGTCAGCTTCAACACCTCCTGCATCCACTCAATCCTGCGCCGCACGCTCTGCGTCCCCGGATAGTTCGACCCATCCGCAATCCAAAGCGAAACATCCTTCGACCCCAGCTCCCGCGCAATCTCCACCGAATCCAGCAGATGCGCCAGCGCATTCCCCCGAATCTCCGCGCTCGGGTTCGCAATCGACCCGTACTTGTACTCCTGGTCCTGGAAAAGATTCGGATTGATCGACCCCGATTTCACTCCATACTTCTTCTCCAGCCGCTTAATCTCCGGAACATCGCCCTTACCCTTCGGCAGGTCCCACAGCACATGCAACGCCACCGTAGGACTACATCCCGTCAGCGCATTCACCTGTCCAGCGTCGGCAAACTTCTCCTCAATCGTCGTCGCCGCCCCACCCTGCACGAACTTCCCGAACCGCGTCCCGGTATTCGCAAACCCCCACGACGGCACCTCAATCTGAAAGCCATCCAGCGCCGCAAATACCGCCTCATGTCCACGCCCCGCAAGCTCACCAGTATTCGTCTTCATGCGCATTCCACCCCTTGAAATAAGTTTCGAACCCTCAACCTGCCCATTCGAAATTTACTCCCTATTGAAACAATCGGCAAGACACGAGCAATTCCACCATCCAACGATTCCGCCATGCAGCATTACTCCACCAGAATCACATCCAGAAACCGCGGCCCATGCACGCCTTTGATCCTCGTCATCTCAATATCCGCCGTCGCCGAAGGCCCCGAAATAAACGTCGTCGCCAGCTCCGCAGTAGCCTGCAGCTTCGCCATCGCCTCCGGCACCGTCTCGACCACCCGCCCCGCCTCCACCACGCACAGGTGATAGTCCGGCACCAGCGAAATCGCCCGCCGCCCCTGCCCGCTCGTCACCTGCAACACAATCGTCCCCGTCTCCGCAATCGCCAGCGTCGACTCGGTCACCACCCCATCCACCCCATTCAACTCCTCGGCCGCCAGCCCCTCGTCCACCACAAACTCATGCCCCGCCACCATCACATCTCCGCGCAGCCCCGCCGGAACCACCAGCCGCTTCACGCACCCGTCGTTCGGAAAACGCCCTGCCAGCATCCTCGCAGCAGCCTCAGCAACGCCACCCTGCGTCACCTTCACCACATGGGCGTCATAGTCCAGCAGCCGGTCCACCAACAGCTCAATCACCTCGCCGCGCTCCAGCGAAGCGCTCCGCCGGTACTCCCGCCGAATCCCGGCCCACCCCGCGTCCGCACTCCCAGCCGTAGTCGTCCCGCCGATAGCCTTGCGAATCCGCTCCAGTACCACCTCGCGCGAGTTCAAGCCCACCTCAGAGCCCATCGCCCTTCGCCTCCCCAGCCACAAAGACACTGGTCCCTGTTCCCTGTTCCCTGTTCCCTGTCTTACGCCTCTCGAACCACTCCCTGAACGTCTCCTTGGGCATCTCCTGCAGATCCCGCACCTGCGTCCATCCCCCCAGAATCCCCGGCAGCCACCCAATCCATCCCTGCCCTTTGTCATCCTTCCTCACCAGCGGACTCTCAGCAATCCGCCCCATCCTTTGCGCCGCGCGAAACCTCCTCTCGCTCTTGAAAGATCACGCCCATCGCCCGCATAGCCAGGGCCTCGGCGTTCAGCATCCCATTCTGCTCCACCACCTTGTTCCGCAGATGGATCAGCACCTCAGGAATATTGATCTTCACCGGACAAACCTCATAGCAGGCCCCGCACAAACTCGACGCATACGGCAGCGACTGCGCATGGTGCATCTCCATCAACTGCGGCGTCAGTATCGCCCCAATCGGCCCCGCATACACACTCCCATAGGCATGCCCACCCGTCTGCCGATACACCGGACAAGCATTCTGGCAAGCCGCGCAGCGAATACAGTTCAGCGTCTGCCGCCCCTCCTCGTCCGCCAGAATCTCCGTCCGCGCATTGTCCATCAGCACTACATGAAACACCCGCGGCCCATCACCATCCACCCTGTCCACACCCGTCCATATCGAGTTGTAAGGATTCATCCGCTCGCCCGTCGCGCTCCGCGGCAGCAACTGCAGCAGCACCTCCAGGTCCTCAAACCGCGGCACCACCTTATCGATACCCGCCACCGTAATCAGCGTCTCCGGCAGCGTCAGGCACATCCGCCCATTCCCTTCGCTCTCGACGATGCAAACCCCACCCGTCTCCGCAATCAGAAAGTTCGCCCCACTCACCCCCGTCTTCACCCGCAGAAACTTCTCCCGCAAAAAAGTCCGCGCCGCATCCGCCAGATCCTCTGGCGTATCCCCCAACTCCGGCAGATTCATCTCGCGTATGAATATCTCCCGAATCTGCTGCCGATTCTTATGCAGCGCCGGAACCACAATATGCGAAGGCTGATCCTGCCCCAGCTGAATAATCAGCTCCGCCAGATCCGTCTCATAAGCATGAATCCCCGCAGCCTCCAGCGCCGTATTCAGCTGAATCTCCTCCGTCGTCATCGACTTGATCTTGATGACCTCGTCTGTCCCCGACGGCCTGTCCCCGACCGGCCAGCCCCCGCCTCCTTCGCCAGCCGAACGATAATCTCCCGAGCCTCCGCCGCATCCCGCGCCCAATGCACCACCCCACCGGCCCTTATGCAGTTCCGCTCAAACTCCTCCAGATAAAAATCCAGATGCTCCATCGTGTGCTGCCGAATCTGCTTCCCCGACTCGCGCAGTTCCTGCCAATCCGGCATCTCGCCCACCACCCGCGCCCGCTTCGCCTGAATCACATCCGTCGCATGACGAACATTCTTCCGCAGCTGCCCATCGCCCATCGACGCCCGCGCCGCCATAGGAAACGCCGGCGCCGTCCTCGGATCCAAAGCAGTCCCACTCATAACCCCACCCCCGAAAGACCCACGGTCGCTTTTGCCGTTGTCTGTTCTCTCTCGACCCTTTCAGGAAGTGTCATCCTCTCAACCCTTCTAGGAAGTGTCATCCTCTCAACCCTTTCAGGAAGTGTCATCCTGAGCGAAGTTGCTCGCGCACTTTGCGAGCAACGGAGTCGAAGGACCTGCTTTTGTCTTTGTCGTTGCTTGTTCTCCCTCACAGGCCCCCCACCTCATCCCCAGCCAAAATCTCCGCCAGATGCACCGTCTTCACCCCAGTCTTCTGCCGATGCAGAGCCCCCTGAATATGCATCAGGCACGAATTATCGCAAGCCGTACAAGCCTCCGCCCCCGTCTTCAAAATCGCCGCTGATCTTATCCGCCAGCATCGCCGCTCGAAACATCCGCATTCTTCACCGCAAACGTCCCCCCAAACCCGCAGCACATCTCCAGCCCCTCAATCTCGACCAGATCAATCCCCTTCACCGCCCGCAACAACCTCTGCGGCCCATCCCCCAACCCAAGATTCCGCAACCCATGGCAGCTCGCGTGATACGTCACCCGATGCGGATAATAAGCCCCAACATCCTCCAGCCCCAGCCGCTTCGTCAAAAACTCCGAAAACTCAAACACCTTAGGCAGCAGCTCCTCCACCTCAGCGCTCAAGCGCTGCATCCTTCAACTCCGCAGCCATCTTCGGATAATGATCCCGCATCATCGCCACGCAGCTCGACGAAGGCACCACCACCGCCTCCGCCCCCTTGAACTGCGCAACAAACCGCCCCAGCAGCGGCAGCGCCTCCGCCTGGTACCCCGTATTCCAATGCATCTGCCCGCAACACGTCTGCCCCGCCGGAAACTCCACCGTATGCCCCAGCCGCTCCAGCACCCGCACCACGGCCTTGCCCGTCTCAGGAAACAGCGTGTCGTTATAGCACGTAATAAACAGCGAAACTCGCAGAACGGCCTCCCAGATTCCAATCGCTCAGTGGCTTACACCAACTCAATCCAATAGAGAGTATATTTCCCCAGCACAACCATCGTCAGGTACGATGGTAGCCGCTAAACTTAAGTATCCACCTTCGGCAAATCTCGACCTCAAATACTAGCAACTGACAACCAGCAACCAACAACTGCACTTAGAGGAACTCGTGGGACCAAATCCGTTTCTAGGCGTCATCTTCCACTGGATCGGCGGCTTCTGCTCCGCCACTAACTTCATCCCCTTCCGCGGCATCAAGCGCTGGTCATGGGAGATCTACTGGATCATCCAGGGCATCGCCGCCTGGCTCATCGCCCCCACCGCTCCTCGCCTCCATCTTCGTCCCCCACCTCTTCGGCATCCTCCACGCCGCGCCCAACTCCGCCATCTACTACGCCATCCTCTGGGGCGTTCTCTGGGGAGTAGGCGGCATCACCTTCGGCCTCGCCATCCGCTACCTCGGCATCGCCCTCGGCTACGCCATCGCCCTCGGCCTCTGCGCCGCCTTCGGAACCATCATCCCGCCCATCTTCCACGGCGAGATCGCCCACCATCATGCACCAGACCTCCGGCCAGATCATCCTCCTCGGCGTCCTCGTCTGCGTCATCGGCGTAGCCGTCAACGGAGCCGCCGGCTACTCCAAAGAAAACGAAGTCACCCCCGAAGAAAAAGCCGAAGCCGGCGAAACCGACTACAACTTCGGCAAAGGCATCGCCGTCGCCATCTTCGCCGGCATCATGAGCTCCTTCTTCGCCTTCGGCCTCGACGCCGGAGCCCCCATCGCCAAGCTCGCCAAAGACCGAACTCCTCGCCAACAACCGCCTCGACCTCTGGGCCAACCTCCCCGTCCTCATCGTCGTCCTCTGGGGCGGCTTCCTCACCAACTTCATCTGGTCCGCCATCCTCATCATCAAGAACCGCTCCATCAAGCAGTTCGCAGGCGAGCCCGGCCTCAACCCCATGCGCGCCACCCACGCCGCCGGCGACACCCTCGTCGACTTCGACCCCCTCGACCCCAGCACCTACGACCGCGTCGCCCCCAAAACCCTCGTCGCCAACTACCTCTTCGCCGCCCTGGCCGGCATCATCTGGTACTTCCAGTTCTTCTTCTACTCCATGGGCCAGACCAAGATGGGCAAGTACGACTTCTCCTCCTGGACCCTCCACATGGCCAGCATCATCATCTTCGCCACCCTCTGGGGCCTCGTCCTTCGCGAGTGGCGCGGCACCAGCATGCGCACCAAGATCCTCGTCACCGCCGGCCTCTTCCTGCTCGTCGGCTCCACCGTAATCGTCGGCTACGGCAACTACCTCAAAGCCGTCTTCAACCGCTAGGTAGCATCAGCAAATCAGCACCGACCCTTTGTGGGACAGACAGAGCAAAAATGCGGCCTGATCGATGAAGTTGCCGAAAAAACCGTATTGCGGGAGGTTCGAAAAAGTTAGTTCTCCGATGGATGCTCAATATGGTCGATGACCAGCACTTTCCCCGACCAGTTGGTTGGCACCAACTTCAACCCGAGCTGCTCCTCAATCGCGGTGAACAGGGATGCACCTTCCGAGCTAAAGCTCATCCCCTTTAAAACCAGATCAAACTGGCCCGCTACTTCAGGCTGGTTCGATCACGGTAGGGCTAGTGAAACGGGCGGGGCGTTTGATCATAAGCAGGGCGCGGAAGGCGAGTTCGGCGCAGAGCAGCCAGAAGTAGCCGTTGCCGCCGATGCGGGCGCGGAAGATCAATGCGAGGACGCCGAGGACAGCCAGACGGAACGCGATGTCCACCATCTTCACGCGAGCTGGGCGCTCGTAGAGGCGGATGCGCCAGGCTCGGAAGCCCTCAGAGGCAGAGGCCATCTCCTCGTCGGATACCTGCAGCAAAGGCTCGCCGTCCTCGTGGCGTTGTCTGGCCTTCACGGCGAGGTAGATCCAGTAGAGCGGCATGATGCAGCTGAAGATGTGCGCGGCGCGGCAGAAGTCCCACTCATGCCACGTGAACCAGATCAGCGGCGGGAGGCCAAAGACAAACGCTGCATACACGACCAGCACGATCCAGGCGGCAATGCGCTTGCCTGTCCCTTGGGAGGCATTGAATGCCGTGTTGCGTGCCCAGAGGCTAAGGTCGCGCCAGGCAGGCTCCCGTTTCAGCTTGCTGTTCTGCATACTTGCCTCGCAAAGCTGAGGTGCGATTGCGAATCTACATGTCCACTATACAACGGCAAGGCGGTTGGGGCAGAGGCGATGTTGGGTCTACCTAAGCTCGAAGAGCGTCAAATCCGTAGCTTGCCTTGGGGATGGCCCATGCAACCGCTCCACGAATCGCCCGCAAATTCGCGTAGGCAGCAACTTCGAGCGGTTGGCTGCCTCCGAGAGCGAACTTGCCGCTAACCCCATTTTCCGGGAACAACAGGGTGCTAGGCTGGACCGATGCAGGAACCGAGTCGATTAGGACGAATAATGCAACTGCCAGGGAGATCCTTTAGTGCTCCACCGATAGCTCTGTTCTTATTGAATTTGGTTGGTTCAATTTTTTATGTGGTCGCGGCTTCGCGTGGTGGTTGGGCAATACCAGAGGAGCGTGCAGCGGAAATACACACGACGACGGGAGAGCCGTTTATTTGGTTTTTTAGCATTCTTCCGATAGTCGCGACATTCTTTGTAATCAATGTCGCTTGGGGAGCAGTCATTCTCGCTCGCCGACAGCGTAAAGGTGGCCTCTTCTGGCTGCTGGCAGCAGTCATTTGGCTAGGGGCTGTAGTGATCGACTTCGCGCACCACTGACGCAATTCCCAGAAAGTCGCGTTTTCGCTAATTTCCTCCGCACGGGACGCGGATCTCATTCGCGACCGATTGTTTTCTTGCGTCGCTCTTGATATTCAAGAACCCCAAACTACTTCTTTTCAGAACGAAGATTCTTCACATCCAAAAGATCCTGCTCGCGCCCACTCGCGACTTTATTTCGAATCAGGTCATCGCGTGAGATCACCGCGGCAGGTATCTCTCCCTCAATCACGCCTTGAATCCGGTTCTTCCATGCTTCATCGAAGGTCACTCCATCAATCTGCTGAAGAAGGTCAACTCTTGCTGGAGGCAGACCGATCTGGAATGCACTACCATCCGTGAAATCTTGCGGGCTTAATCCACTGAGGGGTGCGCCATACTCGGCCAGCGCGCGGAATACTGCTTTGCTATTCTCCTCATCCGCACTGATGAAAATGTCCAGGTCTTTGGTCGCTCTGGGCTCAGCGTGTACACCGAAGGCATAACCGCCCACGATGACATATCTAACGCCCTGTTCGTTGAACGCGAGTAAGAGCTCTTTGAGGTCTTTGGGCATCATCGGTCTGCACTCCCTTGAAGGACGCTGCAAACGAATATGCAGCCTCGCTGAGCTCCCACACCGCCGAAAGCCTTTCTCCAACAGGACGGGATTGCCAATATTCCAAGGTCTCGCGCCGCTGTTGATCCGGGCTCTGAACTCTGCGAATTGTCAGGGTCTCGCGCATTAACACTACCTTGGCGGCCTAAGCCTCATTCCTTATTATATCTCGTGGAATGAGCAATTTGCAGACCATCTGCAGGCATCCATCCCACTTGACACCCCCGATATAATTATCCTTGGGGGCAACACCAAAATCCAACCTCCACCGAGCCAGCTCGGCAAAGCTAAGTATTGCTTCTTGAATACTTTGCGGCATCGGCTCTTTGAAAATTAAGACTCTGCGCCAGGATCGGTTTGAGGCCCAACTCTAACTCCTTTAGATCCGAGACTTTGTCCAAAAACCGGGGAGGGGTGCCCTACCCATTCATCACCTCCCCCGTAACCCAATCCGTCCACACCGCCTCCTCAATCGGACAAGCCAACGCCGCCCCATCCAGCACCGCCTCCACAAAGTTAGCCACCAGCGGAACATGCACATTCTCATGCTTCGGCAGCATCTCCACCCGCCCATTCACCCGCAGCTCCGGCCCATTCAGCGGGTCGAGCACCATCTCCCCCTCCGTCCCAATCACCCGGAACTGGTCCCGTCGCCACCCGCGAGTTCCACCGCACATCCACCACCCCATGCACCCCACCCGCATACCCCATCAACACCGTAGCCGAATCCTCCACCCCCATCGCATGCACCGCATTCGACCGCAACCCCATCGCCCGCTCCGGCCTGCCCAAACAGAAAGTTCATCGCGTCAATCCGGTGTGAACCCAATGTCATACAGCGGCCCTCCACCCGCCATCGCCGGATCCCGCAGCCACCCCCGCTCCTCACTCTCCAGCCACTATGGCAGTTCGCCTCCGCCAGCACCGGCTGCCCCATCGCCCCCTCAGCAATCAGCTCCTTCGCCCGAATCAGCTTCGGAAACAGCCGCCGAAAATAACTCACCCCCAGCAGCCTCCCACTCTCCTTCGCCGCCGCCACCATCGTCTCCGCCTGCGCAAAGTTCATCGCCGTCGGCTTCTCGCACAGCACATGCTTCCCCGCCTTCAGACAAGCAATCGTCTGCTCCGCATGCAGCGCCACCGGCGAAGCAATATAAACCGCATCGATATCGCCTCATCCTGCAAAGCCGCATCCAGCAGCGCCCACGCCGCAACACCCGGATAAGCCTCAGCCTTCTTCACATCCCGCGTAACAACCCCATACAACGAGCTACGCGTCTCTGCCAGGATCGCCGGTATCACTCTCTTCCGCGCAATATCCCCCACCCCAACCAGCAGCCATCGCACCATATCGCTCCTCCTACGCTTTCATAGCCAGCCGCCCGCAGCGTCTCCGCCGCCGACTCCGGCGTAATATCCCGCTGCGGCCCGCCCAGCAGCTCAAACCCAACCATAAACTTCCGTATCGTCGCCGACCGCAGCAGCGGCGGATAGAAGTGCACATGAAAGTGCCACTCCGGATGCGCATGCACCATCACAAGGCTGCGGATGCAGCCCCATCGAATACGGAAACGGCGTATCGAACACCTTGTCATACGTCGCAGTCACCGTCTGCAACATCGCCGCCAGCCCATCCCGCTCCGCATCCGTCATATCCTCCAAGCTCCGCAACATGCCGCAGCGGCAACACCATCACCTCAAAAGGCCACACCGCCCAATAAGGCACCACCGCCACAAAATCGGCATTCGCCGCCACCACCCGCTCGCCCAGCCCCATCTCCAACTCACGATAAGCACACAGCAGACAGCACCCATGCTCCGCAAGATAAGCCGCCTGCCCCGCTCTGCTCCGCCACCACCTCATTCGGCACCGACCGGCTGGCCCACATCTGCCCATGCGGATGCGGATTGCTCGCCCCCATCATCGCCCCGCGGTTCTCAAAGATCTGCACATACCCAATATCCGTCATTCGCCCCCAGCTCCGCCTCCTGCTCAGTCCAGACATCCACCACCGCCCGTATCTCCGCCACCGACATCTTCGCCAGCGTCAGATCGTGCCGCGGCGAAAAGCAGATCACCCGGCAAACCCCACTCTCCCCCTCCGCAACCAGCAACCCGCTGCCCACCCTGATCCGATCCGAACATCCGGCACATCCGGCTTCAGCGCCGCAAAGTCATTCTCAAACACATAAGTGCTCGTATAAACATCCGTCCGCGCCCCACCCGCCCGCATCATTCCCCGGACACAGATAGCAACTCGGATCGATACCGCAGCGCAGCCGGCGTCGCTGTCTTCTCCATCTGTCCCTGCCACGGCCTCTGCGTCCTGTTCGGCGAAACCAGCACCCACTCCCGCTTCAGCGGATTGAACCTCCGGTGCGGACTCTTCACAAAATATCTCGCCCCCACGCGTAAGCGGTTTCATTTCCCCGCCCTCCCCAGCCATCGCCGCCGCCCGCAGCGCAAGCGCCCCATCCGACGGCGCACACACAAAACAATCCGCCACAATCCCCGTCGCAGCCTTATACCCCGCCACCATCACCGCAACAAACCCCTCCGTCGCATCCAGCCCGCACCAGATTCACCGTGCATCCGCCAAACCCCCCCCCCGTAATCCGAGCCCCATAGCAACCCTCCTGCCGCATCGCAATCTCCACCAGCGCATCCACCTCCGCGCAGCTCGCCTCAAAGTCGTCCCGCATACTCGCATGCGCCGCCAGCATAATCTCCCCAAACCGCACCACATCGCCCCGCAGCAAAGCCGCGCGCGACTCCACCACCCGCGCATTCTCCGTAACAATATGCCTGCACCGCTTCAAACTCGCCTCGCTCATCTTCCCCTCACAAGCCTCAAGATCCGCCACCGTCGCATCCCGCAGCATCTCAATCCCCGGCTGCACGCCGCAGCACCGCCTGCCCTGCCTCCACCTCGCCGCGACGATCCCCATAGCCCGCCACATCCGCCAGCCGATGCTTCACCATCGAGTTGCAGATCACCACCCTCACATCCTCAGGCAGCGGCAGCAGCTCAAACGTCATCGCCCGCAATCCAGCAGCATCACCCGGTGCGCCACCGCCCCAGTCACCACAAACTGGTCCATCATCCCCGTCTTCGCCCCCACATATTCGTTCTCGGCCCGTACGGCACAGCGTAGCGATCCTCTCCACCGGCAGCTCCACCCCCGCATAATCCAGCAGAGCCATCGCCGTAGCCACCTCCACCGAAGCCGAAGAGCTCAACCCCGCCCCCAACGGCACATCGCCCCACAACGTCATGCTGAAGCCACCCACCTCCACCCCCTCCTGCCCCAGCGCCCACAGAACGCCCACCGGATAGTCGCTCCACTCCCCCCGCCGCTCCAACCTCCAGCTGCAATCCACTCAAGCGAAAACTCCTCCTCAAAATTCCGCGAATAAAAAACCGCCCGCCCATCCTGCCGCGGACTCAATCACCGCAATCGTCTGAAAGCCGATCGCCATCGGCATCACCAGCCCACCCGTATAGTCCGTATGCTCCCCAATCAGATTGACCCGCGCCGGCGCCGCAAACACCCTGCCCCGCAACCATCCCAAAGTGCGCCAGATGAACGCCGAGCGCTCCACCCTCATCAACCTTCATTCCCATACCCGCGCCTCTGGATTCATCACCTCCAGCTATCGTACAGCGATCCGCCGGTCACTGCACCGCCCAGCTCCCCTTGTGCATTCCACTCTTCCCCATCCCCAGCCGCCGCACCTCGCTCCCCGCCAGCAGAAACCCGCCCACCCCATACGTATAACTCGCCGTCGGCTTGAACGGCGCAGGCTCCGCGCCCGTCTGCTGAATGCACCCCAGCCTGCCGTCCGCATACACATGCTTCAGCATCCCCGCCCACGCCTTCTCGATCACCGGCTTATAGACCTTCGCGTCCAGTATCCCTTCATTCACACCCCACGCCATCCCAAACGTAATCAGCGCCGACCCCGAAACCTCCGGCTCCGGATAGCTCACCTGATCCAGCATCCCCGACCGCCACAACCCATCCGCCCCCTGCAATGCAGCCAGCGCCGCCGCCATCTCCTTCAACTGATTCATGTAAAACCCACGCCTCGGATCGTCCTTCGGCAGATACTCCAGCGTCCGCGCCAGCCCGCCCATCACCCAACCCTCTCCGCGCGACCAGTACATCCTCTTCCCATTCGCTTCTGTCTTGGTCAGATACGTCACATCCCGCGCATAAAGATGGTCCTGCTTGGCTATAAAGCAAATCCGAAGTCTTCCCCCACTCCTCATCGAGATACGAAATGTACTTGCGATCCCCCGTCGCCGCATACATCCGCGCCCACACCGGCGGAGCCATAAACAACGCATCGCACCACCACCACGGCAACTCCTTGCCCGGCACCGTCGACAACCGCGGCCCCGCCAGCACCGCATCCAACTGCTCCTGCGTCGGCCCAATCATGGTCGCCTTCATCGCCGGATCTTTCTTCAACAGATAAAGCTCCAGGTAAGTCTGCCCAACGCTCTGGTCATCCGCATTCGGCATCTTCGACCGCAGCTCCCAGTTGAACTTCTCGCTCATCCGCTCCATAGCGTCGCGGTACTTCGTATCGCCCGTCGCATCCGAAGTCGCCATAAACCCGCTATACAAAACACTCCACGTCCATATCCGGTCGAAGTAAGGCTCCGACCGCGCCAGCTGCCAGTCCGCAACCTTGCGCATCGCCTTATCCACCGCCGCCGGTGTCATCTTCGGCGAAAGATCCGTCGCCATCGGCCCGCCATCATCCGGATCATCGCCAAAGTGCCGCGAGTTGTCCTTCGCAATCCCCGCCAGCTGCGCCGGAGTAGCATTCTTCAACGGCATCTCGCCAGAGCAGAAGCATTCTGCCGCCTGCCCCCACGCCACCATCCCCAAACTCCCCACCAACACGAAAGCCACCGCGGCCCGCAAAGAATCACGAACGATCATCCGCACCTCAACCTTTCACAACCGAAATCTATGGAACCCACCTGCCGTGTCAATAGAAACACGATTCCGGACACGAACTACTCTATCGCACGCAAGCCGGCAGCATCCACCTGCCGTATATCCATGCGCTCGATCAGTCCATCCCGGATCGAGTACACATGCTGAACCATCTGATCCACCACAACGCTGCCAGCTAGATCGCGCACCACCTGGTGAACGTCAACCACCACTCGCCAGCTCATCCTCTTCCATGCGCAACGGCTCAACCTCGGGTCGATCATCCCCCACTGGCGTATCCAGTACTCACGCAGCTCGCGATGTCAGAAACAGCGTCCACCCTCCATACCATTCGGCCAGTCAACATCAGAGTGCATCATTGCAAGCACCACTTCAATCTGCCGCTGATTGAAGGCTGCATACGCAGCGGTAAGCAACTCTCTCTTCGCCTGCACACCCGCCTCACCTTTCTGCATCACTCCATTATTCATCACTCCACCAGATGAAGTGTTCGCCGCCACCGTGTCTTGTCAAAAAAATGAAGCACCGTATGCATAGTAGAGCTCGCCTGCTCACTCAGCGGCTGGTTTAACTCACCGTTCTCCGCCATCTCCACCGACCAATAAACCAGCAGCGGACGCCCCACAATATTCTCCCGCGGTACAAATCCCCAGAAGCGGCTGTCCAGACTGTTAGCGCGGTTATCCCCCATCCGAAGTACCTCCCCGGAGGCACCACCAGTTCGCCTTCGTGAATGTAACTCGACATCGTCACCGCCCACTCCGCTGTCACTCCAAATCGCTCGGAAGGTGAAACCGATGGAAACTCCCGCGCATACGGCAGCATAATTCTCAAGCGACGGCTTCGCGGCCAGGGGCTCATCCTGCGGAATACCGTTCACATAAACGACACCATTGCGCAAACGAATCCTGTCGCCGGGCACTCCGATCACTCGCTTGACCAGGTAGATGTGCTCTCCATTCGGCTCCGCTGGCGGTTTAAAGAACACAATGATATCCCCGCGGCGAACCTCGCGATAATGCGCAAATGGCGCCCAATCCGCCACCGGAGCCAGATTCGAGCGCTCCACGATCACATGATCCCCCACCATCAACGTACTCGCCATCGACGACGTCGGAATCAAAAAATTCTGAAATACAAAACCCATCACAAACAGGGCCACAGCAAATACGCTGCAAAGCGATGCGAACCCCTGAAGCTTTGCACTCTCTCGGTCGCTTGTCGATGAGCTGTCGATGCTATCGCCTTCTCCATCCCTCTTCCTCCATTTGCCGCCACGCCTTACTCCTCCCGCAAAACCTCCAGCGGCTTCTGCCCCAGAATCCGATGGCTCGCCATCCATCCCGTCCCACCGTCAACGCCGCAGTCCCCATCAACGCCAGCAGCGACCACATCCAGTGAAAGCGATAGTCCGCACTCAGCTGTTTCAGCAGCACCCGAGCAATCACGTTCGCAAACCCAATCCCCACCACCCCCGCCACCAGCCCCAGCACCGCAAACTCAATCGAAAACACCGTAGCGATCCGCGCCCGCGTAGCGCCCAGCGTCTTCAACACCACCACCTCGCGAATCCGCCTGTAACGAGTCCCCGCAATGCTGCTCGCCAGAATAATCACCCCGCAAAGATACTGAACGCCGCCAGAAACTGAATCACATACGTAATCTGAATCACCACCGCCCGCACCGTCTCCAGCGCCTGCGCCACATTGATCACCGTCACCGTCGGATACGCCCTGTACAGCGCCCGCTGCAACTCACCCACCTGCTTCGGATCGGCATGCACTCCGCCATACCAAACCACCGGCAACCCCGCCAGCGCAGCATGCGGCAGAATAAACTCCGCCCGCGAGAAAGCATGCTGCCCATCGACCTTCGTCAACGCCGCCACCGTCGCCATAAACTGCTTGTCCTGCGCACCAAACGTAATCGTCGAGCCCACATGCACGCCCAGCCGCTCCGCCGTCCGCTGATTCATCGCCACCAGCGGATGCTTCGCCGCATCCGCTGCTCTGCTGCCGCGGTCCACCACTTCCCCTGCGCCACCGTCGTCCCCGCCGGCGGACTCTCAAACCAGCTCAACGAGATCGACTGCAGCATCCGCTTCGGAAAATTCTTCAGCTTCTAACCTCCGCCGCCGGCGTCCCATCCAGCGCCAGTATCCGCGACGACACTACCGGCAGCAGCTCCGGCTGCACCGTCACGCTCTCTGCTCCTTCAGCAGCGCCTTCACCCGATCGACCTCATCATTCGTAATATCCACCAGAAAACATTCGGCAGATTCGGCGCAGACGAGATATGCAGATCCTTCACCACCGACTGCTGCACCAGGTACACCGTCATAATCTGCATCACGCCCATCCCCAGCGCCGCCAGCAGCGCCGCCGAAGGATTACCCGGACGATAAAGATTCGCCAGCCCATGCCGCAACGCCGAAGGCAGCGACAGCCGCGTCCGGTTCAGAAACAACTTCAACCCCGCCAACACCGCCGCCGAAGCCCCCAGCAACACCAGCAGCACCGCCACCAGTCCCAGCGAAAAACGCTCCCCCACCGTAGCCGAATCGCTCAGCGTAGTAGCAATCGCCGCCAGCCCCCCAAGAATCAGCGCTACCGCACCAATCTGCGCCGATGTTCTGCGTAATCTTCTTGAAGATCGCCGACACAAACGGATCGTCACTATCCTCCACCGCTCTCCGCAAAATCAGAATCGGCCGTACCCCGCGAATATCCAGCAGCGGAGGCAGCGTAAACAGCAGCGTCGTCAACACTCCCGCGCCCAACCCCGTCAGCACCGTCCGCGACTGCACGTGAATCTCCGTCTGCGACGTTGATCAGCTTCGCCAGCAACACCGGAAACGCCAGCTGCACCGCCACCCCCAACACTACTCCCAGCACACCCCCGAGTAGTCCCAGCAACAACGTCTGCACCACATAAATCTTGATGATCTGCCCGCTCCGCGCCCCCAGCGACTTCATGATCGCGATCGTATCCAGCCGCTGCTGCAAATGCGCCCGCATCGCCATCGCCACGCCCACCGCGCCCAGCACCAGCGCCACCAGGCTCATCAGCGACAGCAGACTAGTCGCGCGATCCAACCCCTGCGTCAGCGCCGGATTCGTCTCGCGATAGTCCGTCACCTGCGCCTCGGGCAGCAGCTTCTCCAGCTGCTCCTTCATGTCCGCCACTGCCTCATCCGAGATCGGCGCCCCATTCCGCGGCGCCGGCACCTTGAACAAATATCTCTGCCCCGCATGGCTCCCCGGAGCCAGCAGCCCACTCGCCTGCAAGCCCTCGCTGCGAGATCAGCACCCGCGGCCCCGCCGCAAAGCTTCCGCTACAGCCGGTCCGGCTCATTCGCCACCACCGCAGCAATCCGGAACTGCCTTGCTCCCAATCTTCAGCGAGTCCCCCACATTCAGCTTCAGCCGAACCAGCAGATCATCCGCCACCACCACCGTATCCGGCTTCAGCACATCGCTCAGCTTCCCCGCCGGAGCCAGCTCCACCGTCCCGTAGTACGGATACGCCTCTGGATCAACCGCCTTCAACGACACCAGCAGCGGATCCATCGTCTTCGCCGCGCTCGCCATCGACAGCAGCTCCGTCACCGGCGTCATCCTCCACGCCGCTCGCCTCAATCTCCTCCAGCCCCTTCTGCTGCTGCCGGCGTCGGCTGCTGAAACATCCGCGCCGAAAGATCACCCGCCATGATCGACCGAGCCCGCGTCAGCAGCGTCGCCGCGAAACGACGCCGAAAACCCCCGCACTCCCGTCAGCGCCGCCACACCAATCGCCACCGACAGCACCACAAAGAAAAACTTCCCCCGCGAAGAGCGCATCTCCCGCGCCGCAATCTTCGCCGCCGATGCATACGAAAGGCTCGCCATCAGCGCTCTCCACCGCCCGCCGCCTGCAGCAGCATGCCCAGCAGTTTCCGCGCTCACATTCATCTCATCCGACAGGACCAACCCATCCCGCAGCACAATCCGCCGGTTCGCATAACTAGCCAGCACTGGATCATGCGTCACCAGCACCAGCGTCGTCCCTTCCTTCCGATTCAGATTCAGCAGCAGCTCCAGCACATGAGCGCCATTCGTCGTATCCAGATTTCCCGTAGGCTCATCCGCCAGCACAATCGGCGGCCGCAGAATAAACGCCCTCGCCAGCGCCACCCGCTGCTGCTCGCCACCCGAAAGCTGCACCGGATAATGATCCAGCCGATCCCCCAGCCCCACATTCGTCAGCAGACTCTCGCGCCCGAGCCCGCCCCGCCTTCGCGTCCTTCGCCTCCGAGTTCAGCTCATACGGCAGCAGCACATTCTCAAGCGCCGTCAGCGTAGGAATCAGCTGATACGACTGAAACACAAACCCAATCGTCTTCCCCCGCACCTGCGCCAGCTTATCCTCCGGCAGGTACGAGATCGCCGTCCCATTCAAATACACATTCCCCGCAGTCGGAGTATCCAGCCCCGCCAACAGCCCCAGCAGCGTCGACTTGCCCGACCCCGAAGCCCCCATAATCGCCGCAAACTGCCCTCGCGGCACCGAGAAGTCAATGCCCTTCAGAATGTCCACCGTCCGCGTCCCATTGCGGATCGACCTCCGCAGACCCTTCAACAACAATCATCTGATCGGAGTCAGTCAAAACAGCCACGGGCGGGGTTCTCCTTGTCTTCGTCTTCCTTGTGAATGCCTTACTGTGAACGTCTTACCGCGAACCTGCGCGTCCTATACATCAATACGTAAGCTCTCAGCCTTACAGTACGCATTAACGGCTGCAGAGTTCTATCGCACGCCACGCCCTCGCGTCTTAACTCTCAGGAACTGCGATTGTCACATTTGCTACCTTTACATCAGATGCGAAAAATTTTCATTTCTCTTCATACTAACGGCAGCCTCCCTCATCACTCTCTGGATGCCGCGTAGACAGCGCCTCGAAGCGTTCCTCCAGCATGGGCTCCCAGACCACCGAACGCCCTCGCCCATCAGACGACTCCCCGTCCGCCCCTCTCAATCCGGACGCAGCCTCAACCACTGACACCCCTCCGCCGCCCCCCGCACCCGCCAACCCCAACGACCACCGTCCCCTCATCGTCTGCTTCGGCGACTCCCTCACCGCCGGCTTCGGCGCCGACCCCGGCCAGAGCTACCCCGACTACCTCCAGGCCGATCTCGACCAGCAAGGCTACAAATACCGCGTCGTCAACCTCGGCATCAGCGGCAACACCACCAAAGACGGCGTCGAGCGCCTCCCCAACGTCCTCGCCCTCCATCCCGACCTCGTCGTCGTCGAGTTCGGCGGCAACGACGGCCTCCGCGGCCTCCCCATCGCCGACTCCCGCGCCAACCTCGACCACATCATCTCCACCCTAAAATCCAGCGGCACAAAAGTCGTCCTCGCCGGCATCACCCTCCCCCCCGACTACGGCCCCGACTACATCCAGCAGTTCAACGACACCTACACCCTCCTCGCCGCCAAATACAAACGTCCCCCTGCTCCCATTCCTCCTCCAGAACGTCTACGGAGTCCCCGGCATGATGCAGCGCGACCGCACCCACGCCACCAACGCCGGCAACAAAATCGTCGCCACCAACGTCCTCCCCCTCGTCACCCCGCTGCTCAAGAAATAGTTATAACTTCAGCCGCTGATCGAACGGATAAGCCAACGCCTCTACAATCCTGAATCGCTTCGCATCCCGGTGTAGCGGATTAAACAGAAAATTCGCCGTCTGCGGAACAATCGCGCTCGGCACCTGCAATAGCGCGCCGCGGTTCTTCCTCAGCCACTCTGTCCCCATCTCACGAGTCACCTCGAGCCGCGACTGCCACCCCTCCGCCAGTTCCTTCGCCGCCACCGCCTCCACCTTGATCTCCGGCCCCTCAATCCGCAACAGCGTGTAGCTCGGCGGAACATCGTTCGCAGCTGTGTGGACACAAACCTCCAGCAGCGCTGCCGCCGGACTCTCGCTCAGATACACCACCGGCTGTCCTGCATAGTGCCAGCGCCCCTCGGCCTTTAGTCCTCCTGCCCCGCTCAGGTCGCGATGCCGGCTGATGCGCCACAGTACCACTAGACGTACATGCCTTCGTCTATCTGGACCAGCATCTCTTCCACAATCCTGCTGCCCGTATCCGACCTCAGCAAAGACAGCGGCGCCCGCCCGTCCAATCGCGCATTCGGCCGCCGCAGCCACGCCAGCGCGCGCGCGCGGCTCCCATACACCGCCTCCGCCTTCGCCAGCACCCGAATCACCCGCAGCACCCGGTCCGACTCCTCGAGCGTCAGCTTCTCCCTGCGGGCCCGCCGATGCTGCAGCGTCCGCGCCGGAATCACCGCCTCATCGATCTCCGCCCGCTCCAGCCCCAGCGCCAACAGCCGCTTGATCACCGAAGGCGCCAGCCGCCCCTCCACCAGGCGCAGCACCTCCGTCTCCGTCGCCGGCGGTTGCAGTCCCAGCCAGTCACCGATCTGAATATTGGCAGCATTCATACCCTGAACCTCATCTACATTATGCCACAAATCAGACGGCAAAATGATACTGCTATAGCCCACTGCTTTGCATACCCAACTAACAACTAGGAACTAGCAACTGTCCCTCATCCCATCACAACAATCGGCTGCATCAGCGTCCCCGCCACCCGCTTCGCGATCGCCAGCATCTCCGTCGGCGACGTAAACACCTTCACCAGCGGCGCCTCCGAGAACTCCGGCAGATTCACCTGCATCCCATTCCGCAGCTTTCCCGCCGTCTGCTCATCCACCGTCACCGAAGGCATCTCCGGCAGAATCGTCCGCGGATGCGGCAGCCGAGCCTCAATCTCACCCGCATTCGCCAACCCCTTCAACTCCTCGACGTAATCGCCTGCGCCAGCGTAAACGGCCCCGCCTGCGTCCTCCGCAGACTCGAAAGATGCGCCCCACACCCAGCCAACTGCCCCAGCTCATGCGCCACCGACCGCACATACCCACCCGCCGACACCTGCATCGCAAACGTCGCCTCGCACGTCACCTTCATCCAACCCCAGCAACTCAAACCCATGAATAAAGATCCGCGCCGCCTTCACCGGCAACCTCCTTCCCCGCCCGCGCCAGCTTATGCGCCGGAACCCCACCAATCTTCTTCGCAGAATAACATCGGAGGCACCTGGTCCATCTCCCCACTGAAACCGCGCAGCCAACCCCCGCAGCTCGCTCCAACCCCATCCCCAGCGGCCGTAGCCTCACCCACCCGCTCGCCATCCGCATCAAAGCTATCCGTAGCCCACCCGAACCGTATCGTCCCCGTGTACTGCTTCTCCGCCTTGCCGAAGAACTGCGCCAGCCGCGTGTACTTCCCCAGCAGCAGCGGCAACACCCCCGTAGCCATCGGGTCCAGCGTCCCCAGATGCCCTATCGACTTCTCACCCGTAGCCCGTGCGCACAATCGCCACCACATCATGCGAAGTCATCCCCGCAGGTTTATCCAACACCAGAAGACCGTTCATCCCCACCAGACTAACGCCTTTTCTTTTGTCATTCCGTAGCTTAGCGCAGGAATCTGCTTGTCTTTGTTCTGCGGCTTTACAACCCACCCTGCCGCCGCACCAGCGACAAAAACTCATTCCGCGTCTGCAGCTGCGTCTTGAACACGCCCAGCATCGCCGACGTCACCGTCAGCGAGTGCTGCTTCTCCACTCCGCGCATCATCATGCACAGGTGCTGCCGCCTCCAGGATCACCGCCACACCCTGCGGCTTGATCGCCTCCGTAATCGCATCGCCAATCTGCGTCGTCAGCCGCTCCTGCACCTGCAGCCGCCGCGCAAACACATCCACCAGCCGCGCAATCTTGCTCAACCCAATCACCTTGCCATCCGGAACATACGCCACATGCGCCTTGCCAAAGAACGGCAGCAGATGGTGCTCGCACATCGAATAAAACTCAATGTCTTTCACAATCACCATCTCGTCATAGTCCACATCGAACAGCGCCTCATGCAGCACGTCGTTCACGTCCATCGTGTATCCGCGCGTCAGAAACTTCATCGCCTTCTCCATCCGCTCCGGCGTGCGCAGCAGCCCATCGCGATTCGGATCCTCGCCAATCCGAATCAGCAGCTCGCGATAAAGCTCCTGCGTCGAAACATTCTCCAGAGCCTGCATTGTTCCAGTGTCGCAGACTGTCATCTCGCCATGGTGTGAGCCCTTTCTAAATCAAACCTGCCGGCAGTATACATCCCGTCGCCCAGCGTAGTCGAAGGAGTTATTACTCGTCTCCTCAATATGCACCCGCTCCAGGCGGGCAGCAGGGAAACCTTCGAAGATCCGGTAAACCTCAACGGATAGATTCTCCGTCGTCGACACCATCTCCCGAAAGCACTCCAGCGTATTCAGATTCATGTGGTCAAATCGATCCATCAGATTTGTTCGCGCAAACGAATCCAGCTCCCCCAGATCGCAAACCATCCCCGTCACCGCATCCACCGGCCCGCTCAGCGTCACCTGCACCGTGTAGTTATGCCCATGCCCATGCGGGTTATTGCACTTCCCAAACACCGCACGATTCCGCTCCTCGCATCATAAGCATCGCTATGCAGCCGATGCGAAGCGCTGAAGTGATATCGCCGCGACAAATGAGCCTTAGGCATTAGACGCTCTCCATAATAGTCCGCAAACAAATCTCGGCATCTCATACACCCTCACCCGATGCAGCTTCGCCCCCGGAATCTTCCCCTCCAGCCGCCGCCATATCGCAATCGCAATATTCTCCGTCGTAGGAATCGCCGTCTTAAACTCCGGCACCTCAAGATTCAGATGCCGATGGTCATAAACACTCACCACCTCGCGCTCCAGAATATCCTTCAGCTCCTTCAGGTCCACCACAAACCCCGAAGTAGCATCGACATCCCCCGCCACCGTAACCTCCAGCGTGTAGTTGTGCCCATGCCCATTGCGATTCGCGCACTTCCCAAACACACGCGCATTCTCCTCCGGAGACCACGGTCATTCCAGTAGTAATGCGCGGAAGAAAACTCAGCTTTGCGAGTAAGAAAGATCATCATAGAATGCCTTATCAACTTTATTTACGCTTGTCTCGCTCCGCAAGCTGAACAATTGGTCCAACTCATTAGACGACAGAAACAACCCCCGATTCACTTCAACTATTTAGACCCCGCATAACTCCGTCCCTTCCAAACCACCGACTTACGAATCCGATGATGCAACATAAGCTTCTTACCAGCAAATAAACAAACAGCGGAATCCCCAAAATAGAAATCACCACATCCACCGCAGGAAAGTGCGACCGCATCACCCGGTGATAGAAACGAAAACAAGTCCGCACCCAAAGCAAAAAGAACACCACATTCTGGTAAGGAATCTTAGGCGGAACAAGATAACGCCACCACCGGCAGCCCAAAGAACAGCAGCAAATCCAGCACCCGCCACAACGCCAGCGCCAACGGAGAAGGAAACAGCAGCGCCAGATTCTTCGTCCATCCCTCCACCATCTCCGCCGTCGTCCGATACATCCGCGTAGCCAGCGCATCCGGAGCATACCGAAACCGAATCATCCTCCCGCCGCGCTTGATCGCCCGCGCCAGCGCCACATCCTCCAGCACCTCACGCCCCAGCGCCCGATGCCCGCCCACCGAAAAATAAGCATCCCGCTCCACCAGCAGAAACTGCCCATTCGCCGCCGCAATCTTCCGCCCCGGATCATTCACCTCCTTCGGCGGATAAACACTGGCCAGCTCCGAGAACACCAGCGGCATCACCGCCCGCTGCCAGAACCCCGTAACAATCTGCCGCGGCGAATAAGACAGCAGCACCGCATGATGCCTGTCCGCCTCCCGCAGCGACCGCGAAAGATCCCCCGTCTCATGCACCGTATCCGCATCAGTAAACAGCAGCCACTTCCCCCGCGCCACCTGCGCCGCCGCCCAGCACGCATTCGTCTTCCCCGTAAATCCCCCGCGCTCGCTCAAATCCAGCGCCGGAGCATCCATCACCACCACGCCGTCGTTCGCCCGCTGTCAGCCGCCTCTTCAGCAATCTCGTCGCGTCCCATCACTCGAATCGTCATTGACGACAATCAGCTCCCACTGCACCCCCAGCGCAAATCCCGGCTCCGACTGCACCAGCACCGACCGCAAAAACTCCGGCAGCGAAGCCGCCTCATTCCGCGCCGGCACAATCACCGAAAGCTCCATCCCACCCGAATCCCTCAACCCACGAATCGCTTCATCGCTCACGACTTCGTATTATAGGAACTGGAGCATATCGTGCGCAGAATCTCTTCAACTCTCATCATCCTCGCCGCACTCGCCACCGGCTGCGACCGCGGCAGCCACCCCCGCAACATCGCCACTCCCGCGCCCCAGTTCACCATCACCGACGGCACCCACTCCGCCGACCTCAGCAAGCTCCGCGGCCACATCGTCCTGCTCAACCTCTGGGCCACCAACTGCGCCCCCTGCATCGAAGAGCTCCCCAGCCTCCTCGCCCTCCAGCGCCAGATGCCCGACCTCGACATCGTCGCCGTCTCCTGGGACGAGGACCCCGCCGCCTACCAGCACTTCCTCACCCGCCACAACATCGACCTGCTCACCATCCGCGACCCCGACCAGAAGATCGCCAAACTCTACGGCACCGTCCAGATCCCCGAGACCTACGTCATCGACCGCAACGGAATCCTCCGCCGCAAATTCGTCTCCGCCCAGGACTGGACCAGCCCCGAAATCATCAACTACCTGAACCACCTCTAAACCGCGCTGCTAAAATCAACACATGACCCAACTAGACGTCCTCTACCGATACGGAGCGCAGCCCTCTGAGCCCGCAACTCTGGCCATCGCCCGCGTCCGCGAGGTCTACGGCGTCCGCAAGCTCACCCTCGACGAGTCCGCCCGCACAGTCCGCGTCGAATACGACGCCTCCCGCCTCACCGAGCCCGTCATCCACCAGCTCCTCCGCCGCGCCGGCCTCGACATCGTCGAAGCCCTCCCCATGTTCAACCCACCCCACCCCCACCACCCGCCGAGCCCCCAGCCGCCGCCTGACTTGCCTCCATCCACATTTTTCGATAGCTTCAACCACACGCGCCCGTAGCTCAGCTGGATAGAGCATTTGGCTTCGAACCAAAGGGTCGGGAGTTCGAATCTCTCCGGGCGCACCATTCCAATCAAAGGTTTACGCAGGCAAAGAGCGGAAGAATAGCCCCCCCTTTGTCCCCCGACACAGCGCTGCTCACAGCAAGCGCCGGCCGCCGCAGCTCTGTAGAGGAGTGCGCACCCCCGAACACGCATCGGCAAGCTCAAACCAGCACCCTCCCCAAAACTAGTCCACTCCGACGGGAAGGAGCCTACATGCCGCCCGTGGCGTAAACCCACCCGCAACCTCGAAGGGCTACATGGCCTTTACCCTTCCGGCAATCAAAGAAAAGCACTAAACCGGCAATGGGCAACCCTGCCCTTGCCGGTCCTTCCCCTCATCCCATCCCTCTTATCCCGCTTTTATCCCTCCTATCCCCGTTCCTGTTTTTTAATCCGCATCATCCGCGCAGATCCGCGGTCGAACCCAAACGCCGTGGTAAGAATAGGAGCATGAAAAAGTCTCTATCGGTCTGCGCGTTCCTGTTCTGCCTCCTCGCCGCATCGAACAACACCCTCGCCCAAACCGCCACTCCGGCAGCCACGCAGGCACCCAGGACCCACCACGTAGTCTTCGCGCTCACCTCCGGCGACCAGGCCGACTGGAATCTCACTCTCGGCAACATGCGCAACCTCATCACCGCCTTCGGCGCCGATCCCTACGAGGTCGAGCTCGTCGCCTTCGGCCCCGGTATCGCCATCCTCCAGACCCCCTCCGCCGTCCTCGCCGACATCCAGGCCCTGCAAGCCAAACACGTCCACTTCAAGGCCTGCGAGAACTCCATGAAAGCCCGCAAACTCACCCTCGCCGACCTCGTCCCCGGCTCCGAACCCGTCCCCGCCGGAGTCGCCGAAGTAGTCGCCAAACAGGAACAAGGCTGGGTCTACATCAAAGGCGGCCGCTAACCCACCCTCCGCATCCGAAGTGGCGATTGATCCGAACTCTTTGTCTTGCCTAAGGGGCCCCTGTCTGTATTCAAATTCCGCCAAACAAATTGACGCAAAAGAAATGAAGTAACATAGCCTTCCTGACATCCCCTGCCCCATTCTTAGTATGGAGGACGGCGCCATGCCCAGCCCCAACCCGTATACCTATCGCTATCCAATCCTTTCGCTGTGGCAATCGGCTGTGCATGAGGTCCAGCTCAAGCACCAGTCTGCCCCTGCTGCAGCTCAGCCCAGTGCCATGAAGAGCGCGGCGGTCCCTGCGACGCCGCCCCTCACGGAAGACGATTTTATGGCGCCCGCTCACACCATCGGCATCCCGCTCTCAGCAGGCCAACCGGTTCCGGCCGCGATCACCTCTCCGGCGCCGCTGCCGGCCATCGCGCCCGAGGCCGTGGGTCCTGTAGGGGTGGTCGTGGACTGCGCCGAGGCTGCGGCAAAGTTCCTCTGGGCCGAGATCACGGGCAATCAACAGAACTCTGCGATCTACGGCAATCAGTTGCAGTTTGGCCCGTGCAACTTGCTCGGCTGGGGAGAATGCGTCACCACATATCTGGGCTACAAGCTTTCGCTCGACAGCCTGCCGTATCGGCCCAACCAGAACGTCGTCGTCAATATCCCCGACCAGGCTACGATCGCGATCATCGGCGACTGGGGAACAGGAGAACCGGAAGCGACGAACCTGTTGCAGCAGGTCGCCACCTTCAAACCCGACATCCTGCTCCACCTGGGCGACATCTACTTTGCCGGTACTCAGAACGAGGCGCACAACAACTTTCTTACTATCTGCCGGCAGGTGCTGGGCAACATCCCCCTGTACAGCATGTGCGGCAACCACGATATGTACTCGGGCGGCAACGGCTACTACTGGCTGCTCGACCAGATTGGTCAGAAGTCCAGCTACTTCTGCCTGCAGAACGACTACTGGCAGCTGCTCGCAATGGATACCGGTTATAACGATTGCGATCCCTTCACCATCAACACCAACATGACCAGCCTCTACGATAAGAACGGCTGGAAGGAAGCTGACTGGCATCTCGGCAAGATTCAGCAGGCTGGCACTCGCAGGATCGCGTTGTTCTCGCACCACCAGCTGTTCTCACCGTTCAGCTCAGTCGGGAACAACTCCAGCGGACAACCATCGGCCTACAATCCCAATATCCTGGCCAACTTTCAGAGCGTTCTGCCCAAAGTCGACATCTGGTTCTGGGGACACGAGCACACGCTCGCCCTCTACGATCCCTACCTCGGGTTAGTGCGTGGACGCTGCGTCGGCGCCTCAGCCGTGCCGGTCTTTACCAACCAGCAGGACTACGCCGCCGATACCAGTCTCTTGAACGGCCAGGTCACAACGCTGCCCACATGGAACCCCGCAGCGAACCTGGGGAGCACCGATGATGCCTACAACAACGCATTCGCCATCATGACGCTCAATGGCGCCAAAGCTGCTGTCGTCAACTACTACCAGGTTCCGCCTCTCAAGCCCTGCTCACAAATCCCTTTTACGGACACCATCTAAAGGCGATCTCTCAAAAAGGGTGCCCCATGATCGCAGAGCCAAAGGCTCGGCTATCGTGGGGTTACTCTCTTCCTTCCTGCAGGCAATGCCGTCAACAAGCACCGCGGCATCCATACTTCGTCTCAAAATCAGAACTTGCTGTAAGCCTTGTTAAACGCCGGCCGCTTCTGCGCATGAATAAACACCGACACATCGTAAGCATCCTGCGCCGATAGAATCCCCATCCGGTTCTGCGGCATATTGTGTTGCACGAACGCCGCCATCTTCTTCACCCCGTTCATCCCCGCGCCATCGTTGAACGAGTCAGGCCCCCACAACGGCGGAAACAGCGGCCGCCGCCCTTCGCCATTCTTTCCATGGCAGCCCTCGCACTGCGCCTTGTAGATTCCCTCGCCCCGCACCGCATCGCCTTGCAGATCAGGCAAACTCACCAGCCCACGTCCCACAAACTCCCTCGCTCCCGGCTCCGGCCTCGACAGCCAGTTGATGTACTCCACCAGCGCCTCCATCTCCATGCCCTCATAATCCAGCGGCGTGCCGTTCTCGCTCCGCACAAAACACTCCTGGATCCGGTCCTTCAGCGTAATCGTGTGCCCCGCCCGCTCATTGAACATCGGAAACAGCGCCGGAAGCCCCACCATCGGCGAAGCAAACGGCTGCATCCCGCCCTCCGCATGGCAGTTCGCGCACGTAATCCTGCTATGCGTGAACTTCGCCGCATAAAGCGGAGTCTCATCAAACAGCAGCTCCCCCCGCCGAATCCTATCCCCCACCTCGCCCGTCGGAATATCTCGCTCACGCGGAGCCCGCCACTCCGCTCCACCCCTCGGATTCATCGCTCTCCGCCCAAAGCCAAAGATAGAAAGATCCCCAACCCGCAGACCAACCACAATCGCACCGGCATAGAGCGCCCCAATCAACAGGGACACAATCACATTCCAATGCCACGCCCTCAGCCGTCCACGCATATGGAGATTCTAGCGATACCCTTCGAGCCTGGCCTCCAAAGTGAAGGTTGATACCAACAATCGCGCGACTCTGAGCAATTCTGGTATTCCCTACAGTTGCCTCAACCTGATTGGAAGCAGAGGCTAATAACCAGTCATGGCTCAGCTAACGTCTCGACGTAGCCGATAACTTCTCGATCACTCGCGGCGGCCCGCTGCATTGGCTCATGGTTCGCCTGGGTCACGCCGGAGAGGAACGCCGGCGAGTACTCAGGAGAGCTATCGCAGCCATTTTCATCACATGGCTTCCCCTGCTTGTCTTATCGCTCTGGCAGGGGCTGGCTTGGAAGAGGCAGATCGATATCCCGTTCCTCCGCGATCTTGCTGTAAACGTACGCCTGCTTATCGCTGTTTCGATCTTGATCGTGGCCGAATCAAGAATCGACCGGAGGTGGCGCACCCTCGTTCTTGAATTTCTTCGCTCTGAATTGGTAGACGAAAAGACCCTCCCATCCTTCGAAGCCGTGCTGGAAAGAACGATGCGTTGGCGCGACCGTATTCTGCCCGAAGCATTGTTCGTCATTGCCGCATGGCTCCCGTCCATCTTCGTCCATACAGAATTGCTCATGACCGGCACCTCCAACTGGCACAACCTGGGCTCAGGCGAATTGAGTGCCGCAGGCCGGTGGTTCAATCTCGTCAGCACCCCAGTCTTCCGGTTTCTCCTCTTAAGGTGGTGCTGGAGGATGTTCCTCTGGACTTCTCTCCTCTGGAGCGTCTCGAGAATCAAACTCTTCCTCGTCGCTACCCACGCCGACCTGGCGGCCGGACTTGGCTTTCTATCCGAGGGTCAAAAGGCATTCAGCCCAATCGTCTTCGCTGGAGGTGCCGTCGTCGCCGCTGAAGTAGGCAATGCCATCGCCTATCAGGGCGCGGCAATCTCCTCCATGAAATTTCCAATGATCGGCTACGGAGTCCTCGCGATCATCTTCCTTATCCTTCCTCTTCTAGTCGTTACGCCAGTCCTCATCAAAGTCAAGAGGAAAGGAATGCTCGAATACGGCGCTCAGGTCACAATCCATAACCAGCTATTCCACCTGAAGTGGGTTCAAAACACCCACCCCGCAGGCGAGACGCTCCTCGGAAACCCAGACGCATCATCCCTGGCTAATCTCGGAACCAGCTTCGCAGTCGTACGGGAAATGCGAATCGTGCCAATCGACAAGCCCACTCTCATCGCATTGGCGATATCAGCCGCACTGCCCATGCTTCCGGTTGTCCTTTACGCGATACCCACTCCCGAGTTGATCCGCATGATAAAGATGCTCTAGCTCTTCACCACCGCCAGCATCTCCCCTTATGCGTTTGCCCTAACCAGCATCCTCCGGTAAACTTGTAAAGTTGCATCCACAATGTGCGCCCGTAGCTCAGCTGGATAGAGCAACTGGCTACGAACCAGTAGGTCGGGCGTTCGAATCGCTCCGGGCGCACCATAAATCAAATCCCCCAAAATGCCCACCTACCCCCCAAAACTGCCGGGGTCCCCTGGAAGGCACCTCGCCCTTTAGAATCAAGACTTTGCCTCCAAAGTCCCCCCTTAACCTCCGCCAAATGAATACTTTGCCCACAAACAAGGGGTAGAGGCGCACGATCCAACCCCAAAATACCCCCAGAAATCCACCAAATTACTATGACTTCCGATTGACGACCAATTTAGTCCGCATTAGACTAATCCCTGTAATCGAAGTCCAGGCAGCTCTCCCGAAAGAGCGATCAGGGCCTCAGCTTCCCTAAGCTGACCAGCCCTCAGGAACGAGTTAGCTCCTTATGTTGCAGGCATTTATCATCACCCTCCGCGAAGGCGTCGAAGCCGTCCCTCATCGTCGGCATCATCTTCGCCTACCTCACCAAAATCGGCCGCAACGAGCTCAAGCGCACCGTCTTCTCCGCTCTCGCCGCCGCCATCGCTGCCAGCATCGCCGTAGCCATCGTCATCGCCCGCCTCAACTTCAACCCCGACATCTTCGAGGGCTGGGTCATGCTCGCCGCCGCCGTCTTCGTCCTCACCATGATCTGGTTCATGCACCGCACCGCCCGCTCCATGAAGGGCGAGATCGAGGCCAAAATCGCCAGCCTACGTCGGCGAACAGGCGTCTCCCGCACTCGGCCTCTTCTTCTTCGTCTTCCTCCTCGTCCTCCGCGAAGGCGTCGAGACCGTCCTCATCCTCTCCGCCGTCTCCCTCAACTCCACCGAGCTCCTCTCCTTCACCGGAACCCTCCTCGGCATCGCCGTAGCCGTAGTCTTCGGAGTCCTCTTCATCCGCGGCTCCGTCAAGATCAACCTGCAGCGCTTCTTCCGCGTCACCACCGTCATCCTCTACTTCGTCACCTTCCAGCTCATCGTCTGCGGCCTCCACGAGCTCTCCGAGAACGGCGTCCTTCCCTCCTCCACCGCCGAGATGCGCTACATCGGCCCCATCGTCCGCAACGACCTCTTCTTCTTCGTCACCATGCTCGCCCTCGCCGGCCTCATGATCCTCCTCGAGTTCAAGCGCCGCACCCCCATCAGTCTCACCCGCCGAGATCGCCGCACTATCGACCCTGCCGCCAAGCCGCAAATTGCCGTGGCAGCAGCGCCGCGAGAAGATGTGGATGAACGCCGTAGTCGTCACCAGCTTCCTCTTCATCTTCCTCTCCACCGCCGAGTTCATCTACGCCAAATCCACCACCGCGCTCTCAGCCCCACCACCGCCGTCACCCTCGTCGGCTCCCAGGTCACCCTCCCCGCCGCCGCCATCAACGACGACAAGCTCCACCGCTTCGGCGTCCACGTCGACGACGGCAAAGGCGGCAGCGTCGAGGTCCGCTTCCTCCTCTACAAAAAGCCCGACGGCAACATCGTCTCCGTAGCCGACGCCTGCCAGATCTGCGGCCCCGTAGGCTTCTACATCGGCTCCGAGGGCATCACCTGCAAGATGTGCGCCTCGCCCCTCAACCCCGCCTCCATGGGCCAGCCCGGCGGCTGCAACCCCATCCCCCTCACCTCCACCAACACCAACGGCCAAATCACCATAGCCGCCGCCGACCTCCGCGCCCTAGCCTCCACCTTCGAAAAATAGATGCGCTCGCCCCCACAAAGCCTGTGTCCCGTCATCTCGCAGGCTCATCTCGCCTAGTCATCCCGCAACGCACCGCTTTCTTCTGTTCCCCCCAAAATGTCATCCCGAGCGAAGGCACTCACAGCTCACCGGAGTGCCGCAGTCAAGCTTCTCTTCCACTTCAAGTCTCCCGGAGTCGAATAAATGTTCCTCCGCCTCCTCTGGGAATCCTTCGTCCGCCAGCGCCGCCGCAAGCTCCTCGCCGGAATCGCCATCCTACTCGGCACCACCGCCGTCACCGCGATGCTCGCCCTCGCCACCACCATCGGCGACCGCATCCACAAAGAACTGGCCGTCTACGGCGCCAACATCATCGTCTACCCCAAAGCCGAACAGCTAGCCGTAAAAGTAGGCGGCATCGACATCAAGCCCACCACCGGCGACGCCTACCTAAAAGAATCCGACCTCAACAAACTAAAAACCATCTTCTGGGCCAACAACATCACCGGCAGTCAGCCCAGAACTAATCGTCAGATGCTTCCAACGGCAGCAAAGCAATCATCTACTCCAGCATTAGCGCCGAACGCTCCAGCTTCTATTCCGGTCACATGTGACGGCTATCTGGTTTAACCATCCATTTGGAACACTGACCACCGGCGCACCGCAACTGCACCCTTGGTGGAAATTGCAGGGCCGTTGGCCCATCAGAGCATCGGAACGACTCATAGCGATTCAGTCGCAGAAGTCGCCTGGGCGCAGAAACTCGCACAACGGCTTAGTCTCATATGGTCGATGACTCATTCTCAGATTGCGAAGCAAGCATGTGGATGGATGTTCCACAGGATACGTCACTGGATATCAGTCTCGTCCGGCGATGCCAATCTGATAACACGTGCTCATACGCTCTCGGACAGCGACTCAATGGTGCTACCGATCCAGAGGCTCCACCAGACGCCATCTCCCGAGTAGAAATCTCCGCCCGCACCAAACCCGAAGACGCCTTCGCCCGCCGCGACCCCGACAACCTCTCCCCAAGCCGACCACGACGTCTGGTACTGCCGCCCCTACGCCAACTCCATCGCGCTACCAGATCCGCGAAGCCATCCCCGGCGCCGCCGCCGAACAAGTCCGCCAGGTCGAGCAGTCCGAAGGCACCATCCTCACCCGCATCTCCGGACTCATGTGGCTCATCTCGCCGCCGCCCTCCTCGCCGCCGGCTTCGCCGTCTCCGCCGCCATGGCCACCGCCATCCTCGAGCGCCGCGCCGAGATCGGCCTCATGCGCTCCCTCGGAGCCAGCCAAGCCGCCATCGCCCTCCTCTTCTACTCCGAGACCGGCCTCCTCGCCATCCTCGGCGGAACCCTCGGCTACCTCTTCGGCTCCGCCCTCGCCGCCTGGCTAGGAGCCCGCATCTTCGCCGAAACCACTCAAGCCGCCGCAACCCAAACCACCGCCGCCAACACCCACCTCACCGCCGCCACAATCTTCAACCCAGTCCTGCTCCCCGTGATAGTCGCCACCGCCCTCATAGTAGCCATAGCCGGCTCCACCCCCTCCATCCGCACCGCCCTCAGCATGGACCCCTCCACCGTCCTGCGAGAAGACGCATGACGCAAACCACTCATAACCAGCGCCAACGGCGCGCTCTATACCAGCATGGGGCGAAGCTCCATCGTCACTAGCCGCACATCATCGCCGGGTGCCCCATTTCATGCGGTCTTATCGCATGCCGGTGGTCTCCTTCAACGACGCCGACTTTCTGCTCGTCCTGAGCGGTGCGCATGCAGTGGGCATCGCGCAATGAGCTTGTCGAAGCACACCGTTTTCCTGCGCCCCCCCCATAAAGCTCGTGATCCTGAGCGAAGGCACTCACAGCCTCATCGTGAGTGCCGCAGTCGAAGGACCTGCAGGCTCGTCATTGTCCTTAAGGGACAGGTCCCCGCATGAAACACCTAACCCTAACCCGCATCCTCCGCCGCTCCCTACTCCACCGCCGAGCCCGCTCCATCTCCGCCCTCGTAGCCCTAACCGTCTCCGCAGCAGTAGCCACCGCCCTCCTAACCCTCTACGCCGACCTCGACAACAAACTCCACAAAGAGTTCCGCAGCTTCGGCGCCAACATCGTAGTCACCGCCCCAACAACACCGCCCTCCCCCCCGACACCCTCAGCCAAAGTCCAGCAAGCCGCCGGACCCGAAGCCATCGCCGCCCCCTTCGCCTACGCCGTAGCCACCACCGCCAACGGAACCTCCGTAGTAGTCGCCGGCACCGACTTCCCCACCGTCCGCCGCCTCAACAGCTACTGGCAGGTCACCAGCTGGCCCTCCGCGAACCCGAACCAGGCCCTCATCGGCCAGCGCGCCGCCATCTTCGTCGGCAACAATCCCACCCTCACCTTCGCCGCAAACCCATCACCCTCCAAACCGCAGGCACTCTAAAAACCGGCGGCGACGAAGACTCCCGCATCTACATCCCCCTCGAAGCCTTCACCGTGGACCAACACCACCCCCAGCGTGATCGAAATCCAAATCCCCGGCGGGCTCAGCCAAGGTAGAAGCCGCGATCACCCGCCTCCAGCAAGCCCTACCCGGAGCCTCAGGTCCAACCCGTCCGCCAGCTCGTCGAAGGCGAGTCCCACATCGTCGACCGCACCCACTCCCTCATGTACGCCGCAGTCCTCCTCATCGCCCTCACGGTAGGCGTCTCCGTCCTCGCCACCCTCTCCGCCGCGTCCTCGAGCGCCGCCGCGACTTCGCCCTCATGAAGGCCCTCGGCGGCTCGCCAACTCCACCTCACTGGCCTCTTTCTCCTCGAAGCCTCGTCCTCGCCCTCGCCGGAGTCGTCGCCGGCTACGTCCTAGGCTCCGCACGCCGCCCTCGCCATCAGCGAAGCCAACTTCCACACCGCCACCCTCCCCCGCCTCACCTAGTCCTCCCTCGTCCTCCTCCTGAACCTCCTCATCGCAACCCTCGCCGCCCTCCTCCCCGCCCGAGTCCTCCGCAGCCTCGAACCCGCCGCCCTCCTCAAAGGCGAGTAGACACTCACGCCTTCGCCATTGCCTATTCTTTCGTGCCTTCGCCCATTGCCTGTTCTTGTTTGTCATTCTGAGCGCAGCGAAGAACCCCCGCATTTCGCTTTTGCCGTTGCTGTTGTCTATTCTGTTTCACCCACCCAAAACCCTGTCATTTCGACCGAAGCGGAGAGCTTGTCCTGAGCGAAGTCGAATGGAATCCGCTTCTCTACCCAGACCCCATCCCAGCCCAGAAGCCTTTGTCTTTGTCTTGAACTCACAGCTCATGGCTCGCGACTGGAAGTCCAAAATGCCTTTGTTTTTAGGCTTTTCCAACTATTTTTTGCGAAATTCCCCAGCAAAATCACATGTCAAGCCCCAACTCACTCCTAAACTCCGTCAACCGCAATCTCACCAACACTTACCCGGCAAAAGAAAAGTGGCCATTAGTTATGCGCCATTCGCTAAAATAGAACTAGAAGATAAGCAAACCAAAGGCCCGGCTAATCACCGGGCCTAACTGTTTTATTTGCAATATTTTAGATATAAACGTAACGATTACAGCAACTTAGCAAGCCAGAACACCCGTAAGTCTAGCTGGCTGAATATTTTGGACGCAACCATTTTAGAATCAATATTTTAGGAGGAGATATAGCCGATAAATATAAAAGAATCAATAGTTTGCTCCCAAAATACCCCAGGGTGGGGAGGGGGGTAGCCCTACCCCATGAACATGCCGCCATTAACATCCAGCGTATGCCCGGTGATGTAGGAGCTTTCCTCCGAGGCCAGGAACGCGACAGCATGGGCAATATCCATGTCCGTCCCGGCTCTACCCAGCGGAATGTACTGAGTCATGGCTGTCTTCTGCTCCTCGGTCAGAACAGCAGTCATCGCCGTCTCGATATACCCCGGAGCCACGGCGTTCACCGTAATCGACCGCCCAGCCAGCTCCCGGGCCAGCGACTTAGTCAGCCCGATAAGCCCGGCCTTCGAAGCCGCATAGTTCGATTGACCAGCCTGCCCGGTCTCGCCGACCACAGAGGTCACGTTGATCACCCGGCCCCACCGGTTCTTCACCATCGAAGACATCACCGCCTGGGTCAATAAAAATGCGCCGGTCAGATTGGTCAACAGCACATCGTCCCAATCCTTCCGCTTCATCCGCAGCGCCAGGATGTCCCTCGTAATTCCGGCGTTATTCACCAATATCTCCACCTTGCCGAAGTGCTCGATCACCGCCTTCGCACCAGCCTTGATCGACTCCTCGCTCGCCACATCGAGCTCAAACGGCTGCGCGGTTCCACCCGCTGCAGCGATCTCAGCCGCGACCGAACCCAGCTTCTCCAGGTTCCTCGCAGCCAGAGCAACCGAAGCTCCCTGACGAGCCAGCTCCAGCGCGCAAGCCCGCCCGATTCCTTGTGAAGCGCCTGTTACCAGCGCGATACGACCTTTCAGTATGCTCATGAACCTCCAATGCCACTTCGCACAAGCATAATACGAACCAATTGTCCTCAGCTCTATCCAGTATCCTGAGCCAATGTCCGAGAACCACGAGCACCACGAGAAGTCAGCCGAAACCGACGTCTACGCCATCCACGGCGCCGACCCCGAAGTCCTCGCCTACGCCATGGCCAAGTACTCGCGCTCCTCGCTCACCATGAAGGAGTCGCTCGCCGAAATCAGCTCCCAGCGCGCCGAGCAGTTCCTCAACACCTTCTACTTCCAGTACGGCCATCGCTCCATCGCCGACCTCGCGCACATCCCCTTCGCATCGAGCGCCTATCGCTGCTCGCCGCGATCAGCCTGGTAGACGAACAGCGCTGGGACGGCCAGGAGCGCTCCACCCGCTACCAGAACTTCCGCAAGTCCGGCTGGTTCACACCCGATCTCGGCGAGCAAACCCCCGCCTTCACCGCCGCCGTCGAGGCCCTCTTCACCGCCTACGATCGCATCGGCGCCGGAATGCTCGAGGCCCTCAAGTCCGCCATCCCACGGCCTGAGTCCATGAAGGACGAAGCCTACATCCGCACCCTCAAGGCCCGCGCCTTCGACGTCGCCCGCTACCTTCTGCCGCTCGCAACCAACACCTCGCTCGGCCAGATCGTCAACGCGCGCACGCTCGAGACGCAGGTCTCGCGCCTGCTCTCCAGCGACTTCGCAGAGATCCGCCAGCTCGGCGAGAAGCTCCGCATCGCCGCCACCGAACCCGCCTGGAACGTCCAGCACGATCAGGCCCGAGTCGTCTGCCATGAGGTCGGTTCCGTAGACGGCACCTGCGGCGACCGCGTCCGCGACATCCTCCTGCGCCCCGTCAAGACCGCCCCCACGCTGGTCAAGTACGCCACGCCCAACGCCTACCAGTCTGAGAGCCGCCGCGAGCTGACCGCAGCCGCCACCGACCTGATGGCTGGCCAGGCAATCGACCCAGCTCCAGTCGTCGACCTATTCGACGACGACGAGCCATTAGAGATCGAGCTCGCCACATCGCTCCTCTATCCTCAGTGCCACTACTCCTACCGCCAACTCCGCAGCCACATCGCCTCGCTAAGCGCCACTCGTATTACCGAGCTCATCGACCTTGGCACAAAGCACCGCGGACGTCACGACGAGCTCCTGCGGAGCTTCAGCGCCGGTCGCGGCTTCCGCTTCGACATCCTCATGGACATCGGCGGCTTCCGCGACATGCATCGCCATCGCCGCTGCATCCAGCTCCTGCAAGACTTCACCGACCTGCACGGCTACGAGGACCCCGTCTGCCCCGGCCAGCCAACCCTCGCCGAAGCCAGTTTAGCCGCCGACTACACAGCCTCAATGGACGCAGCCTTCGCCGCCTATCGTCGGCTCCGCGACAGTGGCCACCCGGAGTCCGCCCAATACTGCCTCCCGCTGGGAACACGATGCCGGGCCATGTTCAAGATGGACTTCGCCGAATCCCTCTACATCTCGGAGCTGCGCTCAGGGGTGGCCGGCCACTTCAGCTACCGCCGCGTAGCCTGGGAGATGTTCAAAGCGGTCGAGAAGAGACATCCCTCGCTGGCAAAGCTGTTCAGGATCGAGGATGTGAATGAACCGGTGGATCTATTGAAACGATAGACCTATTTCGCTTTTTCTTTGCCAAATTCCATTTTGGTGCTAGAATCCGCTTTGAGTTTCCACAGAGGAGAAATAATACGTGGCTGATGAACGTTCGAAGGCGATAGAGCTGGCCCTGTCCGGGTTGGAGAAGCAGTTTGGCAAGGGTTCCATCATGCGGTTGGGCTCGAAGGATGTTGTGCCGATTTCGGTCATCTCCACGGGGTCGATCTCGTTCGATGCGGCGCTGGGGGTAGGCGGCGTGCCGCGGGGACGGGTGATCGAGATATTCGGGCCTGAGTCGTCAGGTAAGACCACCATTACGCTGCAGATTATTGCCGAGGCGCAGAAGGCGGGCGGGCTGGCGGCGTTTGTGGACGCCGAGCATGCGCTCGATCCTCAGTATGCTCAAAAGTTAGGCGTTGATATCGACAATCTGCTGGTGAGCCAGCCGGACTATGGGGAGCAGGCGCTCGAGATCGTCGAGGCGCTGGTGCGATCGAACGCGATCGATGTGCTGGTCGTCGACTCGGTTGCCGCGCTGGTGCCTAAGGCTGAACTGGACGGCGAGATGGGCGATTCGCACATGGGGTTGCAGGCGAGGCTGATGAGCCAGGCGCTGCGTAAGCTGACCGGGACGGTGTCCAAATCTCGCACTTGCCTCATATTTATCAATCAGATACGCGAGAAGATCGGGGTGATGTTCGGAAACCCCGAGACAACTACCGGTGGCAAGGCGCTTAAGTTTTATTCCTCGGTTCGTATCGATATACGACGCATCGGCGCGGTAAAAGATGGCGATAACGTGGTCGGATCGCGGACAAAGGTCAAAATCGTCAAGAACAAGGTGGCGGCGCCGTTCCGTGATGCCGAGTTCGACATCTTGTACGGCGAGGGCATCTCGCGCGAGGGCGACGTGCTCGATCTGGCCGTGCTCCACAATATCGTGGACAAGAGCGGCGCCTGGTACAGCTACCAGGGCGAGCGCATCGGACAAGGCAAGGAGAACGTTCGCGCCTTCTTCAAGGAGAACAAGGACGTCTTCGGCCGGGTGGATACCGAGCTGCGTAAGAAGCTTGGCATCTCGGGTGGGCCCGCGGTCGATATTCCATCGGCTCCTGTGAACGGCGAGGCAGTCGCTAAGGAAGTAATCAAGAGCAAACGGTAAGTTTTCAAAGATCGAGCATCTGTAAACGCCGGTGGCGCCAGCTGCCGGCGTTTGTGCGTTCAGGCACGGAGCAGGGGGGCGCCGAGCGAGATCACTTCGCGGCCTGCCACGGCGTTTAGGATCTCGAGGAAGGCGACGAAGAGGGCGTCGAGGCCGGTGAGGAGGCCTGCGTAGCCGCCGATTTTTCCTGTGCCGTAGCCGAAGTCTCCAGCTGCGAGAAGGAAGAAGGTTATCCAGAGCAGGAGGAAGATGCTGAAGACTGCCCGGTTAAGGCGGAAGGTTACGATCCACAGGAAAAATGTGAAGATGCCCCACATCAGCAGGACCACGCCCCCGGCTGCTGCAGGCGGGGCTTTGAGCCAGCCGGCCCCGATGGTCCACTGGAGGAGGGCGAACCACCACCAGAAGAGGCCGTAGGAGGTGAAGGCGACCATCCCGAAGGTGTTGCCGGTGCGGAACTCGAGGATACCGGCAATGATCTGGGCGACTCCACCGTAGGCGAAGGCCAGGGGGACGACGACGGGGACAGCCTCGTGAGGCAGCAGGCCCGCGTTGATGGCGCTGAGGACGACGGTGGTCAGGCCGAAGCCGGCGAGGCCGAGCGGCGCTGGGTTTGCGAGTTTGATAGGCACGACTTCAGAGGGCATGTGTTTCGATCCTTGGAGATGAGCTGGCTTTTTGCGGCCCCATCTTACTTATCTCGAGCGAGATAGGGGGAAAAACTTCTGAAAAATTCAATCGAGCGGCAGTCAGATGATTCCCTGGTCGCGTCCTGGGGGATCCCCCCCTCCCCTTCCCCGGGTATTTTGTACGTAAAATATTGATTACATTGCATTTAATGGCCAAGCGGCTCTGTAAAATATTGATTCTAAAACGGTTGCGTCCAAAATATTCATCCAGCTAGACTTACGGGTGTTCTGGCTTGCTAAGTTGCTGTAATCGTTACGTTTATATCTAAAATATTGCAAATAAAACAGTTAGGCCCGGCGGGTGGGCCGGGCCTTGCTGAATCTCTGGAGAAATGAAAGACCTTTCGTTTATTTTCGATCTCTAGTTCTATTTTAGCGAATGACACATAACTAATGGCACTTTTCTTTTGTTGGGTAAGTGATTGGCGGGATGTAACTTATGGAATTTCTGCAAGCGGTAAGGGCTTGACATGTGATTTTACTGGGGAAAAGCGTGAAAAATAGTTTAGTGGGCCTATTTGGTCGGACCTCTAAAGTTGGTAAATCATGGCCTAGGTAGATTTGCAGACAGTTACACCATCGTGATAGCGTCCAGGGGCCGAACACAGATGGGCCAAGTCTGCTCTCCCGCCGGCTAATTTTCAATCGAGAGAGGAAAATCCGATGGCAAACACAGACAATAAAATTACCGGCTCCGGACGTGGAAAGAGTGGTGACCGCCATGAAATGGCGGCCGAGGAGTATTGGACAGAAGAGCGGCGGGCTGCCGCAAAACCGATTCCCCTGCCAATAGTGCCGGCTGGCAAAGCGCCTGCGTTAAAAGAGCCGGAAAAACATGGCGAGACCGGACATACACAACATGGGCACGGCGAGGAGAAGGACCTTGAACCGCATGCGGAGCCCCGCGGGACCGGGGGGCAGGCAGTTGCGGCGCCGCTGAACTATCCGTACCGGACCTGCGGGAAGCTGTTCTTCACGCAGGGGGGAAGCGGATTCTCCGGATCGGCGGCGATGATCACTCCCAATATTCTGCTGACGGCGGGACATTGCGTCTACAGCGGCGGCTGGTCGACGAACGTCGCTTTCTATCCGTCGTACGGGAAGCGTGGGTCGACCGATCGCGCATACAAGTTCAACTACAACTATGAGGCGTCCTGGACTGCCTGGAGCCAGAGCGGCAACAGGGCCTATGACTATGGAATGATCTGGTTCGATTCAGCCCCGGGAAACATCATCGGCTGGTTAGGCACGCTGTGGAACGCTGCGACGGCAGGCCGGAGCTGGGATGCTGTGGGCTATCCGGCTACGCCGAATCCGCCGTTCAGCGGGAATGTGATGGATGAGTGTGTCGGATCGGTTGCGTCGAGCTCTACTTCAGGAACGATCGGATTGACGAACGACAACATGGAGCACGGCAGCAGCGGGGGTCCGTGGATCACTGCCTGGAATGAGACTGCGCGAACCCATGCCAATGGGCTGCAGAGCTTTCATATTCACGACGGAGACACGACGGAGTATGGGCCTTACTTTACGCAGGATTTTAAAGGTCTGATGGACTGGATCTCGAATCCGGCGAACAGGCACTAAAACGAACAGGCACTAAACAGATGCGGCTGCCTGACGAGGGCAGCCGCATTTATGGAGTTTTGGCGGGACAACCTATTCATTCCGATCTTCTACCAGCCGAAGACTCCCTTCCCATGTGCCCTTGCCTCACGATCCATTGTGGCCTTTTCTTTTGGCATATAGGTATCGACAGCGCTTTGTGCTTGAGCATCCAGGACTAAATGCGGGAGCTGTTGTGAATTCGACGTTTTGGCTCTCATTGGGAACCTTTATCCTTTTCGCACGATTGACTAGCTATCATTGAATACTGCCAGGAGACAACTCGATTCCATGAGGCAGACTTTACCTTCGCAATGGAATTGTAAGTTGGAAACTGTGAAAGATCGGCGAGGGACATGCGACTCTGGATAGTTGCTGGCCGCTCAGTTTGCTGAGGGGCGTTCTGCGGTGTCGATGACGAGGGCTGCGACGGGTCCTTTGGTTGGTTCGAGCTTCAGGCCGAGCTGCTGTTGAATCGCGGTGAAGAGGGGTGGGGTGGGAGCGTCTGCGGAGGCGGGCGGGAGATCTCCCCCGAACTGGCTCTCGTCGGGAGCCCATTCGAGGTCGAAGTCGTATCTGCCGGTGAGGCCGGTTTGGTCCACTACCGGGCGATCGAGGATGGCGCGCTGCATCAGCGATACGAAGTCGCCCATCGTGGCGTTGCGCGCGGGCAGCACGATGCGCTGCGGGTAGACGACACCCGGGCCTACGGCCGGAGGGTCGGCGGGGTGGTCGCTCGGCTTGAGTTTCGGACCGCCTTTTGTCACCTCGAGCGCATAGATGGAGAACTCTTTTTGCTCGCGATGAAAGGTGAGCTTGAATCTGTCGGTGAGCAGAGTGCGGAGCATCGACATCTGCTCGTCGTGGCTGGGGCGAACCTCGCCGGGAGTGACGGCGACGATGTCGAAGTGGCCGGAGTTAATCCAGTCGGGGCCACCGGAGATGGTTCGCGGATTGAGATCGTAGGCGGCCGCGATGAGGAGCTTGAGGGTGTAGTTCTTCTCGATGAACCTGTTGGCGCCCTGCATGGTGATGAAGCGGCCGTCCTTGGCGTCGGGGTCGACGGGCTTGACGGTTGCTACTTCGAAGGAGTCGAACTTGGGGCGAGCGGACTGCGCGAGGAGACCGGTGGCGAAGATAACGAGAGCCGCGGCTGCGATTCGACGGAGCATGCTGTTCCCTGCCCTTCCCAATTCATAGTAAGGCATCAGCTGACCAAAACATGGAGCGGCTCCAGCCACTGGGGTATGCTTTCTTTATGCGCTTCACCCGCTGTATCGTTCTGCTCTCACTTCTTGCCATGGCAGCAGGCTGCCGCGCCGCGTTAGTCGATACCACCGTGAGCAACCGGACCGCAACCCCCATCACCCTCATCGAAGTTGACTACCCCAGCGCCAGCTTCGGCACGCAATCGCTCGCCCCTGGAGCCGACTTCCACTACCAGTTCTCCGTCATCGGCTCGGGCCCCGTGAAGCTCCTCTACACCGACGCCTCGGGTAAGAACCAGACCTCCACCGGCCCGACCCTCGCCGAAGGAGCCAGGGGTCCGCTCGAGATCCTCATCACCCCCACCGCCGTCCAATGGCAACCAGCGCCCGGTCTAAAGGTCAGCCCATAGCCCCCCGTCGATCCCTGCGGTTGAAAATTCCAACCACGTTTTTCATCCCACGTTTTCGTCCCACGTTTTTCATCCGCTTTTTTATCCCGCTTTTTTATCCTGCTTTTTTATCCGACAAGCGCCGGTCCCCAACCATCCCCGGCACTGCGATAAACTTCAGCCATGCCCTCTGAGCGCCAGCCCCGCGGTTATTTCATCACCTTCGAAGGTCTGGACGGCTCCGGCAAGACGACCCAGCTTCGCCGCCTCGCCGCCTCGCTCGAAGCCGAGGGCCACACTGTCACTACCCTCCGCAACCCAGGCGACACCGCTCTCGGCGACCGCATCCGTGCCATCCTGCTCGACTCGCGCTCCGAAGATACCCACGGCCCTATCACCCCGCTTGCTGAGCTGGCTCTGATGTTCGCCGACCGTGCCCAGTCCATCGCCGAGATAGTGCTTCCCGCGCTCGAAGCCGGGCACATCGTCCTCTGCGATCGCTACACCGACTCGTCGGAAGCCTATCAGGGCGGCGGCCGCGAGCTTGGTGCTGAACGTGTCCTCGCCCTGCACGCCGCCGTCTGCAACAACCTCCAGCCCGACCTTACCCTACTGCTTCTGCCGCCGCTCGAACCCTCGCTCGCCCGGGCCCGCCGCCGCAATACGCGCGCCGCCCAGGCCACCGGCGCCGACGAGAATCGCTTCGAGCGCGAGTCCGACGACTTCTACCGCCGCATTTACGCCGCCTATCAGCAGATCGCCGCCCGCGAGCCGCAGCGCGTCGTCACCATCTCGCAGACCGGCAACATCGAGCAGATCCACCAGATCATTCGCCAGGTCGTCGCCGAAAAGATTCCCGCTATCGCCACCCCAGCTTCGGCATCTATCGAGGCATGAGCGAGCCCACCCCTCAAGTTAAACGCATCGTCCAGCCGATCCCCGGCCTACGCTTCTCGCTTCCCTTTTACGCCTTCCGCCCCTGGGTCAAACTCGGCGACCCCATCCGCCTCTTCGAGCACCTCCACAAGACCTACGGCAACATCGCCCAGTACCGCTTCATGGGCACGCCCATCATCTTCATCAACCATCCCGGCTACATCCAGAGCGTGCTCGTCCACGACGCCCACCGCTACGGCAAAGAGCGCACCGTCCACCGAATGAGACTTCTCCTCGGCGAAGGCCTCATCACCTCCGAAGAGCCGCTCCACATGCGCCAGCGTCGCATTGTCGCGCCAGCATTCCATCGCCAGCGCATCGCAGCCTACGGGGGCCAGATCGTCGAAATCGCCGCGGCCCACAGCGATCGGTGGCAGCCCGGCCAGCAGATCGACATCGCCGCCGCCAGCATGTCGCTCGCCCTCGAGATCATCGCGCGAACTCTCTTCAACACCAGCGTCACCGCCGACGTCCTCGCCATCAATGACGAAGTAAACACCATCATGAGCCTCTACAACTTCATCGTCGCTCTACCGCGCGTCGAAAAGTACCTCAACCTCCCTATCCCCCGGCTCCGCAAATTCCGCAGATCCAAAGCCAACCTCGACGCCGTGGTCAACCGGCTCATTTGCGAGCACCGAGAAACCGCGGCCAACAGCAAACCCGGCCAGCAGGAGAAGACAGCCGACCTCCTGTCGATGCTCCTCGCCAGCACCTACGAGCCGGAGGACAAAAACGGCTACCCGCTGCCGCCCACGAGCGAGCCGCTCGAATACATGTCCGACGGCCAGGTGCGCGACGAGATCCTCACCATCTTCCTCGCCGGCTACGAGACGGTGGCCAACGCGCTGACCTGGACCTGGTATCTCCTCTCGCAAAATCCCGAAGCCGAAGCCAGACTCCACGCCGAACTAGACGCAGTCCTGATCCCTGATCCCTGTTCCCTGATCCCTCGCCTCCCAACTTTGGCGGACATCCCCAACCTCAAATACACCGAACAGGTCTTCGCCGAATCCATGCGTCTCTACCCGCCCGCCTGGGCCATGGGCCGCATGGCCATCAAAGACTGCGCCCTCGGCCCGTACGACATCCCGAAAGGCGCGCATGTCTTCTTCAGTCAATACATCCTCTCCCGCACGCCGGAGTACTTTCCCGACCCTCTCCGCTTCGACCCCGACCGCTTCACCCCCGAGGCCAAAGCCGCCCGCGACAAGTACGCCTACATCCCCTTCGGCGGCGGACCGCGCCAGTGCATCGGCGAATCGTTCGCGTGGATGGAGGGCATCCTAACCATCGCAACCATCGCCAGCCGCTGGCGCATGGCCTACCTCGACAGCAAGCCGCCCGTCCCACAGCCAAAGATCACTCTTCGGCCTCGGGATCCCGTTATGATGCGGCTCGACACCACGCTAGCCTTCATTCAGCTGTAACCCGCTTCGGCGATTCTTATCGCTATGCGCCTCATTGCGACCCTTCTGCTCTTAGCAACCCTCCCCGCCTCCGCTCAGACCATCCTTGTCCACGCCCATCGCGGCGGCCGCGCCGATCGCCCCGAGAACACCATCCCCTCCTTCCAGCACGGCATCGACGTCGGCGCCGATGTCCTCGAGCTCGACCTCGCCGTCACCAAGGACAACATCCTCGTCGTATCCCACTCGCCCTACCTCATCCAGCCCACTTCTGACGATCCCCGCATGGCTGCCATCCTCGCCAACGAGCGCCACTGCGACGGTCCACCCCTGCCGCCCGGAACATATATCCATTCCGTCACACTCGCTCAGCTCAAGCAGTACGACTGCGGCAACACCGTCCCCGGATTCCCCAATCAAAAAGCCGTCCCCCACACCACCATCCCCACCTTTGACGAGGTTCTCGCCCTCGCCCCTCAGGGTAAATTCCAGTTCAACGCCGAGACCAAGATCTTTCTCAACCGCCCCGACATCACTCCGACCCCCGAGGTCTTCGTCGCGATGATCGACAAGGCCGTCAAAGCTCACCATCTCGAATCGCGCGTCATCCTCCAGAGCTTCGACTTCCGCACCCTTCGCGCCATGCGCGCGCTCGACCCCGCCATCCGCCTTTCCGCGCTCTTCGGCATGGCCCAGTACGACACCCTCATGGGCCTAACCGAGCCCGACAAGACCTACGCCCACATCGCCAAGGTCGCCGGCCTCTCCGACGGAGACTTCTTCAGCCCCGACCAGAGCCTCGTCACCCCAACCGAGGTCCAGTGGGCACATGACCACCACCTCCAGGTCGCCCCCTATACCGTCAACACCCTCGAAGGGTGGCAGAAGATGGCCGACGCTCACGTCGATGCAATCATCACCGACGATCCTGCCGGCCTTCTCAAGTGGCTGCGTGCTCAACACCCTCCACTCCATCCATAAGTAACAACTTACGTTACATAACCTGAGCAGGCTTCGAGACCATCTCGCCCAGCCTGTCCAGCGTCTGGCTCCAACCCTCCTTCATCCCTTCAACCATCGGCGCCGCACGATCAACAATCGTCGTCATGACCGAGTGCATCGTCATCTCGGTCTTCCCGTCAACCTCTTCGAAGGTCACCGTCGTCAGTCCCGCCATCAACGCATGCCCACCCTCATCCACAGGAGTATTTGTAAACACCAGCAGCTCCGGCTCCTTCAGCACCTGGAACACTGCTCGCAGCGGGAACTCCGAGCCGTCCGGCGCACGCATCACGATCTTCATCCTTCCGCCTACCCGCGCATCCACCTCGCACGACGCGGTGAAACCCCTGGGCCCGAACCATTGCCCCAGTATCTCCCCATCCGTCCACGCGCGCCACACATCCTCCCTGCTCGCGTCGAAGCGCCGCGTCAGCGTAACCTCTCGCCGCACCTTCGGCAAGGCAGCTACGTGAGCCACCGCCTTTTCCATCGTCTCCACAGCGCCCTTCTCCGCGCCAAATGTCTTCACCACAAAATCCAGTACCTCAGCCGAAGGAAACGTCTGGTGCATCGTCACCCGCGTCCTCCCCTCACCCAGGTCGTCAAACGTAGTCTTCGAATCGAAACTCACCTTCCCGCCATCGCCCTCATGCCGGTAAACAATCCGCTCCGGCGCCGTCACCTCAACATAAGCAACCCGATTCCTGAACTCTCTTCCATCCGGAGCATGCATTATCAGCTGCCACGACCCGCCCGCGCGCAGATCCATCTTCACGCTCTCGGTTCGAAACCCATTCGGCCCCCACCACTTCTCCAAGTGCTGAGGATCAGTCCAAACCTCAAACAACAACTCTCGCGGAGCATCAAACTCCCGCGTAAACACCAGCTCCCGATCCGTAGGCTTCGTCAACGTCGTCGTCTTCATCTCAGTGGCCATTCCTGTGTCCTCTCGTTTTCATCTTGGAATTTCGCGCCGCCTTCCCGCGGCCTTTCTTCTTCTGCTGCTGCGCAACGCTTCCCTGCGCCCTGCTCGCCTTCAACTGCACCAGATACTCATCCAACCGATCGAAGCTCTCGTCCCAGAATCTTCGGTACCCCTCCAGCCACTCCGTCGCATTCTTCAGCTGCTCCGCCCTTAGCTTGCATGGCCTCCACTGCGCGTCGCGGCTCCGCGAGATCAGCCCCGCGTGCTCCAGCACCTTCAAGTGCCGCGACACCGCCGGCAGACTCATCTCAAACGGCTCCGCAATCTCATTCACCGAAGTCTCTCCCAGCGCCAGCCGTGCCAGAATCGCTCGCCGCGTAGGATCGGCCAGCGCGGCAAAAGTATTCGTCAGGGAATCAGTCGTCATAAAGTATTTAACCAACTCAATAAATAACAATTATGTTAAATACACCCTGATTCAATTCCCTGTCAAACTTTTCCAACAACAATTTTTACGTCAGGGTTCAACCCAAGCTCAGAGCACCATTCAACCTCTGCCGCGAAACCGATTGATCTCCCGCCGGTCCCGCTTCGAAGGCCTTCCCGCCGGCAGTATCTCGAACTGCATCGCCGCCTTCCGCTCCGCCGCCGCCACCAGCCGAGCCTCCTTGCTCGCCTCCGTCTCCCGATACAACGTCTGCGCCACCGCCGCCGGCCCGCGCACCTCGCTCAGTGCCAGCACCTCCACCATAAACTCGCCGCCTTCGTTCCGCACCCGCAGCATGTCTCCCAGCTTCACATCGCGCGCCGCCTTTGCCGGCTGCTCCCGCAGCATAACCCTGCCCAGCTCACACGCCTTCGCCGCCAGCGCCCGCGTCTTGAAGAATCGCGCTGCCCAAAGCCACTTATCCATCCGCACCGAGTCCATAACTCAACCATTCTCGCTCAACTTGCGCCGTATACTTCCGCCATGTCAACTCTGCCGCCAACACCCCCATCCGCCCCGATAACCTACACCTTCACCCCCACCGCAGCGCAGACGGTCGTCATATCCGACATCAATATGACCATCGGAGCCATGTGCCGTTTCATGATTAAATGGGCCATCGCCGCGATCCCTGCCGTCTTTATCCTCTGGCTGCTGTTCTTCACCTTCGCGATGGTGCTGGCGCTCGTCTTCGGCGGCCTCTTCCACGGCATCATTGGCCCCTGGCCCAATCGCTTTTGAGCCCGGTGGGGATCTGCCCACACGCGGCTTAGTTCTGCGACGGAAAGATTCCCTGCAGCGCAATGATGAAGTTGAGACACAGATAAGGCTGGACCACGCTCGACAGGAACATTGCCGCCCGTGGCGCCGATCGCGGAGCTTGCCATCTCCGCATTGGTGGTGGCTGAGTAGGAGGGCAGCGCCGTGCCGCCTTGATGCGCCTCTGACCAGTAGCTCTTCGCAGGACTCACGTTTGCGCCTTGCGTCATACTGCAGTTTGCCGGGTGATTATGTGAAGGCAGGTTGTTCACCGTGAGCGTGATATTCTCCACACCGCCACTCGCTCCAATGACATAGCTGTTGCCTTGGTGAACAGGCACGCGGCCCTGGAGGTTCGGCAACGCAAAGTTGGTTCTGCCGTCGCCGCCATAGTAAGTTCCCAGAAGCGAGAACAAGGCCTGGTTCTGATTAATCGGCAACAATTGCCCGTTGCACAGGGCCCACCCCTTCGGCGCAAAGCTAAACGCAACCATCAAAATCTGTCCTAGATAAGTCTCCATTCACAACTCCTTTCGAGATCAAGCTCACAGCCTGCAAAGGATGACGATATGCCAAGGTCGCGCAAGCTTCCACAAAAATTAGAGTTCGAAAGCGGTGCCTCTGGATCAGCCGCAATAGACTTTCCACAAACCACACACCGTTGACATACCCGCTATAATTAATCCAGCAACCCAACGGTCCGGCGCATAGCCGGACTGCAACATTTAACGCGAACGATTTCGACTTGAAGTCTGGACTTTAAAGTATTTAGTTCTAATACTTTGCACAAAAAACGGGGGATACCCCTGCTAGCCGGAAGAAAGGCGATCACAGCCAGGATGTCATTACCCGCGACCTTCAACGACTTCCTCGGCAACACCTCTGCGGTCGAGCACCTCCGCACCGCCATCGCAGCCGGTCGTCTCCCCCACTCGCTCATCCTCTCCGGTCCCGCCGGCGCCGGCAAATACACACTCGCCCTCATGCTCGCCATGGCCGTCGAGTGCGAACGCCAGCCCCGCGATCTCTGGTCCAACGGCCAGTCCCTCGCCTCCTTCTGCGGCGTCTGCCACAACTGCACCCGCATCTCCTCGGCCGCTAATCTGGAGGAAGAAGTCGCCACCGCCGTAGCCGCCCGCGAAGAGCTCCGCGAGACTGACAAGAAGGACACCCGCGTCCTCATCCAGCCCCACCCCGACGTCCTGATCATCCCTCCCGACCCACCTCAGCTCCTCATCAAACTCGGCCAGATACGCACCCTGATCCACAGCGCCCACTACCTACCCGCCGAAGCCCCGCGCAAGATATTCATCATCACCGCCTCGAGCTTCATGAAGGAGGCCGCCAACTCCCTGCTCAAGCTCCTCGAAGAGCCGCCCGCCACCGTCCACCTCATCCTGCTCAGCGAAAACCCCGGCGAGCTGCTCCCCACCATCCGCTCCCGTTGCGCGATCATCCGCTTAGGCGCCTTACCCCTTGAAGAAATTGAAGGGCTGTTATCAGATCGACGCCCCGAAGTTCCCCCAAAGCAGCGCAGCCTCATCGCCCGCCTCGCACAAGGCGCCGCTGGCCAGGCCCTCGGCTTCGATCTCGAAGCCTATATCGCCGCCCGCGCCGACGCGCTCCTGCTCATCCGCAACGCCGCGGCCGAACCCGACCACACCGCCCTCTTCAAGATGACCGAGACCTACCGCGCAGGCGCCGAAGGCCACAAAAGACCTCCGCACTGCTCCGCACCCTCTCGCTCATCCTCGAAGACCTCCTCTACCTCGACTCCGGCACTCCCGAACTAGTCCGCAACACCGATCTCCGCCCCGAGCTCGAGCGCCTCGCCCAAACCCTGACCTTCAACTGGATAGAACAAGCCTCCCGCGGCCTCGACCAGGTCCACTCCGGCATGCGCCGCAACCTCCTGCGCTCGCTCTCCCTCGACGCCTACGCCACCCAGCTAACCACCGCTAGCCGCTAGCTTTTCCGAGCAGCCTTCTCCAGCCGATCCCAATCGCCGCCCCAATCCCACCCATCTCCGGCACCGGACAAACAATCACTCCCACGCCCGCCTCATCCAGCTCCCGCAGTCCCGCAAACAGCCGCCGCGCAAGCGTCTCCCCATCGCTCCAGGGCCCCCAACGAAAGACCGCGGAGGCATACGAAGAATCCCAGCCATCCGGCAGCATCACGCCAACCTTGTCAGCCTTATCTGCCACATCGTCGATCGCCGCAACCAAGGTAGCCTCCATCGCCCCCTGCCCCGAATCCTCCTGCGAGACCAGCATCAGCCGCGCCTTTGGCGCATAGTGCCGGATCCCAGTCCCCGGCGACGGCAGACTCTGCGGCTCTGCCACCACAACCGGCGGCTGAAACACCTGCACCGCCCCCACGCCCAACACCCTCTCCAGCATCTCCAGACTCACCCACCCGGCCGATACACAACCCACCCCAGCCCATCCTCCGCCGGGCCAATCACCGTAGACTCCACCCCCACGGTCGTCGCGCCACCATCCAGCACAGCATCGATTCGCCCATCCAGATCCTCGAGCACATGTGCAGCAGTCGTCGGGCTCGTCCTCCCAAATCGATTTGCACTGGGCGCCGCCACCGGCACGCCTGCGCGCTCAATCAGCTCCAGCGCCACCGGGTGCCCCGGCATCCTCACCCCGACGAGCACACGCCCCGCTGTCACCGAATCCGGCACCGCAGCCGTCCGCGGAAGCAGCAGAGTCAAAGGACCCGGCCAAAACGCCTCGATCAAATTCTCAACTACGCGCCTCTCGAAAGCCGCGGGAACCTCTGCTACGAGCCCCAGCATCTCCCGGTCGCTCACGTGCACGATCACCGGGTCCCACCCCGGCCTCTCCTTAGCCGCAAATATCTTCGCAACTGCCGCTGCATCAAGCGCATTCGCGCCGAGCCCATACACCGTCTCGGTCGGAAACGCGACCGTCCGGCCCTCACGAAGCAGCTTCGCCGCCTCCTCAGCCCGGCCTTACCCTCCAAACGTACCGTTTTTCCACCAATCATCTCTCCATCCTAACTGCCCCAGCGAGCCTTCCCCGCCGTATACTCCTCCCATGCAGAGTGCAGAGATTGAACTAAAGGTTCCCGTCTCCGATCCGGCGTCTTTCCAGTCGCGCCTTCCCGGTTTCGGCTTTCATCTCGACACCCCGCGCACCTTCGAGCACAATACCCTCTTCGACACGCCCGGCCGCGATCTCCTCGCCCGCAGACAAGTCCTGCGCATCCGCCAGTACGGCAGCCTCTACACCGTCACCCACAAACGCCGTCCCGACCTCGAAGACCCCGCCGAGGCCGCTCGCTACAAGATCCGCATCGAGACCGAGACCGCCGTCGCAGAAGGTCCCGCTCTCGCCGCCATCTTCGCGCAGCTCGGCTACACCCCAGCCTTCGTCTACGAAAAATTCCGCTCCGAGTGGTCTCAACCCGTCGACTCCGAAGACGGCTCACAACTCGAGCAGCGCCTCGCCCACCTCGTCATCGACGAGACCCCCATCGGCAACTGGGCCGAGCTCGAAGGCCCCACCGCACTGGATCGACGCACACTAGCCGAGCTAGGCTTCGACCCCGCCACCTGCCTCACCGACAGCTACGGCAAGCTCTTCCTCGACTGGAAGCAACGCACCGGCAGCTCAGCCGAAAATCTCACCTTCGCCGAGATCGGCGTCCCCGCCGGCGACATGGTCCTCGCCTCACTCTAACCCGCTTGTCACATTACTAAAGGTCCCAGCTTCCTCCGCCGATACAGCCTTTGTATCCGGAGGTCATCGTGTCATCCATTCGCCGCTTTGCGACTCTCTGGTTCATGCTGGGCAGCTTCTCCATTCGCCCCGCCATAGCCCATGCCGCCGAGCCCGCCTCCCCCCCAGCCATCGCACGGTCATCACCCGCGTCCCGCCGGTCTATCCGGAGCTGGCTCGCCGCATGCGCCTCACCGGTACCGTCACTCTTCGCATCGTCGTTCAGCCTAACGGCACCGTCTCTGAAATTCACATCGAGTCCGGACATCCGATCCTCGGCGCGGCAGCCCAGGAGGCTGTCGCCCGGTGGCGCTTCTCGACTGGTCCCGATCCCACAACCATTCACATCGACGTCGTCTTTGATCAGCATTACTAGGACCACCACTACCAGGACCAGCACTACCAGCGCTTTCACCCGACCCATCGTCAAGCCCCGAGGCCTCGCATGAAACTTGAATACAAACTCACACTCAGCACCGGCGCACTTATTCTCGGCAGCCTGCTCAGCGCCTACTCCGCGCAGTTTCGCATTCAGGAGGCCAGCCGCCTCTCCGTGAGCGTCACCAGCCGGCGCATCCCGGTCTTCGCGGCGACCCGCGAACTGCGCGTACAGATTCTCTCCACCGTCCACGCGCTTGAGGCTTACATGCTCTTCGGCGTCGATCCCGCCTCCGCCGCCGCGCAGCGTCAATCGCGCCAGGAACACTTCGCGCTTGCCGAAGCTGCCGTTGCCGAACTGGAACAATACGGCCAGCAGTTTGACCTCGGCCCCGACGCCGCGCGCCTCCGGCAGCTTCGCTCGGACCTCTCCACTCTGAAGCCGCTCGAAGAGCGCGTCGAGCAGTTGAACGAATCCAAAACCTCCGAGGGCACCTCGCAAGCCTACGATCTCCTCCAGAAACGAATCCTTCCCCTCGAAGACAACATGTTCGCCACCGTCTCCAGCCTCTCGCAGTCGCAGATGTCGCAGACCAACCATGAACTCGACGAGCTTCGCCAGGCCAATCACGCCACCCTCATCACTCTCTGGCTAGCAACCCTGCTCGGCGCCATCGTTGGCGGCGTTATCTCCTTCCTGCTCGGCCGCCGCATCACTAGCGCGGTGCGTCTGGTCTCCGCGCGCGCCAACGCCATCGCCCAGGGCGACCTCACCGGCGCCGAGCTCAACCTGAACAGCGACGACCAGATAGGCGACCTCGCTCTCGCCATGCAGAAGATGCAGGCCAGTCTCGCCTCCATCATCGGCGCCGTCAGCGATACCGCCGGCACCCTCACCACCAGCGCCGCATCCATGCGCACCGCCAGCGACCAGGTCCATCGCCGCATCGACCAGCAGAGCCAGCAGACCCAGCAGGCCGCCACCGCTATGCAGGAGATGTCGGTCTCCATCGCCGAGGTCTCCCGCCACACCCAGTCCGCCGCCGAGACCGCCCGCAACGCCGCCGAAACCGCACGCGAAGGCGGCAGCATCGTCAAGCAGGTCCTCGGCAGCATGCGCTCCATCGCCACCGCCGTCAGCGAAACCTCCTCCACCGTCTCACTCCTCGGCGACGACTCCCGCCGCATCTCTCAAATCGTTACCGTCATCGACGAGATCGCCCGCAAGACCAACCTCCTCGCCCTCAACGCCGCCATTGAAGCCGCCCGCGCCGGCGAGCAGGGCCGCGGCTTCGCAGTCGTCGCCGGCGAGGTCCGCCGCCTCGCCGAATCCACCGCCCAGGCCACCGGCGAGATCGCCGGCATGATTCAGGGCATCCAGGACCGCACCCGCACCGCCATCGCCAGCATGGAGAGCGGCACCGGCACCGTCGAGCAGGGCGTCGGCACCACCATCCAGGCCGGCGAATCCCTGCAGCGCATCATCGGCATGGCCGAGCAGGTCGACCGCATGATCACCCAGATAGCCATCGCCGCCTCGCAACAGGCCGCCGCCGCCAACCAGTCCAGCGCCAGCCTCGACGCCATCCACTCCCTCAGCCACGACAACCTCACCGAGATCGCCATCACCGCCGCAGGCATCGAAGGCCTCCGCACCACCGCCGTCGCCCTCGAAAACCAGGTAGACAGCTTCCGCCTCCAGCCCGAACAACCCATCCACAAACAAAAAGGGCCCGCCCACCGGCAGACCACCTCTCGTAACTTCACTTCAGACAACCTAGACCTTCAGCAATATCCAGGTCGGCCGTTAGAAGATCTGGAAGTTCACCTCGATATTCAGCTCCACCAGTACAGGCTTGCCGTTCTCCATCGCCGGCTTGAACTTGTACTGCTTCACCGCCTCGACGGCCTTCTCATCCAGTCCCATTCCCACGCCGCGAATCACGTGAACGTGGCTAGGAAGCCCGTTGGTGTCCACCCACAGGTTCACCAGCACATTGCCGGCGACCTTCGCCTTGCGAGCCTCTTCACTGAACTCCGGCTCCACCTGGTAGATAACCTGCGGAGCAGACACGCCGCCGCCAATCCGCCGCGGCCCGCCTCCTGTATTGCCGCCCGATCCCGGCCCCAGTCCGGAGCCATCGCCCGAACCCAACCCGGTCCCGCGGCCGTTGCCCATCGACATCCCCACCAGCGGCGAGTTCGCCACGCCGATCTGCGGCAGGCTGGACGCCATCTTCACGTCCTGCTGGACCTCGATCGTCGGCTCAATATGAATCTTCGGCTCGATCAGCGGAGGCTTATTCGGCGGCACAATCTGTTGGTCTGCAAACTTCGGAGGAGTCCCCTTCGTCACCGGAGTCGGGCCCCTCTGTCCGCCGCCTCCGCCCATCGCCGCTGCCCTCGGCGGAGCCGGCGGTGGAACGCTCAAATCAGTCAACAGCACCTGCTTTATTGGCGCCGAGAACTGCACCTTCTTATGAATAAGCCACGCAATAAACAGAATCAAAAGGGCGTAAAAGGCCACCGAAGACGCCCAGGCCTTCGGGTTCTGCTTCACCGCCATCCTGTCCACTACGGGAATCGGTTTGGACTCAAGCACCAATGGCGGCAGCTTCACCGGGAAGAACACATCCCGTACGCTGCCCCAGAGAGACTCCAGAACGCCCTCTTCCTTCACCTCACCCAGATGCGGAGCTTCTCCTCCGCCAAGCAGGATCGGACCCGTAATTTCCTGGTTCTCCGGCGGCGGCGGCAAAAAACTGGTCGGCATAATTTGCTACCCTCAACGGCAAAGGACCGGATCCCCGGCTTTGCCTTCCCATCTCGAGACGTCGTCCCGCTAATACCTGCTTCTACTTACGTCTCCCGGCCATAACTTGTTTCAGTCCTGCAACGGTGCAAACCAATCCAACTGGTACAAAGCATTCTATAAACAATAACGCACCTGTGCTCGTTTTGGTTGGACGCAATTCACCCCCGGTAAGTATCCGCCCTCCACATTCTTCCTTCAAACCCCGGATACAATATAGGTTTGGCAGTCTGCTCCGTGCATATTACCCCGTAAGCCCGCAGCAGCACACCTGGTAGTTACCCTATTACGCGTTGAATGAGGAACGAATGCCGGAAGTACCGCCCGCAAAAGATGGCCAGCCCAAGCCACTAAAGTCTACCCTGAATCTGCCATCTACAGCCTTCCCCATGAAGGCCAATCTGCCCGTAAACGAGCCCCTCCGCCTCGAATCCTGGGAGCAGCCCAACGCCAGGGAGAGACCTTTACGCCCAGATCCGCCGCGCCCGCGCCGGCTCCGAAAAAGGCCGCTACATCCTCCACGACGGCCCTCCCTACGCCAACGGCGCCATCCACCTCGGCCACGCCCTCAACAAGACCCTCAAGGACTTCGTCGTCAAGACCCGCACCATGGCCGGCTTCGACGCCCCCTACGTCCCCGGCTGGGACTGCCACGGCCTCCCCATCGAGATCAAAGTCGACGAGCAGCTGGGCCGCAAAAAGCTCGAGATGGACCCCATCGCCGTCCGCCGGGCCTGCCGCGAGTACGCCCAAAAATACCTCGACCTCCAGCGCTCCCAGTTCATCCGCATGGGCATCTTCGGCCGCTGGGCTGAGCCCTACTCCACCATGGATCCCGTCTACGAGGCCCGCATCGCCGAGACCTTCTATCACTTCTTCGAGAACGGCTTCGTCTACAAAGACCTCAAGCCCATCACCTGGTGCATCCACGACAAAACCGCTCTCGCCGAAGCCGAAGTCGAGTACGAGCAGCACACCAGCCCCAGCGTCTACATCCGCTACCAGCTCACCAGCGATGCGGCTGCGATCGATCCCATCCTGGCCAAAAACGCTCATCAGCCCGTCTACACCATCATCTGGACCACCACCCCCTGGACCATCCCCGCCTCGCTCGCCGTCGCCTTCAACCCTGACTTCGAGTACGTGGCCATCAACACCGCCAGCGGGGTCTACATCGTCGCCCAGGCCCTGCTCTCAGCGGTCATCGTTCACGCGCACCTCATGAGCGCCACCAACCCCACCGAGCCCGCCTCGCAGGCCGACATCATCGCCCTCTTCCCCGGCACAAAGCTCGATCACGTCACCTTCCAGCATCCCTTTCTCGACCGCACCATCCTCGGCGTCAACGCTACCTACGTCACCGCCGACCAGGGCACCGGAGCCGTCCACACCGCTCCCGCCCACGGCGTAGACGACTTCGCCACCGGCAAGCGTTATGGCCTGCCTAATGTCCAGTACGTCGATGATGCAGGCCGCCAGATGTTCACAAGCGCTCATGGAGGAGGACGTGAACCTCAACCCTATGAGGGGCTAACTGTATGGAAATCGAACCCGGTTATCATCGAAATCTTGCGCAATCGGGGTGCTTTGCTCTCTGCGAGTGAACTACAGCACTCCTACCCCCACTGCTGGCGATGCCACAACGCCGTCATCACCCGCGCCACCGAGCAGTGGTTCATCAACATGGAAACCCCCATGTCCACCCCCGAAGGCGTCGCCACCACCTTCCGCCAGCGAGCCCTCGACGAAATCAAGCGCGTCACCTGGGACCCCACCTGGGGCGAAGAGCGAATCACCAACATGGTCGCCACCCGTCCCGACTGGTGCATCTCCCGCCAGCGTATATGGGGCGTCCCCATCCCCGTCTTCTTCTGCTCAGGGTGCCATCAAGAAATACGCGATCCTGTGCTCAATAGGAAGATCGTCGAAAAGTTCAAAGAGCACAGCGCGGATTATTGGTATTTCAGAAGGATAGCTGGCCTAGGCGATTCAGAAGAGCCGGAAGATCTGTTAGACGGTGTTAGTTGCCCGAATCGCTGCAATGCTCCATTCCGCAAGGAGATGGACATCCTCGACGTCTGGTTCGAGTCCGGAGCCAGCTCCCACGCCGTCCTCGACTTCGACCCCGACACCATGCAGGTGCCCGGCGATCCCGACCCGCGCCGCTCGCGACCTATACGCCGAGGGCGGCGACCAGCACCGCGGCTGGTTCATGTCCTCGCTCCTCTGCAGCATCGGCATGCACAACCGCGCGCCCTTCAAGACCGTCGCCACCTACGGCTGGACCCTCGACGAAAAAGGCCGCGCCCTCTCCAAATCCCTCGGCAACTTCATCGACCCGGTAGCCATCATGGACCAGCTAGGCGGCGACATCGTCCGCCTCTGGGTAGCCTCCGTCGACTTCCGCGAAGACGTAGTCGCCAGCCTGCCCCTCCTCAAGCGCCTCGCCGAAGAGATCTACCGCAAGCTCCGCAACACCTTCCGCTTCCTCCTCGGCAGCCTAAGCGAAACCAACCCCACCACCGGCGAGCAGCACGACTTCAACCCACTCACCGACAGCATCGCGTTCGATGCGATGCAACCTATAGACCAGTACATCCTCGCCAAGACCGCCGAACTAACCGGCAAGATCACCAAAGCCTACGAAGAGATGGAATTCCACCGCGTCTACCATCTCCTCAACGAGTTCTGTAACTCCGAGCTCTCGGCCTTCTACCTGGACGTCCTCAAGGACCGCCTCTACACCTACCCCATCGCCTTCAAGCCCAACCGCGCCTACCAGCAGGACCTCTACATCGCCCGCCGCTGCGCACAAACCGCGATCTACAAGATCACCGACGCCCTCGCCCGCCTCACCGCGCCCATCCTCAGCTTCACCGCCGACGAGGTCTGGCAATCCATCCCCGGCAAACAAGGCAGCGTCCACCTCACCCTCTTCCCGACTCCAGAAGAACTCGCCCCAGCCGCCGAAATCCAAAACCTGATCGCAGACTGGAATCAACTTCTCCAAAGACGCACAGAAGTCCTCGGCAAACTAGAAGAGCTGCGCGCCAACAAGACCATCGGCAAGGCGCTCGAAGCGGTCGTCACCCTATACATCGGAGAGACGGAGAAAAATCTGGACCGGAAGTACCTCGTCTCCCTGCCTGAACTCTTCAACGTCTCCGAAGTAGATCTCGTCGCCGGTCACCGACGACTCTTCCGCTCGTCTGTCCGTGGAACGCTCTCAACAGTCGAAATGCGACCGCTGCTGGCGCTACGTCCCCGACGTAGGCAAAGAACCCAAATACCCCACCATCTGCCTACGCTGCGTAGAAGCTCTCGACGCCATCGACTTCCCCGCCTATGCCGCGACCACGGAGGCCACCACCTAGATGTCCTCCAACTACCAGTACCCCCGCACCGAATTCGATCCCAAACCCAGGCGCCGCTTCCGTCTCGGAGCACGCGGCTGGCTCCTCGCCATCACCGCATTCGTCATCCTCCTCGATCGCCTCACCAAGTTCTGGGTCGACCGCCACCTCGCCCTCGGCGCCACCATCACCGTCATCCCGCGCGTCTTCCGCATCAGCCACGTCCTCAACACCGGCGCCGCCTTCAGCGTCTTCTCCGAGTCCGCCTCACCCGAGAAGGTCCGCACCGCGCTCGTCCTCTTCTCCGTCTTCGCCGCCCTCATGGTCTTCGTGATGCTGTGGCGCGTAGGCCGCACCTTCACCGTCACCTCGGTCGCCCTCGCGCTCATCCTCGGCGGAGCCCTCGGCAACCTCTACGACCGCATCCACTACCACTTCGTCATCGACTTCCTCGAAGTCCACATCGTCCACTACCACTGGCCCGACTTCAACATCGCCGACTCCTGCATCGTCATCGGCGCCTGCCTCCTTATCACTCGAAATCTTCCGCCCCCAGCCAGAGTCCTGAATCAGTCTCTCCCACCTAATGCGAGGCTGCCACGTACAGCGTCGGATGATTCACGGGTAACACCGATCCAACTGCCGCTCCCGCCACAAAGCCAATTACCGCACCCACCGCCGCGCCCGCACCTTTGCCGCCCAGAAAGCCATTAGACTCCCAGCCCGCGGCCGTGATGCCGGCCCCTGTTCCCGCACCTATTCCGGCGCCAAGCAGTGTGTGTGTCGTCCGGCTCATGCCCTTCATCAATTTCACACTGCGAACATCCTGTCGTTGAACGCTGAACTCACCGTCCTTGCCCGTAAGCACAATGGACGTATCGGAGAAGCTGTTAAAGATCCCTGCCGCGCCTTCGACGAGCTGTCAATGACTCGAATATTCTGTCCGGGCTTCACAACACTCAAATTCGACCACGAGGCCTGCCCCGTCTGCGCCAAAGCCACAACATGAAACACCAGGACAACGATCAGCCCGAGTATCTTTCGCATCGCTCCACGCTCCGGGAAATTGTGACAGAAAGAGTAACACTAATTTTCTCAGCGCCAACATTTTTATCCCAAGAATCTGCGCCATCGAGCGTCAAAGTACCCGGACTCCGCGATCCTCACCGCGAATACGTATAAGTCCCGCAAAGGTCCGTCGTATTCGCCAAGTTCTCCGCCGTAATCACCGGAGCCTTTCCACCCGAAAAAAACGCCAGCCGCAGTTCCTTGCCCTCCACATAGGTCGCCATATACTGCACATCCGAGTCTCCGCACAGCGTGTTCTTGTGCAGAAACCGCTTCGCCGCCGGCACATCCATCCGGTACAGGCTTCCGCTCCCACCCTCGGTCTCAAACAGCGCGCTCAACTCCTTCTGCTCCAGCGCGCGCACTCGCGCAATGGTGAAGGTCGCGAAGTTGATCGAAATCCGCTCATCGGCCAGCGCTACATCTCCCGTAATCGATCGCGCCGTACTGCTCACCGCACGCCACGTGCCCCGCTCCTGCTGCGCCACGGCAATCCCACCGCACACCACCACCGCCACAACTGCCATCTTCATCCATCGCATCCGCATCATCCTTCGAGAATGACACTAATTCGCCCCCAGGTCACCCCGGCAACCGCCCGCCGTCCCATTTCTATGGGAACGCCTGGGATTCACCCCCACCCGCCGCACCGGCTGCGGCGGCAAAACCGAGGTCTTCCTTCCCTTCCCTAACCATCCGTAAAGCCCACACTTACAGCATCATGCGTAACCCGATTCGCACTCATTCCCCAAATGCTTCAAAATAGAAGTTTGCGCATGAATGACCAGATAACCATCCGAGGCGCCCGCACCCACAACCTGAAGGGCATCGACGTCGACATCCCGCACAACGCCCTCACGGTCGTCAGCGGGGTCAGCGGCTCCGGCAAATCCTCGCTCGCCTTCGACACCGTCTACGCCGAAGGCCAGCGCCGCTACGTCGAATCCCTCTCCGCCTACGCCCGCCAGTTCCTCGAGCGCATCGAAAAGCCCGACGTCGACCACATGGACGGATTGGCTCCCGCCATTGCGATCAAGCAGAAGAACCAGACCCGCAACCCCCGCTCCACCGTAGCCACTGCCACCGAGATCTACGACTACCTCCGCCTCCTCTACGCCCGCTGCGGGACTGTAACCTGCCTTCACTGCGGCGGCATCGTCAAGCGCGACACCGTAGACGAAATAGTCTCGGCACTTTTCGCTCTGCCAGAAGGAACCCGCACCTACGCCCTCTTCCCCATCGTCCGCGCCGAGATAAAACTCGAGCCCATGCAGCTCCCATCCTCCACCGAAGAGCCCGAGCCTCCAAAACCAGCAAAGAAATCCGCCTCAAAAAAATCCGTAAAATCCGCGCCATCCGTGGCCGGCCTTCGAATCCGTCACCGACGCCCTCAAAGACCGCCTAACCGAACTCCGCCGCCGCGGCTACAACCGCCTCTACCAGCCTTCGGCCCGAGGAACCAGCCCGGAAACATCGTAGAGTTCTCCACTCCCGAGTCCCTCCTCGAACTCGACTTCTCCCAACCCATCTTCGTCCTGGTCGATCGCCTGTCTCTGAGCCCAGACTCCCGAAGCCGTATCGTAGACGCCATCGAAACCGGCTACCGCGAATCCGGCGAAATCCGTTTCCTCACCATCCCCGCCGCAGAAAGCACCCCCCAAAGTGTCATTCCGACCGAAGGCGACGACGCCGCAGTGGAGGAACCCGCTTTTCTACACTCGCCCCCAAACCCTCCGCTTCTCCGCCGCCTTCGAGTGCACCACCTGCCACCGCGCCTACCGCGAGCCCGAGCCCCGCCTCTTCTCCTTCAACAATCCCTACGGCGCCTGCCCTCGCTGCCAGGGCTTCGGCAACACCATCGACTTCGACCCCAACCTCATCATCCCCGACCGCTCCAGGACCCTCGCCGACGGCGCCATCGCCCCTTGGAACACCACCAAATACCGCGCCCACCACGGCGAGATGCTCCGCGCCGCCAAGGCCGCCAACATCCCCACCAACGTCCCCTGGTACGATCTCACCCCCGACCAGCAGCGCTTCATCGAAGACGGAAGCGGCACATTCCCCGGCATCCGCGGCTTCTTCGCAGCGCTCGACCGCAAAAAGTACAAGCTCCACGTCCGTGTCTTCCTCTCCAAATATCGCGGCTACGCCACCTGCCCCGACTGCCGCGGCCAGCGCCTCCGCGCCGAAGCCCGCGCCGTCCTCATCCAGTCCGGCAACGGCCCCGCCAAAAACATCTGCGAGACCTCCGCCCTCACCATCTCCGACGCCCAACACTTCTTCGACAATTTGCAACTCTCACCGTCACAAATGGAGGTCGCCGGCAAAGATCCTCGAAGAGGTCCGCCAGCGCATCCACTTCCTCATCCAGGTCGGTCTCGAATACCTCACCCTCGACCGCCTCTCCTCCACCCTCTCCGGCGGCGAATCCCAGCGCATCCAGCTAGCCACCTCGCTCGGCTCGCGCCTCGTAGGCGCCCTCTACGTCCTCGACGAACCCTCCATCGGCCTGCACACCCGAGACACCGCCAAGCTCATCCGCATCATGAAGGAGCTCCGCGACCTCGGCAACACCATCCTCGTCGTCGAGCACGACCCCGACGTCATCCGCGCCGCCGACCATCTCCTCGACCTCGGCCCCGGCGCCGGCGAACTCGGCGGCCAACTCCTCGCCGAAGGCACCGTCGCCGAAGTCACCGCCAACCCCAACTCCATCACCGGCAAATACCTCTCCGGCCGCCTCACCATCCCCGTCCCCAAACATCGCCGCGAACCCGGCCGCGAGCACCTCAAACTCACCGGCGCCCGCATCCACAACCTCCGCGGCGTCGACCTCGATATCCCCCTCAACCTCCTCTGCTGCGTCACCGGCGTCTCCGGCTCCGGCAAATCCACGCTCGTCCACCAGGTCCTCTACCGCGCGCTCATGCAGGCCCTCAACCGCGAGCCGAAATCCGGCGGCCAGTCCGACCCAGCGCCCGCGCACCTCTACCGCGAGCTCACCGGCACCCAGCACCTCAACGACGTCATCCTCGTCGACCAGTCGCCCATCGGCCGCACCCCGCGCTCCAACCCCGTCACCTACATCAAGGCCTTCGACGACATCCGCGCCCTCTTCGCCGCCCAGCCCGACGCCAAACGCCGCGGCTTCGGCCCCGGCCACTTCTCCTTCAACGTCCCCGGCGGCCGCTGCGACGTCTGCGAAGGCGATGGCACCGTCACCGTCGAAATGCAGTTCCTCGCCGACATCGAGCTCCCCTGCGAAGAATGCAACGGAACCCGTTACAAATCCTCCATCCTCGAGATCAAGTACCGCAACAAGAACATCAACGACGTCCTCAACATGACCGTCAAAGAGGCTCTCAGCTACTTCGCCGGCCACCCCAAAATCGTCGACAAGCTCCACGTCCTCGACGAGGTCGGCCTCTCCTACGTCCGTCTCGGCCAGTCCGCCACCACGCTCTCCGGCGGCGAAGCCCAGCGCGTCAAGCTTGCCAGCCACCTTGCCACCGCCCGCTCCATCACCGGCCGCAGCGGCAACGACTCCGCCGCCAGACCGCCGCCCGCGCCCGCTCGCGCACCCTCTACATCCTCGACGAACCCACCACCGGCCTCCACTTCGACGACGTTGCCAAACTCCTCTCCGCCTTCCGCAAACTCATCGACGGCGGCGGCTCCCTCCTCGTCATCGAGCACAACCTCGACATCATCAAATCCGCCGACTGGGTCATCGACATGGGTCCCGAGGGCGGCAGCGGCGGCGGCCAGATCGTAGCCGTAGGCACCCCCGAAGAGATCGCCGCCAACCCCGCGTCCCATACCGGCCACTGGCTGGCCCCAGTCCTCACCTCCACGCGCCCAAACCCGAGCCCGAACTCCAGCCCACCGCATAATCCCTCCCCGCCGGCTGCAAGAATCACGCCTGCCCATAAACTCCGCAGCCACAAACCCATTGCGATTTGACCAATCACCGGCTATTCTGCGAAGCGCAATGACAAAAAATCAGAGTCAGGCACAAGCGTGATCGATCGGCGCAACTTCATGCGAAGCGCGGCCTTGTTGGCAGCCGGTTCGGCGCTTCCCACTCCTCTGCTGGGCTGCGGCGATAACATTACTCTGGATATACCCTGCCTTGGCCCGGCCGCGCCGCCGGTGCCGGTCGCCGGAATGACCTACATCACCGCATCTGAGATCGGCTGCGCTCTCGATTGCGAGCTAAAAACCGGACTCAACAAGCACACGGGCGGCGTTGCCACTGACGACGGGCCGCGTATCAATGCAGCAATGGCCGGCGCGACAGCCACCAATCCCATCACTCTTATCATCGACGGAAGCGCGCTGGTCTCGGGCCTGTTTCTTCCCGCCGCCGGCCATTGGAGCATCGCAGGGCTAGGCTGCGGTACCGGATTCTTCATCAAAAGCGGCACCAATAACGACGGCATCCACAATGGACCTCCCAATGCGGCCGTGCCATCCGATCCGGGTCCGCCAGCTCCGCCCCGAGGAATGAATGTCTCGCTCAGCAACTTCACTGTGAGCGGTAACCAGGGAGATGGCCATAACGGAGTTTCGACCACCGGAACACGCCAGGGGGACAACGTCGGCACCTGGTACTTCGGCATCAACCTCATGAACCTGGACAACATCACCGTTGAAAATGTGGTTGTGGTCAATACCCCCGCATACGCCTTCAGGTTTTCGAACGTCGGCAATGTCACGGTATCCGGATGCGCGATCGTGAACGCAGGAGTAAATACGGACGGGCTGCACTTCGACGGCCCGGCAAACGACATTACGATCTCAAACTGCAACATTACTACGACGGGCGACGACGCGATCGCAATGAACTCCCCGGAGGGTTACTCGGGCAACATCTCGCGAGTCACAGTCACCAACTGCACGTTCAACAGTTTTTCCCTGATGCGCCTTTATACGGCGAACGGAGGCAACCAATTTAACATCGATACGGTCAATGTCAGCAATTGCAATGGCACATTTTCGGAAGGCGTTTTCATGATCGGCTTTATTTCTGAGAGCAAACCAAACTCTGTCACCGGTTTGACCATCTCGGATTGCACCCTCACCGGCCCCGCGGTACTCGCAATCGGTGAAAACTTCGGAACCGTCGAGATGACAAACGTTATATTCGTTCCCCGTCAATCAAACGTTTGGTGGGCCCCGACCCAGGTAAACCACAGCTCCGCCTTTGTGCGAACCTCTCCAGCATCTGGCGTTATCACTTATGTCGGATCGAGTCTCACACTCAGCAACTGCACAATCACCGCAAATGGAAATATGAATGTCCCGGCCCTGATCCTCGCAGATAACTCCACTATCAACACTCTGGTGTTCAATGAATATGCAATTCAAAACAGCGGATCGTCCTCTAAATCGCCAGAACTGCTCGACATCGTATTGGGCTCAATCGGGCAATTGGTTCTCAACTCGGTCAACAGCGGCAACATCGCAGCTCCGGTCTCCACAGGCGGATTCTCAAGCATCGGGTCCGTCTCCGGAGCCGGCGTGCTCGCAACACAATGGAGATTCCCCGATGCCGTCATGGCAAACGGAGTACCGTACATATCCGCCAGCACCGGTTTGCCTTCGATAAAGGTCGCGGGGGAGGTCCAGCCCTACCCATAGGGCTGCATAACCCGCGGCAGACCCACACCGCAACCCAATCTCCCGGCTTCGCGATATCATCGCGCTACTGCTGTTTCATCTATCTCAAATCGGAAGGCAGAAATGCTGCGCTCCGCGTGGATTCTCTTCGTACTCCTGTCCCCTTGCGCGATGCTCTTCGCGCAGCAGACCCCTGTCGCGCTCACCGGAACCCTGATTACCCCGGACGGCATCGTGCAGGATGGAACCGTCCTCATCCAGAACGGCCGCATCACCGCCGCAGGCGCAAAGGTCCCGCTACCCCCCGGAACCAAAACCGTCGACACCCACGGCGTCATCGCCCCCGGCCTCATCGATCTGCACAATCACCTCACCTGGAATATCTTTCCCCGCTGGACCCCGTCTCAACTCTTCGGAGCCCGCTACGACTGGCAGCAGCTACCCATCTACAGCCAGCTCATGGCCACTCCTCACGACGCGCTCGACGAGCAGGGCCTCGCCTGCCAGATGGAGCGTTACGGTGAAGTGAAAGCCATCACCCAGGGAGAGACCTCCGTCACCGGCGGCACATCCTCCTCCTGCGACCAGGGCCTCGCCCGCAACCTTGACTACGACGCCGAGCTCGGCGCCGGCGTCGGCAAGGTCATCTACAACATCTTCCCCCTCACCATGAGCGAAAAAGAGCTCGCCGAAGCCAACACCGCGCTCGCCGCCGAGCCACGCGGCGCTCTCATCGTTCACCTCTCCGAAGGCGCGCCCCACAACGCCTCAGCCGCGGAGGAGTACTACATCCTCGAGGGCCGCGGCCTGCTCAAGCCCGGCGTCGTCGTCATCCACGGCGTTGCACTCACGCCGCAGAACTTTTCCTCGATGGCCAAAGCCGGAGTAGGCCTCGTCTGGTCGCCGCGCAGCAACATCGTCCTCTACGGCGACACCGCCAACATCGCCGCAGCCAAAGCCGCCGGCCTCACCCTCGCCCTCGCGCCGGACTGGAGCCCCACCGGCAGCGTCGGTCTGCTCGGCGAACTCACCTTCGCCTCCATCTGGAACCAGTCGCAGCCTGCCTCCATCCTCACCGATCGCGATCTCTTCTCAATGGCCACGTCCAACCCCGCCACGTTAGTCGGCCTGCAGGATCGGATCGGCAGCCTCGCGCCCAGCCACGCCGCCGACCTCCTCGTCATTCGCAACACCATGCCGCCAAAGGGCAAGGACGCCTACTGGACTCTCACCCACGCCGCCCCCGAGGACGTAGCTCTGGTCGTCATCGGCGGCCAGGCCACCTACGGCGATCCGCAACTCATGCGCCAGCTCTCCACCGGACCAACCGAGACCCTCCACATCTGCGGAGCCGAAAAGCTAATCTCCTTCGCCAGCGAAAAGCAGCCCCGCGGCACCTTCGCCGCCACCCAGTCCGCCCTCGACCACGCCCTCCACCAGCAAGGCACCAGCCTCGCCCCGCTCGCGGAGTGCGGCCAATAAAGCAGACAGCGGTCTCAATACACCAGCATCATCAACGTCGGCTCCAACTTACCCGCATCAAGCCCCCCGCCACCTTATCGAAAAAGAGAGCACCTCCGACTTGACTAGGGCCAGGTCGTAGGAGAGGATTTGCACTCGGGCCAAACACAGCAGTGGCTACGTTTAGAGCTGCGAGTTGAGGAGCCATCAATGCCTAAACCGGCGAAAGCGCCACCCTCCCGGAATATAGCAATTGGCAAGAAACTAGCCGACCAGTTCACCGCGCCCCGCCCCTCCGTCGCCGATCGCATCGATGCCGGCAAGCGCCTGCGAACAACCGTGTCGAGGGCGAAGCTGGCAGAGTTCAAACCCCAGACAACCCGTAAGGACCCGGTCGCAATCCTTGAGGCCCAGGCCAAAACGAGACTCCAGGAACTCATTCCCGTGCGTTACGCACGAATGCTGGCGTCGCCCTTTGCCTTTCTGCGCGGTACTGCGGCCGTTATGGCGCAGGATCTCAGTCCATCGCCGGTAACTGGTCTCCAGGTCCAGCTCTGCGGCGATATGCACGTCTCGAACTTCGGCGTCTTTGCCTCCGCTGAGCGCAGCCTCGTCTTCGGCATCAATGATTTCGACGAAACAATTCCAGGCCCCTGAGAATGGGACTTGAAGCGCCTCGTCACCAGTGCCGTTGTCTCCGGTCAGTTCATCGGCAAAGACCGTGAAGCCTGTGAATCATATAGCCGGGCTGTCGTCAGTTCCTACCGGCAGCGCATGCACGAATACGCCGAAATGGGCTATCTGGCCACATGGTATTCGGTAATTCACGAAGAAGACGTATTGGCCGCAGCGCCGCCAAAGCTGTTGGGCAAATGGGAAAAAGCCCTTGCCAAGGCAAAGAAGGGCTCACACCTCCAGGTATTGGAGAAGATGACTGACCTCATCGACAACAAGGAACGTATCGTTGAAAACGCCCCTTTCGTCGTGCGCGAGACAAAGACGGATCAAGGGATTCCTATTCGCGATGCCGTAGGGTTGTTTCTTGAACAATATCTGGGCTCGTTGACCGAGGACCGGCGACAACTCATCTCGCGTTATCAGATTCTCGACGTGGCCCGAAAAGTGGTCGGCGTGGGCAGCGTCGGAACACGTTGTTGGATAGCGTTCATGCGAGGCAAGGACGAAGGCGATCCACTCTTCCTGCAATACAAAGAAGCCCAGGAGTCCGTGCTGGCGCCTTACCTGAAAGCCGCTCCTGCCTACCAGAACCAGGGCTTTCGCGTAGTCTCCGGACAGCGCTTGATTCAGGGCTCCCCAGACATTCTTCTGGGATGGGGACTCCTCGACAAAACGCATTTCTACGTTCGTCAGCTTCGCGACATGAAGGGTAGTTACGAGTTCGATCCCCAGACCACCAACCACAAAGGTATGCAGGTCTACTGTGGTTTGTGTGGCTGGGCCCTTGCCCTGGCTCACGCCAAATCCGGAGACGCCGCTGTGATCGCAGGCTATCTCGGCAAGACCGATGAAATCGATGAAGCTCTGACAAAATTCGCCTTTGCTTACAGCGAACAGAACGATCGCGACTATGCCGAACTCCAGAAAGCAGCGAAGACCAAACGTATTGTTGTTTCGCCCGTTGCCTGAGTATTCCTCATGCGCATCCGTAGCCGTACCCCATCCTTGTCGCAGTCTCATCACGACAAGAGTGGGAATGAATCCCAGCAGCTCTAGCTTTTGCCTTTGCATGTTGTCACCGTACCCAGGTGTACCTCGCGGGGTGGTGTAAAATCACGGTCCCATGGCAAGTGCAATCCAGAATCCCGGTGTCTGAATACCTTCAGACCACCTACCGGCCTGATCGCGAGTACGTGGATGGCGAGGTCAGGGAGCGAAACTTGGGGAAGTGGGAGCACGCGCGGTTACAGGCGGTGCTCGCGGGTTGGTTCGGCCATCACGAGAAGAAGTGGGGCGTCCAGGTTGCGACCGGATGCCGAACCCGTGTCTCGGAGACAAGAATCCGGATTCCGGACCTCGTCCTGGTAAGCCGTGGCCCTCAGCCTGACATACTGACCGATCCTCCTCTGCTGGTCATCGAGATCCTGTCGCCCGACGACAGCTACTCAGACCTTCAAGAGCGTTCCCATGACTATCGCGTCATGGGAGTCCCGACAGTATGGATCATCGATCCTGCAACACGCACCGCAAGAATGTGCAGCGGCGATGCCTGGATTGAGACCCGCAGGCTCGAAGCTCCGGGCACTCAGGCCTACGTGGAACTGGATAAACTATTCGCTGAACTGGATGCGATGCAGTAGCACCACAGCGAATCGTCACCGTCCTGCTGTGCGCCCAAAACCTTGACGCGCCTGTTATCCTTAAACAAGTGGAAAGCTGTAGAAGCCCGGCCATCCCAGGCCGGGCTTCAGCACTTAACTCAAAACCGAAGTCCGGACCTAAAGTCTCTGCTTCGAAGACTTTGCACTCAAATGGGGGGAGGGGTAGCCAACATAGATGCACCAGCCGAAGCACAATCCGAGAGCGCCCAAATCGCTGCCCCCAGCACGACTGGATATAGCTCGGCTGGCCATCCTGTCCCTGATTCTCTTTAGCTGCGCCTCCGCGCAGGCCCAGCTCCCCGCCGGCACCACCGACGCCAGCTCCAGCTCATCCCAAACCCAGCCTCAAGACCCCCTCCTAGCCCAGGCCAACGAGGCCCTCGCGAACCACGACTTCCCAGCCGCCCTCAACCTCCTCACCAACCTCGCCGAATCCCACCCCAACGACCCCCAGATCCTCTACGACCTCGCCTCCACCCAGGACGCCCTCGACCAGAACTCCACCGCCGCCGACACCTACCGCCGCGCCATCGCCGCCAATCCCGCCCTCCTCGAGCCTCATCTCGCCCTCGGCCTCCTCCTCGCCCGCACAGGCCAACTCTCCGATGCCCACGCCGAGCTAACCGCCGCAGCATCTATCCCCACCGGCGACCCCACCCTCCGCGCCCACGCCTACCGAGCCCTCGCCCGTCTCGACCAGCGCACCAACCCCTCCGCCGCCAGCGACGATCTCCTCAACGCCATCAAGCTAACCCCTGAAACCCACGACGACATCCTCCTCGCCGGCGAGCTCGCCGAGGCCTCCGGCGATCTCCCCGCCGCCGAAGCCTCCTACCGCCGTCTCCTCGCCGCCGCCCCCACCGGCGACACTGCCTCCCTCGATGCCACCTCCGCCCTCGCCCACCTCCTCCTTCGCCAGAACAAGCCCGCCGAAGCCGAACCCCTCCTCGTCGCTGCAATAGCCGCCCACCCCAATGACCCCGCCACCACCCCCCTCCAGGCCCAGCTGGCCGCCGTCTACCTCGCGAGCGACGACCCCGCCAAAGTCGCAAAAGCCCTGCCAATCCTTGAGAATCTGCACCACGCCCACCCCGACGACCCCGCCGTCACCCGACTCCTCGCCCGCGTCTACAGCCGCACCGGCGACTACGCCGCCGCCGAGCCCCTCTTCAGCGCCCTCATCGCCGACTATCCCCCCTCCGCCCCGCCCGACCCCACCCTCCTCGACGACCGCGCCGACGCCCTGATCCAACTCAAGCGCCCCGCCGAGGCCGAGGCCCTCCTAAAGCGCGCCCTTCAGAATCCCGCCGCCTTCCCCACCAAAGACGACCTTGGAATCGCCGCCAGCCACCTCGCCTTTGCCGCCTCCGCAAATAATGACCCTGCCGAGACATTGCAAGCTTTGTCACTTCGTGCTACAGTCCTGCCACAGTCTCCCTCAGCGCTGTTCCTGGCGGCGACTGCGCACGACAAACTCCACCAGGTCAAAGAAGCATCTGACCTGTACAAGCAGTTCCTCTCCGTGGCGAACGGCAAGTTCCCCGATGAGGAGTGGGAGGCGCGCCACCGTCTCATCACCCTCACACAACAGAAGTAGGTAAAGCGCTCCTCAAGAGGTGCGTTATGAACTTCCAAAAGAGTTTCACCAAACTCACCCGTCGTTCATCTCTTCTTCTACCCTTGCCCTTGGTACTTTCTCTCTGCACCATCGGACACGCGTCGTCCCTTGACGACACTATCCCCACCCCCGAAGCTATCGCTCAACTCGAACAACGCGCGCAAACTGCCGATCCGCGCGAGCAGTGCTTCCTCTACACCGAGCTTGTCCACTCCATGACCGAGCTCGCCGGCAAGGAGATGCTCGACGGCGACACAGCCCGCGCCAGCGCCACGCTCAAGCAGGTCAATCACTACGCTCACCTCATCCATGTCGACCTCGCCCACAACGCCAAGCGCCTCAAGAACGCCGAGCTCCTCATGCATCACACCACCTACCGGCTCGGCGACTACATGAAGGCAGCCTCAGGCGACGATCGTGCCGTACTGCAGTCCACCCTCAAACAGCTCGACAAGGTTCAGGACGAGATTCTCAATCAGGTCTTCGCCAAGTAGGCGTTTAGAATTCAGGCCATGCCGACAAGCCCCAGCCCAGGCCTCAATGCTCTCAGGCCTCTACGCAGCTACTCGCTTATCCTCATCGCCGCCACACTCTTCTCTCACGCGCCGAGCGTCTACGCCCAGGGCCGCGACTCCGCCCTCTCTGATGGCGAGGTCGAGCAGCTCCGCGACGTAGCCTACTACCCCCCGAGCGCGTCCTCCTCTTCATCAAATTCATCGACGCCCGCGTCAAATCCATCCAGGACCTCTACGCAAAGCCCCGCCGCCCCGGCCGCGAGCAGGACACCCACGACCTCCTCGAACAAATCACTCTCATCACCGACGAGTTCGACGACAACCTCGACGACTACGGCTCCCGCCACCTCGACATCCGCAAAACCCTGCCCAAGCTCATCGACGCCACCGAGCGCTGGTCCTCGGCCATCAAGACCCCGCCTGACAACGAAGCCTACAGTGTCTCCCGCAAACTCACCCTCGAATCCATTAGCGACCTTCGCGACACCGCCACCCAGCTCGTCGACGAGCAAAAAGAATGGTTTCTCGCCCACCCCCCGGCAAAAGAGAACTCCAAAGAAAACCCCAAAGCAAGCAAGGACGACTAAGTTCCGCAGACTACACCCAACGTTGTAACCAGCGCGGCACGCCCGCAAATGCACGTCTTTACTTATTCTGACGCGAACTCGAGGAATCTGCTCCAGCACCTTCCCGCTCCTATCCACGCTCCAGCGTGTTAAGTTTTAAGTACTCGTGCACTCCCCGCTTATCCCGATCTTCGAAGAGCAGTACCGCGACCTCCGCCCCCGCGCGCCCATCCCTGCGCTCGACATCCGCTTCCGCCGCTTCACCTCTCTCAACACCACCATCCGCCTCCGCGAAGGCCGCCTCCACGTCCGCCTCTCTGACCTCCTCGAGAACGCTCCCGACTCCGTCCACCACGCCATCGCCCACATCCTCCTCGCCAAGCTCTACAAGAAGCCCATCGCCCCCATCCACGCCGACCGCTATCGCCGCCACGTCCGCTCCGAGGCCGTCGCCAGCCAGGCCGAGCACATCCGCCAGATCCGCGGACGCAAGCGCATCTCCACCACTCAGGGCCACCACTACGACCTCGACGAGGTCTTCGAGTCCCTCAACACCCGCTTCTTCCACGGCCTCCTCGGACGCCCCACCCTCACCTGGTCCGCCCACGCCGCCCGCCGCATGCTCGGCCACTACGACGCCGCCCACAACACCATCGTCGTCTCCCGCGTCTTCGACCGCCCCGACACACCGCGCTGTGCCATCGAATATTTGCTCTACCACGAGATGCTCCACCTCAAGCATCCCGTCCGCGTCAAAGCCGGCCGCCGCTGCGTCCACTCCCGCGAGTTCCAGGCCGAAGAGCGCCTCTTCCCCGAGCTAGACGCCGCCAAAGCCTACCTCAAACGCCTCTAGAAAAACCCCTCTCGAATATTCGCACCAACTTCCGCACAATTAGAGCGAACCGATTATTTCGCCCCGCAAAGTGGGTGCTGAAAAGGTCGTCGTTTTGAAGGGGCGCGGCTGGTAGCCCAATGCTTTAGCTTTGGGTCTCCGCGCCGTAAGGTCAAATCGCTTGAATGCGGCTTTTAGCCGCTGAGGGATATTTAGGGCACAACGAGACTTTTCAGCACCTCCTACCCCGCGAACACGTGAACTTCGATGCCTCCCACCACGCGCGGCGTATGAGCAATTGTGACAGGGGCACTCATCCCCGGAGTCGTGTAGCATCCTCTCGTCCGGAACTTCTCCTCCGGCCAACACCACAGCTTCGATCTCCACGGGCCCAGAGCACGATCCAAAACCAAATACCGAAATGAGGTAAACCACTATGCCACTGTCCAAACGTGCATTAGCTGAGTTCTTCGGAACCTTCTGGCTTGTCTTCGGAGGCTGCGGTACAGCCGTCCTCGCCGCTGGCTTTCCCTCCAAAATCCCTGGAGTCAACTTCAGCGTCGGCTTCGTCGGCGTCGCGTTCGCCTTCGGACTCACCCTCCTCACCATGGCCTTCGCCATCGGCCATATCTCCGGCTGCCACCTCAACCCCGCCGTCTCCGTTGGACTCGTCGTAGGCAAGCGTTTCCCCGCCTCTGAGCTGCCCGCCTATGTCGCTGCTCAGGTCGTCGGAGCCATCGCAGCCTCAGGCCTCCTCTACGTCATCGCCAGCGGCCAACCCGGCTACGTCCACGGAGGCTTCGCCACCAACGGCTATGGCGCCAGTTCCCCCGGCGGCTACTCCCTCCTCGCCTGCTTCCTCATCGAGGTCGTACTCACCGCCTTCTTCCTGCTCGTCATCCTCGGCTCAACCGACGAGCGCGCCCCCAAGGGCTTCGCCCCCATCGCCATCGGGCTTTGCCTCACGCTGATTCACCTCATCAGCATCCCCGTCACCAACACCTCGGTCAACCCAGCGCGCAGCACCGGCCCAGCCCTCTTCGTCGGCGGAGCAGCGCTCTCGCAGCTCTGGCTCTTCTGGGTCGCCCCCATCATCGGAGGCGCCATCGGAGGCTTCATCGCCGACACCTTCTTCCGAGCCCCCCAGGAACCCCTCCGCCAGGCCATGTCCAAGGACTGACGGACCGGCACCCTGACGACCCTCAATATCAACCATCCCGAACGCGTCCTCATCAACCGTCCCAGAACCCATCCTCGAACCGTCAGGCCCGCGAAACATCAACCGCGCGGCCTGACGAGGATGCTGAAAAACCGTGCATTTGAAATGTAGCGGCTTCAGAGATTGCTGAAAAGTCTTTGCTTTGAAGAGGCGGGACTCGTAGCCCAATGCTTTAGCTTTGGGTCTCCGCGCCGTAAAGGCAATAATTTCAATGGGCTTTAGCCCCCGAGGGAATGTTTATCGCGGCCCGACGAACTTTTTGAGCACCCTCTTCAGCCGCTCCTCTTATCCCGCTTTTATCCCCCTTATCCCCCTTCCTGTTTAATCCGCCTCATCTTGCAGATCCGCGGCCGAGCCGGCAGCCAAAAAAACGTTGTCAACCCCCAACCTCTCTGGAAAACCCAACAAACCCGTCCCCACCAGCACTTACAAGCACAAAGAAAAGTGGCCATTAGTTATGGGCCACTTGATAAAATAGATTTAGTAGGTAAAAGAAAGCCCCGGCTCAACCCGGGGCTTCGCTCTTTAAAATCCGATCTGCAGAAATTTGGACGGTAAGTCCTTTGCCTGGACGAATTTGGCCGTAAGTCCTTTATTTGGAAGAATTTGGCGAGTCATTGTTCCGCTATACCATAGCAAACAATAGACTTACGCCCAAGATATAAGGGGGGTGTCCCCCTAAAGCTACTTCGTCAGTTACAAATTCAGGAAGAAGCGCTCGAATCCCACCGGACCGAAGGAACTACCTGCAGGGACGACACTTAGCCATGATGGCTGTGTGGAGACGCTCACGGAACTCAGTCGACAGCTCGTAGAGTTCGTGATCGCGATACACCGAAATGGTCTTCCGGGTAGTGTCGAGAACCACCTCGCAGTGGTGGCACGACGCAGTATGCGCTCGAACCTCTTCGAGAAGCTCAGGACTGATCTGTCCATCGAAGTAGTCCGTAAGCTGGCTGAGAAAATCTGTGCAGGTCATACCGGCAGACCCTCCTTCTTTTGTCCGAAGTATCTGCTGAGGCGTTCGCGCAACTGCAAACGGGCCCGCAACAACCGTGATTTCACCGCAGGTACGCTCAAGCCGAGTGCCTCCGCAGTCTCTTCCGTAGAGAGGTTTTCAATGTCTCGAAGCGTGAAAACGGTGCGAAAACCGGGCGGAAGTCCCTGGATGGTCTTGCGCAGAATCTCCGCAAGCTCGGCCTGCCCATAGTTTTGCTCGGGATTTGGCCGCCACTCTGCGAAATCCCGTGGAATGGCTCCATCTTCGGTCTGCACGTCCTCGTCCATCGAGACGGTCTTGCTGGTCTTGCGTTTGCGCAGCCGCATAAGGCTCTCGTTGACCGCGATGCGAACCAGCCAGGTCGAGAACTTGGAGTTCCCCTGGAACTGGTCCAGCTTCTCGTAGGCCTTGAGGAAGGCGTCCTGCGTAATGTCTTCGGCATCTTCACGGTTTTGAGTAATATGCTGCGCTACCCGGAAGATTTGACGCTCGTACTGCCGCACCAGCTGCTCAAAAGCGGCTGCGTCTCCAGCCTTTGCGCGCTCTACCAGAGCCACATCGGGATGGATCTCTTCCGTTCCTGGGGATTGGATGGCTGGCATGGGCAAAGGAAGCAATAATCTCCTCGCGCCGGCTCTGCGGGGGGCGCAAAGCGTTTGAAGACGCTAAACGTCATAGTAAATGGCGGAGGGCCTCGTAGCAACGTTAGGAGCAAAGTAGGAACAACCTGCCGGCCGGTTTACGAAACGCTCTTCGAGCGCGAAGAAAGCGTACCTGTGCAGGTTCTCATCGCGGTCACGAAATCCTCACCGTGGCGCGCGCGGCTTAGAGTGAAAAGAGGACACGAATAACACCGTGCCCGGAGCGAGGCAAGTTTGACTGGTTGGACTAAGATTCTGCCGAAGGTTCGCGAGAAGGTTGGCGCAGGCATTTGGGTGGGAGCAATTGGAACGCTGCTGGCGATACCGCCGGCCGCAGCCGCCCTCGCGCGCCAGGACCCGCCGGCTGCGCCGTCCTCAACCGCCGCAGCGCCGGCGGCAAAGAAGCCGGCTCACGAAGACCAAAGCCCGCAAGCCCGGTTCATCTACGAAATCGAAGTCCGCAACGACCAGTAAGAAGACCACCGCTACAAAGAGCACTGCAAAATCGGCAAGCTCCAAAGCGCCGACGAAGCAGGTCACCAAACTGACCAGCGCATTCATCGCCTCGGCGCAGTTACGGCCAATGGCGCAGCAGCTCGCCTCAACCCGCTCCGCGGCCGCCTTCAACGGAGTGCTGAGCTACGCGAAGTCTCACCCCGGCGAAGGAGCATCAGCCGCGTATCTGGCCCTCGGACACGCCTACGCACTGGACCATCGCTACGCTGACGCCGCGGACAACTATCGCCAGGCGAGCGCAGCCGGCGACGCTCTGGCCGACTATGCGGACTACCTCGCGGCCCAGGCTGCGGTGCAGGCCTCCCAGGGAGCGCAGGCCTATCCCCTGCTGACCGGCTTCGCAGACCGCCACCCGGACAGCATCTTCGTCGCAAGCGCGCCTGTCCTGCTCGCCAACGCGCACCTGCAGCAACAGGATCCGCAGGGCGCGCTGAAGGTGCTCGAGCCGCTGGCCGATACGCCGCAGGCGTCGCGAGTCGACTTCCGATACGCACTGGGACGCGCGTATCAACTCTCGGGAAATACTGCCAAGGCCGGGCCGATCTTCAAAAGCCTCTACGTAACCCAGCCGCTGACCCCCGAGGCCGCCCAGGCGCAAAAGCAGATGCAGGCGATGGGCGTTCCGCTAACCGCGGCAGAGCGCAAAGCCCACGCCGACCAGCTTTTCAACGCCAAGCACTACAACGAGGCCGGCGAAGAGTACCACTCAATCGCGAAGAACGATTCGAGCCTGAGCCCAGCCGACCAGGCCGCGCTCTCGATCTACGCCGCCGTCTGCGACTTCAAGCTGAAGCACCTCAGCCGCCACGATGTAGAACGGTTGCCGGAGACGAACGACGACAGCGCAGCCCTCAAGATGTACATGCTCGCCGAGCTCTCGCGCAGCGAGAAGAACCCCGCAGGGCACGACGCCCTGATCGCCCAGATGATCAAGCGTTTCCCGAACAGCCGATGGCTGGAGGAAGCGCTCTACTCCGGTGGCAACATGTACCTGATCCAGCACGACTCCAAGCAGGCGATCTATCACTACACCCTGCTGGTGGATACCTTTCCAAACAGTACTTACGCTCCATCGTCACACTGGCGCGCAGCCTGGATGAACTACCGTCTGCGCAACTATTCCGAGGCCGCCCGGCTGATGGATGAGCAGATCCAGCGCTATGAGGGAGGAATCGAGGTCCCCAGCGCGCTTTACTGGCGCGGCCGCATCTACGAGGATGAAGAGCACAACTTCGGACAGGCCGTGAACTACTACCGCGTGCTTTCGGCAACCTACACCAACTACTACTACGGCGAGTTGGCAAGGCAGCGGCTGAAAGTACTGGGCGGCCAGGCCGCGGTCGCCCCCGCGCCAGTGTTGGCTGCAGTCCACAAGCCCGCGCCCCCAACCCTGATAGGCGAGTTGCCTGAGAACGAGCCTCATCTCATCAAGGCGCGGCTGCTGGCCAACGCATCGCTGAACGAGTACATAGGGCCAGAGATACAAGCCAGCCCTAACTCCGGCCAGTGGGGAGCGCTGGCCGAAGCCGAGATCTACGTCTCCTACGGAGAAGTAACGCGCGCGCTGCAGTCGATGAAGCACAGCGGCATCTCCTTCTTCACGCTTCCCATCGATCAGGTGCCAACGGTCTATTGGCGGCTCCTGTTTCCGCAGCCTTACTGGAGCGACCTGACAGCGAACGCTCAGCAGAACGGCCTGGACCCCTTTCTGGTGGCCTCGCTGATCCGGCAGGAGTCGGAGTTCAACCCCGGTGCCATCAGCCGCTCCAACGCCTACGGCCTGATGCAGCTGATACCGTCGACAGGCAGGGCGATGGCGAAGAAGAAGGGGCTAAAGACATTCAGCACGAACCAACTGCTGAATCCTGCAGTGAACATCGAACTCGGGACCCTGAACCTGAGGCAGGTGTTGAATCGCTTCGGAGGCCAGGAGGAATATGCTCTGGCAGCCTACAACGCTGGCGATGTCCCCATCCGCCAGTGGATGTCCAGCGGCGATTACAAGGACATCCCGGAGTTCGTCGAGTCAATTCCGTACACGGAAACGCGCGACTATGTGCAGGCCATCCTGCGCAACCGGGAGATGTACCGTGCGCTCTATACACCCCGGTAGCCACGCTGGATTCCTCTGGAGTGAAATGGGTAGTTGACAGCCGCCGGAAATGGGATATTCTTTGCACCATAAGTTGTGCAATTGATTGTGCGTCAGCAGAGCTGTCAATCACCGAAACTGAACTCAACTGTTGAGAAAATGAGGTCGGCATGGAAGCGGAGCTGAACCTTCTTGAAGTCTGGATCCCGGAGCAGATGCAGCCGGGCACGATGTTCATGCTGGAGCAGGCGGGTGAGCTGGGCAAGGTGGAGAACCCGTACTGGGCGGTGCTGGCATGTCCTTCCTGCGGTTCTCTCGGGCTGATTACGCGGCAGCAATGGGCTGGTCTGGAGGCGATGATCTGCGGTTCGCCGACCTGCTCCTCGGAGTATTTTCTGGACGACGGAATGATTCGCTATCGTCCGGTCACTTAGAAACCAGCTCGACTCGTCCTCAAATGTCGTTGCACTAATGCTTCCTCCTGAAGCATCGATAATCTACTCCGCTACTGCGCGGCAAAGACGTCGTTGCCAACCCGAAACGAGTTGCGTATGTATTAGGTGCAACTGTTTTGTAGGGGGAAGATCGATTGAACAGTTTCGTGCGTAGTTTGGCGAGCGGCCTAGCCCATCGCCGGGCTTTGGTCTGTGGCATTTTGCTTGGCTGCATTGTGATCTTTTGCGGCAGTGTGATGCAGGCGCAGGACCTTCCGCTGACACAGGCGATGACGATGAGCACCCTCTCGCCGTTGGATCTGAGCAAAGGAGTGGGCAAGCCGGACCTGGAGAGCGCCCGCCACTCGCCAGTACCGGAGGAATACATCTGGACAGCGGACGACACGGCCAGGGACGCGAAGATCGTGTACACCTTCCCGGCCGTCACCGAGCAGATCGAACCGCATTATTTTCGCGAGCACTTCAATGTGGGGACGCTGCCAAAGGAGGCGACGCTCTATTTAGCCGGACCAAGGAGCGTGAAGGTCTGGATCAACGGGCAGATGGCCGAACGGGTGGAGAGCGACGTGACCTCGCCGCTTGGAATGCATGTGTTCGCGACGGATGTATCGAAGTTCCTGAAGGCGGGAGCGAACGTGATCGCCGTCCAGGGGGTGCGCGGGCGCGGGGTTACAGGCTTCGCTAACAGCGCACTGTTACGGCAGCAGACCTTTGGGCAGGTACTCGTAGCGAAGATGATTGCGAAGCCAATGTGGGTGGATGCGCCATCGTTCATGCGCAGCGGGAAGGACTGGAAGAGCTCCGCTGTCGCGACGAAGGGTTGGGAGAGCGCGGGGTTCGACGACACAGCGTGGAAGCCAGTGCAAAGCATCGGCGGGATCGAAAGCTCGCTGGAGCTATTCCAATGGAACGCAGATGCGGGACTCTACAACTGGCCAGGCTACGAGGGCATCTCCGGGTATCTCGCGCATATGAACGTTCCGGCTAACGGAATTCTGGCGACCTATGCTGGGCGCGGGAGCTTCACGAATTTAGAAGCCCTGACCAAAGACAGCGCCGCGGACTTTGCTGTGAAGCTGCCATCGACGACGCTGACGGACGCCGAGGCTCCAAGCGTCGTACTGGATTTTGGACGCGAGCTTACGGGGCGTATGGAGTTTGTCTCCGACTCAGACAAACCGGTGACGCTGACGGTACAGATGGGCGAGTCAGAATCCGAGACCATGAAGGTGCCGTACCTCGGTGTTAATCAGATGACGATTCCACCGCACGGCACAGCACATGGGCCGAAGACGGCATTCCGCTATGCGAAGATTCGCTTCGTTGGCGGCGGCCCGGACGTAAAGTTCAGGTCGATTCATGTTGACCATATCTACTACCCGGTGGATTATGCGGGAGCATTCGAGTCCAGCGACCCAATGCTGAACCGCATTTGGGAGGTCGGCGCGTACACCGCGCACCTCTGCATGCAGGACGGTGTATGGGACGCAAGTAAGCGTGACCGCGGCCGTTGGATGGGCGATACCGACGTGAGCGGACGCGTGATCGAGGATGTGTTCGGTGAGAAGCCGTTGATGGAGGACACGCTCGACAGGCTGATGGGGCCATCTCCTGTAGACCAGCATGTGAATGGAATTCCGGGCTACTCGTCTTTCTGGTTCACGGAGACGGCGGACTACTACCGGCATTCGGGCGACAAGAAGTTTCTGGAGACTGTGCATGGCCGGATGGTGGAGCTGCTGAACTTTGTCGATAAAGAATTTGACGAACGAAATATTTATGCAAACAAGAGCAACGTATGGTTGTATGTGGACTGGTCGCCAGAGCTTAACGGAGACACGGCGGAGACGCGAAGGGCGACGACGCTCGAGTTCTATCGCGCGTATCGCGACGCCACGTGGATGTTGCGCGAGCTGGGTGATACCGCGAACGCCGACAAGTATGAGCGGCGCGCAGCAGAGATAAAAGCCGGCGCGGAGAAGTATCTGCTGGATGCAACAACGGGCACGTTCGGCCCACGCTGGCAGACGAATGCAGCGGCAGTGATCGGCGGTGCAGCAGGACCGGAGAGGTATAACGCGATCTGGAAGGGCGTGCTGTCAGAAGTAGGTAAACGTCCGACGAATGGAATGATCATCTCGCCCTACTACAACTACTACGTGATTCGGGCGATGGCGCAGATGGGACATCGAGAGGACGCCCTGCAGTGGATTCGGCAGTACTGGGGCGGAATGTTGCAGGAAGGTGCAACGAGTTTCTGGGAGGCATATGACCCAAGCTGGTACAAGGAGGACTTCCACTCCTCGCTACAATCAGATAACCGCTCAGGATATTTTGTGAGCCTCGCGCATGGGTGGTCGGCCGGACCAACGGCTTGGCTGATGGAGGAGGTGCTGGGAATCGAGCCAACTGGCGCGGGTTTCAGCACCGTCGATATTCGTCCCGACCTGGTGGACCTGCAGTGGGCCAAAGGCGCCGAGCCGACTCCGAAGGGACTACTGCAGGTGGACGTGCGCAAAGGTCCGAGTGGAGTGGAGACGGTGGTCGATGTACCGGAAGGTGTGGTGGCGAGAGTCTCCGTGCCGGTAAGTTCTTCGAGCGCGGAGGTGATGGTGAACGGCAGCGCCGAGACTGCGACGGTCGCGGAGAATGGAACGCGGAAGATTGTGACGCTGAGTAAGGCAGGTCACTACAGTCTGGTGGGACGTTAGTGAATAATTTGTGTGAGTCATTTTGAGGCGAGCACTAAACAGCCTTGCGGTTTACGAGCAGCAGATGTTCGCAGACAAGCACTGTTTCACCGCGCTGATTCGTGACCTGCAGCGCTTCTACGACGACTCCGTGAGCGGGGCGTTTGGGATCATCGCGTTTCTCTCTGATGGTGACCGTAGTGCGGATTGTATCGCCGATGAAGACAGGCTTGACGAATCGCAATCGGTCGTAGCCGTAGCTCATAGCCTGCGGATTGATTACGCCGGCCGTAAGACCCACACCGACCGAGAAGATGAGTGTGCCATGCGCCATCCGCTGACCGAAGGGCTGGGTACGGCACCACTCGGCGTCCATGTGATGGGGAAAGAAGTCACCGGTTTGTCCAGCGTGCAGCACAATGTCGGTCTCGGTAATAGTGCGGCCGCTGGTCTCGCGCGTGTCGCCGGGAGTGTAGTCTTCGAAAAACAAATCGCCGCTCATATAACCCTCTAAGTGATGCCCTCCAATTCCGTAAAACGGAATGTATGCGCATTCGCTCCGCGTTGCAGGCAATCAAAGTTACCATGACGTTATCAGCAAGGGAATCTGAACCATAAAGGCATGATTGAGCTCAACGGCATTACCTGGAACCATACGCGAGGCCTGCTGCCGATGCTGGCAACGGCCCAACAGTTTGAGGAGACCCATCCGGAGATCGCGGTGCGGTGGGAAAAGCGGTCGCTGCAGGCCTTTGCCGATGCCCCGTTAAGCGAGTTGGCACAACGTTTCGACCTGCTCGTCATCGATCATCCTTCGATGGGTGAAGCTGCAACGAAGGGGCTGCTGCTCCCACTTGATGAATATCTACCAGCTGATTTCTTGAAAGACCAGGAACGAAATTCAGTGGGCCAATCGCACGCGAGCTATAGTTACGGCGGGCATCAGTGGGCGCTCGCGATCGATGCGGCAACACCGGTTGCAGGCTGGCGCACTGATTTGATGGAACGGGCTGGAGCAGAGGTGCCGCAGACGTGGTCTGCGGTGACGGAGCTTGCACGGCGTGGACTCGTGGCGATGCCGGGGCTGGCGATCGATAGCCTGATGGCATTCTTCATGCTGGCGAATGCGCTGGGAGCGGAGCCGTTTCGAAGCGAGAGTACAGTGATTGAACCGGGACAGAGCGACGCAGGCGCGAGAGCACTTACTATGCTGCGAGAGCTGCTGGCAGCATCGGCTCCTGGCTCGCTCGAGCGTAACCCTATTCGCACATGGCAGCTTTTGGCGGAGAGCGACTCGGTGGCTTACTGTCCGTTCGCCTACGGCTATTCGAACTACTCGCGCCGTGGATATGCATCGAATGTGTTGACGACAGGAGGGTTGGTTACGCTCGATAATGGCGCTCTGTTGCGCTCGACGTTGGGCGGCGCAGGCATTGCAATCTCTGCGCAGTGCAGGCATCGCGAGGCAGCGGTGGCATACGCGGCTCACGTTGCGAGCGCGCTGGTGCAGAAGACGCTATACGTAACTTCCGGCGGACAGCCCGGGCATCGCGCAGCATGGCTCGATGCTGATGCCAATCGTCTAGCCAATAATTTCTTCGCAAACACATTGCCCACGCTGGACCAGACATGGGTGCGGCCGCGATGGCCGGGATTTATCGCGTTCCAGGATGCAGCCTCCACAATTATTCACGAGTATCTTCGTGGGAGCGCTCTTGGTGGTGAGCATGCTGTGCTCGCGGCATTCAATACCGCGTTGGAAAAACGCAAGGAGCACTCAGCATGAAGCCGCTCGAAGGTCTGCTGGTAATCGACTTCAGTCAGTTTCTCTCCGGGCCGTCAGCCTCGCTACGACTCGCGGATATGGGTGCACGTGTGATCAAGATCGAACGGCCGGGAGTAGGCGACCTCTGCCGTCAGCTTTACATCTCCAACCTGAAGCTGGATGGCGACTCGACACTGTTCCACTCCATCAATCGAAATAAGGAGAGCTTTGCCGCTGACTTAAAAGATCCAGCCGATCGTGAGCACGTGTTTGAGCTTCTACGGCACGCGGATGTGATGATCCAAAACTTTCGGCCGGGTGTAATCGAGAAGGCCGGCCTGGGATATAAGGCCGTGGCGGCCCTCAATCCACGCATCGTCTATGGCGACATCACTGGCTATGGCAAGACCGGACCGTGGCAGACAAAACCCGGGCAGGACCTGCTGGTACAGTCACTCTCCGGACTGCCGTGGTTGAATGGCGACGCAGATCAGCCCCCGGTTCCGTTTGGGTTAGCAGTGTCGGACATGATGGCGGGCGCACATCTGGTCCAGGGAATACTCGCGTGCTTGGTGCGCCGCGGAATTACAGGCCGAGGAGGACTGGTAGAGGTGAGTTTGCTGGAGTCAACACTCGATCTCCAGTTCGAGGTGCTGACCACGTATCTGAACGATGGCGGCAAGCTGCCCCAGCGAAGTGCGGTGAACAACGCACATGCGTACCTGGGCGCGCCGTATGGAATCTACAAAACTGCGGACGGGTACATCGCGCTTGCGATGCAGCCCATCGTGCGGCTAGGGCAACTGTTGGATTGTGCTCCGCTGCTGCGCTATGCGGATCCCGATTCTCTCTTCAACCAGCGGGATGAAATCAAGAGGGTTCTTGTAGAACATCTGAAGCAACGCAGCACTGCTTACTGGCTCGGCATACTCGAGCCCGCAGATGTGTGGTGTGCAGACGTCTTCAACTGGGATCGGTTGTTCGAGCATGACGCCTTCAATGCGCTGGAGATGGTGCAGGGGGTAGGCGCGGGAACGGAGAGAGAGATGCGGACGACGCGCTGCCCCATTCGTATCGATGGAGAACTGCTGACGAACGGGCGCGCCGCGCCGCGCATCGGCGAGCATAACGAGACGATTGCTGCCGAGATTGAAGCACAGAGGCAAAAGGAATAGGGATGGATCGCGCCGGAAAATTTCGCGTAGCTGTCCGCAGATATGGACCATTCGAGACCGCGATCGCCAAACAGTGGGCAAGCTTCGAAGCGACCGCAAAGACAGGCCTCAGGTTGGACGCAGTGGCAATGGATCTACATCCTCTTGAAGAGGCGTTGCTTGCGAACAACGGAATGGCGAATGGTGACTGGGACGTGTGCTTCGTCGCTACCGACTGGATTGCCGCAATGCATGAGGCCCGCGCAGCAATCGATCTTGCGCAGCTGCTGAAAGCGGACCAGGTGGAGGACTTTCCAACAGCATGGGCCGAGTCGCTGCTAAGGATGCAGCAGATTGGCGATGCCGTATTGGGCACGCCGTATCACGATGGGCCAGAGTGTCTAATCTATCGCACAGATATCTTTGACGATGAGGCGCTGCAGGTAGAATATCGCAGGCGTTTTCACAAGCCGCTGGCGCCCCCGACGACGTGGGACGAGTTCCAACGGATTGCGCGATTTCTAAATTCACCGGAGCAGGGATGTTACGGCACCGCATTCGCCGCGTTTCCGGATGGGCACAACTCGGTCTACGATTTTTTGCTGCAGCTCTGGACACGCGGCGGTGAGCTGTTCTCCAGCGATGGGAAGATCTGTTTTCAGACGAGTACCGCGGCAGACGCACTCGTGTTTTATCGAAGAATACTGAGCGATTCGACTGCCGTTCATCCAAGATGCAGAGAGTTCGATTCAGTCCAGGCCGGCCTTGCCTTCGCAGCGGGCGAGGTGGCGATGATGGTTAACTGGTTCGGCTTCGCCACAATGGCTCACACATCGAAGGAATCGAAGGTAAAGGGCAAGGTAGACATCGCGCCGATTCCTCATGGACCGGGCGGGCACTCGGCGTCTTTGAACGTCTACTGGATTCTCTCGATCGCCGCTGGTAGTCCGCACCGCGAGACTGCCTGGCGATTTTTGAAACACTGCATGACCGCCGAGATGGATAAGCTGACCACGACGGAAGGCGCTATCGGTTGCCGCAAAAGTACGTGGTTAGATGAAGAGGTCAATCGCACCATTCCCTTCTACCATCGCATGGCGGAGTTGCATCGCGTGGCTCGCGAGATTCCGCAGATTAAGACGTGGCCGAAGATCGCGACAATCATCGATGAGCTGATTACGGAGACAGTCAACAGTGACACGCCCGTCGAAGAGTTGCTGGCAGAGGCGGACCGCAATGCGGCGTTACTGGACGCGAAGGCCTAACGTGCCTTCAGATAATTTCCGTAGCCCACAATAATCGTAGACAAAACAAGCAATAGAAAACCCGCTGCGCCGAGCCATCTTGTCTTTCGTCCCGTTCCCTTCCACTCATGCAGAACGACTCCCCACAGAGTCGCGAAGAGGATAGTACCAGCCATGTGCAGGGTCCAGCTGGAAAAATCGTAATGACCCATTTTGGTCTGGCCCATCGAGTAGAAGAAGAACTGCAGGTACCAGAGCAGGCCAGCTGCAGCCGAGGCAGCGATATTAATCATCATGGTCTTCGCGGCAATTGTGGTCTCGCCACGGACGCGCCCAACGAACTGGGCTACAGAACGATTCTTAAATAGCAGCCACGCGCACCACAAAAAGTTCGTTGTGAAGCCGCCCCAAAGGACCACCACCAGCGCCGGAAGATGCTGCCAAAGATCGCTCCGGTGATGAGCAAGTAACTGCGCAAGCGCAAGTTGGTCGACAGGCTTCGCAGCAGCAAGACCGTAAGCGAAGCATGCGCTCATAATTCCCGCGAAGACAGCGACGATAAGTCCTTTACGATAGGAGAACTCCGGTACCGGCAGCGATTGCGCTCTTTCCCTGAGTAATTCCCTCTCCTTCCGCGCACCGGCGAGTCCACTCAGCACAATGGCTGCAAGGCAGACGAGGACACCCAGCAGAATTACCTGGCCGGAACGCTCACGTGCCACTGCGGCGAGCTGTCCGGCAAAGAGGGGCGGCATCAACGTGCCAAAGGCCGTACTGAAGCCAAGCGCGATGGTGTATCCAAGCGCGACGCCGAGATAGCGAACTCCGAGGCCGAAGGTCAGCCCGCCGATACCCCACATAGCCCCCCAGAACCAGGCATAAAACAAAGTCGCACTCGAAACCCCTTGAAGGGCCGAGACCCAGCCCGGAACCAGGATCGTTGCGAAGATAGGCGGAACAACGATCCAACTAAAGACCCCCTGAAGAAGCCAGTAGATCTCCCATGACCATCTGCGAATGGCGCGGAACGGAAGGTAACAGCTTGCCGCGGAGAGGCCGCCTGTCCAGTGGTAGAGCACTCCCAGAAACGGATTTGGATTCAAGCACCCTCCTGGGGGCGGAGACAGAGTTTCGACGATCGTCCGCAATTTCACGCGAACGTGAGGCCGGACGCAAGGCCTTATTTTGAGGACGATTCACATCCGAGAATCTCTGTTGCTGCTCGAAATGAGCGGAACAAACGGGCTTGCCAATTCCGTTATTCGGAATATAAGATGCTCACCACGATGGCCAATCAGAGAGCAAAATCGACCAAGACATCCAAAGCAGTGACGAGACCCGCGATAGACGCCGCGGCCACGGAGACTTCCATACCAGCGACCAAGGTCCGCAAGGTAGACCGTAACGAATCGCAAACCGTGCTACGGGCGTGCGAGGTCCTGAAGGCATTCCGCACCATGGGAGAAGAGCTTGTGCTCGCCGACGTGATGGAACGCACGGGCTTGCCGAAGACAACGGTCTTCCGTTTGCTACGCACACTGATCCATGGCGGACTGCTGGAGCGCGCGGGCGCAGGCATATACCAGAACCGCTTTGGGCCGGTGCTGGGACAACCATTCCGCATCGGCTTCGCCACTCAGGGAGACTCCGAGTTCGCCCGCGAGGTGATGAGAAACATGGAGGTGGCGGCAGCACGCGAGCACGTCCACCTCATTACGGTGAATAATCGCTACAGCGCCCGCGAGGCACTGCGGAATGCTGACCTGCTAATCCGCGAGCGGGTAGACCTGGTGCTGGAGTTCCAAACCTACGAGCGCGTCGCCCCGATAATCGCGTCGAAGTTTCTTGAGGCAAATACTCCGGTCATCGCGATCGAGGTGCCACACCCAGGAGCGGCCTACTTCGGCGCGAATAACTACAAGGCTGGCATCATCGGCGGCAAGGCGCTAGGGCGCTGGGCACGGGAGCACTGGGAGGGCAAGGTCGACCAACTACTGCTTCTTGAGCTTCCGATTGCGGGTTCGCTGCTCGAACTACGAATTACCGGATTTGTTGATGGCTTGCGTGCCGAACTGCCGCAAATAACGTCAGTTCCGGTAGCCCATTTAAACGGACGAGGCGACTTCGAGCAGGTGCTTGAAGTGTTGCGGCAGTATCTGCGTCGCGCACCGGCCCGGCGCACCCTGGTTGGCACAGTGAACGACGTCTGCGCGCTCGCGGCACTGCGGGCCTTCGATGAGATTGGAGGTCGCAACTTGTGCGCAGTGATGGGACAGAACGCCATTCTGGATGCGCGCAACGAACTACGTCGGCCTGGAACGCGGCTCGTTGGCACAGTCGCATACTTCCCTGAGCGATACGGCGACGAAATCATTCCGATGGCACTTCAGATTTTGCAGAAGAAGGCATTACCCTCGACGGTCTTTGTTAAGCACCAGCTGATTACGCCGCGCAATGTCGATCTAATCTACCCTCTCGACGATCGGCAGGAGACCAGGGTCGGCTTTGCGGACGAACGCGGCCGCACAGTTCACTAATTCCGCATAATGGAATAACGACGCGCTCCTATTAGGTCTCTGCATGATCTGCCAGCAGGTATAGTCTCTAAGAGATTTTTGAGGACCAGAACCAATGAAGAGCCGCTTCACCCGAAGAGCCTTTCTCAAAAACACAGCCGCCGCGGCAGCGCTCAGTCACACCTCCGGCTTTGCGCTTGCGTCTGCATCAGTAGGAGGATCTGCGCGCGAAGTTCTTCAGGAGTTCACATACTCCGACGTAAAACTGAATGGCGGTCCCTTGAAAGAGCAGTACGACCAGGTCCATACCCACTATCTGGCGCTCGACGATGACCGGCTGCTGAAGGTGTATCGGGAGCGTGCGGGACTTCCCGCTCCGGGCAAAGACATGGGCGGCTGGTATGACCTGAACGGCTTCGTTCCAGGGCATTCGCTGGGACAGTACATCTCCGGCCTTGCCCGTATTGGCGCCAGCACCGGCGACACAGCATGCCATGCCAAGGTTGAGGCACTGGTGAAAGGCTTTGCCGCGACGTTGGGGCCCGACAACCAATCGATCCTGCGGCCACAGACAAACCAATGGATCTGCTACACGCTCGACAAACATTTTGTTGGACTTATCGATGCATTCACGCTATCCAAAGTTTCTGAAGGGCGCGAGTTGCTGAACCGGGTTCTGGCGGGCTCCGCTTCCCTGCTACCCGCGAAGGGACGCGATCGCATCGGGAAAAAAGATCCGCCTTACGATGAAACGTACGTGATGCCGGAGAATCTTTTTGCCGCGTACGCGCTCACAGACAATCGCGCGTTTCGCGAGCTGGCGCTGAAGTACATGCTGGACACCGAGTACTTCGACCCGCTCGCCAACGGCGCGAATCCATTACCCGGTCAGCACGCGTATTCACATGCCATCGCGCTCAGCTCTGCCGGAAAGGCTTACCTTGTCGAAGGTGATCCCAAGTACAAGCGTGCGCTGCAGAACGCCTTCACGCTCCTGACGACGCAACAACAGTTCGCCTCAGGAGGATGGGGGCCAAATGAGACTTTCATCGAGCCGCACAAAGGACAGCTATACGACAGCCTGAGCACGACCGTCGACCACTTCGAGACGCCGTGCGGCTCCTATGCAGCCACCAAGCTTGCGCGCTACCTGCTGCGCTTTACCGGCGATCCGCGCTACGGCGACAACCTTGAGCGCGTCGTCTACAACACGATCCTCGCAGTGAAGCCACCGGATTCAGACGGCGATTATCCGTACTACTCAACCTACAGCCCATACGGAACGAAGGTTTACTACCAACGGAAGTGGCCCTGTTGCTCCGGCACGATGGTGCAGACCATCGCTGACTGCGTACTGAATCTTTACTTCCGCGGGAACGATGGCATCTACGTAAATATGTATGCGCCATCCGAAGTGAGTTGGACGCAGGATGAAAGCGTCGTGAAACTGACACAACTGGCGACAACCTCTGAAGAGCATGCAACTACGCTGGAGGTAGGATCGTCAAAACCCAGCAACTTCGCGATTTATCTGCGAATTCCTTCGTGGGCGCAGGGCGCGCGCATCAGTATCAATGATAGTCCGCTGGCAGCTGCTGGAGTACCCAAAGGTTTCTTCGCCATCAAGCGCACCTGGCATGACAAGGACCGCATCGACCTCTGGCTGCCGCAGAGTTTCCACACCGAGGCGATCGACGAGCTGCATCCGAACACGGTGGCTCTGATGCGCGGGCCGACAATGTACGTTGCGCTCAATCCGCAGGCCAAGCAGACGCGGACGCGGCTCTCGCCCGGAGATCTCAAGCAAATTGCGCCGCAGGCCTACATCGCGAACGATAGCGTCTTCGTTCCCTTCTACCACGTGCAGAACGAGACCTATGACACCTACTTCGATATCGCATGAAGCCTTCATCACTGCGGATTCGGAGACCGAACGAATCTACGCCAGATACTGGATCGAGACAGCCTTTCCACTCGACTCAGCAGCTGCGACCATGGCCGGAGAGCAATCGACTGGAACGTTCCTGCGTGTGCCGGGTGAGACAGACGAGCTACGCGAACGATCCGCCGCCCGCATTGAGCAAATCACCGAGCTTGGCGTCGTGGAGCGGCCATCGCTGCCGGGATCCGGTGTGCCCAAGGGAGCCAGCAGCGATGAGCCGAGACACAGCGCGGAGGTTACGCTCTCGTGGCCTATCGAGAACATGGGCCCATCCCTGCCGAACCTGCTTGCGACAGTCGCTGGCAACCTCTCTGAGTTGAAGCAGTTCTCCGGATTGAAGTTGCTGGATGTTACTTTGCCGCCGATCTTTCTAACGCGCTATAAAGGACCGCAGTTCGGAATCGCAGGCACCTGCGCGCTGACAGGCGTGCACGGTCGCCCCATCATCGGTACGATTATCAAGCCTTCGGTTGGAATGTCACCTGAGGCAACGGCTGCGCAAGTGAAGACGCTTGTGGAAGCAGGCATCGACTTCATCAAAGACGACGAGCTGCAGTCCGATGGGCCACAGTGTCCCTTCGACGAGCGCGTGGCCGCGGTGCTCGAGGTCATTGACCGTTATGCAAGCAAGACCGGCAAGCGGGTGATGTACGCAGCAAACATCACAGGCGAGATCGATGAGATGCTGCATCGTCACGACCATGTAGTCAAAGCTCGCGGCACATGCGTGATGGTGAGCATGAACTCCATCGGACTCCCGGCGATGAAGGTGCTCCGCGACCACTGCCAGGTAGCGATTCACGGACATCGCAATGGCTGGGGCATGTACGGACGCTCTCCCGCTATTGGCATGAGCTTTATCGCCTTCCAAAAATTCTGGCGTCTCGCAGGCATCGACCACACTCACGTAAATGGGTTGAGCAACAAGTTCTGCGAGTCGGATGATTCAGTTATCGCATCAGCGCGTGCATGTCTCACGCCAATGTTTCCGCCGCCAAATAAAGGATGCGAGGTCATGCCCGTCTTCTCTTCCGGGCAATCGGCCAGGCAGGCGCCTGCTACCTACAAAGCAATGGGCACAGTGGACCTGATCTACGCGGCGGGCGGCGGCATCATGGGACATCCAATGGGGCCTGCCGCAGGAGTGTTGAGTTTGCGACAGGCGTGGCAGGCGGCAGTGGAGAACATTCCTCTCACTGAATACGCGAAACAACATCGAGAGCTGAAAGCAGCGCTGGAGATGTTTGGAACATGAGCGGCCTTCTCTACGCCTACTACGGCGATGACTTTACTGGGTCGACGGATGTGCTCGAGTCACTGGCGCTGGGTGGAATCGAGAGCGTGTTATTTATTGGTGCTCCGCTGCCGAAACATCTAGAGGCGTTTCACAGCTGCAGGGCTATCGGAATCGCAGGCGACAGCCGCAGCCAATCTCCGGAGTGGATGTCAGCGAACCTTCCGGCTTTGTTTGAGGCGATGAAAAAGCTTGAAGCGCGGGTGACGCACTACAAAACCTGCTCAACGTTCGACAGTTCGCCTACCCATGGCAACATTGGTCGTGCGATGGAGGTGGGACGCGATGTCTTTGCGCCTGAGTTTATTCCGATCATCGTCGGAGCGCCGCATCTGGGACGTTACGTCGTGTTCGGAAATCTATTCGCGACTGCGAGTGGCAAGATTTATCGAATCGACGAACACCCCACGATGCGCTGCCATCCGGTGACACCGATGACCCTGGCCGACCTGCGCAGACATCTCGCCTTGCAGACCACAATCCAGATCGGACTGGTTGACGTGCTTGCGCTGCGGATGGGTGCAGATGCGGCTCTCGCCGCAGAAAGAGCGACTGGAGCGGAAGCAGTGCTCTTTGACGGCTTGGATGACGCATCGCTGGCCGTTACCGGAAAACTTCTCTGGCAGGAGGCTAACAATCACCCCCTCTTCGCCGCTGGCAGCTCGGGCCTGACAGAGAGCCTGATCAAGCAATGGAACATTGAAGGCCTGGCGAAACCAGGGCGCGAGTCGCAGGTAAATCCGGTTGAACAGATCCTGGTGATAAGTGGCAGTTGCTCGCCGGCGACTGAGGTGCAAATCCGATGGGGGCTCGCAAACGGTTTCGCGGGCATCGCAGTCGACCATGCGACACTTACCGATCCGGCCACACACGCAGCCACCGCCGAGAAGGCAAAACGCGATTGCATCCACGAACTGGCGACGGGCCGTAGCGTAATTCTCTACACAGCGCTCGGTCCGCTGAAGAGCGGGACCGCTCCACGTGGAGAGCAACTCGGCTCGCACCTCGGCATGCTGCTGAAGTCTTTACTGACCGAATCTCCCGTGCGCCGTGTCGTCATCTGTGGCGGTGACACATCGAGCCACGCGATACAACAGTTGGGCCTCTATGCACTCACCTGGTCGGCATCTATCGAGGCTGGCGCGCCGTTGTGCCGCGCCCACACCGACGACACAAGATTCCGCGATCTGGAACTCGTGCTGAAGGGAGGGCAGATCGGAATGCAGGATTTCTTTGCGCTCGCTCGAGCTGGAGGAACAGTGATACGCCGCACGCAAAGCTAGGAGGCGACGGCTGACCGGGAGTCGTCCGATCGCAGTCCGGCATCGCAATCCACACGTGAGAAAATCAGCGCCGCAATCAATACCATGAAGGCAATCAAACGTAAGGGCGGGTTGTAATCGTTAGTCGCCTTAACGATGTAGCCAAAAACAACCGCACCAACCCAGCCGCCAAAGTTGCCCGCGGTATTCATCACGCCGGTAGCCGTGCCACCATAACGGCCGCCGATGCTCATACACATCGCCCATGCTGAGGGCAGCATAAGGTCCATGACTCCCAGACCAAGCGTCGCCAGCACTACGATCGCAATCTTTCCGCGCGCGATGCTCATCGCCTCCATCAGGCACGCGGTAACCAGCAGGCAGCTGCCCGTAACCCAACGATAAGTATGCTTACGTCCGTAGCGCTCGACGAGCCTCTCACTCACCGCCCCACCGATTAGATTTCCCGCAAGTCCGGTGATAAACGGAAACGACGCGAAGACTCCCATCTGCGAAACACTGAAGCCAGCGCCACGAACCAGCCAGGTAGTGAACCAGCCAAAGTAAAACCAGCTTCCCCACGCATAGCAGAAGTAAGCTAAGGTGATGAGCCAAAGCTGCTTAATGCAAAGAGCTCGCGCCACGGAAGCCGTAGCGGAACATGTTTCGGAAAGCCGCCGTCAATCTCATCCAGTTCGGCCTTCGTGATTCCTGGCTGCTGGGCTGGGTCGGTACGGAACCACGCCGCCCACACTGCCGCCCACACCAGACCCAACGCCCCCAACCCCCAGAAAATGGCACGCCACCCGAAGCGCTGCTGCAGCGGCACCAGAATGAGAGGGGCCAGAGCTCCGCCAAGTCGGCTCGCGCCCCACACAAACCCCTGCGCGCGAGCGTGCTCTCGCTTTGGAAACCAGCGCGAGATAACGCCGGCCGCATTCGGGTACGCGCCCGCTGCGCCTACACCAAAGAGAAACCGCGAGGCCGCGATCTGCCACAAACTGCGGCACCATCCCGTCAGTGCAGTAAAGCCGGACCACCACACGACGATCCGCGTAAGCTCGGAACGCTGTCCTCTGCGATCGCCCATCATCCCTGAAGGAATCTCGAAAAGAGCGTTCGCAAGTACGTAAGCGCTCAACACCCAACCCCATTGCTCGGGAGAAAGGCTTAAATCGTGCCTGATGCCGGGCTCCGCAACAGCGATCGCGAGCCTGTCCAGAAATGTGATGGCCGAGACGGTGCAGAGCAGAGCGAGAACGCAGTAGCGCTTCCTCAAGCGCGATCCTGAAGCACTTCCGCCATTCTCTGAACTCCAAGCTCCGGGCTCGACAACACGGGCATCGTCAATGAACCAGGCTCCATTGCCCAAAGCACCCGCGCCATGGATGCCTGCGCCAAAACAACAACATCCGTCCCGTTCATCTCGTTCCGAAGAGCTTTGCTCACGATCGCATCGTGCGTCTTCGTGTCCCCTACCATGACTGCCTGAAACGCCCCTTCGCACAGATGATCGACGATCTCAATGCCCTTGCCTTTTCCTTTGCAGCGCACCAGGTTGGCGGTGGCTCGAGTGTCGTCCTAAGCGTCGCGAGAACCCCTATGCGTCGCCCCCGGGCAACTGCTGCCTCCGCCATCGCCTCATCGACTGCGCAGCACCGGAAAATCAAAGAGCGGCTGCGCAGCGGTAACGGCCTCGCCAATCGATGAGCAGGTTACAAGGACAGCGTCCGCGCCAGCCAGGCCTGCCGAATCCACCATTCCGATAAGACGCCGTGTCGTCACCTTTTGCAGCGAGCCAGCTTCGACGGTGTTCTTAATGAGGCTCTCGTCCACCATATGGAAGATATTGACCTCAGGCATCCACTTGGCGCACAGCTCACCAAAAAGTGGAGCGAGCGTCGGCGAGGTATGAATCAGTGCAAGCTTTACTGGCAAGGAAGGCCCTCTCATCTGCCATGCATTCGTCGTTTCCTGGATGGCATATGCAATCTATACCGCAGGCCAGAAAATGAAAAGCTGAAACAATGTTTGGCTGATGGCCCGATATGCGGAACCATTGCGCTGCAACATTCGTCCCAATAGCGCAGCTTCGTTCACCCTATAATTCAGCTGCTACAGAGTTCACCCGGCAAGAGCTAATATAAATGCGCCTTTCCCTCAAAGCAATCGTCCACTGTGTAATGCTTCTGCCGATAATCCTCACCGGCAGCGTAAGTAAAAGTGCCGCGCAGCAAACCCAAACGAAACCTGCAATTCTTCTCGGGACAGCGTGGTACCCAGAGCAGTGGCCCGAGTCCCGATGGGCTGTGGATCTCGACCTCATGCAGGCCGCTCACATGCACGTCGTCCGCGTCGGCGAGTTCGCATGGAGCTCGCTGGAGCCAACAGAAGGACACTTCGAGTTCGCGTGGCTGGATCGCGCAATCGCTGCAGCCGCCGCGCACAATATTGTCGTGGTTTTAGGCACACCAACTGCCGCGCCACCAGCATGGCTCACCTCGAAATATCCCGACACGCTCCGCGTGGACGAAGACGGGCACCGCGCAGAACACGGCAACCGGCAGCACTTTTCCTTCACCAGCCCGCAGTACAGGCACTTTGCTCAAAGAATCGCTGAGCAGATGGCGATTCATTATGGCCACAATCCAAACGTGATCGGCTGGCAAATCGACAACGAACTCGCGGCGCCATCATTCGACGACTCAGCGAAGGCCGCCTTCCATGCATGGCTCGCGGCACGCTATGGCACAATCGCGAATCTGAACCAGCGCTGGACTACGGCCTATTGGTCGCAGACCTACGATACATTCGACCAGATCCCAGTACATTCCCGAGGAGAGAACCCGGCACTGCTCCTCGACTGGAAGCGATTCGTCACCGACACCTGGGTCAGCTATATCGCAAACCAGACATCAGTCATTCGCAATCACTCCGACTCACGCCAATGGATCACCACCAACACAATGCACTTCAACACCGGCTTCGACCACTACATCGTCCATCGCAACCTCGATCTCGCCGCCTGGGACGACTACATGGAGACCGGTCACCTGAAGCCCGAACTGAATGGCCTCATGCACGACCTAGTACGCGGATACAAGAATAAGAACTTCTGGCTCATGGAGACACAGCCCGGCTTCGTCAACTGGGCGGCTACAAACCGCACGCTGGACCGCGGCGTAGTACGCGAGATGGCGTGGCAGGCCATCGCTCACGGCGCAGATGCAATTCTCTACTGGCAGTGGCGCTCGGCTTTGAATGGGCAGGAACAGTACCACGGCACTCTGCTTGGAGCCGATGGCGCCCCAATGCCCGTCTACAGCGAAATCAAGCAACTCGGCGAAGAGCTCAATCACATTGGCAGCGCACTCGCTGGCACTACCGTCCACTCACAAGTTGCTTTACTCAACTCATACGACTCGCAGTGGGCCATCGATTTCCAGCGGCACAGCGCTGGCTTCAACTACGCACAGCTGATGACCGACTGGTACGCCGCTATCAAGCCGCTCGCCACGAACATCGATGTAATCTCACCCGACGCACCGCTTGACGGTTACAAGATTGTCTTCGCTCCCGCGCTCAATGTGCTTCCGGATGCTACCGCCCAGCATCTGCGCGACTATGTGATCCATGGCGGAACTCTCGTCCTGGGGCCACGATCCGGTATGAAGGACATCGATAATGCGCTGCAGACCGAGCGCCAGCCAGGGCCGCTCGTAGATCTACTTGGCGGCCGCGTTGAGCAGTTCTACGCCCTTGACCAGCCTGTCCCAGTCAGCAGCAATACCGACTCCGGCAAAGCCACCATCTGGGCTGAGGTGTTAAGCACGCACACGCCGGACGCGACTGTCCTGTTGCGTTACGGAAAGTCCAACGGCTGGCTCGACGATCAAGCCGCAGTCATCACCCATCCCGCCGGACAAGGACGCATTACCTATGTCGGCGCCTGGCTCGACGAACCTCTCACCCGAACTCTATTCATAAGCTTCATCAATCAAGCTGACGTAACAGCTCCTATCATCTCCGTCCCCAACGGCGTCGAACTTACTGAGCGCTCGGGCCAGAGCGGCTCATACTATTTTCTGCTCAACCACGGAGAGACGCCCCAGCAAATAACCCTTCCGAAGGCGATGCTCGACATCCTTTCCGACCGCTCCTCGCAGACAATCTCGTTGCCACCCCACGGCATCGCGGTCCTCAAGGAGAATGCCGGCAGATGAGACATCTTGCTATTGCTGTCTTGCTCATCACCCTCCTGGGCTCTGCCCAGCGGAACACGGCGCAAGATTCCGTACCGGCGCATAAGTACACAACGCCTCACGCGCCGCTTCTTGGAGCAGCATGGTATCCCGAACAGTGGCCGGAGGAACGCTGGGACGCCGATCTCGCGCTGATGGAAAAGTCCGGCATGACGGTCACTCGCGTAGGCGAGTTCGCCTGGTCACGTATGGAGCCAGAAGAGAATCACATCGACCTCGACTGGCTCGCCCGTGCCATTCGCCTTGCTGAAAAGCATCACATCGCGGTCGTCATCGGCACACCAACTGACGCCCCGCCGGCGTGGATGACCACGAAGTATCCGGACACGTTGGGCACCGATGCAAACGGCCATCTGCGTGAACATGGAAGCCGTCGGCAGTTCTCATACTCCAGCCCACGCTACAGACAATTCTGCGTTCGCATCGCCACCGCGTTGGCACAACGCTTCGGCCATGATCCCAACGTGATCGGTTGGCAGATCGGAAACGAGTACACCGACGAGTCATTCGACGATGCCACGCGCAAGCAGTTCCAGGATTTCCTCCGCGACAAGTACAAGAGCCTCGATATGTTGAACAAGCACTGGGCAACGGCCTACTGGTCCCAGACATACGACCGGTGGGGCGAGATCCCACTCAACTCCGGCGGGAATAATCCCGGCCTGATGCTCGATCACCGCCACTTCGTGACGCAGACCTGGCGCAGCTTTCAGCTTGCCCAGATCACCGCCATCCGTCCGCTCGCAGACAAGCGTCAGTTCATCACCACGAACATCGGCGGCCTCGGATGGTCCGACAATTGGGACCACTACACGATGACGGAGGACCTCGATATCGCGTCGTGGGACGACTATGTAGGCACAGGCCACCTGAACGTCACGCGAAACGCCTTCATGAACGACTTCGTCCGCGGCTGGAAGCAGCAGAACTTCTGGGTGATGGAGACGCAACCCGGCTTCGTCAACTGGGCACCGATCAATAACTCCCTCAATCGCGGCGAGACACGCGCTCTAGCATGGCAGACAGTTGGTCACGGTGCCGACGCACTCCTTTACTGGCAGTGGCGCAGCGCTCTGAACGGTCAGGAGCAGTACCATGGCGCCATCGTCGGCCCTGATGGCAACCCTCTGCCTCTCTACGACGAGGTACAGCAGATCGGCCGTGAGTTTCAAAAGACCTCAGCTGCGATTGCAGGCACATCCCCGGTCGCCGATGTCGCCATCCTCACCGACTACGACAGCCGCTGGGCGATCGACTTCCAACTCCATAACAGGAACTACGATCAGCTGGAGGTGCTTCTCGACTACTATCGTCAACTCTCCGCTCAAGGCCGCACGGTCGACGTCATCAGCGCCTCTGCACCACTGCTCAAGTACAAGCTCGTCGTTGCCCCCAGTCTCAACGTCATTTCGCAGCAACTCGCCAATCACCTCATCGACTATGTCCGCAATGGCGGCCACCTCGTCCTCGGCCCACGATCGGGCATGAAAGATGAGTTCAACTCGCTGGACACACGACGGCAACCAGGCCCACTCGTCGATGCACTCGGCGGCCGCGTCGAGCAGTTCTACGCTCTCGACAGCCCAATCCCTGTCAATACCGAACACACCACCGGCACCGCCACCATCTGGGCCGAACAACTCAGTTCAAACAATCCCGACACCAGGGTTCTCTTGCGCTACGGCAAGTCCAATGGATGGCTTGACGACCAACCCGCCGCCCTCAGCCGCGTCCTTGGCAGCGGAAGCATCACTTATATCGGCGCCCTCGTCGACGAAAAGACTCTCGCCAGTCTCATGACTCCGTTCGAGCCCAAAGCTCCCATGCAATTCAAAGAATTGCCCGCAGATATCGAACTCTGCCGTCGAGTCGCTCGCGACCGCCAAATACTCATCCTCATCAATCATGGGAAAGACGCAATAGACATTCACCCGCTCGTCGCAATGCACGACCTCCTCGATGACACAACGCCCACCAGCATTAATCTTCCAGCCCAGGGCGTCGCCGTTCTTGAAATCAATTCGACGGAAATGAATCCGTCCAAATAGGTCTATCAAACCATGCAGACACGCCGCCAATTCCTTCGCACCGCATCCATCGCTACCGCTGCCACCGCCGCGACACCGGCCTTTGCATTCGCAGATCAACTCGCTCCATATCGCACGCCCTTCAAATATCCAAAGCTCATCCTCTCCGCCACCGGCGTCAAGGGCGACTTTGACGAACGCTCCGTCGACGATCCGATCGTCTTCCGTGCCAACAACGAGTTCAACATGCTCTACATCGGTTGGGATGGCGTCGGCTATCAGACTGGTCTCGCAACCTCACCCGATCTCATCGACTGGAAGCGCAAAGCCCTCGTCGCCCCACGCGACCCCGCGTCGAAGTACACCCGCTTCAATCTCGCTCTCAGTTCGATCCTCCGCGACAAGAATCTTCACTCAAGCGGCGATGCGCTCAAAGTCGACGGGCGCTATCTCGGCGCCTGGAACGCCTACCCTGGCGCCGGCTATGAAGAAGGCGCCGCAGTCATCGGCCTCGCATGGTCGAACGATCTGCTGCACTGGGAGCTGACCGATCCAATCCTGCAGCCGCAGGACGGAGCGCCGTGGGAGCACGGCGGACTATACCGCCCCGATCTACTGCTGTACGACGGTACCTACTACCTCTATTACAACGCCAAGACCGACACGCTGCCAAAATCCGAGGGCGGCGGCTGGCACGAGCAATCCGGTGTCGCTACATCACGTGATCTAAAGTCATGGACACGCTACCCCGGCAGCCCCATACTACCTAACGGTCCACACGATTCACGTGACGCACGCTTCGCTTCCAACCCCTATGTCGTAAAGAATGGTCGTGAGTGGGCAATGTTCTACTTCGGCCTCGGCTATCAGCGCCCCGGCCGCGCCTGCGAGATGATTGCGCTCGGCACCGATCCTCTGCACTTCACCAAGTCACCCGAGATCCTCATCGACACCGGCGCGCCAGGCACCATCGACGAAACCTTCGCTCACAAGCCATCCGTCATCTACCACGACGGCGCGCTCTATCACTTCTACTGCGCCGTCTCCGGTAAATGGCCCGACGAGATCCGCGGCATTGCAGTAGCTCGTTCCAGGGCGTGGTAGGGATTTCTAATTTCTCCCCGCCCAATGCTTCATCCTTTGCCGTTCCGGGCTTCGGAACCTTCGGAAACTCTGAACCCGGAGTCCCGCGCGGCCCCAAAGAGGTCTCCTTTGCCACCGCAGTCAATAAGACCTTCCCATCACCGAGCGCGTTGGAGTCCAGCTTCGCGTAGAGGCCTTCAACGTCTTCAACCACCCCAACATCAACTCCATCAACAGCACCTTCAACTGCGCCGCGGCGACCAATGCCAGCAGCTTCGGCTACGCCGCGACCGCCGGCGACATGCGCCAGATGGAGTTCTCTGCCCGCGTCAGCTTCTAACCTGTCACCAGACCCGCGAAAGCTTGACAAACCCTCCCGCAAGAAAGGGGGGGTAGTTCGGCTATGTGCCCCGGACCGCAAGATTACAGACCTCTTCTGGATTGCACAGGTCCAGACTCAAAGTATTTAGTTTGAATACTTTGCATCCTTTATAGGGGGAGGGTGTACCCTTCTCCTATAAACGAATTCCTCAGGACCGACAGCATTGATCCAGGGGAATATCATCGCCACACATCCGGCAATAAATGTATACTCTTGAAAATAAAATCGCCCCGAAAGTGACTCTCAACTTCGGACAAAATGCCCCCCACTTCGACCACCGCCGCGACCTTGCAGGATCCCGCCTCCCCCCATCCTGCGCCTCCGCGCCGACGGCCTCAATTGAAGACCCCACAGATCCTGGTCCTCGCCGACGACCTGACCGGCGCCTGCGACAGCGCCTCCGGCTTCCTCCGCAGCGGCCACTCCGCTCGCGTCTGGCTCACCGAAGATGCCGATCCTGAAGCGCAGGAAACCGTCTGGGTCCGCCACACCGCCAGCCGCGACATGTCCCCCAGCGAAGCCACCCAGGCGGTAGCCTCAGCCGCTCGCAACCTCCCCGCCGCCCCCCATACCCTCCTCTTCAAAAAAGTCGACTCCGCCGGCCGCGGCAACATCGCCGCTGAACTCCTCGCCGCCCGCGACGCATACGCCGCAGAACTCATCCTGCTCGCCCCATCCTTCCCCGCCACAGGCCGCGTCGTCCGCGACGGCATACTGCAAATCACTGACATCGCCGGTCAAAACACAAGTATCTCCCTCGCGGAGCTCTTCCCTGAAGAAGAGCATCACCGCATCGGCCATGCCGCTACGCCCGCCGACCTCGCAGCCTTCTCCGGCCACAAAGACATCATCATCTGCGACGCCGAAACCGATACAGATCTTCGCGCAATCGCTCAAACGGCATCCGCTCTCCGCGCGCGTACACTCTGGGCAGGTTCAGCCGGCCTCGCCAACGCTCTCGCCGCATCGAATCCAGCCCAGCATCCCGTGCAACCGCAACCCTACCAGCCGCGAACCGGCAGCATCTTCGTCAGCGTGGGCACATCCCATAACGTCACCCAGTTGCAGCTGGCGCATCTCCTCAACACTCCCGGAGCAGCGCTCCTATCGCCCAATCACACGCGCCTTGACGACAATTCCATCGGCGTCCTGCAATTAACCTGCAGGGATAGCGATGCCGCCGACATCCACCGCATCTGGCAACATCTATCACCACGCCCCCACGCACTAGTCCTCACCGGAGGCGACACCGCAGCGTTTATCCTGAGCGTCCTGGCCGCCAAGGCGATCGTGCTCAAAGGCGATATCGCCGCCGGAATCCCCTGGGGCATCATTGAAGGCGGATTAGCCGACCAATGCACCGTCGTCACAAAATCCGGCGGCTTCGGCGATGAGGCATGCCTTACCAACACCGTCGCATTTCTCAGAGGACAACGCTGATGATCCACACACAATATCCCAAACCGCGCATCGCCATAACCATCGGTGACCCCGGCGGTATCGGCGCCGAAATTGCGCTCAAAGCCCTCACCGACCCGTCCCTCGCAGACGTAGCAGAATGGCTGCTAATCGCCGACCCGGCACCGCTCGAAGCAGCCGCTCGAACATCCGGCATTGACTCCGCCTCGTTGCCCATAACCCTCATCGAAACCGGAAACCTCGACCCCACCGTACCCTTCATCTTCGGCAAACTCTGCGCTGAATATGGCCTCGCCGCAATTGACTACGTCCGCCGGGCTACAGAGATGTGTCTCTCCGGCGAAGCCGACGCCATGGTCACAGCACCGCTAAACAAAGAAGCCGTCACCCTCTCAGGTCGCACCTTCTCAGGCCACACTGAGTACATCGCCGAACTCACTGGCGCCAAAGAATCGCGAATGCTGCTGGTCAGCGAAAAGCTCGCAACCGTACATGTCTCCACCCACATCGCTCTCGAAGAAGCCTGCAAGCTGAAGCAGCAACGAATCGTCTGCACCATCGAGCTCGGCCACGCCGCGCTCCAGCTCAAGTTGCAACGCCCCCCGCGCATCGCCGTATGCGGCTTGAACCCTCACGCCGGCGAGCACAATCTCTTCGGATCCCAGGACTCTGCCATCATCGCGCCAGCCATCGCCGAAGCCCGCCAGTTGGGCATTGATTGCAGCGGACCCCACTCCCCAGACACCATCTTCATTCGAGGCCTGCGAGGAGAGTTCGATCTGATCGTCGCCATGTATCACGATCAGGGACACATTCCCATGAAGCTCATCGACTTCGAAGCCACCGTCAACGTCTCGCTCGGCATTCCCATCATCCGAACCTCCGTCGACCACGGCACCGCCTTCGATATCGCCGGAAAAAACGTCGCCGATGCGACCAACATGAAGGCTGCCATGCGTCTTGCAGCCAAAATGGCAGCCGGCAAAATTGCGGCGTCGCACGCACAGGTCCCCGCCGAGGCGGTCCGTTAATGCACCTCATCGATGTCATCATCATCGCGATCTATCTCGTAACGCTCGTTGCGATAGGTCTGCGGATGTCTCGCAACCAGAAGACGACCGACCGCTACTTCGTCGCAGGCCGATCCGTCCCCGGGTGGGCGGCGGGGCTCTCGCTGCTCGCCACCATCATCACCAGCGTCACCTTCATCGCCTATCCAGGAGCCGCCTACTCCGGTGACTGGACGCTGCTGGTTCCCGGCATCATGTTCGTCGCCGTAATCGCGGCCATCGGCCCCATCGTAGTTCCCTTCTTCCGCCACGCCGTTGCGATGAGCGTCTACGAGTACTTCGGCACGCGTTTTGGCCGGACCGTCCGCATGTACTCCTCCTTTGCCTTTGCAACCGGCCACTTCGCCAAGATGGGATTTGTGTTCTACCTACTGGCGCTCTCCGTAAGTGGCATTACAGGCTGGCCGATCGTCACCATTATCGTCGTACTCGGCATCATCACCATCTTCTATACGTTCATCGGCGGTCTCGAAGCCGTCATCTGGACCGACGTCATGCAAGGCTTCGTCCTCTGGACCGGAGTAGCCGTAACCATTAGCTTCCTGCTTCTTTCCCCAAAGGTCTCTGCTGGCAGCATGCTCCACCTGATAGCGCAGAATCACAAGATGCGGCTTGGCGCTCCAGGCTTCAATCTTGCGCAGCCAACCTTCTGGACCATGGCCATCTACGGCTTCTTCTTCTATCTGCAAAAATACACAGCCGATCAAACCGTCGTGCAACGTTACCTCGCCGCAAAGAGCGACCGCTCTGCGCTTCGCGGCATGAGCATGGGCGCAGCCCTCTGTCTGCCGATCTGGACCTCATTCATGTTTATCGGCAGCTTGCTGTGGGCGTTCTACAAACTAACCGGTCAACATCTGCCGGCAGCTGTTACGAAGCCCGATCAGATATTCCCAAACTTTATGGTGACCGAGATGCCCCTCGGTGTCGCCGGTCTCTTCCTCGCAGCACTCTTCGGAGCCGCGATGTCCATGCTCGCCTCCGACCTGAACTGCCTGGGCCTAATCGTCGTCGAAGACTTCTACAGCCAATTCTTCCCCGGAAAGTCCGACCGCCAGCGTCTTCGCTGCGGCAAGATAGCCGTCATCCTAAGCGGCGTACTCGCTATCACGGTTGCGATTCGCCTCTCTGCCACCCAAGGCTCTGCGCTGGCCCTCTACTACACGGCGACGGCCATCGTCGCCGGTGGACTCGCCGGCCTCTTCCTGCTCGCCTTTCTTACTGCGAAGGCGGGACGCACCGCGGCAATGATTGCGATAGCCGCAAACCTGATCTTCACTGCCTGGGCCACGCTCACACTCAACGGCGGCAAGCTTCTCAATCTCCATGCCTGGAACTACACCTGGCATGAATACACCATCGGAGCTGTAGGAAACATCCTGTTGTTGGCAGTGGGTCTCGTCGCCGCTCAAATCTGGCCGGCATCTGCAAAGGAATCCAACCAGCTAACTCTTTGGACCTGGCTCGCCGCACGCAGACAAGCCAGCCAACCTGCTATCCCTGCATGATTTCAACTTTTGGAGAATTCAATGAACCGTTTGCGACAGGCAGTTGAAGCAAATAAAGGGAAGACCCTCCTGGGCGCTGCCGTATATTTTTACGACCCCATCTTCCTCGAGATCTGCGCTCACCTGGGCTATCAGGCCATCTGGATCGAGATGGAGCACGCCCACATCACCTTCGCGGAGGCAGCCGATCTCTGCAGAATGGCGTCGGGTTCTGGCATGCTTACCATGATCCGTATTCCTGATGCACGCCGCGAGAGCGTTCTCAAAGCCGGAGAGTGCGGGCCGGACATTATCGATGTGCCAATGATTCAGCGGCCGGAGGAGATGCAGGAACTACGCCGTTACGCCCGCTTTGCTCCTGAGGGCGGACGCGGATTCTTCTCTGTATCACGCGCTGTAAACTATGGAATCGTCGACAGCGTCGTCGCAGAGCAGCGCAAGCTGAACACCGATCTTTGCCTCATGGCGCAGATTGAAACCGTCGATGCGATGCACCGGCTCGACGAACTCGCCTCCGTTCCCGACGTCGACCTCTTTGTCGGCCCCGCCGATCTCGCCGCCAGCTTTGGCGTACCTGGCCAAACAGCGCATCCGGTCGTCACCGGCGCCGCGAAGGACATCGTTCGTGCGGCGCGCACTCACGGCAAATGCGTCGCCTCAGCCTGCGGGCAGGCCGACGTTCCCTTCTGGCTTGGTCTGGGCATCGACCTGCTGTTCTGCACAAACGACATCGTGTGTCTCAAGAAAGCCGCCGGCGAGTCTCTAACCGAAGCGCGCAACCTGTTAGCAAAGATGACAGAGCGCACAGAACTCTCGACATCATAGACATCTGTCAGATTTAGCCACTCGCGGAAATCCTCACCACCCAGAACGGAGACCATCCTTTGCATCCCCGTACCATTACGTTGCGTCAGGTTCCTTCGCTGGTCTTCGGCTCAGGCTCCATCGCGCTCTGCCGCGAACATCTGCAGGCCACAGGTGCGAAACGCATCCTCGCTATTACCTCGCCTTCAAATCACGCCTACGCTACAGCTCTTCTTGACGGCGTTGCACAAACGCAAATCGACGACAGCATCCGCTCGGAGCCAACTGTATCGATGTTCCAGCAAACCCTGACCAGCGCCCGCGCGTTCGCGCCGGAACTGATTGTAGGTCTCGGCGGCGGCTCTCCACTCGATGTGGCCAAGCTCATCGCGGCCCTTACCCACAGCGCTCAGTGCATCACAGAAATCTTCGGCATCGGCAACCTGAGCGCTCGCAGCCTGCCACTCGTCTGTGTCCCCACAACCGCCGGAACAGGTAGCGAGGTCTCTCCAAACGCCATCCTGCTCGACGAATCCGAACAGATGAAAAAAGGTGTCATCAGCCCGCATCTGGTGCCGGATGCAACCTTCATCGACCCCGAGCTAATGCGCAGCGTCCCGGCATCCGTCACCGCAGCCACCGGCCTCGACGCGCTCACCCATTGCATCGAAGCCTACGCGAATAACTTTGCTCATCCGATGATCGACACCTGGGCGCTCGATGGCATAAGGCTCATTGCCGGCTCTCTCACGACAGCAGTTCGCGAGCCAAATAATCTTGCCGCGCGCGAACAGGTCGCGCTCGGCAGCCTCTACGGAGGTCTCTGTCTCGGCCCTGTAAACACAGCAGCTATTCACGCTCTAAGCTATCCACTCGGCAGCAGATATCACGTTGCCCACGGACATGCCAATGCCATTCTGATGCCGCACGTGTGCCGATTCAACCTCGCCGCCGCCCCTGAACGTTACAGCGACATCGCACTCGCCCTTGGAGCGCAGAATCAAGGTTCAGTACAAGCAACCGCGATGGCGGGTCTCGATAAGCTGTGGCAACTCATTAGCAGCACCGGCCTGGAGATGAATCTCTCGCGGTTAAATATCCCCATGGAAGACGTCAGCGCAATGGCTACAGCAGGACTCAACGTCACTCGCCTGATGAAGAACAACCTGCGGCCTATGACCCAAAACGACGCAGAGGTAATCTATCGAGCGGCCTTTAGCGAACGGAATTGACCACCGCGCCGAACGCCGCAAAGTCTTGTGAGCTCAGCAATCTTCACAGAAGTCTCAGCCGAATGTAACCACATAACTCTGCTTTGCTTTCGTCATAATCTCCACTGGCGCCTCGTCCGCCTCAGCATGAACCGCAACTGGCTTCCTATCCTGCGTGACACTAACTACGTGCTGCCCCTTTGGAACAGCCAGCCGAATCTTGCCATCGAGAGTAGTACGCAGCGTAGCGTCGGTAGCGTTGCCCTCTCGCCACCTGCAATCCACCTCAACTCCACCCCGAGCGCGAAGCCCGCGAAAACTTCCCACCTGCCATGCAGTCGGCAAAGCAGGCAGCAATCGCAGCACGCCTCCATGGCTCTGCAGCAGCATCTCGGCAAAGCCCGCCGGTCCGCCGAGGTTCCCATCGATCTGAAAAGGAGAATTCTCCTTGATCCCACACACATCGAACAGATTGTGCCGCGTCGACTGCCGTATAAGTTGCAGAATGCTATCGTAGGCCGCGTCACCATCTTCCAATCGCGCCAGACAATTAATGATCCACGACCTGCTCCAACCAGTACTGCCGCCCCCATGATCGAGCCGCCCCTTGATGCTGGCCCGCGCGGCATCTGCAAGCGCCGGGGTGCCCTTAACGTAATCTGGTCGTCAGGGTAGAGCGCCCAGAGATGCGAGATATGCCGATGCCCTGGCTCCGTCTCAGCATAATCCTCGTTCCATTCCTGCAGCATCCCCGTCTTGCTTACCTTGAATGGCGGCAGCCGCTTTGCCGCCGCCTTCACCTGCACCCGAAGCTCTGCATCGACGCCCAGCAACTCCGACCCGCGTGCAACCCGATCAAAAATCGCGCGAGTAATTTGGACATCCATCGCCGGCGACATGCACAAACTCGCCTTGGACCCATCCGGCAGCCTGTACTGATTCTCCGGTGATTGCGACGGACCGCTGACCAAAAATCCGTCAGGTGATTCAACGAGGTAATCCAACAGAAATTCACCAATCTCACGCAATCTTGGATACGCCCGTTGCCGTAAAAACTCCACGTCACCCGTGTACTCAAAATGGTCCCAGAGATGCCAGACCATCCACGCCGCACCCATCGCCCATACCCCGGCTTGCACGTGGTCTACGGGCACTGAGTCACCCCATATATCCGTGTTGTGATGAACAACAAAACCGCGAGCGTTGTAATAGTCCTTCGCGGTGATGACACCCGCTGGTCTCACAGAATCAATCAAATCAAAGAGCGGTGTCTGTAACTCGCTCAGGTTGCTTCGATCGGCGATCCAGTAGTTCATCTCAGCATTGATGTTGACCGTATACTTGGACCCCCATGGCGGATCCAGGCTTTCATTCCAAATTCCCTGCAGATTCGCCGCAAGCGTTCCCGGGCGGCTGCTGCAGATCAGCATGTAGCGGCCATACTGAAAATAGGTCGAGAGAAATTGAACATCCTCGCCGCCGGCCTTTATCTTCGAAATACGTTTATCAGTGGCCACGTCGGCCAGAGGATCAACATCATTCAGAAGCCAAATCTCTGATCGGTCAAAATAGCTCCGGTAGTCTGCAATGTGCCGGCTTCGCAACTCCGCATAGGCCGTCTTCGTCGCCTGAAGATACTTCGTGCAGGCAGCAGCCATATCGTCCGTCCTGAAGCTTGTCGCCGCAGCAATAAATAGTGTCACCGTGGAGGCATCCTTGATTCGCAGTGCATTGCCCTCCGTAACCACGCTCCCGTCCTCCGCTACAGCCAGTAGCTCCGAACGAAATTTAACCCCAACTTGATGCTCCTGCGTCGCTGGATCAACGGTCGGCTTAACCGGCACAGCCTCCCCAGTCATCACCAGCCGGTTAGCTGAACCTGCTTTGGTCTCGCTACTCGCGGGCCTGTCCATTCGTGCCAATAGATTTAATTTGCCTTTATCGCTAGCCGTCAGGCGAACCACAATCACCTGGTCAGGCGCGGAGCTAAAGATCTCGCGCGTATAGATAGTCCCGCCCGACCTAAATCGAGTCGTCAGAATCGCGCGACTCAAATTCAACTCCAGCCGATAGTCCGTCACGTCCCCAATGCCCTCGAAGTCGAGCCACAGATCACCAAGCGTCTGGTAGCAGGGCAGGCGATCCGGAATGCCCATCATCGTCTTTTGTGCCAGGGCCTCAGCTTCGTGCACCTTGCCTTCAAACAAAAGCTGCCTGACCTCCGGAGTTCTGTTCGCCTGTGGATTGTTGCGATCGCGCCTCTCACCCATCCAGACGCTCTCCTCATTCAACTGAATTCGTTCGCGCGCCGTCCCTCCAAACACCACTGCACCAAGACGCCCGTTGCCCACCGGCAGCGCATCTGGCCACGCAGTAGCAGGCTGCTCAAAAAATATGCGGTAGTCCGATTGCTTCGAACCTGCATCGCCCATCGCAGACTGTGCAGCCCATACTCGCCTCTGCGTAAGGACCGTTCCCGCCACCGCCGCATCGCGTAGAAACCGTCGCCTGGTGTATCCCCTGTGCTTCATCACATCACGTCCTTTTTCTACATAAGCCACAGCATCGCGCTGTGCGGTGGAACCTCAAGCATCGCTCCGAGATTAAACGGCGAAGAACTCTTCGTAAGAGTAACGCTATTCTTCTGCTCCATCCCCGGTCCACTCAACGACCAAACCTCTGGCTGCCGCCTTACAGAGGACTTCGGCAATGTCGCAACAACATTCACCCGCTGCTCCGTCTTGTTCACCACCATGACCTGCAAAGTCTCTCCTCGCTGAGCGGCATAGGCTCGAACACGATTACTCGAGCACTGCAAAGTCGTCTCTACCAAAGTCGCGCCGGAGAACTTCTCAGCCAACTGCATCCCAAAGTACTCAGGCCGCCTTGTAAAGCCCGTTGAGATCGAGCCGGCGATAGGAGTATAGAAGCCATTTCCGCCGCCATGCATGTTGACTCCCACACAACCCGCAGCCGCGAACTGCAGTAGAACATCCGCAGCCCACAGGGCAGAAGCCAGCGTATCGCTGACGCCGGGCTGCCCACCATTCCAGCATGAGTTTACCTCGCACATTCTGAAAGGCACCTTCGCAGCCTTCGAAGCCTCAATGAAAGTCTTCAGATCCTGCTCCAGCTTCGGATCTGGAGACAGCAACTTATCCAACGTCACATTCGGCGCGCCCGCAGGACCCATCGCATAATAATGTGCCGTCAGCAAAACCACATCCGGCGCAACCTTCGGCGCCTCCTCTGCAAAACCGGTGAAATAGGCAACTTTATTCGAAATGTCGGGTCCGGCAAATTTAGCCGCCGGCACCCGCGCTACAACAGCTTCACGCATTGCCTGCCACTCTTTAAAGTCGTCAGGAAATGCATACGACGCAGGCCTGTAGCGGTTGCGCCACGCATCCGGCTCATTACCAAGTTGAAAAGCAATCAGCCGTGACCCAAGAATCTCCTGCACATGAAAAGCCTCTTCCGCAGCACGCGCAGGAGTTCCCTGCCCCAGGTTCAGTCCATACAACGCTCGCCATCCTGTCGCATCCAGAAACGTCCGCAGGCTGCGCAATCCTTTCGGTGTAATCGGCGTATCGGACTTCACATTCTTGCTCGTGTCTGGTCCCACGGCGTCGACCGGCGGCGGTCCAGCCGGTTCCTCTGTCGTGAAGACAACAAATTCGCTCGTCCCACCCCCCAGCCGCAGAACACCCTGCGTACTCAATCCTCGAAACTGTTCAACCAGAGCTTTGTTCGATGCCGCAAAGAAGGCGGGATTCGCCAACTGAGCCGACTCATAACTCAGACCCATAAAGTTGGCTGGCATCGTCGCAAGCTTCTTAGAAAAATCTACCGTCAGTGTCGCAGTCAATGGGGCGGGTTCGCTCCATTCAACCGAAGGGCAAACAGCAGCAGCCGCGGCCACAACTCCCATATCCCGTACAAACCTTCGCCTGTTCACCACGACCCCAACTCAGTAGCCTCTATCTTTTTCATCGCCATCTTCGGATTTTCCTCTCCCCCGCCGCAGCACTAGTTTTTGTGAATAGTAACTCCCGGCCCCGCTTCCGCTGTGCCACTATCCTTGGCGATTATCTCCACATTGTCCTCCACAATATCTGCATACCTTGCCGACATCCCTCGCTCGGCTGTGATCTTCACATTCTTCAGCACCAGGCCTTTCACGGGACTCTCCGGCAAACCCTCCACCTGTATCGCATTCTTTGCGTTGGTTGCCGTCAGATTCTCAATCCGGATATCGTGAAACCTCGGCGTATGCTCAGTCATCGGTTGCTCCCCCACACCCGGCCCGCAGCCCGTATAGCACATCGTGATCTGGATTGGCGTCTCAACTCCATCCATCGTGATATCGCGATAGACAAAGTTGCCGATATCATTGCCGCGGCCCCGACCGCTCTTGATCCGCACGCCTTGCCGCGTTCCTTTGAAACTCACGCGCTCCACTGTCACATTCTTCACGCCACCGGCAGTCTCGCTGCCGATAGAAAGTCCATGCCCATTCACAAACGTGCAGTCGCGAATCACAATATCGCTGCTCGGAACAAGCGGATCGTCGCGTCCGACCAAACCACTCTTGATGGCAACGTTATCGTCACCGGTATCGATATACGCATGCTCAATCAGCACATGACTCGTCGAGAGCGGATCGATACCGTCCGTATTCGGCGCGCCTTTCCCGGGATTCAATATGCGCACATTTCGCACCGTCAGGCCATCGCAGACGAACGTAATGATGTTGTACTGCGGCGAATTTTGTATCGTCACCCCTTCAATCAGTATCTTGCTCGAGTTCGTAATGTCCACAAGCATGGGTCGCGGATCTTCCGGAACTCCCTTGGCTCGCGTCATCTGCCGCGTCCACCACCCCTGCCCCTGGCCGTCGACCGTTCCCTCACCGGTAATTGCAATATCAGTCACCTTGTCGGCATGCAGCAAAGACACGCGCCGCCACTTCGCATCTACACGCACCGGATAGTCGGCTACGTCAGCCGATCCCAGCAGCACCGCATCCTTCTGCAGCACAAGATGTACATGGCTCTTCAGCGACAACGGCGCAGACAGGTACGTGCCGGCCGCAAGACGCACATCGCCTCCACCCTTGGCCGCGCATGCATCGATCGCGGCCTGTAACGCGGCCGTATCTTTTGTCTTCCCGTCACCTTTAGCACCCATCTTTCTTGCATCACACACTGCTGCGTGCGCAATGCCAGAAATTGTCATTACAGCTCCCGCGGCGAAAATACTCCACAAACTCACTCTCATATCACGTCTCTTCCGTCTGGATCGGCCCCGGCAAATGCACCTCGCCACAATCCAACACACTGAAAATATCTGTTGCCAATACTATTCCCTGCTTCAATAGTCAAAATTCACTTTCACGTTAGAAATTCGCAATGCACTTTCCATCTCTCCCGGCTATCATCATTACGCTGCACCGGAGTAGGGTAAAGCGTTAGAATTCCGCCCGGATTTGAGTTCCGCACCGCGGATTCGAATTTGCACCGTCGAGTCCGAAACCTCGGAATTTCTCCCCGCTTCCACTCTACCGCGTTCGTCCTTGACAACTTTTGTAATACTGCCATAATTTTCACTTCTCAGCATTTTGCGCAGGAGCTTCAGCATTGCGAATCACACGGGCTATCCCCCCGCCGAGTCCGGCAGACCTCCCACACTGGCTCGGACAGCAGGCCAACTATCTACGTATCAGTTCGCTCAGCATGGTGCATCACGCCGGCATCGGCCACACCGGCGGCGACCTCTCCTCAGCGGACATCCTCGCCACTCTCTACCTCGCCGTCCTCAGCCTCGATCCGAACGATGCTCGCTGGCCTGACCGCGACCGCTTCATCATGAGCAAAGGACACTGCTCCGCAGCGCTCTACTCAGCGCTCGCCTTGCGTGGTTTCATCGATCCAGCATTGCTGGACACCTTCATGGATCCCCTCTCGAAGCTCAACGGACACCCCGATCGCAACAAGGTTCCCGGCGTCGAGGCCAACACCGGTCCCCTCGGACACGGCCTGCCCATCGCCGTCGGTTGCGCGCTGGCCGCGAAGATGACCGACGCCGCATGGCGAACCTTTGTCCTTACCGGCGACGGAGAGCTGCAGGAAGGCTCAAACTGGGAGGCAGCCATGAGCGCCTCACAATACCAACTCGACAATCTTTGCGTCATCGTCGATCGTAACCGCATTCAGCAAGGCGATTTCACCGAGAAGACCATCCGCATGGACCCGCTCCCAGAAAAGTTCCTCAGCTTCGGCTTCGCCACAGAAGAGATTGACGGCCACGACCATGCGGCCCTGCTTCGACGCTTTCAATCGCTTCCCATCGAGCCCGGCAAGCCCACCTGCCTCATCGCAAACACCATAAAGGGCAAGGGTGTCTCCTTCGCGGAAAACAAGCCGGAGTGGCATCACGGCGTCCCCTCCGCTGAGCAGCTTGCAGCAGCCACGCGCGAGTTGGAGGAAGCAATCGGATGAGCACCACAATCCAACCGCAGCAGCCACGCTTCGATTGCCGCGATGCCTACTCGACGACGCTCGAGGCCATGGCAGCAGAGGACTCGCGCATCGTCGCCGTCGTTAACGACTCCATCTCTTCCACCAAACTCAAAAACTTCCGCTCGAAGTTTCCAAACCGCTTCGTCAACGTCGGCATCGCCGAACAGAACATGGTTGGCGTAGGCGCGGGACTCGCCAATGGCGGCATGATTCCCTACGTCTGCGGCGCATCATGCTTCCTCACCGCCCGAGCCACCGAACAGATTAAAGCCGACCTCGGCTACACCAACGCCAACGTCAAACTCTGCGGCATGTCCAGCGGAATGGCCTACGGCGAGCTCGGCCCGACCCACCACTCGATAGAAGATCTCGCCTTCACGCGCGTTATTCCCAATCTCGCCGTAATCGTGCCAGCGGATTCGATCGAGACTCGCGCCGTCATGCGCTTCAGCGCACAGCACGTCGGTCCAATGTTCCTTCGCATGAGCCGCATTCCCGTTCGCAACGTCCTCGCCGAGGATTCCGTCTTCCAACTCGGAAAGGCATCCGTACTTCGCGAGGGCAACGATATCACTCTGATGGCGAATGGAGTCCTCGTCGAGCGCACGCTGGACGCCGCCGAGCTTCTCGCTGCCGAGGGAATTCAGGCGCGCGTCCTCAATATGTCTAGCATCAAACCGATCGACCGTGAAGCCATTCTCGACGCCGCTCGCACAACCGGCGGCATAGTCACCGTCGAAGAGCATTCCATCTATGGCGGCCTAGGCGGTGCAGTCGCGGAGATAGTCGCGCAAGAGCACCCCACCAGAATGAAGATCCTCGGCGTCCCCGGCGTCTTCGCACCAACCGGCTCAGCCGAGTTCCTACTCGAGCACTTCGGTCTCACCGCTGAAGGAATTCGCCGTGCGGCACTCGATCTTCTCCAGCACCCCTCCGCCTCCGAAACCTCCGCCGAGAAACTAGCCGCAGCCCTGGAGATCGAGTGAGCTTCATCCTCGCCATCGATCAGGGCACGACCAACACCAAGGCCCTTCTCGTCACTCGCGAAGGCGAAGTTGCGTTTCGAGCATCGTCGTCGCTCCGGCTCTCTCATCCGCAACCCGACTTCGTCGAGCAGGATCCTCTCCTCATCTGGCAGTCCGTTCTCGATGCTGCCGCCAAATGTACCGCCCATTCGCGAGACATCGCCGGCATCGCCATCTCCAACCAGCGCGAAACCATCCTCGCGTGGGAGCGCGCCACAGGGCAGCCCATGGCCAACGCAATCATTTGGCAGTGTCGCCGCGCCGCCGCCATCTGCGATCGACTTCGCGCAGATGGCCACGAACCGCTCCTGCGAGAGCGCACAGGCCTGGGCATTGATCCTCTCTTCTCCGCTGCCAAACTCACCTGGCTCCTGGAAAAAACTCCCGGCCTGCAAACCCGCGCGGCAGCCGGCGAGATATGTTTCGGCACCGTCGACTCCTGGCTCCTCTTCAAACTCACCGAAGGCCGCGTACACGCCTGCGACCTCTCGAACGCCTCTAGAACGCAGCTGCTCAATCTTCACACACTGCAATGGGACCGCGATCTGCTCTCCATCTTCGGCATCCCATGCGTAGCTCTGCCGCAGCTCAAGCCATCCAGCAATACCTTCGGCGATTGCACCGCGCTCACCGATCTCCGCGGAATCCCCATCGTCTCTGCCATAGGAGACTCACACGCCGCCCTAGCAGCTCATGGGCGCTATACTCCGGGCACCATCAAAGCTACCTACGGCACCGGATCGTCCCTTATGACGCTAACTCCCACTCTCGATTCCGCCATCTCCGGAAAACTCGCCCGCACAATTGCATGGTCAGTCCAGGGCGAGACCCAGTACGCCCTCGAGGGCAACATCTCCATGACCGGCGCTGCAATCCAGTGGCTCGGCGAATTTCTCCGCCTGCCAAACCCCATCCACGACGTCGCCACTCTCGCAGCCTCCGTCCCTGACGCCGCCGGCATCCACTTTGTCCCCGCCATGCTCGGCCTCGGCGCGCCCCACTGGGACGCCTCCGCGCGAGGCCTCATTGCAGGACTCGGCAGCACCAGTACCTCAGCGCACCTTGCCCGTGCAGCCATCGAGTCCATCGCCTTCCAGGTACGCGACGTCTTCGACACCATGGAGATCGAAGCGCAGGTCCCTCTTCCGCAGCTTCATGTGGACGGCGGCGCCACAAGCAACAACACCCTGATGCAGTTTCAGGCAGACATCCTCGGCCGCCCTGTCCTGCGCTCCACAGTCGAAGACCTCTCCGCAGTGGGCGCCGCATGGCTTGGAGGCATCACTCTCGGCTGGTGGCCTTCTCTCTCCGCACTCCAATCGTTACCGCAACAAACAGACTCGTTCCTGCCGCAAATATCGTCCACCGAGCGCGACTCCCGCTACTCCGCATGGCGTCTGGCAGTAGCTCGCACCCGTCTCCAACAGGAGGCCGCGTGAACACCAGCCCCAGCGAAGACTTTATTCTTGAGGCTCGCGGCATCACCAAGCGTTATCCCGGGCTCACCGCGCTCGATTCCGTCCACTATCGCGTACACCGCAACGCAGTAAACGTGCTCATCGGCGAAAACGGCGCCGGCAAGTCCACATTGATGCGCATTCTGGCGGGCGCCGAAAAGCCGGACGCAGGCGAGATCCTTCTCGACGCAGCCCCCATCATCCTGCGATCTCCCCGCGACGCCGCCGCAAATGGCATCGCCATCGTCCATCAGGAGCTGTCGATCCTTCCCAACCTCGACATCGCTGAAAACATCTTCGCCGGCCGCGAAGTCACGCGCGGCACACTCACACCCATCATCGACCGCCCCCAGGAAGACAATCGCAGCCACACCGCTCTCACTCGTCTGAGCCAGCCCATGAGCGTCCGCACTCCAAGCGCCTCCTTATCCCTCGGCCTTCGCCAATTAATCGAAATCGCCCGGACATTAGCTCACGGCTCAAAGATCCTGATCCTCGACGAGCCCACCTCCGCGCTCTCCCTCGCCGAAACAGAGTGCCTCTTCCGAGTTCTCGCCGACCTCAAGCTCTCCGGCATGACGATCATCTACATCTCGCATCGCCTGCACGAACTTCTCTATCTCGGCGACCATTTCACCGTCCTTCGCAGCGGCCGAATCGTAGGCGAAGGCCCGCGCACCCTCGTGGATCGCCGCTGGATCGTCGAGCGCATGAGCGGTCACTCCGACACCCCACGTGAAGACAGCGCCACTCCATGTAAAGGCCCCACTGTTCTTTCCGTCTCACATCTATCGGTCCAATCTCCTCGGCACGAGGAGACCTCAACAACCCTCAACGATCTTTCATTCACTCTCTGTAGAGGAGAAATCCTCGGTATCTACGGTCTCCTGGGCTCCGGCCGCACTGAACTCCTTGAGGCAATCGCCGGCGCAAGACAACCCAGCTCCGGCCAGCTTATCCTCAACGATCGCCCTCTCACTCTTCGCTCGGTAGCCGACGCGGTTGAAACCGGCATCGTCATGGTGCCCGAGGATCGCCAGCGCGACGGACTGATCCTCGACCTCAGCATCCGCGAAAACATTGCCCTCTCCTCTCTCAACGGATTCTTCATCGATCGCCGCAAACAAACCCGTCAGGTCGCCGAACTCGCCACCCAGCTAAGCATCGCTGCAACAGATCTCGAGCTACCCATCACCAGCCTCAGCGGAGGCAATCAGCAGAAGGCTCTCCTCGCCCGTTGTCTGATGCACACCCCCAACGTCCTCCTGCTGGACGAGCCCACTCGTGGCGTCGACGTCGGCGCCAAAGAAGACATCTACCGAATCCTCCGCCGCCTCGCCGCGGGCGGTCTATCCATCATCTTCACCTCGTCCGAGATCGAAGAAACCCAATCTCTCGCCGATCGCGTTCTCGTCCTTTGCCGCGGACACATCTCCGCCGAGCTCTCACGCGACCAGATCAACGATGAAGTCCTCTTCGCCGCGGCAAGCCCCCAAGTCACCGCATCACCCACGTACACCGGCGCAGAGGCCGCTCTATGAACAATCTCGTCGTGCTTCTGCTCAAGCTCCGCGCAGTCATCGTTCTTGTCCTACTGCTTATCCTGTTCTCCGTACTAACGCCAAGCTTCCTTACCGCAAACAACTTCAGCATCCTCGCCAAGCACGTCTCCATCAGCGCCATCCTCGCCATCGGAATGACCTTCGTAGTCCTCACCGGCGGCATCGATCTCTCCGTCGGCTCCGTCGCCGGCCTCTCCGGCATCGTCGCCGGACTGCTCATCACGCAGGGATTTGAATTCGGCGGCGCAGCACACTATCCCCCCATCGCCATCGTCATACTTGCCAGCCTCATCACAGGAATGGCTGTCGGCGCACTCAACGGCTTGCTGGTCGCGCGATCTCGTGTCCCACCCTTCATAGCCACCCTCGGAACCCTCTACATCGCCCGCGGAACTGCTCTGCTCATCTCGAACGGTCACACCTTTCCCAATCTCGGCGGTAGCACAACCCGCTCCAACACAGGCTTTCCCGCCATCGGTCAAAGTTTCCTGCTCGGCATCCCAACTCCCGTCTGGCTCATGGCAATCATCGCCATCCTGGCTGCTGTCGTCGCCGCAAAGACACCCTTCGGCCGCCACATCTATGCCGTCGGCGGCAATGAACGCGCCGCGCGCCTGGCTGGCATTCGCGTCGCGCGCGTCAAGATTGCCACCTATATCTTCTCCGGATTCTGCGCCGCACTCGTCGGCCTCATCATTGCGTCGCAGCTTGAAGCCGCGCATCCGGCAACCGGCGAAAGCTTCGAGCTGAACGCCATCGCCGCCGTCGTCCTCGGCGGCACATCGCTCATGGGCGGCCGCGGCTCCATCGGCGGCTCGCTGATCGGTGCATTCGTCATCGGCGTTCTCGCCGACGGCCTCGTAATGCTCGGCGTCTCCGAGTTCTGGCAGATCGTCATCAAGGGCGTGGTCATCGTTCTTGCCGTCGCCATAGATCAGCTTCAGGCGCGCGTTCAATTCCGTTCCCTTACCTCATCCCGCGCAGACCACGCCGCAGGTGGCAAAATGATGCGGCTTCGCGCGATCGTCTTCGCCTTTGCGGGCGCGCTGGCTCTTCTCAGCCTAACCGCCTGTAATCGGTCCGAGCAGCAAACAACCGACTGATCGCAATCATTGTGCCCTCGCAGGACAATCCCTTCTTCAAGGCGGAAGCCGATGCCGCGGCAGCTCGCGCCAGTGCTCTCGGCTATCGCGTGCGCATCGATGCGCACGATGACGATGCCTACCGGCAGGACAATCTGATCGATGCAGCGATCGCATCCAACGCTGCCGCCATCATTCTCGACAACGCCGGCGCCGATGCCTCGATCTCCGCTGTGCGCCGCGCCACAAAGGCCGGCATGCCGTGCTTCCTGATCGATCGCGAGATCGACGCCAACGGCATCGCCAAGGCGCAGATCATTGCCGACAACGACCAGGGCGCGCGCATCGTCGCCGCAGAGTTTCGCGCAGCGCCATCGGTGCCAAAGGCGACTATGCCGAACTGCTGGGCCGCGAGTCGGACACCAATGCGCAGGTGCGCACGCGCGGCTTCCACGCCGTGCTCGACAAGCATCCCCGGCCTGAAGCTCGTCGCCGCGCAGTCGGCCAACTGGTCCCAATCCGAGGCGTTTCAGAAGACCGAAACAATGCTGCAGGCTCACGGGAACATCGCCGGAATCATTGCCGGCAACGACACCATGGCGCTTGGGCGCCGCTGCCGCCGTCAAAGTCGGCGGGCCTGAAGGACATCGTCATCACCGGCTTCGACGGCAGCCCCGACGCGATCGCGGCCATCCGCTCCGGCGAAATGCGGGCGACCGCGCTGCAGCCTGCGGTGCTCATCGCCGCGGCTGGCGGTGGACGAGGCCGACCAATTTCTCAAAACCGGCACCACCGGCAAGCCGGAGCGGCAGGTCATTCCCTGCGAGCTGGTCACGCAAGCCAACGCCGACAGACTTCGGCGAACTTTGAAAAGATCAAGGTGAACCGAACATGACCAATCCACTCTCGGCAGTGATTCTCGGCAATCGCGATTTCTTTCCCGACGCGCTCGATTGCCGAAGCGCGCCGCGATCTCGACAAGCTGTTCGCTGAACTTCAAGTCGAGCCGGTCTGGCTCTCCGAGACCGACACCAAACTCGGCGCCGTGGAAACCTGGGCAGACGCCGTCAAGTGCGGCGAACTCTTTCGCGCCAATCGCGATGCGCATCGAAGGCATCCTGTCTGCCTGCCGAACTTCGGCGACGAAAAAGGAGTCGCCGACGCGATCCGGCTCTCCGAACTGAACGTTCCCATCCTCGTGCAGGCCTGTCCGGACGATCTGGATCAGTTCTGGCTTGACGCGGCGCCGCGACGCCTTCTGCGGCAAGATCTCGGTCTGCAACAACCTTCGCCAGTACGGATTCAAATACACGCTCACGCGCGACCACACGTCGCGCGATCCTCAGCCCGACGCTTCCGCGAAGACCTGCAGCAATTTCTTCGCCGTCTGCCGCGTCGTGCGCGGCCTGCGCCGCGTGCGCATCGGCGCGGTCGGCGCGCGCCCCAACGCATTCAACACCACGCGCTACAGCGAGAAACTCCTCGAAGCGGCGGGCATCAGCGTCAACACCATCGACCTCTCCGAGGTCTTCGGCACCGCCGCCACGATCGCCAGCGACGACCCGCGAGTAAAGCAGCGCATCGATCAGATTCGCGCCTACGCGGACAGCTCTGCCGCTCCCGACGAATCGCTCGTCAAGATGGCGAAGTTCGCCATCGTGGTCGACGACTGGATGCAATCGCTCTCGGCCTCACCGCAACCGCGATCCAGTGCTGGAGCTCGCATGCAGAAGAACTATGGCGTCAACGTCTGCACCATCATGAGCATGATGTCGCGAGCAGATGCTGCCCTCCGCCTGCGAGGTGGACATTGCCGGCGTGGTCAGCATGTACGCGCTGCAACTTGCCGCGGCACGGCCAAGCGCGCTGGTGGACTGGAACAACAACTACGGCAGACGACCCCGACAAGTGCGTCTTCTTCCACTGCGGCAACTGGGCCAAGGATTTCCTGCCCGACATCCGCATCGGCACCGCGCCCATCCTCGGCACCATGCTCGGCGAAGAGAACACCGTGGGCGCACTCGCAGGCCGCACGCCCGCCGGCCCAGTGACCTTCGGCCGCGTCAGCACCGACGACCTCTCCGGCAAGATCCGAGCCTACGTCGGCGAGGGCAACTTCACCAGACGATCCCCTCGACACCTTCGGCACCCAAGCCGTCGTGCAGGTCCCCCGCCTTCCCGACCTGATGCATCACATCTGCCGCAACGGCTTCGAGCACCACGCCGCCATGACCAGCGCGCATTGCGCCACCGCTATCTCCGAAGCACTCGGAAACTATCTAGGCTGGGACGTCCACCACCACGCCTGACCATCCCGCCCCACTTGACAAATGTGCTCCCCTGGCAAGCGGTACCTCGCAGCCGAGCCCCGAAAAATCCGAAGACCCATCCAATCCTCGAGACTTTAACCCCAATCCTCACTAGACTTTGTCCAAAAACGGGGGGAGGGGGCTACTTTCGCAGGCACCTCAGCCAACGGCAACCGAACGAACTTAATCGATTTCCGCTGATACGAGTAAGTCATCAGCAGATCCCCATTCTTAGCCTGTATCAGCGCCGGATACGAAAACTGCCCCGGCGTATCCTCGAGCGTCTTGAACATCCTGAAGTGCTCGCCATCCGTGCTCACCGCCAAATTCAGCGGGGACCGCGTGTTGTAGCTGTTGTTGTAGATCAGCACATACCGCCCATCCCTCAGCCGAACAATATCAATGCCCGCCGAAGGATTCGGCACATCGATAAACCGCGCCTGTGTCCACGTCTTCCCATCATCCATCGAGTCCGCAATCGCAATCCGCTGCGCCTTCGTATGCGACCGCGCGAAGAACCGCAGGTGATGCCCCCCCATCGGCACCACCACCGGCTGAATAATCCCAATCGTCTCCTTCGCCGGCGGATAAAGCTTGGTGTGAATCGCCTCACCCGGCACCGGTTTATCTACCTGCTGACTCGCCGCAATCGCGCCAGCATCCGGAATATCCAACGCCTCCGGCACAGTAATCGGCCCGAACTTCGTCCACGTCTTGCCATTATCCGTCGAGCGCTCGATCCACGCGTTCCACTTTCCATTCTCGACAGATGACCCACTAACAATCGTCCCATCCTCAAGAATCAAAGGCTTCGCGCGGATCGGCCCCAGTATCCCATCCGGCAGATCCTCCTCAGCCGACCAAGTCTTTCCCTCATCTGCGCTCCACTTCCGAGCGCCCTTCCACGTACTCGGCCTCGTCCCATACTTGTAGTAGAGCCACAGCTTTCCATCCTTCGTATGAAACAGCACCGGATTCCACGTCGCTACATTGTCCGCCTTCGCCAACTCCACCACCCCACTCCACACTCCGTTGTGCAGACGCGCCCCATGAATCACCACATCATTCGCGCCTTCAGCAGTCCCGCCGAACCACGCCACCATCACATCGCCGTCCTTCAGCTCCACCACGGTCGACGCATGAGCGTCACGCGTAATCCCATTAGCCGGTTTCTCCCCTGCAGCCAGCGGCTGAAAGATCAGTCCACTCTGCGCCACGGCACTTGCCGCACCAGCCAGCAAAATCAATCCCAGTACAAGTCTCTTCACGGCATCTCCATCAATAAAATCTCTTTTCTTATAAATTCGCAGCATATTGAGAATAATCGCTACAAGCTGCTTCCCTACAGTGTTTCTCTCGACTTGGGCGAGGATTCCGTTTCCTGGAACCACCCGGCCATGCACCTCACGATATCCTTTCTGAAAGATCAACTTCTCCCCAATCACCATTACGCCCACCTGAAAGGCTTCGATGAAACCCGTCCTGCGCCACATCGCCAACCTCTGGACCCTCATGCAATACCCCACGCGCGAAGCAGAATGGACACTCGACCAAAAACTCACCGCCATCAAAGCCGCAGGCTTCGACGGTGTCTGCTGGGCTCCAAGCCCAGAACTCCATCTAGGCGCGCTGGATCGTGACCTCATCTTCGTCGGCGGCATGGCCTCCGGCAACGCAGCCGACTTCCCCCAGATCCTCGCCGACCTCAAGCAATACGGCGCCCACCACGTCAACGTCCAGCTCGCCGCGGACAACGTCCTCACTCCCGAAGCTCTCGATCTCACCCTCACCCTCATGCAGCAAGCCAAGCCCCTCGGCCTCGAGCCTGCCATCGAGTCGCACCGCGGCACCTGCACCGAAACCCCCGAAAAAACCTACGCCCTCGCCGACGCCTACTACGTCGCCACCGGCGAACTCCTTTCCATCTCCTGGGACTTCTCCCACTTCGCCGTCGTAAAACATCTCGTACCATCCAACTTCGTAGATCGCCTCATTGTCCGCCCCGATCTCATCCAGCGCGCCCAGCAGTTCCACTTCCGTCCCTTCAACGGTCATCACGTTCAAGTGCCCATCACCAACGCCAAAGGAGATCTAACCCCAGAGGTCCGCGACTGGCTCCCCTTCGCCGAAGCGTTGCTCACCTGCTGGCTCGACGGCAATCGCAATACCGCGCGCGAGATCCTCATCTGCCCCGAGCTCGGTCCCGTCGAAGGCGGCTACGCGCTCTCCACCTTCCCCAATAGTTGGGAAGACGCCAAGATCCTCCGCGTCCTGATCGACGATCTCTGGAAGAAGCTCACCACCTAAGCTCACTACCCGATCTCACGCCGCCTGTAGTCATTCGGCGAAGAGCCCGTAACTGCCTTGAACACCCGATGGAACTGCGGATAGCTCCCAAACCCGGCCTCCAGCGCCGCATCCAGCATCGTCTGCCGCTGCCCCGTGCCATATAAGTCGAGAAAGCGCTCCACCCGCTGCCGGTTGCGAAAGTCCACCATCGCGAACCCGGTCTGCTCCTTGAAGAGCCGGCTAAGCCTCGCCGGGCTCAATCCCGCCCGCTGCGCCAACTCCTCCAGCCCCAGCGTCGTAGCGCCGTCCTGTATAAGACGTGCCGCCCGTTCGACCGCCGGATGCACATCGCGCACCGGAACATCCGCCGCGCCATCAAAGCAGCGCCACGCACTCAGCAGCGCATAGCTCAACCCTGCATTCAACAACCCGGGCCGTTCTTCCGTTCCATCCAAATCCCGAAACAGCTCCTCCAGTCGTCCCAGGTCGTGATGCGCCAGCCTCCGGCAGCACTCTCCTACGAACTCATCTTCTAGTAGAACCCGCGCAACCGCATCGGTAGCGACTCGTTTGATGGCCTTGTGCTTGAAAACCGCAATCCACATCTCAAAATCCGGAGTCTGTTCGAACAGCACATGTTCCTGCGCCGGAAACAGCCACAGCAGATCTCCGCGCCGTATCTGATAGCGGCGATTCCCTAGCAGGTACGTCCCCAACCCTCGCGTAACCAGGTTCAGTTCCAGCTCGGCATGGTGATGCCGCTGGTTGCTGCGACTCGGGCTGCGATAGCACCATATCCTTCCATCGAGCCGCGCCGGGATGTGAAGAATCTCTCGCATAGACGACAAAAAACGATAACAATTTGGAGGCAAAATGAGAAGCCTGTTGTAACATCGGCTGCGTACACTTCCGCACATGATTATATCTCCGGGCAGCAGCGCGAACTCTACCGCACCGAGGGCTATATGATTCTGCCCGCGGTGATTCCTCCCGCCATGCTGAGCATGTTGCGCGAAGAGTGTTCCTACTATCTCGGCTATTACGACTCCCTCATGGACGCCAAAAGCGTCCAGACCGAGAACCTCAGCCACCGCGGCAAACGCTACTTCATCAACAACCGCTACCGGCTCAGCAGCCGCCTCTGGCAGTTCATCTTCAGCGATCTCATGGCAGAAGTGGCCAAAGCCACCGTAGGCGACGACGCCTACCTCTTCCACGAGCAGTGGGTCGTCAAAGGCGCCGAGCAAGGGATGAAGTTCTCCTGGCACCAGGACAGCGGCTACGTCAAATGGTACGACCCCACCACCAGCCACAAGCCCTACGTCACCTGCTGGTGCACGCTTGACGACGTCAGCGAAGAGAACGGCACCGTCTACCTGCTGCCTCACTCGCGTGCAGGCACGCGCGGCCAGATTATCGATCACACCAAGGAAGAGGGCACCAACGATCTCATCGGCTACACCGGCAGCGACCCCGGTGACGCGGTCATTGTTCCCGCCGGCAGTATCGTCGCCTTCGACAGCTTCGTCTTCCACCGCAGCGGCCCCAATCAGACCGAGACGCATGCGCCGCATCTATCTCCCTCAGTACAGCGCCGCTCCCATCTATCGTCCTGATGGCAAGCCCTGGGCTCTCGCAACGCCATTCCTGAAGGACGGTAAAAACATTTACGATCACTCCACCGACACCGCCGAGAACTACGGCCCGTTCCCCGACAAAAAGAAGGACGCGGCCTAGCGCACAGGGCCGGTCAGAGGGGTTGGAGGGGAATGTGAGTGTCGAAAGCGCCGGTGGCTCGACCGTCACCACTCAAACGGCTCCGCAAGGTCTAACCCCTGCACAGCCGCTGCGCGTGAAGCACTCGCTTCTCACTCGCCGCCTCAGCTACACCTCCAGCGAAATCGCCGGCCAGCTCATCTTCTGCGTCATCTCGTTTTATCTCCTCAAGTTCTATACCGATGTGTACGGCATCTCCGCCGCAGCCGCAGGCTCCATCCTTCTCTTCGCTCGTTGCATCGACGCCATCGACGCCCCTGTCTGGGGCATCATCTTCGACCGCACCCACAGCCGCTGGGGCAAGAGCCGCCCCTGGTTCCTCTGGCTCTGCGTTCCCTTCGCCGTCTTCGGCGTCCTCACCTTCGCAACCCCGAACCTCGGCCCCACCGCCAAGATCGTCTACGCCGCCATCACCTACGTCATCTGCAGCATCCTCTACACCGGCATCAACACACCGGTCACATCAATCCTCTCCGCGCTTACGCCGGACTCGCACGAGCGAGTAACCCTCACCACCTTCCGCATGTTCGGCTCCAAGCTCGGCGTTCTCTTCGTCAACCTGACACTGCTAAAGCTCGTCACGCTCCTCGGCCACGGCAACGACCGCCGCGGCTTCATGATTGTGATGCCCATCTACGCTACCGGCACCATCCTCCTCTACCTGCTCGCCTTCCGAAATCTCGAAGAGATAGTCCCCGAACATAAAAAGCGCATCTCCATCAAGGACAGCCTGCGCGCACTCCGCGGCAACGGCCCCTGGCTCATCATCTTCATCAGCAGCCTCTTCTTCTGGATAGCCTTCATCTCGCGCATCTCCGCCGCACCCTACTTCTTTCAGTACGTTATGCACCGCAAAGATCTAATTTCCATCGCCAACAGCTTCGACTTCATCTCCCTCGCAACCATCCTCTTCATGCCTTACTTCTGCCGCCGCACCTCCAAGCGAAATGTCTGGGTCATCGCTCTCATCGGTTCAGCTTTATCGCAAGTCATCCTCTACTTCGGAGTCCCCGGCAGCTCCAAGCCAATCATCCTCGCCGGCTGGATCGCTGGCTTCCTCACTAGCGGAGTAGCCATGGCAATGCCCTTCTCCGTACTCTCCGACAGCGTCGACTACGGCGAATGGAAGAGCGGCATCCGCGCCGTCGGCCTTCTCACCGCAATCGGCGCAGCCTTCTGCCTCAAAGCCGGCAGCGGCCTCGGCGGAGCGCTCCCTGCGTGGATTCTGTCCCGCTACGCTTACGTCCCCAACGTCGAGCAGACCACGCACTCGCTCCTCGGCATCCAGCTCAGCTTTATCTGGCTCCCCGCGCTCTGCTACGCGCTAGCCGTCATTCCAGTCCTCTTCTATCACCGTTATGAGCGCCTCGAGCCGCAGATTCGTCAGGACCTCGAACAACGCCGCGCAGTCGCCGCAGCAATCAGCAGCAGCACCTAGCCATCATCTCAACCTATGTACGATCTCGAAAGCAACCACGGTGCCGCCGTCTTCACCTCAGACAAGAGGCGCCTCCGCATCGCCTTTATCACAGAGTCCATCGCCCGCATCACCTTCACCGAAGACAAGCCCTTCGAGACCCGCCCCAGCCTCATCGTCACCATGCAACAGAGCTACACAAAATACATTCTCCACGAAATCGCCGAATCCTTCACCGTCTCAACACCCGCCCTAACAATCATCATCGACAAGCAATACGGCGCGATCCGCTATCTCGACGCAAACGAAAATCTCCTGGTGCGCGAGCCAGATCGTGGAGGAAAGTGGCTCACCTCGAAGCCGATACATCGCAACATCTTCAGCAAAGACACCTTCATCGCCTCCGGTCAAAGCATCGACGGCGCCCGCGCCTCCGCGACAAATTACGAAACAGTCTTCGACCGCAACGCCTTCGAAGCCAAACTGGAATTCGTCTTCAGCGAAGACGAAGCCCTCTTCGGCCTCGGCTCCCACGAAGAAGGCTTCGGCAATCTCCGAGGCCGCTCCCGCGAGCTCTACCAGCAGAACATGAAAGCCGTAGTCCCCTACCTCGTCTCAACCCGCGGCTACGGAGTCCTCCTCGACTGCGGCTCCCTCATGACCTTCCACGACGACGCCCTCGGCTCCTACTGGTGGGCCGACGTCGTCGACGAGCTCGACTTCTACTTCATCCACGGCGAAAAATTCGACGACATCACCCGCAACTACCATCTCCTCACCGGCCAGACTCCACTCCCACCCAAGTGGCTCTTCGGCTACGTGCAATCAAAAGAGCGCTACGTCAACGCCCGCGAGATCATCGATGTAGTCCGCGAGTATCGCCGCCGCTCCATCCCCCTCGATCTCATCGTGCTCGACTGGAAGTCCTGGCCCAACGGCGCCGGCTGGGGACAAAAATCTCTCGATCCCGCGCGCTTCCCCGACCCCACCGCCTTCACCGACGAACTCCACGATCTCGGCGCGCGCCTCATGGTCTCCATCTGGCCCATCATGACCGGCGATTGCCCCGATCAAAAAGAGCTCCTCGCCCACGATCTCATGCTCGGCAATCAATCTACCTACAACGCCTTCCTTCCCGAAGCCCGCGACCTCTACTGGCGCCAGGCCAACCGCGGTCTCTTCAGCCAGGGCATCGACGCCTGGTGGTCCGACTGCACTGAACCCTTCGAGGCCGACTGGTCCGGAGCCGTCAAACCCGAACCCCACAGCCGCCTCGCCATCAACGTGCAACAATCCGAGCAGTACATCGATCCCGGCGCCATCAACATCTACTCACTCCTCCACTCCCAGGGCATCTACGATGGCCAGCGCCGCACCACCGCAAACAAGCGCGTCGTAAACCTCACCCGCTCCTCCTACGCCGGCCAGCACCGCTACGCCACCATCACCTGGAACGGCGACATCTCCGCCACCTGGGAGGCCCTCCGCCGCTGCATCCCCGAGGGCCTCAACTTCTGCGCCACCGGCGAGCCCTACTGGACCGTCGACGTTGGCGGCTTCTTCGTCAACAATGACCCAACGCTGTGGTTCTGGCGCGGCGACTACCCGCAAGGCACCCGCGGCCTGACTCCCGCCGACGCCCTAGAGCCCGACCTCAACGACACCGGCAGCAGCGATCTCGGCTACTGGGAGCTCTACACCCGCTGGCTCCAGTATGCAATCTTCCTCCCCGTCTTCCGTTCCCACGGCACCGACGTAGCCCGCGAGATCTGGCGCTTCGGCGAACAAGGCACGCCCTTCTACGACACCATCGCCGCCTACATCCGCCTGCGCTATCGCCTCATCCCCTACATCTACTCACTCGCCGCGCAGGTCACATTGCGCAGCCAAACGCTCATGCGCGCCCTCGCGCTCGACTTCCCCCAAGACCACACCACACACAACATCACCGATCAATATCTCTTCGGCCCCGCGCTCCTCATCTGCCCCGTCACCCAACCGATGTACTACACCACCAACTCCCAACCTATCCACAACACCCCCAGAACCCGCCTCGTCTATCTCCCCACCGGCCACCTCTGGTTCGACTTCTGGACCAACACCCTCCACGAAGGCGGCCAAACCCTCACAGCCACCGCCCCCCTCGAAACAATCCCGCTCTACGCTCGCGCAGGCTCCATCCTGCCCATGTCCCCAGTCATGCAATACGTAGACGAAGTTCCCAATGCACCCTACGAGCTTCGGGTGTACTGTGGAGCCGACGCAGAGTTCACCCTCTACGAAGATGCAGGCGACACCTACGACTACGAATCAGGCAACTACGCTCTCGTTCACATCACCTGGAGCGAATCGAAAAATCAACTCACCCTCGCCGCACGAAAAGGCACATTCCCTGAACTCATCAACGAACGCGACTACACCATCGTCTTCATCTCCGAATATCACACCGAGCAACACACCGTCCGCTACACCGGAGAAAAGTTGATAGTAAGAAAAGTTCACGCGAAGCAATAATGCCGAGTTCTTAAGCAGGCACGCGAAGCACCAGTCACTGAGGCAAAGAGAATCTCATGAACCTGAACCACCCCACTCTCAGAACTCTCCTCACAGCCGTCGCCCTCACGGCCACCTTCTCCTCCGGCGGCCTCGGCCAACGCCGTCCCTCAAACTCCGTCATCATCGCCGTCTCCCCCACCGGAGACGACAACGCCACCGGCACCGCAGACCATCCCTTCCAAACCCTCGAGCGCGCCCAACGCGCCGTCCGCGAGATCAACGCCGACCACGACGTCACCGTCCAGCTCGCCACCGGCATCTATCGCCTCCAGCGCTCGCTCATCTTCACCGCACTCGACGGTGGCCGCAACGGCCACCATGTCACCTGGACCGCCGCCACCGATGCCAGCCCCGTCATCTCCGGCGCCATCCCCGTCACCGGCTGGACCCTCTTCGACAAGGACAAACAAATTTACGTAGCCAACGTCCCCGTCGGCACCGACTCCCGCCAGCTATGGGTCGACGACAAACTCGCCACCATCGCCTCCATCGAGATCCCCCGCTCCGCCGTCGACTTCACCCTCGAAGGCATCACCTTCAAAGACCCCACCTACGACTACCTCGCCAAGCTCCCCGACCAGAACCGCCTCATGCTTGAGTCCACCGGCTTCTTCACCGACCGCTTCTCCCCCGTCGAAAAAGTGACCAATCGCACAAGCGCCGCGGCCCTGACTTTAGTCATGAAGCAGCCCGCCTGGAACAACAACCTCTGGGGCTACGACGACATCGACGCCCCCTACCACCCCGAGCTCTCGCACTCTACCTCTCCAACTCCCTCGCCTTCCTCACCCAGCCCGGCCAGTGGTATCATCGACCCCGCCAAAGGCAAGCTCTATCTCCGCCCGCCCACCGGCGCCGACATCAACACCATGCACGTCGAACTCCCCCGCCTCACTGCCCTCCTCGCCATCGGCAACAGCCTCGACACCCTCATCCAGGACCTCACCTTCCGCAATATCCGTTTCTCTCACACCACCTGGCTCGGCCCCGCCACCGAAGAGGGCTACGCCAGCCAGCAGAGCGGCTCCTTCCTCACCGGCCGCGCCCTCGCCTATCCCGCCAATCCCCTCACCGAATGCCGCATGGGCTGCACCGCCTTCGAGTCTGTCCGCAACGAGTGGAGCCAGATGCCCGCCTCCATCCAGGTCGCCGCCGCGCAGCGCATCACCTTCACCAACGACATCTTCGCCCACCTCGGCCAGTACGCCCTCGGCATCGGCAACGACGCCGACGCCAACCTCACCGGCGCCGGCCTCGGCACCGGCGACATCACCATCACCCGCTAGCGTCTTCACCGACTACGCCGGCGGCGCCATCCTCGCCGGCGGCGTCCGTCGCGACGCCCATCACCCCCGCGATCCGCGCATGATCAATCGCCAGCTCATCATCAGCAACAATCGCATTCACTCCGTCAGCAAAGACTTCCGCGACAACAGCGCCATCCTCAGCACCTACGTCGAAGGCGCGCATCATCCTCCACAACGACGTCTCCGACGTCCCCTACGACGCCATCGACATCGGCTACGGCTGGGGCATGCACGACGCCTACGGCAACCCCAACTACCGCGTTCGCATGCACGGCTACGACTGGCCCCAGAACCTCGTCTACGATACCCCCACCACCCACCGCGACGTCGTCGTCGCCAACAACCGCGTCCACGGCGCCAAGAGCTTCTTCCACGACGGCGGCGCCATCTACAATCTCTCCGCCAGCCCCGGCACCCTCATCACCGAGAACTACATCTTCGACAACAGCGGCATGATCGGCCTCTACCTCGACGAGGGCTCCCGCTACATTATGGTCCGCAAGAACGTCGTACAGGACCCCGAAGGCGAGTGGCTCAACGTTAACACCGTCCACGCCGCCTACCCCCTCCGCATCTCCCCCGACAACACCGCCGACGACAACTACCACGACAGCAACAAGGTCGGCGGCCTCTGGACCAACTACCAGAACAACCTCATCCTCAACGACCACTACATCACCGACGGCAAGTGGCCCGCCGAAGCCCGGGAGATCATGAAGAACTCCGGCATCGAACCCACCGCCGGCCCCGTCGAGTACGGCGACGCCAAACCCGGCGCCGGCGAACCCATCACCAAATAAGTAAAAAGAAGCCCAATCTCACGATTAAGATCCAGACGGTGCAGACAATTACAACAAAAAGAAGAGGCGATGCATCAAGCATCGCCTCCACTCATTTGTTAGTTCAGTTCCCTTAGAAGATGAAGTGCAGCCCTCCCTGCAACTGCCGCGCGTTAGCGCCGGTCGCTACGTTATTAATGTTACCAAACGAACCCGAGCTCGTGGATACGTTAGCATTCGTAAATTGCGGGCGGTTGAATCCATTGAAGGCGTCGACGCGCAGTTGCAGCAATGCCGTCTCAAAGAAATGAAAACTCTTCATGCCTGAAAAATCGAAGTTGTTCTCATGGTCTTGCCGCAGGAGGTTCTGAGGAAAGGTGCGGTAGTTATATGCATTCGGCGCCAGTGCTGAATAATTACTGTTTGTCTTGGCGTTCAGGATTGTTGCGATATTAAATCCATTATTGTTGAGCGTATATTGGTGTGGATTATTGTGAAAATCATTCCACGTGCCATTTCCTTGATACACCGCGTTACCCCAGGAAATAACAGCACCGGATAAGAATCCATAGATCGTGGAGAACTCCCACCCGCCTACTGCCGCATCCAGAACACGCGAATTATTCAGCCACTTCTTCCCTTTTCCAAAAGGCAGTTGATAGATCGCGGTCACATTGACCTTCCAGGGGAAGTCGGAGCTGTTTTCCTGATAGTTCAGCGGCCCGCCTGCATTGTTCTGTGCGCCGGTCAACAGCTTGGAGTAAGTCGAAAGGACGTTCAGGTCCAATCCGTTGGACATGCGTTTTTGCAGGCGCATATTCAAAGCGTCGAACTCAGTACTGTTACCCGGAGTAAGTGTCTCCGTCACTCCGCTGTACTCCGGATAAGCCTGTAAAGCAGCAGCAGCAGAAATCTTGGCGGCAGTTTGATTGCTGGAGCCGTTAGTATAAGGCGCGCCCAATCCCTTGAACGGATTGGCAATGCCATATCCAGTGCCGGTCGAGCTCAGGTTCGACGTTGTTGTGGCATCCAGGTATGGGCTCCTGCTCAAATAAGGCAGCAAGGGTGTGGAGCTGATCGCGTTGGAGTAGGAAAGATGCACGCCATGCGCATCGATATAGCCGACTTCGAGCATCCAGTCGCGGCCGAACTGATGTTGGACGTCAACACTGATGCGTTCCGTGTAAGGGACCTTGACCGGCGCGGCAAAACTCATGGCCATACCCAGATTCTGGTTGATCCCGTATCCGCTTCCCACAGGTTGCAGGATCGGATTGGGAGGGATCGCACAGGTCGTGCAAGTTGGAAAGGGGTCATCCAGCGAGGTGAATGGAGTGAACGTATTGGACGTTATCGTGCCGTTCTGAATCAGACTGCTGGACGCGGTAAAGCCGTAAGACGGACCGGCATTCCCGCTGTAATCGCTAAAGGGATTGTTGTAGATGCCAAGGCCGAGACGGAACACGGTCTTGCCGTGCAACGAAGCAGGTGCCCATGCGACACCGATTCGCGGGCTCACATATAGCGGAGCCGTAGAGTACGGACTGCGGTGGGATGGCGTGGCATAGATCGTGCCGCCGGTCGTTGTAATACTCGACGGCAGATCAGGCACGCCCGGGGCAGCCGCATAACTGGCTGCGTATGCAGCCTGTGATGCCGTAGTGATCGCATTGACCGTGGTCGGATTCCATCCCACTACCATGCGATTGCCGCTCTCGTTCAAAGGTGTCTCATGTTCCAGGCGGAGACCCATGCTGACCGTCAGATTGGCCGCAGCCTTCCAATCGTCCTGGAAAAAGTAGGCTGAGTACCAGTTGTTGTATTGGTATGGAATCGCAATTCCCTGGTTGGCGCTGGTGGGAATGCCCATATCGAAGAGCGCATACGCACTCCCGAAATTCGCCGGTTTCGGGTTGCCAGTATTACCCGACGCAGTCGTGTTGACTTGCGACACTGGGTTATTGGTGCTGATATTTGCAAAGGTAAAAGTTCCATTTGCAGAGCCCGGCGAGAGACTGGACTGCTTTTGCGCGCGAATGTCCACGCCCCCCTTGAAGGTGTGGCGTCCGTGAACTTTAGACAACATACTGAAGAACTGGATCGTATCCTGTAGCTCGATGGTCCCCGGTGTGGAACTGATCCCCGGCATGTTGGCGGTAGCATCGGTGAACTTGATTACCGGGATCGCCAGCGTGGTTGAGTTGCTGGCAATATAACCGGGAAAGCCATAGGCGCTTGGGCTGATACCCGCGCTCTTCTCCGAGTTCAGATTCGAGTAGCGGCTCATGCCGACGCGTGTATCCAAAGTCAGGGTAGGATTGAAAGTCTGTATGTCATCCCCTACCAGGCCGAATAACGTGAGATCTGTAATCGTGCCGCTGCCGGCTGTGTCGTAGACATCACTCGCTGAAGTCAGATATTTGCTTCGATGCGCTTCACCGAAGAGCTTATTGGACGAGCTGATATTGTAATCCAGGCGTCCCTGATAAGACCGGTAGTCGGCAGGATTGGGCGTCAGAACAGAGTAGTTGTCCTCTCCATCGAGCGCCCCGGGAACGTTGGGGGCTGGCACCAGAGCCAGCAGGTTCCGTGCAATTGGGTCTAGAGGAATTCCCACCCCACCCGAAGCGTTGATCGCATTGGCGAACTTATTCCCAGTAATCGCGGCGCGCTTAAAACTGCTCGTGCCACTTCCCGTCGTGGAATAGGGATCGTAGAGCTGATTGCTCGTACTGGCTGTTAGCGTCTGCGAGAAATCGGGGTAGTCTGGTGTGCCCGCGGGATTGTCTGTGCAGAAGCGGCTGCCGCTGGCGGGAGCGTTTTGCCCGCGCTCAGCGCAGGTCGGCACATCGTTGACGACGGACGTAGGAGGAGTTGAACCGGAATATCCTTCGAACGCAAAAAAGAAGAACAGTTTATTCCGGCCATTGAAGACCTTCGGAATCCAGATGGGGCCGCCAAGCGTGGCGCCGAACTGACTGTAATGGTTGCTCACAACCGCACTGCCAAGATAAGGTCTAGCCGTTCCTACCTTCGAATCCTGATAAAACTCAGCGATGGATCCATGAAACTGGTTGGTGCCGCTCTTCGTCGTTATATCGACGGTGCCACCGGAAGTATCACCGGTGGAGGCATTGGCGTTGAACTCATCCACTCGGATCGTATTCACCGCATCCATGAATGGGCTATAGCCGGCGGTACGGCTGCTGTCCTGCATGTTCGGCACGCCATTCAGCAGCAACTCGTTCGACGACGAAAGTCCGCCCCCCAGAGAGAAGTCGTCCGCGGTTGAGTTTGCGAATGGCGTAGCCGCGGCCGTCGCATGCTTCATCTTTGGAATGGCTCCGTATGCATCGCGCGCAAACGCAAGCGGATTCCGCCCGTTGCTCGGCAGGTCGTTGATCTCTTCCTCCGTAAGCACTTGCCCCGTAGAGGCAGTCGCTACATCAATCAAAGGCGCGCCGCTCGTCACAGTCACTGTCTCCGTATCTGTCCCAATGGCGAGCTTGACGTTTTCTGTGATCGTCTGTTGCGTCAAAATCTCGATACCCGTATGCAGATAGGACGTAAACCCTTTAAGGCTGACATTAATCCGGTACTTTCCCGGCACCAGAAAGGGGACTGTGTATAAGCCGTCTCCACCGGACGTTGTCTTTGAGACAGCCCCCGTGCCCTCATTCGTAACGATAATAGCCGCATTCGGAATCACGGCCCCCGTCGGATCTGTAACCTGGCCCGTAAGGGCTCCGCGAAACTCCTGGCCAAAGGACACAACGCACATCAACATCGTCAAAGTGAAAATAATCCGCTTCATTTGCAGTCTCCTTGCTGACTTCGCAACACAGATTTTCTTCGAGCAAACCCAACGCCAGGCAGCAGCCTGGACCAATATCAAGCTCAACTTTCAAAACCGGATTTTACTTTCATGACTATCTCGGAATGCTCTCCCTTAAAGATAAAAACCGCTTCGCCTGGATACGATCTTGGCCGTCAGTACATAAACTTTCACAACGCCATTGGATACGCTTTTCTTACGCGCAGAAGTCTACAAACCGGAATACAGAACCGGCTTCTCATTTTAAGAACCATTTGTTATCGTTTTTTGTCGCAGGCAAATTCGCAGGCAGACTCGAACGAGTTGCAACCTCGCCGCGACTCCCTGCATTCCCCGCTAAAAAGCCTGTTTACTTCGCTGTATCCGCCACCGCTGCGGGCCCTGCGCTCCCCAGCAGCGCAATCGCATCCGCGGCCTCCAGCACCGCCGCGCGAATCTCCTTCTCCCGCTCCTTGGTCATCCGCACCAGCGGCGTCGACACGCTGATCGCCGCCACCACCGGCTTCCCCGACGCCCGCACCGCCGCCCCAATGCACACGCCACCCCGTATCGACTCTTCACGGTCATACCCGATACCCGTCTTCCGCACCTCTTCCAACTCCTTGAACAGCTTCCGCCGATCCACAATCGTCTTCACCGTCCGCGGAGTAAGCCCATAAACCTCCAGAATCCGGTCCGAAAGCTCCCGCTCCTGGAACGCCGTAATCGCCTTGCCCATCGCGCTGCAATGCGGAGGCAGCACTCGCCCCACCTTGTTGCTCATCCGAATCTCATGGAACGTCTCTCTGCACTCGATCACATGAATCCGGTCGTCATACAGATACGCCATGCTCACCGTCTCATTGAACCGGTTCGCCAGCCGTTCAATCTCCGGCTGCGCCAGCCCCCGCAACCGGTTCGCCGCCTCCACCAGCCAGCCAAACATCAGCTTCGGCGTCAGCTGATAGGTCCCATCCCTGTGCTTCATCAGATACTCATGCTTCTCCAGCGTCAGCAGCACGCGAAACAGCGTCGACTCCGGCAGATCGATCCGCGCCACAATCTCCTTCAGGTTCAGCGGTGTCACGCCGTCAAAGCAGTTCAGCACATCCAGCGCCCGTCCGATGGACCGCATGTAGTACTGTTCATCGTTCGACTGCCCGCCGGTTCCGCCGTTTTGCAGCACCCACTTCGGAGCTCTGCGCCGTGCTCCCTTGTCCGTCTTCCCCGCGGCAACCGCTGTGCTCTTCATCGTGCTCCTTGTACCGTTCTGTCCCACGTTCACCTTCGTTTCAGCGCGCTTCAAAATGACGCCCGTCCGCTAACTCTCGTAAAGAATACATTGCCCTTCTTTCGTTGCAAATTTCAGCTCCCGGCGAATCGAAAATCCGCTCCGAAAACCGCAAATCCGCACTTCTCCGTCTACGCACTCCGTTTTACTCTCTTAACTTTCACTACGCAATTGACACTCCCCTTCATTCGAGCAACCATCATCCTGCAATCGACTGAAAGGCACTCCCTAAATGGACCGCAGAAACCTCTTAAAACTAGGCGCCGCCACCATCGCCGCCGGCATCCAGCCCTCGCTAAACGCCGCGCCTACCCCGGCCCCGGATCACGTAGCTCAAATCGAACAGTGGGGTCTCTTCGAAGTCGCCCTCCCCGGCCCAGCCACTGGCAACCCCTACAAAGAGGTCACCCTCACCGCTACCTTTACCCTCGAGCACCGCTCCGTCCCCGTCACCGGCTTCTACGACGGCGACGGCGCCTACCGCATCCGCTTCTCCCCCGACGCCCAGGGCCGCTGGACCTACACCACCGCCAGCTCCGCACCGCAGCTCGCCAACAAAACCGGCGCCTTCACCTGCACCGCGTCATCGCCCGGCAACCACGGCCCCGTCACCGTCACTCGCGAGTTCCACTTCCAGTACGAAGATGGCACGCCCTACTTTCCCTTCGGCACCACCACCTACGCCTACCTCTTTACGCCCGAGAAAAACTACAAGAACTCCCTCGACGGCATGATCCAGGCCAAATTCAATAAGTCCCGCGTCTGCCTTCTTCCCAAGGGCCTCGGCTTCGACATCGAGACCCAGATCCTCCCCTTCCCACGCGCCAACAAGGTCAACGACCTCACCCGCTTCAATCCCGCCTACTTCCAGATGGTCGAATCCCGCATCCTGGACCTCCAGAAGGCCGGCGTCCAAGCCGACCTAATCCTCTTCCACCCCTACGACTCCTGGGGCTACAAGAACATGGGCCCCGAAGCCGACGACTTCTACCTCAAGTACGCCATCGCCCGACTTTCCGCATATCGGAACATCTGGTGGTCCATCGCCAACGAGTACGACCTAATCAAAACCAAGACCATGTCCGACTGGGATCGCTTCTTCCGCATCACCGTAGCCAACGACCCCTACTCGCGCCTCCGCTCCATCCACCACTCCGGCCCCATCTACGACAACACCAAGTACTGGGTCACCCACGCCAGCCTGCAAAAGTGGGACTTCGACCAATCCGCCCTCCGCCGCGCTGCCTGGCGTAAGCCCATCATCTACGACGAGCCCCAGTACGAAGGCGACGTCGACCGCCGCTGGGGCAATCTCTCCGCCGAGGAGATGACCCGCCGCTTCTGGCTCGCCATCATCCACGGCGCCTACGCCTCTCACGGCGAAGTCTTCATCTCCGCCGACTCCGGCCCCAACGCCCACGAGTCCAGCTGGTCCGACGCCGGCCGTCTCCGCGGCGAATCGCCCCCGCGCATCGCCTTCCTCCGCAGCGTCGTCGAAAAGTTCACCAGGACCGGCTTCAACGAGCCCGAGATCGCCTACTACCTCAACGTCTCCGACGCCGCCGGCAACATCCTCTATTACTTCGACTACCACCGCCCCGCCCGCTATGACTTCCCCCTTCCCACCACCGCCAACTTCTCCGCTACCCTCATCGATCCCTACAACATGACGATGACGCCCGTCCCCGGCACCTTCTCCGGCAAGTCCCGCATCGATCTGCCCAACAAGCCCTACCAGGCCATCGTCTTCCAAAAGGTCTCCGCCAATCACAACCCCAACACCGAGGCCGCCAAGCCCCAGGTCATGGACTAGCGACGCTTGTCTGACCTATTTTTAGGAGTGTCATCCCGAGCTTTTTTAGAAGTGTCATCCTGAGCGGAGCCTATGGCAGTTTCATCGCCATAGGCGCAGTCGAAGGACCTGCAGTTTGCTGGCAAAGCTTCAAATTGTTCAAACAGTAATTAGGAAACAGCCAGTCCAATGGTCAAGCCCATGCGCTCACGCGGCAAAAAGTTCTATCTCCTCGCCTCTTTTGTATTCGCTGCACTCACCCTCCCCGCGCTCGCAGCTCCACACATCCAGCTCTCAGCCAATCCAACCCCCCGCGAGCAGTTCGCCGCCGACCGCCTCCGCGCCTCCATCTCGTCCCTCCCCGGCAACGAGCAGATCATCCTCGCCACCCGCCACGACCCCATCCTCAAGCCCTACGACAAGCGCATCACCACCTTCTGGCCCAACGCCACCGAGGCCTACCTCCTCCGCCGTCTCTCCGAAAAAGGTAAGCCTGACACCATCATCGTCACCGGCTACGACGCCTCCGGCGTCCTCTACGGTGCGCTCGATCTCGCCAATCGCATCCACACCGCCCACGCCATCCCCGCCACGCTCGACTACGAAGACCACCCCGCCCTCAAGCTCCGCGGCTTCGCTCTCGGCATGCAGAAGCCCGAGATCACCTACGAAGGCGCCGAGTACGACTACCCCTACACCCCCAAAGAGTTCCCCTGGTTCTACGACAAGGCCTACTGGACCGGTTATCTCGATCAGCTCGTCAATCAGCGCATCAACACTCTCTATATCTGGAGCGGCCATCCCTTCACCTCGCTCCTCAAGCTCCCCAAATACCCCGAAGCGCAGGAGCTCCCCACCGAGCAACTCGACCAGAACATAGCCATGTTCCGCTGGCTCACCGCCGAGGCCGATCGCCGCGGCATCTGGATCCTGCAGGGTTTCTACAACATTCACCTCTCGCACAACTTCGCCCGCGCCCACAACCTCCCCTTCCATCTCTCCGCGCCCACGCCTCTCGCCACCGAGTACACCCGCTACTGCATCTCCGAATTCATCCGCGAATACCCCAACGTCGGCATCTTCATGACCCTCGGCGAGGCCCTCGGCCCCCACTACGGCCCCCAGTGGGCCACCGAAGCCATCGTCCCCGGCGTAAAGGACGGCCTCGCCCAGCTTGAAAAGCAGGCCGGCCATCCCCTCCCCGAGCCGCCCATCGTCATCCGCGCCCACGCCACCGACATCGATAAAGTCATGCCCGCCGTCAAAGCCATCTACTCCAACTTCGACACCATGTGGAAATGGAACGGCGAGTCGCTCACCTGGACCAACATCCGCGGCTCCGTCAGGCAGCGCTTCGAAGAGATGGTCGCCGGCTCCAACAACACCATCGTCAACATCCATCTCCTCTCCAACCTCGAGCCCTTCCGCTGGGGCGACCCCGACTTCGTCCGCCAGACTGTCCTCAACTTCCAGCGCATCGGCATCGAAGGCCTGCACCTCTACCCGCTCCGCTACTGGGATTGGCCCTTCTCCGCCGACAACACCACGCCGCTCCTCCAGCAAACCGACCGCGACTGGATCTGGTATCAGTCCTGGGCCCGCTACGCCTGGAACCCCAACCTCGACCCCGTCTCCGAGCACACCTACTGGGCCCAGCAGTTCGCCCAACGCTTCGCCGTCCCCAACAACAAAATCACCACCAACCTCGGCCCCGTCTCATCGGAGAACTGGGTCCGCAGCACCGACCATCTCACCCCCGAGCAGCTCGCCACCGGCGAGCACCTCCTCGCCGCCTACGAGCTCTCCGGCATCGCCGCCCCCACCCTCCTTCCGCGTATCGGAATCACCGAGGGCAACCGCGAGGTCTTCTCCCTCGGCATGACCATGCCCCAGCTCATCGACGCCAAGCGCTTCAACCCCGCCGAGACCCTCTGGACCGCGGACGCCCCCGACGGAGAGCGCCTCGACGAGTACGTCGCCAACGAGTTCAACCACAAGCCCCACCACGGCCAGACCCCCATCAAGGTAGCCGCAGACATGGCCGCCAGCGCTGCCAAAGCCGTCACCGAAGCCCTCGCCGCCTCACCCGGCATCACCATCGACTCCCGCCCCGAGTACAACCGCATCGTCAACGACATGCGCTGCATCTCCGCGCTCATGGACTACTACAACGCCAAGACCCAGGCCGCCGAACTGGTTATGCTCTTCGGCTACGATCACGACCTATCCCACCTCACCGCCGCCCGCACCCTCCTCGCCCAAAGCGTCGACGATTTCGCGAAGCTCACCGCCCTCACCGACAAAACCTACCGCAACGCCGCCGGTATGCAAACCTCGCAGCGCCAGATCCCCGTCCGTGGCGGCCCCACCACCAACCACTGGCGCGACCTCCTCCCCATCTACGAAAAAGAGTTAGCCGTCTTCGACTCCCGCCTAAAAGCGCTCAACACCTCAGGCAGCGCTGCTCCATCCCTCTCAGGCGCCACAGCAGCATCCGCCTCAGGCACCGCCGCAGCATCAGCAGCCACAACCACCCCCACCCAACTCCCCCAAATCCCCTTCACCCTCAGCCCCGGCGGAGGCGAAACCTTCACCGTCAAACCCGGCGCACAGCTCTACACCGACTCCCCAGCCTCCATAGCCTCAGTCTCCCCCGAGCTAGACGGCCTCACCGGCATCCGCGTCTCCACCAGACAATCCACCCCCATCCACTTCACCCTCTCCAAGCCCGCGCAGATCCTCGTAGGCTTCTTCAAGTCCACCTCCAGCCGCGCCGTCAACGTCTCCCCCGCCACCGAGCAGTGGAACCTCTTCCTACCCAACGCCGTAGTCCCCGGCGCCAAGGGCCTAACCGTCACCGTCTGGACCAAACCCCTGCCCGCCGGCCTGAACGACCTCGACCTCGGCACCGGAGCCTACGTAGTCCTCGGCTTCATCCCCGAAGACACCCACGTCACCCCCCACATCACCTTCTCCACCACCAGCACCAACAACCAGCCCCCCAACCTGGATTGGTTGTTCGAGAATTAGACTGGCTCTTCGAAGACTAGGCCTCGCCTTTGCTAAATAGGAACGCCCGCCATCGACGTAATGAACTGAATTCCCTGAATCACCTTTCGATTCAGACGAGCATCGTTCGTTACAAAAAGATCGCAGCGTGCCGTCGCAGCAATAGCCAGTTGCATCGCATCCGGAGCCTTGATGCTCTTATCCGCCCTAATCTCCGCGTATCGAAAAGCTGCCTGCAGATCGAACGGCTGAACCGTAATTCCCGGATCGCGAAACGCCGTCTCATATAGCTGCACCAGATCGTGACGACCCTCCGCAATCGGCTTCGCCAGCACCTCGCCATAAGACAGCGCTGAAGTAATAACTTCATCTCGGCGCAGTGACATCCGACTCAGCAGTCCCGCCGCCTCCTGCCCTCGCTGTCCCTTGTCCTCGATCAAATAGATGAAAATGTTCGAGTCCAGAAATACTCGACTCATTCCCATCCCTCCCGCATCTCCGCGATGTATTGGTCAGCATCCACCTTCTTCCAAAGCTCTTTGCCTACGCCGCGAAGCCCCAATAGCCCACTCAACCACACCGTCGGTTTTGCAGTGCCCTTCTCATATCGCGCCCTCGCCCAATCCAGAAGCTCGTGGTATCGCTCCGGAACTTCCTCTCTAAGAGGCCACATCTTCATGTGCCGATCTGGATGAACATAGTCGCCCTTCTGCAGCAGTCGCACCGTCTTGTTCTCCTCTCGAAAGACGATACGATAACGTCCATTACCCTTCGGATCGAGGTTTGCAGCTGCATGGCCATAGGCATGCGCTCTTAAGCTCTGCGAATCATGCTCGAAGCCTTCTTTCTTCGCCCGAGCGATCACCTCAGCAATAGAAAAGGAATTCTTTCCCGACTGTTCCCGATGAAGCAGAGCCAGCGTCAGATACAACTCATCCGCCACTTTTATCTTTTGCTTTACATAAGTTGCAAATACCATAATTACCTCTCATAAAAAGTTATACTTTTTGTACCTTTTGGCGTCAAGCCAATCTTTCCTAAAAAGATCCTCTTGAACTGGAGCAGGAACGAGCGCAGTCGCAGCAGGAGTTACTTCTGGAGGATCATAACCGAGCCAACAACCTCTGCGCGTCGGCCTTCGCCATGTAGTCTCGGCTTCATCATCGAGGACAACCCACGTCCCGACACATCACCTTCTCCACCGCCAGCACCGACAACCAACCCACCGATCTAGGCTGGCTCTTTGAAAACCAACCACCCACCGACGCTCTAATTATTAACCGCGAAATGAACACGCAGCTTCAAATCCGCATCTTTCATTCCCGCCGGCAACGGAGCATAAGTCGTCCCCGTCACCGCGCTCCATGCAGCTCTATCGAGCGCAACATCGTGCGAGGGTTCCAGGAGCATCGCCAGAACCCGGCCATCAGGCGCAATAGTCAAACTAATCACAGCCTCTTCATGCTTCGTAATCGCTTGGTCCGCCTCCTGAGTCGCCACCGACACCCAGCGCTTCCTTATATCCGAGATAAGAACCTTCATATATGGACCAAGATTCGTGCCGTTGGTGTCACTGAGCAAATCCACACCCAGCTTCAAAGCCGGCTGCGACATCGTCTGTCCATGCACCGGCGCTACCGAGATCGCAGCAAGGAAAGTAACGGAGAGAAACCGCACGAGCTTTTTCATACAGGAATCCTACAGCAGAATGAATTTGCGGGCTGAGGGCGCGACCTATACCAGCCTGGGGCTGCCCACCTGATCCCTGGCGGGCTGTAGGCACGCGCTAAATGTCTGCTGCTTGAGTTAGGGCTTACTGCTGGCCTCCTGACGCTCCATCCGGCCTTATCGACAACGGACCGGCGAATCCCGGCCGCGGCGCTGGCGCCTTCGGTGCATCCGTCACCTGCGCGTCGCCGATCTCGAAGATCGTCGCATCCTTCGGCAGGCTCATCCGCCCGAAGACCAGGTACGCCACCACCGTTGCCCCGGTTATCTCCGGACTCAGTACCACCAGTGGCAACAGGTACTTCTTGCTCTTCACCAGCGACTCCGTCACCCCATCCACTCCGTGGCTCCGCCCGATGCTCCCCGGCACCTGCGGAATCACGAACGCGCTCATCTCCAGCTCCGGATGCTGCTTGCCATACTTCACCAGCGAGTGCGCCACCTGCTTCGGAGTCATCAGCCCCACGTCCGCGATAAAGTTCCGGTGCACCGCATGCGGAAGATATATATCCATCACCGTCGCGGAAAAGTCCGCGCAGTTATGGAAGAACAGGTTGAAATGCCCCACATTGTTGCGGTCGTTGAACAGCGCAATAAAACGCTCGTCCTGCTCCTGCGTGCTCGTCACCTCGAAGCCGTGGATCGTCCGGTCATACGACGACCCCACTAGCTGCGTCCATTCCCCCTTCGGCGCCTTACCTTTGTTATCCGGAGCCAGATCCAGCAAATGCTCTCTGCGATACGTATCCCGCAGCGCCTGCACCTGCTCCTTGTCCACGGTAAGCGGAATCTGGCTTACATCGTCCACCGCATACAGGTAAGGAACCAGCGGCATCGCGATCCAGTCTAGGCCATCGATCTTGTGGTACCGGCTGATTACCACGCCATACTCGCCCTCGTGGCACAACCGCAACTGCGTCGGAGAATCTGCACACACGCGGCTCAGATACACCGCCGCATGGCCCGTAGGATTGAATGCCCCAAACTCCCCGTACGGCTCCTCCATCAGCAGAGCAACAGCCGCCCGCGCCCGCACCCCGCCGCTCAGCAGCGTTGCCGCGATCAAGAACGTCAACAGCCTTCGAACCCTGCCTCCTGCCCGCAAAAGCTTTGGCGTATCTCGAGTCGGTGTCTTTGTCATAGTTTTCACTCTCGGCCCGAAAATAGGTTAGATGCGGCTTCGCTCTCCGTAAAACGTTTTCGTCATCCACATTTTATTAAAACGGGTCGGTCTGAAAAGTCGCCGCTGTCAACTCATCAATGGGAGATAATCAACCTGTGACAGCACTTACACCCAACATCACCTTGGCCGTAACTGGTGCAAGTGGCTCCATCTACGCCGCCGAGATGCTCCGCGCTCTCGCCGCCGATCCGCGCGTCGAGCGCATCAACTTCGTCATCTCGGATAACGCCCTCCGGGTATTCGCCGAGGAACTCCAACTCACCGGCCGCAACCATCTGGTCGAAAAAATCCTCGGCGCGCCATCGGAAAAGATCCGTCAGCATCCCCAATCCGACATCGGCGCCAACATCGCCAGCGGCAGCTATCCTTCCTCTGCGATGGTCATCCTTCCCTGCTCCATGGGAACCCTCGCCTCCATCGCCAACGGCCTCGCATCCAACCTCATCCACCGCGCCGCCGATGTCTGCCTCAAGGAGCGCCGCCCGCTCATCCTCTGCGTCCGCGAAACCCCCTTCAACCGCATCCATCTCCGCAACATGACCCTCGCCGCCGACGCCGGAGCCACCATCTTCCCCACCATCCCAACCCTCTACAACCACCCGCAGTCCACCACCGAGATGGCCCGCCAGTTCGTCCACCGCGTCCTCGCCCACCTCCACCTGCCCCAACCTGAAGCCTACCAATGGCAGGCAGACTAGCTACTGCGCAGCCGGCCCAGGCACCGTCTTCTCTCCACCCCTCATAGCCGGATCCGCCTTCAAAAACTCCACCGTACTTTTGAGCACTGGCCCCGAGCACTCGATCGGAGCCAGATGCCCGCACCCCTCCACCACATCCAGAACCGAACCCGGAATACTTTGATGAATCCGTCTTCCAGCCTCCAGCGGGATCAGATCATCCCGCGAACCCCAAACCACTAACGTCGGCTGCTGAATCCCATGCAGCCGAAAATCCAGCAGATCGCGCCCAGCCAGCATCTGCGCCACACTGCGTTGAATCACCCATTCATTCCTCTGCAACTTGCGCAGCGCATCCTCCGCTACAAACTCAGGCATCTTCACTGGCTGCGGAGACAGCACTCCCATCAGATGCCGGACTCCCGCGGTATCGCTCGGCGTGAACACATCTGCCACCTCTTCCGCCGGAAAGTACACTCCCGCGCTGTCATAAACCACCAGCCGATTCACCAACTCCGGATGATCCAGCGTCAGCTTCATCGCGATCCATCCCCCCATCGACCAGCCGCCTACATCCGCGCGCCTCAGTCCCACCGCCTGCATGAACTGCACGACCGTCGCCTCCTCCATCGAGATCGAGTAGTTCACATCCGGTCGCGGCGACCGCCCATATCCCAGCAAGTCCGGCGCATACACATGAAATCCCGCCGCAGCCAATCCCGGTATCAGCCCCGCCCAGTCCTCTCCGCGAGCACCCAGCCCATGCACCAGCAGCAACGGCGTCCCGCCGCTCCCGTCACGAGGCGTCGCCTCAAAGTAGTGCAGCCTGTACTCCCCCACCTGAATGTAGTCACTCTTCACACCGCTCCGCCAGAGATGAAAGCGAGTTATCTGATCGCTCACCCACAGCGGATTCCGCAGAAAAATCAATCCACCGATTACTGCCAGCAGAAGTACTGCAACCAGCCCGCGCCAGAAATTCTTCATCAAACCCGCTCTCCCCACCATGCTCTAGTGTTCACTCGAGCGCCCGGCTCTCACTTCAACGGCTTGCCAAACTCTTCTCCAAACACCGTATGCCCCATCTCGAACCTGCCTCCGTCGAACTTGTCCGGGCCCTTCGCGTGCCCCACAGCCAACAGCGCCACCACCCAGTAACTCAGCGGCAGCCGCAAAACCTCATGCACCCTGTCCTGCTCGAACCCCTCCATCGGAGCCGTGTCATAACCCATCGCCTCCGCCATCAACATCATGTGCGTAAACGCCAGCATCACCATCTTGTTCAGCCAACCCTTCATCTGGTCGCTGTTGAAGCTCGAGAAAAAGTTCGGCACGCTCACTCGCGCCTGCTCTGCATAGCCTTCTGCCATCCCGCGTTCCAGCCCCTGTTGCAGCATCGGTTCCAGATCCTTGCGCCACCCGTCAGCATCTCCGCAAGCCACAATCACCGCCGAAGCCTCCTCCACCTTGGCTTGATTAAAGCTTGCCGCCCGCAGTCGTTTCTTTTGTTCAGGAGTCTGTACCACCACAAAGCGCCACGGTTGTAGGTTGTAGCCGCTGGGAGCATGCAACCCTGCATCCAGAATCCGCCGCAAATCCTCCCCCGGTATTGGCGTTCCGTCAAAGCTCGACGTCGCGCGACGCTCTGCAATCGCCTGGCTCAATGGCTTCTCAAGCTTTCTCATCGCGCCTCGCCTCGTCGTGTCTCACGATCGCTCTTCTTTATTTGAGAATTGGATGCAGCTGTCCTCTGGTGCTTGTAACTCTCTCCACGCTTACATCCCCGGCAAAACAAAAGACAAACTACCACTCCTCCATCAATCCCTCTTCAAATCCACCAGCAAATATACGGCCCCGTATCTGCATTGTTAGTGGATATCGGTCATCGCCTGCTCCAACACTGACGGATTCTGCCCCGCCGCCTCTGCAAACACCCAAACGCCGTGAAACGCCTTTCGCAGCTCCGGATACGCTGACAGCAGCGCGTTCATCGCGCCCAGCTCGGCCTTTCGCGCGGCAGCCGCATCTCCTAAGCTCTCCACCTTCAGGTGCGCCACCACGTCAATCTTTTCCTTCCCCAGCGAGTCATCCACTCCCAGCCTCGTAAAGTGATACTCCGTTCCATCCGTCCCCTTCACCACCAGCGGAGCAGACGGGCTCACTCCCTCTGACAATGCCGGCGGAGCAGCTCCGCTCGCCTCCGTCCTAAGCTTCTCCAGATGCGTGCTCTGCACAAAATTCGCCGGCTGCAGCAGGATCACCGCCTGCTGGTAATAGAGCCACGCATTCCAGTGTTCGTTCCGCTTCACCATCTGCCGGGCTTCGGTCCAGTACCACAACCCGTCATGCCCCGCGGCCATCGTCGCCCGCGGATAAAATCCCGCCATCGCCCACTTGCCCTGCTCCTGCCGTAGCAGGAACGACAACCGCCACGGCTCTGCATTCTTGCTGTTGACGATAGCAAATCCATATCGTCCCGGCGGAAGCTGCGGAATCAGAAAATCCACCTCGCTGGGCGAGTTGTTCAGCGTGCAGAAAAACTGCGCATCCGGCAAGCCCCCGCCAGCTCCGGGCTTCAGCTCCGAGCCATCCAGCAGGTACACCTGCTCCACCGTCAGCACCCCACCCTTCACCTTCGGCGCCGTACTCCCCACAACATTCTCAATCCCGCCGAAGTCCTTCCCCAGCTCCGCCACCGTCTCCGCCTTCAGCCCCGCCGCATCGCCCGCCTGCACCTTCGTCGCCAGCTCCATCGCGGCTGCATTCAACGCATCAAAGTCCGCCGCCTTCATCTGCGACTGCGTCGTGCACACCTCAGCCTTCACCATCCCGGGCAATATCAGTACAGCCGCCAGCAATATCGTCGTCTTCACTCTGCTCATCAATCGAACACCCACATCCGCCTCGAAGACCCGTACAGGCAAATGTAAGTCTAGTACAACTTCTTGCCCCGGGGCGGTCCCTCGCCAATTCCCAAACTGTCCGGAAAATGAAACTCTCGCCTGCCATCTTCTCTTCAGATAAAATCTTGCCAGGCAAAGCGCGAGTCCTTCCGATGACTTTCGCGTCTTACTCATAACCCGCTCGCTTGAGGTGCTTCCCAATGCAGCGTCCATCGATAGCCTACCCCTATGCCCATACTGAACGGCCTCTTCACCTCGTCGCTCTCTGCGCCCTCATCCCATTGGGCCTCGCGGCCTCTCCCATGCACGCTCAGCGGCCGGCCTCCGCTCTACCCGCCAACGCTCCCACGAATCCTCCGCTGACGTCTCAGCTCCAGACTCCCGCGCAACCCGCTCCGCGAGTCACTTACGGCGTATCCACAGAACATCCAGCCGCAGTCACCTACACCGCAGGCCGCCTATCCGTCACCGCCAATGATTCAAGCCTCGACCAGATACTTCGCGCCATCTCGCGCGCAACCGGCATGAAAGTTACCGGCAGCATCGCCGACGAGCGAGTCTTCGGCACCTACGGGCCAGACGATCCCGCAAAGGTCCTCTCCGCTCTGCTCGACGGCACCTCCAGCAACATGCTCATCATTCAGAGCAGCCAGACCGGCAACACCATCGCTGGCAACGCCGCTCCCATCGAGCTGGTCCTCTCTCCTCGCACTGGCGGCCCTACGCCCCCAAACCCCCACCCTCAACCCTTCGATAACGCCCCCAGGGTATCCCAGCCCTTTACTCCAGTCAGGCCCTCGTACCCTATACCTGAGCCCACACCGCCTCCGCCCGCGACCTCCACTCCAGCCAACCCAGCCTCAACTACGCCTGGCGCATTGGGCGGAGCGGCATCTTCTACCCCAACCGACACCACCGACCAGCAGTCCCCCAACGGCGTCAGAACCCCGCAGCAGATCTACGAGCAGCTTCAGCAGATCCGTCAACTGCAGTTGCAGCAGCAACAGCAGATGCAACAGACGCACCCATAACTGCGCTTCGATCGCCGAACGCGCCCACTCTTAAAGGCGCCCGCTCTTATGTCTTAATTTAAGAAGAACCAGCAGAATTTTTCTTGGACAAGAACCGGCAGAATCTTCGAAAGCACTCCAAAGCTCTGCATCACCCACGCAGCATTAAATCCTGTTTCCGACTACCCGCGTAAAACCTGCACCGGAGTCCCCACCCGCCGCGCCGAATCCGCGGCCACCTGCTGCGCATGCGCCCGGAACAGCCCGAACATCGCAACGCACACCCCGTAAGCTATCAAAACACCCGCCGCCAGCGAAGCAAGCACCGCTGAAATCAATACTATGGACGAATTCACAAACATTTCTTCTACCCTGCCTTAGTCCGCCAGGCACTCCATAAAGCGCCCGCACTCACGCGTCTTTTCAGAATATAACTTCCGCGCTACGGTTGTCTCGTCATCGCGCTATAACCTAAACTTGTACTTTTAACTGCCAGCCGAAGACTATCATCCCTAAACTCAGCAGACATATTGCCTGTTCGGATACCGCTATACCACTTCAGAGTCATTCACCCATGCCGTATCCTGTTAACTTGGCCGTCTAGCGGCCGTAACTCCCTATGAGCAACACGCAGAATACGCAAAACACGCAGAGTGCCCCAGCCGCTCACCACGCACACATCACCCACATCACCGTCCGCGGCGCGCGCCAGCACAACCTGCGCAACGTCGACGTCTCCATCCCGCGCAACACCCTCACCGTCGTCACCGGCCTCTCCGGCTCCGGCAAGTCCTCCCTCGCCTTCGACACCATCTACGCCGAAGGCCAGCGCCGCTACGTCGAAACCCTCTCCGCCTACGCCCGCCAGTTCCTCGACCAGATGGAGCGCCCCGACGTCGACGCCATCGACGGCCTCTCCCCCGCCATCTCCATCGAGCAGAAGACCACCTCCCGCAGCCCCCGCTCCACCGTCGGCACCATCACCGAGATCTACGACTACCTCCGCCTGCTCTACGCCTCCGTCGGCCAGCCCCACTGCCCCAACTGCGACCGTCCCATCACCCGCCAGTCCGCCGAACAGATCGTCGAGCGCATCGCCAGCCTCTCGCCCCGGCGAGCGCATCACCGTCTTCGCTCCTATCGTCCGCGGCCGCAAAGGCGAGTTCCGCGAAGAGCTCGAAGCCCTCGACCAGCAGGGCTTCCGCGCCCGCATCGACGGCGAAATGACCGAACTCACCGAAGGCATGCGCCTCGAAAAGCGCAAGAACCACACCATCGAAGCCATCGTCGACCGCATCATCCTCAAGCCCATTCCGTCGGAAAACACCGCTCCAAACGGACAACTGACCACTGACAACAGACAACCTAAATACGACACCCGCCGCCTCGAGACCTCCGTCGCCAAGGCCCTCCAGATGGCCAACGGCCTCGTCCTCATCGGCCTCCAGAACCCCGACACCCGCAAGCAGGAAGAGACCCTCTACTCCTCCTCCATGGCCTGCCCCGACTGCGGCATCAACGTCCCCCGCCTCGAGCCCCGCAGCTTCTCCTTCAACTCCACCTACGGCGCCTGCCCCAAGTGCCACGGCCTCGGCAGCATCTACGACTTCGACCCCGCCAAGACCATCACCGACTGGTCCAAGCCCCTGCTCGATGGCGCCATGGGCCCCGGCTCCGGCTCCGCCTATCTGCTGCGCCTCATCAAGCTCGCCGCCGAAAAATACAAGATCAACATCAAGGTCCCCTTCGACCAGCTCACCCAACGAGCAGCAGAACTTCTTCCTCTACGGCCCCCCGCGAGGCGAAGCCGGCCGCACCGGCTTCCACGGCATCTTCAGCTACCTCCGCTCCAACCTCGAAGACACCAAATCCGAGGGCTACCGCGAGTACATGATGCAGTACATGTCCGCGACCACCTGCCCCGTCTGCCACGGCAAGCGCCTCCGCCCCGAGTCCCTCGCCGTCACCATCCCAATCCCCATCCCTTTAGCTCCCCAAAATAAATCCGTCATCCTGAGCGGAGCTGTGTCGCAGTCCCATCGCGACGCAGCGCAGTCGAAGGACCCCGAAGCATCCGGCGCCGCCAATACCGCCCGCTCCGTCTCCGCCACGGATGGCAGGGCTGGCAGCTTCTCCATCGCCGACTTCACCGCTCTATCCTTCGAACGCGCCCTCCAAGCCGCAAACGCCATGCACTTCACCGGCCGCGACCGCCTCATCGCCGACCGCCTCCAGCGCGAGATCATCGAGCGCCTCGAATTCCTCAACGCCGTAGGCCTCGGCTACCTCTCGCTCGACCGCTCCGCCGCCACCCTCTCCGGCGGCGAAGGCCAGCGCATCCGCCTCGCCACCCAGATCGGCTCGCGCCTCCGCGGCGTCCTCTACGTCCTCGACGAGCCCTCCATCGGCCTCCACCAGCGCGACAACCAGCGCCTCATCAACGCCCTCGAAAACCTCCGCGACCTCGGCAACACCGTCCTCGTCGTCGAGCACGACGAAGACACCATCCGCAAAGCCGACTACGTCCTCGACCTCGGCCCCGGCGCCGGCAAAAACGGCGGCTACCTCATCGCCGACGGCACCCCGCAGCAGATCATGGACAACTCAGCGTCCCTCACCGGCCAGTACCTCGCCGGCAAGATCGAGATCGTCGCCCGCCAGAAATCCCGCGATCTCACCGGCAACTGGCTCACCGTAGAAAACGCCCACTCCCACAACCTCCAGAACATCACCGCCCACTTCCCTCTCGGCGTCATGACCGTCATCACCGGCGTCTGCGGCTCCGGAAAATCCACCCTCGTCAACGACATCCTCTACCGCGCCCTCGCCAAAAACCTCTATGGCTCCCGCGAAGAGCCCGGTCAGCACGGCGCAGTCCGTGGCATCGACCAGCTCGACAAGGTCATCCAGATCGACCAGTCCCCCATCGGCCGCACGCCACGCAGCAATCCCGCCACCTACACCGGCGTCTTTACCGCCATCCGCGACCTCTTCGCCATGCTTCCCGAGTCCCGCGAGCGCGGCTACAAGCCCGGCCGCTTCTCCTTCAACGTCCAGGGCGGCCGCTGCGAAGCCTGCCAGGGCGAAGGCCAGCGCCGCATCGAGATGAACTTCCTCCCCGACGTCTACGTCCTCTGCGAAGTATGTAACGGCCGCCGTTACAATCAGGAAACCCTCTCCGTCAAATTCAACGGCTACTCCATCGCCGACCTCCTCGACCTCCCCATCGCAGACGCTCTCCCCATCCTCAAGGACATCCCCGCCGTCAGCGTCAAGCTCCAGACCCTCGTCGACGTCGGCCTCGGCTACATCCACCTCGGCCAGTCCGCCACCACCCTCTCCGGCGGCGAAGCCCAGCGCATGAAGCTAGCCCGCGAGCTCAGCAAGCGCCAAACCGGCCGCACCCTCTATCTCTTGGACGAGCCCACCACCGGCCTCCACTTCGACGACGTCCGCAAGCTCCTCGAAGTCCTCCACCGCCTCACCGACCTCGGCAACACCGTCATCATCATCGAGCACAACCTCGACATCATCCGCAACGCCGACTACGTCCTCGACCTGGGCCCCGAAGGCGGCGAAGCGCGGCGGCCGCGTCATCGCCCACGGCACGCCCGAACAGATCGCCACCGTCCCCGCCTCCTACACCGGCAACTTCCTCAGCCCGCTACTACAACTCCCACACCACCGCCGCCGACGTCGCCCAGCGCAACGGCATCAGCCACGCCGGCCCCCAGCCATTCCGCCCCGAGATAGCCGAAGACCGCAAGAAGGACGCCCGCGGCAAATTCATCGTCCCCGACAAAAAAACCGGCGTCCCCAAAGCCAGCTCCGCCAAACCCGAAGAGCGCCCATCCAAACCAGCAAAGAAAGCCGCAAAGAAGACGGCAAAATCTGTAACCAAAAAGGCTGCAAAATGAACGACCGCCACAACTCCGGGCACTCCAGATGCTGTTCCAGCTCCCCAAACCCGGCTTCCTCGACCCACCTGTACTTCAAGCCGGATCAGCGCGCCGAAGACCGTCCCGGAATCGCCTCCCCGCGCCCCATCGTTCCCATCCTCCCCGAGGGCGAAGCCATCCTGCAGCCCCCCATGGACAACACCCCCAACAATCCCCCCGAAACCGAAGTCCCCGCTCGCGTCCCCAACCTCGGCCACGCCATCCTCTTCTTGTTGTTCTGGTTTGCGGTTCTCTTCACAGCCCAGGCTACTCTTGTCGCGCTCTTTGTTCCCGTCCGCGATTCTCACAAGGACATCTCAGCCCTAATCCCGCCTAAGCTCCTGATAGGCTCAGAAGCCTTGGCCCACCTCTTAGCCCTGGGCTTCGCCTGGCTTGTCTTTCCATACCTCTGGAGACGTCCCTTTTCAGTCGGCATCCAGTCGAACGCTCCAGCTGCCATCCGCAACTCTCTTCGCCTTATCCCCATCGGAATAACGGTCTCCTTTATCGTCCAGGCAGTCTCAACACTTATGCCCATTCCAAAAAATATCCCCATGGACGACTTCTTCCGCTCCCCCTCCGACGTCTGGCTCATCACCGCCTTCGGGATCCTTCTCGCTCCGCTCTTTGAAGAGATCGCCTTCCGCGGCTTCCTTCTCCCCGCCTTCGCCATCGCCTACGACTGGCTCTCGCTCCCCCGCATCCCCGCCGCCCGCGAGCAGTGGAACTCCACCAACACCCTCAGCCGCGCCGCTCTCGCATTCTCCGCCGTCCTTACAAGCATCATCTTCGCCTGGGTCCACGGCAAACAAACCGACTTCACCTGGCCCGTCCTGCTCCTCCTCTTCTGCGTCTCTCTCGTCCTCACCGCCGTCCGCATCCGCCTGCGCTCTGTCCTCGCCTCCACCCTCGTCCACGCCAGCTACAACTTCGCCGTCTTCTTCAGCGCCTTCATCGCCACCGGCGGCTACCGCCACCTCGACAAACTCACCCACTAATGCACATGTCATGCACATGTGCTACGTTACTTCTATGGCCGCCTCCACAAAGCCTGCTCCTGTCCGGACCGTTGTCCTTCTTTCGCCCACCGAGCGCAAGAAACTGGATCGCCTTCGAACGTCAGAAAAAGCCTCTACTGGAGAGGTCATCCGCCGTTCCATTCGTGCCTACGAGCCTGAGAATTCTGCTGTCAGCCAGGAAGCACTTGATGCTCTGGTACTCGAGATGAACAAGGCGTTGGATCAAGCGCTCCGCTCCGTTCGTTCTGCTCGCAAAGAGATACAGCAGAACTTGAAAAAAATCGAAGAAATCAGGGCAAGCCACGCATGAGCACCGTCCAGGACATCTTCGCCGCCACCAGGAAAATCCTGCTTATCAGCGAGGAGCTCAATCGTCTCTCCGACGATACGAAAGCTCTCTCCAACACCGTCAGAGACCATGAAATTCGCCTCGTGCGCATCGAAACCACTCTGGACATTGCGCAACGTGGTTCAAAGCTGACCCTTCCCGGCAACTGATTGTTCAACGGGCGCTATGGGACAAACAGCTTGCGAATTTTGTCCATAAACCCAGCGCTCTTATGATGAGCGAAAACCAACTCTCCGCCTCGTGGCAACCACACCTCTTGCAATGGTGAGCTCACATTGAAGAAGCCTACCGCATGCCTCGCCGCAAGTCGAAAGACCGCCTCATAAGCCTCGACTGCTTTCGACCAGGCGAAGCACCCATAAACAATCTGCTTCCCAATGCTGTAATCGGTAGCAGACGCTTCGTCTTTCGGAAGCTCGCTAGATGCCATTACTCCATTCATCGGAGGAAAGCTCTTCGCAATCTCCTCAACCCATCCCCGCAACCGCACTGAAGTAATCGCCGGATCACCATAAGAGTGCCCCTCATTCCATTTTGTCTGTTCGCTGTACCATTCCAAAAACCGTTCATGCTCTCTCGGAGCAGCCTCAGGCTCAAAAACCATCAGGTCATAACTCATACCAGCCATACTACAAAATCCAACATCCGACTTCGTCTTCCCTTTACCCTCTACCCTCTACCCTTTACCCTCTACTCATGACCGGCAACCGAACCGCCCTCCTAAACCTCATCGCCACCCTCTCCTTCAAGCTAGGCGACTTTACCCTAGCCAGCGGCCAGAAGTCCGACTACTACATAGACTGCCGCATCACCACCCTCCACGCCGAAGGCGGCCGTCTCTCTGGCCTCGTCCTCTACGACCTCATCCGTCAGCTTCCCAACGCTGACACCATCGAAGCCGTAGGCGGCCTCACCATGGGCGCCGACCCCCTCGTCTCGAACACCGCCTCCGCCTCTGCTTGGGCCGTCCGCGACCACGCCGAACTCGCAGCCCTGATCCCCGACGAAGATCTCGACCAGGATTTAGGCGTAGACGCCGCCGAAGCCCCCACCCTCATCCACGGCTTCCTCGTCCGCAAAGCTGAGAAGACCCACGGCACCGGCCGCCGCGTCGAGGGCTTCCTGCGCCCCGGAGCCCGCGTGGTCATCGTCGACGACGTCTGCACCACCGGCGGCTCCACCATCACCGCCATCGACTCCGCCCGCGAAACCGGAATGCACGTCGCCGCCGTCCTCTGCCTCGTCGACCGCGAACAAGGCGGCCGCGCAAAGATCGAAGCCGCCCTCAACGACCCCTCCGTCCCATTCCTCAGCGCCTTCACCGCCAACGACGTCCGCGCCGCCCACCTCGCCCTCCAAAAACAGTAAGCTCAATCCCAATCCCCCAGACTTGACAAACACCCCCCGCCGACGTCTGCCCCCTCCGCATTCAGACCCGCTTCGCCGCAAACAAATTGCGAAGTCCGAACCTATCCACAATAGATTGAATACTTTGCGCAAATATCAGGGGGGAGGGCCCTACTCGTACCGCAAAGCCGTGATAGGCGTAACCCGCGAAGCCTGCTGCGCCGGATAGTATCCAAACAAAATCCCGACAGCAGCCGAAATCGTAAACGAAAGCGCAATCGCCCCCACCGAAAGCTCAGTCGACCACCGAACCACATGCGCGATCATCGCCGACGCCCCCGCCCCCAGCGCAATCCCCAGCAATCCGCCGCCAATACTCAAAATTACTGCCTCCAGCAGAAACTGCAGCATCACATCGCCCGAACGCGCACCCACCGCCCGGCGAATCCCAATCTCCCGCGTCCGCTCAGTCACGCTCAGCAGCATGACGTTCATAATCCCAATCCCCCCCACAATCAAAGACACCGCGGCAATCGAAGCCAGCAGCGCCGACATCGTGCGCCCCGCGCTCTCCAGCGTCTTGCTCAGCTGAGCCAGAGTCACCTGGTCGAGAATGTCGGTGTTGCTCATCATGTCCTTCGATATATCCGTCCGCAAGCCCCCTCGAGCCATCGCAGTATGCGCCTCGCTCAGAACAGTAAAGTCATTCGCCATCGTATTCGTCAGATGATGCAGCACCCGCAGCACAGCAGAAATATCCTTCGCCAGCCGCGCAACATCGCCCGTCGAGAGCGTCGAAACTGTAATGTTGTCCAGGTTGTTCCGCTCAAGCAAACGCTGTGCCGCTCCCACCGGAATATAGACCGCATCGAACTGCCCATCCCCAGGCGCGGACGCCACCATCCAGCTCCCACTCGCAACCACGCCAATCACGCGAAAGCTCTGCCCATGCATGGTGATCGATTCCCCCACCGGATCGCGGTCGCCAAACAGCCCTTTAGCCGCGACGCTGCCAACCACCGCAACCTGCGCCTGCTCCGCCTCTTCACCCGCACTGAAGAACCGTCCGTGCGGAAACACCCATGCCCGCCGAATATCCGCAAGCGAAGCCTGCTCCCCGCGCACCTGCGGAATCCAGTTCGATGATCCCGTAACCACCCGCATATTCTCGTGAACACTCCCCGAAACCGACTGCACCCCCGGCATCGACCTGATATAGTCCGCATCCGCTAGCGAGAGCGTAGTCGCGGCCCCAAGTCCCGCCAGATTCTCCGGCCTCTCTTTGTTCGTCAGTGTAGGATTGCGCATCTCTGGAGTGCTCGTACTACTGGGCGCACTATTCTCCCCGGGCAGCCCGTCCTGCACCAGACGCAGCCGAGGCCGCTCCAGTTCATCTCTCAAAACTCCATCCCGCACCAGCGGAGCATGCGAATCCGGATGCCACGCAACCGGCCCTTCAGGCTCGCCAATATTGGTCCACTGCTGCGCAGCCCTGTAGTTGCCGCTGCTCACAACGATGACATTCATCCCCGCCGCCCGAACCTGGCTCGCAATCGAGCGCTGCGCACCGCTTCCAACCGCCACCATCGCCAGCACAGTAGCGACGCCAATAGTCATGCCGACCACCGTCAGAAAAGTCTGCAATCGATTCCGGCGCAGCGAGCGCAGGGCAATAAGAGAGCTCTTGCGAACAGACAAACGTACCCCCTCCGACGAAACAGTCGAGCATGTCAAACCGCAATGAATCCGGTATCCAAATCCTACACGACCGTCATCCGCGATAAAATATAAACACACATGATTCCCACTCTCGAATGGCTCCCAGAAGGCGTTAGATTCCTTGACCAAACCAAGCTCCCCCTCGAGGAGACCTACGTCCTCGCCACCGACTACAAGCAGGTCGCCACTGTCATCCGCGACATGATCGTCCGCGGAGCACCCGCCATCGGCGTCTCCGCCGCCATGGGCATGGCCATCGGCATCGACCGTACCTCCGCCACCGACATCCCCGCGCTCACCGCCGAGGTCGCCGTCATCGCCAAAACCCTCGCCGAGACCCGCCCCACCGCCGTCAATCTCTTCTGGGGCATCGACGAGATCCGCAACCTCTACAACTCTCTGGCCGCCGCCAACACCCCCATCCCCGAGATCAAATCCGCCGTAGTGGCAAAAGCCCGCCGCATGTACGACGAAGACATCGCCGCCTGCAAGCAGATGGGCGCTCACGGCGCATCCCTCCTACCCAAACAAGGCACCGTCCTCACTCACTGCAACGCCGGAGCTCTCGCCACCTGCGGATACGGCTCCGCGCTCGGAGTCATCCGCGCTGCCATCGAACGCGGCCATAAAATTGATGTCTTCGCCGACGAGACCCGTCCCTTCCTGCAAGGCGCCCGCCTCACCGCCTGGGAGCTCATGAAGGACAACATCCCCACCACCGTCCTCTGCGACAACATGGCCGCCCACCTCATGTCCAAGGGCCGCATCCAGGCCGTAATCGTCGGCGCAGACCGTATCGCCGCCAACGGCGACACTGCCAATAAGATCGGCACCTACGGCGTCGCCATCCTCGCCAAAGAGTTCGGCATCCCCTTCTACGTCGCCGCCCCCTGGGCCACCATCGACGTCGCAACCGCCACTGGCGACCTCATCCCCATCGAGCAGCGTTCAGCCCGCGAAGTCACCCACTCCAACGGCAAGCAGATGACTCCCGACAACGTGGCCATCGAAAACCCCGCCTTCGACGTCACCCCCGCCCGCTACATCACCGCCATCATCACCGAGCGCGGCGTGCTCCGGGCCCCCTTCACCGAATCCATCCACCAAATGGACACCCAGCCCGACGCCGAATTGACCACAGCATAATAGTTCCCTTCCTCCGCACCCCGACGGCAAGCTCCGCGCCGACTTCGACCTCGTCACCTTCGTCTTCGACCCCGACGGCAACCTCGTCAACGCCATGGAAAACCCCATCCACATCAATCCCACCGCCGATAAGATCCAACAATCCTTGGCGCATGGCATGTTCTTCCATCAGGAGGTCAGCGCCCCGCCAAAAGCGAGTACTTCCTCCGCATCGCTGTACACGATCTCAACCGCGACCGCTACGGCGCCGTCGAAGTAGCAACCTCCGCCGTAAAAAATGTAGTCGCCCGGCCTGCTCCGTCACCTGCCTCGACGCCACCGCCGGCCGCCGCTCCATCCACCCCGACGCCTCACCCATAGCGCCAAAGCAGCAACGCGCCTATCCTTGAATGCGTGGAGTCTCACCCTACGCGCGTGCCGCCGTCTCACCCCATCTGGCACCACCGCCCTGTACTCTTCGATCTCCGCAGTCACTCTCTTCTTCGCGCCAATCTGCTCGTACTCCTCTCGTTTCTCGCCGCCATCCTGCTCTCCGGCTTCCCCGACAGCCGTCCCAATCTCTTCATCCTTCTTCCCGCCCTGCTCGCCGTCCTTGGCACCGTTGACACCATCCGCTGCGTCCAGCGCCGCTGGAGCTTCTACCACGCCGGCGTCCTCCTCTGCATCTACATGGACCTCATGGCTCTGGGCATGATCTTCTTCTTCCTCTTCTACCCTTACGTCTCGGGTTACTATCGCGGCCATTGATGTCTATCCGCCGATAGCCCCTCCTCTGCCGCTCCTCAGTACCGGCTCGTTTCGAATTGCATCACAGGTGTTAGACTTCCCCCGTTTATCCGTCTATCTTGTCCTGAGGAGAAGACACTCATGCTCAAAGGATTTCGCGATTTCATTTTGCGCGGCAATGTCATGGATCTTGCCGTCGCCGTCATCATCGGAGCGGCCTTCACCGCCATCGTCACCGCCCTCACCACCAACATCATCAATCCGCTCCTCGGCGCCGTCATCGGCAAACCGAACTTTGACTACCTCATTGCGGATGTCAATGGCGGCGAAATCAAGTACGGCACCTTCATCACAGCGTTAATCAATTTTCTCCTCATCGCGGCGGTCGTTTACTTCTTCCTCGTGCTGCCCACGCAATATTTGTTGAAGAAGTTCAACCCGCCTGCCCCTGAGCCCGCCACCAAAGCCTGCCCGCAGTGCCTCAGCGACATCCCCGCCGCCGCCACCCGCTGCAAGTTCTGCGCTCAGCCCGTCTAACTCAACGTCGAAATTAATACCCTAATCTTGCGGATCAATTACACGTTCGTCATTTAACTACGCACTGGTCATCCTCTCTTGACAAAAGCTGAGGGGAGGACATTCGTCAACCGAATGCGTCTAGGGAAATTCCTAGTAGAAATTAATACCCCAATCTCGCAATCATAGCGACATTAGTCTGGCTATGCGCCGGTCATCCTCTCCTGATAGTCTCCCTCTCTTAAACAAAGAAGAGGATGGAGGGTGTCGTCAACCAAATCCATCTAGATAGTCCCCCAGGTAAATCCGCACTACCGCGAGGGTCTATGAGCTTACTTTTAAGATGTTTTGCACTTGCATTGATCGTTCTGCTTGACGCAAAAGCATACGCAGATCCGATCAATGTTACCTTCTGGAGTGTACCCGCCACTACCGCCGACAACGTTCCAACAACCGGAAATGTTCCCGGCCCAGGCGCCACGGAATGGGGTACCTTCACCACCACCACCATTAACTTCAGCGCAGATACCGGTCCCTACACCATCGGCAACTTCCTGGCATTCGGCGGTGTGACCAGCGTCGACTATATGAATGGAGCTACCAGCTCCACCAGTATCATAGACGTCTTGTTCGATTTCACCGGAACAGCATACTTCACCAACGGCCAGACATTCAGCGTGGTGCATGACGACGGGCTCGACCTGTACGTTGGCGGCAATCTTATCGAGGGGCTGCCCGGCGAGACTCCTCCGGTCACAAGCACCTTTACCTATACCGGTCCAACCGGAGATGAGGCCTTTGAATTCATCTATGCAAATGGACCTCCAGATCAGGCTGATTTTATGATTACCCTTATTCCCGCTGTCACCACCCTTGCGGCGTCAGATGTTCCGGAACCGACCTCGATCGTACTTCTCGGCTCCGGTATCCTCGGCATGACGGGCGCCATTTGCCGTCGCTTCAATATGTGGCGCACTACACAAATAGTCCCTCGTCGATAACCCTGCTATCTTCTCGCTTCACTAAACGTCTTGCTGATATTTGGGGACCGAAGACTCACTGTCTCGGGTCCCCGACTTGTTAATCGCGCTCCACATCGCAAACTGGAACAGCAGCCATAGCTTTACAATTAGTCTTCGGTGACAGAAGGGGTATTCAGATTCTCGACAAGACTCAAGTGAACCCTTTCCGCCCGGTGGTCTGCCTTTTCTTTTTTGCGACTACCCTCACAGCCACTGCGCAAACGTCGACTCTCCCCACGTCTCAGGTCTTCGGCTACCGCGACTTCACTCAGCAGGCCAAATGGGACGCCACCTTCCTCGCCGTCCCCGACGCAAAACTTGCCGGTGAGCATCTCAAGACCCTCACCGCCGCCCCACACTGGGCCAGTTCCCCAGAGGACTACGCCACCGCCCAATACGTCGCCGAAAAATTCAAAGCCGCCGGCCTCGAAACCACCATCACCCCCTACAAAGTCCTCCTCAACAAGCCCGTCAGCATCACCATCGAGGCCTTCGACGCCCACGGCAAAAAAATAATGTCCGGCCCCACCCCCGAACACGTCGACCCAAAAATCGACGGCGGCGACCCCTTCCAGAACGACCCTCGCATCCTCCCTGCCTTCAGCGGCTCCTCACCCTCCGGCGACGTCGCCGGTGACGTCGTCTACGCCAACTTCGGCACCCTCGCCGACTTCAAAAAACTCGCCGAGCTCGGCATCTCCGTAAAAGACAAGATCGTCCTCGTTCGCTACGGCGCAAACTTCCGCGGCGTCAAGGTCTACATCGCCCAGCACTACGGCGCCAAAGGCGTCCTCATCTACTCCGACCCCGCCGAGGACGGCTACTTCCGCGGCGACACCTACCCCAAGGGCCCCTACCGCCCCGACTCTGCCGTCCAGCGCGGTTCTGTACAGTTCCTGCCGATCTACCCGGGTGATCCCGAGACCCCCGGCATCGCCTCCACCCTCGATCTCCCCGACTCCAAACGCATCCCAGCCAACAAGCTCCAGGACAACCAGCCCTCCATCCCCGTCAATCCCCTCTCCTACAAAGACGCCACTCCCATCCTCCGCGCCCTCGCCGGTCCAGGCTGTCCCCGCGACTGGCAGGGCGCGCTCCCCTTCACATACCACCTTGGCTCCAGCGACCCCGCCACCCGCGTCGTCGTCCACATGCGGCTCAAGCAGGATTACGCCCTGCGCATCATCTGGGACGTCATCGGCACCATCGACGGCACCGACCCTGCCCAGAAGGACGCCTGGGTCGTAGCCGGCAACCATCGCGACGCCTGGGTCTACGGCGCCGCCGACCCCGGCTCCGGCACCGCCGCCATGCTTGAGGCCGTGCATGGCCTCGGCGAGCTCCTCAAACAAGGCTGGAAGCCAAAACGCCGCGTCGTCATCGCCTCCTGGGACGCCGAAGAAGAAGGTCTTATCGGTTCCACCGAATGGGCCGAGGAGCACGCGAATCATCTCCCCCGCGCCGTCGCCTACTTCAACACCGACGTAGCCGCTACCGGTCCCAACTTCTCTGCCGCCGCCGTCCCCTCGCTTAAGCAATTCGTTCGCGAGGTCACCCGCGAGATCCCCAGCCCAGCCGGCGGCACCGTCTACGACCAGTGGAAGAAAACCCAGGCCGAAAACCGCGAGCGCAGCGGCTCCTCCAGCACCCCCGGCGGCCCCACGCGCTACAACGCCGCCATCGGCGACGACGTCCGCGTCGGCGACCTCGGCTCCGGCTCCGACTACACTCCCTTCTTCCAGCACTTCGCCGTCCCCTCCACTGACATCGGTTCCGACGGCCCTTACGGCGTCTACCACTCCACCTTCGACGACTACACATGGTTCACCCGCTTCGCCGACCCCACCTTCGTCTACCTCCAGCAGCAGGCCTGCGTCTTCGGTCTCGAGATCCTCCACATGGCCGACGCCGACGTCCTCCCCTACGACTACGATCTCTACGGCAAAGAGATCCTCACCTACCTCCGCAAGGCCCAGGCCCGCGCCAACCCCACCTCCCAGCCTCACGATCCCGTCAACCCCGGCGCCCAGTCCAATTCCGCCTCCCCCGCGACCGCCCCGCTCAACCTCGACTTCGCCCCTGCCCTTGCCGCCGCCCAGCGCTTCGCCGCCGCCGGCACAGCTATTCGCGCTCGCCAGTCCACGCCTCCCGCCAACCCCGCCTCCCTCAACCAGGCACTCCGCGAAACCGAGTCCGCCCTCCTCAACCCCGGCGGCCTGCCTCATCGCCCCTGGTACAAACACCTCATCTACGCTCCCGGAGAGTTCACCGGCTACGCCGCCGTAGTCATCCCCGGAGTCAACGAGGCTATCGACGTCCCCGACGCCCCCCGAGCCCAGGCCCAGCTAGCCCTTCTTAACCACCGCCCTGAACCGCTCCGCCACCATCCTCGAAGCCGCCGCAAAATAGCCGAGCTACTTTCGCCAAATAGCGGACTCCTCTCTGTTGCCTGCTCTTTTGTTTGTCATCCCGTAGGGATCTGCTGTTGTCGTTGTCGTTGCCGTTGTCCGTTCTCCTTCGCCCCTCCAATCCCGTGTCATTTCGACCGGAGCGATTCACAGCCTCACCGTGAATCGCGCAGCGGAGAGCTTGTCCTGAGCGAAGTCGAATGGAATCCGCTTCCCTACCCATGCCCTATCCCAGCCAGGACGCTTTGGCCATTGTCTGTTCTGCCCTTCATAAAAAGACGCCAAAGCATCTGCAACTTTAGTAGCACCCCCGGCCACCGACGTGGTATGTCCACCGCGTGAACACCATTCCATGATTGTTCAGAAGACGGCCCTACGAGCCGTTAAAAAGGAGCATTCCAATGGTCCACGATCTGGTTCTCGCCCTGGTTTTTCTCGGTATGATCATCGCACCCGCGCTTCTGGCCATGCGTTCTGGCAGGGAGGAAAAGGATTCTCTCTAGCCCTGCCAGGGTTCTCTCCCGGGATACTTGTTGCCTGCCGAAACCTCATCACCTTCTGGTACGAGTCGCCGGCATGAGCTTCAACTTCAGCGCCGTTCAACTCGATCGGCCTCCCGGCGCAACCCACTCCACCGCTACCAACGGTTCGCACAAGAGCTCCGTCCGCTCCCGTCGTACCACGTTCGCAAACCCGGCCAAACCCACCTTCAATCAACTCCAACTAACCTGAAAACAAAGGCCGCCTCCATTGGAGACGGCCTTTATCTTACTAACAACTAAAAACTAATGACAACTGACAACTGAACCCTAGCTCCTCAAAGCCATCTGCTCCGTAACAATCTGGGTCAAATCCGGCTTCACCAGCCCATGCTCTCTCGCATTGAACTCGTCCACCTTGCTCGACCAGTTCATACTGCAGAACTTCGGTCCGCACATACTGCAGAAAGCCGCTTCCTTGTAGTAGTCATCCGGCAGCGTCTCATCGTGCATGCTCCGAGCCGTCTCCGGATCGAGGCTTAGCGCAAACTGCTTATCCCAGTCGAACGTGTACCGAGCGTGCGAGATAGCATCATCGCGATCCCGCGCTCCGGGTCTGTGCCGCGCAATATCCGCCGCATGAGCCGCAATCTTGTACGCGATAATCCCATCCTTCACGTCCTTCTCATTCGGCAGCCCCAGATGCTCCTTCGGAGTCACATAGCAGAGCATCGCCGCGCCATGCCATCCGATCATCGCCGCGCCGATCGCGCTCGTGATGTGGTCGTACCCCGGCGCAATATCCGTCACCAGCGGCCCCAGCACGTAGAACGGAGCCCCGTCGCAAAGCTCGACCTCCTTATCGACCTGCAGCTTGATCTGGTCCATCGGAATATGCCCCGGCCCTTCGATCATTACCTGCACATCGGACTTCCATGCCCGCCGCGTCAGCTCGCCCAGGGTCTTCAGCTCGGCAAACTGAGCCTCGTCGCTCGCGTCCGCAACGCAACCCGGCCGCAGCCCGTCGCCCAGCGAGTAGCTCACGTCGTACCGAGCCATCAGCTCCGTAATCCGGTCGAAGTTCTCATACAGGAAGTTCTGCTTGTGATGGTGCGTCATCCACTGCGCCATAATCGCGCCGCCCCGGCTCACAATCCCCGTAATCCGCTTCGCCACCATCGGCACATACTGAATCAGCACGCCGGCATGAATCGTAAAGTAGTCGACGCCCTGCTGCGCCTGCTCCTCCAACACCTCCATATACACGTCGATGTTCAGATCCTCAAGCCGCTTCACCCGGCTCAGCGCCTCATACAGCGGCACGGTCCCGATAGGCACCGGAGAATGCCGCAGAATCGCCTCGCGAATCATCGGAATATCCCCGCCCGTCGATAGGTCCATCACTGTGTCCGCCCCAAAGTGGACCGCCGTATGCAGCTTCCTCAGCTCCTCATCCACATTGCTCACCAGCGCCGAATTCCCGATATTCGCATTGATCTTGCACAGCGACTCCACCCCAATCGCCATCGGCTCCAGCTCAACGTGGTTGATGTTCGCCGGGATAATCATCGTCCCTTTGGCCACCTCGCTCCGCACCAGTTCAGCCAAGATCTTCTCCCGCTGCGCGACGTATGCCATCTCCTCGGTAATCATTCCTTTACGCGCAAAGTGCATCTGCGACATATTCGTGTCGCCTGTCCGCGCGGCCTCAGCCTTGCGCTTCACAATCCATTCCGCCCGCCCGGTCGGCACCTTGTAATCATTGCCGTGCGAGTGTCCGTTGCCGTTGCCATTAACATGGTTGCCGTTGGCGCTGACGCCATTTCCATTTCCGCTCATCGATATACTCCCCGCAAAGACTATTAACTAATAACTAAAGAGAAAGTATACGACGGTAGCCTCACCCATGCGGATGTAACCGTTTCCACCCTCATGACCCGAAAAAGTCGGGGCTTCTAGGTACCCCAAGGCTTCAGCCTTGGGTCTCTCAAGGCTAGCGGAAAGAGCGGGCTTTAGCCCCTGGGGTATCGCACTCCTCTCCTTGCCATCATTCCGTCCATCGCCTTAAAAAACAACGCCACCCACTCCGATGCGTAAACACCGGAACAGGTGGCGCCCAGATCGCTCCTAGAAAATAATCTTCCCGGCGAGCTGTGTATTGAACGGTTCACCCGGTCCGATTCCCGGAGATCCATTCGCAACTCCGGTCGTCGAACCGACCGTGCCAAACGAGCTGGAGCCGAACGTACCGCCCGGCTGCGAATAGTTACGCCGGTTATACAGGTTGAACATCTCAACCCGCAGTTGAAGCGTCACCTTCTCCCGTATCTTCGTATTCTTGAAGACCGACATATCGATGTCGCCGAACCCCGGTCCATACACCTGGTTGCGCCGCAGGTTGCCAAACGTTCCAACCGTAGGAGCCACAAACGCCGCCGGGTTAACCCACTGGATAGCCTTCATTCCAACCAGCGTATGAGACACACCGGCATAAGGATTCCCAACTAGGTTGGGCCGCTGATACTTCTCGCTGGTGCCGGTCGTATCGCTTGAGGTGGCAATGTTGAACGGCAGGCCGCCGCGGAATGTGAGCGCGCTGTTGACCTGCCAGCCCGTCGCTATCCACGCCGGAGTCCTGCTGCCCAACCGCGGAAGATCGTAAAATACAGCTCCGTTGAAGTTATTCCGCGTGTCGTAGTCGCTGTTGCCGTAGTCGCCCTTCAGGTTGTTGCTGTCCTGCGGAAGCCGGCTGCGGTACGTCGTCATCTCATCCAGGCTGTGGCTCCAGGTGTAGTTGAACTGCGAAGACACGCCGTGGTAGCTGCTCGTCTTCAAAGTCGCCTGCAGCGAGTTGTAGTTGCCGCTTCCGTTGCTCTCCACCTGGTTGATCACCCCATACGTCGGGAACTGGCTGAAGAAAGGCCGCGAGCTCTGCTGCAGCGAGCCAGGCTTTCCACCCAGCACGCCAAGGTTCGGATTGTTCGGACTCGCCGGATTCAGCTGGGCCTGGTTGATATCCCGCAGCGTAATCTGCTTGCGGCTCTGACTCCCCACATAGCTCACCGACACCATCGCCTTCGATCCCAGGCTCTGCTCAACGCCGAAGTTGTAGTTGTAGGTATAAGGCGTGTGGAAGTTTGGATCGACCGAGAAGATGCCCAGAATGCTCGCCGCACCCGAAGTAAAGACAGGCTGCCCACTCACAATGGTGTAGCCGCCCGGCGTCAACGTCTGCACAGGATTCGCGCCAGCCGGATTCCCTTCGAATCCGTTCGGGCCGCCGTTGCTCGGACGGTTGTCGAAGAACGGGCTCAGGCTCGACGAATCGAAGTACACGCCGAACGCTCCCCGAACCACCAGGCTGCCGTTGTCGCGCGGCTGATAGGCAAATCCCACCCTCGGACCAAAGTTATTGCGGTCCTGCGGATACAGATTCGCGATCCCCGCTCCCTGCACCACCAGTCCACCGTTATTCGGCAGAAAGGTCGGCAGGTTCTTGTCGCTATTGTGCAGCGGTCCAATGTAGTCATACCGGATGCCATAGTTCAAATTCAGTTTGCGCGTCAACTGCCACGCATCCTGCGCGAACAAGTCGTAGCTGTTCACATAAACCAGCCGCTCCGCATTACCCGAGGCGAACGACGAAGAAACCACCTTGCCGGCCATAAAGTCAGCCAGCGCCTTTACCGTGCTGCCATAGGCATTCGGATTGTTGGCGTAAATTCCTTGCGATCCATCGAACGTAAACGAACCCAGTGCATTGCGGAAGTAGAACTCATCCAGCTGCGCCTTGCGATATTCGCCGCCAAAGCGGAACTGGTGCGCGCCCACGTTGTATGAGACGGCATCCGTCACATGACCGGTAACGTCGTTGCGGCCCTCCGGCGGCGTCTCGCCCGTGCCATCAAACCCGGAGATGTTGAAGCTGGGCGAGCCCGAAAAGGGAGAGCCCGTAACCAACCCCAGCGAGGCCATATCGAAGCTGGTATTGAAGTCGTGAAACACCTGGTTGTACGAGCTCACGCCAAGCAAAAGCTGATTAACCAGCCGCGATGAGATCGTCCGGTTATAAACCACCGAGTAGTTCTGCACATGGATCGGCGCAACCTCATAAAAATTCTTTAGGTTCGATCCCACAGGAGCAATCTGGTTGCCCTGTCCAATCGTCCAGCGCGCCGAAATCGTGTTCCTGTCGTTGATGCTGTAGTCCACCTTCGCAACGCCGTTGTTGCTATAACCCGTCTCAGGGTCGGGGCTCACAAAGTTGTTCGGAGCAGCCGGCCCGGTCAAAGCAGACGCCGGATAGATCGTGCTCAAAATGTTCGTCGACACAACATTCACGGGAATGCCATTCGCCGCGAGCAAACTCTTCGCCTGTGCCTGATAAGCCGTCGAAGGCTCAGTCACCAGCTGCGCAACGCCGATCGTGAACTTCTGCCGCTCAAACGAAGTAAAGAAGAACAGCTTGTTCCTGAGGATCGGTCCGCCCAGCGAATAGCCATAATTCTGATTGCGCAGTTCCTGGCCCAGCGCGAACACCGGAGCAGCCGCCAGCGCCTCGTTACGATTGAAGTAGTACGCGCTTCCGTGAAAGCGGTTCGTTCCCGACTTGATAATTAGGTTCGCCGTCGCACCCGGGTTGCGTCCCGTCTCCGGGCCCGATTGCGTCTGCAGCGAAAACTGGTCGATCGCATCGATAGGCATCAGCGTTCCAGCAATACCACCAATACCGCTCTGGTTGATCGCCGAGTTATTCGCCCAAAGGTCGTTGTTATCCGTTCCATCGATCTGCCAGTTCGTCTGGTTCGACCGCGAGCCATTCACCGAACCCAGCACACCCGAGTACCCCGCGAACCCCGGAATCACGCCCACGATCTTCTTGAAGTCCCGCGAGTCCAGCGGCAGGTCCTGCAGCGACTGTCCCCCCACCACCGAATTCTGCACACTCGATTGCGTATCCAGCGCCAGCGCCGCGGCCGAAACCTCCACCGTCGTAGACACCGACGATATCGACAGCTTCAGCGGCAGCGAATAGATAACGCCGGCATTCACCATCACGCCCTTTACCACCAGCGGCTGAAACCCGGTGTTCTGCGTGCTGACGGTGTACGCCCCCAGCGGCAAATCCTGAAAACCATATTCACCAGCACTCGACGACGTCGTCGTATGCACCAGTCCCGTGTCGTCAGCGGTGGCCGTTACTACAACATTCGGCACAACACCACCGGAGCTGTCCGTAACAACTCCGCTGATCCCGCCACGAAACGTCTGCGCCATCGCGTTAAGCGATAAAAGTCCCACTATCGCTAAAACTGCCACTAAGCCTCTTCTACCAAAGAAAATCTTCAACATGACTCATTCCTCACAAATCTGGTTGCTTTGCTGCGTTGGATTCGCGCAAAATCGCGTGTAGAAACGTGCGCCCTTCACCGCCAGCAGGCGCGGCAAAGTGACGCTGGGGAGTGACGTTATTTAGGTGAAATATTTGACGCAGCGGATGTCGGAAAGATGCTCTGCCTTGCCTGAAATTCCAGTATCTGCACTCAAATGAACGCTGCTTAATTCCCAGCCACGAATGTGACTGCAATCAACAGCGGAGCAGAGAAGTAAATTGTATCGCCATGGCCTAAGTCTAACCCACATAACGGTTAGCAGCAACCTCTGCCACCATCCGTTCCGTTTACCGGAATACCGCACACTCCTCGCAAAGCCGCATCGTAAGTCTCAATCAAAATCCAGCCGGAGTTTCGCCCGCCACCCCAAAGCTCTTCTCCAGCGCCACTCCGACTCGCACCAGCGTTCCCTCGTCGTACATCCGCCCAATCAGCGTCACTCCATGCGGAACCCTCCGCGGAGGAGAAAACTTAGGCAGCGGATTCTCCGGATCAGGCGCCCAGTCGCTCCGCGCCTCCGACACCTGAATAAACCCCGCCCGCAGCGTCAGCGAAGGATGCCCCGTATTGTTCGTAATCACCAGCATCTCGTCCCGCAGCGAAGGCACCAGCAGCACATCCACCTCACTCATCACGCGCACCATCTCCAGCGCAACCTTCCTCCGCAGCCGGTCCGCCTGCACATAGTCCACCGCGGAAAGAAAGCGTGCCTGTCGAAAGGTATTCGGCCACGCATCCGCCACCTGCATCTTTAGCTGCTCGTCCTCGCCATCCAGCGTCAACTCCTCAAACGCAGCCGCCGCCTCCGCAAACAACATCACATTCAGCGAGTCGTAAGGCCAGTCTGGAAGCGTCATCTCCTTCGTCACCATCCCCAGGCTACGCACCGTCTCGACAGCCTTGCGGTCCACCTCCGTCGCCCCCGCACCCTGCAGCCACTTCGGAAAATACCCCACCCTCAGCCCCCTCACCGAAGCCCCCGAGTCGTAGTTCAACTTGCTCTGTACACTCGCAACGTCATCATTGTCCGGCCCCGTAATCGCCTTCAGCACCAGCATCGTGTCCTCGACACCGCGTGTCATCGGCCCCAGCTTATCCAGCGACCAGCACAGCGTCATCGCTCCCGTCCGAGCCACCCGCCCATACGTCGGCCGCAGGCCCGTAATGCCGCACCGCATGCTCGGACTCACAATGCTCCCGCCCGTCTCGCTCCCAATCGAAAATCCCACCAACCCCGCCGCCGTCGCCGCGCCCGGCCCCGCGCTTGACCCCGACGATCCCTCCTCCAGCAGCCAAGGATTCATCGTCTGCCCGCCGAACCATATATCGTTCAGCGCCAGCGCCCCCATGCTCAGCTTCGCTACCAGCACCGCGCCCGCATCATTCAACCGCTTCACAACTGTAGCGTCCTCCGTCGGAACCCGGTTCCGAAAAGGCTCCGCCCCATAAGTCGTCGCCACCCCCGCCGTATCCAGCAGGTCCTTCGCACCCCACGGAATCCCATGCAATGGCCCGTGATACCTGCCCGCGGCAATCTCTCTGTCAGCCCTCCGCGCCTGCTCCAACGCCCGATCGGGCATCAGCGTAATCACGCACCGCAGCGTGCCATTGAATCTCTTCAGCCGCCCCAGATAAATCTGCGTCAACCGTTCCGAAGTAATCTGCTTCGTCTCAATCCACCGCGACAGCTTCGTCACCGGCGCAAACGCGATCTCCCGCTCATCAGCCGGCAGCTTGCCGGCATCATTCCCACCTCGCACAAATCTTTCCTGCGTCGGCCCCGCTCCATTCTCCATCAGCAGCGGCATCCACACCGTAGCCGGCGCCACCGTCGTCTCAATCTCCACCTTCTTTGGTCCCGTCCGCCTCTCGTACAGCGGAGCCATTGCAACTCGCCAGCTCTCCGCGGCCTGCGCCTGCTGCGCCGCCGACAGATCCACTATCATCAGCTTCTGCGCCTCCGCAAACGTCCCCGCCGACACCTCCGGCCCCACCGCCGGCGAAGTCGCGAACGTCGAAGGCGCGCCCGGTGGCAGCGGTCCCGCACCCGCGCCGGCTGCCGGAGCGACCTGTGTCTCCTTCTTACATCCCGCCGCAGCCCCCAGAACACCCAAAGCCGAAGCCGCCAAAAACTCTCTGCGCGATCTGCTCATCATCATCTCCTTCAACCCTCGCAATTCTAGAAGACGATCCCCTCGCCAACTCACAAATCGCACGACACCCGCACTCGTAATCGTGACCAAATCAAAAGCACTCAGGCAGCCCTGTCCAAATCTCGCCTCGCACAACCCCGCATCCCTTCCTGCATCCAACCCACCAGAGCACGTCCGTGAGTCCCCGGGTGCAAGCCTTCCCGTAGAACTTCAAACTTTGTCCTTGCGCGGTTAACGCAGACCTGCGCCTTAACCATTCCTCAACTGTCTCAGGAGAACCACCCATGAAGCTTTTTTCCGCAAACATCGAAGATCTGCGCTCCCTCTATATCGACAGCCTCGAAAAGGCCCTCGATATGGAGCAGCACATCGTTAAAGCTCTGCCCAAAATGATCGAGAAAACCACCGACACCGACCTCGCCCAGGCCTTCTCCAACCATCTCGAAGAAACCCGTGGCCATGTCGACAAGGTCACCAGGCTACTCGATCAAGCCACCGGCAAATCCTCTACCTCCGCCTGCAAGGTCATCTCCGCCCTCATCACCGAGGCTGAAGACACCATCAAGGACGTCACCGCACCCACGCTTCTCGACGTCGCCCTCATCGGCGCCGCCCAACAGGTCGAGCACCACGAGATCGCCGTCTACGGAACCCTCCGCAACTGGGCCGAACTCCTCGACCTCGACCAGCATGCCCAGATCCTCGAATCCATCCTCGAACAGGAGAAAAACGCTGACATTCTGCTCAGCGACCTCTCCGACCAGATCAACGTAACTGCCGAGTCACCAGCTCCGGCCCACGTCTAAACCACAACCAGCCCCCTAACCCAAGGCGGCAAGAGCCTTTACGATCTCTCGCCGCCCCAGCTTAAAACAACCTCTCAATCCCCCCGCGAATCTCACCATTCATTACTGATGTACTGATCTCTGCTTTATTTAGCGTCTCCCGCGTCTGAAACTCTTTGGCAGGCAGGTGGCCAGGTCTACCATCTGCCGGTCCGTTTTCATGAAGCATCTTCTGGTCTGCACCCCTTGAGTTAGGAGACCTTCCGTGAAGCCTTGGCGCACACTCTTATTCCTCTTATCCGTCACCTTAATAGTCCTCCTCGCCCGGACCGCCCAGGCCCAGATAGGCCTCTTCGCCAACTTCACCGCCGCAACCCAGTACCGCGTCTCCGCCTCCTCCAGCGCATACGATCAATCCTGGACCTACGGTCCCACCGGCGGCATCTACGCCCAGTTCCCGCTTCCCCTCATCTCCGTCGGCGGCGACCTCCGCGGCGAATATCTCACCGGCGACCAGCTGCATCACTGGAACGGCGCCATCGGTCCACGCCTCGAGATCAAGCCTCCCGGCCTCAGCTTCCATCCCTACGCCGAATTTCTCGTCGGCATCGGCGGCTATAAGGACAGCCTCTACTCCACCAACACCACCACCCACACCGACTACGACATCGTCGCCGGCATCGACAGAAAACTCATCCCCCTCATCGACTGGCGCGTCATCGAGTTCACCTACAACTCCTTCTTCAACAATCGCACTCCCGCCTCAAAACAGTTCAGCACCGGCCTCGTCCTGCGCCTCCCCTGATTTCAGCGTACCCATCCTGCCATTCCCCTTCACATTCTGGTCAGACTATAGTTGCTTCTAAAGTTCCAAGTTGCATCACTTAGAATTCTCTTTGCCCGAGTTTAGGAGACTTTGCATGAAGCCCCGGCGTACGACCGCATCCCTTTGCCCTTCAGTCTTATTCTGTGCGGCGTTGCTATTTTTGGCCTTTGCCCCCACCAGCCATGCCCAGATTGGTGCCTACGGCAACTTCACCGCCGGCACTTTGGGCCGCATCAACTTCTCTACCGAAGGCCCCCACCCCGGCAACACGTATAACAGCTCCTGGCTCTATGGGGGCACTGGCGGCTTCTACGCCGAGATGCCACTTCCGGGCTTCGCCCTCGGCCTCGACTTTCGCGGCACGTATCTCAGCGGCGATCTGTTGCACCACTGGAACGCTATCGCCGGCCCCCGCCTGGAGCTAAGGCCCGAGGGTTTCAAACCCTACGGCGAGGTCCTCTTCGGAATAGGCGGCTATCGCGACGCCGTCTACTCCACCAGCAATACCAACAACGACTACACCGTCCTCGGCGGCGTAGACAAACAGATTCTGAAACACATCGACTGGCGCATCGCCGAGTTCGCCTACAACTCCTACTTCGGCAACCGCAACCCGGGCTCAAAGCAGTTCAGCACCGGCATCGGCTTTCACCTCCGCTGAGCAGGAGTCCTTGCAGAAATCCTTCGCTGCCGCGCCGAAAACCCCGGTCGCCAACGTCCCCATCCGGCTGCTAGAATCATTCCCATGCAGGGTAAGCCCCAAACCGGAGTCCAGATCCGCATCGCAGCAGCCGCCGTCATCATCCTCGGCGCCATCGCCTGGCTCACCTTCACCGGCATCTCCTCCAACAAGGACTACTACGTAACCATCGGCGAGATGCACAAGATGGGCGACAAGGCCTACACCCGTCACCTTCGCGTGGGCGGATTCGTAGCCCCCGGCACCATCCGCCGCAACGGCCCCAACGTAGTCTTCCAGCTAACCGAGCAGACCGCCGGCGACACCAACCCCGCCTGCAAGACCGCCGGTCCTGACTGCATCATCGAAGTCAGCTACCAGGGCACCGAGCCGCCCCCCGACACCTTCAAGGACGACGCCCAGGCCCTCGCCGTCGGCACCTACGGCAAAGACGGTGTCTTCCACGCCACCCAGCTCCAGGCCAAGTGCGCCTCCAAGTACGCCCCCGCCGCACCCGCAACCGCCGCCAAACCCACCACCACCGCCACCGCTCTACCCCCCACGCACTAAACTCGTTCAATGCAGACGAACGCGCAGCCCGCCGCAGGCCCCATCGCCAGCCTCACCCCCGCCGCCGAGCTCCAATCCGTCTCCCGCCTCTTCGGCACCTTCGCCGCCCTCCGCAACATCTCCCTCGCCTTTCCCACCGGTTCCTGCACCGTCATCCTCGGTGAGAACGGCGCCGGCAAATCCACTCTCCTCCGTCTCCTCGCCGGCCTCATCGCTCCCAGCCGCGGCGCCCTCACCGTCCTCGGAGGCAACCCGCAACAAAACCGCGGCCGCCTCGCCTACATGAGCCACGCCCCCATGCTCTACGATGAGCTCACCGCCATCGAAAACCTCCGCTACTTCGCCGCCCTCCATCGCGAAGAAGGCGGCTGCGCCTGCGTAGGCTCACCCGAAATGTCCCTCCGCGCCGTCGGCCTCGACCCCACGCTTAGCCGTCCCCTCAGCCAATACTCTCAGGGCATGCGCCAACGCGCATCCCTCGCCCGCGTCCTCCAGACCGACCCCGAGCTCCTCCTCCTCGACGAGCCATTCTCCAACCTCGACGTCGCCTCCGCCCATCAGATGGTCGAGCTCCTCGCCGACTTCCGCACATGGCCTCTCCCGCCCCTCAACGGCCAGCACCGCCATCGCACCATCATCCTCACCACCCACCAGGCTCACCTCGCCGAGCCTCTCGCCGACCGCATCCTCACCATGCAGAATGGCCAGATCATCGCCTCCGTCCCCAATCCCAACGGTGCCGCCGCGTGAAGCCCACCGCCGCATCGCTTCATAAAAACAAGACCAACGCCGCCCGCCTCCTCGACGCCCTCGGCATCACCTACGAGCTCCGCGCCTACGAGGTCGACCCTGACGACCTCACCGCTATCTCCGTCGCCCGCAAAATCGATCTCCCCATCGAGCAGGTCTTCAAAACCCTCCTCACCCGCACCAGCGACGGCCAGCATCTCTTCGCTGTAATCCCCGGCGACTGCGAGCTCGACCTCAAAAAACTGGCCCATGCCGCCGACGCAAAAAAAGTCGACCTCGCCCACCTGAAAGACGTCGAGCCCCTCACCGGCTACATCCGCGGCGGAGTCACCGTCATGGCCTCCCGCAAGCCCTACCCCGCCTACGTCGACGAGACCATCGTCCTCCACGACATCATCTCCATCTCCGCCGGCCAGCGAGGCCTCCAAATCCTCCTAACCCCCGCCGACTACATCATCGCCTCCGAAGCCATCCTCGCCGACCTAACCAAACCCTCGACAACAATCACCACCCCAAACCAAACAGCCGCCCACTAGCACTGACCGATCACTGACACCTGACAACTGACAACTAGCAACCAGCAACCAGCATGACCTACCTCCACCACGTCCTCCATCATCTCCGCAAAGATCTCCTCCTTGAGTGGCGTGGCCGCGACGCCATCAACGCCATGCTCTTCTTCTCTCTCCTCGTCGTAGCCATCTTCTCCCTCGCCTTCGACCCCACTGGCTACCCCACCACCACCCGCCAGATCGCCGGCGGAGTCCTCTGGGTCGCCATCCTCTTCGCCTCCGTCACCGCTCTCAACCAGTCCTGGACCCGCGAGCAGCGCAACCACGTCCTCGACGCCCAGCGCCTCGCTCCATCCCCGGCCTCCGCGCTCTTCCTCGGCAAGGCCCTCGCCAACCTCATCTTCGTCCTCGGTGTCGAAGCCGTCCTCGCCCCCATCTTCATCATCTTTTACAACCTCCACCCCCTCGGCAACTCCGCGTTATTCTTGCTCGTAATGCCCCTCGGCACCTGGGCCCTCGTCGTCAACGGAACCTTCTTCGCAGCCCTCGGTCTTCGCGCCCGCAACCGCGAGCTCCTCCTGCCGCTCCTGCTCTTCCCCATCTCACTTCCCGCGCTTCTAAGCATGGTCCAGGCCGCCTCCGGCATCCTCACCAACGACCTCGACCCCATCCAGATCAACCTCTGGATAAAACAACTGGCCGTCTACGACCTCATCTACACCACCCTCAGCATCCTCCTCTTCAGCACCATCCTCCACGCCGAATAATCGCCGCCACCCCGCAAATCTTGTCATTCTGAGCGCAGCGAAGAATCCCCGCATTTAGCTTTTGCTTTTGCCGTTGCTCTTGCTTCTAGGTACCCCGGGGCTTCAGCCTTAACCTGCCTCTAGGTAAGCCTTCAGACTTGGCCTGCTTCTACGTAAGCCTTCAGACTTGGCCTGCTTCTAGGTAAGCCTTCAGACTTTAACCTGCTTCTACGTAAGCCTTCAGACTTGACCTGCTTCTAGGTAAGCCAAGCCTTCAGGCTTGGCCCTCCCAGACACCCCAAAGAAAGCGGGGCTTTAGCCCCTGGGGTATGCTTTCCTGTCAATCCGTCAAAAAATCCGCAACCAAATAGTTGCATTTAAATCCCCACAGCGTTAACATGCAACCAAAAGGTTGCCCACAAAAACGGAGACCTCCCAATGTCCGACACCATCAAAAAACAAATCCACCTCAACGCCCCCATCGCCCGCGTCTGGCGAGCCCTGACCACCCCCAGCGAATTCGGCCAGTGGTTCCGAGTAAAGTTCGACACCCCCTTCGTCCCCGGCCAGCCCGCCACCGGCTTCATCACCTGGCCCGGCTACGAGCACCTCCGCTGGAACGCCGTCATCCAGAAGATGGAGCCCGAGCGCCTCTTCTCCTTCACCTGGCACCCCTACGGCATCGACCCCAAAGTCGACTACTCCACCGAAACCCCCACCCTGGTCGAATTCAACCTCGAAAAATCCGGCGACGGCACCCTCCTGACCCTCATCGAGTCCGGCTTCGACAAGGTCCCCGCCCACCGCCGCGACGAGGCCTTCCGCATGAACGACAACGGCTGGTCCCAGCAGATGAAGAACATCGAAACCCATGTCACCCAAAACCCCTAGCCGTTCAAGTAATCGCCGCCCGCCTCCGCTCGCAGGCCCCCATCTTCGCCGCCCTGGGCGACCGAACCCGCCTCGCGCTGGTCCTCAAGCTCTCCGGCGGCGAACCCCGCTCCATCTCGCAGCTCACCCGCGGCTCCCGCATCACCCGCCAGGCCATCACCAAGCACCTCCGCGTCCTCGAGAGCGCCGGCGTCGTCCGCTCCATCCGCGCCGGCCGCGAGAGCCTCTTCGAGTTCAATCCCCGCGTCATCGGAGACATGCAGGAATACCTCGACTTCGTCTCCCGCCAGTGGGATGACGCCCTCCTCCGCCTCAAATCCTTCGTCGAAAACTAGCGTCCGTCATCTTTTTACCCCTCCGCCGCGTCTATCCCTGGTAGAGCCCAGCCGTTGCTCCGCCAAAAACCGTTACCTTGCGCAATCGCCCCGCCAAACGCGATAAAATAACCTTTGCTGACGCCCATGAACCCCCAATGAATCCCGATACCCTCACAACCCGAACCAGCTCCACCACCCCCGCCCCGGCATGGCTCCGCACCACCGCCGCGCTCTGGCTCGCAGCCACGGTCACCGTCCTCATCATCGGCTTCCGCCAGGCTATCTTCATCGCCCCGCCCGACGGCGAGTTGGGCGATGTCCAGCGCATCTTCTACTACCATCTTCCCTTCGCGATCCTCGGCCTGGTCTTTCCCTACGTCAACCTGGCCGCCTCGCTCGCCTTCCTTTACCTCCGCAACCGTAATCCCCTCAGCGCTCTGACTGCTGACGCCTTTGCCGTCGCCTCCGCGCAAATCACCGTCCTCTACACCAGCCTCGGTCTCGTCACCGGCATGCTCTACGCCAAACCCGTCTGGGGCATCTGGTGGACCTGGGACGCTCGCCTCACCACCTACTTCATCCTCTGGCTGCTCTACGTCAGCTACCTCCTCACCCGCCGCCTCGCCCCCTCCGGCCAGATAGGCACGCTCTCCGCGGTCCTCGCTATCTTCGCCGCCGTCGACGTCCCCATCGTCTTTATGTCCATCCGCTGGTGGCGCACCCAGCACCCCGCTCCCATCTTCGCCGGCGGTCAGAACTCCGGCCTCGACGCCTCCATGTACCCCGCCGTCCTCTATAACGTCGCCGGCTGGCTCATGTGGGGAATCTTCCTCCTCGGCTTCCGCTTCCTCATCGAGCGCCGCCGCCAGATCGCCGAACAGGAGAACGCCCTCCGCGCCATCGAGGCCTCTCTCGAAGACTCCCACCACCAAGCCAACTCCGAGGACTCCCAATGACCTGGCAATCCCTCTTCGATCTCAGCACCATGGACCACCGCCACATCTTCGCCGCCTACGCCACCATCATCCTCGTCAACATAGCCGTCTTCGCCCGCCTCGCTTACTCCTGGACCAACCCCAAACCCTGAACGGAATTGTCATCCTTCGCGCAAGCGGAGGACCTGCTTTCGCTTTGCCGCTGCTCCTGCTTCTAGGTACCCCAAGGCTTCAGCCTTGGGTCTCTCATAAAACAGAGAACGAAATGGGCTTTAGAGGATGCTGAAAAATCTTTGCTTTGAAAGGGCAGGACTTCAGTCCCGCCGTAGAGGCTTCGGTGGAAGCGTGGGGCTTCAGCCCCACGAAAAAGACAACAAATTGAATGGGCTTTAGCCCTGGGTTCTCTCTCTCCTCACGCTATAAATACCTTTTTTCAGCACTCTCTTTTGCCTCTGAGGGAATGTTTATGTGGGCCATGGACTTTCAGCACCTCTAAAGGGCCGCCCTATAAATCCGCCATGCTGTAAAATAGAGTCCAGAGGTTCAACTAGGAAGCCCGGCCAGCGAGCCGGGCCATCGTCTTTAAACCGGCAGGAAGACTCTACAAAGTCCAAGCCTAAACAAAATAGAATGAATACTTTGAACACAAATCACGGGGGAGTACCCAGAAAGGAGGCGACATGAAGCACCACCATCGACATACCGGATCATCCATTCCTTGCGCCGCCTCCGTTCACCCCGATAGACTCGCTCAGGTGACCAGGCCCCACCGATTTTTAGCAGCCGCCATCCTCACCCTGTTAGCCCTCACCGGCTGCCGACGCCCTCACTTCCCCGACGTCCCCGACGGCTACCGCGAGTTCGCCTACGTCTCCAACGGCGCCGCCAACACCGTCTCCGTCCTCGACCTCGTCTATCTCCGTCAGGACCGCACCCTCCAGGTAGGCCCAAACCCCACCGGCCTGGCCGTCAACCCCCTCCGCAATGAGGTCTACGTAGTCAACTCCGGCTCCCCTACCCAGTCCGGTTCCGTCACCGTCATCGACACCGCCTCCAATAGCGTAGTCGCAACCATCCCCGTACACCGCCTCCCCTACTTCATCTCCGTCGAGCCCTCCGGCCACCGCGCCTACGTCGCCAACTCAGGCTCCAACTCCGTCTCCGTCATCGACCTGGACCGCCGCCGCGAAATCGCCGTCGCCGGCGCAGGCGAGCAGCCCGGCCTCGCCCGCATCTCCCCCGACGGCCGCTCGCTCGTCGTCACCAACCGCGGCAGCAGCAGTGTCTCCATCTTCAACGTCGATCCCTACGCCACCAACGCTCCCGCAAAACAGCCCCTCCACCTGCGCACAGCCTTCCCCGGTTGCCCCGGAGCAACCGACGCCGAGATCCTCCCTGACTCCTCAAAAGTCTTTGTCGCCTGCTCCTCCGGCCATCAGGTCATGGCCATATCCCTCGCCGCCGCACCCGGCTCATGGCCCGCTCGCCAGGACTCCGCCGCTCTCACCGACCACTTCCTTTCCCTCCTCGACGTCGGCCTAAACCCCGTCCACCTGGGCCTCAAGCCTGACGGCGGCGAGGTCTTCGCCTCCAACTTCGGCTCAGACTCCATCTCCGAGATCTCCACTTGGACCAACGAGGTCGAAAGCACCTATCCCATCGGCGATCGCCCCGTCCGCTCCGTAGTCAGCGCCGATGGCAACAGCCTCTGGGTCTCCAACTTCGGAGCCGACTCCATCAGCCTCTACTCGATCGATGACGGCCACCTCGCCGCCGCCGTCCGAACCGGCTCCGGCCCCGACGCTCTCGCCCTCTCCGCCGACGAGCACCTCCTCCTCGCCGCCGGCGCCCGGTCTGGAGACGTAACCGTCATCCGAACCCAGGGTGGCAAACCCACCCTCTTCACCACCCTCCCCGCTGGCCGCTCCCCCAACGCCATCGTCATCAAAACCAACCAACCCACCTCATGACGAGGTGATCGTCGTTGTTTTCGCAGTTGCAGTCGTTTTGAAAAGGTAGGACTTCGCTGAGTGCGCTAACAGTCGTTGTTTTGAAGGGGCAAGACTTCACTGAGTGCGGCAAGGCCGTTGTTTTACTTCACCGGGTGCGGCAAGACCGCTGTTTTGAAAGGGCGGGACTTCAGTCCCGCCACAAAGTTCACACCTTCCAGGCGGCTTCAGCCGCAGAGGGAATGTTCAAGCAGGAAAAGGACTTCTCCAGAGAAGCTCCTTAAGTTCTTTGACAACCGAAAGCCCTAAAGCTGCCGCGCCAGCACCAGCGTAATATCGTCCGGCTGCTCCTCGGCCCCGATCCAGGCGTCCAGCGCATGCATCACCTCCGACGAGATAACCTCCAGCGGCTGATCTCGATACCGTCGAACGACATCCATCAGCCGCTCCTCTCCAAACTCCCCAAAGTCGTTCTCCGGCTCCGTCACACCATCCGAGTAGGCCACCAGAATGTCCCCCGGCTGCATCCTCAACCGGTCTTCCTCATAATGCATTCCGTCGAATAACCCCACCACCGTTCCGCCCGGTCCAGCCGCTGCACACTGCCATCCATGCTCAGCAGCAGCGGAGGAAGATGCCCTGCATTCGAGTAAGTCAGCATCGAAGAAGCAGAGTCATAATGCGCCAGGAACAGCGTCGCGTACTTCTCCGGCTGCGTGCTGCGATACAGGTGCCTGTTCAGCAGCGACAGAATCCGCCCCGGCGATTGGAACAGCTCATCGCACTCGACTCCTCCTCCGCCTCCGCTCCTGCCCGCCGTCAGCCCCGCCATCTGCGACTCGCTATACACCAACTCCTCGCTCGCAAACCGGTACGCCCTCACCGCCGAATGCAGCGTCGCCATCAACAGCGCCGCCGAGATCCCCTTCCCGCTGATGTCTCCCAGCGCGATCCCCACCCCCGTCTCGCGCCGCGCCGCCCGCCCGTCATGCGCCTCTTCGTGGAAGACGAGAAAATCATAGTAGTCCCCGCTCACCGTCCGCGCGGGTCTGCAAATCCCGTGCAGTTGCAGCCTCTCCAGGTCGCAGTCTTCGTGCGGGAAAAGGTTCGCCTGCACCTCCTGCGCAATAGAGAGTTCGTTCTGCAGCCGCTCCTTCTCCTGCTGCTCCAGCAACAGTCGCTGCAGAGATCCCGTCATCGTGTTGAACGACCGGCTCAACTCTGCCAGCTGATCATTGCGCTCCACGCCGATCCTGTGACTCAGTTCTCCCCGGTCGATCTTCTGTGTAGCCTCATAGAGGTCATGCACCGAAGCCGTAATCGTCCTGCTCAGCCGTATCGCCATCACCAGCGCCAGCAGTTCGATCAGCAGGAACACCAGGCACAGCACAATCAACGCCACCCGGTAGAACGTCGTCAGGTCCCCCCGCAACGATGTACCGAACAGTTGCCGATAGAGCAGCGACGGTCGCGACGTCACCTCGATCGGCACATTGTCCTGTTCACCGGTATCCCAGTCCGTAATCGCCACCGTCGACAGGAACCTCACGCGAATGTCTTCCAGATTCGCTCTGCTCGGCTCATTCCCACCCACAACCCAAACTGGCCGTCCTCCACCTCGCCTCACCAATCGACCGCGGCTCGGCGCAGCATCATTGGCCGGAGCGCCAAGAGCATCTCGTTCATCCTTTTCGAGCGTCTTTTCAGCCGCGGCTTCCGGCCCCATCGGCTGCATCGCGTCACTGCTCTGCACCTCGCCGGGTCGCGATGTACGCGCTGGCAGCATCTCCGCTCGACCCAGCCCGTCGGCTATCATATCCATCACCGCGGCATCGACTGGCAGGCTGTCCACCATGCTGAAGGTCCGCCCATCCGCCAGGCGGCGTTGATGCACCACCACCAGATAAAGCTCGCCTCCATCCAACACCATTCCGTGGAACTCCCCGCCGCGCAGCTGCGCAGCCCACGGCGGCAACCCGAAAGGCACCTTCTTTCGCGGGCCCGCCATATCCAACGGGACACCATCCAAAAAGGCCTCCGACTCACGCACCAATCGCGTCCGCGGCGCGTTGTCCACCTGGGCGTTTGGAGCAGGCGGCGAACCCGCCGGCGGAAGCGGCAGTACATCCCCGTGGCTATCCATAATCCGCGCGAGGTTCCGCGAACGAGCGGCATTCTCGTCGAACATCTGTGTCAGCTCGGTCTGCAGTCGAGTCTCCGCAAGATGGATCGCAAACTGCCCCGCCGCAACATAAGCCGAAATCATCGCCAGCGTCACAAACAGCACCACCGGCGCCAGCCCAATCAGCAGATACGTCAGCACCAGCTTGTTCCTGAGGCTCCACAGCATACGCCGCCGCACCAGCCGTCCCACCAGCCCGAGCACCACTCCCAATAGAACCAGCCCCACCACTATCTGCGCCAGTCTCAGCACGGCACCCACCCGCGCATGCAAAAGCCCCGCCAGCATCAACACGCAGAAACACACAGCCAGCCAGAAAGCCGCACCCATCAGACCCCTCGGCGGCCACCAGCCGGTTCGTCCGCCTCCATGTTTCGTCGTTTGGGTCCGTATGCTCATCTACTTTTCTCGCTCAACCTTCTTTTTCTCTCTCTGCCTCGCGCGCCAGTTGCAACGTATACCGCGTCGCCGAAAAGTGCGCACCCGCCAGCAGCAGCAGCCCCGACAGGAACGCCCACATCATCAATCCCACCGATATATAGAACGGCCCATACACCGACTGAAAGTCCAGCCGCGGCAGCGCCAGCACATACAGCCGCTTGGCGACCTCCCATAGCAACCCAATAACAATCGCCGTAGGCAGCACTGCCCGCGCGGGAACCTTGCGGTTTGGCAACACCCAGTAAATAAGAAAAAACAGCGATATCCCCGCCACCGACGCAAAGAACCCCATCGCTCCATGCGATGCAAACTCATACACCGCATTATCCGTGTGCCCAAAGAATATCCATCCCAGCAACGTATTCTGTGCCGCCGTCGACGCCACCGAGACCATCGCCAGCACTCCCACCGAAAACGCCAGTCCCAGCGAAATCACTTGGTTATGGATATAATTCCGTCCCTTCTTCACTCCCCACACATCGTTCAGCGCCACCTCCAGGGGCAGAAAAACCCCCGTCGATGACACCAGCAGCATCACTAGCGAAAACACCTGTGTCCCCTTCTTCGGATGCGTCAGCAACTGCATATTTCGAATCACAAAGTCCTGTCCCGTCGGCAGAAAGCTCCGCATCATCTCCGCAACCACTCCTGTCATCGCCTGCGAGTGAAACACCCGCCGGCACAGCGTCAGCATCAGCACAATAAACGGAAACAGCGACAGAATCGCATTCGCCGCAACGCTGAACGCATAAGTGTGCACCTCCGGCCGCACCATATACTTCACCAGCGCAACTACCTCCGCGCCTGGCCCATAGCCGGCGACCACCGGCCGTACCTCTTCAATCGGCTTTGCAACCTCCGTCGAAGAGGTAGACGCGTTCGGCTGCTCTGAAGCCGCACTTGCTGCCTCTTCTTCCTGTTCACTCTTCTTGGGAACAATAGAAAACATAGTTAGAAAATTACCCACTCCAATCAATACCCGATGCTAGCAGGTAGAACCCGCTTCCCCGCCTTTCCCACTCGCACCCTCTCCAGAGAGTCGCTTCACCGCCCACCCCGCCGCCTCAGCGAGCACCTCATCCTCACCCTTCACCCACTCCTCAAGCTGCGCCACAAATCGCCGCTCCCCACTGTTTCCCATAGCGATCGCAACATTCCGCTGCACCCTCTTCCGCCTCGTCCGCTCCAGCGGAGATCCCTTGAACCACCGCTTGAATTCCTTTTCATCCATACCGGCCAGCCACTCCAACGCCGGATTGATAAGCTCCGCCCGCGCTCTGCTTCCCTCCTTCACCGCAATCGGAGCCCGTCTGTTCCAGGGACAAACATCCTGGCAGATATCGCACCCAAACACCTGCCGCCCCATAGCCTCCCGCAACTCCTCCGCAATCAATCCCTTCTTCTCGATGGTCAGATACGCAATGCACCGCGAAGCATCCATCTCCCGCTCCCCCACCAGCGCCCCCGTCGGACACGCCTCAATACATCGCGTACAACTCCCGCACCTGTCCGCCGCCTCCTCAACAAAAAACCCCTCAGCCATCGGCAGCGAAGTCACAATCACCCCCAGCAACACCCACGACCCCAGCTCCTGATTCAGCACACAAGTGTTCTTCCCCACCCATCCAATTCCCGCCTTCGCCGCCACAGACCGCTCCACCAGTGGTCCCGTATCCACATAACACCGCGTCGTACACTCGACCCGCGCCAGCAGCGCTGCCTCCATCCTCTTCAACCTCGCCAACAACTCCTCGTGATAATCCGTAGCCGCCAACCCGACCGCAACCTCCGCCAGCTCTCCCCTATCCTTTGCCCCCCGGTCTCTAACTCCTGGTCCCTGATCCCTGTCTTCTGAGCCCTGACCCCTGGGCGCTGATCCCTGCTCCGCACGCCCACTCCACGCATACCGCCCAATCCATCCCGTTCCCACCTCCGCCGCCTCAATCGAGAGCGGCCCACCTGCGTTATAGTTGAGCGCACAAACAACCACCGACCTTGCCCACGGCATTGCCACCTGCACCGCGCTCCGCAGCAATGCCCCGGCCTCATTCCGCCGTTTCAGATATTCCATCTCCCCCGCGCGTCCCGCCTCCACCCAGGCCTCAAACCGCGCCCCGTCCACTTGCTCCTTCTCTCCTTCCAGCCCCGCCACCCCGCACAAATCGAACCCAGTCTCCAGCGCCCGCTCTCTTATCCACTGCTCCAGCTCCGTTGTCCACCCATCTGCCACTCAAGTCCTCCGGCCTCCGCACTCTGCGTCCTTGGCCAACCTCTTCATTCAAGGTAAACTTAACTCACGGAGAGGTGGCAGAGCCCGGTTGAATGCACCTGACTCGAAATCAGACATAGGCGCAAGTCTATCGGGGGTTCGAATCCCCCCCTCTCCGCCACTTTCTTATAAGTTCTTATATATCAGGGTTTACAGAGAGAAGGACGACAATCGGTGAAGTCGCTAACGCGACGGTATTAGCCCTCAGAGGCTAATACATGAAACCACTTGTCCGGCTTGACCTTCGCGTTCGGCTCCCGGACGGCACTTACCCCTACCTCAAAGCAGCCTTCGCCAGCAATGGGCGTATCCGACCAACCAGGCAATCAAAGATAAAAAGACTGGCTCGTTTCCCACTTCGGCCTGTTACCTTCGCTACCGCATCGACGCTATGCGTGAACCCTGCACGAATCCTGCTATGCGATTCAATCTATTTGCCTTATGAATATCGAGGTGTTCTGTTTCTGAGGATCGTCGCGTATCAGTCTGACACAGCCCTACCAAAACGTCGAAGCGATCACCTCGACGCGGCCCGGGCTTCCCTGGACTACATCGATCTGTAGTACCGCTTCGAAGTTGACCCCCTTCCAATCTTTCGGGGCTCGCGAAAGAATTTGGTTCATCCTCTCAGGGGAAGACACATATTGCCCGGCACCGGTTGTGCCCGGAATACCAAGGCCAGCCACCACTACGACCATACCTTCCGTAATATCGCTGCGGTATCGGGCGACGATCGCATAATCCTTGGTGAAGTCCGCGGGAGGGTCATTTCCACTAGCGATCCTGCCCAGCGGGATGTCCGCCGTAGGCTTATGCTCGACAACTAAACGGGTTCTTTCGCTCGCAGGTTCAGCCAACGTGTCGAACTGGATTTGATAGCGGAGAGGTGCCAACAACCGCTGGGTCCACGGATTATTAAATCCGCCAACCGTGACCACCGATCTGCCACGAATCTCTTCTGCTCTCGCCACTGCTGCCGGCGCGATGATGCAGTCGCGTCCATACTCACCGAAGACCTTGCAGACTTGCGCAGTCACGATCGCATCGGGCAGCACCAGGTTGGTTGGTGCGGCAGACACAGAGGCTGTTGCTTGGGTCTGCCCAGCTTCGGCGACCGCAGGTGCCGGCATGTCGGTCTTCCCTACCAGGATCAGGGCAGGCTGGTCGGTGTGCAGCACCGGCCACCAGAAATCCTGCCGCGCGCGATTCTGCAGATGGGACCACCATGCGACGCCGGCAACGATGACAAGAAGCGTTGCCGCAAGCGCAACCTGAACTCGTAGCCTTGCGCTCCGCTGGTAGCGAGGGATCTCCTGTTCAGAAGACGTCAGGGGGAGACTTGCCTGACTCAGGCGAACCTCTCGTGTGGCCGTCTGTAGGGGTTCAGAGCTTGCATCGATTAACGTCTGCGGTTGCTGCTCTGGAACAGCGGCCTCCGGCACTGGCCCGGATCTAAAGTGAAACTCGGCCTTATAGCAGCCCACAGGTATATCGATGCGAACCGGCGCTTCAGAATGCTCACTGAAATAGGCGGCAGTTCGCCTCCGAACTTCCCCAGCAGCAATGCGCACAACAGAATCGTTGCCGGTATCGTAGTTTGCCGGCCGGCCGAAGACTTGTACTCCAACTGTGCGCTCTTTCACGGGGTTCGAACCGTCTTCGAGCGCGGCACGAACCGCAAATTCCAGGAGCGCCGGGTATCGCTTGCTCTTGGAGAAGTAGGGACTGTCGAGAACCGACCGCAGGGTTCCCAGGACCAACTGCTGCTGCTCGAATGAGAGGTCGCTGTATACGCCAGCATCTTCAAGATGGCTCATGTGAGGGAAATATACAAAATCTTAAGCTCGGTTGTATACGGAATTCTACACAATCACTTCTCCTGTGTTACGGAAGTATGTTACACGCTCGTCTAATTACGCAGATCCGGGATAACTCGCTGAAAATAATAGCGTAACGTTCAAACCGTTACATGGAGTCGCGCTGGAAGATGCGGGAGCTCAAGGGGACTGATCAGGCCTGTTTAGAACTGTTCCAAACTAGACACCCATTCCGCAGGTTCATACGATCCCCTCGTGTTTTGTAAGACCAGATTTTCTCATCTACTTGCAACTCATGTGGTCGTCGACTGACCGGATATATAGCTGCTGAAGAAAACTTCAGCTTGGAGAAATCTTGAAGAACACAGCTCTCTTTATGGCGCCGGACCGGATCGTTGCATTGCATCTCGTTTCATCGGGTCACCTGGACCGCACGCGCCCGCTCTGCCCGTATCCGCAGATCGCGAAGTACAAGGGCACACCCAACATCAAGGACTTGGAGAACTTTGCCTGTGCAGTGCCGTAGCTCGCGGGGCAAGTCAACCGGACTGCCTTGCTGCTTTTATGACAGTTGGTATGGGACGAAGACAGTCCTGAGCACATTGGGAAGAACAACAGAGTTGGAGGATGAGAATGATAGGCACAGCAAGCAAGTCTTCAAGGCGTTTCCGGCAGTTTGTCCTTTCGCTGGCGATGAGCCTTTTTCTGGCATTTGGTCTTTCGGTGAGTGCGCACGCGGCCGATTACCAGAACCTTCCCGTCGTCAAGCCGGTCATGTCCTGCGATCAGCTTGCGCAGGCCGACCTGAGTAAGAACACCGACGCCAAAATCACCATCAAGACGGCCACGGTACGCGAGACGGATAAGGGGCCATACTGCAGGGTCACAGGCACGGTTGAGCCCGGCATTAACTTTGCGGGCGATCTGCCGATCGAGCACTGGACCCAGCGCTTCCTGCAGGGCGCGCAGGGCCGTGAAGGGCATCGAACGCGCCGGCGGCTGCATGCCGGCTCTGAATGGCGAGATCGCGGTGGTCACGCAAGGCGGCGGCGGTGGCGGGGCACCGGGCTTCAACTGCAGACCCTGCGGCAGCTGAATGGGGCGTCTCACCGCAGGCCCGCATCAACAGCGCTTATCTGGGCCAGCATATGACCGCGGTCGCGTTCAAGGACGTGATCAGGACCTTCTACGGCCAGGGGCCGAAGTTCTCCTACATGGTGGGCTGCTCGGGCGGCGGTGGCCAGACTCTGATGGAGGCCGAGCGCTTCCCTGAGGACTTCGACGGCTACTCGATCGGCGCGCCGCCGATGTATCAGACCGTGCACGATCTCGGCTTCTGGCATGGCTGGGAGTACCACGTGAACCAGCGCCCCGACGGCTCGATCATCCTTGCCAAAGACAAGCTGCCCATCCTCCACGAGGCGGTCATTCAGCATTGCGCCGCGGTATCGGGTCTCATGGACAACGAGCTCCAGCAGCCAACGCTTTGCAAGTTCGACAAGTCATGGGTGCAGTGCCTGGCCGGCGCCACCGACACCTCGAAGTGCCTGACGCCTGAAGAAGCCAACGTGGCCGAACAGCTTTACCTCGGTCCCAACGATGGCAAGAACTTCTTCGAGATCGAGCGGATTTCCTCTGGGCTCCGAGTTGAATTGGCGCCTGAGTACCGCCGGCAAGCCTGCGGACGGCGAGGGCGCCGCTCCCCATGGAATCCATAGCTTCATCATGCCGCCCGAGAGCGGCGAGAGCACGAAGGACCTGATGGCCAAATTCGCCTTCAGCCAGGAGTGGTACGACAAGACCATAGAAATGCGGCCCCTCTTCAACCAGGCCAATACCAACCTGCGTCCGCTCCAGCAGCGCGGCACAAGATCATTCTGTGGAATGGCGCCGAGGATAATATCGTGCGAGCCGGCCGGCACCATCTCATTACTACCAGAGCGTGCAGAAGGAGATGGGCGAAAAACTCACCGATACCTTCCTGCGCTTCTTCCTCCTCCCGGGCGTTGGCCACTGCGGCGGCGGCGATGGCGCAAATCAGGTGGATACTCTCACTCCGCTGATGGCCTGGGTCGAAACCGAAAAAGGCGCCCATGGTGCTCGTCGCGGGCAAGCCAGTCCCGGCGACCGGTGGTCCGGGTGGTGGCGGCGGCGGTTTCGGCCAACAGGGTGCTCCCGGCGCTCCGCCGAACTATCCCCCCTATGCTCTCCCGAGTAAGGCAGACCGTATATACACGCCCGGTCTATCCCTTCCCGAATGTCGCCAAGTACAAGGGCACCGGCGATCCCAACGACGCGGCGAACTACGAAGAGGTGAAGGGCCCCATGAAGACACCGCAGGTGTTCACCAACGAAGCCGCCAAGCTGGTCGGCCCCAACAACCAGAAGTTCTACAAAGCAGAGAACGGCAATCTCGTAGTTACAACCAAGTGATCGGTTGGTGTCACGGCCTCAGATTGAAAGGCGTGGCGTGACACCAAACGTGAAGCCAACATCCTCTTGAAGCGCCCCGGAGTAGGGACGCTGAATCCCGAGCTCACCGCCGAATCGCCTCACCACGCCTCCGGAGGCTACGGGCTCCTCGATCAGATCGCCGCTCTGCACTGGGTGCATGACAACATCGCCCGCTTCGGCGGAGACCCCGCCAATGTTACCGTCTTCGGCCAATCCGCAGGCGCTCAGGACACCAGCATTCTCGTCAGTTCACCGCTCACCCGGGGATTGCTGCAAAAGGCGATCGCGCAGAGCGGCACCCCAATGATCGGCGACAAGCGCCTTCAGACGCCCGCGCAGATGGAGCAGTTGGGTGTGTCGCTGGCCGAAGCACTCAAGGCCCCCTCCAGCGGCGCAATTCAATACCTGCGCAAACTCTCCACCGCTGAAATTCTGGCCGCCATGCCCCGACATGCGGAGACGCCTGACCGAGCAGGGCCTCATCCTCGATGTCGGCATGGATGGCTACGCAGTCCCGCAGTTCTCACCTGAGGTCTATCGCTCGGGCAAAGAGGCTGCGGTGCCCATGATCTTCGGCAGCAATGGCCGCGACAATCCCGGCATTCGCGTCGGTACGCCCAGCGACACGCCCGAACAGCGTCAGGCCGCGTTGAAGCACTCCATTGAGACGTTCTACAGCAAGTATCCCACTCTCGCCCAGGATGCCTTGAAGATCTATGGCTTCGCCGGCGGCGAAAACGAGGTATCAACCTACCCGCCCTACGGTCCGGTCGACACTCAATTCGGCGTCGATGTCGTCATGCGTTGCGAGGCCTCGATGATCTCCGCATGACACAGCGCAGTCGCTCCCACCTGCCAGTACGAGTTCAACGCCGGCACGACTGCGCATCCCCCCGTCCACTCGGCGGAACTCGATTTCGTCTTCGGCTACCTGCGCGATCAGGCATCGGAGGAAAATCTCCGCAAGCTTTCGGCGGAGATGCAGCTGTACTGGACCAACTTCGCCAAAACCGGAGACCCCAACAGCCCCGGTCTGCCCACGTGGCCAAAATACAACCCTAAAACTCGCGCGTATGTGGAATTGAGCAACGAAGGAGTGGCCGCCAAGACCGCCCTGCGCAGCGTGCCGTGCAGGGTCTATGCGGAAAAGTTGAACAGCGACCTCGACGCCCGCAAAAAGCAATAGCTTTCGATACGCCGCACGATGCTGACCGTGCGGGAATCAAGCATGACTTACTGCTCTACCGCGCCTGATTATCCCCGCTTCGTTCGAGAAGTTCCACTCCAGAATCTTCCCACACAACCTTGTAATGCGACCTCAGGTAAGGCTCAACAATCTGTCCACTCGGATCCATCGGTTTTGCGGATGGAAAAATCACCTTAAGGTGGCTATCGACATAGTCAGTATCCCAGACAACATACTTAATCTTTCGTTGGTCCAGGATTCGTACCGTTTCCCTAAAATCCTCGCTATCGTTGTAGTTGTACATCAATCCGCCATGACGAATAGGATTTCTGGTTTCAGTCAGAAAATAGTAGCGCGGATCCCCCGGATATACAAAGATTTCCTCGCCGATTTTCGTCTTCTCATTAAGCACAGCCAACAGCTTATCCTCTCCAAAACTCTTCACAGTTCCGAGCCGGGTCTCCATCGAATGCGCGGTGAGAACTAGTACAAGATTGAATAAGCCAAGAGAGACTGAACAAATGAGAACAACTTGCAGTGAAATGTCCGCAAGTTTGGTTCGGCTCTGCTCAAAGTAAAATATGCAAAGAATTATTAGAAGAGTCGACCCAAATACGAGGTGAGTGAGGTCTTTCCGGTGAATTTCTGCCAACCATATTGCGATCCCGCATAACCAGTAAAGAGTGATTTCAGGCTTGGCAAAAGATCTTCGATCCAACCAGCCTGCAATGGGTAGCACAACAGGCAAGGCTGCAATCAACAAAAAGGGCAACACGAGTACCGAAGCCGGCAGGATCGTCCACCACCGCCCCTTGGAAACAGAACCGTGCCAGTACTGTTGAAAAAGACCCCGGGCATACGGAACGGTGTTTACAGCTGCATAGTGCGTTGACGGAAACAAGTAGTTTGCGTAGTAAAGATCCCATAACGCATGTTGACTCCCAAAATAGATCAACACAGCCGCGACTACACTTCCAAAGCCACCACCAAGCCAGACCAGAGATGACATCCCAATTTGTTGGCGTCGGCATTGAATCCATAGCCACACCAACAGTGCTGCGAAGAGAAATAAGCCCTTCGGAAGGTGGAAAAACACTGTCGCCCCGGCGAAGATGCCTGCACCAAATAGGCGCAGCGCTGTGGGTTTATCCAACCAGGCAACTGCGCACATCACTGCCAATAATGCTAAACAATTACTGTTCAGGTGGTGGCTGATTGCTGGCCACAGGAAACCGAACGCAGTACTAGCACAAAAGACAGCAGGAAGGGCCACATACTTTGTACATACGCGACGTGACAGGACGTAAATCGCTAAGCCAGTCCCCAGAGAAGTAACAAAAAGGCATAAATGAGCCGTTGCAAATGAAACACCAAAGATCTTGAAAAACAGGGCCACCCAATAGAATGTGCCCGGACCAACAATTTCAAAGAAATCCCGCGCAAACACTTGCCCCTGTGTCACCCGGACAGCTCCGTACGCAAGCAGGCCTTCGTCAGGCGCCTGAAGAAGAAGCCGCATGAATGGAATCATGTACAAGCCGGCGCAGAGTGTGAAGATAATATAGGGTAAATATTTTTTGTGCTGCCCTTGCATGCTCCCCGAACCTTTGGGTCCAGGGCCGCGAGAAACGACAAGTTCATCCAATGAACTCGTAGATTGAGTAATCATGCTCATTGGCCTCTTTCACTATCGTTAGTGTCGATTGCCTTCCGCTCCATAACGCGATAACTGTCAAATACTTGCACAATCTTGTAGTGTGATTCGAGATACGGCTCTACGATAAACCTTCCGTCGGGAGGTCTCGACGATGGAAAAATTTCCTGATCGATTGCAGAAAAGCCAACATCCCACACAACATACTTCACTTTACGCCGTTCCAGTGTCCGGACAACATCCTCAAACTGATCAGTCGTATTGTAGTTGTAGGTCAAAATGCTATAACGGGTCGGGTTCGTAGTAGAAGCAAGAAAATAGAACTTCGGGCAGTAAGGATAGGCAAATATCTCCTCGCCCGGAACCGTATGACTATTCAGGAATTGAACAACAGGTGCATCTTGAAACGTCTGAACGGGACCAACTCTCGTTTGAATCGTGCGAGCGCTCAGGAGCGCGCAAAGTAGGTTGAAGCCGGCCAGGCAAACAGCACATATTGAAACTATTTGAACAAGCGCCACACCTATTCTTCCTCTGTGCTCCTCCATAAAATGCAGCGTCAGAATAATAAAAAGCAACGAGCCAAAGGCCAGATGACCGATGTCCTTTCTATGCAGCTCGGAAACCCACAAAGCCCCAGCAGCTAGCACATAGAGCAGAATTGTCGGCCTGTTGAGTTCCCATCTGTGCTTCGCTCCCGCGCCGACAAGAATTGCAGGCAGCGCAGCTACGAAGGCGAAGGGCACGAACAGAATCGCAGCCAGCGGATAAATCCACTTGAAACTGCTCTTCGCCACCATCAAATGATCCCAGGAGGAGAGAATTCCTTGCGCGTATCTAACCGAATTGACGGTCCCATAGTGCTGCGACGGCCACAAAACATTTGCATAGATAAGATCGCGCAATGCCCCTTTGCTCCAGAAATAAAGCAAAATGATCGCGATGACGCTGCAATAAGTTCCAGCTAGCACGCCCATCGGGGCGAGAGACACAAGCCGGCGCCTATACAACATCCACAACCACACCAACAATCCACAGAACAGCAGCATCCCTTTGGGCTGAAGAAATGCAGTAGTGAGCCCCACGGCAACCCCTGCGCCAACCAGCCAATTGTTACTACGACTGTCTTGCCAGACAACCATACATGCAACTGTAAGTAGCGCGAAGAAGTTGCTGTCGACATGATGGCTTATAGCTGGCCAGAATCCACCGAAATATATGCCAGCCAGCAAAATGCTTGGGAGCGTTTTATGCCTGAGACATAACCGGCGTGATAGAAAATACATCAAAAGCGCCGTGCCTAACGAAGTTATGAATAAGCAGACCCGTGAGGAGAAAAAGCTTACTCCAAGCACCTTGAAAAACGCCGCCAGCCAATAGAAGGTCCCAGGCCCGATAACCTCAAAGAAATCGCGCGCAAAGACCTGTCCATGAACGATTCTCACCGCGCCATAATCGAGCGTTCCTTCGTCCGTGCCGAACATATAAAGCCGCATGAACGGCAGAATGTAGAGGCTGGCGCATACAGTGAAGAGGAGATAGCCCTTCAGTCGTTCAGAACATACCGCACGCCTCGCCGAGTGATGGACCGGGGCAATGGACGTAGTCGTCATCTTAAACCATTCATCGTTTCAGACAGTCCCTCTGCGAGTCCCATAACAACCTATCGTCGAATGCTGGCGATCGGCTCGTAATATCCTGCGTCACCAGTAACGACTCCGGAGGAAGAAGCATCGTCGGAGCTGAGAGAAGGATGCTCCGAGAGAATCACAACGCGCGAGGGAAGATCTCGTCGCCCGGCAACATTGCAGGTGTCCGTAACAACATAAAGCGGCCGCCCCTTGGTCTCCTCGTAGGTCCGGGCAACGTAATCCCCAACAGCGCCCAGTGCCAGCAGAATCATTCCCGAGAAACCACACTGTAGCGCGACGACGGATGCCCAACCAGGAACCAAAGTAGTAGTCCAGAGCGCCATGTAAAGCACATACAGGAGGTAGATAAATCCTGCGCCGCTCAGAAGACACCCTGCAGCAATGCTGATGCGCAGCGGGAACGCAGAGAACGAAGAAACGCCCGTCCACGCAAAACGCAGCATTTTGAGGAAGGGATAATGGGTGCTGCCAGCTGCGCGCGGCTTCCGCTCAAAAGGCACAATTGCCTCCCTGAGCCCAAGCCACGCAGCCATGCCGCGCATGTACCGGTGTTGTTCGCGGAGAGACCGTATCGCTAAAACGGCTCTCCGGCTGAACAAGCGGAAGTCACCAACATCCGGCGTGAGCCGCTGGTCCGACATCCGCGAGATGCCGCGGTAAAACAATGACGAAGTCCACCGCTTGAATCTCGTCTCTCCTTCGCGAGATATCCTCTGGGGTGACACCACATCGAAACCTTGCGAGAAAAGAGCCAGCATGCGCGGCAATAGCTCTGGAGGATCTTGCAGGTCCGCATCCATTACAACAACAGCATCCCCATCCGCAAAATCCAAGCCGGCCGTCACTGCAGCCTGATGTCCGAAGTTCCGGCTGAAGCGAAGTACCTTGATCCGCGAATCTTCAAGCGCGGCTAATTCGAGGATTCTGGATGTAGGATCCGTGCTGCCATCATCGATAAAAATGCACTCCCATGTTATGCCGTAAAGTATCTCCCGAAGCCGTGGAAGCAGCAGGGGAATAGTCTCCGCTTCGTTCAACACCGGGATCACGACAGAAACAAACATGAGCCTTCCCCAAATTAAAGCTAGTTATGTAGAAAGACATAGTCGCGATAAAGCTAATATGCGACGTGTCTTCCCCAAAAACAAATGCGGGTAGAACAAAGTCAGTTGCGAATAATCAGCCAGTGTAGCCGGTAAGTGTCGTGCCGATGGCGGTGAAAGCATTGTTAAGGCTGCCGGCCAGGCTGCTCATCCCGGCAGTGGCTGCAAACGCAATCAGCGCCACGATTAACGCATACTCAACCAGATCCTGGCCTTCGTCCTGCGTCAGATATTGCAATCTCATCTGCAAGCGTTGAATAAGGAGTTTCATATTCGTTCTCCCGTTCGGAAAGGTTTGAGCTTAGATAACTGAGGGGAGAGTACGCAAAACTCTTCTGGTTACGTACCTTTCCCCCCCAAGTTGAAAGACCAGCGGCAGAATCTGAATTTTCTGAAGATCAGCCGGTGTAGCCGGTAAGTGTTGTGCCAATAGCGGTGAAAGCTGTGTTAAGGCTAGTAGCCAGGGACTTCATACCCACGGTCGCCGCAAAAGCGACCAGAGCGATTACCAATGCATACTCGACCAAGTCCTGTGCTTCTTCGCGTTGCAGCTGGTTCTGAATTTTGATGCACAGTGCTAGGAACTTATCCTTCATTTGAATCCTCCGTTGTCTGCTTCATTATTTTCCAGATTCGCCTGGATATACATTTCTAATGCAAACGCCGGGCCACTCCGTGGATCTGTATCCCCTTACCGATCAATCATTTCCATTCATGCATGGAATTGCGCTGTGAACATCCGTTTACACGATTGCGTGCTGCGACGTATAGCGTACACATCTTTGGTCGTGTGCGGCGGCCAACATGGAGTAGTCAGTGGAGCAGCATAAATCTTCCTAACTAGCTATCAATAGATTCCCAACCTCAGTTAGCGAAACACAACGGAGGTGTTACGTCAGCTACCAGGCTATAGCTCACATCATTATGGAGCGGTCCCCATCGTGGCTCCGGATTGAGTCGCACCACCACCGCCACCGCCCGGTGTCGATGTCAGATTATCAAGCAGGGGCTGCTCAGGCTTCATGCTCTCTATCAATTGTTCCACTGGGATCGAAGTCGGCGGCGGAGTAGCCGGCTTGACAATATTTGGAGCACTCCCAGCTATAACATCAGGTGAACCAAGCGGCAAAAATGCATCCGGATACTTCAGACTGGGCAAAGGCGTACCCGCCGGAGCGGGATCCACTATCTCCGGAGTCACAATCACCATTAGCTCGGTGTTATTTCGAACCTTTGAGACCGACTGAAAGAATTTACCCAATACCGGAACATCTCCAATAAATGGGATCTTTGAAAATGTCTTGGTTTCAGTATTATCGAGCAGACCAGCAATCGCGAAACTCTGACCTGCACTCAACTCTACCTCGGTCTTCGCCTTTCGAACGCTCAGAGCCGGAACACTAAAGCCCGAGAGCGTGAGGCCATTGGCAAAATCCAGTGCGCTGACTTCGGGCGCGACCTGTAACCGGATCGTACCCCGAGGCGTAATAGTGGGGATGAAGTTGAGGCGGATTCCGTATTCCTTGAACTGAATCGAAATCGCCGATCCGGCGCCACCCCCGGCAACACCCTGAACCACCGGAAACGGAAACTCCCCTCCGGCCAGGAAGCTTCCCTGCTTGCCATTTGCGGTTAACAAATTCGGCTCGGCCAGCACCTGCAGCGTCCCATCACTCTCCAACGCCTGTATCGTCGCGCCAAGATTAATATCCTGACGGAAGACGAAGATGTTCAGCAAATTCGTCAGACTCGCAACTGCAGAAGTCCCTGTACTGGTACTTGTGCTGGGAGTTCCTGTCGAGACCGAAGGCGGAGAGAACTGCCCCGTGGTGACTGAACCCACCGTATTCCCGGCACCCGTGCTAAATATATTTATTCCAAGTTGCCTCGTCGCACTTCGATCTAGACTGGCAAACCTTACCTTAAGCAATATCTGCGGTTCGGATGTGGGGACGGTAACGTATAGCAGATTGACGACCTTGCCCGCAGCGGACGCAATTGCGACAGCACGATCCGAACTTCTAAGGTCCTTTACGGTGCCTCGAAGAAAAATGAGACCATTCTCTGAAGTAACCCTGAGAGTCTGACCAGGCAGTTCTGTTCGCAGCTCGCGTCGCAGCGTCTCAAGCCGATCGTTCGCCGCATAACCGCTTGGTCGAACAGTTACATTGAAAAACTGACGCGCGCCTCCTGTCTGCCATACGATCAGAGTTGTTTCACCCGGCGTCTTCCCATTAATCATGATCTCTGTCGGACTAACAGCTGTTGCCTCAGCAAGGTCGCCCGATCCAACCGCGACACGTTCGATCGGTTTAGCAGTGTCCACCAGGACAGATTTGCCGACTGCGACCTCTAACTCGTTCGCCGAATCCTGAACCGTAGCTCCGGGACCCGCGGCTGTTTCTTGAGCCTGCAAAAGGACCCCAGGAGAAATGAGGGCAGATAGAGTGCTGAAGAAAACAAAAGGGATAAAGATTCTAATTCTCACTATTTTTCCCCATCGACAAATTTCGCTTCACTCTGTTTTGATCCATTGAATATCTGAATCAAATACACATGAGAGTTCGGCTTAGGTGCGCTAGGTGCCGCTGCCTTGCTCTGAGGTTTTGGCGGGGGCGGAGTCTTGTCCGCGAAGAGCGCAGCCACTGCCGTCCCGGGAGGTTGCGCCACCTGGTTATCCAGCGGATTCCGAAGCACAAGTTGGATTCTTGTCTGATTGCTGGCCAGGCTCAACGACTCCGCCTGATCCGGCGTCACCAGCAGGTTCACAACCTGCACCTGCTGCGGCTTCCCTTCTCCATCCTTTTGAATGTCCGTACCCGCCGACAGAACCTGAATGTTCTGCAATAGTGTCTTCACCCTGGGTCCCTGCGCCATATCTGCGGCCCCCGGAGGATTGCCCGAAATCAAAACATCCACTCTCATCCCCGGAGTGGCGAACCCGGCAACGCCCACTACCTCATCGACCTTCACGGCGCAAGCCCTCATGCCCGGTGGAATCGTCGCCGCAAGTCCTCCGCCCGCGCCAACCGCCGCCAGCCGGTTGTCGAGAATCGGCTCCCCTTGGTAAAGCATCGAGATGACGCCGCGTCCAATAGCGTCGTCCCGTTTTACAATCGCCCCCTTCGGCAACGGTCCTGCCATCTCCGCGGTCCCAAGATCTTCCGCATGCAGGACGCTGCCAAGGTTAATGTCCCTGGCAGCCACGACGATTGCCGTCGTCTTCTGCTGCGGCGCACCGAGGCGGTTACCAACTATTCGATAGACGAGATAGCTGCATCCCGCCGCTACAAGGAACGCGCTCAGAAGGATAGTTAGCACCCTGTTATTCATTCAGTAACCTATGAGGAGTCGGCTGTAATTCATACTGGCTCATTCTTTGGGTCGCAATTGATGTGCCAAATGCGCAAATATCCGCACATACGCGCTAAATCAGGCGTTTAGACCCGGCCTGCTCCCGCAGGTGTGAACACATGTACACCAATGGTTCACGTTGTGTATCCACGTAAACACGATAGGCCACTTCGACTTCTTGCTTTTAGCCACTTACCCACCATCGCGGATGGTCTTCAAATTGCTCTTTCTAATACGCTCGAAGACTCAATACCTGCTGTTCGCTTCTAACTAACGTCGCTTTCGGCTCGAAGTCGTTCGCAAAAGCCACCCAGGCCATCTACTGAGAGCCCGGTGATTCTTGATGGCCCGCATTATGAGCGGTCGCGGTTACCAGGCACTCTGGAGTTCAGCTGTTCATGAGGTCGTCCTCTCAAATCACCACCCTTTTTACCGAGCACCCCCCTCCAAAAAGAGGACCGTCGTCCTTTGCGGTTTCAATTCTGCTCCATTGTGTCGCAAGCGTCTGGATATACCTCGGCCTGAAGCACACACCTCAGGTCAATGACCAATCATCGGTTCGGCGCTTCACCGTTCGGCTGCTCCGGCAGGAAAGCATCCCTGAGCCGGCGACAAAACGTGCTGCCGACACCAACGCTGCCCCCCCGTCTCCTCGTACCTCCGCCCCACCCGAGACCGCATCCAACGCCATCCCCGGAGGCACGCCTGAACCGCAGTCCGCCATCGCGCCGCCGCTTTCAGAGGTGATTAAGCACTCTCAGACCCTGATTCAGCCCGATGTCCCACCGGATCTGACGCTCATTCAGGAGGTCCCGGTTCCCACCGTCGTGCGGTGGTCGCCGGAAAACGATCCAGTCAAAGCGATCGTCCTTCCCCCAAAGATCCTCTCCGCGTCTGACATCAAGGCGTCTCTCACATTACCCAATAAGGTGCCCGTACCAGCCGAAATCAAGATGTCAGCAACTGCATTCTCAACTCCGATGCCGACACTTGACCCCGGCACGCCTTCACCCGTCGTCGTTCGCCGCACAGAACCCGAAAAAAGGCTTCCCGAATCCGCGTCACAGAACTCAGACACACCCACCCCGGCGCGAATAATCTCTCTATCCGATCTTCGCTCGAAAGACGAAAATGTCACCATCCCAGCTGCCAATGCTAGTCCGCAGACCGCCGTATCGAATTCTCTCGCCGTTGCACCTTCTTCAAACACAGGCTCAGGCGGGGCCGGCAATCCGGCAAGCACACAAAACGGCTCCGGAGCCGGAAAAGCACCAGCCGCTTCGGCAGCCAAACCGGACTCAGGAAGTAACTCCCTCGCTCAAAATGGGGTCGCGGCCGGAACGCCCCATGGAACTCCGGACGGTCTTCTCGCTTCTGCACCAGAGCCTACGGTTACTCACATCAACCTGCCGAAGGACGGCCAGTTCGGAGTAGTCGTCGTGGGCTCGTCGCTCACTGAACAATACCCTGAGATAGCAACGGTCTGGGGCAGCCGGCTCATCTACACCGTGTATCTGCATGTGGGTACCCGCAAAAGCTGGATACTGCAGTACTCCCTGCCCAGGTCGGCCGATGCAGTGGCAGCCGGAAGCAACATCCGCCCGGAAGCCCCATGGCCGTACGACATCTCACGCCCCAACCTCGCTCCGGAAGACTCCAACTCCGACGCCATCATGATCCATGGCTTCGTCAATCTCGCCGGTACCTTTGAGCGGCTGGCAATCGTCTTTCCCACCGATTTTACGCAAACAAAGTTCGTACTAAATGCTCTGCAGCAGTGGAAGTTCAGGGCCGCCCGCCAGGGCGGACAGCTTGCGGCCGTCGAAATCCTCCTCATTATTCCCGAGGAGACGGAATAGCGAGATCTGCTTTGTTATCCGTCCAATATCCGAGACGGCAATCCTGCGCCGGATCCGGTTAACGCCAAATTTCATTCTGCCGATTACTAATCAGCAATCACCATCTCAGAGGTACTGGTCATGGTCAGTGTTCTGGTTGGCACAAATGGAATCGACAGAAAAAATTGATAACTTGCCTTCACTTTAACCAGATTCCCAGGGTTATTGCACGGACTGGTAGAAGGCGTACAGGCCGACCCAGTGGTAGGCCATGTCGTAGTTACAGTCATCTTTGACGAGCTGATTCCAGGAAAGCCGAGGTCCCGCACATAGGTCTGAACCTGAGCTGACGTAACCGGGCATGCAGACGAGAATCCGGAATACGTCGTACACGATGAACCCCGCACCATCGCATAGCGCGCTCCTTCTCGTGCAGCTTCGGCAACAAAGTGGTATGTGTAAAGCGCCAGACACATGATCAGCACACCAAACACCAGAGTCAACAGCAGAGTCAGAGACAGTGCGAACTCCACGGAACTTGACCCGCGCTCGGTCCGCACGCATCTAACCATCTCTGATTCCTCCTTTAGATCGTCTCACCATTGCATTCACCACCTACGCAATTTGCTCCCGGTTCCCATCTCCGCTATAGCACTCTCATGATTGCCAGCCCGTTCAGGTTGAACGTTGTCGGAAGCCCAGGAACATGGATGATGGGGTTCACTGTTGCCGTGGTCCTCACCTGAACATAGTTGAGAAGGTGAGCTTCAGCACCGCCGGCGCAAGCGGGGGGAGTGGAATAGTGAGTAGCCGGAGCATTCGAACAGGACCAGAACTCGGTTGCTACCGCGGACAACCCAGTCACATCCGCGCCATCATTGGTTGCTGCCGTCTGCATCCCGGTAAGATCGGATGCGGTCGCGCTGGATTGCGAACCATAAGCAACTCCGGCACGCGCTGCGTTGGTTACCTCAATACTCGCGTACGCAAGGCGGGCGAACTCTGCTGCTCCCAGCAACATAGTAGAAAAGGCCGGCACCAGCAAAGCAAGCTCCACAATAGCTCCTCCCGCGGTATTGCGGAGCGCCATGCGGCGCATGGAACGCCTTACCTTCCGCTTATCGCACTCACTCGCATTGGTTGACGTCGTTTTTCTCGCCATTGCGCACCAATTTCCAGACGTTACTCCACCAGCCTTGGATCTGATAGGGGGGATGATCCAGACAGTGGAACATAATTACTCAAGGGCAGACTCCCTGTGATCTTCAACGACTCAACCACCACATCGGCATTGAACGTCCCACCACCACTCCCGGTCATCGTCAGTTGAGCCGATGGAAGATAGAAGATGCCATTGAGAGTCGACGAACCGCTGCCGGTAAATGTAGCCGCACTCGTATCGGCCGCGTTTTGATAGAACAGCAGCCCGCTATAACTTCCACTGGTCGGTGCCGTTAAATTAACAGCTCCGCTTCCCGTGATCGATAGCGAATCCCCATTTGAAGGCAGATAGAATGTGACTCCGCCAGTCCCATTTAGAGTTCCTGATCCGGTAGACGAGAAACTTCCGTTGATGATGTAAAGGCCCGGATTAAATGTAACTGTCCCGCTTCCCACGATGGTGATCCCGTTGTAGCACACTGTGCCACCGGCTACGGCAGGCCCCAACGTCCCCCCCGAACTTCCGGTGATATGAGGATCTGCAAGACACGACGATGCACTAAACGTAGGAGTTGCTGTAGAAGCCAGGGGATCGGTAAACGCACCCATACCAATGGTCGGGGTAGGGGTAATACTTCCCGAGCCAACTTCACTGTAATTACCCACTATTCCAATCGACTTGGCTGTAATACTGCCTGACCCAACCAGGCTCAGTGCATTGCTACTGCTCGAGTCATCGAGAATTCCACAATTCGGCATTGTCAGACTTCCTGAACCCGTCATACTGATGTCCGTCGTCGTCGTACCCAACGTATAAAGGCAGCCGGAGCCGGGAACCGTCGTTGCTACTGCCCTCGCGCTCACCGCCATTGAACTAAAGTTGAATAAGTTCATAAAAAAGGTCGGCTGGCTCTGCGAAGCAATCACCTCTACATAACCGTTGTTGCCGGTGTTCGGTCCGCTTAATGGCGGATTATTGACCGTCACAACGGCTCCGCCTGAACCGTTCGTGACACCGTTCTGTGCTGCATCTGCCCGCGCTGCGGCCGTCACATCGCCAAAGTTAATCTCCGCTGCGCCGGCAATAGCGGCGCTATCAGCCGCAATTTGCGAAATTCGCTTTGCCCGCAGGAGTAACCCGACGTCAGTCGCAAATGCCACTAAACCAAGCAGGCATGTCATACACAGAACTGTGAAGACCATCACCTGGCCACTCTCGTCGCGCAGTATTTTTGCCCTCATAGCTTTATCTCCGGTATCTCCGGTTGCTGCGATGGCTGCTCAACAATACCCCCCTCAGAAGTCCCGAGCGCGGAGAACGGTACTACGTGCTCCACTGCGTCCGTCTCACCTCTCTCCCCAAGCGCCCGTATGAATCTCCTCAGCGTTTTCTGACTCATCCTCCTCGATGGGTGCGATTCGTAGTTATATTCCAGAACAAACTTAAGACCAACCCCATCGGTATCTCCTCGAACCACCCCGACGATCATCTCAATCGCGTTCCCTGCTGCGTCATCTGGAAGATCCTTCCGTCGCAGTGTCATCTTGATCATCGTCTTTGGATACCAGCGCTGTTCCGTTATCAGATAGAGTCCGGATGTACTAACGTTGTGAACTACATGCGCTACGGGCGTAGCGCCATCCCAGTAATACGCAACCAGCGCTGCAGGGTTCTTTCTTGGCGCCCCGCGTCGTTCACGACCGGTTAGTCTTCTCCACAAGTTACTGAACGGAGACATATTAGCAATCCATAGTCAATGAACCGCTCGGCGCATCTGTCTGCGCTGCCGACCGATTCAACCAATGATCCATCTCCTCCGCAGTGCAAATCACCAGTTGATCCCCTGGCTGCGTCTGCGATGTATAAATCGTATGCGCCGGAAACTCCAGCACGCTCTCCGCCCGTATTCTTAGCGGTGCGATTCGAAACGTTGGAAAATACTCCAGAACATGAATAACGCGATAATTCTCATCCAGATAAATCAAATCCAACGGAACCAACACCCCTAGTGTGTGCACTCCTCTGGACGGAACCACCCAGATTCCTTCGTCGCACCCCAGCTTGAACCTTCCGATAAATCCTCTCAGGCGTGCAAAAATAGTATCCGCCGCCGTCACAGACAGACTCAGAAACGTTTCGCGGGTTTGGTTATAAACACAGTATGTCTTCTTCATCATTCCCCGCCTGGTTGAGCGCCGGACAATATGACGCCCCTCTTCTTGCCAGACAGTCAACTTGGACCGCCTCACCGGCTCTCGTGCGACTTCTTACTGTCAGGTTGCCCTGGCACAACTTTCTTGAGCCAGGGCAACGCCTGATAGCTCGCGACCCCTTCGACAACAGGTCGATGCATCAAAACCCAAATTCGCTCACTAGCGAACCCGTGTGCGACGACGCTGGATGAGAAACAGCAATACAACAACTGTCAGCACGCCGGCAATGATCCGAATCAAAGTTACGTTATCCATATCACTTCTCCTTTCTTACGGGGTCAAGAACTTTTTGAAAGACTCGGCCATCAGAATAGCTTCTGGCCCGAGAACAACTAAAAATAGAGAGGGAAAAATAAAAAATACCAATGGGAATACAAGTTTAATTGTGGTCTTTGCCGCTTTCTCTTCAACCTCCTGGCGACGCTGAGTCCTCAACGTGTCGGAATGAATACGCAGGGTCTTAGCAACACTGGTTCCAAGTTGCTCTGACTGTACAAGCACGGAGACCAGTCTCTTTACGCTTTCAACATCGCTGCGCTCTGCAAATTGCTTCCAGGCATCCGACCGCGCCCGGCCTGCGCGTTGTTCCAGAACAACTAGGTCCAGTTCGTCGCTGAGAGCTGGCTGGGATAGTCGCAACTCCTGGGCGGTACGCGAAGTTGCTTGATCCATACTCAGGCCGGCCTCGATACAGATGATCAAAAAGTCCAGCACCTCCGGCAACCCGAGTTTGATCTGCTTTTGCCGAAGGGAAATTCTTCGGCCCAACCAGAAATCCGGCAGTAAAAACCCAAGGCCCAGACTGATTACATAGCCGACGAAGGGCGCGGTATCCGTAAATCCCGAGGCAACTGCTCCAAGACAAACCAGCACTGGGCATATCGCCTTAGCGCCGTAGAACATCTTCACGGCGGATTCGCCGCGAAAGCCTGCGCGAGTCAAGCGCTGTTTTACTACCGACATCTCCGCCTGACTCTTGGGAACCACCCGTTCCAGTTGCTGCAGAACCCCCCGGAACCACGCAGCCTTGCTGTGAGGTGTATCGGATAGTTCCGATATCTCAGCGCGTGATGTTACTACCGTCGAAATCCGCTGGACCACTGGCTGCCGATAGAACAACAGCATGCCGCCACTCGCCAACAGGATAAAGATTACGAGAAAACTAAGAAGAGCTATTCCCATAAATCACCTTCAAACTTCCATATTCACAATTTTTCGAATAATCAATCCGCCCATGATCGTCATAATTCCGCACGTATATAGCAGCTTGACTCCGATAGCGCGGGTCCATAACACGCTGACCGTCTCCGGGCTGATGAAGTAAAGCCCAATCCCCAGCACAATTGGCATCAATGTAAGTATCCAGCCGGTCAAGCGGCCTTGAGCCGTGTGGACTCGAACCTGCCGTCTTAAACGAAATCTCTCCCGGATAACATAGGACGCCTTGTCCAGCACTTCGGCGAGATTGCCTCCACTCTCTTTCTGAATCAGAATCGCTGTAACTACGATTCTCAGATCCTGTAGCGGAACTCGGACGACCAGATGCTCCATAGCGCTTCTTAGTTCAAGTCCGTAGTTCTGTTCATCAAAACAGATTCGAAACTCAGGACCAATCGGATCTGGCGACTCAGTAGCAACCAGGCGCAATGCCGATACGAGGCTGTTGCCGGCGCGAAGCGAACTCACCATCAGATCCAGAGCCTCGGGCAAGTTCTCCTCGAACTTGTTGAACCGGCGCCTGCGCCTCTGCAATACGTAGACAAAGGGCACTGAGCCAAAAAGAACACCGAACAACACAGCAAAGATGAGGGATCCTGATCGTAGATAAGCGAGATAAGACGGAAGAAGACAGCAAATAACCGACATCAAAATCAACACGCCGGCCGTCCACTTCACGTCTGCTTGAAACAACACCCCGCGCAGATAGGGTGCTATCTCAAGTTTGAGCAGCCAGCGATTCACCCACGGAATCGCACTCAGTAATTCATCTTTTCGCAGGTCGACTACCGGATCCCGGGACATGGCTGGGGTTGCGGCAAGAACCGACTCCAGATTGGTCATGATCTGCTTCGTCTCTTTAGACACACCGGCGCCGATCGCGAAGAGAAGCAGCGCGAAGACGGTAAAGACGCCCGAAAACACCAGTATCAACAGAATATCCATATCGCCTGGCCTTCCAATCCTCTAACCTTCAACCAACTTCAAGTGGCTGCTCAAACAACTCCGGAGGCAGAAAAATTCCGGATATTCGCAAGCGTTCCAGAAACTTCGGACGGATTTGGGTCGGTTTGAATACACCGACCACCCTGCCATCAGGCCCCAGTCCCTTTCTCTGAAAGCTGAAGATCTCCTGCATACTCACGACGTTTTCTTCCATTCCCGTAATCTCAGAGATGTTGACCACCTTGCGCGAGCCATCGCTCATTCTCGACACCTGAACAACGATGGAAATAGCTGCAGCCATCTGTTGGCGCACGGTCTTCTCCGGTAAATTCAGATTGCTCATCGCGACCATCGACTCCAGTCTGGTCAGCGCGTCCCGAGGCGTATTCGCGTGGATCGTCGTCATGGAACCCTCGTGGCCCGTATTCATCGCCTGCAACATGTCGAAGGCTTCTTCACCGCGCACCTCTCCGATAATGATGCGATCAGGCCGCATACGCAGGCTGTTGATCAGCAGTTGCCGTTGACGAATCGCACCCTGCCCTTCGATATTCGGCGGCCGGGTCTCGCAGCGAACGATGTTCTCGAGCGCAAGTTGCAGTTCAGCAGCATCCTCGATCGTGACGATTCGCTCGTTCTTCGGAATGAACTGCGAAAGAATGTTGAGAAATGTCGTCTTGCCGGCGCCCGTCCCGCCGGATACAACTATGCTGATGCGCGCACGAACCGCAGCTGCCAGAACCTCCATCATCTCCGGCGAAATGCTCTTCAACGCAACCAGTTGACTCGGCGCCAGTGGGCCTGTCCCGAAACGGCGGATCGACAAAGCTGGTCCGTCCAGCGCCAACGGTGGAATGATTGCATTGACGCGGGAACCATCAGGCAGCCGGGCATCCACCATCGGCGAAGATTCATCCACTCTTCGTCCCACACGAGACACAATGCGATCGATAATTTGTAACAGATGGCGATCGTCGCGGAATGAGGTATCGACCCGCTCAATCCTCCCCCCACGCTCAACGAACACATGGTCTTTGTCGTTGACCAGGATGTCGGATATCTTCGGATCTTTAAGCAACGCCTCTAAAGGCCCCAGGCCGAACACCTCATCGAGCAGGTCCGACTGGACCTTCTCCTGCTGATCCAGGCTTAATGGCACACGCTGAACGCCGATGATCTCGTTGATCATGTTCGCGACAGCCTGCCTCGCCTGAACGGAGTTAACGTGCGACAGCTTCTCCAAATCCAGCTTCGAGATCAGTATCTTGTGTACATCGGCTTTGAATTGCTCGAGCCCTGACTGTTCCACGCTATTTCACTCCCTGAACCTGGCCGCTGCTCTTTATCCGAATATCCCGAATCGTTTCTTCTTCTCCGTGGTCTCAGGCAAGCGCGTGACGACTCGGGTCATCTGGCGGATTACCTTTGAAATCGGTGAGTCTTTCGTCACCAGCGGCACTGCTGTATTTTGAGCGCTTGTTGCAGCAGCATAGTCGCTGGGAATCTTCCATTTGGCGGACATCGTAAGCGCCTTGGTTATGCTCGCTTCATCGACGCCGACAACGCGTGGCGCATACCGGTTCAACACGATCTCCAGTTCCACACCGGTTACTTTGAATAAATCCGTGATAAGCCGATTCGAATTGCGCAGCTCAGCAATGCTCACCTGCACCACCAGAAAAACCGTAACCCCGGGCTGGAAGAGTGCCTTCGCCGAGGCCCCAAAGCTCGATCCAGCGTCAATCACCACGTAGTCGAACTCCTGTCGGGCCACATTCAGCAGCTTTTCAACCGATTCACTCGAGGCCTGGACCTGGGTGTAGTTATCGGGAGCTGCAAGTACCAACAGTCCGGAGCTATGCTTCACCAGCAGCTTCAGCAAAAAATTGGCGTCCAGATTCGCCGCATTTTGAAAAACGTTGGCGGTCGAAAATTGTGTCGAAACTCCCAGCTCGATCGCGGCATTCCCCAGAGGCAGATTCAAATCGATCAGCAGCGCTCTCTTGTCGGATTCCTCAGCCAGCGCCACAGCGAAGTTGCTTGCCAGCGTAGTTACACCCGAGCCGCCCTTGGCGCCAGCGAAGATTACCAGCTTTCCTCCGGCTTTCTTCGGATGTCGAACGGCCGGGCGCCGCACCGACGCCCGAACCATCGCCTCCGCGACCGTCGCCGATGTAATCGGTGGCGCCAGAAACTCGCGCGCGCCGGCGCGCATGCAGCGCACCAGCATCTCCGGAAACACCTGCGCGGAATAAACCATCACCGTTATCGCACTATTGCCGCAGATATTCTCAACCAGTTCGAGTGCGTACTCTGGGCTAGTATCCAGCTCAATCACGATGACGTCGTAATCGGCATCAATCAATCGCGGTACGTCGTCGAGCGCCGGGTAGGCCGAGAACTCGCGAGTCACGCTGCCGGGCAGTTCCGCAAGCGCACTCGAGATCGGCCTTCGGTGATACTCGTCCGGACCGATCAATGCGATCGACAGCGTCCTGCTGCCAAGCCCGTCCGTATCTCTGGCAGAGATGGATGTCATGGGCACAGTACTCCCTCCCACTTTCGATAACTCGTCCGATTTGAATAGAGGTGACATCTTTTATATGAACTCGACATCAGAAACTTCCAACCTTACCGCGAGAAAAACGAGATCAATGTGCCGATTGCAATAGCCGGAGCATAGGGCATCTTGCGCGTCATCGGGTTTGTCAGCACCAACTCTGGATGAGGCCCAAATCCACGTTTTCTAGCTCCGAAAATCAGGTCCCCCGACCCTTTCAATAACTCTCCGAGGAAACCGCCATAAATCGCCCAGCAAAGTGCCATTACCCCTCCAGCCATTCCGGTAATGACCATTGCTACCAATAACTGCGAAGGTCCTATCCATGCGCCAATCGCAGCGCATAGCTTCACATCTCCCATTCCCATCCCGCCTAACCAGCACAGGACGCCAAAAAGCACGGCGCCCATCGCCAGGCCTTCCAGGCTCTGCCCAATGCCATGCCAGCCGCCTCTCCAACCCAAACGCCAATCCCTGCAAGCAGGAACGGCAGAACCAGCCAATTCGGAATCCGCCGGCTCCGCAGGTCGGTGAAAGTAGCCACCATGAGCACGAACAGAGTCGGCCACCAGGCAATCGAATGCATACCCATAGTCCTCTCTTCCCACTCAGGGGTGTCTATGGAATAGCAATTTCCTGCCCAAATCGTCGCCGCCGCTCAGGGCCTGTATTCAAACCCTTACGACTCTAGTGCTTGGAAGAGTGTTCACGGCTGTTTACATATGGGTCGCCGGAGTGAAGCGGAGGATTTACACCCTATCGGAGCGCTAAGTCCGTCTCAGGAAAAAGAAAACGCAGATCTGCCACCGATCCCGTAACAAATTCAAAATCTCCCGCCCGCACCGTCCGCAGGCTCCCGCTGGGCAATTTGCGCTCTACGCCCTCAAGATACGTCCGATAAGCAACATCCCCACCCGGAAGGGGAAAGAACACAAACTTCGAATACAACCCCGTAGGCAGCGACGCCCGCAGGCTGGTGTCCCTCTCAAACATTGAAAACAGTCGAGTTCCCTCTTGCAGTTTTACCTCGGGATACTCAACCGTCTCGTAATCAGGCAGATAGTATCCCGCGTGACGGTAGCCCAGAAAATGTGCGTCGAAACCAACGATCAAAGTATCCTCCGCAACCCCCACCTGAGTAAGTGCCGCCCGAATCCCATCCAGTTCCCTCTCAAAACGCCGAACCGACTGGTAAGAGCAGTAAAACGGAGAAGCCACAAAGATCAGCACATTTACCGCCGAGCCCGCTCCAACTAAAGCCAGCTTGGCCGGCCTCCGCCAGGCCAACCTCGAATACCACTCCGAAGCCCAATATCCAAGCCAGATACTCCCCGGAGCCACCAGCAAAAGCACATACCCGCTATTCACGAATTTGAAAAAAATAAACGTAAAGAACAGCAGCGCGGGAGTGATCCAGACCCAGGTAAACACCTTCTTCGCGCTATCTGCGGAGCGATCGCTCCGGCTCACAAAGAGCACGAAAAGCGATGCAGACCCGAACATCAGCAGGTAAATCAGTACCAGCACAATCCCGCGTGCGATCGACGTAACCGGAGAGGAGTTGAAGATCGTATTCTGCCCCGGCACCAGTCTCCAAAGTGAAACCAGGGCGCCAAAGTAAGTCCCGAACCCGCCGCTCATTAACACCATCGGCAGGAACCACATCGGCACCGTCAAAGCTGCGGCAGCTACTCCAGCTAACTGCCTTCTTCGCGGAGCATTACGGATCGAATACAGGAATAACGGCCCTAGAAACAGCAGCGACGACTGACGCACCCCAGCTGAAACCCCCAGCACCACGCCAGCCGGCACAATCACCGCTAACTCGCCGCATTCGATGCGCCAGCACAGATATCCCAGAAGCGCGGAAAAGAAAGCCTCTACGCTATAGGTCAGCGCCACGATTCCATGGAACCAGGCCATCGGAGAGAACAGAAAAATCAGGCCGGAAAACCGCGCCTCTCTTGGCCCAAACCAATCCAGCGCCATCTTGTAGACCAGAATCACAACGCCGCAACTAGCCGCGATGCTCAACAAAACAAGGGCAAGGTTCGCATCGTGAACTACAAAATTCACGACCCGTCCCAGCAGAATGTATAGAAAATAGCCCGGCGGATGAGGTTGATGGACCCGCGGTGAGAAATGCCCGATTGCAAGCGCAAAATTCACCGAGTCCAGATCGTAGAGATCGTGGCTTCGAAACAAAAATCTACTTGCTCCTACCCCACCCGCCAGCAGGAGCATGTCCCTGACACGACCAGTCATGCAATATTGCATGCAACTTACAGGCCATATCTGGCTGGTTAGCCTTTAGTCCGAAGCTATCTCTATGGCACTACTCAAGAACTATTCTTAAAGGGGCGAAATCAAGGGCTATCGGCACTTACAACTCTCGTAATCAAAGCTTCGGTTACTAAAGTTAGCCGTGAATTAAGTGGACTTAGCTGCCCTCAATGACCTATGTTCTTGACTCTCACTACACCTTGTGGTGATTCACTTTTTACGTTGCCCGTACCAAAATGGTGCGAAGCCGCGAGTGTATCGAGAATCGACTGTATTGGGCCACATTTGTGTAACTTTTTTTGCCTTAGGTGAATGATCAATGGTCAGGATAGCGTTGCATTCAAAAGATAGCGCATTGCAGTCGCTGCTATCTTCAGCCCTGGGGAAAGACTTCCAGATTCTCTTAGAGCCCGCCGAAGAAAAAATCATTCAGATGGTCTCTGACGCCACCTGCGATGTGATCCTCTTGGATCTCAACATCAAAGCTGAACTCGTCGAGAAACGCGTCGAGCGCATGCGTTGCCTCATCGAGTCGCCTGCCCCTGCCATTGTCATGGCCTACGACGATCTCCGCGCAACCGCGCTCGAGCTTGTTCGCACCGGAGCCTACGGCTACTGCCGAAGGCCGCCCTCCGTTCGAGATCTGAAAACACTGATCTGCCGCGCCCATGAGAACTTAGTCCTCAAGCAGGAACTTCAGGCCGCCCAACAGCAGTTGGAGGCCACCCAAAGCAGTTGCGACCGGATGAGTGGATCCAGCTCGCAGATGCGCAGAGTTTACGATCTCGTGCGCAGCGTAGCCAGCATCAACGCGTCCGTACTCGTCACCGGAGAAAGCGGCACCGGCAAGGAGCTCATCGCCAACGCCATTCACAACCTCGGCTCCCGCGCCAGCCGTCCATTTGTAGCCGTCAGTTGCGGTGCGATCCCCGAAACACTCATCGAAGCTGAGCTCTTCGGTCACGAAAAAGGCGCCTTTACCGGCACCACCGGCGCTCGCGTCGGCTACTTCGAGCAGGCCGCCGACGGCACGCTCCTGCTCGACGAAATCGGAGAGCTCAGCCTCTCCACCCAGGTAAAGATCCTCCGTGTACTCCAACAGCGTGAGTTTAGCCCGCTCGGCTCAAGCAGGCTTATCCCGCTGCGTGCCAGGCTCATCTTCGCGACTCATCGCGACCTTGAGGATATGGTCGCGCACGGAACCTTCCGCCAGGACCTCTACTACCGGGTTAACGTCATGCGCATCGACGCCCCTTCCCTGCGCGAACATACCGGAGACATCCTGCTCATCGCCATGCGTTTCCTCAAGCAATACTCTGAGTTGTATCAAAAGCCGGTGACCGCGATTGAACCTGACGCGATGGCGGCTTTGCAGGCCTACTCCTGGCCCGGCAATGTACGCGAACTGGAAAACGTCATCCAGCGCGCAATCATCCTGGCTCCTGGCAACACCGTCACCCTTAAACTGCCTGCCGACCAACCTGCAGGACGAGAACATCATCAGCATCGACGACTACCACCCCGCAGGCTCCTTTGAACGGCAGCTCCGCAACTACAAAATTCAACTCGCAACCACCGCCGTGCGCGAGTGCAATGGCAACAAAACCCTCGCTGCCCGCAGCCTGCAGATCTCCAGGGCATACCTTCATCGCCTCCTTCGTGTCGCCGAACCAGGCTTGATAGAGGTGGAATCGGAGACCCAGAGCATGGAGTCGGCGTGAGCACCTTGGCTTCTCCCGTTGCTCCCAAAGCAAACAACGGTCGAGCATCCATCCTGCAAGCGTCCATTTTGCGCAAGATACTTTCGTTTCCCGTGGCCATGAGCTGCCTGCTCATCTTTCTTGCAGTGTCCACCGTACGCTCCCGGTTCGACGATCCCGACATGTGGTGGCACCTCCAGACAGGAAAGATCATCTGGACCACCCACACCATCCCCACCACTGACATCTTTTCCTTCACCACCCACCACCAGACCTACGTCCCGCACGAGTGGCTCTCGCAGCTGCTCATCTACGGCTTCTATAAATTTGGCGGCTACCCGGGCCTGATGCTCTGGCTCTGCCTCCTCACCTCTGCTCTCTTCATCGCTGCCTACGCCTTGTGCTCCCTCTACGCGAGCAACAACCCGAATCCAAATTCGAATCCAAATTGCGAATCCGAATCCGAATCCAAATCCGAATCCGAATCCGAAGATCGGCCTCCTCGGAGCCCTCACCATCTGGCTCTTCGGAACCATCGGCTTTGCCATTCGCCCGCAGATGATCGGCTACCTTCTTCTCGTCGTCGAGCTGTTGCTCATCTATCTCGGACAAACCCGCAACCGTCGCTGGTTCTTCGCCCTGCCGCCTCTCTTCGCAATCTGGGTAAACTGCCACGGCTCGTTCTTCTTCGGCCTGCTCATCGCCGGATTGCTTTTGCTCACCTCCTTCGCCAGCTTCCGCGCAGGCTCCCTCGTCGCGCACCCATGGTCTCCTGCGTCCCGCAAGACCTTCGCCCTCACGCTGGCGCTCTCCACATTGGCATTGTTCGTGAATCCCATCGGCCTCTCGCAGATCTTCTACCCCCTGAACACTCTCTTCCATCAGCCCGTCGGCCTCACGCAGGTTTTGGAGTGGCAACCGCTTCAACTCACCGGCGCCCGCGGATTCGCTCTGCTTGGAGTCCTGGCCTGCGTCGCTCTCGTCCCCATAGTCCGCGGAACTGAGCTGCTCCTCCACGAGCTGCTCCTCATAGCAGTCGGGACATGGCTCGCGGTCAGTCATCAGCGCATGCTCTTCGTCTTCGGCATACTGGCCGCCCCGGTTCTCTCCCGCCTCTTGTCCGATCTCTGGAACGACTACGACCCGGACAAAGATCTCCCCATCCCGAATGCGATCGTCGCCATTGCCTCTCTGCTCATCGCGTTTGCGCTCTTCCCCAATCAAACCGCGCTCGCCCAGCAGGTAGAAGCATTCAGTCCCGTAAAAGCAGTCGACTTCATCAAAGCCAACCACCTCTCCGGACCAATGCTGAACGAGTATGTCTACGGCGGATATCTCATATGGGCCGACCCCGCCAATCCCGTCTTCGTAGACGGCCGCGCCGACGTCTTCGAGTGGACCGGCGTCCTCGCCGACTTCAGTAGCTGGGAGAGACTCGAAGCCGACCCCAACCTTATGCTCGACAAATATGCCGTCAACTTCTGTCTTCTCGACCGCAAATCCCCCATGACCACCGTCATGTCGCTCCTGAAGAACTGGAAGATCGCCTACCAGGACGATCGGTCCGTCATCTTCACCCACATCCCGCCGCGCGACTGACTCCTTCGAGCAACACCCTTCCGCAACTTCCTCAAAACAGCTTCATATATTCGATAAGCGCACGCTTATCCGCATCAGGCAGCTTCGACCCATAAGTATGCCCGTGGTCCTGAACAAAATCCGGAGCGTTGTCCGCCAGCAGGAACAACCCATTGAAGCCACCCGAAGCTCCGAGATCACACAGGAGCCGCGTAAACCAGTTGTTCTCTCGAAAATGCTCCGGCGTCACCAGATCGACATTCGTCATCAGATCGATCGGAGTACCCTTCGAGATGCACACTTTGCCGCCCTCCTCATACGTGAAGGTGCTGGCCTGCGTAGTTCTCCGAATCGTCTTGAGCCCCGGCCGCCGCTCCGGCCACAGCATTAACTCCATCCCATTCTGATAAGCCGCCAACCTCCCCGCAACCGACGGATCAGCATTAAACAGCCCCACCGAGTTATTGTGCAGATACGGCGCCCCAGCCCAGAGACTCGCCAGCGTAGGCGTGCGATAGTACCCCCGTCCACCCGTCGCATCCACCGGCAGCAGCCGCAGCGAAGTATGCAGCGGATCGACAAGATCTGTAATATGAACCGGCGGCAGCTCCTTGTAAGTCTTCGATGAAAAATCCTGCCAGATATGGCCTTCCGTGGCGTTGCTTCCCATCGCCCGCTCTATGTTCGTCCCAATCTCCGACACCGGGTGCCGCGCATCGTCCGAGAGAAAGTTATTCACCAGAAAGTCATCCTGCATCACCGCAGTCCGGTACCACTCCACATCGCTCCCCTGATAACCCGCCGGCGGACGTTTGCTCGAGTGGCACCGCGCGCAATTCTCAGCGAACACAATCTTCCCGCGATTCAACACCTGTTGATCCGTCGGCACATACTGGCTCCCCGAATCCGCATCCGCCAGATGCAGCGGCCCCAGCGTCCGCAGAAACGATTCCAGCCCCGCCATGCGCCCCTCCGTCGTCGTCCAACCCTCATCGCAAGCCTTGTTCTCCTGCCGTGCCTGCTTCGCATTGAACGGCGACTGCGGACGCTTCAGCCCATACACCGGATCCTGCAACGTCGTCCATATCGAAGCGCACACCCCGATGTTCACGTACACCCGCAGCGCAGCGCACGCCGTGTCGTTCTCCCCCGGCTTCTCCGTCGGATCGTCCAGACAGGCCGCCCCCACCGAATCCGCTCCATCCTTCAACACGTGATACACCTCGCGCGTCACTCCGTCCGCGGTCACCTCGCTATGCTTCGGCCTGAAGTTCAGATACGCGATGTTGTTAATCACATTTGGATTATTGATATGGTCGGTCGCCACCTGCGACGTCTCCGACGTCCCCGGCGGTTGTGCATGCGCCACCTGCCACTCGAAGTTGTTATGTTTCAGCCCGCGCGACTCAGGATACTTCGACGTATTGAATATCTGCTCGCGAAAATATTGATTCCCAGTTCCCGGCGCCAGATTATGCCACTCCGGATTCTCCGTATCCGCCGGCGGATGCAGCGGATTAAAATCCCACATGACAAAACCCACACGCCACTCCAATCAAATAAGGCGGTTCCACCTTGGCCGGATCGGCCATGTACTTATTCACGTCCCACGCAGCCGCATTAAACTTCGGATTCATAAACCGTCTAAGCCCCATAATCCCCGCAGGCTCGCCGAACGCGTCTCCAAGCTTCGGAATATCCGGACTCGAGCAGTCATCCATCCACAACCCATACTTATCCGGCGCTGTAGCCTTCTTGCAATCCGGATCGCTGATCACCCCGAACCGCTTGAACCTCTCGCCGCGATACCGCGAATCCACCGCCTGCAACAGGTCGAACGTCCCATGCGACTCAATCGCCAGAATCCGCCACAGCGCCTGATCCCCCACCACCGCGCCATCAGCATCCTGGCCCCCACCGGTCCAGAAGTACCACGTATCGCGCCCCGACTCCTCGAGCGGAGTCAGCCCCGAGTAGCCCGTCTGGTAGCAGCTCGACCTTCCACTCGGACACGTATAAGTCGTGTCTGCAATCACAGATGTTCGCGGAACGAACACCGCCATCCCCAACACAAAAAGCAGCACTGCAACCAATCGACGAGGCATATCAGACCTCCAGAGAATTTAATTGCCGGGGCCGATCCACGCTTTCTTGCGACGGTTCGCTCACATTCGCAGCGCGTGGTTTATTTCGACGGTCATTCCTGCCGCGAATGCGCGCCGTCCATCGAATGGCCGAATCCTAACACAGCACACCTTTGCCTTGACATGCTCCGCAGTCAACGATATTCTCTGTCGGTCTTCGTCCAAAAGCTGAGCCGCATCTCTGCGTCCCTCCTCGGCTCAATCAAACTAAGCAAACTAGGCCTGCGTTCGTGGGTACTCCATACGCATCACTGCACCATCGGGCCCCAGAGATAATCTCAGGGAGGTGAAGTCTTGGCTTCATTCACTGTCACAAACTGGTTTGGCAACATCGTCTCGCATCCGCAGGTCGTCGTCGACGCGACCTCGGTCGACGACATCGTCGCCATTCTTCGCGACTCATCCGTCTATCCGTCTCCCGTGCGTGCGGTCGGCTCCAATCATTCGACCGCTCCCTGCGGCACTGCCGACGGCGGCACCCTCGTCCGTATGAAGATGGACCAGATTCTCAGCATCGGCCCCGACACCCTCGTCGTACAAGCAGGAGCCACCCACCTCAACATGGCCCAGGCCCTCGCCGCCAAAGGCTTCCAGTTCTACGTCAACACTGAGATCGGAAGCCTCACCGCCGGCAGCGCCTCCATCGCCGGCACCAAGGACGCTTCCTTCCCAGGCGAATACGGCCAGGTCGGCTCCTACATCACCGCAATAAAAATGGTCACTCCCACCGGCCAGCTACTCGAAGTAGATGAAGCCACACAGCCCGAGCTCATGCAGCAGATCCGCTGCAGCTACGGCCTCTTCGGCATCGTCTATGAGGTCACCTACAAAATCCGCCCGCTCACCCGCATGCACGTCCATCACAAGACCTACGAGCTCCCCGACTTCATCGCCGCCCTTCCCGAACTCAAGGCGCTCGACTACTCGATGTTCTTCTACATCTTCCCCTTCGACAACAAGATCACCATCGAGTTCCGCAAGTACAACCCCACCGCCACCGGCGACCCCGATCGCGGCCCTTGGGCTATCCGAAATAACCTCTGGGGCAGCGCCGGCCCAAAACTCGGCCATGACATCACCGAAACCTTCTCTGACCCAACCGTTCGATACAGCATCATCGACGCCTTCAATGCATCCTGGCGCCTCACGCTCGAAAACTGCGTCGTCAGCGACAACACCCTGCCCTACGACCAGATCATCAACTACCCACCCGTCTCCGACGACCACCGCTACACCTTCAGTCTCTTCGCCTTCCCCGAAGAGGATTACCCCGCCATCATTACCGACTTTTTCAAATTCTGCAGCGACTACTACGCCAAGACCGGCTACCGCTCCAACCTCCTCTATGTCGGCTACCACATCGCGCAGGATCAGAAGACCCTCCTCTCCTACTCCTGGAACGGGAACGTCATGACCATTGATCCCGTCTCCACCGCCAACCCTGGCTGGGACGACTTCCTCGTCGTCTACAACCAGTGGTGCACCGACCGCAACGGCGTCCCCCTCCTTAACCAAACCCCAGGCCTAAGCGCCGCCATAGTACAAAAAGCATTCGGAGACCGCCTAACCACCATCGCCAATACCCGCAAACAATACGACCCCAACAACCGCCTCCTGAACGACTACTTCAAAATGCTCCTCTCTTAAAACCTCATCCCGGCCCCAGAAGTGTCATCCTGAGCGAAGGCAGCGCTTTTGCTGCGTGAGTCGAAGGACCTGCAGTTGCTTTTGTTCTTGCCTTTGCCTGTTTTCCCTTAAACCCGTCCACGAAAAGATCGGGTGCCCCATACATGACGGCTTCATCGTCATGTATGGGAATGTAAGCCGCCAACTCCGCGGTCTTATGCCGTTGCCTGTTCCTTTCCCTTACCCATAACTCCGTCATCTCGATCGGAGCAACAGACAGTTTCATCGTCTGTTGCGTAGCGGAGAGACCGGCACTCCTGCCGATAGCAGTGGACCAGTTAATACCTCGGTAACCGTCAAGACCCCCGCATTTTGCTTTTGCTGTTGCCGTTGTTCTTGCTGTTGCCGTTGTTCTTGCTGTTGCCGTTGTTCTTGCTGTTGCCGTTGCTGTTGCTGTTGCTTACTGTTGCTGTTGCTGTTGCTGTTGCTGTTGCTTGTCATTCTGAGCGAAGCGAAGAATCCCCGCATTTCCGAGGGGAGCGAAGCGACCCGAGCACAGTTCTCTCGTCCCACAAGAGACGCTCGGGCACCTAAATTCTCTCCCCAGCCCACCGTCGCGTTTGCCGTTGCTGTTGCCCTCGCCGCCTCTCCTTTTGTTTGTCATTCCGCAGCGCAGCGAAAGAATCTGCTTTGACCTTTGCTGTTGCTTTTTGCCGTTTGTCTTTCGCTTGTCATTCTGAGCGAAGCGAAGAATCCCCGCATTTCCGAGGGGAGCGAAGCGACCCGAGCACAGTTCTCTCGTCCCACAAGAGACGCGCGGGCACCCAAATTCTCTCCCCAGCCCACCGTCGCTTTTGCCGTCGCCTGTTCTCTCTTAAACCCGTCCACCAAAGATCGGGTGCCCCATGCATGACGGCGTCATCGTCATGTGTGGGAATGTAAGCCGCCAACTCCGCCACCTCTTGCTATTGCGTTTTAGCTGTCATCCTTCGCCGAAGGCGGAGGACCCGCTTTTCCTTTGCCGTTGCCTTTTTTGTTTGTCATTCCGCAGCGCAGCGGAGGAATCTGCTGTTGCTTTGTTGCCGTTGCCGTTGCCGTTGCCGTTGCTGTTGCTGTTGCCGTTGCTGTTGCCGTTGCCGTTGCTCTTGCCGTTGCTCTTGCCTCTGAGACAGCTCAGGGCTTTAGCCTGGACATCTGAGCGCGCACAATCCGGGCTTCAGACGGACGCCGAAAACGCTCCCTCGCGGAAGGGCATGCCTTCAGGCATGCCGAAAACAGCCGCGCCGAAGGCGCCTCCGCTCTGCCGAAGGCCCGAGCGAAGCCCGTAGGGCGTAGCGACTGAATGAATCGTCTATCCCGGCCCGCAAAACCCCAAAAATCCGTGTCAAGCCCCCAAGTCTCTGGAAATCTCCCCAACCCAAACCCCACCAGCCACTTACCCCACCCAACAAAAGTGGCCATGAGTTATGCGCCACTTAGTAAAATAGAAGTATAGACAGAAAGACAAAACGTCTTTCGTCTTTAGAAATTTAGCCCCAGAGCCCGGCCAAAAGCCGGGCCTTCGCATTTAACCGCAAAGCAAAAGACCTGATCCCGAAGTCCGGACTCAGGTCTTTTCCTTTGAATACTTTGCACACAATCACCAGGGAGGGAGACCCAACCATGCAACACCAAATCATCGACACCGAAAACCACCACAACACCGAACCCAAGCGCTACCTCTGCCGCCACATCTTCACCGACGGCCACCGCTGCGGCAGCATCTGTCTCCGCGGCGAACACTTCTGCTACTACCACCACACCACCCGCCGCCCCGCCGCCAACCCAAAGCAGCGCCGCAGCCGCCGCGCCACCTTCGAACTCCCCCTGCCCGAAGACCGCTCCGCCGTACAGGCCTCCATCGGCCTCGTCCTCCAGCGCATCGCCGCCAACGACATCGACCCCCGCCGAGCCAGCCTCATCCTCTACGGCCTCTCCATCGCCGCCTCAAACCTCCCCAAAGCCGCGCCCCACTCCGCATCCCACTCCCGCAACCGCAGCACCCCACCACCCGAGCAGGTCGAAGAGATCACCACCCACCCCGACCTCGGAACCCTCGCCCCCCAGTCCGAATTCAACCCGCCCGAAGAACGCCTCAGCCTCGCCGGCCGACTCATCGCCGAACTCCGCAAAAACCCCTGCACCTGCCAGCAAAACCCCAACCCGATCGAAGACGAAGAGCCTCTCGACCACCACCAACCAGCAACGCCCGATCACCAACTGACAACCGACCACCGACAACTGGCAACAACAACATCCTCCCCTCCCTCAACGCCGCGGCGGCAGGCAAGCGCGGCCGCCCCCATCAGACCCGGCCCCAAATCTCGCCCACTCCGCGTCTCAGTTGCCGGCCCGCTCCCATCCGCCGGCCACGGAATGAGCGAGCTATACTCTGTTCGAATTGTCAATGGACTCTTGCGTGGCGGAACTCTATAGTTCAACCCAGGACTACTGGGCCAGAAAAAACGTTCGATGACCGGATAGGTTTGGCGATCAGCGCTATGAGCTTCGATTGCCAGCCTCTGTTGCGCGATCGAGACTCGCATGGGCCGGTTCCTCGTTGAATCGCCCGCTTGCGAAAGATCATAGTTGCCTGGCCATCGATAGACTTAGGAGCGATCTTTTATGACTCAGGCAGTTATCACTTCCACCGATCCGATTATGGAGCGCCTGGAAGACCAGATTGCATGGTACGACCGGAAGAGTACCTTCAACCAAAAGGCCTACAAGCGGATCAAGGTCGTCGAGATTTTCTCCGCCGCGTTAATTCCTCTCATCTCCGGATTTTCATTCCCGTACCACACTGTAGTTACCGGCACTCTCGGCGTACTGATCACAGTGCTCGAAGGACTGATCCACCTGAATCAATACCAGAAAAATTGGATAGCCTATCGATCTACCTGTGAAGATTTAAAACACGAGAAGTATGTCTATCTGGGCAATGCGGCTCCTTATAACAGCGCTCCTGATGCTCATGCTCTACTGGCAGAGCGGGTCGAATCGCTGGTCTCGCAGGAGCACTCCAAATGGGCGTCGGTACAATCCCAGGACACCCAGAAGTAGACCAAGCCATGTAAAGCCAATGATGGACTTTATGCCTGAGACAAAGTAAAGTCTGCGTGTGGTCAACCCCACCAGCCAAATACCCATCATTGCCCACGCCCAACGTCACCCCGGGCACATCGCGATCGTCGATGAAAGCGGCTCCTTCACCTACAGCCAGCTGCTCGATACATCGGCAAGCGTCGCGACGACACTTCTTGATGGACGCCGCGATCTGCTGGGCGAACGTATCGCCTTTCTACTTACGCCCGGATTTCCCTGGGTCACCGTGCAGTGGGGCATCTGGCAAGCCGGCGGCATCGCTGTGCCATTGCCGCTCCAGTCCGCTGCTCCTGAGCTTGAGTACCTCCTCGATGACACCGGCGCATCGGCTGTCATCTTCGATACCGCCGCCGCGCTCTTGCTCGCCCCGCTCGCCGCAGCCCGAAATATTCGAACCCTCTCGTATGACCACCTCCCCGTTCAATCCCCGGCAGCCCTGCCCGAGATTGCAACGGACCGGCGTGCGATGATCCTCTACACCAGCGGCACCACCAGCCGGCCAAAGGGCGTCGTCACAACCCACGCCAACATCGCCGCGCAAATCGCAAGCCTCATCGACGCCTGGGAGTGGTCCCCCGAGGATCGCACTCTACTCTGCCTGCCGCTTCACCACGTGCACGGAATCATCAACGTCGTCTCCTGCGCCCTCTGGTGTGGTGCAACCTGTGAGATGCTGCCGCGCTTCGACGCAAACGCTGTCTGGGATCGAATCGCCAGCGGAGACCTTACCCTCTTCATGGCAGTCCCGACCATCTACGTAAGGCTCATCGCTGCCTGGGATCAAGCCTCACCCGAACGCCGCGCCGACCTGAGCCGCGGCTGTGCCACACTGCGATTGATGGTCTCCGGCTCTGCAGCCTTGCCCGTCAGCACGCTTGAGCGCTGGAGAGAGATAAGCGGCCACACACTACTTGAGCGTTACGGAATGACCGAAATCGGCATGGCCCTCTCGAATCCGTTACATGGCCAACGAATCCCTGGCAGCGTAGGAAAGCCATTACCGGCTGTTGACATCCAACTCGTCTCCGAAAGCGGTGACCCGGCTCCGCCTGCAACACCCGGCGAAATCGAAGTTCGTGGCCCAAACGTCTTCGCCGAGTATTGGCGCAGACTCGAAGCCACCCGCGATGCCTTCCGCGACGGATGGTTCAGAACCGGAGACACCGCCATCATCGAGGACGGCGTCTATCGCATCCTGGGCCGCACCAGCATCGACATCCTCAAAACCGGCGGCCACAAAGTCTCCGCCCTCGAGATCGAAGAAGCCTTGCGCCAGCACCTCGCCATCGCCGAATGTGCAGTCGTCGGCATCCCCGATACCGAGTGGGGCGAGCGCATCGCCGCCGCCGTAGTGCTAAACAACGGAGCCACCCTCGATCTACATTCTTTGCGCGCTTGGGCCAGAGAGTTCATCGCTGCCCATAAGCTGCCTTCGCGCCTCCTCGTGCTCGAAGCTCTTCCGCGTAACGCAATGGGTAAAGTCGTGAAGCCCCAGGTGACAGCACTCTTCACAACCAAGAGCGATCCATAACTGGTTAGCAAATGTTCTATAACTCAAATGCAAGCTGGCGTCCGCATCATAGGAGGAGAACCTGACCCCAACAGTTTCAACCACCACGCGAACCAAACTCTCGCGCCAACAGATCGTTGGCTTCTGGGGAGCATGGGCTGGCTGGACACTGGACGGCATGGACTCTGTCATCTATGCGCTGGTCCTCAGTCCGGCGCTCACCGAACTGCTGCCGAAGTCCGGCCTCAAAGCCACTCCCGCCAACGTCGGCTTTGCGGGCTCCATGCTCTTCGCTCTATTTCTCGTCGGCTGGGGGCTGTCCATCATCTGGGGACCCATCGCCGACCGCTTCGGCCGCAGCCGCGTCCTTGCCGCCACCATCTTCGTCTACGCCATCTTTACCGGCAGCCGCCGCCTTGTCTCAGACCGTTTGGCAGCTTGGACTCTTCCGTTTCCTCGCGGGCATGGGCATCGGAGGAGAGTGGGCCCTCGCCGGCACCTACGTCGCCGAAGCCTGGCCAGAAGACCGCCGCAAGATGGGCGCAGGCTATCTGCAGACCGGCTACTACGCCGGATTCTTTCTCGCCTCGGCCCTCAATTACACCGTCGCAGCACGTTATGGTTGGCGTGCTATGTTCTGGTGCGGCCTGACACCCGTTGTCGTAGCCTTTGCCGTCCTCTTCCGAGTAAAGGAACCTGTCCGCTGGCAGCAGGAGCCTCGCGCGAAGAAGATCGGGGGTCTCACTTCCCTGCTGAAGATCTTCAAGGCTCCTTATACAAGTCGCACCGTTGTAAACTCCATCCTCCTCGTCTCAGCTATCTGCGGTCTCTGGGCTGCAGCAGTCTATACGCCAACTGCTATCATCAACCTCGCAGTGCATTCCGGCATCTCGCAGCCGGAGGCCGTCCGCATCTCCTCGCTGGGCATGGGCCTGCTCTCCTTCGGCACCATCCTCGGCTGCCTCGCTGCCCCGCCCCTCGCGGAACGCCTCGGCCGCAAATCTGCCTTAGCCTTCTACTTCACCGGAATGGCCGCCTGCATTCTGATCGGATTCGGCTGGGCATTCTATCTACCCCACGGACTCCACCCATTTATTGCAGTACTGTTCTTCCTCGGTTTCTTCGGAGGCAACTTCACCCTCTTCAGCCTCTGGTTGCCGGAGCAGTACGACACCTCCGTTCGCGCCACCGCCTTTGCCTTCACCACCTCCTTCGGCCGCTTCATCGCCGCGGGCGTCAACTTCGGACTCGGCGCGATGATTAGCCGAACCGGCACCCTAGGCAAACCCGTTGCACTCACCTCAATCGCCTTTGGCATCGGTCTGCTCGCCCTGCCTTTCGCCCACGAAACCCGCGGGCAGACGCTACCCGATTGAGTGTCTTGATTTCAACATCACCTTCGACCGGTGCTGATGAAAAATCAAAACACGTCTCTGATTCGATCGCTCCGCAGAATCCCGGAACTGCTGAGCCCGTTTCAGAGCATGCGCCCCTTCAAGCCCGCCCTCGCAGTACGCGATGCGCTCGCCGGCGTCGCCCTCGCTGCGCTGAACATTCCGCAAGCCCTCGGATACACCCGAATCGCCGGAATGCCCGTCGTAACCGGCCTCTATACTCTCTTGCTCCCTCTGCTCGCCTTCGCAACCTTCGGCTCTTCGCGCTATCTCGTAGTCGCCGCCGACTCAGCAACTGCCGCAATTCTCGCCGCCGGACTCGGCGACCTTGCCCCCACTGCCAGCCCGCGATACGTCGCGCTGGCCGCCCTTGTGGCGCTGCTAACTGCTGGCTTTTTATTTCTCGGGCGTCTTCTCAAGCTCGGCTTCATCGCCGATTTCCTCTCTCAAACCGTCCTTGTCGGATTCCTCACCGGCGTCGGATTCCAGGTCGGCATCGCAGTCCTTGGTCCGGTCCTCGGCATCCCCGTCCACTCCCCAAAAACCCTCGTCAAACTCCTCGAAGTATTCCAGGGCCTGCCCACTCTGAATCTGCCAACGGTGCTCGTCTCCATGGCGGTCCTGGCCTTCGTCGTTCTCCTGCGTCGATTTGTACCTAACGTCCCCGGACCGCTGCTTGCAGTAGTCGCAGCCACCGCCGCAAGCGCGATGTGGAACTTCGCCGGCCACGGCATTGCAACCGTCGGCCCAGTCACCGGAGGTCTGCCCCATCTCGGCCTGCACGGCGTGGGTTGGCAAGACATTCTCCCGGTCGCCGGCGTCGCTGCATCTTGCGCAGTCATGATCATCACTCAGAGCTCCGCAACCTCGCGCATCTATGCAGCCCGCCATCATCAGCAAGTCGATGCAAACCGCGACCTCGTCGGACTCTCCGCCGCAAACCTCACAGCTGCTTTCAGCGGAGCCTTCGTCGTCAACGGCAGTCCAACGCAAACTGCGCTGGTTGAAAGCGCCGGCGCTCAGAGCCAGTTCGCGCAGGTCTCGACCGCGGCAGTGGTTGCGCTTGTGCTGCTGTTCCTTACCAAACCAATCCAGTACCTCCCCCAATGCGTACTCGGCTCGCTTGTCCTGCTCGTTGCCATCCATCTGATTGACCTTCGCTCGCTCCGCGACATTCGCCTCGAGAGCCCGGACGAATTTCTGCTGGCCGTCGCCACCGCTGTAGTCGTGGTCGCCGTAGGCGTCGAGCAGGGCATCGTGCTTGCAATGGTCGTCTCCCTGCTCCGCATCGTCCACCACAGCTATCACCCCCGCAGCGGCGTTATGGTCCCGTCCCTCGACGGCACCTTTAATCTCCTTGATACCGCTCCTGGCCTCGCTACAGAACCAGGCTTAGTGCTCTATCGCTTTGGGTCAGCCCTCTTTTACGCGAACGCCAGCCGGTTCGCCGACGAGATTCTGCTGCTTGTCGGCCCCATGCCTTCTCCAGTACGTTGGCTCATCGTCGACGCCGAAGCCATCACCCACATCGACTACAGCGCCGCCCGCACCATTCTTCAGCTGCAAAAGAACCTCACCACCGCAGGCATTGTATTCGGCTTCGCCCGCCTGCCCTGGGACGCCAAAGCTGACTTCGATCGTCATCACCTCGCCCAGGCCATCGATCCCGCTCTTCTCTTCAATCGTCTAGCCGATGCGCAGAACGCATTCCACAAGGCGCAGCTTGACAGAAGTGGTCGGACAACCTGACCCTTCTAGTGCGGATTCTTCAAGGCTGGCTTCGTCCTCAAACTCTTCCATCACCCGAAAGGTCCTTCCTCATGTCTTTGAATAAATTGCTCCCCCTCCTGATGATGGCAGCTTCGTTGAACCTCTACGCTCAGGCGCCCACCGCCCCGCCAACCACTCCAATGACCCCTGCACCCGCTCCAACATCCGTAGCTCCGGGCACGCCGCCTTCCGATCCAAAGCCCGTCGCCGGAATTCCGGTCAACTACGACGAATCGAAGGTCGGCACCTACACTCTCCCCGACCCGCTCAAGCTCAACAACGGCAAGCCCGTGCGCGATGCCAGGACCTGGACCGAGAAGCGCCGCCCCGAGATAGTGGAGATGTTCGAGACCCAGCAGTACGGCCGCGCTCCCGGCCGTCCTCAGGACGAGAGCTTCGACCTCGTCGACAAAGGCACGCCCGCCCTCGACGGCAAAGCCGTTCGCAAACAAGTCACCATCAATCTCTCCAAAGACCCCACCGCGCCCAAAATCCATCTCCTCGTCTATCTTCCCGCCGCCGCGAAGAAGCCCGTCCCCATGCTCCTCAGCATCAGCTTCAGCGCCGCCTCTTCAGCAGTCGATGACCCCGGCGTCATCCCCGGCGAGATCTGGGACCCCAAAACCAACACCAAAATCCCCGCCTCACAGGGCCGCAGCTTCGGCAAGATTCCCGTCACCACCTTCCTCGACGCCGGCATCGGCGTCGCCACCTTCTACTACGGCGACATTGACCCCGACTACCTCAATGGCTTCTCCAACGGCATCCGCGCAAAATACCTCAAGCCCGGCCAGACCGACCGCGCCCCCGATGACTGGGGCTCCATCTCCGCCTGGGCCTGGGGCATGAGCCGCGTCGAAGACTACTTCGAATCCGACAAGAGCATCGACGCAAAGCGCGTCGCCATCCACGGCGTCTCCCGTCTCGGCAAAACCGTCATGTGGGCCGGCGCGCACGACCAGCGCTTTGCCGCCGTCATCGCAAGCTGCTCTGGTGAAGGTGGCGCAGCTCTAAGCAACCGCGACTACGGCGAAACCATCGCCCACCTCGTCGAGCCCACCCGCTACCCCTATCAATTCGCAGCCAACTACGCTAAGTACGCTGGCTTCCCCGACAAAGCGCCCTTCGATGCCAACATGCTCGTAGCCCTCGTCGCCCCGCGCCCGCTCCTGCTCCAGACGGGCAACTCCGATTACTGGTCCGATCCCAAAGGTGAGTTCCTCGCCGCAGTAGCCGCCGGCCCCGTCTACAAGCTCCTCGGCAAAGATCCCCTCGACACCGACGTCTGGCCCGCAGCCAAACAATCCATCTTCCACGACCTCGCCTACTACATGCACGATGGCGGCCACGGCATGGTCCCCACCGATTGGGACATCTACATCCAGTTCCTCAAAATGCATCTCCACCCTGAGCAATAACCACTCCGTCCAGCGTCGAGGCCGGCTTAACAAAGGCCTGCCTCGGATAGAATTTATCTACCCATGAAATCTGAAGCAGCCGGCCCGACAGTCCAGTGGTTAACGCTATTGCAATCAGTGGAACCCGAAGCCCCCAATCCTCTGTCTCGACGCAACAAAACGACACTCCGCAGCATCGTCAGCCTCTGCCTCACGCTCTACCTCTGCGCCGCGCCAACGCTCCACGCCGCTCCGCCGCCAGTCCATGCATTAGATTCGTTCGCCACCCCGCAATACAAAGGCGAGCACACTATCCCCCTCGCCAAAGACGACCCCTACCCCGGCCACTACACCCTAATCGTCTCCTGGATTCCCGGCGACGATAACGCCGGCTACTTCCGCTACATGGTCACCGTCGCCCCCACCGACCCCTTCGATACCCACCCCAAAGACCCCAACACCCCCAACTGGGAACCTCGCGACGCACTCAAGCGAATCCAGGCCTGCACGTCCACCCTCCGCGTCTACGCCCCCGGAGGCCATCTCCTCGCCTCCATCCCCCTCTACTTCAAGGGCGACGTCAACTGGACCAACGAGTACACCACCCTCACCGACAACTCCTTCGCACCCATGCCCCTCGCCACATACCGCAAGTTCCTCAAAGACCCCGCCCCAGCCAGTTGGAACGTAGTTCCCAACTGTAAATAGCTCCTCTACCTACCCCCCGACAACAATCTCCGAAAAATCCGCAATCTTCGAAAACGTCTTAACCAGTCCATCCAGCAGACTCAACCGCGAGCTCCTCACCTGCGGATCATCATCCATCACCATCACTCCCTCGAAGAACTGATCAACCTGCGGCCTCAACGTAGCAATCAACTCCAGCGCGGCAACATACTCATGCCCCTCAGCAAGCTCGGCAAACTTCTTCTCAATTCCATTTGCCGCCTCCGTCAGAGCGGCCTGCGCAGCATGCACAGGCTTGTGTGAATGCACCTCAGGCAGCTTCTCCATAAACCCTTTCTCCTCCGCCTGCGCCAGAATATTCTTCATCCGCTTGAACGCCGCACTCACCGCCGCAAAATCCTCGCCTCCGCGCACAGCAGTCACCGCCTCCCCCCGCGCCACCGCATCGCGCACATCATTTGCGCCCACTGCAAGCACCGCCTTCACCACGTCATACGCCTGCCCCTTCACCTCGCGCAGATAAAACTCCAGCCTCTCCGCAAAGAACACCTCTACCCGCAGCCGCGTCTTCTCCTCCTTCGTGGCTGCATCCGCAACATCGCCCAGAGTCATCGGCAGCGCCACCACGCTCTCCGCCAGTATCTTCACCACTCCATTCGCCGCTCTGCGCAGCGCAAACGGATCCTTCGACCCCGTCGGCTCCAGTCCCAGCCCAAACATCCCCGCAATCGTATCCGCCTTATCCGCAATCGCCAACACCGCACCCTCCACCGTCCGCGGCACCGCGTCCTCCATCGACTTCGGCAGATACTGGTCATAAATAGCATCGCCCACCGCAGCCGAAAACCCCTGCGCCCGCGCATACAACCCGCCCACCACACCCTGCAGCTCCGTAAACTCCTTCACCAACTCACTCGTCAGATCGGTCTTCGCCAGCCGCGCCGCTTCATCGAGCGCCGTCGCATCCACCGCACGTCCTCGCGACCCAACCAGCTTCGCCAACGACGCCGCAACGACGCGCACCCGCTCCGTCTTCTGCGCATAACTGCCCAGCTCCTTCTGGAACGTTACATTCTCGAGCAGCTTCACCCGCTCCACCAGCGGCACTCGCTGGTCAAACTCCCAGAAGAACCGCGCATCATTAAACCGCGCTCGTAGCACCCGCTCATTCCCATGCCGTATCACGCCCAGCCCCGCATCATCGGCCTCAATGTTCAACACCGCCAGAAAATGCGGAGCCAGCCTCCCCTTGGGTTCTTCCTTGCTGATCCCTGATCCCTGATCCCTGATCCCTGCCTTATCCTCCACAGCGAAGTAGCTCTGATGATCGCGCATCACCGTCACCAGCACCTCTTCCGGCAACGCCAGAAACTCCGGCTCAAATCCGCCCATCAACACCGTGGGCCATTCGGTAAGATGCGTCAGCTTGTCCACCAGTCCATGATCCTCGCGCCATCGCGCACCTTCAATCTTCCGCGTCACCTTGTCCAGCGCCTTGCGAATCCGCTCCCGCCGCGCCTCCACATCCGCAACCACAAAACCCTTTAGCAGCGCGCCTTCATACTCCGCCGGAGCCTTCACCGTAATCTCGGCATCGCCCGACAGCACCCGATGCCCATACGTCACATCCGCCGCAGTCTTGCCCGCAAACTCCACCGGCACCACTACCCCATCCAGCAGAGCAATCATCCAACGCACCGGCCTAACAAATCGTTCCGGCTTCCCCGGCCGCCAGTACATATTCTTCGCCCAATAAATTCGCGCGAGTTCCTTCGGCAGCTCCGCCGCAATCACCTCGCTGGCTCCGCGCCCCGCCTTCACTGCCGTCGCCGCCAGGTACTCGCCCTTCGGCGTTGATACCGTGTTCAGCGCCTCCACCGCTACGCCCGCCTTTTTCGCAAACGCCACCGCAGCCGGTGTTGCCGCGCCATCCTTATAGGCAATCTTCACCGCCGGCCCCAGCATCTCCTCGGCCACATCCTCCTGCCGCGCCGCAATACTCTTCACCAAAACCGCCAGCCTCCGCGGCGTCGCAAAGCTCTTCGCCTCAACACCCCCAGTCGACAGCCTCTCCCGCTCCAGCATCTCGACAACACGCCGTTCTAACTCCGCCTGCGCCCCCGCGATCATCCGCGCCGGAATCTCCTCCAGCCCAATCTCGAACAAAAACTCAGCCATCTGCCCTACTCTCTATACGCCACTAGAATCGTTACAAATTCAAAGTGAAACCGCACTCCACGATCCGCTCAACCAGCCACAGCCTCTGCAATGATCAGTTCGCCCTGGGCCGCATACGCCTTCGCCACGCCCACAATCAGCGTACGAATCCTCGCCATCACGCCCACCCGCTCCGTCACGCTGATCGCGCCCCGCGCATCCAGCAGATTGAACATATGCGAGCACTTCAGCGCCAGCTCATAAGCGCCCAGCACCGGAAACCGTTTCAGCTTCAATGGATCCATCTCTTCAAATCTCTTCGCCTGCTCCAGCAGCCCCAGACACTCCTTCTCATACATCTCCAGATGCCTCCACAGCGAACCCACATCCGCATAGTCAAAGCTGTAAGCCGACCACTGCTGCTCCCTCGCCAGCTGCATCTCGCCGTACGTCACCTTGCGTCCCTCTGTCTCTCCAGGACCAGCTGGCTCCACAGCCCACACCACGTCATACGCTGAGTCCACATCCTGCAGGAACTGCGCCATCCGCTCCAGCCCATAAGTAATCTCGCCAGAGATAGGGTCCAGGTCCATCCCTCCACACTGCTGGAAGTACGTGAACTGCGTAATCTCCTGTCCATCCAGCATCACCTGCCAGCCCACGCCCCACGCGCCCCCAACCGGCCACTCCCAGTTGTCCTCCTCGAACTTGATGTCATGCCCTTTCAGGTCGATCCCGATAGCCTCCAGGCTCTCGAGATACATCTCCTGAATCCGCTCTGGTGGCGGCTTCAAAATCACCTGCAGCTGTGTATGCCGGAACAGCCGGTTAGGATTCTCGCCATACCGTCCATCCGCCGGCCGCCGCGAAGGCTGCGCATAAGCGACCTTCACCGGCTTCGGTCCCAGCACCCGCAAAAATGTATCCGGAGACATCGTCCCAGCCCCCACCTCCACGTCATACGGCTGCAGCAGCACGCACCCGCGGTCCGCCCAGAACCGTTGCAGCGTAAACAACAACTCCTGAAACGTCAGCGCCTTCTTCCCAGCTATCTCAGTCATGCATCTCTCTTCAATCTGTGGCAATCCTTCGATTCTAAATGGAACACGTGCCTTTATATCGCCACCCGGCCGCCGTCCGGCGCAAACACCGCTCGAGCCCGCTCAATCTCGTCCCAATGCGTCTCCACCCATATCCAGACTCCGCAGAAAGCCTCACTCAAACTGCTCCCCAGCGCCGTCAACTCATACTCCACCCGTGGCGGAATCACTGGATGCACCGTCCGCTTCACCAACCCATCCCTCTCCATCTGCCGCACTGTCTGCGTCAGCATCTTCTGGCTGATCCCGCCTACGAACCGCCCCAGCTGGGTAAACCGAACCACGCCATGCTCCTCCAAAGCCTCCAGCACCAGCATCGTCCACTTGTCCGCCACCCGCTCAATGATCTCCCGCACCAACTCCTCCACCTTCGGATCAACCTCCTTCGGCGGATTAGCTTTCTTCATCGAAATCACGACCTTCTTGGAGGGGGCCAAAGCCACCTTTCTCCCCCTCTGCACCGTCTTATTCTTCTTCGTTACCTTTAGATTCCTCATTCCTCTTCACTCTCTTTTAGGTAAGTATAAATATTTTGGGTGCCTGCTTCCCAATAGTAACCGTAAACTCCTACTATAGCTCTTAGGAGACATCAATCACTATGAACATCACCGGAAACACCATCCTCATCACCGGCGGCGGCTCCGGCATCGGCCGAGCCCTCGCCGAGTCCCTCCACAAGCTCGGCAACAAAGTCATCATCGCTGGCCGCCGCAAGTCCGTCCTCGACGAGACCGCCGCCGCCAACCCCGGCATCGCCTCCATCATCCTCAACATCGAAGACCCCGCCGACATCAAAAACGTCGCCGCCAAACTAGCCGCCCACCACCCCGCCCTCAACGTCGTCATCCACAACGCCGGCATCATGCGCCCCGAAGACCTCCTCGCCGAAGGCCCCGAGCAGGACAAAGCCCTCGCCGACGCCGAAGCCACCATCACCACCAACCTCCTCGGTCCCATGCGCCTCACCGCCGCGCTCCTCCCTCAACTCCGCAAGCAGCCCCGTGCCACCATCTTCACCGAATCCTCCGGCCTCGCCTTCATCCCCATGGCCCTCACCCCCGCCTACTGCGCCACCAAGGCCGCCATCCATTCCTGGTCTCAATCCCTCCGCTATCAACTCCAATCCACCAACATTGAAGTCATTGAAATCGTCCCACCCTACGTCCAGACCGAACTCATGGGCAGCGCGCAGGCCGCCGATCCCCGAGCCATGCCGCTGGCCGACTTCATCAGCGAGGCCATCAACATCATCACAACCCAACCTAACGCCACCGAGATCCTCGTCGAGCGCGTCAAGCCCCTCCGCTTCGCCGCTGACAACGGCCCTGAAAAATACGAAGCCTTCTTCAGGCAATTCAACGACGCTTTGATGGCTCCTCACTAGCGCTTCTCATACCCCTATGGAAGATGCCGTTTTGGCAGGCACTCACAGCTTCATCGTGAGTGCCCTTGCATGAATGCGCTTTGGTCGCTTTGTACTTTGAAAATTCACCACCAAAATATCTACAACGCCTCTCCTTATCGAACTTCCTCCAGCCCCGCCGCGCAAAAAATCCCCTCATCCTGGACCGCCATCGCCCCCTCCTTTGCGTTTTAGCCATTCCGTAACTTACCGCCGATCAAACATTTCGCCCCGACATGGCATCATAGGGACATGCGGGTTCGGGCAAACGAAAATGGGAAAATCAGCACTTTTTTTGAACGTGGTCTCAAAAGCCCCGCGCTCCTCTGCGCCCTGCTCCTCGCTTTCTGCACGCTTGCCGCCTACCCGTTTGTCGAAATGGGCCAGTGCGACGACTTCTCCTACGTCCGATCCGCAAAAACTCTCGCAGAAACCGGCCACATCGTTTACTACGGCTGGGCCAGCGCGATGCTCGGATGGCAACTCGCATTGGGCGCGCTTTTTATCAAGATCTTCGGATTCTCTTTCACCGCCGCCTACGCTTCCGTCCTGCTCGTAGCCCTTGCCACCGCCTTTTTGCTCCAGCGCATCTTCGTCCTTCTCGGACTGCGCGAGTCAAACGCCACCTTCGCGACCCTCACGCTGGTACTCTCCCCTCTGTTCATCGCTCTTTCCTTCAGCTTTATGTCGGATATTCCCGGCCTGTTCGCGATCGTTGTCTGCCTGTATCTCTGCCTTCGCGCTGTCGAGACTCCACTTCCATCGCGGACCGCGGCCTGGCTCATAGCCGCCTCCATCTCCAGCGCTCTACTCGGAACCGTCCGCCAGACCAGTTGGCTTGGCTTGTTCGTCATGGTTCCTTCCGCGTGGTGGCTCGTCAGGAAACGCCGCACGCCTGTCATCGCGCTTGCGGTTATCTGGTTTCTGTCCACCGGCTTCGTCTTCGGATGCCTCTATTGGTTCCATAAGCAGATGTACTCAACTGTGGAGACTATCAGCGTTGTTCAAACGGACCCGAATCACTTATTCAGCGGGGCGGTGTTGGCAGTTTGCGTTGTTCTGGAAGCCGCCTTCTTCCTCGCTCCCATTCTGGTTGCCTTTATCATCCCGTTCTTCAAGCGAGATAAACGCCTCGTCTACATCGGGCTCGCTGGAGTCATAATTACCTGCTCCTACTATCTGATTCACCCTCAGAGTTATTGGCTTGGAGTCGTACTCGCGCCCGCCCTGAACTTCCCCGGCAACTACGTCACCTCCCGCGGAAACCTCTTACTCCCCGACATCGGCATCCGGCCCGTCGTGCTGCAACCCAACGTGCGCTTCATCATCGCTGTCGTCTGTTACTTCGCGGCTTTCGCTTTTTCTGTTGTTGTAATCACAAGAAATCGCTACGCATCGCCGCCACCCCTTGAGAATCAGCCCTCGCCGCTCTCCTTGCGACAGATAGTCACCCTCCTTGTGCCATTCTCCCTTGCATACTGCGCATTTCTTTCATTCCGGATCTTCTCCGGCGTCATGTTCGACCGGTATCTCCTGCCGCTGTTCATGGTCCTCGCGGCTGCCGCCATGCGCTTCTACCAGGATAGGGTCAATCCGCGCCTTCCTCGCATATCCTATGCCGTTCTGTTCCTGTTCGCGGCTTATGCGATCGCAGCGACTCATGACGAGTTCGCCGCCAACCGCGCTCGCCTCGCTGCTACCCGGCAGATCCAAGCCGCCGGATTGCCCCGCACTGCTTTCTACGGAGGGTTCCCCTATGACGGCTGGACCCAGATCGACGCGCGAGGTTACGTAGACAGCGATGGAATTGAAACCCCAACCGGCGTCGTCCATTTTTCCACTGCACGGTCCAACTACAGGCCTTGCGGATACTTTCACGCAAAGTATTTCTCCGCCATCAAACCACAATATCTGCTCTCCTACGATAACTTCTCCTGCGGCGACCCACAGAACAGATTTGCCCCTGTTACCTACCGCCTGTGGTTGCCGCCATTTTCGGGCACAATCTACACCCGCGGCGTACCTCCCCGACTTTTACTACCCGAAAAAAAGTAGCCGGGCGTCCCATTCACGCAGCCTCATCACAAATGAGTGGGCATTCGCGTTAGCAAACCGCTCCCGCCCTCAGCAAACCTCTCCAGGCCGCTGCATTGCCATGCCATCCGCTCCTGGCATACATTCATTCGCAATACCACAAATCCATACCTCCACCTCCCCCGTAAATCCCTGGGACCCCAAATTCACAGCAAGAGGTCTAACCCATGGCAAGGCTCGGAGCATTCTGTTTCCCCGGCACCGGCCACATCAATCCAATGACCGCCCTGGCCCATCGCCTCGAACAGCGCGGCCACCAGGTAGTCATCTTCGGAATCGCCGACGCCGAAGCCCAAGTCCGCGCCGCCGGCATCGAATTCCACCTCATCGGCCAGCAGGACTACCCTCCCGGCGCCCTCCGGAAGCTCGACCGCCAGATCAGCGAGCTCAAAGGCCTCGCGGTCTTCCGCTTCACCGTAGACCGCCTGAAAAGCTCCGCCCAGATGATCCTCCGTGACGGCCCCAAAGCCGTTCGCCGCGCCAACATCGACGCCCTCCTCGTCGACGAGGCCGACATGGGTGGCAACGTAGCCGAGCACCTCGGCCTCCCCTTCATCTCAATCGCCTTCTTCCCCCCGCTCGTCCACAACGATCGCATCCCCGCCTTCTGCTTCGGCTGGCCCGCCGGTCAGGACGCCCTCAGCCGCCTCCGCAACCGCCTCGGCTTCCATCTTCTCTCCCGAATCGCCGCGCCCATCCTCGCCGTCGTAAACCACCAGCGAAAAGCCTGGGGACTCAAACCCCTCAAACGCTTCACCGAGGAACTTTCCCCCCTCGCCCAGATCGCCCAGCTTCCCCGCGCACTCGAATTCCCAGTCGAAAACATCACTCCGCTCCTCCACTACACCGGCCCCTTCGTCGACCCCGCCCAGCGTCCGCCCGTCGACTTCCCTTGGCACCGCCTCGACGGCCGCCCTCTCATCTACGCCTCCCTGGGCACCCTCCAGAACGGCTCCGAGGCCCTCTTCCACACCATCGCCGAAGCCTGCGTCCCTCTCAACGCGCAGCTCGTCCTCTCACTCGGCGGAGGCCTCGACCCAGCGCAACTAGGCCCGCTCCCTGGCGACCCAATCGTCGTCCGTTACGCTCCGCAGCTCGACCTCGTCAAGCGCGCAGCCGTTGTCATTACCCACGCCGGCCTCAACACCGTCCTCGAGTCCCTCGCCGAAGGTGTCCCTCTGGTCGCCCTCCCCCAGGGCAACGACCAGCCCGGAGTAGCCGCGCGCATCGCAGCCCGCGGCGTCGGTGTCGTCATCACCCACCGCAAGCTAAACCCCGGCCGCCTCCGCGAAGCCATCCGCCAGGTCCTCGAAAACGAAACCTACCGCGCCGCCGCCCGCAACATCCAGCAAACCATGCAGCAGTTCGACCCCCTCGACCGCGCAGCCGACATCATCGAAGACACACTCCACATCAGAGTGCCTTCAACAAAAACGGCCACATCTGTTCATGAACCGTTTTTAAAATAAACCCAGGGCGAATCATCGCCAGACGATTCGCCCTGTTGCAATCTAACGCCCCAGCGCCTTCTTGATCTTCGCTAGATGATGCCAGCTATGCCGCAGCGCATGGTCCTCAATCACAAACTGCGCGGTAACAGGCGCACCGTAGCTCAGCGAAAACGGCGCCGCCGTATCCAGCTGCTCGTCGGTGAATGTGCGCACCGCAGCAGCCGCCTCTCTGCTGTTCTTCATCAGCAACTGCAGCGCGGCCGTCTTCGCCACGTTTCCGTTCTCCTTCGAGTGATTGCTGTTCATGTCCGCAACAGCCTCCCACGTAACCTCTGTAACCGCGTTGCCGCTCCCAATCGCGCGCGCTACCTCGACCTCAATCGGATACACGCTGGCAACATGATGCACCGTAACGCCCACCGTGCGGCCCCGTCCTCCACTCTCCGGCACCACCGTCTTCCACTCCGCGTCGGACAGCGTCTCCACAAACGCCGCCAGCCCCGCGGCACCTTCTTCAATGCGTTCTGCCAGCAACGCAGCCCGGCGGCCTGCCGTACCATTTGTCGCCGTCTCATTCACATTTGCACTCATTCTGATTGCTCCTTTTTCCTTCACAAATATAGGGCCCGTATACTCCGCGATTCCAACCTCCATTGTCCGCCATCCGCCGCCCAAAATCTTGACCGATCCCCCAAATCCTGGACACAACACTCAACCTAAGAGCTTTTAGCCCGCCCCAACACCCTCGCGCTCATCAATCGTCTCTCCAACCCCCGCTCCAGCAACTCCACCGCAAACCGCCGTAGCTCTCCCACCCGTCCCTTCGGCCACTCCTCCTCGCTAAGCCCCTTCACCGTCCCCCGAAACATCCGTCCAGCCGCACCCACAGCCTCCGCCGACAGCCCCACACTCCCACCCCGCCGATCATCCTCGCAGGTCACCCCATCCCCCGCCGCCGAGTACCACACCGCCCCTCCGCGCAGGTCCACCCCGCACACCACACACCGCCCCAGCTCCGGCATCCACCCCATCAGCCTGCTCATCCATAGGCAGAAATATGTAACCGGTACAGTTACCTTTCCCACCTGCATCTCCTCCATCACCGCCACCGCCAGCCGGAACACCGCATCATCGACCGCTCCCTCCGGCAGCTCCTCCAGCACCTCTGCCACCAGCTCCAGCGCCGCCGCCCGCTCGTAATCCACCGGCCTCATCAGCGGCGACGACACAATCTCAAACGAGTCCAGCCTCACCAGCTCCTGCTTCGGCCGCTCCACATACGTCGCCCGTACATGCGTCATCGGCTCCAGCGCGCCCCCGAACCGCCGCCTGCTCCGCATCGCATGGCGCGCCACGCCCTTCACCCGTCCCTGCTCGCGCGTAAACAAGCTCACCAGCAGGTCCGCCTCATGAAAAGGCCAGGTCCGCAAAACAATCGCCTCGCTCTGTCGCTGAATCATCCTCCGGCCACCGCCACAGCCGTCATTCCATCAACAATCGTCATTCTCTCAACAATGGTCATCCCATCAGCAATATTGTCATTCTGAGCGAAGCGAAGAACCCCCGCATTTTGCCCGAAGCGCCAATACTTCCTCCCCACAAAGCAAAGCGCGCGGCCCCAATAGGCCGCGCGCTCTCCACTTGAACCTTCAGCGAACCCTACCGCCCATAGTGCGCGGAGTTCTTCTCCTGATAAGCCGCCCACTTCTCCGGCAGATCATCGCCCGCATAAATGGCCGAAACCGGGCATACCGGAACGCAGGCGCCGCAGTCAATGCACTCCACCGGATCGATGAACAGCTGGTCCGCTTCGCCGTAACCCGCCTCATCCTTCTTCGGGTGGATACAATCCACCGGGCATGCATCCACGCAAGCTGAATCCTTCGTCCCGATGCACGGTTCTGCAATCACGTATGCCATCTCAGTAATTCTCCCTTATCTTTTCTATCTGTCGCTTGTAGCTCAGAATGTCTAGGACTTCGATTTTAGCAGCACACTCCCTCCCGGCTGCAAATAAGAAAATCACCCTGGAAAAATAAGAAGATCAACTGGAAAAGCCCATTCCAGACCCCATTCATGTCCGTATATCGCCCCAGACCCGCCGCACCCACTCCGCCAGGTCCACCGGGTAAAACTGCTCCGCCGAAGCCTCGATCTCCTCCGCGCTCCACCACCGTATCTCCCGCATCAGCCGTATCTCCTGTGGCGTAAATCCCGTCAGCTTCGGCGCGTCCACCGCGCACGCCGCCCGGAAAAAGTAGTCCGTATTGTCCTGCATCTCCCCCTCAAACTCGAACTGATTCCGCTGCTCCCGCACCGGCCCCGCAACCGGACACTCCAACCCCACCTCCTCGCGCAACTCCCGCGCCGCAGCCTCCATCGGCGTCTCTCCAGCCTCAATCTCGCCCCCCGGAGTCAGCCAGAAAATCAGAGTCCCACTACTCCGCTCAATCACAAACCGTATCAGCAACACCCGCCCCGCCGGATCAAACACCATCATTCGTGCTGTCCGCCGCTTCTTCACTGCTGCCCTTTCGCCACACGACCTGCAACTCTCTTGGCCCATCGGCGGAGAGTGATGAACGCGCCACCAATCAGAACGAGCGGCTCACCGACAAGCAGAATTACCATGTCATAGCCCGTATGAGAACGACAATAGGCGGCCCCGTGCAGGTATACGCAATACCTGCCGTGCAAGATTATCGCGGCAATCAGGAGCAGTCCTAGCGCCAGAACCGCCGCAACCCGCACGAGTAGAAACAGCATGTCGGATCGGTCGGACACCCTCACCTTCGACCCAGCCCAATACCCCACCGCGACAACTGCACATAACAGGACCGCAATTAATGCCGCGTCCCCTCCACCCTCACCATCGACCTGATCCGCACTATCTCCCTTCTGCCTTCCGCCGAGCCGCAAACTCCGCCGGAGTAGGAATCGGATCCAACCCCCGCCCAGCAAACATCTCCGTAAAGATATGCGTCATCTCCCCCGCTATCAGCCCATTCGTAGCCAGCACCTCGCGGCTGTCCAGCGTAAACTTCCCGCCATCGAAGTGCGTAACCGTCCCACCAGCCTCTTCAATCAACAAGTATCCAGCCGAAGTGTCCCACGGATTCAGATGAAACTCCCAGAACCCATCCAATCTCCCGCAGGCCACATACGCCATATCGATCCCCGCGCTCCCCGCCCGCCTCACCCCATGCGACCGCAGCGTAATCTGCTGGTAAAAGTGAACGTTCGGACTCGCATGCCGCTTCTGACTGGGAAACCCCGTAGCCGTCAGCGACTCCTGCAGCGTCTTCGTCTTCGACACATGTATCCGCTGCCCATTCAGCCACGCGCCCTTACCCCGCTCGGCTGAAAACATCTCATCCCGCAGCGGATCGTAAATAACCCCCGCCACCATCTCCCCATCCTCATCCGCCGCCACCCCCGGAGCCCGCCGCTCAAGCCCCAATATCACGCAGAAGATCGGAAACCCATGCGCAAAGTTCGTCGTCCCATCCAGCGGATCCACATACCACCGAAACTCGCGCCCTAACCCCTCGCGCGTCCCCTCCTCGCCATAGATCCCGTGCTCCGGAAACACCGTCCGCAGCTGCTCCCGTATCAGCGCCTCGCTCGCCCGATCCGCCTCCGTCACCAGGTCGACGTCGCCCTTGTACTCCGTCGCCACGCCCTTCTCATAGAACCCCCGCAACAGCACACCCGCCTGCCGCGCAATCTTCTCCGCCTCACCCGCAAACTCAAACGCCGTTCCTTCGCTCATCCATCTATTCTGCCATCCCACGCGAAGACACGCGCTTATAGCCACAGCCTGCTCCAAACAATAGGCGAAACCTGGCGGCCTGCTAACCCGCTAGTTCGCCGACGGCTGCTCTATCTTGTCGATCACCAGCACATCCGCCGGTGCCTTCACCGGCTCCAGCTTCAGTCCAAGCTGGTATTGAATCGCCGTAAACATGCCGGCGGCGCGCTGCCGTCGGTCGGTGCCTTCGACTCATCGGCGGTCCACTTCAATTGGAAGTCGTATCGTCCCGCCAGCCCCGTCTGGTCCACCGCTGGCCGGTCCAGAAAATACCCCAAATCCGGCGCGAACTCGCCCATAGAAATATTCGTCATTTTCATCGTCACCTGGCCGCTGTTCGAACTTTCGGTGTCATCCGGTGAGCCGTTCGGATCTCCCACGCTCCTGGCTATCTTCTCCCCACCTTTGGCCACCGTAATCGCATACACCGCCATCTCCTTCGTCTCCTTGTGCACCTTCAGCCCGAACCGTTCCTCCAGCAGCTTCCGCGTCAGGACCTGCGCCTGCTTCAGGTTCGGGTGCCCGGGAACGTCCGGCACACCCTGCACATCCCACCGTTCGATCGCAATCCAGCTGGGCCCGCCCACAATCTCCTTTTTGTGCATGCCGTAGGCAAACAGGAGCATCCCCTCCACCGTCCTGTTCACCATGACAAACTGCCGCCCCTTCATACCCGTACTCTGGCTGTTGCTGGTCTCATTCGGATTCCGCGCCTTTACCGACACCACCTCCCAGTCCGGGTCGGCGTCTACGGCCATCATCGTCACCCGCTGAGGTCCTGCCGCATCCTGCGCCTGCGCCGTCCCCGCCACTGCACACGCCATCGCGACCACAACCACCACCGCCAGCAGCAACTCCAGCCGTCCGGTCTCGCGCCCTGCTCTCATACTCAACCCGTACGCGCCACCAGCACGAAAGGTTCCCTGCGAGGCAGCATACTCTCTCAAGCCCTTAGCGCCCGCCCCACACCAACTAGCAACTAACAACTAACAACTAACAACTGACAACTACTTCGAATCCCCGTAATACCCCTGCCGATAGCGCAGCTCATAAGTATCCCGCAGCGCAGGGTCCTTCATCCTCACCCTGATCGCCCGATAAGATGTATCCCTGCTGCTCTGCGGAGCGTAATACCCCAGCACATACTGCGTTCGCAGATCATCCGACACCTTCTTGAACGCCGGCTCCAGATCCTTAGGCTCCACTACGTAGTAGAACTTCCCACCCGTATCGTTCGCCATCTGAATCAGCGCATGCTCCCCGCCCGTATTCCGCCCCGCGTCCGCCCACACCGGAACAACGATGATCGAGTACACCATCGCCCCTACCCTCTGCGCCTGCTCCAGAGCCTGCCCATACTTCGACCCCTTCGCCGTATCCTCCCCATCGGTGATGAGCACGAGCACCCTCCGCCGCCCCTCATCGCCCTTCGTCGTCCCCAGCCTCTCCGACCCCAGATAAATCGCGTCATACAGCGCCGTCGAGTCCCCCCGCGTCACCTCATTCAACCCCGACTCCACCCTCTTCACCTGATTCGTAAACGGCACAATCTCCCGCACCGTATCCGCGAACTCCATCAGGTCCACCTCATCCTGCTGCCGTATCAGCGCCTGCAAAAAGTGCTTCGCCGCCGCTTTCTCCAGCCGCTCATCCTGCAGCACGCTCTCGCTCGCGTCAATCGACAGCACAATCGACAGCGGCGCCGCCGACTCCTTCTCAAAGATCGCGATCTTCTGCACCTTCCCATCCTCAAGAATCTCGAAGTCATCCCGTCCCAGCCCACCCACTGGAGCGCCATTCGAATCCACCACATTCAGCGGCACATTCACCAGCCGAGTCTCCACCCGAATCGTAGGCACATCCGCCTCATCATTATTCCGCGGAGCGTGCCGCTCAACCGGAGCCTGCGCTGCCTGCAGCAACAGCCCCAACCCGGCAATCGTCCCAACCAGCCTCATCGCCGTTCCTCCGCAGCCACAATCTCCGCCGGAAACGACTCCCCGTCCGCCCAAACCACTCCGTCCACAAACTGCTCCTTCTTCCAAATAGGCACGGTCTTCTTCAGCGTATCGATCAACCATCGGCAAGCATCGAAAGCCGCCCCCCGATGCGCGCTCGCCACCACCACCAGCACGCTCGTCTCCCCCACCACCAGCCGTCCCAGCCGATGCACCAGAGCCACATCCCTGACCCCAAACCTCGTCACCGCCTCCGCAGCCAACCCCTGCATCTGCGCCAGCGCCATCTCCTCATAAGCCTCATAATCCAGATGCAGAGTCCGCCGCCCCCGCGTATTGTCCCGCACAATCCCATCGAAGACACACACAGCCCCGTCCGCGCCCGCCTTCATCTCCGCGACAATCGCCTCCGCCGCAATCACCGTCCTGACAATCTCAACCCTCATAAACCACCACTCACCGGAGGCAGCAACGCCACCTCATCCCCCTCCCGCAACACCGTCTCTGCCCGCGCATACTCACGATTCACCCCCACCGCAATCGCATCCCAGGCTTTGTCACTCGAAGCCCCGCGCTCCTTCAGCATCTGCACCAAACCGCTCACCGTCGTTCCTTCCGGAAGTTCCAGCTTCTCGCCGTCCCGCTTAAAGACGTCCTTCAACACCGCAAAATAAAGCACATTCACCCGCATCGATAAAGCATACGCGACCGTATCTTCGCCAAACCATTGGACGTTCCCATCCGGCCAACATCACCCGGCCCGCCCCCTACTTCATCAGCAGCCCAATCCCCACCAACGCCAGCATCACCGCCCCCGCATAAGCCGCAAAGATCACCCAGTGATGCTTCTCCGCGTCGATAGCCGCACTCTCATTCATCGCCGCCGTCCCCAGCATCCTCTCTGTCTGTTCCAGTTCCCCGAGCCTCGCCTTGTCCTTAGCCTGCTCCGCCTCGAGCGTCGTCGTGTCGGCATGGTTCGCGATCGCGTGTCCAATCACCAGTGTCTCCATCGCCAGCCTATTCCGCAGGCTCGCAATCTCCGCCTCCCGATCCCTCGCCTCCGACGCCTGCCGTATGTACGTCCGCGCGTCCTTCTCGTCCGACGCCCCCTGCATCCTCCCAAACACCACCAGGCAAAACGCCGCCACCAGGCACGCCACTCCGGCGACCTTCTTCACGCGTCGTCCCTGTCTCTCTCTGTACACGGACACACAGTCTATCCACCCGTTCTCTCTCATCCAAACAAAAAAACGGGCGGCCCGGAATCCCCCAACCGAGAGAATCCAAACCGCCCGTTCAGAATCTGCCTTCGCGACCCGTTACACCGTCGCGTGCAGAACCTCTTCCCGTACCACTTCGTCCTGTATCAGCTCGCGCGGACTCGATGGCAGCGCTACCGCCAGCACCTCTTCAATCCTGCTGGCATAGTGCAGCCTTACTCCGGCGATCTGGTCAGGCGTCAGGTCTTCATCCACCTGCTGCTTGCAGTCCGTCGGCAGAATCACATCCAGCACGCCGGCCCGTTTCGCCGCCAGGAACTTCTCCTTGATCCCGCCAACCGGCAGCACATTGCCGCTCAGCGTTATCTCGCCCGTCATCGCCGTCAGTGGATGCACAGGCACATCGGTCAGCAGACTCACCAGAGCCGTAGCCATCGTGACACCTGCCGAAGGCCCGTCCTTCGGGATAGCGCCCGCCGGCACGTGGATATGCAGGTCCGTGTCCTTCAACAGGTCCTCATCCAGTCCCAGCGTCTTCGCGTTCGACCGCACCCACGTCAGCGCCGCCTGCATGCTCTCCTTCATCACGTCGCCGATCTGGCCCGTAATCGTGAAGCCGCCCTTGCCCTTCATCTTGTTTGCCTCGATGAACAGCACGTCGCCTCCCGCCGGAGTCCAAGCCAGGCCAACCGCAACGCCCGGCCGCTTCGTCCGCTCTGCGATCTCCGTATCCACGCGAACCTTGATGCCGCCCAGGAACTCGTGCACAATCTCCGGAGTGATCACGATCTTCTCGCTCTTGCCTTCAGCGATCTTGCGCGCAACCTTCCGGCACACCGTACCGATCTGCTGCTCCAGCTTACGAACGCCCGCCTCACGCGTGTAATGCCGCGCAATCAGGTGTACGCTCTCCAACGGAAAATCAACCTGCTCCGCCGTAATGCCGTTCTCCTTGATCTGCCGCGGAATCAGGTAGCGTATGGCGATATTCACCTTCTCCTCTTCCGTATAGCCGGTCAGCTCGATAATCTCCATACGATCGAGCAGCGGACCCGGAATCGTGTCCAGCTGGTTCGCCGTGCAGATAAACAGCACCTTGCTCAAATCAAACGGCTGATCGAGATAGTTATCCCGGAACGTATTGTTCTGCTCCGGATCGAGCGTCTCGAGCAGGGCTGACGCCGGATCGCCCCGGAAGTCCCTGCCCAGCTTGTCGATCTCGTCCAGCATGAACACCGGGTCCTTCACCTCAACCCTCTTCAGGTGTTGAATGATCTGTCCCGGCAGCGCGCCGATGTACGTTCTGCGATGCCCGCGGATCTCCGCCTCGTCATGCATACCGCCGAGAGAGATGCGGCTGAACTTCCGTCCCAGCGCCCGCGCAATCGACCGCCCCAGCGAGGTCTTACCCACGCCCGGAGGCCCGACAAAGCACAAAATCGGCCCCTTCATATCCGGCTTCAAACGCCGTACCGAGAGGTAGTCCAGAATGCGGTCCTTCACCTTCTTCAACCCATAGTGGTCGGCATCCAGAATCTCCTTGGCCTTCAGGATGTCCACCTCACCGGCCGAGGTCTTCGACCACGGCAGCACCGCCAGCCACTCCACGTAGTTCCGCGTCAGGCTGTAGTCCGCCGCCGCGGGATTCATCCTGCTCAGCCGGCCAAGCTCCTTCAGAGCGTCTTTTTTTACGTCCTCCGGCATCCCGGCCGCTTCGATCTTCTCCTTCAGATCCGCAATGTCCTTCTGCGTATCGTCCAGATCGCCAAGCTCCTTCTGAATCGCTTTCAACTGCTCGCGCAGATAGTAGTCCCGCTGCGACTGCTGCACCGAGTCCTGCACCTCCGTCTGTATCTTGTTCCGCAGTTGCTGAACCTCAAGCTCCTTCGCCAGGTGCTTGTTGATGCGCTCCAGCCGAGCCGTAACGCTCGGCGTCTCCAGCAGCTCCTGCTTGTCCGTCGTGGTCAGAAACGGCAGACTCGACGCAATAAAGTCCGCCAGCCGCCCCGGCTCCTCGATGTTGATCGCTATCGTCTGCAGATCGTCCGACAGCGTCGGCGAAGACGTCACAATCGTCTGGAACTGGCTCACCACATTCCGCTGCAGAGCCTCAGTCTCGGGCGAAACCGTGGCCTCAGCCTCGTCAATCACCTCGCACTCCGCCGTCATAAACGGCGTCAGCTGCGTGAACTCGCCCACCTTCACCCGCTCATTGCCCTCCGTAAACACGAACAGGCTCTGATTCGGCATCTTCACGACCTTATGCACCGTCGCGCGCGTCCCAATCGAATACAGGTCAGCCGCCCCAGGCGCATCCTGACGCGCATCCCTCTGCGCCACCACCAGTATGGTCTTCTCCTCGCCCAGCGACTGAATCAACTGGATCGAGCTCTCTCTCCCCACCGTCAGCGGCAGCACCGCATGGGGAAACAGCACGGTGTCCCTTACCGGAAGCACAGGAATCGCCCGTGACCCCTCACCTCCAGCCGGTTTTTCCGCCCCATTACTCTCTTTAGGCTTGATAACACTAACAAAATCATTCGGCATTGAGTGTCCTCTTATCAACTTTCCTCACATTCGATGCACCATATAGCAACTTGGTCGCAATTCTAATCGGCGCACCAACTCATAACCATCAACCAGTCACTTGCCCGTCCAACCAGTCTTCAGCCCGTCTCGCTTGAAATCCAACCCTGCAAGCCCGAAACCGGCCGCCAGAAGCACTCAAACCGAGTCGCCGGCCACGCCTAAGTCCACTATGGAGCATTAGACGCACGCCGCCGCCCCAGAGACCATACCACCCTCTAAACACCCTAACGATCCCCCGCCTGTCCTCTCTACCCACCAAAACCCTGTCATTTCGACCGGAGCGATTCACAGCCTCACCGTGAATCGCATAGCGGAGAGCTTGTCCTGAGCGAAGTCGAATGGAATCCGCTTTTCTACCCATGCCTCCTCCCAACCCAGAAGCCTTTGTCTTTAGCTCGAAACTCGTAGCTCACAGCTCGTAGCTGGAATCCGAAAACGCTGTTGCCTGTGCTTGCCGTTTGCCATTGCCTGTTCTTACTCATCACTCATTGCTCGTTACTGATACCCAATCGCCTTGGCTGTTATCAGTTCCATCCATCCCGGCAGATCCGCTCTCATCCCGCAATTATCCCGCTTCTATCCCCGTTCCTGTTTTAATCCGTGGTTATCCGCGCAGATCCGCGGTCGGCGTAAGCCCCAAACTATTTTTTGCATGCCGCCAAACCCATAAAACCAAAGGATTTATCGCCAAGATCTATGGGGGGTTCCCCCCCGGAAGATCAAGCCGCCCGATACCGCCCCAGCAGCTTGACCATCCGGCAAGGCCCACGCAGACCCGCCAGAGCAGCCTCAGCCTGCGCAGTGCCTTTGAACCGCACGTCCACATAGAACATGTACTCCCAGGGACTCCCCGGCACCGGTCGCGATTCAATCTTGGTCAGGTCCGCTCCGGCAGCCGCGAGCTCGGCCAGCGCCGCCACCAGCGTCCCCGGCCGGTGCTCCACCGAGAAGGCCAGGCTCATCTTGTCGGCCACCTCATCCGCCGTCGCTTCCGGAGCATCCTCCCGGACGATCAGGTGAAACCGGGTGAAGTTCTCCTTGTGGTCCTCGATGCCGGCCATCAGCACCTCGGCGCCATACTGCTCCGCGGCCAGCTCCGGAGCGATGCCCGCAACATCCCGCAGCCCCTCGGCCATCAGGTGCTTCACGCTCCCGGCCGTGTCGTAAAAGGAGACCACCTCCAGCCGGGGATGCGCGGCCAGAAACCGCCTGCACTGCGACAGCGCCACCGGGTGCGAGAGAACCTGCCTCAAATCCTCAAACTTCACTCCGGGCATCGCAATCAGGTTGTGCCGGATCAGCCGCAGACTCTCCCGCTCGATCCGAACCGGAAGCTCCAGCAGCAGGTCATAGTGCTCGGCCACCGACCCATGCAGACTGTTCTCAATCGGCAACACCGCCCCATCCGCTTCGCCTGACACAACCTTCGCCAGCACCTCCGCCGACGCCGCGCACGGCACTATCTCCACAGCGCCCAGCATCGCCCGGGCCGCCATGTGACTGTTCGACCCCAACTCGCCCTGTATCGCGATTCTCAAAAGGACCTCAATGACAAAGATAAAACCAACTCAATACAACCCTTCGCAAATCGCCATATTTCCCCGATTGGCAACCTCACAACAACCCAGGGCAACCTACTCTACGAAGGCAGCGCAACGCCAGGTTTTCAAGTCACGGCAGAAAAGATTGCCGGGCCGCAAGAGGAGAAAGAAATCATGCTTTGGACTATCTTCGTCGTTCTACTCATTTTATGGCTTCTCGGATTCGTCGGGTTCCACGTCCTCGGAGCATACATCCACATCCTGCTGGTCATAGCTCTGGTCGTGTTGCTCATTCAGCTCATCTCAGGACGTCGCGCAATATAGCTTTTGTTCCGCGAATTACCACCACCGCAGTACAGCACAGCAGCAAACAGGAGCAATCTGATGAACAAGGATACAGTCGCAGGCAAAGTTGAACAGGTCAAAGGTCAAATCAAACAGAAGGTCGGTGAAGCCACCGGCAACCAGCGCCTCGCAAACTCAGGCACCCTCGATGAGGTCAAGGGCGCCGCGCGCGAGACCTGGGGTAAGACCAGGGACGCCGCACACGATGTAGCCGACTCAAAGCGCGCTGAAGTAAACGCAGATACGGCTCAGGCAAAGGCAACCCAGGAAGCGAAAGCTAACGACATCCGCGCCAAAGTCGCCTCAACAGCGCAGAATGTCAAAGAGAACATCTCCGAGAAAATCGACGAATTCAAGGAGCGCCACACACACAACGGCTAATCCTCCTCCAACCATTTACCTAAAAAGGCCCGCCACCGGCGGGCCCCTCTTTTTTACCGCGGCCCTCATCACCGCCGCGACAGAACATCAGCAGCCACAAAGCAGAAAAACAGCACAGAGATCACGCCATTCAGGGTAAAGAAAGCCGCATTCATCCGCCGCATGTCTTTAGGAGAGACGATCAGATGTTCGTAACACAGCAGCGCCGCCACCACAGCCACGCCCAGCACTGCCAGCTTACCCAGGCCAAACAGCGCAATCAGCCAGACCAGCATCAGCAGCATTCCAACGTGCATCGCCCGCGCAATCCAGAACGCCGCCTCCACCCCGAACGCCTGCGGAACGCTGTTCAACCCAACCTTGCGATCGTGCTCAAAATCCTGGCAGGCATAGAGCACATCGAAGCCGCCGACCCAAAGCAGCACCGCCACGGTTAGCGCCACAATCCTGATGTCCAGCGACCCGCGCACTGCAATCCACGCCGCCGCCGGTGCAATACCCAGCGCCAGTCCCAGCACCAGGTGCGACCAGCGCGTCAACCGTTTCATGTAGCTGTATGCCAACAGCACCAGCAGCGCAACCGGAGCCAACTCCAGAGACAGCCGATTCAGCATCGCCGCGGCCACCACAAACGCCGCCGACCCGGCCAGCACAAATCCGCCCACGAAGCCCGCGCTCAGCATCCCCGCCGGCAGCGCCCTCATCTTCGTCCGCGGATTCTCTGCATCAAGTCTCCGGTCCACCAGCCGGTTGAAGGCCATCGCTGCGCTCCGCGCCGCCACCATGCAAACGATGATCCAGCCCAACACTCGCAGCGGAGGCCAACCACCCGCGGCCAGCACCGCTCCTGTCAGCGCAAACGGCAGCGCAAAAACAGAGTGCTCCCACTTGATCATCTCCAACGTAACCGCAGTACTCTTCCAGAACGAGGTCATGCTTCCATCGTAATCAAGACCGGCCCGCGCTGCAGCCACTCGCGGCTTCATTTCCCTGGAGCCGCTCCAGCGACCTCCAGATTGTTGATCACCTTGAATACCCCCGGAACCCCGTTGGCCTTGATATTCGCAACATCTTTATCTGCCTGGGTGTCGACAACTCCCGACAACGTAACATTGCCGTTCACCACTGTAATCCGAATCGGCTTCGCAGGATCCAGCGCATACTTATTCAACTGCGGCGCTCCATAGATCGCCCGCGCCTCCGCCAGACGGATCCGGTCATCCGTCGGAGAAACCGGCGCGACATCGATGTTATCCACCAAATCTTTAACGCCGGGGTAGTTCGCCACCACGCTCAATGCAGAATCCTTGTCCGTTGGCCCATACGCGGTTCCGCCCAGCGTCACCACTCCATCTTTCACGCCGATAGTCAGCGCGTTGAATGCGGTCGTGCCATAGCCCACGCGATCGTAAGCCAGCTTTTCCGCCAGCTTGTCGCGCAGTTGCACGTCCTCGACCGTCGGTCCTGCAACTGTAATCTCGTTCTCGACCCCCTTGACGTTCTTGCGGTGGTGAGCCTTCTTGTCGGCATCTTCCTTGTCGCCATACAACTCAACCGTGCCGCTCAATGTCACCTCGCCATTCTGCACCGCGACCTTTACGTCTTTAAACCGCTTATTATCGAGCGCCTTCATTACGTCGGCCTGAATCTGCGCGTCATTGCCTGTGCTCTGCGCTCGGACGGTTCCAGCGAAACCCAGTGCCAGAATGCATACCAGCGAGACGACGCTCGCTCGCGCTCCCGCTCTGGCAGGCGCAAAATCAGTCTTTCCTGTCCTTATCCGTTCCATAGAAAACATGAGTTTCTCCATTCCTTACCATCCGGTCTACATTCCTTAACGAGCAGACGCTTCAATCGCTTGGATGCAAATCCGTTCTCGAAGAAAGCTGCACGCGATCCTGGCGAATCTATCGATAGCGTTTCCTCAGTTTGTATACAACGCTGAAAACTCCCGTTTCGTCTCGCGTTACCACAATCGACATATTGCGATTGATGTCATACTGCACTTGAATCAGTTCCTGTGCCGTGGTATTCACATTAGTCGCAAAGGTGACTGTTATCTGACGCGAAAGTTGTTCCTGCACTGTCACCCGCGCAGAGGACGTACCCAACGTCCCAACAAACGCAGGGTCAATCTTGACACTGCCCACCCCAAACAGCTTCCCTACCCTGTTGCCGACCGTCGCGTTCAACGCTCCGCCCAGCAGCGCACTCGTCGTCGGATCGGTGCCGGCCTGCATCTGCCGCTCCTGATACAACTGGGCTTCCTCCTGTGTTCGCCCCAGCGCCAGCAGCGCGAATACATCTGCCTCGCTCAGCGGCGGCTCCGACCGGTACGTCGGCTTCAGGTTCGTAGCCGTGCCGTGCAAACCGATAGTGAGGTCGTAGCTCTCCACTCTCGCCGTCGCATCCAGATCGATGATCGGGTCGATCCGCACCGGATTGGTGAAGTAGATATCGCCCCGCTGCAACTGATATTTTGTCCCCGCGAATGTTGCGCTTCCATCCGTAATCTGGATGCGTCCCAACACCGTGGGAACAGCCAATGTCCCACGCACCGTTAGGTCAACCGTCCCGGCCAGCTTCGCGTAAGAGTTTTGGAAGTCAAGCTGCGGCGAGCTTGTTATCCGCACATCCAGTCTTATCTTGTTCGCCGCTGCATTCGGATCAGGTGGCGCCGATACCCCTCCCATCCCCGCAAACGCTGCGAAGTCCACCTCCTGTCCGATACCAAACCGGGTTATAAGAATTGTGCCGCTCAACAACGCACTCTGCGGGCTCCCCTGCAACTTGAAGGCGGCGTTCGCCGTTGCGCTCAGACCGTTGTATCGTACCCGCACCACATCCCCCGTCGCGCTAAGGTCGGCATAGACGCCATTTCGGTATCGAATGGATCCGCCTAACTTCATCAGGCCACCGCCCGTCGTCGCCGTAAGGGTCTGCACTTGCAACCGGTCCTGGTTGAAGACCAGCGTGCCATTCATGTTGCTGAGACCATTTGGCACACCTTCGATCGACGCATTTACATTGTCGACCTGCACTTTACCGGTCAGTGCCGGATTCATGATCTGCCCACCCGCCGCGACCGTAAACTCCACCTTTCCGCTCGCCAGTACATCCGGGTCGAAGGTACGCAGCAGAGTCATGCTCAGGCTTCCGGTTGCATTCACGTCAAGCTTGCCGCCCTTGGCATCGGTCGCCCCAAACACCTGCGCAGTCCCGCTGGCGTGCAAATCCGTATCCTTGCCCGTGATGTGTACCTGCTCCAGCTTCACAATGCCGTTTTGCAGACTCAGCTGCAGTGGTTCTGCGGTCTTCAACTCAATCCCTTGCAGCTTAAGATCAAAATCGTTGAACTCCGCCCGTCCGCTCAGGGCTTTCGGCGTCTTCAATGGCCCGCTTACTACAATCACGCCGCCCAGCGACGACTCTGCATTGATCGTTCCCGGTGCAAAGATGGCCAACGGCTGATTCAGATCGAGCCCGGCAAACAGCAGCTTCGCCTCCGTCTCATAGTTGCCCGTCAATTGTGTCTGTCCCGAAACATCCAGTCGCGCACCGACCAGCTTCGAATTGCTGGTGAAGAAAAGTGTCTTGCCTTCGCTGTGCACGTCCGCTGCAATCTCCCCCATCGATTGCCCATTCATCTTCACTCCGGCGAGCTTGGCACTGGCCTTCAACCCCGGCTCCGCAAGTGTGCCGTTCGCGTCCGCCGTTAGGCTCAGTATTCCGTCCGCATTTACCTTGGTCCTCTGCATCGTTTCAAATTTCGACAGTTGCAGGCCGCTGCCTTCCACATGTCCATGTAGATGCTCTGAGCTCAAGTCATACCCGCCATTACCTGTCACCTGCATACCGTGCGACCTCAACACCACGCGACTGGCTTCAATCGCGCGTCCTCGCACAGTAACGTCGGCAACCGCGGACTCATACGGCTCACCGTACGCTTCGCCATTTCTAAGCGTGATCTCCCCGCTGCCCTCCAGGCTCTCTATCGTGCCGACCGCATGAGCATGAAGTGCGATGATTCCGGTCAATGGCACGCTACCCTCCCGCCCGGCAATCTCCAGCACATCCACTACCTGCGCATTATCCAGCTGCACGTTGGAGTTTAACGACATGCCGTCGTCCCACTCGTAAGACACCACTCCCTTGCGCGACGTCACTTTGCGAGGCGTTGCAGTGCCGCTTACATTCAACACCGCTGTCCCGCGCTTGATCGTCGAACTCGCAATCGCCACTCCGGAAAACGGCGAGTACTCAGCATCCGCCACCACCGAGTCGATCAGCACGTCCATCGATGCACCCAACTTCGCCTCCACCGAGTTGGCTATCAGATGCCCTTTCACATCCAGGTCCCGAACTTCACCGCGCGCCGTTCCATCGAATTGCATCGCCCCGTGCAACACCACCGGAATCGCTGCTGTGCCCTTCTTGCCATTGGCGGCAAACCCCAGCGTCTGCAGCAACTGGTCATACTCGCCTAGATCGCGCACCGCCAGGTCGACGCGCAGCGCAGTCAGCGGATCGCCTGCGTTCACCCCCAGCACACCGCTTGCTTCAAGGGTTGATTCAGGCGTCTGCAGTGTGATCCGTTGTATCTGGACCACCTCCGTCTTGCCCGTATAGTGCGCAAGCACCGCACCGGTCACCGGCACGTCCGACAGCGCTCCCTTGCGCTTCACGCCCGTCGGTGAAAAGACCAGGTTGCCGTCTACCTCCACGGTATCTGAGACGTCGGCAACCGATCCACCCCACTCCACCTTCACCGGCCCGCTCACCGATGTATCGAATCCAAGATCGCCGTAGTGCTCCGGTGCTGTCACATCCATAATCGTTCGCAGCGGTATGCGCGTGATAACCGCGTCGAGATACGCATGCGCAGGTTGCACCACCGGCAGCCTCGTAGCCCCAGTCACCGGCGGCTTCGCTCCTATAGCAGCGGCAGTCTTGTTCGCCGTCGTCACCGCGGCCTTAGTTGTAGGTGAATTAGCAGGAGCATTGGCCGGAGCCTCGCCAAGCCAGTTCGCGATGCGGAGACTGCCCTCGGCGCTGCCGCCTCCCGGCAGCGTGCCGGTCAGTGTAGTCAGCAGCAGCTCAGTCGGAGTAATGTGCAACTGGCCGCCGCCGTTCACATCATGCAATCGCACATGCTCGTCGCGATAACCCGCGTTATGAACCTTCGCACTTCCCACCACTAAATACCCTGTCACACACTCGGGATCAGGCGGCAGAGTCTTCGTGCTCGGCTTTCCTTTGATCTGCGGAAGATTACGCTGCAGAAAGTTCGGCCGCTTCTGCGCGACCGCAGGAGTCACAGCACAGCTGTGCCCCTTCACGTCCAGATCAATCGTGCCACCAGTCAACCCTTCCGCACCCGCGAGAACTACGATCTGCTGTAGTTCCAGGGACCCCTTGAGCTGCCCCTCCCAGTCCGGCTTTGCAAAGTGAGTCAGGCTTGCCGTCCCGGTCAACTCCGAACTCTTACCTGTATGAAAATCCAGCTTCGTCAGAGCCACCTTGTCGCGCCCCAGCTCAGCTTCGACGTGCAGTTTCGACTCCGCCTCCGGCTCCTGCGCCATCTTCGTGCGCAAATCGCTCACGTCGATCGTAGCTCCGTACATGTCGCCCTTGGAGATGTAGTGGACTTCGGCATTCAGATCGCGCGCGGCCAGATCGAAAGGAATCGCGCGATCGTTCAATAGCGCAATACCGTTCGCCACCTCCACCTTCTTCGCCTTCAGGTCCAGCAGCGTATCGGCTACCGGGGTCTTGCTCGTGTTCGGATGCTTCGGAACTGGCTGGTTGGTCTTGCCGTCCTTGTCGATGATCAAATGGAACTGCGGTCGGTCGACTCTCAGATAGTTCAGTGAAACATGCGACGCAAGGCCCGTCCCCGCTGTGTGCTGAAAGAAGTTGAACACCTCCACGCGCAACTGGATCTTGTCTGCAGCAAGATACGGTGCTTCACCCGGCCCTTCCAGCCCGTGAATTACCAGCCGGTTGGCCTCCACCGACAGGTGTCTTAGGCTGAACCGTATCGAGCCCAGTTCAACCCGCCCTCCCGTTGCGTCCTCCAGTACCCGCACAACCTCCTTCCTGACCCTCTGCTGAAAGTCATCGGTCGTCGTGTACCAAGCCAGTCCGGCAATCCCAGCGATCAGCAGCAAAATCAGAGAAAGAATGGTCCATGCGATGCCACGGCCAATCCTCGTCGCCAGCGATCGCTTCACCTGCCTCTTCACCGACTCCTCGACCTCATGGAATCGTTCCTCGGCGCGGTGGATGCGCCCCTCCGGCTTGAGGCTCTCGTCCTTTCGGTTGTCGTCGTGTTCGCTCACGGCGTCCCCTCGTCTGGCTGGATCGTGCGCACCGTTCCCTGTGCTCGTAGTGATTTCAGCCAGTCCTGCAGCAGATTGGTTACCTGTTGCTGCAGCAGTACCTGCTGAATCTGGCTCGAAATCGTCTCAAGCTGCGGCGCCGTTGCGTGCTCGCTGGCATACTGCGGCAACAGCGTCTTCTCGTAATACTCTCGAATCTGATCCGGAGTAATCTCGATGCCCGACCGAAATCGCTGCTCGATAAACCGCAGGACCTCCATCCGCTCTCGCCAGCGCTTAATGAACTCGTCCATCGTAAAGCCCTGGTCCGCCACGAACTTCTGCCATCCCGCTTCCGTCTCGCAGTGATACTCCTTGCACGCGGGAATTGCCTTGCGCAACTCCGCGAGTTGCTCCTCTACCTTCTGATCGGAAATCGGCTCATCAAACTCAAGACGCGATTGCTGCAAAATCAGAGTGCGATTGATCAGCCTCTCAATCACCTGCTGGCGCGTGCTCCTGCTTGCGTCCCGGAAGGGCTGAAACGCAGCCATCCTCTGCTCCTCATCCACGTCGCTCTCCAGAATCACTTCACCGTTCACCACAGCCACCAGCCGGTCCAGCGGTACGGCAGTTCCTGTCCCCTGCGGAGTGCCATTCGCCCCCGAACCCGCCCCACTGCTCCCTTGCTGAGATCTCACGTCCGTTTGAGCCTGCGCCTGTTCGAAGCATCTCCCACCCGCTCCCATAAGTCCGCAGACCACAAAAATCAACGCGCGCAGAAGCCCTCCGCTTCGCCGCCATCGTGGCGTCTCGCGAACTCCCGTCATCCTCATCAGAAGCTCTCCCCGATGCTGAAGAAGAAGTTGAAGTGGTTCGCCTGTCCCACATGTGGCGGATTATTGTAGAAATCATAGATTACCGGGTAGATAGGCGGATTTAAATTGTAACTAAAATCGACACGTATTGGCCCCACGGGCGTCTTGTACCGCGCTCCGACGCCCACCGCATGCGAGTAATAATTGAAACTGCAAGTTCCAATCGATCCCGAAACATTCTTGCAGGTATTACGGTCTGGCTGACTCACCCGCAAAAAACTCGGAAAAAGATCCTTCGCATTCTGGAACACATTCCCCATGTCATGGAACAGAACGAAGCTCACACTCGATCCCACATAAGGCAGCACCGGCGGCGGCAGCCGTAGCTCGAACGTGTTTACGATTGCCGCAGTTCCTCCCACCGGATAGCCCGTCTGCAGGTCCCTCGGTCCAGCTGCATTGATTCCGAATCCTCGATGGGACGCAGCACCTCCTGCATACAGCCGTTCCGGCAGCGGCACAGCGCTGCAACTCGGGTTAGTCGTCAGTAGTACACCCGCGCACACGCTATTGCCGACGTTAGGATTGACACCGTAGCTCTGCTCAAAGCCCAGTCGCGTCTTGCGCGCAAATACATACCTGCCGTTCTTGCCGAACTGATAGTACGTCGCGTAGGTCCCATCCACGCGATTGAAGTCCGTCTGCGCGCCGAAACCCGACCATGCCACAAACTCCTGCACCGTAAGGTATCTTCCCTTTACCGCCTCCAGCGGATTAGGCTGTCGCGTATCGTGCAGCCACGTAAAGCCCGGCCCTCCCACTCGCACCGGTTGCGAGAGCAGCGGAATCAGGTCTGCGGCAACCTGCAGGCTGTTCGGGTCGACCTTCACCAACCGGAACTGCCAGTCATACAGCAGCGTGTCAGCCCGCTTCACCTTCTCCGTAACGTGATACCCAAATTGCAGCGTCGACGACTTGAACGTCGTAATATCCTGCACGTCGGTATAGCCACCTGAGATCGTATTGGAGAAGTTCTGGCTTCCGAAAAGATGCGGGTCCTGATAGCTTAACGTCGCGACTTTCTCCAGCAAACCAAAGGTCGTGTGCAGCACGAGAGAGTTGTCCGATCCCCTCAGATTCAGCCGCGCAATATCGAGCGACACCCGGGGGCTGACTCCCGCGCTCCCTTCCTGATTTAGCTGGCATGGGTTAAGCATCAGTTGGATGCAGGATGCCTCCGAGATCGTGCCCGACGCCGGCGTCCCCGTCTGTGCCTCAAACCCAAAACCGTACGTCACATCCCAACGCTGCGCCTCCGTCAACTGGAGCAGCACGTTCTTGCGCGGTGCATCGCCCAACGGGTTCTGCACTGCCGCATTCACCTCGCTGAACAACGCCAGATCATAGAGACTGCGCTGTGTCTCCAACAACGCAGCCTGGTTGAGTGGTTGACCTGGATGAACCCGCAGCCTTCTGTCCACAACATTCGGACGGGTATGTTCAATACCCGATATCAGAAGATGATTGATGAACACCTGCTCACCTTCGTCCACGGCCAGAGTCACGTCTGTCAGGCCCGGAACGGTGCTCTCCGAATCCTGCTTGATCTCGACTCGCGCCTGATCGAAGCCATGGCTCACGTAGTAGCTCAACAACGCGTCGCGGTCGCCCGAAAGCGTAATCAATGAGAATGGCTGACCAGGCTGCGAGTTCATCAGGCTCTTCAGATCCTTCACCCGGCTGTTGTCCACTCCGGTCAGCGTGACAGTCCCAAACTTCTGTTGCGGCCCCTCCTCGATCTTATATTTCACATATATCTGTCCCGAAGCCAACTGCTTTCCATTCGAACTCTGATCAGTGTCTTTTACCTCCGGCGTCACCTTCGCCTGGGCAAAACCGTTCGCGCGGTAGAGCGCCTGGATCGAGCTCACGTCCTGGTTCACCAGCTGCTGGCTGTAGCGCCCGCTGCGCTGGTACGCGTCCGCCTTCTGCACCCGCAAACGCTCCTTGATAAGGTCGGTGTCGAAATATTTGTTGCCTTCAATCTCAACGCTCAGTACCTTGTGCTTCACCCCTCGGTCGACGGTGTAGACAACGCGCTCTGTCGCCGTGTCAGCGCCCACCTGTCTCACCTCCACCGATGCGCCGAAGTAGCCCTGCTGCTGCATATACTCGCTGATGTCGTACCGCCCTTCATTCAGCAGATCCGCATCCACCGTCCCCTCTTCAAAGATCGGTACCAGCAGGCGCAGTCGGCTCTTCGAGAGCTTCACTCCTTCCACCAGCACCTTTACCTCAGGTCCCTGGTTCGCATGGAAGTCGTAATCGAGCGCCCTGCGGCTCGGCACATACGTTTGCTTTTGCAGCGAGACAGTCGCCTCCAAACGGTCCTTCTTCTGGTAAACAGTGCGCAGCCGCGACAGCGCGTTGCTCACCGTGTCCCTCGACACCTTGCTGCCTGCCTTCAGCTTTCCCTTCTTGCGAAAATCCTCCAGCGTCATGCCCGGATCAGCCCCTTCCATCGTCACATTTCCGATCTGGGCCTGAGGTCCGACGTTCACTGTGTAGGTCACGTTTACCTGTGCTCCCACCTTGTCTACCGTCGTCGCCGCCGTCACCTTTGGCTCGAAGTAGCCGTTTTGCTGCAGCGACTGTTTGATGCCCTCCACTCCCGCCTGTATCTGCGGCTGCGTAAAGTCCGTCCCCGGATCCAGCTTTGTCGCAAACTCCAGCAGCGAGCTAAGCTGTTCGCTCTTCACCCCCACGATCGTCACCCGGCCTACAAAATATTGGGGCGTCCCGGAAAAAATAAGCCTCATTCCATCTCCGTCGCGCACCCCGAGCACCTCGATATCGCGATAGCGTCCACTGGCAAACAGGCGCCGCGTGCTGGAGCGGACCTTCTCCGGATCGAGCGCCTCTCCCGGCTGTACCGCCAGCATTCCCGGCAACGTGTCTCCCGCTTCAAAGGTCACGCCTTCGAACTCGATCTTGGTCACGTGCAGACCTCTCCACTGCCACACCGACGACGGTGGCGCGGCCGTGCTCGAAGCAGCAGCCCCAGCCGCAACTGTCTGTGTATTCGAAACCCCGGAAGCAGCCTGTTCAGCGGAGACAATCGCCACAGCAGAACTCACGGGCGCGGCAGGAGTTGTCTGCGCCGCTGCAAGCAGACTTGACGCCAGCGCAACAGCACTGGCCCCCATCCAGACCGCAGCTCGGCATCTCCTGCCGCACTGCCGCCTTCTCGCCTCAAATCCTGCTATCCAACCCCGCAAACCTGAACCTCTGCTTCCTGGTGCGTATCGCGATTCCGCGTCGAACCGCCCGGCAAATCGCTCTTCCATTCCCCTGACCCTTTTGGATGCCAGGAACCGCCTGCCTCCCTGCGCCGCAGCTCCAACCATTGGGTATTCCCTATACTACGAAGAACGGCGGCTTTTGGGATTGCCAAACTCGCCCCTGTCCTTCAACGCCATGAACTCAAAGACTTCACTCACCGAAGCCGTCCCCGCCGAATCCACCCCGCTTGAAGCCGATGGCCCCACGTCCACCCTCCCCGCGCTCCACACCAACCCCATCTCCGATCACGACCGCTACTCCCGTCAGATTCTCTTCCCCGGCATCGGAGCGGCAGGCCAGCAGCGCCTTGCCTCCTCTCACGTCGCTATCGTCGGATGCGGTGCCACCGGTGCTGCCACCGCATCGCTGCTCGCCCGCGCCGGCGTCGGCGCCCTCACTCTCATCGACCGCGACTTCGTCGAACCCTCCAACCTCCAGCGCCAGGTCCTCTTCGACGAGTCCGACGCCCTCGACTCACTCCCCAAGGCCGAAGCCGCCCGCCGTAAGATCGCGCTCTTCAACTCCACCATCACCGTCCATGCCCACATCGCCGACCTCATCCCCGATAACATCGACGCGCTCCTCTCCCCCGCCCATCTCATCCTCGACGCCACCGACAACTTCGAAACCCGCTACCTCATCAACGACTACGCCGTCCTCCACTCCACCCCGTGGATCTACGCCGCGGCAATCGGCGCCTACGCCGCCACCATGAACATCCTCCCGCGCAATCCTGATCCCTCTTCCCTGATCCCTCTTCCCTGTCCTCCCACCGCCTGCCTCGCCTGCATCTTCCCCAAGCCCCCCTCCGGCCCCGTCGAAACCTGCGACACCTCCGGCATCCTCTCCACCGCCGTCAATCTCGCCGCCTCCCTCCAGGCTACTGAAGCCCTCAAGCTCCTCACCGGCCAGCCTCACCTCATGCGCCGCACCCTCCTCTCCTTCGACCTCTGGAGCACCGGCCACAGCGGCTCCATCGAAAAATCCGAGATCTCCGCCTCCACCCCGCGTCCCGGCTGCACCGTCTGCGGCGACCGCGTCTTCTCTCACCTCGCCGGCGTAGGCCGCCCTCACATCACCCTCTGCGGACGCAACTCCGTCCAGATTCACGAGCGTCATCGCCCCATCGACCTCGCCGCCATGCGCGACCGCCTCGCCCTCCACTCAGACATCCACGACGTCCGCGCCAACGGCCTTCTCCTCCGCTTCCGCCTCCGCCGCAGCGACTACACCGTCACCCTCTTCAGCGACGGCCGCGCCATCGTCCAGGGCACCACCGACATCACCCTCGCCCGCTCCCTCTACGCCCGTTTCATCGGCTCCTGATTCGCAGCTTCGCGGCAGAGCGCTGCAGCCAGTAGAATCTGCGGTTTCTGCCTCCAACCCGATATATCCCGCTGGCAACACAACCTTTATCCCAGCCCCTGCCTCTAACTATTTTTGACCGCTCTGTGCCACTGTTGAAATATTGTTTTGCTATAGCCTTAGAACACAGGTACGAAGAGGCGATGAACCTACAAATGAGCTCAGAATCCAGCCCTCCCCTTCCCCAGCCTTCTTCTCAGCAGGGGCCAACCCCCGGCCTCTTCAAACGCAACCCTCCCATCGTTGGCGAAGCCGAGGCCATCGAAGCCGCCCAGGCTGGCGACGCGGAGGCCTTCTCCAAGCTCTACGCGCTCCACAAACGCCGCGTCTACACCCTCTGCCTCCGCATGCTCGGCAACGTCTCCGAGGCCGAGGACATGACCCAGGAGGCCTTCCTCCATCTCTTCCGCAAGATTGGCAGCTTCCGCGGCGAATCCGCCTTCTCCACCTGGCTGCACCGGCTCACCGTCAATCTCGTCCTCATGCAGCTTCGCAAAAAAGGTCTGCAGCTTGTCTCCCTCGAAGACACCATCAACCCCGCCGACGAAGAAACACCCAAGCGCGACTTCGGATCGAGCGACCTCCATCTCACCGGTCTGGTCGACCGCGTCACTCTCGAGCGTGCCGTTGCCTCGTTACCTCCCGGCTACCGTATGGTCTTTGTCCTTCACGACGTCGAGGGCTTCGAGCATAATGAGATCGCGACCATGCTCGAGTGCTCGACCGGCAACAGCAAATCCCAGCTGCACAAAGCGCGACTCAAGCTCCGCGAACTGCTCCGCGAGCCAGAACAGTCCACCCAGCCGGCCGCTCTCAAGGAGGCTGTGCGATGAGCCAGCGATCCGTCCCCCCCATCTCCTGTGCGGCGTTTCAGGACCAGCTCCCGGAGCTCTTCGCCACCGGCCACGGGAGCACCCCGGACGATCCAGTCCTCAAGGCTCACCTCGACACCTGCGATAACTGCGCCGCCCTGGTCCGCGATCTCCAGTACATCGCCGACCAGGCCCGCAAGCTGCTCGAACCCGCCGAGGAAGAGCCCAGCGACAGCGTCTGGCTCAGCATCCAAAACAAACTCAAATCCGAAGGTGGCCACGGCCACAGCAGCTTCTCGATCGCCCCGCCGCTACCAAGCTAATTGCTCCCTCTAATACGCCGAAGCAATCGGGAAGCTCGATAACTTCCCATAAGCCGACTTATGTTACCGATCCCTTCTCGTTACTGATCTGAGGTAGGGCGGCGGCTCCGGATTTGCCCGCCGCCACCAAAATCTTGCCAAGCTCAGGGCACCATAAAGCGCAGGATCTCACCTCCGCCTATCGGACCGTCTCCAAAATTGGAGATATAGAGCTCGTGGTCCGGGCCGAACGCCATGCCGGTCGGAAGAGTTAAGCCACTTACGACTGTTTCGATTGTGCCTTCACGGGAGAGTCGAACGACTGCCCCTGCGCCGGGAGTCGGGTACCCCGCAGCTGGAGAGATTTCCAAGGCGTACAACAGACCGTCAGGCCCGAACTTAAGGCTGACGATGGTGGTAAACCCGGCTCTTGAAGAGGCCACCCGGAACTTATTGATGTCTGCGGCCTTGGTTTCGAGACCGGGTGTGACGTCGAAGAAGCTGAGGTTCTTCGAAAGTGTGATGATGCGCTCTCTTTGGGTAAGAATGGGAAATAGACCAAGATTGCCGACGTAAAGATTGCCGTTTGCGGATGCGATGGAGGTGGGAACGATGTGACCTTGTGAGAAGGAAAGGTCATTCACCAGGGTGGTTACGCCATCCGGGGTCGTTTTGGTGATCTGACCGTGGTTCGCCTCAACGGTAAACAAGGCGTCGTTGAAGGCGATCATGGAGTAAGGAACGCCGGGAGCCTCGAAGTCGGCGGCGTCGATGTAGGCGGCGGGATGTTCGAGATAGAAGAGACTCAGATCCGTAGTGTAGTCCCATTTTCCATTCTTCAGGTTGACCTTGACGATGCCGTTTGGCAGGTCAGGGTTTCCGTGCGCACAGCCGCCCCCGGCCACCAGTGCGTAAAGAGAACCGTCGAGAAAGGCAAGATCGGCAATCCCGAAGATATCGCCGCCGGCATTTTGCGAGGAGGCGAGCCCTTTGGCCAGGACGGAAAGATTACCGGCTGGATCTACCTTGGAGATGGTGGCCGTCGTCCCTCCGAGGTACGGTCCCGGCGGTCCCACCTGAGCGCAGGCGCCTGCCGTAGAGTTTGAGCCGCCCTGTCCGGCTTCCGCGATGTATAGCGTGCCGTCAGGGCCAAAGATGAGGCCGCGAGGACCGTTCAGGCCGGAGGCGTAGACCGTGGCGGACGTGGGTGTCAGTTGTGCCCTGCAAGAAGGCACGGCGAGGGTAAGCAGTGCAAGAGACGCCGAGGCGCCAAAACGATATAGAACATTCACGTTGATTCTCCTAAATCGAAGTGAGGTGCGTCCGTTATTCGCGGAACCTCACGCAGAATGCATCGCACACGCCGTAGAATGTCAGTGTCAGCCCGTAACTTACGGTACGGCTCAGTCGCAGGAACGAGTTACGGATACAGGCTAAGGTCATGCAACCTGTAACCAACGTCACTAATATCGAAGCAGCCGAGATTCGGTCCGAGTTGCAGCGGATCTTAAGGTCTCACGCCTTCGAGAGGGCCGGACGAAGTCGGAGCTTGTTGAACTATCTTGTGGAATCGGCAATCGCCAATCCACCCGTTGCGGTTAAGGAGTACACCATCGCGATCGACGTTTTCGATCGTGCGGAAACCTACGATTCGAACGTGGATGCCACCGTCCGCGTTGAGGCTGGCCGCCTCCGCGGCAGACTTCGTGACTACTACACGGATGAGGGACGGGATGACGAGGTAACGATCACGATCCCGAAGGGTGGCTTCGCCGCAACGTTTTCCCGACGGGTGCTCGCCTCGGCCTCGCATGATGACGTCCTTCGGGACGACGCGTCCGTGCCGATTCTGGAGCCATCTGAAGCGCAAGCGATGGTGCCATCGGCCCTGGGCTTATCAACCCGGAGTGGCGGCGTCTTCCCTCGAACTTCCCTGTCCAGAGTCCTTACGGTCATGGCCTGCGTTGGGGCTTTACTGGCCGGGCTGAGCGCGCTTCATGAGAGAGAGCTAAAGGCGGCGTCCTCAATCCAATCCATGGCTGTGCTGCCGTTTCGCAGCCTTTCCGGTTTGCCGGACCAGAACTATCTCGCCGAAGGGATGACCGACGAACTGAATACAGAGCTCGCGCGGATTCCCCATCTCCGTGTCATCTCCCATGACTCAGTGATTCATGAGGATTTACAGAAGAAATCGCTTCCGCAGATCGCAAAGGATTTGGATGTCGATGCGGTAGTAGAAGGGTCCATCTTATCCAGTGGGAAGAAGTTACGGATCAACGTACAACTGACGGATGTGCGAAGCGATAGGCAATTGTGGGCAGCCAGCGTTGACGGCGATGTAGACAACTTGATCGCATTAGAGGGAAGCGTGGCTCAAGAGATTGCGTCGCACGCTCGCCTTGCTCTTTTGCCGGGCTCGCAGAGCCATGGAATAGCCGCGGAGAACCCGTCACCGGAGGCGTACGATGCATATCTGCGTGCGCGTTACTTTTTGGACAAGCGCGATACCAGGCGCAGCACCGAATACTTCAACCGCTCCATTGACCTCGACCCGACCTTTGCATCAGCGTATGCCGGACTCGCGGAAGCGCTTGAGGCCGCGTTTACACTGGGGTCTGCGCAAGCTGAGGACGCTGAATCCAGAGCGTTGGCGTCTGCACACAAAGCTATCGAACTAAACCCACAGAACGGGCCAGCATACTCCGCCCTCGGTATCATCGAGTTCACACAACTTTGGGATTGGACGCGTGCGGAGCAGGATTTTCTGAGAGGCATTCAGTTTAGCCCGGACGACTCCTTTGCCGTGACAATGTATGGCTTGTTTCTAGACTCCAGGAATCGTCGCGACGAAGCATTAGCGCAGATGCGACGAGCTGCAGCCATGGATCCCCTCTCCTTCTATGTCTCCCGCAACCTTGGAGCGTCTTTATACCTTGCGAGGAGATACGACGAGGCTTTGCAGCAATTGGGTCGTGCCAAGGAACTGCAGCCGGAACAATCGGAAGTAGTGGACAACTGGATCAGTTGGACTTATGAGATGAAAGGAATGCGTAACGAGGCGGTTCAGTATGATCTTGCGAGCCTGCAGCGAAGCCGCCCGGCTGAGGATATAGAGCTCCTTCGACACGCATACACTACGGATGGTTGGAAGGCTTACTGGCAGTCCCGTCTGCTGAACGAGATGAATAAGCCGGTGGATGGATGTGGCGCTTATAAAAGGGCTATCGACTTGTTGCACTTAGAGGACTCAGATCGCGCCATCGCCGCACTCCAACAAGCTTTCGATCAGCGTTGCTACTGGATGGAAATGGTCACGGTTGATCCACGCTTCGATTCCCTGCGCAGTGACTCTCGTTTCGCATCCATAGTCCGACAAATGAACACAGGAAGATAATTGATTCTTCGTCTTTAAAGCAAAGAACGCGCGTTTGGGCGCAATATAAAGCTTTGATTCTCTAGCCTGGTACGCGGGTGGCTCAGGAGCGCCGTGCACGAGGCCCAAGGCGCTGCTGGAGGCTAGACTTCTGGAGAGAGCCACTTTTGAGCAGTCAAAGCTGGAGTATCGTTGCGAGCGGTCCTGTGAAATGCTCTTCTCGGCAGTTGAGCTGATCGCTGACGATAAGCGGAGTTACCGGTACGAATCCAGTCGGACGCCCGAATTATTTTTCGTGTTTTTGCTGAGAAAAACCGCATGTCAAGCCCCCCATACCTCCAAAAATCCTGCAACTCCATTCCCGCCAGCACTTAGCCAGCAAAAGAAAAGTGCGCATTAGTTATGCGCCATTCGTTAAAATAGAACTAGAGAGATTAACCAGACAGCAAGGGCCGCCACGAGTCGGGCGACTCCTGTTAACTAATAACTAACAACCACCCCGTAACTCAAGCTGGCTGAATATTTTGGACTCAACTATATTTAGAATCAATATTTTAGAAGGATGACTAGGACGTAAACAATGCAGAATCAATAATTTCCTCCCAAAATACCCCAAGAGGGGAAGGGGGGAGGGGGGGTACGATAGGAGGGCGAAGCGATGGCAATTTTTCCTTGCAACTTTCCATCGCCTGGGCTACTCTGACCTCTGAGTATGACGATGCGCACCCAGACCGGCTTCTTTACCTACTGGTATTTTGCCAGCGGCTCGGTGCGTCTCTCTGCCGGATAAACCCAGAGAAATCAAGACCCACCTGAGCCGCGACCCCAAAAAGGTCGCGTTTTTTGCGTTGGGCAATAATAATTGGAGAGAAGCCATGAACATCCAGACCGTCACCGAGGCCGCAATCAAACCCGAAACCCTGATTTCAGCCGCCCCCGCCGGGCTCCAGCGCCTCGTCCTCACTGGCTTCATGGGCGCCGGCAAAACCACCATCGGACGCCTCCTCGCTGACCGCCTCGGCTGGGCCTTCCTCGACCTCGACGCCCACCTCGAGCAGCGTGCCGGTCTCACCGTCACCGAGATCTTCGCCCTCCACGACGAAGCCCGCTTCCGCCGCCTCGAGTCCACCGCCCTCACCTCCGCCCTCACCCGTCGCGCCACCGTCATCGCCCTCGGCGGAGGCACCCCCGAGAGCCTCACCAACCGTCTCCTCCTCGAGCAGACCCCCGGCACCTTCATCATTTTCCTCGACGCCCCATTCCCCACCCTCTTCGACCGCTGCGTCCTTCAGGACATCGCCCGTCCCGTCCTCAGCGACCCCGCCGCCGCCCACGCCCGCTTCACCACCCGCCATCCCCTCTACACTCGCCTCGCCGGCCTCACCATCGACACCGCCTCGCTCACCCCCCAGGACACCGTCGAAACCCTCCTCGCCGGCCTCAACAAAATTCAACCGCGGCGTCATTAGTCGTCTGCTTCGCCGCAGTAACCTCAAAGGTGCTAAATAAATTCGCCATTGCCGGCAGCACCCTCTGATCGGCATCTTAAAACCGTAGCTCGGCCTCCCGAGGCATCTCCCACATAACACGGCAGCCAGCAAACCGGTCACCTCTATGCCTGAACCGATCCAGCCCGAACCGATCCAGCTCGAGCCGTCCCAACCTCAACCCGTTCAGTCCAGCGTGGATATTCTCGTTGTAGACCCCCGCGCCGACGTTCGCGGCCACATCCTCTTTGCCGTCGGGGTCTTCCTCCTCCTCGCGCTTGCCTGGATGCTCACCAAGGAGATCCTCATCCTTTACGTCAGCGCTCTTTTCGCTGTCGTCCTCATGCCCGCGATCAATCGAATCATGGCCACCAACATTCGCGGCTATCGTCCTTCGCGCCTCGTGGCGATTGTTCTCCTTATCGTCACGGTGCTTCTCGCCCTTACTCTCTTCTTCACCGTCGGTCTGCCTCCCGTCCTGCGTGACCTCCGCGACTTCAGCATCGAGCTTCCACAGCGCATCCCTGCCGTCATCGCCCGCATCAGGCACATCCCCCTGGCCGACCGCATCGGCATAGACGTTGTCGCCCAGCGAGCCGAGAACGCTGCCTCGGCTACCGCCGGCTACATCTTCACCTCGTTGCCCGCCTGGGTCACTCACCTCTTCGACATCCTCACCGCCGCCTTCCTCTGCATCTACTTCATGCTCGAAGGCGAGTACGCCTACAGCTTCTTTCTCTCGCTCTTCCGCCTCAACCAGCGCCGCCGCCTCGACCATACCCTTCGCAAGGCCGAGCTCAAGGTAAGCAAATGGCTCCTCGGCCAGGGCACCCTGATGCTCATCCTTGGCGTCACCAGCACCATCGTCTTCGCCCTGCTGCACGTCCGCTACTGCCATCCTGCTCGGCTTCCTCATGGGTCTCTTCAACATCATCCCCATCGCCGGCGGCGTCATCACCATCATCATCGCCGCAGGCGTCGCCGCTCTCGACTCCTGGACCAAGATGGCTGCGGTTCTCCTCTTCTACATCATCTACGTCAACATCGAAAACGCCGTCCTCACCCCGCGCATCATGCGCTCCAGCGTCAACCTCATGGGCCTCACTGTCCTCGTCGCACTGCTCCTCGGCACCGCCCTCGCCGGCATCGTCGGGGCCCTCGTCGCGGTCCCCACCGCCGCCCTCATCACTGTCCTCCTCGAGGAGTACGCCGTCCAACACCCCTGAAGACCAGCGCCCCTGAAAGAGATTGCTGAAAAGTCTTTGCTTTGAAAGGGCGGGACTTCAGTCCCGCCGCAAAGGCGATAATTTCAATGGGCTTTAGCCTCTGAGGGAATGTTTATGTGGGCCAACGGACTTTTTCAGCGCCCCTGAAGCCCATCAGTCGATCGTTGCCGGAAGGATGCTGACATGGTCGACGATAATAACCTCGACCACTGACCATCCTGCATCTCCCCTTTACCCCCCACCCATTACCCTTTACCCTCTCTTTAGTGCCTCCCACCTTCGCTCAACCCGCCCGCCGCAACCTGACCACCCCCATCGTTGGCGCCTTACTCGTCCTCGCCATCGCTGTAGGCCTGCTCATCTACTTCGCTCCACCCACCACCGCGAGCGTCTCGGTCAACCAGCACCGCCGTCTACCCCGCGCACATCGTATTCAAGTCCGAATCCCTCCTCGTCGGCCATGATCGCGTCGAGGATGAGGTCTACGTCATCGTCAACCTCCACATCGAAGACCACCTTCGCTTCCCGCTCTTCTTCAAGGACTTCACCGCCACCATCATCCCCTCCAACCCCGACGGCTCCCCCGCCGAGCCCATCACCACCAGCGCCATCGAAAAGACCCGAAGTCCCTAACCTCTACACCACCTTCCCCGCACTAAAATCCCTCGCTGACCAGCAGAACACTCCCCTCCTGCTCCGCGACACCCAGATCGACCCCGGCAAGTCCGCCGAAGGCATCGTCCTGCTCCACTTCCCCGTCGACCAGGCCAACTGGGACAACCGCAAATCCGCCACTCTGACCATCAACTTCTACCACCAGACCCGCTCCACCATAGAAATTCCCAAAAACACCCCCGCCAAACCAGCACTGGCGACTAACACCTAATAACTGACAACTGACACCTGACAACTGCCTTTATGACCCGCCGCCGCTGGATAGCCGACACCTGTCCCCACCGGCCACCACTCGCCGCCCTCACCGGCGAGCAGGCCGCGCATCTCGCCCGCGTCCTCCGCGCCCAGCCCGGACAGGTCTACGACATCGTAGCCAACGGCTTCCTCCACCGCGCCGAAATCGCCACCGTCTCCGAAGACTCGAAGTCCTCTTCACCCTCCACGAAGAACTCGAAGCCGACGCCGCGCTCCCCATCCACCTACTGCTCGCCGTCTTCAAGTTCGATCACTTCGAGTGGGCCATCGAAAAAGCCACCGAGCTCGGTGTAGCACGGATCACGCCCATCCTCGCCCGCCGCACGGAAAAACATCTCGCCCTCGCCGCGCCCAAACGTGCCGAACGCTGGCGCCGCATCGCCCTCGAATCCTCCAAGCAATCCCGCCGCACCGACCATCCCTGAGATCGCCGACCCCACCCCCCTCGCCCGCCCTCGAAGCCGAGACCAGCCCCACCCGCATCCTGCTCTAGCGAGACCGAACAAACCACTCACCCTGACCGCCGCCTTCAACGCGCCGCCACATCTCGACAGCGTATGCCGGACACCGCCCTCGCCATAGGTCCCGAAGGCGGCTGGACTCCCGAAGAGATGTCCCTCTTCACCACTCACCAATGGCAACCGTAACCCTCGGCCCCCGCATCCTCCGCGCCGAAACCGCCGCCATCGCCGCCATCGCCATCGCCGCCACCCACCTGATTAGCCGCGCAGCACACATCTGACGAAACAAAAGTGCCCGGACCCAAGAGGTTGCTGAAAAAGTCTTTGCTCTGAAGGGGCGGGACTCAGTCCCGCCGTAAAGTCAACAATTTCAATGGGCTTTAGCCTCCGAGGGATGTTTATTCTGGCCCAACGGACTTTTCAGCACCCTTCCGAGCCCGTGAACCTCTCGAAATCAAGTAGACTCACTGCCCTAAGAGAAGATATCCTTCATCTTCTCGAACAGCCCCCGGTGTCGGCGTATTCTCCACCAGCATCGTCTCGCCCAAGCTGCCGCAGCAATTCCTTCTGCTGCTTGCTCAGCTTCGACGGCGTCGGCCACGCGAATCTCCACAATCAGATCGCCCTTGCCATGCTCGATTCAGGTGCGGCACGCCCTTGCCGCGCAGCTTGAACTGCCTTGCCGCTCTGCGTGCCCTCGGGAATCTTGATCGTCGCCGGCCCTTCCAGCGTCTCATCTGCAACTCCGTGCCCAGCGCCGCCTGCGGAAACGAGATCGGCATCACGCAGTGCAGGTCGTCGCCATCGCGCTCGAAGAACTTGTGCGCCTTCACCTCAGCACCACATACAAATCGCCCGCCGGCCCGCCAAACCTCCCGGCCTCGCCCTCGCCCTGGTAGCGAATCCGCGTATCCTGCTCCACGCCCGCCGGCACCTTCACCAGGATCGTGTGCTTCTTCGCCTGCACCGTCTGTCCCGCGGCATCCCGGGCACGGATCGGTGATCATCGTCCCCGTCCCATTGCAGCGCGAGCACGTCTTCGCCACCGAGAAGAATCCCTGCTGGAACCGCACCTGCCCGCGTCCGCCGCACTGCGTGCAGGTCGCCGGAGCCTTGCCGTTCGCGCGCCCGGTCCCGCTGCAGTCCGTCGCACGCCTCCAGCCGCCGGATGCTGATCTCCTTCTCCACGCCGAAGACCGCTTCCTCGAACTCCAGCGTCAGGTCGTAGCGCAGGTCGCGCCCGCGCTGCACCCGCGACGCCCGCCGCCGCTGCCGCCCATGTTGAACATCTCGCCAAACAGATCGCCGAAGATGTCCCCCAGATCGCCCTGGAACCCGCTGCCACCCTGGAACGGATTCCCGCCCCGCCGCCGTTCTGGAACGCCGCATGGCCGTAGCGGTCATACGCCGCGCGCTTCTCCGGATCGCTCAGCACCGGGTAGGCCTCGCTGCACGCCTTGAACTTCTCCTCGGCCTCCGGATTGTTCGGATTGCGGTCCGGATGATACTGCATCGCCAGCTTGCGATAGCTGGTCTTCAGCTCCTGGTCGCTCGCGTCCCGCGAAACCTGCAATACCTCGTAAAAATCAATCTTGGTCACGTTTGCCGTCGCACTCATCTCTTAGAAATCTCTCTTCATAAATATTGTCATTCTAACCCGCAGCACACGAATTTGCCTCTGAACTATCCTCGTCAACCACTCCCTGCACCGCTACTACTCACTCTCTGCGCCGGATTCTCCGCAATCCGCACCAGCGCCGGCCGCAGCAGCTTCTCGCGAATCTTGTATCCGCGCCGAATCTCTTCCAGCACCTGGTGGTCCGGAAACTCCGTCGTTTCGATGCTGCCCAGCGCCTCGTGGATTCGCGGGTCGAACTGCGTTCCCACCGACTCCACCGGCTGCACATTCAGCCCCTTCAGCGCCTCTTCCATCTGCTTCAGAATCAGCTCCACGCCACTCGCGCAGCTGCTCCACCGTGCCATCCGCCTTCAGCGCCAGTTGAAAGTTATCCATCACGCCCAGGAACGGCTCAACAGCGTTCTGCACCGCATAGTCCCGCGCATCCTGCCCGCTCCTCGAGCCTCGCGCCTGCGCGCATTCTCAAACTCCGCCTGCAGCCGCGCCAGCCGGTCCAGCAACTGGTCCCGCTCGCCCTTCAACTGCTCCAGCTCGGCCTGCAGCCGCGCTCGCGCTCACTCCACCGCCTCGGCTCGCCCGGAGTCGCTCACAGTCTCTGCCCTCCTGTCACAGTCCTGTACAGTCCTTCTCCATCCTGCATCGTGTTCGTGTCTCCTCAGTCCCATCGGATTCCTCTTCTATTATCGCTGATTCACGCGAAATCCCGTCCATCGCCCTGGGCTACCGATCAACCCCGCCTTTGCTTTACTTCAGTCCCCTGGATGCAGCATCCGCTCAAACACCTGCGCGATATAGCTCACCGCATTCATCGTGTTCTCGTAGTGCATTCGCTTCGGCCCGATCACCCCCACCGTCCCGCGACTCTCGCCCGCCATCCGCGCCGGCGCCGCAATCAGCACCAGCCCCGCCATCTCCGGAGCGTGCTCCTCCAGATCGAACACCACCCGCACACTCTCCTGCTTCGCATCGATATAAGCATTCAGCAACTCCACCAGCCGCTGCTTCGCCTCCAGCGCCGCCAGCATCTCGCGCAGCCGCGCCCGATCCTCCGCGCTGCCCACCGTCTGGCTCCCCAGCAGGTTCGCGACACCCTCCACATACACCGTCTGCGCCGTCGCATCGCTCTCCGGAACCGCCTTCGCCCACAGCTCCTGCACCGAATTCAGCAGCGTCTGATACTCACTCTGCTCCCGCTCAATCATCCGCGCCAATCTCGGCCCTCACCCGCTCGACGCTCCATCCGCGAAAGTGCTCATTCAGAAAATTCGCCGCCGTCTCCAACTCCAGCGCCGACAGATCCTTGTCCCCAATCCCATCCAGCGCCAGCATGCGGTCCCGCACCAACCCGCTCCGCGTCACCACCACCGCCAGCACCCGCCGCGCCGCCAGCCGCGAAAAATGCACATGCTCCAGCAGATCGCCACCCGCCACCGCCGCCACCGCCACGCCCACGCCGCTCGACAGCGTGGCCAGCACATGCCAGGTCCGCTCCAGCAGCGCCTGCGTCCCCGCCACACCCGCAAAGCTCGAATCGATCTGCGATCCGCGACTGCGCCGACAACCGCGCCGCATCGATCCGCGGATTCACGCCCCCACTCAACTGCTCCACATACATCCGGAACGCCCGCGCCGTCGGCACCCGTCCCGCCGAAGTATGCGGCTGCTCCAGCAACCCCGCCTCCGCCAGCTCCGCCATCTCGTTGCGCACCGTCGCCGAGCTCAACCCCGCGCCCTCCCGCTTATGCGCCCGAGCCATCGCCTCGACCACGGTCGCCGACCCCACCGGCTCGCCCGTATCGATATAGCTCTCCACAATGGCCGTCAGAATCGCCCGCTGCCGCGCCGTAATCCGCTCCGCATTAGCCATTCGCCCGACCTCCACTGCAATTGCCGACTCGACTACGCTGCACCACTCGCCTTTAGCAGTTGCCTTTGCCTCTCGGTAACCCAAGGCTTCAGCCTTGGGCCTTATAGAGCTAGCAAAAATTCAAGAGCTTTAGCCCTCGAGTATGCTCTCGCTCGAAGCAGCGCTCCATCTCAAGTCTATTCCCCACGTCAAGCTGCACTCGCTTGAGCAATGTTTTCTATCCGTCTTAGCTGATCTCCAGCACACTCCCACCCTGCGCCGCAATCTTCTCCGCCGCCACCACTATCTTCTTAGCCACCTCATAGAACCCCGCCGCCAGCCGCGACTCTGGCCCCGCCAGCGCCACCGGCAGCCCTTTATCTCCGCCCTCCCGAATCTGCGGATCAAGCTCCACCGCTCCCAGAAACTCCAGCCCAAACTGTGCCGCTGTCCTCTCCGTCCCACCCGCGCCAAACACGTCGATCACCTCGCCGCTCGGCAGCGTCATCTGCGACATGTTCTCCACCATCCCAATCACATCCACATGCACCTGGTGAAACATCTCCAGAGCCTTCCGCGCATCCTGCAGCGCCACACTCGACCCCGTCGATACAACAACTGCGCCCGTCAACGGCACCGTCTGCACCAGCGAAATCACCACATCGCCCGTCCCCGGCGGCAGGTCCACAATCAAGAAGTCCAGCTCCCCCCACTCCACCTGCTGCAGAAACTGCCGGATAATCTGGTGCAGCATCGGGCCTCTCATCACCATCGGCTTATCGCCCGGCGAGATCAACCCCACCGAAATAAACTTCACCCCATGCGACAGAATCGGCTCAATCCGGTTCTCCCCCACCACATTCGGCTGCCGGTTCACACCCAGCATCGTAGGCACATTCGGCCCATAGATATCCGCATCGATCAACCCCACACGATACCCCAGCTTCCCCAGCGCCACCGCCAGGTTCACCGCCACCGTCGTCTTCCCAACGCCACCCTTACCACTGCCAATCGCCACTACATGCGCAACTCCCGGCAAAGGCTGCGGCCCCTGCTGCTGCGGTGCGCCGTGTCCCATATGTCCCATCACTATCTCCTCAATCTCGTTCTTCCTTCAACTAACACCTAGCAACTAACACCTGATACCTGACAACTGACACCTGATACCTGACAACTGCCTCATAGATGCCAACCCGCCGCCAACTTCGCCCGCATCTCCTTCCTCCGTTGCATCTCCTCCGCTCGCATCTCCCGCCGCCGCCCTGCATCCTCAAACCGTCGCCTCTGATGCTCCGTCTCACAAACCAGCATGCGGAACCATCAAACTCTTTCCATCCATCCCCACCGCCACATACGTCAGGTATGCCGAAGACACATGCCGGAATCGTCCTTCCCGTACATCCTCCACCATCGCCTTCACCCCCACCTCCATCGACGTCCTGAAAGCCCTGTTCACACTGGCCTTCAAAATCAGCAAATCCCCCACCTTCACCGGAGCCACAAAATCCAGATGATCCATCGAAGCTGTCACCGTAATCGCCCTTGCATGCCTGCTCGCCGCCATCGCCCCCACCAGGTCGATGTACTGCATCAACCTGCCGCCAAATAGATTCCCCAGCGCATTCGCATCCGCCGGAAAGATAATCTCGCTCCGCTCCGACTGCGACTCCGCCACAGTCCTTTTGATAATCGTATGTTCGCTCATCCCTCCAGTCTAAATCCCAATCAATCCCAATCATCGCCCCACAAACTGTGATTCCTTCGCGCGGAAGAGGAATCACTTCTGCATTTGCAGTTGCCTCATCTAAATCTGTGTTCATCCGAGCCCGCCCACGGTCGTCTTGTCTATCATCAAGTCATGGACAAGCTCGCAGCCCTAAACGAAATCCTCCAGCTCGACCCCACCAATGCCTTCGCCCGTTACGGCCTCGCCATGGAGCACAACGCCCAGGGCCACCCCGACCTCGCCCTCACCGAATTCGCTACCCTCATCCACCACAACCCCGACTACGTCCCCGCCTACCAGATGTCCGCCCAGACCCTCCTCAAACAAGGCCGCACCCAGGAAGCCCTCACCCGCCTCCACGAAGGCATCGCCGCCGCTAATCGCACCAACAATCAGCACGCCCTCGCCGAGATGGAAGGCATGCGCGAAGACCTCTCGTAACCCGAACCCGCCCGGTTTCGTCCAACATCTATACTTAGACATGGCGACCTCACTCCCGACCACCCTAGGCGCACTCCGCAAGTCCGAATTCACCCCCGCCCGCCTCGCCCGTTCGGTCAAGGACGAGCTCCGCGAGAATCTCATCGCCCGCCTGCGCGCCAATGGAAAATCCGGAACCCCTTTGTTCCCCGGCATCGTCGGCTACGAAGACACCGTCGTTCCCCAGATCGTCAACGCCGTCCTCAGCAAACACAACTTCATCCTCCTCGGCCTCCGCGGACAGGCCAAGTCGCGCATCCTCCGCGCCCTCACCACCCTCCTCGACCCCGCGCTCCCCTACGTCGCCGGCTCCGAGGTCCGCGACAACCCCTACGCCCCCATCTCCCAGTTCTCGCGCAACCTCGTCGCCAAAATGGGTGAAGACACCCCCATCGCCTGGCTCACCCCCAACGACCGCTACGTAGAAAAGCTGGCCACCCCCGACGTGACAGTAGCGGATCTGGTTGGAGATATAGACCCCATCAAAGCCGCACGCAGCAATCAAGACCTCGGCTCCGAGCTCACCATGCACTATGGCCTGCTGCCCCGCGCCAACCGCGGCATCTTCGCCATCAACGAGCTCCCCGACCTCGCCGGCAAAATTCAGGTCGCCCTCTTCAATATCATGCAGGAGGGTGACGTCCAGATTAAGGGCTACCCCGTCCGCCTCCTGCTCGACGTAGCTATCGTCTTCTCCGCCAACCCCGAGGACTACACCGCCCGCGGAAAAATCGTAACTCCGTTAAAAGATCGCATCGGCTCCGAGATCCGCACCCACTACCCCGAGAACATCGAAGAGGGCCTCACCATCACCGCGCAAGAAGCGTGGTCGCAACGCCCCGCCTCCACCATCGAGATCCCCCACTACATCCGCCAGATCGTCGAGCAGATCGCCTTCGCCGCCCGCGAAGACAAAAAAGTCGACAAGCGCAGCGGCGTCTCGCAGCGCCTCCCCATCTCCACCATGGAGCTGGTAGTCTCGAACGCCGAGCGCCGGGCCTTCCTCCACGGCGAAAAACTCGCCGTCCCCCGCGTCGGCGACATCTACGCCGCCCTCCCCGGCATCACTGGCAAGATCGAGCTCGAATACGAGGGCGAGATGCGTGGAGCCGACACCGTCATCCGCGAGATCATCCGCACCTCCGTCGCCTCCATCTTCGACACTCACTTCCCCGGCGTAAACACCCAGCAGATCGAGCAATGGTTCAATCTCGGCGGCACCGTCCAGCTCAACGACGCCCAGGCCGCCGCCGACTCCCTCAAAGAGCTCCAGCAGATCCAGGGCCTCTTCGAAACCCTCGTCCCCCTCAAGATCACCGCCAAATCCGCCCCCGAAACCGCCGTCAGCGCCGCCGAGTTCCTCCTTGAAGGCATGTACGCCCACAAGCGCATCAGCCGCGCCGAAGAGCGCGTCTTCACCGCCGCCGAAAAGAAGCAGCGCGTAGACCAGGCCACGCAATACGCCGAGCGCATGCGCGAGCGCGAGCGAGAACTCGACGAAGCCGCCCGCAACCGAACCCGCCGCGGCTTCAACTAAGTCATCTCCCGTTCTTTGTTTGTCATTCCGCAGCGCAGCGGAGGAATCTGCTGTTGCCTTTAACGCTGTCATTCTGACCCTAAGCGTAGTCGAAGGGGAAGAACCCCCGCATTTCGCTTTTGCTGTTGCCTGTCTTTGTTTGTCATTCCCGCCCACTAAACAAAAGCCAGAATCGCCCGCCCCACAACCCCCGTCATCTGATCCTGTGCCTCCATCGCCACAACCCGCGCCACGCCCGACAATCCCCGCAGATGATCCGCAAAACCCCAGGCCAGGTCCCGCGCCTTGCAGATATCCCAGAACGCCAGCAGCCTCCCCACCATACCCGTATCCTGCGCAATCATTCCCAGCGCATCGCTCGCCAGCATCGTCAACGCCGACGGCATCACCGTATTCAACAAGCCGTTCACCGCCTCATAGTCCACATGCTGCGGACTATCCATCGCCGGAACCACATTCCTCTGAGCATCCGTCGTCAGCAGCGCCAGCGCCAGATCATGATTGATATGCGCATTCATCCCCGCAAGCGCAAACTGAATCCGGTCCACTCCCGCCTTGTATCGCGACTCCATCAAAGCCTGCCACGAGCTCGGCACATCACCCTCGCCATTCAAATACCCCGCCACCGCCTGCAGATATAACCCCGCGAACACCACATCCAGCGTCAACAACCACGCAGCATCCTTCCATCCACTCGCCGGCGGCTGCAGATCCACCTCCTCCGTCACCATCAGATAAAGCCGGTTGAACCACTTCAACCCATCCTCATCCGCCAGCGTCGCATCGATGCTTTGCATAACCGCAATCACCTCATCGATAGTCACCGGAAGAGTGCCGCTGACAATCGCATACAACGCCTGGTCCTCCGCCGCCACCGCCATCCTCAACCTCCGCCAGCTAATCTCGGCAGTATAACGAATGCGTTGCGTTCCCTCCTGGCTCTTCATCTCTACTTTAGCCATCGAGCGAGCCTTTTTCGCTGGCGAAATAACTTTTTCATAAATCTAAGCCTCATCATCAAAACCCGAGTATCATCCCATCAGAGGAAACGGCTCATCCATGAATCGCGTTCGCACCGCCCGGCTCACCGCGGCACTCACAGTCTTCGTATGCACCGCCGCCCACGCTCAAAGCGTCTCCAATCCAAAGGCCTCCTACATCGACATCTCACAGCGCCACGAGCAGCTCGCCCAAAATAAGGACCCGCGCACCGCGCACGCCATCACCGCGCTCCAGTCCTGCATCAAGCTTCCGGTCGCTCCCGCACCCACCGGCCGCATCGTCATCCCCCAGCGCTACTTCAGCGGAGGCCATGGCCCCGTCAACCCCGAAGAGGAAAAGGTCACCGTCTTCTACCACCGCTTCGAAGAGCGCGTAACCGCCGGCATGAACCAGTGGCTCGTCACCGCCAACCCCGCCGAAGCTCAATGCGCCCAGCAGCAGATCGACCTCTGGGCCCAGGCCGGCACCCTCCTCGACTACGATCCCAAACAAAGCCAGCAGGCCTGGTTTCAGATCGAGTGGACCATCAGCGCCGCCGCCATCAGCGAGTCCGTCCTCCTCAGCGAACCCTCCCTCGACACCGCCCCATACAAAGATATGGTCAAGCGCGATATCCAGTGGATGAACAAGGTCGCCCACCGCACCGTCGACTTCGACAAAGCCGGCACTCAGACCAACAACCACCACTACTGGCGCGGCCTCGCCGCCACCGCTGTCGGCGTCATCTCGTCTGACAACGACCTCTTCACCTGGGGCATCGGCGTCTACAAGCAAGCCATCGACGAGATCGACTCTCGCGGAGCCTTCCCGCAGGAGATGGCCCGCCACGAGCGCGCCATCCACTATCAGTCCTTCGCCCTCCAGCCCCTCATCCCGCTGGCCGAGTTCGCCGAGCGCCAGCACGTCCCTCTCTATCAATACCGCTCCCCCACCGGCCGCACCGTCATCGACGCCGTCAACTTCTTCGGCGCCGCCCTGGCCGACCCCGCCATCATCAAGGCCTACACCCCCGACGCCCAGCTCCTCAAAGGCGAAGGCCCCGACTTCTTCGCCTTCGCCGAGTTCTACTCCCACCACGTCCCCCCGCGCAGATCCCCGCCTCCATCCTCAAAGGTCTCGAGAAGCCCACCTTCTCGACCCGCATCGGCGGCAGCACCACCGTCATCGCCGGCTACACACCAACCGCCACAACGAATAAATAAGCCCAGTCCACCCCACACTTTTGATCCCAGGAATCCCCGTCTCCGCTGGCACGTCTAATATGTAGACAGCTAATTGCATCGAGCGTAGATACCTCGCATCGGTATCCGTCTATGGAACGAGGGGCCACTCCATGAAGCGAACCCGCTACACAAAGTTCACCGGCGATCTCTCCTCCAGCTTCGGCCTCGAAGACCTCATGCAGGCCCTGTCCGATTTCTTCCTCGACTCCGGCTTCAACGATCCCTACGCCAACTTCTCCGAGTTCAACGACCAGACCCTCGAGAACCTCCGCGATGCCATCCGCCGCGCCCTCGACTCCGGCGAGCTGCTCGACGAAGAGGCCCAGGAAAAATACGAAACCCTCTCCGAAGACCAGGTCGAAGAGCTCATCGACAAGATCATCCAGAAAATGCAGGAGCAGAACTTCATCAACGCCGAGCAGCCCCAGCAGCCCGGCGAGGCCGGCAACGGCAACGCCGAGTCCGCCCGCTTCGAAGTCACCGACAAGTCGATGGACTTCCTCGGCTACAAGGCCCTCCGCGAGCTCCTCGGTCCACTCGGCCGCTCCAACCTCGGCCGCCACGACACCCGCCACGAAGCCGCTGGCGTCGAGACCAACGGCTCCTCCAAGCTCTACGAGTTCGGCGACACCCTCAACCTCGACCTCACCGCCACTCTCTCCAGCGTCTTCGCCCGCGAGGGCATCCGCACCGCCGTCGAAGGCGAAGAGCACACCCCCCTCAACATCGAATACTCCGACCTCCACGTCCACCAGGCCGACTACCAATCCTCCTGCGCCACCGTCGTCCTGCTCGACTGCTCCCACTCCATGATCCTCTACGGTGAAGACCGCTTCACCCCCGCCAAGCGAGTCGCCATGGCCTTGTCCCATCTCATCCGAACCCAGTTCCCCGGCGACACCCTCAACCTCGTCCTCTTCCACGACACCGCCGAAGAGGTCCCCGTCTCCCAGCTATCCCGCGTCAAGGTCGGCCCTCACTACACCAACACCCGCGAAGGCCTCCGCCTCGCCCAGCGCATCCTCGCCAAGCAAAATAAAGACATGAAGCAGATCGTCATGATCACCGACGGCAAGCCCAGCGCCCTCACCCTACCCGACGGCCGCATCTACAAAAACGCCTTCGGCCTCGACCCTCTCGTCATCGAAGAGACCCTCGAAGAAGTCGCCCGCTGCAAACGCTCCAACATCATGATCAACACCTTCATGCTCGCCAACGACTTCACCCTCATGCAATTCGTCCAAAAAGTAAGCGCCATGTGCCGCGGCAAAGCCTACTTCACCACCCCCCAGACCCTCGGCAACTACCTCCTCATGGACTTCATGTCCCGCCGAATGAAAACCGTACATTGAAATTCGAGCGTGATAGGTCTCAGCGCTATGCGTCAATGAAAACTGTGCATTGAATCGAGCGTAGCTGTTCGCACTTCAGTAGCCGTCAATGAAGAGGCTAACGAGGCGGCAGCCCTCCAATCGGAGCGATGCTGATGCTGATCGCATTAGCATCGAACGTGCCGCCGAAGTTTGGATTGTGTAACGTAAGTTTCCAATGTCCGCCCTGCCGGTCGTTAATGATTCCTTGCCCGCTACTCCCCGTTAAGACGGCTGCCCCCAAGGTGGCGTCTTGGTCACCTTGGCGATCGGTCTCGCCAAGGCGCAGCATGATCATCCCCCCGAACGCGTTGCCTTTACAGAAAACAAGATGCAGAAACAGTCCCGCGCCGGGCCAAGTTGGTGGTATCGAATAAACATCCTCTTCGCATCCCGGTGTTCGATCTGCCCCTGCTATGGAATACTGAGTCCGTTAAGAGAACCAAGGGTAGCCTCGCAACCCTGAGCGCATGGAGCGGCCGGGGTCGCTGTCTTCACCGTGCCGTCCCGTCCCCCTCCAGTCGTTGTGCCCGGTACTCCTGGTGGCATCGCATAGCTCGGCATAACAAGCGGTCCCGCCTGCGGAACGGCATAATCCAGCGCTGCAAGCACCTGCAGTGCGGAATCGATCTTCACCCCGACGGCATAGCTAAGGTCCCCGTTTCTGGCGATATGCATCCCAATAACGTTTCCGTAATCATTGAAGATTGGTCCCCCCGAAAAACCTTCGCCGACCGAAACATTGGAATACTCAAACTTCTGTAGAGATCGCCATCGTGACTCGTCCTGGTCACATTGTTCTCCACGATCGTCCAATCGCCGTTCACGCTAAAGAGATGTTCCGTCTGCTGCAGCGTGTTATTCGCCGCGAAATTATACTTCGGAAGATCCGCAGGCACTTTGGCGCCCGGCGCGGATGCCACTTCGATTACCGCCAGGTCCAGTGCCTTACTATGGTTCGTCAGTTTCTTTGCCTTGTAGGCCTTCTTCGGGTCGTCGCGAAAGTAAACAGAGATCGATCCCGCGTCCTGAACAACGTGCAGCGCAGTGGCAATCATCACCGAATCCGCCGTTGACGAAAGAATAAAGCCGGTTCCCGTCTCCGGAACACCTTTCTGCGCCTCGATCCGAACCACGCCGCGCTTCAGCGACTCAATGTACTGCTGCTGCTTCTGCTGACTTTGCTCCATGATTTCCTGCACGTTAACGGAACCCTGTGCGATTGCCGAAGCGCTCGATATCGTGCACACCAAACCCACCAGCGCCCTCGCAATCAGATATTTGGGACGAAGTTCTACGTTTCGAGATCTCATCGCTTTGTCGGTCCTTTCGCTCTTTTTGATGGACGCTTCGGCTGCGCCATCCTTTCGTCGAACTCCATCCGCTTTACACCAAGGGCTATATCCGCAGCGATCTTCTCATACTGCTGGTCCCGATTTGCCCGAATCGTCCATACCACGCCCAGTAAGGCCAGAACCGCTCCAATCACCGTTGCCAAAGCCGTAATCACGTTGCCGGCTAATTGGCCACCGAGCCACTGCGGAAGACGGTTCTCGCTCTCGGTAATCTCCTCGCCCCCGGACTCCACCTCAATCTTCCCTGTGGTGCCGGCCAGCGTCGCCATAAGCATTTGAGACTTGGAATCGTAGCTCAACCTTTCGATCATCGCCTTCCCAACTCTTGTGAGCGTCAGTCCTTCAGTCAGCGGCACCGTCTTCTCACTATGGACCAGTCGAAGGACGCTCTTGGAACCGATCGGCCCCGACTCCCCCTGAAACACAACAGAGCTTCCACCGGCAAGCGGGATCTCGCGCTCGCCAGCAGGAATCGGATCCGCCGAACCACCCGCTCCCGTTCCAGTCGCCTCATCCTGAAGAAACGCAACGGAGAACTCCAGAGGGCTCCCCGCCTGCGAAGTAATACGCCACTCTCCCGACTCTGGTTTAGTCGCGCCGCCTCCGCACGACGCTTGACTGATATCGCTCCGTTCATCTAGCTGGACACCCACGAACGGTTCTTCGTCTTTCCCCGCCAGGGTAAGTGCGTAGCGCAGCTTCCCTGAACTCAACACATCCAGCGAAACCAACTGCCCCTCAGCAGTCGACATATTCAACATCCTGACTCGCTTTAAAAGCGATCCGCCCTCGCAAGCGAATTGAAAGCCGTCGCTCGAATGAACGCTCACACCACCCGGCAGGCTGAGATCGACTCGCGCCGTATCCGAGTTGAAAATCCCCCCCGAATCGCCCCACTCACCAACCAAAAATGACAAGCTGTGCGTGTAAACTGTCGTCCTGAATCTTGTAAGGGGAACAGGCCACAGACAATACCAGACCAAAAATACAAAGCCAGCCAGAACCAACGCCACAATCATCAGGCGTACCGGCCTTTTACGCAAGGCCAGTGTGACGCTGCTCGATTCATCCTTTATCTGCATCTGCTCTCGTGCGGAAAGCGAAAGTTCGCAATCAGCTTCCCGTCAGAATCTTTATAACTGCCTTCGATGTGCACGGAAGCGTCGCCATCCGGTTCATTCGCCGACATATCAAGCTTCAAAGTCACCAGGCTGCCGGATTCGATTGAGGCCTGATCATCAGGCTCCTTCATTTCGCAGGGATGGCTATCGTTTACGTAATAACACGTCTTTGCCACCCCACCTTTGCTTTGGAACGTATACAAGAGTTTGTCCAGACTGTGCAGTTGGATGCGCAGGGTCAAATCGTAATAGTGAATCGGGCCCGGATCGGTGACCTCCTTCGCAGGACTGGTGGCGCTTGTCAGAATCGCTGGTTCAATATTCTCCGCGTATTCGTTGTCCTCCCCCATGTGGACCACAACTCCCAGGCTGTTCGGCCTGATACGGTTTTTGCTGATGACTTCCGTCGTAGGCCATTCAAAAGTTTGCCAGCCGGGCCTCGAAGTCGATTGCGCAGCCTTCATCAGGTAATTCACATGCGCAGTTTTCTGTCGTACCTCGATAAATGCCTGACTGGAACCGGGCAGCCACTCCCGAACCAGAAGCCGGTTGACAATACTCAACCCTCAGCATCTCCGTCGCATCCGGTAACACAGCAGGCGTGGGTGACGTATAGGCCTGGAATGCCAGCACATCATATTCGCGCCGCGCATTGGTTTGATCGAGTAAGCCCTCCACCCGGTCGGGCTTGGTTCTCTTGTTTTGATTGAGCCACGCAGGGTCCTGCGCCGCCAATTCCAAACAGGCGAAGAACACCAGTCCTGCAGCAGCGCAGAACTTCACCGCGTGCGCGCCGTAGAGTTTCATGGGTGGTCATTATAATCGAATTCTGAGGCTACCAGAAACGAACCCATCCCGACCAGGGAAAAACAGTCCACTAATTGGAGCCCGGCAGTCTGCTAATCGGTAGCCGCCAATGAAAAGGGTCCCTTAAATTTTGAGATAGCTATCGTTCAGCGGTAGCCGTAAACAATTCCCGCACTAAAATCGAACGCGCTATCAATGCGGTATCAGCACCACCGGCCCGATCAGCCCATACCCCTGAATCAACCCTCTCTTCGCCACATCCGGATCCAAACTCGATAGACGATTGTTCAACGTCGTAGCGACCCTCACCTCGATCGTGTTAGATCCCGCATGAAGATAAGGCCCAACCTCAGCTACAGCGCTGATCTGATTAACCGGAACGTTCTTCCCATTGACTGACAGCGTAAAAGAGTCAAACACCTCGCCAAGCTTCAACAACGCCCCATATCCACTCTTCCAATCCGAGGGCAATTCAAAGTTCGCAGTGTAAGTACCAACACCAGACACATCCTTGAGTGCAGGAATCTGCGGCCACGGCTTCAGGCCTACAATATCGAGTTGCACCTTCTCCTTCGTCGTCTCGGCTGCCTTCACGCCGGTGGTGGTCTGATAAGGGTTCGCCGGCCGCCAATCCTCCACCGACAGATGCCACTTGCCATTCGTCAGATCGATCGAAGCCGCCGCCGAGCTTGCATCGCCTTCACCAGCAGCGTCCGCCGCCAACGCACCAAACCCACTGGCGCTGATTGCAACCAACGCAGCATCGTCTGGAGCGATATTCAAACGGAAGCTGACACCACCATTACTTGAGACGTACTTCGCCACAGGTGTGATCTTCCCTGTCCACGCATCCATCAAGTATGGCTTCCCTTCGCCCTCCAGCCGAACCTCCTGGTCAAAAGGCTTTCCCTCAGCGGGCTCAAACAGGTTCGTAGGCTCATTCGGCGGCGACACCATGCCTTCGTTATAAAGAAAGTAGTAGTCCGTCCGCGTCGAAGCATCGTGGCGGCGCACGCTAAGCACGGGCGAAGCACTCTTAGGCTCCATAGCCGGACGAATCCCCAGCGTCTGCAACAACGCCGGCACATCCACTTCATGCTCCACCTTGTGCACATTCTTGATCTTCACAAGCTGACTCATCAGCGCCTGCAACTCCGCATCATCCTTCGGCGTTCTGCCCGGTGTCCGGTTCGGCGCAGCACCTACGATCACCACTGGCAGACCCGCCCTCGCAAACGCCAATATCCTCCGCGCCACATCAAGCGGCATCGAGGACCTGATCGGATCCACCGCCGGCTGCTGCTCGCTATCGATAACAAACACCTTATAAGCCGCCTTGCTCGTGGCCAGGCGTCCCGCCGTCACCGTCGCACTCGGCAGCGCCAACAGCGTCGGATCCAGATAATCCCGCGTATATCCGGCCTCCTGCAGCTTCGGATCGCCCCATATATGGAAGCCCCCTTTGACGAACATCGGCTGCGGAAAGAGATAGCTCTGCATATAAACAGCAACGTCAACCTTGGCATCTCCCTGGGTCAACACCTGCTGCGTCCGCGCCAGATAATCGTTATAAACCGGAGCATCAATCCAAAAAGGATTCCTCGGCCCCCACGCGTTCGAGAACCCCGTCTGTCCAAACGAGTGATACCCCGGCCACTTCGAATCCGCGGCATCGCGATATGGATACACGTGGTACACCAGCTTCGTGATGCCGCCCGCATAACTCCTGTGCATGCGGATCACGAGGTCTTGAAATGTCTGCGCATAGGCTTTATTCAACGCCGCACAGCACTCCGTCGAGTACCAAGTATTGCCCGTCATGTGATTTGCAGAAGCGATCGGAAGATAGCTATCCACCTCGTCGCCCATGAACAACGATTCGTTCTCCGGGCGGTCCAGCGCCGCCGCAGCCTGTATCTCGTCAGGAGTCGTCGTAGTGGCCTCGCCATAAGGCTGCAAACGAATCTTGTAATTGAAGGTATGCGCCCACGCCTCCATCGGCCTCAGGTGCTTCTCCACCCACAGGTCGCCCCGCACCGCGTTCAGATCATTGCGGACGCGCGGAGCGCTGCCATCGCTAAAGAAGAAGTTCTTTTCAAACAGCGCCGGCGCATTCAAAATCAGCGAGTATCCACGCCGAGCCTTGAACTCCGCCTCCATATTGTTCGTCCACAGCTCCGCCGGGCTCCCGCGGTCCGACGAGTGCGAATCGTAAAAGATATCGCCGCCATTCTGCTTCAGCAGCGCCTTCACCTCCGGCGTCCAATCCGCCTCCATCCCGCGAATAAGATCGTCGGTGCCCTCTTTGCTGAACACGTCCGGTTGCGCAAAAGCCCCCTGCGACCAGAACGCGATAACTCGCCACTCGCCTCCGGCCGGTGCCGTCCATTTCAAATGGCCCGATGTCGTGCCACCCATAATGCCGTTCTTGTCTGTGTCCGTAAGGCTGGAGGTCAGGTCAATAACCGATGCCGGCTCAAGCTCCACCGGATCGTTCTTAGCGCACGTGCCCTGCGCACACCGATAAGCAAGCACCGCAATCAGAGTACTCCGGCGAGGAGCAGGCGGCGCAGCAGGAGCACGCCCGCGTCCATTCGATGGCGGCGGAGGAGCCGTCAGTGTGATCTCCGTCTCTGCACCTCCCGCCACCTTGGTCGCCGTAAACAGCAGCGTCTTTCGAGCATTCACCTCGTCGAAGCTGTACCCTGCAGGACTCACCGTCGGCCCGTGACTCAGGCTCACCTTCATCCCCAACTCGTTCGCCGCCTGCAGAATCGCGACCAGCTGTTCCGTCTTCGGAAAAGCTCCCTGGCCGATCTCCAACCCCGCGATGCCATGCTCGTGCATCTCGGCAATCTCCGCCTTCAACTCCTCCGGCGACTGCTCCGCCGGAAGGTTCACCCGTACCCACGGCCTGTCCACGGCAGGCGGATTTGCAAACGTCTCTGCGGTCAGTTTAGTAACCGGATTCAGTTCACTCCACGGCCGCGCATTCACTCCCGCGGCGTTCCCTCCTGCGTTCCCTCCTCTAAACTGCTGCGAGAAAGCCATGCCGACGCTAAAAAGTCCGGCGCACACGACGATCGCCCGCGATGAGATCCCCATTCGTGAGTTCACTAGGCTGTTGCTCCTTAATCAAATCAATGAAAGCTCATTGAGCCAGCCAATCCTACGCGAGATGGATAACCCTTGGAAACAAATACCTGTATTGAAAATAACGCGCAGGCATGAGGCCGGCCTCCAACTCACCGCGCTCTGGCAGTTGCCCGTCATGTATACGCTGCGTATCTCTCCCGCCAGCCCTGTAAACATGCGACGACAGCACCGCGCCGCGTTTTCTCCTAACTAACTGATTTATAAAGACAAACCAGCTAAATCGAAATTGGCTATCTGTTTGCTTTAAAGCAGGATACGAAGCTTCGTACGGGCAATGAAGGATTGGTCTCTCGAGGGGCCTCATCTCGAATTCGCTCGGAGTTGGTCATTTCCCAGGTCGGCCGGGCGATCATGCACAACACGCATGGTCGCCCTGTTTCGATGTCGAAGATGCCAGGAGATTTACATGTTTGCTTGCCGTCGGGTTTTGCAACTTTCGCTTGTCTGCCTTGGTCTCTCCATTATCGGTTGCGGCAACTCCGGGCTGGATTCCATTCAGGTCACACCGGCGACTCAAGCCTTGACGGTCGGTCAGACTGCACAATTTATCGCTGAAGGAACTTACGGCAACTCACAACACACTTCCACACAAAACATAACCACCGGAGTCACTTGGATCTCCAGCGCCCCTGCTGTCGCAACCGTTAATTCTGCCGGCATCGCAACGGCCGTCGGTGCCGGCAGCACCACCATCACCGCCAGCGCCGCGGCTTACAACGGACCCGCTTCCTCCAGCTCCGTTCTCACCGTCACCGGTTCCAGCGGAGGTATAGCCGGCGGCTCCATCACCTCGATGACCATCATTCCCGGCTCTCAGGCAGTCTCAGCCCCCGCTCAAACCACCCAGTTCCTCGCCATCGGAACCACCTCATCCGGCGCAACGGTTAACCTCACCAACCAGGTCGCCTGGAGCTCCAGCAGCTCGCAGATAGCCACCGTCGGCGCCACCACCGGTCTCGCCACCGCCGTAGGCCAGGGAACCAGCACCATTACCGCCCTCTATACCAACAGCGCCGGAGGAACCGTAGTCACCGGCACAGCCAGCTTCATCGTCTCAGGCGGAACAACCGAGAAGTTCACCGCCGTATCCCTTACCCCGGGCGCTCAGTCGCTATCCGCGTCAGGCCAGACCGGGCAATTTATCGCCATCGGCACCTTCGGAGCCAACGGCCTCCAGACCAACGTCACCAGCTCCCCCCAGATTACGTGGATCTCCAGCGTCCCCACCATTGCTTCCGTGAGCACCTCCGGGCTCGTTACAGGTCTAAGCGCAGGCTCCACTAACATCACAGCTCAATTGGCAAACCCCGACGGCACCGTAGTCTCAAACTCTGCAGCCGTCACCGTCTCGCTCACTGCCGCGCCTGAGCCTCTACTCTCGCTCACGATTATTCCGAGCGTGATTTCAGTGGACAATTTACAGGACACCGGGCAATTCCTCGCAATTGGAACATTCTCGACCGTTCCATATGTCAGGGATCTCACAAACTCGCCCACACTCCAATGGTTCTCTTCCTTTCCCAATTACTTCCCGGTAAACACTAATAGCGGCGGGAATTCAGGCGCCAGCGCCGGAATTGTCACCGCCTATTACTGGGGGAGCGCCACCATCATCGCTGAGGCAACCAGTACCGACGGAAGCATACAAACCGCTACGGCAACTTTCAATTGCCCATTGGAGCTTCCGAACCCAAATGGCGACCCACCGACTCCGGGTTCCTGCGACGAAGCTGCGTCACCCCTCCTTGGTACCCTCACTGTCTATAACGAGGGCTTGAACACCACCAACTGGCTGGTAACAGGTTCTTCCGCGACAGGTACGCCGACTGTTATCCACTGTGGGCCAGGTTGGAATAAGGACGGAAACACTACAGGGTCAGTCTGCTCGGCAACCTACCCCGTTGGTACCCAGATCACTTTGACTGCCCCTGCTCAATCTGGTGTCACCTTCGGTGGATGGTCCTACAACTGCACTCAAACTGCACCCATCAGCCAAACCGGGCCCAACAGTTGCACGGTCACATTGACCCCAAACGACACCGTGGGCGCAATCTTCAACAATTCCAGCGGTCAAAACTAATCACAACCACTTATCAAACAAGCGAAAGCCACCCTTCAAGGCGCTTTCTCACTCAGCAAGCCACTCGACCCTCAGAACCGTGCCACCGCCTTAACCGCCAGGTCCTTCTCCTTCACCCGCAACTCCTCAGCACCTCTTTAGCCGGGTATTCTGGTCCTGGACCAAACTATTTTTCGCGATTTTCCTGAGCAAAATCGCATGTCAAGCCCCAAAATCGCCTAACCCTCTCATCCCAAAAGAGATATCAGGTGAACATTAGTTATATGCCATTCGCTAAAATAGAACTAGAAGAGTAAAAGCAAACGAAACGTGATTCGTTTCTGGAGATTCAGCCAAGGCCCGGCCATCAAGTCGGGCCTAACTTATTGATTCTGGCTATTTTAGCTATAAGTCATTTGTTTAGAATATTTTGCAGACGGCACTACCCTGCAAACCGCTGAAAACAGAGACTTTACCGCCGGGTAATAGGGGGGGTGTCCCCCCCCGGAAAATATTAGGAAAGGAAACCATGTACAGCTCGTGCCCACATCTCGACCGCAACACCGAATCGCTATACTGGTTCATCCCTTTCGCGCGACCCCTTTCTCTCCTGAATGCAAGGGGTTGCATCCAAGCCACGAATCAAACCTGCCCGGAGCACCCCTTGTTACCCGCGCGTCTAGCCTGCCTTCTGATCCTTGCCGTAGCAGCCCCTGCTCACTCCCAGCAGACCCAGCCAACTCCGCCACAGCCAACCCCGCAGCACCCCCCCGCCGAAAAAATCCCACCCCTCGAAACCACCATAGTAGTCCTCGGCGACCCAGCCCCCATCACCGCCGGCGAATCCGCCCGCTCAGTCGTCACCCTCGACACCCAGGAGCACCGCCTCGCCTTCCAGGACGTCGAGGACTACCTCCGCACCGACGCCTCCGTCGACATCCAGCAGCGCGGAGCCGCCAACACCCAGGCTGACATCTCTATCCGCGGCACGTCCTTCGAGCAAACCCTCGTACTCCTCAACGGATTCCGCATCAACGACTCCGAAACCTCCCACTTCAACCTCGACGTCCCCGTCCCCCTCGAAGCCCTCGGCACCATCGACGTCCTCCACGGCGCCGGCTCTACCCTCTACGGCTCCGACGCCATCGGCGGCGTCGTAGACTTCGTCACCTTCAAACCCGAAGCCTCAACCCTCCGCCTCCGCGCCGGAGTCGGCAGCTTCGGCGAAAACGAGCAGGCTTTTCTCGCCTCCTACGTCCAGCATCGCTTCAGCGAAGTCCTCGCCGGAGCCCGCGAGCACTCCGACGGCTTCACCTACGACCGCGACTACACCAGCGAATCCGCCAGCTCCGAGACCCGCATCACCACTCCCCTCGGCGACACCGACCTCCTCTTCGCCGGCAGCAACCGCCCCTTCGGCGCCAACCAGTTCTACGGCCCTTACAACTCCTTCGAGCACACCAAGGGCTGGTTCGCCTCCGCCATACAGCCCCTCGGTTCCAAGACCAGCGCCGACGTAGCCTACCGCCGCCACTCCGACATCTTCGTCCTCTTCCGCGACCAACCCGCCGTCTACAAAAACCAGCACATCGACGAGAGCTGGCAGGCCGACCTCCGCCGTCATGACACCCTCTTCAAAAACACCACCCTCTACTACGGCCTCGAAGAGAACACCGACGCTATCCAGAGCAACTCCCTCGGCCAGCACGGCCGCAACAACGGCGCCGGCTATCTCGACGTAGACATTCGCTCCGCTCGGCGCGGCGCAATCTCCCTCGGCGCGCGCGAAGAGATCTACAGCGGCGGCCGCTCCGTCTTCTCCCCCCAACTAGCCGGCAGCCTCTGGCTCTCCCACAACCTCAAGCTTCGCGCCTCCCTCGGCTACGGCTTCCGCCTTCCCACCTACGTCGACCTCTACTACTCTGACCCCGACCACATCCCCAACCCCGACCTCAAACCCGAGTCCGCCTGGAACTACGACGGCGGCGTCGACTGGTACCTCAACGACCGCACCGCTGCCTCGCTCACCGTCTTCTACTCCAACCAGACCGACGCCATCGACTACGTCCGCCCCAACTCCACCTCGCCCTATCAAGCCTCCAACCTCACCGGCCTCCACTTCACCGGCGTCGAAAGCTCCTTCGACTGGCGCCCCAACCCGCGCCAATCCCTCCAAGCCAGCTGGACCCTTCTCTTCGGTGCCCAGCAGGCCCTCAACGGCCTCCAGTCCGCCTACATCTCCAACTACCCCACCAACAACTCCAGCCTCCAGTTCACCCAGAGCTTCGGCTCATTTGCAAATCAAGCCTGGACAAAAGGCATCCTCTTCCGCACACGCCTCGGAGTCACCCAGCGCTACCAGCAAAACCCCTACGCCGTCTGGGACGTCTCCCTCGCCCGCGAAGCAGGCCGCATCCACCCCTACCTCCAGATGACCAACCTGACCAACACCGCCTACCAGGAGATCTCCCCCATCCCCATGCCCGGCCGAGCCTTTACCGGAGGCGTAGAGCTCGTCCTCTCCAAGGCCCCCCGATGACCCTCATGCTGCCGAGCTGCTTACTGCCGCTCCCGCCACAGCCGATACACACCCCAAGCCGCAGCCGTACAGTTGTCCACAATCGTCCCATCCAGCAGCATCTCTTCGAACGCCGCCACGCTCACCCGATGCACCACCAGGTCACTCTCCTCCGCATCCGGAGTCGCCTCACCCATCGTCAACCCCTCCGCCAGAAAACAATGGTGCTTCTGATTCATCACGCCATACGCAATCTGCATCGTAGTCAGATGAGTCATCTTCTCCGCGGTCAGCCCGGTCTCTTCCTTCAACTCACCCCGAGCCAACGCCTCCGGATCCACCTCCGCCTGCTCCCACCCACCCTGCGGAAACTCCAGAAACCGCCCGCCCACCGTATACCGGAACTGCTCAATCAAATAAACGAAGTCGCCTCCATCCGTTCGATCCAGCGGCACCACAATACAGGCCGGGTCTTTATCGATAACCCCATAGATCCCCCGCTTCCCATTCGCCCGCTCAATCACATCCTCGCGCACGCTCGTCCACGGATTCCGATATACCTCTCGACTACTGATCGTCTTAATCGTCACACCAACCCCACTCACAACTGACAACCGATAACTGGCAACTGCCTCACTCCGGCACCTCAAACTCCAGGTGCGAAGGATACTGCGCCGACTCATAAATCGAAATCGTCTCCGCCTTATAAGCACTCGCCGGAGCCGTCATAATATTCGGCACAAACGTCTGCGGATTCCGGTCATATAGCGGAAACCAACTCGATTGCACCTCCACCATAATCTTGTGCCCCTTCAAAAACGTGTGGTCCGCTCCATGCAGGCTCCACTTGAACTCCGTCACCTTCTCCGGCGTCAGTGCCTCCGGCTTCTCGAAGCTCTTCAAATACCGCCCGCGAAATATCTCATCCACAATCATCAGCTGATACCCCGCCATCGGCGCCGGAGCATCATCCGGATACACATCAATCAGCTTCACCACAAAATCCCCATCCGTCCCCGTTGTAGATGCAAACAGGTCCGCCATCACATCCCCCGTTATGGTCACGTCGTGATCCAGCGCCGGCGTCGTAAAGTTCGCCAGATCCTTCCGCCCGCTCACAAACCGCTGATCCTCCACCAGCCACGTCCGCCACTTCGAGCCATTCCCATACGTCGCCTGAATCGGCCTGTTCCGATAAGGAATCGGGTTCGCCGGATCAGCCACATACGAAACCTTCCCTTCATCCGCCGGCCCCGCATCCATGCTCAGCCCGCCATCACCCTTCAAATACAGCTTTGCCTCTTTGAATCCAACCTTCGGAGGCCATGCCGCATAGTGCTCCCACTTATCCACGCCCGTCCGAAAGCTCGCCGTATCCTCCAGCGCAAACCCCGGCCTATCCTTCAAATACCTCTCAAAGAACGGCGCCTCGATCGTCTTCCGATACTCATCTCCGGTCGCCGCGCCAAAGTCCAGCACGCCCAAATGCCGCGTCGTCCCACCCCATCCACCGTGGTTCCAAGGCCCGAGCACCAGAAACACCTCGTGGTCCTTGTCATGCGGCTCCAGCGCCGCATACTCCGCCTGTGTCCCCCACATATCTTCTTGATCCCACCACCCACCCACCTCAAGCGTCGGCACTTCAACCTTAGTCAGGTGCCGCTCCACCGCCATATCCTGCCAGAACTTCGTGTACTCCGGATGCGCCAGAAAAACCTTCGCCGTCGGCAGTTCCGACATCTTCGCTTCCTTCGCCGCACCCGCAAAGTTCACGTTGCGCAGAAAGAAGTCGAACGTATCCTCCTTCGAATCCACCCGCACATCCGTCTTCTGCCCCTCCAGCTGCTGCACGTAGTCGAACCCATACGTCTCCCGAAACGCTCCGTTATGAAAAAAATCATCCCCAATCCAGATATTGGTCATCGGAGCCTGCGGGCTAATCGCCTTCACCGCCGGATGCGCATCGATCCCCGCCATCATCGCCAGAAACCCCGGATACGAAACCCCCAGCACCCCCACGCGTCCGTTATTGTTCTCCACATTCTTCAGCAGCCAGTCGATCGTGTCGCGAGTGTCCGTCGTCTCATCCACATCTTTCTTCGTCTTATGCGCCACCACCGCACGGTTCATCACAAACTGCCCCTCTGACCCATACCGCCCGCGAATATCGCAGAACACAAAGATGTATCCGCTGGCTGCCAGCTCCGGCTTCGTCGCATTCACGCTCATCGAAGTATCGCCATCCGTGCCATATGGCGTCCGCTGCATCAGGAACGGCAGCGCTTCGTTCGAATCCGCCGGCCGCAGAATCACCGCATGCAGCTTAACTCCATCGCGCATCGGCATCATCACCTCTGTCCGCGTGTACTCGCGGAAGTGATTAAGCCTCACCGCCACCTCGCTGAACCGCGTCAGCACTCTCGCCGCCCCACCCGCCCGCGCGGCAGTGCTGCTGATGCTCAGCCCCGAAACCTTGCCATCCGCCCCCCGCACAAAGTTCACCCCCGCCTGCAGACCCTCCTCCCCAAACTGGTCCTTCCCCTCCGCCGTCAACGTCACTCGCCGACTTCGTTCTCCCTCCATCGTCAGCGTGTTTCCATCCGCGTTCACCGCCAGCACCGCCTCCGGCTCCTCAGCCGACCGGTACTGCCCCACATACTCCAGCAGATTCTGCTGCGTCGTCTGCGCCTGTGCCGTTAAGCCCGCACCATTCTGCCCCGCAACCATCGTCGCGCCAGAGAGCGCCCCCAAACCCAGCGCCCCTGCCAGAACAACCCAACGCGACAGCTTCGACATCCTCACCCTCACCTCGGACTCCGCGTCATAACTCGCGGTCGGTTCATAGCACAATCAAATTAGAAATCGCCAGCTCGACTACCCCAGCGCAATAGGCTCCTTGGGAATCGGGCTCGCATCGCACTTCCAGTTCTCGCGTCCATGCGTCCCATCGCAAAACGGCCGCTTCGACGACATCCCGCACCTACACAGCGAGATCGCCGGCTTCCCCGTCAAATCCCAGGCATTCCCTTCCACATCCACGAGCTCAATCGGCCCCTCCACCCGATAAGGACCATTCGGCCGAACCGTTATCTTCACCGCTTCCGAAACCTTCGCTACTTCATCTGCCATCGCTGTTGCACTCACTCTCTTTAGAAAAAGGATGTGCCCAGCATAACAAACCAACCACCCACAACGCCCCTGCCTCAGCTCATCGACTCCCCAACATCCGTTATCCCATACTCCTTCAGCTTCCGATACAGCGTCGTCTTCCCGATGCCCAGCAGCTTCGCCGCCATCAGCTTGTCTCCCTTCAACTGCCGAATCGTCCCCAGAATCGCGTGCTTCTCCATCTCTGCAATCGACACGATCCCGCCCTTCCGCTCGTTCTCGAAACCTCCGGTCAGCACGCCATCCAGCGTCGCCTCATCCAACTCCGGCGCCCGTCGTGTCTGCGTCGCCTGATGCATTCTGAAGTCCTGCAACTGCGTCGGCAGATCGCCCATATGCAGCATCGGCCCGCTCGACAGCGCGCACGCCCGCTCAATCGCGCCCTCCAGCTCCCTCACATTCCCCGGCCAGTCGTACTCCAGCATCACCCGCAGCGCGTCCTCGGAAAAGCTCCTTACCATTTCCGTCTCGCGCTCCTTCTTCTCTAGAAAGTGCAGCGCCAGCGCATGAATGTCCTCCCTCCGGTCCCGCAGCGGCGGAATCCGCAGATTCACCACATTCAGCCTGAAGTAAAGGTCCTTGCGAAACCGTCCCTGCTCCACCATCGCCGCCAGGTCGCGGCTAGTCGCAGCCAGCACCCTCGCCAGGATAGGCATTCCCTCCGCCCCGCCCACCGGCCGTGCCTCTTTCTCCTGCAGCGCCCGCAGCAGCTTCGCCTGCAGCTCCAGAGGCAGCTCTCCAATCTCATCCAGAAACACCGTCCCACCCTGCGCCGAAACCAGCAGCCCTTCCTTTGCCCGATGCGCTCCTTCGAACGCCCCCTTCACATGCCCGAACAACTCGCTCTCCAGCATCGCCGCAGACCCCGACCCGCAGTCCACCGTCACAAACGGCCTCTCCGCATTCGGTCCATTACTATGGATCGCCCGCGCCACAATCTCCTTCCCCGTCCCACTCTCCCCGAAGATAAGCACCGGGTGCGTCGAGAACGCCACCTTCGACAGAATTCTGTACAGCTTCTCCATCTCCGGAGACTGCCCCACCAGATCGCCCAGCCCTTTATTCATCCGCAGCCGCTCCCGCAGCCGCCGGCTCTCCTGGTTAAAGTGCACCCGCCGCCCGGCCCGCTCGATAACCGCCTTCAGGTCATCCATTGCAAACGGCTTGGTCAGATAATCCCCCGCCCCAATCCGCATCGCCTCCACCGCCGACGACACCGTCGCAAATGCCGTCATCACCACCACCCCGGTCTCCGGATATGTCGCCTTCACCTGCTCCAGCAGCGTCAGCCCACCACCGCCCGGCAGCCGCAGATCCAGCAACAGCAGATCCACCTTCTGAAACCTCAGAATCCCCTGCGCCGCCTGCACGCTCTCCGCCTCCACCACCGCGCAGCCCATCGCCGCCGCCACCTCGCTGCACATCCGCCGCATCGGCGCGTCGTCGTCCACCACCAGCACATGCAGCCCCGGCGCGCCGCCGACCGCCCGCTGCCCCGTCATCGAACAACCCGCCTCCGACTCCACACTCCGTCTCTCTGTAAACACACCAGCATCACTCAACATCCCGTCTCCGCCTGCCATCTTTTTCTCCGTCGCCGTTATCCTGTCCTTGTTCCCGCCATTGCCAGTGTTCCCGGTCATCCCACTCAACATGCAATCCACCCCGCAGCGCCCTCTTCGAGCACCCACCCCCGCTTATCGTCAGCTTCGGCGCCAACCCCAGCACCAGCCCGCACCGGCCACCGTTCCGCTATCCCCTCAGCCTCATCCTGCGCAGGTCTACTCCCCGTCAGCTCTGGCCCCGTCAACCCTGGCCCCGTCAGCCCCTTCAAAAACACCGGCCCCTCCGCATCCGCAAGGTCTCTATCTCTCTCGTGGCTGAACTCCAGCAACTGCTCCAGCAACTCCCAGCTCCGGTCGATAAGTTCTCCCAGCTCTGCCCGCAGCGCGTTCGTCTCCTCCACCCGCAACTCCGGCCTCACCAGCAGCGTCCCGTTCAGATGTAGTACTCCCAGCAGCTCTCCGGCCTCGCGTATCAGGTCGCCGTCCCCACCACTCTCTCGACCCCCGCCGCTTTCCCGACCAGCGCTGCTCTCGTCCATCCGGCGCCTTCGCGGCGTCTCCTCAGCATCCACCCCTAGATGCTGGCTGACATATCGCAACACCGCAAACTCCTCCTCGCGGCGCCACATCCCTGCGGCTGTACTGCTCTGCATTGCCTGCATGGCTTACTCCATTTCAACTGTTAACTGCTAACGCTTTAGTTGCAGTGCTGCCCGTGTATTCAATCCAAAGGCCAAACCCGAACCGCATACTGTTAGGAATCGCTCATCAACTCCACGCTCATCAACTCCTAACCTCCTCGAAAACCCTCGAATTAGCCCTTTCACTCACCTCTCGCAGCTCCGTTCCAGTTCCAATTCGCGAACGTTCCACTTTGAAACTCTATCCGGCATCCTCCGCGCAAGATTACCAGCGAAACCAAATTCGACACCCCCGTTCCCAATTCGGAACAAACTCCCACCAACGTACCCACCGCCCTCCATCAACAACCAGTAACCAGCAACTGACAACTAGCAACAAACTATAATCACCAAATAATGCCCCAAGCCCCCACCCAGCTCTTCCGCCCCGACTCCCGATCCGCCAACACCCTCCGCACCCTCCGCATCACTCCCGGCTACGTCTCCACCCCCGAGGGCTCTGTCCTCATCGAGTCCGGCAACACCCGCGTCCTCTGCAACGCCACCATCGAGCAGGGTGTCCCCGGCTGGCTCCGCAACTCCGGCCGCGGCTGGGTCACCGCCGAGTACGGCATGCTCCCCCGCGCCACCCTTACCCGCACCCCCCGCGAGTCCGAGCGCGGCAAGATCGGCGGCCGCACCCACGAGATCCAGCGCCTCATCGGCCGTTCCCTCCGCTCTGTAGTCGACATGAAGGCCCTCGGCGAGCGCACCCTCATCCTAGACTGCGACGTCCTCCAGGCCGACGGCGGAACCCGCACCGCCGCCATCACCGGAGCCTCCGTCGCCCTCGCCATCGCCCTCAACAAGCTCGTCGAAGCCGGCACCCTCCCCGCCTCGCCCCTCAAACAGATGGTTGCCGCCACCTCCGTCGGCATTGTCGACGGCGCCATCCTCCTCGACCTCTGCTACGAAGAAGACTCCCGCGCCACCGTCGACATGAACGTCGTCATGCTCGCCTCCGGCGGCCTCGTCGAAACCCAGGCTACCGCCGAAAAGGACTCCTACTCCCGCGCCGAGCTCACCCAAATGCTCGACATCGCCGAAAAAGGCATCCGTGAACTCCTCGCCGCCCAGCAGTCCGCCCTCGCCGCCTCCTGAGTCCCGACCCGAACCCTAAGCCACCGCCTGCGGCCCCAGCCAGTACCCATATGCCGCCAACGCCAACCCGATCAGTAGCGGAAACAACCCCACAAGGTATACTCCCTGCACCGGCACGATTGCGTGCAGCAGAATCATCAGCGCTACTCCAATCCCAATATTGATAAGCCCTCCAAGCCTGAACCCTCCTATCCGCTTCGCCGCCTTGATCCGCTCCTGTTCCCGCAGATACTCGAGCGCCGGATTCTTCTCGCCTCCCATCTCCGCGATCTTCTTCATCATCTCTGCCCTGTAATAGGCCTCTCGCTCCGCATGCCGCGAGCCCGTCCACGTCGCCACCGACAGGAACGCGAACAGCGAAATCGCCCCAATCGCCAGAAAGGCAAACACCGCCACCTCCGGCCCCACAAACTCGTTCTCCAACAGTACCGCCACTATCTGTGCGCCCATCGCAATTCTCCTCAACCAGAAATTTGTCTTACATACCGTCCGACCAGCTCCCTTCCAAACCGGTTTCACTTTCTTTCAAACAATCGACTGCCGCACCGTGCCCGCCCTCCCCGAAAAAAACGCAACCGAACCAACCCCACTCCGGTCACACTATTGATTGGAGAAACCTCACGTTGAATCCCCGCTCGAATCCCGAAGACGACCAGCGCGACGTAGCCCTCGTCCTCGCCGGCGACACCTCCGCCTTCGAGCCCATCGTCCGCCGCTGGCAGTCTCCCCTCATCAACCTCGCCTATCGCTTCACCCGCGACCGCAGCCGCGCCGAAGACCTCGCCCAGGAGGCATTCCTCCGCGCCTTCCGCAACCTCGCCTCCTGGCGTCAGGAGTCGGCCTTTTCCACCTGGCTCTTCTCCCTAGCCACCAACCTCTACTGCACCGAGCTCCGCCGCATCCCGCCCATCACTCTTCCCTTCGACGAAGTCCCCGAGCCCTACGACCTCCGCAGCGACGCACCATCCGCCCTCCAGCAGCACCGCGAAGAGGCTGCCCTTCACAAAGCCGTCGACACCCTGCCCCCCAAATACCGCGAGGTCCTCCTCCTCTATTACTTTCAGGAGATGGACGTCCCCGCCACCGCCGGCAGCCTCAACCTTCCTCAAGGCACCGTCAAAGCCCGCCTCTTCCGCGCCCGCGACCTGCTCCGCGCCAAACTCCAGCCTCAAGCCATCTCCCGCACCGCCCTCACCCGCGCAAAGGAGTCCCTATGATTCCCCCGACCCCTCCCAACCGTAACGATCAGAGCCACCTCGACCAGAACCACCACCTCGACCAGAGCCGCCTCAACCCGCAGCAGCCTGCGCCTGCTCACACTGCGCCTCTTCAACCAATAGACGACCTCGATCGCCTCCTCCTCGCCCGCCTCAGCGCCTCCGGCGACCCACTCACCCCGTCCTCCGGCTTCACCCAGTCCGTCATGGACGCCGTCCGCCAGCACGCCGCAGCCCCCGAGCCCATCCCCTTCCCCTGGAAGCGATTCCTCCCCTTCGCTCTTGCTCTCCTCTGCCTCGTTGCGGCCTGCATCGTCGCCCTTTTCATCCCCGGCTCATCTCACCAACCGTCAAGCCAGACCGCCATTCATGCAGCGCTCCCATCGCTCCTGTCTTCCTTGTCTCCCGCCGCAGTCACCAGCCTCGGCTACACCGCCCTCGCCATCGGCCTCTCCATCGTCACCACCGTTCTCTCCATCAAACTCGCCGTCGGCCGCCGCTAACGCGATGGCCTGTTTCCGATATGCTGAAAAAGTCTTTGCTTTGAAGGGGCGGGACTTTAGTCCCGCCGTAAAAGGCAATAATTCCAATGGGCTTTAGCCCCTGAGGATCGTCTATCTGGCCGAACGAACCCTTTCAGCGCCCACATTCAGCCCCTGTGCCACGCTCTTCGTCCCACTCTCAATCTCCCGTCCTTCTGATTCCAACGAATCGCCCACAGCGCTGAACCGCATCGTCGGAAAAGCGTTCGGGTAGTTCTCCTGTATCCAGGCCGTCATCCCCTCCCGCACCAGACACCGCAGGTCGAAGTTCTCGCCGCTGTTCCGCGAGCTCATCAGGCAGCGCAACTCCATCGTCTTCTCCGACAGGTTCGTCACCTGCAGCCCGCAGACCTTCCCATTCCACAGATGCGACGCATGCACAATCCTGTCCAGTTGTTCGCGAAGAGCCGCCACCGGAATCGAGTAATCCACATAAAGAAACGCCGTCCCCATAATCTCCGCCGACTCACGCGTCCAGTTCTGAAAAGAGTTTTCGATAAAGAAGCTCAGCGGAACGATCAGCCGCCGCAGGTCCCATATCTTCACCACTACATACGACGACGTAATCTCTTCGACCCTCCCCCACTCCCCCTCTATCACCACCACGTCATCGATCCGGATCGGCTGCGTCAGCGCAATCTGCAACCCCGCCAGAAAATTCGAAGCCGTAGACTTCGCCGCGGCCGCCAGGATCAGCGAAGCAACCCCAGCCGACGCCAGAAGCCCCGAGCCGTAGCTCCAGATGCGTGGATTGTCGAAGGTCCAAAGAACCGCGGCGGCGTCGATGATAACCACAAACGTGATGAGGATACGGCGAAAGACCCCGAACTGCGTATGGATTCGTCGCGCCTGCACATTGTTCTCCGCCGCCAGGTCATAATGCCGCAGAACCTTGTCCTGCAGAACGTAAATGCAGCCCACCGCAAACCACCCCAGCAGCATCACTATCACCACAAACAGAACATGCCGAATGGAGTTCTCGAGACTATCCGGAAGGTTAGGAATCGCCGGCAGCACTCCGAGTAAGCACGTCAACAAAAAGATCGTGCGCGCCGGCTTGCCCAGATGCTCCTGCAGACCCCACCCCCACCCCCCAGCACCCACCTCCTTGCGCCGCACGATGCGAAACAATATCCAGTGCGCCACATTGGCCAGAACCAGCGCCCCGCAGAAGAAAAAGATGGCCGCGAACCATCCATGCCGGAAGTGAAAGTGAAAGTTCATAGCGGTCGGAAGTGAAAGCAAGTATTCATCGGTCGGAAGTGAAAGTGATGGTTCATTGCAAACAGCAGTGAAAGTGAACGTTTCATAGAGGGTGGAAGTGAAAGTGATAGTTCATAGCAGTCGGAAGTGAAAGTTCATAGCAGTCTGCCAGCTTAGATGCGCCTCTCCAAACCGAGGCCTGTTCTCCTTCCCCAAATCTAAAACCCTGACATTTCGACCGAGCGATTCACAGCCTTACAGCGGGTGGCCCATCCTTTCGCGATTTTGCGAAAGAGCCTGCCCTGAGCCTGCCGAAGGGGTGGGTTGCCTTTGCAGTTGTCTGTTCTCTTCCGCACCACCCACAAAAAGCGGTCATTTCGACCCTGAGCCAAGTGGAAGGGCTCGCGTACTTTGCCGCCGTAGCGGAGAAATCCGCTTCTCTACCCACGCCTCCTCCCAGCCCAAACGCCTTTGCTGTTGTCTGTTCTTCAGTTTGTCATTTCGCAACCACATAGCTTGGAAACCCAAAAACGCCTTTGCTTTTGGCCCTCCCAACTATTTTTCGCTAAATTCCTCAGCAAAATCGCATGTCAAGCCCCCACTTACCTCAAGAATCCACCTAACTCAAGCCTCACCAGCACTTAGCCCAACAAACAAAAGTGCGCATTAGTTATGTGCCATTCGCTAGACTAAAATAGAAGTAGAGAGATTAACCAGACAGAAAGACCCGGCCACCAGCCGGGCCTCCCCCGTTAACCAATAACTAACAACCATCCGGTAACTCAAGCTGGCTGAAAATTTTGGACGCAACTGTATTTAGAATCAATATTTTAGAAGGAGCACCAAGACGTAAGCCAAGCGGAATCAATAATTTCCGCCCAAAATACCCCTGGAGGGGGAGGGGACCCTCTAACCGTGGATCCCATTCCACATCAGCAGCAGCGAAAGAGCAGTCACGATCACCGCCGTCGTCCACGCAATGATGTTGAAGTAAAGCGAGTTCGTGTACTTGCCCATCAGCTCATGCTTGTTGATCAACCGCAGCATAAAGATGAGCACCACCGGCAGCAGCACCCCGTTCAGCACCTGCGACAGGATGATGAACCGCACCAGCGGAAAGCCCGGGATCAGCACAATGGCTGCTCCCACGACGATCAGCAGGGAGTAGAGCCAGTAGAAAAACGGGGCCTCTTTGAAGTGCTTGTCCAGTCCGCTCTCGAATCCCAGGCCTTCGCAGACGGTATAAGCCGTCGAGAGCGGCAGAATCGAAGCAGCGAACAGCGACGCGTTGAACAAACCCGCCGCAAACAGGATGAACGCGTAGTCGCCCGCCAGCGGCTTCATCGCTCCCGCAGCATCCGAGGCGTCCGCGATGTTGCGCACGCCGTGGGTATAAAGCGTAGCCGCGCAGGCCACGACGATGAACCACGCGACGACGTCGGTAAAGATGGAGCCGACGATGACGTCCAGCCGCGACGCCTTGTACTGCCGGACCGTGACGCCCTTGTCCACGATTGACGACTGCAGATAAAACTGCATCCACGGCGTGATCGTAGTTCCGATCACGCCGACGGTCATATACACATAGCTTCGGTCGCTCCAGACACTCCGGCCCGGCAGCTTCACCGTCTCCACCAGCGCCAGATGCCAGTTCGGCTCGCTCAAAACGCCGGCAACGATGTAGGCAATGTAAAAAACGCTCGCGACGAGAAAGATCTTCTCGACGCTCTTGTAGTCCCCTTTAACCACCAGGAACCAGACCAGAAACCCGCAGAGAGGAACGCTGATGTACTTGCTTACATGGAACAGTTGCATACTGCCGGCAATGCCCGAGAACTCGGCAACCACATTGCCGAAGTTCACCACCACCAGCAGGATCATGATGACGAACGTCATCCGCAACCCGAACTCCTCGCGGATCAGGTCGCTCAGTCCTTTGCCGGTCACAACGCCCATGCGAGCGCACATCTCCTGCACCACGATCAGCGCCAGCGTAATCGGGATCATCGTCCAAAGCAGGCTGTACCCAAACTGCGCGCCCGCCTGCGAGTACGTCAGGATTCCGCCCGAGTCGTTATCGACGTTGGCCGTGATGAACCCCGGACCCAGCACGGCCAGGAACAGGATGATGCGCGTCCTCCAGTTGCGCCAGAAGCTCATCCGCGCTCCGATCCTGCAGCACGGAACAGCTCGTGCCGCTCGGCCTGGGTCAATGCGTACAGCCGCCTCGCAGGCCCTTCCATGCCCGCGTCGTCTGCAACCGCGGCGTTCGCCCGGATGTGTTCCGGCCGCTTGGAGCTGAACAGGATAACGCTCTCAGGGTTCATCACCAGAGCAGCCTTCAGCATCAGCCCTGCAAGCATGTCAGCCTGGCTCAGGTCAGCCTGGACCTCGTCCGACCAGCGCCTGCATGTCTCGGGGCGATCGAGCAGTGCTGCATGGAGCGAGCGGAATTTGTCTGTAAGCGCACGATGGTGAATCCGGAACGCACTGCTCGTCGCCACGCGAGCGTCCAGTATCGACCACTCATACTGCAGCGTCCGGCAATACGCGGGCCGCAGACACTGCAGCTCGGCGACCTTGCCGCCCTCGCTGCCGATGCCGAATGTGCCGATCGTCCCACTGGCGACCGCATCCTCGAGCACCCGCAGCAGCGCATCGTCGCCCAGGTCCTGCGCCTCTGCCTCGTGCAGGAGCCAGACGTCGATGCGCTCAACCCGCAGCGCTCTAAGGCTTCGCTCCAGCGACTCCTTCGCCTGCGCGGCGGTAAACGTCGCCCGCTCTGCCGGCCTGTTCACCGCTCGCCAGCCGCCGCTTCACCGCGGGCAGCAACTGGATGACCGGACGAGCAGCACTGCGCATCAGCCGCTTGATGGCCTGGTCTTTACCCGGCGGGATGCCGTATTTCGTCGTCACGGTAACCTGCCCGGGATGTCGTGCCAGGAACTCGCCCAGACACGGCTCCGCGTCGCCATATCCATACATCGGAGCGATGTCGAAGTGTCGGATGCCGGCATCGAAGGCCGCCTCCAGTGCCGCCAGCGACTCCCGGCGCCCCATTCCGCCCATGACGCTGGAGCAGCCGTACCCCAGCCGGCTGGTTCGGCGTCCAGTCGAACCAAGCTCGATCGATTGCATCCAGTTCCTCCCGTATCTTCAGGCTAACTCAAGTGCTCGGCAAGTCTGACCGCCAGGGCCAGAAGAGTATGTGTAGGGTTCGAAAAGCCGGAGGTCGGAAACACCGCGCTGCTGCAGACATAAACATTGCTTGTCCCATACAGAAGCAGGTCCGGGTCGACGACACCGGCTGCAGCCGAAGAGCCCATCCGCATGCCGCCCATGTGATGGTTGCTGTCATCGCACCTGGCGATAAAGGAGGGGTCGCCAGTCATTAAAATCTGGATCGGCAGTCAACCCCGCCAGAGACGAGAGCGACTTTTGGGCGATGGAGACGAACTTGCGTATTGAGTCGATCTCTTTCTCCGAGATCTGCCAGTTGAGCCGAGTCCTCAGCATGCCGAGCGAGTCACGGCTCTCCGCCAGCGTGATGCAGCTGTTGGATAGAGGCTCCTGCTCGCAGTGGACTCGAAGCATGATCTGCCCGTCAGTCGGGTTATAGATGCGATGCTTTACGGCATAGCGCCAGGCCTGTTTCAGAAGGAGCGGCGTGTTGTGGAACGCAAGCCCCAGGTCGCCGATCTCAAGATCGGCAAGGTGGCCGCGAAGGATGTTTTTTACTGCGGCCTTCAACTTCGCCAGCGAATCCTCAGAATCGCTGGCGAAGTTCATGGTGCAGGCTACATTAAGCGTCTCGCTCCGGACCTGCTTAGCAGGAGACAGTTTCAACTTCGGATGGTATTTGAACCCATGAATGAAGACGTTGTCGAAGACCTCATGAAACCTATGACGATCGATTGGCTCAACGATTGCGACATTGCAATCGATGTGATCCTGGAAGTGCTTACCCAATAGTCCGGATTGGTTCCAGGCGTACTGGGCCCACATCGGTTGCAAGAAAAATCTTGAGCTTTCAATCGCACCCAGGCAAAAGACGAACTCCTGCGCGCGGAACATAGCTTCGATGCCGGTTTGAGTCTTGCATCTCACTCCACGCATCGCCCCGCCTTCGAAGACAGGTTCAACCGCATTGGCGTGCAGCCAGACAGTTAGAGAATTGCTTGCCTCCAGTACGTGGCGATGAAGATGCGCGAAGTCTGGCTCAGGGCACCATCTGGAGAAGTACGTCTCCAGGTGGTCGAACGCAGGCGGATTTAATCCGATCTGCTTCCAGACTGCTTCATCAGAACGCTCGACGTTGCTGAGACCTTCCAAGTCGAGCGCCCTCTCGTAGTACTGCAGAAGAGCGCTTTTGTGGAAGGGCCAACCGCTGCCTGGAACGCCTGACCTTGCTTCGAAGTCCTGGGTTGCTAGCTCCAGGATCTGTCCACCCCATCGTCTTGTTGTGCCGCCTTCGGCACGAAAGCGCCCGGTGTGAATGCCCTTGTGCTGCAGGCCGGCGAGCTCGCTGCGATATGGCTCCTGAGACTCGTCCTCAATCTGAGCGCCACCGCCCTCAAGCAGGAAGACACGCTTGCCAAGCCGTACAAGCTCTACCGCCAAAGTAATGCCGGCTGCGCCCGCACCGATAATACAAACGTCCGCGCTGATTCCAGGGTCGGGTTGAGTTTGCAACAAATCTCGAATCATGCAGAACGACCTGGAGTCGCTCGATTCTGTCCAACGGCTTGCCGGACACGTTCTACAATGAGCTCCACCTGTCGATCGTTGTAGTATCCATCGCGCTGCGCGCGTGCACATCCTGCGGTGGCAATGCGAGTTCTGGAGGCCTCATCGGGGAGGTATTTGCGTATCTTCGCGACACACTCCTCGATGTCCGAGAAGAAGACAGCTTCTTCGTCCTCGCGAAAACGCTGCATATGTCCATCGGAACGTTCTGCTAGCAGAAAACCACCACAGCCCGCTATCTCGAAGCTTTTGTGGACGAATTCATCACAGTTGGAGTGAGTTATAAAACTCAAATTGATCTTCGATCTCCAAATTCCTTCCCTATACTCATCGCGAAACAGCTCTCCGTTGCTTCGATATATGCCTGCGGTGGCTTCGGGGCCCAGTGCCTTCTTCCATACGAGGCCGCCACAGACTGTGACCGACAGACCGAATTCCTTCCACAGGCGTGTCAGGAATGAGGCTCGCTGGTCGTACGGGGTTCCGATAAAGGAGACGTCGCGATCCCTGTGTGCATCCGACCAGCCCTTTGGAGGAGGGAAGTGGATGGTTGGCTCGTATGCTGTTTGTATTTTGATGACGTCGCGAGCGCCCCGTTCCCGATAGTCGGTGACGTTCTTATCGCGTTGAACAACGTGCAGGTCGTAGTGAGGGATACATTTCATGTAGAGACGAAAGCCCGGATCACGGCGGGGTCCGAAGGCGTTGTCGATCATGTAGCTCAAGGTATAGATACCGATTGAACGCAATTTATCAATAGTTCCAGGCTGCAGCCAAAGAAGTTTGTCGGCCCAGAATACCTCGGGTTTTTCAGCTTCTGCTATCCGGAGCAGGTCGCCATTAAGGCGCTGCACGCCTGGCCCTGCGCTCAAATGGAAGGCAGCTTTGCGAATGAACGGATTGCGGGATTCATATTCGAATGCATTGAAGGGTATAACCGTATGACCGAGTCGCTCCAAGGCCCATAGACGATAGAGCGAGGAGTCGTTTAGCGATAGTCCTGCGGCGTAAAGAATCTTCATTGACTGAAAACGTCCCGGCTAGTTTTTCGCGCGCAGAAGCGCGATGACCTGGTCGGCGTGGACGACGCCAACCAGCCTATCTTCTTCGTCCAGCACGGGAAGCGCCCGAAGGTTGTACTTATCAAAGAGTTCGGCAACCTTTCGTCCATTAGCATCAACTTTACAGCTTACGATGTGGCCGTGAGGAAGATCGCCAAGCGCGGAATTCGATCCCGCCAATAGGATTTGTACAAGCGGTATCAGGGCGGCGATTTTACCTTCGTCGTCGAGTAAATAGATCTCTGTCACCGCGTCGGTATCCCCTTCGAAGCTGCGCAAGGCGGTAATTGCATCTTCGACGGTCGCGGCGAGTGGGAGAGCAAGGTACTCCGTTGTCATGCGACCGGCCGCGGAGTCTCCGGAAAACTCCAGCAGTTCTTCCACCTCCTGCCGTTCTTCCGGATCCATCTCTTCAAGGATTGCTTCCGAGCGTTCGTCGGAGAGTTCTGAGAGAAGATCGGCGGCTGCGCCGGGATCCATCTCCTCCACGATTCCCGCGACCTGTTCGGAGTCGAGGGACTCTATGAGCGTCTGCTGCATCTTGGGCGTAACCTCTTCCAGCGCCTCGGCTGCAACCTCCTCATCCAGACTGATGAAGACTGCCTGGCGCTCTGCGGGTGCCAGTTCTTCCAGAATGTCGGCCAGATCAGACGGGTGCATTGTGGAGAGTCTGTCTTGCTCGATTCGAAGTTTGACTCTCCGGGCCGGGTCCCGATCGATCAGGTCGACGAAGTTCCAGGGAATAACGGAAGGCCGAAATCGTTCCGCAATCCGTTCCACGGTCGAGGGGGGTAAACCCTTCAGGAGACGGCGGATTGCGCCTCGCAGCCCGACTTCGACCTCTGCTATGCGCAGTTGGAGTGTGGGGGCACCCTCCTGAACCGGCTCCCAGACGAGGTCAACATCGTTGACTCGGACGACCTTATGGCCGTTGATGTCGATGATCTGCTGGTCCAAAAGATCCCGCTCCAGGAGGAGGTAAGTCTCGTCTTCTGTCAGCGAAACGGGGGTTGCGCCGGGCCTCAATTGAATGGCGCCCGTTGGTGTTAGTTGAAGCTCAGCAACCGGCACCAGGGACGGGTGGGTTCCGCGAGCCTCGGAAGGCTTCCGGATGACCATGCCGTACACATGAACCGAATCCTGGATGGGGGCGACAGCCAATTCCTTGACTTGGCCGAACGCGTTCCCCTGGGCATCGATGACCGATGCCCCGACCAGGGATGAGACGCTGGTTCTATGGTTGGCGTGTTTCGTCATAGGGTACCGACATGCCGAGACTCCTCGTATCCGCATCCTAACTCACAAGAAGGCGGTTAGAAACAGCTTCCGAACCTGGGGAGAACATTGAGTAAAGGCGACTTCGGAAGGTGTGGCTTCTTGACATTCCGCGGAACCACAAGCAAACTGCCATCACCGCCCTTATCCTCTTTAGGGACGACTGTACCGGCGATAAAGGATATTTTTGGCCGACTCAACGACAAGCCGCGTCAGCTTTACCCTTGATTCGTCGCTCGACAGCGTCAACAAGGTGGAGCAGACAGCCGAGCAGTATGCTGGAAGAGCCGGCTTTGACGAAGATACGGTTCAGCAGATTGCGATGGCGGTGCGAGAGGCGGCGGTAAATGCCGTTCTGCATGGGAATGCTTACGACAAGACGAAACATATTACCGCTTCTTTTGAAACGACGACTGATTCGCTGATCGTCCGAATTACTGACCAGGGACCCGGACTTGATCCTGACAAGGTTCCCGATCCTCTGGCGCCGGAAAACCTCCTGAAGGGATCCGGGCGCGGCATCTTCCTCATCCGTGCTCTCATGGATGAGGTAAACTTTCGGCAGCTACACCCCGGGACCGAACTCACACTCATCAAACACCGTATGCCCGCGCAGCCGGGGACTTAAGGAGAAGATCACACATGAGCATGAAAGTACAAACTCGCCTAGTGGACGGCATCACGATTCTGGATCTCAGCGGCCGTATTACGCTGGGCGAAGGCAGTGTCACGATTCGCGACGCTGTTCGCGATGTTCTCGCGAAGGGCTCCAACAAGATCCTCCTGAACCTGGGTGAGATCAACTACATCGACAGTTCAGGCATCGGCGAGCTGGTGAGCGCCTTTACGACAGTCAAGAACAGCGGCGGCGAGCTGAAGCTGCTGAACCTGACCAAGAAGGTCCATGATCTTCTACAGATCACGAAGCTGTACACCGTATTCGACGTGAAGGACGACGAAGCTTCGGCGATCTCCTCTTTCTCTAAATAAGCTGCTTTGATGCAACGAGAAGGCCGCCCGTGTTGTGGCGGCCATTTCGTTTTGCGGCGAGGTAAGACTGCGGCTACTTGCTGAAGTCGACCTTGGGGGCCGTCCGTGAGCCCTCGTCGGCGGTGTAGTACTCGTGCTTCGGCTGGAAGCCAGCGAAGCCGGCCCAGAGGCTGTTAGGGAACTGGCCGATGAAGGTGTTGTAGTCGCGGATGGACTCGTTGTAGCGGCGGCGGGCTACGGCTATCCGGTTTTCGGTGCCGGCGAGCTCATCCTGCAGGCGCATGAACTGGTCGTTGCTCTTGAGCTGAGGGTAGTTCTCCTGCATTCGCATGAGCGGGAGGAGCGCGACGTTGAGGCGATCGTTGGCGGCCAGCTTCTCGTCGGGGGTCTTCGCCGTCATGAGGCCTGCGCGCGCGTTCGCGATCGCTGTCAGAGTGCTTTCTTCAACGTTGGCGTAGCCTTTTACGGTGGCTACGAGGTTCGGAATCAGATCGGCTCGCCGCTGCAGGTTAACGTCGATCTCTGAAAATGCTGCCTGCACTGCCTGGTCTTTTAAGACCATCTGATTCTTGGAGCTCACATAGCTGCCACCGATGAAGAGCAGCACGATAATGATGAGACCCACGACGCCAAGCGCTACCCAAAGAGCTTTCATTTATGCCTCGTTTTGTTGATACGTCTAAAGTTTAGTTCCTGTTCCGTGGTTGTGGCTGGAATCCTCGGCAGTACTGTATCACCGGGGCTTCAGTTGCCCTTCTTTTGCGGCTCAAGTTTTACATTGCTACCTCAATAATCACCACCGGCACCGCCTCCTCCGGAGCTTCCTCCGCCAAAGCCTCCGAAGCCGCCTCCGCCTCCGTCGTCGCGCCGGCGACCGCCTCCGCCGCCTCCCATGAGGTTTCCAAGGAGGAAGAAGAGCAGGCCGAGGTTGCCGGTGCTGGCGAGGAGGATGATGACCAGCAGGATGACGCCGCCGCCGATGAGTACCTCCATCGGAGTGATTGTGACCTGCTGGGGCTGCTCGCGCCGGTAGTAGTGCTGGGTTCCGGTAAGCGTCACTCCTGCGTCTGCGGCGATGACCTGGGCGATCTGCTGGACGCCGATGGTGATGCCCTGATTGTAGTCACCGGCGGAGAGCGCGGGCACCATGGCTCGGCCGATGTCACCGACTTTGGCGTCGTTGAGGATGCCTTCGAGACCGTATCCGACCTCGATCCAGCGCTTTCGCGGATTGAGGACGACGAGTACCAGGACGCCTCTATCGGTGCCCTTTGCGCCGACCTTCCACTTCTCCTCGAGAGCGGTGGCGAAGTCGTTGACGGGCTGGTCATCGTCGAGAGTCTTGATGGTCACGACTGCTATCTGCGCGTGGGCCTGGCGATCGACCTGGGTGCAGAGGTCTTCGAGATTCAGCTTCGTGGCAGGGGAAAGGACGCCGGCGAAGTCGCTGACATAGCCGGTGGGCCGGGGGAGATCGGCGACCTTTTCGGCGTGGAGTTGGCCTACGGGTATCAAGAGCAGGACGACGACCAACAGGCCTTGCAGAGCGCGCTTCATGAGTGCCGATTCTACGCTCTGGCTGAGTCTGCAGTATTTCCCAGGGGGGACACCCCCCCATTACCGGGCGTAAGTCTATTGATTGCTATGATATAGCGGCACTGTTCCCTGCCAAATTATTCCAAACAAAGGACTTATGGCTAAATTAGTCCAGGCAAAGGAGTTATCTTCGGTAATTCGATTTTAAAAGAGCGAAGCCCCGGTTGTCCGGGGCCTTCTTTTTTACTTCTAGTTCTATTTTAGCAAGTGGCGCATAACTAATGTGCACTTTTCTTTGGCTGGCTAAACGATTGCTAGAGCTTTAGTTAGGTGGATTTTGGAAGTGGGTGGGGGCTTGACATGCGAATTTGCTTAGGAATTTCGCAAAAAATAGTTGGAGGGCCTGAAAGCAAAGGCGTTTTCGGGTTTTCAGCTGCGAGCTATCAGCTTTGAGCTATGAGCTAGAGACAAAGGCGTAGGCTGGGGAGGGGCATGGGTAGAGAAGCGGATTTCTCCGCTGCGCAATTCACGGTGAGGCTGTGAATCGCTCCGGTCGAAATGACAGGGTTTTGGATGGGCGAGGGAGAACAGGCAACGGCAAACGCAACAGCGAAATGCGGGGATTCTTCGCTGCGCTCAGAATGACAAACAAGAGGACAGGCAAGGCCCCCCACCCTTTCGCAAAAAGCCGAAAGGATGGGCCACCCGGTGCAAGATGGGCCACGCTGCGAAAGGATGGGCTCCGTGCGAGGATGGGGGTACCCGGTGCGTGGTCTGGGCTTGTCTCCGGCTACCTCATGGTATGGAGTTGGGCGGAGATGATGGCGGCGGCCTCTTCGCAGGCGGCGCGGGGGACGCCTGAGTGGGTGACGAAGCGGACGGAGTGGGGGCCTACGGCGCTGGCTAGGACGTTCTTGTCGCGCAGGGCGGCGCAGAAGGCGGCGGCATCGGCGTGGTTTTTTATGGTGAAGATGACGATATTGGTCTGGACGGCTTCGAGGTCGATGGCGGCGTTGGGGCTGGCGGCTATGGCGTCGGCCAGGAGGCGGGCGTTGGCGTGGTCCTCGTGGAGGCGGGAGGGTGAGTCGGTTAGGGCGATGAGGCCGGCGGCAGCGAGGACGCCGGCTTGGCGCATGCCTCCGCCGAGGGCTTTGCGGTGGATGCGGGCCTGGCGGATGTGCTCCGCGGAGCCGATGAGGAGTGAGCCGACGGGCGCGCCGAGGCCCTTGGAGAGGCAGATGTTGATGGTGTCGAAGCCTTCGGTGAGCTCGGCCACGGGGAGATCGAGGGCGACGGCGGCGTTGAAGATGCGGGCGCCGTCGAGGTGGACGGGGAGGCCGGCCTCGCGGGCACCGGCGAGGATTTGTTGCATGTTGGCGAGCGGGGTGATGGTGCCGCCGGCCATATTGTGCGTGTTTTCGATACAAATCAAGGCGGTCTGGGCGCGGTAGTAGATCCTGGGGCCGATGGCGGAGGCGACGAGCGGCCAGGTGAGGATGCCGCGCGGCGCGGCGACGGTGCGGACCTGGCAGCCGGAGAAGGCGGCGGTCATGGCCATCTCCCAGTCGAAGATGTGGGCGCGGGACTCGCAGATGACCTCCTGGCCGTGCTGGGTGTGGAGGCGGATGGCGATCTGGTTGCCCATGGTGCCGGTGGGGACGAAGATGGCGGCCTCGCGGCCGAAGATGGTGGCGGCGGTTTGCTCGAGGCGGTTGACGGAGGGGTCTTCGCCGTAGACGTCGTCGCCGACGATGGCGGTGGCCATGGCTTCGCGCATGGCGGGAGTGGGGAGGGTTACGGTGTCGCTGCGGAGGTCAATCATGTTATTCAAGTTGCTATTCCCCTATTCAAGACGAGCGTGGATTTGTTTCAGGGTTACGCTTCAAGAGGGTGTCGATCAAGCTCTCACTTATACGGAAATTGGTCTGCTGAAGTTTGTCGAGCGCCTGGCGAAGCTCGGTTAAGCCTAGCTTTGCGCCACGTTCCAGAACTGCAAGGGTACCCCGAACCTTCAGATGAAGCTTCCTCGCCTGCTCTCTTCCTTCGGCATCGTCCATCAGGATGTGTGTATGGACACCCGAGTCCAGAGCCAATTGGATTGCATCGCGTTCACCTATGTCCAACATTAGCAAGGCAGCATCGGTTGGAAGAGTGGCCGCTCGAATCTCCAGCCAATCCGAAGGCTGCGCGAATCAGTCCTAAGCAAATCGCTCTCCAGCCCAAATTCCCGTTATCAGGAAAAATACAGGGAATTTTCGCGCTCTCAGGATCATATATGATCGATTTCTCCGGTGTTTACGGGCCGCTTAGCTCAATTCCCTTCTCCGCGGTCCAAAAAGAACAGGGAATTTTTTCGACCGACCCATCGGTACTAATCGATTTCTCGATGAGCGCTATGGCGATTTATCGTCAATTGACAGTGCAGAGATTTACTACCTTCAGTTCTAGCCCAAATTCCTCGCCAAAGGTAAGTTGTCAATCGAGGGGCATGAGTGTGCTCTTGGCGCACCCCGGAGAATGCCAAGCGAGAACATAGGCGACGACTACTATACGCATTCCATCACATACCATACGTGTCAGATCATTGTTTTGGTTCTAATTGTCTGCGCAACACCAGGTTTTGCGACAGCCAATCGTACGATATTGCCTGTAGCGATGACGGCGATACTGAACACCGGCAAGCGGGGTATATGAAAAGAGAAGAAGTTCGGGCACGGATTGAAGAGATTGGCATCATTCCCGCAGTGCGCGTGTCGTCCGCCCCACTTGCCCTCTTCGCTTCGGAATGTGTAAACGAAGCTGCTATTCCGGTTGCGGAGATTACCATGACGGTGCAAGGTGCATCGATGTCATCACCCAATTGGCAGCCAAGTACCCCGAGTTCATCGTGGGCGCGGGAACCGTACTGGACGTAGAGACGGCAAAACAATGTCTCGATGCCGGCGCGCGCTTCATGACCAGCCCTGGCTTGGTTCCGGAGGTAGTGGAGTTCACGCTTAAGCACGATGTGGTCATCATTCCCGGGGCTCTGACGCCGAGTAAAGTGATAGTGGCCTGGAAAGCGGGCGTTGATTTCGTAAAAATCTTTCCATGCGCGCCCGTTGGCGGCGAGCAAGTATATTTGGGCTTTGAAAGTAGCGTTGCCTCAGGTTCCGATGATAGCGTCTGGCGGCGTGAATCAGGTGACCGCGTCCAATTTATCCTGGCGGGCGCCTCCGCGCTGGGGATCGGAACGGAACTGCTGCCAACAGAAGCCCTTCAAAGGCGGCAGGAAAGCTGGATCCATGAGCTTGCTCGAAGATTCACGCTCATGGTTCGGGACGCACGCACGCAGATGCACGTAAACGCAGGCTGACTGCCTATTTTAATACTGCGTGAACGACCTGGGGGTGATTCACCCAGACGGTAATTCGAGAAGATACGGGCTTGCCGTTTCAGATGAAACTTGCCATCGAAGAAACCTCAGCCGCAGTACACTGTTGTCGATGTGTGGTCGATGGGTGATGACGTGGATAGCACGAACTCTTCCTTGCTCAATACCCAACGACTAATTCATCATTCAGGGGTTGAAGTCCTACATATGAGTCTATTAGATTTCGAAGCCTGGGCTTCCTGCCTCGCACTCCTGTTTGCTGGCACTGCCGTCTTTGCTCAGACGGCGGGAGCGCCCCTGACACTGGAGCAGGCCATCTCTCTTGCTCGGATCAGAAATCCCAGTCTGCTCTCCGGACAACAGCACGTCATTGCCACCAAGGCCAACGAGATAACCGCGGGTTTGCGGCAGAATCCAAACTTTACGTTCTCCGGCTCCGACATCTCGTTGCCTGCCGACAACCCGGCCAGCCCATACTCTTATGCCGCGAATGTCTCCCGCCTCTTCGAGCGAGGACAGAAGCGGCGCTGGCGTCTGGACATCGCTCAAGCCACACCGACTTTACCCGGAGCCAATATCGCGATACCGAGCGACAGACCATCCTTGCAGGTGAAAGAAGCCTTCACGAACATGTTGACCGCTAAAGCTGCGACTCAAGATCGCCGACGATAACCTCGATAGTTACAGTAAGACCGTCGAGCTGAGCAAGGCGCGCCTCAACGCCGGAGATATCAGCGCGACCGATTTCGATCGCATCGACCTGCAGTTGGCGGAATTCGAAGCGGACAATGACACCGCCAGGCTGAATCTGATTCAGGCGAGCGACCAGCTCCAGTTGCTTCTGGGTATCGAGAAGCCGACGACCAGCTTCGACATCGCCGGTACACTCGATCCGCCCGCTCTGACGCGGACGCTGGAACAGATTGAGCAGTCTGCGCTCGCCTCGCGCCCCGATTACCAGGCAGCGCTGCAATCCGTGCGCGTGGCCGATGCCAGCGTTAGGCTGGCCGATGCGAATGGGACCACCGACCCGACTATCGGCGGTGAATACGATCGCAGCAGCGACCTACAACAGCGCTGGATTCCAGATATCCATTCCGCTCCGCATCTTCGATCGTAACCAGGGTGAGAAGGAACGTACCCGCTATGAAGCAGAGGCTAGCCGCTTTGCGGAGACGGCCGCAGCGCAATCAGGTGATCAACGACGTGGATCAGGCATGGGCGGCTATGAAGCCGCGATCGATATGGCCAAACATTATAACAGCCACTATGTTGCCGAATCTCAGCGCGTGCGCGACAACCTTGAATTCAGCTATCGCCACGGAGGCACTACTCTGCTCGACTATCTCGACGCGCTGCGCGATTACCGTCAGATTGCAACTCGATGCTTTGAACGCCAATCAACAGGTTTGGCTCAGCATTCATCAACTCAGCTTCGCTGCCGCTACGGAGATTTTGCCATGAAATGGCGCATATTTGCCGTAGCTGCCGCATCCCCTGTTTTTCTTGACTGCATGTAAACACGAACGACCGGAGCCGATTGCATCTGCACCGGAGAAGAGTGTCGTCGAGACGATTGAAGTCCATCCTCAGCCTGTTGCCAATCAACTCCTTCTGGCTGCGCATGTCATGGCCAATCCAACTTCAGTGGTGCATATCTTCCGCCGATCAGCGGACGTGTCGTCGCACTGAAGGTGCTGCCGGGACAGGAAGTGATTAAGGGACAGCAGCTCGGGAATGCTGCAGAGCAGCGACGCGGCGCAGGCCAGATCGGACTTCGAGAAGGCCAAGATTGAAGCCGCACGCGCCGATCTGCAGCTGCAGCGTGCCAAGGAGCTCTTGCAGCACGAAGTCATGGCTCAACGTGACTATGACGATCTGAAAGCACTGGACGATGCCGACCACGCCGAGCTCAATCGAGCTCGTCAGACGCTGCAGATCCTCGGCTTCTCCGAGGACTCGACCATCCGATGTTATCCCCATCCGCTCCCCCATCACCGGCGTAGTGCTCGATGTCGGCACCGCCGCCGGTGAACTGCAGCGTTCGCTCGATAACGCCACTGTCATCGCAACCGTCGCGAATATCGATTCAATCTGGGTGGTCGGCGGATCTTTATCCTCGCGATCTTGCTCCGTCAAGGTCAGGTCAGCCGGTGGAGGTATCCGTGACCGGCTACCCGGGGCAGGTGTATCACGGCGTAATCGACAACATCTCCGATGCCGTCGATCCTGCCACGCTGACCTTCAAGGTCCGGGTCGTGCTTGCCGAATCCCGGAGCACAAGCTCAAGCCGCAAATGTACGCCACCATCGCGGTTACAAATCAGAAAGGGAACGCCTTCGTTGTTCCGTCAACCGCCGTTATCCAGAATGGCAAGAATACGTTCGTGTTCGTCGAGACCTCCCCAGGAAATACGCCCGACGCAATGTGACTCTCGGTGCAGTTCACGACACAACCGACGAAATCACTCAAGGAATTGAAGACGGAGACAAGGTCGTGTCTATTGGCGCCGAGTTGCTGCGCGAGTCAGAGGACTAATAATGCGAGGACTGATCCGCGCGCTCCTGCGTTCCGAAATATCGTGTTGATCGTGTTTCTCGCCTCGCTTGCGGTCGGTGCAGTTGCGTTCTTTCAATTGGATATCGAGGCGTATCCCGACCCATCGCCGCCGATGGTCGAGTTCATCACGCAAAACCCCTCGTGGTCCGCTGAGGAGATGGAGCAGCAGGTGACGATTCCGCTCGAAACCGGACTGAACGGCACGCCGAAGCTGGACCAGATCCGCTCTATCAGCATCTTCGGTCTAAGCGACGTGAAGATGTACTTCACCTTCGACAGCGATTATTTCGTCGATCGCCAGGAAGCTCTGAACCGGCTCCAGGAGGTGAATCTGCCGAATAATCTGCAGCCACAGCTCTCGCCGGAATCTCCTGTCGGAGAAATTTACCGCTATGAGCTTACAGGGCCGGGCTATTCGCTGAACGAACTGAAGGCTACGCAGGATTGGCTTCTGGTTCGCGAGATGAAGCAGGTGCCGGGCATCATCGACGTGGCGACGTTTGGAGGGACTACGCGCCAGTATCAAGCGGAGGTCGATCCGGACAAACTGCTGTCGATGGGCGTAACTATGACGCAGGTTGTCAACGCCGTTCAGAACAGCAATGCCAACGCTGGCGGGAATTACCTGACGCTCGGCAGTCAAAGTGTGAATGTACGCGGCATCGGACTGTCTGCATTCGCTCACCGACATGAACAATATTGTCGTGGCCGAACGCAATGGAACGCCAGTTCTCCTGAGCGATGTAGCCACGCTGAAAGAAGGGCATCAGCCTCGCTTGGGGATAGTCGGAAGAAATGAGAATCCGGACATCGTTGAAGGAATCGTGCTGTTGCAGAAGGGCGGCAGGTCGCTACCTGCGCTCGCCGGCGATGCGCCAGAAGATTCATGATTTAAACACCGGCAATCTGCTGCCACCCGGCATGCAGATCAAGACCATCTACGACCGCACGAAGCTGATCAGCACCACTACGACCACTGTTCGGCATGTGATTGTCACCGGTTTGATCCTCGTTACGCTTGTCTTGCTAAGCATGCTTGGCGATCTCCGTATAACTTTTATCGCCGCCATTACCATTCCCTTCGCCGTTCTCTTCGCGTTCACCATGATGGTGCTAACCGATCACTCCGCGAACCTCATTTCGATCGGCGCTATCGATTTCGGAATTCTGGTTGACGCGTCGATCATCGTACTTGAGAGCGTTTACCGCAAGATTTCCCGACAGTGCCAAAGGCGAAGAAGTGGGAGGCCTCATCATGGTAGGCGTTAGCAATGCAGCTGAGCCCGTCCTTTTCGCGACGCTTATCATTCTTGTAGCTTTCATTCCACTCTTTACTATGGAAGGAGTTCCGGGGAAAATCTTCGCCCCGATGTCCGTGACTTACGGATTTGCACTGACTGGTGCGCTTATCTATGCACTGATCTTTGCCCCCGTTCTGAGCTCATTTGCCGCCTCCAACCATATTCAAGAGAGCGCAACCGAAACGCGACTCATCGGATTTCTGAGACGCCACTACGAGAGCGCTCTGGGAAGCACTTTACACTTCAGAAAAATCAGCTGGATCTTCGCTGCTCTCCTCACTGGCGGGAGCCATCATTCTGTTTAAGTTTTGTCGGAGGCGAGTTCATGCCTGGCGCTTGAAGAAGGAAACCTCTGGATTCGCGCCACAATGCAGCAGGATATCTCCTTTCCAGCAATCCCAGACAATCAGCACCGGAATTCGCGATATTTTACGGAGTTATCCGGAAATCACACAGGTAATCTCACAGATGGGTCGTCCCGACGATGGCACCGACGTAAGCACTTTCAATAATGCCGAGTTTCTCGCTGACCTTAAGCCCGCCGGCCAATGGCGTGCGCGGTTCCATAGGAATAAGAACGAGCTGATCAGCGCGATTCAGACAGGACTTCAGTCGATATCCTGGAATCGACTTCAATTTCTCCCAGAACATTCAGGACAATGTTGAAGAAGCTATGTCTGGAGTGAAAGGCGAAAACTCCTTAAAGCTCTTCGGCAGCGATTTTGATGAGCTAACACACATCGCCGATCAAATCGAGGCGATCATGAACAAGGTGCCAGGCATCACGGACGTTGGCGTTTTCGACGTCACAGGCCAACCCAGCCTCCTAGTGTCGATCGATAGAACAAAGGCCGCGCGGTTCGGTCTGCAGCCTCAGGATATAAACAATATCGTTCAGGCAGCCGTCGGCGGCGCACCCATCACGCAAATCATCGACGGCGATCGGCGATTCGATTTCGCTGTACGCTACTCGCCCGAATTCCGCGATACCCCGGACGCAATCGGCAATATTCTGATCTCCACAGTTGACGGCAACAAGGTGCCGCTCAATGCAGTGGCGGATGTGAGCCTGCAGGAACGGCGCGTTCATGATCTACCATGAGGCCGGTCAACGTTACATTCCGATCAAGTTCAGCGTAAGAGGACGAGACCTAGCTAGCGCAATCGAGGATTTGCAGCAGCAAATGACTGCGAAGGTCAAATTACCCACGGGCTACAACTACACCTGGGCTGGAGAATTCGACAGCCTGCGGAAAGAACAGAAACGCCTTGCGTTTATTATCCCGATAAGCGTCCTGGTAATTCTGATGCTGCTTTACATCCAGTTCAGCACTGGAAAGATGCGTTTATCGTTATTGGCACGCTGCCTTTCGCTGCAATTGGCGGTGTTCTGACGCTGTTCTTCACCCACACTTCGTTCAGCATCTCTGCGGCTGTCGGTTTCACTTCACTCACGGGTGTAGCGACACTTGGAGCTTTGGTCTTTCTGTCCGGAATTCGCCGCGCTCAGCGCGAAGAAGGTCCTGTAGATGGACTCGAAAAGGGCTGCTTTGACGAGATGCGCCCGGTAGTTATGGCTTGCATCGCCGCCGGTCTCGGACTGCTTCCCGCTGCCCTCGCCACCGAGATTGGTGCACAGACCCAGCAGCCGCTGGCCAGGGTCGTCGTCGGTGGAATGGTTACTACGCTACTAGCCATCCTGTTCATCATCCCCCTGATGGCTCGCTGGTCCCCACCGGAAGATGAGCGGATCCGCCAGCAGACCTCGCACAATTTATGACGAATCAGAGGCGCGGCTCCTGGTCGTGTCTAATTTAAGATTGAGTCACGGAATCCGGAAACTGAGTGTCAGTTGATGAGAATAGGCCTTAGGAACTCGTTGAAATTCGTCGCATTGTGGAGGGTTTCCGTGCGGTTTGTGTCTTTGTCCAGTTGAAATCTGTTTGAAATGCGCGTCTGGCCGGTGTTCATAGGGTTTACGGGCCACAGGGAAGCAGCCCGAGGCCTGCAACCGCCGTTCAGACACACTGCTTCCTGAGGGGTGGCGGTTGTTGTTGTGTAAGCATCCTGGGCAGGCGCAGCAAGTTGTGTGCGGCGCAACTGAAGACGAACAGCCAGTCTACTTTCTCCAAGCCACGCAGCTTGACCTGGCGCAGCGGGCCGGTCTGCTTGAGCCAACCGAAGCTCTTTTCAATGAGCCAGCGACGGCTGCGACTGACGGCATAGCCAGGCTGGCGTGTGGTTCTGCGGTCCAGGTTGCTCGCGCGGCCTTTGTCGTTCTTCGCCACATGCGGGGTCACGTTAAGTTCCCACACCGTGCGCACAAAATCCCTGGTGTCGTACGCCTTGTCTGCGCCCACGGTGATGCGCCGGGAGCGGCCCATCTGCTTGCGGTGGAGCATCAACAGCGCGGCATCGCGTTCGGCGAATCCGTCGGCATGGGTGACCATGGCCGCGGCAATCAGTCCGTTGCGGTTCTCCACCAGCCTGGCCCATACTCACTCCCTCCTACTCTTCTTGTACAGCCGCCATCGGATCCTCTGGCCCGCCTACCCCCGCTTCCCCCCACGGTGTCGGTCACCCTGCGCACTTCGCGCAACGGATGATCTGAAGGCACTCGCTGCTGCAACGACACATAACTGAACATCCCGTCCTGAACTCGCTCGTCTCCACGCATATCTGTAAGACGAATACACCCTGGCCAACACCGCATACAGGGTGCCTATTTCAACAAGTTCTTAGCGCTCGTTGAGCATTCTCTCGGAAGTCACCGCAGGTGCAAAAACCATACCCGGTGCGGGTGGTGTTCACATGCCCAACTACAGATCGGATCTGTGGTCAGGTTCGAGAGCCTACGAATCGGTTGCTTGACATGAAAAACCGTACGTTGCCAGCGCAAAGCCTTCTCGCTCGAAGCGCACGCGACTTCGTCGCTTGAAGCGATAGGCCAAGCTGCGACGCGATCTCGCCAAAAGGAAGACTCTGTTCGTTTCCGGTCGCAAAACCACAGATAACATCGCGAAGTTATTTCCCGAGCGAAGTACCGGCTATGGCTTTATTTTGCAGAACACGCACCACTACGCGACGATTCTCTGCTTGCCCTTCCGTGGTTTTTTCCTTGCCGATTTGCTCGCTCTCTCCCATCGCACCTGGCGCCAGCATTCTGGTGAGGGGAACGTGGCCCTGCTGGATCAGGATGTTGGTCACGCTGTTAGCACGGTCTTCGCTAAGTTTCTGGTTCAGGGCGGCGCTACCAGAGGAAGAGGCATAGCCCTTCACCTCTACCATGTAGCCTTCGATTGCTTTGGCCTTGCCTGTCAGCGCCAGTAATTGGGAATTGTATTTGGGATCAACTTTGACTTTGCCGTTGTCGAAGTAAATGGTGAGCTCGTCGAAGATGTAGTAATCATCCAGTTGACCGAAGCGCGCGACGGCGTCGTCGATGGCTGCCTTATTCGCGGCGATCTTAGCCTGTTGCTCGGTCAACTGCGCCTGATGTTCGGCCAACTTCGCCTGCTGTTGCTCTAAAGCTTCCTTTTGCTTTGCCAACTCCTCTTCGTTCTGCTGAACCTGCACCTTCGTTTCGTGCATCCCGGCTTCAATGGCCTCGGCCTGTTTCAGATCGTTGCCCTTGAACCTGATCTTCTTAGCTACCAACTCATTTTGATCATTGTAAGTGCCCTCAACCTTGACAGGCAGACCAGGAATTAGGGCAGCCATTGACATATCTTTCTTGCGAGCCTTAAACACTCCCTGCACCTGACCTACGTCGGTGGTCTCAGTCAACAGGACGACAAGATTCGGAGAGTTCGAAGTTTTCACGATCATGGTGTCGCCGTTTCTACCCTGGATCAGACCCTCCACCTTTGTGGTCTGGGCAGTGACTGTTGTGCTTAACAATGTGAGACTTAGGAACGGCAGGACTATAAGATATGGGATTTTAAGCCAGCTGAACCGGGTCATAATCTTTCTCCGTTCTCAAGTATGATTGCTACCCATCGGGTCATTTGTTCTTATGCGTTTGCAGCTAAGCCAATATTTCCCAAAAGAGTGTAGGTCGCGCGCTCAGTTGCTGGAGTAGTTAGTTAAGGCAACATCCTGGGGCCATTCGTCATCTGTCCGATGCCAGCTTGAATCCGGATTGTAGACCTCCATCGTCTTTACAATGTCGAGTGAAGTGGGTCCCAGGTCTTTCTGATAGACAATTCCGTTATTGCTTACAATGAAGGTGTTCACGCCGGTCACCTTGTATTCAGCGGGGACGGCGACCAGAGCGAATCCACCGATCATGACTCCCTCGATCACGTAGTTCAACCGTCCCAACGGTGCCGCTGGACCCTGTCCTTTCAGGATCTTGAAGTAGTAACCGTGATATCCCGGATCGCCGATGGAGTAGCCCTCATCCAACGCTTTGGCCACTGCTTCACCGATCGGACCAGCGGATGAGCCGTCTGCATTTTGCCAGTACAAGCCGTCCTGCTTCCCGGGGCTGCTGAACACTTTTTGAGCGTACTGGTTGATACCGGAATCGTCATGAATTTGCAACGCGTATTCCTTCTGGGCTTCTACATAACCACGACAGACCTGAATGGCGTCGAGTTCATTGGTTCCAATTCGTCGAAACAGGACTTCCTGCCGGCCTGACTTGGCATCGAAATACCATTTCCCGTTCCTTTTGACCAAGGGCACTGGCATCGGCCACTGTTCCTGGCCGACAATGATGGTCGCCAGATTCGGCTTCGCCGGATCCACCTTCACGGTATTAGCCACGCCAGCTTCTTGAGCAAATGCAGCGGCGTAGTTTTTATCGCGAATTGGATCGGCGGAGGAGATAAGATCCTCTCCATCCGGCCCAAGTAGCGCCGTTAGCTCTGGCACATCATATGCAGCAGCGGCTTTGATCAGATCGTCCGCAGCTTGCTGAGGAGTCGCGAACCCCTTTAGACTTTGTTGCGCTGGTGGGTGTGCGACCTCTGTCTGTGCAATAACTGTCACCGGCACAAAGCAGAGCCAGGCGACCACAAGAATCATAAGAGTAGTCGGCATGTTAGGGCTGAATAGTCTGGATGTCATATTTTCCTCATTACTCGTTAAACCGTTATCTATCGCCGCCCACCGCCACCACCTCGGCCACCCATACTGGAAGCGCCGCGCGAGCTACTTGCCCGAGCCTGACCTCCAGTCGAGCGGGCAGAGGCGCCGCCAAACGCGCTTCGGTTGGTCGCGCTTGGCCCCTGGGATACTGATCGATTGCCGATGCTGTTGGCTCCGCCTCCGCGATTCATATCCCTGGTGCCTGCGCTGGGACCCGCGCCGCGGTTTGACAGGCCGCCTGCGGGCTGTTGCCCGGCTCGCGGATTAAGGTTCTGTCGTGCACTTGCCTGTCGGTTGGCCACGGAATCGCCGCGGGTAGTACCGCCGAATCTATCCGCAGTGGCTCGGTCGGAGTAAGGGGCGCCACCACGGTGCTGTGGATTGTGTTGCCAATTGCTGCGGCCGCCTTGAGAAGGTAGAGTGGACGGGCGATTGCCATTGCCACGATTGCCATTGCCGATATTGCCATTGCCGATATTGCCATTGCCGATGTTGTTCCTGTTGCCGCCGTTGAAGTTATTGTTGTTGTGATTGATGTAGACGTTATTATTGCCACCCCATCCGCAACCGTAACCCCAGCCGCCGCCCCAAGCCGCCCCCATAGCGATACCTATACCAAACGAGATCGCCATGCCGGCTGCGTAATATCCCACCGGCGGATAATATATTGGCGGATAAGGATAGATTGGGGCTCCGTATACTACGGTGGGGTTATAGCTTGGTACGTAAATAACTTCCGGATTGGCCTGCTCAATCACGATGACTTGTTTATTTTCGATAACCTTGGTTTCAACCTTCTGTTGTTCCGACGACTTTAGATTTCCTCCATCACTTGCCTTCTTGCGCATGCGCTGAACCGCATCCATGACGTCGTTTTGCTGCGCAAGAAACGCATTCCCCAAGTCCGCAGTCCACTTAATATTGTCCGCCAGTTGTTTAACGACATCGGGCAGCGCAGCCATAGACTGGATGCTCGGGTCCCAGTCCTCCTTCAGCACTGCGTCGGCAAGTGCTTTGTCTTTGAGATCCTTGTGCTGGTCCAGCCATTGTTTGAGCTGAATCAGTTCCAAAGGATAGGTGGAAGCCACCAACGTCTGGCTGAGCAATGGATCAGGGTAGAGTGCGATCGGAGCCACCAACGAGTCCAATTGCTCGGGCGGTAGTTTCACTGCGGGTTGCTGTGTTGGAGTCGCAGACGGTTGTGTTTGTCCGGCCATCGCATTTCCAGGTACGAGTACCGCAATGCAAAGGATCGCAGTAAACTCTCGAAAGGCGCGGGCAATCGCAGTGCTGAAATCGAGATTGGAGTTGCTCAGACACGTGCGGTGCGCACTCTCTGCTTGCGCATGACGCTTATTATGCGAATGATGCGTCGCAGCTGCTGAAATATTACTGAGCAAACAATGTTGAGGCTCGTGCTTTATTTCCGTCCCTACCCTTGCCATGGTGACGCTCCTCTTACTTCGCCGGAGGTCGACTGCGAGCAGTTCTCATCCGACAAAGACATCCAAAAGACCGCTTACCGGGAACTCCCCTGAGAAGTGAGGCCCTGAGCGGTTTCCCAGGCCCTTACTTTGCGTCTGGCCCCATCGAAGATCCGCTCATAATTCCCCTTGAGCACTTTCTCGCGCGTACTATCGTCTAGAAGTTTCCATAATGGCTGATATTGGTTATAGACGCTCAGGTACTGCTCCTGATTTGTCGGAGCAACCTCGTCCGTGCCGAACAGGAAGCGGTCGGGGAAACGGTTGATGAGGTCAGCGGCGATGCGAGTCGACTCTGGTGTCGCAACAAAGTACTTAGCCACTTCGTTCCAGGAGATATCAAAGTACACATGGCTGTACTGCGGATCGGAGAGTATCTCCGCGAGTCGAGCCGCGTGATTCTTTACCGGCCGAACGACCCGGCCCATCCCTGTATGCGCCCAGATAATGGTTGTGTTTGAGTGCCTCTTGAGTAGATCTTTCATCTGATTCAGATAGACCGGTTCGGACCCTTCCTTCGCGAACGGCACATCCATATCGTTATGTATCAGCACCACGAGTCCGACGGTGCCTGCAAAGTCGAGAAGACGGTCAAGCGCCGGGTTGAGCAGACTGGCAGTATCGCCTGCAACTTTGCTTGATACGAACTCCTTGTGAATAGTGAACTCTCCGATGCCTGAGAACACGCCGGGAAAGGTCTGAAGGACCCTGCGAATGTGGTCGGCGGCATACATATCAGCAGGGTTAAAGCCGGTGATCATGGGATCGAAACGTCCCTGCTCTTCTTTCGACAGCGACCGGTATGCCATCGCAATGTAAGCGTCTGTGAAGGAGTAATAGTAGAGCGGTGCATCGCTCTGCAAGTAGTAAGTTGGAGCGTAGTCACCGGAGTTCTGATACGACCATTCCTGTTGCAAAGGGATTCCAAACAGCGCCACGCGTCCGACTTTGGTGCCCATGACTTTTAGAAAATCGTGAATATCTGTGCCTTGCTGGATGTAATTCGTCAAATGAAGATGTGAGTCATTAAATTCGTAGCTATCTGTCTGCGGTGCGGTAGATTGTGCAACCGCAAAAGTGCAATACAGCAGCAACGCCACGCATCTTTTAGACAGAACCCACGGCCTCAAAACGCTTCTCATGGCGACCTCATTTCTCCGGTCCAATTGTCGACTCAGACGCACTCACAATCAGCGGCCGCGACGTATGAAAGAAACGCGCATTGCTGCTGACGCAACACATCATCGCCGCGAAGAGGTACACGAGCCCTCTCACCCGTACTCGTACCGTCTCACGTATCAGTTGCTTGTTCATCTTAGAAAGCCAGTTCTACCGTCGAATTGAACACCCAGCCTTTACCGCCCAGCGGAAATGGTACTGATGTATAACCCACAGGCGAGCGGAACAGATAGAGTGCCTCCGTATTCCAGCGCAGCACGCGGTTTTTATACGGGAACCAGTTCGTCCCAATACGCGCGTCATACGGATTGCCATACTGACCGAAGATATGCGACCCGCCCGAATACAACTGAAGCTTCTGTTGGATCGGCATCATAGAAAGCTGGAATTGGTAGCCCGTGTCGTAGCGCCCGGGAAGTCCCGCCGTTCCTTGGCCCTTGAAATCGTTAAGCCACCGCCAGAAACCTTCACCCTCGAACGCCCACCCGTGATATTTAAAACCTCCATCGATAGAAGTCATCTGATAACGCAGCGAATTAACTGTGGTCCCCGGCTTGAAGAGATTCGGCGTAAAGATCACGGTGCCATCGGAAAGACGAATCTGCGTATTCTCAAACGTGTCCTGCCCCGGCTGCTCCTGCGCGGTCTCCGTGCTTGTCGTATAGTGGCCTGCCAAGCGCGTCGCCAGCTTCTGATGATTTTCAAAATCACCAAAGCCCGCTCCGAACTCACCCGTAGTCGGCTCCCACTCCATCATTGAGCTAATGGTGTTAAATGCGTTGTCGATTTGTGCCGCGCTTACGCCAAGCGTACTCAGGTTGTTGCCTATCATCGACTGGTAATGTAGTGTTTTTGTGATGTTGCCGGTCGCCCAGATGCCCGAAGTATAAGAAGGCCGGAAGAATTCGTCTGTGATAAGCCGGGTATCCACCCCTAACCAGAACGGAAAGTTTCCTTCAACGCTGCGCGTGCCTGGCAGAGACCTGATTCCGCCGGACAAGGTGAAGTGGTCGTTGAATTTATAGCCGAAATTGCCGGCCAGAACCACCTGAGCTCCCAGCCCCTGTGACGCGTTCGAAGTCCAGGCGTATAGGAAGTACCGCAACTTCGGGTTTAACATCCAACCCAGAAACTTGATCTGCACCTTGTTGATCTGCACATCCTGGCGCTGCTGCAATGTGCTCGTCACTCCAAAGTAGTTCGTATAAGTTGGCGCCAGATTTTTCTGGTTCAGGTAACGAACGTAGCTGTAGATGCTGACATTCATATCCCCGAACTCAGTGTTAGCTACCTTGTAACCAAAGTTAGGAGTGTAAGCTCCCCACGTCTTTGGGGCATCCTGCCCCCCAGGGTTATCAACTTGATTTTTGGCGGGTGCGCCTGCACTGCCCGCACCGTTCAGTCCTATATGAAACGTTGGACCTGCAAGGTTCGCAGTATCATCCACTCGCGTCGGCAGCTGAGAAACGATCGCTGTCTCCAACAAATGTGCCGGCGAAGTTCCCTGGTAATCCCCTTGAGCCGCTGGTTTCACATTGTCCTCGTCAGATTTAGTGAGGGCCTCCAGGCGCGCTACACGTTCCTGAAGACCCTTAATCGAGTCGCAACATCTCCTCTTCTCGTGCAGTGAGGGGAGGACTGTTCTTTAGAAGAGCTGACGCATCGTCGCTTACGCTAAGTCCCGACTCATTCTTTGAGGTTGTTGTTTCCTGTCCGTAGCTCTGAACCGCTAGAAGTAGACTTATCGCGAGGCCAACCCCGGCAAGACATCCGCGACACTTCCGCAAGCTTCGAAGAATTGAGTTCGCAGAGCTCATTGTTCCCAACCTAGTGGAATCCAGATTTTCTATCGCCGCAAAGGCATCATCCGCGCCTACTGCAAGCCCACAGAACCCGGAGAGAACACGTTGTAGTAAAGCCTGTCGGCGACGTATCGGATTACCTCCTGCGCCTTCACGCTGTTCCCCGCCTCATCAAGCGGCGGAGCGAAAACCGCAATTGCACCCTTGCCCGGAGCTATCGCAACAATTCCGCCGCCAACGCCGCTCTTTGCCGGCAAACCCACATTCCATGCCCAGGTGCCCGACCCGTCATACAGTCCGGCCTCCATCATCGTGCTCAGAATGTGCGGAACATATTCCGTCTTGATCACTCGCTCGCCGGTCGCCGGATTAACTCCGTTGTTGGCCAGCGTCGCTCCCATTCTTGCCAACTGCGTCGCATTCACGCCTACCGAGCACTGCTTCGTGTACACATCGACTGACTCAAACGGATCGGCATAAATTCGGTCATATTTCGCCAACAGGTACGACAGCGCTTTGTTTCCGGTGTTCGTTGCAGCCTCCGACTTGTATACCTCGTCAATCAGTACGAGCTTCTCTCCCGCAGCCTTGCTGTAGAAATCAAGGATCTTGTTCCACTTCTCATCTGCCGTAGCGCCGGAGATCAAACTCACCGTAGCAATTGCGCCAGCATTAACAAATGGATTTCCACTATGAGTCGGCATATCGATTACAGCATTTGGAGAATTAAAAGGACGTCCGGTAGGCTCAGACCCGATTTTCTCAAGCACCTTCTCCGCACCCTGCTCCTGCATCGCCAGCGCCAGCGAATACACTTTCGATATCGACTGGATAGAGAACGAATAGGTCACATCCCCCACCGTCACAACCTGGTTATCCGTTGTAACGACGGCGATTCCAAACAGCTTCGAATCGACCTTTGCGAGATAGGGAATGTAATCCGCATTCTTTCCGTTCTTGTCGTTCTTGAATTTCTCGTATGCTTCATTGACGATCGCTTTAACCTGCTCCAGTCGCGGGGAAACCGGACTCGTCTTCGCATTCTGGGCCACCGCAGGAACCGCGCAAAAGTATTGGGGAACCAGCGAAGCCGCCACTAGCACCAGAATTGAAATTCGCCGTATGTTCATTGTTAATCTCCTTCCCTCTAGTTACCGATATCTCGCCGACTCAGGGGCTTTGCCGTTAGAGTTTCGTTAGAAAGCAAATGTTTTGCCGTACGAATATTTGAAGGAAAACTGCACTCGATAGTCGTTGAAGTTATAGCCGTTCCGGAAATTCACTCGCCGGCCATACTGAAATTCGCCGCCCGCCATCACGTTTTTGATTGGGTAGTACAGCAGGTTCGTAAGTGCGTAATATCCCTGGTGAAAATCGCTCGCCGACTCAGCATCGGAGTTCCAGATGTTCACCATCGATCCTCCAAGCGAGCTGCTGAACTTTGGGCTCCAGTTGTGATCTACAAACGCAACCGCACCAAGAATCGGCAGAGGAACTCCTTTGATAGGGGTTACCGGATTCGAAAAGTTATTCTGGACGCCAATGTCGACAGGTGCGTCGTTCATATAGTTCTGAATGCCGTGGCCATAGACCAGTTGAAGCCTGCCTGTCGTTTTCTCCCCGAACTTGAGGTTCGAACTCGCATTAATACCCCAGCCAAACGCTGAACCGCTGAGATTAAGCTTCGGCGTCGCGTTGTTGTCCACCCACGCAATTCTCCGGAACATGCTCGCAATCTGAAAATATCCCCACTTTCGGTTGAAGTGACCCTGCATCGAAAGATCGGGGAGAATGAACTGCGGCGTAATGTTCGATAGCTCAATGCGACCGCTATAGACTCCCTGATCCCCACTGGCTCCGGGACGCTCGGCTGCAATCATGAAGGTGTTTCTGTCCGTTTTGAGAGGCGTCCATCGAAATTGCACATTTCTAAAGAACACCATTCCGTTGGGACCCCAATACTCGATTGAGTTTGGGAAGACATCGGGATCCATGAACGGGCTCCATGTCTGCCCCGCGCCGAAGTGGCCCATCTCGCCCCACGCATGGCGCAACCGGAACGTTGTCTGCCCCGCATCCACGCCAGTGCCGAAAAGTTCAAACTCAAAGATCGTCTTCAGGTCGCCAAGCGACGTTGGCGTCGAGGTCTTAACGCCGAACCTAGTCTGCCGAACGCCCCAGAAAGTCTGTCCGTTTGGCCCAAACTCATTCGCGAACGCCGGCAACTTCGTCGGTCGCACCGTGTCAAACCAGTTTGGATCTATCGCCCCGAAGTTATAGCCGGAATCCATCATGGCAAACCCATAGATATCCATGGTGCTTTCTGATCCTGGTTTCTTCTGGTCAGCCTGCCCAACGGCTGGCGCACCAGCTGGGAACCCGGACGCGTGGGTTGTGGAATGAGCGTCGAAGGAGGTAACTGCACTCACGAGCGTAGCGCTCGGCCCACCTTCGCTTGCTTGAGTTGCCGCAGCCGGCTGCTCTTCAAGTTCATGCAGCTGCCCCTTCACCTGGTTCATCGTTTGCTCCAATTGGTCGAGCTTGTCCTTAAGTTGCTGTATGTCTTGCTGTCTGTTCTGCGATTGCGCTCGAGCGGGCACAATCCAAATGGCAGTTGCGGCGAATAGCGATAGCGTGGCGAAGTTGAAATTCTTCCGATTTATCCGGCAGTTCAATCTCATATAAGCTCCTGTCGACTAAAGCCCTGCATGCAGTCGCTGACAGAACTTCAGGCAGACCCCGCTGCTGTGTGTCAGTCTTATGCCGAACAACCGATGGGGACAATGAGGGAAATCCCTAAGTGCGGAAAGTCCAATTGCGCTTTAGCTTGCTGCTTTCTTGGTCGGTCTGTAGGAACGGTTTATGCGCCTGAAATTGGCCGCCAGACAACGCGATCGGAGCCAAAGACTCACCCCTAGTAGTTCGAGCAGGTGTCAGCGCTGAGATGGACATCTACAATTTAGTCACCAGGTCAACCATATTGAGTAGGGGGCGGAGATGTCAGTTGTCCGTCGCTGGTTGGCAAAATCGCCAGAACCCGAAAAGCGCCGAATTTTCACATGCGCGTTTGGGTTGGATGTTCGAGGATGCGCAGTATTGCGCACGAGGAGGCTGAGCCTCATCCTCCTCGCGTCCGCTCTGCTGTCTCAGGCTGGAGCAGGTCAAGAACTCAAGCAAATCCGGCTGGTTGCTGTCCACTACAAACCTAGGCTTTCTTCGCTCGCCATCGTCCTCACAGATCACGAGTTCCCTACTGTTCTGAATAATTCACGCTACCAAATCGAGTTACGTCCCGACTATTTCGAGACGACACTTTTCCGATGCGGACTGGTCTCACGCATTATCAGGGAAATAGTATGAGACGCACATTCCTGGATAGAGACCTGACCCGGTCGATTGTGAAATTTTTTTCAGAGAAAGGCCGATTACTGTCGCTTCTGCTGATCGTGGCATTGATAGCAATCATCCTTGTAGTCGACCTGGAGTTTGAACGGGCTTCTCTCGGACTTCTGTATCTCATCCCGATGGCACTGGCCTCTGTATCCATGAGCGAGAGAGCGATTGTCCCGCTTGCCTTGTTCTGCGCCATACTTTCCTGGTGGGGCGACCCATCCCATTCACCCGCCGACGGCGTGCTGTATTTTATTTTTTCGTTCATCAGCTATGTTGGTGTGGCGTACCTCTTGATTGTCCTGCTGCGCAGGCACCAGATAGCGATTGACCATCTGAACTCGGTCGAAGAAGAAAGAGCCTTACGTCGCGAAGCGGAGGAGCGGGCGAAGCATCGACAAATGGAACTCAGTGGCATGTTGATTAACGCACAGGAAAAAGAGCGCAGTCGGCTGGCGGCGGAAATCCATGACGATTTTAGCCAGCGTCTGGCACTCATGGCGCTCGAATTGGAAAATGCAGAAGAAGCAATCAGCAGTTCGCCGGATGAAGCTGTCCGGCAGGTGCATAATGTCCTGACTGCTGCGAGTGAAATTGGCGCCGATCTCCACACGCTTTCGCATCGCCTGCATTCCTCCACGCTGGAGAGATTAGGACTTGTTCCAGGCATCACCGCCTTATGCAAGGAGTTTGCGGCACAACAGGGCATCGAAGTTGATCTCCTTATCGAGAATGTCCCTCGTTCCGTTCATCCCGATGTGGCATTGTGCTTATTTCGCATCGTTCAAGAAGGGCTTCGCAATCAGAAGAAACACAGTGGCGCCGCCAAGGCCCAGGTACGATTGCGTAGTGTCGACGACAAACTATTTGTGATGGTGTACGATGACGGCGCCGGATTCGATATGGACGATCTAGGAAGAAACGAAGGCCTTGGCATTCGAAGCATGGAAGAACGTGCAGACTTGTTAGGAGGTCGCTTCGAGATCCACTCGAGACCTGGGCAAGGGACAAGAATCGAAGCCTGGGTTCCTCACCAGCCGAAATCAGAACGGTTGACAGGATCATCTTGAATTGGAAACAGATAACTGCGTAACCCAAGGTGGCACATATCCCCGGAAATTCAATCGTGGTATTGTTAGTTGTCGGTCGAGGGATCACAAGGCACGTGGATTTCCATCAATGCCTACACTCCCTCAAATTTGGTTTTGACTCGTTCGAGGGGCTTTTCAAGTTATTTGCAAAGCGAACCTTCTCACGTCTCCTTAGGTCCCGATTCTTGCAAGCGAAACGGGGTTCCTTATGGATACTTTGCATACGAGAGCTACTCACCGCACCAGCGTCCTCGTCGCCGATGACCATGCAGTCTTCGCCGAGGCTTTATGCGTCTACCTGGAAAAAACTTTTGATGTCATCGGTCAGGCAGCTGACGGTAGAGCCATGCTGGAAGAATCCATTAGGCTCAGACCCGATGTAATTGTCGCCGACGTCTCAATGCCGCTCCTGAATGGGCTCGATGCGGCTCGAAGAATCAGGGAACAAATTCCGAATGTGAAATTTGCATTCCTGACAATGCTCGACGATCTGAATCTTGCTGCCGCCGCACTTGAACTCGGTCCCGTCGCTTTTGTTCTGAAACGCTCAGGGGGGCTGGAACTGCTTAAGGCGATCGAGCAGATATTGCATGGCCGGTCCTACTTGTCCCCTAACTTGAAAGTTGGAGACTGGGTCGCCGCGAAGGCCAGGGCGCGACAGTTTTCAAAGGACCTAACCAAACGGCAGCGCGATATTGTGCAGTTGTTCGCTGAAGGACGGCCGATGAAAGAGATCGCTTCAATTCTCGACTTGAGCGAAAAAACTGTAGAGTTTCACAAGCACCATATCATGGAGACCTTCGATATCAGGACCAACGCTGCTCTGGTCCTGTTTGGGTTGAAGCACGGTTTGATCGCAGTCGCTCCCGAACCACTTACTGTCCCCACGAACCCGCAATGAACATCGAAAGAGTTTTCGGATCTCAAGCGACCTCGACCCTGGGGATTTCCCCAGTAGTCGAAAACCACACATTGCTCTAACAATAACCGGCAGGGATGAAATTGTTCCCCTTCGTCTTGGTCATGATGAAGACGATGCTCTTTTGTCCTGAACCGAGGCAAAGTTGATGCGTCCAAGGATATTCCTAGCCGACGACCATCCGGCTGTACTCAAAGCCACAACTGCGCTTTTGAAGCCTCAATTCGACATAGTGGGAAACGCAACAGACGGAGCAACCTTGGTGTCGGAGGTCCTTCGCCTTTGTCCCGACGTAATTGTGGTCGACATTACCATGCCGGTTTTGAGTGGAATCGATGCCGCTCATCGACTGCGCGAGTCCGCCCCGTCAGCCAAAATTGTGTTCCTGACAGTTCACTCAGAACAACAGTTTATCGAAGCATGCTTGGCAGAGGGTGCATTGGGATATGTCCTCAAGTCCCACATGAAGGCTCACCTGATTCCAGCAATACAAGCGGCTCTTGTCGGACGATCTTACATCTGTCCATTTGTTGCCATATGATCTTGTTGGGTCTTGCAAAGCGGGATTGAAGAGGTTCTCGATGAATCCGAGAGAACAACAGCGATTATCGCTCTCTCGATGAGAGAGTACCGAACAGAAGCGTTTAGCTGACGCGAAGGATGCTCATGCCCTGTCGTCCGTTTTGACTTTGAGGCTGAAATCGAGCTTTAGGGATTTCCCTAGTTGTGTATGCCTCGAGCCAGAAGTAGTGTCCCTAGGAGCGGACACTTCCGCTGATCAAGTGGGTCGATGGCGCAAAGCCGACGACAGCCCGGAGGAGTCGCAGCCGATAGCGCGAGGGAGAAGAACTAATGCGAATTAATAAGTTGAAGATGGTAAGCTTCGCGAAAAAACTCTCGCCTCTGATTTGTCTGCTTATGATCGCAACAGTCCCTGGCGTCGGACAACGGGGAGAGACCGAAACCATCGACGCCACGGCCTTCGGTACAAGCACGCAGCTCGGAAGAAACTTTGGCGTGAAAATCATTATCTATGAGTTCTCCAGTCCTGAGGACAGAGACATCCTGGTGCAATCATTCCAGAAAGCTCAGAACGACGGATTGGTGAACGCTCTTGAGAAGATGAAAAGCGTGGGCCGTATAACGATTCCCGGTACAGTTGGATTCGATCTCAGTTACATCCGGGAAATAATAACGCCGACTGGCAGGACCATCCGCTTTGTCACCAACCGCAGGATTGCTTTCGGCGAATCCTATTGGGACACCCAGACGAAGAGTTTCAATCTGACTGCAGGTGAAATCAACTTGAATGATAACGACAAGAACAAGAGCGACGGTGTTCTTTTCCCAGCCGCGCAGCTCATCATCAACAAGGAAGGCGAGTTGCAGTGGGAGCTGAACCAGAATGCCTGGAAGCTGACTAACATCATCGAGTGGAAGTGAAATCGTGCAATAGTGCCGGTCGGGTTCTGAGATTGGAACTCGCGACGGCTGTGGCGGAGGCAGGGTATATATGACTATGAACTTTCGACGACAGTTCTACACTTCGAGCAGGTTGGTTTTATTGTCTTACATTGCTGCTATGGGCTGCATACCCACGCAGGCGCAAAAGAAGAACAGATACGCATGTGATGAAGGCCAGCCACCCGAGAGTATGTGCAGCGCGGCCAACACCTGCGGTTCGGCTTCGTCTCCGTGCACGGTTGACGTTAGAAGGTCAGCCAACTCCGCCAACGTAAAGCCCAGTATTCCCGACGCGAAGAACAATCAATTGTTCTGCATCAAAGCTGGTACTACCGTGATGTGGATGAGCTCCAATAAAAACAACGGATTCATGGTTTCATTCGGCACGGACTCGCCGTTTGACCCGGACGGCCCGATCGTCGGAGGAGGTGCCAAGAAGCCGATAACGACAAAAGCAACCACTCCGGGTTGTTACAAATACGATGTTGGAGCGTTCCGTTCGGGGACAGTTTACGGAATGAGCGGTGGCAGAAGCCCGGAACTGGTCATTCTCCCCTGACATACAAAAAGCAGTAGATTGAAGTTCGCCAACCAATCAATCCAAGTTCATCTGAGCCTGCAGTAGGCACAGTATCGGCTATGCATCAAGCGGATCATCCCGTTTTTCGCGGCGATTAGATCAACGTTTATAGGGAGAAATATGGCGATTCAAGTAGATCAAAACGGTCTAAAGAACAATTCGAGGCCCCTCGAGAATGACTGGACAAAGCCGTCCGCGATGGCGATCCCCAAAGAGGGATTCTTCAAGAAAGAAGACGGACGATATGGCCAGATCTTTCCCAAATCGCCGGCATGCTATGGCTTTACCATCATCGCCAAAATTATTCCGGGAAGGGAGCCGGTCTTTTATAAGTACTCAAAGAAGCTCGAATCCCGAAGTCTGACCTGGCGTTCACAAGCCCCTGTAAGAACAGCTAGTATCTCTCCTGCTCTGGCCTTTTTACATTGAGCACAGCATGGGCGAAATCTTCAATCGGGTTTGGAACAACCTCCTGGGCCGCATCGCCGGCCCGATGAGCTTCCGCTTGATCATGCAGCCCCTGGTCGCAGGCGGTTTTGCCATCTGGGCCGGCATCAAAGACGCCCGTGCGGGTCGCCCCGCCTTTCTCTGGACAGTCGTCACCGATCCTGCGCAGCGATCCGCCCTCCTCCGCAGCGCCTGGAAGGATGTCGGCAAGGTCTTCATATTGGCGGTGATTCTCGACGCGATCTATCAGCTCATCCAGCTTCGGGCGGTACACGTGCTCGAACTCCTGATCGTGGCGCCCACCCTGGCCTTTGTTCCATACATACTTTTACGCGGCCCTGTCACGCGTCTGGTTGATGCGTTTACCCGCCGTACATCCGTCTGAGAATTAATCTTACAAACTTCAAGGAGAAGAACATGGCAGACAATACATGGGAACTTCCAGCCGCAATGGCGATCCCCAAAGGGGACGAAGCCAAACTCGAACAGGGCCGTTATGGCCCCATCTTTCCGCGTACCCCGGCCTGCTACGGATTCAGCGTCTTTGCAAAGGTAATCCCCGGTAGAGTGCCCGTCTTCTACGAGTATGCCAAGAAGATCGAGAACGCTGTCGCTGCGGCTCCCGACTTTCTCGCCGTGCTCAAGCTCCATTACCTTCGCTGGGTCCTAATTCCCGTCAACGGCGAAACTTATTTTATGTACCAGGGCATCTTCGACACCGACTTCGACAAGTACACCGAAGACGCAATCGGCGTGTTCACCGCCAGCGGAGTGGACACTGTCTTTGAAAATCTCGAAGGCTTCCCGGCGGACTGGAAGACCAACGCGCCTGCCTTCATTAAGTTTGTTCGCGATCATCAATGCGCAAGCTTCCTGGAGTACGGCGAGTATCCGTTCGTTAGCGCCGACGAGATCAAGAAGGCGCTGCGGATCAAGGCACTCTTCTCCGACATGTTGGACCAGATGCAGTAACGCCAGCCGCGCAGCACACGAGAGGTGACAATGTTGGAACTCGGCGACACTCAGCACTTTCTGGTGACGCGCACTCGTGCGCTGGCTGCGCGCTATGAATTTCTCTCTTTCCGCGATCCGGCCAGCGGCCGCGCGTGGCTTACAGGCTTCGTCGATAAGGTCGGGACGGCGCAATCCGTTGGCGATCATTCTCCTGATGCCCGGTGGGTCACCATTGCCTTCACCTGGAACGGCCTTCGCGCGCTCGGCCTCGATGAAGCATCCTTATCCTCCTTCCCTGACGAGTTCAAACAAGGTATGGCTGCGCGAGCAGAGATACTTGGCATCACCGGGGCGAACCACCCAGACAAGTGGATTGGTGATCTCGCCAATCCCGAGCTGCACGCCATCGCCATTCTCTTCGCACGCGATGAGACCGAACGCGAACGCTGCAGAAAAGAACACGCAAACTACCTCGCGCAGCTTCCCGGCGTCCAGCTCCTCTCCTCACTCGATCTTGCCGCCACCCCTCCCTACGACTACGCGCATGAACACTTCGGCTTTCGCGATCGACTTTCTAGCCCAATTATTGAGGGCCTCGGTGAGGAGCCCATCCCGGGTCCGGAGACACCACTGAAAGCCGGAGAATTCTTTCTCGGATACACCGACGAAAGCGGGGTCATTCCCGTCATGCCGAAGCCTGAACTCCTCTCTCGCAACGGCAGCTACCTTGCGTACCTCAGGATGGAGGAGCACGTAGGTGCCTTTCGCGACTTCCTCCGCGAACACGGCAACACGCCCGACGAGCAGGAGCTCATCGCCGCGAAGTTCATGGGGCGCTGGCGCAGCGGAGCGCCACTCGTTCTCGCTCCCGACAAAGACAACCCCGAGCTTGGCGCCGACAAGCAACGCACGAACGACTTCAACTACGGAAAGATGGACCCCTACGGCTACGCTTGCCCGGTTGGCTCACACATTCGCCGGATGAATCCGCGCGACACCGCCGAAAATATGAACCGCCACAAGATGATTCGGCGTGGTGGCACCTACGGCCCCGCGCTCCCTGAGGGCGCAGCGGAAGACGGCGTGGAGCGTGGCATCGCAGCCTTTATCGGCTGTGCGAGCCTCATTCGCCAGTTCGAGTTCGCGATGAACGTATGGGTGAACGATCCTGAATTCAAGGAACTCGGCAACGAGCGCGATCCCTTCGTTGGAACCCAGGACGGCACGTTCGACTACACGATTCCGAAGCGGCCTATTCGAAAGAAACTCAAAGGTCTGCCTGCGTTCACCACCATCAGGGGCGGAGCCTACTTCTTTCTTCCTGGCATTCGCGCATTGCGTTTTCTCGCAGCAGGATGTCCGGTAGCACAACACTCTTCGTGAAGGATGGAGAACCGCCATGGCACAGATCAAGCACCGCGCGCGCACGTACAACCAAGTCCAGGTTCCACGCAAATACACCCCCGGAAAGCGTCGCTTCAGCGTGTACTGGGCGTGGAGCTACCCGTGGGAAGCAAACCGCGATCTCACCGAGTTGGACAATCGCTTTTCGACGATGACCGAGGTTCGCCGCGTCGCCTGGCCGAATTACGAAACCGTTGAATTCTCAGAGCAGATGTTTCTCCAGGGAATCGCGGGAACACTGGAACTCTTTCATGTCAGCCTGCTCGATTTTCAGAACCTCGTCAGCGAGGCCACTGGACATCCGGTTGCCGTTTACCAGCGCATCGACCAAGCCGGCCAGAAGCTACCGATAGACGAGCGGATTCTCGACGACACCGACACGCTCATGGTCTTCGGTCTGGACCATATGGTCACGGAACAGGAGGCGGCGCCCGAGGAGATCGAAGCGCTTCACAACTTCCTGAAGCGTGAAGGGACGTGTCTTATCATCGGCCCGCACCATGATGTTGGATTCTCACAGGACCTGAACGAGCGTGCCCTGGAGTACACGCACCATGGCGACCCTCTGGTTCCCCGGCAGCAGCGATTCGGCAAATACACACGCTCACTCATGAAGGGTCTCAATGTCCCTGTCGAGAACCGCTGGGGTCTCCGGCCCGCAATCGTCAAGGGTACCAGAGATCTTCAGCCGCTCATCAAGACCGATGGGCTCGACACGCGCGACTGGCTTGAGGGCGTCCCGACGTTCAACTTCCATCCCCACTTGCCTCATTACGCGATCACAAGCAGCAACGGCAACGGGATTCGGCTGCTGGCGCAGCAACCAGTGGATACGTCGCATCGTCACCCGTTCATTGAAGCCGGGAACACCGCGTTCAATATGTTCCTCTGGATGCCACCGACCAACGAGCGCCCCGGAGACATCCTGCTCGCCGACTCTACGATCTTCATGCAACTCTTCGGGGGTGGCGACAGCCTCGAACGCTTCTGGAAGAACATCGCTACCAAATAGCCGCCGGAGAAAGCATGCAAACTCTCCACTCGACAGACTGCGCGAGCAAGGCTCGCATGGCGGTTCTCGCTATTCTGCTGCTGATGTCTCCCTTGCCTGCGCACGCCCAGAGCCGAGGCGTCTACCCGCTTGGTATGACCTCCACAAACTCAGGCATCACTCCCGCGCCCGGCTTTACCTACTCAAACCAGTTGCTCTTCTACTACCGTAACGAATCGAAAGATGAGCACGGCGTCACCAAGCCAGTGACCGGAAGCAACGCGGTGTTGATGGACATGAACTCCATTATCTGGGTCAGCAAACGCACCCTCCTCGGCGGCGCCCACTACTCCGCACTTGCAACGCTGCCCTTTGCCAAGAACGATCTCACCTCGGACATCAACGGAAACCTCAGCGGCGGCGGCGGTTTCGCCGACTCGTACTACGTGCCATTCATCCTCGGGTGGAATAAGGAACGCGTCTCGGTCCGTCTGCTCTATGGCTTTCTCGCTCCTACCGGGCGCTATGCCTCCGATGCCAACAATAACGTCGGCTCCGGATACTGGACAAACGCGATCTCCTCTGGCCAGACCTTCTCGCTCACACGCAACAAAACCTGGGCGCTCTCTACCTTCGAGATGTACGAGTTTCACACTCAACAGGAGGGCACTGAAACTCACCCGGGCCAAACCTTCGATCTTGACTATTCTCTGGTCCGAAACCTCACTTTCCTAAAGCCTGCTCTGCGGCTCCAGGTCGGGGTCACCGGGTACGAGGCGCGACAGACGACTGCGCATTTCGGCTCCGCCATCACACCTGCCCTTGCCGCCGACCGTTACGCCATCAACTCAATCGGGGTAGCCTCACAAGTCACTTTTCCAGCTCCGAGATTGACTCTCGGAATGAAGTTCTTCGAAGAATTCGCCGATCGGTCAACCTTTCAAGGTTATTCGCTTCAGTTCACCGGTGTGGTGAACTTCTAACCTCCTGGCTCACCGCTTCGCGCAAAACCTAGGGGCCCTGGCCCTGGCATGCCAAAGCGAAATCCTTGCAATCCAAACGATCGAATTGGACCCGACGGGACTAAAAGAACATTGTGAACAATTGACAGGAGGCTGGATGTTGCCGAGTCTGATTGCTTCTGGGGAATGTCTTCCCCCTTTTCGTCCGTACGAACAGTGGCAGACCACCAACAAGACTGGACCTGGCATCGCGCTCTCTCAAGCAGCCGAGCACTACAGAGTCGACGCCCTGGGCTTCGTCACAAACGTCGTGTTGCCGAGCCGGAAGGTTAGCTTAGGCGCCAAGTACTTTTAAAGAATTCTCAAACCTGTCAACATTCCAGGGCTATTCGCTGCAGATTTCAGGCGCAATCACTTTCTAGGAAGGACACGAATGGACAGCCTGTCCAAGCTACCACGACGATCAACCGACCAACATGAAAATGACCTTTGGTTTCGCAATTTCCATTGTTCAGGGTGCCGGCAATGGCTTACTGATCGTGGTCGTTCGTTTTTCTCTAGTTACATTTCCAAATTTGAGTTCGCGAATTTGCCGCAGAATTGTAACTAAGTTTTTGTTTCAAACATCCCGCATACTATTGATAATAATAAAGATGGCAATAAAGCAGTCTTCGAACCGACAATCGCCTCATAACCAAGTTCGCAAGCTTGGCTATGGAGACGAATCATCTGCCAATAGGATGGGCACCGTTGCTTCAATTCTTGTCCCTTTTCCTGGCTCGGAATAAATCTTGAGGTGTCCGCCGGCGAGGTGTGCACGTTCCGTCATGCTTCTTATACCTAGACCTGGCTTACCGTTTGCCCTCGCATCGAATCCCTTGCCTTCGTCGCCAATGAAGACAAGTATTCTGTTTCCTGTTCTACGCAACCTCACTTCGGCCTTTACAACACCACTGTGTTTCTTCAGATTCTGAAGCGCTTCCTGAACAATACGGAACAAACACAGAGCAACATCTGAATGAACACCCTTTGGAATGTCTTCGGACGAAAAATCAATCTCAATCCCATGCCAGTCTTTGAATTCTTGGCATAAAGCGCCAATTCCAGGGACAAGTCCCAATTTGTCAAGTGTGGCGGAATGCAGCCTATGGGAGATAGTGTGAATGTCTGCTCCAATCTCGCTGGCCGAATTGATAAGTTCGTGAAGTTGTTGTTTGGCACTTTGTGGAGAATCTGGTAATGCCTCCTCCGCGATTTCCAAGCCGAGTGCCAGGAGGGCCAGGCGTTGACTGAAGTCGTCGTGAAGCTCGGCAGCCAGCCGGCTTCGCTCCTTCTCCTGGGAGTCGATCAATAAGCCACTAAGTTGCATCTGGCCCTCTCGTGCGATTCTTAGTTGCTTCCGGCTGAATTGCAGGTAGATTGCAAGAGCGGAGAGGCTGAGAATAATAAACAGCGCGCTGATCCAATACCACTTTGCGCGCTCCCATATCGATAATTCCCGGAAGAGAATAGTGCTGTCTGGAGGGAGGTCTTCTTCCTTGAGGCCCCAGCGGCGCATTGTGCGCCAATCGAACATGTAGACGTTGTTGTTCTTTACGATGGGGATGTTTTGTGGCTTCGCTCCGTTGAGAACTCTAGCAACTATTGTGGCGGCAGCGCGACCGTCTGCTTCCCAACTAATCAGATTCCCTCCCACAGTTCCCCGGCCGAAGTCCACATCATCTATGACGTAAATCGGTGCGTTCGCTGCACTCACTATTAGTGGGACTGATTGAGCAGAGTCAATAAAACGAGATCCTGCGGCGTCCTGTGTCATCGCAGTGTGGTATACGATGCTGTCACTAGGCAGGTGTTTTAGACGTTCGAGCAGTGATGGCATATCGAGTTCTGTAAGATACGTAAACTCGAGCTTCGATTGGTAGTTACGAAAGGATTCTTTGGCGATAGCTTCCAAGTCCCGATCAAAGCCGCCCACTCCACCGGTCACGAACACATGTCTAGTGCCTGGCTGCAATTTCAGCGCTGCGAGAAGTGTGTTCTCAGGTTGAGGTACTCCAAATACACCTGTGAAGTCGGCGTCGAGTTTTAGATGCTGCACCATCTCCTCTGTAGTTCCGCAAAAAATAATCGGTGTGTTTGGGAATGAGCGCGAGTGCGATTCGAGCATGTACCTGAGGGAAGCAGGCCCAACCGTGATAATCACATCCGGTTTGCGATCTGAATATTTTTCACGGTACCAATCACGGATGCGCTGCTGAGAAGCCTCGTCTGGAAACAACGTTGATTCGATGTTTTCGTTGTACAACTCGATCTGGTATGGAGTGGTTTCCAAGCCAGTAGCAATAGCCTGATCTAGCAGTGCAATGCCAGGCGATGAGATAGAGCCAAAGTCATTGAAAATCAGGACTCGGCGTATAGGCTTTTGTGCGTTCGAAGCGATCGTTTGCGTTAGAAGGAAGATGACCACCGCAAATAGGAGCAACCGGTGCCATATGGTTCCAGAGTGAAACTGACCGGGTCTGTGCTCGCGGATGTTTCTGTGCGTCGTGATCACAGAATCCTCCAAAGGCGTCCAGGTTCAAGCAATTTCTGCGAACTGACTAACCAACAAGCGGTTCGGACCAATATTATTTCGAGCCCCCCGATTCTGGTTCACACAGAAACACTATAATGCGTGACAAGTTCATAGTCTAAAGATTGCCATCATGCTTCAAGTAGCCGTTCTAGAAGTGTGGTGGGAATGGACCTGCATTGATGGCACAAGAGACAGATTACCCAGGGCTTGTTGAGTTGGTTCCTGGGGGCCGCTATGAACTACGGTTCGCGACCGAACTTCCGCGAGTGCGGTGTATTGCGACTTCTGTTGTTGGCGGTCAGTGTTTGGGTGTTGGTGCACGTACCTCTTCTGAGTCAAACAACCGCGACGGGAGCATTGACCGGTGAGGTTCTGGACCCGTCAGGTGCGGTAATTCCGGAAGCAGCTCTTCGCCTTACCAACCAGGAAACTAATACGGTCTTTTCCGCAGTGTCCGATAGTCTTGGGCGGTTCAGTTTTCTGCTTCTACCTCCGGGTAACTATCAGCTGGATACAAGCAAGCCAGATTTTCGGGCTTTGACACTCTCCGGTTTAGTGATCTCTGTCACCGAAACACTCAGAGTTGACCCGCGCTTACAAATCGCGACGCAGTTGCAGACTACCGAGGTCCTGTCACAGCCCATGATGATTCAGACGGAAACGTCTGCTCTCGGTCGAGTAGTGAACGAGACTACTTTGAGTGAGTTGCCGCTGGTCACCAGAAACTTTACTCAGATCGCGGGGCTATCTCCGGGAGTGATCGTTGGAGTTTACAATGCTGGAGAATTAGGCCTCGGCGGAACGGCGTTGTCCCAGATAGCAGCGTCCAATGATGGGATCTTCGTGCATGGAGCGCGATCGTACGATAACAACTTCGTTCTGGATGGAGTAAGTGTCAGCGACGTTCAAGGAAGTGCAAGCGGGAGTGGCGGCATACCTCTACCAAATCCCGATAGTCTGCAGGAGTTTAAGGTTCAGACTGGTCTCTACGATGCTGGTTACGGACGCTATGCCGGCGCCAACGTCAGTGTGATCACTAAAGCGGGCGGAAATGCGTTTCACGGAACACGTCTTTGAGTTTTTCCGGAACGAAGCTCTCAACGCAAACGACTATTTTCTCAATCGAACCGGGCAGCGGCGTCCAGTGCTTAAAGAGAATCAATTCGGGTTTGCCTTCGGCGGCCCTATCAAGAAGGACAAGTTGCTCTTCTTCAGTTCGTATCAGGGGACGCGCCAGTTAAATGGTGTAGCTTCCGGTCAGTCGCGGGTTGCCTGCTCCGCGAGTCTTAACGAACCGCCGCTATCGGATGATAGATCTCCGCCAGCGCTTGGAAGGTTGTTTGGTGGAATGGCCGGCGCTTTGGGAGGCGAGGCCGTGAAAGCAGACGGCTCAAACATCAATCTCGTTGCTTTGAACCTGTTGAACTTTAAGCTCCCGGACGGATCTTTCCTGATTCCAACGCCGCAAACTATAGACCCAACGACGCCGTTCGCCCTACAGGGTCTCTCAGTCTTCTCGAGGCCGTGCCACTTCAGCGAAAACCAATTTTTGGCGAACGTCGATTACTTGACTACTTCTAATGGCGGATTTAGGGTCCGATATCTCTTTGCTCCAGGGAGCGAAACCGTTACTTTCCCGGGTAATGGCGCCAATCCGGCGGGCAACGTACCTGGATTCCCAAGCCCGAGCGAGTCAGACTTTCAGGTGCTTTCCCTCGCTCGAACCGATAGCTTTCGCAATGGCTGGCTGAACGAAGCGCAGTTCGGGTATGTGCGCACGAAGACCAGCACACAGGCGGAGGCTCCGTTCAAGTGGTCAGATGTAGGAGTTGCTGAAGGAGAGATGAATGACAACAATGAGCTTCCGAGTTTGCGAATCCTTGGCTCGATAAGTTTCGCCTCCGGATTTCCTCGCACGATAACTCAGAACAGTTTTGTTTTCAGCGATAGCCTCAGTTTTATTCACGGGGCCCACACGGGACGCCTGGGAGGATCCGTGACAAGGGTTCAGGACAACATTGATCTGATAGGGCTTGCGTCCTTTGCGAATTTTCTTAGCTGGCCAGATTTTTTGCTGGGTCTTAGCGCGCAGGGTAATGGATCCGCCTTCAGCAATGTCTATTCGTCAATCGATGCGTTTGGGCTGACGACTCGAGAATATAGGGCGTGGGAGGGTGTCGCATTTGCCCAGGACAACTATCACGTTAGCAGTTCCCTGACTCTCAACCTAGGCGTGCGATATGAACGGTTCGGCGAATTCGGAGACAACTTAGGTAGGAACACATCCTTCGATTTCAGCAAAGCTGATCCTAATCCTCCGCCTAACGGGAGTCTTGCAGGCTATCTTGTCGCTTCCAATTTTTCGGGGACGCTTCCGCAAGGTGTGATGCGGGTCGACAATACGTACGGCAACTACGGAGTCGGACAAAATACGATTGCACCGAGAATCGGGTTTTCACAACAGCTTCTGCCGCATTTGATTCGATCGGTTTTAAGAGGAGGGTACGGCATCTATTACTCACGTCCAACGGGCCAAGCCTTCTATCAAAATATATTTGGGGCCCCGTTCTCGGAATTCCGTATTCTTTCAGGACTGTCCAACGCGAATGCGACTTTCCAATCACCTTTTCAGCAGCCTTTTCCCACTCCTGAGTCGTTCCCTGAGTTTTCGCCTTACTTCCCTGCGTCCTCAACAACCGTATACGCCGTGTCCCCTAATTTTCGACCAGCGATCATTCATCAGTACTCCTTGAATGTTCAGGTTGAACCACGGAATGCCTGGTTACTCGAAGCGGGATACGTGGGAACTCGAGGGCTGCACCTGGTGCGTCAACGCTCTTTCAATCAGGCGCAATCCGCTTCCGCATCGAATCCAGTAAGAGGAGTAATTACGAACACGATCGCGAACATTCCCTCGCGGCTCCCAATACTGGGGATACCATCAGATTCCGGTATAGAGATGGAGTCGGAGGGAAGTTCCTGGTACAACGGCCTTGAGATGAGCCTGACAAAATTGCTAGGACATGGCTTTCAGTTTCTCGCGTCTTACACCTTCTCGAAGACGTTGGATACTGATGGCGCGGATATCAATTCGACATCATCGGGAAATCAAGTCACCCTGGGAGATCAGAACTCTCCCAGCCAGCGCTGGGGACGAGCGAGTTTTGATCGTACGCACCGGTTTGCTATAAGCGGGACCTGGGCGATGCCCGATGCAGGTAACCAGATTCAACGCGCAATTCTTGGAGGCTGGACCCTTGCGTCCACAGTGACCGTGCAATCGGGCAATGCCCTGACGATCGCTTACACTAATCCCCGAAACGTTTTTGGAATCAGTGAAGACAGGGCGGAGCTGACGGGCCGCTGTACAAACTCTCAATTTGTGACGGGAGGCCCGCTCAATTCGAAACTGGGAAACTATTTCAACAACTCGTGCTTTACGACACCTCCGGTAATCGGCACCGATGGAACGGGGACTGGTTTTGGGGATAGCCGCACAGGAGTAGCAAATGGCCCTGGACAAGCAAACGTCGATATTGCCTTCTCGAAGATACTGAAATGCAAGTTGCCCCGTGGAAGGGAGCAGCCTGGAGTTCCGTAGCGAATTCTTTAACGCGCTCAATCATCCGCAATTTGCGAATCCGGATAATGACTTCGCCTCTCCGGCATTTGGTGTCATTCAACGCACGTCAGTTAGTTCTCGTGTGATTCAACTCGCGTTGAAGGTTGCCTTCTAGCGGAAGCCGGAATTACAGCGAGAAACATAATCCTTCATAAATATTCACGTGGGCACAAACGGAGAGATGTAGGTCCGCCCTTCAAGGGCAGCGTCTAGACTGGCCACAAAATGCGATCCCTCCAGGGTTGTGAGGGCAGAGTGATCCACAGAACCTGATTAGTACCGGAACTCCATATTCGTTAATCAAACCCACATCCCGTAACATCCACCGACATTAAAAAGAGTAATCTCACCATAGCGTCCTGTAGCTATCGATAAGGAGCACAAATGCAACTAGGAATGGTTGGACTTGGAAGAATGGGATCGAATATGGTTCGCCGCCTTATAAAATCCGGCCACGAATGCGTCGTCTTTAATAGATCACCGCAGGCCGTCGCAGACCTCGCCAAAGAGAACAACGTCACTGGCTCTTCCTCGTTACCAGATCTTGTTGGCAAGCTTGCAACGCCTCGCGCCATTTGGCTCATGATCCCTGCAGGAGTCGTAGAGCAGACCATCGCTCAAATCGCGCCGCATCTCGAAGCGGGTGACATCCTCATCGATGGCGGCAACTCCTATTACATAGACGACATCCGTCGCGCCAAAGAGCTCGCCGCCAAAGGTATCAACTACGTCGACGTCGGCACCAGCGGCGGAGTGTGGGGACTCGAACGCGGCTACTGCATGATGATTGGCGGCCCAAAAGCCGTCGTTGAACACCTCGACCCTATCTTTAAAACCATCGCTCCCGGCGCCGGCAACATACCCGCCACCCCTGGCCGTGAGAAGGATCCTGGCACCGCCGTGCAGGGCTATCTCCACTGCGGTGGGAGCGGCGGCGGGCACTTCGTCAAGATGGTTCATAACGGAATTGAATACGGAATCATGGCGGCCTACGCCGAGGGGCTCGGCATCCTCAAAGCCGCGAACATCGGCAAACACACCGGCGAGATCGACGCCGAGACCACGCCGCTGCGCGAGCCCGAGCACTACCAGTACGACTTCAACCTCCCCGATGTCGCCGAAGTCTGGCGCCGCGGCAGCGTCATCGCATCATGGCTGCTCGACCTCACCGCATCCGCGCTCGCACAGGATCCCGCGCTCAAGAAATTTGGCGGCCGAGTCTCCGACTCAGGCGAAGGCCGCTGGACCGTCAAAGCCGCCATCGACGAAGGCGTACCTGCACTGGTCCTCACCACTGCGCTCTACGAGAGATTCAGCTCGCGAGGACAGGCAGATTACTCCGATCAGCTTTTATCCGCGATGCGCTACGAGTTCGGCGGCCATCTCGAAAAGCCAGCCACGAAATAATCGATAAGCTTGGCCAAATGGAGAATTGAAATATGAGTCAGCCGCATTCCGACGCGCTCGTCTTCTTCGGCGCCACCGGCGACCTCGCCTACAAGAAGATCTTTCCGGCCCTGCAGGCGATGATCAAACGCCGAACCCTCAACGTCCCCGTCGTCGGCGTCGCCAAAGCCGGCTGGAACCTCGATCAACTCAAAGCCCGCGCAAAAGACTCGCTCGAACAGCACGGAGGCCTCGACCAACCCGCGTGGGAGAAGCTCAACTCACTGCTCCGCTACGTCGACGGTGACTACGCCGACCCCGCCACCTTCACCGCGCTCCGCAAAGAGCTCGGCGACGCCCACGCCCCTGCGCACTATCTCGCGATCCCCCCCTCGCTCTTCGAAAAAGTAGTGGAGCAGCTTGTAGCCTCCGGCTCCGCCAAGGGCGCGCGCATGATCGTCGAGAAGCCGTTCGGCCACGACCTCGCCTCCGCACAGGAACTCAATCGAATCCTGCTCTCCGCATTTCCCGAGTCCTCCATCTTTCGGATCGACCACTACCTCGCCAAGGAACCCGTCCACAACATGGTCTCCTTCCGTTTCCAGAACACCGTCCTCGAGCCACTCTGGAACCGCTACTACATCGAGAGCGTACAGATCACCATGGCGGAAAACTTTGGCATTCAGGGCCGTGGTGCTTTTTACGACCAGACCGGCGCCATTCGCGACGTCATCCAGAATCACATCTTTCAGGTTATGTGCAATCTCGCCATGGAGTGTGCCTCAGGTAAAGACAGTGAGGCTCTCCGCAACGAAAAGGTCAAAGTTCTCCGCGAGATCCCTGCGATCGATCCTAAGGATCTCGTCCGCGGACAATTTCGCGGTTATCTCGACGAGAAAGGCGTCGCACCCAACTCGCAGGTCGAGACCTTCGCCGCACTGCGCCTCGAAATCAAATCCTGGCGCTGGGATGGCGTGCCCTTCTACATTCGTACGGGAAAAAATATGCCAGTCACCTGCACGGAGGTGATGGCTCGCTTTCGCAAGCCCCCCAAAACCAACATAACCGAGCCCGAGACTCCACAGAACTATATGCGTTTCCGCATCAGCCCCGAGAACACGGTTGCGATGGCAGTCTCGGTCACGTCCCCCTCCGGGACCGGCCCCCGCAAGGCAGTAGAGCTCGTAGCCAGCCACCATCCGCGCCCCGAAGAGATGGAAGCATATGAACGCGTTCTCACCGATGCGATGGCCGGCGACGAAACCTTATTCGCACGCCAGGATTACGTCGAAGAGGCGTGGCGTATTGTCGATCCGGTGCTCAAAGCAAACACCCCGGTCCACATCTACGAACCCCAAACCTGGGGGCCCCAGGACGCCTGCCAGAATCTCGTCCCGCCCGGAGGATGGGACAACCCGCACGAACAAGAACAGGAAGACTTCCGCATTGTCGGATAGCTGCAGCCTTCCGCACTGCAACGCGATGGCGTCCAGAGTCGTAGTCTTTCCGACGTCGCCGCCGCTCAAACACTGTGGTCGCGCTCTTTTGCCCTTCGGTGCGGGCGCGGGGAGTTCTCGCTTCCCGCTTGCGGAGTTTGAACGACCCGCCTATCCGATGAACACGCTGGTTTACACTGCACAGCAGAGAAAGATGATGCTAGCATCGCAAGCACGGCTGGTTGCGGCCACTGAAATTCAGACTATCGATGAACTGCTGGAAGGCGGCCTGTCTCTGGGAGCCATTACCGAAATCCCGAATGCTCCGGCAGAACTTCCTTCGCGCTCTCCTTTGTCGCTCAAATGACGCAGGCAGAAAAGGTGTGCGCCTGGATTGATGTATCCGATAATCTCCCAAACCCGTCTCTCACTTCTCAGACGCCAGTTAGGTGCCGGCCCGCTCCATCCGCCAGCCGCGTAACAAGCGAGCTACTATGTTCGAATTGTCAATGGACTCTCGAGTGGCGGAACTCTATAGTTCAACCTAGGAGCACGGGGCCAGAAGATACGTTCGATAACCAGATACTTTGGAGATCAGCGATATGAGCTTCGATTGCGATGCCTTCATCAGCTACTGCCATATCGACAACGTCGGTCTGGTAGATAGCAGCAAAGGGTGGATTACCAACCTCCACCGCGCACTTGAGCTTCGCGTGGGCCAGTTCCTCGGTGAAACGCCCCATATCTGGCGCGATCCAAAGCTCGCGGGCAATGACGTATTCGAGAACACACTCGTCGAAAAATTGAAGTGTGCTGCCGTCCTCATCACCGTCGTCTCCCCGCGCTACGTTAGGTCGGAGTGGACCCGCCGCGAGCTCATTGAGTTCTGGAAGGCCGCCGAAGCACAAGGCGGCGTCAACTTCCACGATAAAGCCCGGATCTTCAAAGTCATGAAGACCCCGATCCCGCGCGAGATGGACCTGCCCCAACTTCAACCGCTCCTCGGATATGAGTTCTTCCATGTCGACCCGCAGTCTGGTCGCGTCCGCGAACTCGATGAAGTCTTCGGCCCCGAAGCGCAGCGCGACTTCTGGATGAAGCTCGACGATCTCGCGCACGATATCGCAGATCTGCTGGATCTCTTGCAGAGCGGGCAGCAGACCGCAATAGCAGGGTTCGAGCCCAGCCATAAAGAAGCAATCTTTCTGGCCGAGACAACCACCGATCTCAAGGAGCAGCGTGAAGCGCTGCGCCGCGACCTGCAACAGCACGGCTACACAGTGCTGCCCGCGCGAGGCCTGCCTCTAGTCGCAACCGAGATGAAGACCTCCCTCCAGGAGGACCTCGCCCGGTGCAGAATGTCGATTCATCTGGTAGGCAGGAACTACGGCTTCGTTCCTGAAGGCAGCAACGCATCGCTTCTGGAAATCCAGAATGAACTCGCCATAGAAAGAAGTGAACAGGGAAACTTCGTCCGCCTCCTCTGGATTCCCACCGGCCTCCAGGTAGAAGATGAACGGCAGGCGAAGGTAATCAACAGCTTTCGAATGGATCCTAGGCTGCATGGAGGAGCCGACCTGCTCGAAACCCTGTTCGAAGATCTGCGAACGGTCATTCACGACCGCCTCAAAGAGCCAACGTCGCACGAGCAAAAGTCCAGCGCAGAAGTAGCGGCCACAAGCGAAAGGCCTCGCCAGATCTATCTGATCTACGACGCACGAGATGCGACCATCGTTGCACCCTACGCCGACGCGCTGTTCGACAAAGGCTTCGAAGTTCTTCACCCTTCATGGGATGGGGATGAGGCAGACACGCGGCAATGCCATGAAGAAAACCTGCGTGTTTGCGATGGAGTATTGATCTTTTTCGGCAGCACCAACGAAGGATGGGTTCGCCGCAAGCTCAGAGAGGTGCAGAAAAGCGTCGGCTACGGTCGAACCGGACCGTTGCCCGCAGTCACCATATGCTGCGTCGGAACACAGACCAGCGAAAAAGAACGCTTCAGGACCCATGAGGCCCCAGTGCTACTTCAACCGGCCAACTTTTCTTCCGGTGCTCTGCAGTCGTTTATTGCGTCCATACGACCCTGAAGAAGGAATCGAGGCTCATGTTCAACCCCTTTCCGGGTTTGCGTCCGTTCGAGGCTGATGAAGATCACCTATTCTTCGGGCGCGAGAAGGAAATCGACGAGCTGTTGCGGAGGTTGCGCCTCTCCCGCTTCCTCTCGATAGTAGGCACATCGGGAAGCGGCAAATCATCTCTGGTGCGCTCCGGCCTCATCCCGTCCCTCTACGGTGGCTTTATGGTCAACACCAGCTCAAGCTGGCGCGTGGCAATCATGCGCCCCGGCGAGGACCCGGTCCGCCATCTGGCCGCAGCCCTCAACGCCCCCGAGGTGCTCGGAATCACCGGAGAGCTGGAGAGCACCAACAGCATCCTGTTGGAAGCCACACTCCAAAGGGGTACTCGGGGCCTAGTAGAAGCAGTCCGCCAGGCAAGAGTGCTCTCACAGGACAACCTGTTGATCGTCGTCGACCAGTTCGAAGAGCTCTTTCGTTTCCGCAGAAACCTGCAGTTGGAAAACTCAAAGAACGAAGCAGTAGCTTTCGTAAAGCTGCTCCTCGAAGCCGTGCAACAGACAGAGTTGCCGATCTACATCGTCATCACCATGCGCTCCGATTTCATCGGTGACTGCATGGACTTCGCCGGCCTGCCCGAAGCCGTCAACAGCGGCCTCTACCTCGTGCCTCGTATGACCCGCGACGAGCTGCGATCCGCCATCACTGGACCGGTCGCGGTCGGAAGCGGAAGCATCTCGCAGCGGTTAGTCCTCCGACTGCTGAATGACTTCGGCGATGAGTACGACCAGTTGCCCATCCTGCAACACGCACTAATGCGAACCTGGGACCACTGGGCACAAAGATCCGCCTCCACCCCAGCAATAGACATAGAAGACTATGAAGCAATCGGAACCTTCCGGCGGGCCCTGTCTATCCACGCCGAAGAGGCCTATGAAGAAGTCGGCAACGATGACGCAAAGAAAGTCGCAGAACGAATCTTCAAGGCGCTAACCGACACCTTCTCCGACAGCCGCGGAATCCGCCGCCCAACCTCGATAGAAGACCTTGCAGTAGTAACCCGAGCCACCAAGGAAGAAGTCATCCAGATCGTCGAAATCTTTCGCCGGCCGGGACGTTCCTTTCTCATGCCGCCTGCTGACGTGCCTCTCGAAGACAAATCCATCGTCGACCTATCGCACGAAAGCCTAATGCGCTGTTGGACTCGACTGGTCGGATGGGCTGACCAGGAAAGAGCTTCAGCCGACATCTATAGCCGCCTCTCCGATGCCGCAATGTGGTTCAAAAAGGGTAGGGCTGGCCTATGGCGTAATCCGGAACTCGAAGTAGGACAGAAGTGGATGTTTGAGAACCAGCCGACCGCGGAATGGGCTCAGCGTTACAACTCATTCTTTCCTCAGGTGATCAACTTCCTTAACCTCAGCGAGGCAGAAAGGGCGCAACTAGCTGCCGAAAGAACGAAGGAGCGCCAAAAGCGGCTCCGCCAGACCGAGTGGGCTGCAGGCATTCTAGGGTGCCTCTTTCTGATTGCGCTCTTTTTAGCCTATTTCGCTTGGCAACAGACAACTCGTGCGGAGGACAATCTGCGTTATGCGCGAAAGGCGGTCGACGAGAGCCTTTCCTCAGCGGGCGGCCAACAAGCCCGCGAAGCAACGGACATTCCTCAGATGGAAGAACTCCGCAAGAGCCTTCTCGACAAGGCTCAGATCTTCTACAACAACCTCCTGCAGAAGAACGCTTCGGATTCAGCCCTTCGCATCGAACAAGCCCAGGCACACTCCCGCCTCGGGGATATCGACCGCCTAATGGGAAGGTATCAAGATGCGGCGCTCGAATATAACAATTCCATCTCTAGTTTTGAAGCTCTGGAAAAACAGTTTCCTACTCAAAATGAGTTACGCCAATCGCTGGCTTACTCGCACAACTGGCTAGGCGAGACAATACGAGATGCACTGGCCAGTGGGGTGCAATTCAACTCATACGGTCCCGCGGATGCTGAGAAAGAGTATAGTGAAGCGATTCGATTGCAGGAAGATCTGCATACGCAAGAGCCACGCAATCCTATCTACCAGCAGGAGCTAGCTCGCACATATTATAATCGTGGAATTATTCGCTTTGGCGAGAAGGATGCTCAAGGAGTACAGTCAGACTTCCGTAGAGCAATCGAGTTACTGGAACCATTAGGATCAAGCCTCAAGCCTGATGCGGACAGCTCGAACCCCAGCCCTGCTCAAGACCTTGCACGGGTCTACAATGACTATGCAATTGTCTTTGAGACTGCAGGTCAACCAAAAGAAGCACAGGAGTTTTACGGTAAGGCCATCTCTCTTACAGTACAACTGGCTGCAACGGCTCCAGAAAATCGAGAATACGCAACAGAACTTGCAAATTACTATAGCAATCAGGCGAGGATGTTGGGGAACGGCGATCAACCTCAGCTAGCACTTATACAAAGCCAGCGAGCCCTGGAACTTCTTGAAAGACTGGCTCGGCCGACGCCGTCTCTCTCGGTAAAACTCGCCGAATCTCTTCAGTTGACGGGTCAATTGCTTCAACCACGGGACCCAGCCAGAGCAAGGGCATTGACCGATCAGGCGCTCGATCTCGTAAAGCGAGTAGACCAAGACAAAGTTAGCAGTGCTCTTTATAACAATATAGGAAATAATTATCTTGACCTTGCCCAGGGTGATCTTCAGCGTGGCGACAGAGCTGGTGCAAACGCAGCGCTCGCCAATGTAACCGAGATACTACCACATCTATCAACACGGGATAGGCAATTACTTAGCGAACCCTACAATAACTTACAGGCCAAATTAGGAGGCCGGCGCTAAGAAGCAACACCAAATTTATTTCTAGGAGTCCCTAATGCATCTATCCGGATCGAGAATACGTTTCCTTCTGCTTGGCCTGGCCCTCTCTACTGCTGGAAGTTTTGCCGAACAGCCGACACTTATAAGTGATCAACACTATCCCGATTTCCCTGCCAGCTATTCAGCCCCTATGCTGCTTTCTGCCGCAGAATATCGTACGTCGTCTATCTTCGACTCCGGCAACAAGCTTAACTATCCTAAGAACCTGAGTCTACGCTGGCTTCAAACCACGACTGCTCCGCCCAAACCCCCAAAGCCTCCCACTGAGAAAAGCACAAGAGCAACAATAAATCCGAGCATGGTTGGATACATTGATGATGCGGTTATTAGTTCTGAAGTTCGCATTCGTTTCGATGCAGCCCTCGATGACAAGACACCCGATCGGGCCGAGTTCTTCTATGCAAAATGCGGTTGCTATAGATTTATAACCCCAACAACTAACCCGGCTTATGATCGCAACTCTCCCGGTCCGGGCAATGGCGTTCCTAAAGATATCAACTTCCAGCAACTATATTTCTTAGGTGAATATGCTCACGGTCCTCGCGTCTCTATCTTCGTAGAACTCCCATTTCGCTGGCTTCAGCCTGTTGCTGCTCCCGGTTCAACATTGATATTCCCAAGCGCCGGTGGAATCAATGATATACATCTTGGGATTAAAGCGGCGCCGCTAGTTTTTTCCAGCGGTAACCTCACTCTGCAATTCAAAGCATTCTTGCCATCGGGTTCTGCGAGTAAAGGTCTGGGCACAAACCACGCCAGCATCGAACCTTCTCTTCTCTACTACCAAAGACTATCGGATCGTCTCGCGGTAGAAGGAGAAATCGGGGACACACACCCTCTTAGTTCGTCAGCAGGCGTCCCAACAGCAACTGCTCCTCATGGCTTTGCTGGAGACGTATTTTTCTATGGAGTAGGACCAAGTTTCCAGTTTGTGAATAATGAGCAGCTACATCTCGCAGGCGTCCTTGAACTAGTCGGATGGAACGTACGCGGCGGATATGTAACTGGACCTGCAAACCCAAGTACTGCAGGGGTAAACATCGTCAATCTCAAAATAGGTCCGCGCGTATCATTCCACAAACATCAATCTTTGTATTTTGGATACGGCATAGCTCTAACTTCGCAGACCTGGTATCACGAGATATTCCGTACTGAATACCGCTATGCATTTTGACTTGCTGTATTCCTATTCATAAAGAAAATGGCAACAGCTAATAATAACGGTGGCTGAAGCTTGTGCCACATTATTCCTCATTTACTTCGGAATAGTTATCGTTGTCCTAACTTTTTCATGTTATGGGGGGATAAACGCGGTATGGAGGCGCCACCAATCATTATTACCGCCTTGCTTATGCTTTCTTTGGCTTCGCCTTTAGCGCGATCTTTACATTCTCTTGGACAGGCCGAACGCCAGACACTTCAGACTGACCTACTTCTTATAGTCTTGCGATAATCAAACAGCGGTGAACAGGAGGTGGCTGAAGACTTCGTTCGAGAGGGCGCGGCCGCGGTCGGTGAGGGCGACGCGGTCTTCGGTGTGGTGGAGCAGGTTGGCTTCGCAGAGTTCTTCAATGGCGGGTATGGTTTCTTCTACGATGGCTGCGCCGAATTCGTTGCGGAGGGCGGTGAGGCTGATGCCGGAATTCAGGCGGAGGCCGAGGAAGAGGGACTCTTCGAAAGCTTCGGTAGCGGTGATGTGGTTGATCTCAGGGGTGGGCAGGGGCTGCGAGGGTTGATAGAGCGGGAGTGGGGCGGAGTGGAGGTCTGCCGAGTAAGTATCAAGGTCGTCAGTGTTGGAGAAGCGGACGGCGCCGGTGGCGGTGAGGAGCATGGAGTGGGCGTCGAGGCCGAGGCCGAGGTAGGGGTCGCGACGCCAGTACTTGAGGTTGTGCAGCGACTGGTGACCTTCGCGCGCGAAGTTGGAGATCTCGTACTGGTGGATGCCGGCGGCGTTGAGGCGGTCGCAGGCTAGTTGATACCAGTCGGCGGATTCGTCTTCGGTGGGGACGGCAGCGGCGCTGTAGCGGGGGCCGTGGGTGAGGATTTCCTTGCCTAGGCGGGAGTCTTCGTCGATCTCGAGCATGTAGACGCTGATGTGCGGGACTTGAGTTTCGATTGCTGTGTTGAGGGATGAGAGCCAGCTGTGCCGGGTCTGGTGGGGGAGGCCGCAGATTAGGTCGAGACTGATGTTGGTAACGCCGGCGGTGCGGAGGCGGGCAAGTTCGTCGAGGCAGATATGCGCAGTGTGGAGGCGGCCGATGGCGGTGGACTCGCGGTCGATGAAGGACTGGAGGCCGAGCGAGACGCGGTTGAGACCGCGATGCTGGAAGGCTTCGAGGGTCGCGGGGGTGAGCTGGCCGGGGGCGCACTCGAGGGTGATCTCGGCGGTGGGTGAGAGGATGAAGTGCGCGGCGATGGCGGTGAAGAGCTGATGGATGTGGGCAGGCTCGAGGAGGCTGGGGGTTCCGCCGCCGAGGTAGAGGGTGTCTATATTCTCGGGCAGGTAAGCCTGCTCGGGAGTAGAGGAACAGGAGGAGGCGATCTCCTGGCAGAGGCGGTCGATGTAGCGCGACATGCGGGCGGGGGCGAAGGCGTCGGAGGCGAAGTTGCAGAAGGTGCACTTGGCGCGGCAGAACGGGATCGAGATGTAGAGGCCGAGGGGGTTCATGGGCGCTCAGGATGAAAGCTTAACGCGGATAAAAGGGATAAAGACGGATAAAAGCCGGGCCGGAAATTTTGGGCTCTTTACCGGATTTCTTTGTCTTTCTTTCTACCGGATTTCTTTGTCTTTCTTTTTAACGAATTTCTTTATCTTTCTTTCTATTGATTGTTTCATGGAGATTCTTTTTGCGTTTGTATCTTCGGCGGGGTTGGGGCGTCTTATTGGGGGGTGTGATGCCATGGGACGATATTTACTTTGTAATGCGAGTGTTGGCGGTTTGATGTTGCTGCTTACCGGGGTGACTGCGGTGGGACAGACTCGGACTCCGGTGGTGGTGGAGCTGTTTACTTCGGAGGGGTGTTCGAGTTGTCCGCCGGCGGATGCGCTGCTGATGAAGCTGGACCAGGAGCAGCCGGTGGCGGGGGCGGAGATTATTGTGCTCGAAGAGCATGTGGACTACTGGGAAGGGTTGGGGTGGCACGATCGCTTCTCGTCGCACCAGTACACGGAGAGACAGAACAGCTACGCCGGGCGTTTCAATCTGAATGATGTTTATACGCCGCAGATGGTGGTGGATGGCACAGAGCAATTTGTAGGCAACGATGCGGCTAAGGCTCGGCAGGCGATTCTGCATGCAGCGCAGAGTGCGAAAGTGAGGCTGACGCTGGGGGAGTTGGCGGTGGATGGGCGGCGGGTGTCGGGGGTGGTGTCGGGCGCGGGTGAACTGGGTAAGGGGGATTTGTTTGCGGCGCTGGTTGATCCTTCGGCTACGACAAATGTGAAGGGCGGAGAGAACGGCGGGCGGGTGCTGCATCATGCGGGGGTGGTGCGGTCGTTGGTGAGGATTGGGAGTGTGCAGGATCTGGCGAAGGGGCCGGTGAAGTTTGAGTTGACGGCTCCGGCGGATGCGGAGGCGGCGAAGGAGCGGGTGGTGGTGTTTGCGCAGCGGAACGGGCAGGGGGTGGTGGCAGGGGCGGCGATGGAGGCGGTTGAGCAACATGGCGGCGCGCAGAAGACGGTGGCGATGCGGTGATTCGTGAAAAGAGAGCCGGAATGGAATCCGGCTGGGGGCCGAAACCATCTAGAATAAAGACAACCGCATGGCAGACGAAAACAAGACAAAAGAGATAGAGAAGAAGGCTGTACATGACGACGACGTTGTAGGGAAGGTCTACGACGGCAGGTTAATGCGGCGGTTGTTGACCTATCTGCGGCCTTATAAGCTGCAGGCTACGCTGTCGGCGTTTGCGATCGTGATCAAGGCGGGGAGCGATGTGCTGGGGCCCTACCTGGTAAAGGTGGCGGTGGATACGTATCTGACGGCGCCGTCGATGGAGATGCGGGCGCATCCGAGCTGGGCTTCGCAGCACCTGAGCACGGACCCCATGACGGGGATTACGGAGCTGGGCATTCTGTACCTGGGGACGCTGCTGCTGACGTTTGCGCTGGAGTTTCTGCAGACGTACCTGATGCAGTGGACGGGGCAGAAGATCATGTTCGACCTGCGGAGCCAGATATTCCGGCACCTGCAGGAGATGCATCCGGGGTTCTTCGACCATAACCCGGTGGGACGGCTGGTGACGCGGGTGACGTCAGACGTGGACGCGCTGAACGAGATGTTTACGTCGGGCGTGCTGGCTATCTTTGAGGACGTGTTTATTCTGGCGTTCATCGTTATCGTGATGATGCGGATGAACTGGGCGCTGGCGCTGCTGGCGCTGAGTGTGATTCCGCTGATACTGGCTGCGACGAAGGTGTTTCGCAAGCATGTGCGGGACAGCTATCGGCGGCAGCGGTCGGCTACGGCGAAGATCAATTCGTTCATGCAGGAGTACGTGTCGGGAATGGCGGTGGTGCAGCTGTTCAACCGCGAGAAGCGGGCGTTTGACTCGTTCTCCGAGGTGAACATGGAGAACAAGATTGCGTGGACCGACGCGATCTTCGCGTACGCGCTGTACTACCCGGTGGTGGAGTTTTTGAGCTCGGCGGCGATTGCGCTGGTGGTCTGGCAGGGTGGGCAGGCGGTGCTACGCAATGAACATTTTCTGAGCCTGTTCCCGGGGGTGGCACGGGTCGCGCCGGGGATCTTCGGCGGCGTTACAGTGGGCGTGCTGATTGCGTTTATTCAGTATGCGCAGCGGTTCTTCAGGCCGATACAGGATTTAAGCGACAAGTACAACATCCTGCAGGCGGCGATGGCGGCGAGCGAGAGGATCTTCAAGCTGCTGGATACGCAGGCGGAGATCGTGTCGCCTGCGGTGGCGGTGGCTGGCGATGGTTCGGGTCGCGTGGAGTTTCGCAATGTCTGGTTCACGTATCAGCGGCTGGATGAGGCGCAGAAGAGGAGGATCGCGGCGGCGAAGGACGGGGAGCTGGCTTCGTTCGCGGATATCGAGTGGATTCTGAGCGGCGTGAGCTTTGTTGTCGAGCCGGATGAGACGGCGGCTATCGTGGGTCACACGGGCGCGGGGAAGACGACGATCATCGGGCTGATGATGCGTTTCTACGACATACAGCGCGGCAGCATCCTGGTGGATGGCGTGGATGTGCGTGAGCAGGATCTGCAGGCGCTCAGGCGGCGGTTCGGCGTGGTGCTGCAGGACCCGTTCCTGTTTACGGGGACGGTGGCGGACAACATCCGGCTGGGGTCGAAGTGGATTACAGATCAGCAGCTGGAAGAGGCGGCCGACGACGTGAACGTAGGCGAGTTTATACGGTCGCTGCCGGAGCAGTTCAACGAACCGGTGCGGGAGCGTGGGGCTACGTTGTCTACCGGACAGAAGCAGCTGATCAGCTTTGCACGGGCACTGGCGCATAATCCTGGGATTTTAATTCTGGACGAGGCGACCTCGTCGGTGGATACGGAGACGGAGCAGCGGGTTAGGCTGGCGCTGTCGCGGATGATTACGGGGCGGACGTCGATTCTTATCGCGCACCGGCTGTCGACGATTCAGCGGGCGGATACGATTCTGGTGATGCACAAGGGGCAACTGCGCGAGCGTGGGACGCACCAGGAGTTGCTGGTGCAGCGGGGGCTGTACTGGAAGTTGTACCAGCTGCAGTACAAAGATCAGGAGGTCGGAATGAACTCTGAGGGTGGGACGCTTGAACCGCTCAACGCGGAATCAATGTCTTAGCGCGATTTTCTTTGAACAAAAAGAAAAACCAATGTGGACCGGATCGCATCAGTAGTATTGGAAAACCTGAAATCCGGGCTGAAAAGTTGGAAAATTATGACAGTCTCTGACTTGGTGAACAAACTGATACAGCTTCCCCTGGACCTTGACGTTCACGTGATGATCGACGAGTCCTGTGACCTTGCAGACGTGGCTTCTGTGGAATTTGTAGGAGGCCAGCCGTTCAATGACGACGACCTGTTTGTGGTCATTGAAGTGAGCAACACCAAAAGCGCGGTAAGCAACTCGACAGAAGCTTCTTTTCTGAAATTCTCCAATTAAGCTTAAGGCCTGCGTGAGATTTCTGCGTCTTGCGGCTATGTTTGATGGGTCAGCCAGCCTGTCGCTGAATGCTGGCGGCGGTGTGCTGGAGCATCCATTCGGCGACGGGGTCCCAGTAGGCTTTGGTGGGGAAGAAGATGGGCTCGTTGTGGAACAGGCCCTTGAGGACGATCAATTGGCCTCGATCGCCGGCGGCGCAGGCGACCTGCTTCGCCATTGCCAACGGGAACAGGTCGTCTTTATCGCTGTGCATTACGAGGATGGGCAGTGTCAGTTCGGCCACTCGCTGCGCGGTGCGCCAGAGGTTGGGTACGGTGAGCGTCAGCCAGTGGGGAAAGCCGATGGATACGGCTGCGTCGCGAAGGCTTGAAAAGCCTTCGCAGAGAACAAGGCCTTCTACCGGAAGACGTGAGGCGACTGAGGTCGCGACGCCGGTTCCTAGAGAGAAGCCGAGCAGAAAGATGGATGGGCAGCCTCGGCGAACGAGCTCTTCACAGGCTGCGATTGCGTCTTCTTCGCAGTGCGCGGCGCTGGGGATGCCGGTGCTTTTGCCGTAGCCGGAGTAGTTGAAGACCAGAGACGAGATGCCCATCGACTGCAGCAGGCGCTGCACCTGTCCCCAGTATTCGGCTATCTCTCCGATGCCATGACAGATTAGAGCGGTCGGAGCGTCTTCGCCTGCTGAGACAAAGACAGCGGCTAACCGTCTGTGACCGCTGGTGATGGTTATGCGCTCATTTTCAAATTTGAAGAGGCTTAGTGCCCGCTTGAATGCACCGGTGCGGCGGTCGATGAGAATCAGCAACCGGCTGATGACCGCCAGCAGGAGCGAGAAGATTGCGTTCCTCATGGGTTAGCCTTTCTGGCGCAATCTTCGATGAGCTTTGCGACGCGATTTTCGCGGCCTTCAGGAGTTTGATAGTAAAAGACGCCCATGAGATGGCTGCGGCGATGCGATGGGCTCATGGCGTTCCAGCCTTTGCGGGCGGCGGGGTTCTGGCGGAAGGCTACATCGAGGATGGGCGGAAGGACTTTTTCGCCCTCCATGGTGAGCATGAGACGCTCGGCCATCTGTTCGGCACGGCGCTGGCGGGCCTCGGGGCTTTTGACGCCGAGGATCCATTTGCCGATCTCGAGGCGGGTGGAGTCGCTGAGTTTCTCCTCCATCCATTTGGTGAGGGCCTTCTGGCCTTTGAGCAACTTTGCGAACTCGGGCGGCATCTCGGCTTCGCGCTCGTCGAGGTCGGGGGCGACGGTGAGGTCGACCATTGCGCCGACACGGGCTCCGGCGGCCTGCTGCATCTTCTTGTTGACCAAGACGAAGTAGCCGCGGACTGCGGTGGAGTTGGCTTCTGGGTCTGCACAGTGCTGGGATTCGGGGAAGAGCGAGGTTCGGAAGAGCTGGCCGGCGATCTCTACCTTGACGCGGAGGCGGACCATCTTCTTCCACGCGACGGATGGCTCGAATGGGAGACGGGCGATGATCCAGCCGAGGCTGCCGGGGAGCCGCTCGAGCTGGGTGCGAAAGCTCTTTGCCGCAGCTGCTTTGCCTGAGCTAATGGGTGAGGTGGTTGGGGACTTTGCTGAACTCTTTACGGATGCCTTCCGGGCCATGCAGTCCTCCCGAGAAGAATCTACACTGGTTGCATCGTGATTCCATCCAATCCACGCATCTTTCTCTCGGCCGGGGAGGCGAGCGGCGACCAGTACGGGGCTGAGTTGATCTCGGAGCTTCGCGGACGGATGCCGGGGGCGGGGTTCTTCGGGCTGGGTGGCGTGAAGATGGCCGATGCGGGGCTGGAGCGGGTGGTGCGGGCCGAGGATGTTGCGCATATGGGCATCACCGAGGTGATTCGGCACATGCCCTCGGTGTTTGCAAGGTACAAGCAGCTGGTGCGGGCTATCAAGGAGCAGCGGCCTGCGGCGGCGGTGCTGATTGACTTTCCGGATGTGAACTTCCGGCTGGCGCGGGAGCTGAAGAAGCTGGGAGTGCCCGTGGTTTATTTTGTCAGCCCGCAGCTCTGGGCGTGGAAGCGGCGGCGGTTGAGGTGGGTGCAGGAGCGGGTCGACCGGATGATGGTGATCTTTCCGTTTGAGGAGAATTTTTATCGGGCGAGAGGGGTGGAGGTGGAGTTTGTGGGGCATCCGCTGGCGGAGGCTGCGGGGGTGTCGGGTTCGCGGGAGGAATATGCCACGCAAAGTGAATCTATTCACCAACGTCAGTCGGACCATGTGGATCCATTAGCAATGTGGAGTTCAAGTTGGCCGCTCGATCCAACGAAGCAGTGGGTTGCGCTGCTTCCGGGCAGTCGAAGCGGCGAAATTAAAGCCAACCTTTTGGAGATGATAGAAACCGCTCTCCTTCTTGGGAATTCCTATGAATATCTGATCCCAGTAGCACCCACCGTAAGCGATGAGTTATTGGAAGAGATGCAAGCCCAAACCGGTAAGCAATTATCAAGGCTCGATTGGGAGAACTTGCCACGTATCACCTTTGTGAAAGATGCTAGATCCGCCCTTTTCTATGCGCGGGCGAGTGTCGTGGCGAGTGGGACCGCGACGGTGCTGGCGGCTGTGGCGGGGAATCCGTTTGTGGTCGTTTATCGGGTTTCGGATATGACGTACCGGGTGGCGAAGCGGCTGGTGCGGTATCCGGCGGAGATTCCGGCGCAGGTGGACGAGGTGGGGAACCTGCCGGTGGGGATGGTGAACCTTATCGCCGGGCGGCGGGTGGTTCCGGAGCTGCTGCAGGAGCGGTTTACGGCGGGGAATGTGGCGGCGGCGCTCAGGCCGCTGCTGGAGGACGGACCGGAGCGGAGCAGGATGATCGCGGACCTGGCGGAGGTGAGGGCGAAGCTGCTGCCGGAGGCGGGTAGTCAGGGCCGGAGGACGGCGATTCAGCGAGTTGCGGACGTTGTGGAGGGGCTGCTGGCGGGGGTGTCGTGAAACCGTGTGGCCTCGGGCGGGTCTCATGGGTAATAAGGCGCTGCTGTGGCGGCCCGGTGGCCCGAAATGTTTCGGCGCGCGTCTAACAAGTCGATAGTAGCCGTCGGGGGCGAGGATTGTTTTCAGGTATTTGGACGGTTTGGGCCGCTACTCTGACGCTTCGAACGGCTGTAGGATGATCTTCTGAGGACTTTTGTCAGCATGTACTCGCTTCCCCGAACTCCCCGAATCCTGGCAACGATAGTTCTTGTATTGGGTCTGGCACCGGTCTCCGGCTGGGCGGCGCCGGCGAAGCCGCAGATCGATATAACCGGATATGTAATCCATGCGGACCTGTATCCGGATAAGAGCCAGATGATTGCGACGGCGGCGGTGACGTTTACGGCGCTCGAAGACCTGACCAGCGTGACGATGGAGCTGAACAACGGTCTGCTGATAACCAAGGTGACCGACGCCAAGAATAATGCGCTGCAAACGGAGCGGCTGTCGACCAATTCGACGGTGCGGATTTCGCTGCCGGCACCGCTGCCGAAGGGAGCGTCGACGACCTACAACTTTTCGTACGCGGGGTCGCTGACGGGCTCGGACACCAGTCCGGTGGAGGGGATCAAGCTGGCGGCGGTAGGCGATCCGATCAGCATACTGCTGTATGCGGGGCGGTGGTTCCCGATGACGGGGCTGTTCACGGACCGCTTTACCGCGGAGATGCACATTACTGTGCCGTCGGACGAGCGGGTGGTGGGCAGCGGAGCACTGGCGCAGAAGGGCTTGCCGGACAGCCGAACGGAGTACATCTTCAACTGGAAGAAGCCGGGATTCCCGGGGACGGTTGTGGCGGGCAAGTTGGTGGAGGTCTCCGGGGGGGTCAACAATATCAAGGCGTATGTGACCGAGGCGCACAAGGACGTAGCGGTCGACTTCATCCGGCAGGCGGGGCGGGAGTTCGAGTTTATGACGTCGGAGTTCGGGCAGCCGGAGACGGGCCGGATCAATATCGTGGAGCTGCCGGATGACTCGGTGTCGGCGGCGTGGGGGCCGGAGGTAGTCGCGATTGGCGGACGAAGGATCGCCGACCATAACAGCCAGCGGCTGCTATCCAATACGCTGGCGCACCAGTGGTGGGGCAGCGAGATATCGCCGGCGACGCTGAACGACGCGTGGATTACGAACGGGATGTCGCGCTACGCGGAGCTGATGTACCTGGAGGATTCGGCGGGCAAGACGGCGTTTCAGAACGCCGTGACGGACGTGCAGGCGGGTGCGCTGGCATATGACACGGAGCCGCTGACAACGCTGGGGCGGCTGGACCCGTTCTCGCCGCAGTTCCAGTCGATGACACTGGAGAAGGGCGCGATGGTCTTCCACATGCTGCGATGGGAGATGGGGGACGATGTGTTCCTGAAGTTCCTGCGCGGGCTGCTGTCGCAGTATACGGACAAGGGCGTGCGCACGGCGAATGTGCAGACGGTTGCGGAGGCGCAGTCGAAGCTTGAGCTGGAGCCGTTCTTCGCGCAGTGGCTGGACGGGACGGGAGCGCCGGCGTTTACGAACAAATACACGGTGTTCCGGCTGGGGAACAACAAGGGATTCCGGACGGTGGGCTCGGTGAGCCAGGATCTGGACCTGTTCAAGATGCCGGTGGAACTGCGCATCGAGACGGACGGCAAGACCGAAGATCGGCGCGTAGATGTAAGCGGGAGCGACTCGCAGTATTCGGTGGAGACTTTCGGCCGTCCGCGGCGGATTGGGATCGATCCGCAGAACTGGGTGCTGAAGAGCACTCCGGACCTGGCGGTGCGGGTGGCGGTTCTGCGCGGGCAGCAGCAGGTGGCGCAGGGCGACCTGACCGCCGCGCTGGTTGAGTATCAGAAGGCGCTCGACGCGAACAAGAACAGCTCGCTGGCGGCGTATCGTATCGGCGAGATCTTCTTTATGCAGCGGAACTACCAGTCAGCGGCGAACTCGTTCCGCGACGCGCTGCGCGGCGACGACGACCCGAAGTGGACGGAGGTCTGGAGCCACATCGAGCTGGGACGCATCTTCGATGTGACCGGCCAGCGCGACCGCGCGGTGAACGAGTACCGGCTCGCGGTGCAGACCAACGACAATACGCAGGGCGCGGTGAATGAGGCTCGGGCGTTGATGCAGACTCCTTACAAGCGGGAGCAGACGGATAACTGAAAACTGCGTCGCGGTGGTGGAGCTTGTCTTCCGGGCGCTTTGTGGACTAAACTAAACTTAGTTTACGGAGCGAAGTATGAAGACGGTGAACATTCATGCGGCCAAAACGCAGCTCTCCAAGCTGGTGGAGGAGGCTGCCAAGGGTGAGTCCTTCGTGATTGCGAAGGCGGGCAAGCCGATGGTGAAGGTGGTGGCGCTGGATGAGACGCCGTCGAAGCCAATGCGCCGTTTGGGTTTCATGAAGGGGCAGATCAAGGTTCCGGATGACTTCGACACGATGATGCAAAAAGAGATTGAAGAGATGTTTTACGGTGAAGAGTGAAGCTACTGCTCGACACGCATCTTCTACTATGGGCCGCGCAGGACTCGCCACTGTTATCCAAGACCGCCCAACAATTGATTACGGACACTGAGAACATTTTGCATTTCAGCGTAGTTAGCTTGTGGGAGATCGTAATCAAGACGGGCCGTGGGAAGCTGGACTTTCAGGTTAATGCGGCTAAGATGCGGCGGCATCTTTTGGATAATGGCTACGTTGAAGTGCCGATTGTGAGTAATCACGCTATCGCAGTCTCTACTCTTCCAGCCCTTCACAAGGATCCGTTCGACCGCCTGTTAGTGGCGCAGGCGATGGTTGAGGGAATTACGCTGCTGACGGTCGATCCGGAGATAGTTCGATATCCCGGGCCAATTCGCAAGGTGTGACGATCCGTTCAAGCTCTAATGTTCGGGAGTAATTCAGGTTGTCGGGATGGGTGGGGCGAGGTTCTTCATCAGCATGGGCGCGTCGGGGTCAACCTCGATCTGGACGGTGAAGCCGAGCGCCTGAAGAAAGGCCGCGGTAGCGGTGAGCGACAGAGCAGCGGCTGCCACAGGGTGAAGCAGGCGGAGGGGTGTTGCAGGTTGCGGTGTGAGTGGGCCGCGAATGGCGAAGCAACGCTCCGGACGGTAGACGCAGGAGGCGAGGTCGGTGATGCTCTGGGCTTCGCTGGGTGTGCAGAGGATGGTGCGGGGTGGGGCCATTCGGTCGATCATGCTGAAGATTTCGAGCTTGGACTCGAGCTCGTCGGGGACGAAGTCGATGGCCAGATCGGCGTCGCGGACGGCGTCCTCGACGGTGAGGGCGAAGGCAAGGCTGCCGCCGTTCGTCGAGAGGCCGGAGCGCTGGGTCAGGTCGCTGTAGTCGGCCTCGGCCTTGCGCAGGTTGGCGGGCATTACGTCTTCGAGCACGACGTGGAAGCCGGCGCAGGCTGCCGCGAGGGCAAAGCTGCGGCCGGCGGTTCCGGCTCCGATGACGGCAATGCAGCGAATGGGCAGAGTTTCAGAGCCGTCCGCCGCAGTCGCGTTTGGTTGTATCACTTGGCGGTAGAGGTGACGGCCGCAATCACCGCGTCATAGCTGGGGTCGGCCGCTTTGATGTGCGACGCGACGCGCTCGCGCTCCTCAGCGGTGAGCGACGGGAGGACCGCGAGGATGCGGCGGAGGGTGACAGAGATGTCGTCTACGTAGTTCATGGTGCGGATTGCTTCGCCGGACAGAGGCATGTTTACTCCTGGGATTGGTGGTACTCCCTCAGTCTAAATGTTGTGGGGCGAGTTTGCCTGATTGGGCGTTTAGGCCTGAGACTTCGGCGCGGGGATCTCGGTCTCGGTGGATGGCGGCGGGACGTAGCCGTCGCGGTCGGTCATCTCGGCAAGAGCGGCGAGCTGGGTGGCGAAGTCCGGGTGCAGGGCGTCCGAATGATAGCGCCAGGTCCAGTTGCCTTCGCTGGCGGAGGGCGTGTTCATGCGCGCGCTGCTGTCGAGGTGCAGGACATCCTGCATGGGGAAGATGCAGAGGTTGGCGACGGAGCTGGCGGCGCAGCGTATGAGCGCCCAGACAATGTCGTCTTCGTGCTGGATGGGCCCGAGGTAGGTCTGGACGTTGGTGCGCTCGGCCTCGCTGGTGTCGTCGAGCCACCAGCCGAGGGTGGTGTTGTTGTCGTGGGTGCCGGTGTAGACGACGGTGTTGGGGACGAACTTGTGCGGGAGATAGAGGTGCGCGCCGCGGCCGCCGAAGCCGAATTGAAGGATGCGCATGCCGGGCATGCCGAAGTGCTCGCGCAGCTCGTCGACCTCAGGAGTGATGAGGCCGAGGTCTTCAGCGATGAAGGGGAGCACGCCGAAGACCTCGCGGAGGCGCTGGAAGAGGTCGTGGCCGGGAGCCTTGACCCATTGGCCGTGGACGGCGGTCTCCTCCTCGGCGGGGATGGACCAGTAGGCCTCGAAGCCGCGGAAGTGATCAAGGCGGATCATGTCATAGAGGGCGAGCGAGCGGCGGATGCGGGCGACCCACCAGTCGAAGCCGCGCTCGCGCAGCAGGCCCCACTTGTAGAGCGGGTTACCCCAGCGCTGGCCGGTGATGGAGAAATAATCGGGCGGAACGCCGGAGACGCGGATGGGGCAGCGCTTCTCATCGAGCTCGAAGAGCTCGGGGTGGGTCCAGACGTCGGCGCTGTCGTAGTTGACGAAGATGGCGACGTCGCCGAGGATGCGCACGTCTTGGCGGTGCAGTACTCGCGCAGCACGCTCCATTGTTCGCTGAAGAAGAACTGGATGACCTGCTCGATAGCGAGCTCGCGGCCATGACTTTTGAGCAGGGCGGTGAGCGCGTCGTGCTGGCGTTGTGCGTATTGGGTAGGCCAGTCGATCCAACTGATATAGCCGTGCGTGCGCCGTAGCACATTGAACATCGCGTAGTCGGGCAGCCACGCGAGATTATCCTGGCAGAATTTTTGGAAGTGGGCCTGCTTATCGGGGGCGGCGTAGTCGAGGAAGTTCGCCGCGGCCTCTTCGATGATGGGGAGTTTCAGGCGAGCGGCTTCGCCGAAGGCAGCGGGGCCGTTGTGTCCGGGCAGATTGGCGATACGGTTCGCATCAATCCAGCCGTCGTCAACGAGGCGCTCCACGCTGATGAGCAGCGGATTGCCGGCGAAAGCGGAGAGCGCGGAGTAGGGCGAGCTTCCGTAGCCGGTAGGGCTGAGCGGCAGCACCTGCCAGAGGCGTTGCTTCGCGGCAGCGAGGAAGTCGACGAACGCATAAGCGGCGGGGCCGAAGTCTCCAACGCCGCCGTAGGACGGCAGGGAGGTAACGTGCAGAAGGATTCCGGACAGACGATCTTGAATAGCCGCTTCAGTGCTCATGCTCCCCTTTGGCTTGCTGGCGGGTTATCTGCCAGCTCCGGAAATAAACCGGGCATTACTAGGATGCAGACTGCAGGAATGATACTGTGAGGCGGTGAAAGGGAATGAGATTCATGAGTAAAAGGCCTGCCGTTCACCATAAATGGTCGAGCGGCAGGCCTTGTGTTCTGGCGATGTCGTTTAGTTGCTGACCGGGGCCGCAGGCTGCTTCTGCGAGTACCTTACGGCTCCAGCCTTTTCGTATTTGTCCATCAGGTCGGCCATGTAGACGCGGAAGACCTCGCCGCGTTGCGTGTCGAGGAGCTGCTCGCGGGTCTGGGCGAAGTTGTCTGCGATCTGCTCGGCAGTGGGCTCCTGCTTATCCAGGACGCTGACCACAATGCCGGTGCGGCCTAAATTGATCGGGGCCGGAGATAGTGCCCTTGGGCATCGAGAACACCGCGGCCGCCGGGCCGGTGAGCGCGCCGATGTCGGGTACCTGGCCATCCCTGCCGACCATGTCGCTGGTCTTGAAGGGAATGTTCATCTCAGCTGCGGCTTTTTTGAGGTCGTTGAGGACCTTGGCGCGGTCATCCAGCTTGTTCAGCTTGTCGTTGAGAAGCTGGGGAAGCTGCTGCTCGCGGAAGTCGGCGAGCAGATGCTCCTTGTACTCGTCGAAGTTGGGCGCGTGCGCCGGCTTGACATCCGTCACCTGAAAGAGCGCGAAGCCGTCTCCGGTGGAGACAGACGCGGGGGCTGCGCCCTTCGCGGTGGAGAATGCCTGCCCAAGCAACTGGGAGCCATCGGCGAGGCCGGCGATGACGCCGTCCTTGGCAAGATAGTCAGTGGTGACGACATGCAGGTTGTGGGCGGCAGCGACCTTGTCGAGGCCGTCCTTCTTGGCCTCGGCGGCGAGCTGCGTGGCGAAGTTCTGCATGGCGGCGCCGCTCTTCTGCTGCTCCAGCACCGGCACAATCTCCGGCCTTCACCTCGGCGAGAGGCCGCAGGTGGGCGGTCTTCTTCTCCTCGACCTGCATGATGTGGTAGCCGAACTGCGGTCTTGACGAGGTCCGAGGTCTGGCCCGGAGCGAGCGAGAAGGCGGCCTTGTCGAACTCAGGAACGGTCTTGCCGGGGTCGAGCCAGCCGAGTTCGCCGCCCTGAGTCTTGCTGCCGGGATCGTCCGAGTACTTCGTGGCGAGATCGGCGAAGTTGCCGCCGGCCTTGATCTGCTTCAGGACGTCCTCGGCCTTGGCCTTGGCGGCTGCATCGGTCTTGGCATCAGCACCGGCAGGCACGGAGATGAGGATGTGGCGCGCCTTCACCTGGTCCTTCACCTGGTACTGATCCTTGTGCTGGTCGTAGTAGGTCTGAATCTCGGCGTCGGTGACCTGCGGCTTGCCGCCGGGAAGGTTGTTCGCATCGAAGGAGACGTACTGGATCTTGCGCGTCTCGGGAGCGGCGATCGCGTAACGAGCTGCATTCTGTCTTGAAGAACGTCTGCAGGTCCGCGTCGCTGGGGTTGATGGTCTTCTTGAGGTCTTCGCCGGAGATGACCGCGTAGTCGAACTTGACCTTGGTTCCCTGCTCTTTGTAGGCATCGCGCACAGCGTCGTCCGAGACCGTGACGCCGCCGGTGATCAGCGCCTGCAGCCGCTGCAGCTCCATGTCCTGCTTCACCTGCGACTCGAAGTCGGCGCGGCTGGTTCCGAAGGCCGTCTGCACAAAGTTGATGTACTGGTCGTCGCCGATGTACTGGCCGTTGGGGAAGAGGTACTGCGCAAAGCGGCCGGTCTGCAGCTCGCGGCGAAGGTCTTCGTCGGTCACCTGCAGGCCCAGGCGGTCGGCCTCGCGCTTCAGGATCGTCCGCTGCACCAGCATCTGGCCGGCGCGCTGCATCATGTACGGCAAAGTAGAAGTCCGGGTAGTGCTGCTGCTGCAGTTGGCGCTGCGCCAGCTGATTGACATCAGTCGGTCTTGACGTCCGAGCTTCGCCGCAGATCCGGCCGAAGAAGCCCGGAGCGCGCACCGTGGCATAGACATTCGGATCGCTCCCGGCGGCGTTGTCCAAGATTCCGGGCACCAGGTGATCACCATGGTGACGACGGCAGCCCCGATAATGAGGGCAAAGAGAATCTTGGTAAAGCGATTGTTCTGCTGCAGGATACGAATCATGCTGGACTGAAGACCTTCACTTCGCGCGTCGCCTCTCCGCTCGGGAGCAGGCTGCGTGCCCGGGATTTTGCGCTAGCTGGCGCACATGCTATTAGACGCGCGCCACGCGGTTGCAGGGCAAGCATCAAGTATAAATCAGCCGCCGCCGCAAATCACCGCCTCGCACCCCGAATGCCGGGCGTGAAGGCAAAAGAAGAGGCTGGCCTGAATGGCCAGCCTGCTTCCCTGCCCCGGTTAGTACGGGTAAGGAGCGGTCGCGGGTATGGGTATGCAGGGTAATAGCCCGGAGGCGGAGGAGGAACGCGCCGGACCAGCCGCGTCGCGCCGCCTGCCGGAACACCGGAGCCGAGCCGGTCCATCTCAGCCTGCGACACTGTGGTCACAGGAGCCGGCTGGGTGAGGTGGAAGGTCAGAATAGCCTCCGGCGGAATAAGCGCCTGCGGAGCGCCAGAAGCGGCCGAGGTGCCGAGTCCGGCTGCCGCACCAGCGCCCGCGCCGATAGCTGCTCCCGCGCCTCCACCAGCAACCGCGCCGATGATTGCGCCCAGCGCGCTGAGGCCGACGGTGTTATTGACGGTACGGATGGTCTTGTCCGGGCCGACGTTCGACCACTGATCGGTCATCAGCGGGAAGACCTTGCCGGCCAAAGTCACGTTGGTGAGCTGCAGCGAGATCTCAGCCCGGCCGCCAAGGTTGCCCGCGGGCTTCGAATTGACCACGATGCCCTGTACCGCCGCTCCGCGCGGAATAGCAACCGCGCCATCGGCGACGACATCATTGAGGACAATGCCGTCAAAGGTCGTTCCGGGCTGCGAGTGCTTGCTGTCCAGCCCCTGATTGATACGGATGCGGAGCATGCTGCCATTAGGAATAACGACGGCCTGGCCGGCCTGCTGGGCCCCGTAGGGCTCAGGCGCAGGCGCAGCATAGGCGGGCTGACTCGAATAAGAGCGCTGGTTCAGCTGCGGAGCTGCGGGTGCGCTCGCCTGCGGGGGCTGGGCTGGAGCGGGCGGGGCCATGTTGCCGTCGGACTGCAGATTCGGATTGGTGCCGAGAGCGGCCGGAGCGGCATCCGTGGAAAGGGTCATTTCGTCGACCACTTTCTTGACGCCTACGGCGCGCGGAGGCAAGCGTCTCTGCCTTCACGCGCGTCGGCTCATCGCGAACCGTGCCGGACAACGTGACCACGCCATAGACGGTGGTGGTAGTGATCTTCTGGTCGGTGAGCTCCGGGGCACCGGCGAAGGCCTTCAGCACGTTGGCCTCAATTTGGGCATCGGGGATGACGGACGAGTTCGCGGTACTAGCGGAGCTTGAATTTGCAGCGCCATCCTGCGCCGTCGCAGGCGGATGGAAGAGCAGAAGGGAGGCGCAAAGCAGAGCCGATTTTGGGAGGGACCTCAATGTGTTGCCGAGCTGCATAACAATTCTCCTGGCCGAACCGCGGGACTTCTTCGCCCGCTGAATACGTATTAATGCAGACTCCATTTTGAGGGAAAAGTTCCTTTTTTTGCGGCCAAAACGATGGGGAAGCAACCACTCACTGAAGAGCGTCCAGGTTTGACCTTCATCCGCAGAGGGCGTTATACTAGCTTTGCGGGGTGGAGCAGCCCGGTAGCTCGTTGGGCTCATAACCCAAAGGTCGTAGGTTCAAATCCTACCCCCGCAACCACTTAGCGAAACTTCCAACCCGGAATAACCCGGTGTAAGAGCAGCAATATTTGCTCCGCCGGGTTTTCGCACGTTTGGACGCTCACCTATCATGGGTTATGCGCTCCTCAAGATCCTGTTAACGACTGCTGCGTTTGCCTCGCGCTTTGCTTCCATCAGCGCGTTGCCGTACACGTTCATCGTGGTCGAGATTTGGGCGTGCCGCATAAGCTTCTGCTGCACTCCCATCGGTGCTCCTGTTTCGTCCAGCCAGGACCGGTAGGTATGCCGGAAGGTGTGCCAACCGATGCTGCCGTACTTGCCGGCTGCATCCCACCGCTCATCGTGCAGCGGCAGGCGCTTCCCGTTCGGAACGGAAAATCGGTCTTGCACCACTCACCTGCGACGGCCCCACAGTTCGGGCAATCCACGAGACAGCAACCAGCGGGACGGATGTAGTCCTGCCCGATTGGCGACGCGTGGAAATGCCGCCCCGTCATGGGGCTGACAAACAGCAGGTCCGACTCGATGATCCCGGCACCCTCGTCTCCCAACTTGGCGAGCGCCTCCCGCTCGGCTTCGCGAATGAAGTCGAGCAGGATGGCGGCGAGATCCGGGTCAAGGGCAGTTCGTCCTCCGAGTATTCCGTCTTTACCAGCTTCAGCCGACCATGGACAACTGCTCGAACGATCTGCATACTGAGCTTCCCGAAGTGGATGTCCGGCTTTTCGAGAGCCAAGACTTCCTCAACGCGAAGACCCGAGCATTGCGCGAGTAGCGCCATCATGCGGTACGGCTGCGGAATCAGCGGAAGGATCAAAAAGAACTGCTCAACGGTGAGGATCACCGGGCGTTTCCGGCGTTTGCTGATGCCCTTGATTTCGACAAACTCCATCGGATTCCGTTGCCACTCGACCATCTCCCACAGCATGGCCTTCTCATACAGGCGATGTATGACTGCCTTGATGTGACCTTTGGTTTTGGGCGCGGCTTCCAGATTTCGTAACCATTCCTGGACATTCATCGGCTTCAGACGAGTGATACGAGTGGTTCCCCACTTCGCACGCACGCGCTTGATGACGCTGAGGTAGGAACTGGCTGTCGAAAAGCTCAGCTCACCTACGTTGTCGCAGGATTCACCGGGTCGAACCTTCTTGATTTCAAGCAGGCGTTCTTCCTCAATGAAGCGATCCAACAACGTATCGAAGGTGGGCTCAAGGACGGCTAACGTCGGGTTGTCAGTGTTGAGTTTGAGCACAAAGGTTTCCAAGTGCCGCTCGACCGCAGTCTGCGTTGGAAACTGTTCTGTGCTGAAGTACATGGACTTTTCCTTGCCGGTTTGGGGATCTGCGTACCGATACTCCCAAGCCGACTTGTTGTTGGCTCGCGGCACCCGCCGCAAATAGCCACGTTGATAGCGTTGCCGGGTGAATTTCAAGGATGATGCTCCTGTCCAGTCACAACGGCCCGATCGGTTGTATTCAATTTTAGGCCAGTCTCAAGCCAGTGATTCAGCGAACTCAGCCGAAATCTCCAGCGTTTTCCGACCTTGAAGGCGGGGACCTCATGTTGCCGCGCCTTGCCCTCAAGGGTCTTCCAGTGCATGCCCAGCACAGAAGCCGCCTCATGGAGATCAAGCAGCGGTTCGAAGGCTGGTGTAGGAGTGCGTGAATGTGTTTTGGCGGCTGAGAGCATGCAACCTCACTTTGAAGAACCCCGAGGAGGGGCGGAGATAACGTACGTGCTCTGAAGATGGCTGAAGATGCCTGTCGAGTCCAATTCAGCGGAAGGGGTTACTTATCAATGACGTTGATAAGCACACATCGGCCCACCTTTTCCACAACCTGGCCATCTAAGGAACAAACCCGACGGTGGGACGCGTCTGCGCGCCGATACGTTGAAAGAACCGACTGCCAGTTCACGTCCTATCCCCATTTCCGCGGAGTTCATGGGGTGCGACATGTTAAAGAACGAAAAACGAAACTGATGGAGTCGGTAATTGCTCTCGCTGAGGAGTTGCACTTTGGACGGGCGGCGCGCAGATTGCGCATTAGTCAGCCCATGCTGACCAAAAACATCCAAGATGTAGAAGCCCTGATTGGCGCTCCTTTGTTTCTCCGTGACCGCAAACACGTTGTCCTGAGCGATGCGGGACGTGCGTATGTTCAACAGGCGCGGCTCTCCATTCTCTATGGCGAGCGAGCTGTCCAATCTGCCCGCGCGGTAATGCAGCATATGGACGAAACATTCCATGTGGGACGTACTCCGTATGCTGATCCATTTTGATATCGACCCTCCTCTCGATCCAACTTCCACTGTTCCCACGCCTGAAGATCGAACTGGTCAGCAAATTCTCTTTGGATCTTGTTCAAGATCTTCTGGCGGGTGTGATCGATTTGGCTATCGCGAACGAACCGCCTGAATCACCCTTACTCAACCTGCGTTCAGGTTGCGGAGCTACCCTTCTACATCGCAATGACTAAGAGAGAGGAATTGGCGCGTTATCCTTCACTATCGCTCGATCAGATGGGAGGACGCCACTGGATACTCTTCGACCGTCAACTGCATCCTCCGGTTTACGACGCAATCATTTATGCGGCGACACAACGCGGCATACGTCCCCTGAGCATTCAGCATGTGACGGCCCCAGAGGAGGCGTTTCCTTTCGTAGCGGATGGCTCCGCCATTGCTTTCGTAGTGAAGACCGGCGCTTTGCTTATGGCGCGTAACGGTGTCACCGTCCGCCCGCTCAATGAGCCGAGCCTAAGAGTGAAGACATGCCTAGTCTGCCGTGCAGATGATGACTCGAAGATCGCCAGCGAATTCGTCCGTGCGTACATGCGCAAAATGCCTGACAAGAAAAAACATCAACAACTGCCACTTCCCATTTCGGCGTAGTGCAATCAATCAACTGAAGTCGGCTTCTTACGAGGGACTTGGTCGATGACTTGTATCTCGATTTGTCCAGACCAATCGCAGCTCGGACAGGTAACGATTCCCGTAGTGATTGCTCTCAAGTCCAACTCCGCGAGATTGATGACGTGTCCGCAGTTTGGACAGACGTGAACGCTCTCCCAGAGCTGCCCGTCTTTGCCAACCGGTCCGTTCGCTGTCATCGCTAGTCATCCCCGAATCGACAACTTGGACCTCTATACCGCAATCGTTGCCACACGCTGCAAATCAGGCTGGTGAAAGCCGCAAGCAGTGTCACACCGATAAAGAGGATCAAGAAAAGGAGCCAGGGCAGCCATCGAGGAGTGCCCTGCATCATGTTTCGCGCAAGAAATGCTCCATCAAGAAGATGGCAAGTGGCACGCCGACGAGGATTGGGGTCAACACAGACAGTTGTGCGGTCGCGCGGGTAAGCATGATTCTTTCCTTCACGAGCGTGAGACCCATCCCCCTCGTTCAAACCCGGTGCCGCCACCGTGCCGACCTCCAGTGTCATGCGCCACTCCGGTCAACTCTGGAAAGTTCCGAACCTCCAGCAATCGGTTGAATAGCAGCGCCAACGTACAGCAGCATCCAAATGTTGAGAGCCACTACCGCACTTGTGCGGATGAAGTTCAGGGTCTTCCAATGCACTGTGCTCTGGATGAGCGAAGCCGGTATATCTGAGGCCGCGGATAGTCTCTGAAATGTCAGGAACGTCGGAGCGAAGTAGAAACCAGTCCAGACACGAAGAATGCAGTAAACGGCGGCCATCCCTAGCAGCACATTCCGTCTCGACTTCAGTTTCCAATTAAAGACGAACGCCGCAAAGAAAATGAGTTCAAACAACGAATGGAGCACAATCCATAACGTCGCCGAATCGACTCCGGCGTTTGCGCGAAGAACTGAAAGGGTCGCGGGATCGCCAGAGGCCCACACTGGCACGAAGACGATCGTCTCCCACAGGCTCGCACCGGTGAGGACGCAAAATGAGGCTACAGCAAACAAGAGCCAGCGATCAGCGCGCATCCCGTCCTCCTTTCCTCTTGAAACCGTCCCTCGACAACGCTTGAAGCATCACCTGCGCCCCATGCTGTTGTAAGCCACATAAGGAATGGCCAGGAGGACAGCGACACTCAGCGGAGACATGGCCTTCTTCCAGCCGTCTCCGCTCGCCAGGTGCGCGATGAACGCAGAGATGAGGTCGATGAAGAATCCGGCAAATGCCCACTCTTTAAAGAGCCGCGGGAATGGAAGCAGCAGGACGACGACGCCAGCAAATTTGAAGATAGCGAGTTCGACTCGAAAATACGGCGGAAATCCGAGATGTGCGAACCGATGCTTGAACTCGGGGTTATGCAGATACAGAGCGGCTGAAATGGCCATCATCACGCAAAAGCTCGCGTTCGTAATCCAGTAGGTGAGATTTAGATTTTTGGCATTCACGAGAATGAACTCCTTTCTAAAGTTCGGCTATGCAAATCCTTGGGCGCACGGGTCTGGCTCGGTTCGATCATTTGCGCTTCTTCGCTTGCGCGGAAGCGCCTTCCCGGCTGGAATCGAAGCGGGTGTTACGCAAACGCTCAAGGCCCGCAGCATGAAGCTGAATGCCTTCGGTCAGAAATCGCTCTACAAGTTCAAGTTCCTTCGCGCTGTAGCTGGACCATTGTTGGAACATGTCCTTGCGTATCGGTTCGTAGACGGCCTCGCAGCGGGCGTTAGCCTTGTCACTCAGGCGAACTATCTGAACGCGCCGGTCAGTCGGAGAATTTTCTCGGACGGCATAGCCGGCCTTCTCCAAGCGGTCGATGAGGGCTGTAGTGGAACCGGATGTGAGGCCCGTCCCTTTCGAGAGCTCGCCAGCAGTACAAGAACCATTTCGGGAGTAAAGGAAATCAACTCCGGCAAGATCTGTCTTGTTCAAGCCGAGTACTTCGGCAATCACTTCGCGGGTTAATTCGCCTTGGCCTCCGACTCCACGAACTGCAGCAAACAGTCGCTCTACAAGTTCCTTCGACGGTTTCAATCTCGATTTCAATCGCGTTTCCTCCAGTTCCTAACTCGCTAGACAGCGAAGCAATTCTTCAGATCATTGGCCAAGTGCAATTCGTAACCCATTAAGCAAGAGCGCCAAAGTGAGCAGTTCTACGGGTAACCGGAACTTACTTCTGAATGTCCATCGTCTCGCCATGGTTTCATCGACGACATCGGCCTTTTCAAAAGCCATCGCTCGCGGAATGAAATAGAGTGCCGACCATAGCCGCGTCGCGACATGTCCGGCGACTGCCAGCAGGAGCCAAACACGTACGCTTGCTGACTTCCAAGAGAGAGCCAGCGAACAGAGCAGAAGAATCTCAAACAAGAGATGTGCCGGTAACCAGAATCGTCCTCTGGTCACGCCTCCGTGAGCAGACTGTATGAGGCGGGGATGACTCGGCCATGCAGGATCAAGGACCAGGTGCTCGTAGATTCCTCCTCCAATCGTCGCCGACAACGCGATCACGGACGCAACAAGAAAGCCTAGTGACAGCATCATCTGAATCGCCTCTCGCATTTATCTTGACAGTAGAGATACTTGACTGTCAAGACGACGATTCGCTAGGCTAATAGTCAGCCGGGAGGAGTCCGTGAACCGAAAAAGCATCACCATCGCGTACTGGGTGACGACGGTTGTGTTCGCAGGAATGATGACGTGGTCCGCAGTACTCTATATGACCAGCAGCCATGAGCAGCAGGTCATCACCCACCTGAGATTTCCCTCGTACTTCCGAGTCGAACTTGCGTTCTGCAAGGCGGCTGGAGCATTGGCCCTTGTCCTGCCATTCATCCCCGCTAAGGTCAAAGAATGGACGTATGCGGGTTTTTTCATCATCATGATTTCAGCCCTCATAGCTCACTTGGCAAGTGGGGATGGACCTCGATCAGCGACGGCCCCCGTCCTCGTGGGCTGCTTACTGGCGGCCTCCTACTTGTCCTATCGACAAGTGCGCCGCCTAGGAACGCGGAAAGGCCTCCTATGACTGGTGCAGGTCTCATCACTGTTTCGACAAAATTATCAGTGGCCGATGCCGTCGACCGCTTCGAAGACGCTATTAGGAACAATGGACTTCTGGTCTACGCCCGAATTGACCACGGTACGAATCGATGCAAATTTATGGTAGTGTCTCAGTTTGAATTTCAGGTATGTACGGGAGTCCCTTCATGTCGGAACAGCCTCGCCACTGCATCGTCGCGATCGTCCCATGCAACGATATCGACGCAAGCACCGCCTTTTACAGCCGGCTCGGTCTTTCGGTGTATAGCGATAATGGGCGCTATCGCATCCTCAGCGACGGAAAAGGCTGGCTCCTCCATCTATCCAGCGAGTCGCCGGAGGGATGGGTCGTCTCCGGCCGAAATCCGAACGGAATCTACCTTTATCTGGAAGACGTTGACGGGCTCGCTGCCCGGGTCAGTGATCTCTTAGTTGGCGCGGGACCCAAACACCGACCATGGGGCATGTATGAATTCTCCCTATCTGACCCTGACGGAACACGGGTGCGGATTGGGTGGCCGAGCCGGCTCCTCCGTTGAAGGTTGAAACCGGCGGCGTGTCCAGGGCCATGCAGCGAACTGCGACTAACCGATGTCCACAAGGGACCGAAACGCGAAGTTCAAACTGAGACACTACCCGTGCTCCAGTCCAGGCGATCACTACAAGAGGAAACATCAACAACTGCCACTTCCCATTTCAGCTTAGTGCAATTACTCGACTGAAGTCGGTCTCTTACGAGGCACTTGGTCGATGACTTGTATTTCGATCTGCCCAGACCAATCGCAGCTTGGACAGATAGCAATTCCAGTAGTGATTGCTCTCAAGTCCAACTCCGCGAGATTGATTATGTGTGCGCAGTTTGGACAGACGTGAACGCTCTCCCAGTGCTGCCTGTCTTCGCCGGTCGACCCGTTGGTTATCATGGCTAGGTCATTCCTGACTCGACAATCTTGAGCCTGCTCGTTTCCAGCAAGCACTGAGAGCAATCAAAGCATTAGCTGAACGTGAGATAGCAGCGCCGTAATTGATCCAATGCAACACAGGTGAAGCTACGTTTTGATTTCCGCCGAAATCCGTTCGGCATGTTTCGATTGAATAGCCCTCACTGCATCAAGAAAGGCGCCGATCAATTCCAGGTTTTCATCTGAGTAAGCGCTAAGCAGCTTCTCGCCGTCCTTCTGGATTGGACCCCACAAATCCTGTATCCGCTTTCGCGCATACGGAGTCGCGGACACGAGGATGCCCCTACGGTCGTTAGGATCGTCGCTCCGCATCGCCAATCGCGCCTTGGCCAAGCGATCAAGCAAAACTGTAACCGCTCCCCGAGTGAGGCCAAGGCTTTCTGCCAGCTCACTCGCTGAAATCTGCTCACACTTCAGCAACAGACCAACACAACGTAGATCGGTGAGATTGACGCCCAACGCTCTCGCAGCTGCTTGGTCCACGTCTTGCGTGGCGGTTTGCAGCGGAGGAAACTTGGCACCAACGGCACCGATCAGGCCTTTTCGACTTGCCTTCATTTGCAATCCTCGCCCATTGATCTCACACGACTATTGCGGCTGAGGTCATAGCCGCGCTCACTACGGAGTTCGATCATTTAAATAAAACACCCCGTAGTTCGATTGTCAAATCATTTAATGATAAAACTACTTTGACAAGGAGAATTCGCGATGAAAGTAGCGATTGTTGGTTGTGGATTGAGCGGCCTGTGTTTGGCTCAAAGCCTTAAGCAAAAGGGTATCGAGTTTCAGCTTTTTGAACGCGACCAGGACAAGGAGACCCGCCGTCAGGGCTACCGAATCACAGTAAATAAGCATGGGCTGAAGGCGTTGGAGGCTTGCCTGCCGAATGAACTCTTTCAACTAGCCGTATCAACTGCTGGGCAGCCAGGCGGCTACTTCCGATTTCTTCGAGCGGACCAGCGCGAAATCTTCAAATCGATTTAAGGGTGAAGCCCGGAGAGTCGGACAAGTATGCAGGTCGTCAAATGGACCGCGCTGTCCTTCGCGAACTTCTATTCGCAGGACTGGAGGAGCTACGTCACGTTTGGTAAGAGCTGTATCCGAGTAGTTGAAGAAGCCGACCGGGTGGTTCTCCAATTTGCCGATGGCACGTCGTATGAAGCTGACCTGGTCATCGCCGCAGACGGTTCTTCATCTGCCATACGCTCGGCGGCAGGACAGGCAGAACCGGAATCCCTAAACACCCTAGCGATCTATGGCAAGACTCCCTTTAAGCCGGAACTCATTCCTAACGGGCTTGAGCGGTCCGGCGTATTGGCGATTGGTCCTCCGGGACAGCGTTCTTCTTCACCGCGATCCAATTCCAGAACCTGCCACAAGATGCGTTCCCCCGTTTTGGCTTGGATGGTTCTTCAGTTGCCAGACAGCCATACATTATGTGGGCTATCGCGGCCTCACAGCCAAATCTTCGAATAGCGAGCCTCACTGATTCAGGTTTACTCGATGCTGCGAAAGGAATGATGGCGCAGTTTCATCCCGACTTTCAGAGAATGGTCATCGAGGCCGATCCATTGGAAACACTCGCCGTCCCATTGCGCGCGTCCAAGAGTCCGTCTGAGCCCGTTTCGAGGCGCATCCTTTTGATGGGGGATGCCGCGCACCTGATGCCCCCTTTTGGAGCGCACGGAGGAAATACCGCTCTGAAAGATGCCGCGCAACTGGCGTTGTGTTTCGATCGAAACTCGAAGTTCGGAGAGATAGAACCGAAGCTCAATCAATACCAGACTGAGGCATTGGCGTTTGGCATCAAGCAAGTCCGATCCGCCAAGAAGCAAATGCGGTTCGGTCTCACCCGAAACCCATTGTTGCGCTTTGTTCTTCTCCGTCTCATGCCCCTTTTCCACCGCTCTCGCCCCTCTCCTGTTGTGCGGTCGAGCTAATTTTTGTGGCGAGTCCCGCCGCTACGGGTTGCTCTGCATCGGAGGGCATGATTCTCAGCGATAGTATTTCCTGCTTCGCCTGCCTTCCTATCTAAGCCGCCTCTGATAACGCTAACGAGGAGGAAGAAACTTTGATCAGGATCTTTAGGATGTTGAGGATCATCCGTAAAACTATAAATTGCACTGCCACTTCCCGTTTCAGCTTATGCGTCATCACTCGACCGAAGTCGGCCTTTTGCGAGGTACTTGATCGATCACTTGTATTTCGATCTGCCCAGACCAATCGCAGCTCGGACAGGTCAAGATGCCAGTAGTGATTGCTCTCAAGTCCAACTCCGCCAGATTGATGACGTGTCCGCAGCTTGAACAGACATGAACGCTCTCCCAGCACCGCCCGTCCTCGCCAACCGACCCGTTCGCTGTCATCGCTAGGTCATCCCCGAATCGACAATCTGGCCCTCTGTATCGCAATGCCCGATGCGTCGCTGGTGCGGGCCGCGATAAGGCTCAACGGGAATCAGAGAGCGAGCCGAGCTTTCCTGATCGCGGTCTTACGTGTCAGCTTCGCTGTGACGGTTCCTTCGATTCTTCAACGGCGTAAGGGTGCGCCGTGATGGTGGGCACCATAGACAATTCCAACCATCCGCGCGGGTTGGTCTAGGTCGTTGCGCCAGCTATGCATCACTCCATTGACGACCAACCAGTCACCCTCTACCAACCGGACTTCTCGATCTTCCAAGACAAGGATGGATTCGCCTGAAATCTGCATAAGACAATCCATAGATGCTGTCGCATGCATACCCATTGCGCCCGGAAGGCAGCCATAAGTGCCCGGCGGGTTTGGATCGTGTACGACGGGATGCGTATCGTCTTTGGACTCAGCATGCCGTTTTACTGCTTCTGCCAACTCCGCCGAATTCGGGTTCAGAAGCTCATCCGGGTTGAAGTGTGGAGGCAGAGTAAAGACCATGACGTGCAAACCACCGGGCTTTGGCAGCAGCGGCCCAGCGAACACAGGAGGCGTGCCAGAGGAAGGAAACGACGGCGCTGAATCAGCAGCCCATATCGACCACTTCTGCCCGAAATCGGGAGAGGTCGGCTCCAGGACGGTATCGCTTACGACCACAGCCTTGCCTGTCACATCGTGTCCGGTGACGACGCAGCGCACTGATTCAACTTCTACGCTGCTTGGTTTTTCGACGCTCATTATGGGCTCCTTCTACATTTGCTCCAATGACGATGAAAGCTTCGCGAGCCAATGCGACCGGGTCGTCTTTCCCTTGTCCCATAGCCCATTGAAATAACGCCGCGGAAACAGCGGCGAGACAAGCCCCAACGGCGACTGAATTCCGTAGCTGATCCTTCCTGTTTGCTGAACCAAGAGCCGAGGCGACCATCTGCTGAGTTTGATAAAGATTGTCCAAGCCTCGCGCTCGGAGCGTGGGCGTACTTGCTGCCAATTCGAGACGCGCAAACATAGCCATTCGCGCCTCCACACCGGTCTCCTTGAGGCTGGTCAGAAGCACGGTCGCCACTAGCGTGATCACATCTTCATTTCTCGGCGCACGTCGAATTTCCGCGACGAGAGTTTGGTCAAAGTCATCCCAAAGAGCGATGTCTTCCTTGGTAGAGAAGTATCGGAAGACGGTCATTGGTGATACTTCAGCGGCTGCCGCAATCTGGCTGACCGTGGTTTCCTCGAACCCTTGCTTTCTGAACAACTCCAAGGCGCACCGCTGAATTTCTGCCTTTGTGCGCGCCATGCGCCGCTGCTTTAGGCTGGTGCCAGCAGGAATGTTAGTTGCTACCATGTGGTATAAACTATCACATCTGGAGGCATTCGCGATGGACTGGCCGTTTGAGAGCCCGAGCGCCGCAGGCAGTAAAGGGAAAGAATGCAAGGAGGAGGAACTTGACTCCTTGCCGCGCAGCCGGCGAGCGGGGCCGGGATAGGCGGGATGAGGGTGCAGGGAGAAACCCGCAAGGTGTCTCCCTGCCGCCGTTTTGCGGCGTACACAAAGCAAGCGAAGGGCGGCGGGTTTGCCGCCGCCCTTGTGCCTGTGGCCGCTAAGCAGCTTTCTTTCGCGACCTTGGCGACGGGTTGCGACTGCCTTCTTCGCTTTCTCTTTCGCGGCGAACTCCTGCTTCACCTTGAGGGCGATGGCGTCGGTGTCCACCTTGTACACGGTCGCGGCATCGCGTGAGACCTGAGCCGTGTTATGCCGGGTGCTCATGTAGAGGATGGTGGTCTTCAACCAAGACACTACCCAACACGCTCTCTTCGGCACGACGGAGATAGGCGGCAAAGAGCTTGCCGATGGAGTCGCTGTCTTTGGCCTTCTTGATGCCGTACTGCGGGCAACGAGTGGACAGACGGTTTTCGTCCAGTAAGCGATGCCAGCCGTTCGGCGACGAAGAGCAGGTCACGTTTCATCAACCGCACCGGAACGGCTTCGGTGATGGCGGCGAGGGTGCGGATGCCGATGGTGTTGGCAATCGCAGCCTCCTCGCGCCGCTCCTCCTGCTCGCCTTCGCTTTGGGGTCATCCGCGACCTTCTGCGAACGCTGCTTGGGGTGATGCACCGGGCAGGTTGGCTCCGTGCATACCTTGCGAATCTCGCCCTTGTCGATGCCTTCCGAAACGATGGCTTCGGTGGTGAACTTGCAGGTCTTGAACTCCGGCCGCGTGCGCCTCTTCTTTGCTGGTGGGCTTGTCGGGACGGATTTCGACGTACTTGTTACGCGGCAACGGTGGCACTGCCCTCCTTCTGCTGTCCGTAGGCCGTGCTGATTTGCACGAGCTTGGGCTTGGCGGCGATGGTCTTGGCAACATGGGCATCCACCTTCGCCTGATAGCAGGTCGGGGTCGGTGCAAGCGTCCTGCTTGCCCATGTCAGAAAAGAGGAGCTTGTTGTGTCCTGTCCGCTTGGGGCAATCCACGCAACTCCCCGCCGCTGGCACAAGCTGCGCATCGCGCTTGTCGAACGGAGCGAGTTTGAGGACGAGCAGGATGTTCGTCTCAATCCAGAAATGCAGACTGCGAACGGGGAGCAAGGATGCGTCTTGGCCTTCTGTCCTCCCGCGCTCCAATCCTCTTTGAAGCAAGCCGCGAGTGCCTGTTCCTGCTGGTCGGGCTGGAGCTTCGCCAGCAAGAGCGCATGGCCGACGCCGATCTCCTCGCGGTAGAACGCATCCACGACGGTCTGCGACAAGCTCGGTCAAGCTGCAGCCGCGCGGCCACATACACCGGACTCTTGCCGGTCTTCGCGGCAATCTGCTCGATGCTGTACTTCGGCTCCTCCAAGTCGAGGAGCGCACGGAAGCCCTGCGCCTCTTCCATCGGGTGAACGTCGCGGCGCTGGAGGTTTTCGACCAACTGCGCCTCCAACACTTCGGCATCGGTGAGGTTCTTGATGCGAACGGGCACGGTGGCGACTTCGGCAATCTGCGCGGCGCGGTAACGCCGTGCGCCGAAGACGATCTCGAAGCTGCGCTCACTGGTAGGCCGAACAAGCAAGGGAGAGAGAACGCCCTGGCTGCGGATGGTTTCGGCCAACTCCTTCAAGGCGTTCTCCTCGAAGATGCGGCGCGGGTTGGTGGCGGATTCGGTGAGCATCGCAAGCGGAAGGTCGCGGTACTCGGTGGCGTTGGTAACGGTGGTGGTGTTCATGGTGACGGCTCCTTTCGAGCGGTTGCACTGCATGGGGTGGTGGAGCGGTCGCGCTGCCCTGTGTCCGCTCCGTGGAGGGAAAGCGGTCTAGCCGCGTAGGTGTTGCTGCTTTCGAAGGCTTCGGCGAAGCCCTGCAAACGCAGGTTGTTGTCCCACGTCTTGGCAAATCGCTCGTGCTGCTCGTGCAAGCTGCGTGAGATAGCACGTAGTGGTCGCGCACGATGTTGCGGCTCCACTGCTCCACGCCCGACATAGTCGTTGCGGCAATAGAAGGGGTTCAGGTGCGCCCCTCCCGCAAAGCCAAGCTCGAAACACATCTCCGGGTCGCGCATGAGGTCGCCGTTCTGTTCGCCGTAGTGACAGACAGAGAGGGCGGGAAGCCCACACGGGCCGGATTCGTCGGTCGCCTCGATGACCAACTCCATATAGGGCGGGTTCTCGATCTTGAGGTAGAGGCCGTGGTGCCACCCTCCGGCCTTCTTGAGGATTGCGAGGATGGTCTTCATTACGCCACCTTCGCCAGTTCTGCATCGGGCATCGCCGCCTGTTCTGCGGTCGGCGGCTGCAATGCGGCAAGGATGACAGCGGAGGTCTGCTGGATCGACTTCCAAGCTCTCGGCCAGCAAGCGAAGCGTTGCCGTGGTACAGATGGATGTAGTCGGCGCTGACGCGCGTGCCGACTTGCAGCCCAACGGCTTTGCCCACCACAAACGCGATGGCTTCGGCCTCGGTTTCCCGCACAACCTTGGTGGTGGTGGTGCGCCGTTCGGCCTTGCTGCAACAGCTCATGCGCCAACTCGTGAACGAGCGTGGAGAACTCCTCGGCCTTCGACTGACCGGGAAGAATGGCGATGCGTCCGCCGTAGCTTACGCCAAGCGCAGGTGCGATCTTCTCGGTAAAGACAAGCTCGATGCCTTGCCTCTCGATGAAGGAAACGAGACGGTCGTGGTTCTCGCCAACATCGCCGGAGATTTCGCGCATGGCGGGAAGCTCCGCGCCTTCGGTCTGCTCCACATCGAAGACATAGGCATTGCGAAACCCAACAAGGACGCGGGTGTTCTGCTTGCGTGATGTCCTTCTCGGCCTCCTCGTCCTTTTTGCGCTTGATGCCGATGATGGGAGCCAGAATGCGGATGCCCTTCTCGCCCTTCTTCACCTTGCGGCCAAGCTGGTTCCATGCGTACATTCCAGCAACACGGGTGGCCGTCGGCTTCTGCCGCGCAATCTCCAAGACGTTCCCGAAGCGAGTAGTTGTGAAATCGGCTCATGGCGTCGAGGTAGGCGGTGAGCGCATCGCTGTGTCCTGCCTCTAGCTGCTCGATAAGGCTCTTTACGTTGGCGGCAATCGATCTCTTTTGCCGTTTGCCGTTGCTGCGGCTGTTTGGGGTTTTCGTTGATGGGGGTAACGGTGCTGGTGGTGTTCATGGGTGTTTCCTCCTTGGGTTTGGCTTTTGCACGTCCGCGTTGAAACGTGGCATGTACATGCCGAACGCCACCTGGCGAAGGCGGGGGTAGCAAGCGTCAAGGGGAGGGGTATCTCCCACCCTTGGAGAGGGAGCCGAAGGCGGAACGGAAAGGGCGGAGCGCAGCGGAGGTCTGCACAAGCGAAGCGCGGAAGACTGGGGAAACCCCTTGACGCGCGCGATCGGGGCAGAGCCCCTTAGCGAGGTCTGTCTTCCCTATGCGCGTGCGCAGCACGCAGATCTATTGGGGAGGGCGTTGCGGGAAGGAACGTCCCGCTGAGGTGGGTGGCGAAGGACGCGACGCGGCCGCAGCCAGGGAGGAGACTTCCTCCTCAAAGCTGAACCTGAGTGCTCCAATCACGCGTTCATCAAGACGTAAGACTGCTCATCATGCCAAGATGCCGGCAACAATGCAATGATTTATCGTTAGCAATATGAACAGCGGGCACCCACATCGCGCATGGGCATGGCTACTCTGCGCGTTGCTGTTCTGGCTTACGGCGAATCCGCCGCACTGCGATCTGTGTGACGGAGCTTCTTTCACAGTAGCGTCGGCGCACCAGTCCGTCATCAAACATTCTCATCCAGCCGCGCCCGATAGCTGTAACGGAATCTGCACCTGTTGTGGCTTCTACGGCCTTCCGAATGTCAGACAGTTTCTCATTCCCGAGAACGTCGATCTCGCAAATGCTGCGTCGGAAGCGTCCCGTCCTGCTTTTGCTCCGCGCTCCACAATATTCCGACCGCCACGCATTGCCTCCTCCTAGCTCGCCGTTCTCCGCCTTCTCGCGGATCGAATCAGCTTCTAACCTGGAGACTTCCTATGCGTATACGCGCGTTCACGCTTGCAGGAGCGTACGCTTTTCTACTGTGCTGCTTACCTGCCTTCGGGCAGACCACGCAGAATGGTCCTTCCTACCACCCATCCAAGACTTCCACGGATAGCGACGATCCAGTTGTAATTCTGGAAGTGGGAGCATCCACCAACTGGAACTTCAACGGGGGCGCTGCCACGTTCGCGCCCAACCTTGCGGCAGAATGCACACCCATCGAGAATTGGCTTGAATTGGAGGCAGGTGTGTCACCCTTTTATACTCGGAACTCGACGGAATGGGACACGGATTTCCTCTTCAAGAAGCCATGGACACTCTCGAAGAAGACCGAGTTCATGCTTGGCGTGGGGCCGCAATGGGCTCACCTGAAACAAAGCGGGAAGACAGCGGATACTTTTTTTGTTGAGTTGGCCGGAGACTTCATGTTCTGGCCAACGGGCAGGCACCGCTTTGGGTGGTATCTGGAGCCGGCTTATGATTACAGCTTCGCTGGCGGTCATCAGAAGTCGATAGGGATGTCTGGCGGCCTGCTTATCGGTATCCGATGAACAGACTTTGGGAGCGGTTAGCTGGGGATCGCTGGCGTGGTGTAATCCTTTAGCACCTGCGGCTGTCCGCCATCGTCGCGTGTCCACTTGGCCTCAAGCGTCATCTTGACGCCGAGACACGCATTGAAATTGGAACCGTCCTCGAAGTCGATGGAGACTTCGGGACCATCGCTGCCTTCCTCAAAGAGAGTGATCGACCGAACAACTTTCCCGGCGAGGTCTTTGCATTCAATCATGGGATGTCCTCTCGGCGTAATGAAGCTACGTTAGCGCAAAACTACCCGAATTGGAACGAGCTTCGGCGGGAATTAGCACCGTATTCGGCTGTCTTCATAGTCGTTCTCGGCTTTCCGGAAGCCGAGGGTCTTCGGCTGTTTGAATGCTGTGATAAGACGCCGATCTGCCTCCGCAACTATTATACGCAGCGCGTAATATACTTGCGGTGCCACAGTGGGGTGTGGCGACTTCAAGGACAAACAATCAGAAGACCGATCCTTCGGTCGCCTTTGGCGAGCTGTTGCGTAAGAGACGCGCGCAA
>CAWHVZ010000003.1:0-77032 GCA_963832995.1 uncultured Acidobacteriaceae bacterium
CGGCAAGCTTCAGTTTCCGGGCTGGTTGAGGATGTGATCTTCAGAAGAGTCTTCCTATCTGGAAGAAGATCTTGTGATGGTCGCTGCCACCGACACTGCCTCCGAAGAGAATGGGTCCGATGAAGGTGTTTACGACGACTGCACCAACACCGTCCATGGGCAATGACGGAGCGGTTGGCTGTCCATAGATTTTGGCTATCTCATAGCTGCTATAGAAGTAGAGCGAGTCCCCGATTAAAGCAGGCAGCCTTGCCAACTGGCGAAGATAGCCGGCCTTGAAATAGAAGTATTGATTCATCAGCAACTCATTGGTCCCATAGGCGGCGAGACCACGAGTCCCGCCGAGAGAAAATACAGGAACACCGACGTGATCGTGGCCAAACGTGGTTCCTCCGTAGGCAGAGAACAGGATGGAAGACGGCTGACTTATCCGCTTGAACACTGTCATTTGGTTTTCTGCCAACGGAAATGCCTCAGTGGCGCCCGGAGCTGTGTCAAACCACTTCGTCCTGAAGTCAAGGTTGACACCATTTCTGGGAATGACCGGGTCATCTGTGTCGATCAGGGTGTAGCGCAGCCGGGTTGCGCCAAGTCTTCCATCGACTGACGGCAGATCCGCGGCGCTGCCAATCTCGGGGAACACCTTTCGATGAGCTGCCTCATAACCTACGCGAAGCTGTGAGGTGCGGCCAAATTGATATCCCACGTCGAACGCGCCGCCGAACAGCTGGTCCTGATATTGGGCGATGATGATGTTGTTCGAATAGAGCGGAAGAAAATTTTCGCCAACGAACCCCTGGGGCGAGATGAACCAATGCTGGGCCTCTCCGAGAGGATGAAAATACTCGGAACTTACCTCACGTTTGCTGCCGAGGGTGAAGTCATTGCGCCACTCCGTACCAAAGCCTCCTACATCAAGAAATGTGATTCGAGCACCCAACGAAAAAGTAGCGTCGTTGGGTTGAGAACCATCGACGTAGATAAGAGGGCGGACAATAGGCGGACCGTAGTTTATCTCCTTCGCGATAACCTCCAGGCCGGGCTGTCCGTTCTGCTCGGTCATGGTATATCCGAGGCTGGAGTAGCGGCCGACTCCGGCCAGCCGGGTAAGCTGATTATCAAGAGTGTCGGGGTCAACTGGCTTGCCTACATCTTCAGCAAGCTCCTTGTGAATCTGCTTGGCCAGAATCGGCTCTGTGCCGGTGACTTGAAGGAACTGAGGAACGGGTGAAGTTCTCTGACGAGTTTTGCGCTCTGCCACGTACTGCTCCCATGTGGCGTCGTCGACACTCAGCTCCATGAGCCTGGATGCCATGGACTGAGCTGCCTCATAGCCTTTTTGAGCTATAGCAACGCCTTTCTCATAGTCGGTCCCACTGAACGCGTTCAGATCCACATTAATCAGGACATCGGTATTTTTGATGCTTTGGCGCTCATTGAAAGCGACAACCGTGGAGATCGATCTGCCCAATACGCCGAAGGACGACAGCTGTTCCTTGGGGTCGAGCGGCTTTGTCTGCAGATAGACCGAAATAATAAAATCGGCGCCCATATCTTTCGCCACATCCACGGGCAGATTGTCGAGCAGGCCGCCGTCGACAAAAATATGATCGTCGACTCTTACCGGACTGAAGAGTCCGGGCAGCGACATCGTTGAGCGCAGAGCGAGCGAGAGCGATCCGCTATCGAATACATGCGGGCTGGATGTGACAAGGTCCGTGGCGACGCAGCGGAAGGGAATTGGAAGATCGTTGAAACTCTGAATGTTCGAGTACGGGAGAGCGACTCGATCCAGGATCAGTCCGACCTGATGGCCGGAGTTGAACCCCGCCGGAAATTGAACGCCGTGCCGAAGCCCGAACTCGAGAGAATTGGGGTAATCGCGGTCGTCCTGCTTGCGCCGATAGGTCAGGTCTTCAAACGGAATTTGCCCCTTGAGAACGCTGTTCCAGTCAATGCCCTGCATCAGCTCCTGCATGGCGGCAGGGGAGTGGCCCGTCGAGTAGAGGCCGCCAATCAGCCCACCCATGCTGGTTCCTGCAACGTACCTTACGGGAATGTGGTGTTCCTCGAGCCACTTGATAACGCCAATGTGCGCCAGGCCGAGCGCCGCTCCTCCTTCGAGAACCAGACCTATTTGCGGTCGATGGAGAGGAACAGCCTGATCCTGAGCAAGCAGAACAGCTTGCTGATCCTGAGCAAACATTGGCATAGCCGCGCACGCAATCGCGGCAACGAAGCAACTCAGCAAGCGTCGTTTTGATTTGATTCGCATTGTGAAGGGCATGAGATGCCGCGCGGAAATAGACACACTCGGCTGTCTCATGGATATATGCGGGGAACGGATTGCACCACTGGAAGAACTTGCAGTGGCAGCATCCGTAGGCCTGCAAAGGGATGAGTCCCGGTGAACGCGTTTGTGGTTACTTACTTCTGAATCGGCTATTCGGAAACAATCCGAGAATTTAGACGATTGAAAGAGCAGGCGAGGATTAAGGTTTGGCAGGAGGAGACGGTTTGGGAATTTTCAACGTCCATGCAAGGCCGTACGCAAAGGTGTTTCCAACAAAGGCAGAGTAGGCGGTGTATTCGTGCTCGCCCTTGACATAGAAACTTAGATTCTTCGCCGGGAGAATGTATGTGGCCTGTCCACCGATGGCATGCACCGAGTAATAGGGGAGCATGCTGGCCGGGATCGTCACATTCGTCGACCCAATCGGTACGGTTCCGCTGTTTGCGGTTACCTGCCATTGGTCGTAGCCGATAAGGCCAAGCTGCAGGAGCTGGCTGAAGTTCTTTTTCAACGGGAGGACCTGTCCAAGACCCCACTCGAGGGTGAAGGCCTGCCCAGGTGTCTTTTGGGTGCCGTTGGTTCCCTGCTTGGCTCCGTGAACCTCCCAGTCGGTGAACACGTTCGCGCTGGTGCCCTTATTCTTGGTGATGTAGTAGGTTATCCCGTCTACAAGGTGATTGCCGAAGTAACCAGTCCCGACGTTATTGGTAGCTCCGGGGGAATAGCGTCCCGTGGGAGCCATGATCGCTTCACCCACGTTGAAATCCGCTCGTTTCAGGTGCCAGGCCACTCCGAAGGGCTCGACAAACGTATCGGCAAGGCCGCCCCCGCCCCCGGTGGCGCTGAGATTGGGGATCCCCGGGTTTTGGGTCGGAATATCCGCGTCGAGAGAGCCTGTCGCGGGTGTAAGCGCAAAATTGAAGAAGATGTTTCCGCCTAGAAAGTGCGTGTCCAATACGCCATAAAACAAATTTTCAACTGCCCAGACGTTGTAGTTGCCGGTGACTGGGATAGCACTGCCACTTGGGCCATTGAATGCGCTGGAACGATAGTTAACAGAGATGTTGACGTAGCTAAAGCCAGGAGCCGGCACAACCCCGGCATTGAGCCCGACCTGGCCAGGCAGCCATTGCGGCTTCTGCTGACCGTGCAAGGGAAAGGCACAGCTTAAAAGAACGAGCATAAGAATCGAAATTGAGAAACGAATATTTCTAGACATTTTGTGCTGTCTCCTCGTCAGAGCTTTGTTTACGCAATGGCGGTGTGTTTATGTCGCCAGGGATACGAGCAAAGCAAAGCAAATTAGATACTTGTCAATCGTTCCGTCTGGCCGTCGATGACGAGGCCGATGGTATTGTCAAGGTAAGATCTGGCGCGAAGTAACGAAACTGTCCAAAGTGCTAGGTGGTTAATGCTTAGTAACTGGCGCGTCGATATCCCTGCGACTCGCTCTCATCGGCGCAGCCAATTAAAATGCTCACTTTCTTTGTGGAAGTAAGTATTTGGTGGAATGGGATTTACAGGATTTTTGTGGGCATCAAAGCCGTAGAACCAGGCCAACTCGATGCCGCTTTGCGGATCTGCGTGGCTTAATTGACGGAGGAATTAAGCGGGACGGCTTTAGGTCCTGCCGCAGCCGGCTCTCAGAACGCGCGGCTTCTTCCATTCTTCGTCGGTGGCGAAGATGATGCAACTGTGGCCGGTGTTGGTGTCGAGGCGCCATGTGATGTTGCCCTGACGATAGAGCTGATATCTGCCGGTACCGGCGAAGACCATTCCGTTGGGCGGATTGGGAGCGATCGTGTCGCCGGAGGGCACCGCGCCGGCGGGGCTTGAGGCAGAGACGCTGGGCTGCGCGACCTGGCCGGTGACGGGAGAGGGAATCGCGGAGCCGCCGGGCTCGTTGGGTGCGGGATAGACGATGGGCTGGCTGGGCGCGGGGCGGGCGTCAGGTTCGGCAGTCGTTGAGCCGCTCTTCGACCGGGCAGAATCGGTCGAGAGCACATCTCCACTGCGGAGAGTGCGACTGGCATCGTAGGTGGTGTAGCCGACGTAGAAGAACCCCACCACGATCAGAGCCACTACGCCCCATAGAATGCGTTTTGCCATCTTCGCTCTTCCGCCCCTGACTATTTGACGCAGACTTGCAGCATCGCGCGCCGGAAATCCATGATAACAACGCTATTGCCGCATGGCACTGTCGCCACGCAGTTTAGTTCATCATCCGCCCCCAGAGGACCCGGTGGGGAAAGAATCGGCGGCCTAGCAAGTTACTACCTGGTTACTGCCAGGCAAACGGAAGCGGACTGGACGAAAGGTCCTCGCTCGTGAACACATTTGCTGAATCAACCGAGTCTTTCTGCGGTCATTGGTGTCAGGAGGAGGGTTAGTAGTATCATCTTTCTGTGCCGAAGTACTCTATCGTAGTCCCATTCCATAATGAGGAAGAGTATGTCACCACACTCTACGACCGGCTGAAGGCCGCGATGGAGCATGTGGGCGAGACCTTCGAACTGGTGTTTGTCGACGACGGCTCGCGCGACCGCACCTATCGTCTGCTCGAGGAGATCGCGGCGGTGGACTCGCGGGTGCTGGTCGTCAAGCTGCGCCGGAACTTCGGGCAGACATCGGCGCTGGCGGCGGGCTTTGACCACTCGCAGGGCGAGTACATCCTGGCCATGGACGGCGACCTGCAGCATGACCCCAATGAGATTCCCGGTTTTCTGGCGAAGCTCGAAGAGGGGTACGACGTGGTGAGCGGATGGCGCAAACAACGTGGAGACAACTTCCTCCTGCGGCGGATTCCGTCAAGCTGCGCGAACTGGATCATGGCGGCGCTGAGCGGCGTGCACATTCACGACTTCGGAACCACGTACAAGGCTTACCGGCGCGAGGTCATCCAGAATATTCCGCTGTATGGGGAGATGCATCGCTTCATCCCGGCGCTGGCCTCGTGGTACGGCGCGAGCATCTGTGAGATACCGATCTCGAACCCGGCGCGTGAGTTCGGAAAGAGCCACTACGGAATTTCACGGACCTTCCGGGTCTTCTTCGACCTGCTGACGATTCGCTTTCTGCTGCGCTATATAACGCGGCCGCTGCACTTCTTCGGCAGCATCGGCTCGCTGGGAGTGCTGGCAGGGTCAGTGACGGCGATGTGGCTTCTGGTACTGAAGCTGTGGACCCGTCAGCCTGTAATGGAGTTGCATGGGCCAATCTTTGTCGCCGCCAGCGTCTGTATTCTGGCGGGGATCCAGATGATCGGCATCGGGCTGTTGGGTGAGCTGCAGGTGCGCCACTTCCACACCGCTACGCACAGGGCGCCCTATGCGGTAGAGCGTCTGCTCAGGCTGCGGTCCGAAGAAAGCCTGATGCAGTAATTCCCCTATACTTAGCTGATGCGAGCTATCCAGATAACGGAGACGGGCGGCCCCGAGGTACTGAAGCTGCGCGAGATTCCTATTCCTGCGCCGGCTGCGGGCGAAGCGCTGATGCGTGTTGAAGCCTGCGGTGTCAACTTTATCGACATTTACTTACGCGAAGGCCGCTACCCGGCGACACTGCCTTACACGCTGGGGCAAGAGGCTGCGGGCACCGTGACGGCCATCGCCTCCGACGTGACGACCGTAAAGGTCGGCGACCGCGTGGCATGGTGCGGCGTTCCGGGGACCTACGCGGAGTTCGCGGTGGCGCCAGCGAGCCGGCTGGTCGCGATTCCCGAGGGCGTCAGTGCCGAGCAGGCAGCCGCCGCGATGACGCAGGGAATCACCGCGCACTATCTCTCGCACTCGACGTACGCCATTCAGAGCGGCGATCAAGTGCTGATCCACGCAGGCGCAGGAGGCACCGGGTTGTTGCTGACGCAGATGGCGAAGGCGCGCGGCGCGCGGGTGTTTACGACGGTCTCGACCGGGGAGAAAGCGGAGCTTTCACGCGGCGCCGGTGCCGATGAGACGATCCTGTACACGCAGGTGGACTTTTCCATGGAGGTGAAACGGCTGACCGCGGGGCGTGGTCTGCCGGTGGTCTACGACTCGGTGGGGAAGTCGACGTTCGAGAAGTCGCTGGCCTGCCTGCGGACGCGGGGCACAATGGTGTTATTTGGAGGATCGAGCGGCGCAGTGCCGCCGTTCGACCTGATAAGGCTCTCGACGATGGGCTCGCTTTACGTCACCAGGCCGACCCTGAAGGACTACATCGCAACGCGGGAGGAGCTGACGACGCGCGCCGCTGACGTGATGAACGGCCTTGCGGCGGGGACGCTGAAGCTGCGCATGGAGCACACCTATCCGCTGGCCGATGCCGCCCAGGCACACCGCGATCTGGAATCGCGAAGGACGACCGGCAAGCTGCTGCTGATTCCGTAAAGCGATTGGCGCGAGGAGCCTCCGGGCTTCGATGCCGTCAACTGATTTTGACATCGGCGACTGCATCCTTTCTACTTGAGTCTCACTCACTCCTGCGATTGGCGGCATATCTCCAGTCGTGCAACGTCCACCTTTGTCCCGTAGCGGAATGTTCGGGAAGCGCGGTGAAACTCCGCCACTGCCCCGCAACTGTGAACGCGCGCAGCTTCGCTCTCTGCTTGAGCAACGACTGCGATGTTGGCCAGGGTTCTTCCACTGATGCCGCCCGGCGTCGGGAAGGAAGAGCACGGTAGCTGAGGCCCGCATGAATCGCGTGAGTCAGGAGACCGGTTCTGCTGCGTACATCAACCACGTTCCCGGGGGGGAACGGAGGAGTGTTATCGATGCCTATATCCGTGCGCCGCGTTGCGGCACCTGTGTCTTTTCCCAGTCTGCGATCTGCAGCCTTCCTCTTAAAAAAACTTAAGCTAAGTCTGCTGACCGTGCTTGCTGTCTTCGTCCTTGCGCTGTCTGCCCATGCCGTCATTGTTCGTGGCACGGTTACCGATCCGCTGGGTGCAGTAGTCGTGGGAGCGAGGGTGCGGTTGATTCAGGGCAAGTCCATGGCGGCCTTCGCATTCACCGGAAACGACGGCACCTACGAGATTCGCAGCACGGCTCCCGGGCGCTTCGTTCTGCTTACGTCGGCGCCCACATTTACGCCGGGCATCAGCGACGACTTCTACGGCGGCCGCACGGACGTGGTGACCCGCAACGTGGTACTTTCGATTGCCGCGGTGAAGACAGATGTTTCGGTAACCGCGACCGGCATACCGACGCCGATACAGCAGCTAAGCTCGGCGGTGTCGCTGATATCGGAGGCGGACCTGGTGACGCAACTTGGCATTGTGAGCGAGATGCGCCAGGCGCCGGGAGTTGCAGTGGTGCAGACAGGACAGACCGGAGGCGTGACCTCGCTGTTCGTGCGCGGCGGCAACTCCACGGCCAATGAGGTGCTGCTCGACGGCATTCCGATTACCGACGTAGGTGGAACATTCGACTTCGGCACTGTCTCCTCGACAGGGATTGGCGGAATTGAGACGTACCGCGGCTCGAACTCCGCACTGTACGGCACCAACGCCGGGGCCTCTGTGGTGAGCATGGAGACGCCGCGCGGCACTACGCTGCGGCCGGTGCTCAACTACTCGGGCGACGCGGGAAACTTTCATGAGTATCGCAACGAAGCATCGCTCTCCGGAGCCTGGAATCGGTTCGACTATTTTGGCGCGTTCAGCCGGCTCGACATGTCGAATGCGCTCGAGCGCGACCGATACCACTCGGCAACGTCGGCGGCGAACGTTGGCTACAACATCATGGCGAACACGCAGGCGCGGTTTACGCTGCGCAATGCCGTGTCTGCGACTGGCCTGCCCGGCGCGCACGACTTCTACGGCATCTCCGCCGACGGCAAGCAGGGCGACCAGGACATCTATTCCGGCCTGACGGTCGAGAACCGCTACAAAGGGAACTGGCACAACCTTGTCCGCTATGACATCGCACGCAAGCGCGAGCAGGAGCACGCCTACACCAACGTGGGCACGCCCATTACCTACAACTTCGGAACCGTGCCCTGCAGCGACCCCGCCGCGGACTGCTTCACCGAGTACTTCGGCAACGTCGTCACCATCCGCGGAGCGAACGGCTACACCGCCACGGGACAGGCATCTTTCTTCGTCCCGAATGAGCTCTCGGACTCGAACCAGGACGAGCTTTACTACCAGACCGACTACACCTTCCCGCACCGCATCACCGCGCTCTTCGGCTTCCGCTATCAGAACGAGCGCGGCAGCTTCGTCACAGATTATGACAACGAGAAGATTCAGCGGACGAACTACCAGTACACGCTGCAGTTCCAGGGCGACATCAAGAATCGCTTCTTCTACTCGCTGGGCGGCGGCATTGAGAAGAACCATCTGTATGGCATCGCGGGATATCCGCGGATCGGCTTCGCCTATGTGCCGGTGCGTCCCGGCACGAAGATCTTCCGTGGCACGAAGATCCGCGCCAACGTCGCCACCGGTGCGCAGGAGCCGAGCCTCGCGCTCGAGTTCGCCAGCTTCTACAGCCAGCTGCTGCAGGCCGGAGAAACCGCAGCCATTGAGAAGTACCACGTCACTCCGGCGGGTGCGCAACGTTCGCGCACCTACGACATTGGTGTCGACCAGAACATCCTGAGCGAGAAACTGATCCTCAAGCTCGGCTACTTCCACAACGTCTTCGATCACCAGATGGAGGGAGTCGACTCGGGCGCGCTGGAGCAGATCTTCGGATACCCACCCAACGTGGTCGATACTGTCTTCACGCACTACCTGAACTCTCTCGCATTTCGTGCGCAGGGATTCGAGACGGAGGTCGAGTACCAGCCCCTGCCCCGTCTGTTTGTGCGCGGCGGATATACCTACCTCGACGCCGTGGTGCTGCAGTCGTTTTCGAGCGACGCCTACAGCAATGGAGCCGACAACGGCAATCCAAACCTGCCGGGCATTCCGATTGGGGCGGAGGGTCCTCTGGTGGGAGCGCGTCCGTTCCGCAGACCGCCGAACTCGGGCTTCTTCGCGGTGCAGTACACGGCAACCAAGTTCACGGCGGCCTTCAAGGGAGCGCTCGCAAGCCGTTCGGATGATTCAACCTTTCTCGATGGCTTCGACCCGAACTTCGGCAACTCGCTCGTGCTCCCGAACCGCAACCTCGATTATGGCTATGCCAAACTCGATCTCGGCGGGAGCTACGTGCTGACGCGCCACTTCACAGTCTTCACGCAACTCGACAATCTGTTGAGCCAGCAGCACATCGGCCCCATCGGCTACCCGTCGCTTCCATTTACTTTTCGCTCCGGGCTAAAGATAAGGATCGGCGGCGAGTAACAAGCTGCTCTGGCTTTCTCTTTCAAACGAAACACTGCGGCCCACCACAGCAGTCCTTGCTGTGGTGGGCCACAGCCGTTTAACGTGGGTACTCCCACCGCGGCTCTTTTGCGTCTAATAAAGAAGAAGGGAAGTTGTCATGACCCGTATTCACGGATGCCGTTATCTTTTGCCGATTGCAGTCGCCGGCCTTTGGCTCGTGCCGGCGTTGGCGCAGCAGGAAGGCGCAGTCCCCACGCAAACGCTGGTTACAGTGGATGCGAAGACCCCCGTCACGCCTGCGGTTTCGAACATCACCATCAAGCTGGACAACAAGGAGACTCCTCTCACCAGCATCTTTCGCGTCGCCCCGAGTGGGGCCGAGGTGGCGCTGCTGATCGACGATGGCCTTCGCTGGTCGGCATCTCGCGAGTTGGCGGACATGCAGAGTTTCATCCGAACGCTGCCTGCGGGCACCGAGATATTTATCGGCTACATGCAGAACGGCCGAGTCGTTCCTGCACAGAATTTCACCACGGACCTCGCCGCTGCCTCGAAGTCGTTGCGCATCCCGACCGGCATACCCGGGAGCAGCGGCAGCCCCTACATCTGCCTCTCGGACTTCGTAAAGAAGTGGCCCAGCGACAACATGGATTTGGCCTCGATGTCAGGCGCAGCGCCCGCCCGCAAGGCCCGCTTCGTTATGATGATTACCAACGGCGTCGACCCGTATAACGGCAGCACCAGCATAACGAACCAGGACAGCCCCTACGTATCGTCCGCAGTGACCGACGCGCAGCGCGCGGGTGTCCCTGTCTACTCGATCTATTTCGGTGATGCCGGATTCCGAGGCGGACAGGCCAGCTTCAGCGGGCAGAGCTATCTGGCACAGATCGCCAACGGCACCGGAGGTCAGACTTACTGGGAGGGGATAGGCAGCCCTGTCTCGATGGCGCCGTACTTCAAGCAGTTCCAGCGTGCCATCGCAGAGACATATGTCGCAAGTTTTAACGCCCCGGCACGCAAGGACCTGGTCGACATCAAAATGTCGACCAACCTTCCCGGCACGAAGCTGCACGCAGCGAACGAAGTGCGTCCGGGAACGCGCATCAGCAGCGCGGGACAATAATGAGCAGAAGTAATTTGAGCATCAACTATGGAACAAGCGAGAGCGCTGTCTCAATCGAGACGATGAAGTGAACGCCTGGGATGCGCAGTTTGAAAAGGTCTATGTCGTTCGTCACAAATAGCTCGACACCATGTGCCGCAGCGCAAGCCAGTTGAATTGCATCGGGCTGTTTGATTCGATAAGCAGCGCGGATTTTGGAGTAGAGGTCTGCTACACCTTCATCCAGCGGAACAACTGTCGCAACCTGCGTGATTGCCGATTTGTACTGCAGAGCAAGAGACTCCTGATTATTTCGGCGGGGGCCGGTCATCACCTCGCCGAGTGTCATTGCGGATGTGACAAGGCCTACTCCCGAGGAAATCATCTTTTGCCGCAGCGCACTAACCGGAGTACGGAATTGCGACTGAGCATCAAGCAAATAGATGAAGAGATTTGTATCCCAGAAGGCATGGGTCTGAGTCTGCGTCACTCCCAACCCTCCCGCAGCTCGCGAACATATGCATCCGCATCACCGAAGGTCCATGTGCCGCTGAGCGCGAGAAGCGGATCGGCAGAGACATCCCGGGCGCTCTTCTTATCCCAATCCGCATACCAATCCAGAAGGCTACGATAGTTTTCCGGAAGGGAAGCGCGATCAGGCAGGTGGCGTGCGCTGGCGCGCTGAGGATCGATAGGATCGCCGCGATGGAAGAGGCGGCGGAGACCATCCGGCGTTTCAACCAACATGCAGAGCCGGGCATTATTGGGCGGACGATTCGCCACACAGTGCTGATTGGCGTGCTGATAGATTGTCATGGGCTGGCGAGACGACAGGTGTTCAACCTCCACGCGATGAACGATCTCCTGCACGGAGAAAGCCTTCTTGCGTGGATTCTCGCGATGCAGCAAGGCAGTGGCGACCCAGACAGCATCGGCAGCGGAAAGATCAGTTTGGAGAGCGGCGCTCATGGGATGAATCATATCACAAAATATTTCTATTTTCACATAATCTCATGAAATAATGGCGCATCTACAGTTTATATGTTGGGAAGTCTAGAGCATTTTCACAGTTGCTGTATGCCATAACCGCAGTGGCGAAAGAAAGCTTGGGCGTCGTGGGGCGTGATTGCTGCGATGGCCCGATGCAAGGCTGTCTCGAGTTGTTCGAGCAGCCGTGCTTTGACTCCACGCAGCAGTTGCTTGAGTTTGGACCATGCCTGCTCGATGGGGTTGAAGTCGGGCGAGTAGGGCGGCAGATAGAGCATCGACGCGCCGCGGCTCTCGATGAGCTGGCGCACGCTGTCCACTTTATGGGCTGCGAGATTGTCGAGGATGACGAGGTGGCCAGGCTGGAGCTGCGGCGCCAGCACTTGTTCCACGAAGGCCAGAAACACCTCCCCGTCGGTGGGCGATTCGATGCTCATGCTGGCCAATATGCCCTCGGTGGTCAGCGCCGCCAATACCGTCAGGGTGCGCCAGTGGCCGGCAGGCACTGCCTCCCGCACCCGTTCCGAACGCGGGCCCCAGCCATAGCGGCGCGTCATCTCCGTAGTCACGCCGCTTTCATCCAGAAACACCAGACAGGCGGGATCGATCTCCGCCACCAGTTCCCACCACGCCTGCCGCAGCCACAGACTCTCAGCGCGGTCCTGCTCCTGGGCGCGCAGCGTTTTTTTTATGCCGCAAGCCCAGCCCACGCAGCCAATACCACAGCCGCGACTGGCTGATCGGCACCCCATGGACCTCCCACAACTGCTGTTTCAACTCCGCCAGGGTGACATCGGGCTGCCTCCTGACGGCGGCTCGCAGATACTGCTTCAGCTCCGCGCTCAGCCGCCCCGAAGGGCCGTGGCGCAACTGCCGCGGCCGCTCCAGACGCCCGGTTGCCAGCTGTTGGCGGCGGATCTTCTTCGAATATCCATGACTGACGCCAAACTGGCTCGCCAGTTCCTGCAAGCTCCCCCGCCCGGCTGCATAGGCTTCCAACAGCTTCGAACGCAGGTCGTCAGAGTAAGGTCGGGGCATCGGCTCGTTGCGGAGAATCGCCACCTTCACCTTAGCCCCAATCGCCCTGCATGGATATGACTACTAAAGGAACTGCTCTAATGAGACCATGGCGTTTGTTCGCTAAAGAGAAAAGCCCCGGATCACTCCGGGGCCTTCCTGTTCTTGCGCGAGGCGCGTCCCGCCGTCCGCGAAGGACCGCAGGACCTAGTACATGCCGTCCATGCCGCCGCCGTGCGCGTGTCCGCCGCCTGCCGCTTCCTTCTTCTCCGGAATCTCGGAGATCATGGCTTCGGTGGTGAGCATCAGTCCTGCGATGGAAGCCGCGTTCTGCAGGGCAGTGCGCGTCACCTTGGTCGGGTCGATGACGCCGGCCTTCACCAGGTCCTCGTAGGCGCCCGTTCCGGCGTTGTAGCCGAAGTTGGCCTGCTTCGAGTCGTGGATCTTGCCGATGACCACCGCGCCCTCTTCTCCGGCGTTCGAGACGATCATGCGCAACGGCTCTTCGAGCGCGCGGCGGATGATGGTGGCGCCGATCTTCTCGTCGCCCTCAAGCGTCTTCACCAGCTCGTCGACCGCGCTGGCGCAGCGAACCAGAGCCACGCCGCCGCCTGGGACGATGCCTTCCTCGACCGCTGCACGGGTTGCGTGCATCGCGTCTTCCACGCGGGCCTTCTTCTCCTTCATCTCGGTCTCGGTTGCGGCTCCGACCTTGATGACGGCGACTCCGCCGACCAGCTTCGCGAGGCGCTCCTGCAGCTTCTCGCGGTCGTAGTCGGAGGTGGTCTTCTCGATCTGCGCGCGAATCTCCTTCACGCGGCCCTCGATGTCGCTGGCGTTTCCGCCGCCGTCGACGATGGTGGTGTTGTCCTTGTCGATGGTGACGCGCTTCGCGGTGCCGAGGTCCTCGATCTTGACGCCCTCGAGCTTGATGCCGAGGTCCTCAGTGATCGCCTTGCCGCCGGTCAGCGTTGCGATGTCCTGCAGCATGGCCTTGCGGCGATCACCGAAGCCGGGAGCCTTGACGGCAGCTACGTTCAGCGTGCCGCGCAGCTTGTTGACCACCAGCGTCGCGAGCGCCTCGCCGTCCACATCCTCAGCGATGATGACGAGCGGCTTGGCGGTGCGGGCAATCTGCTCGAGCAGCGGCAGCAGGTCCTTCATCGAGGAGATCTTCTTCTCGTAGATTAGGATGTAGGGGTTCTCGAGCGCGGACTCCATGCGCTCCGCGTCGGTCACGAAGTAAGGCGAGAGGTAGCCGCGGTCGAACTGCATGCCCTCAACGACCTCGAGCTGCGTCTCCATGGTGCGCGACTCTTCGACGGTGATGACGCCATCCTTGCCAACCTTGGACATGGCCGCTGCGATGATGGTTCCGATCTGCGCGTCAGAGTTGGCCGAGATGGTGCCGACCTGCGCGATCATGTCGCCAGAGACCGGCTTCGACAGCTTGCTGAGCGCGCCGCCCTGGGCCACGCCGTTCTCATCGCGTTTGCCGATGATGGCCTCGACGGCCTTGTCGATGCCGCGCTTCAGCGCCATCGGGTTTGCGCCGGCGGCAACGGTCTTGACGCCCTCGCGATAGATGGCCTGCGCCAGAACGGTTGCGGTGGTGGTGCCGTCGCCGGCGACGTCGGAGGTCTTCGAAGCCACCTCGCGGACCATCTGCGCGCCCATGTTCTCGAGCGCGTCCTTCAACTCGATCTCCTTGGCCACGGTCACGCCGTCCTTGGTGATGGTTGGCGAACCGAACTTCTTCTCGATGACGACGTTGCGGCCCTTGGGACCCAGCGTCACCTTCACTGCGTCAGCCAGAATGTTGACGCCACGCAGGATCGCCTGCCGTGAATCTTCTCCGTGCAGAATCTGTTTTGCCATGATGCTTTCTCCTAAATCAGTTCTCAGATGTCGTTATCAGTTGTCGGCGGATTGGGCCTTTGCGGCGAAGCCGCCTATCGCCGTCCGCGAAGGACCTATTTCTTGAGGATTCCGAGGACTTCTTCCTCGCGCATGATCAGCAGCTCTTCGCCGTCCAGCTTGATCTCCGTGCCCGAGTACTTGCCGAAGAGGATGCTGTCGCCGGCTTTCACGTCGAGCGGGAACACCTTGCCTTCGTCGTTGGACTTGCCCTTGCCGACCGAGAGGACCTCTCCCTGCTGCGGCTTCTCCTTGGCTGAGTCGGGGATAATGATGCCGCCCCGGATGCTTTCGCCCTCTTCGATGCGGCGAACCAGAATGCGGTCATGCAGCGGTGTAAACGATGTTTTTGCCATGCTTTTCCTTCTCCTTGAATCGAGTTAGCTTGCGAGTTCGCTGTAATTAGGCAGACTAACTTCCGTCTACCGTTCTGGTGCACACAACCTATGGCCCGGACCCGGAGGCCCGTGAGCCAATCCTGCTGATATTGAGGATTCGGCTTACCTAAGCCGGGGCGGAGTGGGGAGCCAACCGGGTGGTTAGCACTCCAACCCTCCGATTGCTAACGATAGGGCAGAGGGGCTCCTTGTGTCAATGTCAGTCGATTAAATGTGAGTGAATGTCGCGCAACTCGCGGTGAGCTTGAAGTAAGTCAATTCCCTTCAATCACTTCCATCTATAGAACATCCATCGCCCGGTCGATCTCAAAACACAACAACTCCGGCGCACCGACACTGTTCTGGGCTGGTCGGAGCTGTTTGATGAGCCAGTTCGGCGTCGCAGCTAGTCTTTGACGTCAGCCACGCAGTGGAGCGCGCCTACGCCCATGCAGACCAGGGTGGCCTTGCCCGCTCCGGAGACTGTCAGGGATGCGCCCTGCTTGATATCCTGCGGTACGCCGGAGGGATCTCGCACCGTGCATCCCAACTCTCCAGACTGCCCAGACGCAGCAGTGCAGGTGATCACTGCATTTGCGTTCACGTCAAAGGTTTCGGGATGGCGACGGCCGTCCGGTTCGGAGAAGGACTTGAACGTACGATCTCTTGGAGGCGCAGCCGCGGTACAACCAGCCAACAACATCAGCGCAAACCCGGCGGATAGAAGACAGCGAGCTTTGGTGTTCATACAACCTCTGGAAGAAATTTGTAAGGGACGATTGCTCAGTAGGATACCGCACAATTTCATCGGCGCAACCCCCGGATGCAAAATTCTTTTTAAGCTCAAAGAGCAAACCAGCAGGGATGGGGACCAAAGACTTCTAAATGGCGGTGCAGGCGGCGTAGAATATTCGAATGCGCTTTACTAGAACCATCGGAATCTCTGTATTCTTCACCGCCTGCCTCCTGCTTGCATCGCCTCGCGCGGCCTTCACTCAGGACAGCCCGGACAGCACTCCAGTCAAGCACGGCCGGAAATATAAACCGCCACCGGATACCTCCCACATCGAGGTGCTGGTTACCAAGAAATCCAACGGCAAGCCGATCCCGAACGCAGCCGTTATCTTCAACCCATCCAAGGACGGCAAGGACGAGGGCAGCCTGGAGGTCAAAACCGACCCCGAGGGCAAGGCCACTGTCGACGTGATTCCCACCGGCAGCCTGGTCCGCGTTCAGATTCTTGCGAGCGGCTTCGCCACCTTTGCCGACGACTACCTGGTCAGCGAGCCCTCTAAGCAGATCGCCGTGCAGCTGCTCACCCCGCGCGCACAGATCTCCGCTTACCAGGACAACGAGGGTAAGGCAGCGAACAGGAAGCCCGGCGTCCAGGACGACCCCACGACCAGTCAAAGGCCGAAGACGCCCGATACGAAGTCGGCTGCGACGCCTGACCCTGCCAAGCCTGCCACTCCTGATGCCTCCGCACCCGCGGCTCCCGCGAACGCTCCGAAGCAGCAGTAGCGTGGGCATGGAGCATTCGCGTCAGCCAGACCGTCCTCTCGCAGGCAAGACCGCACTCATCACCGGCGCGGCCCGGCGCATCGGCCGGGCCATCGCGTTGAAGTACGCTGAAGCCGGCGCCAACGTCGCCATCACTTACCGCGGTTCACAGGCCGAGGCCGAAAGCACAGTCCGCGATATCGCCGCCTTCGACGTCGACGGCCTCGCGATCCGTTGCGACCTGCGCGAGCCAATTGAAATCCGCCACGCTGTGGCCTCTGTGTTTGAGGATTTCGGTCGGCTCGATCTGCTGGTGAACAATGCGGGCATCTTCGCCTCCGCGGCCCTCGAGGCGATCACCGTCGAGCAGTGGGACGAGATGTTCGCCACCAACACGCGCGCGCCCTTTCTGGTGGCGCAGGCGGCGTATCCGCACCTGCGCGCTGCTAAAGGCCGCATCCTCAACATCGGCTCGTTGGGCGGACTGCATCCGTGGCCCACGCACGCGCATTACTGCACGTCGAAGGCCGCGCTGCATATGCTCTCCGAGACCATGGCCAAGGCGTGGGCCCCGGAGATCAGCGTGAACTGCATCGCGCCCGGCATGATCGTGCAGGGCGAGGTAGGCGTCGCCTACGAGCACTTCGCCAACAAGACTCCCATGCAGCGCAACGGCAGTGCAAAGGATGTAGCCGCAGCCGCGTTGTTCTTCGCCACGGCGCCCCACTTCATCACCGGACAGCTGCTCGCAGTGGATGGCGGCCTGGGCCTCTAACGCCCGAGCACCTTTCGCCACCAGCTCTTCTCTTCAAGATCCTCGAAGATGTGCAGCGGCTCAGGCTGCGGATGCAGCTGCTTGCCCATAAAGGCTGCGAGCGGATTGCCGACGCAGAGTGCATAAGCGTACTCCTGCCCATACCTCTCCGCGACCATGTCGGACGCCTCGCGCATCAGGGGCGGGCGCGAGATGGTGTTGTGCGCATCCGTGGCGAGGAAGTGGACCCAGCGATTGGCCAGCAGCTGGTGCGCCATGCGCTGCGCGGCCTTGCCCATTTGCCCCGTCACCGAACCCGCGGTCACCTGTACCAGCAGTCCGCCGCGCAGCCATTCCGCCATTCGCCTCTGGTCAGCCTGAAGAGTCGCGTTGCGCTCGGGATGAGTCAGGATTGGCGTCAGGCCGGCGAGCCGCAACTGGTACAAAGTATCCGTCATCCCGGGCGAGATGCCGTAATCCGGAAGCTCGATCAGCAGATAACCGTGGCCATTGATGCTGAAGCGCGCGGGGTTAGCCTTCGCCTCCTGGATATTGTCGTACGACATGTGAAAGTCGCACCCCTGTCCCAGCTTCAACTCGATGTCTGCTGCATACAGCGTCCGTTGCAGCGTCGCTATCTTCAACGCGATTACCTGCGGGTCGTAGGAATACTGCTCATTGGCGTGCGGCGTGCACACGACGTGCGTAATGCCGTCAGCAACGGCCATTCTGGCCATCTCGACCGAGTTCTCAACACTCGTGGAACCATCGTCGAGTCCCCACAGCAGATGATGGTGAATATCGATCATTACAAATTTAGGTTATCACCGCGTCTGCGGAGCTGTTTCTGAGACGCGTCGCAGCTTCTACTGCGCGGCGGCAAGGCTCTCGGCCATCGACTGGAAGAGCAGCAGCCCATCCGCGGAGCCCAGCAGCTGCTCGCTCGAGCGATCCGGATGCGGCATCAGCCCCAGCACATTCCGTCCCTCGCTCAGTACGCCCGCGATGTTTTCGAGCGAGCCGTTCGGATTCGCCGCAGGCGTGATCGCGCCATCCGGCGTCGCATACCGGAAGGCGATGCGGTCCTTGGCCTTCAGCGCCGCGAGCGTCTCCGCATCGCAGAAGTAATTGCCCTCCATGTGACCGATGGGCATCTTCAGCACCTGGTGCTTCGCAAGGCGATGCGTGAACGGCGAGTCGACCGTCTCCGCGCGCAGATAGGTCTGTTTGCAGATGTAGTTCTGGCCTGCGTTGCGCATCAGCGCGCCCGGCAACAACCCCGCCTCGCAGAGAATCTGGAAGCCGTTGCAGATGCCCATTACCAGACCGCCCGACCTCGCGAACTTCGCAACAGATTGCATCACCGGCGCGAACTTCGCGATAGCGCCCGTACGCAGATAGTCGCCATAGGCGAACCCGCCCGGCACCAGGATCGCGTCGCAGCCCTCAAGATCCTCCGATGCATGCCATAGATAGGTGACAGGCTGCTTTGCCAGCGTCTCGACGACGTTGTATGTGTCGTGATCGCAGTTGGACCCTGGAAAGACCAGAACGCCGAATTTCATAGCTTAAGAATATCATTCCGGCTCGTGCCGAACCCGAATCTAAACCGGCACATAAATGCAGTATCCACGCGGCGGAGCAGGGAACTCAGAGTTGCCGTCGCCGTCCGTCGTGCGCTCGTCGGGGTGAACATCGTCGGCCTGCAGATGGCCGTCCCATGCGATAGGAGCGAACTTCTGATTCACCCACTTGGTCTTCACCGATGTGCCGGACCATTTGTCGCCCAGGTTGTTCAGCACATAGATAAGGCCGGGCTGATCGGTCTTGTCGTCCTTCCATCCGACGCGCTGCATGATGTATAGATCAGGATCGGCATGCAGGATCTGCGAGTCGCCCCCCGCATATTTGTGGTGCGCCTGAATAAGAGCATTGATCCCGCGCGGAGTGTCGGGCCGGTCGAGCTGATTGTTATAGTAGTCGTACCAGAAGACGCACGGATACCCCTCGTGCACCATGATGAACGAGTAAGCCATCAGCTTGTCGTTCACGATCATGTTGTCGCCCATGTCGTGGTTGTCGACGAAGGTGGCTGCGTGTCTGGGACGCTTCATCACTACCGTGCCGCCATCGGTCAGGTTGCGCAGGTCGTAGTTCGGAGTATCGCAGACGTCCTTCAGCTTGTAGCGCAGCGGAAAGTCGAAGGCGGCGATCTGATTGTCGGTCATGCTGTTTACGCGGTCCAGCCAGTTGTCAATCTCCTCGGTTCCTGACCAAAGCTCAGCCACGACGTATGGAGTGAACTCCGCGCCGTCCTTGACATAGCGGTACTTGGCCAATACTCCGATCATCCAGGAGCCGAAGCCTTTGGCGAAATCGAAGCGGAATCCGTCGAAGCCGAGCTCTTCGATCAGCATGCGCGCATAGTTGAACATCTCCGTGTAGACCAGAGGATTGCGATGCGCAAGGTGCGGAAACCCTGCGAAGTTCTCGCCTTCGATCATCACCTGCTCATAGCGGCTGGGATGGAAGCAGTTCCAGTCGCGCGGAAAGCGGCCGCTCTTCGGGTTGAACTTCGTCCAGCGCTTCTGCCCGTCCAGCGGATTCACCTCTTCCTCATCCGCGCCCGAGTTGTGGTTGATAACCATATCTGCGTACAGCCCGACGCCGTTTTTATGAGCCTTGGCGATAAGCGCCTCCAGCTCGGCGCGGTTGCCGAACAAGGTCTTCACACCGCCCTTCTGGTCAAAATCGCCGAGGTCGAAGTAGTCGTATGGAGCGTAGCCCATGCCGATATTGCTGGACTCCTTAGAGACCGGCGGCAGCCACAGCGCGTTAATCCCCGCCTTGCCCAGGTCTTCAACCTTCTCCGCGACAAAGTTCCACCACTCATGCTCCTTCTTTTCGTGCTTCGGAGCATCCCAGTAAAACGCCTGCATCATCACTGCCATAATGTTAGTTTCTCTCGATCTCTTATCTCAAAACGGCTTTGGGGCGCACCCACGGCGCCGCCACAGCATCGTAGAGTTGATATGAAACAGTAGACTCAACCCTGTGGTCAGATGCGCAGGGGAAGAAGCAGGTTGGCATGGACGACCCAGACAAGATCCAGAGTCCGCGCACAAACCCGGCCAGGAGCCCCCTCGCCGGCCAGGAGAACCCTTTGAGGGTTGCAGGCGGCGCGCTGCTGGGCTGGTGGCGCGCTGCGACCCTCGACGCGCTGATAGCAGGCATCCTGTGGCTCATAGGACTGGAACTGATCCGAGTCCCTCTCGCGCCGCTGTGGGCATTTCTCGGCGCGTTGCTGCAGTTCATCCCCACCTTCGGCGGCATGATCGCGCTCATCGGGCCGGTGCTGGCAGTCGCGTTCAGCGGCCACGATGAATGGCGCCTCGGCCTCGTCCTCGGACTCTACGGATTAATCGTCGCGCTCGAAGGCCTGGTCATCGCCCCTTATGTCCTGCATCGCACCACGCGTGTGCCGTGGTGGGCGGCGTTCCTCGGCCCTATCGCGCTCGGCTTTATCATCCCATTCTGGGGAGTGCTGTTAGCCCCGCCGCTGCTGGCGATTGTCTTCGCCTTTCGAAGGCCGCCGCTCCCGCCGCCGGTTTAACCTGTGCAGCCTCAGCCTTCGAGCTTGTACTTCGTCCCTGCCAGGCGGTAGAGCGGACGCCACACCAGCCGATTGATCGTCACCACCATCAGCGCCATCACGATGGTCGCCAGCAGCAGTATCTGGAACTGGCCGTTATCAGTCGCCGCGCTTATCTGCGCGCCGAGCCCGACCGTCTGCAGCGTCTGGTTCTTCAGCCGGAAGTACTCGGCGATGATGCTCGCATTCCACGCGCCGCCGGACGCCGTAACCAGGCCCGTAATGAGATACGGAAAGATGCCCGGCAGGATCACCGTCTTCCAGCGCTGCACCGCGGTAAATCGAAACAGCGTCGCCACCTCGCGCAGATCGGACGGAATAGCCATGGCTCCCGCGATGACGTTGAACAGGATGTACCACTGCGTGCCCAGCAGCATCAGCGCGATGGACCCGATGCCCAGGCCGCCGCCCAGACGAATCAACGCCAGCAGAATCACAGGGAACAGCGCCGTCGCGGGAACCGAGGCGGCAATCTGCGCGAGCGGCTGTGCAATCCTTGCGAGGCGCGGATTGAATCCGATGGCAACGCCCGCGGGAATGGTCCACGCCGCGGCCAGCAGCAGCGAGACGTTGACGCGCAGGAAGGTGGCCAGCGCACCCTTCATAATCTCAGTGAACTGCGCGAACTGAACCTCACGCAATAGCCCCAGAGCACGAAAGGCAGCGTAGCTTACAACAGCCAGGGCCACCGCTGAAACCACCACGCGCAGCCAGAGCGGGCTCTCTTCGGAGACCTTCGTCCCCGAGGCCGCCTGCGCGATTCTTTGCTGGCGCTTCTCCGCATTTTTCCGATAGAACCTCTCGCTGAGCGGCGCGGTAGTGTGCCGGGAGAGGCTGCGCAGAGCGTTCGAGTTCCGTAGCATATGCAGCAGAGGAGAGCGGACATGCGCGCCGCTCTCCACCTGTTCAAACTTGAACTTATCGCTCCATGCAATGATCGGCCGCCAGATGAACTGGTCCGTCGCGACAATAATCGCAATCATTGCGAACAGCCCCCACCCGATTGCGACTCCATCGCCATTGCCCGCCGCCGTCTGCAGATACGACCCTAACCCGGGCAGGCGAAAGTCGCGCGTGCCCAGTACAAACATCTCGCACGCCATCAGAAAAAACCATCCGCCCGCCACCGAGACCATCGAGTTCCAGACCAGTCCGATAGCGGAGTAAGGCAGCTCCAACTGCACCAGCTTCTGCAGCCGCGAGAACCTGTAGATGCGCGCAGCCTCAGTCAACTCCCGCGGAATGCTCTTGATGGAGGAGTAGAAGCTGAACGCCATGTTCCACACCTGCCCCGTAAAAATGAGCACGATCGCCCCCATCTCCACACCGATCTGCCGGGTAGGGAAGAGTGCCACCATGGCCAGCATTACGCCGGGCAGAAAGCTCAGCACCGGGATCGACTGCAGAATGTCCAGCCCCGCAATCATCAACGCCTCAAGCCGCTTGTTGTAGGCCGCGATGTAGCCGTAGCCGACCGCGAAGGCCAGACTCAGCAGGTACGCAAGGCCGATGCGCACGACCGAATAAAAAGCGTACAGCGGCAGGGCGCGCGGGCTCTGCGAGATGACGATCTCCGGCTCAGGATGCCCGAACCAGTAACGCGCAATCACCACCACGCCATAAAAACACGCCAGCCCAATGGCCGCGACAAACAGGTCCAGCACAAACGGCCAGCTCCGCTTCAGCACCTGCGACCGCGCCAGTGTCTCTCCGCGAAGGTAGTTAAAGCTGTCCGGAAGCAGGTTCATGCATCGATCTCCCCGACGGGTTCCTGCTGCAGTCTCTCCGGCTGGATGAACCGGCGCCGCGACGCGTCGAAGTCGAAGAGCTCGGCGTAGCGGCCCCAGTTGATCGCCGTCTCCAACTGGCGCAGCGTCTCCTCTTCGCTGAACTGCTCGTCCAGCATGTCGTGAAAGAACTCCTCCGAAACGGTGCGGTCGCTTTTTGCTTCAATGGCGCGCACAATTTGCCGCAGCAGCAGAACATTTGTAACCGCCGCGGTCCTGAACAGCTCCTTCTGCCGCAGAATCTCAGAGTTCGCGTACTCCGCGCCGGTCGGCGTAATGGCTGCGTCCCCTTCAGTCACGGTCAGGAAGCCAAGCAGTTGCGCAGCGTCGACAATCGGCAGCAGGTCGTCGATTTCAAAGGCAAGATCGTCCGCCAGCCGATAGATACTGTCCTTGCCGTTGTGGTCCAGCAGCAGTTCCAGTAGACCGGCGATGCCGCCTGGACGCGCGTGCGGCAGCATCTGATAGTGCATCTGCCGCTGGTCGCGGACCGGTTTGCCGGACGGCGTCTGCGGCAGCTCTGGCGGCTGCGCATCGGGCTGCGTCAACACCTTGTAGATATAGTCCACCAGCTGCGTGAAGGCCGTCGCCTTGCGGTCGCGCGGATGCTGCAGCGCCACCTTGAAGTCCGTTCGCACGTGACCCGGATTGCGCCCCAGCACGATAATCCGGTCAGCCAGCAGCACCGCCTCTTCGATGTTGTGGGTCACAATAAAGATGGCCTGCGTTGGAATCGTCTTCTTCTGCCAAAGTTCCAGCAGTTCGCTGCGCAGGTTCTCGGCGGTCAGCACGTCGAGCGCCGAGAAGGGCTCGTCCATGAACAGCACCTCCGGCTCGACCACCAGCGCGCGCGCAAATCCGACGCGCTGCCGCATCCCGCCCGAGAGCTCCTTCGGATAGGCCGCCTGAAATCCGTCCAGACCCACCGTGTCGAGGATCTTCATCGCGCGCCTGCGCCTCTCCGCCGGCTCCATCCCGCGGGCCTTCAGCGGCGCCTCGACGTTTTCAAACACCGTCAGCCACGGAAACAGCGCAAAGCTCTGAAACACGATCGAGACATTTACATCGGCGGTCGCAATCGGTTTTTCGTGCCAATACACCACGCCCGCGGACGGCGCGGAGAGTCCTGTCAGCATCCTAAGCAAAGTGGACTTGCCCGAGCCCGACGGTCCGAGCAGCGCAACGATCTCGCCCCGCACAATCGAAAGGTCGGTCGGCGAGATCACCTGTATCCGATTCTCGCTCGGCTGCGCATAATATTTTTCAACACGCTCGGCGCGTATGATGGTGGTGGTTTCCATGGTTTCTGCCGGTATCTGAAGTTGTCTCGATTAGATTTTTAGTGCTATGAAACTAACTCTCTACGGCCAGCGTATCATTTGTAAGTAACAAATTTTATTAAGCGACGCGCTTGAAGATTGGCCGTAGTTCACTGAGCATCCATTCTTTATTTGGGGATCTTTTACATGCCCGATTCAGTATCCGGCAGCACATCCAGACCCAGGGTTCTAGTCGCGGACGACGAACAGGTCATTGCCAATACACTTGCGATTATCTTGAAACAGGCGGGCTTTGAGGCCCGCGCGGTGTTCAGTGGGGAAAAAGCTGTCGAAGCGCTCGACACCTTCAAACCGGACATGCTCATCAGCGATGTCATTATGACCGGAATGACCGGCATCGAGGCCGCCATCATCACACGCCAGCGCATGCCAAACTGCAAAATTTTGCTGTTTTCCGGGCAGGCCGCGACCGCCGATCTGCTCGAAAAGGCCCGCGCCCAGGGACACGAGTTCGAAATTCTCGCCAAACCGGTTCATCCGACTGACCTGCTCGCCAAGCTCCGTGGCTAACAAGCTTCGCGGCTGGCAGGCAGCGCGGCTGGTCCACCGTCTAACCCGCCGATTTTTCCCTTGGTACCCCGCGGCGCTCCTTCACCTTGACGGCCGGGGCTCCGGCGTAGACCGTCCACGCCTCCAGGTTGCGCGTCGCCACCGAGCCCAACCCAAGCACTGCGCCCTCGCCGATCTGCACCCCCGGCGCAACCGACGCGCGCGCACACACCCACGCGTAAGCCCCAATCTGCATCGCGTAGGCCAGCAGAGGAAACGCCGGGTCGTCGTAGTCGTGCGTGGCTCCGCATAGATACGCCCCCTGCGACAGGATCGCATGCGACCCCAGCGTTATCGGCGCGGGGTTATAAATCTCAACGCCATCGCCCGCCGTCACCTGGTCCGCACAGATCAGGTTCCACGGCGCCCAGACTTTGGATCCCGGATAGAAGTGGCAGTTCGGCCCCATCGTCGCCCCAAACGTACGCAGCAGCAGCGACCTCCACCCATGCAGCGGCCGCGGCGACAGCCGGTACAGCAGCGCCCAGCAGACATTCCAGACCAGCCGCCTCATCCGGTTGCCAAGCGAGAACGCCGGCCGCAGATAAGGGTCCGCCGCGCTCTCGGCCGGGATGTGTTCGGCCGCGTTGTAGTGGACCTGCCTGGCCATTGGGTTCCGGTGCTGCTCGCGCGCTTCGGTCATCAGGAGACGGGAACACGGTCGCCGGCGTGCTCAAACAGCCGGATGATAGCCTTCGCGTTCTCGCTCATATCGTAATTGGTATGGAAACATTTGTAGGCCAGCTCGCCCATCTCTTTCCGTTCCTTCACGCTCATCCCGATCCAGCGCTCCAGTAGGCGCAGCGTACCTTCGGGCGTATCGAGTTCCATGATGCCCGCGCCTTGAGCCGCAATCTCTTCGGCGATGTTTACCTTGTCCGCGAGCAGCACCGCCCTCCCGCACGCGAGCGCCTCCGCCACTGCAATCCCAAAGTTCTCCTGGTGTGAAGGCAGGATGAAGGCCTCGGACCCGAAGATCGAGCCCCATTTGACGTCGCCCTTCAGCATCCCCGGCCAATGCACCCGATGGGCCAGCTTCGCCGCCAGGACAGTCTCTTTCAACTTCCCGCTCCAATGCTGCTGATCGGGCCCCGCCATCACCAGATGAAGGGACCGGTCGGTGTCTGCTACCCTCGCAAAGGCGTCAATCAGCATGTCACAGCCTTTTTTGCGATGGATGCGCCCCAGAAAGAGCAGATACCGCTTGCCCTTCAGCTCCGGAAACGCCTCGAAGAACGCACGCTTCAGCACCTCCGGATTCCCCTTCGGACCGCTGGCCCCATAGGGCACCACATGCGCGTTCCACTTATGCAGCGAGAAGCTCTGCTCGGCCAGCCGCTTCTCCGCCTTCGAGGTAAACAGCACGCGATACGCATCCCGCAGCACATGGTATTCAAAGGGTATCCAGTACATCCACTTCTTGATGTGCTTCAGCGGAAACGCATACCGGAAGTAAGGGTCCAGCATTCCGTGCGTAAAAACCACATACGGCGTATTGCCTCGCAGCGCGCGCCACGCCGCATAGCCGCAATACTGCCACAGCCCGTTCACCACCACGCCATCGAAGCGGTTCCGGTTGGCGCGTAGCCACGGAAGCAGCTTGGAGTTGAAGCCGTACTTCGTATTCGTCGGACCCAGGGCGTGAACAGGGAAGCCCACGTCCGCAAGATAGTTCGCCGACGGATCATCCAGCGTCACGACCTCGCCGGTGTATCCGATCGGCCCATAACTCAACAGCACGCGCACCGACTCGGTCGGCCCGCCCGCCTCCGGATTCAGTGTCCCGATAATGTGCAGAATTCGCATCTGTTTTCTACCGCCTTCGAGCATATCAGTTCGTCACGGTTGAACGTTCGCCCCCGTGCGGACTCGAAGAGATTCTCCTCAAGCTTCAATCCTGTGTGTTACATGCGCAATCGCCTTTCGCAGCGCGGCGATATCCTCCTCGAAGCTCCAGTGGCTGACGCGCTCGAAGGCCGCCTGGCCCATCTGTGCTCCCGTCTCCGGCGTCTCAAACATGCGCCGCAACGCTCCGGCAAGGGCATCCACGTCTCCCACCGGGTAGACGAAGCCCTCCACGCCGTCCGTCACCAGGTCGGGCTGGCAGCCCACATCGTCCGAGAGGATCACCGGCCGCCGCGCATTCATCACCTCGTTCACGATCAGTCCCCACGGCTCATGGCGCGAAGGCAGTACGAACACGCTGGCCAGATCGAAGAATCTCGGCAACTCCGCCTGGTTTCTAAAGCCGCAAAACCTCACGCTGCCAAAGCCGCTGGCTGCAGTCTGTGCTTCGAGCGCCGCCCGCCCTTCACCGTCTCCAACAATAACCAGGTATGGATGCGGCTCAATCCCTGCCGCCGGCGAAAGACTGAAGTAAGCCCGCAGCAAATCCTCGCAGCGCTTGCGCCTCTGCAACTTCGAAGCGAAGAGAATCACTGGCCGCGATGGGTCAAGTCGCAGGTCCACCTGTAACTCGGCGCGGCAGGCGCGTGCCTCGACGCTGCGCCGCTTGAAAAACTCATTGTCCACCGCATAGGGCATGGCGAACATGAGCATCTCTTCCCCGAAGTAGTACCGCCAATACTCGGCGTTGCGGGAGCCGATCGGCAACGTCGCGTCCACCAGGCCTTTCAACACCGAAAAGAATACTCGCTTCAGCGCCAGCCTCACTCCCGTTCTCTTCCGCGATCCAAGCCACGATTCGGCGCGAAGCAGCACCGGCACTCCCAGAGACTTCGCGGCAATCATTCCGTGCCACGCATTGACGGTTGAATAGCCATGAACCCACAGCACGTCGTACCCTTCCGCCGCTGCACTGCCGCGCAACCGGCGAAAGATTCCATGGTTGATCTGAGTCGCGGCTCCAGTGCGTCTCAGGTCGCGAATCGAAGGCAGAAACTCATGCCGATATCCACCCAGCAAAGGCACCCCCCACTCCACCTTCGCGTCGAATCCTGCATCCTTGTGATCGCTGATTGAAAAGTCCGAAGCGAACAGCACCGTCAGATCGATATCGGGCTCCTGCGCGATACGGCGCATCAAAGGGGCCTGATATTGAATCGGATGGCTCACCAGATACGCGAGCCGCACCCGCTTCGCCGGGGTGTCTTCGTGGAGGGCAGGCGCCTCTCCCGCAGGCGAACTCGAGAGGATGTTCATCACGCCATAATCCTGTGGGTCACATGTGCAATTGCCTTTCGCAGGGCGACGATATCCTCCTCAAAGCCCCAACGGCTGATGCGCTCGAAGGCGTGCTGCCCCATTCGGACTGCCGTCTCCGGCGTTGCGAACATGCGTCGTAACGCCGCTGTGAGCGCGTCTACATCTCCCACCGGATAGACAAACCCCTCCACTCCGTCCGTAATCAGGTCGGGTTGGCAGCCCACGTCGTCGGAGACGATCACAGGACGTCGCGCATTCATCACTTCGTTGACGATCAATCCCCATGGCTCGTGGCGTGACGGCAGCACAAACACACTGCAAAGGTCAAAGAAGCGAGGCATCTCCGATTGATTGCGGAATCCGCAGAATCGAACGCCCTGCAGGCCATTCGATCTGGCTTGCTCCTCCAGTGCCGCGCGTTCTTCACCATCTCCGACGATGAGCAGATATGGCACGTCAGCGGCCTGGTCATTCCTCGCTCCTGCCACCATTCGGCGATAAGCCTCCAGCAGATTGCCGCACAACTTTCTCTGTTGCAGCTTTGAAGCGAACAGAATGACTGGCCGTCCTTCCTCCAGCTTCAATTCCCTGCGTAACTCATGTCGCGTGGCCTGCGCCGCGAGGCTTTGGCGTTCGAAGTGAGCATTGTCCACCGCATAGGGCATTGGAAAGAGCGGAACTTCGTCTCCAAAGTAGTGGCGCCAATACTCCTGATTCAGCGTCCCGATAGGCAGCACAGCAGCTACCAGTTCCTTCAATATCTCGAAGAACAACCGTTTCGCGGCCAGCTTTGGGACGCTCCGCGCGCGGTCCCGCAGCCACACGTCTGCCCGTAGAAGCACCGGTATCCCCAGTGCCTTCGCCGCTAGTAGTCCGTGCATCGCGTTCACAGTCGCATAACCATGCACCCAAAGTACGTCGAACGCTGCATCGCTTCCGTGTCCTTCAAGGCGCCCGGCGATCCCCCGGCTGATCGGACTGAAGGTCCCCTCCGTCCCGTTGTCGCGCAGCGCCGGCAGAAACTCATACCGGTATCCATCGAGCAGCGGCACGTCCCACTTCACGCCCACACCGAACCCCTCATCCTTATAGCCGCGAACCGAAAAGTCCGAGCCATAGAAGACGGTCAGGTCGATATCCGGCTCCTGTGCAATGCGTCGCAGTAGCGGCGCCTGGTATTGGATGGGATGGCTCACCAGGTAGGCAAGTCTCACCTTGCCTGTCGTCATATTGTCTGTAGAGGGCGGGGAGGCCATCTCGTTTGCGTTCCTCTTGCTGGTTCTTTTGCGCGACTGCGAGTGAAAGCCTAGATGGAGGTGGCATACAGCAGAAGACTGATGATCCCCAGAACCGTGCCAATGCCGCCATATTTAATCGCGCCCTTCATGCCGCTGGTGGGAAGGAAGACGATGTCGTTCGCCTGCAGCACCGGATCCGGCGCCTTGCCGTCCATCACCTTCTTGAGGTCCACCTTGACTACGGTGCGAGTGTCTCCAGTGGTGCGAATCAGGCGCAGATCGCTATATTTGCCCTCAAATCCCGGACCGGCACTCTGCGCAGCCAGCTGCAACAGCGTATACGGCGCATTTTGGTTGATCGGGATGGCGCCCTGAGTCTTGAATGCCCCCAGCACATAGACCACTCCAACGCGAGAGATCACAATCGTGTCTCCCGGAAAGATAGGGACATTGGCGTAATTGCTCGTCGCCGGGTTGATCCCGAGTTCGACCACAATAGGATCCGCGATGCCGGGACGATTGATGACAACGGTGTGGCTCGCCGTCACAGGCAGTCCGCCGGCCAGCGACAGCACATCGAATAACCGTTTGCCGCCCACCACCGGAAACACGCCATGCATCTCTCCGGTAACCGTCACGCTCTCGTTTGGAGACTCCATCACCTGCAGCGAGATCTGCGGATTGCGGTACATGCCCGCATCCCTCAGGCGCTTTGCGATCAGGTCCTCGGCCTGATGCACCGAAAGTCCTTCAACTGCGACCAGCCCTGCCAGAGGCAGCGCGATTGTTCCATCCAGTGCAACGCGCACATTCGGCGAGTAGTCGGGCACCCCATACAGATGTACCGCAATCAGGTCTCCGCGGCCCAGTTGGACCTCCCGCGAGGCAGGGAACAGAATCGCAGGATCGGTCGTCGGCGCCAGCAGGTGGTTCGCAGGGGCGGGTTCGAGTGCCGGCCCGGCGAACTGCGCACTGGATGTCCTCGCCAGCATTAGCAAGAGAAGCGCCAGCGCAATCACCCCCGCCCGCGCTCTCAGGCCGCCTCCGGGTGCCTGCCGATCTCCACCAGCCACAGAGCCTGCTCGTCTCATCGTCATTCTCATCGGCCGGTCTCCTCCGGGACTGTCTGCGACTCCCAGCTCTCTGAATCGATGCTCGAGTAGGAGTAGCCCGAATATCCGTAGTATCCGTAATACTCCGGAGAGCTCATATCGACGGCGTTCAACACAATACCTGTAATCTGCGATCCCGAACGTAGCAGCAAATCCCGTGCCCGGCGCACCACGTGTTTGCTCGACTTCCCATGCCGCACCACCAGCACCACGGAGTCGACATCGCGCGCCAGAATCACACCGTCCGTCACCGACAGCACCGGTGGCGAGTCGATGATCACATAGCTGTAAAGCTCCGCGCAGCGCTGTATCAGCTTCTGCATCGCCTCTGAGCTCAGCATCTCGGTGGGGAACGGAGGCACCGGCCCGCTCGGCAGGATGTCCAGGTTCGGCACCTCCGGAATGGTCTGCACCGTATCTTCCAGCCGCGTCGCCCCGGTCAGCACCGTAGTCAGGCCAATCTTTCCGTTGAGCCCGAAGCGATGATGCACGTTCGGACGCCGCAGGTCGCCGTCCATCAGCAGCACCTTGCCTTCGCCCTGCGCCAGGATGCACGCCAGGTTGCTCGCGGTCGTCGTCTTGCCCTCTGACGGCGTCGCGCTGGTAAACAAAATCAACTTCGGCGGACGCGTCGTCGTCGACAACAGCAACGATGTCCGCAGCGACCGGAACGACTCCGCGAACTGCGACTTCGGCTGCGTCAGCACGCTCACGTTGCGCTGCGCCGTCGACAGGTTCGCCGCCTCCTCCACCGTCGACCGCCGCGCCCGCGGAATAATCGCCAGCGACGGCAGCTCCGTGATGTTCTCGATCTCCGCAACGCTGCGCAGGCCCGTGTCGAGGCTCTCCAGCAGGAACGCCACCGCGATACCGCCCAGCAGTGCAAACACCACCGTCGTGATGATGAGGGTCGACTGCGGCTGCAGTTTGGGCCGTGCGGGAACCTGCGCCCGGTCAACGATCTCGATCTCCTGCGATTCCAGCCCCGCCTCGACCCCCGCCGTCCGCAGCTTCTGATTCAGCCCTTCATAAAGCTGGCGGTTCGCATCGTACTGGCGTTGCACCTGCGTATATTCCACCAGGTCGCCCCCCAGCTTATACGCGTTCGTCTTCTCTGTTTCGAGCGCCGCCTCGGTCTGGTCTTCGTTGGCGCGCGCTGCAACGTAGTTCTCCTTCGCCTGCGTCACCAGACGGTTCTGCTCTGCGTCGATCTCTCTCTGCAGCTCGTCGATCTGCGCCTTCAGGCCCAGCGCCGTCGGATGGTTCGGCGCCAGGGTCTGCATCTGCTGCGCATACGTTGCCTTTTGCGCCGCGAGCGACGAGCGAAGCTGGTTCAGCTCTCCCGGCGCGGTTCCCGGCGTCATATCGATCGTGCCTTCAATCGTGTCCGGGTCCATTCCCATCAGAACCCGGTACCGCGACTCGGCAACGATGCGCGCCACCTTCGCCTGATTGGCGGCCCTCTCCAGGTCGTCAAGTGAGCTGCCTATCTCGTTGTGATTCGGATCGAAGCCCAGGATTCCCAGCCGCTTCTGCAGGTCCATCATCTGCGTCTGCGACGTCTCCACCTGCTGTCTCAGGTCGTCCAGCTGGTTCGACAGCCACTGCGAAATCCTCTGCGTCGACGCAAACCGCGTCTCATAGCTCCGCTGTATGTACTCATCGATCACCTTGTTGACGATGTCCGCCGACAGCTTCCCATCCAGGCTGTCGCAGGTGATCTGAATGATGTCTGTCTTCGGCACCTGTGAAATGTGCAGGTTGCTCTGCAGCCGGTGTACTGTCGATTGCCGCACCTCGGGGTCGTCCAGGCTCACGTGCGGGACCGGGCCTTTCTCCGTCAGAAACGTGGCATTGTTCGCCAGGTCCATATCCCGCGCCACTGCTTCCATCAGCGTATCGCTTTGCAGAATCGCGACCTCGGTGGTCATCCTCGCCCCGGCATCTTCCCCGTAGCCGGTCGGCGACACGCGATATTCGTTAGAGGAACCCGACCGCACCTGGATCCGCCCATACGCCTCAAACATATTCGGCTGCGAGAGCGCACGGTAGATGCCATACGCCATCCCGAGTATTCCCGCGATAACCAGCACCCAGCGCCGCTTGCGCAGGACAATAAGTGCTTCCGAGAGCGTCGTGTCTGTCGCTGCGGTGTTGAATCCGGCTTGGTTTGTATCGATGTAGCCGGTCTTAGGTGGAACCTGCGAGTTTTCAGAACCCATGTACCTGTAGTCTATCGCAGTGTCCGCTCTGGAAGTACACCGATAAAATGCGCTCGTCACTAGTCTTGCATCCCCGCGGGCAAGACTTCGTTCAATCGGTTATCCTAGAGGCGAAGGCACTCCAGACCAGCTATGAGTCAACCAGTCAAAATTGCCATCGTCGGTTCCGGGTACGTGGGCCTGGTCGCCGCCGTCTGTTTCGCCGAGATGGGCCATAGCGTTATCTGCGTCGATAACGACCAGCGCAAGGTCGAGGCCCTCCGGAGCGGCGATGCCCTCATTCACGAGGTCAACCTCCCCCAGCTCCTCGAGCGCCATCGCAACCGCAATGTCACCTTCACCACAGATCTCGCCGAGGCCACCCGCTACTCCGACGCCATCTTCATCGCCGTCGGCACCCCCCAGAGCGAGAGCGGCAACGCCGACCTCTCCTACGTCGAAGCCGTAGCCTGTGAGATCGCCCGCTCCATCGTCAGCTACAAGGTCATCATCGAAAAAAGCACCGTCCCCGTCTACACCAACGAGTGGATTCGCCGCTCCATCGAGCGCAACGGCATCGCCAGCGACCTCTTCGACGTCGTCTCCAACCCCGAATTCCTCCGCGAAGGCACTGCCATCTTCGACTTCCTCCACCCCGACCGCATCGTCGTCGGATCCGACAGTGACCGCGCCGCCGCCGTCCTCAGCGCCATCTACGCGCCGCTCACCACCGGCGATTACTACACCCGGCCCAGCGCCATCCCCGGCCCCTGCAGCGTGGCCGCGCCCCCGCCGCTCCTGCTCACCTCCACCAAGAGCGCCGAGGTCATCAAGCACGCCTCCAACGCCTTTCTCGCCCTCAAGATCTCCTTCATCAACGCCGTCTCCAACCTCTGCGAGGCCGCCGGAGCCAACGTCGAGCAGGTCGCCCGCGGCATGGGTCTGGACCGCCGCATCGGCGCCCGTTTCCTCCGCCCCGGCATCGGTTACGGAGGCTCCTGCTTCCCCAAGGACGTCGCCGCCTTCCGCTCTGTCGCCGAGCAGCTCGGCATCGACTTCAACCTCCTCGGCGAGGTCGAAAAGATCAACGCCCAGCAGAAATCCCGTTTCCTCGCCAAGGTCCGCTCCGCCCTCTGGACGCTGCGCGGCAAGCGCATCGGCGTCCTCGGCCTCGCCTTCAAAGGCGGCACCGACGATATCCGCGAATCGCCCGCCATCGAGATGGTCGAGACACTCCTCGCCGAAGGCTGCACCATCGCCGCCTACGATCCTGCCGCCATCAGGCGCACCGCCGAGGCGCTGCCTCCCGGTCCCAACCTTCGCTACGTGGAGAGCTCCTACGCCGCCGCCGAGGATGCGGACGCGCTCGTCGTCCTCACCGACTGGCAGGAGTTCGCCGTCCTCGACCTCGCCCGGCTCAGCAAGGCGCTTCGCTATCCCATCATCATCGACGGTCGCAACCTCTTCGACCCCGAGGTCATGGCCGAACACGGGTTTACTTATCTCAGCATCGGACGCCCGGCAGCGTATCCTCTGCGCGATACCGCTCCCGCCACCTCCGTTTGACCCTAAAGATGCATCCAACAGTAAGCGCGCGCTGCGTTACTCTAAAGTTCTGCTCATCCTCTAGCTAGCCAAGCCATATCCACTGTGGTCGCGACCATCGAATTCGGCCATCGACTCAACCAGCCTTACGCCGCTTCACAGATCTCACACAACCGGTAGTTACAATCGGGAGAATAAGCATGGCGTCGCAAAAGATTCTTGTCACAGGAGCTGCAGGATTTCTGGGCTCTCATCTCTGTGACTTCCTGCTGGCCGAGGGCGGCAGCGTAGTTGGCGTCGACGATCTCTCCACCGGCAACCTGGCCAACCTCGACCACCTCTCCACCGAACCTCGCTTCACCTTCCTCGAGCACGACATCTGCAAACCCTTCGACCCCGGCGCAGTCGACTACGTCTTCAACTTCGCATCGCCCGCCAGCCCCCCCGAATACACCCGCCTCGGCGTCGAAACCCTCCGCGTAGGCTCCGCCGGCACCATCAACGCGCTCGACATCGCCCACCGCTACGGCGCCGGATTTCTGCACGCCTCAACCTCTGAGGTCTACGGCGATCCCGAGGTCCATCCCCAGGTCGAAACCTACTGGGGAAACGTCAACCCCATCGGCCCCCGCTCCGTCTACGACGAGGCCAAACGCTTCTCTGAGGCGGTCGTCATGGCCTATCGCCGCCACCACGGCGTCAACACCCACCTGGTCCGCATCTTCAACACCTACGGCCCGCGTCTCCACGCCAACGACGGCCGCGTCATCTCCAACCTCATGATGCAGGCCCTGCGCAACGAGCCCCTCACCATCTACGGAGACGGCTCCCAGACCCGCAGCTTCTGCTTCGTCTCCGATCTCATCGACGGCATCGTCCGCCTCGCCCGCTCCTCCGAGCCCCTGCCCGTCAACATCGGCAATCCCGACGAGTACACCATCCTCGAGTGCGCCCGACAGGTCATCGCCGTCACCGGTTCCAGGTCCGAGATTCAGTTCAAATCCCTCCCCGAGGATGACCCCACCCGCCGCCGCCCGGACATCACCCGCGCCCGCGCCATCCTCGGCTGGGAACCCCGCATCACCCTCCGCGAGGGCCTCGAACGATCCCTCCAATACTTCCAAAGCTGCATCGACTAACGAACCGCTTCGCCACGGGTAGCCCATCCCAGCCTCAGCATCTTTGCCGTCGCCGCACCCAGGCCGTCAGACCCGCAAGCCCGCTGCCCGCGAGCAGCAAACTGGACGGCTCTGGGATCACCGGCGAAGGCCCATTGGAGATCTCCCCGAACTCGACCCCAGTACCGCTAAACACCACGGACATGGCATCGTCGCCAAATGCCGACACGGGATTAAAGCCAGACTCCGCCGGCAGATTGATAGTGTTCAGCAATGTGCCGGTTCCATTCACGCCGGACCACAGGGTGACCGACCCGGAACTATTCGAGGGCGATCCGTAATAAAAGGAGAATATTTCATTAATTCCCCCGGAAACATTCATGATTGCAGACGACCCATTCAACGTTCCCACATCGGGGCTGCCGGGAAAACCACTCACCGCAATCGAAATGAAACTTGGGGTGAACGTGACGCCGTAATTGGTCCCCGGACCGGATCCAAGGCTGCCGGTTCCGCCGTCATAGTAGTTCAGGACCTCCTCATCGTTTTGGAGGCCGGTAAAGGTGAGCTGAAATGGGCTGGCCAGCGCATTGGTGCTACCCACGGTCAGAAGGCTTACCAACACCGGCGAAAGAAACAGTCCTCGTTTCATTCGGAATCTCCTTTGGGCGCTGATTCGCGCGAATTGTACGCTCCTGACGGCTTTGCATGAGCCGCGCTGCGGCGTTGTCAAGTCCCCGCGCCTGTGAAAAACCCTCCAACCCAATCTCCCTCAGCTACTTAGACCGTCAAAGAAAAGTGAACGCTAGAGCATATTCCTCTAAGGTATATAGTTTGATTCTTTGCATGAGTTGAGTTTGAGCGCAGGCTTGGAGGATGGCTCGTGCTTACAGTGATGATCTGCGGAGGAAGTTGTTAGAGGCGCATGCGGCGGGGAAGGGGACGTTGCGCGAGCTTGCGGAGCGGTTTGGGGTGAGCGTACCGTGGGCGTGGAAGGTATCGGCTGCGCATAAGCGAAGCGGCGCGGTCGAGCGTGCTGCTCAGAGGCGGCATGGGCGTCCGAGCCGTGTGGATCGATCGCGGGTGAAGGCGTTGCTGAAGGCGAAGCCGGACCTGGTTCTTCGGGAGCTGCGGGAGGAGCTGGAGCGCGCCACCGGCGTGGCGATCAGCCAAACACAGATGTGGCGCGTGGTTCGGGAACTGGGCCTGCGGCTGAAAAAAAGTCGCTCCACGCCACGGAGCGAGACAGCGAAAAGAACCGCCGGCGGCGCGAAGTCTTCCTCGACCGGCTCCGCTCGATCGCGCCGGAGCAGTTGATCTTCCTTGACGAAAGCGGTGTCTCGACCCAGATGACCCGGCGTTATGCCCGTGCGCCGCGCGGCGTTCGCGTGCACGAGACCACGCCCCAAGGGAACTGGAAAATCCTGACCCTGCTAGGTGCGATGAGCCTGCGCGGCCTGATCGCCACCATGACCATCGAAGCAGCCACCGACGCCGAAATCTTCCTCGCCTATCTGGACCACGTGCTCTGCCCCGTGTTGCGGCCGGGCGACGTCGTCGTCATGGACAACCTCAGTTCGCACAAGGTGGCTGGCGTCCAGGACAGGATCGCAGCTGCCGGGGCCGAGCTGCTCTACCTGCCGCCGTACTCGCCCGACCTCAATCCCATCGAGAAGGCATGGGCCAAACTCAAACATCTGCTCCGCGCCGCCAAAGCCAGAACCGCCGAGGCGCTCCAGCAAGCGATCACACAACTCCTCCCAAACATCCGGCCGCAAGACGCTCAAGCATGGTTCAGAACTCCTTTCCATGCTCTATAGCAAAGAGGAATACGCTCTAAGAGACGGAAGTTTGGCACAAGCCAGTTGATTGCTGTCTATGTCTTTGCGACAAGGGTGGGAATTTGCCAGGGTACTTCTTTGTGTCGATCGCTGTTGGAGTATTGTACTTCTCACTTTTGCGCGAAAAAGCTGGCTCACTCACCGATCTTAATGGCGCGCCACCTGCCTAAAAGGGCTCGTGTCCGGTCCCCCTGCGCTTTGCGCGAATCATGTTACCCAAAGTCATGCGCTGCTGTCCCGGGTTCAATGCCGTGTACGGCGTGTAATCGATCCCATGCGAGGTTGACATCGCGTACAACTTCTGCAGGTCGAGGGTTCCGTCTGCAGCGCGCACTTGAGGATCAAACCACTGATTGAATGCGCCGTGTCGGGTGGTCTGCCGCCATTTCTCTCGTTGTTCGCGAGTGATTTTCATGTCTTTCTTGACGCTTCCCGGCTCGGGCTCACGACCATAACAGGCCCCCGTTGAAAAAACCACATTTCCGAAAATACGGACGTCGCGACGAACAAGGATGTGTCCGTGTGCTTCCATGATCTGGCGCACCATGTGCCCAATCATCTGCTTATACGGGTCCTGAAGAATCTCAGAGCTGAACTCCTTCAGCAAATCTGAAGCAAGCGGTTCAACGGCAGGGCGCTTGAGAAATGAAGCCGCCTCCATCTTACCGATCGTTCTTTCACTATTCAGAAAGGACCAGATGTCTGGGCCTGGCGCGCGCTCAAACAAGCTAGTGAACGGTCCGGGGTTGTACTTAGTCACAATGCCCACTCCGCGCCCACAGCCTGGCTACTGCTTTGTGCGTCGTCCATAGCAGGCCCCCCTCTGAAACAGCACGTTGCCCGACATGGGAACGTCCTCGTCGACAGCTATGTAACCCTGGGATTCCATGACCTGTCTCACCAAATGCCCGATCATCCGACAACACGTATCATTCAGAACCTCGGCGCTGCTCTCCCCGGCGAAATCTAACGTGAGTAAATCTGACGCAATCGGCTCGACGCTCGGTCGCGAGTAGATGCGGCCTCCATTTTGCCGATCGTTCGTTCCTCGTTCAGGAAGTTCCAAATGATTGGCTCGGACGGCCGTGCGAAGACTTTCGCATAAAAAGGTGCGAGATTGTGATTATCCATGGCTTCAGCCTATCGCATTTGATAACACCTGTCAACTAGTGACAGGTGTTATCTTAACAATGACTATCGATATCGGGTCGGCGGGCAACTGGGGCCGCGTCCCCAATCAGCATGATTCCGGGAAAGTTTCGCCTTATATTCGCCTATAATGTGTTCATGTTCCAAAGCCCAACCCGCGGAGTCCATCCCTTCGTCATAGTCTGCAAGGGCTGCCAGCAGAACATCCCGGCACCCGTCCAGACCATGCCAGACTCGTGGATAATTGCCGAATGCACACCCTTTGTGGAGCGAGGCGTCGGTATTTACCCACGGACATTTTCCAGGGACGACTTTCGCACGACCTGTCGGCGAAACGCTCTCAGGTCACAAACCGGCGGTGATGCATGGGCGAGATGAGGCGGGCCATAGCGCGCGAGGAACAGGAACGGACCAGGGCGATGGGAGAACAAAAACACATGACTGACCGGTTCGCTTCGACACTGGTGATTGCTGCGTCGATCATTGCGGCTGTGCGGCTCTCAAGAGAACCGGACATCTGCAGACCATCGCCTCGTTTGACATCCGTCGTTTCTGACAGCATTGGACTGGCGAGGATGATTCTTAAAAGATAGTGCGCTAGTTTCGCGCGAATGGAGCCCGTTGGGCGGTCCGCCACCGGTGTGCTCGTCGAGAAAGCTTTACTGGAATCTACCTCCAGAAGCAATGTGCGAAGAGTAAATCTCTTGACAGACCCAGCGGCCTATGATGCACTCAAACTGCCCGTAACACATCCAATTTTGGAGCTCGCATGCTTAGGTGTGGACGTAGACTCGCGCTGCTAGCCCTTCCTTCACTTGCCACCTTGTTTTCACAGTCGGCAATCGCGCAGCAAGATTCGAAAATCCTTGCCCAAGCATTCTCTCTCGATAGCTCTGCGCAGTCGCAATATGCGAAAGATTTGAACGTTCCCATGAGGGTTTGTGCCCCAGAAAAGTCCATCGTTCCTTGGGCATGCGCAGCTGTGACAAACGAGAGTGCCAGGAGGGCTGGTGCGAAGGCGCGTATGGCGCGACGCACAGTTTCTTTTCGAGCGGCTGTCAACCTCCATTTGGAGGTCCCTCTCGTCGGAGGATAGCCGGGTCTAAAAGGCAACCGAACGGATGACTTATCCGATCGAAGGATAGGTAGGATTTGGTCCACTTTGCACCTCCGCTGACCGGGTGGGCCAGCATGGCGCAAAGCTAAGGCGAGATGCCTTGCGAGTCCAATAACCTTCAGTTGTTTCGTTATTCCAGAAGGGAATAGCGCGGTCTAAGAGAGGTACTCGCGGAGCACTTCTGGTATGCCAATGATCGTGCTCCGAATGTCTAAGACGCACGAAAAGGACGTCCCATCGGTGAATTCGATCATTACCTCACAACGGTCCGGAGACTCTTTGTAAAGTTTTAGATTCTTGACGATTTTTCCAGATAATTCAGGACATTCGAAGTGATCGTCGGTCATTAGAAGTCCTTCCATTGCTCACTATCTTGTTCCTTATTAGGGAACATCGCAAGGCTTACCCACACTAGAGTGATGGGCAGGCCAACAGAGGGCGAAACTCGGAAATCGCGCAAAGCCCATACTGCGCCTTTCCAAGGTCGATACGATGCCTTTCTCGCCAAGTTGATCGCGGCGAGGGAAGAGGCAGGCCTTACACAGCGTGATGTGGGGGAACGCCTAGGCATGTCGTACACGTTCGTCACAAAGTCGGAGTCCGGCGACCGCCGGCTCGACGTGATGGAGTTGATTCGCCTCGCGGATCTTTATGGGAAGCCACCCGAATTTTTTCTGAAGCCAGAGTAGATCCCGGAGCCAGGCAGGCCCAATTCACAGGTGCGAGAAGTGAGACATGATCTCGGAAAGTATGGGCCGATCCGCCACGGTCGGCCCTTACCCACTGGTTAAAAATTTTGGTGTCATTTTGGTGCCAAATATAGCCCAGAATACCGGTTTTTGGACACTCTTCCGGCTTATATCTCTTTTAGAATCATCATCCGGCTACTTCTTGGACACCTTCACACGGTGGAAGTCGTAGGTTCGAATCCTGCTGTGCCCACCATAAAATCAGTAGCTTACGAAGACCAAACATCTCGATTCGGTGCCATTTGGTGCCAAAGTTTTAAAGACTGGCACCAACTGGGCCGGTTTCTTCCGCCGCAAACCTACATAGTCTGTTGCGGAGTTTTCGTTCCGGTGAGCATCGCAAAGACTGTTCTCCTGCGAACTCGTCCATCAAGTCTCAGGCGCACATGTGCGGCGCAGAATCACAATGCAAAGCAGCGCCGCGCTCTGCTATATTCCCGCGATGAAATTTCCCACAATCACATCCGCCGCTTTGCTCTTTGTCCTGGCAATTCCAACGGCCATTCTGCGCGCTCAGTCTGCGCAGCCGCAGGACTCCGCGCGCAATATCGCACATCAGGTCTCCAAGGTCCGCGCCGCAAATGCGAACCGCGACGTCCCCTTCCACGCCAACTGGGATTCGCTCGCCCAGTACCGCACACCGGAATGGTTCCGCGACGCCAAGTTCGGCATCTTCCTCCACTGGGGCGTCTACTCCGTGCCCGCCTTCGCCAACGAGTGGTACTCGCGCAACATGTACGTTGCTGGTAGCCCGGCCTATGAACACCAGATCGCCACCTACGGCCCGCAGTCGAAGTTCGGCTATAAGGACTTCATCCCCATGTTCCGCGCGCAGCAATTCGACCCCGCCGCGTGGGTCGATCTCTTCGTCAACGCCGGCGCCCGCTACGTCGTGCCTGTCGCCGAGCATTGCGACGGCTTCGCCATGTACGCCTCCGATATGACTCCCTGGAACGCCGCCGCCATGGGTCCTCACCGCGACGTCGTCGGTGAGCTCGCCACGGCGACACGCGCGCGTGGGTTGCGTTTCGGCGTCTCCTCGCACGTCGCCGAGCACTGGTGGTGGTATGGCGAGGGCCGCTCCTTTGACTCCGATGTGCGTACGGCAATGTCTTCCACGCCAGCTCCGCTCGATGCTCAGCTCTACGGCCCAGCTGAGGCCATGAATCCTCCCGGCCCTAATGGCGATGTGGTCGGCACGCCCGCCGACGCAAAGGAGCCCAACGCCTCGCACCTCGAGCTCTGGCTCCCGCCAAATCGGACATGGCTCGACAACTGGCTTGCACGGTCGACCGAACTTGTCGACAAATACCACCCCGACTTCTACTACTTCGACTTTTTTATCGGTCAGCCCGCCTACAAGCCCGACCTGCAGCAGTTCGCGGCCTACTACTATTCGAGTTCCGCTCAGCGGAACCAACAGCCCGTTCTCACCTACAAGGGAGAGGACATGCCGGCCAACACTGCGACCCTCGATATGGAGCGCAGCGCGGTGGCGACACAGCGGCTGCTCCCCTGGCAGACCGACACCTCCATCTCCATCCACTCCTGGGGCTATGTGGAGCATGATGAATATCGCACAGCGGACTCGCTCATCCAGCAGCTGGTCGATACCGTCTCAAAGAATGGCAACCTGCTGCTCAATGTCGGACCCAAATCCGACGGTACAATTCCCGACGAGGCCCGCACTGTCCTCCTCGGGATCGGCGCGTGGCTTAAGGTCAACGGCGAGGCTATCTACGCCTCGCGGCCATTTACCGTTTTCGGTGAGGGCGCCACTAGAACGAGAGCGCCGGGTGCCGTTAATGGGAAAGGCACCGACATCCAGGCCTTCACTGCCCAGGACATCCGCTTCACTACCTCGCACGACGGCAGCGTCCTCTACGCAACCGCACTCGGCCGGCCCTCCGACGGCTCGCTGCTCATCCACACTCTCTACCGCGGCAATCCGTATCTGCCGACGCCCGTCTGCCGCGTTCAGCTTCTCGGCTCGCCTGAAGACATCGGGTTCGCACTGAAGCCCGACGGACTTCAACTCACCCTCCCCGCCGCCGCGCTGTCGAACGAGGCCGCCTACGTCTTCCGCATAACGACGCACTGTTAGCACGCTTCTAATTATCCGCGGGTGGATCGCCATGACCGTCGCGTGGGCTGGCGAATTCCTCGGCTTCGCGGATCCGCAATGCACATAGTCTTACGAGCTGGTCACTCTCATTGTCTTTAGTACTTCTCGGTTATTTCGCCGTAATGCAAGTTCCACCGTTCCGCTTCGCGGTACAAAATCCCACGTCCACTCTTTTTGCGCATCCGCCTGTTCCCTACGCCCGCCCGAGTGATATGAATAGGTCCCTATGAAATTGTCCGCCTGCGTTCTCTTCCTCCTGCTCGCCCTCGCTCCTGCTCCTGCTCCTGCGCAGGATGCCGCGCCGAATCCTCCACTCGCCGACTTCCCCATCGACCACTTCGCCGCTGCCACCTCGCCCGCCGATGTCCGCTTCCTCCTCGATGCTCCTGCAGGCAAGCGCGGTTTCATCGGGGTCTCCGGGGGACATCTCGCCACGCCCGACGGCACGCGCTTCCGCTTCTGGGGCGTCAATCTCGCCGGCTGGACCACAGGCTCGGCGCTGCTGCCACCGCACCACGACGCCGAGGTCTACGCCTCCACGCTCGCGCGCCTCGGCATCAACTGCGTCCGCTTCCAGTTTCTTGACTTGCCGGACCGGGTGCGGCCTCGCCCCGGCGCCGCACCGAGGCAAGGCGCACCAACCACGCAACAGCGACCCGTAGGTGGCGAACCCCAACGCCCCCTCGGGCTTATTGACGGGTCCCGCGACGACACTCGCTCCATGAATCCAGAGCAACTCGACCGCATGGACTATCTCGTCTATCAACTCAAGCAGAACGGCATCTACACCGACTTCAACCTCAACGTGGGCCGCGAGTACAAGAGCGGTGACGGAGTTCAGGATTACTCCCTCATCGGCGTCGCCAAGGCCATCACCTACTTCGATCCCCGCCTGGTGGAACTGCAAAAAGAGTACGCCCGCCAGCTCCTCACCCACCAAAACCCCTACACCAAGACCAGCTACAACGACGAGCCCGCCATCGCCATCGTTGAAATTCTCAACGAGAATTCCGTCCTCGAGTTCTGGCAGCGCGACTGGTTTCGCGGCAATCTCACCCCAGGGGGGCCAAGGTTACAGCTCGATCTCACGCCGTATCACAAAAAGCTGCTGACCACGCTGTACAACGCCTGGCTCGTCAAGACCTACCCCGCCCCAACCCTCGCCCGCATCCGCTCCGCCGCGCACGTCGCCTCCGGGGAAGACGTGCCGCTGCTCCAACGCCAGGAGTTCGATACCGCGCCTTCAGTTCGCTTCTACGCCGAAGGGGATTTCTACATGCACCTCGAAACCAGCTTCCTTGAGGAGATGCGTGATTACATCCGCAAGGACCTCCACGTAAAGTCGCTCATCATCGGCACCAATGACCACACCTACTTCATTGCCGGCATGCCGCTGGTGCGCACCACCTCGCACTTTGACATCGTCGACGCGCACGTCTACTGGTGGCCTCCCAGCCAGACTTCGCACCGCGGCCAGCCGCCCATGGTCAATGACCCGCTGCACTCCATGCCGGTCAAACTCACCCGCTCCACCATGGTCGGCAAGCCCTTCACCGTCAGCGAGGTCAATGAGCCCTTCCCCAGCGACTACGAGGCCGAGGGGATACCTCTTCTCGCTTCCTACGGCGCCTTCCAGGATTGGGACGGCATCTTCATCTACGCGTTCGAACCCAAACTCGGCGGCCAGTGGAAGCCTGAGATCGGCGACCACTTCGACATCAGCCAGGACCCTGTCAAGATTGCGCAGATGCCCGTCGGCGCTATGCTCTTTCTCCGCCACGATGTCGCTGCCGCGCACCAGATCATCGAGCGCACGTACTCCACCGCGCAGGTCAACGAAAGCATGCGCCTCCCCCCTACATCCGAGCCGTACTGGACGCCCGGCTTTCCTCTCTCACTGCCGCTTGAACACGGCTCGCGCGTCAGCTGTTTCGACTGCGCGCCCACCGCAAAGTTCGCCGACGCACCCACAAACCCCATCGTCTCCGATACCAACGAGCTCTCCTGGCTGCTCTCCAGCAAGACCGGCAACGGCGTCGTCACCGTCGATACGGAACGCTCCACCGCGCTGGTCGGCTTTGTAAAAGAGAACAACGTGCAGACCTCGCATCTGTCCGTGGACATTCAGGCCCCTTTCTCTGCCATCACCCTCTCCGCACTGGATGATCAGCCGCTCTCGCGCTCCGGCACGATGCTGCTCACCGCAACCGGCCGTGCGGAGAACACCGGCATGGTATGGGACGAGCGCCGCGCCAATGTTACTGCCTGGGGTACGGCGCCCACGCGCATCGAGGTCATCAAGGGATGGGTGCTGCTCAGAAATATTGAGGGCGCACTCGCCATAGTGGTCACGCCGCTCGATGGCGCGGGCCAGCCGCTGCCCGCAGTGCAAGGCCGCCTGCTCGAGGCCGGGTGGGAGGTCGAGATCGGCAAGGTCCCCGCGACAAGCTATCTGATCAAAGTCATCCGCTAAGCCTTCGTTCGCCATAGTTACTAGAATCCGATATGCGGAATGGATCACCCCCCCATGCAGTGCCGCAGATGACACCGCCAATTGCCAAGAGAATTCCGGATGCTCGTCCGTAACTGCCAGCGGCTTGCTTCTTCCGTCGCGCCGCAGATCGAAGGGTCGCAGCAGACGCGATATTGGCAGCTGTGGCGTGGCTTGAATGTCCAAAGCAGCAATCCGGCCGCATCCCCTCCGCAAACTAAGCTACGTATCGAAAAGACGGAAACACCCGCGCTAAACGAATTCGCAGAGAAACATCGAACGAGTGATACGCGAGTATGCCGCAGCTACGCAATGCCGAAAGCCCACCCCTTTGTCTGCTGTCGTGCGGGCTATGAGATGCAGTGATTGTGGGATTGTTTTGGCTATGACCACATCGAATGCACTAATTTTCTCTTTATCAGGAATCCGACGGTCTGCACAACGCGCAGCCAAGTCGGCTGCCCAACAAGCCGAAATTGGCGTTCCGGATAGTGGAACTACAGGCCCAATCGGCCGCTGCCGAAACTGGCAATTAAATACCGCTGAAAATGTCGTGCCCACCGTCCTCGAGTCCCCCCACAATCAACAGGCAGAGTCCTACAGACGAACTCACGCTGTGAGGTTCCGTTTGTCGATGAAGTAGGGGTGGAAGTTGATTCCCGCCGAGTATTCATGCCTCTTTCGCGAATTTCGGAAGATGCGCGCTTGCGACGAAGTAGTGTTTTTGAACGGCAAACGAAAAGCAATAAGTGGGCCCTCGATCCGGCCTCAGGACTGTTCCGATCATCCCGCCGAAAATCTGCGCTTGGCCGCGACCGCCGTCCCGACTGCTTCATTCCCATGTTCGCTCTCGGAGAGAGATTGGTTTTTGGTTGACACCGGATTTCCAGTTTGCCTAGTCTTGCCGCCCGTACAGCAAAACTGAACTCGCTTTGCGCCAGGCATCTGGAGAGAACTATCAAAAGCGGAGCATTTCCAGACTTCCAAATCTAACCCAGATATGAGAAACAAAATGAAAAAACTCACATTCATCGCAATCGCAATCTTATGCCTCGCCACCTATGCGCCATGCCAAGAGACCCGTGCTACGTTGACGGGCTTGATCACGGACGTATCTGGCGCGGTTGTTCCCAATGCAACCGTCGATGTGGTCAACATCGACACGGGAGCAACGGTGCACGTGAAATCGAACGGCCAGGGCTCCTATACCGCACCGTTTCTTGCTGCGCCGGGCAACTACAAAGTCAGCGTCCAGATGGCCGGCTTCAAAGCTTATGTGCATACCGGTCTGGAGTTACAGGTGTCCTCCACCGTAAGGGAAAACATTGTGCTGGAGGTCGGCAGCGTCACCGAGTCGGTAGTTGTGACGGGTGCGACTCCCATGATTGACACCTCCACCGCCGATACCGGCCAGTCGCTCACCGTGGAAGAAGTGCGCGACCTGCCAAATAACGGCAATTCGGCGTTTTCTCTGGAGCGCGATGCGTATGGCGTCATTCCTGTTGGCAAGCAGGCCACTGCCCAGCTCACGCCTACCAGCAATACCACCGCAAGCCAGGTCTCGATCGGCGGCGGTCAATCGGCGTCGGCCGAAATACTCCTAAACGGTATTCCGGACATGGAGTCCTCAAGCCGCCAGGTGTCCTTTTTCCCGCAGCTGGACTCGGTCAATACGGTCCATGTGGATCAGTTCTCCGCCAATGCTGCGCTGGGCGACACGATCGGCGGCACGGTCAACATCACGACCAAGAGCGGCACTAACGAATTTCATGGCACCCTCTCCGAGTACTACAACGGCTCGCGCCCTTTTTCGGCTCGCCCTTACTTTGCAACGCCGACCACATACGTAGCTTCCACCCACTACAATCAGCCCGGCGCGACGATCGGCGGCCCGGTTTACATTCCCCATGTGTTCAATGGCCACAACAAGCTGTTTTTCTTCTACGCGTGGGAAGGCTTCTACACCAAGTCCGGTGGACCCACCATTTCCAGCGTTCCTACCGCGGATGAAAGAAACGGCGACTTTCATGCTCTGCTCGCCGACGGATCTTCGGCTCAGCTTTACGATCCGTATAGCGGCAGCAACCAGACCATCGCCGGCAAGCAGTACTGGATTCGGTCTGCGATTCCCAACAACTGCCTGACCAACACGACGGCATATTGTTCATCGAACCCTCACAACGTCAACCCGCTCATCGCCTTAAGCCCTATCGCACAAAAGTACCTGGCCTTGGTTCCGATGCCGAACTACAGCGGACCATCCACAAAGTCAGATGGGGAGAACAACTACATCTCCACACCCATCAATTCCACGAACTATACCTCGAACATGGTGAGGATCGACTGGAATATCAGCGATACGGACAAGATCTTCGGGGAACTTCATCTCAGCAACTATACGAATGCGACCGGTAACGCCTACAACAATCCCATAATCAGCGGCTCAGTAGCGACGTTCAAACAACCGGGCGGCCAGATCGACAACGTCAAAACGTTCTCTCCGTCATTGAGCCTGGAGACCCGCCTTGGCTTTCAACGCTACAACCAGGTGAATAGTCCTGCGAGCCTCGGAACCGACCCAACGACGTTTGGGTTCCCGAGTTACATTGCCTCCAACTCCGGCTCCGTGGCAGTTCCTTATGTCACTTTCTCCGATGGTGCAACCATCCAGCCCTTTAGCGCACAGACAAACGGATACGGAATCATCGACTACCTGACAGGGTTCGTCGTCGTAAACAAAACCCTGGGACGCCATTCGCTGAAGGCCGGAGTTGACGCGCGCGTCTGGAAGAAGTCAGGATTTTCGCCAATGGCGGCCAGTGGTAATTACTCATACACAGCGTCTGCAAACGGTTTTATGGCTCAATCGCCGAATTACGCGTTGGACGAAATTCAAGCAGCCATTTGGCAGTTCTTTTGCCATGTTGGATTTAGGTCTGCCAACTTCCGGCTCGTATCAGATCACTCAGAAATTTCAATACGACAACTGGTATCAGGCCTACTTCCTGCAGGATGACTGGAAGGCGACCAAGGAGCTGACGTTTAGCCTGGGTCTGCGGCTCGACCACGAAACGGCAGTTGTTGAGAGCAACAACCGCATGCTCCAGAACTTCTATGTCAACCAGCCGAACACTACATCGACCGCGGCCTCGGCTGCCTACGCCAGCCAGTACGCCGGGAATATTGCAACTCCGGGGGTCAACCCGGCTTACCTCCCCGCTGCCTCTGCCCTCAACACGAATGGCGCCACCGTCTATGCAACTCCAGGCAATCGTGACCCATATCACCCGGCGCCGTTGTATGTCAGTCCGCGCATCGGAATTGCATGGGCTCCTGCCGCATTCAACAACAAACTCGTAATCCGGGGTGGATTTGCGATTGTGAACCAACCTTTTGGCACATATACGGCGCAAGCCACGACAGGGTACTCGCAGACGACCAACATGGTGAACTCAAACAGCAGCGTAAACGGAGGCTATACACCACTTACGACCTGGGAGAATCCATTTCCTACCACTGCAGGGTTGCCAAGTTACAATCCAATCGCTCTGCCGGTCGGGAATGCATATGGCGCCGATGCGGCTCTTGGTAGCGGCCCGTTCTATTTCCAGGACAAAGTAAAGGTGCCTTACACGGAGAAGTTCAGCCTCGACATCCAGAAGGAATTTGCCCACGGCTGGATGGTGGAGATCGGCGGTCTCCACACGCTGTCGCTGCATAACAGCACCTACTTCAACGTAAACAACTACCCGTACACGAAGTTTCTGGATCACACGCCAAACGCGAACAGCTCCAGCGCCCAGGCAGTAAGCAACGCTATGGCCGTTCAGGTGACCAATCCGTTCTACGGACTGTTTCCCACGTTTACCACTCCCTCGGGCACCTCGGTACCGAACACCACCGCACTCAACACCAGTGCTAAAGTTGCGGTAAGTACTCTGGCGTTAGCCAACCCGGAATTTACCAGCGTGTCAGGGTTCTATGTTCCTTCTTCTACGGTTCACTTCAATGCCCTTACGGCGCGCCTGCAGAAGCGTATGGGGAAGGGCTTTGAGATAAATGCCAACTTCGAATGGTCACGGCAGATCGGTGCAGTATCGCAGATCAATCCTGGCCAGTTCTGGGTTGGAGAAACCACCTCGGACTTCCCCATCCACCTGGCGGTTATCTCAATCTATGAGTTGCCGTTCGGCCGCGGACGTCAATGGATGGCCAATGCGAACAGAGTGGTAGAGGCTGTGGCTGGTGGTTGGAAGGTGAGCGGCGAGTACCAGTACTTGTCCGGCGCGCCCATCTCATGGGGCAACGTCAATTATAAGGGAAATTACGACGACTTCAACTTCCATCCACACTTGACGTCGGGGCCATCCTTCAATACCTCCGTCTTCGACACAGTCGCAGCCGACCAGCCGGGATCCTGGAACTATCGCACCTTCCCGCTCTATGCGTTGCGCTCGGATGCGACGAGCAACCTCAACCTCTCGGCGTTGAAGGACTTCGTCATACGGGAACGGTTCATCCTGTCGTTCCGCGTCGATGCATTCAATGCCCTCAACCATGCTCAGATGGCTGGGCCTAACGTCACGCCAACTTCCTCTTCGTTTGGCGTAATCACCGGGACGGTCAACACGCCCCGCTCACTGGCCGGCGGACTGCATCTCCGCTTCTAGCGCCGTGTTTTCGTAAATGAGTAATGGGGTTTCCGCCGCGCCTCTTCCGACCCGGGGTGGCTTTCTCAGTCAGGGCGCCCCGAGCCTACTTGTGCCAGTGCATCTTCCATCCAAGATACTTGGAAGCCGCCTCATAAACCGGCGCCGCGGTCGAAGAAAAGTTCGCCGCAACGTGGTGCTCGAAGCCGTTCTCGCAGATATAGCGCAGAAGCTCCTGCATCTTCGGAATCTCGACCACGCCGGCACCGCCAAAGGTAGTCAGCGGATCGTCGGTGAAAGCTCCCTGGCCAACGTACCCCGCGATGCCGCCGGAAAAATCGTCGGTCGAGAAACGTGCGAAGCTCATCGCTCCAGCCTTCACCTTGCCGTCGAGCGTCCCATGGGTGTTCTCCTTGCCCACCGTCCCGGCGATGATGAGCTGGTAGTCCATCTTCACCCCTGGGTTGAAGAAGTGCTTGGGAAGATTCGAACAGTGGAAGCAGACCGCCTTGTCCGGGTTGTCGCCGTAGTTGTTGTTCCAGTCCAGCAGCGCGCTCGGCGACTCGCTCGCCAGCGTCAGAGCGTACATCGAGAGTGTGCCAAGCACGTCGACCTCACACGCCGACGGAATCAGGCTCTCGCTCATCATGCTCATCACGGTGCAGGGAACAATGCCAAGGAACTCCTCGATAGACGTCCAGCACTGCACTGCCGAAATGGTCAGCTCGCTGGCCTTCATCCAGTGGTCGATAACAGCGCCCAGCTTGGCCATCTTCATCAGCGCGGCCTCTGGAGTGTCACCCACCGGGATGTACTTCTTGATGGCCGCAAACTTTTCCTGCGCCGCATCGTCGGAGTCCTTCATCCGCCCGATGCGCCCCATCACCTCGCTAAGATCGAGCGTCTCAACCGTGATGCCCGACTTCTCGAGCAGCTTCTCCGAGTAGCGAACGGTGTTGAAAGCAGTAGGCCGCGCACCAATGGCTCCAATGCGAAGGTTCTTCAGCCCGCGCACCACGCGGCAGACGCCCGAGAACCACTGGAGGTCGGCCTTGAACTCCGCCGAATCCGGAGCCTCGGTATGCAGCGTGGTCAAAGAGTAGGGAATGCCGTACTGCTTCAGGTTGTTGCAGATCGACATCTTGCCGCAAAAGCTGTCGCGCCGAAACGCAATGCCCATCTTGCCGGCGTGATCCGGAGTCGCCTGAATCAGCACCGGCACGCGGAGATTGGCAAGCCGCAGGGTGTCGGCCAGCCCGCGCTCCTCGCCGAAGTTTGGCAGCGTCAGGATGATGCCGTCGATCTCGTCGGCATGTTGCTTGAACAGCGCAGCACACTTCCTGGCGTCTTCGTAGGTCTCGACCGCGCCGTGCGCCGTCTCCTCAGGCGTCAGCACAATCGGCTTGATCCCAGCAGCTTCAAGCGCTGCAATCATCTCCAGCCGTCCGCTGGTGGCCAGATGGCTGGGAAAGAATCCCCGGTTGCCCACCATTACGCCCATCGTCATCTGCCTGCCCATGTCTCTCCTCGCCCGTTCTATTGAGCCTTGTCAGTCGAATTGTCGATACCAGTTACGCCGGTATCTATTAACTAAGGTTACGCCCTGCCGGGGCGGAAGCGCACCGTATAGAAGCCGCCAAACAGGGTCAGAAGCACGCCCCACCAGAGAGTCGGCCTCAACTCCGCCAGCACAGTTGGCGGCGGAGCATTCCACTCACTCAAGCCGGTGATAATCAGCACCAGCCCATACGCCAGCATCAGAATGCCGCAAAAAAACCAGATCGACAGGTCACGTCTCTCGCTCATAAATCTCCTCTTATTCTCAACCTCGCACGCGCTACCAGAAGATCAGGTTCAGCACGAAGAACACCGTAATCACAACGCAAGCCCAGAAGATCGGCTTCTGCCAGAGAGTCTTCGCCCCGTCGTCCGGAATCGGCGTCACGCCATACACCAACCCGGACAACTGCTCTTCCGGAACAGGCCTCGTCATCATGCTCACGATGACCGTCACGCCAACGCAGATCAACCAGCTCCAGAGCCCGCGATACATATTCTCCGCCATCGGTTGGGCATACTTCGACATCGCCACATACCGCAGCGCACTCGGGCTCTGATGTACCCACACAAACATCCCGATCGAAGCCACCGTTCCCGCCAGCAGTCCCGCAAACCCGCCCGCATGAGTCGCTCGCTTCCACAGCATTCCCAGTACCACCGTTCCGAACAGCGGCGCGATGAAGAAGCTAAAGAGCGCCTGCACGTAGTCCATAATCCCGGCCGCGTTCATCACCAGGTACGCTGACGCGATCGACACCAGCATTCCAATCACCGTCGACCATCGGCCCATCGCCACATAGTGCTTGTCGCTGGCCTTCTTGTTGATGAACGCGCCATAGATGTCGTAGGTCCATACCGTGGAGAACGCGCTTACGTTGCCTGCCATGCCGCTCATAAAGCCCGCCACCAGCGCCGTAATTCCCAGCCCCAGCAGCCCGGGCCCGCAGTAGCGAATCAACATCAGCGGGAGCACCTCGTTGTAGCTGTGTTGTCCCGTAACCTTGGCGACGTCCTCGCCCACCAGGTGCATCACGCTGCCATCCGGATTCTTCAGTACCGCGAGCGCCAGCAGCCCAGGCAGAATCACAATCAGTGGCACCGCCATCTTGAACGCAGCACCGATCACCGGCGCCATCTTTGCCGCGCGCAGATTGTTTGCGCTCAGAACCCGTTGAACGACCAGGAAGTCGGTGGTCCAGTATCCAAAGCTGATCACAAACCCCAGCCCAAAGACGATCCCAGTCCAGTGCACTCCCATGGGGTTGTCTTTGAACGTCCCCAGCGTCTTCCACAGGTGGGTGTAGTCGTTCGATCCCACATTCGCAGCGATCTGCGCCTTAAGGTTGGTCCATCCGCCCGCCTCAATCAGTCCCAGAATCGGGATCATCGCCGCGCCCGCCCAGATAAGCACGAACTGCAGCACCTCATTGATGATCGCCGACCGCAACCCACCCAGCATCACGTACAGCGCCACCGTGGCTGCGCCAATCCAGATGGAAAAGCCGATAGGCCATCCCAGCACGGTCTTCATCACCAGCGCCATCGCGTACATATTTACGCCGCTCATCAGGATGGTCATCGCCGCGAACGATACGGCGCTCAGCGCGCGCGCACCTTCGCCAAACCGCAGTTGCAGATAACCCGGCACTGAGTGCGTCTTCGAGATGTAGTAGAACGGCATCATCACGATTCCCAGGAACAGCATCGCCGGAATCGCGCCGATCCAGTACCAGTGGGTCGCCAGTATCCCGTACTGATATGCAGCGCCAGCCCACCCCATCAGTTCCAGCGATCCCAGGTTCGCCGACACGAAACTCAGGCCCGCAATCCACGCCGTCATCTCTCGCCCGGCCAGAAAAAAGTCCTCGCTGGTGTTCGCCCGCCCCTTCGCGTAGAACCCAATGAACACCACCAACGCGAAGTACAAAACCAGGATCAGCACGTCCACAGAAGACAACCGTGTCAACTGCGTGCTTCCCTCTGCCACTGCCAGCGCCGCAAGAAGATGCATCGTTTCCTATACCCGTCAAACACCCCCGATAGCCGGGAAGGCGTTCTCACTCTTCCTTGGTTAATTTCGCCTATGAAATTTCAAATCAAAAATAGTCTATGCCACCTGTCCCAGTGAATCTTCCTGCAACGTTCGATAATTATTTCGAATCTATCTATATTGGGTAAATCCTCCAGCCGCCCACCATGATTGAAAGGAGAGAACTATGAAGTTTTACCTGAAAGGCTTCATCCTGGCTGTTGCTCTCGCTACCGGTATTCCAAGCTTTGCCCAAAACGATTCGAGCGCAAAGCAGGATATGAAAAATGCGGGCACTGAAACCAAGTCCGCCGCTAAAGATGTAGGCAATGGCACCAAGAAGGTCTACAACAAGACGGCGAACGGAACCAAAACCGCTTACAACAAAACAGCCAATGGCACCAAGACGGTCGCCGATAAGACTGCCAGTGGCACAAAAACCGTAGGCAAAGACATTCGCCATGGTACCAAGACTGCTGCTGACGACACTGCCAACGGCGCCAAAAAAGTAGGTGACAAAATCACCGGCAAGCCCACGCAATAGAGATCTGCTAGGCGGCAGAAGTCGCCCGCCTGGGCCAGAGCGCTTCGGCTGCCCGTACCACCAGTGCCACCCAATACAAGTCCGCTCCGAGCAGATGCGTAATCTGCATCCAGGTCGGCGCAAGCAGGAGAAGGTCGGCTACGCCAAGCGCGAACTGAAAACTCACGAGTCCCACTACCCACCGCGACTTCGCCCACCCGGCGCGAGCGACTAGCCACACGACAAATAACGCGGCCGCTACGGCGCTCACCGGATGCACCCATCGCACCCGTAGCAGCCACGGCGAGGCCGCCGCAAAGTCCTGCGCCATGGCCTCAGCCAGTGAAGCAGCAGGGAACAGAGTGTCCCCTAGTGCCGCCAGGCTTCCGCTCACTCCTACAAGCACCGTCGCCATCAATCCCGCCAGCGTAATGGCCCAGACTCGCGCCTGCGGTCCGCGAAGCTCCGTCCAGCGTCGTCCGCTTCCCAGCATCAACGCCGTCAAAGTCAGCGCGGCGATTAGCAACAGCGTATTGCTCAGGTGGATCGAAAGCACCACTACCCGCCCAATGCTCTGATTGCCCTCAACGTAGCCCAGCTTCACCAGCAGCGCGCCGAGAAACGCTTCGTTCGCCAGCAGCACCGCTGAGGCCACCGCAAACCCCCGCGCCGCCTGCCCCTTTATGCTCGACCGAAAGGTCCAAACCAGCAGAGCGATCATGGCAACAACCGATCCCGTGACCATCTGCCGGTGAACAAATTCAATGATCGTATGGACGGTAGGCGAAATCGGAATCACCTGCCCGTTGCACAGCGGCCAGTGATTCCCGCAGCCCGCGCCCGAGCCTGTAGCCCGCACCAGCGCTCCCCACAGGATCACCAGCACGTTATATCCGACAACACCCCAGGCAAACCGCACCAGCGCAGGCCGGGCAGTTCCCACTCCTGCCCTGGGCTTCGAATCCTGAGTCACTGAAGCAGCCGTTGCCATACCTTTATTCTACGCAGCACAGCCGCTAGCCGTTCGCCAGCGCCTTTGAGCGCTCAGCCGCCCGTTTTACAGCCTTGATCAGAGTTCCCTCACGCCACCCTCTTCCATCGCGAGAATGCCCTCCACTGTGCATCCCGCCGGTGTGGTCACCTGCTCCTTCAGCATCGTCGGATGTTGGCCCGTCTCGAGCACCATGCGCGCCGAACCCAGCGTCGTCTGCGCTGCCAGAAGTGTCGCGACATCGCGGGGCAGCCCCACATTTACGCCCGCCTCGGCCAGTGCATCGATGATGATGTACAGAAACGCGGGCCCCGACCCCGACAGTCCCGTCACTGCATCCATATGCTTCTCTTCAACGACTACGGTTCGCCCTACGGTATCGAAGAGTCTCTGTGCCAACTCCATCTGCTGCTCTGATACAAAGCGTCCCGCGCATAGCGCCGTCATCCCAGCCCCAATCGTCGCTGGCGTGTTCGGCATTGCCCGTATCACCGCCATTTCGCAGCCTGATACGTCCTCGATGCCGCTCGTCTTCACTCCTGCCGCGACTGACACGACCATCTTCCGCGCGTTCAGCGCCGGCTTGATCTGCTCCATCACCGCCTCCACCTGGATCGGCTTCACCCCCAGCAGAATCACATCCGCCTGTTTTGCCGCAGCGACATTGTCTGTCGTAACAGAAATGCCCCATTGCTCCGCCAGCGTTCGTGCTCGTGCCTCGCCCCGTACGGTCGCAAAGACCTGCTTAGCCCCTACGAGGCCGCCCTTCACAAAACCCTCCAGCAGGATGCCGCCCATCTTTCCTGCGCCCAGTACCGCAACCTTCAGCTTCGGCATTGCCGGCGTCTTGCCCTTCGTCCCATTTGACCTGTCGTTCATCCTCAAAGGCTATCAGACCTGCTCCGCGCAGCGACCTGTCTTCTAAGAGCCGCTCTTCTGCGCGGCGATCCAGGCGTCCACCTGCTGCTCCAGCACATCCATAGGCAGCGCGCCTGAGTCCAGCACTACATCATGAAATCCCTTCAAGCTGAACTTCGGTCCCAACGCCGTCTGCGCCTTCTGCCTCAGCTCCAGGATCTTCAACTGGCCCATCTTGTACCCCAGGGCCTGCGCGGGCCATGCGATGTAGCGATCCACCTCAGCCTGGATATTTGTCTCGTCAATCGTGGAGTGCTGGTGGAAGTAGTCCACCATCTGCTGCCGAGTCCAATGTTGCGAGTGCACTCCCGTGTCGACTACCAGCCGTATCGCCCGCCAGATATCCGCCTCCAGCCGTCCATAGTCGCTGTATGGGTCCTGGTAGAAGCCGATCTCCTTGCCCAGCCGCTCGCTGTAGAGCGCCCACCCTTCGGTGTAGGCCGTATAGTAAGCCTGCTTCCGGAAGTCCGGAATCCCTGTGAGCTCCTGCCCAATTGAGATCTGCAGGTGGTGTCCCGGAATCCCCTCGTGATACGCAACCGCTTCTACATCCGCCAGCGACCGAGTCGCGAAGTTATACAAATTCACATTCACTCGTCCGGGCCTGCTTCCGTCCGGAGTTCCTTGTTCATAGTCTGCCTGCGCCTGATCCTTCTCTACGAACGCCGGCATCGGTACCACCTCAAGCGGAGCCTTCGGCAGCTTCCCAAACAACTCCGGCAGCTTCGGCTTCATCTGCCCGATATACCCGCTGTAGGCCGCCAGCAAAGCCTCTTTCGATGCGGGGTGCTCCTTCGGGTTCGCTACCAGCGCCGCGTTAAAGCTCTTCAGGTCGCTGTACCCGAGCTTCTTCACGATCGCCATCATCTCGGCTTCGTCGCGCTTCACCTCGTCCAGCCCGATCTGGTGGATCTCGGCAGCGGTCTTATTCAGCGTTGTGCTCTGCCTAATCCGGAACGCGTAGTAGGCGTCCCCATCCGGCAGCGCCCAGACCCGGGCTCCTTGCGTCCAGCCGGCGCGTACTGCACTCGCATGTACGTGGCGAAGCGTTTGTACGCTGGCAGCACATCGTCCGTAATCGCCGCCAGCATGTCAGTCGTAATGCGCTTCTGCTCCGCCGCGCTCACCGTTTTCGGAAAACTTTTCAGCGGCAACGCAAACGGGCTGTCAGCCGGCTTCTGATCGGCGATGGCTTGTGCCTGCGCCGTCACCTTCTCCATCAGGTACGCCGGAGGCATCCGCCCTGCCTCCATGCCCAGTTCCATGTTCGTTCGTATCTGCGAGAACGCCGTGGGAACCTTCTTGAGCCGCGCGATGTAGTTGTCGTAGTCCTTCACTCCGTCGAAGCTCAGGTCTGTTACCAGCCTTGGAAAGTCGACGTGGAAGCCGTAGAACTGATTCACCGGCATCTGCCACTCTTTGAACTTCGCCGCCTCCTGGTCCTCAATCAACGAGCGCAGCATCAGCGTTGATGACAGCTTCTCCTGGTCCGTCAGCCCCGTCGTGTCGATCGCGCCCAGCCTCTCGATATACCCCAAGCCCCGGGCCAGCGCCGCATTCACCGCGCTTACCGAGTAGTCCGTCAACTGGTCGTCGTATCGCTTATCCCCGATCGTCGACGCCAGCTCCGGCGAGTGCTTCAGTGTGTCCTGCCAGATCTCGTCCAGCAGCGCCGCCAGTTGCTTGCTCCGTTCCGCTGCCGATGCAGCGGGCGCGCTCGCCGCTGCCTGTCCTTCACCCCACAACTTCGTCTGCGCCGACGGAAGAACCGTCAGCATCCATCCCGCGACCAGCACCAGTGAAACTCTTCTCATGAGTGTCAGTGTATCGCGCACTCACCCCTGAGATCCCTTGCTAACGAGTCCGTTTCTACCGCAGTCCAACTATCTTGTCTGCCTGCAAACCTGCCTCCAGCATTCGGTAGAGCGTCGAGCGGCTGATCCCCAGCAGCTCCGCGGCCTTTACCTTGTTGCCGGCGCAGCCCTTCAACACCTGGAACACGTGCTGCTCGACTACCTCCTGCAGCCGTGTCGAACCTCCCATCGCTGCGACGCCTTCTGATTCCTGTGGCGCCCTGGAGAACGCGATGTGCCCGGTCTCAATGCTTCTGCCGTCGGTTCCTTCGACGGCGCGGCGCATCTGCTCCTTCAGCTCGCGTACGTTGCCCGGCCAGCGATACTCCTGCAGTCGTTCAAGGGCCTCTGCCGAGAGTGACACGCGTCGCTCGTAATGTCGCGCGTGCTGCTCCAGAAAATATTCAGCCAGCAGGAGGATGTCCTCCACGCGCTCTCTGAGAGGCGGCAACTCGACCTCCACCGTCGCAAGCCGTGCGTACAGCTCCTGCCGAAACCGGCCCGATGCTGCCAGCACTCGCAGGTCCTCGGTTGTCGACGCGATAATGCGCGCCTCGAGGCCATGCACTACGATTCGGCTCTGCCGCGAGCGCTCCCTACTCTTGAGCGCGTCCAACAGCTCTGCCTGAGCGCCCACCGCTGCACCGTCGATCCGGTCGAGGTAGAGCGTTCCGCGATGCGCCGTCTTCATTGCGGTGCGCAGTTCGTCTCCGCTGGCGGCGGCCCTGAAGATTACGAACGGCCCGGCGGCATGGGAGCTGAATCGGTGCAGCGCCCGGGCTACGAGTTCCTTGCCTGTTCCCGGCTCGCCGCGCAGCAGGACGGTTCGGAAGTGCGGCCCGAGCCTTTTCACCTGTGTCCGCAGCCGTTCGATTGCGGCGCTCTCGCCCAGTATCTCCGGTTGTTCCGGCAAAAGTTCGGGCTGTGGCTCCGAATATCGTTTCGTCGCGGCGCTGTTCAGCGGCTCCGGCAGGGGGTGAAGACTGAGAGTGGACATGGCTACCAACTACATCGGCGAAAGTCGCTTTCAGTTGAGCCACAAAATCCACAGAATCAGATCATTTGTATTCCGGCGGGAGGCTCCACCCAGCCTCCGGCCTGATTTGCCGCTATTGTTATTGAGCCGTCGCCGGGGCGCAGTAGGTGTCGAACGCGCGGGCGAGTTCCTGTGCGATCGCCGGGGCTGTGGAGGTCTCTATGGCCGAGCGCTGCATCAGGTAGACCAACTGGCCGTCGCGCAGGATGGCGATTGCCGGCGAGGTGGGCGGGTGTCCGCCGAAGTAGCTACGCGCACGCTCGGTCGCCTCGCGGTCCTGGCCGGCGAAGACCGTCACGGCGTGGTCAGGCTTTGCGGCGTGCTGCATGGCCAACCGAACGCCAGGGCGCATCTTGCCTGCGGCGCAACCGCAGATCGAGTTCACCACCACCATCGTGGTTCCGGGCTGGGCGACGGCGGAGTCTACGTCGGCTGCGCTGCGTGCTTCCTTGATGCCGGCGCGTGTGAGTTCTTCGCGCATCGGAATGACCATGATCTCTGGATACATTTGCTCTCTCCTGGGCTGCGGACTTTAGATCCAAGCCTGTTGCGATTCTATGGACTACCTTTATACCTTGCCACCCCCTCCCCCTGGGGTTTTTGGACAAAGTCTAGTAAACAAATAACATAGGCCCGGTTTCGATTATTGCCGGATGAGGGAGAATATCCCGGCAGCAGACCGAATATGGGTGAACCCTTGAGTTAAAGTTTAGCAGGTATGTCAACTGTTCCTGCCACTTCTCAGCTGTTGCGGAAAGCGATTCCGTGGAGGTTGGGCGGGGTATTCGAGGTTATTCCCCCGACCGCGCCGCCTGAGGTTGCTGGTATAGCATCTACCAGTGCCGTCGCCCGACCTCAATATTCAGGAAAACGTTCCCCTTGCGCCCTACACCACGCTGCGCATCGGGGGGCCTGCGCGATACTTCTGCGAGGTCACCACGGAGGACGGACTGCTCCAAGCGGTGAAGTTCGCCCGCGAGCGGCGGCTCGAAGTCTTCATCCTCGGCGGCGGCAGCAATCTGCTGGTCGCGGATGGCGGCTTCGACGGCCTGGTCATCCATGTGGCCATCGACCATGCCCTTTCCATGGGTGGCGGCTACATCAACAGCCGTCCTACTGCGACACCTCTCACATACCATGTGCCAGCCGGGCTAGACTGGAACGCTTTTGTGCTTAGGATCTGCGAGGCCGGAGTCAGCGGCATCGAGTGCCTCGCCGGTATCCCCGGCCTTGCGGGTGGGGCTCCCATCCAGAATATCGGGGCCTACGGACAGGAGGTGGCGAACAGAATCCACTCCGTTCGCGCGCTTGACCTCGAGACGCTTGCCTTCGTCACGCTGCCTCGCGACGAATGCGGCTTTGCCTACCGTCGCAGCATCTTCAACTCGACCTGCCCGGGGCGCTACATCGTCACCTCGGTGACGTTCAGCTTCGACCTCGATGCTGCACCAAACCTCTCGTACCCCGACCTTGCGAAGTACTTCGCCGAATGCAGCAGCGAAGAAGAGGCACCGACGCCGCTGGCCGTCTACCACGGTGTCCGCGAGATTCGCCACCGCAAGGGCATGCTGCTCGTCGAAGGCGAGCCCGACTGCCGCAGCGCGGGATCCTTCTTCAAGAATCCGGTCATCCCTGTCTCGACTCTTGAGAGGATTGCCGCATCGCTTAAGATCGACCCCGCTGTTATCCCAAACTGGCCGGCAGGTGAGGGCCTGACTAAAGTCGCGGCTGCGTGGCTGCTTGAAAATGCCGGCTTCCACAAGGGCTTTGCACTGGGTGAAGCAGGTATATCGTCGCGCCACACCCTCGCGCTCATCAACCGGGGCCACGCTACGGCCGGCGATATCATCGCCCTTCGCGACCGCATACGGGAGACTGTCAACGCCAGGTTCGGAATCCAGCTGGAACAGGAGCCGGTTCAGCCTGGAAGTTAGCGGGTGCTGAAAAGGGATGGTCCGACAAAGCGGACCTTAGGGCTAAAGAGGGTGTTGAAAAAAGTCGTTTGCGACTTGGAAGCATTCCCTCAGTGGCTAAAGCCACATTGATTTTATTCCGCTTACGGAGCGGCTGAAGCCGCTCCCTTTCAAAACAACTACTTTTTCAGCATCCTGAAAAGGGATGGTCCGACAAAGCGGACCTTAGGGGCTAAAGAGGGTGTTGAAAAAAGTCGTTTGCGACTTGGAAGCATTCCCTCAGTGGCTAAAGCCACATTGATTTTATTCCGCTTACGGAGCGGCTGAAGCCGCTCCCTTTCAAAACAACTACTTTTTCAGCATCCTCGGAAGTCGTGCTCTTAAGCAAGACGGGGCTGTCAGCAGGCTGGTTAGCTGCCTGCGAGTTGTTCGATTAATCGCCGCCGCTCCTCGCTGAGCACGTCGTCCACCGGCCCTTGCCGCACGATGCGGCCGTCGGCTATACGGATGACCTCGGCCTCGAGCTGGAACGCCTCGCCGACGTCGTGGGTCACGGAGAGCACCGGTATCTTCCATCGCGTGACCCAGGCTCGCAGCTCGATGAGCAACTCGTCGCGCAGCTTCAGGTCCAGCCCCGCGAAGGGCTCGTCCAGAAGCAGAAGCGCCTGCTCCGGGCCGCTGTAGGTCGTTGCTGAGACCACTGCGCGCGCTACTGAGACCCGCTGCCTCTCGCCGCCGCTCACCTCGCGTGGTCTTCGTTCTGCGAGCCCACGCAGGTGAAAGAGCGTCATCGCCTCGTCTGCGACGCGCGTGGCTTCATCGGACTCGACGCCGCAGCCGTACAGGAGGTTTTCTGCGACGGTCATGTTGGGAAAGAGGTGGGAGCTCTGTCCCGCGGTGCGAATCGGCCTTGCATGAGCCGGAACGAACACTCCGTGCTCTTTATCCAGCAACACCTTCGCGCCATACGCGATGCGGCCCGCGTTCGGTTGCACGAATCCTGCGATCGTACGCAGCAGCGTCGATTTTCCACTCCCCGAGGGGCCGAAGAGCACCGTCCACGGCTGCGTGAGCACGAAGTCCACGTCGAAGACGAGCGCGCCCACGCGATGCCCGATCATGACGCTCAACTGGCTGGCGGATTTATCGGACGACATCGGCCTGCCCTCCTACCGCGTTCCTTATGCTGGGCAGCAGATAGATCGCCAGTAATGAGAGGAGCGAGAACACGACGAGCACCAGCGCTGTTCTGTCGGCCGCGGCGTAGTTTACGTCCTGCACCTGGTCGTAGAGCGCGATGGAGAGCGTGCGCGTCGCGCCGGGGATATTGCCGCCGAGCATCAGCACTACGCCGAACTCGCCCACGGTGTGGGTGAAGGCCAGCACCGCGCTGGTCAGCAGGGAAGCGCGCGTCATGGGCAGGACTACTGTCCGGAAGACTCGTGCCGGTGATGCTCCGAGCCCTGCGGCGGCCTCCATGTAGTCTCGGTCCACCGCGCGAAATCCCGCCACCAGCGGTTGCACCGCAAACGGCAGGCTGTACATCACCGACCCCACCAGCAGTCCGGAGAAGTGAAACGCCAGCGGGTGCCCGATGATCGCAATCAGCAGACGGCCCGGCGCGGTCAGCGGTCCGAGCGCGACCAGCAGATAGAAGCCGAGCACCGTCGGCGGCAGCACCAGCGGCAGCGCCACCGCAGCCTGCACCAGCGCCCGCGCGGCGCCTTTGCCTGCGGCGATCCACCACGCCAGCGGCAGCGCGAGCAGCAGCAGCATCGCCGTGGTGCTCAGCGCCAGCCGCAGTGTCAGCCACAGGGCCTCAACGTCCATGCTGGGGTAAGTCTATACAGATTTGCTCGAATCGAATCGTTACTGCAGCCGGCGCCAGTCCGAAGCGCTTCAACTCGCTCTGAATTGCGGGCGACAGCAGCCAGTTCAGGAAGGCATTTGCGGCATCTTTGCGGTCGGACTTCGCCATCACGACTGCGCACTGGAGAATCGGTGGATAAGCGGCTGTGGGGACTAGAACGTACGTTCCTACCTGCCGGAAGTGGTCGGTGCTGGCGGTGGTCAGCGAGATCAGGCCGAGCTGCGCGTTGCCCGACTCGACGAACTGCGCTGTCTGCGCGATGTTCTCGGCTACGACCAGGTGCGGCTTCAGCGTGTCGTAGAGCTTCATCGACGTCAGCGCGCTTACCGCGGCGCGGCCGTAGGGGGCGTGCTGCTGGTCGGCGATGGCGAGTGAGGTGACGCGCTTGTCGGTGAGGCTGTCGATGGTCAGCGGCTGGAGCGGCGAATCTTTGCGTGCCCACAGCACCAGCGTTCCGCGGGCGTAGGACGTTGGAGCCTTTGCATCGGCCAGTCCGGCTGCCACGACCTGCTCGGGGAAGCTGAAGTCCGCCGCCAGAAAGAGATCCATCGGCGCGCCGTTCAGGATCTGCGTGGCCAGCGTCGCGGAGGACGCCGTAGCTGACCACCAGCTTGATGCCGGTGGCTTGTTCGATACTCTGCCGCCAGCGCCGGCAGCACCGGCTGCAGGTCCGGCCGCGGCCACGCGCAGCTCTTTTGCGGCAGGATTCGCCTGCGCCAGGCTCTGTAGCGAAGCCGTTACAACGAGCAGCATGACACCAAAGAGCCACGCGACCGCGTTCCGGCGCTTTGGTATGACCGCAGGTTTACAATAGGCTAAAGGGACGAATGAGTTGCGACACATCAACTACGATGCACAGAGTGCGGCGCGCGGATTGCCGGCAGCGCTGGCAGCAGCGATTTTCGCTGCCCGGATTGCAATGGCCTCTACGAAGTCATCTACCCGTGGTCTTCTGAGAGCGGCTCGGGCAATGTCGGCGTGGCGAGTACCGCCTGCCCAACCCAGCGCCCTCCGCTAGCTCTGGCAGGAGCTCCGCACCTCCACCATGGCCGTCGACCAGAGCGGCGTCTGGCGCTTCCGCGATCTGCTGCCCATCCTGAGCAACTCGACAACGTCGTCACCCTGCGCGAGGGCAACACCCCGCTCTACGAGATGCCGCGCTGCGCGAAGATCGCCGGGCTCGACTGGCTGCTCGCCAAGCACCAGGGCATGAACCCCACCGGCTCCTTCAAGGACACCGGCATGACCGCCGCGCTCTCGGTCGCCGTCGAGCGCGGCTTCGAGTGGGTCGCCTGCGCGTCCACCGGCAATACTTCGGCCGCCATGGCCGCCTATGCCGCGCGCGCCGGCCTGCGCTCCATCGTTTTCATCCCCGAGGGCAAGATCGCCTGGGGCAAGCTCTCGCAGTCGATGGACTACGGCGCGATGACCGTCCAGCTCAAGACCGACTTCGACGGCTGCGTCCGCCTGCTGCTCGAGCTGGTGCGCCGCTTCCCCATCTACCTGCTCAACTCCGTCAATCCCTATCGCCTCGAAGGCCAGAAGACGCCGGCCATGGAGATCGTGGAGCAGCTGGAGTGGCAGGTGCCCGAGCACATCGTCGTTCCCGGCGGCAACCTCGCCAACTCCTCCGCGCTGGGCAAGGGCTTTATGGAGATGAAGCACATCGGCCTGATCCCGCGCGTGCCCAAGATCAGCATCATCCAGGCCGCAGGGCGCGAACCCGCTCTACCGCTGGTTCAACGACACCAACCGCGAGATGAAGCCGGTGAAGGCGGAGACCCGCGCCACCGCCATCCGCATCGGCAATCCGGCGTCTGGCGAAAGGCCGCCGCGCGTCATCGAGAGACTGGGCGGATGGTGCGAGCAGGCCAGCGAGCAGGAGATCGCGCTGGCCAAGGCCGAGATCGGCGCCGAAGGCGTCGGCTGCGAGCCCGCCTCCGCCGTCACGCTCGCTGGCCTCAAGAAGCTGGTCGCGCAGGGCAAGGTCAGCCGCGACGAGCGCGCCGTGCTCATCCTCACCGGCCACACGCTCAAGGACTCGCAGTACACCATCGACTACCACCGCGGCGAGCTGCTCACCGCGGCCGAGGTCGCCGGGGCCACGCCTCTGCAGCGGGCGCAGCACGATGCGCTGCGCAAGCCGCCGCTGGTCCTCGAAGCTAACCATGATGTCGTCCTGCGCGCGCTCGAGGCGCACATGAAGCCGCGTCCCGGATCCAGCATGACCGTACCGTTCCCCGCAGCTCCGATCCGACCTTCGCCTGCCCGCGACCTCAGCCAACCTCGGCCCCGGCTTCGACTCCGCTCGGCCTGGCCATGGCGCTGACTCTGACCATCGACGCTGATGCCGCCAGCTGCAGACGTTCCGCGATACGAGGCCACTGGCCGCAACGCCGACCGCTGTGCGACGCACCGAGAACAACATGATCTTCGAGACCTATCGCGAAGATGCTGACCGGCGCCGGCAGGGCCGTCACTCCGCTGATCTGCGGCTTCACAATGAGATTCCGCTGGGAATGGGCTGTGGCTCCAGCGCCGCCGCGCTGCTCGCCGGGGTCATCCTGGCGAACCACTTCGGCGGCCTCGGCTGGGACCGGCCAGCGATGCTCGACGAGGCCTGCCGCCGCGAAGGCCATCCGGACAACGTCGCCGCCTGCTGGCTGGGCTGCATGACAGCGTCCTCAGTCGGTCGAATGAGGTCAGTCATTACCGCCACCTGCGGCCAGAATCTCAACTGGAAGCTGCTGCTGGCGCTTGCCCTCCGCCAGCCTGTCGACCGAGAAGGCCCGCGCGCTGCTGCCCGCCGACCTACACCCGCGCGGACGCCGTCGCGAACGTGCAGAGCACCGCGCTGCTGGTCGCCGCCTTTGCGCTGGACCGCGCCGAGCTGCTCCGCGTCGCCATGCAGGACCGCCTCCACCAGCCCTACCGCATGGAGGCCTGCCCGCTTCTCCCGCTGCTTCTGCCACTGGCTGGCGAACTGGGATCTCTGGGCGTGGCCCTCAGCGGAGCCGGCCCGCGGTCCTGCTGATCGCCGATCCTGCAGCCACCGGCTGAGCCGGTCACCGCCCGCAATCCGCTACGCTGCCGGCGACCCCGCCCTCGAGATCATCGAAACCGCATCGCCTCGGCGCGCAGATCTAGAGCTATCGCAGCTAGTTCATACCGCATAAGAGTATAACCTGGTAACAAGTTACTTTAGTCACCTAAAATTTCTTTACTTTGCGCCGGACCACTCCATAATATGATGCGCGTGTGCAGTTCTGGGGAGGGCTGCTACGCCGCCCGCTGACCCCTTCAAAACGGGCAGCGGGCGTTTCCGTTTTGGGCAAACTTTCAACCGCTATTCTGGCCTCGATTCTGAACCTCCCACGCCGTCGCGCATCTATTATTGAGATGATGCATTTCGAACCGCGAGCGTTGCACTCCGGCAGTAGCGGGAGGAGTATGAAATGGCAGGACAGTTTGTGACCGCGGTGAACGACGCGGAGTTTGAAAAGGAAGTACTGCAATCGGAGCAGCCGGTACTGGTGGATTTCTGGGCTGCGTGGTGTGGCCCGTGCCGCGCGCTGGCGCCCGTGGTGGACGAGGTCGCATCGCACTACAACGGCAAGCTGAAGGTGATGAAGATGGACGTGGACGCCAACACCGCCACGCCCATGCGCTACGGCATTCGCGGCATCCCCGCGCTGCTGCTCTTCAAGGGCGGCAAGGTCGCCGACCAGATCGTTGGCTATGTCCCCAAGGACACCATCGACAAGTCCGATCACCAAGCTGCTCGCATAAGTCTATGCCTCGCGCGAACTAGATGCCTGACCGGTTTATCCAGCCGAGCGTCTCGTGCTGCCGCACTAACAGCGGGCACGGGCACTCGATCCTTGTCGCGCCGATCGCAATGCTATCCTCAGCACGGAATGCTGGAATGGATGCTCTTCCGCGCGATCATGGTGGCCTTCTTCATCCTGGCCAACAGCTTCTTCGTCGCGGCTGAATTCGCCCTCATCAGCGTGCGCGAGACCCGCATGCAGCAACTCCTCGCCCTCGGCCGCCCCGGCGCCCGCACCGCGCTCCACCTCAAGCACAACATCGACGACTTTCTGCCCGCCGTCCAGTTCGGCGTCACCCTGGCCTCGCTCGCCCTCGGCTGGCTCGGCGAGCCCGCCGTCGCCGAGATGCATCCTCGCCCTCGCTCGCCGCTGGTGCTCACCGTCCTCCCGCCGCACGCCGTCCTCTACGCGCACACCGTCGCCATCGTCCTCGCCTTCGCGCCATCACCTACTTCGAACTCCTCCTCGGCGAACTCGTCCCAAAGTCCCTCGCCCTGCAGCGCGCCGAGCGCATCGCCCTCGCCGTCGCCGGCCCCATGGACGTCTTCATCCGCATGACGCGTCCCGCCGTCCGCCTGATGAACCGCTCCGCCGCCTTCGTCCTGCGTCTCTTCCGCGCGCCGCTCACCGGCGAAGGCTCCGTGCACTCGCCCGAAGAGCTCAAGCTCATCGCCACGGCCACCCGCCGCATGGGCCTGCTTCCCGCCTTCCAGGAAGAGATCATCCACCGCGCCATCGAACTCAACCACGTCACCGTCCGCGAGATCATGACGCCGCGCGGCAAGATCTTCTCGCTCCCCGCCGACATGCCCATCGAACGCGCCAGCGCCCGCATCGTCGAGGAGCAGCACTCCCGCGTCCCCGTCTACGACGTCAAGCCGCGGCACGCCCGCCGACCCCGACCGCATCATCGGCGTCGTCTACTCCAAGGACATCTCCCGCCTCATGCACTTCCGCGCCGTCACGCTCTCGCTCGGCGGCGACCGTCAACTCCGGCCTCACCCTCCGCCAGGTCATGCGCGACGTCTTCGTCGTCCCCGAGACCAAGCTCGCCGTCGAACTGCTGCAGGAGTTCCAGAAGCGCCGCCGCCAGATCGCCGTCGTCGTCGACGAGTTCGGCTCAACCGTCGGCATCGTCACCGCCGAAGACGTTCTCGAGCAGGTCGTCGGCGAACTGGAGGACGAGTTCGACATCGCCAGCACGGCCGCCGGCTTCAACGCCGAGGGCGTCATGGCGCTCGACGGCAGCACCACCCTCCGCGACCTCGGCACCCAGCTCGGCTGGACCTTCCCCCGCGAGGCCGGCGTCGAAACCCTCGCCGGCTTTCTCCTCGCCCAGACTCGGCCATCTTCCCAGCGTCGGCGAGAGCCTCGACTACGACGGCCGCCGCTATCAATCGTCGAGATGGCCGGCCGCCGCATCGCCCGCGTCAGGATCGAACCTCTCGTCCCGAAGGCCGCCCCAACCGAGCGGCCCATAGACGCCGACGCCATCGCCGCGGACCTCGCCGAATCGCAAGCCGAAGCCAGCAGGGAAACTCGACGCATGACACTGCGCGCTCTCTGCACACCCGTCTCGCCGCATCCTCATCACGCTGCCCGTCCTCTGGGTGGTGGTCTCGGTCGTCTTTCTGCTGATCCACCTCGTCCCCGGCGATCCCATCGTCCAGATGCTCGGCGAGGGCGCTACCGCCGCCGACATCTCCGCTCTCCGCCACTCCTACGGCTTCGACGCCCCGCTCCACAGCAGTACCTCCACTACTGGCGCGGCGTCCTCCACGCCGATCTCGGCCAGTCCCTGCGCCTGCACGACTCCGTCACCCACCTGGTCCTCCAGCGCTACCCCTACACCCTCGCGCTCACGCTCGCCGCGCTGCTCATCGGCATCGTCACCGCCATCCCTGCCGGAGTGCTCTCCGCGCTCCATCGCGGGCGCTGGCCGGATCGGACTCTCGGCGTCGTCTCGCTCGGCGGCCTGTCGTTCCCCAACTTCGCGCTCGGCCCCATCCTCATCCTCATCTTCTCCATCAAGCTCGGCTGGCTGCCCGTCTCCGACCGCGGGCACCGGCCCGTTCTTCAGCGGCGACTTTCTGCTTCACCTCGTCCTTCCCGCCATCACGCTCGGGCTGCTCCTCGCCGGGATTCTCACCCGCATGGTCCGCACCGCCATGCTGGAAGAGCTCGGCCAGGACTACATCCGCACCGCCCGCGCCAAGGGTCTCACTGAAAATCACGGTGGTCTACCGCCACGCGCTGCCAACGCGCTGATTCCGGTGCTCACCATCGTCGGCCTGCAGTTCGGCAGCCTGCTCTCCGGCGCCATCGTCACCGAGACGGTCTTCTGCTGGCCCGGCATCGGCCGCCTCACCCTCTCCGCCATCTCCAACCGCGACTATGCCCTGGTCCAGGGCTGCATCCTCGCCGTCGGCCTCACCTACGTCGCCGTCAACCTCCTCACCGACGTCGCCTACACCATCGCCAACCCTCGCATCCGCACCCAATGACGCGTTGTTCGTCATAAACTGAACACAGACATGAAACATCCTTCCCCTTGTCTCCGCATTCTGCTTGCGCTGCTCCTCACTCTGCCTGCTCATGCGCAGCTCAAGGCCATGCCAGCCGCGCCGAAGCCTGCCGAGCCCACCACTCCGCCCGCCCGCAGCTTCCACGACCCCCGCTCCGGCGTTACCTTTCAGGTCCCAGCGGCATGGGCTCTCACGCGCAAGGACCGCGAGGTCAGCACCTTCGTGCTCGACGCGCGTTCGGCCGTCAAGCCCACCGAGATGCGCGCTGTCGCCAACATCACCTTCAACCCCTTTCCGGAGTCCACCTTCAGCGGAGCCTACTTCTACCTCAGCTACGCCCCCCACTCGACGCCCGCCGACTGCACCCACCAGACTGCAACCCTCAAATCCGCCCACCCCACGACCACCGCGCAGGTCGGCGGCATCCCCTTTACCCACGGCTACGACGAGCACGGCGGCGTCTGCACCGAATCCCGCGACGAGATCTACACTGCGGCTCACAAGGGCGCCTGCTACCGCTTCGATCTGGTCATCAACAACTTCTGCGGCGGCGACGTGAGCGGCGTCAAAGATATGACCCCCCAGGAGATTGAAAACGTCCGCAAGCGCCTCGAATCCATCCTCAGCACCGTGCAGTTCGACTCGAAGTAGCTACTCCAGCTCGACGATCCGCGCCTCCACCTTCCCGCGCTTTACCTCGACGATCCCCACCGACACCGGCAGTCTGAACCGCTTCGGCCCCGCGCTCCCCGGGTTCAGATACATCACCCCGCCACGCCTCTCCACCGAAGGCCTGTGCGAGTGCCCGCTCACCACCACCGCCACTCCGGCTGCCTCCGGCTTGATGTCCAGCCAGTGCTCCGAGTGCACCAGGTAAAAAGCCTTGTCAGCGAGTTCAACCAACTCCGTCGCCGGCAGCTTCGCGCATTCGCCAGCCGTGTCCACGTTGCCGCGAATCGCCGTCACCGGCGCGATCTTCCTCAGCTCATCGAGAATCGCAGCGTCGCCCACATCTCCGGCGTGCAGGATGTGCTCCACGCCGCGCAGCGCCGCCACCGCCTCGGGCCGCAGCAGCCCATGCGTATCCGAGATCACCCCAATCAACATACGCAGCGCAACCTTCGCTTAAAGAATCAAGCCAGCTTCAAACTCTGCAGCGAAGCGTAGCTCTGGCTCGACGCCGGATCGTGGCTGCGGTCCGGATCGATGCGCAGCTCCATCACCGTCACCCCGCTCAACGCTACCGTGAAGTCTTCGATCTCCTCCGTCGTCCCATGCGGCGAGAAGTTCCACTGTTGCCTCACCACCTCGCGCAGCTCCGTGCCCGAGCCTGCAAACACGGCAAACTCCTGCGCCCGCTCCGCCTCTTTATCGACAAAGTGCAGCGTTATCCGCCGAATACTCTGCGGCTCATCGAAAAATAGTCGAATCACCTGCGGCCCGGTCGTCGCCGCACGCCAGCCAGTTGTAGCGGTCTTGCCCAGCGCATGCTCAATCGGAAACGCCGCATCCTCCGACGTTATCTCTACCCGTGCAATTCGCTCCAGGTCGCGCCAGTGGTCTTCAATCGATGTCTTCGCGGCGGCCGTGGATGAAACGATACTTTTACGCATTCAGAATTCCTCATGCAGCAAGGCCAAGCATATCTGATTACTCGCTCCATCGCTTTTCAACGAACTAAAGCCCCGCACTCAGGCGTGTTCGCGGGTCCATATAATCTCGCAGCGCGTCGCCGATAAAGTTGAAGCTCAGCACACACAGCATCACCGCCATCGCCGGAAAGAACACCATGTGCGGAGAGTCGAACAGGTGCGACCGCGCGTCATTCAGCATCGATCCCCAGCTCGCCGCCGGCGCCGGAATCCCCAGGCCAAGAAAACTCAACGTCGCCTCCGCCAGAACTGCTCCGGCCATCCCGATCGCCGCCTGCACGATCAGCGGCTGCACAATGTTCGGCAGAATATGTCTGCAGATGACTCGCAGATCCGAAGCCCCCAGCGCACGCGCTGCCTCCACGAACTCGCGCTCCTTCACCGCCAGCACTTGCGCCCTCACCAGCCGCGCGTACCCCACCCACCCCGAGATCGCCAGCGCTACAATCACATTCCCCAGCCCCGGCCCCATGAACGCAACAAACGCAATCGCCAGCAGAATCCCCGGCAGCGCCAGGAACGCGTTCATCACATACACGTTGATCACCGTATCCGGCCATCCGCCGTAAAACCCCGCGAGCATTCCCGCCAGCAGCCCAATCGCGCCGGAGAGCCCCACTACGCTCACCGCCACGATCAGCGATATCCGCGCCCCATACAACACCCGCGAAAGAATATCGCGCCCCAGCTCATCCGTCCCAAACCAATGCGACCAGGTTGGCCCAATCAGCCGCCCCGTCAAGTCCAACCGCGCCGGATCCTGCGGCGCCAGCCACGGCGCAAACACCGCGCAGACCACGAACGCCGCAAGCAGCGCGATACCAATCGCTGCAAGCGGCTGCCGCTTCACACGCTGTACAAAATTCACACTCATCCCTTCCAGCATGAAGCCGAAGTCTCATCCATGCAACAACGAAAACCCTACGTCGAAAAAACAAGACCCATCCCGCCAACGCTGATATCCTTTCAGTCATCGGCCGCGTCTGACCGAGCAAGAGCATGGCAACCTCAGTCCAAATCCCGGTCGAAGAGTATCTCCACACCAGCTACAGGCCGGACCGCGAGTACGTGGATGGCGAAGTCAGGGAGCGCAACTTGGGTAAGTGGGAGCACGCAAGAATCCAGTGGCTGCTGGCCGCCTGGTTTGGCACGCATGAAACGCAATGGTCCTGCATGGGTTCAACCGAACAGCGTGTTGCCGTCTCGCCTTCCCGTATCAGAATCCCCGACCTGGTGGTCCTCAACGCCGGTCATCCGCCTGACATTCTCGTCGAGCCTCCGCTCCTCGTCATCGAGATCCTCTCGCCCGACGACACCTACTCCGACATTCAGGAGCGCGCCACCGACTATCGGAACATGGGCGTAAAGACCATCTGGATCATCGATCCCAAGACTCGCAGCGGGCGCATGTGCATCGATGACATCTGGTCGGCCTCACGCCGTCTCGAAGTACCGGGCACACCGATCTACGTCGATCTCATCGACAACCTGTTCCAGTACCTCGACAAGCCAAACGCCTAGAGTCAACCGCTTCAGCGAACCGACTCCAGAACACGTGCCACACATCGCACCACGCGCTCCACATCCTTCGCAGAAGTCTGCCAGTTGCTCACGCTCACCCGCATCGCGCGCCGTCCGCGCCAGGTTGTTCCTGAGAAGAACGCCTCTCCCGTGGCCAGTATCGCCGCCATTATGCGATCGGTGAAAGCATCGTGGTCCTCGTCGCTCGCGCCGTTGGCCGGGTCGAGAAAACGCACCAACCCCTGGTTGATCGTCGGCTCCCAGAGCACCTCCGCTCCCGGCAACGCTCCCATTCGCATCACCAACGCATGCGCGCACTCGCAATCTCTCTCAATCATCTCCGCGACTCCGGCTCGTCCCAGTTGGCGAATCGCCGCATAGGTCGCGAAACCTCTTGCCCGCCGCGAAAACTCCGGGTTCCAGTCCAGTTGATTGCGCGCCGCCTCGGAGTGCGTAAGGTAAGCCGCGTGCTGCGCGAACGCCGCGCGATGCGCCTCCGTGTCCGCGACAAACGCGTAGCCGCAGTCGTATGGAACGTTCAGCCACTTATGCCCATCGGTCGCCCACGAGTCCGCCAGCTCCACTCCTCGCACCAGGTGCCGCAGCTTCTCGCTCGCCGCGGCCCACAGCCCGAACGCGCCATCGATATGCACCCATGCCCCATACTTTTTCGCCAGCGGAATCAGCTCTGCGAAGTCATCGCACGCCCCGGTATTCACATCGCCGGCCTGCAGCACCACCAGCGTCGGCACACCTGGCGACTCTGCCAGCGCCTTCGCCAGAGCCTCTTTCCGCAGACCGCCCTTCGCATCCACAGGCAATCCGGTGATTCGCTTCTCGCCCAATCCCAGCAGCCGCACCGCGCGATTCACCGTCGCGTGCTTCTCTACGCCGGTCAGAATCCGTATCGCCGGCGCTCCCGCCAACCCCTCCTGCTCGACGTCCCATCCAGCACGGTCCAGCAGAGCGTGCCGCGCCGCTGCGAGGCAGGTCACATGCGCCATCTGGCATCCGGTCACCAGCGCGAAGCTCGCCGCCTCCGGCAGATGCAGCAGCTCCTTCAGCCATCGCCCTGCCATCTCCTCAACCACCGCAGCCGCGGGCGAGCACACATACAGCCCCGCGTTCTGGTCCCACGCAGAGGTCATCCAGTCCGCGGCCAGAGCCGCCGGCAGCGACCCTCCAATCACCCAGCCATAGAAGCGCCCGCCCGCCGAATCGATGATCCCGCCGTGCACCGCTTCCGCCAACTCATCGACCACCCGGACGGCGTCCACTCCGCTCTCGCTCAAAGGCAGGTCGAGCGCCTGCCGCAGCGTCTTCAACTCGGCGGTTGCCGCCACCGGCCGGTCATTGTCGGGCGTAACGTGTGCAAGAGCGTGGCGCATCGCCGCCGCCAGAGGCAATTGAAATGCTGAGGTCTCATCCATCTCTTTAGCCTACCGGGGAATCCAAATCCAAAACGCTCGTTTCGTATTGACAAGGAGAGTACCAATAACACTTTCGTTCGATGCGGCCGCACATGGCCCCATTTATACTTGTTGGAGAAAATCGTCCCCGGGTGCAACTCGGCTGAGCATCCGGAATCTGCCTAACGATTCGAACCTGTAACATTTAAAGGACCTCCCCAGGATGAACTTAAAGAGACAGAGGGTAGTTGTGTGCGGAGCAGGTGGCTTCATCGGCGGCCATCTCGTACAAAGCCTGCAGGCTAATGGCGCCGACGTCATCCGCGCCGTCGACATCAAGCCCCTCGACGAGTGGTACCAGACCTCAAGGGATGTAGAAAATCTCTCTCTCGACCTGAAGGACAAGCGGAGCTGCCAGAAGGCCGCGAAGGGCGCCACGGCCATCTTCCAGCTCGCTGCTGATATGGGAGGCATGGGCTTTATCGAGAACAACAAGGCCCTCTGCATGCTCTCTGTTCTCACCAACACGCACATGCTCATGGCCGCGCGCGATCAGGGTGTCGAGCGCTTCTTCTACTCCTCCTCCGCCTGCGTCTACAACGCGGAGAAGCAGACCAACCCCGACGTCGTCGCGCTCCGCGAAGTCAGACGCCTACCCCGCGATGCCCGAGGACGGCTACGGCTGGGAGAAGCTCTTCTCCGAGCGCATGTGCCGCCACTTCGAAGAGGACTACGGTCTCGCAGTGCCGCGTCGCCCGTTATCACAACGTCTACGGTCCGCTCGGCACCTGGACCGGCGGACGCGAAAAGGCTCCTGCCGCCATCTGCCGCAAGGTCATCGAAGCCATGATCTCAGGCAACCACGAGATAGAAATATGGGGCGACGGCAACCAGACCCGCTCCTTCATGTACATCGACGATTGCACCAAGGGCACGCAGATGATCTTTGAGAGCGACATCCGCGAGCCGCTCAACCTCGGCTCCGACGAGCTTGTCTCCATCAATCAGCTCGTCGACATCGTCGAAGACATCGCCGGCGTCAGGCTCCAGTCGCAAGTACAAGCTCGACGCACCCAAAGGCGTCAACGGACGCAACAGCGATAACACTCTCATCCAGCAGCGACTCGGCTGGGCGCCGTCCATCAGCCTTCGCGATGGCCTCGCCAGAACCTACGCCTGGATCGAACAGGAGATGTTAGCCGCCGAACCCCCGCTGCCGCAATTCATTGGCTTGAATCACTCCGCAGGTGAAGCCGCGATGCGAGATTGATCTCGCATCGCGGTAAGTAATCAGTTGTCAGAAGATATCAAGCAGGCTCAATGACCCGTCGTTGTGGCCTCCTGCAGGGCGCTGTGTGCCTGTTCCACCGTGAAGGAAGTCGCCTTCTGTGGCGGCGGGAACTCCTTGAACGTCTCCATGAACTTCGCCACCATCGGCTGCGCAGCATAAATTGCGAACGGGTTGTCAAAGAAGTACTCATAGAATGTATTCGACGTTATGTCGACCCGCTCGTATGGATCGATCCGAAGATTGAATATCTTTGGAATGCGGAGCCTTGTGAACGGCTCTGCCCAGACCTGTAATTGTGCCGGGGCAACGCTGCTCCATGAAGACCACCTTCCAGTTATCAAATCGGAGGCCTAACAGGTCGTCGTCTTCGCTGAAGTAAAAGAAAATGTTTCTCGGACTCTTCTTCTCCTTGCCGGTGTGGTGAAGCCGTCTATTGTCGTGGCGTTCTTTGAATTAAGCGGAGCTCATCGGAAACCTGCCATCCGCAACCTAGGCCGTGGACGTCAGGCGATTGGAGAGCAGTCTCATCACAATTGCGACTTGCGACGAATCCGATTGCATCTCCCCTTTGCGAATCTGGGGAAACTGAGCGCGGTGACCGCTTCTCATTCAACCTGGATGATTTCAAGCCCCTAATGAGAGGAGCGGAAACTGACAGAATTGCCAGCCCGCGAAGACCCACGACTGATTGCGGTCACGTCAACAGAATGGAGCATCAAATCAGTTGAGGCCTGCGATGGCCCCGAACTAAAACGCCGACTGTGAAAAAATAGCCGCAGCATGATTACGGAATCACTCCCCATGGCTCACCGCATCCTGGGCATCGACTTCTTCGACGGCTCCGCGCAGGACGCTATCGCAAGGATGCGAAGCGGCGGCCTGCTTGTCGTTCCCGCAGCCCCTGCGCTCAAGGACCTCGATCACGACACGAACTATCGCGAATCCCTCCTCAACGCCGATCTCGCCATCACCGACTCGGCTTTAATGGTGCTCATCTGGAATCGTCTCCAGCGCGAGACCATCCGCCGCCTGTCCGGCCTCGAGTACCTCCGCGAACTGCTTCTCGAACCCGACGTCCGCCGCCCCGGCAACACCCTCTGGATAATGGCCAACCCCGGCAGCGCCAGGCTCAACCTCGACTGGCTCGCACGGCAGGGAATTACCGTCCCCGAAAACTGCATCTTTATGGCCCCGTATTACGGCGCCGTAATCGACGATGTTCCACTGCTCGGACGTCTCAACCGCTTCCGCCCGCAACATGTCATCATCACGATCGGCGGCGGCAATCAGGAGCGCCTGGGTCTCTACCTCAAGCGCAATCTCAGCTACCTGCCGGCAATTCACTGTATCGGAGCCGCTATCGCCTTCCTCTCGGGCGATCAGGTCCACATCCCCGTCTGGGCGGACAAATTCTACCTCGGCTGGCTCTTCCGCTCGCTCTCCGAGCCCAAACGCTACATGCCCCGTTATTGGGGCTGCCTTAAAGCTCCTCCCGCTCATGCTGCGCAACCGGGCAAACCTTCCCGCACTGCGCTCCTGACCAGCCAGCTAGTCCTGAAATCCTGTCAACCCTCAATAATCAACCATGATCCCGTAACCAAAGCCGGAAGAACAACATACCTCCTGAGGAAAAAGTGCGCATTAGTTATGTGCCACTTGATAAAATAGAAGCAGAAGGTAAATAAGAGGCCCGGCCACCAAGCCGGGCCTTCGCTTTTAAGGCCAACGAACTTTTTCTGTACCTTCTTTAATCCCAAAGGGTCCGCAAACCTAAGGCTTCGATCTTTTGGAAGGGAGGTGAATGTAACCCGTAACTCAAGCCGCATGAATACTTTACTAGAAGCATCTTTAGAATCAATGTTTTACAGCTAAAGTCCAACGCTAACTTGCAAAGAATGAAGACTTTGCACACAAAACACAGGGAGGGTGGATGACACAAACGGACCAGTACGAGAACCAAAAGTTGTATTTATCGTCTCGGTTCACCTTCCTAGAATCGCCTCATAGAACGCAGGGCAAATTGCTCTGCGAACGCCAGTTCAAGGGGCCCGATTCCAGATGCCGCACGTCAACCAGCTCAGTCGCATCCTGCCCAGGTCAGCCCTTGTTCTTCTCCTTCTTCCCGGTGCTCTGTCTGCCGGGACCAAGACTCAACCCACAGCGCCCGGCTCTGACGGCTCCGTCGCCGAGCAGTATCTCCTGGCCGCCGCCAACGCGGACCGCGTCAGCCGGGGCCTGCAGCCGCTCCGCCGCGATCCTGTCCTCGCCCAGGCGGCTTTGTTCCACGCGCGCATCATGGCCGCTAACGCCGACATCTCCCACGAGTTCCCCGGCGAGCCCGACCTCGCAGCCCGTGCCGCCACCGCGGGCGTGCACTTCTCCCTCGTCTCCGAGAACGTCGCCGAGGCCCCCGATCCCAGCGAGATCCACGACATGTGGATGCACTCCGAACACCACCGCGAGAATCTTCTCGATCCCAACGTCAACGTCGCCGGCATCTCCGTCGTCGAGCGCAATGGACAGTTCTACGCCGTTGAGGACTTCGCCTCCACCGTCGAAGTCCTCACCCTCGATCAGCAGGAGTCAGCTGTGGCCAGCCTCGTCGAGGCCTCCGGCATCGCCGTCGAGAATCGCCTCGCCGCCAACGCTGCGGAAGCGTCCATCCGCTCCGCCCGCGAGACCTGCACCATGTCCACCGGCTACGCAGCCGGTCCGCGCAAGCCATGGTTCGTCATGCGCTACACTGCATCTACGCTCACCGAACTCCCCACCACGCTCAAGTCCCGCATCGGCAGCGGCAAATACCACCAGGCAGTCGTCGGAGCCTGCTCCCCTGCAGAGAGCAGTCCCTTCACCGCTTACAACATCGCGGTCCTGCTTTACCCCTAGGGCCACGACGCTCATCGCAAACTCCGTCCAACCTCGAAAACCACACCCCGTATTCCGACCGGTTCACCGTTCCCATACGGCCGATTTTTTGTTATAAATGAAGAGGCGCAACGCGAGGTTCTCTCGCGTCCCCATACACTCCTGAGTAGCTCAATGGCAGAGCATTCGGCTGTTAACCGAAGGGTTGTAGGT
>CAWHVZ010000004.1:0-1203363 GCA_963832995.1 uncultured Acidobacteriaceae bacterium
GCCGATGTCGAAGCCCGTACCATCAAACTCATAGCCAATCTGGATCGACGGAGGCGCAGAGGGCGCCAGCGGATCGTCCGGAATTGTCGTGCTGATCGGTTGCTCGTTCGGAGTAGGCGCCTGCGAACTCTCGTATTCGAAGTCGCGGCCGTACTGGAAGAGAAAGCTATTGACCAAGCTGGAGTTGAGCACGCTCGTCAGGCGCGCAATACCGAAATCTTCCTTCACAAAATCGTTGCCAAATGATGCGCGGCCGTAGAAGTTCGACGCCTGCGTCTGAACACCCGCCGGCGAGCTGTAACGCAGCCGGTTGTACTGCAATGTCAAACGATTACGTTCGTTGATCTGCCAATCGAGCTTTGGAAAATTCAATACCTGGCTGGCTGTGCGCGGCACCGTGCCTAGGAATGACGAGATGATGCCAAGACCCTGCGTGTAATAGGCTGCGCCAGCTTGATATCCAGAAGCGCCGGAGCCGAGGTTTAGCGCGTTAGCCTCGGCGCACGCGTACGTATCTCCCGGGGGATCCCGAGGCTCCTGCACTGAAGGTGCCATTCGTGCAACTCGCGCCGGAAGGTAGCACAGTATCCGCTGCAGCGAAAGTAGCCGCCGGATCCGATGCACGCGCTGTTCCTGGGAAGTTCCTCTGGCTCTGATCGTAAGAATAGAACCAGAAGAGTTTCTCGCGCAGCAGAGGACCGCCCGCCCCGAAGCCCCACTGCTTGCGCCAGTCCTTCGGCTTGTAGACGTAGGTCTGAAATGCATTCGAGTTCGGAATCTGCGTCGTCAGCTGCGTATACGGGTTCGTCGCGCCGAGGTTGTTGTCGCGATCGTAGAAGAAGAGCTCTCCGTGAAAACTATTGCCGCCGCTCTTCGTCACCGTATTGATGACGCCGCCTGCCGCGCGCCCGTATTCGGCGGAGTAGTTCGAGAGATTTACCTGGAACTCCTGCACTGCAGACTGCGAGATAGAGTAAGAGGCACGCGTGCGGCCGCGCTCCTCGGAGAAGTACGCCTGGTTGTTGTCCGCTCCGTCCACAGTGCTGTTGTTCAGCAGGAAGCTGATGCCGCGGAAGCTGAGCAGTCCGAAGCCGTCGGAGTTCGAGACCACGCCCGGTGTCAGGAGCGCGAAATTAGACCAGCGCCGTCCATTGATAGGCAGGTTGTCGATGGCGTTCTGGTCGATCGTGGTTGAGATGCTGCTGTCTTCGGTGTGCATCATCGATGTCTCATCGGTGACTTCGACCCTATCGGAGACCGGGCCGACCTTGAGCTTCGGCGAAACGTTCGACAGACTACCAACGGTGACCGTGATGGCGGTTTCCTGGTACGTCTCAAAACCATCCGACGTGAAGACCGCTGTATACGTGCCGGGCTCGAGTTCGGGAACACGGTACTCGCCGGACGCGTTGGTCTTCACGACGCGCGTAGCACTGGTGTCAACGGATTTCACCGTGACCGTCGCAGCAGGCAGAAGCGCTCCATTGGTATCCGTGACGACGCCAGTAATCGCGCCCGTTGTAGCGGACTGTGCGAAGGCCATGTTCAACGAAGAGCATGCTATGCCGAGCACGACCAGAAGTGCAGCAAACATAACCGATTTCATGACTCGGGTGGATTGGGCGAACTGACGTGAATTGCGAAACATGGTGTGCATCCAGTGAATCTCCTGACCGTGGACAAAGCCTGAAAAAAGGACCAGGCGGTACAAAAAAGTGACGGTGAGCAAGCGAAGCAGCTGCATTCGTTTACCTCAAAATGAGCTACTTGACCGTAAGCGGAACCGTAAAGCTGGCTACTGTTCCGGTAGAACCTGTAGCCGTTACGGTAATGTTGTAAGTCCCTGAAGGCGTCGCCGCTACGGATTGCGCGTTGTTACAGGCGATCATGCCGGAGGCGGCCAAAAGCAGCGCAAGTGCCATCCAGAGCTGACCGTAGCGCATCGGTGCGCGACGGCGGCGCAGCCCGATCAACAACGCCAACGCCAGTCCGGGAAGAACGCTCAGCGTTGCCCATAGACCGCGCCCGCCGGTGCCCAGAGAAGCAGTTGCTGGTAACCCCTGTTGGGTAAGAATACTCAACGTAACGGTATTGGTCGTAGAACAACCATTCGCCGAAATCGAATTCGGACTAAAAGAACACGATGAATGCGCCGGCAGACCCGAGCACGCCATCGTGATCGATCCGCCGTATACGTTCTGGACAAGCTGGAAACTGTAGAGTCCGGTCTGCCCCGCAACGACGGTACTTTGTTGATAGCCGATGGTCGAGGTCGTGAACGTCGGGTTCGAAATAGTGATAATGGATGGCGCCGTTCCGCTCGAAGTCTTGAAGTAGCTGTCGCCGTTGTAGGTAGCGGTGATGGTGTAGGTGTTCACCGTCGAGAACGTGTAAGTCAGAGTAGCCGCGTTGTTACTGACCGTCTGCGGTGTACCAATCTGCGCGCCGTTGGCATAGAAGGTGACCGTGCCGGTCGGACTGCCGCTGCTGAAGACTGATGCGGTCAGAGTCAGCGGTGTCGTCGGAGAATATACCGTGGTCGCTGCGCACGGGCCACTGCTGGAGATGGCAACCGACGTGCGGGTAAACGGCGTGTTTACATAGTTGCCGCCCAGAGGAAACGTCGCTGTTGCACCCAGGGACGATTGCACCTGCAACGTTCCGGTGAATGCTCCCAGAACACTGGGCGTCGCTGTGATGGGCAGAAGGCAGTCCCTCGTATTGTCGGTGTTCGCGGTGCAGTTGGCCGCCCCCAGCGAGAAATTCGACCCGCCTGCAGTGATCATGTAAGGGGAAACCGCCGCCGGACCGTCGCCCGCCGCGAAATGGATGTCCACGATCTGCGTCGGATCATTTGCTCCTACATTTCCGAACTGGGTCCCCGAAGCAACCTCTCGGATAAGGCTCGTCTCCGTGTCGCCTATGAACAGGTCGTTGTAGGCATCCTCTGTAATGCCGTAGATGCCTGGACCGGGCAGCGTTGTCGTTGCGAAGTTGCCGGTCCCGCTCTTGCCGAAGTTGGCCTGTGTCGCGGGGCAGCCATCGCCGTAGCTATCGGTTGCAGCCGAGCAGGTAGTAGATGCGCCCCCGGCAACCACGTACATTGATTGGCCTGCGCCATCGATGCGCCACACCACGCCATTGCTCGCATCCGTAAGGTAGACGTTGCTGTTTGCGTCGGCGGTGACTCCGAATGGACTGCCGATACCGAAGCTTCCTTGCGGGCCGCGCTGCAGAACCTTCGAAGCGGTGCCCTGGATGCCGCCGTAAGTAATCATAATGCCCGCAGGCGTAATCTTGATGCCGTTGCTATTGAATTCATTCGCAACGTAGACATTCCCGGCCGGATCTGCCGCCGCGGCCCACGGAGTATCCATCTGGGAGGCGTTGGCGACCGCGCCGTTGGTATAGTTGCCAAAGGTGCAGCCACCCGCCGAGGCCGTCGTAAAATTTGGACAAGTCGTCGTCCCGCCGCCGGTCGAGCCAGCGATCTTCACAATCTGTCCCGCCGGAATCGTCACGCCCGTCACGGTCGTGCTTCCCGTCGCATTCGTGTTCACCACCAATACCGCCACGGCCGCCTTATACTCATCGGCGATGTACAGATTGCCCGCCGCGTCGAACGAAATGCCGTAGGGGTCCTGCAGATAGCTTCCGGTCGCGGCATTAACGCCCGACGCATAACCGAAGGTCCCCGAAACATTCCCGGCCACCAGTGAGATGATGCCACCCGTCGTTACCAGCCCAGAGGTCGCCGCGACCTTGCGAACGTTCGCATATCCAATGTCCGAGAGATAGAGGTCACCCGAGGAGGAGAAGGCCAGCCCCGACGGGTGAGACAGCTTCACCAAAGTGCTCAAGCAACCGTCGCCCCGTATGTCCGTTGACGCGTTCGCTCCGCAGGTCGCACCCGCTGCAGGCGAAGCAGTCGCGCCGCCGGCAACCGCCGTTACAACGCCGCTCACCGCATCGACACGACGGACAAGGCCGTTGTTATAGTCGCTGAAGAAGATGTTGCCGTTCTTATCGGCAATCGCATAGCGAGGCGATACCAGTTGGACCTCGGTCGCCAGACAGCCATCGCCGTAGGCATCGGTCGATTTGAAACCCGAGACCGGACAGGTCGCACCACTTGCGATAGCAGTGGTACCGCTGCCAGCAATCAGTTTGGAGGTGTAAGGCAGTAGTTGAGGTGCAGTCTGCGCGGAAGCGGAACTGGAGAAACCGGCCAGCGCCACAAAAGCGAACAGTGCTGACTGACGAAGGATCGCGGAACCAGGAATACGGACAAAAATAGACACGAAGAGCAACACCTCGGCAAGTACGGGTTCTGGCAGAGATAGCCAGGAAAACAGCCACCACACGCCCTCAAAACGTTGCCAGAATTTGAGATAAACCGAAAGAAAGGCGTAAGAAGGGCCACATCCGGCAGTATTCCAAAAACTGACTTATGCATTGATAAAGGTCAAGATACCATCCAACTCGGGCTGCGGAGGATAAATCCCCGAGAAATTTTTGCTGCGCGTCGCCAAAACTCCACGGGACAGAAAAAATCGCTGACTAGTCGGGGGTGCTGAGTGCGAATTCTCTCGCCATGACCATTCAAAAATCGGTGGCTTGCGCGGATTTCCATCCAGGCTGAAACAACCCAAGGGGGTCAAATCCGCGCTGGAAGCCCAGTCCCGCCGTCCAGACCTATGCAGGATTTTCCGCGCGAAAGTACTTCTTATATGCTGCAATCCAATCGGTCGCGATCTCCTGTTGCGCCGACGCCAAATCGATCTGGTTATCACAAACCATCTGGTGTAACCGATCTTCCAATGCATCCTTGGCGCGTGCGTTCCACACCGTAAAACCATACGGCTCCGGCCATAAATTACGAACATCGGCCGTGCCCCCGAGTTGGGGATTGATAAGGTAGTCGACCTGATAGTCGTCAGTTTTCATGCCACTCATTCCATATTCCTCAAAGACGGCTTTTCTGACGGAGTCCGAGACAGCAGGATCAAGATCCTCTTGTTGTTGCGAACAAACTTCCGCCAAATTGACAGGCTGAGTCGCGCCTGGCGTGAGTGCTTTATCAGGTAATAGGCGGATCGTTTCTTGAGCTGAGGTCGATCGATTCTGAGTGAACGTATTTGTCCGAAATAACGCAACGATAGTGAATGCAAATATCGCTACCGCACCCAATAGATAACGACGGTACTGCGTGAACTGCCCAGGCCAGGACGTTGGAGACTCCAAACTTGCAGCAGTCAGCTGGTCTTTGAGTGCTGCGCGGCGTTCCAAACTTGATTCCAGCATCTGAGGATTGATCGTTGAGGAGTATAGATTCGCAAACTTCGATAGCGCCTGTTCAAGCTGCGATCGCCGCGAACGGCAGACCGAACATTTAGCGCAGTGCACGCTAACCGCATCGATAGCCTCTATTGATGCTTCATCATCGATTAGACAGATCAACACTTCATCGGTAAGGTGGCCATTTTGGTCGAACATCGATCACCTCTGATCCAGGAGCATCAGTCGAGATAGGGAACGCCCAAGCGAATTCGACACGGCGCCCAATGAGATTCCTACGACGTGAGCTATCTCTCGATATGTCAGCCCCTCAGCACGAAGTTGTAGACAAAGCCGGTCATTTTCCGAAAGAGCCCTGTAAATGTTCAGGAGTTGTGCCTGACGCTCGCCTAGCATTGCAAGCTGTTCAGGATTGAGTTCATCGGACAGATACTCATCTGGTCGATAGTCCTCGATACTGATCAGAGCGGACTGGCTTCGATAGAATCGACGCCGCTTCAAAGCGAGATTGTGGGTCACTCGAAAAACCCATCCCCGGAGGTTGTCCCGCGAACGACCCTTCCGCAGATGATCAAACAATGCCAAAAAAGTCTCCTGAATGATGTCCTCTCCATCGGCAATAGATATACCAAACGAGATTGAATAGCGCAGGAGAGGAAATCTTAGAGAATCGTAGAGCCTGAGAATCTCAGGTTCCAGGGCCGAAGCGGTCTCGATCTTGGTTTCTGCCCAGGAAATCTCCGGTAAATATAGTTCTACAGTTGAGTCGGACACGAGACGAAGCACCCTGGCACTAATTATCCAACACTCTCCCCAATCTTGGTCAGGGTTGAAAATATAAATCCAAAATAGGCTGAACAAAACACCGCCAGCCGGAATATCTCAATAGCACTGAATCAATTTGGGTATTGCACGCGCACCTTACGAAAGTAGGCTCATGTTTCCTCGTCACTTTTCAGCTATGGGATTTCTCCTTCTATTGAGCGTTCCCCTACTCCTCCCCCTACTCGGACAAGCGACAGCAACTTCCCTCAATGGACAAAGCCGCGGTGAGATCCGGCTCCACGTCCAGGACGCGACAGGCCATCCGCTACAAACCCGTGGCACGCTCTATGGCCCGACCTCCAGCGCCAGCCGCGCGGTCGAGACCGCCGCCGACGGGTCATTAAACATCCCGGACCTAGCCTTCGGCCGGTACCAGCTTGCTCTCGACCGAGCCGGCTTCGCCTCGCGGACCATCACCTTCCAGGTACAGTCTTCAACCCCCATCACTCGCGAGGTTACTTTGCTCGCGGGCGGCGTCTCGACGACCGTAAATGTGATCGCATCTACGCCAATCGGCACGCTTGATGTGCCGTTGTCCGACGTCCCCGTCCCGGTCCAGACGCTCACCGCTCAGACCATCGAAAACACTAATGCCCTTGACCTCACCGATGCCATGAAGCGTCGCCTCAACGGGGTCTACGTCAACGAGAATCAGAACAACCCCTTCCAGCCAGACATCAACTACCGCGGGTACACCGCGTCTCCGCTGGTCGGCGCACCCGCGGGGCTCTCTGTCTACCTGGACGGTGTTCGCCAGAACCAGCCCTTCGGCGATGTTGTTCAGTGGGATCTCATCCCCAAGATCGCCATCTCCACAATGGAACTTATCCCCGGCTCGAACCCTGTCTACGGGCTCAACACCCTCGGTGGCGCAATCACGGTTCAGACCAAGAGCGGCCTCACCAGCAGCGGCCTCTCCGTCGACTCCTACGGTGGCAACTTCGGCCGTCGGTCCGTCGAAGGCGAGTACGGCGGCAACCATGGACCATGGAACTGGTTCGTAGCCGGCACCCTCTTTCACGAGGATGGCTGGCGCGTGCAGTCGCCCAGCGACGTCAAGCAGAGCTTCGCCAAGCTTGGCTACGCCACAGGCAAGACCATCGTCTCAGTCTCCGGCGGCTACTCCATCAATAACCTTATCGGCAATGGCACGCAGGACATCCGCGCTATCGACCGTACGGTCGGCTTGAACCACGGCTATGACAGCGTCTATTCCATCCCCGACGCCACCAACCAGCACTCGCCGTTCCTCACCATCAACGCCACACAGTCGCTCAGCCACGGTCTCGCCGTCAACGCCAACGCCTACATCCGCTATACACGCACCAACACACTCAACGGCGACATCAACGACGACAGCTTTACTGAGTCGCTCTATACGTTAAGCGCCACCGATAAGGCTGCTCTCACCAAGGCTGGCATACCGTATCCGACCACGCCCATCACGGCGGCCAACACACCGTTCCCTTATCTGCGTTGCATCGCCGCGAGCCTGGAGATCAACGCCGGAGGCAGTGGTGAGCCGGCCGAGAAGTGCACGGGTGTAAACACGGCGACAGTGGGCCGTCAGCACGCCTACGGTGCAACCGCGTCGCTCTCCTGGAACACAGCGCACAACAAACTGAGCCTGGGTTCAGGCTTTGACACTGGCAGCCTAACCTTCGTCCAGAACGCGCAGTGGGGATATCTGAATCCGGACGGGATCACCCTCACCCTCGTACCTTCATTCGACGACGGCAGTGAGGTAGATGACGATGGAACGCTCGACGACGCCCGCGTGAACCTGCACGGCGTCACTATTACTCCCAGCTTCTACGTCACCGACACTCTGAGCTTGGGCCATTGGGTCTTCAACGCCGGCGGCCGTTACAACCACACCGACGTCAACAATACAGATCGCCTACCGCCGACAACCTCAGGCCGTCCTGGCCTGACAGCTGACAATGTCTTCCAGCGCTTCAACCCAACCGCCGGCGTTGTCTACAAGGCTGGCTCGTTGCTGAACGCATACTTCGATTACGGTGAATCGAGCCGCGCCCCAACATCCACCGAGCTTGGTTGCGCCAATCCCGACTTCCCCTGCTCGCTGCCCAATGCGCTCGTCAGCGATCCGCCGCTCAAGCAGGTTGTCGCCCGCACCTACGAGTTCGGCGTCCGTGGCAATCCTGACGGCCGCTACCGCTGGTCCGCAGGCTACTTCCACACCATCAACTATGATGATCTGCTCTTCGTCGCATCGGAGCAGACCGGATTCGGCTACTTCCAGAACTTCGGCAAGACTCGCCGCCAGGGTGTCGAAGCTTCGGCCCTCGCGCATCTGCACAAAATTGACGCGGGCGTCGAATACACCTTCCTCCAAGCTACCTACCAGAGCACCCAGGTCATCGGATCTGGCAGCAACAGCAGCAACACCAATGCACTCGCTGGCGAAAAGGGCGTAACCGACGGCGGCAATATCACCATCATGCCCGGCGACCAGATTCCGCAGGTGCCGCAGAACATGTTCAAGGTGTACGGGGACTACAATCCATTGAAGAAACTCGGCATCAGCGCCGACCTACAGGCGATCGGCAGTTCCTACGTGAAAGGCAACGAAAATAACCTGTACCAGCCCGACGGTCAGTATTATCTCGGTATGGGCAAAGTCCCTGCCTACACCGTCCTCAACCTGGGCGCCCGTTACACAATCAACTCGCACTTCGAACTCTTTGCGGAGCTCAATAACCTGCTCAACCGGAAGTACTACACCACCGGTCAACTTAGCGACTCCCCCTATAACGATAGCGGCGCCTTCATCGCCCGTGAGTTCACCCCCTACCCCAGCGGCGACTACCCCGTCCGCAATACCACCTTCGTCTCACCCGGCACTCCCTTTACAATCTTCGGAGGACTCAAAGTCAGCTACGGCAGACGGTGAGCAAAACATTGGCACCTGACACACCATACGCATTCGAGCTAAGGAAAGACACATGAGCAAAACTAAAGCAGCAGTGGCAGCAACAGCCCTCATTCTGGCTTTATGCGGCTGCTCGTCATCGAAAAAAACAGCCGCTCCCGAAACAGCCGCAGTTCCAGCCTCAGTTCCGGAATCCACCGCTCCCAGAATCTATGTCACCAACGAAATCTCAGGCGACCTGACGGTGATCGACTCAGGCACGGCCCAGGTCATTGCAACCATCCCGCTCGGTAAGCGGCCTCGCGGAATCCATGCAAGCCCCGACGGCAAGACCATCTATGTCGCGCTGAGCGGATCTCCCATCGGTGGGCCCAATGTGGACGAGAGCACGCTGCCCCCGCCAGACCACAAATTTGACGGCATAGGCGTCATCGATGTGAAACAACTCAAACTCGTCAAGATCCTCAAGAGTGGCAACGATCCGGAAAACTTCGATATAAGCAAAGATGGCACAAAAATTTACATCTCCAATGAAGATGACGGTCTCGTGAGTATTTTGGATATTGCCAGCGGAACTATCGTAAAGAGCCTGAAAATGGGTGCTCAGCCTGAGGGAGTGCGAGTGACTCCCGATGGCAAGCTTGTCTACGTTACCTCGGAAGAAGATGGCAACATTTCCGTGCTCGATCCCGTTGCTGGAAAGATTATCGTCACCTTTCCGGTCGGCCATCGCCCACGCAATGTCGCCTTCATGCCAAACGGAAAACGCGCTTACGTCAACGCTGAGAACGACGGAAACGTCGATGTCATTGATACGGTCAAGCACAAAAGGCTCACGCCGATATCGATCGGCAAGCCAGGCATGATTAAGCCGATGGACGTTATCCTGTCGCCCGACGCAACGAAGCTCTATGTGAGCACGGGCCGCGGCAAACAGGTTTTCACGATCGATACGGCGACGAATAAAGTCCTAAGCTCGGTCGAAGTCGGGCAGCGTCCATGGGGTATCGCATTGTCTCCCGACGGGAAGACTCTCTACTCCGCCAATGGACCTTCCAATGATGTCTCTTTTGTGGATCTCGCCACCAACACCGTCACGCATCGCGTCAAGGCTGGTGAAGGCCCTTGGGGCGTAATCGTTCTGGAGCGATAATTCCGGACCCTGCAAGATAGCTATTTGATGAAGAACGGGAAGAGTTGGTGCTATCCATATCACCCATCAACGACTTCCCTTATCGACAGATGCCATTCAAGTCGCACGCCCAAAGCTCTAAACTTGAAATTCATTTTTTATTTGACAGTGGTCTGACCTCATGTATGATGGCCTGCGTCGACGACAGGCCATTTCTCCAGTTGCGACTAAAAATCGGGCCCGTACACGCCGCCGGAACTTCCCCTCCGGCCCACTCCAGACTTCAGGCTTCAAAGGAGGGTCAAGATGCGTTACATCCGTACTATTCCTCTTCACGCCATCGTATGTCTGCTCTTCGCAGCCTCTGCCGGTGCTCAAATCGTGGTCACCGGCGACAGCCGCACCGTTACTGAGCCCGTCATTCCTCCGGTATGCACGCAACTCTTCGCAGCAATCACCCAGGTCAACAACGACATTCCAACCTCGGTCGACGCAGTCAACACCAATCCAGACGCCGCACGTATTCAGGCAGCCCTCAATAGTTGCTCGGCCAGCTCGCCCGGCCAGGCCGTCGAGCTCTCCATTGATCCCACAGGCGTCTACAACGCGTTCCTTAGCGGTCCATTGGTCATGCCTCCGAACACAACGCTGCTGGTTGACCCCGGCGTCACGCTTTTCTTTTCGCGCAACGCGCAGGACTTTGACCTGGTGCCCGGCACTCATACCTGCGGCACTCGCAATGGCAATAGCGCAAACAAATCCTGCAAGCCGCCCATCGACATCCCGGCAGCTTCCACCAACGTCGGCATCATGGGTTACGGCAAGTTGAACGCCCGCGGCGGCGACCCGCTCCTCAACGGCTTCGCCACCAGCGGCTTCGCACCACCCGCCACCTATACATGGTGGAACCTCGCTGCCTTGAGCGATCAGCAGGTCCCGGAGTCCATGATCCAGCCTGAGAGCGGCGTCACCAACCTCACCCTTTACAAGATTACGCTGCAAAATTCATCGATGTTTCATGTCAAATCCATCGGCACCATCAAAGGTCTGACGGCCTGGGGCGTCAAAATCGAAACGCCCACCTTCACCAACAATACTGACGGCATCGATCCTGACCAGGCGCAAAACGTCACCGTCGCGAACTCGTGGATCTCCGATGGAGACGATGACATCGCGGTCGGCAGCAGCGGATCTCCGGGTAGCACCAATGGCGCTGCAAACATATCCCTCATCAACAACCACTTCTTTGCGGGCCACGGCGAGTCCATTGGCAGCTTCACCGATGGCGGCGTGAACAACATCCTTTTCGACAACAATATGCTCGCCGGCGATGATTTCTCCGGCAAGGGAAGCGCCATCAATGCCGTCCCATTAACCATCAACACCACGACATATCCAGTCCACTACGCGGACGGCAACTCGGTCGCCATTCGCATCAAGTCCGATCAGGCGGCAGGCGGCCTCGTCACGAACGTTCAGTACTCAAACTCCTGTTTCCTGGATCACAGGAAGGATCTTCTCTTCACGCCGCTCTACAACACCGACACAGGAAGCAATACTCCCAACGTCTACAACATCCTGCTACAGAACCTGGCCTTCCTGAACGATGCTGGCAGTACGGGGACCGTGCAGTTCACAGGAACCGACACTGTGGTCGGCGGAGTCACTATCATCAATCCACTGCAGGTCACACTCGACAACGTGACCTTCCCCGGTGCGCTTACAGCTTCGCAGTTCACGAACACAGGTACGTCCGGTACGGAGCAGTATGCCGAACTTACCTACGGCCCAGGCGACGTATCGGCGAATTTCATCAGTGCCTTTGCGACCTTTGTCGCTGTCTCGTCCAACCACGATACCGTAACCAACAACATCACGGCGACCAACCTGAATCCGCCAATGTGCAACTTCACCTACATCGCGCCGGAGCTGACCGGCCCTAACAATCTCCCGCAGACAATCTCCTACGGCCAAACCGCAACGGCAGTCGTCATTCTCACACCAGCTGTAGCGTTGGCGGCCTATCCCACCGGCACCGTCACCCTCACCGACTCTCTCACCGGCAACACCACTCAGGCGACCTTGTCCGGTAACGGCGACACCCTCTTTGTTCCATTGACCGGCCTTGGCGTGGGCACACATGTCTTCACCGCAACCTGGCCCGGCGACTCCAACTATGTTCCAGCCGCCGGCCAGACGGTCTATTCGACAGCGGGCCCATATGTAGTCACCGTGAATCCCGCGACACTGACCGTGACGGCGAACAACGCCACCCGCTCAGTCGGAGCAGCGAACCCAACATTCACCGCAAGCTACAGCGGCTTCATCACTGGGGAGGGCTCGGCAGTCCTAAGTGGATCACCGTCCCTGTCCACCACGGCGACCACATCTAGTCCTGCCGGTGTATATCCCATCACGGTCACGCAGGGCACGTTGTCATCGCCGAACTACACGTTCGCCTTCGACAACGGAACCCTCTCGGTCGTCGCGCCTCCTTCAGCAATCATTACGACCTCTGCAAGGCTTACGGCGATAGCTGGCGGTTACCAGGCGACCATCACGGTCACCAACTCCGGTACAGGAGACGCAACTAACCTGTCTCTGAACACTGCCACGCTAGGTTCTGCGGCCGGATCAACCTTGCCGCAGAGCATAGGAACCCTGGCTGCGGGAGCTTCAACCACCTTCACCGTCACGTTCCCTCCGAGCGCTGGAACACCAGGCTCCGGGGTATCTGAAAAATACTCGGGAACCTACACAGGAGGTTCATTCGCCGCGAGTGTGCGGTCGGTAATCCTGCCTGGAACAATTTGAAGTCAAAGAATGATTGGAGCGAACATGAAGAGCCTGGCGCTGTCCCTGATATCTATATCTCTGTTGCTGGCCGGCACGGCGGCAAAGGCGGATCCGCTTACCCTAACCCTGGCCTCGCCGTTTCAATACGCCTTCGGACCTGAAGTGGTTGAGTTCGATGCGACCATTACCAACACCACCACCGAACTGCTCTATCTGAACGGCGACAATTCATCGATCGATTCGCCATTGACATTAGATGACACCCCCTATAACAACGATTTTCCTCTCACTCTGGGAGCGGGAGATAGCTTTACCGGCGAGCTCTTCACCATAAACGTGCCCGCCGGAACAATAGCTGGCATCTATGCTGGCTCGTTCGAGATCACCGGCGGTTTTGACGGCGACGCACAGAACATAATCGGTTCCAGCGACTTTGATATCGGCATTACTCCCGAGCCCTCCAGCCTTCTACTGCTCGCAACCGGCGCAATAGGTGGCCTGATAGGTAGCAAACGCCGCTTGATGTCGTAGCGGCATACCAAACCGTCAGAAAGCCCAACGGCGCCATCGGCCGCCGCCGCAGGCAGGTTTCGGATCTCCGCGGTCTTGAATCGCCGGACATCACGGAAGCAATCCTTGAGGGGAGACAAGTCCCTAGTCTTTCTCTGGATAGGTGTGTCGTCGAGATACCGTCTATGTGGAAACTACAATGAGCGGCCTTGGCGGCACACAATGAGGTCGGATAGGAGCGGAGAAGGTCAAGACTCTGGATTTCGCGGTAAATTGGGGGAGTTTTATCGATATAAGTTGCTTATTATGAATAATAAAGACTTGCTGGCGGTGGATGCAGTCTGCTGCGAACCGCTCTCCAGGGGAAAATTCCCGTTAACAGGGGAAAATACAGGGAATTTTCGAAGCATCATGATCATCGATGGTGGATTTCTCCAGTGTTTACGCGCCGATTTAGCTCGACTCCCTTCTCGGCGGTCCAAAAGAACAGGGAATTTTCCGCCCGTATCAGAGAATTTTCCAGGCATCTAACAAGGAATTCGGATGCGTAACAGGGATTCGAATTTGAAACCGTATAGCCTTTACATGAGCTATAGGCCAACTGCTCACACCGACCAGATCCGTGCCGGATGGGCTCCTCAGGCAATCAGCGTATCAACCAGCTCTCCGCGCTTTCCGTCGACTAAGCCAAGATCGGTGAGATATGGAAACGGATTGCAGGCTAGAGACATGCCCTCAAGAGACTTGAATATCCAGTAGGGAGGCTTCCACTCCGCAACCATGCCTGCGGCAAGCTTCACGGCTTCGAACTGACGTCCGACCTCCTCCGGTGGGTCTTCGGAAAGCATGCCTGCGATCGGATATTTAATAATCGCAAGAATTTTTCCACCCTGAGCAACAGCGGTGCCTCCACCGCTCGCAATCAAAGCGTCCGCGGCGACCTTCATGTCCTCGGCATTGCCACCAATCACAAAAAGATTGTGCGCATCATGCAGGTACGTTGTGGCTAATGCTCCGCGGAGCTTTGGCAGTCCCTCCTGCAGGGCTGTATGCGGTCCGGAATCGTGATGACCATGGCGGTGTTGCACATAGAGCAGGTTTACATCCGGAGGCAACACAACATACCCGTCCTGGATTTCGGCCTCAAGCTCGCTCCATTCACTGAAGCGCACTCCGCGAATCGATCTAACTCGTGCTTTAGGTGCAGTCGTCGCAACCTTAAGACGAAAATCGTCGATTCGAGTTGCGGCAATCTTCATTGTGTCTTTTGGATGAGCAACCGTTGCCGGAGTAATCGGCACAAGCATCTTGCCCTGCGCCACATGACAGCCGGAGACAAAGACATCGTTTATCGCAACGGAATTCAGATCGGAAAGAACAACAATGTCTGCGATCCTTCCTGCGCAAATTACTCCAAGGTCCGGCCGCCCAAGATGCAGCGCGGCATTCAATGTTGTGAAACGAATGGCATCAGTCGGCTTCACGCCCTGGGCGATGAAGCGACGCAATACATCGGCAACGCCGCCGCGTTCCACCAGGACATCCGGCGGTACATCGTCGGTGCAGAACATAATCTGCGACGAAAGATGCGGCAGCTCTGCAAGAACCTTAACGATCGTAGGAATTACATAGTCATGGGAACCGCGGATTTCGATTGCGAGACCTGCCCGCAGTTTCTCAAGCAAATCGTCTCCACTCGTAATCTCATGGTCGGAAGTAACACCAGCTGCCAGATACCCCTGGAGGCTCGGTCCGGTTAATCCTCGCGCATGACCTTCAATCAATTTGTGTGCCGCTCTGCCCTCTTCAGCGATGGCAACCATGCGTGAAGATTTGCGCAAGACCCCGTTCATGTCCATCATCTCAGCTACGCCGATGACCTCGGGCCATGACAACATCTCGCGCATCTCAGCTCGATCAAACGACGCCCCGGACACCTCCAGATTGAGAGCGGAAGGAACCGAAGACGGCGCCTGGCAGAGATATCGCAACGGAAGGTTGCGACTGGCCTCAATTGCGTACCGAACACCTTCCACACCAAGCACATTCGCCAGTTCATGCGGATCGTAAAAAATAGTGGTAGTGCCTTGCGGAACCACAGTCGCTGCATAATGATGCGGCAGCATGTGCGAGCTCTCAAAGTGCACGTGAGCGTCGATGAAGCCCGGCGACAGAAATTGGCCTTCCAATTCATGGATTGCAACAGCGTCGCCGCGCGTCCCGGGGGCATGAACGCTGGCAATCATAGGCCCTACGATGCCTACGTCAGCGTACCGAAGCTCACCCGTGATGACATCAACGATCTGACCACCACGCAGCAGCAGATCGAACGGCGCCCCGCCCTGCGCGGCGTCCACCGCTCGGCCTCTTGTCTCGGCATCAATCTCAGGCTGCCAGGGATTAGGAGTCATTTCCGCCTCAGATTATCGTACTCCGCCGTGTCAGGGCTGCTTCTCAGGTGGAGGAAGCGGTGCCGGATTATGCGATCCGGGAGTGGGAGCCGATAAAACCTTTATCAGCAATAGGTCGAGTTTAGGGACGTCGACATCCAGTTGCAGATGAGCGCGTTGCAGCGTCAACGCCGGCTTGTCATTATCTTCGTAGAGGAGCACGTCACCATAGCTTGGCCCATGCTCCGTGCTGACATCGATGTACTGATAGCGCTCTTTGGTAGTAATACTCGGATCGATCCAAGTAGCGGCTGCCAATTCATCCCAAAGGTATCCGCCAACGCCGGTTGGATTAGCACGTGTAAACCGAACTATATATTTCGCGACGAGGTTGTCTGACTTCCCCAGTGTCGCTAAAAACTCTGGCGTAACGTGCGTCTTCAGAGAAGAATCGATCGTCGTGATGCTGATCTTCGGCCAGTGTGCCTGCAGGGTGATGCTTGCCGCCTCAGGATCGAACCAGAAGTTGAATTCATGTCGCGGAGCGTTAACCCACTCCTTCGCATCGGTAATTGGATTGACACTTCCACCCATGAGTACAAGTTCCTGTGCCAGCTCCGCAAAATGAGGATCGAGGCGGACTGCCATCGCAATATTGGTCAGCGGACCAGCTCCGTAGATGGTGACCTGGTGCGGATGTTCATTAACCATGCGAACCATGAAGTGGGGAGCGTCCTCATCTGCTGCCTTGGTTGTTGGGCTGCCTTCGCGCAAATTTGAGACGTCGTCCCACGCGCCCTTCCGATTATCCAACCAGGCACCTTTGTAGGTGGCCTTGCCGTATAGCGCCTCTGAGAGATGAGTCCACTCTTGCGTGCGAACCAGAGGAAAGGCCGCGCCCGGATAAACTTTGATGTCCGTGCGTCCCACAAACTCCAGCAGCCTCAGCGAATGGGCCACCTCAGCGTCGCGCCAGCCATCCCCTGTCACCACAGTGATCCCGAGCAAATCAACGTTCGGGGCCTGGAGCAGCACCAGAAGCGAGATCATATCGGAACCGCCAGGGCCCGAAGCATCCTGATCCGCGATGACTAGACGTTTCTGCGCCGCTGCGCCCACTGCCAGCACCGTTGTAAGGGCTGTCAGACAAACGCTGCGGGCGAACATGAGGCGTCGAATAGATCCGAACATAAGGTCTGTCCTTTTGAAGACGGGGTAAGTGTAGGCCGCAATAATGTGCAGAGGCTGCGACATAATGATTCGCCGCAGACCTTCACTACCAACAATTAGAACAGGTACTTTAGAGCGAACTGTATCTGTCGGTTCTCATGAACGGTGGCTGAGATCGCACCAAACGCCGCATCTCCCAACCCTATATCCGGTGTGCTGAATTGAGAATGGTTAAGAATGTTGAAGAATTCAGCGCGAAACTCAAGGTTTTGAGTTTCGACAATGGGGAACTTTTTATAGAAAGATAGATCGACATTTGTACGACCGGGACCGTAACCATACGTGCGATGCGCGTTTCCGAATTGTTGGGCGGTAGGAACAGCGAAGCACGCTGTGTTGAACCACCTCGTTACCAATTTGGCGCCGGCGTAAAGGTTGCAATTGGGAACTACATCGGGCCGATTGGTGAGGCCGGAACCGGAGGTATTTGTCGACTGTGTAAAGGAAAGGGGATAACCACTATGGGAGGTAATAATCGTGTTCACCTGCCAATTACCTACAACCTCATCCACGAAGCGGCCGGAATTAGTCAGGAAACGCTTGCCCTTACCGAACGGAAGCACATAGATACCGCTGGCAGTAAACGCATTTCGCAATGTCAGAGATGAGTCTCCGCGATCATCGAGGGAGTTGAGCGGTGTCGTGCGGCCTGAGACAGGAATATTTGTGCGGGTGGTAAAGGGAAAATAGGGTGCTCCGGCGCCGCCGCTCACACCTTCGACAAAGCCATTGTTAATACCCTGACTGTAGGTGTATGCTCCAAGAAGATAGAAGTCGCGCGACCTGTGTTCAACCTTGGTCTGCAGCGAGTTGTAGATCAGCCAGCCATTGCCCAGAATGTAATTGATCGTCTGGTATTGTGGATACATCCGTCTCGCAGCGGGATTGTTTCCAGTTCCGGGAGGGGCGGAGTTGTAATTGGAAGTGCTGTTCAACATACGGCTGGCATGCGTGCCCGCATACGCTATCGTGAACACGGTTCCATCACGCGTCCCTGTCTGCACATTGACGTTGTATTGCTGCACGATGCCCTGCTTGAAATTGAGCGCTTGTGCCACCAGGCTACCTGCATACGTAGCTGGGTTCTGCGGAGCGCTATTATCAGGAAAGCCATTATTCGGCGCACCCGGAATCAGGACGCGGCCACCATTAATCGTCGGATCAAGGTCGTTGGATTGGAAGGTAAAGGTATTGGTATAAGGAGGATTCTGATGAATTCCGTTCGACACGCCAAGATGAGAAACATCGTGGAAGATTGCATATCCTCCACGAATCACAGTGTTCTTCTGCATGCCTAAGGGGCTGTACGAAAATGCAAACCGCGGTTCAATGTTGGAGTAGTCCGTGTGAATCCCGGCATACTTATTCGCGAGGAATACTGTCGCAGAGGGAGCAATCACGTTACCGGCTACATAGAAATTTCCAGTATTAATATCGAAATTTGAGAGGCGGTTCTTTGCTTCGCTCGTGGGTGTGGTGACACCATAGGCGAGACCCAGGTTCAGTGTGAGATTCGGAGTAACAGCCCAGTTGTCCTGCGCATAACCGCGATACTCTTTCCATCGTCGGCCAATGATGCCACTATTGACCTGGTTAGAACGGTTACCGTTATCAGGATAGCCAAGCAGGAGACTAGCAATAGGATTTCCGTTTGCTCCGGTGATGCCGTTATCCGTAATCGTCGCCGGAAAACTTCCGCCAGACGCAACCTGCGCGGTGAAGTTCTTCGTAAAGCCCATCTGTCCATGAAAGTAACTCTCACCAAGCCCATTCATCTGCTGGGGGCGGAAGTCGAATCCAAAGGCCATGCTGTGATTGCCCTTGACGACGCTAAGGGCCTCCAAGTAGTGAAAGATTGATGTGCCGCCCTGGTACGGAGAGTAGTTACGGTCACCCACGGGGTTGAAGCCTGTAATTGAGATGAGCGTCATGCCCGAGGTCGTCGAATCGCCAAGATTCGCGCCTGTGATGCCGAGCTGTTGAGCAATGTTCGTTCCATAGCCCAAGCCCCGGATGTAGTTGAAGTCTTTGTTGTATCCCGCAGTAACCTGGTTAACAATAGTGGGCGAGAAGACATGGGTCTGTGACACAGCCATGTTCCGGGAATGCGTCGTGAAATAAGTTGTGCTAGTAAAGGCGCTCCTTGATCCCAGGCCTGGCAGTCCCGAAGGATTGAACTGAGTAGCGTCATCCCAGCTAAATCGCGCAAACATATGATCCTTCGAGCCAAGCTGGTGATCCACGCGCGCATCCCATTCATTATCATTGAGCGTGCGTGTCGGGCTTGCAGTGTAATTGAAGCCCGGTGAGAAGCCGTTCGTTCCGGGAACGGGAGCGCCGCGTGGAAGAAGATTCAGGATCGACTGTCCGATGCTACTAATCTGCGATGCCGGAATCTGATATGCGTTAATCGAACTGTTGTAATAGCTGGTTCGAGTTCCAACCCCAAATGGAACTGGATTGAAGATTGGATTAGTGAAGATGTGCTGCTGTGACTGTGCATCGGTCGGAATTGTGCTCAGGATAGGGGCGCCTTGTCGTACGCGGTTGCCTTCGTAGTCGACGAAGAAAAATGTCTTGTCCTTCCAGATCGGTCCGCCCAGTGCTCCGCCGAATTGATTCTGTATATATTTGCCCTTCTTCACGGGATCGAAATAATTGCGCGCGTCGAGATAATCGTTGCGAAGAAATTCAAATAGAGTTCCATGGAAATGGTTCGTTCCTGATTTCGAACTCACCAGCACCGTGCTACCACCGCGGCTGCCGTATTGCGCGGAGTAGTTGTATGTCAGCACGTTGAACTCCTGGATGGCGTCGATCTGCGGAAGAAATCCAACACCGCCCGCAGTAAGTTCGTTGTCATCAATTCCGTCATAGCGCCAGTCATTCGTGCTCTCTGGCATGCCCTGTACCGAGAGCGAGACTGAACCGCGGAATGAAACCTCGCTGCTGGTTCCCGCATTAAGAAGTCGCTCGGGTTATCGCTCTTCGTCGTTCCGGGTGTCAGTTGTGCCAACTGCACGAAGTTGCGCCCATTCAGCGGAAGATTCTCAACCTGCTCAGCGTGAACGGTCTGTCCAAGTGTAGCGTCTGCGCGTTGCACTTCTGCCGACGTTCCCGCCACCGTAACGTTCACAGACTGCGAGACCGACCCTACCACCATCTTGAAGTCGAGCCGGATGTTTTGCTGACCTTCCAGCACAATATCCTTGGACATGATCGGGTTGAAACCTTCGTGTGATACCTGAACCGTGTACGTCCCGATCGGGAGGAGGGTAACGGAGAAATATCCTGAGCTATCAGCTACCGAGGCACGTTCGACATTCGTGCCTTGGTTTGTCACCGTAACCTGGACTCCTGGCACGATGGCACCAGTACTATCAACAATCGTCCCTGAGATGGAACCGACCGCCTGCGAATAGGCTTCTACTGAGGATAACGAGAGAAGGACCAATACAATCCACACCAAGTTGCGTTTCATTGGCGGCTCCATGAAAAACTGCAATTTGAAACGATTCAGACGCACGCGAAATGTAACGCTTCCATAAATACATCGTCAACAGAAAAGTGATGAAGAGGGCAAATTTCCAGATACCCTATCCACAGCAGCATTCGATTTGGGTTGACCAATTCCGTCTTGTCCCATTAGATAAATTCGTTACTTCAAAACGCTCGAAATCACTGAATCTATAGCAATAAATGCTCAGCGATGGCTTTGAAATTTTCGCGATTGCCCGACGTGGCTGAAACGAAACTTAATCCGCATAGCCGGATCGCTGGCTAAGGGCAAGGAGTCACCCAATGTCTCAAGCCACCCCAACTCTTGGAAATAGTGGTACAACTCCACTTCCCACCTGGTTGAATGAAACCTTTCAAGTCGAACAGCGCGGCTCCAGTCTGCGAACTGAGATCTTTGCTGGCCTGACCACCTTCAGCACCATGTCCTACGTCCTTGTGGTACACCCCCTCGTGCTTTCAGCGTCTGGGATGGATCGTGGTGCGCTCATTACCGCAACAGCCGTGGTAGCCGCGCTATTTTGTGCAGTCATGGGTCTTCGTACCAACTATCCCCTTGCGATGGCGCCAGGCATGGGGACTAACGCTTACATAGCAGTGCAGGTATGCCAGGGAATGCACATTCCCTGGCAAGCAGCGCTTGGCCTGGTCTTCTACGCAGGAATTCTGTTTCTCACTGTCTCCCTAACTGGTCTGCGGCGAAGCATCATTGGCGCGTTTCCTGATAGCTTTAAGAAAGCCGCGGGTGCAGGAATTGGTCTTTTTATCGCGTTCGTCGGCCTAAAAAATGCAGGGATCGTCGCAGCCAATCCGCGATCTATTGTTGGGCTGGGCCACGTTGCATCTCCGACGGTTCTGCTGGCCTTCGCTGGCATTATCGTTGCCATCGTATTGGTCCGAAAAAACGTTCCAGGAGCGTTGATATGGTCCATCCTTGCAGTCACCATTGTTGGAATCTTCCTTCCCGGCGAGGCAGGACATCCAAGAATTACTCCGCTTCCGACACACCTCTTCTCCTGGCCGAACTCCATTACCCCGGTTGCCTTTAAGCTGGATCTCGGCTGGTTCTGGCATCACCTTGGTCAGTCGATTCCAATCGTCATCGCGCTCTTTTTTACTGACATCTTCTCCGCCATGGCAGTTCTCTTCGCCATCGGAGAACGAGCGCACCTAAACGATGCTGACGGCAACCTTCCCAGGCTGCGACAGGCACTTTCAGCCGACGCGCTTGCAGCCTCCGGAGCGGCAGTGCTCGGCAGCACGACGGCGATCATATATCTGGAGTCCGGCGCCGGCGTCGAGCAGGGTGGCCGCACCGGCCTCGTAAGCCTCACAGTCGGAAGTTGCTTTCTGCTTTCGTTGTTCTTCACGCCGATTATCTCGATAATACCCACCGTTGCGACAACTCCCGCGCTCGTCGTGATTGGCGCCTTTATGTTGCAGGGGCTGGCCGATATCGACCTGCGAAACACACTCATTAGCGCGACCGCTCTGGTCACAGTCCTGCTGATGACCTTGACCTCCATCAGCGATGGCCTAGCGTTGGGGTTTATAGTCAATCTTTGTGTTCTTGCCTTTAGCAAAAGTATCAAAACGATCAAGCCGGTTGCATGGGTTTTGGTCGTTCTTTTCCTTCTCCACTATCTCCTCTGAACCCAGGAGATCATCGCAAGATATCTCTCAGTGCCATGTAGGCGCAAGTGCTATAAGCCCTAAGCCGACGATGAAGAGCACGAACATCAACGGAAGCAGAACGTTCACAATCTTTGGAGCATTGCGAAACTCCCTCCAGATAAACACTCCCCAGGCGGCAGAGATCATCGTAGCGCCTTGGCCAATCGCGTACGAAACAGCCGGCCCTACCATCTGCGCTCGCGAAGAGATTAGGTTTGCCGAGAGTCCGGCACACCAGATGATGCCGCCCAACGCACCCCAGAGATGCCACACCGGCTTTGCCTCCGTATAGTTCGAGAACTCCACAGAAGTCCCCGTAAACGGACGCTTCATAAGCCAGTAATTGAGCGGCAAAGCACATAGTGCGACGCCAATCGCGAAGTATGGAACGACCGTATAGGCAGCCGAGCGCTCCATCTCCTTGCATCGCTCGTGTCAAAAACGGATAGAACACTCCCATGAGCACACCACAGAGAAGACTGATGAAGATGCCGCGCTTCGATACAGTTCCACTATCGTGCTCGCGCTTGCGATAGGCCATGGCGTCCACGACGATCGCGATCGCCACTAGCAATACACCTCCGAACAGCAGAATGGGGTTTGCTGCAGGAGCCAGAAGATAGTTCAGCAGAACGCCGATGACCAGCGCCAGACCTATACCAATGGGAAATGCAACCGCCAGACCGGCAAGATCGATGGCTGCGACCAGTAGTTGATTCGCAGCATTAAAAATAATCCCGGCAAGCAGCGCATAACCGATCGCGAGCAGCGACGGCGTAGTAAGTCCATGCCAGAACTCAGCCCCTCCCCCCAGCACCGTACCGAAGGCCAGGGATGCAAAGAAAAGTCCCACCACATAATCCCAATAGAAAGATTGGAAGCGCCAGCCGGGGGTGAGTTTAAGAGTGTTGGCCCAGGATCCCCAGCAACACATGCTGGTAATCATGAGGGCGAGTTGCACTGCATAAGTCTTAGGTTCGAACATTGGGCCTCTTCATCGCCGGCTTTTGAAAGCTTTCAAGCGATATCAAACCAGAGTAGGGATGTCAACCATTTTGCAGAATCCCCAGCTTGACGGCTCTAATGCGAACGTTTGCGAGCAGGCAGCAGGGATCGCACAGAGTGACGAATTCGCAGCTCAGTGTTGAGAATCTTCTTCTCCGTCGGGTGGTCTGCTCCACGCACGCGGTCCAGCAGTAGCTGGCAGGCGAGCGAGCCGATGTGATAACCCGGCTGAAACACCGTCGTCAGGGAAGGCTCCGTAAGCTCTGAGAACTCCAGGTCATCGAACCCAACGATCGACACGTCTTCCGGGCAACGAAGCTTGAGTGCGCGCACCGCTGCCAACGCGCCAATTGCCAGCGTATCGCTGCTTGCAAAAATCGCCATTGGCCGAGGCGTCATTGTGAGCAATCGGATGGCAGCCGCAAATCCGCCCTCCGCATTGAAGGGGGCTTCCTGGATGTACTTCGCAGGTAGCTTTACCTTCGCCTCCGCCAGGGCGCGCTGAAACCCGCGCATGCGGTCACGCGCCGTCTCGATGTGAGAAGGCCCGGAAATAGCGGAAATCAACTTATGCCCCATCCGTGTCAGGTAACGCCCTACCTGATGTCCGCCATCTTCATTGTTCGCCAGCACCGCATCCCCCGCCCACCACTCCGGAGAGCGATCGACAAAGATTAACTCGAAGTCGCGATGCGACGAGTCCTTCCCAATGGTGCTTCCTTCCGCCGGAATCACAATGATGCCGGCAGGATGAAACGAACGCAGATCGTTGAAGTAGCTCAGTTCCTTCGTAGGGTCGTTATCCGTATTGCACAATACTAGCCGGAATCCTTCTTTATACGCGACATCCTCGATACCCCGGACAAGCTTCGGAAAGTAGGGATTGGTAATGTCCGGAATGATCACGCCAAGCAGGTCCGTCGAGCGCCGTCTCAGGCCGCGCGCAAGTTGACTTGGCTGATAATCAAGCTTGCGGACGATCTCGTGGACGCGCTTCTGCAGCGCCTCGCTCACGCCAGCCGACCCATTCAGCACGTGCGAGACAGTGCCGACCGATACACCTGCCAGTTGCGCAATATGCTTTGTAGTTATGGACTTCTTCACAAATTATTCCGTGTGCCATCGAACGAAACCGCCCACCCAGTGTAGTCGTATAACTAACTTTTTCTTCTACTGAAAATTCGACCCGCCCCTTCGCGTGAAAAGGCGGGTCGGACTGGCTCCACAACGTGGGTAGCTTCTGCTATGGCTCCCTCACGCGTTCGACGAACATCTTGATGAAGCGGTCATTGTCAACATCAACTTGAATGGGCACTTTAACGCTTTGTTCACCGCCCTCCCACTGTTTCATTGCGCCCACCGTTGTACCGTAGTCCGGTCCGTGGGTGATGACGACGTCCATGTAAACATCCACCGTCTTTACCAGGCTCGGATCAATCAGGCTTGCAACCGTGAGTTGGTCATACATGCTGCTTCGCCGGCCGGGGTTCTTCTCGAAGACTGGAGCCATCCGCTCTTTGATCAGACGCGTAACGGGGGTGTCGACCGACACAATTTGGTCGTACGCCTCTTTCGAGAAGTTCGTCTTGCTCGTAACGTTCAGAGGCGTAAAGACCATGGGAATGCCCGAGTGAAGAACAACCCACGCCGCCTCAGGATCGACCCAGATATTGAACTCCGCATTGGGCGTAACATTCCCTCCGCCGCCGGGAAGCGATGCAACCGCACCACCCATGATTGCGATCTTCTTCACGTTACGAGCGAAGTTCGGATCCTGCCGTATCGCCATCGCAACGTTAGTCAGAGGACCGATAGCAATAATCGTGATCTCACCCGGACTCGCGTTCACGGTGCGGATCATAAAGTCGATTGCCGACTCCTTCTCGGCTTGTTTCTTGGCGAAACCGCCCGGAGGTGGCGGCGGCGGCTCATCCGACCACCATTTGCCATGCACCGTCTTGGCCCAATCAGACCCCACATGAACCAGCGGCCGGTTCGCTCCGCGATAGACAGGAATGTCCGTACGATTAGCAATCTCCAGCACCCGGAGGGCATCGGATGTCCCGCGCTGCATAGTATCATTGCCCGCAACGGTTGTAACGCCAAGCACCTTCAACTCTGGGGAATGCAACGCAAGAATCAACGCCGTGCCGTCGTCCTGGGGCGGGACTGCGAAGTCGGTATCGAAGATCACCTTGATGCTGCCAGCGGGCACGACAGGCGCCTGCGCAAGCAGTTGTGAAGGGCCACATGCAAAGCCCGCAACGAAAACAATAAAGTGAAGATGGCGGAACGGTTTCACTGCATATCCCTCCCAAGAGCCGTTAGGCATCGAGTGCATGCCATGTCTCGTTATGTAGTGTTAATGCGCTGCTACCCTGCCTGAGCCGGTAGGCGCAGTCATCAATCGCACGTAAGCATCGTAAAACTTATCGGTATTTAAGTTGAACTGAACAGTTGCAACCTTCCACCACGAGGGGACTTTGACACTCTTATCCACGAAAATAGTCTGTCCATAACTAGCACCATGGTCGATGTCGATGTTGACGTAAAGCTCTTTTTGCTCAGTGATAATGCTGGGGTCAAGAAAAGCGGCGACTGCGATCTCGTCCCACATATACCCGCCCGGCCGTGTGTACTTCGTCAGATACTGCGTGAGCGGCGTATCCACCTTCGAGATCCTGGCTTGAAGCTCCTTGGAAAGGCTTGTCTTGATCGAGATATCATTAGGAGTAATGGTGATCTTCTTCCACGGCGCGCTCATCACGACACGAACAGCCTCAGGATCGAACCACCAGTTGAACTCCCTCCTGCCGTTCTCGCGCTGAATGCCCGCAAGCGAGACATTCAGTCCTCCGCCCATCAGCACCAGCTCCTTGCTCAGCGAAACGACCTCCGGGTCTTTCCGAATGGCCAGCGCAATGTTTGTCAGCGGACCGCCAGCCCAAATCGTAACCTCACCCGGGTACTTACGAACCATTCGAATGATGAAGTCGACGGCATGTTCATTCAAAGCCTTCGTCGTTGGAGTTCCCTCTGCCATCTCCGGAATCACATCGGGTGCATGGAACGACCGAGTAGTCCAGGCTCCCTTGAAATTCAGCGTTCCAAACTGCTGCTCCCACATCTCGGACTCTTCTTTGGAGTTGATCAGTGGCCCTTCCGCGCCAGGAATCACTGGAATATCGGAACGTCCCGCAATCTCCAGCGCTCGCAGCGTGTGCGCAGTCTCCTCCTTCACCCACTGGTCGCCAGTAACGATCGTTACGCCTAGAACATCCACGTCCGGCGACTGGGCAAACATCAGGATGGAGTTCATGTCCGTAGACGCCGGCCCGCGCCCATCCTGGTCAACGATGACCTTGGGTCTCTGCGCCATAAGCGGCAACGCCAGTCCACAAAGGGCCGCAAAACACAGAACGATACGCCTGAAGAGTGTCATAGGGCCTTTTTCTTACACTAAAAATATTTTCTTGAAACGGTTCAAAATCAATGACGGACAGCGTACACTTCACCAGAGTTTAGTGTCAATTCAAGATGCGGTCGTAACGACGGAGCGTATTTTTTAGGCAGAATTCACCGGACTGGAAGAATCAATGACAGCAACCGACTTTTGCAGCAGTGTGCCGAGCTGAAAGCGCAGTTCAACTATCCTTGCAATTCGGAGACGAGTAGAGATGACAGCGAAACCAATCACCATCATGGGAATCTTTGTAGCCGACGTTGCCTTTCGCACACCTGCTCTTCCGGTATGGGGCCAGACCATCATGGGCCTGGATTTTAAGCTGGGTCCCGGCGGAAAGGGATCCAATCAAACCGTGGCTGCTGCCAGACTCGGAGGCAACGTCGCATTCGTCTGCAAAATTGGTGATGACGCGTTCGGCGGTATAGCAAAAAAAATGTACGCAACGGAGAATGTCGACACCCGATTTCTCGTGTGTTCATCGAAGCACGCTACGGGGGCCGCCGCCATCATCGTGGATAATGCCAGTGGTAATAACGCCATCATCGTTACACCCGGTGCCGCAAACGCATTGACCACCGAGGAAATCGACGCAGCGCGGGAACAGATTCGCAAATCCACCGTCTTCATGACCCAGCTCGAGCTTCCACTGCCAACCGTCCAATACGGCCTCGAGCTTGCACGCGAACTCGGGGTTCAAACTATTCTGAATCCGGCGCCGGCATGCGCCCTGTCCGATTCGTTGTTGCAGTTGTGCAACTTTCTGACCCCCAACGAAACCGAAGCCGAGGAACTCACCGGCCAGCGCATTGTCTCCATGGAAGACGCCGAAAAAGCGGTAGACATCCTGTTAGCTCGTGGAGTTGAAACTGTCATCCTGACTCTCGGCCCACGCGGAGCACTCATAAAAAACAAGCTTCTGCTCGAACATGTTCCCGCCTTCGAAGCAGGGCCCGTGGTCGACACCACCGGCGCTGGCGATGCATTCAACGGCGGCTTCGCCATCGCGTTGTCGGAAGGCCAAAGCATCATCGAAGCAGTGCGTTTCGGATGTTCAGTAGCCGGAATCTCCGTAACCCGCCACGGAACCGCCCCATCCATGCCAACCCGGGCGGAACTGGACGCATTCTTAGCAGAGAAATCCACCGCGGCCAGTTGATTCGATCGTAACGGGAAATGGGATGAGCAGGTTGCCCCGGAAGGGAGAGACTGTTCCCATGAAGAAGCCAGCGCAGCACCTCATCGCGGAAGTCCCACGCGGGCAGGCCAAGGTGGAGATGCCGATTGGCGTCGACCTTGGCGATGTCTGAAGCCATTACTGCACTTTCAACCAGGATCGGCCAGGACCGCCAGGATTGTTTTGCGCCAAATTCATTTCGCAAGGAACAGCGCGTGGGGAAGCGTAGATTTCCGCCGCATCCGTCATTTGCGTAGTGCGCTTGACGACCTTCATGACTTCGCCGACTGAGCCAAAGACGTTGAGCTGTTGCGACGATCCCGCATCCTCGATGACTGCGCACGGCGTTGGGCCCTCAGCGAGACCGACCGAAAACTGGCAGCATCCCTTCTCCTACTGGACCTTAGTCGGCACGGAGCCAAGGGCTCATACAAAGTGCGTGTAGAAACACGGTGGAGAACAACAAGCGTCGCAACCAAACAACTAAAGCAAGAACCCTAAGAGACGGAAGCGCCTTCTCACCGTTTTTTAGATCAAAGGCGAGGGCACGAGACCCTCGCCTTTGATGGTAAGGCCTGATTGCTAGAAATCTACTCGAAGTGCTGCCTGTCCGGTACGATTGCCCGCATTCTCTGCCGTCTGCGGCCCGGTTAGTGCACCGAACGTCGAACTATCGATGGCCGTTACCGGCGGCGCAAAGTTCGTATGGTTCAGCACATTGGTGAAGGTCGTCTCAAAGCGGGCGTGACCTTTTCCGTAATGGCGAATTGCTTCGCTACGCCAAGGCTTACCGCCGAGGCCCGGGTCCTTGCAGGATACCGACTCCGGCATTTCCGAAACGTCCGGCGCCGGCGGGCGTAGGCGAAAACGCTGCCGGGTTGAAGTAGTGTGCCCTGGATTGTCCAGTGTAGAAATTATTCGACACGACATCCGGCCGCAGGACTGCGCCGCGATTCACGACGTTGGTATTCGATTGGTCGGCCGAACTGCTGATGCTTGGGGTCAGCCATGGTCCGGTCTCAAGCAGCGTCACAGTTGTTAGATCCCAGCTACCCAGCACGACATCCTTGACGCCCCCGCTATTCATCCACGCGCGACCCTTGCCAAACGGAAGCTGATACATCCCGGTCAGCAGCATGCGGTGGCGACGCGTGCCTTCGACATTGCCAAGGTCCTGCTTGATATTGAAGCGATCTGCAATCGGAAGCCCATAGTTCACCTCGCCGGCGAACCCACTGGGCGCATCGCCCTGATTGTCGGCCATGTTCTTGGCATAGGTGTAGTTCGCGTCATAAGTACAGACCATGCTGCATCCGTTGTGTCGCATCAGTTCAAACGCATGGTAGTTTGCCTCACCGGCGTTGAATGTGCTGTAGAAGCTCGTCCAATTGTGGTAAGGAGAGCGCGGATCGACATAAGGGCTCGCTGCCGTCGTCGTGAAAGGCATCGTGCTTGCCGGAATCTGATTCAAATCCTCTGTAACACTCAGCCTGTAGGTGTGCATTCCTACATAGCTCGCACGAATGGATGGTGCTTCTGGAGAGCTCGCGCTCCACCGTCAAGTTCCACTGGTTCGATTGCGGGTCGCGGTAGTTGGGGTCGACACCCTGATCCAGACTGCCGCCCCCAATTTGCGCCCCCACCGTAGAAGGCGCCGTGTTGGGAAACTGGATCTGCGGAGTATTCGGCCCTAGCCGTATTGCTGTTGGCATAGCTGTGCAGACTGGAGGTCGGGTTACCGCTGTTGTTGAACGAAAGCGGTCCTAGATTAGTCATCGTAAAGATGCCGAAGCCCGCGCGAACGACGGTCTTCGTATCGTTGAACGGGCGATAAGCAACGAACGCGAGGCTGAAAGTTGCCCATGTAGGTATTGCGCAGGCTCTGCGGCAACCCATCCTGGCTTGCAGTCACATATTTCGTGCATGGAAGTGCCGTGATGTTCAGATTGCAGGCATTGAACGACTGCTGGAATGCAACATTCGACGGAGTGATGTTTTGGCTGCGTGAGATACGCCGGCGAGCGCATTCGGGAACGACAATCGAGTTGTTCCGTTGGTCAAAATTTGCCAGATTGCCCCCGTCTTCCTGAAATCCGGGCAGAATCTCCCAACGTAAGCCGTAGCTCACCGTTAGCCGGCTGTTGACCTGGAACTCATCCTGAGCAAACAGGCTGTATTGCGTCGCAGTTCCTCCCACATCCGGGACTGGAGACAGCGAAGTTCAGCGTTGTTGGCGCGCCTTCCAGAAAATCTCCGAAGGAATTACCGGTAAAGGTTTGGCTGAAAGATAAAGTCACCGAAATCATCCGAAGCAAATTACGGGGCAAAGCTCTCCAGATCGAAGTACCTCACGCGCCGAATATCGATTCCTCCCTTCAGCGTATGTTTGCCAAAGGTATAAGTTACGTTGTCGCTGAACTGGGTCGTCTTCGACTGCGTGATACCTGCCTTGTCTCTGCCAATAGGCGTCAGTCCCGTACCAGCACTGAAGTTAAACGTGGGAAACGCATGCGTCGTCGGGTGCTGGCTGATGTCCACGCCGGTCAGATCGAGTTGGGTCAGTGCATTCGATCCCTGAATGGGAAAGTTGACACTTGTAGTGACATTGGTGAAGCCAAAGCGGAACTCATTGAGCAACTTCGGAGTAATCGTGTAGGTATGGGAGACAAGCAGACTCCGGTTGTGGATGGAATCGACGTCATTCGGCAGAAATGGATTCGCGACGTCTAGCGTGATGTTCTTCCGGCTGAAACGCGCATAGGCCGACTGCTTCGAAGTGATCGTCTGGTCGACGCGAAGGTCGGCACCATCAGTGCGGGCCGGAGTCGCCTGAAAGTTCTCATAGTTGTAGCCGGGCTGGCCGCTTACATTAGGCAGCGGAATATAGGTCAACAGCGCCTTTGCGGTCGGACTGATGATGGCAACAGGGGCCAGCGGCGCCTGGCCTGGAGTAGTGAACCCGCTCAGATCGCCGTTTCTCTCTGCCGTCGTCGGGACTTCCAACTGCTGTGCAACCGCGGTCGATCGGCGGTTGCCTTCATAATCTGCAAAGAAAAAGGTTTTGTTATGTCCATCATATAGGTGCGGAATCGTCACAGGGCCACTAAGAGAAAAGCCGAAGGTATTGAATTTCTTTGGTGACTTTCCACTGAATCCATACGGAATGGCATCGAGTGCCTGATTCTGCAGATACTCAAACACACTTCCGTGATAGTTGTTGGTTCCGTTCTTCGTCGTGAAGGTAACGTCGCCAACCTGAGAGAACTCGGCGCTGTTATTGAACGCCGTCACCTTGACTGCGGCGATCCCCTCCTGCGAGGGATAAGCGTCCTGCAAGGCTCCGTTCTGCCGGACATTGGCGGTCGAGATGCCATCAACCGAAAAGTTCACCATCGAAGAACTGGCGCCGCTCAGCGCGATATTTCCTGAGCTGTCCGTCTGTACATTCGGCTGAGAGCCCGAGCGCACCCAGCGGACTCGTCGTTATTGCGCGATTGTTCAGAGGAAGCTCAGTCATCTGCGTGTTGGCGACCGAGTTGCTAAGGGTGGCATTCTCGGTATTGATCTGCTCGCCGCCGGACGTTACATCAATCGTCGTTGCCTGAGACGCAACCGCCATCGACACGGTAAGCCGTATATCCTGGCGCGCCTCGACTGAGATTCCCAATAGCTGCGTCTCTGCGAATCCATCGCGATGGGCACGAAGACTATATTTTCCCGCCTTGACATTTTCAAAAGTAAAGCTGCCTGATACATCCGCATTCGCGGTGCGCTCGGTATTCTCATCGATGCTGTGTAGAACCACCCGAGTGTCGGAGATGACTGCGCCAGTATCGTCCTGCACCATGCCTTTTACGCTCCCGAACGTGGACTGCGCATAAGCAGGTGCGATGAAGACCAGTAGAAGAAGACAAACAAAACACTCAAATGCAAGAGCTCGCGCTGCGCCAGCCATGGAATCAAATTCACAAAATTCTCCAATGTTCTTCATTTGGACTCACCTTCTGAACCGGAATTAACCGGTCACTTCCAGTGAATCGTGAAATCCATCAAATACGCATAAGCTCAGTTTTTATGGGTTTTTTACGACTTCTCACTAGAATTTAAATTCTGGCCGGGCCGCACAGGTGTCTACAAAACAATCCGTGACTTTGCTCTCCGAATTGCCGCCGGCATCTCGTCGGCGCTGGTTATCACGTGGGTTGCCTTTCGAGTTTCACTTCAATCTCTCCTCGGCCACTTCAGTTCATCTCCTTCTTGTAACTGCGATTGCTCTCCGCTGGGGATTTCTTGAAGCGAGCATCGTGTCACTCCTTTCCGTCGCCTGCCTAGACTATTTTTTTACCCAGCCGTTGTTCGCGTTTTACATGTCGGACTCGCATGACTGGGTGCCTTGATCACATTTGAAAGCGTCGCGCTACTCGTGAGCCGCCTCTCGAACCAGGTCGCCGTCATGTTCGCGAATCGGAATGAATCGTTCCCGGCTGCAGAAGCTGTATGAGCTGAGCCAGAACATTCTTCTCCTCGACGCCGGAGGACCGTCGATCAACAGATCGCTGGCCTGATTCAGTCCACCCTCCAGGCAAAGGGCGTCGCACTTTGGAACGCTTACAATCTCCGTCTGTCGACGAGTGGCGATTGCAGTGTGATGGAGGATGAGGTGCGCTCCATATACTTTCTGGAAGACCAATAGCGACGATTCCGCGACCGGCACTTCGTGCTCGTGTTCTGCGGCTCGGTGCGCGGCCTGTCGGCTCATTGGTTGTCTGCGGCCATGAGCTGGATGCAGTGTCGATCGATGCAGCTGCGTCGCTCACCGCGGTTGCCATCGAAAGGGAGCGTTCCTTCTCTGTAGAAAGCGGCGCGGAGGCCGCGCGGCAGAGCGAACAATTGCGTTGCGCGGTGCTCGACGGTCTCGCACACGCGTTCAAGACGCCACTCACAACTATCAGAAGCTCAAGCTCTGGATTGCTGGAGATGAACACCTTGTCGGGCACGGAAAAAAGACTCGTAACACTTATCGATCGACATGCCAGTCATCTCAACGAGCTTACGACGCATATGCTGCGGACAGCCAGGCTCGACAACGCCGACCTCAAGGTTAAGAGAGAGCCCATCGACCTCATGCAACTCATCCGAAACAGTATCGAAGCGCACACTGTAGAGTCGGGAGTGCATTCAATCGAAATGCAATCCACTGTGGGGCGCAGCACGGTATGGGCGGACCCGCAGCTACTTAGGATGGCCCTCTTTCAACTCTTCGACAACGCCGTCAAATACAGCACCCCGGGCTCCGCCAGTCGCTGTCGATATTCAGGAGGAGCCGGCAGAGATACTGATAAGTGTTCGGAACGTGGGCTCCTTTATTCCTCCTGAAGAGAGAAGTAGGATCTTCCAACGTTTCTACCGCTGTCCGGGCTCCGGTCGCAGGGCGTCAGGCACGGGAATCGGGCTTGCTGTGGTTAAGCGAATTACTGAAGCGCACATGGGGCGCACATGGGTGAACAGCGATGAGCACGACGGGACAGTGTTCTTCCTTACATTGCCCCGTATGGCAAAGGAGAGATAAGACGTGGAGCAACTCGGCAAGGTGCTTGTCGTTGAAAACGATGCGGGAATTCGGCAGAGCCTCTTCGAGACTCTCGGCGCGCTGGGGTTCATGGTCGGAGAAGCCGAGAACGGAGAAGAGGCGCTGGTTCGTCTGCGAATGGTCGACTATGATGCTGTGCTACTCGACATAAACATGCCTGGGAATAGGCGGTATGGAAGCCTGCCGCAAAATTTCTCGTGCTTATCCTCGCCTTCCGGTGATTATGCTCACTGTGCGGGACGATGAGGAGGATATTGTGGAAGCGCTCGACGCGGGCGCTCACGATTACATAACTAAACCTTTTCAGATCCGGGAGCTGACCGCGCGGCTGCGTGCGGCAATCCGCAGCTCCAAAACCACTGCGGCTCCATCCGACTCGCTTATCGTTATTGGCGACCTCGCGCTCAGTCCCAGTCGCCGTCGCATCGAAAAACTGGGCCAGGAGATCCGTCTTACTCCTAAGGAATTTGAGATGCTGCGTTACCTGATGGAGCATGCCGGTTGCCCGATACCGCACAATCGCCTCCTTACCGTGATATGGGGCCCGGAGTATGGTAACGAGCGCGAATACCTCCGCGTTCTGATCAACCAGCTGCGGAAGAAGATTGAGGACGATCCCTCCCATCCGACTTATATCTTGACAGAAAGCCACGTCGGCTACCGATTTCGTGAAAGCTAAGGTCGCAGTGGTTACGCTTCTGCGCGAACGGAATTCCTTGTACACGTCGATATGGCCGCCTGGATCTGCATCAGCATGTCATGCGCAGCGGCTTCCCCGCCAGCCCTTAGTTTGCTGATGCGATGTTGCGGACTCTATGACATGAAGGACCCGGGGAGAGAAAAGGGACACTTGAGTACGGCTCGAGCCTTCTCAGCAGATTCTCTGACTGGAGAGAGAGAGCTTGTGACCTTCACCGCGCAGGAAAAGGACTACATGACACTCAAAGCATCCTGACCATTATGAGGCGCGAGCCACGTGATGCCGGAAGCAGATTGCTATTACAGTTCATGCAATCGGGGCGGCAAAACCGTTACGGCTTTGCATCTTTGCCGGGGATTCGAATCATCGCTGCTGCCTGCGGGTCGTCACGAAGCCTCACATACAGCGTGATTCTGCGCTCGGAGGTTTTCATTGGCATGGCGAAGGTTGTTTCGTCGAAACCACTCGGTACCGGTACTTCGGACTCAAAGCTTTCTGTCGCGCTGAACGCAAGAGCCAGAAAGAGATCACTGCCTTCAATCATGCACATTGGTGTATCGATCGCTGTACAGTGGACCGCCGTGATGTGAGGACGGCGCACCAGCGTGCCAAGAGTGATCCAGTCACCGAACGTCCCGTCGCCGGGCACTGCACGTAAACGCAGCTCACCGAATGCCGATTCACCAAATGCTTTGTCCAGATCCATGGTACCCACAGCGGTATGCTCATCCTGCAGGATCAGACTGTCCGAGTTCAATGACAGGCTGATATGCAGCGCGCCATCCGCGGTGGCAACCTCAATCGTCTGCGAACGCGGAAACGGCCCAACACTCTGAAGTACAAAGCGCAACGTGCCGTGGAGCGGAATGTCGTGCTCAGAACCCAGCGTCACGTCAAGCTCTCCTTGATGTGGCGTGATCGTAGACTGAAACGAAAGCAGCCGCAGCATCGCACTGGGATTTTCACTCGTCACTGGCACATTGATCACGCGACCATCTTTCAGTGTCACGGTGGCATTCATCGCTTTCGTGGCTGATCCTGCGTTGGACGCATGTAGTTCGAGGCTGCCATGATCCGCAGCCTGGACCTCGGGCAGAAAGACTTCTTCTCCGATCTTCACCGAAAGCACATTCTCCACATCCTGTCCTAAGATCATGGCAGCACCTCCAGTTGCGCCCATCAGCACCTTCTGCAGGTGGGGAACGGCGCTGTATGCAGGCAGAGGAAGTGTTTTCTGAATGCTGCTGCCATACTGTTGCAGCACTAGCGAATAGGAGCCCGGTGGCTTCCCCTGCAGTGGAATTTCCAGATTCATGGTGCCAGTACCCGTTGCGGCTGGCGCAAACGCCACAGGAGTCGTCGTTCCGTCAGCGCTCCCAAATGCGATTTTGCTGATGCAAGCGGTGTCGGCTCCCTGCAGAGTGACCTTCCCGTTCTTCCCGGCGATTAAGGTGTCAGTGTCTGTCAGCTTCCAGTTACCACCCTCGGACCTCTGGAATGTGAGTGTTGGTCCTTCGAATGTGCTGAAACCCCAATAGCCACGAAGTGTACCGCGAACAGTGCGGCGTGTTGCGCTGGTTTGCAGAGTGTTAGAGTTGGCAGCAGCCTGCAGCGCACGGCGCAGGTTAGTGTCGATCCGCACAAGGCCCCCGTCAAACGCGTCCGGTGTGAGTGAGATGCTGGCCGGCGAACCGGAGGGGCCGAAATCGATCGTAAGATCGTGAGCGAACGATGTGGAGAACAGCAACGGTGCCCCGCGCACTGGCAACATAAGCGCCGGATTCGCCAGGCAGAAGACTTGTGTTGGGTTTGCCAGGCGCAATGACGGCAGGCGCACGCTTTGGATCGCCGGCAGCGCAATGACGATTACAGACTTTGGGTTGTAAAACGAGGGCGGAGCATTCAGCTTGAGATTCATCGTGGGGCCCTGCGGAAAACTGATGGCGGGGATGTACCGATACTGCGCTGTGTACAGCATCCCGACCAGATGTATCAGGTCGATGAGGGTGCCGATGTATGCGGAATAGACCGCGTTATCGGCCTGTCCCGCCTCGTTGAAAAAATCTCCAGAGGCGCCGGTCGAAATCGCATTACTGATCGTCTGTCCATGACCATCATCCAGCAGCAGAGGGGCACTGGTCTGTGTCAGGCAATCTACCTGATCTTCCACCGGCTGCTTGAAACAGTCCGCGTTCGGCTTGAGGGCCAGCGCTGCCGCGAGCTTCGCCGAAGCTATCTCGATCGCTTTCTCATCATCCAATGCGACGGTTTGCATGCCGGCGAGATAGCGCTCAATTCGCTGCTGTTCGAAGGAGGCCTTATTGAGCGCAATATTCGCGCGGATAAAGAGACCCGGATTTCCCTTCACTGCGGAGCGAAGTGTGTTAAAGTCGCCGCCGGTTTCCGGTGCGACAAAACACATAGCGCGCTGGGCTCCGTCAGGAACTACGATCAGCGCCCCTTCCGGTGGCTGTTTCCAAGTTTCGATCTTCGTGAACCAGTTGTCGGGTGGCTCGTTGGTTGTGTCACGCAGAAAGGCCACAATCAGTTGCGGGAAGGTCGACCTTCACTCTCAGTTTGTCTTGCGGTTGCAACTCCGGCACCTGGGCGATCGGCAAGGTCGTGTTGCCGCGCGTGACATAGACATCAATCTTAGGTCCGGGAAGATCGAAGCGGGCATCATCCGCGCGTATAGCAGAGGCGCTGCAGAACATCACAAGGCACAGAATGGTTTTCGATAGTCTCATTACGCTTCCAACTATAGAAAAGCAGGCCTTGAAACCCAATGGCGGTCACTACACGAGCTGCTGTGTGGTTCCACACCATGTGGAACCACATGGGTATGTCGTGTGGTGGTGCATGTAGCTGTTATGTAGCGATACGGATTCCTATAGATACAGCAGGGCTCTATGATCTAAGTCGGGCACAGCATACTGAAAGTAACGAATGACCATATTAATTGTTGAAGACAACCCGACTGTACGCAGATTAATCCGACGCGCGATCAGCGATATCGCCGACAACATTTTCGAGTGTGAAGATGGGGCCGATGCACTCGCTGCGTATAGAGAACATAGTCCTGATGCCGTGCTGATGGATGTGCGCATGCCACGCATGGACGGTCTTTCATCCACCCGGCAAATTCTGCATCACTATCCAGCCGCGCGGATCGTCATCGTGACGGACTATAACGACGATGCGCTTCGTAGCGCAGCTCGCGAGGCCGGAGCATGCGCGTTCGCCTTGAAACATAATCTTACCGAACTCGATACCGTGGTGAAGGAGGTTATGAAATAGCCAGGGTGCTTCGCTACCGCTCCACGTTCATTGCGATCTAATGTAGCCGCTCATGCAGTGCCGTGCGATGCTGCAGCGCAAATCGCGCAAGCGCATTCGCACCTTCGATGTTTAACTTGCGACACATGTTTGTGCGGTGATTTTCCACCGTTCGGTAGTGGATCGAGAGCTCGTCGCCGATTTCCTTGCTGGAAAGACCGTCTGCAATCATCCGAAGGATCTTTTTCTCCGACGGAGTCAACACCCTGATGTCCAGCAGCTGCGCGCTCCCGGGCGATTCAGTCTTCTGCTTCAGCAGAATGGCAGCCATCGTTGAACCGATATATGTCCTGCCTGCGAATACCGCGTGAATGGCCGCGGCCACCTCGTCTGTCTCGCTGCCCTTCAGCAGATAACCTTTGCCGCCTACATCCATTGCCGCGCGCATCAGGTCCTCATCTGCGTGGAAGGTCATAAATACGATGCGCGTGTCGATCTTCTGTGCCGACACCTCGCGCGCCACGGCCAGTCCGTTGAGGCCCGGCATATCGATGTCGAGAATAGCGACAGCCGGCCGCAACTCAATGATCATACGCATCGCGTCGTTGCCATCCACGGCCTGCGCGATGACACGCAGACCTTCGTCTTCCTCGATCGTGGCTTTCAGTCCCCGCCGTACAACGGGATGATCGTCCGCCAGCAGTACTTCAATCACGTCGCTCATCGTGCTGGCTCACTTTCCAGTGGGAAGTGGATCACAAGCAGGGTACCATTCCCCGGCTCGCTTTTTATCTGTAGAGTTCCTTTGAGCAGAGTCGCGCGCTCACGGATGCCGGTCAACCCAAATCCTCCAGCCCTGGCTTTCATGTTGCGGGGCTCGCTCGTCAGACCTCTGCCGTTATCGGAGATCATCAGCACGACGGAAGACTTCGTTCGTTGCGCCGTCACTGTGCCTTGGCTCGCATTGGAGTGCTTCACGATGTTGTTGAGGCCCTCCTGCACAATACGGAAGAAGTTAATGCGCAGGTCTTCGGGGAAAGCGTCATCAATGTCTGCTATGTCTGCGGTAAACTCGATCTGTGACGCGCGCGCTACCGTTGTCAACATCGCCTGGATCGCCTTCGACAACCCTAACCGGTCAAGCTGGAATGGCCGCAGTGCATACGAAATCGCCCGGGTTTCTTCGATCGCCTGTGTGGCCTCCGAATTGATCTCTTCAATCGTCTGCTGCTTGTCTTCCTCGGTACGCACTTTGCCCTTCGTCTTTAGCAGAAAGAGTGCAAGGTTATTGATGATGATCAGCCGCTGGCCCAGACTGTCGTGTAACTCCGCAGCGATGCGCCTGCGCTCGCTCTCTTGAGAGGCGATCAACTCGCGCGAGAATGCCTGCTGGGATGCCTGCTCTTTTTCCATTTGCTTCACGCGGTAGTTCCAAAACATCCATACCAATGTCAGCACCGCGAGTAAGACTAAAGCAACGAACCACCAGCGGCGGTAGAAAGGCGGGACCACGGTCACCAGCAGCGTGCCATCCGCAAGGCTTACGACCCCGTCGCTGTTCCTTGATGACACACGAAAGATGTAGTCGCCGGGAGGCAGATGCGTGTAGTACGCTGTTCGCCGGGCTCCTACTTCCTGCCAGTCCTCATCTACGCCATCCAGCTTGTAGCGGAATGAAATCTGGTCCGGCCTCGAGTAGCTGAGCGCTGTGTACTGGACTTCTAGGTTCGTCTGCCCTGGCCGCAGCACAACCTGGTTGACTGCATTTTGCAGTTTATGTTCAACAGAGGCAGACTCGATCACGACTTGCGGAGGTATGGTGTCGACAGACACGGATTCGGGATCGACGATCGCGACGCCCTTTTCGGTCGGAAACCATAGGAAGCCATGAGCGTCCTTGGCGCCAGCCGGCCAGACTCCTCCATTGCACTCCATGCTCAACATCCCGTCGGCCCGCCCATAGGCGACGGAATCGAGTCGTTTTTCGCGTCCCTCGGCCACTTCGACCAATTGCTTCCTGCTGACCCGGTAGATGCCGCGGTTGGAGCTAATCCAGAAACGTTCCTGACCATCTTCGAGGATCTGAAACGCACCGTTGCTGTAAAGTCCCAGGCCCTCATTGAAGACGACCCATTTACCATTGCGAAGCCAGCCGATACCACCATCGTAGGTGCCAACCCATATCTCGCCTGTGTTGTCTTCCATGATGGAGCGGATGTTATTGCTGGGCAGGCCCTGTGCCTCGGTCCAGCGCGTAGTCTCACCGTTGTGCATGCGCGTCAGGCCGCCATATCCACCGATCCAGGTGTCTCCTCTGCGGTCCTCGAGGATCACACGGACATCGTCGCTGGCCAGGCCATCGTGCGCCGTCAGCCACCGCGAGTTCGCTCCGGAGAGTATGTAGATACCCTTCGGAGTCCCCAGCATCATGGCGCCATCCTGCATCTGATGGATTACCTGAATGACGGGGAATTTTTCTTCCGGGATGCCGGGGGGAACCAGGAATTTTCCACCGGAGAATATTCGCACCCCATTATGCGAACCGACCCAGATATTTCCCGACCGGTCTTCGGCAAGCGCAGTCACCAGCCCCGGCACGCCGTCCGCCTTCGTGAAAGCCTTCACATGGCCGTCGTGCACGCGCGATAGACCCGCAGGCCAGCTTCCTATCCACATATCGCCCACGCTGGACTTCATCACGGGGTATACATTGTCACTCGCGAGGCCTTGCATTGAAGAAAGCGACTTGATCGATTGAGTCTGGACCCGGAAGAGCCCTTCTCCCTCCGAACCCACCCACATGTTGTCCTCGTTGTCGGCAACGACGATGTTGTAGGGGATGCCTTTTTCTATGCCATCAGACGGGAAAACGACGGTGCGTCTGAAGTCTGGCGCGATCAGGCCCCTCCAATTCTTCCTGCTCGAACTCTGCCAGTTTGTGGTGACTGTTTCTTTAGACAAAATCAGATTGCCATTAACCAGCCGCCCCAAACTGCCGTCCATCATGCCGATCCAGACGATGTCATCTCCACCCACCGCCACGCCTCGAATCGATGCCGACGTCAATGTTTTCGGCAATATATGGGCATTCAAATGACCGCGTGTGAAAGATAGAAGATTGCCATCCTGGATCGCCCAGAATCCGGTGCCTCCCCACCACAAAGGAGTGAAATGCGTGTCGTCGCGGCTAAAAGCTTCCTTTTCAAAGTGTCCGGTCTGTGGTGACCAGCGATACACCTTGTCGTCGGAATCCACCCAGATGCTACCGTGGTGATCGGTAGAGATAGCCGAAACCGAATATGGACGCAGTCCAGCGCTCTCCCCTATCGGCTCGAAATGGCCGGCGTGATACCGAATAAGGTTGTCATCTTCGCTGGTCATCCAGAGATCGCTATCGACCCCGGATACCATCGCCACAAAGCGGTTGGACGTAATACCCGGCGTATTGCTCTTGTTGAAGACGGTAAAGCGAATACCATCGAATTTCGCGATCCCATCGAGCGTGGCGATCCAGAGGTAGCCATCTGGCGAATGGACGATGCCGCGAACGTCGTTCTGTGGAAGGCCAGAGTCGACCGTCCACTGCGTCGATCGGTACTGGGCCCACGCACCCTGGTTGGCGAAGATGGCCCACAGTACAACGCAGGCGATAGAAAACGCGACACAGTGAACGCACCTATCCTTCCCCGCATGTCGATCATGTGGCTGTTGCGTCACGGCTGCACCTTTCTCAGCGGAAGTCAGCATTACCCGCGGGCAACAGCGATTGTACTAGCTCCGGCATATTCGCTCTATCCCTCTGCATCTATGCGGAACCACATGGTTTATCTACGTAGCGCCACACGTCGAGGTATGTGGCGCTACGGATTCTTTTGTGTCTCCTCTGCCTAACATAAGTCCTCAAGGAGACCCATTATGAGCGCAAAAAAACGCACTTCCAAAGCTCTCGCACTACTCATACCTACCGGCTTGATCGGCATCTCCGCCGCTCTCGCCGCAACGCAGGTCCACGCGGAGACAACCGCCAACGTCGCAACCAGCAACACGTCGGTTGCCGATCGCCTCAGCGAGATCCGCACCGGGATTTCTTCGATCAACGACACCGTCATCCAGGGCCCCGCACCGGAGTCGAGGCGTGCCGGAAAGAATGCGGATACTTCTCCCTCTGTGGCGGCGGCGCACCGGTCAACAAGCTGTCAGAGAATGGCACTTTTGCGAGCACCCAGACATTCTTTTCAACCTCATCCGTTCGGATGATCAGATTATTGATCTACGAGGCTTTCACAGCTACAAAATCGTCTACATCGGGACTTTTGACGATCCCTAGAATCGCTGGAACTCATTGAGCTTAAATGGTCGGGCGAGAGGATTCGAACCTCCGACCCCCCGGTCCCCAACCAGATGCCTGCCTTGCTTTCTGGATCTCCGACGAGAGTGTTTCGGGAGTATACGGAAAAAACCCATTCTCCGACATAGAGAAATCCCCTTATCCAAACCCCTCAAAAGCCGAAATGTTCCATGCAGAGATTCTCTCAGGACAGCTCAATCCCCCAGAATTGCCGCATGAATATTCAGAATGAAGCGCAGAAAAAAGTCTGGCGGAGAGTGAGGGATTCGAACCCTCGATAGAGCTTTAGGGCCCTATAACGGTTTAGCAAACCGCCGCCTTCAGCCTCTCGGCCAACTCTCCGCTCGTTTACTACGGCTTGGGTGATTATAACTTGCCCATCGCCGATTCGCCTCCCGATCAGTTAGATTTGTCTCAAACAGTTCATAATCCCGGCCGAAACCCAGCACCCAACCGTCCACTCTGGACCAGCTCAATCGCCGATTGGCAGCACAAGGAGGCAGCATTGGCAGCAGCATATGCGCGTGGTCCCCGCCGAATCCGGCTCCTGCCCCTCATCGCGGCCACCTACTTCATGGTCTCCGGAGGCCCCTACGGCCTCGAAGACATCATCGGCAAAGCCGGCTACGGCCGCGCGCTCCTCCTTTTGCTCCTAGTTCCCATCGTTTGGAGCCTCCCCACCTCGCTCATGGTCGGCGAGCTCGCCTCCGCTCTCCCGCAGGAAGGCGGCTACTACTGCTGGGTCCGCCGCGCCCTCGGCAGCTTCTGGGGCTTTCAGGAAGCCTGGCTCTCCCTCGCCGCCAGCGTCTTCGACATGGCCATCTACCCGGTCATCTTCGTCCTCTACCTCACCCGCATCGCACCCCTCTGGACTGCCGGCTATCGCGGAACTCTCTGGGCGCTCGCCGTCGTCCTTCTCTGTGCGCTCTGGAACCTCCGCGGCGCCGCCGCCGTCGGTGAAGGCTCCGTCGCAATGTTCGTCCTTCTGCTCGCGCCCTTCGCCGTGCTCATCGCTGTCAGCCTCTGGAAATTTCTTACGGCTTCACACGGCACCGCCGATCTCGCCCTCATGCAGCCTCCAGCCACTGCGCTACGACCTCGCCGGCGCCATCTCCGTCGCGCTCTGGAACTATATGGGCTGGGACAACGCCTCCACCGTCGCCCAGGAGGTCGAACGCCCTCAGCGCAACTACCCTCTTGCGATGCTCGCCGCCGCCGCCCTCGTCGCCGTCACTTATATTCTGCCGCTGCTTGCGGTCGGCCTCGCCGGCATCCCCGCCGACCGCTTCTCCACCGGCGCCTGGACCGACGCCGCCCACGCCATCGCCGGTTCTAATCTCTTCGGGGCCAGCCTCGCCCTCGCGGTCGTTCTCGGGGGCACGCATCAACGGCTTCGGCATGTTCAACGCCCTCATGCTCAGCTACACCCGCGTCCCTTACGCACTCGCGCTCGAAGGCCTGCTCCCCCGCGTCTTCACCCTCAAAACCAAAACCGGCGTCCCCTGGCTCAGCGTTCTGCTCTGCTCCCTCGCCTGGGCGCTCGCCCTCCAGATCTCGTTTGAGCGCCTCATCTCCATCGATCTCGTCCTCTACGGAGCCGCTCTCATGCTGGAGTTCGTCGCCCTCGTCGTCCTTCGTCTTCGCGAGCCTGCCCTGCCTCGCCCCTTCAAGATCCCCGGCGGACTCCTTGTCGCCATCGCCACCGGCGTCGGCCCTGCGCTACTCATCCTCTTCGCGCTATGGGCTGCGCGGGCCGAGCGCATCGGCCCCTTCCCTGCCTCGGGCTTCGCCGCCACCGTCGCAGCCGCCGGGCCGCTCGTCTATCTCACAGCGAAAATCGGAAGAACCTCCACCACACCCCCCCTTACAGGGGCCGCCACAGAAACTGCAGAATAAATATCTCTAATCGTTACAAATAGAAAAGGGCAGCTATCCTCAGTGGCTCTTCCCGTCATTGGTCGCGACTACGCCGTCTTCGGCACAGGCTTCGGCAGCGGATTAATCTTGTTCTCAGTAAACCGTTGCTGAGCCTCCACCACCTTGGTCCGTGCGAACGACGCGTCCCGCCAGCCCTTCACCTCCACGCGCTTGCCTTCCAGGTCCTTGTAGATAGCGAAGAAGTGCGTAATCTCCCGCAGCATGTGCGGATAGATCTCCGAGAAGTTCCACACGTCCTTATACCGCGGATTGTTGCTCCCCACGCACAGCACCTTCTCGTCGCTCAGGCCCTGATCCAGCATCTCCAGCACACCGATGGGCCGCACCTTCATCACGCAGCCTGGAAAGCTCGGCTCGTCCACCAGCACCAGGCAGTCCAGCGGGTCGCCGTCGCTGGCCAGGGTGCTCGGAATGAACCCATAGTCCCCCGGATAGTGCACCGGCGAATACAGGTTCCGGTCCAGCCGAAAAACATGCAACTCCTTGTCATACTCATATTTGTTGACCCCCTCACTGGGAATCTCGATGACAGCATTAATCACTTCGGGAGAGTTCTCCCCAATAGGAAGTTCAAGGTAATTCGTCATAAAGTCTGGTCTCGTCTCGAAGATAATCCGTCTCAGTTTGCCTGCGGATGGTTAAAAGGAAAGTGCGCCCTTACGACGTGATTGATAGATGCAGCGCTGCGGCTGGAGCGAGTCCAGCCACTCCCTCTATAATCAGACATCATGAAGGCCCATGTCTATGTCACTCTCAAACGAACCGTCCTTGATGCCCAGGGCCAGACCGTCGCCGATGCTCTCCGGCGCATGGAGTATCGTGGCGTAAACGATGTCCGCCAGGGCAAGTACTTCCTCCTCACACTCGACGAAGGCCTTGAATCTACTGATGCACGGAACGAGATTGAGCGCATCGCTCGTGAAGTCCTCACCAATCCAGTCATCGAAGAATTCACCTTTCGAATCGAACACTGAGGACAACCGACGCAAACTATAAATTGAATTCTCGCATCGAACATTCCAGATAGAGATACGTAAAGCCTGCGCAGGCATCCCTGCGCGTTTAGGAAGAATCTTCCGTCCCACCAACATTGAACTGCGGTAACGCAGTCTGCCTTTCTCCCGAAACCAGTCAATCCTCTGGAGGGATATCGATGCAGCTGTTGCCTCTGCTTTGCAGGTCTCTGGTTTTTTCTGCACTGCCGTTCTTCCTTCGATTAATTTCGGCATCAGCGCTCTATGCCCAGGCGTCCCCTACCGCCTCAAAACCTGCCGCCGCCTCCATCTTCGCCGCCTATTCCCTCCTCTCCACCGATCGCAAATTACCCTTGAACACTCAAGCGGCCACGAACAGTGAATCGACCAAAAACAGTGGCTTCACCTTCGGCGCCGACATCTCCTTCAACCTGCCCCACGGTTTTATTCCATCGCTCGAGGGTCGTATCAAAGTTGCCCCGGGCAGCTTCGTCAGCGAAAACACCTATGGCGGAGGCGTCCGACTCGAACAACGCTTCCAATACTTTCATCCTTACGTCGATTTCCTCTGGGGCTACGGCACCATCTCGTTCCCGCAGCTTCACAGCAGCCAACCAAATGACAATTCCATCATCTATGCCCTCGGCGGCGGCCTCGACTACAACCTCACGCCAAACTGGGCCACCCGCGTCGACTACCAGTACGAATTCTGGAAGACTGGAATGAACGTCGCCTTTAATCCCAGCGCCCTGACCATCGGTGTCGTCTACCGCGTCCCCTTCCACTCCTATCAGCACCGCTAGCCGCAGCTCTCACAACCCGGCCCCAGTCGCGGACCAAGTCTCGGTCATGATGCTACGCTCGATAGGGGAGACCTTTTCTTTGACCGATGCCCCCATAGCCCGCACCCCCGCGCCAGTAGCAGCCGCACCCTGCGCAACTGCCTCGGACGCAACAGGCCCCATCACCCCGGCAGCCGCCACCACCAGCCGCTTCGTCCGTGCCTGTCTCCGCCTGCCCGTCGACCGCACCCCCGTCTGGTTCCTTCGCCAGGCCGGCCGCTACATGCCCGAGTACATGGCCGTCCGCAAGCACCACTCCCTCCTCGACATCTGCCGCACCCCCGACATCGCCGCCGAGGTCACCATCACCGCCGCCGAGCGCCTCGGCGTCGACGCCGCCATCATCTTCGCCGACCTCCTTCTCCCCTTCACCCCCATGGGCCTCGACTTCGAATTCGTCAACGGCGAAGGCCCCGTAGTCCACAACCCCATCCGCACCTGCGAGCAAATCGAGGCCCTCCGCACCGACCGCACCGACGACCTCCTCTACGTCTCCCGCGCCATTGAAAAAGTGGCAAAACACTTCGCCTTGAAGGGGACGGGCTTCAGCCCGTCCGTTAGTCCCACACACTTACCTGGGGCTTTAGCCCCCGAAGCAAACACAACCCAGCCACAAGACACTCTCGGCATCATCGGCTTCTGCGGAGCCCCCTTCACCCTCGCCAGCTACATGATCGAAGGCGGCTCCTCACGCAATTACATCGAAACCAAAAAACTCATGTACGCCTCCGGCTTCCCTGCCAACCCACGCGAAGCGGGAGGACCTGCTTCTGCCTCTACTGATCCCTGGTCCCTGATCCCTGATCCCTCCGCTGCCTGGCCTCTATTAATGGACAAGCTCCTCACCGTCCTAACCGCCTACGCCCAACAACAAGTAGAGGCCGGAGCCGACGTAATCCAGATCTTCGACTCCTGGGCCGGCGCGCTCTCCGTCTCCGACTACCGCCAATACTGCCTCGCTCCCACCACCGAGCTCATCCGCCGAGTGCAAGCCCTCGGCGTCCCCGTCATCTACTTCGGCGTCGACACCGCCTCGCTCCTCCCCACCATGCGCGAGACCGGCGCCGACGTCCTCGGCCTCGACTGGCGCATCCCCCTCGACGAAGCCTGGCGCAACCTCAACTACCGTGTAGCCGTCCAGGGCAACCTCGACCCCATCGCCCTCTTCGCCCCCCCGAACGTCCTAGAAGCCCGCGTAAAAGAGATCCTCGCCGCCGCCGCCAATCGCCCCGGCCACATCTTCAACCTCGGCCACGGCATCGTCCCCGGAACCCCCGTCGAAAACGTCATCGCCGTCGTCAATCAAATCAAACAGATCCGCGCCTAACCGCTCATTCAGCATAACTTCAGCTCTGTGATGGATACTTTCGCCGTGGCGTCACTATAATGACGAAACGATGGCTAATCCGACCGAGCTATTGAAGGAGACGAAACTCTCTCCCCCCGAAACCGGCGTAGCCGGCGTCAACGGCTCAGACGCCGGTGAACGGAAGCGCTGGTTCCCGACGGTGGCATGGACCTCGCTCGCGTTTGCCGTGATCCAGAGCATGTGCACGCTGATGCAGGGGCTGGGCTTCGGGAGGCTGGTGATCAACTTCCTTTCGCTGGCAGCAGCCTCTTCAGTATTTGCAACTACAAGATTCATCCACCAGAACGCGTTCCGAATCCCGATGATTAGCATCGCGGTGATCGGCTCAGTCCTGAACCTCATCGTGGTAGCTCAGGTCCGGCGCCTCCGCAATCGCCCTTCAGCAAAGTGGCGCCTGGACATGTCTTCACTCCCGAAGAAGCTGCGGCAGGAACGTTGGCAGATTGCGCTGTCTATCATCACATTGGTAGTGGTCGCAATCGAAGAGACCATCCACCGCGTAGTCCATCACCACTTCTAACCGGGCGTTAATTGCGGGTTGATAGCGCTGCAACTCGCGCCGCATTGCGCGAGTCGCGTATCAGATCCGGCAGACCGACCCCGCGATACCCATTTCCCAGCAGATAAAGCCCCGGCATCTCCGCCACGAGCGCGTCCAGCTCCGCCATCCGTTCCAGATGCCCCACCGCGTACTGCGGCAGGCTCCGCGGCCAGCGCCGTATCACTGTAATCTGCGGCTCCGGCATAGGCCCAAGGATGCGCGCCAGCTCCAGCCGCGCAATCGAAGCAATCTCATCGTTGTTGCAGCGCATCAGCCGCTCCGCCGCTCGACCGCCAAAAAAGGCGCGAATCAATCGCCCTCCCGCGGGCACGCGATAGTCGAACTTCTGATCCGTAAACGTGCACGCAAGCAGCATGCTCTGCGACTGCGACGAATTCGTCCCGTCCGAGCTGCCCGCGCCATATGCAACCGGCGGGACAAGAAAGCCAAATCCCGGCGGCAGCGGGAAACGCGACGCATCCTGCAGCGCAAACGCAACGATCACCGCCGAGCTCGAATCCATCTGCAGCAGCGCAGCGGCGCGAGCATCATGCGGAGCCAGAAGATCACGCGTCACATCCACAGGCGTCGCAATCATCAGCTCATCGAAGCACTCAGCCTGCGCAGCATGCCCGTGATGAAACCGAGACTGCCCACCCGGCGAGCGCTGGACAGACCAACCCGCATCATGGCGGTCGATCTCCACTATCCCGGTGTGCATCCGCAGCCAGTTCGCAGGAATCGCAGCGACCATGCGCTCGATCAGCGTGGCCAACCCGCCGCGAAGGCTGGTGAACAGGGCAGGCTTGGCCCCTGAGTTCCTGCCAGTCTTAGCCCGCAGCGCCGCAACCAGGCTGCCGTGCTCGCGCTCCATCGCAACGTAAGGAGCCATCACCGCCCGCACGCTCAGCGTCTCGACGCTGCCTCCCAGAACTCCGCTCAGCAGCGGCGCCGCAATCGTCTCCAGCACCTCCGCCCCAAAGTGCCGCCCCACAAAACTGGCCACCGACTCATCTGTAACCGGAACAGTTGCTTTTAGTTCCCTAGCCCGCCCCGGCTCATCGCGATACGACTCCTTCGCCGATTCGCTGAACAGCGACGATTCATCCAGCGTCTCAAAAGCCGTCGGCACCATCATGCTCATCCCATCCGGAATGGTCTTGAGCACCCCGTCCTTCAGAATGTAGGTCCGCCGCGCAGCGTCGTTCGACGCCAACAACTCCCCCGCGAGACCCAGCTCTTCAGCCAATTCTCGCGCCCACGGCTTCTCCGTCACCCACGCGTCCGGGCCGCATTCAATAACAAACCCACCCTCGCGAACCGTCTCTACAATCCCGCCCAGCCGGTTCGTAGACTCGAAAAGAGTCGCCTCAACCGCCGCGCCCTCGCGCGCGAGCTTCGCCAGTTCGTAAGCAGCCGTTGCACCAGCAACTCCTCCGCCGATAATTGCGATGCGCTTCATGTCTTTAGGAAGTGTGGCACAAGACCAGACGCAGATTCCTCCGCCACGCTACGAAATCGCAAACAAAAGAGCTGGGGAATGCCAACAGGAAAACTAAACCGAGGCCGGCGCAACAGTCCGTACCTCATCAACCTCCGCGCCCGACGCCCCGGACGCTATCTGTGCAAGCGCCTTGATAAGTGTCGGCGAATCATTGAGACTCTCAGCGCGCCACAACCGCAGCCCGAGCTCCCGCGCCGTCTCGGCAAAAGCAATGTCGATGTCATACAGAATCTCGACGTGATCGCACAGAAAGCCTACCGGCTGCATCACCACACCCGGATGCCCCTCATTGCGAATCGCCGTCAGCGTCTCTTCCACCGTCGGCCCAATCCACGGCCCTCCGCTCATCCCCTGGCTCTGAAACGCGAAGTACCACTCCGAGTCGCGCAGTCCCACCGCGGCAAGCCGCGCAGCAACCAGCTGCGCTGTGCGCTTCGCCTCCACAGGATAAGAGTCCGGCCCGGTAGGAATCGCGCTCGGACGAGACCCCGAGTCCGCCGGCGACAACCCCGGCCGCCCCGCAGCCGCCTCGCCCGTCATGATCGTGCGGCAGGGAACCGAGTGCGCCGTAAACAGCACCGGCACGCGAGCCCCCGTAACAGCACACGCCTCAGCCCACACCGGCCACAGCTTCTCCGCGAAGGCCTGCACCAGTAGCGGATTGTCCGCCCAGCCCGCAACGAACTCGACCTCCATGCCCTCAGAGGCAGCGAGCACGGCGCGTCGATACAGCCCCACACTCGTGCGCGAGTTCTGCGGCGCAAGGCAAATCGCCTTGAACTTTCTAAAACCCTCCGCTCGCATCTCCGCGACGACGTCCGCAATATAAGGATGCCAGTTGCGCATCCCCACAAACACGTGCGCCCCAAGCTCGTCACCCAGCAGCGCGCCCTGGCGCAGCGTCCAGCGCGTAAGCGGAGGCGCCTCAGCGCCGCGTTTTTCGCCAAGCCCAATCTGCGCATAACGATGCTGCAGCTCTTCCACCACCGCGTCCGGCAGCGCACGTCCGCCTGTCACCTTGCTCAGGTACTCAGCCATCTCGCCGAGCACATTGGGCGTGCCGTGGGCGAGCAGCAGTATCGCGCTCTGGCGCTGGTTATCGTTAAATCCGCTCATCGATTCTTCAATACTACTACCCACCCCTCCCCCGCCAAAATGTCGTCAAAGTATTCGAAAGAAATACTTTAGGTCCGGACTTCGTGCTGCCCGATGTTTAAATCAAAGACCCGGCGCGAGGCCGGGCCGCGGAGTCAATCTTCTTTTTATTCTATCGTGGGTGTCAAGGCCAAGTGTTCCCTGACTGCGAGCAATTTAGATGAGAATGATTCCCGTTTGGAAGACGATGCTGCTTCTTGTAGTAAGCCTGGCAGGCGTGTCCGCCGGCGTGGGGCAGACGACGAGTGATACCCCGAAGAAGCCAGCGTTTGAGGTGGCTTCTATGCGCATGTCGCCACCCGATCATGGATCCACAACGCTCAGCCCTCCGGGAGCTTCGACCTTTGTGGTGACGAATGCTCCGCTGAAGATTTTGATTCAGCTGGCATACGAGATCGACGCCAACAAAATCGCGGGAAGGCCGGAGTGGTTCGGCACGGAGTATGACATCTCAGCCAAGGCTGAGGGCGGTGTTGGCCTGACCTATAAGCAACTGCAGGCCCCGTTGCAACAGTTGCTCGCCGAGCGCCTTCACCTCGTAACGCATCGCGAAACAAGAGAGATGGAGGGATACGCGCTGGTGGTCGCGAAGGGCGGACCAAAGCTGACGGTGAGCAACGGAGGTTCCGCTACCCCCACCATGGCGCGAACCGAGTTAAAGATGCAGAACATGCCGCTCTCGGTCTTTACCGTACTACTGGGCAAGCCCGCGAACCGTCCCGTAGTGGATAAAACCGGACTGACAGGAAACTACGATGTCGATCTGAAGTTTGCTCCGCTGGAATCAACGGATTCGCAGTTGCCATCATTCTTTACAGCCCTGCAGGAGCAACTCGGGTTGAAGCTGGAGCCACAGAAGGTACCCGTCGAGATGCTGGTGATCGATCACGTAGAGAAAGTGCCTACCGAGAATTGATGGCGCAAACCAACCAGTATTTGTGATAATTAAAGTTACAAATTTGAAAAGATGCTGGTTTAACCTGGTGAGCGAAGCCTACCCTTCCACTGCCAGCCCATCCGCAAACGCCTGCTCCAGCCGCGAATGCAGCCGCTCGCTGAACCCCACCGGCAGCTCGAACACCCGATCGTCCGCCGTCAGTATCAAGATATTCCGCGTCGAATCCAGCACCGCCGAGCATATCTCGCAGTGGTCCAGGTGCCGCTGCACATCCTTTAGCACCTCAGGATCGAGCCCGCCATCCAGGTACCCGGAGATGTATTCCCACACATGACTGCACTCTAGAACCATGGGAACCTCCTGCGCTTCGACCCCACCGGCGCCGCCACATTCTTCAACTGCGGAGCCAGCGTCTTCTGCAGCATCATGCGCGCGCGATGCAGACGAACCTTCACCAGTGCTCCGCTGATTCCCAGCAGCTCCGAGGCCTCATTCACGCTCAACTCCTCCACCTCGCGCAGCACAAATATCTCGCGATAGATCTCCGGCAGCGCCGTCACCGCGGCCTTCAGCATCGTTCGCACCTCGCCCCGCTCCAGCACCTCCGACGGAATCTCGCGCCAATCCGTCAACACCGCCGGAGACACCTTCACCTGCTCCTCGCTCTCTCCATCCCAGTTCACATCCAGCGACTCCGTTCGCGAGCTCTTCTTCCGCCGCAGCCTGCTCCTCGCCTCGTTGATCGCAATGCTCACCAGCCACGTACTGAACTTCGACTCCGACCGGAACCGCCGTAGCGCACAGTACGCCTTCAGGAACGCCTCCTGTGCCGCATCCTCCGCCTCGCTTTCGTCCTTCAACATCCCCAGCGCGACCATATATACCGTTCGCTCGTAGGGCCGTATCAGTTCATGGAACAGTTGCGTCTCTCCGGCCAGGATCCTGGCCAGCATCTGCCCTTCGTCCCGTTCCCCGCTCCTGGACATCGCCCCGATCCTGTAACACTCCTCATCATCCCCGGCTCTTCAAAGCCAAAAGACCAGACTAGAAAATCAAAACATGACCGCCAACAAATAGTTGCTCTTCAAAATAAAACCACTTCTCTCATAACAGTTACGACCACTCACCAACCTTCGAGCTGGGCGGTTATCGGTCGCGTTTTATCAATCTGACCCAAGTTAGAGCATCGCTCGCCTCATAAGTTACAGCCGTCCGGCAGATTCCACTGCCACTTCCGGGGCACGGGAATCCGCCTCAGCATCCATCGCTCCTGAGACCAACAATCCTCCTGCCCTTGACAAAAAGCAGCCCCAAAAACCCCCTCAAATCAGCCCTCCCAACCCCTGCGACTCTGCCTGACACCCGGATAGGCGCGCACTAAACCCGAGGTCCAGACCCATCCCCCCTGAATCGAATACTTTGCGTATTTTCCGGGGAGACAGTCCCCTCGCCTCAAGACCCAAGTCGTCGGCCGAATACCGCACCATCGTTCGGCAATGGAGCCGACCGAGCGAATATATTTGCCTCGCGGCCAGATTCACGCTACATTCAAGTTAGTTTCAAAAACACAGCTTCTTGCTTCATTGAAGGTTCAGAGAGAGGTTTAATGGCCCCCAGCAGGGTACCTCTTTTGGTAAACCAGTCACACTTCTGTCATCATTAGAAAATATGCTGTCGCGGGAGAGATCGGACCAGTCCGACGCCGAAGGAGCAACCGCCCCGGAAACTCTCAGGCAAAAGGACCGCGGCCAGCAAAATCAACTTCTGGAGAGAGCCACCCTCACCGAGGGTGTCCGCCGACGGGATAACAATCTCAGGCAAAGATACAGAAGGGGCGCGCTTAGAAGCTGAACCTCAGCTTCAAGAGGTGTGCGTCCATGGTGATTCAGGAACTGCAGCTGCAAGACGCGATCCAAACCAGCCCTTACACGGCCCAGGTCTCCTCCGTCTTCATCCCTGAAGCTATCCTGCCTGCCCGCCACTTCGCCTCCGCCTTCTCCAACTCCGGCGCGGGCTTCGCCCCGACCTCTATCCTTATCGAGCTCTTCGGCGCGCTCGCCCTGTCCGGCACCGCTGAACCCATAGCCGCCGCCCTGCTCCTCGGCCTCAGCGGACTCGAGCTCGATCAATTCACCCCCGCCACCGCCCCCACTCTTCTAAACAAAATCATCTTCACCAAAACCCTCCGTCTCAGCGGCGCCATCTCCGTCCCCTTTCTCAGCTCCGAGCACCTCGTCCTCAATCAGGCCGGCCTCACGGCCACCCATCCCGACGGAGTCCGTCTCACCGCCTATCACTGCGTCCACCCGCTCGTGACGCGCCAATTCTACGCAACCGCAGAAAGTCCACTCGCCTTCACCGAGTGTTGAACGGTCTTTGAATCATCTTCAGGAATCCGCCTGACCAAGTCGTCAAGGAGCAGAACAGCAATGGCAATCGCAACCGGGACCTCGAAACGCGCAGCAACCCAAAAGAGCAGCCTGCCTGCGGACACCTCCGGCTTCGCCGACCGTCACATCGGCCCATCCCCCGCCGACGTCACCGCCATGCTCCGCACCATCGGCGTAGACTCCCTCGACCAGCTCATCGCCGAGACCGTCCCGGCCTCCATCCTCAATCCCGGCCAGCTCACCTTCGGCCCCGCGCTCTCTGAGGTCGAAGCCATCGCCTACCTCCGCGAAGTCGCCTCCCGGAACCAGGTCCTCACCTCACTCATCGGCCAGGGCTACTACGGCACGCATCGTCCCCGCCGTCATCCAGCGCAACATCCTCGAGAACCCCGCCTGGTACACCGCCTACACCCCCTACCAGCCCGAGATCTCGCAGGGCCGTCTCGAAGCCCTCATCAACTTCCAGACCATGATCTGCGACCTCACCGGCCTCGACATCGCCAACGCCTCGCTGCTCGACGAGGCCACCGCCGCAGCCGAAGCCATGGCCATGGCCAAGCGCGGAGCAAAATCCGAGTCCACCGTCTTCTTCGTCGACCGCAACTGCCACCCCCAGACCATCGCACTGCTCGAGACCCGCGCCAAGCCTTTCGGCTGGAGCCTCATCATCGGCGACGCCGCCACCGACCTGCTCCCCGCATGATGCCAGGGCGTCTTCGGCGCCATCTTCCAATACCCCGGCACTCACGGCGAGATCGTCGACTACCGCGCCTCCATCGCCGCCCTCCACGCCGCCGGAGCCGTCGCCGTCATGGCCACCGATCCTCTCGCCCTCACCCTGCTCACCTCGCCCGGCGAGCTCGGCGCCGACATCGCCATCGGCTCCTCCCAGCGCTTCGGCGTGCCCATGGGCTACGGCGGCCCGCACGCCGCCTACTTCGCCACCCGCGACACCTTCAAGCGCAATCTCCCCGGCCGCCTCGTCGGCGTCTCCATCGACTCCCGCGGAGCGCAGGCCTACCGCCTCGCCCTCCAGACCCGCGAGCAGCACATCCGCCGCGAGAAGGCCACTTCCAACATCTGCACCGCGCAGGTTCTGCTCGCCGTCATGGCCGGCATGTACGCCGTCTACCACGGCCCCGAAGGCCTAAAGGCCATCGCCGCCCGCGTCCACAAGCTCACCGCCAAACTAGCCGCCGGCCTCACCGCTCTCGGCTTCAAGGTCGAGCCCGAAAGCTTCTTCGACACCATCACTGTCGACACCGGCGAGTTCACTGAGCAGATCCACCAGCACGCCGTCGACGCCGGCATCAATCTCCGCCACATCCACTCCACCACCGGCCGCCGCGAGACCCGTCTCGGCATCTCCCTCGACGAGACCACCACCCCGGCTCTCATCGAGACCCTCTGGTCCTGCTTCGGCGAGGCGCCCATCACTTCGCTTCTGTCGAAGCAATCGAGACCATTCCCGCGTCCCTCCGGCGCACCAGCGCCTTCCTCACTCACCCGGTCTTCAACCAGTACCACTCCGAGACCGAAATGCTCCGCTACATGCGCCGCCTCGCCGACCGCGACCTCGCCCTCGACCGCGCGATGATCCCTCTCGGCTCCTGCACCATGAAGCTCAACGCCACCACCGAAATGATCCCGGTCACCTGGCCTGAGTTCGGTAACATCCATCCCTTCGCTCCCCGCGAGCAGGCCCTCGGCTACGCCGAGATGATCGCCGAGCTCGAGCAAAAGCTCTGCGACATCACCGGCTTCGCCGCCTTCTCCTTCCAGCCCAACTCCGGCGCGCAGGGCGAGTACGCCGGCCTGCTCGCCATCGCGCGCCTACCACCGCAGCCGCGGCGAAGGCCATCGCAACATCTGCCTCATCCCCGCCTCCGCGCACGGCACCAACCCCGCCTCCGCCCGATGGCCGCCATGGAAGTCGTCGGCGTCCGCTGCGACGAGGAGGGCAACATCGACGTCGAAGACCTCCGCGAAAAGGCCACCAAGTACGCGGACATCCTCGCCTGCGTCATGATCACCTACCCCTCCACCCACGGCGTCTTCGAAGAAGAGATCCGCGAGATCTGCGAGATCGTCCACGCCAACGGCGGCCAGGTCTACATGGACGGCGCGAACCTCAACGCCCAGGTCGGCCTCGTCTACCCCGGCAAGTTCGGCGCCGACGTCTGCCACCTCAACCTCCACAAGACCTTCTGCATCCCCCACGGCGGCGGCGGTCCCGGCGTGGGCCCCATCGGCGTCGGCAAGCACCTCGCGCCGTTCCTGCCCGGCCACCCCGAGCTCAACGGCCAGCTGCCATCGTCGGCCCCGTCTCCGCCGCTCCCTACGGCTCGGCCTCCATCCTCGCCATCTCCTGGGCGTACATCCTGCTCATGGGCGGCGAAGGCCTCACCCGCGCCACCGAAGTCGCCATCCTCAACGCCAACTACATCGCCGCGCGCCTCGACCCCCACTACCCCGTCCTCTACAAGAGCCACAACGGCCGCGTCGCCCACGAGTGCATCCTCGACACCCGCCCTCTGAAGTCCTCCGTCGGCGTCAACGTCGACGACCTCGCCAAGCGCCTCATGGACTACGGCTTCCACGCCCCCACCATGAGCTTCCCCGTCGCCGGCACCCTGATGGTCGAGCCCACCGAGACCGAGTCCAAAGTCGAGATCGACCGCTTCTGCGAAGCCATGATCGCCATGCGCTCCGAGATCGCCGACATCGAATCCGGCAAGCTCGCCGCCGACCAGAGTCCCCTCCGCTTCGCCCCGCACACCGTCTTCGATCTCGCCGACGAGGTCTGGGGCCGCAGGTACACTCGCGCCCAGGGCTGCTTTCCGCCCACCTCGCGCCACACCGACAAGTACTGGTCGCCCGTCAATCGCATCGACAACGTCTACGGCGACCGCAACCTCTTCTGCTCCTGCCCTCCAACCGCCGAGTACTGCGAGGTCATCTCCGAATGAACCAGATATCCTCAGGCTCGCCGCGACTTACCATTACGCGGCATTGGAACGAACGGTAGAATTTTACTTGCAACAAAAAGGTTATCGCAGCCATTAAGTCAAGCAACAAATTAGAGCCTGCGAACCCTAACCACCGAACTACCCCAGATCTCAGGAGTATTACCAATGGACTACTTGACCAAGCGTATCGAAGACTCGCAGGACATCGAGTTCCTCCACGAAATCGGCAGCCGCATGGCCGCCCACGACTCCCTCGACTCCATCCTGCAGCACATCCTCGACTTCATCTCCGACCTCGTCCGCTGCGATTCATGCCTGGTCTACGTCCTGCAGGGCGATCAGCTCGTCCTCTCGGCCTCCAAGAATCCCCATCCCGATCTCGTCCATCGCCTCGGCATCGCCGTCGGCCAGGGCATCACCGGCTGGGTAGCCGAGCACCGCGAGACAGTAGCCATCGCCGCCCACGCCTCCACCGATCCGCGCTTCCGCATGTTCCACGACCTCCCCGAAGACCTCTACGAGGCCTTCCTCTCGGTCCCCATCCTCTGCCGCAGCCGCGTCGTCGGAGTCATCAACCTCCAGCACCGCCAGCCCCACCACCACACCCAGCGCGAGGTCCGTCTCATCACCACCATCGGCTTCCTCGTAGGAGCCGAGCTCGAACTGGCCCGCATCGAAACCGAAAAAGCCGAGATGCAGCGCCAGCTCGAAACCCGCAAGCTGATGGAGCGAGCCAAGGGCATCCTGCAAAAGCAACTCTCCCTCGATGAAGAGAACGCCTACCTCACCCTCCAGAAACTAAGCCGCCAGAAGCGCAAACCCATGCGCGAAATCGCCGAAGCTATCATCCTCGGCGAAGAGCTCCGCACCGGCACCTAGACGGCTCGCGCTCACCGTCAAACCCAGAAAGCAGGAGCTACGCTCCTGCTTTCGCTTTTGCCATACACAGCTCTAGCCAGAAGCTGAAGATACCCATGCATTATCCTCACACCATGCGCAAGGCCGCCGCCCTGATCCTGCTCCTCACCGCGACCACTCACGCCCAATTCCAGCTCCAGCAATCCCACACCACCGCCAGCCTCGGCGCCATCCACGCTCTGTCAACTGACGTAGCCTGGGCCGGCGGCGCCCGCGGCACCATCCTCCGCACCATCAATGGCGGCGCCAGCTGGCTGCCCTGCACCATCCCGCCCAACGCCGGCCAGCTCGACTTCCGCGCCGTCTACGCCTTCGACGCCAACACCGCCATAGTCATGTCCTCCGGCCGCGGCCCACTCTCCCGCCTCTACAAGACCACCGACGCCTGCCACACCTGGAAGCTCCTCTTCATCAACCCCGACAAGGATGGCTCCTTCGACGCCATCAAGTTCCGCAACCGCGACGAAGGCGTCCTCCTCGGCAGTCCCGTCGACCACGCCTTCGCCGTCCGTCTCACCTTCGACGGCGGCGCAAGATGGGAGTCCCAAACACTCCAGCCCGCCGAAGACCTCAAGGGCGAAACCGCCTTCGCCGCCAGCAACTCCACCCTGCTCGTCATGCCAAACGACCCCGGCTATCGCGCCTTCTGCACCGGCGGCCTCGGCGGCCCGCGCCTCATCTCCTTCTCCAGTAGAATCGGCAGCAGCTCTACAGCGAATGGTCCCCAGCCCGGCCACGCCAGTCTCCAGTTCTCTCGAAATCTGCTCGGCGAACGATTCAAGACAACCACCCGCCAGAAGCAATCCAGCGGCTGCCACTCCATCGCCAAGAACACCAACAACGGCACCGCGGTAGCCGTAGGCGGCGACGACCAAGCCCCCGACAACCGCACCGACACCGCCTGGACCACCGACCTGATGGACTTCCGCATGGGTGACCCATCGATGTTTCACCCCGCCCAAACCCCACCCCACGGCTATCGTTCCTCCGTGGCCTTCGACGCAGCCACTAACACCTTCATCACCGTAGGCCCCAACGGCACCGACATCTCCCGCGACGACGGCCGCACCTGGCGCCCCCTCAAACCCAACCCCACACCCCCCAACCCAGACCCACCCAACGCCGACAAAAACTGGAGCGCCCTCTCGCTCCCCTTCGCAGTGGGCTCCAACGGCCGCATAGGCAAACTCCGCCCCGAAGCCCTCACCACCAAATCGGGCACGGGTGCCCCATGATCGCCGAACCAAAGGCGAGGCTATCGTGGGGTTATTCTCTTCCCCATTAGCACGGCTGCCCATCTCCCGGCCACCATTCTCCCGCCAGTTCGGATAAAATTCTCTCCGAGAAGCATCCAGATATAACCTTTTCCGGCCCATCTTTCCCTGCAAGTTGCTTCGCACGGCCAGCCGCCAAACTCCGATCACAGATTCTCCCGATCACAGATTCCGGAGCAATCAAGAGCAATCATGAGCGCCACCACCCCTCCCATCCAACGCGAACCCGAACTCCTCGGACAAACCGTCGCCGTAATCGGCGGCAGCGCCGGCATCGGCTACGAAACCGCCCGGCGAGCACGCGCCGAGGGAGCGAGTGTGATCCTCACCGGCCGCAATCCCGAGCGCCTCCAAAGCGCCGCAACCGAGCTTCAAGCGATGAGCAGCGCGGCCTTCGACGCAAACGATTCCGCCGCCCTCGAACGGTTCTTCCACACCCTGCCGACCACCATCGACCACATCATGGTCACAGCCGGACAGCCATACTACGGCCGCCTCGCCGACATGGACCTGGCACAAGTGAGCCACCACATCGACGTCCACATCCTGCTCGCGCTCCAAATCGCCCGCAGCTCCATCGGCAGGGTTAGACCGGGAGGCACGCTGCTCTTCATGGGTGGCACCGGATCCCGCCGCCCCGGCGTCGGTCTCGCCATCTCGTCGACAGTCACCATGGCCCTCCCCGCCCTCATAGCCAGCCTCGCCCTCGAGCTCGCGCCCATCCGAGTCAACCTCATCGCCGCCGGCTTCGTCGACACACCCTTATCCGCCACGCTCCTCGGCGATGACCTCGAAAAACGCCGCAATCAACTCCGCACCACACTTCCCATTCGCCGCGTCGTCCAACCCACCGACGTAGCCGCGCTCGCCGTACACATCATGACCAACACCGCCCTCACAGGCGCCACCTACGACATCGACGGCGGCCAGCAACTCATCGGCAGCTAACCCAAATCGAGTCAAACAGGGCGTCCCATGATCGTAGGGCGTCCCATGATCGTGAGTGTCCCATAATCGTAGGGTGCCCCATGATCGCCGAGCCAAAGGCGAGGCTTTCGTGGGGTCATTCTCTTCGCGCCACCAGCACTGCTGCACGGTGCCCCATCCATGGCACGGATTCATCGCAACACGAGCGGTAATACAATCAACTCGCCAGCCCACCTTGCTGTTGCCTTTCTCCCGCCAAGGCACAAAGCGCGGGTGCCCCATCCATGGCGCAGCCTCATCGCGACATGGGTGGGAATGTAATCCGATCGCCCAGCCTGCCGTTGCCTTTGTCTTTGCCCTTTGTTTGTCATTCCGCGCCCTGAGCGCAGTCGAAGGGGTAAGAATCTGCTTTTGCCTTTGCTTTTGCACGACGGCGTCCACGGCAAGCAGCCCTTAGCTCCCAGTGGGGAGCGAGTGGAACTGCGTAACAAACCGAACATGAACGCGCCGCTCCTCGCCCCGCAAGGGGCGACCCGGAGGGAGCAGGGGCCTTCAGGCCCCTGAATAGAGCAGCGAATTGGAAAGGGCTTTAGCCCCGGGCCTTTGCAACAGCCCAAACCTCCGCCGTCATTTTTTGAGCCCATCCAATCCATGCAATCTGTCATAAAGTATCCCCATGCGCCTCACCTTAACCCTGCTGCTCCTCACCGCCACTACACAAGCCCAATGGCGGCTGCAGGACTCCCACACCACCGCCAGCCTCCGCGGAATCCACGCCCTCTCAAGCGACGTCGCATGGGCCAGCGGCGCCAACGGCACAGTCCTCCGCACCACCGATGGCGGCACGACTGGCTCCCCTGCACCACCCCACCCAACGCAGAAAAACTTGACTTCCGCGGCATCCAGGCGTTCGACGCCAACACCGCCATCGTCATGTCCAGCGGCAAAGGAGACCTCTCCCGCCTCTACAAAACCACCGACGCCTGCAAATCCTGGAAGCTCGTCTTCACCAACCCAGACAAAGAAGGCTTCTGGGACGCAATTCGTTTTCAAAACAGAAACTTCGGAGTACTTATGGGCGATCCGGTTGACGGTAAGCTTTACGCGAGATACACGGCGAACGGAGGCATAAAGTGGCAACCGTTTGGAAACGATGACCAGCTTCGGATCACCTCACATGAATCAGCCATATTTGCCGCTAGCAATTCGTCAATTGCAATGCCATCAAATCCGAATTTCTTCTTCGCGATTGCAAACTTAAATAAGGGCGCAGTCTTTCTTGAATCGAGCTTTGGCGAACTTCCGTGCCCCTACTCTGATCATAAGAGTGCCAAAAGATGTCCCAAGGATTATGGTTGGTGGGCCTTTGAGACTCTCCCGATCGAACGAACAGGAGAAAGCAGCGGCGTTTTTTCGATAGGACTCAACACGAAAGATCAAGACGCCCCAATCGCAATGGTTGCAGTCGGCGGAGACTACTTAAAGCCAAACACCCAAGGTGGAGCAGCCTACAAGGTGGCGGGTCACGATCCAAGCTACGAGGGCACCGATGAGCGCGTTTGGCACACTTCCCAAACCCCACCCCACGGCTACCGCTCCGCCGTAGCCTACGACGAAAAATCCAAAACCTGGATCACCGTCGGCCCAAACGGAACCGACATCTCCACCGACGACGGCAAAAACTGGCACGCGCTCCAGCCCGCTCCCGGCGAAGCCGAGGATTCAGACAAGAACTGGAACGCCCTATCCCTCCCCTTCGTAGTAGGCCCCAACGGCCGCATCGGCAAACTCAACCCCACCGCCCTGACCCTCAAATCGGGTGTCCCATGATCGAAGGTCGCAAGGGTGCCCCATGATCGCCGAGCCAAAGGCGAGGATATCGTGGGGTTGTTCTCTTCCTCCTGATCCAACCCAGCCATCGATCAATTTGCTATTGCACTCGTCCTTAGCTCGTTACTCATTGCTCGTTACTCGTTGCTGATTCCCAAAATCGCCTTTGCTTTCGCCTTCTGAGAGACGCCGAGACCCTACCCGTTCCGGCGGCCTATTCACGCGGTCTCATAATCGGGCCTGCAAAACAAACCCACGGATGAACGCGCCGTTCCTCGTTCTTCTCTCTCCATCCCAAAACCCTGCCATTTCGACCGGAGCGATTCACAGCCTCACCGTGAATCGCTTGAGCGGAGAGCTTGTCCTGAGCGAAGTCGAATGGAATCCGCTACTCTACCCATGCCCCATCCCAGCCCAGAAGCCTTTGTCTTTAGCTCAAAGCTCATACCTCATTCCAAAACGCCGCTGCCTGTTCTTACTCATTACTCATTACTTATTACTGATACTCAATCGCCTTAGCTGTTGTCAGTTCCATCTCAGCCGATTCGCTCTAATCCGCCTTTATCCCGCTTCTATCCCCGTTCCTGTTTTCAAATCCGCGGTTATCCACAGATCCGCGGTCGGCTGTTAGCCTCCAACTATTTTTCGCGAAATCCCTAAGCAAAATCGCATGTCAAGCCCCACCGCCACGCAAAAATCCACCAACTCCAATCCCATCAGCACTTACCTCGACAAAGAAAAGTGAACATTAGTTATATGCCATTCAGTAAAATAGAACTAGAAGATTGAAAATAAACGAAAGGTCTTTCGGTTCTGAGAGATCCAGCTAGGACAGTCAGCCAGGGCCCCGCCACCCGTTGGGCCTAACTCATTGATTCTGGCTATTTTAGCCATAAGTCCTTTGTTTAGAGGATTTTGCAGACACCATCATCCTGCAAGTCAATAAAAACAAGGACTTTGTCCCCGGGCAATAGGGGGTGTCCCCCCCTCGAGCAGAGATGCAAATCTCCCAAGGGTCTGGAGGCACCGCTGGTACGCAATAAAGAAGGGCCACCCAATTTGATGGCCCTCCTCATTACTGCAATTCAGGTTCGAACAGCGACTGAACTACTTCGCTGTGGTCTTCGGTTTCGGTGGAACCGTCGTGATCTGCGAATACTCCCAGATCGTAGCCGCGACGTTCTTCTCCGCGGTTGCCATGCCACCCTGCCAGGTAGCTGCCTCGACGACGTAGTATTCGTTGGCTGCGTGAGCACGACCGCCGCCACCCCCGCCACCCCCGCCCTGGCCCATCGGGATGCTGACGCTGCCGACCTTCTGACCCACCTCGCCATCGGCGAAGAGGTAAGACGGCCAGTAGCCGCCCGTCGGAGCCGACTCCTGCGGAATGGCCGGCATGGAGCTGCCGCCCTTTCTGCCGCCGCCATTGTCCGGAGGAGCAGCGCCAGGATCGCCACCCTGACCGCCACCACCGGCGCCACGGCGTCCGCCGCCAAGACCGAGCATCTTCGCCGCCGCCTCGTGCGCATGGGTGATGTCGGTGTCAGGTGAGGAGCCGCGGGACCATGGCACGTCGCCGATTAGCTTCAACTCGACGTCCTTGTAGCCGTTGGCATCAAGCTGTGCGCGAAGCTTCTTCACGATGTCCAGACCATTCATCTTGGGCACGTAGCGGAAGTTGTGCTTCGACGTGATCTTGTTCGGCAGGATAGCGCCGGCGCCGCCGGCGTACATGTTGCCGCCCCAGATGCCGTCCAGGTTGAACGACGTACCAAACCGGCCATCATAGGCGACCTGGTACGGATCATCCGACATGAACCGCGCAACACCCGAGCTCTGGGCCATGCGGGTGAGGTTCATGTTCGCGGCCTGTGCTTTCAGCTGCTCCTTCTCGGCGGCCGTCGGCTCTTCTTTACCATCGAAGAAGCCCTTGATGAGCGGAGTGTTGCCATCCGGAGAGGTCAGCGAAGCAAGCATGTGCATGTGGCGCCATGCCGGGCTGTCGGTTGTACGTTTCATGACACCGTGCACGTCCGACACCGTCGGGCCGCGGCCCCAGCTCTTGCCGCTGGTGGTGAGCTCGACGTAAACGCAGCCTTCCGAAGGACCACCGGAGTAAAGAGCATCAGCTTCTTTGAAGAGGTCGGAGTGATCGGCCATGAACTTGCGCAGACCAATATCCATGCGCTCTTCATCGCCCTCAGCGACCCAGATGAGGTTGACCGGCAGCTTGCCCATAACGGCCTTGTAAGCCATCAGAGCATTCAACTCTGCCATCTCACCGCCCTTGGAGTTGGCAGCTCCGCGCCCGATGATGACCTTCGGCGTGTTGGGAAGACCGGCCGTCTTACCGTCCACGATCCGAGCTTCGAACGGAGGAGCTACCCAGTTCTCCGGCTGAGTGACCGGCATCGTGTCGTACTGCCAGTAAATCGCAACCGTCTTCGGAGCGCCCTCATCGCATTTCGCGTAGACGACCGGATTGCCGGGGGTGCCATATTCCGTGATGCCGACGTCGTAAACTCGCGTCGTCTGGCAGCCAAGCTTATCGAAGAAGCCCTTGACCATCTCGGCGCTCTCCGGAATGCCTTCGCCGCTATTGGAGATGCTGGGCTGCTGGATCCATTTCTGCAGGTTCTCGACATGATCATCGATGTGCTCATCGATATAGTTGAAGACCTTCAACAGATCGGGTGGAACTTTGCTGTAATCCGGTTTGGTCCCCGCGGCGCCGTAGGGGTTGATTCCTAATTTCGGCTTTGCAGGAGCAGCTGCGGTTTGTGGCTTCGTATTGCATCCTGTGAAGCCAATCAGTGTGCCGACCAGGCACATTGCGAACAACAGTCGAAGACGCATATCGGTTCTCCAGATCCGGTTGATGATCACTTAAGAGTTCAGTTACAGGAGCAGGCTGGCCTAGGTAGGTGGAATTGGCCAAAATTGTACTACTTGAATGAAGAGGGTGGAGATCAAATCCTAGCCGGGAGCTCAGAGCGCTTTGCCTCTGCCTCCCGGCCATGGTGGAGTCTAACAGTTTTTAGCAACGGTCAGTCAGTTTAGAAGGTGACGTGAAGACTGCCCTGGATCTCACGCATACCGTTGGCAGCGGTGATAGTTCCGAACCCGCCGCTGCTATACGATCCGCTAAACGATCCCGAGGGATTTTGGTAGTTCGGGTGGTTTGCGATGTTGAAGCCATCCACCTTGAACTCAACCTTCGCCCACTCCTTGATGGAGAACATTCGGCCGACGGTGAGATCGATCTCGTCCCAGCCAGGACCGATAATGGTGTAGGGGGCCGAGTTGCCAAAGGTACCCGGTTGACGGCCGCCAGTGGTCGTAGTGGACAACTTGTTGTAAGCAGTTGCGGTGGTCGAGTAGTCAAAGGCGTAGATATTGAACCACTCCTTTGCGTTGCGGGTTCCCTTGCTCGAAAGGGCATCCGCTCCATTCGGGTTGGAGGTGAAGTTCGGCCGATCGTTCGAGCCGCTGCTAGACCCGTTGTAACTGCCACTGGAAACGCTGGAATCGGTGGTGGAGAATGGCCTTCCAGTGGAGTACTGGAAGATACCGGATATCTTCCATCCACCGGCGATAGCGCCGGCGACGCCGCCCTTGTTGAGCCACATCTGCCCCTTGCCGAATGGAAGCGGGTAGACGGGGCTGATAACCAGCCGATGCTTCACGTTGAAGGCTGAGAGCCCGCGGTCACCCTTCTGGCTACCCGCCCTTCCAGTCTGCGGATCGATATAGTTCGGGTTGGGATTCTGGGCGGCGGTGAGCTCGTCAAAGGACTTGCCGTAGGTGTACGAGACGAGGATACTCGCGCCACTCTGGGCTCGCTCTTCGAGCCGCACCGGCAACGACTCGTACTCGGAGTTTAGCCCGGTCTTGTGGTCCTGAATAGCCCCCCATTGGGACCAGACGCGTTGTGCTTGAGAAGCGGCCGTTGCAGCGGTGGTGGCTCCCAAGGTGTTGTAATTGATGTAAGTGCTTCCTGAGATACGGGAGCCCTTGGAACCGTAGTAACCAACCTCGACGAGCGTGGTGCGGGTAAGCTGGCGCTGGATGCTGAGCGACCACTCATCCCAATAAGGAGTGGCATACTTCGGATCGATGGAGGTTCCCGAGACAACTGGAGTCAAAGGGCAAGGAGCCGATAAAGCGACACCACAGTTTGAGATGAGGCTGGGTGCACCATTGCAAGTCGAACCCGCCGGGCAATAAACCTGACCTGCGAGTGGAACATCGGCGGCGTTGAACGGATTATTGAGGGTTAGGGTCGTGGGGCTGGCTGCGATTGTCCCGGCCGAGTTTACTGCGCCTGAGGTGAAGGACTTAGGATAGCGAACCGGATACTGCAGGCTGTAGTTTAGGAACTCGTTATAGAGGATCGGCTCTTGATAAAAGATGCCAAAGGCTCCTTTGACAACCGTCTTGTCGTTCTTCAACGGCTGCCACGCGAAGCCGAGCCGGGGAGCAAAGTTGTTGCGGTCGGTCTGGTAGAGAGTCTTCACACCAGCCTGGTTGGCGATGATAAAGCTCGCCGTTGAGGGTACGAACGTAGAGATATTGCCGTACTTCTCGGAGACCGGATTATCTATCTCATACCGCAGTCCGAGGTTGAGGGTGAGGTATGGAGTCACCTTCCAGTCGTCCATCGCGAAAAGGTCGAAGGATGAGAAGCGATTGTAAGTGTACGGGAGCGCAGTCGGAGTAACTGAGGACGACGACGGAAGGCCCAGCAGCATATCACCAAGTGCGTAGTTAGTGGTGCCCTTGTGATTGCTTGCGTTGGTGGTGTTAGCTGCGGAGTTGCTAAAGGTAAGCGAACCACGGCCAGTCGTCACCTCGTATTCGGTGGACTTGACGTCGGTCATGTCGAAACCGAATTTGAAGGAGTGAGGTCCGTGAATCCAGGTGACAGAATCGGAGAACTGGAAGTGATTAGTCCAGCGGTCCTGGGGCAGGTTGGTCTGACCACCAGTCGAAGTGTAGTTGGTCAGAGTGATGCTGGGAATACCGTAGTTATTTGGAACCGCAGTCTGGCCAAGCTGGCCCGGAAGAGGTGCCCATGCAGCGCCGATTGTTGTATTGTCCTGCTGAACACGCGGCTGCACCAGTCGGCTAAAGCCGAAACGGACATCGTTTAGGAGGGTTGGCGTGAATATATGAGTCTCACCGATATTCGCCAGGGTAGAAAGCTGGTTAGTAAAGCAGCCAAAGTTGGGCAGGGTCCGGTTGGAGCAGAGACTATTATTCGGCTCAAAGGAGGGATCGCTGAAGTAGTTCCAGGTACCAGAGAATGAGTCCTTTTCCGACAACTTATAGTCGCCACGCGTGTTGTACTCGTTCATCGTCTCCTGGCGGGTTTCGCTGAAGTTGTAATTGTTGCTCGGAGTGGCGTTGGAGTTGAGCGAAGCAGCCACGTTGGGCAGGGGGTAGGCAAGACCGGTCAACTGCCGACCGAGCACCGCGGAAGGAGTCGTCCACAGGTTGACACCAGCCGCATCCGTAATGTTGGTAATATCGTACCCACCGCCAGGTACGCCAGCGCAAGCGCCAGTCGTTACAGGTGTGCTCCCGAGCGAGGCACCGGTATATGGGTTGTAAAGCGAACCGGCATTACTCGGCAAACAACCCTGAAGAGCGTAGCTGTTCGGAACCGTCGAAGCCGCCACAATCTGCTGACGGATGCGCTGCCCTTCATACCCAAAGAAGAAGAAGGCCTTGTCGCGAAGCACCGGACCACCGATTGTGCCGCCAAATGTATTCTGTTTGAAGGCAGGGGTCAGCGTCTGCGGAGTGGGACTCCAGGGCTTGGCTTCGATTGCGCCATTGCGGAGGAACTCATACAACGATCCATGAAACTTGTTCGTTCCCTGCTTGGTAATCATGACAATCTGGCCGCCTGCAAAGCGCCCATAATCCGCGGAGTAGACGCCGGATAGAACCTTGAACTCAGAGATGGTCTCGACCGACGGCCGGAAGGAAGGCTGGTTGGTACCCATGTCGTTATTGAAGGTACCGTTCACGAGAAACTGGTTGTCCGTCTCGGGCGCGCCGTTGACGTTGAATCCACCACGGAAGCCGAGTGTAGATGCCTGCGCCGGGGGAACCACACCGGGCGCGATCTCGACCAGGTTATAAAACTGACGGTTAGCCAAAGGCAACTCTTCAACCTTGGCATTGTCGATGACCTGGCCGACCTCGGAGGTCGAGGTTTGGGTGGTGAGCGTCTCCGCCGTTACGTCGACGGTCTCAGTGGTTCCACCGACCTGGGCGGTGATGTTCTCATTCAGAACCTGGGAGACGTCCAGAGTAATGCCGGTTAGCTTCGAGGTCTTGAACCCATCGATCTTGACTTCGATCGTATATACGCCAGGGATCAAAGACGTGACGCTGTAGCGTCCGCCAGCGTCACTTGTGATTGTCCTCGCAATACCCGTCCCGGTGTTGGTGATGGTGATATTGGCGTTCGGGATGGCTGCGTTTTGAATATCCGTTACGGTGCCTGCGATGGTTCCCGTGGTGGTTTGGGCGTGTAGGGATGCGACCAGGCAAAGCGGGAGAACAAAGAGAATGACTAGATGGAATACGCTGACACGCTTGAACAATGAAAGCATTGTTGCCTCCGAAATTTAGGTGCACTAAACAAATCAAGAGCGGGGCGTCGTGGAGACACCACACCGGCGGCTGCAAAACCTATTGAGATACGACTAGGGACATGCCGCGGACAAGGGGGCGCGGGCAAACGTCAACAGAGACGCCGATGAAAAATCCGCATGACCATATGCCAAACTTAGGTAGATCGTGAAGCAGCTGCTGTACCACTCCGAGGATCAGCAGTGGCTAAGTCGATAAACAGGACGACTAAGCAAGCCGCCGCAGACAGGGGGGCGCAAAGCAAACGTCAACAGTGACGCTGTGATCAAGATCCGTGTGCGACGATGCCACAGAATCATTGACGACGAAAGTTATACCGATGACCGTAAAGTACCTTCAATTCAAATGAATGTAAAGAAAAAAAGCAAGAGTCGAATATTATTCGCCCGAAGTACGCTGTTTACTTGCGTATATCTAGCGGAAGGCGCGGCAAATAGGGCAAACTACTGCGCCGTGAGAATGAAGGGTGCAACGTAGAGTTGGCTCCCACCGCGGAACTGAAGCCACATCTTGTACGTACCAGGCTCGTAGAGAATGATGTGCAGCATCATGTCAGGCGGAGAAGATGCATTATCCGGCATGTCTGGCATATTCATATTCATATTCATCGACGACATGTCCATCCCTCCCGACATGTTCATGTTTGCCCCCATCGCCATGGGATGGACATGTACGTAGGTCAGATCCTGACCATTCAGGAACACTGCATGACCGGCGGCGCCAAGATATGGATGAAGATCGGTCGCCGGCTTATCGCCCTTTGCGATGTGAACCTCTACCATGCCCATGGCGCGAGCGCGCAGGCGGACATCACTAATATCGACGGTATAGGGGCCAACATTTACCTCGCGTCCTGAGGGCGTGAGAGTCCGATTTCTTGGCGTACCACTACCGATGTTCACTTCAAACCGAAAAACCTGATGATTCATGTTGTTGGGCAGGCCATCAGCGTAGATGTAGTAGAACCCCCGGCCTAGGAAACTCTTGGTCGAGCAAGAAGTGGCCGCTGGCATTTAGCTCCGGATGGATGTGCAGAAAGATCGAGAAGTCAGAGCTGACAACGACCATATGCAGTTTTTTGGTCATCTCCACCGCATAAGTGCGGATAGGGGCAGTAGACTTGGGCAGCGTCATCCACAGGTCAATCCGCTGCTTCAGCGGATCCGTGCCAATCTGGCTAAGCCGAAGATAGCCATCTGTCAGAGGAGTGCCGCCCTGAAGTGAATACTGGCCGGCAAGCGGCGCGGTGTTCGCAGCATGCACTGCAGGACACAGCAAAACCATGCAAAGGAAGATCGCACGTGCTGGAATGAACGAGATTAGGCTGGCGCGCATCTCGTGTGGGTGTTTCTGTACAAACTGCAAAATAGTCTTACGCAACATAGCCAAGAACATAGATCCCCTCAGAAAGGCGCTCCAGTTGTTTTTAGATAATCAATCATTCGGCGTCAGGGCCGATCAGCTACGTTGCTGGATTCGCGCTGCACAGAGGTCGCGAGGCTGCCGTCTGTGTGAAAATTGGAGCCAAGGTTTCTTTGGAAACCCCGGATCGCGCGTGTGGCCACAGTATGGCAGATTTTGAGGTCTGCGTAAAAGGTATTTACCCAACGGTGACGAACTATGTGGCCGACAATGAGTTGAGTCACCTCATCGAAACCTCGCAGCACCAGCGAAAAACACCTTACAATTCTGCTTGCTATCGTCATACTGGAAAGAAAAATGCTTGACATGAATGAGGAAAGCCGACAGAATCTGAGAAACGCACCATATCATCTTTTCATCGGTGAGAGCGAGGCTTCATGGTCGAAGGCCTCTCACTTTTGCGGCACCCTTCCTTGTCGAAGACGCAATAGAAGCACCCTTCATGGTCGAAGGTAAGTAGTTGCATTCGTGAATTGGCCGAATGGGACGTCTAAGTTGAATAAACTGAGTCACCACCGACCTGCTTTGATTGCGCTCGTAATTCAGTCCTATCCATAGCGATCGATCCGTGGTTTATTGACGTCCTTGTAAGACGTGTCGTAAGCAGCTTTTCCTTCACGCGCATGTGGAGCAGCCCGCATTACAGGCTTAGAGCATTTTCAGGCAGTAGAGATTTGCAGGTCGTTCACGCCGACCAAAGAGCATTAAGTTTATTTATTGTTTGACGAATAGGACCGTGGATAGCGACTGGATGGTTGAGCAGATTCCAATCCGCAAAAGTGGGCTGAAGTTGGCGAGCGTAGCGCTGGTTTGCGCGATGCCGCTTATTATGACCAATTGTTCAAATCCCTCCGCGACTCGGATGGATTCACACGTTCGGGAGTATGTGAGCCTTGCGGTTGGGCTGGGGCAGCGGGATCCAGATTCGCTGGACTATTATGTCGGACCTGAATCAATGGTGGCTGACATTCTGAAGCAGCCTCCTGCGCTGACTTCTATCCGCTCTTCGGCGTTACAGTTGCTGGAAAATATCAAGCGGGAGCAGCCAGCCGACGACCTGGGTAAATCACGGAGGTTGTTTCTCCTGAGGCAGCTCCAGGCCATCGCAAACCGGGTAAATGTGATAGCAGGCGTGCCGGGTAGCTTCGACCAGGAGACGATGGCCAGTTTCGGTGTCGTCGTTCCTGCAAATTACGACGAGAGTGCCGTTGCACACATACACGCCGAACTGCAGGGTTTACTTCCCGGCGGTGGAAGCCTCGCGGAGCGTTACCAGAACTTCGATAGCCGCTTCATCGTACCTGCCAAATTGGTTCCAGCAGTAATGGAACGTGCTCTTCAGGGCTGTCGCGCCGAGACCTTGGCGCATATCTCACTTCCTCCCGGTGAGGATGTCACGGTGGAGTACGTAGGCAATCGTCCATGGAGCGCATTCAGCCGGTACAAGGGAAACTATCGCAGTGTGCTGCAAATCAACATGGACTTCGCGCTCACGGTCGACAGAGTCCTGAATCTGGCGTGCCATGAAGCCTATCCGGGGCACCACACGTATAACTCCATACGCGACGCAAAATTGATCCAGGGCAGAGGCCTGAAGGAATATTGGGTGCAGCCGACCTACAGTCCGCAGTCGATGCTGTCGGAGTCGATGGCGACGCTTGCTCTCAACGTCGCCTTTCCGGAACCGAAGCGCCTCGCTTTCGAGCGGGACGTATTGTTTCCGATAGCTGGACTCGATAGTAAGAGTGCAGCCCTGTATCTCCAGGTCGAGGATCTCGTTGATCGGTTACACGTAGTTGAACCACAGGTCGCGCGGGAGTACCTGGATGGCAAGTTGGAGTTTGAACGGGCCGGCGCAAAGCTGGAAGACGCAGCGCTCATGACGCACCCAGAAGCAGCATTAAAAATACATCAACGAATACCGCAGTTACGTTACCACCTACACCTATGGCAGAGATCTGATGGCAGAGCAGTTGGAACGGCGCTCCAGCGGCGACAACAATACGCGTTGGAAGACCTATGCACAGTGGATGATCGATGACCCACAAGTTTTTGCAGGGCAGCATCAGGCAGGAGAACGCGGCGTTTCTTCACGCGTTGGCGGCGGTTAGCGGAAACAAGTTTGTAGGCTTGTATTTATCGCAACAGTAAAACAGCATCGATTCGAGAAAGCACAGTAAAACAGCATCGATTCGAGAAAGCGTAGGAATCCATGGATGACATTAGCAGCAACGCTATTATCATCTTCGTCAAAAATGACGCCGCATGCGGCGCCCAACTACAAAGAGCCCACCTATGACATCTAAGACGCCTGTGATTTCAATTCGCAATCTTTCGAAGACCTACGAGATGGGCGAAGTTTCAGTTCAAGCCCTGCGGTCTGTCTCCCTCGATATCAACGCTGGCGAATTCGTCACTGTGGTTGGCCCCTCGGGTTCTGGCAAGTCAACCCTTATGCACATCCTTGGCTGTCTGGATCAGCCCACGAGCGGGCAATACTTCCTGGACGGCAAGGATGTGTCTCACCTCTCCGACGATGAGGTCTCCGCGGTCCGCAACAATAAGATCGGCTTTGTCTTTCAGGGGTTCAATCTGCTGACGCGAACCTCTGCGGTCGAGAACGTCGAGTTGCCATTGCTGTATGGCACCAACCCTGTCTCCGCTGCTGAGCGTCGTCGCCGTGCCATGGCTGCATTGACGGCAGTCGGGCTGGAGTCACGTTTTGAGCATCACACGAACCAACTCTCCGGCGGTCAGCAGCAGCGTGTCGCGATTGCTCGCGCTTTGCTGAACAATCCGTCTATCCTATTGGCCGACGAACCGACCGGTAACCTCGACAGCCGCACCAGCGTAGAAGTAATGGACATCTTCCAGTCTCTTAAGGAAGAGCGAGGCATCACCATTATCCTGATTACGCACGAGCCCGAGGTTGCGGCGTACGGTTCACGCATCATCACGTTCAAGGACGGCGTAATCGTCTCTGACGGCGTGAATGAGCAACGGCGCACGGCGCGCGGCGAACTGGCAGAGTTGCCCGAGCCCCTTGAGGAGACGGCATAATGGCAATCAAGACGAGCTGGATCATCTCATTGAAGGCATTGCGGCGTAACAAGATGCAGACCGCACTGACCATGATCGGGATGACCATCGGCGTTGCTACTGTGTTGACTATGATCGCGCTCGGCTCCGGGGCTCAGTCCGCGATCCAGGACCAGGTGCGCGCCGCCGGCATGAACCTGATCGTCGTCAAAGCCGGCAACTACCAGCTCCAGCAGGAGGCCGCGCCCGATGACGCCATCGAGCCCGGCGCATACTATCTTGGCCACGGTCCCGCGCCGCACTTCGGCAGCGGAACCTACACCCCCGGGACCGCGCGCCTGCGGCCCGACCTCTTCCATGAAGAGGATGATCCGTTCGCGGTCCATGATCATCCAACCTCCCGGCAGAGACTCGGTGACTCTGAGGCCGGCCTGGGTGCGGCATCAACGCTTACCATTGCAGACACGGATGCTATCCGCAAGATGATTGGCGTGCAGTACGTCTCAGAAGGCATCCACATAAATGCCCACGTTGCCTATAACGGACAACGCTGGTTTACACGCATGCACGGCGACGACGTCGCGATGCCGAAGATTAAGCCGAGCCTGGGTCTTCACTCATGGCGGCTATTTCAGCAAACGTGAAGAAGCGAACGCAGAGCATGTGATGGCCCTCGGCAGCATCGTCGCCGAGAAGCTCTTCGGCAAGGACAATCCTGTCGGCAAGACGGTGACGATGTGGAACACGCCCTTCAAGGTCACCGGCGTCATCAGCAGCAGCAGCTGGATGGTCGTGCCGCAGCCGGGAGACGACGAGTTCGACGCGATCTACGTTCCCGTCACTACCGTCCAGAAGCTGCTCAACCTCGGGAAGCTGAACGACATTACGATCACCACGGTCTCAACCGGCGACGTAACCCGGGTCTCCAAGAACATCACGGAGCTGCTGCGCGCGCGGCATAAGATCGGGCCGAAGCAGCCTGACGACTTTCAGGTGATCAGCCAGGCCCGGAAGGCGCTGACCGCCGGTGGCATGAGACCGGATATGCAGCGGTCGGTGATGGGCAATGCGGCCACGCTCGAGAAGGTGACACTGGACCAGCTGGGCAAGACACTGGATCAGGCGAGCGCGACGATGACCGCGCTGCTGGCTTCTATCGCGACGGTGTCGCTGATCGTGGGCGGCATCGGCATCATGAACATCATGCTGCTCTCGGTGACTGAGCGCACGCGGGAGATCGGTATCCGGCGGGCGGTTGGAGCGCGAGCGCACGATGTGATGCTGCAGTTCCTGCTCGAGTCGATCACTCTGAGCGTTGCCGGAGGACTGCTGGGAATTGCCATCGGTTTCAGTGCTTCGCTCTTGATCTCCAGGGTATTGCAGTGGTCGACGCACGTTTCTCCGCTTTCGGTTGCGCTGTCGTTCGGCATCTCGGCGGCAGTTGGCATCTTCTTCGGTTACTATCCCGCGAAGCAGGCTTCGAATGTGCTTCCTATCGCTTCACTCAAGTACGAATAAAACGGACAGGTGCTAAATAATGCTGACAACGAGTCTTCGAATAGCGCAAAAGGCCTTGAAGCGAAACAAGATGCGTACCGGGTTGGCGGTACTTGGCATGACCATCGGCGTGGGGGCGGTGCTCACCATGTTCGCGCTGGGCACCGGGGCGCAGGAGTCGGTGTCGTCCGACGTGAAGTCGGCGGGCACGACGCTGATCTTCGTCCGCGCGGGTAACTTCACGCGCGGCGGCGACGATATGAAGATCCCGTCCGGCATGGGAAGCGCCACGACGCTGACACCGGCGGACGCGGACGCTATCTCGAAGATTGATGGCGTGAAGTACACGTCGGCCAATGTGCAGTACCGGACATGGGTTGAGTCCTCCGGCCAGCGCGACTTTACCCAGGTCATCGGAGCTGACGTCGAGTACCCGAAGGCCTATGGCTGGGGCATGGCCAAGGGCAAGTTCTTCAAGTCCGACGATGTATCTTCGGCGGCGCAGGTGGTGGTGATCGGGACAACGCTGCGCGACCATCTTTTTGGCGATGAGAACCCGGTAGGCCAGACTGTGCAGATTCACAACCAGCCTTACAAGGTGGTTGGCGTCTACGAGTCCAAGGACGAAGACCAGGCCGGCCAGGCTGTGATTCCCTACACCGCGGCGCAGAAGGAGCTGGGGACCACTTCGCTACAGATGGTGACGGTCTCGGCTGGGCAGGCCGGCGACTCGACGCGTATCTCGGACGACATCAAGACGCTGCTACGGAAGCGACACGCTGCGCCGACGACGGGTCGGGCAACGGGAGCGCAGGTTGGCGCGCTGGGCGGGCTGCAGGGCGCTGCCACCAACGGGTCGCCGGACGACTTCACGGTGAAGACGCAGGCGTCTGAGGCGTTGACCAAGGGACTGAACACATCGGTTGCGGCGTTCATCCTGGCGAACATGCCGCAGATGGACCAGACCAACTCGCAGGAGATGGCCGGCACGCTGAGCCGCGCCGGTTCGACGATGAAGGCGCTGCTGGCGGCGATTGCGGCGATCTCGCTTATCGTCGGCGGCATCGGCATTATGAACATCATGCTGGTAAGCGTGACGGAGCGGACGCGCGAGATCGGCATACGGCGAGCGATGGGCGCCCGGCAGCGCGATGTGCGTCAGCAGTTCCTGGTCGAGGCGGTGGCGCTGGCTGCGTTTGGCGGCGTCTTCGGGATCATTATCGGGTTTATAGCTTCGACGATTATCACGAATGTGCTGCACTGGGACGCGACCATCTCGGTGGCGGCGGTGGCTCTGGCGTTTGGCATTGCCGCGCTGACCGGAGTGTTCTTCGGGTTCTATCCGGCGCGGAAGGCCTCGCTGCTCAGCCCTATCGACGCTCTGCGATACGAGTAGCAAATAGGGGGGACACCCCCCTATTGCCTGGGCGTAAGTCTATTGTTTGCCATAATATGGCGGCACAATAGGCGGCCAAATTCGTCCAAACAAAGGACTTATGACTAAAATAGCCAGAATCAATAAGTTAGGCCCGGTGGGTAGCCGGGTCTAACTTATTTAGCTCTCCAAAGGCGAAAGACTTTTTGCTTGTCTTTCTATATCCAGTTTATCAAGTGGCACATAACTAGTGCGCACTTTTCTTTGTCCGACTAAGTGCTGGTGGGGATGGAGTTGCTGGATTATTGGATGGTTTGGGGGGTTGACATGCGATTTTGCCTTTGTTTTTGAGGGAGAAAGTTGTAAGTAATTCTTGTTCTATAGGCTTTCCAGTGCTGAGATGCTAAAGCCTCTGGCTATCCCACTGACTGGAGCATCAACGCTGTCAGTTGTCTTGTCCCTCAATGCGCTGATAGTGGCAGTGGCAATGTTCCTCATACGAGTAAGGAAAAATGACTATCGTGGGTGCAGATGCGCGGCCCGGAGCGGGAACTGAGAGCCAAACAACAGAAATTCCCCCTTCGCGATTTCTCGCGAAGGGGGAATGCATACTGAAGCAAGGTCAAGCCCAACGTAGCGAAGACGATCCGGTCGCTACCACCTGTTGACTGGACCGTGGCAGGTGCCGATGCCCTTGTCGCTGTAAGAAGCCGGTCCGGTTGTCTGTGCAGGATCCTTCAGTGCAGATTCGAAATCCCACGCGTAGCCGTTCTGATTGAGCGTCAGGCCCATCACGCCCCAGAATTCCCCGGTTGCCGCCTCGAGATTCTCTTTGTTGAAGTTCGGATTGCCGGTAGGATCGGCGGTTGTTGTATCGGTTGTGACGACCGCATCGAGTGTCTCGCCGCCGGTGCCCACGATGAATTCCCGTATGCCCTTCCTTGGATCGTAATTCCCGGAGGGGTCAAGAGGACGGTAGCGGGCATAGAGGTGGTCGTGTCCGTTCAGCACCAAGTCGGCTCCATACTGGTAGAGCAGTTGCCAAAAGGCCTTAGCAGACGTGCCTTCAGGTACGGCGATGCTGTTGGCAGCGCTGAACGTGGGCTGGTGCCAGTAGGCGGCTGTACACGCGGAATGATTCGCGGCGAGATCGTTTTTCAGCCATGCGAGTTCGGAAGCAAACCAGGAGCCCGTGCAGCCGCCCGGCTGTGTCTCGCACTCTATATTGAGCGAGATAAGGTGCCAGGAGCCCAGATTATAGGAATACCAGCCATCTCCGACTCCGATTTGGCCCCCCGCCGGTACCGTGGTTCCAAGTCCGCCCGTTTGCGCGAAGTGCCCTGCCTGCCCATCCGAATACGGCACGGGTTGGGTGAAGGTACCGCCAGTGTCAGGGTTGCCGGCGATCGTAGCCGTCATCACCGTTCCATCAGCATTGTGCTGGACGCCATTGAAGTAAGAGAAGTAGCCGTAGCCTGCAACGCCGATCGCGCCGTGCTCGACATAAAACTCGTGGTTGCCGGGCGCGGGCCGCGTGATCATTTTGAAAGCGCCATAGGTTGATTCATACGAGTTCTCAAAGTCCGAGTATTGTCCTATCTGGTATTGCTCATCTCCAACGAGCGCGACGAGGTCAGGCTTCATATTCTCAATCTGCTTCGAAGTGGCCGCCTGGGATGCGAACAGATTCTGAGCGGTGTCCCCGACGCAGTTTTCACCCGCCTTCTCACCAATGGGCTCCGTCTCGCCTGGCTGGCAGGCTACGTCGCCGACCACCGCGAGCACGGGCGAGCGGCCGATTGTTGCGAAAGGCCAAGTAACGTCTGGCGTCGGATTGCCGTAAGGCCACGGATTGCTGTTGGAGTTTGGATTCTGTGCCTTGGCCCCAACTGCAAATACCATGACCGAGGCGGCCGCTCCTATGAGCACAGCTGCTCGGAACCTTCTGTGGATCGTCTTCATGCGATTTCTCCTGTTCAGATTTTTTAAACGGTTGCCAACCGAGTCTTATGCCTTCAATATTTCGCGTGTATGAAAAAACACCATAGATGCTGGAGAATCTTGGCACCGCAAGAAACGAGGCTTCGAATCTTAAGCGAAGGTTAAGATTAAGGTCTAAGTCGCCACCACTTCCGGCTGATAGGCGGTGCTCAGGCGTAGCGAAACAGCGCCATGAAGCCAAAGTCCATGTGCTGCTGGATATGGCAGTGAAACAGCGTCAGGCCGGGCTGGTCGGCGACCAGATCCACCGTGGCACGTCCGAATGCGGGAACGATCACCGTGTCTTTCTTGATGCCGGAGGTCGGCTTGCCGTTGAGTTCGACGAGCTCGAACAGGTGCCGGTGGATGTGCAGAGGGTGAGAATCGTCACTGCGATTATGAAACACCAGCCGGTAGCGGCCTCCTTGGCGGAACACGAATTCCTGCTCATGGGGATATTCTTTGCCGTTGATGAGCCAGTGATTGATTCCGTTCGGTCCGCCAGGCACTTTTTCAAAGACCATGTTGATGGTCTCGTCTGGAACAGGATGCGATGCGGCCGTGCCAAAGACTGTATAGTCCCAGCGCGAACTCGGGGGCGGAATCCATACCGCGCGCTGCTGCTGATTGGCGTACTCAACCACAATGCCCATGCCGGATTGCCGCGCGTCATTGCGCAGCTCCCCTAAAATCCAGACTCCGGGCCGATTCATCTCCACGATCGCGTCCACGCGTTCCCCGGGAGCTATCACAATCACATCAACCAACTGAGGCGCGGGCACGGGATTTCCATCGAGAGCGATGACCAGAAACTTATGGGCGGGAAGAGCCACGCGATGAATTTGCGCAGCGCTGGCGTTGAGCAGATGCATCAGAACGCGCTGACCCGGCTGCACGCGGAGAGGTTCCCCCGCTCCGAGCATTTTATCGTTGATGGAATAAAGGGGCGCGTTGACTTCGAGCCCGTTGGGGCGCGGATCCGGATTGGCGGGCTTTTCGGGCATCGGATCGTTGGGAGCCGCTGCCTCTTCGTCCTGGTCCATCGGGCTCAGAAAGTATTGCCATTCGCGCAGCGCCAGAAAGACTTCCTGGTCGTAGTGTCCAGGGTCATTCGCGGAATCGATCATGAAAAAACCGAACTGGCCGGTGTATGCGCCCCGATGCAGATCCATCATGGCTGCGGTGTGCGAGTGGTACCATCGCGAACCCGCAGGCTTGGCCACGAATTGATAGCGCCGCCTGCCGTGGGGCGGGACCGGGGGGGTGCCTTCTTCCTCCGCCCCATCTACTTCCGACGGAACGAACAGACCATGCCAATGCACATACTCCGGAACGTCTGTGTCGTTCACAACGTCGACGGTGACGGGTTTGCCCTCGCGCATCCGTATGAGGGGACCGGGGACTTTGTTGTTGTAGCCGATTGTGCTGATTACAACCTGCGGGGCCAGTTCGACCAGCATAGGCGCGATTTGCAGGGTGAAATCCGCCGCACGCTCGGTGGCCTTCGGTTTCAACAGCACCATCAGATGCTGTGGCGGCCCCGGAGGCTGCTGGAGGCCTAGCGACTTCCCAAACGCGGGCCGCAGTCTGCCTGGCCCGGTCGCGATCATAGTGGCCCATCCAAGCCGTACAAAATCCCTTCGCTTCACGCGATCCTTATCCCGGCTCCGAATGCCACCATACAGACGAGTGCCTCAATGAGCAATGCCGATATAAAAACTCTCCTGATCGTTTTCATATTCATGCCATTCCTTTCCCTTTTAGTTGAATATTTGGGCAAAATCCAAGGTACGTGGCTTCGCCAGGAGAATGTTTCGTCAGATTTGGACAAAGTTAGCAGAGTTGGGAGATACAGCCTCAAACAGTAGACGGCAGAAATTGGCTCACACCCGATTACACCCTCTTGCGGCTACGCGAGGCCCAGAACGGAGGACAAAGGGCCAAAAAGCCGAATGGTTTTGCCGTCGTGGATTTCGTTCTACAGACAGTTTCTCAGAATGGTACCAAACTGACGGGAAGCGCGTTTCTAATCTCGGTTTGGGAGACTCCATATGGCCGTGTAGTCGCCTTTTCAGACAAGTGACCGACCGTTCAACCATTGCTAACAGGGTTAATCCGCTCATTGAAGATTACTGAATCCGAAAACCGGAGAATTTCAGGCCGGAAAGCGAGGCCGTTGTCTCTGGCCGCGGCGCGATCGAAGGATTGCTGCTGATGCTTCGTTAAGGCCGCCACGCAATTTGAAAATGTCTTATGTCTCTCTTGACAAACCATAACCGTATGGTTATGGTTTTTGAGTGTGTGACGCTGACCGATGGCGATCACGTGTTCTGTGCTCTTGCCGATCCGGCATTCGGGCGATCTTCGAGCGCGTGGGCTGGTGGTGGCGCAATGAATCACGAGCTATTCCAAAGCTCACAACCAGAGCAGAGAGGATTACCTATGCAGATCAAACTAACGAGCGTCTTTGTGGATGATCAGGACAAGGCCCTGAAGTTCTATACCGAAGTTCTGGGCTTCGCGAAGAAACATGAATTCTCGGCGGGAAAATACAAATGGCTCACAGTGGTCTCGCCGGACGAGCCAGAGGGCGTGCAACTGGTTCTGGAGCCCAACGACGGATACAACTCGGCCGCGAAGACTTATCAACAGGAGATTTTTCGGAACGGGATACCTGCGGCTAATTTCTTTGTTGGGGACGTACAAAAGGAGTACGAAAGGCTGAAGCAACACGGCGTGACGTTCACCAAGGAGCCGACCAAGACTACGGGATCGACCATCGCGGTGCTTGACGATACGTGCGGGAATCTTATTCAGATAACACACCTGGATTGGTAACACGCTGCAGGACCGAGGGGAGGCCTCTTTATGCGAGCCGTAGCGGATAACGTTTTCCGGGCTCTCGCCGATCCGACGCGCAGAGCCATCTTCGAGGAGTTGAGCCGGCAGGGCGAACAGACTGTCCATGCGTTGACTCGCTATGCTGGTGTGTCTCAGCCTGCGGTCTCAAAGCATCTGACGGTACTGAAGAGGGCAAAGCTGGTGCGGCATCGTCGTGCGGGGCGCGAGACTCACTATCGCGCACGGCCCGATGCGCTGGCGCCGATGGTGGACTGGCTCAATCTCTATGGCGCCTTCTGGCGTGACCGGTTTGACAAGCTTGAAGCACTTCTGGAAAGGATGGAACCATGAACAATACAGCAAAGGGGAGCAATGCAGCAGGGAGTAGTTCAGCAGAGGGTACTCGTAGCCTTGTGGTCGAGAGGGTCTTCCCACACCCGCCGGAGAAGCTGTGGCGCGCGCTGACGGAGAGCCCGCTGCTCGCGCAATGGATGATGAACAACGACTTTGAGCCGGTGGTTGGGCGGAGGTTCCAGTTCCGGGCCGATCCGGTGCCGAACTGGAATGGCGTTGTCGACTGCGAGGTGCTGGTCGTCGACCCGCTGCAACGCCTGTCCTATAACTGGGGTGTTGGAGGAGGTGAAAGCGGGCTTCAATGGGTTGTGCTGTGGACGTTGACTCCGGCAGAGGGCGGCACGCACGTTCGCATGGAGCAGTCGGGCTTCGGTCCCGATCAGCAGGCGGCTTATCAGGGGGCGAATTACGGCTGGCAGAGGTTCTTCGGCGGGCTGGAGCGGGTGCTCGGGGAGTTCGAATGAACACGAAAGCAAAATCCATTGCTTATTGGACAACGACCGTACTCGTGGCGTTTTTTATCGGGGGCGGGGTGTTGCGCAGGTGGCCGGTGTGAAGGGCACTGTCGATGGCTTTGTGCATATCCTTGGCTACCCGCCGTACTTTGTGACCATACTGGGCGTTTGGAAGGTGCTTGGGCCGATTGCCATACTCGTGCCGCGCTTTCCGCGGCTCAAGGAATGGGCGTATGCCGGCATCTTCTTCGACCTGACAGGGGCAGCCGCATCGAGCGCCGCGGTGGGCGGCTACGGCGCTTATGGTTTTCACATTATCGCCCCGCTCGTTATTGCCGGTCTTACTGTGGCATCGTGGACGCTGCGACCGCCGAGCCGTGTTATCGGTGTTCTATTCCCTGCGACAAACAGCAGGCCCGTATAAACACGAGATTGAGTAAATTAAAGATGGCTTGCGCTTGAGTGCGAGTGAGAGAGGGAGGTCTGGGGACATGTGCCGAAATATTAAAATGCTGTTCAACTTCGATCCGCCTGTTACTCCGGAGGAGGTTCGAGCGGCGTCGCTGCAGTTTGTGCGGAAGATCAGCGGGTTCAATAAGCCGTCGAAGGCCAACGAAGAAGCATTTCAGTCTGCGATCGATGCCATTGCGGGCGTCTCGACGCAACTTCTGTGCTCACTTCAGACCAATGCGCCTGCCAGGAATCGGGAGGAAGAGGCGGCACGATTGAAGGCTCGCAGCGCGAAGAGGTTTCAAACGAATTAGGTGCGAGATTTGGAGCTGTCTATGAAAATGGCCGTCGGGACAGAATCTGCCTCTGCATTCATTGACGCGAAGATCAACGAACTTGGGGACTGGCGCGGGGAGATGCTTGCGAAGGTGCGCGCGATCATACACAAGGCAGATCCTGAGATCGTCGAAGAGTGGAAGTGGATGGGGACGCCTGTGTTTTCGCACGGCGGCATTGTGTGCACGGGAGAGACGTACAAGAATGTCGTCAAGATGACGTTTGCGAAGGGAGCTGCGCTCGAGGACCCTGCGGGGCTGTTCAACTCCAGCCTGGACGGGAATGTGAGGCGCGCGATCGACATCCACGAAGGCGAGAAGGTGGATGAGGCGGCCTTGAAGGCGCTTATCCGGGCGGCGGTGGCGCTCAATCTCGAGAGCAAGACGAAGGGCAAGCCGAAGCGCGGGCGGGCGTGAGCTGTTCGAAGAGTCGCGAGACGGGACCTGGCACTGCAAAGCGCAAAGCAAAAAGCGAAATGCGGGGGTTCTTCGCTGCGCTCAGAATGACATACGGAATGACGCGCGAGGGGTTGCGCTCGGAATGACACGCGGCCAGGAGAATTGAGGCGGCCAAAGCGCCTGCAAGGATTATTTACTTCATTGAGAGAGACCGGTGCTGCGGGGCGGGGTTTGTTGGAAATAAAGGCTATCTTATGACGAAATTGAACTGGATGGACCAATTTTTCGCACAGAGAGGCAAGAGGTTTTACACTGGGGCGTACCTTTTTTGGGCTCCGGATGAACTCGACCTTTACGAACAGTTCGCACTCGTCGCCCCATACTCCGCTGCCTTTCCTGGGGCTGGCGTGCGCGGTGGGCGTCTCGACGATCTACTATAACCAGCCGCTGCTGCTGGAGATGGCGCATACCTACGGGACGACGGCGGGGCGGGTGGGGTTTGTCGCGGTGGCGACGCAGGTGGGGTACTCGGTGGGGATGCTGCTGTTTGTGCCGCTGGGCGATGTGGTGGAGCGGCGCGGGCTGATGATGAAGATGTATGGCGCGGTGGCGGTGGCGCTGATGATGGTGGCGCTGGCGCCGACGCTGCCGTTGCTGCTGGCAGGGAGCGCGCTGATTGGACTGCTGGCTTCGGTGACGCATATCGCGCTGCCGATTGCGCCGGACCTGGCAGCGCCGGAGCAGCGGGGACGCGCCATCGGGATTGTGATGACGGGCCTGCTGATGGGGATTCTGCTGGCGCGGACGTTTGCGGGGTGGGTGAGCAGGATCCACGGGTGGCGGATGGTGTTTGTAGTGGCGGCGGTGATGAATGCGGCGTTCGTGCCACTGCTGTGGCGGGTGATGCCAAAGCTGCCGCCGAAGGCAGAGCTGCGTTATAGCGATGCGATGAAGTCGCTGTGGACGCTGTGGCGGACGCAGCCGCTGTTGCGCGAGAGCTGCGTGCTGGGGGGGCTGGTGTTTGCGTCGTTCAGCTGCTTCTGGACTACGCTGGCGTTTCTGCTGCATCGGGCTTATGGGATGGGAGCGGGAGTGGCGGGGACGTTCGGGCTGGTGGGCGCGGCGGGCGCGCTGGTGGCACCGATTGCAGGACGGTTGGCGGACAAGTACGGTTCGAGGTGGGTGGTGGCGGTGGGGATTACGGTGCTGGCGGGATCGTACGTGATGCTTTGGACAGGGGTGGAGTCGGACCTCTCGACCAAGTTGCACCTGGCAGCGCTGGTGGTGGGAGTGGTGGTGCTGGATATGGGCGCGCAGCTGGTGCAGGTGGCGAACCAGACACGGATCTTCGGGCTGGCGCCGTCGGCGCGGAGCCGGATCAATACGGTGTATATGACGGTGTACTTTGTGGGCGCGGCGGTGGGGTCGGCGCTGTCGACGATGGCGTGGGTGCGCTGGAGATGGAACGGGGTTTGTCTGCTGGCGCTGGGACTTATCGGACTGGCTGCGCTGCGGCATGTGACGGGACAGCGCAGCGGCGACCAGGGGACCGAGGAGGCGGTGGAGGATCCTCTGTTTGAGGCGCAGTTCTAAAGGCGCGTTGATTCAGATTGGGGCGGGTGGTGAGCGAGGCAGGGCTCGAACCTGCAACCGTCAGCTTAGAAGGCTGATGCTCTATCCATTGAGCTACTCGCCCGCACTTTTATTCTAAGCGAATGGATTTGTGGCGCAGAAAGAAATGAGCGGTTGCGACAAGAGAGCAAACCCCAGGGGCTAGAGCATATTCCTCTAAGGTATATAGTTTGATTCTTTGCATGAGTTGAGTTTGAGCGCAGGCTTGGAGGATGGCTCGTGCTTACAGTGATGATCTGCGGAGGAAGTTGTTAGAGGCGCATGCGGCGGGGAAGGGGACGTTGCGCGAGCTTGCGGAGCGGTTTGGGGTGAGCGTACCGTGGGCGTGGAAGGTATCGGCTGCGCATAAGCGAAGCGGCGCGGTCGAGCGTGCTGCTCAGAGGCGGCATGGGCGTCCGAGCCGTGTGGATCGATCGCGGGTGAAGGCGTTGCTGAAGGCGAAGCCGGACCTGGTTCTTCGGGAGCTGCGGGAGGAGCTGGAGCGCGCCACCGGCGTGGCGATCAGCCAAACACAGATGTGGCGCGTGGTTCGGGAACTGGGCCTGCGGCTGAAAAAAAGTCGCTCCACGCCACGGAGCGAGACAGCGAAAAGAACCGCCGGCGGCGCGAAGTCTTCCTCGACCGGCTCCGCTCGATCGCGCCGGAGCAGTTGATCTTCCTTGACGAAAGCGGTGTCTCGACCCAGATGACCCGGCGTTATGCCCGTGCGCCGCGCGGCGTTCGCGTGCACGAGACCACGCCCCAAGGGAACTGGAAAATCCTGACCCTGCTAGGTGCGATGAGCCTGCGCGGCCTGATCGCCACCATGACCATCGAAGCAGCCACCGACGCCGAAATCTTCCTCGCCTATCTGGACCACGTGCTCTGCCCCGTGTTGCGGCCGGGCGACGTCGTCGTCATGGACAACCTCAGTTCGCACAAGGTGGCTGGCGTCCAGGACAGGATCGCAGCTGCCGGGGCCGAGCTGCTCTACCTGCCGCCGTACTCGCCCGACCTCAATCCCATCGAGAAGGCATGGGCCAAACTCAAACATCTGCTCCGCGCCGCCAAAGCCAGAACCGCCGAGGCGCTCCAGCAAGCGATCACACAACTCCTCCCAAACATCCGGCCGCAAGACGCTCAAGCATGGTTCAGAACTCCTTTCCATGCTCTATAGCAAAGAGGAATACGCTCTAAAGCCCGCTTCTTTCGCCATCCCTTAGAGACCCAAGGCTGAAGCCTTGGGCTACCCAGAAGCAAGAACGCATGAGAGACCCAAGGAGACCCGAAGCTAAAGCATCGGGCTACCAGCGCTAGGCTATCTAGAAGCAAGAACTATTTCAGAGGAGGTCTTTGCCGCGGAGGAGGGCTACGACGGCTTCAAGGGCGGCGGACCAGTTGGCGTTGGCGGAGGCGGGGTCGGGGCCGATGGCTTTGACGTAGAGGCTGATGGAGAAGCCCTCCTGCGGGCCGGTGAGGTCGAGGAAGGCGGGGCGGATGACGCAGTCGAGCAGGGCGTAGGGATGGTCGAGCGTGACGGCGCGGCGGGCGAGGCGGTGGAGGAACTGCTCGTTCTGGTGGAAGGAGACGAAGTGGGAGCGCTCGCCGAGGAGGAGGTCGATGTAGCTGGCGAAGCCGGCGGAGGCGAGGTCGGGCCCGAGGGTGGGATCGAGGTCGAGGCGAAGGGCGTCGAGCTCTTCGAGGGAGAGCGGCCAGGCGTCGCACTTGGCGCTGAAGACGGCGGAGCGCGGGGCGTTGAGCGCGCGGAGGGCGTGCATGAGCGCGGGGTAGCGCTCGGCCTCGGGGAGATGATCGAGGTCGTAGGGGTTGTCGCGGAGATCGATGAAATGGGGCGGGTCTGGGTCAGACGGATCAGTCTGATCAGTCCAAGGGACGACGAGGACGGGATCTTCGTGAGAGCACTCTGCGGACCATTCGGCTAGCATCTGTTTCTATCTTAGACTGAAACCGCCACTGGCGATGATTGTACCTACAGGCCAAACTGGCGCAGATGATGGTCAAGATGCTGATACATCAACGACGCCCATTCGGCCGGGGTGAGCGGGCCGAAGAAGAAGTGCGGTTGCCTCGCGCATTTCGCCGGACCGCCTGTGACAAAACGATCAATCGATTCGAACAGCCGCTGCTTCTCCTTCACGAAGTCGCGCTCATCGCTGATTAATACGCTCGGAGCGGTGTTTGCATTGCGGCGCATCGGTTCTCCCTTGACGATCAAAGACCTCTTTGCCAGAGGGCCCAGGAACCGACCGATCATGATTCGTGGGGAGACAATCTTACCTTCGGCCATTTCAATCGCTGCGGAGCAATGGGCCATCATCTGTGCTGGATCCATCTTGCCCCACTGCTGTTCGCTGTCTGGTCTCATATGTGCGAGCCGTTCTTTTACTTCTCTTACTCTGTCTGGTTCAAAGAGATGTTTCATTCGAGAACTCGACTCCTTAGCATTAACCATTTTATATATTCCTTCATGGGAATATATGTCAAGTGACTGAGGCGGCATTGATTTCAGGTGTGAAGTATGAGGTATGAGCGTCAGGCGTGGGCGAGGAGGAATTTGAGGAGGGTGGTTTCGGCCCAGTAGCCGTCGTTGTTTGCGGCTGGATTGGGGGTGGCGAGGAAGGCGCAGTGGCCGCCGTGGGCGGTCTCGAGGAAGGTAATGTTGGGATTGGCGAGGATGGTGGCGCGGCTTTCGCCGGTGAGGCGGATGAAGGGGTCGTCGAGGGCGTTGATGATGAGGGTGGGGACGGCGATGCGGTCGAGGACGCGGGCGGCGGCGGCGCGGTAATAGTAGTCGTCGGCGCCGGAGAAGCCGGAGTAGAGAGCGGTAATGTGGTGGTCGAAGTCGCGGAGAGAGCTGACGCCAGTAGCGCGGTTGGGGTCGTAGGCGCGGGGGAAGAGGGCCGACTTGCGGCGGAAACGACGCATGAGCGCACGGAGGAATTTGAGCTCGTAGAGGCGGTTGATGGGGGCGTGGAGGGCATCGGCAGAGGGGCCGAGGTCGATGGCGGGTGAGACGCCGATGACGGAGTGGAGCTCAGGCGGCGCGGAGAGGCCGAGGTCGCCGGCGAGCTTGAGGACGAGGTTGCCGCCCATGGAGTAGCCGATGAGGGAAATCGATTGAAGCGATTGTAGCGCGATGAAGTGGCGCATGACGGCGAGCACGTCGGACGAGAGGCCGGAGTGATAGAGCGTGGGGGTGAGGTGCTCGGTGTCGTTACAGTTGCGCATGTTCATGCGGATGATGTTGCCGCCGGCACGCAAGAGCTTGTTGGAGTTGCCGATGACGTACTGCGAGTTCGATGAGCCCTCGAGGCCGTGGACGATGATGGCGGTGGGACGTGCGGCGCGCACCTCGGCTGGCTGCCAGTGGCAGTGGCAGAGGACCTGGCTGGATATCTGGTTGTCGCTGGCGGGAGAGACCTCGACGAGGTGATCTTCGGGCGGCGGAAGGTTGTTGCGGCGGGGAAGGTAGTTGCCGACGATGGTCTGGAGATGGCCGTTGGAGAGAAAGCGGCGGGGTTCAAAGGGCGTGGGGTTGAAGGCGGCTGCGTTGCCGTGGTTGGCTGCAGTGGGATTGGCCGGGGCGACGGTGGGGTCGGCGAGGCGTGAGTCGGGAGTCATCGGGCGACCGCCGGAGCGGAGATGGCCTGCTGGAGCAGGCTGGCGGCGTTGAGCGCGCCGGTGGGTTCATCCTCGTGCTTGAAGTAGATGTAGGTGTCGCGCTCGCGGGCGAGGGTTATGAAGCGAGCGGCGAAGGCAGTGAGCTCCGCGGGTGAGTAGCCGCCAGCGCGACGAAGGCGGAAGCAGGTGTGGGTGGCGGCGGTGTGGATTTCGGGGGTGGTCAGGTCGTCCGATTCTGCTATGCAGAGAGCGGCATTGTGGCCGCGGAGGATGGCATAGATGTCTTCGGAGAAAAAGGATGGATGGCGGAACTCGAAAGCGATGGGTGGCGCAGCGATGGCGCGAAAGGCTGGATGGCTTAGAAAGGCCGCGAGGCGGTCGGGGTCGGCCTGGAAGTTGGGTGGGAGCTGAAAGAGAAGCAGCCCGAGGCGGCCCGCTTCGCGGACAGGGGCGAGGGCGTCGATGAACTGGGCGACGTCGGCCTCGGAGTCGCGCAGGCGCTTGAAGTGAGTGATGCGCTGGGGAGCTTTGAAGCTGAAGCGGAAGTGCGTGGGCGTGGCGGCGAGCCAGCCTTCGAGCATCTTCACGGTCGGGAGAGCGCGGAAGGTGTAGTTGACCTCGACAGAGTTGAGCTGGGAGGCGTAGTACTCGAGGAACTTTTTCGCCGGAACTGTGGGTGGGTAGAAGCCGGGCTTCCAGGTGGCGTAGGCCCAGCCGGAGGTTCCGGCAAAGAGGCCGTGAGGTAATGCTACGGGCACAGGCGGAGACGATGTTTGAGATTTCGGTTCGCGAGGCACGAGAAATTTTACCCGGGACGAGTGAGGGCGAAGCAGGAGAATCTTTGAGAAGATTTTGGGGCGGCTAGTGGGTTTCGAACCCACGACATCCGCTGCCACAGAGCGGCGTTCTGCCACTGAACTATAGCCGCCGTATCCTCCTCGATTGTAGCATCAGATGGGTAACGGGGATAGATGGATGCCTCGTGGTATGTCCGGATGCAGCCGGACGAAGGCGGTAAGCCAGATGAAATCAACAGCGGAACCGGAGATCGTATCGCCGCGAATGAAGCGGGGCGGCAAGGTGTTCGACGACGAGCATCTGGAAATTCTGTCGCATGTGCTGGATGACTTTATCCCGATTCCGGGGACATCGATACGGTTTGGGCTGGATGGAATCGTCGGGCTAATTCCGGGGATCGGCGACATGATGGGCGGAATCGCGTCGTGCATCATCATTGTTGCGTCGTGGGTGAGGGGCGTTCCTTACCCGGTGCTGGCGAGGATGGTGGCGAATGTGGTGATCGAGGTGGCGGTGGGAACGGTGCCGGTGCTGGGAGATATGTTCGACATCGCGTGGCGGGCAAACCGGCGCAACTACGCTCTGCTGACCGCGAGCCTGTATGAGCCGCGTAAGATCACTCGGCAGAGCTGGTTCTTTCTGGCCGGACTGTGCGCATTTCTGATGGCGCTGGTGATTGTGCCGGCGCTGCTGGTGGCGTGGCTGCTCGCGGAGCTGCTGAGAGTGATGGGCGGTGGCGTGCAGTGGCATGGATAGGCGATTTTGTTTGGAGCCGGAAACAGCGCTCGATGCGATAAACTGAAAGAAGTCGGGGCGTAGCGCAGTCTGGTAGCGCATCTGCTTTGGGAGCAGAGGGTCGGGGGTTCGAATCCCTCCGCCCCGACCACTGATTCAATTACTTAGCGCCTTTGCGCATCCCCTCGAAAATGTACTGTAGCGAATACTCTAGCGGGTGGCTGTCTTTTCCGATGAATCCAGCCGCGATAAGATCAGCCTATTGCGTGCAGACCCGACCGGTGTAAGCCCACCTAATCAACCTTTGGTCGAGTACAAGCCAGAGCGCTATAGGCGTATCCTGTCCATTCTGTTTTTCACACCTTTGAGATACAAGCCTGGGTCAGTACGCAGGCGTGGAACGCGCCGACGACGGTCGCGCAGCTTCAGGCCAACGATGACGGCCAGGACGACCACGAAGATGGCGAGATGCACGACCACGAACAGAAGCATTTCCACGGATGCTACTTGTGCCATTCGATACGCTCCATTCTCTGCTCGAATTCCTTCTGACAAGCTCTAATCCTGCCCTGCGCATGGCGACGGCGGCGCAAGCTGCGCACGACTACCGCGAAGAGCAGGACGAACAGGCAGAGCCACAGGAACGCTTGAAGGAGGAAGGCGAACAGGGCAACAAACATTCGCTGAGACTAAGCGGCTGCAGGGCGCTCAGTCGTTGCGCTGGAGCAATGAGGAGCAAAAGCAGGAGGCTAGCCTCCGCATTTCGTGATATCTGACAGTTCATCAAACTGATTAATCGGCGCTAAGACTGTAGCGGATACTGTAGCGGGTGCGAGTTTAGAGGGCTTTGCTTCCCGTAGTATGCGAACGCGCCAAACGATTGAGAATACAAGTCCGGCCAAACAGAACTCGGCCTGTCTAGACTTCCGAGTTATTCTTTGGGAGCAGAGGGTCGGGGGTTCAAATCCCTCTCCCCCCGACCACTGGAATCAATGGGTTCTTGCCATCCAACCTTCCGCGGTTGTTGGAGCCGAAGCAGAAGACTATTTCGACTTTGGTGAAGGCCAGTTTTTGTAGGCGTTCTGCAAGACGAAGAACGCTTGTTTCTTCTCTCCCTGATCTGAGACCAGACCTTTCCTGTTGAAGTTGTCCTGAACGCCGGGCAATTGACGCATGGGCGATCGAAAGTCCATGAGGATCCAGGGGCTCAGACCCCGGAGTTGCGGGATCCTGCGAAGCATTGGCAACTGATGCCGGAAGATGCTCGCCTGATACTCCTCGGTCCATCGTTCTGTATCGGCTCCATGCAGGCCCGCCTTCGCATCGCCGCCAAACTCACTGACGATGAGCGGCTTCTGATACGAGATGTGCCAGTTCGTGCTGTCTGCGTCCTGCGGCTTTTGTTCATACCAGCCGATGTACTCGTTCATGCCTATTACGTCGAGCGCTTCACCCAGAGGATCGTCGACATACTTGTCGTGTCCCTGAGAGCGCACCAGCAGCGCTGCCGTAACCAGGCGCGTGGAGTCGAGCTCGCGCACCTTTGAGGCGAGAGTTTTCAGAAAGAGAGTACGTTCCGGTGTGCCCGGGGTTTCGTTCGCAATCGACCACAACACGATGGACGCTTTATCGCGATCGCGCCGGATCTCTTCGGATAACTGCTGTTCCGCCTTGGCCAAAACCGCCGGATCACCGAAGTGCTCGGCCCAGTAGACGGGGATCTCGGACCAGACCATCAGGCCGAGCCGGTCGGCCGCGCGGGTCATACGCTGGTCGTGGGGGTAGTGGGCGAGACGTACGTAGTTGCAGCCGAGCTCCTTTGCCCATCCGAGCAGCGTTGCGACATCCTGATCGCTGTTGGCGCGTCCACCGCGAAAGGGAGCCTCTGCGTGGATGGAGATCCCGCGGAGGAAGACAGGCTTTCCGTTGAGGAGGATATCCGTGCCGCGCACCTCGATGGTGCGGAAACCCATGTCGTCTTCAAGAACATCTTCGCCTGCCTGGAGCTGCACCTTGTAGAGCCTGGGATGCTCAGGATCCCAGAAGGCGATGCCATCGGCGGGGATGGAGACAGAGGCGCGGTTGCCGGCGCTGAGCTTTGCCGTTACACTGCGGCTCAGCTCCGGAAGAGAGACTGTGACCTTATCGCCGGCGGAGCCGTTCTCAAGGTGGACGGTGCCTTCAATGGCAGTGCGGGCGCGGTTGAGGTGAAGATCATAGTCGTCGATGTACTTCGCGGGGAGATCGACCACGGACACATCTCGAGTGAGGCCACCATAGTTCCACCAGTCCGTATTCAAAGTAGGCACGCCATCGGCGAGGCGGGTGTTATCGACTGAGATGACGACGAAGTTTTTTCCTTCGCGGATGCTCGCTGTTATATCGCAGTCAAATGCGGTGAATCCTCCCTCGTGGGCGCAGGCCTGGATACCGTTTACCCATGCGATGGACTTGTAGTTAGCGGCGCCGATATGGAGAAAGGTCTTGTGGCCGGCGGGTGGGTGATAGTCGAAGTCGCGCTGGTACCACAGCATGCCTTCGTAGTAGAAGAGGCGGTCGGTCTGGGAGTTCCAGTCGCCGGGAACCTTGAGGGTCGGCGATTTGCTGAAGTCGTACTCGAGCAGGCCATCGCTGCCCGTCTCCGGTGCGCCGTTGAGGAAGAAACCGTCCTTGCGCAGCTCTCGATGGAAGCTATACAGGCCGCCGTCGTATGGGTCGACGATATAGTGCCAGTCGCCATTAAGACTCAGCGTCTTGCGGTGATCGACGTCAACCAGGACGGTAGTGGTGGACTGGGCTCGCCCCACTGCGCCGAACGCAACGATGGCTGCGAGCGCAGCGGCAGAGAACACACGTAAATGAGATTGCACAGGAACTCCGTGAACTTAGAGGAGAGGCGCTGCCTCGTGGAGCGGGTTGGACGTTGAGTTTCGTGAAATATCTGCGCCCGGTCGACCTAGAACGTGAGCCGGCCTCCAAGCTGGATGATACGTTGGGTGCCCTGCGCCCCGGTGATCTTTGCGTCGTTGCCCGACGAGAGAGACGTTGTCGGGTTGCCGACACTTACCCAGTTCAAGGCATTGGTGGCTTCGGCGCGGAACTGGAACACGACTCCATGCTCGAAGTTAACGCTGCGGAAGACTCCCAGATCCATGTCGCGGAAGCCCGGTCCGATGATGAAGTCGCGCGACACATTGCCATCGGCGCCACCAGGGCCAATGCCCCCAGGGAGCCCGGGACCGTTTTTGGTGAAAGCCGCCGTATTGAACCACGCCGTCAACTCACTGTTGGTGGCGCAAATCCGACAGCGGTGATGATCGAGGATGGGGCTAACTCCAGGAACGATGTTGGGGCGGCTATTGCCTGCACTGTCAAAGTTAAGGTTGGATCCGGTGGTCATGTTTAAGGGCGCGCCGCTCGTCATACCGAGAACCGGCGCGATGGTCCAGCCGTTCAGCGCCGCCTTCAGGAACGTGCTCGATCCGCGGAAGTAGTCGATGGTCCAGATGGCGGAGATCGACGCGTTGTTGCGCCGGTCAGCGTCCATCGGACCCTTTTCCTCCTTGAGGCCGCCGCCGAGGGCGCCCAAAGTGTTATTGGTAAGGGTGAAGGGCTGGCCAAGGACGCCCCAATCCTGCGTGGTCGGCGCCAGTCCATCCGCCGACTCGTTTGAGCTTTGCAGCGCATGGCTCCAGACATAGTAACCGCTGATACTGAATCCACGCGACAGCCGCTTCTCCGCCGAGACTTGAAGAGAATGATAATTTGCGGTCTGGCCTGGGATCAGATAGATGTTCTGGCCCATGAAGCCGGCATTGATGGCGGCCGGACCGACCGGACAAGCCCCAATACAGGGATCGTACTGGCGCCGCTCGTTGACGCTGGTCGATGAAGTGCTGGGTGTCTTCTCGAAAACGGTCGAATAAGGAGCGTAGTTGGCGTCGACCATGGTGGGCACGTTATGCGAGAGCGTACTTACATACGCCGCCGTCACGCTGACCCGGCCAGGCAACTGCCGCTGCACGGCAAAGTTGAACTGGTAGATGTAAGGATATTGCATATTCGTGGCGATGCTCTCGACGCTGGCTGGCGCAAAGAATTTCGGGGCGCTCGGCGTATAGGTGTAGGGGAAGATACCTCCACCCGGCGCGGTGGAGGGGAAGTCCCCCGGGGTCGAGTAGATATTGGTGATTCCATTGACGCCCGAGTTATTCGCCCCGCCAAGTGGACCGAAGCTCTGGCGTATGGCGAACGGCGCGGCGTTGCCGGGCTGGTTCCACTCGTTGCCGCTGGTAGAGCCGTAGAAGACGCCACCGGCGCCGCGAATCGCGGTCTTGCCGTCCCCAAACGGGTCCCATGCGAAGCCGACGCGCGGCGAAATGTGGTGGAACCTCGTGGTGATGATGCCGCGGGTGACGCCCTTATCCCCCACGAATATCAGGCCCTTCGGCGCGACCGGAGTCACGGTGGATTGCTGACCCGGATTGAACGATGCCGTCCTGTTGTTGGAGTCGACGGGAGGCGTATCGATATCCCACCGGATTCCAAGGTTGAGCGTGAAGCGGGGCGTGATGCGGTAGTTGTCCTGCAGAAACACCGCGTAGTGCCACGTACTCAGCGAGGTTGTGTAAGGCGTGTCCTGTTCGAACGAAGAGGCATTGCCGGTAACCCAGTCCGAAAACACATTGTTCGTGGAGGTGGGTGCGGAGGTCGCAAAGCCAATAGTGCCAAAGTTCAACAGATCGGCCCAGAACATCGTCTTGTCGATGGCGAACTCACCGCCAACGAAGAGGGAGTGTTTGCCCCTGTTCATCGTGACCACGTCGCGTAACTCAATGTTGTTGGAACCTGTGAATGGCCCGGCGTTCGTGGTGGTCGCGTTAAAGGCCCCGGATGGGGAGAAATTGGGCAGTGCCAGCGGTCCCTGGATTTGGAAGTTCGAGCCGTACGTGGCGAGGGTTTGCGTCGCCGGGCCGGACTGCGGCAGGTTGACGCGTCCGCCCGCTGCCCGCGTGAATGTAAGCCAGGCCTGATTGGCTGTGTTGGGGCTGAAGGTGTGAACGTCGCTGACGTTGGCATTCGTCTGGTTCGCAGCGGACTGGTTGATGGTCCACGGAACCTGGCTGCCGCTGGTGCCACCTCCGAAGGCGCCTGACACGGACCTGATAAAGAAGTAGGTCACCGTCACATGGTCGTTGTCGCCGACAACCTGGTCATACTTGCCCAGGTATTCGTTTTGCGTTGTCGGTGCGGTGTAGGTGCCAGTCCAAGCCCCGCCTCCGGTCTTCGGATTAGCCGCGCCGTTGGGCAGAGGGATGGAAGAGCCAAATGTGTTCTTCACGTTGTCGAAGTTTGCAATGGTCGTGTCCAATTGGGAGGCGTTCAGGCAGTTCAGTGTGGCAACCTGGCAATTTGTGCTGGTGTTTACTCCCTTTGCCTGATTCGCGGGGACGTCCCACACGGCCGAGGTCACATTGGCCGGTTTCGGGTTGTAGACGGTGAAGGTGTCCTGGGTAAAGTCGCCCAGACGCTCGGCAGCCGTGGGCACGATTGCGCCAGTGAGCAGTTGTCCGACGGTCTGACGCAGACCGCCATAGCTGAAGAAGAAGAAGGCCTTGTCGCGCTTGACGGGGCCACCTATGTTGCCGCCGAATTGGTTGCGGTGATAAGGCAATTTGGTGGGTGCCCCCCCTTGTCCCGCGGTCCAGGGAAAGGCATTGAAGTCAGTGTTGCGGTTGAACTCGAACAATGCGCCATGAAACTTATTTGTTCCCGACTTTGTGATAACCGTGATGACGGCGGCAGAGAACTGGCCGTATTGCGCCCCGAATGCGCTGGTCTCTACGCGAAACTCTGAGAGTGCGTCGGGGTTGGGTGCCGGGTTTCCGTAGTTGCGCATCCCGGTTATGTTGTTGCCGCCATCCAGGTAAAAGCCGACCTCGGGATTGCCGCCGTCAACTGAGCCGTTGATCTGGACATTCGCGGACGGTAGCCCAACTGTGAAATTGGGGGAGCCGCTGGGGTTCGAGCTGGGGCTGTTGTTATTGGCCATCACGCCCGGCGTGAGTCCAATTTCGGCGTATACATTGCGATTGACCAGGGGCGTGCCGATGATCTGCTCCCCCACCAAGGTGCCGCCCAGTACTGCGTCAGACGTATTGACCAGCGGGGGAGCCTCAGTGACCGTGACGGTCTCAGTCGCACTACCCACCGACAGTGTGATTTCAACCGTCAGCGTCTGGTCCACATGGAGGTCGATATTCTCCTGCACAAATCGTTTGAAGCCGGTCACCTCCACCTCGACGTTGTACTTGCCTACGGGAAGGTAATCGATGCGGTACTCCCCATAACTGTTTGCCGGCGCCGACCGGGAGAATCCAGTTTCCTGATTGGTTGCCTTTACGGTGGCCGTGTTGACCACCGCGCCGGCTTGGTCCTTCACCGTACCAACGATGGACCCGGTAGTTTGCTGCGCATGCACGGAGCTGACGAGCAGGAACACGATGGCCAATAAGCTTGCTTGCAGGCCGGCGACTATCCGGCCGGCCGAGTATTTGCTAGAGAAACAGATCATTGGGCTACTCCATTCTTTGAACTATTGCGGCTGGTACCCCACTTGCTTGAGGGCATGCGGGGCCAGCCAGGATTTTTGTGCCGATAGGCAAATGCCGAACGGCAAAGTGTTCAACCTGCGTGACTGGTTGAGGCGACCCTAGTGACTCAGCCACTCAGCCGTCTAGTGAATCAATGTTAGTAAGCATGTTGGTGTCCCTCTATCTGCACGGCTTGCGATAAACCACGCAACACCATGTACTTACGAAACTCAAAAACTGTCTGTTAACGTTTGTTAGCGAGCTCCAAACTGGAGGTTATCGAGCCCGTTAGGGGTTGCCTGGCTCCGGTTCGGTCGCTGATTTCCGTTAAGGTCTGGCTTGTCATTTGGGGATTGAATGCGGTCACCACCCAGCGTAGAATTGCGCTCCGTGGCAACAGTAGGAACAACGGACTACGTCGCGCAGGCCCACGTCACGGACGATCCCGAACGGGAAGAGTTCGAGTGGCTGCTAACCTCCGGCGTTCTTGGCCGATCGGACAACCTGCGGCGGGTACTTCGATACATCTGCGAGAAACATTTCCAGAGTCAGGCAGACCAGATCAAGGAATATACGCTTGCGACCGAGGCGCTGGGAAGACGCTCAGATTTCGATCCCCAGACCGACACAATCGTGCGCGTGACCATTCACGCGCTGCGCAAGCGGCTGCTCGAGATCTACCAAAACGAAGGAGCGGGACGGCCTATTCGCCTGGTCATTCCTGCGGGGCACTATGCGCCCTCCTTTGTTCCGCAGAACCAGCAGAACGAGGTGCACGCAATTGCCGCGGAGACGGACCCGGTTGGCAGCGCCGCCCGGATGGTTGCCTGGCCACCCCGCACCTGGCTGATCTTCGTGGTGATCCTGCTGGTTGCTATTGCGGGCGGACTCGTTTGGCATCAGGAGGTGAAGCGAGCGAAATCCTCCTCAGCCGCAGTTATTCTCCCATCTTCCAAAAACTCGATCCACGCACTGATGGGGAGCGATCGCAAGCCGTATGTTGATCACTCAGGAGGTACCTGGGTCCCGGGCGATTATTGTCAGGGTGGATCGAACGTGACGGTCTCACCTCAGAAAATCGAAGGGACAGAGGACGCTCCGCTCTACTTTAGTGGAGTCCGGGGCATCGCTCATTGCGTATTTCCAGTGACGCAAGGGCTGTACGAACTCCACTTTCACTTTGCAGAGACCTCCGACCTGCCCATGGCGACCAGGGTGGCAACGCTCTCGATCAACGCAGGACCTTTGATGACTGTGGATGTGGTGGACGATGCAGGAGGCGACGGCATAGCGACCTCGAAGGTCTTCACCGGTATCGCGCCAGAGAACGACGGTTCAATCCATGTCGACTTCACCAGCGAGGTTTCGCTGCTGAACGCCGTCGAGATACTGCCGGCGCCCACGGCCAAACTGCTTCCGGTACGGATCGTAGCGGGGTCAAGTCCCTTTATCGACGACGCAAAGCAGTTCTGGGCTTCGGATCGATACTTTAGTGGCGGACGCCACGGGCTACCCGCCAAACAGCCGAATCTTGGGATCTATCAATCGGACCGCGTCGGTAGGTTCCGATACACTATTCCCGCTCTGCCACTTGCCCACTATCGCCTGAGGCTTTACTTCCGGGAGCCGTGGTTCGGAAGAGACAACGGCGGTTCCGGGGGTCCTGGCAGCCGCGTGTTCGACGTGTCAAGTAATGGCATCCTCTTATTGAAAGAATTTCGACATCCTGGCCGAGGGTGACTCCAAGCCCGTTGTCAAGACATTCGAGCATTTGCAGGCGAGAGCGGACGGAAAAGTCGAAATCTACTTCATGCCAGTCGTCAATTATCCGGTGGTCAGCGCTCTGGAACTGATTCCCGAAGATTAAGAGTTCAATGGAAGAGGCTTGACCTGATCGTTCGGTCAGTAAACAGGCTTCTCGCTTTGATCGTAGGGCTGACCAAACTTGTTCTCGTGTTTGCCGAGCGGATCTGGCGGTGTCGGAAGTATTAGCTCGCCGAGGTTGAGCTCAGACGAACCGACGTGAATTCTTCGCGTGAGCTTGTCAAGCGCAGGCGGCATCTCCCCTTCGACCCAAACGTGCAACTCATAGTCTCCGGAAGGAATGTCGCGCAGTTCAATAGCACCGTCGGAGTTGGCTATGGCGTAGAACGGGGTCGATAGCGAGATGACGACGGCGCTCATCTCCGGATGGATGTTGCAGAAGATGTAGGAAAGTCCCTCGCGCGAAAATGTAACCTCTTTGGTGCTGCCCGCCTCGTAAAGACCTAAGTCGAAACGCTTTCCATCGAAGAGGGAAAAAACGTTGTGAAAAAACGGATCTGCATTAGGGAAGAGTACGACGCTGCCGACAGGGACAACGAGGAGGTGTGGCGTGAACATGCGATTTTTCTGCAAAAGCACAAAGCGGTCGGGACCGGGAGAAAACGGGGTGTGATTTCCAAGCGGTTTGAGCCAGGCAACGGCAGGAGCGATATGGGAATGGCGGTCGTTGCGCGGTGAGGATGGATGTTCCTGGACAAGATGAACGCTGAGACTGCCGTGCGACTGCGGTGCCTGCGCTCCTGCATGCCATACGAGACAGGCAATTGCGATGACGAATATCGTTCGCGGTGCAGGTTGGTTAAGCATAGGTAGGTTGAGCATAGGAGCCATCAGAATTTATACGCTGCTGCGAGACCAAAGACATTGGCGGCGGCAGTGGGCGAGTTTACCGGAGAGCTTTGCAGGAGGCGGTACTCCAGCGAAAAGAGAAGATAGGCGCTTGGACTGTAGACAACGTTCGAGAAGAAGGTACGATTCCGAGCGAGATTCCAATAGGGCCAATTACCTGAGAGGGCGTAGGGACGAAGCTGCCGGGCGAAGACGTTGTCGATGCCGTAAGCGGCGTTCCACTCGAGGCGTTCGGTCACCCGTTGCTTGAGTTGCGTCCAGCCTCCGACATCGTCAAGCGCTCGATAGTAAAACGAATTTGAATTTGGATCCTGACGGTAGACATAATCTTTGAAGGCGCCGGCTCCCAGACCTCCCAGCGCAGCACCGCGATAAGCGCTCCCGCTCAACTGCAGGCGCGCGGGCAGAGGAAGGCGGTAGTCGACGGTCGCGGCCCACGCGTCGTAGGAGAAGTTATGTAGTGTTTGATGCGGACTGAAGTAGCCTCCGACTCCAAATGCAGCGCTACGGTCTTCGTCAGTTCCCAGCAGCGCCAATCGTGTTTGAATACCGGGCCACCTGCTGCGTTCTGTATCGCTTGGCGCAGGCAGCAACGACGGAGCTGTCGTAGATAAGGTTAACCCCGGGGGATTTGCCGCGTCGACAAGAGCGGTTTGAAGCCTCAGACGAAGAGAGGACGCGACCTGCATGTCATGCCGAATCCCTAGCTGTGGGTTCCAACTCCAGAGATTGCCGGACCACGCTAACGCGGGCTCTGCCACCGCTGTTAAAGATGAGGGTTCGTTTGGGTTAAGGATTGGTCGGTCGAGCGCGAAGAAGAGTTGCGTTGCCTGCCAGGTGAGAGCGGCGTGTGCGGTCCGAAGGCGAACAAGGCCGGCGGTGTTGTTGTAGATGGCAGCTGCGGATGTGCCATCGAAATCAATCCGCAGGTCTGCGGAGCTGGATGCACCATACACGTGAGGTCCGCGAGCGTCCACACCTAATATCGTCTGCTGAAGCGAGACCCCGGTGCTGCCGCCGCCGGACAAAGCAAGCGTGGGTGTTGGCGGTGAATCCACCGCGGTCGAATTGACGAAGCCGTTGAAGAGGATCAGCCCGCTTAACTTCACTGGATATTTCGACGCGCTTTCAACCTTCGACTGTTCATGGGTTGCGATCTCTGACTGTTGCAGGGATTGGCGCTCGCTAAGCTCTTCAACGGTCTGAGCAAGTTGCTTGTCATTTGCAGATTGGTCCTGCTTATCGATGGCGCCGCCCGCCGATTGCTCATGGGGGGCATCTTCACTTGCCAGCTGTCGTTGCAGTGCGTCGACATCACGTTGCAGCTCATTAAGTTGCTTTTGCGTGACCGCGAACTGCGCCTGCGTTCTGCTCAATGCTTCTGTAAGCTGCTGCAGCTGTCGCGTCGCAGATGACGGTGAATCGCTCTGGCCAAAGGCGCGGCCATAAAGCGCTGATTGCATGATTACGATCGCGCATAGCAGGCATTTATATGGAGCCGCTACAGCGACCCGATTCCACGCGGCGCTCGTTCGCATTTTTGTGCTCATTCGATTGCGACCCCGCTCTCTAAAGTATTCTTGTCCAAAGCCATGTTTCCCGACCTTCGCAGGATGCTCATGCGAAAGATGGTCTCACCAGGCCGGCTGCTGACAAGTTGGGCACTTCCTTCATGTTCTGTTGCGATAGAGCTGACGAGCGTAAGGCCGAGACCTGTGCCTTTCTGTTTTCCTTCGCTGACAAAGGGTTCGAAGAGACTATCGCGAATACCGTCAGGTACTCCTGGGCCGTCGTCGATCACAGTCAAGGTGATTACATCTTCGGTTGTCTTGAGGATCGCCTTGACCTTTTTCTCAGCGCTGCCAAATCTTGAAGATTGGCAGGCGTTCAGAAGCAGGTTGTAGATGGCACGCTCGATCTGTCGCGCGTCGACGGATGCTCCAGTCTCTACTGGATCTCCATACTCGGCCGAGAGCACAACTCCCTGAGCATCCGGGTGCGTGCGCACAAGCGCCATCGTGCGTTCCAGTAATGAGGCGATGAGCTCGGGTGATCGGCGTGCGGCGTTGCCAGACCTGCTGAATATCAGCATGGAGTCGAGAAGATCGGTGGTGCCATGGACCGCTGTCCGGATGTCGGCAAAAATTTCAGCGCGTTCCACTGGCGACAATCTTCCGTTGACGAGAAACTCTGAATTTGCGTATACCGTTGCGAGATAGTGGCGAATGTCGTGCGACACGGAGCTTGCCATCCGGCCAATGGTGGCCAATCGTTCAGCTTCCAGCAGAGCGCTATTCGCCTGGTGAATCCGATCTCGCATGGAAGCAAATGAAATACTGAGCTCTCGTACTTCCAGTGTTCCATCCTGTGGCAAAGAATGTGCGGCATCGCCTGTACCGAACGCTCGCACTCCCTCGGCAAGCAGTTCGAGTGGCCGGGTAACAGCGCGCGATAGAGCCAGCATGAGGATGATGCCGGCGACGATTGCGATCAGGCCGGCGGTGAGTACGAGTTGATTAATCTGTTTCATGGCCCGCTCTGCCTTGTCGAACGATTCGAGCACAAGCAGATGCAGGGGGGCGGAGGCACTTTGCGAGAGATCCTCCGTCGAAGTAAGGAAATGTTCTCCGCCGAGTGTCGCTGGCACGATGCGGGGCCGGGGCGCGGACGGTGCGAGTGCGTTCTTCGCGAGAAAGGTTTGAAGCGGTGCGGAGAGAGTACTGACAATGACACGATCGCCACTCAGGAAAGCAGCCTGCACAGAAGAGGCGTGACTGATTTGCTGAACGAAGCTGTTGTTAATCTCATCGCCGCTGATGACGTACCCGAGCACTGTCCCGGTATCTTCACTGCCGAAGTACAGAGGCCGAACTGAATAGACAAACAATCTCGATTCGCTGAGGAGATAGTGCCGTCCGGGGAGGCCGATCACGTCCGCAATATCAGTGCGCAAGCCTGGAGCCGCCGGCGCTCCTCGCGTGTAGGCTGCGACAACATGGCCGTCACTGTTGGCAAGAGCGAAAAGATCGTTGCCGCTCACCTGCCAGAACTGAATTGAGGCATCGGCGATGGTTCGCTCATCATTTGTTGTCATGAGCGCCTTGAGACTGGGCAAATTGGATAGCAAGGCGTTTTCGTGCTGGAGCACGTTGAGCCGCTGCGCTTCGATGCTTAGAAACGTGTCTACTGAATGCGTCAGATCGGCTGAAAGATTTTCGGAGATCTGTCCTCTGAGCCGGCTGCGCACGATCAGCAGACTGGAAGCAGTAACGATGGCGATCACAAAGACGAGGGGGGCAATCAGCATCACTCTGGTGCGTGTGCCTTTGCCCACATCCATGGCCGTTCGCCTCTCCTTCATGGAACGAACTTGTAGCCTGCTCCGTAGATCGTCAGCAGATGACGTGGATTCGCAGGGTCTGCCTCTAGCTTCTGCCGCAGTTTCAGGATCTGGTTGTCGACAGTGCGGGTGGTCGGGTAGAAGTTGTAACCCCACACCTCGTTGAGCAGTTCTTCCCGACTTAAGACACGCTCTGGTCGCTGGGTAAAGAAACGGAGCAGCTTGAACTCGTGCGCGGTAAGGATCACGGATGTTTCCGCTTTGCGTGCGGTCATTCTGACAAAGTCTATCTCGCAATCTGCAAAACGATAGGTAGAGTCGACCAGCGGCTTCCGGCGGCGGCGAATCGCAGCTTGCACACGCGCCGTGAGCTCACGCGGGCTGAAAGGCTTGGTGACATAGTCATCGGCACCGAGCTCGAGGAGCAGCACCTTGTCGACGACCTCGGTAATCGCACTGAGGACGATGATGGGTGTTTCGTCAGCGATATCCTTTAGCCGTTTGCAAAGTTCGCGACCTGAGATCAACGGCAAAATCAAGTCAAGAACGACGGCAACCGGATGGTGAGCGATAAACGCATCGAGGCCTGCTTGTCCATCGCCAGCGACGACTACTCGATATTGCTCCTCTTGAAACATTCGAGTGAGAACCTTTTGCATGCGTGGATCGTCCTCAACAACGAGGAGGGTGCCACATTCCATCGCTGTTGATTCTTTGGCTTCCAGAGCGGCGCTATTAGTTTGCTCGATCATTCTCTTATCTTCCTTTATTTTCGAAAGAGAGAGTATCAAGGTTCAGTAGAAATGACATTCTGATGACAATCAACCGGTAAGTGAAAGTAGAACCACAGAACAATCTATTTCCTGTAAATTCCTTTCGTCAGGAACAGGTAAGTTTACGACGGTCGAGATGATTGTCCAATAAGATGCAAAATGTCGTCGCGCTAATAAGTCTATTGCTTTGAGTAAGCCGATGGCATGACTGACCTCAGTCGAGTGGCGGTCCGGTTCAATGCAGCTACCCCTGTCTGCGTCCTCCTACTTATCGCTTCAATTCGTCGGCGGGCCCATTTTGCTTTAGCTTCGTGGCGATTTCGCTGGGCCGAGCCTTCGACAGTCTCCTTGCGAGCTCTCTTGATTTCCTAAATAGCCAAGCGATTCTCAACACCGACAGAAACGTGACAATCGTCTGACACATGCATGACAAAAGGAGGCGCCCGATCCAGCTAGGCTGCTATCAACTTCAGCTTGGCCAAGGAGAGATCATGAAACTCAAGTGGGGATTATTAGCATGGTGCGTCCTCTTCGTCTGCCCGCCTCTGCTTTTGAAGAGCTCAACGACCGACCAAACCCCGCGCAGGATCGAAGTAACCGCAAGTAGATTCTCTTACACGCCGAACGAACTCAATCTGAAGAAGGGAGAGCCCGTTGTACTGCTGTTAAAGAGTACTGATGCCACGCACGGTCTTCGTATTAGCGAGTTGAATGTGGACCTCAAAGTAGATAAGGGCAAGACGTCGGAGGTGGAATTTACGCCGGACAGAACGGGTGATTTCGTTGGCCACTGCTCCGTATTCTGTGGCGCTGGACACGGCTCGATGGAACTGACCCTGCACGTGGAGGAGTAGGGATGTGCCGCATAGGAACTGTGGTCGCGCTTGCCGCCATCATTTGGGTTTGCGGATGCAGGGCAGATCCTCCTGGGAAACTGGAGCGGCGTGTCGTCACCTTAGCCAAGCACTATGTCCTCGTGGGAAATCATAACCAGAAGAATCCTCTTCCGGCAACGCCCGTGATAATCGCGGATGGGAAGGAGGCGTTTGCGCACTATTGCGTCGCATGCCATGGCATGGATGGACAGAATACAGGTGTGCCCTTTGCCGATCACATGTCTCCTCCAATTCCTTTGCTCAATTCCGACGAAGTTCAGCAGTACACCGATGGTCAGTTGAAGTGGGTCATCGACAATGGTTTTTGGCCATCAGGCATGCCAGGCTCCAAGGGTACTCTCAGCGACGATGAGATCTGGTCGATTGTGGTGTTCCTTCGCAATTTGCCTCCCGCGGGCAGCCTTGGAACTCCCGAGATGTATACCCACTGAGCTGAGCGGGCTACCGGCCGTCCATCTTTTGCGAGGAGCTATGAGATCACGCCCCACCCTTCAAGTTGAAGCAAGCTCTCTTCCGGCGAGCGGCTTAGGCATGGCATTTATGGTCGGCTTTTATTTCTCATTTCGTATCGTCATTAGCTTTCTGGCCGTTCGAATCCTAGGCCTCGAGGCGCGTCAGGGCGCCGAGTTGAATCTTTCTCTAGACCTTGTCCTGCTCGTTCTGGTGTGCTTTCACTCTTTAGGAGAGGTGCGCCGACAATTCGGTTCCTTGTTGCAATTTTGGAGCGTGCGTTGGGTGCTCATTTTTCTTATGTTTTCCTGTTGCAGCCTGCTGTGGAGTGGCACTGTGTCCATGACTGCCTCAATGGCCTACTGGTGCGGGATGGCCGCGGATGTATTGATGGTTCTCTTGTTGATACGCGCAGCCGCGGTAAGGGACGTGGCCCATTCCTTGATGAAGGGCTTTGTCTGGGGTGCTTGCTGCATCGCGTTGATCGCCTGGATCATACCTGCTTCGTCTGACCTTCGACTGGGAGATGAAGAGTTTTTCAACGCTAATCAGATCGGCTTTGAGTGTGCCTTTGCTTTTTTCATGGCCCAATATCTCATGCGGAGTAAGGATGGGAAGTGGACTCTCGCCGCGGTGGTTCTAGCAGTGACACTACTACGCAGTCTGAGCAAAACGACGATCGTCGCGTTTGTACTTAGCGAGAGTTATCTCCTGATCCACGATCGATCAATCAGTCGCAAGACGAAGTTACTCACTACCAGCGCGGCCGTTGTGGTTATCCTTTTGTTCTGGACCTTGCTCGAGGCGTACTACGACGTCTACACGAACACTGGGAACCAGGCGGAGACACTGACCGGCCGAACCGCGATATGGGCCTACGTGCTCAACGCGTCGTTCGACCTGCCGTGGTTTGGACACGGGTTCGATTCCATGTGGAAGATTATTCCGCCGTTCGGTCCGGATCGTTTCGAAGCCCGGCATGCTGAAAACGAACTGCTGCAACAGTTCTACGCGTATGGATTGGTTGGTGTCAGCATGCTGGCGGGTTTGTATGGAAGCCTCTACCGACAATTCCGGCTACTCCGAGACGGTCCGCTGAAAGTCCTGTTCACTAGCATGTTGCTCTTTATTATTGTGCGAGGGTTTGCAGAGGCCGAGCCTTTCGACTTGCAACTTCCACTGTGGGCGATTGTCCTTATGAGTGTTTTGGTAAACGATGTAGCTCGAATGTCTGCATCAGAGGTAACCGCCAGAGTTCAGTCAGATTGGGATTCCGAAGAACAATCGTCGCTTCCGATCGCTGAGCCGTCCGCGCCAGCGGGCTGACTCGAGTAAATAACGGGCGCCCTCCACCGCGTGAAATCGTAGCCGAAACCAGATAAAGCGAAGCTGACGACCGTAGCGACCAACCCGCATCGCCAGAGTTTCATCCAGCGTCGCGTACTCAATCGCAGGCGGCAATCCCCTGGGCAACAGTACATGACGCAAGGGCCGCCTGGCCTGCACGCCCGCTGTCTCCATCTCCCGCTCCAACAGAAGATACAATTTGCTCCCTGGGTGATCTCCAAAAACGGACCGCTCTCCATAGAGGTCAACCCATAGACGCGCGGCTTCGGGCAGGCGGCTGACCGTCCAGCTTGTAATAGTGGCAGGCGCGAAATCTCCCATTACCTTCGAGATCAGTAGAATCACCAATCCTAATGCGGCAGGTGCGCGTGGATTGCGCTCTGCGACAACTCGTACCTTCTGCCAGAAGATCTCGTCGTCGTACCGCTTCGTGATATGACGTCGAAACTCGAGAAGGTGCGCGGCGCGCGAGAATTCGCTGCATACATGCTTGTAGAGATGCAGACCCTGTCCGATAAAGAGGTCAGCTGGCGAAAGAACCGGCATAGATACACCATTAATGCGGAGCCTTCCGGTGCGATTCAAAAGAGAGGTCGGCCCCGCGTTTGCTGGCTCGAGATGCAGTTCCACCGAACGTTGAGGCATCACCTTGTACAAATCCTTCAAGAAATATCTGCACGGCTCATTCGACTTGAACTCCCAACTCCTGCCACTGATGGCACGTAGGTGGTAGCCCCTTTCCTCGAGGATCCGACGAGCTTTCGGTGAGTGTCCCTCCGCGATCAGGAAGTCCAGATCCAATTGTGAACGCAACTCCAGCTTCGGCACTGAGACCGGCCACAGGGAGAAACCCTTTAACGTGGCGTATGACAATCGGGCTTTCTGAAAGCTGTGGTGGATTGCAGTCGATTCGGCGATCATTGCCGCAGTTCGATCAGTGCTGTCGAGGAGGTTTTGTTGCAAACGAACCACTACTTCCGCCGGCACCAGCTTATTCCACTGAAGCTCCGTAATCCGATCGAGGAAATACAAGGCTAATCCGCTGATATCCATCCAGTGAAGTAGCCGTCTCCACTCTCTGTGAGAGAGATGTTGCAGAACAACACATTCCTGCGGCACGGGATCACAGAATATGCGCAACGCAGCTCGGCGAAACTGATGTGCGGATTTAACAGAGCCGTTCGAAGTATGGATATGGAGTTGATTCATGATGATCGGAAAACAATCGCAGGTGCTGAGCAATCTCTCTCGGGTCTCGCACACCGGAGCGCCATAGAGAGCTGCGACCTATCCCGACTCTACGCAAAGTAGGTCTCGACTTTGTCATGGCCCGGTAAGCTGATTGTCACTACAGTGTTGAGTACAGGTTCGAAGGATGCTTCCTTCAAGGCCTCGCGGCAGATGACAATGAAGTGACAAAGGACAGAAGATATTGAGACACATTGGCCGGCGGATATCGATAGCGTAGCTGGTATGTCGCCTCTGCTCTCGAAATTCAATCTCTCCAGAGTGGTGCCGTGGTCAAGGTGCGCCGCCGTTTCAATTGCGATGTTCTGTGTCGCGCATTCCGGAGCCGCGCAGAATACCCCTTTGCTCTCGGGGGGCGTTGGCTTTTTGACGGAGACCAACGCAGGTGAAACGACCTACCTGCCCATCATCGAGCCGCTCCTGGCTGCCCCCATAGGCAGCCATTTCCTTGTCGAGTCGCGCGCCGCGTTACTCGAGTCATTTGCCCCTGACGAAAATGGCAAGTACGAGCATACACACTTTGTAGGGCTTACTTATCTACAGGGTGACTACATCGCATCGCCACACCTCACGGTTGTTGCTGGCAGTTTTCTAATTCCGTTTGGCACCTACAACGAACGGCTTTCCCCTATTTGGATCAGCAATTTTCAGTCGGGTCCGCTTATCAGCAATCTCGGTTTGATGTCGACCGGGACTGGCACGGGTGGCCAACTGCGCGGGTCGGCAATCTCGCGCCCCAAGTACTCCCTCGACTACGCCGGTTACTTTTCGGCTCGGGTGAGCAATCAGCAGTTTGCTGCGGAACGCTCGGCCGGAGGGCGCGTCGATCTCTATCTTCCTGAGCAACGCCTTGAAGTGGGTCTTTCCTACGGCAGATTGCTGCAGGGAACGCAGGAGAACTTCTATGGCACGCACGTATGGTGGGAGCCTAAGGACACTGGCTTTCGCCTGCGTTCCGAGTTCGCCCGAGGCCACCACGCGCAGGGCTACTGGATCGAGGCCGACTACCGTCTCCAGAGATTTGGTGGCCTCGACAGTTGGATCGGACGCTTCGAACCCCTTATGCGCATGCAGCAGACCTTCCGTCGGGACACGGTCGTCAGCGATGGCCTTCCGCTGGTGAATACGCAGCGCGTCGACTTCGGTCTGGACTATAACCTCCCGCATAACACAAGGATTCTTACCAGCTACTCGCGCCAGTTTTCGTCGACCGGCGACCATAACATTTGGGAGACAGGGATCATCTATCGCTTTCTCTTCCCGGCATGGAAAGGAAGGTAATTGTGAACTCAAAGCGACACCTGCTCACCGCTGCTATTCTCATTTCGACACCCGTTCTGTTGCGTGCCGCATCACAGAACGATCCATCTACAGTGAAAGCCCCGAAGCCGGCCGCATCGAATCGTACGGCGCCGCAACACGAGAATCAGGGCGAGCAGGTATTTCAGCAACGATGCTCTCGGTGCCACAACGCGCCTGAGGGATTCTCTCCGCGCATCTCCGGCACCATCGTTCGCCACATGCGCGTTCGTGCCTCACTCAGCAAGAAGGAGGAGGAAGAGCTCCTTCGATTCTTCAATCCATAATTGTCGTGTCATCGTGGCAAAAGGTACCGTGCTGAGGATAATCGGCGGTTCTTCAACTGATCTTCATCCCAGAAATCTTTAATTGAATCCAGAAACCTTATTGCTGCTCTGACGTCTTGCTATCCGTTGACCCAACAAGCCAGTGAAAAAGTATGGCGGCCGAAGCAGCGAAGGCCGCAATCCCGGTCAGCACATGCGGATACCCGAAGGTTGTGAATAAGATTCCCGCACCCGCGGTTGCTGCAGCGCCGAGAATGGCGTTGCAGAACATTGTCATCGCTGCAGCCATGCTGCGTTCTTCTACTGGCACCCTGCTCATCAGCAAGTTGTAGAGTCCCGGCGCACTCATCCATTGCATAGCGCTGAAGCAAAGATATAGAGCGATAGCCAGTTGTGTGCGCTGCGTTGCAGCGAGACAGGCAAGAGTGAAAGCGGTCAGCAGTTGGGTTGCGACGATTCCATTTACGATTCCCAGCCTCCGAAAGAGTATGGGCGTCGATAACCCGACCAAGAACTGAATAATCTGCGCGAATGAAAAGACGAGCCCGATCTGCAGTATCGGTACATGCAACAGCCGCGACAGGTAAACATTTGCAAACGGAGTGAAGGAAGCAAGCACAGCCGTCCAGAGCGCCATCGCTGGGAGAAATCGCAACAAGAAAGGATTGGCTCTCCAGATTGCGCGCAGTCCATAACCGTGGGTCTGGTTTTCCGCCACTGTCGCGGCTTGCTGCGAGGGAAGCTGCAAGCGCAGAACGGCGAGTAGTCCGACTGCAGCAATCCCGCACGACGTGAGCAGAATCAGCCGCTTCACCTCCCACGGTTCCATTGAAAATCCAGCAATCTTCAACCATCGCGGTAGATAGCCGCAGATAACCCCGCCAAGAGTACTGGTGCCGATACTTACGGAGAAGATGAGGCTGAACGCGGGCGCGCGGTTTATCTCTGTTGTAAGCCCCGCGATTGCCGGCAAGAAACACACACCCCATAAGCACATTGCCAATCCCGCTAAAAACGCCAGTGCGATCTGTGCGGGTTCCCACATGGCGAAGGCGCGTCCTGCTCCCAATATCGGCGCTGCGACAAAGCACACAGTGAGGACTGATCGGATGCCGAACTTGCGCACCAACAAGCCAGCAGGCAATGTTCCTGCGACTGAACCGAGTGTTAAAGCGCCGCCTATCAGGCCGATGGTGCGTTCGTTGAGATGAAGGTCCAGCAGGTACAGATTGAAAAGGAAGAAATAGATGGAAAACCCAAAGTCGAAGAAGAAGGCCGCGGTAAAGAAGATCCAAAAATCTTTGTTTAGGTTCCTGGCCTGCAGCCAGACTGCTGGATTTCTCCAAAAGGCGGTAGTCGGCTCGTTAGTTAGAGTGACTGACTCGGTTTCTAACATCGGGCCCACTAGAGCCCTTCCCGCAGCAATCGCTCGAGACGGTCAACAGCCCAACTCATGTCGCTGTAACGAAGCTCCAAGACTTCCACCTTCAGGAATTTCTCAATGGCCTCATACTGCACAGCCAGCGACTCTGCTGACCCGTAAAGCACCTGTCGCATGAAGTACCTCGCTATATCCTTGCGGTATGGTTTTAGTGTTGGAGGGTCTTCCCCTCTTCGATTGAGAAAGACCATGTAGTCGACCTGCGCGGTTGGCGAGCAGATCAGGTCGGGCAACATTGCCGTGTCTATTTCAATCGACGGTTTACCTGCCGCTCGAGGTGTAATCTTCAGTCCATTGATCTCAGGGAAGAGTTCTGCAGCTGACGGTCGCAAACGAACGCTGCGGCTGTCACCGATGACTGTTCGAGTTTTGGACCCATGTAGCAGGAAGCTGCAGTCGTCAGCAATATACGACCAACCAGCGCGGGCGCACGCATATGACAGTGAGGATTTACCGGCACCCGAGTCGCCGCACAGCAACACTCCACGACCGTCCAACGAGACACACCCAGCATGTACCGGCGTCGCATAACGGGTCGCAATGTGGGCTCCGGCAGCAGCGTCTAGAAAGAAGTACCGCAGGTATCGCTTGTGTCGCAATGTCGCGCTTGAGACCGAGATTGTGGTCCGATTACGATTCAGGTCATAGATGCTGTAGTTGCGCGCATCCGCGGTGCTGATCAGCAGAGGTCGCATGATGCGGTAGCAAGGCGCCGGAGGACATTCTGTCGATTCGGCTTCTGTCACGAGCACCTGTACTTCAATGGGATGTGTGTTGAATCTTTTTTCGAGACAGCCCCAGGACTGATTGAAGAGGCAGAGTATCTCCTGCGAGTTTGTCCGCACCTCTGCGGGGAATCCGAAGGGATAAAACATTTTGCGCAGCGATAGTTCGGGCCCCTCCAACTGGTGGCGGGTGAAATCCAGCGTTTGTGATGCATCGCACGCGGACTCGATCTCCTGAATCGTCATTGATATTTCTCCGTTATAGGTGGGAAGGCTTCGGACCGTGCTTGTACCCGAGTGTTAGAACAGGTACTTAACGGCGAATTGGATAATGCGAGGATGGGGCCCATCGGCTTCGGAGAAGATCTTGCCGAAGGATGCACTGGCCACAGGGTTCGGCAGCGTTGGGTCACCGTAGCCCAGCGAAGTGTTAGGATTTCCGAACTGTGGTGTATTAGTGACGTTGAAGAACTCCGCGCGAAACCGGAAGCTGCTGGACTCTCTCACTGGGAACACCCGCTCGACTGCCAGGTCGAGATTGTGCTGGCCAGGGCCGCGTACGATGCCCACTCCGCTGTTGCCGAAATCCTGATCCGCAAGACTCGTTCCGTTTGGCGCCTCGGGTGCTCGCGTGAATGCGTTTGGGTCAAGATAGCCATTGGTCACACGAGAGAACAGCGCCCCATGGGTTGAAGGATTGCTTCCCGTTCGCTGGGCTCTTACTTCGCCGCTCAAAAGCCCGTAGACGGAGCCTGCATTGCCGTCAAATACGCTGAGCGCGGCACCCGACTGAATCAGAGCGATGCCCGAAAACTCCCAGTTGGTAAAGAGATGTCGTGCCAGCATTGGCGCAGATGAGAACTTTGGAACGGCCCAGGTGAAGTTGAGCACCAGTCGTTGATCCCGGTCATCGCCTGCAAGACCATACGACGAGCGAAGATTATTCTGGTCGTTGGTAGGCAACTGCAACTCAAATACATCAGTTCCGCCCTCTCCGTTAACCTCGTCGAGATTCTTCGACCATGTATAGCTCGCATTGAATTGGAAACCATGCTGTAGCTGCTTCGTGATGCCGGCCTGAAGCGCGTTATAGTTTGCAACGAAAACCGAATCTGTAAACAGCGAACCCTGACTGACTCCTTGAATTGGAAGTCGCGCGGTTACATTGTTGATTGAGTTTGTCGTCTCTCCGTTGACAGGCGACTGCGGACTGGCAAGCAGAGCCTGATCGAACTCGACCTGCCCCGGCCGATGGGTGGAGCTGGTGCCCACGTATCCGAGCTCCAGCAGATAGTTACGTCCCAACGCCCACTGCAGGTTAAGGTTGTACTCCTGCGTTAGTCCATCTCTGATATTCGGGTTTGTACCTTCAATGAAAGGAGTCGAGGTTGGTGTGCGTGGCATGAAGATCGGATAACTGGAGGTCGGCAAAATCAGCGGGACAAATGGGCTCTGCAAAGTTGCCGGCCCGTTCGGCGCGCCCGAAACTAGGTTGAGTGTGGCAAATGGCAACTGAGTGAGCGTCTGCTCGGCAAGATTGCCCGAGTGCTGATCGAAATAAACGCCAAATCCACCGCGCAGTACTAGTGTTGGCCTTTCCGACAACTGCCAGGCAAAACCGAACCGAGGGGAGACATCGCCATACGGAGTCTTCCAGAACCCCGCGTACGGAGTCTTTAGAACACCTGTTGGCACACCCCCCGGAAAGTTCGAGGGTAGAGTAAATCCACTGTATGTTCCGGTCGTTGGCACTGGTCCAGTGGTGGCAGTGTTCGCGTTAAAATTCGCTAGTCTCCCGTCATTCTCGGTTGGCGCACCGAAGACCTCGTATCTCAGGCCGGCATTCACCGTCAGTCTCGGCGTCAGTTTTATGTCGTCCTGCGCGAATGCCGAAAAGTCAGTGTAGCGCGTGTTCCTGCGAAAGATGCCTCCTCCGGCGGTGCTATTTGTCACGTTGCTTAAACCTTGAGGGCTGCCGTTTTGTGCTGCGCTTTGTCCGAGCAGGAAGTCGGCGAAGGTTGCGATCTGCAGGAGCCCGTCCGTCTCTACTGGCTGATCCTCGTCAACCTGGTGTCGCTTGAACTCGATGCCGAATCGTGTGTTGTGTCTCCCATGTGTGAGGGAGAGTTTGTCCTGCCAGATGAACGAGTTTGTTACCTGCCATTGAGAGGGAGTCCCTGCGTCGCCGATCATGAGGCCCGCAACGTAAAACCCCGGCATGTTCGAAGTGACTCCGGGAGCGCCTGTTGGTGTGCCTGCGCCAACTGCATTGGCAGTCAGGGGGTTCTGAATCGTTGAATTTCCAGCAAAGCGCACATAGCCGAATCCCGCGATGTTAACTAAACGAGAGTTGAAGACGTGCGTGTCAGTGAGCACAAAATTGGTGTTGCGACTCAGCTGGTTCGAACCCCAACCAGGAACGTTGGCGGCGTTCGGTGAAAACGCCTGGGTCGTTGGAGCGCGAGAGTAGAAGAACCTCCCTGCGAGGGTGTTATTTGGATTCAATATCTGGTCAATATCAACCGTGAACTGGTCCTCGCGGTAGTGTGCTGGAATCGTATAGGTTGATTGTCCGAGAGGAACCTGTTCAGGGTTGGTGTTTGGCAGCGCGATCTGGGGGGTCGGGACTGCCAACTGTCCATTCGGCAGTTTCGCGTTTAGGATCGCAAGCGCGACCGGATTGATGTTCGATCCATCGCACGCCACCTGCGTGCCGCCCGCTTGCGTCAGATACCCCGTTGCAGGTTGCCCGGCGCTATCCAGGTGCCCCGCCGGACAGAACTGCGCACCTAACGCTGCCGCCGAACGATCAGAGGTCAGTAACGGATAGACCGGGTTCTGTTCATCACCAAGACCATTTACTTCGGTTGTTCCTTGATATGCGCCGAAGAAGAACGTTCGGTCCTTACGAATGGGGCCGCCGATCGATCCACCAAATTGATTCTGTTTCAGATCTGCCCGCGGCTGCCCTGCATTTTTGGAAAAAAAGTCATTCGCATTGAAGATGTTGTTGCGTACAAACTCCCACGCGCTTCCGTGGAACTGATTCGTCCCACTTTTACTTACCAGGTTTACGTTGGCTCCGGTCCCGCGCCCGTAGGCCGCATCAAAGTTGGCCGTCTGCACCCGAAACTCCTGAATCGTGTCGGGGGCGGGGATGGCAGTTCCGACCTCAGATGTCTCAGCCGCGACGGCTGAATTTTCTACCAGATTGTTCGCGTCGATACCGTTGAACTGAATATTGTTTGCTGTCGGCGTTGCTCCGTTGGACGCTACATTCTGGGTTCCATTGCCCAACGTAGTCGCACTCGGCAGATCTACGATTACGCCCGGTGAAAGCCCCAGTATCTGGGTGTAATTGCGACTAGACAGCGGCAAACTCTGGACAGAGTGTTGATCGACAAATCCCCCAATTGTCGAGCTATCCAACTGTGCCATGGACGAGCTGTCATTTACCTGGACTGTCTCACTCGATCCTGCGATGGCCAACATTACATTGAGCGACGTGGTGTCACTCACTGTCACCTGCACCATGTGCGACCTATTCACTGCGAACCCTGACGCCTTTACCGTTACCTCATAGACTCCGGGCGGCAATAGCTGTACGCGAAATACGCCCGCAACTGTCGATGTGACAGTCCTCGAAGTGTGGGTAGCCTGATTGACGGCCAATACCTCGGCGTTTGCTACGACACGGTTTGCAGGATCGTGCACCACACCCGAGATTGCACCAGTTTCAGGGCTCTGCGCGAAGGCCGTGGAGGCCAGCAGCAGGAGGAACTTCAACGCTGCCGCAAGATGATTGAGATGGGAATCTTTATTCATGCAATCGCCTCAAATGTCTCTCAATGGTTTAGGTGCTTTCAAAGCCGAGTATGAAGAATTTGCTCCCCGAACTTGTTTCTGATTTGTCATTCCTTTGTTGCGATCTACGTAGAGCAGCGAGAGATTGCCTTTGCAAACAAACGAGTGACAAATCGATGACGAATCGATGACACCTCTGGCGCCAGGGTTGATTACGGTTCAAAGAAAAGGAGCTAACCCCCGGTGGCGCACATCTCGCACTTCCCTGACATGAACCAGTTGCCACGAAGCGATCGCTTCGTGGAACGCGCTCGTTCCTCTCAAGGGAATCCCGTCACTGTGTTGCTTGCGCTTATTTTTATGATCGGAAGTTACGCGATGGCTCAGACCGTTGTTGTCCCGGTATCACCGTCGTCGCAGGAAACACCGTCTGACCAGGGGTCGGAGGGGAACCACGGCGTGGTGGCAAACTCGTCCTCGCTGGACGAGGGCTCAATCAGAACTTCTGCAAACATTGGCAGCCCCACAACCTTGCCGGCGTCACAGATCATCGCAATCCTTCAGCAAAGACCGGAGGTCGTCGTCGAGCTTAAGTCACTCATCGCTGACCAGATGCAACAACAAGGAGTACAGGTCCAATCCGACGGCATCACCGACGAGATGCTCTACAACCAGATTGTTACTAACCTTGACGTGCGGACCCACATAACCACGTTTCTTCGCGCTCGAGGCTATATTTCAGACGACACTCTCCGGGCTCAGGCATCGAGCATTGAAGACGTTGACATGGCTAGCGGTTTGGCCTCCACGGCACAGACCGGTGTGCTCTCTGGACGCGGATTGTCGAACAGTGAAGCCGCAAACCAGCTCGCCGCTGCCGCAGATGGATACTCGATCAGCGGGACGAATACGAACCTCTTATCAGGCCGAGTCACCCCGTCGTTCCGGAGCGCGGCGAAGCGAAGGGATGAAACGGTAAACGCATCCACTGACGTACCGTCGGTACTACGCAGGCCAGCTCCATACAATTTGCAGTCGATGCGAGATCTTTACACGCAGATCCCCGAGGAGCGGGCCCAGTTGAAGCGTTTCGGATCCGAGGCCTTCGTCAATTCCGACACCATTGCATTGGCGCGCGGGGTCACTGGACGAGATACACCTCTCGACGTACCGATCGGACCGGATTACATCCTCGGTCCGGGCGACACGCTCGCGATTACCCTATGGGGGGGCATAACTCAGAACATAACGCGTGTAATCGATCGCAAAGGCCGGATACTGCTGCCTGAAGGTGGCTCTATCGAAGTTGCAGGTCTCGCCCTCGGCCATGCCCAGAGCCTGATCGAAGGTGTGCTGAAACAGCAATACCGCAATGAACAGATCGCGGTAACGGTCTCGCAGTTGCGGTCGGTGCGTGTGTACGTCGTCGGCGACGTCCAACGTCCAGGCGGATACGACATCAGCTCGCTCGCAACTCCCTTGAGCGGGTTGTATGCCGCTGGAGGGCCAACTGCTGCGGGCTCCCTTCGGACGCTCCGACATTTTCGGGGGAAGCAACTCATTGAAGACGTTGATCTCTACGACTTTCTGCTGCATGGCCTGCGAAATCAGAGCGCTCGCTTTGAAAGCGGAGATACGTTGCTGGTTCCGCCTGCAGGTCCACAAGTTGCCATCTCCGGCGCAGTCAAGAGACCCGCCATCTATGAGTTGAAGAGCGGAGAATCAACTCTCGCTTCTGTCGCAGAGGATGCTGGAGGCTTTACCGTCGCGGCTTCGCTTAGCCACATTACGGTCGACCGTATCGATCTGAATAAACTTCGCGAGACCGTGACACTCGATCTGACAAAAGGCGGGACCTCACAGGCTGACCATGATGCGATTGCAAATTTTCAAGTGAAAGACGGCGATCGCATTCGAGTCTCTCCTATTCTTCCGTACAGCGAACGGGCGATCTATCTCGAAGGCCACGTCGTACGCCCGGGAAGACAACCGTATCGCGAGGGGATGCGCATCACCGACGTACTGCATAGTTACCAGGACATGCTGCCAGAGCCCGCAGTCTATGGAGAGGTCGTTCGCCTGGTGCCACCCGATCTGCACGCCGAGACCATCGCCTTCAATGTGCCGGATGTGCTAATCGGCAACGGCAACATTGACCTCCAACCCTTTGACACAATCCGCATCTTCGGGCGCTATGAGGTGGATGCGCCGAAGGTCGAAATCCACGGAGAGGTGTTGAGGCCAGGTACCTTTCCTCTTTCGAAGGGCATGACTGCAGCGCAACTTGTACGTATGGCAGGTGGCTTCAAGACTGGTGCTCTGCTCGAAAAAGCAGATCTCACCAGCTATACCGTTGCCGATGGAAATAAGGTAGTGGGAAGTCTCACGTCCGTAAACATTGGCGCCGCGGTGAACGGAACGGATGCTGCTTCCGACGTTCTCCTCAAGCCTGGCGATATCCTCACCATTCACCAGATTACTGGATGGAACGAAATTGGAGAGTCGGTAACGATCGAAGGCCAGGTCGCGTTTCCCGGTAACTATGGTTTCAAGGAGGGCGAGCGACTCAGCTCGCTCCTGCGCCGAGCCGGGGGCTTCCGCGAGACCGCATATCCTTCTGGCGCGATTCTAGTGCGGGAACAGGTTCGTGAGCTTGAACAGAAGAGTCGAGAAGAGCTCATTCGTCAGATCGAGACGAGCTCTGCGGCCGCCCGGCTCTCGCCTAATCTAGGCCCGAATGATTCTGGGCAGACTCTGCAACTCATTCAGGCGCAGCAGAACGAAGTGCTGGCGCAATTGAAGAGTCAGCCTCCAAGTGGCCGCCTTGTAGTACACCTTACTGCCGACATTGGCAGCTGGGAGAACACGCCTGCCGATATCGAGCTGAGACGTGGCGACGTGCTGACAATTCCCAAGCGCCCGAGCTTCGTCGTTGTAACCGGGCAGGTCTACAACGCCACGGCCATCACGTTTACTCCAGACAAAACGGCGGGATGGTATCTCCAACACGCTGGAGGTACAAGTACAACAGCCAACCGCAGCGAGATCTTTATCATTCGCGCGAATGGCTCGGTCATTGGTCGACACTCAGGCCCCAAGGTGCTCTCGACTCGCCTTGATCCCGGCGATGTCGTCGTAGTGCCTCAGAAGGTCATCGGCGCCTCACTCCTTTGGAAGAACCTGCTAACCGCGGCGCAACTCGCTTCTTCCATCGCAATCACAGCAGCAGTAGCGAGTCTCTAGGACAACATGGCGACCTCCACACTACCGTCATCGAGAGAAGTCGAGCTAATCGCGACGCCCAGACCAACCAGCTGGGTGGCACATACGACATTGCTTTGGCAACGTCGCGTATTCCTCGCACGGGTCACCGTGATCGCTTTCGTTATTAGCTCTCGTTGTCGCATTCGCGATTCCGAAACAATACAAATCCTCGGCCCGCATTATGCCGCCTGATCAACAGGGTTCCGGCGCATTGATGCTTGCGGCACTTGCCTCTCGCGGTGGCCTCGGCGCTTTGGGCAGCCTTGCCGGAGGTCTTCTGTCGAGCCGCACCACGACTGCACTGTTTGTGGACCTCCTCCATAGCGCGACGGTAAGCGGCCACCTCATCGAGCGTTTCCAACTGCAGCACGTCTATCGCAAGCGCTATCTCGTCGACACTGCAAAGTTTCTCGCCCGCCGCACGACCATTACCGATGACAAGAAGAGCGGAGTAATCACAATCGCGGTCGAGGACACAGACCGCGTGCGGGCACGTGATCTGACACAAACCTATCTTGACGAGTTGAATGAGCTAATCACCAAAACGAGTACATCCGCTGCCCATCAGGAGCGCATCTTCGTCGAGCGCCGCCTTCACTCCGTCGAAAAGGACCTTGAGGAAGCCCAGCTACGGTTGAGTGAGTTTTCAAGCAGGAACAGCACGATCAATATCGGCGATCAGACGCGGGCCATGGTAGATGCTGCCGCGAGAGTGCAGGCCGAGATACTTGTTGAGCAGTCGGGATTGAATGCGCTGCGTCAAATCTACGGCAACGGCAATGTACGGATTAAAGAAACCGAGGCCCGTATTGCAAGCCTTCAGCACGAACTTGGAAACATGAGCGGCTCGTCAGACCCGCTCGCTCCAGGCATCGTTTCTGGTTCCGCAGGTATTGGCGACAATAGCGGCGATAACCAACTCTATCCGCCGCTCCGACAGCTTCCGCGCCTCGCCGTTCCGTACGCAGATCTCTATCGGCGTGTGAAGGTGCAAGAGTCGGTATATGAGCTGCTCACGCAGCAGTACGAGATGGCGCGCATCGAAGAGGCAAAGGATGTTCCGGTTGTGAGCGTAATCGATCCTCCCGGAATTCCCGAGAAAAAGTCGTTTCCGCCGCGCCTTCTTCTTATCTTCATCCTGACCGCATTTTCTTTTGCAGCCACGGCTGCCGCACTTATTATGACTGACCACTGGCATAAAGTTGATCCGCGCGATCCTCGCAAAGTGCTTGCGGAGGATGTCCTCTCAACCCTCCATCGCAACGTTGTTCACTACGTCAGTCGCAAGCGGGGTATTCGATGAGAACCGCGACACCGGCGAGTGTGGCCATACGAAAATATGAGGAGGCGATGGAGGTATGAGAGTACTCATCGCTGCCGCGTCCTTCTCTTCTGAGCTCTCAGGCGTTCAGCGCCATGCCTTCAACCTGACACGCTGTCTTCTGACCCTGGCTTCCGTTTCGGAGGTGCACCTTGTAGTCGCCCCCTGGCAGCAGGAATTGGTGCGAAACGCCGGGCTGGAGGCCGGACCGAGATTACAGACACACGTAGCGGAGATGAAGCCCAATAGCTTTAGCCGCAACTATTGGTACTATCGGCAACTTCCAGCGCTGGCCGCAGAGGTTGCGGCAGATGTGGTACATCTCGCTTACCCGGTCCCGGTAGACGCTGACGCCTTCTCCTGTCCCACGGTCGTTACACTGCATGACTTGTATCCCTACGAGATTCCATCCAACTTCGGTTTTCCGAAGTTTCTCTTCAACCGATTCATCCTGCAGCAGTGTCTGCGCAGTGTCGACTCCATTGTTTGCGTCTCGGATATTACGTACCTGCTCCTGGGCAACTATACGCCGCTCAACGTTCGTCATAAGGCAATCAGAATCTACAACTGCGTCGAGGCGGTTCCGCAATGCTCTCCACAAAGCGCTATACCCGGGTGGAGAGGTGAGCCCTTTCTTCTCTGTGTCGCGCAGCATCGCCGCAACAAAAATATCCTTTTTCTTCTGAGGATTTTTCAGCGGCTTATCCATCGAAGAAAAATTGATCCGTCGACGAAATTGGTCATCATCGGAATATCCGGACCTGAGACCGCGCGCATCCTGCGGATGATCAAACGAACTGGGCTCACTCAAAACGTTCTACTCATGCACGGTTTGTCCGAGCCGGATTTGCAATGGTTCTATAGAAACTGCGAGGTTCTTCTGGCTCCTTCCAAAACTGAAGGCTTCGGCCTTCCCGTGGTGGAAGCGCTCCTGGCTGGCTGCCGTGTAGTTTGTTCCAACATTCCCGCGTTTCGTGAACTCGGAGGCAATGCCTGCAGATACGTGGCGCTGGATGGCGCCGCAAGGGATGCCTTCGCAGAAGCAATAGTCGCAACCCTGAAGGAGCCGCCAAGAGATCCGATTGAGATGCCTATGTTCTCCAATTCCGTTATAGCCGGCGAATATGAGCGGCATTATTCCAAACTGCTTGCGCCAGTTCAGAACGCGTCAAGACACATCTGCACACCACCGTTTCACGAACTCGTATGACGAAACTCATGCCACCCATGTAAATCTGGTCTTCACTCCTTGATATGGCGGATGTCGTAAGTGACACCGCAGCCATCGTAAGTCATCTTGCGCAGGTACTCGCTTGGAGTATTCACGCGTGGCTCCGCCATGTCGCCCGGACGTGGAAAACGCCGCCTGTAAGTCAGCGGAGCGGATGGGTCGGCAGGGGCTGCTCCCGGGCCTGCTCCCCCAGGACCTCCCGGGCCGCCAGGGCCGCCGGGACCTCGTCCTGGACCGCCCTGCCCCTGTGTCACCGGATCACCTTCGTGACCCGCCAGTATGTATTGTGTATTGGCAAGGAACTTGTCCACCCAGGTCGCATCGATGACGCCAAAACCACCAGTAGCCAGCTTGTCGAATTCGCTGCGATGCGCCTCGAGTTTGGCCATGTTGCGCTCATACTGGGCGACGCTGCCAGTGGCGCTAATGGTAATGTTCCCCTGAAAGATCTCGTCGCCTGAAAACAAGATGCGCTCGCGCTTGTCGAGATAGGCAGTTCCACCAGCGGTGTGGTTCGGAATGATAAAGACGTCAACTTCGCGATTGCCCAACTGGAACTTATATCCATCCCCGATAATCACCTTCGGGTAGTTCCTGGGGAAGTTGATGCCTGCAAAGGATGCAAACGGGATGGTGGCTTTCTTTGCTGTCTCTGCCGACATATACGCGCAATCGAAGTAGGCGTCGTTAGCGGTGTGGTCGAAATGGTCGTGCGTATTGGCGACATACCGGAGAGGCTTCTTGGTTAGCGTCTGGAGGTACTCGCGTATGTTGCCGGCGCCATATCCGGTGTCGATGGCGAGGGCCTCGTTGTCGCCCTCAATCAGGTAGGAGTAGTCGCCGTCGCTTTCGATCCGCCATGTGCCAGGGGCGATCAGTTCCGATCTGTAATAGGGCACGTCCATCGGCGTGAGGGTGCCATCCGAGTTTTTGATCATAATGTTGTGTTTGGACGAGAAATCAATGGATTTTACCGGAGTCCAGTGGGCAGCAGCCTTTGCCGCGGCACAGTCGGCCTGCGCTGGCGATTGCCCGTTTGCCCGTCCGGGAAAGACCAGAGCTGGAACAGCCAACAGCAATGCGATGACTGCCCATTGATTCTGTCCCCGGAAAAGCTCGAATTTCCTTCGGCTCTCGCTTTGCATAATTTCTATCTCCAGTCGAGTTTTCAGTTCTAACTAATGTTCATGTTCCGGTCCACCTGCCCGCGGCTCTGCCATCTCACGCCGCCGCGCGTCATTTCGGCACGGTTGGATTCGTCGGATTTTCTTCGCGCTGGTAGAACTCCTTCTCGATCTTGAGTGTGGTGTTGTCCGCCTTCACATCCCGAATGAACTTCACAAGCTTCACTACCATCAAATCGACAAGAGCATGGCCGCGAGCGGCAGTTGCGCCGGAAGCATCGCCTGAATAGCCGGTGGGCAAGCTGGACATTTGCCCTGGCAACGTGTTCCCGGGACCTTCCGCTCCATGCCCCGCCGATCCGGACTCATCGTGCGCGCGATCTAGGTGGATCAGATCGGGGTAATAGGCCAGCATGGCGGCGACTCGCTCCTCTCCGCCATGACCGTCGACTCCAGGCTTCGAGGGTCGTGCGGCGGGCGGTAGCTGGGACACATTCGGACCCACAACCGGAAACCCGGACGAGTAGATGTAATAGACGGCAAAGTCGTGAGGCGAGGCTGCAAAGTTAGCCATGAACAGCTGGATCAGCGAGACATTTCCGGTGTGGCCGTTAGCCAGGATGATCTTCCTGCAGCCATTGCGAGCCATCTCGCGAGTGGTTTCATCTAGAAACTGCATTTGCATGTTCGTGCTGTAGCGGATGGTCCCTGGCAGGGTGCTCGTATCGGTAGTTTGGGCCACAAAATAGTCCGGAAAGATCACCGCATATTCCTGCTTCACGGCTTCGAGCGGAATGATGCGCCCGAGATACAGGTTGGTGCCCACCGGCGCGGACGGGCCGAATTTTTCAATGCTCCCCATAGGCAATATACAAACGCCATCGGCCTTCTGAATCGCCTTGACGAAGTCAGCGGAGGTTAGATCCTCCCATTTGGGAGAAAGTGTTTGCGCGGTGCCTGCAGCGGCACCAAAGGCGATGGTGATAATCAGCTTCGAGATTTTTTTCATCTTGAGTCTCCCTGTAAGTGATCCAGCTTTACCGTGGCTTCTGTGGCAGATGGAACCGTCCCACCAGCACAGCCTTATCCAGAATGTGGCCGTTCATCGCTGCCAGTACGTCGGCGCGCGTCGCAGTCGGCCCCAGTGCCAGCTTCGTGTCCAGCGCATATAGATCAAAGGTGTAGTGGTGATACGGCCCGGCCGGGCCCGCCCCCATCCCCTCATAACCCACCGTTTGAGCCCGGTTCAGAGCCTGCACGGACCCGTCAGGCAAGCGCGCGTCGTTCGGGACGCCCTCCGGCAGCCCGGTCGCCGTCCCGGGGATGTTGAAGATCAGCCAATGCAGCACCACCTCGGTCAACTTGTCAGGCGCCGTATCCGGGTCATTGACGATCAGCGCAAAGCTCACCGTCCCAGCCGGCGGATGCGTCCATTCCAAATCAGGCGAAACAGGAGGCGTCGTGCTGGCCTGCGTGTACTTGATGGGAATGATGCCGCCGTCGTCAAACGCTCTCGTCGCAAGCGTCAATCCCTGCGTGGTCGGCGGTTTCCACTTGGCTGGCGCCGGTGCCTGCGCCAGCATCGCGGCGGCCGAAAGCGAAAACATGATCACGCCCAACAGGGATGCCCTTGAGCCAACTCGATCGTGCTTGTCTTTAACCTTCATTCCTTGCCCCGTCGGCGATTTTTGTACCGTCTATTGAAGGCTTAAATTCATCATGTCTGTCAGATTGTCGATGATCACCTTCTCGGCGCATCCCCTGACATAAGCCGGATTGAATCGGTCCCATTCGGCTTCAGATGGAATGTAGCCGACGCGGTCGTTGACCAGAGTAATCATCAACGTATTCGCGAAGGGTGATTCCTTCTTCAGGTGCAGAAGGATATCGCTGCCCACCTCGCCTGAGACACTCGTAATCGCAATCTGATTGATCCGAATCAGGCTCATATGAATATCCAGCTTGTCGCCCGGCTTTACCGGTACCTCCGGAGGCAGGTCAGCCGGACGCGGTTGCTGTGCTTGCGGTCCTCCACCAGGCGGTCCACCTTGACCTCCGGCACCCGCTGCACGAGGAGGCGCGGGAGGCGGCACATACATCTCGCACGGCACGATACGCTCAGCCGCTTCGATGTTTGCCACTGGAGTCATACGCGTGATCCGGTTCGCTACAGCCACGACTTCTCCGCCCAGCATGTTTCCCAGGACCTCCGACGCCTCATAGGGGTCTGTCTTGTCTCCCTGGCGGAAATTGAATTTCGGATACTCATCCGCCGCGGCGCCCATGGCAAACAGCGCTACGACCTTATCCTGATATTGACGCTCGACGTACCGTTCCGCCATCCCTGCTAGGTCGCCCGTAATCTTGTTGTCCGGCACCCCTGCCATCACATTCGAGTGCACGGCATAGTTCATCAGGATCGCAATTGGCACGCCTGCCGGAGTATCAAACTTCAGAACCCACACCGTCTTGTCCGAACGACCATCTTCGTCGGTGTTCGACTGCCACCCTCTCGTCGTGGTGTAGATCATCCGTTGCACACTGACGTCGACCTTGCCGGTGCCGATTCCCACGCGCGCCGGCTGCAGCGACCCCTTGGCCTGACGCAGAGCTTCCACAATGGCGTCATCGACCTGCTTGACGAACGCCGGTGTGCCATACGGACGCCCCTGCACAGAGGAGGTGCCGGGTGTGACGGGACCGCTCCTGGGGGCACTGTGATCGTGGGTCGCGGCAATCATCAGGTGGTCAGCGGGAATCCCGAGTTCCTTTGAGATCCGCTGCCGCAACGGCATCGTATCCCCGATTTCCGCGATGTCGATCTCCACGATCGCACTGGTATTGACACCGTTGTCAAACACCAGCGCACGGACGAACAGAGGGTCGTGTACTCCTTGAAACGGTCTGTTGACGACTCCAATCAATCCAGTAAGGTCCTTCGGCGTAATGTCCACCTTCGCTACACCCACCCGCAGATTATGTGTCTCGGCGCCCCAACTCCGTGGCAAGGCAAAAGAGAGACAGACGCAAACTGCAACGATCAGAAAAACAACCCTCTGTCGAAATGACCTCATCGTGCGCAATCCCTTCTTTGGCACATCTCGTGCCCAGCCAGCCTGGCCATTGCGAATCATTATGTGTTGCTGTATTTACATGTCAATACTTTATTGTATTTAATAGTGTATACTGTATTGCATTACATTTGAGAAGCTCTTTTGTGATGGTCATCATCGATACTTCTCGAAAGGGATCGGATATGTCTCGTTTACCCAGGCTGAATGTTGCGTTCCTGTGGGTGGCAACCTGCGCCCTGGTCCTCTTTTCTTCGCCGATGCGCGCTGCCGAAACGAACAGCCTGCGCGCAGGAGCGGCCAAGGTCAACATCACGCCGAAGAACCTTACCGGCCTGGTGAGCGTGTGGGCCAAACCCTTTACAGGTGTGCACGATCCGATCTTCGCGCGCGCTATTGTGATCGATAATGGCGTCAACTCGGCGGCGATTGTCTCGCTCGATCTGGTTGAGTTCGGCGATACGACCGCTCTGCGTCAGCGGATTCAGCGCGAGTTCGGAATCGCCCCGGAACACATCATCATCTCGGCAACGCATGATCACAACGCTCCTCGCGGCGGCCCGGTTACGCCCGGCACCTCGTCTGCGCAGGGGCGGCCTTACTCGCCGCCGGCCTACATACAGTTTGTTGACGATGCCATCGTGCAGGCTGTGAAGAATGCCAAGGCATCACTGCAGCCGGCGCGCGTCGGCGTGGGGCGTGGCCGGTCGGACATCAACGTGAACCGCGCCGGCTACGACGGCAAGCGCTGGGGCGCCACCGATCCTGATGGCCCGTCAGACAAAACAGTCTGGGTGGTCAAGTTCGAAACCCCATCCGGCGATCCGATCGCCCTATTGATGAACTACGCCGTACATTCCGTTGTGGCGGGGCCTGACAACTCACTGGTCACCGGAGACCTTGCAGGTGACGCGGAGCGATTTGTCGAGCGCAGCTACGACGATAAGGTTGTAGCCCTGTGGACGATGGGGCCTGCCGGCGATCAGAACCCCAAGGTCAATATGAGCGTTGCGCAGGACGGGATCAATAAGGACCCTGTAAAGAATCGTGCGCTGGCCTACGAAGTGATGGACGCGGAAGGCCTCATCGTAGGAGCAGAGGTGGTTCAGACAGCGAACCGTATGCAGCGGATGACCTCGGATGCGCGCATCATGGCGGCGGAGAGCGTCTTCTCCTGCGCCACCACACCGGAGAAGCCCAGGCCCGCAAACGCAAATGCGCCGATGACAAATCCGAACTTCAAAGAGAACATCCCCTGGCCGGCCACGATGAATATCCACCTGAATCTGATTCAGATCAATCAGATCGCAATCACCGGCGTATCGGGTGAGGTTTACACAAAGATCTACTTGCATCTGAAGAAGGAATCCCCGCTGGCCGACATGATGATGGTCACCATGTCCAACGACCGCATCGGATACATCGGCGACGACGCCGCCTATGATGGTCCAATCAGCAACCCGGCCGTGGTGCGCGGGTGTGCCGAGAACGGAATCGTGAACGGACTGGTCGACCTGATGAACCAGAACAAATGACGAATCCGCACTCCGGCAAGAAGGAAGACACCATGAAAAAGTTGTCGGCACTCGCACTTACGCTCATACTTACTCTGGGTGCCGGTGCTTTCGCACAAACTGCATCGGATCCGGACTCCCTGAAAGCCGCTGGCTTCACTGCCGACAACTTATACGCCATGGGCTTTGCTCTCAGGGAGATGAATCCTGTCACCCCGGCCCATAGTGAGATGGCAGCCAGGTCCTTGCGGGCGTCTGCTGCTTTGGGCAACGCCAACGCATACGTTCTACTCGGCGAGATGTATCTGGGCAACCGCGTCCCGCTCCAAAGTGGCCAGACCGCGCTCCAGGAGGCCACCAAGTACATGAATCTGGCGTGGGATGGTGGCGCCGCAGGAGGTTACTTCGACTTAGGACTCCTCTACTACAACGTGGCTATTCCAGGAGTGTCAGAAGAGACTGCACGTGGCGCAACGGTCAGCTTTGTTCCGCGAGACTACGACAAAGCCTTCCAATACTTCACGGCTGCCTGCGAAAAAGGCAACGGCAAGGCCTGCCGCTGGACTGGTATCTGCTACGAACAGGGCACCGGCACAAAACAGGACTTCGAAAAAGCTGCTCAAAGCTATCAGCGCGCCGGCCGCGACGGTACTGCCAGGGTTCTGCTCGCCAACCTATTAGTCGCCGGCAAGGGTATCGGCCAGGATGTTCCCAAGGCTCTGGAACTTTACCAGGCGGAGATTGATCGAAAGGGTCTTGATGCTGGAGTCTCTGCCTATGCCGTCGGCCAGATCTACGAAAAAGGCACAGGAGTAAAGGCAGATAAAGATAAGGCGATTGCGTACTACGAGATCGCCGTGGCCCACGGTGACTCGGACGCAAAGCCAGCGGTTGACAACTATGCGTCCGGCCTCTATCGGGATGGCTATGCGCTGTTACAAGCAGGAAAGTACGAGTCTGCTCTGCCTTTACTGATAAAGGCCGCGGATCTGGGCAACGCCGATGCTTTGAAAATCACCGGCAAGAGATAATTCTGTTTTGCCGGGCAGCAAGCTGACTTGACTTACCGCCAGGATATTCGTTGCATAATCTATTCGCTCCATATCCGCGTCACGGTATATCTACTGCGTTCAGGAGAACGTCATATGATCAGGAAATTCTTAGCGGTCAAGTCCCACGATCTGACAACGGATATAGGGCTTCTGGTCCTGCGCGTTGGAGTATTCGTTCCGCTCTTTATCAAGCATGGCTGGGAGAAGGTATACCCTCCAAGTTTCTGGGAGCTTGCCACGGCATTCCCCGATCCCGCTCACATCGGTCACGTCCATAGCCTGATCGTTGCCATGATCTCAGACGGTATATGCTCCATCCTTCTCGTGCTGGGCCTGGGCACACGCTTCGCAGCGGCTTACATCTTTATGACCCTCGCCGTAGCCTGGACCTTCACCCATCATTTTATCTTTCTGGGAAAGGGCCTGGAGCCGAAGCATGGCGAACTGATCGTTCTGTACATTGTTACGAGCCTCGCGCTTGCCCTGCTCGGGCCCGGAAAGTTCAGTCTGGACGGGCTTCTGTGGAGCAGGAACAGAGAAGTACCTGCCAGCCAGCCCACCGTGCAAGCAAAAGACGTAGTAACTCGATAAACTCACCCTTATGCTGGAACGATACCTCGGCTAAGTGCCGTAATCTGTTTTGCGAGCAGAGGGTCAGTTTCGAATCCCTCCGCCCCGACCAATCCATTAATTAAATAACTTGGCGGTGGGCCGTGTTTGGACTTAACCTGAAGTTAGAATGGGAGAACTTTCGGCCCAAACGAACTCCTGCGCCCTGCACAGGGTTGTTCCAGAAGAGCGCGCATAGAAGAGCCCCTTCAATAAGGAGGCTGTACATGCCTAACGTGATCTCCAACTACGACGGCAGCATCACAACGAATCCACAGATAGTCATCTATCCCCAAAATGTTGATGAGATTCAGGCGGTTCTGCGGGACAGTTCAATCTATCCGGGCCCGGTTCGAGCCAAAGGCAGCTATCACTCTCTTACTCCGTGCGCCTCTACGGATGGGACCATGCTCGACATGTCGCAGATGACAGCTGTGATCTCTGTCGATACGACCAACAATATATTTACCGCTCAGGCCGGGCTTCAAATCATCGACGCGTCCCACGCTCTGCGCCAATACAACCTGCAGTTCATGACGAATATCGAGATCGGGAACATGACGCTAGGAGCAGCTTGCTGCTGCCACAGCAAGGATGCGCTCGACGGTATCGAGTTCGGCCAGATGAACTCGTACGTGACCGCAATCAAGTGGGTGACGCCGGCGGGCGAGCTGGCAGAGGCCTCTGAAGCCGACAACCCTGACCTGCTGCGGCTCTTTCGATCGAGCCATGGCCTGGCAGGCGTCGTTTACGAGGTCTCCTTCCGCGTAAAGCCGATTGAAGTACTCCACTTCAGCTACGAGCCGCATCCGATAGACCAGTTGACTGAGGCCGATGTCGACAACATTATGGATAACTCCGAGGGCCTCATCTGCTGGACCGTGCAAAGGACCTGCATCTTTCAACGCCGCCAGCGTGTCACCGATCCAACTATCCTCAGCACTCTCGAGGCAGATGCTCGCCGCCAACTATGGAACTACGGGGCGGCTCACACAGGCCACCTGATCGACCAGTTCCTGACAGACCCTACGCTCCGAAATGCAATCCAGAACCTCGTTTTTGACATAGACAATCTTTTATTCTCGGTCCTTCACCTCACCGATGGCATAACAATACTTGCGCCGGATAAGACCATCGACTACCGCCAGACACCAGACTCCGCCAAATATGCGTTCACGTTCTGGGCGTTTCCTCGCTCACAATGGTTAACGACTCTCCGCGCCTATCTCGACTTTGCAGATCAGCATTTCCAAACCACCGGCTTCCGTTGCAACATGCCGCTCGGCGCCTATCACATTCGTCTGGACAAGAATTCGATCCTGTCTTACACATACGATCAGGAGATCTTCTCGATTGACCCTATCCATGCGAGTACTGACAACGCTGCGTGGAGCAATTTTCTGCAGCAGTTCAATGACTTCGCCTTCCAGCGCAATCGAATACCCCTGCTCAACCAAAGCCCCTTCGTCACACAACAGCACGTCCAGACAGCCTACGGGCAGCGATGGACAGAATTCGCTCAATGGGTACGCACGATGGATCCAAACGGTCGCATGCTGAACCCCTTCTTCGCCGGTCTATTGCAGTCATAAACAAATCGCGTCGGCATCGTCGAATACGCCAGCCGTTCCCACCCGGACTGGCTGGTTAGTTATTACAGGGTATGAAGGTACGCGATCAGATTATCCACGTCTTCCTTCGTAAGCTTCTCTTTGAAAGAGGGCATCTTGCCTTTGCCCTCACTAAGGATAGTGCGGATCTGCGTGGCGGATTTCTTTGGGGGGGTTCCCTTCATCTCGCCATACAGGCTCGGGCCGAATCGCACCTGTCCTTCGTTCACGGAATGGCACTGGAAACAGTTCTGGGTGAAGACTTGCTGGCCGACATGAGCGTCCCCAGCACCCTTATGCGTTGCGGCTTGCTGCGAAAAGAGGTCGAAGTTAGTGCCAAGTACAGTGACCATCAGGGTTGCTGCAAGAAAAAGCTTCCTCATGAATTCATCCAGAAATAGGAGTGTTAAAAATCTTGTTCCCACTGCACTAACTACCTTGCGCGTTCTAAAGCGTTTTAAGGTAGACGATCAGATCCTGCAGCTTCGTTGCGTCCAATGACCCCTTGAAAGGGGGCATCATTCCTTTGCCGTCTTGAATGAACTTCGTCAACGAATCATCGGTAAATTTGGTGTTGTCGGAGGAGAAGGTTCCGCGTGCATACAGCCCCTTCAGGCCGGGTCCGATCTTCTTATCATTCGAATCTGCATTGTGGCAGGCGGCACAATTTTCCGTGAAGATCGCTTTGCCCCGAGCTTCGGCTGTCGTCGGAGCTGCACTCGTCGAGGCCGATGGCGCTGGAGAGGCTTGAGCGGCACCCGGCTTGGCGGCAGTTGCGGGTGGAACGTACTTGGTGAGGTAGTCCTCTATCGTGTTGAAATCTTCGTCGCTCCCCTGAGCTCCCATTCCGATCATCTTCGTAATGGTCTCATCCCATTGTTCACGGGTTTGTCCATGCTCCAAAACGATGGTCGGAGCATGACAGGTGCTGCAGGTGCTTAGCACTACCTCTTTGCCTGGGCCATTCGGCAGTTCCTTTGGTTTAGCCTGCTCCTGAGCTGAGCCTGCCTGTACCATTCCGAACAGAACGATGAAGGCAAAACCAGCACTGCCGGCGACGGCAGCCGCCGCCGTAACGAGATGCTTCAGACTGAACCGCTTTACCTCGATCCGCATCTTCACCCTTCCCTGCCAAATTCACGCAAAGTATTCAAAAATAAAATCTTAGGACTGGACTTCCTCTAGCTCTCTCTTCACACCACGTCTGGCAAAATGATGTAATTTTGTCTTGCCACCCTCTTTTTTAGTATATCCGAGGCATCCCAACTTAGACGCCCGACGGATGCCGAACGTGACAGGCCGCGGATGATTTTGGGAGCCCATTCGCGGATCGGAGCAAATCAGAGATTAATCGGCTCGGAATTGGTCTCCGGACTCAAAAATGAGACGTCTCAAATTACGGAAAATACTACTGACGCGATTGCAGAGATGTCAAGACGTTTCCCCAAAAAGAATGCCCCACAGCCGGCTGCTTTGATGTTGTCCCGAGGACGACTGACCAGCTGCCCTTCCTAGGCCTTCAGTGAATTGAGTTCCCCAGCAAGTTCTTGTTCATGTAGGATTTCGATATGCCGCCGACGCAAAAGGAACTTGCAAAACTGGCAGGTGTATCCGCAGGGACGGTATCCAACGTAATCAGTGGTACGACCGGAGTTAGCGAGCGGTCCCGACAAAAGGTCCTGGATGCGATTCGCGTACTTAGCTATCAACCCAATCTAATCGCGCGCAGCCTCAAAACCAATAAAACGAATACCTTAGGAATCGTGGTGCCGGACATCGCCATTCCCTTCTTCCCCAAGATCATTCGCGGAGCGGAGAGCGCGGCGCGAGAGCGAGGTTACTTTCTTCTAGTTCTGGACTCCGAGAGCAGTCATGCCCGAGAGCTGGACATGATTGCGCTGTTGCGCGCGCAGCGGGTCGAGGGTATTTTGCTGGTGGCCGCGGGCGGAGAAGAGTTGTCCGCTGAACGCTTCGAATCATTGACCACCGGTTCGCCGGTTGTATGCCTCGATCGGCTGCCGGACAATCTAGACGTTGACTCAGTTTGTGTCGACGACTGCGGCGGCACTGAGATGGCGATAGCTCACCTGATGAGTATGGGGCACACAGATATCGCTGTCATCACAGGTCCGCAGACGTTGCAAAACGAGCAGGAAAGACTTCGCGGATATCGGCAGGCGTTGCAGAAGGGCGGCCTGCCGGTGCAGCGTTCCTTAATCTGGAAGGGCAGTTTCGAACAGGAGCAGGTGGCACGGGCATGCCAAAGCGGCTTTCTGCGGCCATCCGGGCGGCCCACAGCGTTGTTCGCGACCAATGGAGTTACCGGGCTAGCAGCTCTGCGGAGCCTGTACTCTGTCGGCCTGAGTACTCCGAATGATTTCGCGTTTGTCACCTTCGATGAACTCACCGCGGAGGAATTTTTTCGGCCCGGCATTACCTCCGTAGTTCAGCCAACCTTCGATATCGGGTATCGCGCCGTTGAGGTTCTTCTACGGCGGATCGAGAAGGCGACGTCAGGCAACCCACTTGAAAAAGTACGTCTGCCTGCAACGCTCATCGTCCGCGAATCCTCGAGCACTCCACTCAAGAGCCCACTGCATTCAGGTCGCAACAAGCATTAGGACAGACGCTGATTATCAGATTTTTGTTCTCAAACGTTCGATTGGGCTCCTATAAACTGCGTGATAGCCTCCGATGATGAGTTCGATTTGATACAGAGGATTGCAGAGCGATGGTAATCCCGTCTCATCTCACAGAGGCGCCTCCGGCCGAGTTACTTCTTCGGACCAACGCAATCGCAAAAAACTTCTCCGGCGTACGGGCGCTCAGGCACGCCTCTCTGGAGCTTCGCAAAGGCGAGGTGCATGCGCTGATCGGCGAGAATGGCGCGGGAAAATCAACGCTGATCAAGATCATCACCGGCGCAATCACCGCCGACTCCGGAACGCTGGAGGTCGCTGGACAACTCCTGCCGCGCAACGACCCGAACATTGCACACTCGCTGGGAATCTCCGCCATCTACCAGCAACCCTCTCTGTTTCCGCATTTGACCATCGCAGAGAACATTGCGCTCTCGCTCGAGCGCGACAGCTCCCTCTGGACGGTGAATTGGAAGGCGCGTCGCGCGCGAGCCCGGGAATTAATCGAATCGCTCGGAGCCTCCATCGACGTTCGACGATTGGCCGGCTCCCTGAGCATGGCCGAACAACAGATCGTCGAGATAGCAAAAGCAGTCGGCGCGAACGCCAGGATCCTGGTGATGGATGAGCCGACCGCATTGCTCACCGATCGCGAGGTAAGCAATCTCTTCGAACTCATGCGAACCTTGCGCGCCAGCGGAGTGGGAATCATCTACATCTCGCATCGCCTCGAAGAGATATCTGCGATCGCGGACAGAATCACCGTGATGCGCAACGGAGAGACGATAGCCTGCAGAGCCGCCGGCGATGTGGACCGCTCAGAGCTGATCCAGATGATGGTAGGCCGTTCCGTCGACTCCATCTACCCCAAGCGAGAGGTGGCCATCGGCGAGGTCGCGCTTGAGGTTCGCAATCTGCAAAACCCCACCGCCGGCCTGCGTGATATCTCCTTCTCGGTGAGAAGAGGTGAGATCTTCGGTCTGGCCGGCCTGGTAGGATCGGGTCGCACCGAACTGGCGCAAACCCTGTTCGGACTTCAGCCATCGGAATCCAGTATCTTGCTTCGCGGCAAGCCAATCCAGATCGGCTCGCCGGCGCAGGCAATCCGCGAAGGCCTTGCCTATGTTCCCGAAGATCGCCGTCAGCATGGAGTCGTGCTGGAGATGGAAATCGCGCAGAACATCAGCCTGGCAAGCCTCGCTGCGGTCTCTCAATGGGGCTTGATCGAACCGGAGAAAGAGAATGATCTGGCGAGGCACTACGTCGACAATCTGCGTATCAAGACCTCATCCATCTTCGCTCCCTGCGCAAATCTATCGGGAGGGAACCAGCAGAAGGTCGCGCTCGCAAGATGGCTGGCGACCAAACCTGACGTCATCATTCTCGACGAGCCCACCCAGGGAGTCGACGTCGGCTCCAAAGCCGAGATACACCATCTGATTATGGACATGGCCGAACGCGGCATCGCAATTCTCCTTATCTCATCCGAGCTTCCCGAGATATTGGGGATGAGCGACAGAATCGGCGTCCTGCATGCCGGAACATTGGCAGGAGTTCTCTCGCGCGAGGAAGCTACTCAGGAGAACGTCACATCGCTCGCATTCGGACATGGGCTCAATGGCTAACGATATAAAGAGCATCATCAAGGCGCACGCCAGAGAGGCTTCGGTCGCGGTGACGATCGTGTTGTTGATGGTCGTTCTGCTGCTCGTCGCGCCGGGCTACTTCAGCCGCGAAAACCTTATCGACATCGCATTGGCGAACACTCCGGTGATGATCGTCGCGCTCGGTATGACTCTGGTCATCCTGACCGGGCAGATCGATATCTCCGTGGGATCAATCTTTGCGATTTGCAGCGTGATGACGGGCATCGCCGCAAGGTGGGGTCTCCCTGGTGTTGTTTGCGGGCTGGTCGCATGCACGGTCGGCGCTGCATGCGGCGCTCTTAACGGCAGCCTGGTTGGATACGTAGGCGTTCCCTCCATCGTCGTTACGCTGGCGACGATGGTTGCTCTTCGCGATGGTCTTCGCTGGTTGACGCAAGGCTCCTGGGTCGGCGATCTGCCGGCTCACTTTCAATGGCTGGGTCTGGGACAGTCCACATTCACTGCGCTCATCTTCGTGCTGGTCGCCCTTCTGGTCCTGCTGGCGGCATGGGGATTGCGCTTTCTCGCCGCAGGCCGCGCAGTCTATGCAACCGGCTCCAATGCGCAGGCCGCGCGGATCATGGGCATCAACACGAAGCTGGTTGTGTTCTCCGTCTTCACGATCACTGGCGCTCTGTCCGGCCTGTCCGCGGGTTTGAACGCCATACGCTTCAATCAAATCCCCAGCAACTCCGGCCTCGGTTTAGAGATGAAGGTGATCGCCGCGGTAGCTGTCGGAGGCGCAAGCATTACAGGCGGCGCAGGAACTATTGCCGGTACTGTTCTCGGCGTGGTTCTACTGGGCTCGATCGGCACTGCACTCACGTTTCTCGGGATGAGTGCTTATTGGGAAAAGGCAATTCAAGGCGCGATCATTTTGGGCGCTATCGCCATCAACGTAATCGGCAACTATCGTGAGAAAAATGCTCGGATTCAAACACTCGCAGGCTGACCGCGCCGGCAGCAAGCTCTTTCCCAACGGCGAGTGGATCTTACTCCTTGCGCTGCTGGCGGAGTTCGCTGTCTTCTCCGTCATCGCCCCGGGCTTCTTTACCCTGGCGAACTTCTTCGAGGTGCTTCGCTACAGCGTCGAGCTCGGCCTCCTCGCGGTCGCACTCACGCCCATCATCATCACCGGAGGAATCGATCTTTCAGTAGGATCTACGGTCGGACTCGTCGCAATCATCTTTGGCATAAGTTGGCAGAGCGGCCACCTGCCCATCTGGTCGGCGGCGCTCGTGGCTTTGCTGGTCGGGTGCGCGGCTGGCGCGCTGAATGCGCTGATGATCGCTGGCCTCAGACTGCCGGCGCTAATCGTGACGCTGGGCACATACTCTCTCTACCGCGGAATCGCCGAAGGAATTACCCACGGCGCCGTAAGTTACACCGGATACCCAAAATCATTTCTATTTCTCGGCCAGGGCTATCTATGGAGAACAATCCCTATCCAGCTACTAATCTTTTTACTGATAGTTGCTGCCTATGGAGTAATGCTGCATCGTTCCGTTCTCGGTCGAGCGTTTTACGCAATCGGATTCAATTCGGAGGGTGCACGTTATGCAGGAATCCCGGTACAGAAGCGGCTGGCGCTGCTTTATCTACTCTCTGGCATAGTCGCAGGACTCACCGCGATTATCTATGTCGCGCATCTTGGCCTCGCGAAGTCGGACCTGGGCACCGGCTTCGAGTTGCAGGCCATCGCCGCAGTGGTGCTCGGCGGAACCTCAGTGTTCGGCGGACGAGGGACGCTCGCCGGTTCGCTGCTGGGCCTCTTCTTTCTCTCGCTATTGCAGAACGGAATGCATCTGCTTGCGTTGCCATCCGAGTTCACCGGAGTGCTGACAGGTGTTCTCCTGCTCGCGATCGTATCCTTCGATAGACTGCGAGGCAGGCCCGGCAGCAATGTCCGGCAGGCCTACTCAAGAAAAGCAACCCTCACCTTTGCGCTCGGCGGTTTGCTGCTGTTGGTTTTTCTTGCCATTCCCTTCACCCGTTACGTGCTGAGCTACTCCAACACGGCGGACAGCAGGAGCAGTGCAACCTCGAAGACACACCGGCTAGTAATCGCAGTAATGCCAAAGGCAAAGGGCGACCCCTACTTCATCAGCGCCCGTGCCGGCGCGGAAGAGGCCGCGCGCGCTTTGGATGTCGATCTCATATGGGATGGGCCTACCAGCCTCGATGCCTCTCAACAGAACGAGCTCATTGAGGACTGGATTACGCGTGGCGTAGATGCGATCGTCGTAGCGGTTGAGAATAAGGGCAGCATCTCTACCGTCCTGCGCAAGGCGCGGCAGCACGGCATCGCGGTGCTCACCTGGGACGCGGATGCGGAGCCCGATGCAAGAGACTTCTTTCTCAATCAAGCCACTCCCGAGGGAATCGCCAACGCATTGGTCGACGAGGCTGCGAAGCTGCAGCCCGAAGGCGGCCAATTCGCGATCATAACCGGTGCGCTGACCGCGGAGAACCAGAACCAGTGGATTGAATTCATCAAGAAGCGAGTCGCCAGCAAATATCCTCGGCTCTCTTTAGCTACCATTCAGCCGAGCGACGACGACCGCGACAAAGCATTCAACCAGACGCAGACCATCCTCAAGGTATTTCCCCAGGTCAAACTAATCATGGCTATCTCCGCGCCAGCGGTTCCCGGAGCGGCTGAAGCTGTGCAGCAGTCCGGACGAAGCGATGTAGACGTAATTGGTCTCTCTCTGCCCAGCATCTGCAAACCATACATTCACAGTGGCGTCGTTCAGGCCATCGTTCTATGGAACACCCGCGACCTTGGGTACCTCACGGTTTACGCAGGCTGGCTCGACTCGCAAAAGAAGATCCCTGCAGCAGCAGCGACGATCTCAGCCGGACGCCTTGGTCAGTTGGAAAAGCGCGGAGACGAAATCATTCTCGGCACGCCGCTGTTGATCGACAGGAACAACATAGACCACCTGAATTTTTAGACAAATGCAAGCGATCGCAGATGCTTATCGACCGCAGACTCTTATCGACCGCAGATGCTTATCGACCGCAGACTCTTATCGACCGCAGACTCTTATCGACCGCAGACTCTTATCGACCGCAGACTCTTATCGACCGAGCGTCTCCGGTAACGAGGAGACGCTCTCCCGAATCGCGTCCGAGACCTGCTGCGCGCCTTCAAGCACCTTCAACTCCAGCCAGAACTCGCGCCTCTCGCCCGGGGCAAGCATCTGGAGCGTGCCTAGCCTGCGTTCCGCCTCGCGGCCCAGCGTTCTGCAGTTTGCCGGCTCCAGGCCTAGCACAAAGTGATTCGTCCCAGTCAGCTTCCACTGATTAAGCTGCGGCAGCGATCGCCCGTCATAACTCAGAGCAAGTCCGTACTCTGGATTTTCGTTGTCACTCACTAACACCACCGTCACCTTACCCGTTGCATCCGGCAGCATCCGGTGGAAGTAAACTCGCTCGGCAATATTCTGCTCTGGCGCCTCGAAGGATGCCCAATTGTCCATTGTGCGCGCAGCCACTTCAGTGGCTGGCTCGACAGCCTGTGACGGCCCATAGATTCTGCTGCGCTCCGTCAGCAACGGAAACCCAAAGTTGAGATGGTAGAGGACCATCAATGGAGATTCGCTGAAGCCCTCATTTTCGACGACATCATATATAAGCACTGACGTGCTTTTGAGCGAGGTGGTGATCGTTCTCTCCAGCAAAAGATTCGTCCTAAGCACAGAGGCCTCTCGCACCTTGCCCGACACCGTCAGGACACAGTCGTCTCCCTCCCAACTCTCCGACCAACTAACATTTTCAGCAGGAGTATTTGAGATTGGACCGTGCAGTCCCAGCTTTTCGCCGGCATCTTCCGACGGCGCGCCCGCTGTCGTCAGCCCGCAGGTACAAACCAGTCCACCCGCGAAGCTGTCGAGCCAATCGAGGCCGCGGTTCGAATAATACTCGGGATGCACCATTCCAGTGGGCGAATGCCAGCATAGCGACTTACCTTCGAAGCTGGCCTCGAAGATGTCCATCCCCTTATCCGGAACCACCCAGAATTCAAGTCCGCGAGCGGTGCGAACCCGCAGCGTCGAGACACCTTTGGCCTTACCCTCCGCATAGGTAAAAGGAGTGATGCCGCCAATCTGCGAGAGCCGGCCGATGTGATTCTCAAGTGAATTGCGTGTGTTGTCTTGAGCCATGCCTCGATGATCCTAGGGGAGCTTCTTGATGGAGATGTTGCGGACGTAAACGTCGCCAGTGGATTCGGATTCGATGCCGATCTTGCCGCTCGAGCGGAAGTACTTGGGATCGGTGTCGACGAACTGGGTGACGAGGTGTCCGTTCATGTAGATGGAGGTGGAGTGGCCGATGCAGATGACCGTGAACTGGTTCCAGTCGTCCTTGTGGAACCAGGAGTCGAGGGTGGCCTTGTCTGCGATTTTGGCCACGGCCCAGGAACCGTTGGCGTCGGCGAACATGGAGTAGCCGGGCGTGGCGATGACGGCGCGGCCGTGCTGCTCATAGTTCATGCCGCTGTAGCGGTTGCCGGCGTCGAAGTCAGCCTGCGGACCTTCCATGTCGTACTTGGCCTCGGCTTCCTTCGAGGGCGGCTTGCCGGGGTTGGCGCAGGCGGCAGGGCGCGGCGCGGGGGCGGCTGCTCCGGCAGGACGTGGCGGCGCGGGGGGACGCGGCAGGGCGACCATCCGGGGGCCACCAGTGAGGTTGGGGTCGCCGGTGATGTAACTGCGGAACTGCATCCCGCTGTTGATATTGCCGGTGCCTTTCATGTCGTACTTGAGAATGAAGTCACCGAACTCGCCCGCGGTGCTGACGGCGTAGACGGTGCCAGTCGGCTTTTCGCAGGTGGCAGCGAGGTGGATGGAGCCGTCCTTGATGTCCCAGAGGTCCTTGTCGTAGGACCAGCCCTTGAGGGTGCCGTCAAAGAGCGAGGTAAAGCCGGAGTTGTCAGTGAAGTCGTAGACGGGCGGCGGGTTCTGGATGCGGCCGAAGCCCGCGGCGGCGGAGCCGGTCTGCGGCGTGGCCATGGACTGCGCGCCGAGCGATGCGGCGGCGAGGAAGGCGGCCGCTGTTGCGACGGCTGCACGGGTGCGAAGTGAGTGGAACATGTAGTGCCTCCCGATGCGGTGCGACTTGGTGCGGACTGTGTGGTGCTGCGATACGGAAGCGTGAAGACCGAGTCGGATGCGATTCGGTCCTGTGGGCGTCATGCGGTTTCGACCGGCTCCCACTTTTTAGTTTTGGCGGACTTGAGGACTGCGTCGGTGACGTACTCGGTCATGAGACCGTCGCGGAAGGTCGGCCCTATGGACTTGTTTTCGCCGACGGCGCTGAGGAAGTCAGCCACCTGGTGAATAAAGGTGTGCTCATAGCCAATTTGCAGGCCGGGCACCCACCAGTTCTTCATATATGGATGGTCGCCATCGGTGAGATGAATGTCCTTCCAACCGCGCAGCCGGCTTTCGTCCCTGTGATCGAAATACTCGAGACGATGAAGATCATGCAGGTCCCAAATCGCAGACGCACGCTCGCCATTTACCTCTAGCGTGAACAGCGCCTTGTGCCCGCGAGCGTAACGCGTCGCCTCAAAGACCGCCGTCGAGCCGTTGGCAAAGCGACAAAGAAACGCGCTCGCGTCATCGATCGTGATCTTCTCCACCTTGCCGGTGAGATTGTGCTTGCGCTCCTTGATGAACGTCTCCGTCATGGCGGACACCTCGGTGATCGGCCCGTTGAGCCAGAGCGCCATATCGATATTGTGAGCGAGCAGATCGCCGGTCACCCCGCTCCCCGACACAGACGCGTCCAGCCGCCACAACCCTTCACCACCTGCGGGAAGATCCTGCGATATCGTCCAGTCCTGCAGAAACTGCGAGCGGTAGTGAAAGATGCGCCCGAAGCGGCCCTCATCCAGCAGGTCCTTCAGCATCACCACAGCCGGCACGCGGCGGTAGTTGTACCAGACCACGTTAGGGACCTTGGCCTCTTCAACCGCGTCCACCATCGACTTGGCCTCTTCGGCAGTGCGGCCCAGCGGCTTTTCGCACATCACCATCTTCCCGGCCCTGGCTGCCGCAATCGCGATCTCGGCGTGCGTGTTATTCGGGCTGGCGATGTCAATAAGGTCGATATCTTTCCGCTCCACCAGCTTGCGCCAGTCGGTCTCGATGGACTCGTATCCCCAGTTATCCGCAAAGCCTTTTACGCGATCCGCATTGCGAGCACACACGGCCTTCAGAACCGGCTTGTAAGGAAGATCGAAAAATCGCGGCGCCTGCAGGAACGCGTTCGAGTGAGTGCGCCCCATGAAGCCGTACCCAACCAACCCGACGTTCAGAACCTTCTTTTCCATCTCTCTCTCACTTATCCAGGCTTGCAGTTAATCCCAGCCGTGCGCATCACGAACGGCAAGCAATGTTCCAAGCACGTTCTGCCAGGTCTCCGGCGACGTCATCATCGCATTGGGGAACATGCATCCATCCCAGCAGATATGCTCATAGGCCTTGGTGGGCACACCTTTCTCGTCGCGCATCCACAACCCGGCCACCTTCACGATGGCCATCTTGCCGTTGGGATCGTTCGCAGGACAGTGGCGGCCAGTCTTATCGTGCGAGCCCGTGCCGTGCACCGTGCCATCGTTCTGCGCGACATGAAAATCGATGGTCCAGGGTCGCAACGCCGATGTCACCTTACGCAATGCATCCATCAGCGTGTCCTCGCTCGACCAGTCGAAGCCCTCCGGAAGAATCCGATCCTCCGGCGCGTTGTAGCCAAGCGTATAGAGCAACGAATGCGCCATGTCTGCCTGGAACCCCATCAGCTTTGGCCGATCGACCAGCTCCAGCAGCTCGACCATGCGCTTCCAGCTATGCATCCCGCCCCAGCAAATCTCTCCCTCAGCCGCGAGACGCTCGCCGTAGCCCGCAGCAATATCGCACGCCTCACGGAACGTCTCCGCGATTCGCTTCGAGTTAGCAACCGGGTCCTTCGCCCACTCCGACGGACTCGTCGCCGAATCGATGCGCACGATTCCATAACGTCGTATCCCAATATCGCGAAGAGTCTTGCCAATCGCACAGGCCTTCTGAACCTGTTTGAGAAAGCTCTTCCGCTCCTCAGCGGAACCCATCGCCGAGCCGCCCCCGGTCGGAGGCCACACCGGAGCCACCAACGAACCCACAACCAGGTTGCGCCTCGCGATGCCATCCGCAAGACGCGTCAAATCCTCTTTCGTCGAATCGATGTCAACGTGCGGCAGCGACAAAAACAGATCGACGCCATCGAACCTGGCGCCATCGACCTCTGCTGCCGCCGTCAGATTCAGCATGGTTTCGAGATCGATCGGCGGTTCCGAATCCGGTCCTTTTCCTACAAGCCCAGGCCACATCGCATTATGAACGGCCGGTTTTTTTCGATGATTCACTGTGCTCACACCTTCCATCTCCTACTTCAGCAACGGCTTTGCATCCGGATTAGCTGGCCCGAAATGCTTCAGGAGAACCAGCGGATCGGATGAGCTCGTATTCTCAATCCGCAGACCCTCCTTCGCTCTCCGAGTGGTGACGAACACCTCATCCTCAGTCATCGCGCCGAACCGGATCATCGACGGAGTGCTCACCGTCAGCTTGCCAAACAAGCCGTGGCCCTGCGTAAGGATCACGCCGTACGCTTCGCCGTCCTTGATCGTGACTGTGCGCCCGGGCAGAACGGTCAGCTCCTTCGCCGAGTAGTAAGGCGTGCCATAGGTGACCCACATCTCGCGGTAGCCCTCAGCCTCCATCTCTTCGACAGGCTTCACCGGCTTCGGGCGAGTCTTGTTCGACTTCGCAAACTCAGGATTCACGTTCGCATCCCAGTCCAGCATACTGATCAGGTAGTCGATATCCTTGTGGAACTCCGGCTTGACGTCCTTGGTCAGCAGGCTCCAATCCACGATGCGGCCTTCGACCTCCGATTGGAACATCGCAAAGACATCGCTGTTCACCTGCGGCTCATACGTGACCAGCGACCCCGGGGCATGCAGGATCCCCGGATTGATCTGCCAGCCTTCTCCCGGAACAAGGCGGTACGCCCGGGCAAACTGCAGAATGCCATTGTCGCCCTGGTTCCATCTTTCCAGGCAGCGGCGGATATCGCATTTCGTCGTACCCGGTTCGAGCCCCATGTAGGTATGGGGGAAGTTGTTCTCGATCTGGTTATATTGCGGCGGAAAATAATAAGCCTCGGGCTTGCCCTTCTGTCCCACCAGCGCCGCGAACTCGTCGCTCTGATGCATATGGTGCGGGATCGGGCCCATGTTGTCGAAAAACTTGCAGAGCAGATTCCATCCACCCTCGCGCTGCATTACATCCGCGCCCAGCAGCAGATCACCCGCGACTTCTACCGCCTCTTTCAGCAGAAACTTGGCGCCTGCGCCGGAGTGAACATAGCTGAGTCCTTCATCGGGCAGAGTATGCTCGCCGTTTGAGGCATGCGTCGTGGACGAGAACCAGCGCTCATTGATGCCGCCGCGATGTCCGCCAAACGCATACAGATCGTCCGGATGAAGCTTCAATCTCCGTCCCGGAATCATGAACGAGCGCGGAACCCAGGATGGCTCTAATCGCAGAACACCATCATTGGCATCGATTGCTTCTTCTACATTTAGCTTCTTCAACATTTGTTTAACCTTTACGTGAGCCGCCCGTTGGCTTTGTTCCCGTTTAGCTCGCCGCTTAGGACAAGCATCCTGTAATTACTTCGTGATCTTCAAAACAAAAGTCAATGCCCGATGCCGACGCCAGGTGAGCATAGTGTTTATGCCTTAGCCTAAGAAGGCGTATCCATCTCCTTGTGTCCGTCGGCTTCCATCATCGTTCCGCCCCAAATAATGAGACGTCTCATTTTGTTGGGATACTACTGATGAAATTCGACATCTGTCAAATAAATTTAATTAGGAGGTTCGGCTGCCCGTATGAGGTTCGATCCGTCGCGCCTGCCCAAATAGCATCCGCGTGAGAAAGCGGTCCGGATTCTTCGACGGACCCAGCCTCACGCGAACACCTTTTACAGACGATCACGCTCAGGAAAAGTCTCAGCCCCTGAGCCGCAGCTGGCTGTGGGCGCGCCTCAGATCATCGGCGGATCGTTCCCTGCGTCGAAATTCCTGCATCGAACCTCTCAGCGACATCGAGGAGTGTGCAGCATGTCCCCAACTCAGGAAACCGCCCGGCGCAACCCGCGCGATCGCGAAACTGAAATCGATCCCACAGCACCTGCAGGCAGCAAGACGTCTCTCGGCGAGGAGAGCGTTCGCGACGGCCGCCCGTCAACGGGCAGCGATGTAGTGGAGGCGATCGACGAAGAAGACCCGGAGGAAACTATCTCGGGAACAGATGACTAAACGGTTTGTGTGCGAGCCAACGCATCAAGCAGCAGGCAGCCGGAGGCTGAAGAACGGGAACACCACTTTGAAGGTAGTTCCCTCATCCTTCTGGCTTACCACTGATATTTCGGCATGATGGGTCTCTGCGATCCACGCTTTTTGTTTGTCATCTTGTTTGTCATCTTGTTTGTCATCCCATAGGCATCTGCTGTTGCTTTTGTCGTTGCCGTTGCCATTGCCTTATCCTCCTTCACCCATCCAAAACTGTCATTTCGACCGAAGGCGGCGTACTTTGCCCCCGCAGCGGAGAGCTTGTCCTGAGCGAGGTCGAATGGAATCCGCTTCTCCACCCATGCTCCCTCCCAGCCCAAAACGCTGTTGCTTTTGCTGTTGCTTCTGAGATAGGTCCGGACTTTAGTCCGGACATCTCGGAGCCACAATAAATCCGGGCTTTAGCCTCTGGGATATGCCTTCTTGTCCGGGGTCAAGAGCGTGCACCCTCTTTCGTTGTCAAGCCCCTATCTGTTCAAAAAATCCCACAACTCCAACTCCACCAATACTTACAAAGCCAAAGAAAAGTGGCCATTAGTTATGTGCCACTCGATAAAATAGAACTAGAAGCTCAAACAAGCAGGCCCGGCGATCCGGGCCTATCGCATTTAACCACCGGGGGAACTCCCCGTAACTCACGCTGGCTGAATATTTTGGACGCAAGTCATTTAGAATGAACCCTTTACAAGGAGACTACGTCAGTAAGCCTATTAGAATGAATATTTTACATCCAAAATACCCCCTTTGAGGGGAGGGGGGAGGGGTAGTCGTGCTGACGGGGCTTAGCTATGTTCAGCCTCAGCATCCAGACCGGGGAAGTCCGTATCGGCGTCCTTGAGCATCTCGTCCTGATCCCGGTGCCCCAGTTGGCCGGCCAGCGAGCCGTGCTGCGGACGCCGCATGCTGTCGGGATAGACGGAGTCGTCTTCCACCGCGCCCTTGCCCATCCCTTCGTCCGTGCGAGTCTTCACTGGATCGATCATTTGGCTGGCCTCCTGCGCCCCTGATTTAGAGGGTTAGATAGTAGCACCACCCGTTAGCGGCTGGCTCGCCACTACTCCCCATAGGGCACCCAGATGTTTTTGATCTGCGTCGCATGCCTCATAAAGTAGCTGCCATCGTTTTGCTTTGCGTCGAACCAGTCGATGTCGAACTTGTCGTTGGTCCAGACCTGCTTCAGGTTGCCGATCGAAGCCGTCTTCACCAGCGTCGCATCGGCGGGATCGCGGAAGCACCAGATCGCATCGATGTCGTCGTGTTCTGCCAGCGTCTTAGCCAGCTCCGCCGGCCGCCCCGCGACGATGTTGACCACCCCGCCCGGCAGGTCGCTCGTATCGAACACCTGGTAAAGGTCACCGATGATCGTTGCATACTTTTCTGACGGCACCGCCACCACCGTATTACCAGCGGCAATCGCCGGCATCACCAGCGAAAGGAACCCAAGCAGCGGAGCTTCCGTCGGACAAATAATTCCAACCGCGCCGATAGCCTCGTTCATCGCCAGCGTCACATTGCGCATCGGCGGATTATGCACTGAGCCGTCGTACTTGTCCGTCCAAGCGGCGTAAGTAAAGATGCGGTCGATGCCATACTCGACCTCCGCGCTGGCCAACTCCTCGCCGACCACCCCTGCAAGCCTGGCAGCAATCTCAGTCTTACGCTGAATCAGGTTCTCGGCAATGTAGTAAAGAATCTGCGCTCGTGCATGGGCTGCAGTCTTCGCCCACTTCTCTGCCTTGTGCGCGGCTTCGACGGCGTTGCGAATGTCCTTGCGATTGCCGAGCGGAGCCTCGCCAATCAGCTCGCCATCGCGCCCGTAGATCGGGAAGCTATAGCCGGAGTCCGGCCTGGCCTGCTTGCCACCGATGTACTGCTTCACCGTGCGATCGATGCCGTTCGAACCATCTTCATCGCGATCCGCTTCGTGGACCTTTGCGACAGCTTTAGCGTGCTTCTGCTTCGACCGCTCGTGCAGCCAGGTTGGTTCGAGGTACTCATACATCCCCTCGCGCCCACCCTCGCGCCCGTAGCCGCTCTCGCGATAGCCGCCGAAGCCGCAGGATGCGTCGAACAGGTTCGTGCTGTTCACCCACACCACGCCAGCCTTGATCTGCGAGGCAACGTCGAGCGCAACGTTGATGCTCTCGCTCCAGATCGATGCCGCCAGCCCGTAGGTGGTGTTGTTCGCCAGCTCCACTGCCTCGCTCGGCGTGCGGAAGGTCATCGAAGCCAGCACCGGCCCGAAGATCTCCTCCTGCGCCACGGTCGCCGTCGGATGAACGCCGGTCAGCAGCGTTGGCGGGAAGTAAAGTCCCTGCTGAGGCAGCGTGCACGCCGGCTGCCAGCAGGTTGCGCCGTCGGCGACGCCCTGCTCGACCAGCGAGCGGATGCGCTCAAGCTGCACCGGAGCGACGATCGCTCCAATGTCGATCGACTTATCCAGCGGCGAGCCAATACGCAGCGTCTCCATCCGCGCCCGCACCTTGGCGTAGAAGGCTTCAGAGATACGCTCCTGCACCAGTAGACGCGAGCCTGCGCAGCAGACCTGTCCCTGGTTGAACCAGATTCCATCGACAAGGCCCTCTACTGCGGAGTCGAGATCGGCGTCATCGAAGACGATGAACGGCGACTTGCCGCCGAGTTCGAGCGAGAGCTTCTTCGACGAGCCGGCCGTAGCCTTGCGGATGATCCTGCCGACTTCGGTTGAGCCGGTGAAAGCTATCTTGTCGATATCGTCGTGCTCGACGAGCAACGCACCGGTGCGGCCGTCGCCGTTGACGACGTTCAGCACGCCCGCCGGCAGGCCTACTTCCATTGCAAGTTCGGCGAACGCAAGCGCTGTGAGCGGCGTGTATTCAGCGGGCTTGATGACCACTGTGTTTCCGGCGGCGAGCGCCGGAGCTACCTTCCACGCGAACATCAGCAGCGGGAAGTTCCAGGGGATTACTTGTCCGACTACACCGCAGGCGGCGTAGCCGGGGAACTCGCTCTCCAGCAGTTGTGCCCATCCGGCGTGGTGGTAGAAGTGACGTGCCACCAGTGGGATGTCGATGTCGCGGCTCTCGCGGATCGGCTTGCCGTTGTCGATCGTCTCCAGCACAGCGAGGCGGCGGGAGTGCTTCTGCACCTGCCGCGCGAGCGCGTAGAGGTATCGTGCGCGCTGATGGCCGGTGAGCGCCTGCCACGCCGGCAGGGCCTTGCGGGCTGCTTTTACCGCGGCGTTTATGTCGGCGGCGTCGGCCTGAGCTACGTCAGCGATCTTGTCGCCGGTGGCCGGGTCATTGGTGGCGAAGTACTCACCGGAGGCTGGCTTATGCCATTCGCCGCCGATGTAGTGGCCGAAGCTGCGCTTGTGCGCGTCGAGCCAGCGGTCTACCTCTTTGGTGTCCTCTGGGGCCGGCCCGTACTCCATGGTGTAGAACTCTTCCACGATAAAGTTGCTCATCGGAATCGAATCTCCTTACGCGATCGGGTGGCGGTACGCGGCAGAGTAGCGGCCGGTGATGTGGTGTTCCAGTTGCCGCTCGATGTCGGCGAGCATGCTGCTTGCGCCGAAGCGGAAGAGGCTTGGCTCAAGCCATGGCCGTCCGAGCTCGTCCTTCATGACGAACATCCATTCGAGTGCCTGCTTGGCAGTCTTGATTCCGCCTGCAGGCTTGAAGCCAACTGAGAAGCCGGTCTTCTCGGCGTAGTCGCGAATCGCGCGGACCATGACCAGCGAGACTGGAATCGTCGCGTTCACGGCCTCTTTGCCGGTGGAGGTCTTGATGAAATCAGCTCCGGCCATCATGGCTACTACGCTGGCGCGGGCTACGTTGCGCAGCGTTAAAAGATCGCCGGTACCGAGGATGGCTTTCATGTGCGCGGGGCCGCAGGCGTCCTTGAAGGCGGCGACCTCGTCGTAGAGAGCTTGCCATTCGCCGTTGAAGACGTGGGCGCGGGTGATGACGATGTCTATCTCGTGCGCGCCGGCTTCCACGGAGCGGCGAATCTCCTGGACTCGCTCGGCCAGCGGGGAGAGGCCGGCGGGGAAGCCGGTGGAGACGGCGGCTACCGGGATGTTCGCGCCTTCGAGGGCTTTCACGGCTGTCTCGACGAAGGCGTGGTAGACGCAGACGGCACCGGTGGTCAGCTCCAGCTCCTCGATGCCGAGGGCTTTGACGATGTGCGGCTGCAGCGGGCGTCTTGCCTTGGCGCAGAGGCGTTTTACGCGCTCGGCGCTGTCGTCACCGCTGAGGGTGGTGAGGTCCATGCAGGCTATGGCTCGGAGAAGCCATGCGGCCTGCCAGCCCTTCTTCACCGTGCGGCGCGTGCCGATGGTGGCGGCTCGACGCTCGACTGCGCTGGTGTTGATGCGAATCTCTTCAACCCACTCGAGGTTGAGGGGAATCCTGCGATTCGGCTCAAGGGACCGGCCGTTGAGCTCGACCGGAACGGTGTGGGTGAGGACGGGTTGCTGTTCCTGCTGTTTAACTGCCATAGCGTGTCTCCGCTAACACTCTCGTAAGGGTAGTCCTCCCGGGAGATGGCACGCCTGAGGGTCCAGCCATGCTGAATGATGTTAAATCAAATAGGCTGGCTCCCCAACCGACCTGCTCATTCAGCTGTCTTTCTGTCCCTGGGGCTACTCCCTCCCCCCTCCCCCTCAAAGGGGGTATATTTGACGATTGTAAAATATTCATTCTAAATGGCTTGCGTCCAAAATATTCAGCCAGCGTGAGTTACGGGGAGTTCCCCCGGTGGTTAAATGCGATAGGCCCGGATCGCCGGGCCTGCTTGTTTGAGCTTCTAGTTCTATTTTATCGAGTGGCACATAACTAATGGCCACTTTTCTTTGGCTTTGTAAGTATTGGTGGAGTTGGAGTTGTGGGATTTTTTGAACAGATAGGGGCTTGACAACATTTTAGGAGGGCGCGGACTTGATCCAGGAAAAGAAGGCATATCCCAGGGCTAAAGCCCGGATTTATTGCGGCTCCGACATAGATCCGGACTAAAGTCCGGACCTATCTCAGAAGCAACAGCAAAAGCAACAGCGTTTTGGGCTGGGAGGGAGCATGGGTAGAAAAGCGGATTCCATTCGACTTCGCTCAGGACAAGCTCTCCGCTGCGCGATTCACGGTGAGGCTGCGAATCGCTTCGGTCGAAATGAGAGGGTTTGGGGGTGGGGTAAGCAGAATAGGCAACTGCAACAGCAAAGACAAATGCAACAGCAAAGACAAATGCAACAGCAAAGACAAATGCAACAGCAAAGACAAATGCAACAGCAAAGACAAATGCAACAGCAAAGACAAATGCAACAGCAAAGACAAATGCAACAGCAAAGACAAATGCAACAGCAAAGACAAATGCAACAGCAAAGACAAATGCAACAGCAAAAGCAAGAGCAAATACGAACAGCAGATTCCTCAGCTTCGCTACGGAATGACAAACAAAGAGAGTCGCTAAATGGATATTCGGGTTTAGGGGGATGGATATATTCGGGTTTAGGGGACAGCGGGCGAAGAAAAAGCCCCGGACTGGTTGTCCGGGGCTTTTGGTTCTGGGATTCTATTTCGATTTTGCCTGTTCGGCTCTTTACATCAGGCGCCCCATTATCTCTTTACATCAGACGCTGCGTTGCCCCTTGCATCAGGCGCTGCATTACCTTGGATCGGCTTGTTTACATCAAACGCTGCATTACTTCGTCGAGGACTGCTTTGCCGGGGCGGACGCGCTCGTCGGGCAGGGTGCCGAGGGGCTCGTCGACGAGGTTCAGCAGGTCGGTGAAGCTGGGCTTTTTGGTGTCCAGGTAGAAGATGCCGGTGAGGACTTCGTCCTTGGCGTGCGCGTGCATCAGGGCTGAGATGGCGGCTACGCGGTCGGTGGGATCGTAGTTTTCGTGGAGTTTGCGGAGGCGGAGGTGGCTGCCGTCGTGCATCTCGACGCTGATGGTGGTGCCGGGGTCATATTCAACGTCGATCTCCTGAAAGTGGGGAACGAAGCCTACCTCGGAGATAGCCTCTTCATGCTCCTGCATGTACTTATAGCTGCGGGTGGAGCCCTCGTGGTCGTTGAAGGTGACGCAGGGTGAGATGACGTCGAGGACGACGGTGCCGTTGTGCGAGATGGCGGCCTTGAGCATGGCGAGGAGCTGCTTCTTGTCGCCCGAGAAGGAGCGGCCTACGAAGGTCGCGCCCAGCTGGATGGCGAGGGAGCAGGTGTCGATGGCGGGAAGGTCGTTGATGACGCCGGTCTTGAGCTTGGAGCCGATGTCGGCGGTGGCGGAGAACTGGCCCTTGGTGAGGCCGTACACGCCGTTGTCCTCAATGATGTAGATGATGGGCACGTTGCGGCGCATCATATGGACGAACTGACCCATGCCGATGGAGGCGGTGTCGCCGTCGCCGGAGACGCCGAGGGCCTTCATGCCGCTGTTGGCGAGCAGCGCGCCGGTGGCGACCGAGGGCATGCGGCCGTGGACGCTGTTGAAGGAGTGCGAACGGCTCATGAAGTAGGCGGGGCTCTTGGAGGAGCAGCCGATACCGGAGAGCTTCATGACGCGCTCGGGCTGGACGCCCATCTCGTAGAAGGCGTCGATGATGCGCTCGGAGATGGCGTTGTGGCCGCAGCCGGCGCAGAGGGTGGTCTTGCCGCCGCGGTAGTCGAGTACCTGGAGGCCGATGCGGTTGGATTTGACTGGCCTGGGGGCTTCGACAGCGGGTGTTGCGGGGGTGGTCGCCATTAGATTCCTTCCTGCGTGACGAATTCGTCGGTGACGGAGCGCGCGTCGATGGGCAGCCCGTTGAAGTGACGAATGCTGCGCAGCTTGACGGTGTCTTCCGCCTTGATATCCAGCTTGATGAGGCTCAGCATCTGCGCGTCGCGGTTTTGCTCGATGATGTAGATGCGATCATGCGAGGCTACGAAGTCATGCACCTCGCGAGAGAACGGATAGGCGCGGAGGCGGATGTAGTCGGTCTCGACGCCGTACTCCTTGTGGAGCTGGTCGCGGGACTCGCGGACGGCGAAGTCAGAGGAGCCGAAGGCGATGAGGCCGATCTTCGACTTGCCGGTCTGGACGACCTCGGGGCGCGGAACCAGGGAGCGGGCGGTCTCGAACTTCTTGGAGAGGCGCTCCATGTTGTTGAAGTAGTCGTCGGGGCGCTCGCTGTACTGAGCCTTCTCGTTGTGGCCGGTGCCGCGGGTGAAGTAGGCCGCGAGGGGATGGTCGGTGCCGGGAAGCGTGCGATAGCCTACGCCGTCGCCATCGACATCCTTGTAGCGGGCGAATCCGCCGAGACTTGCGAGTTCGGCGGCGGAGAGCACCTTGCCGCGATTGAGGGGCTTCTCGGGGTAGACGAACGGGTCGGACATCCAGTTGTTCATGCCGAGGTCGAGGTCGGACATGACGAAGACCGGCGTCTGGAGCTGCTCGGCGATGTCGAAGGCGGCGCCGGCCAGCTCGTAGCACTCGCTGACGCTGCCGGGAATCAACATGACCTGCTTGGTGTCGCCGTGCGAGAGGAAGGCGACGGAGAGCAGGTCGCCCTGCTGGTTGCGCGTGGGCATTCCGGTGGAGGGGCCGGTGCGCTGGACGTCGATGATGACGCCGGGGAGCTCGGCGTAGTAGCCGAGGCCGGCGAACTCTGCCATGAGCGAGATGCCGGGGCCGGAGGTTGCGGTCATGGAGCGTGCGCCTGCCCAGCCTGCGCCGAGAACCGCGCCGATGGCGGCGAGCTCGTCTTCGGCCTGGACGATGGCGAAGGTGGCCTTGCCGTCGGCTTCGACGCGATAACGCTTGGCGTACTCGATGAAGTTTTCGACGACCGAGGAGGACGGCGTGATGGGATACCACATGACGACAGTGCAGCCGGCGAAGATGCAGCCGAGCGCTGCGGCGGCGTTGCCGTCGATGATGATCTTGCCGGCCGTCTTGTTCATCGGCTCGAGCACGAAGGGATCCTGCTTGGTGAAGTTGGCGGCGGCGTAGTCGAAGCCGGCCTGGACCGCGCCCCAGTTGAGGTCGGCGGCCTTGACCTTCTTGGCGAACTGCTTGCGCAGGGAAGCCTCGACGTCGCTCATATTAAGGTTGAGCAGCTGCGCGGCGACGCCGACGTAGATCATGTTCTTGACGAGCTTGCGCAGCTTGGCCTCGGGACAGACTGCGGCGGTGATCTTGTCGAAGGGCACCGGGTAGCAGGCGACGTCGTCGCGGTACTGCTTGAGGTTGGCGGAATCCTCGTAGATGGCGACGGCGCCCGGGGGCAGGGAAAGGATGTCCTCCTTCGATGTCTCGGGGTTCATCGCGATGAGGATGTCGATCTCTTTCTTGCGGGCGACATAGCCGTCTTTGCTGGCGCGGATGGTGTACCAGGTGGGCAGGCCGGCGATATTGGAAGGAAAGAGGTTCTTGCCGCTGACCGGAATTCCCATGCGGAAGATGGACTTCAGGAGGACGGAGTTCGCGGATTGCGAGCCTGAACCGTTGACGGTTGCGACCTGAATGCTGAAGTCGTTGACGATTTTCGTATGCGGAGTTTGTTGCAGATTGTCCGGCTTGCTCAAAGCGCTACCAGCGGCGCCGGCTGCCAGCGCGACGTCTTCTGTCGCCATGAGTTGTGCTCCCCTATGCGGTGAAACTGAAGTTTCCCGGCGAGTAAAACGATACCATATTTAACTTGTCACCTGTTCGCAAACGGAGGCGTAGGAAACGGTTATCGAACATGGGTTTGCGGGCCGATTGGCTGGGCGTTTATCGGTCACTTTCCGGATCTCTTTTTGATAACTCCAGGTCTTCTTTGACTGGCTGCATTTCAATTGATAATGTTGGTCTGACGAAAAATTGGCGCGAATATGGCTGGTTTCCATACGACGCCTCAAAAATTTTTGGTTTGACTTATAAAATCTGCTATCTCAGGTATTTATGACTCAACCTGCTTCCGGCCCCTACCTGACCATCGCCGTGCTGGCGATCGCAGCGGCAGGTTTTGCCGTTGCACCGCTTGGGCTGGCGTGGCTTTGGGCGAAGAAGTTCTCTCCGCAAAAACCTGGTCTATACAAGAACGCGACGTATGAGTGCGGGCTGGAGTCGAAGAGCGACGCGCTGATACAGTTCAGACCGGAGTACTACCTCTACGCAATCATCTTTCTTATCTTCGATGTGGAAGCGATCTTTCTGCTGCCGTTCGCGGTGGCGTTTACCGGACTGACGGCTGGCGCGTCCATTGCAATGCTGGTGTTTTTGCTGCTGCTGGTTGAAGGGCTGGTGTGGGCCTGGCAGAAGGGGATTTTGACCTGGGTATGACGGGATTGTTGATGGCTCGAGAGTAAGGCACGAAGGCGGGATGGAGTCCGAATGGACCAGAGGCTGAAGATCGAGTTGAGCAAGCAGGGGATCGTTACGACGACTCTTGAGGAGCTCTATAACTGGGGGCGGAGGAGCTCGGTGTGGCCGATGACGTTTGGGCTGGCGTGCTGCGCGATCGAGATGATTGCGACGTCGATGGCGCGGTATGACATTGCGCGGTTCGGCGCGGAGGTGTTCAGGCCCTCGCCGCGGCAGGCGGATTTGATGATCGTCTCGGGGACGGTGACGAAGAAGATGGCGCCGCAGGTGGTGCGGCTCTATAACCAGATGGCTGAACCGAAGTACGTGATTGCGATGGGAGCTTGCGCGATCTCGGGTGGGCCGTTCAAGCAGGGGTACAACGTGCTGAAGGGGATCGATCGGTACATTCCAGTCGACGTGCATATTCCGGGATGCCCGCCGCGGCCGGAGGCGCTGCTGGATGCGTTTATGACGCTGCAGAGGAAGATCGATGCGCAGGCTTTGACGGGAGAGGCGCGGCCGCGGCATTTGAATGCAGACGCGCCGGGGGAGTTTGTTGTACCGGAGTTTGGCGCGCATGATCTGGTGCCACCGAATAATCCTGGGGTTTGGCGGATTCTCAACAACGAAGATTCAGGCATGGCGGGCAAAGATGCTGGAAAAGATTAAGGCGGAGATCGAGGCGGCGGTTGTGGGTTGCCGCGTGGAGATCGTGGCGAACCCTAGCCCTTCGGGGCAGCACTCGCTGCTGATTGAGCCGGCGCGGGCGCTGGAGGTGGCTTGCGTTTTGCGTGACAGCGCCGAGCTGCGGCTGGATTACTGCTCGAACGTTACGGGCGTCGACTGGATGGATACGGAGACGACCGAAAAAGTGAAGGTGAAGAAGCTGGTGGAGGGCGTTGAGACAGAGGTTGAAGAGGTGAAGAAGACGCGGACGCCGGGGTATCTGGAGGCGGTGTATCACCTATATTCGATGGAGAAGAAGACCGGGCCGGTGATACTGCGGCAGCGGACGGGGAACAGGACGGATGATGTGCATCTGCAGTCGCTGACACCGGTTTGGCGGAGCGCGGATTTTCAGGAGCGTGAGGCGTTCGATCTTTACGGGATCATCTTTGATGGGCATCCGGATCTGCGGCGGATTTTGATGTGGGATGAGTTCGAAGATTATCCGATGCGCAAAGACTATAAGGAGCCGGATGATTATGAGTACGAGCCGACGGCTCACGATGAGGTTCTGCTGAAGGCAAAGGAGCATGCGGGGCAGGCTTGAATCCGACCATGATGAGCACGACTACAGCGGCGATGGATGAGGAGATGCTCACCGGCAGCGGTGACGACGGCGACCTGCTGGAGATTGCGCTGGGGCCGCATCATCCTTCGACGCATGGCGTGTTTCGCATGGACGTGGCGCTGGATGGCGAGCGGGTGGTGAAGCTGAAGCCGGTATTTGGCTACCTGCACAGGAACCACGAGAAGATTGCTGAGACGGCGAGTTATCTGGCTTCGATGCCGTACACGGATCGGCTGGACTATATCTGCTCGCTGACGAATAACTGGGCATATGCGCTGTCGGTGGAGAAGCTGGCCGGGCTGCAGGTTCCAGAGCGCGCTGAGTATATTCGCGTGATTACGGCGGAGCTTACGCGGCTGGTGAATCATGCCGCTACGTTGGGATTTCTAACGCAGGAGATGGGCGCGAGCGGCACGCCGCTGATGTATGGGTTTCGCGAGCGGGAGAAGATACTCGACCTGTTTGAGTCGCTGACCGGATCGCGAATGATGTGCAACTACATGCGATTTGGCGGGTGTCGCGTGGAGCTGCCTGCGGGATGGCTGGAGCAGGCGAAGAAGATTGTGACTGACGGATTTCCGCGTTTTCTGGATGAGTTTGGCCGGCTGCTGACGGAGAACGAGATTTTCATGGCCCGCTCTCAGGGGGTGGGCGTGTTGAAGCCGGAGGTCGCCATCAACTCGGGAATCACCGGGCCGATGCTGCGGGCTTCGGGTGTGAACTACGACATTCGCAAGGTGGACAAGTACGGGATATACGAGCGGTTTGACTTCAAGATTCCGCTGGGCGATCACGGCGATGTGTATGACCGGTACATGGTACGGATGCTGGAGATGCGCGAGTCGCTGAAGATTTTGGAGCAGGCGCTGCGGGATATTCCGGACGGTCCGATTATGGACGCGAAGGCGAAGATTCGCGGGTTTCGTCCGAAGGCCGGGGAGGCTTATGGGCGGATTGAATCGCCGAAGGGGGAGCTTGGGTTCTACCTGATCAGCGATGGGTCGACGAATCCTTATCGGTATCGGGTGCGGCCGCCGAGTTTGATCAATCTTACGGCGCTCGAGGATATGTGTCGTGGTTATACCGTGGCGGATACGATTGTTATCTTTGGCACGGTGGATATTGTGCTGGGGGAGGTGGACCGATAATGCTTGGCGAAGGAATGCTGAAGGGGTTGGCGGAGACTGCGAAAAATTTCTTTGGCAGCTACGTCGATAAAGAGAAGCTGACCACTGTGCAGTTTCCGGAGGAGCGCCTGCCCCAGGCGGAGAATGCGCGCAATTTTCCATTCCTGGTCTATGACGGCGACGATTGGCAGGCGGGATTGCGGTGCGTGGCTTGCCAGATATGCGAGAAGGAGTGTCCGCCGAAGTGCATCCTGATTGAGAAGAGCAAGGACAAGAAACCGGACTACGTGGGCAAGCCGCAGAATTATCCCGCGGTATTCGACATCGATGTGTCCGTTTGCATGAGCTGCCAGATCTGCGTGGAGGTGTGCCCGTTCGATGCGATTGAGATGGATACCGCATTTGAGCTCAGCACCGACAACCGCTATGACGGTTTGCTTTGGCGCAAGGATCGATTGGCCAAATCGAACGAGTATTTTCACGAGATACATCCGACGGTAGCGACTGAAATCGATGAGCGGCTGGCTGAGGCAAAGGCCAAGCTGGAGGCCAAAGCGAAGCCGAGTCCTGCGGCGGCTGCGGTTCGTCAATCTGATACGGGGACTGCCGAGAGATGACTCTAACGCTGGCCGTGAATTCAGCAGCATGTCTCCATAACGCGGTGGGTCGCCATGGCTGAGCGGATGGATCAGATTTTTGTGCTGCTGCAGCACTGGCTGGTGAGTTATGCGCCGGTGGCGCTGCAACCTGTGCTGGCGGCGTTGCTCTCGGTTGCGGCGATTATTGTGGTGTTTGCGTCGCTGTTCGCGGTGACTACGATTCTGGAACGCAAAGGACTAGGTCGGTTTCAGAACCGTTACGGGCCGAATCGGGTGGGACCTTACGGGCTGCTCCAGCCGCTTGCAGATGGCGTGAAGTCGCTGACCAAGGAAGATATTGTGCCGCAGACCGCAGACAAGACTGTGCATCTGCTGGCTCCGCTGGTGCTGGTGGTGGCGGCGTTTCTGGGTTATGCAGTGCTGCCGGTGGGCCGCAATATGGTGGCGGCGAACCTGGACGCGGGCGTGCTGTACTTCTTTGCCGCGGGGTCGACGGTAGAGGTTGCAATCTTCATGGCGGGATGGTCGAGCAAGAATAAATATTCGCTGCTGGGAGCGATGCGCGCGATTGCACAGATGATCAGCTATGAGGTGCCGCTGATTCTTTCGGCGATTACGGTGATCATGGCTACCGGCTCTCTCTCGACTGTCGCAATTGTCGAGAGGCAAGCAGTCTATAGCGGCATCTTTCCGCATTGGTTTGTTTTTACGCCGTGGGGATTCGCGGGGTTTGTGCTGTTTATGATCGCGGCGACTGCTGAATCGAACCGCTCGCCATTTGATTTGCCGGAGGGCGAGTCCGAGATCATCGCGGGCTATTACATTGAATATTCTGGCTTCAAGTTCGCGCTGTTTTTCCTTGGCGAATACATTGGCATGTTTGCGATCAGCGGGTTGGCGATTACGTTATTCCTCGGCGGGTGGTCAGCTCCGTTTTCATTCCTACAGTGGGTGCCGTCGTACCTGTGGTTTTTTGCGAAGCTGCTTGTGTTGATCGCGATGTTTATATGGGTCCGCGCCACGCTGCCACGGCTGCGCATGGATCAGCTAATGAACTTTGCGTGGAAGTTCATGCTGCCCATGGCGCTGATCAATCTTGTGACGGTTGGGGTGTGGCACTTTATGCCGGGTGGAATTTTGAGGTGGCCTGTATGCGCCGCTCTGGTTGTGTTGCCTTATGTTTTGCTCGGCCGTGGGCTACTACGGTCGAAGAAGTTAGGGAAGCGAGTTTATAGGTTCGCCGAATAGAGGTAGTGGATGTTGCGCAATGAGAGTGGATGAATTCGTGTAGACACGCGCCAATCCGCGAATAGAATGCCAAATAAATAATGTGACAACGGACGAATTGGATCGAATATCTTGCCTGACGAAGCGCTCCTGACATTTGCCATCCTCGGCGTGCTGACGATTGCCGGCGCAGCGGCGGCGCTGACGTTGCGCAACCTTGTGCATTGCGTGCTGGCGCTGACGATGGCCTTTGCCGGTCTGGCAGGGCTGTACCTGCAACTCGACGCGCAGTTCATCGGCTTCGCGCAGGTGCTGGTTTATGTCGGTGCGGTGGCGATACTGATTGTCTTCGCGGTGCTGCTGACTCGAGGTACGGAATCGGCTGGGCAGCGCGTTGTTTCGTCGTCGTGGGCAGCGAGCGGTGTTGTGGCTGCCGCGGTCTTTGGCGTTCTGGCGTGGGCGATTCTCTCCAGTACGGCAGCACGATATGCGCTGCCTTCGCGACCCGAAGCGACAGTGAAGCAGATCGGAGACGTGCTGATGTCAGGATTTGCGCTGCCCCTGGAGGTGATCGGACTGCTGCTGACGGCGGCGCTTCTGGGCGCGGTGACGATCGCACTACGGGAGAGGCAACGGACGAAATGACCCCATTGTCCAACTATCTTCTTCTCTCCGCGCTGCTCTTCGCCATTGGCCTGGCTGGCGCATTGACGCGTCGAAACGCCATTCTTGTTCTGGTCGGAATTGAGCTGATGCTCAACGCTGCGAATCTTAATTTCATTGCCTTCTGGCGTTATGGCCCAAACCCTGAAGGATTGATTGGAGTCATGTTCACGCTCTTCGCGATCGGCGTGGCGGCAGCAGAGGCCGCTGTCGGTCTGGCTCTCATTATCTCCATTTACCGGCATTACAAAACCACCAATCTGGATGAGATCAATTCGATGAGGGGATGAAAAGCAAATGACGTGGATTGCTGAAAACCTGTGGCTCATCCCCGCGATGCCGGTTGTAGCGGCGGGCCTGAGCGCGATTGCGAAACAACGGCAACGCAGGTTTGCGGCTTCCGTTGCTATCGGGTCCATGTCTCTGTCGTTACTGCTTTCTATTTATGCATTTGTGGAGGTGATCGGGTTCAACAGCCAGGGTGGGCAGTCGAGAGAGGTCTTTAATTTTCCCTGGTTCCAGATTGGCGGCGAATGGCTCAAACTGGGTTGGGTGCTCGATCCGCTAACCGCAGTGATGCTGGTGATGGTCACATTCGTGGGCTTGTTGATTTTTATCTACAGCGTCGGCTACATGGACCACGATGAAAACTTCATGCGGTTCTTTTGTTTCCTGTCGCTCTTTGCGGGGGCGATGCTGGGCGTGGTTATCGCGAATAGCCTGCTGCTGCTCTTTATCTGCTGGGAGATTGTCGGCTTGACGTCGTTCCTGCTGATCGGCTTCTGGTATCAGAAGCCGTCCGCCGTGGCCGCGGCCAAGAAGGCATTTATCACCACGCGAATTGGCGACCTGGCGTTTTTGCTCGGCATGGTGTGGTTGAATTCGCAGACCGGCACACTTCTCTTCTACGACAATGGCGCGGGCTGCATGGAGCACTCCGCTCTCACGGCGCTTGTCGCGCAGACGACGAGCATCGGCATAACAGCTGCGACGGGCATCGCGCTGCTGATCTTCTGCGGGGCGGTTGGGAAGTCCGGCCAGGTGCCGCTGCATGTCTGGCTGCCGGATGCGATGGAAGGTCCGACGCCGGTGAGCGCGCTGATTCACGCGGCGACGATGGTTGCGGCCGGTGTGTTTCTGGTCGCGCGAGTCTATCCATTGATGGGCGCTCATAGCGGCATCGACGTACCGTTTACATCCACCACAGCGTTGACTGTTGTTACGTGGATTGGCGCTATCACTGCTATCTTCGCCGCAGCTATTGCTGTAGCGCAGGACGATATCAAGCGCATCCTCGCATACTCAACTGTCTCTCAACTTGGTTACATGATGATGGGTTTGGGCGATGGCGGAGTGGCTGTGGGCATGTTTCATCTGATTGCACATGCTTTCTTCAAGGCACTGCTGTTCCTGGGCGCGGGGTCTGTCATTCATGGCTGCCATGAGGAGCAGAACATCCGCCGCATGGGTGGCCTGCGTAGATTCATGCCCATTACTTTTGCTACCTATGCGGTCGGGATGCTGGCATTATGCGGCTTTCCGCTCTTCTCAGGTTTTTGGAGCAAGGACGCCATTCTGGATGCCGCCTTCGCGTGGAGCGTGTCCAGGGTGCCGTTTTATCTGGGCGACGTGGGTGTGTTGCTTACGGCGTTTTATATGACGCGGCAGGTGTTTTACGTATTCTTTGGCAAACCGCGCGAGATCGCCTCGATTAGTCATGCTTCGCATCATGACACGGTTGAAGCAACAATGACTCCTCACGAAAGTCCCGCAATCATGACGGTGCCGCTGGTAATCCTGGCTGCATTCTCAATATTGATAGGACTGATTGGCACACCGGCTTGGCCGTGGTTTAGCTCATTTCTCAACGGCACGCAGGCGAGGCTGGATTTCAGTGGGTTTGCTGAGAACGGCGTTTTGCTCGTCATGACTGCGTCGACATGCATCCTATTTCTCGGCCTGGGTCTGGGTTGGTGGATTTACGGACGTAAACCAGTTGAGCCCTCCACTGCACCGGACGCTTTGGAACGGCTGCAACCGCAGATATTCAATCTGTTGCGCAAAGCGTTCTTTGTGGATGAGTTTTATGGAGCTACCTTCATTCGCTTGAATACGTGGTTTTCGCGCGCGTGCGACTGGCTCGACCGCTGGGTCTGGGGCGGCGTGGTGCGGTTGGTGTCGTACGTGGTGTTGGGACTTTCGTGGGTGAACCGGTCGCTGGATACATGGGTGGTGAACCCGGGCTTTGACCAAGGCTGCCGCAGTGTGACTGGGGGTGGACAGCTTCTATCGCGCCTGCAAAGCGGTCGCGCGCAAACTTACCTGCGTGTCGTTGGGATTGCGTTTGTGGCGCTGGTCTTATTCCTGATCTGGGGTGGCCGCGGATGAACGATTTTCCGCTCATCACAATATTGACGGCTGTGCCGTTGCTGGGTGCACTCGCAGTTCTTGGTGCAGGAGCGCGGAACAACAGGCTGGCGCGTGGGTTGGCCCTGGCCTTTAGTCTTATTGCGCTGGCGTTGATACTCGTCTTGTGGCATCGATTCGACTACCCATCCGGCGCTATCCAATTTGAGGAGCTGCATCCCTGGATCCCGGCTATTGGAGTGCAATATCACCTGGGAATCGACGGCCTGGGGCTGTTGATGTTGCTGCTCTCGGCCATCGTCGTGCCGATGTCGATAGCAGCATCGTGGCACGTTCGGGAGAGAGCATCACTCTACTTCTCGCTGGTCCTCTGTCTGCAGGCAGGATTGTTCGGGACGTTTTCGGCACTCAACTTCTTTCATTGGTTTATTTTTTGGGAGCTTAGTCTTATCCCGGCGTTTTTCCTCATTCGTCTGTGGGGTGGCCCGCAGCGCGCTTCTGCAGCAACTCAGTTCTTTGTTTACACGATGGTTGGCAGCGTTACGTTGTTGCTGTCGTTTGTGGCTATCTTTGAGTCCACAGGAAAATTTGACTTTATCAGCGTTGCCGAACTGGCGCGAAGCGGACAACTTATTCCTGCGCTCGCAGGGCGATTCGGTCCGCATGCATTTACGGCTGAGCAGATTGCTTTGGTGGTCTTCGCTGGAGCGTTTCTCGGCTTCGCTGTGAAGGTGCCGTTGATTCCATTTCACACGTGGCTGCCGCCTGCCTATACCGAAGCACCGACCGGCACGACCATGCTGCTGACCGGCGTGATGTCGAAGATGGGCGTGTACGGCTTCCTTCGAATCCTGCTGCCTATCTTTTATGTGGAGATGCGATCGGTTTTGACGCCGCTCTTGTGGCTCGCTGTAGCCACGATCGTTCTCTCCGCCTATGCTGCACTGGCGCAGAAGGATTTGAAGCGTATCCTCGCATACTCTTCTATCAACCATCTTGGCTATTGCATGCTTGGAATCTTCTCGGTGGCCAGATTTACGGGCGATAACGCCGCTTTCGCGACGGACAAGGTTGCCGCGCTCAACGGTGTGATGCTGCAGATGTTCAACCACGGCCTGACTGCTGCGACACTGTTCTGGTTTGTGGCGCTGTTGGAAAAGCGAAGTGGAGGGTTGCGTGGACTGAACGATTTCGGTGGTCTGCGAAAGGTCGCTCCTGTGTTCTGCGGGCTGATGGGGATCGCATTGTTTTCGTCACTGGGACTGCCGGGACTGAATGGGTTTGTCGGCGAGTTCCTCATCTTTCGAGGTTCGTTTCCTCTAGCGACCTGGGCGACTTCACTCTCCGTTATCGGTCTGCTGACGACGGCGGTTTTTATTCTGGCAATTCTGCAACGTGTCTTTTGGGGACCGCTAAATGAGAGATGGTCGAAGCTGCCCGATTTGACGATTGGGGAGCGATTCGCTTTGTTGGCTCCAATCGCAATTATGTTTGCGCTGGGCATCTATCCGCAACTGGTGCTCGGCATCATCAACAGTACTGCTATGAAGATCGTGCAACAACTTCGGTATTAGCTGCTGGTTTTATTATGCTCGCCTGGACTATTTACATCTCGTTTCTCGCAGTGCCGGTGCTGTTGCTGCCGAAGGTAAACGCGCGCGCGGCGCGCGTCATCGCGCTTCTGGCTGCGATGGCTGGACTTGCGGTGGCGCTGATGGCATTCGCGCAGCACGAGACCGGCGAGATGATCACTGTTGTGCGTGTGCCGTGGATACCGTCGCTCGGAATCGAATATCACCTTGCGGCGGATGGCATCAGCATGATGCTCGTGCTGCTGACCGGCATTGTTGCTGTTGCGGGCATTCTCTTCTCGTGGAATATCGAGCATCGCGTTAGCGAGTTCTTCGCGTTCTATCTGGCGTTGATCGGTGGCGTGTATGGCGTGTTTCTTAGCTTCGATCTGTTTCTGCTTTTTGTGTTTTATGAGATCGCGATTATTCCCAAGTACTTCCTGATTGCCATCTGGGGTTCGACGCGGCGGGAGTATGCCGCGATGAAGCTGGCGCTTTATTCGTTTGTCGGCAGTGCGATGGTGCTGGTTGGGTTGATTGCGGCGTATGTGGCGGCCGGGGCCAAGACTACTAATCTGGCCGATCTGGCGGCGTTTCCGTTTCCTGTGCACTTTCAGATGTGGGTGTTTCCGCTGGTGTTTGTTGGCTTTGGGATTCTTGCTGGCTTGTGGCCTTTTCATACGTGGGCACCCACCGGTCACGTTGCCGCGCCGACTGCGGCTTCTATGCTGCTGGCTGGCGTGGTGATGAAGCTGGGTGCTTATGGTTGCCTGCGGGTGGCTATGATGCTGTTTCCGCGTGGGCTGGATCCGTGGGGATTCCAGGTGCTGGGTTTTGGGTCGTGGCGCGATGTGTTTGCTTTACTGGCGCTGATTGGCATTGTGTACGGTGCAATGGTTGCTCTGGTGCAAAAGGACTTCAAGTTTGTTGTCGGCTATTCGAGCGTGAGTCACATGGGTTTTGTGCTGCTGGGCCTGATGACGTTGAGTCAGATCGGGTTGAGCGGCGCTGTGTTGCAGATGTTTTCGCATGGCATCCTGGCCGGGCTGCTGTTCGCTGTGGTTGGGCGGATGGTGTATGACCGGACTCACACCCGCGATCTCGATGCGCTCGAGAAGATGAGTCTTTATAAGGTCATTCCGTTTGCCGCGGTTACGTTTGTTATTGCCGGCATGGCTTCGATTGGGCTGCCGGGGTTCAGCGGGTTTGTTGCTGAGTTGCAGATACTCATTGGTGCGTGGCGGGCGTTTCCGTTGTTTGCGGTGGGCACCGGGTTGGGTATCGTCGTCGGCGTCGCTTATACGTGGCGCGCGATGCAGAAGGCGTTCTTCGGTACGGGTGAGGGTGACCATGAGCATCCGTTGCCGCCGATCTCGGTTCCTGAGCGGATTGGGGCTGGGATGCTGATCGGCGTTAGCGTGATCGTCGGGCTTTATCCGCAGTTGATACTGAACCGCGTCATTACCGCGCTGCAGTCGCCGCTGTTCGATGGGCTGAGGAAAGGCGGCTGGCGATGATTGCGGTTGGGTACTCGGATCTGCTGCGGCTGGCGCTGCCGGAGGTTATCGTCGTTGCGGCTGCGCTGGTGGTGCTGGCGGTCGATCTGCTTGCTATGCACGGTGCGGCGATTCGGGCTCGGTTTGCGGTTGGGGCTGCGATCGCTTGCCTCGGTTGCTGCGGTGCGATTGCTTGTCTGCTGATTGGGCCGCAGGTTGCGAACGTGTTGGGCGGAACGCTGGTGCTTGGACCGCAGACTGAGCTGATACAGATCGCGCTGCTGGTGCTGACAATTCTGGTTGCGCTGCTTTCTGTCGAATCGACTTTTACTCCGCATGTCAGCGAGTATCTTGCGCTGATCCTGTTTGCTACGGCGAGCATGATGTTTCTGGTTAGCTCGCAGAATATTCTGCTCATCTTCATCTCCCTTGAACTGCTTAGTCTTTCGCTTTATGTGCTGACGGCTTTCAAGAAGCGCAGCGCGCGGTCGGCTGAGGCGGCGCTGAAGTACTTTCTCTTTGGCGGCATGTCTGCTGCGTTCGTGCTGTTTGGGCTGAGCATTCTTTACGGTTTGTCGAACTCGATCAACCTGGTGCAGATCGCTCAGTCGATCAAGGGGCCGGGGCTCGATCCGCTGCTGATGGTTGCGATGGTGATGGTGGTTATCGGGTTCGGGTTCAAGGTTGCGGCGGCTCCGTTTCACTTCTGGGCGCCGGATGTTTATGAGGGCGCGCCGGCCGGCAGCGCTGCCTTGATTGCTTCGAGCTCCAAGGTGGCGGGCTTCGTCATCTTCTATCGGGTGATGACGCTGGGCTTTGCGGGGGCCGAGGGCAGCGGCGCCTGGAGAGGCTATGTTGCCGGTTGGGTTCCGGTGATCGTGGTGCTTGCGGCGCTCTCGATGGTGCTTGGGAACCTGGTTGCTATTCGGCAGACCAGTGTGCGGCGGTTGCTGGCTTACTCGGCGATTGCGCATGTGGGTTACATGCTGCTGGGGCTGGCGGCGCATACGGAGCGGAGCTTCGAGGCGTTGCTTTACTATGCGCTGACCTATGCGCTGACGACCATTGGTGCGTTTGGCGTTGTGGCCGCGGTTGAGGAGTCGACTGGCGGCGATAGGCTGGCGGATTTTGCGGGGCTTAGTCGTAGCTCGCCGGTGTTGTCGGCGTGCATGCTGGTGTTCATGCTCTCGCTTGCCGGGATTCCGCCGCTGGCGGGATTCTTTGGCAAGTTTTATGTGTTCGTCGCCACGGTAGCCGCCGAGCCGGGATTGCTTTGGCTGGTGATTCTGGCCGTTGCGATGAGTGCGGTTTCGCTCTACTACTACCTGCAGGTGCTGAAGCGGATCTATATTGCCGATCCGGTGGAGGGGGCTCCGGCGGTGCGGGCTTCGGTGCTTAGCCAGGTGGTGCTTTGCCTGATTGCGCTAGGCGTGGTGTTGCTTGGCTGTTTCCCGAATGTGCTGCTCGGGTTGCTGGAGCAGGCGGCTCGGGTTTCGGCCTTTTAAGGTACCCCCACACCCCCTATTGCCCGGCGGTAAAGTCTTTGTTTTGCTTGGCTTGCGGGGTGTCGATGTCTGCAAATTCGTCCAAGCAAAGGAGTTGTGGCTAAAATAGCCAGAATCAATGAGTTAGTTCTGGACGGTGGCCCGGCTTTGCTTTTGTTTAACTCTTCTAACAACTGAAAACTGGCAACTAACAACTTCCTTAACTAGCCATCCCCGATATATAAGCCTCCAGATGCCGTATCGTCGCATCCTGCTCGCGAATCACCCAATTCACCAGATCCCCAATCGACACCACTCCGACCAGTTCCCCGTTCTGCAGCACCGGCAGATGCCGAATCCGGTTATCTGTAATCACCCTCATGCACTCCCCCACCGTATGTTTCGGCGACACGCACACCACCGGGCTGCTCATGATGTCCGCCACCGGCGTCTCCTTTGACAGCCGTCCCTGCAGCACCACCTTCCGCGCATAGTCCCGTTCCGACACGATCCCCACCAGCTCGCCCTTATCCATCACCACCAGCGCGCCCACTTCCTTCTCCGCCATCATCTCAATCGCCTCGAACACCGTCGCGTTCGGGCCCGTTGACCACACCACCCCGCTCTTGTGCTGCATCACAGACCCAATCGTTGTGGACAACTCGCTCATGGACCACCTCGTGCCGCGAATACTATCCTCGCAATTCCCACCCAGTCAACCGGAAATTCCGCCTAAATTCCAAGCCTAGTTTCGCTACAAACCGCTCTTGCTTTCGAACAGCAGGACTTTATTCTCGCCGTAAGCACAAGAGATTCAACCGAACCTTAGAGGATGCTGAAAAAGTGCATGTTTTGAAGGGGAGCGGCTTCAGCCGCTCCGTAAGCGCCATAAAATTACTGTGGCTTTAGCCACTGAGGGAATGCTTCCACGCCACGAATGACTTTTCAGCACCCCCTTCAGCCCTTGGTCGAATATCTATGACATCAGCGTCCACGCCTAAGCGGCCCATCCGTTCTCCCGAGTATCATCCCCACATGTCCTCCCTGGCCACCGATCCCCGCGACCTCGAATCCCTCCTCCACCAGGCCGAAATCGCCCACGGCCATCTCTGCGCCGGCCAAATCCTCGGCGTCCGTCTCGCGCTCCTCGCCCTCCGCCGCCTCAACATCGAAGACCCGCGCTCCCGCACCCTCCCCGACGGCACCCTCAACCCCGACCGCAAGCGCCTCGTCACCTTCGTCGAGATCGACCGCTGCGCCACCGACGCCATCGCCGTCGTCACCGGCTGCCGCCTCGGCAAGCGCGCCCTCAAATTCCGCGACTGGGGCAAGATGGCCGCCACCTTCGTAGACTTAGCATCCCCCATCCATCCCTCACCTTCGCTCAGTCATCCCGAGCGAACCCTGAGCGAGCACAGCGAGTCGAACGCTTCTACTTCTGTTCTTGCCTCCGAGACCTCTACCTTTGTTCTTGCCTCTGAGATAGGTCCGGACTTCAGTCCGGACACTCAGCCTCCCCCAAAAAACCAGGGCTTTAGCCCCTGGGATATGGCCGATCCCAAAACCCCCACCTACAAAGCCATCCGCATAGCCGCCCTCGAGTCCTCAAAACAGAGAGCTCGCGACCTCTACCCCCACATCGAAGCCAAAAACGAGCAACAGATGCGAGCCTACCGCGAGCTCCCCGACTCCGACCTCTTCTCCGAGCAGTGGGTCGCCGTCCCTCTCCACCCCCGCGAGCTCCCCGGCTACAAATCCCCCCGCATCGCCTGCGCCCTCTGCGGCGAAGGCATCAACTACGACCGCGAATCCATCCTGCCGTCCTCTGCGACAGCCAACCAAACCCTCTGCCAATCCTGCGCCTACCCCAACTCCCGCTACTACCAACCCCTTCCCTAATCATGGCCGTCGTCTGTTTTCTCGCCTCCGTTAATGAAGTGTCATTTTTCTCGCTTCCTTTTGAATAATGAAGTGTCATTCTGAGCGCAGCGAAGAACCCCCGCATTTCGCTTTTGCCGTTGCCTGTTCTTAAGCCTTTGCCGTTGCCCGTTCTTAAGCCTTTGCCGTTGCCTGTTCCTAATCCGTACGATCCATAAAATCCGCGGTCGCCCAAAAGCAGCAAAGCCGGCCCGGAAAACCTCCCGGACCGGCCTCGCGAACCTCGTACTTCTAATCCTTACGATTTACCGCCAGCCAAAACCCTCATGGAAGCGATGATCCCGCACCCACTCATCATGCCGCCGGATAGCCTCCAGCCGTGCGAACTCTGCCCTGCGCGCCTCTTCAATCCTCAGGCGCTCATAGTAGTCATGCCGCGCGTCGAAGCGAACCGGCGCGCCAAACTGCGCGTTCGCCACAAACTCCTCTGCCTGCGCCTTCGCCGGAGCCACCATCGCAACCGCACCCGCCAGCAGCCCAACCGTCATTACCTTTGCGACCATCGCTTTTACGCTCGTGCTTTTCATAACTACCTCCGGGGTCCGGTCCGTCTTTGCCTTGATACCGGCCACACCATACTGAACCCCCATTCACCCCGCCAGTTTCCCGCAACTTCCAACGCCGCCCTGTGTTGCCGTCGCTTTATTCCTCAACCCCAATCGAAATTTTTCATTCCTCAGCCCATCGAAATAATGCCGCTTCGAATTACGCTGATGGAAATCCCGGGGATCTACCCATCGGCAACTCGAGCAGCTTACTCTAACCTCAGCCACTAACCGAAGATCAGGAGCACCGCGATGCCGAACCAGCCAATCCCGCCCTTTCATCTCGCATTTCCCGTGCATGACCTGGCGCTGGCGCGAAGCTTCTACGGCGGGTTTCTGGGCTGCCCCGAGGGCCGCAGCTCGAGCGAATGGATTGACTTCAACTTCTACGGCCATCAGATCGTCGCGCATCTCGCGCCCGACCAGGCCGGCGCCGCACAACGCAACGCCGTCGACGGACACGGCGTCCCCGTCCGCCACTTCGGCGTCGTCCTTTCCATGGAGCAGTGGGAACAAGCAGCCGAAAGACTCACCGCAGCCGGCGTCGAGTTCATCATCAAACCCTACATCCGCTTCAAGGGCGAACCCGGCGAGCAGGCCACCATGTTCTTCCTCGACCCCAGCCAAAACGCAATCGAACTCAAGGCCTTCGCAAACATAGACAGCTTGTTCGCCCGCTAAGAAAGCTGTTGTTTGTCATCGCACAGCGCAGCGTTCTTTGTTTGTCATTCCGCAGCGAAGCGAATCTGCTGTCGCCTTTGCCGTTGCCTGTTCTCCCTTCACTCATCCAAAAACCCTGTCATTTCGACCGAAGCGATTCACAGCACCATCTTGAATCGCGCAGCGGAGAGCTTGTCCTGAGCGAAGTCGAATGGAATCCGCTTTTCTACCCATGCCTCATCCCTGCCCAGACGCCTTTGTCTTGGCTCACAGCTCGTCGCTCGTTGCTGGAACCCAAAACGCCTTTGCTTTCAGGACCTCCAACTATTTCCGCCAAAATTCCTCAGCAAAATCGCATGTCAAGCCCTCATCGCAGATTCACAGCACCTCGCGTGTACTGAAGCCGGCTGGCCCATCCTTTCGCGCATTTTGCGAAAGGGTGAGCGCCTGCGAACCGGCACACCCACTCGGCTGCCGATCAAGTTGTTATGCTTTGCCACCTATGGCCATCCGACGCTTCGCTTGAAGTCTGCGTGGGTTATTAACTCTGGAGCCGGTTTGCACGTAGGAACCTGGATCAAAATTGTTTGCAAACCTGCTTTTCGGGCGAATTTCATCGCAGGGACGCAATCGGTATCGTTTGTAATAAGGATAATGCGCCTCGCAAGGTGCTCAGCGGAATAGGCGGCAATATCAAGCCCTATCCTCATATCCACACCCTTTTGTTCAAACTGAGGCGTGAAATCTGCATCCGTTAGCGTACTTCCCGGGGGTCTTTTTGAATCGCGCTTAAATCCTCTGAATTTGAGGACTCCCCTACGTACTGCGAATAGATCTAAGGCTGCAATCTCATGTAGCCATCTATCAGAGCCAGTGAATGTCCGTGACGTCCCAGATACGGGCTGTATTGCACTTCCGATAAATGGGGCACAGTCGTAATAGAGAACGCGGAGACATTCTTCGTCTGCTTGAATGCATGCATGAGCAAACTTCTCAATAAATGCTGGGTTGTAGAGTTTGTTGGCCTTTTTGGCCATACTACGTAGAAATCCGCCGTCTATCAGAACAATCGTTAATTTCATCGTGCCCTAACATAGAAAAGGCTCCCTTACGGAAGCCTTTTCTGAATACATGCTCGCCTACGAGCGTAGCGGATATAACGTAACCATACCCTTTGGTGTTTGGCAGGGTCAACGATTATCAATTATATAACTAAGTAGTTACCCCCAACTTTTACCACTAACCGGTCGGCAAATGCTCTCTCACTTGATTTTGTCTCCTTTCCTGACGGCGATCTCAGACTATTTCTCACGCTTTTCCCCAGCAAAATCGCATGTCAAGCTCCCGAATCATCCAAAAATCCAGCAACTCCACTTCCTCCATCACTTAGCCTGACAAAGAAAAGTGGACATGAGTTATATGCCAATTGCTAAAATAGATTTAGAAGGATTAAGCAAAAAACCCCGGCCACCCGGGGTTTTTTCAGTCTCAACAGCAAGTTTTACCCGTAACCCGTTTATTTGGAAGAATTTGGCCGTAAGTCATTTGTTTGGACGAATTTGGCGGAGCATCACCCCGCCAAGCCGTAGCAAATAATAGACTTACCCCCAAGGTACCGGGGGTGTCCCCCCACCAAACACTTCAACCTGAGAGAACCGCCATGCGCTACTGCAAGTACCTCGAATCCGGAATCACTCCCCGCTACGCCCAGGTAGAGCTGCGCGACAACACCCTCTACGCCGTAGCCACCATGGCCCCGCCCGAGGAAGACCTCGCTGCCCGGCTCACCCCGCCCTCGCTCACCGCCTTTGAGCCCACCCCTTTGACCGCCCTCCACCTCCTGCCCCCGGTCACCCCCTCAAAGATCATCTGCGTAGGCCGCAACTACCGCGACCACGCCGCCGAGATGGGCAACGCCCCACCCAAAGAGCCGCTCCTCTTCCTCAAGCCGCCCTCCACGCTCCTCGCTCCCGGCGGCACCATCATCCTCCCCGCCATCTCCACCCGAGTCGACTACGAGGGCGAGCTGGCCATCGTCATCGGCCGTCGCTGCCGCAACCTCGGCCCCGACGAAGACGTCAGCCCCTATATCCGCGGCTACACCCAGGTCAACGACGTCACCGCTCGCGACCTCCAGAAGTCCGACGGCCAGTGGACCCGCGCCAAGGGCTTCGACACCTTCCTGCCCACCGGCCCCATCGTCTCCACCGAGATCAACCCCCTCAAAACCCCCGTCACCCTCATCACCCGCCTCAACGGCGAGATCAAACAGCACGGCTCAACCGCCGATCTCATCTTCCCCATCCCTCACCTCCTCCGCTACATCACCGCCTTCATCACCCTCAACCCCGGCGACATCATCCCCACCGGAACCCCCGCCGGCGTAAGCCCCCTCTCGCCCGGCGACAGCATCCAAGTAGAAATAGAGGGCCTCGGAACCCTCGAAAACCCCGTAGCGGCCGAGGATTCTTCAACGCCATAATTAATCCGCCCGGTTTGTATCCGGGCGTTCACCGGACTATCCTAGAAAAGCCTTCAGTTTTGACTGATAAAGGAGCAACATCATGGCCTCATTCCTCGACCAGCTTCGCACCATGACCACCGTAGTCGCCGACTCGGGCGACATCAACTCCATCCAGGAGTTCAAGCCCACCGACTCGACCACCAACCCGTCGCTCATCGCCGCCGCAGCCGGCAAGCCCGAGTACCAGTCCATCGTCGACGACGTCCTCACCCAGGCCCGCAAAGACGCCGGGCCCAAGGCCACCGACGAGCAGATCGCCGAAACTGGCCTTCAAGTCTCTCGCCGTCGCCTTCGGCCGCAAGATTCTCGACATCGTCCCCGGCCGCGTCTCCACCGAGGTCGACGCCCGCCTCTCCTACGACACCGAGGGCTCCATCGCCGCCGCCCACGACATCATCGCCCAGTACGACAAGGCCGGCATCTCCCGCAAGCGCGTCCTCATCAAGCTCGCCTCCACCTGGGAGGGCATCCGCGCCGCCGAGATCCTCGAGAAAGAGGGCATCCACTGCAACATGACCCTCCTCTTCGGCATGCATCAGGCCGTCGCCGCCGCCGAAGCGAACGTGACACTAATTTCGCCTTTCGTCGGCCGGATTTTCGATTGGTACAAGAAGAACGACCCCGCCCGCAACAACGACGGCCCCAACGACCCCGGCGTCCAGTCCGTCACCACGATCTACAACTACTACAAGCACTTCGGCTACAAGACCGTCGTCATGGGAGCCAGCTTCCGCAACACCGATGAGATCAAGGAACTCGCAGGCTGCGACCTCCTCACCATCGCGCCCAAGCTCCTCGAGGAGCTCGAGACCACCGAAGGCCCGCTGCCCCGCAAGCTCGATCCCGCCAACGCCGCCAAGATGGACATCAAGAAGATCCCCATGGACAAGGCCACCTTCGACAAAATGCACGCCGAAGACCGCATGGCCAACGACAAGCTCAAAGAGGGAATCGAAGGCTTCTCCAAAGCCCTCGAAGACCTCGAAAAGATGCTCGCCAAACGCGTCAGCGAACTCGCCGTCAGCGCCTAAGCGGGGATGTGGTAGGAACCGTCATTCTGGCGAAGCCAGAATCTCCGTATTGGTTCTTTTAAACCGGCTAATCAACTCAGCATCAAGGAAAGGCGGCCATCAGGCCGCCTTTCTCTCTGAACCTAAACCTCAATCCGCCGCTTCAGCCCAAGCAGACTCAGGAAGAAGCTGGCGAAGCATATCTCAGTCCCCAGCATCAGGCACAACATCGCCGGCAGCGTACGGCGCATCATCTCCACCGGCGGCAGCGACCCATACCCCGTATGCGCCCACGACACCACAGACGAAACCGCAATCCCCACCCCCACCAGCACCAGCAAAACCCCGGTAATCAAACCGGTCTCCAGCGTGATGTACTGAAACCACTTCGAAAAAGCCTCGTCCTCAGGCAGCAGACCTTCCGTAATCGCAAACACCTTCGCCGCCACACCAAAGAACACCAGCTGAAATCCAAGCAACACCGCAGCAGCAGCATAAGCCAGCGTATCGACGCCCAGGTTCACATGCCCCAGCGGCCGCTCCGCCGGCAGCAGCCACACAGTCAGCCCGAGCCCAATAGCCATCAACGCCAACCCGGGAAACAGGAACAACCACCGCGGCGAGTACATCAGCAGGAAGCGCAGATGCCGCCATCCATCCCGCCACGTCCGCAGATGCGGAGGCCGGCTGCGCCCATCCTTCTTCAGCGTAGTAGGAACCTCCACAATCCGCTGTCCCAACAGTGCAGCCTTCACCACCATCTCGCTCGCGAACTCCATCCCGGTCGTCCGCAGCCCCAGCCGCTCATAAGCATCCTTGGAGAACGCCCGTATCCCGCAATGGAAGTCCCCAATCGGCGCCCGGAACAGTGTCCGGCCCAGAAAGCTAAGCACCGGATTCCCAAGATAGCGATGCAGGGGCGGCATCGCCCCCGGCCCAATGCCTCCACGGAATCTGTTCCCCATCACCAGCTCCGCGCCCTTCCGCAACTCCGCCAGAAACCGTGGAACATGGCCGAACTCGTAGCTGTCGTCCGCATCGGCCATCAACACGTATTGCCCACGCGCCGCCTGAATTCCTGCATTCAACGCCGCGCCATAGCCGCGCATCGGCACCGGCACCACCCGCGCCCCATGCGCCGTCGCAATCGCCTGCGATCCGTCGGTCGAACCGTTGTCCGCCACCACCACCTCGCCCGCGATACCGTTGTCGCGCAGCGCCGCCATCGCCTTATCGACGCAAACCGCCAGCGTCTCCGCCTCGTTCAGGCAGGGCATCACGACTGTCAGCTCCAGCGGCGCCTCGTTCTGCATTCCTTCGCTCTCCTCAACTCACACCGTCCGGTGTCTTCGTACTCGCTAAGGCTTCGTGTTATCCGCAGTCCACGGACTCGGTTGAACCGCCGGGGCTGCTTGCGGCACAGGCAGGTTCAGCCGCAGCGCGTAGAAGTTCGTCGCACCCAGTCTCTCCCACCCCGCAGCCGCGGGAGACGTCTTCACCATCGTACCCGGCTGGAAGTAAGCCACCAGCACCTTTGCTCCCTGCGCCTTCACCACGTCATACACCTGTTGCCGGTTTGGCAGGCTCTCCAGTTGAGCCAGCAGGTCCACAGCACCGGAGTTGAAGACCTCCGTCAGTACTCGAACCTCCGTCAACCTCGCCCAGTACGGATCGAATACACAGGCAATGGTCTCCATGCATGCGACCTCATCGCCCGGCCTCACTCCCATGGCCGCCAGGCCCTGCGCCGTCCCATACTGCTGTTGCGCATGGTCGTCGTAATAGACATCGTAGCGGCGGTTCTCGAGCGTGCCCAACACCGCATAGCTGAGCGTCAGAAACGCCAGCAGCGCAACCATGCCCGCAGCCACTCGCTGCATCCCGGACATTCCGGATGCCCCATCTCCCATCCCGTCACCGGCTTCAGCTCTGGTGGTCAGCACCGCGAACACAGGCAGAATCACCGCCAGGTAAGCCACCGTCACATAGCGCTCCTCAATGTTCACCAGCCCATAGATCCCCCACATAGCCAGTCCCAGCAGCACCATCGGCACCCAGAATCCCTGCCGTCGCCAGTCCGTAAATCCCACCCGTGCCCCGCACAGCAGAAGTGCCACCAGCAGCACCCACGCCTCCGGATGATTCATCAGATACCGTCCCACCAGCGCAACGTTCCGCATATCGCGAGGCAGTAAATAGCGCAGGTCCACATGCGGCACAATGCGCTCGTTGAAGTACGTAGGATCGAACCAGTCCGGATACGTCCCGTAAGGCAGAGCCTTGTAGCTATAGATCGGCGGCGAGTCCAGCAGCCGAGGCACTGGATGCACCAGCTTCACGCTCGCGCTGCCGAAGCGCTCCGCCTGCTCCGGCTCCAGATGCATCTTCTGCGTCCCGGCCGAGAACCACGCAAAGTTCAGCGATCCCGAGTCCCCTATATCCAACCGGTGCTTCTGCATCGAGAGCGCCGCCACATAAGGTCCCGCCACCGCCGCGAACACCACACCCGCCAGCGCCCCACTCAACAGCACCCTTCGCAGCGGCCTCCGTTCGATCCATCTCTGGAACGCCATCATCACCAGAATGCTCAGCAACGCAACCACAAACGCAAACGACTTCGTCAGGTACGCCAGCCCAAAGAACAATCCCATCGCCGGCGCGAACCACAGCTTCTCCGTCGCCAGCATCTGCAGCATCATCGCAAACGCCATCAGCAGCAGCGCCTGCAACAGGCCGTCCGGACGAATCTTGCCCATATCCATCTCTCGCAGCGCCGATGCCATCAGCACACCCACGCCCAGCAGCCGCATCGCGTCCAGCGACAGCAGCGGCCGCCCTTCGGGACTCATCCTCTCCCGCAGCCGCACCAGCGCTCCCACAAACAGCCACACCGCGCCCGCTTGCGCCAGGAACACCACCCAGTTCAGCATCACATACACACGGCGTTCATTCATCCGTGCCGGATGGAACAACATCTGCCCCACCGCCAGCACCGCCGGATACAGCGGATGCCAGTACCCATTCACGATGCCGGCCCACCGATGCGTTCGCAGCAGGTCGGCGATGTCCATATACGCAACCGAATCGCCATCGATCCCGTAAGGGCTGTACCACGCCGCGAAGCAGCAAATCGGCGCCATCAACCACAGGTAGGCGATTACAGTCTTTTTCAGCGTGCCTGCAGTCAACCATCCCTCCGAATACGCCCCATATCTTGCCAGCCCACGAACCCGCGCATCGGATTCAGATTACAGGATGCAGAGTCCTGCCATCGCTACAGAATATAGCGGCTCAGATCCTGGTCCTTCACGATCGAAGCCACCTGCTGCCGCACATACTCCGGATCGACCACAATCACCTTCTCCACCGTCCCGTCGTCCGTCTTCCGCTCGATCACCGGCAGCGGCGGCGACGGCATTCTGCGGCTCGCTCGTCAGCGGCGCCGACGCATGCCACCTCAGCCACCACGCCCTCCTGCGTCGCCTCCGCCCGCGGGCTCTTGAACAGGTCCGGCGCCTGGAAGCTGATCTCGTCCAGCACCCGCTCCATGAATCGTGTGCAGCCGCCGCGCGCCGATATTCTCCGTCGTCTCGTTCACGCGGAACGCAAACTGCGCCATCTCCGCCAGCGCCTCCGGCGTAAACTCCAGCTTCAGCCCCTCGGTCTCCAGCAGCGCCGTCGACTGCTTCACCAGCGAAGACTTCGGCTCCGTCAGAATCCGGATAAAATCCTCCACCGTCAGCGACTGCAGCTCCACGCGGATCGGAAACCGTCCCTGCAGCTCCGGAATCAGATCGCTCGGCTTCGACACATGGAACGCGCCCGCCGCGATAAACAGAATGTGGTCGGTCGACACCATTCCATACTTCGTATTCACCGTCGTCCCTTCCACAATCGGCAGAATGTCGCGCTGCACGCCCTCGCGGCTCACATCCGGCCCATGCCCGCCCTCGCGCCCGGCAATCTTGTCGATCTCGTCCAGGAACACAATCCCCGAATCCTCCACCCGCTCCACCGCCAGCCGCGTCACCTGGTCCATGTCGATCAGCCGCGTTCTCTTCCTCCTGCACCAGGTACTCGAACGCCTCCGCGACCTTCATCTTCCGCTTCTTCGTCCGCTGCCCGAACAGCCCCGGCAACATGTCCTTCAGGTTCATGTCCATGTCTTCCGTGCCCTGCGTTCGTACATAAACTCGAAGCTCGGCTGGTTGCGGTCGCGCACATCCATCTCCACCATGCGCTCATCCAGCCTGCCCCTCGCGGAACTGCTGCCGCAGCTTCTCCCGCGTCCGCTCGTGGCTCGCGATTGCGCCGCCTCGTCACGTCTTCGCATCCGACCGTCATTCTCCGCTGCTGCATCCATCAGTCTGCCACCGGCAGCTCAGATGCAACTTGCACCACCTGCATCACCCGCGCAGTCCTCCGGAGTCATCATCACGGCAGCCGGCCCCGCGGGCCACTCGGCTGCGTGGCAGCCTGCGCCGGCGGAGGCGGCAGCAGCAGATCCAGCAGCCGGTCCTCGGCGTTCAGCTCCGCCTTGTCCTCCACCTCCTCCATCTTCTCTTCGCGCACCATGTCGATCGCGATCTCCACCAGGTCGCGCACAATCGACTCCACATCGCGCCCGACGTAACCCACCTCGGTAAACTTCGACGCCTCCACCTTCAGGAACGGCGAGTTCGTCAGCTTCGCCAGCCGCCGCGCAATCTCCGTCTTGCCCACGCCCGTCGGCCCGATCATGATGATGTTCTTCGGCATGATCTCGTCGGCCAGCTCCGGCGAAAGCTTCTGCCGCCGCATCCGGTTCCGCAGCGCAATCGCCACCGCGCGCTTGGCCGCATGCTGCCCCACCACATACTTATCCAGCTCCGCCACAATCTCGCGCGGAGTCATCTCATCCAGCGCCAGAGCCTGGTCTTCCGCCGTTCCCGGTAAATAAATCGCCATCTTTGTTCCTAATACCCCGTCTTCCGCCTGTCACTCTGAGCAACCAGCAATCTGCATAATTGATTACTGCCACGAACTGCGTCTACTCCTTCTTCAACTCTTCAATCGTCAACTGGTCATTCGTATAAATACAAATCTGCCCAGCAATCTTCAGACTCTTCTCCGCAATCTCCCGCGCACTCAGCTCCGTGTTCTCCATCAGCGCCCGCGCGCAGCCAGCGCATAGCTCCCGCCCGACCCAATCGCCACAATCCCCTCATCCGGCTCAATCACGTCGCCGTTCCCGCTCAGCACGAAACGTCGCTGTCGCGTCGCTCACAATCAGCAGAGCCTCCAGGTGCCGCAGCATCCGGTCCGTCCGCCAGTCCTTGGCCAGCTCCACCGCCGCGCGCCCCAGGTTCCCCGCATACTGCTCCAGCTTGGTCTCAAACCGGCCGAACAGCGAAAACGCATCCGCCGTCGAACCCGCAAACCCCGCCAGCACCTTGTCCTGATACAGCCGGCGAATCTTCTTCGCCGACGCCTTCATCACATTCGCGCCCAGCGTCACCTGCCCGTCGGCCGCCATCACCACGCGAGTCGCCCCGCCGCACGCACAGCACGGTCGTCGACCGCACTCCGCCGTCCCTCTCCCAAATCCAGCGGATGGGCAGCCGAAAGCTCTGCCATCTTCTGGCTCGAGCTCAGCTCCGTACTTGGCTTGGCAGTGATTTCGGGCAGTGCTGCAATCGTAGAAAAGGTCGTCTTCATTGGAACTTCCAGTATATCGCTTGCTCCAACCCCGTCCCTATTACATCCGCAACCTCTTTCAAGACACCCAAATCCCCTCCCGGCCACTCTTATTACATAGGAGGAACCCCCTCTGAGACTCCCCCTGTCCCAATGCAACCAGACCCGCAACCGTACGCTATCCTTGTGCCCATAGAATCTGTCGTTCTGGACATAAGATCAGTCGTTTCTGGACCTCAACCGCCGTACTGGATATCAGCCCCGTGTTTACGGACCTCCCCATCCACCTGCCTCCGCTGCTCCGCTCACCGCGGAGCCTCACCGTACTTGGCTTCGGCCTCGCCGCCATCGCCGGCTTCACCAGCTATCTGCTTACCCGCAAGCGCATTACAGAGGCCGAGCGCGAACACATCCGCCGCAACCACCTCGCCCACATCGGCCGCATCACCGACGGCAGCATCACCGAAACCCAGTGGCTAGTCCCGGCCCCAACCGAATCTGCCCCCACCACTCCCGCTGTGCTCCTCTACCGCTATCGCATCGCCGGCGTCACCTACGAGTGCGCCCAGGACGTCACCCACCTCCCCGAGCACGTCCGCCAGGTCCGCGTCGACCTCCCCATCCAGGTCCGCTTCGACCCCCGCAACCCCAGCAACAGCATCGTAGTCGCCGAATCCTGGAGCGGCCTCCGCCTCCACGCCTCTCGCACCGACCTCCCCGCCATCACCGACCCGACAACTCCCCAGTCTGACCTCCTCCCCCACTAAGAAGAAAGCGCTTACCCAAGCCATCGCAGACCCGGAGCGTACCCCCGCCACGCGAATGGCAACGCTCTCTCGACAATATTGGGAGCCGGATTCTCTGAAAAAGAGCGGAAGAACTTCTCGCTATTTCATTAAGGTATTGTCCGTCCACCGCGGAAAAGCGAAAGGAGAGCACCCACTCTTCCCCCCATTCTCAATATATCGCGCACTGGGGGGCTTGCGGCAAGCCCCGGATCATACCGTAGAGTCGCTCGAGTCGGCCAACCCTATGGCCGAAGACAGAACTTGCGGAAACCGGAGGCAATAAATGACCGAGCATGCAGTAGTGATCGCTGGAGGAGGTCCCACTGGCATGATGTTGGCGGGCGAGCTCACGTTGGCAGGCGTCGATGTCGCCATTGTCGAACGGCGCTCGAGCGCGAAGATCGTCGGCTCGCGCGCGGGTGGCCTGCACGCCCGAACCATCGAGGTTCTCGATCAACGCGGGATCGCCGATCGCTTCCTTGCAGAGGGCCAGGCGATGCAGGTCGCGGCATTCGCCCAAGTCCGGCTGGACATCAGCGATTTTCCGACCCGGCACAACTACGGGCTCGCCCTCTGGCAGAAGCACTCCGAACGCATTCTGGCTGGCTGGATTGAAGAGTTGGCTATACCGGTCTACCGCGGACACGAGGTGACCGGCTTCGCGCAGGACGACGCCGGAGTAAACGTCGAGTTGTCCAACAACCGTTCGCTGCGGACCCAATATCTCGTCGGGTGCGACGGCGGGCGCAGCGTGGTCCGTAAAACAGCCGGCATCGCATTCCCCGGGTGGGATGCGACGATCAGCCACCTCCTCGCCGAGGTCGAGTTGGCCCCAGAGCCGGAAAAGGAGCCGGAGTGGGGAATCCGCCACGACGCAGCGGGTCTGCATTCCCTGAGTAAGCTTGACGACGGCGGCCTGGTAGGGGTCCTCGTGACCGAAAAGGAACTCGGCCGCACCGGCGAACCTACCCTTCGTGATCTCAGCGAGGAACTCATCCGCGCCTATGGGACGGACTACGGGGTCCACAGTCCGGTTTGGATCTCCCGGTTCACCGATGCAGCGCGTCAGGCGGCCGCCTATCGCGACCGGCGGGTCATCCTGGCGGGCGATGCCGCGCACGTGCATTACCCGGCAGGCGGACAGGGTCTCAATCTCGGTGTTCAGGATGCGGTGAACCTTGGATGGAAGCTGGCCCAGGTGGTCAAAGGGACGTCGCCCGAATCCCTTTTGGACAGCTATCAGGCCGAGCGTCACCCGGTCGCCGCCCGGGTCCTGCGGAACACCCTGGCGCAAGTCGCCCTTCGCCGCCCCGATGATCGCTCCAAGGCCGCATGGGAGGTCGTCTCCGAGCTCCTCAAGATGGACGAGCCCCGCAAACAGTACGCCGCCATGATGTCCGGCCTCGACATCCATTACGATCTCGGCGACAGCCATCCGCTGCTCGGACGCCGCATGCCCGATCTCGACCTGATCACCGGCAACGGCCCGCTGCGCGTCTTCACCCTGCTGCACGATGCCCAGCCAGTGCTCCTCAACCTCGGTGAGCCGGGCGGCTTCGACATCACTCCATGGGCGGATCGCGTTCAACTGATCGACGCCGCATACGCTGGTCCGTGGGAGCTTCCGGCGATCGGGGCGGTCACGCCTCCCGCCGCCGTCTTAGTTCGGCCCGACGGATACGTGGCCTGGGTAGGAGACCGAACGCAGGTCGGGCTCGCTGACGCGCTGACCAGTTGGTTCGGACCGCCCGCTGTTGCGTAACGCAGCGGCTCCCAGGATCATCACAAGATCATTACTTGACTGTAGCTTTCTACATAGGTATATTCACCAGCAAATATATCCTTTCACTCAGCACCAAAGCACAGCCCGTAAACGCTTCAAATAAACCCTCCAACGGAACACACCTTCAGCCTTCCACGTATTGTTCCGTCTGAAAGCAGAGGACAAAATGACTACCAGGGCGACCACTCACAATAGCAGGCCATCTCTTCTTGCCAGAACAGGCTGTGCAGCCATTGTTGCCCTGATGGCGCTCGCTCCTGGCGCCCGGGCCCAGGCACCGGCAACTACTCCCCCTCCCGCGAGCGAGACCCACCCCAGGGGCGACATCACTGGCCAATGGCAAGGCACCGTCGAGCCGCCCAACAACAAAACCCTCCGGACAATTATCGTCATCTCCAAAGGAGAAAAGGGCCTCGCAGCCCGCGTGTACAGCATCGACCGTGGCCCACAGGGCTTCAACGCGCAGTCCGTCACCCTCGACGGCAACACCGTCAAGGTCGACCTGTCCATCATGGTCGTCTCCTTCACCGGAACCCTCGCAGCCGACGGCAACTCCATCACCGGTACCTGGACCGAGGGTGACAAATCCATGCCCCTCACCCTCCTTCGCTCCAACAAGGACACCGCCTGGGAAATTCCCCCTCCGCCAACCCCTCCCAGGCTGATGGCCCCGGACGCCGACCCATCCTTTGACGTCGTCACCATCAAGCCCAACGACTCCGGCGGCTCCAGTATCCAGGGACTCAAGCTGCAAGGCCGGAACTTCACCATCACGAACGGATCGCTCGCCGATCTCATAGCCTTCGCCTACAACGTCCACGCTAAACAAATAGTCAACGGACCCGACTGGATGGACAAGGACCGCTTCGACATCGCCGGTGTCCCCGACAAGGACGGCGTACCCAGCGACAAACAGCTCCGCGTCATGATGCAGAAGCTGCTTACCGACCGCTTCAGCCTCAAATTCCATCCCGAAAAGCGTGATCTCGGCCTTCGTCCTCACCGTCGGCAAGAACGGCTCCAAACTTACCCCCACCCAGTTCAACGGCCCCCTGCCCGGCTTCGGCCTTAGCCCCGCCCCCACCGGAACCAGCGGCATGTCCATCCCGGTGCGCAACTCCACCATGCGGGACTTCACCAGCTTCCTGCAGATGCTCGTCCTTGACCGGCCCGTCGTCGATCAGACCGGCCTCACCGGAAGATTCGACTTCAAGCTCACATTTACTCCCGACGACTCCCTCTTCAACGGCCATCCCCCAAAAATGCCCGCCTCCACCGACGCCAGCGCCGAGCCCGCCCCCGATTTCTTCAAAGCCTTCCAGGACCAGCTCGGTCTAAAACTCGAAGCCGAAAAGACCGCAGTCGACGTCATCGCCATCGATCACGTCGATAAACCCTCCGCCAACTAACCCCAGCTTCGGCCAGCCCACTTGACAAAACCGACCCCCGAAAGCGACCCCAACTTCCCTTAACTCCACTTCAGGGCTAACCTCCGCCACTATCTGGTCCGGGGAAGTCCTGACCTAAGCCTTATTGTTTGAATACTTTGCACACATTTCGGTGGGGGAGGGGGCCTAGCCGCAGCACAGCCCCATTCACCCGCAAACTAAGCCTGGACAAGTCCCGGAATCCCCCAGGTCTAAAATAAAAATATGCACATGGTCGCCACCACGAACCGGAAGATGCAACGCGTGCTTCAGGTCTCGATGGCGCTCACCGCGGCCTACGTCGTCGCGACCTTCTTCTTCGGCCTCCGAGCCCACTCGCTCGCGCTGATATCCGAGGCCGGCCACAACGTCTCCGACCTCCTCGCTATCCTGCTCTCCTTCGTAGCGGTCTACTTCCAGTCCCGCCCCGCCACCGCCGAGAAGACCTTCGGTTACCAGCGCGCCGGCGTCCTCGCCGCCTTCGTCAACGCCGTAACCCTCATCGTCCTCTCTGCATGGATCGCCATCACCGCCATCCAGCGCCTGAGCCACCCAGTCGCCGTTCAGCCTCGCCTGATGATGTTTGTCGCACTCGCCGGTGTCCTGATGAACGGCACCGTAGCAGCCCTGCTCTGGAAGTTCTCCGGCGACGTCAACATCCGTAGCGTCTTCCTGCACATGCTCGGCGATACCCTATCCACCGCCGCAGTAATAGCCGGTGGCGCCGCCATCCTCTTCACCGGCATGATGTGGATCGACCCGGTGCTCTCGCTTTTGATAGCCGGCATGATCCTCTGGAGCTCCGCCGGCATCGTCCGCGAGACGCTCAACATTCTTCTCGAAGGCACACCCCGCAGCCTGCGACTCGACAGCGTTCGCGATGCCATGCAGTCCGTCGAAGGCGTGCTGAACGTCCACGACCTGCATGTCTGGTCGCTCGGCTCAAACTCCCACGCCCTGGCCAGTCACGTCACCATCGCCGACATTCCCATGTCCGACTGCAGCGCGATTCTCAATGGCATCAACTGCGCTCTCCGCGATCGCTTCCACATCACCCATACCACCATCCAGTTCGAGACCACCGGCTGCGAGACTACCCACGGCTGCTCCGCGCCACCAGAGCTCGAAGCCGTCGGCGCCCACGATCACCATCATCACGGCCATAGTCACAGCCACTGAAAAATAAAACAGGGACAAGGCACAAGCCTCAGTCCCTGTTTTATTCCAGCGGACTTCCAACGATTACAGCAACGTGGCGTCGAGCGTAATCTCTGCCGCCTTCAGCACCCGCGATACCGGGCACCCGACCTCGGCGTTGTGCGCGAGCTCATCGAACTTCGCCTTGTCGATGTTGGGGATCTTGGCGCTCATGATCAGGTGAATCTTGGTAATGGTGGGCTTGTCGTGCATGTCGAGCGTCAGCTTTGCGGTGGTCTCAATCTTGTCCGCGGTGAAACCGGCCTGGGTCAACTGTCCGCTGAACGCCATGGTGAAGCAACCCGCATGCGCCGCCGCAATCAACTCCTCGGGGTTCGTTCCCACGCCGTCGGCAAAGCGCGCCGCGAAGCTGTACTGGGTGTCCTTGAGCGTGCCGCTCTCCGTGGAAAGTGCTCCGTTGCCTTCTTTCAAACTGCCCTGCCAAACTGCACTCGCGCTGCGCTCCATGTTCATTCTCCTTATGTCGTTTATTTCGTTGAGTCCATCTTGTAACGTACAACATTCGATGCGCCCTTGCCTCAAGAGCAGTTGAAAATCTGTCCATCTGCGTTACCCTATCGCAATGCAGAACGCTCCTCAAGCCGCGGCCACCCCAGAGAGCCCGCAGCATCAGGCCTGCTCAATTCCTGCAGAACACCATTGCGTCTATTGCCCAACCTGCTCTTCGCGGCTGGAGGACAGCCGCTGCAAGCTGGTGTGCCGCACCTGCGGGTACTTTCTTAGCTGTGCCGACTTTTACTAGTGCCCCAGGCTTGCCTTGCGGGCAGCCTCGAACTCGTCGCCCGGCTTCCAGCTTATCGACCTGGGAGCCGCGACTGCCTCCCAGCCTAACTCCATTCCGAAGCGGTCTAACTTGGCGTTGCCTGCGAAGTCCCAGTCGGCGTGATAGTTGTCGCTGAAGTTGTGATAGTCGTGCTCTTCAAAGGCCTCGAACTTCGCCTTTCCCCACGCCTCGTCGTGGCCTTCGTAGAGCATTCCGGCGTCGATCGAGAACGCCGGAATTCCGACTCGCGACAGGCTGAAGTGGTCGGAGCGGTAGTAGCTTCCCGCCTCCGGCCGGGGGTCGGGAACGATCGCGAGATCGAAGCGCTTCGCGGTGGCCTCGACGACTGGGAAGAAGTCGGTGCGCTGCGCGCCGTTGACGTCGATCTGCTTCGGAATTCCGATGGGCAGGATCATGTCGTAGTTGATATCCAGTGCGATCTCGCCCGGTGGCACCGGTGGATGCTGGCCGAGGTACTCGCTGCCTAGCAGGCCCTGTTCCTCGGCGGTTACTGACGCGAAGATCACCGAGTGCGGCGGCTTGACTGCCATCGCACTCCACGCTCGCGCCATCTCCAGGATCATTCCGCAGCCGGTCGCGTTGTCGGCGGCGCCGTTGTAGATGTTGTCGCCGGCCATGCCGGGGACGAAGCCCAGATGGTCGTAGTGGGCGGTGTACATTACCGCCTGATCTCTACTCTTGTCCGTGCCGGGCAGGATTCCTACTACGTTGGCGCTCTGGAAGGGGCGCACTATGCTTTCGACGTGCGCGTGCAGGCGCACTGGGAGTTCTACAGCTTTGAAGCCTTTCTTTCCGGCTGCGGCGAACTCGTCGTCGAGCGTCATGTTACTGGACTTGAAGATCTGCTTGGCTACGTCGAGTTGGATCCAGCTTGCGGCTTCGAGCCGGGGATCTTTGTTGTCGCGAATGTAGGTCTTTTCGCTGGTGAAAGAGTTTTTGACTACGTCCCACCCGTAGCTGGCAAGGTCGGTGCGGTGGATGATGAGTGCGCCTACTGCGCCCATTCGCGCGGCCTGCTCGAACTTGTAGGTCCAGCGGCCGTAGTAGGTGAGCGCCTTGCCGCCGAAGAAGGCCGGGTCGTTGGAGGGTGGATCGCCGACGATGCAGAGGATCACCTTGCCCTTGACGTCGATGCCGGCGTAATCGTCCCAGCCGAACTCGGGGGCGGTGACGCCGTAGCCTACGAAGACGATCGGTGCGTCGATGTCGACGCTTGGTGTCAGCGTCTGGTTGCTGACGGTGTAGTCGTCTCCGTACTTGAGGTCGTAGGAGTAGAGGTCTATCGACATCTCGGTTGACGGCTTCTTTGGCACCAGCGACATGGTTGTCTTGTCGGGAATGGCTTTCATTCCGACGAAATTAATCTGCTGCAGATAGGTTCCGTTGTCGCCGCCGGGTTTCAGGCCGTCGAGGGCGAACTGGGTGGCTATGTACTGCGCGGCGATCTCGGCTCCTCGAAGTCCCGGGCCGCGGCCTTCGAGGAGGTCGTCGGAGAGGAACTTGACGTGGGCCCGGATCTTCTCGGGGTCGATGGAGGCTTCGGCTGCCTTGACCGCAGGCGGAATCTGCTGGGCAGCAAGGGCTGGAGCGAGGCAACAGGCGAGAACCGCGACTGCGAGTGGAGTGTTTTTCATGGAGTCATTCCGGAATCGATGTCTGATGAAAGGTACCACTTTTTGAGGTTTGCACCCGTTCAGGGTACCCCCACACCCCCCCTATATCCTGGGCGCAAGTCTATTGTTTGCCATAATATGGCGGCACAATGACCCGCCAAATTCGCCCAAACAAAGGACTTATGGCTAAATTCTTCCAGGCAAAGGAGTTAGAGGCGATTCTCTTTGGAAATAAATTGTTAAAGAGCGAGGCCCCGGGTTTGGCCGGGGCTTTCTTTTTACTTCCAGTTCTATTTTAGCAAGTGACACATAACTAATGTGCACTTTTCTTTTGCTGGCTAAGTGTTAGTGGGACTCGAGTTAGTTGGATTTTGCGGGTGAGTTAGGGCTTGACATGCGATTTTGCTGAGGGATTTTGCAAAAAATAGTTGGGGCTTACGCCGATCGCGGATAACCACGGATTTGAAAACAGCAATGGGGATGAAAGCGGGATCGAGGCAGGATTAGAGCGGATCTGTCGGGATGGTATGGAACAGGGCAACGGCCAAGACGATTGAGTATCAGTAACGAGTAATGAGTAAGAACAGGCAACGGCATTTTGGAATCAGGTATCAGGTATCAGGTATCAGGTAAAGACGAAGACGTCTGGGCCGGGAGGAGACTGGGTAGAAAAGCGGATTCCATTCGACTTCGCTCAGGACAAGCTCTCCGCTGCGCGATTCAGGGTGATGCTGTGAATCGCTCCGGTCGAAATGACAGAGGTTTTGGGTGGGCGAAGGAGAACAGGCAACGGCAAAGGCAAAAGCAAAAGCAGATCCCTGCATTCCCCACATTCTTTAGAGAGATTCGTGGTTTGGGGTGAGGACGTTTCCGATAGCGGTTCGGATAAGAGGCTAGATTAAATTCTCGCCAAAAGAGCCTGGATGGGGTATGTTCTAAATCGACACCTAAATTCACTTTTATCAAGCGCACTAAACCGGCTTAACTGCCCTGCTTGCCTATCTTTCTGCTTTCCTCGTCGAAACGCAGTGCAGTATCTGTTTTTCCCTTTTAAATTCGATCTGCACCTGCCTTTGCGTAAGACAACTCAATTTTTCGATGAGGAGAGAGAGACCCATGTCCCTGCGGCTGCGTACCCTGATTCAAGTATTGTTTGTAGTATTGCCGGTGTTCACCGGAGCCCGTTTCGGGTTTGCTCAGCAGACACTGGGTGGTTTGACTGGTGTGGTGACGGACGCGCAGGGCGGGATCCTGCCCGGGACGGACGTGACGGTGGTGGGCGACGAGACGGGGCTGAAGCGGGAGCCAGAAGACGGGGAGCAACGGGTATCTACGAGTTCGCCAACCTGCCGATTGGGCACGTACACGCTGACGGTGACGCACGACGGCTTTCAGACGCAGATGTTTCCGGGGATCGCGGTGCAGGGCGGACCGCACCGGGACGGTGAATGTGACGCTGGCGGTGGGCGCGGTGTCGGCAGTCGGTGACGGTGGATGCGGCTGCCGCTGATGAACGCGGTGGATACGACCAACGGATACGTGCTGGACAAGGCGCAGATTGAGGCGATTCCGCTGCCGACGGGCAGCTTTACCGGGGTGGCGATCCTGTCGCCGGGCGTGAACGCGGAGCTGCCTCCGGGGACCGGGCGCGAACGACGGGCTGGGCAATGCTGCCGATCTGGGCGAACGGGCAGCGCGATACGTCGCAACAGCTTCAGCCTGAACGGCGTGGACGGCAGCAGCCTGTTCAACGGCAAGAGCACCAGCGAGGTGGGTTCGGCGCGCGTGATCAATTCACGGGCGTCTCGACGAGCACGGGCGGCGGGCGGCGTGATTCCGTCGGCGGCGTCGGTGTATCTGTCGATCGGCAATGCGATTCCGACGCCGGCTCCGGAGACGATGGAGGAGGTGCGGGTGAATGCGTCGATGTACGACGCGCAGCAGGGGTCGACCTCCGGCGCGCACATCGATCTGGCGACTGCTTCGGGCACCAACGATATGCACGGCAGCGTGTATGGGCGTCGCGGGACGAACTGGATCAATGCGGATCCGTTTTTCTTCAAGAACGACGTCGACGATGCCGGCGTACCTGAAGAACCCGGAACTGCACCGCTATGATGGCGGGCGGGACGTTGGGCGGGCCGATCATCAAGGACAAGCTGTTCGGGTTTGTCGTCGTATCAGCATCTGCATGTGTCGGACCAGAGATCTGGGCGACTCGTTTCTGGATGTTCCGGTGGGCTTGAGCGACACGAACCGGACGGCCGGCGGGGATGGCGAACATCGTCGAACAGAGTCTTCCGGGTGCGAGCTTACGATCGGCGACTAATCTGACGCGCGTGGCAGACATCGATCCGACGCGCGCTGGCGCTGTTCAATTCCGGCGGTGCCGGGCGAGCCGGGCAAGTGGCTGATCCCGAACGATACGGAGCTCGGCGTTCGCTGTCGCCGCAGCATAACGTACGATGCGATTATTCCGGGACCGGCGCGATTCAAGGCGGACATGGCGGTGGCCAACCTGGACTGGAATGCGACGCAGCAAGGACACGGTGGCGCTGAAGTACTTCTACCAGCACGATCCGACGCTGGCTCCGTATTCGTACTCGAGCGTGCCGGGATTTACCGAGCATCTGGACTCGGGGTCGCAGGTGGCGTCGATCATCAACACGTATCTGGTGAAGTCGAACCTGAGCACGACGGAGAACGATCGGGATTCGTGCGCGAGAAGACCTGGGCGGACAACGAGCAGCCGTTGGGGCCGGGCGAACGATTCCTGGCGGGGCAGCGGGAACCGTGGCGTTATCAATACGTTCGGGTCGAATTACTTCCCGGGCGTGTCGATCTTCAACGTGCTTGGCGATAACAAGGACATCAATGACTTTCCCGGCAGCAACAGCATTCTGAACATCGGGCCGAATGCCGAAGGGCAGGCGATCGAATACGGGCGCGTTCCAGAACCGGATACAGCCGTCGGCGGATGCGGCTGGACGCTGGGCAAACACACGGTGAGCTTTGGCGGCGAGCTACAGCTACACGCAGCTGAACACGATCGACAAGCGCACGAACGCGGGCACGATCGCGACCGGACGACTTCAGCGCGATCGTGCAGGGCTATGTGACTCCGGGCAGCGGCTCGACCGGGCTTTTATGTGACTTCGTTCCTGCAGGGCAACGCGAGCCGGTACTATCGGGCCAACCAGCTGGGGACGTACTGTGCAGGACAAGTTCCAGGTGACGCCGACGATGAGCCTGACGGCCGGTGTGCGCTACGACTGGGACGGTGGGATGACGGAGAAGGAAGGACGCATCTTCAACTTCGCACCGCAATGCTCTACGAGCTATACACAGCGCGACGCGATACCGGGCACCAACTCGGCGCCAATGGATTGTGATTGCGGGCAACAACACGAATGGCACCCCGGGGGTGAGCAACACGACACTGACGGGACGGCAGTGGGGGATTGCGCCGCGCGTGGGCGCGGCGTGGCAGCCGGACGATGTTCCACAGCAAGGTGGTGGTGCGGACGGGCTTCGGCATGTACTACGACCGCGGCGAGCTGTTCAGCTACTTCTCGCCGGGCTACGCGATTGGGACGGTGACGGGCGGGCCGTTCGGCGTGAACCAGTCGCTGCCGTTCGTGAACGACTGCAGAGCTGCCCGGGGTCGACGCAGTATTTGTACGAGGGCTATCATTCCGACCTGCGGCGGCGGCAGGCGACGGCACGGCTTCCGTCACTCCGGCGGTCGATGGGCAATCTGGAGAATCCCTACGGCACAGTCGCGATCGCGGCGTCCGAAGAATCCCAAGTCATCGGACCTGGTGCAATTATCTGCCAAACCTGACAGCATTGAAAATCCGGGCGTGCCGAGCTCGATCAACGGCGGACAGCCAATCTCGCTGGGCGTGTACGACCGCGCGAACAAGCTGCCGTACACCTACAACTACACGCTGGATATCCAGTGGCAGCCGCGCAACGACCTGGCGATCGAAATTGGCTATGTCGGCAACCTGGGCCGGCACCAGGTGATTCCGGTGCCGTTCAACCAGCCGGGGATCGCGATCGCCGACCACTCCGATCCACGGCGAGAAGTACAGCTATGGATATACGGTGAGGGCGGCGTACGACTACCGAATGGCGGCGACTACGCTGGCACGACTTACGAGGGCGGCAACGTGGACCATCGCGTTCCTTACATCGGCTATGCGGCTGAGTCGATCGACTACAAGGCGGCTGGCATCGACAGCTTACAACGCGCTGACCGCGCACGTGGACAAGCGGATGAGCCACGGACGTGCAGGTCGGCGTGTCGTATACCTACTCGCATGCGCTGGACGAGCAGAGCGGCCTGGGCCTGTTCTACAACGGCAACAATCCGCTGAACCTGCGCGATGGCGTATGCGTCGGCGGACTTCGACCGCACCCATGTGCTCAACTTCACCTACGTGTTCCGCGTGCCCAACCTGGTGAAGCAAGCACACTTGGAAGGCGTACTTCGCGAACGGCTGGTCGCTGGTGGGACTGGCGGTTCTGCAGAGCGGCCAGCCATACAGCGTGATCGACTTCTCGGGCGCTGTTGGCAGCATCTACTACAGCACAACAACGGCATCACCAACCCGATTGTTCCGCTGGCGCCGGGCTGCACGCCGAAGAACGCGCTGACAGGGCAACTCGGGCGCGTTCGGGGTTGGAGACGAACGCGCTGAAGTCGTCGTGCTTTACGCTTCCGCTGCTGCCCGCGGGCGGTTTGGGCGGAGCTATTCCGGGCACAGACCCATACGAGACGGGCTTTACGAGCGGCCAGCGCAACATCTTCCGGCAAGTCGTTCCAGAAGCGGGCGGACGCTTCGCTGGTGAAGATGACGACGCTTGACCGAGCGCTACAAGCTGAAGTACACATTCGATGTCTACAACCTGACGAATACGACCAGCTTCGACGTTCCGTGGAACGAGGTCTCGCAGAACGAGAACTACAATCCATTCCCGGACGGCGGGAACTCGCTCCGGCGGACTTCTATAACGCGCCCTTTGGACTGGGCATCGTGAGCCACACGATTGGCAGCCAGAGGCAGATACAGATGTCGCTCGGGCTGACGTTCTAGGCGGCCGCAGGGCCGGTTAATTTATGGGCTGTCCCTTTCAGGGGCAGCCCTTTTACTTTGTCCGCAGGCGCGCGATGTCCTGTTCTCCCCTCCCCTCCCCCCTTTGCCGGGTATTTTGGGGGTAAATTATTGATTCGGAAGTGCTTGGTGGTTATCTATCCTCCTAAAATATTGATTCTAAAACGGTTGCGTCCAAAATATTGATCCAGCTCGACTTACAGGGTGATGGCTTTGCTAAGTTAATGCAATCGCTTGACTTATGGCTAAAATATTGCAAATAAAATAGTTAGGCCCGGCTTGTAGGCCGAGCCTTGCTTTGTCTGATCCTTCTAGTTCTATTTTAGCGATTGGCGCATAACTAATGGCCACATTTCTTTTATTGGCTAAGTGCTGATGGGGGTTTAGTTAGCCGGATCTAAGGGGTGAGAGGGGCTTGACATGCGATTTTGCTGAGGAATTTCGCGAAAAATATTTGGGGCTTACGCCGACCGCGGATTTGCGCGGATAACCACGGATTTAAAAACGGGAATGGGGACAAGGGCTGGATGAGGGCGGATCTGCCGGGATGGGATGGAACTGGCAACAGCAAGGGCGATTGGGTATCAGTAACGAGTAACGAGTAATAAGTCATGAGTTAAGAAGAGGCAACGGAAAACGGAAAGTACAGGCAACGGCGTTTTCGGGTTTCAGCTGCGAGCGGTGAGCTACGAGCTGTGAGCAAAGACGAAGGCTTCTGGGCTGGGATGAGGCATGGGTAGAGAAGCGTATTTCTCCGCTACGCGATTCACGGTGGTGCTGTGAATCGCTTCGGTCGAAATGACAGGGTTTTGGATGGGCGAAGGAGGATAAGGCAACGGCAACAGCAGATCCCTACGGGATGACAAACAAAAGAACAGGCAACGGCAAAGACAAAAGCAACAGCAGGTCCTCCGCCTTCGCAGCCCAGCGAACAAAATGCCGTTCGGCGGGACCCCGGTTTCGACGAAGGATGACAACTAAAAAAGCAAACAACACAGCAAACTGCAGTTTTATTTGCAGAGGACTCCGTTGAGGTAGAACTTTGTGGGGGTGGTGTTCTGGCCGGTGTAGGCGGCGTTGAAGCCTATGTTGCTGACCTCGCTGTTGGCGGGGATTACGGCGTTCCAGGTTTCGTTGGTCAGGGTGACGTTGGGACCCTGCTGGGTGTAGCGACCGCCCCAGAGCTGGTCGATCTTCTGGTTGTTGTCGTAGGTCCAGGTGAGGCTCCAGCCGTTGAGAGGGGCGGGGCTGGCGTTGCGAATTACGAGGGCGACGGTGAGGCCGGTCTGCCAGTCCTTGAGGGTGGTGTAGGTGACGCTGCAGGAGATACTGCGCTGGAGGTTGGGCTGGACGCCGGATTGGGCGCCGGATTGGGGTGAAGGCTGGGGCGAGGGGGCGGAGTTCGACTGGGTGACGGACGGGGCGGCGATGGGTTCGACGACGGTGGCGGAGGCGGGGCCGGATTTCAGGCCAACTCCAAGGGGGAACTGGATGGTGGTGAGGGTGTCCTGGCGGGCGGAGTCTTTGATGCTGTCATAGTTGTGGGTGAGGAGGCCGTAGCGGTCTTCGCCGTTGAGAGTCCAGTAGGACCAGCTGAGGCGCGGGTCGCTGGCGAGGAATTGGGTGAGCGACTGGAACCAGCGGGACTGAAGGGATTCGGCGGGGGTGGGAGTGTCGGTGGTGATGGTGACGGTGCCGAACTCGCCGAGCCAGACGGGGGCGATGTTCTGCTGCATGATGTAGGCCCAATGTTTGGTCCAGACGGCGCGGAGGCTGGCGTCGGTCATGGCGGGGGTGAACCAGGGCTGACCGGATTCGATGGGGCCGTAGTCGTGTGGGGAGTAGACGAGCTGGTTGGGGACGCGGAGGCGGACCGGGGCGGAGTGGACGCCCTCGAGGTTGCCGCCCCACCAGTAGAAGTCGTTCTCGAAGGCGTCGACGCCTTCGACGACGATGAGCAGGTGGGGGTTGATGGAGAGGACGGCGTTGCCGGCGCGCTCGGCGGCGAGGCGCCAGTCGTTGGGGCCGCCGCAGCTCCAGCAGGCGCCGTTGGCGTTGGCGTTGTGGGGCTCGTTGCGGAGATCCACGCCGATGACAGTGGAGTCGCTGGCGTAGCGGCGGGCGAGGAGCTGCCAGTCGGCGATCCAGGCGGATTCGGGGAAGGCCTGGGTGAACCAGAGGCCGGAGAGACCGGTGCCGTCGCCGGCCTCGGAGCGGTGGTTGTCGAGGATGATCTTGAGACCCTGAGAGCCGGCAAAGGTGACGATTTTGTCGAGGACTTCGAGGGAGTTGAGGCCCTTGAGATCGGCGTTGATTGGACCGCCGCCGTTGTTGAAGGCGATGGCGGTGGGGATGGCGGGGGTTTCGACCATCTGGTTGGAGAACGGCAGGCGGATGGCGTTGTAGCCGCTGCGCCTGATGGTGGCGATGATGGTCTTGTAGTCCTGCTGCTGGAGACCGCCGGGGACGGCGTTGGTGGTCTCGAATCCGTACCAGTTGACTCCGGCGATGCGAACGGGGCGGTTGGCGGAGTCGAGTAGCTGGCTGCCGCGGGTGTGCCAGAAGCCGTCGCCGAGACCAGGCTGCACTGCCGGAGCGGGGTGCAGGGTGAGAGTTATCCAGAGGAGAAGCACTCTATAACTGGTCTCGATGAAACCGGAGAGCATGTTCACCCCGCAGCGCCCCACTCCTGGGAGAGCTTAGGGACTACGATACGGCAAATGATGAGGCAGACGATGGCGCAGAGGTCGTTGACGAGTTGAGTATGTGTGTTCATGCAGGGGATAAATGCAAAGGGGCTTCCAAAGGAGGGTTTTGGACTGAAAATTATGCAAAATAATGCAGTGTAATCATAAGAACTTTACTATCAATTGTTTGGCTTGGGAACAGAGAGTCGATGGAATTTGCGTGGGAGGAATCTTGGGTGGTTCTGGGGTGCAGTGAGGGTCGGTTGTGGAAAAGGTTTTCCCTTTGGGAAATTCTTGGGGAAATTGGGTTGTGGTGGAGGCTCGGACCTGCTCAGAAGCAAAGGCAACGGCAACCCACCCCTTCGGCAGGCTCAGGGCAGGCTCTTTCGCAAAGTACGCGAAAGGATGGGCCACCCGGCCCCGAGGAGGGACCACTCAGCTTAGAACAAGGGTTAGCGGATGGTGCTCATTGCGGCTCGGAAGAGGCCTTCGAAGTCGCCGGTTAGTTCGGGGTGCTTCTCGATGATGGTTTCGATGGCTTTTTGGGCGGCGGGGCGGGCGTAGCCGAGGTTGACGAGGGCAGAGAGCGCGTCCTCGCCTGCGGAGCCGATGGAGACGTGCTTTGAATCGGCGGCGTAGGCAGCGACCATGTCTTCGAGCTTGTCCTTGAGCTCGAGGACTACGCGCTCGGCGGTCTTTTTGCCGATGCCGGGGATACGGGTGAGCATGCCGAGGTCGTTGCCTCGGATGGCGCCGACGAGACGCTCGGCGGAGATGCCGCTGAGGACGGTGATGGCGAGCTTGGGGCCGATGCCGCTGACGCTGATGAGGCGCTCGAAGAGCTTTTTCTCCTGGCGGTCGGAGAAGCCGAAGAGGGCGATCTGGTCCTCGCGGACGTTGGTGTAGATGTGGAGGGCGACTTCGGCGTTCTCGGGGGGGAGATCGGTGAAGGTGGTGACGGAGATGCTTACTTCGTAGCCGACGCCGTTGCAGTCCACGATGGCCTGGTTGGGGGCCTTGGTTAAGAGGCGTCCGCGGAGATGAGCGATCATTTCTGGATTGTAATTGGGGCAATTTGTTGATTCTGAGAAACATTCCCTCAGGGGCTAAAGCCCATCGAAATTATCGCCTTTACGGCGGGACTGAAGTCCCGCCCTTTCAAAGCGACGGCTTCTTTCGCGGCTAGCTGCGTACTTCCGGTACACTGGAGGAGCAGGCGGCTGGATGATCGCTGCCTCCCGCGGGGTGACTTGTCGGGAGGGGGAGGAAAGTCCGAACTCCGCAGGGCAGTGTGCCGGATAACGTCCGGGACGGATGGTTCAAGCCATCCGGACGGCCAGTGCAACAGAGAATATACCGCCTTCGGTTATCGGCCCCGTTTTTACGAACAGGACCGTGCAAGCAGTCGGGGGTAAGGGTGAAAAGGTGCGGTAAGAGCGCACCGCGCGGCTGGTAACAGACGCGGCATGGTAAACCCCACACGGAGCAAGACCAAATAGGCAGGGATTGTAAGCTTCTCTTCGGCGACAACGCGTACCGGCCCGGTGCGACAAGGTGAAGAGCATTACGCGTGCGAAAGCACGAGCCGAAACCCGCGGGTAGGTTGCTAAAGCGGCGCAGTAATGCGTCGCGTAGAGGAATGATCGTCTAGAACAGAATTCGGCTTACGGGCCGTCTGCAGACTGAGGGCCCGGATGGCGTGTTGAGCGCCATCCGGGGCCGCCATCTTTTGGGGGCAAAAGCAAGGACAAGGGCAAAAGCAGGGCCTCCGCTTCCCACCCCAGCGAACAAAATGCCGTTCGCCGGGGACCCCGGTTTTCGCGAAGGATGACAAGGTTGGGAATGGGGCGTTTACAAGTGGTCGGTCCAATCTGCGTTTTCTGCTATACCTCCTGCCGTCTGAGGATTTATTCTTCCTTCGCGACTCGAATCTCAAATCGCCGGTTTGAACCGGTCAGGATGTTCTGAATAATGCGCCGTCTTCTGCTTGCTTCGCTGCTGTTGTCCGCTATTGCACCAGTTACGCTTCACGCTCAGGGTAAGCCGGTGTCGGAGTACGACATTCAGGATGAGTTCAAGGTGCTAGCCAGCGGGAAAGGGGCTTCCAAGCCGCAGCCGGGTGGGCTGGACATGGCGCGTGGGGACGAGCTGGCAAAGATAGCCGGGCAGATCAATACGCTTCCGGCGGGGCAGAAGAAGGTCAACTTCGCGGTGCAGCTGGCGGAGTATGCGGCTAAAGGCGATCCGGGGAAGGAGAATATCCAGACGGTTGTGGATACGCTTTCGTCGGCGCTGATTGAGACGCCGGGCAGCGGCAAGAAGGACAAGCCGTCGGCTCCGTATATGGAGCTGGCCCGGTTTGTCCGGTATGCGGGGATGACGACGAAGGTGGCGGATCCGCAGCTGGCAGATGCTGAGGCGGTGCTAGCCGGTTATGATGCCGATGTCCAGAAGGCGGACTTCACGCTGCCTACGCTTGACGGCAAGAAAATCACGCTCAGCGCCCTGAAAGGCAAGATCGTGCTGGTGAACTTCTTCGCGGTCTCGTGCGGCTCCTGCCAGGCCGAGATGCGTGACCTCAACCTGATCTATGGCCACTTTCAGTCGCAGGGGCTGGTTATTATGTCTCTGAGCCCGGAGCCGCTTAAGGAAGTTGGCAACATGGCGGGGCGCCTTGGAATTACTTATCCGATCGTCTTCGATACCTTTCGCAAGGCGATGGAGCAGTTCCATGTGGACACGGTGCCGCGGACGTTTGTGTTCGATCGCGATGGCAAGCTGGTGGCACAGTCGCTTGATGCGGTGACGCAGGGACAGCTCTTTCGGATGCTGGCGAGGGGCGGGCTGAAGCCGCAGTGAGAGTTGCTGGTTGTTAGTTATCAGTTCTCAGTTGTCAGGTAACTTTCCAGGCCGCGTTTACGGCGGCGCTGTCGCTGAACTCCTGGAAGCGGACTATTTTTCCGTTGGCTACCTTGAAGACCATGACCCAATCGCTGTCGACTCTGCCGCCGGTTGTGTTGTGGGTTACGTCGTAGTGGCCGAGGACGACGACGGTGTCGCCCTGGGCGACGAACTGACGGGGCTCGAAGGCGTGGAAGGTCTGGTGGTCGGCGAGAACCTTGAAGAAGTCTGCGACTGCGGCTTTGCCGTGGCGCTCTCCGGATGTGAGGACCTCGGGTGCTGAGCCTACGACTCCCTGCCAGACGATGGAGTCATCGAGGAGATCGAGCAGCGCCGGGATGTTGCGGCTGCCGAATGCTGCGTAGCCCGCTTGCACGATTTTGGTGTTCTGTTCTTCCTGCATGATTCCTCCTTGGGGCTGATTGATAGCGTCGCCAAATGTACTACAGCTGGTGGGGGTGTGCTGGCTCCGGCAGAAGGCCGGGGCTAAAGCCTCTATTCTTCGGGCATGGTATTCAGGGGCCTGAAGGCCCCTGCTCCCTCCGAGTTCGCGCTTTGCGCGAAGGGCTTGGGCGGTGGTGGCCGAGGCGCAGTTTCGCCTTGAGCCTGGCGATTTGCGGTTGGGGCCGATGTAGACGGTGACGGGCTGTTCAAGGCCGTAGGCGTTGCCGGTCTTGCCGGCGGAATCTAGGAAGACCCAGCCTTTGATGGGGTGGTCGTTGAGCCAGGGCTTTAGGGTGGCTTCTTTTTCGCCGGTGATGAAGAGGAACTGGACGGGCTTGCCGCTGAACTTTTCGACCGTCGCGTTCCACATGGTGACGGCCTCAGGGTTTTGCGAGGTGAGGGGGAAGAAGATGAGGACGGTGAGTTGGCCGGTGAGGTTGGCCTGGCTCCATGAGGCGGAGACGGGGGCGCTGAGGAGGCTGGTGAAGGTGATGTCGGGGGCGGGGTCGCCGGCTTTTAGGTGGGTGGTGATGGGGCCGTAGAGGCCTATTTGGGCAAAGGCGGGAATCGCGAGGGAGAGAAGAGGCAGGACGTGACGGAGGATCATCGAAACTCCTGTGGGTGAGGGTACATGGGTGGGTGTTGGGCAATGAAATATCTGTTGTGGGCCTTGAGTATTTGTGTTGATTGATATGGGCGGGAACGGTTCGCGTGGTAGCGCGAATACCCACCTAAACGACGATAAAACCGTCGTGAAGATGGGGCACCCGGATGGTGGTTGGTTGGAGGAGAACAGACAATGCAACGACGACAGCAACGGCAAAAGCAAATGCGGGGGTTCTTCGCTGCGCTCAGAATGACAAACGGAAAAGGTGTGACAGCCGGTTTTCGGGTGGAACGGTGCGGGGGTAGATTGCGTATTGATAGGGAGGGAGTGGTTCGCTTTGGGGCGGATGGGCTGGTAGTCTCAGGGTAATCCGGTGAGTTGAGAGACGATGGAATTTTTTGAGGCTGTGAAGATCGCGCTGCAGTCGCTGTGGGCGAATAAGCTGCGCAGCGTGCTGACGCTGCTGGGCGTGGTGATTGGCGTGTCCAGCGTGATTGCGGTGGTGACGCTGGTGAATGGCGCGAACACGTTCGTGCAGACGAAGTTTACGAGCTATGGCGCGGATGTGTTCACGGTATCGAGGATGCCGGCGCTGATCTTCAACTCGGAGGATTATGAGCGGTATCAGAAGCGGAAGAACATACTGTTCGACGACTACGTGTATGTGAAGGAAAACTGCAAGGAGTGCGTGGGGATTGGCGCGCAGCAGTCGACTACGGCGAAGGTGGTGCGGGAGACGCAATCGATTACGGACTGCCAGATACGCGGGTATACGTGGCAGATGCCGAGCCTGCAGAACCTGAACATTACGCAGGGGCGCGACTTTACACAGGTGGATGAGGACCACGCTTCGCATGTGGCGGTGATTGGAACGGACGTGCAGGACAACCTGTTTCCGGGAGTGGACCCGATTGGGCAGGAGCTGCGGGTGGATGGCATTCCTTACACAGTGATTGGGATAAGCGAGAAGCAGGGGAGCACGTTTGGGCAGAGCCAGGACAACTGGGTAGCGGTGCCGCTGCCAGCGTTCCAGAAGACCTATGGGACGGCGAAGACGCTGACGATTTATGTGAAGGCGGGTACCGCGGGCCCGCAATTGGAGAAGACGGCGGATGAGGTGAGGGTGTTGATGCGTTCGCGGCGACATGATCCGCCGGGTGGCGCGCAGAGCTTCGAGCTGGATACGAACAATACGCTGGTGGGATTCTTTGCGACGATTACGGCTTCGTTTGGCGCGGTGGCGGGAGGGATTGCGCTGATCTCGCTGATTGTGGGCGGCATTGTGATTATGAACATCATGCTGGTGAGCGTGACGGAACGGACGCGGGAGATCGGGATCAGGAAGGCGCTGGGCGCGCGGAAACGGGATATATTGCTGCAGTTTCTGGTGGAGTCGGCGACGATGGCGCTGGTGGGTGGGGCGTTCGGCGTGCTGGGCGGAATTGGCGTGGCACAGGTGGTTACGTTGCTGATCGGGTTTCCGTCGACGGTGGCGCTGTGGAGCGTGTTGCTGGGGTTGCTGATGGCGACCTCAACGGGGATCTTCTTTGGAGTGTATCCGGCGAGGAAGGCGGCGTCGCTGGATCCGATTGTGGCTTTGCGGGCAGATTAGAGAAACAGTTGTCAGTTGACAGTTGTTAGTTGTTAGTAAGGGCAAAGGCAAGTGCGGCAAGCCAGTTGGGAAGGCGTTATGAGGATTGGGGATTTTAAAGAAACGGTTGTGATGGCGCTGGATACGCTGCGGACGAATAAGCTGCGCAGCGGGTTGACGATCCTGGGGATCGTGATCGGCGTGATGACGGTGATCGTTATCTCGTCGGTGGTGAATGGGCTGAACAGCAATGTGGAGGGGCTGGTGCAGTCGTTGGGGTCGAATGTGCTGTTTATTTTTCGGTTTCCGGCGTTTACGGGGCGGCCGACTACGGAGATGCTGTCGCGGAAGCAGATGACATATGAGGACGCGGTGGCGATGCGGAGCATTCCGCATGTAGTGGCGGTATCGCCGGCGCTGCAGTATACGGACGTCAACGCTCCGGGGCGCAGCGGTGTGACGGCGATTCGGGCGGGCTCGAAGAGCATGCAGAACACGATTATCACGGGAGATACACCAGAGCATAAGGATGTGCAGGACCTGAATATCATCGATGGGCGGTTCTTCAACGAGGGCGACCAGGAACGCGCGGCGAAGGTGACAGTGCTGGGATATGACACGGCGGAGGAGCTGTTCAACGGGCAGAGCGCGGTGGGAAAAGAGGTGACGGTGAGCGGGATGGTGTTCACCGTGATAGGGGTGCTGGATAAGCAGAAGATGGCGTTTGGCGGAGGAAAGAATCCGCAGGACAACCAGGCGTTCTTTCCGGTGACGACGTTTCATAATATGCATCCGGAGCAGCTGGACTACTGGATTACGCTGAAGTATGACGACCCGAAAAACAGGGCGGCGGTGGAGGATTCGCTGACGGAACTGCTGCGGCGGAGGAGGAAGGTTGCGAACGAGAAGCCGGATAACTTTGCGATCTTCGGGACGGATACGCTGACACGGCTCTGGGATTCGGTTACGTTCAATTTGTTTCTGCTGCTGTTTGCGCTGTCGAGCGTGGCGCTGCTGGTGGGCGGTGTGGGCGTGATGAACATTATGCTGGTGAGCGTGACAGAGCGAACGCGAGAGATTGGGATAAGAAAAGCCATCGGCGCGACGAAGCAGACGATACTGGCGCAGTTCACGCTGGAGGCGATGACGCTGTGCGCGGTGGGAGGACTGTTCGGGTTGGTGTTGGGAAGCGCGATCGCGTTGGCGGTGAAGTTTGTGTTTCCGTCGCAGCTTTCGCCGCTGTGGATTGCGGTTGGGTTTTTGAGCTCGTGCGGGATTGGGCTGCTGTTTGGGATCTATCCGGCGTGGAAGGCGGCGAACCTGAATCCGATTGATGCGCTGCGGTATGAGTAAGACAGTTGTCAGTTGTCAGTTGTCAGTTGGATAGACTGGGTGGGTGGATAACTGGATTTCTGTTGGGGTTGAAGTTGGTTTTGCGCTGCTTACGCTGAGTGGGTTGGCGTATCTGTTGATTGCGCTTTGGGGGGCTCGGGATTTTTCGCATTACTGGAGACAGCAGCGGGCGGTGGGAGATGCGGCGGGGTTTGTGCCGGATGTTTCGATACTGAAGCCGGTGAAGGGTGCGGATGAGCGGATGTAGCGCGGGGTTTGAGAGCCACTGCAGGCAGGAGTATACGGGGCAGTTTGAGATTTTATTTGGGGTGAGCAGTCTGGATGATCCTGCGGTGGCGGAGGTTGCGCGGCTGCGGGCGGAGTTTCCGGAGCGCGAGATACGGCTGGTGGAATGCCGCGAACGGCTGGGGACTAGCGGCAAGGTGAGCAACCTGGTGCAGATGCTGCGCGAGGCGAAGTATGAGCACGTGATTGATTAATGACAGCGATATTTATGTTGGGCGGCGGTATCTGGCGCGGATTATGAGCTCATTCGCGAATGCGCGGGTTGGGATGGTGACGGCGCCTTATATTGGGCGGGCGATGGCTGGAACGAAGGGCATTAGCGGTTTGGTCGCGGCTGGAGGCGCTGGGGATCTCGACGGATTTTATTCCGGGGGTGCTGACGGCGCGGCGGCTGGAGAGTGGGATTCGGTTTGGGCTGGGGTCGACGCTGGCAACTACGAAGACGACGCTCGGGAAGATTGGCGGGCTGGAGGGGCTGGTGGAGTCGTTGGCGGACGACTACGAGATGGGCGCGCGGATTGCGGCGGCGGGACTGCGGGTGGAGCTGTCGGATGAGGTGGTGGAGACGACGGTGCCGGCGTATGGGTTTCGCGGGTTCTGGGAGCACCAGATACGGTGGGCGCGGTCGACGCGGGACTCGCGCAGGTGGGGGTATGTAGGGATGGGGGTTACGTATGCGGTGCCATGGGCGGTGGCGACGGTGCTCGCGAGTGGGTTTGAGCTTTGGAGCTTTTCGCTGCTGAGCCTGGTGGTGCTGGCCAGAGTGGCGGTGGCGCTGAGCGTGGGCGTGGGGATTCTGCGGGATGAGCAGGTGCTTCGGGATCTTTGGCTGCTGCCGGTGCGGGATTTTTTTGCGATGGCGGTTTGGGCCTGGAGCTTTGCGGGGGATACTGTGGTTTGGCGTGGGGAACGGTTTCGGCTGAAGAGTGGGCGGTTGGAGCGGGTTTGAGGGGAGTTGTTAGTTGTCAGTTGTTAGTTGCTGGTTGCTGGTTGCTGGTTGCTGGTTGCTGATTGGATGATTTCGCCTTTGGGTTTTATCTACTGGGTGACTTCGCCTTCGGGCTCGTCGGTGGGGTTGTCGATTTCGGCTTCGAAGCCTTCTAGGAGGCGGTCGAGGAAGGCGTCTTTGTCGAGTTTGGGGTCCTGCATGTGGTGGGCGTTAGTGATGTGGCGGGCGAGGTCGGCGAGGACGATGCCCCAGGCGAAGGGGTCCTCCCAGGCTCCGCTGCGGAGGCTGACGTGCTGGCCCTGTTCGGCTATCCAGACGCGGAGGACTTCAAAGGCGGCTTTGTCGCGGTGGGCTGCGGGGGGTGGGGCGAGGGATTTGTCGTTCATATGTGAAGTATAGATTTTAAGAGAGATTAATTTTCGTCATCTTCAGTCATCCGGCGTAAATCATCTGCTGTGGGGATGCCTGGCATCTGAGTCAATTTCGATGGTTCGTCAATAATGGTTTCGATCCGCCGAAGCTTATTAAGGGCCTCATCCCAACCCTTAGCAATTACGCGCTTTTCTTTGTATGCGTAGATCAACATATCGATGATCTGTTCGCGACTATATCCAGCTATTTTTGCTCTAACTGCTTCCTCGTCAAATTCGGGAAGATACCTATCCAAGTTGTCGCCCATCTGTGAATAATCCTATCTACCTGTGGGAAAAGTGCGTATTGCACTGTGAAAGCTCAAAACGCAGCGTTGCGATGGAATTTCTATAAGCAGAGAATATCCTATATGGCTTCATTTGCTCAGATCGATTCATCAGAAGGTCTACCAGCCTCGATTCACATTGAAATCGCTGTTCTTGGGACTATGTTGTTGGACGGCGTCGCAATTATGGATGCCACGGCAGCTCTGAAGGCTGAGGACTTTTCACTTGATTCCCACCAGCGTATTTATCGCTGCATTATTGAGATGCTCGCACAAGGCCACGGAGTCGATACACTAACGGTCCGCGATGAATTGAAGCGAAGGCGAGAACTGGATTCGATTGGTGGAGATGCTTATCTCGCGTACCTGACGGAGGGGATTCCGCGGAATTTCAACATTGAGAGCTACGTCCGGATTGTGAAGGACAAGAGCCTGCTGCGGCAGTTGATGGGGATCTTCCACGATGGTGCGATTCGCGCTTCGGACCAGGGTGAAGAGGCGATCACGGTGCTGAGCGATGTGGAGGCGCGGCTGGCCGATGTGGCCGATAGCGCTATTCAGCGCGGGTTTTCGGGTATCGGCGAGATTGTGGCTTCTTCGTTCGGCTCGATCGATGCGCTGTATGAGCAGGGGCGCGAGATTACGGGGCTGGCGACGCACTACATCGAGTTTGATCGAATGACGAGCGGGTTGCAGGACTCGGAGCTGATTATTATTGCGGCGCGGCCTTCGATGGGCAAGACTGCGTGGGCGATCAACATTGCGCAGAATGCGGCGGTGAAGGATGGCAAGGTGGTGGCGGTGTTCTCGCTGGAAATGAGTAAGGAGAGCCTGCTGCGGAGACTGCTGGCGAGCGAGGCGCTGGTGAACTCGCGGAGTATTCAGACGGGGTTTCTGCCGAAGTCGGAGAAGGGGAAGCTGCTGGCGGCGCTCGAGCGGTTGATGGCTTCGAAGCTGTTTATCGATGACACGCCGGGCATTACGCTGGCGGAGATGCGGGCGAAGGCGCGTCGGCTGAAGCAGCAGGAGGGGCGGCTGGATCTGATTGTTATCGATTATCTGCAGTTGATGACGGGGTCGACGGGGGCGAACCAGAAGAAGTTTGAGAACCGGACGCAGGAGGTCTCGGCGGTGTCGCGGGGGCTGAAGGCGCTGGCGAAGGAGATGAAGCTGCCGGTGATTGCGCTGAGCCAGCTATCGCGTGCGAGCGAGCAGCGGGGCGGAGATAAGAAGCCGATGCTGAGCGATCTGCGGGAGTCGGGCTCGATCGAGCAGGATGCGGACGTGGTGGCGTTTATCCATCGCGACAGCTACTACAACAAGGACGAGAACGGTGATGAGGACCCGGAGAGCAAAGGCAAGGCGGAGATCATTATCGCGAAGCAGAGGAATGGGCCGACGGGGAGCGTGCATCTGGCTTATCTGTCGGATTACACGCGGTTTGAGAACCTGGCGGGTGGCGGCGGAGGCAGCGAGTATTAGAGCGGCGGCGGCGGATTGCACGAGTCTATATCTGTAGCGCAGTCTGTAGTGTTGCGGGAAATGTGCCGGCAGATCGGAAGAATTTGTGCGCGTGCGGCGCGAGTTGCGTTAGGATTTAGCCAACTCAATTAATACAAGTACTGCGTGTACGGGAGATGAGGATGAGAAGCAAGGGTCTCTGGTCCTGTCTTGTCATTACGCTGTGTATCCTGGCTGCTGGCTCGTGGAGAGTCGCGACGATGCAGCGGGTGTCGGCGCACCCTGTTGCCGTGAGCTGGAGTCCGGAGGCGGCGGCGCAGTACCTGGATAGCCGCGAGGTCTGGTGGCAGGAGTGGCCGCGGGCTCAGAAGGATCATGGCACGATCTGCATCTCGTGCCATACGGTGGTGCCGTACGCGCTCGCTCGGCCTGGATTGCAGCAGAAGCTGGGCGAGACGGAGATGCCCGCACCGGAAAAGACCATGCTGGCCAGTGTGGAGAAGCGCGCGAGCAACTGGGGGGAGATGGAGACGTTTTACTCGGATGCAAAGAGCGGGCCGGGCAAGACGGCGCAGTCGCGCGCGACGGAGGCAGTGCTGAATGCGGTAATACTGGCAAGCTACGATGCGCGGGACGGGCACCTGCGTCCGGTGACGCGGACGGCGCTGGAGTCGGCATGGGCACTGCAGGAGGAATCGGGCGAGATTGCAGGCGGCTGGAAGTGGCAGGACTTTGGGCTGGGGCCGTGGGAGTCGAGTGAGTCGAGCTACCAGGGTGCAGCGATGCTGATGAAAGCGGTGGCAGAGGAACCGGACGAATATGCTGCGGAGCCAGCGGTGCACGCTCATGTAATTCGGCTGATGGCGTATCTGCGGGAGCATTATGCAGCGCAGCCGTTGATGAACCAGCTTTATGTGCTGCGGGCGTCGACAAAGACTCCTGGGTTGCTGACAGCGGAGGAGCAGAGGACACTGGTCGAATCGGTCCGCGGTGTGGAAGCGAGTGACGGCGGCTGGAGACTTGCTGACCTAGACAAGAAGAGGCTGCTGAGCCTTCCGTGGAAGACGCCGGAGAGTGACGGGTATGCGACGGGATTGGTAGTGCTGGCGATGGAGGAGTCGGGTATGAGCCGGCGCGATACGATGTTGCCAAGGGGTTTGGGATGGCTGGAGACGCATCAGGAGAAGGATGGCCACTGGCCGGCCGTGTCGATGAATAAGCAGCGGAAGCCGGATGAGCCGGCGGCGGCGTTTATGAACGATGCGGCGACAGGGTATGCCGTGCTGGCACTGGAGAAGGCCCGGTAGGGTTCGACGGGGCTGCGATTCGACCGACTGCGAATAGCGGAATTATCTTTTCCGGAGGGGTTGCTGCTGGTAGGCTTTCGAGCATGCGAGCAAAATCTGTTGTTCTTCTGGTTGCGTGCAGTGTGGGTTTGTCTACGTTCGTCTCCATGAGTGCACAGAGTGTTGCGGCGACGCCTGTCGCGGCGCGGCTGGCGGCGCAGAACACGCTGTTTGAGGATTACTACCAGACGATGCTGCGGTTCAGTCCAGAGACGGCTACGGCGTATGGGGACTATCGGTATAACGACAAGCTGGACGACTACTCGCTGGCCGAGGTGGAGAAGGAGCATGCGTCGGGCGAGGAGTTTCTGAAGCGGCTGCGGGCGATTCCGACGACGGGGATGGCGGAGCAGGATGTGCTGTCGCATGAGCTGCTGGAGCGGATACTGGTGCAGCGTAGCGCGAACTACGGGTTCAAGGAATACGAGATGCCCGTCTCGCACATACGCGGAGTGCAGGTGGATATGGCCGATCTGCCGCTGTCGGTGCCGTTGGACAGCGTGAAGCATTATGAGGATTACATTGCTCGGCTGCACCAGATTCCACGGGTGTTTACGCAGACCGAGGAGGTGCTGCGGGCGGGGATGAAGGACCATCTGATGCCGGTGAAGTTTCTGCTAGAGAAGATACCGGCACAGTGCGAGGGGGTTGTCGCTGCTGATCCATTTTTGATTCCGACGCAGAAGTATCCGGCGGATATTCCGGCGGCGGACCAAGCGCGGCTGACGAAGGCGATTACGGATGCGGTGAATAACGAGGTGCTGCCGGCTTATAAGAGCTTCGAGAAATTTATTGCAACGGAGTATGCGCCGCATGGTCGGACGACGTTGTCGGTTACGTCGCTGCCGGGTGGAGAGAAGCGCTATGAGAATGACATCCGATCGCTGACTACGGTGAGCGATATGACTCCGGACCAGATACACCAACTGGGCCTGAGGGAGATGGAGCGCATTCAGGCGGAGATACTGGCGATTGCGAAGCAGGAGGGGTTCAAGGATGTGGCGTCGTTCCGTGAGTCGCTGAAGACGAACCCGAAGTATATTCCGACGTCTGTGGAGCAGATACTGGATGACTATCGCAAGTACCTTGCGCAGATGCAGCCGAAGCTGCCGGAGCTGTTTACGTTTATTCCCGGGTCGCCGGTGACGGTGGAGGCGATACCGAGCTTCGAGCCGGCGCAGTCGACGCACTATCAGACGGGGACGCCGGATGGGAAGCGGCCGGGACGAGTGAGCGTGCAGACATCGGACTTTGCGCACCGGACGCTGATACAGGATGAGGCGACGGCCTATCACGAGGGGATTCCGGGGCACCATATGCAGCGCTCGGTGGCGCAGCAGATGACGGGACTGCCGAAGTTCCGGCTGCACACGGCCAACTCCGGTTATACGGAGGGGTGGGCACTGTATGCGGAGCAGTTGGGCAAGGAGATCGGATTTTATAAGGACCCTGTGAGTGACTATGGACGGCTGACTTCGGAGTTGTTCAGGGCTGTCAGGCTGGTTGTCGATACGGGGATTCACTCGAAGGGCTGGACGCGGGAGCAGGTGGTGGAGTTCTTCCGCAAATCGGGCGCGGTGGAAGAGCCGTTGCTGCAATCGGAGACAGACCGCTACATCTCGTGGCCGGCGCAGGCGCTGAGCTACAAGCTGGGACAACTGAAGTTTCGTGAGCTGCGCGAAAGAGCGAAGAGCGAGCTGGGGCCTAAGTTTGATATACGGACGTTTCACGATGAGATGCTGAGCGGGGGCGTATTGCCACTCGACATGCTGGATGCCCGGACGAATCAGTGGATTGCGGTGCAGAAAGGTAAGGCGGTGGCGGGGGAGTAACGGTGCTGAGGCATTGAGGATAAGGAAGTCAGGCAGCCCGTTAGGATAGATGTTGGACGGTGCTGATTGACGAACTGGGTGGAGATTTCGAAGGAACGGCTGCTGCATAACTACGGCGTGTTGACGAGGGCGGCTGGGGCGGAGACGGCTTTGCTGGCGGTGATCAAGGCCAATGCCTATGGGCATGGTGTGGAGCGGTGTGCCCGGGTGCTGGCTGAGGGCGGTGTTGAGTGGCTGGGTGTGACGGGGGTGGAAGAGGGCTCGGCGGTGCGAAGGGCTTTGTCGGCGGCGGGGATTGCGGTGGATGCTCAGCCGCATGTGCTGGTGATGAGTGGGATTTCGGAAGAGGATGCCGAGGCGATTATTAAAGAGGAGCTGACTCCGGTGATTTGGAGTTTGGCGCAGGTGGGGTGGTTGCAGGCCGCGGCGGAACGGCTGGGGTTGCCGACGAGGGTGCCGGTGCATGTTGAGGTGGACAGTGGGATGACCCGGCAGGGAGTTAGGCCGGGGGCTGAGCTGCGGAGTCTGGTGAGGGCGATTCAATCCGCGAAGGCGTTGCGGGTCGAAGGGGTGATGACGCACTTTGCTTCAACGGAGGTGGCGGGGGCTGGGGAGATGCAGCGGCGAGAGTTCGAAGCGGCGCTGGGGGACTTTGGGGCAGAAGAGGTGTCGCCGGAGTGGCTGAGCGTGGGGAACACATCGGGGATCGATCTGGTGGAGAGGCCGGAGGATCTGCTGGCGTGGGTTGGACGGATTGCCGGCTGGACCAAGACTAAAGTTATGGCGAGGGCTGGGCTGGGATTGTATGGATATTGTTTGCCGCTTGAGCCGATGGCGGGAGCTGGCTCTATTCCGGGGACCGTGGTGTCGCGGCTGGATGAGCAGCTGCAGCCGGTGATGACGTGGAAGGCTAAGGTGATTGGGGTGGAGGATGTTCCGGCGGGTGTGGCGGTGGGGTACAACGGGACGTTCGTGACGGAGGGGCCGATGCGGCTGGCGCTGGTCGCCGCTGGATATGCGGATGGGCTGCGGCGGGAGTTGTCGAGCACGAATACGAAGGCTGGTGGCTGGGTGATGGTGCGGGGACAGCGAGCGCCGATTGTGGGAAGGATGTCGATGAACCTGACGAGCGTGGATGTGAGCGGGATCGAGGGGGTCGTACGGCTAGGGGATGAGGCGGTGTTGCTGGGGGATGGGATGACAGCGGACGATCATGCTCGGATCGCGGGGACGATTGCTTATGAGATTTTGTGCGGGGTGCGTGGGGTAGAGCGGGATTGAAGGTTTTAGGGTTCCCTGGCCTTCTACCGTGGGCTTACGGAGGGTGCTGAAAAAGTCCGTCTTTACGGCGGGACTGAAGTCCCGCCCCTTCAAAACAGAGGCTTTCTCAGCACTCTCTTACAGCAGCAAAGAAACTATTTGGGTTGGGCCTCGATCTGGATACGAGATTCTTTGCCGGGTTGCATGGGGATGGTGAGGGGGACGCACTCGAAGCCAGGGACGAGGTTGAATGTTCGTTCTTTGGGGATGCGGTGAAGCCTTGTGGGGCGTCGGTGCGGATTGGAGGGTGCCGGTGGGTTTGGTGATGCGGATGGTGGCGGGGTCGGTTGGTCGACGGACTCGTCGTGGCGGGCGACGATGGGGAGGATGAAGGAGAGAGGCGCGGGGGTTTCGGCGGTTGCGTCGGTGCTGACGACTATCTGGATGACGGTTGGAGTGAGGATGTAGGCGAGGTGATAGTGCAGGCTCGGCGGTGGTGAGGGGTTGGTGGGTGGCTGTGAGCATGCGGCCGTAGGGCGTGGAAGCTGATCTGGGTCGGGGGTGGCAGCCGCGGTGAGGATGGCGGAGATGTCGCTGAGGCTGGTGTAGGTCTGATGCGGCTGACGTACTCGATGCGCGGCGTGAGCGGCATGTGCGGGGAGTCGAGGTGGGCTTGCTGGTTAGATGATCTCGATCATCTGGTACTCGGTCATGCTGGCGGTGCAGATGGGGCCGAGGGTGTGGTGGTAGAGGAGTGACAGGGCTCCGCCGGTGGCATGGCCTCCGCCGGAGTTGCCGCCGTTGCCGGACTGGACGTGCTCGACGTACTCCCAGTCGTACTCGGTGACGGTGGCTCGCCAGGGGCCGATGGCGGCGAGGTGGGTGCCGATCTCGGGGTAAGACTTGAGGCCGTAGGGTTCGTCGCGGGGAGAGTGCTAGGCGGGGCGCGGGCTCGAGGTGTGGAGGCGCCGCTGATCGAGGACGGTTGCGAGGGCCTTGGCGTGGGTGAAGGTGTGGTGGATGCAGGGTTGGTCGCCGTGGGTGAAGTAGTCGGGGCCGCCGTAGAGGAGGCCTTCGTGGGTGCAGGCGGCCATCAGTTCGAGGTTGCGGTAGCGCAGACTTCGCGGAACTTGGGCTCGTGGTCGGCGAGGAGGACGTAGGCGGGATGGCAGCCGTCGCTGGTGCGGCTGCCCCACCAGCTCCACTTGTAGTTGCGGGTGCCCCAGCTGTTGTCCCAGGCGCCGTCGGGGAGCATGAACTCCATGTGGGCGCGGAGGGCGGCGATGGTCTGGTCGAGGACGGCTTTGTCGTTGGTGAGGAGAGAGTAGAGGGCGAGGGCGGGGAGCGATTCTTCGACGTTGTAGCCGAGGTCGACGGGGTGGCAGTGTTTGGGGGTGAGCGTCGTCGAGGGGATGGCCTTCGCCGAAGAGGAGGCCGTTGGCGGTGAAGTAGTCGAGGGCGGTGTGGGCGAGCTTGCGGGCGCGGTCGGTGTAGTGCTGGTCGTTGAGGACCTGGCCGCAGAGGGCGAAGCAGTAGGAGGCGGTGACGGGGTAGTTGATGTTGCCGGTCTGGATGGTGATGAAGCCGTCGAGGAACTTTGCGGCGCGGGCGAGGCGATCGGTCCAGCGCTGGCGGGTGGCGGCGTCGAGAAGGGCGCCGTGGTGGTGGAGGGCTTCGGCGAGGGCGATGGTGTGGAAGACGGTGATGCCCTGCCAGGAGCTGAGGGTGACGTCGTTGATCCAGCTGCCGTCGGCGCGGCTGACCTGACGCTCGGACCATTCGTAGACGAGGAGGGCGGCGTTGAGGTATTTGGCGTCGCCGGTGGTGTGGGCGACGCGGAGGAGCGGGTAGACAGCGTCGCCGCAGCGGCCGTGGATGAGCGCGCAGGCGGGGCAGAGGAGCGCGCCGTGGAGGGCTGGGTCCCTGGTCTCGGTGAGCTGGTGGCTGAGGAGGCCGTCGCACCAGGTCTGGAGGAGGGTCGCGTAGAGGCTCGCGGGCTGCTGCTGGGCTGCGGCAGCGACTATCTGGCGCGGGAAGACGAGACGCGGGAGAGCGAGACCGGCGCCGAGGGCGGTTGCTCCGGAGAGCTGGAGGAGCTGCCGGCGGGTTAGACCGGCGTTGGGGACGGATTTTTCCATCGGGGAAATCATAGCCTGCTCTCTCTGACTCCTGCGAAACCAATTCCGGGTACCCCCACCCCCCTATTGCCCGGCTGTAAATGCTTTGTTTTTAGCGATTTGCAGGGTGTAAGTGTCTGCAAAATCGTCCAAACAAAGGGGTTATGGCTAAATTCGTCCAGGCAAAGGGGTTGCGGCGATTCTTTTGGGAAATCAATTGTTAAGAGGCTAAGCCCCGGAGTTGGCCGGGGCTTTCTTTATCTACTAGATCTAGTTTAGCAAGTGGCGCATAACTAATGCGCACTTTTATTTGTCGGCGTAAGTATTGGTGGAAGTGGAGTTGGGGGATTTTTGCATGGCTGGGGGTCTTGACATGCGATTTTGTTGAGGAATTTCGCGAAAAATAGTTGGTGGGGTTGGAAATAAAGGCATTTCGGATTTCCAGCTACGAGCTATGAGCTGCGAGTTAAAACAAAAGCGTCTGGGCTGGGATGAGGCATAGATAGAGAAGCGGATTTCTCCGCTGCGCGATTCACGGTGAGGCTGTGAATCGCTCCGGTCGAAATGACAGGTTTGCGGTTAGTTGGAAAAGAACAAGCAACAGCAAAAGCCAATGCGGGGGTTCTTCGCTGCGCTCAGAATGACACTTCATGGGTCTCATGGTTGGGGGAGGGTTTCTTGTACTTCGGGGGTGGGTTTGCTTTCGTTGCCGGAGGTGTCGATGGCGGTGATCGAGTAGGCGTAGGTCTGGCCGGGGATGGCTGTTGGGTCGCGGTAGGCTGGGCCGGGGAGTGGGGTGGGGGTGAGGCGGGTGGGGGGTGTGCCGTTTGGAGCTGTACCGGCGGGGGCTGTGCTGTTTGGAGAGGGGAGTTGGCGGCGGTAGACGATGTAGCCGGCGAGGTCGGGCTCTGTGTTGGGTTGCCAGGAGAGGTCGATGACCAAGTTGTTCGCTGTTAGTTGTTGGTTATCAGTTGTTGCGGTGGTTTGGCCCGGGACTGCGTAGAGGCCGGTGGGGGTGGCGGGTGGGAAGGTGTCGCGGAGGGGGATGGTGATGGGGGCGGAGATGATGCTGCGGAGCTCGAGGGAGTGGCCGCTTAGGGTGGCGGAACGGATGCGCTGGGCGGTGTAGCGGTAGAGGTCGCCGAAATGGGCGGTCTGGTCAGATGGTTCCCGAGGGCTCAGGGGTGGCTCTGGCGCGGAGGTGGACTTCGGGGGGTTCCTTGCCAGTGGTTTGGAGGGGTTGCGGAGGGCCGGACTTGGTTTCGGTCTGGAGTTGGCGGGTGGCGGCGAGGGTGAGGTCGACGCGATCGAGTTCCACGTAAGTTGGAGTTGCGGGCGGCGGGGTGGCGGGCGTGGGTGGGGTCCACTCGAGCATGACGCCGGTTTCGATGGCGGTGGCGCGAAGCGAGGCGACAGGGGGTGGGGCGGAGCCGGCGGCGGCGTAGGCGGGATTGGACGGGCCGGCGGTGTGGCCAGTGGAGTTGTCGATCTCGACGCGGTAGTCGAGGAGGGTGGCGGGGTCGGAGGTGAGGGTTGGGGGAGGGTGTCGGCGGCGGCGCTGGCGCCGGGATGGACGGGGAGGGTGAAGACGGCGGGGCAGGGGGTTGCTGGTTGCTGGTTATTAGTTGTCAGTTGTTGGGTGCTGATTGCTGGTTGGGGTGGCTTTGGGGTGTTCGGAGTGGAGGTGATGGGGGTTCGGCAGATGCGGGCGGTGAGGGTGCCTTTGATGGGGAGGTTGTCAGTGGTTCTGGTGGGAGTGGTCCACTGGAGGAGGATCTGGTCGCCGACACGCTGGGCGGTGAGGTCGGTGACGAGCTGGGGGAGCTTGAGGGACGGCGGACGTGGAGGGCCGGGGCTGGCACAGCCGATGGCGAGAAGCAGGGTGGCGGGCAGTGCTGTTTGTAATCGAAGGTGGGGCAGAAAGGTGAGCGGCGTTGGCTGACCGGAGATAGGGACGCGGAGGAGTGGGGTGAGGCTATTCGCCGTCGAATTGCTGGCCTGGGGCATTCGTTCTCAGCCTAGCATTTTGGAGGGGTTTGGGTGGGAGAAGAGACGGAAGCAAAGACGGGAAACGGGAGATTCTAGCTTCGCCAGAATGACGGGCAAGAGCAAAGCCAAAGCGTCTGGGCAGGGGTGAGGCACGGGTGGAAAAGCGGATTTCTCCGTTCCGGCGGCAAGTACGCCGCCTCCGGTCGAAATGACAGTTTTTGTGGTGTGCGTAAAAAGAACAGGCAGCAGCAAAGGCAGAAGCAGGTCCTCCGCCTGCGGCGAAGGATGACAGCTAAAAAGCACCGGCAACCCACCCTTTTCGCCGGTAGGTGAAAGAGAACAGGCAAAAACAAGTGCAGAAGCAGATCCTCTGCCTGAGGAGAAGGATCACAACTACATCGTTTACAGCTTTCGTGAGGGTTGCCTAAAGAGGCTTGACGCGGATGGCGGCGGGAATGTAGTAGAGTCGCTTGTCTGAGAGGATTCGCAAGGGCCTCGGGAGGCGCAGAAGGCGCGATTGCAGGGGGACGGCCGCGGCGGGCTTCAGAATGGGAATCGGAAGAGGTAGCGAGGTGAGGCGATGAGTCTTAGGATGGCGAGGGTGGCTATGAGCGTGGCGCTGGGGTGGCTGATGGTGGCTGCGGGTGAGGCGCAGCAAAAGGGGATGTTGGCCGCGACTCCGCCGATGGGGTGGAATAGCTGGGATGCTTATGGGTTGACGATTACAGAGACGCAGTTTCGCGCGAATGTGGAGGTGCTGGCGAAGAGGTTGAAGCCGGCGGGGTATGAGTACGCGGTGATCGATGAAGGGTGGTTTATGCGGAATCCGCAGGATCGTCCCAAGCCGGAGCTGCTGGAGTTTGAGCTGGATGCTTATGGGAGATATATTCCGGTGCCGGCGCGGTTTGCTTCGGCGGTGAATGCAGCCGGAGGGAATGATGGATTTAAAGCGCTGGGGGAGTGGGTGCATGGGCTGGGGTTGAAGTTTGGGATACATATTGTGCGGGGGATTCCGCGGGAAAGTGTGAGGCGGAATCTGCCGGTGGAGGGGAGCTCGTTCAAGGCGGTGGATGTGGTGGACCAGGGGGATGCCTGTCCGTGGGATCCGACTAATTGGGGTGTGCGCAACGACGCGGCGGGACAGGCCTGGTATGACTCGCTGATGCGGCAGTATGCGGGATGGGGTGTGGATTTAATCAAGGTGGATTGCATCGCTTCGCATCCCTATAAGGCGGATGAGATTGCGATGATTCATAGGGCGATTGTGAAGACGGGACGGCCTATGGTGCTGAGCCTGTCGCCGGGGCCGACGGCGGTGGAGAATGCGGCGGCGGTGGGTGGGATGGCACAGATGTGGCGGATCTCGGATGACATATGGGATGTTTGGACGACCAATGACAAGTGGCCGCGCACGGTGAAGGGCCAGTTTGAGATGACGGCGGCATGGGTGAAGTTTGCGAAGCCGGGGAACTGGCCGGATGCGGATATGCTGCCGGTGGGAGTGCTGGGGCCTTCGCCGGGATGGGGTTCTCCGCGTTCCACGCGGCTGAAACCAGACGAGCAGCGGACGCTGTTGACGCTTTGGGCGATCGCTCGGTCACCATTGATTGTGGGGGCAAATTTGACGGAGCTGGATGACTGGACTGCCGGGCTGCTGACGAATGCCGATGTAATTGCGATGGATCAGCGCGGGCATGAACAGCATGTTGCGGGTGAGGACGGGGATTTGATCGCCTGGGTGACGAAGGGGGATGGCGGGAAGGAGTATCTGGCGGTGTTCAATACGGGCGATGCGCAGACTCGGGTGGCGGTGCCGCTGGCGCGTTATGGGTTCAAGGGGGATAAATACTCGGCGCGGGATGTTTGGGAGGGGAAGGATTTGGGGAAGGTGAGCGAGGCTGCAGGAGTGGTTGCGGCGCATGGGGTTTTGTTGCTGGAGTTGAAGAAGTAATTAAGCTGGTGTGATGCGGAGTTTTTATACGATTGGGCATTCGTCGCATTCGTTGGCGCATGTGGTGGGGTTGTTGCAGGCGAATGAGATTGAGGTGCTGGTGGATACGCGGTCGTATCCTTATTCGAAGTGGGTGCCGCACTTTGGGCGCGAGAATTTGAAGGCTGCGGTGGAGGCGGTGACGATTCGATATCTGTACATGGGTGATGTGCTGGGTGGTCGACCTAAGCAGAAGGAGTTTTACGACGAGAGTGGGCGACTGGTTTATGCGCGAGTTGCTGCGAGTGCGGAGTTTTTAGACGGGATAGCTCGGCTGGAGCGCGGGGCGGATAAGTTTCGGGTGGCGATTCTGTGCGCGGAGGAGAATCCGAACCATTGCCATCGGAGGCTTTTGATTGGGCGGGTGCTGATGGCGCGCGGCGCGAAGTTACTGCATATTCGCGGGACGGGTGACGTGCAGGATGATGCTGCGGTGGCGGCGGAGTTGGGCGGGGGCTCGCGCGAGTTGCAGGCGGTGTTGTTCGAATGAGGCGGGTTGGTAGTGTCTCAGTTTGAATTCGATCTCACTTTGGAAAATATCCACGGAAGTACAAAATTCCGATGAAGATCAGAATTCCAAGATCACCCCATAAAATGCCCCGTCGCCCAATAGCGATTGACAAGATGCTGCTCTTGGAGCAGCACAGTGATGAACGTCACACCCATGCAACCAAAGATGACGGCAATTAGGGATTTCCTCGTCATTATCATGACGGACATGTTCTCAAGCTTTTCAAGCTTATGCAATGCATTATCCCGCTCATGCTGGTCAGCCGCAAGGCTGTGCAGATTCAAACTGAGACACTACCGGCGGGTTGCTTCGTTTGCGGGATTCGCCTTAGTATCGCCTCAGTGGACTTCACGAAGAATAAGGCGAAGATGGATTTGAGTCACGGCTCGAAGGCTGAGGCGGAGCGGCTGGTTTCGGCTGGGCGGGTGGAGAGGATGACGCGGTTTGAGCTGAAGCTGCGGCCTACGCGGCTGGCGGAGTTTATCGGGCAGAGAAGGCGAAGGAGCAGCTGGCGATCGCGCTGGAGGCGGCGAAGAATCGCGGCGAGGCGCTGGACCATGTGCTGCTGTTCGGGCCGCCGGGGCTGGGGAAGACGACGCTGGCGACGATTATTGCGAATGAGCTGGAGCGTGGGGTTTCAGCAGACGAGTGGGCCGGCGCTGCAGATACAGGGGGATCTGACGGCGATCCTGACGAACCTGCGGGAGAAGCAGGTACTGTTCCTGGATGAGATTCATCGGCTGCAGCCGGTGCTCGAGGAGAAGCTTTATACGGCGCTCGAGGACTACAAGCTGGACATCATGATCGGGACGGGGCCGAGCGCGCGGACGCATGTGATGGAGATCAAACCGTTCACGTTTGTGGCGTGCGACGACGCGGCCGGGGATGCTGAGCTCGCCGCTGCGGGGGCGGTTTGGGATTCTGCTGCGGCTGGAGTTTTATACGGATGATGAGCTGCGGTTTGTGGTGGAGCGCAGCGCAGAGGTTATCGGCGTGCCTATCGATCGCGATGGCGCGGCGGAGATTGCGATGCGGTCGCGAGGGACTCCGAGGATTGCGAATCGGCTGCTGCGGCGCGTGCGGGACTATGCGCAGGTTAGGGCGGCGGGGGTGATCGATCGGGCTACGGCGCAGGCGGCGTTGGAGATGCTGGAGGTGGATGCGCATGGGTTCGATGAGCTGGACCGACGGCTGTTGCGGACGATCATCGAGAAGTATGATGGCGGGCCGGTGGGGTTGAATACGCTGGCGGCCGCGCTGGCGGAGGAGCAGGATGCGCTTGAAGAGGTGTACGAGCCTTTTTTGATACAAATTGGATTTCTGGATCGGACTCCGCGGGGGCGGGTGGCTACCCGGCTGGCTTATGAGCATCTGGGGATCGAGATGCCGCGGAAGTATGGGTTGTTTTGAGTGAGCAGTCATTCACGCGAATATCGAATTGTTTGTAGCGCAGGAGTGCCTTGCGTGATGCTGTCAATTGTTGATGTGCTGCGGCTGACATAGAGTCTGCTGAGGCCGCTCGGGCTGGAGGAGCAGGCGGAGCGGAGCGCGGGATGCAAGTCAACGAGCCTGGCGAGGTGAAAGAGATGCAGGCTTGCGATGCATGTGGCTTGTAATCATGGGCAAAGCAAGATGGTTAGCGCAAGGGATGGGCACGATGTTTTTGCCGGTGAATTCAGGTTGTGATGCAGGGGATGGTGTTGAGTTCGGCGCGCGGAGGCTGAGGATTGTGTGTTAACGCGAGATGACCCGGGCGCGATATTCGCGCTGGTGTGCGGGGCGGTTTTGATGCCATAAAAACTACTCGATTTAATTGTTTGGAAGCGCAGGTGTGTTGGTCTATGCTGTGTAAACCTTGACCCGGGTTCTGAAAGCAGGAACGACCGGGCATTTGGCGACAGGCCTATGAAGCAATCGGTCCCCCCTCTCCCTGAAGGCATTGCAGGATTTATTCAGCCCGAATGCGGGACGATTATCTGACCCAGGATCTTTCGATGGACCTCAAGACTTCGTTCGTCTTCTACTTTGTGTCGATGGCCCTGTACGCGAGCGTGCTCGCGGCAATGGCGCTGGCGGATAAACGGGTGATCGGGACACGGTGGCTGGTGTACTCGGTGCTGGTGGAGATGGTGAAGACGGGGCTGCAGTTCATGGCGGGCTCCCTTCCGCGGGTGCTGTCGACGATGACGTCGAATGTGCTGATCATCGTATCGGCGTTTACGATGTATATGGGGCTGCGGTGGTTTATGAGCCGGCGGCCGCTGCGCAGCCGGGCCGGGCCGATTATTATGCTGGTCCTGCTGGCGGCGTATTGCTCGATGTTTGTGCTGCGTGTCCGGTACGCGTCGCTCCTGATCTCGGCGATGGTGCTGTACTTGTGCGGCATGGTGCTGCAGACGCTGTGGGAGCAGAAGGAGGAGCGGTTCCGGATTCCGGCCGCGATCACCCAGGGGCTGGTGATCAGCCAGATAGTAGTGGTTGTGTATCGGGCTGTGCTGGCTTACAAGGTTTATCAGAGACCTGTCTGGCAGGCGCCGGTGGGGGACTCACAGTGGAACGACACCATGCTGGCGCTGGTGCTGGTGGCGAACTGCCTGCTGATTATGTATGTGTGGTTCGCGGCGGCGGAGATGTACAGCGCGGTGGAGGCCACGGCGGGGATCGACGTGTTGACGGGATGCCTGAACCGGCGGGCGCTGATGAAGCTGGCCGCGCATGAAGTTGCGCGCAGCGAGCGGTCGGGGATGCCGCTGACGGTGGTGGTTATCGACCTTGACCACTTCAAGGGGGTGAACGATAACTACGGCCATGCGGGGGGAGATGCGACGCTGTGCGCGGTGGTGGCGCTGCTGCAGAACAGGTTGCGGTCAGTGGATGTGGTGGCGCGGATTGGGGGCGAGGAGTTCCTGCTGCTGCTTCCGGATACGGACGCGATAAGCGGCGCGAAGGTGGTGGAAGGGCTGCGGCAGGCGGTTGAGGCGATGCAGGTGGAGTTCGAATGCTGCGTGATTACGACGACGATGAGCGCAGGGGTGACGCAGGGGTTGCCACGCAGCGATAGCTGGACAGCGATGATGAATCGAGCCGATCGCGCGCTGTACGACGCGAAGAGCGCAGGGCGGAACACGGTGGTGGTGGATGAGCTGGCTACGAAGCTGCCCCGGCGGGCGTTGGGTGTTCGGACGCCGGAGGATGAGACGCAGGTGCCGGCAGGGGATGAGCCAGTGGTGGGGAGCGCGCTGCGGCTGATTCGGAAGCGGCTGGGGTAGAGCGCGCTGGCTGAGAAGCGGATTCCTCCGCTGCGCTGCGGAATGACAAAACTAAAAGAACAGGCAGCGACAAAAACGAAATGCGGGGGTTCTTCGCTCCACCCCACCGAGCAAAAGCGCTCGATGGGGACCCCGGTTCTGCGCTCAGAATGACAACGAAGAACGGCGACAGCAGTTCGACTGCGCTCAGGGACGGAATGACAGACAAAAAAGCGTAGAACGCTGTTAGCTTTGCTGAAGGGCTGCGGTTATTTCTGAAGGGCTGCGCCTATTTCTGAAGAGCTGCGCTTAAGCGGCCGTGGGCGGCGGCGAGGCGGGCCTCGGCGGCGGCGCGGGAGAGATGGAGGCGGTGCATGACGATGGCGGTCTTGACGCTGCCGGCTTCGGTGAGGAGTTTTGCGGCGGCGGGTTGGTCGAGTGGGTGATCGGAAGCAGACGCGGCGATGAGGATGCGCTGGGCGCGGTCGAGGAGCTTGGCGTTGGTGGGTTGGAGGTTGACCATGAGGTTGCTGTAGACGGCTCCGGTGCGGATCATAACTCCGGTGGAGAGCATGTTGAGGACGAGCTTGGTGGCGGTGCCGGCTTTAAGGCGGGTGGAGCCGGTGAGGATCTCGGGGCCGGTGTCGGGGGTGATGGCGATCTCGGCGGCCTGGGCGAGCGGGGAGCCGGGGACACAGGAGAGACCAATGGTAAGGGCCCCGATGCTGCGGGCGTGGGCGATGGCTCCGAGGACGTAGGGGGTGCGGCCGCTGGCGGCTATGCCGATGAGGGTGTCTGGGGTGGAGGGCCCAGGGCTTAGGGGCGAGGGATCAGGGATCAGGGCCCAGGGATCAGAGGGCGGAGTTGCTTCGCTGATATTGGCACGGATATCGGCGCGGATATTGGGCTTGCCGAAGCCGGCGGCGATGAGGTCGGCTGCGCCCTGGTGGACGGAGTCTTCGGCGGCTTCGGCGGAGGTGCGGAGGGCGGAGTCGCCGCCGGCGATGAGGGCGTGGAAGAGGGACCGGGGGACGGCGAAGGTGGGCGGGCACTCGGAGGCGTCGAGGACGCCGAGGCGGCCGCTGGTTCCTGCGCCGATGTAGAAGAGGCGGCCACCGAGGTCGAAGCGGGCGGCGATGGCGTCGACGGCGGCGGCGATGTTGGGGATCTCGGCGGCGACGGCGGCGGGGACGAGGGTGTCCTGGGTGTTGATGACGCGGAGCATGTCGAGGGTGGGGAGGGTGTCGATGTGCTCGGAGGCTGGATTGCGTGCTTCAGTGGAGAGGCTGGCTAAATTCTCGTTGCGGGTTTCGATGGGGGTTTGCATGCTGTGCTCCATTATGGCGCAGGGAGGACGGGGAGCGGGGCAGACGAATGGGGCAGGGTAACAGGGCTGGTCAATGAATTGCTACGAGGCGAGTTGCGCGTTGTGTTCCGGACGTGAAATATTTTCAATACCTAATCGGGGATGCTCGTTTCGAGTTTAGGATGGTCTGACCTGTAAGTTGGGAGGGACCGGTGCGGCTGAAGTTTTGTTGGGGTGGAGGTTTGGGATGAAGCGATTTGGCGCGATGATCGGGCTGCGGCCGGAGCACTATGAGGAGTACAAACGGGAGCATGCAGCGGTGTGGCCGGAGGTGCTGGCCATGATCGAAAGCTGCAATATGCGGAACTACACGATCTATCACCATGAGGGGCTGCTGTTTGCGAGCTATGAGTACTGGGGGACGGATCATAAGGCGGATATGGCCAGGATGGCGGCCGATCCGGCGACTCAGCGGTGGTGGGCGCTGATGGAGCCGATGCAGAAGCGGCTTGAGGGGACTCCGGAGGGGGAGTGGTGGATGCCGATGGAGGAGATGTTCCACTTTGAGGGGCCTAAGGAGTAGGGCCCCCTTCCCTCCGGTGTTTTTGGACAAAGTCTTAGAGGGAAAAGGTTTAGGCTTGGACCTGGGGCGTAGGCTAACTCTGTGGGTCTATCGGGTGACCCTTTTGGAGAGGTGTTTTGGGGGGTTTTTGTCAAGGGTGGAGACTCTCCAACGAGCAGGGTCAGCGATGATAGTGCTGACGCCCTGCGGTGGGTCACAGGAGGTTGGCGCGAACGCCGAGGGAGGCGGCTACGTTGTCTAGCCTCACATCCGACGTCCAGAGGCTGGTACCGGGCGTCGCGAGGCAGGATGCTACAAGGTGCGTATCGGTGAGACCTATCCCTTTTGCGTAGAGGGCGCGGGTCTCGATCATCTGACGTACATCCTTTAGGTCGACCACTCTCGCCATTGGCATGTTGTCGAGCCTTGCCAGGGTTACCGGTCGGTCGTGCAGCGATCCGAGAGCCAGCTGTGCGACGAGATATGGGTGCATCATGACCTGGTTATTCTCGAGCAGCTTTCGCAATGTGGGATTGCGGAGCCGGAAGAAGTCAATCCAGATGTTTGCATCAGCCAGGATCACAGATCGTCGACCCTCAAACGGCGCACGTATTCGAGGTCCGGCATGGTGCCTTCGAGCGCGGCGAGGCTGCGCGCTGCTTCCCGTTCAATCAGCGCTTTCAGGGCTTCTCGGAGGAGTGCCGTTCTCTCGGAGAGACCGCTGTACTCCTGGGCCCTTTGGACTAACTCATCATCGAGCGACACAGTTGCTCTCATAAACTCTCCTTTCACCAATTATATCACCATAATGGTGATGTTTATGGTTACAGCTCCTTCGCCTTCAGCTTCACCTGCAAACGCAGGCAAGGAAAAATGCCGCTGTAGAATGGGGAAGCGCGATTTTCAGGATGATTGGACGGCAATGAGCATCGATACACAGGCGATTCTGGCAGGGCAGGTTGAGGCGGCGGCTAAGGCTGCCGGGTTGGTGGTGGTTTCGAGCGCGGTTGGGGCGGATTTTTCGGGAAATCCTACTACTCGGTTTAAGCTGGGGCTGGCGGGCGAGCCGGCCAGGACTCAGGTGCTGACGCAAAGCGAGCCTCCTGGCATCTCCGCTCAATCAGCGAAGACGCAGGTGCTGGATTAACGGATAAGTTTGATTTCAGCCGGAAGGATTTGCTGGCTGAGGTGCAGGTTTATCTGGCGGAGTCGGCGAAGCGGCTGAAGAATCCGCGGCCGGATGTTTACCTGACGCTGCATGGGCTGCCGTTGAGCTTTGGGAGGTTTGCGTGGCCGTTCCATCTTTCGACCTCGGGCGCGGATACGTACCTGGTGCATGGCGAGGTGAGGCTGGAGGATCGGCGGTGAGGAGAGCGTGCTGCACGCGAAGATTGCGGCCTCGATGACGGTGACGTTCGCGGAGATTGTGCTGGCTCCGGAGCAGCCGTTTGCGGAGGGCTTTATTTATAACGCGGTGCGGAAGACGATGGACCAGGGGCAGCTGGAGCTGGTGAAGAGCGGCAATCGCCAGCCGGTGCCGGTGACGACGCGGTACTACAGCCGGTGGCAGAAGAAGTTCAGCTTCAACGACACGACCGAGGCGCAGCGGCAGGAGTATCTGGCGGCGAAGGTGTTCTGGCTGTCGGGCGTGCTGGGCGGCGGGAGCCGGTTTGGCTGCTGGATCCGCGGGATGCGCAGTATCTGAATGCGACGGTGGAAGAGCTGCGGAAGACGGCGGTGGCGCTGGCGCGGGAGGGGATTATTCGGCTGGAAGGGTCCTGGATTGAAGGGGCGGATTGAAGGCGGGGAGTATGCGACTCCGACTGAGGTGCTGATGGGGCATCGGGCGCGGTATGAGATGGAGGTTGCCGAGGCGCTGGCGTTCATCAAGCCGAGTTTTAATGAGGAAATGCGCGGCGGCCACACGAATATGTAGGTTGCTGGCGAATTAAATTTTGGGGTTGTGAGAAGATTCATTTTTTTCTCGACATTGCCCCTGATAGCTTAATCGCCAATAAAAATCATGGTTTTACGGCGGGACGGAGTTCCGTACTTTCCGGAAACGGCGATTTGCGGGCGCGGCGTGTTTGCAGTATGTGTGCAAACGTCCGGGGGTGGTATTGCGTCTTACAAATCGCCTGTGTTAGGGTCTTTGACGGCCCGAAGGTCAAAGTCGACCCGGGCGGAAAAGGATCTTTATGAAAAAGACCATGAGCATTACCACGTCAGTGATTGCACTGGCGATTATGAGCATTGCACCAGCTTTTGTGCACGCCCAGACCTCCCAAAATCAGAAGCAGAACGCTCCTGCAGTTGCGGATTGGAACACACCGCCGGCAGGAACCGAGCAGTCACAGCAGGGTTACAAGGATGGCATTCAGGCCGCCCAGCTGGATCTCGCAGCGAAGCGGAAGATCGACGCCCAGTCATCGCATCTTTACCTTCATCCTCCGGTGAAGGGTGCGGCTCGTGACGAGTATCGCGCGAACTTCATCAATGGGTATCAGGCTGCACTGAAGCACACTTCCTCGGGTGGCGGCGAGTAATTTCGCACCATCCATTGCGAGGAAGAAAAGGCCCCTGCGGGGGCCTTTTCAGTTGTGGCGAGGAATTTATCCGGGGATGGGAGAGGGACGGGAGAACAGGCAACGACAAATACAAATGCGGGGATTCTTCGCTCCACCCCACCGAGCAAAAGCGCTCGATGGGGACCCCGGTTCTGCGCTCAGAATGACAAGCGTTGGTTTGTGATTTCTGATAATGAGCTTTTGTTCTCTCGTGGCAAGCTCTCTGTTTTCCTTAGCATTTCTGAAATTGCTCTAAAGTGGATGGATGGAAAAGATGCGGCGTGTTTGCGTGATGGTGGCAGGCGTTGGTTTGCTGGGAGCAGGATGGGCGACAGCGCAGGAGGCGCAGGCGGCGCAGCAACCGACACAGGAGGGAACGCAACCGCAAGGGACACAGCAGCAAGGGACACAGCAGCAAAGTGTGCCCGCTCCGGCGGGGCGGGTGGCTGAGACTCCGGTACAGGGGCTGGTGCGCAGCGATCTGTACACGGTGGCGCTGACGGTGCCAGGCAAACGCATAGAACACGATATCGATGCGGGACCGGATGTGCAGCTGCACGACTTCTCGTTTGAAGGCGAGGCGGTGACGACAAACAAGCTGCACTTCAAGGAGCTGGCGCCGGGGGTGGTGGAGATTACGAGCATAGCGTATTCGCTGGGGGACTGGCAGTTTCAGGTACGCGATGCGGCGAACTACTACGGGCTGGGCGAGCGGTTCAATACGCTGAACCATGCGCAGACGGTGGTGAAGAACGCGTCGCAGGACAATGGCGATTGCGAAGGGGTCGGCGACGTACAAGCCGGTGCCGTTCTTCATGAGCACGACGGGCTATGGGCTGTGGGTGGATACGACGGCTGAGGCGACGTTCGACATGAATGCGACGAGCCCGAGCGAGATTGTGATGTACGGTTCCGGCGGAGAAGCTGCGGGTGGTGCTGTTTACGGGGCCGGAGTTTCCGAAGATTCTGGAGCGGTTTACGGGGATTACGGAGCGGACGATTCTGCCGCCTTACTGGGCGTTTGCGCCGTGGATGGGACGGGATTATCACCAGAATGAGGCGCAGGTGAGGGAGGATGTCGACAAGACGCGGGCGCTGGGGCTGCCGGCGAGCGTGATCGTGATCGACTCGCCGTGGACAACGTCCTATAACAGTTACAAATTCAATCCGAAGCAGTTCGACGATGCGCCGGGGATGGTGAAGTATCTGCACGGTGAAGGTTACAAGTTGGTGCTGTGGCATACTCCGTGGATCAATTCGCAGTCGGATCCGCCGGGGGAGGCGGGGTTTGCGGGGAAGATGCTGGCGCAGGCGGAGAACTATGACGAGGCTGCGGGGAATGGGTATTTTGTGAAGCGTCCGGATGGGACGCCTTATGTGGGGCGGTGGTGGAAGGGGCAGGGGTCGATGATCGACTTCACGAATCCTTCGGCGAAGAAGTGGTGGCAGGATCAGGTGAGGCAGGCGATTAAGGCCGGCGCGGATGGATTCAAGGATGATGATGCTGAGGGAAGCTTTCAGGGCGATGTGAAGTTTGCGGATGGCAGCGATAAGGCGACTGATGCGGAATCGCTATGGGCTGCTCTACAACAATGCGATGGAGGAGTTGATTCAGAAGGATCTGAAGGGGAATGGCGTGCTATTTGCGCGGAGCGTGACGACGGGCGCGAATGGGATTGGATTTCTGTGGGCGGGGGATAACGAGTCGAGCTTCAGCACGGAGAATGGGCTGCCGACGGTGGTGACGGCGGGGCTGAATGCGGGGATGAGCGGGATGTCGCTGTGGGCGGCGGACCTGGGTGGGTATCTGAAGACGCCGACTACGCCGGATCCGCTGGTGGAGATGCGGTGGACGGAGTATGCGGCTTTTTCGCCGACGATGGAGATACTTTCGCAGGCGAACGTGCAGCCGTGGAACTGGGACGCTGCGACGGGCGGGACGCAGGCGCTGGATGTGTATCGGAAGTATGCGGTGCTGCATATGAGCCTGTTTCCTTACAGGTATGCGGCGGCGCAGGAGTCGGCGAAGACGGGGATGCCGATTATGCGGGCGCTGGTGCTGCTGTATCAGGACGATGCGCAGGCGCGGGTGGCGAAGGATGAGTATATGTTTGGGCCGGATTTGCTGGTGGCTCCGGTGGTGGATGAGAATACGCGGCGGCCGGTGTATTTGCCGCGGCGATTGGATGGATTATTGGACGGGTGCAGCGGTGAAGGGCGGGAAGACGGTGGTGGTCGACGCGCCGGTGGATAAGATTGCGGTGTGGGTGCGGGCGGGTGCGGTGATTCCGAAGATTCCGGAGGACGTGATGACGCTGGTGCCGCAGAGCGAGAGCGGGAATACGACGGTGAAGTCGCTCGATGACAGGCGGGTTTATGAGATCAACGATGATGCGGGTGGGGCGAGCACGATTACGGATTTTGAAGGCAGGATCATAGCTCGGAGTGGGAGGACGTTGAAGATTACGGGGGATTCGGCGGCGCATGTGATTGTGCGATGGCGGTTTGCGAAGCCGAAGAGTGTGACGGTGAATGGGGCGGCGGCGAAGTTGGTGGATGGTGGGGCGGCGGGTTGGGTGGGGGTGGAGTTCGACCACTCGAAGGAGAGTTTGGTGGAGTGGAAGTAGGGTTAGCGGAAAGGGTTTTGGACGATGAGGTCGCCGAAGCGCTGACCGTGGTGGAGGTCTTCGGTGTAGAGGATGCTGCATTTTGCCTGTTGGGCGGCGGCTACGATGAGGCTGTCGTACCAGCTGAGGCGGTGGCGCTTCTGCAGGTGAATTGCCTCGCCGAACAGGGTGATGGAGGAGTGGACAGCAAGTAGCGGATGAAAGATGGTGGCGAGGAGTTGCTGTGCGTCCTCAGGGCGCAGCTTGAGGGAGTTCTTCTTCAAGGCGACGTTGAAGAACTCTTGTATTACCTGATAGCTGATGATTCCGGTGCCGTCGATTGTGGTGTTACGAATCAGCTCACGAGCCACGCTCTTCTTGAGTTGTTCGCTCTCATCGTAGGCATAGAGGAAGATATTGGTATCGAGAAATACCTTACCGCTCATTCATTTCGTCCCGCGTGTATTTTCTATCGACTTTAAAGTAGCTCAACCGGTCCATGAGAGCGTCGTACTCCTGCATGGAGCTCTGCTGTGCGGTGAACTCTTCGAGCCACTGGCGGAATGCGGCGTTCAGGGTAGTATGCCGGGCCTGGGCGGCTTGGCGGGCTCGCTCGATGAGGGATTCGTCGGCGCTGAGGGTTATGTTCTTCACTGCTTTAGTGTACACGAAAGCAGTGCGACAGGAATTGACGACCCACTTTAGAGATTCAGGCAACGGAGTTTGGGTCAGGGTGCTCCTATTTGTGCATAGGAGGCGGTTATGGAGATGCTTCGTAGCGGGCAGTGCGGGCTTTGTACGCATTTCGGAGAGCACCATGCCAAGGCGGCGATTCTGGTGTCTATCCATTCGAGCAAGAAGGCTGAGCCGACAGTGCTGGATGAGTGCGGCCATCCGAAGCATGCGGCGCTGCACCTGAAGGTGACGCCGATTAGTGGATGCGATGGGTTTGTTGCGGTTGGGCAGGCCTGAGTTCTGACAGTTACTCATTGAATTGAAGCGAAGAGGCCGGGATGAATGCCCGGCCTCTTCTTGTGTGACTGCGGTCTGCACGGCATATGGGTTAGTTCGTTTACTGCTAAATCAAGGTTCTTTTGATACGCGTTTGCTATGGTGGAGGTGAGGGGAGTTGCGCCGATAGATGAGAATCCTACTCGAACCCCATCGCAGGCTCGTATTGTTGTGCCTGGTGTGTGCTGCCCGGACGGCGTGGGGATGCGATCTTCCGGCGGGTCAATCGCTTTGGATTCGGCTGACGGCTCCTGTTTCCACTTACTCGGCGAAGCGGGGAGACGCGGTTCATGCGGTGCTTACGCAGGACCTTGTTTGCGAGAATGAAGTGGTGCTTTCGATGGGAACGCCGATAGAGGGCGAGGTTCGAAGCAAACGCAAGGTGGGATTCGGCATTGCCCATGAGACAGCGGCGCTTGAACTTGAATTCAATCGCGCAGTTACCGGGGCGGATGAAACAGTTGCACTGAATGCCCGGGTAGAAGAAGTACAGAATGCACGCGAAGCTGTTCGAAAGGGAGTGATCCAGGGCGTCCTCAGTACGGATACTTTTCAGGGTCGCATCAACAGCCGGTTGATTCATCTGCCCACGTGGAATCCATACTCCGATCCGGGATTGATTGCATATAAGGTGCTCTTTCCAATCTTTCCGGAGCCGGAGATTTATTACGCCGCCGGTACAGATATGCATCTGCGGACGACGAGTGAAATTTCATCGTCGCCGGTTATTGCGAGTGGTGAAGGCGAACCTTCTCCTGAGGCGACGACGGAGGCGGACGATCAATTAGTCGAACAGCTTCCGTGGCGCGTGACGACGAAGAAGAATGTCGATGCTGACCTGTTGAATCTTGTGTTCCTTGGATCCGAGGATGAAGTTAGATCGGCATTTCGCGAGGCGGGGTGGAACAACGCCGATCCCTCGGGCAGGCATGCGATGCTTAAGAGCTTTTATGCGCTGCTGAATAACAGTGGATACGCTCAACAACCTATGACGACCTTCCTGTTGAATGGCGAGCCGGAGGACATGAACTGGCAGAAGAGCCTGAACAGCTATGACCGGCGCGATCATCTTCGTATCTGGCGATGGACGCCGGATGGCAGCAGCGATTCGGTGTGGATAAGCTCCTCCACCCATGACACGAGGGCGGTGCTGGCGGTGAAGTATAAGGGGTTCGTCCACCATATTTCAGCTGACATCGATGATGAGCGCTCGACGGTGATTCGCGACCTTAGATTTGCCGGTTGCGTGAAGTCGGTCAGCTACATCTCGCGACCGGAGATACCGATTTTCATTCACAATGCGACCGGAGACGCTATGCGTACCGATGGGTCGATTGCTGTAATCGCCTTGCAGGAGTGCCACCCTGTCGATCCTGTCGATCTTCAACTGGACGCCACGATGAAGGGCAGGAGTTTCAAGCCCAGCAACTATGCGTTCCGTTTTATCCGGCGGCAGATACTTACCTTCCGGAACGACATTTTTCGGGCCAATATTATTTATGGCGCTTATTATGCCGGACGGATGACTGTGTTGGCGCTGCGGCGAAGCCCTGAAACACCTTGATGCCTAAGTTGTTACCCTCTCCCCTCCCCCCTCCCTTGCCCGGGGCTAAAATATTCATTCGTTTGGACTTAAGCGGGGGTCTTCTCGCCAAAATATTCCAAACAAATAACTTACGGCTAAAATATTCCATCCAAATGACTTAGCGTATCTCCTTTCCTGAAATAGAAAAGCCCGGCTGGATGGCCGGGCTGCTCTTTTTGATCTCTAGTTCTATTTTATGAGATGGCACATAACTAATGGCCACATTTCTGCCGGTTGCTATGTGTTGGTGGGGCTTGGGTTGCAGGGATTTCCGCTAGTTTGGGGGCTTGACGGCATTTTGGGGTGAAGGCTGCGTGACGACCCAGGCGTATAGACCAGCACCGCCTCGGTGGGATTTCCGCTGAAAAGGTGAGGTTTGAGGTGGTTCGAAGAAAGGCGATTTCAGTCGTTGCGGCTGCGCCTTCACCCCAGCGTTACACCCCAACGAGCAAAGACCGGCCGCTGGGGACCCCATCTCCGGCAGAGCGGAACCCACTCATCGCAAAGACGCGATGAATGGGCACCCGAGGTAATGGGTTTGTTTTGATGTATGGGACACTCGCCACCGCGTAAACTGTTATGTTGTGGAGGTGATTTACGGGCTGGGTAAATTCTGCTGAGTTATCCCAAAAGAATCCGCCGTCTAAAGCGGAGATCGCACAAGTCGAAGACTATAGAAAGCGGAGGGCCAAGACATGGTTTTACGCTGACGAAAACTTTCCGGCGAATGCAACTGAAATACTTCGGGGGATGGGTGCCCGTGTAAGTACAGTACAAGAGGTTAGGCTGCGTAGTCATCCCGACGAAAATCACACGGCTTACGCACTTCGCAATGGATACGTACTGCTCACCTGTGACCGCGACTACCTCGATAATCGCCGTTTTCCTGTTATACATTGCCCCGTCGTCGTGGTTTTCGACTTCGGCGATGGCTCGCCTGCCGAAATTCGCGCGGCCTTTCGATGTCTAACAAAAATGTTTGAGGCTCCTCAGTTTTACGACAAGTGGATGAAAATTGAAGCGTCACGAAGTTCATGGATAGAATCTGCGCGTTTTCTTAACGGAACGACCACTCGTTCGAAATATCGACTCTTCCGTGGGCAAATCCAAGAATGGGTGGACATCGAGGTCTAAGATTTAGCTTTGATTGTTGCAACCAAACCAAGAACGAGACAGAGGCCCGCAATTATTCGCGGCTTCCTTGTACTGAGGCAAAAGCATTGAGCTTCCAGTTGCAGCTTGCGGAGTGTTTTTTCAAGAAGCCATCTAAATACTCGTACTTTCCTCGTTTTCGTTATATATATGTGAGGCATATTCGTTCAGATTAGCCGGGCCTCCCTGCGACCAGTGCCTACCCTAGGAGCTAATACCAATGGACGCATTAATCAATGTCGCTGGAAATCTAGTACTACCCTACTTGGTTCTCAGCTTATTCGTCATGCTTATTGTTGAGATGCTTTCGCGTCTTCTTCACATGCGTGAAAGTATTTTAGAAGACGCGATACGACGGATGATAGCGGAGAAGGACGAAGCTCAGGTTTTGTCATTCTGGACGCATCCGTTGGTTGAATCACTTTCCATTGAAGGGCGCGCTCGAGTGTCTTATATACCGGCCGAACTATTCGCTCAGGTATTTGTCGATAGATTTGGGACAACGAAGAGTGAACAAAAAGAAGACACCGAAACGACATCCGATAGTAATGACACCAATCGATCGGCGATTCTCCGCTCGTTGAGTGTCGATCCGAGGCCTGGCGGTGAGATGGCTAATATTCAACAATGGTTTATAAGTGTCATGGATCAAGCATCGGGAATTTATCGTGTTCGTACTTTTAGTATGGTTGCCGCAGTATCAACGATAATAGTTCTGTTAGCAAACTTTGATGCGATTGAAATAGCTAACCATGCAGTACATAAATCCGTAGTTCAAAAGGCTTTTGAGGCGGAAGTAACAGAGATAGCAAAGCAACTAACACCTACGGAGCAAGCAACACCTCCTGTAGCAAACAACACCGCAGCATACAACTCTTCAGCAAACGACGACACTTACGCAGAAAAAAGCCCTGTACCCCGCGAAACCAAAAGTCTTGAAGGTTTGCAGGCAGCAGAAAAAATATCTGAACACATAGCCGAGCAAGAAATGATTTTTCCCGTCGGATGGAAACACGATTGGTTTATATTTTTTTTGAATAATAAATCACTGATAATTCCTAAGATTACTGGACTCGTAGTCAGTATTTTAGCTTTGATGATAGGAGCGCCTTTTCTGTTCGATCTACTAAATAGGTATATGGTCATTCGGCTCGCAATGAAACCGTTCACTAAAGAAATTTGATCTCATGGTGCTAAGAAGGCGTACCAGTATTTTCCATTACACGACAAAGGCCGCGATTGCTCGCGGCCTTTGCTTTTTCTGAGTTGATATTGTCTGTTAGACCTCTTTGACGCCGTCGACGAATGCCTTTAGCTTGCGGCTGCGGCTGGGGTGGCGGAGCTTGCGGAGGGCTTTGGCTTCGATCTGGCGGATGCGCTCGCGGGTTACCTGGAAGGACTGGCCGACCTCTTCGAGCGTGTGCTCGGAGCCGTCTTCGAGGCCGAAGCGCATCTTGATGACACGCTCTTCGCGCGGGGTCAGCGTGCGGAGTACCTGCGAGGTGTACTCCTTGAGGTTGACGCTGATGACGGCGTCGGAGGGGCTGACGGCCATGCGGTCTTCGATGAAGTCTCCGAGGTGCGAGTCTTCTTCTTCGCCGATGGGGGTTTCGAGCGAGATGGGCTCCTGCGCGATCTTGAGGACCTTGCGGACCTTCGCGACGGGGATGTCCATGCGCTTGGCGATCTCTTCCGACGACGCTTCGCGACCGAGCTCCTGCACCAGCTGACGCGAGGTGCGGATGAGCTTGTTGATGGTCTCGATCATGTGCACCGGGATGCGGATGGTGCGGGCCTGGTCCGCGATGGCGCGGGTGATGGCCTGACGGATCCACCAGGTGGCGTAGGTGGAGAATTTGTAGCCGCGACGGTACTCGAACTTGTCGACGGCCTTCATGAGGCCGATGTTGCCCTCCTGGATGAGGTCGAGGAACTGCAGGCCGCGGTTGGTGTACTTCTTGGCGATGGAGACGACGAGGCGAAGGTTGGCCTCGATGAGCTCGCGCTTGGCGCGCTCGGCGTCCATGTCGCCCTGGATCATCTCGCGCTGGGTGCGCTTGAGGTCGGCGAGAGTGATGCCGGCGTCGGCTTCGACGCGCTCGAGATCGATGCGGCAGTTCTTCTGCTGGCGCTTGTACTCCTTGCGCAGCTCTTCGGATTTGCTGAGCTTCGTACTTGGTTTCGAGCGACTTGATCTGGCGCTCGAGGGTGCGCATGGAGTCGACGGTCTTGTTGACCTTGTCGAGCAGGCGCTTCTTCTCGCCGTTGGTGTACTTGAGCTCGCGGACGATGCGGTTGATGTAGACGTGCTCGCGTCCGATGAGCCAGCGGTGCTTGCGCTGGTCCTTGGCCTTGGCCTTGGCGTCCTTGCCGACCGGGGCGGCGAGCTTCTCCTGCAAGAGCGGCGAGCTTCTTCTGGTGCTTGACGATGACGTCGATGCGGCCGGCGGTGGCGCGGACGCGTGCCTGGAGGATCTCCTCAGTGAGCTCTTCTTCGTCGAAGGTGACAACCTCCTTGATGTTGCGGACGCCGCGGCGCAGGTCTTCGCCGAGACCGACGATCTCGCGAATGACGATGGGCGAGCGGGAGATGGCCTTCATGACGCGCATCTGGCCGCGCTCGATGCGCTTCGCGATCTCTACTTCGCCTTCACGAGTGAGCAGGGGTACGGTGCCCATCTCGCGGAGATACATGCGGACGGGGTCGTTGGTCTTCTCGAGGGTGCCGGGCGAGAGGTCGAGCTCGACGTCGTCGGACTCTTCACCGGCCTCGGGCTCGTACTTTTCGCGGTCGCCAGCGAACTTGCCCTCGCCGGAGAGGACGTCGATGCCCTGGGTGTTGATGGTGGTGAGGAGATCGTCGAGGTCGTCGGGCGAGGTGATGTCACCGGGAAGGAGGTCGTTGACCTCTCCGTAGGTGAGATAGCCCTTCTCTTTTCCTGTATCAATGAGCTTGTCAATGTCGTCTTCGTACTTGTCAATTTCTTCGGCCACGTGGGTGCGCACTCCTGCGGAAAATTTCCGGAAAATTGGGTCGTCCGCATACCGGTGTCTGGATTCAGGCGGACAATTCCCTGGGTTGTTTCGTAATGGCGGGGAAGCAGGTAGCGGTTATGACCGCGTTGGCCGGCCGGAACCTCGAAAGAGGTCAGGGCACTCGAAGGCACACTTCTCCAGCGAATCACAGAATACCACAACAATTAGACGATTTCGGGGGTAAAAAGATTCCGGAGAGGGGGCCGAAGAGGCTCACCTTTAGCCATTTGGTCGTTTGGACAGCGCCGAATTTGAATATCGCAACGATTCGCTCCAATTTTAATGGTAACGGGCCTTGCAGCTTAGGAGATAAATGGTTTGTTCTTAGAATGTTGCGGGAGAATTTCCGATTCTGGCGATCGCTTCGCCAAGCCATGCTGCCGTGAAAAATCGGAGCTGAGAATAAATCCGTCAGGCGTGTTTGTCAGGTAGACGTCATCGCCTACCTTTGCTTTGAGGCGGTCCAGCAATTCTTCAGTGAGGATGAACCCAAGTGAATTGCCGTCGTCGGCTTGAATAATTTGGACAGTTCCAATAATTGTTGTCACAGCCGCAGGATAACTGTTCCAACGCAATGGCTGACAATTTATTGATTTTCTTGTCCCGAAATGGGGCTCGATTGCCGCTGATTGGACTAGACTTCGAGCTGGGGCTTTGGTCTTCTGAGGCGCGCGAGGAGGGCGGCGGGCCGGAGGGATGGGGGGTAGTGGAGCATGCTGGCCAGGAAGGCCGGCAGGGTGTCGTGCGCGATGAGGAGGCAGGCGGGCAGGACGTAGAGGTTCATGGCTATCTCGGAGACGAGAAGCGAGGAGGCGGCGCCGTAGAGCCCATACCAGCGGGCTAAGAAGTAGCAGAGGACGCAGGTGACGCTGGTGGCCGCCATGTAATACGCGGCGAGGCGGCGGTGCTGGTTGGTGGAGGTCATCAGGGTGGAGCTGGTGGACCACAGGGCGTAAAAGATGACGACCACGAGCAGGATGCTGAGCAGGCCGCGGCTGGGAGGGACGTGGCCGCCGGTCCAGTGGGTGAGGAACCAGGGGCCGAAGAGCATCATGCCGGCGATGATGACCAGGGCGACGATGAGCGCCAGCTGGACGGCGCGGCGGTGCAGGGTGCGGGTGAGGTCGATGTTGCGGGCTCCGAAGGCGATGGTCATCTCGGGCTCGAAGGTGGAGTTGACCATCTGGACCATCTGGAGAGCGACGCGGGAGACGGTGCGGGCGGTGGAGAAGACGACTACGGCGGTCTGGTCCGAGAGCGTAGCCGACTGCGAGCACAGTGCCCTGGAGGTTGAGGGCGTTGCCGATGGGGAAGGCCATGAAAGCGATGGCGCCGGGGGCTAGCCTGCGAATCTCGGCGAAGCTGGCGTGCTTCCAGCCGAACTCGATCCAGGGGATGTCGCGCTTGACCATGACGCAAAGCAGCAGGGTGCAGAAGATGTTGGCTACGGCGAAGACCAGTGCGGTGACGCGAGCGTTGCCCCCGAGGATGACCGGAACCATCATGAAGGCGAAGGCGATGAAGGTGAAGGAGCTTTTGACCATGGAGCCGAAGGGGTAGCGGCCGATGGAGCGGTAGGCGGACTGGAGCAGCTGTTCGAGTTGTCCGAGCAGGACGGAGACGCCGAGGTAGAAGATGATCCACTTGGTGTCGGTCTCGCTGATGCTGGTGAGGTGGAGCAGGCGGGCCGCGGGGAGGAAGTAGAGCGCTCCGCTGAGGAGGAGGATGGTGCCGACGCAGATGCCGGCGATGAGCCACCAGCAGCTCTGGAAGACGCGCAGGGCGGTGGGTTGGTCGCCGCCGGAGACGAGCATGGTCATCTCGTTGCCGGCGACGGTGCCGAAGCCGGAGTTGGAGAAGGTGAGCCAGGTGGGGATGGAGTTGACGATGATCCAGTCGCCGTAGAGCGGGACGCTCCAGAAGTGGAGGAAGACGGGGACCTGGATGAGCTGGATGACCGTGTTGTTGAGGCGGCCGACCCAGCTGGAGATAAAGCTGAGGACGAGACGCCGCTTGGTCCTGCTATCCATGAAACATCCTTTGGTTCAGTTGAGCATTGCTGAGGCGAGGCTGATCGAAAAAATCGGCCGGTGGCTAGAGTTTATCCGCTTGCGGAGTGTGGTTACGGCTAACTGCGGCGGAGGATGGTGTGGAAGCGCTGAAAGACGGGCTTCAGGAAGGTTTTTGCGCGGCGGGTGAAGGGGATGGAGGTGCGGGTGACCTCGCCGGCGGCGAAGGCGCGGAGGGCGGCGGCGGCCTCGGCTGAATGCTCGGGGACCAGGGAGTCGGCCCAGCGCTGGAAGTGGGGGATGACGGGGGCGCGCTCGTGAGGGGCGAACTCGCGGGAGGCGCGGGCGAGGTAGCGGATGAAGTTGTAGCGGTTGGCGTCGCTTATCCAAGTCAGGTCTGATGAATTGCCAGCGGCGCCCATGCCGCAGCGTTGTGCGGCGAGGGGCATTACCTCGGTGAAGATGAGGCGCTGGTCGTGGGTCCAGACGGCGACGCGGTCGCGGTTCTTGTTGCCGTCGTGGCCGACGCGGTAGCCGCTGATGAGGGCGTGCTCGTAGACGTAGGAGCCGAAGGGCGCGAGCTGCAGGAAGAGTGCCCAGTCGGAGAGCGACTGAAGCGAGGCGAGGATGGGGCTGGACTGGTGGAAGGCCTCGCGCTTGATGGCGAAGGCGGCGAAGTTGACGGTGGGGCCGTGCTTCTGGGCGGTGAGGTTGGCGGGAGGGTTTTGGATTTGGGGGACGCTAAGGATGTAATTGGTGCTGAGGACCTTACCCTGAGCGTCGATGTGCTCCCAACCGGCGCGGACGAGGACAGGGTCTGGAATGCTCGCGCTGCTGCTCTTTCTTGTTGCTCCGTTTTTTCTCGTTGCGCTTCCTTTTCTTGTTGCTCCGCGGAGGAGGGTCTCGCAGAAGTTGGGGCGGGCGATGTCGTCGGAGGAGAGCATGGTGATCCAGTCGCCGGTGAGGGATGAGAGGGTGAAGTTGTACTGGGCGGTGAGGTTGGAGCCGGGCGGGGGCTGGACGATGCGCAGGTTGGGGAAGCGGCTGGCGTAACGGGCGAGGACCTGCTGGGTGTCGTCGGTGCTGTGGTGGTCGGAGACGAGGATCTCGTCGGGCGGGCGGGTCTGGTTGAGGAGCGAGTCGAGGGTCTCGGGGAGGAAGTTTGCCTGGTTGAGCGTGGGGATTCCGACGGACAGGGTTAGGCCGCGGCTGCTGGATTTTGTGTTCGACATGTGCTCTACCCCCTCCCCCTTAAAGTGTGCAAAGTATTCAAAGTAAATACTATAAGTCTGGACTTCGTGCGAAGTCCGGGTTAAATGAAATGTTCCGGCCGGGGCCGGAACGTGAGTCTTTTGCTGGTTTAAGTATAGCAAGGGATGTCAAGAGTGGACTCGTGCTTTGGTTGCAGGGCTGCCATTTGGCGCGGGCCTGCAGAGGGGTCCTGAAAAAGTCCGTTGGCCCACAATAAACATTCCCTCAGGGGCTAAAGCCCATTGAAATTATTGCCTTTACGGCGGGACTGAAGTCCCGCCTTTTCAAAGCAAAGACTTTTTCAGCATCCTCTGAAGCCGCACCCCTTCAAAACGACCACTTTTTCAGCACCCACTAGCACCGGCGGGTTCGCGGTGGTCGATCACCGGTGTAGATGATGCGGGGGTTTCAGGTGAGTTTTGCGAAGCGCAGGGCTGCGGAGTTCATGCAGTAACGGAGTCCGGTGGGGCGGGATCCGTCGTCGAAGACGTGACCGAGGTGGGCGTCGCAGAAACGGCAGGAGACGGCGGTGCGGACCATGAACATGCTGCGCCTCGGAACCTACGATTTAGGAGAGCCGTCTCCTAACCAGTCCGGCAAGGCACAAGATCCCGGAGCCCAGTAAGGTGATGGTGGAAGGCTCAGGAGTGCTGGCGACGGGTGTGATCGTAAGCGTTATATTACCTAGGTGTGTAGCACTTAGATCTTCTATGTAGGTTCCTTCCTTAGTGAAGGGTAAAGTGCTAAGTAAGCCACCAAACATACCTGTTGGAAAATCGACTTCTTCGCAGCCCATATACAGGAGAGGGTCAACGGTTAAACTGACAAACGGACATGAGCCCCCAGTAGGGTCAATAATGATGTCTTGGACGTCATGGCCGGTGTTGGTTATCCCAGTGGTGATCGTCGTCGGCGACGTCAACAGTGAAGGTTCCTGAAACGTATAGGTCCCGTCCTCGAATGCGGCGGTTGATACCGTAAGATTTATGGTAAGAGTATAGAGTTCGTCGGCATGGACGATCCGGCTCGACAAGACGACCAGGGCAGTGAGGAGAAGGGTGCGAAGCACACGCATCACACGCATACAGAACCTCCAGAATGGGGAGCCCGGTTAGGTTGTCCGTTTACGATGGCCCCTTCAAACCGCGGTGTCAATCAGAAACCGCCGCGCTCACAAGAAATTCACGCTCCGGGCACCCTTGGGGTTTTGGAGGAGTCGGGGTTTCTTCGACTCTGCTGCGCTCCGTTCAGAATGACGCAGTGGTGGGGGTGGGGTCGGAGGTTTCGAGGACGTTTTCGGGGGCGATGGGCTGCCAGAAGCTTGGCCAGCCGGTGCCTGAGTCGAACTTGGTGTTGGAACTGAAGAGAACGGTGTCGCAACAGATGCAACGGAAGATGCCGTGGCCGTGCTCTTCGAGGGAGTCGCCGACTGCGAATCACGATTGGTCCTGATTAACGCGCTTGCGATCGCCAGACACGGGCCTAACGGCTGCGACGGCGGTGGGTGGGTTTGGCTGCGGGTTTGGGTAGTGGGGGTGGGAGCGGCGGCAGGCCAGCTATGGCGAGGAGAAGCTTGTTTGCGGCGTTGAAGAGGTTGAGGTGGGTGTCGACCGGGCCGTCGGTGGCGGCGAGGAAGATGGCAGTGCGGCGAGCGTGGTTGATGGCGATGTAGGTTTAGAAGCCGGCGCCGCCTCCGGTCTTTTCGATGATGTGCGAGGGGGAGTCGAGGGGCAGGATGTGGATCCAGCCCAGGCCGACGCCGGTGGGCTGGCCGGCGTGGTCGAGCCCTTTCTGGCTGACGAGCTTCGACGGGAAGGATGTAGACGGCCTGCGCGGCGGGTCTTCGTGGCGGGCAGGCTGGTGGATGGCCGGTTCTGGAGCAGGTACTTGAGCCAGATGGCCATGTCGGTTGCGGTGGAATAGAGGCCGGAGCTTCCGGCGGTATGCTCGGTGAAGGTGCAGGGGCCCTTGGTCGTTGTCGCTGATGAGCAGATGGCTGCACTGCTCGGCGGTGGGGAAGAAGGTGGTGTTGTGCATGTGGAGCGGGTTGAGGGTGCGCTCGGCAAGGAGGGCGGCGTACTGCTTGTGGGTGGCGGACTGGAGAGCGTCGCTGAGGAAGTCGAAGGCAATGTTCGAGTAAAGGGCGGCGGTGCCGGGAGTGCTGCGGAGACGCTGGTTGGGTAGCCAGTGCCAGCGGGTGCGGTAGTCGGGGTAGGTGAAGTGCGGCGTGTCGCGAGGGGCGGCGCCGAGTTCGCGGGGGAGGCCGGAGGTGTGCGTGGCGAGATCTTCGAGCGTGATGGGCTGGATGCGTTTGGGTACACAGCCTGCGGGGTGGAGCGAAGCGCTGGAGCGGATCGTCGAGGCGGACGGTTTTGTCGGCGACGAGTTTGGTGAGGACGTCGGTGGTGAAAGATTTTGGTGAGCGAGCAGAGGCGCAGCAGGGAGTCCTGGGTGGGGAGCTGGTGCGAGCCGGGCGCGGTCTCGCCGTATCCGCGGAAGAAGACTTGGTTGTCGCGAACGACGACGAGCACCATGCCGGTGGAGCCGGATTGGAGGAAGAGATCTTCGCCGAGGGAGCCGGCGGAGGCGAGGTCGGGGAACGACGGGGTGGGCAGGGTCTGAGCTGGGGTCTGCGCTGGGATCTGGGCTGGGGTCCGCGCGGGGGCGAGCTTGAGGATCAGGACGAATGAGAGGGCGAGCAGTGTGCGCAGAGGTTTGGCGTGGCGCATTTTTGTTTTCTGATCTCAGCGTACAAAATTGGGCGACCTGTTGAGGACAAAAATGCGGGGCGTTGGAGATGCGTCGCTAGATAGGTACTCGCCGAGGCGCTTGCGGCCGCATTCGCTGGCCCACATTTGGAGTGGATGACTGTAACTTCTGTCAGGCTGGTTGCATCGGGATCACGAATTGACGCTGGCAATCTGCTGCGGAAAGCTCGACAGAGGCCGCGCCGGCTTGACGCCCTTACACATATGTATAATTCCGACTCATCCGAACTGGACTGAACTCGAGAGGTACGAAGATGAGCAGCCATAGCAGTCTGAGCAGCGCGGAACGGAGTCTTGCATCCGCGCGAGATGTATCAGAGCAGCCCACGGTGAAGGCCATTGTCCGGGCGGGCTTGATTGGCGGCCTGGTGGGTGGGGTGGTTATCTGGATCTACGAGGCGCTGGTGTGGGTGGGGGCACAGCATTTGATGCCTCTGTCGGGCATTCCTCCGAATGCGACGGGCCTGGTGTTTGGGAAGCCTTTTCAGGTGGCGATTGGCGATTGGGCGTATCTGCTTGGCACCTGCATCCACTTCTTTTTTGCGCTGGTGTGGGGCGTGCTGTTCGCTGCAATCTGGCCGTATTTTCGGCGGCGCGGGTATGAAGCGACGCTGGTAGCGCTCCCCTACGCAGCGCTGGCGTGGATTGCGATGCATGTGGCTATCTCGATTGCCTCGAACGACCACCCGAACTACCATGACCCTGCGGTGATCATCGGCGGATTCATGTCTCACTTCTTCTTTGCGGTGCCAATGGCTTTGGTGGTGAAACGGCTGCTTGCTACGGGTTCCGGCGACTGAGGTTATGTTTTTTTTTCGATGATGGCGTTGGGCTGGCTGGCGTACTCGGCCCAGGAGCCGTCGTAGAGGGCGGTTTGGGTTGCGCCGGCTAGTTCGAGACCGAGGGAGACTACGGCGGCGGTTACTCCGGAGCCGCAGGTGGCGGTGATGGGCTGGCGGAGGTCTACGTTTTTTTCCGCGAAGAGGGCTTGAAGCTGCTCGGGGGACTTCATGCGGCCTTCGGCGGTGAGGTCGAGGAAAGGGACGCTGGTGGCGCCGGGCATGTGGCCGGAGCTTAAACTGGGGCGGGGCTCGGGGGCGGCTCCGGTGAAACGGGCGTTGGAGCGGGCGTCGAGTATCTGGCCGTGGTGGGCGATGATTTGCCGGAGCTGGGTTAGGTCTTTGATGGCGGTGTCGAGGTGGCGTTGAAGGTGGCTGTCGGGCGAGTGGCTTGTACTGATTCGCGTGGCGGGCCGGATTCGATGGGGAGGGCGGCTTCGAGCCAGGCACGGAGGCCGCCGTCGAGGAGATAGACGTTGGGGGCGCCGAAGGTGCGGAGCATCCAGCGGGCGCGCGGGGCGGAGTAGACGCCCTCCTGCTCGTAGACAACGATGGTGGCGGTGTCGGAGACGCCGAGGGCGGACATGGCCGCGGAGAAGGCCTCGGGCGTGGGGAGCATGTGGGGTAGCGGGGTGGAGTGGTCGGAGAGAGCTGTCGATGTCGAAGAAGAGGGCGCCGGGGATGTGCTGGGCGACGTAGCGGGCGTGGGTGTCGACTGGCGGCGTTACGCCTACGGGCGGCATGGTGGCGTCGAAGACGACGGTGTCGGGGTGCTTGAGGCGGGCAGCTAGCCAGGCGGGGGAGACGAGAGGGTTCATGTGGATCAGATTACTCCGCGCGGGATTGATGACGCGGGTAGAAGAGAGCATATCCCCGGGGCTAAAGCCCCACGAAAAGGCCCTGCAAACAAAGCGGGCTTCAGCCCCGGGCCATTGTTTGTTTCTTCGTCATTGTCCTGTCGTCATTTTCTTTGTCATTCCGCAGCGCAGCGGAGAAATCTGCTGTTGCCTTTGTTTGTTTTCGCTTGTATTAACGCCGCCATTTCCAAGACCGAATCCTGTACCATCAACTCGAATGTCCTCCACGAAAAACAGGTTGTACTACGGCGACAACCTCCAGGTCCTGCGCGACTACATCCCCGACCAGTCCGTAGACCTCATCTACCTAGACCCACCCTTCAACTCCCGCCAGGACTACAACGTCCTCTTTGCCGAAAAAGACGGCCACCGCTCCGCCGCCCAGATCACCGCCTTCAAAGACACCTGGGAGTGGAACGAAGAAGCCGCCCGCTCCTACGAAGAAGTCATCGAACAAGGCGGCCGCGTAGCCGACGCAATGCGCGCCTTCCGAACCCTCCTCGGCGGCTCCGACATGCTCGCCTACCTCGCCATGATGGCCCCACGCCTCGTCGAGCTACGCCGCGTCCTCAAAGAAACCGGCTCCATCTACCTCCACTGCGACCCCACCGCCAGCCACTACCTCAAGATGCTGATGGACGGCAGTTTTCGGCCCGCAAAATTTCCGAAACGAAATCATTTGGAGACGAACGCAGCTCCAAAGGGACACGCCTGCACGAGATTCCCTGCGACGCACGACACAATTCTGTTTTTTCCCAAAGCGAGAGTTGCATTTGGAATCCGCAATTCGGACGACTACGACGAGTCTTACCTAAAGAGCCATTACTCGCAAGATCGAAGAGGGAACGGCGCGACGATACACGACTTAGCGACGTCACCAATCCGAACGGAATCGCCCGAACCTTACGACTACGAGTGGATAAGCGCGTCACCGAATGGGTGTGGCAGTGGATCCAGGAACGAATGGCAGAAAGCGCACGACGAAGACAGGCATCGTCCATACGAAGTCCGGAGCGACCGCGATACAAGCGCTATCTAGATGAAATGGCAGGTCGACTCCTCACGACAATTCTGGGACGACATACCGCTCATCAACTCCCAAGCTCAAGAACGCCTCGGCTACCCCACCCAAAAACCCGAAGCCCTACTAGAACGCATCCTCAAAGCCTCCTCCAACGAAGGCGACGTAGTCCTCGACCCCTTCTGCGGCTGCGGCACCACCGTGCAGGTCGCCCAGAAGCTCAATCGTCGCTGGATCGGCATCGACATCACCCACCTCGCCATCGGCCTCATCAAGACCCGCCTCGACGACTCCTTCGGCCACGAAGTCCGCAAGACCTACGAAGTCATCGGCGAACCCACCGACGTAGCGGGAGCCGCCCAACTCGCCGAAGAGAACAAATACCAGTTCCAATACTGGGCGCTCGGCCTCTGCGGAGCCCGCCCCACCGAAGGCATCAAAAAAGGCGCCGACCGCGGCATCGACGGCCGCCTCTTCTTCCACGACGACCGCTCCGGCGACTCCAAACAGATCATCTTCTCCGTCAAAGGCGGCCACAACATCGGCGTCTCCGAGGTCCGCGACCTCATCGGCGTCCTCCAGCGCGAGAAAGCCGACATCGGCGTCTACATCTCCTTCGAAGAACCCACCAAACCCATGCAGAAAGAAGCCGCCGAAGCCGGCTTCTACACCTCACAAGACGGCAGCCGCTACCCCCGCGTCCAACTCCTCACCATCAAAGACCTCCTCGAAGGCAACAAGAACGTCCAACGCCCCCTCCACGTCCGCGAAGTCACCTTCAAAAAAGCCCCCCGCTCCCGCCCCGAAGCCGCCCAAAACCTCTCACTCAACCTCTCAAACAACGAATGAAATCATCACGAACTAAGCGCCCCATCCTTTGCAGAAGAGGGCAGAAGGAGTCTTGCAGTGCAATATTCACCCCAATGGGATTTGAGCACCATCCCCGCGTCCGAATTGAACAGTGAGATTGGTCGCCGTCGTCGCGCCAAGGCTCCGTTGGTGACAAACGTCAACCTAAACCCCTGCGCTAAGTGCGGAAGCCACTGAATGCCACGCAACGCCGTAAGCCCTGCCCTAATTGTGGCTATACTCATCCACGCAAACTAACCCAAACGGGTGCCCCATGATCAACGCGCGCGCAGCAAGCATTTATCGTGGGTGTGTCACTCCACTGCTGCGCGAATGCCATTCATAACAACTCAATCGTCGTGGGCGGGGTCAGATGCTCAACGGGCACCCCATTTAGCCGCATAGATCCCCATCCCGCCCTTATCCCGCATTCATCCCCGTTCCTGTTTTAGCCGGGTGCCCCATTCATCGCGCGGCATCTTGCGCGATGAGTGGTTTCCGCCCTGCCCCGAGCATCGTCGAGGGGCCGGAGTGAAGCCCTGAGCGAAGTCGAATGGGCGAAACGACTGAATTGTCTTCTTCGATGCGCCCAATACAATCCCATCCGCAAACGATGCTCTCAAGCTAAACTGGCCACAGCGCATGCGCCCAATCGATCGCTACCTCAACGAACTAATCGACTACGGCGGCGAACCCTACACCCGCGCCGAAGTCATCCTCGACATGCAGCAACGCGGAATCGACCAACCCTGCATCGACCGCTGGCTCCAGGGCTATGAACACGCCCAACGTCGTCGCGAACGGCACGCCAACATCTCCACCCGAGTCGTCTTCAACACCCAACCCCAAGCCTGATAACTCCGCATCAGCGCACGGCGACGGTGGATTTTTCTCAGCAAAACCTCGTGTCAAGCCCCCAACACCCTTAAAATCCAAATAACCCGATACCCACCAATAACTTACGCTTCCAAAGAAAAGTGGCCATTAGTTATGTGCCACCCGCGATAATAGATTTAGAGATAAGAACAGCGAAGCCCCGGCCACCGCCGGGGCTTCTCACTTTTAACCCTAACTCCTTTATTAGCAATATTTTGACACTTAAGCCTTTTATTATGAATATTTTACAAGGAGACAAAAGCTGTAAGTTGCTTAGAATCATGAATATATCCGTGAAAATATCCAATGTGGGGGAGGGGTACCCTCAGAACTCCACCCGCAGCCCAACCTGCACCTGCCGCTCCCGGCTCTCATCGGTCCCCGAAGCCGTGTAAGTCCCAAACGCCCGCGCGTTCAACCCCTCCGCCGCCACCGCAGCCGCATCCTGAAACACCAGCGGAGTCACGCCATTCACCGCCGTCCCCACCAGAAAAGCCCGCTGCGTCACCCCGGAGATATTCACCCGATTCCCCAGGTTGAAAGCCTCCGCAAACCCGCGCACCACCACCCGGTCACTCACCCGAACCCCCCGGCTAACCCTCAAATCCACATTCACCGTCTCCGGCAGCCGCAGCGTATTCCGACCCACCGTCGGCAGATAAACCGCCCCGCCCGACCCGTTAATACTCTCCCGCCCACCACTCAAATAGCTCCCGCCAAAAATGTCATAGCTATAAGGCCGCCCGCTCACCGCCGTAAACAACGGGACCACCACCCAGCCATTAGCCGCCCGCCGCAGCCATCGCTGCTCCGTCACCACCCGCGGCTCCCAAACCGCACTCGCCACCACGCGATGCGAGCGCCCAAACGACGACAGCCCTTTGTCATACCTCACGTCGAACGGGTCGAACTGCCCATTCGTCCGCGGCGCCGCGCCGCCACTCTGCCCATAGTCGATAGCCTTCGCCCACGTCCAACCCACCCGCAACTCGAGCCCCTTACTGCTCCGTCGCCGAGCCTCCATCACCACCGCATGATAGGTCGCATTCACATTGGACTCGATATCCGTCACCGGCCCATAAGCAGTACTCACCCGCTGCGTATAAACCGGCACCCGAAACGTATATCCATCCTGAACCCCCGGCACCCCAGTCCCGCCGCTCAACTGAAAAACCCCCATCGCTGGCGACGGAGCAATATTAATGTCCACCGAGTCAGGCAATTGCCGATCCAGGTTCATCAGATAAGTCGCGCTCGCCACAACCCCATGCCCCACTCCATGCTCCACCGCCAAACTCCCCTGCTGCACCGCCGGCAGCCGAAATCTCCGGTCAAAAACCATCGCCGAGGTCGTCACCGCCACCGCGCTCGGCGGAGCAGAGACATAGCTGCAAACATATCCAAACCCCTGTCCCGCCACCTGCGGACAATCTGTAACCGTAGTAGGAACAATCCTCACATGCGTCGCCGAAACAGCCATCGCCGTATCCACCAGCGCACTCCGTATCGTAGCCCCGGCCAGCCGTCCAAAGTACTGCCCATATCCAACCCGCACCACACCACGCCCCGCACCCAGCGGCTCCCACGCCACCCCCACTCTCAATCCCAAATTATTCCGATCTTCAGGAAAAACACTAGTCGCCCCCCGAGCACCAAACACCGCATCCAGCGCCGCATTAGGCTGCTGCGGAAAAGGCAGCAGCTCATACTCATAACGCAGCCCAACCTTCACACTCAACCCCTGCCGCACCCGCCATCCATCCTCCAAAAACCCCGCCCATTCCTGCGTATCGAACGCCACACTCTCCTGCCCAAAACTCTGCGTATACGACCGGAAGCAAAAATCATGCACCGCCGCCACAATCGAAGGACACCCGCCATTCGGATAAGCGTGCACATTGAACGTATAGTCGGTAATCCAATCCACCAGCCCACCGTCCTTGCCCTTCGTCACGCCGCTGTCGTAGTTGAACGTCCCGTCCACGTTACTCAGCGAGTCGATCTCATCTCGCACCGCACCGAACTCCCCACCAATCTGGATCAAATGCCGCCCTTGCACCAACGTAGCCAGCTCGCTCACCTCAAGCCGCCGCTCATCTGGATAAGCCTTCCGACCCAGCGAGGCCGGCGTCCCAAAGATCAACCCCTGCGGCCCAATCGAAACCTCCGGCGCAAACCCATCCGGCCCAATCGCCGGCTCCTGCGCCAGCGGAGTCTGCGCCGTCTCATACTGCAGGTCTCGCCCCACCTGCATCCTCACCTCGTTACTCCCCCGCGCGCCCAACGCCCAGAGCCATCGTGCCACCACGGCATCCACGTTCACAAAGCTGTTCCCCATACTGGCCACGCCCCGATCCACCACCGCCCCAGCCCTTGCCCCACCCGGACCATCCATCCGAGCCCGGTTATACCCCACGCTCACCTTGTGCCTCTCCGCCGCCCGCCAGTCCAGCTTCACGAAGTTGATGCTCTCATCCTGCCGCCGAGCCATCGTCCCCGTCAGGCTGCTCAAATAGTTCAGCGCAGCATTCACCTTCGCAGCCGACACTCCCCGGTTCCCCAGCAACGCCGTCTGCGTAGACGTCAGCGCATAGAACCCCCCATACTGCGGCGACGACACCGCCGGATACCCCCGCCGCATAATATCCAGCGCATAGAAGTAATACAGCCTGTCCCGCCTCACCGCCCCACCCACGCTTCCACCAAACTGCTGCCGAAGATCCTGCGGCTTCACCAGCCCGCTCGTCACCACGCCGTTGTTGTAGCTCGTTGCAATCGAAAAAGGATTCGTCGCCGACCACGCACTCGTCCGCGCCACATAAAACCCAGCCCCATGCACTTCATCAGTACCGCTCTTCGACACCGTATTGATCATCCCACCCGCCCCACGCCCATACACCGCCGAGTAGTTCTGCGCACTCACCCGAAACTCTCTTACAGCCTCCTGCGAGAACGTCGACCCCGCCGCTCCAACCCGCCGTCCCGTTCCCTCCTCGAAAGCCCGCCCCCGACCCGCCGCGCTGCTGAATCCGCCTTCCAGCTCATCCTCCGTCGCCGGACCAGCGTTACCGCCTGCCCCACGTGGCACGGCATTAAAACTCATATCATCACTAACCCCATCCACCCCCGAGCTGTTCTCCGTCGCCGGCAGCCCTCGAAAACTCAGCAGCCCCTCGCCCGTCCCATCCTCATTCACATCCGGCGACACAAGCGCAATCGCCTCCCACCGCCCGCCATCCAGCGGCAGCCTCTCCATCTCTTTCGCGGGCGCGACACTCGCCAACTCCCCGGACGGCAACCCTCCTGCAGCGCTCTCGCCGCCAGCAGTCGCCACCGACGCTCTCCTCAACCGCGTCTCCACCTCCGCAACCTCACCCACCTCGACCTCCACCTGCTCCATCGCCACCCGCTCGAATCCCTTCGCCGCCACCGTCACCGCATAATCCCCCGGAGGAACCCGCGCCACTACAAACTCTCCCCCACGCTCAGTCGTCGTCTGCAGTTTCACCCCGGCAGCCCGGTCCTCGACCTGCACCGAAGCCCCGGCAACCCCCAAGCCATGCGCATCAACCACGCTGCCGCGAATCGCCCCATCCACCGCTGTCTGCGCCCACGCATCTCCGCCCGCGCCAGCGCTCATCACCGCCGCCATCAACCCCGGCAGCACCGCCCTCGAAACTCGTCTCGAAATGCTCGCAAAGCACACCCTGCAAGCACACCGGACCACACCCAATTCTCCACGCAACGCAAGCTCCGCGAAAAGGCGATACCAGAGAACGCAAAATTTAACCAACACTCATCGGCCAGCGCATCGACAGCCCACCCGCGCCACCCTCAATTGATCGAAGCCTCGAGCACACGCCGCCGCACTTCAATCACTTGTCTGAGCAGCCCAAGACTATCAAAGATTCACGACAAATTTCCCAAATTGGAACGAACCTCTCAACAAAGCATCTTTCACCCAAAAGAAAGGGCGGCAGCCGAAACCGCCGCCCACTGTAAAGAAACCGGCTATTAGAAAGTAAACTTCGCAGCAATCTCAACGTTGCGAGGAGTGAATAGGAAGCCGCTGTTATTGGAACTGGTGACCGACCGGAACGTAGGAGCGTAGGTAAAGGTACTGGTAGTGGCGGAGGTCGCATTAACCGTATACGCCGTCGTATTAATTCCATCGATATTCTGATGGTTGGCCACATTGAAGACATTGACGAACAGTTGCAGGTTATACCGCTCGGCGAACGGGATATCCTTCTGCAGCCGGGAGTCAAGCACAATATGCCGTGGGTACTTGTACGTGTTCCGGCCAATCACCGCGATATACGATGTGTTGCCCGTGCCGTTCCAGCCCGTCGTAATCGAGCCGGATGTGGTCTTCGCGCTCTGCGGTGCCGCCGAGTACGGAAGTCCGCTCCCCATCTGGAAACTGTTATTCAGGCTCCAGTTGTTCGTCAGATAGCTCCACCAACTCGACTTGTTCACAGCGTTCGGGAAGTTATACAGCGCATAAGCAACAAAGCGGTTCGGTACGTTGTAGCTCGAGTTCCCATAGTTGGTGCGAGCCGCGGCGTACGGATCCAGCCAATTAGTCGAGCTGCTCGTCGTCGTGATTGCGTTCTGGTTGAAGTCCAGCGCATGCGACCAGGTATAGTGCGCGTCGAATTGAATCATGTGCAGCGAGCGATTCTGAATCTCAGCCGTAAATGCGTTGTAGTTCGAATTGATGTTGCTGATCACGTCAATGATGGCCTGATACGAAGGATTCGTGTAGCTCGTATAGGTCGGCACCTGGTACTGCGTGCCGTTGGTCACTGGGCCCTTGCCCGTCGTGTCCACGAACGTAACCGTTGAGGTCTGCTTGGTGTTCGGGTTAAGGTTGGTGTTCAGGAAGTTCGGCAACTCACGGCCCAGCGCTCCCACATAGCTCATCGAGAATACTGTTCCCCTTCCCACCTCCTGCTGCATAATCAGGTCATACTCATTCACCAGCGGGTTCTGCAGGTGCGCGTCCAGGTAGTCCACCGCCGGCGATACCAGAGATCCGTTCCCGGTAACAATGTTCGGCAACCTTGGAGATGGAGCTGCCGAACCCGCTGTCCCGAAGAAGTTTGACGTGTACTGCCCGCTCGCGCTTCCGGAGTTCAATAGAGTATTCAACAGCACGCCATTGGTGATGCGCCCGTAGTACATGCCAAAACCGCCGCGCACCACTGTCTTGCCGCCGCCGTACACGTCCCAGGAGAAGCCGACGCGTGGTCCGAAGTTGTTCTTGTCGCTCGGGTGGTTCGAAGTCGCCGGAACCGCCGCATTCGGAATCGATGGCGTAGGCAGCAGCTCCTGGTCAAACCGCAGACCAATCTCGAATGTCAGTCGCGGCGAGAACTTCCAGTTGTCCTGCGCAAAGATACCGTAATCCATCGTCGCAATTGCGAACACCGGATTGCCGAAGCCCTGCTGGAACTCCGAGTAGCACTGGTACGTCCCGGTTGCGTTCGCATTCGTCCCCGTAGCGCTCGCCGCCGACACCTGCGTGCTGTTGCAGGTCGAGGTCGCACCTCCCTTGGAAGCCAGGTCCGCCAGGTAATTGCCGATAAAACTGTACTGGTAGTAGCCGTTGCTCTCGTAAGTGTTATTGATCAGATCATGGTTATGCACGATATCGGCGCCGAACTTGAAGGAATGATTGCCCTTCGTGAAAAATAGCGAGTCTGCGACCTGCCACTTGCGCTCATCCGGCAGCGCCAGCCGGTAAGAGTAATACGGCGAACCCAAAATGAACCCGGTGCCGGTATTCAGGTTGACCTCGGGAATATTTCCCGTCGAAGCACCGGTCCCCTTCAGATTAGCCAGTGTGTACGCGCTGAAGGGCTGTTGGCCCTCGTCGTTCAACTCGCGTCCGTACTGGTAGAGAATCTCGTTGCTGATCGTCGGCTTGATCAGGTTGGTCAGCTTGGCAACCCCATAGTCAAGCTTCACGAAGTCGGTCCCCCACGAGTCGATCGCGTAAGCGTTCGACACCGAGGTCTGCACGTCGCCCGGAGCATCCCAACGCAGACGGTGATAAAGCGCGCTCACATGCTGCTTGCCATTCACCTGCCAGTCCACCTTGGGAGTATTGATCTCCTGATAGCCCGCACGCGGTACATTGCCCAAATCTGGAAGGAAGTTGGCGAGCCCCGTCGAGTACGCCGCCGCACCCGCCGCATAGGTGGCCAATCCCTCGCGTGCCGCCAGCGTGCAGGCCTGGCTGTCCAGCGTGTAGTTCGAATTTGTCGTCGTGCTGCCCGTCAAATAACCGGCGTTCGCGCCCGACACGTTGCACGTCGCACCAGCAGGCAGGGCTGCGTCAGGCTGCGCAAAGAACGCTGCCGGGCTGCTGGCCTTCGCGATACCCGGATTGATGTGGGTGTGCTGGTCGTAGGTGTACATGAAGAACAGCCGGTCCTTGATAATCGGGCCGCCCACCGTGAACCCGTAGATCTTTCTCAGGTCCTCCGGCTTGTAGTGGGGAAATACAAATCCTGAAGGTATCGTGCCGCCGTTGGCATAAACCGCGACCGTGTTCGTCGTGTAGGCTTGGTAGGCGTTCCAGTTGCTTTCGCGGTCATAGAAGTACGCCTCACCGTGAAGCTGGTTCGTGCCGCTCTTGGTCACCGAGTTAATCACGCCGCCGGCGGCGCGCCCATACTCCGCTGCATAAACGCCCGTATTCATCTGGAACTCACGAACCGCCGCTCCCGAAGTCGAATACGCCTCGCGAGTCCGGCCACGCTCCTCTGAGTAGTACGCCTGGTTGTCGTCGGCGCCGTCGATCATAACGTTGTTCAAAATCGGGCTGATGCCGCGCACGCTCACCAAGCCGAACCCACTCGAGTCCGGAACCACATTGGGGGTCGACAGCGCCAGCGCCGACCAGCGGCGATTGTTGACTGGAACCCCTTCCAGCTGCCGCGTATTGATATTCGCTGAGAAGTCAGGCGAGTCGAAGTTCAGCAGCGGCGCCTCCGCCGTCACCTCCACCACCGACGACGTCTCACCTGCCTTCAGCTTCGGAGAAACATCGGTCTGCTGTCCTACCTGCACCAGCACGTTGGTCGCGTGATACTCGCTGAATCCCGGCGCCTTCACCGTCACCGAATACGTCCCCGGCTCCACCAGCGGTGCCTTGTAGAAGCCGCTGTCGTCTGTCGTCAGCATAATCGTCGCATTCGTCCCGACGTTGACGATTGTTACGCTGGCGTTACCCACGACCGCTCCGCTCGAATCGGACACCGTGCCGCCAATCGACCCCTGCGTCGTCGTCTGCGCATGCCCCATCGTCACGGCTAGCACGAGCAGCATGAAGATCACTCCCAACCGCCTGCATGAACTCACTAAATTCACCTTTATCATCATGGTCTCCTCAAAAAACGGTTTTTCCCGTAGGGTGTTCAATCCCCATCGTGGCTGACTCTTAAACTCAAAACTTGTCCTTGAACCTTTAAACCATCCCATACCAGCATTAACTGCCGGTTACATCACGGAGATTCATCTGAATGTATGCAGGTATTGGCCGATGCGATGTAGCCGGCCGTCCAGTGTTACAGCAGTTCGTTCATGCTCGTCGATCGCTTAGATGCGTTCGGTTTACGCCGCTTCCCTATAAACTGAGTAAAGAATTGGAAGGAGCCTCCTGTCAATTCTAGATTCTGCCTATTTGAGGATGTAGCTTTCAGAAATCAGTCCACCCGAAAGCTGTCCTCCCTTAAACCACGCTCTTTCAATCGGCAACACAGGCAGCCAGACAACCAATGTTTATAGATGAAGCAAAAATCCGCATAAAAGCCGGTGACGGCGGTAACGGCTGCATGGCCTTCCGCCGCGAAAAGTTCGTCCCCCGAGGCGGCCCCTCCGGCGGCGATGGCGGCCACGGCGGAGACATCCTCATGTCCTCCTCCCTCAGCCACAACACCTTAGTCCACTTCCGTTTCAACCCCGAGCACAAGTCCGAGCGCGGCGGCCACGGCCTCGGCTCAAACATGTCCGGAACCACCGCCCAGCCCACCATCCTCAAAGTCCCGGTCGGCACCCTCCTCTACGACGACGCCACCGGCGAGCTCATCCACGACTTCGCCCATCCCAACGAGACCATCGTCATCGCCCGCGGCGGTCGCGGCGGCCGCGGCAACCAGCACTTCGCCACCTCCACCCACCAGGCCCCCCGCGAGCACGAGCTCGGCCGCCCCGGCGAAGAGCGCATCTACCGCCTCGAGCTCCGTCTACTAGCCGACGCCGGCCTCGTCGGCTACCCCAACGTCGGCAAATCCACCCTCATCTCCCGCCTCTCCGCCGCCAAACCCAAGATCGCCAACTACGCCTTCACCACCCTCGAGCCCAACCTCGGCGTAGTCCAGGTCGGCGACTTCCCCCACACCCACTCCTTCACCATAGCCGACCTCCCCGGCCTCATCGAAGGCGCGCACCTCGGCCACGGCCTCGGCATCCAGTTCCTCAAGCACATCGAGCGCACCTCCGTCATCGTCCACCTCGTCGACGTCTCCGACTCCTCGGCCGCCGAAGGCACCTCCCGCCCCGACCCCGTCGAAGACTTCAAGGTCATCACCGCCGAGCTCAAGTCCTTCGACCCCGCCCTCGCCGCCAAGCCCACCATCCTCGTCGCCTCCAAAGCCGACGTAGCCAACTCCGACAAGCTCAAAAAGCTCACCACCTTTGCCAAGCGCCGCAAGATGCAGCTCTTCCCCATCTCCGCCGTCACCGGAGAAGGCATCGAGCCCCTGAAATACGCCATCGCCGCCCTCGTCGAGCAACACCGCCCCGCGCCTCTCGAACCCGAGCCTCCCGCCATCGAAAAACCCGCCAAACTCAGGCCCGCCTACCCCCCACCCGCCCCCAGCTCCCGTGGCCGCTCCCGATAATCCACTGCCGCATTGATTTTGCTCGTCATTGTGGCGAAGCCAGGATCTCCATATTTCGCTTTTGCCGTTGCCTGTTTCAGTAGCGCCGGCTCCATAACTCGCCAGCGCCATCCAAAATGGCCGTCATTCTGAGCGGAGGCACTCACAGTATTATCGTGAGTGCCGTAGTCGAAGAAACCCCGCATTTCGTTTTTGCCGTGCCCGTTCTTAATTTCCGTCATCCGCGCAAATCCGCGGTCCGGCTTTGAGCCCGCAACCTTCCCCCGGAAATCACATCCAACCACAGGAGGCCAAGCATGCCCGTCATCCGAACCTGCAAACAGTGCGGTCAAAAGAACCGCGTAACCGCCCCCAACCTCGCCCAGACCGGTCGCTGCGGAGCCTGCAAAACCCCACTCCCGCCCCTCGCCGAGCCCATCCCCGCCGACACCGCCCTCTTCGACGAGATCATTCAGTCCGCCCGCGTTCCTGTCCTCGTAGACTTCTGGGCCGACTGGTGTGGCCCCTGCCGAGCCGCCGCACCCGAGGTCGCACGCACCGCCGCCGACATGGCCGGCTTGGCCATCGTCCTCAAGGTCGACACTGAGCACGACCCCCAGCTCTCCGCGCGTTACAACGTCCGCGGCATCCCCAACTTCGCCATCTTCTCCGGCGGCAAGCTGGTCCAGCAGCAAGCCGGCCTCGTCAACCACTCCGTCATGGAATCCTGGCTGAAGTCCGCCGGGCTCTCACAGTCCGCCTGAAAATCCCTCTCGCATCGTCAAGATCTAAATCGCTTATTCGAAGCATCAATAATCCTCGAAAAGGACTACACTTCCGTGACGCCGGGAATCGGTCGGCTTCAGAGCCCGTCCCGGGCGAAGTCGAGCAGCACCGGCCCCTGCCTTTTGTCCGTCATTCCAAACTCTCAGAGCAGTCGAGCCAAAGAAATCCGATTCTTATCGCCCGACGTGAAACACAAAATGCAAAATAACCGTCTCAGAAGAAAGCGGGCCAGGCACGTCGTTTAACGTTGCAGCTATATGCTGAAGGAAATGGATTTACGCCGTCCCTTGATGATCCGCCGATGAACTTCGTCGTCGCCATCGTTCTGATTCTCCTGATCTGGGCGCTAATGATAGAGCTGCGCGGCCGGTAGCACCCGAACTGCGCGACCCACCCCAAAGCCCTTCGCCAGTCCTCTCGACCCACCCCAAAGCCGCTCACCCGTCCTCTCTCGACCCACCCAAACCCTGTCATTCGAAAAAAAAACGATTTTGAAGGGGAGCGGTTTCAAGACGAAAGCGTTTTCTGCTGGGAACCCATCACCAGATCCAGGGAAAACACCTCAAACGCTATGTCGCAGAGTTCAACTACCGCCTCAACCGCAGAACCATGGAGCAAGAACTCCTCACCAGGCTCCTCCGGCTGCACTCGCCACTCACACCATCACATACAAACAACTCATCGCAAAGCCTGAGCTAACTTGATAATCATCTACTAAGATTCTGGCTTCGCCAGAATGACGGCTAAAGAGAGAGTGGGTGGAGGGATTAGTGTGGTGGTTATTTAGTGGTTGGGGCGAGGTCTTTGGTTAGGGGGATGTTCAGGGTCTTGATGCCGGTTACTACGGAGGCGGCGTTTAGCTGGGCTCCGGCTTTGCGGCTGTGCTGGTTGTCGTTGAAGAGGGCGCGTGGTGGCCTGCTGACCGAGGGCGTCGTACTTGTCGGCGGAGATGGTGTTGAGGTCGATGAAGAGGGTGCCGCTTTGGCCGGCGGCTTCCTCGGCCCAGCTTGCGTAGCCGTCGAAGCCCGCGGATCTTGCCCTCGACCCACGGGTTGCGCGGCGGCGGCGAGCAGATGATAACGTCGCGCCTTGGCTTTGGCATCCTTCACATATTGGCGCAGGTACCAGCCGTAGGTGTGGATGGTTTCGTGCTGGTGGGTGACGGCCGACTCGATCTCTTGGTCTCGTCACCGTCGCCCTTGAGGGTGGTGCGGTCGGGATAGTTCTGCGGAGTTGGCTGCGTCGTTGTGGCCGAATTGCAGGATGACCCAGTCGCCGGGCTGCAGCTGATCCAGGATCTTTTGCCAAGCGCCTTCCTCGATGTAGCCGCGGCTGCTGCGGCCGCCGAGTGCATCGTTGTAGACGTGGATCTTGGCGGCGTCGAACATGCGGGATGATCTCCGTAACCCCAGCCCCAGGGGCCGGTGTCTCCATTGCCGGTGCCGGTGCGCATGATGGAGTCGCCGACGAGGAAGAGGGCGGGATGCTGGGCGGTGGCCTGCATGGGCTGGGCCTGCGGGGAGTCGGGGACTGGCGGGGCTTGCGCGAGAGTGATTGGCGCGAGGATGGCAAGCGCGGCTGTGGGCAGGAGCTTCTTGAGTTGAGTGTTCATCGTTGGGATTCCTTGTATTTGGGTGGTCTTTTGCCGGGGTGGTTAGTGTGTTTTGGTTAGACCAATAGCGTTGCCAGGAAGGCGAACCGGGTTTCGGAGATAAGAGTAACTGAAAGAGGTGTCGCTGCCAATGATTATTGGCGGAAGGTATTGAATGCCTTGCAGATTCAGCTGTTTTGTGGTGGGTCTCGTGGATTACGAAGGGGCTTGCGCGGGGCGGCAACTGGCTGTGTATTGACAGCGGCTTGTTGCGTACTTATATTTTCATCGATAAAGTGACCAGACCAATCTGCGCTATGGGGAGGAGGAGCTCCCGCTAGCAAAAGCGAAATGCGGGGATTCTTCGCTTCGTTCAGAATGACAACGAAAAACAGACAACGGCAAGGCTAGAACAGGCAACAGCAGAAACGGATTCCTCCCCTTCGACTACTCTCAGGTGCGGAACGACAAACAAAAGGACAAGCGACAGCAAAACAAGAACGAGCAACTACAAAAGCAAAAGCAGGTCCTTCGACTCCGTTGCTCGCAAAGTGCGCGAGCAACTTCGCTCAGGATGACACCTTTATAGGCGATGGTAGATGGGGCTATAGGCGATGGTAGATGGAGCAACGGCAAAAGCAAGAACAAGTAATACGAGGACAATAATGTATACGCATCGGCTATCACGTCTCGTTTCGGCAGTATTCGCGATCGCTTCGGCGGCTTTGGCTTTGACGAGCGCGCCTGTGGCACGTGCGCAGGACAATCTTCGCGGCGCTCCTTATAACGGGTATACGGGGGTGAAGTTCGATACGACGAAGTATGCGTATGACTACCTGGTGGATGGGAGTTTGGCGCAGGATGATGCGGCGAACAAGAAGTTCAAGTCGCTGGCGGCGGCGTATGAGGCGGCTCCGGCGGGGACGGCGGGTAAGCCTACGGTGATCGGCATCAAGCCGAATCTGTATTTGTTTCATGCGGCGGAGGACGCGCCGACGAGTTTGACGATTACGAAGAACTACATCACGCTGCTGGGGCTGACGGATGACCGGCGCAACGTGGTGATTGCGGATAATCGCGGCAATAAAGAGGGCGCGACGAACAATGGGTACGTGCTGGATGTGAATGCGACGGGGTTCTCGGCGATCAACCTGACGGTGGTGAACTTCGCGAATATGGACTATGAGTATCCGGGGGATGCTTCGAAGAATTTGAAGATGCGGTCGCCGGTGATTACGCAGGCGGTGGCAATGAATCTGCGCGGGGACAAGCACTACTACTCACATGTGGCGTTTTTGAGCAGGCTGGATACGATGTTTATCCAGACGACGCGGTCGTACTTTACGAATGCTTATGTGGAGGGCACGGACGATTTTCTGGGTGGCGGGCAGGTGAGTGTGTTTCAGGACTCGGAGATTTATTTTCCGACGGGGAATGGGGTGATGTCGGCTTCGGGGATTACGTTTATCAATACGGTGTTTCGCGCGGAGCATGGGCTGGAGTTTCATAAGGGCTTTCGGAATCCGGATACGCTGATCAATTGCACGATGCCGGTGAATACACCGACTTCGCCGGTGGCGTGGATGGTTTGGAAGACGCCGGTGCGGCAGAATGTTTACGCGCTGACGTACAAGACAAAGGATGCGAAGGGGAATCCGGCGGTGTTTTATGACAGCATTGTGGGACCGCATACGTTTACGCTGTCGCGGGAGATAAGCGGTGAGGAGGTGAAGGCGTTTAATCCCTGGAACCTGCTACGGGCTGCTCCGAATGGGCCGGTGGATGACTGGGATCCGGCGGGGGTGAAGGGTAAGTATGCGAGCGAGGGCGACGAGGTCTTCAGGATGGAGCTGACGGGTGGAAGGCCGGATGGCGATGCAGCGGCTCTGGGGCCGTTCACCAGTCCGACGGTTTCGCCGACGGTGAGGACGGGTGGGCCGGGGTCGAAGGTTATGCGAATGTGTTTCCAGCGCGGATGAAGAGTGCGGTAATTACGTGGTCGGCGGCGTCTCCGCTGGTGGCTTTGAGTTCGACTACCGGGAGCAGCGTGGTGGTGACGGCGAATAATACGACGGGGAAGCCGGAGTGGGTGCCGGTGAAGGCGATGGCTCCAAATGGGTTTTATGTGACTGCTTATGTTTATGCGGAGCCGAAGTATATTGATCCGCCGGCGTTTTCGAGCAAGCCTATGGTGGCCGCGCCTGCGGGTGGGAAGGTGCAGGTGAACTATGCGCTGAATCTTGCGGGGCATGATGACCAGTCGCTGATTAGCTGGTATCTGTGCGGCAGCTCAACGTGTGACGACGCGCGCAAGATTGCGGTGAGCCGCGGGAATGAGCCGCTGAAAAGCGTTACGCTGACGCCGGGCGATGTGGGCAAGTTTGTGAAGGTGAGCGTCGAGCCGAAGCACAACATCAGCGATCCGGGGCCGGCAGTAGCGGCGGTTTCGAATAAGCCGATTGTGGCGGCTGATGTGAAGTCGACGACTGTCGATCCGAACTTCAGGAACTTTGTGGAGGCTCCGAACGACACGTATGTGAATGGGATGTGGACGGTGATTGGGACCTGGACCTCGCGGAGTGCGGAGGAGCTGGTGAACGGGTATGGGCTGCGGGTGAGTAATCCGCCGGTGGTTGCAGGCGGAGCGGGGGCTGCGTCAGGCGGTATCGGTGGGGCTACTGCGGTTCGGGCGCCGAATCCGCATGCAGCGCTGGTGTATGTGAACGATGGGCCGGTGGGCGATATGACGGTGAAGGTGGTGATGACTCCGGAGAAGACGGCTGGGCAGGGATTTGGGATTGCCGGGGCTCCGGATGATGGGGACCGGACGCAGCGGGCGGATATCTATATTAAGTACGATCCGCGGACGAAGACGGGTTATGCGCTGAGGTTCTGGCGGACGATACAGGCGGCGGATAAGTGCATGTTCCAGCTTTATAAGATCGAGAATGGCGTGGGGACTCCGGTGAATGCGCAGCAGGAGCTGACGGGCGTGTTCAAGCCGAATACTACGATTACGTTGTCGGTGGCGGGGAATAGGCTGACGGCTAAGGGATCGAATACGGTGGATAAGGAGACGCTGTCGCTCGAAGGGACGATTGCTCCGAATATGTTTGGCGGGGCGGGAGTTTATTGGTCGGGGTCGGCGCCGGTTGGGAACAGCAATGTTTATTCGGAGATTGAGATTAGTTATCCGAAGTAAGAGGATCTGCGGAGTGGGGTTCTGCCGCACTGATGGATGGGATGGCGAGCGGGCTCAGAGGGACAGGCAATACGATTTGTGAATCAGTGAGGAGTGTTTTATGCAGACTAGCCGTCGTGATATTTTTCGAGGCGCCGTTGCCGCCGGACTTGCAGCCGGGTTGCCGAGGATGGGCAACGCCGCTACCACTACTGATGCGGGTCTGAAGGCCAGGTACGCGAAGCTGGATGAGGCGCTGGCGCGGCCGGTCTTCAAGCGTGAGCTGTTCAAGGAGCCGGCGATCATCGAGACGATCGAGCTGCTGCACTACAAGAACAGCTGGCTGTGCCGGGTGCGCATGAAGGATGGCGCCGAGGGGATCTCGGTTTCGAACGCGACGCAGATGGAGGTGCTGTACCCGATCTTTACGCGGCGGATTGCGCCGTACTTCATCGGCAAGGATGCGCGCGACATCGAGGACCTGCTGGAAGAGGTGATGGTCTACGAGAACAACTACAAGGCGACGGGGCTGGCGATCTTTGTGCCGCTGGCTACGCTGGAGTTCGCGATTCTGGATATGTTCGGGAAGAAGGCGAACCGGTCGATCGGGCTGCTTATCTCGGACAAGATCTACATGCCGAAGATCAATGTCTATCAGGCGAATGGCGAGCGGTATATCTCGGCGGAGGAGACGATTGAGCATCTGCAGCGCGATGTTGCGATTTCGCATGCTAAGGCGATCAAGTTCAAGCTGGGCGGGAGGATGTCGCACCCGGAGACGCCGGTGGGGCGCAGCGAGAAGCTGATTCCGCTGGTGAGGAAGACGTTTGGGGACAAGATGGTGATCTCGGCGGACGCGAATGGATCGTACACGGCGGCAGAGGCGATTCCGATTGGCAAGCTGATGCAGGAGTATAACTACGCGTTCTACGAGGAGCCGGTGCCGTTCGACTGGTACGAGGAACTGAAGACGGTTGCCGATGCGCTGAAGATTCCGATGGCGCTGGGCGAGCAGGAGCCGAGCACTCACAACTTCCGCTGGGTGCTGGCGAATAACGCGGTGGGGATTGTGCAGCAGGACATGTTCTACTTCGGCGGCATGGTGCGGTGCATGCGCGTGGCACGGATGGCGGAGGTGCTGGGCAAGCAGTGCATTCCTCACATCTCGTCGACGGGGCTGGGGTATCTATATATGATGCACTTCGTTTCGTCGATTCCGAACTCGGGGCTATACCACGAGTTCAAGGAGTTCAATAACGATCTGCCGTATACTTGCGAGACCTCGACGCTGCGGAGCGACAGTGAAGGCGTGATTACGGTGCCGACGGGGCCGGGGCTGGGAGTTACGATTGATCCGGCTTACATTGCGAAGCATACTGTTGTGAAGGGATGACGGCGAGGCGATTGTCGCAGCGTTGAAAGGGGAGCGATTCTTTGAGCGAAGGCGGCGGTAAGAAGAGCTTTCTGGGGACGCTGTATTTTCGCGTGCTTGTGGGGATTGTCGCCGGCGCGGCGGTGGGGTACTTCTTCCCGCAGTTCGGCGCGGCGATGAAGCCGTTTGGCGACGGCTTCCTGAAGCTGATACGGATGCTGGTCGCGCCGATCGTCTTCTTCACGGTGGTCACGGGGATTGCGAAGGTGGGCGACCTGCGGCGGCTGGGGCGCGTGGGTATCAAGTCGCTGGTGTACTTCGAGGTGGTAACAACGTTTGCGCTGGTGCTGGGGCTGATCGTCGCAACGGTGGTGCAGCCGGGGCGCGGCGTGAATGCGAATCCAGCGACGCTGGATACGAAGGCGATTGCGCAGTACACGAGTGGCGCGCAGCACCTGACGTCGACGGGCTTTCTGCTGAACATTATTCCGGATACGTTCCTGGGGGCGTTTGCGAGCGGCGAGATGCTGCAGGTGCTGATGCTGGCGGTGCTGTCGGGACTGGCGCTGGCGATGATGCGGGGCGAGCAGCGGCTGGTGGACCTTGGGGATTCGCTGACGAAGTTCTTCTTCAAGATCGTTGCGATTGTGATGGAGGCGGCGCCAGCTGGGGGCATTTGGAGCGATGGCCTTCACGATTGGGAAGTACGGCGTGGCGTCGCTGGTGTCGCTGGGCAAGCTGCTGCTGTGCTGCTATGTGACGAGCCTCAGCTTTATCGCGATTGTGCTGGGCATTATCTGCTGGGCGTGCGGGATAAGCCTTTGGCGCTTCGTGGTGTATATCCGCGAGGAGCTGCTGATTGTGATTGGGACGTCGTCGTCGGAGACGGGCTTGCCGCGGCTGATGCTGAAGCTTGAGAACCTGGGCTGCCCGAAGGCGATTACGGGACTGGTGGTCCCGGCGGGTTACTCATTCAACCTGGATGGGACGTCGATCTACCTGACGATTGCGCTGCTGTTTGTGGCGCAGGCGACTAATACGCATCTGAGCCTGAAGGAAGAGATCTTCATTCTGTTTGTACTGATGCTGAATTCGAAGGGGTCGGCTACGATTACGGGCGGTGGGCTGATTACGCTGGCAGGAACGCTGGCCGCGCTGGGGACGGTGCCAGTGGCGGGGATTGCGCTGATCCTCGGGGTCGACCGCTTCCTCTCGGAGATGCGGACGATTACGAACTTCCTGGGCAATGGCGTGGCGACGATTGTGGTCTCGCGGTGGGAGGGACAGTTTGATGTGAAGCGCGCGCGGGCGATATTGAGCGGGACGCATACGGCTGTGGAAGATGACGAGATGCTGCGGGAGCAGGCCGGGGTTTTGTAACCATGTCAGGTGCAAATTGCAGGAACACGATACCGCTGGTTTCTAAGCTGGCGTTTGCGTTGGTGGTGTCGGGGTCCGCTGCTCCGCGGAGCGCTATGCCGATGGTCGGTGGACCGCGGTTGTTGTCGCACTGGAATTGACTCTTCGCAATTGATTCAATCCATTCATGGTTCAGAGCAAAAGAATTGCCGCCTGCAGATGCAGGCGGCAATTTTTGAGTGTTGGTAGAAGGTGGTTAGGGTTACCAGTTGATACGACCGGAGAACTGGAAGGAGCGTGCCTGGTAACCTGTGGCCAATGCGGAGGTCAAGCCGTAGCCTGTTGCGTTTACAGCGCCTCCTAATGCGCCGAAGGCCACATGGTTGAGAGCGTTCAGGGCATCACACTCGAACTGCAACTTCCATTCGTGATAGATGGGGAAGGAGCGTTTCACGCCCAGATCCAGGTTGTAGTCTCCCATGCTCCAGACATTGCCCGCACCAACGCGCGGAGCGTTGCCAGGAACGTAGAGTTGAGGACCGAGTCCAACGAAGTTGTTCTGTGGGGTTGAGGCGGAGTTAGCGGTGGAGGTGGCTACGGTAAAGGCATTCACATTCAAATACTGGATCTTGGCGTAGTAATTGGGGTCGCTTGACGAGGAGGTAGCATTATGACCGTACGGCGTCGAGTTCCGTACAGTTTGCCCTGGAACGATGCTGGGCATGCAGTTGCCGAGGATGGAAGAACCGCCGCAACCAGTAGCGCCATCAAGGTAGAGCGGAACGCCGGAGTGGTAGCTAAAGATACCGGAGAGGTTCCAGCCGCCGCCAAGAGCGTTGGCCCAGAAGTTATCCCCGCCGATTTTGCCGTGTCCAAAGGGCAGCTGGTAGACCGCGGTGGAGGTCAAAGTCTGAGGCTGGTCCGAGGTGGAGAGGGAACGATCTAAACGCGGCTGCTCCGGAAGACGGAAGCCATTACTACTATTGGGTATATCGTCCATTGCCTTGGAGTAGGTGTAGTTCAGCATGAAGTCCAGACCGTGCGAGGTGCGCTGGCGGAGCGAGAGCTGAAGTGCGTGGTAGTTGGTGTTGCCGGCAAAGCTGGTGGTATCGCTTACACCGCTGTACTGGGGGAAAGGAACGAAGTTCTGATAGACGGAGTTGCTCGCGTAGTATGTGGCTGAGGAGTAAGGGTTCTGAATTACGTAACCCAGGCCGGTAGCCAGCCCGACGTTCGTGGCGCTGGACTTTTGGGTAAGCAACGGCGCGGTGCAGGCGGTGCCGGAGCACGGCGTGGTAGTCGAGCCGTTCGACTGGTACCCTGCAAGCGCAGCAAAGGAGTACGGCAGTTTGTTGTTCAGTTTGAGACTTGCCCCTTTTACGCTAAGGAAGTGGCCCTGGCTTCCGACGTAGCTTACTGAGATGGACATTTGCGAGGTAAGCTGGCGCTGGATTCCGAAGGTCCAGTTGATGTACTCAGGAGTACGGGAACCACGGTATGGATCCCACGAGGTGATGGTGGTCGCTCCACTATTAGTAAGCGCACTTGTGTAGGTAGTGCCGTATTCAGCCAGACTGGCACCTCCGGTGGGCGGCTTAGGCGGAACTACACTACCCGTCCAGCCGCAGGCCACGCCGTTGAACGATCCGCTCGCGCAGTTGGTGTTATCCCAGTAGAAAGCAGGAGCGCCACTGAGGCCACTGGGAGCTGACGCCGAAGGGCTGATGCCCAGGGTGGAAGGTGAGCCGGACTGGCTTCCGCTTGTCCAGTTGCCACGCGCGAAGTTTACGTTGTAGCTGCCGCGGACGACGGTCTTGGGATCGATGGACCAGGCCATGCCGATACGAGGAGCGATGTTCTTGTACCAGATGGGTGAAGGACGTTGGCAGTTGCAGTAGATGGACGGATCGCCGTTTCCTGCAAACTCCAGCGTACCCTTGTTGCCGGTGATATTGTTGACGCCGTTCGGGTTCAGGAAGGTGAAGTAGTTATGCGCCTCGCGGATCGAAGGATAAATATCCCAGCGGAGACCAAGGTTCAAGGTCAGCTTGCTGGTGACCTTGAAGTCGTCCTGACCCCAGAAGGAGGGATCGAGCCAGCGTGTTCCGAGTCCCGGGACGCCGACGGTAGCTGAACCGGCGCTCGATGCGCCAAGCAGATAGCTGGCGAAGGGAGAACCATTTGTGGTGGAGAGGGAGGTGCTGGTGGTGGGATTCGTAAATTGCGCCGTTTGCGAGGAGCTGAAGGTGAAGCCCATCGGACCGGATGGACTTACGGTGCTGTAGTAGTTGAACTGGACATCTACAATCTGTCCGCCGACGGTGACGTTATGCCTGCCGACTACCCATTGCAGGCTGTCTGTGAGGGTGTAGGTGTTGTTGATTTTATTGTTCCAACTGTAGCCCCCCTGCGTACCAGGAGCGTCGTAGTTACCCGAGTAGGAGATCTTCGGGAAGCCGTCCGAAGCCTGGCCAGCCGGCATGTTGAGAATGCCGTTTGCAGTGGCTGAGTAGGCCGGTGTGCGATTGGGTGTGACCGAGTCGCTCTGATAGCGGCCATATCCAACAGCGAACTGGTTGACCAGGTGCGCATTGATGGTGAAGGTGTCTTTGACGATATCGATGGTGGTTACGGGGTGATAGGACTGCGACGTATTGAACGGGGGCCCAAGGCCGCTGGTCGAGTTGGGACCGGTGCTGGCCTGACGGCCGAAGGCAACAATGACGCCGATCTGGTTTCGCTGATTTACGGTGTAGTCGATCCTGCCGGTTGCGTACCAGTTGGCCAGTCCGATGGGGGTACCCGTAGGTCAGGTTGTTGTTGTACAGAGTCTGGTTCGCGAGCTTCTCATACGGCAGCATGTACTTGTTGTAATTATTGGCTGCTGCCGAGAAGCGGCTGGCAGGAATGACGTCCGCGGTCGGAACACCATTGACGGAGCCCATGAACGGTTTGCGGCTGCAAGGTGAAGCGACCGTTCCCAAGCAGTTCACGACCGAGGTCGATGGGTCGTAGATGTGAGCTCCGCCGTTGGCTGCAGCATATCCTCTGAAATCTGCGTAGCCCAAAGCATTTCCATTGGCGTCATAGCCCAACATCGACGATGTTGGGATAGTCATGGCCGCGGGCTTCGCACCCTGCTGGTAGCGGTACTGGCCGTAGTTGCCGAAGAGGAAGAGGCGGTTCTTGATGACGGGACCGCTCAATACGATGCCCACCTCGTTCATGACCTCGGACGTCTTGATGCCGCCAGGGAACAGTAACGCCGGGCCGAATTGATAGTGGGGGCTTTGGATTGAAATTGCCACGCATCGAATATGGTGTTGCGGATGAACTCATAGATCGAGCCGTGATATGCGTTGCTACCGCTCTTGACCGAGTAGTTCTGCATGCCCTGGCCGCCGTACTGCGCCGAGATGCCTGCGGTCTGCACCTGGAACTGGTCGACCGCATCAACGCCGATCGCCGTCCATGTAAAGCGCGGGTCGCCTACGCCATCGGCCTCGGGCAGGTTGATGCCTTCGATGTAGATCTCCGAGACGTTACCTGCCAGGACCGCTGCCATTGACGATGCCGGTGGTGGATGTGGGGTCGTTGCTGGCGCCGTTCTGGTTGGCCTGTACGCCGGGCATGAGGTATGCGAAGTCGGTGGCGCGACGCTGATCGGCTTTGGTACCGGCGCCCATTTCGATCGGGAGGTTGGAGTACATTTGGTTGTCCATCACGCCGCCGAGGGTGGCGTCCGTGGTGGCAAGTACGGGAGGGGCCGCGCTGACGGTGACGGTCTCATCGGTCGCGGCCAACAGTAAGCTTCAAGGGAAGATTGACGGTTGCGAGAGCGTCGACCGTGACATTCTCCTGTGTCAATCTGCTGAAATCCTTTAGCTGTCACGGAGACGGTGTAGGATGCCAGGGATGAGGGGGGTGATGTTGTAGTCGCCCGCGCCGGTGGTGGTACGGACCGTCTTTACGTTGGTCATTGACGTTGGTTGCGGTCACAGTAGCGCCTGGGACGACGGCGCCGGATGGGATCGGTGATGATACCGGAGATAGCGCCTGTACCGGATAACTGCGCCGCAGCGGAGGAGGCTAACAGTGCAAGCATCGCGACCAGAACCATGCCGAGTTGCATTGCGCCGGCTAAAAAATTGAATGTCGCGCTGACTACTGTCGCACGACGGCTACTGCTGCTTTTGTTTGTGTTGTTCATGATGCTGCCTCCTGAGAAGGTGTTGATCCGCGGTTGCCTGAGATTACGTGTCATCTTCGGTGTTTATTTGGTTCGCGCCAGCAGACGCACTGCAATCTGCTCCTGGAGAAATTCACTCCAATTGCAGACTGGTTTGATTCTGCCGGTCTGACCACTTTTCTGCGCGGGGAGAAGACTACATCTTTCCTACCATGCTTTGTCAAGCAATAAATAGTAATGAGAAATCCATTGTACAGCAGGGACGAATTGGGCGTCGCTACGCGTTCCAAGCTGCGCCCTGGGCTGCCATCGCCGGTATGCAGACGACCGGCGGAACATGCAATAGTACCACTAAATACCACTGCTGATGTGGTCTCACCTGTAGCTGCAGGGCAAGCTGATGTATTGAATGGTTTTCTATGGACCTTATTGCCATCGCTCGATAAAGAGGGGACAGGAGTGAGCATTTCCCACAGATAATCAGCAGATAATCGCGGATAACAAAGGGGATGCGAGAGCCGCCGTTCTGAGCTTACTTTTGGCCTTCCGGCTGGTCATCCTCGGCTTGAGGCCCGTTGGTTGAAGATTGGCAGACTCGTCCGGGTGGGTCGCGGCTATCTCGTCCTCGGGAGACCTGCTTCTTGTTAAGGACCTCCAAGCGGACTCTGGTGATGCCGGACTTGCGGATGCCAAGCTGGTCCGCCGCTGCGCGGGAGAGGTCGATGACACGGTCAGAGAATAGAACGCCGCGGTCGTTGATGCGGACGACTACGGATTTGCCGCTGCGCGTGTCCACCACGCGAACGATGGTCCCGAAGGGCAGGGTTCGGTGAGCGGCGGTGAAGCGGTTCATGTCGAAGATCTCGCCGCTGGCGGTGCGATGGCCGTTGAGGACGGCTCCGTACCAGGAGGCTATGCCCAAAAAGTTGGTGGCGCGCCGAACCTTCGCGTTGGGTTGCTGGGTGGGGACGATTTCGGTTGACAGGCCGCGGCGCAAAGGGAGTCGAAACGGGAGCATCGAAGGAGGATTGAGTTACCCACCGGAGGGGGAGATCAGCCGTGCCCGGGATAGAAATCATTACCAGGGCTACCATCGAACAGCCTGCAAGCCTAATTTCGTTTTTGAAGATCAATAGGTCTCCTATGCCGAAATCGCTTTCCGACACCTTAATTTTACCTGCCAAAGGACGGATAACCTAATTAATCAGCAAAATTAAGTAATTCAAAACAAACACTTTATTATATTTTTTCCCTAAGTTCGGGGGTATCCAGTCTTCTACTTGTCTGTAGGATGCAAGCCGGTAGTCTTACGCTCAGGCTTTTGTCGGATTTGGCAGGTTTTCCATGCAGTTGAGCGCGCCTTCTTTCTTCGTATTCTTCGTGGCTGTCTGGCTTATTTATTGGGCGGTGGCGAGGGTTCCGGTTGCGCGTTTTGTGGTGCTGGTTGCGGCTAATCTATTCTTCCTTTTGAAGTTTGGGTGGCTGTATCTGCTGCTTCCGGTGGCTGCGTCCATCGACTTTCTAGTTGGACTTGGGATGGCACGAGCTGGTTCTTTGGCTGGCAAACGTGGGTTGTTGGCGGTCTCATTGGGGATCAATCTTAGTTTGCTGCTGGGGCCGAAGATTCTTGCGCTGCGGACTGGGGGGCATGGTGGCGGGCTCACTGCCTTTCTGACGCTCAGCCTGTCCTTCTATTGTTTTCAGTCGCTCACCTACACCATCGATCTTTACCGGCGGTGATCCAGATGCTCAGGCGACGCGAAGTTGGCTGGCCTATGTCTCGTCGGCGTTGTTCTTCCCGACTGATGGTGGCGGGGCCGATTCTGCGGCTGCATGGGTTTCTGAAGCAGGTGGTCCGACGCGCCTTCGCTGACGTAACGCGCAGGCGGGGCGGGCGCTGCTGCTGATCGGGATCGGGCTGGTGAAGAAGCTGCTGATTGCGGACTATCTGGGGCAGAATCTGGTGGGGCGCGTCTTCGATACGCCGACGCTTGTACAGCGGGGTCGAGGTGCTGGCCGGGGTGTACGGATATGCGCTGCAGCTGTTTTTCGACTTCTCCGGCTACACGGACATTGCGATTGGGGTGGGGCTGCTGCTGGGGTTGAAGCATTCCGGAGAACTTCCGGCAGCCGTATCTGTCGGTGAATGTGATGGAGTTCTGGCGGCGGTGGCACATCACGTTCTCGGAGTGGCTGCGGGACTACATCATGGACTCGCTGCCGCAGCGGCGGCGGACGCATCCGCTGCTCTCGTACTGCTACAGCGTGATCGTGACGATGATGCTGGGCGGACTGTGGCATGGGTTGAGCTGGACGTTCCTTATATGGGGAGCGCTGCATGGCGTCGCGCTGGCGGCGGTAAGGGTTTGGAAGCAGAGGCGGAAGGGGGTGAAGCCGACTGGCCTGGGGCAAGGTGGGCGGCGTCCTGCTGACCTTCCACTTCGTTTGCTTTACGTGGATCTTCTTCAATGCCTCGTCGGTGGGTAACGCGCTGGCGATTCTGGGGCGGCTGGGGTCGAATACCTGGTCGGCGAGCAACCTTACGGCGCCTATCCTGCTGGTTATGTTGATCGCGGCGGTTGCGCATTGCCTGCCGCTGAAGTGGCTGGATGGTGGCGCTGAGGCTGATGGGCCGGGCACCGTTCTGGCTGCAGGGCGCGGCGCTGGCTGGGCTGGTGCTGCTGATTCAGAGTGTCTCGGGGCGCGGTTCGGCTCCATTTGTGTATGGCAATTTTTAGAAGGATGTTTGAAAGGTGGAAGTGGGACAAAAGCGTACCTCAGGGGCTAAAGCCCTGTTGAGATTTGTGGCATTTGCGGCACGGCTGAAGCCGTGCCCTTAAGCAAGACGGGTTTTTCAACAGCGACTCAGGAAAACTCTAAGTAGACCTTGTAAACCCCATGCGATTCCCGACCAAGACCGCCTCCGCCTTTGCTACCTGCGTTGTCACGCTGGCGGTCTTTCATCGCTGGAGCCCAGACAAAGGACTTACGGGTTCGGCCTTTGGGGAGGCGTGGAGCCTGGCGAACCTGAGGAATCTTCCTTCGAACACGCAGCCTTCCGGCGTTGCCGGGGCTGCTCAGCCGGTGACGACTGCGCCGGGCTCTATTATTGTGCCGGGCACTACGCCGTCCACGAGCAGGACTGCTTCGGAGAGCGGGGCACGTCCGCTGGCTGGGTTTCTGTATGACAGTACGGGCGCGCTTGATCCTTTCTTTGCGGCGCTGGCGAAGCTGGATGCGGCCAGCGGGTTCGACCAGGTGACGATTCTGCACTATGGGGACTCGCCGACGACGGCGGACCTGATTACGGGCGATGTGCGGTCGTTGCTGCAGCAGCGCTTCGGCGACGCGGGCCACGGCTATCTGCTGGTCGACAAGCCGTGGGCCTGGTATGGGCATCGGGAGACCGACATCAACGGGCATGGGTGGAACATCACCACGGCCGTGGGCAGGATGCGCCCGGAGAGCTATGGGCTGGGCGGCGCGAGCTTTCAGGGCTCGAGCGGCGCGGACAGCCACATTACGCTCAAGGGCACGCCGGCATCGAGCATGGAGCTTTCGTTCCTGGCGCAGCCGGGCGGTGGGTCGGTGGCGATCACCGCTGACGATGATGACGGGAAGAACCAGCCGGTCGCGACGGTCGACACCGGGGAGGCCGATGGGAATTCGCCGAGGCAGGCGTGGCAGAACATTCCGCTGCCTCCGCGGACCAGGGCTGTGGATATACGGGTTGCGAGCGGGCGGGTGGAGCTGTTCGGAGAGACTTTTCTGCGGGAGCGCAGCGGCGTGCTTTATGACAGCCTTGGGCTGAATGGAGCCTCGACCACGGTGCTTTCGAGGGGGTTCGACCACGCGGCCTGGGCGGCTGAACTGAAACACGCTGCGCCTGCGCTGGTGGTGATCAACTACGGCACGAATGAGAGCAGCTTTGGCTCGTTTGTGGACAAGCAGTATGAAGGCGAGCTCCGCATTGTGATACAGCGGGTACGGAATGCTCTGCCGAACGTCTCAATCCTAGTGATGAGCCCCATGGACCGCGGCGAGCGCAGCGGCATCGACCAGATTGACACGATGGGAACGATTCCGCGGATTGTCGCGATTCAAAAGCGCGTCGCGGCTGACACACATTGCGCATTCTTCGATACCTTTAATGCAATGGGCGGAGATGGGACCATGTCGCGCTGGTATAACGGCAATCCGCGACTGGTTGCTGCCGACCTGATTCATCCCACGCCGCAGGGGGCTGGCATTATTGCACAGGTATTCGTGAAGGATCTTATTGAGGGGTACGACATATATAAGGCTCGCCAATCCGGTACGCCGCAGGCCGCACCGGCGCAGGCGGCTCAGCAGCCGCAGGTGGTGCAGCCATGAGGGGACGGACCGGTTTCTCGTGTTGGCGCTGGCATTGGCTCTCGGTTTGCGTTGTGCTGGCTTGTTCGGCTGCATTCGGCCAGAGTACGACGCCGCAGACGACTTCTAAGACGACTCCGAAGACAAGTTCAGCGCGCTCCAGTAAGACGGCCTCCAGCGGCAAGTCCTCTACGACTACGAAGAGCTCGGCTGGCGGCAAGACTTCGGCGGGCAGCAAGACCTCCGCAAGCAGCAAAGGTGCTAAACCCGCAGGCAAGTCCCCGCACTCCGGCACGACAGCTTCGGCGCATAGCTTAACGAAGAGCAGCCAAGGCAAAGTGACAGCCGTTAAGACCACGGCTCGCGTGCCTCGTACGCGGCGGACTATTCCGGTGAACCCGGCGGTGCGGCAGAGTGCTGTCATGCGTGTTGAGGCGAGCCTTAACGAGTCTGCAAGTTCGCCGTTCCTTTACCCCGGCGCGCTGCATCACTTCTTCGAGGCGCTCGACGAGGAGCAGGATGAGCACGGTGCGGGGGCTGCGCCGGAGCGTACGGTTCGGATTCTGCAGTTTGGCGACTCTCATACCGCGGCTGACATCTTTACGGGCAAGATGCGCGAGAGTCTGCAGGAGCAGTTTGGCGATGGCGGACTCGGGTTCCAGTTTCCGGGACATCCGTTCGCCGGATACCATCTGGCGGGTTCGCTGCGCTCGCAGACGACCGGATGGGTTACGGAAGGTAATCACTTTACCGCGCTCGGCGACGGCGACCTTGGGTTGGGTGGCATCAGCATATCGACGGCGCGGCCGAACGAGTCGATTACGCTCGAGGCTCCGTGCACGACGCTGCAGCTGCACTTCCTGCTGCAGCCGGGTGGTGGACGTTTGCAGTTCTCCGACAACGGGACGCCGCTCTCGACGATCGACACTAACTCTGAGGCGCTGGCGGCCGACACCTCGGGTGCTGCGGCGACTCTGGCGCCGAATTTGGCGACGACTTCTGCGACGAGTGCGGGCACCTTCTCTTACTCCTGTCCGGCTGGTCCGCACTACTTTGAGTTCACGACTCTGGATGATGCTCCGGTGAAGCTGCTTGGCATTGTGTCGCAGCAGCCGGGGGTGACGTACGAGTGCATCGGCATCAACGGAGCGGTGGCGCCGCTGATGCTGCGGTGGAATCAGTCGCTGTTCAGCGACTATCTTCGCCAGAGCGCGCCGAGCCTGATCGTGTTGGCCTACGGGACGAATGAGTCGGGCAGCTCGGCGGAACACCTGGAGAGCTACCCGGAGGAGTTTGGGAGCATTGTCGACAACCTGCACAGGGTTGCGCCTGAGTCCTCGATACTGGTGCTTGGGCCGGCTGACCGGTCGATGCGGCAGGGCAGGCGCGGACCGTGGCGTGCTTACTCGGGGACGGACCGCATTATCGCGATGCAGAAGGAGGTCTGCCGCACGCACAGCTGCACGTTCTGGGATACGCGGCGGCGGATGGGCGGCTTCGGCGCGATGCAGGTTTGGGTGGCCGCTGGGTGGGCGCAGCCGGATCGCACACACCTGACTTATACCGGGTATCGCGCGCTGGCTGACGCACTCTACTCCGACCTGATGCTTGCGTATAACGGGTATCATCAGCACGCGGAGACTCCGCTGCACCAGTCGTTTCTTCAACAGGCACCGCTTCAACAGGCACCGCTTCAACCGATGCCTTTTCAGCCCGCTTCGCCACACTCGACCGGAGTTCACTCAGGCCCGCCTCAGACCGCACCCGCTCAGGAGAGCAGCAATGGATAAACGCCCAGGCATCCTCAAAGTCCTTCACGCCGTCGCGGAGAAGGACATTACCCCTACAGATGATGAATCACTTTTTACGTCCGGCTTGCTTGATTCGTTTGCCCTGACCGACTTTGTGGTCGGGCTCGAGCAGGAGTTTTCGGTGAAGATTCCTGACGGCGACATGACGGCGCGGCGGTTCGACACGATCCAGAAGGTTGAAGAGTATCTCGCGGCCAAAGGTGTGTAGATGGCTTTTCTCCGTAGCTTCGGAGCGTACCTGCCAGCGCGCGTGGTCTCGAACGCGGAGCTCGCGCCGCAGCTTGGGGTTGCGCCGGACTGGATTCTGAGCGCATCGGGGATCGCCGAGCGCCGTTACGCCGCGGCGGATGAGACGGTCGCGAGTCTGGGTGTTAACGCGGCGCTTGCGTGTCTGCAGAACGCGGGGCTTGACGCTTCGAGTCTCGGGTTGATCATGGTGTCGAGCGGCTCGAGTGAGCGATATTGTCCGGGGCCTGCGAGCCTGATCGCGGCGGGGCTTGGTCTTAGCGCGACTCCCGCTGTCGACCTGCCGATTGCGAGCGCTGGCTCGCTGGTGGGGTTGGCGATGGCTGCGCGGTTGGCGCCTGCGATGGGCCACGTGCTGGTCGTCGGCGCGGAGATTATGTCGCGACGCGTGGCGTTCACGCCTGAGGGGAAGGATACGGCGATCCTGTTCGGCGACGGAGCGGGCGCGTGCATCGTCAGTCCGGACGCGGGTTTTGCGCGCATCGTGGACTCGTGCCTCTTCACGGATGGCAACGTGGCGGAGATTCTGGCGGTGGAGAACGGCTTGATTCGCATGGACGGGCCGGCGATCATACGGCATGTATCGCGCAAGGTGCCGGACGCGATAAAGATTCTGCTGGAGCGCAATGCGGTCTCGGCGCAGAACGTGGTTACGTTCCTGCTGCACCAGGCTAACCTGAACCTCATCGCTCGGATTGCGAAGACTTTGGATGTGCCGGCCACGCGCTTCTTCGCGAATATCCAGCGCTATGGGAATACCTCTTCGGCTTCGATGCTGATCGCGGCGGATGAGTGGATGGAACATGCCTCTGGACCGATCGCCCAGCCGCTGGTGTTTGCGGCCTTTGGCGTTGGGCTGAACTGGGGTGCGGTGCTGGTTCTGCCGCCTGGGGCGACGAGATGACGAGACCTGCGGCGCTTACGCAGCTTAGTGAGGACGAGCAGCTGTTTCGCGACACTGTGCGGCAGTTCGCCGCGGAGCAGATTGCGCCACAAGTGCGGGCGATGGATGAGGCGCAGCAGATGGACGATGCGCTGATCAAACAGCTGTTCGGCCTGGGGCTGATGGGGATCGAGATTCCGGAGGAGTTTGGCGGTTCGGGCGGGACATTTTTTGAGGCTATTCTTGCCGTCGAGGCGCTGTCTGCGGTGGATCCTTCGGTGGGGGTGCTGGTCGATGTGCAGAATACGCTTTGCATCAATGCTCTGGTCCGCTGGGCTGGCGATGCGCAAAAAAAGCAACACCTCACCAGGCTTGCGGCGGGGACTATCGGGGCTTATGCATTGAGTGAGGCGGGGTCGGGGTCGGATGCGTTCGCGCTGCAGACGCGGGCTGCGAAGCGGGGTGACGACTATGTGCTTAACGGGCAGAAGCTTTGGATCACCAATGCCAAAGAGGCGGGGCTGTTCATCGTCTTCGCTACGCTGGACCCGGGGCTTGGGTACAAGGGGATCACGGCGTTTCTGGTTGAGAAGGGGACTCCAGGTTTTACGCTGGGGAAGAAAGAGGACAAGCTCGGGATACGCGCGTCGAGCACTTGTGAGCTGATCTTTCGGGATTGTGTTTTGCCTGCGGCTGCGGTGCTGGGACAGCCGGGCAAAGGCTACAAGATTGCCATCGAGACTCTGAATGAAGGGCGCATTGGGATTGGGGCGCAGATGCTGGGGCTCGCCGCCGGGGCTTGGGAGCACGCGGCGCGATGGGCGAAGGAGCGTAGGCAGTTCGGCAAGGCCATTGCGGACTTTCAGGCGATGCAGTTCCAGCTTGCGGAGATGGCGACCGAGATCGAGGCCGCGCGGCTGATGGTCTATAACGCTGCGCGGCTGAAGGATCGCGGCGATGCATTTCTGAAGGAGGCGGCGATGTGCAAGTACTTCGCGTCGCAGGTGGCCGAGCGGGTTGCTTCGCTGGCGGTGGAGGTATTCGGCGGCTCGGGGTTTGTGAAGGACTATCCGGTGGAGAAGCTGTATCGCGACGCGAAGATTGGGAAGATCTACGAGGGGACGTCGTTCATGCAGCTGGCGACGATCGCAAAATTGACGCTTGGTAAGTAGTTGAGGGGCTAGACCGCGACAGAAACGCGCCGCCCGCGCCGGCAGACGATGGAGAGCTTCTCGGCGCTGAGGATCTTCCTGGCCTGTGCCTGAGCGTGGTTGGCCCACGGACCAACTGGGTCCAGCCGCACATAGGTGAGCCAGTGGCGGAGGGCTCGGCGCCGCTGGCCCTGACGCTCGTAGGCGAGCGCGAGGTTGTAGTGGGCGTCGGCGTACTGCGGCACCAGCGCAACGGCACGTTGGTAGGCAGCGGTTGCCTCGGGCAGGCGCTGCATCTCGTCGAGCACGTTGCCGAGATCGAAGAATGCCAGAGCGTACTCGGGGTCCGAGACGGTCGCTTTGCGGTACATCGTCTCGGCCTTTTCGAACTCGCGGCGGTTGTAGTGGATGGTGCCCAGATTGATGAGCGACGGTGCATGACTGGGCCGGATCACGAGGATAGCAGTGTACATCTCCACCGCCGCAGGGACCGTAGCGGCGTCCTCCTCGAGATGCACGGCGCGCGAGGAACATCTCCTGCACAGTCGCGGCCTGTTGCGCTGCACTGATAGCGGGCGCAGGTGCAACCTGCAATCGACGCTCGGGGGAGGACTCAAAGTCGAACGCGAGCTGCTGGGTCATGGGATCGACCAGCGCGCCGCCGTGCCGGAATGCCAGCCGCGATCCGCGTTTCACCGCGGTCGCCTCCATGAGCGGATTGGGCATCCCGGAGACGCGCTGCATGGCGTCGACGGACGCACGAATATTCTTCGCCGAGATGCGGGTCGCGCGCAGGTTGCGCAAGGTCCGCAGCCGCCCAAGCTGTTCGAAGCCATATTCTTCAGTGGGGGTGATGAGTCCTGCCCGCTCCCAGGCCACCAGTTGGCGAGGGTGCAGGTGCAATATCCGAATTACGTCCTGACGGCTATAGCAGGTCAATGGTGGGTCTCGATCAGCAACCGTCTTACAGGTTTCAGATAAGCAAACTCACTTGCGAGTATGCTTCGCAAACCTACGCCAATCAAGAGCTAACGCACTCTGCTACGTTAAAAATCAGTGGATATCGCGTACCAAACATGGTTCGTCACCACGGTTGGTGCAACTGTTGATTTCTCTGTGACAGGGAATCCCGACACACAGAGACCCTCGACAAGGCGACCGATACGATCACTAAGCAGATGAAGCCGATGCAGCGGAGTTAAACCGCTGGCTTATTTCCAACAGCTCTCGCAAAACTGGATCACCTTCTTAGGTGTGAAGGGGGATGCCAAAAGCCCCTCTTTGATTCGTTGCAGAGTCTTGGCTGGGCAGGCGTCTTTCCTTTGCGCCGCTCCACCCTGTAGAGCACCGTCAATTGCGCTAGCAGGCACTATCTGAGCATCTGCGAAGAGCACGATTGAATCGTGAGTGATGAAGGGGTGATCTCCTATATGGAGCACGACTGTTTTATCGCAGATGTGTCCCAACGTCGTGACATTTACGATCAACAGAAACCGTCTGCATTCGGGTCTGTCACAACTACCCAAAGATGGGGAATGCGATTACTCCCAGCTTTGGGCATCAATACGCAATCCCCGCATCTCATCTGGTATAGCTCGCGAGGATGTCTTGGACAGCACTCAGGCTCTCCAGTTCCTCTTCAATCAGCTCTCGGTCTGCCGGTGAGAGGCCGCCCGCTTGCAAGATGTCTCTGTAGTCGATTGGAAACGCGCTTCCGTTCGGGTTCTGCCATTCGGGGGAGCTTGTGCATCACGTCCTCGATCAGCTTCCAGCGATTCCAATGCCCATATTGTGCAAAGACAGAATCGAGTATCGCGATCTCAGCTTTGGACAACTCGTGAGTTTAAATCGCATCTTCGGAGCGAATGAGTTTGACATCATGATTGTCCACGGACTCGATGTTGCTTTCCCAGCTGTTGTGAGTCTCACGGTATGAACCGTTTATAAGATTCAAGGTGTTGCTGAGCACTGGTCCGTGATCCATCGAAACGTAACTATTTGTGGTGATGGGCCTGCCGTACTTCGTCAAGGCTTCACGGTCCGCAAGGTAGAGAAGTTTGATGAGCTTCTAATACTTCATCCGGCCCCCTCTCAACTTGAGCAAATAGGCGGCGGCCTGAGTGACTTTTGCTTCGTTGAACCGGATTCTCATAGTGCAAGCATAGCTCTCTAATCTGCCGGATTTGGGGACAAAGTGAACATTACTACGCAATAACTAGAACGACAGAATCGCCTTGCGGGTAATGGGGTTTGAGTCACCTTACGACAGAGAAAGCTCCACCAGAAAGAGGCCGCCTGGATCGATCTTGTATGCGCACAGATTTTGCCAGACAAACGCATTCTCGTTGTAGACGACCGCTCCCATCCATGCAAAAATAATAGGAGAATAGCAGGCGAAAGTAAAGTGCGAAAACTTATCGGGAAACGGTTCCGAATCGGAGACGATGACGAAGTGTTCGCGCGGAGAGTGTCTGACAACGAAGAAACGAGTCTCCACAAAAGTCCCCACACTCAAAACGAAAGCTGCCCATCTTGTGACGCCTGGCGCTAAATAACTTGATACGTTGTGAATTTGTGGAGCCGATGAGCGGAGTTGAACCGCTGACCTACTGATTACGAATCAGTTGCTCTACCAACTGAGCTACATCGGCCTGCCTTGTCTATTCTAGCGGCTTCGCGGCTAACCGCCAAATCGCCGGCAGACCGGGGAATCGGCTGCCGGCCATGCGATTTGTGGATAAGGCTTAGCTATCGGAGCGATGAAGATTGGAGGGCGTTGAAGCTCCCGTTGTTCTCCATTTGCTGCCGAGTCAGAGTATTGACGCCGCAGATGCTGATTTGCAATCAGGAGCTCTGCAACCAGATGCTGCAGGCGCGAATTTTCAATCTTGAGCTTCGATATTTCATCCGCGTCGCCACTCTCAGTCGCAGAACGGCGAAAGGAGGGAATCGAAAGTTGGTTATAGTGCCAGAAGACTACGTTGGTTTGAACTTCACTCTTCATCACGCCTTCCTCTTTTCCTCTAAATTCGGCCCGTGGAGTGTTCCAGTGGTGCTTTTAGATAGTGCTGAAAAGTCGTTTGCGGCGTGGAAGCATTCCCTCAGTGGCTAAAGCCACATTGAAAATTATTGCCTTTACGGCGTGACTGAAGTCCCGCCCCTTCAAAGCAAATACTTTTTCGGCGGAGACCCAAAGCTAAAGCATTGGGCTACCAGCCGCTCCCTTTCAAAACAAGTACTTTTTCAGCATCCTCTTTAGTGCTGCTCGTCCGCTGACGGGCCGTAGATCGCCGGGACGCTCGCTTCGTTCAGCCGCAGATAGACCGTCAACTGGCCGCGGTGGTGCGCCAGATGGGCAAAGACGGAGTCGGTCAACATCACGTGGCGCGGCTGCTCGTTCAGCACCTTGCCGCCTAAGACCAGGTGCCACGGCTTCAGCAGATGCTCTTCGGTGGTGCCCTGGAGCGCCTTGCAGGACCGGGCCACGCCGTCGTCGAGGAGTTGCAGCAGCTCTGCCCTGGTCGCGACGGGCTTGGTCTTGAGGCCTTGATTCGCCGGGGCGTCCAGGTTGAGCTCGTCCCTCTCGATCATGAGGGTGACCCATCCCGGCATGGACGCGACCAGCGCCGCCAGGAGTCCCAATGGCATGGATTTTTCGTGCGGCTTCCAGTCGTTGCGCCCTTCGGGGACGCGCTCGATGGCCTTGCGAGTCGCTTCTGCTTCGCGTTTTAGCTGTGCCAGATAAAGCTGTTTCAGTTCCATGTCCGAATCTCCTGGGGCTGAACATTCCGCCATGGTTTGAAGGTTAGAATTCCATATATGACACCGACTGTCATAATTGGATCGGCAAAATAAAAAAGTTTGGTGAAAGGGGAATCTCCGCCCGTGAAGGCCGACCGCCTCCTCTCCGCGCTGATGCTGCTGCAGGCCAAGGGACGGGTGACCACGCGCGAGCTCGTCGGAGCGGCTGGAGGTCTCGCAACGCACGGTACACCGTGACATGGAGGCACTGAGCGCCGCGCGGGTGCCGATCACGGCGCTTCGCGGCGCGCAGGGTGGATGGCAGCTCGAACGCGGCTGGCGGACGCAGGTTCCGGGGCTGGACGAGGCGGAGTTGCGGGCGCTGTTGATGACGCAGCCGCGAGCGCTGAGCGATCCCGGCATGCGTGCGGCATCTGAGCGGGCGTTCGGCAAGCTGATGGCCGCGCTGCCCAGCAACCTGCGCGAGCAGGCGGCTGCCATGAGCGAACGCCTGCACGTGGATCCCACGGGATGGCACGTTTCGACCGAAGATCTCTCGATGCTGCCCATCGTGCAGGACGCGGTGGCTCGCGACTGCAAGCTCACCTTCGACTACACACGCGCCGACGGGCAGACCGCTCAGCGAACGGTTGATCCGCTGGGCATCGTGGCCAAGGGCGTGACCTGGTACCTGGTGGCGCGCGCGCCGAACGGGATGCGGACGTATCGCGTGTCGCGCATGCGAGCCGCGACGCCGCTGGCTACGAAGTTTGAGCGGCCGGCGAACTTCAAGCTGGCCGACTACTGGGCGACTTCGACCGCTGAGCTGGCGAGAAGCCGCAAACACTTCGACGCTGTGGTCGTGTTGCACCCGCAGGCTGCACAGTCGCTGCGCGGCTGGTGCGTGTGTTCGCGGTGGGAAGGGAAGCTGGAGCCGCCGGTGCTTGAAGGATGGATTGCACTGAATGTGCGCTTTGAGGATGAGGAACAGGCGCTGTTCCTGATCCTTGGCTTTGGTGCGCGGGCTTGCGTGCTGGAGCCTGTCGGCCTGCTTGAACGCATCCGCGCCGACGTGAGTGCGATGCTGAATCTGCAAACGCTTCCAAACGGTTAGCGCATGGGCAGGAACTTGCCGGCGCAGGGGTCGCTGACCTTTGGAGGCGTGTTCTCTCCGCTGCTCTTCACGCTCTTGCCCTCGATGGCGAAGTTCGTCCCCACCTTGCCGAGCGTGATGTCAGAGTAGGCGAGGTGCACCTGCGACTGGGTGATGCCCTTCACGGCTACGTTGGAGAGCGAAATCTCGGTGCGATGGTCGTCGTTCAGGCCGGCGATGAGGACGTCGCCTGGGGTCTCGTCGTAGATGTTTTCGAGCGAAATCTTCTTGTAGTCGGGGATGCGGTCGCCCTTGTAGCCGGGGTCTTCGAACGGCTCAGTGGTCTTATTATTGTAGTAGGGGCTGATTGCGATGGGGTTCATGACGTCGCGCATGCAGATGTTCCTGTAGACGAGGTCGTGCACGGGGCCGCCGCGCATTACGTTGCTCTTGATGCGGATGCCGCTGGTGGTGTGGTCCTCGGTGAGTCCGTCGACAAGCAGGAAACTCTGCGCCGGGCAGGTTTCGCTTCCGATAGACATGCCGTGTCCGGTGTAGAAGTGGTTGTCGATGACGCTCATGTGGGTGACGCCGGCCTTGATGGCGATGTTGTCGTCGCCGTTGTCGATCCAGCTATGCGTCACCATGATATTTTCGGAGCTGCCGGGGTCGATGCCGTCGGTGTTGCGCGGCATCGAGCGTTTTATCCGTCGGCGTTACCAGATGCACGCCCCATGCGGTGAAGCCGTTGGTCTGGTTGACGCTGACGTGGAAGTTCGGCGAGTTGTGGAGGGTGATGCGGTAGAGGATCAGGCCGTCCGCGTGGCTCGCGACCAGCAGCCGAATGCTGAAGTAGCGCTCGTTTTTGGGCTCGGCGGCGCGGGCCATCTCCCACCAGCTGTAGCCTCTGCCGATGATCTTTGCGTAGCCGCGGCCGTCGATGACGCCATCGCCCATAATGGCGGCATCCTTCACGTTGGTCGCGGAGATCAATGCTCTGCAGCCTCGCGACGGTGTCCCACCGGCGGCCGGAGGACTCGGTGCCGTGCCCACTGCGGGACTCGTGCCGCATGCGCCTCCTGGAATCGGCTTGTCTTGGGTTGCACCATACTCATACATCGCGGGGTCGCGCGATCCGAACAGCGTCACGCCCTTGTCGATGAGCAGAGTGACGCCGGTGCGAAGTTCGATTGGACCGGTTAGAAATGCGTTGTTCGCTCCGGCGGCCTTCAGCGCTACGGCCTGTCCCGGCTTGCAGCCATCGAGCGCCGCCTGGATACGGGCGGTGTCGAGCTTGCTCTCATCGCTCTCTGCGATTTTGTCGTTGACGGCGTGCAGGCTGGCTTTCAACTCGACGCAGGCCTGCGGAATCTTCGGCTCGGTCACCACACGCGTATCCTGCGCGCCGGCCACTAACCCACCCAAAGACAACACAGCCGCGGCACCCGCCGCAGCCCATACTTCAACACCCTTCTGATGCAACTTCATTGGTCCGACCTCCCAGGCCTGCTCAGCCAAACTAGCACAAGCGATGGAGGTTGGTCACCAAAGGGCGCGGTCGCCGGCCTACTCGGGCACGCCGCGATCCAGATCGACGAACGACGCGAGCACACTGGGTCCGAGGAGCAACGCCACAAACGATATTGCGATGAGCATCTCAGTCATTGGAGGTCTTCTCCTTGTGCGGTGAGCATCGAACGCTCTCCGGCTACCCTCCTTCTATCGGCGATCGGTGCTTCTCCATGAGATCGACCTGCAGCAATAGCATTGCTGTCTTCGAACTCGGCTACTTGCTCTGATTGAGACGGGCCACCCATTCCGCAAAAGGCTTGCAAAAGTGAAGAGGCCACCCGGCAACAGGGTGGCCTCTTCTTTAGGGAGAATAGTTCCAACGGAGGCAAAGCCATCAGAACTTTCTGGCGAAATACTAAGTTTGGCCAAAACACGTGTCAAGGGCTAAACACGCTCTGCTTAAGTCATTATTTAGGAGTTAGTTACGGGGGTTGACTTACCGTATAACCCTGCCTAATATTCGCTTTTATTTTGCTTAATCCGAGGCACGAAAATCTCAAAAGGCCATCAAATGAGCGGCTTACCCAAGGGTCTGCACCACCCCCTGTGCAGATTGACAGGTGGGTGGATGGCCCAGGCCCGCGTCCCAGCCCAACTACAACCCCAGGGTGCGAGCCCGGCTACGATCGCAATTCGGGTCCGTCGGTGTGGATGGGCGCCACCTGACCGTGGAGGTCGATGCGCAGAAACTCCGGCTCGGTCGCTGCCGGTTTGCCCTGCATGACGCGGATCGCAGCCCGCGCTCCGCCCAGGAACAGCGCCAGCACCACCGCCGCGAGCGCACCAAGCGCACAAAAGATGGCGATGCTGTACAGCAGGCTGTAGGTCTTCTGCACCTCGGCGTGAAACTCCGGCGGCATCTTCTTGTCGAAGGTTATCTCGCTGCGCAGATGGATTCCTTCGATCATCGCCTTCGCATCGGCGGCGCTCCACGCACCGCTGGTCAACAGCACGAGCGGCCCCTCGCGCCGCAGCAGCACGGTGCCCTGCGCGACGCCCTGCTGATGCTCCTGCGCCTCAATCTGACGGAGATGATCGCCGGCAATCTGCGGCGTCGGGTAGAGCAGCAGCGTCAGCGTTCCCTTGCCGGCATACTTCGCCGTCACCGATTCGCCGGCCTTGTCGAAGCCGACGATGCCGCCGGGCAGCACGCCGCCCATAGCCTCATATCCCGCGGGGCCAAGCGCATAACGAACTGACTCAACCTGCAGGCCCTTCGCGGGTAGATAAGTCGGCAGCAGCGGAGGCAACGCCGCGGTTCCACCCACCTTCGGCAGCTTGCCGATGAGCTCCGGCAGTAGCGCGTCGCCGCCTATGTTCAGGTCTTCACGCACCACGTTTACACCGTTCAGGATCACACGCCCCTGGTGATCGAACGAGGCCGCTTCGCCCAGCTTGTGGTCGATGCGAATCTCCGGCCGACGGAAGTAGTCGAAGGCGGCAAGCGCGCCGCTCGCGTCCATGAACTTGTAGACCGTCACGGTTCCACGTTGCGCGCCGTCGCCCTTATACTCCGACCGCGCAAAGCGCTTCAGCCCGTCTTCCTGCAACACGACTGCATCTGCCACATCAACCGCGTCCAGCCCATCGCCTGCGTCACCGTCAGCCACGCGCGTCAGCTTGCCGAGCGTCTGTGGCAACAGCGGAGTCGGCGGCAACGCCAGCATCGTCTTCGTCTCCTGCGCAAACCCACCCGTCGCCGCACCAGCCACCGCCAGTGCAACGACCGCTCCACCCAACCAACGCAACCCGAAATTCATCCGAAAACCGCCCATACTAGGGTCAGACTACACCACACGCCATTGGTAAGCGTAGACACCGCGCATGCCCGATTAGTTCCCAATCGCTGCGCCAGAAAGAGGTAAGGCGAAGCATCGACATAGGATAAAAGCCGCAACCTGACTAGCCTTGGGGAATTAACTTGACAATAGTTTCCTAGGAAACTATATTTACTCCATCGGCCATGAACACTCATCACAAAAAATCGGTGCAGCCTAGCGACCTTAAGGCCCACATCGGATTCTGGCTGCGCTTCGTCTCCAATCATGTCTCGCATGCCTTCGCGCAAAAACTGCTTGCCAGCGGAGTTACGGTGGCCGAGTGGGTCATTCTGCGCGAGATGTTCGGCTCCGCCTCGACCTCTCCGAGCTCGCTTGCTACGAGCACAGGCCTCACGCGGGGCGCGGTCTCAAAGCTGGTTGAGCGCCTGCTTCGAAAACAGCTCGTGACACGCGAAGAGGGCGCCGCAGACCGCAGAACCCAGGTCATCGCCCTTACTCCCGAGGGCCGCCGCCTTGTCCCACTGCTGGCCTCGCTGGCCGATCAGAATGATGAGCAGTTCTTCGCGGTGCTCTCTGCGAAACAGCGCGAGGAGCTTGTCGCAACTCTCAAGAAACTCGTTCAGGCCAATCGCCTGAACAAGATCCCCACTGAATAAGGAGCAACATATGAATACCGCCGTCATGCACGACACACTGGCCGCATCGGAAGCTGGTCAGCTCACCTTTCCCAACGTCGTCAAAGCTCTGGCCGAGGTTGGCGTCGAGTCGTATCTCATTGATCTCGCCCACGGCTCAGCTACTTACTACATGCCTGACGGCGAGACACACAGCGAAAGCCTGGCATCGCACACTGCAGCCATCGCAGAAGACTTCTCCTCAACCGATCTCGTCGCCGCTATCCGCATGGCCCAGGCCGATCAGATTCGCTATCCCGAATTTTTGCGTCGCTCGCTGGCAGCCGGGACCATCGCCTACTGGGCCTATCTCACCGGCAAGAAGGTCATCTACTTCGGCCACAAAGGAGAGTTCCATGTGGAAGAGTTTCCCAAGCCCGCGCAATGACGCGGGCTCCGTTTCGCGGCACCCTTGCGAGCGCAGCACCGGTTACTTCGTGCTCGCTCGCTCGGTTGTATTCTTCGTCGCGCTCAGCCCACCGGCATACTTCGCGACACCTTTATAGAGGCTCTCAGCCACGCGCTGCCGATACTCGGGCTGCGATAACTGGTTCGCGTCCTTCGGATTCGTCACGAACGATATCTCGGCGAGAATCGACGGCATGTTCGCACCGATTAGCACCACGAACGGCGCCTTCTTCACGCCACGGTCCTTCAGCCCCGCGTTGCCGCGTTGCAGCCCGCCATAGAGGCTGGCCTCAACGTCGCTCGCAAACTCCCGCGACTCGTCGATCTTGTCCTTCAGCGCGATCTTCTTCACCAGATCGCTGAGCTGGTGAATCGACTGATCGCTCACCGCGTTTTCGCGAGCCGCTGTCTCCAGTGCATCCGGCGACGACGTAAAGTTCAGGTAGTACGTCTCGACGCCGCGCGCCGTTGCATCCGGCGATGAGTTCGCGTGGATGCTCAGAAACAGGTCGGCCTGCGCCTTGTTCGCGATTGCCGTCCTGGTCTCCAGCGGAATAAACGTATCGTCCGACCGCGTGTAGATGATCTCCGCGCCCAGCCGCTCGTGCAGCAGCGTGCCCACCCGCAGCGCCACATCCAGCACCACATCCTTCTCTTCGATGCCGTCGACACCAATGGTGCCCGAGTCGTGCCCGCCGTGTCCTGCGTCGATGACGATCCGCCCAACCTTCAGCCCCAGGGCACGCACCAGCGATGTCTGGCCGTCGGCCGTCGGCGCCGCCGCCCGCGCCGGCGTCGCGTTCACGTCGGCGGCCTTGCCCTTTCGAATCCTCTTAGAAGAAATAGCCGCTGCTGTGCTTGATGAAGCAACAACACCGGTAGCGGGGCTGTCCTCAATGCCCTCGGCCTCTGGCCCTTTGACTTGCTCGGTCACCTTGGCGGCAATGGGCCGCGAGGTCGGCACGGTCGTGGCCTCTACCTTGCCGGGCTCCGCGCTCAATGCTGCAATCTCCGTGACGCTTGAGGTTTTTGTGGAGACGGTATTCGGCACCGGCTTCGCCGCCGTCGCTTTGACCACCGGAGCCGGCATGGGCGTCGGCACCGAAGCGGGCATCAGATTCGGATTCGGACTCGCCGGACTCGCAGAACTCGCCCCGGCACTCGCTGTGGCCGACTCTTGATTCCTGACCCCTGAGCCCTGCTCCTTCCCGCCATGAATATCAATAATCAGCCGGTAAGGATTTGGCAGCAGAAACGCCGAGTACTCGGTCACGTCGTTTACATCCAGCACGACGCGCGTCATGTCGTTCGAAAACTGCGCTGCGCGAATCTTCTTCAGAAAGCCGTCATCGGTGACCGCAAAGCTCTTGCCTACCAGCTCCTGCGCCAGCCGCGTTCCATGCAGGTCGAAGTAGATGCGATCCGGATTCGGGACGCGCGCCGCTTCATACGTCACATTGTCGCCAAGATCGATCGCGACGCGAGTATAGGTTGGCGTCGACCAGTGGCGTATCCCCGATACCTGCGCGAGTCCGCCCTTCCGACGGCTCGTCGTGCTCTTCGCAACATTCACCGGTGTGGCCGCAGCAGTGGTCATTCCATCCAGCTCCGCGTCCACCGGCATCGAGATTCCTTGCCGATCCGTTGCCGCATCATTCGCCGTAACCGCTGCGCTCGACACCGGCGTTGCAACGGTCGCGCGCGTCACCGGCGTAGCCCCCAGCAAACTCGCTCCTGTAACTGGTTCGCTCACAGCGAAACTGGTCGGAGCCGAGGCACTCGTCCTGCTCTTCGCTTTGGCCGGCAAAGCCTTCTGCGTCCCAACCGCTCGAGCCTGATCCCTCGACGATGCGGAGGTCATCAGAGCATCAAGACCTGCCCGTGCCTCTTCGGCATGTCCGCTCGACGGATACTGCTTCAGAAATAGCGTGTACCGCTCCTTCGCCGCCACCACGTCGCCGAGGTCGTTGGCCTCAATCTGCGCCTCCTCCAACAACGCCATCACTCGCAGCGAGCTGCCCGGATACTGCGTCCGCAAAAACTCATACTGCCCGACCGCGGCCTTCAGTGTTCTGGTGTCATGCAGCGTGCGTCCCTGTTCCTCCAACAGCTCCGCCACAGCGTACACCGCGCTCGGAGCATGAACATCGCCGGGGCGCTCATGATAGATGGCGCGAAAGCCGTCCATCGCTGCCGTGTAGTCGGCCTTGGTCCTGCTCTCCTCGGGAATCGCCTCCAGCGTCTCGCGGCCACGCTCGGCCAGCTCCCACGGAGTCAGAGTCGCCTGCGCTGCCTTCGAACTCCTGGCCGCGGCCGTCGATGAAGACGCCGGCCTCGCTGCCCACACCGGTCCAGCCCAAACCGACGCGCAACAGCACACCGCTACGGCGCAACCCGCACCCCAAACCCACCTCAGCCGCATTGTCTTCAGCGCCACCATCAACCCCCAGTTTAAGGGTCGCGCCGCCTGCCGCCCGCGAAAAGCCGCCTCGGTTACTCCCCCCGATACTCCCCTACCCATTGAGGATGCGCGGCAAACACCACACCGTATTGTGCCCGCGCAAACCACCACCTGCTGCGTCAATTACCCGTTCTCCGACGGCTCAATTCTGAACGCGAGATGCCCTGCGGCGGCAACTCTTGTACACTTTCACGCATGGTAGACATCGAGCTTCTCGTCCAGTCTTTACGGCACTATGGCCACACTGTGGAGGGCGTCTTCTCCGTCCCGGATAACGCCGGCGAATATGAGCTGGTCATCGACGGCAACGCCCTGAACCTCGAAGAGGCGCGGCTGCTTCTCGAAAAAGATGAAAACAAATAGCTGTCAGGAAAGCAGGCCTCGCGCCGCTCAGGCAAACCGCGCGGTGCGATAAGGCGCAAGCACGTCGATGCTGAGCTGATCGAGCACCTCCGCCGACACGAGCTGCCCGATATACGGAGACAGCGTCATGCCGCTGTGCATTGCCACCACGTGAAGGTTCGGATAGCGGGAGCTGCGGTCGACGATGGGCAGACCGTCCTGCGGCATCACCCTGTGGCCGAGAGTCATGTAGTCGAGCTTCACGACCGCCAGCGCCGGCATATACTCCGCCGCCTTGGCCAGAAGCTGTTTGCCCAGCTCCGGCGTCGCCAGCTGATCGCCGCTCTCACCAAAGTTCGCGCCTGTAACGACACGGCCGTCGAAGTTCTGCTTGATGTCCGAGCCCGGCCCCATCACCACGCGCTTCACCACCGGGGCGGACGGCGCGCTGTGCGCGAGGATGCCGCGCGAATCCTTCAACGGCACATTCATCCCCACCTTGGCCGCCAGCCGCTCGGTGTCGTTGCCCGTCGCGAGCACGACGTAGTCGCACTCCATCGTGCCCTGCGTCGTCTTCACCGCGGTTATCTTTCCGGTGCCCGTGACCATATCCGTAATCTCGCACGGATAGATGACCTGCGCTCCAAGCTGCTTCGCCTTTTCGACCAGAGCCTTCGCCGCAGCCACCGGATCGACTGTACCCTCCTGGTCCGCGAAGTTTGCTGCGCCAAAGTCGCCCGGGTTCGCTCCGGGCAGCAGCTCGTCGAAACCGATGCGATCCACCATGCGCACCGAGTAGCCCCACTCCGCCCGCTCGCGCACGTGTTTCTTCATCGACTCGATGCCCGCCGCATCGGACGTCGTCCACTGCAGACCGCCGCCCCACTGCACCGGCAGAACATCTTTGCCTAATTCGAGCTCCAGCCGGCGCCATCCCGCTACACCGGCGAGATTCAAATCGTAGTAAGAACGCGGCGACTTCGACGAAGCATTCAGCCACGCAAAGGAGTTCTTCGTCGTCCCTGTCGCAGGAGCGTCCTTCTCCAACAGCGTCACTCGCGCACCGCGCTTCACAAGATGATAGGCAATCGAGCCGCCCATAATCCCCGCACCCGCCACGATCACGTGATCCCTCGTAAGTGCATGTAATGATGTCGCGCGAATCGCAGCAGCCGACACGCCGAAGATCTTCACGAACTCCCTGCGATTCATCCCGACACTCCTCGTTCGAATCTAAATCCGCTTCAAAAGCTGTGAGTGCGGACTACCCCAGCAAATCCTCCACCACATTCGAAGCCTTCGCAAGCGCTCCATCAAGCGCCCCGACATCGCTTCCGCCGGCCTCAGCGAGATCGGGCCGCCCGCCGCCTTTGCCTCCGACCATCCCTGCCAGCGTGCCCACAATCTTGCCTGCCTGCACCTTCGCCGTCAGGTCCTTAGTTACGCCGACGATCAGCGAAACCTTACCATCGACAGCCGCGCCCAGCACCACCACTCCGGAGCCGAGCTTCCCACGCAGTTGATCGACCAGATCGCGCAGCTGTGCCTTCTCCACTCCATCCACCCGCTGTGCCAGCACCTTCACGCCTTTTACTTCGATCGCTGACGACGCAGCATCTCCAACCGAGCTTGCCGCGGCCTTCATCCGCACCGCATCAAGTTCGCGCCGTAGCTTCTTCATCTCCTCTTCCTGCGCGGCGATCTTCGCGCGCAGCGCGTCTGCCGGCGAAGCATCACTCGATCCCGCAAAAGCTCCGACCACTCGAGCTACATCAAAGTCGCGCCGGAACTCCGACAGCGCGCCCGTCCCGCTGATCGCCTCGACGCGCCGCACTCCGCTGGACACAGAGCTCTCACCCACCAGCTTCAGCAGCCCTATCTCGCCCGTCGCCGCCGTATGCGTGCCGCCGCACAGCTCGGTCGAGAAGTCGCCAATCTTCACCACGCGCACGCGCTCGCCATACTTCTCGCCGAACAGCGCCATCGCGCCCAGTTCCTTCACAGCGACGTCGATCGGCACATCCACCAGCGTCTGCACCGGTGTATTCGCCAGTACCTGCTGGTTCACGATGTCCTCGACCTCGCGCAGCTCTTCATCGGCCACGCCCGCAAAGTGCGAGAAATCAAACCGCAGCCGCGTCGCATCGTTCAACGAGCCCGCCTGCTTCACATGCTTGCCCAGCACCTCGCGCAGCGCCGCGTGCAGCAGATGCGTCCCGGTATGGTTCCGCTCCGTCGCACGCCGGTTCACCGCGTCGACCACCGTATCCACCGTATCGCCTACCGCAATCGTCTGCGTTCGCTCGCACCTTATGCGCGAACACGCCCTGCACCGGCTTGGTCGCGCCGCTCACCTCTGCCACCATCACATTGTGGTCGGCCGAGTAGAGCCAACCCATATCGCCAACCTGCCCGCCCGAGTCCGCATAAAAGCTCGTGGCATCCAGCACAACCTCACCCTCCTCGCCACCCTTCAGCTCCGGCACGCCCACACCGTCCTTCACTAGCGCCAGCACACGCGCCCCATCCACCCGCAGCGCCGAGTATCCCTCAAACTCCGTCTTAGCCAACTCCCGATAAACCGGCGCCGCCGACTTCTGCGATCCACCCTTCCAGGAAGCTCGCGCACGCGCCTGCTCCTCCTCCTTTGCCGCCTCGAAGCCAGCCATATCAAACGCAATACCCGCATCCCGCGAGGCATCAACCATAAAGTCCAGTGGCAGGCCAAAAGTTTCGTAGACGCGAAAGGCCTCAGCACCATCGACAACCGTGCCCCGTGTGTCGAGCCGTCCAGTTTCTTGATAATCCTTTAGATCTTGCAGTGTTCTAGTAGGCCATTGTCCACTTACAAACCTCTCTTCCTGTTTCAATCGTATTTGCTCGTCTATCAGCCGGTCGAACTGTAAGGCTCCATTTGCGATCACCCTCGCGAACTGCTCTTCCTCCGCAAGCACCACCTTCGCCACCCGCTCCGCAGTGTCCTTCAACTCCGGATAAGCTACGCTCATCTCATCCCGAACTGCAAAGACCATCTCATGCATAAACGGCTTCTCCTGCCCGAGCAGCCGTCCATGACGAATCCCGCGCCGCAGAATCTTCCGCAGCACATACCCTCGGCCCTCATTCGCCGGCAGGACACCATCGCTGATCAAAAACGTAGCTGCCCGCGCGTGGTCCGAGATAATCCTCAGCGAAGCCGCGCCCTTGGCGTCCGAGATGGCAGCCTCGGCAGCGGTCATCGCAGTGAATCCCGTCAGTTCCGCAGCCCGCGCAATTAGCGGAGTAAACAAATCCGTCTGATAGTTGCTCACCACATTCTGCAACACGCAAGCAACCCGCTCCAACCCCATGCCGGTATCGATCGAAGGCTTCGGCAGCGGAGTAAGCACCGGTCCCTCGCTACCCATCGAGCGGTCGAACTGCATGAACACCAGGTTCCAGATCTCTACATACCGTTGGTCGTCCTCGCCGAACGGCATGTCCTTGCCATGCTCACTGGCCTCAACGCCCAGGTCGTAGTAGATCTCCGAACAGGGCCCGCAAGGCCCCGTATCGCCCATCGCCCAGAAGTTATCCTTTGCGCCGAGCTCGAAGATCCGCTCCGCCGGAACTCCCACCTCCAGCCAGTGTTGATAAGCCTCCGAATCGCGAGGCACTGCGGCATCGCCTTCGAAGATGGTGACGTATAAGCGATCCTGCGCGATCCCGAACCACTCCGGCGAGGTCAGCAGCTCCCACGCGTAAGCGATTGCATCCTTCTTGAAGTAGTCGCCGAAGCTGAAGTTCCCCAGCATTTCAAAAAACGTATGGTGCCGCCGCGTAAATCCCACGTTCTCGAGGTCATTGTGCTTTCCGCCTGCGCGCACGCACTTCTGCGAGGTCGCCGCCCGCGAATAGTCCCGCCGCTCCGCGCCCAAGAAGACATCCTTGAACTGATTCATGCCCGCGTTAGTAAACAGCAGCGTAGGATCGTTCGCCGGCACCAGTGAAGACGAGTGCACCCGCCGGTGCCCCTTGCCCTCAAAAAACCGCAAAAAGTCTTCACGAATCTGGCTGCCTGAACGATTGGTCATAGACTTAAAAGTTTATCAGCCTGACTCTCACGCCTGGCCTAACCCACCAGGCCCGGCACCCACGTATGCCCCTCCAGCCGAAACACTTCATCCTCCAACCGCTGCAACCGCGGAAACTCCCCGCAATGCTCCACCATTACCATCGCGCTCACCAGAGCATCGAATGCGTCCTCCGATGCTCGCGCCTTCGCCAGCACCGCTCGCGAAAGCCCGGCGTATAGGACATTTTCTTTACGCTTCTTCGCCAGGTAGGCCGTTCGCGCGGCTTCGCTGCTCTTATTCACTGCGCCCGTCATCAGCCGCGTATAAATCTCCACCGCCATAGGCCCCGGCTTCGCGAGCGTTAGCCGAGGCGCGTCGAATGGCCACACCGCAAAGCCTGCCTCCCGCAGCCGCAGCAGCCCCGGTATGCCCCGCAACGAAGCCGTCCCCACGGATCCTGCTCCGCCAATCTGAAACGTAGACTTCGGCGCGATCCCCGCAATCTTCGCCGCCTGCAGCGGATCGGTAATTTCTGCGCGCACCTTCAACGCCGTCTCCGCGCGTCGCAGCATGCGGTGCGCATGCTCGCCGCAGAACTCCGCCGGCTTCTTCCCCGTCCTCCGCGATCCCGCCTTGCCCCAGAATCGCGCGTCTTCGCAATCTTTATGCAGCCACGCCTCACCTTGCCCGTCGGCAACCAAGCGCCAGAACTCCAGCGCCGACCCGATCTCTAGTTCGCGCAGAAACCACAGCGGAAAGCTGAACGAGAAGTCGAACCCCACCACCATCCGCGGAGTCTCCCGCGCCAGTTCGACCAGCCACTCCACCAACTCCTTGCGCGACCGGCCATTCTCCAGCAGCACTCTCCCGCCGTCATCTTTAGAGGCATCCGTCCAAACCGCTGCCCAGATCTTCTTCCGCTGGCCCGGCCCCTGGTCCCCCGACCAGTCCACCGCCACCACCCGCTGAATCTCTGTGTTCACTCCACCGGCCACGGAACAACCCTCACCCTTTCAGCGTATCTTCCCTTCAGTTAAACTATGTCCGGAGACTTTATGCTCAAACTCCTCCTCTTCTGCATCCTGCTCGTCGTCTGCTGGCCTGTTGCCCTCGCCGCTCTGATCCTCTACCCGCTCATCTGGCTCGTGCTGCTGCCTTTCCGTCTGGTTGGCATCGTCGTGGGCGGGGTCTTCGATCTCATCGCCGCGCTCTTCATGCTCCCGGCCCGAGCTATCCGCGCCATTTAGAACTCCGGCAAATCGTCTCGTTCCGCATACGAGCCTGAGTCCGCGCCACCCTCCACCGGCATCGCCTCCTCCGGCAGCTCCCACTCGCGCAGCACCTTATATATAGCCGCCGAAGAAAACCCCGCACGCGCCAGCCGTCCCATCACACGCGCCGTCTCCTTCTGCGCATTCTCGCCGCTTGGCTTCTTCATCCGCTTGCGAGCCACATACTCCCGCGCGAGCGCCGCCTCATCCACCTCGTCGTAGGCCTTCGCAAGCGTCGTCGCAATCAGCTCTTTGTGAACGCCCTTCTGCATCAGATCCTGCTGCACCCTGCGCCGCCCGAACTTCTCGTTCTCCTTGCGCAGCCGCGCATAGTCCGCTGCAAAGCGCTTATCCGATAGATACCCCAGCTCCTTCAGCCGCGCGCAAACAGCGTCCATCGCTCGCTCGCCGGCGTCGCCCTCCTCCGCGCGGTTCCGCATCAGCCGCTTCAGGTCGCGCACCGTCCTCATTTTCCGCGCAAGCACGCCCACCGCGTATTCAAACAGCGCTGCCTCACCCACCGGCTCTCGCTTCTTCGCCCGCGCAAACGCCATTACTTCGCCGTCCCTGCATACTTACCGCTGTGCGTCCAGCGATCGCACCAGTCCTCCACCGTTGCATTCCAGAGCTGCGCGTTCTGCGGCTTCAACACCCAGTGCCCCTCGTCGGGGAAGTAGAGAAACTTCGAAGGCACACCCATCCGCTGCAGCGCTGTAAACAACTCGAACCCCTGCGAGACATCCAGCCGGTAATCCCGCTGCGAGTGAATCACCAGCGTAGGCGTCTTCGCATCCTTGATGTGCAGCATCGGCGACCACTTCCTGAATGGATCCTGCTCGGCCGGCAGATTCTGATACCGCCAAGGCTGCGCTACCTGTCCCGCGCCCTTGCCCTGTCCCGGGAACCCATCCCATCCGGCGGAAAGTCCTGCGGCCGCCTGAACTCCCACTCGTTGAACCATAGCTCCTCGGTCGTGCCATACGCGCTCACCGGGTCATACATGCCGTCGTGCGTCACGATGCACTTGAAGCGATTGGTATGCGTCAGCACCCAGTCCGCCATAAACCCGCCATAGCTCGCGCCCAGCGCGCACTCGCGCTCCTTGTCGATGAACGAGTAGTGCTGCTCGGCATAGTCCAGCCCCTTCATCAGATCCTCATACGCGCGACCGCCCCAGTCGCCGCTCACCTCATCGACAAACTTCTGCCCATACCCCGTCGACCCGCGCCGGTTGATCGCCGACCACCACATACCCATCCGCCGCCATCAACTCCCAGTTCCACCGATAGCTCCAGCTATCCCCCCAGGCCGTCTGCGGTCCGCCATGCATCAGGAACTTCATGGGATATTTTTTGTTCGGATCGAAGTTCGGCGGCTTGATCAGAAAACCCTCGATTTTCGTCCCCTCAGCACCCACAAACCAAAACGGCTCCAGCGGTGCCATCTCTAATCGGGACAGAAGAGCGTCGTCAACGTGGGTGAGGTAATTTGGCGTCCCTGGCGTCACTCTTTCGCGAAGATTGAACGTCTTCCTTGCCGACGGTGATTGAACGTTTACAAACCCGGTGTCATCCATCTCGGACAGATTTGCTATCGCGACTTCGGCAGGTTTGTCCACTTTCATCAGGAGCCCAGCCAAGCGATAGCCAGGACCAATCTGAATCAGACTGCTCCATTCTCCTGCGACGCTGGAACCGACGATCTTTCCATAACGATGTAAATTTCCCGACGGGACATTCGTGCCATAGATAACTTCCTGCCCCTTGTCGCCGGCAACGAAGAAAATTCTCTGAGAATCGCTCGCCCAGAGATACTCATCAACCCAAAGGTCCAAGTCGCGTTTCAGGGGTGCCGGAGTCGCGACTGCTGGAGGCGGCTTCTCACCAGGTCTAAGAACGACAATCGCCGGGGGCCCAGAGTAGCCTTCATCCACTAGAGGAACATCTCGGAGGCTCTTGGTCATACGATCGTAGAGCATCAGCCGAAACAAATCCGACTCAAACCCAGCCCGCGCCTGCGACCGAAATGCCAGATACTTCCCATCCGGCGAATAAGCCGGAGCATCATCACTCCCAGGCGAGGTCGAAATTTTCACTGCCTTCGCAGCCGGCACATCAATTTGTAACGTAAATACATCGTTATTCGTAGAAGCCGCGGGAACTTTGTCAAGATTGGTTACATATGCGATCTCCTTCGAGTCCGGAGCCCACGCATATCCAATTGGCCCGCCCAGTGAAAACGTCGGCGTCTCCGCATCCCCAACTGCGCTACGGGGCGTCAGGTCACGAATCTCCTCGCCGTTCGCGCGCGACACCACCAGCACATGGCTACGCTTCTCGCCTGTGTAGTGGTCCCAGTGCCGGTACAGCAGCTCATCCCACACCTGCGCCTTCACCGGCGACTTCGCTGCCGCCTCATCCTTCGCCTTATCGCAAGCCTCTTCTTCGGCCCACGTAGCGGCCTTCTCCAATGTGCCGGAGCACTCCGGATACACGCTCGACACAAACAGCAGACGCTGCGAGTCCGGCGACCATATCGCTCCATCCGCTTCGGTCGACACATTGGTCAGCGGATACGGCTTTTGCATCGTTCCCGTTGCATCGTCCCATGCCGCCGTCCATATCTGCGACGAGCCCCCGCCCGCCGAGGTCAGCGAGACCCACTTGCCGTCCGGCGAGAAGCGTCCATTCGTCTGGCTGACATCGCCAAACGTAAGCTGCCGTTCTTTTCCCCCACCAGCGCCCCCTTCAATCGGCACCACCCACAGGTTATTGATCTTCGTGTTCTTCTCGAGATTCACCTCCGTCACGGAGAACATCACCCACTTGCCGCTCGGTGAAATCTGCGGATCGCTCACGCGCTTCATCGCCATCAGGTCCGCAAACGTCATCGGTCGCTTTGCGGTTCCAGACGCGCTTGCACCCTGCCCCACGCACACTCCGGTCGACAGCCCAAAGGCTGCGACCACTACCAAGCCGATCATTCGCTGCAAACTCTTTACCATCGCGTCAGTCTACATCCGGCTAAAGAGGTTTTCACCACGTGCCGCCGCCTCAAGCTGTGGGTGAAACTCCACCAGCCTTCCGCCCTCATATATGCCTCATATATAAGGATAGGCGCTGAACTTGGCCGGGACCGCATCGTCCAAACCGTGGCTGGCGTCAACACCGTCTGGCAGGCGTAAGATTGCTAGGCACCCACCCCCATTTTGTGTGCAAAGTATTCGAAAGATGCGGTTTAGGTTTGGACTTCGGGTTTGATCTCAGGTCAAAGCGAGGGTAGCTTTCGAGCTTGATGGGTGGTTTTGAGGGCGAGTTTTGTCAAGCCGGCCAGGGCGGATTGGCCCTAGGTGCTGCCGGTAAGAGGATGCTGAAAAAGTCCCTTTTGGTCCACATAAACATTCCCTCGGGGGCTAAAGCCCATTGGAATTATTGCTTTTACGGCGCGGAGACCCAAAGCTAAAGCATTGGGCTACCAGTCCCGCCCCTTCAAAGCAAAGACTTTTCAGCAGCCTCTTAAGCCTCTACCCGTTGCCCTGTGCCCTGTGCCCTTTACCCTCTATCCCTGCGCCTGCTCGTGCACAACGCACTCCGGTTCCACCGCCGATCCTGCGGGCAGCTCCAGCACCACGGCCGCGCCGCGCGGGTGTAGATTGAACGCGCTTATCTCGCCGCCGTGCTCGCGGACGATCCCGTAGCAGACGCTCAGTCCGAGCCCCAGCCCGGCGCCCTGGCCCGGCCGCAGCCCGGTGTAGAACGGGTCGAAGGCCCGCGCGGGCTCGACAAAACCCGGCCCCGAGTCGCTCACAATCACCTGCACGCCGCGCTCGTCCTGCCGGACGGTCACGCGAATCAGATGTCTTTCGCCTGCTGCAGCCGGAGCCGCCGCCACCGCCTGCGCCGCGTTGTTCAGCAGATGCTCGAGCACCTGTTGCAGCCTGTATTTGCTGCCCAGCACGACGGCTCCGTCTTCTCCGGCCTCCACCACCAGGCGAACGTCCCGCGCCTTCAGCTTCTGCTCGCAGGCCTCCGCCAGCTCTCGCACCAGCGCCATCATGTCCACGGCCTGATCAACCGGAGTCGCCGGCCGCCACAGGTCTACAAGACTTTGGACGGTTTCGCGCATCCTGACGGCCTCGCGCAGAATCATCGCGGCGTCCTCTTTCACGCGCTCCTCATCGGATGTCTCGGCAATCAGCTCCGCGTAACCCATCACCGCGGCCAGCGGATTGTTCAGGGCGTGCGCCACCCCGCCTGCCAACTGCCCCAGCCCGGCCAATCTTTCGGAGCGCAGCAGCCTGTCGGCCAGGGCGGAGTTCTCCATCGCCCGCGCCAGCTTCGCCGCCAGCATTTCAATGGGCGAGAGCGCATCCTCCATCGCTTCCCCTGCTGTCCTGCGAACGCCCTTAGCCCCATCCAAGCCCTCAACCCCGCAGACAACCACTGCCCCTATCATCCGCCCGCCGGTCGTCCACAGCGGAGCGACCCATACCTCGGCGCAACCTTGCTCCGATCCTGCGGTGCGCGCCAGTTTCACCACCGGCTCATGCCTCAGTTCCAGTGCAAAACTCCTCGTCCAGGGCTTCACGGCTACCGGGTCGCGATACCCCAGCCGCTGCCCCGCGCCGCCGATGCTCCCATTCCGCTCCGGGCCCATCCTCAGCGAGAGCCGCGGCCCCCTGGCGCGTTCGCCCCATCCATTCAGCGCCTGTATCGTCAGGTCGTCCACCCCCGCGCTTCCCGCCACAAACAGCCTGCCCTCAGCGTCTTTCGCGAGCATCGCCACCCGGGGGAACGCGCTTACTTCTGCTACAGCCCGGCACACCCGCTTGCCCAGATCGCGGATGTCGCCCGGCGTGGGGTCGGGCGAGCCGCTGAGCGAGCTGCTATTTTCGGAAACTCTTACATCCAGACGCGCATAGGCCTCCAGCTCCTCGCGCAGGCGCCGTTCCCGCCGGCGCTCGGTGGCCAGCAGGTTCATTCGCCGCAGCAATCCCCAGACCACCGCCGCCACACACAGCAACGCCCCTGCCAACGGCCAATAAAGAGACAGTTGTCCTCCAGAGCTGCCGAAATCGAAATCCATGACCAAATCTCCGTATTCCGCGTCTATTCTTAGAAGGAAGTCTTTGCAGGGAGCCTGGGCCCCGGCCGCGATCCGGCTGTTCTATCGGATTCCCCCGGACATCCGCTTGCCGTGGATTATGTTCAAGGAACCGAATTGCGGACAACAGCTCTATCTGTTCTGGGAGTAAGGAGATCTCGCAAAATGAAGCAGCAGACCAGACACGCGGTGATTCCCATCGCATTCCTCGGGGTTACTCTAGCTTCGACACTGCTCCTGGTATCGGCGTGGCCTGCGCCCGCCTTCGCTGCTGTCGCAAATCCAGCCATGGCGGACGACGAGCCCGCCGGCTTTGGCCCGCTCGATCCGACCCCGCCCGCCGGCCTGACCCCCCAGGAGGTGATCACAAAGTTTGCGGCCCGCGAGAGTGAGTTCGCCAAGGCGCGTGAGAACTATACCTTCCGCCAGACGGTCAAGGTCGACACCATCTCCGACGACACCGGCAGGCCCGACGGAGAGTACCAGCAGGTCACCGACATCACCTTCACCGACGACGGCAAGCGCGCCGAGCACGTCGTCTTCGCTCCGGCGAACACGCTCGAGCGGGTGATCATGTCGCCGGTCGACTTCGACGAGATCGAGCATCGTCTGCCCTTCATCCTGACCACCGAAGACCTGCCCAAGTACGACATCACCTACCTCGGCCGCCAGAAGGTTGACGACCTCGAGACCTACGTCTTCACCGCCGGCCCCAGGACCCTTGAAAAGGGTAAGCACTACTTCGAGGGCAAGGTCTGGGTCGACCAGCAGGACTTCCAGATCGTGCTCGTCAACGGCAAGACCGTACCGCAGGACACGCGACGCGGCCACGAAGACCTGCAGCCACCCTTCACCACCTACTACGAACAGATAGACGGCAAATACTGGTTCCCCACCTACACCAAGGCCGAAGGCGTCCTGCACTTCCAGGCCCAGAATGGCGCACTCTCGCAGGAAGTCCACATGCGCAATGTCGTCCGCTACACCGACTACAAGCAGTTCCATACCAAGAGCCGCATCATCTATAACGGCGAGGACATTACCAACAAAGGCCCGGCGCCTGCCACCCCCAACTCTCCGGGCGCCAGCGCTCCGGCCACAACTGCTCCCGCGACGACCGGGCAGGACGACGACCAAAAACCACCGCCACCTAGGAAATAGAAATGTAACCATGACGGTAATGTAAAAATGTAACTTATTTAGGCACTTAATATTTTTTTTGACAAGCCAGATGCACGAAAGACCGCCTCACCAAGGCGGCCTTCGCTTCTTGCTTACTTCATTTCTCCGCGCACAGAGTTTACTGTGGCACCCTCACTGTGTCGCCGACCTTCGTCGCAGTACCGGTGTATTTGCCCGTCGCCGACGTCGCATCCGCGCTGGTAATCGTCACCGTCCCGAGCTTGGTGTCGACCGTCTTCAGATCTTTGCCGGTCGCCGGGTCTTTGATGACACGCGGGCGAACCACGTCCAGCGTCGATCCAACCCTGACCCCGGTCGACGTTCCGATGTTGACGATCATGTCGCTTCCCGTCACGTCCGCCACCAGCCCGGATGCCGGTCCAGCCGCTGCGGGTGCCGCGGGTGCTGGTGCTGGTGCAGCAGCCACAGGCGCTACTGCCTTGGCCTCAGCGCCGCTTGGAGCCCCTTTGCCTTCGCTCGCTCCACCTGCTGAGGCCATGGGAGCGAGGATCAGCTTGCCGTCCGACACCATGTAATACATCTTGCCGTCGGAGTAGACGCCGTCACGCGGATAGGCTGCTGAGGCCTGAGTCGGATTCTGCACCTGTTTCACCTTGGCATAGGTCGGCTGTTTTCCGCCGGGCGCAACATACCCCAGCATGTAGTCGCCGTCGGGCATCGGCGTAAACGTTGGTGGCGCGGCGATAGGCACGGGCGTACCACCAATTCCCGCGACTGCTTTGTCAGCTGGTTTGCAAGGAGCTCCGCCACCTCCTGCGCCTGCGGCTCCCGGCGCACCGCCCAGAGCACTCTGCGCATTTGTAGCTGTCGACGCTACATTCGCAGCCGCGGCGGGAGCTGCCGCCGGCTTCGCTGGTACCGGCGCCGGCTTCGCTGTCGTAGCCGTCGTTGTCGCAGCGGGCTTGGCGGGCGGTGGAGGCGGGGTCTTCTTAAAGCCCGAGAAGACCTTGTTCATCTTGGTCTCCATCGTGTCCAGTTTGTCGCTGGTTGTGCCGAGGGCGTCGGCGGTCTTGCCGACGGCAGTGGTAGTGGTTGCCACCGTATTCGCCGCTTCGACCACACCATTGGTTTGACAAGGCTCTGCTGGAGCACCCGCGGCAGCCGCTCCGCCCGGTTTGGCTCCGCCCGCAGCCGGTTTGGCCTGACCGGCGTTCGCAGCAGATGCCATCGTCAGGCTGAAAACAATTGTCGCAATTAAGCTATCCCGCCGTGTAAACATGACACTTACCTCTCACTCTGATGGCCCGGGAGTCTGGAAATCTGGTTACGCGCCTCACCAAACGAGGGCCGAACCTGTATTTTCTTGTGCGCGGAGAGTATCACAACGATATGCGCAAAGGCACGTCCATTTATGCGAACAAATTTTCCACTCCAGCCTGCAAGTCCAGCAGCGTGGCGGGATAGCCTCTCGAATCCGGCAACAACCCAGCGAAGAGATCGGATCCGATATCCAATGGATTGATAAAGATAGTTCTTGGCCAGAAACCGGCGAAATTGGTCCTACCTTGACCACTGAAGCGGCAAAAGTGTAAGAAGGCAGGGTCATGCCTACTCCTCTGCCCACCCCAACCTACGCCGCGGTCCTGCTCGTCGCCGTAACCCTGCTGACGTCCGCCGCTCCGGCACAGGCCCAAAGTCAGCCCCAGGTCCAAACGCAGCCCGCTACCGCAGCACGTCCGGGTGGCGCGCCACCCCTCGTCCGCGCCGACCCCAACAGCCCGGCCAACGCCGGCCGCCGCGCCCTCAGCGAGTCGCTGAACGACACCGCCGCCAAGTACACCGCCGCTCGCCGCGCCAGCGTCGCCGCCATCAACACCCGCGCCGAGGCCCAGGCCCGCCAGGCCAAGGTCCGCGCCAAAATCCTCTCGCTCATCGGCCCGCTGCCGGAGAAGACGCCGCTCAACGCGCGGGTCCTCGGCTCGACGCAGGCGGACGGCTTTCGCATCGAGAAGATCCTCTACGACTCGCAGCCCGGCTTCCACGTCACCGCGCTCTTCTATATTCCTGACAGCAAAACCGGGATCGCCGACGGCAACGGCAGAGTCCCTGACGGCAAGGCCGGTACGAAGCTGCCCGCCATCATCATGGCGCCGGGCCACGGCGCTACAGGCAAAGCGAGTGACTATCAACAGGCCGCCACCTTCGCGCGCAACGGCTTCGCGGTCCTCTCCTACGACCCCATCGGCCAGGGCGAGCGCCTCCAGTACCCTGACCCCGCGCACCCCGGCCAATCGCTCGCCACCCGTCCCACCGGCGAGCACGGTGAGGCCGGCCTGCAGCCCGTCCTGCTCGGCGAGGCCGTCGCCAAATACTTCGTCTGGGATGCCATCCGCGGCATCGACTATCTCATGTCGCGCCCCGAGGTCGATCCAGCTCGCATCGGCGCCATGGGCTGCTCCGGCGGAGGCACTATCACCGCGCTGACCGCCGCGCTCGACAGCCGCGTCGCGGCCACCGGCGTCGCCTGCTACACCACCTCCTTCGACGAGCTCCTCAAATCCGTCGGCCCGCAGGACGGCGAGCAGTCGATCCCCGGCTTCATCGCGCCGGGCCCGCAAAACCTGCCGCTCGACTTCCCCGACTGGATCGAGCTCGTAGCGCCGCGTCCTTACGCGGTCCTCGCCACTTATAACGACATGTTCCCCTTCGCCGGAGCGCTCTCCACGGTCATCGAGGCCCGCCGCTTCTACTCGCTCTTCGACCCCGCCAGCGCAGGCACCGGCGACGGCTCCGTCCTGCCCACGTCCGTCCCGCCCACACCGACCGAACCCGCTCTCAATCCCGACACCACCAACACCATCGCGCCCACCGCTGCGCTGCAGTTCATCACCGGCCCCGGCGGCCACGGTAACCTCGGCCCCATCATGGACAAGATCGTCAGCTTCTTCATGGTCAACCTCCAGCCCGGAGTCGATGCCACCCACCCAATAGTCCCGCCGGTTCGCGTACGCACGCCCGGAGCCGCACCTGCCGCGCCACCTTCGAACGGCCTCCCGAAGGACGCCCTACAGGTCACGCCTACAGGCCAAGTTGCCACCAGCTATCCCGACTCCGAGACCGTCTTCTCGCTCAACCTCAAGCACGCCGCCAAGGTCATTCCCGCTCGCAGACCCGTCCTTACCGGCGCGGCACTCGCCGCCGCAGTCCGCAAGGTCACCGCTGCCGACGCTATCCCCGGGACATCCCGCGGTCTGGTCTCAAATACGACCGGCCCCTCGAACGCGACGTATTACGTCGAGCATCTCCTCATCGGCTCCGAGCCCGGCATCGACCTCCACGCCGAGCTTGCCGTGCCGAGGCCGGTCCCCGTCATCGGCAATCCCGCGAACGTCGCCCGTCACCCTGCGATCCTCCTCCTGATCCCCGAACCCATGGACGGCGCCAGCCCCGCCGCCGTGGCAATCAAGCAGCAGTTCCAGACCCTCGCCGACGCCGGCAACATCGTCCTCGCCGTCAACCCGCGCCCGTCGCCTCCGGGCACCGAGGAGACCAAGTCGCCCGTACTCGGCGACATGTATCTCACCACCCTGCGCGCCCTGCTCGTCGGCAAGACCATCCTCGGCCTCCGCGTCGACGACACCATCCGCGCCACCGACTACCTCGTCACCCGCAAGGACGTCGACCCCGCCAACATCACCGCCGTCGCCAGCGGCCACATGGGCCTCGTCCTGCTCCACGCCGCCGTCCTCGACTCGCGCCTCAGGCACATCACCATCGACCACGCGCTCTCCAGCTACGACAGCCTTTTGAAAGCCCCTCTCCCGCTCAACGCCCCCGTCGACATCGTACCCGGAGTCCTGCTCCACTACGACATCCCCGACCTGACCCACGCCCTCGGCGCGCGCGTCACCTTCAACGACCCGCTCAACGGAACCGACAACCTCGCCTACGTACCGCAGCCGAAGTAGTCAAGCCGCCGAGTGTCCACTGCACCACACAACTCAATGCGGCTATGGCTGCGGAGGAAGTTCGGAATCCTTATCTAACCGGATCAGCTGAACCAGACGGTCATACTCCGCCTGCAACGCCGTTACACGGTTCTTTATGAGAGGAAAATATTCTTTTGGATACTCCTGCCCGTGGTTAATCGGATCGCCCTTCAGTTCCGCTGCCCTCAACATCTCGTATATCTTCACGTGCCTCACATAGCGCAGTGTGGCATCGCATACATGATTGTCTCCGGCCAAATGTATGTTGTCTTCGATCACCTTAAGTACGGCCTGATGGCTAGGCAGAATCGCGCCCGACTCGATCTTTTTGCTCAGCACGCTTTCTGGACTCGTAGGGTCTTGGTCGCGCTGTATCAGCAGCTCATACATTAAGTTGTCGTTCTGAAGCTGCAGATAGATCGGCCAGTAGAACTTGCTCAATTGTTGCTCAAGAAATCCAGCTCGCTTCTCCAGCACAAACTTCTGCGCATCGTCCCGCCGCCGGAAGAACGAGTCGAACCCCGCTTTGACCGCAACACCGAGGGCAAACGTCACCCCACCCCAGCCAATGTGTTCGAGCGTCGCTGCATCGAGTTGAATCAGAATCACAACTCCTCCTCAATTCAACCGGGCCTCCACGCTACTTTGCCGCAATCGGATATCCCTGCCAAACATACTCCAGCGCCTCCGGCAGAGTCTGCATCTTCACACTGCGGTCCGTATGCCCGGCGTTTTCCGCAAATACAAACTGGTAGTGATAGCCCTTCGCCGCCAGCACCTTCGCCATGTTCTCGTTCGCGAGCACCCAGTCGTGCATGTTGTCGTGCAGAGCGTTCATGTTCAGGTTGTCCCTGTCCCCAACCTCCATCCATATCCGAATCGGCTTCACCGTGCTGTTCGGAATGATGTGCTCGTGAAACTCCCACGCCCCATGCGGAGTCTCCAGATTCGAAGGCCACTGCTGATTCACATACGTCCCCGAGTAAGTCAGCACGCGGTGATACAGCTCCGGGTGATACCACGCCATAATCAACGCGGCCGATCCGCCCGAGCTGCCACCCATCGTCGCCCGGCCATCCGGATCTTTTGTCAGCTTCACATTGGCCTGCTTCTCGACCAGCGGCAGCACCTCTTTCTCCACAAACTCCGCATACTTGCCGGACATCGTGTCGTACTCCAGGCCGCGCTCGCTGCCCTGCGCATCGCCGCTGCCGTTGCCGATCGAGATCGCAATCATCACCGGCACCTTGTGCTCGGCAATCAGATTATCCAGCGCCGTAAACAGCAGCGCATCCGGTCCATCCGCCCCGACAATAAACGGCGCAACCGTGCCCGGCACATATTGCTTCGGCACATACACCGCCACCTTGCGCGTATAAGGGCCAGGATGGCTCGTCGTCACAATCAGCTTCGCCGGATCGTTCGGGTCCGCCTGCCCGCAGGTATTCGCGTCTCGCACAATGCCCGGATAGATCTTGCTGTCCGCCGACTCCATGGTGAAGTTGATAATCGTCCCCTGCGGCACACCCTCCTGCACCGCCATCTCCGCCGCGGGCTTGTGCGTCGGCCCGATGATGAAGTTCCCATCCGCGTTCGCCGGAGGAACAGCGCCATCGGCCAACTCCTTCGCCGCAACATAGCCAGCCGTGTGCGGATCGCGCGTAGGAGGAGTCGGGCGCGGAGGGCACGGCGACGCAGAGGCAGCAGGTTGCGGAGCGGGTGCCTGCGCCATCGTCACCGCTGCACCAGCCATCAAGCTAACCAATAACGCGGCGTTCAGAAAACGGAGCATAGGAGATCCTTTTACCTCAGTGTCAGTCACGCGGCACTCAAGCCAGTCGGGGAAATATATCACCCCAGCTAACGCCCATCGTTGTAATTGCAATGACCGCCCGGTACTAGCTCTATTACCAGCTGTCGGAAGGATCAGGTCGTGAAACGATACCTTCCAATGGAGTCCCACTTCCAACAAAAAATCAGCTCGGTCATTAAAAGGATAAGCCCCATGAAAATGAACGGCTTCACACTATCTATGGGCCTGACCCTCACTATATTTTTCTTCGGCGCCACTCTCGTCGCGCAAACCAATCTCGCCGAACTTGGCAATCCCGTAGCCGCCGAGTCGTCTTCCAGCTCCGCTCCGGCAATCTCCTCAGCCACCATAGCCACGGCCGCAGCAAGTGCAAGCTCCGCCGTTGCCAATAGCGAGATCTCCGCCAGGCCCTTCTCCTCCATCGGAGTCGACGCCAAAATCGGCATAGGCGGCATCGGCTTCGACGTCGCCACACCTCTTGCGCGCAAGTTCAATCTGCGCGGCGGCGGATACTTTTTCCGCTACAACACCAGCATCAGCGAGAACCACATCAACTACGGCGGCCACCTCAATCTCGGCTCCGGGCAGCTCGCCCTCGATTGGTTTCCCCACGCGGGTGGTTTCCACCTCAGCGGAGGCGTCGTCTTCTACAACGGGAACCAGATCACCGGCACAGCCACCCTCAACCCCAATCAAAGCTTCACCCTCAACGGCACCACCTACTACGCCAGTATCACGGACCCCGTTCACGCCTCCGCCAGCCTGGCTCTCGGCAACAAAGCCGGTCCCACCTTCAGCGTTGGCTGGGGAAACATCGTCCCCAGGAAATCCAACAAACACATCAGCATTCCGTTTGAAATAGGCTTCATCTACGTCGGCGATCCGGCCATCAACCTCGGCTTCACCGGTTCCACCTGCAACGCCCATGGCACCGCCTGCCAGACCATCGCCAGCAACCCCACCATTCAGAGTGATATCGCCGCGCAGCGAAACAAGTACCAGAACGACCTCTCCGCGCTAAGGTTCTACCCGACCATCTCGATCGGTTTCGGTTACAAATTCTAAAAACGCCGCCAGATGAAAATTTAGCCTGAGGCTTGAAAGCCTCAGGCCGGACTTCAACCTCAATCATCTACACTCTTGTTCGCTAAGCCGCCGACTCCGCCTCCGACTCAAAATAGAGATACTTCCGCCACGCCGCATCCGCGCTTCCGATCATCCGCATGATGTGCCGCGACGTATGCAGGCTGAATGGCCTCGGCTCGCGCAGCAGCTTCATGTCGGTCAGCTCGTGCAGCATCTGATTGCCCTTGCGCCGGTTGCAGTTGTGGCAGCATGCGACGAGGTTCTCCCACGTCGAAAGGCCGCCCCGCGATCGCGGCACCACGTGGTCCAGCGTCAGCTCTCCGGCCGTCAGCACGATGTTGCAGTACTGGCACGCATTCCTGTCGCGCAGCAGAATATTCTTCCTGCTCAGCGCGCGCGTCTGATGCGGAATCCGCCGGTACTCCAGCAGCCGGATCACGCTCGGCATCGCCACGCGCATTCGCGCCGCATGCAGAATCGCGCCCTGCTCCTCCTCCGTGCGCGCGACGCCCTTCAGCACCAGCACCAGCGCCCGCCGCGCTCCGCAGATGTTGATCGGCTCGTAGCTCGCATTCAGCACCAGCACCGGAGTCTGCATCGCCGGCTGGCGAAACACGCCCGCCCGCAGATCCGTATCCGAGCCCGGCCGCTGCGCATGACCTGCACCATGGCCGCCGTGCTGCGAGCCAAACCCCGCGTGTCGATTGCCACTTAGTCTCTGTTTCCGCATCTTCCCCGATTGCATCTCACAGCCCTCCGGTTTCGAATCACGTCACAAAATTCAAGGCATCAATCTCAATCAACAATCATCAACTGCCCGTCCACATCGCAACCATCTCCCGCTGGGCTCGCGTCACCGTAGCAACCCAAACCTTCGCCGCTCCCGCGCGCCGCAGCACTCGCGCGCACTCTCGCGCCGTCGCGCCAGTCGTATAAATGTCATCGATCAGCAGCACCTCGCGCCCCACAATCGCAGCGTTCTTCGCGACCGCAAACGCGCCCTGCAGATTCTTCCGCCGCTCCTTCGGAGTAAGGCTGAACTGGCTCTCCGTATCCCGAGTACGCCGCAGTGCACCATGAACCGTCGTCAGCTTCAACCCGCAGCCGCTCTTCTTCAGCAAAGCAATCGCAGCGTCCGCCAGCAGCACCGACTGGTTGTATCCACGCTGCCGCTCCTTCGCCGGAAACAGCGGCACCGCCACCACCACCAGCTCCTTCGCAGCCGCATCCTCCAGCACCGCGATCGCCACAGCCAGCCTGCTGCCCAGCACTCCAGCCATCGCGCTCATCCGCTCATACTTCAGCAGGTGCACCATCTCGCGCAGCTCATCGTCATACGTCGCATACGCGACTGCACGCGCAAACTCCGGCGGCACCCTCCGGCACAACGAGCACAACAAGCCTTCTGCCGGCATCTGCGAGTCGGCATAACGCAGACCGTCCATATCGAGCGCCTCGCCGCAGCGTTCGCATAAAGTCATCGATTGTCTTTGAATTCGCGACGTACACCCATCGCAGACCGGAACAGCACCCGCACCCACCAGCGGCCCGCCGCAAACCCGGCAATCCGCGGGAAAAACCGTTGCAACTACATCCTCAAAAGCCGACCCAGCCAAGCGCGCCACCACGCGCCATCCCACCCCACCGGTTCCAGCACCAGGCGGTGCGCCGGGCGAGACCCCGGCACGAATACTCCCGAGCGCATTGTCATTCAAGCACTGGCTGAAGACACACCTCACTCGCTGGCGCTCCAGGTCACTCAGACCGCGCCATGTCGACAGTATAAGCCCGGGACAGCCGCCAGCGCCAATCAATTCCCCAGTCCGCCGACTCTAGGTGTATTCAAATTGCGTAGCCTGACATTCATCTGAGTGCATCATCCACGCGTCGTTGATTGTCCGCTTAGACTGAATACCGATGTTCACTCCCACAAACATCCTCGCGGCCATCCTCACCCTTATCCCGTTCCTGGTCGCGGCCTTCTTCCCGGAAAAACTCTCGCGACTCACCCAGACCTCACCCACGATTGTCCGCCTGCTCTGCCCCGCAGTCCTCTGCATCCCCTACATCCTCGTCACCACCTCCGCCGGAGATTTTTCCTGGCGCTGGCTGGCCCTCTACGCGCTGCTCCCTGTAGCTATCGCTGCTCTACTCAATGGCGCGAGCATCGCCGACCCCGATCAGCGCGGCAACTGGCGCGACTATTTCGTTCTCGCAACTTTAGGCCTGGCAGTAGACCTGCGCTGGTTCGAGCCCGCCTGGCCCTCGCACCTCGCCGTCTTCAACAAGATCCTCCTCCTCGACGCCGGCATCTACGCCTTCCTCTACATCCGCCAGCTCGGCGGAGTCGGCTTCGATCTCCGCCTGCACCTGCGCGACCTCGCCGTCGGCCTGCGCGAGTTCGCCTTCTACGCCCCCATCGCCATCGCGCTTGGCCTCGCGCTCAACTTCCTCCACTTCCACGCCGCGTGGCCGTCGATCCTGCAGGCCATCGAAGCCTTTGTCTTCACCTTCTTCTTCATCGCGGTCCCCGAAGAGCTCTTCTTCCGCGGCTGGCTGCAAAACCTCCTCGAGCGCCGCCTCGGACGCACCCCCGCCCTCGCCCTCACCGCAGTCCTCTTCGGGCTGTCTCATTTCAATAAACGCGCCCTGCACTTCAACTGGCGCTACGTCCTGCTCGCCGCCGTCGCCGGCATCTTCTACGGCCGAGCCTGGCGTCAGGATCGCCGCATCGGATCGTCCGCAATCACCCACTCATCGGTCGACACGCTATGGTCGCTCTGGTTCCGCTGAACCCCGCTCCCCAAGCCGTTTCCAGCGCCGCCACGCACCATCCGATGCGGATGGTACCGCAGATACCCCAGCCCCACGCGCATATTATGGTCCACGCGTCCGGGCACCACGATAGCCAGTCCAACCCCCAGCACCGCGTGCGCCATCCCCAGCGTCCAGACGTTCCTGTACCTCAGAAAAATCCAGCAGGCCACCGCGCCCCACACCAGCGTCATCGCCGTCAAAATCGGGCTCGGCAGATGCCCCAGCGCGAACAGCCCCGTCGCCGCCGCCACCGCCGCGCCCCTGCTCGGCAGCAACCTTAGCAGCCGCAGCAAAACAAAATCCTGCAGCAGAAACTGCTGCACGAACGACCACAGCGTGTACCCCCAGAAGCTCTTCACAAATAACCCCGCCCCTGCTGGCCGGTGCAGTGTGTCCAATCGCGACGCCACTAGAATCGCCACGCCTGCCACCGCCAGCGCGGCACCAACCACCCACATCGAGCGCAGCAGCCCGCCCCAGCGCAGCCCCATCGCCTTCCGGCCATCCCATGAGACCCACGTCGCCGTTGCAATCCACAGGATCGCCGATACATAGAGCCACTTCTGCCACGGCCGCGGCGTCCACATCACCGCCAGGATCAGCCCATACCCCACCGCCAGCTCCAACACATCGCGCCGCCTCCGCGCGGCATTCACCGCAACGGCTTCGGTCATCTTCTCGGCAGAAAGGACGGGATAAGCGCTCATAGCAAGTCTCAAGTATTAACACACTATTACAAACCTGAGAACTAGTAAGACTCCCAGACCAGCCATTTGGATGTTTTCGACCAATCCCTGCTATCTCTTCCGCTGATACACTCCCATCCAGACCGAATCCATCCCCAGGCTCACGGGAGACGCCCACCTCATGCCCGCCACCACCCAGCAGGACGCCACCTTCAAGCCCTTCGTTCCCGCCACTGAGACCCGCCCCGAGCTCACCATCCGCGCCCTCATCCTCGGAGCCATCTTCGGCGTTCTGTTCGGAGCCGTCACGGTCTACGTCGGCCTCCGCGCCGGCCTCACCGTCGCCGCCTCCATCCCCATCTCGGTCCTGTCTATATCCATCCTGAGAGCCTTCGGCCGGGCCTCGATCCTCGAAAACAACATCGTCCAATCCACCGGAAACGCCGGCCAGTCCATCGCCTCCGGAGTCATCTTCACCCTGCCTGCGCTCATCTTCCTCGGCTTCGACCTCGAGTCCTCGCGCATCTTCGCCCTTGCCCTCTTTGGCGGATGGCTCGGCGTCCTCTTCATGATTCCGCTTCGCCGCCAGCTCATCGTCGAGGAGCACAACACCCTCGTCTACCCCGAGGGCACCGCCTGCGCCGACGTCCTCATCGCCGGCGAGCGCGGCGGCTCCTTCGCCAGCCGGGTCTTCCTTGGCCTCGGCCTCGGCGGCCTCTACACGCTCTTCCAGAACGACAGCCTCTTCGGCCTCTGGCCCTCGCAGCCCGACTACCAGCCCGACCTCGGCCCCCAGCACCTGCTCAAAGGCGCCGCCATCCGCGCCGACTGCACCCCCGAGTACCTTGGCGTCGGCTACATCATCGGCGTCCGCGTCGCCGCCGTCATGCTCGCCGGCGGAGTCTTCTCCTGGCTCGTGCTCATGCCGGCTATCTACTTCTTCGGCTCGCACCTCTCTGCGCCGCTCTACCCCGGCACCGTCCTCATCACTCAGATGTCGCCCTCCGACCTCTGGCGAACCTACGTCCGCCCCATGGGCGCCGGAGCCGTCGCCTGCAGCGGCCTCATCACCCTGCTCCGCACCGCCCCCACCATCCTCAGCGCCCTGACTCAAGGCTTCAAAAAGATCGGTAACAAATCCGTCGCCACCAACGCCGCACCGTCCCGCATAGAGCACGATCTCCCCCCATCGGTAGTCTTCGGCGGCTCCATCCTGCTCGTCCTCCTGATGTTTCTCTTCCTCGAGTTCAAGCCCGTCCCCGGAGCGCAGGTCTCCGCCCTCGCCAACCTCGCAGCCTCGCTCCTTATCGTCGTCTTCGGATTCCTCTTCGTCACCGTCAGCGCAAGAATCGTCGGCATAGTCGGCTCGAGCGCCAGCCCCGTCTCCGGAATGACCATCGCCACCCTGATGGCCACCGCCGCCATCTTCCTAGTCAAAGGCTGGACCGCCCCTGCCTTCGGCGCGCTCGCCATCACCATCGGCGGAGTAGTCTGCATCGCCGCATCAAACGCCGGCGACACCAGCCAGGATCTCAGAGACCGGCTACCTCATCGGAGCCACCCCCTGGAAGCAGCAACTCGCCATCATGATCGGCGTCATCGTCTCGCTCTTCTCCATCGGAGCCACGCTCAACGCCATGAACCGCGGCCTCGAATCCTTCCAGCGCATGCCCATACCGGTCGCTATCTCGATCAATCAGCTCCCCGACGGTGTCCAGAACAATGGCGCCTTCACCCGCGACCGCATTACATTAACCCAAAGCACGAATCCGACCGGCAGGGAAGAATTAAGCAACACAAATAGTTACATTCTCCTCAACGCCATCGGCTCCAGCACCCTCGCCGACGGCAAGTACCTCTACAACCCCGCCACCGGCAAGATCGAAGTCCAGTGGATACAGGGCATCGGCAGCGAAAGGGCCGCCGCCCCGCAGGGCCGCCTCATGGCCACGGTCATCAACGGCATCCTCAGCCGCAAGCTCCCCTGGGCACTTGTTCTCCTCGGCGTAGCCCTCGTCATCGGCGTCGAGCTCCTCGGCATCCGCTCCCTCACCTTCGCCGTCGGTGCCTATCTCTCCATCGCCACCACCCTCGCCATCTTCTGCGGCGGAGTCATCCGCTGGATGGTCGACCGCGCCCTCGCAAAGAATCGCACCCCCGACGAGATCACTACCGAGTCCGAGATCTCCCCCGGCTCGCTCTACGCCTCCGGCCTCATCGCCGCCGGCGGCATCGTCGGCCTGCTCGGCGTCTGCGTCAAGCTCATCGAGGGCCTCTCCGAGCAGCGCGGAGGCCACTGGCAGCTCTGGCGCTTCTCCGACCACAACCCCCTCCACAACGACTGGGTCAGCGACATCATGTTCGCCCTGCTCGCCTTCAGCCTCTACTACTTCGCCCGCAAGCCGCTTAGCAACGAGAGCAAATGAATGTCACACTCTCGCACCAATTCTGGACTCCGCCTCACGGCCAAAGTACACTTCAGGGCACCATCTCAGGAGTCCGCACCATGAGTCAGAAAACGCCGCAAAAGCGCCGCCGCTGGCCTCCGATCTTCCTCGGGCTGCTCGTAGGCTTCCTCCTAGGCGCGCTCACCGTCGCCCTCTACCGCAAGCCCGGCGCCGTCCTCTCCTCCAAGCTGCTCGAATGGCCATTCCTCACCTTCGTGCTCATCGCCTGCTTCGTCCTCCTCTTCTTCAACTCACTCGAAGCCCTTATCGCCCGCGGCGAGTTCACCATCGCCTGGGGCAAGGACCAGAGCATCAAGGTGCGCGATCTCTCCTCCGCGCTCGACGAAGAGCTGGACCCCATCCGTGACGACATCGAAGAGTTGAAAAAGGAGGTCGGCCAGAGCGTTTTCAGACCGAAATATCTCACCCTGAGAAAGCCAACCGACTTTGTCGGAATAATCAACCCCGATGAAGCTGGCCCGGCGGTCTTCGAAATCGATCCTCCTGCAGTAGCTGCTGCTGCTCCATTCCCGGATGCTGCTCCTAAGCGACAGGTCGACGAGCGCGTTGTATCCCCCACTCAAGTCACGTCTCTTAACCTCGAAACCACCGATGCGAGAATCCAAAGACTTCGCAGCGCCCTCGCCGACCCTGAATTCAAATGGCGAAGCACCGAGCGCCTCGCCGACGTCATCGGCGCCACCCAGGAAGAGGTCGTGCAGCTCATCCTGTCGCAGCCGGACATGCGTCTCAGCCGCGGCAAGTCCGGCCGCCAGATAGCCGGCCTCACCTCCCGGGTCGGCCCATAACCCTCCTCAGCGCAGCCACGATACATTACCCCAACCGCCCACCTCCCGCAGGTATACTCACTCGCACTTATCAGGAGGCTTTTCATGGCAGAGTTCACCGTCAACCCCAACCGCCACGATCCATACAAAAACTTCAAGTTCCGCCTGAAGTGGGACGGCCGCTACATCGCCGGCGTCTCCAAGATGAGCGGCCTCAAACGTACCACCGAGGTCATAACCCATCGCGAAGGTGGCGACCCCAGCACCAGCCGCAAATCGCCCGGACGAACCGAATTCGAAGCCATCACGCTCGAGCGCGGCGTCACCTACGACCACGAGTTCGAAGCCTGGGCGAATCTCGTCTGGAAGTACGGAGCTGCTCTCGGCTCCGAGGTCGCTCTCGCCGACTTCCGCAAAGACATCTACCTCGAGTTTTACAACGAGGCAGGTCAGCTTGCGCTCGCCTACAAGATCTACCGCTGCTGGGTCTCCGAGTACACCGCCCTCGCTGACCTCGATGCCAACGCAGCAGGCATCGCCATCGAGCACATCAAGCTCGAAAACGAAGGCTGGGAGCGCGACACAACCGTCACCGAACCCAAAGAACCATCGACCGACTGACCCGGAAATCAAGTCCGTGTGCTCCATCAAATGTGCAATCCCGATTTCGGCTGTCATTAGCCTCTTCTAGAGGCCGCCGCAGAGTCTGTTCGCGGCACACACCCTTGAATCACCTGCTTCAACACTGCAAATTCACTTCTGCCTGTACTTCCCTGTATGCCCCTGGCCCTGCAACAAACCTGGCGGAAGCCAATCTCGACTCCCTTGAAAGCACCGCCGAGTCCCCTCAAATAGAATCCACATAAGTTACAAGTTTTGCACTTGCGTCCACAGGTTGGCCGCTCCTAATGTTCTTCTCAACTGATGACCGCCGTAGAAGGGTCGGATGGAGATGGAAGGCACCGCCGGAAGAGTCGAGAGCCGACGAAAGTCGGAAGGAGATTTGGAAGGGGCGCCAAGGATCGAAGACCGGCGTAAGCCGGAGAGAGATTCTGAAGCGCAGCCGGAAGAGTCAAGACCCGACGCAAGTCGGGAGGAGACTTGGAAGGCCGCCAGGGAATCGAAGACCGGCGTAAGCCGGAGAGAGATTTCGAGGCACTGCCGGAAGAGTCAAGACCCGATGAAAGTCGGGAGGAGACTTGGAAGGCCGCCAAGAGACCGAAGACCGGCGAAAGCCGGAGGGAGAGCTCAGAAGCGACGCCGGAAGAATCAAGACCCGACGCAGGTCGGGAGGAGGTTCGGAAGGCCGCCAGGGAATCGAAGGCCGGCACAAACCGGACGGAGATTTCGAGGATCGCCAGAACATCGCCACCCGCCAAAGTTGGAGGAGATCGACGGCAGCCGAAGAGATTGAGACCCGACGAAAGTCGGTGGGAGATTTCCAGGCACCGCCGGAAGATTGAGAACCGATGCGGCCAGGAGGTTGATTCGCAGGCACCGCCGAGGGGTTGATAACCGACGAAAGTCGGAGATTGATTCGACGGCGTCGCCAGCAACAGCCCCGGGCCGAACTACGAGATCGTCATTATGAAACGCCAGGGATTTTAGGTCTTCGGATCAAAATCTCTGGCGTTTTCGTCTGTGCAGATGTGCGCCAGCTCAAGCGGCCTCTAAATCCACCCGTACTCTCTTACCCAGCTTCGTAGCCATATTCACCAGCGCATCCAGAGAAAACCGCGATACCCGCCCATGCAACAGATCATTCATCCGCGGCTGCGTCACTCCACATCGGGCGGCTGCCTCAGTCTGCGTCCAGCCGCCATCCTTCACAATCCTCTCAATCGTGTGCATCAACTCCGCCCGCACCCGTAGATTCGCTGCCTCTTCAGGAGTATCGGCAATTGCATCCCACACGCTCGTGTACCGTTCCACCTTCTTCCCGGCCTTCTTCGTCAAAGTCTTCTTCATCGCCGTCCCTCCATCAATGCTGTATATCGCGACTTCGCCTTATCGACATCCCGCTGCGCCGTAGCTTGTGTCTTCTTTTGAAATGCATGGAGCACATATACCGCATCCGTCAGTCTCGCGGTATAAATTACCCGGTAGGTCCCGACTCGTCCCACAGTCGTATCTCTTCGACTCCCTTACCGATACTCGGCATCGGCTTGAAGTCCATCGACTTCATTCCGCGCTGCACCCGATCAATCTGGAAGCCCGCATCCCGACGTGCCTCCTCAGAAAACTCTCGAATCGATTTCAAAGAATCGCCAAGAAACTCAACTGGCTTCATCAAGTCATTATACTCATACCAGTATAATCTTGGCAGAGGACGACCACCCGCCTCTAAGCCACCACCCAATTGCCACTACCCACCCCTACATCTTCATCCCGGTCATATTCCCACCATCATCGTCATCCCGGTCGATAGCCCACACCTGCTTCGGGTCCGTCTCGAACGGATAAACGTGCACCATCCACCCGAACACCGTAGGCTGGAACGTCCCGCCCGCCGCATCGCAGGCTTCCTTGGTCGTAATGCTTCCCAGCAGACCATACTTCGCATTCTTCCCGAAGTACTCCGCCTCGTGCCCTGCAGGGGCCTTGCAGAAGTTCGTATGCTGGTGCCACCGCGCGATACTCAGCGGAATCCGCTCATCCAGCTCCGCCTCCGGAGCCGTCTTTCGGTCCGTATACATTGCCCCCACCAGCTTGTACCCGCCATCTGCCGTCTTCTCATACAGCAGTGAGGTCGGCTTCGTCGGGTCGAACCGCCGCGCCGCCACCATCCCGCGCTCGTAGTTCGTAAAGTGGTAGATCTTCTGCGGCACATTCGGCAGAAAGATCTCAAACCCATCCGCCAGCGCCTTCTTGTAATCCTTATAAGGCTCAATCGCCGCCTTGGCCGCCGCCGCAACCGCATCGGCCTTTTCCAGATCCCCAGGTCTCACAGGCCGGGAACTAGACAGCATCATGTGCGCCCCCATCGTCTTCCCGTGCCCCATGCTCATCGAGCCCATCGGAGCCATCGAGTCCGGGCTCTGCGCCCCCGCCGCCAGCGCCATCCCCAAAACCCCAGCCACCACTCCCGTCATCGCCGGTCGCCGCATCCCGTCACCTCGCTGCTTCTATCATACGAACCCAACCCCAGGGCAGTTCACTCGCCGGCGGACACGTATTCCCACTTGACAAAACCGACCCCTGAACCACCCCACCACCCAAACCCAAACCGCCCGGGCCAAAACCCCGCGCCAAAACCGAAGTCCGGACCTATCTCGACCCGTTCGAATACTTTGCGCACATTTACCGGGGTAGGGGTGCGCTCGCATAACCATTTGCAACCTTGTAGCATCCACAACTACATGAACACTTCTCCCCGCCTGTGGTGGCAAACCGGAACCATCTATCAGATCTACCCACGCTCCTTTCAGGATTCGAACGGCGACGGCATCGGCGACCTCCCCGGCATCCTCTCCCGCGTCGACTACCTCGCCAGCCGAGGCCCAGGCAGTTTGGGAGTAGACGCCGTCTGGATCTCGCCCTTCTACCCCTCGCCCATGGCCGACTTCGGATACGACGTCTCCGACTACTGTAACGTCGACCCCATCTTCGGCACCCTCCAGGACTTCTCCCGCCTCCTCGACGCCCTCCACGCCCGCAACATCCGCGTCATCCTCGACTTCGTCCCCAACCACACCTCCGACCAGCACCCCTGGTTCATCGAATCGCGCTCCTCCCGCACCAACCCCAAACGCGACTGGTACCTCTGGCGCAATCCGGCCCCACCCGTCGATCCAGCAAATGCCGGGCCGCCCGAATCCCGCCCACCCAACAACTGGCAGTCCAACTTCGGCGGGTCCGGCTGGACCTACGACGCCCACTCCGGCCAGTTCTACTACCACTCCTTCCTGCCCCAGCAGCCCGACCTCAACTGGCGCAACCCCGAGGTCCACGCCGCCATGTACGCCGCCATGCGCTTCTGGCTCGACCGTGGCGTCGACGGATTCCGCATGGACGTCCTCTGGCTCCTCATCAAGGACGACCAGTTCCGCGACAATCCCCTCCGCCCCGGCGCACAGCCCGGCAGCGGCAACACTCTCCCCCTCTACACCGCCGACCGCCCCGAAACCCACGCCATCGTAGCCGAAATGCGCGCCATCATGGCCACTTATACCGAGCGGCAACCCGTCCTCATCGGCGAGATCTACCTTCCCCTCCGCGACCTCATCGCCTACTACGGCTTCGACCCCAACGCCGCCAGCAGCGGCAGCCCCGCTCTGAGCGGCCCCGTCTTTCGTGGCGCGGACATGCCCTTCAACTTCCACCTCATCCAGACCCCCTGGAACGCCGACAGCATCGCCCAGTTCATCCGCGACTACGAGGATCAACTCCCCGCCGGCGCATGGCCCAACTACGTCCTCGGCAACCACGACCAGTCCCGCCTCGCCACCCGCATCGGCGAGCACCAGGCCCGCGTCGCCGCCATGCTCCTCCTCACCCTCCGCGGAACCCCCACCCTCTACTACGGCGACGAGCTCGGCCTCACCGACACCCCCATCCCGCCCGACCAGGCCCACGACCCCGCCGGCCGCGACCCCGAGCGCACTCCCATGCTCTGGGACGCCACCCCCAACGCCGGCTTCACCACCGGCCAACCCTGGCTACCCCTCGGCCCCCACGCCGCCACCCGCAACGTCGCCGCGCAATCCAGCCCCGAAGCCCCTCGCTCCATTCTCAACCTATACCGCCGTCTCCTCGCCCTGCGCCGCGAAAATCCCGCCCTCAACTCCGGCATCATCGACTACGTCCAGTCCCACTCCGGCGTCCTCTCCTACCGCCGCCAACTCGGCTCACAAAACCTGCAAATCCTCCTCAACCTCACCGGCGACATCCAGCGAATCACCTGCAAATCCGGCCGCGTCCTCCTCACCACTATCCTCGACGGCGACAACGCCCCGATATGCGGCATTACCATCCTCGAAGCCGGCGAAGGCCTCCTCATCGCCCTCGACGAGCCGCCCATCTACGACACCATCCCCAGCCCGAGCTAAAACAACCTTGCAGATTGCAGAAATAAAATCGCTTGCCTTCAGGAATAAAAACCGCTTGTCATTCTGAGCGCAGCGAAGAATCCCCGCATTTCGCTTTTGTCGTTGCCTGTTCTTTTGTTTGTCATTCCGCAGCATAGCGGAGGAATCCGCTTTGTCTTTGGTATTGTTCGTTCGTCAACCCCACTGCAAATCTGGTCCAACCTCTGCTAGCATCGTCACCCTATGGACACCATCAACTCCGCCCGTCGCGAACTCCTCAAGCTCGGCAGCATCAGTCTAGCCGCCACCACTCCCGCCTTCGCCTTCGCTGCCCAGGCACATAAACCCACCTCCGGCGCACTCTCGCCACTCAACTTCGACGTCCGCACCTACGGCGCAGCCGGCGACGGCAAGACCCTCGACACCCCCGCCATCAACAAAGCCATCGAAGCGGCCGCAGCCGCCGGCGGAGGCACCGTCGTCTTCCCCGCCGGCAACTACCTCAGCTTCTCCATCCGCCTCAAGAGCAACGTCGAGCTCCACCTCACCCAGGGCGCGGCCATCATCGCCGCCGACTCACCCCTCCCCGGCCAGACCACCGGCTACAACGGCGGCACCTACGATCCCGCCGAACCCAAAACCTCCTACGACGCCTACCAGGACTACGGCCACAACCACTGGCATAACTCCCTCATGTGGGGCGAAGACCTCCACGACATCGCCATCACCGGCCCCGGCCTCATCTGGGGCAAGGGCCTCAGCTTCGGCGCCGGTCCCGGCCGTCCACCCGCAGCCGCCGGAGCCACCGGACGCGGCTTCGGCGCCGAGACCCCCAACTCCCCCGTCCCTCTCAACACCCCGCCCGTCGAGCGCCCCGCCCGCGGCAACTACCCCATGTACCAGGCCGAGCAGCCCGGCGTCGGCAACAAAGCCATCGCCCTCAAAAACTGCCGCAACGTCCAGCTACGCAACTTCTCCGTCCTCAAAGGTGGCCACTTCGCCCTGCTTCTCACCGGCGTCGACAACCTCATCATCGACAACCTCACCATCGACACCGACCGCGACGGCATGGACATCGACTGCTGCAAAAACGTCCGCGTCTCCAACTGCACCGTCAACTCCCCCTGGGACGACGGCATCTGCCCCAAGTCCTCCTTCGCCCTCGGCTACAACCGCGCCACCGAGAACCTCACCATCACCAACTGCTTCGTCTCCGGCTGCTACCACCTCGGCGCCGTCCTCGACGGCACCTTCAAAAAGTTCGACGGCACCACCGACCGCGGCAAAATCGGCGGCACCGGCCGCATCAAGTGCGGCACCGAGTCCAACGGCGGCTTCAAAAACATCACCATCTCCAACTGCGTCTTCGAGGGCTGCCAGGGCCTCGCTCTCGAGACCGTCGACGGCGCACTCCTCGAAGACTTCACCATCTCCAACATCACCATGCGTGACATCATCTCCTGCCCCATCTTTATGCGCCTCGGCGCGCGCCTGCGCGGCCCAAAGGGCGCCGTGGGCACGAATCAATCCACCGTAGTCGGCACCCTACGCCGCATCATCATCTCCAACATCACCAGCTACAACACCGCCGGCCGCTACGGATCGCACATCACAGGTATCCCAGGCTACGCCGTCGAAGACATCAAAATCTCCGACATCTACGTCGAAACCATGGGCGGAGGCACCGCCGAGCAGGCCAAAATCCAGGTCCCCGAAAAAGAGGACGCGTACCCCGAGCCCAGCATGCTCGGCACCCTGCCCACCTACGGCTTCTACCTCCGCCACGTAAACCGCGTAGAGATGAGCCACATCGAAGCCCAGCCCAAAGCCCCCGACGCCCGACCCGCCATCTTCCTCGACGACGTCCACCGCGCCGACTTCTACGCCATCATCGCCCCTACCACCGTCCCAGCCTTCGCCTTCCACAAATCCACCGACATCCGAGTCCTGATGTCCCGCGCCGCAAAAGACACCATACTAGCCACCGCCGACAACCAAACGCTTTAGCGCGCAAGAAGCATCCACAACTCTTTAATGAAGAGTCATCCTGATTAATGAAGTGTCATCCTGAGCGAAGGCACTCACAGCTTTACCGTGAGTGCCGCAGTCGAAGGACCTGCATTTTGGTTTTCACCGCAACATCAAAACCCTTACCTCATAAGGCTTCAACCCCATCTTCACCGCAATCGTCTTCCCCGGCTCATCCCGCATAGACACCATCGAAGCAACACTGCCCGTCGCCGTATCCCACTCCTCCACCAACTGCGCATCGTTCTGGAAAGTCACCAGAGGCGCAATCGCCTCCGCGCTCTCGTTGAAGAACACATAAACATCCGAGTCCTTCAACCTTCGCTTCATCACCCGCAGCGCCGTCGCCTTCGCATCGAGCGTCACATCCGCCACGCCAATCACCGCACCCACAGCATCCGCAATCGCCGCCGGAACCACCTGCGCCGCCGGAGCACTCTTCGGAGCCTCCGCCGGCGGAGTAGGCGTAGCCGCAAGCTGCGCCGACACCTCCACCTTCGCCCAGTTAAAATCCGCCGCCGTAGCCGATCGCGCATCCAGATAAGTCCTGCCCGAAATCATCTTCGGCAGATGCCCCAGAAACAGCACCCTCCCTCCACCCGCAGCAAACGCCTTCAACCGCCCCAGCGCCGCCTCGCTCAACACCACCTCGCCCGGCAAAATCACCGTCGTATACCTGCTCCCACTCATAGTCTCGAACGCACCCGGCACAGCCTTCAAATCCGCACCCAGAGCATCCTCGCTCACTATATCGAAATCAATCTGCCGCTCGCTCAGCATCCGCTCCGTCGACACAAACGCCGTATCCGCCGCATCATCCCCCATCCACATCGCGCTACTCGGCAGATACAGCCCCACTGTAGCCGCCGGTCTTCCCATCGACAGCAGATAGCTCATCCGCCGCACATACCGCATCAGCGCCGGATAAGCCGGATCCTGCATAAACTTCGCCGGCCCGCCACGCCCCGGCGTGCTGCTAGCTGGAAAATACATCGTCTCCACCAGATTCACGCCGCGCACAAACTGCTCATTCAGGATGTACCTTGCCATCGTCACATCCGGCTCCGGCCTGTACGCCGCGAAGCTCTCCGTAAACGCCCGCGGCTTTCCATACACATGCGACACCGAGCTGGCCAGCCGCGGAAAATCCGAGATCGTATCCGTCCAAATCTGGTGCCATATCGAATCGATCCCCGGCACCTGCACATAACGCATATCGCGAAAGAACTCGCCCTCGCTCCGCGTCAACTGCATCTCCATCTCTTCATGATTCAAATGCACCTGATACTCCAGATGATTCGCCGCGCACCAATCCCCCTGCACCTTGAAGAACCCATCACGAAACATCTGCGCAAAAACATCGTAATAATCCGCCTTGGCCCGCCGTTCCACCTCGGTCATGTCCGTAGGCTTCGCCGCAAAAAACCCCGCCAGATAAGGCCGAACGTCATACCCCTTCACCCGTTGAAATTCATCGAAGAACTTCGGCGTCCACGGCAGCCCGCGAATCGAATAATCGGGCTCATCCCCGCGAAAGCCCATAATCGTCTTGCCGAACTCATCTCCCACATACTTCTTGTACTGCTCATGCGTGAACGCCAGATACTGCCGCGTAGCCGCCGGATCAAGATAATCCTCCAGCGACTGCGACCCATCCTTCACCCGCTTAGGATTCGTGTCGCTCCGCGTCGGCGACGTGCTGAAGACATGTTCCACCACCATCACCGTCCACTTACCCGCCGGCGCAGTCCACGCAATCCCACCATTAGTAACCGGAACAGTTACACTCTTGCTATCTTCCGAATTTACCGCCGTTACCGCCACCGTCTCCGGCTTCAAAGTCCGCGTAATCGTCTCACCGCCGTTCGCCGGAATCCTATCAGTCACATTCAGAGCCTGCATCCGCAACTCCGGCTTCAACTCCGAAAACTTCCCACCCGCAAACCCGCTCGGATAACCCGCATCATCCACAATCCAGACCTTCAAGCCACGGCTCTTCGCCTCATTCAAAAACGTTCGAAAGAACGCAAACCACTCAGGCGTTAGATACGCAAATCCAGCCCCATACCCGTACTGCACCGTCACCGCGCCATACCCCAGCCGCTTCATCGTATCCAGGTCGCGCTGGATCACCGCCACATCCACTGGCCCATTCAGCCCGTAGTAAGGCTCCGGCCCATACTCCGCCGGCGGATTATTCCAAACCCTCTGCACCTCCGCCGCCGTCGGCATCTGCATTCTCTGCCACGGCTCCTGCGCCAGCCCCGCAACACTCATTGCCGATAAAGCAACCAAACCAGTAACAAATATCTTCATCTCAATAACTCCCAACCTTAACCCGCAGCAAAGATCCCTTGCCGCCAAAGTTCAACCCATAATCCGTCTCATCCCCATTCCAAAGCCGTGAAGGCACCCACGTGGTCCCGTCATACCGCCCCTCCTCAACCCGCAGCAACTGCACCTGCTTCCCCGAGTGCACCGGAGCCGCAAACTGCACCCTGCAATCGATCCCCGCCACCAGAAACTCATCCGGCCCCAACTGCGCAACCAGCGCCCGCCCAACATGCAGCCCTGTAGTATCCGAGCTCGTCGACACCGGCGCCGCGGGAGGATCATAAGCCGGCGGGTAAGACACCACTGCCCGCCAGTTCCCCAGCGCCAGCTCCCGCTGCGCAATCCCGTTCTCCTCCACCGCCGTCTGCACCTTACCCGCAAACGCAAGCGCCGCCAGCTCGCGATCGAACGACCCCAGCAGCCTGAACCCCTCGATCTGCGCGATCATCTCCGCACTCAGCGGCTCATCCAGATGCACGCGGTCCAATCCAAAATTCGCAAACCCCACCGCCCCATCTCCCACCGCATAAAACAGATACCGCGCATATCCGCTCGCCCCCGGAAATGGCTCAAACCCCAGGCTCTCCGGAATCAGCAGCGGATTCGCCGCCGTATGAAACTCCTTCATCACCCCGCGATACCGCTCGCTGTTCGGCACATAAATATCCGGCGCAATCAGGTCAATCGCTGGCGCCGCAGCCTTCCACACCGCCATCATGTTGATCGTCGGCCCTCCGCTCGGATAATCCTCGCCGGGAATCGTCGTCACCGGATAAGCCCGCGGCGACTTCAGCCAGTTGTTCACATACATCGGCAGCGCCAGCTCCTTCTTCCCCGCCTCTGCCACCGCATTGATGTACCGCGCCACACTCCATGCCGCAAACGTTTCATCCGCATCATCCGCAAACACCTGCGACCACGTTCCCGGCTTCTTCCCCACCGCCTTCACCAACTCCGCGGGAACCGCGCCCTCAAACTCCTTCTGCCCCGCCGGCCCAAAGTCGCGCACGCTCCCCAGCGACCCCGACTCATTCTCCACCTGCATCATCACCACCGTATGCTGCGCGTCGACCTCATGCAGATGCCTCATCAAAGCCACAAACGCCGCGCGGTCCGCCTCCATATTCGCCGGAGCATTCGGACTCAGCACGTCAATCGCCACCCCCGACTTCGTCATCATCCGCGGATACGTCTTCGTATCCTGCTTCACCCACTCCGGAACGTAGTGCATCTTCCCGTTCTTCCACGTCCCGAACCACAACAGCACCAGCCGCACCTTATGCTCGCGCGCCTGCGCCAGCACATCGTCCACCACACTGAAATCGAACTTGCCCCGTACCGGCTCCATCTGCTCCCAGTACACCGGAACCTCGAGCGTATTCAGCTTCATCCGCTCCGCCGCCGGCCAAACCTGCTTCAGCCGTTCTGGCCATCCGCTCGAGTTGTCCACCTGCGCGCCCAGCAATATATAAGGCTTGCCATCGACCATCAGCGTCGCGCGCCCCTGCTCCTGCACCAGCCGCGGCAACTCCTGCGCAGCCGCAACGCTCGCAGCCGATCCCATCATCGCCAGCGCGCAAACCAGCCTCTTCATCGCTCCCACTCGAAATCGCCTTTCGCCGCGCTCAAAGCTCGCGGCCAAACAAATCTCCCCGCAGCACTTTATACAGCGCCGCCCGCATATCTGGAAACCATTTCCTTATCGGAACACGCTACCGCTCACCCGCGCCACACCCGAGCCCGCTTAAAAGCCAAAGCGGCCCCGCAACATCGGGACCGCCTCATCTCTCGTGCGCCTTGCTTAGGCTTTACGCTTCGACCTTCACCGGCTCGTGCGTAGCCGCAGCCGCTGGCGCGCCTGACTTCGCCTCCGAACCCGGCTTGCGAATGTCGATGCCGCCCTTGAAGAACGCGCCATCCTCAATCGAGATCCGCGCCGCAATCACGTCGCCGGTCAGCGAGCCTTCGCTGCGAATATCCACGCGGTCGCTGGCCTGGCAGTTCCCTCTCACCTTGCCCAACACCACAACCTCGCGCGCCACGATGTTCGCCGCCACCTGGCCATTGCGGCCCACCGTCACCCGATTGCCCGGCAGATTGATCGCACCCTCCACCTTGCCATCGATATACAGTGACTCCGATCCCGACAGCTCCCCCTTCACGATAAGCGATTTCCCGATCGTCGCCTGCTCCCCCGTCGGCACCGCGGAGCTCGCCGCTCCGCCGCTGACCGGCGGCCGAGTGGTAGTCGCCTCAAATGTCGTTCCAGTCGGCGTAGTCGGACGCGCCGGCTCAGGGCTCGAGGGAGTGTTGTTTCCGGGCTGATTTGGTTTCCACATATGCTGGTAATTTCCTTTCGTCTTTCTACTCGAATATTGGCCGCCACAGGCTCAGGCGCAGTCAGCTGAATCTCTCATATCTGCGCCATAGCCGCGGTCCCGCGATCTCTTTTCACCATACTACCTTCGAACTCCGTGTGGAACGCGCGTGCAAACATTCGGCTTCGAAACCCGTAGCAAATCAGGCACCTTGGAAATTTCCACCCACCCCTCGGAATTTTTCACTGCACTTTCTTCCATTTCTCCCTATCCCACAAAAGTGTTACAGGTTCCCCCACCTTCGTCCCTTCCGCCGCCCTCAAGGCTTTCGTACTATCACTCCAGTCGCTGCACGGTTCGAATCTGGCCGCCTCCGACGACTGGTTCTTTACAAGGTTGTACCCACGTAGTACGCAGTACCAACGCAGTAGTAAGGCTGTAATCACGATTTACTCAACGCTGTAAGTAAGTTGTATTCGGGCCCTAATCACGTTGTACGCAAGGCTGTACCCACGTTGTACGCAGAGCTGTAATTACGTTGTACTCCCAGGCTGTACTTACCCCGGCCCTGCACACAACCGTGCGGGGCCGGGCTTTTCCCGTCGGCTTTTCCACCGCCGAATCCTGTTGAAATCTTTGCGATATCCTCGTAGTCTGGCCTGAATGCAGAACATCCGCTCCGCTCCTGTGCGCCTGCTTTTGATTCCCTGCGTCTTGTTCTGGCTCCCGGTCGTCGACTCCCCCGCCGCTGCGCCGAAGGTCCACGTCGTCACCCTCGGCGCTGTGCGTCGCGTCCCCTACACGCAACCCGACGCCACCCCTGACACCAAAACCGACGAAACCTCCACCCTTAAAGTCCGCCCGCTCCTCGTCGACGACCACCAAAAAGAGTGGACCACCGGCGACCTCCACGACGTCACCGACCGCAGCTTCACCATCCGCCGCGCCCTCCGCATCAACGACTCACTCCCCACCGACCCCACTCCCCACTGGATCTGGCAACCCGGCCCCTGGCTCCTCGTCGACCGCACCACCGGCCACATCGCCGCGCTTCATCTTCCAGACTTCGACCCCGCTGTCTCCGACGCCGTCTGGTTCCGCGACTACGCCGCCTACTGCGGAACCCTCTCCACCGCCAAGGGTGGCCTCGTCGCCGTAGTCGCCCAGCTCGGAGCCCGCCGCGCCGTAGTCGTCCGTCCCATCGGCCCCTGGCCCCAGCCCAACCACTTCATCCCCGTCTGCCAGCCGGCAAAATGGCAGCGCCTGCCCGTCCGCGTAACCCTCCAGCCCACCGCCGCCGAACCCCTCACCTTCGACGTCCTCGGCTCCGCCTCCCTCATCGAAGAAAACGAATCCCCCGATACCGACTCCCAATAACCAAAGCCTTTTCTCAACTAGGGCGTGTTCACACTATCTGAGGGCTTCGATGATGACGGCGAAGCTCTCCGCTAGTGTGAACACACCTAACTTGATAATCATCTCTCCGTGTTCGCTTTTGCCCTTGATTCCGCTTCTGAGATAGGTTGCCGGGCCTATAATTCCGTCGCGATGAAAAAGATGAGGATCCTTGCGCTGTCCCTGCTCGCCCTGATCTCCCTGCCTGCCATAGCCCAAATGGCAATGGACCATCCGACCAAAACTAGTGCACTTGCCGCTTCCGAAGGGCTGGGCACGGTGTCCTTTTCTGTCTCCTGCGCGACCGTCGTGCAGAAGCCGTTCAATCGCGGCGTAGCCCTGCTGCACGACTTCTGGTATGAGGAGGCGCGGCGGCAGTTCGAGGAGATTGCAAAGGCTGACCCAGCCTGTGCGATGGCGCACTGGGGCGTGGCCATCAGCTACTTTCGTCAGATATGGGATCGCCCGGACGAGAGCGCGGTCGCTCTCGGATGGGCGGCGATACAGCAGGCACAGTCTGCAAAACCCCCCGGGAGCGCGCCTACATCGCAGCGTTGAGCGATTTCTACCGCCCCGGCAAGCAGCAATTTCCCGCGGCGACGCTGGAGCCGCCGCCCGATGCATCTCCTGTCGTGGCTACGCTGACGATATGGGCGCGCACGATCGCCCACGGCCACCTGCGCCAACCGGAGGAGGCGCAAGCCGATCTCGCCCGCTACGACGCGCTACTCGACAAGATCAAAAAGGGTAAGAACTCCTACGAGGCCGACGACATAGGCTCGAAGATCGAGCGCGCGGAGATTCTCGCCTGGGTCGCCTTCGCCGAGGGCAAACAGGACGACGCCCTGAAAAATATCCGTGCCGCAGCCGACCTGCAGGACAAGATTGGCCAGGGCGAAGTCGATATTCCCGCGCGCGAGATGCTGGCCGATATTCTGCTCGAGTCGCATCAGCCCCAACAGGCGCTCGCCGAGTATGAGGTCGCCCTGAAGCTCAGTCCCAACCGTTTCAACGGCCTCTACCACGCCGGACTCGCGGCAGAGGCGATGGGCGACAAGGCAAAGGCGCAGCAATATTACGCCGCGCTGCTGAAGTCAACCAATAACGGCGGTCAATCCGCGCGACCCGAAATAGCGCATGTGAAGAGCTTCGTTTCTTCCATGCAGACAGCCTCGAAATAGCGCCCGGCAAGCTTGCGAATCTGACGGGCGACTAGCCTCTTCAAGGCTCGAGTTGAACAGCCCGGCAAGTCCCACAACGCAGCTCGCTACTGCATAACGCCGCGCAGCACAACACTGTCCCGCAAACCGAGGTTTTGATAGATCTGCCTCGTAGCGTCCGACCGGTTCAACGTATAAAAGTGAATGCCCCGCACCTGGTTGTCCAGCAGGTCGCGGCACTGTTCCGTTGCCCAATGCACGCCGACGTGCTTCACTGCCTCAGGATCATCCGAGGCGCGTCCCAACGCACGAAGCAGCTTTGCCGGAAAGCGAGCTCCCAGTGCAAGCTGCGCCATGCGCCTCATGCTGCCGAGCGAGGTAATAGGCATGATTCCCGCAATGATCGGAACGCGAATGCCAGCCAGTTCACAGCGTTCGCGGAAATCGTAAAAATCGCGGTTATCGAAGAAGAGCTGCGTGCAGATATAGTCCGCTCCGGCATCGACCTTGGCCTTGAGATGGTCCAGCTCTTCCAGCCGGTTTGGAGTGCCCGGATGACCTTCGGGAAATCCAGCGACGCCAATTCCAAAACCTTTGCCGTTGGGATGCATCCCGCGCTCATCCCAGCGCCGAACAAAACGGACCAGGTCCGCGGCATGCTGAAAGGCATCGGCCTTTCGATCGTAGCTCTGAATATCGCGAGGCGGATCGCCGCCCAGCGCCAGCATGTTGCTCACCCCGGCCTCAGCGTACTTCGCAAGAATCTCTTCGATCTCCTGCTCGTTATGACAAACGCAGGTCAAGTGCGGGATCGGATCGAGCGTCGACGTCTGCTTTAGCCTCAGGACCAAATCATGCGTCAACTGACGAGTCGTGCCGCCCGCCCCGTACGTCACCGACACAAAAGAAGGCTGCAGAGCTTCCAGCAGAGCAATATTTTCATAGAGAGCCTGCGCATCCGCCTCCGTCTTCAGGGGGAAAAATTCAAACGAAACGGTGGTCCGGTCGGACGCGAAGATATCGCGAATGTGCATTGAGTTCAATACTACTAGCGGTCCTTTAACCCGGAAAAATCCTGCAGAGAAATCGCAGCTGAAACACCGGGACCGCGTAATTACTCCGCGGCGCTGGCAGCCAATGCCCCCACGACGGCGATATTCTGCACGAGGTTCTCAGGCAGGCCGTGCCGCTCTTTCGTGAGGCGGAGATTGAGTGGCCGGACTTACTATATCTCCCGCATAAAATGTCCGTAAAAGCTCATTGGAAACAAGCTCGCTGTATCTTCAGCGTGAGGGAGCCACAGGATGAATTCGCTTATCTCAGTGAACGTCGGTCTCCCACGCGACGTCGAGTGGCAAGGCAAGGTGGTCCACACCGCTGTTTGGAAGCAATCGGTACCAGGCCGTGTGATGGCGCGTCGTCTTAATCTCGATGGCGATGGGCAGGGCGACCTTGCAGGACACGGCGGAGAGCACCGCGCCGTGATGGTCTATCAGCTCGACTCCTATCGCTACTGGGAGACCTTCCTCCAGCGGCATGACTTTGTGCACGGTCAGTTCGGCGAGAACCTGACGGTCGATGGCCTGCCCGACGATGAGGTCTGCATCGGCGATCGCTACCGGATCGGTGCTGCGCTGTTCGAAGTGACGCAGCCGCGGGTTACCTGCTATCGCGTCGGCATTCGTATGAATAACCCGCAGATGCCCGCGCTGCTGGTCTCGCATAAGCGGCCCGGCTTCTATCTCCGTGTGATTGAGGAAGGCGAAATCGGCGCCGGAGATGAGATCGTGAAGGTGGCTGATGGGCCGGAACGCGTCAGTGTCGCCGAGATCGATGCGCTGCTTTACCTGCCTGGCCATCCGCGCGATCAACTGGAACGTGCCCTTCGCATCCCTTCACTCAGTGCAGGTTGGAAAGCCTCATTGGAGGCTCTGGCCAAGTCGGACCAGCAGAGCGGCAATGCCGGCCTCGCCCCAGCCTCCTCGCCGCCGCTGGCCTGGAACGGCTTTCGGCCACTGCGAGTGGCGGCGGTGCAACGAGAGTGCGTTGACGTGCTCTCCTTCACTCTCGAGTCGGAGGATCGGAGCCCACTGCCTGCGTCTCTCGCGGGTCAATTTCTGGTCTTCAAGCTCGAAGTCGACAATAACTCAGCTCCAGTCCTGCGAAGCTATTCGATATCTGGTCCGCAGAATGCAGGAACCTATCGCGTCAGCGTGAAGCGTGCTGATGGCGCAGGCAGCCACTATTTTCATGAACGCGTTCAGGCCGGCGATCTGCTTCAGGTGAGCGCGCCAAGAGGCAGCTTTACACTTGCGCCTGACGAGAGCCCCGTAGTGCTGCTGAGCGCCGGGATCGGGGCGACGCCGGTCCTCTCCATGCTTCACTCGCTTGCGGCCACGGAAGCAAATTCCAGGCGAGAGATTTGGTGGTGCTATGGGGCATGCAACGGCAGAGAACATCCATTTGCGGCGGAAGTACAGGAGCTCTTGAAAGGTCTTGCCCGGAACCATTCGTTGATCGCCTATAGCAAGCCAGGGGATGAAGATCAGCCGGAGAAGGACTACGACGTTCGCGGGCACTTGAATCTCTCGTTATTGGAACAGCGCGACGTACCGAAAACAGCGGACTTCTATCTGTGTGGGCCTGCCACCTTCCTTGCGGACTTCTCTGCGGCGTTAAAGTCCTGGGGTGTTGCTGATTCCTGCGTACATTCAGAGATATTCGGCACCGAACCATCCATAACACCCGGCATCGCGAGCACTGCCTTACCGCCTCCACATCAACCCGCCGGAACCGTCGGCGCCGGCCCGAAGGTCTTCTTCACCCGCAGCGGTCTCACAGTCCCGTGGAACTCACGGTATGGAAGTCTTCTCGAATTCGCTGAAGCTTGCGATATTCCCGTCAGATGGGCTTGCCGCGCAGGTGTCTGCCACACGTGCGAGTCTGGGCTGATCGGCGGCAAAATCAACTACGCACCGGAGCCACTCGATCCGCCTTCCGAGGAAAATGTTTTGATCTGTTGTTCAACTCCCTTGTCAGAGATCGAATTGGATCTCTGACAAGGGAGGTCATCAAGCTCGTCTCCGCCGAAGCCTTGCGATACACCCTATCCTCTAAGATCAAACAGACATCAAAGAAACCTGCGCCGGAAGGCAACGCGGCTTCCGGACCAATGCCCGCTGCCGTGCAGATAACGATGCAATTTGATTTTGCTCGTCATTCTGGCGAAGCCAGAATCTCTGTATTTCGCTTTCGCTTCTAAGCGATAGGTTGCTCTTTAGAGGTTACTGAAAAGTCGATGTACTGCTTTTTCGGAGGGAGCGCAGGGCTTTAGCCCTGCGAATAATCTGCAACTTAGAGCGGGCTTTAGCCCCGGGTCTTCTGCCATTCCAGCCTCTACCGCACTTCTTCAGTACCCTCAAGCGTCAATAGCCCCCTACCCCGTCACCACACCCATCGCCAGTATCGAACCACAGACTGTAATCACGTCCTCAAGCACAGCAACGTGCCAGTCCTCCCACCCCGCCCTATGCACCAGCCTTCGCCGCACCAGGTACCCCCCAAAGGCTCCCAGCAACGCCCCGCTCATGCCTAGCACAATCCCCTCCACGAGATCGCCATCCAGACCCGTCGCAACGATCGCTCCCACCAACCCCCCAAACACCAGCCGGGCCAACAGCGGCGCTAGCGCCGTTCGGCTCCCCGTCCCCGGCAGCTTGTCCACAACCAGCTCCCCCGCCGCCAGCACCGTGAAGATGATCGCCGTCACCAGATGCCCCGTCCACGACGCCCAGGTGCCATCCACCGGCAGGTTCCCCTTGTAGGCAAACCAGCACAGCACCGCGATCGGAGTCAGCGTCCGGCAGCCCGTCAACACCCCCAGCAGAGGAAGCGCAATCAGCCAGGCCAGCATTGTCATCGTCATCGGATGATCCCTCCGCTGGCCCGCGCACGAAATCTGCCACGTATCGGTTCAACCCAAATACACGCGCCAATACACGCGTGCGGCCCAGCGTGGAGAATCTTTCTTCAAAACTGACAGCCAGTCAAGGTTAAGGTGGGTCCGATAACCACGTTTGCCACACCAAAAACCACCACATGTCCACGATTTGCAACTAAAATTTACCGGCTTTCACCAAAAAAACGCCTCCGCCACACCGGAAAAATCTCACCCCTCCCGCAAAAACTCATACAGCGGAAACTGCTCCGCCAGCTCCGCCACTTCATGCCGTATCTGCGTCAATTTCTCCGTATTTGCACGGTTTTCAAGCGCCTCAGCAATCCATCCGGCGATCAATTTCATCTCCGGTTCCTTCATCCCCCGCGTAGTCAAAGCCGGCGTCCCAACCCGAATTCCACTAGGCTTCAAAGGCGGATTCTGGTCATAAGGAATCGCATTTTTATTCACCGTGATCCCCGCCACCCCCAACGCCAGTTCCGCCTCAGATCCGAGAATTCCCTTTTCAAATACGTCCACCAGCATCAAATGCGTATCCGTACCGCCCGAAATAATGCGGTATCCAGCGCCTGCCAGAGCCTCCGCAAGCACCTTCGCATTTGTAACTGTTTGCGTTGCATATGTGGCAAACTCGGGCTCCAGAGCCTCCTTGAAGGCCACCGCCTTCGCAGCAACAATATGCATCAGAGGACCACCCTGGTGACCAGGAAAAACATTGCGATCAATACCCGCGGCAAACTCCTGCCGCGATAAGATCATTCCGCTGCGAGGCCCCCGCAAAGTCTTATGGGTTGTTGTAGTTACGACATGTGCGTGAGGCACGGGCGACGGATGAGCGCCGCCCGCGACGAGCCCTGCGAAGTGCGCCATATCGACCAGAAAATAAGCGCCAACCTTATCCGCAATCGCGCGCATCCGCTCGAAATCGAATGTTCGGGGGTAAGCACTGCCACCCCCAATGATCATCTTTGGCTTTTCGCGAACAGCAGTCACCTCAAGCTCGTCATAGTCAATCGTCTCAGTATCTTTGCGCACCTGGTAGCCAACGACGCGATACAACTTGCCGGAAAAATTCAGCTTGTGCCCATGCGTCAAATGCCCCCCATGAGCAAGATCCAGTCCCAGAATGCAATCGCCAGGCGTCAATAAAGTCGAGTAAGCCGCGGCATTTGCCTGCGATCCAGAGTGGGGTTGCACATTGACGTGCTCTGCTCCAAATAGCCGTTTCGCGCGGTCCCGAGCGAGATTTTCGACAATGTCAGCGAACTCGCAACCACCGTAGTAACGCTTTCCTGGATAGCCTTCGGCGTACTTGTTGGTGAATACCGTGCCGGCTGCATCGAGAACTGCGCGACTTACAAAATTCTCAGATGCAATCATCTCCAGCCCTTCGTGCTGACGGATGATTTCATTCTTGATCTGATTGGCGGTTTCCGGGTCAGAGACTGCTAAAGGGGCGTTAAGATCGATGGGCATTCGCTTATTTTATCCTCAGATTCGAAGCGGCTAGCTGTTTGAAGGCCTGATAGACGAAGGAGCCCAGGTACCAGCCGTCGATGTATTTGTAAGGTGTTTCTCCGGTGGTGTAGTGGCCACACGGCAATACTTTTGAAACGTAATCCACTTTGTGTTTATCGAAGTTGCTGAGTACGTCAAGAGAAAATTCCCGCAAAAACGTCAGGTCATAAGTTGCATGAACGACCAGAACTCGCTTTGGATTGGCGGCGAAACGCTCAATATAAGACATCGGACTGATTCCCACAAAAATTTCGCGCACCTGGGCCTGAGATAATCCTGCCTGCTCAAATGCTGCTCGAATATGGCGGGTGCTCTGGCCGGTCCAGACGACGTCGCCAAACCAGGTGGACGCATGGTTGAACGCGCAGACCTTGAGTCGCGGATCGTGGGCCGCAGCGATAAAGGCGTAGCAACTGCCAAGACTTGTACCGAGGACGCCGAACTGTTCGTAGCCCTGCGATTCGAGCCAATCGAGACAGCTGCGGATGTCTACGACTGCCTGACGGCAAGCGACGATGGTTCGTCCGATATTGGCGCTCACCGCGTAGTCCGAGCGCTCCAGTTCGGCGGGACGGCGGATGTCATGATAGGGCTTGGACAGCCGCAGTGCGGAGATTCCAAAGCGATTAAACAACGTGCAGAGCGCGTTGTGACTGAACGCATCGGCGTTCCATTGGGGCATAACAATAATGGCCTGTTTTGGCTTACCGACCTGCTTTTCCGGTGGCGCCGAGTACCACCTTGCGTTGACCATGTCGTTCTCGGGATAGAGTGTCCGGACGGGAGAGGTAAAGCGCAGGAATTCCGTTTCCTCTAACTCTCCAATTTCGGCCTGCAGCTTCAGCTCTGCGTCCTGAGCCAGCGTTTCGGGCCTGACATTAGTTGGGAAGAGCTGTGGATGACGCATCTCCAAGCGAAAGTCTGTTGGAGTCTGGTATCCAAAAAACTCACCCGAACGGGCGACGATGTCACGGTTCGCTTCGACCATCGATTGGAAGGAGTTTGGATCATTGGTTTCAACTGAAGTGCTGAAGTCGCTTAACCAGTCGAAACCCCATTCGAGGGGACGAACAATTCGGTTTGTATCGCGGGTGGTGAGTGCTGTCTCCCAGGAGAACATCCACTTCGCGTAAAGCTCTGAAAGCATTCCATTAGTCTACCAATCCCATTTCTTTTAGAACTCGGAGAAGACCATGCAGATGCGGCCTACGATGTAATCGGCTGGAGACTTGCTGGGAGCGAGGGGGAGGAGTTGGATGGGAAAGTCCGCAGAGTAGGGTCGAAGGATGAGGTGGCCTTCGTCGACCTCGACAAAGCGAATGAGGAGGTTGGAACCGCTCCGGACAGCATAAAGGGTGGGTTGGTGGGACCGGTAAGGGGCGAGCGAGTTGTAGTGACGATCGAGGACGGCGAGAGCGCCGGGGAGAAGAAGTGGCTCCATGGCGGCGACTTGCTGGGCGTCGACGCGAATGGCGAGGAAGCGCTGAAAGGTGGCGTTCTTCTGGGAGGGGCGGGAGCGGTTGTCGCGAAGGCGAGAGGCCGAGACCTGGAGGGTTTCAATGACAGCGGAGGCGGGAATGCGGGCTTCGTCCATGGCGACGGAGGGGGGGACGACGGGGACGACCTCCACGGTGTCACCTGTAAACTTTGCAGCAACTGAGTTTAGCTCCAGCGGCAAGATCTGCTCAATGGTCAGGTTTTGGGAGGTGAGGACGCGGTCCAGGCCTTCGAGTGAGAGGGCTCGTTTACGGTTGAGGAAGTTAGATACGTGGGCCTGCTGAAAGCCGGTTTGCCTTGCAAGGAGGCTGCCAGTGAGAGAGCCCTGCTCGATACGGCGAAGAAGCTCCTGACGAAGGAGCTCGTGGAGATCCTGAAAATTCATAGGGACCTGCTTTCTCTATAGGCTTCTTTACTGTGGGGAGACCCAAATCACGCTGCAAGACGAAGATTAGGCGAAAACATGTCTTAATGCAATAGGTTACTGTCACTACGTTATGAATCTATAGGGGTTAAAGATTCTCGCTATAGCTGCAAAAAAATACTATTGACATCGTTTTTGTCTAAAGCTATAAACTTCACACTTCCACTGAGGCAATCAGATGTGGGCGGAGTCTTGCTGCTGAGGCTTGTAGAGGGCTTGTCTGCGTTTGAGACTGAGGTGGCGATGCAAGGGTGAAACTGGTTTTCCCAAGGTTACGACATCCGTCAAGCAACGATAGACAGGTGTCGATGCTTCGACCGAATGGGCCGTTAGAGCCTGTGGGCAGGAGCGACGACACCTCATAGCAGCCTGAGCGAGCCCATCCGACCGCTGAAAAACTGCGAGGCTCGCCAGGGGAGAAACAGGCCTTGAAAGGGAATGAAATGAACTACTTGCGCTTGGATCTAAAGGTATGTGAGGGCTGTGGAGCGTTGTGGCTTCGCAGAGGGACCGGGGACGGGGTGTACTGCTGGGAGTGCGCGGGGAGGCTGTCTGTCTTTCCGGCACCACGGTCAAGGCACCAGGGAGGCAGGCCGAAGCTGCCGGGTGAACGAAACCCGCGGCTGAGGCGGCGTTCCGGATGTGCAGGGACGACGGAGAGTGCAGGGGGTGCGGAATGAGCGCATTGCTGGTACTTCCGATGGTCTGGGCTACCGAGGATTGGTGGCCAGAAGTTGAAGATAATAAGAATGTTGCTCCCGAGATGGCCTTCTACAGGAGATATACCGAGGCGCTGCTGCGGCGGTACCAGAGGATGTCCATGGAGGTTGGGAGGGCACCGTCGTTGCTGGGTCGCGAGTTATTTCGCGGGCGGGTGACGGCGTACCAGGTCCATAGCTTTGAGGATGTGGTTATCTTCGTGCACGATGTGGAGAAATGTCTGGAAAAGCTGGATCCAGAACAGCGTTATTTCATCGAGCGGATCGCTCTGCAGGAGTACACGCAGGATGAGACGGTGGAACTGACGGGAATACGGCGGGGGACGATGCGAAGGCGTTACCAGGAGGCTCTGGACCGTCTGACATACATCCTGCTGGACAAGAAGCTGCTGGAACGTGAAATAGCCTGTCAAGAGGTGAATTTTGCGGAAAACTCTGCAACCAACTGTAATAATTGACATTATTGGCATGAAGAAAAGTGGCCATTAGTTATGTGCCACTTGGTATTCTGGATATGTAAGTAAAAGTTGAAGCGGAAACAGGAAGACGGGAGGAGCCAAAGAGGCTTACCTCCCGTTTTGCTTTGAGGCGAGACTTAGGGGTCTGGAGGGCGGAAACGTCGAAACCCCGAAATGTTGTCAAGAGGTGGATTCTGAGGAAAACTCTGCAAGTGGCTGTATAGCTGATAGTTATGGAAGGCGATAAAAGTGGCCATTAGTTATATGCCACTTGGTATTCTGGATATGTAAGTAAGAGTTGAAGACGCGACGGAAAGACGGGAGGGGCCTGGATACAGGCTGGCCTCCCGTTTTGCTTTGGGGGCAGGATTTACAGGTTGGAGGGGACCAGATGGTGAGGAAGCGGGTGGCAGGGCGGTTTGTGCGGGAGACGGCAGACGGGGCTGAGGTTGAAGCAACGGGCGAGGCGGGAGGGCAGGTGGAGCGGACGGTTTTGACTGGATCTCCTTTGAAAGGGGCTCCGCGAGCGAAGCACTGCCGAACGTATACGAAGAAACGGGTGGCGGAGGCTTTGCCGGCTATCGCGGAGAGGTTCGTGGAGGAGGCGAAGAAGGGAAGCATCCAGCATGCGAAGGTGCTGATCCGGCTGAGCGGGTTGGATGCGAAGGACGTTCCGAAGCAGGCGAAGCGCCGGGGGAAGAGCCTGGCGGGACGGCTGCTGGAGGAGTTGCGGAAGAAGCCTGAGGAGCCGAAGGAGGAGTAGAGACCCAAGGCTAAAGTCTTGGGCTACCTAGAAGCGTTTGAGAGGGCGGTGGAGGGTTGTGAGACCTTTCACCGCTCGCGCATTTGGACACGCAGGTGTTGTGAAGTGGAGGAGGTGGCATGGCAGAGCTGGGGGGAAGGCGCCGAGAAGCGCATCTGGGCTTAAGTGGAGCTGGCTCGAGTGGAGCTGAGGTTCGCAGCGGCGGCGTTCGCGGCATGGGATGCACCGGGTTTCGCGGTACGAGGCAGGCTGGAGAGAGGCAGGGCGGCGCGAGTCAGGCTGGGGAGGGAATCTGGGGCGGGCCGAGCCTGCGGGAGCTGCGGGCGATGGCGGTGGAGTTTCCGGTGGTGCATGGGCATCCGAACCGGCTGCCGTTTGAAGGTGTGCTGACGTTGCTGGATGTTCCGAGCGATAAGGCTCCGAGCGGCGCTCGGGGACATCGCGTGGTGCTGACGCGGGAGGCCGCGGAGGCTGCGCTGCCGAGCCTGTTGGGGATGGCGGTGGACTACAAGGCCGGATGGGATGGACATGATGCGCGGCAGAAGTGCGGCATCATTACGGCGGCGGAGGTGGATGGAAAGAAGCTGACGGTGGCGGGGTATCTGTTTGCACGTGACTTTCCCGAGTTCAGCCCGGCGATGGAGGCGAAGCTGCACGCTGACGGCGGACTGGGAATGAGTTACGAGCTGGCGGACGCGCACGTCGCAGATATGCGGGCTTCGATATGGACGCTGACGCGGGCGACGTTTACGGGAGCCGCGATTCTGCTGCGGGAGAAGGCGGCGTACCGGAGCACGAGCTTCCGGATGCAGCGCGGTGCGTTGCATACCGGGGTGCGGCGGCAGAGCAGCAAGGTTGGGTGATGGGCGGGGCCGAAAAGAACGTCGTGAACAGGGAGGAGAAGGCCGGGGACTAAAGCCCCCATTGAGATTTATGGGCCTTGACGGCGGGACTGAAGTCCCGCCCCTTCAAAACAACGACTATCTGGACCACGACTTTCTGGCAACTCACCCGAATCCGGCTATTTCGGAGCAACGAGGAAGAATGATCAAGGAGATGCGATGACGTTTGTAGGAGTGTTGGAGGCTATCGGCAAAGGGTTTGCCAAGGGGCTGAAATGGGCGGCGGAGTATGCGGTGCCGGTGGAACGGTTGGTTGCATTGCTGTTTCCGGCAGCGGCGCCGGTTGCGACGGAGCTGGCGGATGCAACAACGCTGATTCAGAATGCGGTGCTGCTGGTGGAGCAGAAGTATGCAGCTGCCGGCGTGCAACAGGACACCGGACCGCAGAAGCTGGCGGAGGTCCTATTGCTGAGCGAGCAGGCGGTGGCTGGGTTGCTGAGCAAGGCTGGTATTAGTGCCGATAGTGGTTACATATCGAACCTGGTGTCGGCGGTGGTGGCGATTCTGAATGTGCAGGCAATGCCGGCAGGCGCAGTGCCCGCGGCAGCTGTGGCCAGCTAACGTAGTGGCGCGAGTAGACGACAAGAGGTGGGAGAGAGACGCATGGAGATGATGGAGAACAACGACGAGCTGGCCGAAGTAGTTGCGCGCCAGTGTGAGGCGGGGCCTGCTGCATTGACGATGACGATGGAGCGGCTTGCGGCGGCGGCAGAGATGCTGGAACGGGTTGCTGGACGGATGCTCGAACAGCAGGGGATGTTTGCCGTAAATGCCGAGGCAGGCATTGAGCGGATTGTCGCGACTGTAGAGTCGAAGCGCGAGACGGAGCTGGAACTGAAGCTGGCTGCGGCAGAGGCCGAGATTGACGAGTTGCGCGCCGGCGCTACTGTATCTGCTACTGCTCCTGTTACACATAAGCGCAAGACGCTTCCGGCGGCGATGGCGAATCTGCTGGCGAAGCAGGGTGTGACGGTGGAGTCGATGGAGGCGGGTGCTCTGGATGCTGCACTGGCTCCACTCAGCGTGGAGCAGCGGATTGCGGTGAAGTCGCAGTTGCTGCGGGTCGGGCTGGTGTAAGAGCAGCTTTTAGCTCTTAGCTTCTAGCTGTTAGATAGAAATTGGGAAGCTTTGATAAACGATTTTTTGGCGAGGGTGCGGCTGAGGCTGCACCCTTTGATTTTTGAAAGGGAAAAAGATGAACGCGAAGTTTACTGAGATTCATGCAGCGGCGGATTACATAGGACCTGGCGCGATTGAAGTTCCTTTGTACCAGACGGAGATTACCGACCTGGTGCAGAGACGAGGAATCTTTGGGCAAAGGGTAAGCAGGTACCGGCAACAGGACATCCCTCACGGTATTTTGAGGAGACTGCGATTCCTTCGCCGGCCGCCACATCGGGCTTTGTGGATCCGCGCAATATCGTTGCGCCGCTGGTGACTCCGACTCGTGTGGAGCGCAGCGTTCCGCTGAAGGCGCTGGTCGCACAGATCAACTACAACCTGTTCGACATGGAGCTGGGCAAACAGCAGAGCCAGTTTGCGTATCTGCAGGCAAAGGACCTGACGGACACTGTCGATGGCGTGCTGCGGACGCATGATGTGGCTTTGTGGAACGGCACCGATACGAGCCTGAGCTCGCCGACTACTCCGCAGTACTTCGGCGCGGCGGGACAGATTGCCGCGGGCGGCAACACGGTGACGATCGGCACATCGCAGAGCATTGTGGATGGCTTCAAGTCGACGATTGCGCAGATGGTGTCGAACAGCTCGTATGGTGTGCGGCCGACGGCGATCTATGCCAACCCAGTACTGCTCGACCTTATCGACCGCGAGATGAAAACGGAGTTCAACGTGGTTCTGAACACCAAGGAGATTGCGGCGGGCCTGACGGTGAAGACGCTTTCGACGCAGGCCGGCGATATTCCGCTGATTCCTGAGTGGACGCTGAGCTATACGGGCACTCCGGGTTCGGGCTCGGCGGTGCTTCCGGCTTACATCGTTACGGAAGACTTGATCGAGTATCACTGGTTGAGCGATCCGAATCCGCGGATCTTCCAGCTTGGGTTGCCTGGTTCGCTGGCGTCGCAGTATGTCGTGGTGAAATTCGGCGCCGTGGTGGTGAAGGGTGCGAACTATGCACACTACCAGGTGCTGGTCGACCGCTAGGGTGAGCGGATTCGCCTGAGTAAAACTGCTCAGGAACTGTTGGGGGCTGCAGGGGCAATTGGGGCCGGTGAATTTGTGCCGGTCCCGATTGCTTTTTAGGTGTTGCTTTGTCGATTGCGAATTGAGATGAGAGGCGGGAGCGATGGATTATTTATTGCCGGCGGAGTATGTGCAGTATGGACTGACGGCGGAGACGACTGATGACTGGGTTACAGCGACTTCCGCGTTGATAGAGGCTTACTGCCGCAGGCCGAGTCTGATGGTGACGCAGTATGTGGAGCGGATGCGCATTACGCCGGGGGCGCAGGCGGTGCGGTTGAGCTATCGTCCGCTGGTGGCCGCGGCGGGGAGCGGCTCGGCGCTGGTGAGTGTGCAGGTTCGGTACGGGAAGCCACGACGTGGCGAGGTTCAGGATCTGTTCCGTGAGCAGGTGGCGTGGGCGTTTGGATTGCCAGGGAGCTGGAGTTCGCTGAACCTGGGAAGCGTCGACGTGAATATGACGAATGGCGAGGTCACGTTTCTCGAGAACCTGCTGGGATTGAACTACAACGAAGTTGAGATCACCTATACTGCCGGATTTGTAACTATTCCGGTTGCTATCAAGGTGGCGTGCGCGCAGATTGTAAAGAATGCACAGGCTACTCCGGCGGCAAATGTGAGGTCGAGCAGGATGGATGTGCTGCAGATGGAGTACTTCAGCGGCGTGCTGATTGATGCGCAGGTGCAGTCGCTGCTGCAGCCCTATGTGGCGGAGAGGCTGGGGTGAGGCGATGGCGGATTTGTTGAGCGCGTCAGGCGCAGCGGTGCGGACGGCAGATGCTTTGCTGCGGGCGACGGGTGGCCGTGTGGTGCTGTTGAGACTGCCGGCTCCGGCGGTTCCGAGCGATCCGACGGAGCAGCTGGGGCTGGCTACTCCGGAGTTTCAGGATGTGGAGCTGGGGCCGGTGGCTCTTTATGAGCAGGGCACGAATGAGACAAGAGAGCTGCTGGTTTCGGCTTCGGCGGTGAGCGGGATTGTGGGATCGCTGGGGTATTCGGCGGCGAACGTGCTGTTTGCGGTGGCGTATGGGGTGCTGGTGGATGGGGTGCTGATGGAGGTGGTGTCGGCTGCTGAGTCTGAGGTGGGCGGGGCGCCTTATGTGTATCGGCTGATGTTGAAGGCGCCGGCGGCGCTGGCGGTTTAGAGCGAGATATTTGTAGCGGGAGAGGTTACGTTTATGCAGAATGCAAAGGACACTTTTTATCTGACGCTTCGGGATAGGCTGGCGACGGTGAATCCGGCGCGGACGATGGTGTTGCGGGGAGTGACGAGGCCGGGATCGCTGGTGGAGGAGAACGAACTGACGACGGCATTGCAGGTGGCAAATGCGTTTTGCCTGCGATGGACAGGGCTGAAGGTGGTGTCGCGGTCGGCGCTGCCGCTGGTGCAGATGCTGTGCGAGATACGGTATTGCACGGATGGGAGCTCGGGGAACGGTGGGATGGATCGCGGGCGGATGCTGGCGGAGATGGATGCAGAGCTGTCGGCGGCGGCGAATGCAATTCCGCATCACGTGACAAAGAGCAGCTACGCGGCGGGATCTACGAGCGGGACAGCGATGGGGACGAATGTGTTCTGGGGCGATGTTGCGTTTGGTGTCGCGGTGGCGCAGGGCGAGCGGCTGGAGCGCGTAGCGACGGTGGAGGTGTTTGCGTACCAGGAGGCGGGTGAGTTATGAGCGGGAGTGCGAGTGGTACGGAGGCGGTGCTGTTGGCTCCGGTGACGCGGCGGGTCAGGGCTTACTTTGCGCCGGTGAATCGGGCTACAAGTTCACCGACGGTGTTTGACCCGGTACAAGGAGGCGGGTTTTCGCTCGATGCTCCGCCGGCGCCGTGGGTGGACCTGGGGTGGTGCTCGGGGTTTTCGCGTAAGGCGTGGACTAAGGTGCAGCCGATGCTTGTGGGGGCTCCGGCGGTGGCTTCGAGCCAGGTGAGGACGGAGATTGAAGCGACTGTGTCGCTGGAGTTTGAGAGCTGGGGGAAGCTGCAGATGGCGCTGGCGGCGGGGTCGCAGCAGATGAACCTGCTGGCGACGGCGACGGGAGCGGCTCTGAATGGGAGTGGCGGAGTTGCTGCTACTCCGATTGCGATTGGGACTGGCTCTACTGCTACGGCTTTGAATGTTGGGGCTGCGGCGGCGGCGCTGTTTAGCGTGGGCGGCTTCGTGGCGGTGGATGTGGACTATACGGGGCAGGTGGGGTTTGTTGGAAGTGGAGCCAGCGCGGCTTATGTGCAGCAGCCTGCAAGTGTGGGGAGCGATGTGAACTACATACGGCGGGTGACGCTGAATGTGGGGCAGGTGGTGGGGATCGCGAGCGGCGTGTTGCAACTGGGTGCGCCGCTGTTGGCTGGGGTTCCGGCGGCAGGGATGCAGGCGAGTCAGATGACGGGGTTTGTGGATCGCGAGGGTGGTTGCTTCTTTCAGGAGTGGTCGGGGTTGTTCTGCATGGATGGAGAGCAGGGTGACCGGGTGATCTATTACTATCCGCGGCTGCAGGCGATGCAGGGTTCGGCTGAGGTGGCGGAGGTGTTGGTGGCGCCGCTGGCGAAGCTGAAACTGGCGGCGGCGTTTCGGGCGCTGCCGGTGGTGGATATGAATGATGGGTCGACGGTGGTTTGCTTTCGCAGCTATCTGCCTAGGTGATGGGCGCTTGGCGTTTTGTGCGCATTGCTGAGGGAGAGAGAACAAGCAACGGCGAAGACAAATGCGGGGATTCTTCGCTCCGCTCAGAATGACAAGCATTAACTACGATGACAAGCGTTAACTACGGCCGTGGTGAGTACAGAGAGATTGGATTTGAGAGATCGAGGAGAATGACGATGCGTTGGAAGTCTGGTGGATGGATGCTGGTGAATGTGCTGCTGCTGGCGATGCCGTTGTGGATGGCGGCGGCAGTGGGTGTGGCGCAGGTGTCGGGGACAATTGCGACTACTACGGTTACAGATACGGTGTACCACGCGGATGGGACTCCTGCGATGGGCACGGTGATCGTGAGCTGGGGGTCGTTTACGACGGCGAGCGGACTGAGTGTGCCGAGCGGGAGCACGTCGGCGACGATTGGGGCCGGCGGTGCATTGAGCATTGCGCTGGCTCCAAATGCGGGGGCGACGCCGATGGGGAGCTACTATACGGCGGTCTATCACCTGGATGACGGCAGCGTGAGCAGGGAGTACTGGGTGGTTCCGGTGAGTTCGGTGGGGGTGTCACTGAGTGCGATACGGAGTACGGTCTTGCCAACTTCGGTGGCGATGCAGGTGGTGAGCAAAGCTTATGTGGATACGGCGATTGCGGCGGCGGTGACGGGGCATCCTCTAGACAGCAGCACGCCTTATGTACTGAAGGCGGGAGACACGATGACGGGGCCGCTGGTATTGCCGGGCGATCCGACTACGAGCACGGAGGCGTCGGACAAGCACTATGTGGATACGAATGTGACCGCGCTGACTACCGGGCTGGGGCAGAAGGTTTCGACTGAACCCCCTGGGACGCAGACGGTGGCGCAGCCTGCGGGGACGCAGTTGCAGGTGAACCGGCTGAATGGGGCGGAGTACGCGAGCCAATATACGACTGGGCTGGGAGGTAACGGGATTGCCAATGCCGCGGCGAGTCCGGACTGCGCCAGTGGCTGTTTGATCGTGGCGGATCCGAGCTATCAATCGGCGGAGGTGTACACGGAGCAGGAGTTCAACAGCGGCACACATGTGAACGACACGAGAAATGGTGAGACACGGGATACTTACTTCAATCCGGTGGACGTGGCGGAGCCGGGCAACAACGCCGGACAGGTGATCGATGTGGTTTCGACCCAGAACACCGCGACGGCCTTCCAGCAGACGGGTGGGGCTCAGGAGATCGGATCGTTCGGTCTGACGCTGACACATGAGGGGTTGACGGGAGGATCGAATCTTTTCCCTGCGAGCCTGGAGGGGGTGCCTTATTTCAAAACGGGCTTTAGTGCTCTGGCGGTGACGGGAACTTACAACTCGGCGGGGCAGCATGTGCTCGCACCGGATAGTGTCAACTGCTTCGGCGTTGGCGATTGTTTACTGGGGTCGCAGGAAATCGCGTCGTCGGGAGGATTTCGCGATGAGGCTGACGAGGGTGCGCATCCGTTCGACATCGAGGTGCATGAAGATTCGCGAGTGTTCGAGGGGACCTGCAGCGCGGGGTGCACGGCGGGATCGACGCAGGTGACGCTGACTCCGACGGCGAACGGCGGAACACAGGGCGAGGGCCGCTACCTTATCGACAAGAATCCGGCGAACGTGATTACCGGGGGCACGCTGATTGGGGGCTCCGGCGGAGTCGCGGGACCGACGGCCACGTTCAGCGGGACATCTTTTCCTGTAAGCGTGTTTCTGGAGACGGCCCAGTTGATTCCATCGCAGGCCAACAATATTGCCCCGGGAACAGTGACGGTTGCAATTGCGACGAGCGGCGTGCCGGCTGGATTTGTAACAAATACAGGAGCATTAACAGCGCCGAGCGGAGTGGCCTGTATCGCAGACCGGCCGAGCGGGCTGCCGCATAACTACGAGATGGCGAACTACACAGTGGTGGACGGCAGCCATCTGAGCATGACATTGAACAAGGTACACGCGGCAGGGTCGACGATTGCGGTGGGAGGATTGTGCGGGTACGGACTGGAGCAGACGGTCGACACGGCGAATGGGATTCGCCAGGTGTTTCCTGTGATTGGCTCGTACTCGGCGACGGGGCTTTACTACGCAGGCGGGGTGACGCAGATCATTGGCGTGAGCGGGCTTACGAGCGCGTTCCTGAATGTGAATCTGCCAATAGCGGCGATTGCGCGCAGCGGGAACGTGGTGACAGTGACGACGGCGGGCAATCTTCCAGTCGACTTGAATGGGCTGAACCTGACGGTGGCGGGAGTGGCGGACTCAAGTTACAACGGCACGTTTGCGGTGACGACGACGGGGCCGAATACGCTGACTTACGCAGCGACGGGTGCGAACAGCACGAGCTCGGGCGGGAGTATCTCGATTGTGACCGGAGGCTTTGCGCTGTATCCGATGGCGGAGGTGCTGGGCGTCTATAACGCGTCGACGAAGAAGGTGGACGGGCAGATGACGCTGGCTCCGAACACGGTGCAATGGGCGGCGAACGACGCGGTGGAGCAGCCGCACTACTTCCAGGAGAATGTTGCCGGGGATACGGAGTTTATCGGTCAGTCGGCGCCGCGGCCTACGAGCTATACGCGAGCGGGCGTGAATTATCAAGCGAATGTAGGGCCTGGAATGCGCGGATGGAGCGTCGCGAATTCGGTTCCCGCTTCAGAGTACCTGGGCAACGGCGGGACGCACACGGTTCCGGACTTTGCGTATGAGGCAACGGGAATATGGCTGCGGACGTTCGATATGCAGGCCGGGGATGAGAATGTGTTCTCAGTGCATTGCAACTCGCATGGCTGCAACAAGTGGAACTCTACATACCAACTGTTTGAGCTTGATTCGAGCGTGGGTCTGGATTTTGTCACCTATGCTCCGCAGACGAGCAGCTTCAACATAGCGATGCGGGGAACGAATTATCTTTTCAGTCCGCAGGGATTCACGGCGGGGACGATCAATTCGACTGCGCTGAATGCGACGACGGTGAATGCGACGACGGTGAACGCGACGACTGTGACTGGCGCTGTGAGCGGCGCTGAAGTGCAGGTGTTTGGGCCTTCCGGCAGCGGACACTCGCAGGGCGCAGTGCCTGATCCGGGTGCGGTGGCTGGAGCGAGCCGCTATCTGCGGGAGGACGGTGCATGGGTGACGCCTCCGACTGGCGGCGGCGGAACAGGCAGTGGAAGCGCGGCACTGGCACTGCCTGTGACCGGTGCGAGCGCGGACTATCACTTTACGGATGGCTCCGGCGGCACGATCAGCGATGCGACCGGCAACGGAAATACGGGGACGTTTGGCGGAGGCTCGCTGGCACCGAGCTGGGTAACGAACGGGTTGGCGTTTACGACTTTGCAGAATGTGTCGCTGCCCGCGGCATTGAACAACAGCAAGACGATGTGCAGCGGTGTATATATGACGCCGCTCTCGACTGTCGCTCCTGCGAATATCTATCCAGCCGTGGTGACGAGCACGCTTGGCACGGGCGGCGTGAACCTGATGTACAACCTGAACGGTTACGGTGCGGTGTTTGCGATGTCGATCTCATCGGGAGGAGCGAACCGGACCACAACCGCGAATCTGGTGAGCGGCTTTCATGTGCTGTGCTATGTGCTCGGGACTGGCGGGGCCGATGCAGACCAGCTTTACATCGATGGGCAGACGGCGAACTACACCGCGCAGGGGGCTTCGTACGGGTATCAGTCATCGGGCAACTACCTGCTGGGTTCGAGCGGGGTATCGGCCTGGAACAACTCGGGCTTCAATGGGACCTACTACCGATTCGTGGCGTGGCCGGTGGAGCTGAACCCCGTGCAGATCGCGGCTGTGAGCGGCTCGATCCAACAGGAGATCGCATCGCGAGGAGTCGCGGTGGCTCCGGTTCCGGCACCAGAGGCGAATCCGCTGCTGCTGGCGTCGGGGACGTCACTTACAGTCGGCGTGGGCGTGTTCCCGTCGCAGGCGTGGCCGGAAAATCTGACGCTGACGAATCAGCCGGCTTACACGGTCCTGAATTATGGGATCTCGGGGGTCACGCTGCTGGCGATCGAGGGCAGCGAGCCGAACCGGCTGGCCCCGTACTGCAGGACCGAGGCAGGGCCTTCGGTTTATATCCTGCAGGCGGGCGATAACGATTTCGCCGGCTTCTACGGGACCACCGCGCAGATCGTGTTCGGGTATATGTCGGGAGTGATCCAGACGATGAAGCAGGCGGGCTGCAGGGTGTATGTGATGACGGGCTTCTCGAGGGCGGGCACGGACACAACCGGACGCAGCTTCGACTCGGACAAGAACGCCTATGACGCGGTGATTCTTTCGGGCTGGAAGGCGGCAGGCGCGGATGGCGTAATTGACGCAGGCGCGATTCTGCCGATGGGTTGCGATGGATGCAATACCAACGCGACGTACTTCCAGAGCGATAACACGCATCCGACGGCAGCGGGACAGCTGCTGGTGGCGGCGGCGGTGAGCAACGTGCTGAACTATGCGGCGGGATATCACGAGGATAATCCGCATGTGGTGACAGCGCTGCCGTACAGCATGACGGCAGGGGATGGGTACGTCTCGCTGAGTGGAGTGACGGGCGCGGGAACGCTGACGCTGCCGGATTGCACGGGGCAGAGCGGTGCTGTGTATCGCGTGAACAATCCGCAGTCGACTTATGCGGTGAGCGTGATGACGGGGAGTGCGAATCAGCTTATCAATGGGCTGCCGGCTGCCACGGCGGTGACGGTGCCGGCGAATGGGACGTTGACGCTGAGGGATGTGCCGAATGCGAAGACGGTCTCGGGTTGTCATTGGGAGATGTAGCTGATGTTCGGATGACGTGGGTGTGGCGTGGCTCCGGCTGAAGGTGAGGCGGGGGCTGCGCCCCTTTTTCGAGGGACATTGAGGAGAACCGGTTTGGGCGCGGGCAAGAGCAAGACGGAGCGATGGGAGATTGATGAGTATCGGAGGCTGGGAAGAATGCTCGATGAACAGCCCGCCGGGTTGAAGGGGTTGAGCGTTGGGGTGTGGCTTGCCGAGAGACTTCTGCGAGTGCGGGACCGGGAAGGAGTTGAGAGGCCGTTGCGGGCGAATGCGGCACAGATGGCGTTTGAGGCAGGGCGTGCGCGGCAGAACATTGTTCTGAAGGCAAGGCAGATGGGCATGACGACCTGGGTGGCAGGACGGTTTTTCCTGAAGACGATTACGGCTCGCGGAGTGATGACGGTGCAGGTGGCGCATACGCGGGAGGCAGCGGAGGGGATCTTCAGGATGGTGCAGCGGTTCTGGGAGTGCATGCCGGAGGATTGGCGGGAAGGGCCTTTGCGGCTGAGCCGTTCGAACGCGGGGCAGATGCGGTTTCCGGAGCTGGATAGCGAGTTTCGTGTGGTGAGCGCGGCGGAGGAGGGTGCGGGGCGCGGGTTGACGATTCAGAACCTGCATTGCAGCGAGGTGGGGCGATGGCAGGGCGATGCGTCGGCGACGCTGGCAGGGTTGCGGGCGGCGTTGGCTCCGGACGGGGAGATGGTGTTGGAGTCGACTCCGAATGGGGCTTATGGGTGCTTCTATGAGGAGTGGACCAGGGCAGGGGTTGAGGCGAATGGCGTGGCGCGGCACTTTATGCCGTGGTGGTTGGAGAAGAATTATGTAGCCGCTGACGTTACAGATTGTTCGGCGGAGGAGTTGGCGCTGGTGCGGCGGCATGGGCTGAGCGCCGGGCAGATCGGGTTTCGACGAGGGTTGGAGGCCAGCTACAGGGGGCTGCGATCGCAGGAGTTCGCGGAGGATGCTGAGAGCTGCTTCAAGGCTACGGGGGAGTGTTGCTTCGACGTGGAGGCGGTGGAGCGGCGGATGGGTGCGGTTTATGAGCCTATCGAGCGGCGACGGGGCGGGGCGCTGTTGGTGTGGCTGCCGCCGGTGCCGGGGAAGGAGTACCTGGTGGCTGTCGATACGGCGGGCGGTGGCGTGGATGGGGACTTTGCCGCGGTGCAGGTGATCGAGCTGGGGACGGGGCTGCAGTGTGCGGAGCTGCAGCAGAGGCTTCCGGTGCTGGAGTTGGCGAGGGTGGCGGCGGAGCTGGGGCGGGAGTATGGGTCGGCTTCGGGGCGCGAGGCGTTGATTGCTGTGGAGAGGAATAATCATGGCGCGGGTGTGCTGGCGTATCTGGATGCTACGGAGCGGTATCCGCGGGTTTGGTCGCAGGGCGGTGTTGCGGGCTGGTTGACGACGGCGGGGAACAAGCCGGCGATGGTGAGCAGGATGGGAGCGCTGCTGGTGGAGTCGGCCTGGATGTTCTCGAGCAGGAGATTGCTGGCGGAGTGTCGGACGTTTGTGAGCTTTGGCGGCGGCAGGACTGGGGCGGCGAATGGGACGCATGATGATTGTCTGATGTCGATGGCCATTGCTCAAGCGGTTAGGGCGGAGTGGCTTAGCCGGAGAAGATAACGTCGAAGGTGATAGAGGAAAAGCAACTGCAGGTCCTTCGACTGCGCATTTGACGATAAGACTGTCAAATGCTCCGCTCAGGATGACACATCTTACTTAGGGCTATGCCTGGGACGACACATCTTACCTGGGCATGCCGCGATGACGCATCTTGCTTGGCTATACCGCGATGACACATTCCAGATTGTAATGTGGCGCGCTCTAGTATTCTGCTGATGAGGTGATGGGTGGCGGTGGTGGCGGTGCAGGCGATTCGTCGGATGCGGGGTGGGGCGCAGAGCCAGCTGATGCTGGGGGCAGATGGCAAGTTATGGGTCGTGAAGTTCAAGAACAATCCGCAGCATCTCCGGGTGCTGGCGAATGAGCTGATCGCTACGCGGCTGGCGGCGGCGGTGGGGTTGACGGTGCCGGTGAGCGATGTGGTGGAGGTGTCACAGTGGCTGATTGCGAACTCGCCGGATATGCATGTGGAGTTGGCGCGGGGGCGGGCGGGAGCTTTATGAGGCGGGGTTGCAGTTCGGGAGCCAGTTTGTGGGTGGATTGATGCCGGGGCAGGTGGTGGATTATCTGCCGGAGCAGCAGCTGGATGAGGTGCGCAACCTGGAGGAGTTTGCCGGGATGTTGTGCATCGATAAGTGGACGGGGAACTGCAATGGGCGGCAGGCGGTGTTTGAACGGAGGCCGCGGGAGAAGAGGTATCGGGCTACGTTTATTGATCAGGGATACTGCTTCAATGCGGGGGACTGGACGTTTCCGGATAGTCCGCTGCGGGGAGTGTACCTGCGGAACAGCGTGTATGCGAGGGTGACGGGGTGGAAGAGCTTTGAGCCGTGGCTGAGCCGGGTGGAGGAGATGCCGGCGGAGACGCTGTGGGGGATCGCGGAGGCGGTGCCGCCGGAGTGGTACGGCGGCGATACTGCGACGATCGAGAGGCTGATGGAGCAGTTGCTGATGCGGCGATTGCGGGTGAGAGAGTTGATTGCGGTGTTCCGGGATTCGAATCGAGAGCCATTCCCGATGTGGGCGAAGACGGTGGTGCGATTGTGGTGCCGCGACAGTTTGCGGAGGTGAGCGGGGTAGTAAATTTGTAATGTAGGAAGGCATTGGGGGCTTGGTTGGGAGAGCGGGTCCAGTGCGAGTTCTTCCTGATCCGGTATGTGCCGGATGTGGTGAAGGGCGAGTTTACGAACATCGGCGTGGTGCTGCGCGAGGCCATCCGGCGACGGGCACGACGGCGCTGCGGTGGTGCGGTTTACGCGGGACTGGAGCAGGGTGCGGTGCATGGATGCAGATGCGGATATGGGGCTGCTGGAGTCGCTGGAGGGGGAGATTGCGGCGCGGCTGCGGATGGGGGCGGGGGACACCAAGCCGGTGATGGAGGTGCTCGAGGATACGTTTTCGAACTCGGTGCAGATGACGCCGGCGCGGGCTTGCCTGGCGGAGAGCGTGCCGGCGGAGATGGAGCAGTTGATGCGCATGTATGTGGAACCGCTGAAGGTGAAGATGGAGCGGAAGAAGACGGGCGCGCGGCGATTGCGGGGGCGATGCGGACGGAGTTTGAACGCGCGGGCGTTTGGGGCTTGATGCGGAAGAGGATTGCGGCGTCGACTTATACGCGGGCGGGCGATCCGATGAGGATTGATTGTGGATATCGGGCTGGTATGGAAAGCGAAGAGCGGGTGGGATGATTCGGATGTTCCAGGCGGTGTCGCTGGAGGGCGATGTGGAGGCGGCGAAGGTGCTGGCTTACTCGGCTCCGCAGCTGCGCGAGGGCGTGTTTCGGGTGGAGAGCGCGAGGCTGGAGTTGACTGCGGTGGTGGAGCCGCTGCGGACTGGTTGTCGGAGGCGAGCGGCGATGAGGCGACGGAGCGTTATCGGTTTGGCGTGGAGGCGATGGAGCGCCAGGAGATTCGAGTGGTGACGGTGAGCGACCTGGCGCGGGTGGCGGAGACGGCGCGGGTTGAGTTGAGGGTTTGAGACAGGGATCAGGGATCAGATGTAGGATCAGGGATTAGAGGATTCAGGGATTAGATTAGGACGATTGGGCACGGCCTTTGGGCTGTGCCCTTTTTACTTTTTACGGCGGATATTGAGACATGGAGAGGGTTGACAGGATGGGCGATTCAGGCGAAGGTGAAGGATGTGTGGCAGCGGTTGGCGGGATGGAGGCTGCGGCTGGGGACGCGGCTGGAGATGCGACGAAGGGTGATAGGAAGACGGCGATGCTGCCTTCGATTCTGAGTCCTTACAATCCGCTGGGGCGTGGCCGGGCAGAACGCTGCTGCCGAAGCCTACGCCGGCGAATCTGCGCAAGTTGGCGGAGACGCCGGTGGTGCGGCGGGCGATCAACGTGGTGAAGGACAGGATTGCGAGCATGGATTGGCAGATCAGGGTTCGGCGCGGATACAGCGACGGCGACGGTCGAAGATGCGGCGGCGCGGATGCAGGTGCTGCGCCGCTGCCTGGAGGAGCCGAATGTTGCGGACAGCTTTCGCGTGCTGTGGGAGCAGGTGATCGAGGACCTGCTGGTGGGCGGCTTTGGCGCGGTGGAGATGGAGGCGACGGGCGATGCGCTGCGGCCGTTTCATCTTTGGGCGGTGGATGGAGCGACGATCCAGATCGACAGCACCTGGGATGGCGATCGGCGAAGCCTCGCTATGCGCAGGCGGCGGGCGGCTTGGGAAGAAGAGGGCTGATTCCGCTGCTGGATGACGAGCTGATGTATCTGCGGCTGAATCCGCGGAGCCATACGCCGTTTGGGCTGGGCCGGCTGGAGGTGGCGTTCGAGACGGTGAACCAGTTTCTGGCGGCGAGCCGGTATGCGGGGCGGCTGGCGACGAACTCGGTGGTGCAGTATGCGCTTTGGTTGAACGAGGCTACGCCGGAGCAGCACGACCGGCTGATCCGCTGGTGGCAGGACGAGATTGAGGGCACCGGGCGGGTGCCGCTGCTGAGCTGCGAGCAGAAGCCGGAGGTGCTGCGCTTTGCCGGCGGCACCGATGCCGATCTGCGGCTGCAGTGGCAGGAGGCGCTGATCCGATGATCGCGAATGCGTTCGAGCTGCCGCCGATGCTGCTGGGACTGCAGAGAGACGTGAACCGCAGCGACCGCGGGCGAGATGGCGGACGAGGCGTTCCAGAGCGCGGTGGTGCCGGTGGCGAAGCTGCTGGCGGAGCACATTACGCGCGACCTGTTTGCGAAGAAGCTGGGCTGGCGCGAGTTCGAGTTCAGCTTCAACGAGCTGGAGAGCGAGACGAGATGGAAGAGGTGCAGATCCAGACCGAGCTGCTGAAGGCCGGCGTGCTGACGGTGGATGAAGTGCGCGCAGATGCGGGGGTCTGGCGAAGCTGGGCCGCCGAAGCTGCCGGCGGAGACGGGGGTGGCGGAGTGAAGGTGACCTTCGACAACCTGGATGGAGCGGGCGCGGTGGACTATCGGCGCTGATGTGCGCGGAGGACCGCTGAAGATCGAGCGGACGCTGAATGCTCCTTCGCGTTGCAGCGGCGATGCTGGTGGTGCGCGGATCCGGCGCTGGCGCGTGCCGGTGCGGCGGGCGCGCGGTGGTGGTTTCGTCGGACAGCGGGACGGTGCTGTTTACCGGATATGTTGCGACTGAGCCAGCAGGCTATTATGCGGGAGTGGGGACTGACCGGGCCGGTGTATCGCGACGGCGTTCACCGCGATCGGCGATGAGTGGCTGCTGGACAAGCAGACGGTCGCGCTGAGCGGCGCGGGGTTGGCGCAGCCGGCGGGCAGGTGCTGACGACATTGACCGACCGCGTCGGAGGCGGGGCTGTTGACGACGACGGGGGTTGCAAATGGCGGCCCGGTGGGGGTATTTGAGCCGCCGCCGGCGCAGAGCTGGTCGGTGAATGCGGGGAGCGTCGCGGCGGTCGACGTATGCGGCTTATCGCGTGCTGAATGGCGCGCTGAGCTGCAATCCGGTGGGAGCAGTGACGCACGCGCTGAGCGAAGGGCGATGGGACGTTGCAGGTGGCGGCGCTGAAGACGGCGGTGGTGAAGGAGCTGGCGAATGATGTGACGCTGAGCGGGGAGATGGAGCCTTCGGCCTATGTGACGGAGAAGGTTTGCGGGCGATGGGACGACGACGGTCTTTCAGCTGTCGAATGATCCGTTCCGCCCGACAGCAGGGCAAGCCTTCGCTGCTGAGCGACAGCTTCGACCAGGGGGAGTTCAATACGCTGGTGTGGAATGTAACCGATCCGGGATCGCATATTGGGATTCGGCGCGGCTGGGACTGACGATGACCGGCGGGACGGGCTGCGATGGCCAGACGACGCTGACGGCCATCGACGCAGTAGAGCTGGGCGGGACGCTGGTGGTGGAGGCGGGCAGTCTGGTGTTGGTGCGGCCAGCGACGGGGTGCTGTGCGGGTTGTATTCGGGGTCGGTTTCGCGAGCGAATTGCTTTGCTGGATACAACGTGCGGCAGAGCGGAGGGTCGACGCTGGTGGCGCCGTTCGTGAATGGCGCGGAGGTGGGGACGGCGTTTACGCGCTGGCGGGGCATGCATATACGTTTCGGATACGGCTGCATTGCGTTGAGACGCAGCGCGTGCGGCAGACTTACTACGCGATGGTGGATGGAGCGGTCGAGGCGTTTGGCGGTGGGCTGGTTGCGTCGCCGATGGCGGTGGTGTTTGAGCTGCAGGACCTGGGACTGGCTTCCAATACTCCGGCTACGGTGCTCTACGACGGTGTGGTGACCAGCTTCGCCGGCGAGCTGCAGCTTTGCTGCGGTGAACAGCGTGCAGCTGAATGGGTCGATGGGGTATTGCAGGGTGACGCAGGCGGGGTCGGCGTGGGTGGTTAGCACTCCGCCGGGCGGGGTGACTGGGGACGCGGCTGATCGGCGTTGCAGGCGAGGGAGTCGATTGCATTGTATCTGGTACTGGGAGTGGTTACATTCTTTGGCCGGGCGTGTGCCGGTGGCTGGTGAATTTGTAACTGTTTTGTATCGTATAGCGATCGCGGGCCGTGGCCCGGCTGGAAGATGCGGCGAGTGTTGCGGCGGAGGCGGCTGGCGGGATGCCGGGGACGGCTTGCTGGCTGGGGAAGGTGTTGCAGCCTAAGGCGCGAAGCTCGGTGGATTGCGAGGCGGCAGCTCAGGCGATTCTTAGTTTTGCGGCTAGCCGCGCGGCGGCGGTTGCGGGGAGCTACGAGGCTGTAAATCCTGCGGATGTTTGGCCGGGGGACTGTGCTCGCGATAACTAGCGAACGGCTCGACGATGAGCGTAATTGTGCGGCGGGTGACGATTACGGATGGCGCGGCGATGCCTGAGGTGTTGAGTTATCGGATGGAGTTTGCGAATGACTGGGCTGAAGGGCTTGGGCTGAAGTTGTCAGAGGCGATTGCGGCGGATGCGGTGTTGCCGCAGACGGCGTTGAACGCGGCTGGCGCAGTGGGGTAATGTGCTGGCGAACTTGCAGCAGTTGCAAGTGGTGAGTTCGACGGGGACCGCGCTGCAGGTGGATGCGGGAATGGCGCCACCTGCGGGCGGCGGATTTGAGGTAAGGCGCAGGGACTGGGATTTTGGGCCGGGAGTGGACCAGGACCTGGTGCTGCGGAGTCCGGTGCGGAGTTTCTCGATTCCGCGCGAAGGGCAGGTGGAACGGTACTACGTGCGGATGTACGATGCTTCGACTCCGCCGGTGTATTCGCGGTTTTCAAGTGCGGTGTTTACGGATCTTCCGGTGAGTTAGAGCAAATCTCCTGATATGTGAAGTGGAAAATTGCGTGCAGTGCCGTTTTTCCTGGCGAAAAACGGCCGTAAGCGTTGTGACCCGCTATACACCTTCAGGAGATTTACTGAGGCCGGGATTGGGAGGAGTCGAGATGACGGAGTTTGAGGGTCAGGTGCTGGCAGAGTTGAGCGTATTGCAGAGCCAGATGAAACAGTTACTGGGAGTGGGGCAGCCGGGGCGGCTGTCCGAGTTGGAGGCGCGGGTGGAGCGGCATGAGCACGCCATGGAGCGGATGAAGGGGCTGGTGGGAGCGTTCGGCGGGATGCTTACTCTTGTTCATCTCGCTATTGATTACATGCGGCGATAAAGTCGATTGGGAGAAAGATGATGGATTTTATGAAGGTGTTTCTGCGGGCGATGACAGTGGTTCCGGAGGTTATTCAGGGGGTTGAGTCAATGTTTGGACAGAAGAATGGCGAGCAGAAGAAGGCGGCCGCGGTGGAGATGGTCGGAGCTGCTATCGATGTGGCAAATGCTGTGAGCGAGAAGCATATCGCGGATTCGGCGGGGTTCAGCGCGGGGCTGGGACAGATTATCGACGGAGTGGTGGCTTGTTTGAATGCCAGCGTTTGGGCGAAGTCTTAGTGGAAGTGGCAGTGGATGGGCGCTCATAGCGAGACCGTTATAATCGGGCTATGAGCGCCGAGCCGCTGGTTGGAATTGTGATGGGAAGCCGTAGTGATTACGCAGTGATGCGGGCAGCGGTGGAGGTACTGAAGGAGTTTGGCGTGGCGCATGAGGCGCGCGTGGTGTCGGCGCATCGGACGCCGGATCTGCTGTTTGAATATGCTGAGTCGGCGGTGGGCCGTGGGCTGCGGGTGATTATCGCTGGAGCTGGTGGAGCGGCGCATCTGCCGGGGATGCTGGCGGCGAAGACGGTGGTGCCGGTGCTGGGCGTGCCGGTGGCGGTGACGGCTCTGCAGGGGTTGGATTCGCTGTTGAGCATTGTGCAGATGCCGAAAGGGGTACCGGTGGGGACGATGGCGATTGGTGCGGCGGGCGCGGCGAATGCCGCTCTGCTGGCGGTGGGGATGCTGGCTGCGGCGGGAGATACAGCGTTGCGGGAGAAGCTGGTGGCTTGGCGTGCGGCTCGGCGGGATGAGGTGCTGGCGCAGGGGCTTGAGGATCTGGATGTTTCACCGACGAAGGCTGGGGCTTGAGCGTGTGCGCTGAGAGAACGAGCCCTATTTTGCCGGGCGCGACGATTGGGATATTTGGCGGCGGGCAGCTGGGGCGCATGACGGCGATGGCTGCGCGAGGGATGGGGTATCGGGTGCGGGTGCTCGATCCTGATCCGGCTTGTCCGGCGCGGTTTGTGGTGGATGACTGCATTGAGGCCGGATGGAACGACAGTCGCGAGGCGGCGAACCTGGCGCGCGGATGCGACGTGGTGACGCTGGAGATTGAACAGATATCGACGGCGAGCATGCAGGCGGCGGCGAGCTTTGCTCCGGTGAGGCCGGACGCGGCGATGCTGGCGATTATTCAGGACAGGATCGAGCAGAAGGACTGGCTGCGGCGGAATGGATTTCCGGTGGGGGAGTATCGCGCGGTGCGGTCGCTGGAGGATCTGCGGGCGGCGATTGATGCGCTGGGGGGACGGTGCTTCTGCAAGAGCGCTACGGGTGGGTACGACGGGCGCGGGCAAGGCAAGGTTGGGTTCAGGCCGGGCGCGGCGCGGGAGGATGAAGTCCGCGATGCGTGGATGGCGCTGGGCGAGGCCGCGGGTGTGGCGGAGAAGGCGATTGAGCTAGAGCGGGAGATATCGGTGCTGGTGGCTCGGTCTCCGACGAGCGAGGTGAAGGTTTATCCGGCGGCGTGGAACCATCATGAGGAGCAGATACTGGCGTGGAGCGTGATGCCGGCGCCGCTCGGCGATGGGATGGCCGCGGAGGCGCGAGGGATCGCGGAGGCGATTGCGGATACATTTCAGCTTGAGGGGATTCTGGCGGTTGAGATGTTTTGTACGAAGGACGGGAAGCTGCTGGTGAATGAGCTTGCGCCGCGGCCGCATAACAGCTATCACGCGAGTGAGCGGGCTTGTCCGACGAGCCAGTTTGAACAGCTGGTGCGGGCGGTTTGCTGCCTGCCGCTGGGCGAGGTGGAGGTGGTGCAGCCGGCGGCGATTGCCAATCTGCTTGGGGATCTTTGGCTGGATGAGAGCGGCGCGGCGCGGGAGCCGCACTTCGATGCGGCGCTGGCGGTGCCGGGGGTTCGGCTGCATCTTTATGAGAAGCTGCGGCCGCGGAAGGGGCGGAAGATGGGGCATCTTTCGGCGGTGGGGAAGAGTACGGAAGAGGCGGTGGAGTTGGTGCTGCGGGCTAAGGCTCTGCTTTAGGAAAGATAAAATGGCGGTTGGAACGGCGGTTTCATTCCCACGCTTAGCTTGTAAGAAATTGATACCTACAACGAGTATTCGAGGACTGATGATGCTCGGGTCGCTTCGTTCCCCTCGGAAATGCGGGGGTTCTTCGCTTCGCTCAGAATGACGGCAAAAACAACAACAACGGCAGAACAAAGCGGTAGCGCTAACCTGACTACGATAAGCTGGACTCGGCGTTTATTCGGCTCATCGGCTGGCCGGACCAATCCATAAGGACAGAGGAAAACTAGATGAAACGGTTAGTGATCGCGGGGCTATTGCTGGCTCTGACGGCGACTGGGGCAGGTGCGCAGATTAATGCGGGCGAACAAAAGCCCGAGGCCAGCGTGCCTTTCAACATGGTCAAGGTAACGACCCTCGATCTGCCCTGGCGGATTGCCTTCCTGCCCGACGGGCGGATGCTGATTACCGAGAAGGTCGGCGCTCTGTGGCTGGTGACGCAGCAGGGAGCCAAGACGCAGGTCACGAATGTGCCGGCCTCTCTCCATAAAGGACAGGGCGGCATGCTGGGGGTCTTTCTTTCGCCGCACTATGCCAAGGATCATAACGTCTATCTCACGTATTCGGAGCCGGGCGAGCCGGGCGGTTCGAGCCTGGCGATGGGGCGGGCCCAGCTGAAGCTTGGGAAGGATACGGCGAGCCTTGAGGACCTCAAGGTGATCTGGCGCGATGGCGAGAGGGGCGAAGGCGGACAGTTCGGTGCGCAGATTGCCTTTTCGCCGGATAGCAAGTATCTGTTCCTTACGGTTGGCGAGCGGCAACGCTTCACGCCAGCCCAAGATCCTAACCAGCCACTCGGCAAGATCCTGCGGCTGACATTGGACGGCAAGCCTGCTCCGGGCAATCCGATGGCGGGAAAGACCGGCGCGGCGAGCGTTCCTGTAATCGACCCGCCGCGTGATACCGAAGCCGCGAAGACTGCTCCGGTGCTGCGAACGTACACCTTCCCCGGGCCAAACCTTACGCCGGCGGAGACCTGGAGCAGCGGACACCGTACGCCGTATGGTCTGGCCTTCGCGCCTGACGGCCGGTTGTGGGAGGTTGAGCATGGCCCGCGCGGCGGCGATGAGCTGAACCTGATCGAGCCCGGCAAGAACTATGGCTGGCCGCTGGTCTCCTACGCGACCAACTACAACGGAGTGCCTATCCCCAGTCCGGACACACGACCTGACCTGACCAAGCCGGTCATCTACTGGACGCCGGTGATCGCGCCGGGCAACCTCATTTTCTACAATGGGGCGATGTTTCCGCAGTGGAAGGGCTCGGCGCTGATAAGCGGCCTGGCTACGATGTCGCTTAACCGCATTACCTTCGATGGCAAGGGCGGGGCGAAGCCTGCCGAACGCTGGGATGTTGGCCACCGAATCCGCGACGTGGAGGTCGCTCCGGATGGGGCGCTGTGGATGCTGGAGGATGCTATGGGAGGCGGGGTGTACCGCGTGACGCCGAAGTAAGGCTGAATCGGCTCCTGAGCCCGAGCAGGCTACAAGAAGAAAAGCGGCGGTTCCTTTGAGGAACTGCCGCTTGATTTTTGCAATGATGTGAGCGAAGCGCCTTTCGCCGAGCGCGAGGGTCAGCCGATGTCTTCGGACCAGTTTTCGAGGTAGGCTTTGAAGTCGGACATGAACTTGCCGGCGTCGGCTCCGTCTACGATGCGATGATCGAAGCCGAGGGTGAAGCGCTGGATGGAGCGGATGGCGATGGTGTCCTGTCCGTCCTTGTCGGTCAGGACTTCGGCTTCCTTGTTGAGGCCGCCGATGCCGAGGATGGCGGCTTGCGGCTGGTTGATGATGGGGGTGCCGAACTGCTCGCCGAAGATGCCGGAGTTGGTGAGGGTGAAGGTGCCGCCGGAGACTTCGTCGGGAGCCAGTTTCTTGTTGCGGGCGCGCTCGGCGAGGTCGACGATGGCGCGGGCGACGCCGAGAAAATTCTTCTCTTCGGTCTGCTTGATGACGGGGACGATGAGGCCCCAGTCGAGCGCGACGGCGATGCCGATGTTGATGTTCTTGTTATAGAGGATGGCCTCACCCTGGACGGCAGCATTGACTATGGGGTGCTTCTTGAGCGCGACGATGGCGGCGCGGGTGATGAAGGGCATGTAGGTGAGCTTGACGCCGTTGCGCTGCTCGTACTTGTTCTTCTCTTTCTCGCGGAGCTTGACGATGCGAGTCATGTCCACCTTGAAGACGGTGTGGACGTGGGGGCTGGTTCGCTTGGACTCAACCATGCGCTGCGCGATGATGGCGCGCATCTTGGTCATAGGGACAAGCTCGCCGGGTTGAGGCTGGGCTACAGGGGCCGCGGGCTTTGCCGCTGCAGGCGCTGCGGCGGCGGGTGCAGTAGTTGCAGTGGGCTTGGGGCCCTGCTCGAGGTGGCTGACGATGTCGCTCTTGGTGACGCGGCCTGCTGAGCCGGTGCCGGGGACCTGCGTGAGGTCGACGTTGTTGTCCTTGGCGATCTTGCGAACAAGCGGCGAGGAGCGGACCTTTTCGCCTGCAGCGACAGCGGGTGCAGGTGCTGCTGCGGCTGGGGCGGGAGTTGCGGCAGGAGCGACTAGGGCAGCGGTCTTTGCTGCGGGAGCGGCGACTCCGCCACCGATTACGGCTACTACGGTGTTGATAGTGACTGTGCTGCCTTCGGGGACTTTGATCTCGGTGAGGACGCCGGCGGCGGGCGAGGGGATCTCGGCGTCGACCTTGTCGGTGGAGATCTCGAAGATGGGCTCGTCCTGCTGGACGGTGTCGCCGACCTTCTTGAGCCACTTGGTGATGGTGCCCTCGGTGATGGACTCGCCCATCTGAGGCATCACGACGTCGGTGCCGGGGCCTGCGGCTGCGGGGGATCCCATGTCGGGAGCGTCAATTGCGGCGGGGGTGGTGGAGTCGTCCGCGGGAGTAGCTGCAGTCTCAGCGCTTGCGGGCTCGGCTGCGGGCGGCGCGGCTGCTGCTCCAACGCCTTCTTCGATGGTGCAGACGACGGTATTGATCTGCACGGTGGTGCCTTCAGCGACCTTGATGTCTTTGAGTGTGCCTGCGGCGGGCGAGGGGATCTCGGCGTCGACCTTGTCGGTGGAAATCTCGAAGAGCGGCTCGTCGCGCTGTACGGTGTCGCCTGGTTTCTTGAGCCACTTGGTGATGGTGCCTTCGGTGATGGATTCGCCCATCTGGGGCATGACTACGTCGGTCGGCATGAGAGTCCTTGTGATTAGGCTTGTGGCTAAACGGTTGAGCCGTGCAACTTCGGATTATAAGTCGGGTAGTGGAAAAGTGGCATGTTTAGCCGATAATCGGCGGGGTTGTCAGGGCCTGGTAGTGAGGGCTTGCTCGGGCTGCTGCGCGGAGGCGAGAAGGGACTGGAGCGACTCGCACCAAAGCATCTGACGCTGGAAGACACGGCCGAAGTTGCGACTGACGGAGTTGATGGCGCCCTGCATGTCCGGCGGCGGGGTGGAGGTGGTGGCGGGGTCGAACTCCTGCTCGAGGCTGGTGACCTGGCGGTCGGTGATGCCGCAGGGGATGATCCAGTCGAAGTCGCGGAGGTCGGTGGTGACGTTGAGGGCGAAGCCATGCGAGGTGACGGCCTGCGAGACGTGGACGCCGATGGCGGCAACCTTCTTCTCGGGGATGGCGCCGCTGGCGATGGTCCAGACGCCGGTGAGTTTGCAGATGCGCTGGGCCATGATGCCGAAGTCGCCGCAGGTGCGGATGAGGACCTCTTCGAGGAGGCGGACATAATCAACTGGACCGAGGTAGGGGCCCTTTTTGCCGGGGAGGTCGCCGCGGAGATCGATGATGGGATAGCCGACGAGCTGACCGGGGCCGTGATAGGTTACATCGCCGCCACGGTTGATCTCGTGGAGCTCTACGCCGCGAGTGGTGAGGAGTTCCTCGCTGGCAAGAATGTTTGAGCGCTGAGAGTTGCGGCCGAGGGTGATGACGGGAGGGTGCTCGAGGAGGAGGAGGGTGTCGGCGATCAGGTTTTGTTTGCGCGCGGCGATGACCTGCTGCTGGATAGCGAGGGCTTCGGAGTAGGGGACGCGGCCGAGATGGAGAAGGTTGATGTACATCTTAGTGTTTGGCGAGAGGATTATTCCAGCGCAGGCCGGGGAAGCGGGCGAAGCCACGGTCGTTCGTGTGCAATTCGCCACCATATTCTATGGTCATGGCGGCAATTCCCGCATCAGTAACGAGTCTACCTGCGGCATGACCCTCCAGCAGCATCCTCTGCAGGATCGCCCAGTAACGCTCGCCTGCGGTGAGGAGCCGAACGTTGGGGAGGGCCAACCATTCGTGGACGAACCCAACCGCTTCCTCGATGGAATAGGGCGCCCGGAGCGGCCCTTTCTGAGTGGAGATGCGCAGGAAAGCCGAGACGCACTGAAGCGGAAGCCCTACCAGATCCGAAGAAGAGAATGTGCTTTCCAGGTACTTTCGCGACGCGGTGTAGTAGGCCGAATCCACATCGTATGCGTAAAGCAGGATGTTGGCATCGACAACGATCATTTGTAGCCTGGGCCTTCCAGCATCTCCAGCAGTTCGGATACGCTGCCGGACGTCCATTCCCTGGGAAGGCCGATCCTTCTAGCCTTGACTTTGAACGGCTTCCGCTTCGCAGGAGCGGCGGCTTGCTGCAGACCAGAGCGAAGAAGATCGTTCACCGTCTGCTTCAGCGGCTGGCCGGTGCGGCGCATCTCCTTTTCGAGGAGGCTGGCGACGTCGTCGTCGATGGTCAAGGTAGTTCGCACATCATGATGCTCTCACTGCGGGCATCATGATGTCAACGAACGGTGAGTTACACGTTTATAGGCATGCCTTCGACCGCGCTGAAGGCGTCGAGGAGAGCCTCGGCGACGGTGGGGTGGGCGTGGATGGTGAACATCATCTCCTCGACGGTGGCTTCGAGTTCGAGTGCGGTTACGGCTTCGGCGATGATCTCAGTGGCGTAGGGGCCGATGATGTGGACGCCGAGAATTTCGCCGTACTTGGCGTCGGAGACGACCTTTACGAAGCCGTCGTGCGCGTCGACGATGGTGGCCTTGGAGTTGCCGACGAAGGGGAACTTGCCGATCTTCACCTGGTAGCCCTTCTCCTTGGCCTGGGTCTCGGTGAGGCCTACGCTGGCGATCTGCGGGTCGGTGTAGGTGCAGCCGGGGATGCGGGCGCGATTGACGGGCCTGGCGTACTTGCCGGCGATCTTTGCGGCGACGACGAGGCCGGCCATGGCGCCGACGTGTGCGAGTTGCGGTAGTCCGCCGACGATGTCGCCGATGGCGTAGATGCCGGGCTCGGTGGTCTCCATCCACTCGTTAGTCATAATGAAGTTGCGGTCGGGCTTGATGTTGGTCTTGTCGAGGCCGATGTCGTAGGTGCGGGGGGCGCGGCCTACGGCTACGAGGACCTTTTCGGCCTGTTTGGATTGGGGCTTGCCGTTGGCGTCGGTCCAGGAGACGAGTGCGCCGTCCTTGTTCTTCTCGATCTTGGTGTCCTTGATCCCGAGGTTTACGTCGATCTGGCGCTTCTTGTAGAGGCGGAGGAGCTCCTTGCTGATGTCTTCGTCTTCGACGGGAACGACGCGCGGGAGCATCTCGAGGATGGTGACTTCAGCGCCGAAGCTCTTGAAGATGGAGGCGAACTCGACGCCGACTGCGCCGGAGCCGATGACGACCAGCGACTTGGGCATCTGGTCGATCTTGAGGATCTCGTAGTTGGTGAGGATGGTCTCGTCGGCTTTGTAGCCGGGCAGCATGCGGGCGTCGGAGCCGGTGGCGAGAACTACCTTCTTGGCTTTGATCTGGTCGGTCTTGCCGTCGGCGGTCTTGACTTCGATGGTGTGGATGCCGTCCTTCGCGGGGCCGGTGAGACGGCCGTAGCCCTTGATGGCGTTGATCTTGTTCTTCTTCATCAGGAAGTCGAGGCCCTTGGTGTGGCGCGTGATGACGTCGTCCTTGCGCGCGAGGACACCCTTCCAGTTGATCTTGGGCTCGGTGACATCGATGCCGTAACGGTCGGCGTGCTTGAGGTGGTCCCAGATCTCGGCGGTGAAGAGCATGGCCTTGGTGGGGATGCAGCCCCAGAGGAGGCAAGTGCCGCCGAGGCGGTCGTTTGCGTCAATCAGAGCGGCCTTGAGGCCGTATTGCGAGGCGCGAATTGCGCAGGTGTATCCGGCGGGACCGCCGCCGACCACTACAACGTCATAGATCGTCTCTGCCAAGGGAATCTCCAATCCAGTTCTGTGCCAAACATCCTATTTTATCAAGGTTGTCAAAGGATAATTCGGGGCGATAAGCGGCTAGGCCAGCAGCTTTGCGGCGTCCTTTGCGAAGTAGGTGACGATGAAGTCGGCGCCTGCGCGGCGGATGGATTGAAGGGATTCCATCATGGTTCGCTCGGGCTCTAGCCAGCCGCGCTGGAAGGCCGCGTTCAGCATCGCGTATTCGCCGGAGACCTGGTAGGCGCCGATGGGGACGTCGTAGCGCTCACGGGCGGCGTGGATGACGTCGAGGTACGGCATGGCCGGTTTCATGAGGACCATATCGGCGCCCTCGGCGATGTCCTGATCGATCTCGCGCATGGCCTCGCGGAGGTTGGCGCCGTCCATCTGGTAGCTGCGGCGGTCGCCGAACTGCGGGGCGGAGTCGGCGGCCTCGCGGAAGGGACCGTAGAATGCGGAGGCGAACTTTGAGGCGTAGCTGAGGATCGGCGTCTGATCGTGGCCACCGGCATCGAGGGCCTCGCGCATGGCGGCTACGCGTCCGTCCATCATGTCGGAGGGAGCTATGATGTCGGCTCCGGCGGCGGCTAATGAGGTGGCGGTCTTGGCGAGGAGAGCTACGCTGGAGTCGTTTTCGATCTGGTAGTGATCGCCGTCGCGAGAGACCAGGCCGCAATGGCCGTGGGAGGTGTACTCGCAGAGGCAGACGTCGGCGATCTGGACGAGTGAATCGAGTTTGCGATTCTTTTTGAACTCGCGCAGTGCGGTTTGGACGACTCCGTCGGCGGCCCATGCGCCGGAGCCTTGCTCGTCTTTTTCGGCGGGGAGGCCGAAGAGGAGAAGTCCGCCGATGCCGCGGGCTGCTGCGGACTCGGCCTCTTTGATGGCCTCGTCGAGAGAGAGGTTGAAGACGTTGGGCATCGAGGTGATCTCTTTGCGGACGCCTTCACCGGGGCAGATGAACAGCGGGTAGATCAGCGCGTCGGGGCGCAGATGCGTCTCGCGGACCAGGGACCGCAGGGCTTCGGTGCGGCGCATACGGCGCAGACGCGTGGCAGGAAAGTTCATAGTGCCAGTTTACCGATGATGCCGCTCTTCCGTCCGCAGATACCATAGAGATATGCACTTGCTTCCTCAGATTTCGATGCCGCTTCGCGAGGCCAGCGCCGCGGCGCTGGAGTGGCCGCGGCTGCGGGATTACATTGCCGGCCGCAGTTTCTCGATACTGGGACGTGCGTGGATCCTGGCGCTGGAGCCTTGCGCCGACCTCGGGTGGATCGACGAGCAGCAACAGCGGACGGCGGAGATGCGCACGATGCTCGCGGCGGGCGGCAGCTTTGAGTTTCATGGCATGTTCGACCCTACGGAGATGCTGGAGAAGGCGAGTATCGATGGGGCGGCACTGGAGGCGACCGAGATTCGCGATCTGCTCAATGTTGTGGAGCGGGTTGCTGCTTGGCGGACTCTGGTTGATCCTCCTGCCGGCGCTGCGCGTTATGACTGGCCGGGAATTGCAGGGTTTTCGGCGCCGCTGCTGGAGCATGACTTCGCTCCGCTGCTGCGTTCGCTGCGGGGCAAGATCGAGCCGGATGGCAGCCTGAGCGATGATGCGTCGCCTGAGCTGCGGCGGATACGGCGGGCGATGGAGCGGCAGCATCGCGCAATTGAAGAGAGTCTGCGGCGAAGCTTGCGGGCGTTGTCCGACGGTGGCAGCACGCAGGATGAATTGATCACCGTTCGCGGTGAGCGCTTTGTGATTCCGGTGAAGGCGGAGTTCAAGCGCCGGGTTCCGGGCGTGATTCATGGGTCTTCTTCTTCCGGGCAGACCGTGTTTGTTGAGCCGCTCGAGACGATTGAGCAGAACAATGAACTGGTTCGGCTGCTGGATGAGGAGCAGTCGGAGATTCATCGCATTCTTGTGGCGATGACTCGTGCGCTTGGCGAGAATGCGCGCGGCGATTCACCTGGGCGCATGCATCCTTGCGGAGGTTGAGTCGCATGTGGCGCGGGCTCGGTTTGCTGAGACTTTGAACTGCGTGCGGCCGGTGCTTTCTGCGGCCGCGGCGGAGCTTTCGCTTACTGCGGCGCGGCATCCTTTGCTTGAACTGCGTATGCGCGCGGCCGGTGGGGACAGGCCTGCGAGTCCTGTTCCGCTTACTGTCGTACTGGCGTCCGATGCGCGGCAGTTGATCATCAGCGGGCCTAATACTGGCGGCAAGACAGTGTCGCTCAAGACGCTTGGACTGCTGGCGCTGATGGCGCAGGCGGGCGTTCCTGTGCCGGCGGAGGCGGCGGCGCTGCCGCTGTTTACCAGCGTCTATGCCGATATCGGCGATGCGCAGTCGATCGAGCGGAACCTTTCGAGCTTCTCGGCGCATGTGGTGAACCTGGACCGCATCTCGCGGGAGGCTGATGAACATTCGCTGGTGCTGCTGGATGAGCTTGGCTCGGCCACCGACCCGGAAGAGGGGGCGGCGCTGGCAGTTGCTATCGCTACGCACTTTCTGGAGCTCAAAGCCTGGTGCTGCATTACGACTCACCTTACTTCGCTGAAGGTCTATGCGGCGAACCGGCCGGGGGTGCTGAATGCGGCGGTTGGTTTCGACCAGTTGACTCTTACTCCGACTTATCAACTTCGGCTCGGCGTTCCGGGCGCTTCGGCGGGGCTGAATATTGCCGAGAGGCTGGGGTTGCGGGCCGATATTATTGCGCGGGCGCGCGAGCAGATGAGCACCCAGACCGCGGATATTGGGGCGTTTCTCGACTCGCTGCATGAGCAGCTCGCGGCGGCCGAGGTGGAGCGTGAGGCGCTTCGTGAGCGGGAGAAGGAGCTCTCGCGGGAGAAGGCGCGAGTTGAGGTTGAGGGCCGCGTTGAGCAGAAGGCGCGGACCAGGGAGCTTGAGGCGAAGCTGAACTCGCTTATCGAGGACTTTGCTTACCAGCTTCGCGAGACCGTGAAGGCCATCGACGACAAAACGGTCGCGAAGAAGATCGCCCGCGACTCGGAGCTGCGGTTGTCGCGGCTGCGCCGGGAGTTTTCGGAGCAGTTTAATTCGACTGTCGTTGCCCATGTGAGCGGCGCTGATAAGGGCGATCCGGCTGCTCAGCCTCATCTTCCTAAAGGCATCAAGGTTGGCGACCTGGTGAAGCTGAAGTCGCTTGGGCGGCAGGCCCGGGTGGAGCGGGTTATCGACGGCAAGAACTTCGAGGTGTCGATGGGGCCTATGAAGATGCGGGCGGCGATCGACGACATTGCCGAGGTGGAGGCGGTGAAGGTTGCGACTCCGCTTGAGGCTGCTCGCAGGCGGGGCAATGTTACCGTCTCGACGGCGCAGAACCCGGACTATGTTTCGTCTGAGATCAATGTCATCGGGAGGACTGCCGATGAGGCTCAGACGGAGGTGGAACGGTATCTCGACCAGGCCTTTTTGGCTGGGCTGCCCCGGGTTCGGATCGTCCATGGGACTGGCATGGGGGTTCTGCGGCGGACTCTGCGGGAGTATCTGCGGAGCCATCCGCATGTTTCGGAGGTGACGGAGGCCTCGCAGAATGAGGGTGGCCAGGGAGCTACGCTGGTGGAGCTTCGGCAGTAGTTCGCCGGTACCCCCACACCCCCCTATATCTTGGCGATAAATCTTTTTTTTTTAGTGGTTTGCAGGATGGTTGCGTCTGCAAATTCGTCCAAACAAAGGGCTTATGGCTAAATTCGTCTCGGCATTGGAGTTAGCGGCTTTCTTTCGGTTTTAAAAGAGCGAAGCCCCGGATGGCGGGGCTTTTTTCTATTTCTATATCCATTATATCAAGTGACATGAAACTAATGTTCACTGGCTATCTTGTTTTGTTTGTTTTGTTTACATCGTTTTTGGGCTTGACATGCGATTTTGCTGGGGTTTTCTGTGAAAATAGTTGTAAGTGGCAGAAAATAATAGCTTTTATACATCGATTAGCTAACGGGGTGCTGAAATTTCATTGCTCCCTGGTCAATATTCCCTCAAGGGCTAAAGAGGATGCTGAAAAGTGCCGCTGAAAAGGCCGTTAGCCCACAATAAACATTCCCTCAGGGGCTAAAGCCCATTGAAATTATTGCCTTTAAGGCGGGGAGACCAAAGCTAAAGCATTGGGCTACCAGTCCCGCCCTTTCAAAGCAAAGACTTCTCTCCGCGCGTGACCTGAGATTTATCCCTGGGTCGGCGGATTTGTGGCAGGCGGCGGGGTATGGGCTGAAAAGCCGTTAGCCCACAATAAACATTCCCTCAGGGGCTAAAGCCCATTGAAATTATTGCTTTTACGGCGCGGAGACCCAAAGCTAAAGCATTGGGCTACCAGTCCCGCCCTTTCAAAGCAAAGACTTCTCTCGCGCGTGACCTGAGATTTATCCCTGTGTCGGCGGATTCGTGGCGGGGGGCGGGGTAGCGGGCTTGGCCGCGGGTTTAGCCGCCGGCTTCTTCTTCACGGGTTTCTTTGCCGGAGCGGGAGGCGGTGTCGGGCACACAGGAGGGGGAACGGGCGCTGGGACGGCCTTCAATGCCGCCTGCAGATCGGTGACCTGTTTCTCCTGGGCCTGCACGCCGGCCAGGACACGCTCTCCGAAGGCGCGCCGCCCCTCGTCGAGCTTCGACAGAGCCTGATCGACGGCTGCGCTCTGCGGCCCCGGAGCGCCGACGCGTGCGGCGGCATCGACCCGCAGGACGACGTCGTACAGCGCCTCGATGTTCCTGTAGGGGGGCAGCATCGACGAGACGGTACCCCCCTTGTCGGCGGCGGCCAGCAGCACGGGCAGAGTTCCCTCGAGGTCGCGACGTATCGAGCTCAGGTTGGCCTCGGTCTCATCGCGCAGGACGGAGGGGATCTTCCATTTGTCGGCGTGCATGCCGCTGATGGCGTCGCGCAGGGTGTCGAGCGACGGCTGCATGATGGCGGTGGGAGTGGGTCCGGCTGGAGCCGTGGTTGGAGCCACGGTCTGCGCTTGTGGCTGGGCGGGCGTTGCCGGAGCCGTCTGGGCATTACTCACCGCCGGTCCGGAGACACCACAAAAGACACCGCAAAGAAGAATCGCGAAGAGACGAACTCGCATTTACATGCTCCCATTACAAGTTTGTTAAATTCTCTGCCGATACACTCTAATTAGGATGCACTAATTCTGGCATCGCGCCCGAGTCCAACATTATCCGCCTGCGTGGAGGTGATCTGCATTGTGCTGCGAAGCGGATTCTGAAAAGTTAAGGCTTGGGATGGCAAAGATCCGGAGTTAATGAGGGTGCTGAAATTCGTGACTTGGCGAAAGAAAACCCGGGGCTAAAGCCCCTTTTGTTCCGGCCTCTATTCAGGGGCTTGAAAGGCCCCTGCTCCCTCCGGGTTCGCGCTTTGGCGCGAAGTGATCCCCTTGCTCTCTCTGAGCCCAGCGCTGTGTATCAAACTGGTTTGAATGCATGAATCCCGCCCATCCCGCACTGCGCTTCGCGTCGCCCTGCGTCGCGCTGCGCACCAGATCTACGATCCGCCGCCTCTGGTGCTCGAAGACCCGATCGCAGTCCCTATCCTGGGAAAAGAGTATGCAGAGGAGTTGCATAAGACGGCCAACAAGCAGCACAAGCCCTTTTCGGTAGGCTTGCGGGCGTTTCTGGTGGCACGGGGACGCTATGCCGAGGGCCGGCTGGCGCAGGGCGTCGCTCGGCGCGAGAACCCTGTGACCCAATACGTCGTGCTGGGCGCGGGGCTGGACACCTTCGCGTACCGCAACCCCTACGCGGGCCTGCCGGTCTTCGAGGTGGACCACCCGGCGACACAGCAATGGAAGCGCGAGTTGCTTGAAAGGAATTCCATCCCGATTCCGGCGTCGCTGACGTTCACGCCGATGGATTTCGAGCGAGAGTCGCTGCCGGAGCAGCTGGCGGCTGCCGGCTTCAATCCCGCAGCGCCGACGCTGTTTGCCTGGCTGGGGGTGGTTCCCTACCTGACGCTGGACGCGTTCCGCGCGACGATTGCGTTCATCGCCTCGTGCGCTCCGGGTAGCGGCGTGGTGATGGACTACGGCCAGCCTCGGGATGTGCTTCCTTTTCTCGAAAGACTTGGGCATGATTCGCTGTCGTCGCGGGTCGCATTGGCTGGCGAGCCTTTTCAGTTGTTCTTTACGCCGGCGGAGATTGCGGCCGAGCTTAGGGCGTTCCATTCGATTGAGGATCTGGGATCGGAGGAGATCAATGCTCGGTACTTTCTCGGCCGCAGCGATCATTTGAAGGCGCGGGGTAAGACCGGGCGGCTGCTTAGCGCTTGGCTGTAACGAGGTGCTGGAGTAGCGCGGCCTAAAGAGGGCACTGAAAAGTCATTTGTGGCTTGGAAGCATTCCCTCAGTGGCTAAAGCCACTTTCAAGAGATTGATCTTACGGCGCGGAGACCCAAAGCTAAAGCATTGGGCTACCAGCCGCTCCCTTTCAAAACAACGACTTTTTTTAGCGTCAGCGTTACGCCGGTTAGGCGGGACGTAGCTTTCGCTTCACCCACAGCGTTCCCAGGTAGCTGAGCGAGAGGACCAGCGTCGCTATACCGACCGGGAGTCCCACGCGCCGATAGCTATAAGCGAAGTCCACCGTCCCGTGCGTGGCGGTGTTGTAGACGAGAATTCCTACGATCGCCAGGAACGTCCCGGCAAAGAATGCTATGAAACCGGTAGCCGTGCCGATCAACAAACTCGAAAACAACCCCAGTTCTCCCAGTGGAATCCCAAAAAGGCGGTCTTGGTTGGGGTTTCCCGGGGGGGTTGCATTATTGATCTCAGTCGCACGAGCCATACAGTTAGAATACTGCTTTATGCCCGAGAGCGTTAAAGCCGGACTGGTTCCCGCAACACAGGTCTCCCGCGAGGCCGTGCTGCAGCGCGCGCCGAACGGCGTCCAGTATGCCACGTACGGCGACACTGCGATCGCGGCGAGCGACCTCGCTCGCATGGTGCAGGCCGTGCCGGCTGCGATCGCTTCCGCGCTCTCCAGCAAGGCATATTACTTCGTCCCGCTGGCGATGAATGATGCCCGGCTGGAGACCAGGCTGGCCAACCGCACCGACTCCGAAGCCACTATGATTGCACCGGTGTACACGCCCGAGCTGAGCGACAGGGCTATATGCCATCGCAACGTGCCTCTGGGCACGGTGGACGGCGTCTTCATCTCGACACGGCTGCTGAGCGACCGCTTCGCACTGGCCTTCGAGTTCTTCATCAACGTGGGGCATGCGCTGGTGGACGCCGCCGGTGTGCCCGCGGCCTTCGCCGACCTGGTGTGGTCACAGGCTCTGGCGGATGTTCGCGGCGAGACCAGCCAGGACGCGTGGGAGTCCCGCGGCCTCGCGCTGACCCCGGTTGACGCGCCTGCTACTGTCGACGGCAAACCGCGGATCGACGAGAAGGCCCGCAACGAGTACATCGAGGCGGCGTTCTCTGATGCGGTCGCGATCTACCAGCTGTCGCTGGCGGTGGACTTCGACTACTCGGAGCTGCGCGAGCGCGAGTACCCACTGCTGGCGCCGCAGCCGCTGGCCGACCGCCTGCGGCTGGCCGCCAAACTCTTCCCACCCAACCCCACCTACGAGTTCGCAATACGGTACCGGCGCCGCGCCTGAGTTTGCCTGTGCGATGCCATGCCCCTCCGGAGTGCGATTGTCCGATAGACTTGTATTCATAAACTTTTCCACCGCCGCGCTCGCACGAAGCGATACAGCTTCGGGAAGACTACGGCAAGCTTCGTGTTTGTTTTTGAGGATCTCTATTTCATGAAACTCCGCTTCTTCGCCGCAATCGTCGTCGCCCTTGGCATGACGACCATCGCGGCCCACGCGCAGGTAGCAGGTATCTACATCAACCCCATCGGTACCCACGTAACCAACAGCTATGCCGACTCCGGACCGTTCGCGTTTCTTGGCCAAAACTCCACGGCCCAGACGTTCTACGGGATCAGCATTGGCGGCTATGTCAACCTTTATCACGAGGGGAAGCTGGACGCGGGCCTCGATATTCGCGACACGATTGAGCATGGCAACAGCGCGTCCTTGAACCAGTTCCTGGTTGGCGGGCGCATCTCGGGGTCTCCATTCAAACTGCCGATCAAGCCTTACGCGCAGCTCTCGGTGGGCGCCGGCACGACACGCGCCCCGACCAACAATCTGCACATTACCCGGTTTGTACCCTCCGTCGCCGGAGGAGTCGACTACACGCTCAACCGCATCTTCGATTGGCGGGTCATCGAGGTGAGCTACGGATCGCTGGCGACGGTGAGCACGTCGACGGTGGGCTCGGGGCCGACGATCCCGAACTCCCGCCTGCTCGGCTTCAGCACCGGGTTCGTGATCAAAATTCCTTAGCTCGGGGCGTCGCCATGCTTTCGTGTTATTTGCAAAAGATGGTGCGCTTGTGTTTTGTTGCGGGACATTATTTTTTTTGCCATAGCAAGCAACCTCTCATCTGTCTGCAAAATATGTAACACCGTTTGGCAGCACAACCTTTCCCTTCGCGCATGACCTCTAAATTTCCAGTGGTTCGATGTCACGAACCCATCGAGGTTAAAAAATGCGATTGATTAAATCTCTCGGTCTGTGCACCCTCCTTATTGGCCTCTCCCAGGCCGGTGTGCCCCGGGCCCAGGCTCAGATCTCCGTCAGCATAGGAGCTCCGCCTGTATGCCCCTACGGCTACTACGATTACGCCCCTTACCCATGCGCTCCTTATGGCTACTATGGGCCTGAATGGTTCTCCGGTGGCGTCTTCATCGGAGCAGGACCGTGGTTCCACGGGCCGGAAAACTTCCGTGGCCATGTCGATAATCACTTCGACGCGCACTCGGGCTATAAGGGTCCGTTCCCTGCGCGTGGCGAGCACCCTGTTGAGCATCCCCATGCCGAATTCCACGGGAATGAGATGCGTGATGGCAAAGGCCATTCATACAAAAAATAACGACCAGCGGTTGCCGGGTAAGAAAAAGAGCAATCCGCAATTGAATCCTCCTCCGTTTGGGGTCCTCCGTAAGGAGGGCCCGGCTTTTTACCCTGCAGCGATGGAAGTCCGGTTATCCTCGCTCGCTGATTGGGGATTGTGAAAAACGCGGGAGGCGTAACTGCCCCGGTTGTCGCCACTTCGCGCGAATTTGCACGGAGCGGTGGAGGCTTTCTCTGCCGGCGAAGACAGCGGTTGTGAAGAATGAGGAGAAGCGGTGTCGCAATTGGCGCTGGGTGGCCATTCTTCCTAATCTCGCTGCTTTCCACATCCGGTTTTCTAAAACAGGACCGCTATCCAACCTCGACCAGCTCAATGACATGGGCGGCTTATCCACTTTTCAAGCGCAAACGATTACTGCTACTAGGTATTTGTTCTTATTAATCTTCTTGTTCTTAGAAGCAGTCAGGCAGTGGCAGTGGTTGAGCGTCCATGGCGTGGCATCGCACACAATCGCCTGAGCTTTCCACAAAGAAATCTGTCGCACTGGGCGCACCTTCGCCCTAAAATCGAGCAGGCAGCAAACCCCACCGGAGATATCGGCAAATGCCTGGCTTGTGCGCCCAACGTGGCACAGCCAGCTCGATTCGGTGTAAAGTTTGGCCAGCAACCAGTTTCACCGACGGAGAGACCAACGTGACCCCAGCGACCACCAGCGCCACCCAGGAGCCCGAGATGACCGCAGTTCCGCCGACCGGAAACCTCGAAATCACCGTCTCCCGCGCCGAGCTCCTTCGCGAGCTGACCGCCGCACAGTCCGTCGTCGAGCGCAAGACCACGATCCCGATCCTCTCGAACTTCCTGTTCGAGGCTGCCGATGACAGGCTGACGATCACGGCGACGGACCTTGATCAGTCGCTGCGAACGAGCTGCCCCGCGAAGGTCAAGAAGCCGGGAGCCTGCACCATTCCGGCGCGTAAGCTCTACGACTACATCAAGCTGCTTCCTGATGGCGACATCTCGATCAAGCTGATGGACAACCACTGGGTGCAGATCCGCGCGGGCCGCTCCAACACCAAGATGGTGGGCATGGCTCGCGCCAACTTCCCGCAGGTGTCGGAGTTTCCGGCGTCGGGCGCGGTGAAGGTCTCGGTTGGCTCGCTCAGGAACATGGTCTCGAAGACGATCTTCGCGATCTCGAACGAGGAGTCGCGCTACACGCTGAACGGCGCGCTGCTGGTGCTCAAGGCCGAGTCGATGGCCATGGTTGCGACGGATGGACACCGTCTGGCGCACATTGAAAAGTCGGGTGAGACGCTCGAAGGCATCTCGGGCGAGAAGAAAACTCTGATCCCGCGCAAGGCGCTGGCTGAGCTCTCCGGCCTGCTGAGCAACACTGAGGCAGAGATGCTCGAGTTCGCCGACGACGAGCAGACGCTGTTCTTCCGCATCGGTGGCCGCGTGCTCACGAGCCGCAAGCTTACCGGCCAGTTTCCCAACTACGAGGCCGTGCTGCCGCGCGACAACAATAAATTCGTTATCGTCAAATCCGACGACTTAATGGCATCGATTCAGCGCGTAGCGCAGTTTGCAGATGAGCGCTCGGGAGCCATCAAGATACGGCTGGAGCAGAACGAGCTGAAGCTTTCGAGCTCTTCGACCGATGCCGGCGAGTCCGAAGACACCATCGAGACGCCTTACAATTACGACCCGCTCGTAGTCGGCTTCAACAGCCAGTATCTGGTCGACTTCCTGAAGGCCATCGGCAACACCGGCGAGGTGCGGCTCGAATTCAAAGACGCCCAGTCTGCCGGCCAGATGCGCCCCGAAGACGCCAACGAAGACGTAAGATACCGCTACATTTTGATGCCCATGCGCATCTGACTCCTTCGCGGAGGGCGAAGAGCGCCTTCGGTGCGAAGACAAGGCCCCTTTAGAAGGGGCCTTTTTATGTTGCATGGCAGTTGCGAGAACCTGCCTTGTCTGACGGGGGTGCTGAAAGAGAGCGTTGGCCTGGAATAAACATTCCCTCGGGGGCTAAAGCCCATTAAACATTTAATGCCTTTTACGGCGGGACTCAAGTCCCGCCCTTTCAAAGCAAGATTTTTTCAGCAACCTCTGGCAGCCTGCTCATTGCGTTACTGTGTTTGGAGCTGCGAGTAGGCGCGTTTGAGGATAGCTGCGGAGGCGTTAAGAGACTGGTGTTCAGCCTCATTGAGCTGCATTTCGAGGACGGATTCGACACCGCGGTCTCCGACGATGCAGGGCGTGCTAAGGGAGACATCGTGCAGCCCGTATTGGCCGGTCATCAAAGTTGAGACGATAAGGACGCAGCGCTCATCGCGCAGGATTGCCTCGCAGATGCGGGTGACACACGCAGCGATAGCGTAACAGGTGTGGCCCTTAAGGGCAGCGACCTCCGGGCCTGCATGGCGGACAGTGCTGAGGAGCTCTTGCTGGGACGGCAGAGATTCCGCGCCAGGATATTGGGCCAGGGGGATACCGGCCACCTGAGCCGCACTCCATACCGCAACCGAGGAGTCGCCATGTTCGCCGATGATCGCGGCGTGGACGGAGCGCGGGTCCACATTGAGCTTTTCGCCGAGAATGTGCCTGAGTCGTTCGGTGTCGAGGAGGGTACCAGAGCCGATGATCTGGTTAGTGGGCAAGCCGGATTCTTTCTGAGCGATAAAGGTAAGGACGTCGAGCGGGCTGGTGGCAATGAGCAGAACGCCGTTGAAACCTTCGGCCATGAGCCTCTGAATGCAGCTGCGCATGAGGACGGCGTTGCCTGCCAGCATGTCAAGACGTGAACCACTGAACTTCCCCGGTGTACCAACCGTCATAATGACGATGGAACTGGCAGCCGCGTCCTTGTAAGTTCCGGCGAAGATCTTGATAGGACTGCCGAGGGGAACGGCCTGCTGGAGATCGAGGGCCTCACCGTGGACGTGAGCTTCTGTCTCTCCGATGAGGACGATCTCGCGAGCGAGATGATTTTGCAGGAGGGCGTAGGCACAGGCAGTTCCAACATGTCCGCAGCCGATGATCGATATCCGCGTGTGAAGGGCCATTGGTATGCTTTCTCCCCCAATATCCTACTGCCTCTGCGGAGGGCGAAAAGCGCCTCCGGCGCAAAGACAAAGGCCTGGCACCCCCCCCCGGGCCTCACTGTCCGGGGATGCCCAGATCGAGGTAGAGGTTTTTGTCGGCGGCGCTGAAGCAGCAGAAGATGACTTGCGCGGGTTTGGGGTGGGGGTCGCTGCGTTGAGCGCTCCAGTTGCGGACGGCTTCTACGGCGATCTTCGCGGCTCTTTCTTTTGGGAAACCGTAGATGCCGGTGGAGATGGCCGGGAAGGCGATGGATTCGCAGACGTGTTCGCGGGCGAGATCGAGGCAGCGGCTGTAGCAATTGGCGAGGAGGGCGTCTTCGTTGTGGGCGCCTCCGCGCCAGACGGGGCCTACGGCGTGGAAGATCCATTTGGCGGGGAGATTGAAGCCAGGGGTGGCTTTGGCTTCGCCGGTGTTGCAGCCGCTCAGGAGGCGGCAGGATTCGAGGAGCCGGGGGCCGGCGGCTCGGTGGATGGCGCCGTCTACTCCGCCTCCGCCGAGGAGGGAGCTGTTGGCGGCGTTGACGATGGCGTCGACTTTGAGGGTGGTGATGTCGGCCTGGATGGTGATTAAGGTGATCATAGGGAGAGGCTTCGCCCAGGATGACATTTTATGGGCGAGGCGTGGGAGAACAAGCAACGACAAAAGCAAATGCGGGGGTTCTTCGCTGCGCTCAGAATGACAGCTAATAAGGAATGACAGCTAATAAATTTATGACAGCCAATAAACTGTTAGGCGGCGGTCATCCAGGTGAGGGCAGCGGCGAGGTAGAACTTTAGCTCTTTGCGGGGGACGATGGCGTCGAGGAAGCCGTGCTCGAGGAGGAATTCGGAGCGCTGGAAGCCTTCGGGGAGTTTCTGGCGGATGGTCTGCTCGATGACGCGGGGACCGGCGAAGCCGATGAGGGCGCCGGGTTCGGCGATGTTGAGGTCGCCGAGCATGGCGAAGCTTGCGGTGACGCCGCCGGTGGTGGGGTCGGTCATGACGGAGATGTAGGGGATGCCGGCGTCGTCGAGACGGGCGAGGCCGGCGGAGATCTTGGCGAGCTGCATGAGGGATGCGATGCCCTCCATCATGCGGGCGCCGCCGGAGGCCGCGATGATGATGAGCGGGTGGCGGGTGGCGAGGGAGCGATCGACGGCGCTTGCGATTGTTTCGCCTACGACTGCGCCCATGCTGCCGCCGATGAAGGCGTACTCCATGACGGAGAGGACGACGGGGTGCGGGCCGAGGTTGCCGATGGCGTTGATGATGGCGTCGTTGAGGCCGGTTTTTTTGCGGGCTTCGGCGAGGCGGTGCTTGTAGCGCTTGAGGTCGGTGAAGTCGAGGGGGTCGGTGGAGCGGAGCTCGAGGTCGACGAGCTGGTAGCCGGGCTCGAGGAGGTTTTCGATGCGGCGGCGGGCGTCGATGCGGAAGTGATAGCCGCATTTGGGGCAGACCTGCTGGTTGGCCTCGAGCTCAGCCTTGAAGATGATCTGCTTGCAGGGGGGGCAGCGGATCCACAGGCCCTCGGTGCGGACGGTCTTTTCGGCGTCGTTCACGATCTCGTTGTCTTCGCGTTTGAACCAGCTCATCCGGTGGGGCGTCCTTAAGGAAACAATCGCCTGTTCATTGTATCGGGGGAGCGGGTTTGTAGCACGGGGAGGGTATACCCCAGGGGCTAAAGGCCCCGTTTTTTTTTGCTGGTCTGAATGTCCGGACTAAAGTCCGGACCTATCTCAGAAGCAAGAGCAAAAGCAACAGCAACAGCAACCGCAAAGGCAGGCTGGGCAGGCTGATTACATTCCCACCCATGTCGCGATGGAACTGCCCCATGGATGGGGCACCCGAGCTTTGTGCAAGGGTGAGAGAAAGGCAACGGCAAGGCAATAGCGGTCAGCGGGTGGATTGGGCGGCGAGGGCGCGCTCCTGCGGGGAGGCGATTTTCACGGAGGCCATGCCGGCGGCGGTGGCGGCTGCGATGCCGGGGTCGGCGTCCTCGAAGACGAGGCAGGTGGTGGGCGGGACGCCGAGGCGGTGGGCGGCGATGAGGAAGGGCTCTGGGGCGGGCTTGCCGTGGGTGTATTCGCCGGCGCAGACGAGGGTTTCGAATCTGTCGAGGAGCTTGAGGGCGGTGAGGGTTGCGGTGACGGACTCGCGGGTGCTGCCGGAGACTACAGCGAAGGGGATGGCGCCGAAGTTTTGTTCGATCTGCTCGAGGACCTCGGGGACGGCGTGGACCTGGGGCAGGAGCTGGTAGTAGATCTCTCCTTGCGGTGGGCGACGAGGTCGATGGGCATGTGGAGGCTGTGGGTGTGGTTGAGGGTGTCGATGATTTTGGCGACGGGCCAGCCGCCCCAGGCGTAGAAGAGGTCTTCAGGGAACGGGCAGCCCTGCTCGCCGAGGGCGGTGCTCCAGGCGATGTAGTGGAGAGGCATGGAGTCTGCGATGGTGCCGTCGCAGTCGAAGAGATAGGCGCCGAAGGGGCCAGGGGGAAGGTTCAGGGACATGTAGATATGTTCGCTTAAAGAGACGAGGAGCCGCTATCTGCTGAGCAAGTTGAGGTTGGCGGTGGAGGTGCGGGTTTGATGCAGACGGGTGGGTTGGCGAGCGCGTTGCAGCCTGAAGATTAGGGCTTCCCTTTGAAGGCGCGAGAGGCATAGGATGCTGGCGCCTACAGAGGAGGATGATGTGCTGAAGCCAATGTGTGTCTTGCTGACGCTACTCCTCTCCGCAGCACCGCAGGAACCGCCGGCAGCTCCGGCGGACGCCGCGGCGAAGTCGGTGGTGAATCCGGTGAAGCCGACCGCGGAATCCCAGGCGTTCGCGAAGAAGATGTACGGCTACGACTGCGCGGTGTGCCATGGCGAAAAAGGCGATGGCAAAGGCGAGCTGGCCGCCGAGCAGAAGCCTCCGCTGAAGGACTGGACGGATGCGGCGGCACTGAAAGACCTGTCGGATGGGGAGATGTTCAACATCATCAAGAACGGCAAGGGTACTATGCCGGGCGAAGGCGAGCGCCTGAAGACGGACCAGGTGTGGAACATGGTTATCCTGGTGCGGTCGTACTCGAAGAAGTAGCGGAGATCGACGGCGGGACGCAGCTTCACAATCCGGCTGCAAAAGACGGATGATCGCGCGCGTGAGCAAGGTGGACTCTATTCGCTACGGACATCTGAAGTTGCGTGATAGGTTGGAGAGCACTGGTTGTCATCCTTACTAAGGAGCGTGAGGGACGATGCTGCGACTATTGGTTGAGTGGCTGTTGAATGCAGTGGCGCTGGTGATTACGGCGTTTGTTGTGCCCGGCTTTCAAGTGGATGGGTTTGGGCCGGCGTTGATTGCGGCGCTGGTGGTGGGTCTGCTGAATGTGTTGTTCGGATTGCTGCTGGGATTGGTGGCTCTACCGATCTTTGGAGCGGCAACGGCAGCGGCACGGCCGGGTGAGCACGTCTACTCGGTTCCTGCGATTGTGCCGACAATTCTGATGCTGCTGTTCGACGCCTTTGTGCTGTGGGTGGCGGCGAAGCTGGTGCCGGGGTTCCGCATCAAGCGATTTCTGGCGGCGTTTATTGGGGCGATCGTGCTGGTGCTGATCCACATTGCGTTTGCTTATGCGTGGTGAGGCTGCCGACGTCGACCGATGATTTAGTGCTCGCGGAGCTTGCGGTCGATCTGGAGTTTTTCCTGGGTTAGGTTGTGGAGCATCGCGGTGTCGCCGCGGCGGTCGGCTTCGGCGATGAGGGTGCGGAGCTCGCGCTGACGGCGTTGAAGGTGGCGGTACTCCAGGGTGTCGAGCGCGTTCTGGACCTGCTGGGTGGTAACTGGACCGGCGTCGGCGGTGTGTTCGAGTGCGCGGGCGAGCAGGGCGCGGCTGGCGGCGTCGGGGGCGACGTCGAGCGGGTTGGAGGGCGCGGGGCCGTGAGAGAGAGACTCAAGAATACTGGCGGAGGGCAGGTTTTCGTACCAGTGGGGGTTCTGCGAGAGCTGCGTGGCCGCGAGGTTGCGTGAGGCGGTGTAGTCTCGGGAGATGGCGCCGGGCGGGGAGTTCTCGTTGGATACGAGGGCGCGCAGGAGGACGCGCTCGATCTCGCTGGCGGGCTCGGCGGTGTGGGCGGGGACGCTTTCGACGCGGTGGGCGGCGGCGTGCTTGAGCTCCTGGCGGAGGATGGCGGAGTCGATGCCGAGTTTTTGCGCGGCGTCGGCGGCGAACTCGTCGCGCTGGAGGGCGTTGGGCATGCGGCGGATGTGGGGCAGCAGGAAATTGAGGGCCTTGACCTTGGCGTCGGCGGTGCGCGCGGGGAAGAGATGGCGGGCGCGCTCGATGAGGTGGTCGGACTGACGGCGGGCGTTGCGCAGCGCGTCAAGATAAGCGGGCAGGCCGCGCTCGCGGATGAAGCGGTCGGGGTCGAGCCCGGCCAACTGTTCGCCCTGCGGGCCGCTTAGCGTGACAACTTTGACGGTGAAGTCTTCTTCGGTGAGCAGGGCGATGGATTTTTCGGCGGCCATGGCGCCGGCGGTGTCGGGGTCGAAGTTGACGATGACGTTTTTGGTGAAGCGGCCGAGCAGACGCACCTGCGCTTCGGTGAAGGCTGTGCCTGACGTCGCGATGACGTTTTGCACGCCGGCCATGAAGACGGAGATGCAGTCCATCTGGCCTTCGACGAGTAGCGCGAAGTCGTTGGAGCGGATACCGGTCTTGGCCTTGTCGAGATTGAAGAGGACGTGGCCCTTGGTGTAGAGCGGCGTCTCGGGCGAGTTGATGTACTTGGCGATGTCGCGGCCCTTGTCGTCGGTGGCCTCGAGCGCACGGGCGGTGAAGGCGATGGTCTTGCCCTGCTCATTGGCGATGGGGAAGGTGATGCGCTTGCGGAAGCGGGCGTAGAGCTGGCCCTGCGATCCGTCGGCCTGTTCCTTTGCGCTGAAGAGGCCGGAGGCGCGCATGACCTCTTCGTTGAAGTGCGGGCTTAGGCGCTCGCGCATGTCGTTGAAGTCGTCGGGCGCGTAGCCGATGCGGAACTTTGCGATGGTCTCGGGCGTGACGCCGCGGCCGCTTAGGTACTCGCGGGCGCGGGCTGCGGAGGGAGATTTTAGCTGGGCCTCGAAGTATTGGGTGGCGGCTTCGTGAATGTTGATGAGGTCGCGGCGCAGCGATGCATCGCGCGATTCTTCCGCAGAGCTGAACTCGCGTTTGGGCATCGGCACGCCGGCCTTGGCGGCGACGGCGCGGAGAGCTTCAGGGAAGCTGAGCGAGTCCATCTTCATGACGAAGTTGAAGACGTCGCCCGACTCCTTGCAGCCGAAGCAGTGGTAGAACTGGTGCGCGGCGTTGACGGAGAAGCTGCCGGTCTTCTCTTTGTGGAAGGGGCAGAGGCCGGTGTAGTTCTGCGCGCCGGTCTTGCGTAGCTTGACGTACTCGCCGATGATGCGCACGATGTCGGCCTGCTGCTTGACGAGTTGGGTGAAGTCATCGGGCATAGAGTAGACGGGGCATGGAGAAGATGGAGCGAAGATAAGTTTAGCCGACCGGCGCATGAGGAAGAATCTGCCATTTAGATGGAAGCATTTACCGGCCCTGGCGAATTCGCTTCCGTACCACCAACGGGGGAGACCGATTAATGCTGCAGAAGGCAATAATCATGAAACTTCCTGCGTGTTTGCGTGTCTGTACGGGAGGTGATTTGAATGGGCAGTTGCTCATGATGTCCGCGCCCGGCGTTTCAGCACTTTGGCATTTCAGCATTTTTTAGCACGTCTTTTGAATGATGAGGTTATTGATGCAATCTCCCAGGTCTTTTGGATTTATCAGGAAATATATCGTGGCTGCAGCATTGCTCGTCGCACCTGCTGCTTCTTTTGCGGGCGTTTTTATCTCGGTGGGGATTGCTCCGCCGGCGCTGCCTGTTTATACGCAACCGGTTTGCCCGGGCGATGGCTATATGTGGACGCCGGGCTACTGGGCGTATGGGCCGGCGGGTTACTACTGGGTGCCGGGCGTATGGGTTCGGCCGCCGCAAGTGGGCGTTCTGTGGACGCCGGGCTACTGGGGATGGAGCGGAGCAGCGTTCGTCTTCCATGAAGGCTACTGGGGACCGCACATCGGCTTCTACGGCGGCGTGAACTACGGCTTCGGCTACGGTGGCGTGGGCTTTGAGGGCGGCTACTGGCATGGCGGCGTGTTCGCATATAACCGCTCGGTAGCGAATGTCGGTGTGGGCGTGACCAACGTCTACGTCCACAACGTGGTGGTGAACAACGTGACGGTGAACCGGGTGAGCTTCAACGGTGGCACCGGCGGGATTGTGGCGCATGCATCCGTGCAGGAGCAGGCGGCGATCCGCGAGCAGCATTTTGTGGCCACCGGCGAGCAGACGGCGCATATTCATGCCGCGTCGATCGACCGCAACCAGTTGGCCAGCGTGAACAGCGGCAGGCCGCAGTTTGCAGCAGCGCGCACCGCGGGTGAATATCACAGTGTTGCGCAGCAGCATGCGGCGTCGCAGCCGATCACGGAACGCGACCGGGCGGCGAATCAGCAGGCGCGGATCGGCAACGGCGTGAAGTCCGGACAGATGACTCCGCACGAGACTGCGAACGTGGAGAATCGTGAAGCGAGCATCAATCACCAGGCGGTGACGGACCGCGCGGCCAACGGCGGCAAGCTGACCCCGCAGGAGCACCAGCAGATCAACCAGCGACAGAACAATGTAAGCAAATCGATCTACAACGACAAGCACAATGGTGCGCAGGACAAGGCAGTAGAGCACGAAAAGAAGTAGCAAATTCCTGTTTGCGCAGTGAAGAACTGAAAGGGCCCGGGGCTGTACGCTCCGGGCCTTTTTTGTGCGTGAGAATCGGCGTTGCGAGGGCTGTCACGAGAAGGCCGCCTAGAATGGCTAGTGATGTTCAGCAAAGAAAATCTTGATCGCGTCGTTATCGTGTTGGTGCGCGCGCGTAACCCGAGCAACATCGGCGCGGTGGCGCGGGCGATACATGACTTCGGTTTTCGCCATCTGCGCGTGGTGAACGAGTACCCCGTGCCATTCGAGGCTGCGCGCTCGGCGATCGATGCATCGGCGGTGCTTGCGGCGGCGACGGCCTATACCAATGTGGCCAACGCGGTGGCGGATTGCACTGCAGTGGTCGGGACAACCGCGGTGGGTGAGCGCGTGTTGCAGCATCCGCTGCGAGCGCTGCCTGACACTGCCGCGGAGATAGAGCGGCATCTTGCGGAGCAGGTGGGTGGCGGTCGCGTGGCGTTGCTGTTCGGATCGGAGAAGACGGGCCTGAGCAACGAGGAGTTGAGCCACTGCCACTGGCTGCTCACCATTCCGATGGAGCAGCACGAAGAGTTGCGGCATCCATCGATGAACCTGGGGCAGGCGGTGGCGGTGTGTCTTTACGAGCTGGTTCGGAGCAGCGGTGGCGCGAGCGGGACGATTGCGAAGCAGGCTGGCATCTCACCAGCAGCGACTGCCGAAGAGCTGGAGCGGCTTACTGCGCTTTTTATGGAGGTGCTGGAGCGGACGGACTATCGGCGGCACCATCCGGCGAACTGCGACGACGCGGCGATACGGCGGCTGGTGCTGCGGATGCATCTTTCGGCCGAGGACGCGCCGGTGTGGATGGGCATGCTGCGGCAGATTCTGTGGCGAGTAGGCGCGGAAGAGCAGGCAAAGAGCGGCAGGCCGTGACCGGCGTCTTATCATGGGGCTACACTTGGGGCATGAGACGCCCCTGCATCCTGGTGATCGACCATGAGTTTCCCGGCACCATCTCAACGCGCAAGCTGGTGATTGAGACGGCAAAGTTCAACGTGATTACGGCCTACAGCAGTAAGGAAGGACTTGAGACGCTGGTGAGATTTCCAAATATGGACGGCGTCGTCCTGAACGCGGGCAATCACGATATTCCTTGCGTCGAGGCAGTGGCGGCTATCCGGCAGAGACATCCGGAAGTGCTGATCATCATTACTTCGGACACCGGACTGGACGACTGCGACGGTACGCACCACACCGTTCGCACCTTCGACCCGGCGGCGCTGCTGGAGAAGCTGCGAAGCCTCTTTCCTGCGGAAGATAGCGAGATCAAAAATGTGGAGAAGAGGCTTGCAGAGAAGAAATAGAACTGGCTTGCGAGTGGCCGCAACCGTCGCGGCGTTGTGCGGCCTTGGTCTTTCAGCGACGGCGCAGCAGGGCAGGCAGTACACGGCAGCGGACTACGCGCAGGCCGAGAGGTTCATGCAGTACAACGTGAATCCGCTGGTCTACCACGGCGTGGATAAACCTGAGTGGCTGGCGGATGGCCGCTTCTGGTATCGCGACTTCGGCCCGGATGGCCTGACGTACATGCTGGTGGATCCGGCGAAGAAGACGAAAGCGCCGGCCTTCGACCACGCCAAACTTGCGGCAGCGATGACAGCAATCACTGGCTACGGCACGGAATTTCAGAGGCGTCTGCTCTCCATCGACGACTTCACGCTGGCGGACGGCGACCGCACGGTGATGGTCACCGCCGGCGGCACGAGGATACGCTGCGACCTCAGCGGAGCAGGCAGATGCACCTCAATTGAGACTCCGGCTCCTTCAAAGGCTGCGGCTGGCAGGCGCGGCAAGCCGACTTCGCTGATCTCGCCAGACAAGACGAAGGCGGCGTTTGTGCGCGACAACAACCTTTGGGTGACCGACCTGGCGACGGGCGCGGAGACCCAGTTGACCACCGACGGCGTGAAGGACTACGGCTACGCAACCGACAACGCCGGTTGGGCGCACAGCGATGCGCCGGTGCTGCTGTGGTCGCCGGACTCGAAGAAGATTGCGACGTTTCAGCAGGACCAGCGCAAGGATGGCGAGATGTACCTGGTGCCGGTGACAAACGGGCATCCGGCGCTCGAAGCGTGGAAGTATCCGCTGCCGGGTGACGTGAACGTGACGATGATTGAGCGCGTGGTGATCGACGTTGCGACGAAGAAGATGGTGCGGCTGAAGATGCCGCCGGACCAGCACCGGTCCACCTCTGCGACGACGTGACGTGCCGGAATGGCGACACCACCTGGGATGACGTGCAGTGGAGCGACGACGGCTCGCACCTGGCCTTCGTCTCCACCGCGCGCGACCACAAGCAGGAGTGGATGCGCGTGGCCGACACGGCGACCGGCGAGGTTCGCGATGTGATGAACGAGAAGGCGCCGAAGTTCTTCGAGAGCGGGCAGGACAAGGTGAACTGGAAGTATCTGCCTGCATCGAACGAGCTGTTGTGGTTCAGCGAGCGCGATGGCTGGGGGCAGATGTATCTCTACGACCTGACGACCGGCGAGTTGAAGAACCAGATAACGCAGGGCGCGGGCAATGTGACACAGGTGCTGCACATCGATGAGAAGACGCGCACGATCTACTTTCTCGCAGTAGGCAAAGAGGCTGGGCGCGATCCGTACTTCTCGCACTATTACCGGATTAATTTTGACGGTAGCGGCATGAAGCTGCTGACGCCCGAAGACGCCGACCATGCTGTGACGCCGTCGCCGGACGGCCGCTTCTTTGTAGATGTGTACTCGACACCGACGACACCGCAGGTCACCGTCGTTCGCGACAACACGGGCAAGCTCGCGATGGACGTGACCCAGCAGGACATCAGGAAGCTGGTAGCTGCAGGCTGGCAACCACTGACGCCGATAACAGTGAAGGCGCGCGACGGCAAGACGGATCTCTACGGCTTCATGTTCAGGCCGACGAACTTCGATGCGACGAAGAAATATCCGATTGTGAACTTTGTGTATCCGGGGCCGCAGACGGGCTCGTGCGGCAGCCGCAGCTTTACGCCTGCGCACCACGACAACCAGGCGCTGGCGGAGCTGGGCTTTATCGTGGTGTGCATCGATGGCATGGGCACGCCGTGGCGCTCGAAGGCTTTCCACGAGGCGTACTACGGCGACATGGGCGACAACACGATTCCCGATCAGGTTGCTGGGATGAAGGAGCTGGCGGCAAAATATTCGTTCATCGACATCGATCGCGTGGGGATCTACGGGCACTCCGGCGGCGGCTACGCTACGGCATCGGCGATGTTTCACTATCCTGACTTCTTCAAAGTTGGCATCTCCGAGAGCGGCAACCACGACAACCGCGAGTATGAGGACGACTGGGGCGAGAAGTGGATCGGTCTGCTGGTCAGAAATCCCGACGGGACCAGCAACTATGACAGTCAGGCGAACCAGAACTTCGCACAGAATCTGAAAGGCCATCTGCTGCTCGCGCACGGGACGATGGATGACAACGTGCCGATGAACAATACGCTGCTGGTGGTCGACGCATTGATCAAGGCAAACAAGGACTTCGACCTGCTGCTGATTCCGAACGTGGCGCATGGCTACGGGCCGGCGACGCCGTATATGACGCGCCGGCGGTGGGATTATTTCGTACGCTATCTGATCGACGGCACGCCTCCGGCGCAGTATGAGATGACGCCGTACTCGGCTACGCAGGCAGTATCGGGCGTCGGCGGGCCGGGCGCGGATGACGATTGGCAATGATGAAGTGAAATGGTTACGCCGAGGCCGCGTGGAACATCGCTATGACCTCCGCGGGCGACAGGCCGCGTTCGCGCAGCGTGCGCAGGGCTAGTGCGTCGTGGCGCTTCGCGAGGCGTATGCCTTGCTCGTCGGTGAGCAGGCGCGTGTGGAAGTACGCGGGCGGGGCGAAGCCTAGCGCGCGCTGCAAAAGAATCTGACGCGCGGTGGACTTGAGCAGGTCGCGGCCGCGGACGACCTCGGTAATGCCCATGGTATCGTCATCAACAACGCTGGCGAGTTGATAGCTGGGGATGCCGTCGCGCGACCAGAGGACGAAGTCGCCGAAGTCTCTGCCTGCGATGAAGCGCTGCTCGCCGAGATTCAGGTCGGTGAAGCTAATGGCCTCGCCGTCCGGGACACGGAAGCGATAGGCTGCGCCCGGAGTAGGAGCGCTCGTTGGATTCTGCACGATGTTGGCGCGGCAACGGCCGTCGTAAAGTGGCTCGGAGTCGTCGTCCTCATGCGGGGCCTGGGCCAGGCGGGTGAGATCTTTGCGCGAGCAGGAACACTCGTAGACGTGGCCTGAGGCGGCGAGCCGCTCGAAGGCGCGGCGATAAAGCGACAGGCGCTCGCTCTGGTTGACGACTGGAGGCTGCCACTCGATGCCGAGCCACGAGATGTCTTCGAGCATGGCTTGAACAAAATGTAACTTTGACCGTTGCGTATCGAGATCGTCGTTGCGCAGCAGCAGAGTGCCGCCGCGCTCGCGGGCGCGAGTGAAGGCCTGCCAGAAGGTTGCGGCGTGGCCCAGGTGCAGCAGACCGGTAGGAGAGGGAGCCAGTCGGCCGATGTAAGCACTACTCATGGTGTCGTCTGGTTCAGAGGTTCAGTCGTCATGGGGGTACGGGCCGAGTTCAGACGGTTGTAGCGCTTACCACGTCGACGAAGGAGTACCCGTCCGCCAACGAGTCGTCGGCAAAGGTCAGGTTGCCGGGCTTGTAGGTCAATGCGTATTGCAGACGCACCTGGACGCTGTTTCCCAGCAATGCATTGGCCGCTATCGGACGCAGGTGGGGAGGCCCATCGACGGGGGTCCACGTCTGGCAAATTGCATCGAGCGCGTACATCGAGGGCAGTGTGGCGAACTGCGCGACGGCGCTGGGGTCCATCGTCAGGCCGAGCGCCTTCGCCTTCGCCGCCATATAGCTCAGCGTGATGTCGCAGAGCCGGGTGCCGGCATCTACGCCGCCGGCCTGCGCGGTTCCGCCGCCGACATCTCCGTGACAACCGGAGAACCACACCTGCTCGATCGTTTGGCCGGGTGCCGGAGCCGAGGTCCAGAGGGTTGCCGGAAACTGCGGGCGCTGTTCATCGATGGCCAGGCATTGATACGCGTTTTTTACATCGGGATGCAGGCCTGTATCGAGAAACCCGAATAGTTTTTGATCTATCTGCCCGAAGATCGCCGGTATCCCAAGTGAACCGACGGTGTCCCATACCCCGATCATCTGGATGGTGGCGTCGCCCAGTCCGCACTGTCCCATTTGGGCAAGGAGTGTTGCCCGGTTCACCGGATCGCGGTAGGCTGCAAACGCTTTGTCGACACAGTCGTCGGTGAACGTGCCGGTGGGCAGGCCGCAGTTGGCGATCATTCCCGCAAGGCTCCGCACGGTGTATGCGCCGCGGCTGAAGCCGAAGAAGAACAACTGGTCGCCCGGCTCATAGACGTGCGCAATCTTCGTGTAACCATCTTTGATTTTTTGGATGATGGTCTGACCGAAGGCCCCCTCCAGTATTCGGTCAAGTCCCGTTGCGTCTGCGCCAACGCCATCGTCATAGTAGGTGACCTGCTCCGACGTTACCGTCAGGGCTTTGTACAAGCGGTAGACATTTGTGTTGTTTACGGGATTCTGCCAGGTTCCGTCGGCACAATACGCGATTCGCTTTGACATGAGATAACACTCCCCTCTCAACCGTCACGCACGTGAAAGTTGTACCACGAATAATTCAGGGCCGAGTGCGTCTCACGAATGTAATTCGTCAATTGACAGATTGACAAATGGAGCGCACCGGTATTCCATCCGTCTATGAGATATTCGCGCAGCGGGCCCCCATCGAAAGACACGGGCTGTTTCCTCACGGCTGCGTGTTCTTTTTTCGACTCCTCACTAGCGGCAGGCGTTCTGGCCTTGTGCCTTCTGGCCACCGGCTGTCTCTCGCCTCTGGCCAAGCACGCCGCTGCTTTTTCGACAGCGACGAACACCGTCGTCGACAATTCGAAGGATGCCTATCGCGGCGCGATGGCTCTGCGGGTTAGAGAACAGACCGTCGCGGCGGTCTACGCCTACGACAAGAATCCGCAATGGAGCCCGTACAAGGACGTCACGCCACTGCTCACGCCGGATCAGCTCGATGCGCGCATCACGGTGCTGGACGGACTCAAGGCGTATGCGGCATCGCTTGTCGAGCTCACCTCAGGCAAGGCAACGCCCGATCAAACCGCCGCCGCCACAGCAGCCGGATCGAGCCTGCAGTCGCTGAATCAATCCGTCGCGACGGCGTTCAGTACCGCTATCCCGAATGCTCCGGTCATGAGCGATGCAGCGGCGAATGGCGCCAGCACCGCAGTCCTCGCGCTGGCGCAGTATCTCAGCAGCCGCAAGGTGAAGGGCGCGCTGCCCAAGGTCACGCAGGATATGAATCCCCAGGTCCAGACGCTGTGCAAATTACTGGAAGACGACATCGTTGTACTTCGCCGTCAGGCCGATGTCGACTATCAGCAACTCGCAGTCGATCAGGATCAATTTATCCGCCATTCGACGCTGGATCCAATTCAACATCGCAATGAGGTGGGTAAGCTCGTCGCGATTGCGGTCGAGCAGAAGGCTAACGACGCGTTGTTGACACAGCTGCAATCAGCGCTGTCGACACTCGTTCTTACTCATCAGGCCCTCGCTGCTGCGGCCCAGGGCAACAACCCCGAATCGCTCTCGCAGAAGATCGCCGATCTGCAGGCAGCCGGGACGGAGCTTGGGAACTACTACAACTCGCTGCCCACAACGACGAGTACTACGGCTACAACTACAACGACGGCTAACTAGGATCGTCGAATTCGATGAACCCGGAGAAGAGAGATGAGCACAGCACCCGTTCCACCTGTCTTGCAGAATACGGACCCCGCCACAGCCTATCAGGCGACGTACGATGCGCTCGGCCAGGCGTATTGGGACGCCTCAGATCTCCAGAGCAAAGACCTTATTCACGGCGCCATGGAGGCCATTGGCGACATCATCACCGCTTACGATGAGGAAGACCTGGCCAACAACACGGCGCTCTTTCTCCAGCTTCAACCCAAGATCAAAGCCGTTAACAAGGCGCTGCAACAGATCAAGGACGAGATAGCGGCGATTACGAAAAATATCAACACAGCTACGACTGTCGTCTCTGCGATCAGCAAAGTTCTGTCGCTCGCCGGCGGTATCTAGCATGGATTCTGCGTCGCATGCGAGCCGGAGCGCGAGCGAGGCCGTCTCACTCGTGCCGAATGGGCTCGAATCGGTTAAAATCGCAGTGTTATGCCCTTCCCGATCAAAGTCTGCGTTATCTGTTCAGAGGAGTTTGAACTCAAGCCCGGTAAGCCAGGATTTGCCAATCGCTGCCCGGAGTGCAGCGCTGCCGACGAGGACGATGCAAAGCCGGGCACGGGTGGCGACCAGCTGAAGACCGACAGAGAGGCCAACGCCGCCCGACGCGAGGCGATGCGCAACCTTCTCTACCGCAAGGACAGCTGAGAGGGTTCGCCGCAACGGCTTCTACTCGGCTCCTGCTCGACTTCTACTCGGCTCCTACTCAACGAGGAACTCCGGGTCGACGGGAATCTGCATCGCTGTGGAGAACGCGTTGGTCTCGGACGCCATGGCGATGACCGCGATCAGCTCAGCGTGCTGCTGGTCGGTGAGGCCTTTCGCCCGAGCCGCCGCGGTGTGGGAGTGGACGCAGTAGCTGCAGCTGTTCGTGGCGGATACAGCGATGTAGATCAGCTCTTTAGTAAGCGGATCGAGCGCGCCGGGCTCAATCATCACCTGCTTGATGCTGGCCCAGGTCCGTTCGAGCTGCGCCGGCTGATTGGCGAGCGCGCGCCAGAAGTTGTTGACGAAATCGGATTTGCGCGTGGCGCGAATATCGTCGAAGACGGCTTTGATGCGCGCGTTGGCTGAGACCTGTTCGTCCGTCCAGAGTTTTACGGTAGCCATGAGGAAGACCTTTCGAGCTGCGGTAAGCGCGGCGGCCTCGAGTCCGTCACGCTGCTTCCACGGTAAGGGGCATATTTACATAGCGCAAATGTTCGAGCGAAGTTCGCCGCCGGGGTGCATCGATTCGGACGGTGCGCGTCTAATCTTCGTCCGCTCCGTGCTAGGCTCGGAGCAGGACTCTGAGGGACGATTGCCATGAGGATTCGGTGGCGATGGGGCTGCGCGCTGGCGGTCGCAGTGCTGGTCATTGGCGTGTTGTATGCCGAGCGTCCGTTCCGCGTCTATCCGTCGGTCGAAGGCTACGAGACGATGCCTCTGCCCGCGGATTGGCAGCGCAAGGCCGAGTGGACCTTCGCGCGGCTGATGTATCCTCCGGGGCCGCTGGACGGCTATCGCGGCAGGTTCGACGGCGACTGGCGCGAGGGTCTGTCGCTGTGGACGCAGGACTATCCCGCCGCGGACCGCAAGCTGGCTGAGGCAATGAAGCGTTTGACTCGCATAGATACCAAGTCCGTGGAGCAGCCCGTCAGTCTTGACGACGGAGACGAGGTCTACAACTACCCGTGGCTCTACGCCGTGCAGGTCGGCGAGTGGGGTCTGACGGATGCGGAGTGCAAGAAGCTGCGCGACTATCTCCTGCGTGGTGGCTTTTTCTTCGCCGATGATTTTCATGGCTCGGAGGAGCAGGCGTACTTCGAGATGACGATGAAGAAGGTCTTTCCCGATCGCCAGATAGTGGACATTCCCAATGACGACGCGATCTTTCACACGGTCTTCGATCTGGATGACCGCTTCCGCATACCTGGCGCGGAGCACCTGGTCACGGGCTATAAGAAAGATGGCAAGGTTGCGCGCTGGGAGGGCATCTACGACGACAAGGGCCGCATCATGGTCGCGATTATGCTGAACTCCGATACGGGCGACTCGTGGGAGTGGTCCGATGACCGGCGGTACCCGCTGCAGTTTTCGCAACTGGGGCTGCGCATCGGCGTAAACTATGTCGTGTATGCGATGACGCATTGAGTGGTGTTATCCGGCAGGCCTGATAGGATTCCCCAGACATCGGATTACGAGGTGGGTCGATTTTGTCTAAGCAGGAATCGAGGGTAACAGTGCGAATGGCGTCTCCTGAAGACGCAGCGGTTTGTGGGCAGATTTGCTACGACGCATTTTCCACGATCAATCAGCGACATGGCTTTCCGGTTGATTTTCCCGGGCCGGAGGCTACGACCGGTTTACTGTCGATGCTCTTCAGCAGACCCGACTTCTACTGCGTGGTTGCTGAAGTAGATGGCCGGATCGTGGGAAGCAACTGTCTTGATGAGCGCTCAGTGATCTCAGGCGTTGGCCCGATCACCATCGACCCCAGCGTGCAAAATCTCGGCGCCGGCCGGACGCTGATGCATTCAGTGATGGATCGCTCGCGCGAACGTGGTGCGGCTGGAATGCGGCTCGTACAGGCTGCGTTTCACAATCGCTCGATGTCGCTCTATGCCGGGCTCGGCTTCGATGTCCGCGAACCACTTGCGTGCATGCAGGGACGAATCCAGCAGCGAGATGCCTCCGAGTGCAGCGTGCGACCAGCTCAAGCCGATGACCTGGAGACTTGCAATGCCGTGTCTCTGCAGGTGCATGGATTCGATCGCAGCGCTGAGTTGGCGCAAGGTATCGAGCGCGGCACTGCCCGAGTGGTCGAGCGCGCGGGCCGCATCACCGGATACTCGAGCCACGTGGCTTTCTACGGCCACACAACTGCAGAGACCAACCCGGACCTGCAGGCGCTCATTGCCTCCGCGGAGTCCTTCGATGGCCCGGGCATCCTGGTGCCGACTCGCAACAGTGCTCTGTTCCGGTGGTGTCTCGCGAACGGTCTGCGCGTCGTTCAGCCGATGACTCTGATGAGCACCGGCCTTTATAACGAGCCGTCCGGCGCCTGGTTGCCGTCGGTTTTGTTCTAAGCTGATTGTCGTTTCGACAAGAGCTACATGTAGTCGACGCCGTACTGCACCGGAATCTGCGTGAACGCGATGCGCGTGGGCGCGGACTCCCGCGCCGGAAGCATCCCGGCGAAGTGCAGCGTGGTGTGGCCGTACTTCAGGTTGAGCTTATCCATGGTGTTGGAGAGCTGCGCGCGGTTGCTGGGGTCGGCGAAGAGCTCGGCCTGATGCTCGTCTTCAGGGATGAGGTTGCGCAGCGTGATGCCGACGAAGAACGGGCGGTTGAACTCCGGCCCCTGCGGGCGTTGCGCCCACAGGCTGCGCAGGACTTCGAGCAGCGACAACGTGTCCTGGCAGTCGCGAAAGCGCGCCTCCATGCCCCAGCCGGAGTTTTTAATGCCAGAGTAGTGGCGCTTTACTTTGCCGTGTTCGGCGCGTGCTTCAGCCTGCTCGCGTGTGAGCTGGTAGCGGATGGTGACGGCGAGTGAGCCGGTGTAGAACTTCTCCATGCGCAGGCGCATCGCGGCCTTGTGCAGCAGCTTGTGCGCGACCGCCCAGGAGCCTGCAGGCGAACGATGCTCCGGCGCCAGCACGTGCGAGTGGCCCAGCGATTTCTGCACCTCGGCCTGCGCGGTATTGTTGCCGGCGGCGTCCTCCGTCACGGCGCCGCGCAGCCAGTGATACATGCGGTCGCCCCACACAGAGTCGAAGAGCGTGCGCATGCCGGCGCGGTCGAGCGCGAGAAGCTGCTGCATGCTGGTGACGCCCTTGCGGTTCAGGCGCGCCTCGGTGCGTGCGCCGACTCCGGGCAGGTCGCGGAGTTCGAGATGCGCGATGGCGCGGGGCAGTTGCGATGGCAGCAGGCCGATAAGCCCATCGGGCTTCTGCATGTCGCTGGCGATCTTGGCCAGGTAGCGGTTGGGCGCCATGCCGATGGAGCAGCGCAGCGCTTCGCCCACGTTCCTGTAGATGGACTGCTTGATCTCGAGCGCGATCTTGCGCGCGCGCGGCGGCTCCTGCTCGCGGCCCATCAACTGGCAGACCATCTCGTCGATAGAGGGCGTGTGCGAGACCGGGCAGGCCAGCTCGACCGCCTTCGAGATCTCGTGCGAGTACTTTGCGTAGTCGGCGTGGTCGCCCGCTACGAGGATAATCTCCGGGCAGATCTTCTTCGCCTCGCCCACCTGCGTGCCGGTCTTGATTCCGAACGCCTTGGCCTCGTAGCTGGCGGCGATGCAGCAGGTGGTGTCGGCCATCGTGGGGACGACGGCGAGCGGCTTGCCGCGATACTCGGGGTGAATCTGCTGCTCGACCGACGCGAAGAAGCTGTTGAGGTCAATGTGGAGAAAGCCGAAGCGGTCGGGTTGGGGGGACGTTTCCACGTGGGAACCTTCAGCCATTATATATTCGCCTCCTGTTCGCCGCGACCTGGGAATATTTCACTATCGCCGACGTTCGCGCCCGTACTTGCTACAATCGCCGCTTATGGCGACTCATCTTCATCATGACAAACTCGTTGAGCTCGTGGCCCGCAATGCCATCGCCGAAGAGGGCGGCGGCCCGGAGCGGCGGGCGCGCGAGCGTGCCGCCGGCAAGCTCTCAGCTCGTGAGCGCATTGACCTGCTGCTCGACGAAGGGACGTTCGAAGAGACGGACAAATTTGTAACTCATCGCCCTACAGACTTCGGCATGGACGCGCAGCGCGTTCCCGGGGATGGCTTCATCACCGGCTACGGCCGCGTGCATGGCCGCGTGGTCTTCGTCTTCGCGCAGGACTTCACCGTCTTCGGCGGATCGCTGTCGGAGTCGAACGCCGCCAAGATCGTCAAGATCATGGACATGGCGATGCGCGTGGGCGCACCCATCGTCGGGCTGAACGACTCCGGCGGCGCGCGCATCCAGGAGGGCGTCGTCTCGCTCGCCGGCTACACCGACATCTTTCTGCGCAACACGCTGGCCTCGGGCGTCGTGCCGCAGATCTCGGCGATCCTGGGGCCGTGCGCGGGCGGCGCGGTGTACTCGCCGGCGATCACCGACTTTACCCTGATGACCGAGAAGACCAGCTACATGTTCGTCACCGGGCCCGACGTAATCAAAACCGTGACCCACGAGGACGTCACCAAGGACGCACTGGGCGGCGCGGCCACGCACAACGAGATCTCCGGCGTCGCACACTTTATGGCGCACGACGACCAGGAGTGCCTCGCCACCATCCGCGAGCTGCTCAGCTTCCTGCCCTCGAACAACCTCGACGACCCTCCGCGCCGCAGCACGCAGGATGATCCTGCTCGCGCTGACACCGCGCTCGACAGCATCATCCCGGAGGAGAGCAACCAGCCCTACGACATGGTCGACGTCATCACGCGCATCGTCGATCAGGACGAGTCGGTGCTGGGTACCTCTTCCAGGTGCAGGAGCACTACGCGCGCAACATCGTCGTCGGCTTCGCGCGGATGAATGGCCGTCCCGTCGGCATCGTCGCGAACCAGCCGGCCTTCCTCGCGGGCGTGCTGGACATCGACGCCAGCGTGAAGGGCGCGCGCTTCGTGCGCTTCTGCGACGCCTTCAACATTCCGCTGATCACCTTCGAGGACGTCCCCGGCTTTATGCCCGGCATCCAGCAGGAGCATGGCGGCATCATCCGCCACGGCGCCAAGCTGCTCTACGCCTTCGCCGAGGCGACTGTGCCGAAGCTCACCGTCATCACGCGCAAGGCCTACGGCGGCGCCTACTGCGTCATGAGCTCGAAGCACCTGCGCACCGACCTCAACGTCGCGTGGCCCACGGCTGAGATCGCCGTGATGGGGCCGGAGGGCGCGGTCAACATCGTCTACAAGCGCGAGCTCGAGATGACCCTGCGCCAGGCCGAGGCGATTATGCCGCAGGGCGTCTCGCTATCGGAGGAGCAGAAGCTCGAAATCCTCGCCGAGGCCCGCGGCGAGAAGGTCGATGAGTTCCGCGAGCGCTTCGCCAACCCTTACGTCGCCGCTGAGCGCGGCTACGTGGATGCCGTCATTCGCCCCAGCGAGACGCGGCGACGGCTCAACTCCGCGCTCGACATGCTGGCGGGCAAGCGCGAGAAGAATCCTGCCAGGAAGCATGGGAATATCCCGCTCTGACCAATCAGCTGGAAATCCAGGCCCCCCACACCCCCCTATTGCCCGGCAATAAGGTCTTTATTTTTATGGGTTTGCAGGGTTGCAGCGTCTGCAAAATCTTCCAAACAAATGACTTATGGCTAAAATAGCCAGAATCAATGAGTTAGGCCCGGCTGGTGGCCGGGGCCTTGGCTGACTCTCTCAGCTGGCCCCTCTTTCCAGCCTATGTAGAGACCCAAGGCTGAAGCCTTCGGTACCTAGAAGCAAGTGCGAGTGCGAGTGCGAGTTCAAGAGCAAGTGCAAGTGCAGAGCAGGGGCAAAGCGAGGGCCCGGGAGCGGGTGCTCGCCGGGCCCTGGGGTTTGACGGATTGAAGGGCTTAGGCGTTGGTGCGGCCGAAGCGGTTGGAGCGTAGAGCGAAGCCGAGCACGAGGGCTGCGAAGCCGAGCACGCCGAAGAGCGGAAGGCTGGTTCCGGCCTCGGGCAGCGTGGACTGGGCGGCGGCGGTCTCGTCGGCGAGGAGGATGGCGCCGGTCTGGGGTGGCGTGGCGGGCGCCGAGGAGGCGGTGTCACCGAGGGTGACGATGGTGGCGGAGACCTCCATGCCCTTCTGCAGGCTGCCCACAGGGACGGGCTTGCCGCCTACGGTGAAGGTGGTGCCGGCGGGAACGCTGAGCTCCTTGATGCCCTGAGCGAGCGAGAGGGTGACCTTGTCGGGTGGATCGACCTGGTAGACCTTACCGGTCTCGACGGCGATGCCGGTGACGGTCTTGGGATCGCCGGCTGGCGGGGCGTCGAGCTTGGCGCCGGGCTTGAGGCCGGAGGCGGGAACCTTCTTGCCGGCGACGCTGACCATGGTGCCGGCGGGGGTGGTGTAGTTGAGGAGCTTGCCGTCGCCGCTCTTGACGACTACGTCGCCGGAGGAGACGTAGACGACGGTGGAGGCCGGGTCCGCGGCGAGTGCAGGGACAGCGGAGACGGTGAGCGCGATTGCAAGCAGAGGAGCGGTTTTTAGGTAGTGAGAGAGTGTCATCAATTTAGTCTCCTGAGGTGTGAATGGCCCGGACCGACGCGGTTTGCGATGGGGTTGGCGCTGGGGCTTGCGCTGGATTTAGGAGGGACGCCTGCACGATGTAGCGCTGCGGAGCGGCCCCGACGAAGTAGAAGGGGTAGCAGGTGATGAGAGTGAGGGTTGCGTCCGGGGTGGGCGCGAGGACGGATGTGTCTGACGGAGACACGATGTGAATGCTACGGACAAGGTAGCGGTCTGTGTGGCCGGGGCGATCGACTTCGATGGCGTCGCCGGGGATGAGATCCTTGAGGCCGCGGAAGAAGCCGTCGCGGTGGCCGGTGATGGCGATGTTGCCGGGTTGGCCGGGAAGCGGAGTTCCGGGAAGATGGCCGGCGCCGCGGTTGAGGGTGAGGTCGTCGGTGCCCTCAAGGACGGGGACTTCGATGTTGACCTTGGGGATGCGGAGGATGGCCTCGGGCGGCGGGAACTTGACCGCGAGGCTGCGTCGGTAGGCGCGGATGCGGGCAGAGTCCCAGAGGCGGTTGGATGAGCTCTGCGCGCGGAAGCGGGCGACGGCGAGGTGGGCCATCGCGGAGCCGTAGAGATTGGGCACGAGGTAGATCGCGAGCAGGAGGGAGCCAAGGAGAAGAGACAGCGTTCCTAGCGTCCTTCGAATGCTCTTTGGGGAGTTCACTGGTTCCTCGTAAGCGAATCGGTCAGTCTGAATTTGATGGTGAACGTTCAGTTTACCTGCTTTTGTGCAAACAATGGCCAACTAATTTTAGGCTCGGGTTCAGGTTGCGGCGAGGATCCGGAGGGTGCGAGCTTTCGATTTTTCTTTGCGGGAGCTGTTGATGAGGCTCATGGACGGCTTGAAAGTGCAACATAATACGGGGGATCTTCGAGGCAGTTTCCGGTACTTCCGGGGTGGCGATGGAGAGCATCCAAATTAGTTATGTCTGCAACCTCCAACTCGACTCTCAGGCCCGTTTCTCCCGTCTCTGTTTCTATAGATCAATTTATCCGGAAGATCGTTGTGATGTGCGATAAGCATGGCATCGCGTGGGGCATGCCGCAAAGACTGGCGGGCTTCATTCGAGCGCTCGATGGGAACAAGCATCTGGCGATGGACTTCTGGTCGATTGTGGCGCGCATGAACGACGAGGACAGAGGTGTGGGGTTAGAGCCGAACCAGGTGCTCGAAGTCGTTGTGGAGGGCGTGACGGGACGGAGCGTTGCGGAGGTGATTGTTAGTGGCGCGGTGGAGAGACGGGCGGTGAGTGACCTTACCAGGCTGTTGGCTGGAGAGGATCTTTCCAGTGACCGGCTTTCGAGAGATAAGGATGTTCAAGGTAGCAAGGATGCCGAGAGTGGCGAGGACTTTAATGGGAGAAGCGGTTCACGCTTCTTCTCCGGCGAATGACGTAAGCGAGCCTGTAGTGTCTCGGGAGTATCACGAGGCGCCAGCCGTTGAGAGAGGCGACGACCATCGGCGGCTGGTTCTTGAGCCCGAGCCATTGCTTCCGAAGAAGCCGCTGATTCCACGGTATGACCCACCCATTCGCGTTCCACTGACGGAGAGCTTCAGGAGAGTTGAGGCCACTGAGGACAGCAGGGTTCCGGAGGCTCGAGCTGGTAATGATGTCCGGCGCGATGAGGATTTTTCTAGTGACAAGCTTTCGAGCGAGAGGGATGTTCAAAGTAGTAAGGATGCGAAGAGTGGCGAGGATTTAGCGGGAGAAGCGGTTCATGCTTCTTCTCCGGCGGAATGACGGAAGCGAGCGCGTATTGCCTCGGCAATATCATGAGGCGCCATCTGCTGAGCGACGCGATGACCATCGGCGGCTGTTTCTTGAGCCTGAGCCTTTGCTTCCGCATCAGCTGCCGGTTCGAGGCTCGGTTCGAGAATATGACCCATCCATTCGCATTCCAATGGCGGAGTATGCGGAGACGGGCGGGAGCCGAAGGGCGCTTGGCTTAGGGATCGGCATAGGGATTTTAGTGCTGGCGATGGTTGGCGGGATGGCGAGCTGGGCGTTTTTTGGACGAGGAGATGGCCTCGCGTACTGGCAGAGGTTCAACGCGATGATTCACCGCGAGAGGATCGATGAGAAATTCGACGCGATGATTTACCGGGCCTGGCACAGAGATGCGGCAAGCAGCGATGCACGGAGAGAGAATGCTCGGAGCGGTGTGGATGGTTCTTCAAGCGGCGAACTCTCCGGCTGACCGCTCTCCAGTTACCAGCGGGAACGAGCGTGGAGCAAGCCCGTCCGACGGTGCAAATGGGGCGAATGAAGCTTCCGGGACGGGAGTGCCGTCGCCTGAGGTTAGCGCGGCGTCAAAGGTCCCAAGGGCCGGGAGTGTGACGAGTGATGGAGTGAACCGACCGGGGTACCCAAGGGTTATCAAGGCGGCGATCAGAATGATCCGGCTACAGGACTGCGAAGCGAGGCAGGGAGAGAGGCCAGCGCCAATGCGAATAGTTTTTGGGCGCAGAAAACTGACATCGTGGGGCCTTTGACGCAGGTACCCGCGGAGGTGATGGAGTCACGGCTGATCTCCTCAAGAGTGCCGGTGTATCCGGAGGCGGCGAGGGCCGACCATATAGAAGGACGGGTGGTGATGCAGGCCATTGTGACGAAAGATGGCGCAGTGGGTCATCTGCATGTCGCGTCGGGAGATCCGGCTTTACGGGCTGCGGCGATGGAGGCAGCGTCGGCCTGGCGGTACCGGCCTTACGTGGTGAATGGTGAGCCGGTGGATGTGTTGACCACGGTCTCGGTCGACTTAGCGCCGGAGAAATAAGCCTGGAACATGCCGGTAAAAGGTTTGGGTACCATCATTTCCACAGATTCTCCGCGATAGGTGGAGCGCGCTGGTCTGCGAGGCTTAAGGGCGGCGATATTAGTTGTGCAATCTGTTGCGCAATGAGAATGATCAAAAAAAGTTGAAAAACCGCGTGTTTTATTGTGCGGCGGGCGCGAAAAAGTGGCATCGTTATTGCATGGCTGCTCAGGGGAACCCGGTAATAAACCCGGTTCGAGCGGACCGGCGGATGAGTTGTGTTTTGTCGCTATGCGAGAAGCACGGGGTGGCGTGCGGCTTGCCGGGAAGCATTGTCGCGTTCATGCGGGCGATTCAAGAGAACAAACTTCTGGCAATGGAGTTCTGGAAGATCGTGGGGGAGATCACCGACGAGGAGTGCGGTTCGGGTTCGACGGAGACCGTGAATCAGGTGATCCTGGAGGTGATCGCGAAGAGCGTTACCGATCTCGACGTGGCTGGAGTGATGGCGGCGGGTCGAGGACCGGGGGGCGCGCTGAATGAACTGGCCAGCATGCTTGCAGGTGAGGACGTTGGCAGCCCGGTGGTGGAGCCACCGCCGCAGGTTGAAGCTGCAGAGAGCAAGGCAGACGTCTATAGCAACGACCCCGGCAGGGAATCGTCGGACTATCCTTCGGCCTTAAGGCTCGCAGGCCGGTGACGGTTATCAAGACCGCCGGGGAAGGCGCGTATTTCAAGTACGCGAAGCTCGTTCATTATGACAAGGATGATGTAGTCGAGAGCTTCGACAAGTATTCCAGGCGTTTCAACGACGCCGGAAAGACCGGGAATAGCAAGCCCCGCATCGACGCCAGGAATGTCTGGAGTGGCAATGGCTGGCGAGACGCCAATCGGGGATGACATAACCAGCAAATATGCCGAGTTTTTGAAGCCTGCCACGGAGCCGGATGTTGCGAAAGATACCGCTGGTAAAGCGACGAGTTATCCGGCGATTCCTGCGTCACTGTGGCAGTACGAGGAGACGTTTCGCCAAAGGTTGCGTATCGAGCGTGAAGAGAGCTGGCAGTTGATCCTTGAGCGATTCAGTGTTGTTGTCCCGGCAACACCGATTCCAGCTGTGCTGGAACCTGTTGCGGTTCAGCCTGAGATACCAGTAGACATGGGCTGGATCCCAATGAAGATGAGCACATGGATTCTGGTGATTCTGATGGTCAGCACCGGGATGGTAAGCGGTCTCCTGCTTGCGCGAGGATACGGCTCGATGTATTGGCGTGAGTTCGACTATTGGATGATCCGCCACAACGTCATCAAACACGCAAGTGCTCCGAACACCGTGGGAGTTCCGGACGGCTCGCTGGTTGCCGGCATGAAAGACGATCGCGGCCAGTTTGAGCGACTACGAATTCGGCTGATCTGAACTACACACTCACAGAGTTGTCGGCGTTATGCGGAAGCTCGTCGCGATGTCGTTGGGCTTCTGCGAGGGGACGTTGATGACGAGGGCGTCGGCGGTGCGCTCAAACTGGAGTGGTGCGCTCGCGCCGAGAAGCTCGACCCGGGTTATCTCGGCGGGTAGCCAGGTGGAGTTGCGGTTGAGAGTTTTTATCTTTAGCTTGCCGTCTTCGGGCCAGCCGAGGACGATGGCGTAGAGGCGACCGTCTTTGGTGGTGAAGCGGATGTCTTCAGACGTGTAGGTGCGGGATTTGTTCTCGTTGAAGTTGCCGGTGGCGGTGACGCGGGCCGGGCCTTCGCCGTAAACCTTGAAGGGCCGCGTACCGAAGATGGCCTCGCCGTTGGCGGGCATCCAGGCGGCCAGGCCGTGGAGGATGGCGCTCGTCGGAGTCGATGGTGCCGTCGCCTTTGAGCGGGATGCTGAGGCAGAGGTTGCCGTTTTTGCTGACGATGTCGCAGAGCGTCTGAACGACGACCTTGGCGGACGTTGTAGCGGTGCTCCTGAAAGACGGCGCGGTTATAGTGCCAGTCGCCGATGCAGGTGTCGGTCTGCCAGGGAACGGGGAGGATGTCGTTGGAGCGGCCGCGCTCGAATCGTCGACGCAGCCGCGCCGCGATGTCGTGGGACGAAGTTTTTGCCGAAGAGGACGGCCTCGAGCTTGCCGCGGCGGCTTGATGTTGGAGTTGTAGATGTGGGCGGCGATGTCGACGCCGGTCTGGCCGAGGGGCAGCCGTTGTTGTCGAAGTAGACGAGGTCGGGGTGGTAAGAGTCGATCGAGATCTTTGCAGCGGAGAAACCAGTTGTTGGTGAAGTCGGGGTCGTCGCAGGGCGGGTTCTCGTCCCATACGCGGTCGTTGGCGTCGTGCCAGGTGGCATCTTTTTCATGTCGGTGAAGCCGTCGGGGATGACGAGGCTGGGGCCGGTTGTAGAGCTCGCTGAGGATCGAGGCCGTCCCAGGCTTTGCCCTTGCCATCACTGCTCTTCAGGGTGCGGCGTCATAGCGGACGCCGGCGAGCGGGCCCTCCGGCGTCGTAGCCGTAGGCGGTCTGGAACCAGTGCCAGGAGTGCGCGGAGTGGTTGGTGACGCCGAAGCGGAGGCCGTGGCGTTACCGATAGCAGCCCATGTGCCGACGATGTCCTTCATAGGGCCGAGGCGGGTGGAGTTCCAGTCGTGGTACTTGAGTTGTAGTTGTCGAAGTTGTCGTGGTGGTTGGCGAGGGACACGAAGTACTTCGCGCCGGCGGCCTGGCGTAGAGATCCATGAGCGCCTCCGGGCTGCCAGTTCTCGGCCTTCCAGATGCAGTCGATGTCCTTGAAGCCGAACTTTGAGGGATGGCCGTAGGGTCTTGACGTGGTAGTCGTAGTGCGGGTCGCCCTGGATATACATCTTGCGGGCATACCAATCGCCCTCTTCGGGGACGCACTGCGCGGACCAGTGGTTCCAGATACCGAACTTGGCGTCGCGGAACCACTCGGGGGTTTTGTACTGGGCTTTGAGGGACTCCCACGTCGGCTGGAAGGGGCCGGTTGCGAGATCGCGCTCCTGGCTGGTGGCTACGCGGCCTTTGGGGTTGGCGGGTGAGTTTACTGCTAGCGCCGAGAGCTTGTTCGAGAGAGCCGCGGGGCCGGTGGCGGCCATCATGCCGAGGATGTTTCTGCGTGAGATCTTCATGGGCTCTCCTTTATACAAGCTTCGCTCTCAGACGAGGGTGAGCTGGAGCGTGGTGACGCTGGCGGGCGGGAAGGTGTGGATGAGGCGGCCGGCGGTGGGCGCGCCGTGGTGGCGGATGCGGGCTGGACGGCGTTGGGGTGGGCGAAGTCGTTGTGGGCGTGGACGTCGGGCTCGGCGAGGACGGTGCCGGTGGGGCAGGCGATGGCGGCTCCGCGCGACGGCGATCTCGGTGGTGACGGGGCGGTCGATGTGTGGGTTGACGACGGTTAGGGTGAGTAGCTTGGGGTTGCTGTGCGAGATGGAGGCGGAGCCGCAGAGGCCGGCGAGCGAGCTTTACGGCTTCGAGCGAGCCGGTGTAGCTGTTGCCGCCGGCGGGAGTGGGCGTGTTGGCGAGCGGGTTGCGGATGGCGGGCGCGGAGAACTCGGCGCGGACGGCCTGGGCGCCGCGGTGGGGCAGGTACATCTGGAAGACGTGGAAGGTGGGGGTGACGGTGAACTTGTCCTCCTGCGCGAGCATGAGGGAGTGGATGCAGTTGATGGACTGCGCGACGTTGGCGACGGCGACCTTGTCGGCGTGGCGCTGGAAGATGTCGAGCGTGATGCCGGTGAGCAGGGCGTCGCGCATGGTGGATTGCTGCGAGAGGTTGTACTCGGGGCCGAGCGCGGTGCCCTTGCCGTACCAGGCGCCCCACTCGTCGACGACGAGCTTGACGTGCGGGCTGGTGCGTGGTCGGCGGCCTGAGCCATGGCGTCCCAGTGGTCGGTGACGACCTTCTCCATGATGCTGGCCGCGGGTGAGCAGGTCGTAGTAATCGTCGGCGGTGAACTTGAGGGCGTCGCCGGCGGCGAATTCGGTGGGGCTGCCGGAGGTGTAGTAGTGGACGGAGAGGCCCCAGAGATGGCGGCGCTCGGGGTTGGCGTAGAGCGAGTTGAAGAGGCGGCGGGTCCAGTCGACGTCGTCGCCGTTGGGGCCGACGGCGACGAAGCGCAGCGGGCTGCTGGCTGGGGTAGCTGGGAGTCCAGGCGGTGAAGCGGCGGAACATGGCGGCGTACTCCTCGGGAGTGAGGTTGCCGCCGCAGCCCCAGCTCTCGTTGCCGACGCCCCAGAGGTCGACGTTGAAGGGCTCGGGGTCGCCGTTTGCGGCGCGCTGGGCGGCGAGAGCGTTCGGGCACGGCGGGCGCGGCGGAGTTTGAGGGGACATTGCCGGCGGGGGCGTTGCAGTACTCGATCTCCTGGTAGAAGTCGCGGGCGGGGAGCGTGCGCAGTCGGCGGCGAGGTAGGGCTTGCAGCCGATGGCGCGGCAGGTGTGCATGAACTCGTGGAGGCCGTAGCTGGTTGGGGTCCTGCTGGCCCCAGAAGGCGGTGCGCGCGGGACGTTGTGCGCGGGGGCCGAGGCCGTCGCGCCAGTCGTAGGAGTCGGCGAAGCAGCCGCCGGGCCAGCGGAGGAGCGGCGCCTGGACGGCGCGCATGGTGTCGATGAAGGCGGTGCGGATGCCGTTGGTGTTGGGGATCTTAGGAGTTGGCGCCGACCCAGACGCCGTCGTAGATGACGCCGCCGAGGTGCTCGATGAAGTGGCCGTAGAGTTCGGGCGAGATGGTGGCGATGGGCTCGGCGGGGAGGATCTCGATGTGGGCGTCGACCTGCGTGGATTGCGAGAGAAGGGGATTGACGCGGAGGGCGAGTGCGGACGCGGCTAGGGTGCTGGTCTTGAGGAAGGAGCGGCGGGTGGGCCTGGGTTTCGTGCTGCGTGTCATTGGGGAATTATTCCTCGTTCGAAACGATAGCGGGGATACGTGCAGTACGCAAGTGGAGACTGCGAGGAGCCGGGGATGAGACTGGATGTAAGTGGTATTGAAGCGCCTGAGTAATGTAATAAAAATTATTGCTATTTCGCTAGAAAGTACTTGCCTTTTTTAGCTATAGGTGTAGAGTATCTTCTGCGTAGGAGTAAGTCCGATGAAAACGATATCGCACAATTCGATGCGTAGGTCCCCAGAGGCCAATTACCTCTGCGGCGATCGCCGGGCTTCCTTCGTCACCTGGCAGTCACTGTAAGCGGACGATCCTACGCATAAATCGAACCGCACAATTAAATTTCGCTGAGTGGTGAAGAGGACAGTTACTTCGACTGTGGACTCGAAAACCGTTGCTGTCTTCGATCGATCCCTCAGCGAGATGTCTGTCAGTGGCGCACTGTGTGGCTACTTCTGTCAAATCCTCAAGGATTGGGTTCGAATCCCATCTGCCTTGCAGGACTTTCCCTGACAGAATGCGCTTTCTGCGCAGACGCGAAGCTGTGTCTGCGAAGAAGATTTACCAGTGGTGATAGAGGCGAGTTACTTCCTCTGACGCAGAAATGCAGGGCGGAATCCCTGCCGGAGTGGAGACATTGCGGGACGGAGGCGTTGCCTCGAAGCACAAGGTTCCGTGGTGCACTTACTCTGAAGACTCGTTTCGATAGTTCCCTGGTAAAGCATTTTTGGTTGTGCAAATGTGAGTTTGGCCGGTGGCGTAGATAGCAGTTACTTCGCCTATTAAGCGGGTGGTCGCAGGTTCGAGTCCTGCCGCAGATGTAAGTCTGCGTAGCTCAGTGGCAGAGCACCTACGTTCTGTTATCGCTTTTTCCCCGGCCAATAACCATCCAGCTACGCGCTGGTTAGAAAGAAAGGCTTGCCGTGGGCAAGGGATATGTGAAGGGCGGAACGCCGGTCGGCTCGGAGTCGCTGTGCAGGACCTGCACCTGGGCGCACGATTATGACGGGTACAGAGAGTCGGAGATGGTAACGATGTGCCTGTCTCCGGATCCGAACATCGTTGTGCCGTTCATGATCTATGAGTGCACACGTTACTACGACAAGAACAGGCCGACGTGGCAGCAGATGCAGAAGTTGGCTATCCATGTCGATACAGGACCGATGAAGCCGGTCGGGTTCAAAACCGGCGTTGGATTCGAAGAGGCTGCGGTTGTACGAGTCGGCTCGGATGATGACGACGACAGCTACGACGATGACTAATAACAGCGCCGGTGGCGCAGAGTACGGATACTTCGGTAAGCGCGTTGCGATGCAGGTGAGTCGAATCCTGCCATGAGTGAAGTTAGCTCATGAAGCTAAGCCGTTCTCGAATATTCCCCGGCGACTAAAGCGAAGCGGATTCCTCCGCTTCGCTGCGGAATGACAAAAAAGGAGGAGGTGCGTGATGCGATTGAATATTTTGAAGCTGAGTCACCTGGCGCGGCCGCGCACCCATGAAGGGGCGCCGGCGGTGCGGGTAAGCCCGGAGATGGCGCTGCGCCGGAGTGTGCTGGCGTGCATGCTGTGGGAGGACGAGTTCTACGAGGACGGTGTCGCGATTGCGGCTCGGATTCGTGAGCTGGTGCCGAAGGTCGAGGCTGTGAAGGTTGCGGCGCTGGCGGTTGAGGCTCGTACGGCGATGAAGCTGCGGCATGTGCCGCTGCTGCTGGTGCGCGAGATGGCGCGGCTGTTCACGCATCGCGCGCTGGTGGCCGAGACGCTGGTGCAGGTGATTCAGCGGGCGGATGAGCTGGCTGAGTTCGTGGCGATCTACTGGAAGGATGGGCGCGTGCCGCTGTCGGGGCAGGTGAAGAAGGGCCTGGCTGCGGCGTTTCCGAAGTTCGACGAGTATGCACTGGCGAAGTACGATCGCGCCGGTGTTGTGCGGCTGCGGGATGTGCTGTTCCTGTGCCACGCGAAGCCCCTCGATGCGGCGCAGGCTGCGGTTTGGAAGCGGCTGGTCGATGGCGAGCTGGCTACGCCGGATACCTGGGAGGTTGCACTCTCTTCGGGTGGCGACAAGCGCGGCCACTGGGAGCGATTGCTTGCCGAGCGTAAGCTGGGCGCGTTGGCGTTGCTGCGCAACCTTCGCAACATGAAGGATGCGGGCGTCGACGAGGCGCTGATCGTCGGCGGCCTGGATGCGATGAAGACGGATCGCGTTCTGCCGTTCCGGTTCCTGGCTGCGGCGCGGTATGCACCGCAGTGGGAGGAGGCGCTGGAGCGGGCGATGTTCCGCGCAGTTGCGGAGCGCGCAAATAGCCACTTGCTCTTCGGGCACACCGTGATTCTGGTCGACGTGTCCGGCTCGATGGTGGCGCCGTTGTCGCGGCGGTCTGAGATGCTTCGGACCGATGCGGCTTATGGACTGGCAGTGCTGCTGCGCGAGATCGCAGAGAAGGTGAGCGTGTACACCTTCTCGGATACCGCGAAGCTGATTGCTCCGCGGCGCGGGTTCGCGCTGCGGGATGCAATGGAGCAGAGCCTGCCGCACGGCGGGACTCAGCTGGGAGCGGCGCTGGAGGCGATTCCGGGGAACTATGACCGGATCATCGTCATCACCGACGAGCAGTCGCACGATCGCGTGCCGCCGCCGAAGGGCTTCGGCAAAGGCTACGTGATCAACGTGGCTAGTGCGAAGAACGGCGTGGGCTACGGGCGGGTCGCCGGTAAGAACGCCTGGGCGCACATCGACGGCTGGAGTGAGGCCGTGGTCGATTACGTTCGCGAACTGGAGCGGATCGGCGCGGAGTAGGGACGGTGGCTGGCAGAGATGCCAGCCCACCGGTTTTTTGTGCAAAGTATTTGAAGAAAAGGGGATAGGTCCGGACTTCGATTTCCCGGTTTCGGCGATCCAGCCGATGGGATGGGTTTTTCGACCCATAGTTTGTCAACTAGAACTCAATGCCGCGCTGGGCGAGGATGCCCTTTTGGTAGGCGTGTTTGACCTCGCGCATCTCGGTTACGGTGTCGGCTAGTTCGACGAGGACGGGGTGGGCGTTGCGGCCGGTCAGGATTACGTGGGTCATCTCGGGTTTGCGGCGGAGGACTTCGGCTACCTTTTCGGGTGCGAGCATCTTGTAGCCGATGGCGTAGTTGATCTCGTCGAGGACGACGAGGTCCCAGTCGCCGGAGAGGATGGCGTCGGCGGCCTCGGCCCAGGCGTCTTCGACCATCTTGATATCGGCGGGGTCGGTCTCGGCTCCGCCTACTTTACGAAGCCCTTGCCCATTTGGCGGATGACGAAGTCAGGAGAGCCGCTGGTGTTGAAGGCTTCGCCGAGGGCCTTGGCGGAGTCGAGCTCGCCGTAGTGCCAGGAGCCCTTGAGGAATTGCAGGATGAGGACGCGCATGCCGTTGCCGGCGGCACGGATGGCAGTGCCGAGAGCGGCGGTGGTCTTGCCCTTGCCGGGACCGGTGTTGATGAGGATGAGGCCGCGGCGGGAGGCTTCGGGGGGAGTGCTGGCGTCGGTCATATATATAGATAGGAGGATATGCGCATACATAGACAGGAGAACATGGGCTGGTGGGAGTAGGCAAAGACGACCATGGAGGAGGTCGGTTCGGGGGTTGGCTGGTTGAGACACTCCCCACGATAAACGCTCGCTGCGCTTCGCGTTGATCATGGGGCACCCTTGTGGATCACCCTTGTGCTAGTGGCCGGAGTGGTAGGGGTGGCCGGTGAGGATGGTGGTGGCGCGGTAGACCTGTTCGGCGAGGACGACGCGGGCGAGCTGGTGGGGCAGGGTGATGAGGCCGAGGGAGAAGAGGAGGTCGGCGCGGTCATGGGCTGCGGTGGACCAGCCGTCGGCGGGACCGATGGCGAGGACGAGGCGCTGGGCGCCGTCGTCGCGGAGACGGCCGAGGCGGGCGGCGAAGTCTTCGGAGGTGAGCTGGCGGCCGCGGCTGTCGAGCAGGATGGCGAAGGCGCGGGTGCGGCCGGGACGCTGGTCGAGTGAGTCGAGCAGGGAAGCTTCGGCGTCAAAGAGCTGCGAGTCGCAGGGGGTATATCGGGAGATACGGGTGATATAGTCCGCGATGAGGCGGTCGGTGGGCTCGGTTTTTGTTCTGGAGGCTCGGGTTTGGACGGCGGCCAGGGTGATCTTCATTTTGGAAGTTCCGGGTAGCAGGTAATTGGTCAATCTTGAACTGTCAATTTTTGCAGTTTTTTGTATTTTCTGTATTCCTGCAATATTCCATTTTTCATAGCCCATTATATGGGCCTTTATAAACATGGAATGAATATGGGCTCACCCGACAGTTGTAGATGAAATAAATCATAGAGATAGATTTTGGCATTCGAATTGCGCAGATGCTCTAAAGCGACTAGTCGCCGAGCAATCCAAATTCATCAATTGGATTGGATGGTCTGGGGCAGCGACTACTCAGAAAACATTGAAAGTAAAGGGGCATCATGAAAAAATTTTTAGCACTGTTTGCCTTTGCGGCGATCTTCTTAGTTTCGGCTTCCACCTATGTGAAAGCACAGAGCGTCTCGGCTATGACAGGTGTCGTGGTTGACGCTTCCGGCGCCGTGGTTCCGGGCGTTACTGTCGTCTTATCGAACAAGGCCAGAGGACTGACGTACAAACAAACTACAGACTCAATTGGGTCTTATCGATTTACCGAGATTCCGCCCGGCGCTGGATATGAAGCTACCTTTACCGCGTCTGGCTTCGCTGCACTGACCGTCAATGATATCTCGCTGAACGTCGCGACGACCCGCACCCAGAATGCGACGCTGAATGTTGGCACGGCTGTGGAGATTGAGGTTAACGCTTCCGCCTCAACGGTGACGATCAACACTACGGATGCCTCGATCGGCAACGTCTTCGATGTAAAGCAGCTCAACAATCTTCCTGTGCAGCAGCGAAACGATCCCACAGCGCTTTTCACCATGCAGCCCGGCACCACGGATGCGGGTTCGGTGACGGGTGCACGCACTGACCAGAATAACGTTACGCTGGATGGCCTGGACGTCAATGACTTCGCAACTGGCGGCAGTACGCAAAACAACTCCGGAATCACCACTGGATTCCTTATCGTTGGACATGCGCCGGTGGACTCTGTCCAGGAGTTTCGCGGCATCGTTGGTGGTTTCCCGGCAAACAGCGGTCCTGGTGGCGGGGGGCAGTTTACGCTGGTCACGCGTAGCGGCACCAACCAGTTTCACGGCAACCTCAACGAATATCATCGCGACTCGTCACTGGTAGCCAACAGCTGGTTCAGCGATAACGCCACACCAGTGATTCCTCGAAACCACCTGATCCAGAATCAATTTGGCGGCAATATTGGCGGCCCTGTCCTGAAGAACAAGCTGTTCTTCTTCTTCGATTACAACAACTCCCGCATCATTTCCTCGTCCCTTACGTTCCGGACGGTCCCACTCGACTCGCTGCGTAACGGCGTCATTACCTATCCAACCGCAGGCGGCGGACGTAATACGTTGACTCCCGCGCAGGTAAAGGCCCTTGATCCAGCCGGTATAGGTGAGAGCACCAGCTTCATTTCTACATTCAATGCGCGTTTCCCTCACTCCAACGCGGCTGGTGGAGATGGTTTTAACTCCGGCGGCTATTTCTTCAACGCTCCTAACAATGATTTTCAGACGAACTACGTCGGCAGAGTGGACTACAACCTGAACTCGAGCATGAAGATGTTTGCGCGGTTCACGATCGTGCGTGAGAACAAAACGCAGAATGTGAACGAGTTTGCCGGCGATCCGCCTTCCAATCCTTTCATCGACCGCACCTACGCTTTCGTGATTGGTCACACCTGGACGATTGGCGCGAACAAGGTCAACTCGTTCTTCGTCGGCGAAACTGTTCAGAAGTATGACTTCCCCAATACGTTCAATCCAAGTGGAACGACCTTCCTTACCTTCGGAACCGGCACCGGGGCTGCGCTGGCGTCTTCTTTGTACCTTAACCCCAGTTTCCAAAGCCGCCGCATCCCCATTCCTGTCATAGGGGATGATTTCACCTGGACCAAGGGACATCACAGCATTCAGTTCGGTGGGTCGTTCAAAAACATTCTGTCAAAAAACAATAGCGCTGTTGACTACAACACAGCCTACATTGGGCTGGGTGGTCAGACTCTGGCTCTGAATGCAAGCCTGCGTCCCGCCGATATAGGCTCGACCCAGGCTTATGATCAGGCGTTCGCCTTCATGCTGGCCCGCATTGGTAATGTCAGAAGTGGCTACAACTACAATGCTCAAGGCCAGGTGCTGCCTCAACTGACCGGCGATCAGCGCATTTACAGAAATTATCAGACCCAGCTCTATGTTGGAGACACGTGGAAGGTGACTCCCAGCCTTACCCTTTCGTATGGCCTGAACTATCAGATATTCTCTGTGCCCTATGAGACCCGTGGCCTCGAGAGCACTGAGACCCTATCGTTCAACGACTACTTTGGAGCGCGCGCAAAACAGAGCGCAGCCGGCTTGTCCGGACCCACAGCAGTGCCCCTAATCTCATACATTCTTGGTGGAAAAGCCAACAATGGCCCACCGATCTATCAGCCGCAGTACAACAACCTCGCGCCTCGCTTCGCCTTTGCCTACAATCCCGGTTTCGACAAGAACACCGTATTCAACGGTGGCGCGGGTCTGGTGTACGATCGCACCATCATCAATGCTGTTCAGCAGATACAGGACCAGGATTCTTATCTGTTCCAGCAGGCGAAGACCACGGCCCTCGGCATTCCGGGCGATCCCTACAATTCCATCCGGACAGACCCTCGTCTTGACGCGAACAGCGGCATCTCCACCGTTACCCTCACGCCGCCTTCAACTCCGAAGCCACCGTATCTGCCGTTTGTAAATACGGAGTGCTCCCCCACTCCGGCTCCTTGCGGTCTCCAGAATGGGGGCGCGTTCAATGCGACGATCGATCCTGCTCTTAAGACTCCGTACTCAATCATCTATAACTTCGGCATGCAGACCCAGCTTCCGGCAAACCTGGTTCTGAAGATCAGTTATGCAGGCCGCCTGGGCCGCCGCCTTCTGGCGCAGGCCGATGCGAACCAGATCATCGACTTCCCGGATAAGATCTCCGGCCAGATGCTGTCCCAGGCCCTTGCTGCAACTACTGTTCAATTGCGGGCGGGCGTGAAACCGGCAAATGTGACAGCGCAGCCTTGGTTTGAACATCTTTTGACAGGAGTTCCGAGCGGCCATGCGAGCAACACGCAATTCCTTACGACGTCCAGCATTGGACCTCTGATGCAACTCGGGGACTTTGGTGATTTCGTGCAGGCGATTTCCAGCTTTACCGACTACAACGTAGGCTCCGCGGCTCAGTTCTCTGAGAACACGTTCTATACCAACCAGGGATTTTCGAGCTACAACGGCATGTTAGTGTCGTTGCAGAAGAACCTTTCTCATGGTCTGCAGTTCGACGTGAACTACACATGGGCGCACTCGATTGACAATAGCTCGTTCTTTGCCAACAGCGAGGGCGATACCGGAATCGGCGGCATCGGGTTGGTCTGCGATGTTGCCCATCCGCGTCTGTGCCGCGCCAACTCCGACTTCGACGTAACCAACTACATTACTGGCGACGAATTCTACCAACTGCCTTTCGGCAAGGGCAGAGAGTTCCTGGCGAGTGAACCGGGTTGGGTAAACACGATCGTCGGCGGCTGGGATGTCAGTGGTGTCACGGAGTGGCATACCGGCATAGCGTGGGGGACAAACTCCCAGGCCTTCGTCGCGAGCTACTCTAACAATGCACCTGGTATCCTCGTAGGTTCACCAGCTGCAGTGGCTACTCACGTGACCAGGTTGCCTGCAGGCGGCGTTAATGTGTTCGCAAACAAGACTACTGCCGCGGCCGCTTATGTAGGGCCGATCGGATTCCAGATTGGCTCCCGTAACAGCCTGCGTGGTCCAAACTACTTCAATCAGGACCTTGGACTGGCCAAGACGTTCCCACTTCATACCGATCGGATTAAATCTGAAGTTTCGTGCAGACGCATTCAATGTGTTCAATCACCCAAATTTCAGCCTGCCCCAATCGAACGTATTCAATGGTTACGATCAACAGGACATCCTAAGCTCCACGTTCGGTCAGATCAGCAAAACTGTAACTCCGAGTGGAAATCTCAACAATGGAGCCCGAGTGCTGCAACTGGCACTGCGCCTGGAGTTCTAAGTCGCAGGCTTCAAAATAATAAAAAGGCGGAGAGCTTCGGCTCTCCGCCTTTTTTGTTTGTGACTCAATCGGTTGCAGACAATTGTTAGTTTGTAACGTGGAAGGACTCTTGTAACGGGGCTAGTTTCTATTTCTTCTTTGCAGCGCGTTTTGCGGCGATTTTCTTTGGCGATTTCGAGGGCGTCGACTTTTTCGCCGCGGTAGCCTTCTTCGCCAGAGCGGTTTTCTTCGCGGCGGGCTTCGATGCCTTCGCCGGTTTCGCGGCGGGTTGCTTCGGCGCCCTGGCGCGGGTGGCGGCGACGGCGGCTTTGAGCTCGGCGTTGAGTTCGGCGGGGCTGATGGTGGTGGCGGATTTGCGCAGGCGCTCGAGGCCGTAGAAGGCGCGCTTCTCGGCTGAGAAGACATGCACGATGAAGTCGACGTAGTCCATCAGGATCCACTCGCCCTGGCGACGGCCCTCGACGGAGTTGGGATAGGTGTTGAAGTCGCGCTTGAGGCGGAGCTCGACCTCGTCGGTGATGGCGACGTTCTGGCGCTCGTTGGTGCCGTTGCAGATGAGGAAGTAATCGGTGAGGCCGCTCTCGGCGGGGTCCAGTGCGAGGATGCGGATGTCTTCGGCCTTCTTGTCTTCGCAGGCCGCGGCGGCCGCGAGAAGCAGCTGGTAGCTTTCGATTGAGGGCATGAGGCTCCTTGAAGACTTATGGTATCGGGTTGTGGGTGCGGATGCCAGCAAAGCGAAGCACAAACCTCGCAGCCTGCCGTGCGATAGCCTGTTAGATGAGGCCCATGCGCGTAGCTCTGTTTGGAGGCACCTTCGATCCTATCCATCGCGGTCACCTGGCGATCGCGACGGCCGCTGCCGATGCGTTCTCGCTCGACCGGGTGCTCTTTGCTCCCGCTGGCCGGCAGCCGCTAAAGCCCGAGGGTGCGCTCACGGCCTTTGCGGACAGGTTGGCGATGGTCAAGCTCGCGTGCGGGGTTGACCGGCGGTTCGCGGTCTCCGAGGTGGATGCTCCGCGCGCGGATGGCTCGCCCAACTACACCGTCGACACCGTGGCAGAGCTGCGGCGCGAGATGCCGGCGGCGAAGCTGTTCGTGCTGGTGGGCGCAGACAGCTTTCTCGGTCTGCCGCGCTGGCACGAGGTAGAGAAGCTGCTGCAGTCGGTGGACTGGATCGTGGTCAGCCGACCGGGAGTTGTGTTGCCGGAATCTCTACTGGAAGAACTTCCAGGAGGTGCGTTCAAAGCTGGCGCGCGGGAGCGCATCCACATGCTGAACAGCGTCCACGAGGGCGTCTCGGCGACAGAGCTTAGAGAACGTCTGCACAACGGAGAAGACTGCTCCGACCTGCTGCCGGCTGCGGTGATGCAGTACATCCAGGAACATCGCCTGTATGGACGTTGAGGGCGCGTTTAGAGGATCTCGTCGAATTCTGCGAAGACCTCCGCTAGAGAGACGCGGATGGGTGAATCGGGGATGGCGAGGATGCCATCCTGCGGCTGCTCAAAGCCGCGCGTGGACGCGATGTAGCCGTGGCGCTTCCACGGGTCAATAGCCCAGATATTTTCGATGCCCATGGATTGATAGTCGTCGACGCGTTCCTGTAGCTCGCTGAGCGAGTCTCCTTTGGAGAGGATCTCAATGCAGAGGAGAAGGGCTACGCGAATGATCGCGTCCTGCGGGTCAGAGCTGCGCAGGATGCAGACATCGGCGATGCGATAGCGGCGCGCCGAGATTTGAATGCGCCTGCTCGGTAAGAGCGCGAACGAACCACTGCTTACGATGCTCACGGAAGATGCCGCTAAAAATAGATTGCAGATGCGCGAGCGGCTGCTCGCCCAAGTTTCTCTCCCTGAGTTCACCATCAATGTAGTCGCGATCAGGACGGTAAGTGGTCGAGAGGTACTCGCTGACAGGGATAAGCGTAGAGCTCGCCATAGGGTTAGTATCGCCCAAAACAAGAGGGTTTCCAAATGTCAGGCTTGCGTCAGCAGATCGTCCAGTTCAGCGAAAATTTCGGCGAGAGAGACGCGGATGGGAGTTTCGGGGACGGTGAGTTCCACGTCGACATGGTTATGGGAACGGTCGGCTGTTGCGATCCAGGCATTGCGTGTGATCGGGTCGATGAGCCAGATATTTTGAACGCCCATGCGGATGTAGTCGTCGATTCGCTCCTGCATCCGCTGGATGGTATCGCTGGGAGAGAGGACCTCGATGCAGATGAGGGGCGCGACCTTGACGATGGGATCGACCGGGTCAGAACGGCGCAGGACGCATACGTCGGGAATGCGAAAACGATGAGGGCCGGTCTGGACCCGAATCTCAGTGCCGGCGACTACATTCCAGAGATTGCGGTTGGTGTTGAAGATCGCAGCCAAAATAGTTTGCAACATGCCATGGGGACGCTCTCCCACATTTCGCTCCTGGAGTTCCCCGTCGATGTAGTCGCAGTCCGGCCTGTAGGTGGTCGAGAGGTACTCGCTGACCGGGATGAGCGTAGAGCTCGCCATGGAGTTTAGTATCGCGCAAAATACGACGCTTGCCCACTGATTCGTAAACAAGCGTTGTGTAGCTTCGGAGGCGCAACAGCTTAGCTGAGCGTCTCCATGAGCTTGTTGATGGTGCGGTTCAGATCCTTGTCGCTGCGGCGCTGCTCGTCGATCTTGGAGATGGAGTGCATCACGGTGGTGTGGTGCTTGCCGCCGAACTGGCGCCCGATCTCCGGCAGCGACGCCTCAGTGAGCTGCTTTGCCAGGTACATCGCGATCTGGCGCGGGATGACGATGGCCTTCGAGTTGTTCTTCTGCTTCAGCTCCGGGACGCGCATGCCGAAGTTCTCCGCAACCGTGCGCTGGATGGTCTCGATGGTGATCTTGCGGACCTGCGTATCGATGAACTGCTTCAGGCACTGCTGCGTGACGGCGAGCGTAATCTCGACGCCATGCATCGAGCACCACGCGATGAGCCGCACCAGCGCGCCTTCGAGCTCACGGACGTTGGTGCGCACATTGCTGGCGATGAAGAGCGCGACGTCCGTCGGCAGAACGGTCTGTTCGGACTCGGCCTTCTTCTGCAGGATGGCGACCTTGGTCTCGAGGTCCGGTGGCTGAATGTCGGCGATGAGGCCCCACTCGAAGCGCGAGCGCAGACGGTCTTCGAAATCCGCCAGTTCTTTGGGCGGCCGGTCGGACGCGATGACGATCTGCTTCATGCTCTCGTGCAGCGCGTTGAAGGTGTGGAAGAACTCCTCCTGCGTGCGCTCCTTGCCGGCGAGAAACTGAATGTCGTCGATAAGCAGCACATCCACGTTGCGGAACTTGTCGCGGAAGCTGGTCATCTTGTCATAGCGGACCGAGTTGATCATCTCGTTGGTGAACTTCTCACCCGAGACGTAGCAGATCGAAGCGTGCGGCTGACGGCGCTTCACGTCGTGGCCGATGGCGTGCATCAGGTGGGTCTTGCCCATCCCGACGCCGCCGTAGAGGAAGAGCGGGTTGTAGGCCTTCGAGGGGCGCTCTGCGACGGCCTGTGCTGCGGCCATGGCAAACTGGTTGCCGCTGCCGATGACAAAGGCGTCGAACATGTAGCGCGGGTTGAGCTGCGAGGCTGCCGACCAGTCGAAACGCGACTGCTCCGGCGCGGGGCCCTGCAGAGGGCCGCCTGGATTGCGGTTCGGGCGGTTGAGCCGTGAGCCTGCCTGCGCATCGGGGGCGTTGGGGCTGTGGCTGGGCAGCGGAGCGAAGCCGCCATCCTCGCGGAGACGCGGCGTAGTGGGGTCCTGCTGCGGCGTCGTGAAGGTGACGGTCTCGACGTCGAGGCCGAGATTCTCGATGGCCTCCTGGATGAGGTCGGCGTACTTCTCGCCGAGGTGCTGGAAGTCTGCAGAAGGGATGCGCACATAGAGCGTCTTGCCGGCGAGATGCGAGAATCGCGTGGGCTTGAACCATGTCTCGTAGGCGTGCCGGTTGATCTTCTTCTCAAGAGCGGCGAGGATACGGACCCAGTAATTCAATACGGCAGTAGCCGTCGGAACGAATGACATTCTGTAGCTTCCTTGTCTTTTTTCCCTGTCCCAACCCGAACTGAAGGCACTTTAAACAACTCGCACGAAAAGAAGTACGGTGAAACGCAAACGGAAATCCTTCTCCGCCGATTAAGGCGGGTGGAGGCAGCCCGTTTACTCAATAAGAAATCTCGCCGCGGGTGCCGAAAAAAGCATCGAGCTGCGGGAGGAGTTGATTCAATATACGGCAGAGTGCGGAACAGCTGGACGTGCAGAAAAATGTCTTACCAAACGGGTTCGATAGTAGCACGGAAAGCCAACCCTTTTTCAAGCTACCAGACGACATTTTTTTTGTTGCACCATTCACGGTGAAGCAACAAAAGTATCGCCGAAATGTCCGTTATGGAACTGCGTTTGCAGTAGTCCATCTTTGCCTTGGGGCACGACGTAAGGTATACTTAGGAATTGTTGCAACCGCTCAGAGATTGACCTGCGACCGTCGTCCCTCCAAAAGAATCACACGACACATCGAGATGCAGACGCGATTACTGCGGTCATAAAAAGTTCAGGAGTTTAGTAACATGCCGAAGCGTACCTTTCAACCCAACCGCCGCCACCGCTCGAAGACCCACGGGTTCCTTAGCCGCATGAAGACCAAGGCCGGAGCCGCAGTGCTGAGCCGCCGCCGCGCGAAGGGCCGTCACAAGATCGCCGTCAGCGCAGGCTACCGCGACTAGTTTCTTTCTTCCAGAGAAGAATCGACTTCACCGCCGTCGATGCAGTTGGTGACCGGATCTCCACAGCCGGAGCCATCGCTGCGTCCGGCGTTGTTGCGTCCATGCGCGATCGAGTTCCGATACCTGCGGGGCACTAAGATAGAAGCGCAGAGCATTGCACGCAAAAATGTCTCCTACTCCCAACTCGATGCTTCGTCTGCGCAAACACGCCGACTACCAGCGCGTGTACACGTCGAGTAAGAAGCAGTTCTCAAAGCAGATGACGTTCTTCTACTCGCCGCGGCCTGCCGTCGGGCCGGACGGCAAGGTCCGCAGGTCGGACACCGCAGGCCCGCGCATCGGCCTTACGGTTGGCAAGGTGATGGGCAAGGCCGTCGATCGCAACCGCATCAAGCGGCGCATGAGGGAGTGCATACGGCGCAGCGCAGGGCTGATTACGGCGCCGGTCGATGTCATCCTGCATCCGCGGCGAGTGGTGATCGAGCTTGAGTTCGCAAAGCTGGAGCGTGAGGTGGCGCTGGTCTTCCGTTCTATCCAGGCAGCGATCGATAAAGAGGCCGCGACTGCAACTAAAGTGGTAGCAGCCGGCGCAAAAAAGACTGCGAAAACTACCAGTGACAGTGAAGACGCAGGGAACAGGTAGGTTGCCATGAAGACCTGGCTGGTGCGGCTTGTATTCGGGACATACAAACACGCTATCTCGCCGGTGCTGCACAGCCTGGGGTACTCGCAGTGTATCTACCTGCCTACCTGCTCAGAGTATGCATATGTTGCAATAGAACGGTTTGGAGTGCTGCGGGGCGGCGCGATGGCGCTGAGGAGGATCGGCCGGTGCCACCCATTGGCGAAAGGCGGCTTCGATCCGGTGCCAGACCGCTGACAGCCAGGGCATAGGCACGGATGAACTGGGCGATTATGGAACGCGGATCGCCAAGGGCGTGTCCGGCAATTTTGCCGCAGCCCATTTATCATTAGAGCAAGGCGCATGAGCAGACAAATGAGCGCCGCCCGGACTTCTCTTTCGTCTATTTTGTCTATTTATCCTCAACCATCGTCTTAAGTCTGGATACAGCGTCATCCTCCAGAGTTCAAGCGATCTCTTCTACTAGCAGATAGGAAGTCTCTCTTGGCAGAGTTTAAGAACCCCGGCCAGCAAGGCGGGCAGGACAATAAATCGCTTCTGGTGATGATGCTGGTCATGGTCACCGTCTTCTTCGGCCTGCAGTACTACAAGACGAAGACCAATCCGCAGACCGTATCGCCGAATGCGACGCAGACAGCGCCCGCGCAGAGCGGAGCAGGTACCCCTGCCGCCGCGCCTGCAGCGAATACGAATCAGGCAGCGGCGAATACAGCGACTGCGAATGCAGCGGCCCCAGTGGCTAAAGGCAGCGCTCCGGTAGTACAGGCCACGGCGAACGAGACCACCATCATCGAGAATGAGCTCTACCGGATCGAGTTCACGAATCGCGGCGCGCAGGTGGTGAGCTGGATACTGAAGCCGACCAGCACCTGCACCTGCAAGGATGCAGACGGCAAGCAACTGGACCTGGTCCACACGCAGGCCGCTGAGCAGTTCGGCTTTCCGCTCTCGCTCTACACCTATGACTCGGGGCTGACGGCGAACCTGAGCAAGGCGATGTTCGTTCCATCGGCCACCGGCACGTTGACCGCGCCGGCGTCGCTGACGTTCACCTACTCGGACGGAACCGTCGAGGCCCGCAAGACCTTCTCGTTCGACGAGACCTACGTGTTGCACGCAGATGTAGAGGTGAAGCGCAACGGCACGCCGGTCCGCGCGATGCTGAGCTGGCCGGGCGGCATCGGCGATCAGAATACGGCTCAGGCCTACGCCAGCGCGCAGCTCGACATCATGCGCGGCGGCAAGGATGAGCACCTCGCTCCAAAGAAGGTCTCCGGTGGCGACACGCTGAACGGACCATTTGACTGGGTCGGCGTAAGCGACAACTTCTTTGCTGCCGTCTTCATTCCCGAGCAGCCTGCGACTTCCACGGTTGCAACTCTGAACAACACGCTGGACGTTGCGAAGACAGAGCACAGAACCGGCATAGGCAGCGGGTCGCCGGCCAAGGGCCCCGTTAACGTGCCGATCCTCGGCGCCGCCCTGGGCGATACAAGCGGCCGCACGCAGACGCGCATGTTCGTTGGCCCCAAGGCGATCAGCGTACTGCGCGCCGTCCACGCCGCTGACCCGAAGATCACCCTCGAGCCGGTGCTGGAGTTCGGCTTCTGGGGATTGATTGGCAAGTACCTCTTCCTCTCGCTACAGTTCATCCACTCGCACGTGGTCTCCGGCTGGAGCGGCTCCTGGGGCTGGTCGATCATCATCCTGACCGTGCTGATCAATATCCTGATGCTGCCCTTCCGCATCAAGACCATGCAGAACGGCCTGAAGATGCAGCGCATCCAGCCGCAGATGGACGCCATCAAGGAGCGCTACAAGAAGTACAAGGCCACTGACCCCAAGCGTAACGAGATGAACTCCGAGATCATGCAGCTGCAGAAGGACAACGGCGTGAACATGTTCGGCGGCTGCATTCCGACGCTGATTACGCTGCCTCTGCTGTACGCGTTCTTCACCATGCTGCCGCGGGTCGTCGAGCTCCGCCAGGCGCATTGGCTGTGGCTGCCTGACCTGCAGTCGCCGGACCCGTGGCACATCCTGCCCATCCTGATGGTTGTCTCGCAGTTTCTGGTTCAGTTCTACACGCCGTCGCCCGGCGTCGACCCGCAGCAGCAGAAGATGATGGCATTCATGATGCCGGCCATCTCCGGGTACTTCACGTGGAACTACGGCTCGGGCCTGGCGCTCTACTGGGCGGTCGGAAACCTTATCGGCATCGCGCAGCAGGCCGTCATGAATCGCACCAGCCTGGGCCGTGAGATGCGCGAGATCGCCGCCAAACGCGCCCGCCGCAAAGCTGGAACACCCACAACCGTTCAAGGCAGACGATGACCCGGAATCTTGTTGAGACTATCAATCAATTGACAAATACGACCACCCAATCCCAAATCGAAGCTCTCACGAACCTGCTGCGAAACCTGATCGCTTCCGCTGGATTTCAACTCGAATTCAGCATTGAGGAAGAGCCCGGCTCCGATGCCGCGAGCGCTGCGCCGGCTCCTGCCGGTCGCATCCGCGTCGAATTCAAGGGGCCCGACACGCCGCTGCTGACATCTCGCAACGGCGAGCTGCTCAACGCCCTCGAGCACGTCGGAGCGAAGGCCCTCCACCTGGAGCCAGAGGATCATGACCGCATCACCTTCGACGCTGACTCCTTCAAGGCCAATCGCGACCGCGACCTGCGCCGCTCCGCCAACGAGGCAATCGCCTCGGTCCGCAGGACGGGCAGGCCATACGCCTTCGCGCCGATGACGTCGCATGAGCGCCGCCTGCTGCATCTTGTGCTGAGCGAGTCCGGGCTTCCCACGGCCTCCTCCGGCGAGGTCCCGCGCCGCTACGTCGTGCTATACCCCGAGAACTATCGCGCAGCCGCAGCAGCGGACACCCTGGAGACTCTGCCGGGAGAGAGGCGCGCAGTCACCGGTGGACGAGATTCCGTCAAGACAGAGGATCGCGCCCACGCCATCCGGAGCTCCTTCCGCCGTCGCTAAAGAATTTTGCGGAAATTACTTTGCGCAAGACCTACTTTGCGTAGGCTCTGTCTTCATGCTTAGGAGAGGCGCTCAACGCCTGATAGACGTGCCGGTCCAACTCCGGCTGCCCGTCCAGATAGCGGTGCCACTCATCGGACTCCGCCACCTGTTTGATAAATGCGTTGCGCTGCTGCAGCATGGCGCTAATCTTTCGTCGCAGCACCAGCTTTCCCGCCACGCGTCCCAGCAGACCCGCCGGGGTCGTGAAACGTATCTCGTCACGGATGCGGGTGCCGTCGTTCATGACGGCGAAGTGATGGTCATGCTGATACGCGCCGAACGCCCCTGCCACCATTACGTCGCGGAAGTAGCTGTACGGCCTCCAGACTTCGATCAGGCTCTCGTGCCGGAACTCTCTTCCGAAGTGGCGCTTCTGCCAGATGACGGTCTCGCCCGGGCCGATCAGCCCCTCGGTAACACCGCCGACCGCCTTCTGCTGATTGGCAGCCATCTCCAGGTCGATGCTCAGCGACAGCCGGAAACATCGCTCCAAAGGAGCATTTACCTGTGTCGCTGTTCGAATAATCACCATAAGGGGGCCGGTTTGTGTTACTGGATCATGTCGCTAAACTACTTATAAAAATGGCACTTAGGTGGTGTGTCTGACTTTGTGAAAATCCGCTCCATTCCCGTGAGACGCAGCCAATTGTGCTTGCGTTGCGTTTCCTTGCACTGTCTCATTTATTTTGACGCAGCCGGGCTGGATTTCCCACTATGCAATATCGGAAAATTCGAGGCCCGCGATTGTCCTATCGAACCTGATCGGCGACGGCCACCTCGTTCGGCAGATACCTCCGCCACTCCTCCGACTCCGCGACGCGCTTCAGAAGCTTGAGGCGCCGGCGGACCAGCCGAGTGATGTACGGGACCATCAGCTGCTTCGCCGCAACGTCACCCGCCCAGCCCAGCGGAAGCGCGAAGCGCACCCTGTCGTTCATCACGGTCAACTCGTTAAGCTCCGCGAACGTGTGGTCGTGCTGAAAGCGCTTGAACTTGCCCCGCTCCATCGTGTCCTGAAAGAACTGCGGCCGCTCATACACCGTGACCAGCGACTCGTGGAGCTGCGGCAGGCCAAACTTCCATCCATACCAGGTGACCCTGTCCTCCGGCCCGACCAGGCCGGACATCCTGCCCGAGATGGGTCGCAAGCGCAGCGTCTGCCCTACCAGTTCGACGCTCGTCGAGAGCAGAAAGCAGCGATCCATCGGCGCATTCACATGTACGGTCTCGCTAATGGTGTAGATCCCCAAATTCGTTCTCCTAACCTCTCGATCGGGCAGACCGGCTGAACGATGGCGATCAGGGGGCCCATCAACGAAGCAGTGTGCTGTCATTTTATCCCGCACGTACGCCGCGCCTCATTACGTCGAAGAATCAGGTGCCGTGCCGAGAGCGTCCCCCTGCGCGGCCTTCTCATGACATGCCCTGCACAGCAGCCGCGTATTCGCCTCTGTATACCCTTCGACCGCGTGAAGGCGATGCAGCTCCGCGCCCTTAGCCGGCAGCGGCTGCGCGCACTCATAGCATAGGCCACGCTGAAATTTGCGCTTAAGGTCCTTGAGCTTGCGCCGCTGCGTAGGCGTGCCCCGCTCGTCAAACTCGAGGCGCTTGAGGATGTAGCGGCGAAGCTGAAATCGAAGATCAGGATCGGCGGCGGAGGCCGCATCAATCTGTGCACGCGTCTGCTCGAGGATCTGAATCGCTTTCTGCCGGTCATCTTCAGAGAGTGTCGCCATTCGCTAATTCTCCTGGGCCGACGGCGGGCTGTCGCAGACCTTCACCAACTCATGCAACGAGAACACCCAAAAAGTTTGTGTATGATTTAGCCGCCGAAATCATACACAAAAAGATTTGATGTACGTTTTGCATACACAAACTTTTATGAGTGCAAATCAGTGCTGGCCCCTCATGGCTGCTAAGTTTCGCTGCTCCCGCCATTGCAAGCCGCCATCCAGCGCAACGCTGGCGTAGTCGAAGTGGATCACCCGGCGATGGTTTGGGCTCTCGGCAGCGGAAGATGCGTGGATCAGGAGTGGCCGCATCAACAATGCTCCGCCTCGCATCACCTCGCATGTCACGGCTTCACTTTGGGTCACAACGGTTTCAATCTGATGCTGGCTCAACTTGCCATTCGCGTGTGATTCCGGAATGACTCGCAAGGCGCCGTTGGTCTTTGGGCAATCGTCGAGATGCAACCGCACGGACAGCATCTTTTCCAGGACATAGGCGGGCGGTTGGACGTGGAGCACGTCCTGCTTCATTGACCACGGGCCGTACCCATCAGTGTCAATACGATCGCTTACCGCGATAGTCACGTCCTGATGCCAGGGTACCTTCCAGTTAGCGCCATCTTTCTTGTCGAACAGAATCCCGCGAACAGGAAAGGCGGCTTCACCAAGAATGGGCCGAACCAGATTCACAACTACCTCAGAGTCCGCGAGTTCGCGGACTTCAGGGATGTCCAGCAGATTCCGAACGCCGCCACGCCCTTGTTCATACGGGACAACCGATTCCATCAACCTCGAAAGTTGATGGATTTTGGCTTCGTCCAACACATCGTCGACGATGGCGAATCCACTGAAGCCGACCGTCCGCGCAGAGGTCATTCCTAAAGCTCCGCGCTACGGCTCGCCAGCAGACTGGTTGCCCGCGTGATGAAATCGGTGAGCGGCACGCTGCCCTCATCGCCCTTGCCGCGGGTGCGGACGCTGACGGCCTCCGTGTTGGCCTCCTTGTCGCCCATGATCAGAACGAACGGCACCTTCTGCAGCGTGAACTCGCGGATCTTGGCGTTCATCTTCTCGTTGCGGGAGTCGAGCTCCACGCGAAGCCCAGCAGCATCAAGCTTCGCCTTAACCTGCTCGGCGTACTCGAGATGCTTCTCGCTGATCGGCACAAGCCCGATCTGCACCGGCGAGAGCCACAGCGGGAAGGCGCCGGCGTAGTGCTCGATGAGCACGCCGAAGAAGCGTTCCACGCTGCCGAACAGCGCGCGGTGGACCATGACGGGCTGGTGGAGCTCGCCATCCTCGCCCTTGTACTCGAGCCCGAAGCGCGCCGGCAGGTTCCAGTCGAACTGCACCGTCGAGAGCTGCCACATGCGCCCCAGCACATCGACCAGCTTGATGTCGATCTTCGGGCCATAGAACGCGGCCTCGCCCGGGATGGTCTTGTAGGGAATGCCCTTGCGCTCGAGCACCTTGGTCAGCGAGTTGACTGCGCCATCCCACCTCTCCGCGCTGCCGATAAACTTCTTGTCCCTCGGGTCCCAGGTCGAGAGCTCGATCTTGAACTCCTGAAACCCAAAGGTCTTCAGGACAGACTCGGCGAAGTCGATGCAGCCGGCAATTTCGTCCTCAATCTGCTGCGGCGTGCAGAAGATGTGGGCGTCGTCCTGCGTAAACCCGCGCACTCGCAGCAGTCCATGCATGGTGCCGCTGCGCTCATAGCGGTAGACGTTGCCCAGCTCAGCGTAGCGGACCGGCAGGTCGCGGTAGCTCTTCGGCGAGTTCTTGTAGATAAGGATGTGGCCCGGGCAGTTCATCGGCTTCAGCCGGTACTCGGCGTCGTCGAGCTCCATCGGCGGGTACATATTCTCGCCGTAGTTCTCTTCATGGCCGGAGATCTTCCACATCTCGCGGCGCATGATGTGCGGCGTATACACCATCTCGTAGCCGCGCTGGACGCACTCATCGCGCATCCAGTCCTCCATCGTCTTGCGGATGATGCCGCCCTTGGGATGCCAGAAGATAAGACCCGAGCCCGCGACCTCCTGGATCGAGTAGAGATCGAGCTGTTTGCCGAGGACGCGATGGTCGCGTGCCTTGATCTCTTCGAGCCGCTTGAAGTAGGCGTCGAGGTCCTTGCCGTTGAAGAAGGCGGTGCCGTAGATGCGCTGCAGCTGCTGGTTCTTCTCGTCGCCCAGCCAGTACGCTCCGGCGACCGAGGTGACCTTGAACGCCTTCACGCGCGCGGTCGAGGGAACGTGGGGGCCGCGGCAAAAGTCCGTGAAGTTGCCGTTGCGATAGAGCAGAGATCTCATCGCCCGGTTTGGTGAACTTCTCGATGAAGTGGACCTTCATGAACTCGCCCTGGGCGGAGTAGTCGGTGAGGCCCTTTTCGCGCGGCTCTTCGATGCGGACAAACTTCTCGTCGCGCGCGACTATGTCGGCCATGCGCGCCTCGATGGCGGCCAGGTCCTGATCGCTGAAAGGAGTCTCGCGGTAGACGTCGTAGAAGAAGCCCGAATCAGTCGCAGGACCGTGGCCGAGCTTGGTCTCAGGAAAGAGTTCGAGGATCGCCGTCGCCATCACGTGTGCGGCTGAGTGCCGCACCACGCGCAGGGCTGCCTCGTCGTTCTCCTTCAGAAGCTCAAGCGCAACATCCTCCTTCAGCGGCGCGCTCAGGTCGACAAGCCGCTCGCCTGTCGCAGCTGTGCCGTACATCGCTGCCTCGGAGGCAGCCTCTTCGGTCCCTGGCGTCTCGGTCGTCGCAGTAAGTGGCCGTACGCGCGCTACAACTACGGCGGCTGCGAGCCGGGGAGAGATGCTGGTTGCAATGTCGAGGGGCGTGGTGCCGGCCGGTACCTCGCGTACCGAGCCGTCGGGAAGCTGAATCCTGATCAATCGCTTACTCCTATCGTGTCTTCTAAGCATATTTCCTTTGCTCACGGCGCACCACTCCCGTGTGCCACCTTCGTTGCATAGAGGATGTGCATCTTTTCACATAAGCTTGCTGCGTCCAGTCCCATAATGGGAGAGGATGGCCAACTCATCATTTAGCGGTTGCATCCACTCTTTAGAAGCTCGAGGAGCACTTTCATGCAGGTTTTACTCCGTAAGTCCGACGAAATGCACGACCTGATGTGCGACGTCTGCGGCCAGGGCTTTCGTCTCTACTGGGAGCGCCCCTCGTCCTCCGAACAGGAGTCGATGCGGGCCACCGTTCAGGACGAGCTGCGTCAGCACCACTCCGGAGTGCCCACCGACCTGTCGCCCGCAGCGCATCCCGCGTCTCCGTTCAACGTTCCCAGCTGGGCCGGCTCGCCGCAGTTCTCCGGCGCCGCACTGCTGGGCGGCCTCTCAACCATCCGCCGCACAGCGTCACCCGAGCTGGACCTGCGCGTTAAGCCAAGCTAACCCGCCGTAATGTTGCCGCAGAGCACATTCTCTGGGTTATCCTCACTCCGGGAGGCGATTTCCCTTTGAGCTCAACACATTCTTCGACCCCGGGCCCCATACGGTCCGCGCTGGGTCTTGCCGGATATTTCATTCTCTGCTTCACAGTTGCGGCCATCGGAGCTCATGCGGCCGTGTACTACATCCCCCACTGGTACGCGGGCCTTTCCAAACCCCGCTTCACTCCACCCACCTGGACCTTCACCCCATGCTGGATCGCCGTCTACGCCATCATGGCGATATCCGCCTGGCTCATCTGGCGAACGCCGCGCCGCCGCTCGCGCAGCCGTGCAGCGCTCTACACAGGCGACACCAGCGGCTCAGACCGCCTCGACGCCCTGATCGTCTTCTATATCTCACTCGTCTTCACCTTGCTCTGGATGGAGGCCTTCTTCCACGCGCACCGCCTGCTGGTCTCCGCCGTGGTGATCCTCGTTCTCTGGATATCGCTTGCCTTCACCATTGCGCTCTTCTGGCGCGTCCGTCCGCTGGCAGGAGCGCTCATGCTCGTCTGCCTGGGCTTTGTCACCTTCGCAACCGCCCTGAATCTGGTGCTGCTCCGCCTCAACTAAGCCTTCCGGCCCTTGTCTTTCCCGGCCTGGTCAACCGCTCCACCGCAAAAAAACGGACCGCCGCCAGCCCGGCAACGGTCCTTTTAGAAACCTCGGTTGTGTTTCAGTGAATAAACTTAGGCGGTCTCAGCAACATTGGCAGCTGCCGTCTCTTCGGGCATATTCGCCCTGAGCCAGACATTCGCGCGCCAGCGCCCAAAGAACGGCGCCACCAGAATCATCGAAAAAGCAACTGCCATCGCTACATGCATCGTCATTCTCCTTTTCCCCTGCCCGGTTTATCGGCCGAACAGGGGAAAGAACTAGGGTAGAATCACATCTTGGCCCGATGTTTCCATCAGCAATGTCCCAACTATGTACTAAGTCGAGTCCCCCCATCTATCCCACTTCCGTTTGCTCCATACCACCTTTGGGGCATAGTCACTTCCCCCTTGGTCGCATTCCGATTCCGGAAAAATCCTGCGTCGCCGTAAAATACAAGCCATGTCCTACGCCGCAGCGGTCGATCACCTGAACTCCCTCGGCCTGGAACTAGCGCCTACCCCGGCAGACCCAGCCGCGCAGCCCAACTCCGCGCAATCCAGCCCCACCCAATCCAGCCCCCCGCCCCGCCGCAAGTTCGACCTCGCCCACATGCGCGCCCTCGCCCGCGCCCTCGGCGACCCGCAGAACACCTTCCCCTCCGTCCTCATCGCCGGCACCAACGGCAAAGGCTCCACCGCCGCCACGCTCGCCGCCATCCTCGCCGCCGCCGGCTACCGCACGGCCCTCTACACCTCGCCGCACCTCAGCCGCGTCAACGAGCGCATCCATGCTCGCCCTGCAGCTGCCAACCTGCAACTGCACTCCGAGATCCCCGAAGACGACTTCGCCCGCCTCTACTTCCACGTCGACGACGCAGCCCGCGCCTCGTCGCCGCCGGCACGCTCCCCCACCCGCCCAGCTTCTTCGAAACCCTCACCGCTCTCGCCTTCCTCTACTTCGCCGAGCAGCGCGTCGACATCGCCGTCCTCGAAGTCGGCCTCGGCGGCCGTCTCGACGCCACCAACATCGTCGAGCCCATCCTCTCCGTCATCACCGACATCGCCCTCGACCACCAGGACTACCTCGGCAACACCATCGCCGAAATCGCCCGCGAAAAAGCCGGCATCCTGCGCCCCAACGGCACCCTCATCACCCTCCCCCAACACCCCGAAGCCAACCAGGCCATCGGCGAAGCCGCCGCCGCCCTCAACGTCCGCGCCATCAGCGCCGCCGACTACATCCCCGCACCGCAGCCCACGGCAACCTGCATCCCCACCGCCTGCACACCGACAGCCACTCCCCTTCCGCCGCAATCACTACACCTTCACCTCGACGGCGAGCCCCTCGCACGTCGATTCCCCGCTCTCCGGCCAGCACCAGCAGCGCAACATCGCCCTGGCCATCGCGGCCGCAGTCGAATTACGTAACCCATCCAGCAACAATGGAATTATAAGCAACCAAAATGGTTACAATATCGCAAATGCCGCAATTGAAGCGGGGATTCGCAACACCGCCTGGCCCGGCCGCCTCGAATTCTCTCCGCACGCCCAACCTCCTGCTCGACGTCGCCCACAACCCCGCCGGCGCCTGGACCCTCCGCGCCGCCATCGCCCAGCTCCCCGAATCCCGCCCCCGCACCCTCCTCTTCAGCTGCCTCCGCGACAAGAGCCTCCCCGAGATGGCCCGATCCTCTTTCCCGCTCTTCGACTCCGCCCCGACGGCTCGCCCTCGCGCCCCCACGACCACATCATCTTCGCCCCCATCGACAGCCCCCGCGCAGCCTCGCGTCGAGAGCCTGCTCGCCGCCGCCCACCGCTCGCCATCCCCGCCCATGCCGCTCCGCACCTCGCCGGAGCCCTCGCGCAGGCCCGCCAAGTCACTCCACCGACGGCCTCATCCTCGCCACCGGCTCCATCTACCTCATCGGCGCCCTCCGCCAACTGGCGCTAGAGCCATCAGCTTTGAGCGACCAGCCATCAGCTTCGAGCGATCAGCCATCAGCCCTGAGCGATCAGCCATCAGCCCTGAGCGATCAGCCATGAGCCAGCAGAACCAGATCCAGGAGCCAGCTGCGACCCCGCACGAGACGCCAGACGCCCAGCCCGCAAACAAGCCCCGCCATCCGTTGGCTCACCTACCTATTGTTGCTCCCGCTCGTTGCCCTGGCGACCGCCGGCTTCGGCTGCGTCTCCCTCATCTGCGGCCTGTGGGACAACTCCGGCCGCCAGCAGCACGCCATCGCCCGCATCTGGGCCCGTATCCTGCTCCTAATCAGCCTCTCCCCCGTCGAGCTGGTCGGTGCCGATAAGCTCCGACTCCATGAGGTCGCCGTCTACGCCTCCAACCACCTCAGCTACTATGGACACGCCTGTCCTCTTCGCCAAACTTCCCTTCCAGTTCCGAATCCTCGCCAAGCAGTCGCTCTGGAAGATTCCCTTCATCGGCTGGTACCTCAACCGCTCCGGCCAGGTGCCCGTCGATCAGTCCGGCTCGCGCGCAGCCATCGCCAGCCTCCTCCGCGGCGTCACCGCGCTCAAATCCGGCATGCCGCTGGTCATCTTTCCCGAGGGCGGCCGCGCCGCCAACGGCCAGACCCACGCATTCCTCTCCGGCTGCGCCTTCATGGCCATCAGGGCCCAGGTTCCGCTCGTTCCCCTCACGCTGGTCGGAACCTACGAGCTCCTGCCCATCCACACCTACCACCTGATGCCCGCGCCCCCTGAAGATCGTCGTCGGCGACCCCATCCCCACCGCCGGCCTAACCACCCGCGACGCCGACGCCCTCACCCAGCAGCTCTTCGACACCATCACCACGCGACCTATATGCGAGCATACACAAAGCCTAGTTACAGCGAGTAACATCAGAGCTTCGAGCCATGAAGCCCCGCATCGCCATCCCCGTCCCACACAGTACCGACCACGACTACAGCGAGCGCTCCTGGCCCCAGTACGCCGCCGCCATCGAGCGCGCCGGAGGCGAACCTGTCGAAATCCCGCTGGACCTCTCTCAGAAGCAGATTGCCGATCTAATCGCGGCTGCCAGGGCTTCCTGCTCCCCGGCAGCCCAGCCGACGTCAACCCCCAGAAGTACGGCCAGGACGCCATCCCCGAGTGCGCCCCCGCCGACCGCGCCCGTGAGACCGTCGACGAGCTCCTCCTCCAGGACGCCCACAACCTCTACAAGCCGTTGCTCTGCATCTGCTTCGGCACCCAATCGCTCAATGTCTGGCGCGGCGGGACGCTGGTGCAGCATCTGGCAGTCCTGCCAGTGAACCACGCCGCCGGAAAGAGCGTAGCCGTCGCCCACACCGCCGCAATCGCGCCCGAATCACTACTGGGCAGCATCGTCGCAAAGGACGAAGCCCCCGAGCAGGACGGCTTCCTCCGCCTGCCCATCAACTCCAGTCACCACCAGGCCATCGGAATCCCCGGCGACGGCCTCCGCGTAACCGCCCGCTGCCCTCAGGACGCCGTAGTCGAAGCCGTAGAAGGTGGTCAGGCCTCCGAAGGCGCCGCCGCCCACTTCGTCCTCGGCCTCCAATGGCACCCTGAGCGCAGCTCGACATCAGCCCAACCTCACGAGCCATCTTCAACCGCTTCGTAACCGAAGCCGCCGCCTGGTCCCCCCGCCCCATCCACACCTCAGTCGCAACCGCGTAATTTGTCATCCTGAACACCCAGCGTTTAGTTTGTCATTCTGAGCGCAGCGAAGAATCCCCGCATTGGCTTTTGCGGTTGCTTGTTCTTGCTTTTGCTGTTGTCTGTCCTCCCGTACCCACCCGAGATGTGTCATCCTGAGCGGAGCATTTGACAGTCTCACTGTCAAATGCGCAGTCGAAGGACCTGCTGTTGCTTTTCGTCCATGTCGACGTAGACTGTCCCGGAAACCCGACCAATAGATGCCACCCACCCTCCAAATCGAAACTATCTCCCGCCTCCTAACCCCCTACCTGGACGTCACCGCCCCGAGCACCCTCTATGAACAGCTCTCCACCTACCTAGACCTCCTCCTCAAATGGAACGCTCGCACCAACCTCACCGCCATCCGCGACCCCGAGGAGATCGTCCACCGTCACTTCGGCGAAAGCCTCTTCGCCGCCCGCCACCTCCCACCCAGCGCTACCCTGCTCGATCTGGGCTCCGGAGCCGGGTTCCCCGGCCTTCCCATCCAACTCCTGCGCCCCGAGATAGCAGTCACACTAGCCGAATCCCAAAACAAGAAGGCCACCTTCCTGCGCGAAGTTATCCGAACCTTAGGCCTACCCACCGAAGTCTGGGCCGCCAGAGTCGAGACAATGCCCGCAGCCCGCCAATTCGAAACCGTCACCCTCCGGGCCGTAGACAACATGCCCGAAGCCCTCGCCACAGCCGCCACCCGAAGCAGCCGTCACATAGCCGTCCTTGCAACGCCATCCCCCGAGTTCACAGCCTCCGTCAGCCCTTCCTTCGCACTACTCCAGTCCCTGAACATCCCGGAGTCCATTAATCGCGTTCTACAGATATTCACCAGGACGTAGGTTCCACGTGGAACATAAGTCGAACATTTGAGCTGATCCCTGATCCCTGATCCCTGATCCCTGACAACTGGCAACTGGCAACTGGCAACTGCCCTCCAAACGTTCCACGTGGAACAAAAAGATTTCCACAGTACCCACTGTAAAAACTCCCAGAACTCCACTGTTTCCTGTCACAATCCCCGTCTTCCACACGTTCTCCACAGACCCCGGCGCTTCTCCACATTGCCTCCAAATCCCACTCCCGATACGCTGGCTGCTACCGCAAATGATCACCATTCACCCCGTCAATAAACAGCTACGACAGGCTTCCCAGCCAAGCTCAGCCACGCCGGGAGATTCAGCCCGCGCGACTATTAGTGGAACAACAGGGAATGGAACTGCCGCCGGAGCTCCGAATGAAGCTCCAGCCAGCTCCGCCGCCCAGCCTTCCACCCGCCCGGTAAGGTCATAGCCGTCGTCAACCAGAAAGGCGGAGTCGGCAAGACCACCACCGCCATCAACCTGGCCGCAGCCCTCGCCCTCGAAGGCCTCCCAACCCTACTAATCGACTGCGATCCCCAGGCAAACACCACCGGCGGCCTCGGCTTCGGCGCGCGACGACAATCGAACTCGCGTCTACGACCTCCTCCTCGGCTCCGCCTAGCCACCGAAGCGACCCTCAAGACCGAAATCCCCAATCTTTCCCTTATCCCCAGCAGCAAGAACCTCATAGGGGCCAACATCGAGCTCGTAAACCAGGAGCGCCGCGAATTCCGCCTCCGCGAAGCCATCGCGCCCCTCCGATCCAGCTACCCCTTCATCCTCCTCGACTGCCCCCCGGCGCTCGATCTCCTCACCCTCAACTCCCTCGTCGCCGCCGACGGCCTCCTCGTTCCCATGCAGGCCGAGTACTTCGCCCTCGAAGGCATCTCCGAGCTCATGTCTACCCTCGACCGCGTCGCCCAGGCCTTCAACCCCTCGCTCGCCCTCGAAGGCGTTCTCCTCACCATGTACGACGACCGCACTAACCTCTCCCAGCAGGTCACCGACAATCTGCGCGGCTTCTTCGCCGACAAGCTCCTCAAGACCTCCATCCCGCGCAACATCCGCCTCGCCGAAGCCCCCAGCCACGGCAAGCCCGTCGCCCTCTACGACCCCCGCTCCCGCGGCGCCGAGGCCTACCGCAACCTGGCCTTCGAGCTCTTGACCCGCAACAACATCCAAAGCCCCGAGCAGAAGAAGCGCGACGCGGCCGCGCGCGATGCAGAAAGACAATCCTCCGAAGACGAGTCCAGAGCAAAGCCCGACAAGAAGATCCGCTTCTGGCCCTATTCAAAATAAGACGGTCCAGAAACCACGTTTTCCAAACGATTAAAACCACATCAAGTCACATAGAAAGCCATCATCCATGTCACAGTCCATTGCACAGATCCCAAGCGCCGCGCCCTTGGAAAGGGCCTCGAATCGCTCCTGCCCCAACGTCATGCTCCTGCAACTCAAGCTGCTTTCAGACACATCCGGCAAGCCCCTCGAAATTCCCCTCGATAAGATCGAACGCAACCCCTACCAGACCCGCTCCCGCTTCAACGAGGCCCAGCTGGACGAACTAGCCCAATCCATCGCCGCCTCCGGAGTCGTCCAACCCATTGTAGTAAAAAAGACTTAACGGAGATAGTTATCAACTGATAACCGGCGAGCGCCGCTGGTTGGCCTCCCGCAAAGCCGGAAAAAATACCATCCCCGCCATAATCCGCCAAGTGTCTGATGAGCAAGCACTTGAGATGACCATCGTAGAAAATCTCCAGCGCGCCGACTTGAATCCAATGGAACAAGCCCGCGCCTATCAACGACTTAGCAGCGAATTCAAAATGACCCAGGAACAGATGGCCACGCGTACCGGAAAAGAACGCGCATCCGTCTCTAACTTCCTGCGTTTGTTACGTTTACCAGAGGGCGTCCAACAACGAGTAGAAGCTGGCGACTTAACCTTCGGCCACGCGCGCGCACTTTTATCCCTGGACTCCCCAGAATCCATCACCGCCGCCGCCCAGAAGGTGCTTGCACTTTCCTTCTCAGTGCGCCAAACCGAAAGTTACGTGCAGGGAATTCTCAATCCCGAGAAGAAGGAGGCGAAGACCGATGCAGCTAAGGCCGAGGAGCTGGATCCAAACGTCCGCGAGGCGCAGGACCGTCTGCAGCGGAGCCTTGGCTTGAAGGTGAAGATCGAGGACAAGAAGGGCAAAGGCCGCGTCATCATCGAGTACTCCGGACTTGAGGACTTCGACTCCATTCTGTCCGCACTCGGCCAGAACTAATTTCTATTTAGTCCTATTATGGTTACAAATATAAGAGACTCGCTCCGGTCGCATTCATGAAGGCAACTGCACTCGAATTTAAATTTCACTTTTTAATCATCGTTCTTCTCTGCGTGATCGGTTTTGTCGCGCCGTGGAACTTTGCGCTGCACTTCGACACGATTCGCACGTGGCAACTGCTGGCGGCCACGGTGGCGCGCCTTGGATGGATGAGCTTCAGCACGGCTACGATTGCGTTTCTCGTGCTTGGCATTGTGCTGGCGTTTGGAGCGGCTTTGCTGCGTACCTGGGGGTCGGCTTATCTGGGGAATTTTGTTGTTAAGGCCGGCACCCTACAGGGTGAGAAGGTGATGGGAGCGGGGCCTTACCGGTGGATTCGCAATCCGCTTTACGTGGGAGGATTTCTGAACCTGCTGGCGCTGGCGTTGTTGATGCCGCCGAGCGGCGCTGTATTCTCGATCGTCACGATGGCTCTCTTCGAGCTGCGGCTGATCGGTGCGGAGGAGGCTTTCCTCTCGGAGCAGCTTGGAGAGCCTTATCTGGCGTATCGCGCCAAAGTTCCCAGTCTGCTGCCGGAGCTTCGGCCGGCCGTGGCTGCGTCTGCTGTGCAGCCACTGTGGCTTGCTGCATTCGCCGGTGAGATCTATCCGTGGGGCGCTGCTGCCTCGTTTGCGATCCTGGGTTGGAGATACAACGCTCAGCTTGTGATTCAGGGCGTGATTGTCTCGCTTGGCCTGTCGATTGTCGTGCGCGCGTTTCTGCCGAGTGAGAAGCCTGTGGCGCAGGAATAAGTAAAGCCCGCTGCGCTGGGAATAGGTAAAGCCCGCAGCGCGGCGATTGCCGAGCGAGGCGGGCTTGTCCTTACTTGTCCTTAGCGGTGAAGCGAGAGGCGAAGCGCTCGTGCTTTTGAAACACGAACGCCTCACTTGGTACGGGGAGGGCTGATAGTGGTCAGCTACTTCTTGGGCGGAGCGATGGTGTCCTTCGCGACCTTGGCTACGCGGAACTTGACCACGGTCTTGGCCTTGATCTTGATGGTCTCGCCGGTCTGGGGATTGCGGCCGAGGCGAGCCTTGCGCTCTGCCTTGACGAGCTTGCCGATGCCGGGGATGGTGAACTCACCATTCTTCTTGGTCTCCTTGACTGCGGTCTCGGCGAGCAGCTCGAGGCCGGCGGCGGCCTGCTTGTTGGTGATCTCCAGCTTTTCCGCCATGTGGCGGACGAGCGCAGTCTTTGTCATTCCCTTTGCCATGTAAATCTCCTTCGTTGAGTTTCAGATAAATTTGGAACTTTCTCTCCGCGCTTGCGAGGATTTCAATTGTGAAATCCCCAGTGTTCATGCGGGTGCGGAGACTGTACCGCAATTCACCTTCAACCTTTCGGGAGGCTTTGTCAACGCTAAATCATCAGTTTCCACAGGTTTTTTCTGATTTTTCCGGGTTTTGTTCGGGTTTTAGCACATTTTCAGGCCGAAATTCACGCAATTCGCTCTAGAAGAGTGATTTTTTCGGCTTGCCGAGCAGAGGCGTGTTGAGCAGCGTAACCACCGGTGCGGCGAGTCGGAAACGCTCGGTGATCTCTTTCACCAGCGCCGGGGTTAGGGCGGTTTCGGCGGGGAGAGTGGTGTAGAGGCCCCATTGACGGCAGAGGAGAAGATCCATTGCGGGGTGATTGGGGTCGAAGCCTTTGGGTGGGCGGGTGAGGCGGTTGCCCTCGAACTCCTGGAAGTTCGCGCGGAGCTTGCGGGCGTTGAGGAGAGAGCGAAGCTCGGCGTGGTGTTCGGCGAGGTAGCGGCGGATGGCGAGGAGCTGCTCGCGCTCGGGCATGTAGACTCCGGCGGCTATGGTCACTTCGGTGGGGCTGACATGGAAGTAGAAGCCTCCGCCGGAGGTTTTTTCGAGTCCTTCGCGGGCCCACCAGGCGGCGACCTGGGTCTTGTAGGGGCTCTTGTTGGGGCTGAAGCGGATGTCGCGGTAGATGCGCATCATGAGCTTCTGCGGCGGACGGACGTGGTGGGGCGAGTAGTCGAGCATGGCCTCGTTGAGGGCGGCGATGACAGCGAGCATTGGGGCTTTGAGCTCGGTCTCGTAGATGTGTTTGCGCTGCGCAAACCATTCGCGGTCGTTGTTACGCTTGAGGCCGCGGAGGAACTTGAGAGCTGCCGGTGCGAAGTGCGGTGGTGCCATTTGTGTTCCTCCTTTCCGAGGATGCTAAAAGAGGGTATCCCCCTCCCCCCTTACCCAGGCGTAAATCCATGATTCGCCGCATCTTAGCAGAGGTTCTCTCCGCCAAAATATTGCGAACAAAGGGACTTACGTCCAAAATATTCCAAACAAAGGAGTTAGGCCCGAGTGGTTTGGCGAATGTCCATTGTTTGAGCTTCTAGCTCTATTTTACTAAGTGGCGCATAACTAATGCGCACATTTCGGATGGCGGCTAAGTGCGGCTGTGGCTAGGGTTGCTGGATTTTTATGTGTATTGGAGGCTTGACAAGCTGATTTTGCTGGGTTTTTTGGAGACAGAAAATTGCGATAGTTGCCTGGCGCGGGTTTAGAGTAGTGCTAACTGCGCCCCTAACAATCGTTTTCATGGATCTTTTCATGGATCACGGGGTAGGCGTGTCTCTTTCGTATGCAAGATCTTCTTCGGAGGGTGCGCCATCCATTCGATATTTAGATAGAACCCTAAAGAGTCCAAAATCACCTGCAGGCCTACTACAAGGAGCCGGTTTCATGATCGGTCGCACCCGTTCCTCAATAACCACCCTTTTCGCCGCTGGGGTTTTGGCGGTTGCGCCAACTGGCTATTCCCAGACTTCCGCAGCGTTCGGTGCGTCGAATCCCTTCTACGCTGCCAGCACTCTGCCTTTCCAGGCACCACCTTTCGACAAGATCCACGACGAGGACTACCAGCCTGCGCTCGAAGCCGGCATGGCGCAGCAGCTCGTGGAGGTGCGGGCTATTGCCGACGATCCCGCTGCCCCGACCTTCGACAACACGTTCGTTGCGCTGGAAAAGAGCGGCCAGCTCTACCACCGTGTCCGTGCGGTCTTCGGCGCGGTTACCCAGGCCAACACCGACCCCGCGCTGCAAAAGGTCAGGACCATTGAAGCTCCGAAGGAGGCGGCGCATAATGACGCGATTTATCTGGATGCCAAGCTCTTCCATCGCGTCGAAACCGTGTACAAGGAGCGCGCGTCGCTGCACCTCAACCCGGAGTCGCTTGCCCTGGTCGAGGTGGTGTACCAGACCTTCGTGCACGCGGGCGCAAAGGTTACCGAGGAGAAGAAGGCGGAGCTGAAGAAGGTCAACGAACAGGAGTCGAGCCTCTCAAATACCTTCTCCACCAAGCTGCTGGCCGCGACGAAGGAGGCGTCTTACAGTACGACGGACAAGGCGGCGCTGGCCGGGCTGAGCGACTCGCAGCTGGCTGCCGCGGCAAGTGCCGCGAAGAACCGCAAACAAGAGGGATATGTTCTGCCGATGCAGAATACGACCCAGCAGCCCGTGCTGGCCGACCTGACGGACCGCGCCACACGCGAAGCAATCCTGCACCAATCCATGACCCGCGCTGAGCAGTCCGACGCGAATGACACGCGCGAGACGATAGCCCGGCTCGCGCAACTCCGCGCGCACAAGGCGACGCTGCTTGGCTTTCCTACTTATGCTGCGTGGAAGCTCGAGGACCAGATGGCCAAGACGCCCGACGCTGCACAGAAGCTTATGGAAGCGCTGGCGCCTGCCTCCACCGCGAACGCGCGGGCGGAGGCCAAGGAGCGCCAGGCGGTGATCGACTCACAGAAGGGCGGCTTCGAGCTGCAGGCCTGGGATTGGGAGTTCTACTCGGAGCAGGTTCGCAAGGCGAAGTATGACCTGGACGACTCGGTGGTGAAGCCGTACTTCGAGCTCGACAACGTGCTCCAGAAGGGCGTCTTCTACGCGGCGAATCAACTCTACGGCCTTACGTTCCACGAGCGCCACGACCTGCCCGTCTACCAGGCGGACGTGCGTGTGTTTGAGGTTCGCGACGCCGATGGCAAGGCTCTCGCGCTCTTCTACTGCGACTACTTCAAACGGGACAACAAGGCCGGCGGCGCGTGGACAAGCAACCTCGTCAGCCAGTCGCATCTGCTGGGCACGCTGCCTGTCGTCTACAACGTTGCGAACTTTCCGCACCCTGGTCCCGGCGAGCCCGCGCTGCTAACGTTCGACAGCGTCAGAACCATGTTCCACGAGTTCGGTCACGCGCTCGCCTCGATGTTTTCGAACTCGACGTACCTGCGCCATGGCTATCCGCGCGACTTCACGGAGTTCCCGTCGCAGATCAACGAGCACTGGGCTCTGTATCCCGAGGTCCTGAGCAACTACGCAAAACACTACAAGACGGGCGAGGCGATGCCGGCTGCGCTGGTCGAGAAGATCAAGAAGTCAGACGGCTTCAACCAAGGCTACGCGCTGACTGAGGAGCTTGCCGCCGCGGAGGTCGACATGCAGTGGCACACTTTGCCGGAGAGCGCTCCGCTCGAGGACCCGGACGCCTTCGAGGCCGCCGCGCTCAAGAAGGTGCACATGGATCTGAACGAAGTGCCGCCGCGCTATCGCTCCAGCTACTTCCTCCATATATGGGCGAATGGCTATTCGGCTGGCTACTACGCATACATATGGGCCGAGATGCTCGACGACGACGCCTTCCAGTGGTTCACGGATCATGGCGGACTTACGCGCGCGAACGGCGACCGCTTCCGCCAGATGGTGCTCTCTCCCGGCAACACGGCGGACTACGCCAAGCTTTATCGCAACTGGCGCGGCGCCGATCCCTCGATCAAGCCTCTGCTCAAGGAGCGTGGCCTGAGCTTGCCTAATCCATAGGTGACGCTGAGCGCTCGATCTTCCGGTGGCTATGGCTAATCGGTTAGACAGATCTGTGGAAACGCCGGTGGGATGGATGGGCTTGTGCTCTCGAGCGCGCGCACCCAATCGGAGATTTGTGTGCATAGGGGTGTTACGGCGATGCCTGCGAAGAGCTCGGGACAGAGTTCGAGTCTTCGTAGCGCTCTTTTTAATCGAGAGGCTGCGCCTGTGGAGTTTCCGGTCTGAAGGTGGTGAAATGCGGCTGTTGTCTGGATCAATGCCTGGAGAAAACTCTTCTCGGGCTCATCCAGTTTGAGCCAGACGATCTCCCAGTGCTCGTGCGCGAGGAAGAATTCCGCTCTGCGGTAGCAGCCGAGGCCCTCCGCAAGCTCTCCGGATTTCCAATTGAGCGACACGCTTTCAGCATAGGCGATTTGGTGTGGAAGTTTAGCATCGGAGTTGCAAGGGGAGTAAGCGTGATGGCTTTGTTCCTGAGGTTGGCGGAGCTGGCGGATTGGCTTGCGGGAGAGGCGAGCAGGCTGAAGAAGCGGGCGGCGATTGCGGAGGCGATTGTTCGCGTGCATGCAGAGGATTCGGGGGGAATGATGCCGGGTTGTTTGCGATGTATCTGGCGGGGGCTCCGTTTGCGGAGGCGGATGGGCGGAAGCTGAATGCGGGTGGGGCTCTGTTGACGAAGGCGCTGCTGGCGGTGAGCGGGGCGAGCGAGGGGGAGTTGGGGGCGGCTTATCGGCGGCATGGGGATATGGGGGCGGCGGCGTTTGATCTGATGGTGGCTAGGGATCAGGGAACAGGGATCAGGGATCAGAGTGCTGCCGGTGGGTTGACGTTGGCGGAGGTGGCGGAGGCGTTTGCGGGGATGGCGGCGCCCGGACGACGGCGGCGCGGCTGGCGCTGGTGGAGGGGTTGTTGCGGCGGGCGAGGCCGCTGGAGGTGAAGTATCTGCTGAAGCTGATGCTGGGGGATATGAGGATTGGGGTGAAGCAGAGTCTGGTGGAAGAGGCGATTGCGGTGGCGGCGGGGGTGCCGGTTGGTGGCGGTGCGGAATGCGGTGATGCTGGAGGCGGATCTGAGTGGGGCGGTGCGGCGGGCTTTGATGGGACGCTGGGGGAGGCGCGGATGCGGCTGTTTCATCCGCTGGGGTTTATGTTGGCTCGCCTGTTGAGACGCCCGGAGGAGGCGGTGGAGCGATTTGTAACTGATGAAGGAGCAAATACGAGGGAAGGGGCCGACACGGAGAAGGACAAAGGCAACGGCAAAAGCGAAGGCAAGAAGCGTGATCCCTACGGGATGACAAACAAAAGGATAAAAGCAACGGTGAGATTGAGGCGTTTCTGGAGGACAAATATGACGGGATGCGGGCGCAGGTGCATTGCGGGGATGCGGGGCAGCCGGGGCGGGTGGCGATCTACTCGCGGAATAAAGAGGATGTGACGGAGAGCTTTCCGGAGCTGGAGGAGGCGTTTGCTAGGTACGGCGGCGGCGCTGGGCGATGCTGCTGGGCTGCGGGCGGGTTGATCTTTGATGGGGAGATTCTGGGGTGGGATTTGAAGGAGGCGCGGGCGCTGCCGTTTGCGGTGCTGGGGCAGAGGATCGGGCGGAAGCGGGTTTCGAATGAGTGGCGAGAGAAGGTGCCGGTGGTGTTCATGGCGTTCGATCTGATGTTCGCGGGTGGGGAGTTGCTGCTGGAGCTGCCGCTGCGGGAGAGGCGGAATCGGCTGGAGGCGGTGGTGGAGAGGTTGGTGGAGGTGGTGCGGTCGCCGGTGATGGTGGATGAGCGGAAGAAGGGTGCGCAGGCGGTGATGTTTGTCGAGGAGGACGGCGAGGACGGTGGAGCGGCTGCTGATTTCGCCGGCGCGGCTGGTGGAGTCGGCTGAGGATATTGATCGGGCTTATGCGGAGGCAAGGGCGCGGGCGAATGAGGGCGTAATGCTGAAGGCGGCGGAGAGTCGGTGTATCAGCCGGGGCGGCGGGGGTTGGCGTGGGTGAAGTTGAAGCGCGAGCTGGCGACACTGGATGTGGTGGTGACGGGCGCGGAGTTTGGGCATGGGAAGCGCGCGGGGATTTTGAGCGACTATACGTTTGCGGTTCGCGATGCGAATGGCGAGCTGCAAGAATGTGGGGAAGGCCTACTCGGGGCTGACGGATGCGGAGATTGCGGAGATGAGCGCGTGGATGATGGCGCATACGCTCGAAGATCAGGGGCACTTCAGGACGGTTGAGCCGCTGGTGGTGCTGGAGGTGGCGTTCAACAACATTATGCGGAGTGGCAGGCATGCGAGCGGGTTTGCGCTGCGGTTTCCACGGATAATTCGGATCAGGACGGATAAGCCGGTCAGCGAGATCGATACGGTGGAGCGGGTGGAGGAGGTGTATCAGTCGCAGGTGGATAAGCCGGTGGAGGCTTAGGCCCAGAGCTATTCGTTCCGGGCTTTGTCGGCGCTGAGTTCTACTCGTCCTGACCTATGACTCTTAATGTGACGGTTTTGCCGTCGGGAAGCAGGATCTTATAGCTGCGAAACATCAGGTAGCCGGGGTTCATATTTTCCTGGATGAGTTTGGCCTTGTAGTCGCCGAGGGGAGGACGCCGGCTGGTGCAGCCAGGCCGTCGGAGACGGCGTTAATGCTGTCGCCGAACAGCTCGTATTTCTTTCCACCTACGATGACATTGAGTTGCTGGCAGGGGACCAGGTTGTGGCCTGAAGGGTTGAAGATGAGATGAGAGCTGATGACGTGGACGGTCTCGGTAAATTCGGCTGGGTTAAGAGAAGAGGCGAACACGGAGGGAACAAATAACAGGAGAAGTGAGAAGACTATCTTTTTCATAGTGAGGGTCGCCTTACTGCAGTTATTTAGATGGCAGGGGGATTAGAAAGTCGCAGCCATCTGAATTTTCGTGACTACCGGTTATACGTTAGGAAATGCAGGCGGTTAGCTTAGTATCGGAGGAATTATGGAATATAGATTGTTGGGACGGTCGGGGTTGAAGGTGCCGGAGCTTTGCTTCGGTGCGGGGACGCTGGGGACGAAGGGCGAGTTCTTTGAGGCGTGGGGGAGTGCGTCGCAGGATGAGGCGCGACGGATGATAGACATCTGCATGGACGCGGGTGTGAATTTTTTCGATACCGCGGATGTTTATTCGGGCGGCGGAAGCGAGAAGGCGCTGGGGTGGAAGAAGACCGGCGCGCTGGCGCATTTGAAGCGCGAGGATGTGCTGATCTCGACGAAGGCGACGTTCAGGCTGGGCGATGGGCCGAACGATACGGGATCGAGCAGGTATCACCTGCTGAGGTCGCTGGAGGGAAGCTTGAAGCGGCTGGGGACGGATTATGTGGATGTGTATCACATGCACGCGTTCGACGCGTCGACGCCGGTGGAGGAGACGCTCGAGACGCTGGATGGGATGGTGCGCGCGGGGAAGGTGAGGTATATCGCGTGCTCGAATTTTTCGGGGTGGCATCTGATGAAGTCGCTGAGCGTGAGCGAGAGGTATGGGTGGGCACGGTATGTTGGGCAGCAGGTTTATTACTCGCTGGTGGGACGGGATTATGAGTGGGAGTTGATGCCGGCCGCGCTCGACCAGGGAGTGGGCGCGTTGGTGTGGTCGCCGCTGGGGTGGGGAAGATTGACGGGGAAGATAAGGCGAGGGCAGGAGCCGCCGAAGGTGAGCAGGCTGCAGGCGAAGGTGGTGCACGACGCGGGGCCGAAGCCGGATCAGGAGCTGATGTATCGAGTCGTCGATGCGATCGACGAGGTGGCGAAGGAGACGGGGAAGACGGTGCCGCAGATTGCGCTGAACTGGCTGCTGGGGCGGCCGACGGTGTCTACGCTGGTGATTGGGGCGAGGAATGAGGAGCAGCTGAAGGCAAACCTGGGGGCCGTGGGGTGGAAGCTGTCGGTGGAGCAGATTGCGAAGCTGGATGTGGCGAGCGAGGTGACGCCGGCTTATCCGTACTGGCACCAGCGGCAGTTTGGGGAGCGGAATCCGCCGCCGGTGTAGGGGCGGCGGCGCGGTAGACTGGCGGCGCTATGAGAGAAGAGACGCCGCGGGCAGCGAAGCGACTTTCGGGGTTGTGGACGCGCTACGGTGGCGGTGTTTCTTTATCTGCCGACCTTTTGGGCGGCGGGGTTCGTTTGTTGTGCATGCCACATAAAGATGTAATGGAGTGGTTTGGAGCCCTTTGGATATCGTACGGTTGGGGGGCGACGCGACTCCCAGTAAATACCAATCGGAAGCTGCTTACTGACTTTTAGCGGTTTCCTTACGGTTCTTTTATGCCGTGGCGCCTAGCATTGGAGATGCCGCTTTTGCGCCTCGCGATTCTGCGAGCCGCCGGCAGGAGATGGCATGAACGGACTGTGGTGAAGCGGCTCAGCGCGTGTTGCGTGGCTGAGTTTTTTTTGCGCGCGAATCAGGTTACCGAGGATTCCATCTCACTAGCATCCCCTTGTTCATTTTTTGCAGTAGTGAACGGTAAGGGTGAATGAAGAAACAGCACAGCAACGCTGTGAGAAACGAGATACAACATGACAACACCAGACAAAATTAGGTTTGAGGGAGGCGGTATTGGAAGGTTCCTGCTGGGGGCGGGCCTGATGTTTTCTGCGATGAGCCTGCCGGCCCAAACGCCAGCGCAGACAACGTCTGACTCAGATGAGATTCATCGTGCCCAGCAACAGAAGATCGATCGACTGGAGCAGGAGCTCGAGACGATTCAGCAGGAGTTGATGGAGTTGAAGAAGACCAACCTGGCTGAGACCGAGCCGCATACAAATACGACGGTCAAAGCCACTGCTCCGCCTGAATCCCATGCCGAGACGGCTCCTGAGGTAACCAATCCCTCCGGCCCGCACTCTGAGCCCTTTGCGTTTGCCGACTTCACGTGGCTGAATGGCAACGCGCGGACGGAGGACACGCCGTACGCGACGAAGTTCTTTACGCCGGAGATCCGTTCCGATGTGAACTACACCTACGACTACCGCCATCCGGCGGATGACACCATCAGCGGGTCGAGCGAGATCTTTCGCTCGAACGAGGTGCAGGTGACGCAGCTTGGCGTCGGCGGCGACTTTCACTTTGACAACGTACGCGCGCGTCTGATGACGCAGTTTGGTCTGTACTCCGAGACCACGCCGCGCAACGACGCGAGCCCGGCGCGCGGCCAGTGGAACCTGGCGGACGCGTACCGCTATGTCTCGGAGGCCTACGGCGGATATCACTTCAACATCCAGCATGGTGTGAATGTGGACGCCGGAATCTTTATGTCGTACGTCGGACTGTTCTCGTACTACCAGTTCGATAACTGGGCGTATCAGCCGTCGTATGTGTCTTCGAACACGCCGTGGTTCTTCAATGGCGTGCGCGTGCAGTGGTTTCCGACGGCGAAGTTGAAGATCGAGCCGTGGTTCATCAACGGCTGGCAGTCCTACGGGAGGTTCAACAATCGGCCCGGTCTCGGCGGGCAGATACTGTGGAGGCCGAATGGCAGGTTGTCGATTCTCGGCAATCAGTACGGATACGGAGAGGATGCTCTTGGCATACCCACACGCACCCGCTACCACACCGACGATAGCGTCGAGTACAAGTACTACGACCGCCCCACGTCATTTGTCAGCAAGGCGGCCGCGACACTTACGGGAGATGCAGGTTGCGAAAGCGGCGGCGGCGTCAGTTGCTTCGGCGATACGAAGGGCGGGCCGAAGCAGAGCTTCCTGGGCTTCATGGCTTATAACCGCTTCTGGTTCGATCGCGATCGTTACGCGCTGACGATTGGAGGCGGGCGGATCAATAATCCGGGGCGGTACCTGGTGCTGCTGCCTCCGATCAACGGAGCAACCGCGACGTCGGGAACGCCGTACTTTACTGAGAATCCCGGCGATCCGTTCAAGGCGTGGGATGTGTCCACGACGGTGGACTATATGCCGAGCCAGTACTTTACGTATCGGCTGGAGTATAACCATCGCGCGGCGAATGTGCCGTACTTCAGCGGGCCGGGCGGCGTGACGCCTCCGGGAGGAAATACGGGAGCGCCGGGATCGTTTGTGCCGGGATGGAGTCCGGATCTTCGCAATAGCGAGAACCGTATTACCGCGGCATTCCTGGTGAAGTTCTGAGCAGGAGTTAGCGAGGCGGCAGGCCCTGATGGTTCGGGCCTGCCGTTTTTTTGTTATTGGGCTGGTGCGGCTGGTTTTGGTGATGGGGGTGCGGTGGGTTTGGGCTTCCAGAAGTCGGGCTCGGCTTTGATCCATTCGTCGGGCGGGTAGCTCATCTTGGGGTTAATCTCGAAGAGATTGGTCATGGAGGATTCGATGGAGGAGGCGGCGAGCTCGTCGACCTTCTTCATGCCGCTCTCGCCCATGGCCTTGACGAACTGTTCGTTGAGGCCGATCTCCTTGTCGGTCTCGGCGAGGGATTTGAGCGTGGTGATGACGATGAAGACGTCGCCGGTGTTGGTGCCGTACACCAGTTGAAAGGCGGCCCAGTTGGTGGCCAGGCCGGCTTTCTTATACCCCTCGACGTAGAGTTTGGCGAGCGCCTCGAAGTCCTGCGTGTGTCCCGGTTTCACTACGAAGTGACCGATCTCCATGTAGCGCTTGCCGACGAGGTTGCCGGTGTTGAGGCTGAGGTCGTCGCGGAGGATAAAGGCGCTCTGATCGGATTCGGAGAGGAGCTCGCCGTCGGCGACGCCGGCGCGGTCCATCGCGGCGGAGAGAGTGGCGTTCTTGCGCTGGTCCAGGTTGTCCTTCTCCCATGTGGCGAAGGATGGGTAGCCGAGGAAGAAGAGTGAGCGGGATGGGCCGGAGGCGGAGTCAAGAGCGAAGTAATGGGTTGGCCATTTGGCGGCGGTCATAGCGCGAACGAAGGCGCTCTCGGATTTCTCATGGATGCTGCCGGATTTGCCGGGCTTGAGATACTCGCGGTCGATGACGAGAACTTTGGGTGGGCCGCTGTCGGCCTGCGCTGACGCGGTGAGTGTAGCGCCGAACAGCAGAGAGAGGGCAAGGGGAAGAGTTGCGGAGTGCCCGATGGAAACGTGCTTCATCGTGATAGCCTCCTGGGCTTGAAAGATTGATCGCGGGATTACGCGGGGAGGAGAGGAGTCTGCGCTGTGGAGCGGCGGATGTCAAGCTCTTCACTGATTCCGGAACAAATATTTAATTCATGAAAAGGAAGGATTTGTCATCGTGCATCGTATCTCGCGAATGCTCAACTATTAACTGGACGCGGGACGTCACTCGTGTATTCTTAGCTCCTCCCTACGATTAAGTTACTGCGTTAATTTTTACTCTCAGGAGTTACAAAATGCTTCTGCGCCATTGCCTTGCTGTTCTGGTTTCCTTGGGCCTTGTTGCTGTTCCGGCCACGGGCCTTGCCGACACCCTAGATGCGCCCCTGGCGCAAATCACCCTCTCTGCTCCTGGCATTAGCAGTACTCATAGCGTCCCGTTACCTTTGAGCGCGACGCCGGTGATCTTTACCCTCTCGGGCACGGGACTTTCCGGCCACGGAAGCGTCGGCGGCGGAGCCGATCCTCAGATCTCGGCAGACTTAAACGACACGCAAATATTGGCGGCGGGCACTAGCGCCTTTCTCGTGTATGAGTTTCAAATCGACGGTCCAGCCAACCAGATGGTACCTATCGATTTTTCCGCCGCTGGGCAGGCGGCGGTGGGCAACGCTTCCAGTCTCAGCGCCATTGCCAGCCTGTCGTTGGGTTATGTAAGCAGCACAATCGCACCGTTGCTGATCAACGACCTCACGGCGTGCGTCGGGAACACCTCTTGTGGTTCGGCCCTCGATAGTTTCAGCGTCGATCAGACATTTGATGTTTATACCAATACAGCTCTTATGGTCCTAATGTCCGTGTCCGTCAACGGTACGGGTGGTACGGCCAGCGCCTTCGTTGATCCCACGATTACGCTCGGCACTGACGATCCAGCGTATTCGCTCGAGTTTAGTCCTGGCTTGTCAAGCCCGATACCCGAGCCATCGAGCCTATTGCTTCTCACCACTGGGCTGCTCGGAGGAGTTGGCGTGATTCGGAGGTACACCTTCTCGAGATAACGGTTGGGGTTCAGTTGAATGGTGAGAGCTGCACGATAACGATTCCGCAATATTTAGTGGCCGGCAGAGGGATCGACGTGCTTGGGCGGGCGCGGGATGAAGAAGAGCAGCGGCAGCATGCAGGCGCAGAAGACTGCGAGGTATTGGATGACGTCGAGGTAGGCGAGCATTCCGGCCTGGCGGTGGAGTTGATTGTAGATGAAGGCCTGTGCGGCGTGGGAGCCGGCGCCGGTGAGAGGGTTGCCGCCGCCGCCACGAGTGCCGCCGAAGAGGGGCTTGAGCCGCATGACCTGGTTGACGAACTCCTGGTTGCCGGCGGTCAGGTTGCGGATCATGTTGTTCTCGTGAGTGGCAGAGCGGCGCGTCAGCATGGTGGCGAAGAACGCGGTGCCGCAGGAGCCGCCGATGTTGCGGGCGAGGTTGGTGAGGCCGGAGACGTCGTTGTTTTCGGTTTGCTTTACGCCGATGTAGGCGATGGTATTGATGGGGATGAACAGAAATGCGAGGCCGGAGGCCTGGAAACAGCGCAGGAAAACGAGGTAGGGATAGCTGACACCGAGGTTGAGGGTGTGCATTTCGACGAGTGCAGAGGTGAGCAGGAAGAAGCCAAAGGCGATGAGCTTGCGCGGGTCGACACGGCCGACAAGGAAGCCGACGATGGGCATCATGGCCATCATCATAAGGCCGGCGGGCGAGAGGACGAGGCCGGCGAGCTCGGCGGTGTAGCCGAGGAGGGTCTGGACGAACTGCGGGATGAGCACGGTGGTGGCGTAGAGCGAGAAGCCGAGGACAAACATGAGCGCGAAGCTGATGGCGAAGTTGCGGCGCTGGAAGAGGGTGAGATTGAGGATGGGACGGTGGCCGACGCGGAGCTGACGCAACTCCCACCAGATCATCAGGACGAAGGCGGCGACCATGGCGACGACGAAGAAGGTGATGATGTGCGAGGAGAACCAGTCGTCCTCCTGGCCCTTGTCGAGGACGAACTCGAGTGAACCAAAGGTGAGAGCGAGGAGGCCGAAGCCGAGGAAGTCAAGCTTGATGCCGCCTTTTTGCGACTCCTTGACCTGCTTCTCGACCCATGGTGGATCCTCGACGATGCGGCTGGTGAGGAAGAGAGAGAGGAGACAGACGGGGACGTTGAGGAAGAAGATCCAGCGCCAGTCGAAGTTGTCGGTGATGTAACCGCCGAGAGTGGGGCCGATGGCGGGCGCGCAGACGACGGCGAGGCCATACATGGCGAAGGCCTGTCCGCGTTTGGCGGGCGGGAAGGTGTCGGCGAGGATGGCCTGCTCGGATGGGGCGAGGCCGCCGCCGCCGATGCCCTGCAGGACGCGGCAGAAGACAAGGATCGGAAGCGAGGGCGCGATGCCGCAGAGAGCGGAGCTGATGCCGAAGAGCGCGACGCAGATCATGTAGAACTTCTTGCGCCCGATGAAGGTGGTCATGTAGGCGCCGGCGGGAAGGATGATGGCGTTGGCTACGAGATAGGAGGTGAGGACCCAGGTGGCTTCGTCCTGGGTGGCGCCGAGGCCGCCTGCGATGTGTGGCAGGGCGACGTTGCAGATGGAGGAGTCGAGCACCTCCATGAAGGTGGCGAGGGTGACCGTCATGGCGACGATCCACGGGTTGATACGCGGGCGCCAGGGCGTCTCGATGGCCTTAGGCGCGGGAAGCGCCTGAGAGTCCTCAAGCTGTAGTGTTGCAGTGGCCATGTTCCTGTTTTGATTCTACCGGCGCGGGGCAGGATTCAGGGATTTGATGGCACAGCACGATTTATATGGCACTTTTGGGGGAGATTTAGACGACGGCTGAGGCTTTTGGAACTTTCTTGCAATATTTTCGTTCCTCATACGTCTCCAGAGATAGATAGAGAGAAGAAGCTGCGGCGCCGGAGACAGAATGGACGGGCGTGTTTTGACGGTCGGAGAACAGGACCAGTGGATCTCGGAGGCGATAGAGAAAGATGAGTCGCGGCTGCGGAACTTTATCCGCAGACGAGTGGCGGATGCGGGCGATGCCGAGGACATTCTGCAGGAGGTCTTCTACGAGCTGATTGAGAGCTATCGGCTGATGAAGCCAGTGGAACAGGTGAGCGCGTGGCTGTTTCGCGTGGCGAGGAATCGGATTACGGATCTGTTTCGCAAGAAGCGGCCGGAGCTGCTGGGCGATACGGTGCGCGTGACCGAGGATGGCGACGAGTTGTCGCTGGAGGAGCTGCTGCCCTCGGCCGATGCCGGGCCGGACGCGGAGTTTGCGAGGGGCGTGCTAGTGGAGGCGCTCGAAGAGGCTCTGGATGAGCTGCCGGCGGAGCAGCGCGAGGTGTTCGTTGCGCATGAGGTGCTGGGGCGGAGTTTCAAGGAGCTGTCGGAGGAGAGCGGAGTAAGCGTGAGTACGCTGCTCTCGCGGAAGAGATATGCAGTGCTGCACCTGCGCGAGCGGCTGCAGGGAATCTACGAAGAGTTTGTGAAGTGATTAAGGAGGAGACGATGAAGAAGTATTCGATTGCAAAGGTTTTGAAGTTTTGTGTGTTTGTGGTGATAGCTGCCTTAGCGTTCGGCTTTGTAGTGCAGCAGATGTGGAACTGGCTGATGCCTGCGATATTCGGGCTGCGTGCGATTACGTTTGTGCAGGCGCTGGGGCTGCTTCTGCTGAGCAAGATTTTGTTCGGTGGATTTCATCGCCGCGACGGTGGAGGACGTGGGCGCGGCCGGTACTGGGACCAGCAGATGAAGGAGCGCTGGGCGGGGATGAGCGAAGAGGAGCGCGAGAAGTTTCGCGCCGGCATGCGCGGACGAGGCAGGTGGTGCGGGCCGCGTCCTGCAGCGCCGACGGCGTGAGGGGATTCGTAATGACAATGATGAGTTGCTATCGCACGGAGATGAGGTGCGTAATGGATTTGGTTGAGCAGAAGAATATGTCGAAGGAGACCGCCGCGCAGACAGAAAGCGCGCATGGCGGGTCGGATAAGAAGCTGGCAGCGGTGCCCGAGAGCCTGAGGTTGATGGAGCTGGAGATGGAGAACTTCCGGCTGAACCGGCTGGTGGCCGAGCTGCTTTTGAAGAACCAGGAGCTGCGCAAGGCGGACTGAAAGATGGGCGGCGGGTGATCGCCTCCAGGAGAGCGGGATGCGCCAAATAGCCGGGTTCGGGTAGGCTTGTTCAGATGAGCCCGTTCGAGCGAGGCGAGGAGGAGTAAAGTGCATCCGGATCTTGCGAAGTTGATTGTGCTGCAGAGACATGATGTGGAGGCGAAGCGTCTGCGCGATGAGCTGGCGGCGCTGCCGAAACAGGTCGCGGCGCTGGAGGCGAAGCTGAAAGCCGTCGAAGGGCAGCGTGCGGTGGTGGTGGATCTTATCGCTAAGGAAGAAGTGCTGCGGCGGCGGCAGGAGCTGGACACGAAGGACCTGCGGGCGAAGATCGAGCGCGTGCGCAGGCAGCTGGACATGGCGACGACGACGGTGCAGGTGACCGCGTTCGAGCACGAGATCGCGTTCGCGCAGGCGGAGATCAATAAGATCGAAGACGCCGAGCTCGAGAGCATGGAGCGCAGCGAGGGCCTGGAGGCGCAGCGGACGGTGGCGAACGAGGCTGTCGCAGACGCTGCGGCGACCCTGGAGCGGGAACGCGCACGGGCGGCGGAGGTGATCGCAGCGGACAAGATCGCGCTGGGGACGGTGGAGGCTGAACGCGCGGCGGAGCGGGCGGAGATCGTAAAGGCAGAGAGCGGCGAGGCGGCGCTGTCGACCTACGACCGGATTGCAAAGGCGAAGGGGACAGCGGTGTCGGAGGCGATCAACCAGAAGTGCTCGGCGTGCCAGATGATGGTGAGGCCGCAGCGCTGGAACGACCTGCGCGACCGCGACAACGACAGCGAGATGATGACGTGCGAGAGCTGCGGACGGCTGCTGTACTACGATCCGGCGCGGGACGCTCCGCAGCGAAAGACGGTGCAGACGGAGAGCATCGCGGCATCGATCGTTCGATCGCTTTGAGGTTGCTTTGAAGGAGATGGTGAGTCCGCGGTGACGCTTAAAAGAATTTGTGTAGACATGGACGAGGTGATCGCCGATGCGGTGGCGGAGCATCTGCTTCGATACAACCGCGATCACGACGACACGATAACCAAGGACGACCTGCACGGGAAGTGGCTGTGGGATGTGGTGTCGGTGGACCGGCATCCGGCGCTTGAGGAGTATCTGCGCAGCGAGGATTTTTTTGCGGTGCTGGAGGTGATGCCGGAGTCGCAGCGGGTGCTGAAGGCGCTGCAACAGAGGTACGAGGTGTTTATCGCGACGGCTGCGATGGAGGTGCCGACATCGTTTGCGGCGAAGTTCAAGTGGCTGGAGCGGCACTTCCCTTTTATTCCGTCGTCGCACATTGTGTTCTGCGGGGACAAGGGGATTCTGCGGGCGGACTATTTGATCGACGATAATCCGCGGCAGCTTCGGCGGTTTGCGGGCGAGGGGATTTTGTACGCCGCGCCGCATAATGTGAATGTGAAGGGGTTCAAGCGGGTGAAGGACTGGCTTGAGGTGGAGGCGCTGTTTCTGGGGTATGGTGTTTTATAGCGCGGATATCTTCGGGTCTGAAGCTCATCAGGGTGGACCGCAATGATTGCCGGGAACCTTTTGAAATCCTCGACATTAAAGGTGAGCAAATGGCTGACGCCATGCACCTCCAGTGTTGCCGCGATATGCGCGTCATGTACCTGAACGCCACTCACGTTCTGTTCTAAAAGAAGCCTGCGCCAGACCGCATAAACAGCGGGATCTTCCGGAAGTAGGGCCATCTTTGACTCAATTGCCTTCAAATGACGATCGACAAGGGAAGATGGGAAGCCGAGTCCGTTGCTGGAGAGTGGGCGTGTGCTTGCATTCCAGAACTCACCGAGGCTTTGGGTGGTATAGCAAAGCTCAACCTGCTGCGATTCGAGAGCACGAAGCGCTGTCTCAATCAACGGATTCAAGGGATGCTGTTTATGGGAGAGGCGGAGAAGGATGTTTGTATCGACTGCACACCGGGATACAAACCGCATCAGTCGTGATCCGAATAAAAGCTTTCGCGGCTAAAAGCTTGTTCTGATGGCAGCGGCAGGTTCTCGGAGCCGGCAGATATCTCGACGAAGAAGCTTTCGAGGTCGATGCGCCTTGCGGATAGCTCATGTCCGGAGATTCGTTCAGACAGCAGTTGCTCGACATAGGTTTCGAGCGGGATGCCTTGAGACTGTGCGAGCACCGCGAGACTTTCCGGAATGTTTACCGTGACTTGCATAGGTTGAAGGTAGCACGCGGGGAGCTCGAAATGCTATCGCATCAGGCGTAGAGGGCGGCTTCGAAGCGGTGGAGGGCGGCATCGGACCAGGCGTGGCTGGATTTGCGCCAGGTATCGTTCTGTTCGGAGATGAAGTTGGGGAAGTCCATGCGGCAGTAGCCGCAGCGGGCTTCGAAGTCGAAGAGGGCTTGCGGGGTGCCGTCGAGGTAGAGGACGGCTTGCAGGCCGTCGCGGGACCACTCGACGGTGGCGATGCGCTGGGGCTCGGGGCGCTCGAATTCGGGTCGGATTTGGCGAGAGCGCCGACGTTGTAGATGAGCATGGCGTCGAGGATGCTCTCTTCGTGCGTGGTCTGGGAGCGGTCGCAGGCGTAGAAGTAGGCGGCGACGCCTTCGTCCTCGAAGACGACGGTCCATGGAACGGTGGGAGAGTTCGAGGAGAGAAAGGCTCGGCCGGGGGTGAAAGAGAGCGACTGCATATCTTCACGATACGATAAAGCAGGGTCCAGGACTCAGGAACAAGGATCAGTTTAGAGAGCCGATTACCGGCTGGATGTGGAACTGTAGTTGGAGAGTGTAGATGGATTGGCTGGTGTGCGCAGGATGAGGTTGCCGAAGATTGGAAAGATTCAGATTGGGCGGCCGCAACGGTTGGCGGGGTTGCTGTTGCTGATATTGCTGGCGCAGTGTCTCTGGGTGGTGGGGCGGCAGGAGATTTCGACCCAGGATTACAGATACGCGCGGTGCGGGCGGGAGATGTGGGAGCGGCCGTCGCCGCTGGCGGGCTACTTCACGACCTGCGGGAACCTGAACGGGGATGGGACGTTTGCGTACAGGGTGGCGGGGCTGCCGCTGACGTTGCAGCGGCTGGTGTTGCTCGCAGGCGACAAGCTGCGCAAGCCGGAGAACCGGCTGTATGCGGAGAGCTCGCTGAACGGATCGACGTGGGAGGCGAGGCATGAGCTGAGCAGCGTGAAGTATCTGCTGCACCTGCCGTTTGTGTTCTTTGCGCTGTGGCTGGGGGGCGGGCTGTGGTGGGTGTCGCGGCGGTTGTTTGGCAATGAGGGGGCGTTCTTTTCGCTGGGGCTCTACTGCTTTTGCCCGGCGGTGGTGCAGTATGCGGTGACGCCGAATAACGACGTACTGGCGATGTGGGGGCTGTACGGGCTGGTCTATACGGCCATCGGGGTGGCGCATGCGATGCAGGGTCCGCGGCGGAAGTGGAGGCCGAGGATTGTGTTGCTGACGCTGGCGCTGGGGCTGACGGCAGCGGCGCATCTGCTGGCGGCGATGGTGGGATTCCTGGTGGCGCTGGTGCTGATGATGTATCTGGCGGAGCGGCGGCGCAGCTATGTGATGCAGATACTGATGTACTCGGCGATTGGGGCGCTGGTGATTCTGTTCGGGTTCTATGCGTTCCGGCTGGCGGCGTTCAGCTATGTGTTTACGGGGGGCGGGGCGCGGTTCTGGTTCTCGCTGCAGGGCGCGAAAGCGTTCCTTACGAATCCTGAGAACTGGCCGATTGCGGTGTGTGTCGGCGGTAGCGGTGATGTGTATGGGCGCTGTCGCGGCGGAGCCGGTACTTCGGCAATACGGCGCCGCTGGTGATGACGCTGCTGCTGATGCCGCTGGTGACGACCCAGACAGTGTCGGCTCCGTGGCTGTGGGCGCTGCCGTTCCTGTTCACGTTTGTGGGCGGGGTGTTTGCGGATGTGCTGGAGACGCGGCAGAGGAAGATGTTCGTGGCGTTGACGGGGATGGCCTGGTGGCGCAGGCAGTGGCCTGTGTGGTGACGCTGCCGGGGATTGCGAGGTGAGGCAGTTGTCAGTTGCGAGTTGTCAGTTGTTAGTTGCCAGCGGTAAGGGCTTGTATCCGCGATATGAACAGAACTGTGGCGAAGAATTTCATTTTCTGCCGTACTGAAGAGAAGTGCTGCATAATAGCTGCTCATAGGAAACAGGTCTGGGTGGAAGGATGGTCTCTGGGCAATGATGAAGAGTTCGGTTCGGACGGTTGGGTTGGTGGTTGTTCTGGCGGCGCTGTTGGTGGCGGGCGGGTGCAAGAGGTATCGCAAGACGAAATCGGCGCCGAATACGGATGCGTATGCGGACAAGCTGCATGATTTGGTGGCGAAGAAGGCGCTGCCGCCCGAGAAGGTGGATACGACTAAGGTTCCGAACCTGCGCTGGCCGGATTTCTCCGACTACCAGGCGATCGTGACGCAGTTCTATGACGACCGGAACTATGAGGTGGCGTGGACGCGGGACGGCGCGCCGACGCCTGCGGCCACAGGGTTTATTCAGGCGTTTGCGAATGCAGACGCGAAGGGGTTGATTCCGGAGGACTACGACGCCTAGCGCTGGCCGGAACGAGTCGCGGCGCTAAGGGGTAGTTCTCCTGCCGATGCGATCTCTCTGTTCGATGTGGCGATGACGGTGAACGTGATGCGGTACATCTCGGACCTGCGAATCGGCCGGGTGAATCCGACGCACTTCAACTTCGACATCAATGTTGCACGACAAGAAGTACGACCTGGCGGAGTTTGTGAGCGACAACGCCGTGGATGCCACCGATGTGCCGAAGCTGATCGCAAGCGTTGAGCCGGACTCCGAGCAATACCGCAGGACGGAGCAGGCGCTGGGGCGGTATATCGAACTGGCCAAGCAGCAGGCGCAGAGCGGCACGGAGCCGCTGCCGACGGTGGCGAAGGCTTTGAGCGTGGGGCGGGAGTATCCGGCGGCCGACGCGCTGCTGGCGCGCCTGCAGCTGGAGGGGGATCTGCCGGCGGACGCCGCGCAGCCGAAGGACCATTTGTACGACGCTGAGCTCTCTACGGGTGTGAAGAGCTTTCAGCATCGGCATGGGATTGCGGACGATGGCAAGCTGACGGCGCAGACGATTGCATCAATGAATGTGCCGCTGACGGCGCGCGTGACGCAGCTGCAGAACTCGCTGGAGCGCTGGCGGTGGCTGCCCGATCCGTACCTGAATGCTCCGCTGATTGTGAACCTGCCGGAGTTTGTGCTGCATGGCTATACGCCGGACCATAAGCCGGACTTCACCATGAAGGTGGTGGTGGGCAAGGTGATAGGTGAGCATGAGACGCCGGTGTTCGCGCAGATGATGAAGTATCTCGTCTTCCGGCCGTACTGGAATGTGCCGATCGATATAGCTCGGAAGGAGCTGGCGCCGCACATTGCCACGAACCAGGGATATCTGGCCAGCAAGAACTTTGAGGTCACGGACAGCAAGGGCAGTCTGCTGACGAGTTACACGGCGAAGCAGGTGGCTCAGGGCGGCGTGATGGTGCGCGAGAAGCCGGGGCCGAAGAATTCTCTGGGGCTGGTGAAGTTCATGTTCCCGAACGAGTACAGCATCTACCTGCATTCGACTCCGGCGACCCAGCTGTTTGACCAGTCGCGGCGCGATTTCAGCCATGGGTGCGTGCGGGTGCAGAAGCCCGACGAGCTGGCGGCGTGGGTGTTGCAACAGCAGGGTGGCGACTGGGATCTGGCCAAGGTGCAGGCAGCGATGAAGTCGGCCCGGACAACAGGACGGTGAGCCTGAAGAATCCGATTCCAATCGTGATCTTTTATGTAACTGGATTAGTCGAGGATGACGGGCACGTCCACTTCTTCGATGACATCTATGGGTACGACGCACAGATGCAGAAGGTGCTGCAGAAGGGGCCGCCGTATCCAATGAAGCCGAATTCTACTGGTTCGAAATCGAAGTCGGGGGACACGGCCTAACTCAATCTCTGAGCGGATTTAGTGGTAAGTGATTGGTTCTTTTTGCTTTGCCTAAGTGCATGATTTTGCATGGCAAAGAGTAAAGTTTTGCGTAATTTTTTCCTTCGCGAATTTGCCTCGCAGGTGGATAATTGTGTTCCCCACGGGGATTTGGAGGCATTTTATGCGTAAGCTTGTTGTCGCACTTTTCCTTCTTTGCGCGGCTGTAAGTCCTTCGGCCCTGCGTGCCAGCGATATCGACTATTCCTTTTCCTATACAAATGTCGTGACGTCCACTGGAGTGTCGCTGCCCAACTTTAGTTTTAACATCATCACGCCTGGCTTCATTACCACGACCGGCATTTCCACGTTAGTGGTTCCTGATCCCACTAGTCTCGGGTACACCATTGTCAACTATGGCGAGGACACCGAGGGTTTCTTTGTCTTCGACAATTCCGGCGGTTCTATCAGCAATAATGTCGGGGGCGAGGTAGGTTTTTCGGGCACGACGTTCGACTTCGACCCGGATGTAAAGCAGACTGACTACTACCAGACTTTTGGGACCTTTACAGGAACTGCCATCGGCAATGATCCAAGTTTCACCCCCAGTTTCTTCAACGCAAACGTTACTCTCACGATCACACCTGAACCCTCTACCATCGGTCTGTTGGGAACTGGCCTGACCAGCCTGTTCTACATTGGCCGGCGCAGATTTCTCCGCTCGTAAGAGAGGCAGAGTTTTGAGTTGATGCCCGAGAGAGGCCACCTGCAAAGGTGGCCTTTCTATCTTTGACTGCATACGTCCGGCCATGGCGCGATGCGCTGATGGCTGTTGTAAACTGCTGGCGAGATGAAGACCCTTCCTGTCATGAACCTGAAGGTCGATGCTTACATCGCGAAGGCGCAGCCGTTTGCGCAGCCGGTGTTGACGCACATACGAGAGTTGATGCACCAGGCCTGCCCGGATATTGAGGAGGCTATCAAGTGGGGGATGCCGTTCTTTACGCTGCACGGCGTGATCGTGGGAAACATGGCAGCGTTCAAGCAGCATTGCAGCCTGGGGCTGTGGGGGCCGGAGATGGCGGCAATCCTGGGCAAGGATGGCGAGAAGCCGGGCGGGGCAATGGGGTCCTTCGGCAGGATTGAGAGCGTGAAGGACCTGCCACCGGATAAGGTGCTGCTGGGATATTTCCGTCAGGCTGCGGGGTTGGTGGCGAGCGGGGAGAGGACGAAATCGCTGCTGCCGAGGGTCAAGGCGAAGGCTGCTAAGCCTGCTCCGGCGGTCCCGGAGGAGCTTGCGGCGGCACTCAGGAAGAACAAGAAGGCGGCGGCGGCATTTGCGGCGTTCAGCCCGAGCTGCAAGCGCGAGTATACGGATTGGATCACCGAGGCCAAGCGCGAGGAGACGAAGGCAAAGCGGGTCGCGCAGGCGGTCGATTGGATCGCCGAGGGCAAGCAGCGGAACTGGAAGTATCAGAACTGCTGAGCGCCTGCTCAGGCTGAGGGGGGCTTATATCCGAGGGTTCCCGCGGCCTTCATGGCGGCGATGCCCTCTTCGAGGGACAGCAGAGGCGTGGTTTTGACGCTCTTGCAGGCGCCTCCGGATCCGATAGCAAGGGAGAAAGCCGCTGCCGCGACATTGTCGGGCAGGTGCGCGATAAGGGCGGTGTCGTAGTCGCCCAGGCACATCCAGCCGTTGACGACCTTGCCACCGAGCTTTTTGATTGCCTTGCCGACCATGGCGATACGGTCCTGCGGAGTGTTGACCAGGGCGGCCATGGCATCGGCGGTATATGCGACCTGAATCAGATATTGAGCCATCGGGTTATCCTTTCGAGTTGCTACTGTCGAAGCTGTCGTGGTGATTGGGGTCCGGTGCACAGCACGCTTGCTCGGCAGGCGGAAGTATCTGCGCGCGGCGTATTGAAAGCAAGAGGTTTCTGCGGGATGCATTAGAATTAATGCGTGATGACGCGGCTCAGAGGCTTGCTGGCGGTGGTGGTGGCGCTCGTTGTATTGGGCGCGTCTTCGCAGGCCGCGGTCTGTGAGCTGGCGTGCGGGCTGCAGGTTGAGGAGATGAGCTGCCACGCCGCAGCGAGCAATCCCGAGGCGGATTCTGCCGCGATGGGGTTGAGTCACGCGCATTGCAGCCATGGGATGGGGGCTTCGGCGACGCAGCAGGTGGCGCGCGTTGCTGCTGATTGCGATGATGCAAGCTGCGGTCATGCCGCGATCCCGATGTTGGTGAAGCGTAGCTCTACGACCGCCGCTTCTGCTGCTGTGCAGTGGGCGGCGGTTGCAGTCGTGCAGAGCGAACCTGATTTGACGAATTGGGGTGTGGGTGTTGGGAAACGGCCTCCTTCGCGGCCGGGTGGGGTGGGTCTTCTGTCGGTAAGTCTTCGCGTCTAGTCCTTCTCTTTTTCTCCTGCTTATCTCCTGTGGAGTTGCGCCTCGTTGCGTTTGAGGCGGCTCTCGGGACTTCGAGAAGAGTTGAGTTGAGAGCATTCGCGGATGTTTGCGCGAGCCAGAGGACTTGCAATGAAGATGTTTGGGGTTTTGATGTGGAGTGTTTTGATAGTGCAGGCGGCGTGGGGGCAAACGCCGGGCGATAGCACGCAGGGGGGCGCTCCGCCGTGCGTCGAGACGATGCCGGGGATGACGATGTGTCCTCCTAAAACCGGTGAGGCTGCGAAGCAGGCGATGAATATGAGCGCGGGGATGTCGGAGCTGATGGAGAATATGCATCCGCAGACCTTTGTGCAGGAGATAGAGCACCACGCGGCATCAGGAACGAGCGCCGAGCCGGACTCGGTGCCGGTGGCGATGCTGATGGCGATGAAGGGAAACTGGATGCTGATGCTGCACGGCAACGCGTTTTTGACCGAGCTGCAGCAGACAGGGCCGCGGGGCGCGGACAAGTTTTTCTCGACCAACTGGGCGATGGGGATGGCGGAGCGCTGGGTGGGGCCGGGGCAGTTGACGCTGCGGACGATGCTGAGCCTGGAGCCGGCGACGATAACGGGGAGGCGGTATCCGCTGCTGTTTCAACAGGGGGAGACGGCGTACGGCCTGCCGATTGTGGATGGGCAGCATCCGCATAACTTTGTGATGGAACTGGCGGCGCTCTACGACTGGAAGCTGGGCGAGCGGACGCTGCTCTCGTTCTATGCGGCGCCCGTGGGCGATCCGGCGATTGGGCCTACGGCTTACCCGCACAGGGCATCGGCTGCGGAGAATCCCGTAGGATCGCTGGGGCATCATCAGCAGGACTCGACGCATATCTCATACGATGTTGTAACGGTAGGCGTTACACATGGGATTGCTCGCGTGGAGGCGAGCGGATTTCATGGGCGCGAGCCGGGTGAGAACAGGTGGACCATCGCCGCGGGCGCGATCGATTCGTGGGCCACGCGGCTGACGGTGCAGCCGGGGAAAAACTGGAGCGGGCAGTACTCCTATGCGCGGATTGCGAGCCCCGAAGCGCTGTTTCCAACGGAGAACCAGGCGCGGACGACGGCCTCGGCGATGTACAACCGGCCGTTCGCGCAAGGAAACTGGGCGTCGACGGCGCTTTGGGGGCGGACTCGGTCGCTTACCGATAATGCAAAGGAGAACAGCTATCTTCTGGAGTCGCTTGTGCGGTTTCAGACGAAGAATTCGGTGTGGACGCGCATTGAAAATGCGGGGCGGACGAATGAACTGCTGAACGGCGAAAAGCCGCTGCCGCCGGGCTTTGTCGAGGAGCCCATCGGGCATGTGCAGGCGTATACGTTTGGTTATGACCGGGACTTCGATCTGTTTCCGCATGTGCGGACGGCACTGGGGGCGCAGGTGACGACGTATGGGGTGCCGGAGGTGCTGCGCGGAGACTATGGGGCGCATCCAGTGGGGGTGGGTGTGTTCATCAGACTGCGGCCATTTTCGGGTGACGAGCGGTAGTACCCCCCTCCCCCTATTTGTGTGCAAAGTCTTCGAAGGACGAGGGTTAGGTTTGGACTTCGGTTTTGGAGCATGGGCGCTGGGTGAATACGAGAGGGCGTCTGAGGGGTAATTTGCAGGGGGTAGCTGTCAAGTTTTGCGGGTGGCGGGAGAGGCTGGCGCACTATACTGACTCGGATTATGCGACTGGCCTTGGGGTGTGTTGCGGTGCTGCTGGCGGGAGTGGTGTGTCCGGCTCAGATTAAGAGGCCGAAGCCGGCGCCGGAGAAGAGCGCCTGCAGCTATGTGACGAAGGCGGAGGCGGAGGCGGTAGTAGGGTCGACGCTCGAGCCGGGGGTGGCCGATGCGAAGGCGCGGTCGTGCCGGTACCTGGAGGCCGGCTACGGGGTTGATCCGGCGAAGAAGAAGCAGGTGTCCATCGTGGTGTCGCGGTCGTATTTTCAAAATGCGAGCGACGTGAGCATACGGTGGGGGACGATTGCCGACGACCACTCGCTGTCGCCAGTCATAACACGCGAGGCGCCGGGGTATGCGGATGCGGCGCTATGGGTGTGGGCGGGCGGGTATCTCGGCGTGCTGTACGCCTTCAAGGGCGGGACGACCGAGGTGTCGGTGAAGATCAGCGGGGTTCCCGAGCAGACTGCGCTGGCGGCAGCGAAGAGGTTTGCGGCGCGTGCGCTGGGGGGATCGGGCAGCAGCGGATACGAGTATGCTCCGCCGGAGGTAACGATGGCGGAGAGTTATTACATGCCGGAGATTCTGAGGCCGCTGTATGAGGGCGCGTTCGATAAGGTTCGCGATGATGAGCAGGCGCGGAGATATGTCGTTGCGCTGATGCAGGGTTTGAATGCCAGCTGTCCGAAGATGCCGGAGGAGACGGCGGTGATGGTCTATGGGTTCCACTCGGCGTGGAAGACGGACAAGGTCGCGCTGAAGGCGCAGGCGGAGAAAGATTTTGAGGGGACGTTCGCGGAGCAGATGGCGAGGCTGAAGAAGAGCTCGCCTGAGATTCTGCGCGAAGGCAACGCGGATGCGCAGCTCTTCGTGAAGGAGAATGGCGAGAAGAGTGGATGCAGGACCGCACCAGTGGAGCATCTCTACCAACAGATCGTGAATCTCGCGACAGAACGGCAGAGGGTGCTGCCGACCGACTGGAGATAAAGCCCGGCAATAAAAGCCTGGAGATAAAAATCGGCCCCTCTTTGCAGAGGGGCCAGCTCCTTGGTCTCTCTCCTGATCGGAGGGGTCCTTCTCCTAATCGGAGAGTGTCTTTGCGGAGGCGCTCTGAGGCGCTTTCCGCAAACTTGCGGGCGGCGGCTACGATCACGCCGCCCTTGGGAGGGCTGCTTGCGAACGGCTGATTACCTGCCCGGCTTCGGCGGGAAGTTCTTGAACATGTTCTTGATGTCGCCGTTCAGCGTGTTGGTGTTCTTTGACGCGTTGGTCGAGACATCTTCGCTAGCGAGACCGCGCCACAGAAGGGTCTTTGAGTTGCCCTCAAAGAGATCGATGACGACGTTGCCGACGGGCTGGTCGGAGGTGGTGGTTGTGGAGTCACCAAATCCGCCGGGGAATGGGCCGAGACTCCAGCCCCATCCGCCCCAGCCCCATCCGCCGCCCCAGCCGCCGCCGAAGCCGTCGTACATGGTCTGGACCTCTTTCTGGTTGTGGATGTGGTCGCTCGCAAAGACAGTGACTGAGCCGCCGGAGGGCATGAGCTGCCAGCCCTTGGCCTTGAGCTGGCTGTCGACCGCTTGCTGAATGCGAGAGCCAACGAAGGGATCCGCGGTTGATACCTTACCCCAAGAGTAGGTGTGGTACTGATCGAAGTTCGCGGTGTGGTCGTAGTCCGTTCTCACGTTGCCCGCGAAGGCCGAGATGGAAGATCCGAGCAGGAGCGCGCCTGCGAGTGCAAGATTCAGGTTGAGTTTCATTGGAATGCCTTTCAGCCACTGGATGTGGAGGGAGTATGGATCTTTGTCTTCTCAAAGCGGCGGGGCCCGGACCTGCTTGCTCGCTTCTTTTGAAGCACGGGTGCTAAAGACAATCCGAGAGTAGAAGATATGGGGAGGAGAAGAAATAAGTGTCGCTACACGAAAGACCGTGTGGTTCTACACACCGCTTTGCGCTTGATTGGGAGCAGTTTAGCTAAGCGCCGGGGAGTCGCTGTGGTGGGTTGACAGCGTTTACGGAACCGATGCAACCTGAAATGCGTCCTGATTCTTGTCCAGCATCCAACGCTTGGCTTAATTCATCCAGCGCTTATCGTTCGGATCTTTGCGGGCATCGTCTGGGTCGATGTAGCGGCCTTCTTTGTCGAAGTGGACCTTGCGGCCCTGCTTGCTCATGTAGACCTCGAATTTGCGGGCGGCGCGGCGGCGCTTCCAGCGGTAGTAGCCGTTGCGCATGCCGAAGTAGCGCTCGCTGATGCTGAAGGCCATGCCGCGTCGCGGGGCGAAGCGCACGTAGAAGTAGCCCGCCGCCGCTCCGCACAGCTGTGTGAGCGCGCCGAAACGGTCGTCCCCTTTCAGCAGCACCGCCACGCTGATCAGGATGTAGATGGCGACGAAGTACTTGGCCTTGATCGGAATGAGGAAGTAGAGGCGGATCACGGCGTCGCCGGCGACCATCCCGAAGGCGACCAGCAGCGCGAAGATGGGCGCCCAGGCCCCCTCGGTTATCACGTCCGGCCTCAGGCCGAAGACGTGGGTGAAGGTGATGGCCGAGGCCAGCAGGCCGCCGCCGGCAGCGGAGATCAGGTACAGCTGCATCAGCCAGCGCCCGCCGTGGATGTCCTCGAGGTACTGGCCGGTGAACCACAGGGTGAGCATCGCGAAGAGCGTGCCCAGGATTCCCACCGGCAGGAAGGCGTAGGTGATCAGCTGCCAGATCTCGCCGCGCACCACCGCCACCGGGACCAGTGAGAGCTCTCCCAGCGCCATCATGGTCGGCCGGGGCGTAACCCAGCCGAGCACGGCAAACCCAAAGAAGGCGACGAGGTTGATGATGATGAGTTTGCGCGTCGTCCCGGCGAAGGGAGGAAGAGCCAGCGTGATGGGACCGGAACGGGGCATACTGCTGCTTTCTATTTCAACACAAGCAATGTTGCGGCGCGTTACTGGCCGGACAATGTGCCGGGGACCGGTGTCGCGGTGGCGGCGCGGACGGCGTTGGGGAAGACGGCGATGCTGCGGTGGCCGGCCGGATCGACCGAGCGGACGCCGAAGACGACGTTGTCCTTGGAGACAGGTAGTTTAATGCGTGTTGCCCGGTCGGCGCTGACGAAGGTGGTCCAGGTGGGCTCGTCGGTAGCGCGCCAGACGACCTCGTAGCTGGCGTTGGCGGGGAATCCGGCGGGCGCGTCCCACAGCAGCTCGGAGTTGTTGTCGGTCGCGGCGGTGAGGATGCGGACGTTCTGCGGCATTCCGGGAGCAGTTGCAAGGTCGGCGAGCACGGCGGCGTTCATGCGGGCGACGTTGGCCACGTAGTCGAAGTTAACGTACTGCAATAGATCGCCGTACTGGATGCCGTTCTCGACGCGGACGTTCTGGTGCTGGTGGTCGAAGTTTTCGCGCCACTCGGTGAAGCGTACGGCGGTGAAGCCCTCGAGGTTGAAGCTGGTGTGATCGCCGCCGCGCAGGTACCGGTCACGCCGGAAGATGAGCACCGGGTGGAACGCCGGCAGGTTGCGCACGACGTTGCTGCGCGCGCCACCGGGAGCCGCGGGCGGGCGCTGGAGCGTGTTGCTGAAGTAGCTGCGGCTGACATCGGCGATGGCGCGGGCCAGCTCGCGCGAGGGCGAGTCGCTCTCGGCGCCGACGGTCTGGATCGCGTGCAGCTGGTCGAGCGTCGCGGGGCCAGGAACGCCCTCGGAGAAGACGCGGACAACGGACGTATCCTGCGGGAGCATGCCTGCGCCGGCGGGCGTGTTATCTCCGCCCACGATGTCGTTGTTCAGCACCGCCTCGAGGTGCCAGCCGTCGGACTTGGCGAGGCGCGCCAGGTGCCGGCTGCCGACGAGGCCCTGCTCCTCGCCCGCGACCGCGACGAAGACGATGGTGCTGGGCAGCTTCAGCTTGCTGAGCACTCGTGCACACTCCAGCGAGACCGCCACGCCGCTGGCGTCGTCATTGGCGCCCGGAGCGGGGTCGTTGGTGTTCAGGGTGTCCGAGTTGCGCGAGTCGTAATGACCGGTGACGAGCACCCGGCGCTCGGCCTGGGCGGGGTCGTTGCCGCGCATGACGGCGTAGATGTTGGTGAGTTTGGTCGGCTTCAGGATGCGCGAGGCCGGGCCGGTCTGCGGGGGCTCGATGAACTCGTCGCGCTTCACCACGAGACAGCCGCCACAGGCCGCCGAGATGCGCTTGAACTCGGACGTGATCCAGTCGGCAGCGGCGTTGATGCCGGTGCCGGGGGGAAGGTCGGTCTCCATGCTCGAGAGGGTGCTGCGGTTCTTGAAGGTCACCAGCTTCGCTATGTCGGCTTGAATACGTTCGACAGAGACCTGCCTGAGCGCGGCGGCGATGGCGGGGTCAGCCGGGGCGGGCTGGATAGGCATGGGCTGGAAGGAGTTGCCGGTCACGGGCGGCGTCTGGGCCTGTGAGGCCGCCTGGGACATCGTAGCGAGAAGGAGGGCCGGAAACAGGAGAGAGGCGCCAATCCGCTGGCGGAGAATCCTCGAAAAAAAGGCGTCTTCAACGTGCATGAAATTCTTCTCCTGTGGAAACTGAACGGCTGTGACAATCGTAGGCTTGACGTACCGGCCCGTGACCGCTAGAAATAGCCCATGTGCCTCTGCCGTGTCTGGATATTACAGCGCGGCAGAACGAAAATGCCTGGAGGCTTTAAAAAATGCCTGTTGTATGTCCGGAATGCGACAACCCGATTATCGTGGATGCCGACGAGGTGGAAGAAGGCGAAACCGTGCAGTGTGACGAGTGTGGCGCGGATCTGGAGGTTGTCTCGGTGGATCCCTTGGAGCTGGCCTCCGTCGACGAGGCGGGCTACGACGACGAAGACGTCTCTCATCTGGAAGAAGAAGAAGAGTAGCCTACGCTGTCGAAACTTCAGAGACTATACTGAGCTAATGAAGAGTTCTCCTGTCTCGCTTCGCGTTTCTTTCAGTGCCTTGTTGACCTTGTCTCTTGTCCTCTCTGCCGGAATGGCCGGGAGATACCTGACTCCTGCGCACGCGCAGTCGGTGGCGCAGCGCGTCGTCCAGGGCAAGGTGACGGACAAGGAGGACAAGCCGCTGAAGGGCGCGATCGTCTACCTGAAGGACACCCATTCGCTGGCGGTGAAGAGCGGCATCACGCAGGATGGAGGCACCTACCGCTTCGGCCAGCTCGCGGGGAACGTGGACTACCAGATATGGGCTGAGAGCGGTGGCAAGAAGAGCAACACCAAAACCATCAGCTCCTTCGACAACAAGAACGAGTTCGACATCAACCTCAAAATCGATACCGACAAGTAGCGACCCGCAAGTAGAGGATGCCGATAGAGGATGCCGAAAAAGTAGTCGTTTTGAAAGGGAGCGGCTGGTAGCCCAATACTTTAGCTTTGGGTCTCCGTGCCGTACAAGTAATTTTAATGGGCTTTAGCCACCGAGGGAATGCTTCCAAGCCACAAATGACTTTTTAGCATCCTCTTTAGCGACTGACGGAATCTCTCCGTGCCACATCGGACTTTTCTACCCTGTTGAGATGCTAAGCCTCGACGCGGTCGTCGTGGCTGGGGGGCTGGCTGACCACCAGTATGCGCACGTCCGCTGTGCTGCGATTCTTCGCCTGATGCTCCTGTCCGGGAGCGATCTCCAAACCCTGACCGGCGTGCAGCACGAAGTCGTGGTGCTCCACCTCCATGGTCAGCTCGCCAACCAGAACGTAGAAGAACTGGCGCGCGCGCCGGTGAAAATGCCTCGTCTCGGCCGTCGCCGGGGGCATCAGCTCCTCAATCACATTCAGATCCGAACTGCGCTGCAGATACCAGCCATCGCAATCGGTCGCGGTCGGCCCTCCCCACTTGTAGTGCTCGGCGTTGGCGGTGCTGACAATGTTCGCTGGCATTAGCTCCTCTGTGTCTATCTGGAGTTTGTCATAGCCTACGGCTATTTTTGTTTGTCATTCTGTCCCTGAGCTTGCCGAAGGGGAAGAACCCTCGCATTTTGCTTTTGCCTTCAAATTGGAGCATCAAAATCCGCCAAGCGACAAACCAGCGATAAACTCCGTTCCCACTCGCCCAAAGGCGAGCCGGAGGGAGCAGGGGCCTTTAGCCCGCCGCTTCCACCGAATAACGACCACCGATTCTTCAGCAGTCTCTGAAGCCCGCCGCTTCCACGAAAACAGCAATGACTTTTTCGGTGCTTATTGAGAGTTGAAGACAGCGATGCGCGCCGTATCGGGTGGTGCGCTTGGCTTCAGCCATGTCTCGTTCGCGATTGCGCGGGTGCAGGGACCGAGTGAACAAATTTTGATTGACCCTGCATGTGCTCTCGATTCGCAATGCGCTTAGCACGTCGGTCAATATCGAGCCGCTGAAAGGCGAATACAGGTAGAACACGGTGCCGCCGGACCGATACATGCGGCTTCAGTTCGGCGGAATCTGTTGTCGCGACTCACTCAGGAACAGATCGATACCATTGTGCGGGTGAGCAATCTTCTGGGTGAAGAAGACTAGCGCCAGCAGCGGCGAAGAATATTGACTATACCGGCGCGGTTGGTGGGTTGCGTTCTCTTTGTTGCTTGCTGTTTCAGGAAGCGGATGATGGCCTGATGCTACTGGGCTTTGGGGTTCATCCACTCGGCTACTACGCGGTGGCCTACGGTGTAGGCGGCTTCGAGGGCGGGCAGGTAGGCGGTGTAGGCTCCGTGTTTTTCGCTGGCGAGGCCTTCGGCGGGGGTGGCGCCGGGGATGGGCATGTCGAAGTTGCTGGCGGTGCGTAGGAGGACGGCTCGGTTCCAGTCGGCTTTGCCTTGCTGGGTGAGGGATTGGAGGGCGAGGAGGGTGCCGGTGTCGTTCATGGCGGTGGTGCCGAGGTGGGCTACGCCGTCGGTCTCGAAGGCTACCCAGCGGTGGGCCCAGGCGTCCATTTTGGGGCCTGCCCAGAAGATTTCGGTGGCGATGTTGGCTCCCGTCTGGACGCGGGGGCCGGTGGCGGCGCCGGGCTGGTTGGGGAAGCTGAGGCGGAGGGTCTTCATGGGGGCGTCTTCGGGGAGTGGGGTGTCCCGGGTGAGGTTGTAGGCCCAGCGCATGAGGGCGAGGTTGAGGCGGATGACGTTGCCGCGGCGGTTGGCGTGGGCCTGGTCGCCGTAGCGGGTTTGCCAGGTGCGGACGTCTTCTTCCCAGGCGGGGCTCTTGGGGTCGGACTGGGTGGCACCGTCGAGGGAGAGGAAGCCGTCAGGCCAGGTGGGCGGGATTTCGCGGGGGTCGATCTCTTTGGCGAGGTCACCGTCGATGACGAAGTCGGTCCAGACGGCGGAGCCGATGGTGCCGTCGGCGGGGGCGATGCCGGCGATGCCGTTGATGAGCCAGTAGGAGTGGCGGAGGTCGAAGCGAGGGTCGGCGGCGAAGGCCATGAGGTTGACGGCGGGGTTGATGTTGCCGGGGCCAATGGTGATGGCGACCTCGGTGGCGTCGGGATTGGCGCGGACGGCGCGGGACATGCCGGGGACGTTGATGGAGCGGGTGAGGTGGTCGCGGTCGACCCAGAACTGGAGCTCGCCGGGCCGGTCGCCGGTGTCGGCCCCGACCTCGAAGTAGGCGACGATGACTACTCGGGGGCGTAGGAGTGGGGTGTTTGTCTGGGCGGCTGCGGTGATGCTCAGAATGGCGAAGAGTGCGAGGAGGATCCGGGCTGTGGGTTGGTGGGATCGCATGGGTTGAGTTTCGCATGTCGGGGGTGTAATGGTGGGAGTGGAGCTTTTTGGGGCGGCCTTCGTCTATTGGATTACCAGCAACTACACAGTTGCTTAAGCAATTGTTAAGGCGTTAAAGGCATAGTTGAAGTTGAACGTTACTGCTGGAATAACGCAGGCGGGATTAGTGCATCAAATTCTTTTTTGAGAGGGAATGACTGCCGATGTCGATGAATGAACGAAGGGCTTTTCGTTATTTCGCTTGCCTGCCGCTTGCCGCGACCGGGATAGCGATGCCGGCAGTGGCGCAGCCGGTGTCGATGCCGGAGATGGATGCGGCGTGGACTTTTCATCATGAGAATGTGATGGGGACGTCGATGCAGGTGACGGTGCGAGCAGGAAGCAGGCGCGATGCGGATGCCGCGGAAGGGGCGCTGCTGGCGGCGATCGATCGACAGAGTGCGATTTTGAGCGCGTGGAATGGGACGAGTGAGTTGAGCCGGTGGATGGGGACTCGCGGAGAAGCAGTGAGGGTTTCGCCGGAGCTGATGGAGGTGCTGGGGTTGTTCGATCGCTGGCGCGGTGAGACCGGTGGGGCACTGGATGCTTCGGTGGCGGCGGCGACGCGGTTGTGGGAGCGCGCGGCGGCGGACGGGAGGCAGCCTACGCAGGCGGAGATTGCGAATGTGATTGAGGCGATGCAGCAGCGGCATTGGGCGCTGGATGTTGAGCGGGGCACGGCGACGCGGTTATCGTCCACGCCGCTGGTGCTGGCTTCGTTTACGAAGAGCTATGTTGCGGGGCGTGCCGCGGATGCTGCGATGAAGGCGGGAGCGAGCGGCGTGATGTTGAACATCGGTGGCGATGTGGTTGCGCGGGGAGATTTGACGCAGGTGGTGAATATCGCCGACCCGATGGCGGATGCTGAGGGAGATCGGCCGCTCGACCAGGTGGTGGTGAGGGATGGCGCGGTGGCTACGAGCGGCTCGTATCGGAGGGGGTTTACTACGACGGATTCGGCGCAGGGGCGGCCGGAGTTCTCGCATCTAGTGGATCCGCGGACGGCGATGCCTGCGGGGCATGTGACTTCGTCTACGGTGATTGCGCGTGATGCTTCGACTGCTGGTGCGCTGGCTACGGCTATGTCGGTGATGGGGATTGAGGAGTCGCAGGCGCTGGCGAAGGCCAGGGGCGCGGAGTATCTGCTGGTTCTCAAGAACGGCGAGCGGGTTGCGAGCGAAGGCTGGCAGCAGTACAGGATGCCCGCTCTGCGCGAGGTAGCTTATGCGGCGCCGCAGGCGAAGAGCCGCGCGGCCGCGCCGGTGGCGGCACCAGTGGATGCGTGGAAGCAAATGGAGCTGGCGATCAATCTTGAGATACCGCAGTTTGACTATCGAGCGCGGCGTCCTTATGTGGCGGTGTGGGTGGAGAACGATCGGCATGTGGTGGTGCGGACGATAGCGCTGTGGTACGACAAGCAGCGTTTTCTGCATGAACTGAGGACGTATACGAGAGACAACGATGCGGCGATAATGTCGGGTAGGACGGTTGGGTCGGCGACTCGCGCGCCGGGGAAGTACACGCTGAAATGGGACGGGAAGGACGATACGGGCAAGCTGGTAGCGCCGGGGAAGTACACGATCGTGATTGAAGCAGCGCGTGAGCATGGCGGACTGGAGACTTTGCAGCAGGAGCTGGACTTCAGCGGCAAGCCCGCTCAACATACGTTCGCGCCAGGCGCGGAATTGGGAGCCGTGACGCTTGACTACCGTAAGCAATAAGATCCACGCGGAGCCTGGGCATCGTCCGCAGAGTTTGCGGTTCAGGATACGGAAGCAGAGCGCGATTATTTCGCGATGGCTTCACCTGTATCTTTCGATGGTGAGCTTTGCGGTGGTGCTGTTCTTCGCGGTCACGGGGCTGACGCTGAATCATGCCGAGTGGTTCCAGGGGACTCCGCGGACGACTCGGTATGAGGGTGTGATGGCGAAGGCGCTGCTGGGCGAGGGTGCGGGAGCGCAGCCGGACAAGCTAGGGATTGTGGAGTTTTTGCGGAGCAGCCACCAGATCAAGGGGGCTGTGGCGGATTTTCGGGTTGAGGACGACCAGATTGAGGTTTCGTTCAAAGGGCCGGGGTATGAGGCGGACAGCTTTATACAGCGCGGTTCGGGGAAGTATGAGCTGGTGGAGGTGCGGAGCGGATTTGTCGCGGTGATGAACGACCTGCACAAGGGTCGCGATACGGGTACGAAGTGGTCGTGGGTGATCGATGCTTCGGCGGTGCTGCTGACGCTGGTTTCGTTGTCGGGGCTGGTGCTGATCTGGTTTGTGTATAAGCGGCGCGTGTCGGGATTGATTATTGCCGCGGTGGGAGCGATGGTGTGCTGGCTTTTGTATCGGGCTTATGTGCCGTAGAACGCTTCTCCCCTCGATTGCGCTCAGGGTGGGAAATGACAGGCAATGGCAGAAGCGACAAAATTCTTGGCTGAACGGTTCGGCCGGTTCGGGCGAATCAGGGAGTATCGGGGTCCTTCGACTCCGCTGCGCTCCGCTCAGGATGACGAGATTTTGGGTTGTGGGAAGAGAACAGGCAACGGCAAAAGCAAATGCGGGGATTCTTCGCTGCGCTCAGAATGACAAACAAAAGGCGCTGCGGAATGAGAAGCAAAAGCAACGCACGGCGAAGCTATGCTGGCGGCAGGTTGGCGGAGATCATGGCTTCGACCCGGTTCCAGACTCGGGGGTCGCTTTCTATCTCGATGTGGCGCTTGGTGAAGGTGCGGGTGAACCAAGAGTAGCCGGGGGTGGGGACGGGGTTGTCTTTGTAGGTGAGGTGGATGTTGTCGAGGATCTGCGTTGCGGCGGGGTTGGCGGCGGAGATGACTGGGCGACCGTGGAGGAGGCCTTCGGTCTGGTAGAAGTTGATGGCCTGGGCGACGTTGGCGGGGATGATGGAGTCGTCCTGATGGCGCTTGCGGACGCCGTCGACTTCTACGAGAAGCTGGACGGGGATGCCATCGCGCTGGAGTTCGCGGGCTACGTTGACGGCTTCAGATGCTCCCCAGGAGTGGCCGTAGAGGATGATGCGCGGCTGGGTGGTCGGGGGAGGAGAAATAAAAGCAGGTCCTCCGCCTGCGGCGAAGGATGACAATTCTTGACGGTTGGCGGATTTGGGGTCGGAGAGATGGAGGAGGCGGAGGATCTCGCGGTGGGCTTCGTCGCCGTGGTGGTTTTCGAAGATTTCGGACTGGATGCGTGTGCCGTATTTTTTGCTTAGCTGGAGGGCGAGGGCTATCTCGCCGTGGTAGGCGCTGGTTCTGCGGATGAAGCCGCCGGCGAATCCGATGACTATGAGCGGAGGGCGTGCTGCCGCGGGACGGAGTGCGGGGTTGACCGCGGACGCTGAGGCCATTGCTGGGTAGATGTCCGGTACGAGGGTGGTCTGCTGCTGGGCGCGGAGGGTAGCAGGCACCAGTAGAAGGAGGGTGGCGACCGAAAAGATCGAGAGAAAGGACTTCAAAGGGGCCGAGGGCATTTTTTAGAACTCTTTGTAAGACGCCCAAGGGTAAGGCAAAGGTAGCGGTGAGGCAAGCCTATATGGGGTTATAAGGCTCGGGGGCTGGGTGGATGGGCGCGGATTTGCGGGTGGAACATAGAATGGCGCTGTGAGTTTTCAGGCCTGCCGAGGGCAGGACAGATCATTTTTGAGATGGCTGAGGAGGGATGAATGGAAAAGATGAAGGAAGAGGCAGGGATGGATCGCAGGGAATTTTTGACCGGAACGGCTGCGTTGGGGATTGGGCTGGGGGTGGCGAGGGCCGGGGTGGCGGAGGGTTCTCAGGCGGGGGCTTCGGGGTCGCCGGGAGGTTCGAGACCGAACGTGATCGTGTATATCGCGGACCAGTTTCGGGCGGACTTTGTGGGCGCGAATGGACAGAACTCGGCTACGAAGACGCCGAACTTGGATGCGATGGCGGCGCGGGGAATGAACTTTTCCGGGGCGATCTGCAATCAGCCGGTGTGCTCGCCGTCGCGGTCGGTGTTAATGACGGGGCGGTATGCAACGGAGACGGGGGTTTGGCATAACGCGGTGAACATAGATCCTGCACTGCCGACGCTGGCGGGTGAGCTGCGGAAGGCGGGATACTCGGCGAACATGATCGGGAAGTGGCACCTGGCTCCGGGGACCGAGGCTGAGGGCGGTGGACGCGGGTACGTGAAGCCGGAGTTTCGCGGAGGGTTTCTGGATCTGTGGGAGGGTGCGAACGAGTTCGAGTGGACCACGCATCCGTATGAGGGGACGATCTACGACCGCGATGGAAAGGAGATCACGTTCAAGGACGAGTATCGTGTGGACTTCGTGACGGACAGGGCGGAGCGGTTTTTGAAGGAGGAGCACGACCGGCCGTTTCTGCTGTATATCTCGCAGCTGGAGCCGCACTTTCAGAATGACGAGAAACGGTTTATCGGGCCGAAGGGGTCGGCGGAGAGGTTTCATGATCCTTTCGTGCCGAACGATCTGAAGGCGCTGCCAGGGAACTGGCAATCGCAACTGCCGGATTATTACGGATGTGTGGAGGCTATCGATAAATCAATTGGGCGGCTGATGGAGGTACTGCAAGAACAAAAGCTGATGGAGAACACGATTGTGTTATTCACGAGCGACCATGGGTGCCACTTTATGACTCGGAATGAGGAGTATAAGCGGAGTCCGCACAACAGCTCGATACGGGTGCCGCTGATTGTGCAGGGGCCGGGATTCAATAACGCGATGGTGGTGCCGGATGTGATTGGGAACATCAATGTGATGCCGACGCTGCTGGAGGCGACGGCTGTGAAGGTTCCGGCGTCGGTGAAGGGGAAGAGCTTTCTGGGGCTGACGAAGGAGCCTGCGGCAAGGCGGGCGTGGCCGAACAAGGAGCTGGTGCAGATAAGCGAGGCGATGACGGCGCGGGCGCTGAGGACCAAGGACTGGACGTACTGCGTTATCGACGCGCAGGGGCGCCGGTCAGAGAAGTTTTCGGACAGATATGTGGAGTACCAGATGTACAGCCAGGCGGACGATCCGTTTGAGCAGGTGAACCTGGCGGGGCGTCAGGAGTATCGGGCTAAAGCAGAAGAACTACGCTCGGAGTTGAAAGGGATGATGTCGGCAGCCGGTGAGCCGGCGGTGGAGATTGAGGCGGTGAAGCATTATCCGTGAGGCGCTATTTGGTGTCGATGTGGGCGAGGTTGTCGAGGACGGCTTTCTGGAGGGCGATGCGGTGGTCGGAGTAGGAGTGGTCGGTGGGGATGTGGGTGGAGGTGACCTGGGTGTCGCCTAATTTTTTGAGGTTGGCGACGAGGGCTTCGGCGGAGGTGGCGTTGCCGTCGTCCGAGGCGATGATGAGGATGGGGATGGGTGGCGAGTTTGGGGGCGAGCGAGGGGATGTCCCAGGCGGGGGCGTTTGCGATGAGCTCGCGGGCGAGGGTTTCGGGGGTGGTGCCGGCGAGCGGGGACATGCCTTCGGCGGCGAGGTTTTTGGCGACGGGGGCGATGGCCTGATCGCCGTGGCCGGACTGGACGGCGGGGAGGACGCGGCCGGCCATGTTGGCGGCGGAGATGAGGACGATGGCTTTGAGCCAGGGGTCTTTGGCGTGATTGGCGGCGATGATGGCGGAGAGCATGCCGCCCATGGAGTGGCCGACGAGGATGAGGGAGTTGGGGTCGGCGCGGAGTTTGGTGGCGTTGGCGGGGGTGCGGAGGTAGTCGATGGCGGCGTCGACGTCTTCGATGGAGTGGGTGAAGGAGAAGTCGCCGGGGCTGCCCCAGGAGCCGCGGTAATTGAAGAAGAGGACGTCGAAGCCGGCGCGGCGGAGGGTCTGGGCGAGGTCGAGGTTCTTCTCGTTGCCGGGGAAGCCGTGGAGCAGGAGGACGATGGGATGCGGGCCGGCGCCGGAGGCGACGTAGACGAGGGCGTTGAGGAGGGCGCCGTGGCTGGGGAGTTGGAAGGACTGCATGGCGGCGGGGTTGGCTTTGTCGGGGGTGGGGTCTTGATCGATGCCGCGGGGATGGCGGATTGGGCGTGCGCGGCGAGGGACGCGGCGAGGAGGAGGGTGAGTGAGAGAAGTTTGCGGACGCGCATGGTGGGATTGTAGCGAGGGTGGACTGCGAATGTTTATGTGGCGTTTCCGGACAGTGTGATGTGAAGACGGGGAGCTTTGATTTTCCTCGTAAGAAGGCATATCCAAGGGCTAAAGCCCAATTTCATGGCTCGTTGGAGAGACCCAAGGCTGAAGCCTTGGGATACCTAGAAGCGAAGACAAACCAACTGAGGTCCATCGATTTTGGCCAGTTTCTCAGGCAACGACGCGAGACGGGGTGGGGTAGCGGGCGCCGGTGGCGATGAGGGTTTGGATGGCTTCTACGGACTGGATGGCTCCGCGGGCGCCTACGGCGGTGCAGTTGAGGGCGGCGGCGGCGCAGGCGAAGTCGAGTTGGCGCGTCGAGGGGCCAGCCCTGGAGTAGGGCGTAGATGAAGCCGGCGTGGAAGATGTCTCCGGCGCCGGTGGTGTCGACGGCGGGGACGCGGTAGGCGGCGGCGTGGTGGAGGTGTTTGCCGTCCAAGGCGAGGACGCCGTCGGGGCCGAGGGTGGCGGCGGTGAGGCGGCAGCCGTAGCGGCGCTGCATCTGCTGGAGGGCTTTTTCGAGGTCGGGCTCGGCCATGAGGCGCGAGGGGAAGTCGCGGCTGACGATGAGGTAGTCGATGTTTTCGAGGAGGTCGTCGACGCCGGGGTAGGGCTCGTCGAGATCGGCGATGACGGGGACTGCCGGCTTCGCGGGCCCAGCGGGCGGCGAGGGTGGCGGCGGCGGTGTCGTGGCCGTCGACGTGGAGGGCGCGGGCGTTGACGATCCAGTCGCGCTGGAGGTCGGAGGGTTGGAGGATGAGGCGTTCGTCGCGGCGGCAGAGGACGGTGCGCTCGCCTTCGGCGTCGACGAGGATGAGGGACTGGGCGCTAGGGGCGCCGGGGACGGTGATGATGCGGGAGTCGACACTGGTATTGGGGCCGGCGTGGTTGAAGGCTTCGCGATGGAGGGTGGCGGCGAGGTCGTCGCCGAGCTTGCCGACGTAGCGGGTCTTCATGCCCCAGTGCTGGCAGGCGACGACGGTGGTGGCGACCTGTCCGCCGGGAAGGGTGCTGATGGTGGAGTACTCGGTCTTGGAGCCGCGGGCGGGGAACTTGGCGAGGGGGATGACGGTGTCGGTGGCGTTGAGGCCTACTCCGACGAGGTCGACCTGGGGTGTTGAGGTCATGAAGTAACTGTAAATGAGTCTGTGGCTAAAGATGTTTGATGTAGGTATCATGGCAACATGGCTGGGATTCTGCGAATTTCGGAGGCTGAGGCAGCGCGAGATTTTTCCGCAGTAATGGATCGTGCACTGGCGGGGGATGAGATCGTCGTTCGTAGAGGGGACAATGAGATTGTTTTGTTAGTGCCGGCAAATAAAAGTTTGGAAGTTGGGCGACCGCTTGGCGAGATTATTGAACTTGCGAAGCGAAGGAAGGCAGAGTGGGGCCTGACAAAAATTGATGATGAATTTGCTTCAGACATGGAGAAGATTCACGCTGAGATGAATCAGCCGTTGGATGGATCGAAGTGGGACTGATTCTCGATACGACTGTTCTGATCTCCGCTGATCGAAGACTGCTGGATGTGGCTGAGATGTTGGAGGAGTTGCCACTGGGTGGTGGTGAAGATTTAGCGATCTCTTCGATAAGCTTGATAGAGTTCGCAACGGGAATCGGTCGAGCTACGACACAAGAACGACGAGACCGCAGAAATCGGTTTGTGCTGGAACTGCGCGGCCTTTTACCGGTGATCTCCTTTGGAGCCGATCTTGCGTTGCGAGCCGGCTTATTGAATGGTGATTTGCAGAATCAGGGGATCATATTGGGATCGTTTGATCTAATGATTGGGGTTACTGCGCTGGAGATGGGCTATGGAGTTGGTACTCGTAATGTCCGGCATTTCCGGATGATTTCCGGACTTCGTGTGGTTGAGATTTAAAGATGGCGTTTACGGAACAGTACGATGTGGTGGTGGTGGGGGCCGGGCATGCCGGGTGTGAGGCGGCTATGGCGGCGGCGCGGATGGGGCTGCGGACGGCTATCTTTACGCTGAATCTGGATTTGATTGCGCAGATGAGCTGCAATCCGGCGATTGGTGGCGTGGCTAAGGGGCATCTGGTGCGTGAGGTGGATGCTCTGGGCGGGGTGATGGGCGAGGTGGCGGATGCTGCGGGGATTCAGTTTCGGCTGCTGAATACGAGCCGGGGGCCAGCGGTTTGGAGTCCGCGGGCCCAGTGCGATAAGGCGCTTTATCGGGTGAAGATGCGCGAGGTGCTTGAGGGGCAGAGGAATCTGTTTATCAAGCAGGCGGAGGTGGTGGATCTGTTGGTGGAGGAATTTGTCGCCGAGACAAAAGCAGGTCCTTCGACTGCGGCGGCAAAGAGCGCCGCCTCCGCTCAGGATGACACTTCTTTTATGGGTTCCAGGAGTGTGGTGTGTGGGTTGAGGCTGCGGGATGGGCGGGTGTGCTGGCTGGGGCGACGATTGTTACTACCGGCACTTTTTTGAATGGGTTGATTCATTGCGGGGAGCAGCAGTATACGGCGGGGCGGAGTGGGGAGCCGGCTTCGGTTTTGTTGGGGGAGGCGTTGAAGAGGCTGGGCTTGCGGGAGTGCCGGTTGAAGACGGGGACTCCTCCGCGGCTGGATGGGCGGACGATTGATTGGGAGAGGTTTGAGGTGCAGCCGGGGGATGCGGATCCTACTCCGTTTAGTTTTCGGTCGTGGGGAGACGTGGTCGGTTGTGACGGAACGGCAACGGACGATTGGGGTTGAACCTGGATTGAGTGGGTGCTCCGAGCAAAATGGGGGTTGCGTTCGCGAGACGTGGGTGCCGGAACTGCGGCAGATTTGTTGTCATATTGCGCATACTACGGAGGAGACGCTAAGGCTGATTCGGGAGAATGTGCACCGGTCGCCGATGTATTCGGGCAGATTGAGGCGGTGGGGCCGCGGTACTGTCCTTCGATTGAGGACAAGATTGTGCGGTTTCCGGAGAAGACGCGGCACCAGTTTTTTCTGGAGCCGGAGGGGTTGAATACGCATGAGGTCTACATCAACGGCATGAGCACGAGTCTGCCGATGGAGGTGCAGGCGGCGATGGTGCGGTCGATTCCGGGGCTGGAGAATGCGGAGATGTTGCGGCCGGGATATGCGATTGAGTATGACGCGATTGATCCTACGGAGCTGGACCGGACGCTGCGAGGTGAAGAAGTTTGCCGGGCTGTTTCTGGCGGGGCAGATCAATGGGACGAGTGGGTATGAGGAGGCGGCTTGCCAGGGGTTGATGGCGGGGATCAATGCTGCGCTGGCGGTGAAGGCAGCCTTGAGCGGAGAGCCGCTGACTCCGTTTACGCTGGATCGGACGGAGGCTTATACGGGGATTCTGATTGATGACCTGATCAGCAAGGGGACGAATGAGCCTTACCGGATGTTTACTTCGCGGGCGGAGTTCCGGCTGCATTTGAGGATTGATAATGCGGACCGGCAGGCTGACTCCGCATGGGCGGCGGCTGGGGTTGATTGATGATGCGGCGTGGGCGGAGTATGAGGAGAAGATGGCTCGGGCGGCGGCTTTTACCGCGTTGCTGGAGACGGCGCGGGTGGATGATGCGGCGATTGCGCGAGATGGGCGAGCTCGGGGATGCGAAGGGGACTACGTTTGCGCAGGTGTTGAAGCGGCCGGAGGTTACGGTGGAGGTGATTGCTCCTTTGTTGCGGGAGAGGTTTGTGGGTGCGGGGCTTGGGGCTTGGTCGGCGGGGATGGATGCTGGCTCGGGCTTGTTAATCCCACCCCTTCGACAGGCTCAGGGCAGGCTCTTTCCGATGAAACCGGAAAGGGTGGGGCACCCGGGCTGTCTGGGTTGGGACAGGAAGGCGGTCGAGCTTCGCTCGATGCCCACACATCAGAATCGATGTATGGGGCACCCGGTTCTGTGGCTGACGCCAATCTGACAGCTCTGCCGGCGTGGGTTCGGAATGAGATGAAGACGGTGGAGACGGAGATCAAGTACTCGGGGTATCTGGAGCAGCAGCGGCGGTCGATGGAGAAGATGCGGAAGGCGGAGAAGCGGGGGATTCCGGAGTGGTTCGACTATCGGGCGGTGAGCGGGCTTTCGACGGAGATGAAGGAGACGCTGGAACGGGTGAGGCCGCGGACGCTGGGGCAGGCGAGCAGGATTGCGGGAGTGACGCCGGCGGCGGTGAGCCTGCTGCATGTTTATATCGAGATACAGGCGCGGGAGCGGGTGGCTTGAAGTCAGTTGCCAGTTTCTAGTTGTCAGTTGCTGGTTTCTAATCTCGTGAGAGAGACATGGAAACTCAAAAATCTGCTCGTCACCGTTGCCTTTGTACTCTTCGGAGGACCCGGCTCGATCGGCATCTATATTCCAGCATGGATAACCCGCTGGCAGATACCGCCCGATGGCCGCGCATGGCGTGTTTCCGCCGCCGATCTTTCAAATTTCCACCCTTCCCCGAGATGCGATACTCTCTCACTCACGGGCCCCGAGACGCACAGAAGTACTCTGCACAAAGTTCCTCCTCAAGGAGCACTATGCTCATTCTCGTACTCGCCTTTCTGATCGGGGTCATCGCCGGGCTCCGCGCCCTCACCGCTCCCACCGTTGTGAGTTGGGCTGCTCACCTCGGCTGGATAAACCTCGCCGACACTCCACTTGCCTTTCTCGGCTATACCTTCACCCCCTGGATCATGAGCCTCCTCGCCCTCGGCGAAATCTTCAACGACAAGCGCCCCACCACCCCCAGCCGCCTCGTCCCGCCACAATTCATCGCTCGCATCATCATGGGCGGATTCGCCGGAGCTGCTCTCGGCCTCTCTCACGGCGCACTCCTTCTCGGGCTCATCGCCGGAGCTATCGGCGCAGTCGCCGGAACCTTCGGCGGGGCCAAATGCCGCGGCCTCCTGGCAAACGCTTTCGGCAGGGACCTCCCCGCTGCACTGATCGAGGACTGCATCGCTGTGGGCGGAGGCTTCCTCATCGTCTCGCTCGCTCGCTAAGCCAGCCCGTAGATCAAAAGCTGCATCCGACAACAGACACAGGCGGAACAAAACACCCATGCCGAAATTCGACGCCATTATCATCGGGGCCGGCCAGGCCGGCCCTCCTCTGGCCGGACACCTCACCGCTGCCGGCAAAACAGTCGCGATGATCGAGCGCAAGCTCTTCGGTGGAACCTGCGTCAACACCGGCTGCATCCCTACCAAAACTCTCATCGCCAATGCCTATGCTGCCCACATGGCTCGCCGCGCCGCATTCTACGGCGTCAACATCCCCGGCGAGATCACCGTCGACATGAAGGCCGTCAAAGCCCGTAAGGAAGAGGTCCTCCTCAAATCCCGCACCAGCGTCGAAACCTGGCTCCGCAACATGCAGAACTGCACTGTCTACACCGGCCAGGCAAAATTCGAGTCCGCCAGCACCGTCCGCGTCGGCAACGAACTCCTCGAAGCCCCGCAGATATTCCTCAACACTGGCGGCCGCGCCAACGTCCCCAACCTTCCCGGCGTCGACCAGATCGACTACCTCACCAACACCTCCATGCTCGAGGTAGACTTCCTGCCCAAACATCTCGTCATCGTCGGCGGCAGCTACATCGGCATCGAGTTCGGCCAGATGTACCGCCGCTTCGGCAGCCAGGTCACGATAGTCGAGATGAAGCCACACCTCATCTCCCATGAGGACGAAGACGTCTCGACCGCCGTCCGCGACATCCTCGAAGCCGAAGGCATCACCATCCGCACCGACGCCGAGTGCATCCACTTCAAAAAGAATCCCTCCGACCCCACGCAGCCCTACATCGTCTGCACCAGTTGTACTACTGGCGAGCCCGACATCCCGGGCTCCCACGTCCTTCTCGCCATGGGCCGTAAACCCAACACCGACGACCTCGGCCTGGACAAAGCCGGCGTGATTACCGACAAACACGGCTACATCACCGTTGACGACCATCTTCGCACCAACGTCCCGGGCATCTTCGCCCTCGGCGACTGCAACGGCAAAGGAGCCTTCACACACACCTCCTACAACGACTTCGAGATCGCCGCCGCCAACCTGCTCGATAACGAGGACCGCAAGATCTCCGACCGCATCCGCTGCTACGCCCTCTATTGCGACCCGCCCCTCGGCTGCATCGGCATGAACGAGACCGAGGTCCGCGAGCGCGTCAAAAAAACCGGCAAGCCCGCCCTCATCGGCACACGCCCCATGACCAAGGTCGGCCGCGCCGTAGAAAAAGGCGAATCCCTCGGCTTTATGAAGGTCCTGGTTGACGCCGAATCAAAAAAAATCCTGGGCGCCTCCATCCTCGGCACCGGCGGCGACGAGGCGATCCACTGCATCCTCGACACCATGTACGCCGGCGCCCCCTACACCACCATCACCCATGCCGTACACATCCACCCGACCGTCTCCGAACTGATCCCCACGGTCTTCGAAGACCTCAAGCCCCTCGTTCTAATCCCGCGTTCGTAATGGCAACAGGCGCATGCGAGTGCGCTTTGGACCGATTGTCAGAAGCGCTCCTGCTCGTAACTCAGTCTCCATCTGCCGCAAACCCGCTATTACTTGAACCCCAATTACATCCGGACTCACATCGTCGGACCGCATCTGAACAACACTTGGGCTTAGTCCTTGTGTAGTAGCCAGAATGATGCCGAAATCCAGATCGTGAGTTAAAACGATGAAATCATGTGTTCGCGCGTAGGACATGATCTCGTTGTCAGTCGCGTTCTTCGCTCCAAGCGTCGACCAGTGGGCTGCTTCAAAGCCCGCTTCACGCAGGACCAGGACTCATCGTGGAGAAAGATTCATATCCACAACAAATTTCATGCACTGGCCAGTTCGACCTCTCGCTCTTCCATTCTCCAGGCAGCATATTGCAGCGCCTGCAGAATATCTTCGCGCTCAAGGTAGGGATAGTCGGCAAGCACCTCATCAAAGCTATGACCTTGCCCGATCTGCGACACCACCATCGCCACCGTTACTCGCATCCCGCGAATACATGGACGTCCGCCCATGACCTCGGGACGCATGGTAATACGGTCTAGTTTAGGCATGGCAACCTCTCGAGTGCACTACTCCAATGAGAATAGCACTCGCGCTCAGTGCCCGTGATACGGCACAAACAGCTCAGGAAACTGAGCCTTCAGCGCCTCCATCTTGGGTACATCGCACACCTGTATATAAGGATTGTTCGGATTCTTGTCCGCATAATCCTGGTGATAGTCCTCGCCGTCATAAAACGCCTTCAGCGGGACTACCTGCGTCACAATCTTCTTCTTGAAAGCCTTTATGTCGCCCAGCTGCGCAATATAAGCCTGCGCAATCTTCTGCTGCTCCGGCGAGTTGTAAAAGATCACCGACCGGTAACTGGTCCCGACGTCCGGCCCCTGCCGGTTCAGCTCCGTAGGATCGTGCACCACGGAAAAGAAGATCCGCAAAATAGTCCCATAGCTAACCACCGTCGGGTCGAAGACGATCTTCAGCGACTCCGCATGCCCCGTCTGCTCGCTCGACACCGCCTCGTAGTTAGCCGACTCCTTGGTTCCACCCGAGTAGCCCGCCACCGTATGCTTCACGCCCTTCACGCGGTTATAAACCGACTGCACTCCCCAGAAGCACCCGCCGGCCAACACCGCCGTCTCCTCATGCACTGTCGGCTTCTCCTCGTCCACCACCGGAGCCGGGAGCCTGTCCTTCCTTACCGTCTCCGCGCCAAAGACCATGCTCTTCACTCCAATCAGGAGCAGTCCAACCACCAGCAGTCCAACCACAAACTGTATCGCTCGACCAATCATCGCTCGCATCCTCTGCGCCCAAAACTCCAGCGCTCCGATTAGACGCGAACGAGCCTGCGCAGGATACAACCCCTCTTTAAGTGACAACCGACAACTAACAACTAGAACGGATTGGGCTGGTTGCTTAGGATTTCTTTGCCGCCGGACTGGGCGATGAAGTAGGCCTTGCCGGGAAGGTGGGGGACGGGCTCAGTGAGGTCCTGCCAGAGGAAGACGCGGCGGGTGCCGGACCAGAGGAGCGAAAGGGAGACGTCGTCGTCGAAGATGGCGGGGGCGTCGGGGAAGAAGGAGCCGTACCAGAGGTTGGAGCTGCGGCCGTTGTAGATGTGGATGGGCTCGGCGAGGCGGTTGAGGGAGCTGGGGTCGGCGATGGGACGCTGGAGGTAGAAGCCGAGGGTGCTGGCGGCTTCGTATTCGCCGTGGATGACGATGATGTCGGGGAAACGGTTGCCGGGGGGGCGGATCTCCGGGGCGATGGCGGCGGCGAGCTGTCGCGAGGTCAGGACGGGGGAGAAGATCTGCAGGCCGACGTGGGCGGCGAGGAGAAAGAGCACGGCGGCGGCGGCGAGGGCAAGGTTGCCGGCGTGAGGTTTGTAATCGCGGCGGAGAAGCCAGTTGGCTGATGAGCCGAAGAAGAGAGCACAGGCGGTGAGGATGAGAGGTTGGTGGAAGGCGCCCATGGCCTGGGCATTGAGATCGAGAAAGTGACCGAAGGAGAGGGCGTAGTCGGCGGGGTTTTGCCGGAGGAGCGAGGCGAGGTCGGTGTTGGGAGCCGGGGGCGTGGAGTGGAAGGCGATGAAGCCGGCGGCTAATGCTGCGATGGAGCCGAGGGCGAGAAGGACGACGGAGATTCGCTGGCCGGCGACGACGCGAGGGTTGGGGACGGCGAAGGTCTCGGCCTCAGTGGCTTCATCGTTGAGCCATGCGGCGATGAGCAGAGAGAGCGCAGGGATGGAGGGGAGGACGTAGTACTCCTGGCGGGTGGAGAGGGAGAAGAAGAGAAGAGGGATGGCGGCCCAGAGGCCGAGTAAGAGGAGCGTCGACTCGCGTGGGGCGAGATGGGAGCGGATGAGGACCTTCCAGGCGGGGACCTGGCGTGCGGCGTGGAAGATGTAGGCCGACCAGGGCATTATCCAGATGATGAGGAGTCCCCAGAAAAGATAGAGAGGGACGGTGTCGTAGTCGCGAGGGACGCGGAGGTTGAGGTAGCGGAGGAGATGCTCATTGATGAAGTAGAACCAGAGCCAGCCGTGGATGTTGCCCTGGGTGGGAAGTGGGACCTGCCAGTGTCCGTGCTGGAAGGAGAGATTGCCGGGATGGCCCTGGGTGGGGTTGGCGAGGGCTATGAGGATGTGCCAGGGCGCGGCTATTACGAGAAAGACCGCAGTGCTTGAGATGGGGTGGAGCTGGCGGAGGCGCTTTAGTGCGCCACCAACGCCGCGAGTGAGGAGGAGATGGAAGAGGACGATGGCGACGGGGAAGACGATGCCGATGAGGCCTTTGGTGAGGACGTTGAGGGCGCAGGCGGCGGCGAAGGCGTAACAGAGGAGCAGGTTTGGCTTCGAGGAAGAGGATTGTTCGGTGAGGTAGTAGGCGTAGAGGGCGAGGGTGAGCCAGAGGCAGACGGCGGCGTCGGGAATTGTGATGCGGGTGAAGATGAAGATGCCGAAGCTGGAGAGAGTGATGAGTGCGGCGTAGAGGCCGGCGCGGGAGGATTGGAAGGCGCGGCGGGCGAAGGACTCAAGTGTGAGTGCAAGGGCAAGGACAGTGAAGGCGAGAGGGATGCGGGCGGCGAAGGTGTGGACGCCGAAGAGACGGAAGCTGGCGGCCATGGACCAGTAGAGGAGTGGGGCTTTCTCGAGGTAGCGGATGCCGTTGGCGTAGAGGGTAACCCAGTCGTGGCGGAGAAGGATCTCGCGGGCGACCTCGGCGTGGACGGAGTCGGCGTCGTCGAGGAGCGGTGGGGTGAAGAGGGTGAAGCTGGCGTAGAGAAGCAGCCAGAGGGCGAGGATGATGAGGCGGTTGTTTGAACTGGTGAATTGAGTTGGGGCGGGGGCGTTCTCCATGAGTGGGGTGCAGCGGTGATGAGCCGAGTCTACTTGAGGGGGCGTTCGGCATCCAAGTGCAGCAGCGTTGCGAAGCCAAAACAGTGCGTCACGCTAAGTGTATTGAATCGCTGGGGTATTGCGGGGGGCGGCGGGACGCGACCTTTTGCGGTGTATTTCATCTAATGAGCAGAGGTTCTGATATGCCAAGGTTAAGGGCTTTTACAGTACTTTCCCTGGCGACTTTGTTGACTGCAGCGGTGTATGCCGAGGACGCCAACCCAGCCCGTCCAGGGACACTCAATTACATTGAAGGAAGTGCCTCGATCGATGGACGCGCGATTACTTCCAAGTCCGTCGGTACTGCCGAGTTGAACGCTGGCGACACGTTGTCTACGGCAAATGGCAAGGCAGAAGTGTTGCTGACACCGGGGGTATTTGTGCGGGTGGGCGATGACAGCACGATCAAGATGATCTCGCCGGAGCTTACCCATACCGAGGTGCAACTGACGCGTGGTCGCGCAGAGGTTGAGGTAGATCAACTCTATAAGCAGAACGATATCCAGATCGACGAGCAGGGTGGCCAAGCCGTGTTGGGCAAGGATGGCTTGTATGCGTTCAATGCGAACGACAATACGATGCTGGTCTTTAACGGAGAGGCCGAAGCTTATGAAGGGAACTCTCCCTCAAACGAAGTGAAGGGTATTGAAGTGAAGAGCGGGCGCGAGCTGGTGCTCGACGGAACGCCTGCAAAGACAACTAAGTTCGATAAAGATGTTGCATCGAACGATGAACTTTATAAGTGGAGCAGCCTTCGTTCAGATTACCTGGGCGAGGCGAACGAGAGGTTAGCGGAGCAGTATGCCTGGACTTATCCGGGGTATGGACCGTTTGCTGCTGGATGGATGTGGGATCCTGCGTTCTATAGCTATACCTGGTTGCCAGGCGATGGCCTGTTCTGGAGCCCGTTTGGCTATGGATTTTACTCGCCGTTCTACTTGTACGGCGGCGGTTTCATCTATGGGCGAGGGGGCGGCTACTTTCCATATCACGGCGTCTACGGAGTTCGCAGCGGCAGCACGTATGCGACCTCAAGGGCTTCGGCCGGTGTTAGGACCGGAGGATTTGGCGGTGGCGGCTTCCACGGCGGGGGTGGCTTCCACGGTGGCGGCGGCGGGCGTCGATAAGCGGCGTTACCATCATTAGCGGACAAGGTTGAGATTAGGCGTTCACTGCGGTAAGGGTGGACGCCTTTTCGCGTCTGCGATTGCCGGTCGCGGCTATGATTGGAGGCGAGGTTCGATTGGAGTGATGGTTGAGTGAGCGGGGGACATTGGCGGTCGCGGCGCCTCCGGCGGAGCTGATCTTTGGGGATTGGTATCCGGCGTTGCGGGTGGAGGAGTTGTCGGCAGGGAAGATGTCGAAGGCGATGCTGCTGGGGATTCCGCTGGTGCTGGGGCGGAAGAAGGATGGGGCGGTGTTTGCGCTGAGGGATCTGTGTCCGCATCGTGGGATTCCGCTGTCCGCGGGGTGGTTTGATGGAGAGACGGTGCAGTGTAAGTATCATGGCTGGCGGTTTGAACCTTGCTCGGGGCAATGCCGGGAGATTCCTTCGCTGACGAGTCATGATTCGCTGGATCCTACGAAGATTTTTGCTACTGCTTACCCGTGTGTGGAGCGGGATGGGTATGCGTGGGTTTATGTGCCGGAGCCGGGGGTTGGGCGCGTGGGTGGCGAGTTGCCTCCGGTGCCGGAGCTGCCCAAGTTCTCGGACAAGTACAGGTCGGCGCATCTCGTGGCGGAGCTGCCATGCAATGTGGACCATGGGATTATCGGGTTGATGGACCCGGCGCATGGGCCGTTTGTGCACCAGGCCTGGTGGTGGCGGAGCGGGAAGAGTATCCACGAGAAGGCTAAGTTGTTTGAGCCACTGGAAGACAAAGAGAATTGCGGGAGAAATGCCGGGTTTCGGATGTCTTCACATGCTCCCAGCGGTAATTCGGCGCCTTATAAGCTGCTGGGCGTTTATGGTGAGCCGATTACTACGACTATCGACTTCGTGCTGCCGAATCGGCGGTATGAGACGATTCGCGCGGGGAAGAAGTGGTTCGCCAGTTTGACTACGATTACTCCGGTGACTGCTTCGACTTGCCGCATTGATGTGGTTGGCGCGTGGAATGTTTTTTACAACGTTCCATTTGTAACTTCGATTGCTACTTATTTTGGAGCCAAGTTTGTGAGGCAGGACCAGGAGACGATGATCGAGCAGGCGGAGGGTTTGAAGTCCAACCCCGGGTTGATGCTTATCGACGATGCTGACAAGCCGGCGAAGTGGTACTTCGCGTTGAAACAGGCTCGGCTGAAGGGGACGGGGGAGCATCCTCTGAGCGGGCCGGTTACGCTGCGGTGGCGGAGCTGAGAGCATGAAAGACCTCTCGCGTAGAAATTTGCTCGCTACGCTCGCTATCGCGGGAGCCTCGTCTGTTGTGCCTCGCGCTAGTAACGAGCTTCTTGCTGCGCAAACTGCGTCTGCGCAACCGGCGCTGACTGCTGCTGCTCGTAAGCAGGCGGCGGATAAGCTGCTGGCTTACTTTGCTACTACTGTGCCCCAGCTGCTGCGGCCTGCTGAGGGGATTCTGCAGCATTCGAGCATCTCGCCGAGCCTTCCGGGCAAGGAGTACTCGACCAGTCTCTGGGACTGGGACACACTTTGGACTGCGCGTGGGCTGTTTCGCTTCGCTACGCTAACCAAGGACGCCGGTCTTCGCGCGAAGATCGCCGAGCATGCTCAGGGAAGCTTGCTCAACTTTCTCGATCACCAGGCGGCGGATGGGCGGTTGCCGATACTGCTGGATGTTAAGAGTGCCGATCCGCTTGGCGCGCTTATTAAGGGCGATGCCGCGAGCCGTAACCAGGCTAAGCCGATCTTTGGCCAGTTGGCTTTGCTGATTGCTGACGAGATTAAAGATGTTTCGTGGCTTGCGCCGCGCTTCAACTCCATTCTTCGGTTCTATGACTCGTGGGCCGTTCACAATTTCTCCGCCGTGCGCCTGTATGTGTGGGGCAATGACGTTGCGATTGGCAACGACAATGACCCGACTACGTTTGGGCGGCCTAACTTCTCTTCGGCGAACCTGCTGCTGAACTGCCTGTTCTACCAGGATCTGCGCGCTGCTTCGCTGCTCGCGGAGCGGCTGCGCCGGCCGGTGGATGCTCAGCGGCTCTTTACACAGGCTGCTGAGCTTGGGCAGCAGATTCAGAAGCTTTGCTGGGACCCTCGCGACCGGTTTTATTACACCGCGGATGTGCAGTGCGTCGACCGGCGCGCGGAACTGATTCCGAACGTCAAGCCGGGCATGGCTATGTCGTGGCACTCGCTGCCGCTGCGTTTCCAGACCTTTACCGGTTTTCTGCCGCTTTGGTGCGGGCTGGCGAAGCCGGATCAGGCGAAGGATCTGCTGGGGCATTCTCTGGACGACAAGACCTTTCACTCGGCGGCCGGGGTAAGGTCGCTTTCGGCGCAGGAGACGATGTTCTCACTCGACTTCAGCTCGAATCCCAGCAACTGGCTGGGGCCGGTGTGGATTATCGTCAACTACCTGGTCTGGCGCGGGCTTGCGAGCTACAAGTTCGACAACGCTGCTGCTGAGCTTGCGGACAAGACCTTGAAGCTGCTCTCGGCCGATCTGGCGGCGAATGGGTCGCTGAACGAGTACTACCATCCGGATACCGGGGCTGCGCTGAGCCACAAGGGGTTCATGGACTGGAACCTGCTGGTGCTCGAGATGATCGAGGCCTGACGGGTCTTTTGGGGTGTCCGCTCCTCCCCCTCCCCCTCCGTGGGGTATTTTGGGTGTAAATCATTGATTCTACTGTATTTAGTTGTGGTTAATCCTTCTAAAATATTGATTCTAAAACAGTTGCGTCCAAAATATTCATCCAGCTCGACTTACGGGGTAATGGCTTTGCTAAGTTACTGCAACCGCTTTACTTATATCTAAAATATTGAAAATAAAACAGTTAGGCCCGACTGATGCGCCGGGCCCTGGTTGAATCTCTTCAGTAACGTTTTGTTTTCAATCTTCTAGTTCTATTTTAGCGGATGGCGCATAACTAATGCCCACTTTTCTTTATCGGTCTAAGTGTTGGTGGGGATAGAGTTGGGGAAATTTTTGCCTGGCCAGGGGCTTGACATGCGATTTTGCTGAGGAAATTCGCGAAAAATAGTTTGAATGACCTGAAGGCAAAAGCTTTTTTGGGTATCAGGTCTCAGGGATCAGCTAAGAGCAAAGACAAAGGCGTCTGGGCTGGGAGGGGCATGGGTAGAGAAGCGGGTTTCTCCGCTGCGCGTTGGTTTCTTGTTCAACTTATCTCGGCTTAGTGCACGCTGGCGATCTTTTCCCCTGTGTCACCCTCAGAAGAGGGTTCGTTTTCCGGGATGAATGGCACGGCAGCGAAGATTCTTGTTCCTTTGCCGGGCTTTGATTCGATGGAGAAGCTTCCATGGACTAGATTTAACCCGTTCCTGCATGCTGACCAGGCCTAGTCCTCGATTCTTCTTCGCTTCTTCGAGATCGAAGCCTGCGCCTGCGTCCTGAATGACGAGTTGCACCTCGTTCCCTGTTGAGGATAAGGCCACTGAGAATTGGTCGGTTCCACTGTATTTCACCGCATTCTGCAACGCTTCCTGGGTGATTCGAAAGAGGCACAGGGAGATATCTTTCGGCAGGTGTTCCGGCACCTTACTGTCGGTGAAGTTGATGGTTACATCGTGTTTACTGGAGAGGTCTTCGCAGAAGCTTCTAATAGCGGTCACCACACCCAGGAGGTCGAGTGCAGAGGAGTGCAGCTGGTGCGACAGAGATTGAACGTCGTGGGCAATTTCATTGCAGTGCTCCCGGACCTGAGCGAGATTCATTTTTGTCGCGGCGGGTAACCTGCTCGAAACGAGATTTGCCTGTTCAATTTCGATGGACAGAATTGCGAGTCGCTGGCAGATATCGTCATGCAGATCTCTTGCGATGCGGCTTCTTTCCTGTTCCTGGGCTTCGATGAGTTGACCACTTACTTTTTAAGGGCCTGCTGGGCGAGCTTCTGATCGGTGGCGTCGATGGCCGAGCCTATGAATCCTCCAAACGAACCATCGCCATTCACCCTTGGGGATGCGAGATCGAACATCCAGCGGTAGACTCCGTCGCTTCGACGCAGACGGTACTCCTGCGAGAAGGATTGTCTGGTTTTCAACGCGTCATAGAGGGTCTCCAACACATGCCCGACATCGTCGGGATGAACGTCTGTGACCCAGCTGTCGCCGTACCCACCCACGTCGGGGTCCGTGCCTGTAAAGGCGATCCGTCGACCATTCAGATAGGTAATTCGTCCCCTTGGGTCGCACATCCAGACGAGTGAGGGGGTGGTGTCGGCCATTGTGCGGAAGCGCTCTTCGCTCTCGGCCAAAATAGCTTCGGCCTTGCGTTTGCGGGCTCGCTGCCACAGCAGGCCTGCGATCAACAAGGCCTGCGCGAGAATCACGGCGATGGCAATGAGAATGTACTTGCGGTCGCGCTGCCAGAAGGTCAGTGGGCGATAGTCGACGGCGGCGTCTGCGGGCAGCGCCGACTCCGGGATGTGCCAGCGCTGAAGCGCGCGCCAGTCGACGTGGGTCTGAAGCTCGGTGTCGTAGACGATGGGAATGTTCTTCGGCGCCTCCCCTGACAGCACGCGGGCCACCACCTCTCCATTTAACGTGGCGTCTTTGGGCAGGTTTCGATAGACTCCACCGACGCCTCCACGTCCTAGAGAAAGCCCCTGCCACGGGGAATAGGTGGGCCGGAGCTTTGCGACCGCATCGAGAATAGCAATGGGGTCCTCTGCCGGGAGGGCCAGGTCATCTGGCCTGAGTATAAATAAGACCACGGAATGAGTAGGGAGCTCAGCAACGTCCTTAAGGGTCTGGCTTCCCGCAGGTCCGACGATGTCAACCTCTTTCACCTGATCCTGATGGCGAAGAAGCTCGGCATGTGTGACTGCCAACCAGAACTTGTCATATTCGGTTATGCCAGTGATGATCGCTACCGATGTTGTGTCGGGATTAAGACGAAGGGCGAGGTCAATGGTCTCTTTCAGCGCCACGGGACTAATCACGCCGGTGACATTGGGCCAATCGATCTTCGCTTCGGGACTCCCAACATCGGTAAAGACTACGGGCACTCCCGGAAACATCTGATCGCGGTATTCCATCACAAATTGAAGGACCTGATAGGTAGCTGCGACGACTACATCCAGCTTTACGCCACTGTACCCGCGGTGGAGAGTCTCGGCGAGGCTCTCGCGATAATTGTCCTCGTAGAAGCGCTGGTTTTCGACGGAGGCGATATAGAAGTTGATCTGCCCCGGAACGCGGGACCGCACAGTTGATTCCATCAAGGCCCAGGACGCGGGAAGGTTGGCCCAGTCATGCAGGATGAGTACGTTCCTGGTTGCGGGTTGTTCGGCGGCAGCAGGAAGAATCAGAACGCACAGGAAAAGGGCAAGAACCACAAACCATACATATGCAGAAGGCCCTTTGGAACAACTACGTGACGAGGCAAGCCTCCGGTACTTCAGGTTACTTTTACACGCAACATACACCGGGGAGGAGTTGTGGTTGCATGATCGTCCGGCCGCTTGTTCAGTCAACATTTCGATCACCTCCATTCACCGCCGGGGCGGATTCAGGGTGGAGTATTCTGATACTCCGTCGATTGTGGCTAAGCAGCGTCCAAAGATTGTAATAGGATTGTAGCTCCTCGGTAAGACTTGGACTATGTATCGTCGGGTAATCGTTGCCTGCTTGTGTTCAGGCCAAGCGGGGTTGGCGGTTTTTCAGGTCTTCGAGGAGACGGTTGATCTGGTCCTCCTTTTCGAGGTGGTCGAAGCTGTCTTCGAGGGATTCGGATTGCAGGAGATGGTGGGCGAGGTTGGTGGCTTCGCTGGACTCGATGCTGGAGCGGAGACGGTTGAGAGTGGAGGCGGTGGTGGTGGCGGCAGGGACAGCGTTGCGCTTGCCGAGGGCGTGGTTGGCTTTGGCGACGGTGCGGGCGCGACGGTTGCGGGCGATGAGGAGCTCGGTGGTGGCGCGGGTCTCCTGCAGCTTTTGCTGGAGACGGGTGTAGGCGTTGCGGAGGGTTTCGGCTTCGGCGGTCTGATCGTCGAGCTGCTGGGCGAAGCCGGTGGCGAGCTGCTGGTGGCTGAGGCTGCGCTCGAGTGCGGAGCGGGCGAGGGGCTCGTTCTGCTTTTCGACGGCGAGCTCGGCTTTGCGGCGCCACTGCTGGACGGCGTCCTGGTGTTCCTTGAGCTTGCGGTCGAGGAGATGCTGGTCGGCGATGGCGATGGCGACCTGGGTTTTGACCTGGAGGAGCTGGTTCTCCATGTCGAGGACGAGTTGCTTGGCGAGCTTTTCGGGGTCTTCGGCTTTGTCGATCAGGTCGTTGATGTTGGCTCGGAGGAGAGTGCCTATGCGTTCGAGGAGGGCCATGGGAAAACCTCTCAGTTGTTAGTTGCCAGTTGTTAGTTGCTAGTTACCAGCGGCGGCCGAATAGGCGGCCTATGGCGAGGATGGCTAGTAAGGACAGGAGTCCGCTGTGGCGGTGGCGATGGTAGTAGAAGCCGTGGCGGCGGTAGGGGCTCCAATAAGGGCGCAGGAGGACGCGGGCGATGATGGAGACGAGGATGATGGTGATGATGACGGGGGCGAAGATTAGATGGAACATGTGATCTTTCCTGTTACAAACTTTCTGCGGCTTTCGTGTTGCTCTGGGCCGCGTTGTTGGGGTGAATGGGGAGCGATGGTGCTCGGGTCGCTTCGCTCCCCTCGGAAATGCGGGGTTTCTTCCCCTTCGGCTGCGCTCAGGGTCAGAATGACGGCAAAAACAAAAACAAAGGCAACAGCAAAAGCAGATCCCTACGGGATGACAAACAAAAAGAGCAAGAGCAAAAGCGGGGGTTCTTTGCTTCGTTCAGGATGACAGCGAAAACAGCGGCGAGAACCCCCTTGTTGCGTTATGACGGCAGGGCTGTGCCGTTGCCTCCTTCGCGGGGCTTCATGGCTTTTACGTTGGCCATGAGGTCTTTGATGTCCATGCCGGAGAGGGCCTCGAAGAGAGCGGGGACCTGGGCGGCTATTTTGGTTATTTCGCCGGTGATTTTGTTGGCGCCGGTGGCGCCGTCGGCGCCGGTGGAGACGATGGTTATTTTGTCGACCTTGCTGAGCGGCTCGGCCATGGCGCGGACTACATCGGCCATGTTGGTGATGAGCTTGTCGACGACGGCGGCCTGCGTCCACTCCTGATAGGCCTCGGCTTTGACGTTCATGGCTTTGGCTTCGGCCTCGCCCTTCTGGAGGATGATGCTGGCTTCGGCTTCGCCCTGGAGGCGTGTGGCGGCGGCGCGGCCTTCGGCCTCGGCGGTGATGCGGGATTTTTCGGCGTTGGCTATGTTTTCGATGCGCTGACGCTCGATCTCGGAGCCCTTGAGGATGGTGGCGATGAGCTCCTTTTCGTGACGGAGGATCTCGGCCTCCTGGACTTTGATCTGTTCTTGTTTTTCGATCTGCTCGACCTTGACCTGCTCGGCGATGACTTTTTGCTGCATGACGTTGGTCTGGAGCTCGTAGGCCTTGTCGGCCTGGGCCTGCTGGCGTTTTGCGGACTCAGTGAACTGGGCTTTCTGGATGTCGAGGTCGCGCTGGGCTTCGGCTTGTTTGGCTAGCGATTGGGTCTCGGCGAGTACGCGGTCCTGATCGGCGGAAGCTTTAGCTACTGCGGCTTCGCGGAGAGCGATGGCGCGGCGGATGGCGGTATCGCGCTCGGCTTCGGCGGCGGCGATTTCGGCGTCGCGACGAATGCGGGCTACGTCAGGGCGGCCCATGTTGGTGATGTACTCGTTTTTGTCGCGGACCTCGCGGATGGTGAAGGAGATTACTTCGAGGCCCATCTTGGACATGTCGTCCATGCAGGTGGAACGCATGCGCTCGGCGACCATCTCGGGCTCTTTGACGATTTGCTCGACGGTAAGCTGACCGATGATGCCGCGCAGGTGGCCCTCCATGACGAGACGGATGAGGCCTTCGCGCTGGTCGGGGGACTTGGTGAGGAACTGCTCGGCGGCGGTGAGGATGGACTCTTTGTCGGAGCGGACTTTGATTTGGGCGACGGCTTCGACGGTTACGGCTACGCCCTGTTTGGTGTAGAGATCCTGTTGGGGGGCTACGTCGAAGCTCATGAGCTCAAGGGAGAGCTGGCGGGAATTTTCGACGACGGGAAAGATGACGGCGCCGCCGCCTTTGATGACACGTGGGCCGCGGAAGCCGTAGACGATGATGGCTTCGTTGGGGCCGGCCTTGCGGAACATCTTGGCCAGGAGAATGGATAAGGCGAGCGTGGCGAAAAGGAGAAGAGCAACTCCAGAAATGATGACTGTCAAGTTCGGCATAACGATCCTTTGTCCGGATAGGACTGGGGGCGAGCGATGTGCTTGCCGCACGTGGGTGGTGGGCGGGGTTGGCTCGGCAAGAGAGGCCGCCTGATGGGGGCGAGAACTTATAGCGATGGGCTGATGGGCTACATGGGCGGGTCGCGAGTTAGCTCGGTGTTGGGGTGGGATTCGTCCCAGGTGTTGGCGGCTTCGCCGAGGTTGCGGACGTAGGCGATGCCGTGGTCGTAACGGATGACGACGACCTCAGTGCCGCGAGGGATGGAGGCTCCGTCTTCGCTGCGGGCGGCGGTGGCGCGACGGGCTCCGGTCTGGGAGAAGATGATCTCGCCGATGCTGTTGCTATCGCGGATGGCGTCTGAGACGCGGGCGATGACGCCGGGCATCTCGGACTCTTCGGAGGTGAGGACGCGCTCGCGGGGAAGAAGGAGTTTGAAGAGGATGGCCCATAGGAGCGAGGCTCCGACGATGCCGCTGATGGTCGCGAGCAGCAAAGTGGTGATGGCGATGAGGCTGGTGTAGCGGTAGAGAAGATAGCCGGCCAGGCCGAACCAGCAGAGGAAGGCGGTGATGGTGAAGCCGTTGACGGCAGAGAGGCCGTGCGATGGTCTGTGGCCATGGCCTGCGGGGCCGTGGAGTGCGTGAGCTGCGTGGCCGGGCGCGGGGACGGGCGTGTGGGCGAGGTGGACGCGGCCTATTTGGAGGTGGGTAAATCCTCCGGCGACGGAGAGGATGCTGAGGGCGATGCCGAGGATGAAACAGATGAGATAGAAGGTGATCATGGGAGTTTACCGCGTGGCCTTTGCGAGTTTTCTGGTGGCCGGTTGGGGGCCTGTTTTGGCGAGGGCCAGCTTGCTGGGTTTGAGGACTTCGAAGAGGCGGTCGATGAGGGTGGGGGTTTTGAGGACGGCTTCGATGAGGAGGAAGCAGCGGCGGGAGTCGTCGTGGTGAGAGAGGGTGAGGAGCGCGCGCGAGAGGTCGCGGTCGCGGTGGAAGCGCTCGGCGCCGGCGATGAGCCAGAGGTCGAGCTTGTCCTCGGTGGTGCGGAGATCGGAGAGGAGCTCGTCGTGGTAGCCCTCGGGGTCGTCGACGAGGTAGCCGGGGTGGACTTTGAAGAACTTCGCGAGCAGGAGGCGCGTGGGGTTGGTGAGGTGCGGGCGGGCTCCGCTCTCGATCTGGGAGAGATAGGACTGGCTGATGGTGGCTGGTTTGCCGTTGGAGGAGCCGTTGGATTCGGCCTGGATGGCTCGGACGAGCTCCTGCTGGGTCATGGCGCGGTTGAGGCCGCGGAGATTGCCTTCGACTTCACGGAGGTAACGGATTTTTTCGCTGAGTTTCATGGCGTATTACAAATTGCGATAACGATATCGCAATTTGTAATATATGTCAATAGGTTTGTTGCGGGAGTGTATTCGGGGCTATCAGGGCGGCTTAGGCTATGGGTTACCCACTGGAATTAGTGACAGGTTCGCGGTTCCGGGCGCCCGAACTAAGCTGCTCCTGCGATGTTTGCCGGACTCTGGCCGATTCGGAGGTGTGATGCCGATTCTAAGACAAATTACTTCGGTGGTTTGCGTGGTTCTAGTCGTGATTTATACGACGCCGGGCGCGGGGTACTCACAGAATCCGCCACCAGCTGCTGCTCCCGCGGCCACTCAGGATGCGCCGTTGCTTCCTGACGATCAGGTGGATTCTCTGGTGGCTCCGATTGCGCTTTATCCGGACCCCTTGTTGAGCCAGGTGCTTGTGGCGTCGACTTATCCGCTGGAGGTTGTTCAGCTGCAGCAGTATCTGGAGAAGAATCCGACGCTGAAGGGCAAGGCACTGACGGATGCCGTGGAGAAGCAGGACTGGGACCCAAGTATTCAGGCTATGGCTGCTCTGCCGGATGCAGTGAAGCAACTGGCGGACAATATCCAGTGGACGCAGGAGCTGGGAAACGCGTTTTTGGCGGACCAGGCGCAGGTGATGGACGCGGTGCAGCGGATGCGGAATAAGGCCGAGGGCACAGGGGCGCTGAAGACGACTCCGCAACAGACGGTGGAGACGCAGACGATTGAGAGTAAGCAGGTGATCGTGGTGCAGCCGGCGAGTCCGGATGTGGTGTATGTGCCTTCCTACAATCCGGTGGTGGTGTATGGGCCGCCGGTGTATGCGTACCCGCCGATTTACTATCCACCACCACCGAGCACTGGGGCGATTGTGGCGGCGAGCATGATCTCGTTCGGGGTTGGGTTGGCGATCGGTGCGGCGTGGGGTGGCGGCGGCTGGGGCTACGGTTGCGGTTGGGGCAGCAGCAACATCAATGTGAATGTAAACAATACGTTCGTCCGTAACAGCAATATCAATCGCGGTACGAATATTGGCGGCAATGGCGGCAATTGGCAGCATAATCCGTCACATCGCGGCGGCGCGCCTTACGCGGACCAGCGAACGGCGAACCGGTTCGGCGGGACGACGGCGAATTCGTCGCTGGCGAACAGGCAGGCGAGCGCACGTCAGCAGCTTGGCGCGGAGGCCTCGAGGCCGGGGGCGGGCGGTGCAGGGACGAGGCAGGGACAGTCTGGCCAAGGGGCTTCGAGACCGGGGGGCGGTGGACAGGGGACGGCGCGAGGGGGAGAATCGGGTTTCGGCGGCGGCAATGCGGGCGGTGCAAATCGTGTTGGGGATCGGAGTATTCCGTCTGGTAGTGGAACCGATCGCAACGCTTTTGGAGGTGGTGGCGGCGGTTTCAACGGAGCCAGCGCGCGAGCCAACAGCGCACGGGGAGCAGGCAGCATGTCTCGAGCAGGCGGCGGTATGCGAGGCGGCGGTGGGAGGAGAAGATGATGATTAATACAACTATCTTCAACCGGACAAGGTTCAAGTTGGACAGCGCTGTTGTGCTGGCGGGCATTCTGTTTTTGTCGGGCAACTGGGCGCCGGTGTCTTCTCAGGCGCAACAGAAAACATCTTCCGCTACAGCGGTGGCTCAGAGGACGTTCGACACTCCGCAACAGGCGGCGGATGCGCTGATACAGGCGGCTCAGAGCTACGATTTGCCCGCACTCAATGCCATTCTGGGGCCGGCGGGACACGACCTTATCGATACGGGGGAACCGGTGAAGGACAAGAGCGACGCGCAGGCGTTTGCCGCGAGGGCACAGCAGAAGAACAGTGTCGTGATCGATGCGAAGAATGCCGCGCTGGCGACGCTGGTGATTGGGAATGAAGACTGGCCGACACCGATACCGATTGTTAAGAAGAACGGCAAGTGGTTGTTCGATTCCAATGCCGGTCGGAGAGAGGTACTCAATCGACGGATTGGCGAGAATGAGCTGACTATCATCGATCTGCTAAATGGATATGTCGATGCGCAGCGAGAGTACTCGCTCAAACAGCATGACGGCTCCGGGGTGAACGAATACGCGCAACAAATTATCAGCACACCCGGTAAGCAGGACGGGCTGGCTTGGAAGAACGCCGATGGCACGTGGGGCGGACCTGTTGGGGACGCCGTTGCGGAGGCGATAGGCAAGGGCTACTCGTTGAAGACGGAACCTTTTCATGGATACCTTTTCAAGACCCTGAGGGCGCAGGGTCCCACGGCACCTTTAGGCCAGATGAGCTATATGGTGAAGGGCTACATGATCGGCGGGTATGCGCTGGTTGCGGTTCCCGCGGTGTACAAGGTTACGGGAGTGAATACGTTCATGGTGAGTAACGATGGGATCGTGTACGAAAAGATTCTTGGGCCGGATGGGGGAAGCATCGTGGAGAAGATGGAGACGTATAACCCGGATAAGACGTGGACTCCGGTGGATCAGGGCGGGTCTTAGAAGGCAGTCGACTAGCCACGGAGAAGTCTAATGGGGACGGGGAGCTTGAGACGTTTCCAAGCGCGGTCGGTGGTCCATGCTGTGGCTCCGGTGGCCTGGGCGAGGGAGAGACAAGCGCGGTCGCCGAGGGCCAGGCCGTGGGATTTGGTAAGGCGGACTAGTTTGGCGGCGTAGTCGGCCTGATCTTCTTCGAAAGGAACAATCCATTTACGAAATGGTTCCATCGCGATAGCGAGTTGCTCGTCGGTTCCGTTTAAGAGAACAATTCTGGTGGCGACTTCGCAGAAGTTAACCGAGCTGATCGCAACCTCTGCATCGGGGTCGTCCAACAAGGCAAGAACTTCGATGCCTCCAGGTTCACCGTGCAAATAAGCGAGAATTGCCGATGCGTCGAGGACGATTTTATTCAAGATCGAACTCGCGTTCGGCTTCTCTGCGGCGTTCGGCGATCAGCTCTTTCGACAAGTTTCGCTTCGGACCTGCGAGATTCATCACGACAGCCTGCGCACGGGCAAGGGCCTGCCTGATGCTTTGAATATGGATGCCATCTTCTTCGATGCGGAGGGTCAGTGTTTCGCCCGGCTCATAGCCCAGGGCTTTGCGAAAGGCTGCGGGAATCACGATGCGCCCATTTTCACCGAGGCGTGTCCGCTCCTGATTCATTTGTCACCTCCATCTAATTATGACAGATCCTGCCTCTTATGGCAGGAGCTTAGAAGGCGGTGACGCCTTCTTCTATGACGAGGCGGTCTACGGCTATGTTGAGGGCGAGGCCGAGGCGCTTGAAGCCCTCTTTCCATTCTTCGGACCAGTAGCGTTTGTCGCTGCGGCGGAGGAGGTCGTTCCAGATGTTCTGGGCCTGCCAGAGGTTGACCTCGAAGGGCATGTTGCGGAGGGTGTCGGCGACGGTGACGGCAGCTGCGAGCGGGGCTGCGGCGGGGGTTCCGAGGGCTGCGGCGGCTTCGAGCTGGACCATGGCGCGCTTCATGCGCTGTCCTGCGGTGAAGCTGAGGAGAGACGCATCGAGGGTGATCTGATCGTTGGCGGCGCGGTCGAGGAGGGTCTCGATTGCAACAGGGTCGAACTGCTCGGCCTCGATGGCGCGGCGGAGGCTGGCGTTGATGGCGAAGGACGCGGCGAGGGCGAGGGCGGGCGGCGCAGCCATGCCGGACTCGGTGAGGAAGTGCATGAGGGAGGCGTGATCCTCGTAGATCTTGCGGAGGGAGTCCTCCATTTCGGAGATGGTCTGGTTGAGGATGGTCTTGAGGATGCGGTGCTGCTCGTCGGCGAAGAGCGAGGTGAGGGAGTAGCCGGTGCTGCCGGTGGGCGAGGTGTCGCCGTCGGTGGCGCGGCGGGGGCCGAAGAAGCGGTCGATGAGACGGATGACCTCGGGGAGGTTGGCGCGGCGGATGGCGAGGCCGACTTCGGTGGAGAATTTTGCGAAGGCCTCGGTTTCCCTGGCGTCGTCGGGGTTGTAACGCTTGACGGCGGCGGAGAGGTTCTGGTCGCCGAGGTGGAGGACTGCGAAGCAGATGGTTTCGGCTTCTTCGGTGATGCGGGAGCGGATGAGAGCGCGGCCGATGGCGACGCGGCCGCGGCCGGAGGTGAAGACCTCGTGGGAGTCGCGATGGAGGTCGAAGCAGAAGAGCTCGCCGTCTTCGGGGTAGTTGCGGAAGATGGAGCTGATGGCGTAGTGGGCGCCGACGGCTTCGAGGCCGATCTTCATGCCGGTGACGTAGCGGCGGTAGACGTCAGCGGCGGTGCCGATCTCGGGGATATTGCTCTTCGCGGTCTCGAGGATGGCGAGGAACTGCTGTTCGAGGGCTGCGCCGGGAGCGCCGAAGAGCTTTGCGGCGAGCTGGAGGACACGGCCGGCGTAGGCGATGACCTGAACGGACTCGATGCCGGAGACCTCGTCGAAGAACCATCCGCAGGAGGTGTACATGAGCTGGGTGTGGCGCTCGAGCTCGAGGAGCTCGAGGGCGGTGACGCGCTCGGCGGTTGAGAGGGTGTGGGTGGCGTGGCGGGAGAAGAATTCAGTGGCGCGGGCGCGGTTGAGGACGACTTCGATGTAGGCGTCGCGGGCAACCCAGAGGTCTTTAACAGGCGCTTGGACAATTTTTCGGCCATGGGGGCGGTGGCGTCGCGGAGGAGATCGAAGGCTTGGCGGAGGGGCTCGCGCCACTCCTGGGACCAGCCGGGCTTGCCGCCGTTGCAGCCGCAGTTGGAGCGCCAGCGCTCGATGCCGTGGGAGCAGGACCAGGCGGTGTCTTCGACGACCTCGGCCTGCCACTGCGGCGGGAAGGTGGCGAGGAATTCGCCGTAGTTGGTGAGGCGGGCCTGACGGCTTTCTTCTATCCAGTGCATGGCATAGGAGAGAGCCATCTCGCCGTGGCGGTGGTGGTGGCCGTAGCTCTCGCCGTCGGTGGCGATGTGGGAGAGTTGAGCGGGCGGCTTCGCCGGGGAAGAACTTGGGAAGAGGCGCGAGAAGGCGGTCTCCGAAGGCTTCGCCGCTGTTGAGAAGGCCTTCGAAGGCTACGGCGCGGGAGATGGGGCCGTCGTAGAAGAAGACGGTGATGTTGCGGCCTTCGTCGAGCGGGACGGAGTAGGCGCGGGTGGTGTCGACGGTGGCGTTGGGAGTTTCGGTCCAGCAGAGATCGGTGGCGCTGCTATTCGATTTCTCAGCTATCTCAGCGTCGGGATCCTTCGACGTGCTCTGGGTGGGCTGTGGGGCACACGGATTTGCGGATGGGGTGGGGATTTTGCGGATGCGGGCGCACTGGTGGGGCGCGAGGATGGTGAAGAGGATGCCCTCCTGGGCCATGAGGTCGAGGACGGCGCGGTTGACGGCGGTCTCAGAGAGCCACATGCCCTCGGGCTTGCGGCCGAAGCGGAACTCGAAGTCGGCGATGCCCCAGCGAATCTGGGTGAGGGCGTCGCGGGGGCTGGCGAGGGGCATGATGATGTGGTTGTAGACCTGCGCCATCGCGGAGCCGTGACCGCTGTAGCGTTGCAGGCTGGTCTTGTCGGCGTCGAGGATCATGCGATAGGTGCGTGGAGCATTGTCCTGCAGCCAGCTGAGCAGCGTGGGGCCGAAGTTGAAGCTCATGCGGGCGTAGTTGTTGACGATCCGGATGATCTCGTTGTTGACGTCGACGATGCGGGAGGCGCCATTGGGGGCATAGCACTCGGCGGTGACGCGGTCGTTCCAGTCGTGATAAGGGGCGGCGGAGTCCTGGACCTCGACGGTCTCGAGCCAGGGGTTTTCGCGCGGCGGCTGATAGAAGTGGCCGTGGACGCAGACGAAGCGGCGGCGAGCTGCGACCGGGAGGTCGGGCTCTGCCTGCTTCGCTATCTTGTGCATTCCGGATTTTGTTCTGGCCATAAAGACTCTTGTAAGGGTAACGCGGGCGGGCGAATCGCGGATGCCGCGAAGGTCGTATGGATTGGATTCAGTTGGAGTGGCGGGGATACACCTTGTGAAGATTAATGGAAGCAGAAAAAGCCGGCTGCTTGAGGGCAGCCGGCTGTTGGGTTAGTTGATGGATGAAGGTTGTGCCTGGAGGTTGCTTCAGGGACGGGTGGCGATGGTGTTGGAGGCTACGGCCGCTGAGATGGGAGTGACTACGGGGGTGGCTGCTCCGAGGAGCTCTGTGACGCTGTTGGAGGTGCTTATCCAGATGTTTCCGGAGCCGTCGATGGCGATGGTGTTGGTGGTGGAGGGTAAGGGATGGCCCGATGCGCCGAGGAGGGGAACACCGGAGCTGTTGAAGCCGAGCAGGGAATAGCTTTGAGCGTAGGTGATGGGGTCAGTGGTGGAGACGATCTCCCAGAGGTTGTTCTGTCCGTCGATGGCGATAGCGGAGGGCTGAGCGGAGGTGCCGGTGTTGTAGGGTGTGCCGGAGACGGGTGCGCCGGCGCCGGTGAGGGCGCTGATGGAGGCGTCCTGATTGGCGATCCAGAGGTTGCCGAGCGAGTCGATGGCTGCCATCTGGGTTCCGAATGCGGGGGCGAGGCCGGCAGCGGTGAATGGGCTGGATGGGTCGGGCGCGCCGTTGTTGTGGAAGAGGGCGACGCGGCCGTTGTTGGGGTCGGGGGACCAGAGGTTTCCGCTGGCGTCGCTGACGGTCTGGAAGGGAAGGTTGAGGCCGCCGCCGGTGAAGGTGCCGGTGAAGGCGCCGGTGGAGGTGAGCTCGTTGAGGGAGCTGCCGCCGAAGTTGGCGACCCAGAGGTTGCCGGTGGGGTCGATGGCGATGGACTCGGGGTTGTTGGAGTTGGTGGGAGTGACGGAGGTGACGAGCAGTCCGGAGGAGTTGAACTCGGTGAGTGAATTGCCGGAGTAGTTGGCGAGCCAGACGTTGGCGTAGGAGTCGATGGCGATGGCGAAGGGATCGCTGAGGCTGGCATCAGTGAATCCGCCGGAGGGTGAGAGCGGGGCACCGAGGGGGTTGAGCTCGGTGAGGTAGTTGTGGGCGGTGGCCCAGAGGTTGCCGGTGGCGTCGACGGCGATGGCGTTCGATGAGGTGAGACCACCGCCGGTGAAATCGACGGCGACGGTGAAGTCGTTGGGCTGAGTTGAGAGCGACGGCGCGAAGGCCGCGGAGGGAGTGGGGATACCGAAGAGTGCGGCTACGTTGGCGGCGGGGTTGTGGGCGATGTTGATGGCGGCGGAGGCGGTGTCCGTGGGGGTGGTGCCGGAGGAGCCGGCGCTCAAGGCGTTCGAGAAGAGAGCAGAGCAGGGGATGGAGGCTGCGCCGGTGGAGTTGATGCACTCGGCGAGGATGTTGGCGAGGGTGTTGATCTCGGCCTGGGGGACGGTGCCGTTGGTGGCGGGCGAGGTTGCGAGCGCGGCGCCGGTGGCGAGGTTGGCGAGGTTGGTAGTGTTGGCGAAGGCGTTGGCGATGCCGGTTTGGGCGAGCGTGGTGCCGGAGGAGCCGATGTGGGTGGCGTCGACGGCGAAGGCTGAGAAGGCGTAGGCGGCGGCGACGGTGGAGACCTCGTTGATCCAGACGAAAGGGGTGGCGGTGGCGAAGTTTCCGGAGCCAGGGCAGTTGCCGAGGACGGCCATGAGGCCTGCGGCGGGATTTGGGCCTGCGCCGGGGTCGCCGCCGAGGGCGTAGAGGTAGACCTGGGTGTTGGGGGTACAGGAGTAGTCGCCGCCGATGCCGAAGCTGCCGTCGGACTGCGAGAGGACGTAGCCGCCGATGGAGTCGGAGCCGTCGGTGCCGGAGGTGAGGAGCGAGGTGGAGGGGGAGCCGTAACCGGAGGTTCCGGCGGCGAGGAGATAGACGTGGGCTCCGGCGATGGGCTGCTGGCCGCCGTGGATGTTGCCGACGATGGAGGCACCGCCGGTGGCGGTAGACAGCGCGGTTGGGTTGAGGGAGCAGCCGGTGAGCAGTATCGAGAACGAGAGGGCGGCGAGGAATTTGAGGCGCACGTTGATCCTTTCAAAGGCGCGGAGGAGAGTGGAGAGCCGCGCTTGTCTGGATCATCGGTTGAAGCGACGGAAAACTGCAGATTTTCGGGAGTAACGAAGGTGTTACGTGTTTCAAAATGGGAATGGAGGAGATGGGCAAACAATTTCCTCAGGGGCCTCTGTAGTCGGAGTCGACGGGTTTTAGTCGGGATCGACAGGTTTGGCGAGGTCGCAGGCGCGCCACATGTACCAGCTGGCTACGGAGGACCAGGGCTGCCATTTTTTGGCGCGCTTAATGATGATGTCGGGCTTGGGGAGGTCCATGGGGGTTACTTTGTCGGTGGGTTTTAGCTTGCCGAAGGTGAGGGCGAAGCCTTTGCGGACGCCGTAGTCGGAGACGGGCAGGACGTTGGGGCGGCCGAGGCGGAAGATGAGGAGCATTTCTACTGTCCATTTGCCGATGCCGCGGACCTGGGTGAGGTGCTCGATGATGGCTTCGTCGGACATGCGGCGGATTTGAGTGAGGGTGGGGACGGTGCCGTCGAGGGTTTTGGCGGCGAGGTCGCGGAGGGCGAGGGCCTTGTTTTTGGAGAGGCCGGCCTGGCGGAGCTGCTCGTTGGGGCAGTCGAGGAGGTGCTGGGGGTCGGGGTGGTTGCCGACGCCGCAGATAGGGTGGAAGGATTCGAGCATGCGGCGGTGGATGGTGGCGGCGGCTTTGCCGTGCAGCTGCTGGTAGATGATGGCTTCGGTGAGGGCTTCGAATGGTGATTGGGTGGCAGCGAGCTTCATGGTGAAGGGGCCGGCGCGGGCGATGAGCTTGCCGAGTTTGGGGTCGGCGGCGGTGAGGTGCGCGATGGCGGCGGGGATGTCGTAGGTCGGCTTGTGGGTTCGGTCGGGGTGAGGCATGGAGATGACGTTAACAGATGTGCTGTCAGCGAGCGTCTGTTTGTCCGGTTCATTTGAATGTGTCATATCCCCTCCCCCTCCCCCCCGGTTTTGCGCAAAGTAAAGTAAACATTAGAGTTAAGCCTGTACCATTCCGCTAAAATATTGCAAGCGAATGGCTTACAAGCAAAATATTGATAATAAATAGCTTAGCTGCCAATCAAAAAAGGCTCCGGATACCCGGAGCCTTTTGGTTTTTCTATTTCTATTCTAGCAGGTTGGGTGGGGTGAATGGCCACTGGATAAGGCTATTGGTTTGTTGTAGATGAGTGGTTTTGGAGCTTGACATGCGTTTTTGGCAGGGTTTTCGCAGATATTTTTTGTAAATGGTTTATTTTGTGGGGATTGAAGGGCCTCTCAGGTCGTCAAGCATGGCAACCAGATCGCTTCAAACTGCGGTCTAACTGGTCGAGTTTCCAGATCGTGAGTGTGTCGCCGTGCTTCAAGGTCTTGAGGCAACGGGCGGGGCAGGGCGGTGCTTCATCGTCGCACCGGAAAGCCCGTCATCCATGAATAGCCTTTTGCATCCGGCCGCTTCGACGCCGTAGCTGCAAAGCCGGGTTCTGGTCGTTGGTCGATTCGCGGGCATAGCCGCCCTTCATTCCCTCATTGTGAGACTGACTTTTGAGACGCGCAATCCCTTGATTTCAGCGGGGCAGGGAAGTGTCGCAAAACTTACCCTTTTTGGGACGCGGCAATTTCAACACGGCAACCGAATACTTGCACCTATCTGATAGCGTAGGGGCGTGTAGCGGAAGGGTGGTTATGTATGGTCATTTTTGTCTATGCCGTTTTCGCGATCTGCTGGTTCGTTTTAGTCATCTCAGCTACTTCCACACTGATTGGAATGTTCCGTGGCGGTCCAAGAGTTGCGATTGCAAAGAATGCCCAGCCGGGAATAATACTGCTCTTCGGAGTGCCGTTTTTCTTTGCAGCCAAATACCTTCGCGAACACTTGGCAGGCAATCTTGTTCTTATCTTTTGCGTGTCGACAGTACTTGGGATCATTTTCACCGCCATCTCCCGGTATGGCGAGACGACAACACCTCCTCGTTAATGTAGAGTCCGCCTCTCACATAGGACCCTTTTCGAGACTGCGAAGTTCATCCTTTGTGAAACGGCGGGAAGGCGCGAGAATAGGTCCATGCGGGAAAACGATACCGAAGAAACGGAAGTGTTCCGTTGCCTCAAGTGTGGGTGTTCTCGAACGGATGCCGGGGGATTTCTGTCATGTATCCTCTGCGGTGCTGCTTGCGGCACCCGCACAGAGCAGTGCTTCATCACTGACGATACGAAAACCAAATTGCTAGCCCATGCTGAGGATTTGAAGAGTTTCGGGGTGACGCTTACAGAGGAAAGGCCGCTACAAAAGGGCGCAGGCACAACGATAGCGACCCTAGCCTTAGTGCTAGGAATTGCAGACTCACTGGAACACGGCGTCTTGCGGAAGCTGGTCCTGTACCTTCACGAACTGGCACAATCTCAAAGGATGAAATTTTACGGCTGCGATTGACCGAGCCAGAAGAGGTAGACAAAATACTCACCGAAAGAGAGTAGGGCAGGGAAGTCAGCGGCACCAGCCTTTTTGAGAGCACTTGGTATAACAGTCGCCGGAGAGAACAGGGCAGAATGTAACCTCAACTGCTAAATGGTGCCCAACAAAATCGGCGAAATCTCTAGGGTCTTTTCTTCATCCTTCCCATGTGGCTTTTTCTTGATGCTTACAACCAACGCTGCTCACCGACAGCGAGCGTATCGCCTTCGTCAAAGTTGAAGGTCTGAAAGCCCAGTGAAGACGAGGGCAACAAGCGATATAACCACCGCGAGCACGGGTAGGCTATCTGAAAAGGACCTCTTGCCGTTATCAGAGGTGGAGAGCGTCACGACGCAAAAATACCACGTTTTGTGATGAAGGCTCCGCCCGCCCGTGGTTCACGTCCGCTTTTGCCATTGCGCTGGATCGCGGCTCCCGTGGAAACAGGCTATGACGGTCAGCGTTTCGTCGGCTTCGATGACGAACATCAGGGCATAGGGAAAACGGCGGAGCAGGGCGCGGCGCACGTTCTTGTAGATCACGGGAACTTGCTGGGGATTGGTGCTGATGCGCTGGATTACGGCGTCAACCGCGGCGCGGAAACGCCGGCCCAGGCCGGGAACCTCGTTCTCGTACCAGTCCTGCGCGTCGATCAATTCCGCGCTGGCGGCGCGGGTGAAGATAACCAGATGCACTAAGGGCAACGCTGCTCAAGCTCGGATTTCAATGCTTCCCAGGTGATACCGTCGCGCCGGTCCTGATCGAGCGAAGCAAGGCGGCGGTCAAGCTCTGTCCGCTGCGCGGCTGTGAGGGGGAGCTGGTCGTCTTCCAGGCTGTCCCAAAGCTGCGAGATTAGCGCGAGGCGCTCCGGCGGGGTCAGCCGCACAAGCTCGTCATGGGTGAGTAGTTCCATGTATCGAGCATAGGAAACAACGCAGGCGAAAGCAATAGCGAACACCGGCACGAATGGATGTAAGGGCGTTCATCTTTTTCAACAGGAAATTCTGGGTTGGTGAAGATCATGGCGTCTTCGAGTTGAAGATTTGTCTGCTATGAAAAGCAATTTAGGTTGCGATGGCCTTTGTGCTGAAGCGCACATTTAATTGCGACTGTTTTGGTCTCACATTACTGGTGAGGTTCGTGAGTTTGAGGCAGGGGCGGGTCAGACATCTTGTATTGAAGCTGGGGGGAATGAAGATGGATGCACGACATATTGTGCATTCGTGGAAGGCATGTCTGCGATTATCGAATCGCGTTGATTGAAAAACGGTTACGGTATTCGGACGGGAGTTGGCAAAGGATTTCCTGTTGCTATACTCTGAAATCCTCAGGCATAGTGTCTCGGGGCATGACTTGTTTTTGTGTGCCCCCTAACCCCCGACCCGCTCGACGCTCGGCAAAACAGAATAACTCACCGATCGAAAAGAGATCTTCCCTGCGTGGCCAGGGAATGCAGAGGAAGCAGGAACGCACTCTATGGCGCAAGTTTTTGACCGCAGTTCGAACGCGCTGGTTCGATTCAGCCTGGTGTTGACGGGGCTGATCGTCATCTCGCTCGGAGTGGCACTGGACCAGTTGCAGCGTTCGCCGTGGGTGACGCGGCAGGGCCAGAGGCCGGACCAGCCGGTACCGTTCAGCCACAAGCATCACGTTGAGGGCCTGGGCCTGCAGTGCCAGTACTGCCACGTGCAGGTGGAGAAGGCGGCGTATGCCGGGATTCCTCCGACGAAGACCTGTATTAATTGCCATGCGCAGATATGGACGAACGCCGATCTGCTGGAGCCGGTAAGGCAGAGCTGGGCGACGGGGGCGTCGATCCAGTGGATACGGGTGCATGACCTGCCGGACTATGTTTATTTCAGCCACGACATTCACGTGAATAAAGGGATTGGCTGCGCGAGTTGTCATGGGCGCGTGGACGAGATGCCGCTGATGTATGAGCAGAACACGCTGCAGATGGAGTGGTGCCTGAACTGCCATCGCAATCCGGCGGTGAATCTGCGGCCGGTGAGCGAGATCTACAACATGGCGTGGAAGGGACCGTCGACGGACAAGCCGGTGTGGTGTGCGAGCACGGTGAAGGGCGGGACGGAAACTGGAAACGGCCCGACGGCGCAGAATGTGAGCTGCACGACGACGAATCCGGGTGGGCCGGAGGTTGCCGAGCTTGAGGGCGCTCCGTCGGCACCGGGCAAGACGAAGACGGCGGACCCGAGCGTGTTGATGGGCGTACCAATTCCGGCGAGCTATAAGAAGTTTACGAGCCAGGACGAGCTGGGCAAGTACCTGACGGTGCAGTACCACATCCGCACACCGGATGAGCTTGCGAGCTGTGAGACTTGCCACCGATGAAGACGAGACCCGAGAACCGAGACACGATGGCCGAGATGAAGAGAGAGACGCAACCTGTAGTGGTCACACAGATCGCTCCTGCAAAGCTGACGCTGGCCGAGGTGCGGGCGAAGCTGGATGGCAAGACCGGCAAGCGGTATTGGAAGACCCTGGACGAGCTTGCCGATACTCCGGAGTTCAACGAGCTGATGCGCGAGGAGTTTCCGCGGCAGGCTGGCGCGGGCGAGTGGGTGGATGCAGTGAGCCGGCGCGGGTTCCTGAAGGTGATGGGCGCATCGCTGGCGCTGGCGGGGATGGCGGGCTGCACGAAGCAGCCGGATGAGCCGATCTTTCCGTATGTGAAACAGCCGGAGGATTTGATTCTCGGCAAGCCGATGTATTTTGCCACGGCGTTTCCGTTCCCGACGGGGGCGATTCCTGTGCTGGTGAAGTCGGACTCGTTCCGGCCTATCAAGGTGGACGGGAATCCGGAGCACCCGATGTCGAAGGGTAAGTCGGATGCATTGACGCAGGGAACGCTGTTGGATATGTACGACCCGGACCGCTCCCAGAAGGTTATGTATCACGGCGAGGTTTCGAGCTTTGGTGCGTTCCAGAACGCATTTGTTGCGGCGGCGAAGAAGACCGATGGGGGCACGGGGATTTATTTCCTGAGCGAGACGATTACTTCTCCGACGCTGGCGGCGCAGTGGAAGCAGGTACAGACGGCTTATCCGAATGCGAAGCTGGTGCAGTGGGAGCCGGTGAACCAGGACTCGTCGCGGGCGGCTTCGAAGGCGGCTTTTGGCAGCTACACCGATGCTCAATACAAGCTGGAAGATGCCGATGTGATTCTGTCGCTGGATGCGGATTTTCTAGGCGGCATTGCGCAGCCGGGGTTCCTGCCTATGGCGGCTGCTTATGCGGAGCGGCATCGTTACGAGGAGACCAAGACGCCGAACCGGCTGTATGTTGTCGAGACGATGCCGACGGTGACGGGATTCAAGGCCGAGCATCGGCTGGCGTTGAAGCCGAGTGCGCTGGTGGCGTTTGCGCAGGGTTTGGCGAGCGGGGCGGCTCCGCAGGGTCTGAGCGCGGATGGGCAGAAGTTCTTTGCGGCGTTGAGCGCCGATCTGAAGAAGAGTGGCGGCAGGTGTGTGGTGATTCCGGGTGAGCAGGCTCCGGCGGCGGTTCATGCCGCGGCTTATGCGCTGAATGCTTCGCTGGGCGCGGTGGGCAAGACGGTGGTTTATACCGAGACCGTGAACCCGGTGCCGAGCGAGCAGGTTGCCGACCTGAAGTCTCTGGTGAGCGACATCAATGCAGGTAAGGTGCAATGGCTGGTGATGCTGGGTGTGAATCCGGTGTACTCGGCGCCGGTTGATCTGGACTTCCGCTCGGCGTTCGAGAAGGTGCCGATGACGGTGCACCTTGGGTCGCATGTGGATGAGACGGGTGCGATTTCGAACTGGCACATCAATAAAGCGCATTATCTGGAGAGCTGGTCGGATGCGCGGGCTTATGACGGGACTATCTCGATCATTCAGCCGATGATTGCGCCGATGTACGACGGCAAGAGCGCGCATGATGTTCTGCAGACGCTGCTGGACAATCCGCAGGCGTCGGCATATGACGCGGTGATTGCGAATGCGAAGACTTACATCCGGCCGCAAGGGGGGGCGACTTCGCTACGAGCTGGCGCAAGGCGCTGCATGATGGATGGGTTGAGGGCACGGCGTTTGAGGCGAAGACGGTGTCGCCGGCGGCCGGTTCTGCCGTAGCTGCCGCGGTGAGCGCGGGCGGGATGGAGGTCTCGTTCCGGCCTGATCCTTCGCTGTACGACGGACGCTACGCAAACGTTGGCTGGCTGCAGGAGTTGCCGAAGCAGGTGACGAACCTGAGCTGGAACAATGCGGCGTTGATGAGCCTGGCGACGATGGAGAGTCTGCAGCTGGAGCAGAGCTCGCCGGTTGAGATTGATCTGAATGGGCGCAAGGTGATTGCCGGAGCGTTGATGATCCCGGGTCATCGCGGATGGCGCTGTGACGGTGCATCTTGGCTTTGCCCGCGGCGTGGAAGCAGGCCGGGTGGCTGCCAGCTCGGTTGGCTTCAATGCGTATCTGCTGCGTACAACGGACGCGCCGCTGTATGGGGGCGGAGCGAAGCTTTCCAAGCAACCGGGGGATTTTGACCTGTGCGTGACCAAGGTGCAGAACATCGAGCATCGCGGCGCGTTGGCGCAGCAGGACCTCGAGAAGAAGCTGTACGACACGTCGGGGACTTATTCGCTAGCCGGACATGAGGCGATGGAGCGGTCGATCATCCGCTACGCGACGGTGGACGAGGCGAAGAAGAATCCCAAGTTTGCGCACGAAGGAGGCGCAAGCGGGACCTTCATCAACAAGGTTGGATATGGGCCGCAGGGCGAGAACCCGGGACCTGATCTGACCTTCTTCCCGGATTCGTGGAACTACAAGAAGACGGACCCGTCGTCGCTGAAGCTGCAGAACGCGTGGGGGATGTCGATCGACCTGAACAGCTGCATCGGCTGCAACGCGTGCATCGTGAGCTGCTATGCGGAGAACAATATTCCGGTGGTGGGACGCGAGCAGGTGAAGATCGGCCGCGATATGCAGTGGCTGAGGATCGATACGTACTTCGAGGGCGACCTGCATGCTCCGAAGGCGCACTTCCAGCCGATGGCCTGCCAGCACTGCGAGAACGCAGGCTGCGAGCAGGTCTGCCCGGTGGGCGCGACCGTGCATACGCCGGAAGGGTTGAACATGATGGTGTACAACCGCTGCGTGGGTACAAGGTACTGCTCGAACAACTGCCCGTACAAGGTGCGGCGGTTCAACTTCCTGCTGTACTCGGACTACGACACGGAGAGCCTGAAGTTCATGCGCAATCCGGATGTGACGGTTCGCTCGCGCGGCGTGATGGAGAAGTGCAGCTACTGCGTGCAGCGCATCGAGGCGGCCAAGATTACGGCCGACAAGGAGAACCGCGAGATTCGCGATGGCGATATCGTGACGGCGTGCCAGCAGGCTTGCCCGACCAGCGCGATTGTGTTCGGCAACATCAACGACCCGGCAAGCAAGGTGGCGAAGCGCAAGGCTGAGGAGCGCGACTACCCGGTGCTGGCCGACCTTAACTTCCGACCGCGTACGACGTATATGGCCGGCGTCATCAACCCGAATCCGGAGCTGGCATAATGGCGACCAAATATCCCATTGAAGACCCGATGATCGACCCGCGAACCGGCGAATATGCGGTGATTGCGCCGGGCCATAACTTCAAGTCGGTGACGCAGAAGATCGCGGGCATCGTGTTGACCTCGAACACTCCGCTGGGGTGGTTCTTCGGGCTGATCGTGGCTGCGGGCGTCGCGATGGGGGTGGTAATCGGGGTGACGTGGCTGTTCCTGAAGGGCGTCGGAATCTGGGGAGTGACGATTCCGGGCGCGTGGGGATTCGCGATCATCAACTTTGTGTGGTGGATCGGTATCGGCCACGCGGGCACGCTGATCTCGGCGATTCTTCTGCTGTTCAAGCAGACGTGGCGCAACTCGATCAACCGGTTTGCCGAGGCGATGACGATCTTTGCGGTGGTCTGCGCGGGCATGTTCCCGCTGATCCACGTGGGCCGTCCGTGGCTTGGATATTGGTTGTTGCCGTATCCGAATACGATGAACGTGTGGCCGCAGTTCCGCAGCCCACTGGCGTGGGACGTGTTCGCGGTGTCGACGTATGCGTCGATCTCGGTCCTCTTCTGGTACGTGGGTATGATCCCGGACTTTGGGACGCTGCGCGACCGGGCGACGATGCCGTTGGCGAAGTACTTCTACGGCATGATGAGCCTGGGCTGGCGCGGTTCGACGCGGCACTGGATTCGGTATGAGTCGGCTTCGCTGCTGCTGGCTGGGCTTTCGACGCCGCTGGTGCTCTCGGTGCACACGGTCATCAGCTTCGACTTCGCGGTGGCGGCGCTGGCGGGCTGGCATACGACAATCTTCCCGCCATACTTCGTTGCGGGCGCGGTTTACTCGGGATTCGCGATGGTGCTGACACTGGCGATTCCGTTGCGCAAGTTCTATCACCTGGAGGACCTGGTGACGCTGCGTCATCTGGACAATATGGCGAAGGTCATGATCGGTACGGGTGGAATCGTGGCGTATGGATACGGCATGGAGGTCTTCATGAGCTGGTACTCGGCCAGCCACTGGGAGTTCTTCATGATGTGGAACCGTATGTTCGGGCCGATGGGCTGGGCGTACTGGATCCTGATTCTGACCAATATCGCGATTCCGCTGACGACGTTGTGGTCGCGCAAGCTGCGGGTGAATGTGACCTACCTGTTCATCCTGTCGCTGATTGTGAATACGGGCATGTGGTTTGAGCGGTTCGTGATCGTTGTGACGAGCCTCTACCGCGAGTACCTGCCGTCGAGCTGGGGAACGTACCGCGCGACGAAGTGGGACTACATGATCTACGTGGGAACGCTGGGACTGTTCACGTTCCTGTTCTTCCTTTTTGTGCGCTTCCTGCCGATGATTCCGATGTCGGAGATTCGGATGATGCTGCCGCAGACGAAGGTGAAGCGCGGTGGCCCGGATGCCGAGACCGTGAGTAAGGAGACAGTCTAATGCCGCCGCGCGAGGGAATTTACGGATTGCTGGCTGAATTCAATACGCCGGGCGAGTTGGTCTATGCGACGGAGCAGGCGCACAGCGCGGGCTATCGCCGCATGGAGTGCTACACGCCGTATCCGGTGGAAGAGGCGGCGGGGGCGCTGAATTTTCACAAGACCCGGGTGCCCCTGGTCTGCCTTATGGGCGGGGTGCTGGGCCTTACGACGGCCTTCCTGATGGAGACCTGGATTAATGTCTGGGGCTATCCGCTGAATATCGCGGGGCGGCCGCTGTTTTCCTGGCCGGCGTTCATTATTCCGGCGTATGAGTGGACGATTCTGTTCGCAGGATTTTCGGCGGCGTTCGGGATGATTGCGTTGAATGGCCTGCCGCAGCTTTATCATCCGGTGTTCAATGCGCCGAACTTCCGCAACGGTGCGACGACGGACAAGTTCTTCCTGTGCCTTGAGGCGGCGGACCCGAAGTTTTCTCCGACCGAGACACGAGCGTTTCTGGAGCACTTTTCGCCGGTGTCGGTGGTGGAGGTAGACCATTAATGACAGGGATCAGGGATCAGGGAACAGGGATCAGGAAAGATGATGACGCGTTTGAATAAGCTTGCGATGGTTGGTGCTTTGGCGGGCACGGCGCTGCTGGCCGGATGCAGGCAGGATATGCAGGACCAGCCGAAGTTCTTTCCGCAGCGGGGCACGAATTTCTATGCGGATGGGCGCTCGGTTCGTCCGCAGGTGGAGAACACGGTGGCGCGCGGGCAGCTGCATGAGGACAGCTACTTCTACACCGGCCTGATCGACGGCAAGGAGGGCGACGCGATGCCGTTCCCGGTGACGCTGCAGGTTCTGGCGCGCGGGCAGGAGCGGTACAACATCTATTGCTCGCCGTGCCACTCGCGGGTGGGCAATGGCGAAGGAATGATTGTGCAGCGTGGCTATGCGCCGGCGGGGAACTATCACACGCCGCTATCTGCAGGCTGCGCCGCTGGGCCATTTCTTCAACGTGATGACGAACGGTTATGGAGCGATGCCGGACTACGCGGCGCAGCTGACGCCGGCCGACCGCTGGGCGGTGGTGGCGTACATCAAGGCGCTGCAGCTGAGCCAGAATGCGACGCTGGCGGACGTGCCGGCGGGCGAGCACGTGGAGTCGCTCTCGAATATCGCGGAGAGCGAAGGGCTTCCGGCGAACATGATGGAGGAGTGGAGATGCCTCCAACCGCGGTTCGCGGCACGCCGGACGGCGGATCCTTTGTGATCCCGAAAGAAACGGTGCCGGCAGCTTCAACGACCGCACCCCAAAAGACAGCACCGGCTGGACAGGCAGCACCCAAGTAGCACCCTCGGAAGCTTCCGAACGAAGGCTTGAAACGCATGGCATCTGGACACGAACATAACGGGGAAGCAGGCGGAACACGCCCACCACGGGCCGCGGACCTTGCCGGCGATGCTGGGAGCGCCTGAGGTGGTCGCCGCGTGGAGAATGCGGCTGTTGATGGTGGCGGGAGTGTGCGCTGTCGTCTCGCTGCTCTTCGCGTTTTCGCACGAGGGCAGGAACCACATTCTTCGTGCGTATCTGCTGGGCTACATGATCTGCTTCGGTTTTGCCGGCGGCGGCCTGGCGATGCTGATGCTGCAGTATGTTTCGGGCGGCAAATGGGGTTTGCTGCTGCGGCGTCCGCTGGAGGCGATGACGCCGCACGATCTGGCTGGTGGGCTTGATGCTGGTGCCGATCCTGGTGCTGATGAAGCACCTGTACCAGTGGGCGCTGTACCCGACCTATGAGGCGACGCAGAATGCTGTCGAAGGCGGGCGCGATTACGCTGGAGCAGGGGATGACGGCGAATGACAAGCGGGCGATGTTGAGCCCGGTTCCGCGCGGTCATCCAGAGCGCGCTCATCTTTGCCGTGCTGCTGACCATGGCCTTCTTCCTGAATAAGTGGTCGCTCGAGCGGGATGCGGATCCCGCCGCGGGTACGCAGGAGAGCTTCGACAGGTGGCGGGTGAAGTTTGAGAATCTGAGCGGCATCGGCATCTTTATCTACGTGGTGCTGCTGACGGATGGCGCGATCCTCTGGATCAAGTCGCTGGATGTGACGTGGTACTCGTCGATCTGGGGGCTGCAGTTCCTGGTGGGCCAGGGATATGCGGTGCTGGCGCTGGGCATTTTGAGCGTGATTCTGCTGTCGCGCTTTGAGCCGATGAAGACGATGCTGCGTAAGACGGAGCAGCACGACCTGGGCAAGTTCCTGTTCGCCTTCGTGATGCTGAACATCTACCTGACGTTCGCGGAGTTCCTGATTATCTGGTCGGGCAACGTGCCGGACGAGATTCCGTGGTATCTGAACCGAATCCATGGCGGCTGGTGGTATGTGTGCACCGCCGACTTCATCTTCCACTGGGTGATTCCGTTCTGCCTGCTGCTGTCGCGCGACCTGAAGCGGAACAAGTCGAAGATGATCTGGCTGACGTGCTGGATGCTCTTTGCGCGCTGCGTGGATATGTTCTGGCTGATTGAGCCGAACTTCAAGGATGCCGCCGGCAACCTGCATATCGCAGGGCAACATCGGCATTCTCGCCTACATCACCGTGCCGGCATGCGTGCTGTCGTTGTGGGGCGCTTACTACCTGACGGAGTTGATGAAGCGTCCTCTGGTCAACGTGAACGATCCTCACCTTGAAGAGATTCTGGAGCCTGAACATGCCCACTAACGACGATCTGCACCACAAGACATTCTGAGCCGAGTCGGATGCGCGACCACCCGGGATATGAGGTCACGGATGTCAACGTTCAGTGGCGTTGCAGTGTTTCTCGCCGGACTGTTCGGGTTCGTGTTTATCTTTTTCGTCGTCTGCTTTCTGCTGGGCCGGGTGATCAACAACGAGATGGCCAGAGAGGATGGCCAGCCGAACAAGTGGCATGGCGGACCGGTCGCAAAGGGCTGAGCGGGAGAATCTTGCGAGCGATGCCGATCTGGAGCAGAGGGAGCTGCAGAGATGACTGCGGCCTTTCCAACGCCGCGACTGGAGATCGACGACGGCAACCAGGCGACGGCGGACCTGCATGCGCGGGAGGATTTGCTGCTGAACCACTACAGCACCATTGAGGGCGGGGGCGGGGCGATCCGGATTCCGATCTCGCGGGCGATGGAGTTGATTGCGCAACGCGGCCTGCCGGTGAATGCTGCTACGGCGACTTCGGTTCAGACTGGCTGGCGATGCGAAGCCCGAGGTGCAGGCTCCGTTGACGACTGGATTTGCGCGGACCGGATATGAGCTGGATGTGATGGAGTCGCGGGAGCAGAAGTTGAGTTATGGCAAGGCGGAGGGCGGAGCTACAGCGGAACTCGCTGCTCCGGCAAAGTAGGGCGCGCTTTGAATAGCAGTAGAAGGACGAGTTGAGGTTTGGGATGATGAGTGGGCGCACAAATCGAGCGAAGTGGTTGGCGGCGGCAGTGTGCTGCGCAACCCTTATGGGCGTGCCTGCCTTTTCGCAGGTCGCGTCCTACGGAGACAAGCAGGCCGGGGATAATACCGGCGACCAACTTCCGCAGGTGTTGCAGAAGGTGCAGGTATCACAGCATCTGAACCAGCAGCTACCGCTGAATGCGGCATTCGTCGATGAGACGGGCAAGCAGATGGTGCTGGGGGATTACTTCGGCAAGCGGCCGGCGGTGCTTGCGCTGGTGTACTACAACTGCCCGATGCTGTGCTCGGAGGAGATGGACGGCCTGACGGGCGCGCTCGAGATGGTGCACCTGACACCGGGCAAGGACTTCGATGTGGTGATCATCAGCATCGACCCGACCGAGACCCCGGAGATGGCTGCGCAAGAAGAAGGCGTTCTACCTGAAGCGATATGGGCGTCCGGAGACAGCGGCAGGCTGGCATTATCTGACCGGTCAGAAGCCGGCGATCGATGCAGTGACGGATGCCGTGGGTTTTGGCTATGTGCGTGTTCCGGGGCCGGATGGGAAGCTGACGCAGTTTGCGCACGCGAGCTCGATTGAGCTGGTGACGACGGATGGCAAACTGGCGCAGTACTACCTGGGCGTGGAGTATTCGCCGAAGGACATGCTGCTGGGGTTGGTTGAAGCCTCGGGCAACAAGATTGGATCGCCGGTGGCGAATATTTTGACGTACTGCTATCACTACGATCCTGAGACGAACAAGCACTCGCTGATTGTGGCGCGGGTGGTGCAGCTTGGCGGCATGGTAACGGTGGCCGGACTGGGCGGGTTCATGTTTCTGATGTTTCGACGGGATATCAAACTGGGGCGCGATCACGACCTGACGAAGAAAGAGAACGGATAAAGGGTAACGATGCAAATCAGTCCGGTACTGTGGCAATTTTTGATGAAGTGGCTCAACAACTCCGCGCTCTTTCCGCGGGAGGCGTCGACTGTCGCGCCGTGGATGGACACGCTGTACTTCTTCCTGCTGGCGATGACGGTGATCGGCATCGTCCTGGTGGGGGTGCTGGTGTTCGGCTTCTCGATCCGGTATCGCAAGGAGAAGCATCCGGTTGCGATCCAGATAGAAGGCTCGACGCTGCTTGAGGCGACGTGGACGATCATTCCGCTGGCGATGTTCCTGGTGGTGTTTGTGTGGGGCGCGCTGCTGTACTTCCGCATCTACAACTCCGCCGACGAATGCGATGAACATCTATGTCGTGGGCAAGCAATGGATGTGGAAGGCGGAGCATCCGGGCGGGCAGCACGAGATCAATGCGCTGCATGTGCCGACGGGGCGTCCGGTGCAACTGACGATGATCTCGCAGGATGTGTTCCACAGCTTCTCGATTCCGGACTTCCGGGTGAAGCGCGAGGTGATTCCGGGGCGGTACTCGACGGTGTGGTTTAAGGCGACGACGCCGGGGGTTTATCACATCTTCTGCACGCAGTATTGCGGGACAAACCACTCGGTGATGATCGGCGAGGTGACGGTGCTGAGTCCGGAGGATTACCAGAAGTGGACGGAGGGATCGACCAGCGGCATGTCGCTGGCGCAGAACGGCGAGCGACTGTTTGCGAGCATGGGCTGCAACGCGTGCCACTCCGGCAGCGCCGACGGCGCGTGGGCCGAACCTTGCGGGGGTGTACGGATCGAAGCTGCAGCTGGCGAACGGGTCAGCAGGTGCTGGTGAACGAAGCATATCTGCGCGATGCGATTCTGAATCCGTCGCAGCATGTTACGGCTGGATTCGCGCCGATCATGCCGACCTACCAGGGGCAGATCAGCGAAGACGGCTTGATCGACCTGGTGGAGTACATCAAGAATCTTGAATAGCAATTACCGTGTGCAGCAGACGCTGACCACATCGCAGTCCAACCAAGCGGCGCCGACAACGCCGGGGGTGGTGAAGCCATGAGTGCAACGCAGTTCAACAATCGTAAACCTGCCCGACCAGAAGACGGCGAAGATGCCGAAGCGGAACTACCTCAATAATGAAGACGGCATGCTGAGCTGGTTGTTGACCGGTGATCACAAGCGAATCGCGATCATGTACCTGATCTCGATCACGGTGTTCTTCTTTATCGGTGGAGCGTTTGCGGGCATGATTCGGCTGGAGCTGCTGACGCCGCAGCCGGACCTGATGGCGTCGGACACCTACAACAAGATGTTCTCGATGCACGGCATCATCATGGTGTTCCTGTTCCTGGTGCCGAGCGTGCCGGCGACGATCGGAAACTTCCTGATCCCGATCATGATCGGCGCGAAGGACCTGGCGTTTCCGAAGATCAACCTGTTGAGCTGGTACCTGTATCTGGTGGGCGGAACCTTGACGCTGGCGGCGCTGGTGCTGGGCGGAGTCGATACCGGCTGGACGTTTACGACGCCGCTATCGACGCACTACCTGAACACTCATGTGATCACGGCGGCGATCGGCGATCTTCGTCGCGGGGTTCCGCTCGATCTTTACCGGGCTGAACTTTATCGTGACCATCCACCGGATGCGCGCGCCGGGTATGACGTGGTTCCGGATGCCGCTGTTTGTGTGGTCGAACTATGCGGCGTCGGTGCTGATGGTGCTGGGCACGCCGGTGCTGGCGATTACGCTGGTGCTGGTGGCGCTGGAGCGGTTGTTCGGAATTGGCGTGTTCGATCCGACCAAGGGCGGCGATCCGCTGCTGTTCCAACACCTCTTCTGGTTCTACTCGCATCCGGCGGTGTACATCATGATTTTGCCGGGCATGGGCGTGATCTCGGAGGTGATCAGTACATTCAGCCGGAAGCGCGTGTTTGGTTATACGGCGGTGGCGTTTTCGTCGGTGGCGATTGCGCTGTTCGGGTTCTTCGTGTGGGCGCACCACATGTTCATCATGGGTGTGTCGAACTACTCGGCGCTGGTGTTCTCGCTGCTGACGATGCTGGTGGCGGTGCCTTCGGCGATCAAGGTGTTCAACTGGGCGTTCACGCTGCAGAAGGGGTCGATCACGTTTGAGACGCCGATGCTGTATGCGTTCGCGTTCATCGGGCTGTTCACGATCGGCGGCATGACCGGCGTGTTTCTTGGCTCGCTGGGCATGGACATTCACCTGACGGAGACGTACTTCATCGTCGCGCACTTCCACTTTGTGATGGTGGGCGGAATGTTGATGGCGTTCCTGGCGGGAGTGCATTTCTGGTGGCCGAAGATGACGGGCCGGATGTATCCGGAGTCGATCTCGAAGCTGTCGGCGGTGACGAGCTTTATCGGGTTCAACCTGACGTTCCTGCCGCAGTTCATTCTGGGGTACCTTGGGATGCCGCGCCGGTATCATGCTTATCCGCCGGAGTACCAGGTGCTGAATGTGCTTTCGACGGCGGGCGCTACGGTGCTGGGCGTCGGGTTCCTGCTGCCGCTGATCTACCTGGCGTGGTCGCTGAAGTATGGAGCGATTGCCGGCAACAATCCATGGCAGGCAACAGGGCTCGAGTGGCAGATTCAGTCGCCGCCGATTGACCGAGAACTTTAAGAGATACCGATCGTGGACTACGAGGCATACGACTATGAGTGGCTTGCGCACAAGACGGCAACACGAGGTGACAACCGTTGGATAACACATCTGGTAGCTACACAAGGGCATGAGGCGGAGGCGCATGAGGCAGGACATCATGCGTCGCTGCCGCAGCACCGACATCACTTCGAGACCGGAAGAGCAGCAGCGCGAGGCAGGGACCTTCGGGATGTGGCTGTTCCTGCTGACCGAAATCATGTTCTTCGGCGGGTTGTTCTTCGCGTACCTGCTGTACCGCAACTGGTACTACGACGCTTTTGTTGTTGCCTCGAACCAGTTGAGCGTTCCGCTGGGTGCGGCAAACACGGCCATACTGATAACCTCGGGCTTCTTCATGGCGCTGGGTGTATGGGCGGCCGAGGTGCGGAAGAGGGGACTGCTGGTTATCTTCCTGATCCTGACGACTCTGTTTGGGCTCGCCTTCCTTGGCATCAAGTATGTGGAGTACCACGAGAAGTGGGAGAAGCATCACATTCCGGGGTCGAGCTTCGATGTTTCGGAGTTCGTGAATCCGCAGGCGCATGGGATCGAACGACGAGAAGCCGCTGTCTCCGGACATGGCGCAGAAGACGCAGATCTTCTTCTTCCTGTACTTCGCGATGACCGGCATGCACGCGCTGCATATGATCATTGGCATCTGTACTTTTGTTCTGGCTGACTTGGCGGGCGAATCGAGGGGAGTTCTCCGCGGGGTATGTGGCGCCGATTGAGAACTTCGGTTTGTACTGGCACTTTGTCGATATTGTGTGGCTGTTCCTGTTCCCGCTGTTGTACCTCATCAACCGTCACCCGCTGAAGTAGGTGAAACCCGCCGCGGCTGCGGCATGAAGGATAAGGACCATGTCTGAGCACATACACGATCCCTCGAATGTCACGAACCCGGAGCACGCCGACCATCACATCGTGACTCCGGTGCAGTATGCCATGGTCTTTGGGACGCTGCTGGTGTTCACGGCCTCACCGTGGTTGCCGCGTACATCGACTTGGCGTATTCAACCCCATCATTGCTCTGGCGATTGCGTGCATCAAGGCCGTGATCGTTATCCTGTTCTTCATGCACGTGAAGTATCAGTCGAACCTGGTCAAGATGACGGTGGGGGCTGGTTTTTTCACGTTCCTTGTGCTGATTACGATGACGTTGACCGACTACATCAGCCGCGCCTGGGGACTTTGGTAGTAAAGATTTGCAAATTGTTTTGACTAGAGTGCGGCCTGCGGGCCGCACTTTTGGTTGTGATGAACAGGGCGCCGGGAATGGCCGTAGACTTCGGGTATGGCTGAGACGGCGGTTCCGGAGGAGTTGCGCGAGCTGAGCGAGGATGCGCGAGTGACTGTGCGTGAAGGCGGTGCTCCGGATGCCTGTGGGCGGTGCGTCGTGTACTGGATGCAGCGGGCACAGCGCGGCGTCGACAACCATGCGGTGGACCTGGCGGTGAAGGTGGCGAACCTGCTGGGGTTGCCGCTGGTGGTGTACTTCGCTGGGATCTCGAACTTCCCTCTGCGAATCTGCGGCACTATGCCTTTCTGAACCAGGGGTCTGGTGGATATTGAGGCGGACCTGGCGGCGCGGAATATGTCGTTCGTGATGCGACGCGCTCCGAAGTGCGATCATCTGCGTTTGTTCTCTGAGGTTGGGGCGGCGATGGTTATCGGGGATGAGAACCCGATGCGCGAGCCGGAGCGCTGGCGTCGTGAGATAGCTGCTCGATTTGCAGGTTCCTTTCTGGACAGTTGATTGCGACGTGGTGGTGCCGTCGAAGTTGATTGAGAAGGCGCAGTATGGGGCGTATACCATACGGCCTCGGTTGTACCGGCTGCTGCCGGAGTATCTGCATCCTTACGAGAACCTGCGGGCCGAGCGAGCGTGGAAGCGGCCGAAGGGCTTCTACTCCGACTCGGTCCACGAGGACATGACTCGCGGATGGAAGGAGCTTGACCGGAGCGTGAGGCCGGTTGAGGCCTGGACCGGCGGGACGCACGCTGCGCTCAAGCGGTTGAAGCTGTTCGTGTCGAGGATGCTGAAGGACTATGAAGCGAGGAGGAACCATCCGGAGGTGGATGGGACCTCGGGGCTGTCGCCTTATCTGCACTTCGGGCATATCGGGCCGCTGACGATCGCGCTGGCGGTGGAGGCCGCGGTGAAGAAGAACCCGGCGCTGCGCGGCGCGCGTGATGCTTACTTCAACGAGCTGATTGTGTGGCGGGAGCTGGCGGTGAACTTTGTCAGGTACACGCCGAAGTACGATACCGCCGAGGTCGCGGAGAGCTGGGCGAAGGCGACGATCGCCGAGCATGCGCGGGATGAGCGCGAGTATCTATATACACCAGCTCAGCTCGAAGGCGCGGAGACGCACGATGAGCTGTGGAACGCCGGGCAGTTGCAGATGGTGCACTTTGGGTGGATGCACAACTATCTGCGAATGTACTGGGCCAAAAAGATCCTGGAGTGGACTCCGGATTCGGCGACCGCGGTGAGGTACTGCGATTTATCTGAACGACAAATACCTTCTCGACGGCCGGGATCCGAATGGATATGCGGGGATCGCATGGGCGTGCTGGGGAAGTTCGATCGGGCGTGGACGGAGCGGCCGGTGTTCGGAAAGATACGGTACATGTCGGGCGCTTCGACAGGGCGGAAGTTCGACTCGAAGCGGTATATCGGGCAGATGTCAGCGCGGGCCGTGGGCTGTGCTGGCTGGCTGCCGGGGATGTAGCGCGGCGGGGATCGGATTGGTTGCTGCCTTGGCGCATGTTGCTCCTCCTTTCTGGGGGGGGACACCCCCCGTATCCTGGGTGTAAGTTCAATGGCTGCTATGATATAGCCAGTGCATCCTCTGCCAAATTCTTCCAAACAAACGACTTATGGCCAAATTCGTCCAGGCAAAGGACTTACAGGCGATATCTCAGAGAAATCGATTTTAAAGAGCGAAGCCCCGGTTTTGGCCGGGGCTTTCTTTGTTTCCTTCTAATTCTATTTTACTGGATGGCACATAACTGATGCTCACTTTTCTTTTGTTCGCTAAGTGCTGGCTTGGATGGAGTTAGTTCGATTTATGGGGTGGGCGGGGGCTTGACATGCGATTTTGCTGGGGAATTTCGCGAAAAATAGTTGGCTAAGGGGTCGACCGCGGATCTGCGCGGATGGGCACGGATTAAAACGAGAACGGTTGATGAGGCAGTTTGAGTCCCGGGACGGGCGGTTAGAAGACATAAGGTGATTTATCGGGACTAATCGATTCGTTGGATGCGTGGCTTGGCGATGAACTTTCCGAAAAGCCCGGGTTTTGCGGGACACGTTGGGCACGGCACCGATGTTGTTCGGATTTCATCCGTCCAAGCCTGTTTACGGTTCAATTGTCCGCTTTCAGACGAATGCGGCGCCATACAAAATAAAGTCGAGCGAAAAGATGGGTTAGGAGTCTTTGAAGTAGAAGGATGCCATGGCCGAGATCGGGGAAGAAAGCGTGCGTTGGTTTGCCGCAGTCTCAACAAGCGCAGAACCCGATGTCGCGTCACTTGTAAGTGAATATTCCGGTTTGCTGTACCGGGTGGCCTTCTCGGTCTTGCGCAATTCGGATGAGGCTGAAGATGTGGTTCAGGACACATTTGTGAGAGTGTTGCAACAGAGACGATTGAGGGATGTGCGGGAGATGCGCCCGTGGCTGGTACGGATTACGTGGAATCTGGCGCTCGACCGGCGGCGGCGTGTACCGACAGATCAGATGGACGATGAGTTCGCGGCAGCGCTGGTATCGAGGAGTCTGCCGCCAGACGCTGCTTTTCAAGAAGAGCAGGACATCAAGTCTGCGCTAAGAGAGATAGAACGGCTGCCGAAGGGAGAACGCGATGTTCTGCTGCTCTCCGCGATGGATGAGCTGAGAACGGCGGAGATAGCGAAGGTGGTGGGAAGAAGTGAATCGAGTGTGCGTTCATTGTTGTTCCGGGCGCGGGCACGGCTGCGTGAGCGGTTGGAGAAGGGGTGAACATGAAGAATTCGGATGAATTGGTGGATCGACTGCTAGCAGCTGTGCGCGATGCCGAGGCCCCAGAGGGGATGAAGCGTCGGGTAGCGACGCGGTTGCAGAATCATAGCCAGGCGACGCCTGTAAGACGCGATTGGTCGCGTGTAATGCCGTCCTGGGCGTGGGGAGCCTGTGTTGCAAGTGTAATTGTAACTTCGATGGTTACAGTGAGGATAAATCACTCGAAAAATTCCACGGAAGCGCCGACAACGGTCAAGCCAGCCGCAATTGAAGCGACTGACGCCGTGAGAGCGGAGGATAGCGCGATCGCAGCGGCCAGGCCGCATGACCCTATTTTGAGGGTGACAGCGAAGAGTAAGAAAGAAGAGCCTATTGTGACGAGTGACGAGGATTCGCTGGCGGTGAGCGAGATGATGGCACCCAGCCAGCCGGCACCGGAAGTTCCTTTGACGGAACAGGAGAGGCTGTTGCTGCAAGTGGTGCGCCGAGGCGACCCGGAGGAGTTGGCTATGCTGGAGCCCGAGAAGAGAGCAGCTCGCGATGAGAAGGAGAAGGCCGACGTTAAACGGTTCTTCCAGGAAGAGCAGTCTTTAGAGGAATCAGGAGCAGAAGGTCACGAGTGAAATTGTGGAGCGATGAGAGAGGAAAGATGAATATGATCCTTGGAAGAACGATTTTTGCAATAGCTTTTGCCCTGGCTTTGTCTGGGCCGAGCGGCTGGACCCAGACCGAGAAGGCTTCGGATGCGAAGCAGGGTTCGACCGCCGGTTTCGTGCAGCAAACCTTCTACCTGAACAATACCAGCCAGGTGAGTGACGGTAATGAGATCGTAAGCGCCCTTCGGAACCTAGTTGCTCCGACGGTGAAGATCTATTTCGTTCCCAGCCAGAATGCGATTGTTGTAAGCACTACCCCTGACCAAGTGGCGCAGATACAGAAGATTTTGAGTGAGTTAGACAGGCCAAAGAAGACCTATCGGCTAACATACACTCTTACCGAGATTGATGGCAGCAAGCGAGTTGGAACGCAGCATTACACGATGATTGTGGTTGCGGGACAACGGACGGTTTTGAAACAAGGAAGTAAGGTGCCCATTGTGACAGGCACATACGATGCAGGCAAGCTAACGGAACAGACTCAGATCCAGTACCTCGACGTGGGGATGAACTTTGACGCGATGTTGGATGACTTTGTGAACGGCGTGAGGTTGAGGACGAGGGTGGAGCAGTTGAGTGTGGCGGACGAAAGGCCCGGAGGGCTCGCGCAGGATCCGATTATTCGGCAGACCTCGCTTGAGGGCTCGTCATTTCTGACGCCTGGCAAACCGCTGATCCTGGGATCGGTGGACGTCGCGGGGAGCACGCGCCACATTGATATTGATGTGATGATGGAGTTGGTGCCCTGATTTGCATGGTGGTAATCAACCATTGAGCTACCCAGCTACAGTGCGTCATTCGCGAGGCGTGACGCTCGATAGGCGCATATAAGGGACGGAACAACCTGCTCTGTTGAAGATTTTGAAGTCGGTTGCTGAAAAAGGGATTTTGTGGCCCGAGAAGAGAGAACCCGGGGCTAAAGCCCACTGAAATGATGCCGCTTACGGCATCCGTTCGGCTTCGCTCAGGACAGGCTCTGAAGGTGTGCCCTTCCGCAAGAGAGGGTTTTTCAGCATCCCCTGAAGCCCGGATTTTTGCGGGTTCGAGATGTCCGGACTGAAGTCTGGACCTATCTCAGAAGCAACGGCAAGAGCAAATGCGAGAAGCAGATTCCTCCGCTGCGCTGCGGAATGACAAATAAAAGGCTGCGGAATGACAAACAAAAGGCTGCGGAATGACAAACAAAAAGCTGCGGAATGACAAATAAAAGAACAGGCAACGACAAAAACAGAATAAGCAACGGCAAGAGCGAAATGCGGGGATTCTTCGCTGCGCTCAGAATGACAAAGCTGCGCTCAGAATGACAAAGCTGCGCTCAGAATGACAAAGCTGCGCCGGAATGATGAAGCTGCTCCAGAATGATGAAGCTGCTCCGGAATGATGAAGCTGCGCCGGAATGATGAAGCTGCTCCGGAATGATAAAGCTGCGCCGGAATGATGAAGCTGCTCCGGAATGATAAAGCTGCGCCGGAATGACAAAGCTGCGCCTGAATGACAAAGCTGCGCCTGAATGAGAAAGCTGCGCCTGAATGATGAACGAATGCGCTGTGGAATGACAGACAAGAGACAGAGAAATGGAAAAGCAAAAATGCAGGTTTCTCGCTGCGCTGAAAATTATGACTTTGGTGGTGGGATTGAGGAGAAGGCCGCTGGAGTGGAGATGACGCTTTTGGGTTATATCGCTGACGGGCTGGCGGCGTTGTGTGGCGGATGGTGGTGTGGGTGAAGCACGTGTTTTCTTCGCAAGAGCAATAGGGACGCATCTTTCAGCTATCTATAGATCCCGTGCGGTTTGGCGGCGGACTCTGAAGGCTTGCTTATGGCCGCGAAATACGGGGGTTGCAACTTTCGTGTGATACCTATGCAAAAAAGTGCAGGTTACTTTTGGGGTGACTTTGAAACGCATAACGACGAGGACCCTCCCCAATGGCCCACCTGTCTTCCCGTGCGAATTATTTTGCTGGGTTTCAATCGAGAGTAGCTGGAGTAGCTACGGTTGTGCGCCGGTCTTTGTTCCGGAGCACGTTACGGTCGTTGCTGCTGACGTGGATCACGCTGAGTGTTCCGGCGGCGTGGGCGACGGCTGTCCAGTCTGTGACGACGCTGGTTATATCGAACCCGTCGGGGCCGAATCCCTCGGTCTCTTACCAGGTTCCGGTTACATTGACTGCGACTGTGACGGACGGGGTGAACCCTGTGACGTCCGGCATGGTTTTGTTTTGCGATGCGTCGGCGACGGTGTGCGAGAACAACTCGGCGCTTGGACTGGTGCAGCTGACTTCGCCGGGTGCGACGGCGACGCTGAAGATCGGCAGCGGGGCGCTGGGCGTGCACAAATACATGGCTGTGTATCAAGCCAATAACAACTATTCGAGCAGCACATCGAACACGGTGTCTTACACGGTTGTGGGCAAGTACGCGTCGACCACGACTATCGGGTCGACGGGGACGGTTGGGGCGTATACGCTCTCGGGCACGGTGGCGGGTATTGGCAGCGTGTTTATAGGGCCGACGGGGAATGTGTCGTTCCTGGACACGAGCGCAGGGAATAACCAACTGGGTCAGGAGCCGCTGGGCGCGTCGGTGCTGAGCACTACGTTTTCGGAGGCGCCAGGTTCTCCGTTTGCCATCGCGACGAGCACCACACCGAAGCGATCGGTGGCGATTGCGTCGGCTTATCTGAATGCCGATAACAATCTGGACGTGGTGACGGGCGACTACTCGCAGACGATTACTGTGCTGCTGGGCAATGGAGATGGCACGTTCCAGTCGAAGGTGAACTACACGGGCTGCCCGTCGGGCGCCATCGCGATGAAGATTCTGCTGGCGGACTTCAACCGCGACGGCAATACCGATGTGGCGCTGGGCTGCTCGACGGGCAGCACCGGGAGCCTGACGATCCTGCTGGGCAATGGGGACGGCACGTTCAATGCGCCGGTGTCGTACACGGCGGGAGATGTGGCGGGCATTGCTATCGGCGACTTCAACGGCGATGGCATCATCGACTTTGCAGTGTCGAACCATCTGCAGCAGAACATCATGATCTTTACGGGCAATGGGGACGGCACGTTCAATACGCCTGTGACGGTGCTGTCGCCTTCGTCCGAGCTGCACGATGTGGTGGTGGCAGACTTCAATGGCGACGGACACGACGATCTGCTGTACGCGATCAATACCGCGGCGAGCAGCAGCCAGCTTTCGGATTTGTATCTTGCGACGGGAGTGGGCGACGGCACGTTCAATACGCCGACGCTGATTGCGAGCAAGGTGGGTGAATTTCTTACGACCGGCGATACGAACGGCGACGGTGTTCCGGATGTGGTTTCGACGACGATCACAGGAACACCGCCGGACGTGGGGCCCAGCCTGTTTGTGCTTATCGGGAAAGCCGATTCGATTACGGGGAAAGCCAATGGGACGTTCCAGCCTACGGTTACGTATAGCTCGGACATTCCGTCGGATCCGCACCTGACGGACGTGAACGGCGACGGGAAACCGGACATCATCGCGGGCGGAAGCTATGGAGCGCTGGTGTATCTGGGCAATGGCGACGGCACATTCCAGGCGTATACGGAGCCGACTATCGGGGACTTTGCGCTGACGTATGCGGTGAATGCGGGCGACTTCAACAACGACGGCAATGCAGACCTGATTGGCACGGATGCGGATACTCCGCGGGCAGCGGTGTCGCTGAGCCAGGTGCAGCAGAGCGCGTCGGCGGCTGCGCTGGCGGGTGTGGCGCTGTATCCACTGGGCAGCGGCACGCATAATGTGGACGCGAGCTACTCGGGCGACACCACCTACCTGACGAGCGCGTCGACGACGATTGCGCTGCTGGCTGCGCCGACGCCCACGACGCTGGCGCTTGCGGTGTCGCCGACGTCGGCGACGCTGGCGGGACAGCCGGTGACGCTGACGGCAACGCTGAATCCATACACGGTAGGGCCGCCGACGACGACAACCGACGGTGAGAAGGTGAAGTTCTACAACGGGGCTACGCAGCTGCTGCCTTCAGGGACGCTGACGGGTGGAGTTGCGACGCTGACGACGAGCTCGCTGCCGGTGGGCTCGGATGTGCTGACGGCGGTGTTCGGTGGGGATTCGAACTACAACCCTAGCACGTCGAGCTCGATGACTGTGACGGTAGCGTATATTTTGGTGGCTTCGTCGCTGGACCCATCGACGTACTCGCAGACAGTGACGTTTACAGCAACGGTGGCCGCGGGTATGACGGGCAGCGTCACGTTCATGGACGGCACAACTACGTTGGGTACAGGCACCATCAGTGGGAGCACGGCGACGTATACGACGTCGAGCCTCGCGGTGGGGCTGCATAACATCACCGGCGTGTACACCGGAGGCGGATCACACAGCGGGGCTACCTCTCCGGTTCTTGTCCAGGAGGTGGACAAGAACACGCCGGTGGTCAATGTGACGACGTCGGGAGCGAGCACCTATGGCGCGACGGTGACGATTACGACGACTCTGCCGGTGGGTGCGACAGGGACGGTGACGTTGACGAGCGGGACCACGACTATCGGCACGGGAAGCGTCGGGAGCGACGGGACTTTTGTTGTGACGACGAGCTCGCTGCCGGTGGGAACGGATCCGATTACGGCGAGCTATGGTGGAGATGGAAACTATAACTCGTCTAGCGGAAGCACGAACCAGACGGTGGGTAAGGCTAGTCCGACGCTGCCTGCGCCGGTGGTGAATCCGAGCAGCCCGATGGCGTGGGCGCCAGTGACGATTACGGAGACGGTGCCGACGGGAGTGTCGGGGCCGGTGACGTTCTATAACGGCACGACGGTGCTGGGGACTGCACCGATCACGGGCGGAATTGCCACGCTGACGGGGATTTCGCTGCAGGCGGGCACGGATACGATTACGGCTTCTACGCCTGGGGACGCGAACAACAATCCTGCGACGTCGCCCGGAACTACGGTGACAGTGAACAAGAATTCGCCGACGGTGACGGTGACCGCTCCGAGTACGAGCACGTATGGCTCACCAGTGGCGATTAGCGCGACTGTTTCGGCGGTGAGGGCGGGTACGGTGACGATTACGAGCGGCGGGGTTACGCTGGGCTCGGGCACGGTGGACTCGACCGGGACCTTGAGCATCACGACGAGCAGCCTGCCTGCGGGAACCGACACGATTACGGCGAGCTACGGGGGGGATAAAAATAATAATCCGGAGAGCGGCACGGCGACGACGACAGTGAGCATGAGCACGCCGACTGTGACGGTGACGACATCAGGGCCGAGCACATACGGTTCGCCGGTGACGATTACCGCGACGCTGCCGACTGGGACCACGGGCACTGTGACGATTACGAGCGGTGGAACCACGCTGGGATCCGGCACGGTGAGTCCGACGGGCACGGTGACGGTGACGACGAGCACGCTGCCGGTGGGAAGCGATACGATTACGGCGAGCTATGGCGGTGACAGCAACAATAATCCGGCCAGCGGTACGACGACGCAGACTGTGAGCAAAGCTTCGCCGACGCTGCCTGCGCCGGGTGTTAATCCGAACAGCCCGACTACGGGATCGCCGGTGACGATAACGGAGACGGTGCCGACGGGGGTGTCGGGACCGGTGACGTTCTATGACGGTGGGACGGCGATCGGGACAGGTACGGTTGTTGGTGGTGTCGCGACGTTGACGGTGCCTTCGCTGCCGGTGGGTACGGACACAATTACGGCTTCGACGCCTGGGGATGCGAACAACAATCCTGCGACCTCGCCGGGGACGACGGTGACGGTGGCGAAGAAGACGCCGACGCTGCCTGCACCGGTTTTGAATCCGAGCAGTCCGACCGCGGGTTCGCCGGTGACGATAACGGAGACGGTGCCTACAGGTGTTTCCGGTCCAGTGACCTTCTATGACGGTGGGTCGTCGATCGGGACGGGCTCGGTTGTTGGTGGTGTCGCGACGTTGACGGTGCCTTCGCTGCCGCTGGGTACGGACACGATTACGGCTTCGACTCCCGGAGACGCGAACAACAATCCTGCGACGTCGCCGGGAACGACGGTGACGGTGGTCAAGAATTCTCCGACACTGCCTCCGCCGGTCGCGAATCCGAGCAATGCAGTGGTAGGAGCTCCGGTGGTGATTACAGAGACGGTGCCGACGGGTGTTTCCGGTCCGGTGACCTTCTATAACGGAGGCACGGCGATCGGGACGGGCACGGTTACCGGGGGCGTTGCGACGATCACGGTGACCACTTTGCCGCTCGGATCGAACACAATAACGGCTTCGACGCCTGGGGATGCGAACAACAATCCTGCGACGTCGCCGGGAACGACGGTGACGATCAACAAGACGGCGCCGACGGTGACGGTGACGACATCGGGGCCGAGCACATACGGTTCGCCGGTGACGATTACAGCCAGTGTGCCAGCGGGGCCGACGGGGACGGTGACGTTTACGAGCGGCGGCGCAACGCTGGGCTCGGGCACAGTAAGCGCGGGCGGGACGGTGACGATCACGACAAGTGCGCTGCCGGTGGGAAGCGACACGATTACGGCGAACTACGGCGGCGACTCGAACAACGCGGCGGCGAGCGGCTCGACGACGCAGACGGTGAGCCAGAGCACTCCGACGGTGACGGTGACGACATCGGGGCCGAGCACGTACGGCTCGCCAGTGACGATTACGGCCAGCGTGCCGCCGGGAACGACGGGGACGGTGACGATTACGAGCGGGGGCACTACGCTGGGCTCGGGTACGGTTAGCCCGACCGGGACGGTGTCGGTAACGACGAGCACCCTGCCGGTGGGCGGCGATACGATTACGGCGAGCTATAGCGGCGACACGAACGATGCGCCGGCGAGCGGCTCAACGACGCAGACGGTGAGCAAGAGTTCGCCGACTGTGGTGCTGACTTCGTCGTCGGATCCTTCGAACGCCACGCAGTCGGTGACGTTTACGGCGACGGTGCCTACCACTGCAACTGGTACAGTTACATTCTCCGATGGCGGAACGGTAATTGGCACTGGAACTGTTGCAAATGGCGCGGCGACGGTTACAACAAATACGCTGCCGGCCGGAAGTGACCCAATTACGGCCAGTTATAGCGGCGATTCGAACGATAATTCCGGCGTTTCGAATACCCTGACGCAGACGGTGAATAAAAACTCGCCGACGCTGCCGCCGCCGGGGGTTTCGTCCACCAACATGGATGCAATCACGCCGGTGACGATTACGGAGACGGTTCCGACGGGGGTATCGGGGCCGGTGACGTTCTATGACGGTGGCGTGGCAATTGGGACGGGGACGGTTGTAGGTGGCGTTGCGACGCTGACGGTGCCTTCGCTGCCGGTTGGGTCGGACCAGATCACGGCTTCGACACCGGGAGATGCGAATAACAATCCTGCCACCTCGCCGGCGACTACGGTGAACGTTGTGAAGGTGACTCCGGTGCTGGCACCGCCGGTGGTGACGCCGAACAATCCGCTGTTGGGCGCCACGGTGACGATCTCGGAGACAGTTCCGACAGGCGTTACGGGGCCGGTGACGTTCTATAACGGTGGCACGGTGATTGGGACGGGCACGGCTGTGAATGGCGTGGCGACGATTACTACGTCGACGCTGCCCCTGGGGTCCGATCCGATTACGGCGTCGACGCAGTCGAATGCGAGCTATAACTCGGCGACGTCGCCTGCGACCAATGTGAATGTGGCGAAGGGCGCGGGGAGCGTGACGCTGACGGCTTCGGCGAACCCGGCTACGCTGAATCAGCCGGTGACGTTTACGGCAGCGGTGAATGCCGGGGCGACGGGCTCGGTGACGTTCTACGACGGCACGACGGTGCTTGGCGTGGGAACGATCAGCCCGGCGGGGATTGCAACGTTCACGACCTCGTCGCTCAGTTCGGGGACACACCCGATTACGGCGACGTTCGCGGGCGATTCCAACTACAGCGCTGCTACCTCTGCGCCATTGAGCGAGGTGGTGAACAGGACTCCGACGACGGTTGTGGTGACGGAGAGCTCGCCGATTCAACTTGTAAACAGCATGGTTACATTTACTGCGAATGTGACTGCGCCGACTCCGACACCTACGGGCATGATCACGTTCTACGACGGGAGCACGGCTCTGGGGACGGCTCCGCTGAGCACGAATGGAGGGGCGATTGTGTCGCTGGCTCTGAGCGGCAACGCGGCGTTCGCGACGAGTTCGTTGACGGCGGGGTCGCACCAGATCACGGCGAGCTACTCGGGCGATACGGGCTTTATGCCGAGTACGTCGGCGCCCGTGGCGAACATTGTGGCGGACTTTACGAATGCGGCTACAGGTACGACGGAGCAGAAGATGTTCCCGGGCGGCACGACGAGCTACACGTTCGTACTGACCCCTGTGGGAGCGAGCACGTTCCTGAACGATACGACCGTGACTGTTGCGGGGCTGCCGACGGGGACTACTTACACCTTCTCTCCCGCGGTTATCAAGGCGGGCAGCGGGCCGACGACTGTTACGCTTAGCCTGACGACGAGCAGCACGCTGAAGGCTGCGAATCACGCACCCGCGGTGCCTGGATCCAATGGCGGCGTGCCGGTTTCGCTGGCGATTCTTGGCCTGGCTGGATTGGGCGCGGTTCGCCGGTACCGGAAGCAGATGCCACGGCTGATGATGCTGGCGCTGCTGACACTGGCGTCGCTGCTGCCGATCGCGGCCATGACGGGTTGCGCGGGAGGCTACTTCGCACTCGATCCAAATACGTACTCAATCCAAGTGACCGGCACGGAAGGTCCCATCCAACACACCGCAACCACCACGCTTGTGGTGCAGTAGGAGAATATTTGATGTATCTTTCGAGGGCTGTTCTGATTGCACTTTTCGCGGTTGTACCAGTGGCGCTTCACGCGCAGGCCATGCCTGCCGGCGGCAGCGCGAGTTACGGATTGTCGGAGGAAGGCATTCCGCGGGGCGAGGTTGGCTTCAACTACAACTACATTCGCGCGAATGCGCCTCCGGGGCAGTGCGGGTGCTTCGGGTTCAACGGTGGCAGCGCCTCGTTCGCGTATAACCTGCGCGAGCAGTGGGCGGCAGTGGCTGACCTGACGGTCGCGCACGTGAACAACGCGGACAACTCGGGGCAGGACATCACGATCATCAATTATCTGTTTGGGGCGCGCTATACCAAGCGGAATCATACGCGCTGGGTTCCCTATGGCGAGGCGCTGTTTGGTGGTGCGAAGGAGGATGTGAATTTTGAGTTCACCGTTAACCGGAATTCGTTTGGGTTGATGGGCGGCGGTGGTGTGACGACTCGGCTGAAGGATCACCTGGGGTTGAATATCATCGAGATCGATTATGTTTACACGCAGGTTCCGAATGCGGTGAATGACCGGCAGAATAATCTGCGGGTGGCTACGGGGGCGATTTACCGGTTTTGATGAAGTCGCTTGCAAGACCTGTGACACCGAGGCAAGATTGGTGTCATGGTGAGGCTTGAGGAGGTGACGGTAATTGCGGCGCCGGTGGAGCGGTGTTTCGATCTCGCGCGGAGTATAGAGGTGCATGTGCTGGGGAATGTGCACTGGGGTGAGGAGGCGGTCGCACTGGAGCGGGTGGGTGCGGGCGGAGTAGCGGATGGGCCGGTTACAGGGTTGATTGGGCTGGGGCAACGGGTGACCTGGCGGGCGCGGCACTTTGGGGTGAGGCAGAGATTGACGAGCGAGATTACGGCGATGGATGCGCCACGATATTTTCAGGACACGATGGTGAGCGGGGCTTTCAGGTCGATGCAGCGCGACCACTACTTTCGGACGCTGGAGGGTGGTGGGACGGAGATGCGAGATGTTTTTTGCTTTGCCGCTCCGCTGGGAGTGTTGGGACGGGTGGCGGAGGTGCTGGTGTTGCGGCGATACATGACGTCTTTACTGAACGAACGGAATGAGGTGGTGAAGCGGGTCGCGGAGTCGGAGGATTGGCGGCGGTATTTAGAGGTTGAAAGCGTTGTAAGGTAACGGTAAAGTGTGGCTGCGGACGGTAGACTCGCGGTATGAAGATCGTGATTCCGGGTGGGAGTGGGCAGGTGGGGCAGATGCTGGCGCGGCATTTTCATGGGGAGGGCCATGAGGTGACGGTGTTGAGCCGGAGGATGGTGGAGGCTCCGTGGCGGGTGATGGTTTGGGATGGAGCGACACAAGGGGACTGGGTGGCGGCGGTCGAGGGGAGCGATGTGTTGATCAACCTGACAGGGCGAAGCGTGAACTGCCGGTATACGGCGGAAAACCGGAGGGAGATCTTTGAGTCGCGGGTGGTGTCGACGCGGCTGCTGAATGAGGTGGTCGGTGGGTTGAAGAGTCCGCCGGCGACGTGGCTGAATGCGAGCACTGCGACTATCTATCGTCATGCGCTAGACCGGCCGATGGATGAATTTACGGGGGAGCTGGGCGGAGGCGAGGTGGGCGCTCCGGATACGTGGAACTTTTCGATTGATGTGGCGAAGGGTTGGGAGGAGGCTTTCTTCTCAACGGCTACGCCGCGGACGCGGAAGGTTGCGCTGCGGAGTGCGATGACGTTCAGTCCGGATGCGGGTGGCGTGTTCGATGTGTTTCTGGGATTGGTGAGGCATGGGCTGGGCGGGACGACGGGGCGCGGGACGCAGTATGTTTCATGGATTCATGAGGTCGATTTTGTGCGGGCGGTGGAGTGGCTGATTGCGGAAGAGGGGTTCGCGGGAGTGGTTAATTTAGCTGCGCCGAATCCGCTGCCGAACAGGGCGTTTATGGAGGCACTGCGGGAGGCGTGGGGGATTGAGTTTGGACTGCCGTCGGCGGAGTGGATGGTGGAGGTAGGGACGTGGGCGATGCGGACCGAATCGGAGCTTGTGCTGAAGAGCAGGAGGGTGGTTCCTGGACGATTGCTGGAGGCAGGGTTTGAGTTTCGGTTTGCAGAGTGGGGTGAGGCGGCGCGGGAGCTGGTGGGGCGTTGGCGGGGTATGCGGCTTCGCTCAACATGACACATCTTTAAGGGTGTGGAGAAAAAACAGGCAACAACAGCAACTGCAGGTCCTTCGACTCAGTTGCTCGCAAAGGCGCGAGCAACTTCGCTCAGGATGACACTTTTGCGAAGTGAGTGAGAAAAAACAAGCGGGGCAGCGAACTATGGGTTGGCTGGAAGTTGGGTGGTGGTCCAGCCTCCGCCCAGGGCTTTGATGAGCAGGACGCTGGCGTCGAGGCGGCGGCGCGTGATCTCGATGTCGTTGCGTTGGTTCTGCAGCGCGGCGGTTTGCGAGGTGACGACCTGGAGGTAGGTGTCGACGCCGCCTTCGTAGCGGGTGTTGAAGAGATCGAGCGACTGCTGCGGCGGACTCGAGTGGCAGCGCGCTGCTGGGCGGCTTCGGTCTCGAGCATACGCGAGCGCGGCGAGGATGTCCTCCACTTGCTGGAAGGCGGTGAGCGTGTCCTGGCGGTAGCTGGCGACGGTGGCGTCGTACTGGGCGATGGCGATATCAGAGCCGGCCTGGCGGCGGCCGTGATCGTAGAGGGTCTGCGTGAGCGTGGGGCCGACGGCGAAGAAGCGGCTGGGCCAGGTGAACACGTTGATGATGGAGGTGCCCTCAGCAGGCCGCCCGAGGGCGCTGATAGGTCGAGCGTGGGATAGAAGGCGGCCTGCGCGATGCCGATCTGCTCGTTGGCGGCGGCCATGCGGCGTTCGTCGCCGGCAATGTCGGGACGGCGCTCCAGCAACTGCGAGGGCAGCGCGCCGGGGATGACCGGGATGGCGGGCGGATCGACGGTGACCGGCGTGGCCGCGAGGTGAGCGCGGCGGGCGCCTGGCCGGTGAGCACGGCGATGGCGTGCTCGTAGTCGCGCGCGCTGGATGGTGACGTCGGAGTCCTGCACCTCGCGGTCTGCAGCTGGGTGCGGGCCTGGGTGACGTCGGAGAGCGGCGACGCGCCGCCGTTGTAGCGGTCCTCGGTCAGCTGCAGGGCGTGCTGGTAGGCTGGCGACGGTGTCATCGAGCAGCTTCTTCTGGGCGTCGTCGGCGCGCAGGCCGAAGTAGTCGATGGCGAGCTCGGCGTGCAGACTCAGGCGGGCGGTTTCGAGGTCGGCGTCGCAGGCCTGCGCCTGCTCCTTGGCGGCGGTAACGCTGCGGCGGATGCGGCCCCAGAGATCGATCTCGTAGTTGAGGTCGAGCGGGAGGAGGAAGTTGCCGGTCGCCCTGGCCGCCGGCGGTGGCGACGGATCCGGCGTAAGGCTCGTTGAGCCGAGTCGCGGAGTGCGCCGACGGACGGGGCCGATGCTGAGCGTGGGCGCTTGATTTGCGCGATAGAGTCCGATCGGCGCGCGCGAGGCGGCGCGAAGTTGGCGTCGGACTGCTTTCAGCGTCTGGTTGGCGGGATCGATCTGCTCTTCGAGCGCGTTGAGCTGCGGGTCGTTGAAGGTCTCCCACCAGTTGCCGCGCAGAGTGTGGTCGCTGGGCTGCGCGGCCTTCCAGCCGTCTACTCCTTGAAGGTGGTCGGGGCCGGGCTCTTTGAACTCCGGCGCGAGGCCAGCTGCGGGCGGGCGGCTGTAGTTGGGCCCGACCGGCGTGGCAACCGCCGACAAGAGGCAGGCGGAGGCGAGGGTTGCGAGACGATGAGGCGCCCGAGAAACGCGAGAGACTGATTGCGATGAAGCCTAGTTGGCGAAGCGAATCATTGCGCGCGATGCACTCTCATCCACGGAGCCATCTGGACTGCACGGTCGCGCTGATGAGGGAGTCGGAGGGATCGAGGATTACTTCGTCCTGCGGCGTGATGCCGGAGGTGAACTTCGACGGTGCTGCCGAAGTCGTGGCCGATGGTGATGGGGACGAAGCTCGACCGGCCGTTGCCGTGCACGACGCCCACCTGCAGACCCTGCGCGCGGAAGATGAGCGTGTTCGAAGGGATGGTGACCGTGTGGAAGCCGGCAGGCAGCTTCATAGTGGACGAAGACGTAGGCGCCGGGCAGCAGCTGGCGCTCTGGCAGTTGTCGACGTCGACTTCGACATTGAGGGTGCGGGTGGTCTGGTTGATCGCGTTCGAGTTGCGGGTGACGGTGCCTTTGATGACCGGCTGGGATCGGCGTCCTGGGTGATGTCGACTGTGCGCCGTCGTGGATGCTGTCGGCGTAGATCTCGGGCACGGAGACAAAGATGCGCAGCTTGTCTGACCTGATCGAGATGGAAGAGCTCGTGCGGTTCGGCGGAGGATGCCGGCGTCGATGAGCGAGCCGACGTCGGTGTTGCGCGCAGTGATGACGCCGTCGAAGGGAGCGATGACGCGCTCGTAGCTCTGCAGCTGCTTGCAGGCGGCGGACATTGGCTTCGGCGTCGGCGGCGGCCTGTGCGGCGATGTAGTTCGCTTGCCATCTGGTCGGCTTCCTGCTGGGAGACGGCGTGCTTGGCGACCAGGGCCTGCCAGCGACGTTGGTGAGTCGCGGCGAGCTGTGCGTTGGCCTGTGCGCTCTTGAGCTCGGCGCTGGGCCTGGTGCGAGCTGTTGGTCGAGCTCGGGGGTTTCGATGATGGCGAGCAGCTGGCCCTGTCTGCACGTGCGCGCCGATGTCGACGTACCACTTCTTCAGATAGCCGTTGGTGCGGGCGTAGATGGGGGTTCGATGAAGGCCTGGATGTTGCCGGGAAGGATGACCTCCTGCGAGGTCGCTCCGCCGGAGGGGTAGGTGGTGTTGACGGTGGGGATGGCGGCGGCGTCAGTCGCGGTTTTGAGGGTGCTTTCGTGCTGCGAACGGTCGCGAATGCCGAAGATGACGGCAAGCGCGAAGAGGATGGCGAGGACGAGGCCGCCGACTGACGAAGGTGTTGCGGCTGGAGCGTCGTTGCAGCAGGGGCGGGTGACCCGGCGTGGTGGCGGGAAGACGGAGATCCGGCTTGTTCTGCGGTCGGTGCTTCGTGGGTCGAGGTTTTCCATAGGGTGAGCTCCGGGCATCAGACGTGCTGCATCCTCTAATAGGTTTGCGGTCGCGTGCCGCGCTGCGGGCATCGACTTCCGTGAATCAGAGCGAAGACGCATGGGACAAAGACGAGAGTCGCGACGGTGGCGCAGAGCAGACCGCCGATGACGGCGCGGCCGAGCGGGGCGTTCTGCTCGCCGCCATCGCCCACGCCGAGGGCCATGGGCACCATGCCGATGATCATGGCGAGGGCTGTCATGATGACGGGACGGAAGCGAGTGGAGCCGGCTTCAAGCGCGGCTCGGATGGCGTCGCTGTGTTCTTCGAGGCGGGTCTTGGCGAAGGAGATGACGAGGATGCTGTTGGCGGTGGCGACGCCCATGCACATGATGGCGCCCATGAGAGCGGGAACGCTGAGCGTGGTGTGGGTAAGAGAAGAGGAAGACCACGATGCCGGCGAGCGCGGCGGGAAGCGCGGTGATGATGATGAAGGGATCGACCCAGCTCTGGAAGTTGACGACGATGAGCAGATAGACGAGGACAATGGAGAAGGCGAGCCCGCCGAGAGGCCGATGTAGGAGTTGTGCATGGTGACGACCTGGCCTTTGAGCGTGACGAACATGCCGCGGGGCAGATCTTTCTGGGCGGCGTCAGGATTCTTCTGGATGTCACGGCTGACGGAGCCGAGGTCGCGGTCCTGCACGCTGCCGTAGATGTCGATGACGGGGCGGACGTTGTACTCGTTGATGACGGCCATCTCGGTGCCCCGGTGAACGGAGGCGAGGTCGCCGAGGATCTCGGGAGTGGCCGAGCGCTGCTCCGGGCGGCTCTGTGGAGGCTGTTCTTGGTTGATGGGGATGTTCTCCAGGTCCTGCATGGAGCCCATCTTGTACTGCGGAGTCTGGGCGACCATGTTGTAGTTGACGTGGTTTTTCCAGTTGAGGAAGAACATGGGCGTAACCTGGAAGCTGCCGCTGAGGGTGTTGAGGACGCTGGTGGTTACGTCGCGCGCGGTATAGCCGCCTTGCAGGGCCTTGGTGCGATCGACGTCAAGTTGCAGAGTGGGGTAGTCGAAGGGCTGCTGTACGCGGAGATCGGTGAGGCCGGGGACCTGGCGGAGCTGCGTGAGCAGCTTGTCGGCCTGCAGCTTGCTGGCGTTGACGTCGGTGGCTTCGAACTGGATGTCGATGGGTGCGGGGATGCCGAAGTTGAGGATCTGGGTAGTAATGTCGGCGGGCAGCATGTAGAAGGTGGCGTCTGGGAAGAGGCGCGGGAGGTCTTTGCGGAGGGCGCGGACGTAGTTGGGGGTAGGGTGGTGGTCCTCGGTGAGGTTGACCATGATGTCGGCGTCATTGGCGCCTATGGTGCCGTTGGTGAGGTGCTGGGTGTTCATGCTGCTGTACGGCATGCCGATGTTGTCGAGGACGCTGACGATCTCTTTGGGAGGAATCTCTTTGCGGATCTGGTCTTCGACGAGGTCGCAGAGGCGGGCCATCTCCTCAATGCGGAGACCGGATGTGCCGCGGACGTGGAGGATGAACTGTCCGCTGTCAGTGGATGGGAAGAAGTCCTGTCCGAGGAACGGAAGCAGGATGAACATGAAGAGGCAGAGTGCGACGAAGCAGGGTACAAAGAGCTTGCGCATATCGACGAGGCGCTCGAGCAGCGCGGAGTAGAAGTTGCGGAGGCGTTCGAAGCCACGTTCAAAGGCGCGCTGGAAGCGGCTAAAGATACCGGTGGAGGTGTGGTCTTTGTGACGCAGGAGGTACATCGCCAGAGTCGGGACGAGCGTTCTGGAGAGGATGTACGAGGCGAGCATGGCGAAGACAACCGCCTCAGCCAGGGGAACGAAGAGATATCGGGCTACGCCACCGAGGAAGAACATCGGCAGGAAGACGATGCAGATGCAGAGGGTGGAGACGAGGGCAGGGACGGCGATCTGTGCGGCGCCTTCGAGGATGGCTTCGCGGAGAGGATGGCCCTCTTCGAGGAAGCGTTCTATGTTCTCAATGGTGACCGTTGCATCATCGACGAGGATGCCGACGGCGAGGGCGAGGCCGCCGAGGGTCATGGTGTTGATGGTCTCACCCAGGGCGCTGAGGACCATGATGGAGGTGAGGATGGACAGCGGGATGGAGACGGCGATGATGATGGTCGAACGCCAGCTGCCGAGGAAGAGCAGGATCATGAGGGCCGTGAGGGCTGCGGCGATGGTGGCTTCGCGAATGACTCCAGAGACGGCGCTGCGGACGAAGACGGATTGATCGCCAATTGGAGTAATGCGGAGCTGAGGAGGCAGAGTGCTTAGGACGCGGGGCAGGAGGGCGCGTGTGTCCTTGACGACATCCAGTGTCGAGGAGTTGCCGTTCTTGATGATCGAGATGAGTACGCCGCGGCGGCCGTCCTGACGGACGATGTTGGTCTGGACCTGGAAGCCGTCGCTGACGGTGGCGACGTCGCGGAGATAGATGGTAGTGCCATTGACCTGGCGGAGGGGGATGGCGCCGAGACCCTCGACGGTGGTGGGCGTGCCATTGGTGTGGACGTCATATTCGGACTGGCCGATTTTGATGGTGCCGGAAGGCATGACGACGTTCTGCTGGGCTACTGCGTTGAGGAGGTCGCCAGGGGCGATGCCCTTGGACTGCATGGCGTCCTGGTCCATGGCGATAGTGATCTGGCGCTGTTTTCCTCCGTAAGGCGATGGGACGACGGAGCCGTTGACGGTGATGAGCTGTGGGCGGATGAAGTTCAGGGCGTAGTCATTGAGCTGCTGCTCGGAGAGCCCCTCGCCTGAGATGCCGAGCTGCAGAATGGGCACGCTGGAGGCGGAGAAGTTGATGATCTGGGGAGGAAGGACGCCGGGAGGAAGCTGGCGGAGCGTGTACTGAGAGGCGGCGGTGACCTGAGCGTTCGCGGTGTCGAGGCTGGCGCCGGGCTGGAGATAGACCTTGACGTTGACGACGCCATTGTAGGTGGTCGATTCGATGTGCTGGATGTTGTCGACCAGCGTGGTAAGTACCTTTTCGTAGGGGGTGGTGAGACGGCCCTGGAGCTCCTCTGGGTTTAGGCCGGTGTACTGGAAGCCGATGGAGACGACGGGGATGTTGATGTTGGGGAAGATGTCCGTGGGGGTGCGGACGATCGCGACCGGCGCGGCGATGAGGATCAGCAGCGCGAGCACAATAAAGGTATATGGCCGGTTGAGCGCGACTTTGACGATCCACATATGTGAGCGATGCCCCCTTTGGGGTCAAGGAAGACGCCGAAAATGGCGTCACCTTTATATTGACTCATTTTAAGGGGCAAACGACGCTCAGTTTATTCCGGCTCTAAGTATCGGAAAAACCGATAGCATAAAGAAATGGAACTTCGCCACCTGAGATATTTTTGCACGGCGGCCGAGCAGGGGAGCTTCAGCAAGACGGCGCGGATGTTGTATGTGTCGCAGTCGGCGATCAGTGAGCAGATTGCGGACCTGGAGAACGAGATTGGAGTGAAGCTCTTCAATCGTGAGGGGCGAAGCACCGTTTTGACGGCGGCGGGCGAGGTATTTTTGCACGAAGCGAAGGCTGTGCTGGCGGCGGCGAAGCAGGCGGTGGAGCGGGCGCAGGGGGCGGCACGGGGTGAGATTGGGACGCTGCGCATAGGGTTCTTCGCGGGCGGGATTGGGCCTAACTTCACTACTACGGTACGACGGTTCCGGCGGCAGTTTCCGGGGGTGAGGCTGTCGCTGGCAGAGATGACGCCTACTCAGCAGTGGCAGACACTGGTGGAGGGCGGGATCGACCTGGGGTTTACGCGGCGGCTGGAGCCGGAGTATGTGGATCTACTGACATCGGAGACGATCCGGCAGGATCCGATTGTGGCTGTGCTGCCGAAGCTGCATCCGATTGCGGTTGCGGCGAAGGGAGGTGCGGTGAACCTGCGGGATCTGGCAGGCGAGCCGTTCGTGCTGTCGTCGCGGGAGGTTTCGCCGGCGACGTTCGACAAGGTGATTGAGCTGTGTTCGGAGGCTGGATTCTCGCCTAAGATCGCCAGTATCTCGACTGTGTGGTCGAGCGTGGTGCTGATGGTGCAGGCGGGCGAAGGGATCTCATTGCTGCCGTTGAATCATCAGCAATCTCGAGCGAATGACCTTGCATTCTGTCCGCTAACGGCGAAGAATGCGTGGGTAGACCTGATTATCGCGTGGTCTCCGAAGCGGGACAGCGCAATCATGCAGAGCTTTCGCGCGCAGGTGGAGTTGATGAAGCGGCCTTGAGGCGCAAATTCGAGGGTAATAAAGACTTTCTGGCCGGATTTGTTGTGAATGAAGCGTTTTGAAGTTCCTCGGTAATCGGTGTTGCTGGTAACCCGCCGGGGCTGTTGTCGCGTCTGAGAGGTATAGTGACTGGGCCGGCGGGGAGTTGCGAACGCCGCTAACGTTAGCAGCTTCGTGAACCTCAGGAGATTCCCACCATGGTCGAGCCGCTGGTTGCAGCCAACCCGAGTTCCTCAGCCGACGCGAAGTCCGCGGGCGCAAATTCCGGGGGGAGCAGCCGGCAGTTCACTCACTTTGGGGTAATGAACACCGGGCGACAGGGGACCGGGGCGTTTGCTACCTCTCTGTTTACGAACCTGGTGCTTGCGGCTCTGCTGATTCTTATCAACGCCAGCCTGGTGAAGATGGAACAGCAGTACAAGGAGCGGCGGATGGTGACGCTTACGCTGCCGATTGCGAAGCCGCCTGAGCCGGTGAAGCCGCCACCGAAGCCGCTGCCGAAGCCTCCGGTGATGAAGATCGAGGAGCCGCCGAAGATCACGGTGCCGGTGGCGAAGCTGCCGGATGTTCCGAAGCCGGTGACGGTGAAGATGCCAGAGCAGCCGGTGGTGATTCAGGCACCTCCAAAGAGGATTACTCCGCCGGCGGCTCCGCAGCCGGTGAACCTGGCTCGTCCGCAGGCGGCTTCGCTGCCGAACAGCAATCCGCATCCGACGGCGGTGGCGCTGGGGCGGCCGGACAGCCCGATTCCGACGAATACAAATAAGCCGGCGGTGAGCGCGGTCGACCTGGGGCAGAAGGGGCTGCCGGGGATGACAGCCTCCAACACCGGCGCGGGGCCTGCGGCGACCAAGGTGAACCTTGGGTCGGGGCAACCGGACTCGCAGGCCATGAAGGGGAACGGCCCCAGCAAGGTTCTGGGCGTCCGGCTGGGAACGCCGGGCGGCACCGGGCCGCCGAATGGCACGGGCCAACAGATCGGGCAGGTGAATCTGGGACAGGCTCAGACGCCTGCGATGCCTAAACCGGCAGAGGCGAAAGTGGTTGGCGCCCAGCATCCTCCGAAGGTGCTGTTCAAGCCGACGCCGGCGTATACGGCGGAGGCTACAGCTCAGCGCATCACAGGCGATGTGACGATGCGCGTACGGGTATCGGCGACGGGCGCGGTGACCGTGCTGCAGATGGTCAGCGGACTGGGCCATGGGCTGGATGAGTCGGCCAGGAACGCCATTCTGGCGACCAAGTTCTCACCGGCGACGGATTCGAGCGGCCATCCGACGGACTGGGAGGGTCTGGTGCGGGTGAACTTCCAGTTGTCTGAATCGTAATCCAGGTCTTAGGGTACCCCCTCCCCCCGGGGGGTATTTTTGGCGTAAAATATTGATTCTGAACGCTTTACTTGGGTGTTATTCCCGCAAAATATTCATTCTAATAGGGTTGCGTCCAAAATATTCTGCCAGCTTGAGTTACGGGCGATATTCCCTGGGAGATCGATTTTCAAAGAGCAAAAGCCCCGGTTCTTGTCCGGGGCTTTCTTTTTGCTTACTGATTCTATTTTATCAAGTGACACATAACTAATGCTCACTTTTATTTAGGCTGGTAAGTGGTTGGTGGGATGGGATTTATATGGTTTTTGCGAGCGGCGGGGGCTTGACATGCGATTTTGCTGAGGAAAGATCGCAAAAAATAGTGATCGCCGTCAAAAAGGAAGACCCAAGCGGCTAAAGAGAGTGCTGAAACAAGGGATTTTATGGCCCGAGAAGAGAGAACCCGGGGCTAAAGCCCGCTCTAAGTTGCAGATTATTCGCAGGGCTAAAGCCCTGCGCTCCCTCCGAAAAAGCAACACATCGACTTTCTCAGCAGCCTCTGAAGCTGGATTGCAATTATGGCTCTTGGCCGGCTGAATAGGGCGCTGAAAAATCATTGTGGCTTGAAAGCATTCCCTCAGTGGCTAAAGCCACATTGATTTTGTTGCGCTTACGGCGCGGCTGAAGCCGCGCCCCTTCAAAACGACGACTTTTCAGCAACCTCTGAAAGCCGGATTGCAATTATGGCTCTTACGGCATCCGTTCGACTTCGCTCAGGACAGGCTCTGAAGCCGTGCCCCTTAGGCAAAACAGGGTTTTCAGCAACTTCTGAAGCCATGCCCCTTCCATCCTCTACAGCTACAGATTTGGAGCGTACAGCTACAGATTTGGAGTGGATGCGAGTCTTTTCTTCGACGACTACGTAATACTGACATGCATACCAGAATGTATAATTTGATGTATAAGTAGTTTTACTAAAATTATGCTCGCGCTGATTTGCATGAGAGGTCAAGGGGCACGCTTTCTGCCCAGATAGAAATCGAGGAGGTAGCGCGTGAAAGATCTAACGAGAAGAGGCTTCATGAAGGTCGGCTCGGCAGCGGGAGCGGTTCTTGCCAGCGCCGCTGCTGGCAAACTCGGAGCCCAGGCAACCGGGTTCCAGGCGGCCAGTAATAACAATGGTCCCGGCGGTCCCGGTCGCAGACCGAAGAGAGGCCCGGGTATCCAGGGTATCTATGCGCTTTGCGAGGTCACCGGTGGTGGCCAGAAGGTTTACGGCATCGCCGTAGAGTATGACGCGGCGATCGATCCCGCGAGCCTTGCCCTTGACACGTACACCACGAACGTCTTTCCCGCTGCCAGAGGCGCCGGAGGAGGCCTGGGGACAGGTATGGGACCAGGAGGTCCGGGCGGGCAAGGCGGACCAGGCGGACCACAAAATGCGACGCCGCCGGGTCCTAAAGCACGGCCGGTTGTGGCTATCTATACCAACGCTGCGCCTGCGTTGCTCAGTGATCGGAAGAGCGTCGCCGGCATGTATGTCATCGCTGAATTCGCGCATGATCCGGATCTCAGCGTCCGAACGACCGACAGCGATAAGGTCTCGATCACACAGGATAAAAGTGTCAAGACGACTAGCGGCACTGTCTATGCCGCGAGTACAGCCGCGGTGGACAACGCCGCCGGACGCGGAAATGATGTCGTAATCCGTGGTCTCGACGGATGGGAGCAGAGCCACTGGTGGTGGGATGACTCTCGTTCCGCAATGCTGGAATACAGCATCTACCTGCCGAAGGGCTTCCTGAAAAAAGGTGGCGAGAACAAAGAATATCCACTGGTCATGGCGATCACCCACTCGGGGACGAGTTACGACGGCACCACTACCGCAACGCTGACCGATGGTGTCATCGCCAGCATCTGGGGGCTGCCGGAAGAGCAGGCAGAGCATGAGTGCGTGGTGATCACCCCGCGCTATGAGCGCACCACAATGAACGATTATTGGGAGCACACGTACGATCTTGAGAACACCTACAGGCTGGTCGAGTTCATGCTCTCGAACAAGTGGAACTTCGGCAACCCCAATCGGGAAGACCGGGCAGACAAGGTACTGAAGATCGACCCGAAGAGGGTCTATACCACCGGTTGGTCCATGGGCGCCATGAGCTCTCTCTGGATGATGGCCAAGCACCCCAATACGTTTGCAGCCGGGCTGGTGATCGCCGGCCAGCAGCGGCCAAGTGATGTTGTCGGTCTCGCGAAACAGAACGTCCTCATCATCACCGGCGAGTTAGACAATAAAGCGACTCCCTGGAATGAAAAGTGTGTTCCGGTCTGGGAGCATGCAGGTGGCAAGGTCACGCGACCCGCAGAGCTTCTCGACGCGACGCTCATCTTTCCGGTCGACGACCAAAAGAAGTTGAACGACCAGATCAACGGTTACCTCAGCAAGGGGGGCGACATCACCTTCCTGACCTTTGCGAATGTCGATCACCCGGGGTCCGCCGCAAAGTTCTTCTACATCAAAGCCGCAAGAAATTGGTTGTTCAAACAAACCAAGGCGTAAACAATATCTGCCGGGTGATGATTCGCGGTGCGAATCGTGCCGCCCCATGTCTCAAAAGCGAGATATGGACATTCGGATCAGGACCTTCCTTGACGGCTTGCACGTTTGAAAGGATGGCTCGCGAATCGGGAGTCGAATTGCCCGGCTCGGCGGGTTGTGCGTGGAAAGTCGGCTTTTGAGCTGGTTCGAGTTCGCGCGTTACACCCGGGTGAACTTGCCGCAAGCCCGTTTGCGGGAGCAACGACACCAATAACGCCAGGGAGAAATGCACTGGTAGTTTTCCCAGTGTTCTGCGATGGGGATAAAGGTTTAAATCTACGACAGAGAACCCAAGGGACGAAGTGCGTTCCCTGCCGTGGTGAGCGGACTTACTGCGTCTGTGGCGTGCCGGAAGAAAGTCTCGAGTCCCTGGCACTTTTACCAGGCACTGACGCATTTCGAGCTTTCATGCACCAGAAAAAAGGAGATACTTATGTACTTCACCGACGACTCGCTCCTACCCGAAAACCAGGCCCCTCTGATGATCACCGCCGCTCCCTATGGTCCGATGTGGATGCCGGAGGACTGCACACCCGAACAGAGACTCCCTGTGACCTGGGAGGAGCAGACCCAGATCGCGGTGGATTGTTACAACGCGGGAGCCACGCTGCTGCACATCCATGTGCGCGATCCCAAGACCGGCCACATCTCCAAGAAACTCAGCGACTATGGCGAGCAGATCGCACGCCTGCGCAAGGCCGTTCCCAAGATGATCCTGCAGGTGGGCGGGTCCATCTCTTTCGCGCCGGAGCCGGGTGAAGAGGCAAAGTTCCAGAGCTACGACTCACGTCACAAGCTGTCCGAGATAGATCCAAAGCCGGATCAGGTCACGATTACCTGCGGCACATCCCTCTATGATCTGACGGCACTTCATCCCCCCGATGATGCCTTTCAGGGAACGCGTTTCACCAATCCGGCGATGCTTCATGCCATGGCCAACCTGGTGGCTGACTCGACACCGGACTTTTATCTCGAGAACATCAAGCAGATGGTCCAGCACGGTATCCAGCCTTACTTCGCGCTCGGCCACGTCCATAGCCTCGAACTTGTCGAGCGTCTCATCCGCAAAGGCTATTACATGGGACCGGTGAACGGCTTCTTCAGCATCGGTGGTGGCGGCGTGTGCGGCGCAAACCCGTTTGACCTGATGGAGCTGATCCGTCGCACCCCGCATGGCTCGTTCTTCACCTACCAGACTACCTTCCGTCTGGGTCCTCCAGTCGCGGCTATCTGCATCGCGCTCGGGCAACACACCCGCGCGGGCATTGAAGACAACCTCTGGGACACGACCAAGGGCGTGCGCGCGTCGTCGATCCAAATGATCGAGCGCAATGTTCGCATGGCCAAGGAGCTCGGAAGGCCGATCGCTACGGCCGAACAGGCACGCCAGATGCTGAAGCTCGGAGTTACGTACAACTCTACGGCAGAAACCCTCGCCAACCTCGGCCTCCCACCCAACCGCAGGCCGGGCAACATGGGCTTCATGGTGCATGAGACCGACGGGAAATTCCGCCCGGCTGCTCAGGGAGGGTGCGGACATATCCACGCGGGCGAGTGGGAGGAGATGGTGGAGACCGTGAAGGTCGTATCTATGAGCAGCTAAAACGCGAAGTCGCGCTGAGGGAGACGATCATGGTCGACTTTATCGAGGTGGGGCGGGTCGACCAGATCCGGCCTGGATCGGGCGCGCGGTTCACTGTCGTTGACAAAGACGTCGCGGTCTTCAACGTGGATGGAACTATCTGCGTGATTGCAGATACCTGTCCTCACGCCGGCGGCTCGCTTGGATTAGGAAAGCTGGACGGCAGAATCGTGACTTGTCCTGTGCATGGAATGAAGTTTGACGTTACGACCGGGTGCTTTGCGGGGACTTCGGACTTTGGAGTCGCTTCGTTTCCGGCGAAGGTTGTGGACGGAGAGATCGTGGTTGCACTTCTCTCGAATGAGGAAGCAAGTTGAGCTGTGGCCGATGCCAAGCGCGGCGGCTACCAGGAGAAATGGCGATGAAGAATGAAGCAACAGGAGCGTCGGCGACCGATCAGCAGGTAAATCCCTGGGGCTCGTCTTTGGACAAACTCAAGGAATGGGATCCCAAAGGAGCCGAACTGCTGCTGCGAGTGGGTGCGAACCCGTGGACGAGCGGTGTTCTGCCGCGCAAAGAAGTAGAGTTGATCTCTCTGGCGCTATATTGCTCTTGCACGAACCTCGACGAGGTCGGCACGCGCCGTCAGATTCGCGCGTCGCTGGATGCAGGCGCCACGCGCGGTGAAGTTCTTCTGGTTCTTAAATGTGGCGTCGGAGTTGCCGTCCATTCGTGCAGCCTGGGCGCTCCGATTCTTCTTGAGGAGATGAAGGCGGCGGGAGTGAAACCGGCGGGAGGTCCGAAGCCGGAGACACCGGCGTGCGATGCGATGCGCGCGATTGGTCAGTGGAATACGGCTTGGGATCCGTTCTACGAGCTTTCCCCTGGCTGGACCGATCAATTCTTTGCCTTCGGAGCCAGCGTTTACAAGAGCGGCCTCTTTACGCCGAGATTCATGGAACTGATCAGCATCGCCTTCGATGCGTCCATCACTCACATGTACGCGCCCGGCACCCGGCGCCACATCCAGGGAGCGCTCAAGGCAGGAGCGACGCCGGAAGAGATCATGGCCGTTCTCCAGCTCTGCGTTTCAATGGGTGTTCAAGCTTGCGCCAAGGGCGTGCCGATCCTCGCAGAAGAATTGGAGTCGGTAGATCGCCGTTGACTATGCGATCCATAGGAGTCCGGCGCGACCAGATTGGCGCCGTTTGATCCAAAGCCACCGGAGGATGTGGCCCGTCATGTGGTGGCTTTATTCGTCTTCGAGAAGCTGTAGTACCTTCGCCAGCAATTTGCGCAGCGAATCGGATGTAATGCGAGGAAGGATAAAGTGCGATCGAGAGGATGGAACTCTGCATCAGTAAACTCGATTGAGGTACAGACTGGACACCCTTTAGGCGAACTCAGCAACCTCGGAATTACAGCCGGCCAGCTAAAGCGCAGTGAGTTCATTCCACTAACTCCATACTGTCTTTGCTTCGCTAAGTGATCCACGTCTGGGGCGATGGCTGAAGACGTGGAGCTGAGGAACGATTATGACCCAGCCATACACCTGTATTAGAGTGTCCAATCACCGACTGCAGTCAACGCTGCGAGAAGAGGCGAGCAACTATTCTGACCAGGCTCGCTATGACGGGCCAGAACAGGATTCACCAATAGGGAAGCGTCATCACCACCAGCGATTCGTGAAAGAGCATCGTTGATGGTGTCTGTGGTGTTTTTCGCGGCGATGTGAAGACGGCGAGTTGCTTTTGAGGTTGTCTGGCATAGCTTGTACTTGTTATCGACCGTTTCCCTGGCACGAAAGATGAGTTCTGAGCGCACGTTAGCCTCCACGTTCTTTGCGGCGTTCAGACTAAGTTCTGCTGAGTTCGCGGGTGAAATGCAGTTTCTTTTAGAAGCGGCTGGAACGCCTCAGCGATCTCTTTGTTTTTGTCCCGCTTCGCAGCGATCGCACACGGGCTACTCGGCGCAGAGAACCGAAAAGGGTTGCCTTTTGCCGTCGCCGGCTACCTCAGATACAAGTGCAGTCCTGTCGGCATTGAACGGGCTAACAATATAGTCCCCCAATTTAGGAATTACCGCGCCCATTTCATACTCCAGCGACGTTATTTCATTGGTGGAAGTATCCTTGAAGTGAACTGTAACTGACATGGTCGGGTGACCTCACTTCAAGCTTACTCCTCGGGAGGACGTTACCCTAATCCTCAATGCCGGTTTGAAACGCAACCCACACTTTCGCAATCGCCGTTGCCTATACGATCCATAGGAGTCCGGTACGACCGGACCCTTACCGGATCGCAGCCAGTTCCATCGGATGGTTTTGGGTGGCTTCGCTGGCGGTTAGAGAATGCGGCGTGGGCAGGCTGCCGTGGGTGTATTGTCTTGGGGAGCAGCCCATGACTCTTCGGAAGGCTTTGCCGAAGGCGCTTTCGGATTCGTAGCCGAGCGATTGGGCAATTCCGGAGAGAGAGTCGGTTGAATTTTTGAGTTTGTCGCCGGCGAGGAGCATTCGCCAACGGGTGAGGTACTCCATGGGGGTGGCGCCGACTGTCTCTTTAAACCTGAGAGCGAAGATCGATCGCGACATGCCAACGCGCTCGGCCAGTTTTTGAAGTGTCCATGGGTGGCCGGGATTGTCGTGCATGCAGGTGATGGCTGCGCTCATCTGTTTATCGGCCAGGGCGAAGAGCCAGCCGGCGCCTGCTCTCGCGCCGTCCGCCCCGTCACTTGCGAGGTGCAGCCGAAGCGCCTGGACGAGCATTACGTAGGCGAGCTGCTGCGCGATCAGAGAGCCGCCCGGCTGCGGATCGCGCAACTCCTGCTTCATGCGTTCGAGCGACCAGCGCATCGCGGCTTTATCCGACTCTTTGCGGATGTGGACGATGGGCGGCAGAGACCTGAGCAGAATGTCGGCGTGACTGCCGGTGAGGAGGAAGTGGCCGCCGACGATATAGCACTCCGCAGCCTCATTGTTGAAGGCCTCGCTGTCGGACATGCGCGCTGCGCGAATGATATTGAAGTCGACAGGCGTGATTGACAGATCTGTTGCGAGGCGGAAGGGCAGCCCGCGCGGCAGAAGGAAACAATCCCCGGTCGTGAGGAGCACGGGATCGGGAACGCCTTCGACGGATAGCCAGCATTGGCCGGAGACTACGGCGTAACACTTGATGCCCTGATGCCTGGGAAACTGGATGGACATGTCGCCATCGACGCCGAAGCCGCCGGATGTATAGCTCTGCGGTTTGAGCAACGACAACACATCTGAGAGTGGGTCCATATAGTCTCCAGAGTCTCCACGGTCTCCGCGGTCTTGGCTCCTCCGGACGATTGAACCAATAATGCGGACTTTCAGTATAGTTCGTCTGAGCCGGGTGCCTCATCTAGTGAATGGCAGGGCTGGAATCGACCTCTCAAAAGCGAAGAGCAGACCATCCAGTCCTCAACTGAAGTGAAGGAGAATTCACCATGCGAATTTTTGTTACCGGCGCCACGGGTTTTATCGGTTCAGCTATTGTTCCGGAGCTTATCAACGCGGGCCATCAGGTGCTTGGGCTGACTCGGTCGGAGGCGGGCGCGCAGTCTCTCAAGACCGCCGGAGCCGAGGTGCATCGAGGCGAGCTTGAAGATGTGGAAAGTCTGCGCAGTGGGGCGGCCAAGTCGGATGGCGTAATCCACTGCGCCTTCAATCACGACTTCTCGAAGTTTGTGGAGAATTGCGAGATGGACAGGCGTGCGATCGAGGCGATGGGCTCGGTGCTTGCGGGGTCTGATCGCCCGCTGGTTATCACCTCGGGGACTGGAATGGGGAGCGCTGCTCCAGGTCAGACGGCGACCGAAGACCACTTCGATGCCAACCACCCGATTCCTCGCAAAGCCTCGGAGTTGGCGGGGGCTTCGATGCTGGAGCGCGGGGTGAATGTGTCGGTGGTGCGACTTCCTCAGGTGCACGATACGGTTAAGCAGGGGCTCATCACCTACGCGGTTGCGTTGGCTCGTGAGAAGGGCGTCTCGGCGTATGTGGGCGACGGACGGAACCGCTGGCCGGCGGCGCATGTTCTCGATGTTGCCCGGCTCTACAGGCTGGCGTTCGAGAAGCATGAAGCGGGCAGCAGGTATAACGCAGTCGCGGAAGAGGGAGTGCCGGTTCGGGAGATCGCTGAAGTGGTTGGGCGAGGCTTGAAGGTGCCGGTGGTCAGCGTGTCTGCGGAGGAGGCTCCGGCTCATTTCGGGTGGCTCGCGATGTTCGCGGGTTTCGACATGCCAGCTTCGAGCGCGCAGACGCAGGAACGGCTGGGATGGCATCCGACCGGGCCCGGGATGATTGCCGATCTCGAACAGATGCGCTACTTCTAAGCGAGAACAGACTGCGCACCAGCAGCGCCCTTTGCGCCGCTGGTGCGCAGCTGCGGTTGTACAAGAGAACTCCGACCGCGGCTCTTTGGCTCATGCAAGGAAGACATTCCGTCTTGAATCTTTCCACTTCCTGCGTTCATCCAAAAAACTGTAGGGGTTGTGGAGACTGGATGTGGCCGCTTTTTGCACATGCTGTGGAGCAAAGATCACCTTGAAGGCCGAGGCATGTCCGGCGTGTGGCGCTCCCCGGCACGGGATGCCGCAGCCTGATTTGCCGCTTACGTTGGATGTTGAGATGGACCCATCTCAAGCGGAGGCCGGAATCGATCGGAGGCTGAGTAAGCCGCCATCGCGTGAGCGGCAGTAATTCGGCTAACTCGCTTCGCAGTGCGAGCTTCTTGAGATGTTCCGAGGAGAGAAGTATATGTCTCTAATTGCAAACATCCTTTACCCGGTGGATTTCTCGCCATCCTGTGTTGCGATGGCTGCTTACGTGAAGAGAGCAGCGGCTCTGCTTGGAGCCAGGGTTTCGCTGATTCACGTTGTCGATCCCACCGGCTATAACGGCATGCAACTTTACATAAGACCGATCTCGGAGGTTTCGGAGGAGTATCTGGGCATAGGCCGGGAGAAACTCGATTCTTTTCTCGCAAAAGAGCTTCCTGTCGAGCAGTGTCCACGAATCCTGGCCTGGGGGGATGCAGCAACCGAGATAGCTCGAGTCGCGAGAGAGGACCGATTCGATCTCATTATCATGCCCACGCACTCGGGCATCTTCCGGCAGATGCTGCTCGGGTCAACGACAGCCAAGGTCATCAACGATGCCGACTGTCCAGTATTGACGAGCCGGCATGCTCAGACCATCGCTCCCAGGCCTTTGGAGCATCGAGAATGGCTGTGCGCAATCGGTTTGGGCTCAAGTTCGGAGAGAGTACTTCGTTTTGCCAGCCAGGCGGCGGCACAGGCGCATAGCAAGCTCTCAATCATTCATGCGGTGCAAAGCGGGGATCCGGATCTGACGATTCAACTTGACCTGCGAGAGCAAATCCACTCTGCCGAAAGGCAGGCGGCGAGACGGCGCATCGCCGATCTCCAGCAGGTGGTTGGGATGGATGTTCCGGTGCGTATTGGAGTTGGTTCAGTGAAAGAGGCGCTGCTTAAGGCTGCTCTGGAGTCGGATGCCGACGTGCTCATGATCGGAAGAAGCCATCAGCCCGGCGCTCATGGCCGTATGCGCGACCTGACCTATGCCATGGTGCGCGATTCACCGTTTCCGGTGCTCAGCATCTGAAGTTTGCATGGTTGTCTTAACGTAAGCGTCGCAGACTCTCGACGGAAGGGGCGAAGTAGTAGGAGCCGGTCAAGGGTTGCGTGTAGCGGGTGAGCGCGTCGCGGGTGCCGGTGACGAGGCCGGCCATGCTGTCGAGCATTCTGGAGAGGCGCTTCTGGTCTGCGCTGAAGCCGACGAATACGGTGCCGTGGTCTTCGACGTTTCCGTAGGGCATGTTGCGGCGAAAGATGTTGCCGAACTCATCCTGATCGGTGCGAGCTACGTGTGAGTCTGAAGGCTTGTTCTCGAGCTCGATGCTGTCGGGCTTGGTGCGCCCCATGATGAGCTCCTGCCGGGCGGCCGGCACAGCTTCCCACTCTGCTGTCTTGTGCTTCCACTTTTGCAGTAGCAGGACCGAGCCGGCAGCGCCGGGAGCTCCTTCGGGCAGGAGAGCATCGGTTGGAGCGTCGAGCAGCGTTGGATTTTCGGAGCCATCGATGAAGCCGGTGAGGTCGCGATCGTGGCGGTAGGGCCAGCTCGAGGTCTCTTCGCCGAGCGAGGCTAGTCCGGCGAGATCATGGATGACGGAGCGGGCCATGTCGAAGATGACGTCATAAGCGCTGCCGGAGAGCCATACCAGCGCGTCATGTTGGGTGGCGGGCATAACGAATCCTTCCGTGCCCTGAATCTCTTTGTTGAAGCCTTCCACGCTTGCGGGTGTGTCATCGGGGGCGATATCGCGCCAGAGCTCGGGCCGAAAGCCGATGACGAAGTTCACTCCTCCGGTGGTGGTGCGGGGTTCACGGATAGCGGAGATTGCAGAGGTGAACTCTTTGTGCTTCTTCGCATCGAGAATGTCGAACTCGAGGTACGCGTGAGAGGAGGTTCCCAGAGCGAAGATTCCAGCCTGAGGGGTGTACATGAGGGCATTATATGGGCGGGATTTGCGCCTTATCGAGCGAAGCATGGCCGTTCTACTCCCGGGCGGCGGGGGCCTGTTATCGTATCCCGTATGCGGAACACCATATCTTTATTTCGTCTGCACACCGTTGCCGGCCTTACGGCTTTTATTTTTTCGGCTGCGCCGCTCTTCAGCCAGACCATGCCGCCGCTTAAGCGCCAGCCGACTCCGGCCAAGGTCGTTGAAGAGCACATGGCTGCGTTCAGCGCCTGCGACTGGCCGCGCCTGATGGCCCAGTTCCCCGATAACGTTGAGTTCTTCGGGCCCAATGGACAGGTTGTCCGTGGGAAGACCGCGCTTGGTCAGATGTTCGCCCAAGTCGTCAAACCTCCATCGCAAGGCGGAACCTGCGGACTCAAGGTCGTAGCCGAGCACACCTTCGTGGTCGGCGATACGATCAACGTCCAATGGCGTGCCGACTCGCCGCTGCTTAAGGAACCTTACCGGGGAGCCGACGCTTATGAGACCCATGATGGCCTGATGGCCGCACAGGTGACCACCTGGAACCCGGCTGAACTCAAGTGGAAGGTCGCGCCAACGGCTAGTCCCAAATAGCCACTCCGACCACCCTTAGCCAAAAGCGACGGAGGATGAGCGGTTGTGCGGGTCTGAAGGCAACCCACCCCTTCGGCAGGCTCAGGGCAGGCTCTTTCGCAAAATGCGCGAAAGGATGGGCCACCCGGCGCCACAGGATGGGTCACGCGGCTTTGGCACCAGATAAAAATCAAGGTTATTCAACGCGAGACGCCGTATGAATCAAGGACATCGTGCAGGGTCACGATGCCTTCGAGCTTGTGCGCATCGGCACGGCTCACTACGGGCAGGATTTCGAGCTGGTTGGTTCCCATGCGCTCGAGCGCAAGATCGAGACCCTGATCGGCGTGGACGTGTGGGAAGGAGCGCGGATTGAGGATTTCGCCGAGCTTTTTGTCGGCGCTTTCGGCGCTCTCCTGCTCCAGTCTGGAGAGGTTGATAACGCCAACGACTCCGGCTCGATCGGCGACGATCCAGGTTCGTGATTCATTGCGGCGGGCGAGTTCGAGAGCCTCGCGAATGGTTGTCTCGGCGGGGAGCGCGGGTTTCGCTGGGCGCATTAATTGAAGTACTCTGCGCTGAACCTGCTGCTGGCGTGAGGCTGCAGAGGGCAGGTGGATGCCATCCTGAATTGCAAGGGCATCGTATAGCGACTGCTTCTGGAATCGCGAAGAGATGAAGAGGCTGAGCAGATTCGCAATCATCAACGGTACGATAACGGCGTAGTCCTGAGTCATCTCGAAGATCATGAGGACGGATGTCATGGGAGCGCGCACGATTCCGGCGAAGGCGGCACCCATTCCGACGAGGGCGTAGGCCCCGGGGGTTGCGGTGACGGCGGGGAAAAAATGGTGGGCTATGGTCCCGACGGAGCCTCCGAGCATCGCGCCGATGAAGAGGGCGGGTCCGAAGATTCCGCCTGCGTTGCCTGAAGCGTAACTTGTGGTTACCGCGATGAGCTTGAGGACGACCAGGAGAGCCATGAGCCTCATGGTCATGTTTCCGTTGAGCGCGAGGCCGACGTACCCATAACCTACACCCATCACCTGAGGGACAAACCAGCCGATCAAGCCGACCAACAAGCCGCCGGCGACGGGTTGAAACCAGATGGACCATCGCGGGAAGCGGAGGAAGCGCTCGCGCATGCCCAGGAGGAGCTTGGCGAATGCAACGGAAATGAATCCTGCACCTACGCCAAGCACTGCGTAGATGGCAAACTCCACCGGATTCACGAGCTGATATTGCGGGACCTTGAAGAGCGGACTGTTGCCGAGGATAAGGCGCAGGACTCCCCAGGAGGTCGCCGAGGCCAGCACGACGGAGCCGAGGACGGGCGCATGGAGGTCTCCGACAATCTCTTCAAGCGCAAACATGACGGCGGCCAGGGGTGTATTGAATGCGGCGGCGATAGCTGCTGAGGCGCCAACCGGTATCAGCTCCTTGACCTTCTCGGGACGCAGGTGCAACGCTCGGCCGAGCACGGAAGCGATACCCCCACCGACCTGGACCGATGGCCCTTCGCGTCCGAGGGGGATGCCACTGGCGAGTGTGGCGGAGGTACAAAGGAACTTTCCCAGGAGAGTGCGCAGGGTGATGATGCCATCGTGCGCATAGAGAGCGGCCTTGGTCTGAGGGACTCCGCTGCCGCGGGCCTCAGGGAAGTATCGAAACAGGAGGTAGCCGATGCCGAGCGAACCGACGACGGGAAAGAGCAGGCGTCGCCACGGAGCACCACCGGAGGGATAGAGTCGCAAGCCCATTCGCTCGGTGAGCAGGATGAAGGCGACGACCGTCAGGCCGGTCAGTGCTCCTATGATGAGGGTGAGAACCAGGAATATCTGGTCCTCTCGCTCGCGCAACTGGCGTAAGCGGTCGGACAGCCAAGTCTTCCACCAACTCTGTGCAATTGTCTGGCTGCTATCGGTCATCTCTCCAGAAATGTCCTCGCAATCAGCATAGCCTTACCGGGCTGGCGCTCGACACGTAAATATGCAGTGCGCAAGCATTCAGAGGATTTGATGCATCCTGCCTGATGGTGACAATTTGGCTTCTGGGGAGTGATCTGGTCTGGGGCGGAGGGCCTTCATCCCGCGCTGAGCCAAAAGCTGTGAAGGATGGCACTCGAACGGTTGTGCCACCCGGCTTCGGTATCTGCGAGATGTTGTGATTAGAAGCGCTGGAAGTTTACTTCTATGTTTAATTCGACGAGGACGGGTTGTCCGTTTTCCATGGCGGGGGTGAATTTGTATTGCTTCACGGCTTTGACTGCCTGCTCGTCGAGGCCCTCGCCTACTCCGCGGAGGACGTGGACGTGCGATGGGTTGCCGTTTTTGTCGACCCATAGGTGGACTAGGACTTTGCCGCCGGTGAATGTCTTGTCCTGTTTGGCTTCGTCGCTGAACTCGGGCTCGACGTGATGGATGACCTTCGGAGCGGAGACGTTGCCGCCGATCTTCTTTGGCTGGACTCCGGTGGGGGTTGAGGCCACGGAGGCTTCGGCGGCGTTCTCGGCGGTGTTCTGGGCGTCAGGCGGGGGTGGGGGTTCGACGAGGTTGTAGTTGACGGTGATGGTGGTTTCGACTTCGGTGGGTTGGCCATTGAGGAGGTAGGGCTTGTAGCGCCATTGACTGACGGCATCGGTTGCGCTCTTCATGAGCATCTCGGGTCCGCTGACGACTTCTAGCTGCTTGATGTCGCCGGTGGTGGAGATGACGGCGCGGAGAACTACGGCTCCTTCGACGTGCGCGGTCTTTGCATCGGGCGGATAGATGGGGTTGACTCGCAATACTCCCTGTCCGGCCATCACACCGGAGGCTACGTGCATTGGAGGCCTGGGGTCAGCGGAGGGGCTTTGCGGGGCTGGTGCGGGAGAGTAGCTGACGCGGCTGATCTGGGCGGTTGCGCGCTTTGAAGTGAGCTGTGGTTTGGGGGCTGGTGGAACGGATGGTGCCAATTTAACCAGAGTAGCTGGTTGTGGGTTGCTAGTAGCTGGTTGTTGGTTGGTGGTTGGGTTTGCGGCGGCCGGTATTGCGTTGCTACTGATGAGTGGTGCAGTGGCTTTGGCTGCGGGGGTTGGGTTTGCGTTGGGGGTGGGCTGGTTCTTATTTTGGTTTTGGGCTTGTGCTCGGGCGGCGGTGCCGATGCATAGGCCGGTGGCGGCTATGACGATGCCGAGGAGTGTGACGGCGGCGAGCTGTGAGGTGGCGGGGCCTTCTTTGGGGGTGAGGAGACGTTTGATGCGCATGGTCAGGATTCCTCCGTTGGCTCCGAGGGCGATGGCGCGCAGGGTGGATGAGCGCTCGGCGAGGAGCGAGAGGGCGCGGGCGTAGGTTAGGGGGTCGCCGCCGATGCGGACAGCGAGGTCGTCGCAGCAGTGCTCGCGCTCGGTGCGGATTCGGCTGGAGACCCACCAGACGGCAGGGTGATAGAAGAGAAGCGACTCGACGAGGGACTGGAGGACGCTGATGAGGTAGTCGTGGCGGCGGATATGGGCGAGCTCGTGGGCGAGGATGGCTTCGAGCTGCGTGGAGGAGAGACCGGCGAGGCAGCCGATGGGGATCAGGACTACGGGGCGCAGCCATCCGATGACCGTGGGGACCTGGACCAGCGCGGAGTGGAGTAGGCGGACGGGGCGGGAGACTCCGATGCGATGAGTGAGCTGGCGGAAGGTGGAGAGGAGATCGTGGGGGGGTGGTTCGGTGGCCAGGGACTTCATTTGGCGGGCGATGATTAGGCCCATGCTCAGGCGGCCGAGAAGAAGCAGGACTCCGGCGAACCAGAGGGCTAGCAGTGCGGGCATGGAGTGGTCGAGGGCTGAGGTGAGGCGGTAGAGGAGGGGCTCGGATAAGGCGCCGGTGGCGTTGATGGTGACGGGATCGAGTGGGATGAAGGTGGTGATGGCGTGGGCGTTGCGGTATTGCTCGGCGAGGAGGCGGGCGAAGGTGATGATAGGTGTGGCGATCATCAGGATGAGGGCGGTGCAGGCGGCTAGATAGCGCGGCTGGGGGGAACGCTCGCTTAGGAGTGCGAGGATGCAGGCGAGGATGAGGGCGATCAGCGTGCCCTGCCAGAGGAAGTGAAGGAGTGTCCAGCCGAGGGCGTGGGCTATGGCCTGGGCCAAGGCCTGGGTGGGGGGTGCGGTGAGGGCGGCGGGATTAAGGACGGCAAGGGGATTCATTTGGAGCCTTTCTCGAACTGGGCTTTCTCAAACTGATCGAGGAACTGGCGGATAGCGGTGAGCTCTGCGGCGGAGACTTTTTTGGCGGAGAGCGCGCCGAGGACGAGGTTGCTGGCGGAGCCGTCGAAGGCGCGGTGGAGGAGGTTGCCGACGAGCTGGCGCTGGGTGTGCTCTTTGGGGATGCGGGCGGCGTAGACGTGGGAGCGGAAGCGCTCGCTGCGCTCGAGGAGTCCTTTTTCAGCCATGACCTGCATCTGCTTAAGGACGGTTGTGTAGCCGATCTGCTTTTCGGAGAGGGCGTCGTGGACCTCGCGGACGGTGGCGGGGCCGGTGGCCCAGAGGATGTTGAGGATGACGAGTTCGGCCTCGGTGGGAAGGGGTAGATCGGGGCGGGAGGGGATCTTTCGCTTCATGAAGAAAGACGATAGTACGATATTTATCGTATGTCAACGATTATTTTCGTAGAGAGGTTGGGAAGGTGTGCAGCGTTTTTTGTGCTTTGATAGGGCTGCTGCTACAGAGGCGGTAGATGCTCGATCCTAGAGATCGGCGTCGTATGCATTCTTCTTAATTCCGAAGGCCAGCACCGGACAGCCTCCTGAAGCTCTGTTGTTCAATTTCGGAACGAGCTTACCCATCTGTGTCGTCGAATTCCCATAGGACTTCCCACGCCCTAGTTCGTCGAAAATAGCCTGTAATTCGCTAGCGCGCGTAACGATAACGCCGACACTTAATACATTTAACTCAAATAGGAGACGAAACGTTGAGGCAGACTTTGACGGCCTCTTTTGGCATGGGTTTGGTGGGTCCGTCGAAAGAGATGTAGACGACAGTCACCTATTCGCTAAAGAGGCAGATGCAACCGGCATTCGCGGTCTGCTCTTTGGCGCATGGGCAAACGAACTCAAATATATTTTTTGCCAATGTAATTATGCTGAATAAGCTCGTCGAACGTGGAAACGGTGCTCTCCACCCTCTAGCATTGCTTCCGCATAGTATCTTGCATCGTTATCGGTTACATCTGCTGGTTTAGCATCCCGTGAATCGGCAATTAGATGTCCAGCTCCTATATAGTCCTCGGCAGTTAAGGGTCTACTCAAATCGAGCGAACTCATCGGCTGAGTCTCGACATCGCACTCTGGACACCGGTCGTTGCACATGCAGGACCATCTATCTAACCATTTGGTATTGCATTCAGGACACTCGTAAAAATTCTCAAACCACTGGGCCATGATGTGTTCTTTAGTATTAGCCTGTTCGTTCATACTGTCCTCCCCCACAGAACTTTAGCAGTCCCGCGTCTCGCAGAAACTGAAGTTGTTGGCGAATCTTTGGTCTTATGTATTGATTGTTCCGAAAAAGAACTCGGAGTTCAGATTCGAACTTATAGACATCCTGAAGGGAAAAATTCTTAGGTAACTGATCAATTAGGCGAAGTATTGTGGCAGCCCAAGTTCGACTTGACGCTGACAGTTTTGATAGAACTTCGAACTTTGCGAAAGCTTCGCGCGATATATTCTTTGCGCACATCGATCCGCCGGTAACTATCGGTATCTGGCCTTGGATAGCGATTGCAGGCAGCAAAATATTGCAGCCAACCCAGCCGGCTCTTTTTGCGGTTGGAGCAAGAGGATTTCTTGCTTGAATAGAGACTTCCGTTATAAGCGAGTGATGGATTGCTCGCAGACCCTGTATCGACCATGATGCTGAATATTCGAGAAGTAAGAAAGTTGGAGTGTTTCCCTCCCGGATTGTCTTTACCATCGCACCGTACGCCCCATCGAGAACCTTGGTAGAGAAGACTCCTCTTTTGCTTTTCAATTCATAACCGTGACTACATTTTCCGCAGACGAAATCTTTAGACCGCGTGTTTGCGTTGGTTGGGTATAGACGATCCGAATCGCATCTGAGGCAATACCCGTTGCGGGCGATCCAATCTTCGCTTATGCGCCTAACCCGTTGGGTGGGATTTGAATATCCGTCTCCAAGGGTGGCGTTGCCGAACATTTCCATGGCTATCGTCCTATAGTGACGCGACAAGCACGTCCGCGCCCTTGAGAAAGATTTGGCAGACCGGCACGGTTCTGACGACCTTTGTTCGCAGGCCTTTTGGACGAAAGCTAAGCAAAATGTCCGGATGTAGTCCGCAGCGAATCTACGGTTGTCTTCACAGCGGAGATTGTTCTCGTCGTGATTTCCGGAGAGAGTCCGATTCGATGGTAGCAGGGTGAAGGGCGTAGCGGATGAGGTTAGACGGAAGACAAAGGCTATATGCGGGGGTTCCCTCCACTGCAGCTGCTAATGGCAACAGCAGATTCCTCCGCTGCGCTGCGGAATGACAAACAAAAAGTACGTCAGCGATAAGCGAGGTCGATGAGCATATCGCCTATCTTAGGCGTTAGGCAAATTGCGAAAACTGTCTGAGGAAAAGTAGACATGTTCCTATTCTGATACTGAGGTCTACATGGGGGGGCGGCACGAGTGTAGAGGGATTTGAGGCGGTGGGCGTGTGGGATTTGGGTGGTTCAGCTACCATCAAGGCACGGGTTAATGCTTACAGCTACTTCACGAGCGATGGAGAAAGAACGGGCGCAGCTGCCGATTACGCTGGAGGATGTTCTGGCTGCTCGGGAGCGGCTGCGTGGGTCGATTTATTATTCGCCGTGTGCGCACTCGCAGATGCTGTCGGGGTTGACGGGGCTGGAGATTTATCTGAAGCTCGAGAACCTGCAGATGACGGGGAGCTTCAAGGAGCGCGGCGCGCTGAACAGGATCGCGCTGCTGACTGCGGAGCAGGCGGCGCGGGGAGTGGTGGCGGCGAGTGCGGGGAATCATGCTCAGGGGGTGGCGTATCACGCGACGAAGCGCGGGATTCGGTCGTTGATTGTGATGCCGCTGGCTACTCCGCTGGTGAAGGTGACGGCTACGCGGGGGTTCGGGGCAGAGGTGGTGTTGTATGGCGCGAACTACGATGAGGCCTATGTCGAGGCTATGCGGCTGTGCGATGAAGCGGGGATGACGTTTATCCATCCTTTCGACGATGTGGCGGTGATGGCGGGACAGGGGACGATTGGGCTGGAGATGCTGGAGCAGATTCCGGGGCTGGAGGCGGTGGTGGTGCCTGTCGGCGGCGGGGGGCTGATTGGGGGGATTGCCTGTGCGGTGAAAGAGTCGCAACCGAGAGTGTGGGTGGTTGGGGTGCAGACTTCGCGGCTGGCTTCGATGGTGGCGGCTTGTGAGGCGCAGCATCCGGTGACGCTGGAGCCAGCGACTACGATTGCGGACGGTATTGCGGTGCGGCGGGCGGGAGATATTACGTTGCCGGTGGTGGAGCGGTATGTCGACGAGATTGTGACGGTGGATGAGGACGAGATCGCGTCGGCGATATTGATGCTGCTGGAGCGGGAGAAGACGCTGGCAGAGGGAGCGGGGGCGGCGGCGCTGGCTGCGGTGCTGCAGGGGAAGACTGCGATTCCGGCGGGGACTAAAACGGGAGTGCTGGTGGGTGGCGGGAATATCGATGTGACGCTGCTGAGCAGAATCATAGAGCGCGGGTTGGTGCAGGATGGCAGGTTGATTCGGCTACGGATTCATCTGCTGGATAAGCCGGGAGCGCTGGCGGATTTGACTCGGCTGATTGCGCATCATCGGGCGAATATTGTGGATACGCTGCATAACCGGGCTTACTATGGGGTGAACCTGGGGGATACAGTGATCGATATTACGATGGAGACGCGCGGGCGGGAGCAGGTGGAGGAGCTGCTGGCTGCGCTTACGGCTGAGGGATATAAGCACTCGCGGGTGATTTGACGACAGTTGTCGGTTGACAGTTCTCAGTTGTCAGTGGGTGCTCGCGGTCAGGCTTTTTCGTAGTGGAAGTGGAGCTCTTGCTCGCTGGCTACGGGTTGGCCGTTGCGGGTGGCGGGGTGGAAGGTCCACTGCTGGACGGTGGCGATTACTGTTTCGTCGATTCCGTGGCCGAGGCCGTTGGTCATCTTGATGTCGGCGATTTTGCCGTTGGTGTCGATGACTATGTCGAGGATGACGTCGCCGCGGGTGCCGCTGGGGAGGGTGGAGAGGTCGGGTTTGGGTGGGGGGAATTGGGTGGCTAGGGCGATGTCGATGTCGCCGGAGCCGAGGGCGTCGGCGCCGGAGGTGGAGTCGGGGTGGTCGGAGGCGGGGGATAGGGTGTTGGGTGAGGTGGAGAGTTTTTTGGTGGTGGGTAGGGCGGGGAGTGGGGATGGGGTGTCGGCTTGTCTGGGGGCGGTGCGGGTGTCGGGTGTGATGGATTGCGCGGGGGCTCGGCCGGGGAGGTAGCTGAGCATGAGGTTGGCGCCGTGCTCGGTGCCGGGGAGACGTACGGGCGCGATGAATGGGGCTCGGTGATGGATGATGGCGGCGAGCACGAGGGCGTGCGCTATCGCGCTGGCGGCGAGGCGGTGCAGGGGCTGGCGGGGCTGGTCTATTGGGCCTATGCTCGCCTCCGGATGTGGTTTGGTGCCGGTGTGCTTTGTTCGGGCTGTTTTTTAGACGCGGGTGAATTGGGTTTGCTGTTTTTCGCGATGGCGTTCGGGGCTAGTGGCGCTGGGCTTCGAGTACCGCGACCCGCTCGCTGAGGGCAGCGATGACGCGCATGTTGGTAAGCTCTGCCTGGGCCTTCGACTCGGCGATGGCGGACATGATGGCCTTGAATTGCGCGTCGGTCTTTTGATCCATCGCATCGAAGCGGACGTCGATCTGCTTTTCGAGGGACGAGAGGCGTACCTTGAGCTCGCGCACGTCGGGTGCGATTACATCCTGGACTAATTGTTGGAGTGTTTGAAGGATGTTATCGCTCATGATCCTGGGCCCTTGCTCACTATAGTAACGCATGATCTTTCAGGAGTTTGGAATTAGCCTTTGGTGAACTGGGTTTGCTGTTTTTCGCGGTGGCGTTCGAGGGCGAGGGTGATGAGGCGGTCGATTAGTTCGCGGTAGGGTAGGCCGGTGGCGGCCCATAGTTTGGGGTACATGCTGATGCTGGTGAAGCCGGGCATGGTGTTTATTTCGTTGAGGTAGATGGCTGGTTCTTTGGGTTTTGATTTGGGTTTTGATTTCGATTTTGTGGGGGCGGGGGTGGGCTCCATGAGGAAGTCGACGCGGGCGAGGCCGGCGCAGTCGCAGGCTCGGAAGGCGTCGATGGCCATGGCGCGGATCTGGCGGGACTGGGCTGCGGTGAGGTTGGCGGGGATCTGGGGCTGGGAGGTGCTGGTGGCGTCGTACTTGGAGGCGTAGTCGTAGAACTCGCGGTCGGGGACGATCTCTCCGACGACGGAGGCGATGGGGGCGTCGTTGCCTAGGACGGAGACCTCGAGCTCGCGGGGCTTGGCTCCGGGGCCGCCTACGCCCTGCTCGATGACGAGCTTGCGGTCGAAGCTGGCGGCTAAATCCATTGCGACGGGGAGTTCCGCTCGGTTGTGGACCTTGGAGATGCCGACGGAGGAGCCGAGGTTCGCGGGCTTTACGAAGAGCGGGTATTTGAGGGCGGTCTCGATCTTTTTGGTGCAGTGGCGGGGGTCGGTGCGCCACTGGGTTCGGGTGAGGGCGATCCAGGGGGTTTGGGGGAGGTTGGCGGTGGAGAAGAGGCGCTTCATGACGTCCTTGTCCATGGAGGCGGCGGAGCCGAGGACGCCGGAGCCGACGTAGGCTATGTCGGCCAGCTCGAGAAGGCCCTGGATGGTGCCGTCTTCGCCGAAGGTGCCGTGGAGGACGGGGATGACGACGTCGAGCTTGCCGGCGAGGGTGGTGGAGTGCTGGACTAAATCGGTATTTGGGTCGGTGCCGGCTGGATTCGGGCTGTTGGCGTTGAGGTGGAGCGGGGCGGCGCCTTGGAGGAGGTGCTGGGATTCGGCGGCGGGGAGCCAGTGGCCCTGCTTGGTGATGCCGATGGGGATGACGTCGTACTTTTTGCGGTCGATAGCGCGGAGGATGGAGGCGGCGGAGATGAGGGAGACCTCGTGCTCGCCGGAACGGCCTCCGAAGAGAATGCCTATGCGTAGTCTTTTCTTCATGTTCTTTCCCAGTGTCCGACAGTAGAGCAAAAGAACCAAGTGGATGCGGCTGGAGGGTGGGGGCGAACCATGGGGGTTAGGGGTACACCCCCTCGGGGTATTTTGAGCAAAGTATCTGGAATCAATGACTTGCCGAAATTGGCTCAACGTAAATTATTCCAACGCAAGGGGTTATGGGTAAATTCTTCCAGCGTCAGGGTTTAGGGCCTTTCAGTTGTTAAAGAACTAAGCCCCGGACGGCCGGGGCTTTCTTTTTGGTCTTTCTGGTTCTATTTTAGCAGGTGGCGCATAACTGATGTCCATTTGTATTTTACTGATTTGGTTTGGGTTAGGTTGGTTTGGGGCTTGACATGGGTTTTTGCTGGGAATTTTGGGGGAAATATTTTGGGCGAAGGTAAACGATTGATTTCGGGTCGCTTCGCCCTGCGGGCTTCGCTCCGGCCTTCGGCAGAGCGGTGGCGCCTATCGGCGCTCATTTTTATGGTGCGGCTGAAGCCGTGCCCCTCCGGAGTTTCCGCGTTTTTTCTTGCGTTCCCGGCATTCCTACTATATATGTAGTAGCACGAACGATAGGAGTAGTAGGAAAATGGCGACTCCAAAGCTGACCAAGCTCGAGCTCAAGATAATGGATACTCTGTGGACAAACGGCGACTCTTCGATACGCGAGATACAGGAATTGTTTCCAGAGAAGGGCCGTCCGGCGTACACGACGATCCAAACGACTGTTTACCGGCTTGAGACGAAGAAGGTCGTCGAGCGGGTGAAGAAGATTGGGAACTCCCACATCTTTCGTGCGGCGGTCTCTCGCAGCGCGGCGCAGCGGCGGCTAGTAGACGAGCTGCTCAGTCTCTTTGGCGGGCGTATCCAGCCGGTGATGGCGCACCTGGTCCAATCGGGGAGACTCACGCCGGAGGATATTGCCGAGGCGCAGAGGCTGCTTGATAAGCATGCGCATGACGAAAGGAGAGGCAATGACGACTCTGGAAGAGCTTTCGCGAGTATGCAGGGACCTGGCGCCGGCGATCGGGAATCATCTTTGGCAGTCGACTGGCTTTCTGCTTCTGGTGGCGCTGCTTGGGATGGTGCTGCGCAGGAACCATCCGCACATACGCTATTGGCTGTGGCTGGCGGCGTCGATCAAATTTCTGCTTCCCCTCTCGCTGCTGGCTGCATTGGGGGGCCAGTTTGCATTCCAGCATCGACCTGCGGCGGCGCGGGCTGGTGTGTACTCGGCTTTGGAAGAGGTCAATGAGCCGTTAAGCGCGACGACCGCGCCGGTCGTTGTCCACGGCTGTGGTCGACGCTGCGACTACCTCGGGCACGAGGGATTTCCTTCCGGTTTTAATCGGATCGACGTGGCTGGCAGGATTTGCAGCTGTGCTTGTTGTGTGGAGGGTTTATTGGAGGCGTATCCGAGTTGCCATGCGGGCGGCGGTGAAGATGGCCAGGGCCGAGAGGTTGAGATACTGCGACGGGTGGAAGGGGATTGCGGGGGGCTTTGCGCCGATTGATGTTTTGATGATGGCGTCCGACTTTGGGCCGGGAGTCTATGGTCTCTTTCGTCCTGTGCTGCTTTGGCCGCGTGGTATCTCGGAGCGGCTGGATGACGGGCACATTGAGGCCATTTTTGCGCATGAGTTGTGTCATGTGCGACGGCAGGACAACCTTACGGCTGCGCTGCATATGCTGGTCGAAGCGGTCTTCTGGTTTCATCCGCTGGTGTGGTGGGTGGGCGCACAGCTGGAGGCGGAGCAGGAGCGGGCGTGCGACGAAGCGGCGCTGCTGCTCTTTGATCAGCCGCATACTTATGCCGAGAGCATTTTGAAGGTGTGTGAGTTTTATGTTGGGTCGTCGCTGCCCTGCGTCTCCGGTGTGACGGGAGCGGATTTGAAGAGGTGGATTGCGGACATTCTGGAGCGACATGCGGTGGTGAGGCTGAGTGCGGGCAAGAAGATACTGCTGGCGGTCGCCGTAGCGATGGTGGTGGCGATACCGATCCTTGTGGGGAAGGCCGGAGCCTATGCGGGACAGAAGGATTTCGAAGTGGCGACTGTTCGGGCGAATCGGCCTGGCGGGCGGGTGTATGTGCTGGAGCTAGTTGCGCCGGGAAGGCTGGGGCCACGGCTGCGTCCGCACGCTGAGGACAGAGTGCCTTGCACGGAGGAGTTCAAGATCGTCCCGACGGTGTGGAGGATTGGAAGACTGCGTGCCAATTTGCAACAGGCTGTGTTTCATGGAGGGCCAGAGCCGGATGAGCCGGCGACTGTTGCGGGCGGGTATCCGAAGCGATGCGGGGGCATTACGAGCGTGGAGTCCCCAACCGTTCTGGGTAGCATGATTCCGGGCGCGCGCGATGTGACGATGAAGCTGATTGCGGGTTATCTCGCGCTGCCGGGACAGCTAGGCGGAACGGTGATCGACAGGACGGGGCTGACAGGAAGGTACGACTTCACGCTGGACTTTGCACCGGATGGGGCGATTGGCGATTCGAGGCCGGGGCTGCGCGATGCTTTGGCGCAGCAGCTGGGACTAAAGCTGGAGCTGGAGAGATAAGGATTGCGAACAGCTAACGAAAGAGAGGAATCGTCCTGCATGATCGTTTCGAGAAGAGTTGCATGGATTGGGGCGGTGGTCGTGGCTGCAATTGGGATTGGCGAGAGTGCGGCGCAGTCTCCGGCGAAGATGGCATTTGATGTGGCTTCGGTGAAGCAGAACAAGTCGGGGGCGCCGGGTGCGGGCGGCGGTGATCCGCAGAGGACGAATGTGACTACAGGGCCGGGTGATACTTACTATCCGACGCAGGGTGTCTACCTGGGGACGAATACTCCGCTGGAGGTTTACATCTACTTTGCGTACCGGATGCATGTGACGCAGGATGCGCCTTTGAAGAAGTCGCTGCCGGCGTGGGCGATGGAGGACCGGTTTGATATACAGGCGAAGTCGGACAAGTTGGATGCGACGAAGGCGGACTTCCGGCTGATGATGCAGTCGCTGCTGGAGGAGCGGTTCCAGCTGAAGATTCACAAGGAGACGCGGGAGGGGAAGGTCTATGCGCTGGTGCTGGCGAAGCCGGGAGTGACCGGACCGCGGCTTCGGCCTCATCCGGCGGATGATACGACGTGTACGAATGAGTTGTTGCCGTTGGTGGCGAAGGGCTCGGGGCCGGAGATGCCGCCGGAGGCTGCGGGCGGGTTTCCGCTGACGTGCGGGGGAGTTGTGCCGGTGAAGTCGCCGGCTGTGCCGGGGAAGATGATGTCGGGTGGGCGCAATTTGACGATGGCGGACATTGCGGAGAATCTGCCGGGGTCGGCGCGGCTGGACCATCCGGTTGTGGACAAAACGGGGCTGAGCGGAAGGTATGACTTTACGCTGGACTTTGCGCCCGATCCGGCGCCGGGCGCGGAGCCTACGGACGATCCGCGGCCTCTGTTTCGCGATGCTCTGGCGCAGCAGATGGGATTGAAGCTGGAGTTGCAGGATGGGTCGTATGAGGTTTGGGTTGTAGACCGCGTGGAGCATCCGTCGGCGAATTGATAAATACGTACATTGTTCCGCAGCGCGAAAAGAGCGTGCCCTGCCCTTCCGCGACACGGAGTTCGGACTCCCTTAAAAATGGAAGCTAGTTTGGCGAGGGCTTTTCGATGGAGTCGATGACGAGGGTTTCGACTGGGCCCTGAGTGGATTCGAGTTTTAGGCCTAGCTGCTCCTGGAGGGCGGTGAAGATTGACGGGCCGGTCGCGTCGGGAATGTCGTCGGGGGCCCAGTGCAAGGTGAAGTCGTAGGTACCGGCGAGGTTGGTCTTGTCGAGTACTACGCGGCTGATGCCGAGGTCCTGAAATTCGTCGGCGAGCTCGGACATGGAGGCGCCGTAACAGGCCAACTGGCCGGGGGCCTGCGAGTAGAGCCGGTGGGGCTCGTTGGCTTTTGGCGGCTGGAGCTTTGGGCCGCCTTTGGCGATGACCAGTGCGTAGACGGGCATCTGCTTTTGGGTGCGGTGGAATTTGAGCTGGAGGCGGTCGGCGAGCAGGGATTGGATGCGCTGCGATTGGCGGTTGAAGAGCGCTTCCTGCTCGGCGGGGGGCAGCTTGCTGGGGTCGGCGGTCTCGTCGGAGCGGGCGGTGATGTCGTACGTGTCGGAGTCGAGCCACTTTGGGCCGCCGGATATTTGGAAGTCGCGGACTCCGTAGGCTCGCTCGATGAGGGTTTTGATGGTGATGGTTGCGGTGAGACGGTTGCCGGAAAGATTGATGCTCTGATGGGGGTTGAGGGGGTCGCTGGGTTTGATGGTGGCTACTTCGAAGGTGGGGGGCTGGGCGAGGACGCTCGTTGAGAGGGTGAGGGCGAGCAGCAGCGTCAGTCTTCGGAGGGGGTGGAACATGGTGTGGACATGATAGCGGTTTGGGTGGCGATTCGTGGGTGGGTCGAAAGAGAACTTGCAACGGCAAGTGCAAGAGCGTCTGGGCTGGGATGAGGCATGGGTAGAGAAGCGGATTCCATTCGACTTCGCTCAGGACAAGCTCTCCGCTGCTCGATTCACGGTGAGACTGTGAATCGCTCCGGTTGAAATGACAGGGGTTGGGTGGGTTGAGGGAGAACAGGCAACGGCAACGGCAACCCACCCTTTCGCAAAAACGCGAAAGGATGGGCCACCCGGCCACCCGGACTGTAACGGTGGGTCAGAGGAGAACAGGCAAAGGCAAGGCAACTGCAGGTCCTTCGACTCGGCTCTCGCGGTAAGGCTGCGAGAGCCCTCGCTCAGGATGACACTTCAGAGGTGTGGGTAGAAAAGGAGTACGTGTGGGTGGAGAGGAGTGCGTGTGGGTGGAGAGGAGTGCGTGCGGGAAGAAAAGTGTGGTGTTAGTTTCGGCTGCGGCGGCCTCCCATTAGTTGGAGGACGGCGAGGAAGATGTTGATGGCGTCGAGGTAGATGGAGAGGGCTAGGGAGGTGGCTGAGGCTCCGTCTCCGCCGGCGCGGATGCGGGCGAAGTCGCCTACTACGAGGAGGGAGAAGATGCCGAGGGTGAGCCAGGAGTAGGTGTCGGGCGAGAGGAAGTGGAAGAACATGCTGGCGATGCCGGCGATGATGAGGACCAGCAGGGCGGCGACCGCGATGCCGGTTATCTTGCGGTAGTTGATGTTAAAGAGATAGGCGACGCAGCCGAGGACGGCCATTCCGGCGGCGGTGGTTCCGGCGGCGTTGATGACGATGCCGGGGCCGAAGTTGTGGATGTAGTGCTGGATGAGCGGGCCTATCTCCCAGCCCATGAAGTAGGTGAGGGTGAGGAAGAGACCCATGGCGAGGGTGGGGCTGGCCTTACGGGTGAAACTGATGCCGAGAACGAGGCCGAGGACGATGATCATGCCGGGAAGGGTGCTCCAGGAGGGGGCGGTGTAGACGCCGATGGCGGTGATGAGGAAGCCGAGAGCGGTGATGCCGAGGACTTTGGAGAGGAGCGAGGCGGTGCCTTCGCGGGGAACGTCGATGATGGTGCCGTAGGGGCGGCTGAGGCTGGCGTTGTCGTTGAAGTTGTCGTTGAAGCTGGCCATTGGGTCCTCCGGAGTGGGCTCGGTCTTTGCATGTGGCCGCCGGGCGCTTTCGGGCTGGCCGCTGTGTGGGGCGGCCTGTAGTTGAGTTTACGCTTATTGGAATCTTGGCGCTGAAATGGTCAAGTGGGCGCTGAAGAAGCCGGCAATTAGACGGAAAGCATGCCCAGGCAGGTAAAGAAGGTGTTTCAAAGTCTCGTTATGCCTTAGGTATTCCCTCGGGGCTAAAGCCGCATTCAAGCGAGTGACATTATGGCGCGGAGACCCAAAGCTAAAGCATTGGGCTACCAGCCGCGCCCCCTCAAACGACGACTTCTTCGTAAAGCGCTGCCCTTTGTGGGCAACAACCTTTGAAAGGTGGGGTAATAAATCAGTGAGCGGCGTATCTTTTGTCAAGAAAAAGGCGTTCAATGGGCCAAGCGGAGAAAAAACAGATCGCCCGAGTGTGGGCGTATACTGGACGGCGCCTTAAGGGTTGGCATGGCAGGTTCAGGAGGAGGCTCCTATGAGTTCCAATTCCGGCGTGCGGGTGTTGTTGCTGGCAGCGATGGCAGGTGGGTTGATTGCGGGCGGCGGGATGGCCGCGGCGGGACAGAGCGGTGCGGTGGGTGCGGCCCCGGCGGGTACGGGCGACGCGAACGCCAGCGCGAGCGTTGTGCAGAGCGACGTTGTGCAAAGCGACGAAGGGGCGAATGAGTCCAAGCTGGCGACGGACCAGTCCGCGGTGAATGCCAAGGGCGGGCAGGCGGGCGACTCGCATGTGAGGATTGTGCGGCTGAGTGATGTGGCCGGCACGGTGGGGATGGATCGCCTGACGGGGCAGGGGATTGAGACGGCGATACGGAATATGCCGGTGATCGAAGGGGCGAAGCTTGGGACGGGCACGAATGGGCTGGCCGAGGTGGAGTTTGAGGACCAGAGCACGATGGGGCTGGCACCGAAGTCGATGGTCGACTTCACGCAACTGGTGCGGCACGGAGCGGGTGGAACGGCGTCGACGATAAAGCTGGTGCGGGGGACGATGTATGTGAACCTGCAGGGTACGAAGGGAAATGAGTTTGTGGTGCAGGTGGCCGGGGAGAATGTGACTGTGGCGCCGGGGACTCGTTTGAGAGTGGAAACTCCGGAAATGGAGAAGGGTGGGCCAGAGGGGATGATTTCGGTCGCGAGTTCAGCTACGCTGGCGGTGTTCTCGGGCAGCGCGGTGGTGCAGGGCGGGACGGGCGGCGAGATTACGGTGGGTAAGAAGGAGTCGGTGGCGCTGGGCGGCGATGCGGCCACGGCGCAGGTGGCGAAGAATGTTGAGAAGGGGCAGTACGACAGCTGGAACAAGGACGAGGAGGAGTATCAGCAGCGGTACTCGAAGGCGAACACGCTGGTGGGATCGGGGTATGGCGTCAGCGACCTGAACTACTATGGGAGCTTTGCGAGCCTGCCGGGCTGCGGGATGGTGTGGCAGCCGTACTTTGTGGATGCGTCGTGGAGCCCGTATGGGACGGGGCTGTGGGCGGCTTATCCGGGGGCTGGGTATTCGTGGGTGTCGCCTTATCCGTGGGGTTGGCTGCCGTATCACTCGGGCGCGTGGATGCAGTGCGGCGGGGCTGGATGGGGCTGGCAGCCGGGAGGAGCTTTTTATGGGTTGCAGAATATCGCCGCAGTAAGTGGCGGCGGTGGAGCGGGGGCAGTGGCGGGGAACAGCCTGAACAACAGGCCGGTGCAGTCGGTGTTGCCGGTGGCGCCGAGGGTAGGGCAGGGATCGCTGGTAGTGGTGGCGCCGCATGGGATTGTTTCTTCGCGGATGGAGGGCAATGGGTTCGTGTTTGAGAAGAACTCGGCGGGGCTTGGCGTGCCGAGAGGCCAGTTGGGCAATCTGAACGGGATTTCAAGAGATGTGGTGCATAGCGGCGCGATGACGATGCCGGTGGATGTGCATTCGATGACGCATGGCGCGAACGGCGGCCCGGTGAGCATGCGGGCTGCGGGCACGCCAGAGGCGCGCGGCGCGGGCAACAATACTGGTTATCGCAACGGCAATGGTGGCGGCAATGCGAACGCGAATGGCGGATCGCGAGGTGGGCAGAACAACATGGGCGGTGCTCCGCAGCATAATGCTTCGTCGGGCGGTAATTCGGGCGGCGGCTTCAGCCATAGTGCTCCAGCGCCGGCAGCGGCTCCGGCACCTGCTGCTTCGAGCAGCAGCGGGGCTCATAAGTAAACGGGACAGTAAGCAGAACGGCGGGTTGCGCGATGGGGGTGCGATGGAGGTCGTAGCATCGGTGCGCGCGGGGGTGCGGGCGATCGAGGACTGGTGGTTCGATACGACGCGTGGGGTGCGGACGTCTGGGATTGCGGCTTCGCCGAAGGCTTCGGAGATAGTAGGGGAGATACGGGACAGCGAGGTGTATCTGCCGGTGCGGGCGGCGAATGCGCGGGCGGCGCTCAGGGATCTGCCGGTGAAGGATCTCTCGGAGTACACGTTTTTGGACATGGGGTCGGGTAAGGGACGGATGCTGTTTGTGGCTGCGGAGTTTCCATTTCGGAGGGTGGTGGGGGTGGAGTACTCGCGGGTGCTGCATGAGGAGGCGCTGGCAAATCTGGAGCAATACCGACGGTCGCGGCAGCGGTGCGGGGCTATCGAACCGATTCATGCGGATGCGGCGGAGTTCGAGTTTCCGGAGGAGAGGCTGGTGGTTTATATGTTCAATCCATTCGGGCCAGAGGTGATGGGACGGATGCTCGGGAACCTGGGCCGGTCGCTGGAGCGGTGTCCGCGGCACGTGGTAGTGGTGATGCTGTGGCCGGAGAACTGGGAGTTGGTGGCGGGGATGACAGGGATGCGGGAGTACAGGAAGACGCGGCGGTATCACGTGTATGAGGCGGGGGCACTTGCGGGGACGGCCGCGCGTTGACGGGGCTGAAATCCACTACTATGTTTCGTGAGTAAATTCTTGTGCCGGGAGATTGGCTTTGCCATCGGACGGGACAACAGCGTTTATCAGCTACAGCCGTGAGGATTCGGAGTTTGTGCTTCGGATGGCGCGCGACTTGAAGGCGGCGGGTGCGAATGTGTGGCTGGATCAACTGGATATTCAGCCGGGGCAGCGGTGGGTCCGCACTGTGGAGGATGCGATCACAAATGCGCCGCGATTTTTGGTGATACTGTCGCCGGCTTCAGTGAACTCGACCAATGTGGAGGATGAGGTTGCGGCTGCGCTTGAGGAAGGCAAGACGATTATTCCTGTGCTGTATTGCGACTGTAGAGTGCCGTTTCGACTGCGGAATATTCATTATGTGGACTTCAGGACGGACTACGAGCAAGGAATGCGAATTCTGTTGAGAACCATGGACGTGAAGCTGCCAGCGTGGTTTACACCTTCGGCAGTCGTGGAGCGGGACACGCCCAACGCACAGGAGCGGGCCATTGCCCTGAAGAAAACCCACCAGGAACAGTTGGCCAGGGCGGCGGAGGAACAGGTGCGGCGGGAAGACGCACGCAAAACCGCTGCAGAACAGGCTCATTTGGCGCTGGAGCGATTAAAGAAGGAACTCAAGGTCGTACTGAGCGGATAGGTTTAGAGCAGGAGCGAAAAGCAGTTGCAGAGAAGGCGGGGAAGGCTGAAGAGGCCAAAGCTGCAGCTGCAGCGGCGCGTTGACGGGGCTGAAATCCACTACTATGTTTCGTAAGTAAATTCTTGTGCCGGGAGATTGGCTTTGCCATCGGACGGGACAACAGCGTTTATCAGCTACAGCCGCGAGGATTCGGAGTTCGTGCTTCGGATGGCGCGAGATTTGAAGGCGGCTGGCGCGAATGTGTGGCTGGATCAACTGGATATTCAGCCGGGGCAGCGGTGGGCCCGCGCTTTACAGGATGCGATTACGAATGCGCCGCGATTCGTGGTGATACTGTCTCCGGCTTCGGTGAACTCAACGCATGTTGAGGATGAGGTTTCGTTCGCGCTGGAGGAACGCAAGACGATTATTCCGGTGCTGTACTGCGACTGCAAGGTGCCGTTTCAACTACGGCCATTTCAGTATGCGGACTTCAGGACGGACTATGAACGCGGCCTGAAGATTTTGCTGCATACGATGGGGGTGGACGCGCCGGCTGGAGTGATTGCTGCAGTTGTTGGGACGCCGGATGAGCCTCAGCCCAAGGGCGCCGATGCGGATGAGCAGGCGCGCGCAGCGGAACAGAAGCGGATGGAAGAGAGTCGCGTGCTGACTGCGATACAGACTCGGCTGGAGGAGCAGAAGCAGGCGGCCGAGCAGACACAGTTGGAAGCCGAGCAAGCGCAGTTGGAAGAGACGACGCGGGCAGAGGAACGAGCGCGGTTGCAGGAAGAACAGAGGCTCGCTGCGGAGCGGGCTCGGCGGGAAGAAGAGGCTAAACAGGCGGTTGCGGAACAAGCGCGACTGGAAGAGGCCAGGGAGGCTGAAGAGCTGGCTGCGGCGGAGCGGAAACGCAAGGAGGCTGCGGAGCAGTTAGAGCGAGAGGCAGCAGCCAGAAAGGCCGCGGAACAGGCGGCTACGGAAAAGATGCGCAAAGAGGCTGCCGAGAAGGCTCGGCTTGACGAAAAAGCCAGACTGGCAGCGGAGACCGCTGCGATGGCGGAAAAGAAAAGCAAGGAGGCTCAGAGGCAAGCGCTTCTGGCGCAGGAGCGCAAGGATGCCCACGAACGGGCACAGGCGCAGGAGATCAAGGGGACTGCCGCGGCGGAGGGCGATCAACAGCAGCGTGGGCTGCGATTGCTGGGGCCGGTTGGCAAGTACACGATTGGCGCGGCGATTTTGATCTTTGCTGTGATTGCGTACTGGGTGTTCTTCAGGGGATCGAACCCGCCGTCGGCGCCGGAGCCGGTGAGTCATGCTAAGCGGATTGATCTTAAGCCGACGGACGGTACGGATGAGCCACCGGCCAATAATGGACAGGTAAATGGCGCGGGTGCGAGTGGTACGAGTGCGGCGAACTCAGGCGTCATCGGTAGTATCACTAGCAATCCTAACGGTAGTGTCAATAGCAAACCCATTAGCAATGGCGCGGGGAGTGGGGCCGGGGTGACGGGGAGAGCGGCGCTGCTTGGTGATCATCGGCTTAGTTTGCAATGGATATCGTGGGAGAAGTTTGGGACGGCGTCGGTGGTGGACAATGACGGTGTGCTTGTTTTGAAGGGCTCGCAACATGTGGGGGATGAATATCTGACGGTGGAGGGCACGGTGACGTCGATCGAGCCTAAGAAGTTCACAATGCACGGAGTGATCGTAACGAAGATCGACTCGATTAATAAGGGGCAGCCGTGCAAGCGTAGTGGAGACATGACGTTTGCCATTACGGGCGCGCGGAAATATTGGCGGCTGCAACAGATGGATAATCCGTGCGAGGCTGTAACGGATTACGTGGATATTTATCTGCGATGAGGCGTGCAGGGAAGATTTACCAGATGCGTGTGATGCCGAAGCTGTCCAAGGTCTTGTCGATGCTGAGGATGGGGATGTCTTCGGCGATGGCCTGGGCGGCGATGATGCGGTCGAAGGGGTCGCGGTGGTCGCCGGTGAGTCGGCCGGCGCGGAGGGCGTGAGCGGCGGTGATGGGGAGCAGGGTGTAGCCGGCCTCGTCCATTTTGCTGAGAAACTGACGTTCAAGAGGTGCGGCCTCGGGTAGCTTACCGAGACGGACCTTGGTTGCGATCTCCCAGGCTGAGGCGGCCGAGACGTAGATTTCATTTAGTCCGTCATCGATGACGGAGGCCGCGCGCTTACTCAAAGTTCGCGTCGAAAGAGTAGCCCATATGACCGTATGGGTGTCGAGCAGAACTCTCATTCTTCAGTGTCTTCAGGAAAGGTAGGCCCCTCGCCGTTCCAGAGCCTCAACTCCTCTTCAGGCAGAGGCTCCCAGAAGGCGTCGGAGAGGACAAAGCCCGGGGTCTCCATCACACCGAGGCGCTTGGGCTTGACGGGCTTGATGGCCTCGATTTTGGCGACGGGCTTCTTTTCGCGGCCGGAGGTGATGATGATGGTCTTGCCGGCCTGCGCCTTCTTGACGAGCTCGGAGAGGTGGGTCTTCGCCTCGAAGAGGGTTGCCGAAATGGTGGAAGACTTGGCCATGGTTGCTAAGTTATCTTAGCTAAGATGAAAAGTGGCTGTCAATGCGATGGTTTTCGATAGCTACCTGATATCCATGCTGCTGCTCCCATGAGGATTGCAACTGCCCAGAAGTAGGGATCGATTCTTGACGGAGCCAAATCGTTCCAAGCCAAGGAAGCGAATCCGAAACGAAATGGCAGCAGTAAATGAACAACGAGAAGTATCCACAAGCCAATAGCCGCGATACGAAATGAATAGAACGCGAAGAGTTGAGCCGGCAGCATCAGAAGCAAAGGCATGGAGTCCGTCCAGCCTCCGAAGCCAGTACCGATAAATCCCATAAAAGAAGCGAAGGCGCGCTGATTGGCAGTGCGAGCACAAAGAGCGACCAACATGTGACCTGCGCGATCGTTTCGGTGCGTTCAATCATGACAAAGTTCTAGACGTTGAATTTGAAGAAGAGAATATCACCGTCTTTGACGACGTACTCTTTGCCTTCGGAGCGGAGGAGGCCTTTTTCTTTTACGGCTTGCTCGCTGCCATAGGTGAAGAGGTCTTCGCAGGCGTAGCAGTCGGCTTTGATGAATCCCTTTTCGAAGTCGGTGTGGATTACGCCTGCGGCGCCTGGGGCTTTGGTGCTCTTGACGATGGTCCAGGCGCGGACCTCCTGGACGCCGGCGGTGAAGTAGGTGATGAGGTTGAGCAGCGCGTAGGCGGAGTGGATGAGGCGGTTGAGGCCGGGCTCGGTGAGGCCCATGTCTTTTAGAAATTCGTCGCGCTCGGCGGGATCGAGTTGGGCTATTTCGGATTCCATGGAGCCGGAGATGCGGACCACCTGGGAGTGCTCTTCGGCGGCGCGCTTTTCTACGGCGTCGACCCAGGGGTTGTGGCCGGTGAGGCCGGAGTCGTCGACGTTGGCTACGTAGAGCATGGGCTTGGCGGTGATGAGATGGAGGTCGCGGGTGTAGGGGCGCTCTTCGTCTGTGAGGTCTGCAGTGCGGGCTGGTTTGCCGGCTTCGAGGGTGGTTTTGAGTTTGGTGAGGGAGCTGAATTCGGTTTTGATCTTGTGGTCGGCGTTGGCGGGCTTGTTTAGCTTTTCGACTTTGGCGTAGCGTTTTTCGACGGTGTCGAGGTCGGCGAGGAGAAGCTCGGTGTTGATGATGTCGATGTCGTGGAGGGGATTGACGCCGCCGGCGACGTGGACGACCTCGGGGTCGGCGAAGCAGCGGACGACGTGGAGGATGGCGTCGGTGGAGCGGATGTGGCCGAGGAACTGGTTGCCGAGGCCTTCGCCCTTGGATGCGCCTTCGACGAGGCCGGCGATGTCGATGAACTCCATGGAGGTGGGGACGAGGGACTTGGGCTTGATGAGGGCGGCGATCTTGTCGAGCCGGGCATCGGGCACAACGACTACGCCTGTATTCGGATCAATGGTGCAGAAGGGGTAGTTGGCGGCTTGCGCCTTGGCCGAGGTGAGGGCGTTGAAGATGGTGGATTTGCCTACGTTGGGCAGGCCGACGATTCCGCAGTTGAGAGGCATGTGAGTGTGTTGTTTTCCTTGTGACGAGACCGGTGGGCTTCGTGGAGTGTGTCTCCTACAGGATAGTTCATTGGGGCAGGAGGAGTGGAAGGCAAGACCGACCGCGGATTAAATGGATAAGGACGGATAGGGAGGTGATACAGAAGTGGGGGTGGAATTTCGCGGGAGCGGCGGAAGTTCGTACAATAGAGAAATCGTGACACTTGACTTTTTAGGCAGTTTGAAGCGGACGCATATGTGTGGAGATCTCCGGGTGGAGCAGGCCGGAGAGGATGTTGTGCTGATGGGCTGGGTGAACCGTCGGCGCGACCATGGGAACCTCATCTTTCTGGATGTTAGGGACCGCAGCGGCATCACGCAGGTGGTGCTGGATAAAGAGAAGAGCCCGACGGCGCATGCGAAGGCCGAGGCGGCGCGACCGGAGTATGTGGTCGCGGTGAAGGGCAGCGTGCGCAGGCGCGGCGCGGGGCTTGAGAATCCGAACATGGCGACCGGCGGGATCGAGGTAGTGGCCGCGGAGATGCTGCTGCTGAACGAGGCGAAGACGCCGCCGTTCTCGCCGGCAGAGGACACGATTGCGAATGAAGAGGTGCGGCTGAAGTATCGCTACCTCGACCTGCGGCGCGTGGAGATGCAGAAGAACTTCAGGATGCGGCATGAGGTGACGCGGGCGATTCGGAACTATCTTTCGGATGAGGGATTTCTGGAGATTGAGACGCCGTTTATGACGCGGTCGACGCCTGAAGGCGCGCGGGATTACCTGGTGCCGAGTCGAGTGCATGCGGGGCACTTTTATGCGCTGCCGCAGTCGCCGCAGATCTTTAAGCAGATTCTGATGATCTCGGGATTCGACAGGTATTTTCAGGTGGCGCGGTGCTTCAGGGACGAGGATCTGCGGGCGGACCGGCAGCCGGAGTTTACGCAGATCGACCTGGAGATGACGTTTCCGACGCAGGATGATGTGTTTCGCGTTGCGGAAGGATTTTTGAAGGCTGCATTTGCAACCGCGGGGATTACACTTTCGACGCCGTTTGTGCGGATGACTTATGACGATGCGATTCTGAAGTATGGGATCGATAAGCCGGATATGCGGCTGCCGGCGATGGTGTCGCTGACGGAGGAGCTGACGCCGGAGCTGCGCGAGGCGCTGAAGATCGAGCAGGCGCTGCCGGTGCTGGGGTTTGTGATTCCGGATGTTGGCGCGATGAGCGGGACGCAAAAGCGCGGGATGGTGGATGAGATTCGCAAGTTCTTCGGCGACTGCGGGCTGGATTTTCTGGACTCGGCGCGGCTGAAGACGAATGAGGCGTTCGCGCCGCTGGCTGGGGTGATTGAGACGAAGCTGGAGCTTGGCGCTGCGGACCTTGCGGTGGTGATTACGCCGAAGCTGGGGACGCCGGTGAAGTGGAACCACGATGCGCAGTGGATCTACAAGCGCGTGGGCGCGCTGCGGCTGGAGCTGGCGAAGAAGTTTGCCGACAAGCACAAGCGGTTCGAGCAGACGGGCACCGAGGCGGATTACAAGTTTTTGTGGGTCACGGATTTTCCGATGTACGAGTGGGATGAGGAGACGAAGGTGTGGAATGCGGCGCACCATCCGTTTACTTCGCCGCATGAAGACGACATCAAGGCAGGGCGGCTGACGAGCGACAAGGGCGCGGTGCGCGCGCTGGCTTACGATGTGGTGCTGAATGGCACGGAGCTGGGGTCGGGGTCGATTCGTATTCACAGGCAGGATGTGCAGGCGGAGATATTCCGGTCGCTGGGGATGTCGGATGCGGAGGCGAAGGAGCGGTTTGGGTTCTTTCTGGATGCGCTGGAGTATGGGACGCCTCCGCATGGCGGGATTGCTCTGGGGCTCGACCGGATTGTGATGATTCTGGCGGGGGCCAGCAGCTTGCGCGAGGTGATTGCGTTTCCGAAGACTGCGAAGGCGATCGATCTGATGGTGGATGCTCCTACTCCGGTCAGCGAGCAGCAGCTGAAGGAGCTTAATCTGCGGATTGTAAAGCGGAGCTAGTCGGCGGGATCGTCGAGCGAGTCAGAGCAGGCAGATTGCTGGTAGAATTCCGCGCAGTGCGAAAGCCGCGTTAGAGGCGGGCGCAACGGGCCATGCAAGTCGCTCCTTGGGCTATGCGCGGATGGCTGGCCGATGATCGGTAATGGCCGGCACCAACAAACTTTCTAATAACCGACGCGTGTCTTCTCCCAGGCGAAGGTTAGCAAAGTCGGCAGCCTTCGGGATATCGCCCCAACCAATGTTGGCGAAGGAGATTAACTATGCCTTGCTACTTCTTTTCAGGCAATCGATATATCAGAGTGACTCGGGGACAGACTGGCCCGGGTGTGGTTGATTTGGGGTATCCGGCATCCATCTCGATTTGGGGGTGGGGGAGTTTTGGTGCGAATGGGATTGATGCTGCGCTTTACAGCGGCCCGAAGGATTATTTCTTCTCGGGGAATCGATACATTCGTGTGACGCGGGGTAATACCGGCCCGGGAACGGTTGATCCGGGATATCCGGCGCCTATTTCGAACTGGGGTTGGGGAAGCTTTGGGGCTAACGGGATTGACGCGGCGCTTTATAGCGGATCGAAGTGCTACTTCTTTAAAGGGAATCAATACATTCGCGTAACGCGCGGTACGACGGGTCCGGGGACGGTCGATCCGGGGTATCCGGCGCCTATTTCGAATTGGGGCTGGGGTGCTTTTGGGGCCAGCGGGATCGACGCGGCACTTTATAGCGGGCCGAAGGACTACTTCTTTAAAGGGAATCAATACATTCGCGTAACGCGCGGGGATACGGGTCCGGGGACGGTTGATCCGGGGTATCCTGCGCCGCTTTCGAACTGGGGTTGGGGCGCGTTTGGGGGGGCGGGCATTCAGGCCGCTTTGTTCAGCGGCACCGATCCGGCTACAGCGGGCACTACTGTGGCAGCGCCGGGCGCGGGGCTGGGGAGTAATTCGAACTACATTCTGGATAGCAACTGCAATGCGATCACGGGCCTGGTGGTGACGATCAATGTCGGGCAGGATATTGTCGCCCAGTCGTCGTCGGGCTCAACAAAGGGCTTCGGCTTCCAGCTGAACGCCTACTCGCCGAAGAACGAGAAGAGCGCGTGGCAGCAGTACGTCATAGCACTCTTCGGCAGCGAGGTCATCGGCGCGGTGGACAACTGGCCGCTGACCGGGCCGAATATCATCAACAGCTTCTTCAACCTTGCAGGCATGCCCAGCGCGAAGATTCCTGCCGGATATCAGTTGAAGATCACGCTGCAGAACGATGCGAAGAACAACATCACCGGGGCGGTCTACAGCGTCGTGGACAATCATGGGAACTCGCTGGCGAACGTGACGAAGGTGCTGACGTCGCTCTCGGGCGTGAACTCGACTGATCTGGCGCCGATCATTGCCTTCGAGCTGAACCTTGTAGGTCCGGTGAACAGCGAGAGCTCGGTGCTCTCGTCGGGCAACGGATCGATCATCTACGAGGCCACCGTACCCCTGACGGTGTTGCGCGCGGAGCCCTCGTGCGCCGAGTCCGGATACATCACGGCGGAGACCGCGAACAGCACTTATGGCACGTTAACGTCGGGCCCGAGCACGGAGTTTGCACAGTCATTCGGGATTGGCGCGGCAGCGTCGATGATTCACAAGCAAGGGAAGATTCGTCCGGGTCTGCGGATGCCTGAGGGCTTCAAGATCGGCTCGTAGCCGAAAGCTGCGGCGGCGCCTCGGCTCAAATGCAATGCGAGCGGGGGCGCTGCTGAAGTTTAGTAGGCGCTGGCCGCGTTGAGTTTGTCGAGCGCGGCCTTGTCGAGCTTTAGGTCTACGGCTGCGAACATGCTTTCGAGATGGCTGACCTTGGTTGCGCTGGCGATAGGGGCGGTGATGGTTGGCTGGGCGAGGAGCCAGGCGAGGGAGATGCTGGCCTGGGTTTCGCCGGTGTCCTGCGCGACGTCTTCGAGGGCTTTGAGGATCTTTTCGCCGCGCGGGGTGAAGTATTTTGCTACGCGGGACTCGCGGTTTGCGCCCTTGGTGTCGTCTTTGGATTTGTACTTGCCGGTGAGGAAGCCGCTGGCGAGGGAGAAATAGGGGATGACGCCGAGGTTGAAGCGTGCGGCGACGGGGGCGAGATTCTGCTCGTAGTCCTGGCGATCGTAGAGGTTGTACTCGGGCTCGAGGGTTGTGTAGGCGGGCAGCTTGTTTTTGTCGGAGAGATCCATTGCAGCGGTGAGGCGGTCGGCGTGGAAGTTTGAGGCTCCGATGGCGCGGACCTTGCCCTGGTCGATGAGGAGGGCGTAGGCCTCGAGGGTCTCTTCGATGGGGGTGGAGGGGTCGTCTTTGTGGGACTGGTAGAGGTCGATGTAGTCGGTCTTGAGGTTGCGGAGGGAGGTTTCGACCTCTTCGAGGATGTACTTTTTGCTGAGGCCTTTTCGGCCGCCGCCGAGGTCCATGCCCACCTTGGTGGTGAGGATGACTTTGTCGCGCTTGCCTGAGCGCTTGAACCAGTTGCCGATGATGGTTTCGGATTCGCCGCCGTGGTTGCCGGGCTTCCAGAGGGAGTAGACGTCGGCGGTGTCGATGCAGTTGAAGCCGCGGCCGGTGAAGGCGTCGAGGATGGCGAAGGATTGCGGTTCGTCGATGGTCCAGCCGAAGACGTTTCCGCCGAGGACGATGGGAGCGATGGAAAGGCCTGAGACGCCGAGAGTCCTGCTTTGCATAAAGTGTTTCTCCTGTTGCGATTGGAGTTGGAAACGCGGCCGGGGGATGCATTCCGGCGACGCGCGCCTGCCGGTTTGGTCCAGCGTAGGCTAATTCATCCGGCGGGTGGGGTTGTTCACGCAATTTTTATCATTCGCGGCTTCGCGGTTGGGGTTGAGTGGACGGCGAGGTCTTTCGTCGCGAGCCGATGACTATCGGTACCCGCAAAGGGAGTGATTGCAATAGGATATACGGCTGAAGAGACGAGTTCGCCGGGCTGGGGCGACCTATGCGGGTTGCTCTGTGTGGGCTGACTGGTCCTTAGCTTTCCGATGGGCCTGGGTACTGGTAAAAGTGACGGTTTTTTTTTGCGGGCCGGAAGAAGAGACTGCGCTGAGCGGATGCTGGGTGAAGTGTGTGTTCACGGCCGCAAAGCGAGGGCCGGTCTGAGCAAGGCCAGGAATGCGCAGGTCCGAGCAATTCCGCGCACGTCCGAGCAATGGAGAAGAGCGATGGCGATGACTGAGGAACAACGAAGGCTGAACGAGGCTGCGGCGAACCTGATTCCCTGGAAGAAGTGGGGACCCTACCTGAGTGAAAGGCAGTGGGGGACGGTGCGCGAGGACTATAGCACGGATGGAAACGCGTGGGACTATTTCACGCACGATCAGGCGCGGTCGCGGGCGTACCGGTGGGGCGAGGACGGGATGGGGGGGATTTGCGACGAGCACCAGGTGATGTGCTTTGCGATTGCGTTGTGGAACGGCAAGGACCCGATTCTGAAGGAGCGGATGTTCGGGCTGACGAACAGCGAGGGCAACCACGGCGAGGACGTGAAGGAGTACTACTTCTACCTGGACAGCACTCCGACGCACAGCTACATGAAGTATTTGTACAAGTATCCGCAGGCGGCGTATCCGTATGACGATCTGGTGAAGACGAATCGGGAGCGCGGGCGCGGCAAGCCGGAGTACGAGCTGCTGGACACGGGCGTCTTCAACGACGACCGCTACTTCGACGTGTTTGTGGAGTATGCCAAGGAGGGCGCGGAGGACATTGCGATCAAGATCAGCGTTGCAAACAGGGGGCCGGAGGCGTCTACGCTGCATGTGCTGCCGACGCTGTGGTTTCGCAATACGTGGATGTGGTCGGATGCGGGTGCGAAGCCGAAGGCGAAGGGGCAGCAGTGGAAGGGATTCGGGACTATCACGGCTCAACTGACGGACCCGCTGTTTCAGGAGTCGCTGGCGGACTACACGCTGTACTGCGAGGGCGATGCGCCGCTGTTGTTTACGGAGAACGAGAGCAACAACAAGAGGTTGTTCGGAACGGAGAACTGCTCGCCCTATGTGAAGGACGCGTTTCACAACGCCGTGGTGCATGGGCAGGCTGATGCCGTGAATCCGGCGATGGAGGGGACGAAGGCAGCTGCGCACTACACGCTGGAAGTTGGAGCGGGTGAGACAAAGACAGTGCGGCTGCGCCTGGTGCGCACTGAAGCATCGACGGAGCAGAAGCCGTTTGAGAGATTCGACGAGGTGTTTGCGGCGCGGTTGAAAGAGGCGGACGTGTTCTACGACAGTATTACAGCGCCGGTGGTGAAGTCGGACCTGGACCGTGCGCTGGTGATGCGCCAGGCACTTTCGGGCATGCTATGGAGCAAGCAATATTTCTACTACGACCTGAATGTGTGGCTGAGGGAGCACAAGGTGGGGCCGTGGTGCGAGCCGGAGTTGCGGGAGAAGGTGCGCAACGCCGAATGGTACCACATGTATAACAACGACATCATCTCGATGCCGGATAAGTGGGAGTATCCGTGGTATGCGGCGTGGGACCTGGCGTTTCACATGCTTGCGTTCCAGACGGTGGACCCGGATTTTGCGAAGTCGCAGCTGGAGTTGATTCTGCGGAATGACTATCTGCACCCGAACGGACAGGTGCCGGCGTATGAGTGGAACTTCGGGGATACGAACCCGCCGGTGCATGCGTACGCGACGATGCAGATCTACCTGACGGATAAAGAGCGGAACGGCGGTAAGGGCGATCTGACGTTTCTGGTCTACGCGTTCTCAAAGCTGCTGGTGAACTTTACGTGGTGGCTGAACCGGAAGGACCGGAGCGGAAACAACCTGTTTGCAGGCGGATTTCTGGGGCTGGACAACATTGGAGTCTTCGACCGCAGCTCGCCGATGCCGGATGGCGGATATCTGGAACAGGCGGACGGGACGGCGTGGATGGTGTTCTTCAGCCAGCAGATGCTGAGGATCGCGGTAGAGCTGGCGACACACTATCCGGTGTTCGAGGAGTTTGTGACGAAGTTCTTCGAGCACACGATGTGGATTGCCGGGGCGATGGATCGCATGGGCGGGGGGGACAGCACTATGTGGGATCACACGGACGGCTTCTTCTACGATGTTATGCGACTTCCGAACGGGCAGTCGTTCCGGATGAAAGTGCAGTCGATGGTGGGGCTGCTGCCATTGACGGCGGTGGCCATCTTCGAAGACGACACACTCGAGAAGCTGCCGAACTTCCGAAAAAAGGCCAAAGAGTTCATGGAGCGGCATCCTGAGCTGGCGGCAAACCTGCACATGCCGGGTAAGGCGGGACTGGCGGGGAGACGGATGCTGTCGACGGTGAATGAAGAGAGGCTACGCCGCATACTGGAGCACATGCTGGATGAGAAGAAGTTCTTCGGGCCGCATGGGATACGGGCGCTGTCGCGCTACCACGAGGAGAATCCTTACGTGTTCAGCTTTGGTGGCAAGGAGTCGCGTGTTGGCTATCTGCCGGGAGACTCGGACAGCGGGATGTTTGGGGGAAACTCGAACTGGAGAGGGCCGGTGTGGATGCCGGTGAACTTCCTGCTATATAACTCGCTGTTGCGGCTGGGCGCCTATTACGGCGACTCGTTCATGGTGGAGTGCCCCACGGGTTCAGGAAAGCTGATGAACCTGTTCCAGGTGGGGAAAGAGCTGGGAGAGCGGCTGATTGGGACGTTTACTAAAGATGCTAAGGGCAGACGGCCGGTGTATGACAATATCGAGAAGTTTCAGACTGATCCGTACTGGCGCGATAATGTTCTTTTCTTTGAGTACTTCAACGGCGATACGGGCGCAGGTGTCGGAGCGAGCCATCAGACGGGATGGACGGGATGTATCGCACGGATTATTCAGGCGAACGGGGCGTTCGATGAGAGGCTACTTGGCGAGAAGAATATCGAGCAGACGGCGGTGAAGCTCAGCCAGGGGCATAGCGTAGAGGTGCCGGTAGGGTCAGGTGTGACGAAGTAGCGTCGGCACAGCGGCCGGTACAGTGTCCGGGAGCGCGTGGTGAAGTGATCAGGCTCGCTCAACGCGGGTCGACGAGGTTCATGGCCAGCATGCCGAGCGCGGTGATGCTGGGGATGAAGAAGTAGTCGCCGCCGCGGAGCTCTACGAAGTTGGGGAGATTGGTGCAGACGAAGGGCGGGTTCGCGGCGGTGGTGTCTCCCTGGATGACGTACTTGTCGGCTGGGGCGTGGCTTCCCATGAGGAGATCTTTGTCGTTGCCGAGATGGGCGTCGTTGCCGTAGTTGATCCACTGCTGCTGGACGAACTCGAACTGGCGGGAGAGGTTGGCGTTGAGTGCCATGAAGATGACGCCGCGATCGATCTGGTCGAGCTCGGGTGAGTCGTCGTCGCCGGTAGCGTAGGGACCGTAGGGGAGGCCGCGACGGGTGATGCGGCGGCGATTGATGAGGCGGCCGTCGAAGCCGAAGGCATCGCGCGGATGGACACGGCGGATGTGCGCACCGACGGGGCAGCGAGTGCCGGCGGGGTCGGTGGAGTACTTGAAGTCGGTGCTGCGGCTGGGGTCGTTCTTGATGTCGGGATCGGGGCGGTCGGGTGAGAGCTCGACGGGGGTGCCGTCGCGCCAGCGACCGATGAATTTGGAGGCGAGCTTCTCTTTTGCGAATTTGTCGCCGGTTCCGTAGCGGGCGGCCCAGGTGTTGAGGAAGCGGCGGAAGGTGCCGACGTTTTGATGGAGCTTGCGGTAGACCATGAAGGTGCCGTTGGCGGCGAGGATGTGAGGGACGGGAGCGACGGGAAGCTCGCCTGCTTCGTCGGCGTAGCCGAGGAGGAGCTCGCCGGTGGCGAGGGGTTGCCATGAGTAGCCGCCGGGCGCGGACTTGTCGGGCACCAACTTGCCCTGTCCGGGCTGGGTGTTGCGGCAGATGTGGAGGTAGTCGGGGTTGCCGAAGCCGTCGGTGAAGCCGAAGTGCTCCTTGAGGTTGACCTTGCCCTGGTCGTCAACGAGGGAGGCTGCGTCCTGCTGGGCGAGGAGGTGAGCACCGCCGACGGTTTCGCATATTTCCTCGAGCGCGGCGTAACGGGCTTCGATGGCGGCGGGTGTGAGGGCGTGGATGCCCAGCCAGATATGTACGCCGCCCTGTTGCCAGACGCGCTCCCAGTGGTCGGGGGCGTTGACGCCGGTGTCGCCGAGGATGTCGGCGCGGGCCTTCATGCCTAGCTGGAACTCGGGTGGGAAGCTGATGAGGGTGGCGAGCGGGAGCTCGAGCGCTTCGAGGCCGGCGTAGGTGAAGGCGATGTTGACGGTGCTGTCGGGCTTGCGGTCCCAGAGCTGGCCGGTGGTGATGACTGGAAGCAGAGCTTTGATGAGGTCGCGTGCTCGTTCGGCGTTTTCGAAGTGGAGGAAGCAGTAACGGGCGCAGGGCATGTTGTAGCCGCGGAGGACGAAGCCCTGGATGTCGGTCTCGTTGAGTTTACTCATTGCGGCCACCTGTCTTGATGTCGCGCGGCGGCGCCATGGAGCCGGGCGGCGGCACGGGAGTCGCGTCGAGCGTTGCGAGGAATGCGAGGAAGTCTTTCTGGGTCTGCTCGGGATTCACGCCCTGATGACGGGCGATGAAGTCGGCTACGGCGCGCTGGGTCTGGAGAGCTAGGAGGGTCTGCGCAACAGTGCGGTCGTTGACGGCTGGGAAGAAGAAGGTGGTTTCGAGCTGGCAGGATTTCATGTAATGGAGGAAGGCGGTGGGGTCGGAGGAGCCGGGGTAGCCGATGCAGTGGCCCCAGATGTTGTCGAGGTAGGTAGGGATGGCTTTGGCGAGGCCGGTGAGGTAGTCGTCGGTGTCGCAGTCGGTGTTGGTCTCGAAGATGAGGTACTTGGATTTGAGGTGCTCTTCGTGGGCGGGCGAGCCGACGTAGATGACGTCGTCCATGACGACGAGGCGCGCGAGGTGCGTGCCGGGAGCGATGGCGAGAGGACTGCGCGCGTCGGTGGGGAGTTGCGCGAGGTAGTTGCGGAGCTGCAGGTCGTGAGAGGGCAGGGCGTCTTTCTCGTCGCGGATGGGGGCGAGGAAGGTGAGACCGTAGACGCATCCGTTCTGATTGGGCACTGCACCCTCCTTTTTGGGCTAGACGAGTTTAGGCCGTAAAAACATTGTTGCCGGGAGGGGAGATGGAACTGCAACGGCAAAAGCGAAATGCGGGGATTCTTCCCCTTCGACTACGCTCAGGGTCAGAATGACAGACGTTTTTCATGCATCGGCTCCGAGAGATGGGCTAGAAGACTACGGGGGGTTCGCCGGAGTCTCCGAGGGAGGACTGGGTTGCGATTACGAAGCGGAGATAGGCTTGCTGGAATTGATCGGGCGCCATGGTGGCTGCGTCTTTGCGCAGGACTGTGAGCGCGTCCTGGACTATATGGGCGGCTTTGACGTCGTTGGCGGTGGCGTTGGGGTAGGCGGTGTAGTAGTAGTCGGTGTCGAACTGGACGCGGGCGATGTACTCCTTAAAGGTGGTGACGGGGACGGAGCCGGGGAACTTTTCGCTCCAGCGCCAGATGAGGTTGAGGCCGTTCGAGAGGACGGCGGAGAAGGCGTCGATGTACTGGTTCCAGGTGCCGTTGAAGTTCGAGAAGAAGAGGAGGTAGTCGTACTGGAGCTTCTCGTCTTTTTGCGGGCCGCCGATGAAGGGGAAGCTGTCGCGCGGGATGATGACCCAGCGGGCGAACTGGATGAAGGAGAGATTGATGAGGTCGGACTGAAGGGACTTGACGTGGCCGAGGAGGAAGAAGATGGCGCGGAGGATCCAGGTCTTCCAGGGCCGCATCGGGGTGATGCAGTTCATCGCGTAGACTTTGCCGTTGATGTTGCTCACAGTGCTCCGATACAGAAAAGGATCTGGAGTGAGGTTGTTACTCCCTCTGCTGCGGGCCCGGTTGAGATGACACGCGCGGTGGTGCTGCGCGGTCAATCGATTCTGTCAGAAAATCGACGTGCTGCCAAGGAAGTGGGGTTGAAGGGCGGGTTGGATGGCGCTCATACCGCCGTCAATGAGGAGCTGGCTGGCGAGGGTTTGCTGGTTGGGGTTGCGCGTTGGCATCCCCCTCCCCTGTTTTTGCGCAAAGTATTCTAACTAAATATCTTAAGTCTGGACTTCGGGTGTGATGGGAGGTGGGTGCGCTGATGGAAGCGCTTTTCGGGAGGGGTTGTTTGTCAAGTTAAGCTGGGCGGGGTGGAGGCTCTTAGATTGAGAGTGGGTTAGCGGGTGGCTCTCAATTATCTGCCAGCGTATTGAGGATCGAGCCGAGTCCTCCGCAGAGGAATGCGAGGCCGATGCCTGCCATGTATGCGAGCTGGCGTTGAATGTCCCAGAGGTCGTGGATGATGCGTCCGGCTACGCAGAGGAGGACGGCAGCGAAGAACATCATCCACTGTGAGAGGATTTGCACGAGCGACTTGTAGGAACGGGTTGGAGAGGTTTTCATTGCAGGGTTAGATGCTGGCGGTTATTGGTGCTTCATTATTTCTTTTCAGTTTGCTGGATGATGACGTGGGTGAGACCGGCTTGATCGGGTGGGAGTCTTACCGCCAAAAAGATGAGGGAAGGTTCCTTGAAATTGGGTTCTTCGGATACGAGCATTGCCACGCCATCGATTGGGATGGAGTTTTCTTTGAGCCGTGAATCGGTTCCTAAGCCTTTTGTATTGGCTGGCGTTTGGTACTCCACGACCTCTTTGCTCCTATACGTCAACTTATCGTTGGGATAAGGGCCTTGAGGGAAGTCTTTGGCTGATTCGATGCCTTCGGCTATTACTTTGCGAGTAAATCCCATATGCGCGGGAAAAACTCGTGCAATTGTTTCGGCGACCCGGAAACGTCCGGAAGTATCGCCGTATACATCGCTGATTTGAATCGCCGGCCCGGTAAAGCCTTCCCATTTACCAGAAAACACCATCTTTGTGTCAATGGGTTGGGGACTGATGAAGAGGTAGCTGCCACTCGAACCATACGTTTCTAAGCAGTACCAACCTCGGGGGCCGAGCACACCAAGTCCATCTACTGCCTTGTAGTATGCGAGCTTTTGAGCGGTTTCTGCGGGTATAGAAACGAACCTGCTTGTGCCTTCTGGAGCGTTGCGTGGGCCTACCTGTCCGTCGGCTTTGCAGCCGACGAAGGGGACGCTGACGTTTGGCGGGCTGGTCTGTGAGGAGATTGTGGATGCAGCGCAGCAGAGAGTTGCGATGAGTAGGGCCGGTTTGAGGGGTGGTTTCATGAAGTTGCTCTATAAGAGTTCTGTGCTATCTTAGACCGCGCTGCGTGGAAGTATTTAGCGCGGGGTCTATAGCCCGCTGGATCAGTTGGCTGCGTACTGCCAGGTTGCGGCGGGATTCGAGATTCACATCGGGGGCTGTTCGTGAGGCGACGTTTTTCTGTTCCGTTTTTGTTTGCTGTTGCAGCAGCCACTTCAGGCGTGGCACAGCCGTCTCTGCCGGCGAGTTTTAAAGCTAAGACGGTGCATAGTCCAGCGGGGGCGGATATTTTTGTGCGCTGGGGAGGACAGGGACCGGTGGTAGTGCTGCTGCATGGGTATGCGGAGAACAGCGATTCCTGGGCTCCGCTGGCGGCGGACCTGATGAAGGACCATACGGTGGTGGTGCCGGACCTGCGGGGGATTGGGCGGTCTTCTAAGCCTGCGGATGGTTATGACAAGAAGACGCAGGCGAAGGACATTCGCGCGGTGGTGACTTCGCTGGGGTATGACAAGACAATCGTGGTATCGCACGATATCGGGATCATGGTGGCTTATGCATATGCCGCGACGTATCCGGACAAGGTGGAGCGGCTGGTGGTGATGGATGCTCCGATCCCGGGGGTGGGGCCGTGGAATGAGATTCTGCTGCTGCCGGGAGTTTGGCACTTCAACTTTCATGGGCCGGATGCGGAGCGGCTGGTGGCGGGACGGGAGCGGATTTATTTCGACCGGATATGGAATGACTTTACTGGCGATCCGAGCAAGCCGGATGAGGCGACGAGGAATTTCTTTACGGCAACGTATGCGGTGCCGGGCGGGATGCGGGCGGGGTTTGCGCAGTTCACCGCGTTCTCGCAGGATGCGAAGGACAACCAGATCTTCAAGCAGACGAAACTAACGATGCCGGTGCTGGCGGTGGGAGGCGAGAAGTCCATGGGCGCATTGGAGGGCGCGATCATGCGCGATGCCGCGACCAATGTGCAGGAGGAGGTAGTGATGGGTTCCGGACATTGGCTGATGGAAGAGAAGCCGGCATATACGGTGGCGCTGATTCGCAAGTTTATCGATGCGAAGTGAGGTGCAGCTTGGCGGCTAACCAGCCTTGAGAGCGCTGTGGTCCAGGCGCTGGATGAAGTCGAGGTAGACGAGGGCTGCGGGGGAGTAGCCGCTGGGGTCGGCCTGGGTGAAGTCTCCGGTGTCGGGGTCCATTTGCTGGCGGAACTCGGTGTGGCGGCTGATGGCTTCTACCCATTGCTGCATGAGATGGTTCAGGTCGGGGCGCTTGCCGTAGTAGTCCATCCAGCGCGGGGCGCGGAGGGCGGTGAGGGCCTGTGAGGCTCCGCCCCAGGAGTTGCGGGGGATGGGGCGGACGAAGGTGGGGTCGTCCATGGCGATGGAGGTGAGCGGGTAGGGCGCCCAGAAGGCCTTGGGGTTGTGGATCTGGCGGGTCCAGACGGCTTTGAAGATGGCTTCGTCGTGAGGGTCTTTGCGCTTGAGGACGTGCTCGCCGAGGACGCGGGAGATGAGATCGCCGCGGACGCGAACGAATTTATTTTGGGCGTCGAGGTCGTAGAAAGCGGCGTCAACGGGGTCGTAGAGCTTGGTGAGGATGAGGACGCGGATGTTTTCGGCGTCCTGCTGCCAGCGGGCTGCTTCGTCGGGTTTGCCGAGGGAGGTGGCCATCTGGGCGAGGGCGATGCGCGCGCCGTAGGTGGTGGCGGAGAGGTCGGGGCAGAGACGCGGCAGGGAGGGGATGGGCGGACACTTGCGGGCGTCGGCGTCGGGGCAGCGGTTGGGGATGCCGGCCCAGCGGGGGGAGTTGTCGTGGCCGGTGTCGTAGGTGCAGAAGCCTTCGACGAGGCCGGTCTTGCGGGTGTCGCGGTATTGGCGGAGCCAGGCGTCCCACTTGCTGCAGGCGTTGTAGGCGGTGACGAGGAGCTCGTCGTCGTTGGTGAGTTGAGCCAGCTCCCAAGCGGTGGCGGCGATGGGGACGACCATCTGGATCTGGCCGTAGCCTGCGGTAGTGCCGACGGAGTCGGCGAGCTTGATGGAGGCGGGGAGCTGGCCGTCCGGGTGCTGCTGGCTGAAGAAGGCCATGTGGTTGTCGCGCGCGATTTTTAACGGGGCTACGTCGGGCGAGGCGGGAGTGATGTATTTGCTGAGGGTGCCGTAGACGAGGCCTTCCTGCGGAGCGCACTCGAGCCAGATGCCGGGATAGACGGCGCCTTCGACGAGGGTGGGGGGCTCGTAGCGAGGCATGGTGTGGATGTTGCCGGCGCAGGACGGCGAGGGCGGCGTCCCAGGTGCGCTGCCACTTGGGATCGGCGGTGGGGAAGCTGGGTGGGGTGGGGTTGGTTGAGGGTGTTGCGGTGGGCGACGGGGGCGGGGCGGCGAGGGCGAGCGAGGGTAGAAACGTAGAGGCGCCGCTCAGGGTGGCTAGCTTGAGGAAGTCTCTGCGGAGTGTTTGCCGGGTGGATCTCATGGGGACCTTCTTGTGACGAAGGTGTGATGGGACAAGTTTAGACCATCGACGATAGTTGTGATGGACGATAGACTTGCCGGGATGGCAATCGCACGAAAGAAGATGGCGAGGAAGTCCGCGGGGCCGGCGGAGCAGGCAACAGAAGAGGGCATCGCACCGGCGGAGGTGGTGGTCTTCCGGCGGAGATTGATGCAGTGGTATCGCAGCCATGCGCGGGCTCTGCCCTGGCGCGAGGTGAACGATCCTTACAGGACGTGGGTTTCGGAGATCATGCTGCAGCAGACGCGAGTGGCGGCGGTGATCGAGCACTACAACGAATTTTTGCAGCAGTTTCCGACGATTCTGGCGCTGTCGCTGGCTCCGGAGTCGCATGTGCTGGCGGCGTGGTCGGGGCTGGGGTACTACCGGCGGGCTCGGATGCTGCACAAGGCGGCACAGTTTATTACGCGGGAGCTGGGCAGCAAGCTGCCGACGACGGCGGCGGGGTTGCGGACGCTGCCGGGGATTGGAGAGTATACGGGAGCGGCGATTGCCAGCATCGCGTTCGGCGAGAGTATCGCGGTGGTGGATGGGAATGTGGAACGGGTGATCCTGAGGATGACGGGGCGGCCGCATGTGGCGAGCGCTGCCGCCAGGGCGTTCGTGCAGGCGCAGGCGGGCGCGCTGGTACCGCGACGGCGCGTGGAGGACGGAGCGAACGCGGCGGGGGACCATAACCAGGCGATGATGGAGCTGGGGGCGACGGTTTGTCTGCCGAAGAAGCCGTTGTGTGGGGAGTGCCCGGTGTATGGGCTATGCAAGACGCGCGGGGAGCATGTGACGCCGGCGCGAACGGCGCAGAGAAGCCTGCCGGCGGCTTATCTGCTGAGCCTGCGAAAGCGGGGGACGGTGACGGAGGTGCTGCTGCGCCACAGGGCGGAGGATGAGAGCCTGATGCCGGGTATGCTGGAGCTGCCATCGCTGCCGCTCGAGGCTGTGGAGGGCCGGGAGCCGACGCTGCGGGTCAGGCACTCGATTACGAACACGAATTATTATGTGCAGGTGTTCGCGGGGCGGAGTTCGCGGGACAAGGGGATGCGGCGCGCATTGGCGGGGACCGAGGCGACACTCGAGTGGGTGAGGACCAGCCGACTGGGAGCGCAGCCGCTTACGGGCCTGGCACGCAAGATACTGCAGCGGCTCGATGTGATGGAGGTACGGCGGCTGGTGATTTGAGGCGGCCGGTGCGGACGCCCAGGCGGTACCCACGTATAGCTAGATATGGCTAGGGGAAGTCCTAGATGCAGGGTTCTGGTCGCGATGGTTATGCTTGGCGAAAACGGAGGAATGGGATGAACGCTGCTGTGGTCCAGGCTTTTGATGGTCCGCCCCGGTATATGACGTTTGATGAGCCAGTGGCGGGCGAGGGCGAGGTGCTGGTGAATGTGAGGGCGGCGGGGCTGCACCCGATCGTGAAGGCTCTGGCCAACGGGAGCCACTACGGCAGCACAGGAACGCTGCCGTTTGTCCCGGGGGTGGATGGGGTGGGGCATCTGATGGATGGGCGGCGGGTTTACTTCGGGATTGCGCGGAGTCCGTTCGGGACGTTTGCGGAGCGGACGGTGGCTTCGGCGGCGACGTGCATGGAGCTGCCGGAGCGGCTGGACACGGCGGCGGCGGCGGGTATGGCGAATCCGGGGATGTCGTCGTGGGCCGCGCTGACGTTGCGGGCGCGGCTGGTGGCCGGGGAAAATGTGTTGATATTGGGCGCGACCGGGGTGGCGGGGCATCTGGCGGTGCAGATTGCAAAGCGGCTGGGCGCAGGGAGGGTGATTGCGGCGGGACGGAATCCCAAGGCGCTGGCGAGGGCGAAGGAGTTGGGGGCGGATGCGGTGATTCCGCTGGGGGACCTTTCTCAGAAGACGGAGCGGGAGACGCTGGTGAGTGCTCTTCGCGGCGAGATTGCCGGCGGCGGCGTGGACGTTGTGCTGGATTATCTGTGGGGAGCACCGGCGGAGGCTGTGCTGGCGGCGATTGCGCAGAAGGGGTTGTCGCACGAGACGTCGCGGATACGCTTTGTGCAAATAGGGTCGAGCGCGGGCGCGACGATTACGCTGGCTGGGGCGACGCTGCGGAGCTCAGGGCTGGAGCTGCTGGGAAGCGGGTTTGGGAGCGCGTCGCTGGCGCAGATATTCGCGGCAGTCGGGGAGCTATTTAAGGAGGCGGCGAAGAAGCCGTTTCAGATGGAGGTCGAGACGGCTGCGCTGAGGGATGTGACGGCGTTGTGGACCAGACCGGAGAATGGGGCCCGGCTGGTATTCCAGCCTTGAAGCCGACTGGGGTACCCCGTTATTTGCGTGCAAAGTATTCAAAAAATGGTGGTTAGGGTTGGACTTGCGGCAGGGGTTTTTCGATAAGGAGGTTTTTGAAAGGGGGTGTTTTTGAGGGTTGTTTTTGTCAAGGCGGGGTTTCCGGTTTGAGACGCTGGTGGGCCTGGTAGGGCGTGAGAGAGGGTTCTGAAAGCCCTTTGACCCACACAAACCATTGCCTCGGGGGCTAAAGAGGGATGCTGAAAAAATCATTTGTGGCTTGGAAGCATTCCCTCAGTGGCTAAAGCCACATTGATTTTGTTGCGCTTACGGCGCGGCTGAAGCCGCGCCCCTTCAAAACGGCGACTTTTTCAGCATCCTTATAAGCCCATTGGAATTATTGCCTTTATGGCGGGGGAGACCCGAAGCTTAAAGCATTGGGCTACCAGTCCCGCCCCTTCAAAGCAAAGACTTTTTCAGCAGCCTCTGAAGTCGCGCCCTTGCAAAGCAAAGACTTTTCGAGAAGCCCTCTTCAGCAGCCTTGGGAATATGGGATGGTTGGTTTTGGTGGGCGAAAGAAAGGCAGTGGCTTTTGGCCACTGCCTTTGAGGTTTTGAGGTGGATGGGGTTAGAAGATGAGTTTGAGGGCCAGCTGGCCAATGCGGGGATCCTGGGCGCTTAGGATCCTTCCGAAGTTGGCGTTGTTGGCGGCGGAGGTCGGGTTGCCGAAGTTGGTGTGGTTGAGGACGTTGAAGAACTCGGCGTGGAACTGGAGACGGAAGCGTTCGGGAGACAGGTTGAAGTTCTTGAGTAATCCGGTGTCCCAGTCGATGTAGGAGGGTCCGAGGAAGTAGTTCTTGCCGGTGTTGCCGTATGTTCCGAGCGGGAAGCTGGTGGCGGTGTAGACGGTGACGAATGAGGCTGGGTTGAGGTAGTTGCGGCAACTGGTGGTTATGGTGGCGCAGGGGGCGCCACCGTAGGGTTTGGCGGATGGTTGCAGCATGGCGCGATCGGAGTTGAGGCCGGTCTGCGAGCGGTCGGAACCGGCGGTGGTGGTGAAGTATTGTCCGGTCTGGCGGCGCACGATTCCGGTGAGCTGCCATCCACCGAGGGTCTCGCGCATGAGGAGGTTACTGTGAGCGAGCGCGGGGAGATCCCAGACGTAGGAGAGGGTGAAGATCTGGCGGTGGTCGAAGTCGGACGGGCCGTAGTCCCACTGGTGGCGCAGGATGTTGGTGGAGGGAAGGGTGGAGAGACTTTGAGCTGCGACGCCGGCGTTGCCCTGTCCGTTGGGTACGTCGTCGAGTGATTTGGAGTAGGTGTAGTTGGCGAGCAGGGTGAGGGTCTTCATGCGCTGCTGCAGGGTGGCCTGGAGGGAGTTGTAGTTGGCGACGAGGTCCTGGGTGCCCTGGCCGATGCTGCCGAATTGGGTCTGGGCGTTGGCGGTGGTGGGAATGGTGCCGAGGGGAAGGCCGTTGTAGGCGCGGCGCTGGTCGGTACTGAGGGTGTTGCCGGGATAGTAGATGGCGGGGTTGAGCTCGACAGTTTCGGTGCCGTGACGAGATTGTGAGCCGACGTAGCCAAGAGAGGCGAGCCAGCCTCGCGGAAACTGGTGTTGGAAGGTGAGGTTGTAGTTGTAGGTGACGGGCGCTTCCATGCGGGCGTTGTTGCGCGGGTCGTAGGTGACGACGAGGATTGGGGTGGGCACGAATTGGAAGGTCGGCAGTGGAACGGGTGGTGGCGGGAAGGGATCGACCAGACCGAGGTATGGGTTTGAGAGCGGGCCGGCTGGGGTGGTGACTGCGACCTGAGTGCTGAAGGGAGAGACGTCGACGAATCGATTGTTTTCGATTCCGACCTGCTGGGAGTCGAAGAAGACGCCGAATGCTGCGCGGATACTGTTCATGCCGTCGCCGCGGGGATCGAAGGCGAAGCCTACGCGCGGGGAGAAGTTGAGGTAGGAGGCGGTGACGCCGTACTTCTGCATGGTGGCGTCGCCGGGGAAGAGCAGGCCTGCGGGCGCATTGGGGAACTGAGTGGATTTGATGCCGGCTACGTAGTTGGCTGAGCGGAACTGCTCGACGCGTCCCTTGGTCTCGTACCAGGGGATGAAGGGCTCATAGCGGAGGCCGAGGTTTAGGGTGAGTTTCTGGGAGACGTGGAAGTTGTCCTGCGCATAGAGGGTGTAGTACCAGGCGGCGTTGTCCTTGAACTCGCCTGCACCCTGCTGGAAGGTTCGCATGCTGCCGAGGAGAAAGCTGGCGAGGGCGTTGCCGGTGTTGTCGGCGGTGAAGCCGAAGACTCCACCGTAGAGGTAGGCGTCGCGGAGGAGGACCTGGCCGTGGGCTAAGGCTCCACCGAAGGTGAAGTTGTGGCGGCCTTTGGTCCAACTGACATCGTCAGAGAGAGTGATGGCTGTGCGGTACATGATGGACGGCGGGAAGGAGCTGGACGCGAAGTAGCCGGTGACGTTCATGCCGTCGAGTGCCTTGGCGAACTGCGGGGGCTGATAGACGGGGATGCCGAGGTCGGCGGCGCTGATGGAGTTGGGTGGCGGGCCGGCGTCGTTGGTGACGCGGGAGAGCGAGAGGCGGACGTCGTTGAGAAGACCAGAGGAGAAGACGTGGGTCTCTCCGACGATGGCGTTCTGCGAGTAGATGATGGCCTGGCTTACTGTGACGATGTAGTTGTTGTTGGGCAGGAAGGGATTGTTGTCGTATTTGAAGAGGTAGTAGCGAACGAAGAGACGGTCTTTGCTGGTCAGGGTTTGATCGACACGACCGTTGTACTCGTTGAAGGTCTGCGAGAGTGGAGTGCCGTAGATAACCTGACCGGTGGGGAGAGGCGAGCTGGGCAGGTATTTGGTGGCGAAGAGGACAGCAGCGGGGTCGTAGGTGGTTTTGGGGATTTGATTCCTGATGTAGGGGTTGGTGGGTTGATTAGGGTGGAAGAGCTGCGTGCCCGTGGTGCAGATGCCTGCGCTGTTAAAGGCGGAGCAGAGCGCAGAGAAGTCGCCGTTGAGCTCGGGGGTGGTGGGGACGAGTGCGGTGCTGCCGTTCGCGATATCGCGAATCTGGGTTTGCTGGTAGCCGAAGAAGAAGAAGGTGTGGTTGCGAAAGATGGGTCCGCCGATGACGCCGCCGAACTGATTGCGTTTGAGCGGGTCGACGGTTTTGACGCCGTTGACGTAGCCGAAGTAGTTGGCGGCATTGAAGACGCGGTTGCGGACGAACTCGAAGAGATCGCCGTGGAAGGCGTTGGTACCGGATTTGGTGATGGCGTTGACGACAGCACCGGAGTTTCCGCCGTAGCGGGCGGAGTAGTTGGCGGTCTGGACGCTGAACTCCTGCAGGGCGTCGGGGAAGGGGAAGGGTTGATTGACGTTGGTGTAGATGTCGTTATTGGAGGAGCCGTCGAGGTAGAAGCCGGTCTGGTTGGCGCGGGAGCCGTTGGCGGAGACGGTGATGGCGACGGGGATGGTCTTGTACTGCCCCTGGTCGGCTCCGTCGTTGGGCGCCTGGACGGTGCCGGGGACGAGGAGAGCGAGAGTGACGGGGTTACGACCGTTGAGAGGGAGATCGACGATACGTCTTTGCTCGACGACCTGCGAGAGGGTAGAGGTGGAGGTGTTGACCTGGAGGGGGTTGCTTTCAACGGTGATGGTCTCGGTGGCTTGTCCGACTTTCATCTGGACGTCGAGGGTGAGACTCTGGTCGGCGAGGAGGGTGACGTTGTTCTGGGAGAAGTTGGCGAAGCCGGGGGCGGCGGCGGTGATGTCATAGGTAGAGGGATGGAGGGCAGGGACGACGAAGTAACCCTGATCGTTGGCGACGACGGTGCGGGCGACCTTGGTACCCTGATCGGTGATGGTAATCCTGGCTCCTGGGACCAGGCTTCCGGTTTGGTCGGTCACGGTGCCGACAATCGTGCCGAAGCCCTGGGCTTTGGCGGAGTTTACGAAGAGGAGTGGAAGGAAGATGAGGACGAAGAGCAGCCTGCAGGACTGAGGGATATTCATGGGGAGCCTCCTAGAGGTCGTACCTCCTTGGGTGGCGCTCACATGAAGATCGATCAGACGCCAGGCAGGAGCCGTACAGGTCGAGAAGGTCTTGCGTATCGAGCGATAGAATCTTAGGTACAAATATTTAATATTTGTCAATGGTGGGAGGACTGTTTCGATGTGCATGAGGGGCGGGGTAATGGTTGCACCACTTTAGCCATTCTTAGCTGGTCCAAAGCGCCCGGGGGTGTGCAAATCAGAAACTGGAGGCTTGGGAATAGCTATTGGGAATTGCGCAATGGCTAAGGGCGCTGGCCGTGGGTGGCAGGTGAGATGGGGGTGACGACGGGGGTGGCGAGGCCGAAGAACTCGGTGACGGAGTTGGAGGTGAAGTTGGTGACCCAGACGTTGCCGGAGGGGTCGATGGCGAGGCCGTGGGGGGAGCTGACGCCGAGGATGGCGGGGTCGATGGAGGGGTCGGGGGCGGTCTGGCCGGAGGGTTGGTAGCCGGTGACGGGGGAGATGGCGGCGCCGGAGTTGGAGAAAACGGAGATGGAGTTGCCGTCGCGGTTGGCGACCCAGACGCGGTTGGAGCCGTCGATGGCGAGCTGGGCGGGGTAGGTGAGACCGCCGCCGGTGTAGCCGGAGGGTGGCGAGACGAGGTTGCCGCTGGCGTCGACTCGGCCGAGGGCGTTGTTTTTGCCGCTAGTGAACCAGACGTTATCAGAGGAGTCGATGGCGAACTGGGTGAGGTCGTTGGCGAGGGTGCTGGAGACGGCTTCGCTGTAGGGAGTGACGACGTTGGGGAGGGTGAGCTTGTAGAGGTTGCGGCTGGTGCCGAGGGACCAGCCGTGGCCGGTGGAGTCGATGGCGAGCGAGGGGGCAGAGCCGGAGGTGCTGAACTGGGAGATGGGAAGGCCGGAGTTGTGCATGGTGTAGACGCCGGTGCTGCCGGCGATCCAGATGTTCTGGAGGGAGTCGATGGCGACTGAGGTGCAGTTGACACCGCAGGGGAAATTGCCGTTGGCGGAGCCGTTGGGGGAGAAGCGGGAGACGACGGCGGATTTGCCGTAGGAGTAGTTGGCGACCCAGGCGCTCTGGCCGGAGTCGATGGCGACTGCATAGGGCTGGTTGAGCGAGTTGCCAGTGAAGCCGGTTTGGCCGGAGATGGGGATGCCGAGGGGATCGATCTCGGTGAGGGTGTTGGAGGCGTAGGCGGGGACCCAGAGGTTGCCGGAGGCGTCGAAGGCAGGGTAGTAGGGGCCGGCCATGGCGGCGAAGTAATAGGTGATGGCGATGGTCCAGTCGTTGGGGGCGGCGGCGAGGGTGGGCTGGAAGGGCGCGGCGGGGACGGCGAGGTTATAGAGCGCGAGGACGTTGGCGGCGGGGTTGTGAGCGATGTTGACCAGGGCGGAGACGGTGTCGGAGGGGAGATTGCCGCTCGGGTCGGTGGCGTTGGCGAAGAGCGTTGGACAGGGCAAGGAAGACGGGGTGGACGCGCCGGTGGAGTTGACGCAGGCGGAGATAAGGTTGGCGAGGGTGTTTATGGCGGCCTGAGGAGGGACTCCGTTGGCGGCGATGGAGCCGGTGACAGTGAGGCCTGAGCCGATATTGACGAGATTGGTGGTGGAGAGGAAGGCGTTGGCGACACCCTGCTGGGCGAGAGCGGAGGCAGAGGAGCTGACGTGGGTGGCGTCGGTCATGAATCCTGCGAGGGCGTAGACGGCAGCGACGGTGGAGACCTCATCGATATTGAGAGAGGGGACGCTGCCGGCGAAGGTGCCGGTGTTGGGGCATGTGCCGAGGGGCGAGATGAGAGCGATGGCAGGGTTTGAGGCTCCTGAGGGCAGGCCGGGGTTGCCGCCGCGGGCGAGGATGTAGACCTGCTGGCCGGGGGAGCAGTTGTAGGCTCCGGTGAGGCTGAAGTTGCCCTTGCTGTCGGAGGTGACGTAGGCGCCGTAGGAGTCGGTGGAGACGCCGGCGTGGCCGGGGTTGAGGAGCGAGACGCTGGGACCTCCGTAGCCGCTGGTTCCGGCAGCGAAGACGTAGATGTGGGATCCCGTGACGAATTGATTGCCTCCGTGTACCTGGCCGGAGATGGATTGGGGGTCGGCGGAGGCGGTGGGGCTGGCGAGCTGGGACGATACGACGCCACAGCCGGAGAGCAGGAGGGCCATTATCGTGGCCGCGAGGGCGAGGGTGACGAGGACGAGGATGGCGGGGCTTTCCGGCTTCGCTGGACGGAGGGTGTCGGGGTGCTGCATAAGGTGATGCTCCTGCGCCATTTACGGACGAGCCAGCAAATCCTGGGCCGGCATGCAAGAACAAGGTTAGAGGAGGCTAATGAAAAGGGGAGTACCACTTAGGTGGTGGGGTGTTCCGGGAGAGTAAATGATGGCAGAGGCCAGGATGTGAGTGAATTAACATCATATTACATGCAACTTTTGATTTATATTTACATCATATTGAGTGCAGGGCTGTGCTGAAACCGGTCCTGACACTAAACATTTTGTTGTAAAGGAGTGAGTTATGACGACTATGACTCGATTTGTTCCGTTGCGTACCCCTTTTGAAGACGTTTCTGCGTTGCAGAAGGGTTTGAATGCGATATTCAACGAGTTTGCCCGCCCGGCGATTGCAGACGATCAGCAGGGTGGAAGCGCAGGGTTCGTCCCGGCGGTGGACGTTTACGAGGATGAGAAGCAGATTGTGCTGAAGCTGGAGGTTCCGGGGGTGAAGCTGGAAGACCTGGACATACAGCTTGAGAATCAGCGCCTGACGGTTAAGGGCGAGCGCCGGTTCGAGAACGAGGAGAAGGCTGAAAACTTCCACAGGATCGAGCGGCGGTTCGGCAGCTTTGTAAGGAGCTTCACGCTGCCGCAGACGGTGAATACCGACGGCGTAAGCGCGGGTTATGATGCTGGCGTGCTGACCATCACGCTGGCGAAGAAGGCAGAGGCCCAGCCGAAGCAGGTGAAGATCGCGGTTGCCGGGTCGACGCCGACTGAGGCATCGAAGACAGTGGAAGGGCAGACTGTCTGAAGCTGATTGAGTTTCACGGTTGATTTGCTGCGGGGGGTCACGCGTGAAAGCGATGGGCCTCCCGCGGTTTTGTTTTGCGCGGATAGTTGGTCGATAGTGGTCGATAGGGATTTGTAAGAGGCGAGATTCGAGGAGGGTTGGATGGCGATAAAGGGAGAGAAGTTTACATTGAAGTCGCAGGAGGCATTGCAGGCCGCGGCGCAGATGGCGGGGGAGCATGGAAATCCGGAGGTGCGGCCGCTGCATTTGATGGCGGCGCTGCTGGAGGACCGCGAGGGCGTCGTGATTCCGGTACTGGAGAAGATCGGCGTGCCGGTGGAGCAGCTGCTGAGCGGGGTGAATGAGGCGATTGAGAAGCTGCCGAAGGTGTCGGGCGGCGCGCAGCCGGGGTTGTCTTCTGCGCTGCAGAAGATCCTGGAGCAGGGATTTAAAGAGGCGGAGAACTTCAAGGACGAGTATGTGTCGACGGAGCATCTGCTGCTGGCGCTCGCGAAGGCGAAGAACGATCCGGTGCAGATGGCGCTGCAGTCGTTTGGCGCGACACATGACGCGATACTGAAGGCGTTGAGCGCGGTGCGTGGATCGCAGCGGGTGACGGACCAGAATCCTGAGGGAAAATTTCAGGCACTGGAGAAGTATGCGAAGGACCTGACGGAGCTTGCGAGGCGCGGGAAGCTCGATCCGGTGATTGGGAGGGATGATGAGATTCGCCGGGTGGTGCAGGTGCTGTCGCGGCGGACGAAGAACAATCCGGTGCTGATTGGCGAGCCGGGTGTGGGTAAGACAGCGATTGTTGAAGGATTGGCGCGACGCATTTTTCAGGGTGACGTTCCGGAGATTCTGAGGAATAAGCGCGTGCTTGCGATGGATCTGGCCTCGATGGTAGCGGGGGCGAAGTTCCGCGGCGAGTTCGAGGAGCGACTAAAGGCGCTGTTGAAGGAGATCGAGGACTCGAACGGCGAAATTATATTGTTCATCGATGAGTTACATACTCTGGTGGGCGCCGGCGCCGCGGAAGGCACGATGGATGCCAGCAATATGTTGAAGCCTGCTTTGGCACGAGGCGAGCTGAGGGCGATTGGCGCGACGACGCTGACGGAGTATCGCAAGTACATCGAGAAGGATGCTGCGCTGGAGCGCCGATTCCAGCAGGTGTATGTGGATGAGCCGAGCGTGGAGGATACTATTTCGATTCTGCGCGGCCTGCGGGAGAAGTATGAGGCGCACCATAAGGTGAGGATCAAGGATTCGGCGATTGTGGCGGCGGCTACGCTGTCGCACCGTTATATTACGGGGCGGTTTTTGCCGGACAAGGCGATCGATCTAGTGGACGAGGCAGCGGCGGCGCTGGCGATACAGATTGGCAGCGTGCCGGTGGCGATTGATGATTTGGAACGGCGGGCGATCTCTCTGGAGATTGAGCAGCAGGCGCTGAAACGCGAGAAGGATCAGGCGTCGAAGGAGCGGCTGGAGGAGGTAAAGCGCGAGCTCGCCGAGGTGAAGGAGAAGGCAGCAGGGCTGCGGGCGCGGTGGCAGCAGGAGAAAGAGGCCATCGGCAGGATTGTGGAGCTGAAGGAGAAGCTGGAGACGCTGCGCTTCCAGATGCAGGACGAGACTCGCAAGGGAAACCTTCAGCGGGCGGCGGAGCTGCAGTACGGAGAGATTCCGAGGCTGGAGGCGGAGCTGAAGACGTTGACCGCGGCGCAGGACGCTGCGGGCGGCGAGGGATCGAACCGGCTGCTAAAGGAAGAGGTCGACGAGGAAGATATCGCGAAGGTGGTTTCGAAGTGGACGGGCATCCCGGTGAACAAGATGCTGGAGGGCGAGGTGCAGAAACTGCTGCAGATGGAGGATCGTCTGCGCGAGCGCGTGGTTGGCCAGGACGAAGCACTGCAGGCGGTGGCGAATGCGATTCGCCGATCGCGTGCCGGGTTGAGCGATCCGAACCGGCCGATTGGGTCATTTATTTTTCTTGGGCCTACGGGTGTCGGCAAGACGGAGACGGCACGGGCGCTCGCGGAGTTCATGTTCGACGACGAGCAGGCGATGGTCCGAATCGACATGAGCGAGTATATGGAGAGGCATGCTGTGTCGCGGTTGATTGGAGCGCCTCCGGGATATGTCGGGTATGACGAGGGCGGCCAGTTGACGGAGGCAGTGCGGCGACGGCCGTATTCGGTGGTGCTGTTCGATGAGATAGAGAAGGCGCATCCGGATGTATTCAACGTGTTGCTGCAGGTGCTGGATGATGGGAGGCTGACGGACTCGCAGGGCCGGACCGTGGATTTTAAAAACACGGTCTTGATCATGACTTCGAATGTTGGCGCGACGCAGTTATCGACGGCGTGGGCGCAGGGCGAGGACGGTTTTGAAGAGGCGAAGAGCCGCGTGATGGAGGAGCTGCGGAAGCAGTTTCGGCCGGAGTTTCTCAATCGCGTGGATGACATTGTTATCTTCCACCCGCTGGGCGACGAGCAGTTGACGCATATCGTTGATCTAAGGCTGAAGGACCTGCAGGCTCTGCTTGCTGACAGGAAGATTACGCTGGAGATGACGGATGGCGCGCGGAAGGCGATCTTCAAGGCAGGTTATGACCGGGCTTATGGAGCGCGGCCGCTGAAGAGGGCGATCCAGAGGATGGTGCAGGACAAGCTGGCATTGAAGATACTGGATGGCAGCGTAGTGCCTGGCGATCATGTTGTTGTGAAGGCCGGAAAGAATGGACTGGAGTTTGCGACGACAGAGCGGACGGTTGAAGCAGCCGAAACACTGGTCTAAGAGAAACACTAATCCGAGAGGCTGAATGGCGGAGGGCAATGAATGCCCTCCGCTTATTTTTTTGCGCGAGTACGGATGAACGAATCTTTGATAAAGCGCGTGTATCATTCGGCTAAGGACAAAGCAAATCTCAGTTCATAGGAAGAGCATTCTACCCAATGACAGAAGGTACTGGGAGTATCACGTTGAAGGAGCGGATCAGCGCTCACATTGCGATCGCGCGTCTGGACCATTCGATAAAGAATCTTTTTGTTCTGCCGGGGATCATCATTCCTTTGAGCGTCGATCCGACGCTGATGAACAAGGGGCTTGTACGGAGGCTGCTGCTGGCGTTTGTGTCGATCACGCTGGTGGCGTGCAGCAACTATGTGATCAATGAGGTGCTGGATGCTCCGTTCGACCGGCTGCATCCGACGAAGAAGAACAGAGCTGCGGCGCGCGGGCATGTGAGTGTGCCGGTGGCGTATGCGCAGTGGGTTTTGATGATGGTGGTTGGAGTTGCGATTGGGCTGCTGGTGGGCAAGTTGTTCGCGCTGACGGCGGCATTTCTGTGGGTGATGGGGTGCTTCTATAACATTCCACCGGCGCGGACGAAGGACGTTCCGTATCTGGATGTGCTGACGGAGTCGATTAACAATCCACTGCGGATGCTGCTGGGGTGGTATGCGGTGACGAGTGTACTGGTGCCTCCGGTGTCACTGCTGGTGTCGTACTGGATGATTGGGTGCTACTTCATGGCGCTGAAGCGGTTCAGCGAGCTGTCGGAGATTGGGAACAAGTCGGTGGCGGGTGCTTATCGCGCGTCGTTCAAGCGGTACACGCCGGAGTCGCTGCTGGTGTCGGTGGTTTTCTATGCGTCGACGGCGATGCTGTTTTTTGGGGCGTTCATCATTCGCTATCGCATTGAGTTGATTCTCGCCTTCCCGCTGGTGGCTTTGGTGATGGCGATTTATTTCAAGCTTGCGTTCAAGCCGGCGAGCTCGGTGCAGAATCCGGAGAAGCTGTATAAGGAGCCGCTGTTGATGAGCGCGTTTACGGGGACGGTGGTGGTGATGGTGCTGCTGCTGTTTATACCGATTCCGCGCCTTGAGGGCTTGTTCAGGCCGACGCTGCCGCAGTCTTCGGCCGGGTGCAAATGTGTGGAATAACTCGAAGATGAGGACCAGGCTCGATGAGGCGCCGGTGGGCGCGAGGGGTGAGGCTGGCACCGGAACTCGCGGACTTCCTTTGCTGGGATGGGCGATTCTGCTGCTGACGGCGGTGATGTCGGTGACGTGGTCGCTGCATAAACTGCTTTGGCAGGATGAGATATTCAGCTTTCAGACAGACCGGGTGGCAACGCTTGGCGAGGTGATGCGGATTCAGCGAATGTATCCGATTTCGCTTGAGGCTCCGCTGTACCATGTGCTATCGCATTGGGCGATGGGGGTGTTTGGTGCGACTGCGTTTGCGTTGCGGCTGCCGGCGTTGCTGGGCTTTCTGCTGATGCAGTTCTGCCTGTATTTTTTTGTGCGGAACATGGCGGGGCAGAGCGCGGGGCTGGTTGCAATGGCAATTCCTGCGCTGACGTGGACGATGTATTACTCGGCTGAGGGGCGGCCGTATGGAGTGCTGCTGGGGTCGTATGCGATGGCGGCGTTGTGCTGGCAGGTGGCTTCTCGAAGAGGCGATGCGGGATTGGCGAGGGCATGGTCTCTTGTGGGGCTGACGATTGCGTTGATCGCGACGCTGAATATTCATTTTTATGGAGTATTGCTGCTGATTGCAGTGTGCGGCGCCGAGCTGGTGCGAACGGTGGTGCGGCGGCGGCTGGACGGCCCGATGCTGGGAGCGATCGGGGTGGGAATGGCGTCGCTGGTGGCGACGATTCCTTATATCAAGGCCTCGAGTGAGTTCAAGAAGCACTACTATACGGGTGCGATATCGGCGCACATGCTGACGCAGCCGTACCGGCAGATGCTGCTGGACTACACGACGTATCCAGAGGCGATGCAGACAGCGCTGGTTTTTGTGATTTTGCTGCTGGGGGCGGTTGTGGTGTGGGGTTGCCTGCGGGCGGTGCAGCGCGGGGTTGTAGTGGCGCCAGCCGCTGAGTGGGCGATGATGCTGCTGCTGGTGCTGATGCCGGTGTTTGCGTTTGTTCTTGGCAAGTTGGTGACGCATGCGCTGGAGGCGCGGCACTCCATCGGAGCTATTGTCGGAGTCAGTGCGCTGATCGCGATCGCGATGGCATCCATGCTGCGGTCGGATAGAGTGTTCTACGGTGTGATGGCGGTGGTGCTGGTGGGAATCGTTGTGGTGAACGGAGCGCGGATACGGGAGTCTGCCGCAGAGAGCCGGCACACGATCGCAGAGCTCACGTTGGCGCCGGAGCTGAAGGCGGTTGTGGATGCTTCGGCGGACCGGAACATTTACTTTCAGGATCTGGGCAAGTGGGAGGTTGCGAGTTTGTATGCGCCGGATGCTGGGCTGCGTTCGCGACTGGTGCTGGTTTACTCGCTGGATGAGGAGATGAACCGTAAGGGACACGACACGATGTACCTGACGGCGGTGCATACGAAGAACTTTAGCAGCCAGCCGATCATGTCGTATGACGAAGTGCGAAGAATGCCTGGGGAGCATATCTTCGTGGCCTTCCACGGTGATTGGGACTGGACGGATCAGGCGTTTGCACAGGAAGCCGCACGCGTGGAGCCAGTGGGGCGAGCCCTCGGCGGGGATATGGTGAAGGTGCGATTTCGATAGCTGGCGTGACGGGGAATTTCCTGAGAGCCAAGGTGCTGAAGCTGTGTAGCGACGCCGACTCCTGTGATCCAAAATCGCATCGACGCAATGCGTGTGATCTGTCTGAGGCAAAAGGCGCTGGATATAATGACCGTGGTCGCGCGGAGCGCTGAACTTACAGGACAGAATGCCAAAAAGAGCAGTGATTATTGGGGCTGGGCCAGCGGGGCTAACCGCGGGGCTGGAGTTGCTCCGGCATACCGAGGTGCAGCCGATCATTCTTGAGGCTAGCGAGGAGATTGGCGGTATATCGCGAACGATCAAGTACAAGGGCAACCGGATGGACATTGGGGGGCACCGTTTTTTTTCGAAGAGCGACAGAGTAATGCAGTGGTGGGTTGATCTGATGCCTCCGGAGATTGCGGGCGACGAGGCGGCGGTTGAGATCAGCTACCAGGGCAAGAACAGGGTGGTGGCGGTGCCGGCGCATCTGGCGGAGGAGCCGGTGCTGCGCGGCGTGGGACCGATCGTTCACGAGGCTGTTGAAGAGGATGAAGGTGACTTGGAGGAAGTGGACGACGAGGCGGTGGCCGCGGAGGTGGTGATTCATGAGCCGCCGGATCCGGATCTGGTGATGTTGATTCGTCCGCGGAAGAGCAGGATCTACTATCTGCGAAAGTTCTTTGATTATCCGATTACGCTGACCGCGACGACGCTGAAGAATCTTGGATTGGTGAGGACGTTTCGCGTTGGGGTGAGTTATCTAAAGTCAAAGGTGACCCAGATTAGCCCGGAGAAGAGTCTTGAGGACTTTCTGGTCAATCGATTTGGGCGGCAGCTTTATTTGACTTTTTTCAAGAGCTACACGGAGAAGGTTTGGGGCACGCCGTGCGACGAGATCTCCGCGGAGTGGGGTGCGCAGCGGATCAAAGGCCTGAGCCTGACGACAGCGGTGAAGCATTTTTTGAAGAAGGCATTTTCGCAAAAGCCGAAAGGCGCGGCGAGCAGTGATGTCGCGCAGAAGGGGACGGATACGAGTTTGATTGAGCGGTTCATGTATCCGAAGTTTGGGCCGGGGCAGTTGTGGGAGCATGTGGCGGACCAGATTCGCGAACGCGGCGGCGAGATACACATGGGATGGAGGGTGGATCGGATTCATTGCTCGGTGGAAGGCGGGGTGAAGCGGGTGGAGTCGATCGAGGCCGTGAATGAGAAAGGCGAACGGCGGACGTTTGAGGGTGACTATTTTTTCTCGACGATGCCGATGCGGGAATTGGTTGCTGCGATGGACGCGCCCGTGCCCGAGAATGTGCGCGAGGTAAGCGAGGGGTTGCAGTACCGCGATTTTATTACGGTGGGGCTACTGGCGGATCGGCTGAAGGTGAAGGAGCCGGATGGTGGATTGCTGAAAGATACCTGGATTTATGTGCAGGAGCCGGATGTGTTACTGGGACGGTTACAGATTTTCAATAACTGGAGCCCTTACCTGGTGGCCGATCCGTCGAAGGTGTGGATTGGGCTGGAGTATTTCTGCTATGACACGGATGATTTGTGGAAGATGGCGGATGAGGATTTGAAGAGGTTCGCGATTGCTGAGGTGGCGAAGATTGGGATCCTGAATGCAGAGGATGTTTCGGATGGGCATGTGGTCCGGGTGCCGAAGACTTATCCGGCGTACTTTGGGACGTATGACCGTTTCGGGGAATTGCGGGAATTTACGGATGGGTTTGAGAATCTGTTTCTGGTAGGGAGAAACGGAATGCACAAGTACAACAACCAGGACCACAGTATGTTGACTGCGATGACGGTGGTAGATGGTATTGTGGCTGGGCATGTGGATAAGGCTGCGCTGTGGAGCATCAACACGGAGCAGGAGTATCACGAGGAGAAGAAGTAAGACGTGAACACGAAGAGGATACTGATCGGCGGGTTGATCGTGGTGATCGCTGTATTAGTGATCTTTCGACAACGGCTGTTCTTGCGGGATCCATTTGCTACGGTGGAGCGAAATGGGATGAAACAGAGCGGGGTCACCGTCTATCTGAACTACTACAACGACATTCTGGTGGAAGACCTGACGAAGCAGGAGCATTACCTGGTGCAGGGTAAGGATGGCGTTCCCATGACTCCGGGCGTGCCGCTGCATCTACAGTGCCTGAAGGGGCTGGCGTGCCTGACGGAGACGGATTTTGCACCGACGCTGCCGCTGGGAGGCAAGGGGTATGAGCCGTCGGTGGAGATGACGAGTGCGTATGTCTCATATATAGATGGGGATGGGGCTTCGGTGCGGGTGGCGCTGCGGTAGCTTCAGCGAGAGTGCGGGTTTCTTGTTGGAGATGTAACCTCGTGGGCGAGGGCGCTTCTAATGGAGCGCCGTGGCTATGGCCCCGGTGAGGGTGCGATGGAAGACGACGTCCGGAAGCCGGATGAAGCCGGGGTCGGCGAGCTGCAGAGCGATGCTGTGGCGGCAGAGCAGGTGGAAGGCACGAATGCGACGATTGAATCTCCGCTGGAGATGGCTGGAATTGCGGGAGCGGAGCTGGCGGAACCGGAGCTGATTGCGCTGCCGGCGGAGGATGTGGAGCCGGCTGAGCTGGAGGACGAGGAGCCGGCTGCGCCGGAGGCGGTTAAGGAGCCGGCGGCGACGATTCGGCTGGAGAAGAAGCATCCGCTGGCGATTCGATGGATGCACTGGGTTAACTTTCCGGTGCTGTTCACGATGATATGGAGCGGGTTGCTGATTTATTGGAACGACTCGGACAATGCTTATAAGCATCCGCATGCGGTGTACCGGGTGGGGATTGGGCCGATCACGGTGGTGCGGCTATTCCCGGAGTGGTTCTGGAAGGCGATCAATGCGCCTTACAGGGTGACGGAGGGGTTGGGGTATCACTTCTTCTTCATGTGGCTGTTTGCGATTAATGGGCTGCTGTATGTGACTTATCTTGTGGTGTCGGGCGAGTGGCGGCTGCTGGTGCCGGATAAGAAGAGTTTGACGGAGGCGATTCAGGTGACGCTCGTGGACCTGCATCTGCGCAAGGGGTTGCCGCTGCAGAAGAAGTACAACGGCGCGCAGAAGATCGCTTATACGACGGTGATTTTGATGGGAGTGGGGTCGTTGATTACGGGGCTTTCGATCTATAAGCCGACGCAGGTGCATTGGTTGACGACGCTGCTTGGTGGTTATGAGATGGCTCGGTGGGAGCACTTCTGGCTGACGATGGGGTTCTGCGGATTTTTTCTGATTCATGTTGCGCAGGTGGTGTTGGCGGGTTGGAATAACTTTCGCGCGATGGTGAGCGGGTACGAGATCAAGGGAGTGGATGAGCCTTCGATCGAGGCGGAGAGGAGGAACTGGAGCCATGAGTGATGGACAAGAGGAGCGCGAGGAGCAGGAGAAACGGCGAGAGTGGGAGCGGCAGGAGATAGAGCGGCGGGAGAGAGCGAGGGAGTATGTGCCTCCGCTGGATCGAGAGAGAGATTGGGCTCCGGAGCGGCGGGATTCTTGAGAGTTGCAGTGAGGACGTGAGGTCGGGATGACGGATGAGGAACAGGTTCGGGAGCTGAATGACGAGGTGAAGCGGGCGAGCGGGCGCCGGACTCGAAGGAGCTTTATTGCGGCTGCGATTGCGGCTGCCGGGGGCTATGAGTTTTATCGCTGGATCGATCGGAATCATCCTGATCAGATGATTCCGGGAGTGCTGAGGAGAGGGTTGAACTTCGATGCGGCGGCGTCGAAGGGGGTGTTTGGAGATCGCGGGTTGGCTCCGACGTATTCGATCAAGAAGGCTGAGGAGCTGCGGGTGAATGGGGTGTATGGGTTGAAGGAGGAGTTGGTTCCGGAGAGTTGGCGGCTGCAGATGGTGGGGGTGGAGCAGCCGAAGCGGTTTGCGCAGTATGTGGATGATGTGACGGCGTGGGAGTACAGGTACGCGGCGAAGAAAGATGAGAAGGATTCAGGAAATCATGACACGAAGGTCGCTCCGAAGGCGGCGATGATGGGGCCGGCGCCGGATCAGATGGAGAAGGCTAAGGGTGACGCGGCGGCTGCGGGTACTGCGGAGGCGTTTCAGCGGGCGTTTGAGGAGTTGAAGAAGGCGCAGGGGAATAAGCGTCCGCGGGGGCAGGAGGAGGCGGGGATGAGCGCCAACACGCTGGAGGAGGGGACACCAGGGTTGCTGCTGACGATGGAGGATGTGACGCGGTTTCCGAAGCAGGATTTTGTGACGCAGTTCAAATGTATTGAGGGGTGGAGTCAGATTGTGCATTGGGGTGGGGTGCGATTGAGGGACCTGCTGGAGGCTTATCCGCCGGCGCGTAGGGCGGATGGGAGTGTGCCGAAGTATGTGTATATGGAGACGCCGGATGGGGATTATTACTGCGGGTATGATTTCGAGGCTTGCCGGCATCCGCAGAGTCTGCTGGTGACGGAGATGATGGGCCGGCCGCTGAATCAGTGGCATGGGGCTCCGCTGCGGCTACATATGCCGATCAAATATGGTTACAAACAGATCAAGCGAATCGGGCTGATTGCATATACGGATATGCGGCCGGACGATTACTGGACCAAGCTCGGGTATGACTGGTACGCAGGGCTATAAGAGGAGATGTGGCGTGCGAAGATCCCTCGGTGGCTAAAGAGGATGCTGAAAAGGGCCTTTGTAGCCTGAGCAGAGAGAACCCGGGGCTAAAGCCCCACGCTCCCTCCGAAAAAGCAACTGCCACGACTTTTTCAGCATTCTCTAAAGCCACATTGAAATTGGTGTATTTTCGGCGAGACTGAAGCCGCGCCGTTTCAAGACAGCGACTTTTTTCGACACCCTCTGTAAGTCAGATTGCGACGGTGCCCTGGTGGAAGAGCAGCTGCCAGCGGTTGTCGCGGAGGACCCAGATCGAGGAGCGATGCGTGACCGAGGTCAGGGTGGTGGCGTGGTAGGTGGCGAGGGTGACGCCTTCTGCAAGCGGGGTTACGTTGAAGTGGCTGATGGTGGCGGAGCGGGGAGCGCTGTTGAGCATGGCTTCGACGGTCTGAGCGCGGTTGAAGATGCGGCCGGAGGCGCAGAACTCCTTGAAGTCTTCCGCGAGCAGAGGAACGAGGACGGCGCGGTTGGGCTCGCGATCGGGGTGGAGGAGACGTTCTTCGAGAGCGTAAAGATCGGTCTGCAGCTTCGCGGCTTTCATGGAAGTATTATGCTCCCGTTTTATATATAAAAGGGCCGCCATGGTGGCAGCCCTTTCGTAATGAGACGGGATTATTGTCTAGAAGGTTATCTTTACCGATCCCTGGAAGACCCTGGCCTGGTTGAGCGTTGTAGAGACCTGGCCGAAGGTTCCCGAGGTGAGAGCCGCGGCTCCTCCGCTTGTGCCGCCGAGTGTTCCCACGGTTGTTCCGGTTGGGATGTTGAAGTTCGGATGGTTCAGTACGTTGAAGGCCTCCAGCCGGAAGGTGGCGGCGAGATTCTCGTAGATCGGGAATATACGAGAGACCTGAGCATCGAACTGGTAGTTGGTGATGCCGCGGAAGGAGTTTCTGCCGATGTTTCCATATGTTCCGTATCCAGGGCATGTCAGCGGTGAAAGTGGGTTTTGCGTTGTGTTCGGGCAGCCAAAAGTGACCTGAGCGAATGCAGCCGGATTCAGGTAGCCTCTGTTTGCTCCACCGGTTCCTGAGAGGATGCCTTGGTGGAGATAGATCGGAACACCGGGAACAAGATTCGGGCGATCGTTATTAATGTCGGTGAAGGAGTTGTCCTGGCCTGCTGTCACAGTGAATGGGGCACCGCTCACGATGTGCGCCAACGGAGCGAAGACCCAATTGTTGACGAGCACCCGAGCTAAGCGGTTGGCGATTGAGAAGTTACTTTTAGTAATGAGGACGATGTTTCCTACGTTCCTGAAGTCAGAGCCGCATGGGCCGTAGTCAAGCCGGGGAACATTCGGGTTCTGGTAGGCCACACCGGCGTAGTCCCCCTGGGCATCGTAGAGGTTCAGGCACTTCGACCAGGTGTAATTCGTCAGCAGGCTGAAGGTCGATGAAAGACGATGCTGGACCGTTAGGACCATGCCGTTGTAGTTGGCCATGGCGTTATCGTTTACAAGGACGGAGCTACCGCCGCCACCGTATTGATTCCCCTGGGCAGGATTCTGCTGGGTGAGATAAAAACGCTGAGTCTGGTTGGCGGCGGTGGAACATGGACTTCCGGCAGCGCCGGCCGGCTTTGCAGCTGGACCTGTGAGAACGACGCCAGTGCATCCGGTGCCTCCCGCACCCCAGACTCCGGGGATATAGATGGCTGGACTGATGGGTGTACCCGCTGGCATATGGACAGTATGACTGCCGATGTACTGCACCTGTAGCTGCCAGCCTCGTCCAAACTCACGCTGAATGCTGGCGGTCCACTGTTCCGTATACGACGGATGAAACTGGGTGGGTAGCACAATGTACTGAGACTGGGCATAGAACTGCGCTATGGCCGGAGTCGGAACAACAGGCTGGGGAAAAGGGCTGGTGGTGATCTGGCCGGCGGACCAGGGGTTGGTAAAACTCATGGGGCCAGAGCTTGTCGTCTGCGCCTGGCTGATGGCAGTAGCGAAGGGCGGATTTTGATTGGTGCGCTGGCCGGTGAAGAAGTTCACCTGATCGTACGCCAGCGCTATGCCGGCGCGTATGACCGTCTTGCCGTTGCCGGTTGGATCGTACGAAACGCCGAAGTTCGGAGAGAACTGCCAAGGTGAGTTCTTTGTGAACTGCCTCGGGACACCCGGGTCGCCATAGAACAGGGTTCCCGCAGGAGCGTTGGGGTAGACCGAGCTTACCTGGTTGGCCAAAAACGCGCTCATGCTGAAGATTGTTCCCCGGTTGAAGACATCCACGGGCATGTATTCGGGAGCCCAGCGCAGTCCCCCTGTCATGGTCAGTCGCGTCGTTGCATGGAAGGTGTCCTGGATGTACAGGCTTGGGATGGGAGCGCGGAGGGCATTTTGCTGCATTTTGCTCTGCTGGAACGCGCTCATCGCGCCCATCATCAGGTCGAGATTCGGATCGCCGCCAGCCGCAGTGCCGTTCGGCCCGTTCAAACCGTAGCGGCCATCAAAGGTGAATGTTCCGTTGGACTCATAGGCATTCGATATATTGAGCTGGTTCTGTACCCATTGGCCGCCGAAGACGATCTGGTGCTTGCCGCGCAGCATGGTTACGTCATCGTCGAAGGCCAAAGTATTGTCGTTGAAGTGGGAGACCGAGTTTGTACCGCCGCCGATGTTGAACTTATTGGTGATGGTCATTTGCAGGCCGTTGGGTTCAGCCTGATAGAGATTGACCCCAAGAGTAGCGGCGTTGATGTCGCTGGAATTATACCCGCGGTTGTTGCGGCGACGCATGATGGTGAGGTGAGCAGAGTTCACGGTCTTCGAACTGATCGCGTAAGACTCACCCAGAGTGAAGGTCTGCACTCGCTGGGAGTTTCCGGACTGAGTGGTTACGAGGATATTGTTGGGGAAATAGAAAGCCGGAGCCTGGTAGCCATCGAGGAAGTACCGGCCATAGAGATTGTTCTTCCCGTTGATCGTGTAGTCAACCCGCGTGACGAACTGATTGTCAGAGGTTTGCAGCGGAATGGCGTAAGAGACCTGCCCGCAGTTGTGAACATCAAAGGCCGGGTTGATTACGGGTAAATACTTCAGCAATGCGATCGACTGGGCGTTGTATGTTGGCGGGCTCGCATACTTGTTGCCTGGCACGATAGCGCCGGAAACCGGATCGTGTAATTGAGTGTATTTGGCTGCGCAGGAGCCAGCCGGCGTATTGGTGCCCGCGGGATTGGATGCGGTAGGCGGGGGATCCGTGACGGACCAATCGCCGGCAAGATTTGCGGCAGTGAGTACGATGCCCTGCGTTGCAGCCTGGGCTTGTTTCGACTCGGTGCGTTGGTATCCGGCGAACGCGAAGAGTTTGTCTCTGAGGATGGGACCGCCGAAGGTTCCGCCAAACTGATTCTGATGCAGCGTGTCCTTGATGACGGAGAAGAAGTTGGTGGCGTCGAGGTAGTTGTTGCGGATGAACTCGAAGCCTGATCCGTGATACTTGTTCGTCCCCGAAACAGTGACGACGTTCACCATGCCGCCGGAGTGCATACCGTTCTGCGAACTGAGTGCTGTCGATTCGACGCTGAACTGGCTGACGGCATCGGGGAAGGGGAACGGAAGATTGCCGTTGGACATGTAGTCATTGTTGTCGCCGCCATCCAGCCGCCACATGGTGGTGTTGCCCATGCCACCGGCGATGGAGACGGCGATGGTCTGGTAAGAGTATTTGCTGCCGGTAAAGTCGCCGGCGGGGGCTGACGTGGAGCCGCCCGAAAGTGTAATCAGGCCGGTCATTTGACGGCCATTGGAGGGCATCTCTTTCATGGTCTGCTGGTCGATGGTCTGCTTGAAGGTGCTGTCCTCGGTCTGCAGGCTCAGGCTTTCGGCTTTGACTTCGATGCGCTGGTCGGTGGTGCCGACCGTCATGCCGACATTGACTGCGATGCTGCTGCCGACTTCGAGGACGATGCCGGTACGGGAGTAGGTCTGAAAGCCTTTCGCGCCGACTTCGAGGCTGTAAGTGCCGATTGGGACGTTGGGAAAGGTGTACAGGCCGCTGTTGTCGGTGACTACCTTGCGCTGGACGCGGGTTGCCTCATTGGTGAGGGTTACGGATGCGCCTGAAATCACGGCTCCGGTGGCGTCGGTGACGGTGCCCTGGATGCTTCCGGTACCGGCAGCCTGGGCGTGGAGCAGAGATGGGGCGAAAAGGAGGAGAGCGAGGAGTGCGAGGAAGTTTGCTTGATTGGACAGTCCACTTATGATTTTTTTTCGCATAGAAATGGCCTCTCGGGGTATCGATCACACGCCGCAGCGGTCATGGAAGCGGTCAATCGTTGTGCCGTCTGCGAGTGCGAGAGGACTATATGTATACGTATCCATTGCTGTCAATAGAAATCAGCGTTTACTTCTGTCAATAAAAATCAGTTTTACGTTGATCGCTTTGAAGGAAGGGGCGCCGGGTATGTGGCAGGACCACGATCGCTGGTTGCGGTTCAAATAATTGTCGACGGATGGTCGAGTCGATCATGGTCCGGTGCGGCGGGCGAGGGCGGTGCGGGGGATTTGCTGGAGGTCGTTGAGGAAGATGACGTTGTGCCAGGCGGTTAGAAATTGCTGGAGAGCTTCGCGTTGGCCGTGGCCGAATTCGAGGGCGAGGAGGCCGTTGGGGACGAGAGCGGCGCGGGCGGCGGGGATGAGGCGGCGGTAGATTTCTAGGCCGTCGGCGCCGGCGAAGAGGGCGGTGGGGGGTTCGTGGTCGCGGACCTGGGGGTGTAGGGTCGGGTGGTCGACATTGGGGACGTAAGGTGGGTTGGAGAGTATGGCGTCGAAGGTCTCGCCCGGCACGGTGGTGAGGAGGTCGGATTGTAGGAAGCGGATGCGGTTGGAGACGTGATGGGTCTCGGCGTTGCGGCGGGCGATGGCGAGGGCTTCGGGAGAGATGTCGAGGGCGGTGACTGTTGCCTGGGGAAGGTGGTGGGCGATGGCGATGGCGATGGCTCCGGAGCCGCTGCCTATGTCGGCTATGCGGAGGGGTTGGTGCTTTGGGAGTTGATGGAGGACGGCTTCTACGAGGAGTTCGGTTTCGGGGCGGGGGATGAGGACGGCGGGGGTGACCTGGAGGGTGAGGCCGTAGAACTCCTGGGTGCCGGTGATGTATTGGATGGGCTCGGGGGCGAGGCGGCGGGTGATGGCGGCTTCGTAGGCTTGGAGCTGGGCTTCGGTGAGGGTGAGTTCGGGGTGGGCGAGGAGTTGCGCGCGGGGGATCTGGAGGGTGTGGAGGAGCAGGAGCTCGGCGTCGCGGGTGGCGGTGTCGTGGAGGTGCTCGTTCTGGGCGAGGCGGGTTGAGGCGGAGGCGAGGGCTTCGCGGAGTGTTTTCTGTGATGTTTGGTGCTGCGTTTTCATGTGTGCCCCCTCCCCTCCCCCGTTTTTGTGCAAAGTCCAGGAAACAAAGGTTATAGGTCCGGACTTTAGTGTGGACCTGGGTTAAATGCGAAGGTCCGGCGGCGGGCCGGACCACGGGATTACTTCTTGTTTAAGTTTATCAGGGGTGTCAAGGATCGCTCCTCCTTGACCGATAAAAGTGCATTTCTCGTTTTCATCCTAGGATTGCCTGCTGCTCAGCGCCCCAACTCTCGCTCGAAGAAGTTTGCCATATATCCCCAGGCCTCATGCGACTCCGGCAAAGTATTGTTGTTCCAGAAGCAATGCGGCAGCCCTTCGAACACAATCAATTGCGACTGATTGCCCGCCCGCACGAATGCGCGGTTCAACGAACTCGTCGCGCTCAGCAACAGATCGCGCTCACTGGTGATGAACAATGTTGGCGGCATGTTGTGCAGGTCAGCGTAGATCGGCGACAAGACGGGATCACGAGGATCTGTATTCCCTACATATTCGGAATCAAGTGCTCCATCCGGGATTGGCACGTATCCGCGCAGTCCATCCGTGTTGTAAAGGGATCGTGAATCGCCTCCGTCGGCCATGCTCGCCGGTGCCGAGAACGGCCCGAGCGCCGCGGGCATCGGCATCTTCAGCTGCTTCATCTTCACCGCAGCCTGCAACGTAAGTCCAGCGCCCGCGCTACTGCCAAAGATGCCAATGCGATTTGGCTTGTAGGTCTTCAATAACTCTTTGTAGACCGCGATCACATCGTCCACGCCAGCGGGGAAGGGATGCTCCGGCGCTAGCCGGTACAGCACGCTCACGACCCGTACACCCGTCAACCCTGCCACCGGAATCGACTCTGAGTAAGACCCCGAATCGGCGTTGAACCCACCACCGTGCAAACAGATCAACACGCGATCCTTGTGCTTCATCGTCGTCGGCACCACCTCACGCACTGGCACTCCGGCTACAGTACTGTCCTTCACGGTTACCGGAAACATTTTCAATAACTCATCGCGATGCCTGGCCTGCGAAAGATCCAGTCCGGCGCGCCGCTGGGCTATAGTCTGCGGTACGTTTGCGTCTGTGGTTAGCGGACGGCTGAGCCAGGCCTTCGCCTCCGGGCTAAGCCCCTGCGGCAGCGGTACGACGCGTTGCATCCGCACCGTGCCGTCTGCCTCCGTCACTGCATGATTTGCGGTAATGTTTGCCGCAGGATTCTCCTGCGCGACAGCCACTAATCCCATCGATAGCATAGCCAGAGCAACACGACGCATCATCGGTCCAGCCTCCACCCACCACTATCGCAGGTTCTATCCAGATTGCACGTGCCATTCTTTTGTAGTTATGTTGCGTGCGCTCGCCAAGCTACAGGAAAGTAGTAACGGCAAGTCAGCTTATAGGAAGCCAGGTGACGACTAAATGCTTCTACAGGAGCCGCATTTCTCTGCGAAGAGCGGAGGTCCGCTCCGCTAAACTAGAAGCTTGCCCCTCACGGGAAGCCGCATGCCAGCCGAAATTATTCTCCAGCAAACTCCGGACGACGCCGCTCTGCTCGACAAGCGCGAGCAGCTTGCCGCTGTTCGCACGACGCTCGCCGAGCGCGAATCGGAGCTTGCTCAAATCCGCGCTCAGCTCAAGACGTTTGAAGGCCGTTACCTCCGCCAGGTCGGCATTCTCTATGCCGAGCTCGATGATCTCGAAGCGCGCATTGCCGAGCGCGAGGTCGACCTCTATGACTCCGATTCCGCGCGCCGGCGGGCCGAGGAGACTCGCCAGCGGGCGCAGGAGACCCATGATGCCGCGTTCGGCGAGGCCCGCGAGGCAGAAGAGTTCGACCCGCCGCCCAGCCTAAAGACCCTCTTCCGCGACGTCGCCAAGCGCATCCATCCCGACTTCGCGCGCGATGATGCCGAGCAGAGGCACTTCACTCTGCTGATGGCTCGCGCCAATCAGGCCTACAGCCGCGGCGATACCGAGACGCTGCAGCGTCTGCTTGACGATCACCGCGAGATCAATGCGGCTGGCGCAGTCGCGCGGCGAAGGCGCTGCCGCTGAGCTTCTCCGCATTACGCGTCAGATCCAGCACGCGGAGCGCGACATCGCCACGCTGGATGCCGAGCGGCACGCGCTGCTTGCCGGCGAGATCGCCCAACTGCACCTCGACGCCGAAGCCGCCGCACGCGAACACCGCGACCTGCTCACCGAGCTTGCCACCAGCCTGCGCGAGCAGATCGCCGATGCGCGGCGCCGCTTCGAGCTCATCGACCGGCAGATCAGCGCGCATGGAAGATAAGCGGTCATGGAAGATAAAGCCAAAGGCGGCCTGCAGCACATTCCTACGGGCGCTGCGCTGTCGCTGCATTCCACGCGCTCGAGCATCATCGCCCGCGGCCGCCGCGATGCCGCCAATGCAGCCTCCAACCCGCACTACCGGCAGGGGGTCACCGACTACAACGCGGCGCAACTTCACCGAGGCCGCAGGCCGGCTTCCGGCTTGCCGCTGAGCAGGGCCATGCCGAGTCGCAGTATCTGCTGAGCACGATGTACGACGCGGGGCAGGGTCTGCCGCAGGACGATACTCAGGCTGCGTACTGGGAGCGCAAGGCCGCCGAGCAGGGCCATGCCTATGCGCAGGCCAACCTCAGCTTTCGCTACTACGCGGCCAACAACTTCGCTGAAGCTTTCGCATGGTGCCAGCGCGCTGCCCACAGCAATCTCGCGTGGGCGCAGTACAACCTCGGGCTGATGTATCGCAAAGGGGAAGGGGTCCCGCAGAGCGACGCCGAAGCTGCCTACTGGTATCGGCTGGCTGCTGCGCAGAATTTTCCTGAAGCCCAGCAGAAGCTGGCTGACCTCTACTACATGGGCCAGGGTGTTCCGCTCAGCTACACGCAGGCTGCGGCGTGGTATCGCAAGGCTGCCGATCAGGGCAATGCCGAGGCTCAGTTCCAGCTTGGCCACCTCTACTGCTATGGCCAGGGCGTCGAGCACGACTACACGCAGTCCCGCTATTGGACTCGTCAGGCTGCTCTTCAGGGCCACGAGCAGGCACTCCGCGAACTCAAGCGCCGCGAGTATCGCGATCCATAGCCCTATTGAGAAATTTCAGTCGCCGATGCAGCGCCTTTTGGAGCAGATTGGGTCTTTGTTCAGGATGACGGTTTTTTGGTGGGTGTGGGAGAGAACAGACAACCGCAAAGGCGTCCTGGCTGGGATGAGTCGTGGGTAGAGAAGCGGATTTCTCCACTCAAGCGATTCACGGAGAGGCCGCGAATCGCTTCGGTCGAAATGACAGGATCCCGGATGGCGAAGGAGAACAAACAACGGCAAAGGCAACAGCAGATCCCTACGGGATGACAAACAAAAGAACAGCAACGGCAAAGGCAACCCATCCTTTCGCAAAAAGCGCGAAAGGATGGGCCACCTGTCCGTAACTTCCCACCCAGAGATGCTGTTGGCTGCTTCGGTTGGGGATGGCGGCTTTACTGGTTGGTGGGAACGGCTCTAGTGAATAACGATGGTTGCGTCTTCGAGGTTACTGGCGACGACCAGGAGCTTTGTGCCGGCTGGGTAGTTTGGGGTGGAGTTTGCTGTTACGAGGGCGTCGCCTATGGCCAGCTTGAGGGAGATTGTTTTTCCGGGCTCGACGGTTGCGTCCTCGGCTCGCGAGTTGCAGTGGAGCTGGACGGCGTAGGCGGTGTCGTCTCTTACGCTGAATGCCACCATCTTTGTCTTCGCGACTGCGGCGAATGAGGGTGAGTAGAGCGGCAGAGTGAGGGTGGCTACGGCGGCGGCGGTTAATGAGACGGCGGCTAAAGCAACGGTTCGGATGCTCCTTTTGGTGGTCATGATTCAGTCCTCCCGGATGCGGGTGAGCCCGTATCGAATGCTTGAAATCTAGTACTGATTGGCCTCTCTTTTAGGTGCCACATGCGTGAATATTGGCCTCTAGATAACCGGCAGTCGTTGGCCTATTTGCTCAAAATGTGGCTATTGTTGGTCTTGCGTTAAGGGTCCAATTGGGCGAATAATGGCTGGCATGAAACCGAATCGGTTTGCCGAGGTGTTGGGTGAGTGGACTACGAAGAGCGGGCCGCTGCATCATCGGTTGAGTGGCGCGATTGAAGACGCGGTGGAACAGGGCGCGCTGCTGCCGGGAATGCGGCTGCCGGCGGAGCGGAGTCTGGCCAAGGCTTTGTCGGTGAGCAGGACTACGGTGGTGAGTGCGTATGACCGACTGCGCGAGGCGGGGTTGCTGCGCAGCAAGACAGGGAGCGGCACGTTTGTTTCGCGCAAGCATGCGACGCATGCGCGGTTGCTGGCGCACTCGAAGGTGGTGGCGCAGGGGTCGGTACTGAATCTGCTTAAGATGAACGATCCGAGTCTTATCGATCTGGCGATGGCGACGACGGAGCCGATGGCGGAGTTTGTGGAGCGCGCGATGGGGCGGGCCGCGGAGCACATCAGCTACCTGATACGGCAGCGGAATTACATGCCGTTTGGGCTGGCTTCGCTGCGCAAGGCCATCGCGTCGATGTATCGAGAGAACGGCACTCCGACGAGCGACGAACAGATACTGATCACGACTGGGTCGCAGCAGGCGATCTCGTTAGTCACGTCGCTGTTTGTGCATCGCGGCGATCATGTGCTGGCGGAGAACCCGACGTACTTTGGGGCGCTGGAGGTGTTTCGGTTTGCGGGGGCACGGCTGTTTCCGATTCCGTTTGGGAAGGAGCATGTGACTCCGGAGGCTTTGCAGCGGAGGATCGCAGCGGTGCAGCCTTCGATGGTGTATCTGGCTCCGACGTGCCAGAATCCGACCGGCGTGATTATGCCGACGACGGCGCGGCTGCAGATTGCAAGGGACGCCGAGGCGCATGAGGTGCCGATCATCGAAGATGAGACGCTGGGGGAGATGCTGTTTCACGGCAAGAGGCCGCTGTCGATTTCGACGTACAGCGCGTCGGCGCCGATACTGACGATAGGGTCGTTGAGCAAGATGATCTGCCCGGCGTTGCGAATTGGATGGATACGGGGGCCGGTGCCTGTCATTACGCGGCTGGCGAAGCTGAAGAGCGCGATCGACCTTGGGTCATCGCTGATTACGCAGGCGATTGCGACGGAGATCTTCGAGGATCTGGACGAGATGAGAGCGCTGCGGTCTCAGGAGCTGCGGATGAAGCATGAATTTGTAACCAATGTGATTCGCTCGCATGAGACGGACTGGGAGTTCAATGAGCCGCAGGGCGGGATGTCGCTGTGGGTGAGGATGCCGAACGTGGATACGAGATTGTTTGCTCAACTTGCGCAGCGGCACTCGGTGTCGGTGACGCCGGGAAATCTGTTCTCGATTGATGAATCGCACTCGGAGTATCTGAGGCTGCCGTATCTGCTGGATACGGAGTCGCTGGCTCATGGGGTGGAGGCGCTGGTGGAAGCGTGGCGGGAGACGCACGACACGGCGGGCGCCCGGCAGATGGAGTCGGCGGTGGTTTAGATTTTGGACGCGCTGGTCAGTAGATGATGGTGAACTTCACGGTGATGTTGGTGCCTACGTCGATGGGCTCGCCGTTGAGGAGGTATGGTCTGTACCTCCACTTCTTAACGGCGTCGAGAGCGTTTACACGGAGACCCATGGGTCCGCTGACTACGGAGAGATCCTTGACGGTTCCGGTCTTCGAGATGACTGCGTTAAGAACGATATCGCCGGAAATGTGCGCTGCTCTGGCCCAGACGGGATAGTCAGGGTTGCGGCCTGAGATCTTCTGGCCGGCCATTACGCCGCTTGAGACAAGCAGCGGTTCCGCTGGCGGCGGAGCGACTCTGACGATGGGGGCGGAAGCGGTGGGAAGATTGCCGATTGCTGCGGCGGGAGCGTTGCCGGCTTTACCCATTCCAGCTATTGTGGCTGGGAGGGGTGGCGGTGTGGGGTCGTCCTCCCTATTAACAATGGTGAAGTGCCTGGGGAGGACAGCCAGGGTACTGAGGCCGCGGTCTATTGCGGGCTTGGGCTTTGCTGGAGTAGCAGGCTGGGGATTCGTGGACTGGAGATTCGTCGATTGGGACTGAGGGTGGGTGGGCTCAGGTGTTGTGGCAGTGGCCGCGAAGGTCGATGGGGTTGCATTGGGGGCTGGGGTGGTGGCGGCCTGGGACGCGGGTTGCTCCGGAGTGAAGGGGCTTGAATTTTCTCGAGCATGGGCATGGGGGATCAAGGCCGAGAGGTCGCTGAGATCGAGTCTGCCGGCGCGCCAGGCGAAGTATGCCGCACCGCAGATGGCGAGGAGGAAAAGAGTCGCGAGGATGGGAACGAGGCGAGACCGACGCTCGGCGGAAAGTATGGGAAGGGGAGCGAGGGAGACAGGCACGGGCTCGGGTTGCAGGACGGGTGGCGTGATCTGGAGAGCGTCCTGCTGCAGCTGGGGATTAATCAGGGCGTACTGTTGCGGAGTGGGCGGGGTAATCTGCGGAGCTTTGCCGGGAACGGGGAGGACGACCGGATTCGGAGGCTCAGGATAGGGTGGAGAGAGGGGCATCGCAGCGAGGGCTGCGGCAAAGCTCTGCGGATGCGGGTGGGGAGGTGAAGGCTGAGGAGGCTCAACCTTTGGCGCTGCGGAGATGGGCGGCGCAGACGGTTGGAGAGGGCGGTCGGGCGAAGCATATTTATCGACCGTCGCATATTTATAAGGAAACTCGGGCGGCAGGTCGGCAGGCGGAGGTTGTTGCCTGGCGCGGCTGTCTGGAGTAGCCGCATAGGGAAGTAGCTCGGCGGGCAGCTCGAAGTCGGTGGCGAGAGGCGAATCGTCGAAGGCTTCGCTTTCGTGGTGAACGGGCTGGGGGAGATTGTGCGCCGGCTCGTGCGCGATATCGCGTGCGGGTGCGAGAGGTAAGACAGCGGGCGGGACTGCGCGAACTTCAGCGCGGATTATCTTTCGCGGGAGCTCTTCGGGAGCAGGGACTGGCGCGGATATTGGGGCGCGAGGCGGAAGCGGCTGCGGAGCGGACCTGGTCATGGGCGTTCCGAAACGCGCTGCGCCGAAGCGCGATTCGAAGGCGGCTCTTAGATCTTCGAATTCGGCTCTGAGCTTTTCGACGTCGATGTCGACGGGCTCGGGTTCGGGCTCGTCTGGCGGAGGGGGAAGAGTGCTGGGAGCGCTGGCTGGGCTGGAGATATCTTCGCCGGCGAGGAGGCCGCCGAGGTCTCCGACGAGCCGGCGCTGATCGCTGCCGCCGGCGACCATCTCGGCGACGGTGCGGCCGGTGATTGCGTTGACGGTGAGCTCGAGGATGCGACCGTTGATGGCTGGGAGGGAACTGCCGGGGGCGGCCTGGTCGGTTATGCCGGCGACCAGGGTCCAGAAGTCCATCGCGAGATGCTTGTTCGCGATGAGCGCCTGCATGAAGGCGGGAAGATCGGCTGAGGTGCCATGGCGCACCCCATGCGTGTCGCACAACGATGCAATCTTTCTTAAGGAAGGATCGGACGGTCCTTCGTTGGGCGTCGGGTTTACACGAAGCGGGGAGGCAGCCATCATGTACTCCAGGACCCGGGGAGGCAAAACTAGCAGTCTCTAAACCCTACGTCAAACGGGCGATTCGGGCGCGGTCACGAACGCGTCTTATCTGATACAAGTTCCAGTGGGGATGAAGATAAACCCATATTATGCGCCAAAAGTGACCGAATCTGTTACGGATTCCGATATTGAACCCCGATGCATGTTCGCAAAACATTGCATAATTTGTAGGTGCTCGCGATTCGACCTTTAGATTGTGTTGTTAGCGCCCAAAGCGTGTGATTGCCGGCGGCAGCAGTGGACAGCGTTGGGGCTGTGGCGTTCCAGAATGAGGGAATTTTCTTCCGCCTCGAGATTGACGGAGATGCCGGTGAGCGGTGCGTGCAGTGCAAATGCGGGGGCTCTTCGCTGCGCTCAGATGGGATGAAAAGGGGCGTACCTTCCTGGTACGTGCTCGAAGCACAAATATTCCATCCGGAGGAAGGTACGCCATGAAGACCCACGTAGGAGTAGATCTCCACCAGCGATTCTGCTATTTGACGGCTGTGGATGCAAGCGGCCGGGTTGTGAAGCATGGGCAGGTGGTCAACGAAGCAGCCGGGTTGCGGGCCTGGCTGGAGCAGGTTCCTGGACCGCGGCAGGTGGTTTTGGAGGCGAGCGGATTCTGGCCGGCGTTCGTGCGGGCAGTCTCTCCGGTGAGCGACCGGCTGGTGATGGTGCACCCCCAAGCGCGCCCGCAAGCATGTCCTCAGCTTCGCCCTCATGCTGCTCATCCCCTTCCTCTGCATCCCCTACCTGGCCTGGCTCGCTGGAAGCGGCGCGATTCTCTTCATCACTTTCGTCATCCCCGTAATTCTCTGGCGAGCCCGCCGCGAAAAGCAGGACGCCATCCCACTGCACATCGTTCCGCAACCCGCTCCCATCGTCCGCGTTCTAACTCCCGAAGAGATCCAACCCCTTCGTGCATACTTAGCTGACCTAAACCTCTTCTACGCGGTCATGATCGACCGCGCCGTCAGCGAGAGGTTTCCTCAAGAACAAAGTCCTCCCCGAAGGCTTCGAGGTTACCTCCCGCCGCATTCATCTCGATCTCCTCCGCACCCACAACCTCTTGGACCGAATGGCCCCGCCGACCGCAAGGCCATGATGATGGCCGACGGCCACTGGACCTGGCCCTACATCAACCACGTCGCCCTCTCCCTCGAACCTCTCCGCCTCCTCCGCTGGATCCTGCGCATCGACTTCTACCTCCCGGTCGTCGGCCAGCAACTACGCGGCGACTACGGCATCGCCAAGCCGATCGTCAATGAGCCCGCCAAAGCTCTTGGAGGTAAGGCCCTCGCCGATCTCTCCACGATCCGCACCGCCCGCGCCTACGTCGCCCGCTGCATGGCGGAGGGCATCGCTCGCGGCTACTTCCAGCCCCGCGACGAAGAAATCGCCCAATGGGCTAACAACCTCTCCGACCAATTACAGGGCAAGCAGCACGACGACCTCGTCCTCGGTGGCAAACTCGTCAGCGAGGCCACCGAGGACGAGCTCCGCTGGGCCACCTCCCTCTCCCAACGCCGGCTCAATTTCTTAACTGGATGATGGAAATGCTCGACTCTGGCATCATCCCCAACTGGCAGATGTCCGTCTTCCCGCCGCCAGATCTCGGGCACGAAACCCCGGCCGAACCCGAGCCCGGGCTTGACACAACCACCCCTCAAAATCACCTCACAGAACCCACTCCCGAGCCAGCCGACACTCCACCGCAATCGGAATCCGAAACCGAAGTCCAAACCTAACCCAAATCCTTCGAAGACTTTGCACGCAAAATGGGGGAAGTACCCTCTCACCCCACCCAACCTCAGGTCCAACCAGCCCTTGCTCCCATCCCCACGCCGTTGTACCCTAGAAATCAAGATGACAACTTATTCCAGCCGATTTTGGTTTACCTTCCGCTACTGGCCCACAGTAGCGGCATCGGCGGAGTAGCTTCATCTGAAAGTTCCCTGAAAGTCTTCAGTTGATTCGACATCCACACGAGCCGCGACCCCATCCGTCGCGGCTTTCGTCCGTTAGCACTTGCGCAATGCCCAAAGGAGAACACTCCAAATGAGCTCAGCAATCATCAGTCCGGCCTACCGCAGCGAAACTCGCCAGGTCCCCGGCCGCTTCGGAGCCTACGGCGGCCGCTACGTCCCCGAGACCCTCATGGCCGCGCTCGAAGAGCTCGAAGCCGCCTACGCCGAAGCCGCCGCCGACCCCGCCTTCCAGTGCCGGCTCGCCGAGCTCCTCCACCACTACTGCGGACGCCCCACCCCCCTCTACTTCGCCCAGCGCCTCTCCGAAAAACTCGGCGGAGCCAAAATCTACCTCAAGCGCGAAGACCTCCTCCACACCGGAGCCCACAAGATCAACAACGCGCTGGGCCAGGGCCTGCTCGCCCAGCGCATGGGCAAGCAGCGCATCATCGCCGAAACCGGCGCTGGCCAGCATGGCGTAGCCACCGCCACCGTCTGCGCCCTGCTCGGCATGGAATGCGTCATCTACATGGGCGAAGAAGACATGCGCCGCCAGGAGCTCAACGTCTACCGCATGCGGCTCCTCGGCGCCGAGGTCCGCGGCGTCTCCGCGGCTCCGCAACCCTCAAAGATGCGATCAACGAGGCCATGCGCGACTGGGTCACCAACGTTCGCACCACCTTCTATATCCTCGGCTCCGCCCTCGGCGCACACCCCTACCCCACCATGGTTCGCGACCTCCAGCGCGTCATCAGCCGCGAAGCCCGCCAGCAAATCCTCGAGCAGGAGGGCAAACTCCCCGCCGCCATCGTAGCCTGCGTCGGAGGCGGCTCGAACGCCATCGGCGCCTTCTATGAATTCCTCCCCGACGCCAACGTCCAGCTCATCGGCGTAGAAGCCGGTGGCCGCGGCACCGCTCTCGGAGAGCACGCCGCCCGTTTCCAGAAAGTCGGTGGCGGCCTCCCCGGAGTCCTGCAAGGTACGTACTCATATGTGTTACAAAATGATGCCGGCCAGGTAGCCACCACCCACTCCGTCTCCGCCGGCCTCGACTACGCCTCCGTAGGCCCCGAGCACGCCATGCTCCACGACAACGGTCGCGCCACCTACACTTCCGCCTCCGACGACGAAGCCCTCGCCGCCACCGTGACTCTCTCCCGCACCGAGGGCATCATACCCGCGCTCGAAAGCGCCCACGCCATAGCCGAAGCCACCAAGCTCGCCCCAAAGATGTCCAAAACCGACGTCCTAATGGTCAACCTATCCGGCCGCGGCGACAAAGACATAGGTATCCTCTCCCGCGAGACTAGACCTGAAGGGAGCCGACAAAAAATAATGTCTGTCAGCTTAATAACGTTTGTCATTCTGAGCGCAGCGAAGAATCCCCGCATTTTGCCGGTAGCGGCACAAATTTCACCGGAGATCTCCGATGCCCATTAACTTCCCCAATAAGCCAGGCATCGTAGCCTACCTAACCGCAGGCGACCCCTCGCTCGAAATCACCCGCGACATCGCCCTCGCCGCCATTGACAATGGTGCCGATGTAATCGAACTAGGCGTCCCATTCTCCGACCCGCTAGCCGACGGCCCAGTAATCCAACGCGCCTCCGAGCGAGCAGTAGCCCGCGGCACCCGCCTCACCGACGTCCTCGCCATCGCCAAAGACCTCCGCGCAGCAAGACCCGCCGCAGGCCTGGTCCTCTTCTCCTATCTAAATCCCGTAGTCCGCCTCGGCATGGAGAAATTCTGCGCCGCCGCAGCCGAAGCCGGCGCCGACGGAGTCCTCCTCACCGACATGATCGTCGAAGAGGCCGGCGAGTACCTCGAATCCATGCGCCACCACAAACTCGCGCCCATCTTCCTCGCCGCACCCACCAGCCCCGACGCCCGCCTCAAAGCCATCGCCGGCGTCTCCCAGGGCTTCGTCTACGCCATCTCCCGCGTCGGAATCACCGGCACCCAGCAGCAGATCGCCAGCGACGCCTCGCAGCTCGTCACGCGCCTCCGCCAGTTCACAGGGCCATCTGGAATCCCCATCGCCGTAGGCTTCGGCATCTCCAACGCCGAGCATGTCCGCACCGTCGGTGAGTTCGCCGACGCCGCCGTCATCGGCAGCGCCATCGTAGCCCTCATCGAGAAGACCCCACCCGAGCAGGCCGCCGCAGCCATCGGCAAGTTCATCGCGGAGCTGCGCCGCCCATGATCCGCCAGCCCCACATCACGCAATCACCAACCCCGCACCGCATCCTGCGCAGGTATCATTATCTTTACGCCTTAAATCCAGGCCACACCGGCCCGCAACGAGGAATCTCTATGGACATCGCCGACTGGCGCAACAAAATCGATGAACTGGACGAGCAGATCGTCCGCCTCATCAGCCAGCGGGCCGAAGCCGCCCGCGCCATCGGCGACCTCAAGAGCGCCTCTGCCCTCCCCGTCTACGAGCCCAAGCGCGAGCAGCAGGTCTTCGACCACGTCTCTCGCTGCAACCCCGGCCCCCTCGGCAACGCCGAGATGCTCCACGTCTACGAGCGCATCATCGACGTCATGCGCACCCTCCAGCGCAAAGACAAACAGTCCTGAGCCAGCCTTTCGAATTTATATCCATGCACAGTTACAAATAAAAGAGAAGCGAATAAATCCATGATCGTCGCAATGCAAGGCACCGCCACCGAAGAAGATATCCAGCAAGTCATCGAGCGCATGGTTGAGCTCGGCTTCAACGTCCACCGCACCACCGGCGCCACCCAGACCATCCTCGCCGGCGTAGGCACACCCGACCACTTCGAAGTGGCCGAGTTCAAAGTGCTCTCCGGCGTCCACGACGCCTACCGCATCTCCTCGCCCTACAAGCTCGCCGGCCGAAACTTCCGCCCCGAGGGCACCAAAGTCACCTTCCCCAACGGCGTCAGTCGTCGGCGGCGAGAAGCTCACCCTCATGGCCGGCCCCTGTTCCGTCGAATCCCGCGAGCAGATCCTCACCAGCGCCAGGCAGGTCGCCGCCACCGGCGCGCAATTCCTCCGCGGCGGAGCCTACAAGCCCCGCAGCTCGCCCTACAGCTTCCAGGGCATGGGAGTCGAAGGCCTCAAGCTCCTCCGCGAGGTCGCCGACGAAACCGGCCTGCTCGTCATCACCGAGGTCATGGAGATCTCCCAGATCGAAGTCATGCTCCCCTACATCGACTGCTTCCAGGTCGGCGCGCGCAACATGCAGAACTTCAACCTCCTTCGCGAGCTCGGCCACGTCCGCAAGCCCATCCTCATGAAGCGCGGCATCTCCGCCACCATCGAAGAGGTTCTGCTCTCCGCCGAATACATCCTCTCCGGCGGCAACTACGACCTCATGCTCTGCGAACGCGGCATCCGCACCTACGAGACCTACACCCGCAACACCATGGACATCTCCGCCATCCCCGTCCTCAAGAAGCTCACCCACCTACCCGTCTTCGGCGACCCCTCCCACGGCGTAGGCATCCGCGACCTCGTCCCCCCCATGGCCCTCGCCAGCGTAGCCGCCGGAGCCGACGGCCTCCTCATGGAGATGCACCCGAACCCCGACAAAGCCATGTCCGACGGCGCTCAAAGCCTCTACCCCCAGCAGCTCCAGAACCTCGTCGACAAGCTTCGCCTGCTCGCCCCCGTAGTAGGCCGCACCGTCGCATAAATTCACCCTCTAACCATCGGATACTTTCTAGTGCAGAGCCAGCTTACAAGCGTAAACTGGCTCTGCGGGAGAAAACGAGAAAGGTATGAAGGCCATGAAAGCATCTTCGATCCCGGAACCGATTACCCAGGAAGAAGTAAAGCTGCGTCGCCAGCAAAATGACAGCGTCATCGGAACACTTGCGATGGAAGGCCTCACCCTAGACGAGACTTCCGCTGAGATCGGTCGCCGCTTCACAGAAGGCGAAATCACCTTGGAACAATTCTCCGCCGCAATGCAGGCTCACGTGAAATCTTTGACGGCTGCTGCTCACCGGGCACACCGACCTGCTCAGCGCCGCGCCAGCTAGCAAATTCGTTTCATGCAGGATCCTCAATCAAGCCCAGGAAATCTTTGCCCTCTTAACCTTCAAGGCCTGTCAGATTACGACTTGCTGCGGCCCATCGAGACCGCCGCGACCTATGCGCGCGGCAGAGAACTAGAACGAATGGGTATCACCGGCTCCTTCGACCCCACTCACCTCCGCGCCATCCATCGTTACTTATTCCAGGACATCTTCCCCTGGGCCGGCGACCTCCGCGTAGTCAATATCTCCAAGGGCAACTCCCACTTCGCCCCCGCTGTCCACATCGCCTCCGCGCTAGCTGAAACCCTCGCCAAACTCAAAGCCGAATCCCTCCTCATCAACCTCACCCCACAACCCTTCGCCGCCCGTGCCGCCTTCTACCTCGGCGAGATCAACGCCATCCATCCCTTCCGCGAGGGCAACGGCCGCACCCAGCGCGAGCTCATCCGCCAGCTCGCCCTCCACGCCGGACGCCCACTCTCCTGGGCCGGCTTCACTCAGGACGAGATGACAAATGCCTCCATCCTAAGTCACAACCTTGGCGACAACTCCCAACTCGCTGCCATAATAGAAAGAGCGCTTATCTCCACCCGCACCGACACATGATCGAACGCATCACTATCATCGGAACCGGCCTCATCGGATCGTCCATCGGCCTCGCGCTCCGCGCCGCCGGCTTCGAGGGCGATATCAACGGCATCGACCAAAGCCGCCAGGAGTATCTCGCCGCCCTCAACCGCGGCGCCATCGGCGAAGCCCGCGTCGTCGAGCGCAAGCCCAACTCCTTCGGCGAGCCCTCCGGCATCCGCGACTCTGACCTCATCATCCTCGCCGTCCCCGTCCTCGCCATCAAGGACTGGATGCACAAGCTCGCCCCCGTCCTCCGCCCCACCCAGCTCATCACCGACGTCGGCAGCACCAAGCTCGAGATAACCGACCTCGCCCGCGAGCTCTTCAACTCCCCTCACACCGCGCGCTTTCTCCCCGGCCACCCCATGGCCGGCAAAGAGTCTGGCGGCGCCACACTCGCAGAGGCCTTCCTCTTCGTCCGCGCCATGTGGCTCTTCACCCCCATCTACAACGACACCCACCCCATCGAGCAGGAGTGGCGCGACTGGGTCACCCGCTTCGGCGCCCGCACCCTCGACCTCGACGCCGCCCGCCACGACGAGCTCTGCGCCTGGGTCAGCCATCTCCCCCAGATGCTCTCCACCGCCCTCGCCGCGCTCCTCGAAGACCGCTTCGGCGACGCCCCCGAGATCGCCGAGGTCGGCGGCCGAGCCCTCCGCGAGACCACCCGTCTCGGCGCCAGCCCCTTCACCATGTGGCGCGACGTAGCCATGACCAACACCGTCCCCATCGCCGAAACCCTCCACGCCCTCGAGCAGCGCCTCGCCCACGTCCGCGAAAACCTCCGCACCCCCGAGCTACGCGATGAATTCGCCCGAGCCAACAAATTCCGCGAGCGCCACAAAGACCAACCCACAAAAAAATCCTGACCTGAAATAAGTGGGTAAGCACTTACGTAATCTCTCACTCGTAAAGTAGCGCGGGCCGCGACATCTTACTTACTTGCGCGCCAGCGCATGCGCCGCTTCGAACTCAAATGGGGTTACGTCCCAAATGCCTTTGCAATACTCCCGGATCGCCCGGTCAGACGAGAACCTGCCCATACGCGCGACGTTATAAATTGACATCCTCGCCCATCTGTCCTGATCGAGGAATGTGGCGCCGACCTGATCCTGACAGTCGACATAGGACTGATAGTCGGCAAACAAAAGGTAGGGATCGTTGTAGAGCAGACTGTCGATCAAAGGGCGGAACAGGTTGCGGTCGCCGCGCGAGAATTGGCCGGAGAGAATACTGTCGATGACCTCGCGCAGGGCCGGGTTGGACTCGTAGATGCCGTGTGGGTGGTAGCCCGCGGCCTTGGTCGCGGCGACCTCCGCGGCGGTGAGGCCGAAGAGGAAGAAGTTTTCATGCCCGACGGCGTCGCGAATCTCGATATTGGCGCCGTCGAGCGTGCCGATAGTGAGAGCGCCATTCATGGCGAACTTCATGTTCCCGGTGCCGGAAGCCTCCTTGCCGGCGGTCGAGATCTGTTCGCTCAGATCGGCGGCGGGGTAGACCAATTGGCCGAAGAGTGACGTTGTAGTCGGGAAGAAAGACCACCTTCAGGCGGTGGTTCACCTCGGGGTCGTTGTTGATCACCTCGGCGACGGAACTGATCAGCTTGATGATCAGCTTGGCCATGAAGTATCCGGGAGCGGCCTTTCCGCCAAAAGGAACGTGCGGGGCGTGATCTCCAGGGTAGGGTTCTTCTTCAGGCGGTGGTACAGCGTGAGGATGTAGAGGACGTTCAGATGCTGCCGCTTGTACTCGTGAATGCGCTTCACCTGCGTGTCGAACATGGAGCTTGGGATCGACGTGAGATGCCGGTCTCATCGGCGATGTACTTGTGCGAGTCTGACCTTGACGTCGTACTGCACCCTGCTGCCACTCGGCGCGGAAGGCGGAGTCTTCGGCGTAGGCTCTCCAGTTGATGGAGCCGATCGAGGTCGCCGATCCAGCCATCGCCAATTTTGCTGGTCATCAGCTCCGACTGCTCAGGATTGCTGACGGCGAGCCAGCGCCGGGGTGTAACGCCATTTGTGACATTGATGAACTTCTCCGGCCACAGCTCGTAGAAGTCGCGCAGCACGTCGTTCTTCAGCAGTTCGGTGTGGAGTTCGGCGACGCCGTTGATGTGCTGGCTGCCGACGCAGGCGAGGTGAGCCATGCGAACGAACTTCTCGCCGAATTCATCGATGAGGACATGCGGGCAACCCGCGCTTCATCGTTGGGAAAGCGTCGCGCACGGTGTTCGAGGAAGCGTGCGTTGATCTCGTAGATGATCTCGAGGTGGCGGGGAAGCAGCGAGGCGAACATCGGCAGGGGCCAGCGCTCGAGCGCCTCAGGCAGGAGGGTGTGATTGGTGTAGTTGAAGGTGTGCGAGGTGATCTCCCACGCCTTGTCCCAGCCGAGGCCATGCACGTCCAGCAGCAGGCGCATCAGTTCGGCGACGCCGATCGGAGGGATGCGTATCGTTGAGCTGGATGGTCCACTTCTCATGAAAGTTCTCGATCGGAGCGACCGGAGTTCAGATGCCGCCGGATCATGTCCTGCAGCGAGCAGGAGGTGAAGAAGTACTGCTGCTCCAGGCGAAGTTCCTTGCCATGGATGTCTTCGTCGTTGGGATAGAAGACTTTGGAGATGTTTTCGGCGAAGACTTCGCTCGCGACAGCCCCCTGGTAGTCGCCGCTGTTGAAGCGGCTCGAAATAGAAGGACTCAGTGGCCTCGGACCTCCACAGCCGAAGCGTGTTGGCGATGCCGGAGCGATATCCCACGATCGGCGTGTCGTAGGGGATTCCCTTGACGATTGTGTCGGGCACCCACTGCACCTTGTAAATGCCGAATGAGTCGGTCCAGGAGTGGGTGTGGCCGCCGATAGCCTACCTCAACGCCCGCCTGGGGGCGCCGGATATCCCAGGGATTGCCGTAGCGCAGCCAGTAGTCGGTGAGCTCGACCTGCCAGCCATCATGAATCTCCTGGTGAAACATGCCGAACTCGTAGCGAATCCCGTAGCCCATGGCGGGGATTCCCAGTGTTGCAAGCGAGTCGAGATAACAGGCGGCGAGACGGCCTAATCCCCCATTGCCGAGGCCCGGCTCGGCTCTCCTGTTGGATGAGGTGATCGAGGTCGAGGTCGAGTTCATTCGGTCGCTCGCCGAACGGCATCCTGCAACCCGAGGTTGAGCATGTTGTTCGCGAGATACGGCCCCATCAGAAACTCAGCCGACAAGATAGCAGACGACTGCGCACGTCTCTGTTTCATGTAGTCTTCCTTGGTGGTAAGCCACCGGGCCAGAATCCGGTCGCGCACCGTATACGCGAGAGCCATGAAGTGGTCCATGTCGGTCGCGGCATCCGGCCATTTCCCCACAACGTAGAAGAGATTGTCCAGAAACCCCTGCTTTAGAGCAGGGACAGTAAGGCTCGTGCGCTCGTCTTCGATGATCTGGTTCTGCAACGCGGATGGCTGTTCCTGCATAACATGCCTCATTCCTGTCGGGTGGAGAGTCCCGACTGCAAGCTCTTGCGGCTGCAAGAAAACTGTCTTTTGCCAATGCCGCCGTGAGAAAGATGCTAAAGACTGCTCAGTGACAATAAGAATAAAATTCAGCTACTCGTCGCCAAAATCGCCGAATCATCTCGTCAGGAAGTAGTTGGCACTCAATTCTCCCCCCGAGCCAACCACTTCCGCCACCCCCGCCCGCAAAGACAATTCTGAATTCGTTTGCATAACTCTTTAAGGATTGAGAGACATAGTGCATTCAACGCCTGACTCTCCGTCAGGCGATTCAGCGGCTCGTCTTGGGAAACGAAGGATTCAGGATCGCGAATCTCCCGCGATGGCTGATAAACACGGAACGAAATAGCGATGTAGGAATAAGCCCATCGGTATCCACATCCGCACGGCGAGAGAGCGCAACCACCGTCAGGTTCGAAACCGAGTTATCTCCCAGACGAAGGTCGCGAACCTTGCGTGACTCGGCCGACAAAGAAATCCATTTGTTGAAGCTGCCGGTACTTAAAGGCGCCTCCTGATTTGCGCCCGGCCCCAGGGTGTCCTGAAACAGGGTGAGGCTATTGGCGCCCGAGTCCAACAGCAGCGCCATCGGTTTATCTCCCAGCTCCTGGATGTGGCCGGATACCACCAGCCGGTTGTAAGTTGGCTGTCCGTGGTAAGTCCCGTTCAGTTCTAGCGGGAGGTGTTCGCCGATCGCCGTCTCCGCCATCGAACCACCGGCGGACTCCAGCCGGATAACCTCGTGAGAATAGTCGATAAGCAAGTCGAAGTTCCTGAGGAAGTCCTCGCCCAGCACACCGCGCACCTTTCCGGTAGTCGTCAGGTGATCCGAGCTGTACACATCTCCTCCTGAAACTGCAGCCCCGGCAACTGAGATCGAGTTCAAGTGGACGGCCGACATCCTGGCCGAAGCCAGAACCCCCGTTATTGTCTTCTCGCCCACCTTTGAAAGGTGGAGTTCCTCCGCCAGCTTCTGGTCGACCATCGTTTTGCCGCAACCCGTATCCAGCATGAAGTCATACGGCCCCGAGCCATTGATGCTGACTGGTACGATGATCATGGAGAGATCATCCAGCTTAATCTTGGCTGTGGCGATCTTGGCAGCCGGTTCGGTTTGGTCTGGGACTGCGGCCCCCGCCGGAAGACAGATTGCGCAGCTAATGCAGCTAATAATGATTGCTAGGAAGTTGAAGGAGCGGATTAGCGACATGGTGTTCACCTCGATGGGGCGAACTATGTCGTTCCGGCCTGATGATGGTCTTGAGGTATGCCGGATGCTCTCGTGATGGCACCGGATTTTCCGGTGATAGAAATGATGTTTTTGTGACGGCCCTGTAAGCTGGAGAAACCAAGTGGTTTACCGGTTCGATCAGTTTGAGGTTGACGATCGCGAATTCCGGCTCTCCGAGGACGGAACCCCAGTCCAGATGGAGCCCAAGGTCCTTCGCCTGCTGGTGTACCTCATCGAAAACAGGAACCGGCTGGTGCGCAAGCAGGAGCTGCTGGACAAGGTATGGCCGGACGCCATGGTCACGGAGAATGCCCTCACCCGGGCTGTCGCGCACCTGCGCAATGCGCTGAACGAAGAACAGCCGTGTGCCGCGGTATATCGAGACCGTGCCGACGGCGGGCTATCGGTTTATTGCAAACGTAAGCGTCGTGAGCGAAGCGGACCCGAGCCGCGAACCTGGAGGGATCGCCCAGCCAGACTCCCAACCAGACTCCCAGGCAGGCTCCGAGACAGGCGTGCCCGCACCCGTCGAGGCGAAGCATCGCAGTCGCGAGCGCATGTGGCAACTGGCGGCTGGCGCGGCTGCGGTGCTTCTGCTCGCGTCGGCAGTCTGGATCGCCGTGCATCTGCACCATGAGCCTGCCGCACCCGCAATGGTCAAGTTCCAGATCCCCGTTCCGGACAAGCTGAACTTCTACTTCGACCAGCTTCCCGCAGTGTCGCCCGACGGCCAGCGCATCGCCTTTACCGCGTCACCCACCCCCTTCCGCAACACCGTCAGGCTCTTCGTTCGTTCCCTGAATGAAGCCACTGCGACGGAGATTCCAATCCCAGGTTCTTCGGCCGGCTTTCCCTTCTGGTCGCCGGACTCGCAGCAGGTCGCATTCACCTCCAATGGAACCCTCCAGAGAGTGGACCTTTCAGGGGAACCGCCTGTCACGATCTGTGGCGACTGCAATGCCGGAACCGGCGGGACGTGGAATCGCGACGGGGTGATCCTCATCTCGAACAGAACAACGAGGACCCTGATGCGTGTCTCCGCGGCTGGAGGCGAGGCGAAGCCACTTCGCCCGCTGGCAACTGGCGAATTCGGTCAGATATGGCCCGAGTTTCTTCCCGACGGGAGACACTACCTGTATCTGTCCGTCGGCAAGGCGCCAAATCAACAGGGCATCTACGCCGCATCGCTTGATTCGAACGATCGCACGTTCATCGTAGCCACCAATACCAATGCCGCCTGGCTCCAATCCGGCCAACTGCTGTTCATGCGTGGGAATGCGCTGATGGCCCAGCCGTTCGACATCGGAAGCCTGAAGCTGTCGGGTGAACCGCATCCAGTCGCAGATCGCATCGAGTCGGGAGCAACCAGAAGCAACCTCCCGATCGCTACCTTCGCGGCCTCTCCCAACGGCGTGCTGTTATGGCGCCACGACAACTACAATGCCCTGTCTTCCCTGCAGTGGTTCGATCGCAATGGCAAGGGGCTTGGCGTCGTCGGAGAGGCCGCAGACTACTCCAACCCCGCTCTCTCCCCGGACGACAGCAAACTGGCCGTCAGCATCCGCGACCCGCAGACAAAGACACGCGACATTTGGATCTTCGATCTGGTTCGCGGTACCAGGACCCGCCTGACCTTCGATCCCGCCGACGACCTGGATTGCATCTGGTCGCCGGACGGAACGCGGATCGCCTTCACCTCCGACCGCGCCGGGCAAAGGAATCTCTATTGGAAGCTCGCCGACGGTTCTGGCCAGGAGGAACTCTTGCTGGGAGGTAAGGATGGGGGGCGAAACGTCATGGACTGGTCGCGGGACGGCAAGTATGTTATTTACTTCGACGATCTGACACCGCATACTCTATGTGCTGCCTCTCGACGGCAATCGGAAACCCGTGCCGTTCATCAACACACCTTTCGCCACCCAGCAAGGTCAATTCTCCCCCAATGACCGCTGGGTCGCCTATCGCTCGCAGGAGACCGGAAGGAATGAGATCTTCGTCCAGGGGTTCAACCTGGATCCGTCGCAGCCGCGCGGCAAATGGCAGGTCTCCACGGACGGAGGTGAGCTGCCCAGATGGCGCGGCGACGGCAAGGAGCTGTTCTTCCACTTCAGCGACAGCTTCTTTGCCGTGGACGTGAAGACCGACGGTCCCGCCTTCGCTGCCGGGATTCCCAAACGCCTGTTCGATATTCCCGCCGTCAGTGCCAGCGCCACTCACGGCGAATATAACGTCACGAGGGACGGCCAACGGTTCCTGGTTCTCACAGCGACAGATAAGGCCACCGCCCAGCCCATCGAGGTCACGGTCAACTGGCGATAGCCGAACGCGGCGAAATGACGTCTTAAATCATCGACCACTAACTATAAATGAACCAATCACTTACAAATATTTACCCCATTTTCCCCAGCAAATCCGCATGTCAAGCCCCAAATCATCATAACCGTCACAAAATCAATAACATCCATTTAGCCATTAGTTATGCGCCGCTTGGTAAAATAGAACTAGAAGATTAAAAGGGCAGCCCGGCCATCCAGCCGGGCGTTTCTTTTAGAAAAAGAGGGCACAGTAAGTCATTTGAATGGAATATTTTAGCCATAAGCCCTTTGTTTATAATATTTTGGCGGGCAGATCCGGACCTAAGTCCAAATGGATGAATATTTTAGCCGTAAGCCCTTTGTTTGTAATATTTTGGCAGCAAGACCACAAGCTAAGTCCAAACGAATTAAGATTTTAGCTCTGGGTAAGGGGAGGGAGGGGGAGGGGGGAGGGGAGCAACCAAAGCCTAAATTTTCTGCGACCGCTGCACGTCACGCACCCCGGGCACCTTGCGCAGATTCTGCACCATCTTGTTCAGGTGCCGGACGTCCACCGTCTCCACCACAAACTCCACCGCAGCCAGCCCGTCCTCGATCGCCCTCGACTCCATGCTGCGAATGTTCGTGCCATCGTCCGAGATGATAGCCGTCAGCTCCTTCAGCATCCCGGCGCGGTCCTCGCAGATAACCGTCAGCTTCACCGGATAAGTCTGCTGCTTCACCTTGCCCGGCTCATCTGGCAGCGGCGCCCACTCCACCTGTATCCGCCTGTCCGACTCATACAGCAGGTTCTGCACATTCGGACAGCTCCTGGCATGAACCGCGACGCCCTTACCCCGCGTCACATACCCCACAATCTCCTCACCACGGATGGGGTTACAACAGCGCGCCCGGTACACCAGCAGATCATCCTGCCCCTCCACCTGCAGCGACTCTGAACCCTTGCCGAAGTAGACCCGCTTCACCGCCTCAGACATCTGCCCCGGAGCACTTGGAACCTCACTCGGAACCCCGCTCTCCGGCGTAGGCTCAACCGCCATCGTCGAACCCGGCTCCAGCTTATTCAGCACCTGCCGCGCCGAGTACTTCCCAAACCCCAGGCCGGCCTGCAACTCAGCCTGCGTACTCAACCCATACTCACCCGCCACCCGGGCATAGTCCGCCTCGTTAACTTGCTCAGCGATACCTTGTACTTCCGCGCCTCGCGCTCCAGCAGTTTTTTGCCAATCTCCAGCGCCCGCTGCCGCTCATGCTCATTCAGCCAGTGCTTGATCTTGTTCCGCGCCCGCGAGCTCTTCGTAAAGCTGAGCCAGTCGCGGCTCGGCGCATGTCCTGCCTGCGTCGTAATCTCGACGATGTCGCCATTCCGCAGCTTCGTCCGCAGCGGCACGATGCGCCCGTTCACCTTCGCCCCAACCGTCGTGTTCCCCACCTCGGTGTGAATCGTGTAAGCAAAGTCGATAGGGCTCGCGTCCTTCGGCAGCACGACAACCTTGCCCTTCGGAGTAAACGTGTAGACCTCCTCCGGGTACAGATCGATCTTCAGCGTCGACATGAACTCGTTCGGGTCGGACATCTCCCGCTGCCACTCCATCAGCTGCCGCACCCACGCCAGCCGCTGCTCGTCCTTGGCCGTCACATTGTCGCCGTCCTTGTACTTCCAGTGCGCGGCGATTCCCTCCTCGGCCACGCGGTGCATCTCCTCCGTGCGTATCTGCACCTCGAACTGGTGCCCCCCCGGCGCAACCAGCGTCGTATGCAGCGACTGATACTGGTTCGGCCGCGGCAGGCTGATAAAGTCCTTGATCCGCCCCGGGACCGCCTGCCAGATGGAGTGCACGATCCCCAGGATCGCCCAGCACTGCTCCTTCGTCTGGCAGATAACCCGTACCGCCAGCAGGTCATAAACCTGGTCCACCGGAATCTTCTGGTCCGCCAGCTTCTGCTGAATCGAGTACAGCCGCTTGATGCGTGACTCCACCCGCCCCGGTATGTTGTTCTCCTTCAGCTTCGCTTCAAGCTGACCCACGATCTTGTGCAGAAATTTTTCACCCGCTCCACGCAGCGCATCCACCTCGGTGGACAGTTGCTCATACGTGAAAGGATCGGTGTAGCGAAACGCCAGGTCCTCCAGCTCGCCGCGCAGCTTGCCCATCCCCAGCCGGTGCGCCAGCGGAGCATAAATATCCAGCGTCTCCCGCGCGATCTTCTGCTGCTTCTCCGGCTTCAGGTGCTCGAGCGTCCGCATATTGTGCAGCCGGTCCGCCAGCTTGATGATCACCACGCGAACATCAGTCACCATCGCCAGCAGCATCTTGCGGATGTTCTCCGCCTGATGATCCTCGCGATTCGCGAACTTGATCTTGTCCAGCTTCGTCACACCCTCGACGATGTGCGCAACCTGCTCCCCGAACTTCTTTGCAATCTCCGCCGAAGTAACATCGGTGTCCTCAACAGCATCATGCAGCAGACCCGCCGCAATCGCCGTCGAGTCCATCTTCAGCTCCGCCAGTACCTGCGCCACCTCCAGCGGATGAATGATGTAAGGCTCGCCGCTCGCGCGCTTCTGCCCCTCATGCTGCTGCAGGCAGAACGCCCACGCCCTCCGGATAATCTCGAGGTCATCTCCCGGCCGGTTCTCATGCACCGTCGCCAGCAGCGTCTCAAACTTTGCGTCAACCGAGTGAATCTCTGCCGCCGAGCTCCCCGCCAGGTGCGCCCCTGAAGACTCCGCTACCTCCTCAGTCCCATCCACAGGAGCTCCCGCCTTCGGAGCTGCCTCCAGGTCCGGCCCGGCGTTGGGAGCCACGCCCTCGGATCTCTTTCCCTGGCGCATCCCTGTCCTGGGTTTCGCCTTTGGGCCAGCCTCCGAAGAGGCCGTATGAGTGGTTGCCATAGTTCATTATAATGGCTGCTCCTCACATTTCAGTCCTGCGCGGGCCACCGGCTACCGGGCAGCGGCAGGCTGCGGAGGCTCTCCAGTAGCCGCCGTCCGTTGTTTCGGCATACGGTATTGGTGGTTGAAGTCGAACTTGTACACCACGCCACCCGTCAGCATCTTCGGAGTCAGAGTCCCGGGCAATGGTGGATAAGTACTCCAGAATTGATACTGGAAATCCACCTTCGCGGCCCAGTGGTGGCTCAAATCGAGGTCCACCCCGCCACCGGGCGAGTACACGTTCGACGTAGTCCTTATATAGAGATACGGCGGCTCGGATAGTCCGCCACGCTGGTAATCGATCGCCCCGCGCCCGAACAAAATATCGGCATACGGGCGGACAGGTCCGAAACGCCTCTCAAACCGCGCCCCACCCATCACCGAACTCTGCCCCGCAATCGTCCCGGACTCAAACGGAATCGTGCCTCTTACCTCCACGCTTGGGACTATTCCAAGTCCAAAGAAAGGACGAAACGACAGGTCAGCCCCCGCTGTAAAACTCAGATTGTGCCCATCCAAAACATCTGTAAATACACCCGATAGCCCACCAAAGGCCGAGAGCTGCATTGCTTGAGTCGCCGTCGGAACCGCTTGCGCAACAGCAACCGCCCCGGAGGTAAGAGCTGCAGCCAGTCCCGCCCACCGCATCCATCTCGCAACCCGTCTCATGCAGGCAGACACCTCCACCAGCATGTGTCGGCTACCCCAGTTATTTCGATTACAAGACTCACCCTTTGTTGGATGCAGGAAATGACATTTCATCCCCGCCACCATACCCGCAAGCGCCTGCATGACACTTTATCCCCGCCACCATAACCGAGCGCCCGCAAATGACACTTTTACCCCTGCCACCATAACCACAAGCGCCTACAAATGACACTTTATCCCTGCCACCATAACCGAGCGACTACAAATGACACTTTATCCCCGCCACCATACCCCGCGGCCAGACCACCCTGGTTACTCGCACTACCGCACAATCACTTCGCGCGAAAGCGCGAACCCGGAGGGAGCAGGGGCCTTCAGGCCCCTGAATAAAGCCAGAACAAAAGCGGGCTTTAGCCCCGGGCCTTTTGTCATTCCAGCCTCAAATACTCTTTTCAGCACTCTCTGAAGCCGCAGTTGAAACGACCGATCTATCGCTTTTGCTTGTCTCCCCCGTGCCCAAAACGTTGTCAAGCCCCCACCTGTTCAAAAAATCCGGCAACACAAACCCCATCAGCACTTACGCCAACAAAGAAATGTGGCCATTAGTTATGTGCCACTTGGTAAAATAAAACTAGAAGATCAAAAAGAGCAGCCCGGCCATCCAGCCGGGCTTTCCTTTTAGAAAGAGATTACCGTAACTCATTTGAATGCAATATTTTAGCTGCAAGTCATTTGTTTGCAATATTTTGGCGGGAAGACCCCAGCCTAAGTCCAAACAAATGAATATTTTAGCCCCGGGTAAGGGGAGGGGGAGGGGGTACCTGGAGAATGATTCAAAACAACTTAGAGCGCGGAACTCAATTCGCGGTTCGTGCCGCCACCGGCAACAGCTCAACCTCGGTAGATAGCCGGGTGGCTCAGCGGAGTCACCCGGCTATTTTGCGTTGACTCTCACCTCTCCCGAAAGCGGGGTCAACGTCAAACTCGGCCGATGAATATGTCTTCGGCAAGGTAATGACCTCACTACCGGAATTCGCAATCGAGCAGTCCTTCGGTGTTGATGGTCCACGTACGATTGCGCCGCAAATTGACGCCATAAAGAACACAGGTGTCGCCATCTTCATCGACCAACATTACGTCGTAGAAGCCGGGATCGATATTTGTCACGTCGATGGACCTGCCCGAACGCAGGATTCGAGGGCCCAGAACATCTTCCTCCCAGGTTGTATGTGAAACTTTTGAGAGATAGATCTGACGTATGTCGAACGCTGACTCGTTTTGAATTGTCATCGTCTCGCTGGCTTGTGCCGATGCGATTCCTGACTGCATCGTGAGGCTGGCGATGGTCATAACCACTACTGCGCTGATCTTGAAGATTTGATTTCGCATGGTCATTCTCCCGATTTGAGATTGCAGGCCATTCGAAGCCCTGCACTCTTGAATGCGGATCCCATCGTGAAATCGTGCCAAACCAGGGCAGAGAGTCCTCGGCAGGTATGAGGGCGCGCGTTGCCACTATGGTGGAGCAGGCGCTAACCAGCGGAAGGAGAACAGATTAATTTGGGCGTCGAAGCGAGGCAGGTTTTGGTTATCGCAGTGCAATAACTCGCTTAAGACCCAGATGAAACGCTGCGCAGGATTTGCTTTTCGAGAGCGACGCGGACCAGTTGACTGCGGCTGCGTACTCCGGTCTTGCCGAATAATTGCTGGAGAACTGCTTTGACGTAAGCTTCAGATATCCCCAGCTTCGCCCCGATCTCTTTGTTCGTCAGCCCCTCGAACACTGCCTCGAGAACGTCCTTCTCTTTCTGGGTAAGGGTCATCGGCTGGCACGCAGCGTCGACTGCTGAGCGATCTACAGGATCGGAGTCAACCCACTGCTCGCCACTGACGATCTTGCGAATTGCAAGGATCAAATCGGAGGAAGACCGATGCTTGAGAAAGATGCCGGTAGCTCCCAGTTCCAAAACGCGAAGCGTATCGAGGTAATTCAATCCGGCGGTTACGATAAGAATGTTTCCGCGAAAACTTTTTGTCTGTAAACGCGCAAGAAAGTCGAGCGCCGTTTGTTCTCCGAGATCGAAGTCCAGCAGCACAACATCAATTTGATTGTCGTGCATGAATTCGATTGCTTCTGAAACCGAAGCAAATGCGCCTGCCAGCTCGAAGCTGCTCTCAGCTTCTAAAAGTCTGCCAAGGCTCTCTCGAAAGAGCCCGTGGTCGTCGACCAGCAGCAGCCTGGTCTTCTGGTCAGTGGGGGTCATTGCGTCTCCACGGTTCGAACAAGCTCTACGACAAACGCGGCTCCTTCGGAAGTAGGGTGATAGCGCAGGTCTCCTCTGAAGGAGCGGATGAGCGCTCTCGATAAATAGAGTCCGAGGCCGAAATGGCGGGATCTCTGCTGAAATGGTTTAAACAGGAGTTCGGGATCTTCGATGCCCGTTCCAGTGTCCGCCACCGTGATGAAGACATACTCACGCTCCACGCTAAAGGTGATGGAAAGGCGACGCGTTGTTTGAGCCGCCATGGCCGACTCGCTGTTTCTTATCAGGTTCAAAAATACCTGCAGGAGGCTTTGGCGATCGGCCCACACAGTTGGGAGGTCAGACGTTGAAGCCCAGCACTCCTCAATGTCTTTCTCTCTCAGTCCGGCGCTGACAACAATCTTCAGCTCTTCGAAAAAAGAGTGCAGATCGAGCCGGGTGGGTTGCTCCGCGGTCTCACGAAGATCGAGCGACGCGATCCTCTCGAGAGCCAGGACAAGGGTTCCGAGCGCCTCAAAATCTTTATCTCTCTCAAACTTTCCGGCGCGAACGAGATTCGTATGCACGATCGCGATGGCGCCGCACACGTTTCGCACCTCATGTGAAACAGCTCCGGCAAGAATTCTCGAGCCCGCCAGCAGTTGGTCCAGGTTGGCCTCTTCGCGATCGCGCAGGTCCTGTGATGTATCGACGACCATCGCGGCCAGCCGCGGCCCGGCGCTCGTGAGGTAAGTCGAGAACCACACCTCTGCGATGAATGCCTCTCCATCTCGCCGCTGGCCTGTGCATTGCATGACGGTCCGAAAAGAAAGCTGGCCATTGCGCAACGGCGGGACATTAGCCAGAGAGGGCAGATAGGAACTGATCTTCTGTCCCTGAAGCCTGTCTCGCTCCACCAGGAGCAAACGGCGAGCAGCGTCATTGGCACTGAGGATAGAGCCATCCGCATCCGCAGTGAAGATCGCGATCGGGCTGCTCTGTATCAGAATATCGAGTTGCTCTTCTGCTTCGCGTCTTGCTTGAACTTCTCTTTCAATGTCTCGCAGGTGGAGCATACTTTTGCGGCGACTTCCCTGGGCTTCGTGCACGAAGAGTCCAATGCCCAAGAATGCAGAAAAATACAGGACGTCACGCGGCAGAGCAGTCGGAGCAACCCACGCAAAGCCGTCGAACTGCTCGGCCAAAGCCGTGCACGCTACGGCAAGTACCGCGACTTGAACACGCGTAAGCGATGCTCCAGCCAGAGCCATGGGAAGCAGATAGAGGAGACCGAGCGGGACGTTGGCATTTACGCGCCAATCTACCAGCGCGATGACGAATATCAGGAGAAGAACCCTACCGATACGTGCGGCGCCGCTTCTATTCAGAATAAGGAAGGCCATAGTTGCCTGTTAATTTATTGTCACAGAATTACTTTAGCGTCAGTGAGAATGCCCCGCTGGCTGGCCATTCACCAGTTGAGTTATGCAACCGCCACCGAGGTGGTTCCATAACTCGCGACTGAAGCGGTTCCATGGCTATTGATGTGCCCTGAATATCAGTGTCGCTTGGAAAGATCGCTGTACGTATAGGTATAGCTCCACGCAACCTCTTTGCCAGGATCGACGTTTATCGCGATAAACGGCTCCACAGCGATGACATCGCGGATCGACCATACACTTGCATTCGTAAGCGGATGGTCCCCTACGATGTGCACCTCCAATTGAGCGCGCTTGTTGACCACCCTGAAGTCGTAATCCTTTGCCGAATCGGAGAAGCCCTGCAGGCCGAATGACACTCGATCTTCGCCTTGCAGATTAGCGATATAGTCTGCCTTGTTGCCTTCGATATTCACGAACTTGGCATCTGGCGCCCGGGTGGCTTTGATCTGGTAAGGGACAGTGATCGAATAGTCCGAGCCGATCGTGTTGTTGTCGATCGTCAGGAAGTTGTGGTCGTACACGACAGTCTGGATGGGTGACTGGCCGGTGTTTTTCAGATGGTGTTCGATGATCAGTTGCGCTTCCTTGCCGACCAGGCGAAGCGTCTTCGTGTAGACATACCCGTAGTTCGATTGGGAACTTCCGAGCACCTGTTCGAACGTGATGGAGTTTGCTGTCTTATGCGTAGTCCAGGTCCCGCCATCCGCCAGCTCAAAGTGCTTGGCGAACTGGTAAGGATCGTTATCCGCCTTCTTCAGCAGACCCACCCCGATCTTCAGAAAAGTCTCTCCCGGCTTGGCCGTGTCGTATCCGATTGGTTTCTGAAACTCCTCGACTGGGCCGGTCATCGCGCTGTTTGGCGCGGCGGCAATTCCATCGGCCTTATAGACAAAGTCCCGCACGGTCTCGTCGGTCGACGAGAACCACGGGTTATATAGATGATGGCCGGCAAATTCAAGGTCAAAGATCACGCCCGACCAGTCGAAGCGCGTCGCCCTGTAAAAACCCTGCTTCGCATCCGGCAGGTAGATCTTCGCGCGGATCTGCTTATTCTTAATCTCTGCCTGAGGAGCCTGGGCCGCGACGCCAAGGCAGGTGGCCGCGACCAAAGACAGGCCGAGCACAACGTTCATTTTCATTCCATGATCCTTCCGAGGGGCGTTCCTAAGTGTACGAATCGTAGCAACGACCTGTTTGATAGGTCAACCGATGTTTTTGTGCTGGCTCATCTATGCAAAGGAAAGTGTTTGAAGCTCCACTCACCCTGGAACTTTTACGCCCAGGACTATTGACTCGCCATGCTACGCCGGGATATTCAACTAGCTGCGACTCAAATAGATTTCTGCTCTCTTGTCAGCTGTCAGCGGCGCAAACCTGCACAACACCGCCCAAACATTGACTATCCATTGACCATCCCAGGAGAACCACATGCTTAAGAAACTATTCCAAGGCTTTTGCGCAATCACGATCGCCGCAACACCCACACTTCATGGCCAGACACTCTCCAACCACTGGGAGGACCTGACCTCGTCAGAGTTCGTACAAGCGCTTCAGAGGTCGAACCAGAGTTGCCTGCTGCCTTTTGGCGTGGTCGAAAAGCACGGACCTACCGGGCCGCTCGGAACAGACCTGATGAACGGCCGCTATGTCGCCGACCTCGCATCGAAGCAGGAGTATACGATCGTCTTCCCGGCCTACTACTTCGGACAGATTGCCGAGGCTCGCTCGCAGCCCGGAACACTCGCTTACCCGTCGAACATTCAGCTGGAACTGCTCCAGGTCACAGTCGATGAAATGGCAAGGAACGGCTGCAAGAAAATAATCATTCAGAACGCCCACGGTGGTAATACCAACCTGTTGCACTATTTCGCGCAGACCCAGCTCGATCACCGTCACGACTATGTTGTCTACGCATACTTTGCCGCCAACGGAGCTGACATGCCCGCCGCGGCGAAGGCCTCCAAACCCGGAGTTGACGGCCATGCGGGAGAAGGTGAGATGTCGAACGTGATGGCATACGCGCCGCAGGATGTCCATCCTGAATGGGCTGGGCAGGAGTCCGGCGCCGATCAAAAGCATCTCAATCTTCCGGCTTCGGTCTACACCGGGATCTGGTGGTATGCCAGCTACCCTAACCACTACCAGGGTGACGCGGCTGGAGCCACAGCTGCCCGCGGCAAGGCCGCCACCGACTACGCCGCAACGCAACTCGCCGCCGCCATCAAGGCCATCAAACAGGATACGAGCGCGGCGCAGCTTCAAAAGGAGTTCTTCGACAAAACCGACAATCCCGTCACGACAAAGCAGTAGACAACCTAACGCGCAGCTATCGGCGCCTGGCATCAGCCGGGAAGACCCGCTACTCCTGGCAGTAGGTCTTCCCTTTCTCCAATAACCTGAATGAAGTAATTGACTCTAAGTGGCTGAGCTTCAACCCATAAGGAACTATCTCAATTGGCCTTGATTTATTTTTCGCGATTTTGCTCAGTAAAATCGCATGTCAAGCCCCCATCGCGGCCAGAAATCCAGCAACTCTATTTCCTCCAATACTTAGCTGAGTAAAGGAAAGTGCCATGAGTTATATGCCATTCAGTAAAATAGAACTAAAGGAATTAAACAAAAAGCCTTTAGTTCTATGTGGGAGAGTGAAACAGACAGCAGGCCCGGACACAAAGCCGGGCCTAACTTATTGATTCTGGCTATTTTAGCCATAACCCCTTTGTTTGGACGAATTTGCAGGGACAGCCACCCTGCAAGCCAATAAAAACAAAGGATTTACCGCCGGGCAATAGGGGGGTGGGGGCGATGCAACTTGAAAGGTTACAAATAAGGATGGTCGGGAATACCAGAGCAAATTCACCGATACTATCCGGAAAACAGAAGTCGGCGTCATTCTGATCCTGAAGCGTAGTCGCAGGGGAAGAATCGCTCCACTGCCATGCAAATCATTTTTTCGAAAGGTTCGTCTCTCATGCGATCTGCCAGCTCGTTTTCACGCCGCCGATTTCTGAAGCACTCCGCAGGCGCCGCCGCGGCGCTCGCAGCCCCGCTGCCAGCTTTCGCCCAGGCCCCCTCGGCGCAGCCTCAGACTGCCACGCCGGATGCGAACGGGTCGTCGAAGTCAGTTCCGATCACCCGCACAATCGCGGCGTGGGTTGTCCAGTCCCATGCAAGCGATATACCGGCCGGCGTACGCAAGGAGGCAGTCCGCTCCATCGTCAACTCAGTTGGCGCCACAGTCGGTGGTTCTGCAGATGAGGCCGTCAGCGCCGCTCTGCGAGCACTGGGGCCCTTCTCTGGTGCCCCAAAGGCCAGTTTGTTCGGGCGTACCGATCGACTCGATCCTCTAAACGCCTCCTTGATTAATGGCATCAGCTCCCATGTTCTCGACTATGACGATACCGAGCTGAACACAATCATCCATCCGGCGGGCGTCGTCGCCTCCGCGCTCTTCGCCCTTGCCGCGGTTCACCCGATTACTGGAGCGGAATTTCTGCACGCCTTCATCCTTGGCACGCAGGTTGAGTGCCGCCTCGGTAACGCAATCTATCCCTCGCACTACGATCTTGGATGGCACATCACGGCAACATGCGGAGTATTCGGCGCTGCGGCGGCCTGCGGAAAAGTGCTGGGCCTGGATACACAAAAGATGATCTGGGCCCTCGGCAGCGCCGCGGTTCAGGCGGCAGGATTGAAGGTCGTCTTCGGATCGATGGGGAAGAGTTTTCAGGTAGGCCGCGCAGCGGAGAATGGCTTGCTGTCGGCATTGCTGGCCCAACAGGGCTTCACCAGTTCTGATGTACCGCTCGAAGGTGTGGACGGCTACTTCGCCGCAGCTTCTAGGCACCATGACGATGCCCAGCTCATCGATCACCTGAGTGAGCATTATGAGATCACCACCAACACCTACAAGCCCTTCCCTTGCGGTATCGTGATCCACCCTGCGATCGACGCCGCCATCCAGCTGAATAAGGAATTCCACATCAAGCCCGAGGATGTAGCATCCATCGCCGTTCGTGCCAATCCGCTTATCTTGCAGCTCACCGGCAAGCAAACGCCATCCACGGGCCTCGAAGGAAAATTCAGCGCCTATCACTCGATTGCAATCGCTCTGATTCGCGGTCAGGTTGGCCTCGCCGAATATACGGACGCTTCAGTACAAAATCCAGGGGTTGTCGCATTACGCAGCAAGGTTCACATCACGACCGACCCGTCGGTACGTTCCGATGAGATCTACATGTCTCTTACTACCAGAGACGGCCATGTCTATGACAAACACGTCGAACACGCAGTCGGCAGCCTGCAACGACCAATGACCGACGCCGACCTCGAAGCGAAGTTTCTGGGGCTTGCACAAGGCATTCTGCCGGAGCAGCAGGCGAAGGAGCTGCTTTCGATGTGCTGGAAGGTGGAATCACTCCCGGATTCAGCCGGGATTCCGAAAGCAGGTGCTCTGCGTCATGCTTAGACTTACCTGTATATCAGGCGAATAGAAACGCCTAACCAGGCTGTACTTTGGCCAGAGCCGTTTGAGCGTCCTCAAAATGCTTTTTCATCAGCTGCCCAGCCAATCCAGCCTCTCCATCTTCTACGGCGGTCACAATCGCCTCGTGCGACTCGACGACCTTCAAAACATCGCGTGCGCTTCTGCGCTTCGATAGACCCACACGCATCGATTCCTGCATGGATTCATGGATTGCCTCACAGATCACTTCAATGAGGGGATTACCTGAAGCGCGGTTGATCAGGTCATGGAAATCCAGATCATGCTGAACAAATGTAGCCGGTTTTCCTACAGCCAGCCTCATCCCCTCAACCGCCGACCGGAGTCTTTGGATGTCTGATCGGGTGCGTCTCCGAGCCGCCAATTCTGCCGCAAGCACCTCAATCGACGATCGCATCTCCAGGACCTGCTTCACCGAAATCTGGTTCGTTAAAATCGCATGCATCATCAAGTGAGTCAAAAATGAGCTGTTCAGCACACCGACCTTTGGCGAGCGTCCATTTTCCTTTTCGATGATTCCAGCGACCTCCAGCGACCGGAATGCCTCTCGAACGATGCCCCGACTTACATTGAGTTCGGTGCTTGTGCGCAGTTCCGATGGCAACGACTCCCCCGTGGACAGTTCGTTCTCTCGTATGTAATCGAAGATGTAATCGGTAACCCGAATGGTCAGAGAATCGCTTGGCATGCAGTTTCTGTTCCTCCCAGGTTGGGTGGGGTCGTGAGCAAGGTTAAAGAGAGACCGGTACCAATTCTGTGCTGGCCTCTATTTAAGAACCTAGCCTACAGTAAATCAGCGCCAGAACGAAAAGCGACCGCTAAATTGAAGCAGCCAAGCTGGTTGGAATGTGCCATCACCGTCCGAACTATGCGGTGTCGGACGCTCAGGCGCAAAACTAAATTCGTTTGAAGTATCCTCCTGTTGATCAACCAGGCTGCGGTGCTTTCTTTCGAGAGAACCGCACCTTCTTTCAACAACAGCCTATCAGACAGGTCAGGCACAAATTATTCGACCGATTTACACGCTCGATACGGAAATCGCGCCGTGGGCTGGTGAAGAACCCTAGAAATCGATAAAGCTCGGAAAAGCATTGGGGCAAAACAGAGGTTGACCTGTGGGATAGGTTCGGGATAACCTTTCGTCGAATTAGAGACGAATAATCTGCGGTATCGTCCCGCTGGTTTAGCACGGATTAGCAAACGGACTTATAAGAGGAGAAGCATGAAGTTTTCCTATGTCGCGCTACTGCTCGCTACGTTTTCCTGCGCTGCTCAGACCCCACAAAGTCAGGGAGCGCCTCCTGAGCGTCAGCACTTTGTGGGCCTCAACGAGGTGGAAAATGTCTCTGTGGATCGATTCATCGGCAATCCCGATACCCAACCGGTCCACCTCTCCCACGGAACACTTCTGACGCATGCGATTCTGTCAGCGGGCAATCCGAACCAGCCTGGCCCGCAAGGCGCCGTACTGGAATACCGCAAACTACTAGCGACAGCTGAACTGCTGCCGGGCAGCCAGACGCCGCTTGAAACCTACCCGGACGAGTACTTCTTCTATGTCAAAAGCGGCGAGGGACGATTAGACGATGGCAAGCAATTCTGGGATCTCCGGCCCGATATAGCCGTTCTGGTGCCTCCATCTGTAGCTCACCGTTTCATTAACACCTCGAGCGAAAAGCCCCTCTCGATGATCATGCTTCAGTGGACGGGAGGTCCAAACGCCAAGAATGCCCTCATCGTTCGCGATACAAGATTGCTTTCATGGTGTGAAGAGAACGCGCATTGGAACAACACCTCGCGGTGTATCTTCAGTGCATCTGATGGACTTCTGCAAGGCGAACGCATCTACACCGTTATGCTCCAGCCATGGGCTGTCTCTCAACCACACAGTCACACCCCTGGCACAGAGGAGGTCTGGACCAAGATTACCCCAGGCTCTATGCCGATCCTCATTGGCAGTGATCTGCGCGAGATGAACGAAGACACAGCTTACCTGGTTCCTCCCACAGGCAAGACCGACCACTCAAACCTGAATTTGAGCAAAGACAAGACGGAGTGGTGGATCTACTTTGCCCGCGGACCAGCCAGCGCTACGCCCCGACCACAAGGACAAGGCCAGCAAGGCGCAGGAAGGCCCACAAATCCGAATCTCTCCCGGGACACGCAAGCCGCAACAGTTGCAGGTAAGCCGCTCCGGTAGCGGCTAGAACTGCATCTCTACTTCAAGCCGTCGGCTAAGAGGGTTCGTTATCTGAGAACCCTCTTAGCCGCAGTCCTGAACTATGGTTTGGAGTTGCAGGTCATCGCCGTACCCTGACCCTGGCACCACGCTTCAAAGTGAGGTTTATAGAAGGCAGATCCCATCCACTGGAGCTGTGAAGCAGACACTGGCTTTGCGGGGCCGGCACTGAAGCTGCTCGCCTCGTCTACACTGCCTGTGCCGTTGTATTTTGCGGTCAGAGGGTAGGGATAGACGGGTCGCGTACGATCGACCTTAGGGGCCGCTCCATTAGCTGGGCCATTCTGGCCGCCTTGCTGTGCCGGAGGCGCTCCTGCAGGCGGCGGTCCATTCCCCGGACCACCCTGAGGCATTCCTCCCTGGGGCATTCCGTTGGGTACTCCTGCAATCGGGCCTCTTGGACCTTGCACCTTATGAGAGGCCAGGAGAGCGAATGGAGCTGAACCTTTCTCAACCCACGCCATAATGGCACTCATCAGATCGAAGTTGAAGGGGCCTTCGCCGCCGCCGCAGTGGTATCCGCCTGGGAAGAGATAGAGGCGCGCAAACTGCGTTACGGCCTTCTCCCCCATGACCTGATTCATCGCCGTGTAGTAGGCGATAGTGTTGAGAGGCGAGATGTGCGGGTCGGCGAGGCCGTGCCACAGAATTAGCTTTCCGCCGGCTTTGGCGAAGGGAGTCAGGTCAGGGTCAGTCGAGTCATAGACGTTGTGGAGTTGCGTCGTCGCGGTGAAGGACTCAGATGTGAATTGAAGGTCGTTCAGCGTGTAATTGTCCGGTGGATTCTTGTCGTAGGCAAGGTATTTCAAGGTTCCGGTTGAGATCGTGGCACTCATGGTGCGATCACTGCCGGCGTTTGGGACATAAACCCCTGCCCAGGCAAGCTCCGATCCAAGCAGCGGACCGCTGAGAACGAACTTGTCGCCTTTGGAATCGTGGGCCCCCTGATAGATGGCACGGGCGGTTTCGACCTCGGCATGGGTAAGGCAGGACTGGGTACTCTGACCGGCTTTACACTCAACCACAGCAGGATCGAAGTGGCAGGAAAGCGGCTCGCTGACGAGGCCATCCTTGACGCCGTCGGCTGCATCACATGCCTGCAGAACTGCCTGGTGCAGGATCGGCAACCGGTCCGCAGTCAGAACTGGCTTGCCATCTGCTCCAGTGTTCTTCAGGGCGTTCCAGCCATGGTAGAAGGTGTTTTGAGTCGTGAAGTTCATCGCGGGTGCGCCTGCCGTGATGCCGTCGAAGTCCTGCGGATAACGTTGAGCTTCCATGAGCGCCTCGCGTCCACCGTCGGAGCAACCCGAGAAGTAGGAATACCTGGGCGCCTGGCCATAAAACGCGGCGATGAGAGCTTTCGCAACAAGAGTTGTAACGTGAACACCGCGATAGGCGAAATCAATCCGGAGCTGGTAGTCTTTCTCGCCAAACTGCCCGTCCATGCCGCCGGAGTGGCCCATATCAGTCGATGCCAGCGCCAGCTCGCCGTGTTGCGCGGGATAGCATCCATCATCGTTGCCGAGGCGGATGTTGAGATTGCCACAGAGTCCACCGCACCCGGTTTGGACGAAGCGCTGCGTCCAGGTGGTCAACGGGAGACGTACCTCGAACTTCACCATAGGCTCCACATAGCCGGTGACGCGGCAGTAAGGAGCCGGCTTGGCGTCAGGCATCGGCTGAGCTGAGGTGATGTGGGTCTTTGCCCCTACGGTGGTGCTGATGTCGGTCGCGGAAAGCTTCGCGCAATCCACGACCGGGGCCACTGCTGAGAGTGCAGCCGGCTGAGGAGACGGTTGTTGAGCCAGGGCAGGAGCAGCGAAGTACAGCGAAGTGCTCACTGAAACCAACAGGGCGATCGCGGCCCCAAGCGCATAGCGTTGCACAAGCGAGATCCTGACCATATGGGAGCCTTTCACAGGAAGGGGTCAATATTGGGGTAATTCCCCTGGATGCGTGAGAACATGATTACACGTCTGTGTAAACAACTGTCAACTAGTCGCTAATGGTTGCAGCCTAGGCGAAATGCATTCTTTCTCATCTCATTTCTCCTCAGCAGGCGGCGTTCCGTATGTGTGGAAGGTCGATACAGTTTGAAGTCCCCATGCCTGACCTTTCATTCGCTCTTCTCTGCTCCAAACTACCGGCTGCCAATCTGGGTCAAATATGAGATATCCACCAGACCCGATCTCAATTCGGTTTCCACCAGGCTCGTAAAAATACAGAAAGAAGGTCTGACCGATGGAATGCTTGTGCGGCCCGGTCTCGACGGCTACCCCTCGCTCGATCAGGATATCGGCCGCGCGCAGAACATCCTCGCGAGAATCCATCATGTACGTCAAATGATGAAATCGCCCATGTGCGGCGCTCTTATCTTTCGTGAAAGCGAGGTCGTAGGACTTGTTGGTGGCTGCGAGCCACGCGCCCATCTCCTGCTCCTCTTCGAAGACGATCTGCTCGGTAACTCTCATCCCCAGGAGGTCGTGAAACAACTGCCGGCACGCCTTGACGTCTTGGGCGAGTAGATTGACGTGATCGAGACGTCTAGGCGCGATTCCATGTGGAACGTACCTTTGGGGCATGTTCTTGAATCCCGGAACCTGATCGCCTGACGGTCGAAACTTCTCGGTTTCGTAGTAGATCTCGACATGATGACCATCTGGACTCGGGAAACGGTAGGCTGGTCCGTACCCGAATTCGGCAGTCCGCCATTCGCCATGTACGCCGTGGGCCTCGAGATTGCGTACGAGCTCGTCCAGGATGTTTGCGCTCTTAGCGCGAAAAGCTACGTGGCCCAGACCTGATGTGTTCGCTCGTGTCAGTTGCAGACTGAATCGTTCGTAGTCGCCCCACCCGCGCAGATAAACAGAATCGCCTTGGCGGCCAGACTCGTGTAACCCCACTAATTCTTTGAAGAATTCAAGGCTTGCCTCAAATGAGGGCGTCAAAAGCTCGACATGTCCGAGATGGGCTATGTCACCAAAAGCCGGTTGATGCGTCATGGAGCCTCACCTTCAACACAGTCGAAGCCATCGATATTTTTGTAGTACTTCATAGCAGTTCCCCAGTAGCCAGGGGGAAGACACGTTGGTATGCTTCGCCGTATTTCATCTTTCGTTCGGAGTTTCGCGCTCTTTGCACCCCGCGCTGCAGCGCTACGCGAGTGTAGTACTCCCAAAGATGTTCCTGTGCATCCATGCTTTCGAACGCTTTGCGCTTCACATCCCACACATCCGAGATGTCGAGAATAACCTGTGGCTTCCAGTTGCACTGTTCCGTCTGGTGCGGTTCGAAGAGGAAGACGGGAGGAGCGCCAATCGCAACAGATGCACCGCGTCGCCCGTGTGCTTGAGCCACCACTCGAGCTTCCTGAGCAAAGCGCGTTGCTTCAGGATGGCCGAAGTTATAAGGGTCTTCCAGGGAATGAGTCAGAACCCACTGTGGCCGAATCGCCTGGTAAATATCGGCAAGCCTCTCAACATCCTCGACAGTGGTTCTCATGGGGTAGTCGCCGAGATCGAAGAACTGCATATCGTGAACTCCCAGGATTGAACCGGCTCGTTCCGCTTCTTTGCTCCGTTCCGCCTTCACGCGATCCAGAGTCATGCCTGAATCTTTCCAAAGCTTTTGGCTCTCGCCTTTCTCTCCGAAGGTGAGACATACAACAGTAATCTGCCAGCCTTGGCGAGCGTGCAGGGCGATCGCACCGCCTGCGCGCCAGATGAAGTCCGCCGAATGTGCACCCACTACGAGGCCTGTCTTTGGTTGTTCCATTCCTTATTTCCTCCGTCAAGCGATCCCAGGCTGGTGGCTTCGAGATCGAATTTATAAATTTTCGCTGGGTTATGAATCAGCACGTCTTGCAAAGTGTCTTCATCGCCCGCTGCCTCTAAGAGCAATTCAGCAAGTTCGACTTCACTTCGTCTTCTGGCGAGGTTCACGTGAGGCCAATCAAGGCCCCAAATGCAGCGGTCCGGAGCGGCCTGCAAAAGCTGTCGAATTGGGCGTATGGTGCCTTGTAGATTCTCGCTATCCACCATCAGCCGGTCCGCTCCGCTTAGTTTCACCCAGAATGAATTTTGATCCAGAAGCCTCAGGAACCGTTCAATTTGTGATGACAGATCGGCGATCGATCCGTTCATCCGTGCCATGTGATCTATTACGACTGGCATTCCGGATGGAACAGACAGGCGGGTGAGAATATCCAGATCGGCAATACCGATGTGGACCTCAGCGTGCCATCCCAATGGGGAAATCCGGTCCAAGAGTTCTGCTGCCTGTGCAAGGCGCTGCTGTTCGGACCGCGAATCACTGCCAAGAAGATGGTTTATCCAGTTGAAGCGAATCGCACGGATTCCGCCATGATGGAGTTCGCAAAGCCTCCCATCAGCAATGTCATGGTTTAGGACAGCGACACCACGCCGTGTCTTCGGTGCTCGTGCAATCGCGTCCAGTAAGGCGCTGTGGTTATCGCCGTATGCGCTTCCTTGAATCAGGACAGCACGGTCAACCCCCAGGGACTGCCAGAGATTCTCGAGTTGCTCAATCGGAGCTTCATGCGGATCGAATGTCCGTTCTGGCGAAAGGGGAAAACGCGAGAATGGACCATACACATGGCTGTGACAGTCGCAAACCCCAAATTTCTGCAGCAATCGCATCAGGATCTCGCTCCGCCGTTTGATAGCAAGCCCTTGGGAAAGACAGTTCCGTCAAAGAGGGCACGGGCGGTTCGTATCAGCCCACCCCGTTCAACCGAGGGAGAGTCTTCGCTACCTCCAACCTCAAGGCGCACCAAAAACATCCCCGTTGGGTGCTCGATGTTCATCACCTTCACCCTGCCTTCGGGGTTCGACGCCATGGGATAAGCAACGGTGCCGGGGAGCACGCATGCCGTTGCAACGCTAACAGCGGCAAATACGCCTATCGAAGCGTGGCACTTCCGCGGAATTAATGATCGTGTGCTAATGCAGCCGCCATTCTCTGGTGCAGAGATAAGGCACATCTTAGGAACAACAGCACTGGCGACATCACCGAGTCCCATGCGCCTTCCCGCTTCCAGGCGAATGTTCTCGATCTTCGCGAGAGCATCGCGTCTGGCTTCAATCTCAGGGCAATCCTCGCGCCCCGTGAAGCCAAAGTCGCTGGCGCGGAGCAGCACGACCGGCATTCCATTATCGATGCATGTAATCTCCACACCGTCGATGGTCTCTGCGTACTGCCCGGTTGGAAAGAGCGAGCCGCAAACGGATCCGGCTGTATCGAGGAAGTTTATCGGAATCGCAGCTGCAGTTCCGGGCACACCATCGATTACCTCATCTCCGTCGTATTCGACGACGCCGTCAGGTGTAGAGACAACCAACTCCGCCCGCGTACCGGTATTTATCGTCTTCACTCGCACCCGAGTCTCAGTGGAGGTCACGGGAACCAATCCCCGCTCGATGGCAAAAGGCCCGACGCCGGCCAGGATGTTTCCGCAGTTCGGCATCGTGTCGACGAGTGCTTCCTGAACGCTGACCTGTGCAAACAGAAAATTGACGTCAGCATCCTCGGACGACGAGCGACTAATGATTGCAACCTTGCTTGTCAGCGGATGAGCCCCGCCGATCCCGTCGATCTGTCTGGGATCGGGAGATCCCATGATGCGGAGTAAAAGCTCATCCCGTTCACGAACGTCTGCGGGTAAATCCTCGGCCAGAAAGTAAGCACCCTTAGATGTACCGCCGCGCATGAGCATGCAGCGAATTCCAGATTGCATTGCACCGCCTCCGAGGAAACAAACCCTAGTTTACACATTCGTATAACTCTCGAAGAGGAGAGGTGTCAAGACACGCGATATTCATATCGGACAAGATTCTTATCTCGTCGTTGCACGCTTTTTTCCAGTACGCTTCTTGCTGGCGCGCTTCGAGGGCTGCCGGCCTGGTGGAGCTCGGAAACCGGCCGCGGCAAACTGAATCAACTCTTCTCTCGTTGCCTCGGGGTTTGACGGATCACACTTGCCCTTGGAAAGTATTCTGATACGGTGTGGACCCGTCGCCGTGTAGTAGATTGTGCCGAGCAGGAAGTGAAACCGCCAAAAAACATCTTCCCGCGTGAGATGGGGAAGGCATCTGCACAACGCGTCGACAAACAATCTGTTTGTTTCGTCGAAATTCTGCGCAACAAGCTGCTCAAGCAGCGAAGAGTTTTCCGCCGAGAGGATAGCACGTAAGCGCAAGAAGCTCCTACCTTCCTCGGAGTCCAGACCCACCTCCAGCGAAGGCCGGATAAAGGCGTCGAGAACCTGTTCGAGCAGAGTCGACTTTTCATTTCCGTCGCACTCAGCCAGAAGTCGCGCTCGTTCGCGTTTCAAGGGAATGCAATGACGTGTATAGACCTCCGCAAGCAGACCTTCCTTCCCGCGGAAGTAGTAGCCCACTAAAGCCGAGTTAAACTTTCGCGTCGTTGGCGATGTCGCGGACTGATACTCCATTAAACCCTCGCTCCCCGAACAGTCGCTCAGCGCTCTGTATCAGCTTTTCTCTAACGTTTCTTCCCGCGCAACGACTTTCGTCTTCATGAAAAAGGTTCTCTTCCTCTCTCAGCAAGAGTAATACGGCGGAACTTGACTCGTCACGCGGACCGATCTTCGGCCGCACCGAACGGATGTTTTTTCGCTCCTTTGTCCGGTTTGGCAGCCACTGAACCTGAATGCTCGCGGGCACATTTTAGTTCGAATAGATAAACAGCTGGTGTGATCCAACACAAACCTGCGACTGCGTCAAAAGGTTGCGATTGGGTTGATCAGTGCGCCGGTTCCACCTTTGATCCTGACAGGAGCAAGCGTCAGCAGAAAGGTATATCTGCGCAGACTCAGCGCCTCGCGAGCGACATCCTCAAGGTTGCATTGGTCCGCCAGAGGCATACCCATTGCCACAATCGCGAGGACGTGGATTGGAAAATCCACCCCTTCCACGACGGAGGGAATCGCGTCGTGCGCAGCATCGCTGACCAGCAATGCTGCATCGCGCTTATGTAGCCACGCGATCGCCGATGGGTCCAATCCGGCCGATGCATTGGCAATGTCCCAAGGCCCCTTCGCATCCCGGAGAGCCCAGCGACCTAAGCGAATCAACACCGCATCCCCGGAGTGGACATGCACGCCAGTCTTCGCTTCCCATGCATCAAGGTCTCCGCCCGTGACATGCGCATCTTTATCGAGGTACGGCAACCCGCGCAGCCAGGGAATATCGATTAAAACGCCACGGGTAAAGACGCCGTTGCGATACTGGGCAGTATCGAGCAAGCTCGCACCAGATGAGGTGATGGCGGTGTCCGGAAAGCCGTTGTAAAGATGACCATCGTAGTAGGTGTGGGAGAGAGCATCGAAGTGGCTGAAGGCAAAACCGTGGAAGTTGACCGTGTAGGTGTCCATGTTGAACTTGCCATCAACACCCAGGGTCATTGCATCGCGGAACGGGTCCGGGTTGTCGACCGCCTTCTCACTATTCAGGTCGCGAGCTAATGACACCGAGATACCGGAACGAACCAGCGCAGCGGCCTCTCGCTTGCGCTCGGGAGTAATCAGATTAAGCGTTCCGAGTTGATCGTCCTTGCCCCATCGGCCCCAATTTGAGAGTTGCTTGAATAGTTGATCGAACTGGACTTTTGTCAGAGTCTCAGGTGGGGCCGACGCCTTCTGCTGTGCCTGGACATAAGTCGCGGTTAGAAATGACATGGCGATGGCACCTGAATAGGCGGCCTTCAGCAGACAATTCGGTACGATTCTCAAGAGTGTCCCCGTCTCCTATTTCTTCATCTTGATGGCACTTGGGTCCCAGGTCGTGACCTGCACGACCAGCAGGCCGTTCCGTGTCTCGAAGGCTTCGGAGCCGCGGTACGGTTCGGCGAAAAAGGGGGCTTCGACCCGCCAAACCACGTTAACGGTGTCTCCTACCACTACGGTGTGCTCTGGGATCAGCCTCATGCCGCACTGCCCGCCACCGGACGGCGGTTGGAGAGCCTTCTTGAACATCTCGCCGATTGCCTCGCGCCCTTTGACGATGCCACCATCTTTGGACATGAACTCGATGTCATCATCGTACTGAGCCATCATGCGATTCCAATCACATGCGTTGAGCGCGGCAATGTGCTCGGCGATGACCTTCTCGGGAGTAGGCTGGCGCTTCTTCTGCGGCAGCGTCTGCGCGACTGCGGCGATTGTGACCGTCCCCACGAGCAGAGCAGCAGCAGTACCACGGCTGCCTGAAGGAAAGGAATTCTTCATCGCTTTCAATTTTTCGCGCACACAATCTCCTGGTTCTTCAGAAATCAATTCTGTTCTTTACTGCATCGATCTTCGCTGCCTCAACACGGGAACCTGATTGGCCTGCAATGTCCTTGAACTTCCCATTCTTGAAGACGGTTTGACCGACTTCATGAGCTCTCCCAATGCTTGTACTCACCGGAACTGCGGGGGGCAAGCATGGGTATGCTACCAAGTGCCTGTATGACAGGTCAACGCAAAGTCTTACGATCAATTAGGATAGCTTCAACGCTGTTTTGTCATTTACCGATTTGTCATTTGCCACTTTACCTGTATAACAGGTCATTGGTAATCTCTCCCAGACTTTGCTGGAGACCCTCCGAGTATGGCCTCCTCGACACCCAATCATTCAGAGGATGGACAATGGCCTTCGAATCCGCCGATCCTTCGGTCGAGCAAGAACAGGCTGCTGCAGTTGCGATCTTCTCTAAAACTCCGGATTTGAAGAGACGGTGGCTGTACATCATCCCGGCGGTCTTCGTAACTTACAGTCTGGCTTATGTCGATCGGGCTAACTACGGCTTCGGAGCGGCTGCTGGGCTAGCGGAGACGCTGCACATCACGCCGAGCCAATCGGCGCTGCTTGGTTCACTCTTCTTCTTCGGATACTTCATCTTTCAGATTCCCGGAGCAGCTTACGCCCGCAAGCGATCTGCTCGCCGGCTGATCTTCTTTTCTCTTGTGACGTGGGGGATCCTCGCCTCCCTGACCGGAGTCATCAAGCAGTTCTGGCTGCTTGCAGCAGATCGGCTCCTGCTGGGGGCAGCGGAGAGCTTCATCCTGCCTGGAATGCTTATCCTTCTCACAAAGTGGTTCACGCGCTCGGAGAGATCACGCGCAAACACCCTGCTCATCCTGGGAAACCCGATAACCGTATTGTGGATGTCGGCTCTCACTGGATACATCATCAAAATCTTCGGCTGGCAGATGACGTTCATCATAGAGGGCCTGCCATCCGTGCTATGGGGCATCGTCTGGTACCTCGTCATCAGAGACCGCCCTGAGGATGCTTCCTGGATCAGCGCTGAATCCGCCAACTCTCTAGAGACTGTTCTTCGCCGTGAGCAGTCTGCCATCCCGCGAGTTCCAAATGTCTACGCCGCTCTCCGAAATCCGATGGTCCTGCTGTTATGCGCCCAATACTTTTTTTGGTCGATCGGCGTCTATGGTTTCGTGCTCTGGCTGCCTGTGATTATTCAGAAAGGGTCTTCCAAAGGAATCGCGACAACAGGATTACTGGCCGCCATTCCGTACGCCTTCGCAGCCATTCTGATGGTCGTAACTTCCTACTTCTCAGATCGCTCGTCGCAGCGGATTCGTTATGTCTGGCCATTTCTAATCCTGGCAGGCGCCGCGTTCTTCGGGTCCTATCTGACCACGAACTCGAGTTTCTGGATCTCGTTCGCCTTCTTAATTCTGGCCGGAGCCGCAATGTACGCACCTTATGGCCCGTTCTTCGCAATCATCCCTGAGGTTCTTCCAAGCAATGTCGCAGGCGAAGTCACAGCTCTCGTCAACAGCCTGGGCGCGCTGGGGTCATTTCTGGGAAGTTGGCTGGTCGGATGGTTGCAAGGCTATACCGGCAGTTCTAAAGCCGGATTCCTCCTGATGTCAGCATCGTTAATGCTTGCCGGCTGTTTCACACTCCTGCTCCGTCCCACGTCCAGGCGCAGCGACAAGTTGGTCGCGGAGGAGCGCGTCATTGTCGGTTCATCCCGAACCATCGCTTAAAGCATCAAGAGATAGGACGAGAATCGTCTTTAGCTATATGTGATACGTGCCGGCGCATGCCAAGTCGGGTCGGCAACATACAGTCCGGCCTTGGCGGCTATCACCGATTGCCGGAAATCGACTCAGTGAATGCCGCCGCTAATTTCACAATAGCGAAGAAGATCGATTGACCATCTATCGCCTCTTCAACTCAGTAGTTAAAACGAATAGGCACATAAAACTAACATGCGGCTGCGTATACCGCGAACCGCGTGAATGAAGGACTTATCTCACAGATAAAACTAGTAGCGCGTCTTTTGGGAAATTTTATATTGCTAATACTTCACATTCGAGAATATAATCTGCAGCGTCTGCCAGGATACCCATAGAACGGGGCGAAATCTCGGTGATAGTGTATTTTGCGAGATAGTGCAGCAAGAACCTTTCGGAGCCCTCGGTCGCTGACTTTTGACGAATCAGAATAAATCCCAATCGGTAATATCAAGAACCTTCTTCTAGAGGAGACTGCGTTGAAACGTGGATGCCTGGCTGTAGTTTTACTTTTGCTTGGGGTCTGGTATGTCATACAGATGCGCGCAGTAGCGCAGAACCCGTCCGATCAGGGGCCGCCGTCTGCGGAATCGCCGCAGGCACCTCAAACTGGTGCTCGTGGCGCCGGGGCGACGGGGCCTGGTGGTCCGCAAAGACCAGTCGCTTATCCGCCGCGGCCCAAGGCACCGCAGGATGTGTTGGATCGCGGAAAGGCCACCTTCGGCGTAAGCTGCGCCTTCTGCCATGGTTCGGATGCTGGCGGTGGTGAGACCGGGCCGAATCTCAAGCGGTCCAGTGTGGTTCTTGAGGACCAGCACGGCGAGAAGATTGCTCCCATCGTTAAGGGTGCGCGTCTGGATCAGGGTATGCCTCGCATCGATATCTCGGACGCGCAGATTACGGAAGTGGCTGAATGGCTGCACAGCCTCACGGTGGCCAGCCGTACCGATCCGAACGCAGAGAAGATCAACATCGTTACGGGCGATGTTGAGCGAGGCAAAGCTTACTTCCAGAAGACCTGCGCAGGCTGCCACTCGGTGACAGGCGATCTGGCAGGCATTGCTACCCGGATCCCCAATCCGAAGACCCTGCAGCAGACCTGGCTTCTGCCTGGTGGTGGCGCACGTGGGGGTGGTGGCGGGTTTGGAGCCGCGACGGTCCCGGGATTGCACGTTCCTCCCATGACGGTGACGGTGACGCTGCCCAACGGTCAGAAGGTCGAAGGGGTTCTTACCCGTGTCGACGATTTCTATGTTGGCCTTACGACCGCAGATGGTTCGGTGCGCAGCTTCACCAGGAACGGCGATACTCCAAAGGTCGAGCTGCATGACCCACTGGCTCCGCATCGTGAACTGGTACAGAAGTACACCGACAAAGACATTCATGACCTGACAGCCTATATGGTGACCCTGAAATGATCTCCCTGAATAGATTCTTCCTTTTAGCTGCGCTGTCGGTTTCGCCGGTACTATCTCGGGCGCAGAGTCTCGACCCCGGCCAGATCCTGAAGCCCGCACCTGATTCGTGGCCGACCTACTCCGGCGATTACTCGGGACGCCGCTATAGTCCGCTTACGCAAATCAATCAGAGCAATGTAAAAGATCTTTCGCTGGCCTGGGCCTCAAAGATCGTGGCAGGACCGCGTGGCCCCGCCGGGACTCCGCCGGTGATCGTGGGTGGCGAGGGTACGGACGTGGTCACGCCTGCCAACATCAAGGGAGCCATTCTGCAGGTCGACGGAGTGCTCTACGTCACATCGCCCGATAACGCCTGGGCGATGGACGCGCGCGATGGCCACGAGATCTGGCATTTCTACTGGAAGACCAAGGGCGGCACGCACATCGGCAACCGCGGCGTCGGCATGTGGAAGAGCAACGTCTACATGGAGACCCCGGACAACTACCTGGTGTGCCTGGACGCGAAGACCGGCAAAGAAAAATGGCATAAAGAGATCGCCAGCTTCGACCTGCAATACTTCTCCACCATGGCGCCCGTCGTCGTCGGCAACCACCTTCTGGTCGGTACAGGCGATGACCTCGATGAGCCGGGCGTGCTGCAGTCGTTCGATCCCGAGACAGGCGAGCTGCAGTGGAAGTGGTATGCGGTTCCGATGAAGAAGGGCGATCCGGGCCTGGATACCTGGGCCAATCTAGACGCATCCTCGCACGGCGGCGGCAACGTCTGGGTCCCGGGCTCGTACGATCCGGAGACTCACTACTACATCTTCGGCACCGGCAATCCGACTGCGGCCTACACCTCGCAGAAGCGCGGCCCAGGAGCCAACCTCTATACCTGCTCCATGGTGGCGCTCGACGTCGAGACGGGAAAGATGGCCTGGTATTACCAGACCTCGCCGCATGACACCCACGACTTCGACTCGACGCAGACGCCGGTGCTGTGGGATGGCATGTTCAACGGCAAGCCCCGCAAGATGTTGTCGACCATCGCCCGCAACGGCTTCTTCTTCACGCTCGATCGCGTTACCGGCGAGCATCTTGTAACCTCCAAAGCTACAGATACGGTGAACTGGGACATGGGTCTGGACAAGAACGGTGCGCCGATCCGCAATCCTGCCAAGGACTATGATGTGGCCGGCGCGCTGGTCTCGCCTGCCAACGGTGGCATCGTCAACTGGCCGCCGCCGGCGTTCAGCCCCGATACCAAACTGTTCTACGCTCATATCTCGGAGAGCTATTCGATGTACTACCTGACCACGCTCGATCCTCGCGGGGCGATGGGCCTGGGAGGCAAGGAAGAGCAGAGCGTCGGCTCACGCGGCAGCCGTCTCATCGCGATCGACCCTACGACGGGTAAGGTTGTCTGGAACCATCGCTATCCGGGAATCGGTGGCGGAGGACAACCTGGACTCCTCACTACCGCGGGCAAGCTGCTCTTTGCCAGCGACGCCGGCGGAAACCTCGTAGCTCACGATCCCGCCACCGGCAAACCACTCTGGCACACCCGCATCGATGCTACCAACGCTCCCGAAACCTACATGCTACGACGGACACCAGTATGTGATCGTTGGCGCAGCCGACATGATCTATGCACTCGTCTTGAACTAATTCACCGCGCCAAAACTTTACCTGCGATAGACGGAAGATTGAGGAGAGCGGCATGACGTATTCAAGACGGCAGTTCGGAAAACTTGCAGCGACAAGCCTTCCTGTCGCAGCAGCAGTGCTTTCTAATCCGCGGCTTCTTCTTGCAGCTGATAAACCGAATTCGGTGTTCCACGGCGTTCAGATCGGAGTGATTACTCCGTACAGCTACCACGGCATGCCCAGCGACGCTGAGTCCCTGCTGAAGTTTATGGTTCGCGATGGAATTAATGCGACGGAGATTCAGGCTCCTCCGGTGGAGGAGTGGGCTGGAGCTCCCACGCAGCCAGCGTTTGGCGGCGGCCCACGTCCTGCCGGTCCTGCGACTGGACCAGCCGTAGGTGCGCCTCCAAGGCCTAAACCAACACCGGAGCAGATGGCAGCCACAAAAGCGCGCACTGAAGCGATGACCAAATGGCGTTTGTCTGTACCCATGTCAAAGTTTGAAGAGTTCCGCAAGATGTACAACGATGCCGGAGTCAGCATCTACGGCTTCAAACTGGGGCTGACCCTGAACTCGCCCGATGAAGAATATGACTATGCCTTTAAGGTGGTGAAGGCCCTCGGCGCGAACCAGCTGACGATGGAAATGCCTGATGGGAACTCAGCATTAACCGCAAAGATCGGCACGTTCGCCTCAAAGTATAAGGTGATGGTCGGCTATCATGCTCATCTCCAGGCGACGCCGACAACCTGGGACGAGGCGATGTCGCAGTCGCCTTACAACGGAATCAATCTCGACATCGGGCATTACACCGCGGCGGGAAACCATGATGCGATTCAGTTCATCAAGAAGAACCACGCGCGTATCACCAGCATGCATCTCAAGGACCGGAAATTCCCGGAGAACGGCGGCGACAACCTGCCCTGGGGACAAGGCAATACGCCGATCAAGGAAGCGCTGCAGTTGATGAAGAAGGAAGGATACAAGTTCCCTGCCACGATCGAACTCGAATACGCGCCACCAGAGGGTTCGGATAGCGAGAAGGAAATTGTGAAGTGCCTGGCGTATGCGAAGGCAGCGCTGGCTTAGCTTTTTTCTCCGGAACCACCTGCTATTTAGTGCAAATGACGAGCCGCTCCAGAACCATAGGGTGGTTCGGCATTTCATTTTAAGCTCGCTACTCCTCACAGGTTTGTTAGGAGTCAAACTGCAAGGCGGAGCATTCCGAATATCGGCGTTGTGATTGAACGGCTACATCGTCTTTGGGCGAGGTAGTTCCCGTCGATAGATGGTACCGACGTTCTCGGCCGCCCCTTCGTCGCAATTGAGTTCCAAATGATGATCCTGCCTCCCACGAAGGTGGCGGTGGGTGGGGAACGCCTCTGTAACAACAATTATTTCAATAGCTTGAATCGATCTGCTGGGGTCCGGGCTGCATTCATTCCCTACAGCGCGGGCCTATATTTCCGGCTGGAAGGCTGGCTAATATTTCAAGGCGGACTGGCCTGCAGTTTTCTGATACATAAGCTCCTATTATGAAAATTATTGGCACGTTTTCGAAAATTACATCTTGACAAGCGTGCAATCGCTTAATTACTTTTCCCCCGTTCGTTATCAATCCGGGGCACATGCTTTTGTTGCTTTTTCGGAGGGGTGGCGCAATCGGCCGGCAATACGTTTCTCAGCGTTTGCCACCGACAGATTTGCGACATTCAAGCTCACCGCGGAGAATCCCAGGGTCCGTGCTTCCGCTTAAAGTTTTCTGCCAGCGAGGAGAAGCCACAATGAAGAACGTAAGAGCACTTTACATCTGCTTGCTGCTGATGTTCGGTTTCGCAGCGTCGGCCCATGCGCAGATATCGAGGGGCACTATTACCGGAATCGTCACCGATCCAACCGGAGCGGTCGTAGCGGGCGCGCAGGTCATTGCGACTGAAAAGGCGACCGGGTCCAACTACAGCGCCGTATCGAACAGCGCCGGTGAGTACACGATCCCGTTTCTTGCACCAGGGACATATCGTGTGGCCGTGACCAGCGCCGGGTTCAAGGGCTATATTCGCGACGGTGTGATAGTGGGTGCGAATGAACGGGTTAGCGTAGACACGAAGCTTCAACTCGGCCAACAGTCGGAGACCGTCACGGTCGAGGCAGGCGACTCGTTGCTGGAGACGGTGTCGGCCTCCAACGGACAGACATTGAACAACGAAGATATCCAGCATATTCCGGTAGATGGCAATACACCGATGGTTCTGGCTCAATTGACTGCGGGCGTGGTTTTTGCCAACAATCCGCAGTTTTTTCATCCCTTTGACAACAGCGGCCCGTCCGGAATTGCAATCGGGGGCGCCGCCGCGAAGGCGAACGAGTTGCTCATGGACGGTGCTCCAGATGCCCAGGCCGACAGCACCATTGCATTCAGCCCACCACTGGATGCGACGCAGCAGGTGAAGGTGGAGATCTTCCAGGCGGACGCCGCGTATGGCCACACCGCCGGCGGTACGGTGAACCAGATTACAAAGTCCGGCACCAATCAATACCACGGCTCTCTCTACGAGTACGGGCAGTGGTCTGCGCTGAACGATACTCCATGGTTCACCAAGTCGACCGGTCAGAAGAAATCAGTGACACGCTACAACCAATATGGCGGGAGCTTCGGCGGCCCGATTATCATCCCCAAGGTCTGGGACGGCCACAACAAGGCATTTCTCTTTATCGCTTTCGAGGGGATCAACGACAATTCGCCTGTCCCCTCGATCACCACCACTCCAACCCCTGCTGAAAAGATGGGCGACTTCTCCGCCCTTCTGTCGCTCGGGTCGAACTATACGATCTACGATCCATACAGTGCTGTGGTGTCGGGCACCAATATCGTGCGCAAACCCATCTCTTATCTGGGCAGGGCCAATGTGATCCCGCCGTCGTATCTCAACACCGTCGGCATGAACCTGGTGAGCTACTATAACCCGCCGAACCTTCCCGGGAATTCCAATGGAACGAACAACTACTACTACCCCGGCAACAACACGGACCGCTTCGACAGCGAATTTGGCCGTATCGACGTCAACATCACCAACCGCAACAAGCTGTTCTACGACTTCCGTCACAACGACCGCTTTCACACTTCAGGAAATGTGTTCAACAACGTCGCAACCGGCAGCACCCTCATCTCGCCCAACTGGGGCTCAACAGTGGACGATGTCCATGTCTTCACCGCCGCGACGGTGTGGGACAACCGCATGAATTGGACCCGTTTGACAACGTCCCGTCCTCTCAATCCCAGCGTACCTCTCACTGCGTTGGGCTTTCCGGCCGCTCTTCAGTCCGCGATTGCGAGACCCGCGTTCCCAAGCACGAGCGTTCCCGGTTTTGTCGGCTTCGGTTATGGCGGCGGTCAATATCTACCGTTTGACAGCTGGCAGATATTCTCCATGCTCAGCCATATCGTGGGAAAACACAGCTTTGAGTTCGGCGGCGATCTGCGAATGCTGAAAGAGTGGAATCTTTCTTACGGTAACCCGGCCGGGTCCTATATATTCGGCAGTTGGACCAATGGCCCCAATACCACCTCCGGGGCCGCCCCGCTTGGCCAGGAATTGGCTGCCCTGGAGATGGGCCTGCCTGCTACCGGGACCCTCGATCTCAACTACAACACCACTACCACTACAAAATACTTTGCGTTCTTCGCCCAGGACAACTTCCGCGTCTCTCCCAAGCTCACGTTGAACCTGGGTCTGCGCTATGAACATGACCTGCCGGCCGTCGAAAGCCACAACAAGGCCGTAAATGGGTTTGCTTTCTCGACCATCAGCCCCATCAACGCCGCCACCCAGGCCGCCTATGCGGCGCACCCTGTTCCCGGACTTACGTTCCCGACCCTTATGGGCGGGCTCGTGTATGCGACCCCCGGCAACCGGAACTTCTATAATACGAAGCCCGAGAACTTCAGCCCTCGGGTCGGCTTTGCCTGGCTACCGCACCCCAACACCTCAGTGCGAGGCGGAATGGGCATCTTCAATGACTCCGTCGGCTTTCATGTTGCCATCGCGCCCGGTTACAGCCAGCAGTCTCAAATGGTGACCACAACTAACAATTATTTGTCGCCCAGCGCCACCCTCACGAACCCATTTCCCGCCGGATTGACGCAGCCAACCGGCAATTCCCTCGGTCTCTCCACGAATCTGGGACAATCGGTTAGCTTCTTTCCCAACAAGCTGCTGAATGACTATGCCATCCGTTGGACTGCGGACATTCAGCAGAACCTGCCCGGCAATATCCTTTTTGAAATCGGGTACGTTGGAGCGCACCTGGTCCATCTGTCCGTGAGCAAGAGCCTGAGTTACGTCCCTGCCTCCTATCTGCCCGTCGGCCAAGTCCGCAACAACACGGTGGTCAACTTCCTGAATGCCTCTGTCCCCAACCCGTTCATCGGTCTGGTGCCGGGGTCGTCACTCAATACTGCGACCACAGTGCAACAGCAGCAACTTCTCCTGCAATATCCGCAGTACACCGGTGTGACTCAGTCGAGTAATCCCAATGGGAGTTCCACGTATAACTCGATGGTGGTCCGCATGGAGAAGCGTCTGTCGCATGGCGTCCGCTTCATGGCCAACTACACCTGGTCCAAGAAGCTCGATAGGCTCGACTACCTCAACCCGCAGGACGACGAACCTGGAAAGACGGATTAGCCCAGATGACCGTCCGCAACGGTTTGTCGTAAGCGGTACCTGGCAGCTTCCGTTCGGTGAGGGAAGGCATTTCAATCCGCAGGTCCCGGTTGTAAACCGTCTTATCAGCGGATGGGACCTCACCAGCATCTACACCTACCAGCCGGACGGCCCGCCGCTTGCGTGGGGAAACATCATCTATCTGGGCTATAGCTTTAACAAGCTGAAGGTGAACCCTCACGCCGTCAACGGGGCTTTCGATAAGACCCAGTTTGACCTCAACTCCGCGGACCAACCGGTCGCAGGCGCTAACATCCGCACCCTCCCTACTCAGGTCACCAATGCGCGTGCGGACGGCATCAACTCAGTGGATCTTTCGATATCCAAAGCCATCAAGATCACCGAGAGGTTCCACGCACAACTGCGCGGCGATTTCTTCAATGTACTCAACCATCCGAACTTTGGCGCGCCTAACCTCACGCCCACCAGCTCGGCCTTCTCAACAATAACGTCGCAAGCCAACCTGCCGCGTCAGGTACAGGTCGAGTTGAAACTGATCTTCTGACCTGTAAAACCAGACCCGCAGACATTAGCGAAAAATTCGGAGACCCCAACTTCGGTACATCGTCAGCGCTGCAGCGCCTCGCTTGATGCAGCTCGCTGCAAAATTCAATTTCTAAGGACCCGCTAAGACAGCATTAAGCGAGAGGGCCGCAACATGCGAATAGTGAGAAGCATCGCAGGTACGAGGAAGGAGAGAGACCCGATAACCCACATGATCGCTGCTCCCAGAACCTGGTCTTCCAATGGTGAAGCGCCGAAGGGATTTGGATGGTCGGTGTAGTACCCGTAAACCGGACGATTGCAAAAAGCCAGGAATGCTGCGAGAAGTGTATTTACCACGTCGGCCGAGACCAGGTAGATCAATATGCTCCAACTATTACGGTTCGTGCCTGCAGGCCACGGTTGAACGATGCGCCACCAAAAGAGAATAGACGTGCTGAGAAAGCAGAGATGCTCGATCGCATGCCATCCCTCATTCCGTAAAGCGAAGTCGAAGGCCGTTGGAACATGCCATGCAATAAAGGTCACATTCATTGCAGCCCATGCAATCACGGGTGTTACCAACCACCGTCCAAATCTTCTCAGAGCAGGCACACAAAGGAGTGGGCCCACTACATGGCGGCGAAGCGCCTCCGGCAATCCGCGCAGCAAAGGAACGACAGGGAGACCCAGCAGGAGAAGAGGTGGGACGACAGACATCAAAAGCAGATGCTCCATCATGTGCGCACTGAGCAGAACGTCAGCGAAGCCGTCCAGAGGTGACGCGATTGCAAGCCAGAGGACGACGAGGCCGGCGAAGAAAGATGCGAGTCGCATGCCGGTGAACTGCGCATGCCGGGTTTTCCGGATCAGTAGCCAGCCACGCAGATAAATGGTCGCGGTGACCGCGATGGAGAGCGTCAGCCAGATGGAAGGTGTCCAATTTTTGAATATTTCCTGCACTGCATCGGACATGTGCTAGGGACTTCTCCGGACTTGCGACGCAGGTGGGGTTTGGGGCGCTTGCAGATCGCTGGAATTAGTCAGGCTTCTCGAGGCATCAATCGCGGGCGCGAGGTGGTTACCGCGCAGCGTCATGAGAAATTCAACGAGCGCCTTCGTCTCCGATGGGTTCAAAGCATTTCCATAGGCAGGCATATTGCCGTCACCCTGCAAAACCTGACGGATAATCTGGTCTTCGGTCATGCGCGAAGCGATGGAATCCAGCGCGGGTCCACGCTGGCCTCCTTTACCGTCGAGCATGTGGCAGTTGCGGCATTGTTTGTTCTGGAGAACCAGCGCGCCCTGACGCTCGAGCGGAGTGCGATTTTGAAGATACATCGTGGGTATCGGCTCGCTCGTCCATGCGTTCATGATCGGGCTCCACGGAGTGTAGGTGCCGAGATGGGTGAAGATGCCAAGAGTAACTGCAATAACCGATACCGTAAGGACGGCGACTGGACGCCGCGTCCAATGGCGTTCACCCTCGCTCGCAAAGAGCGGCAGTAAAAGCATGCCGGCGATTACCAGCACAGGCACAACCAGCATCACCGGTGTTTCGATCGATGGAGGAAGGAATGCGAGCACGGCATAGATCCAAAGGAATGCAGCGTCCGGCTTGGGGGCGGTCTGAATGATAGTCGGATCGGGCGGACCACTTGGACCGAACGGCCCAAAGAAGAAGGCGCAAGCCATAACAGAGAACATAATGGCCGCAGCAAAGACAGCGTCTTTCCAGGCAGCATCCGGAACGAAGGGCATGCCGGTTTTTTGCGTAAGCTCGTGATACTCGCGCATGTACGTAGATTTGCTGACGAGACGCCCGGGCATGGGCCAGTCGCTGACGCCGTGAAAGAGCACCATCCATACATGAACGCCTACACCTGCAAGCAGTAGGCCCGGAATGACAAAGACATGCAGAGCGAAGAATCGAGAGAGCGTTGCGCCACCGATGATTGGACCGCCAAGCATCAGGTGAACGAGCGGCGCACCGATGAAGGGAACGCGACTGAGAATCGATGCGCCGATGCCGAGTCCCCAGTAAGCGTCCTGATCGAATCGAAGAACCTGGCCTGTAAATGCCATGCCCAGCGTGAGCAGAAGCAGCAGAACGCCGACAATCCAGGTCAATTCGCGCGGAAACTTGTAAGCGCCAAAGAGAAATACCTGCACCATATGGATGAGTACGATTGCCACCATGAAATCCGAACCCCAGCCGTGCAGTGCGCGCAGGTACCAGCCGAGTGCCACGTTGTGGTTGAGATCCTGCAGACTTCCCCAGGCTTCATTTGCGGATGGACTATAGACGAGTGCGAGCAAAATACCCGTCCCCACCTGCATAAGTAGAAGCACGGTGGCGGCACTGCCGAAGACATAGAGCCAGCTTGCGTTGTTGGACGGCGTGGGATGCGCCGCCGCTTTGCTGAGCGGCTCGATCAGACCCAGACGGCTCTCCAGCCAGTGATATGCGTCAACACAGCGTTCTTTCAGGCTTGCCATTAAGCGGACCTCGGTGCTTTGTTTGCCGGCTCAATCTGAACTAATGGTCTTTCACCGCAGGAGGCCTGCGTCGAGAGGGTGGGCATGTCGCCTGCGTGAATCAGGAGCAAATTCTTATCGAGTTTTGAACGGTATTCAAACAGTCCACGTTCAGGAGGCCCTGCAGCGCGTGATCCATCTTCGTAGTAAGCGCCCCCGTGGCAGGGGCAAAGAAACAACCGGGATTGGGCGAACCATCGAACAGGGCAGCCGAGGTGCGCGCAGTTCACGGCAAAGACCTGGAACTGCTGGGCAGATACGCGCCTCACCCAGCAGGCGACCTTTGCGGTCTCTCCATCGCCGAGGCTCGCGACAGGACTCTGAAAGTCAGCGAGCGTGATCGCCCCTGCCGGAAAGCGGTCTGCGTTGCCAAGGCTGATCCATGAGCCTACGTCCGAATCTCTCTTCCGCGCCGGCCCGAGCAGATATCCCACGATCGGAACAGCGAGCACGGTGCCTACCGCCGCGTTCAACGCCAGCGAAAGTTTGAATAAGAAGACCCGGCGCGAGTGCGCGGCCGCCCTTCCCTCCGGTGGTAATTGATCGGCGTTGGACTCGCCTGGATATTTAAGGAATTCGGTCATACCGGTCTCCGGTGGTAATTGCAAATAACTACGGGTGCTGCGGGTAGGGCTCGCCAGGAGTCGCGATGCGATGGGATGCGATCCATGCCGTAATATCGGAAATTTCCTGATCTGTCATCGGACGAGCGTTTGGTCCCGTAAGGTCCGAGCGCCAGTCGGGCATGCCCTGCTTCGACCGACCGGCGATGATTGTGCTGCGCAAATACTGATCGCTGACGAGCGCGAGATATGCAGGGTCAACGATCGAGCCGATCTTCGTGCCGCCGCTGCTCATACCGGCTCCGTCAGCGCCGTGACAACGAGCGCAGAATGTAGCGTAGGACGTTTGCCCTTTGGCCGAATCTCCGGTGCCGGAGTATGGAGGCAACTGCCCCGTAATTGCGTTCGAATGGCCCCACGCATCTACGATTCCTTTCGCGATCACAGCGACCTGACGATCTGTCAGCATGCCGCCGGCTGATCTCGCAAAGGGTGGCATTGCAGTATCAGGGACGCCGGCCGCGGTGATTCGCTCGATGTTGCCTACGCCAGCGGTGGCCACATAGACAGGATTTGCGAGCGATATGGTCGCTCCGTTCTTTCCGTCCTGTCCGTGGCATGCAGCGCAGTTCTGTTTGTAGAGTGTAGAGAAGTCGACCATATCGTCAGGCCGGGCGGCCTCGGCCTGCACTGGCCTTCCGGGCGCATTGCAGCCGGCAATCACGAAACAAATTGTGCAGACCAGTGACGAGAGCGTTGTAGAGCGCCGGTTCATTGACCGCCATCTCCCTTGTTTGGAGGTTCGACAGAATCCTGCGGTAAGACACCGGCGTCGCTATGGATTCCGGCACGAACCGCAAAGGGCAGCGCTCTAAACTGCGGCGTTCGAACCCTGGTGTGCAAGTTCACTACAAACCCGCATACCAGCCCAAATGCGATCAGCGAGATAAAGAACCAGAACCAGTCGATGCGTTGGTTCAGAATCGGGCTGATGATGCCAAGCATAGAATGCAATATTGCTGTAAACAAAAGCGGAACCACCAGGCCGGCCGACAGGATTGGATGACGCGGGTACATCGGCAACATGGCTCCATAAAGGAGGCCGACAAGAAGCGACGTAAAGCCATGAATAGCGACCGCAGCGAGCAAACCTTGCGCATGAAACTGGCTAAGGAAGGCGTTGTTCGCGCCAATCCATTGAACGAAGCCGCCCGCGGCAAGCAGGTTCGCCGGATACCAGATGCTGTGATAGCGGAGCAGCCCGAAGATGCTTGCGGGAATGATCATCGCGATCCCACCGGCAAGTCCGCCGCGGATGCCAGTCGTGACACGGAAGGTCTCGATCGGCAGAAACTTTCGATGCATCTCACTTGTGGGCAGATGCTCTCGCAATGTGCGCGAGGTGACCACCTGGACTTCCTCCACGACAATCGGAATCGCGACGTGCTGCTCATGCGGCAACACTTGAAAGAACCATCCCACGCATCCACAGACGGCGAGGATAAGTCCCAGAAGACCGATAAAGAAGTTCGTCACCAGACCGGTCAGCATCAAAGCGATCCCCAGAGCGAGCACGATAGGCATCGCGGTTGGCGATGGGAGCTGGACGACACCGAGTTCACCGTGTTCTTTATGTCCGTACATCCCTTGCTCCCGGCTTGATGTCTACCCTCAAACTACCTGCCCAGCACATACACAACAAGAAAGACTACGACCCATACTGCGTCAACAAAATGCCAGTACAACGAGAGCACGTGGAGACGCTCTGCATGCGTGCTTGTAACTAGTCCGCGCAGCGAAAATATCAAAGCAAGAGTCAACATGATGAGACCGACAATCACGTGTGTGGCGTGCAAGCCGACCAACGAATAAAAGGTTGTTCCAAAAAGATTCGTCTGAATGGTAAGGCCGTCAACATAGATGAGGTGATGCCATTCGATAGCTGTTCCGCCCAGGAAGATTCCGCCCAGAAGAACAGTGGCAGCGAGCCAAAGGGAACACAATCCGCGCTTGCCTTCGCGCAGGGTGGCAACCGCGAAGTGGACTGTAACACTGCTTGAAAGCAGACAGATGGTCGTAAAGACAGGCAGACTGAGTACGTCGCGCGGAGTCGGTCCGCTTAGACTTTTTCCGATATAGAAGACGTATGCTACAACGAAGATAAGAAAGATCGTAGCCTCTGCCAGAATCAAGCAGAACATGCCCACGACGCCACGAGAAGGGAGCGTCCATGATTCGTTCGTATTAAGCGTGATGACGGCTGTCTCTGCCATGCTGCTGCTATTCCTTACTCATAGTTATTGTCGGTATCCTCGGGATGTTTGAGGTCCCAAAGCGGCCTGCGGCTGTCAACACTCGGGATGACAGCAAAGTTATAGGAGGGCGGCGGAGAGCTTGTGGACCATTCCAGCGTCCAGGCATCCCATGGATCAGAGCCAGCAACCGGCCCTTTGAAATAAGACCAGATGAGGTTGTAGACAAAGATGAGCGTTCCGGCTGCCTGGAAAAACGCTCCACTGGACACGATCATGTTCAAGATCATCCATCCGCGGTCGGCCTCGTAGGTATATATGCGGCGTGGCATCCCCAGGACGCCGGGAATATGCATGAAGTCAAAGGTCAGATGAAACCCGATAAGAAAAAGCCAGAAATGCCACTTGCCAAGCCTCTCGCTTAACAGACGGCCGGTCACCTTTGGATACCAGTAGTAGAAGGCCGCGAAGACCATAAATAGAATTGCACCCACCAGAACGTAATGGAAGTGAGCAACCACGAAGTACGATCCGCTCAACTGCCAGTCAAAGGGAGCAGAACCCAGCATGATGCCAGTGAGACCAGCGACAAGGAATTGAAAAAGAAATCCCACGGCGAACATCATGGCCACTTTGTAGTGAACTTTTCCGCCCCAGATAGTCGCAAGCCAATTAAAGATCTTAATCCCAGTAGGGACTGAGATCGTCATCGTCGCGAGCACGAAAAACGTGTTTGCTCCCGCGCCCATACCGACAGTGAACATGTGATGCGCCCAGACGCTGAGGCTGATAAAACCGATTCCAACGGATGCCGCGACCATGGCGGGGTAGCCGAAGATGGCCTTGCGCGAGAAGACCGGAATGATCTCATTTGCAAAGGCAAAGGCCGGCAGAACAAGAACGTAAACCTCAGGATGACCGAATATCCAGAAGTAATGCATCCACAGGACGGCAGAGCCTCCGGCCTGTGTATCAAAAAAATGCGAGCCAACATAGCGATCGAGCAACAGCATGATCTGCGCTGCTGTAAGCGGGCTGATTGTCACAAAGACCATCATCGACATAACGAGATACAGCCAGACGAGAAGCGGCATTCGGCTCAGCTTCATGCCGGGGCACCGCATGCAGATTGCCGTGGCAACGATGTTGAGAGCTGTACCGATACTGCCGATTCCCGCAACCAGGATAGAGAGAGTCCAGTAATCTGTGCTGTGGCCAGGCGAGAAGGCTTTGGCCGTAAGAGGAGCGTAAGCCCACCAACCTACATCTGGTGCGGTTCCCGCGCCGTATAAGCCGCTTCCTCCAAAGTAGCTGAAATAGAGAAGGAGGCCGCCGAACGCCGCAATCCAGAAGCTGAAGGCGTTCAACCGAGGGAACGCCATATCTCTCGCTCCGATCATCAAAGGAATAAGGTAGTTTCCGAAGCCAAACAGAATCGGCATTCCGACAAAGAAGACCATTGTCGTACCGTGCATGGTGAACAAACGATTGAACACCTGCGGCGCAACGAAGGTGTTATTTGGAACGGCGAGCTGAATGCGCATCAGGATGGCTTCAATGCCGCCAATAACAAGAAAGATCAGCGCATAACCTATGTACATCAGGCCAATTTTTTTGTGGTCAACTGTCGTGACCCAATCATGAAGTATCTGCAGCGCCGTCAAACGTGGTCTCGTCGCAACGGTCTCGTCGAGGATTACGGTCACCGGAGTTTGCGTTGCCATAATATTTGCTTCTTTCGACGCTACTTCAGCGTTGTGAGATACGTGGTAACGGCATCCAGATCGTGATCGTTGAGATGCATTGGAGGCATCAGTGCTCCGGGTTTGAAGTGAGCAGGATCTGCCACAAAACTGCGAATGTTCTGGGGTGTATTAGCTACGGAGCCAGAGGCAATTGTCTCCCGGCTGGCCAGATGCGTCAGGTCAGGTCCAAACCTTCCGGTTGCAACCGTACCCGCGATGGTATGGCAACTGATGCAGGCATTATGTTGAAACACGTCTCGCCCCTCAGACGCGCCCACGTCCTGGCTGGCAGGTTGACGCTGGTGAGCAACCCACGCTGCAAATTCAGCAGGCGTATCGGCATAGACGCGAAGCAGCATCTTGGCATGCTGAGTCCCACAGTATTGCGCGCACTGACCGAGGTAGAGCCCCGGCGTCGCAGGATCGATCCACATTGTGTTGACCTTGTTTGGAATCACATCCATTTTTCCGGCCAACTGAGGAACCCAGAAATTATGGTCTGTATCTGCCGACGACATCGTCAAGTAAGTCGGAGTAGGATTCCGGGGGTCGCTTACAGGTATATGTAGTTCATTGGCGGTTACAATTCCGAGTTTGGGATAACGATATTCCCACCAGAACTGGTGGCCGGTAACAATGACATCCAGCGAATTCGGAGGCTTAGGCGCATGTTCGGTTGAGTAGATAACCCGCGCCGTCGTCAGGAACAGTACGAATACGATAAGGATTGGGACAACGGTCCAAGAGAGCTCAATCTGATTGCTGCCGTAGATCTGGGCTGGTTCCTGCGCAGCGTGAGGATCGGAGGGGCGGTGTCGAAATCGAATAACAGCGAATAGCAGCAGCCCTCCTACAACCAGAAAGATGCCGAAGGTGAAGCTGAGAACAAGCGTCGATAAACCGAAGATCGAATGAGCAGGGGTCGCGGCCGGCGAAAAAATGCTGGTCCGACCCCGAAGAACGTAGGGTGCGATAAGCATAGACAGATTTGTCCACATTGCGATCGCGAACATAGTTCACCGAAGGTTCAACAGGGCAATATCTTAGAAATCCATAGTACTGCAAGAAGGTCATTTAGACCATTCACAGTATGAATGGATTCTTCCAGTTTTCATGAAAGCGATAGCCAACAGACCCACTTGAGTCTCCACCTCGCCAAAATTATGATCTGCCACTAAATCAGCCCGATAGAAAGTTACAAATATACCTGGCTAACCAGGCCCACTCTGATTGGGTTGAATTGCGGAACTCACTCTCGCACATTGCTGCAATATGTAAGGCTGTTCTGCACTTGTGCGCATTAGTGTAATGCGCACATGGCTGCCATATGCACGATTGGCACAAAAGAAATCCGGCCACGCTGGCGCGTGGCCGGAGGTTGAAGTGAAGTTGCAGTCGTTGCCCGAACACCAAATGCGTACCCAACGGTTGTAGGTTCAGCGCATCAATAGCCTCGCCCGGAGGGTGGCAGCCTGCTCGTCGGAGACATGAAGTTCCTGGCGACGATAGTTGTCGAAAGAACCGTACTTCGTCTCGATGGCGCGGAGTGTGCTCTTCAGGTACTCAGGATCTGCGGCCATCATGACTTGTTGTTGTTCTGGAGTCAGCCCAGCCAGAGCATTGTTGCCAGTTGACGTCATCATCTTCTGCATGGCCGGGCTCCGAGGCTGGTCGAGCAGATATTTGTTGGTCAGTGCATAATCCTCGAGCACAGTCTTCTCCGGAACTCCCAGCGTCAACAGCAGGAACGCGCTAAATACGCCGGTGCGGTCCTTGCCTCCGGTGCAGTGGTACAGCAGAGGCAGTTGGTCCTTCTCCAGTTGCTCAAAGACCGCGGCGTACTGGGGTGCGGATGAGAACGCGAAGTTACCGTAGGTCTTCGTCATGGTTGCACGAAGCTGCTCAGTCGTCGGGTGCCCCGCGACCATCGCCTGCACGGTAGGGGTGCCGTCTTTGTTGGTCTCAGTGCCAATGGGAAGGCTGATGTGCTCAACCTCTACGCCGGATATCCATTTCTCTGGGGCGGCCTCGTTCTCCTGTTTTGTACGGAAGTCACACACGACACGAATGCCTGTCTGCGCGAGATAGGTCATGTCGGCTGGCGTCAGATAGGTAAGCACACCGGAACGGTAAATCAACCCCCAACGCACGAAACGTCCGTCAGTTGTCTCATAGCCGCCAAGATCGCGGAAGTTGGGTGTTCCTTCGAGTTGCAGATGGCGGATGGATACCTCTCGCCCTTCACCTGTGTCGGCCTTGAGGAAGAAGTACATCCTCTGTCCTGCCTCCCCCGCATGAACTGTGACCTCGCTGCTGCTGGTCTTGAGTAACGATTGCTTTGTCGCCGCGGGGTCTGCCTTCGTGCTCGCAAAAATCTGTACCTGGTGCGTGCTCCCAGTCATGGAATAGGACAGCTTATATTCGGTTGGCCCAGTCTGCGTGCATTGCAGATTGGTCACATCTGCGTGTGCGACTGTCGTGGAGGCGAGGAGAATTGCAAGGGCAGTTCGTAGCAGCATGGTCTGTTCCTGTCCGTTAGGGTGAGATAGTGCCAGCCAGGTCAATCCGGCCGGCCCTGTGAGTGGTTGTTTAGAAAGACAGGCGGAGGCTGGCCTGGAGGCTGCGCGCGCTGTTGGCCTGGCTGGGCGAGATATAGCCGAAGGTGTTCGGCGTCGAACTGTAGGACGTGTTCACGCCAGTGAGTTGGACACGGTTGAATGCGTTGAATGCCTCGAACCGGAAGTTCAGGGCAAAGGGCTCCGGTAGCGGAATTCGCTTCTCCGCGAGCATGTCGAAGTTCAAGGTGCCTGGCAGCCGGATCGAATCCTGGTAGCGCCGCGCATCGCCGAACTGAAACGCCGGTGTTGCACTGAAAGCCGCAGGGTTGAAGTACTCGCTTACTTTGCCAGCACCAGTACCGATCACGATGTGCCGCCCACCGGGGACGCTGGTCGAGACACCGGTCACGTTGGGCCGGATCGTTGAGCCGCCGCCGAAGACGTTCGTGCTGTTGGTACTGTTGGCCGGCGACGTAACCTGCACCGGCGCGCCGTTGTCGTAGGTGAAGAAGCTGCCTACACTCCATCCGCCCACCACTTCCGACATCGCTCCGTTGTTAGCGAAGGGCTTGCCGCGGCCGAAGGGCAGCTCATACTGACCGCTCAGCCGGATCACGTCCGTAAGATCCTGCTGCGAGATGGACCGGTCGCACGATGGGCAGTTGTTGTCCTGAAAGCCTGCACTGTTCAGGTAGTCTCCTGTGTTATCCAGCATCTTGCTGTGCGTGTAGGCAAACAGCAGCGCAAGCCCCTGTGAAAAGCGCCGTTCTACTGACAGTTGCAGAGCGTTATAGCTGGAGTGTCCCGCGGCGGCCGCGTATGCAGTCATGCCCTGAAACTGCGGATGCGGAAGCATCAACTGAAACGCGCGCACAGTTGGAGCGCTCAACGGCGAAGTCTTATTAGTGATGACGCCGTAGAAAGGGTTCGCGACCGTAGCGGTAAGGGCCGAACCCAGCGACAGAGCGCTATCCGGCAGTTGGTTGTAGTTGATCGGAACATACAGATGCACGCCCGAGTTGCCAACATAGCCCGCTGTGACTACGAAGTTATAAGGCAACTGCCGTTGCACATCGAACGACCACTGGTTGCTGTAGCTGACTAGCTGCTTGCGCGCATATCCGCCAATCGCGAGTCCAGCATTCGTCGCCAGTCCAAGACTGTTTCCGCTAACCGGCGTGAGTCCGGAGGGGAAAGGATTCGCCATGTTGAACAGCGGAGTGACGCCGTTGGCCTGTGCGGGGTTGGAGGTCGTCACTGCCGTATAGCCCTGCGAGCTGGGTGTGCCAAGGTTGGCGTATGCCGGAGCATGGAAGATGCCAAAACCTCCGCGAATGACGGTCTTCTCGTCCCAGCTATAGGCGAAGCCAACCCGCGGGTCGAGGTTACCGTACTGTGTGTTCTGTAACCGCGAACCGGTTCCGCTCGTTCCTACAAAGCCAGGACCGCCGGTAAGATTTCCCAGCGAAGTCACCTGGCTGTTCAATGGCGAAGTCGAGGTCAGATCAAGGAATTGGTATTGGTTGTGTCCTTCCGAGTCAGGCAGCTCAATGCTGTAACGCAGCCCATAGCTCAGAGTCAGCTTGGGAGTCAGGTGATACTCATCCTGCGCGAAGAAGGCGTAGTACGGATGCGCAAGATGGAATCCCGGGAACGATACCGCTGGTCACTGTGCCCGTACCCAGCAACATATCCGCGATGCCACTGCCGGAGTCCGGCTCCGTAGAAAGAGTACCCACGTTCGGGCCCCCGGTGAAGTTGCTGTTTGCTGTCAACGACACGAGCTGGTTGACGTGGAGGTCAAGCGACAGATAGCGGTAATCCAGGCCAAACTTCAGCGAGTGCTTGCCCTTGAGATAGATGAGAGACGCGGCGTACTGGAAGGTGGTACCACCATCCGCCTCCAGACCGCTTTGCGGCCCGATTGGACTTAGACGATTTGCGGCTGTGATGGCAGGGAAGGTCGTCGAGGGTAGCCCCGCAGTCACATTGGGGTTGAAGCCGAGCGTCGTGGGGTCAAAACCCAGCGTAGTCGGAATGCGGTTCGACTCCTGGTGCGTATAGACGAAGAAGTGCTGGAAGACCATGCTGGGCGAGAGCACCCACGTATGGTTCAACATCGTGTTGTCGCCCGGAAGCCGCTGCGGATTCGTCGTAGGAGATAGGCCATTACCGAAAGGGTCTCCATAGTTGTTGAAGCGCTGGAACCAATCGTAGTGGGCGAAGATCGAATGCTTGTCGTTGAACTTGTGGTCGAAGCGAAAGTTGAAAGTATTCTGCCTGCTGCTCGTCGGAGTATTGGAGAAGTAGTTATTCACCGAGCTCAATCCCTGGCCAGGACGATTGGGCATCGGATAGCTGTTCATCATCTTCGCCCCAACTGTGTCGAGATTGGTGATCTTGTTACCAGTGAACGGAGTTCTGCAATAAACTGTCTGTCCGGCCGCGACAGGCGTAGCGGTGCAGGCCGTGCTGCCCACCGGCTGCAACGCGGTGGTGCTCGGGTCGTAGATCACGATCTGGTTGCCGTTAGCGTCAAGGCTCTGTGAGAAGTCACCCTGCCGCTCCAGCTTGGTCGGTACGGTGTAAAGAAAGTTGCCGGCCTGGCTCTGCCGCAGTCCCTCATAAGTCACATAGAAAAAGGTGCGGTGTGCGTCGTGGAAGTGGTGCGGGGATGCCACCGGCCCACCCAGCGCAAAGCCGAACTGGTTACGCTCAAAGTGCGGCTTCGGAGTATTTGTCAGGTTGGCGTTGAAGCCGTTGGCATCGGTAGCGCTGTTACGGATGTACTCGAAGACGCTGCCGTGCAAACGGTCAGAACCGGACTTGGTAGCAAAGGTGACTACACCGCCGCTGGTGCGCCCCCACTCCGCCGAGTAGGCGGTTGTCAGGACCTTGAACTCTCGGAGCGAATCCACCTGGGGGACGGCTGCTATGGCGTTATAGTCATACATCGTCGTATTGGCTCCGCCATCCAGAAGACTCTCCGTCGTCGCCAGCTTGCCGCCGTTGATCCGGAAGGTATTGGTCAATGCCTCGCTCTGGTCGTTATTGCCGGAGTCGGTGCTATAGGCGGTGACGCCCTGGGCAAAGTTCACCAGTTGCAGCGGATTGCGAATATTGAGCGGCGTGTTCTCCACGAACTGGCTCTCGATCACATTGCCACGTTCGGCATTAGCGACAACCAGTTCCGGTGCCGTTGCCGTGACCGTAACAGTCTCCTCCGTCTTGGAAGGCTGGAGCGTCACATTAATTTCTCGTGAACTGCCGACCTCAAGGTGAATATCGGTGACCTTGTACTCGGAAAAGCTGCTCACCTTCACATCCAGGGTGTAGATGCCGGGGGCAATCGGCGGAAACTGGTAGTAGCCCGAGCCGTTGGTCGTGGCCGTCCAATGGATTCCCGTGGCAACATTCTGTATATCCACGGCGGCGTTGGAGATGACTCCGCCAGTGGAGTCAATAACTTGTCCGCTCACTACACTGCTTTGCGCATGCGCGAGCGTCGCGCCGAAGGTGAAAAGCAGCCACACGGCGGCAAGAGAGCGCGAGAAGAGAGATTTCTGTGAGGTCATGTCCACACTCTGCCAGTCCCCACTAATTTTTAGGGCGTGTAGCTGGGTAAGAGAGGGTTACATGTGGGGATAAACGCGTTCAACGTCGATTAACGTACCGTGACTAAACTGATAGGCATGGTTCGTAACGCTGAAATCGACGCGCAGTTGCGTCGCATCTTGGAGTCACCTGCATTTGTCACGTCCGCACGCTCGCGGCAGTTCCTCGAGTTCTGCGTCGACCGCACTATCCGCGGCGAATCCTCGCAATTGAAGGAAACAACGATCGCAGTCGAGGTCTTTCTGCGTTCCGCCGACTACGACCCGAAGCTGGATCCCATCGTTCGTGTCCACGCGCGGCGAGTTCGAGAAAAGCTTGATCTTTACTATCGCGATTTCGGCACTGACGACCCCATCAAAATCGACCTCCCCAAAGGTGGTTACGTCCCACAGATCCTGCGTACCCTGCCCCGGCGGAAGACTGACTTCGGCGACTGGTCGCCCCCGCTCGTCTCGGACAACTCCGAAGGAGCTGCCTCCGCATCTCAAGCTGCCGTCCCTGCTCCCGCTCCTGCTGTAGTCACGCACCACGCACTGCGTTGGATCGCAATCAGCCTTGCGGTTCTGCTTGCGGTGTTTGTAGCGGCCTTCGCCTGGGTCTCAAAAAGCAGGCTGCAGAAAGCAGCCGCAGAGCTTAGACCTCTCACGCCTGTAAACCTGGGGACGGACCGCGCCTCCGGCTTTGCCTGGTCCCCGGATGGCACACGTTTGGCCTTCACGCTTACCGGGAAAGACAATAAAACCCGCATCTATACCAAGAATTTCCCGGGCGAGGCCGTCCCCGCGCCGCTGACCAAAGGTGACGATGGCGATGAGAGCCATCCCGTCTGGTCGCCTGACGGGCATGAGATCGCCTTTGCACGGCGCACCGATATCTCGCACGTTGAGATTGTCCGCTACGACCTGACATCGAAGAGCTTAGTTTCCGTGGGCCGGTTTCTGAACCCGCGGGCCCTTTATCAGGACTCCCCCGCACTCGACTGGTCTCCGGATGGCCATTACATGGTGACTGCAGAGCAGCCCAGCTCAACCAATCCTGTGCACCTTGTTCTCATCTCCCTCGTTACCGGCGAGCGTAGCGCGCTCACATCACCGCCTACCAGTTCCACCGGAGATGTCGAAGCCAGGTTCTCGCCGGACAGCCAATGGGTCGCCTTCCGTCGCGGTGGCCTGGGTGATCTCTACCTCGTTTCGATCCATGGAGAGCAGTCGCAGCCTGCCGTTCGACTCACCTTCGACAACCTCGGAGTACGCGGAATCGCGTGGGCTAATCATGGCCAATCCATTCTCTTCGGCGCACGGAACGCGAAGAGCTCGACGTTCGGAATCTCCGAGATCGCTCGAGCGGGTGGTACCCCACAGCCGATCGGCCCGCAGGACTTCGATGCAGTAAACCCGGCGGTCTCCTCAACGGGAACACTTGCGATTGAGCACCGCGAGCTCGCATCGAATCTGGTCGAACACTCACTTACGGGCTCCAATGAGCACGTGCTCCTTGCCGCGGACAGCAATAACGCCGCACCAATTTACTCTCCCGATGGATCGGTGGCCTACGTCAGCACCCGTTCCGGCTGCGTGGAGCTTTGGTTGTCCGAGGTCGGCAAGCCGGAGCCTCAACAGATCACCAAATTTCAGTGCTCTGGCATGATTGTGCTGCCCTCATGGGCCCCGGACGGCAGGTCCATCGTCTTCAGCTTCCGCCAGGACGGCGCGACCAACCTCTTCGTCTACAGCCTCCCAACGAAGACGCTTAAGCAGATCACCTCCACTCGCAATCGCGATATCAGCCCTGTCTACAGTGGTGACGGAAGGTACCTCTACTACTCTTCAAACGATGACGGCACCTCCCGCATCTGGCGCGTCCGCACGGACAACGCCAGCCGGGCTGAACCGATGTTCGTCGAAGCGGTCACCGGTTTTCAGCCTTCGCCGGACGGGAAATGGCTCTACTACCTGCGCGATGGAGAGGACCTCACAGTACTGCGGAGAAATCTGGATGATGGCGCCACCGAAGAGATCGCTCACATCTCCGGTCTCCCAACATTCGTTAACGGCTTTGCCCTAAGTGGCGGCCACATCTTCCTTCCGGTCTCACAGAGCGATTTCTCTACCTCCGAGGTGTACGAGATCGATCCCAGCACACGGAACGCCTATGTCGCCATGCACCTGAAAGGTCTTGCGCCATACTCCGATTCCGGCACCCCAGGCTTCTCCGTCTCAGCAGACGGAAGCAAGCTGATAGCCGCACATACCCGGCGTTACGAAACCACACTGTATACCTCGAGCATGACCCGCTAGCCATCGAGTTAGAGAACTGACCGCGCTGACCCTGTACCCGACTAAAACCTCGTCGTCGGCCCTACAGCCGCATCGACACGCTCCGGGCCGAGGTTCGCACCGCACTCAAACCTGTAAGCAAAAGATGGAGGCGTCCTCACCGCGCCCGCGCTTGTTACCTGTCCCTCGCCAAAAAACCACCCGCCAGATGTGCGGGATATCTCCGGACACCCCCTCCCCCCTCCCTTACCCGGGGCTAAAATATTCATTCGTTTGGACTTAGACTGGACGTCTCTCGCCAAAATATTCCAAACAAATGACTTACGGCTAAAATCTTCCATTCAAACGACTTACCGTGCACTTTCTAAAAAAGGAAAAGCCCGGCTGGGTGGCCGGGCTGCTCTTTGATCTTCTAGTTCCATTTTACCAAGTGGCACATAACTAATGGTCACATTTCTTTGCCGGCGTAAGTGCTGATGGGGTTTGTGTTGCCTGATTTTTTGAACAGGTGGGGGCTTGACAAGAAAAGAGTGGGGTCGCCACAGAGAGGAGAACCTACCACCGCATTGTAACGCCCAAGCTCATGCAATGAGCCTCTCTTTTAGCCTTTATTTAAGAATGATTACAGGACTATGGTTCCCGCGCCGGACTAGCTTGCTCAGACAGTTTGGAATCGACAGAAATGGTCAGAGTGAGCAGGTTACTCGCGGGCTATCGCTCTATTTCTAACCGCACGGGATCTGCGCCACCGAGAAAAACACCAACGGATTTTGCGGCAAAGCTTCGCGAGCCATGGAGTGCCATTGCGGTTTATCAGGGGGGTAGTTATGACGGAAACGAAGAGTCTACGCGTGTTAGATTTTGCAATCATGCTGGCGATTATGGTGGGAATGACGATCCTATCGCCTTTGTCACTGAACGCCCAATCGTTTTACGGGTCGATCGTAGGCACTGTAACCGATACAACCGGCGCAGTCGTTGCCGACGCCGCGGTTACTATCACTAACAAGTCAACCAATGAAAAGCACACCGCCAAATCGAATACGGCGGGCGAATATGCATTTGTGGACCTGGTGCCCGCAACGTATAGCGTTGCGGTGGAAAGCCCCGTTTTCAAGCGCTATCTGCGGGACGCGGCCACCGTGCAGGTAGGCAGCACCACCCGTGTGGATGCCATGCTGCAAGTGGGTACGGTTAATGAAACCGTGGAGGTTTCGGCGGTGTCAGTACAGTTGCAGACCGACAGCCCAACCGTGAGCAACAGGGTTGAAGCTCAGCAGATGAATGAATTGCCGCTCAATGGCCGCAACGTCATGCAACTGCTTAACGTCACCGCCGGCGTCATGGCGAGCAGCGCGGTGGAGCAAGGAGCCACGCTGGCCCAGAACAACGGCACCTCCTCGAACCCCTTGAGCTGGGGTGGCGGTTCAGGTATCTACACCATTAACGGCGGCGACAACGAAGAGTACATCGACGGTGCGCCAATCAACATGCTGCAGGGCAGCAATATCGGACTGATGCCCACCGCGGACGCGATCCAGGAGTTCAACATCGACACCAGCGTCGGCGACTCGCAGGAAGGGCGCGCGACAGGCGGCGTCATCAATGAGACCACGAAGTCCGGCACCAACAAGCTGCATGCAACTGCGTACGACTACTTCCGCAATGCCGATCTGAACGCCAACAACTTCTTCAACAAGCGGAATGGTCTGGGCACACCAAAGCAGAACCAGAATCTGTGGGGCTTCAACCTTGGCTTCCCGATTTTGAGGGACAAGCTATTCTTCTTCGGTTCTTTTGAACAGGATAATCTGGTTGGCGCCGCGGCGACTCTGATGAACATGCCGACCAATGGCAACGCAGCCTCGCAGGCCGGCCTGCCGGGCGGCGGCTCGGATATCTGGGACGGCATCTTTACGCGCCAGATCGCCGATCCGACCGGAAACTGCCCCTCCGTGACGGGTACACAGCTCGCGCCGGGAAATAACGTGAAGGCGATCGTCCACGATACAATTCTAAATACCTGGTCGCTAGGCGGCGCATGCTGGGATCCCACGTCCACGATCATGAGGACGTTCTTTGCAAATACGCCGAACACTGCGTCTAACACCTTCAACTTTGCCGAAAATGTCCCTGTAGGCAACACAGCGCCGCAGATGAACGTGCGCGTGGACTGGAACCTGAGCCCCAAGCAGCGCCTGTTCGCGCACGTGGCATGGTGGGCGCCGCTCGACAAGCCGTTCCAGCCCTTCTTTCACCCGAATGTTCCTTCTGCACTTCCCGGCGGCAAGGCCTGGGGTTTTGGCAGTGCGGTGGGCGGATTCAATAGCAATCTCTACATCGTGGGCGATACCTACACGATCAATCCGAAGACGGTCTTCGATATCCGCGCCGAGTGGCTGCGCTTCCGCTACAGCCAGATTCCATTGGTCAACAATTTTGACAGATCGCAGTTGGGTGCGAACTGGGCGCAGTTCAGCTCCTACACGAAGGCCGGACAAAACTATATTCCAGCACCTACGTTCAATGGCGGCAATGCGGTGCATAACCTGGCACCGGCCAACATCGGCTTTACCAATGCCCAATCCGGCACGTTTGGCTCCGGCGGACAGTCCCAGCAGTGGGACAACTACGGCCTGAACGGCACCATCACGCGTGTCTTCGGCAAGCACAGCGTCAAGGCAGGTTTTGAAGCCCGCTTGATGGACATGGAACTGCTTTATAGCGGGTGGAATGGTGGCACTCCCAGCTTCGGCGACAAGTACAGCAGTATCGGCTGCAGCGGTTCAAATTGCGGCGATGAGTGGGCCGACTTCCTGATGGGCTACTTCACTTCCGCAAACTTTGGCGGCAGCTACGGTGGCACGGAGTTCAACTACTACCAGGCCTACTTTGGCTCAGACCAATGGCAGGTCACCCGCAACCTGACCTTGAGCCTCGGCGTTCGCTGGGAGCTGCCGGGTGGCTTGATGGAGAAGAAGGACAGCACGTTCGTCTTCAAACCCTACACCACCGACCCCAATACCGGGACATATGGAACGGAGGTTCTCGTCAATACTCCGGCCAGTCCGTCCAGAAGCATCTTCCCCATCAAGTACAACCTTGTCGACCCCCGCGTCGGCTTCGCGTATCGGGTTGATGACAAGACTGTCGTTCGCGGCGGCTTCGGTCTGACGACACAAGCGGTTGATCAGGACGGAGGCGGCAACGGAGCACCCGGTGTTGCCATCAACTCGTCTCAGCTGGCGTGGACGAACCCGAACGGCGCCGCCCCGACGGCTACACTCTCCAACCCCGTTCCGAATGTCAGCGCGGTGTATGTGCCGAGACTCGGCCGCCAGGCGAACTTCCTGCAGCAATTTACATTCGGCTCCCAGGTTACCGGCGGTACGGCTCTGAACGGCTTCTACTCCGGGGAACCACTGGCGTACTTTGAGCAGTACAACTTCGCCGCGCAACGGCAGTTTGGAAGCAGATTCCAGGCTACTGCCGCCTATGTGGGATCGCAGGGAGTCAAGCTGAGGGCCGGCGGGGCTATCGACCAGATTTCGGCGTCTGCCTATAACGTGACGACGAGCGGAACCACCCAGACTGCGACTGCAGCTTCCGGTCCCTATGCGGGTACGAATCTTACAGCCAACGTCCCAACCGGTGGAACCATTCATCTGCTGGGAGGATTGTCACAAACATTCGCGAACGGCGTATTCTGCTCTCCCAACGGCTCATTCTGTAACAACAGCGTTAAGGTTGGGCGCACGCTGCAGCCCTATCCGAATTACAGCAACGCGACCATCGGCAACCTGGCCTATGGCCACCAGACCTACAACGCATTGCAGGTGACAAGCCAGTACCGCATCGAGGGCGGCGGATTGTTCGGCCTGGCCTATACCTGGGCCAAGACCATGAACGACGTCAGCAGCTATCAGAACTATAACAACCACCGCGGTGACCGCACGGTAGCCGGCGTTCCCATGCGTCTTGTATTCAACCTAAATTATCCTCTGCCCATCGGTCAGGGTCAGAGATTCCTCAACGGCAACAACTTCGCCACCCGGTTCATCTCAGGCTGGGCCGTCAACGACATTACCTCCTACCAGCACGGTGGCTATCTGACCTTGACCACCAACACCCAGAACCAGCTCCAGCAGAACTTTGGCGCTGGCACCACCCGCCCGAACTATGTTCCTGGCTGCATCAAAACGGTCTCCGGCAATGACTTCAACCGCCTGAACGCGTGGTTCAATACCAGCTGCTTCGCGTATGCCGGCGACTACACGTTCGGCAATGAACGCGCAAACGATTCACAGCTGTTTGCGGCGGGTATCCACAACTGGGATATTTCCATGTTGAAGACCACCAAGATCACGGAAAGGACGAATCTGCAATTCCGCATCGAGAGCTTCAACACCTTCAACCACTTCCAACCCGGCACCCCCAACACAGCGGTGGGCAACGGCAGCTACGGCAAAGTCACCAGCCAGGCCAATAATCCCCGCCAGATTCAGCTCAGCCTGCGCCTGAACTACTAACCTCAAACTCATGGGCAGGGCGCTTCGCGCGTTCCTGCCCTACCTTATTAATTTAGAGTTTCAGCATCAATGCTGCGGCTTCTCACCTCTCTCAGGGGCTTTGACTGAGCGGGCCTCTGGCAATCCTTCGTAGCCGCAGTTCAGAGGAGACCGCGGGCAGGATCAATTCTTGACCATGATGAGAGGAACCATGAAGACACTATTCGTTGTTGCAATGCTGACGGCTGGTTCGGCGTGGGCCGCGACCACGTCCTGTGAAGATCTAACCAAGCTGAAGCTTCCGAATACGGAGATCACAAGTGCAACCCTGGTGGAAGCGGGTGCCTTCAAGGCTCCAGCGGGCGGACCGGGTGGGGGTGGTCCAGGTGGGGGTGGTCCAGAGGGTGGTCCGGCTGGCGCTCCGGCGGGTGGGCCGGCTGGTGCTCCGGCCGGCGGAGGAGGGCAAAGAGGTCAGAATGCTATCTACGCGACTCTGCCACCCTTTTGCCGCGTGATGGCAACTCTGCGGCCGAGCGCGGATTCCGACATCAAGATCGAAGTCTGGATGCCAGCCAAGGGATGGAACGGAAGGCTGGAAGAGGTGGGCAATGGCGGCCTCGGATCCAACATCTCCTACAACGGCCTTGCCGAGGCGGTCGCAAAGGGATACACCGGCACAGGCAATAACACGGGGCAAGGCAACAACGGCCGGGACATGATCGGCCATCTTGAAAAGCTCAAGGACTGGGGCTATCGCGCGGTGCACGAGGATGCGGTGGCGGCCAAGGCCATTGATGCCGCATTCTACGGCAGCGCTCCCAAATACTCGTACTGGAACGCCTGCTCCACGGGCGGCCGCCAGGGGTGGGTTGCCGCCGAATACTATCCCAACGACTTCGACGGCCTTGCCATCGGAGACCCTGCAAATCCCATGACGCGGCTGCAGGCAAACAACATCGCGATCAATCTCGTTGTGAATAAAGATGACGCCAGCTTTATCCCAAGCGAAAAATGGACAGCGATTCACGAGTGGGCGGTGAAGGAGTGCGACGCCAAGGACGGTTTGAAAGATGGGCTGATCGAGAACCCGATGGCGTGCAACCTGGACGTCAAGCAGCTTGCCTGCAAGAACGGTGAGGACGCCGCGTACTGCCTGACCGACCCCCAGCTTGTGTCGTTGTCGCAGGTCATTAACGGTTCCAAGAATCCACGCACCGGAGAACAGCTTTATCCAGGCTTCCCGTTGGGTTCGCCGATGGGCAACACGGTAACCGGGCACAAACCGGACGGATCGGCCGCCCCTTTGTATCAGGCTCTCTTCCAGGACGCCAACTGGGACTACCACACCTTCAACTTCGACACCGACACCGCGCGTGCGGACAAGCTGGGCAATAACACAATCAATGCAGTCGATCCGAGCAAGCTGAAGAAATTCTTCGCCCACGACGGTAAGCTGCTTCTCTATCACGGTTGGAACGATCCCAACATCTCGCCGCTCATCAGCATCCAACTCTACGAGCAGGCGGCCGCTGCCAACGGTGGAGTCGCGAAGGTCGATAACGAGATGCGCCTGTTCATGGTTCCGGGGATGAATCATTGCGGTGGCGGAGAAGGCCCCAATGCTTTCGACAAGATGGACCCGCTTGCGGACTGGGTTGAACACGGCAAGGTCCCGGACATGATCGTGGCTTCTCACACCACCAACGGCCAGGTAGACCGCACCCGTCCCCTCTGCCCCTACCCGCAGATCGCCAAGTACAAAGGCACGGGCAACATCGACGAAGCGGAGAACTTCGCCTGCGCTGCGCCGTAGCCTGGCGCCGCCTTCGACTGTGCCAGGATATCGGTTGAAGACCAGGAAATGCATCCGCGGCGGGTTTCGGTGAGCCTGACGTGGAGGGTGAGGTATGGCGGACAAAATCTATGGAGAGGTAGTTTTCGAGCTGGAGAAGGTCGCAGGTGTTTGCCCACCGGTCCGATGGGAAAGACTCTGGGCCTACAGGGTCGGACCAGGCCTATACAACGTCGACAACATTCCTATCTTCGTGAAAGGGATCAGCACCGGGGACGTCGTATCGGTTCAGCAGGTGGGGTCTGACTTGTACTTCAAAGAACTGATCCGCCCATCGGGCAACAGCGTATTCAGGTTGTACTTCTACGACGAATCAGAGGTGAAGGCGACGCGGGAGAGTTTTCGCATGCTGGGATGTGAATGGGCACAATCCAATTTTCCCACCGTCATTGCCGTTGAAATCCCGAGCGCGGTTCCAATCGAGTCCGTGGCTGCCTTGATAAAAGAAGGCGCAGAAGCCGGTCACTGGGAGTACGAGCAAGCCAGTCTACGTCATCCCGTCGCAGTTTGAAGACGAGGCGCGCGAGTGCAGGACGTGCGGTGTTACGAATGGCATTCAACGGGTAATTGAGAGTCAAGTGTCGCGATTCCTCTGTCATCCCGTGGCGATTGTCTGCGAATCAGAAGATTCAAACAGGAAGATTCAGATTTTATGTTCATTTTAAGGAAGACTACAGGACAATTGTGGCGTTCACAGATAACGATTAGCCAGTTTATCTTGTCGATTACATTTAATTTCCTGGCCAGATGATCCAGCGTATTCAATTAGCGATTGCCAGTCTTACGGGGAGACCATAGGTGCTTTCTGCCAACTACCAATCGCCCAACCCAACAGGGCAACAGCAGGCTCTCGATCGGCCAGACGTCTACGCCGGCCGGAATCAGGCCAACAACCACATCCCTACCCCGGCCTCGAGGATCCAATGAAAGTTCTCAAGAGAAACTTGTCTATCACTCTGGCAGCCGTATGCGCCGCTGCGGCCTGCTGCGGTACCGCCCGAGTGAATGCTGCTGAGGCGCCCGCAGCGTCGCTGGGCACTGGCCTTACCGCCGGATACCACGTCACAAAGTCGAGCGGGCCGCTGCGGCCGATCGATCTCTCCCCATTCCAGGGCAAGACGTCCACCGAGATTCTGGCATCGCCCGACAACGGGCTTCAGGCCGAGATCGTCATGTACACACGCCTCGCGCCGGGCGCCCCCAAGCGGGGACTGTACACGCTGCCCGCCGACCACACCTATCTGGTCATGAAGGGCAAGGTGAATCTGCAGTTGGGAACGGACGAGTTCGTCCTGGACCCCAACACCCTCGTGCTGGTGCATCCCGGTGTTCCGGCTCAGATATGGAACTCCGGGTCAGAGCAGGCGGAGGTTCTGGAGGCGATCGCGCCGATCGCTTCCTCCGACCTCGCGTTTCTCATGCGCCCCGCCGCGGCAACCAAGGTCGCCAACGCGGCGCAGTATATCTTCCTCGCGCCGCCCCTGGGAGAGATGAAGAAGGGCATCGGCCACGAAGGTCTCAACGAACGCGTCATGGCCTCCACCGATAACGGTTCCATGCATATTCTCGAGCGCCTCGACGATGTGCCCCCTGGCTCCGGCGGCCCGCCCACGCACACCCATGAAGAGGATCAACTCTATCTCGTCACCGCTGGCACCATGACGGTGGAGTATAAGGGCGCAAAGTCTCCCGCCACGCCCAACACCCTCGTCGTCCTGCACCGGGGCGTACCACACGCCAACACCAACACCGGCGACGTGGTCGAAAGCCACATAACCCTGCTGATGCCGGCGCAGCCAGGCGGAGGCCCCCGCGGCATTCCCGCCGTAAGTCTCGCGGCCAAGCGAGCCGGCGAAGCAAAGGCCAAACCCTGACTCGCCACCGGTGGTCGCCGCTCCGCCTGGGTCGAACAGGGCTCACTGTTCGCGGGCCTTTGTTTTTAGAACCAGCCTTATCGATCCCTGCGAGTATAGATAGCGAAGGTCGTGCCGGAGTAACCCTGTTCAAAGTTGAGGAGAAGAGGAATGAGTGAGTCGAAGCGAACGGAGCCGAACAACAACGCAATTCATCGACGGGATTTTCTGAAGGCTGGGGCAGCGGTAGCCGCGGCAAGCGTCATGCTTCCGCAGGAGTCGGTTGCGCAGGCGAGCGGGCCGCTGCTGGCGGGCAACAACAGCTATGCGGCCAAGCTGACCGCGGCCGGCGTGGTGCCTTCGAATCTGCCGCAGCGTCCCGGCCCGCCGGTTTCGATCGATGTGCATTGCCACTGGGCGCCGGAAGCTTATATGAAGGCGAAGGCGGATCTTGGCCGTCCGGACTTCATCAACCCCTCCAACCACGACCTTCCTCTGCGCGTGAAGTGGATGGACGAGCACGGCGAGAAGATGCAGGTGCTCACCCTTGGCGGCTTCATGCCCTGGCAATGGGTCTCTGAAGAGTCAGGCGCCCACATCGCCCAGGTCACGAACGACGCCGCTCTCGAAGCCCACACCGCCTACCCCGACCGGTTCCTCTACGGCATCGAGCTGCCCGTCGGATATCCCGCGGTCGCCTTGAAGGAGCTGAATCGCGTGGCGGGCAAGCCGGGTGCGGTCGCTGTCCACCTCCCCAATTCGCTCGCCGGGCGCGAATACCTCTTCGAGCCCGCGTTCGTCCCGGTTCTGACCCGGGCCGAGGAATTGGGAATTCCACTTCTTATTCACCCGCTGGACGGCATCCCGAACTTCTACGCAGGAAACCGGCTGAACGATCCGTACTCCGGGAACAATCCGAATGCGGCGGAATCGCTCTTTCCCGGCCTGACAAACTCTCTCGGCGAGACCTTTGAGCAGGCGACGACCGTGTCGAAGCTCATCGTCAGCGGCACCATGGACAAGTATCCCAACCTCCAGATCATCATCTGCCATGCAGGAGGCGCGTTCCCCTACGTTGTGGGACGGCTGGATCGTGGCGGTGGCGGCGGCAGGCTGAAGCAGCCCGTGCATGCCTATTTGCGCAGGTTCTACTTCGACAACCTCGCCTGGTACCCGCTGACGCTGAAGTACCTGATTGATCTCGTAGGCTCCGATCGCGTGGTGCTGGGGACGGACAACATGGGCGGCACCAACCCTGGCGGTGGGGGCGGTGGCCGAGGAGGGCAGAACTCGGCCGGCGGCGGAAATCAAGGCGGCGGCGCAAATGCACGCGGAGGCGGAAATGCCGCGGCAGGTGCAAACGCGGGCACTGCTCCAGGCGGACCGGTCTCCGGCCCTCATTCGGTGATCGATCAGTTGGATCTCACGGCAGAGGACCGCGACCTGATCCTGCGGGGAAATCTGACGAAACTCTTCAAGCTGTAGGTCTGTATTTTCCAAAAGCTTCGACCACCGCCGATCCCTTGTCAGGTGGTCGTGGGTAATGGACTGCCTCGTTATGGTTCTCGGAGGCCTTGACCGCTACATTTTCGTCTGCATCGGGATTCTTGCGCGATCCGGAGGATTGCTGTATCTTGATGATTTTAAATGGTCGGGACGACTAGATTCGAACTAGCGACCTCACCCACCCCAAGGGTGCGCTCTACCAGGCTGAGCCACGTCCCGACTGTTGGTTTGCGCGTCATCCCAGGCGGGCGACGGCGGGGTATCCTGCATCTCCAAGTGTACATCAGAGTGGGACGAAGGCGAAGGCCGCCGCACTCCCTCGAGCCGATGCCTGTTCCGCCCTGCGTCATGCGCGATAGGCCGCCGCAGCGTCAGGGATTTCGCAGGATCGGCGAATGCCCTTCCCGTCACCCAAACTACACTCCCGCATCGTCGCCCTACGGAGTAACATCAAATATGTGATCAACGCCCAGGCAATCCCGGTGTCCTCTTCCCTCGCGGCCGCGGCCTCTCTCCGGAGAGTTGCCCGTCACGACTTTGCCTAGCTGCGCCACTCGCGCCGTTCTCCCTGTCCCATCCATATCTCTACACGCCTTTAGGAGCGCCCATGTTCGACCGCCTCGACCAACTCGAAGCCCGCTATAACGACCTCTCGCACCAGATGTCCGACCCCACCCTCGTTCAGGATCAGAAGAAGTACCAGGCCATCGCCAAGCAGCATCGCGACATGGAGCCCACGGTCGAAAAATTCCGCGAGTATCGCCACATCAAGCAGGGAGTCGCCGACGCCAAAGCCATGCTCTCTGAATCAGATCCCGAAATCCGGGAGATGGCCCAGGCCGAACTCGACACCCTCGAGCCACGCCTCACCGCTGTCGAAGAAGAGCTCAAAGTCCTCCTGCTCCCCAAAGATCCCAACGACGATAAGAACGTCATCGTCGAACTCCGCGCCGGCACCGGCGGAGACGAGGCCGCGCTCTTCGTAGCCGAGGTCTTCCGCATGTACCTCCGCTTCGCCGAGCAGCACAAGTGGAAGGTCGAGATCCTCTCCCAGACCGAGTCCGGCATCGGCCACGGCCTCAAAGATGTCACCGCCATCTTCGAAGGCGACAAGGTCTACTCCTTAATGAAGTACGAGTCCGGCGTCCACCGCGTGCAGCGCGTCCCCGCGACCGAGACCCAGGGCCGCGTCCACACCTCCGCCATCACCGTCGCCGTACTCCCCGAGGCCGAGGAAGTCGACATCAAGATCGAAGCCAAAGATCTCCGCATCGACACCTTCTGCTCCTCCGGTCCCGGCGGCCAGTCGGTCAACACCACCTACTCCGCCGTCCGCATCACGCATCTCCCCACCGGCACCGTGGTCTCCTGCCAGGACGAAAAATCGCAGATCAAAAACCGCGAGAAGGGCATGCGCGTTCTCCGCTCCCGCTTGTATGAGGTCGAAGCTGAGCGCATCCACCAAGAGCAGGCCAAGGACCGCAAGCAGCAGATCGGCTCCGGCGACCGCAGCGAAAAGATTCGCACCTACAACTTCCCCCAGAACCGCCTCACCGACCATCGCATCGGTCTCACCAACCACCAGCTCAACATGGTCATGGAGGGCATGCTCCAGCCCACTATCGACGCGCTGATCGCCCACTATACGGCAGAGAAGCTCAAGGCGGAAACAGCAAATGCCTAACCAGCGCTTCGCGTTAGCACTGTCGCTAAACCGTTAGCATTGTCGCTAATCATTGTCATTCTTCTATGAAGGAAGGCGCAGTTGTCCAGTTGGTTTTTGCGAGGTGGTTGCGAACAGACTTCTATTCGTGCTCTGGGCACACAAGGGGCCTTCGTATGTGGTTCCGGCCGCTGAGTCTGAGGATATCCTTTTGTGGACAGAGAATGAGCGAGCTGGCCGGATCTCCTTGCAACCGTCGCAAAATCCTTGAAGGAACTGTGGGTTGGGGCTTCGGTCTTCTCAGGCGAAGCGTGTTTCCTCGAAGCACAGGCCATGTCGGAGCAAGGCCCAGACCGCCATCAGCAGCTTGCGCGCCAGCGCGATCAGGGCCACCTGCGGAGGCTTGCGCTGCTTGAGTCTGCTCAGCCAGGCGCGTGCGGCCGGCGAGTGGCGGGCCGCGACCTGGGCCACCTGCAGCATGATCCAGCGCAGTGTGCCCGAGCCATGGTGGCCAATTCCGCCTCGTTTCTTCCTGCCTGCCGACTCGCGCACCACCGGGGTCAGGCCGGCGTAGCTGGCCAGTGCGCGCTTGGAGGGAAAGCGGTGAATCTCGCCAATCTCAGCCAGAATCACCATGGCCGAGTAGGCGCCGATGCCGGGCACGGTCCTCAGCCACCGTGCCCGCGCATCGGCGGCGGCCATCCGCTCCAGTTCCCGCGTCTGCTCGCCGATCTCCTGGTCCAGATGATCGATCTGGCGCAACCACACCTCGGCCACCCGCCGTCCCGCTGCGCTCAGCGCAAGCCCGGCCAGCCACGCCCGTCCGCGCTTGCCGAACAGATCGCTCACCGGCTTGCGGAAGCCCTCCTGGTGCAGTACTGCCTGCATCTGATTTTTCCACCCCGGCGACGAAGACCTGTCGCTGGGGCCCCGGTTCTTGGCCCGCGCCCGCACCTGGCCCAGCGCGATCCGCAACCGTGTCAGCAGGCGCAGTTGTTGGGTCGCTTCTACCGCCATCCACGCCTCCGGCAGCAGATCGGCCCGCGACAGATGCGCCGGCGTCCGAGAATCCACGCGATCGTTCTTCAGCCTTGCCGACGCGATCGCCTTCACCCGCTGGGTCTTTGTGGGCGCGGCGAAGACTCATGCCTGCTTCCTCCCAAGTCGCTTTGCGGAGGAGCATTCGCCAGTAACTACTTTTGAAGAGGAGCCGGAAGAGGTCATACATGCTTTTTTTATCGTAGAGCTTTGCCAAGGATGACACAGTGAGAGACCGGAACGGAAAAAGGCCGGGCGTTATGAGGGAGGTGTGAGGTATTCTCGCTGCGAGGCGATTAAACGATGGAATCGATTAGTACGTTTTTGATGATTCTGCTGGTGGTGTTCGGCGTTGTGGTGCTGGTGACTGTGTTGAAGACGCTGTATACGGTGCGGACGGCGAGCGCGGGGGTGGTGGAACGGTTTGGGAAGTTTAATCGGATTGTGAGGCCGGGGCTGCAGATGCTGCTGCCGTATGCGGAGCGGGTGTTCATCGTGGATTTGCAGGTGAAGCAGGCGCAGTTCCAGGTGGAGACGAAGACGCGCGACAACGTGTTTGTGCAGATTCCGGTGAGCGTGCAGTACCAGGTGCTGGATGACAAGATTTATGACGCGTTCTATAAGCTGTCGAGTCCGCAGAAGCAGATTGAGAGCTTTGTGTTTAATTCGATATTGGGGCATGTGCCGAAGCTGAGCCTGGATGAGACGTTTGAGCAGCAGTCGGGGATTTCGGTGGCGGTGAAGACGGAGCTGGACTCGATTATGAGCGGGTTTGGCTTCAATATATTGACGGCGCTGGTGACGGATATTGTGCCGGATGTGAAGGTGAAGGACGCGATGAACGACATCAACGCGGCGCAGCGGGCGCAGGTGGCGGCGCAGGCGCGGGGCGAGGCCGACAAGATTCTGAAGGTGAAGCAGGCGGAGGCCGAGGCAGAGAGCAAGGCGCTGCAGGGCAAGGGAATTGCCGCGGAGCGGCAGGCGATTATTGATGGGCTGCGGTTGTCTATTGAGAACTTTCGCGAGTCGGTTCCGGGTTCGACGGCGGAGGATGTGATGGCGCTGGTGCTGCTGACGCAGTACTTCGACACGATGCGGGACATCGGGACGAAGGGCGGATCGAGCACGCTGTTTCTGCCGAATAATCCGGGGGCCGCGAACGATTTTCAGGCGCAGATACTGGCGGGGCTCAGAGGTGGGTTGAGGCCGGCGGCGCCGGTGGCTGCGGTCGCTGCGGTCGCTCCGGTCGCTCCGCTTGCGCGGCCTTGATGAATCATCTTGAGGTCGGGATTGGCTCAATCTTTGACACTTTGTCTGCAGAGTTGCATCATATAGATATATGGCTGGCTCCTCTGCACAATCGTGTACGAGTCGGCCCTCTTTATTTGGATGGGAAAACACCCTTACACGAAGCCGTATCTTTCCCTTGCCGAACAGGTAGAACTCCTCCGGGCACGGGGAATGGATATTACTGACGCTGCGCGCGCAGAGAACTGCCTCCACCGCATCGGATATTACCGTCTAAGCGGTTATTGGTTCCCGTTTCGGCATCAAGAGATAGTCATCGACGACAAAGGCGACGAACAACGCCGTGTAAGCGAACTGTTTCGTTCGGGAACAAAGTTTCAAGATGCGATGGACTTATATGTGTTTGATAAACGATTGCGACTACTCTTTATCGACGCCATTGAGAGAATTGAGGTGGGTCTGCGCGTGGACATCGCCCTTATTCTGGGCGCAGCAGGCGCTTTTACACATCTTGATGTCATCAACTTTAACGCATATTTTTCCAAGCCAGACCCGGTAACGGGAGTTACACCGCATACCCGGTTCCTTGAAAAGCTGAACGAATCGCTCGTTCGATCGCGAGAAGACTTTGTTATGGCTTTTAGGGAAAAATACGACACCGCTATGCCCATATGGATGTGTATCGAGTTGTGGGACTTTGGAACTTTGGCCACGGTCATTTCAGGGATGAAGTCAAACCACGTGAAGCAGCTTGCTGACCGCTACATGCTGCCACGTAACAAGCTTCTGGTGAGCTGGGCACAAAGCATCAACTTTGTCCGGAACATTTGTGCACATCATGGACGGCTCTGGAATCGTCCACCTGTTCAGCAGCCTGGTCCGACACGGCTAGGCGAAATTTTAATGTTAGACCATCTCGCACAGGATGAATACGCTCAACGCCGACTCTATTCCGTAGCGGCATCGGTTCAATACCTGCTTCGCACTATTCATCCAGACAGCAGCTGGGGATCACGGCTCATAGACCATTTAGCGACCTTTCCTTCTGTTGCTGGATTGTCTATACGTCAGATGGGATTTGAAAAGGATTGGGAGAGACTTGATCTATGGAAGACCCGGTAGGTTTCTCAAATCCGGAATTTTCAAGGACTGAGATGGAACCAGCTATCGAAGAGGACACGATTGTTGCGGTGTCGACTCCGCCGGGGCGCGGGGGGATTGGGGTTGTGAGGTTGTCGGGGGCGCGGGCTAAGGAGATTGCGGAGGGGTTGCTCTCTTTAGAGAGAGAGCTTGCTGCGGGGCGGGCCCGGTTTGCGCGGGTGATGGATGCGGCGAGCGGGGAGGCGCTGGATGAGGCGGTGGTGACTTATTTTGCTGGGCCGCACTCCTATACGGCGGAGGATGTTGTGGAAATTGCGGCGCATGGGTCGCCGGCGGTGATGGAGTTTTTGGTGCGGGCGTGCTGTGCGGGTGGCGCGCGGCTGGCGGAGCCGGGGGAGTTTACGCAGCGGGCTTTTTTGCGGGGAAGGATTGATTTGACGCAGGCCGAGGCGGTCGATGATTTGATTCGGTCGCAGACGATGGAGCAGGCAAGGGTGGCGGCGAGGCAGCTGGGCGGGGCGTTGTCGCGGGCGGTGGGGCCGGTGAAGGCGGGGCTGGTGGAGCTGATCGCGGATGTGGAGGCGGGGATGAACTTCGCCGAGGATGATGTGGATGTGACGGGTGATGCGGAGATTGCGGAGCGGATTGCGGCGTTGGTGGGGCCGCTCGAAGCGCTGGCGGGGAGCTGCCGGTATGGGCGGGTGGTGCGGGAGGGGTTCACGCTGGCGATTGTGGGGCGGCCGAATGCGGGGAAGTCGTCGCTCTTTAAATAGGCTGGTGGAGCGGGAGCGCGCGATTGTGACGGCGACGCCGGGGACTACGCGGGACCTGGTGACGGAGCGGGTGGCGCTGGAGGGGATTCCGGTGGAGCTGGTGGATACGGCGGGGCTGCGGGAGTCGCGGGACGAAGCAGAGGCGATGGGGGTTGCGAAGTCACGGGAGGCGATGGCGGACGCGGATGTGGTGCTGGTGGTGGTGGATGCTTCGGTAGGGATGAGTGGGGAGGATCAGGCTCTGGTGGAGGGATTGCGCGGGCGGGCTGCGATCGTTGTCTGGAATAAGTGCGATCTGGTGGCGGGGGATTTGTCGCGGATGGGAGTTGGAGTTAAGACTTCGGCGCTTACGGGGGAGGGGATTGCGGAGCTGCGGCGGGCGGTGGTGGAGATGGTGAGCGGCGGGGAGGCTTCGCATGCGGAGGCGATGGTGACGAATCTTCGCCAGCAGCAGGCGGTTGAGCGCGCGGTGTTGGCGCTGGAGAGGGCGGGAAGGGCGGCGAGTGCGGGGGTGCCTCATGAGATGGTGCTGCTGGATCTTTATGAGTGCCTGCAGGCGCTGGATTCGCTGACGGGGGCGACGAGCAGCGACGATATTCTGCATTTGATCTTCAGCAGGTTTTGTATTGGGAAGTAGGAATCTCTCTATCGAACGGGCCTTATGGCAGGTTTTATTTAGATGATGCGGTGTTCGGCGACTCGAGTAATGGCGAGGCGCTCGATACCGTGGGACTTGGCATTGGTTAGATACCGCGTGGCGAGTTGTTGGGCAATTTCTTTTGCGGCTTCTGGGGTGGGGAAGCGCATATGAATAAAGGTGCCGGCGGGTTGAGGAGGGCGGGCCATGGTGGCTCGGGCGATGACTTCGACTACGTCATTGCGGTCCAGGGGTTGCAGGATGGGGAGTTTGTCGAGGGTCTCAGCTAGCCAGTGGATGCCTTCGTGGCTGCCGGATGCTACTACGATGAGTTTAGCGTTGCTGAGGGTTGGGTGGGGCTGGCGGTCGCCTTCGATCTGGTAGGCAGTGGAGTGGGCGAGGAAGTTGGGCTCGTCGGCCCAGATGGGCTGGGCGTTGGGGCCGGTGAAGGCGGTGCGCATGGCGGATTCGGTGGCGAAGTAGAGTTCTACGAAGCCGTCGATATCATAGGTCGCGACGCTATCGTATGGGGCGATGGCGTTGAGGTGGAGAGGGAAATCTTCGAGAACGTGGTTCTGGGTGTAGCGGGAGATGTCGGGTAGCTGAGCGACGAGGTTGCCGTGGGTCCCGCTCCAGTGTGCGGTGAAGGTGGCGCGGTCGTCCTGTGGGCGGCGGACGAGGATGGAGGTACGTTTGATCATTGCGTGCTCCCGGCGTGCATCGCGTCAGGCGATGGAGGCTCCGCCGTCGAGCGTGACGATGGTGCCAGTGGCGGATCTTGTGTCGGCGAGCAGAAGGAGCTGGCGAGCGATGTCTTCGGCCTTGCCGACGCAGCCGGCGGGGTAGGTGGCGCAGACCTTGGCGAACATAGCGTCACGGGCCTCCTGCGACATGGCGCTCCACATTTCGGTTTCAGTCACCGCAGGCGAGACTGCATTGACGCGGACGGGCTTGAGCTCGAGCGCGAGACCCTGGACCAGGCTTTCCAGCGCCGCGTTGATAGAGCCCATGAGTGCGCGTCCTGCTGCGGGGCGAGTGGCGAGGAAGCCGGCGATGACGCTGAGCGAGCCGCCGGGAGCGATCTTTGCCGAACGAGCGACGCGGTAGAAGCCCCAGTACTTGCTGTTGAACGCGGCATGCGCGGTGGCGAGGGGAAGCTCGCGGACTGCGGCGATGGTGACGTCGGAGCCGGTGACGATTACGTGATTCCAGACTGGGGAGTCGGCGAAAAAGTCTTCGACACTTTTGTCGGAGGTGACGTCGAGAACTTTGCCGGTGACGGAGCCATCGATAGTTTTAGCGGCGGCGGCGAGTTTGTCGGCAGAGCGCGAGGCGATGGTGACTTCAGCGCCCGAGGCGGCTGCGAGTTTTGCGGTGGCGAGGCCCATTCCAGAGCTGCCGCCTATGACGAGGATCTTCTGGTTTGCGAAGTTGAACACGGTAATCCTTTCCGGCTTGCGCACTTCCTATAGAAGAAAGCTAACGCAAACCTGTACAAACCGAGCGCGTGTAACGGTGCCGAGACGTTATCCGCTAAGAGGTCAAGGATGGATTTGAGGTGATGAAGGTTGGATTGGCTGGTGGCTCGGGGTCGTCGAGGGATTGCTCGGGGTTGATAAAGGGCCAGCAGAAGAGGCCGAGGAAGTAGACGCCGCCGAGGATGGCGATGAAGAACGTCCAATTGTTTCCGGAGCGTTGGAGGAGGTATCCGCCGAGCATCGAGGAGGAGACGCCGGCGAGGTTGCCCATGAGGTTCATGACTCCGGCTACGGAGGAGGCGGCGTGTTTGCCGCCGATGTCCATGCAGGAGGCCCAGGCGTTGGGGATGACCCAGTCGTTGAAGAAGCAGGCGGCGGCCATGAAGGCCATGGTGGTGTTGAGGGTGGTCATGTGGCTGGCGGTGGTGAGGCAGACTCCAGCCATGAAGAAGCCGGTGCAGGCCATGATGCGGCGAGCAAGGGTGAGTCCGACGCGGCGGATAACGAAGGGAGAGATAAAGCCGGAGAATAGCGAGCCCAGGCCGCAGAAGAAGAGTGGGAAGATGGAGTAGAAGGCGCCGCGGGCGGAGGTGAGGTGCTCGTGCTCCTGAAGGAAGGTGGGGAGCCAGGTGATGTAGAAGTACCAGGAGAAGGAGAGGAAGTAGTACTGGAGCGCGAGGAGCAGAACGGAGCGCGAGCCGAGGAGGCGACGCCAGGGGACGGAGTGGCTCTCACCGGAGGCGCTGGAGAGATCGCGGAGGAGGAGTTTTTCTTCGGCGTTGACGGCGGGGTGCTGCTGGGGGTCGTCGCGGTACCAGCGGGCGAAGAAGAAGATCCAGATGATGGCGAGCGAGCCGAAGAGGACGAAGGCTCCGCGCCAACTGACGAAGCGGAGAACCCAGACGACGAGCAGGGGAGTGAAGGCCGCTCCCCAGCGAGCGGCGAGCCAGAGGCAGGCCTGGGCGCGGGTGCGATCCTGCGGGAGAAGCCAGGAGCGGAAGGATTTGGTGATGAGGGGGAAGCAGCCGGCGTCGCCCATGCCGAAGAGGAACTGGATGGTGACCATGGAGACGAAGTTCCAGGCGAGGCCGGTGAGGGCGGTGAAGAAGGACCAGGCGGCGACGATGCGGAGGAGACCTTTGCGGGCGCCGACGCGGTCTCCAAACCAGGCGCTGGGGACTTCGAAGAGCGAGTAGGCGAGGAGGAAGGCGGAGAAGACGGAGCCCATCTGGCTCTTGCTGAGGTGGAGGTCGCGGGAGATGAGCGGGGCGGCCTGGGCGATGCTGACGCGGTCTATATAAGAGAGGACCGCGAGCGCCATGCCGAAGCCGATGACGGTGTAACGGGCGTGCGAGGCTGGCGCAGAGGCGGTGCGGTCCCCGGGATCTACGACAGCCTGATTCATTTGGTGGCCTGCTCCTTTTGGCGCGCACTGATCGAGTCCAATTCTATGGCCGGGGTTGAGGGATTGGTGCGGTTTGGAGCGAAGAAAAAGAGGTAACTGTGCGACACCGTAACCGGGTGGAATGTACGGGCTTATTGTGTATTTGCTGACATAGAATGTGCGCAATGGATAGACGACACTTTTTGCAGATGAGCGCTGGAGCGGGCGCAGCCCTTGCTGTGGGCGGTGCTACCGAGGGCGTTGCTGCGGGTGCGTGGGCCGCAGGGACGGACGCTTCGGCGACCGATGCTGCGCTGGCGAAGGTTGATATTTACTCGCGGCATCTGCAGTGGCTGCGGTCGCCGGATGAGGTTGCCGAGGCGGCGAAGGAGATGGGCTACGACGGCGTGGATATTACGGTGCGACCGTATCCGGGGCACGTCGATCCGGCGAAGGTGAAGACGGATCTGGCGCCGTTTGTGAAGGCGATTCGGAGCCATGGAGTGCTGGTGCGGGCGATTACCTGTCCGATTACGGATGCTGACTCGCCGCATGCTGAGGATATTTTGCAGGCGGCTTCGGAGTTGGATATACGGAATTACTGGTGGGGGACGTTCCACTATACGAAGGATAAGTCTGTCTGGGCGCAGTTAGACGCGTTGAAGCCGCGGGTGGCGAAGCTGGCGGCGCTGAACGCGAAATACAACATGACGGCGATGTATCACCTGTACGCAGGGAGCACGGAGGTGGGTGGGCCGATGTGGGACCTGCTTTATGTGCTGAAGGATTTCGATCCGGCGCAGGTGGGACTGCACTACGACCTTGCGCATATGACGAGCGCGGGCGACCTGGGGACGTGGCGAACGAGTCTGCGCGCGGCGGGGCCTTATGTGAAGGGGATGTCGGTGAAGGACTCGGTGATTGTGAAGCTGCCGGATGGCCGATGGTCTCCGAAGTATGTTCCGCAGGGCGAGGGCGAGGTGGAGCTGCGCGAGGTGTTTCCGATTCTGCGGGAGATTGGGTTTACCGGGCCGGTAGAGATGCAGCCGGAGTATGAGAACGGCGGTGCGCAGGATGCAGCGGATAAGTTGACGTGGCCGCGCAAGAAGGTTCTAGATAATATGGCGCGGGATTTGAAGGTGTATCGGGCGGCGCTGGCCGCGCCTCCGCTGACGAAGGATAGTTATGCGCCGGACGGAGTGCCTTATATCAATAAGCCGTTTGCGCAGATGGGCGGAAACCCGACGCCGGCGGAGACGGCTCCTGCGGGGAAGAAGAAGTAGATGCAGGGATACGCACCAAGAATTTGATTTGTAACCAGTAATGGTTCAAGAAGGGGAATGGAATGTCTGGAATGGATCGACGTGAATTTCTGCAGTGGGGAGCGGCGGGTCTTGCGGCCGGTGCTCTTGCTCCCTCGGCCTTTGCACAAGCGGGTGGCTCAACGCCGGCCTCGGCAGCATCGGCTGCGCCGCTGGTTCCGGTGAAGAAGCTGAAGGTGGATGCTTACTCGCGGCATCTACAGTGGCTTCGGACCGCGGATGAGGTGGCGCAGGCGACGATTGAGATGGGCTACGACGGCGTGGATATTACGGTGAGGCCGTATCCGGGGCATGTCGATCCGGAGAAGGTGACGACCGACCTGCCGCCGTTTGTGAAGACGATACGGAGCCACGGGCTGCAGGTGGTGACGATCACGGCGCCAATTACGGATGCTGATTCGCCGAATGCGGAGAAGATTCTGGGGACGGCGTCGGAGCTGGGGTTGACGCATTATTGGTGGGGCACGTTCCGCTACGACCAGACGAAGCCGGCGCAGGAACAACTTGAGGCGCTGAAGCCGCGGGTGGAGAAGCTGGCGAAGCTGAACGAGAGGTACAAGCTGAAGGCGATGTATCACACGTACTCGGGCAACATGATGGTGGGCGCGGCGATATGGGACTTTTTGTCGGTGCTGCAGCATTTTGACCCGCAGTATGTGGGGTTCCACTACGACATCGGGCACATGACGAACGCGGGTGGGAATGGGACGTGGGCGCTGAATCTGCGGGCGGCAGGGAAGTATATTGCGGGCGTGTCGGCGAAGGACTCGGAGTTCTTTTTGGATTTGAAGGTACCGGAGGGTGGTCCGTTTACGGGGACTCCGGCGTCGTTGAATCAGCGTGGAGGTTTTGGCGGGCCGGGCGGACCCGGTGGACCTGGTGGTGCGGCTGGCGGTGGTGGACGACCCGGTGGTGCTCCGGGCGGTGCAGGTGCTGCGGCGGAGGCGGCGCAACGGGAGCAGGCGGCGGCGGAGCGTGGTGTGCAAGGGCCTCCGGCTGCGGCTGGAGGTGGTGCGCCGGGCGGTGGTGGAGGCGGAAGGCGCGCTGGTGGTGGAGGCGGAGCGCGTGGTGCGGGAGGTCCGGGTGGCGGCGGTGCTCCGGGCGGGGCGAATCCGAATGTTGCGACCGGCATGGGCGGCGGTGGTATGCCGAATCCGTGGAAGGTGAAGTATATGCCGCTGGGGGAGGGGAATATCAATCTGCCGATGTTTGCGTCGATTCTGAAGGAGATTAATTTCTCCGGACCGATTGAGGTTCAGGCGGAGTATCCGAATGGCGGCGCGGAGAATGCGATGGACAAGATCACACTGCCAAAGGCGATTGTGCTGGGCAACATGAAGCGCGATCGGTTGACATTGAAGGCTGGATTCGCGGCCTCCGGACTGCTTTAGGACGAATGGAGATAGATATGAAGTTACTGCGAGTATCGTTGGTTGCTCTGCTGGCTGCTCCTTTGTTTCACACTCAGATGCTTCAGGGCCAGGCGGATTGGCCGAACGTCGGGGGCGATCCCGGCGGCATGAAGTATTCGACACTGAAGCAGATTACCCCGGCGAACGTGAACAAGCTGGTGACGGCGTGGACGTATGACACGGGCGATCCTGCGGGAGGTTTTCGCGGGTGGGAGATTACGCCGATCGTGGTCGCAAACGTGATGTACTTCCCGACCTCGGGCAAGAAGATCGTCGCGCTGGATGCGGAGACCGGCAAGGAGATCTGGGTAACGGATCTGAAGTCGGTGGGCGTGCAGGGCGCAGGCGCGAAGTATGGTGTCTCTTACTGGCCGGGCGATGGCAAGACGGGGCCGCATATTGTGGTGGCGACCAACGACGGCTTTCTGCTGCAGCTGGATGCGAAGACTGGTAAGCTCTGCACGGATTTCGGCAAGGATGGGCTTGTCGATCTGAAGATCGGGCTCACTGAGAAGTTTGGCGGCACCTATACTCCGGGCGCGACGCCGGCGATTTATAAGAACCTGGCGATCCTTTCTCCGACGACGGGTGAGCAGGGGCGGTATGGAATTCCGGGCGATCCGCGGGCGTTCGACCTGATTACGGGCAAGGAGGTGTGGCGTTTCCACACGGTGCCGCAGCCGGGCGAACCGGGCTTCGGCTCGTGGGGCGAGAACGGCTGGCAGGACCGGCGCGGCCCGGGCAGTTGGGTGCCGATGACGGTGGATACAGAGAATGGGCTGGTGTTCGTGGCGCTGGGCAATGCGACCGACCAGAACTACGGTGGCAGCAGGCCGGGTTCGGATCTGTATGCGACGAGCACGGTCGCACTCGACGCGGCGACGGGCAAGCTGCGCTGGTATTACCAGATGACGCATCACGACATCTACGATTGGGACGCGAATGCTCCGCCGACGCTGATTACGGCGGTGAAGGATGGGAAGAAGATTCCGGCGGTGGCGCAGTCGACCAAGCTGGGTCAGATGTTCATATGGGATCGGCTGACGGGCGAGCCGGTCTTCGGCGCCGAGGAGCGGCCGGTGCCGCAGAGCGATGCTCCGGGTGAGCCGAGCTCTCCGACGCAGCCGTATCCGCTGAAGCCGGTGCCGATATCGCGCGTGAGCATGACGCGCGATGAAGTGAGCAGGATCTCGCCGGAGACGATCAAGAGCTGCCAGGCGCAGTACGACAACGCCGTGCAGATGGGGCCGAATACGCCTTATCTAATGGTGCCGAGCCTGGTGTTTCCGAGCTCGGAGGGCGGCGGGAGCTGGTCGGGCGCATCGTTCGATCCGACGAGTGGGCTGATCTATGTGAACACGCGCAGCCTGGGGACGATGGGCGTTCTGCAGCCGACTAAGTCTTCGGGACTGCTGCCTTCTTATGCGAAGCGGAAGATTCCGTTCGATGATCCGCAGGGCTATGCATGCAGCGCCCCACCATGGGGCGAGCTGATGGCGATTGACTCGGCCACCGGTGACATGGTGTGGCGCGTGCCGCTGGGCGAATACAAGGAGCTGACGGCGAAGGGTGTTCCGAAGACCGGCACGCCGAACGCCGGCGGTCCGATTATCACGGCGAGTGGGCTGGTGTTTATTGGCGCTACTTCGGACCTGATGTTCCGCGCATTCGACGCAAAGAACGGGAAGGAGCTGTGGTCGACGCAGCTCTCCAACAATAGCGTCGATACGCCGCTGACCTATCAGGGCAGGAACGGCAAGCAGTATGTGGCGGCTGTAATTTCGAGCGGGCTGGATAACTTCAACAAGCCTTCGGTTGAGGCTGGGACGAACAAGATCGTCGTGTTCGCGCTGCCTTAGACGGCTGATCGAGTGATGTAGAAGAGCGTTGAGCTGCCGTTTGGTGGCTCAATGCTTTTTGTTTGCGAACAGGTTGTGGAGCGATCGGATTGTGGGGTGATCTGGTTGCCGGGTGTTCAGAGGCCGAGGTGGCTGGCGAGGTCCATGAAGGTGGAGTTGTTCTTGAGGCTGTCGAAGCGGGGGTCTACCTTGATGGCGACCAGCTCGAAGCAGCGGTCTTTGAAGGCTTTTTTCAGCCATTCGAAGCCGAGGTCCTGTTGGCCGAGCGCGAAGTGGATGGAGGCGAATTCAAAGGGAGAGATGTATCGCTCGTTTGACTGGTCGTGAAGCTCCTTGAGGATACGCTGCGCCTCTTTGGGCTTGCCGCTGAGGGCGAGGGTGCGTCCGAGCGCGCCTTTCATGCGCGGGCTTTGCGGTGAGAGTTGGATGGCGCGTTTGAAGGCGGCGGTGGATTCGTCGAAGTCGCCGAGCTGCTCCTGTACGAGGCCGAGGGTCCAGTAGGCGGGCGAGAAGTGCGGATTGAGCTCGATGGTGTGGTCGCACTGCTCGAGCGCGACGTCGAACTCGCGGCGGTAGTAGTACACGACGGCGAGGTCGCGGGAGATGATGGAGGAGATGGGGTCGAGGGCGTTGGCGAGCTGCATCTCTTCGAGGGCTTCGTCGAGGCGGCCCATGGGCGCGAGGCAGGACATGGCGTACCAGTGGTGCGCGGTGGAGTTACGGGCGTCGAGCTCGAGGGCGCGGCGGAACTCCTGCTCGGCTCCGCGCCAGTCCCAGTCCTGCGTGGATTTGACGTGGGCGAGAGCGGTGTGGGCTTCGACGGAGTTTTCGTCGAGCAGCACGGCCCAGCCTGCGTTGGAGGGCGCTTTGGTCCAGACCTCGACGGGGGCGATGACGCCGTAGTGGCCGAGGAGCTCATAGGCGTCGGCCAGGCCGGCGTAGGCCTGCGAGTACTGCGGGTCTTCGGCGATGACGCGCTCGAAGAAGCCGACGGCGAGTTGCAGACCCTCTTCCGTGCGCTGATTGAGGTGGTAGCGGCCCTGCTGATAGAGGTTGTAGGCGGCGAGGTTTTTGGGTTGCTGCTTCGACTGCGCTCGCCAGCCGCCCTCGGAGAGGCTGGCCTGCACTTTGTCGGCGATGGAGCGTGCGACGGCTTCCTGGATTTCGAAGGGGTTGTCGGTGGACTTTCGGTCGATGGACTCCGACCAGAGGTAGCTGTTGCTGGCGCCGTCGAGGAGCTGGGAGGTGATTCGAAGCTGCTCGCCGACCTTCTGGACGCTTCCTGTGACAATGGTTGCGGCGTTTAGCTGGGCTCCGGCGTCGGGGCGGTCAGGGGCTCGCTGGGCTTTGACGACGGTTACGGTTCCGAGCGCGGTGAGGGCGCTAATTATTTCCTGCGAGATGTTCTTGCAGAGATACTTAAGGCTGCTGTCCTGGCTGTTGTCGTCGAAGGGGAGCACGACGATGCTGTTGCGGGTGATGAGGACCGCCGTGATGGAACGCTTGGGCTGCTGCACCTCGCGGCGGCGGAAGAGCGGGACGTAACCTCCCTTGGGAAGCTCGATGACGGTCTCGTCGGACTGACCTTCTTCGAGGTAGTAACGGGCGAGCCGGGCGCGGAGGCGGCGCGCCTGAACGCGAACGATGGGATCGTTGCGGGGATCGAAGGATGCACCCTTCTCGAAGGCGTATTCGCCGACGACGAATTCCTTGAGCTGGTCGCCGCGGCCTTCGAGCGTTTCGGTGACGATGAAGGCGAAGAAACGCTTGAGGCGTTCAACGCCTTCAAAGCTTCTGCTGTTGAGGATTCGGTCGAGTTGCGACCGGATCTTTTTGGTGGACGTCTCGTTCGTGGCTGACATGACGGTTCAGGGTAACATTGCCGGCTCGATTTGATGAAGATTCCGAGGTCTCTCCGGCTGGTGCTGCTGGGTCGGGATTTTGAACCAAAGAAGTAGACATGGCCGCGTCAAAAAGGGCGTCGGCACGGCGTGTCGATGCTATGGATTCTGGTAGGAAATCCCGGAAATTATGGAGTTTTTTGTAGGGGTTTCTGTATACATCGGGGCTTGTGAAACTCAGGATACGTTGCACTTGCGTATCGCTACTGTTACCTGCTTGCCAACTGTTTGGCGAGGGTCATAGAGTTTGCAGCCATGCATGCATTCGAGAAGTTTTCGTTCTTACAGCGACATGTGTGCGGGCAGTGCGGTCGCTGCCTGACGGGGAGATTGGATTGTGCGCAGAGAGCACAGCTGTGCGCTATGCGTAATTATTGGCTTGACTACTCCTGGCGGGGAACACTAGGGTGATTTTCGCAATCCACAGCAGGATGACGAATGCGACCGCTGTTCCCGAGTTGATTGATGGGTGGTCACGTTCCGTTGTGAACTGCGCCTGGTCCGCGGGTAGCGGTGAGAGTTCAGAAGAACAAGTTCTCTCGGAACGGAACTTGATCGAGGTTTTGTAAGAGGACAAAGGAGACAGAATGCGATTTCTAAGACTGACTGACAGAAGTTTTCGGAGGCTTGGACAGGTTTTGGCGCTGCTGGTGTTGCTGAGTGTTTCCTCTCAGCACCTGCTCGCTCAGGTTTCGGTGTCGCAGGTGTCGGGCGTGGTGAAGGACGCGTCCGGCGGGATCATTCCCGATGCCGAGGTTCAGATCAAGAACACGGATACGAATGCGGTTCGTACGGTCCAGACTGATGCGGCCGGAGCGTATTCGTTTCCCAGCCTGGCTATCGGACCGTACTCCCTTCAGGTGAAGAAAGACGGCTTTCAAACCTATGTGCAGAACGGGATCGTACTTCAGGTAGGCGACAATCCGAAGATTAATGTCACTCTGCCGGTGGGCACGGTTACCCAGCAGATTGAGGTGCAGGCCAACGCGGCGATGGTGGAGTCGCAGAGTTCAGCCGTGAATCAGGTTATTAACCCCCAACAGATCGTCGATCTTCCACTGAATGGCCGTCAGCCGACTGACCTCATTGCTCTTTCGGGCGCTGCGGTGAATGCCGGTACTGCCGCCGGATCGATCGGTACCCTTGACTACCCGACTGCAGTTGCGTATTCGGTTGCCGGCAGCCAGCCTAACGCGACGAACTACTACGTGGACGGGGCACAGAATCTGGATTACCGCACCAATGTTGGCCTGCCCATGCCGTTCCCGGATGCGCTGTCTGAGTTCAGCCTCGGCATCAGTTCGCTGCCCGCGAATCTGGGGGTTCGCCCCGGCGGAAGTGTCAACGGCGTCACCCGGTCAGGAACGAACTCGTTTCACGGCAACGTATTCGATTTCGTCCGGAATGGAGTTCTGGATGCCACAGCACGCACCTATGCGACCCGGACAGCAAGCCCGGCCCACGGCGTCCGGGATACCCTGGTGCGCAACCAGTACGGCGGTACCATCGGCGGTCCGATAGTCAAGAACAAGGTGTTCTTCTTCGGCGGCTTCCAGGGAACGATGTCGAATTCGACCGTGGCTCAAGCTTCGGCGACAGTTCCCACTGCTGCGATGCAGCGGGGTGACTTTTCCGCCGCTCTTGCCAAAGGAAGCGGTTGCACCGGTTCAGGCACGGTCATCCCAGCGGCTTACGTGACCACGCCGGGCAGTAACATTATCCAGCCGGCGTTGATGCAGACGCCCTCCGCTCTGCTTGCGGCGAAGGTGTATGCGCTTGTCCCAACCGCCAATACCGTTGACGTCTGCGGCACCGTCTTTTACACGGCTGCTCCTACATACAATCTGGAGAACCAGTATGTGACCCGCGTCGACTGGCAGCGCACTGCGAACGACAGCATATTTGGCCGCTACTTCCTGGCGGACTACAATCAGCCCTCCTATTACTCGGTCGGCAATCTCCTGAGCTCTTCGGGTGTCGGCCTTGCCGATCGGGTGCAGACAGTGGCTATCGGGGATACTCGTATCGTCAGCGCGCACGGAATCAACACGCTGCGCCTTGCCTTCGACCGCACTGCGACGGTGCGGGCTTCGAACGCGGGCATTCCAACGCTGTGTCAGTTGGGGATGAACGCTACGTGTCCGGTGGCAAACCAGATATCGGCGTACATCAAGAACACGCCCGGATTCCTTGGCTACGACTATGAAAACTCCTATGCAGCTACCGACGGATTCGCATGGACCAACGGCAAGCACCAGGTAAATGCGGGATTTGGCTGGATCCATGTGCAGATGAACAACGACGGAGTGTTTCAGGAGAATCCCGGCCCAACCTTCAGCACTTCCTACACCGGAGTTGCGATAGTAAACTTCGTCACAGGAAATCCGGACGGATACGGCCAGGGGAACGGGCAGCTCGGCCGCGACGCACAGAACCAACCCTCTCTCTATGTCCAGGACGCATGGAAGATCGTTCCGCGGTTCCAACTTACGGCAGGACTGCGATGGGATCCGTTTATTGCGCAATATAACAAGTACGGAGAGTCCTCGAGCTTTTCGCTCGCAGGCTATAACGCCGGGACAATCAGCAAGCAGTATGTGAATGCGCCTCCGGGAGTCACCTTCCCGGGCGATGCCGGATTCAACGGCAAGTCAAGTACGAACAACGACTATAACGCGTTCGCACCCCGTATAGGATTCGTCTGGGACCTCACGGGGAAGGGTACACAGACGCTCCGGGCTGGCTACGGTTTCTTCTACGATACGAGCATTCTCTGGAACACGATGCACATCGTGCTGAATCCACCCTGGGGAGAGACTCTCAGCTTCACTCCTCTGAGCGTTGCGCAAGGCGGAGGTCTCGCTAACCCTTTTGGCGGTCAGCCGGGTGGGAATCCATTCCCGACTCCTTTGAATCCGCCCTCGACCTTTGTGTTCCCTACAAACGGCACGTGGATCTTTGAGAATCAGACAAACAAGCCGTCAAACGTGCAGCAGTGGAATCTTGCCTATCAGATACAGTTGACTAACAATCTGCTGCTATCCGCCACCTACATTGGGAACAAGTCGAGCCACATCTGGCTGGGTCGCAGTCAGAACTCTTCTGTGTACCTGTCCCAATACGGCACCACCCAACCCTGCACGCTGCCATATGGAAACACGACCTATACATTCACCATTTGCAACGCTCCTTCGCAGGCCAATGAGAAGGCGGTTGGCAATACTGCAGTCACAAACGTAAATGCCCGCCGGGCGCTTACGATTGCCAACCCGATATACGGTCCGGAGCTTGCTGGCGGCCTTACCACGGCCTTCGCCGATGCGAATGGCGCCTACAATGGCTTGCTGGTCTCTGCGCAAGAGCGCCTCTCCCACGGTTTCTCCGTTCTGACCAACTACACATGGTCGCATTGCATGGACGTTGGGGAGGTTGGTCAGGACATCGGCAACAGCTACGAGAATCCCAACAACCCAAAGGCGGATTGGGGCAACTGCGGCTATAACAGAAAAGGGATCTTCAATCTTTCCGTCACGGCACAGACTCCCAAATATCAGGAGAGAGCGCTGCGGTACCTTGTGAGTGGCTGGAATGGTTCAGGTATCTTCACGGCCTCGACCGGAAGCAACTACAGCATATCGACCGGCTATGACGTCTCTCTGACGGGCGTTGGACGGGATCGCCCCAACATCGTAGGAAATCCGAACGTGGGTGGAGCGGTCAGCGCCAATCCCAGCTGCGTCGCACCAGCCACGGTCCACAACTTAGCGTATTGGTTCAATCCGTGCGCCTTCGCGGCTCCGGCCTACGGAACGTTCGGCAATGAGCACAGGAATGACCTGGTTGGCCCGGCCAACTGGAACCTTAATCTGGCGGCGTGGAGGTCCTTCACACTCCCGGAACATATCAGGCTGGACTTCCGGGCTGAGGCTTTCAATGCACTCAACCACACTCAGATTGGCAGTCCGAGCGCTACTCTCTACTCGGGAAACATCACCGCTCCAACCCCTAACGCTGGCCTGATTTCAACCTCAACAACCCAAGGTCCGCGCATTATGCAGCTTGCGATCAAGGCTTCCTTCTAGACTGATTGCAACTCCAACCAGAGCTGGCCGCGGATATTGTTCGCGGCCAGTTTTTTTGCTTCATGCGTATTGTGACGACTACGAGGTAAGAGAAGACGTTGTGCGCATAGCGGCTAATTGTGCGCTATGCGCGATTGACAATTCTTCTATGCCGTTTGCAGAATGAGTTGTCTCCGGAAGTCATAGTATTTGAGTCCCGGGCATAAATGCCTTTGGCGGTTGTGCTTTCTAGTCAGGAGAGGTGATGAAAAGAGGAATTCTGGTTTCGGGTTTGCTGGTGTCGGTGCTGCATCTGTCACATGCCCTGGGGCAATCGTGTTGTGAGCCGGCGGGCAATGACTTTCCTAAGGTTGGGGGCAACTTCGGCAATCAGAACTACTCGTCTCTTGCCAAGATCAACAAGTCGAACATCGCTCAACTCGGCGGGGCGTGGCACGACAACCTGGAGGGCGGATCGACGGAACAGTTCCAGCAAGCCTCGGTGGTGGCTGTGGGGGGCGTGCTCTATGTGGAGACGACGCAGGGCAACGTGTTTGCCGTGGACGGAAAGACCGGCAAGATTCAGTGGAAGTACGCTTCGAAGTCCGGGCCGCAGCTTCATCGCGGCGTTGCGGTGGGGGGCGGCAAGGTGTTCGCGACGCTGGCGGATAGTGAGGTAGTCGCTTTGAATCAGGAGACCGGCGCTGTTGTGTGGGAGAAGCAGGTCTCGCCCGATAGGACGGAGGGCTCGCTGAAGACGGCGGTCATCTATTACGACGGCATGATCTATCTGGGCACGGCGGACGGATCTCGCGGTGCTGCGTATGCGCTGAATGCCAATACGGGCGACACGGTCTGGACGTTTCATGCCGCGCCGGGGCCCGGTGAGCCCGGCAACGAGACCTGGGGCGGCGGAGACGCGTGGAAGACCGGCGGCGCTGCGCCGTGGATGCACCCGGCGATCGACCCGGAGCTTGGGCTGCTTTACTGGACCTTCGGAAATGCGCGCGGGCCGGCTGTTGACGGGGCTAATCGTCCGGGGCAGAACCTTTTCGCCGACTCGATCATCGCTTTTGAGGCTAAGACGGGGAAGCGCGTGTGGTACTTCCAGTCTGTCCACCACGACATCTGGGACATGGACAATGTGATGGCGCCAGTGCTGATCAATGTGACTGTCGCAGGCAAGATGAGAAAGGGCGTAGTGTATGGCAGCAAGACAGGGATGTGGTACATCCTCGATCGCACAGATGGAACTCCGCTGACTCCGATCGTTGAGAAGCCGGTGCCGCAGGAGCCGCTGCAGAAGACATGGCCGACGCAGCCATTTCCTGTGGGCGACTCGCTGGTGCCGCTTTGTCCGGAGAAGAGCGGTCCTACGCAGCCTCCGCCCGGGTTTAAGACAGGATGCATCTTCACTCCGCATACGGATGAACCTATAGTTACGGCTCCGGGCATTGCCGGCGGGAATGATTGGAATGCGTTGTCATTCAACCCGCGCACGCATTTGATTTACACAGGGGTCGGAATTATTGATGCTGCGCACTCCATTACCGATGGAGGGGTTGGATTTCGGCCGCTGGGCACGAAGCGCAGCGGCAAGGTGCTGGCCTTCGATCCCGCGGTGCATAAGATAGTGTGGCAACGAGATATGCCGTGGGCCCTCTCCAATGGCAACGGCACGCTGACAACGGCGGGCGATCTGATGTTCATCGGTCAGCCGGATGGCGTGCTGCTGGCCTTAGATATTAAGGATGGGCGTGAGTTGTGGAGATTTCAGACGGGAGCGGGAGTCCACACCAGCCCGATTAGTTATCAGGTTGATGGGGAGCAGTATATTGCGGTATTCGCGGGTGGGAACGCACTCACGTATAACTCGCCGAGGGGCGATAATCTTTGGGCATTCAAGCTGGGTGGACAGGTTGCGCAGGCGGTTGCGCCGACGCCGCCTTCGATGCGACAGGCGATCTTTGCGGCTGCCGTCGAGGGAACGGCGGTGAAGAATACGATCTATCTGAACCGTGCGTGGCGCAATGGGGCACCCGTGGACGCGGAGTCGACGACGCAGAACTCAATGGCTCCGCAGAATCTGCGCGTGCCGGTGGGGACTACGGTTACGTTCCTGAATCCTGAGGGCAATAAGACGGCGCATTGCGCGGTGCAGTTTTATGAAGGGCTCTTCAACTCGGGGCCGTTGCAGCCGGGGCAGTCGTTTACCTATACGTTCAAGCAGGCAGGGGAGTACTTCTATAACGACTGCACCTCGCCCAGGACTACGGGCAAGGTGGTCGTCTATTAGGTCTCAGTGATCGGTCAATCGTTGCCGAGCCGCAGGAAGTCTGCGATGTCCCAGTAGCCGGTGCGGGGCATCGGCACGTCGCCACGGGTGCGGACTTCGAGGAGATACGGTCTCGTAGCGGCCAGAGCCTTCTTGAACGCGCCTGCGAGGTCTGAGGGCTCGATGACGAGATCGCTCTCGATGCCGAAGGCTTTTGCCAACAGGGGAAAGTCGGGGTTGTAGGGCGCGCCGTCGGGAGTGGTGAACTCGGTGCCGTAGGTGTTCTTGAAGTAGGTGCTTCCGACTGTGCGAATGGTCGAGTAGCAATAGTTATTGAAGAGCAGGAAGAGCACCGGCGTATTCAGCTCTACGGTGGTTGCAAGGGCTCCGAGCGCAGACAGCAGGCCGCCATCGCCGACCAGGCACACGACCTTTTTATCCGGTGCGCCGAGCTGCGCGCCGATTGCAGCACCGGGTGAGAAGCCCATCGTAGCCATGCCGCCCGAGGTGATGAAGGTCGCGGGCTTGAGTGACTGCAGCTGCTGTCCCGCTCCATTCTTGTTCCAGCCGACGTCGGTGACCACGATGGCATCGTCGGGAATGACCGCGACGAGTTCGGCGAGAAGACGGGCTGGGTGGATGGGCTTGCCTTCGTCCTTCTGGCTTTCGGCGAGCTCGTCCTGCCACTTTTGCTTTCGCTCGGCCAGGACGGTGGCAGGGTAGGTTGCGACGGGCTTACCGCACTCTTTGTACTGACGTATCAGTTCCCTGAGCGTTGCCTTGGCGTCGCCGACGATTCCGATAGAGGCTGGGTAGCTCTTGCCGATCTCCTGGGGATCGATGTCGATCTGAATGAGCCGCGATGGCGGGATGGCAAAGGTATAACGCGGGTCCCAGGAGCTGCAGTCGGCTTCGCCGAAGGCAGTGCCGATGGCGAGAATGACGTCCGCTTCGCGGGTCGTGTCGTTGGCTACGCGCGAACCCCAGATGCCGGTCATGCCGAGAGACAGCGGGTGGTTCTCCGGGAAGATGCCTTTGCCCATCAGCGTGGTGGCGATGGGAATTCCGCTGAGCTCGACGAAATCGCGCAGCTCGTCGCAGGCTTCGGAGAGCAGGATGCCGTTGCCGGCGAAGATGACCGGCTTCTTTGCCTCGCGGAGCGCCTTTACTGCTGCTGCGATGCCGTTGCTGTCCCCTACGACACGTGGGTAGTTCGGGCGCCGGCAGTGGGTGCAGAGCTCGGTGGTGACCTGCTGTGAGAAGACGTCCATCGGGACGTCGAGGAGGACGGGGCCGGGCCTTCCTGTCTGCGAGAGGTTGAGCGCTCTGCCCATGACGTCGGGGAGAGCTTTGGCGTCGTCGATTCTCCAAACGCGCTTGGTGATGGGCTTGTAGATGTCTCCTTGCGACGCGTCGGCGTGGAAGCGAATCTGCTGATGGGCCTCGCGGGCGTGATGGTAGGAGGGGGTATTGCCGCAGATGACGACCATGGGGGTCGAGTCGGCGGCGGCGGTTACGACTCCGGTCAAGGCGTTGGTCATGCCGGGCGAGAGATGGACATTGAGGACGGCCAGCTTGTGCGAGACGCGATAGTAGGCGTCCGCAGCGTGGGCAGCGAGCTGCTCGTGCCGAAAGGATACATATTCGATCCCAAATTTCTGACACGAGTCAATAAGAGCGTAGTTTGTGTGCCCACACTGCCCGAATACTTTTTCGACACCTTCCTGCTTCAGGCATTCCGCGATAAACATCGCTCCGGTCATTCGATTCCTTCTCCTAAGAAAGACTTATGGTGATGAGACGCTCTTCTGTCATTTCCTGCATAGCGTATTTCGGGCCTTCGCGGCCGAGGCCGCTTTCCTTCACTCCGGCGAAGGGTATCAGGTCGGCGCGACTGGCGGAGGGTTCGTTGATGTGGACCAGCCCGACGTGCAGCTTTCGCGCGGACAGCATGGCGCGGTTGATGTCCTGCGTGAAGATGCCGGTGGCGAGACCGGACGGGGTTGCGTTGATGTCGTCGATGACCTGGTCGAGCGAGCTGTACGGGATAATCGACAGCACGGGCGCGAAGATCTCGTCGCAGACAACGCGCATGTCGTTGCGGACGCCGGTCAGGATGGTTGGATAAAGCAGCGCGCCGCAGCGCTTTCCGCCGAGCAGGATATGCGCGCCCTGGTTCAGGGCTTCGAGAATCCAGCTCTCGGCTCGCTGGGCCTCGGCTTCGCTAATCATGGGGCCGATGATGGTCTTCGGATCGTGGGGATCTCCGACGGGCAGCTTCTGGGTCGCTTCGATGAACAGTTCCGTGAAGCGATCGAGGACGTCCTGATGCACGAACAGTCGCTGCGTGGAGGTGCAGGCCTGACCGGCGCGGCGGAAGCCTGCATTCGCTATGCGCGGCGCGGCTCGCTCAAGGTCAGCATCTTCACAGACGATGGTTGCGGCGATGCTGCCGAGTTCGAGCGCGCTTGGTCGCAGACCGACGCCTGCCCGCACGAGCCTGCCCACGTTCGTGCTGCCGGTGAAGGTGTAGAAGGCGATGTCGGGATTTTGCACGAGGTAGCCGCCGACCTCGGCTCCGTCGCCCTGCACAAGTTGAATGTGGGTAGGAGGCATGCCCGCGGCCACAAGAATTTCAAAGAGAATGACAGCGCTGAACGGAGTGGGCTGAGGAGGCTTGACGATGACCGTGTTGCCTGAGGCGAGAGCCGGCGCCACCTTGTGCGCCACCATATTAAATGGCGAGTTGAACGCGGTGATTCCGCAGACAACCCCGCGGGGCAGGCGAATGGTGAAGGCCATGCGATGCGCATTGCCGGGGGACGTCTCAATGGGAACGCCTTCGCCGGTTAGGCGCTTGCCTTCTTCCGCGGAGAGAATGAATGTCTGGATGGCGCGGGTGACTTCGTTGGAGGCGTCAGAGAAGGGAAAACCTGCCTCCGCAATAATGGTTTGAATAATCTCTTCGCGGCGGCTCTCGATAAGCTGGGCCGCTCGCGAAAGAATCTCGTAACGCTGATATGCATCGAGCTTGATCGTTTGGAACGAACGCTGCGCGGAGGCGACTGCAGCCGCCACCTGATCCCTTGAGGCGCAGTCAGCGTGGCCGATAAGTTCGCCGGAGAACTTATCGAAGACGGGATAGGTCTTTGCGCCCTCCGTCCATTCTCCGTTTATCAGCAGTCTTGCCAGCTTCGTCTCGATTTGACTCGATATCATAGGGGGATCTCTGTTGCCTTACTTTGTGAAGATTGCTCCAAATCAGAAAGTTGAAAATATCGAGTCCTTCAGCTTGCGACGTGGGTTTGTGAGTCGCTTTCGACCGCTTGCGATTACGAAGAAAGGTTCGTAAGGGATGAGTGTCACCAAGGGGAAGTTCTCTTTTCAGAGACAAGGTGAGACCCGGTAGAAAGTATCGGAATGCTAACACCGGCAAACTGGTCGAACAACGAAGTAACGGTACCGTACAGGTAACAGGACCAATGGGTTGCAAATAGGGTAGGTTGAGTCATTTTTCTGGTGTTTGAACTCCCAGCCGCGTAGCTTGCAAGACCTATTCCTAAAGTCCATCGTCGGCGGCAGGAGAGATTACAAGCCCCAAAGCGGTGGCCGCGCAAGAATGTTGCGGTATCGGTACGGTTAAGCGCTTGTTAGGCCATGCAGATAGCTGCTACTTTCGAACCCATGATGCACACCGTTTCTGTTGCAATTGAACCCATTTCCCCTCCTGAATTGAACAGCCGTTTAATTTCGGTTGGAAACCGAAATTCGTTGCAACAGATTGGGAAGTGGCACCTCCGATGGACAGCGGTGGAAGGCAACATCCGGAAGGCGGAGCATTGAAGTCTCTTAGCAACCCTCGACTGCACCATCCGATGCGCAGCAAGCTGTTCGTGCCGGGATCAAGGCCTGAGCTTTTTTCGAAGGCGTTGAAGGGCGACGCGGATGCTTTGTCCTTCGACCTTGAAGATTCGGTCGTGGAGGCTAAGAAGGATGAGGCGCGGAAGGCGATCGCCGCGTTTCTGGACAACGGTCTCAGCGCTAGCGAGAAGGTGGTAGTCGTTCGAGTCAATGGGCTTGCGAGCGGCCTGTTCCAGGCTGATGTCGAAGAGATCGTTGGAGCTGGGCTGGATGTCATCAACCTGCCTAAGGCAGAGTCGCGAGACGATGTGCTGACGGCTGCCGACGCGATCAGCAAAGCGGAGGAGGCTGCGGGGCTGGGACGGCAGATCGGGATTCTTGCCAATATTGAGTCGCCGAAGGGATTGCGGCTGGCGTACGAGATTGCTACGGCGGACCCGCGAGTGATTGGACTGCAACTGGGCTTTGTCGATCTCTCGCAGGCGTTGGGAATCAGGACACCGAATCGACAGGCACTCGATGCGACTCGTCTGGCGGTGCGGTGCGCGGCGGCTGAGGCTGGAATTGCAGCCTTCGACAGCGCGTTCGTCGACGTGAAAGATGGAGATGCATTTCGCAGGGACGCGGAGGATGCTCGCAACCTTGGCTTCGCCGGGAAGAGCTGCATTCATCCGTCGCAGGTGCCGATTGCGAATGAGGTTTTTGCGCCCACTCAGGATGAGTTGGCTCGGGCGGAGGCGCTTCTGCTGGCTGCGGACGAGGCGAAGCAGCGCGGAGTGGGAGCATTCGTGCTCGATGGGATGATGGTCGACGTGCCGGTGATTGCGAAGGCGCAGGGCGTGGTGAAGCTCGCTGCGAAGCTGGGAATGATTGCGCAGAGGTAAGGAGCTGGAATCGATGCCGGAGCGAGAAAAGGCTATGTTGGAGGCTGGGGATGCTGCTTCTCGTGGCCCTTTGACTGGAATTAATGTGTTGGACCTGAGCGCGTACATCGCCGGTCCTTACGGATGCACGCTGCTGGCGGACCTGGGCGCGAATGTAATCAAGATTGAACCTCCGACGGGAGACACGTTGAGGCACTATCCGTCGACTCTTGAGGGTGAGTCGCGCGCATTTCTTGGGACCAACCGGAGCAAGCTCGGCATTGTGCTCGATCTGAAGAAGCCGGGGGGATTGGCCGCGCTCAAGCGACTCGTGAAGGAGGCCGATGTCTTCGTGCATAACTTCAGGCCCTCGGTGCCGGCTCGCCTGGGCATCGACTACGAGGCTCTGCGGGCGATCAAGCCAAATCTGATCTATTGTTCGTTGACTGGTTACGGCGATACCGGTCCCCTCAAGGACAAGGCCGGCTACGACCAGGTGCTGCAAAGCGTGACCGGGATTTGCACGTTTCAGGGAGAGAACAGCGGTCAGGCGGAGATCGTCTACGGCTCTGTGGTGGACTTCTACGCCGCGTCGATGCTGGCTTATTCCATCTCTGCCGCGCTCTATCATCGCGAACGCAGTGGCGAGGGACAGTCCATCGGCGTGTCACTGCTTGGCAGTGCATTGGCGATGCAGTCGGGGCGTTTTATCTGGGCGGAGAAGGAGCCTCGCGACGTCGGAAGAGACATGCGCTCCGGCGGCATCACGGGAATCCATCCGACACGGCAGGGCGATATTTATATCTCTGCGAATACGCCGCACTTCTGGGAGTCCCTATGCGAGCTGATCTCATTGCCGGAGATGGCGGCAGATCCCAGGTACTCGACGGTGAAGAAGCGCGCCCAATGCGCAGGCGAGATAGTTCCGAAGCTGCGAGCTGCGCTACTTGCTCACACCGCGCTTGAGTGGGAGGAGATCTTCGGCGAACGCGTGCCTTGCGGCGCAGTGCGAAGCATTGAAGATATGTTCGATTACCCACAGGTGCTGGCGGGAGAGATGGTCGCGCCCTTTGAACATCCGGTGGTCGGCAGGTATCGCGGACTCGCGAGGCCGATCAAATTCGCGGCGACGCCTGGACCGCAGCCTTTTGCAGCGCCGGCATTTGGGCAGGACACCACGCTGGTTCTAGAGCGGCTGGGTTACTCAGCCGAAGAGATCGAACAGCTTCGTCAGGATGGAGCTATCCAGATCCCATCCTGAGCTGATTTATTGTCCCTTGAAAGTGAGCTGTATCGCCGTGCTTTTATTTGGAGTCACAGTTACCTGTTGTTCCTGGGTGCCCAGTTTCTCCTGCCAGACGGCGATGGTGTAGTTGCCGGGAGGGAGATTTTTAATCTCGAAGGTCCCGTCGTCTTTGGATACGGCGAAGTATGGATTGTCTACTACGCCGATAAAGGCGTGCATCCAGCTATGGATATTGCATTTCACCGGAATCATGATCTCCGGCTTGAGGAACTTGCGGTTGATGGGCGCATCGCCTGGTCCCATGCTGTGGTTCCATTCGCGATTCACCACGGCCATCGGGTGAATATTGTGGGTCACCGGGTCTGAATTGATGACTTGCAGGACCTGGTTGACCTGAATCCCAAGCACACGTGGACGGAACCAGCATCCTGCTTGATCGATGACGACGGGCGTTGCCGGCACCGCGAAGTTCTTCCCCTCAAGGCCCGACTTCACATAGATGAATGCATTGGCGAGCCTGCCTTTGGAGTTCACCACCAGCGACTCGTCGTGGGCCTTGCCGTGGTGCGCCTCGACGCATGCGGGGTCTTCGCTCATATTGATGAGCTTCGGGGGTCGGACGTTTCCCTGTATAGCGCAGGGTTCCCGTAATCGAGCCGGCCGTTGCGGGGTCGACTTCATAAAATGATGGGGTGGGTGCGGCGGCGGGGGCCGACGGTTGCTCCGTCTTCCCCTTACCCGAACATCCGATAGTTAGCGCGATCGCACAGCACAGGCAACCCAGGTTAAATAAACGCAAGATTTTCATAGCAGATGGCTAGCTTACTCCTTCCCCGGCGGCCCTACGTTTGGGGGCAGTTCGCCTGTCAGCGACTTCAGGAACTCTACCAGATCGATGCGGTCCTGGCCGGAGAGTTGAATGGCGCGGATCTCTTTATCCAGATAAGGATTGGAGTTTGCGCCTCCGGCGTAAAAGGAGACGACCTCGTCCAGGGTCTGGAGACTGCCGTCGTGCATGTACGGGCCAGTATTGGCGACGTTGCGAAGGGTTGGGGTCATGAAGGCGCCTTTGTCGGTCTCGACCTTCGTCTCGTGGTAGCGGCCGATGTCCTTGAAGCTGCCGTCGTCGCTCGCGCCCTCACCGATGTTGTGGAACTTTCCGTCGGTAAAGAGGGCATATTTGGAATCAATGGTGTGACAGGCCGCGCAGTTGCCTTTGTTGGGATCGCGGAAGATGGCAAGTCCCCGAATCTGAGCCGGGGTAAGGGCTGTTTTGTCGCCGCCGTATTCGTATCGGTCGAAGGCGGAGTTCCCGCTCAGAATCGTTCGCTCGAAGCTGGCGATTGCCTTCTCCACCCGGACGATGGTGATGGTGTCCGAACCGAATGCGGCCCTGAACATCGTCCTGTAGACGGGGTCCTTTTCGAGCTTCGCGACTGAGACGTCGTGGGTCTGGTCCATTTCCACCGGGTCGGCGATGGGGCTACCTGCCTGCTCCTCGAGACTGGCGGCTCGGCCGTCCCAGAACTGCAACGGAAGGTAGGCTGCATCAATCACCGTGGGAGCATTGCGAACCCCATTCGCGCCACCCACGCCCCTGGAGACAGGCACGCCGTTCGAAAATCCCTCCAGAGGATTGTGGCAGGTTGCACAGGCCAGGGTGTTGTCTTTCGACAACCTGGGGTCGTAAAACAGTCTGCGCCCTAGGGCAATCGTCTCAGCAGTAGGAGGATTGTCTGCCGGAATCGGCACGGGAGGCAGCCCGAGCGGTGCTTTAATCTGCACGACCTTCCCAATGGGCTTGTCGCTGCCGCGAGCCCTGCAGCCGGTGCATAGCAGGAACGCTCCAGCTATCAGAATCCCGCCCAGCTGGAGCACCCGCGTTTTGTCGGCACCAAACATCGATGACAATCATTTCATTATCAGGGCAAATTTGGCCAGAGTGCCCTGCGCACTGCGAATTCTTCAATTCCTGGCAAATACTTAGACGAAATTCAACAGGAAATGGTTCGATCTGGTGCAGAGCTGCGTGAGACACCTTACTTGTTGAGGTGGTCGAGCGCCAGATTGAGTTGGAGAACATTGACCCTGGGCTCGCCGAAGAGGCCGAATTGTCGAGGTACGATTGCGCTTGTAACAAGCTGACGGAGTGCGTCCTCGGAGAGGTGACGCGCCAGGGCGACGCGCTGCACCTGATAGTAGGCTGCTGCAGGGGTGATATCAGGATCGATGCCGGAGGCGGAGGCGGTGACGAGGTCGATTGGGATGGGCGAGCCGGAGTTTTCTGCCGTGATGCTCGCGTTCTCGCGGTCGAGCAGGGCCTTGCTGGTCGGCGCGAGGTTGGACCCGCCGGAGGCGGTAGCGTCATAGCCGAGCCCGCGGCGGAGGGCCGGCTGTGGAAGTACCCTGGGCCGGTGAAAGGCTGGCCGATAAGGCGTGAGCCGATGAGTTCGCCGTTGCGGTTGATGAGTTGGCCGTTCGCCTTGTTATGCATCGTAAGCTGCGCGATGGCGGTGACGGCTAGAGGATAACCAACTCCGAGAAGCAGCGCGGTGATTGCGGTGTAGAGCGTGGCGGTGATGATGTGCTTCTTCATGATGGATCCTTATGCGAGATGGAGGCGCGGTGATGGCGCATGTCGATGAGCTTGATGCCGATGAAGGGCACGATGATGCCGCCGAGGCCGTAGACCAGCAGGTTGCGCCGCAGCAGCGCGGCCGCGGACATCGGCCGGTAGCCGACGCCGCGCAGGGCCAGCGGGATCAGCGCGACGATGATGAGCGCGTTGAAGATGACGCGCGGAGAGGATGGCGGACTCGGGGTTGTGCAGGTGCATGATGTTGAGCGCGTTGCAGCACCGGGAAGACGCCGGCGAACATCGCCGGAATGATGGCGAAGTACTTGGCGACATCGTTGGCGATGGAGAAGGTGGTCAGCGCGCCGCGCGTCATCAGGAGCTGCTTGCCGATGGCGACGATCTCGATGAGCTTGGTCGGGTTGGAGTCGAGGTCGACCATGTTGCCGGCTTCCTTCGCGGCCTGCGTGCCGGTGTTCATGGCCACGCCTACGTCGGCCTGGGCGAGCGCGGGCGCGTCGTTGGTGCCGTCGCCGGTCATGGCGACCAGCTTGCCTTCGGCCTGCTCGCGCTTGATGAGGTCCATCTTGTCCTTCGGCTTGGCCTCGGCGAGGAAGTCGTCGACGCCGGCTTCGCGGGCGATGGCCGCGGCGGTGAGCGGGTTGTCGCCGGTGATCATGACGGTGCGAATGCCCATGGCGCGGAGCTGGTCGAAGCGCTCGCGCATGCCGCCTTTGACGATGTCCTTCAGGTGGATGACGCCGAGCGCGCGGCCGTTTTCCGCGACGACCAGCGGCGTGCCGCCGCTGCGCGCGATCGTCGTCGACGGTGCCGCGAACCTCGTCGGGAAGTCTGCAGCCGTGCTCCTGCAGATAGCGCGGCGATGGCGTCGACGGCGCCTTTGCGGATGCTGCGGCCGTCCACCTCGATGCCGCTCATGCGCGTGAGTCGCGGTGAAGGGAACGAACTCCGCGTTCAGCTGCGCCAGCTCGCGGCCGCGCAGGCTGTACTGCTCCTTGGCGAGCACAACGATGGAGCGGCCTTCGGGCGTCTCGTCGGCGAGCGAAGAGAGCTGCGCGGCGTCGGCGAGCTGCTCCGCGGTGACGCCGGGCGCGGCGACGAACTCCGAGGCCTGCCGGTTGCCGATGCGTGATGGTGCCGGTCTTGTCGAGCAGCAGCGTGTTCACGTCGCCGGCGGCTTCCACCGCGCGGCCGGAGGTGGCGAGCACGTTGTGCTGCACCAGGCGGTCCATGCCCGCGATGCCGATGGCGGAGAGCAGACCGCCGATGGTGGTCGGGATGAGGCAGACCAGCAGCGAGATCAGCACGAAGACCGTCTGCGGCGCGCCGGAGTAGATGGCGAAGGGCTGCAGCGTGACGACCGCGAGCAGAAAGATGATCGTGAGGCCGGCGAGCAGGATGTTGAGCGCGATCTCGTTCGGCGTCTTCTGCCGCTCGGCGCCTTCGACCAGCGCGATCATGCGGTCGAGGAAGGTCTCGCCGGGATTGGAGGTGATGCGGACGGTGATCACGTCCGAGAGCACGCGCGTGCCGCCGGTGACGGCGGAGCGGTCGCCGCCAGCCTCGCGGATCACCGGCGCGGATTCGCCGGTGATGGCGGATTCGTCGACCGAGGCGACGCCCTCGATGACTTCGCCGTCGCCGGGGATCATCTGGCCGGCGACGACGCGGACGACATCGTCCGACGCGCAGCTGCGAGCTGGGCACCTCTTCGACTGCGCCGTTCATCAGACTCGGTACGCGGTGGTCTCGGACTTCGCCTGGCGCAGCGCGTCGGCCTGCGCCTTGCCGCGGCCTTCGGCCATGGCCTCGGCGAAGTTGGCGAACAGGACCGTGAACCAGAGCCAGAGCGTGATCTGCAGGTCGAAGCGGAAGTGGCCGTGATGCGTGCACGAGTTCGCGAAGAGCAGCACCGTGGTGAGGACGCTGCCGACCTCGACGACGAACATGACAGGGTTCTTCATCATCGTCGCGGGATTCAGCTTCGACGAGCGCGTCCACGGAGGCGCGGCGCACGATCTGCGAGTCGAAGAGGGAGCGGCGGCTTTGCATGTGTAGTCATCATTGTCGTTGCTCGCTGAATTCTGCACTGCTAGAAAGCTGTGGCCGGCGTGCAGCAGCAGATGCTCGAGGATCGGGCCGAGGCAGAGCGCGGGGAAGAACGTGAGCGCGCCGACGATGAGAATGACGCCGATGAGCAGCACCGTGAACAGCGGCGTCGTGACCGGGAAGGTGCCTGCGGATGGCGGGCACGATCTTCTTGCCGGCGAGGTTGCCGGCGATAGCCAGCATCGGGACGATCATCAGGAAGCGGCCGAAGAACATCGCGATGCCGAGCGAGTAGTTGTACCAGTGCGTGTTCGCGTTCAGGCCGGCGAAGGCGGAGCCGTTGTTGCCCGTCGCGGAGGTGTAGGCGTAGAGGATCTCCGAGAGGCCGTGCGGGCCGTGGTTCGCGAGGCTGCTGAGGCCGAGATTCGGCATCAGCACCGCGACGGCGGCGAAGCCGAGGATGATCAGCGGAAAGATGAGCAGGTAGAGCATCGCCATCTGGACGTCGTAGGCTTCGATCTTCTTGCCCAGGTACTCCGGCGTTCGGCCGACCATCAGGCCGGCGATGAAGACGGCCATGACGACGAAGATCAGCATGCCGTAGAGGCCCGCGCCCACGCCGCCGAAGACGATCTCGCCGAGCAGGATGTTGGTCAGCGGCACCAGGCCGCCGAGCGGCGTGAAGCAGTCGTGCATGCTGTTCACCGCGCCGCAGCTGGCGTCGGTGGTGACGGTGGCGAAGAGCGCGGAGTTGGCGATGCCGAAGCGCACCTCCTTGCCCTCCATGTTGCCGCCGGACTGCGTGCAGCGAGACGTGCTGGTCGACGCCATGCAGCAGCGGGTTCGGCTGCGACTCCGCCCAGTAGCACGTCAGCGACGCCCGCGAACCAGAGGATCGACCATCGCCGCGAGCACCGCCCAGCCGTGCTTCGGCGAGCCGACCATCTGCCCGAGCGTGACGCTGAGGCCGGCGGGAATGAGAAAGATGGAGAGCATCTGCAGGAAGTTCGAGAGCGGCGTGGGATTCTCGAACGGATGCGCGCTGTTGGCGTTGAAGAAGCCGCCGCCGTTGGTGCCGAGCATCTTGATGGCTTCCTGCGAGGCGACTGGGCCCTGCGCGATGGTCTGCGTGGTGACGATGGTCGTCGGTCTTGCCATCCGTGCCGGTCGTACGTTCTGCGGCTCGACCAGCTTCGCCGTGTCGTACGGGCTGGAAGTTCTGGACCACGCCCTGCGAGACGAGCGCGAGCGCGAAGACGATGCGAGATCGGCAGCAGAACCCAGAGGGTGCCGCGGGTCAGGTCGACCCAGAAGTTGCCGAGCGTCTTCATCTCGCGGCGCGCAATGCCGCGGATGAACGCGATCGCCAGCGCCATGCCCACGGCGGCCGACCAGAAGTTGTGCGTCGCCAGCCCGAGCATCTGGGTGAGATAGCTCATCGTGGACTCGGGCTGTAGGCCTGCCAGTTGGTGTTGGTCGTGAACGAGATGGCGGTGTTCAGCGCGAGGACCGGCTCGACCCCGGGCAGGTGCTGCGGATTCAGCGGAAGCAGATGCTGCAGCCGCTCGATGACATAGGTCAGCAGCAGCGTCGCCGCGCTGAAGATCAGCATCGCGACGCGCGTACTCGGTCCAGCGCATCTCCTCTTCGGGCTTGACGCCGGTCAGGCGATAGAGCAGGCGCTCGCACGGGACCAGACGGATCGAGAAGGTCTTGCGGCGCTCGAAGACACGCGCCATGTAGCTGCCCATGGGCTTCGCGAGCAGCAGCACTGACCGCGATGAAGAGAGCGATTTGGAGCCAGCCGTTGAGTGACATCAGAATTCTCCGGGCGAAGCAGAGCGTAGACGAGATAGACCAGCAGCCAGCCGGAAACAGTGAGCAGAACGATGTTTTCAATCATGGTGCGGCCTCCTTTCAGCGGTCGCACGCCGTCGACATAGAGCATGCGCAACGCCGAAGAACACGAAGATCAGCAACGACGATACAGATGACATCGATCATGCGATGCTCCTCTGCTCTAGAAGCTGGTAGGTGACATCGCCGCCGGCGACGAATTGCCTGTGACTGCTTCGTAGCGTCGCATCGCGATAGCCTGAGGAGCACTGATGCGAGCTGCTGATTCGATGCCAGTGCAGCGAATATCGCGGCAGCGACAAAAAGAGCCGTAGCAACACGTAAGTACGCATCAGACAAACCTTTCGTTATAAGTAGAAAGGCAATCCCGTAAGAGATCCGTAGAAAAGGCGTTAAGACAGTCGTTAAGCTGCTGCTCTTCGCCTGCGGGATCGAATCGATAGCCCACCCAGGGCTCGCTTTGGATATATCGCGGCCGCTCGCCTCGGCTCGATCTTCTTGCGCAGCTGCGCAATCAGCACACGCAGGTACTCCGGCTGGTCTTCGCCGGCCGGTCCCCAGACACCCTGCAGCAGCAGTCTTGTGGGTCAGCACGCGAGCCGGCGTTGCGCGCAAACAGCAGCAGCAGGTCGAACTCCTTCGGCGTCAGGTGGATCTCTGCTCCGCGCACCGATCACCGTGATGCCGTCGACGTCGATCGTAAAGTCGCCCAGCTCAGATCCGGGCTCGGCCGGGCGTCGTCCGCCTCGTGCAGGCGGCGCAGCTGCGCGCGCACGCGCGCCAGCAGCTCCGGCATGCTGAAGGGCTTGGTAACGTAATCGTCCGCGCCCTCGTCGAGCGCCGTCACCTTCATCTGCGTCCGTGTCGCGCACGCTCAGCACGATGATGGGCGTCTCGAGCGATGCGTCGCACAGCCTGGGTCAGTTCAACGCCGTTCATCTCCGGCATGGCGAGATCGGTGATGATCAGGTCGGGCGTCCGCTCTCGAAGAGCGTCGAACGCCTCCAGCCCGTTCTGCGCGACGCATCACTTCGTAGCCATTGCTCTGCAGCGAGGTGCGCAGCATGCGCGTAATCTGGCGCTCGTCATCGACAACAAGAATGTCGCTTCTTCATCGCGTCTCCTGCGTGACGATGTGCAGATCGACGTGCGGCGCCTCGGACATGAACTTCTGGATCGCGAGATAGTACAGATATTTTTTCAGTCCATGCAGCGCGGAGCGGCCGAAGATCGCCTGCGTGATTCGCTTCTCGATGATGAAGGCCGCGGTGGCGGACGGGACGCTTCGTGCCCGTCAGATGGACGATCTGCGCGCCCAGGTTCGCTGCAAACTGCAGACTGCGCCTCGAGCGTGCGCTTGCGCTCCGGCGTCATAATCGCGGTCCGTGGCCACGTGCAGGACGTACAGTTCGCCGTCCAGACGCCTCGGCCAGCCGCGCGCCGCGCGCAATCAGATCGCGCGCCTGCGGATTGGAGCTGATGCACACAGCGATCCTCTCCGCGACGGTCCAGTGCGCGCCCAGCCGTTTGCGCTTCACATAATCGTCCAGCGTGCGGTCGACGGCGCGCGTCACCCGCTGCAGCGCCATCTCGCGCAGCGCGATCAGGTTGCCGCGGCGGAAGAAGTTGGAGAGCGAGCGCTCCACGCGCTCCATCGGATAGATGTCGCCGCGCCGCATGCGGGTGACCAGCGCCTCGGGCGTCAGATCGCTGATGACGATCTCGTCGGCGCGGTCCAGCACCCAGTCCGGCACCTGCTCGCGAACGGTGATGCCGGTGAGCGCTTGCACGCGCGGCGTCAGGCTCTCCACGTGCTGGATGTTGATGGTGCTGAGCACGTCGATCTTGTTCTCCAGCAGCAGCAGCACGTCCTCGTAGCGCTTGGCGAAGCGGCTGCCCTCGATATTGGTGTGCGCCAGCTCGTCGATCAAGCGCCACCTGCGGCATGCGCGCCAGGATCGCGTCCACGTCCATCTCGGCGAAGAGCGTGCCCTTGTAGTCGATCTCGCGGCGCGGCACCTGCTCCAGCTTTGCGGCGAGCTCCGCCGTGCCGCTGCGGCCATGCGTCTCCACAATGCCGATGACGACATCTTCGCCGCGGCTGCTGCGGCGAATGCCCTCGCTGAGCATGCTGAAGGTCTTGCCCACGCCCGGGGCGTAGCCGAGAAAGACCTTGAAGCGGCCGCGCTTCTTCTCGGTCTCGCTTGAGAGCAGCCAGTCTTCCGGAGATCTGCGTTCTGTCGTCACGCCGTAGAATGCCTCTATGAACTCGCAGCGCGTCATCGCAATTTTTCGCTGGACGTTTTCGTTTCTGCTTCTGGCCGGAATTGTACTCGTCTATATCGGCTGGCTCCACGTCAACCCGACGACCGTGGCGCTAACGCTGCTGCTGTTTATTCTGGTGCTCGCCGCGAAGTGGGGCCTGCGGTTGGCGGTGGTGCTCTCCATCGCCGCCACCTTCTGTTATAACTTCTTTTTTCTCCCGCCCGTTGGCACATTTACCATTGCAGACCCGCAAAACTGGCTGGCGTTGCTGGCCTTTCTCTGCACCGCCGTCATCGGGAGCAGGCTCTCGCAGAGGGCTCGCAACGACGCCGAAGAGGCGCGCTCACGGCAGCGCGAGCTGGAGATGCTCTTTCGCCTGAGCCGCGAATTGCTTCAGACAGAAAACGTCGCGGAGCTTGTGGGAATAGTGCCAAAGGTAGTGGTCAGCGTAACGCTGGCCCGGTCGAGCGCCCTCTTCCTTCTGGAGCCGGAGCGGATCTATCAGGCCGGGCAGGAGCGCATCTCCGAAGTCGAGTTCCCGCACCTGCGCCAACAGGCCACATCGATATCATCGGCGCAGTGCCGCGGCGATGAGATCTTCATTCCGCTGCGTGCCGGCGTCAGGCCGCGCGGCCTGCTGCTGCTGCGGGGCGCATTGCTCTCCATGGAGACAGCCGACGCCATCGGCGGGCTGGTCTCCATCGCGATGGACCGAGCCCAGGCGCTCGAAGACGTGGCCCACAACGAAGCCAACAAGGAGAGTGAACGCCTACGCACGCTGATGATCGATTCCATCACGCACGAGTTGCGCACTCCATTGACCTCCATCAAAGGAGCCGCGACGATGCTTCTGAGCGAGGAGAAGATCGACGACGAAGCGCGAAAGGAGTTGCTCACCATCATCGACGAAGAGAGCGACCGCATCGATCGCCTGGTGGGACAGGCCGTCGAGATGGCGCAGCTCGACGCAAACAGTGTGAAGATGCAGTTCGGATCGGTGAGCGTTCCCGAGCTGGTTCGACTGGCGTTGGAGTCGTGCTCCGGAGTGGAGCACAGCCATTCGCTGACCGTCAGAATTCCGGAGCTTCCGAACGTGAGGGCCGATGTTGAGTTCATCCAGAAGGTTCTCTGTAACCTGATCGAGAACGCCGCCAAATACTCCGCGCCCGGCTCAGCCATCATAATCTCCGCGGAACAGACCGGCCCCGATATCGCGGTGAGCGTCGCTGACAGAGGCATCGGTATTGAGCCGAGCGAACAGGCGTTGATCTTCGACCGCTTCTATCGCGCTCCAATCCACAGCGAACATATTCCGGGCACCGGAATGGGGCTCTCCATCAGCAAGGCGATCATTGAGAGGCACGACGGCCGATTGACGCTCGTGAGCCAGCCGGGGCAAGGATCGGTGTTCACAATGACGCTGCCCATCTCTCACGCCGCTCGCCCGCACGGCTTGGAACATCAAGAACGTTAATGCGACAGCGAAGGCCGGAATTCTTCGTGCTTGACACTCATTTTGAACGCGGCATAATGAACCAGCCTGAGACATCGCTCGTTGAGGTGGTGCGTGAAGCAACCGGTATCAAGGAGAACCTTCCTCGCTGGAGTTGGCGCTTCGGCAGCAGGAACGTGGGCAACCCACGCATTTGGCCAAACCCTCACCGATGCCTCACGTGGCTTTCATGGTCTGACGTTGGGAGGCATCGAGGTTGAGCTGTGGATTACGCCGGTAACGGATTCAACACTCCGCATCAGCGTAATCGCAACCGCTTCCCACCTGCAGCCCGATACCGCCTTCGCCGCAAAGGGTCTGCGCGATCGCACCTGGCCGTCGGCAACAACGAAGCTGCGCGATGCCGCACAGAACAAGCCGATCGAATGGGGCAACTATCGCGTCGTTGTCGCCGGCAATCCGCTCGCTATATCGGTGCAGAACAAGTCAGGCGCCGTTCTGCAGAGCCTGAGCTTCGACGACGCAACCGGTAAGGTGAGCTTCGATCTGCACGACACGCAGGTCTTCGGCCTCGGCGAGGGCGGCCATCAGTTCGACCGCCGCGGTGTCGTCGATTCAATGCGCAACGGCCAGTTCAAGCCTGACCAGTTCATCAACGGAGGCCGCTCGCCGATCCCATGGCTCATCAGTCCCGCTGGTTGGGCGATCTTCTTTCATCATCCCGAAGGCACATTCGACCTCACCGGGAATCAAGGCGTCTTTCGCCCCGCAGAGCCCGTGCAGCCGCAAGATATTTTCCTGATCCTCGCAAAAGAGCCCGCGACTCTGCTTAAAGAGTTCGCTCAACTGAGTGGCCTGCCGCATCTGCCGCCGCTCTGGGCATTCGGGTACCAGCAATCGCACCGCACGCTCGCCAGCCGCGAGGCCGTGCTCGCAGAGACAAAGACCTTTCGCGAAAAGAAGCTGCCCTGCGACGTGATGATCTATCTAGGCACTGGCTTTGCGCCCTCAGGCTGGAATACCGGTCACGGGTCCTTTGCCTTCAATCCGAAGATATTCCCAGATCCGAAGGCCATGTTCGACCAGATGCACAGCGATAACTTTCGCGTCATTCTGCATGTGCTGGGTGTCCCGTTCGATCTGCACGGCAGAGTATCGGACCATTCAGTCGACCCCGATGACGCGTCGAACTACTGGCTGAATCACATCGAGGTCATCAAGACCGGAATGGACGGCTGGTGGGTCGACGACGGCGATGAACTGCTCCCGCAGGCGCGGTTCGTACCGCAACCGCATGTACTGGGAGGGCTCGCTTGAGCAGCACCCGAATGTCCGCCCATTCTCGATTCAGCGCAACGGCTACGCGGGCCTGCAGCAGTACGGCTTTCTCTGGTCGGGCGACGTGAACTCGGCCTGGCAGACGCTTCGAACGCAGATCGCCGCCGGCCTCAATACCGCGCTCAGCGGCATTCCATACTGGGGCACCGACACCGGCGGATTCTTCTCAACCAAAGAGCTTACCGCCGAACTCTACGTCCGCTGGTTCCAGTTCAGCGCGTTCTGTCCACTGTTTCGCTCGCACGGCCGCACATGGATGCTGCGTCTGCCCTGGGGCTGGAATCGCGGCGAACTCGGCCCGGTGGAAGATGATATAAAGCTTCTGCCAGCGCCCGAGGACCTGCATCATCCCGAGGTCGAAGAGATCTGCAGAAAATATCTCAACCTCCGCTATCAGCTTCTGCCCTACCTCTATTCCGCAGTTCACGATACACACCAGACAGGAATGCCACTGATGCGAGCTCTCTGGTTCTCATTCCCTGGCGACTCCGCAGCGTTAGCAGTAGACGACGCCTACATGTGGGGCGAAAGCCTGCTGGTGGCTCCTGTCACCAGCAAGTCTGCGACTGAACACACTGTCTACCTGCCGCGCGGGTCGTGGTTCGACTACTGGACCAGCGAATCCACGGCAATCGCAGGCGGCACAATCCACACCCGCGCCGTCGATCTCGCCACACTCCCGCTCTACGTCAAAGCCGGAACCATCCTCCCGCTCGGTCCCATCAAGCAGTCGACGCTCGAACCATCCTCAGCGCCACTCGAACTCCACATCTATCCCGGCGCTGACGCCCGCTTCGCGCTCTACGAGGACGACGGCATCTCGATGGATCATACTCGCGGCATCTCCTCGACCATCGAGATTAGCTGGAACGACAGCGCCCGCACCCTCTCACTTGCCCGCACGCCCGGCGCCGCGATGCACCCTTTCACCACGCGCAAATTCAGCGCGCGTATTGTCGGGAGTCGGCGCCTCCGCCGTCAGGCCGCTCGACTTCAACGGCAGCCATGTCACCATCAGGCTCTGAAGAAACTAGACGGTTCTCGTTCGAATGCTGGTGAGCTGCTGGTCTTCCTCCGCCTGAGCGATCGCCTCCGCAGCTGCCTTCAGCGCTGCCTTTGCGCCCATCTTCAGGCACACAATATCGTTCGTGCAGAACAGCAGGTCAATCCCCATCCTCAGCCAGTGGAGGTACTCAGCCGGGCTGCACGCTGTCACCACCTTCTTGCCGTGCCTGCGCGCCGCGTCGACGATTCGCTCGCCCGCAGTGAGTACCTTCTCATGGCTCGTCTGACCGGGCACGCCCAGGCTCGCCGCCATGTCCGACGGGCCGATGAAAATATCCACGCCCGGCACCGCTGCCAACTCGTCGACACGCGCCAGCGCCTCCGCGGTCTCCACCTGTGCCAGCAGACTCAGCTCACTGTTCAGTCTCTGCTGCCCCTCCACCATGCTCTCTCCGAATCCATACTGCAGCGCGCGCGAGCAGCTGAAGACTCCTCTGCGACCCGCTGGAGCGAACCGTGAGTACTCAACCAGCTCCGTCAGTTGCTCGGGCGTGTCGGCCATCGGAACATCGATAATGTCCGGTCCACATTCCGCGGCCTTCAGCACACTCTCCCGTCGCGAATCGGGTATGCGAATCATGGTCAGCATTCCTGTTCCCGTCGCCATCCGGCACAGATCCGCCGCTTCGGCAAAGGTGATGCCTGCGTGCTCCATCTCGATCCAGACGACCTTGAAGCCCATCAGGGCCGCGATCTCCAGGAAGATGGGATCGTAAAAGTACAACGCCGCGCCCAGCACCGGTCTTCCATTGGACGCATTGATGGCTTGATGCAATCGATTCATGAGAACTCCTCTATGGTCTGCTCTCGGTGTTGCGATTGTGCTCTTGCATCAGGCCCCTCTTATAAATGCTGCAAACCGGCCACGACGTCGAAGAGTGCTTCCATTGCAAACACTCAATTGCTCAACTCAACTCGACTTTCAGGCGGGAGAAAAACAATTATGCAAAGCGGGCAACGGCAGATCCGGATAAGCAGTAACAAATATCGGTCCTGCCGTTGCCTTTGTTTGTCAGAACTCAAACCTCGCTCCCAGTTGCAGGAAGCGCGCGTTGTACTGCGAGGTCACCTTGCCAAAGGTAGAGCTGGTCACACCCGACGAGATTCCTCCCAGGCTTGCCCGGTTAAACAGGTTGTACATCTCCAGCCGCAGTTGCAGGTTGGCCCGCTCGTAGATGTGTGTGTTCTTTAGCAGTGCGAAGTCGGTGTTCGCGTATCCGGGGTTACGATATGCGTTGAAGGCCTCATTGCCTTCGCCGGGAAGCGTCGTCGGGGCGGTGAAGTCGGTCGACTTGAAGACTCCTGCCAGTTCCGCTTTGCGGGTGGTCGGTATGTTGTACCCATAGGTCGGAATGTTCGGTGTATCGCTGTTGATGCCATCTGCGTTGTAATCGCCGCTGCTGGCGCTGGTAATCGAGCTGCCGGCAGCGAGGCCTGCTTTATACGCAGCAGTATTCAACACCGTGAACGGCGTGCCGCTCTGCAGAATCGTGACCGCGCTCGGCTTCCATCCGTTCGTCAGCACCTTCAGGAAGCTCAGTCCGCTGCGCAGGCCGGGCAGCTCATATGCCACCCCCATCGACAACCGGTTTGGCACGTCCCAGTTCGACGGCGCCCAGTATTGTTTGTAGTTGAGCGTGTTCGATTGCACCGTCGGGTACGTCCCGGCGTCGTCGTACGACCGCGAATACGTGTATGACGCATTGATGAAGCCGCGGTGCAGGAACCGGCCTTTCACCGACGTGATGAATGCGTTGTAGTTTGACGTCGGCCCGTTTACCGTATAACGCACCGAGCCGAAGTTTTTGTTGAGCCGCACAAACGTGCCGTTGTTCTGGATCAGGCTGCCCGGGAAGTTGTTGATGTCCACGCCATAGTACGCATTCGTTGTATGCCCGGCGAAGTCGGTGAACAGATCGAACGAGTACGATCCGGAGTAGCCTGCGGCAACCGAGAAGTTCGGCGTCAGCCCACGCTCCAGCGTCACCGTGTAGTTCATTGTGTTGGTCACCTTCAGGTTCGGATCGTTCCCAGCGATGCTCGAGGAGATGCCTGTGATGCCGCCGTTGCCATTCAAGCCGCTGGCCGGCAGCACGGGATACGTATACCCATACGGAAACACATCGCTGGTGCCTACGCTGTACAGCGGGGCCGGCCCGCTGGTATTCGTCTGAAATGTCACGCCTGCAGGCGCCGGAGGATTCGCGAACTCGTTCTGTACGTTCCCCAGTGTCACCCAGTCGTGATACAAACCCCATCCGCCGCGGATCAGCCATTTGCCGCTGCCGGTCGGATCGAATGCCGCGCCCACCCGCGGGCTCCAGCCGGTAAGTGCACTGTTGAATGACTTCGGCACCTGCTTCACGTAGCCGTTGGAAACCTGCTGCGTGATCGTGCTGCCCGGGCCGTAGAAGAAGTTCGCCTCGATCGACGCGCTGTTCCCAGGAGCCGGATTGCCAAAGTCGTCCCAGCGCAGGCCGTAGGTAAGCGTCAGCTTCTTATTCACCTTCCAGGTGTCCTGTCCGAACACGCCTGTCATGGAGCCCTTGATAAGGTAGCTGCCGCCCGACAGCCCTGCCTGTTGGCCGGTCAGCAGGTTAAACGCCACGCCGGATTCCGTGAACACCTGGTCCTGCACGAAGGCCGCGACATTCTGGAAGTTATATGTCGGGATGGAGTTCAACGGCCCAAAGAGCAGATTGCTGTTGCCCCAGAAGCCGTCGTACCCCGCTTTGATCTCGTGCGTCCGGTAGACCTTCGTAAAGACGTCGCGCCAGACGTAGTGATACTGAATATAGTTCTCGTCGGCTTTGCTGATGCCCATCTGCGTGCCCCACCCGTTCGACACCGTGATGATCGGCACATGGAACGGCCCGGTCGGATTGATCAGGCCCTCCATCCGCAGTACGCCGAATGCAGCATCATTCAGCATGTTCGGTGAGAAGGTGTGCGTCTCATTGCCCTGCAGCGAGCGCACGATGTAGTGCTGCGGCTGCGGCATGCCCACGCGAACCGAAGGCCCGCCCAGGTCCAGGCCCGTGCGATAGTAATTCCCGTACAGGCGGTCTTTGCTGAAGTATTTGTCGAGCCGGATGTTGTATTGCAGCGCGTTGCGCGTGTTCGTCGCATTGAAGACGCCGTTGTCAACAACCGGCAGCGAGCACGGAATGTTCGCGGCCGATGCAGTGCCGCAGGGTGTGGAAGAGCTGGTGGGGAACAGGTCGCTGCCATACTTCGCCACGCTTGTCGTCGTCGCGTTGGTCGCCGGATACTGCTTCAGCAGTCCGACTCCGATAGAGTGCGGCCACGCCGAGGAGGCCCACGCAGTAAACGCTGGATCTTCATACGTCACCGACGACGGGCTCTGCGTCAACGAAAGCAGCGGCTCCCACCCGGTGAAGAAGTACATCTGATGGATCTTCGGCACCGGTCCGCTCGCCGTCGTCGAGATATTGACGCTGTGGAAGGGCGGGAACGGGCCCACTGGCTGGAACTCGGTTCGTGCTGTCAGCCAGTTCGCCGTATAGTACTGGCTCGCAAGAAAGTGGTATTGGCTCGTGCCTGACTTGCTTGTCATCACCTGAACGATCGAGCTGCTCCGACCGTAGTCCACGTTGAACACGTTCACCTGCACCGTCGTCTCCTGAATGGTGTCCGGATTCGGGACCAGGTTCAGCACGCCCGGCGTAATGTTGCTCGTAATGTCCAGGCCGTCCAGCACGAACATATTGCCAACGCTGCTGCGTCCGTTCGCGCTCGCTGTCAATTGCGTCTCAGCGGCGTAGTTATCGTTCGATTGCCCGTTGCCGCCGCTGCCCAGCAGGCCCAGGCCTGTTACGCCCGGCGCCAGCGACGTCAGCCCCAGCAGGTCATGCCCCGCCAGTGGCAGGTCCGTCAGCGCTTCGGTGGTGAGGGTCAACTGCGTCCGGTTCTCCGCCGTATCCAGCACCGGCGGCTGGTCCGTCACCTCGACAGTAATCGACTGGTTCGAGATCCCCATCGTGAACGGAAGGTTCATCGTCTGGTTCGTCAATAGCGTCACTGAAACCTTGTGCGTCGCAAAGCCCTTCGCCGAGGCGGTCACATCGTAGGGCCCCGGTGCGAGACTCAAAAAGCGATACTCTCCCTGCGCGCCGGTTGTGGCCGTGGTGGACACCCGGGTGTCCGTATTCGTCACTACGATCGTTGCCCCCGGTATTACTGCGCCAGTTGCATCGGTTGCGACACCCTGCAGGCTGCTCGAAAACTGGGCTCGCGCCGTGGCCGTGAAACCAAGCACCATCAGCAGCAGGTTTGCTAACAATATCTTCTTCATCGTCATCGTCCTCTCTTTGAAGCAGAAAACATCAACCGAACGGTGGACCCGGATGCCTCACTCTGGCGCTCACGCGCTCTATGTGTTCCCTATGCAGATGGCCCGGTGTTCTCGTTCCCCCTGCGAGGAGCCTGCCGCTACGCCGAGTGTTCCGGCCAGCCGCGGCCTCTTCGCAGACCACTTCTATTTCGGTGCAGAAGATAAGGAAGGCAATCAGGCATTGTCAACATCAATTTTTGATATTGGACAACAATTTCCGAAAATATGAATCATTTGTAGATATATCCGCCCGTTTCGCTTCCGTATCGCGTACTCTAAGGTGGATTTTGGAGTCCGCAAAGCGGCACTCTTCGCAAAATCGGGTGTCAGCCCAAAGAAGAAGGTCCATACCCATGACTTCCCGGAAAACCCTCTCAGTAACGATGCTCCTGCTCTCCATGGCTACTGTAGCGATCGCACAAACTCCGGCGCAGCCATCCACCACATCGTTGAAGCCGCTCGTCGACCCCACTGTGCTGGCGCAGGCAGACGGCGCCATGCGCAGGAACAATCAAACCGGAGAAACCGACGCCTACCTGCCCGTCCTCTACCCCAGCTCTCACGCCGCCAACCTGCTGGAGCTGAAGAACGGCGACACCCTCTGCGTCTGGTTCTCCGGCACATGGGAGGGCGAATCCAACGTCGGCATCGTGATTTCGCGCCTGCCCAAAGGAGCCTCGCGCTGGACGGCCACCAAACTCATCGACCGCCACGAGGGCGAGTCCTATCAGAACCCGGTCATCTTCGAAGCCCCCGACGGCATCGTCCATCTCTTCCACACCACGCAGGGAGCCAACGCCGGCGAGGCCAATGCGCACGTCCTGCACGTCATCTCGAAGGACCACGGCGAGACCTGGTCACAGCCCTCTTTGCTCTTCGACAAGCTCGGTTCGTTCACCCGCCACCCGCTGCTGGTCCTGCCCGACGGCCAATGGCTCCTGCCCCTCACCTACGTCACCAGCGCCGGCATCGGCGCAGGCGCGGAGACGAACTTCTCCTCGGTCAAGCTAACTAAAGATAACGGCGCAAATTGGACAGAGTGCCTCGTCCCGCAAAGCGACGGCAAGGTCCAGCCCACCGTCGCCGAGCTAGCGCCCAACAGCTACATCGCCTTCTTCCGCAGCCGCGCGTCGGACTTCATTTACCGCAGCACCTCGCAGGAGGGCTGCCACTGGACACCGCCCGCGAAGACGGTTCTCCCCAACAACAACGCCTCGGTCCAGATCTTTCGTCTGCGCAACGGGCACATCGTAATGGCCTTCGACAACTCCAGCGTCGACCGCACTGGTCCTAAGCCCACCGGCGGCCTGCGCAAGCCGCTCTCGCTCGCCCTCTCTGAGGACAATGGCAACACCTGGAGTTACGTCCGCGACCTCGAAACCGGCCGTCCCGGCTATGGACAGGCCGAGCGCGATGCCAAAACCCCCGGCCGCGAAGAGTACTCCTACCCCAGCGTCATGCAACGCAGCGACGGCAGTATCATGGTCGCCTACACCTACCGCCGCCAGACCATCAAGATCGCCGTCGTCACCGAAGACTGGATACGCCAGGGCAAAACTGAGGGAGAATACAAGCCAGCGGCGGCGGAGCGCTAACCCTTCCCCACCACCAGAAACTGCTCCAGCTTGCCATCCTTGGTTGTATAAGTCGTAATCGTGAGCCGCGTCCCGTTCTCAAAGACCACCGCCAGCGTCTGGAACGTCATGCCGCCCCGCAACTCCTCCGCAATCTGCGTCACACTCTGTACCTCGCCCAGCGGAGCGAGGCTGCTCTCGAAATCTCCAATAGTCTCCTGCGAAAAATAAAAGTTGCAGTCCGGCGTAAATAAGCTGCGATCGATCTTCCCCTGTTGCAACCCGGTCAGAATCCCCTTCACCTGCACCTCGCTCGCCGCAGAAGACACCGGAGCTGGCACCGGAGCAGCCGGCGGCAGCAGCAGTGCCGCAACCGTCCGCTGAATCCGGCCCGCCGCGGGGCTCGCCTCCTGGTTCGTCAGCACCGCCACCGCGATCTTCTCGTCCGGATAGATTGCATTCGCCGCCACAAACCCGCCCACCTCGCCCGAATGAAACACCACCCGATGCCCGTCTCTCACCGCCACCTGCACGCCCAACCCATACTTTGTGCCTGTGCCGTCCTTCAGCTTCATCTCCGTCTCCAGCACGTCATATGACGCCGGCTTCAGCAGCGTCCTGTCCATCACGCTGATATCCCACCGCAGCAGCGTCTCCACCGGCATTGCCATTGCTCCATCCGCGAAGTACCACCCCGGAGCTTCCAGCACCGCTGGCCGCAATGGCCCCAGCGCATTGCGCATATATCCCAGCGGCTCCATGCGGTCGCGGTCCGTGTCCAGGTTCAACACCTGTTCCAGCTTCAACGGCTGCAGCACCTGCGTCTCCAGAAATTGCCAGAACGGCATCCCGCTCGCCTTCTCGACGATAAGGCCCGCCAGCACGAAGTTTGTATTGCTGTACTGCCACTTCGTTCCGGGGTCGAAGTCCAGCGGCTTCTCCGCCCACTCATGCACGATATCCAGCGGCCTGGTCGGCTTCATCCACAGCGGAATCGTGTAGTCCTGCGGCGCGTAATCTTCATAGCCGCTGGTATGCGTCAACAGGTTCCGCAGCTTCACCTCATTCGACCGCGTCAGTTCCGGAAACCACCGGCTCACCGGATCATCCAGCGTCAGCTTGCCGTTCTCTGCGAGCAGCAGAATGCAGGCCGCCGTGAACTGCTTCGAGATAGACCCGATCGCATAGTGCATCTCCGGCGTCGCCGCCAGCCCGCCCTTGTCTGATGCACCTGATGCGCTCGATCCGCCTGTCCCGCCCGTCCCATCCGCTGCAGGCAAGCGTGCCTGCCCGAACGCCGCCGTATAGATGATCTTGCCGCCTTGTACTGCGCCGACCGAGGCGCTCGGCACTCCCGTCGCCTCCATCTCGCGCTTCACCGCTGCGTCGATCTTCCCCTGCAGCTCCGGCGAGACCAGCTGCTGCCCGCAAACCCCGACGGTAGAAGCGCCCAGCATCACCACAAGCAACAAACGAATTACACGGCCAGTCATAAACTCCCCCAGCAACAAGCAATGGAAGCAGTCTACTCGCCCTGCACGCGCAACCCAATCGCTGGCCCAAAGTAACCAAACTAGTTACAGATATTTTTTTTACAAAAACCGAACGCCGGTCAGCTCCTCGCAAACGCCCCACAGTCGCGCCGCCGCTGCCGGATCCTTGGCCTGCTCGCTCACCTTCGCCGGCCCCACCTCTTCGCCGCGCATCTCCTGGAACCCTTGCGGCCCATAGTACCCGCCGCCGACAGCATCGGCCGCCGTCGCAGCATAGAGCGTCGGCAGCGCGCCTTCCGCATCGGTGTTCAGCAGCCCCCCAATCAAGAAGCCTATTGCCTTCCGAGCAGCCAACTCGTAGCCGGGATAATCCCCGGTCACAAACAGGTTCGTCTCCGCCACCCCCGGATGCGCCGCCACGCTTATGATGCCCGAGTCCCTCTCCACCAGCCGCCGCTCCATCTCCAGGCTGAACATCACGTTCCCCAGCTTCGACTGCTGGTACGCTCCCATCGGGCTGTAGCTCCGCTTCCACTGCAGGTCGTCAAAATGGATCTGTCCCCGTTTATGCGCGATCGAAGCAATCGTCACCACCCGCGGCCGCTCCGCCTCGGACGTCGCCTTCGCCGCGGCCTTCTCGAGCGCCGGCATCAACAATCCCGTCAGCGCGAAGTGCCCCAGCACATTCGTTCCGAACTGCAGCTCGAACCCATCCTTCGTCTCCAGCCGCTTTGGTGGAGTCATCACCCCGGCATTGTTGATAAGCAGGTCCAGCGGCAACCCCCGCTCCAGTTCCCGCGCCGCCATCGCACGTATCGACGCAAGTGAAGCCAGGTCCAGCAATACCAGCTCTGCCTTCGCCCCCGGAGCCTCTTCGAGCAGCCGCCCCATAGCAGCCTTCCCACGGCCCTCATCCCGGCACGCAAACAGCAGCGTCGCGTCCTTGCGCGCCAGCTTCAGCGCCGCCATGTAGCCAATTCCGCTATTGGCCCCAGTTATAAGTACCCGCCTGCCCGCTTGCGAGGGAATGTCTGCTGCCGTCCATTGCGTGCTCATGCGAAGTTAGATGCGCCCGGCCTGCCTCCGTGACATTACTTTCCCGGCATAGCCGCGCGGCGTCCAGTTCTCTGGCCCGCCCACGAAGAAAATGTCCACTTTCATGCGCAAAATCTTTCCTGTTACGTAATGATAAATTTACAGCATTCAATCATCACCGTCGGCGCAAGTTCCAAAGGTGAGTCTTCACCCATGCAGTACTCTGCCTCACTTTGTTTTTTCTCCCAGTCGTCTCCCGTGTTTGTCTCAGCCTTCGTTTCCGGGCTGGCCTTGGATGGTCGCGTCTCAACGCAGTCTTCCGTTTCTCCTCTGCTTGTGTTGATTCTTCCGGGCGCAGCCATCGCCCACATCGCGAACGCCATCATCGGCCTCAGCTGCCTCGCCATCGCAGCTACAGTCGGCTCTTTCGTCGCAACATCCCGGAAGGATCTGCCTGCCCGCTGGATGATGATCGTCGCCGCCTCCTGCTCGGCGGTGGCTGGCGCCGTTTGCCTGTTCGCCGCTGCGGTCTCTGGAAGATTTCATCCTCGCCTCATCCAGACGACACCGCTCGCGCTCGGGATTCTCGCCGCGCTCACCGCCGCTCTGCTGCCGTTCCTGCTCTCATACCTGCGCTCGAGCGCGCACGAGCTCGAGTCCACCACTGAGGCCGCCCGCAAGCACGAAGCCCGCTTCCTCGCCGCCGGGCAGAACACCACCGACGCCTTCATGCTTCTCGACGCCCTCCGCGCTCCCAGCGGCCGCATCGAAGACTTCCTCTTCACCTACGTCAACACCAACGCCGAGAAGCTCCTCGCCAGGCCCGGCAGCCAGGTCCTCGGCGCGCGTCTCACCCGCGTCCTGCCCCTCCAGTCATCCAGCAATCTCTTCGAGCAGTTCTGCCAGGTCGTCATCACCGGCAAGCCCCTCCGCCACGAGTTCCCCCTCGACCCCAAAGACCCCGACAGCCCCTGGATGCGCCACCTCGTCGCAAAGCTCGACGAAGGCATCGCCATCACCGCCAGCGACATCACCGCCAGCAAGCGCGAGGTCCGCGAAATCCTTCGCCAGGACCAATACGACCCCCTCACCAGCCTTCCCAATCACTTGCTCCTTGAGGATCGCGTCGAGCAGGCCATCGCTCGCGCCGTCCGCTACAAAGACAAGGTCGGCATCTTTCTTCTCAACCTCGACGCCTTCCAGCAGGTCAACGACCGCTACGGCCGCATCTTTGGCGACGAGGTTCTCCGCACCACCGCCGCACGCCTTCGCTCCGCCATCCGCGCCACTGACACTATCGTCCGCCTCGACGCCGACGAGTTTATCGTCATCATGCCGGACATCAAACTCGAAATTGACGTCCGCCGCGCCGCCGCCACTCTCATCGCCAGCATCCGCAAGCCCATCACCCTCGACGAAGCAGCCAACGAGGCACCATCCACTGGCAGAGCAGCAAATCCCGGCCCCGTCCAGATAACCTGCAGCCTCGGCGCCGCCATCTACCCCGACAGCGCCGTCACCGTCGCCGACCTGCTCGCCGCCGCCGACACCGCGATGGCCCGCGCGAAAGCCCACGGCAAAAACCAGTACATCCTCTACGACCGGCTCATCGACGACCCCGCAAGCGTCAACGACCCATCAGACTCGAGCGAAGATTCAAGCCACCCCTTCGCCCTCGACACCGAGCAATGCGCCGACTGATTCAATCCGTTAATCTGTTGACTCGCTGACCCACCTCAGCTCCGCAGCGCCGCCTCAATCCCCGAGTTCACCTCGGCCTGCGCGAACTCCGCCGCCACCCGAATCCCATTCATAATCGCCTTCTCATTCGAAGACCCATGCCCCACAATGCAAACCCCGCGCACACCCAGCAGCGGAGCCCCGCCATACTCCGAATAATCCAGCCGCTTTTTGAACTCCTTGAACGCCTTCTGCGACAGCAGTGCTCCCACCTGCGACGTCACCGTTGATTTCAGCGACTCCCTCAGCAGCACGCTCACCAGCTTGCCCACGCCCTCCATCGACTTCAGCGCCACATTCCCCACAAACCCATCGCAAACCGCGACGTCCGCATTGCCATTGAACAGGTCGCGCCCCTCAACGTTCCCGGTAAATCGAATCTTCCCCTGCTGCCCCAGCTCCCGCAGCAGCGGCAGCGTGTCCCGCGTCAGCGCATTGCCCTTCGAGTCCTCTTCCCCAATCGAGAGCAGCCCCACCCGCGGCTCGTGAATCTTCAGCACGTTCCGCGCATACATGTTCCCCATCACCGCGAACTGCACCAGGTTGTCCGGGTCCGAGTCCACATTCGCCCCCACGTCCAGCAGCAGCGAAGGCAGATGATGCACCGTCGGCAGAATCGTCGCCAGCGCCGGCCGCTCCACTCCCGCGAGCATGCCCAGCACCATCTTCGCCGTGGCCATCGCCGCACCGGTGTTTCCAGCCGTGAAAAAACCAGCCGCGCGCCCTTCGCGGACCATCTTCAGCCCCACTCGCATCGACGAGTCGCGTTTGGTCCGCACAGCCTGTGCGGCCTTGTCTTCCATGCTGATCCACTCGCTTGCCGGCACCACAAACACCGGCAGATGCTGCCCCCGCAGCGCCTGCCGCAGCGCCGGACGAATCATATCCTCCGGCCCCACCAGGTGAACCCGCAGCCCTAATTGCCTGCAGGCAAGTACGGCCCCGCGAACCTCAGGTTCGGGGGCCTTGTCGGAGCCCATTGCATCGACCACGATGTCTATCGGCATCAGTCTGCAGAGTCTCTGGGATCAGCTTCTGTTTGTGCAGCTTAGCTTGCTTCCTTGACCGCCAGAACATCGCGGCCCTTGTACGTCCCGCACTTCTTGCAGGCACGGTGCGGCAGCTTGCGCTCGTGGCAGTTCGGGCACTCAGAGAGGCCGGTCGGGGTCAGAAAATCGTGGCTGCGGCGCTTGGCAGTCCTTTGCTTCGAGTGGCGCCGTTTTGGATTAGGCATTGCAGTATCCCTTTCAAATCTTCAAAATCAATCTCTTCGGTCTCGCTCGCCGGTCTTACTGCACCAGCTTGTCCGCCAGCCCCGCAAGCGCATTCCATCGCGGATCGGACGCAGCCTCACCGCAATTGCAACTTGCTACATTCAGATTCTGGCCGCAACGCGGGCACAAACCTTTGCAGTCCGGCTTACAGAGGGTGCGACCCGGCAGGGATAACAACACCTGTTCGCGCACCACATCCTCAAGCAAAAACCCGCTCTCTCCATAATACCCTATTTCGGTCTCATCTTCGGTAATGGAGTGCTCCCCGGCCACCGCGTCGGCCTCCTCCGGCCGAAAGATAAGGTCGAACTCCCCCTTCATCGGTAGCGGCACCGGCTCCACGCACCGCGCGCACAGCACCTCAAAATCCGCCCCATAGCCAGCCCGCAGACGTATATCGTCCACGTGGGTATTCGACCCGCGATGCTCAACAATCAGGTCCGCCTGCCCCTTGACCTCCATCGGCCCCACCTGCTTCAGGTCCGGCGTGTACTCGAGCGCTCCCGGCGCAATGGTTTCATCAAAGACTAACGGCTCGTCGACAAGTTGGATCGGTGTAATCAGCACCTTATAAGGTTAAGCAGCTACCCCCCTCAGGTCAAATCAGCCAATCAAACCTGAGCGCAGCCGCATACACTCGAGCGTACCGGGCCCATTTGTGAAAAGACTGCAAAGGGGATATATGGCAAACCAGACTGCGACCGCTGGCGGCAAAAAACCTATAGGGAAAAGGAATCTCTTGATTGGCTTCCTCTTCATGGGCACCATGGGAGGCTTCTTACAGCTTGTCCAGGGAGACACCGCGCAGTTCGCCGATCCGCCCGTTCGCGTTCTCCTGTGTATCGGCTTTCTTATGTGGGCGTGGGTCTACTACAAAGTCTCAAAGACAGCAGTGAGCATACTATTCGGCATCGTAAAGATCGCCGCCGCGCTCTGGAGCGATTGGTTTCAGCTAGGGAAGATAGCGCAAGAGGGATGGCACAGCCAGACATACGATCGCGTTCTGTTTGTCGCTGCCGGTCTGGCCGTGCTGGCAAGTGGGATAAAGGACATTGCAGAAGGACTCAAAGCTTTGAGCCCATCGAAAATATCGACCATAAAAATACCGACCGGAAGTACCGCGCCGCCCGGACCATAAACCCCAAAACCCTGCCGCGCTAAAAAAAACAAAAAAACCGCGCCCCCTACCAGAGGCGCGGCTGCCTTGCAGCAAACCTGAAACGTTTGTAAAACGCGAATCGAAAAAACTAGTTCGCCGGAGGTGCTCCGCCGCCTCCTCTGCGTCCTCCCATTTCGGACATCATCTTCTTGTACTCGGTCTGCTGGTCGGGAGTCAGGATAGCGTTGATCTTGGTAGTGGAGTCGGTGCGGATCTTCGTCATCTTGGCCATGCGGTCATCCTGGCTGAGGTTCTGATCTCCGCGCAGGGCGGTCATCTGGGTCTGCTGGTCGGCCAGAATCGGCTTGATCTTCGTTACCTGATCGGGGGTTAGCTTCAACCGCTCGGTCAGCATATCGATGGACATGCCGCCGCGGCCACCACCGCCTCCTCCTGGAGGGCCTTGGAACCCTAGCGGTTGAGCTAGAACGGCGCCAGGGGTGCCAATCATCAGCAGTCCACTAAGCGCGACGAGTGCGATACGGCTGTTGCGTAAAATCGACTTCATTGATTCTCCTCCAACGCGGTCCAACGCCGATACAGACGAGCCCCGGTTCACGATAGTTGCTGATTTTCAAATTTATTTCAGTCTAAGTTCAAAGAGCAGCCAAATCCCGGACAACCGCTGGCGTTCTCTATCGGATTCCCAGCTAAACTGGGGCGATAATGATAGTTAGCAGCCAACAGCAATCACTAAACCTTCGTCGAAGAGACTATGCGGCAATCCTCCAGCCAGCGGTGTAAATGCCACACTCGCACTACTTCGTGCCTGATAACCCTGCTTCTGGCAGTCATCGCCAGCCCTGTTCGCTATGCGCCCGCTCAGTCGCGATCCGCACAGCCTACTGCAGCGCGCCTGTCCTTTGAGGTGGCCTCCGTCCGGCTCAACGTCATCGGCGGACGAAGCTCCAGTTCAGAGACCGACGATCAGGTCTCCTACATCAACTACACCCTCAAGAGCCTCATCGAAGAGGCATATTACGTCCAGCCCTTTCAGGTCGCCGCCCCGGCCTGGCTGCAGAGCGTCCGCGCCGACGTCACCGCCAAGTATCCTCCCGGCACCAAGCCGAAGGAGGTTGAGCTGATGCTGCGCACGCTGCTGGCAGAGCGCTTCAAGCTCGTTATCCATCGCGAGACGAAGGTGTTGCCGGGCTATTCGCTCATAGTGGGAAAGAGCGGTTTCAAACTCAAGCCGGTTGAACCCGGCGATCTGCAAATAGACAGCTGGGGCAGACGCGTGCAGACCCTGACGGCGGAGAAGGCCACGATGTCGGCCCTGGCTGACGAATTGACCGACGATCTGGGACAGACCGTCGTCGACAAGACCGGCATCTCAGGCGTCTACAGCTTCGAGCTCCGCTGGGCCCGCGACGATCTCGGCGATGCCGGCGACATGGCTCCTTCCATGTTTACCGCCTTCCAGGACACCCTCGGACTCCGCCTCCAGCGCCAGAAATTCCCCACCGAGATCATCGTTGTCGACCACATGGAACGCACCCCCACCGAAAATTAATCTGAATTTAAAGCACGCCGCCGCCTTTCGATTTGAGTCAGCCCGCGCCCGGCAGAAACAGCCGAATTCCCGCCACTCCGGCCGCCCCAGCTTCAAAACACTCTTCCGCAAGCTCCTTCGTAACCCCACCCAGCGCAAGCACCTTCACCCCGCTCATAGCGCTGCAAACCCTCCGCAGAATCTCCAGACCTTCACCATCACGAACCACCTGCCCATCCACCCGCTTCTCAAACACCGGCCCAAACAAAATCAGATCCACTCCCGCATCGCGAGCTCTCTCAGCCTCAGCGATTGTATGGCAAGACGCGCTCACCACCGGCACTCCCATACCCGCCATCTCAAACACCCTCCTGACCTGCGCCGCCGTCAGCTCTCCTGCAGCAGCCGTCAGATGCACACCGTCAGCCCCAGCCGCCACCGCCACATCCACCCGCGAGTTCACCAGCACCCGCGTCTTTACTGCGCCGACAGATCCCACCGCCGCCACAACCCGTCGCGTCAACTCCACCAACTCCCCTGCGTTAAGATCCTTCTCCCGAATCTGCACAAAGTCGATTTCGTCCGCCGCCCATCGCCCCGCCTCGCGCGCCACTGTATCCAGGCGATAATCGTCCGCGCCTGAGTAAACTGCCCTATCCGTGATGGCGTATCTCAGCATCCCTTCCAGTGTAGGAGAGCTTTCACCTATCTGTGTTACTTTCAAGGCATAAGCCACATGTCCGAATACATAAAACCGGCCTCGTTCCGTCACGCGCCTGCGGGCCGCTCAACCCATAAAAAACCGACCGCCAGCAACCCAAGGGGCATGAGCAACTCTCTATGAGCACTGCGTACGATCTCATCGTCATCGGCTCCGGTCCTGCCGGACAGCGCGCCGCCATCTATGGCGCAAAACTTGGCAAAAAAGTCGCTCTCGTCGAGATGCGAGAGGTCGTCGGCGGCGCCTGCATCAACACCGGCACCATTCCCTCGAAGACCATGCGCGAGGCCGTCCTCCATCTCTCCGGTTACAACTACAAGTCCATCTACGGGATGAACTACCGGGTCAAAGAGCGCATCACCATGGCCGACCTCGCCTTCCGCGTCCAGCACGTCATCAAGACCGAGATCGACGTAACGGAAGCCCAGCTCTCCCGCAACAACATCGAGATGCTCGTCGGCGTCGCCAGCTTCGAAGATCCCACCCACGTCAAGGTCACCAACTCCCGCGGCTCCACCGTCTACGAAACAAAGAGCGTTCTCATCGCCACCGGCACCAAGCCAGCTGCCTCCGCCAAGGTCCCCATCAACGGCCGCAGCATCATCAACTCCGACCTGGTGCTCGATCTGCCGAGCCTCCCGAAGACCCTGATCGTCGTCGGCGGAGGCGTCATAGGCGTCGAGTACACCTGCATGTTTTCGGCGCTCGGCGTTCGCGTTACCCTCATCGAGCGGCGCCCACGCCTGCTCGAGTTCGCCGACCAGGAGATCGTCGAGGCCCTCAGCTACCACCTCCGCGACTCCCGCGTCACCATGCGCCTCAACGAAGAGGTCGAGTCCGTCGAAGAGCTCCCCGACGGCACCGTCGTTGCCAACCTCGAATCCAAAAAGAAGGTGCAGGGCGACGCCCTCCTCTACGCCGTCGGCCGCCAGGGCAACGTAGACGAGCTCAACCTCAGCTCCGTCGGCATCGAAGCCGACTCCCGCGGCCGCATCCCCGTCGACAAGGACTTCCGCACCAAGACCCCCAACATCTTCGCCGGCGGCGACGTCATCGGCTTCCCATCCCTTGCCTCTGTCTCCATGGAGCAGGGCCGCATCGCCTCCGCCCGCGCCTTCGGCGACGACACCATCCTGTCTAACCCGAGTTTTTACCCCTACGGCATCTACACCATCCCCGAGATAAGCTTCATCGGCAAGACCGAAGAGCAGCTCACCGAGGAGGACGTTCCCTACGAGGTCGGCGTCGCCTACTACCGCGAGATAGCCCGCGGCCAGATCCGCGGCGACACCACCGGCCGCCTCAAGATAATCTTCCACCGCCTCAACCACTCCATCCTCGGCGTCCACATCATCGGCGAGGGCGCCAGCGAGCTTCTCCACATCGGCCAGGCCGTCATGGCCCTTGGCGGAAAGCTCGAATACTTCGTCGACACAGTCTTCAACTACCCAACTCTCGCGGAATGTTATAAAGTTGCGGCGTTCAACGGCTTGAACCGCGTGAGCAAGTTCGACTAAGGAAAAATAAGAGAAGTCTCTGGTCCTTTCGGAAATCAGCTATGGCAAAAGTCATCGGTGTAACAGTCTCAGATCGCATCCAGGCCGGCCTCGTCATCGACCACAAGATCGTCGGCGATCTCCATCTCTTCCCCGCGGACCGCGACGAAGGCGACGCGCTTGTCGAGCTGCACGCCGATGCCCTGGTCGAAACCATCTGCGACCAGATTGATGGAGCCCGGGCCGGAGCCACTGACATCCAGGCCGCCGGCGTCGCCTTCCCCGGCCTCATCAAAAACGGCGTCATCGAGGAGGCCCCCAACCTTCCCCAGCTCAAGGGCGCCCGCGTCCAGGAGCTCCTCACCGCCGAGCTCGCCCGCCGCGATCTCCGCGTCCCCGTCACCATCCTCAACGATGCCGATGGCTGCGCCACCGGTCTCGCCTCCATTCACGGCAAACTCGACCGCCTCATCCGCGTCTGGACCCTCGGCGTCGGCATCGGTTTTGGCCGCTACCCCTATACCGAAGGCGTCTGGGAGGGCGGCCACAGCATCGTCACCCTCGACGAGAAAGAAAAGTTCTGCGGCTGCGGAGGCCGCGGCCACATGGAGGGCATTATGGGCCACCGCGCCATGCGCCTTCGCTTCCTCGACATGGAGCCCGAAGAGGTCTTCGAGAACGCCAAAATTGACCCCGCTACCGGCCAGTGCGCCGACCAGCGCTGCCTCGACTTCAAAAAGCTCTGGCACAAGGCCCTCGCTGCCGCCACCGCTACCTCCATCCACATGGCGGGCACCGGCAAGTTCTACCTCACGGGATTCAACGTCCACTTCGTCGACCTGCCCATGCTCAAGGACTACCTCCAGCAGATGGTCAAGATGAGCCCGCTGCAAAGCTACTCCATCGAGATCGTCAACGACGACGCCCTGACCCGCGTCATCGGGGCCGCTGTCTACGCTGAACAGGCCGCCGGCTTGTAAAGCGGCCGCTGATAAGATAGACACCAGGAGAACTCCTATGGCAGCCTCTCAAACTACAATCGCTCTACCGTCCGAACTCATGGATGCAGTGACGAAGGCGGTCGAGTCTGGCGAATATGCCTCCGGTGACGATGTCGTCCGTGAAGCGCTTCAGGAATGGGTTTATAACCGCACCCTCTCGCCTGAAACGTCTGCCGGTCTGAGCGAGCTTTGGCGTCAGGCCATCGAGAATACCCTACCGGGGGTTTCTCCTGACGAGGTGTTTGACCGGCTCGAACGTGAATTCCAGGCCATGGCGGACAAGGCTGCGTCCTCCCACTAATGCTCGTCGAGTTATCCCCTTTTATCGAACGCGATCTTAGAAGCATCGGCCGCTATATAGCTCGAGACAATCCGTCCCGCGCAATTACATTCGTTCGCGAGCTTCGTGAAAGAGTCCGCCAAATCGGACAGAATCCTTTTTTATTTCAACTCCGCCCCGACATCGGTCAGAATGCCCGCGTCGCAATCGTCGGTCGCTACATTATCTTGTTTCGTGTATTCAGCGATCGAGTGCGAATCGACAGAGTTGTCTCTGGCTATCGCAATCTGCCCGAACTTCCTCGATAGCTAAATCACTTCTGACACTGCGCACAATAAACCGTAGTCCGCCCGCCCACCACAGTCTTTTTCAGTGCGCTCCCACAAGCCCTGCACTCCTCTCCGCCGCGCCCATAGACCTTGTGCTCGATCTGAAAGTAGCCGCGCATTCCCTCAGCATCCACATAGTCCGACACCGAAGATCCCCCCAGCTTGATCGCCCGCTTCAAAACCGCCTTCAGTGCCACTCGTAGCCGTTCCAGCTCCGCCTTCGTCAGCTTACCTGCCTGTCGAGTAGGTCGAATCCCCGCGCGAAACAAGCTCTCATCCGCATAGATATTCCCCACTCCGTGGAGCAGATTCTGATTCAGCAGCGCGGCCTTGATTGCCAGCTTCCGCCCCTTGAACAGCGCCGCAAACTCCTCCGCTCCGATCGTCGTCGGCTCCGCGCCCGGCCCTGCATAGGCTCCGTCAGCCTCAGCGACCGCATGCACGCTCAACCGCCCAAACCGCCGCGGGTCTATAAACCGAAGCTCCCGTCCATCCGACAGTGTCAGCACTGCGTGCGTATGCGACGGCTTTGGCACATCCGCATCCGCCACCAGAAATCGCCCTGTCATTCCCAGATGAACCAGAAACTCCGCGTGCGGTGCGCTTCCATCCTCGCCCCGTTTGAGCGAGACCACAATCGTCTTCCCCACCCGCCTGACGCTCTCAATCGTGCTCCCAGTCAGGACGCTCTCGATCTCCGCCTCCGGACTCTTGAAAGTCTGCGGCTTTCCGCTCGTCCACACCGAGACGATCCGCGCCCCACGCACGCGTTCGTTCACCCCATTCGCAATCGTCTCTACCTCCGGCAGCTCCGGCATACCACCCCTATCTTTTTGTGCAAAGTATTCGAACTAAATACTTTAGGTCCGGACTTGCGTCCAGGCCAGGTTAAAAAGAAAATGTCCGGCGGGTGGCCGGACTCTGCTTTCTTTCTGATTCAAGTATATCAGCGGCGTCAAGAGTCGGAGTCTGACTGGGGTCACTTCTTCAGATGAAACAGCCTCTTATCGTAGGCGATCCGCTTCGCCCAAACGATCTTCACCTTCGAAGCTTCGGGGTGCAGTGGGTTGAAGAGATAGTTCCAGGATTCGGGCGACGGCACTGACGGCACACGAAGCAACGCGGAGGTTTTTTCGGCGAGCCACTCGTCCCCATAGCTCTGCGTCACGGCCAAGTTCTGCTGCGACCCGCGGGGGTTCGCATCTCCCATGGAAACCGTCTCCGGAGTTTCAATTTTGAGTAGCTGGAAGAAATCAGGAAAAAAGTACGGGTCACCGCGCAGGTTGGCGAGGGTCTCGATAAGGGCGACGGCAGGGTGCTCCGTGAGGTATACGATACGCTTGCCCTCCGCGACGGTGTGCCAGCGGCCGGCGTTGCGCTCACCGCCCAGACCTGACAGATCGCGGTGATTGCTGATGCGCCACAGAAACATTAAAGCCAGTCTTTCATGGGTGCCGGGACTCATTGAGGGCCGTGTTTTTATTTGAGGGCCGGGTTTAGTGGCCCGGTTTCATGCCTGGCTTAGTGATAGATACCTTCGTCGATGCCCCACAGCATCGACTCGACCAAACGTCCGCCTGCTTCGGTCTGGAGCATTCTCAGCGGCGTGCGACCTCCCAGCTGGTCATCTTCACCACGTAGCCATCGCATTGCCTTGTCATGGTTGCCGAACACCTTCTCCGCCAGCCGTATGATTGAGGCCACGCGCACTGCGCGCTCCGTCTCCTCGGCAGAGAGGTTCTCGCCGCGCGCCTTGCGATGCTTCAGCGTCCGCGACGGAATAATCGCGTTCATCTCGGCGAAGGTCAGGCCCTTCGCCTTCAGAACCTCGAGATTCGCGGTCGGCAGTCCCTGCTCCACGAGTTCTGCCAGCTCCAAGCCTGACTCCGGTGCGATTCCGATGTACTCCTTCAGTGTGGCTTGCGTTCCCATGACGAACCCTCTATGGACATTATGCCATATATGTGAGTGGCATAATGGCCATTGTGAATGTCAGTTTGAAAGATTGTGCTGGAAAAGCCCGAGGCAGGGTCTTCGACCAGGATCCTGAGTTTTCAAGCTATGTGCTGATTGGGAATGGTATCGCTGGTTTGGCAGGAGTGGTTCGAAGGAAGCGATTCCCGGCGAATCAGGCCACGGCCTGACGGGCTTCGATCTTTTCCAGCCGCTTGTCGATGTCGAGCGCCTTCATGATGGCATCGTACCGGGCGGTCTGGATAGTAGAGGACGCTTCGATCTTTGATTCCATTGTCTCCAGCCGTGCCAATAGCTCTTTGTGTCGGGCCTCTGCGATCGCCTCGACAGCTTCGAGCCTGACAGCGATCGCCTTCAGATCCGGCGCGATCAAATCTTGAATGACCTTCCGTGTATCCTCAACCGCTCCCATGCAGCACTCCCCGTTTCCCTACTCTATCATCGGATGCACAAATGGGAAGACTTAGTGACCGCTCCCTCTGGTCATTCCACGCCACCGAGGTCGTTCTCGACTGCAACATAACCAGGATTGAATCCGGCTAATCCTCCAGCAGATCAAGCGGCCATATCTTCGCCTTAACCGGCGATTTCCGCGACAGTATAGAATGAATTATGGGCGCGGGAGCTTGCCGCGTACATACCCTCCGGAGCAATTTCTCTCGTGACACAGCGCAAATCAGCGGTAATCCTCGGTGCCCAGTGGGGCGATGAGGGCAAGGGCAAGATCGTCGACGTACTCTCGCGAGAAGTTCAACGTTGTCGCCCGCTACGCCGGCGGCCACAATGCCGGTCACACTGTGATCATCTCCGGTCGCAAGTTCGTTCTGCAGCTCATCCCCTGCGGCGTCCTGCGCCCCGAGTGCAAGGGCATCATCGGCAATGGCGTCGTGCTCGACCCCATGGCCTTCCTCAATGAGGTCAAGAAGCTCAAGGACGCCGGCCTGCCGATCGACGGCCAGCTGTTCGTTTCGAACCGCGCCCAGGTGATCCTGCCTTACCACCGCATGATTGAGCTTGCCGCCGAGAATGCTCCCGGCCGCACAAAGATCGGCACCACCAGCCGCGGCATCGGGCCTGCGTATGAGGACAAGATGCACCGCAGCGGTCTGCGCGTCATCGACCTGCTGAACTCCGCGCTGCTGCGCACGCACATCAACAACGCCTGCCACGAGAAGAACACCATCGCCCACGCTCTCTTCGGCACCGAGCCGCTCGACCCGAAGCAGATGTACGAGGACTACGCCCGCGCCGCCGAGCAGGTCGCGCCCTTCGTCGCCGACACCGCCGTCATGCTGAACGAGGCTCTTCGCAATGGCGAGAAGGTCATGTTCGAGGGCGCGCAGGGCGCGCTGCTGGACATCGACCACGGGACCTATCCCTTCGTGACGAGCTCTTCCGCTACGGCGGGCGGAGCCGTCACCGGCACCGGCGTAGGCCCAACCAAGATCGGCACGGTGATCGGCGTCACCAAGGCCTACGTCACCCGCGTAGGCGAGGGCCCGTTCCCCACCGAGATTCACGACAACTCCGCCGACCTGCTTCGCGCGCGCGGCCAGGAGTATGGCGCGGTCACCGGCCGTCCGCGCCGCTGCGGCTGGCTCGATCTGCCGCTGCTGCGCTACTCCAACATGATCAACGGGACGGAGTGGCTGGTCGTCACCAAGATGGACGTGATGGACGAGCTCGCCGAGATTCCCGTCTGCACCCACTACCAGCATCAACGGCAAGGTCACCGACGTCATCCCCGCCGACATGCGCGGCTTCGACTCCATTGAGCCCGTCTACACCACCCTCAAGGGCTGGAACTGCTCTACCGAGGGCATCACGGAGTTCGACAAGCTCCCGCAGCTGGCCCAGGATTACCTGCACTTTCTCGAAAAGGAGTCCGGCGCCAAGATCGGCATGGTCTCCACAGGGCCGGACCGCGACCAGACCATGACTCTCCCCGGCTTTGCCGCCGCGCTTGATGCATAATCGAAAGTGAGAGATCTCTCCCATGCTCAGCTTCACTGTTCGTATGCGCTTCGAGCAAGACGACCACGAAAAGATCGTCGAGCTCCTCAAGGCCCTCACCGAGGCCTCGCGGAAAGAGCCGGGCTGCGTCACCTACGTTCCGCACTTCGTCGAAGGCGACAACACCACCGTCCTCATCTACGAGCAGTACAAAGACGAGGCCGCGCTCGAGAAGCACCGTAGCTCACCCCACTTCGCCCAGTACGCCATCGCTGGCCTCTTCCAGCTTATGAAGGACCGCGAGGTCGAAAACCTGACCGCCGTCATCTAGCTCGCGACACCGCTTGCTGCGCGCAGGCGGGCTTAAGTGTCAATTTATCGCCGTTCACTATAAGTTTCTTTGACTCGCCTCAGCTTTCCGGTCTAACATCCGGTACGCCTATGACGATCCAGACGATGCCGACGCAGCGGTCCATGTCCAGTTGCCGGCCTTCGTCTGTCGCATCGTTTCTGCTTATCGTCACGTGCGTTGTACTGCTGGCAACACCTCTGCATGCCTCGCTGCCCACCGTTCCCAGCCATAAAAATCACGACGCCAAGCAGCAGGTTGAGGAGCTCGAGGAGCAATGGCGCACTGCCCAGCTTAACGGCGATGTGGCCACGATGGACAAGCTGCTCTCCGACGACTACATCGGCATCTCCCTGAACGGTCAGGTCAACACCAAGGCTCAGCAGCTGGAGCGCGTCAGCAGCCGCCGCCTCACTCTCACCCGCCTCGACCTCAGTGAGATGAAGGTCAAGCTGATCGGCGCTATCGCCATCGTCACCTCCCGCGCAGAGGTCGAGGGGACCAGCGACGGCGAGTCCGTCAAGGGCACCTACCGCTACACCCGCGTCTACCAGCACCTGCCTACGGGCGGCTGGAAGATAACCAGCTTTGAAGCCACACGAATCCCCCAGCCCAACGGTCGGGCGCAAAGCCACCAGGGCCCTCCTCCCAACCCCACCAGGTTGTTCGAATAATTCAATTTGAGCGGACAGGAATTCGAGCCGGAATGGCGCAGACTAAGTGCGCACATAACGCGCAGATATAAGCACAGAGGCAGCCCTGTTGCGGAGTGGCGCCTATGCGATGCGGATGTCCGTACCCGCGCTCAACGGCGCCTTCACTGACTGCACACCTTTCAGGTTCAGCCCCAGCAGACGCCGGTCGAGCGATCTGGTCGATCCCGTAATCCGCGCATCTTCGGACTCCTTCGGCAGCGCCAGGAAAGCCGTCTTGTTTACGGCTGCCGTGCGGCCCTTTCTGCCCGCGATGAGATAAGGCCGGGCGGCCTCCGTCATCGCATTTACGTTGCTGCCTGTATTCGAACGCTTGCTGGGGGTTGCTGCCCTCAGGGAAGCCGGCGTGTGCGTTTGGAGATTAGCCATGGCGCCCTCACAAATTCACTAAGCTGTTGGCGAGATCGTTCGTCGTCGATGTAGCTTTTTGGATGGGCCCGAGTGTGCAAAAGTTGTCTAAAATTTACTTGAATTACTTTGCAGAGCTGCTAAGGCGAAGCGCCGCGCGCAGCTTGTTCCATGTTACGTCCAGGCTCTCGGGAAGAACCCGCGTTTCCGCGATTACTGACATAAAATTCACATCCCCGCTCCATCGCGGAAGCCCGTGGATATGCAGGTGTTCCGCGATTCCCGCGCCTGCGGCCTCGCCCAGGTTCACGCCGAAGTTCATTCCGTCCGGCCGGTACGTCTCCTTGAGCGCCCGCTCTACCCGCTGAATTGTGGCCATCATCTCCTGCGCGGTCTCCGGCGGCAGCGCCGCCAGCGAGTCGAGGTGCGCATACGGCACGATCATCACATGGCCGGTTCCGTAGGGGAAGGCGTTCAGGCAAACGAAGCTCGTGACTCCCCGCGCCACCAGCAGCACGGCGTGCTCCGCCTCGTCCGCATCCATGCCGTTCTGGATGGCGTAGTCGGCCGCGGCTATCATGTTGCAGAAAACGCAGTGCTTGTCCTGATCGATCGGCCATGCGTCCAACTTTGGCGGAACGCCCTTCCTCCGCCCCTTGGTATCTGCACCGGTGATGTAGCTATAACGCCACGGTGTCCACAGCCGGTCCATACCCGCGAGTATAGCCTTGAACGCTGATTCTGCTGGAGATGTGGTCTATCTTGAGTTACTCTTTTGGGTCGAAATAACCTCCGGCCTTCGAGCCGGAATGCCGGGAAAAAACCGCGGCAGGCAACTCCCGAGCAGCTTCCAAACCCACGCCGAAACGCATTTAGGTTCTGAATTCAGCCCTTTTGAATCCTCGGCCCCTTCGACGCAATCTCTCATATGTAGACCTCAATCATTTAACGGTCCAGTAGCAATCCAATTGCCAAGAGACATAGTGTTTGATTGACGTATGAGGTACAAAGTTCTATGCTTTTAAGTGAGCCACTGCGTGTGGGACCCAAGTGCAGCCGCTCCTATGCAAGAGAACATCGCTCCTGCCTGCCGAAGCTTCTTCGGATAGAGAACCCACCCAAAATCCTTCCAGGATCGCGGATGGTTCCCGAAGATAGCGCCGCCCTGAACGGAACGAATCTTGGGTCCCGGAGTCCGCACCCTCATGATGGTAGACAACCCCAATCCTGATCACAACGAGAGCAAACCCCTGAACACCGAACTCGAAACCCTAGCGCCCGAAGCGACAGCGGTCCACGCCGACCTGTCTTCCGAATCCACCCTTACCCCCCAGCACGAGACCAGCGCTGCCGGGTACACAACCCAGTCTGCAACCTCCTCTGCCGCCCAGCAGCAGGACGCCGATGGTGGTCACGTCGCCACCCTCAATGCAGCAGAAGCCAAGGACGAACCGGACTACGACGCCGCCGACTTCGCCGCTGCCCTCGCCAACTTCGATCGCGAGCAGGCCGCCGAATCCGCAGCCGCGCAGAACCTCACCGCTGAAGAGGTCATCGTCACCGGCACCGTTATCAAGATTACCGACAAGCACGTTGTCGTCGACATCGGCCTCAAGTCCGAAGGGCTCATTCCGCTTGAGCAGGTCCTCGACATCAACGGCGTGTCCAAGTTCAACGCCGGCGACACCGTCGAAGTTGTCGTCGAGCGTGAGGAGCCCGAAGGCGGCTACCTCGTCAGCTACGACAAGGCGCTCCGCCACAAGGTCTGGGACAAGCTCGAAGAGGCTGCCAACACCAAGACCCCGGTCAAGGGAATGGTCCTCAGCCGCGTCAAGGGCGGGCTCACCGTCGACATCGGCATCAAGGCATTCCTGCCCGGCTCGCAGGTTGAGGTCCGTCCCGTGCGCAACCTCGACGGCTACATCGGCACCGAGATCGAAGTCCGCGTCATCAAGCTCAACAAGAAGCGCGGCAACATCGTCATCTCCCGCAAGGAGCTGCTCGAAGAGGACCAGAACGCGAAGAAGCCGTCACCCTCGCCACCCTCGAAGAGGGAAGCGTCCTCACCGGCACCGTCAAGAACCTCACCGACTACGGCGCGTTCGTCGATCTCGGCGGCATCGACGGCCTGCTGCACATCACCGACATGAGCTGGGGCCGCCTGACTCACCCCCGCGACCTCGTCAACGTCGGCGACGAGATCCAGGTCAAGGTGCTCAAGTTCGACAAGGACAAGCAGCGCGTCTCGCTGGGCTTCAAGCAGCTCACGCCTGACCCATGGCTCGACGCGACCGAGCGCTATCCGATCGGCGCGCAGGTCCGCGGCCGCATCCTGTCGGTCACCGACTACGGCGCGTTCGTCGAGCTCGAGCAGGGCATCGAAGGCCTCGTCCACGTCTCCGAGATGACCTGGTCCAAGCGGATGAAGCACCCGTCCAAGCTGGTCAAGCCCGGCGATGAGGTCGACACCATCATCCTCTAGGTCAATCCCAGCGACCGCCGCATCTCGCTCGGCATGAAGCAGCTCCAGGAGAACCCCTGGGAGGCAGCTCGAGGACAAGTACCCCATCGGCGCCATCATCGAGGGCCGCGTCCGCAACCTCACCGACTTCGGCGCCTTCATCGAGATCGAAGACGGCATCGACGGACTCGTTCACGTCTCGAACCTCAGCTGGACCAAGCGCATCAAGCATCCCTCTGAGGTTCTCAAGAAGGGCGAGAAGGTCAAGGCCATCGTCCTCGGCGTCGAGCCGGAGAACCGCCGCCTGTCGCTTGGCGTCAAGCAGCTCCAGCCCGATGTCTGGGATACGTTCTTCGCCCAGCACCGCGTCGGCGACGTCATCAAGGGCAAGATTCTGCGCACCGCGCAGTTCGGCGCCTTCGTTGAGATCGCGGAAGGTGTCGAGGGTCTCTGCCACGTCTCTGAGGCAGTCGGTCCCGACGGCAAGCCCGTCGCGATGGACGTCGACTCCGAGCACGAGTTCAAGATCGTCAAGATGAACGAGGAAGAGAAGAAGGTCGGCCTCAGCATCCGCGCAGTCGGCGAAGAGGCCAGCCGCGCAGAGGTCGAGTCTTACAAGGAGCGCGAGAAGCCCGCCAAGGGTTCCTCCAGCTCGTCCTCCTCCTCATCGAGCAGCACCACGCTCGGCGATCTCATCAACTGGAAGCGCTCCGAGCGTGAATAAGACCGGCGACTGATCTCGCAAGTCACAGCTCAATTCAGCATCATAAGAAGGCCGCCCGCGAGGGCGGCCTTCTTATTTCCATCTTCGGTTTGATTGAAGAGTGGCCCCAGGTTCGATCTTTCAGAGTGCTGTCAGCCTTCGCCTGACAGCAAAAAGGCCATCCCGTTTGGGACGGCCTTCATTGTTGTCAAAATGAGTTCTAAGCAGACTGCGAAACCAACTCCGGCTCATGCTGCGTGACGGTTCCGGTCATCTTCGCCGAAGCGCGCCGCATGATCTCGATCTCTGCCGGCGCAAACACCTCGGGAGGAATCCCTCCGACAGCGACGTATCCCGGATCGTCTCCAAGCGCCATCGAGATCTGGTTCCAGCGCAGGAAAGGAGAGGTGGTCGGCAGCACGATAATCCGCCGCTTCGGCTCCGGCAGTGCGAAGTAGGCTGACCAGATAAAGAAAGTGCAGCATGCCACGACGCCATTGGCGATGTTCGCAGCCGAGAAGACAGCCGGGTTATGCGACAGCCACGCTGTATTCACCAGGCTCATCGTAGCCATCAGGCCCAGCCCCAGGCTCACGCCGAAGATTCTGCTCTGATAGGTAAGGCCCATCGGGCGAATGGCGAAGCATACAAACAACAGCAGGCACAGCGTAAGAATGCTGGACGTCTGCCGAAGCTGCGAAACGACCGTTATCAGGAATGCAGTACTGGTGAAGCGCGGCCCAATCGCCATCCCGATCGACACTGCAACCGAGATAGCCGCGGCCCACCGGAACACAAGAACACCCAGCGTCGCCAGACCCTTCAGCGGCGCCATCGCCAGCTTGAATATGCTGTAAATCACGACAAGTGCAAGGATCGACTCAACCGCATAGCTCAACCAGTACGTATAGAAGTAGAGCTTGTACGCGAGGTGCTTCTCAATCAACCGGCCATGCAGGCTGATGAATGTCATGCACGCTGCGCTCGACACAAATCGCAGGCTAAGAAGAGCCGTCAGACTCGGAAACTTCCGCACCGATTCGCTGCGGTACAAAGTCCATACCACAAACGCACAGGAGAGCAACTCCAGATACGAGAGCAAACGTATGAATGTGTATGCGGTCAATTTACTGTCCTCTCTGCATTAGCTAAAGCCTAGCGCATGCCACGAGAGGACACAACAGTTTTATTTGTCTAAGCCCCGCAAAAGTTTGCTAGTTACCGCCGTCAATCCCGCAGGCATTCGGGTCATCGGGGGGGCACATGGGAACCGGCATCGCGCTGGTCTTGGCAACAGCGACTTTGGTCTGCGTGGAAGCCGATGAGATCTGCGTGGAGGCGACTGCACCGGTGAGAGCCAGGACGACAACGAAGGCGCGAATGAAAATCTTCATGAGAATCTTTCTCCTAAGGGGTATGGTTTAGTGTCTTTGAACATCCCAAACTTACTGGATAAGCTATTGATTAATAATTAGTTGCCGCCGTCGATACCGCAAGCGTTCGGATCATCGGGGGGGCACATGGGAACCGGCATCGCGCTGGTCTTGGCGACCGCAACTTTGGTCTGCGTGGAAGCTGATGAGATCTGGGTGGAGGCAACTGCACCGGTAAGGGCCAAGGTAATAACGAAAGCGCGAATGAAAATCTTCATGGATTTTTCCTCTTCAAAATGTGGTGTAATATCTCAACTCGTTGAACTTAAATACTCCGAAATATCTGATTTTGAACTAGTTTCCGCCGTCGATACCGCAGGCATTCGGGTCGTCCGGGGGGCACATGGGAACTGGCATGGCGCTGGTCTTGGCAACCGTAACCCTGGTCTGGGCTTTTGCCGATGAGATCTGGGTGGAGGCGACGGCACCGGTGAGGGCCAGGGCAACGACGAAAGCGCGAACGATGTACTTCATAGGGTCTGCTCCTAAAGTTGTATTGACTTTTTCCAGATTTCTCTGGACACATCAGCTAGAGCAACAATAGGATGGATAATGTACTAAGTCTAATGATTTCAGTTATATGTGAGAATATATAACAGGCTTGGTTACCGAAGTACCCAAATAACGGCATAAGCGCGCAGGTTACCCCGGCCCGCGCCCAGCACGGGTGTGCCCAAATCCACGCATAAGCTATTGATTCAATTAGCTATTTTGCTGCAGGAATCTATCTGGCCAACACGCCCCCTGGCGCGCCAAAAACGCTTCCGAAAAGATATCTTCACAACGCCCCACAAATTCAGAACGCAAAATCCCGCCCAGCCACAAAATTCCAGGACGCAACCTGTCCGCGGATATTCTGCGTCTAAGTGCGATCCTTAACCCACGCTGGTGCCTGCTTTACCTGGTTTATTGGTTCTGGACTTCAGCTCTGAGCTTCAGCTTTGGACGGGGCTGGTCCCGGTCCCTGTAGCGGGAGCGGCCGGTTTATTCGCCGACGTCATCCCGCCGTCGGTGCCGGAGGCCGCCTTCTTCGGTACGCTATCGGATTTCTTCGCCGGAGCGAGAATCGCGTGCAGCGTCGTGCCTTCCATCCGCGGCATGAACTCCACCATACCCGCGTCGCCGATATCCAGGATCAGCCGGTTGATGATCTTGTACCCCAGGTCGCGGTGGGCCATCTGCCGCCCCTTGAACCGCAGCGACGCCTTCACCTTGTCGCCCTCACCCAAAAAGCGTATTGCCTGATTCTTTTTTGTCTGGTAGTCGTGCTCGTCCACGGTCACCGAGAACTTCACTTCCTTGATGGTGATGACCTTCTGCTTCTTGCGGGCTGCGCGCTCGCTCTTATCCTTCTCGTAGAGGAACTTCCCATAGTCCTGGATCTTGCACACCGGCGGAACTGCATTCGGCGAGATCTCCACCAGGTCCAGCGAGCGTTCCCGCGCCATCTTCAGCGCTTCGAACGGCACCATTACACCCAGTTGTTCGCCGTTTTCGTCGATGACGCGAATCTCCCGCGCCCGGATTCGCTCATTGGTACGGATAAAGGATTTTGCAGAACGCTTATCAATTGGTGGGATAGCTAGCCTCCACAGCAGCCGTCTGGGCTGCCATGCGTGAGTTATGGGTTATGCGATCCTTGTGAAATAAAGGCCGCGCGCAACGAGAAGTATAGCATCCTGTTCGCTTCCTCCGCGCCGTCTTTTGTTGCACCTCCGCGCATGATTGCAATCTGCCAAACGAAAAATTTCCATGATTGGTCAGGCAACCTTTGATACGAAAACCTGAGCGAGCCGTTGCTCGTATTCGGGTTCGTTCTCCGCGCGTCGTCCAGCGTCTTTTTTGCTCCGCTGCAAATAATTCCTCACTTGCCACACAATCTTTCTGGCCTCGAACCGTCTCATGCCAAGGAGACGCTGCTCATGATCGACAGGCGTTGCACGACATTCGTCCGTATTTTTATCCTTGGATTGGTAACTTCAGCCGTCACAATTTCAGCCTTCACGATTTCAGCGCAGGCCCAGCAGGGCGGCGCGGGCGCCACTGCGCTCACCATCTACAACCAGGACTTCGCCGTCGCCCGCAGCGTCGTCGACCTCAACCTCGCCGCCGGCGCAAACCAGGTCACCACCACCAACGTCACCGGCCAGCTCGAGCCCGACTCCGTCGTCCTCCGCGACCCCACCGGCAAGATCGTCTTCAAGGTCACCGAGCAGAACTACGACGCCGGCGTCATCGACCAGAACTCGCTCCTGCAGAAGTTCGAAGGCAAGACCATCCAGTTCTCACGCGGTACCCTGCCCGACGGCAAGCCCATCATCGTCGACGGCAAGATCATCCGCGCCGGCTTCCAGCCGCTCATCGAGTCCGGCGGCACCATGCAGTTCCAACTCCCCGGCACCCCGCTGTTTCCCGCTTCTACTGACGGCCTGCTGCTCAAGCCGACCCTTCGCTGGCAGATCGACGCCCCCAAAGCCGCGCACCTCTCCGCCGAGCTCGCCTACATCACCCGCGGAATGGGCTGGCAGGCCACCTACAACGTTGTCGCGCCCGAGTCCAAGGACGTCACCGGCTCAGAGCACGTCGATCTCCACGGTTGGGTCACCATCCAGAACAACAGCGGCACCGAGTTCCCGCAGGCCCGCATCAAGCTCATGGCCGGCGACGTTGCCAAGCTCCGTAATATGAACCCGGTCAACGGCCGCCAATATGACATGGCAGCCGCTCAGGCTCAGGTAGTCATGGCAGCAAGCCCTTCTGTCACCCAGCAGGCCTTCGACGACTTCCACCTCTACGACCTCAACCGCACCGTCTCGCTCAACTCCGGCGAGACCAAGCAGGTCGAGTTCCTTGAGGCCGCTGAGGTCACCATGACTCGTGTCTACGAGTACGACGGCGTCCCCGCATTCGTGCAACCCATGTACGCCGGATACCACAACGACCAGCCCAACTTCGGCGCCGCGATCTACGCCAAGGTCAACGTCCGCGCTGAGATTAAGAACAGCATCGCCAACCATCTCGGCATGCCTCTTCCCGCCGGCCGCATCCGCCTCTACCGCCGCGACACCGGCGGCCAGATGGAGTTCATCGGTGAGGGCACCATCAACCACACCCCCACCGACGAGACCGTCAAAGTGCCCGTCGGCTCTGCCTTCGACGTCACCGGCGAGCGCAAGCAGACCGACTTCCACGTCGACCAGCGCGCCCACACTATCGACGAGACCTTCGAGATCACCGTCAAAAACCAGAAGACCACCCCCGTCAACGTCGCCATCGTTGAGCACATGAACCGCGGCCAGAACTGGCAGATCGCCGAGCAATCCTCCAACTTCACCAAGCGCGACTCCTCCACCATCGAGTTCCCGGTCGTCGTCGCGCCAGCAGGCCAGACAAAGACCACCTACACCGTCCACTACACCTGGTAAAGATGAGCCTTGAGCAGGCGGCGACCTCCATCATCCTGAGATCGCCGCCATCCTGCAGGCGGCCCACCAGCCTGCATCCAACCCCTCGGCCGATAGCCTTTAAGTGCCCATCGCCGAGGCCACAGTGTATCGTTGTCATCGGCATCCTTCAGTTCAATTTGTCGCAACGCAACGTAACAGAAAGGGACCCCTGCATGAAGCGACGCATCCTGCTCGTCGACGATGAAGTTGCAGTCCTGCTCACCATGAAGGCCATTCTTGAGATCAGCGGCTTCGAGGTCGACACCGCCGCCTCCGCCCGCGAGGGCAAGCATTCCATCCGCAGCCACGAGTACCAGATGGTCATCACCGACATGCGCATGGAGAGCGACGAAGCCGGCCGCGAGGTCGTCGAGGAGGCCCGCATCGCGCCCTACCACCCCGCGGTAGCTCTGCTCACCGCCTTCCCCGTTGACGAAGCCGACTGGCAGTCTCTCGGCGCCCACAAGCTTCTGCTCAAGCCCATGCACACCCGCATCCTGCTCGAGCAGATCGAGCACCTCTTCGAGACTCACCAGCAAAAGCTCGCCGCCTTCGCCGCCGCTGTCGCGCCACCGCCGTCACTCAAGCCGAGCCTGAAATCCCCCGCAAAGAAAGCAGCAAAAGCCCCGGCAAAGAAAGCCGCGAAAAAAGCCGCGAAAAAAGTAACCGGCGCGAAGGTCGCCAAAAAGGCCGCGAAGAAGATCGGCAAGCCTGTAAAGAAGACCGCCAGGCCTGCAAAAAGGGCGCCAAAGAAATCCAGGCCCATCAAAAAGGCCGCGATCAAAAAGAGGACTATCAGGAGGCGATAACGAGGGGCCATTCAGAGGGGCGGTCGACTCGACAGACCAGCTCGTCCTGCTACTGCGCCGTGTGCTCCTTCACGAACTTTCGCAGCTCCAGGTTCAGGTCCAGCGCCTTTTGGACGCCACCCTCCAGCATCCTCATCCAGTCGGAGGCCGGCTCCTTCATCTCTGTCGTGCTCAGCAGGAAGCTCGTCTGGACGATAATCTCCAGCGCATTGCTCAGGTTATGCGCCAGCCTGCGAATCTCGACTGCCAGCTCTTCCGGTATCTCGTTGCTCTCGGCTTCGCCGGCAGGCGTCTTGTTAGCAGTCTTATCCATCACGAAAAGGCTTGCCTCCATCACGAACGGTTAGGGTCGTACAGGGTTAGACGACGATTTCGTATCAGAGGATGACAGAATTGTCTCGCCGCAACATCCTACTCCACTTCTACCTTCAGTTCGCCGCGCATTGACATCCCCAGCCGCGTTTGTAAAACTAAAACTCTAGCGGTTTGGCGCGCTCGGCTCTTTGCCGGACGCCTCTTTTTGAAGACCGTGCCGTAGTGGCGGAATTGGCAGACGCGCATGGTTCAGGTCCATGTACTCGCAAGGGTGTGGGGGTTCGAGTCCCCCCTTCGGCACCAAAATTTTCACTTCAGATTCGCGATGCTCCCTTAACAGCGGCATCGCGAATCGTGTTTTTATCCCAGCCCTGTAAAGTGAAGGCATCATGGCTACGCAGCTCGACCAGATCCTCGCCCGCACCCTGATCGACGTAAACACCCGCAAGCTCAACGCCGATTTCGGTCAGCTGGAGCGCAAGGCCGCCGCTCACACGCCCCGCGGCTTCTCTGCCGGCCTGCGCGCCGCCGCCGAGACCGGCCCCGCCATCATCGCCGAGATCAAAAAGGCCTCGCCCTCCAAGGGCATCATCCGCGCCGACTTCCACCCCGCGAAACTTGCCCGCCAACTCGAGCAGGCCGGCGCCTCCGCGCTCTCCGTCCTCACTGATGAGGCGTTCTTCCATGGCTCCCTCGCCGCGCTCGAAGCCGCCTCCGCCGCCGTCAACCTTCCCTGCCTCCGCAAGGACTTCATCCTCGACCCCTTCCAGGTCCTCGAAGCCCGCGCCGCCGGAGCCGACGCCATCCTCCTCATCGTCGCCGCCCACACTGACGTCGCCCTCCACGACCTCCACGCCGAAGCCGTCTCTCTCGGCCTCGACGTCCTCTGCGAAGCCCACGACCGCGAAGAGATCGACCGCGCCGTCGATCTCGGCTTCGACCTCATCGGCGTCAACAGCCGCGATCTGCGCAGCTTCACCGTCCGCACCGACTCGCTCATCGAGCTTGCCGCCTGGCTCCCGCCCAACGTCCTTCGCGTCGCCGAGAGCGGCATCCGCACCGCCGAAGACATCGCCCGCCTCCAGTCCGTCGGCTACGGCGCCTTCCTCATCGGCGAAGCCCTCATGCGCCAGCCCGACCCCGGCGCAGCCCTCGCCCTGCTCCTCGACCGCGACTACTCCCTCGACCTCTAAAGTATTTGTAACTAATTAAGTGGCGAGTCCATTTCGGTTGTCATCCTTCGCGCAGCGGAGGACCTGCTTCTCCCTCTACCCTGTACCCTCTACCCTTCACCCTGTTAAACTCAAACCATGTGGATCAAGATCTGCGCCAACACCAATCTCGCCGACGCATCCCTCGCCGCCGAGCTGGGCGCGGACGCCCTCGGCTTCGTCTTCGCGCCCAGCCCCCGTCGCGTCACCCCTGAGCAGGTAGCCGCCATCACACCTCATCTTCCCGCCTCGGTCGAAAAAATCGGCGTCTTCGAAATCCTCGACCCGGCTGAGATCATCAACACCGTCCGCGCCGCCGGCCTCACCGGAGTCCAGCTCCACTCCCACCCATCCTCCAGCCTTGCCGCGACGCTTGCCGCCGAACTCCCCGGCATTCGCATCATCCAGACCCTCCACTGGGCAACCTCAGATAAGACAGGGCCAAACGAGTTTCCCCCTCAGGTGGCGCTCGTTCACTCAAACTCCCACATCCACGCCATTCTCGTTGACTCCCGCACCGCAACCGCCTCCGGAGGCACCGGCATCGCCTTCGACTGGAACGCCGCCCGCAACGCCCTCGCGGCCCTGGCGCCCATGCGTCTTGTCGTAGCCGGTGGTCTCACCCCTGCGAACGTCCGCGAGGCCATCGCCGCCCTCGAACCTTGGGGCATCGACGTCGCCAGCGGAGTCGAGTCCTCCCCCGGCCGCAAAGACCCCGCCCGCCTCGCGGCCTTCCTGGCCAACGCCCGCCAGGCAACCCCGTCGATCCCCGTTCCTGCCGGATAAACCTGCACTGTCTTAGGTACATCGGCAACCCCGCGCCTGGCGTCAGTTCCACCGGCGGTCACATGTTTGATTAATACAAAACTCTTGCACAATCCGCGCATTTTAGCTGGACAATGCGCCCAGACTTGACCAATACTCAATTCAGTCTTACAACTAACGGGCTGCAAACTGCCACCATCGTGGGATGGATCGTCAGAACCTGTTGCGGTAGATCCCTCCGAAAAATGAATCCAGGCAGGTCTCCCGCGCGTCCTATCTATGTAGCAGGAAAGGTCAATTTCACTCGGCCGGTTGACCAAGGTCGATAGTGAGATCTGGGATTGCAATATGAAGCTGAGACTATCGATCGCGTTGTTGTTGACTCTTACTCCGATGCTGGCGCTCGCCCAGCCGCGGCCACAGAGCATGCAGCAGAGCTTGCATCGCCACTCTCAGACCTCCCACGACCGCACCCCCAAGGCGCACCTGCACTCCTCCAAGCCCCACCAGAATCAGTAAGCTGACAACAGGCGCCGAGAAACATCCTGCCCTTGAAACGGCGGGCCTTTGGTCCTGCGGCAAAGGCCACCATCTGTCGCGGCCTTCACGGGCAGCCGCAAAAAGCAGTCGCCTCCCGCGAAATCCTCCCTTGCCTCAAAACCCGTTCATGCCATCAAACATTCATGCGTCCGGATTTTAATTCGGAAGCATGGTAATTTGTTTCGGTACATTGGTATGACAAAGGAGCGATGACTAACCCCCGCAAACGTGCCTTAATCAGCACCTTGAGGGTAGACAACCTATTTATCTTCCCTGGCAAAATGGCTCTGCCCGTTTCTTTCCTGCATATGATGCCCACCTTCCCGACTCCGCCGGCTGAATCAGATCGAGCACACCCATCTGTCCGTCAGCTGGTGACCGTGGCGCTTCTGCTGTGTCTCCTGTCCACTGCGGCCTCATTGCTCAACCTGGACAGCTGGCGCGCCGGTGGCGTTACCATCATGTGGCCATCCAACGGCTTTCTGCTTGGTGTGCTGCTCTGCGAGCCGCGCCGCTACTGGCCGCGGTATCTGGTTCTCGGCTACATCGTCGATCTCTGTGTCAACCTGTCGCTCGACAAGGTGCAGCTAGGCCATCTCTCCTGGGCCTCGCCTTATCTCGCGGGCTGCAACATGTTCGAGGTCTTCCTCGCCGCGCTTCTGCTCTATAAGACCATCAGTCCAAATCCCGATCTTACCCGCCGCAAACAGCTCATCTATCTTTTGGCCTTCGGAGTCGTCCTCGCTCCCGCCATCACCTCCTTTCTCGCCTCCTTTGCAATTACCGGCCAGTTCTCCATTCCGGAGCTGCACTCCTTTCAGCAGTGGTTCACCGCGGATGCCCTTGGCGTAGCCATCGTCACTCCGCTGTATCTCTCCTATCATCAGCGCGAACACTTTCCCGATAGAACCTGGCTCGAGATCTTCGCGCTCTTCTCCGTCGTCTGCGCCACCAGCTTCATCATCTTCTGGCAGACGCGCTATCCGCTGCTCTATCTCATCTTCCCGTCGCTTCTCGTCATGGGCACCCGCATGCGTCTTGCCGGATCTGCCCTCGGCCTGCTGTTCGTCACCATCATCGGCGGATTTCTCACCACCAATAACCACGGCCCTGTCGCGCTCAGCACCAGCATCTCCTTCACTGCCCGATGTCTGCAGCTCCAGTTCTTCGTCTCGGTCGCCATGCTGGTGCTCTACATCATTGAGGTCCTCAAAGCCGAGAGCAGCCGGCTCCAGTTCAACCTCCAGACCAGCGAGACCCGCTTCCGTCTTCTCGCCGAGGTCTCCCACGACATCATCGTCCTCACCGACCTCACCGGCAGCCGCCGCTACGTCTCCCCCGCCGTCACTGAGGTCCTCGGCTGGGAGCCCGGTGAGCTCCACGGCGGTACCGACCTCGACATCGCTCACCCCGACGACATCCCCGCTCTCGAGGAGTTGCTCCACCACTGCCGCGACGGCCGCCCGACCAACATTCTCCCCTACCGTTGCCGCAAGAAGGATGGCGACTTCCTCTGGGTCGAAGCCAACCTCCGCCTCTACCGCGATACCGTCACCGATGTCCCGGTCGGCTTCGTCAACGTCGTCCGCGACATCTCCAGCCGCAAGGCCGCTGAGGACAAGCTCAGCCAGGCGTATCAGCTCGTCGAAAGCCTCGCCAGCGTCGACGGCCTCACCGGCCTCGCCAACCGCCGCCGCCTCGACGAGACCATGGAGCAGCAGTGGCGTTACGCCCTCCGCAACCTCACTCCGCTCTCGCTCCTCATCTTCGACGTCGACAACTTCAAGCCCTATAACGACCTCTACGGCCATCTCCAGGGCGACGCCTGCCTCCGCCAGATCGCCGACGCCGCCCGCTCCATCGTCGACCGCCCCTCCGACCTCCTCGCCCGCTACGGCGGCGAAGAGTTCGTCGCCGTCCTCCCCGGCAGCGACGCCGACGCCGCCCGCTCCGTGGCCGAACGGATACGCCACGCCGTCGAGCGCCTCGGCATCCCCCACGAGGGCAATCCCCACACCTGCGTCACCGTCAGCGTAGGCTGCGCCACCCGCTGCCCCCTGCCCGACACCACCTTCGACACGCTCTTCACCGCCGCCGACCAGGCCCTCTACCAGGCAAAGGCCGGCGGCCGCAACCGCACCGAAGTCGCCGCCTTCCAACCCGCCCACTAAAACGCTCTTATGTCTCCACTCACTGAAGCGTTCTTATGTCTCCGCCCACTGAAGTGCTCTTTTGTTTGTCATTCCGCACCCTGAGCGCAGTCGAAGGGGGAGGAATCTGCTGTTGCCCTTCAGCTCAAGACCGGCAGACTAATCGTCGTCCCAATCGGAACATTGTTCGGGTCCTTGATCCCATTCGCCTCCACGATCTTCGGATACTTGTTCCCGTTCCCGTAGAACAGCTGCGCAATCTTGCTCAGGCTGTCGCCGGACTTGATCGTGTACGGCTGCTCCGCGCCGCCGGTCGTTGCGATCTCATGTTTCAAGTCCGAGTACGCGGGATCGACCTTCTTGATCTCATCCCAGACCCGGTTCGCCACCACCTCAGACGGCACCGATCCCTTCAGGTGCAACTGCTCTCCATCCAGGTCCACCGTCTCCAGCACCGCGCCATACTCACCGAACTGCTGTATCTTCGCGATAACCGGAGCATACTTCTGCTGCAACGCCGCCAAATCCGCCATAATTCTCTCCTCTCGTCGCCGGCCTTCGTCGGAGCGCGCCGCCGCAGCCGGGTTGGTCGTTCAACTCAACCCATCACCTGCCTGCTTCACAGATTTCAGGGAGATCGCTACGCCGTAAGCTTGCTCAGCAGCGACTTCACCGTCCCGGCAATTCCGCCGCTCTCGCTCGTCGCGCCCTGACCGCCCTGCGCAAAGTGCGCCATCACCAGCGGCAGCACCGTTGCCAGCGCGCCCTGCACTATTGCGGGTGACACTCCGGCGTGCTCTGCCGCCTTCTCGATGAGTCCTGTTCCGCCAAGGCCCTTCTGCACGTCGTCGGTCGTCATCGCCGGTGTCTGGCCATTCGCCAGCGCCGTTGCATGATCGCCCAGCCCGTTCGCCGTAAAGCTCTTCAGCAAACCCTGTATGCCATCCGGGTGCGACTCCAGCGCCTGGATAAATCCGCCCATCACCTTCGCGTTGTCGCTGTGCGAATCATCGCCTGCCATTGCTCCGAGTGATTCCAATAAACCCATCTCATCCTCCTTGCTCATTTCAGCGTCGCTCATTTCAGTGACGCTCATTCCAAACTCGCGCACCGGCGGCCCGCCGATTCGTGACCTAAACCATAGTCCCTCCTGGCCTCAACTACACCTGTCACAAGGCATAATTCACAGTAGTTAAACACGCTGCAACCCGCACGCCTGCTTGGGTTAGTAGCCCCGGCTCGCAATGCTCTCTTTCGCTGCCGCCGTTCTCGCCTAACTCATTTGTTTCGAGCCCGCTCGCTCTTTCGTACCTTTACGAAACCCCGCATACAGGCGAAAATGGCCCATGCCCGTCCCCAACAAGATCGCCATCGCCACCCGAAAAGCTCCCGCCGCCATCGGCCCATACACGCAGGCCGTCCGCATCGGCGGAACGCTCTATCTCTCCGGCCAGGTCGCGCTCGACCCCGCCACCGGCCAGCTGGTCCCCGGCGGCATCGCCGAGCAGACCACCCGCGTCTTCGAGAACATCCGCGCCGTCCTCGACGAAGCCGGCTTCGACCTCGCCCACGTCGTCAAAACCACCGTCTTCCTCAAGTCCATGTCCGACTTCGCCGCCATGAACGAGATCTACGCCAGATACCTCGCTCCCGCCGGTGTCATCGCCCCGGCCCGCTCCACCATCGCCGTAGCCGCCCTCCCCAAGGACGCCCTCGTCGAGATCGAAGTCATAGCCACCGAAACCTCCCCAGCTAATCCCTTGCCACAAAACTTATTGCTGTCATCTGCCCTGAGCTTGCCGAGGGAAAGAACCCCGCATTTGTTTTCGCGTTGCAATTGCCTTTGCTTTCTCTCTTCCCCTGGCGAAAACCACTGCATAACGGCCATTCTCCACCCCTCGCCGGATAGTCGCATCCCACCTCCCGCGCATCAAATACACATAAGAGAAGATCCCAAATCATGCCCGACACCACCATTACTCCCAAGGTTTTCAAGACAGAGGCCGAGTGGCGCGAGCTGCTCACCCCCGAACAGTTCCACGTCATGCGCGAGAAGGGAACCGAGCGCGCCTTCACCGGAGCCCTGGTCAGACAACCACGACGACGGCATCTACCACTGCGCCGCCTGCAACGCCCCGCTCTTCACCTCCGACAAGAAGTTCGACTCCGGCTCCGGCTGGCCCAGCTTCTGGCTCCCCGTCTCACCCGACGCCATCGAGGCCCACGAAGACAACACCCACGGCATGCGCCGCGTCGAGGTCACCTGCGCCACCTGCGGAGCCCACCTCGGCCACGTCTTCCCCGACGGCCCTCGCCCCACCGGCATGCGCTACTGCATCAACAGCGCCTCCCTCGGCTTCACCAAATCCTGATCGGCCGCGCCAGAGAGCAGTCGCGCTGCCAGCTAAGACAGCCTGCTCTCTCGACGCTCCCTTTTTCTGCTTTCTTCCGACCACCCACAAGCCTGTCATTTCGACCGGAGGCGGCGCACTTTGCCGCCGCAGCGGAGAAATCCGCTTTTCTACCCATCCCCCATCCCAGCCCAAACGTCTTTGCCGTTGCCTGTTTCTTCTCCCACACCCCACTCCTGTTGACTCCAAAACTACAGCAAGATAGCCTTTGATTAGCCTGAATTCGCCCCAACAACTCCCCCATCATGCGACCCATCCCATGGATCGAGGCTGAGATTAAACGCAAACTCCATCGCAGCCCCCTTTGTATCCCGGAGCTCCGCAATTGACGCAGGCCACTGATTCGACTGCCCGAAAATTTCCTCCTGTCCTCAGCCGCCACCCGGTCCTCTACTGCCTGGTCGTCGTCGGCATCCCCATCGCGGCCATGATCGCCACGGTCTTCATCATGCGCACCGCCTGGTTCCTTCCGCGCTCCGGCAACACCTACATCGCCACCGTCGGGTACGCCGCCGGCCTCCACAACCTCTCCTGCGACGTCCTCATCGACGGCGACTCCACCGCCATGGTCGGCGTCATCCCCGCAGTCATCACCCGCCAGACCGGCCTCTCCGCCTGCAACATCGCCGAGTTCGCCGGCATGGAGCAGGTCAACGGCCGCATGATGCTCAACCACTTCCTCGCCAACAACCCCCGCCCCAGGTACATCGTCTTCGTCTACCCGCCCGAGAGCCTCAAACCCCACGATCAGTGGACGCCCGTCTCCCACTTCGAAGCCCTGCTCTTCCGCCTCCGCACCCAGCCCGACGCCGCGTTTCTCCACTCGCTCCTCACCCATCCCACCGACATCCTCTCCTCCTGGACGCTCGGTCTGCGCCTCGTCGCTCAGGCCCCATTCCACAAGCCAATGTCGGAGCAGACTCTCAGGCAGCGTGAAGAAGGTCTCGGCTGGCTCGACGTCCCCGGCCGCATCCTCACCACCTGCGGCCAGCCCGAGAGCCTCACCCCGCCCGATCCAGCCTACGTCGCCGGCCTCCGCAGCCAGTTCGGAGTCGACGGAACCAAAGTCTTCGTAGACGTCATCCCCGAACCCGACTGCGAGCCCGACTATGACTTCTTCACCCCCAAACTCGCCGGCACAGTCGACAACCGCCAACAGAAGTTCCCCATCAGCCTCTACAACAGCGGCGGCCGCCTCCACCTGATCCCCGAAGGCGCCCAGCGCTTCAGCCTCCAGATAGCCGACCAGATAAACCGCCAGAACCCCCACCGGACAGAGCAGAACAATTAGGAATCAGCGAAAAATTATGGAGAGTCAATAGGAATTACAGAAAAATCCACGGAGCGCCAATAGGTGTCATTCTGAGCGTAGCGAAGAATCCCCGCATTTCGCTTTTGTCTTTGCCTTCGTCTTTGCCATTGCTTGTTTCACCCAACAAATCAACTAAAACTTCTCACGAATCAAAAAGCACCTGACTCACTCCCAGAGACCACTGAATGCTCTTTTCGTCGTCCATCTTCCTCTTCTTCTTTCTCCCCATCACTCTCCTCGGCTTCCAGGCGCTGGGCCGCTTCGGACGCAAAGCGGTCTTCTCCTGGCTCATCCTGATGTCCTGCGTCTTCTACGGCTACTGGAACCCGAAGTATCTTTTTCTGCTCGGCGCTTCCATCTTCCTCAACTTCATCGCTTCAAAGCTCATCATCCGTTACAAATCCAGCGAGCGCCTCCAGACCATCACCCTCGTCTCCGCCATCATCGCGAACCTCCTGCTGCTCGTCTGGTTCAAATATCTCTTCCCCCTGCTCGGCTTCTTTCACAACATCGGCTGGACCAGCCATTCCTGGGGCACCGTCCTCCTGCCTCTTGGAATCTCCTTCTTCACCTTCACCCAGATCGCCTACCTCATCGACCTCAAAGAAGGCATCGCCGAAGAGCAGGGCCTGCTCTCCTATCTCCTCTTCGTCACCTTCTTCCCTCATCTCATCGCCGGCCCCATCATCCACCACGCCGACATGATGCCGCAGTTCGCCCAGCGCCAGCCCGGCGGCCTCCGCGCCAACGACATGACCGTCGGCCTCACCTGGTTCGCTCTCGGCCTCGCCAAAAAAGTCCTCCTCGCCGACCGCGCCGCTCCCATCGCCAATCTCTTCTACGACCACGCCGCGCAGTACGGCACCGCCGCCGCCTGGCTCGGCGCCCTCGCTTACGCCTTCCAGCTCTACTTCGACTTCTCCGGCTACTCCGACATGGCCGTCGGCCTCGCCCGCATGTTCTCCATCGACTTCCCCGTCAACTTCAACTCACCCTACAAATCTCAAGGCATCATCGAGTTCTGGACGCGCTGGCACATCACCCTCAGCATGTACCTCAACGTCTACCTCTACAGCCCCATCGCCCTCGCCATGAATCGCCGCCGCGCCGCCGCCGGCAAAAAGATGAACAGGAAAGCGATGCGCACCTTCGACGGCTTCACCCAGCTCGTCGCCTTCCCCGTCCTCACCACTATGTTCCTCGCTGGGATCTGGCACGGCGCCGGAATGCAGTTCATCCTCTTCGGTCTTCTGCACGGCATCTACCTCGTCATCAACCACGCCTGGCGAATCTTCGTCCCCCACGACTCCAAACTCCAGAAGCTCCTGCCCGCTCCCGTCTCCGTAGCGATAACGTTCCTCGCCGTCCTGCTCTCTGAGGTCTTCTTCCGCTCCCGCAGCGCCACCGAGGGCTTCTACGTAGTCGGCTCACTGCTCGGCCGTCACGGCCACGCCGCCCTCGACCTCGCCACCCTTCAGGGCAAGATAGCCGCCACCAGCCCCGCCACGATCTTCATCTTCTTCGCCGCCTGCTTCTCCATCGTCTGGTTCCTCCCCAACACCCAGGAGATCCTCAACCAGCTAACCCCCGACACCGCCCACCATCCCAGTCTCATCCGCATCAACTGGCGCCCCACCCTCATGTGGGCCGCGGCCATCGGCATCCTCTTCCTGCCCATCCTGATGCTCGTAGATCAAAGCACCAACTTCCTCTACTTCCAGTTCTAGAGCAAATCCCTATAGGGCAGAGATTGCTTTTGAGCGCTGAAAGGCGCCCTCAGGTTAGGACAGGCCCTCTACCTCAATCTGAGTCAGGCTTCTGTCGCCGTTCTAAAGCGCTGAAGGCGCACCAGTACTATTAGATTTGCCAGTGGCTGACACTGCCGTGATGCGTATAGTTGCAGATGATCAGACATGCGAGATGTCCGGAGGATGACCGTGACCAGCAAACCACCGAGCGAAATCCAGACCCTTATCGAGGATCACATCAAGGGTTTCAACACCCAGGATACCGAGCTTTTCCCCCGTGTTTTTGGGGACACCGCGATCATCATTGATGGCATAGCACCCTATCGCTGGTCGAACCCAAATGCTCCGGCCAATTGGCTTGCCGACGTAGAGAAATGGCGTCAGAACCTTGGGGTTTCGTACGAACATCTGTCGTATGAGATGGGGTTCTGGAACGTGGAGGGCTCCTATGCCTACGCTGTCATAGCGGGGACTCTTACGGTAACGATTAAGGGGCAAACGGCCGTTCGGACTGGCACCCTCGCATATACATTTTCAAAGCATGGCCAGGAGTGGAAGATAGATGCGCAGGCGTGGGGGCGCACGTCGTAGAGCATACTACCGTTTGATCCACCAGACACTACCCACACCACACCGCAACAAACAGCAAAAGCCCCAGTCGCCACGAACGCGGCTGGGGCAATCCTGCTCAATCCAAAATATAGTTGGCGGTTAGCCTTTGACGATCTTGCCGCTCTTGATGCAGCTGGTGCAGACGCGAATCCGCTTGCTGCCGCCGTCAACCTTAGCCTTTACGGCCTGCAGGTTCACGTTCCAGCGACGACGGGTGGTGTTATGAGCGTGCGAGATGTTGTTTCCGAACTGCGGGCCTTTGCCGCAAAGATCGCATTTATGTGCCATGACGGTGATGCTCCAATCTCTCTAGATCCAGCGGCGTTCCATCCTTCGGGCGGCGGCGCGCATGGGCGCCAGACTTTTACTGCAACCCGCATCGCACAAGAGGGATAAGTCGCTGAGGTCGGCAGGCGCCAGAGGGACGCTCACTGCCAGACCTTTATGATACCACGCGCACCCCAAACGGCTCAATAAAGGTGGTACTACTAGAGGCGGTTCCAATACGAGTAGAAGCAGTTCCGATACGAGCTCCCGAATGCGCACAGTAATAGGCGGTTTGATCTTATGTTTGGCTCTCTGTTCGGGGATCGCCCTGGCGCAAGCGGCTGAGGCCGATAAAGAGTCGGCGGCAATCGTCGAAATCGGCGGAGCCACCAGCTGGAATGTCAACGGTGGCGCGGCAACCTTCGCCCCCGACCTCGCAGTAGAATTCACCCCCATCGAGAACCGGTTGGAGCTGGAGATAGGCACAACCCCGTTCTTCACCAGCAATTCGACGGAGTGGGACACCGACCTCCTCTTTAAAAAGCCCTGGACCATTTCTCGCAAGATGGAGTTCATGCTCGGCGTCGGCCCCGAGTGGGTCCACACCAGAGAAAACGGCCTGACGACGAATTCCATCAGTGCTGAGGTCGCGGGCGACTTCATGTTCTGGCCTGCGCGAAAGCACCGCTTTGGCTGGTATCTCGAACCCGCCTACGACTTCAACTTCGGCCACGGACATAACCAGTCCATCGGGATGAGTGCCGGGTTACTGATTGCAATTCCCTAAAGCCCCATCCAACCTGGCGCTGCCCATTGCACGATCGACACCACGCAGTCTCCCGGCAACTCAATCCCCCTGTCGACCGCCTTCGTCAGGGTATCGCCGGCGCGATATATCCGATCGAGTAGACCGTCTGGCACGGAAACGCCGCCGCCGTCGCCGCCATCGCCATCCGTGCCATCGCCGCATCCGCGCACACCGAGTGCAGAGGCGTCAGCACCGCGCCATGCGCCCGATCGAGCGCCAGCGCGCCGCCAAAGAATGCATCGCCCGCGACCACGTCAGTCGGCAGCACGACATACCGCACATCGTGCCCGGACAGGTAAGCCGCAGTCCGTCGCTCCTGCAGATAAGGCATATAGTCCCGACCGACCAGGCCCCCCATGTCGATAACGTTGCCGTGGAACTGGTAGCCGATGCGCCCGATGTCGAACATCGCCACCCGCGGAGCCGCAAAGCTGCCCGCCGGCAGGTTCTGCTCTAGCCACACCGCCATCCCGCCATGTTCGTCGTTGATCTGGTCGATACCGGCGGCCGTGGCGCGCCTCCATGCCGGAATCGAGATCGCAGCCGTCGCCACCCCCAGCACGCAGACCGCGATCCAGGCCCGGCGATCACCCAACCCCGCCGCATCGAGCAGGCGACCGCCACCAAAAAATATCAGCGACAGCAAAACCGTCAGCGCCACCGAGATATACCGTCCCCCATGGCCGGTATTGGGCAGTATCCCGAAATACAGCAGCTCGATGACCCCGCCCCACACGCACAGCAGCAAAAACCGCCTCGCCCGCAGCCTGCGCAGACCTAGCACCCCACTCGCCGCCGCCGCAACCAGCAGCACAAAGAGCAGCCCGCCCACCACCAACCCGCGCCCGTGCAGTATGCTCTCCGACGCGCCGAACCCCCACGTCTTCAGCACCCGCGCAAAGCTCTGGCCGAGGAAGTACACACGGTTGGCGAACCGAAGTTGCGGCCCCGCCAGAAACTGCCGCCCCTTCATCGTCTGCGGCGTCAGGTGGCCGCTCGTCATCCAGTTGACGACCGCGAGCACCGCCATCCCGCACCCGGCCCCGCCAGCCGCCGCCAGCCAATCCCGCATCGTGCGCCCCGCAACCCCGGGCACAAAGACCAGCAGCAGCACCAGGCAGACCCCCTCCGGACGAGTCAGCACCACCAGCAGACACACCCCGCTCAGCAGAATCAGGTCGCCTCGCCCGCGCCTCGAAGCAGGCACAAACCAGCCTCGTATAAGCACCAGCGACAGCAGCAGAAAGAGCAGGTGCTCCATCCCGATCATCCCGAACCACAGAAAATTCCCGCTCACCGCCGGAGCCAGCGCAAGACACCACGACGCAGCCGCCGGAAGCCCATCGTCCTCCGTAAGCCGCTTCAGCTCATAGCCGATGGCAAACAGAATCAGGCAGCTCACAGCAAGGCTGAAGATCACAGGAGAGAGCTTAGGAAGCACCACCCAGCCCAGCGTCAGGATCACGGTCCACAATGGGCTCGTCGAGCCGGACGAAAGCTTCCCGGCGTTGAACCCCAGCACATGAAACTCAGCCAGATTGCGCGCCACCACCTGGTGTATCCACGAGTCGTCCAGAGGAAAGCCAAAGTGCCCGCGCAGCACACTCGCCAGCGGCAGAAAAGCACCCAGATAAAGCAGCCCGCATAGCAGCGCTGGCCCGCGTGAAGCTGCCCCCGGCTTCGCCAATCTCTTCTCCTGATCGTTGATTCCGCAGTGCTGATTCCCAGCCCTGATTTCCAGCGCGAAGCCTCTGCGGCGTGAGCAAACCTTCACTGCCAGATACTGACGGTACCACGCTGCCCCCTCCCGCTCCAATCACCATTGCCCCCACCCACAACCGCCTCGCAATTCGGGAGTTGACGCCCGGTAATCCCTTCCGAAAAGAAAGCCAAAAAGAAAATCGCCAGATCGTGGCACTATTTGTCCCCGCTCTCCGCTTTATCAGGTGAAGGCAGTTATGAACCTGCCCCCCAAAGGAGAACGAGTCATGAAAAGCACACGGCTTACTTCCATTCTCGGTTCCAGCTTCATCGCCTGCGCCCTGGCCATCGGTTCGCTGGCGTCAACCCAAACCGCTTCCGCCCAGACCGTTATCGCCAAGGTAACGATCCCGTTCGACTTCCAGACGGAATCCCAGACTCTTCCTGCCGGTACGTATCTGGTCGAAAGTGAATCACCCAACATAGTTCTGTTGGAAGGGCCCAGCAAGGGCGGCTTTGTACTGATGCATGCTGCCTCGAAGATCAACGCCCCCGATCACGGCAGCCTCGTCTTCGATCGCGCCGGCGACAAGTACTACCTGCGTCAGATCTGGAACGCGGGAAATCCGACCGGCCTCGAATGCCAGAAGAGTCGCGCCGAGAAGGAAGCAACTCAATTGGCTTCAAACCCGCAGCCTGTCACCAGGGTCGAGCTGGCATTCAACTCCGCCTCCCAGAAGTAAACCTCGTATCCAATCAAAACCTGGCTTCCAATCAAAACAGCCGGCCGCGACATCTCCGCGGCTGGCTGTTTTTTCCGCAGGCGGCTTTCCTTCCGCTGCATCCGAACTTTCTGGTGCTATTTGAACTTTCTGGTGCATCTACCCGCACCCCCTCCCAGCCCAGAAGCCTTTGCTCTTGCCGTTGCCTGTTGCTGTTGCTGTTGCTCTTGCCGCTGCCTGTTCTTTTTGTTTGTCATTCCACAGCTCTTTTGGTGTGTCATTCCACAGCTTTTTTGTTTGTCATTCCGCAGCTTTTTTGTTTGTCATTCCGCAGCGCAGCGGAGGAATCTGCTGTTGCCTTGGTTGTTGCCCTTGCCGTTGCCGTTGCCGTTGCCCTTGCGTGCCTGCGGCTTGCCGTTGCCGTTGCTCTTGCCGTTGCTCTTGCCTCTGAGACAGCTCAGGGCTTTAGCCTGGACATCTGAGCGCGCACAATCCGGGCTTCAGACGGACGCCGAAAACGCTCCCTCGCGGAAGGGCATGCCTTCAGGCATGCCGAAAACAGCCGCGCCGAAGGCGCCTCCGCTCTGCCGAAGGCCCGAGCGAAGCCCGTAGGGCGTAGCGACTGAATGAATCGTCTATCCCAGCCCGCAAAACCCCAAAAATCCATGTCAACCCCCCAAGTCTCTGGAAATCTCCCCAACCCAAACCCCACCAGCCACTTACCCCACCCAACAAAAGTGGCCATGAGTTATGCGCCACTTAGTAAAATAGAAGTATAGACAGAAAGACAAAAACGTCTTTCGTCTTTAGAAATTTAGCCCCAGAGCCCGGCCAAAAGCCGGGCCTGCGCATTTAACCGCAAAGCAAAAGACCTGATCCCGAAGTCCGGACTCAGGTCTTTTCCTTTGAATACTTTGCACACAATCACCAGGGAGGGAGACCCAACCATGCAACACCAAATCATCGACACCGAAAACCACCACAACACCGAACCCAAGCGCTACCTCTGCCGCCACATCTTCACCGACGGCCACCGCTGCGGCAGCATCTGTCTCCGCGGCGAACACTTCTGCTACTACCACCACACCACCCGCCGCCCCGCCGCCAACCCAAAGCAGCGCCGCAGCCGCCGCGCCACCTTCGAACTCCCCCTGCCCGAAGACCGCTCCGCCGTACAGGCCTCCATCGGCCTCGTCCTCCAGCGCATCGCCGCCAACGACATCGACCCCCGCCGAGCCAGCCTCATCCTCTACGGCCTCTCCATCGCCGCCTCCAACCTCCCCAAAGCCGCGCCCCACTCCGCGTCCCAGTCCCGCAATCGCAACACCACCCCACCACCCGAGCAGGTCGAAGAGATCACCACCCACCCCGACCTCGGAACCCTCGCCCCCCAGTCCGAATTCAACCCGCCCGAAGAACGCCTCAGCCTCGCCGGCCGACTCATCGCCGAACTCCGCAAAAACCCCTGCACCTGCCAGCAAAACCCCAACCCAGAAGAATCTCTCGACCACCAACCAGCAACGCCCAACCAACAACTAACAACTGACAACCGACAACTGGCAACCAACAACATCCTCCCCTCCCTCAACGCCGTCGCCATGTCCGAACCTAAACCGCTATCCTCGAATACTTTGCGCACTTTCTGCCGGGCTGGAGGAGGCCGCCGCCGAACCAAACCCAGCCAAATCTCTCAAAATCAAATGCCAGCGATCGGCAAACAGGATTTTTATCTTGTAAAAGAGAATGGCAAAACAGTTGACAAGCCGGACAGGGTTCGGGAGAATTCATCCAAATCTCTCCCCACTCCATGACGCCCCCGTGCAAACACCCCATCGTAAAAGTTGTCGCCCGCGAGGACGACGTTGAGTTTGTCGAGTGCCAGAGTTGCGGAGAAGTCTTCGACTCGGTCGAGTACAACGACATGGCAATCGAGGAACAAATCCCTCCCGAAGCGGATTAAACCGCTCCGTCGCAACCCAATCGCCCAGCCGACCCAGCCGGCTACTTCGGTGTATCGGCCATGGTCTCCTCCGGAGGGTTCACCCTTTGGATTACGATCCACGCGTACTGCGCCGCGGATAACGGAGCCATGATGGCAATCAGGCGAACCAGCCAGTCCTTGACCGTCGTAAGGCCGGCCGAGACGAAGATGCGGTCGCACAGCACAGCCGTCAGCCCCAGTATCTGTAGCAGCGTATTCAGCTTGCCCAGCAGGCTGGGACGAAAGTCGCGCACCGTGCCCGTGGCGAACAGCAGCGTGGCAATCAGCAGTATCCCCAGGTCGCGGCTGAAGACCAGCACCGTGACATAACGCGGCATCAGGCCCACGTGAGTCAAAACGACGAACAGGCTGCTCATCAGCAGCTTGTCAGCGATCGGATCGAGATACAGCCCCAGCGTGGTCCGCTGCGAAAGCCACCGGGCCAGCAGCCCATCCAGCCCATCCGATACGCCGGCCAGCAAAAACAGGGCAAACGTGACCCGGTAGTTGCCGTCCAGAATCTCAATAATCAGAAAGGGAATAATGAAGAGCCGCGACAGCGTCAGCAGATTGGGGGCGGCGCGAAATTGGCTCAGGAAACGCACGTCTCAGTTGCCAATCTTAATGCATGCCGGCCGATGTCCGGGTCGATTTATGCAAACACATCTTGTTTGCCCGAATCAGGAGGAAGATTTAGACTGGAATGACGCAGACAGGCGCGTAGCTCAGTTGGTTAGAGCGCTACCTTGACACGGTAGAGGTCAGCGGTTCGAATCCGCTCGTGCCTACCATATTTTCAACGGCATGCGGTGGTGCGGCCGCGGCGTTTGAAGGCTATTGCGGGGCGAGCGCGGCCTGTGCGGAGTTGAAGTAAGAGATAATGTTGCGCACGAAGACGTTGGTGATGTCTTCGTTGGGTGTGGTGACGAAGGGCGCACCGGGGTACTGCGCGGCGAGGTAGTTGGTGAGCACCTCGGGGTCGCCGATGGGGAAGGTATCGAAGAGGCTCATCGACTTGTAGACCAGGAGGTCGGAGAAGATCTCGGCGTTGGAGTTGAGGTGCGGCCACTGCAGGATGCCTTTGACGATGACGAAGCCCTGCACCTGGTTGTTGCCGTTCTTGTCGTGCTGCGCCTCGGCCACCGTAAAGGCGGTGTTCCCGCCGCGAAAGACGCCACTGCCGTTGACGGTGGGCTCGGAGGTCATGTCGGAGCTGGCGCCGGAGACGAGGTAGTAGCGCCACTCGTCGCCGGGGTGGGTGGCGGGGTCGTAGTCGCCGGTGAGGTTGAACTGGCTCTGGTCGTAGGTGGACGGCGGCTGGATGTAGTACATGATGCTGCCGTCGTGTGATGCGATGTAGTCGGCCTGGAGAGAGTGGTAGGTCTTGCCGTCGAAGTACTGGATAGGGTTGCCGTTGACGTCGGCGAGCACGGTGATGCCGAGTTTGGCGGGGACGTTGACAGTCAGACCGTTGGGATCCGTGTAGACGGTATAGAGCACGCCGCCGCCGACGGGGTCGAGCACGTCGGCTACCTTGGTGGAGCCGGGAAGAACGGAGGCCGTCATGACGACGGCGTTCTGCCCGAGGACCGAGGTCATGAGCTGGGTGAGGATCTTGGTGTTGGTCGTGTCTCCCCAGCTGGTAATGCCGTAGTTGAGCGAGGTGCTGAAGCCCTTGAAGAGATCGAAGGGGATCACGTTGTTGGGCAGCACGGGCATGTTGGGGCTGGGCCCGCTGGTGGGCACGCTGTAGGCGCTCAGGCCGGATTGCGTAGGCGCGACGAGCACCACGTTGGACTCGATATCGTTGGCCGGGTTGTTCGCAGGCGCGGGGCTGTTGCTGCCGGCAGGCTGGAAGAGGAAGTTTGCCGCCGGGTTAGTGACGGGCACGGCCATGACGGGCGTGATCTGCGGAACGATGACCGCGGCGTTCGAAACAGGCGGCAGGAAGCGCTGCGAGTAGGTGACGCGGTACATGAGTCGCCACGGGATGGAGGTGTTGCCCTGCGCCGAGCGCATGGCCACGGCGTCTGCGTCCGGACTGTTGGACAGCCAGAGCGGATCGACGACAGTGTTCCAGAAGTCGGTGGCGTTCTGCAGGCTAGGCTGACGGAAGAAGGCGTAGGTGCGGAAGAGGCTGGTCTTCCCGGGGCGGTCGTAGGGCTCGAGCGTGCCGGAGAGCCCGTCGGCATTGCCAGTGGTGTACGAGGGCTGCGGCTGCATGTAGGTCTGGTTGATGTCCACGTTGTCGGACATGGGCAGGCCGGCGCCCGAGGTGACCGACGGCGCGATCTGGTAAACCAGGCCGTCAGATCCGATAACGAGGTTGAGCCCGCTCTGGTTGTTGGGGTTGAACGTGGAGTTGTAGTTCATCACGAAGTGCGCGTCGTTGTTGCTCGAGTAACGCATCTGCGTGTCGGACTCGATGCCGTCGAAGGAGGCCGTGATGTCGAAGGAGACGCTGGCTGTGTTGTTGTAGCTGTACTTCATCGTCTGCTTCTGCGTCTGGGCGTTGCTCACCTTGATGTCAAAGACGGTAAGGAAGGCGCAGGAGAGCTTGAGCTCAAAGTTGGTGGTGGAGGTGTTTGAAGACAGGTTGTTCGCGGTGTAGACCTGGTCGAAGGTGGAGGTGATGGAGTGCTTGATCTCCTGCGTGCCGCCGCGCGAGCTCCAGACGTACTCGTTGTAGAAGTCGAGGCCGGTGTTGAGGACGCTGGAGGGATCGACGCCGGGGGAGTTGCCGCCGCCGAGGCCGAGGAACTGCTGCACCAGGTTGGTGGCGGCCTGCGCGCCGCTGGTGAGCAGCTGCAGCGGGTTGGCGAGCGGACCGAAGGCAGTGGAGAGGAGCTGGCCCGGGTCCAGCGCGGGCAGGCCCGGGATGCCGGGTGGCAGCAGATTAGCGACCGGTTGGAGCACATCCTGCAGGAGCGCACCGTAAGGCAAGGAGGCGGTGAGGGACTCGGTGCTGTTCTGGTAGGCGGTCCGGTAGAGCGCGATGGCGTTGAAGGTCTGCTGATCGATCTGCTTCTTGAGCTGGTAGGCCTCGATCACACGCATGTAGCTAGCCTCGTGCCCGACGGAGCCCTCATCGAAGTTGCCGTCGTAGACGGGCGTCATCTGGCCGGTGGAGGTAGTGTAGGTCTGCGTGCCGTTGGCGAGCGTGGCGGGGTTGTAGGCGTAGCCGATCATGCCATCGAGCACACCGGGCCGAATGTACTTGCTGCTCATGCGGAAGGAGACGATGTTGAAGTCGGGCGGGATCTGCGCGTTGGGCACGCGGACGAAGCCGTAGACGGTGTTCGTCTGCAACAGCGTCTGCTGGTAGACGTCGAGCGTTTGCGAGAGGACGAAGGCCTGCCCGTAGGGTGAGGGCTGGAACATGCGCTGGCCGTACTTCTCCTCGGTCGGCGCGGTCTTGGGCAGCGTGGTGGGCGGGTTGGAGGTGGTGAAGCCGCCGAGGTTCGGGTTTGGCAGGATTGCGGTCTTGGACGCCGGATTGCCCGCGGTGTTACTGGGAGTGGTGAGCGTATTGAGGCTGCTCATGAACAGGTCGTTCGTATAGGGCGACATGGTGCCTTGCAGCTTGACCGTGTATTTATGCGACTCGTCGTACTTGCTGGTGGCGGTCTGCTGGTTGCCGTTGTCCTGCGAGCCCTCGAGCGTGGCCTGGTCGGTGAACTTGAAGCCGAGCTGGACCGCCTTCTTTGTGCTGCCTACGCCAAGACCGAAGGGCGCGAGCGACCACCCGATGCCGAAGCTGGCGCCGAGCGTGTCGCCGATCTGCATCTTGATGTCGTTCGTGGAATCGCCGCCCATCTGGTACTTGAGCGTGCCGGAGGTGGGCACGGTGAAGGTGACGGAGGTGGCGCCGGCATAGCTGGCCTTGTTGGTGAGGTTAGCCATGGGGGCCGGAGGCGCACCCTCGATGAAGCCGAGCACCTGCACATCGCCCTGCTCCTGCGAGACCCAGGAGAGGACGAGGTCGCCGACCTTCTTGCCTGCATAAAGCATCAGGACGTGATCCTTGAGGTAGACGTAGGCCTCGTTGAGCTCGCCTGCCGGAGTGCCGGTGGTGGTGTTGAGCGTGATGGAGTACGTGGTAAGCGACGGCGGCGTGTCGCAGACAGTGAGCGCGACGCCAGGCGGCGTGTAGAGGTTTGAGGTGACGAGTGGGCCGCAGCGCGCGACGCAGGGCGTACCGGCGAAGTCGAGCGAGGCGTTCGAGAACTGGAGGTCGAGCGCGGCGCCGTTCTTGACGGGCGCATTGTCCAGCTGCAGAGTCAGAGGCAGCGGCACCGGCGGATCGTCCGGCATGATGTAGCTGGAGGTGAGGTAGAGCGAGAGGAATGGCTCGTTGATGGCGATGAGCTGGCCGAACATGTCGTCCATCACCTGGTAGGACTGGCGAGCCATGTTCCACATGGCCAGCTCCTGCAGCTTATAGACGCCGGCGTTGAAGGTGAGCAAGGGAGTGCCAGGGCTGTAGGCCGTAATGGAGGTGGGAATGCCCGAGGTAATGAGCTCGAACGGCATGGCAACGCCGTTGACGTAGATCATGGCGCCCTCGGCCTCATGCCCGGCGAGCGGTGCGAGGCGCGCGAGGTTGGCGCTCGTGGAGACGGCGACGTCATTCGTGTTGACGGAGTTGTTCACGACGCCGTTCGGGTCGTATGCGGCTCCCCAGAAGCCGACGAGACCGGCCTTGGCGAGGTCCTGCTGCGAGGCCTGCGAGATGGTGACCAGGCCGTTTGGCGTGGAGATGCCGTTCGGGTTGATGGCAGCATTGAAGAGATACACGTCGCGGATGTTACCGGCGGTGGAAGAGCCGAGAGCCTTGCGGCGGTTGTAGTCGTCATAGCCATCGCCGATCAGCAGGTGGGCGGCGCCAGTCGCGTTCACCTGCAGCCCGGCGTCGGTGGGGACGGAGTTCGGCAGCGGGTTGTAGCCGCTCCAGGAGCCGAAGTCGCCGTTATCCAGAACGGTTCGGACGGAGATGCTGACGATGTATCTCTGGTTGCTGCCCGTGTTGTTGTCCTGCAAGTTCTGCATGAAAGTGTTGTAGCTGTCTGCACCGTCGACCTTCTGCGGGGAGACGTTGGAGAAACTGGACGGATTGTTGCCGGAGGGTGGCAGGTTGCTGACGTCGACGTTGTTGGTGCCCTTGCTGACCTTGCTGATATCGGAGAGGTCAAAGGGTAGCGCGTACGGGTCGGGGCTGGTTCCCTCCTGACCGCCGCCAGTACTGGTCTTCTTCACAATGACGAGCTCGTAGTACTGGTTGGCGGCGACCGACGGACCGGTGAAGCTCTGGGTTTTGCCGGTGCCGTCCTTGAGTGTAAGGACGACGTTGCCGCCGGAGACCTCGACGCGATAGGACATATCGAGGTACGGAGGCGTGTTGGAGGACCCGGTGCCCTTATAGAGCAGCGCCTGCTCAGTCTGCGTATCGCTGACAGCAAAGGTAATGCCGATGCTGAAGTCGCGACTGAAGTCGTAGTGCGAGCCGTCCTTGACCTCGAACCCGGCGCCGTTGCACAGCATGGTATAGGGCTGCACATAGGTGAGCGCAAAGTGGCGCCAGTTAGAGAGGATCATCGGCGCGACGGTCGTGGCGTGCAGGACGCTCTTGTTGATCTGCACATAGATGTTGGTGGCGTTCTCGAAGTCGACGTCGATGCGGTAGACGTTGAGCTGCTGATTGCTGGCCGAGTAGGTGAAGGGGTGGTAGGCGGTGACGGTGTGCAGCGGCAGCGAGTGCCAGAACTCTACAGTGAAGTCGCCCTGCGGTCCGATAATCTTGTCGACGTTGGGGCTGCTGCTGACGACGGGGGTACGGTAGGCTGCGGCGAAACTACGCTCGGGGAGGTTCGTCTCATCGACGTAGGGCGTGAAGGCGTTGTAGCCGCCGGTTTCGAAGGTGAGCGGAAAGGACTTGGTGAAGACGAAGGGCGCAACCTGCGTGAAGGACGGCAGCGCCTGCGGCGAAGCGACGGTGACGGCGTTGGTATTAGCCCCGGCGGTGTACTGGATGTTGTAGAGGGTAGTGTTGCCGGTCGCGTCCGTAACGAGGAACTGGAAGAACTTGCCGTCCGACGACAGGATGACATTGGTGGGCTGCGTGGCGAAGCCATAGACGAGGCCGTACTGCAGCTCGACGTTCGAGAGCGCGGTCTGCGACCAGATGCTGCCCGGGCTGATGCCTGCGGGCGTGGGCGCGCCTGCGGTGGTGCCGTCGGTGACGATGTAGGTGGTGCCGTTGAGGTCGAAAACGGCGAGCTGCTGCTGCGAGGCGGCAGCTATCGAGGCGTAGACCGGGTAGGACTTCTGCACAGCCTCATATTTGCCTGCGGTCACCGAGGGCAGCAGCGTGTAGAGGACGTTCTTGTACATGAAGAAATCCGCGTTGCCGGTCTGCGGGATGCCTGCATAGAGGTTGAGCGTCGTCGTGGGGCCTGCAGTGACGGTGCCGATGGGCACGGAGGTTCCGGCGTAGCTGTTTGTGGGGGGTGGGGTGGTGAAGATGGTGATGGTGAAGACAAGGCTTGAGTCGAGCTTGAAGGTCTGCAGTGTCGCGTCGACGGCGTAGAGCTTGGTGCCGGTGATGGCGACGATATTGCGCTGCGCGTCTTCGGTGTACTTGTAGACAAGTCCGCCCAGGGTGAAGGTGCTGTTGGGGACGGGCAGGCCGCTCTGCACGGTGACGTCGGTCGAGAGGGGCGAGATATTGTTGTTGCCGATGATCGAGTGTGGGACGCGGTTGGTGTCGATGAGGTAGTTGGCCCCGTTGATGCTGAACATGGTGGGGTTGGGCACAAGCGGGTAGGGTCGCTTGTTGTTGTCGAGCACGATCAGGTTGACGGTGTCGAGCGTGTAGGTGCCGGTGTTCAAGAAGAAGGTGGGGCTGAGGTAGGCGGTAAACTGCCCGACGACCGAGCCTGCGTCGTAGATGTTGAGGTCGTCGAAGATGAACTTCGCCTTCGTGGTGTCGAAGGGATTGGTGAGGGTGAAGCTGGAGTTCGTAATTGGAATGGAGGCCTGGCCCTGGCCGAGGAGCGATCCGGTGCTGACGGTGTTGTAGGTGATGATGTAGACCTCGTCGGCGACGGAGATGAGATCGCGGCTGGGCAGCACGGGGAAGGTCGCGAGCACGGAGACGGGCTGATTGTTGGCGTCGAGCTGCAGGGTATAGGTGCTGGCCGTATTGCTTAGATGGAAGCTGTTGTCCGGGGCGATGGTGGTGGGCGTGATGTTGTCGCCGACGACGGTATAGCCACCGTACGAGCTGCTGACGGGAGGCGCGGGCTGCGGCGGCACGATGGTGTAGAGGTTGCCGTTAACCTCAAAGGAGTTGGTGTCCACCTTGATGCCCGCGCCGCCCGAGGTGGGTGTCACCTGATCGATATGGATGGTGAAAGTATCCAGGCCCACAGTGGCGACGCCTGCATTCACCTGCGCGCCCGCGATAACGGGGAAGACGACACCGACATCGTTGTAGTGGATAAGGTAGGTGTTGCCGTCGGCGGGCACAAAGGCATACTGGGTGTTCTCCGGCAGGTAGGAGATGGCCTCGACGCGGTTAGGGGTGTCGGTGGTGTCGATGTAGTAGGTGATGTTGGTGATGGTGTCGGTGAAGAAGTTGTTGGTGTAGGGGAAGCCGACGGTAATGGGGCCGCTTGCCGCGGAGTCAAAGCTGAAGGTGACGCCGCTGACCTTGTCGACGAAGGTGAGCACCGTGCCGGAGATGGTGGCCGGGAAGGTGTTGGCCGGATGGCGATTGTCGCTAACCGTCAGCGCCACCGGGTCGATGGCGTAGATGACGGACTGGCCGTTGTAATTGACGGTGAACTGCAGCGTGGCGCTGTCGTAGGCAAGCCCCTCGGAGGACGTAGTGGCCAGCGAGCTCGTCGTGTTGAGCGTGTACACCGTGGGACTGGGGACCGTAGGCACGGTGAGCGTCTGGGGCGTGGTGCTGCTGAGCGTGCCCTGGTTGCTGGACTTGACGACGTTGACGGCGTCGATGGTGTAAACATTGTTGCCGTCGGGTGAGAACTCGTTGTCGCCGGAGATGAGGTAGCCCTTGGTGACCTTGCTGCCCTTGACGGAGTAGACAACGCTCGAGGCCGCGGTGGTCGAGGGTACGGTGAAGTGTCCGTTGACCATGGGCCAGATAGGGCCGGCGGTGGTTGCGTAGGCTACAGGCACATTGACGGTGTAGGTAGCGGTAGGCGTCACGAACTGGTTGTTGTTGATGGCGTAGATGGTGGTATAGCCGGAGTCCACGGCGAGGGTGAGTGCGGTGGAGACGTTGATCTCAGCGACGAAGGTGTTGGCCGCAACCGAGGATGGATACTGGTAGACAGTATTGTTCGAGTCGACGAAGGTGACGGTGGTGCCCTCAACGACGCAGTTGTAGGTGATGCCAGTGACCGGGTCGGTAAACGAGCCGCCGGTGAGGTCGGCGCCGCTGGCGGTCATCGAGGTGCTGGTGGTGGAGCCGCCGGGGATGGTCACCGCGGCCACCGTGACCGTGCCCCCCACTGCCGTGACCGTATAGACGATGGGCATGGTGAAGGCGCCAGATGCGATCGGGAAGACACTGTAGATGTCTCCGGTTGCAGAGCCGGTGTCTGCCACGGCGACGTTGACGAGATACGTGGGGCCGTTGGGCACCTGGAAATAGCCACCCTGACCGAGGTTGCTGAAGATCTCGTAGCTGTTGCCTTCGTTAACGGCGGTGTTGCCGCTGAGGGTGTAGGTCTTGCCCGCGGTGGTATCGGTGAACTGATTGTTGACGATGGCATAATAGTGCTGACCGTCGAAGGCGGCCAGGTCTTGCGGGCGGCCGAAGAAGATGGTCTCGCTGCCGAAGGAGAACTGGTTGGGACTGAGCGGTCCCTGGTTGACGAGGTAGGTCTTGTTGGCGCCGTTGGTGACGGCGACGCCGTCGGTCCGCAGCAGGTAGGTGATGGCTCCGGCGGTGAACTGCGCGGGCGAGCCCGTGATGAGGCGGTAGGTGGTACCGTCGAAGACCGCGATGTCATTGACGGTGTACGTGGTGGCACCGTCAGTAAAGGTGGCGCGCGTATAGGTTGGCGCTGTGCCCGTCAGCGAGAGCGCGGCGGTGGTGTAGGCCGTGCCGTCGAAGCCGATGCTGTAGGTGGCGACGGGTGCGACGCCAAGTCGGTGAAGGTGCGATAGGTGAGGATTGGATAGGTGACGCCGTCGCCGACGACGGTGGTGTTGTTGATCTGGTAGACCATCGTTGCCGATGGCGACGGTGGTGGCATTGGGCAGGGTGGTGACGGTAAAGCTGCTGTCAGCCGTCGTGATGGTGTAGGTAAAGCCGGAGGTGGTGAGCGGATAGGTGGTGCCGTTACCGACGATCTGGCCGTTCAGTGTGTCGAGCTCGTAGACATAGTTCTCAATCACGATGACGTTGCCCTGCGTGATGTCGAACTGGCCGGAGATAGTGGCTCCGTTGAGGGAGCCGCCCTTGAGCGCGATGGTGTACTGCACACCGTCGATGACGAACTGCGTGTTGGCCGAGGTCATGGTGTAGACGTTGCCGCCGCCGACCACCTTGTTGGGCTGCACGCTGGTGTTGAGGATGTAGACCTGGCCGTTGATGGAGAACTGGTACGGGTTGACCGGGTAGGTATTGCCGCTGCCGGTGACGGTGAGGTAGTTGCCTGCGCTGTCCTGATCGAACGTGTAGAGGTTTCCGCCCACGGTGAACATCTGCGGTGCGGTCAAAGCGCATAGCTGGCCGGCGTGGGCGCGATGGAGGCGTTGTAGGGGAACATCGGCTGGCCGTTGACCGTGTACTGGTTGTGCGAGAAACCGATGACGTAGCCATAGCCGCTGGAGGAGATGAAGGTGAGTCCGGTCTGGATGGGAACGATGATGGAGCTGCCGCTCTGCGTGATGGTGACAGTACCCTGCGTCGGGGTCGTAGTTGTACGTGCGGCCCATGACGCCGAGCAGGATGCTGGTGAGCAGATTCGGTGTATTGAAGACGTCGATAGGCAGGTTCACGCCACCCGCAGCGATGCTGAAGGGCGTGATGACGATAGGCGACGGTGACTCGCTGCCGGTGGGCGCGTCGACGTCGGCGTAGCTCACGGTGAAGACGTTGGCGACGCCGGCGTTGAAGGTGAAGACGGTGCGATCTACGGTGACGGTCTTGTTCGACGGGTCGAAGAGGTAGCTCTTGCCGCCGGCGACGAGTGTGTAGCAGGGGGTCACGCCGTCGGGCAGCGTGGTGTTCAGGTTGACGTTGTAGGTATTCGTGTTGGTCACAAACTTGGGCAGCGTGACGACGACGTAGATGGGATTGGCAGGGTCTGTCGTGTCGATGAAGTACTGGCCACCTGTAGCGGTGACGGTCTTATTGGTGGAGTCAAAGGTGATGTTGCTGACGGCGTTGTAAGTGTAGTAAGGCGCGTCAGCCTTCATCGACCGAGCCCACCGCCTGATTGCCGACAGTGGTTGCAGGGATGGCGCCGCTGCCCTGGAAGACCGCGCCGAGCGGCGTGTCCGAGCAAGGAGCCGAGGCCGTCGCCGCCGAAGACGCCGTTCGTGATGGATTGTGGAGCCGTCCGCCGAGTAGAGCGTGGGCACGGTGCGCTGCTTGTCCAGGCCGTGCGAGAGCGAGCCGTAGAACGGCACGGCCTTCTGGCCCTTGGTGTTGTAGGGGATGATCGTCGTCGTGCCAGCGATGGGGTAGGCCGTCGAGCCGGAGTAGATCTGCGTGATCTGGATGGGCAGGTGATTGATGTGCCGATGACGTTGAGCGCGTACCCGTTGAAGCCGGGCGCGCCCATGATGGGCGCGGCCTGGATCTCGGCGGTCGGACTGCCGATGGCCTGGATGGGCAGGTAGGCAGGCGGCTGGCCGGGGCTCGAGGGGCCCATGACCGCGTAGATGACGTTCGAGAGCTTGTTGATCTGAGTGACGAGATCCTGCGGATTGACGTTGTTCGGCGTCTCGCCGATGGCGGGCGTGGCGCCAGGGTTGGCGGGCGCGCCGAGGGTCACCTTGAGGGTGAAGGTGCTGCGTCTCGAGCACGCCGCTACCCGGCGAGTAGAGGACGTAGTTGTAGAGCTCGTAGTAGTTGCCGTCGGAGTCGATGTAGTAACTTGGCGACCTTGTTGCCCGTGCCGGTGCCGTCGTCGACCAGGCACATCGCGTAACCCTGGTCGATGAGCTCGAAGCTGACGCGCCGTCGAGGGTCCAGTAGTGGTCGCGAGAGAAGATGAAGAAGTCGTACTTTGTGGGCAGGCCGTAGAGCGGGAAGGTGGTGGGCGGGCACGGTGGCGAAGGGCCGCGGGATTGGTGCCGATGGAAGCGACGTCGCGGTCGGCCTTCTTGCTGAGGAAGATCGGAGCCGGTGACGCCGTTCTGCAGGTGCAGGTTGGCGGAGACGACGGAGCTGTAGGTGTCCATCAGGCCGATCGCGTTCGGGCGCACGTGGTTCTGCAGGTTCAGAACGAGCGAGCGGGTGCGGTTGGTGAAGCTCGGATCGACCAGCGCCGGCGGCACGTTCGGGATGAAGTTGGGGATGGAGACAGCGGTGAAGGTGTCGTAGGTCAGGCTCCAGAATTGGCGCGGGAGGCTGAGATCGACGTTGTAGAAGCCGAAGTCCCAGCCCTGACCCACGATGTCGGTCGACCTGCTCCAACAGCGGGAACTAGGATGGCAGGATGTCGTCGACGTCGAAGTGGTCGGGGCTGGAGAACATGTAGCCGTCGGCGCCGAGATAGCCGTTGAGGAAGACGAGGCCCTGGTGGACGTGTGCGGGTCGTACGTCGTCATGTTGCCGAGGTCGTTGTTGTCGTAGTCGAAGAGCACGCTGATCAGCAGGTTGGTGTCTGAGGAGACGGAGGAGACGAAGCTGGTTGTGGTCTGGTCGCCGCCGAAGCCCGACTCCTCGATGTTGTAGACCGCGCCGGAGAGGCCTAGGATGCTGTTGACCGACATGCCCAGGTAGCTGGACGTGGAGGACGTGGTCACTGGGCGGTTCTGCGCCGAGTAGATGATGTTGGGACGGTCCATGCCAGCGCCGGTCGGCAGAATCTGCTGCGCGCAGATGTTGTGCGGCGGCACGCGGCCGGGAAGCGGGTTGGCGGAGCGCCAGCAGATGCCCTCGCGGATCTGGTCATTGGTGAGCGCGAGGATGCGCTGCTTGGGCTGCAGCGGATACTTGTGCGTCAGGTCGTTGGGCGTGAAGAGCGTGGCCAGTGGATCGTAGACGAAGTGCAGCTTCTGCACGCTCAGCACGGGCATACCTTCGCCGTCGAGGTTGAAGCCTTTGGGGTAGGCCACGCCGTTGACGGTCTCGCCTGGCTGCGCGATGATCTCGGCGTAGACGAAGGTCCACATCTGCTCGCCGAGGAAGTTGGAGAGGTTGGCGACGATGCCCTTCGAGGCATCGAGCTCCGGGATGGGGATGAAGATGGTGGGCGCGTAGAAGGTGTTGCCGGTGATGCTGGTGAAGTCGAGCGTGTCGAGGCTGTCCACCATTGTCGTCAGGCGTGTAGCTGGAGCCGAAGTACTGCATGCCGCTGCGCTTATAGCGCGCGGCCTGTGCGAGCGCGAGGTTGCCGCTGGCAGTGGGCACGTAGGTATCGATCAGCAGGCCGGAGGTGACGCCGAGACCGCCGATGGCGCCGAGCGCCGGTGAGTTCGAGACTGCGCGCACCAGATAGACAAGGTTGTTGTAGGGGACGAGCTGGAACTCCTGCTTATTTGAGAGCGTGCCATCGGCGTTGAGATTGGCGAACTGGCCGGTGTTGAGGAACGGACTCGAGGGCGTCAGCAGCGTGTTGATATCCGCCACGGTGGTGAACATGGCGCTGGCGGCGCCGACGACGTAACACTCCGTGGGGAAGGTGAACGGGCTCATGGAGCCGATCTGGATGTCCGCCGTACCCGCGGTGCTATTGATAGAGAGGTTGTTGTACTGCGGGAAGCCGTTCTGCGTGGTCACGCCGACGATGTACGGCGTGTTGGCTACCGAGACGGTCCTGGTGCCGATGTACTGCTGGTCCGCGAAGTTCGCCGTGAACTTGTACATGTGGTCCGGCTGGCGTTTGTCGACGGTGAAGGTGGCGTCGAGACGGAAGGGCACGAGATCGCCACCGCCGAAGGCCATATAGACCGCGGTGCCGGATGGGTTGGTGGCCTGCATCAGGTGGCAGTCCGCGTTCCAGTTCTGACGGCGGCAGAAGAAGTAGATGGGAGGCACCTGCGGCACGAAGTAGTTGATCGCGCCGAGGTTGAAAGCAATGTCCTGGAACGAGACAGGGCTGGTGATGCCAACGTCGACGCTGGCATCGGCATTGAGCGCGCGGTTGCGCAACGTAGCGTCGACGCTGTTGATGGTGTCGATCGTAACCTGCCGCGCGAGAACGGAGGCGAGGTTCTGAAAGAGGATGCCGGGGTTGAAGATGGTGAGCTGCGGCGTGCGGTATTGGAAGTTGGTGAAGAGGTAGTTCTCAGAAACTAGTTCGCTGCTCGTCGGGTCCGGTTCGTAGATCTGAACGTCGATGTTGTCGAAGTTATTGCTGCTGTCGTAGATGGAGTAGAGGTAGCCGATGCCCAGCTCGTCGCTCTTGCTGAGCAGGTTCTGGTAACTGGTCTTCTGCTGTGCCAGGTGTCCGTACTGGTCATAAACCATGGACGGCACAATGATCGACATGTTGTAGCAGGTGAGTTTATTGAGGAAGACGACGCGGACGTAAAAGGGGTCGTAGGTCAGGTTCTGCGTGGCGTACGGGAGCCGATCGGGCGGCGTGATGTCGGATCCGACAACCTCAACGAGGTAGGCCTCGCCGGTCGCGGAGTTATACACGGAGAAGCCATAGATGGGCTGATAGCGGCGCCTAAGGATGGCCGCTGCGGACGAGACGGTGGCGATATCGCTGACGTGGTTCTGCACGACGTCGGTGACGGGCGCAAGATTCTTGGTGAAGGCCAGGTCCGCCTGCGCCTGCTGGTTCTGCTGCGAGGCGCGGCTGGCCTGCGCAGCAAGCGAGGGCGAAACCGAAGTGTTGTCAATCAGATTGGGCGCGAGGTTCTGCACGCGGGTGCCGAGGATGGCTGGCGCGAGCACCTGCTGCGTGAGCGTGGTGTTGATGGCTGGGGTGGTGTCCGGTGAGGTGGCGGCGTCGCCCACGTAGGGGTTGGACAGGTTCAGCACGGAAGGAACGGTGACCTGCTCAGCGTCAAGGGCCGAGCTGACGGGCGGGTCGACGAGGATTGAGCTTGCGGCTGCTGCCTCGAGCGCAGTGAGCGAGAAGTCACTGAGCTGTTCGACGCTGGTGTTGATGCGCAGGGAGTCGGTGACGGAGGCACTGCTCTGGATCTGGCTCGTGGTCTGGGGCTGTGCAGACGCGAGTTGAGTGGTCGCCAGCTGCTGCAGCGTCGAGGACTGCAGCGCCACGGTCGACTGCCCGAGAATGTTGAGGATGGTCTGCGTGATGTTCTTCAGCTGGCCCACGTCGACGGTCTGGGTCGTGGACTCAAACGGGAAGCCGTAGATTGGCCACACGGTCATCTGGTTCGCGTTGGTGTCCAGGTACATCTGCATCGGCTCCTGCGTCTGCGAGAGGGCGAGGCCGATACTGGCGACGTTGCTCTGCGCGGAGGCGATGCGTGCCTCCTGCGTCTCACCGGTGTACTGTACGTCGAGGTAGGGGTTGTGCCGGTTGGCGAACTGCCAGTACTGCGACTGCGGCCAGAAGACCGGCGGATAAGGAAGGCTGTTGGGATCGAGGGTGAGGTTGCCCAGGTTGATGACGCTGAGCATGTAACGCGTGCCAGCGATCACGACACTGTCATCCTCGGGCACAAAGACGGATTGGAGCTGGGTGCCGACCTGCGCCTGGCGCACGAGGCCCATCAGCAGCTTGCAAGGTGCGAAGGCTGCGGAGGTGGTGTCGTCAGGCGCGGAGTTGATAACGGCGCTGGCAAGGTAGACGTTCTTCGAGCTGACGGAGCCGATGGCCAGGGTATCGACGTTGATGTTGGAGTAGATAAAGAGCGAGCTGTCGGTAATCTTCAGGTCGTAGGAGGGGGCGCCGCTCGATTCGCTGTTGAGAGTGATATTGCCGTCGTAGCTGATGCCTGTGAGCTGCGAGGGAATGACGTTGAGGAACACGGGAACCGCCCAGAGCGTGGTCTGCGTGGCGCCGCCGGCGAAGCTGCCGAAGTAGAGGTCACCGGGTACGGGCGTGGATTTGTCGGTAGGCACGGGGTTTGCGACGGCGATGTTAGTGGCGATTGTGACGTTGCCGGCGTCCGTGACGTCGTAGACGCTTTCGTTGGCGCCGAAGGTGAGGCGCAGGTTGTAGCTGACGCCCTGCAGGATGCCGTTGGTGCCAACCGCTGGCGGCGTGAAATGGAGCTGCAGCAACGGATACATCTGCACCGTGGTCGAGGTGGCACTGTAAACCATGGAGCCGACATAGGTGTAGCCGCCGATAGCGCCCTGCGGCGTGGAGGAGACCGAGGCGGTGGACTTGTCCGATCCACGGGCGGTGAGCGTGCCCGCGGCGAGCGAGAGCACGTATGTGGTGCCGGCGGTGAAGTTGAGGCCAAGGCCGGATAGCGTGAGCGCGAAAGGAACGATGGCCGCGTTGGGGTGAGGGCGGTCCATCAGGTTCACGATCGTTCCCTGCGTAGCGGCCTGGATGGCCGACCCAAGGCCAAGGTTCTGTTGCGCGAAGATGGTGCCTATCTCAATGGTGGAGATGCCAGTACCGGTGAGCGCCTCCTTGGGAATGGAGGCGCTGAGCCCGACAGTGATGGTGCTGGGCCCCTTGGGCAGCAGGGTCGGAACAGGGAGCGGAGGCTCGTTCTTTACCGGAAGGCGGGTGGGATCGGGGATGCTGACAGTGGTGCCCTTCCGAATGACGGCACCGACCGCGCCGGCCGGAGGCGCAGTGCTCACCGGAGCCTTCGTGCTGGCGGCCGGCGCGGTTGGGCGCGTCGTCGTCGTGACCGGTGTGGCGGGTGCAGCGCTGCCGGCCTTGATGGTGTCGACCACCTTCTCCAGCGTGCTCGATGAGGTGGGTGTAGTTGTCGTCGCCACGGGTGCAACCTTGGCCGCGATGGCACTGGGCGCGGCGACGGAGGCTGAGGCCGGAGCAGCAGACTTCGCGCCGCCGGCCTGCTGCAGGACGGGACTCGTTGCGCTGGGCGGCGTTGTTGTGAAGGTCGCAACGACTGGAACGCTGAGCTGATCGGCGATAGTGGTTTCGTTCGAACTCATGGCGAACTGAAGCGCGGCGGTAGTGACGCTGAGGCCTGCGCCGCCGTCGGTGGTCTGCGATGTAGTCGCAGTGTTCAAGATGGAGATGAGCTTGCTGGTGGGGTAGAGATACGTCGCCTGAAGAAGGCTGCGGACGACGTTGGCAAGCGACCCTCCATTGAGAAAGGGTGTTGTGGGGTCGTAGATCGAGGCAGGGGTCAGCACGGCGACGCTGGGCGGAAGAGTGAAGCTGCTATTACCGGAGCCGTAGTCGAAGATGGGGATGCCGAAGCTGGTCTGCCAGGCGCTACTGCGCGCAAAGCCGACGAGTTGTTGGTTGGCAAAGAGAGCCGCGGGCGAGCTTGCGCTGTAGGAGAGCGAGGTGATGCCCGGATTGAGACCGCTTCCGGGGTTGACGCTGGAGACGACGATAATGCCGTTGTTGTTGCTGAAGGTGTAGGTGGAGAGCGGTTGGCCGGAGATGACGGGTTCGGGGTCGAGCGGCGTCGCAGTCGATGCGTTGTATCCGGGGCCGCCGGCGTAGACGGCGATCTGGCCGCATTGCGCGGTCTGATTATTGATGGTGGTGGTGCCGCCGATCTTGTTGACGTAGTAGTTGCCCTGCACGCGGTCGCGCGCGTAAAAGACCGGTATCAGAAACTGCGTGGCGCCGAGCTGGTTGAACTGCGTCACATCGTAGACGAGCGACGAGGCGATGGGCACAATCGTCGGCGTGGTGTCGTAGATCTGCTCGTTATGCGAGCTCTGGAACTCGTCGAGCGGCACCACCTGCGAGACGGCCGAGCCCTGCGCAATGACGCGAAGGCCGGTGGCGGGATCGTAGCCGGACTGTAGCGTCGCGGGAGGGATGTATGCTACCGCCGCGTAGGCGGTGGGATTAATGTCTGACCCGAGCAGACCAGGGATGTAGCAGAACTTGACCGCTGAGAAGATGGAGCTGGCGGAGAGCGCGGTGTACATCGCCTTGATGCCGTCGTCGGTGCTGGGGTAAGTGTTGCCAGCGCCGAGCGCGGCGGAGTCCGTGTCCTGCGCAAGGTAAAGAGTGAAGTAGGCGCTGTTGCGCTGCTGCGTGATGCAGAAGAGACAGGTGGAACCAAGCTGTGCGTAGGGATCCACGTCAGAGCCGTACATGCTAGGGCCGAAGCTCTGCTGCGCGTTGTTGGCATCGGCGTAGGTGCGGCTCAGCCAGTTGAGCGCGCTGTAGAACCATGCGGGCGCCCATATCTGCGGACGCAGGATGATGCCGCCTAACACGGGACTCACAATTGTCTGCAGGGGGAGCTTGTTGGCGGACTCGGCAATGGGAAGCACGATGCTGCTGACACGCGTAGGAATGTTGGACATGGTTCTTCTCCGACCATCTGCACAAGATGAAATTTGAATGGAACCCAGCTCGAGACGAATGGAACAGCCAGGCAGACTCTAACTCGCCTGCCGCAGCAACCCGTCACGAACGCGATCTGGAACGCAGCCCACGAACAGGTTGCTTGTCGAGCGGGATTGAGTCAAGTGGAAGAAATTCTTGAGGAAAACAAAATGAACGCAACTGGAGGCTATCTCCCAGAATCCGCGGAAGTTAGCGGAAATAAAGCTCAGATGCGCCCTGCTGAGTGTTGCTTTCGAGACAATCCAAATCTTTTCGGCCAGCCGACAAATATGGGTTTTCGCATTACGAAAGCGCTATATAGTCCGCTGAGATAATCAGGAAGACGCGCAAATGCGGGGTATTGGTCCTCGAAGGAACTCATGTCTCGAAAAGTTCGAAAACCGTCTACTAGAGCCGACCATTTTCTTCAAATAGAGCGCCACACCTCCCCCGGACATAGAGGGTTCTGTGCCGGTGTTTGTGTCGTAACCATGCCATCGCCGCCAATCTTGCTGTGTTATGGGATGTTGCTCGGGCTCTATCAAGCAGGGGCGATCTTCTCCAGTAAATCCCGGTTGCACCCCGTCCGTCTAAGGACGTACACTAAGTACGACTGGATAAGTCGGCTTTCGAGCGGCTCCAGCGTCCCGGGAAGGGCTGCCCTACGTGTTGCGTCTCACAAAAAAAGCGGATTATGGGCTCATGGCCCTCAAATACCTCGCCGAACAGTCCGGCGTGGATTCGGACCAGAGTGGCGCCTTCAGCGCCAAAGACATCGCCGAGGCCTACCATATCCCTCCGCAGCTCCTCGCGAAGATTTTGCAGACTCTGGCCAAGGCCGGTCTCCTCATCTCACACGCCGGCACCAATGGCGGCTATGCACTTTCGCGGCCAGCAGCCGAGATCAGCGCGTTTGAAGTGATCCGCGCCATCGACGGGCCGCTCTTTATCACGAGTTGCATTACTATTCACGGACCTTGCGACCTGGCGGGCCATTGCACCATCAAAGAACCACTGCGCAAGGTGAATGACAGCATCAAGGATCTTCTCAGCGGCATCAAAATCGCGGACCTTATCGAAGCCGCCGATGCAGAACACGCCGGCTCTAAAGCACCAGTCGGCGGCGGTCTGGTAAGCATCGCGCTCTAGACCGCAGAATTCATAACGACCTTAGATTCGAACCGTACTATCAAGATCAGGAATCAGGAGCAATCATGAGCAACGAAATGAGCAACAACGGCGTAGTCATAACAGATTCCTCGAAGCCGCTTCCCGAGGGCGTCCACCTGCCCATCTACATGGACAACCATGCCACCACCCCCATGGACCCGCGCGTCCTCGCCGAGATGATGCCATACTTCGGCGCGAAGTTCGGTAATGCCGCCAGTCGCAACCACGCCTTCGGCTGGGAGGCCGAGAAGGCCGTCGAGAAGGCCCGCGAGCAGATTGCCAAGCTCATCGGCGCCTCCGCTAAGGAGATTATCTTCACCTCGGGCGCTACTGAGAGCAACAACCTCGCCATCAAGGGCATCGCCGAGATGTACAAGGAGCGTGGCAACCACATCATCACCCAGGTCACCGAGCACAAGGCTGTCCTCGACACATGCAAGAAGCTCGAGAAGCAGGGCTACCGCGTGACCTACCTCCCCGTGCAGGCCGATGGTCTCATCGATCTCGAAGACCTCAGGCGCGCCATCGACGACAAGACCATCCTCGTCACCATCATGTACGCCAACAACGAAATCGGCGTCATCCAGCCCATCGCCGAAATTGGCAAGCTCTGCCATGAGAAGGGCGTCCTCTTCCACACCGACGCCGTTCAGGCGGTCGGCAAGATCCCCGTCGACGTTCAAAAGGACAACATCGATGTTCTCTCGCTCTCCGGCCACAAAATCTACGGGCCGAAGGGGGTCGGTGCCCTTTACGTCCGCCGCCGCAACCCGCGCGTCCAGATTACCGAGCAGATCAATGGCGGCGGTCACGAGCGCGGCATGCGCTCCGGCACCCTCAACGTGCCGGGCATCGTCGGCCTCGGCGCTGCCTGCGAGATCTGCATGAACGAGATGACGGCCGAAGCTAAGCGCGAGATCGAACTTCGCGACTACCTCCGCGCCAAGCTCGAAAAAGCGCTCGACTACGTCCATGTGAACGGCAACATGGACCATCATCTACCGGGCAACCTCAACATGAGCTTCGTCTACGTCGAGGGCGAGAGCCTGTTGATGGGCATCAACGACATCGCAGTTAGCTCCGGTTCTGCTTGCACCTCGGCTACTCTCGAACCCAGCTACGTGCTGAAGGCGCTCGGCTTGGGTGACGATGTTGCTCACTCGTCCATTCGCTTCGGCCTGGGCCGCTTCAACACCAAGGCCGAGGTTGATTACGTCTCGGACAAGCTGATCGACGTAGTGCTCAAGCTCCGTGAACTCTCGCCGCTCTACGAGATGGTCAAGGAAGGCATTGACCTTTCGAAGATCGAGTGGGCTGCCCACTAAGCTTCTCGACCAATCTGTTTTCGAAGGCTCTGACTGCTTTACGGTCAGAGCTTTCGCATTTTTGGTGGGCCCGGAGGGATTTGAACCCCCAACCAAGGGATTATGAGTCCCCTGCTCTAACCGTTGAGCTACAGGCCCTGCTTGAGATCGAACTTTGAGATGGTTCGATCAAATTTGTGTTTGCCTACCCCTCCCACCGAAAAGTGTGCAAAGTATTCAAAGCAAAATCTTTAGGTTCGGACTTCGTTCGAACACCGGGTTAAAGTTTGAAGGTCCGGCGTCGGGCCGGACCTTATCCTGCTCTTAGTTTAATTCTATCAGGCACGTCAAGAGTCCGGATGTTCTGTAACCCGGTGCATCGGCAGACGTCTGATTGCCGTGCTACCATTTTCGGCGTTCAGGTTACCCCCCACAACCCAGCACCTTACTGGAGGACCATATGCCTCGCAAAGCGACACGATGGATCGTTTCCCTCGCAGCTTTTTCGTCTTTTGCCGTAGTCCTTACGATTGCCAGCCTGCGCACGAGGGGAGTGTCTGCGGCTGCCGTCCCTGCACCGGCGGCTGCTGCGTGGACGTCCGGCAAGGTTGATCTCCTGTCGGCCAGCCGGCTTGCTTTTGGGCCGAATGGAGTTCTCTTCGTCGGTGATTCGGTGGCCGGTTCGGTCGTGGCGTTCGACACCAACGACCACTCGGCCTCGAAGTCCGGGACAAAGATCGACGTGCAGGGGATTGATGAGAAGATTGCGGCGCTGGTAGGGGTGACGCCGGATCAGATCGTCATCAACGATCTGAAGGTCAATCCAATCTCAAAGAACGTCTATCTCTCCGCTTCTCGCGGGCGCGGGCCGGATGCGACTCCGCTCGATTATTAAGGTAGACTCTGCGGGCAAGGTCACGATGGTGCCGCTCACAGATTTGAAGCACACCGCGGTCAGCCTGGTCGACTCGCCGGCGGCGGACCCCAAGGCGCGACAGGATCCGCGCATGCTGACCATCACGGACATGGCTTTTGTTGATGGGCACCTGATGGTGGCTGGCCTGTCGAACGAGGAGTGGTCTTCGGCGTTGCGCTCCATTCCTTATCCATTTACCAGTGTCGCCCAGGGCGCTACGCTTCAAATATGGCACTCGTCACACGGGCGTTATGAGACGCAGTCTCCGGTAAGGACGTTTGTGCCTTATACGATCTCGGGGCAGGAGTACATTCTTGCTGCTTATACGTGCACTCCGCTGGTGAAGATTCCGGTTAGCGATCTGAAGCCGGGATCGCAGGTGAAGGGGGTTACCATCGCCGATCTCGGCGCGGGTAACCAGCCTCTGGACATGGTGCCTTATCAGAAGGACGGGCATAACTACATCCTGGTCGCAAACTCTGCACGCGGCGTGATGAAGCTGAGGGCGGACGATCTGCAGACTTACAAGCCGATCGATTCACCGACGGTTACGGGTGTTGCGGGCGTTCCTTACGATACGATTGGCGATCTCAAAAACGTGCAGCACCTGGCCCAGATGGACGGTTCGACTGCGCTGGTTCTTACCGGCGCACCGGGCGATGGGCCGGCTTATGCGCGTGGACCGGCCAAGGGGCCCATGACCCTGCAGACCATTGCGCTGCCTTAGGGGCTCGATCCTGCGATTTGGACGACATCTCTTGCTGAGGCCCAGGTTGGCTGGTATTGCGATTCTGTTTTTCCAGTCGATGATGACTGCGGCGCAGAGTGTTTCGATTCAGCTTGAAAATGGTGCATTCAAAGTGAGGGGCTGGAGCGCTCCTGCGAGTGCTCCAGCCAATGGGTGGGCCTCGGTCTTTTCTATCTACGCGGGGGCAGGGGATGTGCCGCCGCTGCTTGGGACCTATTCGGTCGAGGCGGGTTCGCTCGTGTTTCGGCCGAGCTTTCCGTTTGCTCCGGGCGTGCATTATCGTGCTGTGTTTCGACCTCCTGCTGGTGGAGGTGCGATTGAGAAGACATTCGATGGGCCGGCTCGAGAGACGGTTCGCGTTGCGCGTGTCGAACACATCTACCCATCTGCGGATGTGCTGCCGAGCAATCAACTTAGGATCTATTTTTATTTTTCCGCTCCGATGAGCCGCGATGAGGCCAGCCGACGCGTCCATATTCTGGATGAGAGCGGAAAGGTGTTGCAGGATGTGTTTCTGCCCGGAGAGGAGCTCTGGGACCCGAGCTATAAGAGGCTGACGCTTACGCTCGATCCGGGGCGCATCAAACGTGGGCTGACTTCGAACCAGAAGATGGGGCCGCCGATTGCGGAAGGCAAGCGCTATACGCTGGTGGTGGATCGGGGCTGGCTGGATGCGCGCGGGGTGCCGATGGTGGAGGGGTATCGCAAATCATTTCGTGGTGGACCGGCGGAGCGTACTCCGCCTGATCCTAAGCAATGGCGCATCACTGCTCCAAAGGGTGGGACTGGCGATGCTCTGATCGTGGATTTTCCTACTCCGATGAACTATCCACTGCTGATGAGGATGGTGAAGGTCTCCGGCGAACATGGCAGCATCGCGGGAACTGTGAAGGCCGAGCGTGGTGAGACGGAGTGGCGCTTTACGCCGAGTCAACCGTGGGCTGCGGGGGGATATCAACTGATTGTCGATACTGCGATTGAGGATCTTGCGGGGAATCATGTTGGCCAGCCGTTTGATGTGGATGTGTTCGATCATGTGACCGAGCACATCACGGCGAAGACGATGTTGCTTGGGTTTACGGTGCGTTAGGCTTTCGATTTTTAAAGGGGCTTCATTTTGAATTTATCGATTCGATCAGAGCCACAGGATATTATCGTTCTATGGCGGTTATTCACATCTCGCGTGCAGAGGCAGCCAGGGACTTCGACGGGCTTATAACCCGTGCGCGAAATGGCGATGAGATTCTTATTGAATCGAATGAAGGTGTCGTTGCGAGAGTGTTGCCAGGTGACGCTCCTCACCCACGATTGCTTTCCGAAACGCTCAAAATACTGAAAGAACGTGGTTCACAGATAACGCTCGATGGCGATTTCGGACGCGACCTAGAAGAGGCTATCAATAGCCACCGTGAGCCGCTTACCAATCCATGGGATTGATTCTGGATTCAAGCGTTGTAATTGCGGCTGAACGGCACGGAGACACGCCAGCTCAACTAGTGACGCAGGTTATCGGCCTGACAGGCAACCAAGAGGCGGGGCTTTCGTCCATAGGGCTTACCGAACTGGTGCATGGCATCTATCGGGCACATTCCGAAGAGAGGCGTCTTCGCCGTCAATCTTTTGTGGCAGAGTTGAGAGCTGGATTAACTATTTATCCTTATCCCTACACCGATGAAACCGCATTGCTTGCTGGCAGGATTGATGGTGAGCAAACAGCGCAGGGCATCAAGATTCCATTCGCGGATTTGCTGATCGGAGCTACAGCCCTTTCGCTTGGCTTTTCAGTGTTGACGACGAATTTGCGGCATTTCAGAATGATCCCTGGGCTGAATGTTATTTCGCTTTAAAAAACCAGTGTTTCCATAGCAAAGGCCGCCCGTGGATTGGGCGGCCTTTTTATTTGTAATTGATTTGGTTACGCTTTGCCGGCGAGCTGGCGGAGGACGTAGTGGAGGATGCCGCCGTGCTGGTAGTAGAGGATCTCCTGCGGGGTGTCGATGCGGACGGTGGCGGAGAACTCGATGGTCTTGCCGAGGTCGTTTTCGGCGAGGATGGTGACGATCTTGCCGTTGGCGAATTTGCGAGTCGAGCATGGCTTTGAGCTGGCCGGGCTTGTCGCCGATGCGTGAAGACCTCTTCGCCGGTGAGGCGGAGCGATGTCGGCGGTCTGGCCGGGCAGGAACTGCAGCGGCAGGATGCCCATGCCGACCAGGTTGGAGCGGTGGATGCGCTCGTAGCTTTCGGCGATGACGAAGCGGATGCCGAGCAGGCGCGGGCCCTTTGGCGGCCCAGTCGCGGGAGGAGCCGGAGCCGTACTCCTTGCCGGCGAGGATGCAGAGCGGTGTGCCGCGCTCGGCGTAGCTGACCGAGGCGTCGTAGATGGACATCGGGACGTCTTCGGGGAGCAGGCGGGTGACGCCGCCTTCGGTGCCGGGGGCGAGTTTGTTGCGCAGGCGGACGTTGGCGAAGGTGCCGCGGACCATGACCTCGTGGTTGCCGCGGCGGCAGCCGTAGCTGTTGAAGTCGGCGGGCTTGACGCCGTGGTCGGTGAGGTACTTGCCGGCGGGGCCGTTCATCTTGATGGAGCCGGCGGGGGAGATGTGGTCGGTGGTGACGGAGTCGCCGAGGACGGCGAGGCACGCGTGCGCCGCGGATGTCGTCGACCGGCGCGGGCGTGGCGGTCATGCCGTCGAAGTAGGGGGCCTTGCGGATGTAGGTGGAGTCGGGCTCCCAGCCGTAGGTGTCGCCGGCGGGGAACTTGAGGTTCTGCCAGTTCTGGTCGCCGTCGGTGACGGTGGAGTACTGCTTGCGGAACATGGCGGAGTCGATGGAGGCTGGCGACGGTATCGGCGACTTCGGCCTGGGTGGGCCAGATGTCCTTGAGGAAGACGGGGTTGCCGGACTTGTCCTTGCCGAGCGGGTCGGCTGTCGAAGTCGTGGCCGATGTGGCCGGCGAGGGCGTAGGCGACGACGAGCGGCGGCGACATGAGGTAGTTGGCGCGGACTTCGGGGGAGATGCGGCCCTCGAAGTTGCGATTGCCGGAGAGGACGGAGACGGCGACGAGGCCGTGGTCTTCGATGGACTTCGAGACGTCGGTGGGCAGCGGGCCGGAGTTGCCGATGCAGGTGGTGCAGCCGTAGCCGACGGTCTGGAAGCGGAGCGCGTCGAGGTATGGCATGAGGCCGGCCTTGTTGTAGTAGTCGGTGACGACGCGCGAGCCGGGGGCGAGGGAGGTCTTGACCCAGGGCGGCGTGGTGAGGCCCTTTTCGACGGCTTTTTTGGCGAGCAGGCCGGCGGCGACCATGACGTAGGGGTTGGAGGTGTTGGTGCAGGAGGTGATGGCGGCGATGACGATGGAGCCGTGGTCGAGGTAGGGGTCGGGATCGACGCCGAAGCGGGCCTTGATGGAGACGGGCGGGGCTCGAGGATGCGGTCGGCCGTCGGCGAGGGTGCGACGGAACTGCGCGGTTCGACGACGGGCGGGTGCGCCGGTGCTGCTGGTGAGGTTGCCGTTGACGGAGGGATGGCCGCCCTCGCCCTCCCAGCGGACCATCTGGCGCGCGGCGTCCTTGTTGCCGTTGGGGCCGAGGAGCGACGGGAGCTGCTCGTCGAAGCTGGCGGCGGCGTGCGGAGAGCAGGACGCGGTCCTGCGGGCGCTTGGGGCCGGCGACGGAGGGTTCGACGGTGGCGAGGTCGAGCGAGAGGGTGGAGGAGTATTCGGCTTCGGGGGCGTCGGCGGTGTGGAAGAGGCCCTGCTCGCGGAAGTAGGCCTCGACGAGCGCGATGTGCTCTTCGGTGCGGCCGGTGAGGCGGAGGTACTTGAGGGTCTCCTTGTCGACGGGGAAGATGCCGCAGGTGGCGCCGTATTCGGGGGCCATGTTGGCGATGGTGGCGCGGTCGGCGAGGGGCAGCTCGGCGATGCCGGGGCCGTAGAACTCGACGAACTTGCCGACGACGCCGTGCTTGCGCAGGGCCTCGGTGACGGTGAGGACGAGGTCGGTGGCGGTGGTGCCTTCTTTGAGCTTGCCGGTGAGGCGGAAGCCGACGACCTGCGGGACGAGCATGGAGACGGGCTGGCCGAGCATGGCGGCCTCGGCCTCGATGCCGCCGACGCCCCAGCCGAGGACGCCGAGGCCGTTGACCATGGTGGTGTGGGAGTCGGTGCCGACGAGGGTGTCGGGGTAGGCGGTGACTTTGCCGTCTGGCGTCGGGCGTGGTGGTGAAGACGACGCGGGCGAGGTACTCGAGGTTGACCTGGTGGCAGATGCCCATGCCGGGCGGGACGGCGGAGAAGTTGTTGAAGGCGGTCTGGCCCCACTTGAGGAAGGCGTAGCGCTCGCGGTTGCGCGTGGAACTCGAGCGCGGCGTTGAGGTCGTAGGAGTTGACGGTGCCGAACTCGTCGACCTGGACGGAGTGGTCGATGACCAGCTCGGCGGGCTGGAGCGGGTTGATCTTTTCGGGGTCGCCGCCGAGGGTCTTCATGGCGTCGCGCATGGCGGCGAGATCGACGATGGCGGGGACGCCGGTGAAGTCCTGCATGAGGACGCGGGCGGGCATGTAGGCGATCTCGCGGGAGGGCTCGGCTTTGGGATCCCAGCTGGCGAGGAAGTTGATGTCGTCGGCGGTGACGGTGCGGCCGTCTTCGTGGCGGAGGAGGTTTTCGAGCAGGATGCGGAGGGAGAAGGGCAGGCGGGAGAGATTGGTGCCGGCGGATTCGGCGAGGGCGTTGAGGCGGAAGAGGTTGACGGTGGTCTTGCCGCTGGTGAGGGTGGCGGCGGAATGGAAGGAGTCGGGGTGTTGAGTGCTCATGGGAAGATTCCTCTTGCGCTGGGGGCGCGGTTTGGAGGCCTGCTCGATGACGCGGCGGGCGGGAAATGAGAGTAGCAGAGTAAAGAGGGGTGATGCTAATTGCAGGAAGAGGAACGACCGCGGTCGTGGTGGCCATAGCGAAAGCGCTTGAGGAAGGCAAGGGCGCGCGGACTCATGCGATGATTTTAGCCCCGCTGAGGGTTGGTTGTCAGCCGATTTGAGTCGGATTCATCGGTTGGGACGATAGAATCTGAAAGTTATCGGCACGGCGAGTCGTGGCGTCTAAAAGAGGGTTGAAAGGAACGAGGTAGAAGAATGAAAGTCATGAACGGGGCCCGAATTTTTGGAGGCACGATTGCAATTGCAGTGTTGGCGGCGGGGGTAACTTTCCACAGCGGGGTTGGGTTGGCGCAGGTTCAGATCCAGCCGGCGGCCGGGGACATGTCGCAAGACCAGGGGCCGGACCCGGCGGACCAGAATATGGCGCCGGCGGATGCTGCCGGTGCTCCGCAGGCGGGGCCAGCGAACGAGGCTCAGCAGCAGGCGAGTCAGTATGGCCAGAGCGGATCGCAGGAGGGTGCGCCGATTGTGCGGCAGGCGCCGTCGGGCAACAACCCGAGCAATCAGGGTTACGATCAGAACGGCGCTGCATTGGGCGCCGAGCTGAGCCAGGACGCCGATGCCGGGCAGCCGGTGATGGAGGCGGATCAGGCTCCTCCGCAGCTACTTGATTATGACCAGCCGGAGGCTCCGGCACCGGATTATCTTTGGACTCCGGGGTACTGGGGCTGGGCTCCAGCGGGGTATTACTGGGTGCCCGGGGTCTGGTGCGCCGCGCCTTACCCGGGGGCGCTTTGGACGCCGGGGTACTGGTACTTTTACGGCGGGCGGTACCGGTTTCACCACGGATACTGGGGCCTTTATGTCGGGTTCTACGGCGGCATCAACTATGGGTACGGCTACTACGGGCTCGGCTATCGCGGCGGGTACTGGAACGGTCCGCACTTCTACTACAACACCGCAGTGACGCGGGTGAACCTGACGCGGGTCACGTATGTTTACCATCGTCCGCAGGAGTTGAACACGGTTGCGAGCCGAGTTGCGTACAACGGCCGGGGCGGCATAATGGCGCAGCCGCGTCCGGCGGAGGTGGCGGCGTTGCGTACGACGCGGACCCCAGCGATGACCGCGCAGGTGCAGATGCGGCAGGAGGCGGCGCGGAATCCGGAGCAGTTCTACAACCAGAACAGGGGCAAGCCATTGGTGACGACCGCTACCCGGCCTGTCGCTGCCGACCGTGGGATTACGCCGCCCGTGCCGATACGGGAGTCCAGGCCAGCGGGATCGCAACCGGGATCGCAACCGGGATATCAGACGGGATCGAGGCCGGCTTATCAGGGGCAGCCTCGTTCGCAGCCTGCTCCGCAGACACAGTATCGTCCGCAGACACAGGGATACACTCCGTCGTCGCCGCCACGGCAGTATCCGCAGTCCCAGCCGCGATCGGCGCCTGCGTCACAGAGTCATTCGCAGACGGCTCCTCAGTCGGAGAACAAACCACGGGGGTAAATCCGGGCTTTCCGGGGGTACCCCCCACCCCCAGGGTATTTTGGACGTAAAATATTGATTCTGAACATTTTACATGGGTATTGTCCTTGTAAAATATTCATTCTAATAGGGTTGCGTCCAAAATATTCTGCCAGCTTGAGTTACGGTCGATATTTCGGTGAAAATCAATTTTTAAAGAGCGAAGCCCCGGTTTAGCCGGGGCTTTCTTTCTTACTTCTAGTTCTATTCTAGCAAATGGCGCATAACTAATGCTCACTTGGTATGTGGCTTGTTTTGATATATTTAGGTGGTTTTGGGACTTGACATGCGATTTTGCTCAGGAAAAACGCAAAAAATAGCAGCCGCACCCGCGACTCGTATTTTTCCCAGTTTCTACCAGCCGCGAAGCTAATTATTGTTCCGTAGAGCCTGAAGAAGATGCGACTCGGAGACCCATGAAAACAGACCTCCTACCCTCGCGCTTGAAGCTCTACGAACTGGATCCCGACCGAAGGCAAAGTGCCCTATCCCATACTCCGGCTCTACGGTTCGCAGGCGTCCTTCTGGAATAAGACATTCAAGTTACCGGATGTTCAGCAGCTGCCTTAAATGGGTGTCAATCTAAGCCATTCACAGTGGTCACTGCCTGGCTGAGACAGTTCAATCTGCGAGGTTACAGCTCTGGGATCAGCGACGATTTTGCCGACGATAGAGATCAACGAATTCTTTGCGGTTTTGAGGAGATGCGATGTCTAAAGACAGACCCACAGTAGGGACGGATGGATCATTGCTGCCAGTTTTGCCTCCTGAGCGAGACCCTCGTGTTTGGGCACGGCTCGTGAGAATCATGTTTTACCTGCCCGGATTTATGGCTTTGCTCCTAATCAAGGCAGGAGAACCTGTAAGCTTTGGCATCACGGTAGAGCTACTGATGCTATCGAGCGCCGCCGCCTTGATTGGTGGTCTGTTTATAGGCGCCGATTCATCGGGGGCCGGAGCCAATGCCTCTTCGAAGATCGGAGTGTGGAGCGGATCGTTAGTACTTGAGTTACTGGCCGTTGTGCCCTTTTTATGTGCTGTGCCGCCTTTGTTCCACGAACTCGCTCACAGCACGCTGCTGCATGCTCGATTACCCGACACCGTAGACGTGGCGCTAGGTGCGTCCGAACTGTTGCCGATGGCTGCGATTCTGATGTTTATGCTTTACCAACTGGCCGGTTTCGGAACTTTGAACTTCGTTCTACCGGAGGTGGGGAACTGGATTGTGAATATTGCAATTTTCGGCCTGATCATCGCGGGCTATATCGCCAATCGTGAAGGGGCATATCCATGGGAGCGAAGATGCTCAGGAGCACTGGTGATCCTGATGGTACTTACAATTATCTACGCCATACTTAAGCTGAAGCGGATGCAGATAGCTTACGATGCGCAGGTTCCTCACAAGGCTCCAAAGTAAGCTCGAGTGCCATTCAGATGCTGCCGAATCCGTTAACCAAAGACCGGCCGGAAGGACAAGAGAGTGTGGTGGATCAGCTATCGGGGTGAATGTGGGCACGGCGTCGATAATATCGGCGTCTTCGAGGACGACGGCTCGCCGCGCACGATGCACCCACTGCTGCTCGATCCATCGCCAAACGCACACCCACTGCACATTGCACGCGGCTTCGCGTTGGTGGGCAACGATCTCTACATCGCGAACGCATGGCGCAAGGATAGCCATATTTCGCGCTACCAGCGGCATGGCGACACCTTTCGCTTTGCGGAGGTGCTTGTGAAGACCGAGCAGGTTGCGGCGATGGTGCATCCCTTCGACGTGGAGCTGGGGGACGATGGCCGCATCTACGTCTCATGCCAGGATACAAACACTGTGGTGGCGCTTGTACCAGAGACCCGCGAACCCGCACCGGTGGCCACGCACCTCCTCAAACAGTATCCTGACGGTAGGTTTCTTCCCGGCACGCTGGTCGCGTCCAGCCGGGGCAGCCTTCCCGAGTACGGGGACCGTACGCCGCTGGATGTGCCTGCGCCTCTCGGCCTGAAGGTGGTGCTGGACAAGCGCGGGATGCCACGGCACTCGGTGCGCGGCATCGTCGTGCGCCGGAAGCATCTGTATGTAGCGGACGAAGCCGCCAACGCAGTGAAGGTCTTCAATGTGCAGTCCGGGGAGCTGATAGCCCGAATCGCGGGGCCGATGCTCAAGGCGCCTGTGCACCTGCTGCTGCACGGCGAGACGCTCTACATCGGCTCCTCGGGCACCGGGAGCATCCTCGCGCTGGACCTGACGTCCACGCCGAAGGGCGCGCCCGAGGCACGCGTTGTGATCGACGGAAAGCTCGACTCCCCTTCCGGCTTCGGTGTCGGCCCTGACGGTGATCTTTACGTGGCTGAACGGAAGAAGCGGCGGGTGAGGCGCTTTTCCTCCAAGGGGAAGAAAAAGGGGACGTTCATTGACAATCTTCCGGACATGCCGGAGTTCCTCGTCTATGTTCCCGAATCCGTCGTCTGAAGCTGAGTGAGTGATAAATCGCCAATGGCCAACGTATTGATGGCTGCGTCGCTCATCCAGCCCCTCAGTCCGGCCAAGTCGGCTTGTGGGAATTGACTGTGAGTATGCCCGGAATCAGTTCTGGCGCGCCGGGATCAACACTTCCTGCTGCAGCGTGAAATCGATCAGGGACTCACTGGGTAGCTTTACCTGGTCGGTCTCAGTGATGATCTCCGAGCCTGCACCGGCGGTCGCGCCGACGCCCGCGCCAATCGCTGCTCCCTCGCCGCCGCCGGCAACGCCACCGATGATCGCTCCAAGAGCCGCTCCGCCGGCGGTTCTCTTCGCGGTGCTTGCGCCACGCGACTTGCCGGTCACTTCATATTCTCCCGTCACCAGGGGGACCAGCTTTCCATTCACTACAATCCCGGTCAGCTCCATACGCAGCTTCGCTCTGCCGGCGAAGGTTCCTGACTCCTTCGCTTGTGTCAGCCGGCCATAGACGGCGGCATCCCTCGCGATTACCACGTGGCCATCCAGAAACAAGGGATCTTCGAGCGAAGCATCGAAGTGGTCTCCCGGGAGGCTATCGGTGGAATCGATGGTACTGATGGTGCGCACAGAGATTCGCGTGCCGGCTGGGATAGCTATGTAGGCCGGCTTCATTTCGACATGCGCTGTCGTTCCGGGATCGTCGGGAAGCGAACTCCGGGGCTGCGAACTCTGGGGCTGCGGCGCCGGAGCAGTTGCTGCACCTTCCGGATCGAACTTGAGCGATACGATGTCGGCGAGGTTATATTTCTGTATCGTCGAGCCGACCTGGAAGCTGATTTCAGTGTTGGCGCCACCCAGGAACTTGCCCTTGATCACGCTGCCGTTCTTCAACTGCAATGTATCGGCCCAGGCCATCGACGCCGTTAGAGTCAGCGCAGTAAGGAATACGCATTTCAGCTTGAGCCTCATGATGTCTTTCCCTTCGATGCCCCTGCTCGCTTCTGGGGTTCACATGGATTGTAGGCTAATCTCGCCGCCGATGAGTGAGCGCGTAATCGAGGCTGTAGCATCCGGGCCCGGTGAGGATGAGCGTTAACATGACGCCGAGAAATAGCACGATCACCTCTCCGCGGTCCTGCTCGGGGCCGGCGAAGAACGCGAAGTGGTGAACGAGCGACCAGGCTACAAAAAGGTTCATGAAGCTAAACAGGGCTGCCCAGCGGGTTGCAAGGCCCAGGATTACCAGCATGCTGCAGAGGAAGGTTCCTACCACGGTGACGACGAGACTCGGCATCGGGCCGATGTGCACGGGATCGGGAAAGTGCTGTGCCATGGACGAAAAAGAGAACACAGTCTTGAGGCCGTGCTTGCTCAGGAGTGCCCCAGCAATGCTCAGTCGCAACACTAATAGACCAAGGTCGGCATGAGTTCCACCGGCGGTAAGGAATGCAAAGCGATTCTTCATGTGTATTCTGCCTCGTCGTTCTATTGTATTGAGTGCGTGTATTGAGCGCGTCTGATGAGCGAAAGGCAACCCACCCTTTCGCAAAAGTGCTAAGGGGCGGTTGTCCATCGCCGGATCGGCGGGGCTGCCAAGCGGTTGGGCTGAATTTTCTTCAGGAAACGTAACCCCGGGGGGCGAAAATTCCGTCTTTAGAGGCGTATGCAGATCGCAATCGATAGCTCTATGATTCACCTGAGACGGCAGGTGACCTTCATCGCTGAACTGGAAGACATCGACACGCTGGTACGAATCTATGGGCCGAGACTACAGCGCTATGTCGCGTTTTCCATCGGCGATCAGGACCTGGCGGAGACGATAACGCAGGACTGCTTTCTGAAGGCGTACCACGGGCGGGAGTCGTTTCGGGGCGACTGCTCGGTGAGCACGTGGCTGTTCAGTATTGCGAATAATCTGATCAAGGATCAGCTACGGACGAAGAAGTTTCAGTTCTGGCGAAAGGCTCGGGCGCAGGCGATCGACGTGACGGAGCTGGCGTCTTTGCTGCCGAGTGGCGCGTCCTCTCCGGAGACGGTGCTGCTGGCGAGAGAGCGGGCTGGGCAGGTGCAGGAGGCGTTGAAGGAGCTGTCTGTGAATCAGCGCAAGGTGTTTCTGCTGAAGTTTGCGGAGGAGATGGACTTGGAAGAGATATCGCAGACGATGGGGATGCCGGTGAATACGGTGAAGACCCATCTGCGGCGGTCGGTGCTGGCGATACGGGCTCGGCTGGGAGGTTCGCGATGAAGGCGGCTGGATTGAATGTGCATCTGAGTGATGACCAGTTTGTGGATTGCGCGGCGGGTCTTGAGGTGAGCGCGGAGGCTGCGGCGCATCTGCGCGAGTGCGAGGCCTGCCGGGAGGAGCTGGCGGGGTTTGGAGTGGCGGTGGATGAGTTTAATCGGGCGGCTCTGGAGTGGAGCGAGGCTCGGCCGGTCGGCAGTTTGCGGGAGAGACGCTGGGGCTGGCGCTGGAGTGGCCGGCCGGTTTTTGGGATGGCCGCTGTGGCGCTGGCGGCCTGCATTATGCTGGTGGCTGGCGTTACTGCGGTGCGGCAATATGAGGAGGGTCGGCGTTCGGCGGGCGTGGCTGGGTCGCAGAGAGTGGTTGAGTCGCAAGGAGATTCTGAGGCTCAGATTGCGCAGGATAATAAGTTGATGATGGCGGTGGATGTTGCGCTGCGGGATGACGAGCCATCGCCGGTTGAGGAGTATGCGCTGCAACGGATCGCGGCGGCACATGCGAAGGCGCAGGGCACAGCTGGAACCGCTGCCGCTGCGAAGGAAGGAAAGGCTACGAACCAGTGAAGCCGGTTCTGCAAAAAGCGATGCTGCTGTGCCTGTGCCTGGTGCTGGCGGGCGGAGCTGCGCTTGCGCAGGGACGCGGGCCGGGTGGTGGCCCTGGTGGGGCCTCCGGGCGGCGGCGGCATGGGCGGGTCTGGGATGCCCGGAGGTGGTGGTCCGGGCGGTATGGGTGCGCCGGGTGCGGGGAATGCTCCATCGAATGGGCGGCCGAATCCGCAGGCTACCGGGCCTGGCGGAGGAGCGAAGCAGCCGGTTGCGACCAGCAGTCCGGCGCGTGGTGGGTTGCAGCTTGGGCCTCCGGGACGGTGGTGGGACGATAAGAGTTTTGCGAAGGACGTTGGTCTGAGTAAAGATCAGCAGAAGAAGATGGATGGGGTTTTCGATGCGAATAAGGGCGCCATTGTGGATAGCTACAACGCGTTGACGCGGGAGCAGGCGAAGCTGCAGACGCTGTCGCAGGCGAAGACGCTGGATGAGGGGAAGATCTTCGCGCAGATCGATGCGGTGGCGCAGGCGAGAGTGGCGCTCGAGAAGGCGAATGCGCATATGCTGCTGCTGGTTCGGCAGCAGATGGACGCGGAGCAGATTGCGCGGATGGATAAGTATCGGGAGAAGGGGCCGGAGTAGACGGGTTTTTGGTGGGGTGGAAGAAAACAAGCAACTACAAAAACCACAGCAGGTCCTTCGACTCCGCCTCTCGCGATGAGGCTGCGAGAGGCTTCGCTCAGGATGACACTTCTGTAAGTAGCCGACACTTCTGTAAGTAGCCGACACTTCTGTGAGCAGTGGTTTGGGTGATGATTTACGTTGGGTAGCTGTAGTCGTTGACCAGCTTTGAGAGCTGGGTGCGGAGCTTTTGGTGCTCGGGTTTGTCGGCGAGGTTGGTTAGCTCTAGCGGGTCGGCGTGGACGTCGAAGAGCATCGCGTATTCGCTGGGTTGTTTAGCTGTGGCGTGCTGGGTGGGTGGGCCGAATTCGGCGTAGCGGAACTGCTCGGTGCGGATGGCGGTGCCGTGGACGGTGGCGCCGTCCTCGCTCCAGATGCTGTAGGCAGGGTAGTCCCAGGGGGCGCGGGGGTCGTTGAGGAGCGGGACGAGGGAGTTGCCTTCGATGCCGGCGGGGAGGTCGAGACCGGCTAGCTCGACGAGGGTGCGGTAGATGTCGAGCGACTGGACGATGCGGGTGGAGGGGCGGCCATTGCCGTGGGCGGCGGGCATGTGGATGATGAGCGGGATGCGGGTGCCGTACTCGAAGAGCGAGCCGGCCTTGGACCACTTGCCGCGTTCGCCGAGCTGGTAGCCGTGGTCGGCGACGAAGACTACGACGGTGTTGTCGCGGAGGTTGAGGCGGTCGAGCTCGGCGAGGACGCGGCCGAGGTTCCAGTCGGCCCAGGAGATGGAGGCGAGGTAGGCGCGGATGACCTGCTGGGCTTCGGACTCGGATGCTCCGCGGCCGATAAAGAGGTCGGCGTTGCGCATGCGGATGGATCCGGAGGGAAAGCCTGCGGGGACGGTGGGCCAGGCGGCGAAGTCGGGCGGCATGGTGATCTTCGCCGGGTCGTAGAGGTCGAAGAATCGCTGAGGGGCAGTGCGGGGGGGAGTGGGGTTTGGAGAAGCCGCAGCCGATGAAGAAGGGCTTGGAGTCTTTGGCGCATTTCTGCAGGTTCTGGATGGCGAGGTCGGCGACCATGTAGTCGCTGGCGCCCTCGCCGTTGCCTTCGAGGATGAGGATCTCGTCGGAGTGGGCGGCGCGCTGGTTATCGGCGGGCAGGATGGGCAGGACGCCGTTGGGCATGGGGATTTGGGCGTGGGGGATGTCGAGCTTCGTGCCGTCCTGGGTGGGGTGGAGGGATTCGACGTCGCCGTAGAAGTCGGTCCAGGCTTTGTGGTCGTCGAGGCCGGCGTGGAAGAGCTTGCCGGAGCGGAGGGTGGTGTAGCCGCTCTCGCGGAAGAGCTGGGGGAGGGTGATCCAGTCGGGGTGAAGGTTGCGGACGCTGGTGGTGTTGCCGAGGACCCTGGTGGTGTGGGGCGGGTGGCCGGTGAACAGCGACGAGCGCGATGGGTTGCAGAGGGGGAACTGGCAGTAGTTGCGGTCGAAGCGGACGCCCTGCGATGCGAGCTTGTCGATGTTGGGGCTGTGTGAGTGGAAGCGGCTGGCGTAGCAGGCGAGCTCGGGGCGCATGTCGTCGGACATGAAGAAGAGGACGTTGAGGGGCTTTTTGCGCGAAGCGACGGCGGGGGCCTGAGCTTTGCCGGGGAGTGTGGTGGCGAGGGCTGCGGCGGCGGTGGTGGTGAGGAACTGTCGGCGGGAGGGTGTCTTGTGGCTGCTGCTCATGATTGTGAGACAGTTTACGCCTGTAGATGTACCTATTGATACTATTTCTGCAGTGCTGGGGATACCCCCTCCCCCCTCCGGGGGATTTTGGGCGCAAAATATTGATATGGTTGGGCTTATTGGTGGCTTCTCCTTCTAAAATATTGATTTTACATATACTTGCGTCCAAAATATTCTCCCAGCGTGAGTTACGGGCAGGCTTGGGTCTTAAACCAAGGCATTGATGGAAACACGAAGGCCCGGCGGTGGCCGGGCCTTCGTGTGATTTGTCTTCTGGTTCTATTTTATCAAGTGGCACATAACTAATGGCCACTTTTAAGTTGGCAGATATGTACTTTTGTTTGTTGGGCTTGCTGGCTTCGCTGTGGATTTTAGGGCTTGACACGAAAAAAAATAAATCTAGGGGCCCGACGAAATTACAACTCTCGCCATAGTTGACAAGAAGGCGATAGATAGCGGAAGAGGGCTTTGAAGCCGTAGACGACGTGGGCCTGGATGATGGGGCTGGGACGGAGCAGAGAGAGAAACAGGCAACGGCAAGAGCAAAAGCAGGTCCTTCGACTCCGTTGCTCGCAAAGTACGCGAGCAGCTTCGCTCAGGATGACACTTCTGTGGGGAGATGACACTTTCTGTGGGGATGCGATGCAGAATTGTGGTTCAGCTGTAGCGGAAGAGGGTTTTGAACCCGTAGTCCATGTGGGCCTGGATGACGGGGCTGGGACGGAACAGAGAGAGAAACAGGCAACGGCAAGAGCAAAAGCAGGTCCTTCGACTCCGTTGCTCGCAAGTGCGCGAGCAACTTTGCTCAGGATGACACTTCTGTGGGGAGATGACACTTTCTGTGGGGATGCGATGCAGAATTGTGGTTCAGCTGTAGTGGAAGAGAACTTGAAGCCGTAGTCCATGTGGGCCTGGATGACGGGGCTGGGACGGAGCAGAGAGAGAAACAGGCAACGGCAAGAGCAAAAGCAGGTCCTTCGACTCCGTTGCTCGCAAAGTGCGCGAGCAACTTTGCTCAGGATGACACTTCTGTAGGGAGATGACACTTCTGTGGGGATGCGATGCAGAATTGTGGTTCAGCTGTAGCGGAAGAGGGTTTTGAAAGCTGGGTGGCAGTTGCATTGAAACAATGTGCTAATGACGATATGGAAAAGCGAGAAGCAGGTCCTCCGCTGCGCGAAGGATGACAAACCAAAAAGCAACGGCAAGGACGAAAGCAGATTCCTGCCCCTTCGACGAGCTCAGGGTACGGAATGACAAACAAAAAAACAGGCAACGACAGAAGCAAATGCGGGCCCTTCGACTCCGTTGCTCGCAAAGTGCGCGAGCAACTTTGCTCAGGATGACACTTCTGTGGGGGTGGAAGAGAAGACAACAGCAGATCCCTGCGGGATGACAAACAAAAAAGCGATTCTATTCAGCTGTAGCGGAAGAGGGCTTTGAAGCCGTAGTCCATGTGGGACTGGATGTGGCAGTGGAAGAGGGTGAGGCCGGGTTGGTTGGCGGTGAAGTCCACGGTGGCTCGGGCGTAGTAGGGGACTACTACTGTGTCCTTGATTACGCCGGAGGTGAGGGTGCCGTTCATGTCGACCAGTTCGAACTGGTGGCGGTGGAGGTGGAGGGGGTGGGCGTCGTCGGTGCGGTTGCGGAGGACTAGGCGGTAACGGGCTCCTTGTTTTAAGACGAACTCGTTTTCGTGGGGGTACTGCTTGCCATTGACGGTGAAGGTGTTGAAGGGTGCGGCGCCGCGGGGGACCTTTTCGAAGGCCATCTCGATGATCTGGTCGGGTGCGGGGACGTGGGTGAGGGCGCGGGCGCGGGCCATCGCGTCGCCTGAGGCGGCGGTGGCGCTGGTGGTGGCGCTGGAGAAGAGCCCCGGGCGCGCGGATGGGGTGGGTGACGCGGAGCCTGCGGCGATGGGCTTGCCGAAGATGGTGTAGTCGAAGAGGACGGGGGGCGGGTCGAGCCACTTTGGTTGGGTGCGCTGGTTCTCGTACTCGACGACGAGGCCGAGGCCGGCGGCGCGGATGGTGGGCTGGGTGGCGCCGAGGATCCAGACGCCGGGGTTGTTCATCTCGACGATGGCGGAGGCGCGCTCGCCGGCGCCGAGGAAGATGGAGTCGACGTCGGCGGGGTTGGGAACGGGGTTGCCGTCGAGGGCGATGATGTGGAACTTGTGGCCGGAGAGGGCGATGCGGCGGTTCTCGATGGCCGAGGCATTGAGGAGATGGAGAAGGACGCGCTGGCCTTGCTTGACGCGGAGAGGCTCGCCGGCGCCAAGGGCCTTGTCGTTGATGGAGTAGATGAGGGAGTTGACCTCGAGACCGTTGGGGCGGGTGTCGAGGGTGGCGGGTTTTTCGGGCTCCGGGCCGGATTTGGTGTCGTCGTCGTCATCGTCCATGGACGAGGTGAAGAATGGCTCCCAGTCTCGGAGGGCGAGGAAGTGCTCCTGGTCGTAGTTGCCGGGATTGCTGGCGGGCTCTATATATACGAAGCCGAACTGGCCGGTGAAGGCGCCTTTGTGGAGGTCGGACATCGCCATGACGTGGGAGTGGTACCAGCGGGAGCCGGAGGGCGCTGGGGTGAAGGTGTAGCTGCGGTGGCCGCGGGGTGGGACGAAGGGCGAGTTCTCTTCTTCGACGCCATCGGCCTCGGCGGGGATGGTGAGGCCGTGCCAGTGGACCAGCTCGGGGGTGTCGGTGTCGTTGACGACGTCGACGGTGATGGGCTTGCCCTCTTTCATGCGCAGGACAGGGCCGGGGGAGGTGCCGTTGTAGCCGATGGTGGAGAGGATGCGGTCGGGTGCGAGCTCGACGGTGACGGGGGCGATTTTGAGGGTGATGTCGGCTGGGGCGCCGGGGGCGGATTGCTGCGAGCCCATCTGCATGCTTGCCTGAGCTATTGGGGCCATTGGTTGGACCGCTGTGGCGCGGCGGGCGGCGGTGTTGGCGAGGGCGAGGCTTCCGAGTTGGAGGAAGTGGCGTCGGTGCATGGGGTTTTAGACGCGCGCGGCGTGAAGGAATCGTCTCATGCGGGGTGGTGGGTGGCAAGGCGGGGTGGGCGGACAGCGGCGTTGCGGGAAGATTTTATGGTTTCATTTGAACAAATTGCAGTATTTGCAGACGAGGATGCGACAAGTTGGAGGCGGGTACGTCTATTCTGTTACTCCGGTGTGTAACTGTGGCCTTTGTTTGAAGGTCTTAGTCATAGACCTGCTTTTCTGTTTTTGGCCGGGGGAGACAGGCACAGAAGAAAGCCGGTAAGATTCGGGCAAGCTGGTTTCACCTTAGGTTGGCAACCAGAGGTTGGGGGTTTCTGATGAAGCTTCTACGGTCGATTACGGTGGTGGCGGTGGTGCTGGCGCTGTGCTCAGTGGTGTATGCGTTCCAGCGCATTGCGGACTGGGGCTATCAGCCGGCGCAGAGCACTGAGAAGGCAGAGTTTTCGTGGTCGCGGCTGCGCTATTCGTCGGCCTACGGCGGCGGTGGAGGGTATGGCGGCTACGGCGGGTACGGATATGGCCGCGGGGGAAGCTGGACAAGGGACTATCCGAAGGCGGACCGGCAGTTTCTGATTGCGCTGAAGCGGTTGACGCGCATACAGGGCAAGCCGGTGGAGCAGGTGGTGGACCTGGACTCGGACGACATCTTTAACTATCCGTGGGTGTATGCGGTGCAGGTGCAGGCGTGGTCGTTCAACGACGAGGAGGCGAAGCGGCTGAGGGAGTTTCTGCTGAAGGGCGGCTTCCTGATGGTGGACGACTTCCATGGGTCAGAGGACTGGGAGAACTTTATGACGGGGATGCGGCAGGTGTTCCCGGACGCGAAGAAGTGGCCGGTGGAGGACTTGTCGAATAAGGACGAGATCTTCCATGTGCTGTATGACCTGGACGACCGGTTCCAGGTGCCGGGGGAGCAATACATCCGCACGGGGAGGACCTACGAGAAAGACGGGTACATCCCGAAGTGGAGGGGGATACGCGATCAGGACGGCCGGATCATGGTGGCCATCTGCTTCAACATGCACCTGGGGGACGCGTGGGAGTGGGCCGATGACCCGGAGTATCCGGAGACGTTCGCTTCGATGGCGTTTCGTGAAGGTTTGAATTATGTGGTGTATGGAATGACGCACTGAGAAGTTGCCAGTTGCCAGTTGTCAGTTGTTAGTTGCTAGTTGTTAGTTCTCGCAGACGAGGTGGGGATTGGTTTCTCTGCATGTTTGAGTTTTTCTTCAAGTACCCATTGGCGAGCTTTCGAAAGGGCCATTTTGTCCTGTTAGGACGATGGCCGGGGTGGGTGCTGCTGCTGCTGATTGTGGCGGCGGCGGGCGGGTTGGGCTGGCTGCTGTGGTCGCGGCGCGGGGAGGCGATTCCGAAGCTGCAGGGTTGGCGGTCGGTGCTGGTGTGGGGGCTCGAGGCGGCGATGATCGCGCTGCTGCTGCTGTTGTTGTGGGAGCCGGCGATGACGGTGGCGGAGTTGAGCTCGCAGCAGAACATTATTGCGGTGCTGGTGGATGACTCGAAGAGCATGGCGATTCCTGACAGCGGTAGCGGCGGAAAAGATAGTCGCGAAGATACTGCGGTGAAGTCGCTGAAGGATGGTGTGCTGGCGGATCTGCAGAAGCGCTTCCAGACGCGGGTGTACCGGTTGGACGGCAAGACGACTCGGGCCGACTTGCCGGGCGTGAGCGGGAGCGGACTCGACGGGATAAAGCCGGTTGGCTCGGCGACGCACATCAGCGATGGACTGCGGCAACTGGCGGCGGAGACGCAGGACCTGCCGGTTGGCGCAGTGGTGCTGCTGACCGATGGAGGGGAGAACTCGATGGAGGGCGGCGCGGCGAGCGGGGTGGACCGCGAGACGATGAACACGCTGCGCAACCGGCGGTGGCCGGTGCATACGGTGGGTTTCGGCAAGGAGAAGGTGGCGCACGATGTGGAGCTGGACGATGTGAACGTGGCGTCGCGGGCGATGGCCGAGTCGAGGATGGTGGCGACGGTGGAGTTTCATCAACACGGGTACGCGGGCACGAAGGCGGTGCTGATGGTGAGGGATGGAGACAAGCCGGTGGCGTCGCGGGATGTGACGCTGGCGTCCGACGGCACGATGCAGACGGAGACAATCTTCTTCTACGCGGGACCGGCGGGGGCGAAGACTTTCAAGTTCTCCGTGGAGCCGCTGCAGGGTGAGGAGAATCTGCTGAACAACGCGATGACGCGGCCGATGTCGGTGAGCGACGAGCGCAGGAAGATTCTGTACGTGGAGGGCGAGCCGCGCTGGGAGTACAAGTTCATACGTCGCGCGGAGGAGGACGACAAGACGGTGCAGATCGTCTCGATGCTGCGGACGACGGAGAACAAGATCTACCGGCAGGGGATCAGCGATCCGAAGGAGCTGGAGAACGGCTTCCCGACACGGCCGGAGGAGCTGTTCCAGTACCAGGGAATCATCATCGGGTCAGTGGAGGCGGGGTACTTTACGCCGGCGCAGCAGGAGCTGCTGCGTGAGTTCGTGGACCGGCGCGGCGGCGGGATTTTGTTTCTGGGCGGGCGGTTTTCGCTGTCGGATGGAGGATGGGCCGGATCGACGGTGGTGGATCTGCTGCCGACGGTGCTGCCGACTGGCGGCGGGACGTTCCATCGCGATGCGGCGACAGCGGAACTGACTCCGGATGGCGCCGCCAGCCCGGTGATGCGGCTGCTGGACGACCCCGAGAAGAATATTGAGCGCTGGAAGAAGCTGACGTACATGAACGACTATCAGGACGCGGGCAAGCCGAAGCCGGGCGCGACCGTGCTGGCGCAGTTGAATACCGGCGGGCGCAAGCTGCCGCTGCTGGTGACGGAGAACTACGGGCGCGGGCGGACGGCGGTGATGGCGACCTCGGGCACGTGGCGCTGGCAGATGAGCGAACCGCTGGGAGACACGGCGCACGATCTCTTCTGGCAGCAACTGCTGCGCTGGCTGGTGGGCGAGACGCCGGGGCGCGTGACTGCGGAGACATCGACGCAGACGCTGATGGATGACGGGCGCATACGGCTGACGGCGAAGGTGCGCGGGGCGGACTATCTGCCGGCTGCGAACGCGAAGGTCGAGGCGCATGTGATGGGGCCGGACGGCCTCTCGACGACGGTGGATATGACGCCCGCGGGAGATGTGCCGGGGAACTTTGTGGCGGATTGGACGGCGGATAAGCCGGGAGCTTATTCGGCCGAAGTGACGGCGGATGCCACGGCTCCGGCGCCGGGAAGCAAGTCGGGCGATGCCGCGGCTGACCCTCCTGGCGCGGCTGCTGGGGTGGCTACAGGGATAGAGCTGGGGCGGGATGTTGTGGCATTTCAGCGGACGGATGGAGTTGCGGAGAACTTCCACACGGAGCAGAACCGGACGATGCTGGAGAAGCTTTCATCGGAGACAGGCGGGTCGTACTGGAAGCCGGATGAACTGAGCAAGCTGCCGAAGGAGATCTCCTATTCTGAAGCGGGAATTTCTGTTCGGGATACGAAAGATCTTTGGAATATGCCGGTGGTGTTTTTGCTGCTGCTGGGGCTCGCGGCCGCGGATTGGCTGCTGCGGCGGAAGTGGGGGGTGGTATGAGGCGGACTTTGTTGGCGACGTGCCTTGTGCTGCTTGCTTGCGTGCGGGCGTATGCGGGAGTTTATTACGTCACCGTGGCGGGGCTGGGTGGCGAGCCGGATTATGAGCAGCGGTTTACGGCAGGGGCGAATGAGCTGGACAAGGTCTTCAAGGCGAGCGGCAGCGCGGCGCATGTGATTACGCTGACGGGCGCGAACTCGACCAAGGCGAAGCTGTCAGATGCGCTGGCCTCGGTGGCAAAGGAGGCGAAGAGCGATGACGACTTTGTACTGGTAATGATCGGGCATGGGACCTACGACGGCGTGGAGTACAAGTTCAACCTGGTGGGGCCGGATGTGACGGGCGCGGAGATCGCGGCGATGTGCGACAAGATTCCGGCGCGGCGGCAGTTGATTGTGAATACCACGAGCGCAAGCGGCGGCTCGGTGGCGGCGCTGCAGCGCGCGGGGCGCGGAGTGATTGCAGCGACCAAGTCGGGGACGGAGAAGAACGCGACGGTGTTTTCGCGCTACTGGGTGGAGGCGATGGAGGACCCGGAGGCGGACGTGGACAAGAGCGATTCGGTGAGCGCGCTCGAGGCGTTCGAGTACGCGAACCGCAAGACGGCGGCGTTCTACGAGTCGCAGAAGCGGCTGGCGACGGAGCACGCGACCTTTGAGGATACGGGGCACGGCGACGCGGTGCGGGCGCCGAGTGAAAAAGAGGGGATGCTGCTCTCGAGCTTTACGGTGCTGCGTATAGGCGCGAGCCAGAAGGCGGCGAACGATCCGGCGCGACAGGCGTTGCTCGCGAAAAAAGAAGAGCTGGAGCAGAAGGTTGACGAATTGAAGTACAACAAGCCTGCGATGGACCCGGCGGATTACAAGAAACAGTTGACCGAGACGCTGGTGCAGTTAGCGGAGACTCAGCAGGAGCTGGATAAGTGACCGATCTGGTTACAATTCGACGGAGCGGTGTTCGTACGGGGATCGTGCTGGCGCTGCTGTGCGGATTTGCAGGCGCCGCGCGGAGTTTTGCAGCCACCACTCCGGAGAGCTGCGCGTCGCTGAAGCTGCATGGCAAGCGGGCGGAGGCCGATGCGTGCTACGGGACGTTGACGCGGAGCAGCTCGGCATATCTGCGGGCGGAGGGATTCTGGGGGTTGGGGGAGTACGACGACGCGAACGTGCAGTTCCGCGACGCGACGGCGGGGCCAGATGCGCCTGCGCTCGCGAAGGTGCGCTGGGGGATGCTGCTGCATGAGCGATTCAACGACAAGGACGCGGCGGACCTGTTCAAAGAGGCGCTCGAGAAGGATCCGAAGAATGCGCAGGCGTACTACGGGCTGGCGTTGATCAGCGCGAACGGCTCCGACGACAATGGGCCGCAGTATGCGAAGAAGGCGATCGAACTCGACCCGAAGCTCGTAGATGCGCATGTGCTGCTGGCAGGGTTGATGCTCGAGAACAACGACACGGCGCACGCGGTGAGCGAGGCCGATGCAGCGCTGGCGATTGCGCCGGATGCGCTGGATGCGATGGCAGTTCATGCGGCGATCGATCTGCTGGCTGATAGAAATGCGGAATCGGATGCGTGGTTCGCGAAGATCAAGGCGGTGAATCCGGGGTATGGCGATGGGTATGCGCTGGTGGCGCATCAGCTTGAGTCGCACTATCGCTATGAGGACGCGACGGGGTACTACCGCAAGGCGGTGGAGGCGGACCCGCGGCTGTGGAGCGCGCATTCGGCGCTGGGGATCGACCTGATGCGCATGGGGCAGGAGAACGAGCCGCGCGAGCAACTGGAGATCAGCTACAACAACGGCTATCGCGACGCCGCGACGGTGAACAGCCTGCGGCTGCTGGACAGCTACAAAAATTTTGTGACGTTCAAGGACAGCACGACGATTCTGAAGATTCGCAAGGAGGAGGCGGAGCTGCTGCGGCCTTACTTTGAGGCGGAGCTGCACAAGGCGATTGACGAACTATCAGAAGAAGTACAAGATGACGCTGCCTGCGCCGGTGCAGCTGGAGGTGTATCCCGACCACGAAGACTTTGCGGTGCGCACAATGGGCATGCCGGGGCTGGGCGCGCTGGGCGTGACGTTTGGCGAGGTGGTGGCGATGGATTCGCCGTCGGGACGCAAGCCGGGCGACTTCAACTGGGGCGCGACGTTGTGGCACGAGATGAGCCACGTTTACATCCTGACGATGACGAAGCAGCGTGTGCCGCGCTGGTTTACCGAGGGGCTGGCGGTGCATGAGGAGGGACAGGCGAGTCCGGAGTGGGCCGACCGGCTGTCGCCGGATGTGTTGGCGGCGATTCGGGACAAGAAGCTGCTGCCGGTGGCGGGACTCGATATTGGGTTTGTGTTTCCGGACTATCCGGCGCAGGTGATTGTGTCGTACTACCAGGCGGGAAGTATTTGTGACTATATTGGTAGCAAATGGGGTGAGGACAAGCTGCTGGCGATGGCGCATGCGTTCGCCCAGGTGAAGACGACGCCGGAGGTGATTAAGCAGGAGCTGGGGCTGTCGCCGGAGGAGTTCGACAAGCAGTACCTGGCATGGCTGAACGAGCGCGACGGGAAGATCGCGGCGAACTTCGATGAGTGGCGGAAGGAGCTGAAGGCGCTGGTGGAGCTCGAGAAGGCCAAGCCGAAGGACAACGACAAGATTATTGCGCAGGGCGAGGCGGTGCGGGCGCTGTATCCGCAGTATGTCGAAGAGGCAAACGTGTATGAGTACATGGCGGAGGCGCATCTTGCGAAGGGCGACAAGAAGGCTGCTGTTGCGGACCTGACGGCCTATGAGAAACAAGGCGGGGAGAATCCGGCGACGCTGAAGAAGCTGGCCTCGCTTGAGGAGGAGTTGGGCGACGGCAAGGCCGCGGCGGCTACGCTCGATCGCGTCAACTTTATCTATCCGGTGCATGATGAAGACCTGCACCGCAAGCTGGGCGAGCTTTGGCTGGCGCAGGGGAACTACGCCGGCGCGATTCGCGAGGATAGCGCGGTGATTGCGCTAAAGCCGCTGGATAAGGCAGGGGCGGAGTACAACCTGGCGCAGGCTTATTATGCGTCGGGTGAGAAGGCGAAGGCGGAGGAGACGGTGCTGTCGGCGCTCGAGGCGGCTCCGGGATACAAGCCGGCGCAGAAGCTGTTGCTGGAGATTGAGAAGCCGGGAGATGCGGGCGCGAAGGATTCGACGGGCGGGAATTCGACAGACAAGAAGTAACGACTGGTACGCACTTTGAATTTGGCACGACACTTTTGAATTTAGAGGGAGAGACGATGGCGATACTTGAGGAACTGAATCCGGATGCAGCGCAGTTGCAGGAGCGCGTGGAGAGGTTTCACGCGGTGCGCGACGGGATACTGACGCAGGTGCGGCAGGTAATCGTCGGGCAGGATGAGGTGCTCGACCAGATATTGATTGCGCTGTTTGTCGGCGGGCACTGCCTGATCACCGGCCTGCCGGGAACCGCGAAGACGCTGATGGTTCAGACCATGGCGCAGACGCTGGGCTTGACCTTCAAGCGCATACAGTTCACGCCGGACCTGATGCCGTCGGACATTACCGGCACGGACATCATCGAAGAGGACCTGGTGACGGGGCATCGCAAGTGGACGTTTGTCGAAGGGCCTATCTTCGGCAACGTGGTGCTGGCGGACGAAATTAATCGCACACCGCCGAAGACGCAGGCGGCGCTGCTCGAAGCGATGCAGGAGCGAAGCTGCACGGTGCGCGGGCATATCTACAAGCTGCCGGCGCCGTTCTTTGTGCTGGCGACGCAGAACCCGATTGAGCTCGAAGGAACGTATCCGCTGCCCGAGGCGCAGCTTGACCGCTTCCTCTTCAATGCGGTGCTGGATTATCTGAGCGCCGCGGATGAGGTGAAGGTGGTGGACCTGACGACGGCGACGAAGGTGGTCGATGTGCAGGCGGTGACGTCGGCGGCGGAGCTGCTGGAGTTTCAGCAGCTGGTGCGCATGGTGCCTATCGGCGAGTCGCTGGCGCGGTACGTGGTGAGCGTGATGCGCGCGACGCGGCCGAAGAGCGAGCTGGCCCCGGACTTTGTGAAGCAGTATGTGAACTACGGCGGCAGCGTTCGCGCGGCGCAGTTCATTGTGCTGGCGGCGAAGGCGCGGGCGCTCTCGCGGAAGCGATATCACGTGACGTATGAGGACATCGTGTCGCTGGTGATACCGGTTCTGCGGCACAGGCTGCTGCTGAACTTCCATGCGGAGTCGGAGCGGATTGACGCGGATGAGATTCTGGGGCGGCTGCTGAAGCATATGCCTCCGCCGAAGGAGAGCTAGTGCAGAGGTTTCTCGATCCCGCGGTGCTGGCCAGCATATCGAGTCTGGATCTGCTGGCGAAGACGGTGGTGGACGGCTTTGTGGCCGGTCTGCATCGCTCGCCGGACTTCGGCTTCAGCCAGGAGTTTGCGGAGTATCGTGCGTACACGCCGGGCGACGACTTGCGCCACGTGGACTGGAACCTGTTTGCGCGTACGGAGCGGATGTATCTGAAGCGGTATCGCGGCGAGACCAACAGCACGCTGACGATTTTGCTGGATGCGAGCGGGTCGATGGAGTTCACCTCGGCGGACGGCACGGCGAAGGGTGGGCGGCAGCCGACCAAGATGGACTATGCGCGGTTTGCGGCGGCGTCGCTGTTCTATCTGGCGATTCATAATCAGCGTGATGGGGCGGGGCTGATTGTGTTCGATGACGAGGTGCGGGACTTTGTGCGGCCTTCGATGCGGCAGGGGCAGCTGCATCGGCTGCTGGCGGGACTGGAGCAGGCGGAGGCCCGAGCGCGGACGGATTATGCGAAGCCGATGCGGCACTTTCAGGAGCTGGTGCGGCGGCGCGGGATCGTGATCGTTATCTCGGATTTTTATGAGGACCCGGCGACGATTGTGAAGGCGATTGAGCCGCTGCGATTTCATGGCAACGAGGTGGTGCTGTTCCATGTGCTCGATCCGAAGGAGCTGAAGCCGGAGCTGAAAGGGCCGTCGATCCTGGTGGATCTGGAGACGAACCAGCGGCTGGAGGTGATTCCGGAGTACACCAGGCAGGCCTACGTGCAGAAGATTGAGGCGCACATTGAGCGTTGCGAAACAAGACCAAGGGCGCGGGCATGGACTATCACCTGTTGATGACCGATGAGCCACTTGACCGCGTGCTGCGGCAGTATCTTGCGATTCGGCAAGGAGGGGGGCGCTGATGGGATTTCTGGCTCCATGGTTTCTTGCGGGCGCGGCGCTGCTGAGCGTGCCGGTGTTCGTGCATCTGCTGAAGAAGCAGACGACGATACCGCGGCCGTTTGCGTCGCTGATGTTCTTTGAGCGCGGAATGCAGAGCTCGACGAAGCACCGGAAGCTGCGCTATCTGCTGCTGTTTGCGCTAAGGGCGGCGCTGGTGACGCTGCTGGTGCTGGCGTTTGCGAATCCGTTTATACGGCGCGCGAATATAGGCGCGAGCGGGAAGCTGCTGGTGGTTGTCGTCGATGACTCGTACAGCATGCGCGCGGGCACTCGGTTTGCTGACGCGAAGGCGGCGGCGCTGCGAGTGCTGGCTGCGAAGCCTGCGTCGCAGAAGGCGCAGGTGATGGCGCTGGGCGCGGAGATGCAGGTGCTGACGCAGCCGGTGGAGGACGCCGGAACGCTGCGCGCCGCGGTGACGGGGATCGAGCAGAGCGATTCGAAGGGGAACTTCGGCGAGCTGGGGCGCGGGATGCGCGCGCTCGCGGAGACGGTGCACGGGCCGGTTGAGCTGCATCTGTTCAGCGATATGCAGCGGACGAAGATGCCGTCGAACTTCGCGGACATGGTGATGCCGGCGAATGTGAAGTTGGAGCTGCATTCGGTGGCGGGGTCCGGCGCTCCGGGACCGAACTGGACGATTGAGAACGTTCAGGCGCCGGCGCAGATTGCGGACCCGAAGGACAAGCGCGTCTCGCGGGTACAGGCGGTGGTAGTGGGGATTGGGACGCCAGCAGCTTCGAAGATGGTGTCGCTGATTGTGAATGGCAAGACGGTGGCTTCGAAGCACGTGGATGTTCCGGCGAATGGCCGCGCGAAGGTGGAGTTCGAGCCGCTGGATGTGCCGTATGGGTTCAGCAAGTGCGAGATTCGCGTGAGCGACCCGGCGGCGGCAGCGATGCGTTTCCGGCTGACGATGCCAGCGTCTTTGCGGTGCGGCGGCGCGATCCTGAGAGGGTGCTGTTTCTGCATCGCTGCTGGCGATACGCGCTCGCAGCTCTACTTTGGCGCGGCGCTGGCTGCGGCTGCGGAGACCTCGTTTGTGCTGCAGCCTGTGAATGCTGGAGCAGTCGAGCGATGTCGACCCGACTCGGTATGCCTTCGTAGTGTTGTCGGACACAGCGGCAGTTGCCGTCGATCCTCGAGAACTCGCTGGTGCAGTATGTGAAGAAGGGCGGCAGCGTGCTGATTGCGGCGGGCATATCGGCTTCGCATCGCGGAAAGATTCCAGTGCTGGGCGATGACGTCGAAGAGGGCAAGTACTACACGCACGAGGCGACCGGTTACGCCAACGTGGAGCAGGTCGATCCAACGCATCCGGTGTTGGGCGATGCGGTGAATGGGCAGGTTGCGGCGGGGAGTGCAGCGGGCGGCAAGGATGCAGGGCAGGACGCCAGCGGCTGGCCGGATCTGAAGGTCTACTACGCGTCGCGCATCGATGCCGACAAGGCGAAGGCGCGGGTGCTGGTGCGACTCTCTGACGGAACCCCATTGTTGATGGACCAGCAGCTGGGCGAAGGGCACGTGCTGGTGTTTGCGTCGGGGTTTGACAATGTGACGAACGATCTGCCGCTGCAGCCGGGCTTTGTGCCGTTTGTGGACCGCTCGGCGCGGTATCTCTCGGGCGACGACCGCCTGGGCGGCGCGCGGATGGTGGACTCATTTGTGCAGCTTCGGACGGCTGAGTCCGGGACGGGCGGAGCGGGTGTCGAAGTGGTCGATCCTCGGCGGTAAGCGGCCGCTGTCGCTAACGGAAGCGGCATCGGTGCAGTCTTTCCAACTCGCGCAGGAGTGGTTTTTATCAGATGCGGTTTGCGAACGGGAGGGACGCTATGGTTGCCGTCAATCCTGATCGCCGCGAGTCCGATCTGGCGTAATCCCAGACGGATGTGCTGAAGCTGTGGGCGGAAGTGGCGGCCAGGGCGCGCAGCCCGCCGATGCAGCGGCTGCGATGGCGGCAAAAGATTCTCCGTACAGCCTGTGGTGGTGGGTTATGCTGATTGCACTGGCTGTGGCGGTGGCGGAGTCGGTTGTCGCGAGCCGGCTATCTGGGACGCAGCGGGAGGAAGCATGAGCAGGCAGAACGAGCTCAATTCCTATATCCGACAGTTGCAGCACCGGTTGCGCCTGGATGCGTGTCTGCGCGGAGCTGCGATTCTTACAGCGGCGGCCTTATCGCCACGGTCGTGCTGGTGCTGATCCTGAACCACTATGCGTTTCCGCTGGCGGTCTTACGGGCGCGCGGCTGGCGCTGCTGCTGGTGCTGGGGATAACGGGGGCGGTGGCGATTGCGTGGCCGGTGATGCGGCTGAATCGGCGGCGTTCGGTCTCGGTGGTGGAGGCGGCGAGCCCGGAGCTCGAACAGCGGCTGGTGACATTTCCGAAGAGAAGAAGCAGGCGGGCGATCCGTTCCTCGAGCTGCTGGCGGCGGATACGCTGGCGGTCGCGCCGAAGCCGGCGCGGTGCCGGAGGCGCTGGTGCCAAAGGCGCGTCTGCTGGCGCTGGCTGGTGTGGGCGCGGCGTTGTCTCGCGGTGCTGGTGTTGGATGATCGCGGCCCGGCCGGGCTTTCTGGGCTACGGCGCGTCGCTGCTGTGGACCGGGCCGAAGCGCGATGTGCCGCCGATCTACCAATACGCGTCACGCCCGGCGACGCCGCAGTGCGGCCGCAACAGCGACCAGATGGTGACAGCGCAGGTCATCGGTCTGCAGACCAACAAGGTGCAACCTGTTCGCGCGCTATCCGAGCGCGCTCCAAGTGGGAGTCGGTCGCGATGCAGCCGCAGATGGATGGCTCGGGCTTCCAGTTCCTCTTCGCCGGGCTGCCGGAGAACGTGGAGTACTACGTGCAGGCGGGGCCGGTGACGTCGAAGCACTTCAAGTTGCGCGTGGTCGATCTGCCCTCGGTGAAGGCGATGCAGGTGACCTACCACTATCCCAAGTGGACGGGGCTGCAGCAGTCTCGGAGGAGCAGGCGGCGATCTGCGCGCGCTCGAAGGCACCGACGCGAGCGTCACCGTGACCATGACCGTCCGCTGAAGGACGGCATGCTGGTGCTCGACGATGGGCAGCGTTGCAGCTGACGCCGGCGGCAGAACAACGTCTATCACGGCACCATCCACATGGAGAAGGACGGCGCCTACCATGTCGCGGCGGTCGACGAAGGCCAGCAGGTGCGGCTGTCGGAGGACTACTTCATCTCCACCAGCAAGGCGAATCCGCCGGAGATCGCGATCGCCCGTCCGGCGGGGACTATCGCGCCAGCCCGATCGAAGAGGTCACGGTCGGGGTCAATGCTGGCGCGATGAGTTCGGCCTGCACCCATGTGCAGCCTGCACTACTCGGTGAACGGCGGCGCGGAGCAGACGCGTGAACATCCTCAAGCAGCCGGGCGCGAAGGATCACAGCGGCCAGCACACGCTGCAGCCTCGAAGACTTCAAGCTGCAGCCGGGCGATGTGGTCAGCCTCTACGCGACGGCGAAGGACAACCACGCGGAGTCGAAGACCGACATCAGCTTTATCCAGGTGGATCCGTTTGAGCGCGAGTTCTCGCAGTCGCAGCAGAGCGGCGGCGGCGGCGGCGGCGGTGGCGGCGGCGGCAGCAGAACAACCAGACCGACATCGCGCGGCGCGAGAAGGAGCTGATCGCGGCGACCTGGAAGCAGGTGAACGGCAGGACCAAACGGCGGAAGCCGAGGACAAGGCGGCGGCGGCATGGGCAAGATGCTCTCCGAAGCGCAGGCGACGCTCGCAGCAGGCGCTGGCGCTCAGCGCGCGCATGCAGAGCCGCGATCTCTCCGAGGCGAACGAGGAGTTCAACAGCTTCGAGAAGGACATGGAGCAGGCCGCGGCGGCATGCAGCCCGCGGCGGACAAGCTGAAGGACGATGCAGTGGCAGGACGCGATGCCGATCGAGCAGAAGGTGCTGCAGGCGCTGCTGCGTGCGGAGGCGACCTTCCGCCAGATCCAGGTGGCCTTCGGCCAGCGCGGCGGCGGTGGTGGCGGAGGTGGTGGCGGCAGCGCGGGCCGCGACCTGGCGAGCCTCTTCGACCTGGAGATGGACACGGAGAAGAATCAGTACGAGACGGCGCAGACGGCTTCTCCGGCGGAGCAGCAGCAGAAGAAGGTGGACGACGCGCTGGCCAAGCTGGACGCGCTGGCCAAGCGGCAGGAGGAACTCGCGCAGAAGCAGGGGAACCCGGCAGCAGAACTTCCAGCAGCGCTGGCAGCAGGAGATGCTGCGCCGCGAGGCGGAGCAACTCCAGCGCGAGATGGAGCAGATGCAGGGCCAGCAGGGCCAGCAGGGCCAACAAGGCCAGCAAGGGCAGCAAGGCCAACAGGGGCAGCAGGGCCAGCAGGGACAGCAAGGCCAATCGGGTCAGCAGTGGCCAGTCCGGGCAGTCAGGACAGAGTGGGCAGTCAGGCCAATCTGGTCAGAGCGGCCAGTCCGGACAGTCGGGCCAATCCGGCCAGCAGGGCGCAGCAGTCTGCCTCGCAGAACGACCAGCAAGGCAGCAGGGCAATGACAACCCGGGCGCCGATCCGCGTGTGACGCAGGCGCTCGACCGGCTGCGTGCGGCCGAATGAGGCGATGAAGCAGGGCCAGCAAGGGCAGGGCAGCAGAGCGCCGATGCTGCCAAGCGGGCGGCGGAACGACTGCGGAGGCGACGGAGTCTGCTGGGCGGCGCGCAGAAGGCGCAGGCTTCCGGCAAGCTGGACTCGCTCGGGCGCGAGGCCGACCGCCTCAGCAAGGAGGAGAAGGCGCAGGCGGACCGCATTCGCAAGCTCGCAGCTGCGGGCCGCGACAGACCAGGGCCAGATGTCGCAGCGAGCAGATGTCCAGACATGACGGTGCGGAAGCGCAGAGTCTGGCCAACGAGCGGCAGGAGATGTCGGATGATCTCGAGAAGCTGGAGGCGGAGATGCGCGACACGGCGCGCTCGATGGCGCCGAACGAGCCGGGCGCGGCGGCAAGCGTGCGCGATGCGCTCAGCGGGATGGACTCGTCCGACCTGACGAACCTGGTGCAGCGGACGGCGGACTGGCTGCGGCAGGGCATCAATCCGAACTCAAATGGGACGGAAGCGAGCATCGGCACCGGCCTGCAGAAACTGGATGACCAACTGAAGCAGGCCCAGCAGGGCATGGGCCAGGGCAAGCCGGGACAGGGGCAAGGTCAAGGTCAGGATCAGGGCCAGCAGACCGCCGCTCTCAATTCGGTTGACCGGCTGCGGAATCAGCTACAGTCGCTGACGCGGCAGCAGGGACAAGGCCAGGGACGGAATGGCCAGGGTCAGCAGGGACAGGGTCAAGGCCAAGGTCAGGGCCAACAGGGACAGGGTCAAGGGCAAGGCCAGCAGCAGGGCCAGGGCGGTGGTCAGGGCGGTGGCCAGCAGCAGGCGAATGGCGGCCAGCGTGGCGGCAACGGCAACGGCCAGCGCGGCGGTGATCGTACGGCAACGATCGGCGGCAACAACGGCGGCGACGTCCGCAGCGGCGACATCGGCGGCCAGCGCGGTGGCGGCGGTGCCGACAACACTGTGAACTGGAACGTCGACACCGGCAACCAGCAGTTCGATCAGAGCGGCAACCGCGTTATCAACGGGCCGCAGAACCGCGACGACGGGTCGAAGATCTCGTTGAACGAGCAGGCCTACCGGGCGGCCATGACGGAGCTGAATCAGATGCGGAATCTGGCGAAGAACGATCCGGCGGCGGCCAAAGAGGTGCAGGACCTGGTGAACCAGATGCAGAAGCTCGACCCCAACCGCTTCGTCGGGAATCCGGCGATGGTGGAGCAGCTCCACGCTGAGGTGCTCAGCGGCGTGGACAAGCTGGAGCTCGAACTGCGACGCGACAGCGACCAGAGCGGACAGGTGCGCACCACCAAGCCGGCGGCGGTTCCCGCCGGATATCAGGACGCCGTAGCCGACTACTACCGGCGGCTCAGCGGCGGCGGTACGGCCAAGACGACGAAGTAGCGTTGTTCGCCGGCTGCATTACTCAATCCTTTATTGTGCGGGTATCCTTACTGGGAACCCGCACGTCTGTCAGTTGAGGTGTGGGCGGAGTTGTCGATGGCCACGGTGAAAAAAGGAATGCTTACGGCGACCGGCGAGTGGTGGAAGCACCTTCGCTCAATTAAGCGCACCTTCTGGAAAGGCGAGCGGCAAGCGGCCAAACGGTTCGTGCAGGAAGCATCCCTCGACGCCCGCGATCACCGTCCTGAGAAGCGCCCCGATTCGAACTGAACCGCCAAAACCGAACGTCCTTGACATTGGCAGCCTGTCAGTCGAAGATGGCTACGCCTGAAAATTGGACGGACCACTCGTCGCGAACTTTCCAGCACAACCCATCCTCACTCTCAAAAAGATTCATCTCCCGATTCGAAAGGGCATTGCATGACGGACAAGTTATTTGAGCGCAGAAATTTCCTGAAGAAGGCAGCGCAGAGCGCTCTCGCTGCTCCTTTGTTGTCGTCGCTGGGCGGCGTGGCCATGGCGGGGGAGCGGAAGAAGACGTCGACCACCACGGACGCCAAGTCCAAGGCCCCGGCTGCACCGGTCGGACCCAGGGCCATGCTCAACGTGCGCGACTACGGCGCGACCGGCGACGGGAAGACCAAGGATACGGTCGCGCTGCAGCAGACGATCGAGCGCTGCTCGATGTTCGGCGGCGGCGAGGTCGTGGTGCCTGCCGGCAACTATCTGACCGGCGCGCTTCGATGCTGAGCAATGTCGTGCTTCGCCTCGAGGAGGGCGCTACGCTCAACGGCTCGCCCGACGTCAAGACCGACTATCCCTTACGCCAGGTGCGCTGGGAAGGCCACTTCATGAAGGCCTACATCGGCTTCATCTCGGCGACGGATGCGGAGAACATCGGCATCGTCGGGCCGGGCAAGATCATCGCGACGCCCGCGATCAAGGGCCGGCTGGAACGGCCGAGCGGGATGCGGTTGCCGCCGCTGATCGAGTTCATCAACTGCAAGAACGTCAACGTCGAGAACCTCTATACCGAGCAGACCGGCATGTGGTCGATCCACCCGCTGTACTGCGAGAACGTCACCTTCAAGAACGTCGTGGTCAAGAGCGGCGCGGACGGCATCGACGTCGACTCCTGCAAGCATGTCACCATCGACGGCTGCGACTTCGATACCACCGACGACTGCATCTCGCTGAAGTCCGGCCGCGGCCTGGAGGGCTACACCATCGCGCGGCCCACCGAGGATGTGCACATCTCCAACTGCACGTTCAAGGACAAGGTGTGGGCCTGCATCGGCATCGGCAGCGAGACCTCAGGCGGCATCCGCGGCGTCCACGTCGACCACTGCAAGTGCCTCGGCGCGGGCACGTTTGCCATCTACATCAAGAGCCGCCCCGGCCGCGGCGCATTCATCGAAGACATCTACATGAACAACCTCGAGGTCTCCGGCGCGACGCTGGGGTTCCTGCGCTTCAACATCCTCAACAGCGGCATCGACGGACACTCCGAACCTGGTGCCCGGCGATGAGGGCATCCCGACCATCCGCAACTTCCACTTCAGCAATATCAAGGTGACGGATGTGCCGGTGCTGGTCGATGGGAGCAGCATCATCCGAAGAAGCCGCTGGATGGATTCTCGCTGACCAACGTTACCGGGACCTGCGGCACGATCCCCACGCCTGCGGAGAAGCCGAGAGGCTTTCCGGACAAGGTTCCCGCGATGATTACGCTGGCGAACATCAACCATGCGGTTCTCAGCGGGATCAAGGTGACGGTCACGGAATTTCAAAGGGCCTCTGCTGGCTACCTTCAACGTGACCGGGACCGGGCTAGGCCGGCGCAGCGAAGCTTGACCCGGCGGATATGGCGAAGGTTCCCGACCCCATCCTGCCGCCTGCAACGCCTTACAAGCTGAACTGATCTCGAACGAGCTGATTCAAGAGCGGCGTAGCGCGCAGATTGCGTTGCTAGGCTGATTTTGCGTTGCGGGCGATGCGCACGCTATAGACCACGGCTCCGGCTGCGAGAATCACTGCTGCGGTGCGCATCTCGCGCAGAAAGTTCGGGCGCGAGAACAGGATGAACAGGAACCCTGAGAGCGCGATCAGCACCGGCAGGGGATAGAGCGGCATCCTGAACCCGCCGCGCTTGCGCGCCTCGCGATGGCGGGGCAGGAGCGCGCCGAATCCTTGTAACAGAAACTGGAACATAATCCGTATCACGACCAGCGTCGTAATGACCTCCTGCAGCCGGAAGAGGCAGCAGACCAGCGTGACCCCCGCGAGCGTGAGGAGCGAAATGTGCGGGATGTGGTACTTCGGATGCACGCGGCCAAATATCGCCGGGAAGTTCCCGCTGTGCGCCGCCGCATACGGAATCCGCGAGTAACCCAGCAGCAGCGCGAGCACGGATGAACCGGCCGTCAGTGCCACCAGCATCACGATTCCCATCGCTGCAGTGTGACCGAGAAGGCCCGGGCCGTAGGCCCGTTGCATGAAGACTGCCATGGTGTACCTTCGCGTCTCTCCGTCCATGGCGGCCATCTCGCGCCACGGAATCACACCCAGCACGCTGAAGTGCATCCCCATGTAAAGCACGCCTGCAAGCGTGACCGATCCGAGCACCGCAAACGGAATCGTCTTGCGCGGATTGCGCACCTCCGCGGCCATGAAGCAGACGTTGTAGTAGCCCCAGTAATCGTAGGCCGAGATCAGCATCCCCGCGCCCAGCCCAGCAAAGAACGCGCCATCCAGATGAAACGCTCCCGCGGGAAAATCGAACGCCAGATGCGGATTGAAGTGCGTCAGACCTGTCGCAATGATAAGCACCAGTGCGCCAATCACTGCAACTCCCAGCGACCGCACCACTCGATCGATCGTCCTGACGCGCCGGTAGAGCACCGCTACCGCCGTGCAGCAAAGAGCCATTGCGATCAGCGTCTGCCCGCTCAGAACAATCGGTACGGTCAGGAACGTCAGCGACACCAGTCGCTCCCCCGAGTGCGGAAAAAAGTACGACAGATACTGCGCGAAGCCGATGCAGCCCGATGCAATCGACAGCGGCGCGCTGAAGAGAAGCTGCCACGCGTAGAGAAACGAGAGAGCACGCCCCAGGCCATTCTCGCCGTAGAGCTTGCGCAGGTAGACATACGAGCCACCGGCCTCGGGGTATGCCGTCCCCAACTCGCTGCAGGTGAGTCCGTCGCAGAACGAAAGCACCGCGCCCAGCGCCCACCCCAGTATTGCCTGCGGCCCGCCCATCGCGATTACGATCAGCGGCAGGGTGACGAACGGCCCCACGCCTACCATGTCGATGATGTTGAGGCCCAGCGCAGCCGGCGCCGAGATCCCTCGCTCGAGCTCGGGCTGCCCCGCCTCACTCTTCAAAGCCACATGCTCTTTGCTGGAAGCCATCCTTCGGCATCATACAGGCCGCGCCGTTCCCAGCCGGTGGCCGCCGGTTATGGTTCGCTGCTTCTCGTTAGCGAGGCTGGGGTCCGCCCTGCTGTCCGGATCCGCCTTGTTGTGGTCTGTTTTGCGGTGCTGGTCTGCCTTGTGGCTGAGATCCGCCTTGCGGTGCTGGCCTACCTTGTGATCCGCCTTGTGGTGCCGGTCTGCTTTGTGGTGAAGGCCGGGTCTGAGGCTGTGACGGCCTCGAAGTGCTCGGCGGCCGGGCGGGCTGTGTCGACGGACGGTTGTTACCCGGTGGTGTGCCTCCGCCTCCGGGCCGATTGTTGCCATTACCCGGCGGAGTTCCACCACCCGGCCGCCCATTTCCTGGCGTACCCGGTGTACCCGGCCGTCCATTACCGGGTGAAGTCCCTCCTCCCGGACGTCCATTGCCCGGCGTTCCTGGTGTCCCTGGACGTCCATTGCCCGGTGTTCCTGGCCGCGGGTATGGCTGGGTAGTGGGCGGACGATATCCTCCCGGCCGCGTGCCCGGGCGAGTGTAGGTCGGCAGGCGATTGGGCCCCGGCGGATTATAGTTGCGCGGACGATATCCCCAGTTGCCGCCGTAGCCCGGCCGGCTGGCATACGGAACCGGCCGTGGCCGATACCAGTTATTGGGCGGACGGTATCCGCCATGCCATCCCACGAACACGGTGCGGTTGTAATAGACGCCGCCGCGCGGACCCCATCCCCAACCCCATCCGCCCCAACCCCACGGATTGTTGGTAGCCACCAGCCAGCCGATTCCGATTCCGATCCCGAACGTTATAAGGGGCACAGCCACAGGAACGGCCGGACGCACGTACACCACGGTAGGGTTGTACACCGGCACGTACACTACCTGCGGATTCGCCGGTTGAATCACATAGACAGTCGAGCCTCCTGTCTGTTGCACCTCTACCTTTTGCTGCTGGTTGCTTTGCAGGTTTCCGGCCTGGTAAGCCTGGGTCCGCAGCCGCTGGATTGACGCGGTAACCGCCCCCGGATCAGCCGTAACTACCTCGCCAACTGCGGCGTAGTCGTCGATATTGTCGGCCATCATCGCAACGACCCGCGGGAAGGCGCTCAGGGCCAGAAATGCGGGATCGAAGCCCTGCTTTTGCGCCGCATCGGCCAGCGTCTGGCCGGTCAGGCCCGGGTTCGCGGCCAGCCAGTTGTCGAAGTCCAGGATCTCCTGCGGATTGGTAGCCGCGGTCGTAATCTGCGCCAGCAGCGAGTCCGGATACAGGGCAACCGGCGCCAGCAGCTGGTCCAGCTGCTGTGGCGTGGGCATTGGCGCTGCGGCCTGTGCCTCCAGAGCCGGCGCGAAGAACGGAAAAAGAAGAAGACTTACCAGAAACCAAACAGCTGCATGACTCGGCGTACTCTTCACAGATAACCCCTTCGTAGTGACGAACTATTCCGCTCTCGATCTTGATGCCCGGGCAATGGTATCAAACATCGCTTTCCTCGGCTCTTATGAATGCGGGTGCTGTTTCTTGGATGCCGTCTCCCGCTCCTCAGAAAGCTGAACCGCAACGATTTGTCCAATCATCTATTTCTCAACTCATTTCAGCGAACTATGGGAACATAGTTGTACCTCAATCTTTTCCGCCTCCCGGAGCTCCCAGATGCGACTGCAAGCCACGCCGCGACCCATCACCCGCCTCGCTGCCCTCATCTCGACGGCCTCTCTCGTAGTCGCCTCCGTACCCGTATCGGCGCAGGCTCCCGCCGCCGCGCCTGCCCTTCAATATCCTGCCCTTCAATATCAAGACCTGCCCTCTGCCTCTGCTTATCCGCTCAACGTCGATCGCGGCTCCTCCGCGGTCTGGCAGTCGCTCAGGAAGCTGCACACCCGCGCCAGCCTTATCCTCGTGGTCGCGCATCCTGACGACGAGGACGGCGGCATGCTCGCCTACGAGACTCGCGACCTCGGCGCCGACACCACGCTGCTCACGCTCAACCGCGGCGAGGGCGGCCAGAACGTCATGTCCTCCGACTTCTGGGATCAGCTCGGGCAGGTCCGCACCCAGGAGCTGCTCGCCGCCACCGACGCCTTCGGCTCGCGCCTGCGCTTCTCCAGCGTGGCCGACTTCGGCTTCTCGAAATCGCTCGATGAGTCCATGAAGCTCTGGGGCCACGACCGCGTCCTCGCCGACGTCGTCCGCACCATCCGCCAGACGCGTCCGCTGGTTATCACTGCTGTCTTCGCCGGCAACGTCTCCGACGGCCACGGCCAGCACCAGGTCTCCGGCGTCGTCGCGCAGGAGGCATTCAACGCCGCCGCCGACCCCAAGATGTTCCCCGACCAGATCAAAGCCGGCCTGCTCCCCTGGGCGCCGCTCAAGGTCTACGGCCGCGTGCCCTTTGCGCGCGTCACCGCGCAGGGCATCTTCGACTACGCCACCGGCGAGTGGAAGCCCGCGCGCTACCGCAACTACACCAACAACACCTGGATCGAAGGCGTCCCGCCCGTCACCGTCGAGATCCCCGAGAGCACCTACAACCCCCTCTTCGGCCGCTCCTACTTCACCCTCGCGCGCGAGGGCCTCTCCGAGCAGAAGTCGCAGAACGGCGGCATCGCCATCCCTGCCGTCCGCCCCGTCTCGTCCGCGTATCACCTCTACGCCTCGCGCGTTTCGTCTACATTGCCCACGCATGAGGACAGCTACTTCGACGGCATCGACACTTCGCTCGCCGCCATCGCCAGCTACGCCCCCGCGGCCCAGCAGGCCACCTGGAAGGCGCGCCTCAACGAGCTCAACAAGACCGTCGAATCCGCTACCTCCGCCTTCGACCCGCTGCATCCCGACACCATCGCCCCCAAACTCGCCGAAGGCCTCACCCAGACCAACAAGCTTCTCGCCGACATCGCCGCCAGCACGCTCCCCGCCGAAGCCAAGTACAACATGACCCACGAGCTCGAGCTCAAGCAGAAGCAGTTCAACGACGCCCTCGGCCAGTCGCTCGGCCTCAGCGTGCTCGCCACGGTCGTCCCCAGCGGACGCGGCGGCGGCGGCGGTGGTCCCTTTGGCGACAACCTCGGCGCGCCCACCTCTCAGACCGTCATCCCCGGCCAGAAGTTCTCTGTAAACCTGCATCTCGCCAACCAGAACGGCCAGCCCGTCACCATCGCGTCGGCGAAGCTCATCTCCCACGCGGGCGACGGCTGGACCTTTACCGACGCCCCATCAAAACCCGAACCCGACGCCAAGCCTGACACCAAATCCACCGGCACGATCGCCCCGGGCGACGCCACCGACCGCACCATCGCCGTCACCGTCCCCGCCAGCGCCGACATCACCCGGCCATACTTCTCGCGGCCAAATTTAGAGCAGCCCTACTACGACATCTCCAACCCCAACCTCGAAGGCCTGCCCACCACCCCCTACCCGCTCACCGCCGAGGTCGCCTACACCTTCCGCGGCGTCACTGCCACGCTCGACGGCACCGTCCAGACCGTCCATCGCTATGTCGGCCCCGGACCCGTGCTTGAGCCGCTGTTGGTCGCGCCGGCAATCTCCGTAACGGTCTCGCCCTACGCCGGCATCGTTCCGCTCACCAACACCTCGCTGCGCCTGCAGGTCACGGTGCGCAGCAGCGTCAAAGGCAAGGCCAGCGGCTCCGTGAAGCTGGAACTCCCCGCCGGATGGAAATCCGAGCCTGCCGCCGCTTCCTTCTCGACCGCCAGCGATGGCGACGAAGAGCTCCTCACCTTCACTGTCACTCCCGCCTCCGTCAAGCCGCAGCCCTACACCATCACCGCCGTCGCTGACTACGCCGGCCAGCAGTTCAAGCAGGGCTTTGAGATGACCGGCTACGTCGGCCTCCGCCCCTATCCCTACTATCGCGACGCCGCCTACCGCACCACCGGCGTCGACGTTAAGGTCGCGCCCGGCCTCAAGTGCGGCTACATCGCCGGCACCGGCGACGACGTCGCCCGCTCGCTGCAGGATCTCGGCGTCAACGTCACCTTCCTCAGCCCGCAGGAGATCGCCTCCGGCGACCTCTCTTCCTACGACGTCATCATCCTCGGCATCCGCGCCTACGCCGCGCGCCCTGAGCTCAAGACCTCCAACAACCGCCTGCTCGACTACGTGAAGAACGGCGGCAACATCATCGTCCAGTACCAGTCCGGCGAGTACGACCACAACTTCGGACCCTACCCGCTCACTCTCGGGGGCGCCGAGCGCGTCGTCGAAGAGGACGGCGAGGCTCAGGTCACCGCCCCCAACGATCCGCTCCTGAACTGGCCCAACAAGATAACCAACGCCGACTTCAATAACTGGGTCGAAGAGCGCGGCCACGGCTTCCTCGAAAGCTGGGACGCACATTACGTTGCCCCTACGGAAATGCACGACGCCAACCAGGCCCCACAGAAGGGCGGCCTCGTCTACACCACCTACGGCAAGGGCACCTACACCTACCTCGCCTACGCCTTCTTCCGCGAGATGCCCGACGGAGTCCCCGGCTCCTTCCGCATCATGGCCAACCTCCTAAGTATCGGCAAAAACCCAAACCTTAAGCGCGCCCCGTAAACGCACGCGACGCTCCGTGCAGACACCCCGTTTTCTCTCCGCTGTCATTCTGACCCTGAGCATAGTCGAAGGGGAAGAGCCCCCGCATTTGCATTTGCTTTTTGTTTGTCATTCCGCAGCGCAGCGAAGGAATCTGCTTTTGTTCTTGTCGTTGCTGTTGTTTTTGAGATAGGTCCGGACTTTAGTCCGGACATCCAGGCCTACGACAAAATCGAGCTGTCAAAACACGCAGTGTCCGGCCCCCGCTAATTTCGGCAGAGTGGACGGTATGAAAACAGCCGCCCCCGAAGCCGGTCTCTCCGCAGACGCCCGCGCCATCGCCAGAGATGCCTTCATCTACGGCTTCCCGCTGGCCGCCAACTACGCCACCATGTACAAGCAGGTCATCGACACTGCCAGCCCCGACCACCGCGGGTCCTTCAACGCCGTCAGCAACTCCAAATCCGTAGCCACCCCCGACGACAAATTCGTCGTCACCCCCAACTCCGACACCCCCTACTCCTACCTCTGGATGGACCTCCGCGCCGAGCCTCTCGTCGTCACCGTGCCCAAAATCGAGCCCAGTCGCTATTACACCTGCCAGATGATCGATCTCTACACCTACAACTTCGCTTATCTCGGCACTCGCGCCTTCGGCAACGACGGTGGCGTCTTTCTCATCGTCGGCCCCGGGTGGAGCGGCCCCACCCCTGCCGGCGTTAAGGCCGTCATTCACACAGAGACCCAGTTCGCCTATGCCCTCTTCCGCACCCAGCTCTTCAACACGGCCGACCTTCCCAACGTCAACAAGATCCAATCCGGCTACAACGCGCAGCCGCTCAGCGCCTTCCTCCACCAGCCCGCACCAGCCGCACCTCCCGCCGTCAACTGGCCCAAACCCGCGGACATCATGACCCCCTCGGCGGCCATCTTCCCCATCGTCAACTTCCTCTTCCAGTTCTGCCCGCCCAACCCGTCTGAGAGTACTCTCCTCGCCCGCTTCGCCAAACTCAACATCGGCCCCGGCCAGACCTTCGATCTCAGCAAATTCCCTCCCGAAATTCAGCAGGCCATCAACGACGGCATCAAGGACTCCCAGACCGACCTCGACACCGTCATGAAGAAGATCAACACCGATCAGATCTCCAGCGGAGACATGTTCGGCACCCGCGACTTCCTCAAGGATAACTACCTCTACCGCTACGCCGGAGCCAAGCTCGGCCTCTACGGCAACTCCAAACAGGACGCCCTCTACTTCGGCTACTTCATCGACGCCAGCCACCAGCCCCTCGATGCCTCAAAATCAAGCTACGAGCTTCACTTCGCCAAAGACGCTCTGCCGCCCACCAAAGCCTTCTGGTCCCTCACCATGTACGACGGCAAGACCCAACTCCTCGTAACCAACCCGCTCAAGCGCTACCTCCTCAACTCCACCACGCTCGACTCCTACAAGTACGGCGCCGACGGCTCGCTCACCCTCTACATCTCCCACACCAACCCCGACTCCGCCGAGGAAGCCAACTGGCTCCCCGCCCCCGAAGGCCCCTTCTACTGCATCTTCCGCGTCTACCTCCCGGGCGACCCGGTCCTCAACGGAGCCTGGAAGAAGCCGCAGATGCAGCCCGCACCGAAAACCTAGTCGTCAAACGATTCACAGCTCCCTTTCCCGCCGTCATCTCCCCTTCCTGCCGTCATTCTGAGCGTAGCGAAGAACCCCCGCATTTGCTTTTGTCGTTGCCTTTTTTGTTTGTCATTCCGCAGCGCAGCGGAGGAATCTGCTTTTGCTCTTGTCGTTGCTGTTGTTTCTAAGATAGGTTCGGACTTTAGTCCGCACATTCAGCCCCACCACAAAATAGGGCTTTAGCCCCTGGGATATGCTCTCTTGTCCTAGCCACAAATCTTCGGGAAAAGTTATCCTGAAACTAGGATAGAAGAAGATATGGCAAAGACAACTAAACGTGTGGCGATAGAAGAAAGCTCAGGAAATGTATTCGCCGATCTCGGGCTGCCGAATGCCGAGGAGATGAACACCAAGCTGCGCCTCTGTGTCGTGATCAATAAGATCATCGCTCATAGAAAGCTCACGCAGGCCGCGGCTGCCAGGATTCTGGGTGTGAATCAGCCTAAAATCTCTGCGCTCCTCCACTACAAACTTGAAGGCTTCTCCGTAGCGCGCCTGATGCACTTCGCTACAGCCCTCAAGCACGACGTAGTGATCGAGATTCGGCCTCGTGCACGCGGCAAGGCGCGGGTCATGATCGTCGGCGCAGCCTAAGTTGTTATCTTTCGCTTGCACCAGCCACTGAGATGCCCGGCGGAGTCCCCGGCTCCTTCCGCATCATGGCCAACCTCCTAAGCATAGGCAAAAACCCAAACCTCAAACGCACCCCATAAACGGGTTTCGCCGGGCCGCACCATCAGATGACAGCGCGGAGGGCAACAGTCAAGCCAGTACGCACAGCCCTGACAGCCGTCTCACCTGCGGCCATCGTATGCGTGAGTGCCGATCTCTTCTGTGTTCCCGAATGCTGGACGGCGACGGTCTCGATGCCACCACCAAAAAGTGTGTGCCTCTCTTCCATCCGATCGAGCGCGGCGTGCAACTCCGCGACAACGGCTTCGGCCTCATCAGCGACCACGATCAGTTCGACATTGATCTTTTTGTATAGCATCTGAACACCTCTAGCCTCCAATCCTATGCCTGCCCCACTCCAAAGAACACACCGTTCCCGACTCATGGGCAAACTGGAAGTATTCTCCCCCTTGACTCGATTTGTCCTTGGGATAAAAGTCTGACGAGCGATGTTTTCGTGGACGGTCCTGATCGTCGCGGCAGCCTGACAGCACCTGCAAAATCCTCTCCATCTGTCCGCGATTTCTTTGTCAAGCACCCAGCCGTGGAAAAAATCCGGCAACTAAAGCCCCATCAATTACTTACGCCATCAAAGAAAAGTGAGCATTAGTTATGTGGCACTTGGTAAACTGGATATAGAAAGATAAACAAAAAGTCTTTTAAGCGGAATATTAGATAAACAAAAGTCTTTTAGAGGGAATAAAGACAAACAAAAAGTTTTTTCGCCTTTTTAAAGAGCTAAAAGAGCAAGGCACGGCTCACCGGCCTAGCCTAACTCATTGATTCTGGCTATTTTAGACATAAGTCCTTTGTTTAGAGGATTTTGCAGATACAATCATCCTGCAAATCACTAAAAACAAAGGATTTATACCCGGCAATAGGGGGGTGTCCCCCCCTCGACAGACAAGGGAAGCAAATCATCCCTTGTAACCCATCCCGGCGAGCACCCCGCGCATGTACGCGAAGCTCTTGATGACCCCCGGCATGGGGTCGTCAGGAAAGATCTCGTACTCGAGATCGACGTACCCCTGGTACTTGATGTCGATCAGCGCCTGGAACATCTCGCGGAACGGAAGGACGCCATCGCCCACAGCGACCTGGCTCTCCTTGGCCGTGGCGTCCGCGAGATCCTTCACGTGCAGGTCGAAGACCCGCGGGCCAACCTTGCGAATCGCGTCCACTGGGTTCACCCCCGCGCGAGCGCAGTGACCGACGTCGATGCAGCACCCCATCCGGGGGTCCATGTCGCCAACGACCTTCAGCACATCGAGCGGCGAGTGCCACATCTTGTCCTCCGGCCCGTGGTTGTGCAGCGCAAACTTGATGTCGTACTGCTTCACGAACTTCTCGATGCGCTTCAGAATCGCCGGCGTAGGGTCGCCTGCGACCACGACGGGAACATTCGCCCGCTTCAGGTACTCAAACTTCGCGCGGATGTCGTCATCATCGTCCTTGTTGAAGGTCACGGTCCCGGCTGCGGTAATGCGAATGCCAGCAGCTTTGTAGGCCGCAATCGCCTTGTCCTCGGCCGCAGGATCCATCGGCAGATGATCCAATGCGTCCTTGCAGTTCACGGTGCTGACCTTCAGCGCCTTCAGGTTCGCGAGGAGTATTTCGCGGGAGAAGTTACGAAAGGTATAACTCGCGACGCCCAGCTTGACAGGCGACGGCGGAACAGCGCCGAACATAGGATCGTAAGCAGCCGCGGCAAAAGCCGGAGCAGCGCCGGTTCCAGCAAGTATCGCGCCGGCGGCAGCGCCGGCACGAACGAAGTCACGTCGAGAGAAGGTATTAGCCATGCGCGGAATCCTACGCGAGCCACGCTCGCTCGGCAACACCGTCATGCCTGACCATCGGCATCCGGCATGGCCACATAGATGAGCACCAGCCCGACGACGTTGAACATACGGCCGGCAGCCTCCTGACCGTTCCACGTCCGCGACTGCCACATCAGGAACCATTCGGCGCCCACGATCAAAAAAGCGACCAGCCACATCAGCAGACTCAGCGTCAGCGCAGCGATTCCCACCCGTTTCGCGAGGTTGAACTCAGCCGCCGAAGCCCGCAGCAATCGAGCCATGCGCAGCGAGCCCCACGTCGCCAGCGCCATCGTTACCGCCTCCCAGGCGATGATGGAGTCATAGAAAGCGTGATGAACCCAGCTCGGGTTGATCGCGCGCCACATCCCGGAGTTGGCGGGAAAGGTCGAGTCCATCATCAGCACATGATGGACGAACTGGTAGTTCGAGTCATAGTCCGTCGTATTGTTGAACACCACCAGCAGGTAGAAAAGCCCGATGGCGAAGAGCAGAGCACACTTCGAAGCGCGGATCACCATCGATGTCTACCCTTTCGCCAGAGATTGAAAGTAGGCAGTCACCGCCGCCTGAGTCGAAGCATCGTACTCCGGATTGCCCGGCATCTTGGATCTTGGGTCCACGCTCTTCGGATCGTGCACATACCTGGCGAACATCGCACCATCGCGCCTGGCCAGGTTCGTCAGCCCCTCCCACGAGAGGCCGCCCTGAGTTCCGCCGTACGGTCCGGCAGCATGGCAGCGCAGGCAGTTCTGCTTTGCGATTGTGAAGCCAATCCGCTCCGGCGAACCGGGCGCAAACCGGGCAGGCGGAGTGATCGGGCCAAACACGTCCGTCATTTTCTTAAACTCGAGTTCGACAATTTGGTCCGGCAGTTGCTCCCGGTCCGAGTGAGCGAGTACCTTCCACGCAGGTACAAAGTGATCGTAGGCGACCATGTAAGGTGAAGGGTCTTGGTTGCCTGTCTTCTTCGCCCATTCGTCCAATGTCATGCCATTCGCCCTGAGGACGAGGATGGGCTCATGGATGGCGATGTACTCCGCCGGCAACGGTCCTACGTACCCATCGGAGCAGCGCGCCAGCAACAGGTCCTGTCCCACGGGCACGCCCAGAAGCTTGATAAGAACGCTGAGCCGCACCCCGGTCACCGGGACGCTCGGAGAACGAGCAACGCTGGGATTGTCATCGTTGCCCATTGTGCCCGCAACCTGAGGCAGCGCGAGCAGGTCCTTATAACTGATAAACCCGCGGCTTGATCTGCCGGCGGTGGTCGGTAGTCCGCTTATCTCAAGATCTGTCACGCTCTCACGATTGGCGTGTACAAGCCGGCTCTGCGCGGCGACCTCCTTTGGACTGTGGGCGGCCGTAAGTAGTCCGCAGGCCAACATCGCGGACAGCACAACCAGAGCGATCAGTTTGGGTCGTTGCATTGGCTCAATCCTAACTGTGTTTATATTGCCGGTGATGCGAGATAGCTGGCCAAACGATGGCGTTGTGCCCGTGAGCAGCAACGAGAGAGCGGGCATTTCCCTTGGAGGCCAACGAAGATTGACAATAGGTCTACGTCGAATCAGACAAATCAAATAGGTGATCGGGAGGAGATGTTTCAGATGAGCATGGACATGAGTGTAGTGAAAACAGAGGATGTGCGCAGCTTTAATCCGGAGCCGGGGATGATAAGGCAGGTGCTGGCGCATAACGAAAAACTGATGCTGATACGACATTTCTTCGAAAAAGGCTGGGTCGGAGCGAAACATAGCCATCCGCACGAGCAACTGGTTTACATAATCAAGGGGAAGATTCACGTGGAAATTGCAGGCAAAAAACCCTTTGATGTCGCGACCGGTGAGAGCTTTATGGTGGATGGCGGTGTCGAACACCAGGCCTGGGCGCTGGAGGATGCCGAGGTTCTGGATGTGTTTACTCCGGTTCGCGACGATTACAAAGAACTTGTCGCCAAGGGCTGAAGCCGGGCGAGCCGAGACCCGGTGGGATACGTGCAGGCAGCCGATTGAAGGATTGGCTGCCTTTGTTCTTTGACTCGTTTGTGACGTCGCTGCGCCGTTACCGTTGATGAAACAAGCACGGCCAGCGTCGTTCCGGAAGTTAAGGCGTAGATGGGATTAAGGACGGTGTAGAATCACGATTTCCAGATTCTTGCCGATGTGTTCTGGCTAGCAGATACCTTTAAGGCGGGCAGACTTGGAGGTTGAGAGAATGTCGAAGGCGTTTGAAGAGCGGCCTGATATTGCACAGCGGTTTCCGGATCTGCATCCGGCACTTGGTGCACAGCAGGCAGTAGTGGAGTCCAACCGCTGTTTGAACTGCTTCGATGCTCCATGTACCGCTGCATGTCCGACGCATATCGATGTGCCAGGGTTTATCAAGAAGATTGCTTCCGGCAATGTGCGTGGATCTGCGAAACGGATTCTGGAGGCGAATGTTCTGGCTGCAAGTTGCTCGCGAGTGTGCCCGGTGGAGGTGCTGTGCGAGGGTTCGTGTGTGATGCACCACTACAACCGGAAGCCAATCGAGATTGGACGGCTGCAGCGGTTTGCTATGGAGAGCTATTACACGAGCGGAGGCAAGATCCCTACGCGGCCAGCGCCCGAACGGCACGAGAAGATCGCGTGCATTGGGGCTGGCCCGGCTTCGCTGGCGTGTGCGGCGGAACTGAGACTGCAGGGGTTTCAAGTAGCCGTGATTGACAAGCGTGCGCTGCCGGGCGGGTTGAATACTTATGGTGTGGCGGAGTACAAGTTGCGGGCGGCGGACAGCCTGCAGGAGATTGAGATGATCCGAAGACTCGGGGTGGAGTTCCGCGTTGGTGAAATCGAAAGCGAAGCTTCGATGATGGAGTTGGAACGCGAGTTCGATTGCATCTTTCTAGGTGTGGGACTAGGGGCAATGCAAAAGCTGGATATTCCGGGAGGCGACCACGCAGGCGTGGTGGATGCACTCGAGTTTATTGCGGCTTATAAGACCGGTGAGCCGATGGCAAATGCCGCGAGTGTAGTGGTGATCGGGGCGGGAAATACTGCCATCGATGCAGCGGTGGCGGCGAAGCGGCTGGGAGCCACAGAGGTGAAGATCCTTTATCGGCGCGACGTAGAAAATATCTCAGCGTTCGACTTCGAGTTTGAGCACGCAAAGCAGGAGGGCGTGGAGTTCATGTGGCGAACGCTACCTATTCGCATGGAGATCAATGCTGATGGCCAGATGTGTGGGTTGATATGTGCGCGAACGTATTTGAATGAGAAGGGCGAGCTAGTGAGGACCGAGCATGCTGAGTTTTCGGTTACCTGCGACCTGGTGATTCCTGCGATCGGGCAGTCTCCGCTGATCGAGTTTTTGTCGAAGGTGCGTGGGGTGAGCGTCGAGCGTGGACGAGTTCGAGTGGATCGAGCAACGGGGCAGACGAGCAACCCAAAGTACTTTGCCGGTGGCGACTGCGTGAATGGGGGCCGCGAAGTGGTGGACGCGGTAGCCGATGGAAAGCGAGCTGCTTTGGGAATTGCAACAGAATTGGTTACAAGAGCGGCGGTGACCCATGGCTGATCTGACGACGAACTTTACCGGCATTAAAGTGTCCGAATCCGTTCTGGCTTGCAAGCGCGCCTCCGACGAACTGCGGCGAGCAGATTATGCGGGCGTTCGACGCAGGCTGGGGCGGTGCGGTGTGGAAGACGATCGGTGAGCCGATTACGAACGTGAGCTCTCGCTACTCGTCCGTTGACTTGGCGGGGCAGCGGATGATGGGGCTGAACAATATCGAACTCATCAGCGATCGACCAATTGAAGTGAACCTGCGCGAGATTGCTGAGGTGAAGAGACGGTATCCGAAGTACGCGGTTATTGCTTCTCTGATGGTGGAGACGAAGCGCGAGGCATGGCATGACATCGTGCAGCGGGCAGAAGATGCGGGCGCAGACGGGCTGGAGTTGAACTTCGGGTGTCCGCACGGGATGAGCGAGCGGGGAATGGGCTCGGCGGTGGGGCAGGATCCGGTGTACGCCCAGATGATTACTGAATGGGTGAAAGAGAAAGCGCGGACTCCGGTACTCGTGAAGCTCACGCCGAATATCACTGACATTCGCGTGGCCGCTCGTGCAGCGAAGCGGGCGAACGCAGATGGACTGAGTGCGATTAATACGATCAACTCGATCACGGGGATCGATCTAGACACTTTTGAGCCGCGGCCGATGGTGGATGGTAAGAGCTCGCATGGTGGATACTGCGGACCTGCGGTGAAGCCGATTGCGTTGAACATGATTCAGCAGGTGATGGCAGATGAGGCTTCAATGCTGCCGATGAGTGGGATCGGCGGAATCGCGAACTGGAAGGATGCGGCGGAGTTCTTTCTGCTGGGATGCGGGACGGTGCAGGTCTGTACGGCGGCGATGCACTATGGCTATCGCATTGTCGAGGATATGATCGACGGCCTTGGAAACTGGATGGATGAAAAGGGCTTCAAGACGATCGATGACTTTCGTGGGCTTAGCCTTCCGAAGGTGACAGACTGGAAACATCTGAACCTGAATTACAAGATCGTCGCGCATATCAATGAGTCGTTGTGCATCGGGTGCGACCTTTGCCACATTGCGTGCTGGGATGGGGCACATCAGTGTATCCACCTGGACCGCGTGGATGGAGTGCGGGATGGGCATGTGGAGGTGCATGATCCGCCTTCAGTTTTTGAGGCCCGGAGTCGAACTTCGATTGCAGTCACTCCGATTCCTAAACTCGATTCTCCCAGAAATGGGCATGGGCCTTTTGCGGCGCCACTGGCGCGGATTCCGCGGGTGGATGAGACGGAGTGTGTGGGGTGCAACCTGTGCTCTCTGGTGTGTCCGGTGGAAGGATGCATCACCATGGAGCAGCGAGAGACGGGGCTTGCTCCGCAGACATGGGATGAGCGGGTGAAGGCTGGGCTGGCAAGTTCCTGCGCGGTGGAGGAGACGATTTAATGAGTGCAACTGGGGCCCGCGAGGCGACTGGACTTTACAACCAGGACCTGGCGCCGACAACGCCTGCGCAGCGAACATGGGGAACCTATAACTACATTGCGTTGTGGTTTTCGATGTCAATGGAGGTGACGACGTACATGTTGGCGTCGTCGCTGATTGCGGGTGGGATGAACTGGAAACAGGCAGTGGGGACAATCCTGCTGGGGAATCTGATTGTGCTAGTCCCGATGTTGCTGAATGCACATGCGGGGGCGAAATATGGAATTCCGTTTCCGGTGCTAGTGCGGGCAAGCTTTGGGCTGCGAGGCGCTAACATTCCTGCGCTTTTGCGAGCTGTGGTGGCGTGCGGGTGGTTCGGGATTCAGTCCTGGATTGGTGGGCAGTCGATTGCTGCAATGGTGAATGTGCTATGGCCGGCGACGGAAAGGATGCCATGGGTATTGTGGACTTGCTTCCTGGGGTTCTGGCTGCTGAATATGTTTGTGGTGTGGCGAGGGGTGGAGTCGATCCGGTTTCTGCAAAGTTTTTCTGCTCCGTTTTTACTGACGATGTCGCTTTTTCTGCTTGGCTTTATGGTGCATAAGGCGGGCGGGTTTGGGCCGATGCTTGGAGCGCCGAGTAAGTTCGCGACGACGGGAGAGTTTCTGCACTTCTTCTTTCCAATGCTGACGGCGATGGTGGGGTACTGGGCGACGCTGTCGCTGAATATTCCGGACTTCACGCGGTATGCGAAGTCGCAGGAGTCACAGATCGTGGGGCAGGCGTTTGGGCTGCCTGTCGCGATGGCACTGTACAGCTTTATCGGGATTGCGTGCACGTCGGCGTCGACAGTGGTGTTTGGTGAGGCGATCTGGAGTCCGATTGCGCTGCTGGGACGATTTCATCAGCCGCTGGTGGCGTTTCTGGCACTAATTAGCATTTTGATTGCGACGTTGAATGTGAACATTGGAGCAAATGTGGTTTCTCCTTCGAATGATTTTTCCAACCTTGCGCCGAGGTTGATCAGTTTTCGAACAGGTGGCTTGATTACGGGTTTTCTCGGATTGGCGATGATGCCCTGGAAGCTGATGGCGACCTTCGGGAACTACATATTCGGGTGGCTGGTGGGTTATTCGGGATTGCTGGGGCCGGTGGCAGGGATTATGGTGGCGGACTACTTCTTTATTCGCGGCAAGCGGCTGGATGTAAATTCGCTGTACCACCGCGGCGGACCGTACGAATATAGCGGCGGCATCAATCCGCGGGCGATTATAGCGCTGGTGGCAGGAGTTTTTGTCGCGCTGATCGGGTTGTTTGTGTCGTCGCTGCGGTGGCTCTATGACTACGCGTGGTTCGTGGGATTCGGGATGGCGGCGCTGGTGTATCTGGCGTTGATGTGGAGGATGGCACCGTCGACTGCATCCAACGTTTCATTCCAGGAGATGAGTGAAGAGGCATAGATCCGGATGGCGACGCTTGACTCAGAACTCGATACACAGTAGTTTCTCCTATATGAAGATGAATCTCATGCCAAACACTGCGTGTTGCGACTGTTGTTGCAACAGTGTGTTTGCGTGGGTGTGAATCTTCTCTACTAGCTCTCAGTCGATAGGCTGAGCACAAAGTTCAGGAACTTCCGAAACCCACGCTATTCGCCCTGCAACGGCCAGCGTGGGTTTTTCTTTTGAGTCTTACCAATGATTTCGCATCAATAGAACTTTATGGCTATTCATTTCAGGTTAGAGTTCGACCGTTCGATCGGATATGCGGCGCAATGCCGCTGTTGTTGTCGATAGTCTGAGCCAGCCTGCGTTTTGCATCCCGTTCCTTCTATCTACTTTGCAATCATCCCGCGCCTTATCTGGCGTGAGACTTTTGGAGGTCTCTCTTGTCACTCTTTGTTCGCTCTTTACGTCTTCTCTCTTTCTCTCTTTTGTTCGTGGCACCTTTCGTGATTCGTGCGCAGGTGGTAGGTGGATCTATCAACGGTACGATTACGGATGCGTCGGGCGCCACGGTTCCGGGGGCTGCGGTCGAGGTGGTGAACCAGGAGACGGGCACCACCCGCAAGCTGGTGACGGATGCCAACGGCCGGTATGCCGCGCCGTCGATCAGCGTTGGTACATACAGCATTACCGCGAGCAGCTCCGGGTTCGGCGCGCAGCAGCGACAGGGCGTCGTCGTGACGGTTGGCCTGAGCACGCAGGTCGATCTGGTGTTGACCGTCGGCAAGGTCACGCAGGAGGTCGTGGTTCAGGCAGCAGGTGGTGAGACGGTGAACGTGACGACGCAGCAGACGTCGGGACTGGTGAGCGAGCGGCAGGTGAAGGACCTGCCATTGAACGGTCGCAGTTATGACCAACTGATTACCTTGAATCCGGCGACGGTGAACTACACCGGGCAACGTTCGGGTGGAATCGGGACCTCGAACTCGTCGGTTGGGAACATGTTTGCTATCTCGGGACGGCGGCCCCAGGACAATCTGTTCCTGTTGAACGGGATTGAATATACCGGAGCTTCGTTGATCAACGTGACACCGGGTGGAACCAGCGGGCAGCTGCTTGGTGTCGATGCGGTGCGCGAATTCAACGTGGTGACGGATAGTTATTCGGCGACCTACGGCAAGCGGCAGGGCGCGCAGATATCCATCGTCACGGCCAGCGGAACGAACACGCTGCATGGATCGGCGTATGAGTTCATCCGCAATTCGGCGTTGGATGCGCGGAACTACTTCGACCAGTTGCAGCAGCCGAATGGCAGGAGGCTGCCGGAGTTCCAGCGGAACAACTTTGGCGCCTCGCTCGGCGGACCGATCCGGAAGAGCAAGCTGTTTCTGTTTGGTAACTACGAAGGTTACAGACAGAACCTGGGTCTCTCCAACGTCACCTTTGTTCCCGATTCGCTGGTCCGGCAGGGGTTCTTTCCCAACAGCAGCGGCGTGTATCAGCCGGTGACACTGGGCGCCGGGGTTCCGGCGCTGTTCAACCTGTGGCCTGAGCAGAACGGACCGGAGCTGCTGGATGGCAACGGGCATGCGACCGGCATTGCACTGGCGTACTCGAGTCCTGAGCAGAGGATTCGCGAGGACTTCGGCACGACGCGCTTCGACGCCAATCTGAGTGCGAACGACCTGCTGTTTGCGGTGTACACGATCGATGACTCGGTCGCGGACACGCCGACGCAGAATCCGCTTGCCGCGATCGACGAGAGCCTTCGCGAGCAGGTTTTGAGCGTGCAGGAGCAGCATGTTTTCAGCGCTCGGTTGTTGAATACCGCTCGGGCCGGATTCTCGAGGGCTTCGTTCTACTTTCTCGGCAGCTCGACCCCGCTTGGCGGTGCGACGGTGCCGGGCTGGGTGCAGGGCAAGCCGGTGGGCGCGATCGTGATTGCGGGCTCGACGGCCTCGAACGGCAGCTCGCAGATTACGGGCGCGGGCGCCAATGTGGGCTCGAACAACGCTACGACGCGCAACCTGTTCACGTTTGACGACCACATCTTCTACACCGTCGGCCGGCACCAGATTGAGGCCGGCGGCTGGCTGCAGCGGCTGCAGTCGAACGACGACCTGGCGCAGAACCAGTATGGGCAGGCATCGTTTACGACGCTGCAGAGCTTTACGACTGGCGTCGTTGCGACGTTTACAGTGGTGCCGGCTCCAACGGAGCTGGGATGGCGGTCGTGGATGGGCTCCGGGTACCTGGAGGATACGGCGAAGCTGACGCCGCGGCTGGAGCTGCGGGCGGGAATCCGGTTCGAGTCGACGAACGGGTTCAACGAGTCGCAGGGCCGCGCGGCTGTCTATACCTTTACCAACGGCGTCATCAGCACGAACCCGACGGTACAGGCCTCGGGGCTGACGACCAACAACGCGAAGTTTCTGCCGGAGCCGCGCCTGGGACTCGCGTGGGACGTGTTCGGCAACGGACGGACTGCATTTCGCGGCGGCGTTGGGCTGCACCACTCTCTGCTGGACAACCTTGATTACCGGTTCGACCAGGCGGCACCGTACAACACTACGCTGTCGTTCAAGAACGTTCCGGTGTCGACTCTGAACATTACGCCGGAGACGACTCCGAGCGCCGGGGCGCTGATCTCGCCTTCGAACGTGCAGCCTGACATCGATACGCCGGCGGTGATTGCCTGGACGTTGAAGGTGGAGCAGCAGGTGACGTCGAATACTTCGCTGACGGTAGCGTATGTCGGCTCGCATGGGTATCACCAGATACTCTCGGGCGACCTGAACGAGCCGGCGTATGTGACGTGCCCCGATCCGGCGTGCCCTGCGTCGCTGGCGGCGGGGACGGTGTTCTATCCGACGACGACGAAGGCGAACCCGCTGGTGGCGAATACGACCTCGTGGTTCTCGAGCGGCAGCAGCAACTACAACGCGCTGCAGGTGGATGTGCGGCGAAACCTGACGCGTGGGTTGCAGTTCCGCGGGAACTATACGTACTCGAAGAACCTGGACAATGGTTCGGCGTGGAATACGAGCGTGTCGGCGAATACTCCGGCCTATGTTTCGGTACCGGGCAAGCTGGCGCTGGACTATGGGCCGGCGGCGACGGACGTTCGGCACCTTGCTTCGATCAATGCCGTGTATGAGCTGCCATTTGGACGCGGCCATCAGCTGGGAGGAGATCTAAGTCCTGGCTGGGATCGGGCGGCCGGCGGCTGGAACCTGAGCTCGATCGTCAGCCTGCAGTCAGGATTTCCTTTCTCGCCTCAGCTTGGATACAACCCGACGGGGTCGGGGGACACGCGGAACCCGGTGCGGCCGAATGTGAACCCGAACTTTACCGGGAACCTCTACCCGAAGACGGTTTCGCAGTGGTTCAATCCGGCGGCCTTCTCGGCGCCGCTGTCGGTGGCCAATTCCTCGGGCACGATTACCGGGGGGGCGGTGGGGAACCTGGGGCGCGACACGCTGACGGGTCCGGGGCTGGAGGAGTGGGACCTCTCGGTGCTGAAGAACACGAAATTCGGCGAGCGACTGAATACTCAGTTCAGAGCAGAGTTCTTCAATGTGCTGAATCATGCCAACTTTGCGACGCCCAATCCGATTGTGTTCTCGGCGCTGAATACTGCTGCGTCTTCGACGGCTGGAGTGATTACGGCTACAGCGTCGACCTCGCGGCAGATTCAGTTTGGGTTGAAGCTGAACTTCTAGCCTTGTCATGGGGGGGACACCCCCCATATATCTTGGCGATAAATACTTTTGTTTCAGTGGTTTGGAGGCATTGTGCGCCGCCAAATTCGTCCAAACAAAGGACTTATGGCTAAATTCGTCCAGGCAAAGGAGTTATGAGAGAACTTCTTGGAAATCGATTGTTAAAGAGCGAAGCCCCGGGATATCCGGGGGCTTTCTTTTACCTACTAGATCCAGTTTAGCAAGTGGCACATAACTAATGTCCACTTTTCTTTTGCTTGCTAAGTGTTGGCGGGGTTTGAGTTGCAGGATTTTTGGACGAGGTGGGGGCTTGACATGCGATTTTGCTGAGGAAAAGCGTGAAAAATAGTTTGGAGGACGCAAAGACAAAGGCTTTTCGGATTCCAGCTGCGAGCTGTGAGCTACGGGCTAAAGACAAAGGCTTCTATGCCGGGACGAGGCATGGGTAGAAAAGCGGATTCCATTTGGCTTCGCTCAGGCAAGCTCTCCGCCGCGCGATACACGATTAGGCTGTGAATTACTTCGGTCGAAATGACAGGGTTTCGTAGAGGTGCTGAAGAGAACAGACAAGGGCGAAGGCAACCCACCCTTTCGCAAAAGCACGAAAGGATGGGCCACCCGGAGTGAGGCTGTGAATCGCTTCGGTCGCGGGCCACAAAGAATCCTTTTTGAGACGCACGAAAGGCCCGGTACCTGACCGGCCTTTTTCTGGAACACCTGGCCTGTTCGGGCGTCCGGGTGTTCTGTGATGGCCCTAGCATCTACGAACTGTCTCCTGCTCACGATGGGCTATGGAGATTATGAGTTGAAGGCTGGCATTTGCGTGCGGGGTGGGGTGGCCGTTAACATCGTGATTGGTTATGGGAAACGAAAGGGACTACGGAATGGCTGAAGCTATGGGAAGTGCGCGGCGCACGGAAGATATTGCGCTGGATCTGCTGAAGTTTGTTGCGGCACAGGCGAATGTGGGGAGCAAGGCGGCCGGCGGTACGACCGGGTTTGGTGTGCCGGCGACGGCGAAGTCGGAGGACCAGGTGACGCATCTGCTGGAGCTGTATGCGAGGTGCAGGCAGGCGGTTGAGGCTCCGGTGACGAAGTAGTGGCAGAGCCACCACATCGCTGGAAAGAAGGCATACCCCAGGGGCTGAAGCCCCGGCTTCTCGTCGTGGCAATGAGACCCAAGGCTAAAGCCTTGGGGTACCTAGAAGCAAAAACGCTTTTCATGCAAAAGCATTGTGCCGGAGTTTTCATGCAAAAGCATTGTGCTGGAGTTTTCATGCAAAAGCATTGTGCCTGGAGCTTGATGGATGACAGGAAGTGACGGCGCGGTTTTGCGGGTGGCGGTGGTGGGGGCGGGAGCCTTTGGGCGGAACCATCTGCGAGTTTACCGGGAGCTGGCGCAGGCGGGGCAGGCGGTAGAGCTGGCGGCGGTGGTGGACTCCGATGCGCGGGTGGCGGCGGAGGCGGGGGCGTCGTATGGGGTGCCCGGGTTTGCGAGTATTGAGGAGTGTCTGGCGGGGCTGCGGGCGAAGGGCCTGAAGCTGGATGCGGCTTCAGTGTGCGTGCCTACGGTGCATCATGCGGCTGCGGCAGAGGCGCTGCTGGCGGCGGGGGTGGATGTGTTGGTGGAGAAGCCGCTGGCGGCGGGGTTGGCGGATGCGGACAGGATTCTGGAGGCGGCGCGGCGGTGGGGACGGATTGTGCAGGTGGGGCATCTGGAGCGATTCAATCCGGCGGTGACGGCGGCTCGGAGGCTGCTGAACCGGCCGATGTTCTTTGAGTCGCATCGGCTGAGCGTGTTTACGCCAAGGTCGCTGGATGTGGATGTGGTGCTGGATCTGATGATTCATGATCTGGATATTGTGCTGAGTTTGGTGGAGAGCGAAGTGCGCGAGGTGCGGGCAGTGGGGCTGCCGGTGCTCTCGAAGAAGGTGGATATTGCGAATGTGAGGCTGGAGTTCGAGAACGGGTGCGTGGCGAACTTTACGGCGAGCAGGGTGAGCACGGAGCGAGTGAGGAAGCTGCGGTTCTTTCAGCCGCATCAGTACCTGTCGCTGGACTTTGCGCGGCAGGATCTGTTGATGATCGATGTGACGGCGGCGGCGGGGTTGTCGGATGCGCAGTTGGCGATGGTCGCGCAGATGCAGATGGCCAAGGCGGCGGCGAGTGGCGGGCATCCCAGCGAGGGGCTATCGCTGAAGAAGATTCCGGTGGAGGCGGGGGAGCCGCTGAGGCTGGAGATCGAGGCTTTTCTGGAGTCGGTACGGGGACGGACGGTGCCGGTGGTGTCGGGTGAGGATGGGAGACGGGCGGTGGCGGTGGCGCTGGCGATTAATGAGGCGATGGCGGCTCATGCCCGGCGGGCAGGACTGTAGGGAAGTTGCTAGTTGATTTTTTTGATGGGGATGTTGGGGGGGATGACCAGCTCGAACTCGTCGCTGTCGAAGGTCTGGTTGAAGGTGGCCTTGGTGATGGTGAGGGTGAGGCTGAGCTGGTCGAGGGGACGGCGGATGACGATGTGGGTGGGGAATGGAATGTCGCCGAACTTCTGGTAGTCGGAGTAGAAGGCACGGGTGACGACGCGGCCCTGGATATCGTAGATGTCCTGCTGGTAGGGCAGGAGGTCGCCGCGGCTGATGTGAATGACGCGCTCGGTGTGGGCGATCTGGCCCTGCGGCTGGGTGAGGACCTCGATGTCGTAGTCGGGCTCTTCGATGAAGTCCTTCTTCTTCTTGGGATTCTCGAGCATGCGGATGTCGGAGGTGGGGGAGATTATCTCGTTGGGGAGAACACTGCGGACGAGGAGGGAGTCGAAGAAGACGGAGGGGCGGAGGTTTTCGATGGGGTTGGGGGAGGGGGTGGTGACTTCGTTGGTGCCCTCCATGGCGAGGGGTGGGGTTTTGGCGGGGCTCCAGAGCTTCCAGGTCTTGCCGTTGGAGACCATGTCGAGGGCGGTGGAGCCGAGGACGGGGACCTTGAGGAGAACGCGGATGTCCTCGGGCTTGCGGACGAAGATGTAGCCGCTGAAGGAGGGGTAGTCGGTGGCCTTGCCCTTGCTGCTGCTGGCGGCGGTGGCCTGGAGCTCGACGTCGATGCGCATGGTCTTGATCTGGTCGTAGCGGGCGTTGACCTGATTGACGAGCTGGTCGAGGTTGGCGACGAGGAGGACGTCGGCGGGACGGGTCTTGGGGACGCTGTAGTGGTGGACCAGGCAGCCAGTGAGGGCCGGAGTCAGACCGATACAAAGTGTCGCAAGAGCTTGTCTAATCCTGATTAGCACAAAGTTTAAGTATATCTGCCGGAAGCCTGGTCCGTGTGGGGAGTGGCTTGGAGCTTAACCGGCGCGCTTTCACAATAACTGTCGGTTATTTATAGATGTTACCGGAGCGGCGAAGGCTGCGCGAAGTTGGGAAAAATCTGTATTCAGTCACATATCAGCTACGGATGCGGGCTCGCGGAGGTTCCGTGCGCGGGTGGGTGGGAGGTTTGAAGGGTGTCGCGGTAGGCCTGGACGGCGGCGTTGTGATCTTGGAGGTTGGTGGAGAAGCGGCTGTGGCCGTTGGCGTCGGCTACGAAGTAGAGGTAGTCGGTCTGGGCGGGGTGGATGGCGGCTTTAAGGGCGGCCATGCCGGGGCTGCAGATGGGGCCGGGGGGCAGGCCGGGATGGCGGTAGGTGTTGTAGGGGGAGGGGTCCTGGAGGTCGGAGGCGTAGATGGCGCCGCGCCAGCGGTTGTCGAGGAGAGCGGCGTAGATGACGGTGGGGTCGGTGGCGAGGGGCATGCCCTTGGCAAGGCGGTTGAGGAAGACGCCGGCTACCAGGGGGCGCTCGGAGTCCTGGGAGACCTCTTTTTCGACGAGGGAGGCCAGGATGACGGTGCGGGGGACGTCGGCGGGGCGGTTGCCTTCGGCTTCGAGCTGGATGAGGGCCTGGCGGAAGCGGTGGGTCATGGTGGTGAGGATCTGAAGGGGGGTGACGTGGCGGGAGAGGCGGTAGGTGTCGGGGAAGAGGTAGCCCTCGAGGGAGGCGGGTGGGGTTTGGTTGGCGAAGTAGGGAGCGATGAGCTCGGTGTGCTGGCGGGCGGCGGCGAGGAAGTCCTGGGCGGTGATGGCGGGCGAGCCGAGGTGGGCGGACTCGACGGCGTGGGCGATGTCGAAGAGGTTATAGCCCGGGGGGATGACGAGGGTGATGGTGTAGACGTCGCCGCGGTCGAGGCGGGAGTAGATATCGAGGGGGTTGGCGGGGTGGTCGAAGCGGTACTCGCCGGCTTTGAGGGTGATGGGCTTGTTCTTGTAGGTGCGGTAGAGACGGATAAGGGCGAAGGCGAACTGGGTGCGGATGATGCCGTTCTTTTCGAGCTGGATGGCGATGGCGTGGGTGCTGGAGCCTGGGGGTACGTCGACGAAGGTCTCGGAGGTTGGGCCGTAAGGGGTGAAGAGGAGCCAGTAGGCGGCTCCGCCGGCGAGGGCGGCGGCGAGGAGAGCCAGCAGGATGAATCTGGCGATGAACTTCATGGCTGGTGCTCCTTTCTGGCCGTGGCCGGGTTTGGGGGTGGGGGTATCCCGTTGTTTTTGTGCAAAGTATTCATTCTTTTTGGTTTAGCTCCCGACTTGGGGGCTAAAGCCTTTGAATGAACGACTTTTAACTGCAAAGTATTCAATGTAAAGGAGATAGTGTCTGCCTTGCAGCAGGCTATCTCCACTTGCTTCTGATTCTATTTTACGGGTTGGCGCGTAACTAATGTTCACTTGCTAAGTGGATTGGTTTTATTGGGTTAGGTTCTTTTCGAGCTTGACATGCGATTTTGCTGAGTAAAAACGCAAAAAATAAATGCAAGAGTAGAGTATTGATTGATTCCTTTAGCAGGTTTTTGTCACCCGTGTCAGGCGATGAGACTGCCCTGCGTGGAGGCAACCCGACCTCGCTGGATCTCTGATCGCCGTGCTCGTGAATTGGGCTGTGGCTCTAAGGGGTTTTGCCAGTTACTAACTTCGCTCCTATCCCCTAAGCTCCTACACAATCGGGCGAGGAGCGAGATTCAGCATGGGGTTTGGCAGCCGGGCGGTACGAGTAGCGGCCGTTCTAGCGATATTGGCGTTTTACCTTACCGTGGTGTGGCTCGGCCTTACCGAGGAGGGCCGGCGTGCGCTTGCAATCAAGGGAGCTACCCCTGGGAGCGATGACTATGTGATCATCAACGTCAGGGTGACATTGGTCGACACGGCTCTGGGGCTGCTGCATGGACGCATTCGTATTATTCCGATGGGGCGATTTGCACAAGATGAGGCGACGCCAGCCAGCGACCTGACACTTCTGATGAATTCAGTGTCTGGAAAACAGACTGTGGTCTTTCCTGGGGGAGAACGAATTTACCCAATCGACTTTACCGGCGTGCTGGTTGGCAATCAGAACCGATATCCGTTCGACAAGTACATCTCCAATATCGAGTTCGTGGTCATCACTCCAACACCAAAACCCGCTCCTCTCCCCGAAGAGACTCCTCCAGTGGAGACTCTGGACCCGCTTGAAAGCCCACTGATAGTCGGTAGCAGTGATCTTGTTCAGAGCGAGACGGTAACTATCAAGGAGAACTTCAGTGTTTCAATTCCAGGATTCAAGTTCGAGGGAAATGTGGCACCGGTTGGCGAATATAAGCTGATGCATTCCACGGTTACTATCCGCAGGGCACGCAACGTGGTTGTAGTCTCTGTGGCTGTGATGGTGGTTATGTTTCTGCTTGCTATCAGCGTGATGTTTGTGGTGTTGCGGACAATATCCTCCGCCGGCGACATCAGTTTAGTTCCGCTGTCGCTTTGTATTGCGCTTATCTTTGGCCTTCCGGCACTGAGAAATACGCAGCCGGGAGTGCCCGCAATGGGCGTGATAGGCGATTACCTTTCTTTCATCTGGGCTGAATTTATCGTAGCAAGCTCGGCAGTTGCGCTCGCGTGGATCTGGATAGTACGGTCTGTGGAGGCGCGGAAGCCAAAGTGAGGGGATGAGTGACGATTCCGATTCCATAGACGCCGGGCTGGAGATGGGCGTCGGTCGGGGTCGGCGGGCAACGGTGTTGGCAATAAAGGGAATTTAGCCCCTATGGAGATGCCTTCCCACTGGTATTTTTACAAGTTCCGCATCCTGTTCAAGCCGGATATCGTGAACCGTTGAGATTCTCCCGGACGTGAAGACCGGAGCGTACCGGAATCGTTTTGTGAAAGGGAAAATATGATGATAGACAGAAAAATTCCACGCCTCACCACTCGGAAGTTCGGCTATGGCACCCTTCTACTCGCGGTGCTTCTGGCGGCAACTGTTCCTACTTCTTCCCAGGACAAGGGGGACACGGAGACGCTTGACGCAACCGCGATGGGTACCAGCACCCAGCTGGGTCAAACTGTCGGCATTAAGGTGAACATCTACAGGTATTCGACAGACGCTGACAGGCAGGTTCTCGTCCAGGCGTTCGCCAAGGGGCAACAACAGGGGTTGGTCAAGGCGCTGAGCAATATGAAGCCGGTTGGGCGCATCGCCATCACCGGCACGCTTGGATACGACCTCGCCTACATCCGGTTGATTAAGACGCCTACTGGTCGCACGATTCGGTTCGCGACTAACCGCCTGATTCGATTCGCCGAGGCCTACTACAACACACAGAGCCAGGACTTCGACCTGACCGTCGGCGAGTTCAATTTGAACGATACCGATAATAAGAAGAGCGGGGGCGTTTTGTATCCTGCTTCGCAGTTGATCATCAACAAGCAGGGCGAACTGCAGTTTGAGCTGCGTAAGAATCCGTGGAACCTGGTCAACATCATCGACTGGAACGGCGCCGGCAAGCAGGTGAAGTAGTCGCGCCGGCTGGCTGGACGATCTGACGGATTTGAGAGGCTTTAGACTGAGGGGATGGGCGACGATTCCACAGACCTGAAGCCGGGGATGAGCCGCGGATTGGTGCCGCGGGTGATGGCGCTGGATGTTGGGGATCGGCGGATCGGGGTGGCGGTGTCGGATGAGCTGGGGTTGACGGCTCAGCCGCTGTTTACGCTGCCCAGGACGGGGCGGAAGGGGGATCTGAAGAAGGAGCTGAAGTGGATTGGGCGGCTGATGCGGAAGCATGGGGCGACGGAGGTGGTGGTGGGGAATCCGCTGCACATGTCGGGGGAGGTGAGTCCGCAGGCGGTGAAGGCGCAGGCGTTTGCTGAGGCTCTGAGGGTGGAGCTGGGGGTGACGGTGCATCTTTGGGATGAACGGCTGACCTCGATGGAGGCGAATGAGATTCTGGACGAGGCGGGGTATGCTCGGGGGGCTGAGCGGCGGAAGGTGATTGATCAGGTGGCGGCGGTGGTGATTTTGAAGGGGTGGATGGAGGGGCGGCGGGAACGGGTTGGGGGTTGATGGTTGTTGGTTGGGAAGTCAGATAAGATTCGCTTACGCTATGCATAGCTTTCTGGAGATTTTGCGCGGGGCCGTCAGGGTGGTTATCGCCATTGTGGCTGTTGGATTGATGATTTATCTCAAATATCGGCAAGCGCGTTCTCACTCTGATCGTAAGGATGAAAAGGCGGATATTCAGACGTTGTTTGATGGGAAGGTGGATAAGAAAGCGTATCCCGGGGGCTGAAGCCCAAGTTCTAGCTCCCGGTTAACGTCCAGGCTAAAGCCTGGACCTATCTCAGAAGCAACGGCCAAAGCGAGAACGGCGACATTTTCGTTGAAAAGGTGCGGTCGGCCTTGGTGGGATGGGAAGTATCGGGGTCCTTCGACTTCGCTACGCTCCGCTCAGGATGACGGGCTTTTGAGGTGGGTAAGGAGAACAGGCAGCGGCAGAGGCAACCACCCCTTCGGCGGCTCAGCGCAGGCTCTTTCGCAAAAAGCGCGAAAGGATGGGCCACCCGGGTCGAAATCGCGGTTGGCGACAAGAGGGTTTGGGCGCAGGACGTATAATGGAGTTTTGACAGCAATGATGCCGCCGGGGGTCGTTCCCTGGGAGCGGGAAGAACTGATTTAAAAGCCAAGAATTCGGAAGGTCCATGCCAGAACAGGTAATGAAGAGACTCGCAGAGGAGATCAAGCTGCTGGAGTACGAGCTGACGACGGAGCTGCCTGCGGAGATCAAGAAGGCGGTCGCGCTGGGCGATCTGAGCGAGAACGCCGAGTATCACATGGCGAAGCAGCGCCAGGTGTTCGTGAACGCGCGTCTGGGGCAGTTGAAGAAGCGCATGGGCGAGCTGGCGATGGTGAACCTGACCAATATTCCGACGGACAAGGTGGGATTTGGGGCGACGGTGATGGTTTTCGACACGAGCAAGGACGAGGAGCTCAAGTATCAACTGGTGACGAGCGAGGAGTCGGACGTGGCGAAGGGGTTGATTTCGACGACGTCGCCGATTGGCCGCGCGCTGCTGGGCAAGAAGGTGGGCGATACGGCGACGGTGGTGACTCCGAACGGCAAACGCGAGCTGGAGGTGCTGAAGCTGGTGACGATCCACGACGCGACGGAGTAGGCTCGGACGACGAAGAAGGGATTGGACGACGGCCATCCACACTATGACGGCGGTGAATGGGGCGGCCTGGAATTAGACGATCTGGAATTAGATGACCTGGACAAGCGCATTCGGGAAGGGCAGTGGCTGGCTGCTGCAGAAGATCGTCAACGGTCTTGCGCTGTCGAAGATCTCGCCGAATACGCTGACGTTTATCGGGCTGGTGATCAACATTGTGGCGGCGTGCTTCTTCGGGTTTGCGAAGGGGAAGAACGCGGACCGGATGTTTTTGTATGCCGGGCTGATTATTATCGGCGCAGGCGTCTTCGACATGGTGGACGGGCGGGTAGCTCGGCAGACGAACCAGGTGTCGGTGTTCGGGGCGTTTTTCGATTCGGTGATGGACCGGTACTCGGATGTGGCGATATTCTTTGGGCTGCTGGTTTATTACGCGCGGGGGAACCGGCTGTTTTATGTGGGGCTGGTGGCGTTTGTGATGACGGCGTGCCTGATGGTGAGCTATACGCGGGCTCGGGCGGAGGCGCTGATCGGGAGCTGCAAGGTGGGGTTCATGGAGCGGCCGGAGAGGATCGTGTGCGTGATTCTGGGGGCGCTGTTCAACCGGTGGGGGGTGATGGCTCCAGCGCTGTGGGTGCTGGCGGTGTTCTCGACGATGACGGTGATCCATCGGATCCGGTACACGTACGTGGAGACGGAGCGGCGGAAGCAACTGACGGTGTAGGGTGGGTTGGGTGGCTTTCGGTGGGAGCTGAGGGACAACCGAAGCGGTATGGGGGAAGCTGCGCTTACGAGGAATGTTGAAGTCAGGCGAGCTAAGGCCATCCTGCATGTGAGATGATTTCCGTCGGGCCAGGAATTTCGGATTACCGTAGCAACTTTTAAATCGTTTCGGGGTCCAATGGCCGACCTTCTCTTGGAACAGCGGAAGACTGTTTTGCGGGAGCGACGCAAGGCTGCGTCTTCGGATGGTACCCCTTCTTTTCGATATGCGGTGCATCTGGCGCGAGGCAGCGAAAGTGTCCTGCGTCTGCGGGGGCTGCTGGTAAGGTTCAGCGAACGCTGCGGGCAGCCGGGGACGATGGACGACCTGGCGTACTTTCTGTCGAAGCCGGGGTTGTTGAAGCGGGTTCCATGTCTGTTCCTGATAGCGAAACGGCAGAATTTGAAGCTGGAAGAGCTGGAGGTCGATGACCTGCTGGGGGCGCTGCTGCTGTATGAGTATTTGCTGCTGGGGCATGGGCTGCGGGCGTATTCGTCGAACGACCGGTCGGGGCGGGGTACGATGCTGGCGCTTCCGCAGCAGAGGCTGAAGGCGGCGGCGATCTTCAGCCGGGTGCTGCTGGACCGGGGGGCGCGGGCGATTATGCTGTCGTTCCGCGGTGGAAGCGAGGACGAGGACAAGGAGAATACGGAGCTGTTCAAATTTCTACCATCGCCGAAGATAAAGGCAGAGTGGGCGTGGCGGGAACGGGAGATTCCCGGCTATCTACCGCTGGAGACGACGTACGATGAGACGCTGGCGCGGCTGGGGCACAAGACGAGACGGAATCTGCGCTACTACAGGCGACGCGCGGAGGGCGACCTGGGCTGCACGGTGTTCGACGCGACGGGAATTGGCGTTGCGGAGTATCTGGCGTTCAACCGCGAGTGCATGTTCGCGGTTCCCGATAAGGTGGCAATGTGGCGCCTGGAGATGATGAAGGACCTGAATCATCCGGTGATGCTAGGGATGAAGGACAGGGACGGGCGGTGGCTGGCGTTGCTGGGGGGACGCAGGTTCAAGGAGCGGATGGAGATACTGTGGCAGGTGAACTGCGCAAGGCTGCCTGAGCACTCGCTGAGCACAGTGATGCGGTCGTACTGCATTGAGGCAGAGGTGGCGCGGGGAACGAAGCGGTTGTATATCGAAGGAGGCACGTCGCACTCGCTGAACCACGGGTTCGTTCGGGAGGAGCTGATCGATCTGGTGGTGGTGAGACGGTCTCCGCTGACGAAGCTGATGAAAAAGATGGCAGTGCAGAGAATCTATCCGGACAATGCGCTAGGGGACGTGTTGAGACAGCCGGACACGGTGTGGTATCCGTGCTGAGAGACAACGACGCTCAGGTGGTGGGTTTCGCGCGTTCGTAGCGGTAGCCGTGGGGCTTGAAGACCTCGTTGAGATAGGCGCCTTTGGAGGGTGCGGCGCGGAAGGCGGCGTACTCTTCGGCGGGGACGTCGAAGTAGCGGTATGAGCCGCGGTTGCCGCGATAGACGATGGTGAGGGTGCGGGTCCGCTGGTTGTAGTGGAGGGCGGCGATGACGGTGGAGGGCATGGCGGCGTGCTCTCAGCAAAGTTGGATGCGGCGAGAGAAAATAGATGCAGGTATGAGTGCGACACTTTTTCCGCCGGCGCCGGTGGAGCAGGATGACAGGCTGGCGCATATACACAGGCTGCTGCTGGGTTACTTCGACCGGCCGGCTCCGCGGGAGCCGTGGGACCCACTGTCGCAGTTTGTGTATTCGCTGCTGAGCTCGAGGACGAGGACGGAGACGACTTACAGGGTTGTGGCGCATCTGCGGGAGCGGTTCGGGAGCTGGGAGGGGGTGCGGGATGCGACGCTGAGCGAGATTGAAGAGGCTATCCACGGTGTGAGCTTTTCGCAGCAGAAGGCGGTGCAGCTGAAGGAAGCGCTCGAGCAGATTACGGCGCGGGTTGGTCGGCTGACGCTGGATTTTCTGGCGCAGTACAAGACAGAGAAGATACGTGCGTGGCTGGAGCAATTTGATGGAGTGGGGCCGAAGACGAGCGGGGCGGTGGTGAACTTCAGCACGCTGCGAAGGCGGGCGCTGTGTCTGGACTCGCATCATTTGCGGGTGATTCAGCGGATCGGGATTGTGCCGCGCGGCGATACGAGGACGATGGAGGAACGCTGATGCGGCTGGTTCCGGAGACGTGGACGGCGGAGATGCTGGATGAGGACCATCAGCTGATCAAGAAGCTGGGGCAGACGATCTGCAGGCCGGATGAGCCGAAGTGTGGGGCGTGTCCGGTGTTGAAGGTTTGTAAGTATGGGCAGCAGGCGGTGGGGGCGAAGGCTGAATAGCGGGTCAGTTTCCGATTAGTTCGTAATCCGGAGACGGCATTGCTGGTGTTTTCCTCAGTGCCAAAATCTTATTCTTCAATCCATCGAAGAACAGGTACACCACCGGTGTGGTAAACAGCGTGAGGCACTGCGATACGATGAGGCCGCCGACGATGGTGATGCCCAACGGCTGGCGGAGCTCGCTGCCGGAGCCGCCGCCGAGGGCCAGCGGCACGCCGCCGATCATGGCGGCCAGGGTGGTCATCATGATGGGCCGGAAACGCATGATGCAGGCCTGGTAGATGGCGTCGCGGGGGCTCAGGCCATGCTCGCGCTCCTCGACCAAGGCAAAGTCGATCATCATGATGGCATTCTTCTTGACGATGCCGATCAACAGGATGATGCCGATCATGGCGATGAGGGTGAGATCGATGTGGAAGAGCATGAGCGCGGTGATGGCGCCGATGCCGGCGGAGGGCAGCGTAGACAGGATTGTGAGGGGATGGATGAGACTCTCGTAGAGGATGCCGAGGACGATGTAGACCGTAGCGAGGGCCATCAGGATGAGCACAGGTTCGTTCTTGAGCGAGGCCTCAAAGACTGCGGCGGTGCCCTGGAAGCCTCCATTCACCGTGGAGGGCATGCCGATCCTGAAGCGGGCGTTTTGTACTGCCTCGGTCGCCTGGCTGAGGCTGGCGCCGGGAGCCAGGTTGAAGCTGAGGGTAGTTGCCGGCAACTGCGACTGGTGGTTTACGGCGAGCGGCACGCGGCGCTCTGCGAAGTGAGCGACGGTGGACAGCGGAACCATGGCGCCGGTGGAGCTCTTGACGTAGATGTTTTTCAGCGCGTCGAGGTCGTTCTGCAGCGGCTGGGCCATTTCGAGGACCACGTGGTACTGGTTGAGCGGCTTGTAGGTGGTGGAGACCTGGCGCTGGCCGAATGCGTCGTAGAGCGTGTTGTCGATGGTGAGCGGAGAGATACCGAGTCGCGAGGCAGTGTCACGGTCGATGACGACATCCGAGCGCAGGCCCTGGTTGAGCAGATCGGTATTGACGTCCTTGATGAGGGGAATCTTTTCCATCTCGGCCATCAGGCGCGGTGTCCACTCGTAGAGATCATTCAACGATGAGGAGGTAAGCGAGTACTGGTACTGCGCGGCGGCTCCGCGTCCGCCGACGTTGATGTCCTGGGTGGTGGAGCCATCCATGAAGAAGCGCGCGCCGACCAGGTTCGCGGTCTTTCTGCGAAGGCGGTCGATGACTATCTGCCCGGTGTCGCCGATGCGGTGGCGCTGCTCGTATGGCTTCAGCCCCATGAAGATGCGCACGTTGTTCGTGGCAGCGCTGCCACCGTATCCGCCGCCGCCGCCGTAGACCGACATCACATTCTCGATGCCAGGGTCCTTACGGACGATGTCGATAACGTCCATTGACTTGGCCCTTATGGTCTCGAAGCTGACGTCCTGCTGGCCGATGAGCTGGGCGCCCTGCTTGCCGGTGTCCTGGGTGGGAAAGAATCCCTTGGGGACGATGACGAATAAGTAGACGCTAAGCACTACGGTGAGGAAGGTGATGGCCAGAACCAGCGGCTGAAAACGCAGCACCTGACGCAGAGCGGTTCCGTAGCCGCGGGTGAGCCGGTTGAGAAAGCGCTCGCCAATTCGATAGAAGAGACCGTGTTTCCTACCGGCGTGCGTGGTGAGGAACTTCGCGCTCAGCATCGGCGTGGTGGTGAGTGAGACGACCAGCGAGACGAAGATTGCAATGGACAGCGTAATGGCGAACTCGCGGAAGATGCGACCGATCAGTCCCCCCATCATGAGGATAGGAATGAAGACGGCGATCAGCGACAAACTCATGGAGAGCACGGTGAAGCCGATCTCGCGCGATCCCAGTAAGGCCGCCTCGTAGGGTTTCATCCCGGCCTCAATGTGGCGGGTGATGTTCTCAACCACGACGATGGCATCATCGACGACAAAGCCGGTGGAGATGGTGAGCGCCATCAGCGACAGGTTATCGAGCGTGTAGCCAAGCAGGTACATGACTCCCAGAGTGCCGAGCAGGCTTAACGGAACGGAGACGCTGGGAATGAGGGTGGATCTGACCTCGCGCAGGAAGAGGAAGACGACACCGACCACCAGCATGATTGAGATGATCAAGGTGCGCGTAACGTCTTTCACCGAGGCGCGGATGGATTCCGTCCGATCCAGACAGACGACCAGCTCGGCCTGCGGGGGGATGGACGCCCGCAATCGCGGAAGTGTGGCAAGCACCCGGTCGACGGTGGCGATGATGTTCGCGGTCGCGGTCTTGCTGAGAATGATGATGACGCCAGGCCTGCCGTTGATGGTGCCGAAGGTGTGCATATCCTCGACACCGTCGACGACCTGAGCGATATCGCGCAGGCGGACGACTCCCATGGAGTTCGCGACCTTCGAGGCCGGTGAGGTTGTCGTCGTGCCTGCCGTCGCGACCGAGGCGAGGCTGGGCGGGAGGCCGCTGGACGCGGCTGCGGAGCTGACCGGACCACGATTGGTCGCGACGATCATCGGCGCATAGGCCGCGGCTCCGAAGAGCTGATCGGTTGTACTGACCATATAGCGCCGATCTCCGTCCGCAAGGTAGCCGGTCGGCTGGTTGACGTTGGCGGTGCCGATGGCCGCGCGCACCGCCTCGAGTCCCAAACCATAGCTCGAGAGCTGCATGGGGTTGGCCTCGATCCGCACGGATGGCTTCGCGCTGCCGCCGGTGCTTACCGAACCGACGCCGTCGATTTGCGCAAACTTCTGCGCGAGTATCGAGTCGGCGAGGTCGTAAAGCTGAGCCTGGGGCATGATGTCGGAGGTGAGGCCGAGGATCAGGATCGGCTGGTCGGCGGGATTCACCTTGCGGTAGGTGGGATTGGAAGGCATGTTCGCCGGCAACTGGCTGCGCGCCGCGTTGATTGCCGCCTGCACATCGCGCGCCGCACCGTCGATCTTGCGGCTGAGATCGAACTGCATGCTGATGGAAGCGAAGCCCTGGGCCGACGACGAGGTCATCTGGTTGATGCCGGCGATGCGGCCGAACTGCCGCTCGAGCGGCGTGGCGACCGCGGATGCCATCGTCTCCGGGTCCGCTCCCGGAAGCGCCGCGCTGACCGAGATCGTCGGATACTCCACCTGGGGCAGGCTTGCGATGGGGAGCAGCACATAGGCAATGCTGCCCGCGAGCAGGACTGCGAGGGAGAGCAGGGTGGTGGCGACGGGACGGTTGATGAATGGCGCAGAAAAGTTGATGCCGTCTCCGGAGGCCAGCGGGGCGGCGTCCTGTCCGAGAGCATCCAGCGGCCTGTTCCTGTCATCGTCGTGCGTTGGAGCTTCGTTGCGGGCGTTGCGGTCGTCCACAGCTGGTTATTCTCCGGCGACTGGATGTCAAATCGGCATCATCACTTCACTTTTCCCTATAGATATCCGGAGGGCCCGCAAACGGGTCAAAGAACGGATAGATGACTGGTGTTTGCGAATAGTATAAGGCCTGCAACGTGGCTGGCCCGCCAAACAATCGCGATGGAGGCTTGCTGTCTGGTTTTGCGATTGTTGCTGGTAGTCTTTCGATAATTATGCTGAAACGGCTTTTCAAATGTACTTCTGTTCTGAGCTGTGCGGTTCTGGGGTGTGGTCTTGTTGTGTCTGCGCAGACGAAGCGGATGGTGGTGATCGATCAGGATGGGTCGGGGCCGGGTGGGTCGAACCAGATGGCGATGATGGTGCTGCTGCAGTCGCCGCAGGTGGAGGTGCTGGGCATCACGATGGTGAGCGGCAATGCGTGGGAGCCGGAGGAGGCGCAGCATACGCTGCGGATGCTGGAGCTGATCAAGCGGACGGATGTGCCGGTGGTGCCGGGCGCGGTGTTTCCGCTGGTGAGGACGGAGCGGGAGGCGAAGATCGATGCGCAGTTGTATGGGACGTTTCCGTGGTATGGGGCGTGGGGGGATTTGGCGTTGAAGACCAGCGCGCAGCCTTATCATGCCGCGATGGTGGTTCCGACGCTGTCGGAGGGTGAGCCGACGACGAAGGCTTCGAGCGAGGATGCTGCGCATTTTTTGATTCGGCAGGTGAGAGCGCATCCGCATGAGGTGACGATCTATGCGGCGGGGCCGCTGACGAATATTGCGAATGCGTTGTCGATCGATCCGGAGTTTGCAGGGCTGACGAAGGGGATCGTGATTATGGGTGGGAGCATGAGTCCGGGGACGGATGACCCGGAGTTTGTGAATAGTCCGCGTCATGAGTTTAATTTCTGGTTCGATCCGGATGCGGCGCATGTTGTGCTGCGGGCGGATTGGCCGCGGGTGGATTTGACTACCGTGGATATTTCGGTCAAGACGCAGTTCACGAAGGAGATGCTCGAGGAGATTGCGACTTCGAAGCAGCCGGCGGCGGGGTATCTGGCGAAGTATACGGGTGAGTTTTACTATCTGTGGGATGAACTGGCTGCTGCGGCGTGGATTGATCCGACGATTATTACGGCGGAGAAGATGCTGTACATTGACGTGGATGTCACGCGCGGGCCGGAGTATGGGAACACGCTGACGTGGAGTGAGGAGTTTCGACCGCAGGCGATGAAGGCCGCAGGGGTGAAGCCGGTGCATGTGCAGACGGAGCTGGACGCGGCGAAGTTTGACCGGATGTTTGTGGAGTTGATGAAGGCTGCGCCGGTGAGTGCGGCGAGGTAGATTGCGCGGGCTTGGCCTGTGGTGGGTGGGAGGCTGTATGCTTCGAGGGTGCTTTGCATTGAGATTGCTGGAGAGTCGAATCTGATTTCGACGCTTGCGGCTTACTCGCAGATTTAACGTGGGTGTGTTTTGATTTTAAAGTATGGATAGTGCTGACTTGAACTTGACGTTGAAAGAACAGGAACTCATGACTACTGCTGAACTGAACGCTCATTTTGCGATTCCGGGCGTTCTGACGTTTCACCAGATTCCAAGCGGGCTGATTGTTGCGGATGTGGCCACGCCGGTGGCGACAGCGACGGTTTATCTGCATGGCGCGCATGTGGCGGAGTGGCAGCCGAAGGGTGAGTTGCCGGTTCTGTTTCTCAGTCGCAAGAGCGACTTTGAGCCGGGGAAGCCAATACGGGGTGGCGTGCCGATTGCGTTTCCGTGGTTTGCGGCGGACCAGAAACAGGATCGCTATCAGGGCAAGCCAGGGCCGCAGCATGGGTTCGCGCGGATACAGGACTGGACGCTGGCGTTCGCGGCGATGGCGGGGGATGACCTGCACATGACGTTCACGCTGGGGCCGACGGAGATGAGCAGAGAACTGGGGTTTGACCACTTCAAGCTGGCGTTTGACGTGACGATTGGGCGGAGCCTGACGATGAAGCTGACGGTGGCGAACGAGGCGAAAGAGCCGCTGGTGTTTGAGGAGGCGATGCATACTTACTTCCACGTGATGGACGTGCATGAGGTGAGTGTTACGGGGCTGGAGCCTACGTCGTTTATCAATAAGACGGACGGCTTCAAGGTGAAGCCGGGGGCGCAGGGGCCGCTGAAGTTTACGGGTGTGACGGACCGCGTGTACGAGAATACGGCGGCCGCTTGCACGATTCATGATCCGCTGGCGAAGCGCAGGATTACGAATACAAAGACGGGATCGAATACCACGGTGGTGTTCAATCCGTGGCGGGAACTGCCGGATCTTGCGGCAGATGACTGGCACGAGATGCTGGCGGTGGAGACGGTGAATGCGGGCGCGAATACGGTGACGCTGGCGCCGGGGAAGACGCATACGATGGAGGCGCACATTACGGTGGAGGCAGGAGCCTGATGCTGATATTGGCTTCGGGCTCTCCGCGGCGACGGGAGCTTTTGATGCAGGCGGGGCTTGATTTTATCGTTGAGTCGGCGGATGTTGATGAGACGGTCGAGGAGGGTGAGGCTCCTGCGAAGTATGTGCAGCGGCTGGCGGTGGAGAAGGCTCAGGCGGTTTGGAGCCGGTATAAAGATGGCGATGATTCGGATTCGCCGATTACTGTGCTGGGGGCGGATACGACCGTCGTTTGCGATGGCGTGATTCTGGGCAAGCCGGTGGATCAGGCTGATGCACGGCGGATGCTGGAGATGCTTTCGGGGCGGACCCACCAGGTGCTGACGGGGGTCGCGGCGATTACGCGCAAGGCTACGGTGAGTGAGGTGGAGATTACGCAGGTGTTCTTCGACGTGGTTGGAGAGCAGGAGATGGTGGCGTATCTGGCGAGCGGGGAGCCGATGGATAAGGCGGGGGCTTACGGGATTCAGGGGTATGCGGCGCGATGGATTCCGCGGATTGAAGGGTGCTACTTCAATGTGATGGGGCTGCCGATTGCGCGGACTATGGCGGTGATTGCGAGGGCGGAGGAAGGGCCTGGGGATTTGGTGGCGGAGGTGTGAAGAGACTAAGTCCCGCGATAACGATGACGGTTTGGGGTTTACATGCGAACAGGTGATGCTCTAGCGTGAGTGGAATGGATAGAAGACAGATGATTAGCGGAGCGGCAGCGTTGGCTGCACTTATAAGCTCGGATGCGCAGCCGGCCGGGCCTAACGAAACGTTCCTGGAGTTAAAAGACCTGGCGTTTGCATACCAGTCCAGAGGAGCAGACGAAGCGGGTGTCGGCGTATCTGGAGACGGGTTTATTTCCGGCGTTGACGCGAGCGGGTGCAAAGCCGGTGGGGGCGTTTGGGAATCTTATCGGCGATGGTGGGCCTTACCTGGTGTCGCTGACGCAGTATGCTTCGCTGGCCGGGATGCAGGATGTGCTGGTGAAGCTTGCGGCGGATGAGGTGCACGAACGGGCTTTGCAGCAGTTGAGCTCGGGGCCGGGGACGCCGTTTGTGAGGGTTGAGAGCAGTTTGCTGCGGAGCCTGGCGGTGATGCCGGAGGCGGTAATTCCAAGCGATGCGGGAGGCAGGCCGGCGCGGATATTTGAACTTCGGACGTATGAGTCGCAGTCGGAGACGGCGTTGAAGAAGAAGGCGGCAATGTTTAACGGCGGCGAGATTGGGATCTTTCAACGACTGGGGATGCGGCCGGTGTTTATCGGTGAGGCAATCGCGGGACCGAGGATGCCGTGCATTATCTATATGCTGTCGTTCGACAACCTGGACGGGCGTGAGAAGCATTGGCAGGCGTTCGGCGCCGATCCGGAGTGGAAGAAGTTGAGTGCGCCGCCTGAACTTAAGGACGCCGAGATTGTGGGGAACATCGGCAACGTGATTTTGCGGCCGCTGGCGTTCTCGCCGGTGCGATGAGGTTAGAGTGTCGCGAGCAATGCGGCGAGGAGGGTGGCGCGGGGGATTAGGTGGGCGGTGAGGATGTGCTCGTGGGGGGCGTGGGCTCCGGCGCCGATGGCTCCGAGGCCGTCGAGGGTGGGGATGCCGAGGGCGGAGGTGAAGCTGCCGTCGGAGCCGCCGCCAGTAGAGGCTTCGTCGAGGGGGAAGCCCAGTTGGGCAGCTAGTTTTTGAGCCTGCTTGAAGAGAGCTACGGTGGCGGGGCGGCGCTCCATGGGTGGGCGGTTTACGCCGCCGGTGATTTTGAGGGTGCAGGCTGGGTCGTGGGGTTTTAAGGAGCGGAAGAGTTTGTCTACGTGCTTTGCGTCGGAGGCTTTGACGATGCGGACGTCGACTTCGACTTGCGCGTGGGAGGCGATTACGTTGGAGTGGGTGCCTCCGGAGATTACGCCGGGGTTTACGGTGAGGCCGCGGGGGAGATCGGTGAAGGTGGCTATGGTTTCGATTTGGCGGGCCAACTCGAGGACGGCGGAGTGGCCGGACTGGAAGTCGAGGCCGGCGTGGGCGGAGATGCCGGTGACTTCGACGAGGTAGTTGGCTATGCCTTTGCGAGAGGTTTTGAGGGCGAGACCTTGGGCGGGTTCGAGGACCAGGACGGCTGAGGATTTGCGGGCTAGCTTTTCGGTGATGGGGCGGGAGATTGGGCTGCCGATCTCTTCTTCGCTGTTTAGGAGGAGGGTTATGGGGCGGTTTATTTTTTGGGATTGGAGGGCTTCGATGGCGGTGAGGGCCATGAGGACGCCGGCCTTCATGTCGAGGACTCCGGGGCCGGAGATTTTGGTGGGGGTATGGCGCCAGGGCATTTGGGCGAGGGAGCCGAGGGGCCAGACGGTGTCTAAGTGGCCTAAGAGGAGGATGGGTTTGCGGGTGGATGTTCGCGGGCCGAAGCGGAGTTCGAGGACGTTGCCGTGGGCTTTTTGTTTGTGATATTTGGGGCGGGCGCCTTGCTGGCAGGCCCATTTTTCTACCAAGGCGCCGGCGGCGTTGATGGCGGCGGGGTCTTCGCTGGGGGATTCCTGGAGGACTAACTCTTTTAGGCGGGAGAGGAGTTTGGGCTGGCTGGTGGTGATGTGGGATTGGAGGGCTTGGAGGTCTGGTGCTGGCATGGGGGTTATGGTATCTCAGTGGGTACCCTCCCCCCGGTTTTGTGTGCAAAGTATTCAATCGGCGTTGGATAAGGTTGGACTTCAGGTGGGATAGGTGGGATTTGGGGCGGGGAACCGGAGTTATGAAGGGGTGTTTTGGGGGTGGATTTTGTCAAGCAGGGGAACGAGGAATCGGGAAGCAGCTTACCTTCCCCACCCATGACGATGAAGCTTGTCATGGATGGGGCACCCGATCGTTTTGGGCTGGTGGAGGAGAACAGGCAACGGCAAAAGCGAAATGCGGGGGTTCTTCGCTGCGCTCAGAATGACGAACGTAAAGGGCTAATGACGAAGAATTGCTGGCGCTCAAGCTGAAAAATCGCTAATGGCACGGGGTTTACCGGGCAAAGTAATTCGTTTGCAAGTCTATGAAAATGGAGGAGCTAAGGGGAGTGGTCTGACGACGACAAAGTGTGGCATTTTTGACACATTGGACGAACCGGGAGACGATGTAACCTAGCTAGTGGATTTGGACGACTGACCCTTGCAGAGTTGTTGTAATTGTTGCTGGTTTTCTCGCAGGTTTTCTCCAGGAGTGTACGTGGCAAGTGAAGCTCAGGCTCATTATGAGCGGACCATTCGTGCGGAGATAGAGTTCAGTGGCGTGGGGCTGCATAGCGGCGCGCCGGTGAAGATGCGGCTGGTGCCGGCTCCGGCGGGGTCGGGGATCGTGTTCCGGCGGACGGATCTCGATGGGTACGAGATACCGGCGATTGGGCGCAATGTTGCGAAGGTGAGTTACGCGACGAGTCTGATGCGCGGGGGCGTGCTGATTTCTACGACGGAGCATCTGCTGTCGGCGCTGATTGGGTATGGCGTGGACAATGTGATCGTCGAGGTGGACAACCTTGAGGTTCCGATTCTGGATGGGAGCTCGCTGCCGTATGTGCAGGCTTTCCAGCGAGTGGGACTGAAGCAGCAGAGGCGGAAGCGGGAGTACCTGAAGATATTGAAAGAGGTTGAGGTTCGGGAGGGGACGAAGTTTATCGGGGTGTATCCGAATATGAATGGCGGGTCGGGGTATGGGATTCGATATGCGATCGATTTTCCGGAGCCGATTGGGGTGGAGACTTTTGCGGGGGACCTGGCGACGGGAGACTATATGGAGCTGATTGCTCCGGCAAGGACATTTGGGTTTAAGGAAGATGAAGCGACGCTGAGAAATATGGGGCTGATTCGCGGGGCTTCGCCGGAGTGCGCGATCATTCTTTCGAAGAAGGGTGTGGAGAATGGGCCGCTGCGGTTTGCGGATGAGTTTGTAAGGCACAAGGTGCTGGACCTGATTGGGGACCTGGCACTGGCGGGGAAACGGATACAGGGGCGCGTGGTGGCGGAGCGCGCGGGTCATGCGATGCATACGGCGCTGGTGCAGCGGCTGATGCGGGACCGGTCGGCGTGGGAGCTGGCGCATGGGTATGACGAGGTGGTGGAAGAGCCAGCGGGGTTGATGGTTGGATTGCAGACAGCGAATGCCTGAGGCGGTGATTGCCGCGATTGCGTTGGGGTCGAATCTGGAGTCGGAGTGGGGCGACCGCGAGGGGAATCTGCGCGAGGCGGTGCGGCGGGTGGGATCGCTGGGGGTGGTGAAGGCGGTTTCGGGGTTTTATGACACGGCTCCGGTGGGGTATCTGGAGCAGCCGCGATTTTTGAATGGAGCGCTGCTGCTGGAGACCGGGATGAAGCCGGTGGAGCTGATGCGCGGGTTGTTGGCGGTGGAGCGGGGCATGGGACGCGAGAGACTAGTGGCGAAGGGACCTCGGGTGATCGATCTTGATCTGCTGCTCTATGGGGATATGGTGATGGAGTCGGCGGAGCTTACGCTGCCGCATACGGCGATGGCGGAGCGGCGGTTTGTGCTGGAGCCACTGGCAGAAATTGCAGGGGAGATGCGGCATCCGGTTACGGGGCTGACAGTACAGGAGATGCTGGCGCGGAGCTGAATCTGCATGATTGCGGGAAGGTTAAAAGGCGGACATTTGACTGCAATTGTGTGCTCGGTTGTAGTTCGAGGGTGGTTCGCGGCTATTCTTGCTTAAGCATCATTATCTGAATGCAGAGGTGAGTACCGTAGAGATTCAGATTCCAGAGAGTTTGCAGCAGGGTATTGCTGTTGAGGCAGAGTTGATTGCCTACGATCCGGTGTCGCCGCCGTGGTCGGCGGAGGTGCTGGTGTTTTTGTGCGGGATGCTGGCGTTTCTGAATCTTTATTCGACACAACCGATGTTGCCGATGCTGGCGAAGCTCTTTCATGTGAGCGAGGGTAGTGTTGGGATGACGGTGAGCGCGGCTACGCTGGGGGTGGCGATCTCGTCGATGCTGATGGGGCTGTTGGCGGAGAGGGTGTCGCGCAAGACGGTAATTACGACGGCTGCATTTTTGATCGTGGCGCCAACGCTGCTGGCGGCTACGTCGTCGAGCGTGGCGGAGTTGTGCTTCTGGCGTTTGCTGCAGGGGTTGCTGCTGCCGGGGATATTTGTTGCCACGATTGCGTACATCACGGAGGAGTGGCCGGCGCTGAAGGTGCCGGAGGTGATGAGCGTGTATGTGGCCGGGACAGTGTTTGGCGGATATACAGGGCGGGCGCTGGGCGGCAGCCTGGAGAGCAGGTGGGGATGGCAGAGCAGCTTTATCGTGCTCGGTTTGCTGGCGCTGGCGGGAGCGGTGACTCTGTGGCTGCTGCTGCCGCCATCGCATGTGAGGCCGGTGGATGCCGGGGCGGAGATACGGTCGCGGCTGACGCCGATACTCGAGAACCTACGCAATCCAAAGCTGATTGCGAGCTTCGGCATCGGGTTTACGATGCTGTTCACGCTGGTGGCGATGTTTACTTACATTACGTTCCGGCTGGCGGCGACGCCTTACTGTCTTTCGTCGAAGGCAATGGGGAATCTGTTCGCGGTTTATATCATTGGGCTGATTGCGACGATGGTGGTGGGGAGATTTTTGTCGCGCATAGGTCTGCGGATGGGAATGCTGGGAGCTATCGTGCTGGCGATTGTGGGGACTCTGACGACGCTGCTGCCGTCGCTGGCGATGATCGCGGTTGGGCTGGCGCTGGTGAGTTGCGGGGTGTTTATTTCGCAGACGTGCGCGAATAGTTTTTTGCGGGACATTGCGGCGCCGGATGGGCGGGTGTCGGCGGTGGGACTTTACATCATGTTCTATTACATCGGCGGCACGGTGGGTGGGGTCTTGCCGGCGATGGCGTGGCGCCATGCGGGATGGCAGGGGTGTGCGGCGCTGGTGACAGGGCTGCTGGCGATGGCGTTTTTTATTGCTTACTTTGGATGGCGACGGCCGGCTTATCCGATTCCGCTTTAGGGCTCGGTGGCTGTGCGCTGCTTCGGTCGAGATGATGGTTTTAAGGAGGGATGACAAGAAGAGGGGCCGCTGTGGGCGGCCCTTTCGTTGGAGCGTTGAAGTTAGAGCGTTGAAATTGATTACTGAAATCGAGTCAGGAGCGGGTGGCTTCGAATTCTATGGAGATCTTTACTTCGTCGCCGACCATGACGCCACCGGTTTCGAGGGCAGCGTTCCAGGTGAGGCCGAATTCTTTGCGGCTTAGTTTGCCGGTGATTGAGCCGCCGGTGCGATGCATGCCCCATGGGTCAATGATCTCGGGGGCGGGGCCTTCGACGTCGAGGGTGATGGGGCGGGTGACGCCGTGGATGGTGAGGTCGCCCGTGACTGTTCCGCCGTTGCCGCCGGGTTCGATCTTGGTGCTCTTGAAGGTGATGGTGGGGAACTTCTCGACGTCGAGGAAGTCGGCGCTCTTGAGGTGGCCGTCGCGCTGGGCGTCGCGGGTGTGGATGGAGTCGACGTCAATGGTGGCTTCGACGGAGGAGTTCGCGGGGTTCTGGGGGTCGAAGGTGAGAGTGCCGGTGGTCTTGGTGAACTCACCGCGGACGTGTGAGACCATCATGTGGCGCACGCTGAAGTGAACGACGGTGTGGGTGGGATCGATCGAATAGGTAATGGGCGGCATACGTTCTCCTGTGGGTGATTCTAGAAGCCGGATGTGAATTCCAAGTGTATGTGAGTTGGGCCGGTTTGTGTGTTGCGGCGTATGCGGGATTGGATGCAGGTAAAGCAGGATGCGACGCGCGCGTTATTAGAATGGATGAGTGTCGATGATCTTTGATGTGAGACGGGTGAGTGCGGGCGGCGGGCGGCGGGCGGTGATGGCGCTGCCGCATGGGGCGGTGGAGACTCCGGTGTTTATGCCGGTGGGGACGGCGGCGAGCGTGAAGGCGGTGGAGCAGGGGGTGCTCGAGAGGCTGGGCGCGGATGGGGTGGGGGCCAGGATTATTCTGGCGAATACTTATCATTTGTATCTGCGGCCGGGGCATGAGCTGGTTCGGAAGATGGGCGGAGTGCACCGATTTATGAGCTGGGAACGGCCGATGCTGACGGACTCGGGCGGGTTCCAGGTGTTCAGCCTGAGCAAGCTGCGGAGGGTGACGGCGGATGGGGTGGAGTTTCGGTCGCACCTGGATGGGAGCAAGCATTTCTTTTCGCCGGAGCATTCGATGGAGGTGCAGATTGCGCTGGGGGCGGATGTGATGATGGTGTTCGATGAGTGCGTTGAGACGCCGGCGAGCTGGGAGCGGACGCGGGTGTCGATGGGGTTGACGCATGCCTGGGCGCGGCGGAGCAAGGATTATTTTGAGGAGCACAAGAGTGAGGCGCCGTGGTTTGAGGCGCTGGGTGGGAGGACGCAGAGCCTGTTCGGGATTGTGCAGGGTGGGATGTATGCGGACCTGCGCAGGGAGAGCGCGCAGAGGCTGGTGGAGATGGGGTTTCCGGGGTATGCGATTGGAGGGCTGGCGGTGGGTGAGCCGCGGGAGGTGACGCGGGAGATGATTGCGCGGACGCTGGAGATTCTGCCCGAGGGCAGTCCGCGGTATGTGATGGGGGTTGGGTATCCGGATGAGATTGAGGAGTACGCGAAGATGGGCGTCGACATGATGGACTGCGTGCTGCCGACGCGAGCGGGGCGGCATGGGTTGCTGTTTCGGCGGGCAGAGGCGGGCGAGGATAACGTGGGCGGCGTGGTGAGGATGAACATCAAGCGCAAGGAGTATGCGGAGGATGCGGGACCTATCGACGCGGCTTGCGGATGCATGGTGTGCCGGAGATATTCGCGGGCTTATTTGAGGCATCTGTTTGTGGCGGGGGAGGCGCTTGGGTTGACGCTGAACTCGATGCATAATCTGCACTTTTATCTGGAGACTATGGAGCGGGTAAGGGCGGAACTGCGCGAATCTGGAAGAGAGGGCTGAGGGTAATGCGCCCCGGGAGCTTGCTGGTTGAGCGGGTGCTCCCGGGGATTATTGAATAGCTGGTTGAGATGTTAGTGGGGCCGTTGCCTTCTTCGTATGGCGGCCGCGATTGTTGCCAGGCCGGTGCCGACGAGTGCGAGTGAGGTGGGTTCGGGAACTGGAGAAGCTGCGGCGCCGTCTATGATTCCGGCGGCTGGGTCTAAATCGCTTACGAAGCTGGTGTTGCCGTTCGACAGATTAAGAGTGACCACCTGACTTGTTGGAATGTCGAAGGCGTATAGTGTGCCGTTGACATCGTTGATGGCGCCGATGCCAAAGGGGAAGGAAGTGATCAGCGTTGCGGCTCCTGTGATCGGATTGATCTGATACAGGTCTGGGGCAATTACCTGTGTGGGGGTAAAAGTAGTGAGATCGAGAGTGCCAGTATCGAAACTCATGTATAGGTTTCCACCGGAGCTGAACATTCCCTCATCGTAGATGTAAATTGAGTCGGGGTCGCCGGGGACGGGATCGTGAGGGATGAAGGTGACGGCTGGAATGCCGGTGGCTCCGATGAGCGTGGCATGGCCCGTCGCAGGGTCGATTGAGTAGAGATTTTGGGCGAAGTCTGTTGCGTATAGATTTGAGCCGAGTTTTCCCAGGACATTCGCGGAGTTCAGGCCGCAAGGGGATGATGGCAAGGAACAGTCTGCCAATCCTGTTGCTCCGACGAGAGAGGCTACGCCGGTGGTGCGGTTGATCGAATCGAGGTCGCCAGTAAAGGTGAGGGTGAGGAACGATCCAGCGGGGCCCGGGACCAGCCCTGTGCCTCCGACCGGGATGTCAGGGCCGATGGGATTGAAGGTGCCGGCACCGAGATCGACTGTGCCGAATTGTCCGCTGTCGTTGAGGACGTAGACCAGAGGGTCGGCGTGGGCGGCAGCTGTGATTAGAGTGAGCGTGAGTGCCAGAGCGAGCTTGTGCTGAAGAATCATAAGAACCTCCTTGAACCTTGGCGTGATTGTGTTGAAACGGGAGCCGACATGCCATGTGCCGGAGGTGGCTTGTACGTGATTTTCGAGTGATTTTGGAGGCGCTTGTGTGAACTGCAGATTCCTGCTGCGGCTTATTTGCCTATAATTAGCGGCATCCACGGGGTTTAGCCAAATGCAGGATGAGCAGTCTACGAACGTCGTCCGTTTCGGCTCCTTTGAACTCGACCCCAAGTCGGGCGAACTTTCGAGCAGCGGCGTGAGGATTCCCCTGCAGGACCAGCCGTTCCAGATTTTGAAGCTGCTGACGGACCGGCCGGGCGAGGTGGTGACCCGGGAGGAGATTCGCAGCCGATTGTGGCCGGACGACACGATCGTGGAGTTCGAGAATGCGGTGAATGCCGCGGTGAAGAAGTTGCGGATTGCACTGGGGGACTCAGCGGAGGAGCCGCGGTACGTGGAGACGTTGAGGCGGCGTGGGTATCGGTTGATGGTGCCGGTTGAGCGCCTGCTGCAGACCGAACGGCCGGTGCAGGCTATGACTGAACCGGTTGCGGAGGGCATTCTGGAAGATACGGCGCCGGGCGGGGAGAATGCTGTTGGAGAAGGCCGGGCGGGGGTCTTCACGGGGCGGTGGAGGGTGATTGCTTCGGTTGCGGGAGTGTTGCTGGTGGTGTCCGCCTTTGGCTACGTCTATTCGCGGCGGACGATTCATGCGACGTCGACACTGACTGACCGGGACAGGATTGTTCTGGCGGATTTCAGCAATAAGACGAACGACCCCGTTTTCAGCGACACGCTTCGGCAAGGGTTGACTGTGCAACTTGAGCAATCGCCGTACCTCAATCTGGTGGGCGCAGAACGAGTTCAGCAGGTGCTGGGACTGATGGGCCAGCCGGCTGATGCGGCGCTTACTCCTGCCGTTGCATTGGAGGTCTGTCAGCGGACGGGAGCCACTGCGGTTGTGGACGGATCTATTGCGAGCCTTGGAAGCCTGTATGTTGTGGGGCTGCGCGCGAGGAATTGCAAGACGGGGGACGTGATCGATGAGGAGCAGGCGCAGGCGGCGAGAAAGGAAGATGTGCTGAATGCGTTGAGCCAGGTTGCCAGCAGATTTCGAAGCCGGGCAGGTGAGTCGCTGGCTGAGGCCGGTGAGTTGGATACTCCTCTGGCTGAGGCTACCACGTCGTCTCTGGAGGCGTTGAAGGCTTATAGCATGGCCATGAAGGTTCTCTACTCGGGTGGGAGCGGTCAGGCTATGCCGTTGGTTAAGCGAGCTACGGAGATTGATCCGCAGTTCGCGATGGCTTATGCGATGTTGGGGCGCATGTACGGCGATACTGCCGAGTCCGGCCTTTCGGCCGAGAATACCGAGAAGGCATGGCAGCTGAGGAGCCACGCTAATGAGCCGGAGAGATTCTTTATCGACGCGTCCTACGAGACACAGGTAACAGGAAATATGGAGAAGGCGGAGCAGATCTGCGAAGCATGGTTACATACGTACCCGCGTGAATCGAAGGGTCGTGGGTTTCTGGCGGGCATGATTTACCCGGTGCTGGGAAAATACGAAGCCGCGCTGGAGGAATCGCGAAGGATGGTGGAGCTTGATCCGGATTTTCCTATCTCGTGGAACCTTCTGGCCCTGAGCTATGTTCCGCTGGGGCGTTTTGATGAGGCCGAGCGCACGCTGCAGCAGGCGTCAGAGCGAGGTATGCAGATACCGGATCTGTTGATCGATCAATACGAGATCGCATTTCTGAAGGGTGATAAGGCGGGGATGGAGAAGGTGGTGGCGGTGGCTTCGAAGGAGTCCGGGGCTGAGGACGTTATCGCAAATCAGGAGTCGTTCGCAGCCGCGTATTCAGGGCATTTACAGCAGGCAAGGAGCAGGTCGGAGCTGGCGGTGCGGCTGGCTGAACAGTCGGGGCAACGGGAGAGGGCCGCGTTGTTTCAGAGCGCGGCGGCGGTGCGGGAGGGATTCTTCGGGAATGCGGCTGCGGCGAAACAGGGAGCGACGAAGGCGCTGACGCTCTCGAAGGAGCGAGACGTTGCGTACGGCGCGGCCTTTGCGCTGGCGCGTTCGGGAGATTCAGTTGCGGCTCAGACTTTGGTGGACGATATGGAGAAGCGGCTTCCTGAGGACACGGCAGTCAAATTCAGTTATGTCCCTGTGCTTCGCGCGTCGGTCGCGTTGAATCAACACGATCCCGGCAAGGCGATCGAATTGTTGCGGGCGGCCAGTTCCAACGAATTGGGCGAACCGCCGAGCTGCTTCTTTGGGTTCTTCGGAGTTCTTTATCCGGTGTATTTGCGAGGTGAGGCTTATCTTGCGTTGCATCAGGGTGCGCAGGCCGCTCAAGAATTCCAGAAGGTCGTCGATCATCGCGGCATCGTTCTCAGCGATCCAATTGGCGCGCTGGCGCGTTTGCAGATGGGACGAGCTTATGTGATGGCTGGGGACCAGACGAAAGCGAAAGCCGCTTACGACGACTTCCTCAACTTATGGAGAGATGGGGATTCCGATTTGTCTGTTTTGAAGCAAGCGAGATTGGAGTATGCGCGGTTGCGTTAACTTTTGGGCAGGGGACTGGGTGGAGTTTGAATGGTGGACTGAAGTCCCGCCCCTTCAAAGCAAGTACTTTTCAGCAATTTTTGTATCGCCCGCTGCTGGTGGCTTTGAATCAACGGAAACGTGATACTCTGCCGCCTATGCGACAACGTGTGGTGGTGCTGGGGGCCGGGTTTGGCGGCCTCGAACTGACGACGATGCTTTCCGATGCTTTTGGCGATGCGATCGACATCGTGCTGATTGATAAAGGGGATGCTTTTATCTTCGGCTTCTCGAAGCTGGATGTGATGTTTGGGCGGAAGCTGCCTGCGGAGGTGCTGCATTCTTACCGCGATGTTGTGAAGCCAGGCGTGCGGTTTGTGAAGACCGTGGTGCGGGCGATCGACCCGGCGGCGAAGCGCGTGGTGACCGACGAGGGGACGTTCGAGGCAGACGTGCTGGTGGTGGCGCTGGGGGCGGACCTGGATCTGGCGGCTACTCCGGGGCTGGTGGAGGGTGGGAACGAGTTTTATACGGTGGCTGGTGCGTTTGCGCTGCGCGATATTCTGCCGAAGTTCGACCGGGGACATGTGATTATCGGGGTGACGGGGAAGTCGTTCAAGTGTCCACCGGCTCCGAGCGAGACGGCGCTGATGCTGCACGATTATCTGGTGAAGCGCGGACGGCGGGAGGCGACGGAGATCTCGGTGGTGATGCCGTTCGGTGTGCCGATACCGCCTTCACCGGAGACGTCGGTGGCGGTGCTGGCGGCGTTCGCGGAGCGCGGGATTCGATTTGTGAAGGACAGCCTGGTGACGGCGCTCGATCCGGCGCGAAAGGTGGCGGTGCTGAGCGATGGGACTGAGATGCCTTATGAACTTTTTCTGGGCGTACCGGTGCACAGGGTGCCGCAGGTGGTGGTGGAGTCGGGGCTGGCCGCGGATCCTTATAACTGGGTGCCGGTGAATAAGAAGACGCTGGAGACGAGCTTTCCGGGAGTGTATGCGGTGGGCGACGTGAACGGAGTGGGGACTCCGAAGGCGGGCGTGTTTGCTGAAGGCGCGGCGAAGGTGGTGGCGGCTTCGATCATCGCGCAGATTCGTGGAGAGGCGGCGCCGGAGGGGTACAGGGGGATTGGGTCGTGCTATCTCGAGTTTGGCAATGACCTGGTGGCGCGGGTGGACGTGGAGTTTCTGGCCGGGCCGAAGCCTACGGGGACGTATCAGGCGCCGTCCGAGGCGCTGGTGGCGGAGAAGAAGGAGTTCGGGGCGAGCAGGGTGCAGAGGTGGTTCGGTAAGTAGGCCGGGGGCGTCGCGCGTCGCAGGATCGACTGTTTCGGGAGAGCAGGTTTTCGTGGCTCTCCCGAATTTTTGCGCCGCGCGCTTGCGGAGAGATTGCCTAGTGGGTGCGTGTGGTTGATTTGATCGCGGGGTCACTCGACTTTGTAGCTTAGGAGCCAGTCCTGGCGTTTGGCGCGGGTTAAAGGAACGAAGAGGCGGATCATTTGCTGCTGGATCCAGAAGGCGACCGGGGACATGCGCTGCTTGCGCTGACCGTTGCGGCGGCCGAGGGCGATGACTTTGTCGGTGCGGGGGCGGCGGTGCTGCTCGAAGGCGGTGAGGACTTCTTCGAGGGGCGTGCCGTCGGACTCGCGGAGGAGCTTGGCGAGGCACTGCGCGTCTTCGAGGGCCATGGATGCGCCCTGCCCGGAGTGTGGAGCCACGGCGTGAGCGGCGTCGCCGATGAGGACGGTGCGGCCGGTGTGCCAGGCAGGGAGGCTGGGGATGTCGTGGATGGCGATGGTGAGGGTCTCCTCGGCGGATCGGACTAGCTGAGGGATCGGTGCTGCCCAGTCGCCGTGCAGGGCAAGGACACGCTGCTGGAGTTCGGCTTTGGAGGCGGCGGCGGTCTTTTCGCGGGACTCGATCGGGATGGAGGCGGTGCTCCACCACATGGTGCGCGGGCCGGCGGGACTGACGAAGTTGAAGTAGCCGAAGAAGCCGTTCTGGCCAAAGATGAAGTGGACGCGCTGGTTGGAGCGGGGTGTGACTGAGGCGGGATCGTCGACACAGGGGCTGATGCCGCCGAGCGAGGAGAGGCCGGAGTAGACGGGCCTGGGGGCGTCAGGCATGACGGCGTTGCGGACCTGGGAGCGGATGCCATCGGCGCCTACGATGAGGTCGGCTTCGATGCTGGCGCCGTCGGCGAAGTGGGCGACGATGGGTTGGCCGGGGTTGTCGTCGATGGCGGTGAGGCGCTTGTTGTAGGAGACGGAGATGCCCTGGGACTCGCAGCGGTCGATGAGGACGCGGTGGAGGGCGGGGCGGGTGATCATGACGCCGGGTTGGCCGTAGCGGGTGGCGTCTCCGCCGGGACTACAGGCGAGGAGATCGCCGTGCTGGTTCTCGAAGGCCCACTCGTGGCTGGTGACACTGGCGTCGCGGACTGCGTCGATGACGCCGACAGCGGCGAGGACGTTCATGCCGTTGGGCGCGAGGCCGAGACCGCCACCGGTGTCGCAGGGACCGTGGGAGGCTTCGAAGATGTGAGGGCAGAAGCCGGACTGCTTGAGGAAGAGAGCAAGGACGGGGCCGGCGATTCCGCCGCCGATGATGAGAATGCATTTCGGGCTGGTGTGGTGGTTGTTCATTGGGTGAGTACCTCGTCTATCAAGTATCTCAATAATTGAGATAATGATACGATAAACGATATGGCGGCATCACGCAAGAGGAAAGAGCTGGAGCGGCAGGTTGGGCTGGAGGTGGGCCGGGAGATCGGCGCGCGGACGATCATGTTTCACCAGGCGGTGGCGAATATTGTCGGGGTCTCGGTAACAGATATGAAGTGCCTGGATTATGTTGACCGTGGCGGGGATGTGACGGCGGGGGATCTGGCGCGGTTGACGGGGTTGACGACGGGCGCGATTACGGCGGCGATCGACAGGCTGGAAAAGGCTGGGTTGGCGAGGAGAGAACGCAGCGAGACGGATCGGCGAAAGGTGTTTATACGGCTGTGCGAATCGCCGGCGACGAGACGGATTGCGCCTATCTTTGATGCGCTGGGGAGTGAGATGGCGGCGCTGGCTACGCGCTACTCGACGCGGGAGCTGGAGACGATCAAGGATTTCTGCGAGCGCTGCATTGAGATTATGCGGCGGCAGACGGATGCGGTGGTGGCGCTAAAGGATTAGACGGAGAGAAGAAACTTCGAGGCTATTGAAATCCGGCAATGCGGGCTGGTATTAGCGGCGATCAGGGCTGCACTATCTGCCAGCTGGGATCGGGATCGAAGTCGGTCATTGCGGTTGCTGTCTGGGTGGTGTTCTTTCCCAGATTTTTTTGGAGCAGCACGCCGTCCTGGTTGATGATGAAGGTCATAATGCCGGAGTTGCCGTATTCGGCTGGATAGGCGACGAAGGCGAATCCGCCGGTCTTTTTTCCGTTGACGACGTACTGCTTCGCTCCGCCTGGAGCGTTAGCGGTCTGGCCGTTGAGCATCTGGAAGTAGTAGCCGTGGAAGGCTGTGTGGCCGTTGGGGTTTGCTTTGTATCCTTCGGCGGTGGCCGCGACCGCCAGGGGGCCGAGTGGGCTGGCGGGCTGTCCATCGGGCGACTTCCAGTAGAGGCCGTTCTGCCTGCCATCGTCGCTGATGAACTTCATCGCGAATTGTTTTGCGGGTTGTCCGTCGTGAGATTTTGCGAAGTACTCGACCTGGGCGTCGGCGACGGCTCCGCAGGCCGCGATGATGAAGAGTTCGTTGCGGCCGATGCGGCGGTTGAGGACTTCATCTCTTCCGGCGGCTGTATCGAAGTACCACTGACCGCCGGGGTTCTTTTTCAGGGGAATGGGAAAGGGAAAGTTGTCGGCTCCGACGATGAGCATCTGGGAGTCGTCCGGCATCCTGCGCCAGCGGTGCATGACGTCGTAGCGAGAGGCGAAGGCTGCGGCGTTGTTCTTATCCTCGACGGCGTCTCCGGAGAGGATGAGGGCTTTCGAGTCCGGGCCGAAGATTCCTACAAGTGCATTGACGTCGGCTGCCTTTACGGCGGTCTGCAGGGCGCTGGCGGCGGCGTCGGGAGAGGCGAAGACACCGAGCTCAGGCGACTTTTCTTCTTTTTTGCAGGCGACGACCAGAATGATGAGAGCCAGAAGCAGTAGCGGGATTTTAAGTGAAATTCTTCGGGAGTTGAGCGACATCACATCCTCCGAAACTTTGCTGTAAGAGCTTCTATTGACACGGGGCCGGGTTTAGCTGGGTTTATCTCCGGCCGCCCCAGCCGCCTCCGCCTCCGCGGCTTTCTGAACCGCGAGCGCTGTCGGCGCGGGATTGCCATCCGCCTCCGCTGCTGCCTCCGCCCCAGCCGCCGCTGCTGTGCTCCTGGCTTCCTCCGTAGCCTTTAGCCTCGGCTGAACTAGCGCTGGAGGTGTTGTGCGGGGTTCCCTGAGTCTGGTTCCAGCCGCTGCCGGTGTTTTTGTAGACGTTGCCGTTTGAGGTGGCGTACTTGTTGCCGTTTGCGGCTTCGCCGGCTGATGCGGTGTTGCCGTTCTTGCCCGTTGCGGCGACAGCTGAGCCACCTGCCGAGGTCTGTGCGGAGGCTACGGTCCCGTTCGAGTTGGTTTCATGCTGGGTGTAGGCGGTGTTGCCATCCTTGGAGTAGACGGAGCTTCCGGAGCTGCCATAGGCGTTGGAGGTTTGATGGGTGGCGGCGTAGGCTCCGGTGTTGGGGTTGTATGCCTGACCAGCCGCTTGCGAGCCGTAGGCTGTCTGGGTGGATGCACCGCGGGCGTAAGTGCCGGTGGAGGGGTTATAGCCGCTGGAGGCGTGGGCGACACCGTTCGGGCCGTAGGCGGTGGCGCTGGAGCCATAGTAGCCGCCGTGCCATGCGGCGTTTCCGTAGTAGGAGGAGCCGTGGTAGTAGGCCCCGCCACCGTACCAGCTGCAGCCCCAGGCGCTGTACCCCCAGCTGTTGCTCATCGCTGCGCCGATTGCAATTCCTACTCCGAATGCAAGCACGGCGGTGGTGACTACGGCTGCGGTGCTGTATCCGGGAGTCACGTATGGGTAGCCGTAGACGACCGTGGGGTTGTAGGTGGGGACGTAGACGACCTGCGGGTTGGTGGGCTGAATCACGATGACTTGCGGCGACTGTTGGACGACCGTAATCTGTGAGCCGGATTTGAGATTACCGGCGGCTTGCGCTTTAGAGCGCAGGACCTGCACCGCGGCCATCACATCGGTGGACTGGGTGTGGTATGCCTCGCCTAATGACGAGGTCCAACTGAGGTTTTTGGCCAGGTTGTCGAGGACCGAAGGAAACTGGGTGAGCGCCTTGACGCTGGGATCCCACGTTTGCGCGTCTACGGCGTTGGTGAGGGCGGTGCCGGTGAGGCTTTTGTTCTGCTGAAGCCAATCCTCGGCGAAGGCTACCTGGTCAGGAAAGGTGGCGGCACCGAGAATCTGGGCGACGAGGGCGTCGGGGTATAGGGCGATGGGCGCCACGAGGCCTTGCAGTTCGTCGGCTGTCAAGGGCGCGCCTTGCCCTGCATAAGCCGGCGGCTGCGATGGCGCGGGCTGCTGCGGTGCGGGAGGCTGCTGGCCGAAGACTTCCACAGGCGCCGTAGTGAAGACGAGCAGGAAGGATAAGGCCGTTGACAGAAGCTTTTTCAGCAAAGTCCCGAGCATTTCTTCTCCCGATCTTCTCTCCGATCAAGGAAAGACAATCGATCTTTGCCTTACACTAATTTGCCGATGCGCGACCGCCTACTGGGAGAACTTCCAGTGCTGTCCCATGAGCTAGACCGTCGCGTGGCGCAGTGAGTACGCCGAACGAAGAAACAGCACCCCCAAGGCACCGTGAAGGGCAGCAACGGGCAGCAGGAAGGGGCTGCCGAACTCGCCGGTGATTCCGAGGTAACCCAGATAACATGCCGCGGCGAGGTTATACAGGAGCAATGCCTTGATCGGCTGCGAGTGATCGCCGGTGCTTCGTGGCCAGCATGCGATTGCAAGCGAAAGAAGGCCGCAGCCGCCTACCCGGCCGACCGCCTCTCCGCCGGGTGTAAGGTCGGCGGAGAAGAGCACGCGGACGACGAGGTTCGGAGCTGCGATAACCGCAACGCCGGTTGCCAATTCGAGAGAAGCGGAGATTGTGAGCAGCGTCTTGTCTTTTATAGCCATCAGAGATCAACACTTACGATTGCGAGGGTGGCTCACTTGGGCCATTGTTTGAACATCTTGGTGACTGCGCTTCCTACCACTTTCTGGTTCTTGTCGCCGTTGTTGCTCAAGGTGTCCTGGGCAATTCCTCGCCATATCAGGGACTGGGTCTTTGTGTCGTGCAGGTCGACGATGAGGGTTCCTATGACGTTTTGCTCGGGAGTGATTCCTCCCATGCCGCCGCCGATTCCTCGCATACCCCAGGCGCTATAGGAGGTTTGCTGTTTCATGCCGCCGCTGGCGAGGAGGAGCAGGTCGGGTTTCTGCGCTTCGGTGACTTTTGTAAATCCCTTTGCCGCCATTGCGTTGTCGATGTCCGATTGCGCCACCTGCGCCAGGATGGAATTTTGGATCTGGTTGGCGTTATCAGAGGCCCACGCGTAGGTGTGGTATGCGGCGAAGCTCTGGCTGTGGTTGTAGTTGACGGAGACTTGTTGTCCAACGGCGATCGCGGACGCGAGGCAGACCAGCATCGCGCACAATGCAAATTTGGTTCTCACGGGATGTCCTTTCGTCTTTCGAATGCGCTGTCAGGTTTGGTCGGCAGTGCGTCCGGTGAATTGGTTGAGTTGGATCTGTCCTTGTTGCCTGATCGCTTACTTTGGCGGCTGCGTGACCTTCTGGTCGTCCGCACCTGGCTGTTCCGGTCTGAAATGGAACTGGTCTTACCCAGGCTGGGAATCAGGAATCTACTCGGAATTTCGCCACAACGATAATCGCAGTGCCCAAAATTCTATGAAGGTATTTCGGCGCCGGAAACTGGGAAAACTACTAATTCACGCGAAATAAATCGCAGAGAAGAGTTTCGGCTCGTTTGAGATGTGGCTGGCCGGGGATATCGGCTATTGGAGGGTGGGGAGGCGGAGGGAATTATGGTCCAGTTTGGCTTCGAGGCAGAGGGCTTCGACGACGAGGTTGTGGTCTTCGCGCTGAGTGAGGCCGGAGACGGTGACGGCTCCGATGATTCCGGCTCCGGCGATGTTAATGGGGAAACAGCCGCCGTGGGCGGCGTAGTCGGCTTCGGAGAGATTGTAACGGTTACCGAAGCTTATGTTGTTTTGCTGCAGGTAGAGACCGATTCCGTAGGAGCTGCGGTGGAAGCGGGCGACGACAGCGATTTTGCGCTCGACCCAGCGCATGTTGTTGGGGGTAGTGCCGGGGAAGGCGGTGTAGAAGAGCTGATAGTGAGGCTGGCCGAAGCGGCGGACGTCGGCGACGATGCTTTGTTTGCGGGAGAGAGCAAGCTCGCGGATGGTGAGGCCGATGCGCCAGGCAGTGTCGTTGTCGAAGGCGGGGAGGATGAGCTCTTTTTCCTGGCGTTCTATGGCGGCGATGTCTTCGGCGATGGGCATGGGGCTCCTGAAAGTTGTCAGTTGTCAGTTCTCAGTTGCTAGTTGCTAGTTGCTAGTTGCTAGTTGCTAGTTGCTAGTTGCTAGTTGTTGATGATTTCAGGATAGCTTTTGCCGCAAGTAAATATTGTTGGTGGCGAGAAAATCTGGCGAGGACTTCAGGCGTGGAGAGACAGGTGAGGATAGATTTCAGCGAGGCGACGCCTGATTCAGGCGAGGAGGAGGATTTTGCCGATGCCTCCTTTTTCTGCGGCGGCGTGGGCTTCGGCGGCCTGATCGAGGGGGAGCATGCGGTCGATGGGGATCTTGAATTTGCCGGCGGCTACGTCCTGGGCGAGGATGCGGAGGGTTGGGGCGTCGAGGACGACTCTGGTTGCGGCGATCTGCACGGTGGGGTGGAGGGCGGCGCTGGACGGTGGGCCGACTACGGAAGCGAAGATGCCGCCGGGCTTGACCTTGGCGAGGAGGCTGTTGGCGGTGTCGCCACCGACGGTGGTGGCGACGGCGTCGAGGAAGCCGAGTTTTTGCATGGCGTCGGGGTCGTCGATGGCGAGAATCGCATCGGCGTTGAGCTCGGCGGCTTGCTTGAGCTGGGATTTGCGGACTCCGGCGATGACCTTGGCGCCGGCTTTTTTGGCGGTCCAGACGGCGCTGCGGCCTACGTTGCCGATGGCTCCGGCTACGAGGATGGTTTGGCCGGGCTGGACTTTGGCGCCGCGGGTGATGAGCTGCTCGCCGGTGGTGGTGACGAGCGGCAGGGCGGCGGATTCGATGAGGTCGAGGCCTTCGGGCAGGAGTGCGACGTCGGAGGCTTTGACGGCGGCGAGTTCGGCGTAGGCCTTCTCCCAGACGACGGCGATGATCTTATCGCCGGGCTTGAAGGTGGTGACGCCGGGGCCGAGGCTGCGGATGGTGCCGGCGATGTCGCGGCCGAGGATGGCGGGGAGTTGGAGGGGGTAGCTCGCTTTGAATGCTCCGCTGCGTATTTTGTAATCGATGGGGTTGACGCTGGTGGCGGCGATGCGGATGAGGAGCTCGCCGTCGGCGGGCGTGGGGTCGGGCATGTCTTCGTACTTCAGGTTTTTGGGCGGGCCATATTCGTGGAGGAGTACAGCTTTCATTTGGGAGCACCTCTTGGGGTTGGATGCGGGGAGAGGGATTTTGTCCTGCATGAATTTTGTGTGATGACGACTGTAGCGCGTGACGGCCCCGGCTGGCTGATGAGAGGCTCATTGAAGAGATGACGGATAGACCACGAGCGAGTGTTGGAGAGATTTTTCTGCGGTTTCTGCGGCTGGGGTGTAGCTCGTTTGGCGGGCCGGTAGCGCATCTGGGGTACTTTCGCGAGGAGTTTGTGACGCGACTGGGGTGGCTGGACGAGGCGCGGTTCGCGGAGGTTGTGGGGCTATGCCAGTTTTTGCCGGGGCCGGCGAGCAGCCAGGTGGGATTCACGATTGGGTTGATAGAAGGTGGACTGGCGGGGGCGCTGGCGGCTTGGGCGGGGTTTACGCTGCCGTCGGCGGTATTGATGCTGGGGTTTGCGTCTGGGCATCGGTTGTTGACGGGGCCAGTGGGAGCAGGAGTGCTGCATGGGTTGGGGCTAGCTGCAGTGGCAGTGGTGGCGCAGGCGGTTTGGGAGATGCGCAAGACGCTGTCTCCGGATGGTCGGCGGATGGCGATTGGAGCGGTTGCAGCAGCGGTTGTGTTGGGCTGGGATGAGCTCGGCTGGAATGCTGCAGGAGCGCAGATGGTGGCGTTGGCGGTGGGCGCCGTGGCGGGGTGGGTGTTGTGCAGGGGAGTTGCGGAGCTGGCGGGGGGACGGCTGGTGGGGATTTCGCGGCGGGTGGGAATTTGGGCGGCGGGAACATTTGGGGTGGTGCTGGCTGAGACGGCCATTTTGGCGAGAGTTATGCCCGGGGGTGGGGTGGCTTTGTTTGCGGCGTTCTATCAGACAGGGGCGCTGGTGTTTGGGGGTGGTCATGTGGTGCTGCCGCTGCTTGAGAGCGTTACGGTGGCGCGGGGGTGGGTGACCGAGGGGACGTTTCTGGCGGGGTACGGCGGGGCGCAGGCGGTGCCCGGGCCGCTGTTTACTTTTGCGGCTTATTTAGGGGCGGTGTGCTCGCCCAGGCCAGGGGTTTGGGGTGGATTGATCGCGCTGGCGGGGATTTTTTTGCCGGGGTTAATGCTGGTGATTGCGGTGTTGCCGTGGTGGGAGGTGTTGCGGAGAAACGTGAGGATGAGGGCGGCTATTGCTGGAGTGAATGCGAGTGTTGTCGGGGTGTTGCTGGCGGCGCTTTGGAGGCCGGTGATGACGAGTGCGGTGGGGACAGTTTGGGATGGGCTTATTGCAGTGGCTGGTTTTGTGGCGCTGGTGGTGGGGCGGGTGAGGCCGTGGGTGGTGGTCTTGGGGGCGGCGTTGGTTGGGGGTATTGTTGAGGGTTTGGCAGGGTTGAGAGGCGGATGAAGGTATTGGATGGGCGGTTTTCTTGACATGGGTGAGCGGTTACGCGATGCTTAGGGGTCGGGCCTTATTTCGATGGGTAGCGGAGCTGTGCCTGCCCGTGGCTTTTTTGAGGCGCAAAATGTGGTGCACTGGATGGTAAGGTGCGGCTACGAGATGGATTGGAGCTGGTTGGATGGGCGGTTTAGGTAATCTGAGCGGGCTGGCGCTGCCGGTACTGTTCTTTATAGCGTTGTACTTCCTGATGATCGCTCCGAACCAGCGAAAGCAGAAGAAGTGGCAGGAGATGCTGACGCAGTTGAAGTCGGGCGACCAGGTGACGACGAACGGCGGCATCCGGGGAACCATCCTGAATGTGAAGGACGATACCGTGGTGCTGCGCGTGCAGCCGGACGGTGTGAAGCTGGAGTTTGTAAAGAGTGCGATTGCCTCGGTGACTACGGAAGAGAAGTAGAGGCGTTGTTAGTTGTCAGTTTTCAGTTGTCAGTTTTCAGTTGGATCGAGAGATAGCCGTTCCGCACGGCGAGAATCGAAAGTCAAGGAAGCATGGCGGCGGGTTGAGGTATAGCCACGCGGGCCGCTTCTGGAATGAAGGATTACGGGCAATCAATCATCATGGGTAAAAATCTGCGCGGCAAGACATACGCAATCATTGCGATCCTGTTCATCTTCATCTACGGGATTTTTTTCGGCATGAATCCGCCGAAGCTTGGTTCGTTGAAGACACTGATCACCAATAACATTCACCTCGGCCTCGACCTGAAGGGCGGTACGCACCTGGTGCTGGAGGTGCATGTGGACGAGGCGGTTGCGGCGGAGACGGACCGCGATGTGGCGCGGTTGCAGGCCGCGTTCGCGGCGGCTGGGATAACGCCCGCGCCGACCGTGGGCAAGTCTGACCCGTCGCGGCCGAACACGATTATCGTGAGCGGGATTCCGGTGGCCAAGCTGAGCGACGCGCGCAGCGTGATGGAGAACAGCGATTACTCGCTCTACGACGTGGCGGCGCTTGCAGACGGCACGGCGACGCTGACGCTGAAGCAGTCGGCGATCAATGACATCGAGGAGCGGACGCTGAGCACGTCGATCGACACGATCAACGAGCGCATCAACGCGCTGGGTGTGAGCGAGACGGTGGTGCAGAGGTATGGGCTGGGCAAGAACCAGATTCTGGTGGAGCTGCCGGGCATCAGCAATCCCGCCGAGGTGGAGGCAGCGATCCAGTCGACGTCGAAGCTGGCAGTGTATGCGGTGGTGGGCGGACCGTACGATGATGAGAAGGCAGCACTCGAGGCACAGAACGGCGTGATTCCGCCGGACGCGATGATGATGCATGGGAACGCCGTCGCGGGCAGCCCGGACCAGGTGTGGATACTGAAGCGCGCGAGCGAGGTGGAGGGAACGGACTTCCGCGATGCGCAGCCGTCGCAGGACCAGAACGGGCGTCCGGACCTGACGTTTACGCTGACGACCGAGGCTGGCGACCGGTTCTACAAGTACACTTCGGCGCACTCGCGGGACAGCTCTTCGCCGGGGTCGATGGCGATTGTGCTGGGCAACAAGGTTCGCGAGGTGGCGAGCATCAATTCTGCGATACGCGACCGCGGGCAGATTGAGGGCACATTTACTCAGCAGGAGGTCGCAGACCTTTCGCTGATGCTGCGGACGGGCGCGCTGCCGGCTACGATCAGCTATCTGGAGACGCGGACGGTCGGGCCGAGCCTGGGACTGGCGTCGATCCGGCAGGGCGTGATTGCGGCGGTTGCGGGAATGCTGGCGGTGATGGTGTTCATGCTGATCTACTATCGCGGCGCGGGCATTAACGCTGACCTGGCGCTCTTCCTGAACCTGGTAATCCTGCTGGGCTTTATGGGCTTCAGCAAGGCGACGCTGACGCTGCCGGGAATTGCGGGCGTGATCCTGACGATTGGTATGGGCGTTGACTCGAATGTGCTTATCTTCGAGCGCATCCGCGAGGAGCTGCGGGCCGGCAAGACTGCGGCGGCGGCAGTGAAGCAGGGGTTTGACCTCGCATGGACGACGATCCTCGATACGCACGTCACGACAATTGTTTCGGCGGCGATTCTTTTCCTTTTCGGGACGGGGCCGGTGAAGGGCTTTGCGATCACGCTGGTGTTCGGCCTGCTTGCGAATCTGTTTACGGCTGTGTTTGTGTCGCGCGTGATCTTCGACGCTCACCTGGCGAACAAGGAACGCGGCGCGGTGCTGTCGATTTAGGTTAGCGAGTTAGCAGTACGACTAAAAGTTTGCGATGCGGACGCCGGATTGCGGCGGCATCGGTAGAAGAGGACGTAAGAGCGTGGAATTTTTCAAGAGCACAAACATCGACTGGCTGGGCAAGAAGTGGTACTTCCTTGGGTTTTCGCTGATCTTTTCAGTGGCGGGGGTGCTGAGCATGATGTTCTGGCACCACATTCCGCTGGGGGTGGACTTCACTGGCGGAACGCAGATTCGCGTGGCGTTCGCGTCGACGCCGAATGAGGACCAGATCCGCGGGGCGATGGATCGGTCGGGGCTGCATGGCGCATCGATTGTGCGGGTGAGCGATCCGAGCGGGCACGCAGCGAACAAGGTGATTATCGGGCTGCCGCAGTCGAGCGCGACCGATGCGGCCCATGATGCGGGGCGCGTCGCGGTGGAGCAGGCGCTGGCGACGAACTACCACGCCTCAAGCTTCACGGTGGAGCAGGTGGACATTGTGGGTCCGACGGCTGGCAAGGCGCTGCAGAAGCAGGCGTGGCTGGCGACGGCGTACTCGCTGATCGGGATGTTGATTTATCTATGGTTCCGCTTTGAACTTATCTACGGCGTGGCGGCGGTGGTGGCGGTGTTCCACGATACTTTGATCACCGTCGGCGCATTCAGCTTGACGAACCAGGAGATTACCCTTACCGTAATTGCAGCAATCCTTACATTGATTGGTTACTCGATGAACGACACGATTGTCGTCTTCGACCGGATTCGCGAGAATCTTGCGATGAGCCGGCGGGAGTCGCTTTCGGATGTAGTCAACCGCAGTATCAATCAGACGCTGAGTCGAACCGTATTGACGTCCGGGTTGACGTTTCTGACGGTGCTGTCGTTGTATCTGTTTGGGGGAGAGGTGCTGCACGGCTTCTCTTTTGCATTGGTAATCGGCATTCTGATCGGGACTTATTCTTCGATTGCGGTGGCCGCTCCGATGCTGGTGGCTTATCAGGATTGGCGGGCGTCGCGTGGCAAGGTTGCGACGCTGCCGGCAGGAAAACGGGCGAAGGTCTAACAGGCGCAGGCCTGGAGAGCTAAGCCCCATAGATTCAAAAGAATTTCCCCGCGGGCAGCGTCGCCTGCAAAATCAACCGGTTATCGATGGCTTCCCTAGACTTAAAGGCTCTTTGGCTCTTATTCTTGTGGGCGCATAAGTAAGGGCTGTCGTCTCTGTGGGCGGCTGGTAGCACAGAATCATTAAGCTGGGAACAAAACTGAACGGTGCGGTGTCTAACATCACTAGCTCTTCTTTACGATTGAGAGGCTCCAAATGTTTGAAGACTCATTAATGGAATCCGGTGGCAAGATCAAAACCAAGTCCAAATATTGGATGATCGCCACATTCACGTTCAACGGGATCATCCTTGGGACGATGATTCTGATTCCGTTGCTGTACCCCGAGGCGCTGCCGAGCACGGCAATGACCGCGCTCCTCTCGGCCCCTCCTCCTCCGCCCCCCCCTCCTCCTCCTCCTCCTCCTCAGCAGATTGTGAAGCCGATCAAGGTCATATCTGAGATCGACCAGGGTCTGCATGCTCCTACCAAGATTCCGAAGGACATTAAGGAAGTGAAGGAAGATGCTCCTCCGCCGACGATGGCAGGCGTAGCTGGTATGGGCGGTATGGGTGGCGCTGGCGGCGGCGTTGGCGGCGTGATGGGCGGCTTCGGTAATGCGCCAGCTCCGGCGGTGAAGGTTGCTCCGCCCAAGGGACCGGCGAAGGTCTCGAGCGGTGTGATGTCGGGCGCGAAGATATCGGGCGCGAATCCGGTCTATCCTCCGATCGCGAAGGCAGCGCACGTTTCGGGTGCGGTTGTCCTTCACGCCATCATCTCGAAGCAGGGCACGATTAGAGACCTAGAGGTGGTCAGCGGACCGGAGATGTTGCGCTCGAGCGCCATGGAAGCAGTTCGCAGCTGGAAGTACAGGCCCTACCTTCTGAATGGTGAGCCAACCGAGGTGGAGACCACGGTGACGGTGAACTTCAACTTTGGCAGCTAACGGGAGCAGTATTTAGCTAAACGGGGCTTCGGGAGTCTGGAAGTCGGCAGTTCTTGAAGTCTGCAAATGTATCGTGCGCACCGGAGGTAGAACTTTTGGGGTATTCATGACCCAAACCGGGAACGCTACAGTAGTTCAACCAGGATTTAACCAGGAGGAAAGATTCCAGTGATTCTCGCTCATCTCACCAACTTCGCTCATGTACCCTCTACCCTCGCTATGTATTTCGAAGAAGCGCAGGTCAGCTTCAGCGTCATGGGCCTGTGGAGCAACATGGGTTACCTCGCCAAGTGCGTCGTCATCCTGCTGTTCATCATGTCGATCTGGTCGCTCGCTGTGATTATCGATCGTGCGCTTTACTTCTCGGCTGCCCGTAAGCAGTCTCGCGAGTTTGCCCCAAAGGTTGCGGGCGCGCTGAAGGATGGCCGTCTGGACGAGGCGATCAAGGTTGCCGACCGCAGCAAGAAGTCGCACCTCGCTGAGGTTGTGACGGCTGGCCTGCAGGAGTTTCGCAGCTTCGGTTCGGGCGGCGCGATCACCGAGGAGCAGGTTGAGAGCTCCAAGCGTGCGCTCGAGCGTTCTGAGGCGATCGTTCACGCGAAGCTGAAGCGCGGCCTTGGCGGGCTGGCGACGATCGGTTCGACGGCGCCGTTTATCGGCCTGTTCGGCACGGTGGTCGGTATTTTGAACGCCTTCCAGCAGATTGCGACCCAGAAGACCTCTGGTATCGGCGCGGTCGCCGGCGGTATCTCGGAAGCCCTGGTGACGACGGCGTTCGGTCTGCTGGTGGCTATCCCGGCCGTTATGACCTTCAACTACTTTACCGGTAAGGTCGAGGCGTTCGACGTCGAGATGGACAACAGCTCGAGCGAACTGGTGGACTACTTCATCAAGCAGAGCCACCGCTAAATCATTCGCCTTCGCGCGATAGATGAGCCCTCTGTTACTGGAATCGCTTTGATCTCTCCGGGTGCCGCAAGCGAACGGCACCCGGAGGGCCCAAGCTCTCCGGAGATGGGGCGGCGCTGAAACGGACGTTGAGAGCAGGACGGAGCATACGGCATGGGCATCAATAAGCGGGACGAAGGCAAGAAGATCAACTCCAACATCAACGTGACGCCGATGGTGGACGTGATGCTGGTGCTGCTGATCATCTTCATGGTCATCACACCGATGTTGAACAACAAGGTTAACGTGGACCTGCCGAAGGCGGATGCCGCGGTGGTGATGGAAAACGCCAACAAGGAAGATTCCATTGTTGTGGCGGTAACGCGCGACGGGAAAACATTTCTGGGCGCCGACCAGGTAACGCTGGACGATCTTGGAACAAAGATCTCGGCGAAGCTGGAGAACAAGACTGACAAAGAGGTATATATGCGGGCCGATGTCCGCGCGAACTACGGCAAGGTGATGGACGCTGTGGACGCCATCCGTACGGCGGGCGTTAGCCAGCTTGGGATGCTGACGGAGCGGCGTGATGATTCAGGTGTCGCGCCGTCGAAGTAGGAAGTAGATTGAACGGATAGTTGTGCCCTGAGGCTCGCCTTCAGGTACTAAGGAGATTGTTATGGGAATGAGTGCAGGTGGTGGCGGCGGAGCGGTATCGGAGATTAACGTAACGCCTCTGATCGATGTTCTTTTGGTTTTGCTGATCATCTTCATGGTGATTGTGCCGGTTACTCCGCACGGCCTGGACACCCTGGTGCCTCAGCCGCCTAAGGACCATAAGGATCAGCCTGAAAACGACCGGACGATCGTGGTGCAGGTGTTGTCGAATGGGAGCGCGCCTCCCTCGTACAAGATCAATCAGGACGACTTCCCCAAGGCATCGCTTGAGCCAAAGCTGGTGGAGATCTTCTCGACCCGGCAGGAGAAGGTGATGTTCGTGAAGGGCGATAAGGACCTGGACTTCGGTAAAGTTGCCGAGGTGATCGACTATGGGCATCAGGCGGGGGTTGACAATATCGGCCTTATCACACCAAAGGTAGAAGCGGGACAGTAGAAAATTGCACAAGATCAAGGGCAAATTTGTAGAAGCAGGATGGACAAAGGGGCGACTCAAACGCATGGGTCGCCCTTTGCATTTATATTATTCCGGTGGCTCTCAAGAGTTGAATCAGGCAGGATGGAACGTGCTGGACTGGAAATGACCATCGTTCCTGCGGAATGAGACTTGGAAGAGGCGACAAACGTCAATAGTTTTGCCAAAATATTCATGTTGAACTATTTTCAGCGACTTCTGCCGGCCAGGCTCTAGGCATCGAGAGCATATGTCGGTACAATCAAGCGGCAAGCATAAATTTCGAATTGCCGTTCGGCCATTTTTGAACAAAGAGATGCCGCGCCTATTTTTGAAGGAGATTACACGCCCCATGAGATTAACCGCTCGGATTCCGGTGACAGCCGCTTTGGTGGCTCTGCTGCTGGGTAGTACAACCGGATGCAATAAGTTGAAGGCGCGCGACCAGCTCGGCAAGGGTGTGCAAGCATTTAAGAATGCCAAGTACGAAGAAGCCGTGAACCACTTCCAGAATGCTATTGCGCTGGATCCGGATTACTCACAGGCGAAGCTGTATCTGGCGACTTCATACGCCTCCCAGGTGGTTCCAAACCTGGACACGCCGGACAACCTGAAGGTTGCGCAGCAAGCTATCGACGGCTTCAGGGCGGTGCTGGCCAAGGATCCGAACGATCTGACCGCGTTGAAGCAGATTGCCTCGATCGATCGCAACATCAAGAAGCTTGATGAGGCGAAGGAGTATGAGAAGAAGGTGATCGCAATTGCCCCGAACGATCCTGAAGCTTACTACACGATCGGAGCTATTGATTGGACTGAGGAACACTACAAGAACACGGTTCCGATCCTTGCTGCGGATGGGCTGATCGATGACGGCAACGGCAACGCGAAGAAGAGCAAGGATGCCTGCGCGAAGTTGGTAGCCGCCAATACCGATCTGGTGAACGAAGCGATGGAGAATCTGGAGAAGGCAATTTCGCTCAATCCGAATTATGACGACGCGATGCAATATCTCCAGCTGACCTATCGAAGCAAGGCCAATCTCGAGTGCGGCAATGACGAAGCGCGCAAGGCAGACCTGGCCAAAGCCGATGAGTGGATCCAGAAGGCCATGGGAGCACGCAAAGCTAATGAGCTTGAGAAAGAGAAGAAGAACCAGGGCGGCGTAACGATGAACTAATGCCCGAGTGCTTTCGAGTTATGGAAAGGCCTCCCCTCTCGGGAGGCTTTTCTGTTTGCGGAAAAGATGGCCGGATGCTTGAGGTGAGTAAAGTGATGAAACCTCAGGCACAATGCGTGGGGTAGAATTGCCGCGTGCGCCGGGCTATTGAAAAGGTACTGATTGCGAATCGTGGCGAGATTGCGCTGCGGGTGATTCGTGCCTGTAGAGAGATGGGGCTGCGTACGGTTGCGGTGTATTCGGACGTGGACCGCGGGGCCCTGCATGTGCAGCAGGCGGATGAGGCCTACAGGCTGGGGGCTGCGCCGGCGACGGAGAGCTATCTGCGGGGGGAGCGGATTCTGGAAGTGGCACGGCGGGCGGGGGCGGATGCGGTGCATCCGGGGTATGGGTTCCTGTCCGAGAATGCCGAGTTTGCCGATGCCTGTGCGGCTGCCGGGGTGACGTTCGTCGGGCCTTCCGGAAGCGCGATGCGGAGGCTGGGGTCGAAGACCAGGGCGAGGCAGGCGGCGGACGCGGCGGGGATGCCGCGCGTGCCGGGCAGCGTGACGGGGCTCGGATCGGTCGAGGAGGCGCTGCGGGTTGCGGGCGAGATTGGCTATCCGGTGATGCTGAAGGCCGCGGCGGGCGGCGGCGGGAAGGGGATGCGCGCTGTGCCGCGGGCGGATGAGATGGCGAGTGCGTTTGCGGCGGCGTCGAGCGAGGCGGAGCGGAGCTTCGGGTCGGGCGAGGTGTATCTGGAGAAGCTGATCGAGAGGCCGCGGCACATCGAGATACAGGTGATTGCGGATGGGCTTGGCAGCTGCGTGTATCTGGGAGAACGCGAGTGCAGCGTGCAGAGAAGGCATCAGAAGGTGATCGAAGAGGCTCCTTCGGCGGTGGTGAGCGAGGACCTGCGGCGAAGGATGGGCGAGGCTGCGGTGAAGTTGGCGCTTTCGGCTGGGTATGTGAATGCCGGAACGGTGGAGTTTCTGGTTGATGGTTTGGAGAAGCCTGGCGAGGAGAATTTTTACTTTTTGGAGATGAATACGCGGCTGCAGGTGGAGCATCCGGTCACGGAGATGGTGGCGGGGGTGGACCTGGTGCAGATGCAGTTGCGGGTGGCGATGGGGGAGCCGCTGGGGATTCGGCAGGAGGACGTCCGGCTGCGAGGTCATGCGGTGGAGTGCAGGATCTATGCGGAGGATCCTGAGAGCAATTTCTTTCCTTCGCCGGGACGGATTACGCGGCTGTTGCAGCCGGGCGGGCCGGGGATTCGGGAGGATTGCGGGGTGTTTGAGGGTTGGGTGGTGCCGCTCGAGTACGATCCGATGCTGTCGAAGCTGGTGGCGTATGGGGAGACGCGGGAGATGGCGATCGACCGGATGCTACGCGCGCTGGGCGAGTATGTCGTGGGCGGGATCAAGACGAACATCTCGCTGTTCGAAAGGATCCTGCGGGACGAGGATTTTCGCGCGGCGCGGATCGATACGGGGTATCTGGAGCGGTTGCTGGCGGGGCCTCGGCCGGATGATTTGGGAGAGACGGTGCCGGAGGATATGGTCGCGGTGGCTGCGGCTTTGTTCGCTGTCGCGGCGCGGGGGAGTGGGGTTGATTCGTGCGGGGGCGGCGGGGTGAGTGAGAGCCGGTGGGCAGCGGTGGGGCGGCGTGAGGGACTCAGAGTCTGAGGGACTGAGGGGGCAGAGGGCATGACGGTTTGGCTCGAGATCGGCGGGCGGCGGCGTAGGGTGGAGCTGTCTGGGCTGGGTGAAGGCTCGCAGGCGAGTTCGCGCGAGGGTTTGCAGGATGGCCTGGTGGCGTGTGTGGTGGATGGACGGAGTTTTGTGGTGGAGGTGCGGGAGGTGCAGGCGGGGATGATGTCGCTGGTGGTTGCGCCGTCGACGGGCGGGGGCAGTGGGACTGGCGAGAGAGAGGCAGGCGAGAGCGGGCTGGCGGTGGGGCGGCAGTTCCGGTGTGTGCTGGATGGGGATGCGGTGGTGGTTGGAGGGAGGCGATTTGAGTTTGTGGTGGATGATCCGCGGTCGTTGAAGGGGCGGCGGGGGGTTGGGGCAGGGAAGGATGGGCCGCGGCCGGTGAAGGCTCCGATGCCCGGGCGAGTGATTCGGGTGCTGGTGGGGGTGGGGGATGAGGTGGCGGAGCAGCAGGGCGTGGTGGTGATTGAGGCGATGAAGATGCAGAACGAGCTGAAGTCTCCTAAGGCCGGGCGGGTGGTGAAGGTGTCGGCGGTGGTGGGAGAGACCGTGCAGCAGGGGGATGTGCTGGTGGTGGTGGAGTAAGGACTGCGGTGGCTGTCTGGGTTGGTTGATGGCATCGGGCATCGGTCTCTCCTTTCTGGCCTTTCTGGTTCGTGTTGCTGGTTGTTTTTTCCGGGGGGGACACCCCCCTATTGCCGTCCATAAGTTCAATGATTGCCGCTAGATAGTGATAGTCGATGCCGCTAAATTCTTCCAAACAAAGGACTTATGGCTAAAATAGCCAGAATCAATAAGTTAGGCCCGGCGGGTGGCCGGGCTTTGCTCTTGTTTAGCTCTCTAAAAGGCGAAAGACCTTTTGTTTGTCTATATTCCTCTAAAAAGACTTTTGTTTGTCTTTCTATATCCAGTTTACCAAGTGGCCCATAACTAATGCGCACTTTTCTTTTGTCGGCTAAATGTTGGTGGGCGTCGAGTTGCTGGATTTTTCGAGGCTCAGGGGGCTTGACATGCGATTTTGCTGAGCAAAATCGCGAAAAATAAACCAAGGTGATGATCGAAGCGGTTCACCTGACAGGTCAACACAGGCCGACTTAGCGTTACCAACAATTTGTGTGAGGGGCTACCTTTGATAGGAAAGGGTAACTGAGTGTCAAACATGATTGTGTTGCGCCCATTCGAGCAGGAACGCTTCAATCGTCTGGTTGAACTGGCGCGGAGTCGCTTCGACGTCACGCTGACTCAGTCCGAAGCTCGCGTTCTCATCCATTCGGCGACAGCATATCACCGCCCTGGACCGTCGGAGACGGAGCCCCGCCCACCCGTCCGGTCTGAGTTTCTACGCTGGCTGATAACGGACCCCGATGCAGCGAAGTTCATCGACCCCAAAGGAATTCACATCTGGTCGGTGTCGATCCCGGCCCCACTCGACCTGCAAGGCTGCAGTATCCCGCATCAACTGCACTTCCTGTCAACTACGGTTGAAGCGGAGCTTGCGTTATTCACCGCTGAGGTGAAGGGATTATTTGTCTTCGGAGGAACACTGAGGAAGGGGTTGCTGGCTGACGGAATCACTGTCCATGGGCCAGTTTTCATTCAGTGGACGAAGAGCGACGGGGCAATCCGCTTGATTGGGGCAGAGATCGATAGAAGCCTTGACTTGAGTGGCACAGAGTTGACAGGGAATGGAATCGCACTCGCACTGGATGGCGCGAGAATCCGCGGCAGCGCATTCATGCACAATGGATTCCGATCATCTGGGGAGGTGCGTATGCTCAACGCCCGAGTCGGAGGGGATCTCGGCTTTAATGGAGCTATCCTGACAGCAACCGATAGGGCGCTCTCGCTCGATAAGGTCGCGGTTGAAGGCAATATTTCCCTCGCCAAGTGGTCCCGCTCTGACGGCTCAGTAACTGTGTTCCACTCTGACGGTTCAGTAAATCTGCTTGGCGCACAGATTCGTGGAGATCTGGACTGTGATGGTGCCGACCTTACTGCAGCAGGAATATCTCTTAATCTCGTAACCGCTCAGATTTCTGGGCATGTCTACCTCCGCAACGGCTTTAAGGCACATGGACAGCTCAATATGCACAGCGCAAACATCGGCAACAGTATCGACTTGAGCAGTGCGATACTGACGGAAGCAGCCAGTGCTGTCTGCCTCCAGGAAGCTACTGTCTGCGGAACAGTATCGTTTTGTGAGGGGTTCTCAAGCTTCGGTATGGTCGACGTTAAGAGCGCGCAAATCGGTGGTAATCTCGTTTGCGATGAATGCAAATTGGCTCTCCTTTACTGCGCAAACATGACAGTGAAAGGAGATTTGCAGTGGACTGGCATTCGTGATGCTAGATCGACATCTCTTTGTTTGAACGGCGCGACTATCAAGAGCCTCCGCGACGAACGCGAAAGCTGGCCGAGTCTAGGAAGATTACATCTGGACGGCCTTACTTATGAAGAGTTGACCCTACATTCTGCCCGAACGGAGACCAATCGACAAAAGAACGAGCTAGGCCCGGAGCATCCGCTGAAGGTTAAAGATCGCGTTGAGTGGCTTCAACTCCAGCCACCATCAGATCAAGCGGAACCGCAGCCGTGGATGCAACTCGCCGCCCTGTTGAGAACAAAGGGAGACGATGACGGTGCGAAGCGCATCATCTTTCAACTTCGTTGTGCCCAAGCCAAACCCGCCAATAAGGTCATGCGCGCTTGCAAGATTGCGTTTGCCAAACTACAGCAAAAGCCGTTATGGGTGTTGGCCCCCATCGCTTTGATCACATCGTTGGCAACCTGTCTTTTCTGGTTTGCCAGTGTACGAGGCGCTATGGCTCCCACGAGTAAAGAAGCGTACCTGGCATGGACTACGGGTTCGCAGATGGACGCGGCTTATCCGAAGTTCAATCCCTTCATCTACTCTCTCGAAAACGATTTACCTCTGGTGAAATTTGGCCTCGATGATAAGTGGGCCCCTGACCAGACCTATAAGCCAAAAGATCCGTTTGTGTCCTACGGCGTACTTCGGTGGGCACGAGTCCTTCTCATCCTCTTCGGCTGGTTGCAGGCAACAGTGCTCGCCGCTGCTATCGGCAGCCGCTTCAAGAGCTGACCGGTTCGTCGAAAATCGAGGATTGGTAACGACAAATGGGCTTGTGTTGACTGATATTCCGGTATCTGCTTCAAGTGCCTCGCATACCATCAAGATGGTAGCAACGCTTGGATTTGTGGAGACGTTTCGCACTCCAGAATCGGGCGAGCCGGCCCATATCGGAGCGGTGCCATGTCAACACAAGCTGACCTGTGAGGCCTGATCTGTTTGGCCCAAGAACTCCTCCATCCGGCTGGAAGATTCATGCGGATTCGCCTCCTTTAGGCCCCCAGAAGATCGCCCAGGTCGTTAGGTCGTCGGTGAAATCTACAAACCGATGCTGCTTCTCTGCCGGAACGAATAGAACGTCCCCTTCACAAAACGCGTGAGGCGTGCCCTCGATCATCAGGGTACCCGAGCCCTTGATGACGATATAGAGCTCGTCCTGGGAGTGCTTCGTTTGATAGTCATGGCCCCGCGGTGTGAAAACGATGACCGACATCATCCCATGCTCAAAGACCGTTTTATCCCAAACGCCTTCAGGCCATGTGGGTGTCGCAGGAAGAGGCAACTGCGAGAGTGCCGTTTTTAGATCAATAACCATCGTGTCTTCGGTTCCTTCCTGAGCAGATACGTCCGAAATCAGACTAAATAAGTACCGGAAAAATGGGGCTGAAGCCCTGTGCTCCCTTCGAAAAAAGCGTTTGTCCAACTCCTTTAGTTATTTGGTGAAGTTCACGTGATGACACGATTCGGAGAGCGCAAGGATACTGGCTCTTTTGTCAGTTGCGCCGCATGAGTTGATGAGGAAAAGTTAGTGGTAGATCTGATGAATTCGGCGGCCGGTGCGGATCGGATGGCTGGCCGGCGACGCATGTGCGAATGCAAAGAACCAGCGGCAGCGAGGGCGGATGAAGACGCTTAGAGGGTTCAGAAAATTTCGAGCCTCATTTATTTTCCTTTCCGGCGTCATCGGTGGAATTTGTCCTTGTTTTTCGAGACCGGCTGCCGGCAGCGTCACCTTGCCGATTCAGGGGTATTTCATTGTCGAGGCGCAGAATTCGCAGGAGGGCGCCCAGCAATCTTCCGCAAATCCCTCTACTACGCCAGATCAGAAATCAGAGACGAAGGCCGAGAAGAAAAAGGAGAAGAAGAAGAAGCCGGCGGGCGCCGGGTCATTCGTAATTGCTCCGCAGCCACTTGTGAGTCCGGCGATTGGGGCGGGGGTCATTCCGATTGTGGGTTACATCACTCCAATTCCGAAGACGGAAAAGGAAATAACACCTTCGGTCATCGGAGGGGCTGGCTTGATTACCAACAATGGGAGCCGTGGGTTTGCCGTGGGCGCGGATCTCTACCTGGACAAAGCCCGCTATGAGGTGGAGACCGGTTACGTGCAGGGCTTTCTGGATTACGACCTTTACGGCGTAGGTTTTGAGAATGGAAACGCCGGGTTCAAATTACCCCTCGAGCAATCTGGTCATGCTTACTTCCTCAAAGCTTTGCGCCTTATTAAATGGGACACGTACGTCGGCGGGCGCTTCCTCACTGGAAGTTCCTTCATTACCCTGAAGCAGACATCTGGAGGGGAACTGCCTCCGATTCCTCCGGATGTCGGGCTTCACACGAATCTTCGCGCACTTGGTTTCGAGATATCCCGCGATTCCCGCCCAAATCGCTTTTATCCTTTGAAGGGGAGCCTGTTGGACTTCACTGGCGATTTCTTTGGAAAAAATCTGGGCAGCAAATATTCCTTTCAGTCCTACAAATTCACCTTTAACAAATATTGGAGCCTCACAAAATCGAAAAAGCAGGTGCTGGCTTACAACGGGTACTGGTGTGGCACGGGTGGCGAGCCTCCGTTCTACGGGGAGTGCATCTACGGCACGAACAATGAACTTCGCGGTTATACGGCGGGAAGGTACCTGGATCACTATATGTTTGCTACTCAGCTCGAATTCCGGCAAGAGCTTCCGTGGCGTTTTGGCGTGGTTGGTTTCGGCGGTGTAGGTGCAGTTGCTCCCGGTGGAGCCGACTTTCGAACCGACCAATGGCTTCCCGCCGGCGGCACAGGCCTTCGTTATATGCTGAGCAAAAAATATCATGTCAATCTGCGAACAGATTTTGCGTGGGGAAAAGACAATTTCACCTGGGCGGTAGGTGTAGGAGAAGCTTTTTAGCCAGCGAGCCGACGTTCTTCGCGCAGGCAGCTGAGACTGATCAGGAATAATGCAACGGCGATCCAGACGGCGTGATGCGCTACGACACCGACTACGGCGTCGAACGAGTTGTGCCCGCCGAGCAGCCGCTCATAGATCCAGCCAGCCGAGGCCAGACATGCAAAGAGTGCGCCGCCGATTCTCAAGAACGGATATGCGCGCGTACGGCTGATGAGAACCAGGGATGGCATGGTGACGGCGACCACGATCAACTGCATCGTTTCGATGCCGAGGTTGAACGCGAGTATGCCGAAGATGCGCTCCCACCGGCCGAGGCCGAGGTTGGTGAGGGTCGAGGCGAATGCCAGGCCGTGGATGAGGCCGAAGAATGCCGCGATTGCGGCTTCTTTGCCGGGGAAGATCGGGCGGAGAGCGTGAATCGCGGAGACGAAGATGGAGACAGCGATGAGTACTTCGATGGGACGGCTGGGCACGGAGACGAGTCCCAGGGCCGCGAGTGCGAGAGTGATCGAATGGCCGATGGTGAATGCGGTGACGATTTTGAGTATCCGCAGGACACTGGGGCGCAGGCCGGCGAATCCTGCCCAGCGCGAGCCGGAGACCAGCAGCGGCGCGGGTAGAAGAAGCGCCAGTAGAAACAGGAGGTGGTCTGTTCCTTCGGCGATGTGCCGCATGCCGAGATGAAACAGGCTGGCGAAGTTGGCGGTTCCTATCGTGCTGGCTATGTTTGTCCACCATCTGCGAGGCAGCGAGGTTGAAGCGACGTTGGTCTGTACGCTGGTCTGCACGCTACCAGTCTGGACATAATCCAATTGATAAAACGACTGCTGCTCATTGCGACTCTGAGCGGCAATCTGGATGTTGGGGTCACTCGGGACCAGGGAGTTCACGAGGTAGACCGAGTTCTGGTTCTGGTGATGGTTTTCGAGGATGAGTCTTCGGTTGTGGCCTCCAGGGGGCAGAGCCGCGGTGAACTCGATGTGGATTTCGCCGAGACCTTCTCTCATCTGCGCGGGGTCGGGGAAGTCTGCCGAGACGAGCTTCGTTTGCAGAGGATGGGCGTCCATGGTGAGCGACAGATCGCTCAGCACGCGGTCGGCGTAGGCTCTTTGCTCCTGTGCGGAGAAGACGCCGTCGCCGTTGGTGTCGATGCTTGCGATGACGGCGGACGATACGGCGACGCCGGGGATGAGGCGCATCGATGCCTGAACATGGTCCTTCTCAATCGATAGGATGGTGGCCTGCAGGTACTCATCGAGCCTGTGCGCGGACGCAACTCTTGCGAGCGAGAGGAGAATCACGATAGCGGCGATGAGTCTCAGCTTCATTGCTTCGTAAACCTTTGTCCGTAGTCATTGGTGGGATCGCGATACATGGTGTGGACATGCAGAGAGGCATCGCCGCCGAGGCCCTGGGGCGCGTACTCGATGACGAGGTGCGGGCCCTGAATGCGATAGTAGGCGGTGATGTTTTGTCCGGGGGCGGCGGTTGTGGGACCGCTCCATGCGAACCATGTCTCGCTGAGATCGGCCTTGAGCTCGGCCATGCGGGCCGCGGCTGCGCTCTCGTGAATGATGCCTGTCCACTCGGAGATGACGTCGAGCAGCATGGCGCGCTGGCGGTCATTCATCGATGTAGCCTTGAGCCCCTCGGGCTGTATCTTTCTGCCGTCCTGTCCGGGGCCGAGAACGAGGTCGGCCATGCGCGAGCCGATGATTGCCTGCTTTCGCTGGCCGTCGTCGAGGGCAGTGAGCAGGGCCAGTGCCTTGTCGCTCTCCTGGCCGAGAGGCCGGACGGTCTTGCCACCCGAAGTATAGAGAGCCGGCTGCGCGCCGGTGAGAGTGGGCGTGAGAATTCCGTGCTCGCCTGCGATGGTGATGTTGAGCGCGAGATGGTGACCTCCGAACTGCAGCATCCAGGGAGTCTTCTCGGAGGGCGTTCCAAGGATGGAGATGTAGTAGAGATCTTTACCAAACATCGCGCCCCCGGGACCTCCCCTCCCGCCGGGACCTCCCATCGGAGGGCGATTCGGTCCGCCGCCGGGAGGTGGGCCATTGCCGCCTCCGGGTGGCGGACCGCCGTTTCCACGCGGCGGACGATTGCCACCAGGGCCAGGCTGGTTGTTCGAGCCGAGCTTGAGGACTTCGTCGCCCTCCATGATCTGCTGAACCTTCTCAAAGCCTCGCTGGCTGAGCGCGGATGAAAGCAGCGCCATCGCGGCGGAACGTTGCGCTGGATTCATCTCCCCCAGGCTGATACCGGCTCTGGGCACCATGGCGGTTGGGAAGTTCGACCAGCGTGTTCGCTGTTGTGCGTCGTTGAAGGAAAACAGTACGGCTGCGTGCTGCTTTTCATTGAGCGTCGAAAGAAATGTATTGGCGGCGCTCACGATCCGCGAGGTCGGCGTCTGCGCGGAGGCGGCCGCTACTGACAACCATATGGCCGCCGCCGCCATGACTCCGCGGAGCAGTTTCATCGACGAAACATTCATCGTACTCTCCTTGTGTACCGTCCTCACCGTTCTCAATAACGGTATTCCCCTGCATTCGGAAGGTGTTCGGTGTGTTCAGAATCGTGCTTCGCTTCTGTACGTTGGTTGACGCGATTTTCGTTCCCTTGGACTACACAGGGGAGAACGGGCGGTTTGTTTCAGGAGGCTATGGGCGCTTCCCAGTCGTCCTGGGCGGTGAGGGGTGGGTTCGTCCATGACCACGTGATCTTCTGGTAGGTGAAGGCGACCTCTTCCTGCAGAGGAAGCGCGGCGTCGGCGGGGATCTCATTGTCGAGCATGGACTGAGTGATGGAGGCGATGCTGGCGTTGGTGAGGGTGATGGTGTAGATCTCCTGCTCCATGCCCTTGAGGTCGGGGGCGAAGAACTGGAGCTGCCAGGTGGTGAGGTTCTCGTTGTTGACGAGAGCAGTCCAGAGCGGAACCGAACTCTTGTCGATCTCTTTAAGGATGGTGATGGGCTCGTGCTGACTCTTGCCGCTCGGGAGGCCCGAGGCGGCATCGCGAGGACTGATGATCTCGTTGCTAAAGGCGTGGACGAGGATGGTGTTCTCGTGGCCTTTGGCGGTTACGCCTCCGTTGATCTGGCCCTGTTTTTGACCCTTGATGGTCAGGTATGCGGTGAATGGCATGGGTTTCTCCTTGCACAGGAGTGTACCCCGGAATGGAGTTTGCCAGTTGCCAGTTGCCAGTTGCCAGTTGCCAGTTGCCAGTTGTTAGTTGCTGGCGGGGCCGTGTTCCAGGAGGGCTAGAAGGCCAGCTTCGTCGAGGATGGGGACATTGAGCGAGGTGGCTTTGTCGAGTTTGGAGCCGGCCTCCTCGCCGGCTACGAGGTAGTCAGTTTTTTTCGAGACGGAGCCGGAGACCTTGCCTCCGGCGGACTCGATCTTTTCTTTGGCGGCTTCGCGGGTGAGGGTGGGGAGGGTGCCGGTGATAACAAAGGTCAGGCCTTCAAGGGTGGTGCCGCGGACGCGCTTTTCGGCGTGCATGGTTAGGCCGGCTTCCTCTTTGAGGCGGGCTATTAGATCCAGGTTCTTCTTATTGGAAAAGAAGTCGCGGACAGTGGCGGCGACTTTGGGGCCGATGTCGTTTACTTGTGTAAGTTCTTCTTCGGTGGCGGCGATGAGGGCATCGATGCTGCCGAATTCGTCGGCGAGAGCCTGCGCGGTGCGCTCGCCTACGTGGCGGATGCCGAGGCCGAGGAGAACTCGGTTGAGCGGTGCTTGCTTGCTGCGCTCGATTTCGGCGAGGAGGGAGTCGGCGGACTTTTCGCCGATGCGCTCGAGTTTTAGCAGGTCTTCTTTTTTGAGGGAGTAGATGTCGGCGATGGAGTGGACGAGGGCTTCGCGGGTTGGGGTTTCGGCGGTCTCTTCTTCGGAGATTTGTTCTGCTTCAACAGAAGAAGCAGGTCCTCCGCTTTCAGCGAAGGATGACAACTCTGAAGGGGCAGAGTGGCCGAGGAGTTGGGCGACCATGACTTCGCCGAGGCCTTCGATGTTCATTACTCCGCGCGAGGCGAAGTGGCGTAGCTCCTCTTCAAGGCGCGCGGGGCAGCTGGCGTTGACGCAGCGGAGGTCTACTTCGCCGGGTTCGCGGACTAAAGGCTGGTTGCAGCGGGGGCAGTGAGTGGGGAAGACGATTTCTTTTGTGCCGCGGGGGTGCTTGGCGTCGGAGACTACTTCGGTGATCTTGGGGATGACGTCGCCGCCGCGCTCGACGGAGACGTAGTCGCCGATGCGGACGCCGAGGCGGGCGACCTCGTCGGGGTTGTGGAGCGTGGCGCGGGAGACGGTGGTGCCGCCGACGAAGACCGGCGCGAGCGCGGCGACGGGGGTGAGCTTGCCGGTGCGGCCGACCTGGAAGAGCACGTCGTCGAGGCGGGTGATGGCGGCGCGGGCGGGGAACTTGTAGGCGATGGCCCAGCGCGGGGCCTTGCCGGTGAAGCCGAGACGTCGCTGCTGCGCAGTGGAGTCGAGCTTGATGACGACGCCGTCGATCTCGTAGCCGAGTGTGTCGCGGAGAGCCTCGGCTTTTTCGATGAATTTCAGGACGGCGTCGATGGAGTCTACGGTGGTGGCGTGCGCGTTGACGCGGAAGCCGGCCGTGCGGAGGGAGGCGAGGGCTTCAGATTGCAAGGACATGAGGGTCTCGCCGCGCCGGGGGTCGTCGCCGCCGGCGTTGCCGTGGAGGAGGAAGTAGGCGTAGAGGTCGAGGCGGCGCTGCGCGACGATGTTGGGCTCGAGCGTGCGAATGGTGCCGGCGGCGGCGTTGCGCGGGTTCACGGCGGGAGCGAGGCCCTGGGCGACGCGGTCTTCGTTCATCTTTACGAAGGCGGCTTGCGGGAGGACGACCTCGCCGCGGACCTCGAAGGACTGCGGGAGGTGGGCGGCCTTGAGCTTTTCGGCGGAGATGCTGAGCGGGATGGAGCGAATGGTGCGGACGTTCGAGGTTACGTCTTCGCCGATGGCGCCGTCGCCGCGGGTGATGCCGCGTTCGAGTTGCGCGGAGTGGTGGGGGCCGGGGGCGTAGTGCAGCGCGAGCGAGAGGCCGTCGAGTTTCAGCTCGCAGACGTAGCGGATTGTATCTGTAGTGGGGAGCGCGGCGCGGACGCGGTCGTCCCAGGCGCGCAGCTCGGCCTCGTTGTAGGCGTTGTCGAGCGAGAGCATGGGGCGGGAGTGCGGGGTTTTGACGAAGCCCTCTTTGGGCTTGCCGCCTACGCGCTGGCTTGGCGAGTCGGGGGTGATGAGGCCGGGGTGCTCGGCTTCGAGAGCCTTGAGCTGATTCATGAGGACGTCGTACTGGGCGTCGGAGATGGTGGGGGCGTCTTCGACGTAGTAGAGGTGCTCGTGGCGGCGGAGCTCTTCGCGGAGGGAGTTGATTTGGTGTTCTGGGGAGGCGTGGTGCGGCATGGGTATGAGTATAAGAGGCAATAATTCCTGTTGGCATGCTAAACGTTCAGTCGCAGCGGCTAGCGAATCTTCATCTCTTCAGCCTCCGCTAACAGCTCTGGATGTCGCCGAAGAGCCGGGGAGATTAGCTGTTGATCCATCTCTGCCAGAACCGTTCCGATCGCAACCTGGATCTTGTGCATTTCATCTTCCGATTCTATGTAGCGTACTCCGTTGGCCACTTCCATCAAGGCCGTGTCGCAGGTTTTGATCGCTGCCAACAACAAACGAGCTTGTTCAACATTTGAGAAAAGGTTTTTAGGTGATTCCGAGGTTCGAGTGATGGTTGTCGGGGAGTTGGATTCGCCATCAGGAAGTATCTCAATCTCGATCTTGTCGCCTATTGAAAGTGGAACAGGATCCCATGCAGAGTGAGAAGCATTGGGCTCATCGGATGTATCGATTGCACTAAGCCAAACTCGGTTAGAAGGTTCATCTAATTCCATTCCTTGGCTCAGGCTTACGTGTGCACCGAGCCAGCCTCTAGTCTCAAGTGATGCTTGTGCGATATGGAGGTTATTTACGGAGAGCGATAAGCGCATGGACAGAATCTTACGATGGTTGAGCGTGGGAAGTTATCCGAGGGGTTGGAGGGTAGGTGTGTGCCAGGTGCGGCGGGCTTCAGTGGAGGCGATGACGTCGTAGTCGTAGTAGCGGCCGAGGATGTCGCGCTGCGGGGCGAAGTGCTCGACGCAGAGGGTCGCGAAGGCGGCGCGGGTAAGGGTTAGGTGATCGCGGTGGAACTGCGCGAGGATTTTGATCCAGAGGATGGTGACGGTCTCGTGGTAGCCGCTGGTGGGGGTGTTCTGGCCGCCTACGGCGAGGTTGTAGGCGGTGACGCGGGCGCGCATTTGGTCGATGGCGGCGGACTCGCCGAGGGCGTGCACATAACAGGCTCCGGTGAGGATGTGGGCGGAGTGCGTCCAGCGAGGCTTAGGCAGAGTGCCGGCTTCGAAGGCGTGGATGAAGGCATCGATGGCGGGTTCTTCGCTGGGGAACGGGTCGGGCAGAGCCTGAAGTTTAGCGAAGACTGCGAATCTCTCCGCTGCGTTGCGAATGACAAACAAAAGCCGCTGCGGAACCGCAAAGAAAGTATGCTGTTGGGGATGGAGCCGATAACGCATTTGATGACGGGAGCCTGCCTCGCGCGGGCGGGCTTCAACCGCAAGGCCGCGTATGCGACGGCCGCGATGGTGATTGCGGCGGAGCTGCCGGATATCGATACGCTGTGGGGCGTCGATGGACCGGTGGCGGCGTTTCAGCATCATCGGGGATGGACGCACACCTTTCTGGGGCTGCCGATTAGAGGCGGCCGCACTGGTGGCCGGGGTGTGGCTTTGGCATCGATGGCAAGTCCGCAGGAAGAAAGATGGAGCGGGAACGACGAAGCTGGACTGGGGGGATTCAGTAGCGCCGGCATCAGGAAGGGCGGAGGCGCCGGTGCGGTGGGGGCTCTTGTACGGATTCGTGTTGCTGGCGCTGCTGAGCCATCTGGCGCTGGACTGGACGAATAATTATGGGCTGAGGCCGTTCTTTCCGTTCAACCCGCGGTGGTACGCGGGGTCGTTTGTCTTTATCTTTGAGCCGGTGCTGTTTGGAATGCTGCTGGTGGCGCTGGTGGCTCCGTCGCTGTTTGGGTTGATCGGCGGCGAGATCGGCGCGCGGCGGGCGCGGTTTCGCGGGCGAGGCTGGGCGGTTGCCGCGCTGGTGGGGGTTGCGGCGCTCTGGTGCTGGCGATGGGTAGAGAAGGAGAAGGCGCTCGCGATTGTGGAGGAGCAGGACTTTGGCGCGGAGGTGTTGCGCGCGACGGTGAGTCCGTATCCGATTACGCCTTACAAGTGGCATGCGGTGGTGGAGACGCCGATGTACTTCCAGCTGGCGACGGTCGATACGCTGCATGAGACGGCGCAGGCGGACTCGGGCGACAAGTTGTACAAGCCGCCGACGACCATGGCGACGTTGGTCGCGAAACGGAGCTGGCTGGGCGAGGTTTACCTGGACTGGTCGCAGTATCCGGTGGTGGAGGAGATGCCGAAGAGCGCCGATGACCCCGGCCTGACGACGGTGACGTTCCGGGACCTGCGGTTTATGTATGACGTGCCGTTTCTGAAGGGACGAGGAGGCGCGGCGCTCGAGGGACAGGTGATGGTCGACGACAATCGCAGGGTGGTAGGGATGGAGATGAACGGCCACGAACAGAGGTGAGCGAGCGAGGCCGGGCGATTTTGGTCCGCTTAAAATGAGATTTGATGTACTTGTTGACCGGGACGCCGAGTAGAATGAAAATCAGAGCTTACGGAGCTCTGAAGGGCGGCGTTCGCGGAGTTTGGGCTGCTGAAAATTCTGTAGTTGAAGTTGAGGTTTTTATGGCGGCTTATCTGGTTCTATTACTGGCGGTTCTGAGCCGTATTCTGCCGACCACGTTCCACATGGCCGGGTTGAACTTTACGGCGGTGGGCGGGGGACTGCTGTTCTTCGGCGCGCGGCGCAGCCGGTGGCAGACGGTGGTCGCGGTGCTGGCGCTGATGGCGACGGACTACTACCTGACGGTATTTGCGTATCGCTATCCGTTCCATGCGCAGGCTTATCTGGTCACGTGGGCGTGGTACGCGGCGATCTGCCTGCTGGGACACCGTATGCTGAGCGGCAAGCCGACAGCGCTGCGCGTAACGGGAGCGGTGCTGGCTTCGGCGACCTCGTTCTTTGTGCTGAGCAACTTTATGGTGTGGGCGGGGAGCACGATGTATCCGCATAGCGCGGCCGGCCTGGCAGCCTGCTACGTGGCGGCAATTCCGTTCTACGCGAACGATGTGATGTCGACCGCCATTACGGCGGGCGCGCTGTTTGGGCTGCCCGCTCTTGCGAAGAATATTGCGGAGAGTGTGCGCGAGGCTCGAGGTGTGGCGGCGGTTTAGATTTCAGTGTTTTGAAAAAGGGGCTGCGATCTCGCAGCCCTTTTGTATTTTGCCTTGTCAAGGCCCGACACCTCATTAAATCCCCACAACTCCCATTGCGCCAATTCTTCATCGCGATGAAGAAATGTGGCCATTAGTTATGTGCCATTTTGTAAAATAGAAGCAGAGAGCAAAATAAAGGCCGGCTACTGCCAGGCCTTTTGCGCTTAAGCGGTGCAGATCCCCTCGGGGCAGGAGTATCTGCTTCTGAACCTGCCAGGTTACAAAGAGGCAAAGCCGTTAATAATTCAGGGTTACACTGTGGCCTTTGGCGAATGCGCCGAGGTTTTTCTTATTTAGAATCAATACTTTGCGGTCAGGGTAGATTGGGTTACGGACTTTTATCACACAAGTCCGCACCTAAGAGCATTTGATTGAATACTTTAGCAACAAACCACGGAGTGGAGAGAGGAGGGAGAGAACGATGACGAACGAACCACCGGCAAACCACAACACGCCCCGCGTCGCCTACTTTCCCGACTCCTTCCACGAGGTCAACGGCGTTGCTCACACCAGCCGCAACTTCGCCGCCTACGCCCAGACCCGGGGCTTGCCATTCCTCTGCGTCCGCGCCGGCAAGAGCCCCTCCGTGGAGACCGGTCAATCAGAAGCCTCTGCCTATCGGGTGCTCGAGCTCCCCCGCAGCTTCGCCGCCGTCGGCATCGAAAAAGACCTCGCCTTCGATCCCCTCTTCGCCCGCCACCTCACTCGCGTCGAGCGGGAGCTCGACCGCTTCCGCCCAGACCTCATCCACATCACCGGTCCCAGCGAGCTCGGCCTGCTTGGCGCATGGTTCGCCCACGAGCGCGGCGTGCCTCTCGCCGCCTCCTGGCACACCAACGTCCACGAGTACGCCGCCCGCCGTCTCAACTGGCTCACCTTGCGGCTCACACCCCGCAACGCCGCCGCCGCCGAAGCTCGTGTCGAGTCCGCGACCCTCTGGACCGCGGCCCACCTCTACCGCCGGGCGAACGTCCTCTTCGCCCCCAACCGCGAGCTCTGCGACCTCCTCGAGCGCACGACCCACCGCCCCTGCCACCTCATGCAGCGCGGCGTAGACACCTGCCTCTTCAACCCCGCCCGCCGCACCCGCCCCGCAGACGACGAAAAACTCGTCCTCGGCTACGTAGGCCGCCTCTCCATCGAAAAGAACGTCGCGCTGCTTCCTGTCATCGAACAACAGCTCGCCGCTCTCGGCATCCACAACATCGAGTTCCTCATCATCGGCCACGGCGCCGAGGAAGCTGCCCTCCGCGGCGCTCTCCCTCCCGCGAAGGCCAACTTCGCCGGAGTCCTTCGCGGCGAGGTCCTCTCGACCGCCTACGCCAACATGGATCTGCTCGTCTTCCCATCCCACACTGACACCTTCGGCAACGTAGTCCTCGAGGCGTTGGCCAGCGGCGTTCCCGCCATCGTCACCCCCGACGGCGGCCCCAAATACATCGTCCGCCAGGGCGAGACCGGCTTCATCGCCCCTGACGAAGATTTCACCGCTGCCATCGTGATCCTCGCCCACGACCGCGCACTCCTCAACACCATGCGCGTGAACGCCCGCGAATACGCCCTCAACTGCAGTTGGGACGCCGTCTTCGACCGCGTCTACGCCGCCTACCAGACCGTCCTCCCCGAATCCATCGGAGGAGTCCATGGGTAATTTCCTTCAAGATTTAATAACTCAGCTCACCGATATACACCGCATACGGAGCCAGCGTCACCGCATTCAGATGCTGCGCACCCATCCCCACATCAGACCGCAGCAGCGTCTTCAAAAAAGTTCCCTTGAACCGCAGTGCCTTCATGTCTGTCTCCAGCGATATTGTGACCGGTTTATCGGTCATGTTGCACAGAAGAACTACTGGCGGCGAGTTGTACGACACAATCTGCGGCTTCCTTACCCACGCCACCACTCCTTCGCTGTCATGGTTGAGCATGGTGTTCGCGCCCGTTCTTATCGTCGGGTTGCCGCGCTCCAGGCCGCTCACCTGCCTGTACCACGCGCTCAGCGCCTGCCCCTCCGCGCTGTCGGCCGAACCCTCCTGCCCTGCGCGAATCATCGTCCCGCTCCGCGAACTCAGCAGCAGCGTGGCAACTGCCTTTCCCAGCTCCGGTGCAACCTTGCCGCCGCTGTCCGTGGTAGCCAGCATCGGCACTGCGCCTCCGGCCTTCGCCAATGCATCATTTCTCTCGAGCGCCATCCGGATCGCCGCGACATCGAGGGGCGCAACCGCAATCGAGGCATCCACCACCAGCTGCGGCCCATCGTAACCGTGCCCGCCGCGGCTCGCCGCAGCATCGCCCAGCGCGGCATCGCCGATCATCACGCGCTCACCCACATAGCCCTTCGCCGCCGCGCGCAACTCGGCCATCTGCGCCGCGCTGTTGCCCACCAGCCGGAAGCCCGCTACTCCGCGGCTCAGCCAAAAGCGCGCCACGCCCGACACATCCACGCTCGGGGACTTCGGCTGCAACTCCACCAGCACCCGCTGAGTGTGCCGGCTTGCATCTTGCAGCACCTCGTCGAAGTCGTCCATCGTGCCTGCCGCCGGGTCGATGCCGGCGTCGTCACCTGTCTGCAAGCCCCGCAGCAGAATGGCATCCACGCCCAGCCCCTGCAGCGCATCCATCCGCGCCGCCACACCCTTCAACCCGCCCGACTTGGCATCCTGCAGGTCGATCACATAAACAAAGGCATGCTTCCACCAGACATTAGGAGTCATTCCCGACCCCACCCACCCCGGGCGGGCCAGCGTCTGCGAAAAAGCAACCGGCAACACGCAGACCACCGCGATCGCCGCGGCAACTCGCAACAGGCCGCGTCTACTCCACGGACGAACTGGGTGCAGGCAGAAGATCTGCATAGACAAAACCATCCCGCTCCACAACCTCAGCAGGCGTTACACCGATGCTACGCGAGAACATCGGCCCTTCGCACGCGAAGGTATGGAACTCGCCACGTTCCCCGCAATGGTCCACCCCCGCCGGCAACTCCCGCAGCAACTTTGCATCAAACACGCGCCCTGCAAACGACCGGTCCAGCACCCGCGGATCGACGCACGTCAGATAAGCCCGCAGCCCCGCGTCCACCATCTCCTGTGAAAGTTGCCCGGTCGGAATCCCCACACGGGAAAGACAGCCTCCAACCCCGTACCCGCCAGTTTCTTCAACCGGTAATCGCGAATCTCTTCAAGAAAAAGATCGCCAAATGCCATCCCATAAATTCCCTCGCCCACAGCCCGCTCCACCACAACAGCCATGCGAGCCTCATACTCCGCATTGGTACAAGGGAACGGCAGATCCACCTTCCAGACCGGCAGCCCTGCAGCCAAAGCCTGCTCGTCCAGCAGAGCCTCGCGATAGCCATGAATCGCGACCCGCCGAAACTGCTCGTTTATCGTCGTCAGCAGCCCCACAACTTCATACTTCCGCTCCAAGCGCAGAACGTGCAGCGCCCACGCGCTGTCCTTGCCGCCGCTCCAGCTCAGCAGAATCCTCGGCAGCTCCACTAAACGCTCTCCGCAGCCGCCGCCGTCAGGGTAAACTCCACTGTCTGCGAGCCGAGCCGCGGATGCTTAGCAGTCAGCTTCACTGTGCCTGCGCGCTCGCCGGCACGAATCCACACCGCGCCCGTCCCGCCAATCAGCGCAAACGGATTGTCGCCGATCAACTCCGCCGGCCCTTCGAGCGTGAACACAACCGGATCATTCGCATAAGTCCGCAGTGCGCCAAACTCATCGGTCACGCGCAGCACCACTCGGGTCGTATCCGCGCCATCCGCGACAAGCGTCTTGTCATCCGCCAGCGCAGCGAACTTCTGGTCCGCTCCCAGCCCCGAGTACGACTTCGAGATCACCTTCTCACCCTTGATATAACCTTCGACCCGCAGATCGCCCCACGGAAACTTGAACTGTTGCCGGTTCAGCCTCCGCAGATCGACCTCGAACGGCGGATACCTCAGGTACTCGAAGTCCGTCCGGTTCGGATCGATCTCCGCCACCGGCGCCCATGGATTGCTCGCCAGACTTTTTTCGCGCATGTAGAGCTTCAGATGGTCGCAGTTCGAACAGAACACCATCTTCGAGAACTCGTTCGACTCATCCGCCCGCGCCCAGTGGAACGCCGGCTCCAGCACAATCTCCTCCGCCGGGTCGCACTGCGACTTGTAGAATCCCGCCGCCGCCTTCGGCTCGCGAAAGATATCCAGCACGCCGTGTGGACAGATGCGATCCCCGGCGCCGAAGTTCGAGTGCGTGTTGTAGTCGAACGCGCACCACCCGATGCCCCCTGCATACTGCGGATCGGACGCCAGCTGGTTGTGAATACGCGCATGCCGCAGCGTATGCTCGCGCTGCCGCTCGTCGTCATCAGTCGTCTTGGTCGGATAGGTATGCCCTACAAACTCCGTATTCAGATACAGCGGATGATTCGGCTTCCGCAGCGGAAATCCAAAGTCATTAATCGTGAACACATCTTCCAGCAGCTCGGATTTCTCGAAGTTGCGAATCCCGCCGGTCTGCCTCGTGCTGTCCAACGCATGCGCCAGCGCATTCGTTCGCGTGTAGAAGCTGTGGTCATCGGGCGACTCATTGATTCGCACGCCCCACAGCACCACTGATGGATGATTCCAGTCCCGCCGGATCATCCGCCCAACGTTGTCGATTGAGATCTGCTTCCACGGCTCTGGTCCGATATGCTGCCAGCCCGGAATCTCCTCCAGCACCAGCAGCCCATACTCATCGCACGCATCCAGAAAGTGCCGCGACTGCGGATAATGCGACGTCCTCACGATGTTGCAGTGCAGCCCCTTCCGCAGTATCTCCGCGTCCTTCCGCTGTACGCGTCTCGGCATCGCCTGCCCCACAAACGGAAACGTCTGGTGCCGGTCTAGCCCGCGCAGCTTGACGATCTTCCCGTTCAGCGAGAATCCGTGATCGGTAAACGCCGCCTCGCGAAACCCGAATCGCCGCGAGTCCTCATCAATCATCCTGCCGTCAGCCAACAACCGCACGTGCACGCTATAAAGATGCGGCTTATCAAGATCCCAAAGCTGCACCGCACCCAGATTCGTAACTGTAACCGTCTGGCGCGCCGGGTCTGTCGCCGTCTGCGTACTCGCATACACTGGGGCGCTCGTCACGGGATTCATCGCGGCATTCGGATCATCCCCGCCCGCAAGCGTCACCAACTTGCTGCCCTTCGCAATCACCCGGTCACCATCGCGTAGCTCTACTTCAAGCGACAGAACACCTGCAGCCTTTCCCGCCAGAAAGCAGTCGACCTCCAGCGTCGGCGCCGCACTCAGCACGTCCTTCGGCCGCACAAAAATATTGTCCAGATAAACCTGGGGCACAACCCGAAGCGAAACCTCGCGATAGATTCCCCCAAACGTCAGGTAGTCGATCTGATGCCCGAACGGCGGAATGTCCTCGCGCTCGCTCGAATCCACCTGCACCGTCAGCACGTTCTCCGCATCGCTCTTCAAATGCTGCGTCAGCTCAAACGAGAACGGCGTATACCCTCCCTTGTACTCGCCCAGCGCCACGCCGTTAATCCACACGGTCGACGCAGTCATCGCGCCCTCGAAATCCACAAACACCCGCTTGCCCTTCGCCGCCGCCGGATACTTGAACCGCCGCCTGTACGTAGACACAAACTCATACGTCGCGTCATCGAAGTTATGCCATGGCAGCTTCACATTCGTATGCGGAATCACCACCCGCTCAAACTTCGAGTCATCGAACCCCACCGCCTCTGCGCCTGCCACCTTCGACGCCTTATAACGCCAGCCGCTATTGATAGGCAGAATCGCCCGCCCCGCAGCTATCGGTTCCGCAGCCAGAGCCGCTGCGCCCGGCAGCGTCGAACCGGCAATAATCGCGCCGGTCGTCTTGATAAATTCCCGTCTCAACATTAGATCTTCATCTCCCGTTCAGCGGCGTCTCGCGTTCTCACTCCGAACCTATGACGACGCAGGCAGCCTTACCTACTACACGACAAACTCCTGCCGATGTAAAGCAATTCAAAACACGATGTAACAAACTTCCCCGCCGCGGATTCCGCTGATGGAAGATGAACCCCCGCCGATAAGGTGAGTGCGCCGGGCATCGCGCACGTTACTATGGTGTGGACTTATCCCATTCTGGAACGAGCCGCGGCTGTATCGAACTTTAGTGGTACGGAACTCGCCGGCATCGCATTGCAGGATAAAGGTCAGGATTGTCTCTCCCGAGTTGAGCTTCTTATGGGTCTGGCTGTGAAGCGTCGAGGTTACAGGGTGGGTCGCGCGGCGCGCGGGGGATTGGCGCTGCTTGCTCTAACGATCGGCGCGGCCGCTCAACAGCCCGGCATGCCAGCCTCTCCGCCGCCACCGGCGACCCGCGCCGCGCGCTTCCTGCGTGGCCGGACAGTCGCAAATCCTACCGCCACCGTCGGCCCAAGAGCCCAAACTCAAACCCAAACAGACTCCGAGACTATCTCACCCGCGCAGGCTTTCGACACCGCGCGTCAGCAGCACGCCGCCCTGCTGGCCGAGCAGCGCAGCGTGGCCGCCCAAACCGTTCAACCCAGAATCTCGCCACTGAATGCAGCGTGGCAGCCCGTTGGTCCCGGCGCGGTCTCGACCCCCGCCTACGGCAATATCAGTGGCCGCGTTACATCGATCGCCATCGATCCAGCCGACTCCACCGGCAACACCATCTACGTCGGAACCACCGGCGGCGGCGTCTGGAAGTCCACCAACGCAGCGGGCCCCGCCGCCGCAGTCACCTTCACTCCCCTTACTGACACCTTGCCCGTCTTCAGCGCCAACGCCGGCAGCTGCAGCCACGGCATCTCTAAGCATCGGCGCGCTTCAGTCTTCAGAACGGCGTGCTCCTCGCCGGCACCGGCGATCCCAACGACGCCTCCGACTCCTACTACGGCAGTGGCATCCTCCGCTCCACCGACGGCGGCGTCACCTGGACCCTCGCGCAGGGCTCCCTTGACGGAGTCGCAGGGAATCACTCCTTCGTCGGCCTCGGCTTCGCCGGCTTTGCCTGGAGCGGCACAACCTCAAACCTCGTCGTGGCCGCCGTCTCGCAGGCCGCCGAGGGCACGCTCGTCAACGCTCCCGACGCCACCAACAGCGTCATGGGCCTCTACTACTCCACTGACGCTGGCACCACCTGGCAGATGGGCGTCGTCATGGACGGCAGCCAGATCGTGCAAACCCCACTGCCGGGCGGCGGCAACCAGGGCGGCAACGCGGCAACCGCCGTAGTCTGGAATCCCATCCGCCAGCGTTTCTACGCCGCCATCCGCTATCACGGCTACTACCAGTCGTCCGACGGCGTGAACTGGACGCGCCTCGCCTCGCAGCCCGGAACCGGCCTCACCACGACAGCCTGCCCCACCAATCCCGGCTCAACCGGTAGCACCGCCTGCCCCATCTTTCGTGGTGCGCTCGCCGTGCAGCCCGCAACCGGCGACACCTTCGCCCTCAGCGTAAACATCAACAATCTCGATCAAGGCCTCTGGCAGGACATCTGCGCGTCAAGCGGCAGCGGCTGCTCCGGCAGCGTCTCCTTTACCGACAGACTCGGTGGAACCGCCCTCGAAGTCGGCGCCGGCAACACCGCCATCAAGCAGGCCGACTACAACCTCGTCCTCGCCGCGGTGAGCGCACCAGGCGCCGGAGGCATCGCCGACACGCTCGTCTACGTCGGCACCATCGATGTCTACAAGTGCTCCCTCGCCGCCGGCTGCACATTGCGCAACACCACCAACGCCATCGACGGCTGTGCTGCCCCTGCACAGGTTGCTCCCGCGCAACACGCCCTCGCCACAATGGCCACCAGCGGCCAGCCCGTCGTCTTCATGGGCAACGACGGCGGCCTCTGGCGCTCGCTCGACGGCGTCAACCAGCAGGCACCGGTCTGCTCTGCGGACGACAAAACCCACTTCGACAACCTGAACGCGAACCTCGGTTCACTCGCCGAGATCGTCAGTTTCGCGCAGCATCCCACCGATCCCGGAACCCTCCTCGCAGGCCTCGGAGCGAACGGCACCGCAGGCATTTCGAGCACCGCCTCGAACACCACCCCGTGGACCCAACTGGCTCCCGGCGAAGGCGGCGTAGTCGCCATCGACCCCACCAACCCGCTGCTCTGGTACATCTCAACCGCCGCCGGAGTCAGTATCAAGACCTGCTCCAACGGCGCGTCCTGCACCCCCACGGATTTCGCAGGCACTCCGACAATCGGCCCGACCCAGGTAAGCGGAGACGAATCACTCATCGATGCCCCCTGGCTTCTCGACCCCCTCCTGCCCGCAGATCTGCTCGTCGGAACCTGTCGCGTCTGGCGCGGTTCAGCCTCAAGCGGTAGCACGTGGTCCTCGGCAAATTCCATCAGCACAATGATCGGCGGTACCACGGGTTCCGTCTGCGGCCCGAGCAACTCATCGATCCGATCGCTTGCCGCAGGAGGACCCTTGAGCAACGCCACAACCGCCCAGAACGCAGGCGCGGAGGTTCTCTACGCAGGCCTCGCCGGAACTCTCGACGGCGGAGGCTCCCTCGGCGGCCATCTCTTCTCGACAACAGCCGCCAACACTGCGACCTCTGCAACTGCATGGACCGACCTTGCCGCCTCGCCGGTCTCGAACGACGCAGCCAGCGCGGGCAAATTCAATCCGGGCGGCTTCGATCTCTCATCGCTCGCAGCCGATCCTCACGACGCCACCGGAAAGACCGTTTACGCCACCGTGATGGGCTTTGCCGGCAACGGGACTAACGCCCCCCACCTCTACCGCTCCATCGATGGCGGCGCCCACTGGACCAACATCAGCAGCAATCTGCCCAACGCCCCGGCTAACAGCGTCGTCGTAGACCCCAACGACGCCAACACCGTCTACATCGCGCTCGACACCGGCGTATATGTAACTACGCAAGTTTCTAATTGCGCATCCACTAATTGCTGGAGCATCTACGGCACAGGCCTGCCCAACGCTCCCATAGTGCAACTTGCAGCCGCCACCAACATGCCCACCGGCGATTCCCGGGCAGGCGAACTGCGGGCAGGTACCTACGGCCGCGGCATCTGGCAGATACCGTTACTTACCGCCACCTCCGGACCTCAACCCCAAATGAGCGTGGCGCCCACGCCTTCAACCTTTGCGGCTCAGGCAGCCGGAACGGCAAGCGCGACGCAGACCGTGACAGTTACAAATACAGGCAACGCGCCGCTAAGTGTCAGCCAGATCGTCGCAACCGGAGACTTCACCTCCATCGATAACTGCGTCGGCACTCCCGTCGCCGCCGGAGCATCCTGCACCGCGAAGATAAGCTTCCTCCCCAGCGCAACCGGCACTCGAAGCGGTCTACTGACCGTCTACGGAAACGTCTCCGGCGGTCAGGTCACCGTCTCACTGTCCGGCACCGGCACAACAGCCGCCGCAATTGTGCTCAATCCAGTCACAATTATCTTTCCATCAACGCTTGTCAGTGCAACCAGTGCCGCCCAGAACATTACTATCTCGAACACCGGCGGTGTCCTCAGCACACTCGGCGGAATCTCCGTCAGTGGAGACTTCATCCTCACAAATAACACCTGCGGAACCTCGCTCGCACCCTCGACAGGATGCACGGTAGCAATCACCTTCAAACCCACCGCCTCCGGCACACGCACCGGCGTGCTCACCGTAGTCGACGACGCCGGTACCCAGACCGCCGCCCTCAGCGGCACCGGCACCGCACCCGCGACCGATGCCCTCAGTCCCGCAAGCCTCACCTTCGCGACCCAGCAGCTGAACACCGCCAGCGCCGCCCAGCTGGTCATCCTCACCAACTCCGGCGATGTCGCGCTCACGCTCATCTCGGCCCAGATTACCGCCGGCGACTTTACCGCGGTCAACGCCTGCGGCAACTCGCTCAACGCTCACTCCAACTGCTCCATCTCGGTCGCCTTCGCGCCGAAGAGCATCGGCCCCGGCACAGGCGTCCTTACTGTTTCCGACCAGTTCCGCAGCCAGGCAGTCGCCTTGAACGGCACCGGCATCGCACCGCCCGGCGTGTCGCTTTCACCCATCTCGTCGCTGACCTTCCCCGCCACACCCGTAGGCACAAGCGCAGTCGCCCAAACCGTCACCCTCACGAACAACGGCGGCCTGCCTCTCAACATTGCCGGCGTGGCATTGACCGGCGACTTCGGCCTGATCGCAGTGGGCAGCACCTGTGGCAGCACGCTCGCAGTGTCCTCATCCTGCACCATGCAAATAGGCTTTACCCCCACGATTGGCGGTCCAAGAAATGGAACCTTGACGGTTACAGATAACGCCGTTGCCTCTCCGCAAACCCTTGCTCTCAGCGGAACCGGCGTCGACTTCACGCTGGCCCCCGACGGCAGCACCAGCGTAACGGTTGCCAATGGCTCCAGCGCCGTATTCCCGCTTCTCCTCAGCTCCGCTGCAAACGTGTCTGGCACCGTCGCTCTCACCTGTGCAGGCGCTCCAGCCAACTCAAAATGCACCATCTCCCCCGCAAGCGTCACGCTCGGCGGCGCAACAACAATCTCCGTAACAATCCAAACCCAGGTCACGGTGGCCGCGATCAGAGCCCACAATCCTCTCCTGTGGTTAGCCTGCTTGGTGCCCTTCGGATTCCTTTGGAGACGCTGGCGGCTCACCTCCGCCCTGCTTGCACTCTGCCTGTTAGCCGGCTGCGGCGCCGCGCGCACTATTCCCAACAATGCGGGCGATCCGGGATCCACGGGCCCACTCACCCCGTCCGGCACCTACAATATAGTCGTGTCGGCCACCAGCGCAGGCCTCGTGCGCACCGTCAACCTGACCCTGGTGGTCGAGTAGCAACCCCCTCAGCAACTCGCCACACTCCGCAGCAAACTCTGCGCCTGACAATCTCGATCCTCAGATAAAAGCCCCGCGCCTGCGATATCCTCTTTGAGGGAGCGCGCCCTTGCACCCATAATGCACGAACAGCAGAGCCAGCTGCCAGACCGAAGAATGACCTCACCTGCCCACCATCCCGGCTCGCTCCTCACCGTCACCGATCTTCCCATCTCCGAAGTCTCCGCGATCCTCGCCCTCACAGCCCGTCTCGCGCAAACCCCCGCCCCAGCAAAGTCTCAGCTCCTCACCAATCGCCGCGTCGCGCTTCTTTTCTACGAGTCAAGCACCCGCACCCGCACCTCCTTCGAGCTTGCCGCCAAATCCCTCGGAGCCACCACCACCCTCGTCTCCGACAAGTCCTCCTCCATCGAAAAGGGAGAGTCCCTCAAAGACACCGGCCTCACCCTCCGAGCTCTCGGCGCCGAGTGCATCATCCTCCGCCACCCCTCCTCCGGCGCACCCTTCGTCCTCGCCCGCGCCACCGGCCTGCCCATCCTCAATGCCGGCGATGGCACCGCGCAGCATCCCTCGCAAGCCCTGCTCGACCTCCGCACCATCCTCACCACTCTCAAGCTCGACCCCACCTCGGCCCACGCAAGGTCTCTCTCCGGCATCACCATCGTCATCTGCGGAGACATCCTGCACAGCCGCGTCGCCCGTTCCAATGCCATGCTGCTCCCGCGCCTGGGCGCAAAGGTTATCCTCTCCGGCCCTGCGGCCCTCCTGCCCGACTCAGCCCTCGGCCTATACTCCGGCGAAGGTCCCCCCATCGAGATCGAGCATAACTTCGACCGCGCGCTCGATCGCGCCCAGATCGTCATGATGCTTCGTATTCAAAAGGAGCGCCTCGCCGGCCTTCACCTCGATCTCGCCCACTACATCGACCACTACCAGCTGGGCGTCGAGCGTGCCGCCGGCAGGACCCTCCTGATGGTCATGCACCCAGGCCCAATGAACCGCGGCCTCGAGATCGACGACACAGTGGCCGACGGCCCGCAGTCCTTCATCCTCGAGCAGGTTACCCACGGCCTCGCCATCCGCTCCGCCCTGCTCGTCCGCGCCCTCGGAGCAAAAGCATGAAAGACCTGCTCATCCTCAACGCCCGCGCCATCGACCCGGCCACCAGCCTCGATGGGCCCCGCGACATTCACGTCCGCGAAGGCCGCATAGCCGCCATCGAACCAGCAGGCACCCTAAGCAAAATCGCCGCAGCCGAAACCATCGACGCCACAGGTCTCGCGCTAAGCCCCGGCCTCATCGACATCCACGTCCACCTCCGCGAGCCCGGCCAGACCTGGAAGGAAACCATCGCCAGCGGCACCCGCGCCGCCGCCGCCGGAGGCTTCACCACCGTCGTCGCCATGCCCAACACCGTCCCGGTCAACGACACCGTAGAGAAGCTGCAATGGATGCTCTCGCCGGAACGCAACCCAGCCGTCCACCTCCTCGCCATGCCCGCCGCCACCATGGGCAGCATGGGCCGCGAGGTCCCAGACTACGAAGCCCTCGTCCGCGCCGGAGCCGTAGGCTTTACCGACGACGGCAAACCCATCCTCAACCCCGACCTCATGTGGGCCGCCCTGGTTGCTGGAGCCCGCCTCGGGATCCCCATCTCGCAGCACGCCGAAGACACCCACCAAAGCCCCAGCTCCGGCGTCAACGCCGGCCCCGTCGCCTTCCGCCTCGGCCTCCGCGGCATGACCGTCGAAGCTGAGTCCAGCATCGTCGAGCGCGACATCCAACTCCTCCGCGACATCGAAAAAGCAGAAGACCTGCGCCCCCACCTCCACGTCCAGCACGTCTCTACCGCGGCCGCTCTCAACGCCATCCGCATCGCGAAATCCCAGGGCCTCCACGTCACCTGCGAGGCTGCCCCCCACCACTTCACCCTCACCGATGCAGTACTCGACACCTGCAGCAGCCCCAACCCCTACGGCGTCCCCTCCATTCCCTACAACACCAACGCCAAGATGAACCCGCCCCTCCGCGCCGAGTCCGATCGCCAGGCCGTCCTCGCCGCCCTCGTCGACGGCACCATCGACTGCATCGCGACCGACCACGCGCCCCACGCCCTCCACGAAAAAGAGGTAGAGTTCGAGCGCGCCCCCAACGGCATCACCGGCCTCGAGACCGCCCTCGGCCTCGCCCTGCGCATCCTCCACCGCGAAGCCGGCCTGCCCCTCACCCGCGTCCTCCAGCTGATGACTGCCAACCCGGCCAGGCTCATCAACCTGAGCGCCGGCGGCAATGGAAATCCAGACCGCGGCACCCTCTCCGCAGGCAGCTACGCCGACCTCATCCTCTTCCACCCCGCCACCGAATGGACCTACAGCGCACAAGCCTCGCTCTCCAAATCTAGAAACTCCCCCTTCGACCAAACCCCCATGCTCGGCCGCATCCACACCACCATCAGCGAAGGCCGCGTCGTTCACCGTCTTTAATCGCGCAGGGTATGATAGAACTGTCGAATGGGCCGGACCCGCGCACGGGGTGATTCTTCAATGTCGCCGTTTGAGATAGCACGAGAGCTCAGGCGAGCAACCACATGGTTGCTGATCCTGCTTTGCATCTCGCTGATTGCGTGGCGTCTTGACTCCCGTATCGAGCAATACCATCCATCGAGTACCGGCTCTCCGGCCTCGGTTGCGTTCTTCGATGCCAACGAACGCAACATCATCTCGCTCGAATCGTCGCGCCTGCCGCTCCACCCGGCCTCTGAGCCGCCCGATACACTAGCGTCGCTCGAGCACCTCCAGCTCCATCCCGCGCAGCCGATACATAGAATTCGGCTCGACCAGCCGGTGCTTCCCGCGATTCTGATTTATTCGGTAACACTCTTCTCCAATCCTCCCCCTCCATCCCTCGCCTAGTCGGATTGCGGAATGATCCTTATTCCGTCCCCGCCTCATCTCAGCGATGGGCGATGAGCAGCCTCCTTTAACTAACAACTTTTCGGGATGTTCGAACCGGCGCTCACCGTAAGCAAAATGCGCGCGCTTTTCGGAGTGCGTGCGGCGCGACCCTGTCCTACTGAGATGCGATTTCGTTCCCGGGCCGATGTGCTCGCGAGATTGCATAACTACTGGTTTCTGCCCGGTTCATCCCGGCATGCTTCAAGCCGGAAAAATATAACTAATAGGAGATTTAAAGTGAACGTCAATCAACTCAAGCAGCGCTCCGTCGCTGTTATTTTCGCAGCAACCCTTGTTCTCTCGGGATGTCACAAAAAGGTCGTCCCACCGCCTCCGCCACCACCACCCCCCCCGCCGCCGGCGCCGACAGCCAGTATCTCGGCAAATCCACAGGCGATCGAGGCAGGTCAGTCTTCCACTCTGACCTGGACCACCACAAATGCAACCCAGGTGACGATCACCGGTCTTGGACCCGTCTCCACGAGTGGCTCGCGCAGCGTCTCGCCAACCCGTTCAACCGACTACTCCCTTACGGCCACGGGAGCCGGTGGCACGTCCGTGCAGGCTATTACACGAGTGACAGTCACACAGCCGCCTCCGCCCCCAGTCGCTGCTGCACCGTCGATTACCGATGAAGAGTTGTTCGCGCAAAACGTCCAGGACGTCTACTTCGACTATGACAAATATGACCTTCGTCCCGCTGACACATCGACAGCCCAGCAGGACGCATCGTTTTTGAAAAGTCATCCCGGCATGAAGATTCTGATTGAGGGTCACTGCGATGACCGCGGTTCAGCGGAATACAACATCGCCCTCGGACAGAACCGCGCCCAAACACTCAAGGATGCCCTCGTACACGATGGCATGGATGCCAGTCGCATCCGGGTTATCAGCTACGGCAAGGAAAAGCCTTTCTGCACCGAAGAAAACGAGTCGTGCTGGCAGCAAAACCGTCGGGATCATTTGAAGCTCGATCGGTAGTTGTCTCACTGCAATCTCTGAGTTTGATCAATGCCGCAGCCTGGCTTGGAGGGTGAGACTGGAATAGTCCCGCCCTCCTCGTCCGGACTCGGCCTGATTGCAGCCCGGCTCATCCCCCGCTAACCTCTAATCATGAGCAAAAAAATCTGGACCGCAGTAGATCAGTACATCGACGAAAGTCTCATCCCACCCGATCCCATCCTCGATGAGGTCCTGCGAGCCAACGCCGCTGCAGGCCTTCCCTCCATCGACGTTGCTCCCAACCAGGGCAAGCTTCTCTACCTCCTCGCCAAAATGCAGGGAGCGATCCGCATCCTCGAAATAGGCACCCTCGGCGGCTACAGCACCATCTGGCTCGCCCGCGCGCTGCCTTCCGATCCCGACGCCAAAGCCAGGCTCATCACCCTCGAAGTCTCGCCCGAACACGCCAAAGTTGCACGCTCCAACATTGACCGCGCGGGCCTCACCCCCGTCGTAGAACTCCGCCTCGGCCCCGCGCTCGACTCTCTCGCGCAACTCCACCGCGAGCAGACGCCGCCATTCGACCTGATCTTCATCGACGCCGACAAGTCCAACCTCGCTGCATATTTAGACTGGTCCCTCAAGCTCTCACGTCCCGGCACCGTCATCCTCTGTGACAATGTCATCCGCAAGGGCGCTGTCATCAACGCGCAGGACGACGACCCCTCCGTTCAAGGCGCGCGCCGCCTCTTCGAGAGCCTCAAGACCCACCCTCATCTCGACGCAACCTCGCTCCAAACCGTTGGCAGCAAAGGCCATGATGGATTCGTGTTAGCAATCGTCAAATCCACTCCGTAGCAGGGTCGTCCGGGTCGCCCGCCGCCATGCAACCCATCGACAATTCCGACGTCAAACTGCTAGGTTCAATCACGTCCTGAAGTCAGGAGAGCCGCGATGCCCGTATCCGCCCCCTTAGCCGCCGAACACCCCGAAACCTCCACTACTCCCACCTGCCATGTCGTCCGCGCCGGCAAAGAATTCATCGGCAAGCAGGGCCTCCTCTACACCCCCGGTGTCTCTGCCGAATCCACCGGCGCCCAGGGCATCCATCTCCAGATAGTCACTATCCCGCCCCTCGCCCGCGCCAAGGCCCACAAGCACGCCGCCCACGAGACGGCCATCTATATCCTCAGCGGCGTCTCCGGCGTCTGGTACGGCGAGAACCTCGAGCACCACTCCATGACCCACCCCGGCGACTTCATGTACATCCCCGCCGACATGCCCCACCTGCCCTACAACCCCAGCGCCACCGAGCCCTGCGTCGCCATCATCTCCCGCACCGACCCCAACGAGCAGGAGAGCGTCGTCCTCCTCCCCCATCTCGACGCAATCCACCCAGCCACGCAGCCCTAGCGATCTACAGAAAAAGCGGCTTCAGAAAAACCCCTCCAAGGCTGCCATCGTCGCGGCGCGCTTCCCGTTTAATTCTCGCCGATAAGCCAATTGCATCGCCCCTGCGCAAAGATCCCCCATCGAATCAATCGAATATATCCCTCAATAAACGATCCGCTTTTGCTCCTATGTCCTCACAATTCATCTTCTGTTCAACGAACATAAACAAAACGAATCAAAATCCGCTCCACAATGGTGAGGCACAACACTCCATTCCTAGAGGCACTTCATGATTCGGAACATAGCCACCGTTTCAAAACTGGCTGCCGTCGCGTCGACCTTCTCTCTTATCCTCAGCGGTTGCAGCAGCGGCACCAGCCAGCCGGCGAACACCGCCCCGCCGCCCGCAGTCATTACCCCCACCACTCCCCAGGCCGCCATCAAGCACGTTGTCGTCATCTTCGGCGAAAACGAGTCCTTCGACCACTACTTCGGCACCTATCCCAACGCCCAGAACCTCACCGGCGAGACCGCGTTCACCGCCGCCTCCGGTACATCGATTCCGAACAACTACGTCTCGAATCCCAGCCTGCTGAATAACAATCCCAACTCCCTCAACCTGGCGAACAACGTGACGACCGCCGGTGTCGTGACCTCCGTCGCCAGCGGCCCTTATCGTCAGGCCCCCGCGCAGGCATGGACCGGATCGCAGAGCCACAACTACACCAATGAGCAACTGGCCTTCAACCTCGGAAACATGGACCTCTTCCCGCTCAACGTCGGCGCCGCGGACAACGCCGCTGAGCTCGCCCTGGGCGGCCCCTTCAAGGCCCTCAACGGCACCAAGGCCCTCACCATGGCCTACTATGATGGCAACACCGTCACCGGCCTGTGGAACTACGCCAACCGTTACGCCTTGAGCGACAACTCCTGGTCCAGCACCTTCGGCCCCTCCACCCAGGGGGCGCTCAACCTCGTCTCCGGCCAGACCGACGGCGTCCTCAACCCGCTCAACCTCGGCAGCTCCGCCGTACCCGACGGCAATGGCGGTCAGACCCTCATCTCAGACGCCGATCCCGCCGGCGACATCTGCTCCTCCACCAGCACGAACACCAGCATGAGCGGCCAGAACATCGGCGACCTGCTCAACGCCAAGGGCATCACCTGGGGCTGGTTTGAAGGCGGCTTCGATCTCAGCGTCGTCAACTCCAACGGCACCACCGGCTGTGGCCGCACCTCGGTCATCGTAGCCTCCGGAGCCAACAAAACCACCGCGGCTGACTACGTCCCCCACCACCAGCCATTCCAGTACTACCTCACCACGCGCAATACCGCGCATACGCGTCCCACTTCGCCCACCACGGTCGGCACGGCCACTGACCCCGCCAACCACCAGTACGACACCCACGACTTTACCGACGCGCTCGCCGCCGGCAACCTTCCCGCTGTCTCCTTCCTCAAGGCCCCGGCCTTCCAGGACGCGCACCCCGGCAACTCCGACCCACTCGACGAGCAGACCTTCGTCGTCAACATGATCAACACCCTCCAGAACTCCTCCTTCTGGTCCTCTACCGCCATCATCATCGCCTATGACGACTCCGACGGCTGGTACGATCACGTCTCCAGCCTCGTCAACGGTTCCGCCTCCACCGCCGATCGCGTCAGCGGCTCCAGCCTCTGCATCAGCACCGCCGCCGCCGCCGCGGCCCTCCCCGGCTGGGACGGTAAACCTGCTGCACAGGGCCGCTGCGGCTACGGCATGCGCCAACCCCTGCTCATCATCTCCCCCTGGGCGAAGCACAACTACCTCGACCACACCCTCACCGACCAGGCCTCCGTGCTGCGCTTCATCGAGGATACTTTCGTAAGCGGCCAGCGCATCACCGGCTCCTTCGACGGCATCGCCGGCTCGTTGCTGAATATGTTCGACTTCTCCAACAGCGCATCCCCGCCCAACTCCGCCAAGGTCCTGCTCAATCCCACTACCGGCGCCGTAACCAGCGGCAACTAGCTCGTTCACAGAACCTTCACAGACCGTCCCTACAATCAGCCATGCATCCTCCCATGAATCTTGGGAAGGATGCATGGCCTTTCCATTTCCCTTTACATCCTTGGAGTACTCCGCTTTGCCCTCCTCCAGACGAACCTTTCTCCAGCAGGCCTCGGCCGTCAGCTTGCTTTACGGAACATCACACGCAACGCGCTCCTTCGGCCAGATGCACATGGCCCCGCCCAATGCTCCCGGCGCCAACGCGCCCATGCTGCGCACCCTCCAGCTCCCGCCTTTCGTAGACCCCCTCCCTATCCCCGAGACTCTCCGCCCCACCCTCACCAACGGCAAGCGTCACCTAACCATCTCCATGCAGGAGAACCACGCCAAGGTCCACCGCGACGTCCCCGCCACCCGTATATGGACCTACGGCCCGGGCCCTCTCGCTCCTCTCATCGAAGCCCGCAGCGGTGAGCCTCTCGATATCGAGTGGGTCAATAACCTCCCCACAAAACACTTCCTGCCTATAGACCACTCCTTGCATGGGTGCGGGACCGATGTCCCCGAAGTTCGCGCCACTGTCCACCTCCACGGCGCCAGGACCCGCTCCCAGGACGACGGCTACCCCGAAGACTGGTACGTCCCCGGCAAGTCCCGCACCTGCCACTACCCCATGGATCAGGAGGCCACCGCCCTCTGGTACCACGATCACGCCATGGGCATTAATCGCCTCAACACCTACGCCGGCCTCTTCGGCATGCTGCTCATCCGCGACAAGGTCGAAGACTCGCTCCATCTGCCCTCAGGCAAATACGAAATTCCCCTCATCTTCTACGACCGCAACTTCACCGCCGACGGCCAGCTCTACTACGCCACCTCCGGCGATCCCGACCACCCCTGGATCCCCGAGTTCAGCGCCGACGGCCTCCTCATCAACGGAAAAATCCGTCCCTACCTCGAAGTAGAGCCGCGCCTCTACCGCTTCCGCGTCCTCAACCCCGCCAACAGCCGCTTCTACCACCTCAACCTCTCCGACAACTACGGAATAACTCAGATAGGCACCGATCAGGGCTTCCTGCCAGCGCCCGTCCAGGTCCAAAGCTTCACGGTCGCCCCCGCCGAGCGAGCCGACATCCTCATCGACTTCACCCACGCCGCCGGCAAGACCCTCCACCTGAGCAACGGCGCCATAGACCTGATGGAAATCCGCGTCGCCCCTAACGCCGCTCAACCCGCCTCTTACTCCATTCCCCCCAGGATTCCCCAGACCATCCGCCCCATCCCCCGCACCCCCGAGTCCTCAGCCATCCAAACCCGCACCATCACCCTTCACGACTACCTCGACCAGTACGAGCACTCGGTGATGATGCTGATCAACCGCAAGCGCTGGCACGAGCCCACCACCGAAAAGCCGAAGCTAAACACCACCGAGATCTGGGAGTTCGTCAACAGCACCCAGGACACCCACCCCATGCATCTCCATCTCGTCCGCTTCCAGATACTCGACCGCCGCACCTTCGACACCAGCGACTTCTTCCTCAAAAAGGGGAAGATCACCTTTCTCACTCCCGCCGAGCCGCCCGCCCCCAACGAGCTCGGCTGGAAGGACACAATTCAGTGCCCCCCCGGCATGGTCACCCGCATCATCGTCCGCTTCGAAGGCTACCCCGGAAAATACCTCTACCACTGCCACATCCTCGAGCACGAAGCCAACGACATGATGCGCCCCTTCGAAGTCATCGCCTGATCTTTGGCGTTCTTTTTGTTTGTCATTCCCCACAAATCCGTGTCCCAGCCCTTGACAAAAATACCCCTTCCCAAAAGCCCATAGCACCCCCTGCCTGATCGGAAAAAACCCGTCACCCAACCCTCCAGCCATGGCAAAGTCCAAACCTAACTAGCGTATTTAGAATACTTTGCGCGATTTAGATAGGGGGTGGGGCACTCACGCACTGCCTTGCCGCATCCAACTCTCCAGCGCAATGTACGAAGACGCTGATGTAAAGAAGACCACCATCGAGGCACACACCATGACTCCCAGCAAGACGCAGAAAATATTCCTCCCGGCCGCGGCAGCCCTCGCGCTCGGCCTCACTCTACTCAACGGCTGCCAATCCAAACAGGACGCCGCCCTCGAGCAGGCCAAGCAGCAGGCCGCCGCCACCGGACAACCCCAGCAGGTCGTCTCCACCGACAAGAACGGCAACGTCACCACCACGACCGTCACCCCCCCGCCTACCCCCGGTCAGCCCCCCACCATCTCCACCACGACGACACCCTCCGCCGCCGTCCCTGCGAACACCCCCGCCACAGCGCCCGGCACACCTCCCGCCACAACCGCCGCAACCCCACCCCCCGGCGGCGCCCCCATCATCCGCCCCGCTGACGTCAATGTCCCCGCCGGAACCAATCTGGCCATCCGCATCAATGAGCACATCAGCGTCAAAACCAGCCGGACCGGCGATCACTTCACCGGCGAGTTCGTCGAGCCCGTCGTAGGCGACAACAATCAAACCATCATCCCCAAAGGCACCCCCGTCTCCGGCATCGTAGACGCATCCCACGAGCGCGGCCACTTCAAAGGCTCATCCCTTCTTGAGCTCCGCCTCACCTCTCTCACCCTCAACGGCACTCGCTACCCACTCGCAACCCACGACCTCGCCCAATCCAAGAAGGGCAAAGGCAAGCGCACCGCTGCCTTTATCGGCGGAGGCTCTGGCCTCGGCATGTTGATCGGCGGCATAGCCTCCGGTGGCACCGGCCTCCTCATAGGCGGCCTCGCCGGAGCCGGCGCCGGCACCGCAGCCGGAGGCCTCACCGGCAACCGAGACATCGACATCCCAGCTGAGTCCATCGTCCACTTCAAACTAGCCGATACCCTTACCCTGACTCCCTAACGCCTAATCCAAAAGGTGCGCGTCGACATTACAGTCGACGCTGCACCTTCTCACTGAAAACTGACAACGGATCACTGCCAACTCACCCGTGAATCCACTCCCTCACCAGTCCCCGCGCCACCGCCACCACATCATCATCCCCGCCACAGCCCTTCAGCCAGTGCACCCCCGGCTCCTTGCGAAACCATGTCCCCTGCCGCTTCGCATAGTTCCGATGCCCCTGCTGAGCTCGCGCAATCGCCTCGTCCCGCATACACTCTCCGCGCAGCACGGCCATTGCCTCGGCATACCCTAGCGACCCCAGCGGCCTGCACTCAAAGCCATACCGCTCGACTAAGCGCTCCGTCTCCTCCACCAGCCCGCGGTCGAACATCTCCGCCGCCCTCTTCATTAATTCGCTCATAAAGCCGAGCCCGCGGAGGATCCAGCCCCAGCCGCAGAATCCTGTAGCCGATCAGCGCGTCCCGCCCCTTCTGCCACTGTTCAGTCAACGGCTCCTGCGCCGCCAGGCTCACCTCGATCGCTCTTACCACCTTCGGCACATCATTGCTATGGATAGCCTTGGCCGCCGTCCCATCCAGCCGCGCCAACACGCGATGCAGATAAGCCGCGCCCCGCTCGGCGGCCATCTCCCGCAGCCGCTTACGCAGCTCGGGCTGCCGCGGCGGCGCCGGAAACAGCCCATCGATAAGCGCCCGCAGGTAGAGCCCCGTCCCACCCGCCACAATCGGCAGCTTCCCCCGCTCGACAATCCCCTTCAACGCCTCACGAGCTAGCCGGCTGTAGTCACCGGCGGTACAAGCCTCATCCGGCCACACAACGTCGATCAAATGATGGGGAACCTGCTGCCTCTCCTCAAAAGAAGGCTTCGCCGTTCCGATCTCCATCTCGCGATACACCGCCACTGAGTCGCAGCTTACAATCTCCCCGTCGAACTGCTCCGCCAGCCGCAGCGCGAGCGAGCTCTTCCCACTCGCCGTAGCCCCCACCACCACAATCATCGGCGCATCGACCGCCATTACCACAGCCGCCACCACCCCACCGTAAACACCCTGTGCAACCCTGCCCGCCACAGGCTGAACACCAGCACCGCCGCAGCCAGCCACAGCATCCCCCGCACCTGCATGCGCCGCTCCCGCTGCTTGGCTTTCATCTCAGGAGCAATCGGAGGCGTACTCATAAAGTTCTTGGCGCTGGAATAAAAGAAAAACTGGCAACTAACAACTAGCAACCGACAACTGTTCTTAAGGCAGCGGCATATTCGTCAGGAAGTGTATCCGCAGCTCCAGATTCGGCCCCTTGAACTCCTTCGGCAGCGGCGGAAATTCGCCCTCGCTCGTGATCGCACTCCAGCACGCCTTGTTGATCGCGTCGTCGTGCGACGAATCGTCCAGATGCATCGCGCCAATGCGTCCATCAGGCAGAATCACGAATCGAATCAGCGTCTCGCCCTGCTTGTTCAGTGGCGCACGCGCCTCCTCCGGAATCAGCGGTTCCCAGTTGCGCTTGATGTCGCTCAGAATTCGCCGCAGATAAGGCCCAAAGTCCACCCCCTGCGTGTCCGACAGCACTTCAGCCCCCGTATTCATCCCATCGTGAGACACCGGTGCCCCCTGACCGAAGTTCCCACCCTGGCCCCGGTTCCGCGCCGCGTCCTGGGCTGCCTGCCGTATCGCCTCGCCCGCCGACTGGCCCTGCGGCCCGAAGTTCACCTTCGGCATCGGTCGCGGAGCGTCCACCATCGCCTGTTGTGTTGGCTGCGGCTGCGGAGTCGCGGGCAACGGTTGCTGCTGCGATTGCTGCGGCTGCGGAGCCGCCTGTTGCGGAGCGGGCTGCGGAGCCGGAGGTGCGCTCGCCTGGTCCGGAGTCCCGGCCTTGCGCATCGCCTGCAACTGCTCGAGCGTCTTCTTGTCCAGCGTAGGATGCGTCGTCTGCTGTGTCCGGTCCTTGTCGCTCATGACGTTCGTCGGCTTATGCTGAAGCTGCTTCGCTACGTCCTTCGGCATATCCAGGTACGTCAGCTCTTTGTCGCGCTCCTTGAGTACGTCCACCGGGCTTATCAGCTTCGGCTGGTGGAACAGTACTCGCGGCCCATAGAACAGGAACCACACCACGGCCAGGTAGAAAATCACCGAGATATAGATCGCTTCGCGAAACCGTGCCCGCGCACGCTCGTCGTCCAGCGAATCGAGCAGGTGGATAAGCTCATGTTCTTCGAGCTCACCAAAGCGGCCCGTACGCACCTTTACGGGCGCTCGTGGTGGACCAGACTGCGCGGAACTGGGGGGAGTTTCCAGGGATGGCATCGACTATCTTCTTCTGACGCCTGAAGTAGGCATAAGTTTCGGTTTGAGGCGCTTCAAGTGTCTAAACGACGCCCGACCCCCTATTTTCTCATTTTTACCTCCTCTCCGATATAGCTTCCTTTGCGATTCCCGTAAACTACACGCGTGACCCCTCCCCGCTTCGATGCCGGTACCCGGGCCGTTGTCCTGACCATCAGCGACCGCTGCGCCAGCGGCCAGCAGAACGACCTCTCAGGCCCTGCAACCGCCCTCCAGCTTCAGCAGTCCGGTATTGTCGACCTCGAGTCCGAAATCATCCCCGACGACCTCGACCAGATCGTCGCCGCCCTCCACCACCACGCTCAGAACGCGCAGCTTATCGTCACTACCGGCGGCACCGGTCTCGCCCCCCGCGATGTCACCCCGGAAGCCACCCAGCTCGTCTGCGACCGTATTGTCGACGGCCTCAGCGAGCTTATGCGCTCCGCCGGCCGCGCCCAGACGCCTTTCGCCGCCCTCAGTCGCGCCGTCTGCGGGTCCGTCGGAACCACGCTGATCGTCAATCTTCCCGGCAGCCCCGCCGGCGCCCAGACCTCCCTCGGCGCTATCCTGTCCCTCTTGCCCCACGCGCTGGATCTGCTCGCCGGCCGGACCGCCCACCAGCGCGCCTGACGTCGTTTCACCTGCCAAACGCACTCCGAAGGTAAAATCAAAGTAATCCCCGTGAAGATCCATCCCGTAGTACTCTTCAACAAGCTCAACATCACCATGCTCCACCTCTTCGCCCCGCTGGGCGTCTGGGGCATCGGCATCCTTGCCGTCATCGATTCGTCATCCATTCCCGTACCTATCGATGCCTTCGTCATCGATTTCGTCGTCCACGACCACCGCAAATTCATCCTCTACTGCCTTATGGCTGCCCTCGGCTCCGCCATCGGCAGCCTGGTCCCCTACTACGTCGGCCGCGCCGGCGGCGAGCTCTTCCTGCTCAAGAGCATCAACCGTAAGCGCTACGAGCAGCTCCGCGACCGCTTCGAAAAACAGGAATTCCTCGCCATCGTGATCCCTGCCATGATGCCCCCGCCCATGCCCATCAAGCTCGTCGAGATCGCCGCCGGCGTCTTCGAGATGAAGCCCCTCTGGTTCTTCCTTGCCATCGCCATCGGCAAATTCGTCCGCTTCATGATCTGGTCTATCCTGGTCATCTTCTACGGCCGCGCCATCATCGACACCTTAAGGCTCACCCTCCGCGAGCACCACGCCCTGGTTCTCACTATCGGCGGCGCAGCTATCTTACTCATCGTCGCCTGGATTATTCGCAAACTCTTCGACCGCAACCGAGGTACCCGCTTCCCCGTGGAAGAAGACCCCACCGCTGCCGACTCCATCCCCGAATAACTTGGCCCTCAACCCCTAAGCGTAGCCGAAGGGGAGAGTCTCTTCACTGCGGCGCATGAAGAAACCATGCACTGCTTCGGAAGAGATGACAGATTCGTGGAACAGGCGATGGCAATACGGTTTAGTAAGCGCCGTCCTGGTTTACGACTGAGGGGAAGGTCTTGAGGAGGATGATGAAGTCGCATGTGAGCGACCAGTGCTCGACGTAGTTGCAGTCAATAGCGACACGCTCGGGGTAGCTCAGGGTGCTGCGGCCGGAGACCTGCCACAGGCCGGTAAGGCCGGGTTTGACACGACAGTAGCAGCCGAAGCAATCGCCATACTTCTCGACCTCGGCGGCCACGATGGGACGAGGGCCGACGAGGCTCATCTGGCCGGTGAGTACGTTCCACATCTGGGGTAGTTCATCCAGGCTGTAACGGCGCAGGAACGAGCCAACAGGAGTGATCCGAGGATCGAACCGGAGCTTGTGGGTCTTGTTCCATTCGGCGCGCGCGTCAGGGTGCCGCTGCAGATATTGTTCGAGGACCTCGGCCGAGTTCTGGCACATGGTGCGGAACTTCCACATGGAGAAGAACTCGCCGTTGCGGCGAATTCTGCGATGGGAGTAGAAGATGGGGCCTGGAGAGCTGAACATGACGACAGCCGCGACGGCGAGCAGCACAGGGATCAGCACTGGCGCAAGCAGGAGGACGAGGCCGACGTCCACGCAGCGTTTAATCACGCGATAACGGAAGAACCGCGAGGGGATTGGAACCGCACGATGCGATCTCGAGGAGGGTTGAGCCAGCCCGGGCGCGTACGGATATGTATCCTCGATGCTGACTACTCTCGATTCAGGAGATTGATACTCAGCCAAAATCGCGTTCCTGTCTCTGTACAGGTATCTGCCCAATCGCGTCTACGAATTGAGCTTACCGTACGGGTTCGACTTCATGAACTGTCTGGCGGGCAACTGCTCTATCTGGTTCGCGCGGCTCCTGTAGTTCCGCGCGACAGCCGCGTGTTCACTTCCCGCTCACTTCGGTTTCCTAGATTATGACCCGCTACACCTGTAGTGGGCCGCTAAAACTGCACTGGACTGCTCTACTTTCGACGGCCGTCTTTTGCTAAAAAGGATCTAACTAAGGAACCTAATGGGAGCATGATCGCGACAAGATACAAGTTGAATACTTCGATGGTGGGAGAATAGAAGACAAACATCAGATGTTCAACTGGGGTTTTACCTAACCCGTCTATTCTACCCGTCCCGACCCATAAGCCAACATTAAGGTGCATGGTTAATTACCTTGTTGCCCAAAGTGGCCTTGCTGGTTACAAATAGCTGGCCGATTAGCGAACTTCGGTAGACTAGATCCATGATTGTTATCGATACTCAGCTTAAGGACGTCAAACTATTACAACCCCGACGCTTTGGAGATAGTCGCGGTTGGTTCGCAGAAGTTTTTAATAAGAAAACCTTTGCCAACTTGAATTTACCGGTGGATTTTGTACAGGACAACCAGTCTTTCTCGACGTGCGGGGTGCTGCGGGGATTGCACTACCAGCTCGAACAGCCGCAGGGGAAGCTGGTCCGGGCACTGTCGGGACATATATGGGACGTGGCGGTGGACCTGCGACCATGGTCTCCGGACTTCGGCAGGTGGGCGGGATTCGACCTGAGGTCAGACCAGCTCGAGTTGCTCTGGATACCGGAGGGATTCGCGCACGGCTTCCTGGTGCTGTCAGAGACTGCCGAGGTGCTGTACAAGACGACGAATCTGTACCACCCGGCAGGAGAGCGGTGCATCTTGTGGAATGATCCGGTGCTTAGTATTGCGTGGCCGTTGGAGGCTCTGGAGGGCGTCGCGCCTTCGGTGAGCGCTAAGGATGCCGCAGGGGTGCTGTTCACGGCGGCTGAGCTGCCGTCGCAAGAGAGCTAGCCGTTAGCGATTAGCCACTGCTCCACTTCACGGAGTTCTGTGATCTGGATAAAGGAGCCGGTGCATACGCCGGGGGCCTCAGTGCCGCCCATGAGGAAGGCCTGGCGGAGGCCGGCGGCATGGGCGGCGGCGATGTCTGAACAGCGGTCGCCAACGAGGACGCACTGGGTGAGGTCGAGGCCGAGGTCCTTTGCGCCGCGGCGGAGCATTCCCGGGCTGGGCTTGCGGTCCTCGTGCTCGCGCTTGTAGTCGCCGATACCGTGCTCTGGATGGAAGGGGCAGTGATAGACGGCGTCGAGTTCGATGCCTTCGCGACGGAACTCACCGCGCATCCACTGCATGAGCTGCTGGTAGTCGGCCTCAGTGTAGAAGCCGCGGGCGATGCCGGCCTGGTTGGTGATAACCATGAGCCGGTAGCCGAGGCATTGCGCGGTGCGGCAGAGAGAGAAGATGCCATCGACAAAGACGACGTCGGCGGCTTTCGAGAGATAGCCGATCTCGTGGTTGATGACACCGTCGCGGTCGAGGAAGAGGCCGCGGTGCTTCATCTTTGCACCTCTGTCGCGGCGGCCGCGGAGGGCATCACCAGGCGCGCAGGGCTTGCTGGTGCGGCGAGCAGCCGGTCCAACTGGGCAAGAACCATCGTTACAGTGATCTGTTGCATGCAGCCGTTGTTCTCGCACGGCGGGAAGTTGCGTCCGTCGTAGCACGGGCGGCAGGCGAAGCCCTCGCCACCCCAGATACCTGCTATTCCCAGTCGCGAGGGCATGAAGCTCCCCGGGTCGGTAGGGCCAAAGAGAGCCACGACGGCCGCGCGGCTGAGCCCGGCGAGATGCATAGGGCCCGTATCGTGGGAGACGACAGCGTCGCAGTGATCGCAGGCCGAGATGACCTCCGGCAGAGTGAGCTTACCAATGTGATCGGTGACCGGTATCCCATGGAAATGGCGCGATTATCCAGACATCTACCGGCCCCCCCAGCAGGACGACCTCCCATCCGCGGTCGAGCATCGTGCTGGCCAGCGAGGTATAGCTTTCAACCGGCCAGCGACGGAGTGTCTGCTGCCGCATCATGTTGCTCGCGCCGGCGGGAACTAACGCGACACGCACGGCCGCGACTTTGGGCCCCAGCGGGTTCAGCGGCAGCATCTCAGGCCGGTGGGGAGCGAGTTGTGTCGGGCGTTCGCCATCCGGAAGGCCGAGGAGGATGCGCGCATACTCGTCGGTGTGGTGGCGGCCGGGAAGGAGTTTTGTTTCGCGGTTTGTTAGCGACAACATTACTTTGCGCTCGGCGCGGACGGGCAAGGTGATGGAGCGGTAACGGCTATCGTAGTAAAGCGTGGCGCAGAGCTGTATATTGACGGCCGGCTAGGGTCCTCCACAACGAAGCGAGAGCCTTAAACTGCGTGGGCTTGCTGCCTGTCAGGAGTGCGCGGTCGTTGGCGACGATGGTTTGTATCCAGGGATAGCAGGCCAGAAGAGGGGCGACTGCGTGGCCGCAGACCCAGTCGATCTGCAGGCCTTGCTGATGGAGAGCATGGACTGCGGGGATCGCCATGAGGACATCGCCGATTGCGCCGAATTTGATGATGAGCGCGCGTTGATTTGAGGCAGAGGTCATGCCTTCCCCTTGAACACCGTAGGACGCTGGCTGCGACCAATCGGTGAAACCCAACCAGACCGCTCGGAGGCCCGACAGATCGGCGAAGAGCAGGCGCTCGGCGAAGCGGGAACTGAGGAACAAGAACATCGCGAGCAGCGGTAGAGATCGATGGAGACGAAGGAAGCGAAGTCCGGATGCAGTGCTTATCCGATCCATCCGCGGGCTTTTCTTCGAATCGGCACTTGCTCCTTCTTTATGCAGGACGGCGGTATCGGTGGCGATGGCGAGTTTCCATCCGGCTCGGCGGGCTCGAAAGCAGAAGTCTGAATCATCAAAGTACATGAAGTAGCCTTCGTCGAGAAGGCCGATATCAAGGAATAGTTCTCTGCGAATCAGAACACTGGCAAAGGTGAGAAATGTGTCCTCGCCGAAGTTGGACGGCGAGGTGAAGTGGATGGTGTAGCCCATCCAGCGAAGAACCTTTCCGCCGCCCCAGGCCTGGACGAGGGAGGGATCGTGCATGAAGCGAAGAACTGTTCCGACGATACCGATCTTTTGGTCGCCGGCTGCGGCGTACAGCCTGGCCAGGGTGTCAGGTGGGGCGACGGTGTCGTTATTCAACAGCCATACGAAGTCGGCGTCCATGGCGAGGGCGGCGCGAATTCCTACGTTGCATCCGCCTGAAAAGCCGAGATTGGCGCCGGACTCCATTAGGGTGACCTGGGGATATGCTTCGCGGATGCGCGATACCGAGTCGTCCGATGATGCATTGTCGACGACGAGAACCTTGAGATGCGGGTAATCCTGAGCCATCAGGGACTGCAGGCATGCGAGTGTGTCGCGCCACCCATTCCAGTTTACGATGATGCAGAAGATGGATGGATTGTCGTTGGTGGAGGGCGCCTGTTGGAGCTGGTGTGAGGTCATGCCGAGGTCTTGAGCTCCGACAGTACCTTGCGTAGCGAGTCGTGCCAATCCATCATGGTCCAGCCGAAGCGCTGTTGCAGCTTCGAGCAGTCTAGCCGGGAGTTCGCGGGTCTTCTCGCGGGAGTGGGATACTCAGTGGTGGTGATGGGTTCGATATTGGCGAGCCGGAGTTCGGGATTGCGCTCTTGTTGGAGACGCACGGCTTCGGCGGCAAATCCGTGCCAGGTGGTTTCGCCGCTGCCGGCGGCATGGTAGACGCCGCTGGCGCCGCGGACGGTCTCTATGAGAGAGTGGGCGTCGGCTTCGGTTTCGCAGCGTTGTATTACGGCTGCCGTCATCCCGGCTAGATCTTTGCTCCAGGTGGGGGCTCCGTGTTGGTCGGCTACGATGCGCAGCGCGCAGCGCTCAGCGGGCGAGCTTGAGGATGGTTAGCAGGAAGTTTTTGCCGTGGGCTCCGTAGACCCAACTGGTTCGGAAGATGATGTGGGGGGCACCGCTTTGGGCGAGTGCCTGCTCGCCTGCGAGCTTGCTGGCGCCGTAGATGCTTACAGGACCGGTGGGGTCTTGCTCGGTGTAAGGGGTTTCGCCGGTTCCGCTGAAGACGTAATCGGTTGAGAAATGAATGACGCAGGCTCCTATGCGATGGGCTTCTTCACCGATGGCGCGCACAGCGTCGCGATTGATCGCGTAGGCGAGTTCGGTCTCGGTCTCAGCCTTGTCGACTGCGGTGTAGGCGGCGGGGTTTACGATCCAGCGCGGGCGCAACGTTTGTATCGTCTCGCGTAGTGAGCGGAAGTCGTTGGCGTGGTCTGCGAGGTCGATTTGCTGCCGTGTGGGGGAGATGACCTCGCCGATGGGAGCGAGTGTCTGGAGCAGCTCGCCGCCGACTTGTCCGGTCACCCCTGTGAGCAGGATCTTTCGGGTGGCGGACTCGTTTGTAGCTGGAGCCATTAGTAGACTGTCTCCTCGAGCATGCGCTGGAGGTATTGGCCGTAGGTGCTCTTTGCGATCTTTGCGGCGAGCGCGCGTAGCTGGTCTGCGTTGATGTAGCCGAGGCGATAGGCGATCTCCTCGGGGCAGGCGACCTTGAGGCCCTGGCGCTTCTCGATGGTCTGGATGAAGATCGAGGCCTCGAGCAGCGAGTCGTGGGTGCCGGTGTCGAGCCAGGCGATGCCGCGGCCGAGGAGCTCGGTGCGCAGCTGGCCGCGCTCGAGGTACCAGCGGTTGAGGTCGGTGATTTCGAGCTCGCCGCGCGGGGAGGGCTTGAGGCCCTCGGCGATGTCGACGACCTGCGCGTCGTAGAAGTAGATGCCGGTGACGGCGTAGTGCGACTTGCGGCTTGGCGGGCTTCTCTTCGAGGGAGATGGCGCGGCGTTGGCGTCGAACTCGACCACGCCGTAGCGCTCGGGGTCGAGCACGTGGTAGCCGAAGACGGTGGCGCCGTGCGCTGCCGTCGGCTGCTGCGCGGAGGGTCTTGGCGAAGTCGTGGCCGTAGAAGATGTTGTCGCCGAGGACGAGGCAGCAGGCCTCGCCGGCGAGGAATCGGCGCCGATGAGGAAGGCCTGCGCGAGCCCGTCGGGCTCGGCTGCACGGCGTAGTGAGCTCGAGCCCCCACTGCTCGCCGTCGCCGAGCAGGTGCTGGAAGCGCGGCGTGTCCTCGGGCGTGGAGATGATGAGGATCTCGCGGATGCCCGCGAGCATCAGCACCGAGAGCGGGTAGTAGATCATCGGCTTGTCGTAGACGGGCAGGAGCTGCTTGCTGACGGCTGCGTGACGGGATAGAGCCGCGTGCCGGAGCCGCCGGCGAGGATGATGCCCTTCATCGCGATCCCTCCACGCTGGCGGCCATTTTGCTGGGGTACTTCGCTGTGTTCTGCCAGCGTAGTTCTGCGTCGATCCACTGCTGATAGCTCCGCTGGTGACGTCCTCGACCCAGGCGGCGTTGGCGAGGTACCAGTCGACGGTTTTGCGCAGGCCGGTCTCGAAGCTCTCCTGGGCGCGCCAGCCGAGCTCGCCTTCGAGCTTCGGGCGTCGATGGCGTAGCGGCGGTCGTGGCCGGGGCGGTCGGTGACGTAGTTGACGAGCTGGACGTGGGGCGCGTGCGGCGAGTCGGGCACGAGCTCGTCGAGCAGCGCGCAGATGTGGTGACGACGTCGAGGTTGGTGCGCTGGTTGCCTGCCGCCGACGTTGTAGGTCTCGCCGAGGCGGCCGCTGCTCGAGCACGGAGCGGAGCGCGCTGGCAGTGGTCGTCGACGTAGAGCCAGTCGCGGACCTGCTGGCCGTCGCCGTAGACGGGCAGCGGCTTGCCCTCGAGCGCGTTCAGGATCATCAGCGGGATGAGCTTCTCGGGAAACTGGTACGGGCCGTAGTTGTTCGAGCAGTTGGTGATGAGCGTCGGCAGGCCGTAGGTGTGGAGCCAGGCGCGGACGAGGTGGTCGCTGGCGGCCTTGGAGGCGGCGTAGGGGCGAGTTGGGCGCGTAGGGCGTCTCTTCGTTGAAGGCAGGGTCGTCGGGGCGAGCGAGCCGTAGACCTCGTCGGTGGAGACGTGGAGGAAGCGGAAACGCTCGCGCTCCTCGCCGGTCGAGGCGCGCTGTAGTAGTTGCGGGCGGCCTGCAGGAGGGTGAAGGTGCCGTCGACGTTGGTCCGGACGAAGGCCTCCGGGCCGAGCGATGGAGCGGTCGACGTGGCTCTCGGCGGCGAAGTGCACGATCGCACACGGCCGATGCTCGGCGAGCAGCCGCGCGACGAGCGCTGCGTCGCCGATGTCGCCGTGGACGAAGGTGTAGCGCCGATCGCTCGCCACGGAGCGAGGTTCTCGGGGTTGCCGGCGTAGGTGAGCGCGTCGAGGTTGACGACCGGAGCAGTTGCCGGCGGCCAGCCAGTCGAGGACGAAGTTGGAGCCGATGAATCCGGCGCCACCGGTTACGAGAATGCACCTGGTCAAGATTGACTTCTCCATACTGCTTTGCAGCTTCGTCACGGTTTCAGTCCTTCGAAAACTCAGTATTCGGAGCACTTACGGTATGCCCGGCCACAATCAAATCCTATCTTACGTAGAAGTAAAGTGTATTCCCTCGCACATCAAGAGACTGAACGCGGCGGAGAGGGACTCGCTCCAGAATGTCCGGACAAAAGAGCATACCCACCGGCCGCATCGCCGGTATATCCATGTCATGATCGAAGCACAGGTAAAGGTCTGCATCCTGAATGCTATCCTCGGTACCGACCGAAGCTGCCCGGTAGTTTCGCGGGTGTGCGAACCACAGCCCATAATCGCCATAGATTTTCAGCGTTGCATCGTCGATATCACGGTCACGCGCGATCGTTCGGATCTCATCGGATACCTGGCGGATGTCTGCTGTTCGATAGCCCCGGCCCCGATTCAGATAGGCCAGAACAGCGTACTGTGAAAGAAAATAGACCAGAAAGATAGCAAGAGCGGGCCTCCAATTCTCTTCAACTTGAAAGGCACTCAAGGATGCCAGTATGAGGAACGGATAAAGAAAGATCATGTATGCCGGATTGCCGTGCGATATCACAAAAGAGAACAATAGGATAAGTAGAGCGCTGATTGCAGCATAGTGAGACTTTATAAGATGCCTTTTCCTCCAATACGCCACTGCGGCGATCACAAAGCCGATTAATTCCGGGAGGTGCCGGATCCGGTCTTCGAAATAAGCTGCAACGAAGCCGCCCACCTGGCCGCCGGCTTCCGCAGGGAGATGCGGCAGAAGGCCGCTGCGGAATAGGTTTGCGTGCAGATATAGATAGATGAGGGCACTGGCGGCTCCTCCCGCCGCCAGGCGCAACCACTCACGTAGCCTGAGCTTCTGCGTAAGGGAAGCCAGGACGACCAAAGGAATCAGCCCCGCAAGGGCGATGGGCTGCACCTCAATCGCGAGGGTTCCGGCAAGCATTCCCCAGAACAGGCTGTCGCTTGCGATGAGTAACAGCCCAAGCGAGAGCAGGAAGAAGCTGACGGACTCATAACGAAACCTATTTGCCGCGGCGAGCAACGGTTCAGACAAGCCGGTGCCCACAAGAAATACCGTAACGAAGGTTCTGCCATACCCAAGCTTTTTCAGCTTGATGAACCACAATCCCAGCGCGGCAACGATGAGGACTGCGCTAAGGATCATCGCAGGCCATTGCTGCCATCCCGTCCGGTTTAGCACAGCACACTGTAGGAAGGCTGCGATTCGTCCGAAGTACTGCGTGCCATCCATTCCGCCGGGGAATTTGATCTCCATGAACTGGTCAGTGCCTACGTGTTCAATGCAGGCATTGTAGGAGAACGAGAGAAACCACGGGTTGTCGATATCGTAGGGCCGGTATCGCAGAAACATCAGCAGATAGAATCCGAACAAGCCTGACAATACAATCCACTGAGGCGAGAAGTGTCGAAACCCGGTATCGCCGCTCTGCGAGGGGATTGTGGCGTGGTGACGGGATGATCCCTGCACTATACCGCTCATCCGGCGAGCGCCCGTTGCGGCACTTCCGCCGGCTGCGTCTTCGCAAATCCCATACCCAACGCCAGCCCGACTACCACCCATTGATAGGTTATGTTTAAATGTGCTCCGAACCAGTTAGCGAGTATCTGCATCGCGGCCATATTCAAGATCCATATGTCGGCGCGATGTCTCCAGAGCAAATAGAGCGGCTTCAATTCGGCCCAGGTGAGGTAGAGGAAAAGGGGAAACCCGAGGTCCACGATGTAATCAATCGGACCCAGACTTGGCGAATCGAGCGATGCTAGAGAAAACGCGGTGCCCCGCCTGTACTGCGGGTCGTCTCGAACCAGCGGGTAGTTTCCCCATCCGATTCCGAGCCATGGATGCGCCTCGATCATTCGCGGACTCAGGACCGCCCCGGAGATCCTGCCCATAACCAGGTTGGCATCTTCGCTGCGAAGCATGCTCAATTCTTGATATTGTGCGACCCCCTGCACATAAGCATTGATCTTCCCCTGAAAATTGAAGACCGCTGCAACGACAAGCAGACCGGCTGTTCCCGCACCGATCAGTGTCAGACGCCCCCAGCCTCTGGTCAAAAGCAGAAGATTAACGGTGCCCAGCACAACGATTGCGATAATGGCAGCCTTGGACTGCGATCCGAGCAGGCACACTGTGAAAAGGACCAGGCTGAGCCGGAATTGGAACTTGCTTAGCCAGCCGCGGCGCCGCATCGCTATCGTTAGAAGAAATACTCCGATCAGGTAAGTGCCATAGGATCCAGCTTCGTTATTGAAACCCCGGAGGCGATGCAAATCGCTGTAAGTGCCGAGTTGCAGGTTCGTAAGATAGTTAATTGGAAAACATACCACCGCATAGATGCCTCCTAAGACACCCATCCAGTAGTAAGTGCGTGCACCCAGCTGGGCCAGGCGCTCATCCTCGCGATAGAGGCTTGCGAGGTACAGCATGTAGAAAACGTCGAGGAACAACTCAGCTATGCGCGATATGGTGACTAGAATGGGCCGTTTCAAAAGCGTGTCATTGAAGGCGTAGAAGTTCTGCCGCAGGGCAACAAGTGCGAGTAGAAAGGCGAGGGACATGAAGATCCCCCAGGTTGAAGCAATACTTAAGAAGGTCTGGAAGACCCTGCCGCGAAAACCATTTCGAGCAAACAAGACGCACAAGAGCAGAAAGTCGGCGGCCATTATCAGCTCGAGGTATTGAATCTCTCCGACCTTCAGCAGCACCGTCACGGACAAAGTGCAGACCAGGAAGACCATGACGTATTTATGGAGATGCTCAAATGTTGCCATTTCGCATCCCCTTTTATCTTCCAGAAACGTCGGCGTGCATAAGTGCCTCATTTTCTGACAGTGCCTGTCTCAAGCGGCTCGGTAGATTGAACGCGGCAACTAGCACGTAGGCTACTCCCAACAGCCCTCCGAGCAGCGCTCCTCCGAGCATGAACAATTTGCGAGGAGGCCACGCCTTTTGATCGGGCATTACCGCCGAGTCTACCAATTCAATAGCCGGGGTATAGGCCTGCTCCACCCGCGCATTCTCATACTGCCGCGAGAGTATCTCGAAGAGTGTTTCGTGGAATTTGACATCGCGAGTCTGTCGCTCAACCTCCAGCGTTAGAGTCGGCATCTGCTCCCCGGCATCATTTGTCCCGTGCCCTCCCGTCTGCTGCTCCAGCCTCGCTTCCTGCCCCTGTAGACTGGCTATCCTGGACTCGAGCTGGACGACCTGCGGATTCTGCTCCGTTCCGCCCATGCGCAAGGCGGCGAGTTGTGCCTCCAACACGGTGATCTGCTGCTTCAGGTCGGCGATGGCCCCGACCCCGATTCTTGCCTGCGCCTCCGGTAGCAACACACCGGTCTTCTGCTCGGCCAGCTTCAACTTCTCCTCGGCGTCAGCTAACCGGTTCTTCTCCTGCTCGAGCGGTCCCTCATAGAACTCCCGGCGGTGTTGCGACTCCGCTGTATTAAGTGCGTTATCCAGGCGGTAGAGTGCGCTCACGTACTCGTTGGCAATGTTCACTGCTGTCTGCGGCTCTTTGGCTCGAACCGTCACGGATACGAAATTATCCTTGTCGGTGATGATCGTCGACATTGCAGCCAGCTGTGCCCGCGCCTGGGTCTGGTTCTTCGCGTGGAAGTATTCCCGCAGATGTTGGTGCTCGATGACGTCGTCAGCTACGGTCCGGCTACCTATTAGTCCGAGGTACCGATCTCCTGTATTAGTGCGGCTGGTAGGCAACAGACTTAGCGCCGACGCTTCCTTTGGTGGAGGGGGGAGAAAGCGCACTTTCCCATCGTACATAGGAGGGATAGCGAAAGCGAGCAGCGCACCAAGTGCGAGTCCGCCTGCGGCAAAGGCGAGGATGAGCTTCTTCCTCCGCATCAGAAGAATCCAGAACCGCAGAAGATCGATAGTCTTGTATTCGGCATCGTAACTGGCGCCGACGCTCCTGGAACTGTCTAAAGTGGAAATTTCGTTACTCATAGTTCCTGCTGTCCATCCTGATCCGTTACGATCACCGGGTGCGTGTGCTTCGGACTGACGGCGGCTCACCTTTCAGGTGCCGCTCTATTTCAGAACATTGATTGCGGCGATTCCGAGGCCGAACTGACCAACGATCGTCGCGATGTCAACCAGGTTACGCAGATACGCTGTCTGGGTGATCTTCATCGGCATTACAAGCGTATCGCCAGGAAACATCGTTGCCTTTTGCAGATTTCCATACTGGTCGCTGAAGACAGAACCATCCGCGCGCAATACAAAGGCGCGTTTCGCGTCCGCGTTACGACCAGGTCCGCCGGCCATCTTCAGATAGTCTTTTACGCGCTTCCCTCGCTCAAACACAAATGCATTCGCGCTGTAGACCTGACCTTCCACGTTGATGTTTGAGGGGGCTTTCGGCACTACGAAGCGGTCGCCATCCTCAAGCGCTATGTCCGGAATCTCGTCAATGCCCTGGCTATCCGGCTTTAGCTGCAGCACAATCCTGCCCGTGGGCTCAAGCAGGCGCAGACGATAGATGGCAGACCGTGCACTTGATCCTGCCGCTGCTGCTGCTGCCTGATCGCGATCGCTCACGGCCCTCTGTGCCAGCCCCTGGGTCTCCACTGCAACCTGCGCCTCCAGCTCATCTGCATATTCATTGAGCCGTTGCTCCTCCACCCGCTTGGTGGATTCACGCGTAAACTCTGAGCCGTACAGATAGGCATCCTGTGTGAACCCTCCGGCGCGCTTCAGCAGTTGCCGGAGCGTCTCTCCTGGAAGGACGCTATACACGCCAGCGGAGGCGAACTCGCCTTCCAGTCTTACAATCCTCGTCTGCTGTGCAGTCGCCACACGCAGATCGGACGTCGAGAAAATTGTAACTACATCTCCCGGCAGGAGCTCAAGGTTCTGGTTCTGGTCCCGATCCAGAACCACTTTTCCCAGGTTGAATGGGATCAGCTTCGTCGTCAGGTCTGTCGCGCTCTGGCGCTCAATCACTGCATAAGTCCAGTCGATGTCCGGCGCGCTCAGAATGATGTTTGTTTTCGACGTAAACAGCTGATTCGAGGCTGTCAGCGCCGACGCCGTGGTGCTTCCACCCGGACCCGCCTGTGTGGCACCCCGGCGAGCCGTGAAGTCGGCAGCTGTATTCTGTTGCACCCCTTGTTGTTGCCCCTCGGGTAGCCCCTGTTGCTGTGCCTGTAGCGCGCTTTGTTGCAGGTCGGGTTGTACGCCCTGCTGTGCGCTCAGTTGCTGGCCCTGCTGGACGATCTGTTGTTGGTTCCTGACCTGCGTCCCTTGCGCTGTGAAGTTGGTGGCCTGCATCCCATCCGCGGTGGAGGTAGTCGTCGGCGCCTGATAGCTCTCCGGTAGTTGGCCAAGCTGGGCCCTCCTCTCCCAGTAATTGCGAGTAAGGAGGGAATCTTTATCGGGAATCAGATCGCTAATTCGCATTCCTGCATGCCAGACATAGCGCCCCGGGTTCGCCACGTTGCCGCGCAGCGTAATCGCGTTTTTGAAACGGTTCACAACCGAATCCACCGACACGATATCGCCGTTCTGGAGCAAGGTCGCTTCAGGCTTCGACAGATCCACGTCTGTCAGGGTGAGGACAGAGCGGTCGACGATCCGCTCCAGACGGACCTCTGTCCCGGCGGCGACGCTGGTGCGTCCGCCACCCATATCCAGCAAGTCGGCAACAGAAGTGCTCGCCGCTTCCTTCTTCAACTCGTAAATTCCAGGATTATTGACGCTTCCGAGCAGCGCAACCTGAGGCCCCACTGCCGGGATAAAGATTACATCTCCTGGAGAGAGAGGCACATCTTTGCTCTTGTCGCCGTGCAACAGGAGGTCGTAAAAGTCGAAGTGCACTACCGTCTGGGTACCACGCCGCACCTGAATGTCGCGCAAACTCCCCGTCGCCATCGGGCCGCCGGAGGCGAAGAGAGCATTCAGCAGGGTGCTTAACGAGCTGATGGTGTAGCTGCCCGGCCGTCGCGCCTGTCCAACTACAAACACCTGGATGGAGCGCAACTGCCCCATCGACACATTCAGGTTGAAGTTCCTGTAAAGGCGGCTAAATTCGGTGCGGAGAAAATCGCCTAACTGGTCATACCGCTGGCCTGCTACATGGATAGCCCCCATCTGCGGCACGGAGATAGCGCCCGTCCGGTCCACGATAAAGGAACCCTGCTGGTTGATCTGTCCCCATACCTGCAACCGCAGCTCGTCACCGGGACCGATGACATAATCTGGTGACACCGGGATGTCCAGCACCGGCGCAAAGGTGGAGGGCGTGCTGCCGCCAAAGATGGAAGCTCCAAAGATCGGCAACTGCCTTCCGGTGGTTGCGGCAACCATTCGCTGAAACTCAGTAGGTGGCTCGGGCGGCAGATACGGCGTTGTCTGACGCCGCTGGTTCAGCGTCTGAAGGTTGGTATTGTCTATCTGCTGCGTTCCGGTCTGACCCCGGGAGTTCGTGGTCGTTGTCGGAGCCGCACCGTACGGAGGGTTGGTAGTCTGTTGTTGCTGTGTGCCGGGCTGCGCGTCCGTGCCGTTCTGCAACTGCTGCTGTTGCTGTTGTTGCTGCTGCTGATAAAAGGGAGAAGGATAATCGTCCTGTGTCTGTGCCTTCAGGTTCAACCCCGGCGCCACCAACGCAGCAAGGACGGCGAACCCGCCGATCCCGCGCCCAATCCTGCAGCGTAAATTTCCTGGTTGAATCGCCCTTGCGCTGGAGAAACCCCGACTTTTCAAAATAACTCGAATCTGCACTGCACCCGTCTTCCGAAGCTAAAATCGCTGTGATTGCTCACTGCTATAGCTTACTGGACTTGTAAGCAATTGCGTAAGTGGGCAATTGAGTACGCATTGCGGCTGTCCTCTGTGCAGCCGCGTTGACGGGAAGGGGCAGATATCTGAAAGGAACACATTTCGAACCAGTTCGGCTGGAGTTGACCAGAGCGGGCAATTCGAACCTTGCAAATTTTGTCTCAACCAAAATTGGGAAAAAGCTAACTTGGAAGGACCAAGATTCCGCGAAGTGAATAGAAATGCTGCATTTGTGCCGGTAACTCAAGAAAGAGGTTGACAGAAGATTCGCCTTGCTCAAGAATTGCCTCACAATCATTTAGGTTCTGCATATTGCAGCAAGGTTCAGCCGCTCGCTGGTTGATCCTTCGCTTCCGATTTCAAAGTTTGAAGACTTACGGAATTTGCCGCTGAAGATTTTGGGATGGCCTGGTTTCTAACCTCGATGCATTAAGGTGCATGTAACCGGTGGAACAAAGCTGGTGTCGCGCTCAACAGTTTCCGAGGCAATAAATCATTCGAAGTTGCTAGGCCGTTTTCACGAATAAGCGTTGGCCCTGTCGCCAGCTTCCATCGTTCCCTCTACATTCAGTCGCTGGCCGCGTCGCCAGCCCCTGATCGAACAGTGCTTTCACCACTTCGTTTCGTGATGGATTGCCTCTCGGATCCATCAGAATTGTGTCCTCGCAGCGTTCGCCAGGACAGTCGGCATCCACAACTCTTAGATCTGCGATGAGGAGATTTTCCATGCACGCAAAACTGATGTCGTTATGTCTCGCAACGGTTGCGCTCGCCGGTCTGGCTGGCTGCAACCAGAAGCCCGCCACCCCGGTGGCGACAACACAAGCTCCTAAGCTCGGGATCAAGCCCTTTGGCAGCGACGACCCGAACTTCAAGCCGGATTACAGCAAGCTGCCGCCGGATATGGCGAAGGTCTTCCAGTACATCGACGATCACATCGATGAGCACGTCGCCAACCTGCAGAAGTGGATCCAGCAGCCAAGCATCTCGAACAGCGGCGAAGGCATCCCCGAGTCCGCCGAGATGGTCAAAGGCTTCTTCGACAAATTGGGCTGCCAGACCACCCGCGTTTACGACGTAGGCATCACCGAATACGGCACCCCCGGCAACCCTGTCGTCTACGCCAAGTGCGATGAAGGCGCGCCAAAGACGGTCGCGATCTACTGGCAGTACGACACCATGCCGGTCACGCAGCCCGAAAACTGGGTCGCGCCGCCGTTTGAGGCGCGCATTGTCGATGGGGCTACCGCTGCAGTCAGCCAGGCCTCACGCGTCGTCATCGGCCGCGGCGCCACCAACTCCAAGGGCGGCGAGATGGCCGAGCTGAATGCGCTGATGTCCATCAAAGCAGTCACGGGCAAGCTGCCTGTCAACGTCATCTGGGTCGCCGAGGGCGACGAAGAGCGCATGGACATCGGCCTGCGCAAGTTCATGCAGGACCACTCCGACCTCCTCAAAGAGGCTGACGCGCTGTATGCCGGCGGGCCCTCTGAAGGCTGCGTCTACGTCGAGCTGACCACCAGCGGCAAGAGCTGGGGACGCGGCCCGGTGCAGTCCGACATCCACGGCGCCAACAAGCGCTCCGTCGACTCACCTGCATGGCGTCACATCAAGATGCTCGCCTCGCTGGTCTCTGACGACGGCAATACGCCGAAGATCAAGGGTTTCTTCGATGGTCGCGAGCCCTGGACCCCCGAGCAGATCGCGGCCATGAAGGTGCAGGCCTCGCACAACAACCTCGCAATCATGGCCAAGAACCTCGGCGTCGCCCGCTTCATCTCGGATGACCCGCTCACCCAGATCGAGGATGCCCGCGGCACCAGCTTCAACCTCGATGGCATCTGGGGCGGCAACATGTACGCCGGCGGCGCCGGAGCGATCCTGCCCAACAAGGTCACCTCCAAACACAACTTCCGCTACGTGCCCAAGATGAACGGTCTGCAGATCGTCAAGGACCTGCGCGCTCAACTTGACGCCAACGGCTACAAGGACGTCGAGATGAAGCTCATCGGTGACGTGCCGTGGTCGCGCGGCTCGGATCCGAAGAACGACATCTCGCAGGCCCACCGCAAGGCTACGCAGATCCTGGCCTCGCTCGGACTCGCGCGTCCTACGCGTGACGACGGCACTGCGCAGATCCTCGAGAGTGCTCCTGTAGCCTCAAACAGCAAGCCGCATGCTCTCTTCCCCATCTCCGACTCTCCCGCCACTCCTGAGGATGCGGCGGAGTATGACGGCGAGCCCACCGGCGGTTACTGGCCCTCTTACCTCTTCAGCGACGGTGAGGTAGGCCAGAAGGTCGGCACCGTCTTCCTGCCCATGGGCGTTGGCGGCGGCGGCGGTGGCGGCGGTGGCCGTGCTCACGCAGCCAACGAGTTCTACACGGTCGAGGCCAAGAGTCACTTCGGCGGCTACGCAAACGCTGAGAAGAACGTCGTCGCGACGATCTACAGCTACGCGCAGATCACGACTGTTCCCATCCGGCCCAAGACCACCGCGGGCAAGTAAGTCGCAAGCTGTAAAGACCAGGGGAGGAGCGCGGCGAGGTTGCTGCGCTCCTCTTTTTTTTGCTGAATCTATGGATTTCCCCGCAAACGCTTTTGTTTTCGGCCGCTCCAACTATTTTTCGCGGAATCCCTCAGCAAAATCGCATGTCAAGCCCCGCTCACTCTCAAAATCCACCCAACTCCAATCCCACCCTCACTTAGCCCGCAAAGGAAAAGTGCGCATTAGTTATGCGCCATTCGCTAAAATAGAAACTAGAAGTAAAAGAAAGCCCCTGCAAACCCGGGACTTCGTCTTTAGAAGATCGATTTAGCGGCGCAATCGATCCTAAGTCCTTTGACTGGACGAATTTAGCCATAAGTCCTTTGCTTGGACGAATTTGGCGGCACGGGCTGCCCATAAACCATTAGAAGCAAAGCATTTATCGCCGGGTAATGGGGGGGTGGGGGCTACTGCCTGGTGTCGTCTTTCTCTTCGCCGTCGAGGGTTACGTGGCTGGGGAGGTCGAGGGCTACGAGGCCGAATTTTGTGCCGTTGCCCTCGGGGCTGATCTCAACGAGGTGCTGGCGGGTTTTGGAGCCGGCTTTGAGCTCAACGTGGGTGGAAGGGTCATTGCTGACGTTGACCTTCTTGCTGCTCTCGTCGTCGCAGGTGAGTCCCTCCGCGGTCTGGGTGGGGGTGCCGACGGGATGGTTGTGCGAGCACTGGATGACGTCGCCGTAGCTGGCGAGAGCCTTGCGGTAGAAGGCCGTGACCTGGGCGGGGCTATCCGGGGTGCGATAGCCGGCGGCTTCGACGCGAAGCTGAAAGCTGCCGAAGGAAAGATCGATGTCTGCCGCGCCGGTGTCCTTGTCCTGCTTGACGAGAACGGCGCCCGGGTAGGGCGGCAGGCCGGTGTGCTTCTGGAAGACGGCGTCGTTGGTCTTGACGGACATGCCGCCGAAGGGAGTGGCGATCTTGAACGTTGTCGTTGTCACCGTGCTTATCGGTCTCGATGCGGCAGCCAAGAGTGAGAGCGAGAGTGAGAAGAGCTGCGGCGACCAGAACATGGCGTTTGAACATGCTTCGACCTCCGTGCGAGGCGCACAGCTATACGATACGCCGGTCGGAGCAGGGAAGTTCAATTGAGAGCGGCAGAGGAAAAATGAAGGAGGGGCTCGAATTGTGCATTCTTTGCGTGGAAGCGGTGGCCTATACTTGAAGCGGATGGAGACATCGGGCATGGCGCAGCGCGAGCCAATCCGCAGGCGTTCTACCGCAGACAGCTCGGAGATACCGGACAAGCTGTACTTCCGTATCGGCGAGGTGGCGCGGCTGTGTGATGTTCCGGCATACGTGCTGCGGTTCTGGGAGAGCGAGTTTCCGCAGTTGAAGCCGAACAAGGGCGGCACGGGGCAGCGGTTGTACCGACGGCGTGACGTGGAGATGACGCTGCGCATCAAGAGTTTGTTGTACGACGAGGGCTTTACGATTCCCGGGGCGCGGCAGGCTATCAAGAGCGAGATGAAGCATAGCGCTCCGCAGCTTGCGCTGGGTCTGCCGGAGGGTGCGGGTGGAGTCGACCCGCAGGCGTTGCGCAAATTGCAGAAGGAGCTGCGCGAGCTGCTGGCGATGCTGTCGAAGCCGGCGGCGACGCGAGGCGCGGTGCATCCGTTTCGGCCGGTGAAGGCGCAACGGCCGGCGGGCACCGGTTCGAGTGTGCGAGGGACCGCACGGTTGACGGGAGTGACGGACCTGTTCGATGCGGGCTTGAAGCCGAGGGAAGACTGAGGCAGTGTTAATCGCCGAAGACGGCATTGAAACAGCGACAGGCTGTAAAGAGACAGGGAGACAGCAGGGAAGAACATGAGCAGCGCGCCAGAACAGAATCCGCAGAGCGAGAGTCCGGAGCGAACGCACTCCTCTTTCGAGGACGAGCAGTTGCATGCGGCAAGGCTGATCGTCAGCGGGGTGCCGATACAGTGCCAGTTCTGTGAGGGGCAGGCATTCCGGCGGAGTGGGCTGCGGTCTACGGACATGAGAGAGATACTTATGATGAAGTATCCGGTGCGGTGCCTGCGCTGCAGCCAGAGGCAGATGGTGAGCTTCACGATTGCGGGGATCTCGGTGCCGTCGCATGTGAAGCAGCGGAAGGCGCGGCGTGGGCACCCGGATGCGAAGCACTGGCCGGAGCCGGTGAAGCAGTCGCTGAGGCCGAAGTCAGTGCGCGGGGCGGGGGCGGAAGACACCGGCGTGGAGCGGCAGGAGAAGCGCACCAGTTGAACGACCGGTGCCGAGTATCGAGCTATCAAGCTTCCCCACAACTGAACGAGCTTTCCCACGACTGAACGAATTGCCTGCAAGCGACCCCAACACGGCAGCAGCAAGAGCAGGGCGGTTCGGGTGGCTGCGGCTGTCTCATGCGCATACGGCTTTTTCGGCGACGCTGCTGATTATGGTGTCGACGCTGATGTCGGGCGTGCTGGGGCTGGTGCGGACGAAGTACATCAACAAGATATTCGGCGCGGGGCCGGCGACGGACGCTTATAACGCGGCGTTCCAGTTGCCGGATATGCTGAGTTATTTTCTGGTAGGCGGGGTGGCTTCGATCTCGCTGATTACGATTCTGAATCGCTATAAGGAAGCCGGCGATGAGGAGGGTGGAGACCGCGCGCTGTCTATCGTGCTGAACGCGATGATGGCGGTGCTGACGGTGGCGGTGTTGCTGGCGGAGGTGTTTGCGCCGGTATATACGCGGATTTTTCTGCCGGATTTCTCGCCGGAGAACAAGGTGCTGTGCACGCAGTTGACGCGAATTATTCTGCCCGGGCCGCTGTTCTTTTTTATCGGCGGAGTGCTGGGGTCGCGGCTGCTGGTGAGGAAGATTTTCTTGTATCAGGCGATCACGCCGCTGATCTATAACCTCGGAATTATCTTCGGGGCGATATTTCTTTCGGGGCGGTTTGGGATTTATTCGCTGGGCATTGGTGTAATGGCGGGCGTGATTGTGGGGCCTGCAGGGTTCACGGCTTATGGCGCGTTTCGCAATGGATTGAAGTACTCGCCGATCTTTGATCTGCGGCATCCGGCGTTTCTGGAGTGGCTGCGGCTGACGTTTCCACTGATGATCGGGGTGTCGCTGACGTTCGCGGATAAGTGGATTTTGAGCTACTACGCTTCGTCTGTCGAAGGCGGGATCTCGCGGTTGAACGTGGCGAAGAATTTGTTCAATGCACCGATGGCGATACTGGGGCAGGCGGCGGGGGCGGCTTCGCTGCCGTTTTTCTCGTCGTTGTTCGCGCAGGGGCGCAGGGTGGATTTTGCAGGGGCGGTGAACCGGTCTGTGTCGCGGGTGGTGGCGACGTCGCTGCTGGCGGGGGCGTGGATGATGGCGCTGTCGTTTCCGATCATTGACCTGTTTCGCGGCGGGTCATTCAAGGTTTCAGATGCGGTGGAGACTTCGGTGTACTTCACTATCTTTGCGGTGTCGATTGCAGCGTGGTCGGCGCAGGCAATTTATTCGCGCAGTTTTTATGCGGCGGGCAATACGCTGACGCCGGCGATTGCGGGATGGGCGGTGACGCTGGTTTCAATTCCGGTTTACGCGGCGCTGTTTCGTCAGATGGGCGTGACGGGGCTGGCATGGGCCTCAGATATCGGGATGATGTTGAGCGTGGCGACGCTGGCCGCGCTGCTGCACAAGTACAAGCTGGTGAATTTGAGTGGGCTGGAGTTTGGAGAACTGGCGCGGGCTCTGCTGGCGGCGGTGATTGGATTCGTGGGGACGGCGTGGTGCGTGCGGCTGATGGATCTGCCGCGTGGGCATCGCGGGGATTTTATTTCGATTGCGGTGGGGACGGTAGTTTGGGCGGCGCTGTGCGGAGTGGTGCTGGTGGGAACGGGATCGAAGCTGCCGCGGCAGCTGCTGCGGCGGTAGAGGTCGATGCTGGTCAGGCGATGCCGTTACTTGGCGTCTTCGTACTCTTCGTTCCAGGCGGTCTGGATGGCTTCGAGGATGCTCTCGTTCGATTTGGCGGGGTCACCGACGAAGCCGGGGAGCTCGGTGACGTAGCGGTGGAGGTCAGTGAAGCGGACGGTGTAGGGCTCGATGTCGGGGTACTTCTCCTGGAGCTGAATGCCTATCTCTTCGGTGTCCGTCCAATTGATTTCGCGGGGCATGGGTTGTCCTCCGCTTCTATTCTACGGTGCCTGGAAGACTGTCTTGCGAAGGCCGAGGTCGAGGGCGAGGCCTCCGCCTGTACCCGCGATCGCGCCGATCAGGCCTCCGGCAGCAGCGCCTACCGCTTCGCCTATCCCGCTGAAGAGATCATCAATTCCGCAGGCGTTGACAAATCCGGGTTGGTTGACGCAGCCCGCGTTTGAAGGCCGATTGACAGCGTATCCGATTCCCGCTCCGACAGCAGCGCCGGCGACAAGGCCGATGAGGGTAAACATGGGACGGTAGCCCAAACGAATCTTTTGAATATCGGCGCGTGCAAAGGTGTATGTGTCCTTCTTCCCATGCTTGCAGGTCAACTGCGTGTCGTCATACGAAACGAAGTTGCATTTTTGACGGTTCGTTCCGGTGTAGACGCTAATTGTTTTTCCGGGAGAAAGCTCCTGCAGACTCTCCCAGCCCTGGGCTTTGGCAGCAAGGGCGGGCTGGGCCAGCAGCGCCGTCAGGAGGGCGGCACAACAGAACAGGATTCTTCGCATAGCGGTGAATTGTAGGGCAGAATTTGCGATACCTCAGACATTTATTTTCTGTGCAGAGTCTTGCGGTTTTGCGTCTCATACTCATGCGCACCGTGCGGTGGACCGCAGCTCAGCTTCGCCATGACCTGAATGCTCGCGCAGCGGAGTTTGCGCGAGAACGCGGGCTGTTGCACGATCTGTCGCCGGGGGATTCGCCGGCTGTCGTCTTCGGACGTGATGAGTTGGGGCGACACGGGAACTTTCATCCGGAGTCATATGTGCGTATCTGCGCTGACCCTGCGTGGCTGCGGAGATTGGCGAAGCCGCATACGGCCTCGCGGCGCTCGCGGGCGCGCAAGGACTGGCGCTGGATGGAGCTCGATACGGCTTCGAGCTCCGACGCGCTGCTGATGAGCATCTTCTGCCATCCGCAGGTCTTCGATGGCCAGCAGCTCGCTCCGGAGGTTGCTGGATTATTTCGAGTGGATGCGGCATCGCGGCCTCGCTTCGGCGTGCGGCCTGGGGTGCCTTTGCATAAAGGTGCAAGGGGCAAGGAGCTGGTGGACAGAACAGAGATTGATCTGACGCTGGGCGATTTGTATTGCGAGGCAAAGCTGACAGAGAGTGACTTTCAGACCGCTGCGCCTGCGCTGGTGGAGCGGTATCGCGATCTTGAGGCGGTGTTCGATGTTGCGCGTCTGCCTCGGCGCTTCATTGAGCCGCCGCCGCTGCCGCCGAACGTCGATCCTGACGATCCCACGGTGAATCCGCCGCGGCGTGTCTCGCGGCCGTGCATTGCGGGCTATCAGCTGATTCGCAATGTGCTGGCAGCTTATGCGGCGGAGGCCTCGTTTTGTTTGATAGTGGATGCGCGGCGCGGCGATCTCATTGTGCAGTGGTTCGCCGTGTTGTCCGCGGTACATGCGCCGACGTTTGCGTGGCGTTTGAAGCTGCTGACGTGGCAGGAGCTCGCGGTTGTCCTGCCAAGTGATCTGCAGAGGTTTCTGGAGGTGAAGTATGGGATCATGGTGGCGTAAAGCTAGCTGCCGGGTCCGTGGGCTGGCTTGCCTTCCTGGACGTAGTTGCGGTTCCACTTGGGGATCTCGACGACGTAGGTGCCGGGCTTTTCGATGACGGCCTGGCAGCCGAGGCGGCTGTTGAGCTCGATGCCGGCGGCGGTTTCGAGGCGGTCGAGTTCGAGGTCCTCGGGTTCGCTGATGCCGGAGGCGCCCTCTTTGACGTGGAGGTGGCAGGTGGTGCAGGCGCAGACGCCGCCGCAGGCGTGGTCGAGGAAGATGTGGAAGTTTTCGGCGACGTCGAGGAAGCTCATGGGCTGGCCGTGGCCCTCGTAGGGCAGTTCGTCGAAGGGGAACTCGACGGTGCGGTCCTCGGGGAGGAATGTGACGCGGACAATTCCCGCGGCGGGGGGCTGGGAGGTGTCTACTGCGGAAGCTGCTTCGTTTTCTGACATGGCTCCCTCCAGTCTACTAGGCATCGCTGACTCTTTGGGTCGATGACGCAGATCAGTCTTCGGTGGAGTTTCCGGGGGTGGCGGGGTCTTCTTCGATTGCGCGAAGCATTGCGTTCTCGGCGGCCGGGTTCTCGGCGGGCAATTCGGTGATGTCGGCTTTGGCAAAGGGATGAGGAGCGGTGGGACCGGAGCCGAGGGCGTCGTCGGCCGCCAGCATGGTCTTGCCCTCCAGGGCGCCGGAGACGGTGGAGTCCATCATTATCTCGGCGAAGCGGCGGGTGGACTTGTCGAGGCGGTCGATGCCCTGGCGGATGACGCGGTAGTCACCGCCGGTGATGGAGGCTTTGAGCTCCGTTTCGGCGGCTTCGATCTTTGTTATCTCGTCGTAGGAGAGCTGCTGCCAGGCGGGGTGGGCGCGACCTTTTTCTACGGCGGTGAGGATGGTCTTGGCCTCGTTTTTGGCTTCGATGACCTGACGCTCGCGGATGTCCTCTTCGGCGTTGTCGAAGGAGGCGAGGATCATGGTCTCGACCTGATCGTCGGTGAGGCCGTAGGTGGGTTTGACCTCGACTTCGGCCTGCTGGCCGCTGCGCTGCTCGCGGGCGGAGACGTGCAGGATGCCGTTGGCGTCGATGAGGAATTTGACCTCGATGCGCGGGAGACCGGCGACCATCGGTGGGATATTTTTGAGATCGAAGCGCGCTAGTGAGCGGCAGTCTTTGGCGAGTTCTCGCTCGCCCTGAACGACGTGGATGGCGACGTTGGTCTGGCCGTCGACGCCGGTGGTGAAGTGCTCGGTGGCGCTGGCGGGGATGGTGGAGTTGCGCTGGATGATCTTTGCGACGACACCGCCGAGGGCCTCGATGCCAAGGGAGAGTGGAGTTACGTCGAGCAGGAGAAGGTCGTCGAGTGCGGCATGCGCGGAGCCGGAGAGGATCTGTGCCTGAATCGCGGCGCCGAGGGCTACGACCTCGTCGGGGTTGAGATCGGTGTGGGGCTTTTTGCCGCGAGCCGTAAGCTGGAAGAGATCGTCGACGAGCGCGCGGACGGCAGGGATGCGCGTGCTGCCGCCGACGAGGACTACCTCGTCGATCTTGGCGGGTGTGAGTTGTGCGTCTTTGAGGGCTTGCTTAACAGGGGCGGTGGTGCGGGCGATGATGGGGGCGACGAGTTGCTCGAAGTGCATGCGCGTCATGTCGCGCAGGTACACCTTTCCGTCCGGGAGCTTGACGTTGAGGGTTGCGGCTTCGAAGTTGGAGAGCATGATCTTGGCTTCGATGACGGATTTGCGCAGAGCCTGGATGCACTCGCCGCTGGAGCGGACGGCGGCCGCGGTATCGGGGCCGATGTCGCCGGCGATGTCGTCGATGGCGATGGACATGAGGCGGTTGTCGATGTCGTCCCCGCCGAGGTGAGTGTCGCCGCCGGTGGCGATGACCTCGAAGATGCCCTCGTGGAGCTTGAGGATGGAGATGTCGAAGGTACCGCCGCCGAGATCGTAGACGGCGATGATTCCGTCCTTCTTTTTGTCGAGGCCGTAAGCGAGGGCAGCGGCGGTGGGCTCGTTGACCAGGCGCAGGACCTCGAGACCGGCGATGCGGCCGGCGTCCTTGGTGGCCTGGCGTTGTGCGTCGTTGAAGTAAGCGGGGACGGTGATGACGGCCTTGGTGACAGGCGCGCCGAAGAAGCGCTCGGCGTTCTTCTTGAGCTGCTGGAGGATGTAGGCGGAGATCTCGGGCGGCGTGAGGTTGAGGCCGCCGACGTTGAGCTTGAGGACCTCGCCGGGCTTCAAACCGGGGGCGAGTTTGAAGGGGAAGAGCTTGAGCTCGTCCTGAATGTCAGCGAGGTCGCGGCCCATGAGCCGCTTGACGGAGTAGACGGCGTTGGCTGGGTTTTTGAGAAGCGTGGCGCGGGCGGCGTTGCCAACGACGAAGCCGGCCGGTGCCTCTGGCGTGGCCTCTTCGTTAAAGGCGACGACGGAGGGGACAAGGCGCTCGCCGTCCTCGCCGGGGATGATGTGGGGGGTATCGCCCTGCATGTATGCGACGAGGGAGTTTGTGGTGCCGAGATCGATTCCTACAACGCGTTCGTCTGCCATGGGACCTCTATTTCCTTCAATCGGCGCGGCTTTCGGAGGCGGCGGGCCTGTCAGCTTCTATTGTCCTACACGCGTCGAAGGTTCACGGTTTAGATGCCGGGGATTGGCTCAGGAATTCTCAGGAGTTTTACCTGACTTTTGCCGATGCGCGGAGAGATAATTCTGCGCATGAGCAACTTTGCGAAGGATTGCAGATCGACGGTGATTCCAGCGACGCGCTACCGGAATGCGGTGGCGGCGATCGAGTGGCTGGTGCGGGCGTTCGGGTTTGAAAAGCAGGCGGTTTATATGGGCGAGGGCGATGTTGTGATGCACGCCCAACTGACCTTCGGCAACGGCATGGTGATGCTGGGGTCGGTCGAGAACGGCAGTCAGTATAGCAAGATGATGGCGCAGCCGGACGAGATCGGCGGGAAGCAGACCCAGACGGCGTGCCTGATTGTCAGCGATGCCGACGCGGTATACGCCACGGCAAAGGCCGCCGGCGCGGAGATGGTGATGGATATCGCCGACATGCCGTACGGCGGCCGGGCGTTTACCTGTCGCGATCCGGAAGGGCATCTGTGGTCGGTTGGGACCTACGACCCGTGGGCGAGTCAGTAATTTCGGGCGTCAATATGCACCGCGTTGCAGAGTCGATGTATGTGAATTGAAGCGTATGATACCGTTCGGCATGGAGCTGAATCCTTACGAAAAATTTCTTGGGGACGCGGATCCGGTGCCGGTGCTGTTTACGACGGCTGGGCGGCTGCAGTTCCTGGTTGCGCCGTTGTCGGATGAGCAGATCAATGCGGTTCCGGCGCCAGGGAAGTGGAGCATCCGCGAGATTGTGGCGCACCTAGCGGACTGCGAGATGGTCTTCGCCTTTCGGCTGCGGCAGACGCTGGCGCAGGAGCACGCAGTGATTCAACCCTTCGACCAGGAGGCGTGGGCGGAGCGGTATGGAGCGTATGACTTCGCGTCGGCGCTGGGGATGTTTATCGCGGCGCGGAACTGGAACCTGAAGCTGCTCGGGACCGTGAGCGAGAAGGACCAGCACAGGCCGACGACGCATCCGGAGCGGGGGACGATGATCTTCTGGACGATCGTCGAGACGATGGCGGGGCACGACGTGAATCACCTGGAGCAGATCGAGCGGATCGCCGGAAAAGAGTAGCGCTACTCAACGGCTTCGTTGACGTCGCGGACGAGGTTGCGGAGGTAGTTGCGCTTGTTGAGCAGGGCGACCATCTTCTCTTTGGCAGCGTCGAGCGCGGGCTGATCGGCGGCGTCGAGGGCTGCGTCCCAGGCGGACCAGAGGGATTCGAGCTCGGCCTGGGTCTCGACCATGCGGGCGTCGAAGGCGTCCTTGGCGGTCATGAGGTCGCGACGGAGTTCGGGTTCGTCCTCTCCCATTTTTTTGGCGGCGCGCATCTCGGCCAGCTGCATGTTGAGTTCGAAGACCTCTTCGAGCAGCTCAGGTGGGACGATCTGCTTTTTCTCGACACCGGTGTTGCGGGCGGCTTCGGTCGCGGCCTTGGATTGTTCTTCGAGCTCTATGCCTTCGAGTGTGAGCAGGTATTGTGTGCGCAGGATGGGATCTTTGAGGGTGCGGTAGGCGTCGTTGAGCAGCGAGGATTGGGCTAGCGCGGCCTCTTGTTCGGCGAGGGGTTTGGAGGCGAAGCGGTCGGGGTGGAGCTTGCGGGATAGCGTGTAGAAATTCTTTTCGAGGGCGGCCGTGTCGAGGTGGAGCTTGCGCGGGAGAGAGAAGAAGGTGAAATAGTCGGCGGCAGAGGACATAGATTTTATGAGACTACGCGGGAGGGATTTCGTTTCCTGGGGTGGGTGCTCCCCCTCCCCCGGTTTTTAGGCAAAGTATTCAAAATATGATACATAAGTCCAGACTTCTATCTAGCTCGAAGATGGAGACGTCTGCAGGTGGCCCTTTTTGGAGGGGTCTGTTTGTCAAGTCTGAGGAGAGTTGGACACCTAGGCTGCTACGGTGATCCGAGCCGCGAGAGTCTTTGGCTGCGGTACAGGGTAGCCAAACTCCTTGAGTCCGGCGATATGGATGGCGATGCCCTCACGGATGAGTTTTTCTGCCTCGTCCAGCGTGTCGCCGACTACGCCCAATCCCGGCAGGTCTGGGGCATAGGCACCCCAGCCTCCATCGTCCGCCTGCTCATAGATGACCGTATATTCGAGCATTGCTCTACTCCAGACCCGCCTGCTTCAGGATACTCTTCAGGGTACCGATTGGAACATCTTTTCCAGGCTGGCCAGCGATTGTCACAAGACCCGGCTTCGTTGGGTGTTTATATTGGCCATGACTGCCGTTCATCCTCAGAAATTGCCATCCGTCCTGTTCCACACGTTTAATAATCTCGCGATATTTCATATTAGCCTTCGCAGTGTAATACCGCTCAGGCTTTCCAAGTTTTGATTATCGTAGAGATTAATTTACGAAGAGAAACTTGAGCCGCAGCCGCAGCTCTTGGTGGAGTTGGGGTTGATGAAGTTGAAGCCCTGGCGCATGAGTGTCTCTTCGAAGTCGAGAACCATGCCGGTCAGGTAGATGAAGCTTTTGGGGTCGACGAAGACACGGATGGGTGCCTTGGCTGTGTCGTCGAAGATGAAGGTGCGGTCGCGCTCGCGGGGCTTGGTGTCGAAGCGGATGTTGTAGCTGAGGCCGGAGCAGCCACCGCCCTGGATACCAAGACGCAGGCCGCCTTCTTCCGGCGAGACATTTTCTTTGGCCATCGCCGCGCGGATGCGCTTGAGGGCCTTGGGGGTGAGGCGGACGCCTTTGGCCGCGGCCTCGGGCGACATGCCGTCGGGATTAAGCAGGGTCACGCCGGCGAGCGGGTCGGGCGCGCTGGCGGCGGGTGATGGTGGGGTCCCGGTTTGTAGTTGGACTACGGACATCTCAGTGCCTCAATGTGATTCCGAAAACGAGATACGGCGCGGCTTCAGTATCGCCGCGCCGTATCGGATGAATCGCAACGCTTAGTGTGCTGCTGCAACAGCAGGCTCAAGTTCGGCTACATGGTTCTTCTTCTTCCAGTCGCCGATGGCTGCGCGGATCGCATCTTCTGCGAGCACTGAGCAGTGAATCTTGACGGGAGGAAGCGAGAGCTCCTTGACGATGTCGGTGTTTGAGATGGTCAGGGCCTCTTCGACAGTCTTACCCTTCACCCACTCGGTGGCGAGTGAGCTGGAGGCGATGGCTGAGCCGCAGCCAAAGGTTTTGAACTTGGCGTCCTCGATGACCTGCGTTTCGGGATTTACTTTAATTTGCAGGCGCATAACGTCGCCGCACTCGGGGGCTCCGACCAGGCCGGTACCGACCTCGGACGAACTCTTGTCGAGCGTGCCGACGTTGCGGGGATTCTCGTAATGATCAACTACCTTTTCGCTATATGCCATGGGGGATCCTCTTCACTTCTTTTAGATGATACTCCTGTTCGGTTGGATGCGTGAAGGGGCGATTCAGAGGGGGGATACCCTGAGGGTTCAATCCAAAGAGCTTGGGCGCTATGGCTGCTGGAAAAGCTCGGCTCGGATGGCGCGCAGCTCCGGCAGGATGTGGCCGAGGGCGACGCGGGCGGCATCCGGGGTGCCAAGGCCGAAGTAGACGGCGCGGAAGAGCGCGGAAGAGACGGTCGTAGCGGGCGACCTCGGCGGGCTGCGGCTCGAAAACGCGGTACGGGCGGGCAGAGGGCGTCCTGCGCGTCCTCGACGGTGGGGAAGTCGCCGGCGGCGAGGAACGCGAAGATGACGGAGCCCAGTGCTGGTTACGTCGCCGTCTGGGACGAGCACGGGCTTGTTGAGCGCGTTGGCGTAGATCTGGTTCAGGCCTGGCGTTGCTGCTTGGGAATGCCGCCGCCGTTGATGACGCGATTGATGGGGCGCCGTTCTCCTCCATGCGGTTGAAGATGATGCGGGTGTGCAGCGCGGAGCCTTCGACGGCGGCGAAGAGTTCGTCTGCGGCGGTGTGGTGCAGGTTCCAGCCAAAGGTGACGCCGCCGAGCGCGGGATTGACGAGCACGGTGCGGTCGCCGTTGTCCCAGGTGAGGCGGAGCAGGCCGGTTTGTCCGGCGCTGTAGGTGCGCTTCGTGTTTCGGACAGCTCCTGCGACGGTCTTGCCGGCGCGCGTGGCGATGGCGGCGAAGACGTCGCCGACGGCGGACATGCCGGCTTCGATGCCGACCTGTCCGGGATAGACGGAGCCGGGGACGACGCCGCAGACGCCGGGGACGAGAGTCTGCTCGGTCGCTGAGGCCGATGATGCAGGTGGAGGTGCCGATGACGTTGACGACGTCGCCGAGGCGGATGTTGGCGCCGATGGCGTCCCAGTGGGCGTCGAATGCGCCGATGGGGATGGGGATGCCGGCGCGCAGGCCGAGCTTCTGCGCCCACTCAGTGCTGAGGTGGCCGGCGAGTTTGTCGGAGGTTTGATAGCGGCCGGCGATCTTGTCGCGCACGCCGGCCAGCAGCGGGTCGACAGCTAACGAGGAACTCCTCTGGCGGGAGGCCGCCCCAGCGCTCGGGTTCCACATCCACTTGTGGCCCATGGCGCAGACGCTGCGCGGCGAGCTCGGTCGGGATCGGTGATGCCGCAGAGCGTCGCGGCGACCATGTCGCAGTGCTCGAGCGCGGTGACAAATTTCGGGCGCAGCTGGCGGGATTGTGACGCAGCCAGTGCAGGAGCTTCGACCAGCCCCACTCGGAGGAGTAGACGCCGCCGCACCAGTCGATGCCCTCAAAGCCGAGACCGCTGTCGAAGGCGTTTGCGGCGCGCGTGATCTCGGCGGCTTCGCCTGCGGCGCGATGGTCGCACCAGAGGTAGTACTCGGCGAGCGGAACGATGCCTTCGCCGACGGGAATCACGCTGGAGCCGGTGGTGTCGAGCGCGATGGCAGCTGATCTGGTCGCCGGCGATGCCGCTGACCTTGATGGCCTCGCGCATCGCGCGGGCGAGCGCGGCCATCTGGTCGTCGTGGCTCTGCGTGGCGTAGTGCGGGGTCGGCGGCGGAGCGGTGCAGGGGATACTCGGCTGTCGCCGAACCCAGCTTGCCGCGCTCTTTATCGAAGATCGAGATGCGAACGCTCAGCGTCCCGAAGTCCACTCCTGCAACTACACTCACTTGTCGTCTCCGGCAGCGCATGCGCCGCGTTAGTAATATACGTCTTCTGGGTTCATCGCAGGCGAAGCGGTTTGTGGCGCGGCTAGCTGAGCTTCGTTGCTCCGCAGATGTGGACCGTCAGTCCGAGCGCGGCCATCATCGCGGCCTTCGTCGCCAGTGCTTTATCCGCGGTCTCGGCGCTCGGTGCGTAGGCGACGTTCACGTGGTTCGCGCGATGCCGCGCCATGAACTGGTCGCGACTGACGCCGTGGAAGACCGCGTGCATAATCGGCCACTGATAGGTGGTCTCGCGCCAACGGCGTTCGGTCTCGGCGGCCGGAAGCGAGACGGCGGTGCCGCGGCCGAGGTCGGCGTGAAGCTTTCCGCCCTCAACGAAGACGCGGCTCCAGACGATCTCGCCGGGTCTACCGATGCCTTTGAGCGAGCCGCCGCCGAGGGGAAAGTACATCGCGGGCTGGCGATCGCTTGTGGCGCCGGCATAACCGCCGATGAAGTGATTCGCCGGCGCGGCGCCGGAGATCTGCAGCAGCCATACGAACTCGTCGAGGCCGTCGCCCTTGTAGTGCTCGCCCCAGCGAACGTCATGCAACGTCGTCGAGGGATCGATGCCGAGCGCTGTCCAGCAATGGTTCGTCACCAGCGCATCGACGCCGGCGCACTCGTCGACCTCGTTGAAGTGCACCAGCGGGCCGCCGGGGTAGAGCTCTTCCGCCGTGCCCTCAGCAAAGACCGGCGGACGCTCGGCGTTGTTCAGCAAACCCTCCACCAGGTCGGAGGCGGCGACCATGTCCTTCAATCCCTGCTGGTACTGGATGCCAATTGCATCGCAGCCGAACTCCTTTGCGATACGCACCGCTGCGATGTACATCTTGCACTGTTCGAGAATTTGTTCGAGCGTCAGCTCGGTCTTCGGGTCCTTGCCGAGCAGGAAGGTCACACCCTTTGCCACCAGCCATCGGTAGACGGCATCGGCGTCGACATCGCTTACCGTGCGCATCTTGGCCACCAGCGCAGACTGGCTCAAGCGCTCTTTATAGATGCCCGCGGGATTCAGCAGCTCGTCGTCGACGATGGCGTTGTACATGCCCATGCAGCCCTCGTCGAAGATGCCGAGGATTGCCTTGCGGTGTTTCAGCTTCGCCGCCAGCGAGACGCCCAGCGCTTCATCCTCGGCCGGAATCTTCGCGGCTTCGAGCGCGTGCACATGAGACATATCGTGGCAGACCCTGCTCTCTGCAAGCCACTGCGTGATCGTGTCGAGAAAGAAGCTGTCCGTAAAATCTTTACTCCAGACGGATGAAAACCTCACGCCTGCTTTGGTGAGTGAGCCGTTGAGGTTCAGCAGACCGACCAGCCCGGGCCATTGTCCGGACCAGTTCGCCACTGTCAGGATCGGCCCGCCGTGACTGCGTAATCCTGGCAGCACGTGGTGACTGTACTGCCATGCGGCAGTCGCGAAGACCAACTTCGCGTCGCGAGGAATCCGCATGAAGACGTCCATGCCCATTCGCTGCGACGAGATGAAGCCGTGCTTCTCTGCCTCGTTGAAGGCGTGGGCGCGCACGAGATTGTAGCCCTTAGCCGCGAACGCCGCTGTCAGGCGCTGCTCAAGATCCTTCTGCGCCGGCCAGCAGACCTGATTCGCCGCGAGCCGCAGATCGCCGCTGGTGACAAGAAATACATCGTTTGCCGCTGCCTTCAACATTCCCTGCTCTGCCATCGAACCCTTCTCCTGATCTACTTCACGCTCTCGGCTTTGGCGATGGCTGCGAGCGCCTCCGGCAGCCACTCTTTGAGCCACGCTGCCATGCTTCGCCCTTGCTCCCGCCGAGTCCCTGTCACCGGCTGTGAGAAGGTCGCGGTGATGATGCCGCGCGCCTCCGCCATCCACTTTAGTCCCCACGGCGTGGGTAGGGTTGCCAGTTGTTCGATGAACTCGTCGAGCAGTCGAGCTGCGTTTGCGAACTCAATCGATTCGGTTCGCTCAGCCTCTGCGTAGAGCGCCTGGATTGCCTCGGGCAGCGCGCAGGCCACGCCCGACACGACGCCATCGCAGACTCGCTGCCTCAACGCGAGGGCGAGCGCGCTGTCGTTGCCCACGATCCTGCATGCGTCGACATTGTGCGCGGTCAAGTCGCTCAGGATATCCAGCGAACCGCTCGAGTCCTTAATGCCGATGATGTTCGGGACCTCGAGGATGAGCCGCCGCACCGTTTCTTTGCTGAGCGCGGACGTAAACTGCGGCAGGTTGTAGAGCAGCACGGGCAGCGCCGTGCTTGCGGCGACATCTCGTGAAAACAGTTCGAGATCCTGCTGATGGTAGGGGAAGAAGCAGGGCATGGGGAGCAGCAGCGCCTTTACCTGCGCTGCCTGCGCGACCGCCGCGAGCTCCTTCGCGCCGGCGATCCCCGGAGCGCCGATGCCGCAAAGAATCTCGGCAGTGCCGCTGCTTGCCTCCTGCACCGTCTTCAAAATTATTCGCAGTTGTTCGGGAGTTGTGAGGCAGAACTCGCCGGTTGCGCCGTTCATTGCGAACGACGAGATGCCCTTCGACATCAGGAAACGAATCAAGCCGGCCAGAGCTGCTGTGTCGATGCTGTCGTCCGCGCGGCGCGGCGTGAGCACCGCGGCATACACTCCATGGACCAGCTTGCCGGCCATCAAAACTCCCTTTGCAAAAATCCGGATCGTCTGCGTCTGCTTAACCACTGTATCGCTCCGTTGTTCCGGAATGAGGGATTCAGCGCAGCTATCCGCTTGCGTTCCTGAGAGCGGAACCGAAGAGCTTAAGATTGAAGCACAGTTGGCAACGGCGCCCGTCGCCGCTACGATTACACCCAGCCAAAACAAATGATGAACTCAAACCCCCGCCACCTGCGCTCGTCCTACAAGTGGCTGGTCGTCGCCATGCTGTGGTTTGTCTGCTTCTTCAACTATGCGGACCGGCAGGCCATCTTCTCGGTCTTCCCGCTGCTGAAGCATCAGTTCAATCTTACGGATGTGCAGCTCGGCGTGGTGGGTGCGTCGTTCATGTGGATGTACGCCTGCTTCGGTCCATTCGCGGGTTGGCTCTCAGACAGGCTGCCACGTAAGGCACTGGTGCTCGGGGCGCTCATCTTCTGGTCGTTTGCCACCGCAGCTACGGCGCTGTGCCACACCTACGGGCAACTCGTGCTGTGCCGCGCACTCGGCGGGCTTGGCGAGGCCTTCTACTTTCCCGCGGCGATGTCGCTTATCGGCGACTATCACGGCGTTGCTACGCGCTCACGCGCCATGTCGCTTCACCAGTCGGCGGTTTATGCGGGCAGCATTGCTGGGGGCGCAGTGTCGGGCTTCGCCGGGCAGTACTACGGCTGGAGCTCGAGCTTCCTGCTCTTCGGAGGCGCAGGCATTCTGCTTGGTTTGATTCTGTGGGGCCTGCTCGATGAGCCGACGCGGGGGCTCTCCGAGCCTGCTTCCACGTTCAGCAAACCTGCGCCGCCTGATGACCGGCTCGATAGCTCGGCGCAAGGTACAAAGGGCGGAATCGTCGCCGGTCTGCTTGAGGTGCTTGGCAATCCGATGGTCCTGCTGCTGATTCTCGTCTTCATCGGAGCGAACTTTGTTGCGGTCGTCTTTCTTACATGGATGCCCACGTTCCTTTATCAGAAGTTCCACATGAGCCTCGCAATGGCTGGCCTCAACGCGACGGCTTACCTCCAGATCGCCTCTGTTCTCGGCGTCTTCTCCGGTGGCCTGCTGGCCGATTCGCTGATAAAGAAGATCTACGGCGGGCGCCTGCTTACGCAATCCTTCGGGCTTCTCTGTGGCGTGCCGTTTCTTTTTCTTACCGGATACACCACGTCCGTGCCGTTCCTGATTCTTGCCATGGTCGGGTTCGGCTACTTCAAGGGGCTCTACGACGCCAACATCTTTGCGGGTCTCTACGATGTGGTGCCGGTTGCGCGGCGTGGAGTTGCCGCCGGTGTTTTGAACTCGCTCGGCTGGCTGGGCGGAGGCTTTGCACCGATCGCGATTGCGGCGGCCGCGCAGCACTACGGCCTCAGCGCATGCATCTCTGCGACTGCGGGAATCTATCTTGTGATTGGCATACTGCTGCTGTGGGGATCGCGCCGTCTGTCGCGCTCACACGCCGAAGAGGCCCTGGGCTAGTACTCCAGCTCATGCGGAGCAGGCCACGTCAGCGTCCCATCCTTGCGGATGTAATACATGAACAACTTGTTGTCGCCATTCACACGCACCGCAACGATAATTCCGGTCCCGAATGCCCCCGTTCCATCGGTCTTCGAGATGTCGATGTGGTGCGAGGTGATGGGCCCTTTGACGGGGCTCTCGGTGGTCCAGTCCTCGGTAAACCGCTGCAGCGTGTAGTCGTACTTCTGCGGATGCTGCTGCCAGTCGGGGTCGTTGAAGTAGATCCCGTAGGCCTTCGCATAGTCCTTCGCCTCGAGCGCGTCGAAGAATGTGCTCACCCGGTGCTCGGCCGGCAGATTTGAGAAGAACCAGCCGTGCCCCAGCAGATAGCCGCCCAGGAACGTCACCGCAAGCACTGCCACCAATATCCCGCTGCCTACCAGGAGGCCGGTCTTGCGCTTCTCTTTGCCGGCGTCGTACTCCGGGGCGTTCAAGAGCGTCATCGCTTATTCCTCGCTTTCTCGAAGTGCTTCAGCGTCCATAGTATTAGACGCCGTTCTGTAGCAATCCGGTCAGTCGCGCCCGAAGGCTCCTTTGCGAAGCTCATACTCCGGTTCAGCCGGTTGTGAGGCGTTCGCCGACGAGCCGGCCGGCCGCAGATAGACCGACAGCACGTCGAACCTCACCGGCACCTGCTCTCTTAATTCGCGGGGAAACCCCTTCAGGTACGCCCGTGCCATCCGCCTCAGCATCTTTTGCTTTCCTTCATCCACGGCGGACTCAGCCGGCTCCATCGGATTACGCTGCGAGCGTGTCTTCACCTCGATAAAGCACAGCCATTCGCCGTCCCACGCGATGAGATCGACGTCTCCTCGCAGTTGCGGAGTCTTCCAGCGCTGGGCCGTCACTATATACCCCAGGCCTCGCAGGTAAAAGAGAGCTTCGCGCTCACCAAGCAGCCCGGTCGCCAGATGCGGAGCCGCCGGAGCCAGCCTGCGGCGTCGCGCGGCAACGACATCAAGCCGCTGCAAACCCCATCGTTGAAGTCTCAGCCACGCGGTGCCGTTCACCGCCGTCGCTTCCATCAGCTCTTCTCGTAGACCGTAGTCGTGGTGAAGTCTCCCTGACTCAGCGAAAAGCTCGTGATCTTTGTGATTACTTTTCCATCGTCGGACAGCGACCAGCGTGCAGAGATCGCCAGCGGGCCGCCCTGGTACATCGCCTTTTGCTCCACTACGAGCACCGTGCCCGCCCACTCTGCCTTCGAACTGAGGATGCGGAACTCGGAGTTCGCGGCAAACGCGTCCGCGGCCATGGTGGTTTCGGCCCCTCCTGCCTTGAAGGCAAGGGTGTAGTTCTGATCGCCGACCTGTCCAGACTGGGTTACTGCCACCTTGAAGTTGTCCTCGGTCTGCGTCACGAGATTCGTCTCGCTCGTGGGAGGCGGCACCTGTCCGTAGTCGCTCTTACCGACATTCAACTTCCAGCTGCCCGAAAAGTCCGGCTTTGCGGCTGGCGCCGTTTGCGCCTGCAACGTGGCCGTAGCACCCGTCAATATTAACAGTGCCGCCAAAAGCATCTTCATAATCCCTCGCCTGATTCGAAATCGTGGGACGCTGTCGCCATGCTATCCGTAGCCTTGCAGTTTCACAACAATAGAGCCGGTCTGACTGGAACGTTCTTCGAAAAGCTATATCCAATCTGGATACTCCGGCCCACTTCTCCACATCGCCACTTGCTCCCTCGCACCCGACCCTGCGATACTTGATCGTGCACACCAGGCACAAACTCAAACCCAAATTAAAGAGGTCGCGAACATGTCTGCAAAGTACATCTTTGTAACTGGCGGAGTTGTGTCTTCACTTGGTAAAGGTCTCGCCGCAGCTTCCATTGGCTGCCTGCTGGAGGCCCGCGGACTCCGCGTCAACCTGATGAAGTTCGACCCCTATCTCAACGTCGATCCCGGCACCATGTCACCCTTCCAGCACGGCGAAGTCTTCGTCACCGACGACGGCGCCGAGACCGATCTCGACCTCGGCCACTACGAGCGCTTCACCCACGCCCGCCTCACCCGCGACAACAACCTGACCACCGGGCGCATCTACGAGCAGATCATCACCAAGGAGCGGCGCGGCGACTACCTCGGCAAGACGGTCCAGGTCATCCCGCACGTCACCAACGAAATCAAGAATGCCATGCGCAAGGTCGCGCACGACTGCGACGTCGCCATCGTCGAGATCGGCGGCACGGTCGGCGACATCGAGTCGCTGCCGTTCCTCGAAGCCATCCGGCAGATGCGCCAGGACCTCGGTCGCGAAAATACCTGCTTCGTCCACGTCACGCTGATCCCGTGGATCGCTGCCGCGCAGGAGTTGAAGACCAAGCCGACGCAGCACTCGGTGAAGGAGATGCTTTCAATCGGTATCCAGCCCGACATCCTGCTCTGCCGCTCCGACCGCGCCGTGCCGCGCGAGATGCGCCAGAAGATCGCCCTCTTCTGCAACGTCGAAGAGCCCGCGGTCATCGCAGCGCGCGACGTCGCCAGCATCTACGAGGTTCCGCTTACCTTCGCTGCGGAGGGCGTCGACACCCTCGCGCTCAAATACCTGCGCATCGATACACCCAGCCCCGACCTCACGCTGTGGAAGGATCTCGTCCATCGCGCCTATCACCCACTCGACGAGGTCTCCATCGGCATCGTAGGCAAGTACGTCGAGTACGAGGACTCCTACAAGTCGCTCAAGGAAGCGTTGGTCCACGGCGCGCTCGCCCACAACCTCAAGCTCAAGGTCACTTGGATTGAAGCCGAGGGCCTTGAAACCCACGACCCTGATGGCCGCCCCAACAACGACTACGTCCACCAGCTCGAAGGTTTCGACGGCATCCTCGTTCCGGGCGGCTTCGGCAAGCGCGGCATCGAGGGCATGCTCAACGCCATCCGCTACGCGCGCGAATCGGGCACGCCTTACTTCGGCATCTGCCTCGGCATGCAGACCGCCTGCATCGAGTACGCGCGCAACGTCTGCGGGCTCAAGGACGCCAACTCCGGCGAGTTCGATCCCGGTACGCCGCATCGCATCATCTACAAGCTGCGCGAGCTCACCGGCGTCGAGGAGATGGGCGGCACCATGCGTCTCGGCGCGTGGACCTGCATCATGGAGCCGGACTCACTCGCTGCGCACGCCTACGGGACCACTGAGGTCTCAGAGCGTCACCGCCATCGCTACGAGTTCAACCGCGAGTACGAACCCGTCCTGACCGGCGCGGGCCTGCGCCTGACCGGAACCACCCCCGACGCCACCTACGTCGAGATCGTCGAGATACCGAGCCACCCGTTCTTCCTCGGCTGCCAGTTCCACCCCGAGTTCAAGTCCAAACCGCTCGAGCCTCATCCGTTGTTCCACGCCTTCATCGGCGCGAGCTACCAGAATCGCCTCAGCCATACCCCAGCCTTCATCCCCGAAGGTGCCCACGCCTCAAACATCTAAAGGCGGCGTCCCACCGCTCTAAATGTCGTCAAGACGACGTACGCGTCGTCGGCGCCATGGTTGTCGTCGCGCCGATCTGGTCGTTAACCACACGAATCTGCTATCACTTGCGACCCAGTTGCAGCTGGCGCACAGAAAAATCTGTCCCATGCGGACCTTCAGAGTCGGTACTAGGGCTTATCCCAGTTTGCGTCCAAGCAAAGGCCGTGTTAAATGGCTTTGTCAGACAGGCGGAGTCCTTTCGACAGGCAGGCCTTTACCCGGGTGGTTGCATAGAAAGTCAATCTCTTTCGATCGGCCGGAGAACCGCGCGTGCAAAGCACAAGTCTGTTCGTCAGCCAATGGATCAGATCGGTCCTGGTGGCTCTGTTTTTGGGTGCCGCCGCGACCGCGCCGGCGTCTGCGCAGCAACAATTTCCGCAAGATTCCCTTCCGAACGCACCGGGTTACGAGTTTTCCGGCAACGAGGTTGTGGAAAACCCCGATCTGTTTGGGTCTGGCGCCAACCCTTCTCTCTACGTGCCTGGCGGCAGAGATCCAAGGATTGACGAGCTTTCAGCACCGCCCGGGAAGATCACCGGTAGTGATACAAGCTTGAAGCTCAGCGAGCTTCCGGATAGCCCTGACACCCTACCTGCCAGCTCAAGCTCAGGCTCCCTGGTCTTGGCCACCCCATTGCCGGTCCCCGAAACCAAGGTCAAATGGAGAATCGCCCTCCAGGAGTCGCTCCTTTACACCGGAGTCATGCACACCTTCAATCTCTGGACGGAAGCCGGAACCCGGGACGCCTTGTACGGACCGTGGCTCAATAACTGGCTCCATTCTGTGGGCGAGCTCCGCGGCTGGAGCGACAGCGACCGCTTCATGGCCCCCTATGCCGGCCACACCATCGAAGGCTCCGTCTTCGGATACATCGAACGGCAAAACGATCCCCGCTACAAAAATGTCCAGTTCGGCGATGGCCGCGACTACTACATGAGCCTTCTGCATTCGATGGTCTATTCGGCGATCTGGCACACCCAGTGGAAGATCGGCCCGATCAGCGAGGCCTCCATCGGAAACGTGATGCTGCACGCATCCCCCGGCTTTATTACCCTCGCCCTCACTCCGACCCTGGGCACGATCGATATGCTCGGCGAGGATGCAGCCGATCGATACGCCATCATGGGGCTCGAGAATCGAACTACCAATCGGCCCCTGATTATTCTCGCGCGGTCCTTCCTCAATCCCGGCCGCTCGTTCGCTAATGTTATGGCGTTTCACCTGCCGTGGAGTCGCGACAGCCGCCTCGGTCTGCGTGGTGAGGACTTCCGCCTCCGCAAAAAACTCGTCGCCGAGTACAAAGCCGGCGGCGAAAAACCCTTCGAATACATCCGTCCGCCCCAGCCGCAATTTGAACGCGAATATCCAAAGGAAGCCGACATCGAGCTTTCCGCCTTTCCAGTCTATGAACACTTCCTCGGCGCCAACCAGAATTGCATTGGCGGCGGCGGCTCAGGGGCCTCCCGAGTCAACCCCTACTTTCAGCTTGTCGGCGAACTCAGCGGATGCCTGGTCATGAACATGCCCGCTGCCAATCAGAGCGGAGACATGCTCTTCTTCGGCGGAGGAGTGCGTTGGACTCCGCTGGCCGCCCACCGTGTCTCCCCATTCCTGCAGACGATGTTTGGAGGCCGAAGAGTCACTCACGATATCAGCGATGCCGCTCAGCGGGAGAAGTTACTGGGCGAATGGGCAGACGGCAGCGGAACCCTCCCGCATTACCCCATGCGCAGCGAGTGGTCTACCGAACTATCGCGATATGGCCCTGCTCTGAGCGTCGGCAGTGGCTTCGACCTGGTGCTGACGCGCGCCTTCGCCTGGCGTCTCGTCGACGTTGAGTACTCCCACGCATGGATGGCGAACGCTGACTTGATTCAACCGCAAGACGCGCTGCGCATTACCACCGGCGCTGTCCTCCGCATTGGCACCTGGTGAAGCGGGTAGCCTTTATGTCGGCCGAGAATGAAGTAATGTCGGGCACGATTCCGTCGGGTTTTCTTCAAACGGGTTGATTCGTTTTCCAGTTGCCGGTAGTAGCATCCAATCCAGCATGACCACTCAATACTCCTCCGGCCGCAGTTCGTTCTCCGGGACCTTCGTCGCTTTTCTTCTCGCGCTTGTCCTCGGCGCTGCTGCAATGGGCGTCTTCGTGCGTCAAGCCACCACCGGCTTCTTTGCGCGGGTGGCCACCCTTATCACGGGACGGCCCGCAACCTTCGACACGTCAGTCCCCGCGGTAGTCCAGAAGATCCAGCGCCTTAACCGTCTCGAAACAGTTGTCTACTCCATCGACACCGTCGTCGAGGGCAGCAAATCCAGCGCCGTCCTGCCAGACCTGCTCGCCGGCGACCGCATCCTGCTTGTCGTGCACGGTCAGTCGATAGCCGGGATCGACCTTTCGCAGCTCAAGCCCGAAGATGTCAGCATCACTGAGTCCGGCGGCGTCCGTTCCATCCACGTCGCTCTGCCTGCCTCTCAGCTCTTCGTCACCACTATCGATAACCAGCACACCCGGGTCTACGCCCGTACCACCGGCCTGCTGGTCCCGGCCGATCAGGACCTCGAGTCCGAAACCCGCGCCAAGGCCGAGAAGCAGCTTCAGGAGTCGGCTCTCGCCGATGGAATCCTCGATACCGCCCGCAAAAACGCCCGCGCTACCGTCACCACCTTGCTCTATAGCCTCGGCTTCCAGAACGTCGATGTCACCTAGACGACATTGCCCGTCGTTGCTTACCCTCCCGGCACCCCGTCGTCCAATGATTCGCAGTCATCCGGTTCAAGGAGCCCGGATCGCAGGTGACCAGGATGTTCGGTTCACTCCCCACATCGTGGGATGTGACCATCCTCATTAACCTGCGGTATCATCCGTCTATGAGCAACGCCAGCACATCCCGCAACTTCGACGAAGCACCTGAGGACGAAACCGACCTCGACGAAGCCAGCGTGGCCGAGGGATCCGAAGCGGAATCAACGCTTCTGCGGACCGTCGGCTGGATCTCCGCTGGTCTGGGAGCCGTCGCGCTCGGGCTCTTCGTGGGCCGCGAAATCCGCCAGCGCTATAAGTTCAACCGCCGCACTCCCTACGACTTCTATGCGCACTCCGGCGACGAGCAGGACGTAGACTTCGGCCTCGGTATCTAAGCCCCAATCGAAGCGCGAGCAGGCAGAGACCGTCGCAGGGATGCAATAGCCGATATCCGCACGGTAACCATTCAAGTTACTGTATTTAGCCTCTTTTCAAGCACCATTCTCAGTGCAGTCACAGCCCCGTAACCTCTGTTTCCGACACTTACCACAGTTGGAGCCAGACCACGGAGGCCGCGATGGGCGACAGCAAGACAGCCTTGAGCAATAGCAAGACAGCCTTGAGCCGCAGCAATTCAGCCCTGGGCCACAGCAGAATAGCTGTCAATCAGACCAGCATCTCTTACCTCTGGCGCGAGCCCAATGCTGCCACCGGCTTTGCCACCGGCGTCTCTCTTCACTCCCATACCTCGCAGTCCAAGGAGACCCTCGACTTCATCGCCGAACTCTCTACAGACTGGGCATTCCTGCAGCCCATCATGCGCTGGCTCGAGGCCCGCTGCCTCCACACCACCGGCATCCGCCCCGACTACGCCCGCAGCTACTGGACGCCGCCCCTCACTCCGCGTCTGGCCTTCGACCTTGAGCGCTCTCAGATAGAGAACCACCTCCAGCTTCCCGGCCTGGTCTCCATCACCGACCACGACTCCATCCAGGCTCCGCTGCTGCTGCGCTCCGTCCCCTCCGCCCGCCACATCCCCGTCTCGGTCGAGTGGACCGTTCCCTTCGGAAACACCGCCTTCCACCTCGGCGTCCACAACCTTCCCAGCGCCACCGGCGCGGAGTGGATGGCGCGCCTGGAGTCCTTCACCAACCGGACCACCAACCAGCCTGTCGCGGATCGCGTTCTCGGCGAGTTGCACGCGATACTGGCCGAACTGGATGAGCTGCCCAACGTCCTGATCATCTTCAACCACCCCATATGGGACCTCTACCGCATCGGCGATGACCCCCACCGCGTCCTGGTCAACGACTTCCTCGCCCAGTACGGTCAGTTCATCCACGCCCTCGAACTCAACGGCCTGCGCAACTGGAAAGAGAACCGCGAAGTGGCCGACCTAGCCGCGCGCTGGAACCAGCTCGTCATCTCTGGCGGCGACCGCCACGGCATTGAGCCGAACGCCAACCTCAATCTCACCCACGCCACTGACTTCACCGGCTTTGTCCACGAGGTTCGCCGCGAGCGCCGCAGCCACGTCCTCTTCATGCCGCAGTATGCCGAGCCGTGGAAGCACCGCATCCTTCAGTCCACGCTCGACGCCATCCGCGACTACCCCCAGTTTCCCCAGGGCTCCCGGCGCTGGGACGAGCGCACCTTCCACCCCGATGCCGAAGGCGCAATCCGCCCGCTCTCCGAACTCTGGCACAAGGGAAGATCGCCGGTCATGGTCTCCGCCGTCCTCTCCATCGTCCGCCTGCTTGGCGCGGCGCCGGTCTCCGGCGGCCTGCGCGTCGCGTGGAGCGACAGCAGCGAGATGCGCGCCACCCTCTCCGCCAAGACCATCGCCTGAGCCAGATCAGAAGCTGTACCGCAGCCTTAGAAACTGTATCGTAGTCCCGCCTCCACCCGCCGACCATTATCCGCCGCATAAGGCACGCCGAACAGCGGCGACCCCAGCACTCCGCCCACCTGCGTCACATTCAGGTGGTTCAGCACATTCGATGACCGCAGGTTCACCGTCAGCGTCTGCTGATGTTCCGCCTTCGAATTCCGTGTCAGCACAAACGCCCGCTGCAGATTTGCGTCCAGGTAGATCGTCCAGGGCATCACCCCCTTGTTTCGCGGAAACACCCCGGTCCCGCCCGTCGCCGCCAGCAGCCCGAACGGCGTTTGGATCGCTCCCGGCGTGCCCGGCGTCGCATACTGCGGACGATCGTTGAAGTTCCCGTCGCCGTTATTATCGAAGCCCGTCGTGATGTTGTAGTGGTTGCCGCTGCCTGCGTTGAAGTTCGAGCTCAGCTGCAGCTTCGCCGGCAGCTTCAGCGTTCCGTTTCCAAACAGATTCCACGTATGCTGATTGCTTCGGAATGCAAGTTCGCCCGCGTTGGAGGTCGAGCTCTGCGGCGTAAAGAATGGGTTGTTGTCTGTATCGTCCAACAGCTCCACCCTCACCCCGCCGATAAACAGCTGCAACCGCTTCCAGGCATGATCCTCCAGACCCCCGAAGAGGGCGTTCACTCTCCCCTGGCCGCTGTTCTGCATCTGCAACACGTTCAGGTTCTGTGCGCCAGGCCGCGGCCCCAGCGGGTTGCCGTCCAACGGCGAGTTGACGTTTTGGTGCGCTCGTAGTTCCAGAAGCGGCCAAGGTAGTAATCCATCGAAAGATTCAATCCGAATGGCAGCGCCCGCGTCCCGCCTATGTTCTCCGCCTGCCACGTCAGGTTGGTCAGCTTCGGAGCGATCGTACGCACGCTGTGAATCGCCGTTCCGATGGCCAGCGGATTCACATATACCGGGTTGTAGATCGTGCTGGTCACCCGTTGCACTCCGTCCATCCGCAGTATCTCCGCGTATGTCCTAGGTCCCAGCTGTCCGGCGAACATCCCCGCATGCGCATGCAGCGTCCATCGCCCCTTCTTATCCGGAGCCCACAACATCCCCAGCCGCGGTGTCGCCGTATTCAAAATCGTTGGTGCATTCTGCACGTAATACCGCACGCCATACGCAATATGCAGACTGTGCCCTGCATTCCAGTCGTCCTCAAAAAACAAAGAGTTCTGCACCTGCGTAAAGTTCACCTGAGGGTTGCCCGTGACGTCGCTGAACGCCGTCGGCGTTCCGCCCGCAAGCCCCAGCAGCGCGCGCCGGTACTGCTCCACTCCCGTAATTGTCTCGGTCTCACCGGGGATCGGGTTGCCGTTCCCGTCCAGCACCGGAGCGATGCCGCCACCGAATGTGTACGTCCCGTTGAAGTTCTGTGTCAGAGTCCGGTGCTCGTCATAGATCATCAAATAGTCGCCGAACTTGATGTTGTGGTTATTCGGCGTCCATATGGCGTCGTCATCGGCCTCGATATTGAGCTCCCGCAACCGCTGCGGACCCAGCGCGGCACCACCCCCGGTAAACGCGCCCGCCACCTGTACCTGCGGCGCGGTCGAGACAGGCGTATCCGTCTCCCCGTCCCAGCGAAAGCTCACCCGCGCCTCGTGCATCAATCGCGGAGAGATCGTCGTCACATCGCTCAGCCGGAACATGTGCTCGTAACGCGCGCTGTCGTATCCCGTCTCAGCCAGCGCCGCTCCTCCCACTCCCAGGTTGGTCAGGTGATTTACGTTCTCGTTGTAGCTGGCGATGAACGTATTCTTCGGCCCCAGCTGCCAGTCCATCCGTGCCGTCCCCACCCACAGCCGCTGCGGCGTCGGAACATTGGCGATCGTGTTCACCTGATTCCCGTTGCTGTCCAGAGTCACGGCATTCACCACCGCAAAGTTGTCGATGCTGCGATGCTCCAGCGTCATCGCAAAGTCGCTTCCCGTCTTCCGCACCGGCCCGTTCAACTCAAACCCATAGCGTTGCTTGCCGATCGCCGCTTTGCTCGTCGAAAACGGGTCGCGCGCGTTCTCCCACGGCGAGCCGTTGGTCATAAACAACGCGCCGTGAAATGCCTTCTGTCCGGGCCTCGTGTACACCTCCACCCGGCTTCCATCGAACGGCGGCTCCTGGTACTCCGCCGCATAAAGGTCCGGATTTACCTTGATGTAGGCAATCGAGCTCTTGGGCGGCAGACCGCTCGACCCTTGGAACCCATCCACCGCAATCGTCGCATTGGCCGGGTTCCCGCCTGCAGCCGCGGCCATCTGTTGCAGCTCCCGTAGCAGATCGTCAGGATCGTCGGCCAGCGACAGCAGCGTGTCCCCGGACAGAGTCTGCGTAGGGCCGCTCGCGTTCGAGCTCTCCGCCGCCGTATCCTGCAGGGCACTCACCTGCACCTGCGTTTCCACCACCTCCACCTGCATCACAACACTGACCTCACCAGGCCGTGGCGCAGTCACCGCCATCTCCATCCGCCGGAAGCCCTGCTCCTCTGCGGACAGGCTATGCCGCCCCTCACTCACACACGTAAACCGGAATCGCCCATCCGATCCGCTCACCACCTTCTGGTTCCCGTCCAGCATCAGCGTCGCCCCAGGCACCAGCGCCTGCGTGCTGTCCCGGACAACGCCGGTCAACGCCGTCCCCCGGCACGGAGTCTGTCCAAAGCCATACGTCACCGTTAGCGCCGCAAGAGCCGCGGCGGCAGCAGAAAGTCGAATCATTTTTGGACCTCGAATTTCGTTAGGCCGCCATCTCAGCGCACAAACGCGTCGCACAAGCGGCAATCATAGGAGCCTGCACTCTCCTTACGGAGAATCGGGCCCTCCGGTTCCCACCCAAAACGCCACAAGCCAGATTCACACCGCTCTCTTCCCGGGTACCACGGCTTGACAAAAAACTGCTCAGAACTCCCCTCCTAATCCACTGGAAGAGATCAGGCTCCTCACCAGGACCGGATAAATCGGGACCTGCCCTAGACCGAAGTCCAAACCTAACTAGCATCGTTTGAATACTTTGCGCGATTTTGATAGGGAGGGTGGGTAGCTCCCGTCAACCGCACCAATCCCAACCGCCCGGGCGCACAGGTCAACTTCCGCAGCCAGGGTCGTTACAATCGACAGATGCGCCGAGGAAGCAAAAAGAACAGACTGCTGGATTTCTGGCTGGGAATCCCGCTGCTGAATCTATTGGTTTCGTTTCGAGTCCGCCGCCGATGGCCGGGAAAGGTTCAGAAGATAGGAGTGATGTGCTCTCCAGCGCTAGGCGACACGCTATTGTTCTCCGCGGCTGTGTCGGATCTAAGACGCGCATTCCCGAAGGCAGATATCCTCCATCTCTGCATGAAGCAAAATGCCGCCGCCGCCGAATTAATCGGCGGGATAGACCGGCGCATCCGGATCGATCTAACCCACATTTTTCAGAGCATAAAGACAATTCGCGCCGAACGCTTCGATGTGCTGCTCGACTTTACGTCGTGGCAAAGGCTAACCGCCTTCTACAGCCTGATGTCCGGAGCGAAATTTACGGCCGGATTTACGACGAAAGGACAGTATCGCGGCCGCGGCTATGACCTGTCGGTAGAGCATCGGGACGATCGGCATGAGGTGGATAACTTTCGTGGCCTGCTCCGCGGACTCGATATTCCCGCAGGCAGTCCGGCACAGTTGCAGATACCCTCAACAGTGAATCGCTTCGCAAACGAAAAAGACCTAGTGGTATTCCACTTATGGGCCTCCGGCGCCAGAAGCTGGCTGCGAGAGTGGCCTGAGGAACGCTGGATAGAACTTGCGCAACGAATCTCAGAGCCCGAGACACTTTTTGCGATTACGGGGTCTCAGAGCGACATGGAGCGAATGGCGCCATTTCTGCGACGAATGGATAAAGCCGGACTGCGCGCGACTGCATTTGTAGGCAGCGACGGCTTTGCAAGTCTTGCGCGAGTGCTCCAGGGTGCCCGAGTGCTGGTGAGCGTAAATACCGGAGTGATGCATCTGGGCGCGATTCTGGGAACCCCGACGGTGTCGATCAACGGCCCGAACCGCAACGGACGGTGGGGCCCGGTAGGCCCCAGAGCTATAGGAGTTGAGGCTCCGGGGGAGGGCTGCGGGTATCTGCACCTGGGATTTAATTTCGATGGACAGGCAACGGACTGCATGACGCGGACTACCGTAGAGATGGTCGAGAGTGCGGTAAGAGAGGTTGCCCTCATGGACGCTGCGAAGAGGAGGGGATGAATGGAAGGGATGAGGGGATTATTGCGTGGAACGCTGGGGCGCAGCTTGAGTGCGATGCCGCAGGAGGACCGCCTTGCCACGGCGTGGCCCGTGGCGTGTGGATCGGCGATGGCTGCGCATGGCGAGGTTGCGGGGTTTGAGGCTGGGGTGGTGCGGGTGATGGTGTCGGACAAGGCGTGGATGCAGCAGATGGAGTCGATGCGCGGAGTGCTGGAGCGCGAACTGGCCAGGATCGCAGGGGTAGCCGTGAGCGGGATACACTTTGAGGTGAAGGGTTTTTGCGGCAGAGACTCGCGAGTGAGGAGTAGAGGCAACGTATGAGTTCGATGAGCGTTTCTGTTGAGGATGTGCGGCGCGTGGCGGAGCTGGCGAACCTGGAGCTGACGGCCGAGGAAGAGCCGCGGATGCAGCGGGACCTGAACGCGGTCCTGGGATATATCGCGGAGTTGAATGAGCTGGATACGGCGGGCGTTCCGGCGATGGCGCAGGTGGGCGAGATGCTGGGCCTGAGGAGCACAAGCGGGGCGAGACTCTGCGAGCGGATGAGGTGCGGCCCTCGCTGGATCGAGCGGCGGTGATGGCTGCGGCTCCGGAGACGGATGGGCGATTCTTCAAGGTTCCGAAGGTGATTGAGCGATAGTAGTGCTGTGTTAGTAGCTAGTTTGAGGAGATTGGGTTTGGACGGGTTGACGATTGATGGTGTTCGTTCGGCGGTGGTCGGTAAGGCGAAGACGTGCGGCTGCGCTGGCGGAGGAGCATTATGCGCGGATTGCTGCGGAAGATGGGACTGATGGTAAGGGGATCAATAGCTTTCTGGCGCTGAGCCGGGAGCGGGCGCTGGCGCAGGCGGCGAAGGTCGATGCGGCGGCGGCTAAGGGTGACGCGCTGGGTCCGTTGGCTGGCGTGCCGGTGGGGATCAAGGACGTGCTGACGATGGAGGGATCGCCGGCGACGGCGGGGTCGCGGATTCTGAAGGGCTATATGCCGCCGTACGATGCGACCGCGGTGAGGAAGCTGGAGGCGGCTGGGGCGGTGCTGCTGGGCAAGCTGAACTGCGATGAGTTTGCGATGGGTAGTTCGAATGAGAACTCGGCGTACGGGGTGGTGCGGAATCCGCGGGCGCTGGACCGGGTGCCGGGCGGGTCGAGCGGCGGGTCGGCGGCGGCGGTGGCGGCGGGGTTTGCGGTGGCGTAGTCTGGGGACGGATACGGGTGGGTCGATTCGGCAGCCGGCGGCGTTCTGCGGGGTGGTTGGCTTGCTGCCGACTTATGGGCGGGTGAGCCGGTATGGGTTGATTGCGTTTGCGTCTTCGCTGGATCGGGTGGGGCCGTTTACGCGGACGGTGAAGGATGCGGCGACCATGCTGGAGGTGCTGGCGGGCAAGGACGAGATGGATGCTACCTCGTCGGATCGGCCGGTGGATGGATATGTTGCGGCGCTGGAGCAGGCCGGTGGAAGGGCTGCGGGTTGGCGTGCCGAAGGAGTACTTCGGCGAGGGGTTGGATGAGGAGATACGCGCGGCTATCGAGCAGGTGCTCGACGGGTTGCGCGCGGCGGGTTGCGTGGTGAAGCCGGTTAGTCTGCCGCATACGAAGTATGCTGTGCCGACTTACTACGTGATTGCGACTGCTGAGGCTTCGTCGAACCTGTCGCGGTTCGACGGGGTGCGATACGGCTTCCGGGCTGAGGGCGTGAATACGCTCTCGGCGATGTATCGCAAGACTCGCGATGAAGGCTTTGGCGCGGAGGTGAAGCGGCGGATTCTGCTTGGGACCTATGCGCTTTCGGCGGGCTATTACGACGCTTACTACCGGAAGGCTCAGCAGGTTCGGACACTGCTGACTCGCGATTTTTTGACGGCGTTCCAGGAGGTGGATGTCCTGGTGTCGCCGGTTACACCGACCCCGGCTTTCAAGCTGGGGGAGAAGACCGACGATCCGCTGAAGATGTACCTCGAGGACATCTATTCGGTGGCAGCCAGCCTGGCGGGTATCTGCGGCGTCAGCGTGCCTTGCGGCGAGACGGCTGCGGGGCTGCCTATCGGGGTGCAGGTGATGGGGCGGCACTTCGATGAGGCGACCATGCTGCGGGTTGGTGCGGCGGTGGAGGCGATGGGGCTGGTGAAGAGCTAGCTCCGGTCCTCCCTATTTGTTACCTTTCCAGTTGCATATACCCCCCCCACCCCCTCATTGCCCTCGACAAAGTATTTGTTTTCAGCGGTTTGCAGAACGGATGTGTCCGCAAAATCGTCTAAACAAAGGACTTATGGCTAAAATAGCCAGAATCAATGAGTTAGATCCGGTGGATGACCGAGCCTTGGTTGAATCTCGCTGAATCTCTCAGACGCGAAAGATGTTCATTCTCAAATCTTCTAGTTCTATTTTACTAAGTGGCAGATAACTAATGCCCACTTTTCTTTTGTCGGCTAAGTGCTCGCCGGAGTTGGAGTTGCGGAATTTTTTGAGGGTGAGGGGGCTTGACATGCGATTTTACTGAGGGATTTCGCGAAAATAGTTGGAAGATCCTGAAAGCAAAGGTGTTTTGGATTTCCAGCTGCGAGCTATGAGCTGTGAGCTGCGAGTTAAGACAAAGGCTTTTCGAGTTCCAGCAATGAGCAACGAGCAATGAGCTAAAGACAAGGCGTCTGGGCGGGATGGGGCATGGGTAGAAAAGCGGATTCCATTCGACTTCGCTCAGGACAAGCTCTCCGCCACGTGATTCACGGTGGGGCTGTGAATCACTCGGTCGAAATGACAGGGTTGGGGTGGAGTAAGAGCGCGGATCATTTTCTAGGGTCAGCCGCGAAGAATGGGGGCTCCGAACGGTGCGCCCGTCATTCCGCCGTCAACCATCAGCTCGACCGCATTGATGTATGACGAATCGTCCGAGGCGAGGAAGAGCACAGCCTTGGCGAGGTCTTCCGGTTCGCCCCAACGGCCGAGTGGAATGGTGGAAGACAGGAAGTCGGAGAGTTTTGCGGATTCCTCAATGGTGGCGTTGGCGCGCGACCCGCGCTTCCAGATGGGAGTCTTCGTCGCTCCCGGGGCCACCACGTTCACCCGAATCTTGCGTGGCGCAAGGTCTGCGGCGATAGATCTCGCCATCGAGACGACGCCGCCTTTCGTGGCCGCATATGCTGCGAGCCCGGGTTGACCGAGATAGTCGTGCACTGATCCGTCGAAGATGATGCTGCCGTTGTCGTTCAACAGAGGAGCGGCAGAATTGACGGTAAAGAATGCGCCGTTGAGGTTGGTACGAACGATGTTCTCAAAGACAGCCTCGTCGGTACTGCCGGTCGGTGTCCTGCCAGAGATGCCTGCATTGGCGAAGACGATGTCGAGTTTGCCAAAGTCTTTGGCGAGTTCAGCGAAGAGCTGCTTACGGTCCTCCGCCAACGTAACGTCGGCGCGATAGCCCCGCGCGTTCGATCCGAGTTCAGCAACCGCTTCATCCAGTGTCTTCTGGTCACGGCCGGTGATGGCGACCTGCGCGCCCTCCGCAATGAAAAGTCGGGCCGTGGCGAGACCGATGCCACTGTTACCGCCGGTAATAAGAGCCTTCCTGCCTGTGAGCTTCATCACGCCTCCTTTTATATGCGATATGGTGGACCATCTTGGATGTAGGATGCAGAAGAAGTTTATGCGCTGTCCCGTCGAAGAGACCGCTGCAAACGTTAACGGATTGTGAAGAAGGCTTCTCGCCTGTTCCGTGAACGCGGATTTAGAACCTAACCCTGGGCGAGGTGTTTAGTTCTGCATCTTTATCAAATATCTGCTTTCCCGCAGATGTTGATGGAGGTTGGCCAAATGGATGAGGTATTGATGAAAGCCAGCCGCCATCAGCTTCATCATCTTTTCCCTCTTTCCCACTGCCGCCATGAGATAGCATTCTCTCCCCATGTGTGAGTAGAACTCGATGTTGTGCCGGCTCTTGTTCTGGTTGTAGAAGAATCCAGCGTAGAGAAGAATGTGCGCGCCGGCCGACTCCATCCAGAGTGGGTTCTTCGCGCTGACGAGCTGCTGCATCATCAGTTCAGCGATCTGGGTCAGGTCCGCAAACTGGCGGAACTCCTGATCGCTGGGACTGTAGTTGTCAGAGAGGATCGCCCTGCGATCCACCGACTGCAGGCAGAAATGACCGAGCACGCTCGCAAGATAGACACCCGTCGAGTCGCGAATCCGGGACCACTGCTTACTTCCTATCGCTTCGTGGAGATTGGAGGCCCAGAAGTTAAGAGCACGTTCTTCTGTGACGCCATACAGCTCCTCAAAATAGTTAGTAGAGGGCATATCGATAACCTCGGACCAGGTTGTTCCCAACGGATGGCCTATTGTTACCCAGTATGTTGCAGTCGCGTGAAGATTTAATTGCTCGGGCGCATCCAACTGAGCACTTTCGCCTTGTATGCGGCGCAGAGATCGCGCACGACTGATACCGCTCCCGTAGAGTCCAGTTATCGGCAAGCTTCTGGTTTGCCCGTGATTTTCAGGCAAGCATGCATTCCGGATTATCAAAGGCGGCGTGGGTCATAACCTGCCTCAGGAAGCCCCACGGCCTTTGCCGGAGTCGTCATCGAAGCGATGGTTATTGATCGGCGCCCAGATCGCTACGGACGGATAGGTCTCTCGCAGATCTAGACAGCGACTCGCCTGGGGAGTGTCCAGTTGGGGCGGATGAAGTGGCAGGTGTAGCCGTTGGGGATGCGCTCGAGGTAGTCCTGGTGCTCGGGTTCGGCCTCCCAGAAGGCGGTGGCGGGGACTACCTGGGTTACGGCTTTGCCGGGCCACAGGCCTGAGGCGTTGACGTCGGCTATGGTGTCTTCGGCGATCTGTTTCTGCTCGGGGGTGGTGTAGAAGATGGCTGAGCGGTAGCTGTCGCCGATGTCGTTGCCCTGACGGTTGAGGGTGGTGGGGTCGTGGATCTGGAAGAAGAATTCGAGAAGCTTGCGATAGGTGATCTTTTGCGGGTCGAAGATGATCTCTATCGCTTCGGCGTGGCCTTTGTGATTGCGATAGGTTGCGTTGGCGACTTCGCCGCCGGTGTATCCAACTCGGGTGGAGATTACGCCGGGGTAGCGGCGGATGAGATCCTGCATTCCCCAGAAACATCCGCCTGCGAGGACTGCGCGTTCGGTGGTGGACATGATTGTTCTCCTTCATTAGCTGTTAGCTTCCAGCCATTAGCTTTTAGCTAGAAGCTAATGGCCAGGAGCTAGTTCTTCTCAAAAAGTTTTAGGTACTCGCCGTAGCCTTCGGATTCGAGCTCGTCGAGCGGAATGAAGCGGAGGGAGGCGGAGTTGATGCAGTAGCGGAGGCCGCCTGCGTCCGGAGGGCCGTCGTCGAAGACGTGGCCGAGATGACTGTCGCCGTGGGTGGAACGGACTTCGGTGCGGACCATGCCGTGGGTGCTGTCGGAGAGTTCTTCGACGTTGGCGGGTTCGACGGGTTTGGTGAAGCTGGGCCAGCCGCAGTGGGAGTCGAACTTGTCGAGGGAGGTGAAGAGAGGCTCGCCGGAGACGATGTCGACGTAGAGGCCGGGCTCATCGTGATCCCAGAAGGCGTTCTGGAAGGGGCGCTCGGTTGCGCTCCGCTGGGTGACCTGGAACTGTTCGGGGGTGAGACGGGAGATGGCGTCGGCGTTCTTGGTGTAGTCCGGCATTTGCTGACCTCGGGGAAGGCTTTGATTGGATTTTACAGCGGTGTCGCTGGATTTTGCGCGCGCTGGCCGAGGGCTCCAGGGTGCTGCCCCCGGTCGCTTGTTTGACAGTGGGTCTACAATCCTTTGCAGTCGTGGAGTGAACGCGGCGGCAGCAGAAAGCGCCGCGGCACCAGAAGAAGACGCGCACGGAAAGAGAGAGACGATGAGCGAGATTGCGGCGAGGCGGGATGGGTCGATGAGCGAGGCCAGGTCGGGTGGTGGCGGGTTGAGCCAGGTGGAGCGGGTGGTGGACACTTTTGTGGCGCCGACGAAGACGTTCGAGGATATACGGCGGAACGCGAGCTGGTGGATGCCGTGGCTGGTGTCGGCGCTGGTGGGGCTGGCGTTTTCGTATGTGGTGTTGAACAAGGTTGGGATGTCTACCCTGGTGGATGGGGTGATTCAGCAGTCGGCGGCGCTGCAGGAACAGATTGCGAACAGCACGCCGGCGCAGGCGGAGGCGCTGCGCGGCGGGATGGAGATGCGGTTCAAGTTCATGTATGCAGGGCCGGTGATCTTCCTGATCGTCGGGGTGATTGCTTCGGCGGTGCTGCTGGGGACGGCGAATTTTGTATTTGGAGGACGGGCGACGTACAACCAGATGCTGGCGGTGTGGTTCTATGGGACGCTGCCGCTGATTTTTATCTCGGTGCTGACGGTGGTGAGCCTGTATGCGGGGATGTCGGGGGACTCGTTCAACATAAGGAACACGCTGGGGACGAATGTGGGGTACTACCTGATGAGCGGAAGCGCTCCGCAGTGGCTGGTGACGCTGCTGAGCTCGGTGGACATCGTCGCGATATGGGCGGCGGTGCTGCTGACGATTGGGGTGTCGACGGTGGCGGGAATAAAACGGGGCGCGGCGGCGGCGATCGTGTTTGGATGGTGGGGGATTTATGTGGTGATTCAGGCGGGGATTGCGGCGGTTTAGGGCTAGATTTTCAGGGGTCAGGGCGTCTCCGCGAGGGAGAAGAAGGCATTACCCCAGGGGCTAAAGCCCGCTTTTGCGGTCGTCCTATGAGACCCAAGGCTAAAGCCTTGGGGTACCTAGAAGCGACGGCAAAGACAAAGGCGGGAGCAAAGACAAGAGCAGGAGAAGGCTATTCGGTCCAGCGCTTGAAGACGAGGGAGCCGTTGGTGCCGCCGAAGCCGAAGGAGTTGGAGAGGGCGTAGTCGATGTTGGCCTTCTTTGGCTCGTTGGGGACGTAGTTGAGGCGGCACTGGGGATCGAGCTCGACGATGTTCATGGTGGGCGGGGCCATTTGATTGAGCATGGCGAGGATGGTGATGCCGGCCTCGAGGCCGCCGGCTCCGCCGAGGAGATGGCCGGTCATGGATTTGGTGGAGGAGACGAGCAGCTCGTGATCGAGGGCGCGGGCGCCGAAGAGGTTCTCGATGGCTTTGGACTCGAGGGCGTCGCCGAGCGGGGTGCTGGTGGCGTGGGCGTTGACGTAGTCGATCTTGTCGGGCGAGATGCCGGCGACCTTGAGGGCGGCGTTCATGGCGCGGAGGCAGCCTTCGCCCTCGGGGGCCATGCCGGTCATGTGGAAGGCGTCGGCGGACATGCCGTAGCCGATGACCTCGGCGAGAATCTTTGCACCGCGGGCACGGGCGAATTCGAGCTCCTCCATGATGAGGATGCCGGCGCCTTCGCCGACGACGAATCCGTCGCGGTCTTTGTCCCAGGGGCGGCAGGCGTGCTCGGGGTCTTCGTTGCGGGTGGAGAGCGCCTTCATGGCGGCGAAACCGCCGACGCCCATGGGGGTGATGGCGGCCTCGGTGCCTCCGGCGATCATGGCGTCGGCGTCGCCGCGCTGGATGATGCGGAAGGCGTCGCCGATGGAGTGGGCGGATGAGGTACAGGCGGTGGCGGTGGCTTCGTTGGGGCCACGGGCGTGATACTTGATGGAGACGTGGCCGGCGGCGAGGTTGACGATGGAGCCCGGGATGAAGAAGGGTGAGATTTTGCGGGGGCCACCGGCGAGCATGGCGGAGTGCTCTCGTTCGATGACATCGAATCCGCCGATGCCGGAGCCGATATGGACGCCGACGCGCTCGCTGTTGGAATCGTCGATGACGAGACCGGAGTGAGCCATCGCCTCGGCCGAGGCCGCGAGGGCGAAGTGGATGAAGCGGCCCATCTTGCGGGACTCTTTTTTATCGACGAAGAGGAGGGGGTCGAAGTCCTTGACCTCGGCGGCGAAGCGCACGGCGTGGCCGGTGAGATCGAATGCTTTGATCTCGGCCATGCCGCTCTTGCCGGCGAGGAGGCCGTCCCATACCTCGGGAACTGTCCTGCCGACACCGCAGATGAGGCCGATGCCGGTGACGACGACGCGCCGTTGCTGGACCGGCTGGGACATTCCTACTTGGCCGCCTTCTGATTCTTTTCGATGTAGTCGATGGCGTCCTTGACGGTCTTGATCTTCTCGGCGTCTTCGTCGGGGATCTGGATGTCAAAGGCCTCTTCGAACTGCATGACGAGCTCGACTACGTCGAGGGAGTCCGCGCCGAGGTCTTCCTGGAAGCTGGCGCCGGGGGTGACTTCGGCCTCGTCCACTTGAAGCTGCTCGACAATAATCTGCTTAACCTTCTCGTCTACTGCTGCCATGAATTTCTCCTGTGGGTCTGAAATCAAAACATTAGTGCAGAGACCCGTTCCAGACGGTAAGTTGTCCTGATGGAGTCTGTGATGCCCAAGTCTCAAGGATACCGAGCGCCACGCTGAGTGTAAAGCAAAGCGGCGATGTGCGTTGGGTGGTTCGGGATGAGTTGTCAAGTGGATGAGCGGCAAGGAGCCTCTTGAAATTTAATCCACTCATGTGTTTGGTCTGACCGGCAAGGGGACAAATTTTGGGAATCGGATGGGAGCGCATCTTTTCTGGTTGATTCGACGCGGAAGAGTTGTTGTTGCAACTAATGTGACGGCAGTTGTATGCCGAGTTGGGCTTGGCGAATATTTGGCGTAAATTGGTGCCATGCAGGAACTCATGGTGTTGTGGTTTATCGGCGGATGTTTGGCAGGCGCAATCGCGGGTTGGTTGATTGCAAATGGCCGTGCGCATGGCGTGCGGAAAGAGTTGGAAGCACTGCGGCGGTCGTTGCAGGAGAGAGAGCAGGCGTTCAAGTCTGCCGACGAAGAGCTGAAGCGAGAGAGAACCCAGCACCAGAGTGTTCGCGAGGAGTTGGCGGCGCTGCGCGCGAAGATGGAGGCGGAACAGAGATCAGCGGACGAGAAGGTGCAGGCGCTGCTGACAGTGGAAAAGAATCTGAAGGCGAGTTTCGAGTCGCTGGCTGCGAGTGCTTTGGATGCGAACAGCAAGCGATTAATGCAATTGGCGCGGGGCGAACTGGAGACGCAGCAGGTGGAGGCGGCGAAGGAGTTGGCGGCGAAGGAGTCGGCGATTGAGATGCTGCTGAAGCCGATGCAGGAGTCTCTGGCGAGGCTGTCATCGCATAGCCAGGATCTGGAGGTGAAGCGCGAGGGTGCGTACAAGCAGGTGTTGGCGGAGATCCAAAACATCCAGAAATCGCATGTGGATTTGCGTAAAGAGACGACGCAACTGGTGGCTGCACTGCGGGCTCCGCAGGTGCGTGGCAACTGGGGCGAGATGCATTTGGAGAGATGCGTAGAGTTCTCCGGCATGGTGCAGTACGCGTCGTTCGATGTGGAGAAGTTTGTCCGGGGCGAGGACGTGTCAATCCGGCCAGACATGGTGGTGAAGCTGCCGAATGGACGATCGATCATTGTGGACGCGAAGACACCGCTCGACGCGTTTCTGAATGCCAGCGCTTGCGAGGATGAAGTGCAGCGATCGGTGTATATGAAAGCTCACGCGGCACAAGTCAGGAAACATCTCGATGCTCTCCGCGACAAGGCTTACTGGAAACAGTTTCCGGAGTCGCCGGATTTTGTGGTGTGTTTTTTACCGAGCGAGGTGCTGTTCTCGGCGGCGCTGGAGCAGGACCCGTCTCTGCTGGAGTACAGCGCGGAGAGCAGAGTGCTGCTGGCGACGCCTACGACGCTGATCGCGCTATTGAAGGCGGTGGCTTATGGGTGGAAACAGTCGCAGATTGCGCGGGATGCGCAGTTGATTCGGAACGAGGCTTTGAATGTGCAGTCGAAGCTGGTGGGGATGCATGACGCGATTGTTGAGCTGGGCAAGAGGCTGCGCAGCGCGGGTAAGGCTTATGACGACATGCTGGTGAAGGCTGGAGGGGCGTGGTGGGTTGTTCTCGATCTCGCGTAAGCTGCGGGAGTTGGAGATCGGAGAGCAGGAGTTGCCGGTGCTGGAGCCGGCGGCAATGCAATTGCGGCCGATGACAAGCGATGATTGGCAGGGACGGTTGTCGCTGGTGGCGGCGGAGACGGACGAGCGAGAGGAGTAAGCCGATGCCGATTGCAAACTACAGTGTGCTGGCGGGCGATCCGGTTAGCGGGAAGGTAGTGAGCGGAGCGAGTGCGCATTACCAGATCACGATGAACGCAAAGGGCGGACCATTTACGGTGGCGGTGAATATTCAGTCGGTGGATGGGTCGGAGGTTTTGTATGCGATTGAAGAGGGCTTTACTCCGCCGGATATGGCGGGGTTGACGGCGCTGCCGATGGGGATGACTGCGCTGAAGAGCGCGCCGGGTGGGCTGGCGCTGGACTTTGTGCGGTCGCAGGTGAATGGCAAGCCGATGATTACGAAGCAGCAGATGACGCTGTTGCCGAAGCCGACGAAGGGCTTGAAGGGGCTTAGCGCCGAGGAGCAGGCGATCGGCGAGGCGCGTGCCGCAGCGCTGAAGAATGCTGTGATTACGCTGTTGAATATGACGATTGCGGACAAGGATGGCGTTATTTACGCGTTTGGCAGCGCGTATTCCGACGGCGGAAAGGTGGATGGGATTCATGACATCCACATGAACCAGGGGAATCCGCTGAATAATCATGGCGGGGATAACGGCATGTGGCAGGATGGGGCGCTGTTTATCCATCTGCCGTGCGAAGAGGACGTGGACGGCGGTGTTTATTGCGTTTCAGACGCAGTCGTGGAAGACGGATTCTTCGGGGAATCCCGTAGAGTTTAGAGACGGTGCGGTTGATCCAAGATGTTCGTTCAGCTGAGAACCTAGGTTCGTCGAAGAGCTTGGCGTAGCTGCCGCCGGAGGTTTTGAAGGGAGATCTTTTACGCGGTCGGGTGGGTTGGTGGTGGTGTTGCGGAGATTCAGGACTTCTCCTGGTGGGAGATCTGGTGAAGGCTGGGATCTTTTGGCAGTAAGCTGCGTCAGACGGCTTACCTAGTGTTGCTCGGTGCCAGCGCTCGTACTTGATGGGAGTTCGAGGTGTTCACCGGATGGGGCGGCGAAGGTCCAGATCTCTGGGTATCTGATGGTTGCGCCGGAGCTGGTGGACGGTGGTGGTGCGGGATCTCGTGGTGCGTGGCGAGGAGGTATTGCTGAAGGGGCCGGGGGCGCTCGGCGAGTCTTATGAGGCCTCCTATGACCAGTCCTAGAACTGATGGCGCCTGACGAACGTACTTTGACGGAGCGACGAGATAGATGAGGCGAATTGGAGACCTCTGGCCGACGTGGCTTGCCGACGGGGCCGGTGGATGGTGACTTCATGACATCCAGATGAACCAGGGGAATCCGGTGAATAATCATGGCGGGGATAACGGCATGTGGCAGGATGGGGCGCTCTTTATCCATCTGCCGTCGAAGGGGACGTGGACAGCGGTGTTTATTGCGTTTCAGACGGAGTCGTGGAGTACGGATTCGTCGGGGAATCCGGTTTAGAGAGGGTGCTGTTGTGGCCTACATATTCGTTCAGCGACCTGGCTTGGAAGCGAAAGCAAGGGCAAAGGCGAAAGCAGATCCCTGCGGGATGACAAACAAAAAGGCAAAGGCAAATACAGAGATACTGGCTTCGCCAGAATGACAAGCAAAGCGAAATGCGGGGATTCTTCGCTGCGCTCGAATGACAAGCAAAGCGAAATACAGAGAGTGGCTTGATGCTGCTTAGTGCTGAAGGATCGCGTCGGCGACGGCGGCGGCGTGGCGGGCGGCGGCGACGTCATGGACGCGGAGGATGTGGGCTCCGGCGAGGATGGCGGCGGTGTTGGCGGCGATGGTGGTGTTGTCGCGGGTGTCGGGAGATATGTCCGGGGATTTGGTGAGGAAGCTTTTGCGGGAGAGCTCCGGCGAGGATGGGGAGCTGAGGGAGCGGAGCTGTGCGAGATTGGCGAGGAGGGTGAAGTTTTCGTCGCCGAGTTTGCCGAAGCCGAAGCCGGGGTCGAGGACGATGTGTTGCGAGGGAGGCCGGCGGCGGTGGCGTGGGCGATGCTTTGGGCGAGGCCTGCGAGGACGAGCGGGAGGATCTTCGTCGGGCGCGAGAGGTGGGAGGGTGCGCCAGGTTTGGGGCGTGCCGCGGGCGTGCATGAGGATGGCTCCGCATTGAAGGGCGGCGCAGGTGGCGGACATGGCGGGGTCCCAGAGTGTGGCCGCTGACGTCGTTGACGATCTCGGCGCCGGGTTCGATGGCGAGGCGGGCGGTGGCGGCGTGGAAGGTGTCGACGGAGAGGATGGTGCGGGGCGTTGTTTGAGGATGGCTTCGATGACGGGGAGGATGCGGGATTGCTCTTCGTCGGGGGTGAGTGGGGTGGCGTTGGGGCGGGTGGATTCGCCGCCGATGTCGAGGATGTCGGCGCCTTCATCGAGCATGGTGAGGGCGTGGGCGAGGGCTCGGTCGGGGGCGTGCTCGGGGGAGTAGAAGTGGCCGCCGTCGGAGAAGGAGTCGGGCGTGACGTTGAGGATGCCCATGATGAGGGTTCGTGGGCCGAGCGGGAGGGTGCGGGTGCGGAGGCGCCAGTCGTAGACGTGGTGCGCGGGGCGCGGAGGGCATGGAGGGATTTTAGAGATTGTTAGTTGCAGTAGTTGGAGTATGCGAAGGCGTGGCCGGATAACGGTTTGCGCGGTGGGTGCTAGACTGCGCGCATGCGTGACTGGCGTGAGGGCTGCGTTTGGCGTGCGTGATGGTGTTGGTGTGAGCGAGCCGCTGGTGTTTGCGCAGACGCAGACATGTGGGTGCGATGGAGCGGTGCGGCGAAGGCCGGGCGAGGTGGGCCTTGTACTGCGTTGGCGAGGCGATCGATGGACTGTTGGCTGATCCGGCGGTGTCGCGGTCGCACTGGGGGATTGCGGTGACGGAGATGGATGGGACGCCGATCTATGGGTTGAACGAGGGGCAGTTTTTTCAGCCGGCGAGTAATGCGAAGTTGTTTACTACGGCGGCGGCGATGGCGCTGCTGGGGCCGACGAAGACGTTCGAGACGCGGGTGGTGGCGAAGGGCGTTATCGATGGCTCGGGAAGGCTGACCGGAGATGTGGTGCTGGTGGGTGGCGGGGATGCGAACTTTCGGGGCGGGAGATGCCTTATGTGGCGCTGCCGTAGCGGTCAAGCGAGCAGCGGAGTGACCGCCTTCGCCGGAGGCCGATCCGCTGCGGTATCTGGCGGCGATGGCGGACCAGGTGGCGGCGACGGGGTTGAAGGTGGTGAGTGGCGATGTGGTGGGAGATGACACGCTGTTTCCGTGGGAGCCTTATGCGGATCGGACTGGACGATCGACGATGCGTTTTGGGATTATGGCGCGCCGGTTTCGGCTCTGACGATTAATGACAATCGATTGAAGGTGACGGTGACGCCGGGTGCGGCGGTGGGCAGATCCGGCGACGGTGGCGATCGATCCGGCGGTGCCGTACTACATGGTGGATGCTTCGGGTTTGGCGACCGGGGCGGTGAAGAGTGGCGTCCATGTGCAGATGGAGAGAGAGCTGGGGTCGAAGGTGCTGCGGGTGTATGGGTCGATTGCGGTGAAGGCGAAGCCGGATGTGGAGGAGGTGGCGATTCACGATCCGGCGGAGTATGCGGCGGTGGCGCTGAAGGGGATGCTGGAGGCACGCGGGGATTGTGGTGAAAGGGGTGGCGCGGGCGAAGCACCGGAGAGCGAGCGATGCGGATGGGTTTACGACGGGACTGAGTCAGCCGGGTCATGAAGATTTAGTTGTGGGTAAAGGTAAGCCGCAGGTGGTGAGCTGTCTGATGGATCCGCCGCCGGCGCAGGATGAGATGGTGCTGGCATCGCATCGATCGGGGCCGCTGCAGGATGACCTGGTGGTTACGAATAAGGTCAGTCAGAATCTTGCATGCTGAGTTGTTTCTGCATGATTTGGGAAGAAGAGCCGCCTGCGGTGATGGGTCGACGGTGGCGGGTGCGCGGCAGGTGCGGGCTTTTCTGGTGGGTAAGGCGGGATTGGATAAGGATGATTTTGTTTTTTACGACGGCTCGGGGTTGAGTGGGCATGATCTGGTGACTCCGCGGGCTACGGTGAGGTTGTTGCAGTACGCGAGCGCGCAGCCGTGGTTTGCGGCGTGGAAGAAAAGTCTGCCGGTGGGTGGGGTAGGATGGGTCGCTGGAGGGGCGGTTTGCGAAGGAGCTGAAGGGAAAGGTGTTTGCGAAGACAGGGACGCTGGGGGAGACGCGGGCGCTGAGCGGGTATCTGGATTGCGCGAGCGGGAAGACCGTGGTCGTTTTCGATCATTGTGGGGAACCATGCTCCGGGGTCGACTGCGGATCGCGATGCGATGGATAAGATCGTTGCGGCGATTGCGGCGGCGAACTGCGGCGGAATCATGATGGTGGGGGAATTGAAGTGAAGGAGCGGGCTGACGCGTCGCGCTGGCGGATGCGAGAATTAGGGTATGCGATGGTTCGGCGGTGGATGTCTGGTGCTGGGATGGGCGGTGGTTGCGTCGGTTGGGTTGGGATGCCAGCTCGGGGCCGCCGCCGACTCCGCTGAGTGAGCTGAATGCGCAGCAGATGCATGGGCATGAGATATTTCAGGCGCGGTGCTCGGTGTGCCACTATGACCGGAAGGATGGGGTGCTGCATGGGCCTTCGCTGCTGGGGCTGTTTAAGAAGCCGGCACTGCCGAGCGGAGCGGCTGCGACAGATGAACGCGTGACGGCGACGATCAAGCATGGTCGTGGGATGATGCCGGCGATGGGGCATAACGATGGATCAGCAGGAAATGGATGATCTGCTGGCGTATCTGCATACGCTTATGAAGTGTCAGTTGCAGGTACTAGGTTGCAGAGGTGTTGATTTGGCTGTGAAGGTAGAGGGAATGTGAAGGGGCAGATGCTGCCGGGGTTGGCGGGGATCTGCATGTTCATGATCTTCATGACGTTGGTGAATGTGTATGCGGGGCTGCATGGGGCGTATGGGGAGGGCAGGCCGAAGTATGCGGTGCTGGGGCTGTGTACGTTGCTGGCGGTGGGGATCTTTGGGCTGCTGCGGTTGGCGAAGTGGGGCTGGGCGCTGGTGACGGCGGGTGTCTGCTGCTGAGCCTGGGGGACTTCTACTACTTTGAGAGGTCGCACCTGGGGTTCTTTCTGGTGCGGGCGCTGTTTTCGCTGCTGTTCTTTTTGTATCTGGTGAGGACTGAGGTTCGGGAGCGGCTGCGGTAATAAGGGTAGAGGGTTTCCGGTTCGTGGAGTGCAGATACAATGGAGGGGATGACTCCTCCGGTTGGCCAATTGAATGCTGAACTGGTGCAGATTGATTGACGCCGCGCAAGCCTGCGCCGAAGCCGGTGTGGCTGAAGGCGAAGGCGCCAATGGGCGAGACGTTTCATGCGCTGAAGAAGATGGCGCGGGAGCTGAAGCTCCATACGGTCTGCGAGAGCGCGCAGTGCCCGAATATCGGAGAGTGCTGGAACCAGAAGGCTGCGACGTTCATGATGCTGGGGAATCTTTGCACACGGCGATGCGGGTTCTGCGCGGTGCCGAAGGGGAAGCCGGAGCCGATTGATTTCGATGAGCCGCGGCGGGTGGCTTATGCGGTCGCGCAGCTTGGGTTGAACCATGCGGTGATTACGAGCGTGAACCGGGATGACGATAATGTGGGGTCGGCGCGGGCGTTTGTGAGCGTGATTGAAGAGATACGGCTGCAGGCTCTGGGGTGCAGGGTGGAGGTGCTGACGCCGGATTTTCAGGGGAATGAGGAGTCGCTGCGGCTGGTGGTGGCGGCGCGGCCGGAGATTCTGAACCACAATATCGAGACGGTGCCGAGGCTTTATCGCGTGGCTAAGAGCGGGGGGCGGTATGAGCGGTCGCTGCGGTTTCTGGAGCAGGCGAAGGAGATTGCGGCGGAGATGTTCTACGACCGGGATGGCGACCAGATTGTGACCAAGACGGGCATCATCGTGGGACTGGGCGAGGAGATGCACGAGTTGCTCGGCGTGTTTCGCGATTTGGCGGATCGACGGGTGGATATTCTGACGATTGGGCAGTATCTGCGGCCTAGCAGGGATCATCTGCCGATGGCGCGGTACTACACGCCGGAGGAGTTTGCGTTTTTGAAACATGAGGCGTTGGGGATGGGCTTCAAGCATGTGGAGAGCGGGCCGCTGGTGCGGTCGAGCTATCATGCGCAGGAGCAGGCTGAGAGTACGGGGTTGGCGTAGAGAGCGTTCGTGTGGATGAGCTATTCAGTGAATTCTGAGGGCTCTCGATAATAATTCTTGACACTTGTCTTGCCGGGTGGGTAGTATCCCCTCTTGAAAATGAGACGTCTCATTTTTGTACCCTCTATTGCTTATAGGCCAGACTTATTGGTCTACCGGTGAGTGAATGGATGCTGCCGGTTGGAGATATTACAGACTTGCTCCGCGATGGAACGCCGGGAGTTGAATGTATTGGTTGCCTGGTGGTTGCTGAAAGATATTGATCCGAAGGAAGGTCTTTTGCATGCGAAAAAGAGCGATGTGGTTGCTATGCGTGGCGGTGTCTACCGGAGTGTGCGCATGGGCCGCGGACTGGCCGAGCACGGGTGGCAATCCCCAAAGAGATGGGTGGTCCCGGGGCGAGAAGGAGTTGTCTAAAGAGAACCTTGCGGCGGGGAAGATCAAGCTTCTCTACAAAATGAAGTTCGACAACAAGGCGACTGGGCTGCAGGCATTGACGGCGCCTATCGACCTGAGCAATCTGATTGGATGGAAGGGATTCAAGGAGCTGCTGTTCATCGGGGGCAGCTCGGATACCGTGTTCTCGATCGACTCCGATCTGGCGCAGCCTTACTTCACGACTAAGTTGGGTTCCTCGTCGAAGCCGGCGGGTGAGACTACGGCTCTTTGCCCTGGTGGGCTGACGGCGAATGTAGTGATGCCGGGGACCAGCGCGGGCGGCCGTGGATTTGGACGCGGTGGTGTCGCTGTGCTGTGGGAGGTTGGCAGCGATGGCAACCTGTACACTCTGCGCCAGCAGGATGGCGATGCCAAATATATCCCCCCGGTGCAGTTCACGCCGCCGAATGCGAAGCTCAGCGGGTTGAATACGAACAGGAACATTATCTATGCATCCACTGTTGACGGGTGCGGGGGCAATGCGAACGGACTATATGCGGCGGATTACACTCCTCCTCAGATTCCGTCGATGCCCGGAGAGCCGCTGGTTAAGCCGGCGAGCTTCAATGTCGTCAAATTCATGACGAACGGGAGCGGTTTTTCGGGAGCTGGCGGGGTAACCAGCTCGACGGACGGAGCGACCGTATTTGGGCAGGTGGCAGAGGGGCATGGCGATGTTGCGGGGACCTATGGGGACACCCTTCTGGCGATGGATCCGAAGACGCTGACAGTGAAAGATTACTTTACCCCCAAAGGTTCGCTACCGGCGCTGAAGAAGGGCGTTGAAGCACCGGGTGTTACGCCGATGGTCTTCCCGTGGGATGGGAAGGACGTGGTACTGGTGGGCGGACGGGACGGGCGGCTCTATCTGCTTGACTCGAGTTCGCTGGGCGGCTCAGACCATCACACACCACTGGCACGCAGTGAGCCAATCGTTACGCCGGATGCAGAGTTCAATGGGAATGGAATATGGGGGACGTTTGCCACGTACGAAAACGAGACGGACAAGACGCGCTGGGTTTACGCAGCGATACGCGGACAGGCAGCGATTAAGGTTCCGGGTTCGAACGGCGCAGCAGCGACGGGCTCGATCGTGGCCTTCAAGGTAGTAGACGACGGTGGCAAGCCGTCGCTGGTTCCGCAGTGGGTTTCGCGGGACATGATTTCGCCGGCAGGACCAGTGACTGCAAATGGGCTGGTGTTTGCTTTGTCGACGGGCGAGACGCCGCGCACCGCCAAGAAGGATGGCACGCCTTACACGGTGGCAGAGATGGAGAAGATGGCCAAGAACGCTGTCCTGTACATCCTGGACGGCACGACGGGCAAGGAGCTGTATTCGAGCGGTGACGCCGCGACCAGCTTCGCTCACACCGGTCTTGCGCTCGCCAATGGCCGGGTCTATTTCTCGACCCACGACAACACGCTGTTCGCTTACGGTCTTCCACAGATACGTTAGACAATGCCAGGAGATTTGCCATGAAGAAGCAAATACTTTTTATCGCCGCAGTGCTCTGCTGCGGTATCGCCCACAGCACCGACAGGAGCACCGACTGGCTTACGGATGGTGGCGATAATGCGCGTTCCGGCTGGAACAAAGAGGAACACACTCTGACGAAGGACAACGTCAAGAACCTGAAGCTGCTGTGGAAGACTGAGACGAAGAATGGTCCTCGCGCTCTGCATGGCCTGATGACTCCGTTGGTGGTGCACGATGTGCCCACTGTCTTCCGGGCCCCAAAGAGATGGTCTTCGTGGTGGGGGCTTCGGATAACCTGTACGCGTTTGACTCGGCGACCGGCGCGATTGTGTGGCAGAAACACTTCACGTATCCAGAGCCGCCAGAGCCCGCGAGACCGCCGGGAGCTCCCGCTCAAGCAGCGCCTCTGGATGCGACACACAATAACTTCCTTCGACCGGGCGGCAGCACCGATACACCGGTGATTGGGCCGGCGATGGCTAATGGCGACCGTATGCTGTATGTGATGGACGGCGGCGGGACGCTCCATACCATCAGGATCTCTAATGGCGAAGAGAGTGGGCTGGCCGTCAACATGGGTGCAGCCAGCAAATTTCCGCTGCAGTTGTATAAGAACCAGGTTATTTTTGGCGCCATTTATCAATCGCTCAATGGCATTGTCTCGACGCGTGTGGATGATCCAACTCATAAGGTATTCACGACCGAGGGCTTCGGACGGAGTGGCGGTCTCTGGGGACGGCGTGGACCCTCAATCGATTCCAACGGCATCGTCTGGACGACGACCGGAGATGGTCAGTACGATCCGAGCGATCCTAAAAATCTGATCCTGGCCAACAGCATGGTCGGCTTCGAACAGACGGCGGACGGCACATGGAAGGTGAAGAACTGGTTTACACCGCCGAACTGGGACTGGCTGCGGAAGCGCGACCTGGACCCGAACAATACCGGCACGATCTTCACTTATAAGGGGAAGGAATATATCGTCGCGTCGGGCAAGGAATGCCGACTGTATCTGCTGGATGTAAATAATCCCGGCGGACCGGACCATCACGAGCCTGTTTACAAGACTCCGCTGTTCTGCAATGCGGCTGCGGATTTCCAGAACGCCGGTAGCTGGGGTGCACTGACCAGCTGGCTGGATTCGAGCGGAACGCGCTGGGTTGTGGCTCCTTTCTGGGGTCCTGCTCATCCGGATCTCAAGTTCCCGATTACGAATACTCCGGCGACGGTTGAAGGCGGCGAGGCGGCTTTCAAGCTGGTCGATACGAATGGGAAGCTGGAACTCGTCCCGGTGTGGGTCTCTCGCGATATGTACCGCGGCGAGCCTTCCATCGTGGCTAACAACATGGTCTTTGCTTACGGGGCCGGCGAGAATACGCAGCAGGCGTGGACGGATATTGGGCTGAACTTCGACTCGACAATTCGGGCATCTCACTCGACTCATGCAACGATCTTCATACTGGATGCGTTGACCGGGAAAGAACTGTGGACGAGTGGAGATCAGATTACTTCGCTTAGCCACTTCTCTGGAATTACTGTGGCGAACGGCAAGGTGTATCTGGGGACGTATGACGGAACGCTCTACTGCTTCGGGCTTCCTAAGTCTTAAGTTTCTGATCAATTAGTCTAGCCGGACGGGCCGCGAATTATTTCGCGGCCCGTTTTGCGTTGGGCAGGGTGCGTCGTCGTATGCTTTGATTTGAAACAAGCGAGGACGACGTAAGGGAGTTTATGGCAGTTCGTTATCCAATCATGTCGAAGGAATGTTCGCGTGAGGTACGCAACGCGATTCGCAAGGTATTTGTTGAGGTGTGGGATCCCATCAGAGTGATGGACGGTCCGACGTGGCCGCGCGACGAGTATGATGCCTACATTGGACGGGTGTTTGAGCTTCTTGTGACAGGCGGCAGCGATGAGAAGATCGCGGAACACTTGAAGGATTCTGTTGCACGTATGGGGATGGATGCGAGCCGAGCGAGTTTCTCGGACGTCATTACTGCATTGCGAGAAATACCAATTCCGAAGCGATAGGAAATAGTCATGGAACAGACAGCAATCGGACGTTTGCAGATCAGTGAACTGGCGCCGCGGGTGGTGCAGAGCGAGATTCGAGCGATGACGGCTGAGTGCGACCGGATTGGCGGGGTGAACCTGGCGCAAGGGGTGTGCGATACGGAGATTCCGCCGGTGGTGATGGAGGGCGCGATGCGGGCGATGCGCGAAGGGCACAACATCTACACGCGGATGGATGGGATTGCGCGGCTGCGAAGGGCGATTGCGGGCAAGGTTGCGGAGACGCATGGGCTGGAGGCCGATCCGGAGCGGGAGGTGATGGTGGCGAGCGGAGCGACGGGGGCGCTGCATGCGGCGGTGATGGCTCTGCTGAATCCGGGGGACGAGGTGCTGCTGTTCGAGCCGTTTTATGGGTATCACGTGAATACGCTGTGGTCGATCAGGGCGGTGGGGGTTGCGGTGCCGTTGCGTGAGCCGGACTGGTCGCTTGATCTTGAGGTGGTGCGGGCTGCGATTACGCCACGGACAAGGGGGATGATCGTGAACTCACCTTCGAACCCGGCGGGCAAGGTCTTTACCCGGGAGGAGATTGCGGCGCTGGCGGAGATTGCAGAGGAGTACGATCTGTTCATCTTTACGGATGAGATCTATGAGCACTTTCTTTATGGCGGCGCGGAGTTTGTGAGTCCGGCGATGCTGCCGAGGATGCGCGAGCGGACGATTCTTATCTCGGGATTTTCGAAGACGTTTTCTGTGACTGGATGGAGGGTGGGGTACCTTGTGGCGGATGCGAAGTGGATGGGTGCGATCAACTACTTCCATGATTTGTTGTATGTTTGTGCGCCTTCGCCGTTCCAGCATGCATGCGCGGATGGAGTGGAGAAGCTGGGGAAGACTTTTTATGCGCGGCTGTCGCTGGAGCACGAGGAGAAGCGCGGGATGCTGGTGGATGCGCTGCGGCTGGCGGGGATGAGACCGCATGTTCCGGATGGGGCGTATTACATCCTGGCTTCGACGGTGGGGCTGGAGGAGAAACTGCCGGGGAGGACCGCGGCGGAGCGGGCTCGGAGTTTGCTGGCGAAGACAGGAGTGGCTGCGGTGGCTGGCACAGCATTTTTTGCGCCGGGGTCGGGGCGAGGTGAGGATCTGCTGCGGTTCTGTTTTGCCAAGAGGGATGAGGATCTGGCGGAGGCTTGCAGGCGGTTGGTGGGGCTGACGTGAGGTGGGTGGGGTCTCGCGGTAAAGCTTCGATGGATGAGGTCGGCTGCAGACGACAGATGCGAATCTAAAGCGTCTTTCTATAAGATAGGAAGCGTTGTTTTGGAGAGAACGACATGGCATCTGCGATGGCTGGTATCGAGGCGTTGAAGGGGACACACCATGAGTTGAAGCAGCGGATGGAGAAGTCGGTCGAGGACTTCCGCGCAAACCTGCTTTCGACGCGAACAGGACGGGCGAATGTGCATATGCTCGACCAGATAAGGGTCGACTACTACGGGACGGATACTCCGATTGCGCAGATGGGGCAGATGAGCACGCCGGAGCCGACGCTGATCCTGGTGCAGCCCTATGACGCGAGCATGGTGTCGGCTATCGAGAAGGCGATTCGGACCTCGAACACGGGGTTGAACCCGATGAGCGATGGCAAGGTGATTCGGGTGCCGGTGCCTCCGATGACGGAGGAGCGGCGCAAGGATGTGGTGAAGCAGCTGAACAAGATGCTGGAGGACCACAAGACGGCGATCCGGAACATCAGGCGCGACGGGAACGACCAGATCAAGAAGGCGGCGAAGGACAAACTGATCTCGGCCGACGACGAGAAGCGGGCGAGCGAAGAGGTTCAGCAGTTGACCGACGCTGAGATACGGCGGATCGAGGAAATGTTCAAGGCAAAAGAAAAAGAGGTCATGACCGTTTGACGACTGCGCGTCGCGCGAAAGATTTTGAGGGTCGGGCTATTTTGCTCGGCCCCTTTTTGATTTTGTGTGTGAAAGGACCTTGGCGGAGAAGAAACGCGTCGTCTATAGGGGGGCGTATATTTGTGCAAAGTCTAGAAATAAATATCTTAGGTTCGGACTTTGGGTGCTCTAAGGGCCGCGAAATGAAGACTCCGGCGGGTGGGGGCGAAGAGACCCGGTCGTGCGGGATGGCCATTTTGTCAAGAGGGGATGGTTCCCTGAGGAGGCTGCTCAGGTGGTGTGGTCGACGATGATCTTCCAGCCCTGGTCGGTTTTTTCGAGGACGAGGGAGAAGAGGCCTTCGGAGTGGCCGCCCTCTTTCTTGCTGCGGTCGAGCTCGTATTTACCGATGCAGACAGCGAACTTGTCGTCGAGTCCGCGGACCTCAAGGCCGGAGAAAGAGAGGGTTCCCATGGCGGCTTTGGTGGGGTAATCGCGGCGGTACTGGTCGACGAGGCCGGCGAAGCCGCGGTTGACCTGGCGAGAGATGAAGAGGGTGTCGGGCGAGTCTTTGTAGGCCTTGGCGAAGGTCTCGATGTCACCGTTGTTCCATGCGGCCTCCTGGGCGAGCAGGACCTTGATGACGTCGAGCTCCTGCCGGGTGGCGGTGTGCAGAGGGGAGACGGTGTCGGGGGTGTCCTGCGAACGGGCGGCGGGGACTGCCATGGCGACGAGAAGAATGAGAAGGAAGGAGCCGGTGTGGAGGCGGAGTTTGCTCGGCATCTGGAAGACCCTCAGGTGTTAGGCAAATGTAGCAAAGAACAGGTCATGGGTGCCGCAAGCGGGTGGCACGGATAGCCGCACTCATCGAGAACGGTTAAGTACTGGAGAAATCATAACGCGAGCGCCGGGGAGGGATCGAGGGCGGGTGGAGAGACGGGAGGGATCTCGACGCTGGCGGTGGCTAGCTCTGTTTGTGGTGGCGGGTGGGGTGGATGGAGTCGTGACCGAGGATGGCAACGGGCGAGGTGGGGTAGATCCAGACGAGGGTAACGAGGGCGACGATGCCAAGCGCAGAGTAAGAGTGGTAGAAGGCGAGGGGAATGGCGATGAGGTAAAGGGCAAGAGAGATCCAGTGTTTGTACTCGGCAGCCTTGTCCTCCGGGCTGAGAGCGTCACTATGGCGGAGCCGCCAGCCGATTGCCAGGCGCAGCAGCATGAAGCTGAAGCCGGTGACGACCATAGAGATGGCGTAGAGTGCGACGGAGAAGGAGTCCATCTTCATCTCAATCAGATAGGAGGTGAAGAATGGGAGCAGAGAGAGGCAGAAGAGAAAGACAAGGTTGGCGTAGAGGATGGCCCGGTCGGCTTCTTCGGTGCGGTGGACGAGGTGATGATGGTTTATCCAGTAGATGGATACGAAGGTAAAGGAGAGCGCGTAGATGGCAAGCGTGGGCAGGACGGGGCGAAGACCGGCGATGCCGCTGAGGCGCGGAACCTTGAGCTCGAGCACCATGATGGTAATGATGACGGCGATGACTCCGTCGGAGAAGGCTTCGAGGCGGGTTGTGGGGAACGTGGGGGCAGCCATGGTGGGGTAGTTGTGAGGAAACAGTAATGGGTGGCCAGGGTAAAGGCAAGAACGGATAGCTGGAGATAAAGGCCGAAGGACTAGAATTAAGGCATGAACGAGGTGATAGCCGGGAGGCGTGTGGTTCATGCGGTGTGCTCGCATGATTGCCCGGACTCCTGCGGCGTGCTGGTGACGGTGCAGGTTGGGGTAAATGGGCAGCTGGACCGGGCGGTGAAGGTGCAGGGCGATCCTTCGCATCCGGTGACGCGAGGATTTTTGTGCGGAAAGGTGGCGAAGTACCTTGACCGGGTGTACTCGCCGGATCGGCTGCTGTATCCGATGCGGCGCAGAGGCGGCGTGGCGAAGGGGCCGCTGGAGTATGGGCGGGAGGCTGAGGCGTTCGAACGGATATCGTGGGACGAGGCTTTGGATGAGATTGCGGCGAGGCTGACAAAGATTGCGGCGGAGTTTGGGCCGGAGAGCGTGCTGCCGTACAGCTATGCGGGGACGATCGGGCAGCTAGGATATGGGTCGATGGATCGGAGGTTCTTCCATCGGCTGGGAGCGTCGCAACTGGACCGGACGATCTGCTCGGCGGCGGGTGGGCAGGCGTTGAAGAGTGTCTACGGCATCAAGCTGGGGACGGCGCCGCAGGACTTTGCCCATGCAGGGCTGATTATTGCGTGGGGCGCGAATATTCACGGGAACAATGTGCATCTGTGGCCGTTCATTGAGGAGGCGCGGCGCAAGGGGGCGCGGCTGGTGGTGATCGATCCTTACCGGACGCGGACGGCGGCGCTGGCGGATGAGCATCTGGCGATCCATCCGGGGACGGATACGGCGCTGGCGCTGGGATTGATGCATGTGATCCTGCGCGAGGGCCTGGAGGACCGCGAGTATATTGCTGCGTGCACGCACGGGTTTGAGGAGCTGCGAGCACACGTGCTGCGGCCGGAGCACTCGCCGGAGCGAGTGGCGAAGGTGACGGGGATTGCGGCGGAGGCGATTGTCGCGGCTGGCGCGGGAGTATGCGCTGTGTGCTGAAAGCGACAGGGCGGCCAGCGGCGATACGGCTGAACTATGGGATTCAGCGAAGCGAGAATGGTGGGACGGCGGCGCGGGCGGTTGCGATGCTTCCGTTGCTTACGGGAGCATGGAAGCATCGAGGCGGTGGGGTGCAGCTTTCGACGAGCGGGGCGTTTCCTTTCGACTCCGATGCGTTGCAGATGCCGGAGTTGATGCAGGCGAGTCCGTTGGGGCGTGCGGCGCGGATGGTGAATATGAGCGAGTTGGGACAGGCGCTGACGCTCTTTGCAGGGGCCTGCGGTGAAGGCATTGTTTGTTTACAACTCGAATCCAGCCGCGGTGGCTCCGAACCAGAATGATGTGTTGCGTGGGATGCGGCGCGAGGATCTGTTTACCGTCGTGCATGAGCAGTTCTTTACGGATACGGCGGATTATGCGGACGTGCTGCTGCCGGCGGCGACGTTTCTGGAGACGAAGGATGTGCAGGGGGCGTATGGGCATCTGTTTGCGCAGGTGTCGCGAGCAGGCGATTGAGCCGTTGGGTGAGGCCAGGAACAATGTGAGGCTGTTTGGCGAGTTGGCGCGGCGGATGGGATTTGAAGAGGCGTGCTTCGCCGATCGTGAGGATGAGTTGATCGATCAGGCGCTGCGGTCCGAGAGCCCGTGGTTTGCCGGGATTACGCGGGAGCGGCTGGAGCGCGAGGGGCATGTGGCGCTGCAACTGCCGGCGAATGAGGCTGGCGAGGTGCTGCCGTTCAGCACGGCGGAGTGGTTCAGGACGCCGAGCGGGCGAGGGGAGCTGGTGCCGGTGCCGGTGTTTGTGGCGCCGGTGGAGTCGCGCGGCGGGGCTGGCGCGCGGAGCGGGGCGTATCCGCTGGAGTTTCTGCCGCGCAAGGCGGACAACTACATGAACTCGACGTTCGCGAATGTGTCGCGGCACCAGCGGATGGAGTTGCGAACGGACGGGTGTGCTGGAGATGCATCGAGCGGATGCGGCGGCGCGCGGGATTGCGTCAGGGCGATGCGGTGGAGGTCTTCAATGAGCGAGGAAGGATCGAGCTGCGCGCGGTGGTGAATGACGCAGGTGGCGGCGGGGGTGGTGGCGGCGCGGCTGGACTGGAACAAGCTGGGCGGGACCTGTCGGGCGATGGGGCGAATGTGAATGCGCTGACGAGCGAGACGGCTGACGGATATCGGGGGCGGGGCTACGTTTTACTCGACGCTGGTTGAGGTGCGGAAGGTGGGAGCCGGTACGGTGATGCGCGGGGTCGACGGAAACGGGGCGAGGTAGGGGATGCATTCGGCTGGGTTTCAGTGTGCGGGGTGTTTTGAGTGGGTGGAGACGACAGTGGATGAGTCGGGTGGGTCGATGCAGCAGTATGTGGAGGACTGCCAGGTGTGTTGCCAGCCGAATGTGCTGACAGTGCGGTGGGATGCTTCTGCGCGGGCTTACACCATTTCGGCTGAGTTGGAGAGCTAAGAAGCTGTAATGGTGAGCGATTAAGGCGCGGCTGGTGCGGTTCGCGGGGGAGCGGCGTCCAACGGATATATAGGGAATTCAATCGGGCTTCTTTTGCGGCGGACTTGATGAATGTGTCGGTTGCAGGAGGTGAAACAGTGAGGAACTCGCAGGCGCACTCGCTAAGGGCGGGGTTGCTCCCATATAATCAATTACTCCCCCCTGAGAACCAGCGGGCGTGATTTTAGAGCAGTGAGGGTGTGCGTATTTTTACCGTAAATCGAGAGAGCGGAAGCTCCCTGAAGTGTAAGACCAAGCCTGTGCGCCCGCGCTCCAGCCGCTTCCGCAGCCTTATAGCCGCCGCTTTTCTGGTGGCAGGTATGTCCTTGTCCCCCGCGGTGGCGCAGGTGGGGGCTAACCCGCAGGGTATCTTCAGTACGCCTGCTCCGCAGGGGCCGCAGACGCTGTGCGAGCCGCAGGTGATCGGCAACCGCCGGATTCCCAAGGAGTCGATTCTGGCGCGGCTGTTCTCGCACCAGGGCGATCTGTACGACCCGGCGGTGGTGGAGCGCGACTTCAACTCGCTGTGGAACACGGGCTACTTCGAGAACGTGCGCATCGAGAAGGTGGACACGCCGCAGTGCGTGCAGCTGGTGGTCTATGTGCGGGAGAAGCCGACCATCCGCGAGATCGACTACAAGGGGCTGAACGCGGTGACGCAGTCGGACGTGCAGGAGCGGTTCAAGAAGGCCAAGGTCGGGCTGTCGGTCGAGAGCCAGTTCGACCAGACCAGGGTGAAGCGGGCCGAGACGGTGCTGAAGGACCTGCTGGCCGAGCACGGGCACCAGTTCGCGACCATCCGGACGGAGGTCAAGACGATTCCGCCGGCGTCGGTGGCGCATCACCTTCAAGATCAAGGAAGGGCCGACGGTGAAGGTGGGCAAGATCGCCTTCGACGGCAACAACAACCTGAGCAACCGGACGCTGCGCGCGCGATGGTGAACCTGAGGCCGATCGGGATACCGCACTCGATCATCCTGGAGAACCTGTTTGCGCGGACGTTCGACGCCAGCAAGCTGGACGAGGACACGGAGCGGGTGCGGCAGGCGTATCAGGACCGCGGCTACTTCAAGGCGCAGACCAGCGAGCCGCAGACGCATGTGCGCGACGCGGGCGGGATCAATCCGTTTACGCTGCGGCCGTCGACCGGCAAGCGCATCGACATCCTGATGCCGGTGGAAGAGGGCGAGCGCTACCGGCTGGGCGGCATCACGTTCACGGGCAACAAGGCAGTGACGAACACCAAGGCGCTGCGCGCGCAGTTTGCGCAGAAGGACGGCGAGTGGTTCAACGCGTCGCTGTTTGCGCAAGGGCCTGGAGCAGTTGCGCAAGGCGTATGGGCAGCTGGGTTACATCAACATCGTGGCGACGCCGATGCCGCGGTTCGACGAGGCCAAGAAGCTGGTCTACTGGAACATCGACATCGACGAGGGCAAGCAGTTCTACGTGTCGCGGATCGAGTTCACGGGCAACACGATGACGCGCGACAAGGTGATCCGGCGCGAACTGCTGCTGGAAGAGGGCCAGGTGTACAACAGCCAGCTGTGGGACCTCTCGATCCTGCGGCTGAACCAGCTGGGCTACTTCGAGACGCTGAAGGCGGACCAGGACACGGAGACGCCGGCAGAATGCCGGACGACGGCACCGTGGACCTGCTGCTGAAGCTGAAGGAGAAGGGCAAGAACTCGATCGGCCTGAACGGCGGCATCAGCGGGCTGTCGGGCACGTTTATCGGAGCTGAACTACGAGACCAACAACTTCCTCGGTCTGGGCGAGACGCTTTCGGCGTGCAGGCGAACATCGGCGACCTGTCGCGCAACCTGAGCTTCGGGTTCAACGAGCCGTATCTGCGCAACAAGCCGATCTCGCTGGGCGTCGAGGTGTTCGACCGCAGAAGTTCGACTACAACCCGGCGAAGGCTACTCGATCGCGAACGGCACGAGCGCGAACCTGTCGAACGCGCAGCAGTCGCTGCTGACCAACTACAACACGGCGACGACCGGATTTACGGTGTCGATCAGCGAGCCGCTGAAGCATCTGTGTGCGGCTGACGGGCGTGTCGCGCGTGGGCGTAACGTACTCGCTGTCGCGGGCGTCGGTGACGACGTTCAACGACAATACGCGCAATGTCTTCCAGTCGCTGGCGTTCCGTTCGCGGCGTGGCCGGGACAGAACCAGCTGAACGGCATCATGACTTCGGTGATCACGCCGAGCTTCTCGCTACTCGAGCCTGGACCGCGCGGTCGGGCCGCACTACCGGCAAGGACTTCAATGTCTCGGTGCCGGTGGCGGGCGCGGGCGGCAATGTGAAGTACTATCTCGCCGGTGGCCAGCTATCCGCCAGTTCTACCCGATGAAGGGCCTGAGGGTGAACCGCGAAGGGCGCAACGTGCTGGGTTTCCGCCTGCAGTTGGCGCACATCGACGGCTTCGGCGGCGAGGTGGCCCCGCCGACGAACCGCATCTACGGCGGCGGCGAGACGGAGTTGCGCGGCTTCGACATGCGCTCGGCATCGCCCTACACGTTTATTCCGATCAAGGTGCTGTTCAACCTGACCAACCCGGATGGCACGACGGTTCCGCGCGATCCGACCAACCCGAGTCTGGGCAATGTCCAGATTCCGCTGCCGATCTACCGGCTGGTTTCGGTGGGCGGCGACACGCAGTTGACCGGCGAACATGGAGTACCGGATCCCGATCGTCAGCCAGGTGACGTTCGCCTTCTTCACCGACTTCGGCCTGACGGGCGATCTGCGAGCAGGCCAGCTGCGGCAGAGCGTGGCCGGCGCGGATGCGCTGACCAGCCCGCTGTATGGCTGCCCGACAGTTCGATCAACGGCGCGTGCTTCGGCGGGCAGGCGGTGGACGTTCCCGCTGCAGCTGAAGACGGTGCCGCACACCAACTTTGTGCCGCGCATGTCGAACGGCGCGGAGCTGCAGGTGATTCTGCCAATCATCAATGCGCCGTTCCGGCTGTACTACGCGTATAACCCGCTGCGGCTGTATCGAGACGGTGCCGCAGCAACTGGCGGTGCCGAACACTGGCCGAACAGTACCTTCCGGAGCTTCTTCCCGAACTCCGGCGCGGGCCAGTACAGCTACCAGCAGGCGCTGCAGTTGTATGGCGCCGACTACCAGCTGCGCGAGCCGAGGAAGACGTTCCGGCTGACGGTGGGCACGACGTTCTAGGCGAGTCAATCCTCAAACAACCAAGGGAACAGCCTTCGGCTGTTCCCTTTTTGCTGCTCATTCGAGGCCCCCCATTGCCCGGAGATAAACCCTTTGTTTTTAGTGATTTGCAGGGTGTATGTGTCTGCAAAATCCTATAAACAAAGGACTTATGGCTAAAATAGCCAAAATCAACGAGTTAGGCCCGACGGCCCTGCCGTTGGTTAAATCTTCTAGTTCTATTTTACTAGGTGGCGCATAACTAATGCGCACTTTTCTTTGTTGGTGTAAGTGCTGGTGGGGTTGAGTTAGTTGGATTTGAGGGGTGAGTGGGAGCTTGACATGCGATTTTGCTGAGGAAATTCGCGAAGAATAGTTTGGTGGGGCTGAAAACAAAGGCGTTTTCGGGTTTCCGAGCTTGAGCTTAGCTGTGAGCTGTGAGCTATGAGCTGCCAGTTAAAGAAAAGGCTTCCGGGCTGGGATGAGGCATGAGTAGAGAAGCGGATTCCATTCGACTTCGCTCAGGACAAGCTCTCCGCTCCGGCGGCAAAGTGCGCCGCCTCCGGTCGAAATGACATCGGGTTTTGGGGGCTGTAAGAAAAACGAGGTGACAGGGTTTGCGGTTGGGAAGAAGATCAGCAACGGCCCTTTTTACATGGCAGGGTAGGAAAACAAGTTCTCTGTTGTGTGAGTCTGGTGCGCAAGTGGATGCGGGAGGGGATGATTCGGGGGGAAGATAACGAGGGCGGCGGTTGAAAGGTAAGATGACGGCTAAAAAATGAGAGGCAGGTACTCCGCCGTGCGATGAATGGCGACTAAGAAGGCAGTTCGCCGGCTTTTCGTTGATGAGTAGCTCCCTTTTGGCGATGAATATACGGTCTTTGGGCGATGGATAGACGACCATTTCGCTGGAACTCCGGACGACAGGAGGGCTTGTTAATGGCAGGAGAAATGCTTGGAGACTGAAAAGGAAGACAGAAAAGACGAATATGCGGCGATGAGGTGTCAGTGATGCGGCTAACGAATGATGCGTGGCGAATAAGGGGTTGCATCGCAGCTCTCAGAGGCGTATCTCTTGCCCTCACCCTTATGCGTGCGTTATTTGCATTACTTATCCTCTCGATCGGATTTAGCTCGCAGGCGTGGGGGCAGGCGCAGGCGTGCACAGGGTTGTGTCTGCAGCAACTGCCACCGTCGTCGTGCCCGAATGGGGGAACGACTACGCTTACGGGGACGGTTTACGCTCCGAACGGGACCGATCCGCTGCCGAATGTGACGGTGTATATCCCAAATGCGCCGGTGGATCCTTTTACGCCGGGGGTGAGCTGTCCGGTGGTGGGGGCGCTGCCCTCGGGGTCGCCGCTGGTGGGGACGGAGACGGGGGTGGACGGGACGTTTACGCTGGTGAATGTGCCGGTGGGGAGCAGTATTCCGCTGGTGATCGTGGCGGGGAAGTGGCGGCGGCAGGTGACGATTCCGGGGACGGCGGCGTGCGCCAATACGGCAGTGGACCCATCGCTGAGCCGGATGCCCAGGAACAAGAGCGAAGGGGACATTCCGCTGATTGCGATTGCGACGGGCTCGGCGGACCAGGTGGAGTGCGTGTTGTTGAAGGTGGGTCTGGACCAGGCTGAGTTTACTGATCCTGGAGGGACGGGGCGGATCAACCTGTTTCAGGGGAACGGTTCGACGTTCACAGGAAGCGGTTTGGAGAGTTCAGGTGGTGCAGTGATCGATTCGGCGACTCCGTCGGAGACTGCGCTGATGGGGAGCCTGGACGTAATTAACCAGTACGACGTGGTGATGCTTCCATGCGAGGGCAACCAGTACACACGGCCGGCGGTGCAGCTGAACGACCTGATTCAGTATGCGAACGCGGGAGGGCGGCTTTATACGAGCCATTTCGGCTATGTGTGGATGTACGACAATCCGCCGTTCAATGGGGTTGCGAACTGGGATGTAAACCAGACCGCGCTGGCCAATGGACTGGCGACAGTGAACACGAGCTTTACCGACGGGCAGACGATGTCGCAGTGGCTGCAGTTGATTGGCGCGTCGACGACCCCGGGACAGATTGAGGTGATGACCACCAAGCACGATCAGGACGGGGTGATTGCACCGACGCAGTCGTGGCTCACGCTGAACGATACGGCGCACAACAATCCGGTGATGCAATTTACGTTCGACACGCCGATTGGGAGTCCGAACCAGTGCGGACGGGTGCTGTACAACGAGTATCACGTAGAGAATCCGCCGAGCACGCCGCTAAATAAGCCGTTTCCGACGGAGTGCAGCACGGCTGCGATGACTCCGCAGGAGAAGCTGCTGGAGTACAGCCTGTTCGGTTTGACGAACAATGGCGGGGCACCGACGATGGCGCCGGTTTCGGTGAACTTCGGGTCAGAGGCGGTGGGCTTCCAGTCGGCTCCGCAGGCGTTCAACTGGACGAATAATTCGTCGTTCTCGCTGCCGGTGACGTCGGTGACTGTGACGGGCGATTATGTGGTGACGTCGCCGGCGTGCGGGACGGTGGGGCCGGGAGCGACGTGTGTGATCGACGTGGCGTTCCAGCCGACGGCGCTGGGACCCAGGACGGGGACGCTGACGGTGGGGTCGCAAGCGAATACGTTGACAGCGACGCTGACGGGGACGGGCATCTCGGCGCTGGTGGGGACTCCGACGGCGCTGAACTTCGGCAATGTAGACGTGGGAAATTCGGCGACGAACACGATTGCGATTATGAACAACGCGCCGGGGCCGGTGGCGATGCCGGCTCTGTTGACGCCGGGCGACTTTAGCGCGACTTCGACCTGCGGCACGACGATTGCGGGAGGAGGTACGTGCGCGATTACGGTGACGTTCCGGCCAACGGCTACTGGCCAGCGGACCGGGACGGAGACCTTGAACTCGAGCAGCCTGGCGTATGCGGGGGTGGCAACGCAATTGACGGGGAACGGAGTGGACTTCTCGCTGGCGTTTAATCCTGCGTCGGGCTCGACGGTGGCGGGCGTTCTGACGGCGCCGACGATGACGGTGACACCGATTGCCGGATTCAACAATACGATTACGCTGACATGCACGACGACGGCGCCGGTATCGACGTGCGTGCCGGCGGATACCTCGGTTGTGCCGACGACCGTGGTGACGGGGGCGGTGACGATTACGACGACGTCGCAGTACACGGTGGTGGGGTATGGCGGGTTGCTGCCGGTGATTGGGCTTGTGAGCGGGTGGTTGGTTTGGAGGCGCAGGCGTAGTGTGGGCGCGGTGATGATGGTGTTTATGCTGACTGCGGTGAGCTTGATGGTGACGGGATGCTCGGGGAAGTATCCGAGCCAGAATAGTCCATATACGACGCCGGGAAGCTATACGTATACGCTGACGGCTACGGATGGATTTTTGGTGCACTCGGCTACTTATAGTTTGGTGGTGACGGCGAAGTAAGGGGCGGCCTGCTGGGCTGGCTATTGCTGTGGGGTCATGCCGATGGTTGTCAGCCAGGTTTCGACCAACTGAGGCCATGCTGTGACTGGATATTTCGTGCGTCGCAGGCCGAAGGCGTGACCGCCCTGTGCGTATAAATGCATCTCGACGGGAACCCCAGCGTTCTTCAGCGCAACATAGTACGCCAGCGAGTCGTTTACATTGTCCACGTTGTCATCCTCGTTCTGCAGCAAAAATGCAGGCGGCGTCTGCCTTGTGACATGGATATCGGGATTCAACCCATATTGTCTATCGGCCTCGGTCTCATGCTCAGGATGAGTAATCGTGAACTTCCTGGTTCCTTGCTTTGCGTCCCATTCCGCCGCGGAAAGCGACAGATGGCCTGGATAGATAGATACCCCAAAGTCGGGACGGCAGCTCTCTTTGTCGGCGGCATCGACAGCCGGGTACAAACGCTTCTCATAGTGCGTGCTAATCGCCGCCACCAGATGCCCTCCTGCCGAAAATCCGAGCACGCCGATCTTGTGCGGATCGATGTGCCACTCCGCCGCGTGGACGCGCACCAGTCCCAGGGTTCTCTGCGCATCTTCCAGCGCTTCCGGTGATTCCGGATACGGCCCCGATTTTGGCAGCTTTCCCTCACCCGGCACACGGTACTTTAAAAGCACACAGGTGATGCCTTTGGACGTCAGCCAATCGCAGACCTCGGTGCCTTCGAGATCGATGGCCAGAATCTGATAGCCCCCGCCGGGAAATACGACTACCGCAGCGCCGGTGTTCTTTTCCTTTGGCGAGTAGACGGTCATCGTCGGCCGAGAGACGTTGTTGATGTAAAGCCATGGCTTGCCAGCGACCAGTTCTGTTGCGTCTATCTTTGTGGTCTCCGGCCCTGTGATGGGGCGCGCATCGGGCACGGTTCCGGGCCATATCTGTACTTGGGTATGTCCCGGCGATGGCTGCCACGCGGGCTGCTGCGCGTCCAGGCCGGCGCATGCAAAGACGACAGAGAGAGCAACGAGTGAAACACGAGGAGCAAAGATTGGAGGCTTCATCACAAATCCCACCGCTTGCGGAGTCCGCAGAGAGGACTTACAGAATGCACCATTTCGAGCCGCCAGATGTTTATGAGGCTGGTTCGAGCTGTGGGCTATTTAGAAGGAAAACGAATTTGCTAGTAGCTTCGCTGGTAGATGCGGGAGAGGCGGTCGTGCCAGGAGAGGCGGTCGGTGTCTATCCAGGGCCAGAGGAGGCCGAGGCAGCAGGGGAGAGCGGAGACGAGGAAGGTGAGGGCTCGGCGGCGCATCTGGGCGCGGGTGGGGTTTTCGTCGGAGAAGGTGCAGAGACCGATGCGGGCGTAGCGCATGCCGGGAGTGGCGTCTGCGAAGGTGAAGAAGAGGACCTGATAGAGCGAGGTGAGGATGAGGAACGCCAGGCCGGCCGCGGCGGCGATGGGGGCTATCTGCGTGGCGATAGCGAGGGGTGAATACGAGATGAGCTGAAGTGCGGGCAAGTGGCCGATGGTGAGGACGGCGGCGGCGAAGAATGCGAGCATGGCGGCGAGGACGATGCAGGCGTCGACGGCGGAGGCCATGATGCGGAGTTCGAGCGGGGCGGTGATGAGCAGGGGCGCGGCGGCGGGAGACCAGTTGATGAGTTGGGCGGGCTGTTCGGGCTGGACGAGGGTGGGCTCGGCTGTATATCCGGCCACAGGCTCGATGACGGGTTGGGCGTCGAGCATGATGGAGGACCACTCGGGGGCGGCGGACTCGAGGGCGGGAGTGGCGGAGATTTGCGTGGGCTCGACCTCGAAGATGCGGAGCTGAGGTGACTCGGCGGCGATGGACGCGGCCTCTTCGAGCAGCGGGCCTTCGGCGCGGCGCGGGCGAGCGCGGCGGGCGGCGACGAGCTGGCGGGGGAACTCGATGAGGTTGGCGGGGATCTCGGTGGGCGGGGTGGGGTCTTCGAAGATGGGGGATTGGCGGAAGGCGATCTCTTCGTCGAGGGAGTGGTCTTCGGGGTCGAGGAGATCGACTGCGGGGTGGGTGGAGGTGATGACGGGTTGATGGAGGGCCGGGGGAGCCTCTTCGTAGAGACGAATGGTTATGCCGGGGGTGGATTGAAGATGGGAGGCGGGCTGGGTGGATTCGTTCTGGAAGGGGAGGGAGAGGGATGGCTCAGGGGTGGCGGTGGGTTTGTGAGTTGAGTGGCTGCGGGGGTGATGGTGGTGGTTGGGGTGCTGGTTGTGGGCGAGTTGGTCGACGGAATTGTGGGCGAGGGTTTGTTGAGCGAAGGTTTGTGAGACGAAAGTTTGAGGGGCGAAAGTTTGAGCCTCGGAGGCTGCCTGATGTTGAGTCGCCTGGTCGCGAGCTGCTTGATCGACGGCTGCCTGATCGAGGGATTCGAGGAGGTCGAGTTGGGCGGCGGCTACGGCTCGGGCGGTGACGGCGGCGACCTCGGCGGCGGCTTCGGCCTGGCGGATGGCGGTCTCGGCCTCGGCGGCGAGGAAGGAGCGGTAGCTCTCGGAGTGGGCGTAGCGCTCGGCTACAGTGGCGGCGATGCGGGCGGTCCGGGCTCGGGCGGGCGAATCGATGGGAGTGGGCGCGGGCGCGGCGGCGGCGGCGCGCGGGCGGCGGGCGCGGTGGGCGGCGAGGCGCTCGGCTACCTGCTGGCGGAGAGCGGCGGGATGAGCGGGATCGATCTCGGGTGCGGGCTCTTCGAAGAGGTGAGGACGTGTATCAAGCTGTGCGGAGCTCATAGTGCCGAAAACCTTAATTCCTGTTGCTTAGAAAATCGTTTAGCCTGAAGGTGAGGGACGTTTGACAAGCTACTGGCCGCCGAAACGAGACGATAGTGCAAATGCTGCGGTAAAGGCGGTTCGAGCGAGGAGCCGAAGCGGGTTGCGGGGTCGTCTAACTCTCGTGCCACGGCAACTTTGCGCTATTTACTTCTTCATAACTATCACGGTGTTGATGGTTGGTCATCCGCAGGTGTGGGCACAGGAGGTGACGAGTCAGGCACCTCCCGGGGCTGCTGCGGCGGGGAGCCTTCCGGATGAGCCGGGCGTGAGCTCGAGCGCGGGGAGGTATCCGGTGGCTGAGGTGCTGCCGGATGCTGAGAAGACGACGCCGGTGACGATTGAGAGCGCGCAGCAGTCGCGGGTGGGGAACAAGTACATCTTGGACGGCGATGTGATGATTCACTACGGCGACCGCACGGTGGAGGCCGACCATATCGAGTACGACACGGAGACCGGTGAGGTTGTCGCGACCGGTCACCTGAAGGTGACGGGTGGGAAGAATAACGAGATCATCAATGCGAGCCACGGCACGCTGAATACGAAGGTGCAGACAGGGCGGTTTTACGATGTGACGGGTTCGGTGGGGCTGAGGCAGGCGGGTGGGAACCGCATGGTGTACGTGAATACGAACCCGTTTCTGTTCACGGGCAGGATGGTGGTGAAGACAGGGCCGCAGGAGTATGAGGTTTACGACGGGACGGTGACGTCGTGCCAGTTGCCGAATCCGGACTGGCAGTTGTTCTCGAAGAAGTTTGTGGTGGGCGAGCAGAAGGCGGTGGGGACGAACAGCGTCTTCAAGTTGCTGAATGTTCCGCTGTTGTTTATGCCGTATGTGACGCACCCGGTGGATGCGACGGACCGGCAGAGCGGGTTGCTGGTCCCGACGCCGGGCTACTCGAATACGAAGGGCATTACGTTTGGCGATGAGTACTACTGGGCGATCAATCGCAGCATGGATGCTGAGCTGGGGCTTTATTACTACTCGATACGCGGGTGGCGGGAGGCGGGGACGTTCCGGTATCGGGGGCTTGGGAACAACTTTGCTCTAGCGCGGTTCAGCGCGCTGCAGGACCGCGGCATCGTAACGGGCGGGGTGTATGTGAACCAGGGCGGTCAGGACGTGGTTTTCTCCGGGCGGCACGATTTCAGCGACGAGACGCGGATGGCGACGGACCTGGAGTACCTGAGCTCGTACCCGTTCCGCGAGGCGTTCACGGAGAACTTCAACCAAGCGGTGTCGACGGATATTCTTTCGATTGGGTATGCGACGCATGAGGAGAACGGGTATGCGGTGGCGGCACGGGCGGACCGGTATCAGGGGTTGAAACGTGTGCCGGAGGCGAACCTTGCGGGGGAGGACGAGAAGATATTTCATGTTCCGTCGATCGACTTTGGTATGACGGAGCATGAGATCGGCGATAGCAGGGTTCAGTGGGGCGTGGGGAGCTCGGCGGCGGGATTGAAGCGGGTTGAACCGTTCTTCCAGACGAGCGGCGTTGTGGAGCGGCTGGATCTGTATCCGCGGCTCAGCTATCCGCTCTCGGGCGGCGGCTGGCACTTCAATCCGACGGTAGGGTTGCGGGACACGTTCTACACGCGGAGCCGGGTGACGCCTTATCCGCCGGGACCGACGGTGGAGAGCATGAATTCACTGAACCGGAGCGACGTGGAGGCGACGATGGAGATACGGCCTCCGGTTATCGAGCGGACGTTTACGTCGGGCTGGCTGAGAAACCTGCTGAGGCGCGATGTACGGCACACGATTGAGCCGGAGTTTACGTACCGGTACGTGGCTGGGATCGGGAACTTTCTGAGTGTGCTGCGGTTCGATGAAACGGATATCGCGAGCGATACGAATGAGTTGGAGTACGGGGTGACGCAGCGGTTATTTTTGAGGCCGGGAAAGGCTGGACCGTGCAAGACGCCGAGCGCAGAGGAAGAAGCTGAATCAGAACGCATTAAAAGATGACGGTGACGTGCCTACGGTGGTGCGGTGCGGAAGCCGCGAGTTCATCAGCTGGCGGCTGACGCAGAAGCATTTCTTCGATCAGAACTTCGGCGGGGCGGTGATAGATGGGCGGCGGAATATTTTCACGACGACGCTGGACTTGTCGGGAATTGCGTTTTTGACGGAGCCACGCGCGATCTCGCCGCTGGTTTCGCGGCTGCGAGTGAGGGCGTCGTCGAAGGTGGACGTGGAGTGGGACTTTGACTTTGATACCGGAGCGAAAAAATTTACGTCAGACAATGTGTTGGTCGATGTTCATGAAGGGAACATGTTCGGCGGGTTGAGCTACGCGCGGCTAAATGCTCCGGGGCGGTCGTATTCCGAGGAGATCACAACGGTGGTGAACGGGACCGAGGTAGAGGGTACGTCGGCGACGTCGGACTTCAGCCAGTTACGGCTGCTGATGGGATATGGGTCTCCGACCAAACGGGGTTTGGCAGTAGCGGCGAATGTGGGACTGGACCTGAACCTGGACCAAGTGCAGTATGGGGCAGCTCAGGTGTCTTACAACTGGGACTGCTGCGGGCTGAGCTTCGAGTACCGGAAGTACGAACTGGGGTCGGTGAGGAACGAGAACGCGTACCGGTTCAACTTTACTCTGGCGAATATCGGGACGGCGGGAAACCTGCGGCGGGCGGAGCGGCTGTTCTAGATTGAGGGCGAGGCTGTTGAGGATTGATGGTGCTAATGTTTGTGGCTGGACTTGGCCGCGACGGGGTATGATGCGTTTTTGCGTGAGATAATCGAGGTATGGTTTTGGCTGGGATTAAGCCGTTTCGGCTGATGATGTTTGCACTGTCCCTGGTGGCTATCGGCTGCCATGCACAGACGCCGCCGGCAACTCCCGGGGCGCTGTCGGTCGATCTGTCCCGGCGGATCGAGGTGCTGATCCGGTCGAGGTCGGATGTTCCGGCGGACTACAAGATAGAGATGGGGCCAAGGACGAAGAGCGACGTCGCGGGGTATGACGCGATTTCGGTGACATTTAAGAAGGGTGACTCTTCGAGCAGGCCGATTACGTTTCTGTTGTCGACGGACGGCAAGACGCTGGCGCAATTTAATAAGTTCGACATAAGCAAGGACCCTAAGGACCTGGTGTCCGCGGCGAACCGTCCGCCGCGGGGTGGCCCGGCGGATGCTCCGGTATTGATTGTGGGATTTGATGACCTGGAGTGCCCCTACTGCGCGAAGATGCATGCACAGCTCTTTCCGGCGCTGCTGGAGCGGTACAAGGACCAGGTGCGGATTGTGTACCGGGACTTTCCCCTGGAGCAGCATCCATGGGCGGTGCATGCGGCGGTGGATGTGAACTGCCTGATGACGCAGAGCCCGACCGGATACTGGAAGCTGGTGGACTATATCCACGCGCATGCGGCGGAGATGGGCGGCGATGAGAAGACCCTGGCCAAGGCGAATGCGACGCTGGACTCGTTGACGATGGACGAGGGGAAGCGTCAGAACGCAGACACTGCGGCGCTGAACGCCTGTATCGTGAAGCAGGACGATACGGCGGTGAAAGCGTCGATAAAAGAGGGTGAAGCCCTTGGCGTGCGAGCGACTCCTGCGCTGTTTATCAACGGGCAAAAGGTAGAGGGGGCTCTGCCTATAGAAGATGTGTACCAAGTGATCGACGAAGCGCTGCGGGCTGAGGGCAAGACCCCACCGCCGCCCGTGCCGGTGCAGACGAATACAATCCCTCCCACAGTGGCGCCGGCTGCGAAGCCCGGCAATTAGCGAAAGAATGCAGGAGATCGAAGCCGTGCCAGCAGCAATGAAAGAGAACGTTTTATCCCTGCCCGAGAGCAGCAATCGGGGCACACGTTTTTCCAACTTATCTTTACCGGCAGCGCTGCTGCTGATGACGGCGCTGGCATCGATGGCCGGCTGCAATCGCGGCCACAGCGCAGACGTGCTCGCGACGGTGAACGGTCACGCGATTATGAAGTCCGAGGTGGACAAGGCGTATGCGGCGCAACTTGGCGAGGCGCAGCAGCAACAGGAACTACCGCAGGACCAGGCTGACTCGCTGCGGCTGAATCTGCTGCAGGCGCTCATCAACGAAGAGATACTGCAGCAACGCGCGGCGAAGATGAACCTGACGGCGACGAACGAAGAAGTGGACGCAAAGCTGGCCGAGATGAAGGCGCCGTATACCGAGGAGGAGTTCAATCAGCGGCTGAAGGCGAACCACACTACGCTGGACGACGTGAAGCATGACCTGCGCCGGTCTTTGACGGAAGAGAAGCTGCTGAATAAGGAGATCAACTCGAAGATCACGGTGACGGACGCAGACGTAACGAATTATTTCAACCAGCACAAGGCAGAGTTCAACCTGATGGAGACGCAGTACCACCTGGCGCAGATCCAGGTGACCGAGCGTGCCCTCCGCGCAGCCGGTGCAACCTGCAGGGCAGCAAGGCGACGACCGACGCAGAGGCGAAGAAGAAGATCCAGGCGCTGAAGAACAGGCTGGACAGCGGCGAGGACTTCGGCACGCTGGCGATGAACTTTTCCGAGCGTCCGGAGACCGCGGCGAACGGCGGAGACATGGGGTTTGTGGCGGAGTCGCAGATGCACGCCGATCCGAACGTGTTCAACGCAATTACGAAGCTGAAGGCGGGGCAGATCACGGATATTCTGCCGCTGCTGGATGCGCAGACCAAGAAGGTGATGGGATACGCGATCTACAAGCTGATCTCGCGCGATCCGCCGGGGCAGCGCGATGTGAACGATCCGCGGGTGCAGCAGGCTATCCGGGAACAACTGCGCGGGGGGCGATCGCAACTGCTGAAGAACGCCTACTTCGAGATGCTGCGGGACCAGGCGAAGGTGGAGAACTTTCTGGCGGAAGAGATTTTGAAGAACGACGCGCACTAGGAATTGTGGTTCCGGATCGGGATTGCGGCACATGTGGTGGGGCTGTGTAATTGAACCTGCTTCAACACTTCCACGAGAAATGCTTTGTCTTTATTGTAGAAAATGCTCTGGCGTCTTCGCGCCTCCAAATGACTATGCGCGTACACGCCCCCACTACAGCCACTCTGGCGCTTGCAGCCTTGTCCCTCTTCCCGGCGGTGCTTCACGCCGCACCCGCTTCTGCGCATCGTCACAAGCGGAATTCCGCCGCAGTTCGGCGAACTGTGCATCGGCCGGTGCAGGTCAAGACTGTACAGATTACAGCGACTATCCCTTACGTCCAGCCTCCGCTTTACAACAGCCGCGGACGTCTGATCGTTCCGCCGCCGCTCAAAGGGTCGCATGAGATCCTTGTCCACCAGAACGTGGTGGCTGACAGCGAAGGGCTCGACCGCATCGTCGACGACCAGGACATTGTGAATTTGCGGCGGCAGGGCCTGCTGGTTCCTATTCCGGTTGGCCGGACGCTAGTTGTCGACGAGCGGCTTCCGGGCGACCGGCGGTACTGCCGTCCGTGGACTGCGGAGTTCCTTACGACGCTGGCCCGCGCGTACTATGCCCGGTTCCATACGCCGCTGCAGGTGAACTCGGCTGTTCGGACGGTGGAGTTCCAGCAGCGTCTGCTGCTTACCAACGGTAATGCAGCGCCGGCCGAGGGAGATACCGCCTCGCCGCACCTGACGGGGCAGGCTGTGGACCTGGCCAAACATGGGCTTACGCTGACGCAGATTGCCTGGATGCGTGGCTATCTGATGCCGCTTGTCCAGCAGGGAAAGATAGATGTTGAAGAGGAGTTTCAGCAGGCTTGTTTTCACATCAGCGTTTATAAAAAATATTTGCCGTCGGACCCGGCAGCTCCGCGGAGCGTTGGCCGGCGGGGTGGGACGGCGGCGCTGGCTGCGGCCGTCCAGTAGCGGCGGGGGCGGCGAGGGACTTGAGGGCGGCGCGGTGGTGGCGGTCGCGGAGGCGCTCGATGGCGAGGATGAGGGGGCTGGAGTCGGGCAGGTGGCGGTGGGCGGTTTGGGCGAGGGTGAGGTAGTCGTGCCATGCGCCGAGGGTCTGCTGGATGTGGCGGTAGTGAGCGGCATCGCTGGTGGGGGAATTGGGGGCTGATTCGGCGAGGTAGCGGGCGTTGCGGGCGGCTTTGCGGAGTTCGTGGAGTTGGTCGGGCTCGCTGGGGTCGAGCGTGGCGAGGGCCTGGTTGAAGGTGTTGCGGGCGGCTTTCCTGGCGGTTGGGGCGGCTGCGAGTGGGGTGGAGGGGAGGCTGCTGAAGGCGGCGAGGAGTTCTTTGCGGTGTTTTTCGATGCGCTTCTGGAAGGTGGTGGCGCGATGGCGGCGCTTTTTCTGGACGTGGCGGGCGAGGGAGTCGATCTCGGGTTGGAGGGTGTGGGGGAGTTTGGCGAGGAGGTCGAGGTGGATGTCGAGGTCGCGGACCTTGCCGGCGGACTTGAGGAGGGGTTTGGCGAGGTGGGTGAAGTGGGTGGTTTCGGGCGAGTCGGGGAGGATGGAGAGCTCGGCGAGGATGCGGCGGAGGGTGGAGCGGAGTTGGTGGATGGGTTCGGGTTTGGGTTTGGAGAGGATTTTGTCGAGGGTCTTGCGGAGGGTGGCGGCGCGGCGGGCGAGCGGGTTGAGCGGGGACGGCATGGGTGAGGGATATTTGAGACCAATTTGACGGGTATGTCGAGCGGGTACCCCACCCCCCTATTACCCGGCGATAAATACTTTGTTTTTAGCAGTTTGCAGGGTGGAGGTGTCTGCAAAATCGTCTAAACAAAGGGCTTATGGTTAAAATAGCCAGAATCAATGAGTTAGGCCGGGCCGGTGCCGGGCCTTGGCTGAATCTCTCAGCTGGATATCTCAGAAGCGAAAGACCTTTCATTTGTTTTTCAATTCTTCTAGTTCTATTTTAGCGAATGGCACATAACTAATGCGCACTTTTCTTTGGGTTGGTATGTGTTGGCGGGGTTGGAGTTGTGGGATTTTTTGGGGCGGCGGGGGCTTGACATGCGATTTTGTTCAGGAAAATCGCGAAGAATATTTGGTGGTCCTGAAAACAACGGCGTTTTCGGATTCCAGCTATGAGCTATGAGCTGTCAGCTACGAGTTAAAGACAAAGGCGTCTGGGGTGGGAGGAGGCGTGGGTAGAGAAGCGGATTTCTCCACTGCGGCGGCAAAGTACGCCGCCTCCGGTCGAAATGACAGGGTTTTGGAGTGGGCGAAGGAGACAGGCGAAGCCAAGGCAACAGTGGATCTCAGGGAATGACAAGTCGTGTGAAGCCGCCTGGAGGGTATCCCGGCGGCTTTAGTTTTTTCTAGGGGTGGGAGGCGAGGATCTGGGCGGCGACGGCCTTTTCGGTGGCCTGGTTCTGGTCGAGGGTGTGGCCGGCGACGCGGGCCATGATGAGGTAGACCAGCGAGCCTTTGTGGACGTAGAGGGGGGCAGAATCCTTTGAACCGGAGAGGAAGAAGGCGTCGTCGCCCAGGCCGGTGACGGGGGTCATGTGGCCGAGGGCCTGGACCTGGGACTTGAAGGTGTCGTAGGTGGCGCCGTCGCGGAGGGTGAGGTAGAGGTTGCCGTCGCCTTTGGTGACGTGCCAGACACAGTTCTTCGGGCCGGGGGTGCCGGCGTTGACGGGAGTGCCCATGGCCGCGGTGACCTGGGCGGCGGTGAGGTAGCCGCAGGCGTCCTGTGCGTGTAGAACGCGTGGGGTTGCGGTGGCTAAGAGGATGGCGGCGGCTGGGAAGAGGTGACGGAGAAGGACGGAACGCATAGGCGATGCTCCTGAGGGGAGATTTGGGCGCTTTATGGGGTTCCGGGGGCCGAGGGATGGCGCCGCTTCTTTGGGATTATAGTGCGGGATGGATCAGGTGGTTTTGTGGTGTTGGAGGGCGGCGCGGACCTTATCGACGTGGGTGCCGTGGACGCGCATGGCTTCTTTTAACTGGTCGCCGGTGACGTTGAACTCTTTGGTCCAGTAGCGGATGTCGGAGGCCATTTTGGGATTGATGATTTTGGGGTCGTGGGGGGATAAGGGGGCTTCGGTGTGCTCGGGGTGGGGGGTGCGGAGTTTGGACTTCTCGACTTCTTCGTGCTCGTGCGGCTTGGGGTGATCGGGGTGAGACATTGGCTGGTTCCTCTTTCCGGGTTCTTGTAGTTAGGTGGATGGGGATTGGGGTGGTGGGGATGGCTGAGTGGTGCTATTGAGGAGAGCGATTCAGTCGTTCCGGCTGCGCCTCCACTCCGGCCTTCGGCAGAGTGGAACCCACTCATCGCATGATGCCGCGATGAGTGGGGCACCCGACGGTGTGCCTCGACTTTCTGTATGAGCCACTCGCCGATGAATGGGATACCCGAGTCGGACCCCAACTTTATGTATTGGCCACCCGCCGTTCTGTTAAGATTTGCAGTACAACACACTACTTATAATGAGGCAATAGAGTAATGGACTCGATCGCGATCCGCGAGATTCTAGATCTGAGAGTGCGGGTCAATCGCCATCGCCGTCAGGGTGTTCGGTCGATTGGATCAACCGAGATAAAAGGGAGGGATTAGATGATTCGTTATGGCAGGGCTGGACTGGCGTGCGTCGTATGGATCACGGTTGCCGCGACTGCATGGGCGGCGGGTGGGAATCTGAAGGCGGGCGCGTCGCGGATCGATATTACGCCGGCGACTGCCGAGCTTCCCGCGCCATACTTCGCCAAGGTGCATGACGATATCTACGTTCGCACGATCCTGCTGGACGACGGAAAGACGAAGGCGGCGGTGGTGGTCGTCGATGTTCCGATGATCGACGGCGAGATGTATGGCGAGATGGCGAAGCAGATCGCGCGCGAGTTTGGCTGCCCTCTGAGAATGTGATGCTGGCCATTTCGCACACGCATAGCTCGCTGCGCATGGACACCGAGACGCATGGAAAGAGAATCCCTTTCTCTCTGGCGTTTAACGCGAAGGTGAAAGAGGCCATCGGGCAGTCCATCACAGAAGCCGCATCGCGGATGGAGCCGGCGCAGGTGGGATTCGGACGCGGAAAGGCGTACGTCGCTGTGAACCGCAATGAGTGGTCGACGCAGGAGGGACGGTATCTTGTGGGCGCGGATCGAACCGGAAAAGAGCCGTTCGACGCGAGCGTCTCGGTGGCGAAGTTCGAGAACATGAAGGGTGAACCCATCGCATTCCTGCTGAACTACAACATCGAACCGGTTGTCGCCTCGGGCGGGGCGATCAGCGGGGACGTTCCCGGCGCGGTGGCGCGGTATGTGGAGGATCACTATGGCTCGAATGTGGTGGCGGCATTCACGGTGGGGGCTGTGGGAAATCCGGCATACACAGGCGGCTCGGGGCAGTTGTCTGCGGGGCGCAAGCCGGCGTCCGGGAACGAGATCCTGAGCGCGATGGGCACGCTGGTAGGCGAGGAGGTGCTGGCGGTGTCGGATGGGATCAAGATGTCGTCCGAGCCGGTGGCGATCCGAACGGCCCTGAAGATTGTGGATTGCCCTGGCAAGATTACGACGCCATTGAATCTGCCCAATTCCTGCGCTTACACCGCGGATTCGAAGCTGCCGCCGTGCAGGGACTATCGCGACCAGGAGACGGACTCGATGGCGGTGCGCATTGGGATGCTGCGAATTGGCGATATTGCTTTTGTTCACGCAGACGTGAATGTCGAGCCCAAGGTGGGGATAGAACTGCGGGAGCAATCGCCACTGACGGATACGACGTTTGTGTCGACCAACTTCGGTCCTGCGTGGTTCATCGTGGCGGACTCGACGTATCCGCTGAATACTTATGAGTCGACTGCGAGCCGGCTGCGGGTGGGTTGCGGAGAGAAAAGCCTTCTGGATGCCGCTGCGCAGATGCTGAAATAAACTTTCAGCAGGCGTCGACGCGCTTAATGTTGCGGATGGCGACGCGTTTTGTATTTTCCTATGGAGTACACCAGATCTGGAACTGGCCTTTATTGGCTGTTGGCGGGTGGGTGACGGTGATGGTTTGCCAGTTTGTTCCGCTTACGTAGGTTCCTACGATTGCGTTTGCTGCTGCCGCGTTTGTGGGTTGGACGTAGCACTTTGATGATGGGTTTGCGATGGTCGCGTGTATGGAGTCTGACGGGGCGTTGGTGGCTGTAAAGGTGGCTGCCAGATAGGAGGCGGTTTGCGGATCGGCGATGAGGTTATTGTCGCCGGGTGTCGAGCCGGACGCACTTACGTAGCCGATTCCGCCGACTAAAGGGTTGCCGGTTGGTCCGCCGGTGCATCCTGTGTTGGTTATCTTGACGACGGAATAGAAGGTGCCTTCGACGGATATATCCATGAGATCAAATGCCGCGCCTGAACAAGGCTCGCCTGATGCTCCGTTGACATGAAAGATCGAAGCGTTGTTTTTTGCGTCTCCGTCGAGATTCCCTTTGACGTTGAAGCTGCTGTGATAGAGGTAGGCGTTAAGCAAAGACGTCCTGGCCTGCAGTCTTGGTGACGAAGATGCCGTTATAGATTCCATAACCGTAGGAGGCATTAACATTTTTGGGGTTCTGGTGGAAGTGGAAGAGATGATTGTTGTAGTGATCGGTGACGTTGTCGGCGATGAGGCGTTCGGTCCACCCAGTTTGATTGATGATATCGAATCCCTGGTCGCAGTTTGCGATGTTGAGATCGTCTAATGAAGGTGGGGCGATCATATCGGTCATCTGGACAGCTGTGCCTATGGCGCGATCGTTACAACGGATAAACAGACCCTGGATGTGTCCGCTATGGTATCCGGAATCTCCGCTGTAGGGGTCGGTTGCGCCGAGCGAGATGCCGAGCTTGCTGTTGATGGTCAGACGGGTGGCCATGCCAGAGCCTGCCAGCGAGACCATGTCCGCAAAGGATGACCTGAAGGGTGCCATTGAGAACATAGCTGCCTGAGGGGAAGTAAACGACACCGCCGCCAGCTTTGGTTGCGGCGTCAATCGCGGCTTGAATCGCGGAGGTGTCGTCGGCTTTGCCGTTGGCTGTGGCACCGTAGGCCTTGACGTTGAAGACAGCTCCGCCCTGATCCTGAAGAATGCCTTTTTGACCGAAGGTGGCTTGAGTCAATAGGAGAAAGAGCGCTGATGTGAACAATCGCGTGGTGAGGGAATGCTGTTTGATCACGATGCTCTCCTTACCTGGCTGTTGCTGGGAAGAGTCGATCTGGTGATTAGATGAGGATATATCGCAGAAGGAGAAAGAGGCACGGGTTAGGCCCGCGCCTTTGGTTTATTTATGTGGTTTTTATGGTATAGATAAAGCCATGCGTTTGCAGTTCTTGCCTCAGCGTGTCAGTTCGATAGAGAAGCAGATTCCTCCACTTCGCTGCGGAATGGCAAGCAAAAAGCTGCGGAATGACAGACAAACGAGGCTACTGTAGCAGGGTTCCGTCCTCGGGTTGGGTTTTGGCTTCTTCCGGGGGGATTACTACTGCTGCGGCTACCTTGTCTTCGGGGTCGAGGTCTAGGAGCTTTACTCCGCTGGTGGAGCGGCCGGCGGCTCGGATGGATTTGGTGTCGATGCGGATGATTTTGCCGAACTGGCTGATGACCATTAGCTCGGTGGTGTCGTCGACCAGATTGATGGAGGCGACTTTGCCGATCTTGGGGGTGGTCTTCATGCCGATGACGCCTTTGCCGGCGCGGGACTGGAGGCGGTAGGCGTCGACGTCGGTGCGCTTGCCGTAGCCGTTTTCGGAGACGGAGAGGATGAGGCAGGGGGTGAGGCCGAGCTTCTCGTCGAGCTTGGCGAGCTTGGCGGCGACCTCGTCGGAGACGGCGGGTGCGGCGGCGGTGTCGTCGCCGGCGGCGAGCTCGAGCGGTGCGGCGGCGGTGGAGTCGGCGGCTTCGTCGATGACGGCTTCGACCTGGTCGGTGAGGCCCTTTTGTGCGGCGCGCTCGAGGCGGGTTTTGTTGCGGGAGTCGGCGGAGGGGGTTACGGCGGCGCCGATGACGTAGTCGCCCTTGCGGAGGTTGATGCCGCGGTTGCCGAAGGCGGGGCGGCCCATGGGGCGGAGGTCGGTCTCGTCGAAACGGATGGCCATGCCGTCGTGGGTGGCGAGGAAGATGACCTGGTGGCCGTCGGTGACGCGGGCGGTGATGAGCTCGTCGTCCTTGTCGATGCCGATGGCGATGATGCCGCGGGACATGACGTTGGAGAAGTCTTTGAGCGGTGTCTTTTTGACGGTGCCGTTGCGGGTGGCGAAGAGGATGTTCTTGCCGTCTTCTTCGAGGTCGCGGACGGGGAGGATGGTGACGATCTTTTCGCCGGGCTGGAGGGCGACGAGCGAGGCCATGGCCTTGCCCTTGCCGGCGGCGCCGACGTCGGGGACTTCGTAGACCTTGAGCCAGTAGACGCGGCCGGTGTTGGTGAAGCAGAGCAAGTAGGCGTGGGTGGAGTCGATGATGAGCTGGGCGACGAAGTCCTCTTCGCGGGTCTTCATGCCGAGACGTCCGGTGCCGCCGCGGCGTTGCTGGCGGTAGGTGGAGATGGGGGTGCGCTTGAGGTAGCCGGTGTTGGAGACGGTGACGGCGACCTGCTCGTCGGCGATGAGGTCTTCGAGCTGGAGGTCGGCGGTCTCGGCGACGATCTGGGTGCGGCGTGCGTCGCCGTACTTGGTGCGGATCTCTTCGAGCTCTTTGACGATGACTTTGCGGAGCTTGGCGGCGGAGGCGAGGATGGACTCGAACTCGGTGATGTTGTCGCGGACTTCGGCTAGCTCTTTGAGGAGCTCGTCGATGGAGAGCTGGGTGAGGCGGTAGAGCTGGAGTTCGAGGATGGCGTCGATCTGGCGGTAGCTGAGGATCAGCGTGCCGGTGGTGGAGAACGTCATGTCGACGTCGTACTTTTTGGGGTCGAGGGTGACGCCAGCGAGCTCGGCGCCGCGGAGCTTGATGGACTTGCCGGAGAAGTACTGGAAGAGGTTTTCGCGGGCCTCGGCGCGGCTGCCGGACTGGCGGATGGTGCGGATGACGTTGTCGAGGTGATCGAGCGCGATCTGGTAGCCGAGGAGGATGTGCTCGCGGTCGCGGGCCTTGTTGAGGAGGAAGGCGGTGCGGCGGCGGACGACCTCGGTGCGGTGGTCGAGGAAGGCGCGGATGGCGGTGGGGAGCGGGAGTTCCTTGGGCTGGCCGTTGTGGACGGCCAGGAAGATCATGGAGAAGGACTCCTGCATCTGGGTGTGCTTGTGGAGCTGGTTGAGGACGATCTGGTGCTCGGCGCCGCGCTTGAGCTCGATGACGATGCGCATGCCGTCGCGGTCGGACTCGTCGCGGACGTCGCGCGATGTCGTCGACGGTCTTGTCGTTGACGAGCTCGGCGATGCGCTTGATGAGGTTGTTTTTATTGACCTGGTAGGGGATCTCGGTGACGATGATGGCCTGGCGACCGCCGGTGATGTTCTCGATCTTGCACTTGGCGCGCATGATGAAGCGGCCGCGACCGGTGGCGTAGGCGTTGCGGATGCCGGCGTTGCCGTAGAGGATGCCGGCGGTGGGGAAGTCGGGGCCCTGGACGTTCTCGAGGCAGAGGTCGAGGTCGGACTTGGTCTCCTGTGGGGACTTGGTGAGGAGCGCGATGCTGGCGTTGATGACCTCGGTGAGGTTGTGCGGCGGGATGTTGGTGGCCATGCCGACGGCGATGCCGCCGAGAGCCGTTGACGATGAGGTTGGGAATGCGCGCGGGGAGGACGGTGGGCTCGACGGAGGACTCGTCGTAGTTGGGGGTGAAGTCGACGGTGTCGTAGTCGATGTCGGCGAGCATCTCGCCGGCGAGACGGGTTAGGCGGGACTCGGTGTAACGCATGGCGGCGGGGGAGTCGCCGTCTACGGAGCCGAAGTTGCCCTGGCCGTCTACGAGGAGGTAGCGAAGGGAAAAGGGCTGGGCCATGCGGACCATGGTGTCGTAGATGGCGGAGTCGCCGTGGGGGTGGTAGTTGCCCATGACGTGGCCGACGACCTTGGCGGACTTGGTGTACTTCTTGTTGAACTGGAGGCCCATCTCCTGCATGCCGTAGAGGATGCGGCGGTGGACAGGCTTGAGGCCGTCGCGGACGTCGGGCAGGGCTCGGCCGATGATGACCGACATGGAGTAGTCGAGGTAGGAGCGGCGCATCTCCTCTTCGATATTGATGGGGAGAGGAATGCGGCGCCGCGGCCCTGGACATTGTTGCCGCCACCGCCATCGGGGGGGCTGCCTGCGGGCGGAGGGGCGTTCGAGGAGGCGTCCTGGGGGGAGGGAATTTCTGGATTTTTAGGGTCTTGCGGCGGGTCTGGGGGAAGAGATCGTCAGCCATGATTTATAGCATGATTATACAGGTTTTTCGCGGGTTTCGCCGGGTGTGCGGGTGCCGGCAAAGGTGCTGAATCTGCGGTGTTTCTGCGGGTTTCAGGGGGTGACGTTGAGGGTGATGCTGGCGGTGTGGACGAGGCCTCCGGCGCCGGTGCCGGTGATGGTGATGTTATAGGCGCCGGGTGGGGTGTGGGGAGGGTAGATGCCGCTGCATCCGGAGATGGTGAGAGCGGTGGCCAGGGTGGTGAGAGCTAAGAGAAAAATGCGAGTGGGAGTTCGCAGTTTGCGGCGGAGGGTGAAGAGCAGGGCGGCGGGCAAGAGAAGTGCGAGGGTGATGGGGGTGGTTGAACGCGCGCCGGGTTTTGGGGTGGTTGGGGTGTTGCGGGCGTAGCCGATAACCGCGTCGGTGTCGAGGTAAATGGTGGCGGTGGCGGTGCTGCCGGAGGTGAGCTGAGGGAGGTTGGGATTGAAGGTGCAGGTGGTCCAGATGGGGAGATTGGAGCAGGTGAGAGAGACCTGACCGGTGAAGGAGCCGAGGCTGGTGAGGGTGATGGGAGTGGTGGCGTGGTGCTCGGCCTGGATGGTGACGGAGGGGGCGGTGGTGAGGGAGAAGTCGTTGGGGTTGATGGTGAGGGAGATGGGTGGGCTGGTGGCGGGGAGGAAGTTGACGTTGCCGGGATAGTTGGCGGTGATGGTGTGGGTTCCGACGGCGAGAGTGACGGTGGAGGCTGTGACGGTGATGGTGTTGCCGAGGATGTTGGAGGTGAATGGAGCGGTGGCGAAGGGGGTGGATCCGTCGAAGAAGGTGATAGTGCCGGCCGGAGCTTCGATGGAGAGCGGCGCGGTGAGGATAGAGGTGAAGGTGACGGTCTGGGTTTGCGTGGCGGGGTTGGGCGAAGCGGAGAGACTGAGGTTGGTGGGGGCGACGGTGATGGTCTCTTGAAGAGTGGCTGAGGAACTAGGGGCGAAGGCAGCGGAGCCGTTGAAGGTCGCGGTGAAGGTGTAAGTGCCGGCGGCGAAGGCGTCGCCATTTATAGAGATGATACCGCTGGGCGGGATCGAAGAAGTGACTGTGGAGGGAATGTTGGATGGGAGTCCTGTGGTGGTGATAGTGACCGTACAGGCGGGCGAGCAGGATGATGCGGAGAAGGGAACGGAGGTGAGGGAGGTGACTTGGATGGTTGGTCCGAAGCGTTGGAATGCGACGACCGGGTTGGGGGCGAGGGTGAGGGTAGTGGCGGTCGGGTTGATGAGGATAGTTTCAGAGACTGAGTTGGAGGTGCTGGAGTTGAAGGTGGTGTCACCAATGTAGACGGCGCTGAGGGTGTGGGTGCCGGTGGTGGAGATAGAGGCGATGAAGGTGGCGTGGCCGGTGGAGTCGAGAGTTGCTGAGCCGAGGGATGTAGTGCCGTCGTAAAAAACGATACTGCCGGTGGCGTTTTTTGCGATACCAGTGGAGACGGAGGCGGAGAGAGTGACGGGTGCTAGAGCGTAGGCGGGGTTGGGAGTGGCGGCAGCGAGATTGGTTGTTGTGGAGAGGCCTTTGATGACCTGGGTAAGTGCGGCGGTGCTGGCGCCGAAGAGGACGGTGGGATTGAAGGTTGCAGTGATGGTGTGGTTTCCGGTACCGAGGGCGCCGGTAGAGAATGATGCGGCGGCGGTGTAGGTTCCGGTTGCGGTCACTGGTTGGGTAGAGAGCAGAGTGGCTCCGTCTGAGAAGGAGATGGTTCCGGAAGGGGAGCCGCTGCCGGAGGTTGTGCTGGTGACTGTCGCGGAGAAGGTTACAGGCTGGCTATAGTTGGCAGGGTTGAGGGATGATGTGAGGTTTGTGGTAGTTGGGTAGGCGTTGACGACTTGAACAAGAGTCGCGGTTGCAGCAGCGAAGGTGCCAGTTGGCTGATAGGCCGCGGTGATGGTGTGGCTGCCGACAGTTAGCAGGCCAGTAGCAAGAGTGGCGGTGCCTGTGCTGGATACGGTGGCGGTTCCGAGAATCGTGCTGCTGTCTGTGAACTGGACATCTCCGGTGGGCACACCGTTCGTTGAGGAGAGTTGGGCGGTAAAGGTGACGGTCTGGCCAAAGGTGGATGGATTGAGGGAACTCTTGAGAGTCTCTGTCGTCGAGCAGGCGCTCAGTGCCCCGGGGTACTCATAGACTCCCATATCGATGGTGCAAACCGGACTATTGGTCGCCAGGACGCGCGGGTTACCGTCGAAGTCGGTAGAAAGCGTGAGCCCGGTAAGAGTCTGGAACACTTGAAGGACAGAATTCTGTCCGTGATCGATCGATGGCGATGTGCTCTGGAGGTGGAAGTCGCCTGCAGATGCGTTGACGAACTGGGGATCGGCGACAATGTTATTGTCCTGGCTCGAGACGTCGACACAGTGGGAACCGAAAAATGGACCTCCGGCGTTATACAGAATGTCATTCTCGAATGTCGGCTGATCGGCTAAGTTAGGGGACGATCCCAGTTCGTCGCAGTTGACAGCAGGATAGAAGGTCGAGCCGCTGATGATGTTGTTGATCACCATCGCAGCGGGATTTCCGAAGCCATAGCTATCTGGCCAGGGGTAAATCTGGGAGATAGAGGCGCATTCGCTATAGCCTGACGAGCTGACCCCCATATTATTTACGATGGTGTTATTCGCGATTAGTGCGGATATCCCTGTGCGGCTGTCTGGAATACCTTGAACGGCGAGCGCTCCTCCACCACATCCGGCGGAGTTTCCGTAGATCAGATTTTGAACGATGGCTACACCGTAACCCGATTGAAGATTGATGGCTCCGCCGCTGCCGCCCGGGGATGCGTTGTTGCGGATAATGTTGTTCATGATGACAGGGCTTCCGTTCCAAACAGCAATCCCTGCGCCCCCATTTCCTCCAGCGTCCTCAAGTCCAGACTCGACGTTGTTCTCAATCGTGTTGCCCACGATCACAGCTGAAGTGCCATCATTCGTTGCGCCGCTGTAACGGAGGTTGCCACCTATATAGATTCCAGCCCCACCGCCAAACGAACAATTCCCCAGGGGATCCTGAGTGGCAGAGATCTCGTTGTTCTGAATCAGTGGAGCCGCCCCAGCGGTGTAGATGGTCCAACAATTGTTTTGCGTAAGCACATTGTTGCGAATGATGGGTGAGCTGTTCTGGAGATAGATACCTCCGTTAACAAAAATCGTGTAGTTGAAGACACCGCCATGCTGGATCGTAAAGCCGGAGAGAATCGAGGCCCGCGTCTCCCCTTTGTCGAATAGGACAGCGGGGGCTTTTTGGCCTCCGTCGAGGATGGTGCTGGCCGCGCCACCTGAGCTTGTGACGGTGATGGCTTTGCCGTTGAAGTCGATGTTTTCGAAGTAGGTGCCGGGGGCTACGAGGACGGTGTCACCGGTGTTGGCGGCGTTGATGCCGGCCTGGATGGTGGACTGGTCGGCGGGCACATGGATGGTGGCGGCCGGTGCTAAATGCGCTGCGAACAGGGGCAGGAGGGCGAGGAGAGAGTGGAATGCCTGGAACTTCGCTCTGCGGAGGCGCATGGGGACCCGTGTGATTGGAATTCGTGACACGATATCACGGACAGAAGCTCTGTTCTATAAAGCTTTTAGGCGGGACTTCGGGGTTTTGGCTTTGGGAGACCTGGGGCGTGCGACGGCGGCGGCGAGCATGGGTGGAAGTGACGGTTTGCGGCTCCAATTGGGCGATTATCGTGAACGATTATTGGGGATTTCAAGAAAAATGTATAAGGGACTGAATTAGTCGGATATTTACATTGATATAGGACTAGTCCTGTCGTATATTTGGCACATCGATGTTGTGAGTGGTTGTTTTTGGGTCCGCACGGAGTAGGAGTGAGGGCAAAAACAGACCCTCGCGGGTTATCTCCTGGCGGAGACCGCGAGGATCTGGGATCGACAGGTTTTTGGCCTGCAGATGTCCGCATTACGGCGTTTGCTGCCCGGCCAACTCCTAAAACAGCTGTTAGCCGTTAGCTCTTAGCCTTTAGTTTTTAGCGACGAGTTTGAAGCGGCGGTACTTTGGCGATTTTGCCGAAGGGGCGGCTTCTTGTCTTAAGACCGGGGCGTTCGACGCCCTGCGATGGAAGTTGAAAGGTGAAGCGAATGACGATGAAGAACTTTGCGGGCGGACGGCGTGGCTGGATTGCGATGGGCGCGTTGGCGGCGTATGCGGCGATGGGGGCGAGCAGGCTAGCGCAGGCTGCGGTGTTGAAGGATGGGGGAGCCGGCGGGACGGGCGATCCCGCGGCGGCGAATCTTCCGGTGAAGCGGTTCAATATTCCAGCGGGGCCGCTGGACGCGGGGATTGCTGCGTTTGAGCAACAGACGGGGTTGAAGGTGAAGACTTCACTGCCGGCGAGCACGGTGGCGGGGTTTCAGACGAAGGGTGTGACGGGGTTGCATTCGATGGAGGAGGGTCTGAACCTGCTGCTCGAGGGAACGGGGTTGACGTTTGTACAGCAGGACTCGGAGACGATGGTGGTGGGGCTGCAGCACACGGATACGGTGAATGTGACGACAACGGTGCCGGATTCGGTGTCGATGGGCAAGTTTACCGAGGAATTGATCGATACTCCGCAGACGGTGAATACAGTTCCGCAGTTCATTATGCAGGATGAGGCCACGACGACCCTGCTGGAGACGCTGCGCAATGTTCCGGGCATCAGCCTGGCGGCGGGCGAGGGCGGCTCGCAGGGCGACAGTCTGACGATTCGCGGCTTTACGGCGAGGAACGATATTTTTCTCGATGGGATTCGCGACTTCGGCAGCTACTATCGCGACTCGTTCAACTATGAACAGGTGGACGTGCTGGAGGGTCCGGCGGGCGTGGAGTTTGGGCGCGGCGCGACCGGCGGCGTTATCAATCAGGAGAGCAAGATTCCCCAGGCGAAGGAGTTTGTGAATGTACAGGCGCTGTTCGGAACGGACCTGACGCGGAGGGTTACGGCGGACATTAATTATCCGATCGCAGACGAGCTGGGCGGGACCGCGGTGCGGGTGAACCTTATGGGGCAGGAGGGTGGTGTCGCGGGCCGGCCTTATGCAGAGCTGCGGCGGTTCGGCCTTGCGCCTTCAGTGTCGGTGGGCCTGAACACGGCGACACAGGCGACGTTGAGCTATGTGCACCTGTCGGAGAACGACACTCCGGATTATGGTGTTCCGTGGCTGAACAATGCTCCGGCTCCGGGCGGCACGGCGCTGCGGCACAACTATTACGGCTTTCCGGAGAACAACTATCTGCGGACCAACGACGACATTATGACGTTGCGGGTGGGACACGACTTCTCCCCGAACGCGACGTTGCGAACGATCGCGCGCGCGGCTAACTATCCGCGTGACGCGCAGATTACCGAGCCACAGATATGTTCGAACGCTGCGGCGAGCGTGCCGGTGGGCGGATGGGTGTCGAGTCTTCTCACCTCAGCCGTGAATACCAAGCTGGTTTGCGCGTTTACGCAGGCGAGCGCTCCATCCACGATTGTGGTGAACCGCAACCAGATCATCACCAAGAGTGTGGAAGGCGATTTGTGGGACCAGACGGAGATTCTGCTGCATTTCAAGGTGCTGGGCGTTCGGAATAACTTTACCGGCGGCGTGGAGGGCGGGCAGGAGATCTCGAACCCCATCCGAACGAGTTATGTGATCAATAGCATCAACACTGTCCCCACCACGAACCTGCTCATTCCGACGCCTTCGGATGTGTTCAGCGGGACTGGCTATATCTCGTCAATCACGCATACGAAGTCAAACTCGGTGGGCGTGTACTTTGTGGATACAGTCCATCTAGGGCGACTGTTCGAGTTGAGCGGGGGTGTGCGCTGGGATCGCTTTGCGACGATCTACAACCAGTACCAGCCGACGCCTCCTGCGGGTGGCACAGTGACGGCTCCCTCGGGCTATCTGCACCGAGTGGACGAGCAGCCGACCTATCGCGCGGCGTTTGTCTACAAGCCGTCGAGCTATGGCAGCGTGTACTTCGACTGGGGAACGAGCTTCAATCCGGCGGCGGAGTCGCTGAGCCTGAGTAATGCGTTGTCGAACGCTGACCTGCAGTCAGAGGAGAACGAGACGTATGAGGCCGGCACCAAGTGGGAGTTCTTCCATGAGCGGCTGCGCGTGGAGGGAGCGGTCTTTCGCACGGAGAAGGACAACGCCCGCGAGACCAGCGCTACCAACAGCCAGGTGACGGTGAACGCCGGCAACCAGGTGGTGAAGGGCATGCAGATGAGTGCGGTGGGGCGGCTGCCCGAGGGCATGGACATCGTCGCTGGATATGCTTACCTGGACTCCGCTGTGATCGCGTCGGCGAACTATCCGAACTCGGTGGGTTATCCGCTGGCGAACGTGCCGAAGCAGACGTTCAACCTGTTCGTGACACACAAGCTGCCGGCACGCTTTAATTTCGGCTTGGGCACCAACTATGTGGGCAGCCGGACGGCCAGCTCGACGGTGCCTTATGTGCCGACTAGCTTTGGACCGGCGACACCATTTGCCGTGGGATCGGCGCCTTGCGGGGCGACTGCGGTGACGTGCTACCAGGTGCTTTCGACAGCGATGAAGCAGGTCCCCGGGTACTGGGTGTTCAATGGCATGGTGAAGCGGTCGCTGACCGACCGTCTGGAGTTACAGGCGAATGTATATAACATTCTGAATCGGTACTATATCGACCTGCCGCATCCGAGCCATCTGATTCCAGGTGCGGGAGCGAGTGCGCTGATCGGGGTGAATTTCAAGTTCTAATGAAGAGGTAGTTAGGCAAACGGGTGCGGGGGATAGAATCCTCGCACCCTATTTTTTGAATTCTGGAGAGACGATGCTGATTCGAGTGCCAGAGGTATTTACAAAGGAGCAGGTAAGACAGATTCGCGCCGCGCTGGATGCAGCTGAATGGGTGGATGGCAAGGTGACGGCGGGGCATCAGTCTGCGCAGACGAAGCGGAACTCGCAGATTCCGGAGAGCAGTCCGGTGGCACAACAGGTGGGAGAGGCGATTCTGAAGGCGCTTGGGGTGAACCCGCTGTTTCGCAGCGCAGCGCTGCCGCTGAAGGTGTTTCCGCCGCTGTTCAATCGTTATGCCGGAGGACAGAACTTCGGCACGCATGTGGACAATGCGATTCGCGCGCATGCTGCCAGCGGGCAGAGGATCCGCACCGACCTCTCGTGCACGTTATTTTTCAGCGAGCCGGAGGAGTACGACGGGGGCGAACTGATCGTCGAAGATACCTATGGAGAGCAGCGGATTAAGTTGCCGGCGGGCGATCTGGTGCTTTATCCATCGACGAGCCTGCATCGTGTCACTGAGGTGACGCGCGGCGCGAGGGTGAGCAGCTTCTTCTGGCTGCAGAGTATGATCCGGCAGGATGCACAGCGGGCACTGCTATTCGATCTGGATACGGCGATTCAGCGGCTGGCTTTAGTGAAGGATTCGCCGGAGGTGAAGGCGAGTGAGGTGCAGTTGACCGGGGTTTATCACAATCTGCTGCGGCAGTGGGCGGAGATGTAGTTGTAGCCGTTGAGATTCATTTTGATTGGGCCGAAGGATTTGAGTGGGTGGGCATCGCGAGGTTGCGTGTCAGGCATCGTAGTTTGGATGCGCGGGATTACATGCGCAACGAAAGCAGGCCCAAATGCAGTTATTTCCCAGAGTCAAAATATTGTTGCTGGGCGGAGCTTTGTTGATGTCTTCGACGGGGCCCTTGTTAGTTGCACAGAATGGTTATTACAACGGGATGCGGCACGGGTCGAAAGGCTATAGTGACCGGGATGATCGCAGATATGGCGATAAATATCATCACGGTGATTCGCACTATCAGGAACCTCCTAAGGGTGGAATCGGGCCTGGTAAAGGCGCGGCGATTGGAGCTGCAGGCGGTGCGGCGCTGGGCGCTTTGTTCGGCGGGGGCCTAAAGGGCGCGGTGATTGGCGGCGCTGCGGGTGCGGGAGTGGGCGCAATTGCGGGCAAGGTGAATCAGGACAATAAGCAGCGCGATTACCGCGATGGATATCGCTAGATCCTCTTGCATAGAATTTTGAACCGATAGGAGATTGGACGATGATGAATTTCTCGAAGTGCATGAAGATGCTTGCCTCAGGTGTAGTGCTGGCCGGGTTGAGTGTGACACCGATGATGGCGCAGTCCGGGGAAAAGCCCTCGATTACGGGGCCGACGAATGCTGCTGCCTCGCATAACTGGACGACGGATCAGCTGGTGACCAGCACAATCCACGAAGCCTGGGTGATGAGTGGGCGAAATGAAGATCAGTTCTTCGATATGGTGCAGGCGCTAGCCCTGATGAGTGCGCAGAAGCGCGGTCTGACACTGCCGGATAATCAGGCAGCCGGTGAGAAAGCAGGCGCATGGATCAAGAAGGAAGCGAAGCGTGATCCGGATCAGTTGCTTTATGCAGTAGTCGACAAGGCAGTGATAAAGACGGGCGTTCGGAACACTGTGGCTTCGAAGTAGAGCACCTTGATCTTAAGATGAAAGAGAGAGGCTGTGGCCTCTCTCTTTTTGCGTGTTTTGTAAATTGTAAATTTTACTGAGGCAGTGGTCGGAGATGTAGAGGGTTGGCTAGTTGAGGCGTTCGGTAAGCAGGTGGGTGGCGACGCGGATGGCGTTGGCGATGATGGTGAGGGATGGGTTGACGGCGCTGGCAGAGGGGAAGCAGGAGGCGTCGACGACGTAGAGGTTGTCGAGGTCGTGGGCTTTGCAGTTGACGTCGAGGACGCTGGTGCGGGGGTCGTGGCCCATGCGGCAGGTGCCGTTCTGGTGGCCGACGCCTTCGAGCGGGATGCGCTTTTTGAAGTAGGCGTGGAGGGGGATAGAGGTGTCGGCGTGGCCGGCCTGCTTGAGGATATCGACCCACCGGTCTTTGAGGCGGTTGAAGGGCTCGACGTTGTTGGGAGTGTAGGAGAGCTTGATTCTGCGTGGGGCCGCGACTTGAGAGAAGGCGGATTCGTTGACGAGACCGGTGTCGCCCGAGCCGTGGGGGCCGGCGAGACCAGGAGTTTCAGTGAGGGTGGGTGTTGAGCCGGATGTTGTGTTCTCGATGGTGACGCGGTTGTCGGGATCGGGCAGGTCTTCGGTGGTGAGCCACCAGGGGACGGCGTGCTGCTTCATATTGTCGAGGATGAAGCCGGGAGTGAGAGGTGGGGCGTCGCCTTTCATCATCTCGTGGTGGAAGCTGCCGATGGGTTGGATCTGGCCGAGAGGAAATGGATAGGAGGGGTCCGAGTCTTTGAGGTAGAAGTCGTTGGTGCCCCAGGTTTTTGTGTAACTATCTTCGTTACGTTTAGTGGAGAGGGCGAGGATGGCGTCGGCCTGGTGATACATGAAGTTGCGGCCGACCTGATCGGAGGAGTTGGCGAGGCCGCGAGGGTGCTTGTCGTTCGCGGATTGAAGCAGGATGACCGCGGAGTTGATGGCGCCGGCGCAGAGACAGAAGATATCGGCGGAGTAGGTCTCGGTTGCAATGGATCTGTTGGGGCCGAGGTGGTCTACTTCTACGCAGGCGATGGCTGTGCCGGTGGAATTTGTTACCAGTTTCGTTACACGTGCGTTGGTGATGAGGGTGACGTTAGGCAGATGCATGATCTGGCGGATGCAGTTGATGTCGGCGTCGGACTTGGCGTGGACGAGGCAGGGGTAGCCGTCGCAGGTGTCGCAGCGAATGCACTTGCTGGCGACGGGGTCGGCGGCGTTGTGCTTAAGCGCGAGCGGAACGGGGAAGGTATTGATGCCAAGCTTGCGAACGGAGGCTTCGATGCCGGCCATGTGGGGCTCGCTGGCGAGGGCGGCGTAGGGGTAGGGTTTGGAGTGGAAGGGCTCGGTGGGGTCGAAGCTGCTGCCGAAGCCGCCGGGGATTGAGGGAGCTGCGCCGAGGTCTCCGTGGACGTGAAAGAGCTCTTCGGCCTGGACGTAGAAGGGCTCGAGATCGGCGTAAGAGATGGGCCAGGCGGGCGAGATGCCGCTTTTGTGCTGGATAACGCCGAAGTCCTCAGCGCGCAGGCGGAACATGGCCGCGCCGTAGACCTTGGTCTGGCCTCCGACGAAGTAGGCCTGCTGGGGATGGAGGTCTTTGCCGTCCTTGTCCTGCCAGACTTCGCGGGTGTGATAGCGATTGTCGATGAAGACGGCGTTGGTGTCCCAGTTGAGTTTTTCCTGGGGCAGGAACGGACCACGCTCGAGAATGAGGATGTTCTTGCCGGCGAGGGCGAGATGCAGAGCGAGCGGACCTCCGCCAGCTCCGGTACCGATGACGATTGCGTCGTACTGAGTAGGCATAAGAGTGGGATGCCGGATCTCTATTGAATATCTAATGGAAATTAATGGTCGGAGGGTGAGGTGGTGGGCTCCTGCTCGGCGGGAAGGGTAAGGGCGAAGACGGTGCCGTGGTGGATGGGGTCGGTGGATGTGCGGAGGGTGAGTCGACCTTTGTGACGGGCGACGATGCCGGCGGAGATCCAGAGGCCGAGGCCGGTGCCGTTGAGGTCCTTGGTGGTGTAGAAGGGCTCGAAGATGCGAGGGCGGACGGCGGGGGTCATGCCGTGGCCGGTGTCGGCGATGGTGATGCGGACGGCGCGAATGGGCTGGGCGGCGGGGTCTGCGGAGTCTACGAGGGTGGTGTCGTGAGCGCGGATGAGGAGACGGCCGCCGTTCTGGCGCATGGCGTCAATGGAGTTGGCGATGAGGTTGTTGAGGATCTGGCGGATGTCGTTTTCGAAACAGAGGATTGGGGTGGAGCTGGCGAAATTGGCTGCAACTGTGATGCCGGTGTTGAGGAGCCGGCCTTGATAGAGATCAAGGACGGCTCGGACTAGATGTTGGGCGGTGACGTGGGTGGCGCGGACGGCCTGGCGGTGAAAGCGGAGGGTCTGGGTGGCGATCTGGCAGACTCGGGAGAGCTCGGACTGGGCCATGTTGACGAGAGGCTTGAGCTCGTCGGGGAGGGTGGCGTCGCGCTCTATGAGGTAGAGGATGTTGGTGATGGCTTCGAGGGGGTTGTTTATCTCATGGGAGATGGATGAGGCAAGGCGGCCAACTGCGGCGAGCTTTTCGGATTGGATGAGCGCGGACTCGGATTTTTTGAGATGGGTGACCTCGTGGACGACCGCGGCTACAGCCTCGACGGTGCCGTCGGGGTCGCAGACCGGAGTATAGCTGCAGCTCCAGAAGCGGTGCTCGCCGGGACGCGTGGGGAGCTCGCCTTCTAGGAGCTGGTTGCGGACGATCTGGCCCTTGGCGGCCTGCTGGAGCAATGGCATCAGCCCTTTGAGAGGGACGATGTCAGAGATGCGGCGGCCGATGATTTGATCCCTGGGAAGACCGATGGTCTCTGCCTGTCGGTCGTTGACGCGGAGGTAGCGGAATTCGGTGGATTCGAAGAGGGCGAGGCCGACAGGGGCTGACTGATAGATGGATTCAAGTTCGGCGCGCTGACGCTCGGTCTCGAGTTGTTTCTTCTGGAGCTCTTCGGCGTGAGTTTTGCGGTCGTGGATTTCGGTTGCGACGCCGAGCCAGTTGAGGATATTACCTGCATCGTCGAGGACGGGAAGGGCGCGGAGCTGCCACCAGCGGGCTGCTCCGTCGCTGGCGCGGATCATGCGGACCTCGATGTCGAACTCGGAGCCGGTGGTGACGGAGTGCTTCCAGGTATCGAGGACGCGAGTTTGATCTTCTTTGAAGAATGCCTGGTGCCAACGGAGACCGGTTACTGCCTGCTCGAATGAGAGGCCAATGTAGTCGAGGAAGCCCTGGTTGGCGTAGGTGATTTTGCCATCGGGGTCGCCCATCCAGATGCCCTGGGGGTTGAGGTCGGCGAGGACGCGGTAACGCGCCTCGGAGGCGGCGAGCTCTTCCGCGGCTTGTTTGCGACTTGTGATGTCGGAGGTCACGCCGCGGAGGTGGGTTGCAACCCCGGCGTCGTTGTAGACAGGGACGCGACGGCACTCGACCCAGAGTGGGTTGCCCTGGGGACTGAGGACCTGGTAGTCGACGATGCTCATGGTCCGGGTGCGAATGGCTCTTTCAGCGTCTTCGATGACATGGGGTAGATCGGAAGGCCGGATGATTCTGTCGAGGTCGTCGATGGTGTGGATCTCTGAGCAGGGGCGTCCGTAGACGGGCCAGGAGTCGTCACCGAATTTGATGGTGCGGTTGATGAGATCCATCTCCCACGTGGCGACGCGCGCGGTTTCCTGTACGAAGGCGAGGGTGGTTTGCTGATTGAGCAGGGCCTGCCGGGCGGCGCGCTCCTGGGTGATGTCGCGGAAGAAAATGACGATGCCGTCATCGGAAGGACGGCATTGAATGTTGAGCCACAGGTTGAGGGGCTCGGGATAGAAGTCCTCAAGCTCGCCGGGGATGCGATCGAGCATGGCGCGATTGAGATGGTGGAGGAAGTTTCCGGTTTGCGTGGCGGGGAACTCCTCCCAGAGGTTCCTGCCGATGAGGTCGCCTTTGATGCTGAGGAGTTCCCGGGCACTGCGATTGAGGAAGGTAAAGGTCCAGTCGCGGGAGAGGCTGACGATGCCGTCAGCGGTGGCGTTGAAGACCTGTTCGAGCTGGCGGGCGTTGGCGTCTCGGCGGGCCTCGGCTTTTTTCCGCCCGGTGATGTCTCTGAAAAAGATGATGATGCCATCATCAAACGGGCGAACGAAGACTCGTAACCAGAGGTTTAGCGGCGGATCATAGAAGGCCTCCCACTCGGTGGGGATCCCGCGTTCCATGGATGCGATGTAGTTGGCGTAGTAGGGTTTCTCGACGCAGCCGGGAAAGAGCTTCCAGAGGTTCTCACCGACGAGCGTGCTGGCGTTGAGCAGGGTGAATGCCTGGCGATTGGCAAAGGTGAGGTTCCAGTTGCGATCGATGCAGACAATGGAGTCCGGTGCGGAGTCTAGCAGCGAGAGGAGAGGCCGGTCGAAGGCGGATGGGGTGCCGTGCGAGTCCGGCGAGGATGCAGGGGATGGCCTGCGGTTCAAAACGGACTCGGAGGTGGGCGAATGAGGCATAGACGGAGTCGTCGAAACCGAGATTCTACCGGTACAGGATTAGTCTAGCCTACTGAGAATTCGGCACGGGAAGCGGATTCGGATGAGCCGCCGATTCGAGGGTGTCGACGCGGGCCTGAAGGGTTTCAACAAGATGCCGAAGGGAGGCCAATTGGGCCTCGAGATCGGCGATTTGAGCGGATTGGGAGGTTGGATGGTGGGGGGTGGTGGGTGTTTCTGGGATGGTGGTGACGGGGCCGCAGAGGAGATGGGCGTAGCGGGCCTCGCGGGCACCGGGCTGGCGTGGCAGGAGGGTTACGAGCGGGCCGGTGGCGTTGGGGTCTTTGGTGGCGGACTCGGGCTCGGGGTTGAGGCGGGCTGCCATTCGCTCGAGGGTGGCGGTGACAGCGGCGAGGTCGTCGAAGGTGTACATGCGGTCGGAGCGGGAGCGGAGCTCGCCGGGGGTCTGGGGGCCGCGAAGGAGCAGGAGGCAGAGGAGCGCGGTCTCGTCGCGGCGGAGGTTGAGGACGGTTCGGATCCGGTGCTCGTACTTGGTGACGCGGGCGTCGCGATAGGGGGCGATGAGGCGCTGCTCCTCGAGGGCATGAAGGGCCTGGCGGACCTGCTCCTCGTCGAGATCGAGGACGGGGTCGCGGCTGGAGCGCTGGTTGCAGGCGTTGATGAGGGCGTTGAGGGAGAGCGGGTAGTTCTCGGGAGTTGTAATCTCTTTTTCGATGAGGGAGCCGAGGACGCGGATCTGGACTGGGCTGAGGTGCATGTATATAAGGTGCCACAGGTTGGGGACGGGCGGCCGGGATGGGGGTCGATCTTCTGTGGCTATGGGATTTGAATATGACACTAAAGTTACACTCCACGGGGTTGGTGAATGGGGTTAGGTTGGGTAGACTGGGATTGGCGAATGGGAAAGAGCGAATCGCACTTTGGATTCTTCATTCGCGAATCAAGCGGCGAGGTGCGGTTTGCGGATATTGCGTGGGCGAGGTGTGGTCGTAGGAACGGTTGCGACTGCAACCGTGTTGTTTGGGATGAGCGGGTCGGGATGGGCGAAGGCCGTCCGGACCAAGGTTCATGCGACTCTGAAGACAGCGACGACAAAGACGACCAGGCCGCAGGTGCTGCCGGAGGCACTGGCGCAGCCGGCGGTGATGCCGAATGAGCTTGAGCCCCAGACCGAGGCATCGGCCACGGACGGCGCGATCAACTATCGGCTGCGGATGGACAATATGCATACCGGCGAGAAGATCGACATCGTGTATCGCATTGGAAACACGTATGTTCCGGAGGCGCTGGCAAAGCTGAATGCGTTTCTGCGCGACCACAATACCCAGGATGTGATTGATTACGATCCGAAGGAGTTCGACGTGCTGCACGCGATGATGACGCGGCTGGGACGGGTGAGCGACGGCGTGATCGATGTTGTTTGTGGCTACCGGACTCCCGAGACAAACCAGGCGCTGCGGCAGGGGTCGCCGCGGACGGGCGTGGCAGAGCATAGCCAGCATATGGAAGGACATGCGATCGACCTGCGGGTGCCGGGGGTTTCGACGGCTGCGGTGCGGAATGCGGTGTTGAGTCTGCATGCGGGTGGCGTGGGGTACTATCCGGTGTCGCAGTTCGTGCATGTGGACGTTGGGCCGGTGCGGCAGTGGGTATTTGGGCGGTCGCCGGCGCGGCCGGCGGCGAAGAGTACGCATGCGGCCAAGACGAGCGCGGGGATGTAGCTTTTGTTGTCTCACTGCTTGGTACCCTCTCTATAAATGTGTGCAAAGTATTTGAAATACATGGTTTAGGTCCGGACTTGGTCCGGACCGGCTGATGTTCAGAAGGCCCGGCTTGCCGGGCCTTCTGTTTTTTGTGCCGCCGATTTTGGCGGCAATTTCGGTCTTACCCCCTCCCCTCCCCTCCGAGGGGTATTTTGGACGGATATTATTGATTCTGTTGCGGTTAGCGGTTGGTGTTTGCTTCAAAATATTGATTCTAAATGGGTTGCGTCCAAAATATTCTGCCAGCGTTAGTTACGGGTGGTTAAACAGGCCAGCCCGGCGAGTGGCCGGGCTTGCTCTTACTTAATCTTCTAGTTCTATTGTAGCGAATGGCACATAACTAATGGCCACTTTTCTTTTGCTGGCTAAGTATTGGCAGGCATTCAGTTAGCGGATTTTTTGAACAGGTGGGGGCTTGACATCTCCGAGGAAGGGATGACCATTATGACTATAATGGTCAAAGTTGGAGGTTTGCGATGGCGAATTGGGCAGTTGCGGAGGCGAAGGCGAAGTTCAGTGCAGTCCTGGACAAAGCTGAGAGCGAAGGGGCGCAGTTGGTGGAACGGAGAAAGAAGAGATTTGTGCTAATGACGGAGGAGGAGTTGGCGCGACGGACACGGGGCTCCGTGGCAGTGGGCGTGCCGGTTGGGGGAGATAAGTCGGGGAAGCGGCTTTGGGATGCGCTGCGGTGTCCGCCGGAAGATGGTGTCGACGTGGAGTTTCCGCGATTGCAGTGGAAGCCACGGAAGGTTGAGTTTTGACCTATCTGTTGGATACCAATGTAGTGTCTCAGACCTCGAAGTTGGAGCCGAACGTCGCAGTGATGCGGTGGTGGCAGCAGCAGGATGAGCTTTCGCTGATGTTGAGCGCGATTGTGTTTCAAGAACTGCGGTTCGGGATCGAGATGCTTCAGGCGGGTAGAAAACGGGACAGACTCGAAGAGTGGCTGGAGGTTCGTCTCCGCGGCGAGTTTGCCGGTCGGATATTACCTGTGACGGCGGAGATCGCTGAGTTGAGTGGGCGGCTGATTGCGGAGACAAAGAAAGCCGCGCATATAGCGGACGCAGGCGATGCGTTGATTGCCGCGACGGCTCGGGTGCATGGGTTGCAGGTGGCTACGCTCAATCGGAATCATTTTGAGCGGCTGGGTGTGTGGTTGGTGGAGTTTTGAGGCATTATCGTTAATTAATTAGCGAATATTCCGTGGTACCCTGCCAATCTTGATGGCCTCGGCATTCTCGTTGCTCACTCCGATATTCGTAGCGAATTCATTCATGACTTTGGTGTAAGCGGCTTGTATCTGACTCGGATCGGTAACATCATTGGAATCGCAATAGTATTTCTTCCAATCATCGTGCCAATCGGGTTGAAATTCCTTTCGGCGACCCCACATCGTCCTTAGCCGAGCATCCATTCCCCACGCTCCATAAGTCTCGAAGCAAAGATCTTGGAAATTTTGACAAGCGTCGAAGAAACTAGCTGTAAAAAGAGGGGCCGCTAGGTAAATCTGCCTATCAAGTTTCCTCTTTAGAGAAATGACGTCGGTTGGGCGCAGCTCTTTCCACAAACCTACGTAGGTGTAGTAGCAAAGAAGATCATTGAAAAGTGGCGCGAGGTTATCGTAGATTGCTATTCGTTTTTCGATTAGTTTCTGGCTTCTCCATTGAGAATCCTCAAATCTCTTTGTTACGCGATGAATGTAGATTCCAAGCACGGCAAGCGCGATTGGGGTGAGGACCAAGGCGGCGAGCTTAGCAATTTCAAGGGAATTCCAAACAGTGGACATAAGAAAGTTGTCGTAGAAATCGTTTGTGAGTATGTAAACACAGAGGCCGCCCATGATGGCGGCCTTTTTACAGGGAGCGGCATTTGTGAGGATGAAAGAAGGGCCCGGGGCTAAAGCCCCTTTTTGTTTGGGCCTGAATTCAGGGGCCTAAAGGCCCCTGCTCCCTCCGGGTCGCCCTCGGGCAAGGAAGTGCAAATTCCCTGTTTAATTGAAAACGCCGCCATTGCTGGCGGCCTTGCGTTGCGGAACGGCAGTGATGGGAGTTCAACAATGGATGGACCGGCATGGAGGGAGCAGGAGCTTTTAGGCTCCTGAACCGGGGATGCCGACGGATGGGCTTTCAGTCCCGGCAAGAGTTGTGGTGAGATGTTCCGGTGTTGGATCGATGGAGTGCTTCTGGCCTGCGGACGAGTAAGGAAACTCTTCGGCGATTGCGACAAGTTTGGCCCGGACAGGATTCTGAAGGATGTAGCTCCGCAAGGATTCAAAGCTTTCAAGATCGCGAATCTGAGTTTCATTGAACGACGGCGTCCAGATGGGGAGTTTGCTTTTGAGTCGATGGGAGAAGTTGCCCTTGATGAATTGGACGGCCTTCTCAAGAGAGACATCCGGGGCAGGAGTGAGGATTGCGTGCATGTGGTCCGGCATCAGGACGAAAGCGTGAAGGTGGAAGCGGTTCTTGACACGTTGTTCCAAGAGCACATCGATGAGGAGTTGCGCGTTGGCTTCGACCTGGAAGATCCGTCGGCGATTTGCGGTTGAAGTCGTTATGAAGTAAGTGCGAAGGTGTTGCGGGGCCCTGTGCATGTCGGGATGATAGCGGAAGGCCGGGGCTAAAGCCCCTTATTTCTGTGGCGCTTTTCACGGGCCTGAAGGCCCGTGCTCCCTCCGAGTCGCCCTTCGGGCGAGGAAGTGCAAAGGCCGCCATTGCTGGCGGCCTTCCTTTGTTGTGGTCTTTCGTGGTTTTGCGCGGAGCGCTTTTGCCTGGACGGCTAGTCCCCGGAGACGGTTTCTTCGATCTCGGTTTTGGCGATGGGGGCTGCGGGTTTGATTTCGCCGAGGGAGATGAAGCCGGGCTGCTCTTGTTCGCCGAGCACTTCCTTGCGGTAGAGCTTGGCCATGCGGGCGTTTTCGGCGTCCTGCTTGATCTTTGCGTCGCGGGCGCGGATCTTTTCTTCGCGAGAGTTCTTCGCGATGCCGGACTTGTCGAAGGTGTCGTTGGCGGCTGCATTGACGTGGGCTTCGTTGACGACGAGGTCGTAGGCGGCTTCCTTCTCGAGGCCTACCTTCTTGCCGCCGGCGAAGATCTCGTGACGTCCGTGCTCCTCGTACCACTTGGTGAGGGTGGAGGTCATGTGCATCTTCTCGATGATGTTGCGCCAGCCTACGCCGGTGTTGTAGGCGCAGAAGCTGATCTCACCCTCTTGCGTGGCGTAGGGGATGATGCACTGCTCGGTGCGGCGGAAGTCGTAGTTGAAGAGGTCCTGGAACCACATGCCGGCGATGAAGAGGAAGTTCCAGCGGTCGTTGCGGCGCTTCTCGATGTCGGCCATGGTGCGGTCCGCGCCGACCTTGCCGTAGCTGCGGCCGGTGGCGCCGAAGCTCTTGTCGAACTTCTGCAGAAGGTCCTTGATCTTGAAGTGGGTGGGTGCGTTCTCGGGGGTGTAGTTGCGGAGCAGCGCGAGGGTGACGCCGACGATGGAGATCCACTTGCCGCGGGCGGCGTCGTTGATGCGGGCGACGTCCTTGGCGAGGCGATCGGCGTTGATGAAGGCGGTGACCGGCGCGGCTTCCTTGGTCTCCTTGTCGATCATCATGGCCATGGAGATGCCGCAGTTGGGATGGCAGCCGCAGGAGAGCTGGCCCCAGTCGCGGTCAGGTCCGTGGACGAGGTCGGCGAAGTCAGAGAAGGTGGACATGAAGGAGATGGGGAACCAGTCGCGGGTGGGTTCGCCCATGCCGGTCTGGTTTTTGACGTCGTGCGCGAGGTGCGAGAGGGTGTAACGCTGTGCCTTGCGACGCTCGTCGGAGATGTCTTCGTCGCGGCCGGTGAAGCTGACCGGCTGGAAGGAGAGGAAGTTAATCTTTTTCGGGTTGTCGAGGGCGAACTCGATGATGCGGCCGACCTGCTCGTTATTGATGCCGTTGACGATGGTGGTTACGGGGACGATGTCGACGCCGGACTCGTGGAGGTTGTGGATGGCCTGGAGCTTGACATCGAACGCGTTGCCGACCTTGCGGTGCGAGTTGGCGGCGTTGCCGATGCCGTCGAACTGGAGGTAGACGTAACGGAGACCGGCCTCAGCGGCAGCCTTGCAGAACTCTTTGGACTTGGCGAACTCGATGCCGTTGGTCGCGGCCTGCACGGAGGTGTAGCCGACCTTGCGGGCGTAGGCCACGGCGTCGAGGAAGTAGGGGCTGAGGGTGGGCTCACCGCCGGAGAATTGCACGGACATCTGACGACGCGGCTTGATGGTAACGGCGTTGTCGAGCATGACCTTGATCTCGTCCCAGGTGAGCTCGTGGACGAAGCCGACCTGGTTGGCGTCCATGAAGCAGGGGTCGCACATCATGTTGCAGCGGTTGGTGAGGTCGATGGTGAGGACTGAGCCGCGGCCGTGGGTGACGGTGGAGGTGCCGTGGTTGTGGAGCTTCTCATCGTTGTGGGCGCGGATGTCGCGGCCGGGGAAGACCTCTTCGAGGTGGCGGAAGAACTCGGTGTCAATGGACATGAGGTCTTCGAAGTGGCCGTGGATGGGGCAGTCCTTGACCATGAGGATCTCGCCGTTGCGCTCGATGATCTGGGCCTTGATCTCGCCGACTTTCTCGTTGAGGAGGATCTCGTGGGGGAGCTTGCCGTCGACGATCTGCTGACGGATCTCGGGGATGCACTTGGGGCAGAGAGAGTCAGTGGTGCGGGGCCAGCCAAGGGGTGGCTTCTCTTTCTGGTAGCTCTTGAGGAGAGGCTTGTCGCTCCACTTGGGGGTGAAGCTGGCGTTGGGGCTGATGGAGTTGAGCTTGTTGAATACGACCCAGCCTGCTTTTGCGGCTTGAACGAGAGATCTTTCAGCCAACTTCATGCGCTTTGCCATTCTGTTTTCTCCTGAAGATCCGAGTGCGCTTCCTGGCCCTGTGGTTTGCTTATCTACAACTTTTGTTTGATGCGGTCTGCCTGAGATAGGACGCGGACTACTCTGCACCGGATTACCTACAAGATTACGCAGGGTTTAGGGCGAATCGAAGGGTACTGAAGCGAACGGCGAGATTTTGCATTGAACGGGGATTCAAGGGGGTGAGTGGGGGGTGTTTGGCGGGCGAATAATTTCAGGCTGGCATCCCGAATGCTGTGCGGGATGTTATATGGGGGAGGTGCTATGGCAGGCCGGCGGGGGTTGCGGCGATCTGGTTGAGGATCTGCTGGACGAAGATGATGCGGATGTGGATGCGCTTGGCGACGTCGGGGAGGAACTCAGTGATGATGTTGTTGACGGGGTCGAGCGCGTAGGCGGTGAGGATGCGGAGGGTGGTGGAACGACCGTCGGTGTCGATGCCGGGGACGTAGAGGTTGTCGATCTCGGCGCCGATGGGGTAGCTGAGAAGCGTGGCGTAGTTGGGCATGAGGGTGCCGTCGTCGTGCTGGGCGATGACGGTTCGGGAGATGGAGTGGAGGAGACGCCGGGGGAAACGGGCGTTGGGCATGCGGTGGTAGTGGGGATCTTCGTGGACGATGGAGGGGATGACAAAGGTGCCGAAGAACTCGCCGGTGGTGACCTCGAGGAGGCTGACGCCGGAGAGCTTGCCGAAGCCTTTGAGGCCGGGGCCGTAGGCGGAGTGCGGGTCGGCGGCGATGGTGATGGCGGAGGAGCCGAAGATGGTGAGGAAGTTGAAGGGGTCGAGGACGTCGCGGATGGCGAGCATGCCCTTCTGCGCGGGAGTCATGGGGATGGGCATGGTGGTGTCGAGGAAGCGGGCGTAGGGGTTAAGCAGATTGGGACAGAGCTGCGTGGGGACCGGGGTTATAGGGGTGGTATCCGATAGTGCGACAGGGGGTGCACCGGCAGAGGATTGGCTGGCATCGGCTGGCGAGCTGGTATGCATAGTGGTAGAGCGGGTGTTGAGAACGAGCCGCCAGGTAGAGACACGGCATGGAGGAGGGATGCCCTCGGCGAGGCTATAGGCTTCGGCGACTGCGACGACGTCCTGCTGCTGCTGGACGAGCTTGCCGGGGGAGTCGGGAAGCTCGGCTTTAGGTGATTCGGGCGGATCGGATGGGGTTTCGGGGGCGGACGGAGATCCTGACTGAGATCCTGATTGGGGGCCTGACTGGAGCCCAGACTGGGGCCCTGACTGCGGGAATGCTGACATTGCAGAGAGTAGAAGCCCCGTTGTCAGCAACCGACGCATTCGGAAAATCCTCTTACTTTTCCATAGTACGCGGAGTGATTCAGGGTTGTGCCTTCTTAATGTGGAGGCCCACGAGCGCGTCGACGATAAACTCGTTGACCACGAAACCGACGGCAGATCCGCCGATGGAGCCGCCGAAGGTTATTCCCACTTCTTTGAAGCTTGTGTTCACTGCTGGATAGTAGGGAATGGTGAGAGCAGAGCCGGCGAAGTTTCCGGCCAGGAGGGCCAGGTTAATTGTTGTGTGGCCATCGTCGGTGCGGGTGATTATCGTGCGGGTTCCGGCGTAGATCGCGCGCTTAAAGAAGTTATGGCCCTTGCCCATGACGTAGTATCGGGGGTCTTCGTGAAAGATCGGGGCGAAGAGGGAATCGCTGAAGACGCCTTCGGAGATGCCGCGGAGGGCGGCAGCTCCGAGCCTCTGGCCAAAGGCTCCCGAATCGGTTCCGTAGTTAGGGGAGCTGTTCCATAGCTGTTCCCAACCCGCGGATCCGAGCCATCCAGCCGCCGAGAAGAGAGATACTGAGTCCTTGAGGCCGCCGACAACCTTTTCCTTCACGGTCATGGGGTCGGCTACTTCATCCGGACGAATGACCATCTCGAGGTGAGGGGCGCGCCTGGGAGCAGAGCCGGTGGCGACAGCAGTTTGAGTTTGAGCGGGGGAGTCGCGGCCAGGATCTGCGAGGGCGTCGGAAAGACTGACTGAGCCGCTCGAATTGCCCGGGCTGGTGAGGAGAGTTTCGGGCGAATCGGGGAGCTCCGGAGTGGCTGGCTCGGGGACGGCATCGGCGACGAGGAGCTGTGTGCTGGCGCTGGCCTCGGGCTGGGTGATTGTGAGGGGAGCAACGGCATCCTGAGCGACTGCAACGGACGTTGGCGCTGGAACGATTCCCAACGAAGCCAGCGACAATAACAGAAATAACAGGCGAAGTGGACGATGACTTGGTGGGTTCGAGAGGAGGGAAGAGGAGTAGTAAGAAGACGTTCTCAAACAAATACCTCTGTTCTGGCACGCATCATCACGGGCCGAGGATTAAAAGGGCGCGGACCGCGATGTATCAGCATGGCGGACCCATAGAACTGGCAAATCGCGGGAGGAAGCGAACACTTCCACTAATATCAGGGGGCTTCCGACGGTCTGCTACTGGTAAAAGTACTATGAATAGGATGCTGAATGATTGCTGGAAGTTGCGTGTAACGGCGCACAATTCACTGATATTGCCTCAGTTACCTTGTGGGCACTGAAGTGAAGATGGGACGTGAGAAGCATTGACCATGCGATTTGCACATAGGAATAATTGAAGGTGCGGAGGTGTCTCCGATGGGCTTCGATCCGGATAAGAAGAGTGGAGGGGCGTGGGAGCAGAGGCTGCATGAGGCAGGAGCGCGGATAGAAGAAGACGTGCGATGGCTGATCTCTCACTTCAACGATGAGGTGGTTCCGGAGGCGCGCAGGAGCGGGTCGGCCGCGCTGCGGGCCGCGGCGGAGCAGATGGAGAAGCTGGCGCAGAAGATGGATGACAAGGCAAGGGCGGCTGGTGGTCCCGGTGCGGCGAAGGATGAGGGGAAGCGGTGAGCTTCGCTGTGAGAGGGCGCGGCCGGCGTGGCCGGCTGTGGAGCGCCGCGGGTCTGGCGGCTGTGGCGCTGATTGCCGCGGGTTGCCATAAGCAGGTGAAGGTTGCGAATCAGCCGAGTGCTCCGGCGATTCCTGCTTCGCGTGCGCCTTCGAGTTCGGCGAGCAGGCCGGGTGCGAGAGGCGGCGATGTGGGGACGGTTGCTCCTGTGCAGCCGGAGGTGCGGGGCAAGCCGATACTGACCGAGGAGGGTCTGGCGAGCTGGTATGGACCGCCTTATGCCGGGCGCAAGGGAGCCGATGGGACGGTCTATGACCAGAATGCGATGACGGCGGCGCACCTGACGCTGCCGATGGGCTCGATTGTGCGAGTGACAAACCTGGCGAACAACCAGAGCGTGGTGGTGAAGATTACGGACCGCGGGCCTTTTGTGCGTGGGCGGATTATTGACCTGTCGCTGGCGGCAGCGAAGGCTACGGGGGTTTATCGGGCAGGCGTGGCAAAGGTGAGAGTGGAGGCGTTTGCGCCTGCGGCTCCGGTGTCAACTACTTTGGGAGGGAAGAGCGCGGCCGCGGCGATTCCGGGTGGGCGGTGGTGCGTGCAGATTGGGGCGTTCACGAACCAGGAGGATGCTATTTCGCTGAAGAACGATTTGATGAGGCGATATACGACGGCTAAGGTGATCGAGTTTGCCGGGCCGACAGGGCATTGGGTGAGGATCAATCCGAAGTATCCGGATAAGCAGACGGCGGAGCAGGTGGCGGAGAGTATTCATGTGCCGGATGCGGAGCCTTATTTGATTAGGCTGGATTAGAGTCAGTAGTCAGTAGTCAGTAGTCAGTTGTCAGTTGTCAGTTGCTAGTTGGGTTGGGTGAGGTTTGGGCTGGATCGATGGATTTTATTTAGCGTTGTAGGCTCGGTCGAGTTCGGGAATGTCGAGTTTGACCATCTTGAACATTGCTTCCATGACGCGCTTTGATTTTTCAGGGTCTTTGTCCTGCAGGTATTTGGGCAGGATGGTGGGGACGATTTGCCAGGATAGACCGTATTTGTCGGTGAGCCAGCCGCACTGCATGGTCTTGCCGCCTTCGACGAGTTTGTCCCAGTAGTGGTCAATCTCGGCCTGGGTCTCGCAGTTGACGACGAAGGAGATGGCGGGGGTGAAGGTGAAGTGGGGGCCGCCGTTGAGCGCTACGAACTGTGTTCCGTTGAGCTGGAAGGCGATGGTCATGACCGAGCCTTTGAGACCGGGGCCGGCGTCTCCGTAGCGGGCGATCTCAAGGATCTTAGCGTCGTCGAAGACGGAAACGTAGAAGTTGATTGCCTCTTCGGCGTTGGTGTCGAACCAGAGGAATGGAGTAATCGGCTGCGGCATAGAACTCTCCTGTTCCGGTTTGATGCTGCGCTTTTGCTCCAAGTTATGCGAGGCTTGTTTGCCGCTGCGGGTGGTTACTTTCCTTCGAGGGCGGGCGGGGCGTAGTAGGGGAGCTTCTGCTGCTCTTCGGTGGCGCGCTTGACGCCGATGTCGTCGAAGAGAAGGCGGGGGCGATGGTGGTCTGGGGGACGGGGCCGACGAGTTGGCGACGTAGGAGGACTCTTCGTCGCCGGCGGCGACGATGTCGGAGCGGAGGCTGCGGATGTCGAGCTCGTCGAAGACGGCGCCGCGGACCAGGTTGCGGGTGCCGTCAGGGTGGACACGGTAGAGGAGGCGCGGGATGAGCTCGCCGCCGAGGGTTTCGACGGCGTAGACGTCGCGGCCCTGCTCCTTGGCGAGGGCGAGCAGGCGGGCGTTCATGGCGTGAGAATTGAGGGGCTGGCTGGACTTGAAGAGCAGGACGCCGGAGCGGGAGTGGGCGGGACTTGCCGAGGGCGGCGCGGCCGTGGCCGTTGGAGTTGGGGAAGTCTTTTACGGGCTCGCGGCCGATGAGGTAGTTTTCCAGCTTGCCGTTGACGACGATATCGACGGACTGGGCGGGGACGCCTTCGTCGTCGACGGCGTAGGCGCCGACGAGATTCTGGCCGTTGAAGGTCTTGAGCGGGGATCGTCGGTGACGCTGAGGAAGTCAGGCAGCACGGAGGCGTGGAGCGATGGAGGTGTAGGCGCCCTGGGTGCGGGCGGTGGTGCCCATCTCGGGGCGGTCGGCCTCGACGTTGGGAACGAAGAGGCGGTTGAAGACATCGGCGGCGGCGTCGCCGGAGAAGAGGACGGGGCCGTGGTAGTCGTCGGCGGAGACGACGGGGGCGTTGCGCAGAGCGTTGAAGCTATTGAGATCATCGATGCGTGCGCTTGCGGAAGGCTCGGCGCTTTCGAGGTCCTTGGCAGTCGACTGCGACGGTGCCGTTGTCGCGGCCGAGACGCATGCCGTCGGCGGCCTGGCCGCCGACGCTGATGCTGGCGGCGTAGCCGGTGTAACCCTGGCGCACGACGGTGCCCTCGGTGTTGACGAGGTAGCGATTGACGGCGATGGCGCGGAGGTTGGCGGTGGAGTACTGCACGTCGGCGGCGAAGGAGCTGACTTCGGGGTCGGAGGCGTAGAGGCCGCTGGCTTCGACGATGCGCTGCTTCCAGTCGTCGCGGTCGAATCGAGGGTGACGAGCGGGCCGATGTGGGTGACGGGCTTGGCGGTGGCGAAGTCCGGCTGGTCGGGGCGGACTCTGGAAGCGCTTGAGGGTGGCCTGCTTGGCGGTAGTAGGCGCGGAGGGCGTTCTTGTAGGCCTCGTCGGTGGCGATCCAGAGAGCGTAGCGAAGGGCGTGGGGGTTGTTGTCGGTGGGGGCGAGCGCGACGGAGCCGTCGCCGCGGGCGGTGCTGCTGTCGGTGGCGTAGTTGCCGATGCGGACGGTGACGCGGACGATGCGCTGGTGGCTGGCCTGCTCCAGGCGAGCGCGCCGTAGTTGGCGACGGCCTCGTAGGTGGCGATGTCGTCGAGGCGGTACTCGATGAAGTAGGGCCGCTGCATGCCGGGGAGGAGGAGCTGGGCCTGTTCGCGGTCGAGTTCGGCCTGCATGGCGCGCAGCATGGGGTCGTCGGCTGTGCTGCATCTGTTGCGGCTGGCGTCCGCGGCGAAGGCTCTATTTGTAACTGAATAGTTGCTAGTGCGAGCAGGATGGCGAATGCGAAGGCGATCTGACCGATCCTGGAGTGCATTTGTGACTCGATTGGTAGCATGTAAATTTGTCCTAAATTTGCGGAGCAGCTCATTTCGCCTCCTTGGCCATCAGCGGAGGGCGGCGGCAGGATCGGCGGACGGGCGGTGCCCTGGGCCTGGCGCTGGGTCTCGATCTGGCTGACCAGCATGGCGGGCGCGACGGCGCTGACGGGGATGCTGCCGGACTCCGCGCCGCAGATGCCGTTGAAGATGTCCTGCTTGTCGCCGGTGGCGAGGATGCTGTTGAGCGCGGCCTGCGGCGTGCCGACGATGCTGACGCCGCGGACGAGCTCGTCGGGGCGGCCATCGACGTAGACGCGGTAGACGACCAGCGGGATGACCTGGAAGGCCTGCGGCGAGCGGCGCGTGGTGACCGCGAAGCCGGAGGAGATGTCTTCGAAGTAGAGGCCGTAGGGCTTGCCCTGCTTCTTGGCCTCGGCGATGAGCATCTGCGCGGAGCTCGGCTTCGGGGACGGTCTTGGACGAGGTGACGATGAGGTTGCCCTGGCGGCCGGTGGGCATGTGGCCGAGCTTCGGCGCGGCCGTGGCCGTTGGAGTTGGAGACGCTGGCGATGGGCAGGCGCGACATGAGGAAGGTTTCGAGCACGCCGTCCTTGATGAGGTCGACGCGGCGGGCGGCCTGGCCCTCGTCGTCGAAGTCGTAGTGGCCGCTGAGCGCGGTGCCCTGGAAGCTGGCTGAGGGTGGGGTCGTCGGCGACGGTGAGGAACGGAGGGCAGGATGGGCTTGCCGAGCAGCTTGGTGAAGGTCTGGCCCTCCTCGTCGCCGCGCTGGCGCTGGCCTTCGAGGCGGTGGCCGAGGACCTCGTGGAAGAAGACGGCGGAGGCGCGGCCGCTGAGGATGGCGGGGCCGTTGAAGGGCTCGGTGATGGGCGCGACGCGCAGGGCTTCGAGATTCTTCGCCATGGCGAGGGTCTTTTCGAGGAGCGGTCTTCTGGTCGGGCAGGTGGGCGGCTGCGTCGGCCTCGAAGGTCTCGTCGCGGAACAGGTCCATGCCGTCGGCGGCGCGGGTGCGGGCGACGATGACGAGCCGGGCGACGTGGCTGGGGGTGGCGACGCGCGTGCCTTCGGAGGAGACGAAGTAGTCGGTCTCGTTGGAGGCCTCGAACTGACCTGAGTCGGCGAAGACGTCGGGAAACTGCGGCGAAGAGGCTGGAGATCTCGCGCAGGCGCTGCTCCCAGGCGGCGCGGTCGACGACCAGGGCGGCGGGGGCGGGAGGAGGCGGCGGGGCCTGCGGCTGGTTGTCTCGACGCTGAAGTCGGCGGAGGCGTCTTCTTCTTTGGCGCGCACCTGCTGCTCGGTCTTGACCTTCAGGTAGCCGTCGAGGGCGCGGGCGTAGCCGCGGTTGGTGGCGAACCAGAGGCGAGCGGGCGATGGCGTCGCGGTCGTCGGTGAGCGGGAGCGGGAAGGTGGTGAGCGCGCTGTTGCGGTGGTCGCCGTGGGTGTTGTCCTCGGCGGGGGTGCCGAGGCGGACCTGGACGTCGACCGTGCGGACGGCGGCTCTGGTTGGAGCTGACGATGGCGCCGTACTGGGCGGCGATGCTGATGCTGTCGGCGTCGGCGACGGCGTAGCTGAGGAAGTAGGGTTTGGGCTGCTGGGCGGCGTCGGGGCCGCCGAGCCGAGCGAGGACATGGCGCGGTTGAGCTCGGCGTCCAGGACTTCACAGGCGGCGCTTCGTCGGCGGTGGGCTTGGTGGCCGCTGCCGCGTGCGGCGTTGGATGCGGGCTACGCGAGTGCGCTGGCCAAGACGATGAGGCAGGCAGCCAGTGAGCGCCGACGCAGATGTTGTCGCTCATGTGAGTGGAACCCATGATTCGGTGGGAGAAAATTCGGCTGATGCGGAGTGTACCATGTGCCCGGCTTATGGTGAAGATACGCAGATTGGTGCGGATGGTACGGATTAGTGAGGTCTACGGAAATGCTACCACCGGCGTTGCAGGGGCGGACGTTTTGCGGCCGGTGGGGCGAAATCGCTGCACACTGGCTCATCTTGCCTTACGGAGGCTTGGCGATGCGGTTGCGCAAGGTGCTGCTTGGGTTAGCGATGCTGGCGGGCTGTTTTGGGCAGCCGCTGGCCTGGGCGCTGGCGAGACCACACCGACCGAGGCGAAGGCGGAGCGGTGGCGGCGGAGAATCGACGGCCTACACGCTGCCGCCGGGGAAGCTGGCGAGGGCGGTTGCGCATGACTCGCGCAAGCGGATGGTGCTGGAGTTTGCGGACGACTGGGTGGGGGATACTGCAGCTGGTGCTGCTGCTTGCGCTGGGGTAGTTGCGGCCTGGATGCGGAATGTTGCGGTAGGCTGGCGGGAACCGGTGGGTGCAGGGGTTTCAGCTTTGTGTTTCTGCTGCTGGCTGATACTAGGCTGCTGAATCTGCCGCTGGAGATGTATGGGCATCGGGTGGCGCTTGAGTATGGGCTGTCGGTGCAGGGCTGGGGGAGCTGGTTGGCGACATGGCGAAGATCTTTGGGCTGGAGTGGGGGTTGGGGGCTGCTGGTGATGCTGATGTTCTGGGTGATCCGCAGGTCGCCGGCGCGGTGGTGGTTCTGGTTCTGGATTCCGGCGGTGGCGGCGGTGGTGGTCGGGGTGTTCGTGTACGCCGTATGTATCGATCCGCTGTTCAACAAGTTTGAGCCGCTGGCGAAGACGAATCCGGCGCTGGTCGAGCGGCTGGAGCAGGTGGTGGCGCGGGGTGGGATCGCGATTCCGCCGGAGCGGATGTTTCTGATGAAGGCGAGCGCGAAGTCGACGGAGCTGAATGCCTATGTACGGGGTTTGGGGCGTCGAAGCGGGTGGTGGTGTGGGATACGACGATCGCCAAGTCGACGCCGGACGAGATCAGCTTCATCTTCGCGCACGAGATGGGGCACTATGTGCTGGGCCATGTGGTGCTGGGGCTTGCGTTTCGTGCGTGGTGCTGCTGCTGCTCTTCTGGCTGGGATACCACGGGATGCGAGTGCTGCTGCGCGCGATATGGCGCGAGCGTGGAGGATTCCGTCGCAGCAGGACTGGGGCGGCGCTGGTGGTGCTGGTGCTGGTGCTGCTCGGTGCTGTCGTTCTCTGAGCGAGCCGATTACGAACGGCTTCAGCCGGGGGATGGAGCACAACGCCGATGTGTATGGGCAGGAGGCGGTGCATGGGATCGTGGCCGATCCGCAGGCGGTGGCGGCTGCAGGTCTTCCAGGTGCTGGGCGAGGAGTCGCTGGACGATCCGAACCCGAACAGGTTTGTGGAGTTCTGGACGTTCAACCATCCGTCGACGGCAGCCGGGCGGCGTTTGCGGAGGCTTACGATCCGTGGGCTCGCGGGGAGGAGCCGAAGTACTTCAAGAAGTGACTGTTCAGGATGACGCTGGTTTAGGATGGGGCTATGAGTAGCGGATGCCTTTTCTGCAAGATCGTCACCGGGATGATTCCGGCGAAGCGGGTGTACGAGGATGAGTTGAGCATCGCGTTCCGAGATATCAATCCGCAGGCGCTGACACATCTCCTGGTGATTCCGAAGGAGCATATTGCGTCGCTGGCTGAGGCGGGGCCGGAGCACGCTGCGCTGCTGGGGAAGCTGATGGCGGCGGCGGCCGAGATTGCGCGGCGGCAGAAGCTGGAGCGCGGGTACCGCGTGGTGGTGAATACCGGGGCTGAAGGCGGGCAGACGGTGGGCCATCTGCATCTGCATGTGCTGGGTGGGAGGCATATGGGGTGGCCTCCGGGATAGAGCGGGGTCTGGGGTTTAGAAGCAAAAGCTAAGGCCCGGCGATAGTTTCGCCGGGCCTCTTTTATTTGTAACTCATTTTCTTTTATTTGTAACTTATTCGGTTACTGGTTGAAGTTTGGCTCTTCCTCTTCCTCGATGCCGTAGCGGCGGAGGAGGTTGGGCAGGTTCTGCGAGAAGGCGGCGCGGGGCATCACGGTGTCGCAGCCGGCTTCGACTGCCTTGGCCTTGAGGTCGCCCTGCAGGTGGGAGAGGAAGCCGATGATGGAGGTGCTGCGCTTGAACTTGGCCTTCAGCTTGGGGATGAGCGTGAGGGGTTTGGCGTTGGCGTTGTTGAGGTCGAAGACGATGAGGCCGGGGCGGTCTTCCTCGACGGCGCCGGTGAGCTCGGCGATGGCTTCCTTGTCGTTCTTGATGAAGGCGACTTTGACGCCGAGTTTGCGGGCGGTCTCCTGGATCTTGGCGATGAAGAAGAGGTCTTCGATGAAGAAGAGGATGCGGGTTGGGGCGTCCTCCGGGATGGGGATGGGGCGGCCCTGCGAGTAGTCGATGGGCTGGGAGTCGCCTGACGTAGCTGCGGCCGTCGCCGTTGCCGCGGCCCTGGTAGTTGCCGTTGGCGTGGGTCTCGATGGTCGAGGGCGGAGTGTCGGCGAAGTTGCCGTTGACTGCGCGGTAGCTGTGGTCCATGGGGCCGACGAAGCCGCGCGGGCCGCGCTGCTGCTTGCCGCCGCCGCCCTTGCGCTTGAAGCCGCCGCGCTGTTGCCGGGCTGGTGGGTGTCGCGGTCGCGGTAGACCGCCGCCGCCGTTGTTGCCGGCGCTGGCGGCCATGTTGCCGGCATTGTCTCCGCCGCCGCCTGAGCGCTGACGGTCGCGGTCGCGGAACTTCTTCTTCCAGCGCTTTCCGCCGCCGGAGTTTTGTTGCTGGCCTCCCTGATGCTGCTCGGGGCTGGGGGCTGGCTGCCTGGATGGAAGGGACTGAGCCCGGCTGGTCGCCGCTGCTGCGGGGCTGAGCTGCGGGCTGTCGCGGCCGTCGCCGCCTTTGTTCTTGCGCTTGCGACGGCGTCGCCTGCTGCTCTTGGACTGACCCATGCCGTGGGGCACGCTCTGCCCGCCAAACTCAGCGTCGTTATCCTGCTGTGCAGGTGGTGTCGATTGACCCTGGTACTCAAATACCTCGGGTGCGTTCTGCTCTGAACTCATGCTTCCACTTCCTATTGCGTAAGATCGCAATTAGCGTTCACACCCACGCTGATGGCGAACTGGCCCTGCGCACGTTCGTGCGTAGGGGGAACCAGACCGGAATTGCAGCGTCGGAGGAAACGATATCAAGTTGCACTCGAACTGACTTCATTTTGATGCGATTGGCTGTGATCAGCCGGCTAACGGATGAGCCGACGACATGCAGCTGGAATCGCTGGTTGCGGCAGGTCTGGTGGAACTCGCGGAATCTGTGGGACTCCGAAATCCCGGAACTCTCGAACTTCACCGTATTGGCAGAGGTCGAAACAGGCCCTGTCGACTGATTTACGTGTCTGCTGCCACTAAATTCTGAATGTCAGCGCATACAGAGCGGTTGGCTTCCCACAGCCGAATTCGCTCAGCAAGACCCAGACTACGCCGAATGAAGCCAGTTGGCAAGAAAGTAATTTTGATCGAGAACCGAGGGGGATTCCGGGTAAAGCCCATTGGCCAGATAATCCTTCCCTCCGGGGCTAAAGCCCGTTGAAATATTGCCTTGACGGCGGGACTGAAGTCCGTGGCTTCAAAGCCAAAGACTTTCAGCAGCCTCGAAGCCCCTTTTCACTGGGCTCGATGGGTTGTTTCGACCCCCACCCCCCTATTGCCCGGCGATAAATCCTTTGTTTTTAGTGGTTTGCAGGATGGTTGTGTCTGCAAAATCCTCTAAACAAATGACTTATGGCTAAAATAGCCAGAATCAATGAGTTAGGTCCGGTTTGTGGCTGGCCTTGCTCTTGTTTAATCTTCTAGTTCCAGTGTAGCGAATGGCACATAACTAATGCCCACTTTTCTTCTGCTGGCTAAGTGTTGATGGGGTAATTAGTTGCAGGATTTTTGGGGAGCGGGGGAGCTTGACATCTGATTTTGTTCAGGAATTTCGCGAAAAATAGTTGGAGGCCCCTGAAAACAAAGGCGTTTTAGGGTCTCCGGCTAAGAAACGCGAAAGCGTCAAGCTTGACGGGAACTCAATTAGTGCCTTGGCGATTTAGCACCAACTGAGGCCACGTCGACGGCTAACTCCGAGCAAATTTCCGAAAACACCGTTTTTCGGCAGCAACAATCGAGATCGTTTCGGGATCATTACCCAAGGAACTGACTTGTCGCTACCATACATCGGTCTTGACTGCGAGCACAGTAGCGCCTTGTCTTGCGAGGGCGGCCTCAGTTTCGCTGAGCGCAACCTCGTCCATGTCGGCAAGGACGACGCGCATACCGGAGCGTGCGCATCGCTCAGCGATAGCGCGACCGATGCCGCTGGCAGCACCTGTAATAACTGCGACTCTTCCCTGAAAATGTTTCACTGTATCCTCCTTCGCTGCCGCGCTCTGTTTAAAGAAACGTCTGCCGAATTTACCGCATTATGGAGTGAAATAAAGCCTGTTTTGTGTTCGACCAAGTTGCTACACTGGAAGTAGAGAGGATGAGGAATCGCGCTCGCGATTCGCCTCCGAAACTGTGGCCTTCGAGCGAAGGAACAAGCTCATGTCTTACCAATTTTTCGAGCTTCAAGGCGTGCGGTGGCCGCCAATTGTTCCCATCTTGTCCGTATGAAACGGCTTTTCGGACACACGTTCAGACCGGGCGCGGCCACATTCGGTGTTTGAGCTGTTGCGTTCAGGTGAGTTGCCCGTGGTCGGGTTTTCGGCAAGTCCGCGGGCAGGCTATTGGGCAGACGAATTTTCGGTAAATCGCGGCAGGTGGTGGGTTAGTTTCCGGAGGCCGTGGTACCTTATCCGCAAGCTTGCAGAGGAGACGCCATGTTTCTACGCTGCTTCTTTGCTGTAGCCATGTTCGCCGTCTGCACTGCCGCGGCCCGGGCGGACACCTTCGAACTGAATGCCAACTTCCTCCCTCCTCTAGGATTTGAGATCAGTTATGAGGATGTTACGGGCACGATCACCATCGACACGACTACCGGGACGGTGACGGCGACCAATCTCACGTTGACTATATATAACGGTAACTTAGAAGGGGGTCCACCTTCTTTTGTGGCGGCAGAGGAGTTGGGAGGGGCAGGATTCAGTATGTTGGAAGGGCCAGTGACGTATACGGAGCCGTACCCTCCGGGTACTACTAATACCTACTCTGAGCTGATAATAGCCGATTCGACGGACGCGAATGAGCTGGTTTTGGAATTTCCGAATGCCTCTCTGGCGGGCTACAGCGGGGGAGGGTTCTGCACGTGGAATATGAAGTGCCCAACCTATTTCGGAGGCGTCTACTCGTACCTTAACTGGAGCTTCGACGGACAAAGCGGTACCAGCGACATGGTGGGGGAATTACCGTTCACGCTGGAGCCGGCTGCCGTACCTGAGCCTTCGACTTTTGCACTGATCGGTAGCGGTGTGATTGGTTTTGCGGGCGCGTTTCGCCGCCGGCGGCTTGCGCGCAAAAAGGCTTCGGGACCGGTCCGCGGGGATCTATAGCGCTGCACAGATAGCCTGCCCGATTCAGATCGAGTCTGTGCTGATATGTGTAACGGATTTCGATTCGTTACGTTGAGCGTCGATCGGGTGTCTTCTCTCAATTTGGAGAGTAAGCAAACCGGACCACCCGGTTCTGGGCATGGCACTCATCGGTATTTTCGAGACAAGCTGGATACGACTCCCCCCATGGCACGGCCAGCTTGATCCGATTCTCGGGAATGCCCTTGCGTATCAGAAGTTGCTTGACCCACTCCGCTCGTTGCAATGAGAGACGTAAATTGTAGGCCTCGGTACCCGTCGAAGAGGCATAACCTTCGACGTAAAAGCGAACACCCGGATGATCCTTCATCCATTGGACATCGGCATTCAGAGTGTCCTCGTCCAAAGCATGGTCAAAGCGGTCATGGGCGAACGTGATTTTGTGCACGTTTTGGTTGAAGGCTTCCTGCTCGGGACCATAGAGAGCCACTCTAGGTTTTGACCAGTGATCAACCCAAAAGGCGTCATCAGCGGACAGCGGGAGACTGGTTAAAAGGAGCGTGGTGACCGCAGCGAGAACGAGTCGGCATTTCATGGGTGTAACCTCCGGAACGATATGCTAACCACTCGGGTGCACTCCAGCTACTGAGAGAAGTGCTAGCGCTTTTTAGGGATCAGGGATCAGGGATCAGGAAAGGGTGGATGGAGTTTATTGGGCTGTAACAACGACGAGAGAAGCTGGCTATTACGATGACTGTTAATAGCGGCGGTAAAGAAACTAGTAGCGGTAAAGAAACTCGTAGTGCGGGCGACAGTAGTGCGGGCAGAAAGCAGATGTGGTGTGTCGGCGGATGGGGGGTAAACTTTCTGGGGCTGCTGCTCCTGTCGGGGACAATGCTCAACGCTCAACAGACTCAACAGGCTCATGAGTTATCGCAGGGGGTGAACCCGTATCTGCTGCTGATGCAGCAGGCTGGAGCCCATGCTGCGGCGCATCACGATTCGGTGAAGCCGGCTCTGTCGCCGGTTGACTCGAGCGTTCTGAGCGGGCAGGTTCCGGTGGCGGAGTTGAGGAAGCTGGGTTTCAAGGTAGTCCCGTGGACCACGAACGATCCGGAGAAGATGCGCGCCATCATACGGCTGGGCGTCGACGGTCTTATCTCGGACCGGCCGGATCTATTGCAGAAGGTGGTGGCGGCGGAGCGTGCATCGTCGCCTGAAGAGGCGGCCAGGCTGAAGAACTTCAATGTCTCGGGACATCGCGGCGGACGTGGGCTTCGGCCGGAGAATACGCTGCCGGCGTTTGAGGCGGGACTCGACAACCTGATCGACACGATTGAGACGGACACGGGCGTGACGACGGACCATGTCTCGCTGATATGGCACGATCAGTTCCTCAACCCGCAGTCGTGCCGGAAGGCAGACGGCTCGGCTTATACGATGGAGAACCGCGTGTACATCCGCGATATCTCGAGCAAAGACGCGCAGGCGACCTTCATCTGCGACAAGCTGCACTTCGGGCCGGACCAGAAGAACGACCTGGCGCTGTCGCCGGTGGCTGTGGCGTTCGCGGCACAGGAACATCTGATCAGCCCTTACGTCCCGACTTACGTGGAACAGTTGTTTCGATTTACGGCGTTCTATGCTGACTACTATAAGACAGGCGCGGGCAAGACTCATCCGAATGCGAAGGAGCGCGCCGCGGCGGGGGAACGCGTTCATTTCAACCTGGAAACAAAGATTCTGCCGGACCGGCTGCCGCCCGCTGTGGCCGGCAACCAGGACGTTAAGGTACCGGCAGAGATGTTTCAGAATCAGACGGTTGGCCCGCAGGTGTTTGTCGACACACTGTGCGGCGCCATTAAGCGCAACCATATGGAATCGCGATCCGATGTTCAGAGCTTCGACTATCGCACGCTGATTCTGGTGGAGGAACAGTATCCCTCGATCCCGACTTACTATCTGATAGATAACCCAAATCTTTTGAGTAGCGAGTTTGTGCCGGCGCCACTGCGGCAGACGGCGTCGAAGCCGTGATTGGTCGACCTTCCACAGCCTTGTGCCTAATAGCGGCTTCTTACATCGTCTGTTGACGCTACGTTCAAGTTCGAGAAATATTTCAGCGCTAACTTGCAGGCATATGCGCAAATATATTTGTCTTCTCGCCGCCCTGCTGTGCGTTCTGCTGCCCTTGTCTGCATTCGCGCAGTATGAAAACGGAAGTATTGTCGGGACTGTTCGCGATCAATCAGGCGCCGTCGTCAGTGGCGCTGCGGTTACCGTCACCAACATTGCGACAGGAGTGGTAAGCACCGGCACGACGAGCGGGTCTGGCGACTACGAGGTTCCGAACCTCCGCGTGGGCGAGTACAACGTGAAGATCGAGCACGCCGGTTTCTCGGATGCGACGGCGACCAATATCGGCGTGACTGTAGGTGGCCGCCAGCGTATCGACCTGACCCTGCAGGTGGGCCAGACGAGCACAACGGTTGAGGTGACGGGCGTGTCTCTGCAGGTAGAGACGGAGACCAGCGAACGCGGCCAGACGATTACGGGCTACCAGACGGCGGCACTGCCGCTGGTGAGCCGCAACTCCTCGGACCTTCTGGGGATGGTGACGGGCTCGCGCCAGGCGCCGACCGCGGCGATGACCACCGCCATCAACAGCCTGGTGCGCGCGGGCGCGTATAACATCAACGGGCAGCGCAGCATGTTCAATAACTTTCTGCTGGATGGCATGGACAACAATGCCTACGGGGAGAGCAACCAGGGGTTCGATAACCAGATCATCGCGATTCCGCCGGACTCGATCGCCCAGTTTCAGGTGGTGACGAACAACGAGAGCGCGGAGTATGGCCGCTCCTCGGGGGCGACGGTCAACATTGCTTTCGCGAGCGGAACCAATCGGTTCCACGCTACGGCGTATGAATTTTTCCGGAACACGGTCCTGAACGCCGCCGGCTTCTTCAAGCCCACCATTGTAGGCACTACTGGAATCACTACTCCCTTCAAGAAGCCAACGTTCAACCGCAACCAGTTCGGCGTCAATTTCGGCGGCCCGATCGTCAAGGACAAGCTCTTCTTCTTCCTGGATTATGAGGGCTTCCGTCAGGTTCTGAAGCCGTTGACGGTGCTGACGCTGCCCACGCAGGATGAGTTGAGCGGCCAACTTGTCGTGCCGGTCAAGAACGCGACGACCGGGACGGTGTACCCGCTGCAGCCGGGGACGAACCTGACGGCGATTCCGACGGCTGCGATTAATCCGCTCTCGCGGCAGGTTGTCCAGCAGTTTGAAAGTACACTCTGCCCAAGCTGATTCCAGGCAGTGGCAGCACAGCCTGTGCGCTACCCCTGGCTGGCGTCACCACTGGTACAACGCACCGGTCTGTCGTCGAATGACTACGCCGTGCAGGTCCCGTTCACCGACTTCGCCGATAAAGGCGACCTGCGCCTGGACTATCAGCAGAATGCCAGCAACTCCTGGTTTCTGCGGATAAGCGATCGCAAGGAGAACGGGGTCAACTATCCGAGCATTCCCATTCCGCTCGACGGCCAGACAAATGGTAAGATTCGCATTCTGGATCAGCAGATTGCGCTGGGCTACACGCATATCTTCGACGCAACTAAAATTATTGACGCGCGGCTTGGCCTTTCACGGACCAAGGCGGGCAAATACAATCTCTCGATCGGTAACACGGCGTTCTCGATTCCCGGTCTTCCGAATAACCCTATTGTGGCTGGCGGCTTGCCGTCGATCGGCATTACCAACTACAGCGGCTTTGGCCGTCAGAGCACCAATCCGCAGTGGCAGAACCCCGCCCTGCTCGACCCGAAGGTTAACTTCACCTGGGTGAAGGGGAAGCACTCGCTTAAGTTTGGCTATGAGTACGAGCACGTATGGATGGCGGTCAACGACAACAATCCGCTTTACGGATCGTGGACCTATGGCGGTGCTTACAGCAACGCTGGAGGGGCAAGCGTCGCCGACACCTACTGGGCTGACTTCCTGTTCGGCACAACCAGTGCCTACCAACTCGCCAACTACTTTGTTGTCCATCTCCGCCAGACGCTGAACAGCGCCTATGCGCAGGACGACTGGAAGGTAAGCCCGAACCTGACGCTGAACCTTGGGCTGCGCTGGGAGTACGGCTCGCCGTACTCGGAGCAGAACAACTACATCTCGAACTTCGATCCCGGCAGCCAGACGGTGCTCACCATCACGCCGGGCGCAGTCGCGGGCAATGGCATTACTCCGTACTCGGGCGGCGGGACCTATGGCAAGACACTGGTCAACCCCGACCTCAATGACTTTGCCCCGCGAATCGGCTTCGCGTACGCGGCCGACACCGAAGACGGCGATCCGCGGCGGGTTTGGCATGAGTTATGTCCATTACACGCGCGCGGGCTCGGGCGACATCCTGGCGATCAATGCTCCGCAGGCGCAGTTCGCCTCGGTTACTCAGGCCGTCTGCCTCCGACCGCCACCAACCATTGCTGCGACACCGCTGCCAGCTCAGATTATTCGCTATCGGCAGCGACACGCCAAGCTGCTTATGCGACTGCCGATCAGGGATTTCCGACTGGCCTGGTGACTGCGTTCAACCCTGCCACCGACAACATCACCTACATTCCGAAGAACACCCGGGACAGCTATGTCGAGAGCTACTTCCTCAGCGTGCAACAGCAACTGGCGAAGAACACGCTGCTGGACATCGCGTATGTCGGCAACCATGGCGTGAAGCTGCAGGGCTTCCTGAATGCGAACCAGACTGAACCCGTCGGTGATCACGGCCGGCAAGTTCACGCGGCCGTTCGCCAACTGGCCCAGCGATATTACCGCGGCCGTCAACTGAGTTCTACTCGAACTACAATGCTCTGCAGGTGCGTTATGAACAGCGGTTCAGCCGGCGGTCTTACACTGCTCAACTCGTTCACATGGGAGCACTCGCTGGACAACGCGAGCGCTTCGCTTGAGGGCAATACTCCTTCGCCGCAGGATGCCAACAACACTCCGGGCGGACTACTCGCAGTCGGACTACAACCTGCCGATCGCTAACGTCACCAGCCTGGTCTACGACCTTCCCTTCGGGCGCGGCCGCACCTTCATGAACAATGCCGGCGCGTTGACGGATAGCCTGCTTGGGGGATGGCAGATCAGCGGCATCAATACGTTGCAGGCTGGCACCCCGTTCAACATCACCTACTCGCCCAACTGCCGCCCAGGCGTTTCGCCGCAGATCTCCGCGACCTACCGCGGCGCCAACGAGTACCGCCCCGACCATGGTGCCGGCCAGCCTATCACGCAGGGCAAGGGCAATCGCGCCGCAAACAGCGGTTACGTCAACTACATCAACCCGCTTGCCTTCGTCCTGCCTCCTATCAAGGACGGGGCGGGCAATCTGCTTAGCCCGTTTGGCAACGCGAGCCGCAATCCCGGGCCGTACGCCGCCCTTATCAGACTGACCTCGCCATCAACAAGCGCTTCTCTACGCCTATCGAGAGCCTCAAAGTCGAGTTTCGCACTGAATCCTACAATCTCTTCAACCATACCAATATGACTATTCCGGGAAACATAAGCGCGAGCCAGGGAACTACTAGTTCAGTAGTTGGCGTCGGTGGAACTGTTCCAGTTTCGGCTATTACCGCGACCCCCACGACCAACGGCCAGATTACCAGCACGCTCGAGCCGCGTATCTTCCAGTTTGGGCTGAAGATCATCTACTAAACGGAACGGAAGATATTCCAGGGGCCGGTTGCGTTGAGCAGCCGGCCTTTGGCGTTGGTGGATGGTTGAGATATTGCCCGACAAGATAGACGACAAAGTCGGAACCTGCAAATGGTGTTGCTAACAGCCTATCGTTATAGTAGAAATTACTACGATTGTAGTAGACGCGAATATGACGAGACATAAACTATCGAAACTCGAACTGAAGGTGATGCATGCGCTATGGACTCGCGGCGATATTTCCATTCGCGAGATCCAGGAGACATTTTCGGAGCGGACGCGGCCAGCCTATACGACGATTCAGACGACGGTGTATCGGCTGGAGACCAAGCATGCTGTAAGGCGGGTACGAAAGGTTGGCAACTTTCACATTTTTGCCGCTGCGATTACGCGCGAGGCTGCGCAGCGGAGGCTGATCGATGACCTGGTATCGATGTTCGGCGGAAGCACACGGCCGATCATGGTGCACCTGATTGAGTCGGGAAGGCTGACCCTGAGTGATGTTAAGAAGCGGAGAAACTGCTGCGTAAACTGGAAGGAAAGGGCTAATCATTACGATCGATCCTGCCGGGCGTTGAGCGGGAGAAGCTCCGGTTGGGGTGGGGGCGGCAAAAATAAATTTTCAGAGTTGCGAGCGATTGCTGAGTGCAAACGTCCATCAGGAAATCTTCATTGAACTTCGGGCCGGGCAGTTGCGTATTTTCAATACGGAGAGCTGTTGCGGCAAATTGAGCTTAAGTTGAATAGAAGTTCGCCATGATGTAGTTTGCTACATAGGTAGCTTTGAAAGCTGGCTGCAAGGGGCGAGGAAGAGAACGGATGGCGGATATTGATCTGGTATCGTGGCGCAGGTATCGCTCTCTTCGCCTGATGTGCTGCGCGATTGTGCTTCTGGTTGCTTCGGGGGTGGCTGCAGCTTCGGACTTTCAGGGCGTGGTGAGCTTTGGCGGAGTGCCGGTCCCGGGGGCGACGGTAACGGTTACGGTGGGCGGCAAGAAGTTTGTTGCGGTGACGGACAGGCAGGGGTTCTATTCCTTTCCCGGGCTGGCGGATGGGGCAGCGACGATTGAGATCCAGATGACGGGCTTCTCGACGCTGGAGCAGGCGGTGACTATTGCGCCGGATAGCGGGGTGGGCAAATGGGAGTTGAAGCTGCTCTCGCTTGAGCAGATGAGGACTGCCTTGAAGCCGGTGCCGAGCGCGGGCGTTGCCGTGGCGCAGGAACGGAGCGAGCCGAAGAAGACGGGTGAAGCGCCTAAGCCTCAGGGTGTCCAGCCTGCGGCAGAGGCGCCACCGCCGCCGCCATCCGATGAGACCGCACAGCGCGCCGCGGATGGGCTGTTGATCAACGGCAGCGTGAACAATGCGGCCACGTCTCAGTTTTCGATGGCGCCACGATTTGGGAATACCGCTAGCGGAAGATCGCTGTATACGTTCATGCTGAATGTGCGGGCGGATACCTCGGCTCTGGATGCGAAGTCTTATTCGCTAACGGGTTTTGACAGCCCGAAGCCTGATACGAGCCAGATTACGGGGGGATTCTCGCTGCAGGGGCCGTTGAAGATTCCTCACCTGCTGCACCACGGGCCGAATATTTTTGTGGGCTATCAGCGCACGCAAAACAGCACTGCGCAGACGACGTCGGGCCTGATGCCGGACGAGGCTGTGCGGAGCGGAAACTTTTCGCAGGTGGTGGATTCGCAGGGGCAGACGATCTATGCTCCGACGACGGGGCTGTCGGCGGCATGCCTTGCCGCGGGTGTGACTCCGGGCTCACCTTTTGCCGGAAACATTATTCCTGCGGCGTGTATCAGCCCGCAGGCGCAGGCATTGCTGAAGCTCTATCCGCTGCCGAACTTTGACGGGAACCTGCAGTACAACTACCAGCTTCCGCTGGTGACCGACCTGCACTCGGATGCTCTCAACTCAAACGTGAACAAGACTATCGGCCGCAACAACCAGGTCTCGGGCACGTTTGCTGTTACGAGCACACGCGGCAGCAATACTAGTTTGTTCGGTTTTGTGGATACGACGAATGTGCTGGGGATAAGCACTTCCGCGAATTGGTCGCATACCTTCAATGCGCATCTGCGCATGAATAACGGCTACCAGTTCAGCCGGCAATCGAGCCGGTCGACGCCGTACTGGCAAGACCGCGCGAACGTGTCCGGGCTGGCCGGCATTACGGGCAATAATCAGGACGCGATGAACTGGGGGCCACCGACGCTGTCGTTTGCGACTGCGCTGACGTCACTGACGGATGCGCAGAGCTCGTTCAATCGCAATGAGACGAACGGGGTGAGTTCGGTGGTGACATGGAATCGCTCGCCGCATAACGTGACGCTGGGGCTGATATTCCGCAGGCAGGAGTTCAATTATCTGTCGCAGGCGAATCCGCGCGGAACATTCACGTTGACAGGAGCGTCGACAGCGGGGAGCGCGGGCGGGACGGGATTGGCCTTTGCGGATTTTCTGATAGGGATACCGGATGCGAGCGCGATTGCGTACGGCAATGCGGATAAGTATCTGAGGCAATCGGTCTGGGCAGCTTATCTGAATGATGATTGGAGAGTGAATCCGCAGTTGACGGTGAATGTGGGCGTTCGCTGGGACTATGGGTCGCCGGCGACGGAGACGAAGGACCGGTTGGTGAACCTGGATGTCCTTCCCGGATTTTCGGCGGTTAGACCGGTACTTGCGAGTAGTCCGACGGGATCGCTGACGGGGCAGAGTTATCCGAGCTCGTTGATACGGCCGGACTATCGTGGCGTGGAGCCGCAGATTGGGGTGTCGTGGCGGCCGATTCCAGGGTCGTCGATGGTGGTCGGCGCGGGTTACGGGATGAGGTACGACACGTCGGTGTATCAGGGGATTACGATCCAGATGGCACAGCAGGCGCCGCTTTCGACGAGCTTCACGGTACAGAATGGGGCTTGTCCGTTGACGCTGGCGGTGGGGTTTAATTGCCCTTCGACACAGACGTTTGGCGTCGATCCGAACTATCGGGTGGGCTATGTGCAGACGTGGAATCTGAAGGTGCAGCGCGATCTGCCGGGATCGTTGCAGATGGTGGCGACCTACCTGGGGGTGAAGGGTACGCGCTCGGCGCAGCTGTTTTTGCCGAATACGTTTCCTGCGGGCGGCGCGAATCCGTGCACGAGCTGCCCTACGGGTTTTGAATATCTGACTTCGAACGGCAACTCGACGCGGCAGGCAGGGACGATTCAATTGCGGCGCAGGCTGCACAGCGGCTTTACCGCGACGGCGGTGTACACGTTTTCGAAGGCGATTGATGATGCCTCCGCGCTGGGTGGACAGGGGGCGGCGACGCAGGGGTCGGCTACTATCGCGCAGAACTGGCTGGATCTGAACGGTGAGCGCGGGCTATCGACCTTCGACCAGCGGCACCTTTTGACCGCGACTATGCAGTACACCACGGGTATGGGGATGGCAGGCGGATCGTTGATGAGCGGCTGGCGAGGCCGGCTCTACAAGGAGTGGACGTTCCAGACGCAGATCACCGCGGGCAGCGGGCTGCCGCAGTCGCCGATCGATTCGTCGGTGGTGGTGGCGGGACACTCGGCGTTCGTTCGGCCGAATGTGACCGGGGCGCCACTGACTGCGTCGGGGAGGCCGAATCCGGCGGCTTATTCAGCGCCACTGCCGGGGCAATGGGGCAATGCGCGTAGAGATTCGATCATCGGGCCGAACCAGTTCACGCTGAATGCAGCGATGGTTCGAACATTCCGGCTGGATCCGAAGTTCAATCTCGATCTGCAGTTTGCTGCGGCGAACGCGCTGAATCATGTTACGTACACCAGTTGGATTCCGAATATCACCAGCACGCAGTTCGGATTGCCTGCATCGGCCAATACAATGCGCACACTGCAGACTTCGCTGCGCCTGAGGTTTTGAGCATGAGATTGCGATTACTCCTTTCGTTGATGGTTCTTGGAACGTTGAGTGCCGGAGCGCAGGTGACCGGGCAGAATACGCAGCCGACGTCCAGCGGTAATGGAGCGTACACGATGTCAGTCAGTACGAAGCTGGTGATTGAAGCGGTGAACGTCAAGGACAAGCAGGGCAAGTCGATTCGCGGACTGACAGCGAAGGACTTTACCGTGACCGAAGACGGCGTGAAGCAGGACGTTAAATTCTGCGAGTATCAGGAGCTGCCCGAGGGGCCGCCGCCTGCGCCTGCCACGAAACCTGCTCCGGAGAACATCAAGGTTTATAACCGGCTGGCTATAACGCAGATCGCGGACGAGAAGCCGGGCGACGTTCGCTACAAGGATCGCCGGTTGATTGCGATGTACTTCGACCTGACGGCGATGCCGCCGGGCGACAAGCTGAGGGCGCTGGAGGCGGCGGAGAAGTTCATACGGACGCAGATGACGTCGGTGGACCTGGTGTCGCTGATGCGCTACGGCGGCAGCTCGATCGACGTGCTGCAGGACTTTACGGACGACCACAACAAGCTGCTGAGCATTCTTGAGACGCTCATTGTTGGCGAGAACCAACAGCCGGACGACTCGTCGAATAACTCGGACGCGGCGAGCGGCGATACCGGCGCGGCGTTCGGGCAGGACAACGGTGAGTTCAACCTGTTCAATACTGACCGGCAGCTCTCGGCGCTGCAGACCGCGGCCAAGATGCTGGGGCGGCTGAGCGAGAAGAAGGTGTTGGTCTACTTCGCCAGCGGGCTGACGCTGCATGGCGTCGACAACCAGGCGCAGCTGCATGCGACTATCGACGACGCGATACGGTCGGGTGTGTCGTTCTGGCCTATCGACGCGCGCGGTCTGGTGGCGTCGGCTCCGCTGGGCGACGCTACGCAGGCTTCGCAGGGCGGCGCGTCCATGTACTCGGGCACAGCGGCGATGGCGGTGACGACACGGCTGCAGCAGTCGCAGGACACGCTGTTCGCACTGGCCGGCGATACGGGCGGCAAGGCGCTGCTGGACTACAACGACCTGACGCTCGGCGTCGTGCACGCGCAGCAGAACATCACGAGCTACTACATTCTGGGCTATTACACGAGCAATCCAAATCTGGACGGAAAATTCCGTCGCATCAAGATCACGCTGACGCCGGAGCTTAACGCCAGTATCGACTACCGGCAGGGGTACTACGCCGGAAAGGTGTTTGCCAAGTTCACGACTGCCGATAAAGAGCGGCAACTGGAAGATGCCCTGATGCTGGGCGATCCGGTAACCGAGCTCACAATTGCGATGGAGCTCAACTACTTCCAACTGAATCGTGCCGAGTACTTTGTGCCCGTGGTGGTGAAGATCCCGGGGCGCGAACTGGCGCTGGCCAAGAAGGGCGGAGCGGAACATACGCTGATCGACTTCCTACTGGAGGTGAAGGACGAGCTGGGCAACAACTCGACCGTGCAGAGCATGCGCGACAACGTGAACATCAAACTAAGCGATCAGACAGCAATTGAGCTGGCCAAGCGCCCGGTGGAGTACGACACCGGCTTCACGCTGCTACCGGGGAAGTACACGGTCAAGTTCCTGGCCCGCGACGACGAGACGGGACGGATTGGAACGTTCCAGACTTCGTTCGTCATTCCGAACCTGAACAAGGAGGAGAAGCGGGTCGCTATCAGCTCGGTGGTGCTCAGCGGGCAGCGCGTGGACCTGAAGGACGCGATCTACAACGCGGCCAAGGACAAGCAACGGGCCAAAGATGAGGCCGCCAACCCGCTGGTGCTGAATGGTCAGAAGCTGATTCCGAGCGTGACGCGGGTGTTCAGCAAGAGCAAGGACCTGTATATCTACCTACAGGCTTATCAGCAGGGTGTGACGACGGTGCAGCCGCTGATCGCGTTTGTGAGCTTTTACAGCGGGCAGACCAAGGTGTTCGAGACGCAGCCGATGGAGGTGACGAGCAGCATGGGTAATTCACTGAAGACGATGCCGCTGCGGTTCAACATTGGGTTGAATCAACTGCCGCCGGGGGAGTACGACTGCCAGGTGACGGTGCTCAACCCAACGGGGTCGAAGAGCGCTTTCTGGCAGGCTCCGATTACGGTGATACCTTAGCCGGCCCTTTTGGGGGTACCCCCACCCCCCTATTGCCCGGCGGTAAATTCTTTGTTTTTAGTGGTTTGCAGGGTGTTGGTGTCTGCAAAATATTCTAAACAAATTACTTGTGGCTAAAATATCCGGAATCAATGAGTTAGGCCCGGCTGGTGGCCGGACCCTTGATTGAATCTTTCAGCTGGATCTCCCAGAACCGAAAGACATTTCGCTTGTTTTTCAATCTTCTAGTTCTATTTTATCGAATGGCACATAACTAATGCGCACTTTTCTTTGTTGATGTAAGTATTGGTGGAGTTGGAGTTGCTGGATTTTTGGAGGTTGCTGGGGCTTGACATGCGATTTTGTTCAGGAATTTCGCGAAAAATAGTTGGTGGGCCTGAAAACAAAGACGTTTTCGGATTCCAGCTATGAGCTATGAGCTGTGAGCTGCGAGTTAAGACACAAAGGCGTCTGGGCCGGGATGAGGTATGGGCAGAAAAGCGGATTCCATTCGACTTCGCTCAGGACAAGCTCTCCACTGCGCGATTCACGGTAGTGCGGTGAATCGCTTCGATCGAAATGACAGGGTTTGGGGTGGGTAGAAGAACAGGCAACAGCAAAGGCGACCGGCCTGTCTTCAGAGGGTGCTGAAAAAGTCCGTTGGGCCACAATAAACATTCCCTCAGGGGCTAAAGCCCATTGAAATCATTGCTTTTACGGCGCGGAGACCCAAAGCTAAAGCATTGGGCTACCAGTCCCGCCCCTTCAAAGCAAAGACTTTTTCAGCAACCTCTTCAGGCGGGGGTGGTGATGGGGCGAGGTTTGCGGGAGAAGCGGTTGAGGATGGCTTTGCGGGCGGGCATCTCTACGAGGCGGAAGGCGGCGTAGGCGAGGACGAGAAGGACTACGTACGACGCCCAGGGGTCGTACGCGGTTAGGTGGAGGCGCTCGGGGAGGTGGTTGTTGTGGATGAGCATGTAGACGTTGAAGTGGAGGAGGTAGAGCGCGAAGGTGGCTTCGCCGAGCAGGACCAGCGGGCGGATGGAGAAGAGCCAGGAGATGGGGTTGGCGCCGGCGAGGCCCAGGGTGAGCAGGCTGAAGAACGGCACGAGGAATCCGCCGTGCATGAACAGGTAGGGAACGTGGGTGACGGTTCCGGTGTAGAAGAAGAGGCCCAGCAAGGCCAGCGCGAAGGCTGCCAGGGCGGTGCGCTGACGTGGAGTGAAGGGCAGGAGCGGGTGGAGCTTGGCGAGGATGACTCCGCAGAGGAAGGTGCAGATATAGGGTGGCGGAGTGTACTTGAGGAAGCGCAGGAGGTGCGTGGAGGTATAGCGGTCGGCCGGCGCGGCGAGGTGGTCGGGATTGAGGACAGTGTAGAAGAGATGGGGCAGGAGTCCGAAGGCCCAGAGCGCGAAGAAGAGAGTGATGAGGCGGCCGCGGGTATTGAGCCACTTCATGCGGGTGGCGCCGTAGTAGAGGAGAAACGGGAAGGCGAAGTAGAACATGACCTCGGAGGAGAGGGTCCAGGCGACGGTGTTGCCGAAGGTGGCGAGGTTGGGACTCCAGCCCTGGAGGAGGAGGGGGGTGAGGATGACGCCGCGCCAGAACTCTTCGTGGGGGCGGGCGTACCACTCGTCGCGCAGCATGGAGGCGGAGATGGCGAGGACGAGGATGTAGATGGGATAGAGACGGGAGAAGCGGGCGAGCCAGAACTCGCGCTTGCTTAGGGTGGTGGAGCGGTCGGAGTAGTTATAGGTGAGGACGAAGCCCGACAGAAGAAAGAAGAAGCCGACGAAGACGTAGGCGTTGTCGATGATGGGATAGAGCGGGCCGAGGTGCGGCGGCGTGAAGTGGAAGAGGATGATGAAGATGGCGAGCAGCGTCCGGATGCCGGTGAGGGCAGGGAGCTGGGGCTTGCGCTGATGAACCGGCTTAGCGGGGAGGACCGGCTTGGGAGCCTCGGGCTGAAGCTGTTTTACTTCCGGTTCGAGGAGGGCTGTGGTCATTCATTCATCCGGTTGGAATCAAAAAATTGGCGATCGGGAGGAGAAGTTGGTCAGGTGAAAGCAGAGGTGCAGGATCGTGCAGGTCGTTTGTGCTGCTTGTTAGATGCCTGGCAGCCTTAGATATAGACACATTTTTTTGCGCTTTGATGCAGTTCTGACAAAAAGATTACGCTGGGCTGTTTGGGCGCTTAAGTTGATGTTATCTAAAGAGTTGGTGGGTGCGAGTGCCTCGTTTGTGGGATGGGGAGGTGATTTGTGGGACGAGAACTGTGCTCGGGTCGCTTCGCTCCCCTCGGAAATGCGGGGGTTCTTCCCCTTCGACTACGCTCAGGGTCAGAATGACAAACTTTAAAACCAAGGGCAAAAGCAGATTCCTCCCCCGTTCGACTACGCTCAGGGTGCGGAATGACAAACAAAAGAACAGGCAACGGCGAGGCAGAGCAGGCAACGGCGAGGAGCAGAGCGAGTTTGGTGATGCGTCAGGCGGTGACGAGGGAGCCTAGTTGTTCGCCCTGGACTACGCGGACTATGTTGCCCTGTTCGCGCATGGAGAAGACCATCATGGGGAGGTCGTTGTCCTTGCAGAGGGTGACGGCGCTGTGGTCCATGACGCGGAGGTTGAGGCGGAGGATGTCGGAGTAGGTGAGGTTGGGGAGGCGGATGGCGTCGGGGTCGGTCTTGGGGTCGGCGGTGTAGATGCCGTCTACGGAGGTGGCTTTGAGGAGGATCTCGGCTTTGATCTCCATGGCGCGGAGGCTGGCGGCGGTGTCGGTGGAGAAGTAGGGGTTGCCGGTGCCGGCGGCGAAGATGACGACGCGTCCTTTTTCGAGGTGGCGCATGGCGCGGCGGCGGATGTAGGGCTCGCTGACCTGGTGCATAGCGATGGCGGACATGACGCGGCAGACGAGGCCCTGTTTCTCGATGGCGTCCTGGAGGGCGATGGCGTTGATGACGGTGGAGAGCATGCCCATGTGATCGGCGGCGACGCGGTCCATGTCGATGGCCTGCTGGGCTACTCCGCGGAAGAAGTTTCCTCCGCCGACGACGATGGCGATCTCGCAGCCGAGGGCGTGAACGGCGGCGATCTCCGCGGCTACTTTGTGGATGAAGATGGCGTCGATGCCGAAGCCGCTGCCTGCGGCCAGGGCTTCGCCGGAGAGTTTGAGGAGGACTCTTTTGTACATGTCTGATTCAAGTATCGCATGGTGGCGGAGGGCGGGCGGCTTGGCTCGGCGAGGTTTCTTGGCTGGGCACTCATAGCTCCGGCGTCAGCTTTGAAGACGATAATCGGGCGCTGCAACTTTCGCGCCAGGCCGGGTGGATTCACACAACTTTCGACGGGGGCCAGGGTATAGCAGTTGCGTACGGCAAGAATGCCGGCGAAGGAGAACGAATGATTTTGAACAAGGCACGATTGATGGTATTTGCAGCAGGTCTGATTGCGGCGGCGATGGTGCCGATGACGGCGCAGGCACAGGCGGTTCCGGGGCCGCACCCGCATTATCTGCATGCGTTGAGCGATCTGCGTGCGGCGCGGCACTATCTGAACGATGGATGGGCGTGGCCTGCGGTGAAGCATGAGGACAACGAAGCGATTCGCGAGATTGACGCTGCGATCAACGAGATCAAGAGGGCTTCGATCGATGATGGCAAAGGCTCGAACGACCCATTCAGCATCGATACGCACCTGAGCCCGCATGACCGGTTCCGGAAGGCGAATGAGCTGCTGGCGTCGGCGCACGCCGATCTGGCGAAGGCCGAGGATGTGCCGGAGTCGCGTGGGCTGCGTGACCGGGCTATCGGACACGTGGATGCGGCGCACCAGGTCGTGGATCAGGCGTGGCGGACTGCGCGCTGGGAGTAGATTGTTTGGCGATAGTGCAAGAGGGGGTGCGGTGATCCGCACTCCCTCTTCTTTCTGATATACCAGGCGGGTGTCTGTCGACAGATGCTTGTGCAATAATGTCGACAATGAGCATTCCGCCTGTTTCGACGTCGCCTCCATTCAATATCACGCGCGCGAGTCATGTGCGCTACTTTGTGAAAGACCTTGCCGAAAGCCTCCGGTTCTACACGGAGGTCCTTGGCTTTGTCGTCAGCGACCAGGATGCTGACGTCGCCTATCTTCGCGGTATCGAAGAAGCCTGCCATCACAGCGTCGTTCTGATGCGGACGGACGGCGAACCCGCGGCTGAATGCGTGGGGATGCGCGTCGGCTCGGAAGAGGACCTGCACCGCGCGCGCGAATATCTTCCTCGCGAACGGCGGCACGGCCGAATTCGTCGACCGTCCTTACCAGGGCCTGTCGCTCGCTCACCACATTCGCACCGGGCGCGCCGCCGATCGAGCTCTGCTCCGGCATGCCGGTTCTTCCGCGCCTGCTGAATAATTTCCCGGCACAGAAGGGCGGACGCGTGCTCCGGCTCGACCACTACCAGTGCGTCGTCGCCGATGTGCCCGCCATGTTCGCCAGGTGCATGGAGCTCGGGTTCCGTCCGTCAAAGTACACGACGCACGTCGACACGGGCGCAGATCCTCAGCTGCTTCCTCACGCGCAAGAATAATCCGCATGATCTCGTCCTCGGCCAGGCCGCCGGGCCGCGGCTGCACCACTCGTCTTACGTCGTCTCCGACCTGCAGGCCATGTTCCGGGCGGCCGACATCGCCGGCAACCTCGGATACGGCCGCCAGGTCGAGCACGGACCGGGCAGACATGGCCCGCCCAATGGCCTGTTTATCTACTTCCGCGACCCGGACGGGCACCGCATCGAGTTCATCCTGCCGCCCATGCAGTTCATCGACCCGGAGGACCTTCCCAACACCTGGCTCTCGACGCAGAGCCGTTTCGCTGGTGCCATGGGGCGGTGGTCCGCCGCAGCGCTGGCGTGAGGAGATGATCGAAGTTTGCGGGGATCGAACCCTCAGGCGGAACGCTTGCCAGGTGGACGTCGATGGGCTGAAGGTCGGGCATTGAACGCGGGGTAGGGCTAACGACGGACTCGTCGTAGTTGGCGTTGCCGGGCTTGCCGATGTCGTAGGAATCTCAATTGCGAATACAGAGACCGAAGCCGGACTAGCCTTTGTGGCTGATCCGGTCTTCGGCCTGCGGTATTACGATGGGTGACGGCTCAATCGTTTAACTCTGAGAGCTAGCATTTGACGTTAACTCGCGTTAGTCTGGCAGCATACCAACTCAGAGTAAGCCCTTTGGTTCAGCAAGTTAGAGCTTCAATATTCCACCGCTTTATGAATTCCGGACGGACATCGCCCGCGTTGACCACCTGCGTCGATTCGGGTGACGAAGACGTCGATGTAGTGGTCAAACTAAACGGCGGAATGGATTTTGGTATGCGTGGCGCTGTATTTGAACTAATCGGATCGCTCATAGCGAGTAAACTCAAGATTGAGTGCCCGCGCCCATTCCTTGTATGGCTATCTCCGGAATTTCTTGACGCTGCGGCTGTTCGGGAGCCAGCTAAGGCACAATTGCTTAGAAAGAGTACTGGTTGGAATTTCGGATCAGAGTTGCTCAAAGATGCGGCCATCTGGCCTGGCGACGCATCAATACCGTCTGTGATGCTTTCAGATGCGCTCACTATTTACAGTTTCGACGGCCTTACTCAAAATGCCGACCGTTGTAGCGACAACCCAAATCTGATGACAAAGGGCGACAAACTATTTGTGATTGATCATGAATGTGCTTTTACCTTTCTCAGTTCATTTCTGCCTTCATCAAAGCCTTGGACAATGGGAGCAGGTAACTATATGGAGAGGCATGCACTGAGGTTTGGTCTACGCAGGAATGACATCGATTGGTCGACAACCCGCGAGAGGCTTGAGGGGTTGACTGGCCACTTTTTCGATTCCATCGGTGACATATTGCCTTTAGAGTGGAACGGCGCACATGATCTTACAGCCATCAAGCAGCATGTTCTCAGTGTCCTTGAACACATCGAATCGTTTGAGACCGAGCTACAAAGGAGGATTGCATGATTCCATATGAGTTCAGCGTTCTCCGATACTCCTATGATCCTTTGACACAAGAATTCATTAACGTTGGCATTGTTCTCTATTCCTCTGCAGCCAATTTTATGCAGGCACGAGTCAACACAAATTACGGCAGAGCATCCAAAATGTTTGGACGAATTGACGGCACGCGGTACCGCTTCCTACTCCGTCATCTACAAAACAAATTAGACGACATGGGATTGGACTTGATCCAGGGCAAACTTTTCGATTCGCCTGCTGCAAATTTAGAAGTATCCCTAAGTCGGATTTTGCCCCTCGATGATAGCTCCTTGCGCTTTGACCGTGGCGGAGCTGGCATTAGCGATAACTTGTCAAAAACGTGTGAAAAAATTTATCGCCGATATGTAACTGGAAGTGATGCTAATTCGACAGAGTGCCGAACTCGCGAAGACGTCTGGCGAACCTTTCGTAAACCGTTAGAGCGATTAGAAATCGTAAACCGACTCGTTCCGAAATGTATTAGTGCGAGGGATTACGCATACGAATTCCAACACGCCTGGAAGAATGGAGTCTGGAATCTTTATGAGCCGATTTCCTTCGATTTGCTCGAAGAGTCCGCTATCCGTGAAAAAGCTAATAAGTGGCTGGGACGATCCCTTTGTCTGAGTGAAAGTGCCGAATCCTTCAAGCTGACTTTGTTGCTCGGTTCCCCCCAAAGTAACCGTCTGCGAGAAGCATTTCAGCATGCCGAGAATATCTTTAACAAGATTCCTACAAAGATAAAGAAAGAGATCGTCAAAGAGGAAGAAGCAGAAAGTTTTGCTCAGGAACTTGAGTTCAAGTTTAAGAAATCAGATTCAGAACAAGTGGTATAAGAAGAGCCCGGGCTGTCGCCCGGGCTCGATTGTCTTGCGGACTCTAAGGCTAGCCTATGCTGATGCCTCGTCCGAAGAGATCTGGGCGGTTTGCGCTACGGTCCAGTCAGGGGCGCCGACTTTGAAGCGAGCGAAGCGGCGGACGCTGATGTTTTCGCCTAGCTTGCCGACCTTGGTCGCGATGATCTGCGCGATGGTCTGGGACTGTTCCTTGATGAAGGGCTGCTCGAGGAGGCAGACCTCTTCGTAGAACTTGCCGAGCTTGCCTTCGAGCATCTTCTCGATGATGGCGGGCGGCTTGCCGGTAGCTGCGGCCTGGGCGCGGTAGACGTCCTTCTCGCGCTCGAGGTCGGCTGCGGTTACGTCCTCCTTGCGGACGTAGCGCGGGTCGGTCGCGGCGATGTGCATGGCGATGTCGCGGAGCAGCTCCTGGAAGTCAGCGGTGCGGGCGACGAAGTCGGACTCGCAGTTGAGCTCAAGCAGGACGCCGATCTTCCCGCCGGCGTGGATGTAAGTTCCGACCGCGCCCTCGTTGGTGGTGCGGGCGGCCTTCTTGGCGGCCGAGGCCATGCCGCGCTTGCGCAGGGCTACGAAGGCGTTCTCGATGTCGCCGTTGGTTTCCTGGAGCGCCTTGAGGCAGTCGCCCATGGGTGCGCCGGACTTTTCGCGGAGTTCTTTGACGAGCTTGGCGTCGATCTTCATAGTTTCAGTAGACATGATTGGGTTCCTTATTGGAAGTAGTACAGGCTCCGGATTAATGGAGCGTTGACGCAGAAAGAGCGTGGCGCCGATCTATGCGGGCAGCCACGCTCTCTGAATGAGTATTCGTGAACTGCTTACGCGCCGTGGGCGGTGAGCGATTCGTGCTCGGACTCGGGCTCGGTTGCAGCCGGGGCCTTGCGGATGTTGCCGCCGAGGACGGCCTCGAGGTCGACGGTCTCGTCTTCGTCGGCAGCGACGGGCGAGGACTCCTGGACCTCGTCGATGGCTCCTTCGTGGCCGAGCTCGTCGTACTCGCCGATGTGCTCGGGCGAGACTTCGATCTGCTGCACGTCGGAGGTCTCGGAGGTGAAGGCACGCTCGGAGACCATCTGTGCGCCCTCGTAGGCGGAATCAGCGATCTTCGTGGTGAAGAGGCGGATGGCGCGGAGGGCGTCGTCGTTGCCGGGGATGACGTAGTCGACGACGGTGGGGTCGCAGTTGGTGTCGACGACGGCGACGACCGGGATGCCGAGCTTGCGAGCTTCCGCTACGGCGATAGCTTCGTTGTTGGAGTCAACGACGAAGATGGCGTCGGGAAGGCGCTTCATGGTCTTGATACCGGCGAGGTTGGTTGAGAGGTGCTTGCGCTCGCGCTCGAGCTTGATGACTTCCTTCTTGGTGAGGAGTTCATAACGCCCGTCGGTGGACATATCGTCAAGTTCCTGAAGGCGCTTGACGGACTTCTGTACCGTGACCCAGTTAGTGAGCAGACCGCCGAGCCAGCGGCTGTTGATGTACGGCATGCCGGCGCGGTTGGCCTCCTCGGCGATTGCATCCTGCGCCTGGCGCTTGGTGCCGACGAAGAGGATGTACTTGCCGGTGGAGGTGAGGTCGGTGACGAACTTGGAGGCCTCTTTGAAGAGCTTGAGGGTCTTCTGGAGGTCGATGATGTAAATGCCGTTGCGCTCGCCGAAGATATATTCCTTCATCTTGGGGTTCCAGCGCTTGGTCTGATGCCCGAAGTGAACGCCTGCTTCGAGCAGTTCTTTCATAGTGATATTTGCCATTGAGGCTCCTTGGTTGAGGCGGCTCGGGTGTGGTCACCAGCGCCTGGATTGATCCCTCGTGGACCCTGTGGGTCTAAACCGTGAGGGAGATTTGACTCCTTGCCGCGGAAGTTAAACCCCGCGGGTGATGCGAAGGGAGAACGTCAGGTGAGTGACGACGTCCTCCGAATGGGCGAATCCCGGGTAGAAAAGCAAATGAAGCAAAGTTGCTGGCTATTAGCTCTTAGCCGTTAGCTGGAGGCTAACGGCTAGAGCAGGTACTTAGCGCTTGCTGAACTGGAACCGAGCGCGAGCGCCCTTCTGGCCATACTTCTTGCGCTCTTTACCGCGCGAATCACGCGTGACGAGGCCTTCGGTCTTGAGGGCCTTGCGAAGCTCGGGGTTGAAGACCATGAGAGCGCGGGCGATGCCGAGCTTGACAGCATCGGCCTGACCCATGACACCGCCACCCTTTACGGTGGTGATGACGTCGAAGGTCTCTTCGATGCCGGCGATGCCGAGCGACCGCTTGGCGGCGGCGCGCTGTTGAGCGGTGACGAAGTAGACGTCACACTCTTTCTTGTTGACGGTGAACTTGCCGCTGCCGGGGCGGAGGAAGACGCGGGCGATGGAGGACTTGCGCCGGCCGGTTCCGTAGTATTGGACTAGATCTGCCATGATGCTCCTTGAACTTTTCTCGGGGGAGACTTAAGGCTAAAGCCTTGGGCTACCAGCCCCGTTATTTCTTATTCGTTGCGCGGCGCGGCTGAAGCCACGCCCTTTCAAAACAGAACTTAGGCTTTTACGGCCTTGGGTGCATTATTGGCATGGAACTCGAGCGGCTGGGGCTGCTGGGCGAGGTGCGGGTGCTGGGTGCCCTTGTAGACCTTGAGCTTGGTGGCCATCTGGCGTCCGAGCTTGGATTTGGGGAGCATGCCCTTTACGGCCTGCTCGACGATGGCCTCTGGCCGGCGGGCGAGCAGCTTGATGAAGGATTCTTCGCGGAGGCCGCCGGGGAAGCCGGTATAGCGGCGATAGAGCTTCGAGTCGGACTTGAGGCCGGTGAGGACGATCTTCTCGGCGTTGATGATGACGACGTGATCGCCCATGTCAATGTAGGGCGTGTAGAGCGGGTTGGTCTTGCCGGCGAGGATGGAGGCGGCGGTGGTGGCGAGGCGGCCTAGGGTCTTGCCGGAGGCGTCGACGAGGAACCACTTGCGCTTGATGTCTTTGCCGCTCGGGATGGTGGTGCTGTTGTTCATCTGAAAAGTACTCCCTGGTTCTGCCGTCTTCATTGGTCGGCGTACATCTGAAGAATGGGTGAAGCTGATTTTTGCTGCGGTGGTACGGACTGCATGCGGACACCGCTTTGGGTACGAGAAAATTCTCTCGGGCACAAAGAAGCAGAACCGCTGGGTTTCGCACAAAGGCTGAAATGTGGCCTGAGGAGTGGGTGCCTGGGGAGCGGCCCGTATTGCAAGCTGCCAGCCTGGATCCACCACGATGTCCTGTCGGGCTGAGGCGTCTGAGGTGAGACATGCAGACACACAGGCGCAGGACTGCGCGAGATTTAAGCATAGCCGATGGGCAGGCTGCCGTCAACGAATTCCGCGCATATTTGCCGGGAGCGGCTGGTTTTCCGGAAATAACTGAATTATTTCGGGAAAAGCCGGGTCTCAGGCCCCGATGCGAGGAGCGTGAACGGGTATGTTTTCAGTGGTTTTCAGAGGAGATCTAACGAGTCCAGCGCCATGCGGGAGCGGCGCTGGCTGAACAGCATAACGGTTGATTTGCGGGCGAGGCGGCGGGTGCGGCGAAATCGGGCAAAGGCGAAGGTGGCAACGCCGGTAATGAGGTAGAAGATTGTGGCGGGTTCTGCGGAGAATGACGCGAGGCCGGGATGAAGCATGAATACCACCTTCCAGAGAACTGATTAGAGGAGGCTAGGGGATTTGGAGTGGAAGGGATGTACCACGGAAGTTGTAGGAAAAGTCTGGGCGGGATGCTACTCTGCTGTACACAAAAAACTAACCTCGGATTTGGGGAAGATGGTACGGAAGTCTTATTGAAGGTTTGAAACGTGATGCTACTCTCCTGGGCGATGAAAAAAGGCGGCATGGGCTGGCTTTTGTTCGCGTTGATGGTGACGGGAACCGGGTGGGCGCAGACGAGTGCGAAGGCGCTGCAGAAGAAGCTGAAGGGTAAGGCGCTGGGACTGAGAAGCTACTCGGCCGAGCCGGTGGCGCGTTACGACTGGACGAACGGCAACATTGTGGCGGTTCCGGGGAAGACGTTTGCAGTAAGCCTGTTTACGACGAGCTCGGTGCAGTTGAAGGATGGGGTGGTTACGGTGACGGGCAAACGAGCGTTGGTCGTCCGCGATCCGAGGAAGGGTAACCTCGCTTTGACCGCCGGGGTGCCGATGCGTCTCGAGGTCGACCTGCATGGCGCACCTGAAGCTGAGGTATTGCCGAAGATGAGGGAGATGCTTTTCGCAGAGGATCTACCTGATCTGATAGGGTCCTTGCCGACGCCGCTGAAGGAATTGAAGCAGGAGTTCGATATTGCAGAGGATAAGGTGGATGCTGGATGTGGTTGCACACAGATTCTGGAGGATGACCTGTGGATCGATGCTGAGGCCAAGGGAGATGCGGATTACAAATTTCCACGCGTTACCTGTCAGGCGGAACCCGAGCATAGAGAGGAAGCCCGCAGGAACAAGGCCGCCCGTTCAGTTGTATTAGCGGTTAATGTGGATGACCGGGGAAGAGTCGGCAATGTGTGGATTGTCGAGCCTGTGGGCCATGGTCTGGATGCGAAGGCCGTCGCGGCGGTTCGAACCTATAAGTTTGAACCGGCAAATTACAAGGGTAAAGCTGTGGGCGTTTTGCTCAGAATAGAGATCGACCCCAAAAATCTTCTGAGCTAGTGCTGGAGCTGGGTGACGCTGGGCTGCTGGCCGAGTTTGGTGCGGAGCAGACGGGGGATGGGTGGGTGCTGGCGCGGGGCTGGGAGCGGGGTGTCGTGGGTGGGTGGGTCCAGGCGGTAGAGGATGAGGAGGTTGCGCTCGGGGTCGTCCATGACGGGGAACTCGGCTACGCGCTGGAGATGGAAGTAGGGGGCGAGGGCCTCCATCTTGTCGTCCTCGACGTGGTTCCAGGTGACGAACCAGCCGGGGCGGTAGGTGGCGACGCGGGTGCCGAGCTGCATGGTTCCGAAGTCGTCGCAGATGGAGGGCAGACCGGTCATGAGAGAGAGATTGGAGCCGGAGATGGAGAGGACGAGCGGGTTGTGGGCGGGATCCTGGCGCTGGTTGGCGGCGATGATCTGCTGGATACGGGCGGCGGCGTTGATGAAGGTGTACTCGGGCGCGCGGACGTAGCTGAGGGTCTGGCGGGCGTCGAGGGCGATGGTGGCGGTGAGGGCGAGGGCCAGAGCGGCGAAGGCGATGATTCGGGCCTGAAGCAGCGGACGGCGGGCGATTGCATGGGGCTGGTTGGCCACTGCATGGGGGTGACGGGCGGAGGAATCGGCGTCGAGTCTGCCAGAGTTCGGCGAAGACCGCCGGGACCAGCAGGGTGAGGGGGACAGCGATGACCAGGTAATACCGGGGCTGGAGGTTGTTGTGGTAGGCGAGGAAGAGGGTATAGCCGGCAGCCCAGAAGACGAGCGCGGGAATGAGGGGATTGCGGCGGCTGAGGCGCGGGTTGAGCACGGCGACGAGGATAGCGAGGAGCGACAGGGGGAAGATGAGGCGGCCCATCCAGAGGCCGTCGCGGATGGTGTCTGAGAAGATGCTGATGGCGGTGTCGGCGGTGATGCCGGTGTAGGCGTTGGCGGCGAAGAGGTAGCGGTAGTCGTCGAGGAAGCGGGGGCGGACGAGGGCCAGGTAGTAGGTGAGCCAGAGGGTGGCGGCGATGGCGGCGGGAACGAGGCTGACACGGATGAAGGGACGAAGACGGTATCCGGCGCGCGCCCAGAGGAGCCAGGCGATGGCGGGAACGAGGAAGACGGCGGTGGTCTTGGTGAGGACCATGAGGGGGACGAGCACGCCGAGCAGGATCGAGGGGAGAAGGTGTTTGAGGCGGTGGCCGCTTGGCTCGGTGGGCGGCTGGATGTAGCTGGTTGCGAGCAGGGCCAGAAGAGTGAGCAGGACGAGCAGCGGCTCGAGGATGGCCAGGCGGGTGAAGACGAAGCAGAAGGGGCTGACCGCGAGGAGCAGGACGGCGATTGCGGGGGCGAGGGAGATAATCTGGGCTGGAGTTGGAGTTGTAGCACTTGAAGTTGTCAGGGACAGATTGGATGAGCGGCGAAGGAGAAGGTATGACGCTATCAGGATGAGAGCGAAGATGGCGACGGTGAGGGCGCGGGCGGCGGTGAGGGTTACGCCGGTGAAGTAGAAGACGAGGGATTCGAGGAAGGGCCAGACGGGAAGGGCGACGCCGGGGTTGAAGTCTCCGGGGACGTACCAGTGGCCGCGCTGGAAGTGGCGAATGGCGGCGTCGCCGTACCAGCCCTCGTCGGTGTACTTGGACCAGTCCATCCAGGGGGAGTGGTTGGGGAAGTCGGCGTCGATGTGGGTGGCGTGAAAGGCGAAGAAGACGGCAGCGATGAGCAGCAGGGCGAGGTTCAGCGCGCTGCGCAGCGTGAGCCGGGGCTTCGACGATGGGAGAAAGAGTGCCATGACATCAATTAAATGAGACGTGCGCCTACGGTTTTTAAAGACCCGTATTACAGAAGTATGACTCAAGGGCGCAGGAATGGCTTGTCTTTCCTGCGCTGACCTTGTTCCGTTTGATGCAAGCAGGCGGCGGTTTATTCGTACGCCAGGGCGTCGATGGGGTCTTTGCGGGCTGCCTTGAGGGCTGGGTAGAGAGCTCCGAGGAGCGCGCCGCCGAGCGCGATGCAGATGGCTACGGTCACCCAGCCGGGCGTGATCTCAAAGGCCATGGTGGGGGATTTGACGTGCAAAAACTGGCGGAGAATGTAGGTGAAAGCAACGCCCAGAACGACCCCGACGATCGCCAGCAGGCTGGTTTCGCGCAGCACGATCCCGGTGATGTAGAGGCGTGACGCGCCCATCGATTTGAGGATGCCTATCTCGCGGGTACGCTCCATGACGGCGGTGTACATGGACTGGAAGATGACGAGGAAGCCGATGATTACGGCGATACCGATGACGGTGCGCAGCCCGATGTTGAAGCCGGGCATCTTCTCCGGGGTGATGGTGGAGAGCAGCTCCTGCATGGTCTGGACGTCGTACTGGCCCATGCCGGGGGTGGCGAGGATCTCGCGGCGGACGTCCTCCTGGAAGGTGGGCGGGTCTTCGGTGCGGAGGTAGAAGGCGCTGGCCTTGCCTTCGTTGCCGTCGATGATGCCCATGGTGTCGATGGGGATGAACTTGCGTCCGCCTCTACCGGCCGCGACGATGCCGCAGATACGGAAGGGGTGGCTGAGGACCTGCATGGTGTCGCCGACCTTGAAGCCTTTGGCGGCCTGGACGTCGTCGATGATGAGATCGTCGGGGCTGGTGAAGGGGCCGCCGGAGATGAAGACGAAGGGCTTGAGTGCGTTGAAGCTGGCGAAGTCGATGCCATAGATGTTTTCGACCGAGCTCGAGGCGGTGAGCTTGATGTAGACCGGGGCGGCGACTTCAACATGAGGCAGAGCCGCGATGACGCCGGCGACTTTGACCGAGGCGGACGCGCCGGACATGCCGATGAGGTTCGATGCAGCGCCGGGGTGCGTGATCATGTCGGCGCCGATGCCGCTCTGATTTTTGACGACGCCGTTGAGGATACCCAACATGATGGCGGCGATGGAGAGGATCATCACGACCTCGATCGCTACGGCGAAGATGCTGATGAGCGAACGCAGAGGACGGTGAACCAGATTGCCGAGTACAAGTTTGTTCATGCTCTTAACAGTGTATGGGAGGACGCGTCAGGGCTGGGTTTGTGGGATGGCCGGTGACATGGCTGGCGCGGGAGTGGCGCTTGCGTTGGGTGGAACAAGCTTCCAGAGGTGGAGGTCCTCCCATCTGGAGTATTCGCGGGGGTCGAGCGACCAGCCGACGTAGGGAAAAGGCTGGGAGAGAACCAGGACCGCGCCGGGCTCGGGCTGGTCGCCGTAGACCATGTATGCGCCGCCCTCCGAATGGATCCAGCGCATAAGGTCGTTGAACGGGAGGTTGAGATAGGGGATTGCGCCGGGCCGGGTGATGCCTCCGGTGTCGAGGATGGGGTGCTCGGAGAAGAAGGCGACCTCGCCGATGTTGTAGTCGGCGACGAGGGCATCGGGCGGGAGCTGGTGCATGAAGAGGGCCTGCTGGCGGACAACTTCGACGAAGATGCCTTTGTTACCGATGTATCGCCAGACGGAGAGGACGCTGATGGCGGTCGCCACAAAGATTGAGACGCGAACGCAGAAGCGATAGGTTCTGGCGGAGACCGTCAACAGGCGCGCCAGCACTACGATCGAAAGTCCGACGGCGGAGACCAGAATGTAGCGGGTCTGGACGTAGGTGTGGTTGACGACGTAGTAGGTGAGGGTGACGGCGGTCCAGAGAACGAAGACCCATCCGCCGGCGGTGAATACTGTGGAGCGGCGGAGCGAGTTGAAGTGCTCCCTGAGATTCGAGGCGTTGAGAACGAGATACACCACTGCGGCGAGGAGGCCGAGGAGAATTATGGGGAAGCCGAGCGAATAGACGTTGAGCAGACGCAGCGTGACGGAGGAGCCGATGGGAGCGCGCTTGGCGGCGTTGGTGTTGGGGATAACCCTGCCGAAGGTGTCGACGGCGTAGACGGCCCAGGCGAGGGAAGGGCCGCAGAGCAGGACGAAGCCTGCGACGAAGCCCGCAGCTTTGCGGGATATCGATTCGCCGGAGGGTGCGAGGAAGCGGCGATAGAGCAGGAGGAGCGCAATAATGACGGTGAAGATGACCAGCTCCGGACGCAGCAGCGGGGCGATGCCGGCGAGCGCGCAACTGATCAGGAACCGTTGCCAGGTGAGAGGCCGGCTGGTGGCGGCAACGACTGTCCAGAGAGCGAGACCGGCGGCGCCGACGGTCTCCATCCCGGAGAAGCTCCAGTAGCAGAAGTAGGGATTGACCACCAGGAGCAGGACCATGGCCGCGGAGAAGATCCGGCTGGAGGGATGGGCTTCGGTGACGCGGCGGGAGAAGACATAGACGGCCGGGAGGGTAAATACTACTCCGAGGATAGACAGGATCTTTCCGCCGACCAGCCAGCTCGCAACCAGAAGATGCATGCCGGCGAGCAGAATGACCCAGAGCGGGGCGGTATCGCCGTAGACGACCTTTCCGTTGAAGGAGAATCCGTGGCCGTTGGCGAGGCTGCGGGCGAACTCGAGGTGGATGAAGGAGTCGTCCTCCCAGTAGCCCCAGGAGCGAATACACCACAGGACACACCAGAGGACGCTGAAGATCAGAAGCGCGACGGCGAGCGGCGGCATACGAGGCTGCCCGGCGGTCGGATGCGGGCTCGTGATGTCCTCGGCGAGGCCCGGGGATGCGGGCTCGGAGCTGAGATCAGAACTCACGGCGGAGTTCATAGCCGAGCTCATCGCCGAACTCACATGAGGGGCCTTCTGGGTGGGGCGAAAGGACATGCAGTTAGAACCTCATCCTCGATTGGATTTACAAGTCAGCAGATTCGGGTGGGCGGTCAGGCAGAGAACTGAGGGGGACTGGCACTGGGCACGGTGCGCCGAGGGAGGCCGCGTTTGCGGAAGCGGATGAGGCCGGTCTTCTCCGGGCCGGCGAGCAGAGTGCCGATGATGGGCATGAATTGAGCGGAGCCGACGGCGACGATGATGATGCCAATGGAGCCGAACCATATGAGATAGACGGCATCGCTGAGCATTCCCTCAGGCGCCATATGGGCGAACATGGGAATGACGAGGAGTCCCCAGGGCGACAGCCGGGTATCGCCGCAGAGCGAGTCGAAGACCGTGAAGAGCATGATCCAGATGAGTGGAGCGACTACGAAGATGCCAGTCCATCCGGCAATCTGATAGGCCTCGCCGGAGGGGGTGAATGAGATGCCTGTGGTGTAGTCTTCCTCGGCGAGGATACCGCCGATCTGACGAGCATAGTAATTTCCGGAATAAAAGCCCGGCTTGTTAGGCCAGAGAACGTGTGGGATCCAGTTTGCGAAATATATAGGGATGACCCCGATACCCGTGTAATGGCCCTGGCTGGTGTAATTAATCAGAGCATCGTCAGGTCCAAGCATGGTGAGGCGATCGAAGAAGCCCTGCGAGTGGTTAAAAGTAGCCTTTGTTCTCAATATCTTCGGTTGGCTCGATCGAGGCTTCGTACTCCTGGCGAACAGTGCCGAGATCGGTCAGCAGCGAAAAAGAGAGGGCGACGCGACCTGTAAAGCTGCCGTCTTCCACCTGGCTGCGACCATACTGAGAGTACGGCACGAGGTAGTGGCCCATAAGATAGACAGCGAAGAATCCTATAGCGATCTGGTAGAGGCGAAAGTCCTTGCGCATCGAGGCAGCAGTCACCAGCCAGGACAGCAAAGGCGCAAACATGCCCTCCTTGCTGAAACCCAGGAAGCCAAACCCGGTACTGACTGCAATCGAGACAATCACCAGCATGTCGACACTTCGCCGGCCGTTACTTTTCTTGATTGCGTGGATGGTAGCGATAATGACCGACATGGGCAGAAAGCGATTGACCTGCGCAAACGCACTGAGGAATGAACCGGGCTCGTGGGGAAGAAACGAGCTGAGCAGAGCGAAGGTTAATCCGAACACAAAACAGCCGATGGCTGCGTTCTTCATGTCCTTATCTCTGAGGACGGTTTGCAAAAGCGGACGCTTCCGGCTGATCTTGCGGCTGATAACGACCGCGATGAGCATGGCGGTTATTCCGCCGGTGAAGACCTGCATGGTGAGGATCGGGGAGAGCAGGTTAGAGTCCGCGGCTTCGCCGAGATAGGCCTTGTAGACCAGACCGAGGGTGGCCCCGAGGACTGAGTAGAAGAAGACATAGCTGCCTGATGTCCGGGTGAAACCACCGGCGGCATTGAAGGCAATCGTGGAAATAACGATGAAGAGAGTGGAAAAGACCGTGAAGACGAATGACGTCCCCTGCAACTGCTGCAGACCGGCGAGAACGGCTACGGCGAAGAAGACAGGGGGAAGCGGAATTCGTTCTGGAAAGGGCAGACGCATCGCTGGAGCCAGTTTATCTGTTTGAAGAGGAATCTCCTATCCAGCTTAGTGGACCGGGAGTCAGGCTGTGCACGGCGAGGCTCAGGGGAGCGGAGTGGCCGGCAATGTGAGCAGGACGAAGGTGGATCCGGGCATTGCGGCGATGGCGGTGGGATGGAGATCGCCGCGGAGCTCCGCCATGGGGAGATCGTGGGCGGTGGTGTCGAGCAGCACGTGGGTGGCGTGCAGGTCGGACGCGAGCTGGGCGATGGCGGGAACGCCGTTGACGGGCAACTGGATGGAGGGATAGCCGTTGGTGACGTACATCTGATCGGGATCGTCGGTGATGAGCCGGGCGGTGCCGGGGTCGACGCCCTGGGCGTGCAGGAAGGCTCCGTAGAGGCGCATCTGAGCGCCATCTTTGGTCTGGTCCGCGAGCGTGCGTCTCGCATACATGACTCCGAAGACGAGGTAGTAGATGATGACCGCTGCCGAGAGGACGCGGGCTGCCTGCGGCGGCAGAAAGTTGCGAATGGCGACCAGGATTAGGACAGCGACCAGAGGCAGAAGGCCAAAGGCGGTGCGCAGGGCGGAGAAGACGCCGATTGCAGGGAGAAGGATTCCGTAGACGGCGAGCAAGGTGGCGAAGAAGGTGACGCCGCCGGCGATCTCCGGCAACTCGGTGCGCGAGCCGTCGGCGCGGCGACGGAGAAAGAGCAGCGGCACAAAGATAAGGCCCGCCCCGATGACGATGAAGAAGATCCTGTAAAGGATCAGAGGGATGGTGGCGATCCGCAGCTTGATGAGGCGTCCCATCCCTACGGAGAGCCAGGAGTGAAGATTGACGAGGCTGCCGTAGCGGCTAAGGTCGGAGAGGTCGTTGAAGTAGAGAACGCGCGACGTAGAGCTGGGGAAGGCTTTGCCCAGGACGAGAAGATCGATGAGGTGCATGGGTACGAGGGCAAGAAAGAAGCCTAAAAGAATCAGCGCGCAGTAAGCGGGGCTGGAGCCTTGGGCGGGATTGGATTCAGTGGGCTTGGATGCAATGTGTTTGGATTCCAGATGGATGGATTCTGAGTGACGGAACTCCGGGTCTCGACCGGACTGAGGCGGCTTTGACTGCCGGGCGCGATAGCGCAGCAGAAGCACTACGAGTAGCGGCACGATGAGGATGGCGGCGTCGTTACGCACCATGTAAGCGACCGCTACGCAGACGAGGGCGAGTGCATCGGCGAGATACCCCTGAAAGCGAATGGTGAAGAGCGCGAGGAACCAGGCCACCGCGGCGGCGTAAAAGAGGCCGGAGTCGGCGATGAGCGAGGAGTCCCAGACGGCAGGGAGGATGAAGGCAAGCAGCACACTGAGGGCGGCGAGGCTGCGGTCCTGGTTGAATTGCATGACGATGCGCCAGGCGGCGAGCGCCATGAGCAGGCCGGCGAGGAGGGTCACGACCAGGCTGGAGTGGAGGGTAATTTGCCCCAGCGGACGGGCGAGCAGCAGGAAGAAGCTGGTGCCGGGACGCCAGTATTCGATTCCGGTGGCGGGGAGGGTGACGCGCTCCAGTTGCAGGTCGTCGGCGTAGTTGGCCTGGAAGATGTGGCGGGTGCTCAGCGTTTGGGCGAGGGACAGATAGGAGCAGGAGTCGGGAACCCCGCAGAAGTTCGCCTGCCGGATAAAGCTGAGTCGAACCCCGATGACAAGGAGGATGCCCACCAGGGCGAAGAGAATCGGACGGTTGGCCGCGGGCCGGGCCGTGGGGGAAGCGGAAGCGGGCACAGTGGTTCTCCTTGGAGCCAAGAGCGGGAGTAAGAGGAACGGAGTGCTTACTCTGGGGAGTATATCCGCTCCGCCGGAGGGGCACAGAAGGTTGCGAAGTGGAACTGCAGTGATGGTCGCAACCCGGCGAGGGGGCGGCTTTGCATCGAATTATGCAGTAGCAGAGCGGGTTCCGCGTTTATATTAGTTGGACGGGTGAAGGCATTCTTTTTGACTTGATCGGGAGGCGGAGATAGTCTCTGACCCATCGGGCAATATCGACGGGCCCGGTGAAACAAATCGCGGGCTGCTTGTCTGCGATGGGCTGAGCGGAGTGAATGGAGCGATTCTGCGACGAGTTGCGGTGGGAGCGGGAACAGCGCAATGTCTCGATTGAGACCATCTGTGCGGTGACGAAGGTTTCGCTTCGCCATCTGCAGGCGCTGGAGGCCGGAGAGTACAACGAGCTGCCCGGCGGCGTGTTTCGCAAAGGAATTCTGCGCAGCTACCTGAGCGTGCTGGGGCTGGAAGAGTCGCCGTGGCTGGAGCGCTTCGAGGCCAGCCTGCAGGCCAGCGGTGAGGCGAACTCCGCGGCCGCGGACTGGGCGCAGTTTGCCGAGAACGTGTGGCGGATGCGGGTGAGCACGAGACCGCAGACTGGAAAGCGCTGGCTGGGTGTGGCTGGGATGGTTATGTTGCTGGTGCTGTTCGGGTGGTTGATATGGTCGTATGTAGTGCATCAGCGGCTGGAGGTGGTGCGGCCGGCGGCGGATGTCGGGGTGTTCCAAGGCTCACCTAACGGGAGTACGGGTGGGAGCACAGGATCCGGAAGGCGGTAATCCGGGATCGAACATTTGCACAGCTCTAATGTTTCGATTCGATCTCCGTTTGATGAGGGATATTGCCGTTGAGAGCGCGTTGGGCGCGGATTGCTGAAGCGGCGAAGTTTTGTCGGCTGTGGAACTTTGCCGGGGCTGAGGGCGGCGGGTAAAATAGAACTGTTGCGGGCAGTCCGAACCCATGTCTGGTTATGGGTGTTGTTACGGGCCCTGGTACGAGCCCTGGCAACTACCTCTGGAGGATTATTTTGGCGAAACGCGACCGTTTTCTGTTTACGAGTGAATCAGTAACCGAAGGGCACCCTGACAAGATTGCCGACCAAATCTCGGACTCTATCCTGGATGCCTGCCTGGCGCAGGACCCGGCCAGCCGCGTGGCGTGCGAGACGCTGACCTGCACCGGCCTGGTGGTGGTCGCGGGTGAGATTACGACCAAGGCTTATGTCGATTTCCAGACCGTGGTGCGCGAGACGATTCGCGAGATCGGGTACGACGACGCGCTGAAGGGCTTCGACTGCAACACCTGCGGCGTCATCTCGACGATCAACCGCCAGTCGCCCGACATCGCGCAGGGGGTGGACACCGGCGGGGCCGGCGACCAGGGCATGATGTTCGGCTACGCGACGAACGAGACTCCGGAGCTGATGCCGACGCCTATCTCGCTGGCTCACAAGCTGGCGTTGAAGCTGAGCGAGGTCCGCAAGTCCGGCAAGATGGCTTACCTGCGTCCCGACGGCAAGAGCCAGGTGACGGTGGAGTATGACTCGAACCACAAGCCGGTGCGCGTGGACGCGGTGGTCATCTCGACGCAGCATGCTGAGTTCAGCGACCGCGACCCGGAGAGCACTCTGACCAACGAGCAGCTGCACGCCGACATTCTGGCGCACGTGATTCAGGCCGTGATTCCGGCTGAGTTGCTGGACGCCGACACAAAGTACCACATCAACCCGACGGGCCGCTTCGTTATCGGCGGACCGATGGGCGACTCCGGCCTGACCGGGCGCAAGATCATCGTCGACACCTACGGCGGCATGGGCCGTCATGGCGGCGGCGCTTTCTCCGGCAAGGACTCGACCAAGGTCGACCGCTCGGCGGCGTACATGGCGCGCTACATCGCGAAGAACGTTGTGGCTGCCGGTCTTGCGGACCGCTGCGAAGTGCAGCTCGCATACGCGATCGGCGTGGCTGAGCCGGTAAGCGTGCTGGTCGATACATTCGGCACGGGCAAGGTGGACGAGACGACGCTCGAGACGCTGGTGCGGAAGAACTTCTCGCTGACACCGAAGGGCATCATCGAGAGCCTGCAGCTGCGCCGTCCTATCTTCAAGGCGACTGCGGCGTATGGTCACTTCGGCCGTACGGGCGAGGGCTTTACCTGGGAAGCCACGAATAAGGCAGCGGCGCTTGCCGAGCAGGCGGCCGTCAAGGCAGTGGCAGCCAAGTAAGTTTTAGGTAGTGAAGTTGTTGAGAGGGCGGGCCGTGTGGCTCGCCCTTTTGCATTTTGTGGTCGGGTGGGGATTAGACTCGTAGCACGGGGAGTTTTTAACCAAAGGTTGCATCCTAAAGGAATAGGGCTGTGCAGCTCTGCAAGAGAGTCCTGAAAGCGTACGGGATAGATCCAGAGGCGAGGTCAGGAATTTCCATGCTGATACGTTCCGAGTTCGATATACAGTTTCTGCTGCCGCAGACGCTGCCGATTGTGGCGATGCTGCGGCTTCATCCTTCTCTGGACCATCTGGTGCGTGAGCCGGAGGAGCTGGAGATCGAGCATATCGACCGCGACTCTGCAACGACGATAGAGACTGAAGAGTATCTGGACAGCTTTGGGAATCGGTGTTCGCGTTTTGTTGCTCCGAAGGGAGCGATTCGGGTGTGCGGGCAAAGCCTGGTGGAGGATGACGGGCAGCCGGACCCTATCTGCACAGAGGCTCGGCAGCATCCGGTGGAGGAGTTGCCGTCCGAGGTGCTGCAGTTTCTGCTGAGCAGCCGGTACTGCCAGGTGGATCAGATGTCGCAGGTGGCGGCCGACATGTTCGGGCATACGTCGCCGGGATGGGCGCGGGCGGTGTGGATTCGGGACTGGGTGCATAATCATGTGCGCTTCAATTACAACGCCGCTCGGCCGACGAAGACAGCACTGGACGTCTTCACGGAGCGGGTTGGTGTGTGCCGGGACTATCAGCACCTGGCGATTACGATGAACCGCGCGATGAATATTCCGGCGCGGTATGTGACCGGATACCTTGGCGACATTCGCGTGCCGTACGGCGGGGCAGGGGACTTCAGCGCGTGGTACGAGGTGTTTCTCGATGGGCGCTGGTGGACGATGGATGCTCGGCATAACGAGCCGCGGATTGGGCGGCTATTGATGGCGACCGGGCGCGATGCTACGGATGTGGCGATTACGACCAGCTTCGGGGTTGCGGACCTGACGCACTTCTCGGTGGAGAGCTACGAGGTGGATGCGGAGGGCAACGCTGTGCCACTGCCTGCAGCGGCTGCGAGCCAGGGTTCGCATGATGTGCCAACTGTGCCGGCCGCTGAACTCTGATCACCTGATTCGTTCGAAATCTCTTCAGCTCTGATACAGACTGGTACCGGTTTGCGGCGGCGTGCTGGTCCGAGTTTGGCTGCACAAAGCGGAGTGTGGCGTTGCGCGCTGAGGAGGAAGATACTGTCTATGAACACTCAAACAGCAGTTCTTCCGGCACTCTTTCCATCGGCAATGACAGATTCAATGACGGCTAACAACTCCAGGACGGCGATTTCTTCCTTCTTTCCCGGGAGGCAGTGGCAGCAGGTGCTGGAGCGCGACGCCAGCGCGGATGGGCAGTTCTTCTACGCGGTGAAGTCGACGAAGATCTACTGCAAGCCGAGCTGCGCGAGCCGGCGCCCGGCGCGCAAACAGGTGAGCTTCTTTCCGACGGCCGCTGCAGCCGAAGCCGCCGGGTACAGGGCGTGCATGCGCTGTGAGCCGGACAGGGTAACTCCGAAGGCCGACCCACAAGCGCACGCGATTGCTGAGGTGACGAATTATCTGACATCTCACGCGGATGAGCGCACGAAGCTGGCCGATGTGGCCAGGGCGACGGGTGTAGGGCGGCTGACGATTCTGCGCGGCTTCAAGCGCGTGCTGGGGGTGAGCCCGAGCGAGTTCGCAAAGGCGCAGCGCATTGCGAAGTTCAAAGACAAAGTGCGCGAGCCGAAGACTGGCGCGGCAAAGAACGGTGCTGGATCGAATAGCGCCGGATCGGTGAGGATTACCGATGCGATCTATGAGGCGGGATTCGGCTCGAGCAGCCGGTTGTACGAGAAGAGCGCGGCAACCCTGGGCATGCAGCCGCGTGTGATGCGCGCAGGCGGCGCGGGATTGCTGATTCGCTACACGATAGCGGCGAGTCCGCTGGGGCGGATGCTGGTTGCGGCGACGGATGTCGGGGTGTGCTCGATTCTGTTCGGCAAGGATGACGCTGAGTTGGAGGCCGAGCTGCGGGAGCGATTCAGCAAGGCGCAGCTGGTCGCCGCGAAGGGCAATACGGGCTGGTTGGCGGAGGGCGTGGCCTTCGTGGCGAGCCAGTTGAGCGAGCACCCGCTGGCGGCGAAGTTTCCACTGGACGTGCGGGCGACGGCCTTCCAGCAGAGGGTGTGGAAGGCGCTGCAGCAGATTCCTAGAGGCGAGACGCGAAGCTATGGCGAACTGGCGCGGGAGCTTGGAGTCCCGAAGGCCGCGCGGGCTGTAGGGGCGGCGATTGGCGCGAACCCAGTGGCGGTGGTGGTGCCATGCCATCGCGTTATTGGCAAGGATGGGTCGCTGACGGGGTATCGTTGGGGCGTGGAGCGCAAGCGCAAGCTGCTGGACGCGGAGAGGCGATGATGTGGCGACAGACGATGTAGTTCCAGGCGTGGCTATAGAGAGCGTGCCGAAAGGCAAGGTGATCAGCAAGGCGATGCCCGATGGGTTGAAGGGCTGGCTGGTGACGAGTCTGGCGGTGCTGCTGGGATCGCTGGTATTGTTTGTCGGAAATGTAGTGGCGGGGTTTATTTATTTCACTGAGAAGGCGCCGCCGCTGTGGGTGACGGTGCTGGGAGTGATAGCTTTGCTGGGAATGGCTGCGGGCTTTGGCGGAGTGTGCCTGGTCTTCCTGCTCGCGGTGGTGAAGGCTCGCTTGGAGGACAAGGCGCCGGTGGTGGAGCAGCAATGATCGATGCGGGAACGATAGAGCCGGATGCCGTTGCGCCGCAGGATGTGGATGCGCGGGCCTTGTATGGGCGGATTACGCGGCGGTTGATTCCTTATCTGTTTGTGCTGTACATCGTGGCGTATGTCGATCGCGTCAATGTGGGATTTGCCGCAATGGATATGAAGCGGCAACTGCACTTCAGCGATACGGTCTATGGGACAGGCGCATCGGTGTTCTTCCTGGGGTATGCGCTGTTCGATCTGCCCAGCAACCTGATGCAGCGAGTGGTGGGGGCGCGACTGTGGATCTCGCGGATCATGATCTCGTGGGGTTTGATTGCGGCGTGCATGATGTTTGTGACGTCGCCGCGCTCGTTTTATACGATGCGCTTTCTGCTGGGCGTAGGCGAGGCCGGCTTTGTGCCGGGGATGCTGCTGTATCTGACCTACTGGTTCCCGTCGCATGAGCGGGCGCGTGCGGTGGCGAAGTTCATGACAGCGACCTCGCTGGCGGGCGTAGTGGGTGGGCCGCTCTCGAGCGCGCTGCTGAAGCTGGATGGCGTTGGCGGCCTGGCGGGATGGCAGTGGCTGTTTGTTGCCGAGGGCGTTCCGACCGTGCTGCTGGGGATCTCGGTACTGGTGGTTTTGAAGGATGGTCCGCAGCAGGTGGGGTGGCTCACGGACGGCGAGAAAGATTGGCTCCGCACGGAGCTCGAGCGCGATCGCAAACTATACGGCGCAGGCGAGCACCATTCACTTTCAGATGCGTTCAAGCTGCAGGGAATATGGCTGCTGGTCGCGGTGTACGCGGTGATTCAGATTGGGGTGTACACCGTGAACCTGTGGATGCCGCTGATGCTGAGCAGCTTGGCCGGCGCTGGGACTGGCGGGACCAGCGCGGATGCGAGTCTGATTGCGCGCTATTCGACGGTGCCGTATTTGCTGGCTGCGATCTTTACGGTCATTATGGGTTGGAGCTCCGACAGGACGAATGAGCGGAAGGGACACCTTGCGGGATGCATGGTGATGGCCGCAGCAGGCTTCTGCTGGGCCGCGGTGGCCCATAGCGTGGCGGTGGCGCTGTGCGCTTTCTGCCTGGCTGCGATGGGGTTGTGGAGCACGATGGGACCGTTCTGGGCGCTGGCGACGCGGCGGATCGAAGGCGCCGCGGCTGCCGGAGGCGTCGCGCTGATTACGATGGTCGGCGGCTTCGGCGGCTTCCTGGGACCGTACGTGACGGGGCGGTTAAAAGATGCGACGCACAGCTATGCAGGTGGGCTGTATGGGATCGGCGCGTTGGCGCTGATGGCTGCAGGGCTGGCGATGATGGGCGATGGTAAGGGCAAACCACCTGCAGTTCCGTCAGATATCTAACTTCTTTCATCGCATCTAAAGACGATAAAGGAGTTTCACGGAGCAACTCTATTCGTGGGCTTTTATCACCTCGTGCAAGAACGCTGGATGGTATCCTCAAGAAGCGGAAAAATAACAAATTTGAGGTGTTAATGATGGCTACAGCGACGATCGACAAGGCAGCATTGGGCGGAGTGGCAAAGGAGTACAAGGTTGCCGATATCGGGCTGGCAGGGTATGGGCGCAAGGAGATCGACATCGCCGAGCAGGAGATGCCGGGTCTGATGGCGATTCGCAACAAGTATGCCGCCGGCAAGCCGCTGGCTGGCGTGCGGATCACCGGCTCGCTGCACATGACCATCCAGACCGCGGTGCTGATCGAGACCATGGTGGCGCTGGGCGCGGACGTCCGCTGGGCAAGCTGCAACATCTTTTCGACACAGGACCATGCCGCTGCGGCGATTGCGGCGGCGGGCGTGCCGGTGTTTGCGTGGAAGGGCGAGACCCTCGAGGAGTACTGGTGGTGCACGGATAAGGCGCTGAGCTTCCCCGGCGGCAAGGGTCCGCAGCTGGTGATCGACGATGGCGGCGACGTAACGCTGCTGATCCACAAGGGCGTTGAGCTTGAGAAGGGCGACAAGTGGGTACACTCGCCTTCGGGGTCGCATGAAGAGGGCGTGATCAAGGACCTGCTGAAGCAGGTGCATGCAGAGCATCCCACGCGCTGGCAGAATGTCGCGAAGGAGTGGCGCGGCGTCAGCGAAGAAACTACTACCGGCGTTCACCGGCTGTACCAGATGTTCGAGCAGGGCAAGCTGCTTGTACCGGCGATCAATGTGAACGACTCGGTGACGAAGTCGAAGTTCGATAACCTGTACGGCTGCCGCGAGTCGCTGGTCGACGGAATCAAGCGGGCCACGGACGTAATGATCGCGGGCAAGGTCGCGGTGGTCTGCGGATATGGGGACGTGGGCAAGGGGTCGGCGGCTTCGCTGCGCGGACTTGGCGCAAGGGTGCTGGTGACCGAGATCGATCCCATCAACGCCCTGCAGGCTGCGATGGAAGGCTATGAGGTTACGACGCTCGAAGAGACGCTGGGCCGCGGCGACATCTACGTCACCTGCACCGGCAACGTCGACATTATCACCGTAGAGCACATGAAGCTGATGAAGGATCAGGCGATCGTGTGCAACATCGGCCACTTCGACAACGAGATCCAGATGGAGCCGCTGAACGCGCTGAAGGGCGTAAAGAAGCTGAACATCAAGCCGCAGGTGGACAAGTACACCTTCGCGGATACCGGTAACAGCATCTTTATTCTGGCCGAGGGACGGCTGGTAAACCTGGGCTGCGCGACGGGCCATCCGAGCTTCGTGATGTCGAACAGCTTCGCGAACCAGACGCTGGCGCAGCTCGATCTCTGGAAGAACAAAGATACCTACAAGGTTGGGATCTACATTCTGCCGAAGAAGCTGGACGAAGAGGTTGCGCGCCTGCATCTCGAGAAGATCGGCGTGAAGCTGACGACGCTGACTTCGAAACAGGCGGAGTATCTGGGCGTTTCGCCGGAAGGACCTTACAAGGCTGAGCACTACCGGTACTAAGAATCAATGGAACGCAGAATTGAGGGCCGCTGGATAATTCCAGCGGCCCTTTTGATTTCCGGCTCCGGCTTGAATGCCGTGTATTTCAACGGAAATCTTCCCATGAAAGAAATGTGCATGAAAGAGTTACATACTAAAACCTGAAGGCTCAAACGCATCTGCGTATCCGTGGGGAAGAGTGACGCGAATGGGCCTAACTGGTAGCAGTGGGAGGGGTGTAGTCGGTCGCGGTGATGACCTGCAGTCCGGGACTTGTAACAATCTGCTGATCGATGAGGACGACGGTGCTCGCGCTGCCGCCGATGTAGGTCACCTGCGCACCCACGTAGGTCGCGATCGTGGTACTGGTGGGGATGGTTCCGGTGGGGACCATGACGATCGTGTAGATGCCGGTAGGGATGTTGAGGTAACCGGTGTTCGTTCCGAAGATGATATTGGTAATAAATGGCGTGACGGCTGTGAGCTTCGCGCCCGCGGGAACAAGGTAGACGTCCAGCGCACCAATGCGCGTAGCCTGGTCGAGGAAGCGCAACGCGATCTGGCCGGTGGGCGCCGCCTGGCTCTGGTCCGTCAGGATGGTCTCCTGCAGGTCGGCCGAGACGTTTCCGATAAGCGCGGTGTACTGGCCTGAGGCGGCGAGGGTGCCCTTGGCGGAGATAAGGACCTGCGAGGTCCCGTTGGCCTTCGCCGCGATGGTATAAGTGCTCGGATCGACAGGCGCGTAGGAGGTAATCGTGCCGAAGCCAAGGTTGTAAACCAGCGCTGCCGAATTCAGATAGATGTCGAGGCCCGGAGCGTCGGGCGAGGTGACAATAACGCGGAGTTGCGACAGAGAAGGGCTGGCGACGATGCCCTGGCAACCCGACAGCGCAGCCAGCGAAGCGACAGCCGCGACAAACCGCAGGGCTCCGCCGACGGCCCTGCGCCTGCCGGCCAAGATGAAGCGTCGGCGAGTCTTAGGTACGGGCGTCGGTTGGGCCATCGAATCCAATATGAGTTACTCTACCCGATTCTAAGGCCGGAAGCGACGAAGGAATATGACACGAAAGGGGTGTGGGTGCCTAAGGATATTCGTGGCGGACAAAAGGGCACAACTCTGCAGATGCCTGGGCATCCAGCCGGATGGCTAGTCCGGCACGTCGTTAGCTCATGCGGAGAGCTCGATAGCTGCTGATTTCCCGGCAGCCTACTTTTTGGGCTGTGTGGCGATGATCTGGTCCTTGATCTTGTTGTAGGTCGCCTGGGGAAGTACGCCCTTGGACACAAGCTGGCCCTTATTGGCGTAGGGCCGTCCATCCACGATCCGCTTCGAGTAGGCGTCGCCGATGCCGGGGAACGCCTTGAGCTGGTCGATAGTGGCGGTATTGATGTCGATCTTGCCGGCAGGGACTGCCGGGGCCGCAGCCGAGGGCTTTGCCTGGGCGTGAGTGACGACGGGAAGCGACGTAGCAAGAAGCGTTGCAGCAAGAAGCAGGGCACAGCGAAAAGATTTGAACATTAACGTCTTCTCCTGACGGGAATGCGTGCGACGCAAGGGTAGACCGAACGCGGCAGGCGGGGCAACACAATTCTCGAAGAGAAAGCTCCGCACGGGCGCGGGAATTGACAAGAAGCAGCCCGGAAGCTAACTTTAACAGTAATGAGCGTTTGCCTGCACCATCACGGCCATCACCATCATCATGCGACGAGCGTGTTGGCGGCTATGTCCAGTGTGGCGAACTAGAGAAACGCTACTTCAGGATTGGGAAGGCCCGCCAACGCGCTACTCGCGAGCGGGCCTTTTTGCTGCTCGATGAGGGATTCGAAGTCGGGCCGTAGAGTTTAGGAGAAAAGGACAATGAGTACGCCAAAGATTGATTTTGCAAAGATGGACGGGCTGGTCCCGGGTATCGTGCAGGACGCGAAGACGGGCGAGATGCTGATGCTCGGATTTCTGAACCAGACGAGCTACGCCAAGACGCTCGAAACGGGATTCGTAACCTTCTGGAGCAGGACGCGCCAGAAGCTGTGGATGAAGGGCGAGACCAGCGGCAACCGGCTGCGCGTCATCGAGGCCTCAACCGACTGCGACAACGACGCGCTGCTCTTCAAGGTCGAGGTGGAAGGCGACGGACTGGTGTGCCACGAGGGCACAGTGAGCTGCTTTACGAAGAACATTCAAATGGAGAAGGCATAAATGTCCGCTGTGAAGAAGTTGAAGCTGGGAATTCCGAAGGGCAGCCTGCAGGATGCCACGATTGCGCTGTTCGAGCGCGCGGGCTGGAGGATCTTCGCAAACGGGCGGAGCTATTTCCCGACCATCGACGATGATGAGATTGAGTGCATGCTCGTCCGCGCGCAGGAGATGGCGCGCTACGTGGCGCACGGCGCGCTCGATGCCGGACTGACCGGCAACGACTGGGTGATGGAGAACGAGACCGACGTTGAGTACGTCACCAGCCTGACCTATAGCAAGCAGAGCCGCCAGAAGGTGAAGTGGGTGCTTGCGGTACCCGAGGATTCGCCCTTCCAGAAGCCGGAAGATCTCGCGGGCAAGATCATCGCGACCGAGCTGGTTGAGTTCACCAAGCGCTACTTCGCTTCACGGAATATTCCGGTGACGGTCGAGTTCAGCTGGGGCGCGACCGAGGTGAAGCCGCCGACCCTTGCCGACGCGATCGTTGAAGTCACGGAGACGGGATCGTCGCTCCGGGCGAACCGGCTGCGCATTATTGAAACGCTGATGGAGAGCGAGACGCAGCTTATCGCCAACAAAACCGCCTATGCCGACACCTGGAAGCGCGAGAAGATCGGCAACATCTCGCTGATGCTAAACGCTGCAATCGCTGCGCAGGGGCGCGTGGGTCTGATGCTGAATGCGCGAAAGGCGGATCTTGAGGCGGTAATTGGAGTATTGCCGGCGCTGAACTCGCCGACAGTCTCGCAGTTGAGCGACGGGGCCTGGGTCGCGCTGAACACGATCCTTGATGAGCGTGAGGTACGCGAGGTTATACCCAAGTTGAAGGCAGTCGGCGCTACTGGAATCGTGGAGTATCCGCTGAGCAAAGTGGTTCTGTAATTGTTGGTGGGGGGCAGGGAATGAAGCTGGTTCGTACTTTCGGTCGAGGTGCCAAGACTGCCGAAGCGCTGATAACAGCGCTCGAGCAGCGTGGCGCCGTGAATACGGCCCGTGTAGACGGCGTGGTCCGCGATATTCTCGCCGAAGTACGGACGCGCGGCGACGCTGCGTTGCGCGAGTACGCGAGCCGCTTCGATTCACTGGGCGAAGGTGAGGCGTTGTTAGTTTCGCGCGACGAGATGAAAGCCGCCTGGGAGGCAACTTCGCCGAAGCTGCAGAAGGCAATGCAGGTCGCCCAGGCCAACATTCGTGCGTTCGCTGAGGCGCAGCGACCGAAGGAGTGGATGATCTCACCCACCGATGGCGTAAAGACCGGACAGATCGTCCGCCCGCTGGACAGCATCGGCTGCTATGTGCCCGGAGGTCGATATCCGCTGCCTTCAACATTGCTGATGACCGCGACACCCGCGCAGGTGGCAGGGGTCGAGCGCATCGTCGTCTGCTCGCCCAAGCCCGCACGCGAGACAATGGCTGCTGCATGGCTGGCCGGCATCACGGAGTTCTACCGCGTCGGTGGTGCACAGGCGATTGCCGCACTCGCATACGGGACAGCTACTATCGTGCGCGTCGATAAGATTGTCGGGCCAGGAAATCTATTTGTCACCGCGGCTAAAGCAATTGTGTCCAGCGAGTGTGGCATTGATATGCCTGCGGGCCCAACAGAGATCGGTGTTGCCAGCGAAACGGGCGAAGCGGCTGGAATTGCAGCCGACATGGTCGCGCAGGCGGAGCACGATCCGGAAGCGCTGGCCGTCTTGATTACCAGCAACGCCGAGCTTGCCGCGAATGTCGAGACTGAGCTGAAACAGCAGGCGAAGGCGAATGTTCTCGCGAAGCAGTCGCTGGCAAAGCAAGGCTGCATTTTTGTGACTTCGACAGTTACAGAATCGCGCAATCTGACAAATCGGCTCGCCTTCGAGCATTTGACGGTAGACTCTGCTGCTGATCTGAAATGGGTCAGGAATGCAGGCAGCATCTTCGTCGGCGCACATTCACCGCAGTCGATGGGAGACTACGTCTCCGGGCCAAACCATGTGCTGCCAACCGGCCGCAACGGGCGGGTCCGCGGAGGGCTAAGCGTAATGGATTTCCTCAAGGTGATTACGGTGCAGCAGTTCACGAAGAAGGGGCTCCGGCAACTGGGACCTCATGCTGTCGCAATTGCTGAGGCCGAAGGCCTCAAGGGGCACGCTGAGAGCGTTCGCCGGCAATTGCAGTGAAGAATGGGGATGCAATGACTATTGCTACTGAATTAGTTACAGAAAGGAAGACAGTGAAGCCGCGACGCGCTGTGGTGGATATGCCGGAGTATCACCCGCCACTCGCGGGCCGCAACGCACTGCGGCTGGACTTCAACGAGAATACATTTTCTCCGTCTCCGAAGGTGATCGAGCGTCTCCGCGCGATTACAGCCGAAGAGTTGACTAAGTATCCCGAGCGGGACTCGGTGGAAGCGCTAACCGCGGCGCACTTTGGACTGAAGTCGGAGCAGGTCGTCCTGACCAATGGCGTAGACGAGGGGATTCACCTGGTGTGCGCGGCGTTTCTGGAGCCGGAGGACGAAGTTCTTATATGCCCACCGACGTTTTTTATGTACGAGGTGAGCGCGCGCATGATGACGCCTCACATTATCCACGTGCAGGCTGATGAATCGTTGGAGTTCCCGTTCGAGCGCTTCATGGCGGCGATTACTGATCGAACGAAGTTGATTATCGTGGCATCGCCGAACAACCCTACCGGTGCGGTTGTGAGCCGGAATCATCTGCTGCAGCTTGCTGCCGCGGCGCCACAGGCTGTGGTGATGGTGGATGAGGCATACTACCACTTTCATGGTGAGTCGGTGATGGAGGATCTGTCCAGTGCGCCAAATCTGGTGATAGCGCGAACGTTCTCAAAGGCCTATGGGTTGGCGAATCTGCGCATAGGAATGCTCGCCGGAAACGCGGAGCTGTTGAAGTATGTCCGCAAGGTATCCTCGCCCTACAACGTCAACGGCGTAGCGCTGGAGTGCTTGCCCGCGGCGCTTGCAGACGAAGAATATCTCGCCTGGTACGCAGCGCAAGTGAGTATCGGCCGGGAACGCATGATGGGGGGGCTGCGTGAGCTTGGCGTGGGCTTCTTCCCGAGCCACGCGAACTTTGTGCTGATGAAGATTCGGCCCGAAGCACGGCGAGTTGGTAAAGGCGATGCGTGCGCGTGGAGTCCTGCTGCGAGACCGCTCTGCGGACCCGGGCTGCGACGGCTTCGTGCGAATCACCATCGGCGTGGAGGAGCATGTGACCAGAGGACTCGCCGCGTTGAAGGAATCGTTGCAAGAGATCGGATGGACAGCAGAATGACTACGGCTAAAGCATTGAAGGTTCGCACAGGATCGGTGAAGCGGGACACGAGCGAGACGCAGATTGCGTTGAAGCTCGTCGTCGACGGCCAGGGCATTTACAAAGTATCGACAGGCATTCGCTTCTTCGATCACATGCTGGAGCTGTTTACACGCCACGGCGGCTTCGACCTCACGCTGATCTGCAAAGGCGATCTCGACGTCGACCAGCACCACACGGTGGAGGACGTCGGAATCGCGCTCGGTGAAGCCTTTAACAAAGCACTCGGCGATAAAAAGGGAATCATGCGCGCCGGCTATTTCATAATGGCGATGGATGAAACCCTCGCCGTAGCTGCGGTAGACCTGAGCGGTCGCGTCGCATACGTCGTCGACGACAAGGTGAAGGTGCGACTGGTCGGCGATTTCCAGAGTGAGCTGCTCGCAGACTTCTTCGATGGCTTTGCGCGCGGCGCGAAGGCGAACGTCCATGTAAAGACGATGTACGGACGCAGCAACCATCACAAGATTGAGGCTATCTTCAAGGCATTTGCACGCGCGCTGCGTGGTGCATGTTCGCGCGATGAACGGATGCGCGAGATGTTGCCGAGCACAAAGGGATTGCTGTGATTGCCGTTATCGATTACAAAGCCGGTAACCTGACTAGCGTGGTGAAGGCGCTGAAGTATCTTGGCGCAACCAATGTCGTCGTCACACAGGAGCCGGACGATGTTCGTCGCGCTGAGAAGATTGTGCTGCCTGGGGTTGGTCATTTTCAGGCGACGCAGTTGCTCAAGGACCTCGGGCTCACCGAAGCAACGCGCGAGAGGATTGCAGCCGGAGTACCGTTCCTCGGCATCTGCGTTGGGCTGCAATGGCTGTATGAGGGGTCGACTGAAGCCCAGGCGACGGAAGGGCTCTGCCACTTCGCCTCGCAGTGTGAGCGCTTTCCATCGGTGTATCAAGGCGAGGAGTTGAAGTCGCCGCATGTGGGATGGAATTCGCTGGATAAAATCCGGCCCGATTCGCGTCTGCTGAATGGAATCAGCGAAGGAGCATTTGTCTATTACACGCACTCGTGGCGCGCACCGGTCTCGGGCGACACCGCTGCGGTGACGAGTTACGGCGGCGACTTTACCGCTGCAGTGGAACGCGAAAATGTAATGGGCGTGCAGTTCCACCCGGAGAAGTCGAGCGCGGTTGGGTTGCAGGTCTTGAAGAACTTCCTGGAGTTTTAGATTGCTGACGAAACGAATTATCGCTTGCCTGGATGTGCGCGATGGCCGCGTGGTGAAGGGCATTCAGTTTGTGGACATCGTCGATGCTGGCGACCCTGCAGAGCTTGCACATCGTCATGCCGCAGCCGGTGCTGACGAGATTGTGCTGCTCGACATCACGGCAACGCACGAGGGGCGCGGCACCTTGATCGATACAGTGAAGCGCACGGCCGCGGAGTTGTTCGTGCCGTTCACCGTGGGCGGGGGAATCCGCTCAGCCGAAGATGCCGCGTTGGTCTTCGACGCAGGGGCAGACAAGGTAAGCATCAACTCAAGCGCCATCGCGCGGCCTGAGCTGATCGGCGAAATCGGCGGAAGCTTCGGAGCGCAAGCTGTGATCGTAGCGATTGATGCGCGTCGAAGCAAAGGCTCCGATCCCGTGGGCGACGCCGAGGTTTATGTAAGCGGCGGACGAAAGCCGGCCGGGCTGCGTGTCATCGAGTGGGCTCGTGAGGCCGAGCAGCGCGGAGCGGGAGAGATTCTGCTAACCAGCATGGACACTGACGGCATGCGCAGCGGCTTCGACTGCGAACTCACGGCGCAGGTGAGCGCAGCGGTGCAGATCCCGGTAATCGCCAGTGGTGGCGCTGGGAGCGCAGCGCACTTCGTCGAGGTGTTTGGCCGTGGCCGCGCCGATGCGGCGCTGGCTGCAAGCATCTTCCACTTCGGAATGACGGACTCGCGCGCTCTGAAGGCGGAGTTGCAACGCGCCGGGGTTTCCGTCCGCCTTCCTTGCTGAGCAATCTGGGCCGGCAGACTTCTGGTTCAACCTGCTGTAACCGCTTTGGAAGAAACTAGCCCGTCGGTTGGCGAGACCTTCGCCAGTGAATAGCATTGTGAATAGTATCTGTCGTAATTGCTGGAGTAATGTGTCCCCGGAATTGGCCCGAAAAGTACGATAAATATGACGAATTGGCGCATGGACGGAAGCAACGATATACTTCGTGCTTGTCTCCGGCTGTCGTCGTCTACGACGAAGCTGACAGAAGACCTTCTGAACTTGGAGCATTCTGCGATGGAATTTCATATCTCCCGGACGATTCGAGAGAAGCTGGACGTCGGCGATCTTCTTTTTAGTTACACCGGGAATGTGATCTTCGCGGACGTCGCTGCGAGTCGCAAGCTGGCGGTCCAGCTCAACAAGGCTCGCGGGGCCGAGGCCGATCCGGCAAAGACGATCCACGCTGGCGCTTTGTTCGCCATGGGGTTGATCGACGAACTGAACCACGCTCTCGTCGCCCGCTATCGCAGAGAGATCGACCCGGCGGTTCACTCGGAGGCCCTGCGCTGGTTCGCCGCAAAGGTCGAGCCCGCCAACATGGAGCGGCTGCTGCTCGCATTCGTGGAGCAGTTTCCTAGCGTCGCGGTCTATCGCGGCGAACTGACCCCCGCCGAATGGCTCAGCGGCACAACCGACGGAATGCCCAACCGTGAGGCAGCAATTGAAGAGCTGATGATGTTATGGCTCGCCAACATCAATCCAGCGTTCGCTCCATTCCGCGAGCTGTTTGAAGACTCAACCCTGCAACCTCAAACCATCTACAAGGGTGTGACCTCGGGCCTGCCGGACTATCTCGTCACGCGGCCGCCCGTCGCGCCGGAGATAGGTAGTCTCTTCGAAGCCCTGCGCGCGCCGATGCTCGCCTCGCCGGACTCGATCATCGGGCAGCTCGACTTTATCCGTGAAAACTGGTCGAAGTATCTCGGCCCCGACCTCCGCAAGATTTTGCTCGCCGTAGACGTTCTTCGCGAAGAAGAGATCGCCATATGGATGCGCTTCAACCCGCCCGGCCCCGACGTCTTCCGGCACGGCGCGCCGACGTGGGGCAGTCAGGGTTTCGTTGGCGACGAGTTCGTCGGCTTCGATGACGACTTCATCATCGGCCCCGGCGGAGTCCGCCAGCGCCGCTACGCCGCCGATTATCAGGCGCCCCTGCACGAGTACGAGGCCTTCAGCGCGGATCAGGCCTGGATGCCGAACGTCGTGCTCATCGCAAAGAGCACCTACGTGTGGCTGGAGCAGCTGTCCAAGAAATACGGCCGTCACATTCACCGCCTCGATCACATCCCCGACGAGGAGCTCCAACTGCTCGCCGACCGCGGCATCACCGGCCTGTGGCTCATTGGCCTGTGGGAGCGCAGCATCGCGTCGCGAACCATCAAGCGCCTGCGCGGCCATGGAGACGCGGTGGCATCTGCCTATTCGCTCCGGCAATATCACATCGCGGAGGACCTCGGCGGGGCCCACGCTTATCAATATCTGCGCGACCGCGCAGCCCGCTTCGGCCTCCGCCTCGCCAGCGACATGGTGCCCAACCACATGGGCATCGACTCCGAGTGGGTCATCGAGCATCCTGACTGGTTCATCTACCGCTGGGAGAGCCCCTTCCCCTCCTACAGCTTCAACGGACCCGACCTCTCTCCCGACACTCGCGTCGAGATCAAGATCGAAGATCACTACTATGACCAGTCCGACGCGGCTGTGGTCTTTCGTCTCCGCCATTACCGCGATAACGCCACGCGCTACGTCTATCACGGCAACGACGGCACCACCTTCGCCTGGAACGATACTGCTCAACTCGACTACTCCAAACACGAGGTCCGCGAGCACGTCATTCAAACCATCCTGCACGTCGCGCGGCAGTTCCCAATTATTCGTTTCGACGCGGCGATGGTGCTGGCCAAGCGCCACGTGCAGAGGCTCTGGTTCCCGTTGCCCGGCGCCGGTGGCTCTATCCCCTCGCGTGCAGAGAATGCTCTCTCGCAGGAGCAGTTCGACGCACTGATGCCGCACGAGTTCTGGCGCGAGGTGGTCGACCGCGTCGCGGCCGAGGTCCCGGGAACGCTGCTCCTCGCTGAGGCCTTCTGGCTGCTCGAGGGCTACTTCGTCCGCACGCTTGGCATGCATCGCGTTTACAACTCCGCCTTCATGAACATGCTGCGTGACGAGGAGAACGCCAAGTACCGCTCCTATCTCAAGAAGACGATCGAGTTCGACCCCGACATTCTCAAGCGCTACGTAAACTTCATGAGCAACCCCGATGAGCGGACCGCCATCGATCAGTTCGGCTCGGGAGACAAGTACTTCGGCGTCTGCACGCTGCTGGCGACCCTGCCCGGCCTGCCCATGTTCGGCCATGGCCAGATCGAGGGCTACACCGAGCGCTACGGCATGGAGTTCAAGCGCGCGCGCATGGACGAGTACCCCAATGAGGGCCTCGTCGCCCGCCACCAGCACGACATCGCGCCGCTGCTGAAGAACCGTCCGCTCTTTGCTGAGAGCGCCAACTTCGTACTGTACGACTTCTGGACCGATCACGGCACCGTCGACGAAAACGTCTTCGCCTATTCGAATCGCCTGGGCCATCAGCGCTCGCTTATCCTCTACAACAACCGTTACGGGAGCACGCGCGGCACCATCCACTACTCGGCGGCCTTCATGGACAAGGGCAACGGCCAGTTGCGGCAAAAGAGTCTCGCCGATGGGCTCGCGCTGCAGGCCGACGGCGCAGTGATTCTTGCGTACCGCGATACCGCTCGGGGGCTCGAGTATCTGCGCCGTGCCAGCGATGTACACCATCATGGCCTGCATTTCGATCTGCGCGGCTATCAATATGTCGTCCTGCTCGATTGGCGCGAGTTGCGGTCCTCGGCCGACCAGCCCTGGGACAGGCTTTGCGATGCTCTGCACGGCGACGGAGTCTATAGCCTGGACGAGGCGCTTTCAAAGCTGCGGTTGCGGCCGCTGCACGAGGCATTTCGGCACGTCATCAACGCCGGCACCGTTCATCTTTTTGCCGAGATCGCCGGCAAGCAGGCAGGGAAGGGTGCCCGGGTCGCAGATACGGCCTTTCCCACGCACCCCGCTAAGCCAGAAGCTCCCCGGGCGGCTCTGGAGAGTTCCAGTGCCAAAACGCCGCAGGAGTCCGCTCACGCACTCGCTCCGTCGAGCCCTCGTCACGCGACTCTCGACTCCAGGCTGGTCGAGTTCCTCCAGAAGAGCCTGGATTGCTTTACCACGGCGACAGAGGTTCTTTCTTCCGAAGACAGAAAAGCGATGCTGGAAAGCCTTGTCGATAACGAACGGGACTTCGCGAAGACCGTGACTCAAAGCGGCGCTGCGCTTGAATCGCCAACTGCCAGCGATCTCATAGAGAGTTTCAACGCTACATGCGAAATCCTGGTTACCGCTGCTATTCGGCTTCCGCGTTTGGAGCAGACCTTTTCGACGGTCTGGCCGCCTGCTGTTCGCTCCATGTTGCCCACCGACGAGCCGGGCGGAGCGCTCGAACAGACCTGGCCCCCGGTGCTGGCGTGGATCGTTCTCCGCAGTTTCCCGGCACAGGGAATCAGGGCTGCCCTGTTCGACAAGCTCCAGTTGCGGTCGGCTCTTGCCGAGATATTCTCCTCCCTCGGAATGGAGGGCGAGAAGATGTGGCGTGCCGCGGCCCAGTTGCGAGTGCTGCTCCTCAAGAGCGATGCTCCGCTTAGCCTCGGGCTGCGATCGGAGGCATTCTGGGCGAACCCCGACGTCCGCTGGCTGGCAGGCGTCAACACCGCGGCGGGCATAACCTACTTCAACAAGGAGCGCTTTGAAGAGCTGCTGTGCTGGCTTCAGTTGCCGGCTTTGATGGAGATTGCGCAGCAGGATTCAACCAACGCGCGCTCGATGAGTGAGATTGAGACTTTGGTTTCGAAGGCCTGCCGCACCGCGCGCGATGCCGGTTACGAGCTGGATGTCTTTCTCGACCTCTTGAGCGGCAATCCTGTTGAAAAACCTGTTGCCAGAGCCTCCAGGCCGACTGAAGTAATCTAGACCCGGCTCTGCCGCTCCGCCGTCCAACGCCTTCTCCCACTCACACAAAAGCCCCGCAATCGCGGGGCTTTTGTGCAAACATTCGATTCAACCTTTAGGGCTGAACCATCTGCGTAGCATGTTGCCCATTCGGAGCTGTAACCACGCAGGTAGGTGTCCCGCTCCCCGGGAACGGCGAGTTCTGGACGGTCTTCAGTCCGCCATTATGAGGATCGAGCTGCAGGCCCGATACCGTGCCATCCAGGTTGTTCGCCGAGTAGAGATAAATACCCAGCGCCGGATCGATGCTCAGGCAGGTCGGTCCCGGCTTTACGCCGACAGAGGACGAACCGACCGACGCGGTCGGAGAGCCCGTCGCCTGGTCGATGGCATACGCGCTCAACGTATTCGCGTTGTAGTTCGAAACGTACATGTACTTGGCGCGTGGATCGACTGTCACCGCCACCGGGAACAGGCCGGTCGCAAACGGTCCATTCACCATCGACACCAGAGCGCCGCTTGCCTGCACCGCGTAGCCGTAGAGCTGGTTCGTGGCCTCGTCGGTCACGTACACAAACCGCGCCGTCGGGTCCTCCGCGATGGCGGAGGGCGTCGTTCCGGTCGAATACCCCTTCGCCACGGTCACTCCGCCCGACGTGGCGATAGTCGTGCCGGGAGTCGGCGTCAGCGCGCCGGAAGACGTGTTCTCGGAGAAGCCAAGCACAGTCGCATTCGGAACGGTCTCCTGGTCCACCACGTACACGAAATTGTTGAAGTTGCTGGTCGTGACCGCCACCGGGTTGTTGCCGACGTTCTGGTTCGCTGGCGTTCCCAGCGAGTTGTCGGAATTAATCGGGAAGATCGAGACTCCGCCCGGTCCCGGCTTCGTCGTCGAGTAGCCCGGCTGGTAGGTGTAGGTCACATAAAGGAACTTGCCCTGCTGATCGATCGCCGCGGACGTCGGAAGCGTGCCGGTGGTCTTGTAGGCGCTCTTTGTGACCAGCGATCCATCTCCGTTGATCGCAAACTCCTGGACGGTCGAGTCACTCTGGTTCAGCACGTACAGGAAGAGTCCGTTGGGCGACACCACAATGCTCACCGGATTGATGCCAGTCGGAGTCGGATTCCCGATTCTCACCAGCGAGCCGGTTTGATAATCCACTCCGTAGGCAGTGATGGTGCCGGCAGCGCTCTTATTCGATCCGGTCATATAGACGTACGCCACCGTGTAGTCGCGGGCGCAGGACGTCAGGCCCAGCACTATCGCCAAAGTCATCGTCGCGGCTATCGTGCCACGGCCCAGCTTAGTCAATTTCATCTCGTTCCTTCATCCCGGACGGCCTTCGCCGCCCATCAAAAAAATTCGTCTTACTCACGTCCCGGCCGTTCTAATCGCCGAAGGACCGTACGCTTGTCAGGCAGCTTGGCTGCGAGCTTCCGCCAAAGGGAGTTCCCTGTATCGACTTCAGGCTGCCGTCCGTCGGGTTCATCTGCTCTCCGGTCACCGAGCTGCTCAATCCATTGGAAGCGTACAGATAGACCGCATGACTTGGAGTTCCGGTGTTTGGCGCTCCCAGCGTCGTCACGCAGTTCGTTGCCGTGCCGGACTGAACGCTCTTCGCTACCGTGGATACGACGGGTTGGCCGCCGGATCCAAAGGTAAAGCCGCCGATCGTCCCATCCGTGGAGTTTGCCACGTACATAAACTTGCCGCTGGCGTCGATCGTCATCCCTGCCGGTCCTATGCCCGACGGAGCGTTGCCTATCGGGCTCGGAATCCCATTCGTCCCCACGGAATATCCGATTATCTGATTTCCAGACTGGTCCGACACGTAAAGATGCTGCTGGCTTGCATCTGCGATGATTGACGCCGGCAGGGTGCTGGCGGCGAAGCCCGTCGAAGGCGCATTGCTTGGGTTGATCGTCACTCCCGGCAGCGGCGTCATCGCGCCCGTCGTCGAGTTCACCGAGAACCCGAGCAGATTCAAAATCGTCGCCGAGTCCTGATCGACCACAAACGCGAACTGATCGCTCGCCGCAATCCCCACCGGGTTACGGCCCACGTTCACCGTCACCGGCGTCCCAAGCGAGTTGTCGGACTTAATCGGATATACAGTCACGCCCCCAGGTCCCGGCAGCGCCGTGGTAAATCCCAACTGGTAGGTGAACGTCACGAACAGAAACTTCCCCGCCGGGTCGATCGTCGCCGCTGTGGGAAAACTCCCCGTCGTGTTGTACGTCACCTGCGGATATAGTTTCCCGTCGGTGCCGATTGCAATCCACACCACCGACGAATCGTCGTGGTTCACCACATAAAGGTTTGTGCCGTTCGGGGCCGCCACCAGCGCCACCGGGTTTCTTCCGCCGGTCGCGATCGGAGAGTCTGCGAGCGCGTCCAGATGACCCGACTGGTAGTCGATCTTATATCCATTGATCAGGCCGGGATCTGCTTTAGTCGTCGTCATGTAGACATAGCCTACCGTGTAGTCGCGGCTGCACGCCGTTACTCCCAGCCCCAGCGCTGCGGACAGGCCCGCGGCCATCGCTGTGCGGCCAATCTTACTTCCCATCCCGGTCACAATCCTGCTCACCGCCATGCACTTCTTTGCTCCGGGGCTATTCGTTTCCGCCCACTCTGTCCTCTGTTGCTTTGCCAAAAAAACTTTGCCTTGGCAGGACCGTTCCGATACCTCAAAACGGTCCTGCCACTCTCTTTCATTCGCTCAATCGCGTTAGCTGGTACTGCCGCTTATCGTCAGGCAGGTTGCCCGGCCTGTTGCCGGGAACGTCGACCCGCGCGTCAGGTCCGAGAGTTGGCCGGTGTTTGTATTGATGATCTTGCCCGTCACCGTCCCGTCGACGTTATTCGACGTATACACATACTGGTTAGTCGGGTCCTCCACCATGCACACCGGCCCCGATCCGACTGGGTAGGGGTTATTGGTGTCCGGAACCTGCTGCAGCTTCCCGTTGGTCGCGTCGATCGTGTACGCCGAGATCGTGCTGTTCGCCGTCGTCGTGTTCGTCGTCGACTGGTTCAGAATGTACAGATACTTACCTTTGGAGTCCGTGAACGAGTACGTCGGGTTCGACGTCAGCGGAAGGTTCGCCACCGAGCCGCCCGTCAGCGTATTCAATGCACAGTTCGTTCCAACCGTATAAGGCAGAACGTAGCCGCCGGGGCTCGCCGTCGTCGCGCCCGCGTCGGTCAGATACACGTAGCTCGAGCCGCCGTTAATCGACGTGATCTTCGTCGCCGGCGTCGTGATCGTCCCGGTCGTCGGAAGTGTCAGCTGGCCGCTGGTGCTGTTCGTCGCATACGGGAAGACCGTGTTATCCGCCGAATCTACCGTAAACAGGCAGGCACCCGTTGCCTTCATCATGATCGGATTCAATCCGACAGGGAAGTAGGTCAACTGCGTTCCTGTCACTGGTTCCTTGATCTGCTGGTTCTGCACCAGCGACAGCCGTCCCGTGTCCGCCGCGATGGAGAACACCGTAATATCGCCGCAGGAAGTTCCTACAACCGGGCAATGGGCAGTAGACGGTGCCAACTGGTCCAGCACGTAAAGATAGTTGCCCGTGCCGTCCATCACGGCCCACACCGGAGTCGTGCCCTGGCTCGTAAAGTTCGCCTGGAACGTCAGAATGCCGTCGCCGCCCACGCTGAACTCCGCGATATTGCCGGCCGCTGTTCCCGCGCCTTCGTTCACGACGTACACATAACGCCCGCCCGGCTTAAACACGATCGAAACCGGGTTTGTCCCGCCCGAGCCAAACGGCGACCCAACGATGTTCGTCAGGTTGCCCGTGAAGTCGTCAACCTTAAAGCCAGCGATCTGGTTGTACTGCGTTCCAAGAACCCACATGTAAGCGATCGTGCCGCCACCACACGCCGTCATGCCCAGACCCATCGCTACGGATACTACGAAGGCCATCGAAATCCGGCCAATCCTACTCAACTTCATGCGTTTCCTTAATCCTCGCCCAGCGGTCGGCTTCAACCGCTTTGAACTGCGAGCAACTTTATGGGGTTGCGAATCCTTTGGTTATTGTAGAAGCTACCGCGACTTTGTGCCACTTTACAGCCCATCTGTCCCCGGCGCCGAGGTCACCGCCCCAAGGTTACCCTCCCGGTCCGGGCGAGAATTTTAAGACGAAAAGTCCAGCAATAGCCCTCTTTCATCCGTCTCGCTCTTCCGAAATCGAACGCTAAAAAATCCCACGCTAAAAGATCTTCAGATGGATAGTCAGATACTTCTTCGGGTCAGTCCGGACCGCCGCCACCAGCTCGTTGCTTGAAGTCAGCAGCTTGTTCAGGTTCGTATACGCTGCATCGTCCGTGGTGAACTTGCCCAGCGTACCCTTGCCTGCGTTCACGCCCGACACCAGCGTATTCACCTGCGTCAGCGTGCTGCTCAGGTCTGCGCGGAACTTCGGGTCCTTCAGCATCAGCCCCAGCCCGCCCTTGCCTGCATCCGCGTCCGCCAGCAGCGAGTTCGCATGCGCCATCGTCGAGTTCAGATTCTTGTAGAGCGCATCGTCCTTCAGCAGCATTCCCGCCGATCCCTTGCCCGCCTCGAGCGAGTCGGCGATATCTTGCAGCTTGCCCGTCGTCTCGTTCAGCCGGTTATAGAACTCGTCGTCCGTTATCAGCTTGCCGATCGATCCTTTGCCCGAGTTGATGTTCCTCTCGAGCGTCTGCAGCCCATCGAGCGTCGCATTCAATTTGTTATAGAGATCCGGATTGTTCAGCAGTTGTCCCGCCGTCCCCTTGCCCGCCTGCAGGTTGCCAATGATTCCATCCAGCTTGATCAAAATCGGCTTGAAGCTTGCTATCGTGTCCTGGGTCGACTTCACCACGTCGTTGATACTTGGCGTCGTTTGCGTCTTCAGCTCGTCGCCGTCCTTCAGCGGAGGACCCACCGCCGTTTGGCTATTGATGTCCACCACCGTATCGCCCAGTACTCCGATAGTAGTCAGCGCCGCCTTCGAGTCGGTGTGCAGGTCCTGCGCAAACTTCTCGTCCAACTTCATCACGACCTTCACCGGGGTCAACTTCCGGTCCGGAGTATTTACAATCGTCACGCTCTTCACGTTTCCGATTGTCACGCCTTGCAGGTTCACCGCCGCGCCCTCCTTCAGCCCGGCCGAGTTCTCAAAGTAAGTCATAATCGTCAGCTTGCGCGACAGAATCCCCAGCCCAGACGCGCTCGTCATCAGAAAGAGCAGCGTCGTCAGAATCACCGACGCTATCAGCACAATCACCCCGACCTTGAGCTGTGACCACTTCACTTCCTGCTGACTCGGCATAGCCCTCCCAGTTATCGTTCACGCGCTGGCCGCCGCGCTCGCAGTTAGCAAAAGAATACCTCACCGGTCCCAATCCGCAGCTCCAAAATCGAAGCCGTCCACAACCGCGGGCGCGAAACAAAAATCCTTTGCTTTCAGTGGATGCCAAACCCCAACCCTGGGGTTCAATTCCATCCGCTCTAATCCTCCACCACCACCACCGCCATCGCCACAGACCGGTTATGCGTCAGGCTCAGCGCCGTCCTCGCTACTCCCAGGGCCTCGGCCCGCTCCGCCGCCTTTCCGCTCCAGTGCAGCGTCGGTCTCTCTCCCGGCTCCCGCCGCACCTCAATCTCTTTCCAGCTGATCCCCCGGCTTATCCCCGTCCCCAGTGCCTTTGCCCCGGCCTCCTTCGCCGCAAACCGCGCCGCGAAGCTCTCCGCCGAGCTCTTCTTCTGTCGGCAGTACGCTATCTCCCGCTCCGTGAATATCCGCTCCAGGAATCTCTCCCCAAACCGCTCGATGCTCCCCTCCACCCTGTCAATCTCGATCACATCCGTCCCAATCCCGATCACCATTCCCACACTCCTCTCCCAATCCTAACCCCTCTTCCTTCAGTCATGTGACCACCGTGCGTCCCAGCCCGCCGCACCCATCATGCCCCCGCATCGCCGCTCCGATGAACACCCTGAGCACCAATCCATCCCAGGCTATTTCCAGCTATCTTCAGAACGGCGGCCCCATTGCAGTCCATCGATATCCAAAGCTTCAGCTACGAAGAGCGCGCCGCCGTCCTGCCCCAGCTCACTCTCTCCTTCGCCGACTGCGGCGGCTGGGTCCTCGACCGCAAGACCCTCTCCCCCACCACCATCCAGTTCCGCATTGAGATCCAGCTCCGCTCCGTCCTCGACCTCTACACCGCCATTCTCGCCGCCGGCGTCGAGCTCACCCGCGCCGCCCACCTCGCCTTCCAGGACCTCTGCACCTGCCGCCAGCACCTCCACTCCTCCATCGAGCTCGGCCAGATAATCGCCCTCCGCATCGAAATCAGCTTCCTCGACGACGTAACCCTCCACTCCCTCCTAAGCAGCCTCGCCCCACCCGCCTGACACCACCGCGTCTTCCCTAACAACCAGCAACTAGCAACTAACAACTGAAAACTGGGCAACTGACCACTGACAACTAGCCACAACTACCGCCCCAGCGCCACCACCGTCCGCCTGTGCCACAAGCTATCCGAATCCCCAATCACCAGCACCCCCGGCTGCCATCGCCCATGCGTAAACACCAGCCCCAGCCCCGTCGCATCCGCAGCCACTTTAAACACCGGCTCACTCACCATCCTCTGCCCCGCGACCACCCTGTCCGTCAGCCGATTCCCATTCACCCCGCGCGACTCCTCCCACTGCTGTCCCTCCCCATCCACCAGATACGCCTGAATCGATCCGTCGCTCTCCGTCTTCCCCCGGCCCTTGTTCCTCACCATCACCGTCACCCTTACCAGCCTGCTGCCATCGCCGATCTTATTCGTTCCCAGAAATCGAGGTACCTCATCCACTCCCGTTACCGCAAAGCACATCTCATCGAAGCACTGCTCCTGCCCCAACGCCACCACCCGCTGCGGCTGCCACAGCGACACCCCCACCAGCACCGCGAAATACGCCACCCAAACCCCCACCAGCCACCCGATCCCGTGCACCATCCTCTCTCGTTCTCCAGGCACGCCGCGTCTATGCCGAACCCGCGCGACCAGAACGCCAACCACCCCAATCAGCGTCCACCCCACCAACCCCAACAGCAAAAGCTCCCGCAGATTCATCCCGTCGCACCCATCGCCTCTCCTGACCCTGTCATCAGTCTTTCAATCTCCAAAAGTTCTATCCCCTTTTATCCGTCTCATCCGCATTAATCCGCGGTCGTCATTTGCTCGGCGTCCCTCCTCTCAAGATAGACTTTAACCAGACATGCCACCCATCATCATCGCCCAGAACCTCGGCAAGACCTACCGCTCCGGCAAACTCGAGGTCACCGCCCTCCACAGCGTCAGCTTTTCCGTCGAACCTGGCGAGTTCGTCGCCATCGTCGGTCCCTCCGGCTCCGGCAAGTCGACCCTCTTTCACATCCTCGGCGGCCTCACCCCCGCCACCAGCGGCAACGTCACCATCGAGGGCACTGACTTCGCCAAACTCACCGACGCCGAGCGCACCAAAACGCGCCGCGCCCGCATCGGCTTCATCTTCCAGCGCTTCAATCTGCTTCCCACACTCTCCGCCATGGGCAACATCGAGATAGCCCACGACATCGCCAACCTCGGCCACAAGAGTCCCCTCGACCGAGCCCTCCTCGACCACCTCACCCAACTCCTTGGCATCGATGGCCGCCTCGACCACCGCCCCAACGAGCTCTCCGGCGGCGAGCAGCAGCGCGTAGCCATCGCCCGCGCTCTCATCAACCGCCCCTCCATCGTCCTCGCCGACGAGCCCACCGGCAACCTCGACACCAAAAACTCCGACGCCGTCCTCGAGATGCTCCGCAAATCCAGCCGCGAGCTAAACCAGACCGTCCTGATGATCACCCACAACCCCGAGGCCGCCCAGATAGCCGACCGCATCATCCACATGCGCGACGGCAACATCACCCACATCGAGCCCGGCCACCAGAAAGTCCCCGTCTAATCGCCTCTCAAGCGGTACACATGAAGGGAATCTGATCCATGCGTACAAATATTGAAATCGACAATGACCTCTTACGGCAGGCAATGAAGTCCAGTGGTGCTCCGACAGAGAAAGCAGCCGTCGAAGCCGGTCTGCGGCTCCTGGTCAAAACTCGCTCTCAAGCCGGGATTCGCGAACTTCGCGGCAACGTGAAATGGGAAGGCGACCTCAATGAATCCCGCCTCGGGCACATGAAGGAATAAGAACTCCTCATGATTATCGTCGATACTATCGCTATCTGCGCTCGCGAGGCATAACGGTCCGAAAACAATCTTCTGTATAGAGAATGGCCATATTCTCCTGCATCGTGATCGGGACTTCGACGCCTTCGAGAAGTATTTGGGGCTTCGCGTCATTCACCCTTAGGATGATCCCAGCACCGTGCGAGGAGCCCCCATGCCCTGGTACCAGCTCGACGACGCCAACGACCCCAAGCTCGATGAGCTGGCCCGTCAGTACAACCTCCACCCCCTCCACGTCGAAGACGCCCGCACCCACGACGAGAGCGTCAAAGTCGACACCGCCGTCCACTACACCTTCGCCGTCTTCAAGCCCGTCCGCCTCGAGCCCGACCCCGACAACCCCGGTGAGCAGATGCCCGTCTTCTCTCCCATCGACATCTTCGCCGGCAAAGACTTCCTCATCACCATCACCGACCCCACCTGCCCCACCACACAGCAGGCCCTCGACCGTGCCCGCCGCGACGGCGACGACGACCACCCCGGCCAGCTCGTCTACCTCATCCTCGACACCATCGTCGACCTATACTTTCCCGCCATCGACCACTTCGACGACCGCATCGACCAGCTCGAGGACCAGGTCTTCGCCAACCCATCCCCCGCCATCCTCCAATCCGTCTTCGCCATCAAGCGCGAGCTCATCGACCTCCGCCGCGTCCTCGTCAACACCCGCGACGCCGCGCTTCACCTTCAACGCGACCCCAACTCCATCATCGATCCCGACCACCAGCTCTACATCCGCGACACCTATGACCACATCGCCCGTCTCCTCGACTCCGTCGAAACCCAGCGCGACCTCCTCAACAACACCCTCGACATCTACCTCTCCTCCGTAGCCAATCGCACCAACGAGGTCATGAAGGTCCTCACCGTCCTCGGCACCATCGCCCTGCCCGCCCTCGCCATCTCCGGAATCTACGGCATGAACCTCAAGGGCCTTCCCTTCCAGGACTCGCCCTACGGCGCAGAATGGGTCGCCCTCATCACCGTCATCGCCACGGTTATCCTTCTCTACGTCCTCCGCAAGCTGAAGTGGTTCTAGCTTCTTTCCGCGAAGACCTTCGTCGCTGGCCCACGTCTATTCTTGAATAACGCGGACCGTCATTTACAGATCGGAGAAGTATGGTTGAGCACCAGAACGAGCTCTCAAAGCTGGTCGACCAGCTGAATCGAGCGGCAACCACCGCCAAGTCCACGGAAAAGAAATCTCTCGACCAGCTTCTCGCCATCGCCTTCCAGCGCAGCGCCTCCGACATGATCCTCGTCGCCGGCTCGCCTGTCACCCTGCGCGTCAACGGAGCACTCACACCAGATCCAGGCCCGGCGCTCTCAGCCGACGGCATCCGCGACACCCTCCTGCCCCTCCTTACATCCGAGCAGCTCAAAGAGTTGCAGGAAGAAAAATCCCTCGACCTCTGTTTCGTGCGCCCCACCATCGGAAGGTTCCGCGCCAACTTCCACTATCAGCGCGGCACGCTCGCAGCCGCTATTCGAATCCTGCCCGAGCAGGTCCCATCGCTCGAGTCCCTGCACCTGCCGCCCGCCCTTGCAATGCTTACAGATCGCCGCCAGGGCCTCGTCCTGCTCACCGGCCCCACCGGCTGCGGCAAGACCTCCACCCTCGCCGCGCTCGTCGATCGCATCAACGCCCGCCGCCACAACCACATCATCACCATCGAAGACCCCATCGAGTACCAGCACAACAATCGCAGCTCGCTCGTCGAGCAGATCGAGCTCGGCCACGACACCCACAGCTTCGCCCAGGCAGTCCGCTCCGTCCTCCGCCAGGACCCCGACGTCATCATGGTCGGCGAGATGCGCGACAGCGAGACCATGGCCGCCGCCCTCACCGCCGCCGAAACCGGCCACCTCGTGCTCTCCTCCCTCCACACCAACGACGCCGCGCAGACCGTCTCGCGCATCCTCGATACCTTCCCCACCGGCTATCAGTCGCAAATCCGTCAGCAACTATCCCTCGCGCTCCTGGCCGTCATCTCTCAGCAACTCCTGCCCGCCGCCAACGGCGCAGGCCGCTACCCCGCCGTCGAAATCCTCATCGCCAACAGTGCGACCCGAAACCTCATTCGCCGCGGAGACGACCATCAACTCCGCGCCATGATCGAAACCGGCCGCGCCGACGGCATGATGACCATGGAGCAATCCCTCGTAGAACTCATCCGCGCCAACCGCATCAACCGCGAAACCGCCTTCGCCCACTGCTACCACCCCGAAGACCTCCGCCGCCACCTAAGCTGATGAAGGGCAGAGAGTGAGTTTGAACTCCGGGCAACCGAAGTTACCTCGTTGATGATGATCTACGAGGGATATTGGTACCATCGACAGGACTGTTTCTCGGCGGCGCAATTTGCGAGAGGGCCTATGTCTAAAACTCCCACCGTACACTTCGATTTTGCCGACACAATCGTTCGTTCGCGGCTGGTATATGAGAACGGCGACAGCGAGCAATTAGCCTTGACCGCCGTGAGCCTGGACCTTCGTCGACTGGACGAAAGTTCCTTTATTGGCGATGCCCGTTACGGCGACATTATCCGAGTCAAGGAAATGGATGACGGTGCTCTGCGGTTTGTTGAATTGGCAGAACGCACAACTCTTGTATCCCAGAGTTGGATCATGTCAGCGGACGACCTCAAGAGCGAACGTATGGATTCCATTCTTAAGAATGTGATGCAAGTTGGGGGAATGTGGGAACAAGCGTTTGGTGGGCTGCTAATGGTTCACCTGCCTCCCGAAATCGCCGAGCCGGTCTTCCAGCAGATCAATGGGCTGTGAGCGTGACGGCTTGGATAAGATTCCTGAAAGTCGGTTTATCGGAACTTCAGGCATTCACCATAATAAGCTGAAGCTGACCCACTACCTCGCCACGGTCGTTCTCCACAATCCCTACAGAGTTTCTATACTGTTAGAGGAGTTGCCATGAAAACCATTCAACTTCCCGATGATGTCTACCAACAGGCCTCAAAATTGGCCGAGCAGGATCATGTTCCGGTTGACAAGCTTGTGGCGGTGCTTGTGAGTGAGGGGGTCGGCGAATGGTCAAGGGTGCAGGACCGCGCCGCACGAGGTTCCATCGCAAAGCTTAAGCATGTTTTGGAAAAAGTGAGCGACGCTGCGCCGGAGGCAATGGACCAACTTTAGTAAGACTCCTCTGCTACCATTCCACCCAATGTCTCAGGCCCCAGATCCAACCTTCGCTGACATCTACCGCCCCATGTCGAACCGCGAGCTCCAACTGCTCGCCGCCGACTGGCACTCCCTCACCGACGAAGCCCGCACCGCCCTCGCCGCCGAGTTCGCCCACCGCGGCCTCACCCTCCCCGAACCACACATAGAAGAACCGCCCCCCGAGTACCGCGACCTCGTCACCATCCGCCGCTACCGCGACCTCTCCGAAGCCATCATCGCCCGCGGAGCCATCGAATCCGCCGGCATCTTCTGCTTCCTCAAGGACGAAAACCTCGTCCGCCTCGATTGGCAGATATCCAACATGATTGGCGGCATCCGTCTCCAGGTCGCCGCCGCCGACGTCGAAGCCGCCGAAGCCGTCCTCACCTCGCCCATCCCCAACACCATCGACTTCGCCGGCGAGTTTCAGGACGAACCCGGCTTCGAGCAGCCCCGCTGCCCCCGATGCCGTTCCACCGACATCACCTACGAGCGCTCCGACCGCAAGACCGCCATGGCCTCCCTCTTCATTCTCGGCCTGCCCCTGCCCCTCGGCTCCGCCTCATGGACCTGCGAGAAATGCGGCCTCCGCTGGGAAGAATCCGACGACCCCACCGAGTCATCGCCTGTCTAAAAGATGAAGTCGCATGCTTGACAAAACCTAACCCCGAAAGCCCCTCCATATGAGAGAGCTTCCGGAACAGGTCCAATAGTCAGGAATGCAAGTCCAAGCCTAAAGCAAATATTTTGAATACTTTGCGCAAATTTGACGGGGTATACCCCCCGCCATCCCTACTCCGCCGTCTTGGAGTTATTCCCCCGGTCATCATCCGGCAGCACATGGTCCGGATCGACCGTCACCAAAGCCACCGCCTTGCCTCCCGGAGCGCTCCACATCCACGTCGACTTCGACAGCCAAGCCTCCACCGGAATCTTCACCCGGATCTTTTCGCCGCTCTTGAGAACAATCTCCACCGTGAGTGGGCAGCACCAGCTGCCCGCGATTGCTCAGCGTCACCGTCGACCCATCAATCTTGTCCACAGCCACGTCATACCTCCAGTTGTTCAAATACCATCCACGCCAGAACCAGCTCAGATCCTCGCCGCCCTCGCTCTCCATCGCCCGAAAGAAGTCCGACGGCGAAGGATGCTTGAACGCCCAGTCCTTGATGTACTTTCGGAACGCCCAGTCAAACCGCTCCGGCCCCAGAATCTGCTCGCGCAGCAGCACCATCCCATACGCGCCCTTGAAGTAGCTCACCGGATGTCCCAGCGCTCCCGGATAAGCATCCGCCGGCACCATCAACGTCGGAGCATCCGGATTGTCCAGCACCTTCAAGATCATGTCCGGCGGCTCACCCCCAGCCGAGTACTCCGAGTCCCGCTTCGGCCCATACTTGCCGCCCGTATACTCAGCCGACTCCTCAATATCGATGAACGTATTGAACCCCTCATCCATAAACGCATGCCGCCGCTCATTCGATCCCACGATCATCGGGAACCACGTATGCCCGAACTCATGCGCCGTCAGCCAGAAAAAGAACGGCCCCTTGTCCGTCGATCCCGTCGAACACCACACCCGGATACTCCATCCCGCTCGAGAACCCGGCAATGCTCACCGCCGCCGGCCACGGATACGGATACCAGTGCTTCGAAAACCGCTCGATCGTGTCCTTCGTGTACTCGGTCGACATGTCCCACGCATCCGGCCCCACGCTCTCCGGCGGATACACACTCATCGCCAGGCTCTTCTTCCCATCCGGCAGATTGATCCTTGCCGCATCCCACACAAACGCCGGCGACGCGCTCCACACCACATCGCGCGTGTGGTCCATGTGGAAGTGCCACGTCAGCGTCCCGTCCTGCTTCGGCCTGCTCGCCGGGTCTGTCACCTCTGCCGGCGTACGGATATAGACCGTCTTATCGCTGTTCTTCGCCTGCTCCAGCCGAGCGATCTCCGTCGCGTCAGCACATCCTTCGGATTCACCAACTCGCCCGAGCCCGGCCACGATCATAGTCGCTAGGCACGGTGACGTAGTAATCAAAGTGCCCATACTCCAGATAGAACTCACTCCCGATATAAGGCAGCGTGTCCCACCCGCGCAGATCGTCATACACGCACATCCGCGGATACCACTGCGCCATGTCATAAATCTCGCCCTGCTCTTCGTCGCGCCCCACGACGTCCTTCCGCCCCACGTACCCGGAATCTGGTAGTGGTACTTGATGTGGATCTTCACATCCGCCTTGGAGCCAGCGGCGCCGCCAGCCGTATCTGCATGCGCGTATCGTTGACAAGGTAGTCGGCCTTCGCCGTCGCCTTACCCGCCTCAATCTCCACCGAATCCAGCACAAAACCCTCGGTCGAAGGCGGTTCCAGCTTCGATCGCCGCCACGCGTCCCCCGCGCTCCGCCGCCGCATGTTCTGCGCCCGCGAGTCCTTCCGGTACATGTTCTGCTCCAGCATGCACCCACAGGCTCGGTCAGCATATCCGGGCTATTGTTCGTGTACGTAATCGTCTCGGTGGTGCTCAACTGCTTCGCCGCTGGATCAAGCGACGCATGCAACTCATAGTCAGCCTCGTTCTGCCAGTACATCGGCCCCGGAGCCCCATTGCTCGACCGGTAAGCATTCGCCGGCTCCGGCATCGTCAACGGCGCAAACGTCTCCCGTGGATCAAAAGGCCCCACAGGCAGCTTCGCGACAGACCCATCCTGCCCCCGCGCTCTCGCTGCGCAGCTCAACAGAATCGCGCCCGTCAGGCACAACACAACATAACGCAGGGTAGGGAAGATCAGCCGGGAACCGGACATGGGACAGTCTCTCTTTTCTCGAAGCACTCAATTTGCAGGGAACTTCTTCTGAATATACCTTCGCGCCGCGCCTACGCCCAAACCAGCGCCCCCGCTGACTCGGCTCGCGGCCGCCGCGAATCAAGCCTTCACCTCAACCTCCACCGGCTCGAACACCCTCCCACCCTCTTCGCAGATCCTCACCTCGCCGCTCGCAATGTCGTACAGCCATCCCGATATCGTCAGCTCCTCCCGCGCCATCGCCCCCGCCACCGATGGATGCGTCCGCAGGTGCTGCATCTGCAGCAGCACATTCTGCTCCGTCAGCCGCTGCTTCAGCACACTCTCCGCCTCGCCCGGCTCCGCAAGCGCGTTCGCCACGCTCAGCGCCGTATGCGCGTTCTTCAGCCAGTTCTCCACCGTCGGCATCTTCGATACGCCCTCCGGATCGAGCAGCCCCTTCATCGCCCCGCACTCCGAGTGTCCGCACACCACAATATGCTTCACCTTCAGCGCGCTCACCGCATACTCCACCACTGCGCTCACGCCGCCCAGCATCTCGCCATACGCCGGCACCAGGTTGCCGATGTTCCGCGTCACAAACAGCTCACCCGGCTTACTCTGCGTAATCTGCTCCACACCGATCCGCGAGTCCGCGCACGCAATCACCAGCGCCTGCGGCTGCTGCGGCTCGCTCGCGGCACGCATGTACATCTCGGCATGCGCTGGATAAACCTCACTCCGGAACCGCCGTATCCCCGCCTTCAAGTTCTCCAAAACTTCACTACTCATAGCTGTCAGTGTCCAATCCTTTTACTTTGCGCGCTACGCACGCTTCCGCCCGTCCGGCTAGGACGACTTCCACTTGATACTGCATCCAACGCTGAACTTCTGGTTCGTATCCGGCCTCTTGCCCGTGATAACCGCATCCATCGCTGCCCGCAGATCCTTGCCAGTCACCGGAATATCATTCCCGCCGCCGCTTGGCCGCCGCGGACGTGAGTCGTCCAACTGCCCCCGGTACACCAGCTTCATCTCCCCATCGAACAGAAAAAGTCCGGCGTGCAGGCCGCGTCATACTCCCGTGCCACCTCCTGCGTCTCGTCATACAGATAAGGAAAGCTGAACCCCAGCCGCTCCGCCTGCTTCTTCATCTCCGCCGGCGCATCCTGCGGATACGCTCGCCACATCATTCGAGCAGATAGCCACAATCCCGATCTTGCCCCGGTAGTCCGCGCCAATCCGCGCCAGCTCCTGCTCCACATGCTTCACATACGGGCAGTGCACGCAGATAAACATCACCAGCAGCCCGCCTCGTTCCCGCCGCGACATCGTCGCGCCCCACGGCCTTGCCGCTCACCACGTCCTCAGCTCAAACGCCGGCGCCTCCGTCCCCAACTCCGCCATCGCCGATTCAGTCTTTGACATCGCCCACCTCCTCAGGAAAAACTATCGCCTCATCATAACGAGAGTCACCGGCGATTCGCATCAAGCCGCTGTTAAGCCATTCGCTGCGGACCAGGCCGTCGCGTCAGCAAAAAGATCATCCCTGCCATCGCCACCACGGCACCCATTCCGCCCAGCCCCATAATCCGCAGTATCGAAACCGAGTACTTGCCCACCGCCGGGTCGTAGCTGCAGCAGTACTGCAGCACCAGGTCCACAGGATTGCTGATCTTCCTTTCCGACGCCTCCAGCACCGCCAGCCGCAGGTCACGCGCCGGATAATCGATCCCCGAAATGTACTTCGACAGCTTGCCCTCCGGCGTCGCGAACATCAGCACACTCGAGTGCGCATACTGGTCCATCTTCCCGTCCGGCCCCGGCACCAGCACATAGTTGAATCCCGTCGCTCCCGTGATCGCCGCAATGCTATCTTTATCGCCCGTCAGCACATGCACCGCCGGGGCAGCGGCAGGATTACCCAGCGTCGCTAAAAAATTGTTCTTCTCCGTCATTGCGTCCTTCGCCGTGTCCGTCGGATCGATGCTGAAGATGACCACGTCGTAGTCCTTGCCCGGCTTCAAGGTCGTCTGCTTCAACCCCGTCGCCAGCCCATACAGCACCTGCGGACAGAGCATCGCGCACTTGTAGTACACCAGCGCCATCACCACCGGACGCTTGCCAAAATAGCTCCCCAGCGTCGTCTTCGCTCCTGCCTCATCTGTCACCCCGGCATTCAGCGGCAACTCCTGGTTCAGCCTCTGCTCTATCCCGGCATGCTGCAGATACGCCGGAAGCTGCTGAGCCGTCGCTCCAATCGGCTTCTCCGCCGAATAGCCGATCTGTGCTCTCGCCTGGGCTCCCATCGCGAGCAGCAGGCCCGCCAGCATCGCCACGCTTACGCCGCACCGTGGCCACCAGCCCCGGCTGGCGGTTCTTAAACCTTTCGCGCCACAGCTTCCAACCCGCCGTCCTATATACAAAGTTCCCATTCCCCTATGCTATGCCTCCGGCCTCCGCTCCGCGAGGGCCGCCTGCCGCCACTTTCATTCCTTTGCAATATCGTTACACTATTCCCCAAGGCCCTCCCCACAGTCGATCGAACGCTGGAGTGGCCTTGAGCGCAGAAAAGCAAATGGCTAAACAAGCGCTAAATGAAGCCGACAACCGCCGCCAGCTAAGAACGCTGAGCGAGAGAATCATCCGTTCGTTCCCTCCAAGGCCTCCGCGCGGCGCCATCCTTGCCGGCGGAGACAACGGCCCGTGGACGCTCGACCAGTTTCACGAAGAAGATCTCCTCCACAACCTCAAGGACAAACTCTGGACGCAAATTCCACCCGAGATCATCGCCCGCCACCTCGGAGACTTTGTCCTGCTCACCGCCGACGGCTTCGCCACCTACATCCCCGCCTGGCTCCTCTATGCTCTCTACAACGACAATCAGGGCGCAGAGTTCATCGCCCACACCTTCACCCCGCAGGAGGTCGAGGGCTCCTTCAAAATCCGCCCGCTCTCCGTCGAAATGTTTCGCGCTCTTGACCCCTCGCAGCGCGGCGCCCTGCGCGACTTCCTCATCTACCTCTCCGAATTCCATCCAGACGACTACATCGCAGACCGCGCCGCCGCCGCCGTCGATGCCGTATCCGATCTCATCACTATCTTCAAATCCGCCACACCCTGAACCCACGAACCTCACGCACTGACTCTTCCGAAACGCCTCTCATTCGCGACCTCGGCGACGTTTTCCGCCCCGCGACGCGCCCACAAGAGAACCTCCGCCGTCATCGCCAAAATCCCCCGTCCCTCATATCCTCAAATTAGATTCGGAATGCTCCCCACTCGCACCCTCCCCGGCGGCCACGCAAAACCCCTTGCCCTCCCACGCGGCCTCAACAATCTTCCCCTCTGCCGCTGGTGCGACCTCGAGATCATCGCCAAACGCCGCCGCACCTTCTGCTCCGACTACTGCGTCCACCAGTGGCGTCTCCGCACCGACCCCGGCTACCTCCGCGACCACGTCTTCGCCCGCGACCGCGGCATCTGCGCCGCCTGGCGCGCCGACACCATCGCCATCTACGCCGCCCTCCGCCGCGCCCGAGGCCTGGCCCGCGCCGCCGGACTCTCCCTCTACGGCATGAAGTCCATCACCAGTCGCCGCTCCCTCTGGGACGCCGACCACATCCGCCCCGTAGCCGAAGGCGGAGGCCAGTGCGACCTCGACAACCTCCGCACCCTATGCCTCCCCTGCCACCGCGAAGCCACCGCCCAACTCCGCCTCCGCCTCCGGAAAAGCGTTCCCACGCTTGAACGAATGCAAGCTTGACTGTGACCGCTGTCACAGACCCGTTTGCCGCAAGCCTTCATCTTCATATTGGAGGCTACGCATGCAAGTTCCCATCACAACTCACTGCAATCAGCTTCAGAAGCCTTGTGCCGGCAGCTGCACCGGCTATTCAAGCTCAACTTCATGTCCTCCCCTTGTTGTGCTCGCGGTCCTCTGCGCGACAGCTCCCTTCATCGCACTTCCGCATCGAGCCTTTTCGATCCCCTGCGCCTCTCCCAACCGGCCGGACGTTTAACCTAAACCGCAACCTGAAACAAAAGGAGGGCTCCCATGGCAGCCCGTGATTACTCCCTTCCACCCATCGCCAAGCTGGTCTCCATCAATGCAAAGGAGCAGCCCCTCGGCCGAATCTCTTCCCGTCGCAGACTGAGGATGCAGGGCATGACTGACCTCTACGATCACCTCTATCCAAAACACGATCATCCCCACTGCTCCCGCGAGTACGAGCAGGAAGATCGTTCGAAGCCCTCCATCTCAAGCTTCTAATGCGGATCGTAGTTATTGGGAGAACTCTCTAGCTGCACAATCGTTCCATCCGCTCAGGGGACGGCAACAGCATCCGTTCGCCCTCGACGATCACCAATCCCTCGCGCTTCAGCCTGCTCAGTATCCGCGTCGTCGTCTCCCGCGAGATGCCTGCCATCTGTCCCAACTCCTCGTGCGTCAGCGGCATTCTGAAGCGCAGTTCCACATCGCTCGTCTTCGCATTGGCGTTCCTGCCGGCCATCTGTCTCACACTCGTCCTGCCCCAGTCCAGCAGCACCCGTGCCAGCTTCGCCGTCGCCGAACCCGAGAGCGCCAGCCGCCTCGCGCTCAGCACCACCGACCCATACTCTCGCGCAATCGTCTCCGTCGAGTTCCACCCCGCCTCCGGAAACTTATTCATGAACTCCACAAACTCTCTGCGTGGAATTACCCTCACCTCGCACTCCTCCAGCGCCTCCACCGTAGCCTCGTACGCCGTTCCTTTCACCGCCGACGCCAGCCCAAGCACATCCCCCGGCCCCGCCAGCCGCAGCAGCAAAAGGCCACCATCGCGCGAAGAGGTAGTCAGCTTCACCATCCCCTTGCACACCACGCACACTCGCTCCGAAACCGCACCTTCCTCCAGCACCCGCTCCCGCTCTGCATACCGCACCTCGGTGCCCATCTTGCTCAGGGTCAGCAGCGCTTCGTTATTCAGGTTGCAGAAGCAGTCCGCTCCGCGCACCAGGCACGTCTCACAGCTCTGTCTCGTTCCCATGCTCATCATCCTAGTCCAGCGCCAGGCCGCCCTCCATGTAATATTGCTGTCACCAAGCCCCACACAATTCAGCAGGAGTTTCCTCCCGTGAGCCTTCGCCGCGCCCAGGGTTATGGCTGCGGGAACATCAACCACGACTGATTGGCTACCCAATTCGGGTACAGCTCCGTCATCTGACATCTGATCGAACAGCTCCTGGTCGGATGTCCCGGTTTTCTGCACCGATCGAAGTCCGGCAGGTAACGCTTGGTGTCCTGGCTCGACCGACCTACTTCTTCTTCGCGTCGAGTGCCTGTAGAAGAAGTTTCAGAACTGCTTCATCAGAGAACGGGTTCTGGCCCGAGATCAACTCTCGATCTTGAAGGGCGTAGCTCCCCCATGGAGCGATCACACTAACGTCGCCGCCCGCCGTACGCAGGGCGAAGTCCGGGTAAAACAGAACCTTACCTTCAATCTCAAGCGGCTCCCGTTGCTGCTCTTCCGCGGTCGAAAAGATAGTCATCTTATATCCTGCATAGATCCAGCCTTGAGCCTTTGCGTGCGCTCCAGCGGCATCGCCCGCAATCAGCGTGGCAACCACCTCCCACGAATTCGGAAGTGCCGAAAGCAGTGAAATCGGGCCATGGCAGAGCACAGCCGTAGGCTTGGATGTTTCGTGAAAGTGTCTCATCACTATGCCGGCATTGGGATCATCCAGAAGATCGATCATCGGGCCATGGCCGCCGGGGACGAAGACAGCGTCATATTGATCGAGCCCCGACGCGATGACATCCGCGATGCGGGATGGATCTCTGAGCCCCTTCAGGCCGTCGCGAAATAACATATAGTCCTCAAGCTTAGCCGCGTCCCCACCGAAGAAATCGGCGACCTCTGAATGCACATCCACTTGGGGCGCATTGCCTTTGGGGTTGGCGAAGGTGATTTCGTAGCCCTCCTTCATCAGGGCGCGAACCGGAACCGTCAGTTCGTTGAGGTAGTAGCCGGCGCCGGTATAAACCTTGCCATCCTTCAAGGGCAAGCCGCGACCGCTCGAGACCAATACCAGGATTTTTCCTTTTGTTGCCATTTTGTTCTCCTTTTTGAAATCGGAACTAAGACTGGGGACAGGCGGGCCGTCGCGCTTGACGTAGGTTATCCCTGCGGGAATCCGAACATCAACCACGACTGATTGGCTACCCAATCCGGATATAGCGCCGTCATCTGATCGAACAGCTCCTGGTCGGATGTCGCGGTTTTCTGCAACCGATCAAAATCCTGCAGGTAACGCTTGGTGTCCTGGATCGTCGAGGGAGAGTCGGGCGCGCCAGGCTTCTTGTGACCGGCGACAACTATCGCTGGGTTCAGCGCCACTAACCGGTCTAGCGCCGCAATCCAATTCTTTCGGCTCTCGGGGGTGGTGTCGCCGACGTACATGCGGCACTGGTTGTACACAACGTCGCCAGCGACAATCAGGCCGATCGATGGAACATAGAGAGACGTCGAATCGGGACAATCGGTGCGGCCCTGTTCGATGATGCGCAATTCGTGGCCCTCAAGCGTGAACGTGTCCTGCTCATAGGGCTCGGGTCCAACCAACTTCGTGGGCACTTGCCCAGGAAACATCCGGCGGGCTAACTGCTGCACTGGGGGAGACAAATACATCTTTATGCCCTCCACCGCCTTGGGCGTTGCGATCGCTCGAGCGCGTGGAAAACGGTCGAGCAAAACGCTCAAACCGTAGAAGTGGTCGAAATGCGCATGCGTTATATAGATGGTCTCCAGGTTCCGGTTATGCAGCGCAATCCAGTCCGCGAGCGCCTCGGCCTCAGCCACCGTGGTCATGGCGTCCACCAGTACCGCGTCGTGCTCGCCGAAGATCAACGTCGACGTGGCCGGATCAAAGCCGAGCGGCTCGCCGAAGGGCTTTGGCCGCTCGCCGACCATAGCCTTCCCCGGGGCGGTAAAGACGTTCACACTAAGCGTGTTCGACGTGCGGGGGGCGGTCATGTGCATGGTCTCCTTAAGTTCATACGGCGCGGCGTTATATCGCTTGCGCCAATGGGCTAACACTAAGCGGACATCCGTAAGCGTTTAATCCGCATCCCATTCCGGGGCCAGGCGTCAACCGTACGTCTGATCGGTGCTCTGTCCGACCTCAATGATGTAGCCGTCAGGATCGCGGATGTAGCAGCGGATCTCGCCGTACTTAGGGATCGGCTCCGTGATGAACTCAGCTCCGCGACTCTTCCATAGCTCATAGCAAGCTTGAATATCCGCAACCCGGAAATTCAAAAAACTGTTGATGTGATTCGGATCGGGGACGCTAAGCGTTACAGTTGGCTTATCCGGGGTCGGCCCGCCCCCGACATTGATAATCATCCAGATATTCGCCAGCTGAAGGTATCCAGGCGCATTACCGTCGCCTCTGCTCAGAATGCGAGCGTCGAAAACCTTCTCGTAGTAGTCAAGCGACCGTTTGATATCGGTGACGGTAAGAAAATGCGCGATGCTCATCCCTTCCTTCGGGGGCATCTCATAGCTCTTCTGTTCGATTTGTACGCTGCCCATTGGCGACTCCAATTCCGATAGAGCAAATCTTCTGAAGCCGTATAGCGAGTCTCATGCGTTATGACCATTTTTTGCAAAAAAACGGCACTCCCCGAGATTTTCCGCTCCACAATATCAGGTGATTTGCTCTAAACCGTGCTCATCTGCCGATTCCGATTGATCCGTATCGATAACTAGCAACAATTAAAATCAGACGAGAAAAAGCAAAACAATTGGACCAAAGTATTGGGCCACACTTTGGTATCGATTGCAATTAATCGTCCGTTAAGCCCAGTTTTCGCACCACAGCATTCAGAGAAGAGCACGCCCAAATCCAGGAAAGCGCTACCCTGGGCTCCTTCATGTAATACTTCCTTCACTCAGTCCCTTTCATCCTCACTAGCAGGAGACCCGCCGTGCGCCTCGCCCGCCTCGCCGTCTTCACCGTAGCCCTCACCGGAGCTCTCGCCTCACCGCTTCTCGCCGCCCCCGCCTACGCCCCTCAAAAGGGCACCGAGATTCTCTGGGACAAGTACGGCATCCCTCACCTCTACGCCAAGTCCACGCCTGACCTCTTCTTCCTCTACGGCTACGTCCAGGCCGAGGCCCACGGCGATCTCCTCCTCCGAATCTATGGCGATGCCCGCGGCCGCGCCGCCGAGTACTTCAACCCTGCCGATAAAGCCGCGACCGACGCCAGCATCAAGTCCGACACCTGGGTCTGGACCAACTCCATCCCTCAGCGCTCCGGCGAATGGCTCAAAGCCCAGACCCCCGAGTTCCGTGGCTACCTCGAGGCCTTCGCCGCCGGCATCAACGCCTACGCCGCCAAACACCCCGAAAAGCTCACCGACGAAGTCAAGCGCGTCCTACCCATCACCGCCGCCGACCCCATCGAGTACTCCATGTACTTCGTCCATTTCACCTTCTTTGCCAGCCCGCGCCTCGCCGAGCCCACCCGCCGCGCCGCACCCGCTGCGGACGCCAGCCTCACCCCCGCACCCTCAAACTCCGTAGCCGAGCTCGACCCGCCCAATTTCAACTTCATCGACCCCGCCGCGACCCCCATCGACGCGCAAGACGGCTCCAACGCCTGGGCCATCGCCCCCTCGCACTCCACCTCCGGCCACTCCATGCTGCTCTCGAACCCCCACCTCGCCTGGGCCGGCCCGCAGTCCTACTTCGAGGCCGAGCTCAACGCCCCCGGCGTCCACATCTACGGAGCCACCCAGGTCGGCCTGCCCGTCCTCCGCTTCGCCTTCAACGACAACCTCGGCTACACCCACACCGTCAACGGCCTAAACGGCAAAACCCTCTATCGCATCAAGACCGCGCCGCTACCCGGTAGTTCTGATCCCGCCAAGCAAGGCTACCTCTTCGACGGCAAGGTCCTCCCCTTCGAAACCTCCGAACACACCCTCAAAATCCGCCAGCCCGACGGCTCCTTCACCACTCAAACCCTCACCATCCGCAGCACCATCCACGGCCCCATCATCAAGGAAGAGGATGGCGACCCCATCGCTCTCCGCGTCGCCGCGCTCGACAAACCCTTCATGCTCGAGCAGTACTGGCAGATGTCCACCGCCCACAACTTCGCCGAGTTCCAGACCGCCATCAAGCGTCTCCAACCCCCCACCTACAACATCATCTACGCCGACCGCGACGGCCATATCGAGTACCTCTTCGGTGGCGACATGCCCCGCCATAAGTCCGGCGACTTTGCCTACTGGTCCGGCATCGTCCCCGGCGACACCTCCGAAACCCTCTGGCACGATTACCTCACCTACGACGAGCTCCCCAAGGTCATCGACCCACCCACCGGCTACCTCCAGAACACCAACGACCCCCCCTGGAACGCCGCCTGGCCCGCCAGCCTGAACCCCAAGGACTACCCCCCCTACATCGCCGCCCAAACCGGAACCACCTTCCGCAACGAGCGCTCCCTCCACATGCTCTCGAACATCGGTGACGACACCTCCCCACCCTACAAACCCGCCCCATTTTCCTTCGACCAGCTCATCCAGAAAAAACTCTCCACCCGAGTCGAGCTGGCCGACCGTATCCTTCCGGACCTCCTCAAGGCCACCGACCAATACGGCACCCCGCAAGCCAAAGAAGCCGCCGCCATCCTCGCCAAGTGGGACCGCCTCGACGAAGCCGACAGCAAAGGCGCCGTCCTCTTCTACGCCTGGGCCCGCCAATTCATGGGACCATCCATGGCCAGCCAGGCCGGCTTTGCCACCCCCTACTCACTCTCCGACCCCATGCACACCCCCGGCGGCCTTAAGAACCCGGCCAAAGCCGCCGCCCAACTAGACGCCGCCGCTGCTGAAACCCTGAAAGACTTCGGCGCTCTCGACGTCCCCTGGGGCAAGGTCATGCGCTTCCAGATCAACAACCAGTCCGACGGCGTCACCACCGGTGACTCTGCCACCCGCTCCGCCCCCATCGACAACATCAATCTCCCCGGCAACGGCGGTTACGGCAACACCGGCGTCTTCCGCGTCATCACCTTCGGCCCCCTCGACCCCGCCACCAAGACCCGCACCCCCGTCCACGGCGACGGCTACGTAGCACTCATCGAGTTCACCACCCCCGTCCACGCCATGATGTCCCTCTCCTACGGCGACTCCTCCCAACCCAACTCGCCCTTCCACACCAACCAGCTCCAGCTCCTCGAAGACAAAAAAATGCGCGAGGCCCTCCTCACCCGCAAAGCCGTCGAGGCTAACCTCTCCAGCAAGGAGACCTTCTAGCCGTCCGTCAGCGTCTGTCTATGACATCGTCCAGGCCAGAGCCGCAAGCTGATCGGCGCACTTCCCCCATCCTTCATGAAAACCCATCTTCTCGTGCATCTCCCGATCCGCGGCTGTCCAGTGCAGCACGCGAACCTTGTAGTTCGTCTTGCCCCCCACATCCTCAAACGTCAGGTCCACCGTCATAAACGGCCTCTGCGACGGTTCCCATGCCTTGCTATAGGCATCCGTAAAGACCAGCCGCTTATTAGGCGCCACCTCCAGGTAGACTCCGCGGTTAGGCATCTCCTGCCCATCCGGGCTGCGCATCACGATCAGGTTCGACCCACCCGGCCGCACATCCAGCTCAGCGACCGGCGTCGTATACGGCAGCGGGGCAAACCACTTCTTCAGCAGCGCAGGCTCCGTCCACGCGCGATAAACCTTGTCAGGTGTCGCATCGATAGTCCGCGTCAGAACAAGTTCCAGATCGGAAAGGGGGTCCTTTTTCAATGCATCGATCAGGCTAGTCAAAGTAGTCCTCCTCAGGTCACCCCGGGAACTCATCGTGGAGACGTCTAATTCTAGGGCAATCGGACAAAGCGCACAGAAAGCGACCCTTCACACCCTGCTTGGGATTCTGACCCCGCTTTCCCACTTTTCCACCCCAATCCACACCGTTTGCACTACTTCTGCCCCTTGCGCCTGCCACCCGCTGCGCATACCCTCAAAAACGCGTCTATTAACCATCTCGTAATCCCGCTTTCTACGCGCCGAAATCGAGACTTCCACAGCTAAACTCACGGTTTTTCAGGCCTTTTCCCACAAAAGGCCGCATAAATAGAGGTATTCGCATACGCAACACAACATCTTGTGCTTTATACTTGACACACCCCATTGAGGGCGGTACTTTTGCGACTGCAACACCTCCGAAGGGCATTCGAAGACACTACCGATAGCACCAGAATTTAGGCCCAGCACGCTCCCGGAACCAACTCCCCCGGTCACCCCGACAGCGCATGCAGCCGTTTCAGCCCCGCCCTTAGAGATATCTCCGGGGGGTCAAATTGTTAGCTTCATCATCAAATATTAAGAGAAGTCGAATTTAGTACGAACGATTCTCAGCGAACCGAATCTTCAGCGAACAAGGAGCACTCCCCAATGGCGACCACACCCCAAACCGGCATTCAGACCGGCAACCCGACCACCCCCGCCTCCACTGCCCACCCGACCTCGAGCGCCCCCGGACTCGCCTTCTCGCGTCACTTCACCCGCCCCGGCATTTCCCCCTACGACGAGATCGTCTGGGAGCTCCGCGACGCCATCATCCAGGACTTCAAGGGCAAGACCATCTTCGAGCAGAAGAACGTCGAAGTCCCCGCCGACTGGTCCATGACCGCCACCAACATCGTGGCCTCCAAATACCTCCACGGCCTCAACGGCACAGCCGAGCGCGAATCCGGCGTCCGTGCCCTCATCACCCGCGTCGCTGAGTCCATCCGCGACTGGGGCATCCGCGACGGCTACTTCGTCACCCGCGCCGACGCCGACACCTTCTACGCCGAGCTAGCCCACCTTCTCCTCAACCAGAAGGTCGCCTTCAACTCCCCCGTCTGGTTCAACGTAGGCTGCGACCGCCTCGAGCCCAACTCTGACGCCCAGAACTGGCACTGGAACCCCGCCACCGGCCCAAATAACAAGGGACAAGTCGAGTACTCCGTCACCGGCTACTCCAAGCCCCAGTGCTCCGCCTGCTTCATCAACTCCGTCCAGGACTCGCTCGACTCCATCCTCACCTTAGCCAAGACCGAGGGCATGCTCTTCAAGTGGGGCTCCGGAGCAGGCAGCAACCTCTCCGCCATCCGCGGTTCCATGGAGACCTTGAGCGGCGGAGGCACCGCCAGCGGGCCGCTCTCCTTCATGCGCGGCTTCGACGCCTTCGCCGGCGTCATCAAGTCCGGCGGCAAGACCCGTCGCGCCGCCAAGATGGTCATCCTCAACGTCGACCACCCCGACATCATGGACTTCATCAACTGCAAGGTCACCGAAGAGAAGAAGGCATGGACCCTCGTCCAGGCCGGCTACGACGGCTCCGGCCCCGACTCCGAAGCCTACAGCAGTATCTTCTTCCAGAACGCCAACAACTCCGTCCGCGTCACCGACGAGTTCATGGCCGCGGTCGACTCCGACAGCACCTTCTTCACCCGCACCGTAAAAGGCCATCACCCCGTCAAGGAGTACAAGGCCCGCGACATCATGCACGCCATCGCCGAGGCCACTTGGCAGTGCGGCGATCCCGGCATGCAGTACGACACCACCATCAACCGCTGGCACACCAGTAAAAACACAGCGCGCATCAACGCCAGCAATCCCTGCTCCGAGTACATGTTCCTCGACGACTCCGCCTGCAACCTTGCATCCTTCAATCTCCTGAAGTTCCTCACTCCCGGAGGCCAGTTCGACGTCCTCGCCTACCGCCACGCCATCAGCATCGTCGCCACCGCCATGGAGATCATCGTCGACGCCGCCGGCTACCCCACCGAGATGATCGCGAAGAACTCGCACGACTACCGCCCTCTCGGCCTCGGCTACGCCAACCTCGGCGCGCTCCTCATGGCCTTCGGCCTTCCCTACGACTCCGACGCCGGCCGCGACTTCGCCGCCACCCTCACCGCGATCCTCTGCGGCGATGCCTACTGGCAGTCCGCCCGCATCGCCGAGCGCGCCCCCGCCCTCGGAGCCGCCACCTCGCTCACCCAGCAAGCCGAAGTCACCGGCGGAGCCTGCCCCGGCTTCTACGTCAACCGCGAGCCCTTCCTCGACGTCATCCGCATGCATCGCGCCGAGGTCAACAACATCGGCTCCTCGCGCAATTCCGCCGAGCCCTTCGTAGCCCCGCAACTCGACGAGCTCATCGCCGCCGCCACCCACGCTTGGGACGGCGCACTCGCCCACGGCGAGCGTCACGGCTACCGCAACTCCCAGGTCACCGTCCTCGCCCCCACCGGCACCATCGGCTTCATGATGGACTGCGACACCACCGGCATCGAGCCCGATCTCGCCCTCGTCAAGTACAAGAAGCTTGTCGGCGGCGGCATGATCAAGATCGTCAACAACACCGTCCCCTCCGCGCTCATCAAGCTCGGCTACACCTCCGAAGACATGAACGCCATCGTCAGCTACATCGACGCCACCGGCACCATCGAAGGCGCGCCCGCCATCCGCCCCGAGCACCTCGCCGTCTTCGACTGCTCCTTCAAGCCCTCCAAGGGCACCCGCTCCATCCACTACATGGGCCACATCAAGATGATGGCCGCCACCCAGCCCTTCCTCTCCGGAGCCATCTCCAAAACCGTAAACCTCCCCAACGACTGCTCCGTAGACGACATCGCCGAGGCCTACCTCGAGTCCTGGCGTCAGGGCCTCAAGGCCGTAGCCATCTATCGCGACGGCTCCAAGGGCGCGCAGCCCCTCAACGTCTCCGGATCAGACGGCAAGGCCCAGAAGCCCGACGCCGTGGCAACAGGATCAGCCAAGCTCGAAGCCGAAAGGCGGCTGCCGCTTTTTTGTCATCCCTCACCGCAGGCCGCACGGAGGACCTGCTTCTGTCTCCCCCGCCGTCCTCGCCGCAGCCGAGGCCGACCGCGCACTCGCTCGCCCAGCAGACCGCCCGCATCGCCGCGCTGGAGCTCCAACTCAAGGCCATCACCGAAGCCGCCCTCCAGAACTCTGACTCCGTCGACGCCCAGGCTCCGCCCCGCGCCGTCCGTCACCGTCTCCCTGCCGAGCGCGCCTCCGTCACCCACAAATTCGGTCTCTCCGGCCACGAGGGCTACATCACCGTAGGCCTCTACCCCAACGGCCAGCCCGGCGAGATCTTCATCCGCATGGCCAAGGAAGGCTCCACCGTCTCCGGCCTCATGGACTCCTTCGCCACCGCTGTCTCGCTCGCCCTCCAGCACGGCGTCCCTCTCCGCGTCCTCTGCGAGAAGTTCGCCCACACCCGCTTCGAGCCCTCCGGCTGGACCGGCAACGAGCAGATCGGCTACGCCAAGTCCATCATGGACTACATCTTCCGCTGGATTCAGATCCGCTTCCTCTCCGGACACCAGTTCAACCTCTTCGCCGGCCTCGCCCCAACCCCCGCCACCATCCCCGTCGAAGGCACAGTCACCGCCCCCGGCAACGCATCGAGCGCTCTCCTGACCGGATCATCTCCCACCCTGCCCGGCCTCAGCCTGAGCGATGCAGAATTGTCATCCCCGCTTCTGTCATCCCCCGCTTCTTTTTTGTCATCCCGTAGCGCAGCCGAAGGACTGCTGTTGCCTTTAGATGCCCCCGAGCACCACCACCACACCACGCCCCCCCAGCAAGGCATAGCCCCCGACCTCGCCGCCAGCAGCGGCCTTAATTTTCATCCCCATCCGAAGCCTGCGGAGGGATCTGCTTCTCTTCCCGCCGACCGCGGCATCTACCACACCGCCAACGCCATAAAGTCCATCGTCGACATGGGCGACGCCCCATCCTGCGCCACCTGCGGAGCCATCATGACCCGCAACGGCTCCTGCTACCGCTGCAACGAATGCGGAAGCACCAGCGGCTGCAGCTAAAGTAAGAGATAGCAATGGTTAGCAATTAGCCCGCCTTTGGCGGGTTTAATTGCTAGACCGAGAGCGAATTAAAGTAGATTAAAAGACGTACATAAGAAGAAAATTACTTGACATCTGGCACTCTCCAGTTGAGACTGCCAATAATAGTCGGAATATCGAACAGGAAAATTCATTTTGAATCCTTTGGCTCCTCCCAATCTGTGATTGCCCTGTCTCTTCGGGCTATCGAACCTTCAACGATTCAAAGCCGCGAATGGAGATAGAAAATGAGCAAAGGATTAGATAACCGCCACCGGGATACAGACGGGTAAATCAGCGAAAAGCACGGAAATACGCTGGTACGGACTATTCGAAATATTTATGGAGACAGAACACTCCCCGGCTGGCGCAGCGATGCAAAGCTAGAAACCGTTCGGCAAGAAACCGGCAAAAGTCTCACCCAAATGCTTCGCGATAAGAAGTAGCGCCACCCGCGAGCCATCATGACCCGCAACGGCTCTTTACCGCTGCAACGATGCGGAAGCACCAGCGGCGGCTGCTCTTGATGTTGCATCAACCTATCGCTTTTATTTTATGGGCCTTTTTGAAAGGAGATCCATGAGTACAGAAAATCCACTCGAACAGATCGAATCCTTTGACTTCGAAGTTCCGGCGTTAGTCGCAAATGACTATCAACCCTCCCGAATTCCTGTAAATGTCGGCGTGAGCTGGTTGGAGCGTTCAGAGGGCCCTGGCGGGATCCGGGTCTACTCAAACTTGGACCAATCGGCAGCTCTCCTCGGCGTTCTCAAGGACAACCTAAACTCACTGCCCGAAGACCAGCAGCAGCGATTGAAAGATATCATTGGTCCTGCGGCGATGCCATCGCTTGCGAATGCTGTCGAGAACGCCGCAAACTACATCTTGTATCTTAAGGACAGAGAGCAGACCATCAGTAATTTGTTGAACAGAATCGCCGTTCTCTCTATGGGAGCGTGATCCTTCGCGAGCCATTCATACGTCCTCACATCATGAGTGTATCCATTCGAGCACAGCTCGAACGCCTTGCTTAAGGGCACGGCTTCAGCCGTGCCGCAACCTCCCGGCAAGAAAGGGCTTTAGCCCCTGAGGTACGCGCTTTACAATCGCCGCATGGCGAACCCCCAGAGAACCGCACCCCGGCACCTTCTTCATCACCACCATCACCTACAATCGCCGCCGCCTCTTCCAGGTCCCCGCGAACGCCGAACTCTTCCTCGAAACCCTCCAACACTACCGCGCCGAAGGCGCATACAAACTCCACGCCTTCGTCGTCATGCCCGACCACGCCCACCTGCTTCTCACCCCAATCGACAAATACCATCTCGCAGATCATGAACCTCATCAAGGGCGGCTTCTCCCACCGCCTCGCCTCCAAGATTCCCCGTCTGGCAACGAGGCTTCGCCGACCACCTCATCCCCGACGCCGCTCACTTCCAATACCCGCCGCACCTACATCCACCAAAACCCCGTCCGCGCCCACCTCGTCACCGCCGCCGAACTCTACCCCTATTCCTCCGCGTACCGCCCACCAATCAGAGAATAAAGAGTGAAGGAAGGGATCATCGTGCGGCACGCGTAAACGCCTGCCCTTCCGCGCGAAGACCTGCACAGCCAAAGAGCCTCGCGGACCAACTCCAAACTCGGAAGGGCACGCGTTCACGCGTGCCATAAACCAGCCCGCGCAAGGCGCGCACTGCTCTGCCGAAGGCTGTATCTCTTCGCTTTATAACGCCCCGCGGCTTGCACTATTTTGACTTCTCCTGCTTCAACTTTGGGTAGGTAAAGGGAAGGCCTCTGCTCTTACATATTGCAAGTAGATCCTGGTGCATCGCTCCGGACAAAACACGCCGCGGAACCATCAGAAACGTTGCTGGAGAAAGATAAAGCAGCGTTACAGTGGGCCCATCGAGAACACCAAGTATGGCATTCCACTCAAGCCTGCCGGAACTCCTCCCCGGGCAATCGAGTTGGATGGATTCTTCGGTGATGTCGAGATTAATCCCGCCTTCACTCCCGCGCGTTCGTAGATACCGCCGTCTATACAAGTAAGGGGCGATCACGTTCCCGGCTAGAAGCAGATAGAGTCCGCAGAACAGTTCCAGTAGCGCGAGGGAAGTAACTCCTCCCTGGTGGAACAAGTGGAATGAATACACGAGCGTCAAGGCGCCAAGTATTGGGTAGAGAATTCTTGGCAGGCGACCGGACCCCGATCCGTACTTCCTGAAGCAATGGAGCCGCTGGGCTGCAACAAAATCCTGAAGCGTAGTAGTGAATTCGATCCGCACGCTTGAATTATAGGGTTCACTGCCGGTGTCCAAATCTCTATTTGGAGATGGTAATGCGGGGTCGAGCTGGACTTTTCATCCATAGCAGCCACCGAGCCGGAAGGGCCCGCATTCACGCGGGCCATAAACAAGCCCGCGCAAGGCGCGTACCGCTCTGCCGAAGGCTGTACTCTTCGCTTCAAGAGTTCCCGCCGCCGGGTGCCCCATTCATGCGGTCTCATCGCATGAGTGGGGACCTGGAGTGACCCCCTAAACTGAGACACAGAGGGAAAGCCCCATTTTCATCGAATGGAGGCGAGGATGCGGCGAACGTATCGTGTTTGGACTTTGGAGGAGAAGCGTGCTGCGGTAGCTCGGATGGGGAGTTGCCGGCACTCGCAGCTGGCCCGGGAGATGGGGATCAGCAAGCGTCTGCTGTACAGTTGGCGCCAGCACTTGTGGCGTCTGGAGCAGGCCGAGGAGCCGGAGGCGGCTCGTCTGCGGGCTGTGGAGTTGGAGAACCGGCAGTTGAAGGAAGCGCTTGCGACCAAGGTGCTGGAAGCGGATTTCTTACAAGGTGTGTTGCGCAGAATCGAGGCTCGACGCCAGCCGACCAGCGGCTCCGGCGAGACTGCATTTACGGGCAAGTCCAAGTGATGCAGTCTGCAGCGCACCTCAGTATCGAGTCCATGTGCCGTCTTGGGCAGGTTAGCCGGGCGGGTTTTTACCGTCACTGGAGGGAGCATGAGCCGCGTGTGGAAGAGGCTGAGCTTCGCGCGCAGATGCACCAGATCGTGCTCGCCCACCGGCGTAACTACGGCTACCGCAGGGTAACGCGCGAGCTCAAGAACCAGGGCTTTGCGGTGAACCACAAGCGGGTGGCGCGGCTGATGGCCGAGGACAACCTGCTCTGCCTGCGCCAGCGAAGGTTCGTGCGCACCACCGACAGCTGCCACCATCTGCGCGTGTATCTGAACCTGGCCGCGCGCATGGAACTGACCGGAATCGACCAGCTGTGGGTGGCCGACATCACCTACATCCGGCTGGCTGAAGAGTTCCTGTATCTGGCCGTAGTGCTGGACGCGTTCAGCCGCCGCGTGTTGGGCTGGGCGCTGGATGAGCGGCTGGATGCGGGTCTGGCGGTGGCCGCGCTGCGCCAGGCGATCGATCTGCGCCAGCCCGCGCCGGGTCTGGTCCATCACTCCGACCGCGGGGTGCAGTATGCCTCGCATGCCTACGTCGATCTGCTCGCCGAACACGGCATCGCGCCCAGCATGAGCCGGACCGCCAACCCGTATGACAACGCAAAATGCGAGAGCTTCATGAAGACCCTCAAACAGGAGGAGATCCACACCCGGCAGTATCGCGACCGCGCCGATCTGGAAGCTCACATCGGCGAGTTCCTCGAGCGGTATTACAATCGCAGACGGCTGCACTCGGCGCTGGGCTACCGCACCCCGGAGGAGTTCGAACGAAGCTTGCTGGCCCCTCCGGCCTCTGTGCCAGCGCCAGCAGTGAGTTTTTTCAGGCATGAGGGAATCTATCGTCCCGATGCATCGGGACAAGCCAGGGAGGAGCCATCATGACCACTCCCCAGCCCATCGGTGCGATGAGTTCCAGCCGGGTACTCCTCGGCGAGTTGCTCTCCAGCAGAGCTCGCCTCCGCTTCCCCGGCCAACCTCAGGCTCAACCAACAACTCCCGTCCGCCAAGAAAATCCCAGCGAACGGCAAACAGGGCTTTTGCTGCCTGTCTCACTAAAAGGGGTCACTTCAACCGCTCCCAAAATGCTGTCAAGCCCCCCAACCCGTGGAAATCTCCCTAACCCAAACCCCACCAGCACATAGCAACCACCAGAAATGTGCCCATTAGTTATGTGCCATTTCGTAAAATAGAAGTAGAAGGAAAAATCAATGGCTGCATCGGCAAATTGCCGCTGCAGCCATTTTCCGTTAACGCACCACGAAAAGGAGACAAAACACCATGCAGAACCACCTAGAATTCGCCGAAAACCTCGTCCGCAACCTCCACCAGAACCTCGAACAGATCCGCCTTCGCAAGCTCAACCACCATCTCCGCACCATGGGCTACACCGCCGGAATTCCAGCCACACACCCAACATCCCCATCCCGCGCCCACACCAGACCCACCCACCCAAACCCCGCATCCGCCGCAAAAAATACGTAGCCCCACCCTTCTAAACGGCGCATAGCTTTTGCTAACAACTGACAACTGTCCCTAACCCCAATCCCAGCAATATTTTGGACGCAACCATCTTTAAATCAATATTTTATAGCAATCAATACCTCCTAAACCCAATAGCACCATAAACATACCCACAAAATCCCCCTCGAGGGGGAGGGGGAGGGGGGACCCAAGGAGATCGAAATGAAAACCCGAGTATGCCGCGACATCAAAAGCAACGGACTCGGACGGAGTTTTGGCGAGGGGCAGACCCTGACAACATCTCTGTACTATTCGCTTTGCGGCGGCGAAACTCCATTATCTTGCGGCATTTTCATAGAAATGAACAAAATCACCGAAGGTTACAGGAAATATAACATCTTCGGAAGTCAAGCTCGACGTCGACGAGGTTTATCTCACAGCATTCTCATAGAGTTTTACAAAATCACCGAAGGTCACGGGGATGCGAAGGTCATCTTCAGTACTAAATGGATCGACTCCTACGGCAGTCTCCATTCGGCTTACTAGAATTGCAAAGCAGAGCGAATCCAGACCCGAGCTCAGGAGTGGCAGGTCGTCGGTTAGCGGAGCTAGGCTTATATCCTGCTCACGCGCGACCTGCTTGAATTGAGCAATCACCTCTGACCGTATGTCCACCTTAATTTCTACCCCCCATCTGATGCCTAAGAATCGAGAACATCGGGTTGGTCCCAGATATCATGGTTCTATTTTCCGTTTCATGCGAATGTTTGAGTGAATGTTCCCTAGAGATAGCCTGCGGAAAATGGGTTTGGAGCCAGTTCTCAGTATGTTGTCGAATTGCCAGACGCCCCACCCGGTTTGCGAAAGAGTGATCCGTGCCCTCAATCGCAGTCATGGTGACGCGGCCCTTTTGCGCAGCCAGACCCGCGATATAATTAAGATAATCGAATTCTCCCTGCCGGGGCTTGACGCCGAATGCTTTTAGGCTGGGCGCTTTCAAGAGCAGAATCGGCAAGCCGGCGTCCGCAACCTGTTTCCAACATTTTAGAAGCGGGGAGTTGGCGTTTCGTGGGACCGAATTTCCTTTCAGCGACAGCCACATATCTCCTGAAAGATCATAGATTCTGCTGCTAAGTCGTCCGAGGCTGCTTCTCCTGGCCCACGTGCTGAACTGCTCGCGTATCCAGGGTCTGACGGCCTGTTTGAGATGAAAATATGGATCCATCAAGACGAGACCGGCGCAATGCTTCGAAGATGCGGCGGCGTAAATTGCTGAGACTGCCCCGGCGCAATGTCCAACCAGCACCACACCGGAGAGATTGTAACGTCGCGTGAGCTCTGCAACCTTGAGGGCTATAACCGAAGTGAAGCCACCCGAATTGATAAAGTGGAGCACGTCGAGAGGAAGTTCGCCCTCTGTATCCCCCAACCCCGGCAGATCGAATCGAAAGGACGGGTAACCGCAGTTTGCGAACGAATCGGCCCAGTACACTGCAGAATCTCCGGTAGCCCCCCTGGGCAGGGTAAGAGAATTCAGGAAGAAGATACCGAGACACGGTTTTTGATTTACCCCGGTCTGAGAGAGGTCACGGTCGTCCGGAACTCTGTGGTAGGTTCCTCGGATCGCGGTGCCGTTTCCATCGAGAGAGATAAGCTGGCGCAAATCAACCGTGTCGATCACTTGCCGCTCCCTTTTGGTTTGTTAGTTTAGCCGTGAGCCAGTCCATATTTTCAGAATACAACCAGTTAAAGTCCCGAAACTCGTCAAATCCGGGAGTTCCTCCTTTAACGAGAGGTACCGCGTCTTTGTCAAGTTCAACGATTCTAACCGGTTTGGAGGGACGGTTTGTCGCAGCAGTTACGTCCGCAAGCGCGGTTGGAAGTTCAAACCCGAACGAGGCATGCCAAAGCTGGCTCGACCACTGATAGCCCTCGACCTCCACAACTCCCCCCTGTTCGAGCTGACGGATGTAGTCGGCGGCCGACTTTCGTTCGTCTCCCCCTTTTAGGAGCAGCTGTTCCAGTCTTGCCCAGCGTATCAGCGTCGACCGAAGCACTTGATTCGCATTGGCCGGAGCAGACCACAAAAGTAAACCATCGCCTTTTCCCTCGTGAAAGAGCCTGCCGGCAAGAAGGGCGCCAAACTCAAGACCATGAAACAAGACTGGCACATCCGGGGACTGGCCTTTAAGCCATTCGGCTAGAAGCGTCAGGTCTTCGCTCCAGTCGCTAAATGTCGTCTGTTCGAAGATCCCGGTGCTTTCTCCGATTCCTCGATGGTCGTAGCGCAGAACCTCGATTTGCCTGGCAGCCAGGTAGCGAGCCCAGCGTACCCAGGGAATGTATGAATTGTGCCGTTCCGATGCGAACGGGCCTACAAGCAGAACTCGCGCGGCTGGTGCTTCTACGCGATGAAGTATCGTATAGAGATGTGCTCCGGGAACTCTGAAATATCCGGCCTGTTCTACCAATCTTCTATCCCCACTGTTGAAGTTAGCAATCACTTGCGCGGTTGGTCAGGCCAGCCTTGGAAAAGGCTATGGTAAGCACTATCGGTGCGCCCGACAGCCTATTTTCTTGTGTGCTCGAGGGTTTCCGCGCAAATCCACAGATGATTCGAATAGAGAAAGATTATAGAGAGTTAACGCCAAAAGGCAAGCTTTCACCGAAAAGACATCCATATGTCGCATCCCCTACTCCCTCCGTCGAACTGACTCGGCGTTTCGCTATGACTGCGAACCGTGCAATCGCCGAACTTACGGTGTGGTGTATCAGGCCTTGGATGAACTCACGACTGAAGGCTCGGATGATTGCTCCTGCATACCCTTGTCAAAGGTGACCTCTTCTGGCCGTCGGGGAGACCGGAAAAAGTGGTATAGGCGTGCTAGTGGCTGACGTTCAGGCGAGGGCTCTTTCAGGAGATGGCGCACCAGGTTTGGCTCTGCCCATGGCACATCGTGGAATCCACGCACAAGATAGGGGCTCTTTGGATTCCGGTTAAACGCTTGCGGAAAGAACGCGATTGTATCATTATCGATCGCTTCTTCCGGTGGCGGTGGGTCGGCTCCAAGCCGCGCGCTTAAAGCCCCCGCAAGATCGCCTTGAACGCTCACATTTAAATGTCCGAGTTGTGTGCACCTTGGATTTAGCTCGATGAGGTACGGGGTGCCCGTTCCTTCTTCGAGGATGAAATCAAGGCCGTAAAACCCGTTAAGCTTTAAACTCCTTCGCCAACAACTGAGCTGCCGTTTCAATCTGCGCATTGCGCACTAGCCGGACCACATTTGCAGCCCCTGTGGCCCCTTGGGCAGACAGCACTTCGACGGTAACAATTCCGAGAACCTCTCCATCCCAACAGGCAAACATCGTATTTGCCGGCCGTCCGGGGATGAATTGTTGAACGGTAACGCATGGCTTCTCCTTTTTGCGCCACCACCATAGTGCTAGTGGATCGCGATTGACCAGCAGCCGCTTCCAGGCAAAGCCAGTTCCTGGCGGCTTGCTCAGTCGTTGATATGCCGCTTGCGCCTCAGCTTTGAGACGGACGATTTCAACACCATTCCCGCCGCATGTCCCATCCACCTTTAGGACTGCTGGCATCGCGTCCCACGATTCCAAATCATCCTCTGAAACTAAGGTCCGCATGGCAGGAGTTCGGATCCCGAGTTGCGTCGCGACTTGCGACACCTCAGCACGGCTGCGGAGCGCGGCGTACATCTCCGCTGGTCCCAGAGAATATTCAATCAGCGGTCTGAGCTCGACATGATCGGTGTAGATCTCATGCAACTGCCAGACCACTCCATCGTCAGCGGGTATAACAATATCGGGTTGCGTGGCGAGAATCGCGGCCCTTAAGCTGCCTAAAGAATTGATACCTCGAAAGTTGTATACGCTTTCGATGCCCTCGACAAATCTAATTGGGTGCCCCTCTGGGCAAACTGCCGACACAGAACAGCCGTGCCGGATAAAGGCCATTGCCAAACGAGCCGACAACGGCCACCACATGGTAGCCACTAGCAGCACTACAGGACGATCTTTTCTTTTCGAACGGCTCCGCAATTCGTTCACCGGCGAGTCGTGCGTAACATTTGGGCTTACAAAAAATATAGTCCCAAGAACTATGGATGAACAGAAATAACTGTTGCTTTGACTCGGCCTGAGTATACTGAATCTATCCAAAATTCAGAATTTTGCAGGGAGCACAATTTGAGTCTTCCCATGTCGGATGTTGCCATCATAGGGGCCGGTCCCTATGGTCTGTCTATTGCCGCGTATCTGCGTAAGTCAAAGGTGCAATTCCGGATATTCGGAACGCCCATGCAAAGCTGGAGTCAGCAGATGCCGAAGGGGATGCTTCTAAAGTCCGACGGCTTCGCTTCGAGCCTGTATGACCCGGATTCCGCGTTTACTCTCGCCCATTACTGCGCGGAGAATGGTATCTCCTATTCCGACGTGGGGCTACCCGTATCGCGCGAGACCTTCGTCGCATACGGGATGGAGTTTCAAAAACGATTTGTACCAACGTTGGAGGAGACGAATATAACGTCCGTTAAATACAAATCCGGCGTCTTTGAGCTACTCACAGCCGAAGGAGAACTTGTAACTGCACGCAAGGTCGTCGTCGCCGCGGGTATCACCCACTTTGGCTACCTCCCATCGTTCCTGGCCGACCTCCCCGCTGAATTTGCAAGCCACAGCCTCCAACACCATGATCTAAGCGTGTTTCGTGGACGCAAGGTCGGTGTGATCGGAGCTGGATCATCCGCTGTAGATATCGCAGCGCTGCTGAATGAAGCTGGAGTCGAGGTCCATCTGGTGGCTCGACGCAATTCGATTGCGTTTCATAAGCCTTCGGAAGAACGCCGTCCAATTATCCAGCGGCTTCTGGCGCCTCGTTCGGGTCTTGGGCTTGGCTGGAAGTCGAAACTTTGCACAGACGCCCCGTTCGTTTTCCATGCCATGCCCCAAAGGCTGCGCTTCCGGGCTGTGCAACGGCATTTGGGACCATCCCCGGGATGGTTTATCCGTGACAAGGTTGTCGATCGATTCCCGTTGCATCTTGGCGCAACGATCCAGGGAGCTTCTCTCGAGAACAGCCATGTGAGCCTCCGGTTCACGGAGCGGGATAGCCCTCCAACTGACCTGCGGCTCGATCACATTATCGGCGCGACCGGCTTTCGGGTAGCGATCTCCCGATTGAAGTTCCTTGATGAAGACATGCGTCGGCAGATTCGCGCGGTCGACGATACCCCAGTCTTATCCCGGAACTTCGAAACGTCGATTCCGGACCTCTACATGGTCGGCGTCGCTTCGGCCAATTGCTTTGGTCCGCTGACTCGATTTGCTTTCGGGGCGAAGTTCACCGCAAGGCACCTTTCTCGTCATCTGGCAGCAACAAGCTAAGTACCGCCAACACCGGCGATCACGCGGTGAGACCGTATTTTGCGAAAAACGTGGCATCTCCTCACGCACAGAGTTCTCAGAGCAGACTGTCTGGGCAAATGCAGTCCATTCTGTCCCAGGTGTTCAGACGGTTCTCGGTCGTGCCAGAGCAATCCCGTACGTGTTCGTAGCGCAGTACCGGCGGGGGCGGGCGAGCATGCGGGCCTTGTTCAGGTGCCGGCGGCGGAGGATGCGGCTCACCGTGGCGCGGCTCAGGCCGAGCTGCTGTACGACCCGGCCCCCGGCCTAGCGTTCTCGCCTGAGCCGTTCCACTTGCTCGACCGTCTCCGGCAGGGGGTGGCGCGCGGGCAACGGTGCGGCCGGGAACTGTGGTCCTCCAACCCCGCCACGCCCTGGTACCGGTAGCGCTGCACCCACTTGGCCGCCGTCTGCCGCGAAGGCCTGAAATCAGCCGCGGCCGATTTCAGGCTCTCGCCCCCCAAACCCGCTTCGCTAATGCATGATCCGCGTATCGATCGTGATAATCAGGCTGGCAGCGCTGCGTTTCGCCGTCCAGGCTGTCTACAGCCCGTGTTCAAGTTCGAAAGCTGAAACAACCGTTGCCAGCCATACGTTGTTCAGGCATTTACGAGATGGTCTCTGGGCGAAGCATGGAATACTATCAATGTACAGATCTCCTGACCAAGTCCTTACTTATGTTGCTTACAAAGACCTAGCATGCAAACTGCCTTCGATCAACGCGAGAACAACTTTGATTTCATTCGGCTTTTCTTGGCCGTGCTGGTGATTTTTTCGCATAGTTACCCGCTTGGCACGGGTTCAGAACTTCGGGAGCCATTTTAATATCCTGACGAAAGGTCAGGTGACTGGTGGCCACCTCGCTGTAGACCTGTTCTTCATCATCAGCGGTTTTCTAATTACTGCGAGCTTTGAGCGTTCCAAAAGTATAGCCACCTACTTGAAAAAGAGATTTCTACGCATCTATCCCGGTTTCGTTGTCGCAATGCTCTTTGGGCTTGTGATCGTACTTCCTGCGAGCGGCGGCCATTTGGCTGCAATATCGCTGCTGTCCCGGGTTAGCGATTTTGCATGGCAAACTATTCGCCTGCAGGAATTTCATCACGTCGGCGCCTTCCCCAATAACCCGGGCGCAGGAGTAATCAACGGATCGACCTGGTCGATTCCATACGAGTTCTGGTGCTATATCGGTGTGGCTCTACTGGGTATCTGTGGAGTGTTGCGATCCAATCGGGTCCTGCTAGTCCTGTTTGGTTGCTCAATGACCGTCGGCTATTTGTTCGATGTGTTCCGGTGGACTCCCGGCGGCAGCAGATTGCCGAGCGTGATCTTTGGGTACCCGCCTTTCTGGGCGCGATTGCTGCCTATGTATCTCGTCGGTGTTGTCTTCTATAGAAGACGCTCCCATCTTCTGATGAAGGCTTCGTGGATCTTTGTGGCCTGCGGGTCGCTGGTCGCAGCTGCAATCGTGCCTCACGGGTGGCCGCTCTTCTTTCCCGTGGCAGGCGCCTACCTGTTGCTCGTTGTTGCCTTTCACCCGGCTATCCGCCTGCATGGCTGGAGCCGCTTTGGAGATTTTTCGTATGGGACTTATCTGTATGCATTTCCCGTCCAACAAATGATCATGCGTTCGATCGGGCATCCCGTGTCGCCATGGAAGCTGTTTGTCCTGGCCACCCCGGTGACGTTATTGTGCGCTGTGGTCAGCTGGCATGCCGTAGAGAAGTGGTTCCTGCGTGCTGTGCGTCGTACAACTTTCGAGCCGAGAGCTGTCGAAACCGGGCAGGCACATCGCCTGATAAATGACAGGCAGAAAAATGCCGTTGACGAAGGAATTCTGATTGATTGAATACAAGACTTGCAGGGCCCTGATATCGGAAGTCCCGCTCACGAAAAGAGAGTGCTTGCGCCTTTAGGCCAAATACAATTGCTAAAGGCTCATCTATCCTGCAGAGGTCCCAAGTAGATTGAGGCTAACCGGGTAAACGCCAAGGTTAGCTCGGAGCGTTAGAAAATCCAGTATAAGTGGCGCATACTCATTAAACGATAGGAGATCCCGATGCGGGTCGTTTTTCTTCAGTATGGTGGCGATTATCGGGAAGCAGTGCAGCGAATCAAAGCTACCGGGCAAACGACATATTACGCACAGAGGCATTCGATCGACGTAGTTGCGGCACTCGTCGGACGATGCGAATTGGTTGCAGTCGTTTGCGTCCTCACATCTGAACCCTACGACGAGGTCTTGGAGAGCGGAGTACGCGCGATCGGCGCCGGAATGTCGTCGGCGGTCGATGAGAACAGGCTGGTTGCTCTTATTGCCGAACTCAACCCCAATCATCTGATTCTGCGGACTCCTATCCGAGGGGCCATCAAATGGGCGGTGTCGAGGGGAGTACGTACTATTGCAAGCCTTGCTGACTCTTTTTCGGCGAACAATCTTCTGGGGCGATTCAGAAACTATACTCTCGCTCGGCTGCTCAACCGCAAGGAGATCAACTGGGTATTTAATCATGGTTTAAATTCCTGTGTCTCCCTCAGGCGCATCGGGGTCTCACCGGAAAAGATCATCCCATGGGACTGGCCTGCGGAGGTCGAACCTAATGAGCAGCCCCGGACACTGAGGGAGCAAGGGCCACGGACCCTGCTCTACGTAGGCCACATCAGCGAGGCGAAGGGTGTAGGCGACATCCTCAATGCAATGGCAGCACTCAGTCCGAAGTTCGGAGAGGTGACTCTTCAGGCCGCAGGCGGCGGTGATATCTCCCAGTTCACCAGCATGGCGGAGAGACTGAAGATTGCGCACCGGGTAGCCTTCCTGGGCCTTGTCTCACACGATGCGATTCTTAAGGCAATGCGCGAGGCTGACGCGGTGATTGTGCCCAGCCGGCATGAGTGTCCGGAAGGATTTCCCATGACCATTTACGAGACCCTTTGCTCCAGAACACCGTTGATCGCGTCTGACCATCCCATGTTCAGGGGCAATCTAACTGACGGCGAGGATTCTCTGATATTTTCTGCCGGCAACTTCGAGGTTCTTGCCCGACGCATTGAGCAGGCGTTCTCCGACCCCGAACTCTATCACCGGCTGTCGGCGGGTTCAGCTGCCGCCTGGAAACGGCTGCAGCTTCCGGTAAAGTGGGAAGACACGGTTGTACGCTGGCTGTTTGATTCCCCGGAAAATCGGAAGTGGTTTTCCAAACATCGTTTGTCTTCTGGCATTTATCCGCTGGAAAGATACCAGTGATGGCAGCCACCAAAGAGGATTGCACCGGCGCCAAGGAAGTTTTTCCGCCTTGTTCCGATTGAGATTGCTCGAATTACCCGCTTACTATCGCTGTTCTGATCGGCGCAGTGCGTCGTCTTGAGGCCAAATGCCGGCCGAGTTCAACCGAAGGTCTCTCAACCAGGCGATAGAAGCATTCGGTGATCAGCGATGTCAGAACTCCATAGATGATCAATACAAGCCAAATACTATTCAGTTTCGGCCACACGTAAACCACGGCAAACAATACAGTCCTGTGTCTAGGAACTTGTTGAAATAGGCACCCTGTATGCGGTGTTGGCCAGGGTGTATTCGTCTTACAGATATGCGTGGAGACGAGCGAGTTCAGGACGGGATGTTCAGTTATGTGTCGTTGCAGCAGCGAGTGCCTTCAGATCATCCGTTGCGCGAAGTGCGCAGGGTGACCGACACCGTACTGCGCAGGCTGAGTCCGGAGTTGGACGCGCTGTACGCGGACTCTGGGCGGCCGTCGATTGCGCCGGAGTACATTCTGCGAGCGCTGCTGTTGCAGGTATTCTTTTCCATCCGCTCCGAGCGTCTGCTGGTCGAGCAGATCGACTACAACCTGCTCTTTCGCTGGTTTGTGGGCCTGGGCATGGATGATGCAGTGTGGAATCACGCGGTGTTTTCGAAGAACCGCGACCGTCTGCTGACCTCCGAGGTAGCGCAGCGGTTCTTCGCCGAAGTGAACAGGCAGGCGAAGAAGTTTATGTCGGACGAGCACTTCACTGTGGATGGCACGCTGATCCAGGCCTGGGCCTCGCAGAAGAGTTTCCGCCCCAAGGATGATTCCGGAGACAGTGATGGGACCAACTTCCATGGCCAGAAGCGCAGCAACAAGACGCACCAGTCCACGACGGATCCCGATGCGCGGCTGTACAAGAAGAGCTATGGCAAGGAATCGAAGTTGAGCTACCTGGGCCATGCGCTGGTGGAGAACCGCAACGGACTGATTGCCGCGGCCATGGTCACCCATGCCGACGGATTCGCCGAACGCGATGCCGCGCTGTTGATGCTCCACCGCAAGCAGATGGGCCGCTCCCGGCGCATCACCGTGGGCGCAGACAAGGCGTACGACACCAGGGATTTTGTGCGCACGGTGCGGGAACTTAACGTGACCCCGCATGTGGCGAAGAACGACAAAGGCCGCGCGAGCAACCTGGACCGTAGAACCACACGCCAGCCTGGCTATGCCGTCAGTCGCAGCCGTCGCTGGCTCATCGAAAAGAGCTTCGGTTGGCTCAAGCAGACCGGCCCGCTGCGCCAGGTCAAGCTGCGTGGCTTGGAGAAAGTAGACTGGCTGTTCGTCTTCAGTTGCGCCGCACACAACTTGCTGCGCCTGCCCAGGATGATTACACAACAACAACCGCCACCCCTCAGGAAGCAGTGTGTCTGAACGGCGGTTGCAGGCCTCGGGGGTGCTTCCCTGTGGCCCGTAAACCCTATGAACACCGGCCAGACGCGCATTTCAAACAGATTTCAACTGGACAAAGACACAAACCGCACGGAAACCCTCCACAATGCGACGAATTTCAACGAGTTCCTCAGAGGATCTCACAGAGCAACTTGTCCAACAACTGTGGATTCAGTGAAAAATTTTGACTCTTAAAATAAGAAATTGCGTCCCAGCCGCTATGGCCCACGCTTGGATCAAAGTCGGGAATTATTTGTTCATACCGGATGACGCGCCGGCCGAGAGATACCGGAAATAACTGATGGTACACATTCGACGGGAATATCTCTATGAGGGATTCCACCTTTTTATTCATCAGCAGGAAGCTCATCGCGGCGCCGTGGATCGCAATGACGTGCCTAGCGTGCGCTCCGATGCTGAGCTGCTCCTGGACCGAGTAATCTTCCATGAATATGGTTTTGTAATCGTATTTGTTCGTGATGTCTTCTATTTCCATTTGATTTTCCAGATTGCGCGGAGCACGGCGTGCCAGAAATATCCTCTCGAACTGCGGACCTGAGCCGACATCCACATTCGCATACACGTTGGGCGCGAAGTCGATTCCAGTGCACTCGAACATGCGGAACAGATTGTGGACGGCGAGGCCGCGGGTCCCGCTTATTTTTATGATTTCCCCGGTTACGCGACGATCCTCCCAGACGAAAGATACGTTGAATAGCTTGAGCAAACTGGAAAACGGCTCTCCGACCGGATGCAGCAGTATTGTGATTTCAGGCCCGATTACGTCTCTCGCGAGCAGATAGTATGGAATGATGTCGATCAGGAGATGCGCAATATTATTTGGCCCCAAAAATCGCATATCCAGTACAGGGTTAGAAAAGAGGACCGGTTTGCCTATCGAGGCGCCCAACTGTCTGCACAGATGGAAACTATTACGGGTTAGATTGCGCACAGAGTTGAACGGATCGATCGGATAGGTGTGGGCCGGTAAGGTTTCGGATACAGTTGACACGACTATTTGATCGAAATAGGTTGGCCTCATATTTTTCACGGTCATCTTCTTGTAGTTACCGCCCTCAAAGTAATGCAGGCTCACCGATGTGCAGTCCGTCGGTGGAGCAATTGTTTCTGACCATATTTTGACGGGCTTAACATAAGCAGGCGGTGTTCCCATGCTTGACCTCATGCAGAAGCACCCTTAAACGGGTGTTGGCTATGCGTCCAATATACCCAGTCCATGTCGGTCCATGAAAGATGCCACCCGCTCGGAAGATTGAGTCTCCGCCAGAGTCATACGAACAGGTGGTTCAATGACACGCAAAAGCCGTGCCAAGAGGTTTGAAGATGGAATTGACCAGGGAGATGATTCCTAGCGCTGAGATTCCCGCGGAAGATGTAGGTAAGCCGCATTTCCGGCGCTTCCTTCTCGCATCTTTGCGCATAAAGCGTTTTGCAGTTGTACAACTTAGTTGAGACACTTGAACCTCGAAATTTAAACGACTTCTTTTTCTTTTTTAAGCAATTCTTTTCCGGTCAAAGGCAAGACTGGCTCACGACAACCGGGGGGCCTGTTGCATCCTTTTCGGTCTTCAATCCGCCCCATTCAAGCATCTACTCCATCACGCAACCGCGCACCATATCGGCGGGATCTCCTATAGCTTCTACCTTAGGAACTCGTTGAAATTCGTCGCATTGTGGGAGGGATTCCGTGCGGTTTGTGTCTTTGTCCAGTTGAAATCTGTTTGAAATGCGCGTCTGGCCGGTGTTCATAGGGTTTACGGGCCACAGGGAAGCACCCCCGAGGCCTGCAACCGCCGTTCAGACACACTGCTTCCTGAGGGGTGGCGGTTGTTGTTGTGTAAGCATCCTGGGCAGGCGCAGCAAGTTGTGTGCGGCGCAACTGAAGACGAACAGCCAGTCTACTTTCTCCAAGCCACGCAGCTTGACCTGGCGCAGCGGCCGGTCTGCTTGAGCCAACCGAAGCTCTTTTCAATGAGCCAGCGACGGCTGCGACTGACGGCATAGCCAGGCTGGCGTGTGGTCTACGGTCCAGGTTGCTCGCGCGGCCTTTGTCGTTCTTCGCCACATGCGGGGTCACGTTAAGTTCCCGCACCGTGCGCACAAAATCCCTGGTGTCGTACGCCTTGTCTGCGCCCACGGTGATGCGCCGGGAGCGGCCCATCTGCTTGCGGTGGAGCATCAACAGCGCGGCATCGCGTTCGGCGAATCCGTCGGCATGGGTGACCATGGCCGCGGCAATCAGTCCGTTGCGGTTCTCCACCAGCGCATGGCCCAGGTAGCTCGACTTCGATTCCTTGCCATAGCTCTTCTTGTACAGCCGCGCATCGGGATCCGTCGTGGACTGGTGCGTCTTGTTGCTGCGCTTCTGGCCATGGAAGTTGGTCCATCACTGTTCCGGAATCATCCTCCGGGCGGAAACTCTTCTGCGAGGCCAGGCCTGGATCAGCGTGCCATCCACAGTGAAGTGCTCGTCCGACATAAACTTCTTCGCCTGCCTGTTCACTTCGGCGAAGAACCGCTGCGCTACCTCGGAGGTCAGCAGACGGTCGCGGTTCTTCGAAAACACCGCGTGATTCCACACTGCATCATCCATGCCCAGGCCCACAAACCAGCGAAAGAGCAGGTTGTAGTCGATCTGCTCGACCAGCAGACGCTCGGAGCGGATGGAAAAGAATACCTGCAACAGCAGCGCTCGCAGAATGTACTCCGGCGCAATCGACGGCCGCCCAGAGTCCGCGTACAGCGCGTCCAACTCCGGACTCAGCCTGCGCAGTACGGTGTCGGTCACCCTGCGCACTTCGCGCAACGGATGATCTGAAGGCACTCGCTGCTGCAACGACACATAACTGAACATCCCGTCCTGAACTCGCTCGTCTCCACGCATATCTGTAAGACGAATACACCCTGGCCAACACCGCATACAGGGTGCCTATTTCAACAAGTTCCTAGGCGCACTGTGAGAGTTCAACTCGAAATTGAGGGACGAGTTCCTGAACGGCGAAATCTTCTACCAGATGAGAGGAACCAGGTGCAGGCTGAGCGGTGGCGAGTTCACCACACCCCCGACGGCGACTATCGATCGACCAAGATAGACGCTACACTAATCACTCTCATCGGTACAAAAAATCGCGCAGACCACAGGAAGCTGCCCTAAATGGTCGGCGATTTAGCGACACCGTCGTTTTCGCAAAACGTAGTGAACTGATGCGATTACACTTTTAGCGCCGATCACATCGCTTAGCCGATTCACTGAAGGAACGCGACTCTGAATAAGGGTGCTTTCATTCGTTTAGATTCGTCCACTTTCTATTCATCATATACGGCCTATCGTCAGCATCCCATCGGGTGACTTGGCAGAACGATTCGGGCGCTCCCGATGTTCTGCGAGGTGAACAGACTGAATAAATTCATTGTCTGCGTGGTCTAACTTTAAGTCCAGTCACAACGGCTGCAAGACCACGCGCCCGGAGCCGCCGTATGAGCGAGAGGCATTTTTTCAGCTCTTTTCGGGTGGTCTTTCCGGATTCAACGACTAGTACGGTTACGTCGCCCAACCGGGCCACGAATTCGGCCTCAGCGGAAGAACGGATGGGTTGCGCTTTGATGAAAAGAAAATCAACCTGCCGCTTTAGACGTTCTAGATGCTCGTCGATTAGACTCTCACGTCTGATTCGCAAAGCAGTATTACCGTTCGAGGGCACGAGTTCCGACGAGTGCTGCCCCGCCGGTGATGATTTTTCCCTGTTCAACTCGATGGGGCTTAAAGCATCAGTAGCGGAGATGGTCATAACCTGGTAACCCAGCGATTCCATTTCGGTGGCGACCGAAGTGACCAGATCGTCAATAGGGGTACCTTGGGAGCTTGGGGTAAAGATGAAAGTGTGCGCCCCGCCCACGCGGTGTGCCTGATCGAGCCCAGCGACAAGCCGAAAAAGAAATTCCTCATAGACTCCTGGGTCTACTTCGTCTGAGACGGGGAGTACTGCCATCGGAGGATATTTTAAGAACATGATCTACGTCTTCCCCGATATATATTCTTGAATCGAGCTTTTGCATGATGAGCGCAGTAGCCACCCCAAAGAGAACAGCTATGGGAAATGCCAGGACGAGGATGGCAATTTTTTTGCTTGGCAGGGGCGCTGTGGGTGGCGTCGCAATCAGGGAAGTGTGTGCGGCAAAGCTCGGATTCTGCCCAAGCATAAGGGAGTGGATCGCATTATCGACGTCGGCGTAACGCGCTTGTAGCAGCCTAATAGATTCTGCGAGATCCCGGGCTCGTTGCAACTTCGGCGTGCTCGCTGTTGCCGCCGCTGTCTGACGTGCAAGCTCCCCCTCGAGCCTTGCCTGTACATCTCCGGTTCGGGCCGCCTCGAGCGCAAGTTGATTTTTCAGAGTCTGCCCAGACTTATGAGTGACCTCTTTAGTCAAATCATTAAGCGTTTCGCTCAACTCATTCAGCTCTGCTTGATCCCTCTTATATAAAGGATTGCCGGGAGTGAGACCGCTCATTTCGGCGACTAGTGTTCCGCGGCGCGCCCCTAGATTCGCTCTCAGTGCCGACAACTCGGCATCGCTTCGTACGACGGAGTCTGCCGCTGAATCTAACTGGGACTGCTTGCCGTTCACCGAAGCTAGTTGGGCTTCAGCGACAGCGTGCGCACTACGAGCGGCAGCCAGTTGGGTTCGCAGATCAGCCAAGTTGACATCGAACGGATTGCCGCCGTCGCTAGACGTGTCGGCCATACCAAGAACATTGCTCAGATCAGCTTGTTCCTGACGGTTCTTTTCAAGTTCATCCTCAATCAGTTTCCGGTCCTGCACCAGGGACTCCAATTGCCGGTGGCTAAGTGCAAGATCATCCTGCTGACCGTTCTCGAGGTAGACTGCTGTGATCGCATTGGCGATAGGTGCAACTGTAACGGGATCTACCCCCTCTACGCTCACAGAAATTTGATAACTGCTTGGTATTCGTTCGGCTTTAAGACTCCCTTCCATTTCCTTAATCGCCCTAACCTTATCTGAACTAAGGGTCGCTCTGATTGGCGGGGGAAGCCGGTCTAGTGCTTCGCCAAGAAGGTCCGGGCGATGCAATGTTACAAGCTGCTGAGCTACGTAGGCGTCGTAACGATAAGAATCATAGCTTCCGGAGGTATCCGTCGCAGCTTTGGAGACAACCGGTTGTATGTAGATGAGGCTGGTGGCCTGGAAAAAGGGTTTCCTTGTGAGGCCGAAGGGAATGAGAGCCAGCAGTGTGAATGTGCCAACTGCGATTCCTACGCCGCGACGCATACGAAGGCTACGGCCAAAATCCAGATTGAGATTGAGTCCCTTTTCTTCCGCCGCTTGCATCGAGATTAGAGCCGGTGGCAAGCCCGTTACAGGCGAATCTGAACCCACACCCATTGTGCCCGGAACTCCTTATATTCCTGATTCTATTAATCTTTGGCGCCAGATCGTGAAACGCCTGTTTGCTTGACACCTAATTCCACGTCGAGATTGCAGCCGCTATGCAGTCGAACATTCTCATTTGCTCTTTTTGAGGCAAACGCCTGCCGTACCGCAGCCTAGCTCATGATAGCATTCAGGCCGAAATGACAGTTCAACAAAACTCGTAAGCGTTGGTGACCTTTGTGGTCGAAGAGCGCCCAACCGTCCAATCGAGGTAAGATCATTGACGATAAAGATCAGCGCATACACACACTTGAGAAGAACCGACTTGGGTTAGGTGTAGACAAGCACAGAATCAGGTCTAGATAATTCATAGGCAACCATTTCCTCGTGGAATCGTCGATCGTCGAGGTCGACAGGCCGAATGGATTGAGACCATCCAATAAGAAGGAAAAACAGCTCGTAGGACTGATTTGCTAACCAAACAGTACTCAAACACACAGCAAAGCCCAACAGAATTCCAAGTAGAGTAAAAACGAAATATCGCTCAGAGAATGGGCGCGTCGCTATTCCTACTCGAAGGAAAGATACTCCAGCTTCTAAGAAAATAAGGATCAGAGATGTTAATCCAACATATCCTTGAACCAGCCACACAAGAAGGAACTCATTATCGACTGAGTCCTGTCCTCCCATTCTCGGAAAGAGATTTCCCCAACCCCAGGCACCCCCCAATTTAGCGAGTGGGACGTAATTGTCCATCAACTGAGCCCTATATTGAGCCGTTTGTCTTTCGCTGCCAGTCTCATCACTCGGTCCAGAGACATAGTCTTTGGCGAAGTGGTATAAGGGAACCCCTACCAGCAGTCCGAGGCCAATTACGAAAACCGCTCGGCGAAGAGAATTTTTCGCACGGCCGATGGAGGCTACACTCAGACAGACTATCGATCCTAGCCAAGGACCTCTCGACTGGGTCATAAACAGCGTTACAATCAGTATGAATATGAGGCTTTTAATATATTTTAGGGGGGGGGGAGAAGTGTCCAATAACGTCCAGCTTGGAAGACGTGCAACGTTGAAGCCACAGGGCCAAAAACAAACCTATCATCAAGACCATTCCAGCTGATTCCGCCACCCCATATGGACCTGCAACGCGGCCGGCACCAGACCGGATCTGTGGAGCTTCAGGAAATTGACCCGGGAAAAAATGACTCCAGAAATGCATGTGCGGATTGATCTTCAGGAAATACTGAGGTATCGATAAGATGCAAGCTACACTCATAAATTTGACGACAGATTTAACTGTCTCTACTCGTACCCCTGGCTGTTCTATAAGTAATTTCCCCACCATATAGGGCACAAAGCCCTGCAAAATCGTGCCAACTAAAGCTAAAAATGCGCCGTTGATCCCCCAGGGTAGCCTCTCAGAATAGGCTGAGGAAACAACAAATACAGTCATCCAAATATCCGCCCGAGAGAATTTCCACCTGTGGATATCCATCAGAATCATACTTATGCCCAAACATGCGAGGATTGCATCCTCGAAGCCGAGAGGTGGTGAATGCGGTAATCGCACATAAAAATCGGTGGGCAGTAACATCAAAATTGGCACAACCACTGAGACGAACGCGCGTCGTGTTCCCGCACGGAACACCATGATCATGCATACGATCGCTGGAATGAGAACGATGAGGGGCATTTCTTTAAAGCTAACTCAATTCCATGGATCGGAGTGAAATTTGGTGACTTGAGTGAGTGACCTGCACCGGGAAACTAGGCCGAAGAGGTTGGGAATTTCGACCAGTTGTGGTTCGGTTTGCGCCGGATTCACCGGCAGATTCGCGGTGAGGGTAGCTCAAGTAAGTGCCTCAAGCAACTGGGTTGATGGGTGGTTATTCTTCACTATGATCCCAGCCGCCGGTGCACGTGGCGGCGAACTCTGCCGGGGTCCGGCCGGCGCAGCGTGGGGACGCTGATGGTTGTAGTCCTGCCGCCGGAAATGCAGCTCCGCCTAGAGTCGGTCGAGTTAAAGAAAATCTCCACGTTCAGGCACTCGTCCCGTAGCTTGCCATTAAAGCTTTCGATATAACCGTTCTCGCCGGGCTTGCCAGACCGGATGAAGTCCAGATGCCCACCGTTCTTGAGGCCCAGAGGTCCATCGCCTTGCTTGCAAACTCTGTCCCGTAGCACCACACGAAGCACCTGGAAGGTAGTGTTTGAGGAAGGCAGGAAGTCGGGTCGAGGGAGCGTAGCGACCGAGATCCGATTTCCTGGGCCATGGCTGGCCGTAGGTCTCCTAAGCTGAACGTATGCCTACTTTCACTTCAGGAGAGAACCAGCCATGTCCCTTGTCCAGCCTACTCAACCGTCCGCCGTTCTGGTAGCGATCGATATCGCCAAGCTCCGTCACGATGTGCTGATCGAAGCTCCAGGATGGAAGAGCCGCAAGCGCCTGATCCTGCTCAACACCGCAGCCGAGTTCCGTCTGTTTGCTGACTTTCTTCATGGCCTGAAGCACCCGGTGCGTGTCGCCTTCGAGGCCACCGGCAACTACCATCGGCCCGTTGCCCACTTCCTGAAGAGCGAGGGATTCCATCTGGAGTTGATTGCCTCACTCGCTGTGGCCCGTACCCGTGAAGCGATGCATAACTCGTGGGACAAGAACGATCCGAAGGATGCCCAGGTTCTGCTTCATCTGCTCAAGACAGGCGTGACCCAGCACTACCATGACCCGCTCGCGAACCAGATCCATGACTTTCAGGAACTGTCGCTGACCTATGCTCAGATTTCGCTGGAGAAGACACGGACGCAGCATCGGCTCTTGACTCATTACTTGCCGCTCTACTTTCCGGAGATCGAGCGGTACTATCATGCCTCCGTTCTGAGTGGCTGCTTGCCTTCCTCCAGGTGTTCCCCACACCGGCTCTGATTGCACGTCTCTCGATGGAAGACTTTGTCCAGCAAGCCTGGACGGTCGTCGGACGCAAGGTCAGTAAACAGCGGCTACTGGAAGATATCTACCGCACGGCTCACACCTCGATCGGGATCCCGGTCGAGGTGGACTCAGAAGCAGTCGCCATGTTCCGAGTTGTGCTCGGCGAGATGATCCGCCTCTGCCAACTGCGCGATCAGCTGGAACAACGTGCTGCGCTTCACCTCAAGGAGAACACCGACTCCCGCCGGCTTCAGCAGATCCCCGGCATCGGTCCCATCCTGGCGCTGACCATCCTTGCCGAAGCCGGCGATCTGCGGCGTTTTAGCCATCATCGGCAGTTCCTCAAGTTCTGCGGTCTTGATCTCTCGACTCAGCAGTCGGGCCAGTTCCGGGGCGCCACCAAGCTGTCCAAGTATGGCAACGCACGCCTTCGCTGTGCCTTCTGGATGGCCGCCACTGTGGCGGTGCGTCTGCGTGAGAACAGCTTCCGGGACAAGTACGAACGATATCTCCGGCGTGATCCCTTCAGTGCCGATCGCAAGCGCATGGCGTATGTCGCCGTGGCCGCCAAGATGGCGCGTGTCGCTCATGGGATCATCAAGACCGGAACCGACTTCCGTTGCTTCCATGAAGCAGCGGCGCCAAGTGGAAGAGCCGCTTCACCTGGGCCGTCGAGGCCGTGAGGACCTCGTAGATAATGATCCGGCCTTCCACTTGGTTGAGATTTCATTTTGAGTACAGTGGAGACTGCGCACCCCTGCAGATCTTGTGTCGCTATGGTCGAACGCTCAGCCCTTGCTCGTGGAAGCCACTTGGAGGTACAGTCGTCATCAATCACATCCCATGCGGGATGCTAAGGGACCTTCTCTTCTCTCAAGCTTTTCTTTCCCGTGTTAGTACGTTGTCCACGGTGATCGACTCCGGCGCGCCGCGTTGCAGCAACGCCTTGTCCAGGGCCACAGCCACCTTCTCGCCGCTCAGCGTGTTGTCGGCCAGCAGTGTCACGCACTCGCGTGTGTACTGGTCGACCACCGTCAGCACCCTGATCCAGCGGCCGTCCGGCAGCCGCTGTGCCACGAAATCCATGCTCCACTTCTGGTTCGGCCGCAGCGCCGATCCCTGCGCCACGCGCTGCCGTTGCGCTCGTTCCTTGCGCTTCTTGGTTCGCACGATCAGACCCTCCTCGGTGTACAGCCGATAGATGCGCTTGGCGTTGACCTCCCAGCCTTCGCGCTTCAACAGCACTGTCAGCCGCCGGTAGCCGTAGCGCACACGGCTGCCGGCCAGCTCTCGTAGACGGATCCGCAAGGCCTCCTGCGGGTCGCGGTGGTGTTCGTAGCGCAGCGTCATCCGATCGACCGGGATCAGCTGCGCCACCCGCCGCTGGCTTATCCGGTGGACAGCCTGCGCCCACTCCGCCAGCTCGCGCCGCGCACGAGGCCTTACAGTTTTTTTGCGACGATCTCCTGCAGAATGTGACGGTCCAGGCTCAGATCCGCCACCAGACGCTTCAGCTTCGCGTTCTCGTCGCGCAACTGCCGCAGCTCCCGCAGCTCGTTCAGCCCCAGACCCGCATACTTCTTCTTCCACAGATAAAACGTCTGCTGGCTGATCCCATGCTTGCGGCAGACCTCCACCACCGTGTCCCCAGACTCCGCCTCCCGCAACACCCGCAGAATCTCCTCTTCGCTATGACCACGCTTGCCCATATCAGGCTCTCCTCTCTCTTCCAGAGAACCACCACAGGCGAAAATCCTCAACTTCAACTTGGCTTAGTTTTTGGGTTTTGGGTCAGTTGGCCCTAGCCTTGATTCGTTGGAAGATTGACGTGTAAATATTGATCTTCGGAGACAGACAAGTGACTTTATCCGGTTGATGAAGGTCGAAGGGTTAACAGCATTTCCGATCTGATCGTAAAATGTTCTTTATTTCGGCTGCTTGCCATGACCGTACATAAATCCGTTTAAGGAGTTAAAAATGGCGGATGAAGGCATCGCGATGATGCACCGACAGCATGCTGTTGGTGCTACCAGTTCCCTTTGGGATGCGGGACGGACGGCTTCTTGTCGAGGCGCAAGCAGCGAATGGTTTAGATAGGTGGGCCGAAAATTTTCGCGAATTTTAATAGATTCGAAAAGTATGGAGCTAAGGCGGACGGCAACTCGCACGTCGCAGACTTTGCAAATTTATTATATGGACAGACTAGTTCAAATGAAAGCGCCGTTAGAATGGGTCCGCGCAGACGATATCATTCCGTCTGCGATCCAAGGTTACTCCTCATTCAGCTTGAACCAAAACAATTCGAGCGGTTTTCTCGGATGTTACGGCCTTTGCAAGGCTGAGCCTTAGACCCACAACCGTGCAACTGGCAAGGTAAATAGACAAGCGAAAGCAGGTCGGTTTGAGAACCATCCCCTGGAGTTCCCGATGATTCTGCATCGTGCATATGCCATCTGCCTGATCTTTGGACTTCCGCTCGTTGTTGTGACGGCTCCACTGCTTGCCGAACTTCTTGTGGTCACTCTAGCCGCAATGATGCCACGGAGCAGGCGGAAAACCCCGGCACTCGGACTGCCTTCAGTCAAACGGCTTGTCATTCTTGTCCCAAGCCATAATGAGGAATTGAATATCGGCAGGTGCGTTAAGAGTCTGGCTGCGTCCGCGGGCAGCGACGATTACATCCTTGTCATCGCACATAATTGCGTGGACGGTACCGCCGAGAATGCCCGCGCAGCCGGCGCGATGGTGTCGGTGCTGGACAATCCGGATCTTGCAGGAAAGGGAAATGCACTCGCACATGGATTTCGCATAGCCTTCAAGAGCTTGGGGCGGATGCGGCGATGATCATTGATGCTGACTCCACCGTCTCTGCCGACCTCGTGTCGTTAGTGCGGCAGCGGCTAAAGTATTCACTGGTACTCCAGTGCAGATACGAATGTCAGAGCGATCCAAACAATCCCAAATCACGTTTGCGGGCGCTCGCATTTTTCTGTATGAATGTTGTTCGGCCAATAGGTAGACACCGCCTTGATCTCTCATGCGGCATCTTCGGTAACGGTTTTGCTCTCCGCCGGCAGGTCATCGAACGGGTTCCTTATGTTGCTCACTCGATAGTTGAGGATCTCGAGTTTCATCTCTTGCTGGTTGCTGCCGGCTTCCGCTGTGATTTTGTGCAGGAAGCTCGAGTTTGGGCGGAGGTTCCTGCAGGCGGAGGGGGAGCCACGACTCAAAGCGCTCGCTGGGAAGGAGGGCGCCTGCGCATGTTGCGTATTCATGGCCTGTTCCTTTTTCTGCAGGTGCTTCGTGGACGTAGCACGTTCCTCGAACCGCTAATGGATCTTGCCGGCCTGCCGCTCGCGATGGAGGTCATTGGCCTTTGTGTGCTCATCGTATTACCCGTCCCCATCCTTCGTCTTTATGCGATCTTCGGGATCGCCATTGTCACTCTTCATCTTCTCTATGCAGTTTTCTCGCGCCCGGACCCATCCGGAGATCTACGTGCGCTTGCCCGGGCGCCTCTCTTTGTTGCCTCGAAAATCAGCATGGTTCCTGCGATCATTCGAATGGCCAGAAGTCGTGCAGCCTGGGTAAGAACCTCACGGACCGAGACACTGAAATAGTAGCGGCATGAAAACTAACTTATTCTACAGAAGTCCCGCCGCTATTAAGCGGCTCTGTTGCTCTCCTCGCTAGCTTTATCAAAACATCCTCGAGTCCGAATTCGACGGACAACAAAAAAATCTCGCTACTGCCGTTAGGACAGGCAGTGCGTCCCAACCGGAAGTGGAGCGTGAATTTCGTTGCGCAACGACTTCCGGACGGACGCTGATCCGCGTGCTGATGGTCGTCGATCAGTTCACACGCGAGTGCCTGACGCTGTTCGCTGACAACGTCCTCAGCGGCGAGAAGGTGGCCACGGCGTTGGAGAAGATCGTCGTCCTGCAAAGCACTCCAGAGTGAGTCACCGTGGACAACGTACTAACACGGGAAAGAAAAGCTTGAGAGAAGAGAAGGTCCCTTAGCATCCCGCATGGGATGTGATTGATGACGACTGTACCTCCAAGTGGCTTCCACGAGCAAGGGCTGAGCGTTCGACCATAGCGACACAAGATCTGCAGGGGTGCGCAGTCTCCACTGTACTCAAAATGAAATCTCAACCAAGTGGAAGGCCGGATCATTATCTACGAGGTCCTCACGGCCTCGACGGCCCAGGTGAAGCGGCTCTTCCACTTGGCGCCGCTGCTTCATGGAAGCAACGGAAGTCGGTTCCGGTCTTGATGATCCCATGAGCGACACGCGCCATCTTGGCGGCCACGGCGACATACGCCATGCGCTTGCGATCGACACTGAAGGGATCACGCCGGAGATATCGTTCGTACTTGTCCCGGAAGCTGTTCTCACGCAGACGCACCGCCACAGTGGCGGCCATCCAGAAGGCACAGCGAAGGCGTGCGTTGCCATACTTGGACAGCTTCGTGGCGCCCCGGAACTGGCCCGACTGCTGAGTCGAGAGATCAAGACCGCAGAACTTGAGGAACTGCCGATGATGGCTAAAACGCCGCAGATCGCCGGCTTCGGCAAGGATGGTCAGCGCCAGGATGGGACCGATGCCGGGGATCTGCTGAAGCCGGCGGGAGTCGGTGTTCTCCTTGAGGTGAAGCGCAGCACGTTGTTCCAGCTGATCGCGCAGTTGGCAGAGGCGGATCATCTCGCCGAGCACAACTCGGAACATGGCGACTGCTTCTGAGTCCACCTCGACCGGGATCCCGATCGAGGTGTGAGCCGTGCGGTAGATATCTTCCAGTAGCCGCTGTTTACTGACCTTGCGTCCGACGACCGTCCAGGCTTGCTGGACAAAGTCTTCCATCGAGAGACGTGCAATCAGAGCCGGTGTGGGGAACACCTGGAGGAAGGCAAGCAGCCACTCAGAACGGAGGCATGATAGTACCGCTCGATCTCCGGAAAGTAGAGCGGCAAGTAATGAGTCAAGAGCCGATGCTGCGTCCGTGTCTTCTCCAGCGAAATCTGAGCATAGGTCAGCGACAGTTCCTGAAAGTCATGGATCTGGTTCGCGAGCGGGTCATGGTAGTGCTGGGTCACGCCTGTCTTGAGCAGATGAAGCAGAACCTGGGCATCCTTCGGATCGTTCTTGTCCCACGAGTTATGCATCGCTTCACGGGTACGGGCCACAGCGAGTGAGGCAATCAACTCCAGATGGAATCCCTCGCTCTTCAGGAAGTGGGCAACGGGCCGATGGTAGTTGCCGGTGGCCTCGAAGGCGACACGCACCGGGTGCTTCAGGCCATGAAGAAAGTCAGCAAACAGACGGAACTCGGCTGCGGTGTTGAGCAGGATCAGGCGCTTGCGGCTCTTCCATCCTGGAGCTTCGATCAGCACATCGTGACGGAGCTTGGCGATATCGATCGCTACCAGAACGGCGGACGGTTGAGTAGGCTGGACAAGGGACATGGCTGGTTCTCTCCTGAAGTGAAAGTAGGCATACGTTCAGCTTAGGAGACCTACGGCCAGCCATGGCCCAGGAAATCGGATCTCGGTCGCTACGCTCCCTCGACCCGACTTCCTGCCTTCCTCAAACACTACCTTCCAGGTGCTTCGTGTGGTGCTACGGAACGGAGTTCACCTCGAAGGCGCTGGATCACTGGGCCTACAAGAACGGCGTCCATCTGGACTTCATCCGTCCAGGCAGGCCGGTCGAGAACGGATACATCGAGAGCTTCAACGGCAAGCTGCGCGACGAGTGCCTGAACGTGGAGGTGTTCTTCAACCTGGCCGACGCTCGGCGGAAGCTATACCTCTGGCGGCGCGACTACAACCACCAACGTCCGCACTCGGCGCTGGACGACCGCACACCTGCGGAGTTCGCCGCTACCTGTGCCACTGCCGCCGTGTTGCGTAGGCCGGAGCTAGCTCCGGCCTACGCAACACGATCCCTCTCAAGGTCCTTGCTTGAGGCACTCACTTGAGCTACAGTAACTGCAAATCCGCCCGTCAACACGGGCCGAACCGAACCACGCATGCCGAAATCTCCAATGGCTTCTGGCTTAAATCTGCGGGTCGGGTCACATGCCGAAATCTCCAATGGCTTCTGGCTTAAATCTGCGGGTCGGGTCAATTACGAGAGAACTCCAGTTCCGACTGGTAGAGATTTTCCGGGGGCAGGTCACAACCACCAAGCTTCAACCTGGGAGATTCCGAAATGAGCCCAGAACGACCAGACCCGAAATCAAATTGCCAAGTATACATGGTTCTTTCGCCGCGATCCCTTTTCCTATGTGCGACTTGTATCGAGAGCCTTTCTGCAACTGCCACCAGGCATTCGATCTGCACCTTATTACCGATAGCCACCCAGATAAGCCACACTGGAATCCCTCTATTGACGGTCGTCATCGTTGGGGAGTTGCTGCTGAAGGCGAAATGCTTGATCACGAAGCTACAATCTTTCGCCGCTTCAATGACCTTCTAACCTTGTAGTAGCCGAAACGCCGTAGGATATTTGGCTTCTCTTCACGAGCAAAGTTGGATGGAGTGAACGTTCATCATATTTCTTTGAGATAGTGGAGTGCAGTTACGATCGTAATGAACAATCCTGTCATTTTTAGATCTTGTCGCCATAGTCTGACTCCCTGACGCGCAAGACCGAATTGGATTGCACAATAAAGTGGGAAATCTCCGCCTGCAACTGCGATAACTGCTCCCAGCATGCCGAAGAGATGGAATGCTATTGGTATCCCAATGAAGATGGTCAAGCAGTAGGCTGCATTTCCAAATGCGTTATACTTTGCCTTCCCCAGCGACAATAACACCGGATACGTCGTCTGATAGAGGAGAGTCTGCCAGAGGCCGAGCGCAAGGATGGGGATCATCCAAGCCGCTTCGCGATAGCGGTGATCGTATAGATACAGAATCAGCAGACCGCCCCAATTGACCATAATGCTGAGCGTTACGGCGCCCACGAGAAGAGCAAAGAACCGATAGCGTCGAAATGCTTTGTTGAACTGATCGATCGGTTGATGAATAATCTTCGCGATGAAGGGGTAAGCAACTCTGTTTCCCAGAGCGAGAATAATGGCTCGCGGAACGTCGGAAATCTGGTAGGCCAGTCCATAGATGCCAAGCAAAGTAAGGCTGATTAGTCGACCCAAAATCAACCGGTCCGCCTGGGTCGCAAAGAACGTGAAGGCTGTCGCGATCATAAGCCACTTCCCGAAATGCACGACGTTGTTCACTGATTCTTTGTCCCAGCAAAAGGAATTGCGAATGCCTGGGGCCACGGACGGATTGAAGCTGATCACAAGGCGATAGACACTCGAGATCAACGAACCGGCGATGATTGCCCACACGGACGGCCAAAAGTAGGCCCACGTAATTGTGGCAACCATGCCTACAAGGGATGTAGTTCCGTCAATAGCAAACAGTCGCTTGACCCCAATATGGCGGGATAACGTCAACAAATTTGTACTGTTGAAGCCGGCTATCAATGTGCCGAGCGCCACTACCGGTAGCAGGGATTTCAACTGCGGATCATGATAGAAAATCGCCATCGGCCAGCTGATAGCAACCGCGATTAGCCAAAGCATCACACCGCGCAATACTTGCAGGGTCCAAACTGTATTCAGGAAGATGGGATCGTCTCCCTGCTTGGATTGAATCACGCTGGGAGCGAGGCCAATATCCGAGAGCAGACTGATCCCAACGACCAATGTGCTGACGAGCGTTATCTCTCCGAAGTAAGCCGGAAGCAGTAGTCTGGTTAGAACGAGGCTGTTTACGATTCGCAGACCCATCCCCGATCCGTATTCCAGAATTGACCAAATCGAGGCTTGCAGGGCCTTCTTTTCGAGGGTGCGCAGTTGAGGTGGAGCTAGATCGGAGACGCCTTCGGAGGTCAAGAGGGTAGAATCCTTTGGAAGGTTCTGATTTGGCGCAATGCCAGAACAGTTTTAGGCGTTATTTCAAGTCTTCTGTGCCTTATGTCATTGAGCAGTGATTGCATTCTAATTCAATGATGGACGAAGATTTAACGCTTTTTCGCTTTCCTCCGACGACAGTGACAGGGCAGGGCATTTTCAAAGAGAGAGCAACCACCAGATTCAGGTTTTCTACTCAAGGGAAGCTCTCATAGATCATTCGTTTTGTTACGCTTGTCCCTCGTTGACTGGCCGAAAAGAAATCAGGCGCTATTCGGTCGCATGTCGTGTAGAATCGGCTCATTCTAAGCAGATGCAACATTCACTCCGTGACGGTAGCGACCTTAGGTCGTTTAGCGGAGCTGGACTGTTTAGGCCACAATATGGACAAGTCTTTCAGGACGGACGATTTTCTCGATGACCCGGCAAGGAGGATCATCAGGCGTGGCATGTCTTGTGTAACGAGATCGCGACAAGGAGAAGGGTTCCAATGAGCATGTTGTTCAGTGATGAGAATCTAGCAAAACTCGACAGATTAGCGCGCGAAAACGCCGCCCGTTACCAGGCCAACCTGCCGTTCGCACATATTTACTTTGACAATTTCCTGCCCACCCCGGACGCGGAAGCAGTGCTTCGTGATTTTCCAGCGCCAAAAGAATTGAAATGGACCGAATTCGCGAATCAGAACGAACGCAAGCTTGCCTTCGATGCTGTCGAGAAGCTGCCCGATTCGATCCGTAATGTCATGTATTTCCTAAACAGCCGCCCCATCATACAGTTTCTTGAGACGCTCACCGGGATCGACGGTGTCATCCCCGACCCTTATTTTGTTGGTGGAGGATTGCATCAGATTAAGCCGGGGGGGCACCTGGAGGTCCATGCGGACTTCAACCGTCATAGCAAGCTGAAGCTTGATCGTAGGATCAACCTGCTGCTTTATCTAAACAAGGACTGGAACGAAGCATATGGAGGGCATTTCGAACTGTGGAACCGCGAGATGACGCAAGCTGAGCAGAAAATACTACCGCTCTTCAATCGTTGTGCGATCTTCAGTACGACTGATTTTTCTTTTCACGGACATCCGACACCGTTGACGTGCCCTCCAGATAGATCTCGTAAGTCTCTGGCGACTTACTACTATTCCAACGGTCGCCCTGAAGAAGAACTCAGCGATTCGCACTCGACCCTTTTCATGCAGCGCGTAAGTGCCGCTCCGGAAGTTGAAAGCCCAAAGAGTGTTACCATGAAGACCATCGTGAAAGCGATTACACCGCCAATTATCGTTCATGCCTATAAGAGCTTGCTCCGATAATGTTTCAGTCGTGCTCTCAAAGTACGACTCTTTAGTGAAGCCTTGGGACCACAACGATTAATCTGTTCGAAACATTGGATCTATTCAATCGCATACGTGGTTGTGCCAATGTAGAACAGAGCAGCCTCGATTTAACAAACGGCTGATGGGCTTCTGCACGCCACTCTAAAAGAATGCCTCTTAAACGGGGCAAATCAACTTCCCACCATTTGCGAGTTCAACACTTCGAAAAATAGTTCTCTGGAAATCTGATTGAGCTAAAGCTGAATTCCGGATCTTTGACTTGGCAAAAAATACGAATCAATTGCTTGGAAATTATGTTTACGATACTGTTCAGACACTACTAAGCAATAGTTTGGATGGCACGCTGATCCAGGCCTGGGCCTCGCAGAAGAGTTCCCGCCCCAAGGATGATTCCGGAGACAGTGATGGGACCAACTTCCATGGCCAGAAGCGCAGCAACAAGACGCACCAGTCCACGACGGATCCCGATGCGCGGCTGTACAAGAAGAGCTATGGCAAGGAATCGAAGTTGAGCTACCTGGGCCATGCGCTGGTGGAGAACCGCAACGGACTGATTGCCGCTGCCATGGTCACCCATGCCGACGGATTCGCCGAACGCGATGCCGCGCTGTTGATGCTCCACCGCAAGCAGATGGGCCGCTCCCGGCGCATCACCGTGGGCGCAGACAAGGCGTACGACACCAGGGATTTTGTGCGCACGGTGCGGGAACTAACGTGACCCCGCATGTGGCGAAGAACGACAAAGGCCGCGCGAGCAACCTGGACCGCAGAACCACACGCCAGCCTGGCTATGCCGTCAGTCGCAGCCGTCGCTGGCTCATTGAAAAGAGCTTCGGTTGGCTCAAGCAGACCGGCCCGCTGCGCCAGGTCAAGCTGCGTGGCTTGGAGAAAGTAGACTGGCTGTTCGTCTTCAGTTGCGCCGCACACAACTTGCTGCGCCTGCCCAGGATGCTTACACAACAACAACCGCCACCCCTCAGGAAGCAGTGTGTCTGAACGGCGGTTGCAGGCCTCGGTGCTTCCCTGTGGCCCGTAAACCCTATGAACACCGGCCAGACGCGCATTTCAAACAGATTTCAACTGGACAAAGACACAAACCGCACGGAAACCCTCCACAATGCGACGAATTTCAACGAGTTCCTAGGTTTCTTGCAGGAGCGGCTAGTTTGCTTCGCAAACCGTAGCATTCACACGCCGGACGCCGGGATCTGACATAATCCTTTCTGGCACGGTAACACGGAAGTGTAATGCCGTGGAGGTCATACTTCGTATAGGTTGGGACTCAAGTGTCACTGGGGTCGTTGTAATACTTGTCTTCTCTGGCGTACTGCTTTGGGCGCGTTGCCGACATCCAGTGAGGAGTCCCCATGCTTCATTTGCCCGTAATATTTTCCACCATCCGTATACGCTTTACAGCTTTACGAATCTTTGCTTCCGTAGCGCTTGCCACAGTTGCATTTGCTGCGCAGGCGCAAACAAATATCTCTATACCCGCTGCGTCGGGTGCTGGGGTCGCGGCTACGCTCCCAACGGGACCGGGCGGCCATGTCTTTGGGATCAATCTGGATGACTCTGTTCCTTATGGGAATGGGCAACTGACGGCGAATCTCATTTCCAGTAGTTCCACATTTGCTCCGCAGATCTGGAATCAGGCATCGGTGTGCGGTTCAGGTACAACCTCGGCATGGATAGACAATAATTCTGGCTCTCCTCAGCCAGCGAACTTCTGGCAGGGAGCTACTTTTCAGGTGGTCTCGGGTTCGGATGTTGGGGACACCGGAACGATTACCTCCAGTCTTGCGGCCAGTGGTGGGAATGGCGTAACCATCAACGCGACATTTGCCCACGCTTGTTCCAACGGCGACCAAATGATTATTCGCTGCCGAACAGCATTAAGTACCTGTGCGGGCGGCTATACGGCAGCTAATGCCAACTTTTCCATTAGTACATCAGGTGGCGGGAATATTTCTTTTGAGACGACCGATGTTTCGCCGTCGTCTCAGTCGCCGCAGGCTCTACAAATTAGAGCTGCCGGATCAGCAACTGGGCTCATAACAAACTACTTTGATGATACTAGCATTCCCGGTACTTCACAGTACTATTAACCTGAACGGGACTTACACCCTGACATTCAGGGCAAAAGGTGCGACTGGAACTCCTGCAATTACCTATACCGTCGACCGGGTTGGAACCACCACTTTCCTTTCCGGCACTGTTACTCCTACGGTGAGCGGAACCCCCGGCGCAGGTTGGACGAACTACTCCTTCAGTTTTACGGCAAGCGAGATGGGTTCGCAGGTCAATGTCGGCAGAGTGATTCTTTCCGCTACAGGGGGCACTGCGCTGGTTCAGGATTTGGCTCTTACCGAAACAGCGACTGGCGGTAATCCGACCATCTTCCGCAACGCTGTCTACCAAAGGCTGCAAGCTCTGAAGCCGGGAATCCTGCGTTTTATGACCGGAGAACAATGGGGATGTACCTTCGATAACATGATTCAGAACTACAGTGCCCGTTCTCTGTGCGGCTACAACTCCTATTCGCAGTATGCGGGGGTTGTCTCTTACGGGCTGAATGACTTCCTTACGCTGGCCAAGGATATCGGCGCCGACCCGTGGTGGACGTTCTCGGTCTATTCAACACCAACTGATATGGCCAATATCGCGGCCTACATGTCTGGAACCTGCGGCAACGGCAATTCCTATACGGCGATCCGCTGCAACTATGGTCAGACAACTCCGTGGACGCAAGTCTTCAATCATATCTACTTGGAGATGGGCAACGAAATATGGAATGGGGCAAACGGCGAGAACCTGACCGGCAACCAGGGATTGACCTATGGAGCGATGGTAGGAGCGAATGTCGCGGCGTTCAAAGCGTCATCGTTCTATAACTCGAACATGAAAACCGTCATGTCGGGATTTATTCAGCAATCCGATGGACCATACGGCTGGAATGTCGAAGTACTATCGGCAGCCAGCGGGGTAACCAACGGGCTGCCGGACTACATTGACGGTGCACCGTATGTGTTCGATAACCTGACTGATACAAGCTCCAACGCCAATATCTTCGGCCCGATGTTTGCTGAACCGGTTAATCTGATGCTCAACAACACTGGGGGGCTGGTGTACAACCTTCAGCACTGGACAAATTCAAATTATCCGAGCGTGAATGGGGCAATCTACGAGAGTAATCTTGGGACCCAGTGCGGCATCACCGGAATAAGTCAGAACACCATCAACGGTGTGGTTGCGGGAGTTGGCTCTGGATTGGACGCCACGCTAAACATGTTGCTGGGAGCGCGCGATGGCGGCGTGCTCGTGCAAAATTTCTTTGCTCTGCCGGAGGACGCGAACGGTTTTTACACATCAGCCAGCACAACCTCCGGAAGTTGCTCAACAGGTAGTTCACTCTACTCGCCAGTGTGGGGCGCTAGCCGCATCATGCCGGGACCAACCAATTCAAGCGCCATTGATAGACCCTCGGGAATCGCTCTCCAGATGATCAATTCAGCAATGCTGCCGAAGCTTTTGGCAGCTACGCAGACCGGTACCCCAACGTATAACCAGGTGGCAGCGCAGCCGAACCCGGGATATACCACGTTGACCTACAGCATTGCGGCGAACCACGCGGTCCCTCTGGTACAGGCCTTTGGATTTGGCGACGGGGCGGGAAACTACTCGCTGATCGTCTACAACCTGAACCTGACTACCACTGAGGCGATCACATTCTCGGGAGCGGCTGCTCCGACAGGTACAGTCACCAAGACTGTGTTCACGAGCACGAACATCACCGACAACAACGAGTCGATGACGATTGGTCAAACGCCAGTAGTGAGTATGCCTTCGCCGACGACTTTCTCCAGCCCTAGCGGAGATACTCTCCCTCCATTTTCGATGACGACCTATACTTGGTCTACCTCCCCGGGTGGAGGGACCCCATCACTGGCCTTTAATTCGGTCTCGAACCAAACATACGGGGCTGCACCTTTTATTGTCTCGGCCCTCTCCGATTCGCCCGGCGCTATCACCTACTCGGTCGTTAGCGGCCCGGCCACCATTTCGGGCGAGCACCGTCACTATCACCGGAGCCGGAACCGTCACACTTCAGGCCAGCCAGGCTGCTTCAGGAAGCTACTCCACCGCGACAGCCACTACCAGCTTCACCGTGAGCGCTGCCGCACCGTCGCTCAGCTTCACCGCAATCCCGAGCCAGACCTACGGGGTTGCTCCACTCACAGTCGCAGCAACTTCAAATTCAACTGGAGCGATCACCTATTCGGTTGTTAGCGGCCCGGCCACCATTTCGGGCAGCACCGTCACTATCACCGGAGTCGGAACCGTCACCCTTCAGGCTAGCCAGGCGGCTACGACAAATTACACCGCCGCTACCGCCACCACCAGCTTCAGCGTTGCAGGAGAGACGCCAAATTTTACCTTCGCCGCAATCCCTAACCAGACCTATGGGGTTGCGCCGTTCACGGTCTCAGCAACCTCGAACTCTCCCGGTGCTATTTCCTATACAGGCAGCAGCGGCCCGGCTAGCCTCTCTGGGCAATGTCGTCACTATTACCGGGATCGGTAAAGTCACATTGATAGCCAATCAGACTGCTACGGGTATCTACGCCTCGGGCTTGGCCAGTATCAGCTTCACCGTGGCTGCCGCGACACCGACTCTGAGCTTTGCCTCCATCCCGAACCAGACCTACGGAGTTGCGCCCTTCGCGGTCTCGGCAACCTCGAACTCGACTGGCGCCATCACCTACTCGGTTGTCAGCGGCCCGGCCACTATCTCGGGCAACACCGTGACCCTCACAGGATCCGGTACAGTCACTTTGCAGGCCAGCCAGGTGGCTGCCGGTGGCTACGCCGCCACCACCGCCACCACCAGCTTTACTGTCAGCGGGACAACTACGCTGGCATTCACTCCCGTACAACGCCAGCCCTACGGGGTTGCACCCTTCGCGGTATCGGCAACCTCGAATTCAACCGGCGCCATCACCTACTCCGTCGTCAGCGGCCCGGCCACCATCTCGGGCAATACCGTCACTATCACTGGAGTAGGAACCGTCATTCTGCAGGCTAGTCAGGTGGCTGCCGGAAGCTATCCTGCTGCCACCGCCACCGTCAGCTTCACCGTTGTTGCGGGGACACCGACTCTGAGCTTTGCCTCCATCTCGAACCAGACCTACGGAGTTGCACCCTTCGCGGTCTCGACAACCTCGAACTCGACCGGCGCCATCACCTACTCGGTTCTCAGCGGCCCGGCTACCATCTCGGGCAGCACAGTCACAATCACCGGAGTAGGCACTGTCACTCTGCAGGCGAGCGAGGCGGCTGCCGGTAATTATGGCACTGCGACTGTCACCACCAACTTCACCGTGGCTGCGGGGACACCGACTCTGAGCTTTGCCTCCATCCCGAACCAGACCTACGGAGTTGCACCCTTCGCGGTCTCGGCAACCTCGAACTCGACTGGTGCTATCACCTACTCGGTTGTCGGCGGCCCGGCTACCATTTCGGGCAGTACCATCACTATCACCGGAGCAGGCGCTGTCATCCTGCAAGCCAGCCAGGCTGCTGCCGGTAACTACACCGCGACGACCGCCACTACCAGCTTCACTGTCAGCGGGGCGACGCCGACGCTCACTTTCGCCGCCATCCCGAACCAGACCTATGGAGTTGCACCCTTCGCGGTCTCGGCAACTTCGAACTCAACCGGAGTCATTACCTATTCGGTCATCAGCGGCTCGGCCACTATCGCCGGCAACATCGTGACCCTGACAGGGCCAGGTACTGTTACTCTGCAGGCCAGCCAGGCGGCAGCAGGAGGCTACACCGCCACTACCGCCACTACTAGCTTCACTGTCAGCGGGGCGACGCCGACGCTCACTTTCGCCTCCATCCTGAACCAGACCTACGGAGTTGCACCTTTCGCGGTCTCGGCAACCTCGAACTCAACCGGCGCTATTACTTTCTCGGTCGTCGGCGGACCGGCTATCATCTCAGGCAGCACGGTCACAATAACCGGAGCAGGAACCGTCACCCTTCAAGCCAGCCAGGCGGCAGCAGGAGTCTATCCCGCAGCCACCACGACCATCAGCTTCAACGTGGCTGCGGCGACGCCGACTCTGAGCTTTCGCCGCCATCCCGAACCAGACCTACGGGGTCGCACCCTTCGCGGTTTCGGCAACCTCGAACTCAACCGGCGCTATTACTTTCTCGGTCATCAGCGGACCGGCTATCATCTCAGGCAGCACGGTCACAATCACCGGAGCAGGAACCGTCACCCTTCAAGCCAGCCAGGCGGCAGCAGGAGCCTATCCCGCAGCCACCACGACCATCAGCTTCAACGTGGCTGGGGCGACGCCGACTCTGGGCTTCGCCTCCATCCCGAACCAGACCTACGGAGTTGCACCCTTCACGGTTTGGCAACCTCGAACTCAACCGGCGCCATAACCTACTCGATGATCAGTGGACCGGCTACCATCTCGGGCAGTACAGTCACGGTTACGGGGGCCGGAACCGTCACTCTTCAGGCCAGCCAGGCGGCGGCCGGAGGCTATACCGCCACTACCGCTACCACTAGCTTCAATGTCAGCGGAGCGACGCCGACGCTTGCTTTCGCCTCCATCCCGAACCAGACCTACGGGGCTCCACCCTTCACGGTTGTGGCAACGTCGAACTCAACCGGCGCTATTACCTATTCGGTGATCAGTGGACCGGCTACCGTCTCCGGCAACGCGGTTAGCATCACCGGCGTCGGAACCGTCACCCTGCAGGCCAGCCAGGCGGCGGCCGGAGGCTATACCGCAGCCACCGTCACAACCAGCTTCAACGTCATCGGAACGACGACGCTGTCCTTCGCTGCTATCCCGAACCAGACCTACGGGGTTGCACCCTTCACAGTTGTAGCGACTTCGAACTCAACAGGTGCTATTACCTACTCGGTTGTTAGCGGCCCGGCCACCATCGCAGGCAACACGGTTAGCATCGCCGGCGTAGGAACCGTCACCCTGCAGGCCAGCCAGGCGGCTGCTGGAGGCTACACTGCCGCGACGGTCAGTACCAGCTTCAACGTCAGCGGAGTGACACCGACTTTCACTTTCGCCTCCATTCCTAATCAGACTTACGGGGTTGCACCCTTCACGGTTGTAGCAACTTCGAATTCAACCGGTGCTATTACCTACTCGGTTGTTAGCGGCCCGGCCACCATCGCAGGCAACACGGTGACCCTCACAGGAGCCGGCACCGTTACTCTGCAAGCCAGCCAGACTGCTGCTGGAGGCTACACTGGCGCCACAGTCTCGACCAGTTTCAGTGTCAGCGGCGGCACTGCACCAACTCTCACCTTCTTTCCCGTCCAGAGTCTGCCCTACTGGTTCGCACCCTTTACGGTCTCTGCAATCTCGAACTCGACCGGTGCCATAACCTATTCGGTCATCAGCGGCCCGGCCACCATCTCGGGGAACACCGTCACTCTAACTGGAGTAGGAACCGTCACCCTGCAGGCCAGCCAGGCTGCTGCCGGAAGCTACCTCGCCGCCGCCACCACCACCAGTTTCAATGTGCTTGCGTCGACACCGACTCTGGCCTTCGGCCCCATTCCGAATCAGATTTATGGCGCTGCTCCCTTCGCGGTTGTGGCGACCTCGAACTCACCTGGGGCGATCACCTATTCGGTTCTGAGCGGCCCGGCCACCATCTCCGGCAACATGGTTACCCTCACCGGAACCGGAACCATCACTCTACAGGCCAGCCAGGCAGCCGCTGGCGATTACGCCGCCGCCACGGCCACTACCAATGTAATTTCGACAAGTGGCAGCGTGTGGATTGGCAACGGCAACAGCAGCCTTAGCACCTTGGACCTAAGCGGCTATGCCATTAGCGGATCAAGCGGGGTAACTGGTGGCGGTATTGGATCGATTGCTAGCCCGCTCGGCCTGGCAATTGATTCATCGGGCGACGTGTGGGTCGCAAACAGCGACGGCGTAAGTGAGTTCAGCCTACTGGGGGTCCCCATGACTTCTACGGCTTACACTAGTGGCGGCATCACCAATCCAGTTGCAGTCGCAGTCGACGGTGCGGATCAGATGTGGGTCGCAAATTCGAATGGCACCGTAAGCGTGCTTAGCAACACCGGCACGGCCATGTCACCTTCTACCGGCTACTCCGGCACCGGCAGTAAGCCGGCCGGCATCGCGATCGACATCACGGGCAGCGTGTGGATTCCGAGCAGCACAGGGAACACAGTCACTAAAATTCTAGGGGCGACAGCACCGGTCGTGCCGCTTGCATTGGCGTCAGCCACCGAACCAGGAGTAAAGCCATGAACTATCCTACTCTGTTGAGGGCAATTCTTCTCGCAGGCTCGATCTGCACAGCACTTGGCTCTATCGGTTGCGGCAGCGGTGTGCGTTTGGATTCAACATCCGGCACATCTGTTACAGGTGCCACGACCGCGGCAAAAGGAATCGTCATGGGTGGGCAGGAGCCAGCTGCCGGAGTGACACTGCAGCTCTACCAGGCAGGCACAACGGGGTATGGCTCGGCAGCAACCCCGCTCGGACCCACGGTTCTATCTGATGCCGCCGGCAACTTCGACCTGCCAAGCTACACCTGCACCTCTGGCTCTCAGGTGTATCTGGTGGGCAGAGGCGGACAGCCAATCCCTGCCACCAAGAGTTCGCCTGCGATAACGAATAACAATTTGGCGCTCATGGTCGGGTTGGGCACCTGCGGGGGCGCCGATCTCAGCACCTTCATCAACATGAACGAGCTTTCGACCGTCGCAACGGTCTGGGCGCTATCCCCCTTTATGAAAGGCATAGCGAATATCGGCACCAGCCCTACAAACACGGCCGGCCTGGCAGCCGCATTTGCAGCGATCAATGAGATAGTGACCACCTCCACCGGCAAGCTTCCTGGGCCGGCCCTGCCAGCGGGAGCAAGTCTGCCGATCACGGAGATCAACACCCTCGGCGATATTCTCGGGCAATGCATCAATTCGGGCGGGGGAGTCGCGGGGGATTCAAGCAGCTGCGGCAATCTCTTTAGTCTCGCACCCAATGCAACCGGCACGGTTTACCCAACCGACACAATCACCGCAATCATGAACATCGCGCAGTCGCCTGGACGAAACGTCGCAGCGCTCAATCAACTAGGCTCCAGTTCCCCACTTTTCCAGCCACTGCTGGACGCTGGTTCGCCGCCTAACGATTGGACGATCGCTATCACTTACGGCGGCGGCGGTCTAAACGCACCAAGCTCAATCGCTGCGGATGCGACTGGATCAGTATGGATCACAAACAAGGGGAACTCCAGCGTAACCAAGCTGGATAACACTGGCACGGCGATCTCAGGAACCAGTGGATTCACCTCCGGCGGCATTAATATTCCCTCGGCCGTCGCCGTCGATACTTCTGGAAATGCCTGGGTCGCGAACTCCGGCAACAGCACCGTCACCAAGCTGACTTCGACAGGAGGCAGCGGTTCTGTCTTCGCAGGCAACGGGCTGAACAACCCAGGGAGTATCGCTATCGATGGTTCGGGCAACATCTGGGTCGGCAATACCGGCTCAGGCACTGTCAGTGCTTTCACGAGCAGCGGCAATGCACTGGGTGGCTCTCCCTTTTCCGGCGCCGGGACCAACGCGCCCGTCAGCATCGCGGTTACGTCAAAGTAGCTTAATGAGGAAAAGCCAGGCTATGGCAGCCCACTCGTTTCGAAGTGGGTTTAGGAACTATCTTATTTATAAGAAATAACTTACAAATGCGAAGCACGCCGGCGCGATAATCACTGGGGGGTGAGGTCGCTCAGGAACCTGATTAGAAGGCCGGCGGAGTCCGCGGCTACGAACGCTACCATCCGCTTCAGGCCAAACGAGGAATCTCTCTTTGAGTTTCCACCAACCTCGTTTTTCGGTCGCAATAAATCTAGCCCTCCGCGAGCTCACCAACTGATTAACGGGAATGCTCAGCCTCAATGGGTTATTCTTGACCAATCTAATTATTAAGTTTATGCACTACCTCCCGGTCGATGGATGTCCTTTAACTGTTGATTTGAAATGAGTGTCAGAATGAAAAAAATCAGATTACCCCAGCTTTTTCCAGTGATTGCAATGTGTTTTGGCTTAAGCATTCAAGCGCAACAACCCTCTCCCGCAAGTCCAGGTGCCATCGCTTCTCTCCAGGCGTTCGAAGGAACAGGGGACGAAGAATACAGGTTGGGTTGTGGCGATCAAATTTCAATAATGGTTGTGGGTCATGCTGAAGCTACCGGAAAGCAAATTGTCGGCCCCGATGGCATTGTCACGCTGCCGTATGTTGGTGGTGTCAAGGTGTCGGATCTCACTCGAGGTGAAGCTGCTAAAGCGATTACGCAAGCGCTCACCCCGTTCTATGAAAATCCGAGCGTCGTGGTCGGCGTCGATGTATACAGTTCCAACAATATATTGGTTTTAGGAGCAGTAGCACATCCAGGTTTGATGCAACTTGATGGACCCGCCACCCTTTTGTCTGTGATGTCAAGAGCCGGTATGGCGTCAGAACTTACCAGCCCCGCAATCATGGGAAAGCCAACCGGAGTGCCCGAGCGGGTTGCGGTTTTTCGTGGAAATCAAAATATTATTTGGACCGATTTCAAACAGTTACTAGAAGACGCCAAGCCAGAATTGCAAATGCGGTTGCGGAAGAATGACGTCGTTTATGTCCCATCGCCCCATGAGCGATATGTCTCAGTCTTTGGCGAGGTACTTCATCCAGGTTTAGTGGACCTCCAGAATGGTTCGACGCTCGTGCAGCTTCTTGCGGAATCGGGAGGCATTGTCACGGACAGGGCAGGTCGGTATCCCAAGATTCAGATCATCCATGAGTTTACGGGAAGCATTCAAACCGTCGACTACGCAGACATTTTGCAGTCTAAGAAAATCGAACTCAAACTCGAAGACGGCGACATAATCTATGTGCCCCAGAGCAAATTCGAGCGTGTAGCAGTCACGTTCACGAAGATATCACCTCTGATCAGCATTGCTACCATCGCTACCCTGATTCAGCACCCATAGCCGACCAACGAAGCGACGGACTCCGGAATCAGCTGTGCATCGACTTCGCCTACGCGTTTAAGAGAGGGAGCCTTGCCAGACATTTCTATCCTCATCGTCTCCTTCAATACATGCTCCATTCTGCGTGATTGTCTCAAGTCTATTCCGCAACCGTCAGGCGATATAAGCCTTGAAGTCATCGTTATTGATAACGGCTCGCGAGACGGTTCACTGTCGATGGTGCGCTCGGAATTCGCTTGGGTGAAGACGATTCAGAGCGAAACTAATCTTGGTTTTGGAGGCGCTAACAACCGCGCATACCAAGAGGCAACGGGCCGCTATATCGTATTGCTAAACTCTGACGCGTTTCTTGGGCCCGATTCGTTGCAGATCTCGTTTCAGAAGATGGAGGCAGATCCGACGGTCGGACTTGCAGGTGGGCAACTGGTTGGACGCGATGGCACACTCCAGCCCTCTGCCCGAATGTTCCCAACTCTGCTGCGGGAGTTCCTTACGATGTCCGGTCTGGCGTATAAGTTTGCGCACTCAAAGTTCTTCGGTCAGGGCGACCGCACTTGGGCCGATCCTGAAATGGAGGCTGAGGTCGACTGGGTTCCCGGAGCGTACTCGATCATCCGCAGAGATGCGTTGGAGAAAGTTGGATTTTTCGACCCTGCTTTCTTCCTCTACTACGAAGAGGTCGATCTCTGCCTTCGTATACAAAAGGCCCGATACAAGATCATGTACTGGCCTTCCATCAAAGTCATCCACATTGGTGGTGAATCATCGCGGCAGGTGAAAACTGTGGAAATGTCGCGATCTGGTGCACAGCTCATCCTTTGGAGGATGCGTAGCGCTCTACTCTTCTTTCGCAAGCACAAAGGTTACTCAACAGCTGCGATATGTCTACTGGAGATTATCTGGTATCGCTTGCGAGCCATTCGCAAAAGCCTAAAGAGAACGCCCGACGGTCAAGTGGAAGCAGCTAGCCATAGAAAGCGCGCGCAACTTATGGAGCAGGCATGGCGCGAAACGGACGGCGGACGCGTCTCACCTGCACAGCCTTGGTGAGTACGCCTCAGTAACTAGCGCGGTCGGATGCGAGCTGGAACTCCGACAGCAACATGTCCAGCCGGGACATCTGTTATAACAACGGCGTTCGCGCCGATGGCTACATCGTCACCAATCGAGATCGGTCCGAGCAACTTTGCCCCGGCTCCAATGTCGACGCGGTTCCCGATGGTTGGGGAGCCACGATGACCGCGATGCCGAAGACCGATCGTAACGCCATTTCGCAGCACAACATCATCTCCAAGCACAGCGTCGCCGCTGATCACAATGTCGAAGGCATGCTCGATTAAGAGGCGACGTCCCACACGTGCTTCACAAGGAAGCTCGACCGATGTAAGGATTTCACTCAAGACTCTCAGGATCTTGTAAATCAGGGAGAGTGGCTTCCTGAGAAGCGTACTCCGAACCGTGTAGCGCCAGTTTCCAAATCGATAGACGACCATACTCCAGAGACCGCGGCGGGTGATATCCCCGCCGTAGGTGTGCCAGTCCTCCTTCAGGTTCTCAAACATCTTTTGACATTCTCCGGCCTTCGGTCTGTACCTTGGCTGCTGCCGATATGTTAGCCCACCAATCGGCCGTGCGCGGCCTTCGCCCTTGCAAACTTGTACCAACGATCGGGCTCGGAGGTGGATTAAACTGAAGCTGTTCTAGGCGCGAACGGGGGATGTTAGTCTTCCTCTGATAGCTGTCTGAGTGCTGATGATTTTCGGTTGGCCCGAGTGCATTTCTCCTTAGCCCGATCCGCCATCCCAAAGAGCAGTCCATGAAGGCGCATTGCCAGCTTCAAAGTGTAGCCGTAAAAGCGCAAGCGCGAGGAGGCAGTGTCGAACGCGACTGAAACTTGGGCGATTTTTGCAGTTGACAAACCCACATCGCCGGGTCTTAATAAAAAATGCCTTTTGAGCCATATCGCATGAAGAACATTTTGGTTATGACAGCAACGGTCACTCCCAAGAGCGACGCGTTCCGTCTGGCCCGGGCCAATCCCGAGTTGCGCCGCCGCGACTATGACCTCGCATTTCGCCATTATCTCAACGAGCTTGCGTCCGGTTCCTTTGAACAGTTGGTGTTTGCTGAGAATTCAGATACCAACTTGGGCTGGCTGCGCGCGTTGGCGGACGAAGCCGGCCTGACGGACAAGGTTGAGTTCTTGAGTCTGTATGGTCTGAACTACCCAAGGGAGTACAGCCGAGGCTATGGCGAATTTCTGCTGCTTGATCGCGTGATGAACACACCGCTGATGCGCGCACAGAGCCCGGACAGCATTGTGTGGAAGGTTACTGGCCGCTACCGTATCATTAAATATTGGGAAGCTAATCCGAGAGCGCGCCAAGCAATTCGATTTCTACTGCAATTGTCGTGATTATCCGATGCGCTTAACGGATCAATACATGCTGGCGTGGCGAGTAGGAGTGTATGCGCAGCACTTAAATGGGCTATTCGAGTACTTCAAGGAGAGTGGGACGGCCAATTCTGAACAGCTTATGCGCGAGATAATCGATCAAGGCCGCCTTGGGTCTCTACAGGTTGTGCCCCGCTTTACACACATACCGATTGTCGAGGGTGTGCGGGGTTGGGACAATCAGGAGTACAGCTCAGGCCTAAAGAACCGAGCCAAACTTCTGACACGTCAGATAGCCAATCGCGCGTTGCCCTGGCTTTGGATTTGAGCAGCGAACGGTTGCATAGTTATTGATCTGTGCCCATGCGATCATTGTCATTTACATTGAAGCGCAGATCATAATGAAGCGCCGATTGAAGGTCAAGAATTTTACGCCGTTGACAGATCTGCTGGAACATAGGAACGAGCCCACTTCATCGTTGGTTTGGTAAGAGATACTCTCCGGTTCGGCCAGCGCCAGCGCAGCAGGCGGAGTCCTGACCTGCGCCAAGCATAGGATGAACAACACAAGAGACAAAGGAAGAGCAATTGCAATCCGTTCGCTCCACGGCGTCATCTTCGCTCCGGCCGCGGAGGTTGCGCAAACCGGCCAAGAGCAAGTAGGCAGCTCTCCATTCCTTCTCTGAATCCGCACCGCAAAACCCGGCTCCCAAGGCACACGCTGACGCCGATTAGAGCACACAAGCCGACATGATAAGGGAGTTTACGCTCAATTGCCAGAGAGTGAGATCGCCATTCGGTTATTTGTATTCGATCAGTTCGTTCACAAAGTGCCGCCGCTCGTTCAGCATGAAGCGCGACTGGCCAATCACGATCGGAATCTTCCCTAGATGCGAATGCGTGCCGTAAGCAAACTGCAATACTAAGCTTGACGTCTTCTTGCGTACGCTCCAGCCGGTTCTCACAATAATGCATCCGCTAAGCAGGACGAACGCCAAGAATGGAAGTGCCGAGCGCAACAAAATCGAAGCCGCCAAGCTCACCAGAGGGCCAAGTATCCAAAAAAGACCTCGAATCAGATTGTGCCGAACCTCGGCGCGCCACAGAGGATCAGACGTCTGGTCATAGAACGAGGCAACCTGCGCATAGGCATAACCGGTGCGAATCGAACGCCGCCAATATTGGCGGAGAAAATGCATATCCAAGTCATGCATGGCCATCGGTGCATCAATGTGCAGAATAGTGTACCCAAGGCCGCGCATCCGCCGGCATATATCTGGCTCCTCGCCGGCGATGAGGTCACCGTTAAAACCATCGACCCTCGACAGAGCCTCCCGGCGAACCAGCACATTGCCGCCGAAGTAAAGTGAAACTCCCGGCGGTACCTGCCACTCCAGATCGAACACAGCATTATAGAGCGAACCTTTGCAATCAAGTTCACGCAGATGGCCCCACACGCCGGCAATCGATGGATCTTCCATGGCTGGAAGCGCCATTCGCACGAACTTGGGATGAAGGATTGTATCGCCATCCAGGAAGAGTATAAATTTGGTATTCGCCAGCACCCAGCCCGCATTGCGCGCACGGCCCGCAGTCGTTTGCCCCTGCAGCACTGTGGTCGTCACTCCCATGGTCCGCGCCAGATCGACTGATCCATCCGTCGATTTCGAGTCGACATAAATGACGTGCAGTAAATGAGACGGGTAGTCCATCGCGAGGATGGCCTCAAGACACCGGCGGAGGCGTTCGCCCTCATTTCGACCGATCGTTACGACCGCAATAGGAGGTAAGTCTTCTAGGTGCACGTCCATACTGCCCTCAAATCTTTGTCTAAATCTACGCCCCACTGTGGCAAGTAAGACTGCTTATTGAACTGGGCGCGCGTCATGAGCGTGTCAGTAAGGCTCGCGACGCCCTCTTTTGATATCCAAAATGTTATTTCTCTGCAATCAAGGGCCATAGCGGCGCTCATGCAGATACCACGTGATCCTCTACACGAGACTTGATCGCACGTGCAGGAACTCCTGCCACTACAGTGTGGCAGGGCACATCGCGACTCACCACTGCATTGGCTCCCACAGTGGCGTAGTCACCGATCGTCACACCCCTGAGAACGGCAACCCCACGCCCAATCCATACTTCTTTGCCGATTACGATTGGCGTTGCTATATCGTCGGAGCCGCGAAGCGATTTTCCCACCGTTCGTGTGTGATTGGCATCTCTAATGCTGGTCGATTCACCGATCATTGTACCTTGCCCGATCGTCACCGAGGCTCTGGAAACAATATGAGTCCCGCTGGAAACAACCACATCGTTACCTATGGTAATGCTACCTTCTCCTTGTGTCTCGAGGTAGACATGGGGATACAACAGAACGTCGTTGCCAATCACTATATTGCCGGTGCCATAGATCTCAGGCCGACTTAACACTACAACACTGGCTGGCAGAGGATGGCGTATACCAGCAGCCAAATGAGCGTGTGCCCAGATGCGGCGCACCGCGTCCGTAAGACCGTCGAGTTTCGCAAAACACGGGCTATCAAACGGGATAAGTTGAATTTTACGATACGTGCCACTAGATCATGTCCCTAAAATCCTCAAAACAGGCCGGATAAACGCTCTTCCCGATGATGTGCTTTTCACACAGTCACTGAGCGGGCATGCGCAGGAAGCTGAAACTGCATTTATTATTATTGCTTAATAGGTATCACACTACGGGTAAGTAAAGCTAAGACTATCTTTCGATAGTGTTCGTGCGAGGTGAGCATGCAGCTAAAGAGGCAATTCTAACTGAATGCCAATAAATCACATAAAATTAGTCCTTAACGCCTGTAGTGTTTGACTCCACGAGCTCCCGATAAATACTGACTATTCGGTCAATCTTCTCTTCCCAATCGTATTCTTCTACAACGCGTACCCTTCCGGCACGGCCCAGGCGCTCACCTAAAGACTCATTGGTTGCGAGCTTTTGCATTGCTTGAGCAAAACCTAAGACGAGAGCGTATTCACTGGTTGGATCAACCAGAATCCCGCAGCTTTGATCCAGATAATCAGCTGGACCACCCCAAGCTGTCGCTATCACAGGTATACCGACGGCCATTGCTTCCAAGACTACAGCGCCACCACACTCAAATATACTGGGCAGTAGCAAGGCGGTTGCTTCTTGCAGGCGCTGAGCGGATTCATGCTGCGATAGCCAGCCGACGAATTGGACACGATCGGCGACATCTAGGGTTTCTGCAAGGTCAGACCATTCAGCTCGCATTGGACCATCGCCGATAACCTCCAGTTTGGCTCCCGGAAGTTGTACCAGCGCACGAATGGCAATGTCGAGCCTTTTCCAATCGACCAGCCGCCCGATAAAGAGAAATCTTGCTTCACTTTCCGACGATGTTGTGAGGAAGTTTAGTCGGGGCATCCAGATATTCAAATCTGCGCCGTTTTCCGGAACAATAGCGACTTCTCCCTGTACGCACGACGGAAGTGCCTCCCTTGTGCGTTGATTTGCTACGAGCAGGAGTCGCGCCTGCTTCTTACCTGGAATAAGGTTGTTCATCAGGTTGGCGGCAAGGCGGCCACCGGCGACAAAGGCGCGTGTGAACCTTGATTCGCTATTCCGGAATGCGTTAGGGTATTGCATCCCACCGTTCATTGGACCAATAACCACTGGAATTCCAAAGCCGGAAAGAAAGGAAGGAGCTTTTGGGGAAACTGGCGTGGGTTGATGGACCAATTGGATGCCTTGCTCACGAATCAGTGCGCGCACCATCTGCCGTTGCAGGTATTGGTTGTACAGTCCTATCAAAGTGCCAAAAGTAGTTTCGGATAGCCGGCGCGGAAGCAGCTTGCCCAACTGCCATAACAGCTTGTGCAGCCACATATCAGGGATCGTAAGAATCCGATCGCGTTCATTCGGGAAGAGGGAATCTAACTCCGGTCGTGTTCGCGAGTGAACGACTAACCATACTTCTATACCTCGATTTCTCAGCCGTGAGAAGTAATGGAGTGGTAGAGATGCCTCCCCGCCGAAACGAAAAGACGCATTCTCTGCCACAATTGCAATACGCAGCTGCTGTTGCCCTGAAATTCTCATTTGATCCGCTCTCTTACGCTCCGTCTGGGGCAGTTTCTACTCTTGCTATGAACTGCGTCTAGGTAGCTGCGTTGGGGCGGCGCAACTCAAACAGAATTCCGACCGAAGTCATTAGGCATCCCGCTATCCATACAAGGCTGACCACCTTCCACTTGCCAACAGGGTAATAGAGAATCGCATCGACTTGATGCAGAGAGACTACCTCGATACACCAGGTAATCAGGGATAATAAGGCTCCCGAGACGGCCAAGAGTGCGCCAGGCTTCGCTCGGAGTAGTCGCAGAGAGAAGTACAAGCTAACAAAAAATATCGCCAGGAGAAAGGTAACCAAGATCACCTGTGGTAACCGTCGCAGACCGTATTCATGCTGATTTTGTGCAATATTGACAAAAAGTTGGTGCAGTATCCAACGTCCGTCAACGATCATATCGAACAACAAAACACTCTCTATCGCGGTCAACCAGACTGCAATTTTCCGGGCACTCTGTGAGCCTCTGGTCCGCACCCAAACAATCCCGCAACTCGTTGCAGCGATACTGTATGCCGCAATTCCGCTCGCGCGCGTGGGCGTCAGCCACTCTCTGCTTGCTATCATAGCTTTTCATCCTTGCAAAGATTTCTGCTTCTTACCTTACAGGAAGGCATGATGATTCCTCCTTTGATAGCGCTGTTTACGTGGATTCCCGTCAGCCTATTCTTCTTTTGGCGCTACCCCCTTCGAGTGGCCATTCTTATTAATTTTATTGGAGGCTGGGCGTTCCTCCCTTCAGCAGCGTTTGTCGCCAGCGCGGCGCCGTTCCCATACTGGATTCTTGGCACTTGTCTACCTTCGAACTACTTCTTCACCAAGGCAACCGTGACAGGAATCAGCGGACTCCTCGGAATTCTGCTCTTCAATAGCCGCAGCTTTGCCAGGTTTCAACTCAGCATATGGGATCTTCCCATGCTGGCCTGGTGCGTCGTACCTATCTTTTCTTCGGTAGCCAACGAACAAAACATTGGCGTTGGGCTACGCGGCGGACTGTATCAGTTACTGGCGTGGGGGGTGCTATACCTCGTCGGTCGTCTTCACTTTTCAGACACAGCTTCGCTCCAGTTGGCTGCCAAGGCACTGGTCATCGCTGGACTGGCCTACGTTCCCATTTGTCTGATTGAGATCTTTATCGGACCACAGTTTTATGCTCATCTCTATGGCTACCAACCCTATCGCTGGATAGGTGCTCAGCGTTATTTTGGATTTCGCCCCATCGGCTTTTTGGAAGACGGAAATCAACTCGGCATCTGGATGGCAACCTCGGCGCTGATCGCCGTCTATCTCCGGAAGCGGAACCTGGTCAAGGACATTATCGGGATACCTATTGCCTGGATAAGTGGCATACTCCTCGCTGTCACTATCATGTGCCAATCCGCTGGAAGTATCCTCCTTTTGATTGCGATGTTGTTGCTGCTTTATTTCAGCCGGCGCAATCTGGCTAGGACTCTCACAGCCCTTATGCTATTGGGAGTTGTCGCATTGATGGTTCTTCGTTTGAGCAACGTCATCTCATTGCGGGCGATAGTCAAACAGAATATAGCTGCCAATGCGGGAGCTCAGGTTCTTAGAAAGCTGGGGCGCGGCTCCTTCGGATGGCGGCTCTCGCAAGATGAAAAGCATATCGACGTCGCGCTGGAAAGGCCAATTCTCGGATCTGGAGAGTGGGATTGGTGGAAGGTTAGTTCATCGCGCCCCTGGTCTTTGTGGCTGCTTACCTTCGGAATGTATGGCATCGTTGGGTTGTATGCTTTAGAGGGTCTGCAATTCATCCCCGTAGCGCGTATCTTATGGTCTCCTCTTGCCCGCTCAGAGACGGATGGTCCCGATTTGCGCCGCGCTTTGGCAACAGTGATCCTCTTGTCCGCTTTGGATAATCTGCTCAATGGTTCCATGATCCTGCCGATCGTGCTATTGATCGGCGGACTAAGTAAAACGGACAGTTCCATCTTCGATGGCGGAATGAAGCGCCACCAGCGCACCCCCGGGTCGAAGGTCATCCCCTATGGGCGACAGTCGGGCCCGCTCGACTCTCAGTTCTCTGAACGTGCTTTAGTAAGGCGAGTTCAAGCCGATGGCCCGCGCGTGACCAATCTAACACCTATGGGTGAGTCCCGCCCCCTTACCATCGCCGTGCACTTCAGGATATGGCTATAATGGCTAAAATCCTGAGCACTAAAGAACTAACCCTTCCGGGGGAATGCCGGGAGCACGATGCTGTATTGATTGATATGCCTAGCCGCTTCCTCCCCCAATCCGGTATTGCCATAGATCACGCTGACCTTACGGTTTTTGAACAGCCGTGGTGGATAGAGATTGCCAAAGGAGATTCCGACTACCGTGAGCTTCAAGTTAGCAGGAATGGCGTTACGCTGGGCCGCCTGGCATTCATCTTGGTTGCTAATAAGCTTGGCAACAAGCTCGGATTTCCACCAATTTGGTCTCATCTTGGCGGACCCGTCGTCAGCCCGGATCTGGGCAGGGAAGAAAGGGCCGGCGTTATCCGTGAACTAATCGCACAACTTCCCCGAAATACATCATTTCGATTTGTTTGCAGCCCGGCTGCCTCGGACGCCGATCTTGTAAAGCTGGAATTCACAAGGGCGGGGTTTGAATGGTCTACAGAGATCACATACCTGCAGTACCCTAGCGACGAGGGGATATTGGAAAGGCTATCTGGCGAATCCAGGAGGCAAATCGCCTCAGCACCGAAGAAACTGCAGGTTCTGGATATCGGCGCGGACGAGTTCGTTGCCTTTTACGAAGCAAATCTTAGAGAGTCTGGCAAGAAACCCTATGCCTCTCTGCAGAGCGTCCGTGATCTCATCAAACGAGGACGAAGAAGCGATACGCCACAGATGCGTATCATTGCAGCAAAGCAAAGGAGGGAAGGTGCGCCCCTCGATGCTGCTATCGCCTATGCCTGGGATAATAAGAGACTCTACTTATGGCTGGTGACTCACCGCCACTCGTCTGACAATTCCTACGATAAACCGCATCCACATGCCGTTAAGCTGCTGATCCTTGTCGGTACAGAAGTCGCCCAGAAGATGGGCCTGATTTTCGACGCGGATGGCGCCGGTACTGAAGGAAATCAAATCCTCTATCGAGATAGGTTGAAGTTTCCACATGCGGAATTCCGCAACGTATTCACTCGAGATACCAAAATGTATAGGCTATATAAACGATTCCAGACGAAATTCAGAGGGCTAAGCGGAAGGTAGGCGCAAGTTTCCGAGCAACCGGGACGATCCTCCGTGCCTAGTCTGATTAAGGATTCTGCTAGATCTGAGAAGGAGATGACTGCAGGATATTCCTTCGGTCTATGAGAAGTTCACTGCCAGCAATCGTGGAGCGTGAGACGCGGTGGCTGGCCTGTCGGAATATGTAATAGTTGATTTAGTTTTGCCATCCGTCAAAACTCAGGACGTCGTAAATGTCACCTCCAAATCTTGATACCACCGGCACCCAGCCGATCCCGACTGCGCCTGCGATCTCCCTCGCGTACCTGACTAGCACGTACCCGACGCTGTCAATGTCTTTCGTTCTTCGAGAAGTGATCGAGCTTCGAGCGATGGGATTTCGCATCGACGTAGCAAGACCGGAACTGAACCAAGCAACAAGCACATAACAAC
>CAWHVZ010000005.1:0-33605 GCA_963832995.1 uncultured Acidobacteriaceae bacterium
CCAATGCACTCATTGAGGAACAGAATCAGTCCTGGATCACCCCTGCTATTCCCTACTCACTTTTTCTCCAAAGCCAGCACTTTCTCCGTGTGCCGCCGCATGATCGCAATAGTCCGATCGCAGAAATCCTTAATCGTCTCCAGCTCTCGCGTCGAATAACGAGAAGCCAGCGCCGAAACGTCTTTGCCCAGCGCGTCAAAGATCGGCCCTAGCTTCTCCGTCGCAGGCGATGCGGAAATCCGGATAAACACCTTCCTCCGGTCCGTCTCGCTCCGCTCTCTCCGAGCTAACCCGGCCTTCTCCAGCCGGTCGATCGCCGCCGTAATCGCCCCCGTCGTCAACCCCGTCAGCCGAGCCAGATCGCCCGCCGTCACATCCCCTCCGCGGTCCACATAATCCAGACATTTCATGTCAGTTATGGACACCCCGACCATGTTCGCAATCGCCTGGTGAAACAGGATCGTCCGCGCACCAATCTCGCGCCCAACCTCTAATCCAACCTGCCGTACTAACTCTTGCCTCTTGCGCGAATCTGCCATATCGTTTACTTTATCATTATCTCAATTATTGAGATAACTAATGAGTGAGGTAATCACTATGACTAATCCAAAATGCGTTCTCGTCATCGGCGGCGGAATCGCCGGTCCCGTTCTCGCCCTCTTCCTCAAGCAATCCGGTTTCTGCGTACACATCTTCGAAGCCTCCAACGGCCCCAGCGAAGCCGGCGGGGCGCTCGGCCTCGCTCCCAACGGCATGAACGTCCTCGCCTCCGCCGGTGTCGCCGAGCAGGTCCGCGACGTCAGCGTCACCGCCCATGAGTGGGCCTTTGAAAACCAGTACGGAAAGCTCCTCGCCTGCCAAAGCGCTGGCGACCCCAAACGCTACGGCCACGCTGGAGTCATGATCACCCGCTCCGCACTCCACCGCGTCCTCGTCGAACAAGCAGAAGCCCAGGGCATCTCCATCACCTACAACAAGCGCCTCACCGCCATCGACGACCGCCCCGGCCAACCCATCGTCGCGCACTTCGACGACGGCACAAGCATCGAAGGCGACCTCATCGTCGGAGCCGACGGCATCCGCTCCCAGGTCCGCAGCGCCGTCATGCCCGAAGCCCCCAAACCCGTCTACTCCGGCCTGCTCGCCCCCGGCGGCTTCAGCCCCTGCCTGGACTCCAACGTCACCCCACGCTCCAACCAGCGCGTGCACTTCATCTTTGGCCAGAACGGCTTTTTCGGCTACTTCAACACCATCACCCCCGAAGGCCCCCGCACCCTCTGGTGGAGCACCGCTGTGGCACCGCTGGAAGCAAGGAACAGAGGCCGCGACCCCCAAAACCGAAATTCAACAACGACTCATGGCCCTCCATGGCGACTGGGCCGCACCCATTCCACAACTCATCCAGTCAGCAACCGACGTCCTCAACGTAGCCATCCACGACATCCCCAGCCTCCCGCGCTGGCACTCAGGCCGCACCATCCTTATCGGTGACGCCGCCCACGCTGTAGCCCCGCACTCCGGCCAGGGAGCATCGATGGCCCTCGAAGACGCTCAGTACCTCGCCAAACTCCTGCGCGAATCCAACGGCCTCCAGCTCGAACGAGTCTTCGCCGACTTCGAGCAACACCGCCGCCCCCGCACCGATAAAGTCATAGCCCTCGGCCGCCGCAACGGTCGCTACAAAGAGAAAGTGTCCGCCTTCGCATTCTGGATCCAGCAAAAAATGATCCGCATCTTCGTCCCCCTCACCCGTGCCAAGAACCAAGACTGGCTTCTAAGCTACAAAGTCGAATGACACGCCTCACCGCTCTCATCCACCCAACGAAAATAAGTGCCCTTTCAGCGAACGCACGGTAAGCGACCAAACCCACACCAAACCTTGAGACATCCCCTCAAAGTCCAGACCTAAAGTCTCTACTTCGAATACTTTGACACATTTAGATGGGGGAGGGGGATCACCCCTGCCAACTCCCCCCGTACCCTCTCCATCGTATCCAGATAAAACGCCAGATTATGCACCGAGTTCAACGTCAGCCCAAGCGGCTCCCCCGCCGCAAACAGATGCCGCAGATAAGCCCGCGAGTACCGCCGGCAAACCATGCACCCGCAGCTCGCATCGATCGGCCCCTGGTCTTCCGCATACTCCTTGCGTCTTGATGTTCATCCGCACGACCGGTCCACCCCTCCTCGCGCGTAAACAACAACCCATGCCGCCCCGCCCGCGTCGGCAGCACGCAATCCATCATGTCCACGCCCATCTTCGCGTACTCTTCAATCTCATCCGGATACCCCACCCCCATCACATATCGCGGCTTATCCTTCGGCAGAAACTCCAGCGTCCGCGCAATCATCTCCCGCGTCACCTCCCGCGGCTCACCCACCGCCAGTCCGCCAATCGCATACCCCGGCAAATCCATCTCCACCAGCCGTTCCGCCGACTCCTTCCGCAGATCCGCATACATCCCACCCTGCACAATCCCAAACAAACTCTGCGTCGCCCCGCCCAGCGCCTCAAACCACGGCACCAGCTCTTTATGTAACTCAAAATGATCTTTTGACCGCTGCGCCCAGGCATGCGTCAGCCCCATCGACTCCCGCGTCCGCTCCCAGCTCGCCGGAGTCTCCACGCACTCATCGAACACCATCGCAATATCCGCGCCCAGCGCAATCTGCACATCCATCGAGTGCTCCGGCGAAAAGAAATGCTTGCTCCCATCCAGATGCGACCGGAACTCCACTCCCTCCGCAGTCACCTTCCGCAGCTTGCTCAAACTGAACACCTGAAACCCGCCCGAATCCGTCAGCATCGGCCGCTCCCAGCTCATAAACCGGTGCACTCCACCCATCCGCCGCACCAGCTCATGCCCCGGCCGCAGATACAGGTGATACGTATTCGCCAGAATGATCTGCGCCCCTTTACCTGTCAGCGCCGATCCCCTCCAGCATCCCCTGCTCACCGCCTTCACACTCGCCGCCGTCCCCACCGGCATGAACACCGGCGTCTCCACCACCCCATGCGGCAGCCTCAACCGTCCCCGGCGGCCACCCCCCGCCGCCGTCGCATCTACCTCAAAAGAAAATCCCATCTCTCAAATTGTATGGCACCGCTCGACACTGCGTCAGGCCGCGACGCATGAAACGATCCTTGGATAGTTGCATTCGCATTAATTCATCTGGCATTCAACTTCGGTTCACATAACCACTCATATCGAAGCCTAAGAATAAGGCGCAACGCATCTTCCCAACTTCTGAGGCCTCAAAAATGATTCGGAAACTTCTCGCCTTCTCGTTGTCCTTCGACCCTCATCCTCAGCGGCTGCGGCCAGGGCACGTCAGCACGCCTGCCGGGCAACGGCAACGCCAACACCACTCCGCCTCCCACGCCGCCGACGCCCACCACCGCCTCTGCCGCCATCAAGCACGTCGTCGTCATCTTCGGCGAAAACATCTCCTTCGACCACTACTTCGGCACCTATCCCAACGCCGCTCAATCTACCCGGCGAGACCACCAGTTCACCGCTGCCGCCGGCACCCCGACAATATCCAACAACTACGTCTCGAACCCCGGCCCTGCTCACCGCCAATCCGAACCTCAACGCTCCGGCAACGGCACCGGCGCGACCGAACCCCTTCCGCCTCGGTCCCAGCCAGGCCGCCACCGCCGACCAGGAGCCACGACTACAGCCGCGAGCAGACGGCCTTCGACAACGGCAAGATGGACCTCTTCCCGTTCTCAGTCGGCACCGCCGACGGCGCCGCTCTCGCCACAGACCAGCGGCGCACCCGCCATCAGCGACCACCACGGCGCTCACCATGGGCTACTTCGACGGCAACACCGTCACCGCGCTGTGGAACTACGCCCAGCACTATGCCATGAACGACCACTCCTTCGGCACCACCTTCGGTCCCTCGACCCCGGGCGCCATCAACCTCGTCTCCGGCCAGACCAACGGCGCTGGTCACTACACCTCGGCGCCGCAGGCTCGGCGTCGTCGCTGACGGCAAGGGCGGCTTCACCCTCATCGGCGACGCCGACCCGACCGGCGACGTCTGCTCCTCCACCAGCGCAATCGTCCAGCATGACCGGCAAGAACATCGGCGACCTGCTGAACGCCGCCGGCGTCACCTGGGGCTTGTTCAGGGCGGCTTCGACCTACCATCACCAACTCCAACGGCACCACCGGTGCTGCAACGCGCTACCACCGTGCTCGGCGGTCAACATCCCCGGCAATCCGCTGAAGTCCGACTACATCCCCCACCACGAGCCGTTCCAGTACTACGCCAGCACCGCGAACCCGACCCACATCCGTCCCGCCTCGGTCGCCGCCATCGGCACCAGCCGACCCGGTGCAGACCGCCAACCACCAGTACGACATGCACGACTTCACCGACTGCGTCTCGCGGCAGGCAACCTGCCCGCCGTCAGCTTCCTGAAGGCCCCCGGCTATCAGGACGCGCCACGCCGGCTACTCCGATCCCCTCGACGAGCAGACCTTCGTCGTCAACACCATCAACGCCATCGAGAAGTCGTCCTTCTGGTCCAGCACGGCCATCATCATCGCCTACGACGACTCCGACGGCTGGTACGACCACGCTCAACAACCTCGTCAACGGCTCGCACAGCACCGCCGACGCGGTCAGCGCGGCATCTGCATCAGCGCAGCCGCTGCCACGCTTGCCCGGCGTGACCGGCAACCGCTCCCGTGCAGGGCCGCTGCGGCTACGGTCCGCGTCTGCCGCTGCTGGTCATCTCGCCCTGGGCGAAGAAGAACTACATCGACAACACCGTCACCGACCAGTCCTCCATCCCGCGCTTCATCGAAGACATCTTCCTCAGCAGCCAGCGCATCGGCGGCGGCTCCTTCGACGCGTCGCCGGCTCCCTGATGCAACATGTTCGACTTCACCAACGGCGCTGCGCCTCCGAACCCCAACGTCGTCCTGCTCAACCCCACCACCGGCGCCGTCACCAGCGGCAACTAAGCTGCGTCATTCACGGAACATTCACATAACCATCCTGTAACTTCAAAGGCACGCATCTCCAACCAGGGTGCGTGCCTTTTTTCTGCACCGTCAGCATCTCTGCATCACGGAGTCGCTCGCTTGTCCCTCATCCCGCCGCACGTTTCTCCAGCAAGCTCTCTGCCCTTAGCGTGCTCGCCTCTACCTCCGCCGCATTCGCCCGGCATCATCTGCAGACGACATGGCTCATGCAGCATGGGTCAGCCGACAGTCGGCTCCGGCCACACCGCCAGCCATGCCAGCTCAATGCTGCACACGCTCGAGCTGACTCCCTTCGTCGACGCAGCTGCCACTCCCGCAGATCGCGTCCAGCCCGACTCTGCACAACGGCAAGCACTCCGCATCACCATGCGCGAGATCCACGCCAAGGTTCACCGCGACGTCCCGCCACCCGCATGTGGAGCTACGGCCCCACCGCTCTCGCTCCTCTCATCGAAGCCCGCAGCCGACCAGCCCCTCGCAGATCGAGTGGGTCAACAATCTTCCCACGAAGCACTTTCTCCCCATCGACCACTCCCTCCACGGCTGCGGCCACGATATCCCCGACGTCCGCGCCGTCGTCCACCTCCACGGCGCCAAAGTCCCCTCCAAAGACGACGGCTACCCCGAAGACTGGTTCGTCCCCGGCAAGATCCCGCATCTGCAACTATCCGCTCCAGCAGGACGCCGCCACGCTCTGGTATCACGACCACGCCATGGGCCTCAATCGCCTCAACACCTACGCCGGCCTCTTCGGCATGTTCCTGATCCGCGACAAAGTCGAAGACGCGCTCAACCTCCCCTCCGGCAAGTACGAGATTCCGCTCATCCTCTACGACCGCGACTTCACCGCCGACGGCCAGCTCTTCTACCCCACCTCCGGCGATCCCGAACACCCCTGGGTCCCCGAGTTCGGCGCCGACGCATCCTCATCAACGGCAAGATCCGCCCCTACCTCGAAGTCGAGCCGCGCCTCTACCGCTTCCGCGTCGCTCAACACCGCCAACAGCCGCTTCTTCTACCTCGTCCCTCACCAACGGCCAGCCCTTCCACCAGATCGGCACCGACCAGGGCTTGCTCGCCGCGCCCGTCGAACTCACAGCCTCGTACCTCGCCCCCGCCGAACGCGCCGACCTCCTCATCGACTTCTCTCAGTCCGCCGGCCAGACGCTCCACCTCATCAACGGCGCCTTCGACATCCTCGAGTTCCGCGTCGCCGAAGATCAGACCTGCACCGCACATCTGCACACTGCTCCATTCCCCACCACTCTGCGCACCATCGACCGCATCCCCGAATCCGTCCGCCATCACCACCCGCACCATCACCCTGCAACGAGTATCACGAAGATCGGCAACTCCATGGTCATGCTGCTGAACCGCAAGCACTGGCACGAGCCCGTCACCGAGACCCCAGACTCAACACCACCGAGATCTGGGAGTTCGTCAACCTCACCGAAGACACCCACCCCATGCACCTGCACCTGGTGCGCTTCCAGATCCTCGACCGCCGCGCTCTTCGACGTCTTCGACTACCTGCAACAACAAAACTTCGCTTTATCGGCCCCGCCGTCCCGCCCGAGCCCAACGAACTCGGCTGGAAGGACACCGTCCAGTGCCCCGCCGGCATCGATCACCCGCATCATCGTGCGCTTCGAGGGCTACCCCGGCAAATACCTCTATCACTGCCACATCCTCGAGCACGAAGCCAACGACATGATGCGTCCCTTCGAAGTCATCGCCTGACATTCGTCACAGATACAGCTCCTGCGCTTTTCCTCTGCTTCGAGTTGGAGTAGCGTATCCACAAGGAGATCGCGCCATGCTAAGGAGAGACTTCCTTCGCCGCTCGGCCCGCACCCTCAGCGCTGCCTTCCTCGCCAGAAACCCCGTGGCCCGCGCCGCGCTCATTGATCCCGAACCCCTCCCCAAAAAACTTCAGGCCAGCGACGAAGTCCTCCTCGGCCACACCGGCATCCGCACGAGCCGACTCGCTATGGGCACCGGCACCATCGGCTTCGGCGGAGCCTCCAATCAGACTCGCCTCGGCACCTCACCCCTCACGCGGCTCCTTCTCGACGGCTACAACGAGAACGGCCTCCGCTTCTTCGACTCCGCCGACTCCTACGGCAGTCATCCCTACGTCGCCGCCGCCCTCAAGCAGCTCCCCCGCGACAAAGTCACCGTCCTCACCAAGACCGACACCCGCGATCCCGCTGGAGTTCGCGCCGACCTCGACCGCTACCGCAAAGAACTGGGCGTCGACTACATCGACATCGTCCTCATCCACTGCGTCACCGAGTCCGACTGGACCACGCGCTACCGCGGCGTCATGGACGTCCTCTCCGAAGCCAAGCAGAAGGGCATCATCCGCGCCCACGGCGTCTCCTGCCACACCATCGGAGCGCTCCGCGCAGCCGCCGCCTCGCCCTGGGTCGAAGTCGATCTCGTCCGCCTCAACCCCATCGGCTCCCACATGGACGCCGATCCCGACACCGTCATCGCCGTCATCAAGCAGATGCGCGCCAAGGCAAAGGCCATCGTCGGCATGAAGATCCTCGGCCAGGGAGACCTCCGCGACAAACCCTCCGAGGCCATCCGCTACGCCTCTCGCACCGGAGTCCTCGACGCCTTCACCATCGGCGCCGAATCCCAGAAAGAGCAGAACGATCTCGTCCAGCGTGTAGCCGCGGCCTGACGCGACATCAAAGAGATTAGCGATAGTGTTTCAGCTCTTTCCAATCCGCCTGATACGTAGTCTTCCTGCCGCGGCACAAATAAATCGGACCGCGCTCCCAAGGCATCGCGTAGACACCATCTCGTTCGACCCACAACAATGCATGTGTTGTAAACCGCATTCATCTCATCGAGGGTCGCTCGTTGATTACGATCATCTCCTCGCCGGTGTACCCTCGCGGTCCCCACATCCAGTAGCTCTGATGTCCGCTGATAGCCGGAGGAAGGCCATTCTTTGCTCCCAGAACATCGACCGCGGCCGCTTGCCCGTAGTTGGAAGCAAGAATGCCCGTCCGCGCACGCTCTTTCTCGAGGCAGAGCGTTATAAATGTCAGACAACTGCTTCACCAGATCCTCCCAGCCGAGACGGTCGGTAAAGAACTGAGGCAACAGAGTAGCGGCATGATTTTCGCTCTCCTTCGGAATGTAGTGAAGCTTCTCCGTATAAGCCCGCCACTGTTGCGGGGGCAGCACGGGAATAGAAAACGGCAGGAAAACCACCAGACCAACTGCCAGCATAGCCGCGTATACGCCGATAAGCCCGTTGCGCCACGCATGCCTTTCGCCCAGGAAAACCACGCCACCGCCCCCGCCGCAAAAAATACCGGATAAGCAGGCACAAGGTAATAATCCTTCGCATGCAGCGCCATCATCAGCGCAAGAAACATCACATAAAAGACCCCGAGGAATCTGTAACTCCGAGTCGCTTCGAAAACAGCAGCCACACCACACCCGTACCCCACAAAAAGATGTTGTCGGCGTGAGCGTCATAATCTGCGCCACAAAAAACTGCACCGGCGGCAGCTTCACATCCTTGTCCGAGGCCGCCACATCGTGCAGCCACTCCAACGTCGGGAAGTGATTTTTCACCTGCCAGAGAAAATTCGGCAGCGCCAGCAGAACAATCACAACCACCGCAACCACAAACCAGCGACTCGCAAGAATTCGCCGCTGCGGCGTAAGCAGCAGCGCGACCAGCATCGCAATCAGAAAGAACGCAATGGAATCCTTGTTCTCAAACGCCAGCCCCGCGCTGACTCCGAACACAATCCACCAGTTCCTCACCTCACTCGGCGAATCCGCCTGAACAATGCGAATGAGCGCCAGCCGCAAAACATCCAGAAGACCGGATCAAATGAGTTCATCGACAGATATCCATCCATCCCTAGATAACTCCGTCCTGCGATGACCCCCAGCATCGCCAGTGCCGCTGCCCTGCGCCCACCACCCAGCGTCCATGCAAGCACGCCCGTCAGAAACACCTTCGCCGCGCCCGCCATCCCGGAGACCAGCCGCAGCGACCACATCGTCTCATGTCCAAACAACATCTCGCTCAAACGCGCCTGCAGCGCAACCAGCGGTGGCTGATCGACATACCCAAAAGCAAGCCGACTCCCGCAAACCAGATAATACAGTTCGTCGCGAAAGATCCCATACCCGGCATGTTGCGCCAGGACATTGCCTGCAATCTGAATAGCCAGCTTCAGCGTCGCAAAGCCAACGCAGAGCCAAAGAACCGAGCGAAAATCTGTCTGGGTCTCGGCAGTCGAGTTTCCATGCCACCTGCGAAAGGAATAGGTTCTTCGTATCAACATTGAATACGCGGGCAAACCAAGACCTGCCGCCCTCTCAGCTATACTGCATCAACAGCGCCACAGCGTCGGCAACGCTGATATTGTCAGCCAGCCGTTGGAACTCACGATGCACCATCTGCTCGTTTCTGCCAATCTCCTTAAACAGCAACGCTTTACCTTCGATCGCCGTGTTCACCATCGCATCTTTCCACTCGCCGCCCGGCTCCATCTCGTGCGCCGTCGCTAAAGCTGCTTCCGGCATGGATCGTCCCCAGGATTCCGTACCCCAGACTGAGTCCGAAGGAATCTTACCTTCAATCCGGTGCAGCTGCATCGTCTTCTCATCAACCAGCAACCATCCCGACATCGCATGGAGCACCTTCTCTTCCATCGTCTTCGGCTGGTACGCCGGATCCGGCCGGAAGCGGAATCCTCAGGTCCCCACCCTCCAGGCGGGGCTCATCAAACAGAAAAGCCTTCCCCAGCAGCACCAGCATCTGCTCCGCGTGCTGCTCATCGTTACTCGTCGCCTGCTCTCGTTTCTGAAACGCTTCCGGATGCGCCGCAATATTCGCCAACTTCGCCTTCTCCGCCGCCATCCGCTACGGGCTCAACGGCTTTCCATCTTCCGCCAGCAACAGCCGAACCTTCCCCTCGATGTCTCCACCACCGCTCCTTCCACAGGTGCCCACCCGTCCTGTCCGAACGCTCCTCCGAAACATACATGTACTTATAGCGATGCTCGGCCGGATCGCCTTCATGCGCCAGCATCGTGACCACAATCTTTCGCGCATCGTCCGAGCTCTGAGCCCGCGCGGCCCCCGCAGCTAACAGGCACAGCAACCCAACCGCAGTCGTCCAACACGCATCAACCATCACTCCTGCCGCCAGTTCTGGGAGAACCTTCCCCACCCCAACACGACCAGCCCGGGCGCCAGCGGCCTCCTATCGAGACGTACCGTACTCCCAGGACTCGGCACAAGGTAAATTTACGCCGAAATCTACAAGAACTCCACAAAAACCTCGGGTAGACTAACCCTCAATCTCCCGGCAGACATGCCCGAAACCGCCGCAAACACCGAAAACCCGCCCGACGTCGAGCGCACACCCAACCCCCTCCTCACCGAGCCCGAACTCGTGAACTCACCCCGCCCTCATTCCCCATCCCCCCAAAGGCCGACGCGCCGCCGCCACCTTTATTTTCTTCACCGTCACCCTCGACATGCTCGCCCTCGGCATGATCGCCCCCGTCCTTCCCCGCCTCATCGAAGGCTTCCTCCACGGCGACACCTCCTCGCGCCGCCCATATGCTCGGCCTCTTCGGAACCGTCTTCGCCGCCATGCAGTTCTTCTTCTCCCCCATCGTCGGCTCGCTCTCCGACCGCTTCGGCCGCCGCCCTGTCGTACTGCTCTCCAACTTCGGCCTCGGCCTCGACTACCTCCTCATGGCCTGGGCCCCCGCGCTCAACTGGCTCTTTCTCGGCCGCGTCATCTCCGGCCTCACCTCCTCCAGCATCCCTACCGCCATGGCCTACATGGCCGACGTCACTCCACGCGAGCGCCGCGCCGCCGCCTTCGGCATGTTGAACGCAGCCTTCGGAGCCGGCTTCGTCCTCGGCCCCGCCGTCGGTGGCTTGCTCGGCAACATCAACCCGCGCCTTCCCTTCTGGGTCGCAGGAGGCCTCTCGCTCATCAACGGACTCTATGGCCTCTTCGTCCTCCCCGAGTCTCTCTCGCAAGCAAAACCGCAGCCCCTTCTCCTGGGCCCGCGCCAACCCCGTCGGCTCTCTCTCGCTGCTCCGCCGCCACGCAGCATGATCGCCATCGCCACCATCCTCCTACTCGGTTACATCGCGCAGCAGGTTCTGATGAACGTCTACGTCATCTACGCCGATTACCGCTACCACTGGACCGACCGCACCGTCGGTTTCTCCCTCGCGGTCGTCGGAATCTGCACCATCGTCTACGGCGCGCTTCTCGTCAAACCCGTAGTCGCAAAGCTCGGCGAACGCGGAGCCATGACCCTCGGCCTCATCGGCGGAGCCCTCGGCTACTCCATGATCGGTCTCTCCAAAACCGGCCTTCTCCTATGGCTCGGCATCCCCTTCCTCAACATGATGACCTTCACCTGGCCCGCCGCGCAAAGCCTTCTCTCCCGCATGACCAGCCCCTCCGAACAGGGCCAGCTCCAGGGAGCCATCAACAGCCTCCGCGGCATCGCCGGACTCCTCGGCCCCAGCTTCTTCACCTACATCTTCAGCGTCTCCATCGGCAGCGGCGTCCACATCCCCGGCTCCCCCTTCTACACCGCCGCCGCCATGCTCTTGGTCGCTCTCGCCCTCGCACAAAGCGCCGCTCTCACACCAACCCCGACCATACAAACTTAGACCATGAAAATCGTCCGCCGATTCCCGTTGCTTCTAGTGCTGTCAATCGCACCGCACCTCATCAACGCCCAGACGCCCGACGTCCCCGAATGGGCCCGGCCCGGTTCTGCGACCCACACGCAGGTCGCGCCGCCGGTAGACTTCCATCGCGCCACGAAGACCTTCGACATCCCCATCGGCATCTTCGAAGGCCAATCCGATGTCGGCGCGCCGCTCGTCCCGGGCAGCGCCACCTATGATGCTGCGACGAAGCAGTACACCATCAACTCCGCCGGCTACAACGTCTGGTACACCCGCGACGAGTTCCGTTATCTCTGGAAGAAGATGTCCGGCGACATCTCCCTGGCCGCCGACATCGCCTTTCCCGACCCCAACGGCTTCGGCGACCGCAAGGCCGTCCTCATCATCCGGCAGGGCCTCGACGACGACTCCAAAGAAGCGATCGTCGCGCTGCACGGAGCAGGCATGACCCACTTGGCATGGCGTCCCGAGAAGAACACCCGCGTCAAAGACATGGAGTTCCGCATCGGAGGCCGCGGCCGTCCTGGAGGCGCAAGCCCCGACTCGCTCGTCACCGTCATACCCAAACGCATTGGCCTCGAAAAGCGCGGCGACAACTTCGCCATCTTCATCAGCCTCGAGGGCGAACCTATGCACCAGTTCGGCCCACCCATCACCCTCCACCTCGACGGGCCCTTCTATGTCGGCATCGGGTTCTGCTCCCACTTGCCCGACAAGTCCGACACCGCGGTCATCTCCAACGTCGTCCTCGAAAACTCCGCGGGCAAGGTTCACTAGCACAAAGTCGATATGGGCGTAGTTCAGGTTGCGATACTATCTAAGCCATCTTCCTCTGTTCAATTTAAAGCAAGAAGGAGCTTCCCGGATGAGAGGCAGACTCGCAGGGACATATCTATTGCTGACCGGATGTCTTGCGGCAATTGGTCTCTGGAGAACGACGCCTGGGCAAGTGGTCTCTGCTAGCTCCACCATTAGCTGGAACATGCAGACCGCCGCGCGCTATCTCGACAAGCGCGAGGTATGGTGGCAGGAGTGGCCGCGAGCGCAGAAGGCCATGGAACAATCTGCATCTCCTGCCATACAAATGTGCCGTATGCAATGGTGCGACCAGGGCTGCGGCGCCAGTTGGGCGAGAACGGAATGTCCGCGCCTGAAAAGACCATGATGGACAGCGTCGAAAAGCGCGTCGCCCACTGGCCCGACATGGAGACGTTTTACAGCGATGCGAAGCATGGCCCGGGCAAGACCGCCGAGTCCCGTGCGACGGAGGCGGTACTCAATGCCATAATCCTGGCCAGCGTCGACTCGCGGCAGGGACACCTGCGTCCCATCACGCGCACAGCCTTCGACGAAGCGTGGGCCCTGCAGGAAGAGACGGGAGACAGGTCCGGCGGATGGAAGTGGCAGAACTTCCACTTGGGTCCGTGGGAGTCGGAGGAATCCGGATACCAGGGCGCGGCCCTTTTAATGGTGGAGGCAGTGAACGCTCCCGATAAATACGCAAAGGGCCCGGAGGTCCGTCCGCATCGGACCGGCTGCGCGAGTATCTCCGACGCCAGTACGCGTCGCAGCCACTCGTAAACCAGCTCTACGTCCTGTGGGCGTCCCAAAGGCTCCCGGCTTGCTGACAGCGGCTGAACGCACGGCGTTGCTTGAGGTCTGTCCGCAGCGAGCAGCAGGAAGACGGTGGATGGAGACGACGCTGGACAAACGAGAGCGGGTCGACCACTCTCCCGAGCCGACCGAGAGCGACGGCTATGCGACCGGGATCGCCATACTCGCAATGGAGGAGTCAGGAACAACTCGCCACGACAAAACGCTGCAACGCGGAATCGGGTGGCTCGCAGAACACCAGCAGAAGGACGGCGCCTGGCGCGCCTCGTCGATAACAAAAAGCGCGATCCGGACAGCGACGCGGGCCCTTTAGAGTGATGCCGCAACGGCCTATGCCGTGCTGGCACTGGAGAAGGCAAGATAGCTCTCCTCAGCATCCAACGACTCAAGCAATTACTCAAAGGCGTAGATGCGCTTCCAGTCGTTCTTCATGCTGATCACGACCCAGGCATTTTTCGTCGCTTCGGTCAGTAGCGCCTCGGAGAACGTGCCGACATGAGTGTCCGGAAGACCCGCCGCAGGGCCATAGGCGTATTCGCGCTTCGCATCATCATGAAGGACCAGCATCATCAGCCGCGCTCCGTCTCCCGCCTGCGTCCATTCCAGCATCTGCGTATCGCCTGACTTCAAATCGGCGCTTCCGGAGTTGCCGAAGGCAGCGTAGGGGGCGCTTGCCGATGAACAGGTTGATGCCGACGGCCTTGCCGGGGCCATCGTCGATGAAGAATAGCTTCGGCTCCCGCATCAGCACCGGCTTGCCGCTCGTATCGACATACGTCGTCACGATGCTCGATCCCACCACCTGCTCCGGTGGAACGCCATACACCTTCTCGCTGTAGACGCGCACAAACTCCTGCCCGCCGCCCGTCACGATGTACGTCCTGAAGCCATTGGCGCGCAGATATTGCATCACCTCCAGCATCGGCTGATAGACAAGATCGGTGTAGGGCCGGTCGAAGCGCGGAGCTTTGGCCGTCGCGAGCCAGTCTTTCACCAATCCCGCGAACGCTTCGTTGCTCATTCCCGTATGGGTCGCGGCGACGATCTGCAGCCAGTCCGCCTCAGTGAATCTGCCCATCGCCGCGCGATCACCCGCCAGCACCGACTTGAACGGCTCCTTTTGTTTCCAATCAGGATGCTTCGGCGCCATCTCGACCACGCGCGCAAGCGCAAACGCGGCCTGCCCATAGATCGGGTGTTCCGTCCATAGCGTGCCGTCCTGATCAAACGTGGCGATGCGGTCCGCTGGCTCAACATACTTGGGGCTGGATTTCTCGGTCGTGTCTCTGACGAAACGAACGACCGCGTCCTTCGCAGGCCCGTCATTCCAGGATGCCAGAGGATCGCCCTGGCCTTGGCCGCCCGCGATTCCTTCGCCGCCAGCCACTCCAACGCGAGCAGACAAAATTGCGGCCGCACCTGTCGAAACAAAAGCCCGGCGACTGATATTGTTCACCGCGTTTCGCAACGAATCGACTTTTCTTGGTTCCTCATAATTCTCAAATCCAAACCTACGGTTTTGGAGGAGGTGCCGGCTTCGGAATCCGGAGCGTCCATAAACCACCGAAGACGATGGTGGTGCCTACAAAGTGCGAGTAGGCGGTGTACTCGTGCTCGCCTTTGACGTAGAAAGTTAGATTCTTCATCGGGAGAATGTACGTGCCCTGTCCACCGATGGCGTGCACCGAGTAATAGGGAAGCGTGCTGGCCGGAATAGTCAAATTGGTCGACCCAATCGGTACAGTTCCGCCGTTTGCGGTTACTTGCCATTGGTCGTAGCCGATGAGACCAACCTGCAGCAGTTGGCTGAAATTCTTTTTCAATGGAAGAACTTGTCCAAGGCCCCACTCCATAGTGAAGGCCTGCCCAGGAGTCTTGTGGGTGCCGTTGGTACCTTGCCTGCGCTCCGTGAACCTCCCAGTCGGTGAAGAGGTTCGCACTGGTTCCTTTGTTCTTGGTGATGTAGACGGTTATTCCTGCCAAAAGATGATTGCCGAAATAACCGGTCCCGACATTATTCGTAGCGCCGGGAGTATAACGGCCGGTGGGAACCATCATTCCCTCACTCACCTGGATGTCCGCTCGCTTCAAGTGCCAGCCGAGTCCGAAGGGTTGTAACAAAGAGATCGGCAAGCCCACCTCCGCCCGCGACGGCACTGAGATTCGGAATGCCCGGATTTTGGGTCTGAACATCCGCATCCAGAGAGCCGGTTGCGGGTGTAAGTATAAAATTCATGCCTATGTTTCCGTGCAGAACGTTGAGGTTCGGTACGTAATAGAAGAAGTTTTCAACTGCCCAGACGTTGTAGTTGCCCGTGACAGGGATAGCACTGCCACTAGGGCCATTGAATGCGCTGGAACTATAGTTAATAGTGATGTTGACGTAGCTAAACCCAGGGGACGGGAGAATTCCCGCATTGAGCCCGACCTGGCCGGGCATCCATTGCGGCTTCTGCTGGCCGGGCAAGGCAATGCCCGGTTCAAAAGGAAGACTGCAAGAACGAAACCTGCGACGCGAATTTGTCGAGACATGGTGTTCGCCTTCTCATTAGAAAATTCTTGAAAAATGCTGCGGATGGGCAGGCCGAACCGTCGATCCGGCAACGACCGCCGCAGAAAATCGTCGATAGGACAAGCTCACGTGTCTCCTCCGCACAATCTCCCGGAATTAATCCGGGCGGCCCTGAGCGAGGACCGGAGGAGAAAAAGCAGTTGCTGGGGCCTTTGTGACCGCCCAGCAGCCTTGCATCCAGGTGAACTACTGACTTTCGTGGGCCTTGATGGCCGTGGTCGAATCTCGGCCTTGATCCGTCAGAGGTTGAAGCTCGCGGGGTCTTGCATCGGCGGATATTCGATGGCCAGTCTGGCGCCTTGGCCACTACCTGCTGGACCACCACAAAGCGCCAGAACTCGCGCGCCATGAAGTCGTTCATATAATCCTCCGCCCTATTATTAAGCGTCTCCGCCACGATGACCGGCGTCCGCTCAAACGGATCCTGGCGCAGGTTCATGATGGTAGGCATGTCGGTCGTGATCTTTTCTCCGGGCCAGCCCCAAGGCTGCTGGATGAACTGGAATTTGAAGTCGTCGATGCGGATAGCCCCAGGTGCGGGCCGCCGAAGTAGAAGAGTTCGTGCCGTGCCGAAGGGCCTTTGCCCTCCAGCAGAGCCATCTGATCGTAGCCGTCGAGATGGTTCTTGTAGGTCCGGTCGCCGAGTTTCACGCCTTTCAGCAGCTGGTCGGTGATGTCCGGATTGCCGGCGGCAGGCCACAAGCGTCGGGAACCAGTCGAGACCGGAGAAGATTCCGTTCTCAACCGTACCCGGCTTGACGTGGCCGGGCCAGCGGATGATCGCGGGAACGCGGAAGCCGCCTTCAAAGACGGTGCCCTTGGTGCCCTTGAACGGCGTCATGCCGCCATCCGGCCAGGTGAAAACCTCGGCGCCATTGTCGGTGGTGAAGATGACAATGGTGTTGTCAGCTTCGCCGATGTCCTCAAGGTGCTGCAGGAGTTCGCCGACGCTGTCGTCCATCTGCGCCATGCCGGCTTCTTCGAGGTTGTAGTTGCTCGTGGCGTTCATCATCGCCTGATACTTCGGCGGAAGGTAGGTGAAGACGTGCATGCGCGTGGTGTTGTGCCAGATGAAGAACGGCTTGCCGTCCTTCTTGGCTTTGTCCATGAAGTCATTGGTGCTGTCCGACCAGCACATCGTCAAAGGTCTCCATGTCGTATTTGGCTTGCGGCCCACCTGCCAGTTCTGCATGTCTTTCATGTTCGGGAAAGGGGCAGCGGGCCTTCGTCGACGATCTTCTGTTTGCCGACCTTGCCCCAGCGCGGCTGCACGGTCGGGTCGTCGGTGTCGGTCGCCCAGCAATGCACCAGATTGCGCGGGCCGGTTTTGTCGATCCAATCCTGCGGATAGTCGAACCAATACGGATCCGACATCGCGTCGAGGTGATAGAGATAGCCGAAGAACTCGTCGAAGCCATGCACTCTCGGCAGATACTTGTTCAGATCGCCGAGGTGATTCTTGCCGAATTGGCCGGTCGTCGTAGCCCAGCGCTTTGAGCGCGGTGGCGATGGTGCAGGCCTGGGCGGGCAAGCCGACGTCGGCTCCCGCCTGGCCGACCGTGGTCAGTCCGGTGCGGATAGGAAGTTCGCCGGTGATGAAGTTGGCGCGGCCCGCCGTGCAGCTGGCCTCAGCGTAGTAGTCGGTGAACAGCATGCCTGCGCGGCCAGCTTGTCGAGGTTGGGCGTCTTGCCCGACATGATGCCGCGGTGATAGGCGCCGATGTTGAACCAGCCCACATCATCGCCCATGATGACGAGAATGTTGGGTTTCTTCGCCTGCGCCATACCTTGGGTACCTCCGGGCGGCCAAAAGAAAATCAAGACAGGTATTAATCCCATGGCCCGTCTGGATCGGTTCGCGATAATGTCCATACCGTGCCTCCTTGCATATCGTCTTAGTTCGGTGCAAGGGGAAGGTAGCGAAAGTTGTTCCCCACCTTCAAACACCAGGAACGATTACGAGGTGAATCGAAGGCACACACTGCTAATGCAGAAGACAGCATAGGTCACGCCCTCAACGAGGGAATCTGGCAAAAGTGCGAGAGGAACACGGACGATTAGTTCTAGGCGGTAACTATCAACAGGAGGCCGAGTTGGAATAGCGGACAATCACTACAGGAAAGGTGGGCGATTCTCGCGAACCGCCCACCATTCCGTCTAGGTCTTCCGTTCTAACCTTAGTCCGCTGCGCCTATGGTTTGCACGAGTTTCTTGATATCCATCAAAGGCAACGGGTTGTCCGGATGCTGCAGGTCCGGATTCATGTCGTTCGATGCTCCGCCAGGGAAGCGCTTGATGTTCGGAAAATCCACGATGGATTTGTCGAACTCCATGACCGGCACCGAAATCAGCGAAAGAACCCAGCCATTGTCGTAACCGGCATAGCGTCCCGGCGAGGTGGTCGGGGTGCGCGTGCTCACCGCGCCGTTGAACGTCATGTCGTATTTCTCGAACGGGTCCATCGTGAGGTTGTAGGCCGAGCCAATGGCACCGAGATTCTGCTGGGGACCGAGCCAGGTGTCCTTGGAGGTATACAGATATTTCCAGGCGATTTTGATATCGGGGTTCGTGGGATCGCCGCCGATGTCAGCTCGAGCACCGGCGTAGGTCTCGCCGTCGATATAGATCCATCCGTTGCGCGCGGAATGCTTTTCCTTGCCCAGGATGTAGGCGCTGTTGTCAATGCTGTCGAAGTAGATCGGCTTGCCGTCATTGTCCTTCCACGCGCCGTGAGGCGGCGGAGTGATGCCGGCCATCGTTGCCAGCGTTGACCAGCAGTCAATGTGCGACATCATTTCGCCATAGCGTGCGCCGGCCGGAATGTGGCTGGGCCACCACATGATGCCGGGCACGCGGAAGCCGCCCTCAAACGGCGAGCCCTTTTCCCCACGGAACGGCACCGTGCCGCCATCCGGCCACGCGTCCTGCCATGCGCCGTTGTCGGCGGTGATGATGACGATGGTGTTGGGAGCCTCTGCGCGGATTGCGTCCATGATGCGGCCGATGTTGGAGTCGAGTTCCATCATCGCATCTGAATAATTGCCGAGGTGCGATTTGCCAATGAACGCCTTGGCGGGAATGTTCGGGTTGTGCATCTTCATGAAATTGACGTCCATGAAGAACGGCTTGCCGCCTTTGGCGTGCGCCTTAATGTATTCGACCGCTGAGTCAGCCTGACGGACGTCGAACTCATGCAGGTAGTCGTAGTCGATACGCGCAACCTTGGTCGCGGGTTTGCCGGCGACGCCTTCCCATTCGTACAGGTTGACGATCTTCTGATATTCCGCCCAGTAAGCAGGGTTATATTTCGGGAACCAGGGATGCGCGAAGCTGTCCGTGTCGTCATAGGTATAGACGCCCGGATAGTAGGCGGCGAACTCCTTCATTTCGTCGAAGCCATGCTCGATCGGGTAGAACTTGGGTTGGTCGCCCAGATGCCATTTGCCCGAGAAATATGTCGAATAGCCGTTCTTCTTGAAGAACTCGGCGATTGTCGGAGTGCTCTTCGTGAGGCCGTTCGGGTCGCCGGGCACAACCACGACCGAAAGGGCCGAGCGGATCGGGATGCGTCCGGTCATGAACGAGGCCCGGCCCGCGGTGCAACTCGCCTGGCCGTACCAACTGGTGAAGACGGCGCCTTCCTTGGCGACCTGATCGACGTTCGGGGTCGGATGGCCGAGGTTCGCGCCACCGCCATAGGCCCCGAAGTCGTTCCAGCCGGTGTCATCGGTCATCAGGATGACAACTTTGGGTTTCTGGTTTTGTGCCAAGCAATGGGTCACGCCGCACGCCATGAAGAAACTTAAAGCAGCTGTCGGGCCCAAAGGCCATCTGCGAATGTTCGCTCCAAAGTTCATACGGTGTCTCCTCGAAATGCAGTTACGGTTGGCCGCTAAAGGAAAACTCGCATTAGTCGTTCTCCGCACGTAGAACACCAGGAACTATTGCGTGGTGAATCGAGCGCGCGCTTCTGTGCAGAAAACGAGCATAGACCGCCCGCTGCATTTAGGCAGTTAGCAAAAGTGCTAGGGTGACGAAGGATTAGTTATAGGGTTGTTGTCAGATACATTTCACAGCGGCCGCGAACTCTGAGCAATCCGAGTTCGCGGCTGGCTGTCAAAGCCCTGGGTTAGTCGTTGGCGTTAGCCGTAGCTGTCTTCATCTTCTGCATGACTGTGTTAAGATTGAAGGTGGCCGGCTCCTGCCGGGGCGGGAACTGCGCGAAGGATTGTCAGCCAGTCTGCCGACATAGCCTGCGCCGGGAACAAGCAGGAATACGCGGTCGATTCTCCAGTGGTCGTAGTCGATCCCTTCCTCGGGGCCGCGTTCGAACGGGATCGGCGTGCAGGTCGACCAGCTTGGGAACGCGAAGCGTATGAACGGTTCCTCCCACACGTCAAAACCGTGTGCGCGCTGCTCCATGAAAAGAGCTTCCATTTGTCGTACCGAAGGGCGGCAAGTTCGCCGTCGTCCGTCCAGTAGAGAAACTCCTTGCGAGGGCTCTCCTCCGTCTCGCCCTTCAGATATGGCATCAGGTTGTAGCCATCCAGATGGACCTTGAAAGGTTGAGTCGCCGGCTTGATAGCCGGTCAGCAGCTTCTCCTTGACGTCCGGCACACCCGCCGCCGCCGACCAGCGTGGGAACCAGGTCCTCATGCGCAGTGATCATCGCACTTCCGTGTTCCCGGCTTGATGACCCCCGGCCAGCGAATGAGCATCGGTACACGATAGCCGCCTTCCCAGTTGGTGTTCTTCTCGCCACGAAAAGGTGTCGTTCCGCCGTCGGGCCAACTCATCACTTCGGCGCCGTTGTCGCTGCTGAAGATGACGATCGTGTTGTCCGCGATGCCCAGGTCATCAAGCTTCTTCAGCAGCACGCCAACATTGTCGTCGAGCTCCTGCATGCCCGCGCCATAGAGGCCGTACTTGGGAATCATGGCCTCGTACTTCGGCTGCAGATGCGTCCAGATATGCATGCGGGTCGTGTTGTGCCAGATGAAGAACGGCTTGCCCGCCTTCACGGAGCGGTCCATATCGTCCAGCGTCGTGGCAAGAAACTCCTCGTCGGCCGTCTTCATCCGCTTGATGGTGAGCGGGCCCGTGTCCTCGCAGGTCTGCTTGCCCCATGCGCCGAAGCGCGGATCGGCGGGCGCGGGATTGTCCGTCGCTGTGGCTTTGCATTTCAGCACGCCGCGCGGCCCAAACTTCGCGAGGAACGCGGGATTCTTCGGATAGTCGACATTCTCCGGCTCCTGCTCGGCATTCAGGTGATAGAGGTTGCCAAAGAACTCATCGAAACCGTGCACCGTGGGCAGGAACTCATCAGCGATCGCCAAGATGGTTCTTGCCATTCTGAAAAGTCATGTAGCCGAGCGGCTTGAGCAAGTCGGCAAGCGTTGGATCCTGCTTCTGGAGGCCAATGGGCGAACCCGGAAGCCCGACCTTGGTCAGTCCCGTGCGAATCGGGCTCTTGCCCGGTGATAAACGCGGCGCGCCCCGCAGTGCAGCTCTGCTGCCCGTAGTAGTCGGTGAACAGCGCGCCCTCCTTCGCCAGCCGGTCGATATTCGGCGTCCTGTATCCGATCATGCCGTGGTTGTACGCGCTCACGTTCCAATAACCCACATCATCGCCGAAGATCACGAGAATGTTCGGCTTCTTCGCCTGCGCTGAAGCACGCGACACAGCGAACCCCTGAACAACAAACATCACCAGAACGATCAAAACCACCTTACTCGTACTCTTCATGGGTCTTCTCCTGAACTTCAACCACATATCTTGGAGAACGCCGATACCTTCACTCATCGTTGGCCGAATTGCATCTGTCCTACTAAGACAGATGGACTTCAAGTCCTGAATGTGTGGCAGGCCCGCGTGACCTGACATCAGTCAATCTGCCAGGCTGCTTCCCCAAATGTAGTGATAATGAGCATAGGCACTGCGCCCAGATGAGACAGCTAGCAAAACTGCTAGCGCGCCGGAAGAGATTATTCTCAGCCGCGAGAAACTAATGTCCAACGTCTGCGAACTGGCAACGCCCTTAGGAAAAAAACAACGACCTCACTTCGCCCGCGGCTTCCCACTCTTCTTCAGCGACTGCACCAACTGCTTCCAGTCCCGCTCAGTCTGGTCCGCATACGCCTCCGCAAACACCCCCACCGCCCTGTCGAATCGCGGCGACCTCCCCAGATATCCCGCGATCATCGAGCAGTCTCCTGCCCGCGCATGACCACGCGCCAGCATCTCCCCACACACCACCGCATACTCCAGCAACCCCGCCGCCTTCAGGGTCTCCAGTCCGGATCGAGGCCTTGTGATCGTTCAACTGCCGCACCAGGTAGTCCCGACCCTCCATCGTAGTCCATCCCAGAAACGGGTCCGACTGCAGCTGCATCGCCCGCTCGCCCTCCACCACCCGCCGTCCCTGGTGCCGCTTCGCCCCGCGTTGCTTCGCCGAAACATAAGGCGCATACCCAGACTCGACCTCCTCCTTGATCTGCAAAAACAGCGGGTCCTTCGCCCCATTGCCCTCCATCAAAACCAGTAATCTCTCAGCCCCACCGACCCCGTCCCCACCACCTTGAACGCCACATCCACCGGCCGGTACTGCGCCAGAAAATGCCGCCGCTCCGGCAGCAGGCTCTCCGTATACTTCGTCAGCGACCCCACCACCTTCTCCGCCATCTCACCTTTCACCCGCGTCAAGTGCGGCGGTATCGTCTTGAACACACGCGGCGGCCGCGCACCACTCCCCCTTCACCGGCCTATCTTTCTTTGCCTTCTTCGCTCCCTTGTTCTTCGCCGCCGAAGCCTCGCCCTCCACCTCGGTCAGCGTCAGCAGCGTATGCATCGGCGTCGCCCGTTCCGCCAGCTGCAAAATCCCCGCCACCGAACCCATGCTCCGCAGCCGATGCACCTGGAACCGCGCCACCTCCAGCACCGGCATCCGCGCAAACTCCGCCATCATCGTTCGATAGTGCTCCAGAAATACCATCGCGGCCTCGCGGCAATCCATGTTCCTCGTCCCGGCCGCCCGCCCCGCCAGTACCAGGCTCGTCGCCATCCGTTTCACGTCCCACTCAAACGGCGCGACGATCGTCTCATCAAAGTCATTGATGTCGAACACCAGCCGTCCATCCGGCGCAGCAAACGCCCCCAGATTTCGCACATGCGCGTCGCCGCAAAGCTGGTTACATATCCCCGTATTCGCCGTCAGCGACAGGTCATACGCCATCACCGGCACCGCCCCGCGAAAGTACCCAAACGGCGACGCCGCCATCAACTCGTTCTTCAGCGCCACCAGCGCCGGCACCCGCCCTCGCGTCGACGCCTCCAGCAGTTTCAGCGGACTCTCCCGACCGGTCCTTCGCGTTCCACGTCTTGTGCTGCATACGCCGCATTTGTTTGCGCCGCTCCTGCCCAAGAGCGTACCGCTCCTTCGCGTCCACCAGCTTCGTCGTAGTCATCCGGCCCTCCCAACAGAGTCGCAGCGAAATCTATAATCTACGCTCTTCTCCCACCACCAACCACTGCTCGTCCGTCGTCTCTACGGAGCCGCTCGCGACGCGCAGGAAGGGCCGTCCACTCTAATTATGGGCACAAATCTCCACCTATTGGCCGAAGACGATCGTGAAGTCACAACAGTACAGTGGTGACTCATTCATCAGCACTTTTACCACGTACGTGGTTTTCGAGACCAGTACCGCGAGGACACTCATGAAAAATGCACTTCGGCTCTTCCTGTTAATCGCATTCGCAGCAACGGCCCTGACCGGCAACAACGCATTCGCTCAGGGATGCGTCGCAGCACACTCCAACCAGCGACCCATGGACCAGCTCATCAAGTCCGATGGCGGAGGCGCCTGGAACGGCTTCTCCATGCACAACCTCACCGTCAACATCGGCTACCGCGTCTTCAACTCCAACAAATACTTCATCGGCGACGACGAGATCGCCCGGCCCACCGCCGTCGAGAACCACCAGAACATCTTCGACGTCGGCCTCGAATACCGCGTCTCACCACGCTGGAGCGTCATCGCCGACGTCCCCGTCTACGACGGCACCCGCAACCAGATCTATGCTCCCTCAGGCATCTATCAGGTCAGCGGCGTCGGCGACGTAACCATCGGGGCCCAGGCCTGGATCTTCCGCCCACCCACCGAGAACGGCGGCAACGTCGCCGTCAGCCTCTCCCTCAAGATCCCCACGGGCATCGACGGCGCCACCGGCTCTGCGCTCTATAAAGGACAGACCATCAAAGCCACCGCAGACCCGTCCATGCAGCCCGGCGACGGCGGCTGGGGATTCGTCGTCGGCTCTCAGGCCTACAAGACCCTCTGGCGCGGCTCAGACCTCTACGCCCAGGGACAGTACCTCTTCAATCCCATGAACACCAACGGCGTTGCCAGCTTTCGTTCGCAGCCCGGCCAAAGCATCGACTCCGTCACTGACCAATATCTCTTCCGCACAGGCATCGCCCAGGGCGTACCAAGAATGCGCAGCCTCGCATTCAGCCTCGGTGTTCGCGCCGAAGGCGTCCCCGTACGCGACCTCCTCGGCGACAGCGACGGCTTCCGCCGCCCCGGCGCCATCATCTCGCTCGACCCCGGCGTGATGTACAACTTTCACCGGACAGTCATCTCGGTCAACTGGCCCTGGGCCCTCTACCGCAACCGCCCGCCCAGCGTCCCCGAGCTGGAAAATAACACAAAAAACGGCGACGCCTTCTTCGCCGACTACACCGTCATCGCCTCCATCTCGCACCAGTTCTAGGCCCTGCAACCTCCTCTAACTGCAATCGGCAGCCTCGGACGCGCACCCTCCGCGCACCTCAGGCTGCCGATTGACCTTCCCCCGCCCGTAACCAACTCCACACTCTCTCGCATCTCACAAACGGTCAATCGCTTTTTGACTTGATGTATCCTTGCCCCTGCGCAAGACTGCATTCATCAGCGTTCGCGAGGGTCGTATGTCCCATGCTCGAACCACCGAGTTCTCCAGGGTTGGGCCCTTTCTCGTGCTCGCGGTCACCGTCCTCGTGCTGTACTTCGCCCGCGAGCTTCTCGTCCCCTTCGCCTTCGCCCTCACGCTGGCTTTTCTACTCGCCCCGGCCGTCAGCCGCCTTGAGGCCCGTCGTCTCCCTCGTGTGGTCGCGGTCGCAATCACCGGGGTCCTCGCCTTCACGATCATCTGCTCAGTCGGATACGTCGTCGCCCGACAGCTCTTGAACGTCGCCCGCAGCCTTCCGGCCTACCGACTCAGCATCCAGAAGAAAATCGCCTCCGTCCACTCCTCCGGCGAAGAGTCTCTTCAAAACGCCTTCAACGCCGTCCAGGACATCAGCGGAGACCTCGTCACCACCGCCGCCCCCCCTGCTCCCGTCCCCCAGCAACCCACACAGATCCAGCCCGTCCGCATCATCGATCCCGACCGCACCCAGCTCCAGACCACCACCGAACTTCTCATGCGCTTCCTCCGTCCCATCGGGCACCTTCGGCGTAGTTATCGTCTTCACCATCTACCTCCTGATGAAGCGCGAAGACCTCCGTCATCGCATCCTCCTTCTCGCCGGCATGGGACGCATCAGCATCATGACCCAGGCCCTTCAGGACGCCGCCACCCGCATCAGCCAATACCTCCTCTTCCAGGTCGCCGTCAACGCCGCCTACGGGACGCTCTTCGGCTTCGGCCTCTTCCTCATCGGCGTACCCAACGCGACCCTTTGGGGAGTCCTTGCCGGCGTTCTTCGCATCGTTCCCTACGTCGGCACCGCCACCAGCCTCGTCCTGCCCCTTGTCGTCTCCATCGCCATCTCCCCCTCATGGGTCCCACCGATCCTCATCCTCGGCCTGTTCCTTACACTCGAACTCACCAGCACCAACTTCGTCGAACCCTGGCTCTTCAGCTCCCGCACCGGCATCTCCTCTCTCGCGCTGCTCGCCATGGCCATCTTCTGGGCCCTCCTCTGGGGATGGCCCGGGCTCATCCTCTCCACCCCGCTCACCGTCTGCATCGTCGTCCTCGGCCGCTACGTCCCGCAGCTCTCCTTTCTCCACACCCTCCTCGGCACCGACGCCGAGCTCTCCGCCGAGGCCCTCTTCTACGAGCGCCTCCTCGCCATGGACCAAAAAGAGGCCCACGCCGTCGCCAATCGCTTCCTCCAGACCAAGCCCCTCGTCGAGCTCTACGACTCCGTCCTCATCCCGGCCCTCGCCCTCGTCGAGCAAGACCGCCACCAGGGCAACCTCGACGACGTCCGCTGCAACTTCTTCTTCCTCAGCATCGGCGAACTCGTCGCTGAACTCACCGACTACCACCCAAAAGAGAATGGCGACCTCACCCTCCCTGCTCCCCACCCCCCCAGGCAAGCTGACTTCGCCGTCGTCTGCATCTCCGCCAACGATCAGGCCGACGAACTCACCACCCACATGCTCGTCCAACTCATGGAACGGGCCGGCCACCAGACCCTCCACCTCACCGCCGCCACCGTCTCCAGCGATATCCTCGACCTGCTCTCCAACGAACCCAACACCGTCGTCTTCATATCCGCGCTACCCCCCTTCGCCTTCCAGCAGGCCCGCGCCATCTGTCAGCGCGTCCGCTCACACCTGCCAACCAACCGCATCGTCATCGGCCTCTGGAGCCCAACCGAGGGCCAAGACCAGGCCCCCGAGCTCAACATCGAGCGCTTCGGCAGCGGCAAACCCACCGTCGTCGTCAACACCCTCGCCCAGGCCGTCCAGCAGGTCACAACCTGGCACCAGGAGCCCGTCAACAGCTCTCAAATGCGCATGTAATCCGCGCCTTCAGCAATTAGATTGACACAGATCCAATAAATGGACTACAGTCCAATTTATGGCCGGCAGTCCAATCTCGTTGCGCGAAAAGCAAAAAACACACACCCGGACAGAGATCGTCCGCGTCGCCTTCGAACTCTTTGCGACCCACGGGTACGAAGACGTCTCCGTCGAGATGGTCTGCGACGCCGTCGGGATCTCGCGAGCGACCTTCTTCAATTACTTCCCGCAAAAAGAGTTGATCCTCCGGGAAATCGCCGCCACCCGCGTCGAAAGACTAAAAGCAATCGTCACCACCTTTGGCGAGAGCGGCAAGAAACTCACATTCGACGACGTCGTCGCACTCTTCCTCGAAGTGACCGGCGAAAACACTCGCATCGCCGGCAGCTCGCGACGCTTCCTGCTCAGCCTCTGGTTCCAGCAGGTCGCCAACGGCCCCATGATGGCGGCCCGCCAGGAAGCAATCAACATACTCAGCGGCGCCATCAAGCGCATTCCGCGCCGCAAGGCGGCCACCCCGCAGTTGATAGCCGAGACGCTCTTCGCCATCTACATGGCAACCACTCTGGAGTGGCTCATCCGCGAAGACCAGCCCGGCAGTTGGCTCGTCAACAACATGCGCGCACGCCTCAAGCTCAGCCTGGAGGGGATTGCATGAAGCGCAGAGTCATTCTCGGAGTCGCCGCGCTCGCAATACTCATCGTCGCCGGATGGCTTATCCATTCCTACGCAAATTCGAAAAACTCCTTCGTCTACTCCGGCACCGTCGAAACACGCGAGATCCAGATTGGTTCAAAGATCGGCGGCCGCGTCACCCAGGTCCTCGTCGAGGAGGGCCAGGCAGTCAAGGCCGGCACTCTGTTGGTGCAGTTCGAGTTCGATGATGTAAAGGCGCAGCGCGCACAGGCGCAGGCCCAACTCGAACAGGCCCAGGCAGACTACCAGCGCCTTCAGCGCGGCAATCGCCCCGAAGATATAGCCCAGGCCCAGGCCAACGCGCAGATGCAGCGCGCAATGCTCGACTCCGCAGAGAACGGCCCCCGATCACAGGAGCTGAAGCAAGCCGAAGCCGACTACGCCGCAGCCAAAGCCGATGCAGCGAACGCCCAAATCAACTACCAGCGAATGGACACACTCGTTCGCGGCGACACCGTCTCCCGCCAGCAATTCGACGACGCAAAAGCGATGCGCGACTCGACGGCCCAGAAGGCCGAGTCTCTTCACCAGCGCCTCGCTCTCCTCCAGGCCGGCACACGCAAGGAAGATCTTCAAGCCGCCCAGGAGCGCTACCGCCAGGCCCAGGCCGCATCGGACCTCATGCAGCACGGCTATCGCAAAGAAGACATCGACGCAGGCCGCGCAAAGATGGACGAGGCCAAGGCACGCGTCGACCAACTCGACGTGCAGCTGAAAGAAGCCGAGCTCTACGCCCCCGCCGACGGACTCGTCCAGACAGTCAGCGTGCGCACCGGCGACCTCGTCGGCCCCGGAAAGATCGTCGTCACCATGCTCGAATCCTCCCAACTCTGGGTCAAGGTCTACGTCCCCGAAACCGACCTCGCCGCCGTCCGCGTAGGCCAGTCCGCACACGTCGAAGTCGACTCCCTCCAGGGCCGCTCCTTCACCGGACACGTCCAGGAGATAGCCGCTCAGGCCGAATTCCTCCCCCGCAACGTCCAGACCCGCGACGACCGCCAGCACCAGGTCTTCGGCGACGAAGGTCCGCGTCGACAACTCCGACGGCGCCCTCAAATCCGGCATGTCCGCAACGGTACGGCTGCAATGACTCCCGTCATCACCGCCGACCACCTCACCATCCGCTTCGGCGACTTCACCGCAGTCAACGACGTCTCCTTCGAGATCAACAAAGGCGAACTCTTCGGCTTCCTCGGCCCCAACGGCTCCGGCAAAACCACCATCATCAAGGCCCTCTGCGGACTCACCACGCCCACCGAAGGCACCGGCACCATCCTCGGCATGGACATCCACAAACACGCCGCCGACATCAAGCGCCACGTCGGCTACATGTCGCAAAAGTTCGGCCTCTACGAAGACCTCACCGTCTCCGAGAACATGGGCTTCTACTCCGGCGTCTACGGCATCACCGGCGCCCGCGCCACCCAGCGCATCCAGGAGATCGTCGCCCTCACCGGCCTCGGCCCTTATCTCGACCGCCGAGTCAGCGCCCTCTCCGGCGGCTGGAAGCAGCGCCTCGCCCTCGGCTGCGCCATCATCCACTCGCCGCAGGTCGTCTTCCTCGACGAGCCCACCGCCGGCATCGACCCCGTCGCCCGCCGCTCCCTCTGGGACCTCTTCTTCCTCTTGTCCGCCCAGGGAGTCACCTTCTTCGTCACCACCCACTACATGGACGAGGCCGAGCGCTGCGGCCGCGTCGGCTACATCTACATGTCCAACCTCGTCGCTCTCGGCACCATCGGCGAACTCCAGCATCTTCCCCAGGCCAATCCCGCCGGCACCTCGCGCGTAGAGATCGAAACCCCCGACACCTCCACCGTCCTCGCCGCCCTGCGCAAGCAACCGGGCGTGCGCGAAGCCACCATCTTCGGCCGCTCCATTCACTCCCTCGTCGAATCCAACCAGATCGACGCCCTCCGCGCGCAATTCCCCCAGTCAAAAATCCAAACCATCGTTCCTTCGCTCGAAGACGTCTTCGTCACCCTCACCTACCAGATCATGGAGGCCGCGAAATGAACTCCCTCTTCTACGGTCTCTGGCCCGTCTGCCGCAAAGAGTTCACGCACATCGTCCGCGACCCCGGCACACTCTTCTTCGCTCTCCTCATCCCACTCATCCAGCTCTTCCTCTTCGGCTTCGCAGTCGACACCAACGTCCGTCAAATTCCCACCGTAGTCTTCGACGAGTCGCACACCCAGCAAAGCCGCCAGCTCCTCGAAAGCTTCGCCGCCTCCGACACCTTCCGCCTCGCCCTCACCGTCCAATCGAACCCGGAAATGTACGCCGCCATGCGCTCCGGCAAAGCACGCGTGGCTATCAAAATCCCGTACGACTACGCCCGTCAGCTCCAGAACGGCGCCACCGCGACCGTTCTCGTCCTCATCGACGGCTCCGACTCCTCCGTCGCCGGACAAGCCGTCAACGCCTCCACCGGAGTCGCTCTCGAACAGTCCCTCAACCGCGTCCTCGGCTCCGCGCAACTGCCCATCGAAGTCCGCCCCTCCGTCCTCTACAACCCCGCCACTCGCTCGGCAAACTTCTTCGTTCCCGGCCTCATCGCCATTCTCCTGCAGGTCATGATCATCCTGCTCATCGCCCTCAGCCTCGTGCGCGAACGCGAGCGCGGCACACTCGAGCAACTCACCATGACCCCCGTCGCCCCACTCGGCCTCATGGTCGGCAAGATGCTACCCTACGGCGCGCTCGGCTTCACTGAGCTATGCCTCATCCTCACTATCATGCGCGTCGTCTTCCAGGTGCCCCATCCACGGCAACGTCTTCACGCTCCTCGCAATGTCGCTACCGTTCCTGCTCACCGTACTGGGAGTCGGCCTCTTCATCTCCACCAGGGCCCGCACCCAGGCCGAAGCCTTCCAACTCTCCATGGGCACCGTCCTCCCATCGGTCTTCCTCTCCGGCTACATCTTCCTCATCGACACGATGCCCACCTTCTTCCGCGCCATCAGCCACATCATCCCCGCGACCTACTACATCCAAATCCTCCGCGGCGTAATCCTCCGCGGCGCCGGCTTCACAGACCTATGGCTCAACGCCCTCGTCCTCACCCTAATGGGCTGCGCCACCGTCCTCCTCGCCGCCCGCCAGTTCGTCAACCAGCGCGGCCACTGATCCTCCTCACCACCTTCCCATCGCCGTTTGCCCCTCTCTTCTCCCACCCCGGAAGAATCGTCATTTCGACCGAAGCTGCTCACAGTTTCATCGTGAGCAGCGCAGCGGAGAAATCTGCTTCTCTACCTCGACCGCGAACCAACCTACGCTGCGCAGTTGCTTTTGCATCCCCCTCCGTACACAGAGAGCTGGGGTGCCCCATCGCGAAGCGAACCCGCTCACACTGCCCCCCAAAATATCGCCCCGAGCGAAGACGCAGCCCAGTCGAGGAACATGCATATTCATCACGATCCCAGACCAAGGAATCTCCTTTAGCATGAGATGGTTGAATAAATCCCTTGTACCTCCGTTCACGCTGTGGGTACAATGATTTAGCGAAGAAAGGGCGAATAAATGTCGGACAAGTCAACTATCGAATGGACAGATGCGACTTGGAACCCAGTTCGTGGTTGCACAAAGATAAGTCCAGGTTGCAAACACTGTTATGCAAAGGTGTTCGCAGAACGGTTTCGGGGGGTAAAGGGCCATCCCTACGAGCAGGGCTTCGATCTCCGAGTCGTTCCCAGCAAGCTTGACGATCCGCTGCGATGGAAACGACCCAGGAAAATCTTCGTGAACTCAATGAGCGATCTTTTTCATCCAGCTGTGCCAGATAAATATATCGAATCGATAGCACGAGTCATGGTTGAAGCCAATTGGCACACTTTTCAAGTCCTAACAAAGCGGGCAGATCGTCTTTCGACCATGATCAATGGTCGGCTGCGTTTTGCAGCAAATTTGCCTCATATCTGGTGGGGGGTCAGCGTAGAAAATAAGCAACACGGCATTCCGAGGATCGCACACCTCCGTGCTGCGAAAGCTCACGTTCGTTTCTTGTCAGTCGAACCACTATTGGAAGACCTCGGAAAACTCAACCTGCGAGACATCTCATGGGTGATCGTGGGAGGCGAGAGTGGCGCTGGCGCTCGGCCTATGCATGCCGAATGGGTTCGCTCAATCAGAGAGCAGTGCCAGAAATCTAAAGTTTCCTTTTTCTTCAAGCAATGGGGCGGGGTGCGCAAGAAAGAAGCTGGGAGAGTGCTGGACGGAATCACATACGATGAGCTTCCTATCTTGAATAACTACGCGATTACCTAAATGAGCCTTCCGGGACCGGACTACGAAGATAGAGAGCAATCCGGCATCAAACACTATGCGCTTCGTTTATACCTAGAAGCGGCGACCCGTATTCTCGGTACAACGTTTAACTTCAAATATGTGGACTGCTGTGCGGTAACTGGTGGGAATCGAAAGCGAAAAACTACGCCGACACATCCTTTGGCATCGCAGTTGATGTGCTGCACAAAGCTGCGGTCGATTTCGCGGCTCGAGGCAAGTCGACAAACTTCTCTTGCCTCCTGATAGAGGAGAAGCCAAAGCCGTTTTCAAAACTGGAGAGTTTCGCGAAGAGCTCCGACAGAACACTTGTCGGAGTGCGTGCAGAAAACTGGGATTTCACGGAACATCTCACCGAAATAACGCAATTCTGTCGTACATCCAAGACATTTCCATTTGTCTTCATTGACCCAAAGGGATGGACACTAGCTGGAATATCGCTCATTACGCCGATTCTTCAGCTTAATCCCGGCGAGGTGCTCATCAACCTGATGTCTTCTTTCATCGCGCGCTTTCTAAAGGACAACAGGACTGACTTCAGCGACTTGCTTGGGGAAGACTTTCCTGAGTTGCGTAAACTGTCCGGTCCCTGACCTTGAGCTCGCGGTTGTTGAGAAATACTGCGAATTGATTAAACGAAAAGGTGGATACGAGTATGTGTGTGCTCTCCCCGTAATGAATCCCAAGCTTGATACCTTCAAGTTTTGGCTGATCTACGGAACCCGTCACCGAAAAGGCGTTCAGAAATTTAAGGAAGTGGAGAAACGCACCGAAAAGATGACCCACATCGTCAGGGCCAATGCTCAGCAGCGCGCCAGAGAATTGCGCTCAGGAAACAGGGAGCTGTTCGGACCAGATGTGCAATACCAAGAAAACAGGTATCAGCAGCTTTCAAGTAAGAATCGCCTTAGAGCGAAGAGTGTGACTTGGGAGTTGCTCGAGGCAAGAGAAGTAGTCGATTATGACGACTGCTGGGCAGAAGCGCTCCAGATGTCTGCAGCCTACGAAACTGACCTTCGAGAATGGATCGCGGAATGGGAAAAACAGGGATTGATCGAGATTGAGGGAAGGTCATCACCACGCGAAGTCCTAAAAATTAACTCAAAGCATCGCCTTCGTTTACTCCGCGCTTCGAACTGATGCCGATCGCACTAGGAGCTTAGAAACTCGATGTTGGACAATTGCCGACTCACCGCATAGACCTTGACGGTAACACTAATTACCAAATGCACATCGTTGATAGAGTCAGAATCTCTTGGTGGCGTAATTAGTCTATCCGTTGTGACCGCAACTTTACTGATCAGGGCGTCGTCCTCAAGAAGAACGAAGAATGGGTCTTCTTCTCGCGTGTCAGGAGAGAATTTATCTACCTGAGATCTATCAGAAGGCATGCGGAGAGCATCGAAGAGGGTTTTGAGTCGGTTGTCGATGTCACCCCCATGTTTGATTAGGTTTCCGGGCTGATCACGTCGCAAAAATAATATGTCCAGAGCCACACTGAGTCCTCTGTCAGATGTGATAGTGGGAACCCAATTGAACCCATATTTTCCATACTGATGTGCAATTGCTTCAATAACCGTATGTTCCTTACCGTCCCAAGTGTTTGAAGCATTCATCGGCTGGGTCAACCACCGAGAAAATGGTTGCATCTGCGACCACAAAACCTTTAGTTGTTTGTGAAGCTCTTTACGTATCGCGTGCTTTTCAGAAACGCGGTTTTTACTGCTCGTACTAGCCTCCAGTGAACCGCTGTATATAAGTCTGAACTCCATATTTCTAACTCCTCGGATTCGATAGTATCGTCCGATATTGTTGAACTTGGCCTTCGGTGACAACCCTACACGTCACTCTGCCGAAGGCGAAGCCCCAGCAACTGAATTGTCTCCTTCATCGGACGATCGAAGATCAAGAATCGCGACCCAACCGCTCC
>CAWHVZ010000006.1:0-605689 GCA_963832995.1 uncultured Acidobacteriaceae bacterium
GAGGGCTGCCGGCCCATTGAGAAGTGAGCAGCAAATGACCGGCAGCTACTCCAAACGATCTTTGAGTAAGAAAAGAGAGCAATCATGGCAGGACAGAGAATCAGAATCCGTTTGAAGGCGTATGACTACCGCGTGCTCGACACGTCCACCGGCGAAATCGTAGAGACCGCCAAGCGCACCGGAGCCCAGGTCGCCGGGCCCATTCCGCTGCCGACGATGAAGAACAAGTACTGCGTTCTGCGTTCGCCCCACGTCGACAAGAAGTCCCGCGAGGCCTTCGAGATCCGCACCCACAAGCGCCTCATCGACATTCTCGAGCCGACCCAGCAGACGGTAGACGCGCTCATGAAGCTCGATCTCCCCGCTGGCGTCGACGTAGAGATTAAGACAGTTCAGAAGTAAGCATAGCTAGCAACCCGGCAGTGCTGAGAGAGCAAAAGAGCTCAGCATGATGAGGAAAGGAAATCGAAATGTCAGTAACAGGAATTCTCGGTAAGAAGATCGGCATGACCCAGGTATTCGACGATCGCGGCGACGTTCATCCCGTCACCGTGCTCAAGGCCGGCCCCTGCGTCATCACCCAGCTCAAGACCCTCGCGAAGGACGGCTACGATGCCGCCCAGATCGGTTACGTCGACTTCATCAAGGCCTCCAAGGTCAACAAGGCCATGACCGGCCACTTCGCCAAGTCGAACGTCCCGCCCGTCCGCGTAGTAAAAGAAGTTGGCATCGAGACCGTCAAGGCTACCGAAGGCGAAGCAGAAGCATCCGCCAAGGCCGGCGATCGCGTCCTGGTCGACATCTTCTCCGACGAGAAGTTTGTAGACGTCATCGGCACCTCCAAGGGTCGCGGCTTTGCTGGCGTCATTCGCCGCCACGCATTCGGCGGCGGACCCAAGTCGCACGGTCACATGTTCCAAGTGCAGGGCTCCATCGGCGCCTCGTCGTTCCCGTCGCGCGTATTCCCTGGCCAGCGTATGCCCGGCCACATGGGCCACGAGCAGGTTACGGTACGCAACCTCCGCATTCGCGGCATCGACGTTGAGGACAACCTCATCATGGTCGAGGGCGCAGTACCCGGCCCCCGCGACGGATACGTCCTCATCTCCAAGGCCAAGGCTCCGCCGCGCGAGCGTCGTGGCTTCGCCGGCGAAGCGACCAAGGACGCGCTGAAGGCTTCGAAGAAGGCAGCACCGAAGAAGAAGTAAACCGGAATCAAGCTAGGCGGCGTGAAAGCTTGCGACCGCCAGCCAACAAAGTTTTTGCCCGCGGCATCGATCGCGGGCGCAAAGAGAGAAGAACGATGGCAAACATCAACGTAGTAAATCTCGGCGGAAAGAAAGTCGGCGAAATCGAGCTCGCCGACGAGATCTTCGCAGGCGAGATCAACGACGCGCTCCTCTGGGAGTCGGTCAAGCACTACCGCGCCGCCCTCCGTCAGGGAACCGCCGCCACCAAGAACCGCAAGCTCGTCTCCGGCGCCGGCAAGAAGCTCTGGAAGCAAAAGGGAACTGGTCGCGCACGCGTCGGCTCTATCCGCACTCCGCTCTGGCGTGGCGGTGGTACTGTTCATGGACCTCAGCCCCGCAGCTATGAGTACGCCTTCCCGCAGAAGAAGCTGATGGGCGCGCTCCGCTCCGCCATCGCCGCGAAGATCGCTGACGGCAAGTTCACCGTCGTCGACTCCTTCGAGGTCGCTGAGCCCAAGACCAAGCTCTACCGCACCGCGCTCGACAAGCTCGAGGCTGGCAAGACCACCCTGCTGGTCGAAGCCAGCCGTCAGCTCAACGAGAAGCTCTACCTCGGCTCGCGCAACCTGGCCGGCGTCGAGCTGGTCCTCTCCTCCGAGGTTCACCCCTACGACCTGCTCCGCTACGAGCACGCCGTCTTCTCGAAGGAGGCCATCGAGGCCCTGCAGGAGACCCTCAGGAAGTTCGTCTCCAAGCGCAAGAGCGCCGAACGCACCTGACCCGCAAGTCCAAGAAGGAGGTTGCCTAAATGCCAACCCTCTACACCGTCATTCGCCGCCCCCTCATTACCGAGAAGGGCATGGGCGTCAAGGAAACTCAGAACACCCTCGTCTTCGAGGTCGCGCTCAATGCGACCAAGACCGAGGTCAAGAAGGCCGTCGAGTCTCTCTTCAAGGTCAAGGTCACCGCAGTTCGCACCTCGACCGTCGAGGGCAAAGAGCGCCGCCGCGGCAAGTTCGCCGGCTACCGCCCCGACTGGAAGAAGGCTTACGTTCGCCTCAAGGATGGCGAAAAGATGCCGGAGTATCTCGACAGCATGTAAACCGCAACCGTCAGCTTCGGCTGACAATGCAGTGCAACACGAACGCAAAAAGATTCGAAAGAAAACTAGCTAACGGCTAAAAGCTAAGAGCTAGGAGCTAAAAACGATGCCGATCAAATCATTTCGACCGATTACCCCATCCCTCCGCTTCGCGACGAAGCTCGTCAACGACGACATCACGACGAACGAGCCGCACAAGCCTCTGCTCGCTGTCAAGCAGCGCACCGGCGGCCGCAAGAACACCGGCGCCCTCGCCGTGCGTCACCACGGCGGCGGCCACAAGCAGAAGCTGCGCATCGTCGACTTCAAGCGCGACAAGTTCGGCATCCCCGGCACCGTAGCCACCATCGAGTACGATCCCAACCGCAGCTCCCGCATCGCCCTCATTCACTACGCGGACGGCGAGAAGCGCTACATCATTCAGCCGGTCGGCCTCACTGTCGGCCAGAAGATCATGAGCGGTCCGGACGCTGACATCCTTGTCGGCAACGCCCTTCCTCTGAAGAGCATTCCCTCCGGCACCACCGTTCACAACATCGAGCTCCGTCCCGGCAAGGGCGCGCAGATGGCCCGCTCCGCCGGTGCGCAGGTTCAGCTCGTCGCCAAGGAAGGCGACTACGCTCTGCTCAAGCTGCCCTCGGGCGAGACCCGCAAGGTGCTCGTCGAGTGCATGGCCACCATCGGCCAGGTCGGCAACACTGATCATGAGAACGTCACCGTTGGCAAGGCCGGACGCAACCGCTGGAAGGGCATTCGCCCCTCCAACCGCGGCGTCTCGATGAACCCTGTCGATCACCCGCACGGTGGTGGTGAAGGCAAGACCTCGGGCGGACGTCACCCGGTAACTCCCTGGGGCCAGCCGACCCGCGGATACAAGACCCGCAACAACAAGCGCACCGATGTATTCATCATCAAGCGCCGCAGCAAATAAAGAAGAAGCTTTTCAGTAAATCGTTTTACGTTTCTGTCTTTGGATTTCCAGCAACACCAAGTCTCGCACGCTAAGAGATTCGTCGTATCCAGCATCGCAACAAAGAAAGTCGGAGCTCAGCACTATGTCACGTTCAGCGAAAAAAGGTCCCTTCATCGACGCCCACCTCATGACCAAGATCAACGTCATGAACCAGACGAACGACAAGAAGGTCCTGCGCACCTGGTCCCGCCGGTCCACCATTCACCCGGACTTCGTCGGCCACACCATCGCCGTCCACAACGGCCGCAAGTTCATCCCGGTCTACGTGACGGAGAACATGGTCGGCCACAAGCTCGGCGAGTTCTCGGCTACCCGTACCTTCAAGGGCCACTCCGCGCGCGCTGCTGAGACCTCCGCGAAGCCGAAATAAAATGTTTCATAGCAAAGTCTTTTAGTTTTTGTTTCTAAGAATTCAGGAAAAAGCAATCATGGCTAAGACCGCAGAAAAAATCCGAGAGTTCCGCGCCGAGGCGAAGTTCCAGCGCACCAGCCCGCAGAAGGCCAAGCTCGTTCTCGACCTCATCAAGGGCCTCCGCGTGGAGCAGGCTCTCAACACCGTCCACTTCAGCACCAAGAAGATGGCGCCGGTCGTCGAGAAGGTTCTCCGCTCCGCTATCCAGAACGCCACCTACGTCTCGCAGGAGCAGGGTCTGGACGTCGACGTCGACAACCTCTACGTCCGCACCGCTATCGCCAACGAGGGCCCGCGCATGAAGCGCATCCGCCCCGCTCCGATGGGACGCGCCTTCCGCTACCAGCGCAGGCTCGCTCACATCATCGTCACTGTGGCCGAAAAGAAGTCGCCCACTGCGATCAGCGCATCCGCCGAGACATCGGCCCCGGCAGCGAAGAAGACCACGAAGAAGGCAGCCACCAAAACTGCGGCAGAAGCCCGCAGCCAAGAAGGCAGCCGCCAAGAAGCCTGCAGCCAAAAAGGCCGCGAAGTAAGCAGTTTCTTGTAAACTTAAAGTTTTGCACTACCGCTCTCCGGCTCAACCGGACGGGCACGGAGTAAAGGGAAGCTATGGGACAGAAAGTCCATCCGTATGGGTTTCGCCTCGGCATCAACAAGCCGTGGAAGTCACGCTGGTTCGTAGAGCGCGGCTATGACAAGTTGCTCGTCGAAGACGTCAAGCTCAAGGCTGAGCTGCGCGAGAAGCTGAAGGCTGCCGGCGTCAGCTCCGTCGAGGTCGAGCGCCCCGGCAACAAGCTGCGTCTCATCATCCGCACCGCGCGTCCGGGCATTATCATCGGCCGCAAGGGCGCGGAGATCGACAAGCTCAAGGCCGACATTCAGAAGCGCACCAGCCGCGAGGTCTTCATCGACATTCTCGAGGTCAACAAGCCTGAGCTCGATGCTCAGCTCGTCGCCGAGAACATCGCCCTCCAGCTCGAAAAGCGCGTCAGCTTCCGCCGCGCCATGCGCAAGTCCGTCGACTCCGCGCTGCGGTTCGGCTGCAAGGGCATCAAGGTTCGCGTCTCCGGCCGTCTCAACGGCAACGAGATCGCCCGCTCCGAGTGGTACCTCCAGGGCCGTCTGCCGCTGCACACGCTGCGCGCCGACATCGACTACGGCTTCGCCGAGGCGCACACCACCTACGGCATCATCGGCGTCAAGACCTGGGTCTACCGTGGCGACATCTACGAGCAGAAGAAGCGCCGCGATCAGGGCGTAACCACCGGCGCATTCGCGTCGTAACAGCAGCCTCTAGCTTTTAGCTTTTAGCTTCTAGCTAGTCTGCGGTGCAGGAAGATTTTTGAATCAGCCAGTTCCGGCTAAAAGCCAGAGGCTGGCAGCTAAAAGCTAGGGGTTTCATTATGTTGATGCCAAAGAAGGTCAAGTATCGCAAGCAGCAGCGCGGCCGCATGTGCGGCAAGGCGTGGCGCGGCTCCGATCTCTCGTTCGGCGACTACGGCCTCAAGGTCATGGAGTGCGGTTACATCACCGACCGCCAGATCGAGGCCAGCCGTATCGCGATGACGCGCTTCATCAAGCGCGGTGGAAAGGTCTGGCTCCGTCTGTTTCCGGACAAGCCCATCACCAAGAAGCCTGCCGAAACCCGTATGGGTAAGGGCAAGGGCGCGCCCGACCACTGGGTCGCCGTCGTCCGCCCCGGCAAGATCCTCTTCGAGATGGAGGGTGTCACTCCCGAGCTCGCCAAGGAAGCCATGCGTCTCGCGGCGCACAAGCTGCCGCTCAAGACCAGCTTCGTCATGCGCCACGACGTCAAGGTAACCGTCGCGGCCAAGTAATACCAGGTTTGAAGGAAAACAATTATGGAACTCGAAAAGATCCGCAATCTCAGTGACGAAGAGCTCGTCAAGCAGCAGGCGCAGGCCGGCGAGCAGCTCTTCCGTATCCGCTTCCAGAAGTCGCTCGGCAACACCGAGGGCCTCAAGAAGCTGCGCACCCTCAAGCTCGACATCGCGCGCATCAAGACCATCGCCCGTCAGCGCGAACTCGCTGCTGAAAAGGCTGCCAACCCGGTGGTCGCCAACGCCGCCCCGGCCAAGAGCACCCGCACCGCCCGCAAGAAAGCGAAGAAGGACTAATCATGGCAGACACCACCAACACCCCAGCCGCGACCACCGAGACTCCGGCCTCGCGCCGCAATGAGAAGGTCGGCCTCGTCGTCTCCACCAAGATGCAGAAGACCATCGTGGTCGAGATCGAGATGCGTAAGGCCCACCCCAAGTACAAGCGCGTCCTCAAGTCCAACAAGAAGTTCTACGCCCACGACGAGCAGAACTCCGCCCGCGTCGGCGACGTCGTCCGCATCCGCGAGGCCCGTCCGCTCTCCAAGCTCAAGCGCTGGTCGCTCGAGGAGATCGTCCGTCGCTCCTCGCTCTCGCTCGCCGACGACAAGGCAGCCGTACCCGCTGAAGCGAAGTAGTTGCCGCAGGAACTTTAAAGCCGGGCGTAAGCTCCGGCCGTAGCACTCTCGAGCAGAACCAGGAGAAGAACGATGTCCGTACAAATGAGAACCATCCTTGACGTAGCCGATAACTCCGGCGCGCGCAAGCTGCAGGTGATCCTGCCCCTCGGTGGCGGCCTCGGCAAGAAGGCCGGCCTCGGCGACGTAGTCACAGCCGCCGTCAAGGAAGCCTCCCCCGATGGCACCGTCAAGAAGGGCAAGGTCGTCAAGGCGGTCATCGTCCGCACCCGCAAAGAGGCCCGCCGCCGCGACGGAACCTACATCCGCTTCGACCAGAACGCCGCCGTCGTCATCAACGACGCCAACGAGCCGGTCGGCACCCGCGTCTTCGGACCCGTAGCCCGCGAACTCCGCGAGAAGAAGTTCCTCAAGATCGTCTCGCTCGCACCCGAGGTCATCTAGTTCATAGTTTTCAGTTCTCAGTTATTAGTCGAGAACTGAAAACCGACAACTAACAACTTTTACACGGATTCCGGCTCCGCAAATCGTCGAGGAAAAGAGAGAGCATCATGGCAAGCATCAAGATCAAGCGTAACGACAGAGTCGAAGTCATCGCCGGCAAGGACAAGGGCAAGCAGGGCCGCGTTCTGCGCGTCATCGCGGACAAGAATCGCCTCCTTGTCGAGGGCGTCATGATGGTCAAGAAGCACGTCAAGCCCAACCCCCAGCGCAACATCAAGGGCGGCATCGCCGAGCAGGAGTCGACCATCCACCTCTCGAACGTTATGCTGATCGACGCCGAAGGCAACAAGACCCGTGTAGGCTTCCGCCACGAGGGCGACCAGAAAGTTCGTTTCTCGAAGGCAAGCGGCAACAATATCGTAGAGAAGAAGAAGTAGTTACTAACAACTAGCAACTGGCAACTAGCAACTGGCAACTAGCAACTGGCAACTAACGGTTCACCCCACAAGGTTCACCCCACGAACGGTAACCACCCCGGAACCGTGGAGAAAGCGAAGATCAATCATGGCAGCACGATTCAAAGAGAAGTACAACACTGAGATCCGCCAGGCGCTGGCCAAGGAACTCAACATCACCAATGCGATGGCGATTCCCAAGCTCGAGAAGATCGTCATCAACATGGGTCTCGGCGAAGCCACCCAGAACGTCAAGATCATGGACCCCCTGGTAGCCGACCTCGCCGCCATCGCCGGCCAGAAGCCCGTCACCACCAAGGCCAAGAAGTCCATCGCCGCCTTCAAGGTGCGCGAGGGCATGCCAATCGGCGCCATGGTCACCCTGCGCGGCGACAAGATGTACGAGTTCCTCGATCGCCTCATCTCCATCGCGCTGCCCCGTGTGCGCGACTTCAAGGGCGTCTCGTCCAAGAGCTTCGACGGCCGCGGCAACTACACCCTCGGCCTCCGCGATCAGCTCATCTTCGCTGAGATCGACTACGCCAAGGTCGACAAGACCAAGGGCATGAACGTCACCATCGTCACCACCGCCAAGGACGACAATGGCGCCCGCGCTTTGCTCAAGAGCTTCGGCATGCCCTTCCGGCAGGGTGCATAAAAGAAATCAACCAGATCGTTCAGGTTTTTGAAACAGGATAGCGAGTAAAAAATATGGCAACTACCGCAAAACGCGTAAAAGATGCAAGGAAACCGAAGTTCAAGTCCCGTCAGCACAACCGCTGCCAGCTCTGCGGCCGCCCTCGCGCCTTCCTGCGCAAGTTCGGCGTCTGCCGTCTCTGCTTCCGCGGTCTCGCGCTCAAGGGTGAGATTCCGGGCGTCGTCAAGTCCAGCTGGTAAGCCAAAGCTGGTAGAATAGTTGTATCCCGCGCGCGGTCTTTGTGCCGCACGCTACCTCCAGAGACCTCATCAGGGCGTCAGCTTTTGGTGCAGAAGTCTGGAAGTATAACCTCAGCAAGTTCAGCAATACCGCAGCAACATCCCCGCTGGTTCTCATGGGAGACACTCATGAGCGAACGGGGGATGAAGGAGAATGAATGAACCTCACCGATCCAGTAGCAGACTTCCTGACCCGCATCCGCAACTCCATCCGCGCCCGTCATCAGAAGCTCGACGTCCCCGCCTCCAAGCTCAAGGCCGAGATCGCCCGCATCCTCAAGGAAGAGGGCTACATCGCCAACTACAAGCCCACCGAGGAGAACGGTCAGAAGGTCCTGCGCGTGTACCTCAAGTATGGCCCCAACAACGAAGCCGTCATCCGCGACCTCCAGCGCGTCTCGCGCCCCGGCTGCCGCGTCTACCTCGGCCGTGACGAGATTCGCCGCGTCCAAGGCGGCCTCGGTATCTCTATCATGACCACCCCCAAGGGCGTCATGACCGGCCGTCAGGCCCGCCGCGAAGGTGTCGGCGGCGAGATCCTTTGCGAAGTTTGGTAAAGAAAAATTAGCCGATTTTTTGGCTTTTAGTTTTTAGATTCAAGCACCACCCGGCTGCAGTGGAACAGGTCAGAAGCCTGCGACTCGCAAGCCACACGAAAGAAGATTTCAATGTCTCGTATTGGCAAAAAGCCCATCCCCGTGCCCGCCGGCGTCAAGTACACCGTCAACGGCAACACCGTGCTCGTCGAGGGCCCCAAGGGCAAGGTCACCGCTCTGCTCCCTACCGGCATCACGCTCGTCCAGAAGGACAACACCATCGTCGCTGAGCGCGAGAACGACAAGCAGGCAGCCTTCCACGGCCTCGCCCGTTCGCTCGTCTTCAACGCCGTGCACGGCGTCACCACCGGCTGGACCAAGGACCTCGACATCGTCGGCATCGGTTACCGCGCCGAGATGAAGGGCAAGGGAATGGTCGTCTTCACTCTCGGCTACTCTCACCCCATCGAGTTCCCCTTGCCCACCGGCATCACCGTCGAGATCGACCCCAAGCAGACGCACCTCGTCATCTCCGGCATCGATCGCCAGAAGGTTGGTCAGGTCGCCGCCGACATGCGCTCGCTCCGCAAGCCCGACCCCTACAAGAACAAGGGCGTCCGCTACACCGGCGAGAAGCTCAAGAAGAAGGTTGGCAAAACCGGAGCTAAGTAAAATACGGGGAGGGTGTAGGGCAAAGTTCGCTAAACCCTACACCCTATTCCCTGCACCATCAAACCGAACGTCACCAGCACTCTGGTGCCGCTACTAGGAAGGAAAGTGAACCATGATTAATCCGCGTCAACGCAACGTAATCCGCCAGCGCGTCCACACCCGCATCCGCGAGAAGATGTCCGGCACCGCCGAGCGTCCGCGTCTCAACGTCTACCGCTCGCTCAACCACATCTACACCCAGCTCATCGACGATCTCAACGGAGTCACCATCGTCTCCGCGTCTTCCTTCGGCAAAAAGGGTGAAGAGAAGGCCTACGGCGGAAACGTCGCGGCAGCGAAGGAAGTCGGCAAGCTTATCGCCGAGCGCGCCAAGGAGAAGGGCATCAAGAAGGTGGTCTTCGATCGTGGCGGCTACCTCTATCACGGTCGCGTCAAGGCCCTCGCCGACGCTGCCCGCGAAGCTGGACTCGAGTTCTAAGGAAAAAGATTTTCAGGGCGCCCAAGCGGCAGCCAGAAAGCGACACGAATTATGGCAATGAAGAAGAAGATCGACGCGAACCGCCTCAACCTCAAGGACGAGGTTGTCTCCATCAATCGCGTCACCAAGGTCGTCAAGGGTGGCAAGAACATGTCGTTCGCCGCGCTCGTCGTCATCGGCGACCCAGGCGAAGGCGTAGTCGGCTACGGCTCCGGCAAGGCCAAGGAAGTCCCCCAGGCCATTCGCAAGGGCATCGAGGCCGCCAAGAAGAACCTGCACAAGGTCAACCTCACCCAGACCACCATCCCGCACCAGGTCCTCGGACACTTCGGAGCCGGCCAGGTCATGCTCAAGCCCGCCCCCGAAGGCACCGGCGTCATCGCCGGCAAGACGGTTCGCGCCGTCATGACCGCCGCCGGCGTGCAGAACGTGCTCACCAAGAGCCTCGGCACCGCCAACCCCCACAACGTCATCAAGGCCACCTTCGACGCTCTCACCCAGCTGCGCGACAAGGCTGAGGTAGCCACCCTGCGTGGCAAAGTAGCCGAAGAGCTCTAAGCTCTTCCCGAATAAGATCACAGGAGCACTAGTCCCATGACCGCCACCAAGGCAAACGCAACCATCAAACTGCAGTACGTTCGCTCAAAAATCTGTACGCCCGTGAAGCACAAGCTCGTCGTCAAGGGCCTCGGCTTCACCCGCCTCAACCAGATCGTCGAGCGCGAGGACACTCCATCCATCCGCGGCATGGTCGCCAAGGTCCCGCACCTGGTCCGCGTCGTCGAGTAAGTTCTAGTTGTCAGGTATCCGTTTCAGAAGAGCGTGTCCTGACAACTGACGACTGATAACTGAGAGTTCATAACAAATGCGAGTCGGCTGGCTTCGAGCCACCGGCGTTATAGCGAGGAAACAATGGCAATCCGTAATCTCTCCAATCTCAACGCCCCCAAGAAGGCAAACGAAAACAAGAAGCGTGTCGGCCGCGGTATGGGCTCCGGCATGGGCAAAACCTCCACCCGCGGCCACAAGGGCCAGGGCTCCCGTTCCGGTTCGAGCCTTATGCGCGGCTTCGAAGGCGGCCAGATGCCCCTTCACCGCCGCCTGCCCAAGCGCGGCTTCACCAACATCTTCCGCGTCGAGTACCAGGTCCTCGGCCTAGACCGCATCGCTGAGATTGTCGCCGCCAAGCCCGGCACCGAGTTCACGCTCGAGAACATCGTCTCCCTCGGCCTCCTGCGTAAGAAGAACGGCCTCGTCAAGGTGCTCAACAACGGCGATATCAGCACCGCCGTCACCGTCCACGCGCACAAGTTCTCCGCCTCCGCCAGGGAAGCCATCGAGAAGGCCGGCGGTAAGGCCATCCTCATCGGCGGCGAGCCGGCAGCAGTTTAGTCTGTTATGGCAGGCCAAGGAATACGCGCCCTCGCCATTGCCCGTTTCACCAGCAACTCACCGTTTCACCACAAGGACCAACCGATGTTCGATAAATTCGCCAACATCTTCCGCATCCCCGACCTCCGCAAGCGCGTCCTGTTCACTCTCGGCATGCTGGCCGTCTATCGTCTGGGCTCGTTCATCCCCACCCCCGGCATCAACGCAGACCTGCTGGCTCAGTTCTTCAATCAGAACTCCAGCTCTCTGCTCGGCCTCGGCGATCTCTTCACCGGCGGAAACCTCCGCCGTCTCACCATCTTCGCGCTCGGCATCATGCCGTACATCACCGCCTCCATCATCTTCCAGTTGCTCACCGTTATTTATGAGCCGCTCGCGAAGCTCCAGAAAGAAGGCGAGCTCGGACGCCGCAAGATCACCCAGTGGACCCGTTATGTCACCGTCCTGCTGGGCATCGTCCAGTCCTTCGCCATCGCGCTCACGCTTACCAGCACCGCCACCGGCTCTCCGATGGTCACCATCCCCCGCACCGCATTCATCCCCATGTGCGTGCTTACCCTCACCACCGGCACCGCCTTCATCATGTGGCTCGGCGAGCAGATTACCGAGCGCGGCATCGGCAACGGAATGTCGCTGCTCATCTTCGCCGGCATCGTAGTCGGTCTGCCGCGCGGCGTCCGCGAAATCTACGACAAGGCCGCCACCAGCGCCTGGGGCGCATTTACTCCCATCGCCATCATCATCCTCATCGCCGGCATGATCGCTGTTGTAGCCTTCATAGTCTTCGTCGAGCGCTCCGAGCGCCGCATTCCCGTCCAGTATGCCAAGCGCATCGTCGGCCGCAAGATGATGGGCGGCCAGTCCACTCATCTTCCGCTCAAGGTCAACTCCGGCGGCGTCATGCCTGTCATCTTTGCGGCGTCCATCCTCTCCGCGCCTATGCTGCTCTCCGGCATGAGCTTCTTCGGCGGCGCCAAGCTCTCTGATACCGCCTTCTTCAGCCCCATCTTCCGCAACCTGGCCCCCGGCGAGCCCTGGTATGAGATCCTCTACATCGTCGCCATCATCTTCTTCGCCTACTTCTACATCTCCATCGTCTTCCGCCCCGACGACATCGCCGACAACATGCGCAAGTACGGCGGCTTCATCCCCGGCATCCGCCCCGGCAAGCGCACCGCAGACTTCATCAACGACGTGCTCACCCGCATCACCCTCGTCGGTGCGCTCTACCTCATCATCATCTCCATCATCCCGACGATGTTGATCAGCGGCATTCACCTCAACCATCTCTGGCTCATCGGTCCTATCTTCGACAAGCTGCCCAACTGGGTCACCAACGGCCTCGGCGTCACCTTCTACTTCGGCGGCACCTCGCTGCTCATCGTCGTCGGCGTCGCCATGGATACCGTCCAGCAGATCGAGTCGCAGCTCATCATGCGCCACTACGACGGCTTCACGCCCAAGTCCGGACGCATCCGGGGACGCAAGAGCTGGTAAAGACAAATTTTCATAACAAGATCTTTTATTTTTTGCTTTTTGGAACCTAAACATTGACCAACTCCGCAGCACATCCCCTACCGGCCCCGGCAGACTTCACCTTCCTGCCCGGGCCGGTTCTCCTTCTCGGAGCCCCCGGTGTAGGCAAGGGCACGCAGGCCAAGCTCCTCATGGCGGCCTGCAACATCCCCCAGATCTCCACCGGCGACCTCCTGCGCGCCATCAAGAACGACCCAGCCAAAGCCCGGACCCCCGAAGCCGCCATGGCAAAATCCTTCATCGACCGCGGCCAGCTCGTCCCCGACGACCTCGTCAACCAGCTCGTAGCCGAACGCCTCACCGAGCCCGACACCCGCCGCGGCTACATCCTCGACGGCTACCCCCGCACCCTCAACCAGGCCAAGTGGGCCGACACCCACATCGCCGCCTCCACCGATTCGCTCCCCCTCGTCGCCATCAGCATCGTCGTCAGCTACGAACATCTGCTCCAGCGCATCACCGGCCGTCGCATCTCGCCCGCCGGACGCATCTACAACATCTACACCAGTCCACCCCGCGTCCCCGGCATCTGCGATGTCGACGGCTCAACCCTCATCCAGCGTTCCGACGACTCCGAAGAGGTCTTCGCCGAGCGCATGAGAACCTTCGAAGCCGAGACCGTACCCGTCATCGAGCACTACCGCAACCAGGGCCGCTTCCGCGAGGTCAACGGAGACCAGCCCGTCGAGGCCGTAGCCGCCGACATCATAGCCACCCTCAAAAACCTCCGAGCCAACAGCTCAATCAACAACTAACAACTGGCAACTAACAACTAGCAACTAGTTCCCATGGCCATCCTCATCAAAACCGCCGCCGAGATTGAAAAGATGCGCATCTCCGGCGCCATTCTCCGCCAGGTCCACGACGCCATCGCCCCACACGTCGTCCCCGGCGCGTCCACCATGGACCTCGAGCGCATCGCCGTCGAAAAGATCGCCTCCCTCGGCGCCATCGCCGCCTTCAAGGGCTACCACGGCTTTCCCGCCGCCCTCTGCACCTCCATCAACCAGGAGGTGGTCCACGGCATGCCCAGCGAAAAGCGCATCCTGAAGTCCGGCGACATCCTCTCCATCGACTGTGGCTGCATCGTCGACGGCTACTACTCCGACGCCGCCGTCACCTACCCCATCGGCCACGTATCCCCCGCAACCCAGCGCCTCCTAGATGTCACCGAGGCATCCCTCTACGCCGCCATCGATCAAGCCCAGGTAGGCGGCCGGCTCGGCGATATCTCCTTTGCTGTCCAGCAGATGTGCGAAGCCGCCAGCTTCGGAGTCGTCCGCGAGTTCGTCGGCCACGGCATCGGCCGCTCCATGCACGAGGACCCTCAGCTCCCCAACTTCGGCCCCCCCGGCAAGGGCCCCCGTCTCAAGGCCGGCATGGTCCTCGCCATCGAGCCCATGATCAACGCCGGCAAGCCCGACGTAAAGGTCCTCCCCGACGGCTGGACCGCCGTAACCCTAGACGGCAGCTACTCTGCCCACTTCGAGCACACCGTCGCTATCACAAAAGATGGCCCACAAATCCTAACCCGCTAGGAATTTACCCCCAAAATGGGTTATGATTAGAGGTACTCTGCGCGCAAGTCCGCCGGGTTATTGAAACTGTCTTGAAAGCTGTACAGGAGGCAGGGGCCTCGTCCCCGAACTTCCAAAGGAGAGCGTTTGTCGAAGGAAGATGCAATTGAAGTGATGGCAGTCGTCGTCGAGACCCTGCCCAATGCCATGTTCAAGGTCGAGCTTGAAAACAAGCACCAGGCCCTCGCCCATGTCTCCGGGCGCATGCGCAAGAACTTCATCCGCATCCTCCCCGGCGACCGCGTCGCGATTGAGCTCAGCCCCTATGACCTCAACCGCGGTCGCATTGTCTACCGTTACAAATAACTCGGACTGAGTTCGAACTTTGTAATTCGTTAGACTCCCCCTGGTACTGCAATGGTCTTGTTAAGGGCATGGCTTCCAGCCATGCCGTATCGTGCATCGCGCCCATGGGCTTTAGCCCCTGAGGTAAGAATTGGAAGGGAATCACAATGAAGGTTCGTGCATCCGTAAAGAAGATCTGTGACAAGTGCAAAGTCATCCACCGCCGTGGCGTAGTTCGCGTCATCTGCGAGAACGCCAAGCACAAACAGCGCCAGGGTTAGTCGCTAGCAACTAGCAACTAACAACTAGCAACTGTTTTTTTACCGGCCCCACCGGGCTAGTTAGCCGAAGTCAAGGCTTGCGTCGAACCCGGTGGACATAACCGAAAACCACCACCCCGCTGTTGCGACCAGTTCGCAGAGCCCAACCGAAAAGGAACCCCATGGCACGTATTGCTGGAGTCGACGTACCGAACAACAAACAGGTACGCATCGGACTCACCTACATCTACGGCATCGGCGACTCGCGCGCTGCCAAGATCCTCGCGAAGGCTGAAGTGGATCCCTTCGCCAAGATCGGCACGCTCGACGAGGATCAGCTCAACAAAATCCGTCACGTCATCGAGGGCGAGGGCGAGATTGAAGGCGACCTCCGCAAAGAGATCTCCCTCAACATCAAGCGCCTCATCGAAATTCAGTCCTACCGTGGCCTCCGTCACCGCCGCAGCCTTCCTGTCCGCGGCCAGCGCACCCACACCAACGCTCGTACCCGCAAAGGTCCTCGCAAGGGCACCGTCGCCGGTAAGAAGAAAGCGACGAAATAAGCCATGGCCAAGACTCAGAACACCAAAGCCGGCGCTGCAAAGCCCGGCAAGAACAAGAAGTTCAAGAAGCGCGAGCGCAAGAACGTTCCATTCGGTCTCGTCTTCATCCAGGCGTCGTTCAACAACACCATCGTCACCATCACCGACCAGGTCGGCAACACGCTCTCCTGGAAGTCCTCCGGCTCGCTCGGCTTCCGCGGCTCCCGCAAGGGAACCCCGTTTGCGGCGCAGCAGGCGGCCGTCGGTGCTGCGACCGCAGCCCGCGACCACGGCGTCCGCTCGGTCGATGTGCGCGTCTCCGGTCCCGGCTCCGGCCGCGAGTCCGCGATCCGCGCCCTCGCCACCACCGGCATCGAGGTTCGCAGCATCCGTGACGTCACGCCGATGCCGCACAACGGCTGCCGTCCACCCAAGCGCCGCCGCGTCTGATCTTCAGACGTTTTGAAGGGGCACGGCTTCAGCCGTGCCGTAACAGGCGTCCTTTATGTTTTCCGCGCGGGCTTTAGCCCGCGCGGACCAAATCAACGGATCGTGACGAAGCGCAACCCGCGCGTAAAGCGATCGACACCCGAAGTCAGGAGTAATAAAAATGGCACGTTATACAGGACCCGTCTGCCGCCTCTGCCGCCGCGACGGAATGAAACTCTTCCTCAAGGGAGCCAAGTGCTTCTCCGAGAAATGCCCCGTCGAGAAGCGCAACTTCCCCCCCGGACAGCACGGCCAGTCCAAGAAGGTCAAGAAGGTCGTAGGCTACGGTCTCCAGCTTCGTGAGAAGCAGAAGGCCAAGCGCATCTACTTCACCCTCGAGACCCAGTTCCGCGCCTACTACCAGAAGGCCTCGAACAAGACCGGCGTCACCGGCGAGCTCCTGCTCCAGCAGCTTGAGACCCGCCTAGACAACGTCGCCTACCGCCTCGGCTTCGCGCTCAGCCGCCGCCAGTCGCGTCAGGTCGTCCGTCACGGTCACGTCACCGTCAACGGCCGCAAGGTCAACATCCCGTCCTACCAGGTCAAGGTCGGCGACGAGATCGCCATCAAGGACAAGTCCAAGACCCTCACCATGCTCGAAGAGGCCAGGAACTTCGCCGCGGGTCAGAGCTCCGTTCAGTGGCTCGACATCAACCGCGACAATCTCTCCGGCCGGGTCGTAGCCCTGCCGAAGCGCGAAGACGTCAACCTGCCCGTCAACGAGCAGCTCATCGTCGAACTGTACTCAAAATAAAGTGCCCTGCGGTCTTCGGCCCAAACCGAAGTCCAGACTTAAGCACTGCATTTCGAATACTTTGCGCACTTTTTACCGGGGGTGGGCAGCTTCCATTCACCCACCCCACAACTAGCAACTAACATCTAGCAACTAACAACTCAAAACGCAGCCGAACCACCCGCCAGTTCGCAGAATGCATCGCGTCTAGGACGGATAAAGGAGAAACAAATGCTTTGGAGAGGTTTTCAAAAGCCCAAGCGCCTCGCAGTAGACACCGAAACACTCACCGAAAAGTACGGCAAGTTCAGCGCCCAGCCCTTTGAGCGCGGCTTCGGTACCACCATCGGCAACGCCCTGCGCCGCACCCTGCTGTCCTCCATCGAGGGCGCGGCCATCACCGCCGTCCGCATCGAAGGCGTGCTGCACGAGTTCCAGTCCATCACCGGCATCGTCGAGGATGCGACCGACATCATCCTCAACCTCAAGCAGATTCCCGTTCAAGCTCAACGGCGAAGGCCCCAAGGCCCTCTACCTCCGTGCCGACCAGGCCGGCGTCATCACCTCCGGCATGATCGAGGCCGACGGCGACGTCGAGATCCTCGACCAGGACGTCTACATCTGCACCGTCAGCGAAGGCGGCAAGATCGACATGGAGATGCGCCTCAAGCGCGGCCGCGGCTACATCTCGGCCGACAAGAACTTCGACGCCGACCTCGGCCTCGGCTTCATCCCCGTCGACTCCGTCCACTCGCCCGTCCGCAAGGTCAACTACATCGTCGAAGCCGCCCGTCTCGGTCAGATCACCGACTACGACAAGCTCACCCTCGAGATCTGGACCAACGGCACCGTGCTCCCCGCCGACGCCCTTGGGCTTTCCGCGAAGATCTTGAAGGAGCACCTGACCATCTTCATCAACTTCGAAGAAGAGATGGAAGCCGGTCACGACGGCACGCACGATGGCCCCGGCCTGCGCAACGAGAACCTCTACCGCTCCGTCGAAGAGCTCGAGCTCTCCGTTCGCAGCTACAACTGCCTCAAGAACGCCAACATCACCACCATCGGCGAGCTCGTCCAGAAGACCGAAGCCGAAATGCTCAAGACCAAGAACTTCGGCCGCAAGTCCCTGAAGGAGATCAAGGAGATCCTCGCGCAGATGGGCCTCTCGCTCGGCATGAAGATCGACGAGCACGGCAACCCCGTCCCAGGCCCAACCTCGGTCCTGCCGGCCGCCACCCTCGCCGCCAGCTTCGGCAACTTCGACGACGACGATGATGAGGACGAAGACGACGACCTCGACCTCGGCGCCGCCGAATCCGAGAACTTTTAGCATTATTGAGCGAGGCGGGAAATTTTCACGAATTTCCCACCTCGCTATTGCTTGTTGGAATGGATAGATGCCCAAGTCTCATCGCGAACTTCACGTATGGAACCGGGCAATTGCAATGAACCTCTCGGTCTATCGTCTGACGGCGACTTTCCCGAAGGTTGAGATTTACGGCTTAGTAAGTCAATTACGACGAGCGAGTGTATCCGTCGCCAGCAATATCGCAGAAGGATACGGTCGGGGCAGTCGTGGTGAGTACAAGCAATTTTTAGCTATTGCCAGAGGATCAAATCTAGAAGTTCAGACTCAACTGGTTATCGCTCGGCAGTTAGAATACGGCGACACCAAAACGCTGGATGAAGCAGAACAGCTTTGCGAAGAAGTGAACAAGATGCTCTACGCTCTCCTTAGCAAACTGTAAATAGTCTCGCGGGTAAAGGCTTTTGTTTGCTCTACCCTTTACCCTCTACCCTTTCCCCTGTACCACCACAGAAATTCCGGCTCGAACAAAAGCTCGAACCGAAGGAGATCAAAAATGCGTCACCGTAATGCAGGCTATAAACTCGGCCGCAACACCAGCCATCGCCGCGCCGTCCTCCGCAACCTCGTCACCTCGGTCATCCTCAACGACCGTATCGAGACCACCATCACCAAGTGCAAGGCCACCCGCCCCATCATCGAAAAGATGATCACCCTCGGCAAGAACGGCAGCGTTCACTTCCGCCGTCAGGCCGCCGCATATCTCATGACACCCGAATCCGTCGATCGTCTCTTCGCCACCGTGGCCCCGCGTTACAGCGACCGCCAGGGCGGCTACCTACGCATCGTCCGCACCGGAGCCCGCAAGGGTGACGCCGCCGAGATGGCCTTCATCGAGCTCCTCGGAGCCGAAAAGGAACTCAACGAAAAGGCCCAGAAGCGTTCCGAAGCCCGCACCAAAAAGCGAGAAGAGCTCGCCAAGCAGATCGAAGAGCAAAACGCCGCCGAAGGCCACGACCCCAACGCGCAGCCATAACGCATCGTTTCAAATCCGCATCAACACGAAGGGCACGGCGCAAGCCGTGCCCTTCGTATTGATGAAGACGTTAATGAGAATGTTGTCATTCTCGTTACAAAATATTCTCATTCGTATTTAGGAAAATGTTGTCATTCTGACCCTGAGCGTAGTCGAAGGGGAAGAACCCCCGCATTTGCCTTTGCCGTTGCTTGTTCTTCCTCCCGCTACCCTTCGATCTCGCCGCCACCATGCAGCATAGCCCGATTCTTCCCCGCGCGCTTAGCCGCATACAGAGCCTCATCCGCCAGCGCCACCAGCTGCAGCCCATTCACCAGCGACTCATTCATAGCCGCCATCCCAATCGAGATCGTCATCCGCTCATTATTCCACTGCTCAGCAGCCACGCGATCCATGATGCGCCGTGCCAACCCCAGCGCACTCTCCTCGCCGCTCTCCGGCAGCAGCACTACAAACTCCTCACCCCCATACCGCGCCGGCAGATCCGGAAGCCGCACTGTAGTCCTCAACAGATCGCCAAGCTGCCGCAGCACCTCATCGCCCGCAGCATGACCATAGCGGTCATTAATCTGTTTGAAGTTGTCGACATCCAGCAGCAGCACCGCCAGCTCCCGTTTCCGCCGCCGCGCCATCGAGAACTCCATCACCAGTCGCTCTTCAAACGCGCGTCGATTCCGCAGTCCGGTCAGAACATCGGTCACCGCCAGCTTCCGCAGTTGTTCGTTCGCCTCTTCCAGCTCCTGGTGATAACGCTCCAGCTCCGACTTCCGCGCGACCTCTTCCGTCACATCCACAGCAACTCCAGCTAGCAACAGATTCCCCGCCGAATCATGGCACGGAAACTTGAACGACCGCCACGTCGAGCTCGTCCCATCCGCGCCGCGTATCCGTTCCTCCGTCTCGACCATCCTCTCGCCGGCCATCACCTCCAGGTCGTGCGCCCGCGCCGACCGCGACAGGTTCGGCGACCACAGCCGCTCATCCGTCCGTCCCAGCCACGTATACTCGCCAATCCCGAACCGCTTCGCAAAAGCCTTGTTATAAAACAGCAGTCGCCCTGCCGCATCCTTGATGTAGCTCAGGAACGGGCTCGCGTTCATGAACGCCCGGAACAGCTCCTGATTGGCTCGTAGCCCCGCAGCCACCTTGTCATTCTCTTTCAGCGCCTCTTCCAGAGCCTTGCGATGCATCCGCAGCTCCAGCCTCGCGCTCGCCTGCCGCCCCAGCACCTGCAGCGCACTCTCCTGTTCGAAGGTAAGCATCCGCGGTTCGACATCCATCACGCACAGCGTCCCTACCGGCAGCCCATCAGCGGTATGAATCGGCATCCCCGCATAGAACCGTATCGGCGGCTCTGCATTCACCAGCGGATTGTTCGCGAAGCGCGGGTCTGCCAGTGCATCCTGCACCATGAAGAGCTCCGTCTGTCGAATCGCATACGCGCAGAACGCGATCTCCCGCGGCGTCTCCTCCAGCTTGAATCCTTCTGAAACCCTGAACCATTGCTGCCGGTCATCCAGCAGAGTCAGAAACCCCACAGGCATCCCGCAGATCGTTGCAGCCAGCTGCACGATCTCGTCGCACTCAGCCTCAGGAACAGGGTCCAGGCCTTCGTACGCCCACTGCGCTCTTAGCCTTGCATCTTCACTCTCAACTCGTCTTACGCTCATCGTTCTCCGCTTACTATGGGGGGGCCACCAGAATACCCCGCGAGCCCCTGGGAAGCCACAAGTTTATTGACACTAGTGTCGGTTCGCGAACCTTTTTTCCCGCATACCTTTCCTGCCTCTCTTACACGAGCATCTTTGCTTCCAAACTCCGTTCTTCCAGGCCCAACTCTATCCCGCAATTTGACTTCCACCTTTCTGTCCAGTAACCTCTCGGCTCGGATGCGGGCGCTCTCCACCGCACGTCTCCACGACGCTCAAGCCTGCTCGCATCACCCGTCAATTCAAGGAGGACTCCCGTGTCGAACTTCTGTACAAAATGTGGTGCCCCGATCGCTCCCGGTAGCACCTTTTGCTCCACCTGCGGAACTCCCATCCCGGCCCCCATCGCGCAGATTCCCGCCGCGCAGATTCCCGCCGCTCCAGATCCTTATGCCGCCCCGCAACCCGCCGCCGCGCCCTACGTCCCATACCCAGCCGCCCAGGCTTCCCCGGCATATGTTCCCATCCCCATGCAGCCCGTCCCGGTCCAGACGACCTCCGGCGGTGGTGCCGTCAAGATCATCCTCATCGTCGTCGGCGTCTTCGTCTTTCTCGGATCCTGGCCGCACGCGACCGTCGGCATCGGCGGCTGGCGCGTCGCCAGCGCCATTCGCCTCGAAAAACAACGGCGCCCTATCATCGCACCCCCAACGGCACCATCTCTGCCGGCTCCGACTCCTCCGTCGGCCCATCGGACCTCGGCGTCGCCATCTACCCCGGAGCGACCCGCGGCGCAAGGCTCGGCCATGAATCTCCACACCCCCGCGGCTCCTGGTCACCGCGGACTTACGCCACCAGCGACTCCCCAGCCAGGTCGTCGACTTCTACAAGAGCAAGCTCGGAAGCAACGTCACCTCCATGCAAGCCGGCAACCCGCACCATCCTCACCTCGGCAACCTGACAGCCGTGAGCAAGGTCATCGTCACCATCACTCGCAGAGGACAACAAGACCATCAATCAGCATCATGCACACCACCCGCAAGAAAACTGAAGCATCGCAATATGGCCCGGAGTTCAAGCAGGCCATTTAGAGGATGTCTTGTAATAGCGATGTTTTGGAATGGGCGGGACTTTAGAGGGTGTTGAAAAAGTCTTTGCTTGAAGGGGCGGGACTTCGTCCACCGAAGGCAATAATTTCAATGGGCTTTAGCCTCGGTTATTCTCTGAGCCGGCCACAGCTCTAGTGCTTAATCAGCCACATCACCCAACTCGCCACAATCGTCCCACCCACAAACATCGCAAAGCAGAACGCCCCAAACCGGATCATCATCCGCGGCTCGGTCCGCTGCGTAATCCCGAACACCACCGAAGTAAACAGCGAGAACAGCAGCACCGCGCCAAAGTGAGAAATCGTCACGAGCGCTTTCTCCCCGTCGCCAGCGAGTGCGCATCCACCGCCGCCACCATGTTCAGCAGCCCCGCCACCACAATAAACTTCGTCCCATAGTCGGCCATCGCAATCTGCACGCTCGCTGCTCCCAGATCCAGAACGCCCGCGCCAGCCCATACAGCAGCCCATTCCCCAGGTCGCCCGCGAAGTTCAGGATGTCCAGCAGGTCGCCGGTATTCGGCAGGTAAATCTTGCCCTTCAGCGCGATCCCGATTGCAAACATCGACACAATCGACACCAACAGCAGCGACCCCCGCATCCACTTGCTCAGCAAAAATGTCCCGCTCCCGGCACCAGCCAGCCAGCCAGCAAAACCACGCTCGCCATCGTCGAATTTGCGTTGCCTTGAGCCTGTGCCGCCACTTGTACGTCTTGGTCGTCATTTCTACTTCTGATGATACCAGTTCACACGCGCACCAAGCTCCGTCTGCACTCGCCCCGTCACCTCAGCCCGCCCTGCCCGCGCCATCATGTTCACCTCGCTCCGCACCCCGAACTCCCCCGGAAAATAAATCCCCGGCTCCACCGAAAAACACGTATTCGCAAGAATCAGCCGCTCATCATGCGTCTCCAGATTATCCAGATGCGCCCCATTCCCATGCAGCTCCGTCGCGATATTGTGCCCCGTCCGATGCGTAAACCACTCGCCCATTCCCGCCCCGCGCAATCACTCCCCGAGCCGCATCATCCGCCTCCCACCCGCAATCGGCATGCCCCGCCGCAAACGCCGCCTGCACCACCTCAATCGCCGCATCCCGCGCATCCCGCACCGTCTCGAACACCAGTCTGCTCCCGCTCCGTAGGCTCGCGGTCCACCACCCCCAGTCCACGTAATGTCGTACCACACAGCATCCGCCCGCCCCGCCAGCTTCGCCCAGATATCGATCAGCACAAAATCCCCCCGCCGTATCGCCCGCGACCCCTCCCGCGTCGGCTCATAGTGCGAGTCCGCGCAGTTCGCCCCCACGCTCACATTCGGCCCATGCTCCGTCACCATCCCCTCGCGCTCAATCGCCTCGCGCAAAAACTCCACCATCGCTGAACTCATCCGTCACCCGAGCCCCCGCGCACCCGCCGCCCCATCTCCTTCCACCCCGCTTCTAAAATCCCATCCAATCTTCCTCTGCGCCTCATAGTGCGTCTGCAATCTGCGCCTCCGTCAGCACCGCCTCAAATCGGCTCACCAGATCCGCCGAAGAAACAATCTCCTTCCCCCAACTCCGCACAAGCTCCACCGTCCCCGCATCCACCATCGACACATACATAATCGCGTTACGCGGCGAGTACTGCATCGCCATCCGCGTCGCCCCCATCAGCATCTCGCTCCAGCTCGGCCTCCAACTCCTGCCACGAAGAGTACTCCGCCTTCGCCCCGGGCAAGGAATCGAGCCGCCCGCCTCAATCCGATGCACCAGCTTCCGCGGCTCACCCACCGCCGGCACAAAGTAGTACCACCGCCGCGTAACATGCCCATCCGCCGGCAACCCCAAAATCCGCAACCCCAGCGGATCACGATAGTGATGGTCATAAAACAACCACCCATCGAATTTGTTTTCGCGGAGGGCTGCCTGGATGGCTGAGAGATCGATTGTGCTGGTGCTCCTGGCTGCGGTACTCGTATCCTGCATGTTGCCTCCCCCTTCCCGGGTAAAAGTGTGCAAAGTATTCAAAACAAAAAACCTAAGTCCGGACTCCCTGATCATACTCGCTTCGCTTAAATGCGAAGGCCCGGCGGTTTGCCGGGCATTCTGCACTAATTAAAGGTTATCAGGCCTGTCAAGATTTGGTAGTTACGCGTTCGCAGTCTCCGCACTAGCAGCCGCAGCCTCGCGCTCCTTCTCAGCCTTCTCCGCCTTGCGCGCCGCAGCCGAGTTCTGCCCCAGCTCATCCGCCAGCTTCTCCGTCGTGAACGACTCAATCACGTCGCCCACCTGGATGTCCTTGAAGCCCGCCAGGTCGATACCGCACTCCACGCCCTGCCGCACCTCGGACACATCGTCCTTGAAGCGCTTCAGCGATGCGATCTTGCCGCGCCAGACCTCGTGCCCTCGCGCAGCACCCGCACCTGCGCAGTCGCGCTTGATCAGGCCATCGGTCACGCGGCAGCCGGCAATCTGCCCAACCTTCGTGATCTTGAAGACGTTGAGCACCTCGGCCCGGCCCGCGTAGTTCTCCTTGAACACCGGCTCCAGCAGTCCGTACATCGCCTTCGTGATCTCGTCCTGCAGCTCGTAGATGATCGAGTGCAGCCGGATCTCGACGTTCTCGCGCTCCGCAACCTCTGCCGACTTGCGGTCAGGCCGCACGTTGAACCCGATGACGACCGCGTTCGAAGCCGACGCCAGCAGCACGTCCGACTCCGTAATCGCGCCAACGCCCGAGTGCAGCACCCGCACCCGCACCTTCTCGGTCGACATCCGCTGCAGCGAATCGGCCAGCACTTCCACCGATCCCTGCACGTCGCCCTTCAGGATCAGGTTCAGGTCCTTCATGCCGGCCTGCTTGATCTGCTCCGCCAAGCCCTTCCAGCGACACCCGCGAGCTCTTCGCCAGCTGCGCCTCGCGCTCCTTCATCTTGCGGTACTGCGCAATGCCCTTGGCCTTGTCGCGGTCCGCCATCACCAGGAACGTATCGCCCGCATCCGGCATTCCTTCGAGTCCCAGAATCTCCACCGGCGTCGAAGGCCCAGCTTCCGTAATCGGCCGCCCGCGATCGTTGAACATCGCGCGAATCTTGCCGAACGTATTGCCGACGATGTAGCTGTCGCCCGTCTGCAGCGTTCCGTTCTGCACCAGGATCGACGCCACCGCACCGCGTCCGCGATCCAGCTTGGCTTCGATCACCGTACCCACCGCCGGACGCTCCGGCTACGCCTTCAGGTCGCGCAATATCCGCCACCAGGCAGATCATCTCTTCCAGCAGGTCGAGGTTCGATCCGCTTCTTCGCCGACACCTCGACGAACTCCGTATCGCCGCCCCACGTTCGAAGGCTGCAATCCGCGCGTCGGCCAGCTGCTGCATCACCCGGTCGCGGATTCGCCTCCGGCTTGTCGATCTTGTTCACCGCCACGATGATCGGCACCTTCGCCGCCTTCGCGTGGTCGATCGCCTCCAGCGTCTGCGGCATCACGCCGTCATCCGCCGCAACCACGACCACGACGATGTCCGTGATCTTCGCGCCGCGCGCACGCATCCGCGTAAACGCCTCGTGACCCGGCGTATCCAGGAACACAATCTCGCGCCCGAACGCCGGCGAATCCGGCTTCGTGATCTTCACCTTGTACGCGCCGATGTGCTGCGTGATTCCGCCCGCCTCGCCCGCCGCCACATCCGTCGAACGGATCGCATCCAGCAGCGAAGTCTTACCGTGATCGACGTGGCCCATCACCGTCACCACCGGCGAGCGCGACAATCTCCACCATCCCGGTCGTATCTTCCAGGAAGCCTTCGATCGCCTCGTTCTCCAGCTGCTCTTCGACCGAGATCACCTGCGCGTCCGCGCCGAACTGCCGCGCCACTTCCTTCACCAGCTCGCCTTCCAGCGACTGGTTCACCGTCACGAACACGCCCTTCATCAGCAGCGTCGCAATCAGGTCCTTGCCGCGCACATCCAGCTTCTCGGCCAGGTCCTTCACGCTGATGCCTTCCGTCACCGTAATCGTCTTGGTGATCGGCAGCGGCTCCTGCGAGATCATGCGCCCCGCCATAACGCGGCGGCGGCTGGAAGCCCTTCATCGGGCCTTCCTTCATCTTCTCGTAGCGCTGACCGCCGCGCCGCTGTCCCGGCCGTGCCGCCGGCCGCATCCCGGTCGGCGACTCGCCCGGTCCAGGCAGCAGCTCCCCGGAGCGCCACCCGGCCGCGCGCCAAATCCCGGCCGCGCCCGAATCCGCCGGCGCAAATCCAGGCCGCCCCGGCGCAAAGCCCGGCCACCCGGAGCACCGCCCGTGCCCGTCCCGGAAACGTCCGCGTCGGATGCATCGGACGCCGTGCGCCCGGAGCCATCGACGATGCCGGCCGCGATCCCGGAGCTCCCGGAGCCTGCGGCCGTGGCCGCTCGAAGATCGGCCGTCCCGCGCTGGAGTCCGCCGCCCGGCTGCCGGCCGGAGCCGTATAGATCGGCCGCGGTCCCGTCTGCGGCATCACCACGCGCCGCGCACCGGAGCGCGGAGCACCGGTGCGGCCTCCACCACCGGCGCCTCGGTCGCAGCAGCCGCAACCTCGGCTCAGCTGCCGCCGGAGCTCGGCAGCCGTCACCGCGACAGGCGCAGCCTCTGCCGCCGGCATGCTTCACCGCGGCCGGCGGCGCAGCCGCCACCGGAGCTGCAACCACCGCCGGCGTCGCCACCACGGGCATGCAGCCGCCGCTGCGGCCAGCTGCGCGGTCGCATGCGTAGCCGCAGGCGGAGCCACCACCACCGGCGGCCGCGCAATCACCGGCCCGACCGGCGGCTTGCTCGCAATCGCCGGAGCGCAGGCGCCGTCACAATCTGGCGCGCTGCTGCCGCGGCTGCGGCACAATTCGCCGCGGAGCCGGAGCCGCAGCCGGCGCAGCGCGGCCACAGCCGCGCCACCGCGCTGGCAGCGCTCGGAGCCATCGCAGCCGGCCGCCGCCACGTCGCCGGCGCAACCGGTGCCGTCGCCGGCGGCGCCACCACCGCCGCCGGACGCGGCGGCGGCGCAGCTTCGCCGCCTGCCTCCGCCTGCTTGCGCTCCAGAATCGCCTTCAGCGCATCGCCCGGCTTCGAAACGTGCGACAGGTCAAACTTCGGCTTCGCCTCCGCCGCGGCCTTGCTCGCGCGCCGCGCCGGCCGCCGCCCGTTGAAGTAGCCGCGCACCTTCTCGGCCTCATCGGCTTCGATCGAACTGGAGTGCGTCTTCTTCTCGGTCACGCCAACCGCCGTCAGAGCATCCAGAATGGACCTGCTCTTGACTTCCAGTTCCCGTGCCAGATCGTTGATTCGAACTTTGCTCATCCGTCCCTTTTCAGTTCCCCTGCGCCCTTAGCTGTTCATATCAGCCTCATCGAAGGTGGAATCTGTTCCAACGTTATTATCCCTGAAATCGCAATCATTCGATACCGCCGATTGCAATCCGGCACATCGTTTGCGTCGTAGCTCGCTGCTGCTAGCCACGGTCGTTCTCGTCCATCGTCCATGCCTTCGTCCGAGACTTCCTGGCTCTCGTTCCACCAGTGCGTCCACAGTGTCGTTATCCAGCTCGATCTGTCTCTTCGCGTGCATCCGCATCGCTCAACGCATCGCTCGTCCGACATCCTCGTCCTCGGCCTCCGCAATGTCCTCGGTCGAAACGTCCGTGACCTCCTTCGCCTCGCCCGATCGGCCTGCCTCCGCCGCCAGAATCTCCTCCGGAGTCTTGTCGTCGCGACCTCGTCTCCGACTGTCAGCGCAGCCTTCTCCGCCGTCATCCGCCGGCTCAGTCGCCGCAACGCACCGGCCGCTCTTCGCCCTCCTCGTACTGGCCGAAGTAGTGCCGCACCGCGACCGAGATCTTCTCCACCGTCTTCTCGCCGATGCCCGGAATCTCCTCCAGCTGCTCCGGAGTCATGTCCGCCAGCGCTTCGACCGTCGTAATGCCCGCCGCGATCAGCTTCTCCAGAATCGACTCGCCCAGCTCCGTCAACCTGCTCGATCGGCGTCGTCGGTCCGCCGCCCATCGCCTGCATCTGCTGCTCGACCTCCTGGCGCTTCTCTTCCTCGCTCTTGATGTCGATCTTCCACTCAGCAGCTTCGCCGCCAGCCGTACATTCTGGCCCTTCTTGCCGATCGCCAGCGACAACTGCGTGTCATCGACAATCACCTCAATCTGCTTCTCCGCCAAGGTCCGTAATCGACACCCGCGCTGACCTTCGCCGGCTGCAGCGCCTTCTCCGCAAACGTCGTAATCTCCTCCGAGTACTCGATGATGTCGATCTTCTCGCCGCGCAGCTCGCGAATAATCGACTGCACGCGCATCCCCTTCATGCCCACGCACGCGCCCACCGGATCGACGTCCTTGTCGCGGCTCATCACCGCAATCTTGGTCCGCTCGCCCGCCTCACGCGCAATCGCGCGAATCGTCACCGTGCCGTCATAGATCTCCGGAACCTCGCTCTGGAACAGGTTCTGCACCAGCGCCGGCGCGGCGCGGCTACACAATCACCTGCGGCCCCTTGGCAGCGCGATCCACGCGCAGCAGCACCACGCGAACCCGCTCGCCCACCGCAAACTGCTCCAGCCGGCTCTGCTCGCGCTTCGGCATCCGCGCCTCGGCCTTGCCCAGGTCGAAGATCACGTCCATCGGCTCCAGCCGCTTCACCGTCGCGTTCAGAACCTCGCCCGCGCGGTGGTTGTACTCGTTGAACACCGTGTCGCGCTCGGCCTCGCGCACCTTCTGGAAGATCACCTGCTTCGCCATCTGCGCCGCAATCCGTCCCAGCGGAGTCGTGTCCTTGTAGAAGCGCAGCTCGCCGCCCACCTCGACCTCCGGCGCCAGCTCGCGCGCCTGCTCCAGCGTCATCTGGTTGACCTCGTCCTCCACCTGCTCCGGCGCCTCGACCACCGTCTTGAACACGTACGCCCGAATCTCGCCCGTCTCGCTGTCCATCTCGGCGCGCATATTCTCCTGCGTCTTGTAGTACTTCCGCGTCGCCAGCGCAATCGCATCTTCAACCGCGCCCACCACAATCTCGGGCTCAATGCCCTTATCCCGGCTCAACGTCTCAATCGACTGATACAGAACACTCGCCATCGTCTTCACTCACTTCCTTCAAATCGATTCACTTCTGAAGCCTCATCATCCGCTTCAATCCCGATAACTGGCGACTGACAACTGACAACTAGCAACTGCCCTCTAAATCTCCGCCACTAAATTCGCCTTCTCCACATTCTCCAGCGCAATCTCAACACGTCTGCGCTACCGTCCGCCTTCTTCGCCTTGCCCTTCTGCTTCACCGCCGAAAGGTCCAGCGTCAACACTCCATCCGCAAACCCCGTCAACCGTCCCTGTCCAGAGCCGGTTGTTCTTCACCGGCGTAAACGTCTGCACCTTCACCAGGCTTCCCGCAAACCGCTGCATAATCCTCCGCCTTCGATCAGCTTCCGTTCCAGCCCCGGCGACGAAACCTCCAGCGTGTACTCCGCGCCCGGAACCAGATCCTCAACATCCAGCACCGTTCCAAAATCCGTGCGCAAACGTCGCGCAATCCTCATGCGTCACGCCGGAGAGCAGCTCCACCGGAACGCCTTTCGGCAGATCTTCTACCTCGCCCGCCTGCAGCCGCTCCGCCAGCTTCGCTCCGCTCCGCCGCATTCTTCTCGATAAACACCCGCAGCGTCCGAAACTTCGCCCCGCCCTGAAACTCCACATCCACCACCTCCAGATGGTGCGATGCCGCAACCCGCTCCGCCGTGCTCCGAATTGCGTCCATCTGAACCGCCATAGCCTCAACCCTGCTCTGCCCGGCGACAGTCACGGTCAAATCACCATCAACTGCCATCCAAAAACCATCAGCAAGCCACAAAAAGCGGGCCCGAAAGCAGGCGATTTTTAGAGCAAATAAAAAGTGGGCTGTCGCCCACTCATTGCCTCCGCCGAATCTCGAACACGAACCCGGTGCGCTCACGGGAGCTACAAACGACGGAACAAATCTGTCTGCCACTCCATATTACACCCGCGCGATACCAGATTCAATCTCCCGCCCGCCCCGTCCCGCGCCCGGAAGCTTGCCCATGGCTGTAAGCCATCTGAATTGTGTGTCGTTCGCGCCCCAGGCAGACATTCACTGCGTCCAATCATCTCGCCGTCGCCGTACGCTCAATCGTCATCAGGGAAAACGTTCCCGGCAGCACCGGCCGTCTGCCGCCACCTACCGGAGCAGGCCCAAACTTCGCCGACACGACAAACACGCGGTGATCCGTAGGATCCAGACCCATATTGCGTGACCCCACTGGCGTCACCACATTTTCCAAAACCCGATACTGATCAGGCCCCTCCTGATGAATCACCGTAAGTGTGCCATCCGCATTCGATGCGAAGGCGTTCCCTGAAGCCGCATCGTATCCCGCACCATCTACTCCCATGCCAATGGGAACTGTCGTAACCACCTTACCTGCCTGGTAGTCCAATATCGCCATCACGCCGCTGCGGCATCCGCTGAACAGGCGATGGTGCACTGTATCGATCGCCATCGACACCGGCTGCTTGCACGGAACCGTAGACCATCGCCGCACAACCGTAGCAGTCTTCGCATCAATCTCCACCACCTCGCTCGTATCCGTCAAATTCGCATACACCTTTCCATCCCCTGCAGAAACTCCGTACTCCGGTTTCCCCCCAAGCGGCAGATTCTTAATCACCGTTCCTGCAACCGGGTCGATCACCGTCGACGAATGGGCGTCTCCATTCAGCGTGAATACACGGTTCGACGGCTTGTCGAACACAATCGCATCCGCATCTTCAGCAGCCGGGATCCGGCCCAGCACTTTGAAGGTCTTCAGGTCGAACATCACCACCGATCTGTCTTGGCTCGAAGTGGCAAACCCCCGCCCGGCATCTGCCGCAATCGCAGTTCCATGAGCGCCATGAACCTCGGCGACCTCCCCAAGCATTTTCCCGCTGTCTCCATCCACCACCATCACGCGAGTCTGGCGCGCGATATAAACCCGGTGACTCGGCGGATCAGGAACAACATAGTCCCAACTCCCATCCCCACCCAACTCATACATGTGTGTAATCTGGTAGGACGTAGCAGGCTGCGCCCAAAGCGCCGTTGCAGTAACGATTGTCAGCAGAAACATACCGTGACGCATAAGAACTCCTTGTGCGTCCCAAAATATCCTTCGAACATGAATTCATGCTGAACGCACACAAGCGTCCATGAATATCGCTCGGCCTGCGATTCCCTGAGAATCAGAAAATCGCCGCAATCACCAGCAGAACCACGCTCCCCACCCCTGCAACCACGCGAATAACATGGAACCTCATCCACCGGTCCCGAAGCTCCCGCCAATTCCCCGGCAGCGTCGGAACTGTCCACTTCACGATCTCTTCAACGATAGGAACCTCAACAAACACCGTCACCGCCACAGCAACGATAAACAGCCCAAACGCCGCAGCATCCAGATAGAAGACCCTCGGATACTCGCCATACGACATCAGCAAAACCGGAATAATCGACAACAACGTAGCCGGCATCAACACCGTCATCACCGGAGCCATATTCCTGTTCATCCGGTCCACAATCGCCAGAAACACCTCAGGCGTGAAGCTCCTCATAGACCTGCTCAAAGCAATCCATGGCCCATGGAACATCCCCGCCGTCAAAGCCGACAGTACGATGCTGATCAACTCCCATGTCTTCATATTGAAGCCAGCAACTCTAAAGCCAGCCCTCTAAATCGTGTACCCCGCCCGCTTGAAGGGCATAGTCCTAACCCTCTCACCGGTAGCGGCAAAAATAGCATTCCCCAGCGCCGCCGCCAGAGGCGGAACACAAGGTTCGCCCAGACCCGAGGGCCGGAACTCCGACTGAATGAAATGCACCTCCACCGGAGGCGCGCTGCGTATCCTCATGATCGGATAATCGCCGAAGTTGACCTGCTTGATCCGCCCATCTTCAACATTGATCTCCAATCCCATCGCAGTCGACAGCGCATCGATAGCCCCGCCCTGAGCCTGGTTCTCGGCGCCGCTCATGTTGATGATCGGCCCAATGTCGGCGACCGCCGTGATCTTGTGCACGGTCACCTTTTTCTTCGCATCAACGCTCAGTTCGACCGCCTCCGCAACATGCCCGCCATACGCGCAGCTGAACGCGATACCCAGCCCGCTCCCGGCAGGCAGCTTTTTACCCCAGCCCGACTTCTCCGCCGCCAACTTCAGTACGCCGGCAGCCCGCGTAGGATTGAAGCTGCGAATCGGATCCGGCGGTGGCCCTCCAGCCGGAGGCTTTGCCAGCGGCCGCGAAAACCACTCCAGCAGAAACTCCACATGATCCCGTCCCGCCGCCAGCGACAGTTCATGCAAAAAGCTCCCCGCCACGAACATCTGAACATTATCCGTAGGCGCCCGCCACGCGCCGCACGGAATCTGCAGCGGCATCAGGCTCACGGCATAGCGCACATTCGGCGCCATGTCGACAGGGAAGGCGTTGTTGCTGCGCGCCCCGCCCGACACCGGACGATCGCCGCCGGCAGTAAAGGACACCAGATGGTTCTGCACCGCCGACAGCTTGCCCGACTTGTCCACCGCGCCCTTCAGATAGTGAAAGCCACCCACGCGGAAGAAGTCATGCGCAAAATCGTCCTCGCGCTTCCATTGCAGCTTCACCGGCGCGCCCACCTTCATCGCGATCGCCGCGGCCTCGCACATATAGTCATTCACCAGCCTGCGGCCAAAGCCGCCTCCCGCGCGGGTCTGGTGAACCAGCACCTTGTCTTCCGGCAGCTTCAGCATGCTCGCGACCTGCGCCATGCCCCGGTCCGCCTGCTGGCTCGGCGTCCATATCTCCATCGTGCCGTCATGCCACCACGCGGTACTGTTCTCCGGCTCCAATTGCTGATGCGACACCATCGCATAGTCGTACGACGCCTCCACCACCTTCGCGGCGGACCCAAACGCAGCCTCCACATCGCCCACATTGTTCGCCGGAGCAGGCATCTGCGACGAAAGCTCCTTGGCCTTGGCCGCCGCCTGGGTCAGCGAATCCTTCGACGCGCCGCTCTCATCCCACTCCACCTTCAGTGCGGCCTTCGCCTTAAACGTCTCCCATGTAGACTTCGCGATAATCGCAACGCCCGGCATCACCTCAGATGGATTGCTCGTGCCATCCAGCACAAACGCGTCCGTCACCCCCGGCATCTCTTTAATCTCGTCCAGATTTGCGCTCTTCACCTTCCCGCCCGCCGCAGGACACTTCGTGTAATTCGCATAAAGCATTCCCGGCATCGTCACATCGATGCCGAACAGCGGCTGCCCCGTCACCACCTGCAGATTGTCGACCCCCGTATAGCGTTTGCCCAGCAGCTTGTAATCGGCGCGCGTCTTCAGCGGCACCTTGGTCGCATCCGGCACCGGCTGGGCGCTCGCCGCCTTCGCCAAAGCGCCATACGTCAGCTTGCGGCCCGAAGCCGTGTGCATCACGCAGCTGCTCGCCGCGCTGCATTCGCTCGCCGGCACCTTCCATTGCGCAGCCGCCGCGGCTATCAGCATTGCGCGCGCGGTCGCCCCGGCCTGGCGCAACTGGTCCCAGCCCCGCGGAATCGACGTCGATCCCCCCGCACCCTGATACCCATACACCTTGGGATTGATCAGTGCCTGCTCCACCCTCACCGTCTTCCAGTCGGCATCCAGTTCTTCGGCGATGATCAGTCCGAACGCGGTCTTGATTCCCTGGCCGATCTCCGGTCCCTTCGAAACGATCGTCACGGTATTATCCGGCGCAACCCGCACGAAGGCGTTCAGCGTATTCGATTCCACCGGATCGCCGCCCTCCGCCGCCCGCGCCACGCGAGTATCCAGGCTGAAGGCCAGCACCAGCCCGCCGCCCGCAAATCCCGCCAGCTTCATGAACGTTCTACGACCCATCGTCGCGACCGGCGGAGTGATCGTCTCCACCTCCGCAATCAAAGCCTGAATATCGGCATCATATTGCGCGAATCCATTCGCGAATTCATTAGAGATTGGCATGGTTGTCTTAGAGACCGGCATGGTTGTCTCCTTTCGTCTCAGCGTGAGAACCGGCAGCCTGATGTATCGCCGCCCTGATGCGGATGTACGTCGCGCAGCGGCAGAGGTTGCCCGTCATCGCTGCGTCGATATCCGCGTCCGTCGGCTTCGGGTTCTTCGCCAGCAGCGCCGAAGCGCTCAGTATCTGACCCGCCTGGCAGTAGCCGCACTGTGCAACGTCCAGGTCAATCCACGCCTGTTGCAGCACGTGCAGTTTGCCGTTCTCCGCCAGGCCTTCGATCGTTGTGATGCTGCCCGTCGCCGCCGACACCGGAGTCGTGCACGAGCGAATAGCGCGCCCGTCCATCAGCACCGTGCACGCGCCGCAAGCTCCTATCCCGCAGCCATACTTGGTGCCCTTCAGGTCGAGCGAGTCGCGTAGCACCCACAGCAACGGAGTGTCACCCGCGGCGTCCACCGTTCGAGGTTTCCGATTGATGTTCAGTTGAAATGCCATATGATTTCACCTCAAGAGCATAGAGAAGAAACACGTCGAAGCGGCTTAAACAGCGTGACAGATAACAACCTCACCAGCCGCACTCATCACCTGTACTACACATTTTGCTCTCAAATTGCTGGAGATGTACACCCGTACACCGTAAATTCCTTTACACCGCAGGCCGTAGGCCCGCGCTATTACGCCTGTGAAGAGCCCTGGGTGCGCTTTAAGTGCTGTGAAGAACAGACTTGGATCCAGAATGAGTTTCAGCGCCTCATAATGAAGTCCGGACCAACCTCGGAAGCGAAAGCAAAGGCGTTTTTGGGGCTGAATGGTTTGATCGGATATTTACGCCGCGCGAATCGATGCCGGCGGTACGACGATCTCAACGAGTCCGGTCGCTACGTCATAGACGAGGCCGGAGATAAGCCACTCTCCCGGTAATGCAGGAATCGCGCGGAGCGCGGCAACGTCGCCGGCAACCGCCACGCGGGGATCGGAGACTGCTTTTTTCTTCAGCTCTACTTCCTGTATTTGAAAATAGTGGGTCAGCATGGCGGGGTCGCCAGTGAGGCGGGTGATGCCACAATCGGTATGCTGAAGGACGATAAGGTGAAACTCCCCGCCACCACCTGGAATCTCTCCGGCAACGGCGCCGATTCGGCCAAGCAAACCTAACTGTTCCAACAGCCCGGGGGTGATTCGGCCGCCGATGTTACGTATTACGACGGCCTCGCCCGGCTTGATTCCAAGTACATGTGCAGGATCCACACGCATATCCGCGCAACCGATGATGATTGCCTTTACAGCCGGTAGCGCCCGCGGAAGCGAGGGCATCAATGTGCCAGCAGCGGACTGCTGAGCAGCAAATTCCTTGTTACGTTCCAACATGGAGTCGAGATTATTCATGTGGGATTCCCCGGGAGAGATGTTGGACTAATATGACCGGCGCGAATGCTACCGCAATCAGATGCGCGCAGAATTACAAGTGTTGTTATAAGCGCGTCATGCTTGCCGAAGGGCACGCCTTCAAGCCTGTCCTGAGCGAAGCCGAACGGATGTCGTAAGCGCCATCATTTCAATGGGCTTTAGCCCCGGGTTCTCTCTGTTCGGGCCAACAAAGGCCCTTCTTCAGCGCCCTCTTTAGCCCCGGGCCTTCTCTTCTTTCGACCACAGAAGCCGTGCATTTTAAGAAATTCCCCGTAAAATCACATGTCAAGTCCCATCCCCACCTAAAAATCCATCAACTCAACCTCCACCAATACTTAGCTGGTAAAAGAAAAGTGGCCATTAGTTATATGCCACTTGGTAAAATAGAATCAGAAGACAAAAACAAGAATTAGGCCCGGAACGCATCCGGGCCTGAACTTTTAAAAACCGCCCGTAACTCAAGCTGGTTGAATATTTTGGACGCAACCTGTTTAGAATCAATATTTTAGAAGGGGGCATGGCGCGTAAAGCAAGCAGAATGAATATTTTAGCCACAAAATACCCCTCAAGGGGGGAGGGGGAGGGGGCAGAAGAAGAAGGCTGGCGGTTTGCTCTCCTAACCGCCCGACTCTACAATCAACCAACCGCCGTCATCTTGAGCCATCCCGGTCTTGAAGGCACGGCCATATAAAAAAATATGATCATCTCCCCTGTTCCCGAGGCACTTACATTTGACGATGTCCTCCTCGTCCCTGCTTTCAGTGAGGTAGTTCCAACCCAGGTCAGCACCCAGACCCATCTCACCCGCAACATCACCCTCGCGACGCCGCTCATGTCCGCCGCCATGGACACCGTCACCGAGTCCCGCCTCGCCATCGCCATGGCCCAGCAGGGAGGTCTCGGGGTAGTCCACAGAAATCTAACCATCGAGCAGCAAGCCGGAGAGATAGACAAGGTAAAGCGCTCCGAATCCGGAATGATCGTAGACCCTGTGACGATCTCACCCGACCAGCCCATAGCCACCGCCCTCGAGGTCATGCGCCGCTACAAGATCTCCGGCGTCCCGGTAACAAAAAATAAAAAGTTAGTCGGAATCCTCACCAACCGCGATCTCCGCTTCGTCTCCCGCACCGACCTCCGCATCGACGAAGTAATGACCAAAGAGAACCTCATCACAGTTCCAGTCGGAACGACGCTCGAACAAGCCGAGCAGATCCTCCACAAACACCGCGTCGAGAAGCTGCTGGTAGTAAACGACGACTACGAGCTCAAAGGCCTCATCACCGTCAAGGACATCCAGAAGAAGCTCAAGTACCCCAACGCCTCCAAGGACTCGCAAGGCCGCCTCCGCGTCGCCGGAGCCATCGGAGCAACAGGAGACTTCCTCGAGCGCGCCGCCGAACTCATCGCCGCCCGCGTCGATGCCCTCGCCATCGACTCCGCTCACGGCCACAGCTCCCGCGTCCTCGAAGCCATCTCCGAGTGCAAGCGCCGCTTCCCCGACGTCGACCTCCTCGCCGGCAACATCGCCACCTACGAAGGAGCAATGGCCCTCATCGACGCCGGAGCCGACGCCATCAAGGTCGGCATCGGTCCCGGCTCCATCTGCACCACCCGAATGGTCACCGGAGCAGGAATGCCCCAGATCACCGCCATCGCCGAGGCCTACCGCGCCGCCAGCCAGCGCGGCATCTCCGTCATCGCCGATGGAGGCATCAAGTACTCCGGAGACATCACCAAGGCCATCGCCGCCGGAGCCAGCGTCTGCATGATGGGCTCCCTCTTCGCCGGCGTGGACGAGTCGCCCGGCGAGACCATCCTCTACCAGGGCCGCAGCTTCAAGGCCTACCGCGGAATGGGATCGCTCAGCGCCATGGCACAAGGCTCCGGCGAGCGCTACTTCCAGGGCAAACAGGACATCGAGGACGCCAGCACCGAGCGCCCCGACCTCACCGCCCGCGAGGGCGCCACCCTCAACCGCCTGGCCAAGTTCGTCCCCGAAGGCATCGAAGGCAGAGTCCCTCACCGCGGCCCTCTCGAGTCCATGGTCTACCAACTCGTCGGCGGCCTGCGCTCCGGTATGGGCTACCTGGGGTGCGGCACCATCGCCGAACTTCAGACCAACGCGAAATTCATTCGAATCTCAAACGCCGGACTCCGTGAGAGCCACGTTCACGACGTGATCATCACCCGCGAAGCCCCGAACTATCACGTGGAATAACCTGATCCTGAGTTCAGTTGCGCAGCCGAACTCACCGTTTGTCCTTCACCATGGCGTTGAAACGGTGCTTCAAGCCGAAGCCCAGGCTCTCGTAGAGCCTCACTGCTTCCTGATTCGATTCGGTCACAGTGAGCGTGATCGCTGAAAAGCCGGCGTCAGGCATGTGATGAAGGAAGTGTTCCATCAGCGCCCGTCCTAGCCCCTGACCCCGAAAAGGTTCAGCGATGCATATCTGAGTGATGTGAGCCACATCGGGAGCGACCCGCGAACTGAGCAGCATTCCCGTCAATGCACCGGTCCATTTATCTCGCAGCACCCACGATGCTGCCCCCTCAAAAACGCCGCAGCCAGGAAAGCGCACGATATTATGCAGGAAGCGAAGCGAACCGTGAAGGCTGCGGTACTGGTCATTGATGCTGGCGTCAACATGCCCGTTATACGCTGCATGGATTAGCTCCGCAGCCGGCTGATAGCACGCAGCTGTCCAACCGCTGAGCTCCATCGATTCGGGAATGCACATCCGATTATGGCTACCGGAAACCGATCCGTTCCCAGGCAGGATTGAGCGTTTGTCGTACTCCATAAAGAGTCGCGGATGCAGCGTAAAGCCCGCCGCACGAAAGCTGCTGTCGATGACTCCCATGTCATAAAGCAGCATCTGCGATTCGATGCGATCGATGTCGGGTGAATGCAGAAGAAGGTCGAGCAACTGGCTCAGCAATCTATCGACGATCTGCAGTGCCTGCTCCGGCTCGCTGGCGATGGCATAGGCGTCCCCTACCACCGCCTTATGGCCCTCGTACACGCAAAACGTAAAGCCGCAAACACGCCCCCGGTCGAGGGCGACAAAGCCAGGCAGGATGCGAGAATCGAGGTATTGTAGCAAGAGTTCGCTGGAACTCTCGTAATTCCAGCGCAGTCGTCTCTTCCAGACTCCTGCTTCATCCTCCAACAAAGGACGCAGCTGACGCGCGGAGAAATGCCGTAAATCGAGGATCTCGAGTTGGGTAGCGACGGACATTCGGCTAAGTCTCTGTCGAGCTTATAGCAACTGCAAGGGGGCAGGACATTTCGGCGAGTAACGCATCGGATACGGCTTACTGTTGAGCGTAGACCTTATACACCTCCAGCCCCTGTGTTTCATACAGGAAGAGAGGTTCGTAGATTCTGCCGCTCAGCCACCGGTTAAGCCCTTCCTTATCGTTCGTGCGGATTACAAGAAGGTGCTCTTGCTTGGGTACGCCGTCGCTGCTGTAGTGAATTATGGGCTGGTCCCGGTAGAAAGCGAGCCCATAATCGATGTCGCGCTTCACACCCTCAGCAGCAACAAGCTTTACGTCGGGAGCCTGACGCGCCATCTCGACCGCGAGAGGACGAGCCGAATAATTCAAATCCAGGTCCTTCCCATGAAACCCCAGCAGAAACACCAGCGACGCAAGTACTGGCAACAGTGTCGCATTCCGAGTCTGGGAGATTCCCCATTTGCGAATAATCAGCCATACGATTCCACCCATCCCAATCGCAGACGCCGCTGCGATGGCCAGCCAGGCCGGGGATGGGACCAGGGTTTCATATTTCATGTGCTGGGGGGAGAGCACCAGCACAAACACCAGCAGCCCGCAAAGGGCAGCGTGCGACCACAGCAGCCATGCCGGAAGGCCATCCCGCCGAATTCTATTGAGGTAATCAGCGGTGAGAATCGTAAGCGGTGGCAAGGAAGGCAGAATGTAGCCAGGGAGTTTGGACCCGGAGAACGAGAAAAAGAGGATGGGAAATAGAGCCCAAAGCACCAGGAACTCCGGAAAAGCATCCCCGGCCCGCGAGTGGCCAAGATATCGTTGCGGATGATGCCGGACCTTCCACTCCGCGATGGCAATCTGTATAGAGTCCACCAATGCTCGAATGGCAATAACGGTCCAGGGCATCAGGGCCAACAGTACAACCACCAGGTAATACCAGACAGGCTGGTTGTGCTGATAGCGATTGGTGGCAAATCTCTCCAGATTGTGTTCGAGAAAAAAGGACCGATAGAAAGTAGGGTTCTTTTTTTGAACGGCGATGTACCAGGGAAGAACGATCACCAGATAAAGCAGAACTCCGGGTAGCCAGATTGTGCGACGGAGTGCGGTCCATTCGCGCCGCAGCCCTACGAACAGGAGGATGATGAAAAATGTCAGGAATGGAGCAACTGGCCCCTTGGCCAAAGTGGCTACGGCTCCAAAGAAATACAGATCGAAGAGCCAGAATTTTTTGCCTGTCTCGTACCAGGCGTACCAGCCCAGCATTCCGATGCAGAAGGGGGCGGCCAATTGCATATCGGTCGAAGCGCCCCGCGCGAAGCTGACAATTCCGACGCAGGATACGGTGATCAACGCGGCATCCAGGTGGCCACCAGGCCTGAAGCGCCGCATATGCAGGAAGATGAGAATAATCAGGGCAAACGTTGCAGAACTGGATGGAAGCCGGGCTGACCAGTCTGAAACCCCGAACTCCTTGAAGAAGCTCATGGCGCGCCAGTAATACAGGGCAGGCTTCTCCAGCCATGGCTGGCCATAAAGAATGGGAGTGACGGTACCTCCGGCTATGCAGTGGAAGGAGTTGCGTATATCCTCCAGGCGAAGACTGCGCGGCATCATCTTCGCATTGACGGCGTGGCATGCCTCGGAATGCGCTGCGAGCATCTCGCGAGCAATCTGCGCATAGCGAGGCTCATCCGCCCCAACCAGACCCAGTTGATCGCCGCCGAACACCGGGATCAAGCCGTAGAGCAGCAGAAAGACTGTGATCGATAGCAGAACGATAAATTCGCGGGGAGCAGCCAGCTCAGGAAGCTCCCTGAGCATACGAAACCGTGATGCTCGCGTGGATTGGACCGGCGCGGAGAAACCGGAAGATTGTGGAATCTCGTTCATTTATCGACGTGTGCCGGGCGTGCTCAAGGCTATCAGAGTCTTGTCCGGAGCTGGGTGAGAATACGCTCGGTGGCTGAGTCCAGTGGGCCATCAAGAGTGCAGCCGCTCGCGCTTCGGTGCCCACCCCCGCCGAAAGTCTCGGCGACCTGCGCCACATCCACGGTGCCTTTACTGCGAATACTCAGCCGAAACTCTCCATTTGGAGCTACTTCACGGAGAAATACCGCGGACTCCACACCGGCGATGCCGATGAGATAGTTCACTACACCCTCGCAGTCTTCCGGCGAGGCGCCGGCGCGCTCCATCTCGGCGTCGGTCACCCAACTCCAGGCGATTGGGCCGTCACACTGCATGTTCGAGAGAGCAACCGCCAGCAGGCGAATCTTGCTCTCCGGGTTTGCGAAGTAAAGGTTGCGAGCAATCTGGCTGGGACTTGCTCCGTGCGCGGCCAATTTGTGCGCAAGCTCGAAGGTGCTGGCGTTGGTGCTGGGATAGGTAAAAGAGCCGGTATCGGATAGAACAGCGGCGTAGAGACAGGTGGCCATGTCGGCTGTAATCTCCACCCCCGCGACGACAGCGATGCGGTAAACCATCTCCGCTACAGCGCAGGCGTGCTCGTCGATCCAGTTGAGGTCGGCGTACGGCTGTCCGCTGGCATGGTGGTCGATATTGATGAGGCGCCTTCCTTCGAGGCCCTCCAGGCCGGTGCGCTCGATGCAGTCGCACTCCAGAATGATGACCGGGGTGTCCTTGTCGTCATCCCCTACCGCATCGGCGACGCGAATCTCGTCGATGCCGGGGAGGGTGCGATAGATGTAGGGCGGGGGGTCTGACAGGACGATCGAGGTCTCGCAGCCAAGCTGGTTCAGGATGCCGGCGAGAGCGAGGGCCGAGCCGACCGCGTCGCCATCGGGACGGGCATGCGAGGTGATGAGGAAGCGCCTGGTGGAGCGAAAGCACTTTAGTAGAGCGGCGATGGAGGCTTCGTGGGTCATGCTTTGGAGGTGGTCCCGGAGGTTGAAGCGAGTGATGTGTGCGCCCGCTTCGCATCGCGTTTCCGCATGCGCCCGAGCAGTTCATCCATCCGGCCGGTCATTTTTTCTGAACGGTCGATGGCGAAGGAGAGTTCGGGGACGTGACGCACCCCCATACGGTCGCGGAGCTGGGAGCGGATGTAGGCGCGGGCGGTGGTGAGGCCCTCCAGAGTGGACTGCTCCTCCTCCTCGGTGCCGTGGACGGCCACGAAGACGCGGGCGGATTTACCGCCGGGAGCGAGGACAACTTCGGTGACATAGCTGGGCGCAATCCGAGGGTCCGACAGCTCTCCCTCAAGCATGGCGCCGATCTCTTCGGAGAAGGTGTTGGCGACGCGGTTTCGGTGATAGGTTCTTGCTCTTTGTTCAGGCATGGAAAAAACGAAGCACGAATTACTTAGGGTATCAAATACCCTCTTTAGACGCTATTCAGACAGAATTTCGGACCAGGAATCGAGGATTTCAGTGGACAGACCGGCGGCGATGCGATGGGCGGCCTGGTCGATTTGCTGGATCTGGCCGGTTAGGTAGCTGGTGGAGTTGGAGATAGCTACCACCCCCAACGTGGCCCGATTCCAGACAACACCGTCGTCGAGTTCGGCTATGGAGAGGTTGAAGCCGTGGCGGAGTTTGTCTTTCATGGAGCGGACGACCTGGCGGCGATCTTTCAGGGACTTCGCGTGAGCTATCTCTAGTTCGAGGGTCAGCTTGGCAACCGGCATGCCACCACCCCCCTGTTTGTGTGCAAAGTATTCATATCATTGACGATAAGCGCGGACTTAGGCGGTAAAGTCTTCAGAATGAGTGGTTTATTTGTAAAGTATTCATAAAGCTTGACTTGCTCGTTTGATTTCAGCATGCGACTGGATGATTCCAATCCTGGCATCTCCAAAAGTCAAGGTGTTTCTGCAGGGTCATTTTGTCAAGTTGAGGGGGTCTGAATGACCGTGCGCGATTGTCAGCCGTTGCTATTTGATGTGGAAGCGCGATTGGAACTGGAGGATGACGCCATGAACGACTGAGGCCCAGGGGAGTTCTACGCGACCGGAGAATACCTCCGCCCAGACGATCTCGCCGCGGGCATTCTGTGAGTTGGGCAGATAGATGCGAAGCGTGCCGAGGTCTGCGTCCCCTGACGTATAGTTCACGCCTTCGGCTTCGATGGGGTAGAGCAGGAAGACGAGGTCGGTGGGGCTGCCCTCAGGGACAAGGGTCTTGCCGAGCCTTGCAGTGACACTTTCGGGGTCAGACATCCGGAAAGGAGTGCAGTCCATCCAAATTAGATTATGAGGGTACTGATATCGGGCGCGGGAATCGCGGGACCGACGCTTGCATATTGGCTGGATCAGTACGGATTCAAACCAACCATCATTGAGACAGCTCCCCGTTTGCGGACTGGCGGGTACATCCTGGATTTTTGGGGCGCGGGATTCGATATCGCGGACCGCATGGGCCTGTTGCCCGAGATTCGTCGCAAGGGTTATTTAGTCCGGGAGTTGAGGGTCGTCGGGCGGAATGGGGAGCGCGTGGCGGGGTTCCCTGTCGCAGCGTTATCCCAAGTGATGCATGGCCGCTATGTGAGTCTTCCGCGGACGGACCTTGCCGCATCCATCTTCAGCAAGATCGAAGGCAAGGTTGAAACGATATTTGGCGAGAGTGTGGAGTGTATCGATCAGACCGATCGAGAGGTCCGTGTCACGTTCAGGAGCGGAACCGTCAGAGAGTTCGATCTGGTCGTCGGAGCCGACGGACTTCATTCCCAGGTTCGCGAAGTTGTGTTTGGCCCGGAACGCGAGTTCGAGAGGTATCTTGGCTTAAAAGTCGCGGCGTTCACAGTCGAGGGTTATCAACCGCGAAGTGAGCTGGTCTACGTCATGTACACCGAGAAAGGCCAGCAGGTGGCGCGATTCACCATGCGCGACAATCGCACCATGTTCCTTTTCACCTTTGTGGACCGCGATGCAAGCGGCCCCGACAATGTGCAGGATCAAAAGGCCCAGCTTCGAAGACGCTTCAGCAACAGCGGATGGGAATGTCCACAGATTCTCGACGCACTCGATTCGGCCGGCGATTTTTATTTCGACCGGGTGAGTCAGATACGGATGGGCATGCGGCAAGGGTTATGGATGCAGGGGCGGACGACGCTGGTCGGCGACGCGGCGTCCTGCATATCGCTGCTGGGCGGCCAGGGCTCTGCGTTGGCCATGGTGGCGGCGTATATCCTCGCAGGCGAACTTCATCGCTGCAATGGCGACTACTCCGAAGCGTTCCGGCGGTACCAGAATCTGTTTGGCCCTTTTGTGTTGAAGAAACAGGAGGCTGCGTTGCGGTTTGCCGGTTCATTCGCACCGGAATCGAAGTTTGCGATCTTCCTGCGCAATCAAATATTCAATCTTATGGGGATTCGTTGTATTGCGAATCTCGCTTTCGGCAGCAGTTTCTCAGACAAGATTGTGCTCCCGGAGTACTGAGCGGGGTGGCGAGTTTCGCTCCCGGCAACCAACCGTCGCGAAGGCCTGAGATGCTAGTGCCCGCCGGAGGGCTTGCCCACGACTTTGAAGTAGCGGGTGACGAGGACCAGCGGCGCGGCGATAAGAGTGATGATGCCGATGAGGTGGAAGCAGTCCATGAAGGCGAGGAACTGGGTCTGGGCGTGGAGCTGGTTGTAGTAGCGAGCGGTGGCGGCGGTCAGGGCGTCGGCCTGAGAGAAGCCGTGGTTCTGGAGGTAGGCCGCGGTCTGCTGGATGGACTGCTGGAGGTAGTGGGAGGAACTGTTGAGGTTGCCTCCGACGATGGACTGGTGGAAGTTCTGGCGACGCTCGCTGATGGTGGTGACAAAAGCGATGCCGAAGCTGCCGCCCCAGTTGCGGAAGAAGTTGGTGAGTGACGAGGCCTTGTTGTTCTGGTCGGGTGAGAGCTCCGAGTAGGCAGTGACGGTGAGCGGCACAAAAAAGAAGGCGTAGCCAAGGCCTTGCAGGGCGCGGGCCAAGGCGTAGTGGGCGTAGTCGGTGTCGAGGTTGAAGTGGCTGTAGTGCAGGAAGGACAGGCCGACGACCATGACGGCTCCGAAGAGCAGGATGCGCGGATGGATGATGCCGCGTTGGACAAGCTGCGCGCCGATGGGAGCGAGCAGCGTGATGACGAAGGCTCCGGGCCCGAGGACGAGGCCGGCGTCGATGGCGCGGTAGCCGTAGAGCGATTGGAGAATCTGCGGGATCATTGTGGTCGACGCGAAGAGGCCGAAGCCGAAGACGAAGTAGAAGAGGTTAGCGATGGCGAAGTTGCGGACTTTGAGCAGCCGGAAGTCGATGACAGGATCTTTCTGGTTCAACTCCCAGAAGATTGCGCCGCCGAGGCAGGCGATGGCGATGACGAACATCCAGGAGATGAGCGAGGAGCCGAACCAGTCGTCTATCTGGCCGCGATCGAGAAGGATTTCGAGAGCAGCGGAGCCGAGTCCGACGAGGGCGATGCCGACGCCGTCGACGCTGAGCTTGCCATTCTTACGAACCGTCTTGCGCTCTTCGGCGTAGGACTCTGGATCGTGCACGAAGCGATTGGTGAGGTAGAGCGACAGGATGCCGATGGGGATGTTGATGAGGAAGACCCAGCGCCAGTTGTAGTTGTCGGTTATCCAGCCACCGAGGACAGGGCCGATGGCCGGCGCGGTGACGATGGCAACGGTGTAGAGCGCGAAGGCCGAGGCACGTTTGGCGGGCGGGAAGGTGTCGACGAGGATAGCCTGTTCGACCGGTGCGAGACCGCCGCCGCCAACGCCCTGCAGGACGCGCGCGATGAGCATAATGCCGAGCGAGGGTGCGATACCGCAGAAGAACGACGTGATGGTGAAGAGCGCGACGCAGGCCATGTAGTAGTTCTTGCGGCCGAAGACGCGGCTGAGCCACGCCGACATGGGCAGGACGACGGCGTTGGCGACGAGATACGTGGTGAGAATCCAGGTGACCTCATCGAAAGAGCGGCCCAGGCCTCCGGCGATATAGGGCAGCGAGACGTTGGCGATGGAGGTGTCGAGCAGCTCCATGAATGTGGCCAGAGTGACCGTGAGGGCGACGACCCAGGGATTGATGACGGGGCGGCGGGGAGCGGCCGGAGCTGGAGTGGAGGCGACAGGAGCTTCGGGGGCAATTGCAGGTTGAGGCGGTGCTTCCAGCTCTGCGGTTGCAGACATCGCGGCTCCATCCAGGGGGACTTATGAGACCGAATGGTCTCGTTTGGATTAGAGGCTTGAAGGAAGCGACCGGATGGTTTTTATTTTTGGAAGCGGGAGGCAGCTTTGCGGGCTTTATCTTGCAGCGGTTTGCGAGCCGGTCTGCGGGCCGGATTGCGGACTTCCGATTCGAGCCAGGCGTCGAGGAATTCGAGGGCGTCGCGGAGACCTCGGTCGGTGCGCTCAATGCGGCTGAGGAACATTCCGCCCTCGAGACCGGCGATGAGGATGGAGGAGGCCTTGGCGGGATCGATGCCGGGGCGGACAGTGCCGGCGGCGATGCCTTCGATGAGGATGGCTTCGATGAGCGACTTCCAGCTACGGAGGGCCTTGCGGACCCTTTCGCGCAGGATGGGGTTGCCGTTGTCGGAGTCGACAGCGGTGTTGAGCAGCGGACATCCGCCGGGATAGGTGGAGCGGCGCACAAAGTTAGCGACGTACTGCTTGAGGCGGTCGACGTGGTTGGGGATGCCTTCGAGGCTCTGGCGGCGGCGTGCGGAGGCGACACTCCAGGCGAAGTCGAAGGCCTCGGCTGCTAGCTCTTCCTTGCTTCCGAAGTGGCGATAGATACCGCCCTTTTCGAGGCCGGTGGCGGACATGATGTCGTTGAGGGAGCAGCCCTCGTAGCCACGCTGGTTGAAGAGCGGCGCTGCCTGCTCGATGATTCGCTGCCGGGTTGCTTCGCCTTTTCGCATAAGAACTACCAAAGATATTAGACGGAGAATGGGACTGTGCGGTCTCTGAATTCGGCTCCATCGCGCGGAATCTACAGGTTGGTACATTTCTGCTGTTCAGGCGATGAGGGAGGGCGAAAAGAAAGGGAGTTGCATGTTTTGGCTGCTTAGAAGAGAATTTCGCGTGGCAGGTCCGACCACTTTTCCCTGTTCCGAATGACGCAATCCGTTCCAGACGAGGGGCGGAGCCGCAGGCGGCAGCTCGATTTGGGTCGGCTGAGGATTTGGTTCAGAGTATTCGGCTTGAATGAGGTGATGGCTATGGGCTCTTTGGGATGGGCTTCTTCTGTATGCCGCGGGTTGGTGTCGGCGCTGGCATTGTCTGGGGTATTGGCTGCGAGCGGCGTGATGGAGGCGCAGAGCGCGCCGGCGAAGGAGCCGGGGCTGTTGTTCTACCTCTCGGGCGACCACGGGTTCAAGGCGGACTATGCGGCGGGCGGCGATCCGATGCCGAACTACGCGTCGGATGTGAAGATCTCGCCGGGCGGGGCTGTCAGGCAAGGGAGGCTCGTACATACAGTGCGGGAACAATCAACTGCTGTCGTACTGGGCGCCGGGGAATATCTATGCGCAGCGGGGGACGCTGTCGTTCTACTGGCGTCGCGCGATCCGGTGGACGAGACGGCAGTTTCCGGTGTTCCGCGTGGGCTATGCGGACCACTCGAGCTGGGACAAGGCGTGGCTGCGCATCGACTACAACGGCCATGGGTTCGACGCGTTTGTGACGGACGTGAATCTGGGGCGGACGCGCGTGTCGTACAAGATGCCGGACTTTCCCAAGCCGGACCAGTGGATGCATCTGACGCTGACGTGGGATGAGACGACGGGCATTCGCTTCTATGTGGACGGCAAGATGGTGGGGAGAAGGCGGCGACGGGGATGTTCGATGCGGCGCTGGACCAGTTTGGGCCGCACTCGCGGATTATCGGGCCGACAGGGCGTGGAGAGCAGCTACAACTACGATCGCGGCGGGGATATCGACGAGCTGCGGATCTATGACCGGGCGCTGTCGGATGACAACGTTGCCGCGCTGGCGAAGGACGAAGTGCCGACGACGATTCCTGAGGTGATGCGGACGCTGAGATGCTGCGATCAGCACCGACTGCTGCGGCTGGGCTGCCTGTGGAGAGCTGGCAGCAGGAGTGGTGGCATCACTACGGGTGGAACCGGCCGGGCGATATTCCGACGCCGCTGACGGCTGCAGTCGACGATGGTGCGCAAGGTGCAGATCAACGATGCGTACGACATGAGGCGTTGGTGGTGGCGAGGGGATCGATGGGATTCGCGAGACGACGTGGCCGGGCGTGTACAACCGGTCGCGGCTGGTGGGGCGGTTCGATTATTTCCAGTTGCCGGATTGGGATTGCTACTCGATCTCGGGCAAGACGGTGACGTTCTATATGCCGAATGAGCCGTGGAACCATCTGGAGATCAGGGCGGCGCGTGGGGAAGATGGAGCTGCTGACGCCGGAGGTGAGGGAGGCCGCGGTGCGGTGGCGGGGCTGGATCAGCACGAACTTCGCCGCTGCTGGCGAAGACGCTGTTCGAGCGGCCGAACGGGCAGGAGCACACCATCCATGAGTTCGCCGGCGCCGATGACCGGGAGGGAAGCTGCGCTTCACGAACGTGGAGCAGGAGACGCCGATCGGCGAATTCTCGGCGTACTACGTGCATCCGGGGGCGGCGCCGGAGGGAATTGCGCAGCTGCGGTATCCGGCTCGTCGGCGGAACAATCGCGGCGAACAATCCAGGTCGCTGGACCCGCTGGTCGATTTTATCGCGGACGTTATCCGGCGGATGAGCGCACGACGATGGTCGCGGGACCGGGCGGCGGGATCAGGGCGGCATCCGGCAAGGACAGGCACTGCTGCGAACGCCGCGGGCGCGCAGTCGCGGGAATGCTGCAGCTCCGGAGAACATGCCGATTGTGCACATATTATCCCGGCGGATTTCCGCGGGCTGCCGGAATGCAGAGCACGGGCCGGCGTATACTGGGACAACATCGATGCGGGGCTGGACGGCATTGCCATCGATCTGCCGGCGCTGAATATGAAGCCGACGCACGGCGAGTAATTCCGATGAACATCGAGGTGAAGGACCCGCTGTGGCCGATGCGCGACATGCTGGACTTCACCTTTTCGGTGAAGCCGGGCGAGCCGCATACGCTGTGGCTGGATACGCGCGACCGCATTCTGCCGAACGACAAGAGCATTTATATTCACGATCGCGTCGGCGAGCGCGGAGTTCAATGCCGGCGGCGCTGGAGGGCGCGGCGGTGCGGCTGATGTTCAAGCCGTACAAGGATGCGGTGCCGGAGCACATGGCCGACCGGCTGGCGCAGGTGCGCGACAACTACTCCAACATGACGGAGGAGCAGGTGAATTCGCAGCCGGCTGAACACTTACAACCGCTTCTATGCGGACATTACCGACCTGCTGCGCGTGGACCCGCAGAACGACCTAGGCCGGAAGTATTGGCACGAATGAACCCGGAGCGGATCGCGCCGCCTTTCACGCAGCCGAAGGTTCCGGCGGGCGTGCCGGCGTGGGCGTATCTGCAGGTGAAGGACTGTGGACTACTTCAGGCGCATCTGATCGACTTCTACATCGACAACCGGCAGGCGTGGGATGGTGAGTTCGGCGGCGGGCTGTGGGATGACAGCGACTTCACGAATCTGTTTCCGTCGCTGGCCTTGATGGGCGCGGAGCCGGACAAGGTGAAGCAGTCGCTCTCGAGGGAACTGGAGGCGATGTACAGAGCAGAGATGTGGACGAATGGGCTGGCGACGGCGCAGTACGACGAGCTGCACAGCTACGAGGACGGGATCAACGTGCTTGGGCCAGTCGATGATGATGGACTTCGGCAACCCGAAGGACATTGAGCGCGCGATGGTGACGGCGCGGCGGCTGGAGTGGCTGACGGGAGTGAACGCGGCGGGGCATCGGCATGATCCGTTCGGCGTACTACAGCGGCTCGAAGATGGCGACGGGCGGCGTGTGGGGATGGACGAAGGCGCGGTCATACATGGTCTTCCAGCCGGCGCTGGACCTGGTGCTGTTCAACGGCGCGCCGGAGACGCGCAAGATGGTGCTGGAGACGGTGGACGGCATGCTGGCGCACCGGAAGCCGGACGGCGGACGGGCGATCCGACGACGCACGGAACATCAACTTCAAGACGGATGAGGACCTGCCCGGCGGAGCGACGACGCCTGGTTTATGTTCTGGGCGGCGTACCGCTGGACCGGCGACAAGAAGTATGCTGCGCCGTTTCTGGGTGACGCGGGTCGCCTCGCTGCGAGCAGGTCAGCTCCGACGCGCTGGACATGCTGAACCTGCGCGACACGGCGGGCAAGGATGCTGGTGGCAGCGGGGTGGCGAGGACGCAGCGAGGCTGCAGCGGCGCGGCCGAACGGATCGGCCAATTTGCGTGGCAGGTGACGGGCGATACGAAGTATCTTGAACAGGGTGTATGCATCGCAATTGGAGACGGCGACGAACCGGGAGTGGATCAACACGGAGGGCAGCCTGTGGATCGACCGACATCGCGGACCGATGTTCGTCAATACGGAGCTTGCAGCGTGCGCGGTTTGGTGGCGTTGCGCTGATCGCGAGGCAACTATCTATCCGGGCAATGTGGTGAGTTGGCGATTTGTCGCGCCGGCCAACGAGCGAGCGTGGCATCCTGGTTCCGGAGGCAACGCCGGACCACGTGAAGATCATCGTGTACAACCTGGATGCGGTTCCGGTGACGGCAGCAGATGACGGGATGGGAGATCGATCCGGGCAAGTGGGAGATCACGCAGGGCACTCGGGGCGACGCGAGAGATGCGATCCACTGCAGAATGTGAAGAAGTGGAACGACGGAGTTTGAACGCAGCCGGAGTATGAACGTTACGTTTGCGCCGCATGCGACTACGGTGATCGAGCTGAAGCTGGTGAGCAAGGGCGTGCCGTACTGGTCGCGGCCCGACCTGGGCATCGAGCGCGATGACGTCAAGGTGGAGGGCACACATGAAGGTGACGGTGCACAGCCTGGGCGCGGTGGATGCGCCGGCGTCGAAGGTGGTGCTGCGCGATAGGAAGGGAAGGTGCTGGCGAACGGCAACGCTGCCGCGCTGAAGGCTCCGCTGGATCTGTTGCCGAAGACGGCGGAGGTGGTGCTGAACGTTGCCGGCGAACGCCGACTGGAAAGGTGGCAGCGTCACGATGGAATCGAAGCGGAAGTGGCCGGAGATCACCATGATGAATAACCGCGTGCAGTTCTAACCAAGCCTGCAACAAAGCTATGGGGCTGCGAGCATCTCTGCTCGCAGCCCCATAGTTTTTTTGTTCCAATGGGAGGAGTCCGGGTGATTTATGGCGTAGACGGAGCCGTTGCAGGCGGAGTGGGTTCTGCTGGATTAGATTCTGCTGCCGTCGGTGTGTAGCCCGCCGTAGATATCTGGCCCGGCCGCAGGATGCGATACCCATCTCTTGTACGCAGATGATACTTCTGATTGGCCTTTCCGACTAGCTTCACCGTGATGGTGCGCCAGCCGCGGTTGGCATTCGGCTGCGGGATAATAGCTGAGCGCATAGAGGTGGGCCATGTCGTCGCGGATGGAGGCAAACGCCTGCTGTCTCATCCTGCCAGTCCTTGGAGAAGTAGGCCTTGCCGCCGGTCGCTTTGCTCATGCGCTCGAACACCGCGGTGGAGACCGGTTCGGACTCAGCCTCGCTGCGTGCTGATCATGTAGATGATGGTTCCGGTGGACTGTGCCAACTCCGCCACGTCCTCCGGAGGGACCAGGCTGGCGTTGTCGGGGCCGTTGGAGAAGACCACGATGATCTTCCGTCCTGTCAGACGGCGCGGCGTCTTTCAGGGTCAACAACAGGCAGTTATAGAGCGCGGCTCAGTCTCCGGCGACCGTGCTGCGCACCGCCCGCAGGACCTGAGACTATCGGGCGTAAGCGCAGCGACGCGCGAGAGGTTGCGGCTGTAGGAGTAGAGCGCGACGTTGCTGACGCCTTCAAGCGAGCGCACGAAGTCGGCAATGGCATCCTGCGCGAAGACGAACCCGCGGTACATATAGTTGCTGGTGTCGAAGAGGATGAAGACGTTGGCGCCCGGGACCTGCATGTCCGTGGTTCTGCTGGCGGGTTTCGGTAGGTTGCGGTACGGGCTGGTCGACAGCAGCTCCGATTGCCGCTGATCAATCGGCGGGTCGGTTCGTTTCCTTCTTCAAATGTTGCGATCTTCTCCGGAATTTTGTCCTCGGTAATCTCGAAGTCCTCGGGCTTAAGGCCGCTCGACGTAGTTGCCCTTCTGTCGGTCACGGCGACATTCAGTTGCACCAGGACGACATTTACATGAATGCTCGATGCGTCGTTCTGGGCCGCGAGACCTTGCACCCCGGTGGAGAAGAGCTCCACCACGAACCATAGAAACAGAATTGACCTCTTAACCATAATCCTCCTGTTGCGCACTCCTCTCTCCCGCTATTGATTCTTCTGCTGGGATATTGTGTTTCCCGGCGGCGGCAAGGCAATCTTGCCCTGACGAAAATCTTCCCCTGTCTCCTGCATGGCGCGCAGCAATGCTGGCCAATCCTCGATGTCCGTGGCAAATATCTTCGTGACCATATAGTGAGTCAGCTGCGGAACCAGCAGGTTCAGCATCACGGGTGAATACCCCATCTCATCCGCCAGGCGCGCCCAGTACAGGTTGCCCGAGTCCCAGGACTCGCCAAATAGGCGGCTGGAGTACCCTCCGAAGAAGGGCAGCGGCTTGATATTCAGCAACTCTCGCGCGTCGCTTCGAGCCAGCTCCGGATGCGGCACGCCGAAGTCTTTCGACAGCCGTTGCCAGCTGACCTCGTCCGGGTGCTCACGACAGAGAGCATCGAGTTGTTGGCCTGCCTGCCCCGATGAGGCGGCCTCTGCGGGATATTTTTTGCGGAACTCCGCCGCAAGATAGAAGGTGTCGGCTGGTCCCATTCGAGCAAGCAAAGCGTTCTGGTCCTCCGCACGCAGCCCGGGCAGCTCCGCCAACTCCAGCCGCTGCGGCGCCATGCGATCCGAGAGAATGCCCATCACCTCGCCGCGCAGTTTTTCATTGCCGAAGGACTGGGTCACAAGCTCCTCGCCGAACCGCTGGTACAGAGTGACGGCGTGGAGTTCGTTTGGACTCACGTTCCACCACCGCGACAGTGTTGCGTTCGCCAGAAGCTGCGGAACCAGCTCCACCCAGATCAAAGCCTGCACATTTTCAGGCGAGATGAAATCCTGCTCGGCCGATGCAAGCGCATACGGCAGGTCGGCGAGGGAACCCAGCAGGTAGCCGCCCCCATCGGCGGGACTGCCCGCGCCCACCAGTTCAGAGTCGCCCCAAAGTTTTTCGGCCCCTCTGATCGTCGCGCCGGAGAAGTCGTGAGCGCGAACAAAGAGCGGATTGTTGTGCAGCATCTGAGCGCCCGGCGGTTCGTAGTACGCATAGTTCAGTCCCACCAGCGTATCCCTGAGGAACGGCGCAAGCTGGCCGCGCGCCCCTTCAACCTGCGCTTTTGTGCTGGGCCCCTTGATGACTTTTGCCAGGTCGGTTCGAACCTGCAACTCTGCATGATGGGTGTTGTAGACGTTCGGCGCCCAGACGATCTTCTCGTTATTAGTGAAGATCGGACGAGGCAGCTCAAATTCGCGGAGCTCTCCCGCAAGCGCAATCAGCTTGGCATCGGCTGGTGCTCCGCGCGCCATCGTATTCAAGCCGTCATTCAGTCCCACCAGCGTATCGATCGTGACCAGGCGCTGGTCGTTCATGACCGAACGGATTCTATCCGCCACTTCCTGGTGCGCGCGCTGGCCGTCGGCGCTTTGTTGCGGAGGACCCGCCAGCAACTCGATGATCTCGTCCTGCGAACTGTTTTCGCTGGCTCCCGCTGCCACCAGCAGCTCTTTCAAAGAGCTGTGCGCCGCATCAAAGAGCTGGGTGTTGGAAGATACTTTGTCAAAAGGCGCAATCACCTTCTGCCACGAGTCATTCCGCACGGGCTCCGGAATCTCTCCCTGGCGGGCGAGGATCTGCCAGAGTCCGATGTTGGCCTGAAAAGCCCCCTGAACATTTCCGCGCAAAGCCTGATTCGAAATCCTGTCGATCGCCTCTGCGGTGTTCAGAAAGCGGGCGATGGAAGTGTCATTTAGTTCGGGGAACTCCGAGAAGACCAGGTACCAGCTATCGAACTGCGAAAATTTGCCGGCCAGCAGACGCACCGTATCAGGCGACAAGCGCCTTCCCTCCGGCCGGCCGCTGTCGATCTCATTCACCATCAGATAAATCTGCAACGGCCCGTTATCCGTCTGCATGCGCGAAAAGGCGGTCATCGCCTCCAGCAATTGCTCCGGGTTGTTCCACGTATGGGTGCGTTTGGCCCAGTCCTTGACGACCTTGGAATCGGACTTCTGATTGATGATCTGCTTCCAGACGTCCAGATTTCCCGGGACGCGCGGTTCGCCGTTCGCGTCCCAATCCACGCGGCTGAAGAGAACCAGCAGCTCCGGCGCCTTTCGAAAGACCCCTCTGGTGGCGCTGGTCTCGGCCTCTGGCGCTCGAAAGGCTTCGTAGAGACGCTTCAGCCGGGCGCCCTGGGTAAAGTGCGCCTGCTGCTCCAGATTGATGCGCGACAACACATCGAAATATGCAGCCAGCCAGCCGTTGTCCTTCGCCATCAGGTGAACCACGAACTCTCCGGGCGAGTTCGGATTCGCCCCGACCAGTTCCTTCCAGGTGGACTCGGCAGCAGCATCCCCCGGCAGCAGCACACGCCCAGAGCGAATACGGATTTCGCCTCCATAAAAATCAAGAACGGCGGCATAAGGCTCCAGCCTCTTAAGCCCCACCGAGCGCTGCAATGCAAGCCTGGTCTCGGAATCCTGCTTTGCGACCGCCCAATAGAGTCGTGCTACGGAAGGCTCGTGCAGCAGGATGTTGACCAGGTTTCCGCCGTCGAATTTCTTTCCATCGCTCACGGCGGTCCAGTCGCTTTCCGTAAACAGCACCGGAACCCGCGAACTCGGATACTGATAGACAAACGGGGTGTCCTGCTGCAGCGCCTCTTCGAGTGTAGTGAGAGGGAAGCCCGAGTCGATCGTCAGAAAAGCCCGCTCCGGATTCGCAGTCACCAGGAAATCATTCTTCTGACCGCAGCCGTGGCGCAACTGGTAGCCGAGAACATGCAGCAGCGGACCGGCATCCGCGCAATGCGCAACGCGAATGGTTTCATTGTCGCCCGCCAATGTTTGAAGCTCTCTCGCCTGGTGCACATATCGGTCCAGCAGGAGCAGGAACTCCGTCTGCTGGCCGTCCCCATAGCCTTCGATGAAAACGTTGTGAGCCAGTAGCGGCAATACATCAGCCGGAACGATCTTCTGGCTTATGCCTGCCATGCGTAAGAACGAACGCAGAGGCCCCGGGATGACCACGGTCTCGATTTTGGGTGACGACGATACGCGTGCCGCCGCAGGCTTCGAATCAGGGTGATTCGGCGAAGCAGATGGAGGTGGTGGCGCAGGAGCGGGTGATGAGTGTGGCGCGACAGAGCTTGGCGCCGTGCCGGAGAGCGGCGGCTGGCCAGCGTATGCAAAGGAGCAGGGCCCCAGACACAGAAGGGTGACTCCAGAGACGACGAGAAGACGAGAGCGGCGGGACATCATCGCTGAGCACCTCTTCAGGATCTTCAAGACCTATCGGCAACTCGGACAGGAAGATTGTAGAACTTCAAATCGCTTGCGGCGGTGACTTTCGGTCACTCTTGACGGCGATGCCTCCCGGCTGCTGCGATCGGCCAGGTGGACTCGTCGTCCCCGCGATAGATTGTGTAAGAGCTTACAGAGCAGAAGGCTCCGGCGTTCTATTTCGGACGGGCCTACTCTACTCCCGCTCTGAGACGATTACCAGAGCGAATAGCATAAAAAGACAAAATTTTGACAAATGCAACACCCACTTGGGGTTGACGCAATCGAAAGACGGGGCTTTCCAAAGGAAAATCAACTCACAAAACCCTTGATTCAAGTCCCGTCGAGACCAGAAAACTGCCTGAATTCCCCAGATTTTGCAAATATTTGCAATGTTTCACCCGCCAAAAAGAACGACTCTAAAATGAAGAAGGCCGACACTCCAAGGAATCGGAATATCGGCCTTCTTTTCTTCTGCGACCGCCGCAAGCACCTGCGCTGACGGAGACAGGGTCAGAACAGCAGACGTCCCCCGATCTGGATCACGCGCATGCCTGTTCCGGACGGGAAGCTGACGCCCGAGCTGATAACGCCGAACGTGCTTGGGGTGCTCATATTGCCTCCGGGAGCGGCCAGGTTGACCATGTTGAACACGTTGGTTGCCTCTCCACGGAACTGGAACTTCACGCGCTCATACACGTTGAATTCCCGTAGGATGGACGCGTCCACGTCCCTGTAGCCCGGAGCCGTCAGTCCGTTGACCCTCACCGTTCCACTCAGGCTTGACGGTCCGGCACCCGCCGGGCAGCCGGTAGCGCCGTTCTTGCAATAGGCGCTCGTGTCGAACCACAGCGGCTTGGTCGTCGATGAAGGCAGCACGCGGGTGTAGGGCAGCAGGTGCGCGAACTTTCCAGGAGCAATGTTGGGACGATCGTTGTTGTCGCCGTCGAAGTTGTCATCGGTGCCGGTCGTAATGGTGAACGGCTTGCCGCTGCGCAGAGAAACGATGGCGGAGATTGACCACCCATTCAGCACCGTGCGCGTGAATCGGTTGAAGTGAGTGAAGTAATCAGGCTTCCATACGACAGCAGCCGTAAACTGGTTGCGCTGGTCGTTATCGGTGCGCTGCTTTTCGAGGCTGAGATCGTAGTAGTCCTCAGGCTCCGTGGCGGCGCTGTTACCGATGTTGCCGGTCGTCTGCAGGGAAGCGGACGCCAGCGACTTGCTCCAGATATAGAAGCCGTTGACGCTGACGTGATGGCTCAGCCGCTTCACGAGCGAGACCTGCATGCCGTGATAGTTCGTGTTCTGCCCATCTTCAATCACATAGGCATTGCTGTAGTACTTCGCTCCCACTGCCGGGTTCGCGCACGTCGTTGACGTTGCGACCGGCACTGCAAGGTAAGGACGGCGGCAGTTGTAGTTGGTTGTTGTATTGGAGTTCGGGTTCGCCGTGTTATAGATTGGCGCGTTGTGATCGATATACAACGGCAGCTTGCGGCTGAAGGCGCCGACGTAAGCCACACTCAGCACAAGATCCCTGGCGAGCTGCTGCTGAATGCCGAAGTTCGCCTGGTAGTTGTAGGGCCAGCGCATTCCCTGCTGCACAAACACCAGCGAGGACGGAGAGACATAGCGCGGATTCGACGGGCTGTAAATAAATGGAAACGGCGAAATGCAGCCCGCGAAGTCCTGGGGGTCCGTCGAGTAGATGTGCTGCAGACTGGAAACGTGGCTGAACGCGTTCGTCTCGCGCACCGCGAACGGCTGGAAGTTCTGCGAGAGCATCCACTCGTTCCCGCCGATGCTGTCGAAGAACAGGCCGGCGCCGCCGTGGAAGACGGTACGGCCGTTCTTAAACGGATCGTACGTAAAGCCCAGCCGTGGAGAGATGTGGTTGTAGTTGGTCGCTGTTCCACCGGCGGGCACGCCAGGGTCCCCGGGGAAGAGCTGGCCCAGCATCGCATTCGGCGAGACGGTGGACTGCACACCCGGCCGGAAAACCGCGATGCGGCGCTGCGTATCGGTAGGCGCGGTCTGCACGTCGTAACGCACGCCGAGGTTGAGGGTCAGGTTGGGGATGATGCGCCAGTCGTCCTGCGCGAAGAAGCCCTAGTTCCAGTAGTTTTCATTGCCATCATCGGGCGAATCCTGGCCCATCGTATTGGGATGGCCGATCAGGAAGTCCGCCATGGCGACTCCGGTCTTGATAAGCTCGCCTGTCCTGATGCTGTGTTAGGCACGGTAGAGGCAGCGAAGCTGAATACGCCATAGTTGTTCAGCAGTGTCTCCAGCCGGTCCTTCTCGAGATAGATTTCGCCGCCGGCGTTGAGGGTGTGAGTCCCCTTGGTGGTGGTGAAGACATCACGCAGGCCATACACGTTGTCGCCCGCGAGAGGGCCGCTGATGGCATTCGCCAGGTGGAAGAAGTTGGCCACGTTGATGTCGGCCAATGAAGGTGTTCCCTGCACGGTGATGTCCGAGCCATACGCAGCAAGCGAAATTCCCGGCTGACTGATACGGCCGGCCATCATGCGCGAAAAGCTAAGCCAGACCTGATTCACGGACGTCGGCGTAACTGTCCATACATCGCTGACGTTTGCGTTCTGCTGACGATAGGCATAGTTGTTCAGCGCCCATCCCGGCAGGTTGCTTCCCGACGGCAGGTTGATCTGCGACCCATTCGATTGAAAGTAATCGAGCGTGAAACGATGCTTCGGGAACAACTGGAAGTCGCCTTTGATCAAAAACTCATTGGTCGAGTTGGGCAGGCCTTCATTGCCGATGAAGCGGTTGTCCGGAGTAGGCCGGTTCGGCGACGGCAGCGGCACATTCTTGGCCAGCACCGCGGCAGCAACGGGATCGGGAATAAGTTCGGATCAAGATCCAGGCGATTTCCGTTCACCGGCTGATGGGTCACAGGATCGCAGACGAAGAATGTTCCGCCGTAGTTCGTATTCGCCTTGTCCGCCGCGTTCAGAGGCGTGGTGCATGCACCGAGGCCGGTGGTGGGAATGGTCGTGGGCAGATTCTCTGAGAAGTTGCCCACGCGCTGCAGAGCGTCCGGCACCACCGTGTTGAATTGGACAGGATTGATCTCGCGCAGACCGCCATAGGAGCCGAAGAAAAAGATCTTGTTCCTGAGCACCGGGCCGCCCACCGTCGCGCCGAATCGATTGCGGTGCAGGGGCGTCCGTGTCGTCTGGGCCCACGCGTCCGAGTTGAAGTTCGTCTCCTGGTTGAAGTAGAAGACCGAACCGTGCACCGTATTGGTGCCCGACTTCGTCAGCACCGACACCACGCCGGCGCCTGTGCGCCCATACTGCGCGCTGAAGTTATTGGTCTCCACGGCGAACTGGTCGAGGGCGTCCGGGTTGGGAATCACGTTGCCGGTATTGCGCACGCCGGTCATATTCGATCCGCCGTCGAGGTAGTACGTCACCTGCCCAACCATGTTGTCCGGCGATCCGTTGATAATGACGTGCTCCATCGGGACACCGATGGAGTTCTCGTTCTGCAGCTGCTGCACGCCGGGCGTCAGGCTCAGCAACTGGTAGGCGTCGCGGTTGACCAGCGGCAGGTTGTCGACCTCGCGATTGTCGATAGTGCGGCCGAGCGTCGAATTGCCCATGTTGACCAGCGGCACCTCGGCTGTGACTTCAACCACCGTGTCCGCTGCGCCCGGCTCCAGCCCGTAGTTCAACTGCGCCTGTTGCGTCGCGGTCAGCACGATGCCGCTCTGCACGCGCTCCTTGAATCCTTTCGCGTCCACCTTGACGGTGTACGGCCCCACTGGCAGAAACTCCGCTCGATATTCACCCAGGCCGTTGGTCGTGGTCTGGCGCGTGAAGTTTGTGTCCGTCTGGGTAAGCAGAACAGTCGCATTGGGAATAGCCGCGCCGGTTGAATCCGTCACACTGCCGAACATGGTCGCGGTGCTGAGCTGTGCCATCAGCCGCTGCGGCGCCAGCAGCGCAAGGCAGCAGCATAGAAAGAAGCTGGTAAAGATGAGGTGCCTGATCCGGATTGATTGTGAGCCGGGATTGCGGGTTACGTTGTTCGTCATGGCGTTTCTCCTGAGTTTCGTGCAATTACGTTGGTGCTGGCCTCGAGTGTGTTTGGCACTCGTTTTATGAAAGATTGAGCAATGCAGCGGGCAGCCCCTCGGAGGTCGACTCCGAGAGTGCATCCGCCCTTGTATACAAGTGAAATTTCAGCGCGGCCGTTCTAGAGCTGCAGTTCGCGCGAACCTCGCGTGGTGCCAAGATTGTCCAGAAGCCTCCCCGCGCCGGCGAGAGAAAACCGAACCACGTTGCGCGAGTCCAGACAGAGAACTCCCTTGCTGTCGTACAAATGCGCCGAGACAGAGATGATGTCCTGCCCGCGTTCTTTCACCGTCAGGCGCAACTCCGCCGGCTTGCCCCACGGCTCCGTCTGGTAGGTCAACTCGATCTCGTCGGTCACCTCGACCGGCCCCTTGGTGGCAACGACGTGCAGGCGGTTCGTCCCCTTCGCGAACGCCACGTCCCAGCGCAGTCCTGCTGCCGGAAAGTTCTGGCTGTCGCGCTGCATCGTCCCCAGCGACTTGCCGTTGAGAAACAGCTCCGCGCGATCGCAGTTCGAGTACACCTTCACCGTGCGCTTCTCGCCCTCTTTACCCCAGCGAACCGGCCAGGTGTGCCCGTAGATGTGCGCCATCGGCTTATCGGCCCAGTAGGACTGGAAGACGAAGTACGATTCCTTCTTCGTCAGGTCCCGCTCCACGACGCCCTTTTGATTGACTCGCGGAATCGCATTGTCGCCGCGCAGCGGCGATGCGAAGTCCTTGAACACCCACTGTGCCGAGCCCGTGAGCCATGGCAAGTTTCTCCTGCGTCTTCAGGTGCCAGTCGAAGAGATCGCACGCGTACGTCTCCGACCAGTCGCCATCTCGCGACACCCGAACGTTGCCCCCGCTCTTCAGATAGGCGAGTCCGCGTTCATCGGTGCCCTGTGCCCGTGGCGACGTGTGCCGCAATGCGGGCCTCCGGATCCTCGGAGTGCCGGCCGGCCTGGCTGTCCGCGCCCCACTCAATATGAATGAACCGCTTGACCCGTTCGCGCTCTTTCACAAGGCTCTGCTCGTACTCGCGATAGTTGCCGCTGTACCAGCCCGCCCAGATCGACGGCGAATAAACGTCCGGAATATCCCGCGCAAAGTCGCAGCGGCGAAACGAAGTCAGCCGCGAGCTGTCCAGTCGATGCGCGAGGTCGCGCATCTCGGTCATGAAGCCGCGAATGGCCTCCTGATCGATGCTCGGATACTCATCCGGCCAATCATCTTCATTGCCCAGACCCCACAGAATGATCGACGGATGGTTGTAGTGCTGGTCGATCATGTGCGTCAGCATGTCCTTCGCGTTCTGCTGAAACGCTGCGCTGCCTACTCCCGCGCGGCACCACGGCACCTCTTCCCACACCATCAGGCCCAGCTCATCGCACAGGTCCAGCACCAGCCGATCCTGCTGGTAGTGCGCCAGCCGGATGAAGTTCGCGCCCATCTCGCGAATCAGCCGCATCTCTTCGCGCATCTGGTCGTCGCTCATCGCGGCAGCCACGCCGGCGTGGTCCGCATGGCGCTGCGTGCCGCGCAGCAGCACGCGTTTGCCATTCAGCTTGAACGGCCCATGCTCGACAAACTCGGTCTGCCGGATGCCGAAGCGCTCATTCAAGGCTCGTCTGCCCTGCCGGGGTGGTGAGCGTCGACGCGGCAACGATAAAGGTGCGGCGACTCCGGCGACCAAAGCTGCCGGCGCGGCCACGCGAACCTGAGCAATCTCAGCAAAGCCCTTCCACGCCGGAAGCGTCTTCGTCGCCCTGTGGACTGGGCGTCCCGCGGCATCTGAAATCTCAACCGCTACCGTGCAGGCGCCGTCTGCCGCCGCCGGATTGTAGAGCCTCGCCTTGACTGCGACCTGCGCCGAGCCGTCCGCCGCCAACCGTCGGCAGAATATGGACGGCGTCCAGCGCAACCGCCGGCAGATAGACAAGGTTCACATGCCGGTAGAGTCCGCCATAGAGGCAGAAGTCGCTCAGGTCGGAGGGCACGCGATCAAGGTCCGGCGAGTTGTCGCAGAGCACAGCGATCCGGCACGCCATCCTTCGTCTCCGCGGCCGGCAGTCGTCCGGACCGCGTCGGTAATGTCGAAGACAAACTCGTCATAGCCGCCCTTGTGCGTCCCGACCAGCGTGGACCCGACCCACAGCGTGGTGGTCTGGCCGGCGCCCTGGAAGTGCAGCATGGTCCGTCCGTCGGGCAAGGGATTGCGCACTGCAAGCCGCGTCCGATACCACCCCTGGCCGCGAAAGTAAGGCTGGTCGGGATCGCAGGCGTCAGTGCGTTGAAACAATGGGGCAGGGTTGCCGCCTGCCACAGGTCGTTGTCCTCCATGCGCCAGGCCTCCCAGACGCCGTCGAGCGGTCCTTTGCGGAACTCCCAGCCCGTATCCAGCTGCGATCGAGAAGGCCGACGGCGCTCCCTTCAGCAGACGCGGTCTCCATCGCAGCGGCGCGCAGTTGGGCAGGCAACAGGGCGCCGGCGGTCGTCATCGGTCGCTGCCAGCAGCAAACTGCCGGCGGGAGGGTCAAGCAAGCGAGCCTCCGTCGCACAGGAGTAGTTCGTTTGCTCGTGCCTGCGATCTGTCAAACTGGCCGGACGCCTGGGGCTGTAAATCAACATGTTGGAGCTCATCTCGGGCATCGGCTTTCGTGCTTTCTCGGAAGCAGGCCAACCCTCTGCTTCTTAACACATGAATGGCAAGTGACTCACGGTTTGGCTCTTTACCCGCACCACCATCTCTCCTGAAATGTGCTGTTTGGCGTACGGTTTCAGACTTGTGACAAACGTCTCTTGCGAGGCAGTTGGATGGGCGAGTAGGATTCGATACGGAAATGAGCAGGGCAAACGCAACCCGGGACGCATGGCACCCCCAGACAAGACAGGACCGCGAGGCGATCCTGCTCGAACTTGCAGCAGGTCCTGGCCAGTCCACACTTCTGCAACAGCAAGCGCTATCCCGCGCTGCTGCAATACATCGTCGAAGAAACGCTGGCAGGCGAGGCCGACCTCCTGAAGGAGCGGACGCTCGGGGTCGAGGTCTTCGACCGGCCCGCCTCCTACGACACCAACGCCGACACCGTGGTGCGCTACACCGCGGGCGAGGTGCGCAAGCGCCTCTCGCTCTACTATCACGAACTCGACCGCAAGCCCCTCATTCAGATATCCCTTCCACCCGGCTCTTACATCCCGGAGTTCCTCCACGCGCAGGATGACCCCGAGCGGATGTTGGACCACCCCGGCGAGACTCTCCACGCCGAAGCAGCCCTTGAGCCGACAGCGCACGGAAGGGAACTGGACCCGCACTTCGCTCTGGCAACCCCAAATGCTCATCCGGCCACTCATCCGGCGATGATGTCCGTCGAGCATACCGAGCTCATTCATAAGAGAACCGGCAGACGATGGGCGTGGATATTAGCTGCCGCGGCCGCGCTGGCAATTCTTGCAGGCGTTGGATGGCGATATCGCAGCGCTCAGCCTCGCACCGCACTCGATGACTTCTGGGCGCCGATATTCCGCGATCAGCGCACAGTGCTGGTCTGTACCGGCGGCGCTGTTTTCGCACAGAACAACTTCTCCGGCGTCCAGACAGCGGGCAAAGATGTTGAATATCCCTTTGTCTCCTTTCAGATTGCCTCCGCCATTGCTCGGCTCAGCGGCCTGACAGACCGAAACGGCGCGACCGTACAACTGGAGTCCTCCGCCACCACTCCCTTGACCACTCTCCGCGAGCGTCCCGTGATTCTGATCGGCGGATACAATAACCAATGGTCTCTTCGCCTGCTGGAGCCGATGCCGATTCATTTTGCCCCCGAGGCAGATGCGGCAATCATAGACACCACCAAATCCGGCGTGCGATGGGCGCGAGATCACTCCCTGCCGTACTCCAGCGCGGACGATTATGCCCTCGTCGCCAGATTCCGCGACACCACCACGGATAACTGGGTCGTCGTTCTCGCAGGATTAGGACGCAACGGCACCGAGGCCGCGGCGCAGATAGTCACCAGTCCTCACTATATGCAGATTCTAAAAGACAATCTCGGAAGCGACTTCAGCACGAAGAACGTCGAGGCAGTGGTAAAGGTCAACGTCATCGAAGGCAAGACCGGTGCACCCACGCTGCTCGCCATCCATACCTGGTAATCCACCTGCTCCAAATCCAAACCGGCTGGGCACCTGCCCAGGTTCGAGGGAGGATAGCCGAACCCACTCGCCCGTCCGCAAGCCGCAAGGGACGTTTGTCACAAGGTTAAATTCCAAGGTAAATGGCACATTTCAGGGGAGATGGACATCGGGTCACGAGTCAAACGGTGAGTCACTTGTCACTGCTGTATTAAGAAGCCGATTGTTGCAGAAATTTTTCGTAGAGTCAGAAAGGTTGAGACCAGCATGGCGTTGGTGAAAAACGTGAGGCAAAGACTGCAGGGCGCGGCATGGGTAAACGTATCGATCTTCGCAATGGCGCTATTGCCTCTCTCGCGGCTAAACGCGCAAACGCCCGCTCCATCGAAACCCGCAGGCGCCGTTGCAGCCGCTGAAGACCCAACCACAGTAGACAGGAACGCCGCAGGCGATTCTCCCTCCGACCCCGGTCCGCTCGCTACCGATCTCTCGCCCGCCATCACTCACGCAGATGTCCGCAAAGCCGCTCACAAGGTCGCCGACTGGCAGCTCGCATACGCCGAGTCGAAGTTCAACCAGCAATGGACCTATGCGGCGCTCTACGACGGCATGCTCGCCGCGTCGAAGACCACCGGCGACCCGAAGTATCACGACGCGATGGTGCGCGTCGGCGAGCACTTCGACTGGAAGCTGCTCAACCAGCGCTTCCCCCACGCCGACGACATGGCCATCGGCCAGACCTACCTCGAGCTCTATCTCGAAAAGCGCGATCCCATCAGAATGGCCGACACCAAGGCAGTCCTCGACCAGCTGGTCGTGCGTCCGGACGACCCCGCCAAGCTCCTCTGGTGGTGGTGTGACGCGCTCTTCATGGCGCCGCCCGTGCTGGCCCGTATGTCCGTCGCGACCGGAGATAAGCGTTATCTCGACTACATGGACAAAGAATGGTGGGAGACCTCCGCAAGCCTCTACGATCCCGCCGAGCACCTCTACTTCCGCGACAGCCGCTACTTCACACAGAAGGAAGCCAATGGCCAGAAGCTCTTCTGGACGCGCGGAAACGGCTGGGTGATGGCCTCGTTCGCCAAAGTGCTCGAAGTGATGCCCAAGGACTACCCCACCCGCCCGAAGTACATCGCCCAGTACAAAGAGATGGCCAAGCGAGTTGCATCGCTCCAGGGCAAGGATGGCCTCTGGCGCACCGGCCTGCTCGACCCCGGCTCCTACGATCTACCCGAAATCTCAGGCTCTGCCTTCTTCACCTACTCGTTCGCCTGGGGGATCAACCACGGCATCCTGGACCGCGCCGAGTATGAGCCGGTAGTCAGGCGCGCCTGGGCCGGAATGCTGAAGAACATCTACGCCGACGGGCGTCTCGGCTCCATTCAGCCCATCGACAAGGCGCCGGGAAAGTTCGCCGCCTCCGCCAGCTACGTCTACGGAGTAGGCGGCTTCCTGCTCGCCGCCTCCGAGGTCGACAAGCTTGCAGGCAAATAACCCACCACCATCACCCGAAGGCCGCGCCACGGCCCTCGGCCAGATCTTCCGGCCCATCGCAGCCATGTGACCGCCGCCGAGTCTGGCGAACAACCAACTTCTATTCTCGTGCAACATATAGAGTGTGGGGATAGTGAACGTGCTTGCTCCTTAAGCTTGCTGTTCTTTTCTCTTTGCCAGTAGACGGACGGTCGTGATGTAAGTCGATCAACGTGAACGGAAGGAGAATCCAATGAAACACATAACGAAAATGTTGAACCATTTGTTCCTCATTCCGATCGCCATTTTGGCCTGTGGCGTCGGCACTGCCCGAGCTCAACTCATCGGCGAACTGAAAGCCGACATTCCTTTTACGTTCCATGCCGGCATGGCCAAGCTTCCTCCAGGGCAATACATCTTCTACAAAATTGGGTATCCGATGATGAACGTCATGGAGATCCGCACTCCCAATGCCAGCATAAGCACACTAATAGAAATACGGCAGAGTCAGGCTGATAATGCGCCGAAAACCAATGAATTGATCTTTCACCAGATTGGAAGCCGCTATTACCTCTGGAAAATCTTTGACAGTGACGACAAATACGGCGCTGTTGCTGAAGATGTTGGCTATTCCAAACTCGCTAAAGAGGTTGCCATGAAGGGTGACTACAAGGACGTTCCGGCCACTCACGACGCGAAAGCCGTCCCGCCATCCGAGTGATCCACGCTTACTTCACTACTGGAACCTCGCGGGCAACCCCTTCGCTATGGTTTCGCCCACAATCCGTCACTTGGCCTTCGCACTGTAACCAACAGGCAAAGATCCCGATGTCCGAGCCTGGCGTCCTTTGAAGACTCTGGATACTTTAGCCAAGGAAGGGAACTGCCGGAACCAAGCAAGCCGCACCCCGCTAACGCCCATACCCTCCGGTACGTTTGAGTGCTAGAATCGCAGCCAACTGGGGACTGTCATGATTGACACTCAACTGGAGTCTGGCGCGACAGTCGAGCCGACCGGGGAGATGATCCGCGTCCAGCTCAACCTTCTCGTCAACGACGAGGTCTTCAGGTCCAGCAAGCGCTCCGTAGCCTTCCTACGCTACGTCGTAGAACAGACCCTCAAGGGCGAAGCTGAACAAATCAAAGAGCGCACCATTGGCGTCGAAGTCTTCGGCCGCAAGCCCACCTACGACACCAACCTCGACCACATCGTCCGCACCGCCGCAACCGAACTCCGCAAGCGCCTCGCCATCTACTACGGAGACGAAAAGCACCGCTCCGAGCTGCGAATGGGCCTCGTTCCCGGCTCCTACATCCCAAAGTTCAGCCTCTCCGAGCACCACGCGCACAGCCTTGAGCATCACGCACACAGCCCTGAGCAGCACGTGCACAGCCTTGAGCATCACGCGCATAGCGTCGAGCATAGCATGGTCGCCGAGCCACTCGGCGCCCACATCACTCACCTCGACCTGCTGCCCGAACCCCATCTTGCAACCAGCGCCTCTGCCCCTCCACGACCGCGCTGGCGCTGGGTCTACATCCTCGGCGCCTTCCTCGTCGTTGCCGCCACAGGTCTTTCATACGGATGGTTCCATCGGCCAAGCACTCAAGAGCTCTTCTGGAAGCCGGTCCTCGACACCCCCGGGCCCGTCCTGCTCGCCATCGGTGACGTCCCCAACGGCCCCCCCATCCCCGCAACAGGCGACGGCAATGGAGACACCTCCACCCCGGTCCTCCGCGCCGAGACCTCTCAAGCAACCCACACAGTGCCCTTCGCCGATGCCTTCACGATGGCGCGGGTGGTAGGGGTTCTGGAATCACGCGGGAAGAAGGTAGTCATCCGCAAGGAGAACTCAAGTTCTTTCTCAGATCTCCGCGAGGGCCCCGTGGTTCTCATCGGCGCCTTCAACAACGAGTGGAGCCTGCGGCTCACCCGCCAGCTGCGCTACAGCCTCGCGCTCGACGCCGACAGGCACCTTATCTACATAAAGGACAAACAAAACCCCACGTCGCGCAGTTGGAGCTGGGGCACCAATCAGCCGCGCGATCGCATAGGCGACGCCCATGGCCCAGTCCTGCAGGACTATGCCCTGATCTCCCGCATTCGCAACTCCGAGACCGGCCACGTCGTCGTCGTAATCGGTGGCCTCTATACCTTTGGCACCCAGTCCGCCGGCGAGTTCCTTACCGACCCCCAGATGATCCAGGCCATCGCCAAAGCCGCACAGCTCGATCCATCGCATCCCAACCTGCAAATTGTGCTGCAGACGACCGTGACGGACGGAACTCCGGGACCGCCAAGAGTGCTCGCAGTGTCCTCCGAGTAGCCGTCCGGTCACCTTCTATAAGTCAATATAAATAAGCCATATATAACCGATTCCTGACGGTCAGGGACGGTATCTGTCTATCCTTCTCCCGATTCGGCTCTATACAAACCCTCGAATAGCTACCCCTCGGTTCTGGGTCGCGAATCTTGAGGGCAGCATGTGCACCATCAGGAGATAGACAGCGTCATGAAGACTCTTTTTAGGCCGTTTCGCAGCTTCGTCATTCTGTGCGCAGTATGTCTATGCGCCTCACATCATCTATCCGCCCAGGGCCTCGGCAGCATCAGCGGAACCGTTACCGACGCAACCGGGGCCGCCGTGCCGTCCGCGACCGTCACCCTCACCCAGACAAAGACCGGGATAACCACCACCATCCCGACCCACGGGGATGGTCTCTATGTCTTTCCGTCCGTCTCCCCAGCCGGCTACAAACTCGACGTCACCGCCCCGGGCTTCAAGAAATATGAGCAGGCGGGGATCACGGTGCTGGCAGACCAGGCCTTGACCCTCAACGTGAGCCTGGACGTCGGCTCCGAGGACGTCGTCGTGAATGTGGAGGCGAACGCTGCCCAGGTGAATACCACCACCGGCACGATGTCGCAGGTCATCGGCCAGCAGCAGGTCAACGAGCTGCCGTTGAACGGGCGAAACGCCGCCGCGTTGACGACGCTCGTGGCCGGGGTGGTGATCGCGCCAAATGCCCAGGCCGACCAGGGCGCCACGAAGACCTTTCCCGTCGCTGTCACCATCACGGCCAACGGCACCCGCGTGGGCCAGACCAACTACCTGCTCGACGGCGGCAATAACGTCGACGAGTACACCAACGTCAACGCGCCCTTTCCCATGCCCGACGCCGTGCAGGAGTTCAGCGTACAGACCAGCAACTACAGCGCAGAGTACGGCCAGAACGCCGGCGGAGTGGTCAACATCATCACCCACAGCGGCGGCAACCAATACCATGGTGACGTGTTTGAGTTCCTCCGCAACCGCTACTTCAACGCCGCCAACTACTTCAGCTATGTGAACGGCGTTAAGACGGTCGACCCGCTGAAGCGCAACCAGTTTGGCGGCACCGTTGGAGGCCCCGTGGCGATTCCCGGCCTCTTCCACACCAAGCATTCCTTCTTCTTCTTCGGCTACCAGAAGACCATCAACCACACGGCTTCGACCAGCGCCACGTCGGAGACCCTTCCGACGCACGGCGCAACTCGCGGGCAACTTCAACTTCAGCACGTCCGCCACTCCAGGCAGCACAGCGTTCAATGCGGCCTGCATCGCCAATCCCGCTCTCGCCACCCCGACGCCCAACGCAGCGCAGTGCTACTCCTACACCTCGAACGGAGGCACGTCGTACACGGCGCACTATCCCCACCGGCAGTTCTCAACTCCGCATCGCTCAAGTTATTGAAGTACCTGCCTGCGGGCGACCCCACCACTGGAAGCTTCACGTACGTCAAGCCAAGCTTCACCGACCTGGGCGAGGTCACCGCGCGTTTCGATCAGGAGATTGGGACGAAGGACAGGTTTACCGCTCCGCTACTTCTCTGACGGTTATCACCTCGACGGGGTGCTGAACCTGTCAGGACCTGCTCACCTATGCCGACCAGGCGACCATCAACTACTACAACTCGCTTTTCTCTGAGACGCCACACCTTCAACCGATCACATCCTGAACAACTTCATTCTCAGTTATCAGATCGAAAATTCCTCCCGCGGACCGCTTGCCGGGGGCATCAACGTCGCGGACCTCGGCGTCAACATCTGGCAGCCTGCGTTCAAGCAGATTAACCAGATCGCCGTCACTAACTTCTTTACCATCGGCGACAATCCACAGGCCACCTTCAGGCGTACCAACTACACCCTCGGTGACGACCTGCACCTGCAGGCGGGTTCCCACAATCTCGCGTTCGGCTTCCATGGCGAAATATGCCAAGGTGGACGTCAACAACCTCTTCCAGCAGCCCGGCCTCTTCACCTTCAACGCGAACGTAACAAACAACGCGATGGCCAGCTTCCTGACCGGTTATGTCCAGAACTTCGCGCAGGCATCCGGGCAGTTCCTGAACCTCCGCGGCCACTTCTACGGCTTCTACGCGCAGGACAACTGGAAGCTGACCCGGCGCTTCACACTCAACTACGGCCTGCGCTACGAGCCGTTCCTCCCCTGGCACGAGATACAGGGCCGCATGGGCAGCTTCTTCCCCGCAAACTGGGCAGCCGGAACTCACTCCACCGTCTATCCCGCTTGCTCCCGCTGGTCTGCTGTTTGCCGGTGATCCGGGCTTCAATCCCAATGGCGTTCCGAATATCTACACCCACTTCATGCCCCGCCTTGGATTTGCGTGGGACATCTTCGGAACCGGCAGAACCAGCCTGCGCGGCGGTGCGGGCGACTTCTTCGACAGCCGCATGAGCAGCGTCTTTTACAACATCTACTCCAACACCTCGCCGTTCATTACCAACGTAAATATCAGTTCAGCCACCGGCGGTCCATCCATCAACTTCATCAATCCCTATCCCAGCTTCGGAACCCCCAATCCATTCCCGGCGCCGCAGCCTCCGCCCAACACCTCGCCCATTCCGCCACAGGCGTTCCTCACCTACGATCCCTTCCATTCCTTCCGGACCCCGATCACCTACGCGTGGAATCTGGCGCTGGAGCAGCAGATTACCAACAGCCTTCTCACCCGTGTCGCCTATGTGGCCTCGCACAGCAACCACCAGTGGTCGCCGATTGAAATCAATCCAATCCTGAACGCCGATGCCGTGCCTCCCACCAACACCAACCAATACAACCGTCGCCTCTACAACGCTGCCAGCCTCTACAACGGTTCCACCTGCATCACCAACAACTGCTACTCGCAGACCATCACCGAGGCCAACATGGGCAGCAACGAAAACTACAACTCCCTGCAGCTTTCGGTCGAACAGCGCTTGAGCTACGGACTTACCCTCCTCGGTAACTTCACCTGGTCGAGGGCTATCGACGACACTCCATATAACCAGTCATCGACAGCCATCGCCGCGAACAACTCCTATGTCCTGCCCATCTACGAGCCTAACTTCAAGCGCCTCGACTATGGCCGTTCCGACTTCGACCACACCAGTGTCGCCTCTATCTCCTTCGTGTATGCGCTTCCCAAAGTCATGAAGGACTCCTCCCCGGCGCTTCGCTACCTCGTCAATTACTGGCAGGCTTCGGGTCTCTTCCAGGCGCGCAGCGGCGATCCCTTGACGATAGCCTCTGCCGCAAATAACAACTCGGGCTCCGGCCAGGACCGCGATCGAGCCGTCCTCACAGGCCTGCCCTACGGCGGAAGTGCCTGCCCGGCCAACTCCCACTGTAAGTCCTATCTCAATCCGGCCAGCTTCGCAGCCAACGCCCCCGGCACCTACGGCTCCATCGTCAAGGGTTCTTTCTCCGGGCCGCACTACGTCGATATCGACATGTCCATCGCACGCAACTTCCCCATAAAAGAAAGAGCCGCCCTGCAGTTCCGTGCCGAATACTTCAATCTTCTCAACCACACCAACTTTGGCGATCCGAACACCACATTGGGCTCAACCTTCGGCCAGATCACCGGCACCACTCCGCAGAACGGCGCCAATGCAAATGATCCGCGTATCGCGCAATTCTCGCTCAAACTGAACTTCTAAGCCGCAGCAGAATTTCAGAACCGCGAATTACCGCCGAAGTCACAGTTGTCGAACTCCCAACATCGATAGCTGTGACCTCACTCCAACAAACAACGCCACAACGGCAGGGGCACACCGGGGAATGGCTCAAATATCGATGCTGACGCGTCGCACCGTTCTATCGAATGGACTCATCGCAGGAGGCGGCTTGTCAGCGCGTCTGTCACGATCTGCTGCCTTCGCTCTTGCTGTACCGCAGGCTGCCGAGTCCTCGCAGGAAGACATTACCGGAAGTGGATCACTCAAAGCGCACGCTGCAGCGCACGGCCTGCTGGTAGGTGCAGCCGTCAACGCAAAGCCTCTGGCCACCGACCAAGCCTACTCTCGCGTCCTGGCCGAGCAATACAACATTCTTGTCGCTGAGAACGCTATGAAGTGGAAGACGCTTCGACCCACGCCCGATAAATATTCCTTTGCAGAAGCAGATAGTATCGTCGACTTCGCCGAACGCCACAAGATGAAAATGCGCGGGCACAATTTCGTCTGGCACCAGCAGCTTCCGGACTGGTTCAGCACCACAGTCACTAAGGAAAACGCAAAGCAATTCCTCGAAGACCACATCCGCACCGTAGGAGGTCACTACAAAGGAAAGATTCACTCCTGGGATGTGGTCAACGAAGCTGTGCTGCCCGAGGACGGCCGTCCCGACGGCCTGCGAAAGTCTCCCTGGATGCAGTTGCTCGGCCCCGACTACGTCGACATCGCATTTCGAGCCGCGCGCCAGGCAGACCCCCACGCGCTCCTGACCTACAACGAATACGGCGTCGAATATGACAACGAAACAGACGCGAAGCGACGTGAATTCACGCTCCAGTTGCTGCACCGCCTCAAAGCGTCGAACGTCCCGCTCGATGCTGTCGGTATTCAGTCGCACATCAAAGCCGGTTCGCCATCCACTATCGGAAAAGGTTTGCAGGATTTTATGCTCAGCATTCGCAATATGGGATTGAATATCTTCATCACCGAGCTTGACGTAAACGAAGACGATCTTCGCTACGACGACGTAGCACGTCGCGATCAGACCATCGCGCAGGTTTACAGCAACTATCTCACCATTGTGCTTGCCGAACCATCGGTTCAAGCGGTCCTTATGTGGGGCGTGGACGACGGGCACACCTGGCTCAACAATGGCCCCACGCATAAAAAGAAGCAGCCCGACCGTCCCCAGAAAGCGCTGCCCTTTGACGCGTCATACCATCCCAAGGAAGCGTTCTTCGCCATTCGCAACTGCCTCGACAATCGCCTCGACAATCGCTTAGACAAACGCAACTCACCAACGCCTTAAAGCTCTCACTCGAAAACACTCTGCAAGGAACGAACACAATGCCGTCTGCACGTTTATCTTTTTTTAGGCTCACCGTAGCGCTTATCGCCTTGTCCGTCACGGCATTGCAGCTGCAGGCCCAGACACCCGCCAGGCCCGATCCATATCTCAACCCCGATCTCCCGCTTGCAGAGCGCGTCGACGATCTCGTCGGCCGCATGACGTTGGCCGAGAAGATCTCGCAGATGCAGAATGACGCGCCAGCCATTCCGCGTCTACACATTGCCAAATACGACTGGTGGAACGAAGCGCTGCACGGCGTCGCGCGTTCGGGTTACGCAACGGTCTTTCCTCAGGCAATCGGCCTCGCCGCTACATGGGATACCGAGCTCATCCACCGTGTCGCCGACATCATCTCAACCGAGGCGCGAGCGAAATACAACCAGGCCCAGCAGGAGAAGAACTATTCCATCTACTACGGCCTCACTCTCTGGTCTCCCAATATCAACATCGATCGCGATCCCCGCTGGGGCCGCGGCCAGGAGACCTACGGCGAAGACCCCTTCCTCACCGGCCAGATAGGCTCTGCCTTTGCCCGCGGCCTCCAGGGCACAGACCCGCAATATCTCAAGACGGCCGCCACTCCCAAGCACTTCGCCGTCCACAGCGGCCCGGAGTCCGAGCGCCACACCTTCGATGTCGCCGTCTCGCCCCACGACCTCGAGGACACCTACCTGCCCGCCTTTCGCGAACTCGTCGTAGACGCCCACGCCGCCAGCGTCATGTGCGCCTACAACTCCGTCGATGGCTCCCCCGCCTGCGCCAGCACGATGCTCCTTCAGCAGAAGCTCAAGCGAGACTGGAGCTTCACCGGCTACATCGTCTCCGACTGCGCTGCCGTCACCGACGTCGCAGCGGGCCACAAGTTCGCTCCCGATCTCACCCACGGCGCCGCGCTATCACTCAAAGCCGGCACCGACCTGAGTTGCGGCAAGGAGTATGCCGCGCTCAACGACGCTCTGCATCTCGGCCTCGCCACCAAAGCCGACATCGATGCCGCCGTCAAACGCCTCTTCACAGCCCGCTTTCGCCTTGGCATGTTCGATCCTCCATCGCGCGTTCCCTACAACGCCATTCCTTTCTCCGAGAATGATTCCGCGCCTCACTCAGCGCTCTCGCTTGAGACTGCCCGCGCCTCGATGGTCCTGCTAAAAAATTATCGCAGCACCCTGCCACTCAACCCTGCGATCAAAACCATCGCAGTGATAGGCCCAAACGCCGCCGCTCTCGCAGCGCTTGAGGGCAACTACAACGCCATCGCATCGCATCCGATCACTCCCCTCGCCGCTCTCCAAGAGCGCATGCCTGGACATATCCTCTACGCACAAGGCTCGCCTTACGTCGAAGAAGTTGCCGTCCCCGTGCCCGCCACCGTCTTCTCCTCGACCACCGCCGGAGTCAACAAGCCCGGACTAAAGGCCGAGTACTTCAACGGCACCGGATTCGACAGCACTCCCGTCTTCAATCGCATCGACAGCACCATCAACTTCGACTGGAACGGCGCCGCCCCAGCCAGCGGTGTCTCCAGCAAAGCTTTTTCCGTGCGCTGGACCGGCTTCATCACCTCGCTCGCCGCAGGCACCATCGGCTTCAACTTCCTTATGGCGCATTGCAGCACCTGCGAGGACGTCGAATCAGTCAGAGTCTGGCTGGACGGCAAGCCGGTCTATGAGTTCACGCATGAGCGTACTCACGGACGCCGCGCTCCAACCACGCCCTTCACCCTGACCTTCACCGACACCGCTCCGCACGCCCTCCGCATCGAGTACACGCACGATGCTCCTCACTTCGGCGCCGGCCTTACTTTCAACTGGATTCCCCCCGTAGCAGGTCTGCGCCATCAAGCCATAGAGGCCGCTGCCAAATCCGATGCCATCGTCGCCTTCCTCGGCCTCAGCCCCGACCTCGAAGGCGAGGAGATGCCTGTCCACGTCAAAGGCTTTGAAGGCGGCGATCGCACCGCCATCGAACTTCCCGATGCACAACTGCAACTCGTCGATGCCCTCGCATCGACAGGGAAGCCGCTCGTAATCGTTCTCATGAACGGCGGCGCACTCGCTCTCGGGAGCGCCGAGCGCAAAGCCGCCGCAATCCTCGAAGCCTGGTATCCCGGTCAGGCCGGCGGCACCGCCATCGCCGACACTCTCTTCGGAGCAAACAATCCCTCCGGCAGGCTGCCTGTCACCTTCTACGCGGCCACGAGCGATCTGCCGCCGTTCGACGACTACTCCATGAAGGGCCGAACCTATCGCTACTTCTCCGGCAAGCCGCTCTATCCCTTCGGCTACGGTCTCAGCTACACCAGCTTCCAGTACACCGCCGGCAAACTCTCCACCACAAAGCTGCCCGCCGGAAAGCCCCTCGAAGTCAGCGTCAATCTCAGCAACACCGGCGATCGCGCCGGCGACGAAACGCTCGAGCTCTACCTGATTCCCAAAAACAAACCCGACGCACCACTCCGCACTCTCGTCGGCTTTGCGAAAAAGCATCTACCCGCGGGTGCGAGCACAACCGTTCGCGTCACAATCGATCCCCGCCAACTCAGCCTCGTCGATCAGGATGGCAATCGCAGCGTCCAGCCGGGCGCGTACGAACTGTATGTAGGCGGCGGTCAGCCCTCGCACGAGTCAGGCATATTCATGCCCTTCAACATCGAAGGCTCCAGCCGCATCGCGCCATGACCGCGCAATGGCCTTCCCGCCGACCGAGCCCGAATACTTACCGGCTGACCGGAGTGCCTCCAAATCTCATCGTCTCCACCCTTTACATCGCCCGGTCCTCCCTGTAAGTTGAGCAAGACAGGGAAAGTCCCCGGAGGTAACCGGAAGACGCTATGGATGAAACTCAGGACGATGTAGCACAGCGCTGCATAGACATTATTGCCAAATCGAAGGGCATCCCTCCCGAATCCATCTCGCTCGAGAGCACCTTCGATTCGCTTGCCATCGACTCCCTCGACAAGATAAACATCTCCTTCGAGGTCGAAGAAGCCTTCGACATCGAGATCCCCGACGACGCTCTAAGCACCCTTAGAACCGTCGGCGACGTCGTCTCCGGCGTCCACACCATCCTCGCCAACCGCTCCGCCAGCTAAAATCAGCTACCAGTCACCAAATCAGCCACCAGCTACGTCGACCCACAAGAGAGTCCCATCATGCACCGCGTCGTTGTCACCGGCCTTGGCTGCATCACCCCCATCGGCTCCACCGTGGACGACTTCCGCTCCTCGCTCTTCTCCGGCGCGACCGGCGTACTCCCGTTCGTCGATGTGCCGGACATGCTCGACCCCCACCGCCTGCGCTTCTCCCACATGGCCCAGGTCCGCAACTTCGATCCTGCTCCGCATATCGATCCCAGCACCCTCAACTTCACCGACCGCACGTCGCAGTTCGCGATGCTTGCCGCCCGGCAGGCCCTCCAGCAGAGCGGCCTCACCCGGCACCATCCTTCCGAGCGCACCGCCATCATCCTCGGCTGCTCCGCCGGCGGCCGCACTACCGACGAGCACGCCGTCAAAGAACTCTACGGACGCAATGCGCGCTCGCACCCGCTCGCCGTCGTCCGCACCATGGCCAACAACGGCGCCAGCCAAATCTCCATCGAGCATCACATCGCCGGGCCTGTCCTCAACATCTCCACCGCCTGCGCCTCCGGCACTCATGCCATCGGCCTTGCCTATCATATGGTGCGCTCCGGAATGGTCGAAGCCGCCCTCGCCGGCGGACACGAAGCTGCCCTCACCTATGGCTTCCTCCGCGCCTGGGACTCGATGCGCGTCGTCTCCCTCCTCGGCTGCCGCCCCTTCGCCATTAACCGCGACGGCATGACCCTCGGCGAAGGCGCCGCTATCTTCACCCTCGAAACCCTCGACTCCGCCCTCGCTCGCTCAGCTCCCATCTTCGCCGAGATCGTCGGCTTCGGCATGACCGCCGACGCCAACCACATCACTCAGCCCACCGCCTCCGGAGCCGCCTCTGCCATGCGCGCCGCCCTCGCCGACGCCGCTACCCTTCCCGGCTCACCGCCCATCGAAGATCTCATCGCCGAAGTCGGCTACATCAACGCCCACGGCACCGGCACCATGGCCAACGACTCCACCGAGGCCGCCGCCATCCACCAGCTCTTCGGCCCTCGCGCCGCCACCATCCCCGTCAGCTCCACCAAGTCCCTCCACGGCCACTCCATCGGAGCCACCGGCGCCATTGAGGCCCTCGCCACCGTCCTCGCTCTCCAGCACGGTCGCCTCCCCGCCACCGCCGGCGTCGCCGCCTCCGAGGTCGACCCCGCCCTCAACCTCGACGTCATCACCGGCTCCCCCCGCGAGTCCGCCCCCTCGCTCGCTCTCACCAACTCCCTCGCCTTCGGCGGCCTCAACGCCGTCCTCGCTCTGCGTCCCGCGCCGCAAAAGCAATAAGGCCAACCCCCCATGCGGGGCCGGCCTTATTGAGACTGCTCAAAAAGTCTTTGCTTTGAAGGGGCGGGACTGGTAGCCCAATGCTTTAGCTTTGGGTCTCCGCGCCGTAAAGCTAACAATTTCAATGAGCTTTAGAGGATGCTGAAAAGCCTTTGCTTTGAAAGGGCGGGACTTCAGTCCCACCGTAAAGGCAATAATTTCAGTGGGCTTTAGCCCCTGGGGGAATGTTCATGTGGGCCAACAAACTTTTCAGCACTCTCTCTTATTGTCAAACGCTCGATCAAGCGAAACGCAGAGCAAAGACAAGCGAACCCAATGCTAAGACAACCGCCGCCGCATCCAGATCGCAGCTCCCACGCAGCCCGTCCCCAGCAGCGCCAGTGTAGAAGGTTCCGGAACCGCTGCCGTCGCTAGCGGACCAGCCAGCTGAAAGTCCGCTGTGCCAAGATCTCCAACCACCGAGGCTGGGGAAAGGTGGCCGGCAAACGTCAGCGTCAGTACATCTCCACTCAAGCTGGCACTTAGCCCAGCCATCGTGTCGTCGAGCACGCTGAATTCTGTAAAGCCAGTGTCGGTGAAGGTAGCTACAAAGCTGTTTTCGGGATCAGGCGTCCCAACAGTATTGGTTACGTGCAGCGTCGTGCCCGAGAAGTCAAATGTGTAAAGGAGATTGCCGTCCGACACGGCGAACTCGATGCCCGAACCGACAGTTACCGGCAGGCCCGATGAGTTGCCATATCCAGCAGGGACGTACCCGTCAAGTGGGTTGAAATAGTTCGGACTAAACCCGGTGAAATTAAGCGTTCCGTTAACTGACGTTCCGATCAGGTCCGCACGCGCAATTGCAGGCGAGAAAACGGCCACTGCCGCAGCCAGCAGTAATAGGAGCCTTTTCATAGAAGATAGAATCCTCCCGCAGAGTATATGCAATCGAACTTCCACTACGGTGCTCCCAACGCCCAAAAAATTGTGCAAAAATAGCTGGAAATACTGCAATGCTGCCCGCATATCTCTGCCAACCTGCAAACTCTCGTCATCACATCGCAAAGATATGCACTTAATTATGGAAAATTAAGTCCTAATTACGTCCGCCTTCTTCCCATCAATCAACACAGCCGCACTCACCGAGCTGGCCACCGCCAACCCCGCCGCGATCCACAACACCACGTCATAGGCCCCCGCAAACGACTCTCCAATCGTCTCCTTCACCCGCGGATCGTCTGTAGAGATCGCTCCCAGCTTCGCCCTCTGCGCAATCACCGTGGCCTTCTCCGCCGCCGGCAGAGCCATCTCTTCGAGCCCGCGATCGAGCCCCTGATTAAACACCCACGAGAACACCGCCCCCAGCATCGCCACCGCCAGCAGCGACGCCACCCGCGACACAGCATTATTAACCCCCGAAGCAATCCCAGCGCGCTCCTGCCCAATCGAGTTCATCACTGTAGTCGTCAGCGGAGCCACGCTCACCGCCATCCCCAACCCCAGCACCACAGCTGCCGGCAGCACCGTCGCCCCATATGTGCCGTTCAAACCCATCCGCGTCAGCAGCCCAAACCCCACGGCCACCAGCGCCGGCCCCACCATCAGCGGCAGCTTCGCCCCATACCGCGTCACCAATCCGCCCGACCACCGCGACAGCAGAAAGATACACAACATCAGCGGCAGCAGCGCCGCCCCCGCCTGCGTAGACGAGTAGTGATGCACCTGTATCAAATCCAGCGGCAGAAAATAAAGCATCCCGCCAAAAGCCGCATACAAAAATAGCGTCAGCAGATTCGCTCCACTGAAGTTCCGCGAGCGAAACAACCCCAGCGGCATCATCGGAGCCTTCTCGCGCCACTCCACCACCACAAACGCCACCAGCGCGATCACCCCCACCACCCCGGCGATCTTCGCCATCGCCGTCCCGCTGCTCGCCTCAATCAGAGCAAACGTCACCCCGCTCAGCCCCAGCGTAATCAGCCCTGCACCCGCCCAGTCCAACCGGCTTTTATCTTCCTCGCCTCGGCTCTCCGGAACCCGCAGCAGCGTAATCGCAATCACCGCCGCTGCCATCGGCACATTAATAAAGAACACCCACCGCCACGATCCAACCTGAATCAGCCATCCACCCAGCACCGGTCCAATCGTCCCCATGATCGCCGTAGCCGCCGACCACGTCCCAATCGCCCGCCCGCGATCCTCCTCGCAAAAAGAAGAGCTGATCAGCGCCAGGCTCCCCGGCACCAGCAGCGCCCCGCCCACTCCCTGCACTCCACGCGCCACAATCAGCCAATGGATCCCCGGCGCCAGCCCGCACCACGCCGAAGCCCCTGCAAACAGCACCGTCCCCGCCACAAACACCTGCCGCCGCCCATAAATATCCCCCAGCGACCCACCCACCAGTAGCAGCGCCGCCAGAAACAGCGCATAAGACTCCACCACCCACTGCACCTGCGACCCCGTAGCTCCCAGCGCCTTCTGCAGCGCCGGCAGCGCCACATTCACCACCGTCCCATCGACAAAAACCATGCTCGACCCAAGGATGGTCGCCGCCAGAACCCACCCGCCCGCCGTGGTCTTCGCCGGAGCCTTCCCCCCGCCCCGAATCGCTCCCTCGCCACTCGGCAGACTACTCACGCATCACCCCGTCTGCCGCGTCCGATTCGAAGCTCAATCCTTATGCTTAAGAAATTTCTTCTTGATGTCGGGCGCAAATTCACCAATGCTGTTCGTGATGACTCCAACCCATGCCTGCGTGATTGCACTCTGGTAGCCCTTGACTGTAATCGTCGGATTATTCGGGTTCCACGTCGCACCGATAGCTCCCGCCCCAAATGCTGCCGCAAAAGGCATGATATTCGGTCGTCGGGATTGTTCACTGTGGTCGTAGGTCACAAAGTTTCTGATGAAGGCGTGACGAAAGCGTCGCCACCCTCCCGTGCAGCGGCAACGATCGTAGCGCGGTTCCCACCCTACAATGCCCTGGCCCAGAGAAGTAAAAGAATTCTGAATAATATTTGTAGCGTGATTCGATCCCACGCGTTTGGCGAAGCCGGAGAAGCCGTCCCCCCAGTCCGCCGGTGTATCCTTCACCTGATCGTGCATGGCAAAGAATCCGGTCTTGATATAAATGCCCGGCGTTGTGTAAGTCTGGCGAACATAAAGCTTGAAGCGTTCAGAACCGTTGAGCGCAACCAGGGGCACATCCTTCGGAATGTACGCGCCATATAACCAGTTAACCGGAAGTTGAGTGTTCACCGCAGGAGGCGGCGGATTCGCCGTCTGACCTCCCTGCGCGAAAGAGGTCGTGACGCCCATCGCAAGCACCAGTCCGACCGCGCAACGAATTACTCTAACGAGCCACATGAGGAGTCCCCCATCGCCATTACGTCTCCACACTACAGGCGCAACACACGCCGGTAACCTGACAAAACTGCGAGTCTTCCGGTAATTCTCTCCAGTGTGCGAAGGTCAGTTTTGTCAGTTGGCGAGAGATCGCCAATACAGGCTTTTCTTGTAAAGCCGGCCGATTAGCCCTATAGTTCTTGGATACTGAGCAATTACAAAGTCGCCACGGCAGTTCGTCGCCTGTTAATTCGTAACGACACCGCAAATCAGGAGCCCGTCATGCCTTCTTCCTCTTCCAATCGATTTACCTCGAGCAGTGTGACCCGCCGTTCCTTCCTCCGTTCCGCCTCCGCCACCCTCGCCGCGGTCCCTATCATCACCGAGGCGCATCTCGCCTACGCCGCGTCCGTGCCCCAGTACCAGGAGAACGGCATCCACATCGACGCCAACGAGAATCCGCTCGGCCCCTGCGAAGCCGCCCGCAAGGCCATCATCGACATCGTCCCCAACGGAGGGCGTTACGCCATGACGCTCTACGCGGACCTCATGAAGGTCTTCGCCGACCAGGCCGGCGTCCCGGTCGACCACGTCGCGCTCTACGACGGCTCCAGCCCACCGCTCCAGTTCAGTGTCATGGCCTTCACCTCACCCACCCGCAGCCTGGTCTGCGCCTATCCCACCTATGAGGCCGCCGGCTACGCCGCCCGCTCCACCAAGGCCCCCATCCACGAGATTCCCCTCGCCGACGACTACTCTCACGACGTCAAAGCCATGCTCGCGGCCGACAAAAACGCCGGCGTCATCTACATCTGCAATCCCAACAACCCAACCGGCACCACCACCAGCAAAGAGCAGATCGACTACGCCGTCGCCAACAAGCCCGCCGGAACCATCATCCTCGTCGACGAGGCCTACATCCACCTCTCCGACGCCACCTCCGCGATGGACCACGTCAAGGCCGGCCAGGACGTCATCATCCTCCGCACCTTCTCGAAGATCTACGGCATGGCCGGCATCCGCTGCGGCGTCGCCATCGCCAGGCCCGAGCTGCTCAAAAAGCTGATGGAATACGGCCAGCTCCCCCTGCCCATCACCGGCCTCATAGCAGCCAAGGCCAGCCTGCTCGACACCGAACTCGTCCCCAAGCGCAAGAAGATGATCGCCGACGTTCGCAACGACACCTTCGCCTGGCTCAAGCAGAACAACTACTCCTTCATCCCGTCCGAGAGCAACTGCTTCATGATCGACGTCAAACGGCCACCCAATCAAATCCGAGCGGCCATGGCCAAGGACGGCGTCTTCATCGGCCGCAGCTGGCCCGCAATGAAGACCTCGGTTCGCATCACCGTCGGCCTGCCGTCTGAGATGGAGGCCTTCAAGGTCTCCTTCAAGAAAGCCATGGACGCCCCGGCCCTCCCAGCAGCCGCCTTCAACGAAATGCTCCGCCAATCCCACCCATACTTCAACTCCTGAACCCTTTGAATGTCCGAATCCGAGCAGCAGAGACAAAAGCCCTTCCGCCACCAAGCGCGGAAGGGCTTTCGTTTCGCCTGGGCTCTAAGTTGCCCGTTCTTTTAGCTCAAGCCGACATATCGTTACTTATCAGCGCTCAATAGGTGCCTTGGCGATTTATCCCGCAACGTTTCAGCGACTAGGGGAAACCCCAGTATACGTGGTCGTGAGCGGGTGCTAATTTCACGACAGTTGACACGGGGATCTGCGCGAACGAGGCGGTCTGAGTCAGCATTCTCACGTTTACGTTATTTTTTCCCTCCAGGAATAAAACTCCTCGGCGCACCCTTGATGTCATGCGTGTGATGTCATGCGTGCTCGGCGAACAGTTGTCGACGAAGGAGACCGGATGCGGACCTCGTATTCAAAATCGCTACAGAGTGTGGCTGCGTTAGTGTTTGCCGCGTTTCTTGCCGGTAACTCGCTATGGTGCCAGCAATCTACTCAATCTTCGGCTGGCCCGACGCGAACCGAAAAGGACCTTCTCGGAGAAAAGCAGGTTCCTGCCGATGCCTACTACGGCGTACAGACTCTGAGGGCGCTCGAGAACTTTCAACTCTCCGGAATCCCCATCAACCACTATCCGGGTTTCGTAGAGGCGTGGGCCTACGTTAAGCTCGCGGCTGCGCAGGCTAACTACGACGTTGGCGCGATGAAGAAGGACAGGTTGGATGCGATCGAGAAGGCGTGCAACGCAGTGCTCGCCGGAAAATACCACGATCAGTTTCAGGTTGACTGGTATCAGGGTGGCGCGGGCACGTCGACGAACATGAACGCCAATGAAGTGCTCGCCAACATCGGGCTCGAACTGACCGGCCACAAGAAGGGTGAGTACCAGTATCTCGAGCCGCACGACGACTTGAACATGTCGCAGTCGACGAATGACTCGTATCCAACGGCCATCAAAGTTGCGATTATTCTGCGAAACGAAAAGTTGATTGAAGAGTTGCAGATGCTGGTTGATTCGTTCAACGCCAAGGGCAAGCAATACCTCATGGTCGTCAAGATGGGACGCACCGAGTTGCAGGATGCTGTTCCCATGACGGTGGGCCAGGAGTTCTACGCCTTTGGATCGTCGCTTGAGAACGAGATTCAATTGCTGAAGGATTCGGAGAAGTCTCTCTACGTCGAGAACATGGGAGCGACGGCGATCGGTACCGGAATCAACGCACCGAAGGGTTATTCGGAGAAGTTCGCCGAGCATCTCTCGAAGTTACTCAACAAGCCCATCGTCCCCGCACCGGACATGATCGCCGCAACCTGGGACCAGCAAGGCTTTGTTGACTATTCCTCTGCACTGAAAAGTGTGGCTATCAAGCTCTCGAAGATATCGAGTGATCTGATTCTGCTGGCATCGGGACCTCGTGCAGGACTCAACGAGATCGACCTGCCAGCGATACAACCCGGTTCCTCGATCATGCCGGGAAAGGTGAATCCGGTGGTCCCGGAGGTCATGAATCTTGTCGCATTCCGCGTAATAGGAAACGACTTCGTGGTTACATTAGCCGCCCACAGTGGCCAACTTCAGTTGAATGCCTATGAGCCGGTCGAAGGCGTCGCAATGATGGAGTCTCAGACCTTGCTCTTCAATACCTCAAAGCTGATGCGTACCAAGTGTGTCGATGGCATCGTCGTGGATGAGAAGCAGTTGGCGCATTACATGGAGACGACTGTCGGCATCGTTACTGCGCTCAATCCGATTATTGGCTATGACAAGGCAACCGAACTTGCGAACGAGGCGTATTCGAGCGGCAAGGGAATTATGGAGATCATTCGCGAGCAGCACGTCCTCACCGAGGAGCAAATTAAACAGCTGCTTGATCCCGCCAAGCTTACCAATCTCGATCCATCGCAATACAAGTAGTGGGGCTGCTTGAAAGCGAAGGAGCGACGTGTGCGTGTCGAAAGGAGCGGTCATGAAGCATCTCTATAGACAGTGGGTTTTGTTCCTTGTCGTTGTGATTCTCGTTCCCTGCCAGAGTGGTCTCTGCCAGGCGAAGAAGAACATCGTGATTCTGGCAACCGGTGGGACGATCGCGGGCGCTGCACCCACCGGCACGCAGGTTGGATACACGTCGGGGCAAGTCGGGATCGACACGATGATCAATGCAGTCCCTGGGATCAAGGATCTGGCGAACATCAAGGGCGAGCAGATCTCGAATGTGGGTTCGCAGGACATGTCGTTCGAGATCCTGCTGAAGCTTGCCAACCGAATTAACGAGCTAACGTCGGGGGATGTCGACGGCATCGTGATCACGCATGGCACCGACACCATGGAAGAGTCGGCGTACTTCCTGAACCTGACCGCGAAGACGGACAAACCAGTTGTGCTCGTCGGCTCGATGAGACCCTCCACCGCGGTGAGCGCCGATGGACCATTGAACCTTTATAACGCGGTCGCAGTAGCTGCCGATTCGCAATCGCACGGCCGCGGCGTTCTAGTCGTCATGAACGACCATATCCACGCCGCGCATTCACTGACAAAGACGAGCACCACGGACGTGCAGACGTTCATGTCACCGATTCGTGGTCTCGTGGGTGTTGTTTCCTATGGCAAATGCGACTTCTACAACACGCCGGTCTGGAAGCATACCTCCGAGAGCGAGTTCAGTGTCTCCGGAGTCACAAAGCTTCCACGCGTGGACATTATCTATGCCGATGTGGATATGTCGCCTGAGCTGATTGATGCCAGCGTAAGTACTGGTGCCAAGGGCATCGTAATTGCCGGTGTTGGCAACGGAAACATGACTCAGGCCGCGGTGGAAGCGGCCGCCAGGGCGGTAAAGAAGGGTGTGGTGGTGGTTCGAAGCAGTCGCGTCACAACCGGTCTGGTTGGGCGAAACGTTGAGTTGAACGACGATAAGTTGGGTTTCATCGCATCCGATGAGCTGAATCCGCAGAAGTCGCGAATTCTTCTCTCCCTGGCCCTGCTGAAGACTCGTTCGCCCTCAGACATTCAACAGTTGTTTATGACCTACTGAGCGCGGAGCAACCAGAACATGAGGGTCATCCTGAGGCCGATCCTTCTGTCGCTGGTCGCCCTTGCAGTCTTGCCAGCATGGCACTCCAGCCGTGGGCAAGACGGCACGCGCCGCCACGGCAATGCTGGACGAGATCCAGCAGCCGCAACAGGCCAACTTGCAGCAGCCGCGGCCTGCCAACGCCAGCCCCGGTTCACAACAGACAACATCCTCCTTCAGAGTCTCCTCCTCGCTCGATGCCACAATCGATGCCGGCGAAATGGACGACGATATCGATCACGCGCCACGAGAGATGGCTAAATGGAATGAGTACCGCGGCCCGCACTTCACCGCCAAGGCTGGCATGGGGTTTCTGGTCGATACGGCGGCCTACGCGCAGGATGCTGCGAGCAAAGAGCAGATCACGATGCTCCCGGCCCAGAGATTTCGTGACTTCCGATTCCTTTTGAATGGCGGCTTTCCCAGCCTTCCGCGCAAGGTCACCTTCAATGTCGGGATCATGTATGACGCTCCATCGCACTCCTGGTTCATCCGTCAGACCGGCTTGATGATCGCGGTCCCCGAACTTTGGGGCAACATCTTCGTCGGCCGCTCCAAGACGGGTTTCTCGCTGAACAAGGTGATGGTCGGTTATGACGGGTGGACGATGGAACGCTCCGTGATGAGCGATGCGACCGTCCCGCTTCTCGCAGACGGTTTCAAGTGGCTCGGCTACACGCCAAAGCATGGCTTTCTGTGGAATTTTGGCTACAACAACGACTGGCTTTCTCAGGGCCAAAGCTTCTCTTCATACCATAATCAGACAGTTCTGCGCGCAGTCTGGCTTCCAATCCATTCCGATGAGAAGAAGACCGTGCTCCACCTGGGCGTGAATCTGAGTAACGGAAGTCCTGCACAGGGGAAACTTCAGTTCCGTTCGCGCCCTGAGGCATTTCCTGCTCCTTACTTCGTGGACACAGGAAAGTTTGCCGCGACCAACGCCAAGGCGGCAGGATATGAGACCTATTTCCGCAAAGGCCCGTTGCTCTTCGGCAGCGAATACTGGTGGGTTAACGTCGATTCCCCATCCACTCACAACCCCGTCGTCCACGGAGGCGACTTTGTTGCGACATGGCTGGTCACCGGAGAGACGCGTGCTTACAATACCGTCCAGGGAGCCTTTAGAGATGTCATACCCAGGAGACCGTTGTTCTCCGGTGGTTATGGTGCCGTAGAGTTGGTCGCGCGATTCTCCGACATCGACTTAGACAGCGGCACACTACAGGGCGGCAAGTTCTGGCGATTCACTCCGATGGTCAATTGGTACCTGACGGACTACCTGCGCCTCGTCGGCACCTATGGCATTGGACATCTGGATCGATTCAATCTCAAAGGCAATACCCAGTTCTTCCAGACTCGCCTTCAATTCGAGTTCTGAGCTTGGTTGAGCCTTAATCAGGCTGTCCGGCAAGAGGCTCAACCCACAGCTCCTGTTCGTCCAGCAAATCGCAGCGAACGGCAAACAGGGCTTTTGCTCTCTGTCTCACTCAAAGGGGGTCACCTCAAAATAAGCTTTTCTTGTCAAGCCCAAAAACCGCTCAACTCCAACAAATCAAACCACATAAAAACTGGCCAATAGTTATGTGCCATTTAGTAAAATAGAACCAGAAGGAAAAAGCCCCAATCCGCAACGATTGGGGCTTCGCAGTTTAAACCAGCAAGAATCAGAAAAGGGAAGGGAAGTGAAACATAAGCCACTAAAAATGAATACTTTGCACAAAGCGACTGCCTAAAATCAAGACTTCACACCCGAAGTCCAAACCTAAACCTAATCAATCGAACACTTTGCACACAAACAGGGGAGGGGTACACCACTCAATCCCCGGAAAGGAGAACCCGAATGCCCGAAGCCGCGCCCGCGATACCATCTCTCCAGATGTCCGCGCCCATCTCCATCCTCATTCTCACCAAAAACGAAGAGCGCGACCTTCCCGGAGCTCTCGACTCCGTCTCCTGGTCCGACGACATCCACGTCTTCGACTCCCTCTCCACCGACAACACCGTATCCCTCGCCCGCCAGGCCGGAGCCACCGTCCATCAGCGCCCCTTCGACGACTACGCCACCCACCGCAACGCCGCCCTCACCACCATCCCCTTCAAACACCCCTGGGTCTTTCTCCTCGACGCCGACGAGCGCCCCACCACCGACCTCTCCCGCGAGATGCAGCAACTTACCCTCGCCGCGCCATCCGAGATCTCCGGCTTCCGCCTCCGCCGCCGCGACTTCCTCTTCAACACCTGGCTCAAACACGCCCAGATCAGCCCCTACTACGTCCGTCTCGTCCGCCCCGAGCGCAGCCGCTACACCCGAGCCATCAACGAGGTCCTCGAAGTAGACGGCCCCATCGCCAACCTCAGCCACCCCCTCGATCACTTCCCATTCTCCAAAGGCATCGCCCACTGGGTCACCAAGCACAACCTCTACTCCACCATGGAAGCCGAGCTCATCTATAAACAGCAGGGCCTCCAGAATCCATCCTTGATGGCCGCTCTCCGCGACCCCGACTTCCATACCCGCCGCCTCCATCAGAAAGCCATCTTCTACCGCCTCCCCGCGCGCCCACTCCTCAAGTGGCTCTACATGGTCTTCATCCGCGGAGCCATCCTCGACGGCTACGCCGGCCTCACCTACGCCACCCTCCAATCCTTCTACGAATACCTCATCGTCCTAAAAACCAAAGAACTTCGTCGCGGTGGCGCATGATGCCGCTTCAAAATTTAATCTCGCGTAACCAACCTCTGTCAGCCGCCCGTCTATTCGCAGTGGGCCTGCATCACGAACGTCAATCAGGTTGGTCGCCAATGAATCACTTTTCGTCCTCGTTGCTAATCTGTTCAACTCTCTCCTTTGCGACTATCACTCTCATCGGCTGCTCCGCCCACAGCGCCGCAGCAACCACGAACACCACCACCACGACCACCACCACAACAACAACCACCAGCACCACCACCAACACCGTAAGCACCGCCCCCGACACCACCGATCTCACTCAACTCCCGGTAGGCGATTATAAGTACACCACCGCCCCCAAGGTCGGCTACATCTTCACCTGCTCACAAACCTTCACCGGCGGAGGCTCCACCGTAGCCGGCCCCTGGATCAACTCCAGCACCGGCACCTTCAACTTCACCGCCAAAACCGTAGTCGCAGGTTCCGTCCCCTGGGCCGCGCACAACTACACCATCACCCTCAGCGGAGCCACCCGCACCGTCGCCACCAACGACCTCCCCAGCCACAACACCGGCACCTTTCCCATCGCAACCTCTGATCCCATGTACGCCTACGATCAGAACCCCAACTCCATCGCCGCGCAAACGCTCTCCTACTCGCTCCCCGCAACTCCCTCCGCCGCCACAACTGAGACCTGCCTCCCCAATGGCATCGTCGGCTTCATGCTCACTGGTTCTGTCATCTTCAACGGCCTCGATGCCGGTGGTCGCGACGCCGTGGCCCACGAGGGTCAGGACTCCTGCCAGGGCCATCCCGCTCCCGGCAACACCTACCACTACCACTCGCTCACCTCCTGCATCGCCGACCCCGGCGCCGCTCACTCCAACCTGCTCGGCTACGCCCTCGACGGCTTCGGCATCTTCGGCTCCCGCGACACCAACGGCGCCGAGCTAACCGACGCCGACCTCGACGAGTGTCACGGCCACACCCACGCCATCACCTGGGACGGCAACACCGTCACCATGTACCACTACCACGCCACCCACGAGTACCCCTACACCATCGGCTGCTTCCACGGCACCGCCGTCAATGCCAACTACACCGGCAGCACCGGTAACTAGCGAATGATTAAAGTGATAGGACGAAGGGGTTCACTTTGCGGCCGGCAACAAAGCCTTGTCGTCCGGCTTTTGCAGCAGTTCAATCACCGCTCCATACAATCGGTTCCGCATCTCGAATCTGTCCCCCGCCCGTGTCACATATCGCACAATAATGTCAATCCCCGACGCAGCCGGACGCATATCCACTGAAGGCGTCGCTGAAAACTGGCTCAACCCCTGCTGCTTGGTTGCACTCTGCCACTCCGTCTCCGCTACCTTTGCATCTTTTTCCGTCTCCGCGACTACCGCTTTATGGATCGCCTCGATTGTCTTGTGTGTATCCAGCGCCTCCGGCACATGCACACTGATCTCGTCCCACATCCACTGTCCTGCGGTAGAGAAGTTGAAGTACTGCCCCGTAATCGCAAAGTTGTTGATGAACGTCACTCGTCGCCCCGTCGGATGCCCCTTGTCTGTCCAATTGCCCGTCTCCAGAAGAGCGGTTCGAAACAGTCCAATCTCCACTACCTCACCGCCCACGCCATTGATCTCCACCCAGTCGCCCACCCGTATGCCCGTCCGACCCATCAGTACGAACCAGCCAAAGAACGCGAGGATGAAATCCTGAAACACCACCGTCAACCCTGCCGTCGCCAGCCCCAGAATAGTCGGCACCTGGTTAGGCGCACCGAAGACAATCAGGAGCACCACCAAAAGAGTCACTAGTTGAATCGCCAGGCTGGTGATCATCCGCAGCGTATGTACACTTCGCTTGTCCATCCCCAGGTGGCCCGAGTCTGCACGATCGAGCAGTGCCTGCGCCCCTAGCCAGATCAGCATTCCCAAAAGCACCACACTCGCAATCCCTGTCAAAGACTGCAGAATCAAATGCACCACGATCCTGTGCTGCAGTTCGAGTTGCGAAATCCACTTTGCATACACAGCCGAGAGCTGCTTCTGCGTCTGCAACCGGTCTTCCAGAATCGAATGAATCTGCGCCAGCGCATGAACCTTTGCCATGCGCGCCACCTTGCCCTTGGCTGATGTGTCGGCCTCCGCCGTCGCCGCGCTCCTATTTGCAGCGGTCGCACCATCGTTAACCTGCGCCGTCGCCATGCTGGATTGTTTCGCGACATCCGCCTGCTGCGCATTCAACGCTGTCACATCTGAATCCGCCTTCGCCTTCGCCTGTTCCAGCAGATCCGCTCGGCTCCGTTGATCGAACCATCCCCCAATCCGTCCCGCCAACGTTCCGTACCGCTTCGCCGAAACCACCGCAACCTGGCCGCCACTGTTCGCCTGCGAGTCGTACTTCTTCATCGCCGCCTGCCGGGCAGTCAACTCCTGCTGTAGCTGCGAACGTTTGTCCCCACTTGCTCGCGCCAGATTATCGCTCGCATCGTTCAGTTCATCCGTATCGAGTTGTAGCTGCGCCTTCGCTACATCTAGATCGTCCTGCAGCGAATCCACCGTTGGCTTGCCGCTCTTAGTCGCCGCAGCGATCTGCGCGGTCAAGTCGTCGACTCGTGCCTGGTCTTCCTTCACCAGTCCCTGCAGCTCCGTCAATCTCTGCTGCAACTCAACTGCTGGCCCGGTCACCGCTCGCGACTGCAGCGCCGCCAGGCGCAGCGCCGTCGCGAATGCCTGGTCCACCTCATGATCCGCCAGCCGTTCCGCCTCCCGTGCAAGCTCTTGTTCCTCCGACGACACCGCCAGCGGAGCCAGTGCCGCCGCGGTCTGCCACGGCGACTGATCCACTAGCCCCGAAGTCCCCGCAGCACTCGCCCCGGCGCGCCTGTTCAGAAACGAAAGGTTCGCCATCGAACCCCGTGTCAAAAAACTGGCCACCAGACAAACCACCAACGCTACTGTAGGAATCCCAACTAAAGCTGCGCGCCCGTGTTTCTTCATCCTTCCACCCTAACCTGTTTCCCCTCTCCCCCAAAAGTCCCACATCCGCCATCTCCCCAAACCTCTCCACCCCCATCTACACTTGTCCTATGTGTGGAATCGTTGGCTACATCGGTCCTAAGTCCGTCGTCCCCGTCATCATCGAAGGCCTCCGCCGTCTCGAGTACCGCGGCTACGACTCCGCCGGCATCGCCGTAGCCGGCGGTCCCGCCAGCCCCAGCGGCCACGCCCTCATGCAGCTCCGCCGAGCCCCCGGCAAGCTCGTCAACCTCGAGGCCGTCCTCCGCGAATCACCCGTCGACGGCACCTTCGGCATCGGCCACACCCGCTGGGCCACCCACGGCCGACCCACCGAAGAGAACGCCCACCCCCACCGCGACTGCACCGGCTCCCTCGTCGTCGTCCACAACGGCATCGTCGAAAACTACCTCACCCTCAAAAAAGAGCTCATCAACGCCGGCCATAAATTCGTAACCGAAACCGATACAGAAATCATCGCCCACCTAATCGAAGAAGAGCTCAATCAATCCCCCGGCATAGTCCTGGAAGAGGCCGTCCGTCGCGCTGTCAAGCGCCTCACCGGAGCCTTCGCCATCGGCGTCCTCTCCGCCAACGAGCCCGACAAGCTCGTCGCCGCCCGCATGGGCCCGCCTGCCGTCATCGGCATCGGCGACGGCGAATTCTTCCTCGCCTCCGACGTCCCCGGCATCCTCCACCACACTCGCGACATCCACTTCCTCGCCGACGGCGAGCTCGCCGTCCTCACTCGCTCCGGCGTCACCCTCACCGACTTCAACGCCGCGCCTCTCCGCCTCAACATCCAGCGCATCACCTGGGATCCCATCATGGCCGAGAAGGCCGGCTACAAGCACTTCATGCTCAAAGAGGTCAACGAGCAGCCCCGCGCCATCCGCGACACAACGCTCGGCCGAGTGTCGCTGGACACTGGCCAAGTATTTTTCGACAACCTCGACATCACCCCCGAAGAATTCCGTGCCGCCAGCCAGATCACCATCGCCGCCTGCGGAACCTCCTGGCACGCCGGTCTCGCCGGCAAGTTCATGATCGAGCGCCTCGCCCGCCTCCCCGTTGACGTCGACTACGCCAGCGAGTACCGCTACCGCGACCCCATCCCCGACGCCAACGCCATCGGCCTCCTCATCACCCAGTCCGGCGAAACCGCCGACACCCTCGCCGCCCAGGCCGAGCTCATCGCCAAAGGCTCCAAGACCCTCGCCATCTGCAACGTCGTCGGCGCCGCCATCACCCGCCGAGCCCACGGCACCATCACCACCAACGCCGGCCCCGAGATCGGCGTCGCCTCCACCAAAGCCTTCACCGCCCAGCTGACCGCCCTCTTCGTCCTCGCCCTTTACCTCGCACAGGCCCGCGGCACCATCACCGAAGCCGAGTCCCTCCACCTCGTAGACGAACTGTCGAAGCTCCCTGGCAAACTCGAAGACGTCCTCCGCTCCGTAGACGACCAGTGCTTCCAACTCGCCAAAATCTTCCCCACCGCCAACGACTTCCTCTTCCTCGGCCGCGGCATCCACTACCCCATCGCCCTCGAAGGCGCCCTCAAGCTCAAGGAGATCTCCTACATCCACGCCGAAGGCTACCCCGCCGGCGAGATGAAGCACGGCCCCAACGCCCTCATCGACGAGACCCTCCCCGTAGTCTGCATCGCCACCAAGGACCCCACCGACCCATCCAGCGTCCTCAAATACGAAAAGACCCTCTCCAACATCCAGGAAGTAACCGCCCGCAGCGGCCGAGTCATCGCCATAGCCATAGAAGGCGACCACGAGATCAGCCAGCTCGTAGAACACACCATCCACATCCCCCAGGCCCCCGAGCTACTCCTACCCGTCCTCGAAGTAGTCCCCCTCCAACTCCTCGCCTACCACATAGCCGTACGCCGAGGCTGCGACGTAGACCAACCCAGAAACTTAGCTAAATCGGTGACTGTGGAATAGTAAAAGAAGAAATATGCGCAACGCCCTTAGCGTTTTCAGCAGCCAATTGAGCTATCAGGGAGTTGACGATTGTGCTGATTTGAACCCCACGTTTCCTAACCTCTTCGGCTTTCGTTTTAGCTATAGAAGGTTCGTCATGTGCAAGCTCGGCCAGCAAGTCTAAATGCGAGTTTAGCAAGAGATCTAAATCGTTCGTTGCGCTTCCTACGGGAACTCTATTGGCGTCGGGCGCGTTAATTTCTAACGTGCGAATTTGAACTCTTAAGTCGCTCAAGGCCGTTCTCAACTTATCGATGATGTCCTGTTTTGCCTGGTTGTCGCTCCTGTTAATGGCGCTTTCTAGGTCGTCACATTCTTGGATCACAGAAACCATTTGATTCGACACCGACCTCAGGGATTTCAACACATCCTCCCTCATGACCGGATCGACGACCTCTCTGTCAATAACCTGTCTAAGGCGATTGAAGAAGCCCAGCGCAGAATCCATTGCCTTGTAAAGAGGATCGGCTTGTACAACGGTCCGCGGAGGGTTGGTTTGTTGGCTATCTAGCGGCACAACACTAGCCGCATAAAGCAACCCGCAAATGAGCAGTGCACGCAAACAGCGATTCATTCTTTTGGTTCTCCGGGCTTGTGCGCGTAAGCAAGGGTGAGGAGTTCTACTGCGATGTATGCTCCAAGGATAGGAAGCAGCCACTTAAATGCTGCTCCGCCGATGATATTCAAAGAGAAAAGAACCCAAAATGTTACGAGTAGGAGCAGGACGACAGCAGGTATTCGGAGCAGCGTCTTGAACAAGTGTGCTACCTCCGTAGGTAGGTAATCATGCCTGAGAAAGCCAACTTCAGCAAGGAGATTGATTCTGGGATGTGGCGTGAGGCGGGTGGCCCATACCTGAAATGACACCCATACCTCGGGTGCCCCATTCATGCAGTCTCATCGCACGAGTGGGCATTCCGCGAACGCGCGAACCGCCTTCCTTCATACCTGCAAAGATCCCGGCAAACCAAACCAACTTCTGTGAGACTATTACGCGTGATGGACGACCATGATAAACCGACAAAACAGTCTCTTCCGCTTGGTAGGATTACCTTCGAAGAAAACCCTCTCGACCCGGATTGGAAACTCGCCGACGGTTACATAGCTTACTCGGCCGAGTTGCTTCGTCTCTCCCTGCTCGCGATTACAGGTATCGCCACCCTATGCATCAAGCTGCAAGCGCCGCCTGGGCCAAAATTGGGTACCGTCGTGTCGAGATTCACCTGGCCGCTGGCTGCCTTTGCACTCTCCGCTGGATGTGCGTTGGTGCATCGCTTTGTAGCTATCGACTCCATGGCATTCCATGTTAAACAGCCTGCGGTTAAGCATCAGACTCAGACCGCCTCACATCAATGAAAAAGGGAAGGAAATGCCCTCCGATTTCAAGGAGTCAAAGAGCGAGGCCAGGAAAAGAAATTTACGATTTCGGTGTGCCAAATGGTTACTCCGAATATCAGCTCTATCGCTTCTCGTCGGTCTCGGATGTTCCTACTCGTCGCTCACTAAGTGGAGAGCCGGTGGTGGCCCACACTTTAAACCCCACCCACACCTCGTGCGCCCCATTCATGCAGTTTCATCGCATGTCGAATCCCCATCGGCAGGTCTTAGCAGATGGGGTGGATGATTTGGCATTCCCGCGAAGGCGCAATCGCCTTTCTCGACAAACACTCTACGCAGGGCAACCGGCGTCCATCCACTTCTTAAAAAGCGAAACCCGATCTGCCGCCCACGGCGCATCCGGAGGCATCTTCCCTGAGGAAACCGCCCCATAGACCTTCTGCGCATTGGCCGGGACACACATCCACGCAGGATCATCCAGAGCAACCCCAGCAGGCTTCATACATTTAACGTCCCCATCCCGGAATAGCGGGCGAATATCCGTAGCAAAGCTGAGAGCCATATAGCATCCTCTTGTTGCTTCTGGATTCTATTACCCGGTCTGTGGAATTTCTGTAAGAAAGGAGAAGTCCCGTAACGACAGCAACCACTCCAAAGCATACCCCTCGACACCAGCCGCGCCACCTCGCTAAACAATTTCCGCGATCTCACCACCATGACGCCAGCCCGTTACCAGCATCTACCACACCGGACAACGCACGATAAACCACACAGCCAGCCACCGCCCCAATAATTGCTGTCAACCCCCCAACCGTGCAAAAAATCCAGCAACTAATCTCCCACCATCACTTACGCAACCAAAGAAAAATGGCCATTAGTTATCCGCCACTTGTTAAAATAGAGGAAGAAGATTAGACAAGAGTTTCTCTCGATTTCAAGACAGCCAAAACCAGACCAGGCCCGGCCAAACCGCCGGGCCTGCCTCTTCAACCCGCAAGAAACACCCGTAACTCAAGCTACATCAATATTTTGGACGCAACCTATTTAGAATGAATATTTTACGAGGAGATATAGCCGCTAAGCCCAATAGAATAAATATTTTACCCACAAAATCCCCCAGAGGGGGAGGGGGGATCCCCTGGCATCGGATCTTCGAATCGATGCGGTCTGTGCGGATTGCGAGCTTCCGAACGGCCAGCGGCACCAAGAGCGAGACTGCGATGTGCGATTCCGGTTGTTGCAGATGCGGGTCGGGCTGTTTTGTTCTCTGCGGGCATTGAAGCCTCCGGCGGTTATGCCCGGGGTGCGGGCATGGTGGGATTTTATCGTTCAGAGACGGTGGGCGGTTGCGACCGATGGACGTGTTGTGCCGCCACCTGCGTGGGATTACAATTCGCGCACTATGGCATCGCATCGCAAGTAAGGCATTGCACTTTACCGATGTGAGCTGAGCGGAATATTTCGAGCAGAGAGGGAACACCTGAAGTTGGTTCCCAGGACTCAGGCTCAATAAGTGGAGGCTGAATGGCGCCCAGTTTTGGCAAGGATATCCGTCCGCTTTTCCGGGATGAGGACATTGAATGCATGAGACCCATGGGGATCGACCTGGATGATCCTGCGTGGATGTGTGTTGCCGCGAACGCGCAGCTTGTGTACGGCACGCTTGCAGATGGCTCGATGCCTCCAGACGAGCCGTGGACGCGGCTCGGGTTTCGCTCTTCAAGGAGTGGATGGACGCGGGTTGCCCAGCGTAGCCCTTTGACCGACACCGAGTCAGCCCTTGGCCTTGCAGACTTAGCAAGGCTTAGCTCTACCCTGGTCTTCCTCGTTTACACTGGATCCTATGTCCGGCCCCACCCTCCAGGACCGCCTCCACCACCTCCTCCACGGCCTTGCCGAGGCCGAACGCGAGTACGCCGCCGGAATCCCTTACCCCGATCCCGAAAGTTCCTGGCCGGAAAAAATCGCCAAACTCAAGCAGCACATCGCCGAAGTTCGCGAAATGATCGCCAACGAATAACTCTCCGGACAGCTTCTCGCCTCTGCAAAATCCAAACCTCGACCCCGGATTCGACGCCCTCTGTTACCCTGTGGAAATGGCCCCGGAACAGACCTATGGGCAGTGGCTCAAACAGAAAATTCTCCTCGGATTGGTTGCCCTCGTAGCCGCAGCGGCGCTCCTCTATCTGGGCGACTGGGCCGTCTGGCGCGCCCGCGTCGCTCTCTCAAAAGACCACCGCGGCGGCATCGACACCGTTACCGTCAGCCGCTTCGTCGTAGCTCCGCTCAAAGGCAACCGCGAAGAGTATTACTACGACGGCAAAGCCCCCGTCGACTGCAGCCGCTCCATCTTTCCCCAGACCGCCGCCGGCCCCTGCTGGTACGTCCGCCGCCACCCCGTCGTCTTCGACCGCTAGGCGCAAGAAAGCCCCAGCCTCCTCTTCGGAGGATTGGGGCTATCTATAACATTCTACTTCCGTTAGATATTTGTTACGAAGCCTTCGCCAGTAACTCCTGCTCTGCTCGCAGCCAGTCCTGCTCCGCGGCTCCGTCCTGCCAGCCACGCTCGGCCCAGTACTGCGCCGCTAGCGCTGCGATCTCTTCATGGCTCGGCATCGTCATCGACGGCTCAGAGGTCGCCTTTGCCTTCGCCGTTGTCTTTGCCTTCGTTGTCCCCGTTGCCGTGGTCTTCCGAGGCTTAGCCGGTGCCTTCGTCTTCTTCACTGTTTCTGTGCTCATTGTCAGGAAACTCCTTGGTCTGGATTCGCCGCCAGCGTACAGGGGCATCTCCTCTAGGATAGGCGAACTGCCTCCCATTGACTACCCGGATAGTAATCACTTGGTAATCAAATTGGTAAGCAAGCATCTTGCATTCTGCCCATAATTCTTCAAGATTCGATCTCAGAATTCCTATCTACCCTCTATTATCAGCAGGATGAAGTTTTTAAACGTGCCTGTACTGTTAGTCCTTGCTGCCTTTTTTCTCTCAACCCCAGCCGCCAACTCCCAGGCCGTTCCCACCGCCACCCAAGGACTCCAGCTTTCGGCCTTTGGTGCCGCTTCCGGAGTCTTTACCGGCTTTCACGGAGGTCATAACCTCAGCATCACCGCTGGCGTCGATCTCGGCTTCCGCCCCTTCCGGGGCTTCCACCCTAGCCTCGAAGCCCGCGGCACTTACCCCATCGACAAAGGTCAGGTTGCCAGTCAGAAGGATGCTCTCGGCGGAATCCGGATAGATCGCTCTTACAACCATCTCCATCCCTATGTCGACTTCCTCGTCGGCCGCGGCGAAATCGACTATCAGAGGGGCGGCTTCTCAGTCGGTCCCATTACCTATATCTCCACCTCCTCCACCGTTTACTCACCCGGCGGCGGCGCCGACTTCGACCTCTCCCACCACCTCTCCTTCAAGGCCGACTACCAGTACCAGCTCTGGAACACCCCCGCCAGCTCCACCGGTTCCATCCAGTCCAGCATCTTCACTGGCGGGGCCGTCTACCGTTTCGACTTCAACCGTTCCTACATCCGCCAGCACCATCCCGCCAGTACCGGCGAGCCGACCTCTCCATCCCGATAGCACCGGCAAGATCGAAAATATCCCCTCCGCACCGAACATCTGGACCTCCATTACCTTGCATCTAAGCGATTTGTCCCAGGGAAACATGTGTTTTGGAGGAAGATAATAATGAATTCGACGACCGCTGCTGTACCCGCAAGGAAGACCGTAAGACTTTCCATCCTAGGTTGCCTTTTCGCCACCTCGCTTCTCTCACCTTTACCTGTCCCTCTTCAGGCCCAGCAGCCCGCGGCCAGCGAAGATGTCCAGAAACTTGCCGCCGCCGTAAGCAAGTCTATAAACAGCCTCACCACCTACGGAGTCTTCGACGACATTCGTTTCTCCTTCCAGGGCAGCACTGTTACTCTCACTGGCTACGCTTCGCGACCAACTCTCAAAAGCGACGCTGAAAGGGCAGTTAAGAAAGTCCCCGGCATCACCGCCGTCAACAATAAGATTGAGGTTCTACCCCTCTCTTCCAACGACGACGGCATCCGCGTCCGCGTCTACAACGCCATCTACACCTTCGCCGCTCTGCGTAAATACAACGGCAACCAGGGAGCTCTCCGGCCCAGCCTCGCCTCTGCCGCCGGCGGCATCACCAACGATCCCCCCATCGGCTATCACGCCATCCACATCATCGTGAAGAATGGCAACGTCATCCTCCGCGGCGCCGTACTCAACCAGGCAGACTCCGACCTTGCCAAAATCCGCGCCAACGGCGTCCCCGGCGTCTTTAGCGTAGACAACCAACTCACCATCGAGGGCAAACCCGCTGCCGGCAAATAGGTAATAAAGCCGTCATCCCAAACTGAAGCACCCTGCAGCATCTCAACTGATAGCCCATCTCTCGACGGCTGGCCCATCCTTTCGCGATTTTGCGAAAGGGTGGGTTGCCTTTGGCCGTTGCCTGTTCTTTTGCCTGTTCTTTTGTTTGTCATCCTGTTAGGGATCTGCTGTTGTTTTTGCCTTTGCTTTTGCCGTTGCCTGTTCTCCTCAGCCCATCCGAAACCCTGTCATTTCGACCGGAGCGATTCACAGCCTCACCGTGAATCGCGTAGCGGAGAACTTGTCCTGAGCGAAGTCGAATGGAATCCGCTTCTCTACCCATGCCTCATCCCAGCCCAGAAGCCTTTGTCTTAACTCGCGGCTCGTAGCTCACAACTCGTAGCTGGAATCCGAAAACGCCTTTGCCTGTGTACTTGCCGTTGGCCGTTGCCTGTTCTTACCCATTACTCATTGCTCGTTACTGATACTCAATCGCCTTGGCCGTTGTCAGTTCCATCCCACCCCGATCCTCTCTAATCTAGCCTCAATCCCGCTTTCATCCCCGTTCCTGTTTTAATCCGTGTTTATCCGCGCAGATCCGCGGTCAGCCGTTAGCCTTCAACTATTTTTCGCGATATTCCTCAGCAAAATCGCATGTCAAGCCCCCAGGCATCCCAAGATGATCGATAACTTGACTCCCACCAATACTTAGCTGACAAAATAAAAGTGCGCATTAGTTATGTGCCACCTGGTAAACTGGATTTAGTAAGTAAAAGAAAGCCCCAGCAACCCCGGGGCTTCGTTCTTTACAATCTATTTTCGGGGAGCATTACCGTAAGTCTTTTATTTGGACGAATTTGGCCATAAGCCCTTTGTTTGGACGAATTTGGCGACACAGCTTGCTTCTAAACTATTAAAAACAAAGGATTTATCGCCAGGCAATGGGGGGGTGGGGGTACCCCTGAAACGACAGTGAAAGTAGTCGCCTAAGGCAGGTGGCAGGCTGCTTACAGGTTGAAAAGCTCCCTTAGCCGCTTGGTCTGGGAACGGCTTACAGGAATCTCAGTCTTCCTCGGGTCGTCCATCCGCAGTTGATAGCTGGATTTGAACCACGGTACAACCTCTCGAATGTGTTGGATGTTCACCACGTAGGACCTATGAGCCCGCCAGAACGACTCCGGATCGAGCTGGTCCAGCAACTCCTCCAGCGTTCGGCAGTTCGAGTGGCCTTCCACCGAAGGCGTCACAACGCTGATGGTTCCACCCTCGATAGTGGCGAAGCATATCTCCCGCTGGTCCACCAGCAGCAGCCGGTTCTGAGCACGCACTATGACCTTGCCGGTGTTGGACTTCAGTGGCTGCGCCTGCTCCTCCACCAGCCGCAGCAGGGCATCGAGCTTCGCCCCGGTCTCTTGGTTCAGCCCACTCGGCTCGGCCGCTGCGGCCACCCGGGCCTGCGCTTTCTCGATAGTCTGCAACACGCGCTTGCGATCGAACGGCTTCAGCAGATAGTCGACCGCATTGACCTCAAACGCCCTCACCGCGTATTGGTCAAACGCCGTGGCAAACACCACTTGGGGCAGAGCCGTCTTGCGGTCCAGCAGCTTCTTCAAAACCGCAAACCCATCCAGCCCGGGCATCTGCACATCGAGAAAAACGACGTCTGGCCGATGCGTCCGAATCAGCTCAACCGCTTCAATCCCATTGGTCCCCTGCGCAAGAACTTCAACGCCGCCAGCCCGCTCCAGAAGGTACTGCAACTCCTGTCGCGCCAACGCTTCGTCATCGATGATAAGAGCAGTCAACGGCATGGATACTGCTAGTCACTATACGCGCGCAACCGCGCCGGAGTCTGATCCTCGGCTAGGTCATGCCCGCACTGTGTGCAGTAAACATCGGTAATTCGAGTACCGCGGAAGCACCGGCCGCATACCGGTTCCACCTGGAACTGACACTGCGGACAGAAGTGGACGCCAGCGGCAAGCTCCGTGGTGCAGTTCGGGCACCGTATCATGATGGGCTGCCGCAACAGGAAGTAAACGACTGCTCCAATGCCTCCGGGCATGACCAGCACGATCAGCATCCAAAGCGCAGCCGACATCTTGCGGCGCTTGACGTCACGGCTGACGTAACCGATAAGAAGGACGTAGCTGGCCAGCGCAGTGCCGGTTGTGTAGCTGAAGATGATATGCATCGGCAGCGAGCCCGGCCGACGGTGCGGGGGAGGCGCGCTGTTGAAGAAGTACTGCGCGCCGACGAACACAACAATGGCGAGAATGATCGACCATAGCGGGATCATCTTCAGGCTATCGTCTTCCCCAAAATCCTTTGGATTGGAGGAGTCAGATGCTCGCGGATTCCAGAGCGTTGACATTAGCGAACCTCGTCGTCAGTATTGTTCCGGGAGCGACGAACCCAGACCGTGACCAGAAGCGCGACCGAGACGGGGACGAACCAGAGTATGGCCACGAGGAGGTGATTGTTGGCATCCGCTAGCGCGGCGACGTCGGACTGAACGGCTTCGGCGGTCTCGGCCGCCTGGTACTGATATAGACCGGTCCAGACTGCCAGAACGCTGAGGATGAGCAGGACGGAGCAGAGGATCAGCGGGGCCATGAGGCTGCGTTCGCGGCTGCGTTTTTGCTGCATTACTTTGGCTCGCTCGCGTACTACGCGGTGAGTGCGGTTGACTACTCCAGCCGGTGCCGCCACTGGAATACCCTGTAGCGCGTTGCGCGCGAATTTGGCGGAGTCGTTCGATTGGAACTGAGAATCGGTAACGGAGTTCATCCGGCTGCCTCCACCGGATTACGAGAGTTGCGCAGGGATTCAACCTCTGGCTTGAGCGCGGCGAGACCGCGGTAGAGACGGGATTTTACTGTCGATAGTGGGGCTCGAGTCATGCGTGCTATCTCTTCCAAGGAAAGCTCCTCATAGAAGCGAAGGACCAGGACTTCTCTGTAGTTTGGTTCGAGCTTGAGCAGGACTTTCGATACCTCTGCGCTATCTTCCCGCGATTGAAATTGTTCGAGGGGCGACGGGCCTGTCATGGCTATCTCGAAGGGCCGGTCGTCTTCACGGCTCTCGCTCATCTCGTCGAGACTGGCCATGGTGCGCTTGCGCGAGAGGTCGATGACGAGGTTGCGGGCGATGGTGAAGAGCCAAGTGTCGAAGCGCGCCTTGCCGTTGTACTGGGTTCCGCGGAGCAGGACTCGCATCCAGGTCTCCTGGAAGAGGTCTTCTGCGACCTCGCGTTTGCCGGTGAGGAAGAGCAGGTAACGGAGAAGCCGGTGCTGATAGAGCTCAATCAGGTGATCGAGGAGCTCCGGATCCTGGCGCTTCAGGCCGCTGGCTATCTCGGCGCTTTCGCGCTGGGTTTGTGCTGCAAGCGCGTTCTCCATCGAGATGGCGTTGCTGAACATACTGTCTGAGACGAGCGAAGGCTCTGAAAAGACGCTGGATTCTTTACGCGTGCTCTTTTTAGGAAAAAAATTCATCGGCCGATCCGGGTTTCTTCCCTGCGCAGGTCTTGGAACGCTATTTCACTATAGTAAAGCTCCTTGATTGCGCGACCTAGATAAATTTTCTACCCGCCACCACCGTGGCGTTTCATCTCTGTTTTGAGGGGTACCCCCTCCCCCCTGTGGGGTATTTTGCGGGTAAATTATTTATTCTATTGGCTTTATTGGCCACATCTCCTTGTAAAATATTCATTCTAAATAGGTTGCATCCAAAATATTGATCCAGCTTGAGTTACGGGTCGTTCTTCCGCGTAAACGAGTCAGGCCCAGCGGTTTGGCCGGGCCTGGCTGGTTTAGCTGTCTCATGAGACGAAAGCTTTCTCTAATCTTCTGTCTCTATTTTACCAAGTGGCACATAACTAATGCGCACTTTTCTTTGGCGGGGTAAGTGTTGGTGGGAATTGAGTTATCGATCATCTTAGGGTGCCTGGGGGCTTGACATGCGATTTTGCTGAGGAATATCGCGAAAAATAGTTGAAGGCTAACGGCTGACCGCGGATCTGCGCGGATAAACACGGATTGAAAACAGGAACGGGGATGAAAGCGGGATTGAGGCTAGATTAGAGAGGATCGGGGTGGGATGGAACTGACAACGGCCAAGGCGATTGAGTATCAGTAACGAGCAATGAGTAATGAGTAAGAACAGGCAATGGCCAACGGCAAGTACACAGGCAAAGGCGTTTTCGGATTCCAGCTACGAGTTGTGAGCTACGAGCCGCGAGTTAAGACAAAGGCTTCTGGGCTGGGATGAGGCATGGGTAGAGAAGCGGATTCCATTCGACTTCGCTCAGGACAAGTTCTCCGCTACGCGATTCACGGTGAGGCTGTGAACCGCTTCGGTCGAAATGACAGGATTGGAGTGAGTCGAGGAAAACAGGCAACGGCAAAGGCGAAATGCGGGGTTCTTCGCTACGCTCAGAATGACAAACAAAAGAACGAGCAACGGCAAAGACAAAAGCAACAGCAGATCCCTGCGGGATGACAAACAAAAGAACGGGCAACGGCAAAGACAAAAGCAGCAGCAGATCCCTGCGGGATGACAAACAAAAGAACAAACAAAAGAACGGGCAACGGCGGTGGCGAGACAACAGGTGGGGCGGAGGAAGATAATTGGCGCTGAACAGCAGGCGAATTCAGAATCAAAAGTAATCGAATTCAGGATTGAATTTCAGATTGAGGAGAGAGCGATGCAGGTGAATCCGTATCTGTACTTCAGCGGGAACTGTGAGGAGGCGTTCGGCTTTTATGAGAAGGTGCTGGGCGCGAAGGTGCTGGTGAAGATGAAGCATAGCGAGATGCCGAGCGAAGGGAAGGGCGATCCGGCTTGGGCGGACAAGATTATTCATGCGCGGATGGAGGTGGGTGGAGCGGTGGTGATGGCGTCGGATGCTCCTCCGCAGAATTACCATCAGCCGCAGGGTTTTTCGATGAGCATCGGGGTGAAGGACCCGGCGGAGGCGGATAGGATATTCGCGGCGCTGAGCGAGGGCGGCAGGGTGGGGATGCCGATCCAGGAGACGTTCTGGGCGCAACGGTTCGGGATGCTGACGGATAAGTTTGGGACGAACTGGATGGTGAATTGCGAGAAGCCGATGCAGGGGTGATTGAGCGATCGTATCTCGGGAGCTAAAGGGGGCGCTGAAAAGTCATTTGTGGTTGGAATGGCAAAAGACCCGGGGCTGAAGCCCGCTCTATCTTGCGGATTATTCGCAGGGCTAAAGCCCTGCGCTCCCTCCGGAAAAGCAACGGCAAAAGCAGATTCCTACGCTGCGCTACGGAATGACAAACAAAAGAGCAAGCAAGAACAGAGCCGGAATTTGAGGACGACGGGTTAATCAAGCAGGGAGTCGATGAAGGCGGTGGAGTCGAAGGGGATGAGGTCGTCGATCTTTTCGCCGATGCCGGCGTAGACGACGGGGAGTTTGAGTTCGGTGGCGATGGCGAGAACGATGCCGCCTTTCGCGGTGCCGTCGAGTTTGGTGAGGACGATGCCGGTGACTCGGGCGGCTTCGGTGAAGAGGCGGGCCTGGGTTAGCCCATTCTGACCTGTGGTGGCGTCCATGACGAGAAGGGTCTGGTGGGGGGCGCCGGGGATGAGCTTTTCGGCGGTGCGGCGCATCTTGTCGAGCTCTTTCATGAGGTCGGACTTGGTGTGGAGGCGGCCGGCGGTGTCGACGATTAGGACCTGGGTGTTGCGGGATTTGGCGGCGGCGCAGGCGTCGTAGAGGGCGGCAGAGGGGTCGCCGCCTTGCTTGGTTTTGATGATGGGGGTGTTGGAGCGGGCGGCCCAGACTTCGAGCTGCTCGATGGCGGCGGCGCGGAAGGTGTCGGCGGCGCAGAGGAGGACGGAGCGGGGGTGGGGGCCGGTGGCGAAGAGGTTGGCGAGCTTGCCGGTGGTGGTGGTCTTGCCGGTGCCGTTGACGCCGACCATCATGATGACCTCGGGGGGTGTGGCGGGGTGATGGATGGGGCGGGCTACAGAGTCGAGGATGGCTTTGAGCTCGAGCTTGAGGAGGCGCTGGAGCTCGGGGCCGCCTTCGATGCCGGTGCGGAGGGCGCGCTGACGAAGGTTTTCGAGGACGAGGGCGGTGGTGGGGGCGCCGAGGTCGGCGGCGAGGAGGACGGGCTCGAGGGAGTTGAGGGTGGACTCGTCGACCTCGCGGGTGAGGGCGACGATGGAGGAGATGGACTCGGTGAAGGACTCGCGGGTGCGGGTGACCGCCTGCTTCATGCGGTCGAAGAAGCCTGGCTTGCGGGGGGCTTGTTCGGGGTCGGATGAGGACTGGTCGGATGCTTCCTGGGGAGCTTCTTTGTCGCGTTTGCCGAAGAGGTTGAAGGCCATGCTGAGTCTAGTTTAGCGGATGTGGTGGGGTAGTATGGGTGCAGCGAGGTATGGGCTATGCCGACTTCAACTATGGTTCCGCTGGCTGAGTATCTGCAGACGAGCTATCGGCCGGACCGCGACTGGATTGACGGAGAGGTGAAAGAGCGGAATATGGGTGAGGGGCAACATGCGCTGATACAGAAGTTCTTTGTAATGTTTTTGGGGCGGCAGGAACGTTCATGGGAGATACGGGTGTTGCCGGAGCAACGGGTGCAGACCTCGGAGAGCCATTACCGGGTACCGGATGTATGCGTGGCACGGGCGAGTGATCCGTTTGAGAGGATTGTGCGGGTTGCGCCGCTGCTTTGTATCGAGGTGCTGTCGTGGGACGACCGAATGACGGAGATACAGGAGCGCGTGGATGACTACTTTGCGATGGGTGTGCAGGCGGTGTGGGTGATCGATCCGAGACGCAGGCGGGCTTTTGCTGCCGGATCGGGCGGATTTCTGTATCCGGTGCGGGATGAGCTGACGGTCGAAGGGACGTCAGTTAGTGTGCCGGTGGGTGAGATATTTTTGGAACTGGATCAACTTGAGGGTGTGAGCTAGTGGAGCGAGTCAGGCGGCTGCGGGGAGGCCGGGATTTGCCACCGATTGGATATAGGAGTGCTGAGGCGGCGGTGCAAGTGCCTTTTTGGCTCCGATCTTGACCAGCAGTACCGCGGCGAGCAGGCCAAGAACCAATACGACCGAACTCCATATCATGACGGGAACAAAGATGGCCAGGCCCTTGGCCGCTTCCTTATCGGCGCTCTCGTAATTGGGGTCACGTGGGTGGTGATCGGGTGGTTGGGACATAAGGTGTACCTCCTTACTTTTTGACGCAGAATGGGGTGCGGGAGGTGTCTGAGAGAGAATTTGGCTGCCGCTGCAGAACTAATGGACTTATTCGTCGCGGCCGGGGCGGGACATCAGCTCGCGGATGGCTTCTTTGGGGGTTTTGTTGTGGTGGAGGATGGCGTTGACCTGCTCGGTGATGGGCATCTCGACGCCGTAGCGGGCGGCGAGGCCGAGGGCGGCGGTGGTGCTGGCTACGCCTTCGGCTACTTTGCCGTGCAGGCCCTGGAGGATGTCGGGGAGCTGGCGGCCGCGGCCCAATTCGATGCCGACGGAGCGGTTGCGGGAGAGGGTGCCGGTGCAGGTGAGGACAAGGTCGCCGAGGCCGGAGAGGCCGGCGAGGGTCTGGCGGTGGCCTCCGCAGGCTATGGCGAGGCGGGTGATCTCGGCGATGCCGCGGGTGATGACGGCGGCAGCGGAGTTATGGCCGAGGTTGAGGCCGTGGACGACGCCGGAGGCGAGGGCGATGACGTTTTTGAGGGCGCCGCCGAGCTCTACGCCGGCGATGTCGTCGTTGGTGTAGACGCGCAGGGTGGGCGAGGTGAAGTCGCGCTGGATGGTGTGGGCGAGGATGTGGTCGTGCGGCGGCGGCGACGAGGGCGGTGGGGCATGCCGGCGGCGACCTCCTGCGCGAAGGATGGGCCGGAGAGGACGGCGACGGGGTTGTCGGTTACGGCGGCGATGACCTGGGACATGCGTAGGAAGCTGGTCTCTTCGATGCCCTTGCTGGCGAGAGGATGATCTGGTCGGGAGTGAGGAGAGGGGCGATGTGGGCGATGACTCCGCGGAGGTGCTGGGAGGGGATGACGCAGAGGATGATGTCGGCCTCGAAGATGGCGCCAGGGAGGTCGGAGGTGACGAGGATGTCGGCGGGGAGGGTGAAGCCGGGGAGGTAGGGGAGATTTTCGCCGGCGTCGGTGAGCTGCTCGGCGAGCGCGGGGGAGTGGCACCAGAGGACGAGATCGTGGCCGGTACGGCGGGCGAGGGAGAGCGCGAGGGCAGTGCCCCAGGCTCCGGCTCCGAGGACGGAGATGCGGCTCATGCCACCGCCTTGTCGGGAGCCGAAGCGGTTTTCGGTGCCGGAGAGCAGGCGGCGGATGTTCTGGTGGTGCTTGACGATGATGAGCAGAGGGATGAAGAGGAATCCGGCGATGACGATGGGGGTTCGCTGAGGGACGAAGTAGAAGCCGAAGAGCGGGAAGGCTGCCGCGGCGACGATCGACGCGAGCGAGACGTAGCGGGTGAGGGCGAAGACGACGATGAAGACGGCGAGGATGCAGAGGGCAGATGGCCAGGTAAGAGCGAGGAAGACTCCGAGGGCGAGGCGACGCCTTTGCCGCCTTTGAAGCCGAGCCAGATGGGGAAGACGTGTCCGAGGATGGCGGCTACGGCGGCGAGGACGGCGACGTCGTAGTTGCCGGGGGCGAGGAATTGGGCGATTTTGACGGCGAGGAAGGCTTTGCCGAGATCGAGGAGGAGGGTGGCGAGGCCGAGGCCTTTGGCTCCGGAGCGGGCGACGTTGGTGGCGCCGATGTTGCCGCTGCCGGTGGCGCGGATGTCTTCCTTGCGGAAGATGCGGACGAGCAGATAGCCGAACGGGATCGAGCCCAAAAGATAGGCGAGCGAGATGGGGAGGAGCCAGAGTTTCATCGTCGTCGATGATAAGTCTAAGGCATTTGTATGTGTTGCTGTGGTTTGAACGCTAATCCTCAGGCGAGCTTCATCGTTTCGGGATTCCACTCGACTATTTTGCCGCGTTCGGCGCTGAGGTTGCTGAGCAATGCGGCGCCAGCGGCGCGGAAACCAAAGGTCGCATCCTCGACGACGGGCTGGCGGCTGCGAACGGCATTGAAGAAGTTGTGGAGGTGATCGTAACTGTCGAGGTAGCCGGCAGGGGCGGCGTATTTTTCGATGCTGCGTGGGGGTGGTCCTTCAGGATGGGGAACGGGGTACTTCTTGCGGTATTCGGCGATGTATTCGCGCTGCATGTCATTGGTGAAGGTAGACACCGTGTAGCCGGGTTCGGAGGCAAGAGGTGTGCGGGTGACCGTGACGGTGTTGCCGGCAATCTCCATGATGCCTTCCGAGCCGGTGAAGAGGAAGCCTTCGCTCTCTTCGCCGCCATCGACGAAGTTGACGCGCAGACTGAGGTTGAATCCCTCGGGGTAATCGAATAACGCGAGCAGAACATCGTTGGCGTCGCGGCCGTCTTTCCAGAAGCGCAGAGCGCCGGTGGCCATGGCGCGTGTGGGGCCCTTAGAGCCGGTGATGAAGTGCGTTCCGCTAAAGAGATGCACGAAGAGATCGCCGGCTACGCCCGAGCCATAGTCCTTCCACTTGCGCCACTGGAAGAAGCGCTCGGCGGAGAAGTCCATCTTCGGTGCAGTGCCGAGAAAGCGTGGCCAGTCGCAGGTTTCGGGAGAGGCGTCGAGGGGAATGGAGTAGTTCCAGGCACCGATGGACGAGTTGCGATCCCAACGTGCGGTTACCATGTTCAGTTTGCCGATTGCGCCAGACGCGAGCAGATCTTTCGCCTTCGCGTAGACGATGGAGCTTACGCGCTGGCTGCCTACCTGGAGAATTCGATGGGTTGAGCGCGCGGCTTCGATGATCTCGGGCCCGTCGGGGTAGATGTGGATCATGGGCTTCTCGAGATAAACATCTTTGCCGGCGTGCATGGCGTCTATGGCGGCCTGTTTGTGCCAATGATCCGGTGTCGCGATGATGACGGCGTCTATGTCTTTGCGGTTGAGTATCTCGCGGTAGTCGCGGGTGGTGAATAGATCTTTGCCCCATAGCTCTTTGGCGTGCGCAAGACGACCGTCGTAACAATCGGCGACGGCGATCAGTTTGACTCCAGGTGTTGCGAGCGCATTCCTTGTGTCCCCCTGACCCTGGCCGCCGGCGCCGATCAGGGCGAACTGGATCTGATCATTGGCAGAGCGTGGCGCCGGCACTGCAGCCTGCGCGAAGAGTGGGTGGATTTGCGTTGCGGCGGTGGCAATGGTAGCGGTCTTGATGAAGCTTCTGCGATCAAGCGTGGTCAACGGGGCTCTCACTTTCAGACTATTCGGCATGTGGACAGACGGAACGATAGCATGCGCCGCTCTGATTACACCAGAGCAGGCAGACGTGGCGGTGTCCAGGTGGCGAGGCCGTTGGCTGCTTTGACTGGGACTGGATGTGATTTTGATCTGGCGGGCTTGAGGCCGGGGCGTGCGGCTGTGATGGTGATGGTGCCGGGGGTGCGGGTGGAGCGGATGGCGACGCGGTTGATGCCGCACTCGGTGTTGAGGTAGAGGTTGTTGGTGGAGTCGAGCTTGCCGCTGTTGTAGCCGCCGCGCCAGATGGCGGGGCCGGTGCAGGTGAAGTCGATGCGGGCGTCGTCAGTGGGGCAGCGGTTGCCCTGGGCGTCGAGGACTTCGACGTCGATGAGGGCGGCGTCCTGGCCGTCGGCTTCGAGGCCGCGCGGGCTGACGGTGGGGGTGAGTTTGATCTGGGCGGGCGCGCCTGCGGTGGTGAGTTGATCGGACGCTGCGGATTTGTCTATACCTTTGCTGCTGGCGCTGTTGCTGCCGACGGCGCGGAGGTTGCCGGGGGCGAATTCGATGTTGGGGAAGGAGAAGATCCAGCCGTTCTCGGGTTTGGAGTTGATGGCTGCGGATTTGCCGTTGACGAAGAGTTCGACGGACTGGGTGTTGGCGATGACGTAGATGGTTTTGACGGTCTTCTGGCCATCGGGTTGAGTGGCGGGGTAGGTCCAGTGGCCGAGGATGTGGAGGTCGGGCTTGGGGTTTTGCATGACGCGATGGGCGAAGTAGATCTCCTTGGGGAGGCGGACGGCGTCGACCTTGCCGCTGACGCGGGCGACTTCGCTGGAGTCCTGGCGGCCGTCGGCGTCGGAGTCAGAGAAGTAGATGGAGGCGTAGCCGGACCACTTGGAGTGCGCGGGGTCGGGGTTGGAGATGCGGTTCTGCCAGTAGTCCCAGTAGCGGCTGACGCCGGCGAGGGCGAAGGCTCTCGGAGCTGAAGACGTAGTCGGAGTTGCGTCTGCCAGGTGTCGTTGGGACCTTTTTTGACCTTGAAGTAGGGCGGGGAGTAGTCGTCCCAGATGCGGCGTGCGCCTTCTTCGCGGAAGTCTTCGGTCTCGATGAGCGGGGCGCGGTCGCGGCGGGCGGCGGAGTAGGCGCGGAACATGTCGGTGGGGTCGTTGAGCGCGTCGGGGTCTGTCAGGGTCCTGGCCGATCATGACGCCGTAGTATTCGGCGACGGGCGTGAGGGCGGTGTTGGCCGCGACGTCGTCGTTGCCGCGCGCGCCGACGACGCGGCCGCCTTCGGGGTCGAACTGCTTGCGCAGGGCGACCATCTGCTGCATGTGGTCGGGGGTGACGACGGTGTTGCCGGCCTCCCAGAAGAGGATGCTGGGGTTGTTGCGGAAGTAGATCATGGAGTCGCGCATGACCTCGACGCGCTGGTCCCACTGGCGGCCGGTGACGTCGCGCTCCTTGTCGCCGGCGGGGCAGACCTGGACGATGCCGTAGCGGGTCGAGGGCGTCGACGTCGATGCGCTGCGGGGAGACGTGCATCCAGCGGACGTAGTTGGCGTGGCTGTCGCGGATCATGCTGGCGGTGAAGTCGTGGAGCCAGTCGGGGTAGGCACCGCCGAGGCCGGCCCACTCGTCGGTGGAGCGCTGGCTGAAGCCTTTGAGGTAGGTGAACTTGTCGTTGATGAAGACGCCGCCGGTGCCGGCGCCGCCTTTGAACGCGGTCTTGCGGAAGCCGGTGGTGGTGCGGACTACGTCGACGGCTTTCCGTTGACGGTGAGGATGGTGTAGACGTCGTAGAGGGTGGGTGTGTCGGGGCTCCAGAAGCGCGCGGATTTCGAGGGTGCCGGTGGCGGTGAGGACGCTCTTTTCGCCGTCGACCATGTCGACGGGGTCGCCGTCGAACTGGGCGCGGAGTTGGCCGTTGCTGTCGACGATGACGACGGAGAGGGTGACGGTGGCGCGGTCGCCGGAGGCGTTGCGGACCTCGGAGTCGACGGTGATGTCGGCGGACTGTCGGCGGGGATGTTGAAGTTGGCGGCGTGAACGTAGACGCCCTGGCTCTCGAGGCCGTAGTAGAGCGGGAGGGTCTGGTGGATGGGGCCGGTGACATGGAGCCAGACGCGGCGGTTGATGCCGCCGTGGTCGGGGTTGAAGTCGTTGGCGTTCCACTCGAAGGCGGTGCCGGTGGCGCGCTCTTTGTAGGTGGTGGTGTTGTCGAGCTTGATGGCGAGGACGTTTTCTTTGCCGTCGAAGAGGACGGCGCTGGTGATGTCGATGCCGTAGGCGGTGACGCCGTTTTCGTAGAGGCCGATGTGTTTGCCGTTGAGGAAGATGTCGCCGGCCTGGCGCATGCCTTCGAACTCGAGGAAGAGCTTGTGGCCGGAGAGGTCGGCGGGGAGGCGTGAAGTGTTTGCGGTACCAGGCGAGGCCCTTGTAGGTGCCGCGGTCGCCGCCGCTGTGGGAGATGATGTGGCGGAAGGAGTCGACGTCGTTGAAGCTGTGCGGGGTGCTGATCGGTGTCCCATTTGGAGTCGTCGAAGGCGGGGGCTTCGGCGTCTGGGAACGTCCTGACGGATGAATTCCAGTCGAGATTGAAGTTGAAGGTGGTGCGGGGGGAGGTGGGTGGGGTGTAGGGGTCGGCGGCGAAGGCTGAGGGGATGGAACGGAGAACGGGGAGGGCGATGGCTGGCGATTGCGGCGGAGCCTATGAATTGCCGGCGGGAGAGATCGCGGGAGGACATTTGTGTTCCTTTGACGGCCTGATGGGCGATCTCCATGGTATCAATATGTTCTATTGAATTTGTAGCTCTATTGGATTTTTATTTACTGATGGCCGATGTACGGAGTTGGCCTGAGGTCGGCGGTGATAAGGGAACATACCCCGGGGCTAAAGCCCGGCATCTTAGGTAGGCACATAAGCCCAAGGCTGAAGCCTTGGGTTACCTAGAAGCAAATGCAAAAGCGGATTCCTCCGCTTCGCTGCGGAATGACAAACAATGAGGCCGCGGAATGACCAACGGTGAGGCTGTTGAAAGATAAATGAAAGTTGTTGCAGGTTCTTCGATGAGCTAGAGGAGGGAGCGACGGATTAGTTCGAGGGCGTGTTGGGTGGCCCAGAAGCGGATGCGCTCGCGGTCTCCAGTGAGGTTGAGTTCTTTGAGTTCGGTGTCGGTGGCGGTTGCGAGGGCGATGTAGATGAGGCCGATGGGTTTGTCGGCGTCGGGGCCGGTGCCAGGGGTTGGGCCGGCGATTCCGGTGATGGAGATGCCGAGGGAGGAGTTGGTGCGGGTGCGGATGCCTTCGGCGAGGGCTCGGGCTATTTCGGCGCTGACGGGCCGTGGGTGGCGATGAGTTCGGCGGGGACGTCAGCGAAGGGGGTTTTTAGTTCGGCGGAGTAGACGACGGCTCCGCCGAGGAAGGTGCGGGAGCTGTTGGGGATGGCGGTGAGGCGCTGGGCGAGCAGGCCGCCGGTGCAGGACTCGGCGGTGCTGAGGGTGAGGTTGCGGAGGCCGAGGTTGAGGAGGACGATCTCTTCGAGGCGCTCGCCGTGGGAGGAGAAGATGGTGTCGTCCATCTCGGCTTCGACTTTTCGGCGAGCTCGTCGACGCGGGCCTGCGGCTTCGGCGAGGGTGGGTTTGGACGGCAGAGGAAGTGGAGCTGGATCTCGCCGGAGCCGGCGAGGATGGTGGTCTCGATGTCGGGGTACTGCTGGTAGATGGGGGCGGTGCGGGCGTCGACCTGCGACTCGGGGATGAGGGCCATGCGGAGCGAGGCGGCGGACGAGATGCATCGGCGGGAGCGCGGCGCGCAGGAGCGGCTGGACCTGTTCGGTGAAGAGAGGCTTGAGCTCGTTGGGTGGGCCGGGGAGGAGGATGACGATTTTGCGGGCGCTTGGCGGTCAGAGTGGAAGATGGTGGTGTCGAGGTATTGGCCGGGGGCGCTGCCGTTTTTGTTGTCGAGGATGGTGGCTCCGGTGAGGACGTCGGCTTGCTTGGCGTTGTTGGAGGGCATGACGAGGTTGCGGGCGGCGAAACGTTTTTTGAGGGTTTCGATGATGGCGGGGTCGGGGTGGAGGGTGAGGTTGAGGGCTGCGGCTGCGGCTTCGCGGGTGAGGTCGTCTTCGGTGGGGCCGAGGCCTCCGGAGAAGATGACGATGTCGGCGCGGGAGATGGCGATGCGGGCGGCGGAGGTGAGGTGGGCGAGGTTGTCGCCGACGATGGTCTTAAAGGCGACCTGGACGCCGAGGGTGTTGAGGGCCTCGGTGAGGAAGAGGGAGTTGGTGTCCTGCCGGTAGGGCGTGAGCATCTCTGAGCCGGCTGCGATGATTTCAGCGATCATTTATTGCTTTCGATGCGCGATAAGACTTGGCGCGCTGAATAGAGGTACAGGGCTGTATCTAGAAATGATATTGCAGGTGATTGTTTTGCTTAGTAGAGGGCTTTGCTTTGTATGAAGGTGTCAGGGGTGCCGTCGGCGGGGTTGACGAAGATGATGTCGCTGGGGTCGCGGCGGGGGGTGTCGACCGCGAAGACTACGAAAGGGTGTTCGAGGATCTCGGTGTTGCCGTGGACGGTGTTTCGCTTGAAGAAGACTAGTTTTCCGGGGCCGACTTCGAAGGGCGGCGTGTCGCCGAGGAAGAGGGTGGCGCGGCCGGAGAGGACGAGAAGGTATTCGTCGCAGGTGGCGTGGTAATGGGCGGGCGCGGGTGTGTAGACGCGGAAGACGCGGGCGCTGGCGGCGGGCTCGTCGACGAGGCGGGTGTCGAGGAGCATGGTGGCTGCGGTGGGAGGGAAGTTGCGCGCGATGGCGGATAGATCGAAGACGGCGGTGGATGGGGGCGTGGGGTCGGGCATGATGGATTCATTGGAGCATGTTTGCTCGCTGGAGTGAACCGGGATGGCATTCGGTGGCGTGGGCTTAGTTGAGCGGTGTTGCGTTGCTCTGGCTAAGGGTGACGGAGTTTGCGCCGGGCTTGAGTTGCACGGGGAGGCTCCAGACGAGGCTTTGATTTTTGAGCTGGGTTGAGATCATCAGGTAGTAGGTGCCGGGTGCGACGCCGGGGAAGGTGCCGCTGCCGTTAACGTCGGCGCGAACGGCGGAGGCGGCGTTGGCCTTGATAGCGTTAAGGATCTTTTGACAGTCGGGAGAGTTGGTTCCACAGGCTGTGCCGAGGAATTTGTAGGGGGATGAGCCGGGCGGGATGGGGACGCCGGCCTTGGTGATGATGTTTGGAAGGCTGTCGCGCAGAAGGGTGTAGGGGTGAGCGGCGAGAGGGTTGGGCGTGCCGGGCTGCGGGGGGAATCCGGAGACGATGGAGAGAGTGGCGTTGCCGAGGGTGGCGCCGGGGACGGGGAGAGTGCCGCCTCCGTTGGCCGGGGCTGCTCCTGCTGTGGATGCGACCATGGTTGCGGCTGTGCCGCCGCTCGAGGGGATGGTCTTGGCGGGAGTGAGGACAGCGAGATTGCAGGTCTGCTCCATGGGGGCGAAGGTGTAGTTGTCGTTGTTGTCCTGGCCGGTGACGATGCGTCCGTGGACCTGATAGGGGCCGGTGACGCCGGGGTCGAGAGAGCCGTCGGGTTTGATGGCGAGGGTTAGCGGGTGGTCGGGTGCGTCGATCTTTACTGCGGCGCCGGTGGCATTAGCCGCGACGGTGTAGGGGTAGGCGCGGGCGGCGTCGGGGCCACAGCCCAGGATGACGGATTCGGGGTAGAACTCGACGCTGAAACCGGTGGTGGCGGCGGCGAAGATACCGTGCATGCGGATGCCGGGAGGCGTGGGTGGGCCTTTGTCACCGCCGAGCATGGATTTGAGGAGATCGGTCTGCATGGTCTGGATGCCAACGCCGGCGCCTTTGGAGGAGAGGCTTATCGCGGGGCAGGTGGCTCGCCTGGGCACGAAATTTGTATAGCCGGGAGTGGATGTGCCGGGGACGTAGGTGCTTGACGTGGTGGTGGTCGCGGCGTCGTATTGACCGTTGCCCTGATAGGTGAGCTGGGACTGGGAGTAGGCGCCTGCCTGGCTCTGACTGACGGTTTGATGGCTTGTGGTCTGCGAGGTCTCGGTATGGCCGGGGGTGGAGGAGCCCGCGGTGTAGCCGCCGGCGACTACTCCGTCGATGGTGACCTGACCCGGCGGCCCGACGATGGTGCCGTCAGCGCGGACGGAGAGGACGAGAGGCCTGGGAGTGGTGGCGATGGTGAGGACAGCGCCGGTGGGCTTGAATGCCAGAGAGTAGCTCTCTTGATTGGGTGAGAGGAACCCACAGTTGACGAGGACGCCGCCGTCGATGAAGTCGAGGCGCCAGTTGCCGGCGCCCTGGAAGACGCCCGCCATGGTCGGGCCGGCGACTGGTTGCTGGTTGCCGCCGGTGGGAAGGACCGCGGAGAGCATCTGACCGAAGGCTCCGAGCAGCGAGTTGCCGGTGCAGCTGGAAGCAAGGCGTCCTGAGGAGACGCAGCGACGCAGCTCGCGCTCCTCGGCGTTTTTGGGAGGCGCTGGTTGACCGGGGACGGCGCGCGCTTGAGCTTCAATGGAGTCGACCTGCTGATTCGCCTTCTGGACGTTGGCGTTGTAGGTGTCCTGCTGCTTTTGCTGGAAGGCCTTTGCTGCGGCGAGCTGTTGGGGGGAGGGTTGCTTGCAGGTGGGGAAGAGCTTCTTCAAATCGCCACGGGTCATGGTGGTGTACTGCATGAGGCCGTTCGCCATGACGTGGTCGGGATGGCCGACCATGCAGGTGGAGGTGTCGGAGGTGTCGCGGATGTTGCAGTTCTCGATGGATAGGCGCTCACCGTTGCAGATGTAAGTGAGGCCGGGCGTGAGGTCCTGACCGGCTGCGGAGAGGAAATTTGTGAGAGCGATAAGGAGCATCGCGAGGCTGAGCTTCAGGGAGAGGTTCGAATGGCAGGGCTTCATGGGTGACCCTCGATCTTCCACGTGCGCGGATCGTCTGGTGGCCCCTCAGATAGTCGCGCGATGGCCCATGCGCGTGCTCCGAGCGTTGTTCGGGAAGGAGTCTGATGGTAAGACTCTTTTGCGTCAAAGACAAGGCAATGTAGCGGGATTTACGGCAAAAATAATCAGCCCCCTCTCCCGGTGCGAGCGAAGTGGGGGCTGATTGAGCCGACGTGCGGTTATGCGTTCTGAGGGAAGATTCCGGCGAAGGCTGCTCGATGGATGTAGAAGACTGTGAACCAGCAGATAGCGACTACGAGCCCGATGGGGAGACCGGACGGTTGCATGAGGGTGTGGAATATCAGGATGTTGACGAGGATAGGGCCGACCAATGTGAGTGCGAGAGCGACGTAACGGTTGATGAGGAAGAGAATTCCGCAGGCGACTTCGATGGTGGCGATTATCCAGAGATAGTGAGTGGTGAAGAGGATGCCGGCGAACTGGCCGGCGGTGCCAGGTGGCATCTGCGCGGGAATGAAGTTGAGGAATTTGTTGAGACCGAAGATGAGGAAGACGAGCCCCATCAGGATTCTTGCGACGAGTGCGGCGATCTTCATGGATGTCCTTTCAGTGAGCGGCAATGGCCGGTGAAGCGAGAGTTCTAAATTCGTTTGTAGCGATTTTTGATGATGCGGACTCAGGCGGCGATGGCTCGAATCTGTTCAATCGCAGGCTTGAGGAAGGTGCTGCGGTCGACCTTGCCGGAGTTGAGCTGGGCTGCGCCGCCGGCTGTGATAAAGCGCACGTCGGTGATGCCGAGGAAACCGAGGACGGTCTTGAGGTAGGGCTCGACGAAGTTGTAGGCGCCGAAGGGCGTGGCCGGGTCATAGTTGCCGCCGGTGGCGATGAGGACGGTGGCCTTTTTGCCCTTCAGCAGGCCCTCGGGGCCGTTTGCGCCGTAGGAGAAGGTGCGGCCGCCGCGGGCGATCTGGTCGATCCAGAGCTTGAGGGTGGAGGGGATGGAGAAGTTGTGCATGGCGACGCCGAAGACGTACTCATCGGCCTGCTCGAGCTCGGCGATGAGCTGGTCGGAGAGGGCGAGGGTGGCTTTTTGGTCGGCGGTGCGGGCGTCGGCGGGAGTGAAGTTCGCGCCTATCCATGTGGCGTCTATGGGTGCGGGCGGGTTGACGGCGAGGTCGCGGTGGAGGACGGTGGCTTCGGGGTGGGCAGCGGTCCAGGTGGTGACGAATTCGCGGGTAAGCTCGCGGGTGATGGAGGATTCGAGTGGGCTCGAATCGAGCTGCAGAAGAGTGGGCATGACTGGCTCCTTATCGACATGAGATGTCTAAGCTACATATGTCGTCTAAACAATAGACGACGGGCGTTGTTTTAAGGATTCTTTTTTTACCTTCGTGCGCTCTAATGGGTTGAAGGGGAATTAAATGCCAGTCTCAGATTGCGAGGTTCGCGATCCGCGTATCCGGCGGACGCGACAGCTTTTGCAGGGGGCTTTGCTGCAACTAATGCAGACGAAGAGCTTCGACGAAGTGTCGGTGCAGGACATCACGGACGTAGCGACGGTAAACCGGGCTACTTTCTACGATCACTACACGGACAAGTTCGCGCTGCTGGACGCGATGGTGGGAGGCGGGTTTCACAAGCTGCTGCATGAGCGGCAGGTTCGGTTCGATGGGAGCTGTCCTTCGGCGGCGAGAGCGGTGATTCTGGCGACGTGCGACTACCTTACACAAATGCATAAGAGCGATGGGACGTGCCAGAAACAGAGCGCCTTCCAGCCGCTGGTGGACGCGGCGATCACGCAGGCGATCGGGCGAGTGCTGGCTGAGGGGATTCCGAGTGACAAGAGTGCCGGGCTGTCGGGACCGCCGGGACCGATGGTTGTGGCGGCGGCGAGCTGGGCTATCTATGGGTCGGTGAAGGAGTGGTTCAACACAGAAGGGCGTGCGTCGGCCGACGAGATGGCGGATACGGCGCTGCAGATGGTGCTGCCGATTCTGATGTCGGGACTGAGAGAGGTGCAGGGCGATTCCGTGCACGCAGAGTTGCAAAGAGCCTGATTGGCGGGAGATTTTTTCTAAGATTAAACGAGAGGGCGGCCTTCGATGCCGAGGTCGATGTGGTAGAGGGCGTCGCGGGTGGCGAGGGCGGCGCAACCGTCTTCGAGGAAGGCGAGGCCGACGAGGTTCTGGCCGGAGAGCGCGAGGGTGGCTTTTTTGTCTGGGGTGATGCGGACTATTCCGCGCTGGCCGTGGAGGCTGGCGGCGATGTAGAGGTTATCGTCTACGTCGAAGGCCATGCCTTGAGCGCGGCCGAGGCCTTGATAGAAGACGCTGGTGGTGCCGTCGGGCATCGATGGCGTGGATGGCCTGGTTGGAGCTGGTGGTGGGGCCGGTGACGAAGAGGGTTCCGCTGGCGTTGAAGGCGAGGTGGTAGGCGGCCATGGAGGGTTCGAGGGTGGCGTGGACGAAGATGGTGGTGGCTCGGTGGCGGAGGCTTCGGGGGCGGGTTGGCGCGGCGGTGATCTTGAAGATGGTGCCGGTGCGGTCGCCGACGAAGAGATTGCCTCGCGGATCGAAGGCGATGCCGGTGGCGATGCCGAGGCCTTCGGCGTAGGTGGAGACGGCGCCGGTGGGGGAGATGCGATAGATGGTGCCTTCGGCGCGGGAGCTGCAGTAGAGGTAGCCGTCGGGCCCGAAGGCGAGGCCGGTGGCGTTGAGCAGATCGCGGACGAAGGGGCGAATTTGGAGGTCGCGCTGGATGCAGAAGATGGAGACGGGGACTTGCTGGCCGCGGGATCCGGAGACGGTTGCGAAGACATTGCCGTTGGCGTCGACGGCGGGGTTGGCGACGGGGTGGAGATTTTCGGCCATGGGGACGGCTACGCGGAGGGGCAGGGGGTTGTGGAGTCGCCGTTGCGGCGGAGGAGGATGTCGCCGGAGATGGTGCCGTCGGGGACGCGGAGGGTGGCGCGGGTGGGGCGGGTGAGGAGGATGGGAGCGGCGATGTCGCCGATGGTGGCGTGGGGAGTGCGAAGCGAGGGGAGGCGCCGAGATTTGTGCCGTGGATTTCGACGTCTCCGCCGGGCATGGCTGCGGATGGGACGATGCTGTCGAGGTGAGGTTGGGAGGACGGGACGGCGGGCTTTTCGGGGTGACCATTCTTCTCCGGCTTCTCGGGTTTATCGGATTTGAGGAGCGAGAGGAGAGGCTTCATGGCTGTGCTTAGAGTAGAGCGGCGCGGGGGGGAGCGCAAGGAGCAAGTCGGAAGCACCACTGTTTAGTGGTGGAAGTGGATGAGAGCTGCGCGCAGACGAGGGCGAGGAGGCCGGCGGCGACGTCGTCGAGCATGATGCCGGTGCCGGCGGGGAGGGTTTCGAGCTTGCGGATGGGCCAGGGCTTGAGGATGTCGAAGAGGCGGAAGAGGATGAGGGCGAGGATGGCGTGGGCCCAGTCCGGGGGGCAGAGGATCAGGGCGATGAGCTGGCCGGCTACCTCGTCGATGACTACGTGGCCGGGGTCTTTGCGGGCGGATTCGCGGGCTACTATGGTGGCGGCTGGGATGCCGATGAGGGTGGCGGCGATGGCGGCTACTGTGGTGCCGATTGCGAGGGCTGTGGCTGAGGGGTGAAGGGCGTGGGCGGCGGCGAACCAGAGGAGCACGGCGGCGACGCTGCCGTAGGTTCCGGGGCCGGGTTTTAGGAGGCCTGCTCCGAAGAAGGTGGCGATGAGCCAGGCCCAGAGGGTCTTCTTTGCTGGGGGCTGCGTGAGAGGGATTTGTTGGGCCATCTGGACTAGTGTAGCGGGTACACCCCCTCCCCGTGATTTTGGGCAAAGTCTAGTATCGATTGGGGTTAGGAGTGAGTGGGCGCGGGGGTAGAGTGCTTTGCTTGTAAAGTATTCATTCCAGGGTGGTAGGCGTGTCATGGGGCGCACTTTGTTTTGGGGGTTAGGCGTCTAGTCTTCGTCGTTGCCGCTGGGGTGGCGGTGGGCTTTGGCGCGGGCCAGCTCTTCGAGGAGGTCGGGGTCCTGGATGGGGGTGGAGATTTTGTAGTCGCCGGAGGCCCACTTGCCGAGGTCGAGGATGCGGCAGCGGTCGGAGCAGAAGGGGAAGTACGTCGTCGGTGGCGAGGACTACTTTGCGGCAGGTGGGGCAGAAGAGGGCTTTGGGTGTGGTCGCCATGGCTGGTTCCATTCTAAAAGGTACGAAGGCACTCGTGGGGTTGGAGCGCATCAGCCTTTGCAGGTCACAACTTCGACTGCGCGGCCATGGCTCATCACCACCATGAGGTCGTTCGAGTTGAGAAAAAGCACGTCTGCGCTGGGCCGGGCTGCGGCGCAGTAGTCGCGGAGGTAAGGCCGGATTTGATCTACTGTAAGAACGAAACCAAAACATTGCTCCAATTCCTCTTTCGATTTGCCTAAGACGAGCCAGTTCCGGTCTGGGTCTTCCGTCATGACGCTGACAGCCCGATGTGCATCCATCGGGAGCAAGTGATACTTCCAAGCGACGTAGTGGGGATTCTTTCGGTCGTAGCGATCCGGATATGCCGCCTCCCAGAGAAGCGCGAAAACGGCGATCGTAATTACGCCCCAGAGGACAATGCGTTTCATCGAATCATCGTAATCGACTCTGTCTTTGATTCCACATCACAGACTTGAAAAGAAACTAGCCTTTTTGCCGGAAAGCTATTAAATGCTGTGGCAAGTCAGATCTAGCGGGGTCCTTCGACTTCGCAGATCACGATAGTACTGTGATCTGCTGCGCTCAGGATGACAATCTTGAAGTGATGGTGCGGATGGGGCTGCGGCGGGCGGATATTTGACGTCTAAACGGATGAGAGGGTGCTTTTTATGGCGGGCTCGAGGCTGGCGGCAGGTTTCGGGTTGGGAGCCTGGATGTGGTTGGCGGTTCTTGCTATTCCAGCCGCTGCGTGGGAGGGGCCGGAACGAGTTCACGCGGTCTCACAACTGCAGGCGATGCCGGCGGGCATTACTCTGCCGGTGCAGATGGGCCAAACGCTGCGCGCCGGGAAGACGAAGCCGGGCACCGTCTTTATGGCCGTGACGACGCAGCGGGTTCCGGTCTCGGAGGATTCGTATCTCGACAGGGGCGCGACAGTTCGCGGCGAGGTTGTGGAGTCAACCGCGGGGGACGGGACGGCTGCACATCCTTCAGTGCTGACGATTCGGTTTACTCAGTTGAGCTATCGAGGGCAGACGGCTCCGGTGGTGACGAGGGCTGTGGCGATCGCGAATATTATGTCGGTCGGCGATACGTTTCTGCCGGCAACCGGGGCTACGGATCGCGGGAATTCGAATCCGGCCAGCTGGACGACGCAGCAGGTGGGCGGAGATTTCGTAGCGCGGTCAGGATGGGTGGGCGATGTTGTTGGCAGTGGGATGCGGACGGTGGGGTATGCGGACTTCGACGGAGTCTATAGCCTGCCGGTGACGGTGGATGGGATGAAGCTCCCGCGGGCGATGGGGGTGTTCTCGACTTCGGCGAAGGGGCTTTATGGATATGATGTGGGGGCGACGCTGGAATCGTCGCGAGGATTGATTACTGTTGCCAATCCCAAGAAGCGTGTTGTGATTCGGAATGGGGACAATGTTTTGCTTGAGGTTGTTGCGGGTGGGGATGGCAGCGCGAGATAAGAGAGCATGTCCCAGGGGCTAAAGCCCGGATTTGTTGTGGCTTTGAAATATCCGGACTGGAAGTCCGGACCTATCTCAGAAACAGCGGCAAAGGCGAAACAACCTGGGAAAGATGACAATTAAAAGGCAATGGGACTCTCAGATATCTCTAGCCTATGAATCGATGGCCAGCGTCGGAGAATGGATGGACGCGGTCGGAGCAGAAGGGGTACTCGTCTGTATTACGGGGCCTTCGCTCGGTGGAAAGGGTTACGTGGTCCCGGTAATAAATACTCGTTGTAGGCAAAATTTTGCGTAGTGCGGCTAACTGCTTCGAAAATGGCCGGTTTGGGCTAAGTATGGATTTCGAGTAGAGATAGTCGCAGGTTTGCGGGGTTGTTCCCAGATGGCGAGCCGATTGCTCGTAAGTTGGCTGTAGCAGATAGTTTAGAGCTAACTTTGGAGCCCTCCCCTTATGATGACGACCTGCAAGTTTTTAGTTATTTCTGCCTTTCTGTCCGGCGGTTTCACCGCCATGCATGCCTCAACACTGACTTTGGGAAGCTATGCAGACACAGTCGCCAACCCCGGCTATAACAATACCGCTACCTTGTACGTACCGGACAGTTCAATGGTAAACAACGGAAGTACAGATACATACGACGTCAGCGCCGGTACGGTGTGGCACAGTGCACTCGGCTCCTCGAGCTATGTTTCGTACGATCCGGGCACGGGGGCGGATCTGACCACCTTTGCTCCCGACGGCGATTACATCTATACAACGACGTTCAACGTACCTTCGAAGACGACCGACAATACGTATGAAGGCAGCCTGACGGTGCTGGCGGACGATACTCTTTCGGTCTACCTGAATGGCACCCTGATTCTGGCGGCGGCCAGCGCGGATGGGAACAACTATGCGCACTGCTCGGACGTGGTGCCGGACTGCATTACGCCCTTCACCTTTTCCTTTGACGGGATTTTGAGCGGCCTGAATGTGTTGACGTTCGATGTACAACAGGTGGCGTCGTATAACGAGGGTCTGGACTATGCGGGAACGATCGTGGGATCGTTTGTTCCATCGCTGGATGCATCGGTGGATCCGACGCCGGAGCCTTCTTCGCTGATTCTGCTGGGAACGGGTATGACCGGTCTGGCAGTGCTGGTTCGCAGCCGGTTCTCAAAATAAGTTTGAGAAGCCAAAGAGGATGCTGAAAGAGTCTTGTTGGCCCATATAAACATTCCCTCGGGGGCTAAAGCCCATTGAAATTATTGCCTCTACGGCGGGACTAAAGTCCCGCCCCTTCAAAGCAAAGACTTTTCAGCATCCTCTAAAGCCCATTGAAATTATTGCCTTTACGGCGCGGAGACCCAAAGCTAAAGCATTGGGCTACCAGTCCCGACGCTTCAAAGCAAAGACTTTTCAGCATCCGCTAAAAGCCCCGGTTGCCTTGATCGGCTGCCGGGGCTTTTTTGTGTGTGAGGTTGATTCATTATGGCTGTAGTTTGCGGCGAAAGCAGTCGGGGGCGTGGTCGTTGGTGATGCCGACGGCCTGCATCCAGGCGTAGACGATTACGGGGCCTACGAATTTGAAGCCGCGTTTTTTGAGGGTCTTTGAGATCTCTTCGGAGAGTGGTGTGCTGGCGAGGATGGGGCCTTTGTGCTGGATGGGTTTGCCGCCGGCCATGTTCCAGATGAACTGGGAGAAGTCTTCGCCGGATTGCTGCATGGCGAGGTAGGCTCGGGCGCCGCCGATGGTGGCTTCGATCTTGGCGCGGGAGCGGACGATGCCGGGGTTGTCGAGCAGGCGGAGGATGTCGGGCTCTTTGAAGCGAGCGACCTTTTCGGGGTCGAAGTTTTTGAAGGCCTTGAGGAAGGCGGGGCGCTTGTTGAGGATGATGCTCCAGGCGAGGCCGGCCTGGAAGCCGTCGAGCATGAGGTGCTGCCAGAGCTCGCGACTGTCGTAGATGGGGACGCCCCACTCTTCGTCGTGATAGGCCTGCATGATGGGGGTGGAGTTGGCGGCCCAGGGGCAGCGGGTGATTGATTTGGTCATGAGGATCAGGGTGCTCAGACTTTCAGGCTAAATGTTGAAGCTGCCTTTGGACGGAATGTTTGGAGGCTTGTTTCTCTGCTTGCAGAATGCCAGGTACTCGTCGACGGCATCGCAGAAGTTCTTTTCGATAGTCGCAATGTCGATTCCGTCATAGATGACCATGTCGCGAATGCCGAGAATCTTTCCGTGCAGGAGACGGTCTTCGGCGCTGTAGAGAACCGATCCTTCATAGCCCTTGTACTGTATGGTTTGGCTCATTATCTGTCTTCTTATTTTTAGCTACTCGATGCGATCAATGCGTAACGCCCGATCGAGTCCTGCGTGGTGCGATCTTACATCGAGTCTCTGAGGACTCAGACAATGGAGCGGAGGAGGCCGCCTTCGGCGCGCAGGGCTGCTCCGTTGGTGGCGGAGGAGAGTGGGCTGGCGAGGAAGGTGACTAGGTTGGCGATCTCTTCGGCTTCTTCGAGGCGCTGGAGGAGAGAGCTGGAGCGGTGTTTCTCGAAGAACTCTTTTTCGGCTTGCTCGGGGGTTGGGTTGGGGAGCGAGGAGATGTTTTTGAGGAAGTCGACGATGCCCTCGGAGCGAGTGGGGCCGGGCATAACGGAGTTGACAGTGACGGGGGTGCCTTTGGTGAGCTCGGCGAGGCCGCGGGAGATGGCTAGCTGCGCGGATTTGGTGACGCCGTAGTGGATCATCTCGGCGGGGGTCATGACGCCGGACTCGGAGGAGATGAAGATGATGCGGCCATCGTTGCGCACGAGCATGCCGGGAAAATAATGGCGGGAGAGGCGGACGCCGGAGAGGACGTTGGTCTCGAAGATGGAGAGCCAGTCGGCGTCGGTGATGTCGGCGAAGGCTTTGACCTGGTAGGCGCCGAGGTTGTTGATGAGGATGTCGGTGGAGGGGATTTGATCGATGAGGGACTGCGCGCCTGCGGCGGTGGCTATGTCGGCTTCGATGGCGCGGACGTTAGGGATGCCTTTGAGGGCGGCTTCCAGTTTTTCTTTGGAGCGGCCGGGGACGGTGACGGTGACGCCTTCGGCGGTGAGGGATTGCACGATGGCGAGGCCGATGCCGGCGGAGCCTCCGGTTACGATGGCGGTTTTGTTTTTCAACTTTAAATCCATGGAATGACCTTCCGTCAGCTTCAGATGGCAGCAACCAAGTAGATGTGTGAGAGGCTAGAGAGATTCATCCCGGGATTTATGAGAGGCGTTCTGATTGGTCGCGGAGCGATAACCTATCGGCATCAGTTGGGACTGGCAGATGGTTCGAGATCAGCAACCTGCTTTGACGCTTTTTGCGTGGACGGCGTTTTTTATCTCGTGGGCGATCGCAGCTGGCGCCTGGGTGGTGGCTCGGAACATGGGGACGAGTAAGTCTACTCTGGTAAACATTTAGTGCCGCTTGCCGCGGATCACCGGGCAGAGATCATTTGAGGATGCGGACGGTATGGTGGTCGATCTGGGGGAGTTTGGCGGTGTTGTCCCTGGAGATGGTCTCGACCGGGAGAGGGTTTGCTGGGTCGCGAGTGCCCGGAGACGCAACTCGCAGTTCTCCCAGGTGCTCTAACTAAAGAGTTGGAGGAGAATATTATGTCGCGATGGAAGTTATTTGCTGTCTTCTCTGCTCTCGCTGTTGCACTGGCGAGCAGCGTGTCTGTGGCACCGGCTCAGGTCTCTGTCAATATTGGCGTGGCGCCTGTGTGTCCGTATGGGTACTTTGACTATCCGCCGTACTACTGTGCTCCCTATGGTTACTACGGGCCCGATTGGTTCGTCGGCGGGGTATTCATCGGCGCCGGCCCATGGTTCCATGGTCCTCATGGCTTCTACGGCCACGTTGATAACCGCTACGATCCTCACCACGGCTATGTGGGACCGATGCCGGAGCGTGGAGCGACGCCGTTCACCCACTTCCAGCCGAACGAGGCGCGGGATGGGCAAGGTCACGTAGGCACCGCAAACCACAGTCCCAGCGGTGAACACAGCGGCGGATTTCAGGGTAGCCACGGTGGTGGCGGTGGTGGCGGTGGTGGCCATCACCACTAAAAGGTTGTTCGATTGAGTGAACGGAAGGTCCGCTCTTTTGTCAGCGGGCCTTTTGTCACTTTAACCGTGCATCTTTCAATCTATGCATCTTTTCAATCGAGGATGCGGGCTACTACGTCGTAGTCGTGGGACTCGGTGATGAGGGCTCGGTAGAAGGTGCCGGGGACGAGGGTTTCGTGGGGGCCGAAGTCGTTGATGAGGACTTTGCCGTCGATCTCGGGGGCGTGCAGGGGGGTGCGGCCTTGCCAGAGGAGTTCGGTCTCTTCGGACTCGCCTTCTACGAGCAGGTCGATCTCGCGGTCTACCCAGGCGGCTTTGGATTTGGTGCTGATCTTTTGCTGGAGCTTCATTAGTTTGCGGCGGCGGGCTTCTATTGTGCGCTTGGGGATTTTTAATGCGGAGGTCAGTTCGAAGGCCTTCGCGCCTTCTTCGTCGGAGTAGGTGAAGACGCCGAGCCAGTCGATTTTGCGGCGGTGACGAAGTCGCATAGAGTGGCGAAGTCTTCTTCGGTCTCGCCGGGGAAGCCTACGATGAAGCTGGTGCGGATGACGATGCCGGGGACGATGCGTGCGGGCCTTGGCTATAAGCTTGAGAAAGATTGGTCGGGTTTCCGCCACGCTTCATGCGCTTGAGGACCGAGGGGCTGGCGTGCTGGAGGGGGACGTCGAGGTATTTTGCGATGTTGTCGTGCCTTTCGATGGTGTCGAGCAGGCGGGTGGTGACCTTGTTGGGGTAGGCGTAGAGGAAGCGCAGCCAGCGGAGGCCGGGGAGTGGGGCGAATGCGTCGAGGAGGGTGGCGAGGCCGTCTTTGAAGCCCAGGTCTTCGCCGTAGCAGGTGGTGTCCTGGCCGATGAGGGTGATCTCGCGGACGCCTTGTGCGATGAGGTTCTCGGCTTCGGCGACGATGGACGACATGCGGCGCGAGCGGAACTTGCCGCGTAGCTGGGGGATGATGCAGAAGGAGCAGGGATGGTCGCAGCCTTCGGCGATTTTGATGTAGGCGCTGGCGCGTGGGGTGGTCAGGATGCGGGGGGTTGCGTCGTAGTAGAGGTACTCGGGGAGTGCGGCGGTTGCGCCGTCCCAGGTGGCGCGGGAGAAGCGGCCGGATCGTTCGCGGGCGTCGCCTTCGGGGCGGCTGGTCGCATGAGACATCTGTGGCTCAACCGGCAAGATGCGGGGGTTCTTCGCTTCGCTCAGAATGACACTTCTATTTTGCTGCTTCGAATTTGCGCTGCTGGGAGGTAAAGATTTTGTGCCTGCGTCGGGGATGTGGGCGATGTGATCGCCGGTGTGGTTCAAAGGCTCGTCGCCGTGGGTGGTGCCGGTCTCGGCGAGGGATTGCACGATGCGGAGCTGCGGGGCGATTTCGGGGTCGTGTTCGGGGTCGGCGAGGGGGCGCGAGTGTTGGGGTACGGCGCTGGGGGCTCGGTCGATGAGTTGCTGCGTGCTTAGGGATTCGAGCTGCGCTACTTCGGCGTCGGTCTGGGCTTTGCCGATGGCGTGGGTGTGGATGGTGGCTTCGGGTGTGCCCTGGGGGAGGATGTTGAAGGGGGAGTTGGTGTGCGTGGCCGCTGGGGGTGAGACCGGCGGCGGCGAGGATGGCTTCGAGTTCGCCGGTGCCTACTACGGCGTCTACTTCGGGGATGTTTTTCTGGATTTCGTCGCGGTAGCGCTCGACGAGGCAGCCGGCTACGATGAGGCGCTGGGCTTTTCCGCCGTTCTGCTGTTGTGCTGGACCATCTCGAGGATGGTGTTGACGGACTCCTGCTTGGCGGAGTCAATGAAGGAGCAGGTGTTGATGACGATGATTTCGGCGTCTTCGGCGCGGTTGCGTCAACTCGCCCCGTTGTGATGAAGAAGCCCCATCATGACCTCGGAGTCGACGAGGTTCTTGGGGCAGCCGAGGGAGACGAAGCCCACTTTGGGGCGGGTTTGCGCAGGGGCGGGGGATTGCGTCTTCGAGGATGGCGGGGGGAGTCACAGAGTTCTATTCTAGCAATTGTGGCGGCGTTCAAGACCTTTTGGCGAGTTGGGTGGCGCTCCAGCTTGCACGGTGGGTAGACGGCTGAGAGCATGGGGTATGAGAATATTTCTGTTTGTGCTGGCGGCGACTATCTTTGAGGCGTTTGGCGATGCGGTGGTGAGGGTTGCGCTGCGGGATTCTTCTGGGCTGGGGCGGGTGGGGCTTTTTCTGCTTGGAGGGACGTTGCTGACGCTGTATGGGACGTCGTTGAACCTGGCGCCGGTGGACTTTGCCGCTGTCACCGGGTTTTATGTTGCGATGGTGTTTGTGATGTTTCAGATCGTCAATTATGTGATATTTCGCACGATGCCCAGCGTTGGAGTGTTGACGGGCGGAGCACTGATTGTGGTTGGCGGGTTGGTTGTAACGATTTGGAAGTGACGGGCGGGATAGATCACTTCATGACGATGTTGACGTCGTCGTACACTTCGTTCTGACTGGGGAGATGGATGAGGCCGTAGCGAGGGTATTCGACCTCGAGGGTGGCGTAGATGGTGAAGCTGACAGTGAAGGCCAACGCGAAGGTGTAAAGCCAGTGGTGTTTGGCCGGGTCCATGCTGACTCCGGCTATGAAGGCGCAACCTGCGCTGAAGAGGAAGAGCAGAAGGAAGACGACGTCGGGCGGATGCATGTTGTAAGAGTTTTTGCGGGTGGCGGTGATGTCGATCATGGTGTTGAGGGCGGGGATGAGGAGCCTGATGCCGTCGGGATTGGCGCCGGGGGAGGTGGCCGCGGCGAGGGAGCGGGTCCAGATGTCCCTGAGCAGCCGCTCGCTCTGGTTGGCAGCGTTCGATGGACTGCCGGGAGTCGGGCTTGTCGTCGAAGCGGTGCTCGCGGACGGCGGCGTATTCGCGGAAGTCCTGACGGAGCGCGGGCTGGGCGTCGGCGGGAAGGAGATCGAGGCGGAGGTAGGCGGTGACGATGGCATTGGTCTCTTCGACGATGATCTTGCGGTGATCGTCGTAACGGGCGATCGCTCCTGAGAAGGTGAAGGCGAGGAGGAGGCCGAAGAGGGCGAAGACGGCACCTTCTACGGCTGAACTGACGCAGATGGCGGGACGTGTGCTGCGGAATCGGCCTCCCCAGCTGAACCAGGACGATCATGATGGGGAAGAGAAAGAAGGCGGAGATGGGACGAAAGATCATGTTTTGGGAAAGACGATACCAAAGCGCAGGCAGTCCGGGGCTCCGTCAAAAGTACTAGGGCCTTGTGGGAGCTTTGAAGGTAGCGGCTGGCGAAGGTGATGAAGGTGGGAAAGTTGGGGGCGGGGTTGTGGCCGTCGGCGTGCTGGCGGAAGGCGAGGTCGCCGGTGATGAGGGCGGTGCCGATGGGCGGGAAGGTGGTGGTGCCGAGGTCTTTTGCGCCGAGGAGGCGGTAGACGGGGCCGGCGGCGACTTCGGCGATGAAGGTGCCGCGGACGTCGGCCCAGCCGTCGCCGGCGGTGGTGCCGCCGCCGATGAAGACGGGGCGGGGGGCGCAGAGGGCGATGAGCTCGTGGATGTCGACGGGCATGTCGGCGGGGGTGATCTCTTTGGGGGTGAGGGCGGCGTACTTGAGGTAGTTGCCGGCCATCCAGTGGTACTCGCCGGTGGCGGCGATGTTTTCGAGCTGCTCGCCGAAGTGGCGGCGGGCGAGGTTGGCTCCGCCTGCTCCGGAGGAGTTGATGTAGGCGACGGCGAAGCGGGGGTCATAGGCCATGGCGACGAGCGCGGTCTTGCCGAAGCGGGAGTGGCCTTCGATGCCGACTTGTTTAGCGTCGACGGATTTGTCGGTCTGCGAGGTAGTCGAGGACGCGGGATGCTCCCCAGGCCCAGGCGCGGAGGACGCCCCAGTCTTCGAGCTTGCGGGGCTGGCCGTGGTTGCAGAGGCCGATGATGCCCTGGGTTAGGCCGGCGCCGTTGTCGGCCTGGATGGTGGTGGGGTAGAGGAGTGCGTAGCCCCAGCCCTTGCGGATGACGTCCTGCTTCCATGGGGCGTTGGGTTGGGCTGGGAGCGGGGCTTGCGGGGTGCCGTCGCGGCGGTTGGGCTGGGGGTAGTCTTCGAAGGTGAGCTCGAGGATGACGGGGACGGGGCCGGGGGCGGTGGCGGGGGTGGTGAGGGTGGCCGGATGTCGACGGTGATGAGCGGGTAGGCGGAGTTGTCGACGTGGCCGAGGAGGTGTTTGGTGATGACGGGGATGCCGTCCTGGGTTTCGTGGGTGGCGCTGACGACCTGCCAGTGGACGGCGGGGACAGTTGGCGGGGACGCGGCCGAGGATCTCGCGGTCGAAGATTTCGACGAGCTCGGGGCGGCGCTTGGTCCACCAGACTTTTGCGGTGGTGACGTTTTTGCCGTTGTTGAGGATGAGTGGGTCGGGGAGATTGGGGTAGGGATTGGCTTTGGATTCGTCGTAGTTGGCGGTGTTGGGGCGATTGGGGGTGGGGGTTGGAGCCGGGACGCAGCGCGGTGATGTGGAGGAGATCCATAAGGCGCTGATGATCTTCGGCGGCGGTTAGCTGGACGGGTGGGGTAGTGTTGCGGGGGGCTGGGATGAGGCGGTGAGGGTGAAGGTTAGAAGCAGGAGGGTTGTGCGAATGATTTGACGCGACGATGTAGGACTCACTCGCATGAATTAGCAGGGTAGAACGAAGCTGAGCGGAAGACAATTGCGGGAGGACGGTTGAAGGCGTCCTCCCGCATATGGGCCGCATATGGGTTTTAGCTGCCGCCGGTTTTGGCGCTGGCGGCGACGATGGTGTCTTCGAGCTCGGTGGGAGTGGGGAGTTCGGGGTTGGTGATTTCGCCCTGGGTTGCGGGGCGGATGGTGGGGTACTTGATACCCAGCTGCTCCATGTAGGTCGGCGTACTTGGTGGAGTCGTAGTAGTACTTTTCGAGCTCGGGGTTGTACTTGTCCATGATGGCGGTGTTGAGCTCTAGGTGGGGGTGGTCGGTGGGGCGGATGAAGGGGACGTACTTTTGATCCTTGGTCTGGACGTTGTTGAAGTAGTCCCATGCGGAGGTGAGGATCTCGGGTTTGGTGAGCAGGTCGAGGATGGTCATGGCCTGGGCCTTGGCTCCGGCGATGACGCCTTTCCATGCGATGGGCGTGGCCATTGCGATGCCGTTGGCCCAGTTGTGGCCGGGGAGGTTGGGGATGTTCGAGGGGTAGGCGAGGACGATGGTGGGGACGTTCCAGCTGACGTCGCCGATGTCGTCGGATGGGCCGCCGGAGAAGGTGGCTTCGGAGCCGCCGCCACGCATCTGGGCGAGCTTGGTGTCGAGGCCGACCTCGGGGACTTTGAGCTCGTGCTGGATGCCCTTGGCCAGGGTTTGGTCGTCGGCGGACCAGGTGGGCAGGCCAACCTGCTGGATGTTCGCGTACTCGGCCTCGGCGATGGGCTTGTTGAACCAACCGGGCCACGCGCTGCCGAGGACGGTGGAGGAGTAGGTGGTGCCGCTCATGATGGTCGCGCCCTTGGCCATGTTCTCACCCATGTCCCAAAGCTCGCGGACGTGGGCGGCGTCGGCCTCGCGGAAGTAATACCAGTTGGAGGCGTTCGAGGGGACGACGTTGGGCTGGTCGCCGCCGTTGACGATGACGTTGTGCGAACGCTGGACGGGGCGAAGAAACTGACGCTTGAAGCTCCAGCCGACGTCCATGAGCTCGGCCGCCGAGAGGGCGCTCTTGCCGCGCCAGGGAGCGACGGCGGCGTGGGAGCTCTCGCCGACGAAGTCGAAGCGAACGGAGACGGCGCCGAGGGTGGTGAAGCCACCGTAGCGACGGCGAGGTTGTTGGCGACGTGCGCGAAGAGAACGGCGTCAACGTCTTTGAATGCGCCGGCGCGGACGTAGTAGGCCTTGGCGCCGAGCAGCTCTTCGGCGACGCCTGGCCAGATCTTGAGTGTGCCTTTCATGTGGTTCTTCTGCATGATGTCTTTTACGGCGAGGGCGGCGGTGATCTGGAGGGGGATGCCGGAGTTATGGCCTTCACCGTGGCCGGGGGCTCCGGCGACGATGGGATCGTGATAGGCGACACCGGGCTTCTGCGAGGCCTGCGGGATGCAGTCGACGTCGGAGCCGAGTGCGATGACGGGCTTGCCCTCGCCCCAGGTGGCCATGAAGGCGGTGGGGATTCCGGCGATGCCGCGCTCGACCTTGAAGCCGTTTTTCTCGAGGATGTCGGCGAGGTATTTGGAGGAGTGGGTCTCGTGGTAGCCGAGCTCGGAGTAGCTGAAGACTGTGTCGACCATGACCTGGACCTGCTTGGCGCGGGCGTCGACGCCGGCGATAGCCTCCTTCTTCATGGCGGCGAGGGCGGCGGAGTCAGCGGGAGCCTGGGCGGCGGCGGTGAGGGGCAGGATTGAGGCGAGCGCTATGGCGCCGGCTATTTTTCTGAGTTGCATTGAAGGAAGTTCTCCTGAAGCGTGGTCATCGGTGGGGCGCGGAAGAGAACGGGGCTTCCGGCGAGACTCGAAGAACGGCACGGTGCGTAGTGGCTGCGAGGGCAGCGGCGCTCCGGTGCAGAGTAAGAGAAGAGATGGGCTTATCTTACTCAATTCAGAGTGATGTACAAGCTCAATCCGAAGTGGAGTAGAAACGTTGAGGTTGTGGGGATTGCTTAGCGGATGCCGATGGGCATCGGTTGAGGCGGTGGCGGGGTTTCGTCGACTAGCTTGTATGTGGCGGGGACGGCGAACGGGAGGAGGGTGGCTCGTGGCGGTCGATGTGGGTGACGGCTACGATCTGTTCGCCGGTGCGGGGGTCGTTGTGTTTGACGATGAGATAGACGGCGAGGTCGGGGGAGTACCAGTATTCGGTGGTGATGGTGATGGGTTGACCGGTGGTGCTGAGTTCGGCGGGGATGATGGTCTGCTTTTCGGTGCCTTGGAGGGTGGTGCCGTCGATGGTTTGTTCGCCGAGGTAGGTTTCTTTTACCTGCGGCTAGCTGAGGACGTTGGGATTGTTGAGTGCGGTGGCGGCGGTTGGGTTGGAGGTGGGGCTGCCGACTTGAGCGATAGGAGACACGCCGTGATTGGGTTGATGCCGCCGGCCTGAGATTGTCCAAATGCCCCATGGGTCTCCGATGCCGGGAACGGGAGGCTGGCAGGCATCTGGCGAGCGGCTACGGCGGGGCGGAGGATGGCTCGCGGGCGATGCGGGTCTGGGGATTGAGGAAGATGTTGAGGCGGGTGGCGGGGTCGAAGATGTGGGCGGAGAGGAGTGCGAGGCTGCCCCTTGAAGGTGACTGGGACGAGCACGCGGCGCTCGTTGTAGATGCGGCCGGAGGAGTCGCGGGCGATGTGGGCGGAGGTGGTGCGGACGTTTTCGGTGCCGTTGGGGAGCTTCTCGTGGGAGAGGATGTCGACGGTGGCGGTGAAGGGGGCGTTGGGGATGGGGGTGACGAAGATGCCGGGGATCTACGGTCTGGACTCCGCGGTAGTCGGGCGGCATAGTGCGCTGCTGGTTGGGGGTTTGCGCAGTGAGGGCGGCGGCAGATAGGAGAGTGCAAGAGAGAGCAATGAGGGGCTGTTCATGGACGGCCTCGCTGGCACAGGATACTGAGGGTAGGACGAGGTTCAACGAGGATTGGTTTTGGAAACTGCGAGATTTATGACGTCGATCATGCTACGAAGACCTCTCGTATGGCTGGACCTTTTAAAAGAACAAGGCGGGAGGGGAGCGATGCTCCTGGCGGGGAGACGTACGGTGTAGAGGCCGGTGGTCATGAGGGTCATGGGTTGGACTACGCGGAGGCCGTTGGCGAGGCGCCAGCGGAGGAGGACGCTGTTTCTTGAGGGGACGAGGATGCCTGGGCCGGCGAAGGATTCTGCGGAGGCGATGAGGGCTTGCAGGTCGGCGTTGGTCTCGGCGGTGGAGTGGCCGAAGAAGGCGAGGTGGGTGGTGTAGGCGGTGATGCGGCCTCCTCGCTCCTGCGTGTGCGGTGCCGTGTTCGATGGCTTGTGCGAGTTCGATGGAGCGGGCGAATCCGTGGACTTGGTGGATCAGAGCGTTGCAGGCGTACTCGTCGTTGGGCGTGGCGGGGCGGACGGTGCAGCCGGGGATGGATGCGTTCGAGGGTGCGGCCCTGGAGGCGAGGAGAGGGGCTCGTCGGATGTCGAAGCCGAGCGAGGTGTAGAGGGAGAGCGAGCGATTGTGGAAGGCGGCCTGGACGAGGCGGACTCCGGCGGCGTTCTGCTCGAGGGCGCGATCCATTGCGGCTTGCATGAGCTGCGGCCTACGCCGAGGTTTTGGAACGTGTGGTAGAGGTCGTAAGGCCTGATTCGGAGGGTCGAGCCACCGGATTGCGATGATGAAGACGACGAGGCTTCAAGCCCTTCGGACTCGGCTGCTTTGAAGCGACCAGCTCACGGAGATGCGGATTCGAGACCGGGTGATACCATGACAAGAAGAACTTCGAGTGCGAGAAGGAGCGGAGTTGTGCGTGAGATGGAGTGAATGCGTCGTAGCGATTGGGGCGACGGGGCCTGCTGGCTGGCGGTGCGAATCACAGTCGAGGAGATAAGGCCATAGGAGGCCCTCTAATTTATCGGAGAAGTGTACCAGCCGTCTTTCTATACGAGGGCGTTGTGGTTGATGACTTCGCGGTAGAAGTGGGCGCTTAGTTTGGGGGTGCGCTTCTGGGTTTTGAAGTCTACGTAGTGGATGCCGAAGCGGTAGGCGTAGCCGTCGGCCCACTCGTAGTTGTCCATGAAGGTCCAGACGAAGTAGCCCTTGACGGGGACGCCCTCGGAGACTGCGCGGTGGAGCTGGGTGAGGTAGTTGCGGAGGTACATGATGCGGTCGCTGTCGTAGACCTGGCCTTCGGGGGTGAGCTTGTCGGTGGAGGAGGCTCCGTTCTCGGTGATGTAGATTTCTTTGACGCTTCCAGATCTCGGCGATGAATTTTGGTGCCCAGTAGAGGCCTTGCGGGCCGACGCGGAGCCAGGGGCTCATCATGTGGGGGTAGGAGTCGGGTGCGGGGACTACGGCGTATCCGGCGGGGCGGTGGAGGCGCGGACCCAGGTGGTGGTGTAGTTGTTGAGGCCGACGAAGTCGATGGGGGAGCCGATGGCCTTCATGTCGGCGGCGGTGAACTTGGGGGCGTTGGCGCCGTGGTGCGCGAGGTAGGCGTCGGTGTATTTGCCTTCGAGGACGGCGGTGAGGTAGCCGGCGTTTTCTTCGCGCATGGCCTTGCGGGCGGCGGCGATGTGGTCGGGGGTCTCGATGACGGGGGCGCAGGCTTCGGCGTTTTCGGCGAGGCCGACTTTGGTCGCCGGGTTTGGCGTTGGCGCGGATGGCTTGTACGCCGAGGCCGTGGGCGAGGACGGCGTGGTGGCGGACCTGGTTGACGCCGGCGGGGGAAGCTTGAGGCCGGGGGCGTGGCGGCCGTCGCGGTAGCCGATGTCGACGAAGGAGCGCATCTCGTTGAGGGTCATGAAGTGCTTGACGCGGTCGGAGAGATTCTTTGGCGACGTAGCCGGCGTAGACGCCGAAGGCTTCGGAGGTCTCGCGGGACTGCCAGCCGCCGACTTTATCTTCGAGGGCCTGGGGGAGGTCCCAGTGGAAGAGGGTGCAGTAGGGCTGGATGTTGGCGGCGAGGAGCTCGTCGACGAGGCGGTTGTAGAAGTCGAGGCCTTTGGGGTTGGGGGTGCCGGTGCCTTGCGGGAAGATGCGCGGCCAGGAGACGGAGAAGCGGTAGGTCTTGAGGCCGAGGTCCTTCATGAGGGCGACGTCTTGTTTGTAGAGGTGGTAGTGGTCGTTGGCTACGTCGCCGGTGTCGCCGTTGGTGGTGTTGCCGGGGATGTGGGAGAAGGTGTCCCAGATGGAGGGGCCGCGGCCGTCTTCATTGACTGCTCCTTCGACCTGATAGGAGGCGGTGGCGGAGCCCCAGAGGAAGCCTTGCGGGAAGCTTAGGGGAGGTGCTGGCGGAGGATTGGGCTTTTGCGGTGGTGCCTTCGGCGAGGGCTCGGAGTGCGGCGGGGGTGAGGGCTGCGGCGGAGGCGAGGCGGGCGAAGGCGCGGCGGGAGAGACGATTGAACATGGGGTACTTGTATATTGCCGGGTGGAGTCTTCGCAATTGCCCGAAGGTGGAGGTCTATTGAAGGCTTCTTTGCACGGCTTCAGGCTGGGTTGTCAGGTCGCTTTCGGCGGAAGGCGTCGAGGTGGACGAGGAGGGCGATGAGAGCTCCGAAGGTGGTGCAGTAGGCGCGGCGGAATGCTATCTCATGGCCGGGAATTTGATTGAGAGAGAGCAGGAAGACGATGTAGGAGGTGATGCAGAGGCTGAAGATGGCGTAGTTGACCGAGGTGGTGGCGAAGCTCCAGAAGGCGAAGAACGCAGTGAGGAGGACGATTGTCCAGATGGACAGGTTCATATGAGCTGCAATGATGGTGGCGAGCTGGCGCCGATGATGGTGCCGCCGGTGCGGGCGATGGAGCGGCCGAGGGTCTCGACGAATGCGGGCTTCTGGACGAGAACGCGGTCATGGGAACCCAGTAGCCGGATCGGATGCCCATGCGGCGGTAGAGCTCGGAGGCGAGGGCAACGGTGAGCGAGAGGCGGATGGCGTAGCGGATGGCGGTGGCGCGATCGGGTGCGGGAAATGCAGTGGGGAGCACTGAATGCAGATCGGAGACGCGCGCGAGAAGTTCGTGGCGGTGCTGGTAGAGCGCGGTGTTTTGCGAGCAGGGCGATGATGACGCCGTGGCCGCGCGAATTCCCGGAAGGAAGCGGAGCGCGAGCGTGGTGAGGATCATCTGCAGGGTTCCGCCGAGGGCGATGATTCCGGCGCGGATGAGGCCGTTGTGCAGATTTTGTGTAAGGCTGAGGCGACGAAGAGCGCGATGGAGGCTTGCTGGCCGACCCAGGCGAGTCCGGCGTGGCGCACGGTGAGGACTCCGTAGATGGCCGCGGAGATGGCTGCGGCGACCACCAGCTCGTAGCCCTTGTGGCCGGCGATGGTGCCGGCGAAGGTCGCGGTGGAGATGGCGAAGATCGCGGCCAGCATGGGCAGGATGCGCGAGTCGGCGATGCATTGATTGACGCCGAAGCCAACGGTGAGAGCGCCGCCGCCTGCGATCAGGGCTCCGCCGGGATGACCAAGCATGACGCCGACGATGAGGCTGATCGCTACCGCGGTCGTGCTGACGAGCGCGAGGCCGAAGCGCAGGCCGGTCCAATCGAAGGAGTAGACGTCGACGAGGAAGCGCGGCTTTCCTGCTACCGCAGGTTGGATGGGTGGAGCGCCGATGACTGGTGAGGTAGAACTGCTCCTTAATTATGCTCGAAGGGCCTCGTTCTTTACGCGCGAATTGGTCAGGGGAGTTTGGCGGCTTCGGCTTCGGGGTTCCAGTGGTCGGGGCCGCGAGGAAGGTCGCGGGGTAGAAGGGTTTGGCTTCTGCTGGGGTGAGCTGGTGGGACCAGGGGACGCGGGTTCGGGGCTGGCTCCGGGGCCGGTGTTGTTGGATTCGGCGTACCAGGCGGTGCTCTCGTTGGCGGTGCTGCCCCAGTTGTTCCAGCCGAGCGGGGTTTACTTCGGCGGGGAGCTCGGTGTTGATGATAGACGACGCGGCAGTAGGCGCGCCAGGGGCGGCCGAGGCCGATCAGACGGTGGGCTGCGCGCGGGGCGTGGGGTTCCGTCGGGCGGTGGGTGGAGCCGTCGGCGGAGCGGCGGTTTCGAAGCTGGCGGTGACCTTGCTGTTGAGGATGACGTAGCCGGTGGTCTGGTCGGCGGAGGTGCGGGACTGGGCGGTGATGAAGCCGGGGCCGTTGGAGTTGAGGGTCGTCGCGGTCGAAGACGGCGGTGGCGTTGCCGAAGATGTAGTCGACGCCGCCCTCGATGTAGGAGTCGACGTAGTACTGGCGGCCGTAGTCGGCGAAGAGCGTGTCCTGATGGCCGAGGAAGCGGCAGTGCTTGAAGATGCTGCGGTCGCCGCGGTTGGCTACGGCGACGGCCTGGCCGGTGTTGCCGGCGGCGTTCTCGAAGGTGATGTTGTCGGCTTCGAAGCCGGTGCCGTTGATCTCGACGGTCTCGGTGAAGAAGGTGCCGCCGGCGGTGTTGGCGTTGAGGGAGTTGGTGATGACGACGTCGGAGGGGGATTTGCCGAGGCCGATGAGGGTGATGTTGTTGTGGTTCTGGGTGACGATGACGCGCTCGTGGTAGGTGCCGGGGACGATCTCGATGAAGACGCGGCCGGGGGTGCCGTCGGGGTTGGGCGTGGCGAAGGGATGGTGGTCGAGGGCGTTGACGATGGTGGGGAAGGTGGTGAGGTTCTCGTTGCCGGGCTTGGCGTGCGGGCGGAGGGTCGACGCGGACGTGGACGTCGGCGGCGTGGAGAGCGAGCGGGAAGAGCGACAAGCGGCGAGGAATGTGAGCGCGGAGGGTTTTCATGGCGAGAATGAGTATGCGGGATTGGACGGACCACTCGCAAGGGGTGATGCTGGGCATTCAGGCTTGCGATGCCGATCATGCGGATAATCGCGAGGGCGCTTGAAGAGGGGTTGATGCCGGGTTTGAGGTGGAAGTCGAAGGCGAGGGGATCGTCGGGGTCGGGGCTGGCCATGTGGACGTTGAGGCCGTGCTCTCGGGCGTGGCGAGCACGGTGAGGGCGAGGTCGTGGGTGGAGAGCGCGCCGATGGCCTGTTGGACGCAGGAGAGCGCAGGACGGCTTCGGCGGCGGTGCGGCGGTCGTGAGAGTTGGTGCCGCTGAAGAGCTCGTCGACGAGGAAGAGGGTGGGGCGCTTGCTGGCTGGCGAGCGAGGATGGCGTGGAGGCGCTGGACTTCGGCGAGGAACTTGGACTTGTTTTCGGCGAGTGAGTCGGTGAGGGCGAGCGATGCGCCGACTGTGAGTGGAGTGAGGCGCAGAGATGCGGCGCGGACGGGCGCTCCGGCGTAGGCGAGAACGGCGTTGAGTCCGATGGCGCGCAGCAGGGTGGATTTGCCGGCCATGTTAGAGCCGCTGATGAGGTAGAAGCGGGTGTTGGGGTCGAGGGAGACGTCGTTGCGGACGCAGGAGTTGCGGGAGGAGGGGATGGCCGAGCGCGGTGGCTTCGAAGGTGGCGGGTCGTCGGCTGCGAGCAGGGTTCGGGATAGGTGTCTTCGGGGTGCTCGAAGGCGTAGTTGGCAAGGGCGTTCAGGGCTTCGAATTCGGCCCATGCGGCGAGCCACTGACGCATGGCGGAGGCGTATTTGCGCTTCCAGTTGGCGATGGCGATGGCGGCATGCGTGCCGGCGGAGAGCAGCAGGGAGAGGACGAAGAACCATTCCTTGGTGCGCTGCTCGACGATGACGAACTGGCTTTGGATGCGCTTGAAGATGGAGGCGGCGGGGATGGCTCGCGGCCGATCTGCTGGAGGGTGCGGAGGCGTGCGGAGGTGAAGGATCTGCTGATCGAGGAGTGCGAGACCGTCGGCGAAGAGCTGCATCTGGCTGGCGACTTTCGAGTGCGTTCAGGATCGGAAGAACCTTGCGGCGGACAGAGCCTGCGATGCCAGCCTGGACGCGAGGACGACGGCGAGGTTCGGCCATATGGTGGACCAGGTGATGAAGTGATGAGAGCCGCGACGAGCAGCAGGGCGAATCGAGGCTGATGGAGAGTAAGGACGAGGGCCCATGTGATGGCGGGATGAAAGGTGGGCGGCGGGTCATCGAGCCAGGAGTCGAAGAGCGAGGCAGGGATCTCCTGGAAGCGCGAGGGGCCGAGGAGGGCGATCTGTTCGCGGAGGGTGGTGAGCGGAGCTAATTCCTGGACGCAGCGTTGGCGCTCGATGCTTGTTGCGAGGTGGCTGGTTCGAGGAGGATGCGGGCGAGGCCGCGTTGGCCAACGCCGGTGCGGACGGTGGCGAGCAGGCCGAAGAGGGAGTCGGGGCCGAGGATGTTGAGGTCGCGGTCGTAGAGATGCGAGGCAGTTGTGGAACTCGTCGCCGGTATGGCCGGATTGCGTTTTGGTTCCGTCGACTCGGGCGAGATTCGTGTCGTAGAAGACCTGAAGGCGCTGGATGCGGTCGATCTGCTTCTGGAATCCGAGATAGGTGGGCATCGCAGCAACTATGACCGCGAGCGGTGTGAAGATGAGCCAGTTCGAGACAGGTGGCTTGCGCCGTGCGTAATGAAGCGCGAGTGCAAGGCAAAGGCCCAAGAATAGCCGCAGACGAAGACGCCGCGGTCACGATGACCTTGGTGTTCGAGTTGCAGTGAGGCCTGGCGGTCGCGGTAGTGGGCCTGGACGGCCGCGTTATCCTGGGGCAAGGTCATAAGGGACTTGTTTAGAGTACAAGGGCTCGGGATGCGGAGGCTCCCGTGCGATGGTAAACTGAGTGCAGTGCCGGGTCCTACGCGACGTAATCCCGCCAACCCCGCCAGGTCCGGAAGGAAGCAACGGTAACGGGTCATTACGGGCGCAGTAGGTCGCCCGGTGCACTGATTTTCCCACTGCATTTCACCTTTGACGAGTGCAATGGCGCAGTAGGTCGCCCGGTGCACGATTTCCCCTCAGTTCACCCCGAAAACTTGAAAAGTGTGAGATTCCGTGTCCTTTGTGGAGCTTGGATGCTGGCTGCCCGTGTCTGAGGCGGAAACGAAAAGTGATTCATTTGTAATAGTTTTGTATGCTTGCTGATGTTCAGGAATTCATGAGGTGAATGATTTGAGTTTGACGTTGAAACCGCAGGTGCGGGTGCGGGCGAAGATTAGCTCGGTTGGGACGTATGTTCCGCCGAAGTTGTTGACCAATGCAGACCTGGAGAAGATGGTCGCGACCAACGACCAGTGGATTACAGGAGCGGACGGGGATCCGCGAGCGGCACATTGTCGAGCCGGGAGTTGCGACGAGCGACCTGGCGGTGGAGGCGGCGCGGGTATGCCTGGCGAAGCGCGGGATCGACGGCGACGGAGGTAGAGGCGATCATCGTGGCGACGGTGACGCCGGACATGTTGTTTCCCGCGACGGCGTGCCTGGTGCAGGACAAGCTGGGGGCGAAGGGTGCATGGGGGTTTGACCTGTCGGCGGCTTGCTCGGGGTTTCCCTATGCGCTGCAGGTGGGGGCGAAGCTGGTGGAGAGCGGCGCGCATAAAAAGGTGATGGTGATTGGCGCGGACGTGATGAGCTCGGTGATCGACTATACGGACCGGGCGACGTGCATGATTTTTGGCGACGGCGCGGGCGCAGTGCTGCTGGAGCCTTGCGAGGGCGATGAGATCGGGATGATCGACTACTTCCACGAGGTGGATGGGTCGGGCGCGAGTGGCGCTGAATATGCCGGGGGGTGGAAGTCTGCATCCGGCGACGGCGGAGACGGTGGCGGCGAAGATGCATTTCGTGCACCAGGACGGGCAGGCGGTGTACAAGTTCGCGGTGCGCAAGATGGCGGAGGCGGCGGAGATGGTGCTGACGCGCAATGGAGTGACGGGAGCGGAGCTGGGCTGCTTTATTCCGCACCAGGCGAATAAGCGGATCATTCTGTCGACGGCGGAGCGGCTGGGGATGCCGGAGAGCGCGGTGGTCATCAATATCGATCGGTATGGGAATACGACGGCGGCGACGATTCCACTGGCGATGCAGACGGCATTGGATGAGGGGCGGTTGAAGAAGGGCGACCTGGTGCTGCTGGCGAGCGTGGGCGCTGGATTTACGGTGGGAGCGACACTTGTTGCGGTGGGAGTTTTAGTTGCAGCCGGAGTTTTAGAGCGGAGTTTTGAAGTAGGTTAACGGGTGAAGAGGCGACTCTTCACCCGCGTTTGTTTTAAATCTGAATTTTGACGGAACAAGCCGCAATTCGGTTGCGTTAGACAATATTGAACGCAAAGGCAAGGGAGAGACGTGATGCATGCAACTGATCCATTGTGGATGAGGGTCTTTCTTGGGGTGCATATTGCGGCGGGCGCTTCGTCGTTTCTGCTGGCGCCGGTGGCGCTGGCGACTGCGAAGGGCGGCAAGCAGCATAAACGCTGGGGAATGGTATATCTGTGGTCGATGGGTGTGGTGGCGGCGACGGCGCTGCCGATGGCGCTCTACCGGCCGGTGTTGTTTCTCGCGCTGGTGGCGGTGTTCAGTTTTTATCTCGCATTCTCCGCCTATCGTGTGCTGCGCCTGAAGGGCCTGGTGCGTGGCGGAAGCGCAAAGCCGATCGACTGGATCGCGGCTGTTATTTGCTTTACCGCGAGTGCGTTCCTGGCCGGATTCGGAGCGTTTCGCCCGGCGCTGGTGCAGAGGATGGGGATTGTGGCGATTGTGTTCGGGTTTATCGGAATGCAGGCCGCGGGCCGGCAGATGTGGACATTTATACGGAAGCCGACGGAGAAGATGTTCTGGTGGTATACGCATCTGGGCAACTTCATCGCCAGCTATATCGCGGCCTGGACTGCGTTTTCGGTAACGACGCTGGCAAACAACTATCGCCATGCCGGTATGATCGTGTGGCTTTGGCCGACGATTGTCGGGGTCCCGGCAATTGTGTTGACGACGGCCTATTACAAGCGAAAGTTTGCGGCGAAGCCGAAGGCTGTGTCAGCCTGAGATGTAAAAGCGGCGGTCAGACGCGGGCGGGAGGGACGATTCCGGATGACGCGATGGAAGGGCGGGTGGCGAGGGTGCGGGAGGTCTTGTAGAGCTTCCAGAAGCCGTAGACACAGCTGAGTACGATGCCTATCCAGAGAAGGACGAGGATGGGTGCAGCGTACTTGTCGGAGATGCTGTTCCAGAGACGGATGACGGCGCGGCCATAGTGGATACCGAGCCACGCCGCGATGGTGTGGCGGAGGCCGCGGCTGATGGTAAAGGTGTAAAGGAATTTTTTGCGCGACATGTTGAGCGCGCCGGCGGCGAGCACGAACGGGCTGAGGGGCGCGGGTGGCGGAAGGATCGCCGGCAAAGCAACGGAGAGGACCGCGTGGTTCTCCATCCAGCGGGTGACGCTCCTGAGGATGCGGGGCGGGACTCGCTTTTCGAGGAATGCCATGCCGCCGGAGTGGCCGACCTGATAGCTGAAGTATCCGCCGAGCGCGGAGCCGATGGTGGCGAGGAGCACGAGGAGGAACCAGTTCTCGTGCTGCGCGGCCATAACGATGACCATGATGTCGGTGACGCCGGGCAGCGGGAGCGGGACGAAAGAGGAGTCGACGATAGAGACGAGCAGGACGCCGAGGAAGCCGAAGTGCAGGAGGAGGTGGAGGAAAGGATTGGAGTGCGTGCCGTGGCGGGCGGCGGATTGCGCGAAGAAGGTGGCCACGTCGATAGCGGCTGAGCGAGTGGCCGAAATGGCTGCCGCGGCACGAATCATGCTGGTTAAGACGCGAGTCGGAGTAAGGAAGTCGCGGGGATGTGAAGATTGCTGCGGGATTACAGAAAGCGAAGGCCGGGAAGCGGCGGCAGGATGCCTATCTCAGCGGCGTATTGGCGAAAGGTCCGGATGGCGCGGATGCAGTCTTCGTCCAATGTGTAGTGGATGTTGCGGGTGAGGTAGTCGCGGATCGCAGCGGCTGGAAGAGCGAGGCGGGGGGTCCACTCGTGGACCAGGTGGTCAATGTTGGCGAGGCCGTGAATGCGGGATTGGTTCAAGTCCTCAGTGAGTTGCTGTGGGGTGATGTGGCTCGAGTTGAGAGCGTCTGGACGGACGGCCCAGACGGCGGCGACCCAGGGTAGGCCGGTGCGTGTGTGCCACTCGTGGGCGAGATCGTGCCAGGTGCACGGGCCGGCCTGGGCTTCGATGGCGGCACGGTCTTCGAATGCGAGGAGGGCGGGGTCGCCGATGAGGATGGCGGCATCGGCATTGCGAAGCATGTTGACGGGATCGGCCGGTGCCGACATGAAGGCGGGTCGGATACCGAGGAACATGCGGAAGAGGATCTCGGCGTAGGCGAGGGAGCTGCGCGAGGCGGCGTCGGCGGCGACGGTCTTTATTGTGCCGAGGGTATGGGGTTGCTTGACGATTAGTTGAATGGAGAGGACGTGGTCGAGCGAGGCGATAACACAGCCAGGGACGATGGAGAGATCGGGAGTGAGCGAGGCGATGGGGATGAGACCGAGGTCGGCGCGGGCGGCGAGGAGCTCGTCGGCGCATTGCGCGGGTAGTGTGTAGTGAAGCTGATAACGGTGGGCCAGGGTGGCGGCTAGAGGCGCGTGTTCGAAGTCCCACATGAGCGGCGCGGGGTTGAGGAAGTCGATGGCGGCGACGCGGACTGGATTGGAGACAGAGGGGACCAAGAGTTCTAGTTTATGCGATGAGGTGAATCTACACTGGATAGCCGTTTGTTTTCGATCGTGCTGTCTCAGGGTAAATTGATTTGGAGAAATTTGATGCAACGTAGCGTTACAGGGTTCTATCAGGATGAAGAAGGGCATTGGGCGGCGCGGCTGGAGTGCGGGCATGGGCTGCATGTACGGCATGATCCTCCGTGGCAGGTGCGGGAGTGGGTGACGACAGAAGCAGGACGGGCAGCGCGGATCGGGCGCCTGATGGAATGCAGGCGGTGCGACGAGCAGCAGACGGCTCCGCAGAGTACGTGCTGAAGGCAAGAGATGTCGCAGTCGTGGTATTTTTCTAGCCGTATGAATAGACGCCAGTTTGTCTCCTCCTCCGGTATTGCAGCGCTTGCGCTTGGTCGTGCACGTGCTGCTGTGGCTGCGCCTGTTGCTGCTTCGGCGAAGCCTGTGTTGATGAAGCTTGGGTGCCAGAGCGCGCCGACGAACGATACGCATCTGGCCTATCTGGCGCGATATGGAGTGAAGAATATCTGCGGCTATCCGGCGACCGCGGCAGGGCGCGATGATCAAGCGTGGGTGACGGTGGATGCGCTGAGCCGCATGAAGGACCTGGCGGCGAAGCATGGCATCTCTGTCGATTGCGTGGGGCCGCCTCTACTGGAGTCGAGTTATATCGACAAAGAGAAGAATCCGGCCATCATGTTGGCGCAGAGTCCTGAACGCGACCGCGACATCGAAACCATTCAGACGCTGATACGGAATTGCGCGCGGGCGGGGCTGCCATCTATCAAGTACAACATGAGCATTCTGGGCGTGCTGCGCTCCGGTACGCAACCCGGCCGCGGAGACGAGATGGACGCTGTGTGGAAGCTCTCCGACGCGCAGGCCAAGCTTCAGACCGACGTTATCGTCGGTGGCCACGACGACAACGCCAGTGGCAAGGCCATGCCGATCAGCCAGCCTACTCACGGCCTCACTCGCGCCGGTCACGTCGACGCGGATGCCTTCTGGGAGCGCATCACTTACTTCCTCGACCGCGTGATTCCGGTTGCGAATGAGTACAAGATACGCATGGCGTGCCATCCGCAGGATCCGGGCGTGCCGCCTGAGGGCTACATGGGAATCGACCGCGTGCTGGGAACGGTCGACGGGCTGAAGAAATTTATCAAGATTCAGGAGAGCCCGTATCATGGGTTGAATTTTTGCCAGGGAACGGTGTCGGAGATGCTGGCCGACCCGGGCAAGGAGATCTATGACGTGATCCGGTACTTCGGTACGCGGAAGAAGATCTTCAACGTGCACTTCCGCAATATTCGCGGGCACAGAAACGATTTTGTTGAGGTGTATCCGGACGAGGGTGACGTCAATATGGTGAAGGCGATTCAGGTGTATCGCGAGGTGGGGTACGAGTACATGCTGATGCCGGATCATGTGCCGGTGGCGACGAACGATCCCGGTGGATTGCAGTCGTTCGCGTTCTGCTATGGGTATATTCGGGGGCTGATTCAGTCGTTGCCGACTTAGATACAGGCCTGTGTTATCGCAACCAAGACGAACCGAATTCAACGGCTGTGCGATGATGCGAATTGCTGAGAAATTCGTTGCGACGATGTGTGCGAGGTGAATGGGTGGGTTTGGTCCAGCAGAGCAGTATGACTTTGGAGGCGAAAGAGCGGGCGAGATTGGCGTGGATGGCGTTGATGTTGACGCCGGGGATGGGAGCATTACGGACGAAGAGGGCAATAGAAAGATTGGGCGCGGCAGAGCGTGTGTTCGAGGCTTCCCTGACCGAACTTGAGGGCGTGGGGTTGCCGGCGCGGGCGGCGCAGTTCGTTGGGGATGGGCGGGCGTATACAGCGGCGGAGGATGAGGCGAAGCGCGTTGCGGAGACCGGCGGAGCCTTTCTGACGCCGGAGGATGAGGCTTATCCGGAACGGCTGCGGCAGATCTACGATCCGCCGGCGGTGTTGTGGATTCGTGGCGATGCGACGTTGCTGGAGAGGCCGGGGATTGCGGTGGTCGGGACGAGGCAGCCTTCGCCTTATGGTGCGGGGATGGCGGAGTTGCTGTCGCGCAATCTTGCGCAACGCGGGCCTGACGATTATGAGCGGCATGGCGCGGGGCGTGGATACAGCGGCGCATAAAGGGGCGCTCGATGTTGGCGGCAAGACGGTGGCGGTGTGGGGTACGGGGATTGACGTGGTGTATCCGAAGGAGAACAAGAAGCTGGCAGAGAGTATTGTGGCGAGTGGTGGGACCATCGTGAGCGAGTATCCACTGGGCACGTTTCCCGCGCCGCAGAACTTTCCGGTACGGAACAGGATTTTGAGCGGAATGAGCGTCGGCGTGCTGGTCATCGAAGCAGGTGAATATAGCGGCACGCGAATCACGGCGCGTTGCGCGATGGAGCAGAATCGCGATGTGTTTGCGGTGCCGGGCAATGTGACGAACAAGAATGCGTGGGGACCGAACACATTAATTAAGCAGGGTGCGAAGCTGACCGCGACATGGGAGGACGTGTGGGAGGACCTGCCCTCGGCGATACGGCTGCAACTTGAAGATGAGATGGGGGTTGTAGTGGGTGATGAATCGAAGTCGCAGGGGAGTGCATCTCTATTCAGCGGGAACGGTGGATTCAGCGAGACTGGCGGAAAGGCGATGCCGGAGCATGAGCGAACGGTGTTTGCAAAGCTGCGGCACGATGAGCCGGTGCAGTTGGATGAGTTGATCGAGTCCCTGGAGGCCGAGCTTATGTCGGCAGAGATATTCACGGCGTTGTTTGAATTGGAGCTGGCGGGTCGCGTGAAGCAACTGCCGGGGAAGAATTATGTACGGTGCTTTTGATGGACCGCACGGCGTTGGCATGAGAGTTGCAGCAGGTGGGGAACTCTTGCAGGGGTTGGCTGTCGAAAATATTTTTGAGTGATTTTTTGGTGGTCTGAATTTATGTTTTGCGAGCGTGGGGCCGCGATGGGAATTTTGCGTGAATGGTAGACAGAATTGAAGATGGGCAGTCTATCGGTGTAGATTCTGGCGAGTGGTTTTGAGAGAGAAGACCGATTTTGCGCGATGCGCGAGTTCGCATGTTTTCGCAAGCCGTGGTAGGTTCGCATTGGTAAAGATGGAATAGAAGGGGTGACGCCGCGGCGTCTCTCCGAAGAATTGAAGGGAACGAATGGGCAAATCACTTGTGATCGTGGAATCGCCGGCGAAGGCGAAGACGATCAATAAATATCTCGGCGACGATTACGTGGTGGAGGCCTCGCTGGGGCACATCATGGATCTGCCGAAGAACGACATTGGCGTGGAGATCGAGAACCGGACGTTTGAGCCGACGCTGATCGTGTCGCCGGGCAAAGAGAAGGTGGTGGACAAGCTGAAGAAGCTGGCTGCCAAGGCCGACAATGTGTATCTGGCGCCTGACCCGGACCGCGAAGGCGAGGCGATTGCCGCGCATCTGGAGATGCAGTTGCGTCCGATGTTGCGGCCGAAGGCGAAGCTGCAGCGCGTGACCTTTAACGAGATTACGAAGAAGGCGGTTGAGGCGGCGTTCGGCCATGCCCGCGATGTAGATGCGAATCTGGTGGACGCGCAGCAGACGCGGCGCGTGCTGGATCGGCTGGTGGGATACCAGATCTCTCCGCTGCTGTGGGACAAGGTGCGGCGCGGGTTGAGCGCGGGGCGCGTGCAGACAGTGGCTCTGCGGTTAATCGTCGAGCGCGAGCAGGAGATCAACGACTTCAAGCCGGTGGAGTACTGGACTATCGACGCGGAGTTGGAGCCGAAGGGCAAACAGGGATTTACGGCGCGGATGGTCGGCGTGAATGGAGTGCCGTCGCGTGTGGCCAATGGCACGGATGCCGATGGCAAGGAACTCTTCCTGAGCAATGCGCTGCCGGACAAGGATGCGGTCGATGAGGTGATCGGCGAGCTGGAGCATGCGAAGTGGAGCGTGCGCTCGGTGGAGAAGAAGGAGCGGCGCAATAATCCGAAGGCTCCGTTTACCACCAGCAAGCTGCAGCAGGAGGCTTCGGGACGGCTTGGCTTTAATGTGCGCCGCACGATGGGCGTAGCGCAGCGGTTGTATGAAGGCGTTGAAATCGGCTCCGATGGGACCGTCGGTCTGATCACCTATATGAGGACCGATTCGACGCGAGTGAGCGCGGATGCGATTGCGGATGCTCGCGAGTTTATCGGTAAGCTGGGGGCGCAGTATCTGCCGGCGAGTCCGAACGAGTTTGCAGGCAAGAAGCAGGCACAGGCGCAGGATGCGCACGAAGCCATTCGCCCGACAAATGTGAAGTACACACCGGAGTCGATTCGGAGATATCTCTCGGACGAGCAGTTCCGGTTGTACCGGTTGATCTGGCAGCGGTTTGTGTCGAGCCAGATGACGCCGGCGGTCTTCGACCAGACGACGGTGGATATCGTTGCGCAGGCGAAGCTCGCGTATGACTTCCGCGTGACCGGAAGCGTGCTGAAGTTCGACGGACATCTTGAAGTTCGAAGAGGAAGACAAGCGCGCGCGGCAGGCGGCGAAGGACAAGGCTGCGAAGGAAGAGGCTGCGGCGAAGAATGTTGTTGACGGCGCTGAAGAAGAGGATGACGCCGACCGCCGGTTGCCGGAGCTGAGCAGCGGCGAGGCGTTGCGGCTGGAGAAGCTGGATCCGCAGCAGAAGTCTACGCAGCCACCACCGCGCTTCAACGAAGCCAGCTTGGTGAAGACGCTTGAAGAGAAGGGAATTGGGCGGCCTTCGACGTATGCGTCCATTATTAATACGATCCAGGATCGCGACTACGTGAAGAAGATCCAGGCGAAGTTTGTTCCGACTGAGATTGGGATTGTTGTGACGAAGCTGCTGGTGAAGAACTTTCCCTACATCTTCGACACGCAGTACACCGCGACGCTTGAAGGCGAATTGGATGCCGTCGAGGATGGCCAGGAAAAGTGGACCGATCTGCTGAATGGCTTTTACGACCATTTTGAAAAGGAGCTGATCTTCGCCGGCACTCACATGGAGGACATCAAGCGGATGGAGGAGGCCACGAAAGAGGTCTGCGACAAGTGCGGCAGTCCGCTGATCCTGAAGTGGGGCAAGTTCGGGAGCTTCTATTCGTGCTCGAACTTCTCTAAGGCCAAGCCGGTGACGGTGGCGATGGGGCCGTGGAAGAAGAGTCAGAAGACGGTGTTGAAGAAGATCACGACGGCGTTGGACTTTCCGATGATCGTGAAGGCAGTGACCGAGGACGTGACTGACTTCCAGAAGGACGCCGCGGACACGAAGCAACTGGTGGCGGCGGTTGAAGAGGCGATCGGCAAGGGCAAGAAGATTACGGTGGAGCAGTTCAGTTGCGACTTCACGAAGGAGAACTTTGCAGCGAAGCCGGACCTGAGTGCGCCCGGGGCTGATGAGGTTCCTGAAGAGGAGTTCTGCGATAACTGTGGCCGCGTGATGGTGCTGAAGAACGGGCCGTGGGGGCCGTTCATGAGCTGCCCGGGATACTCCGAGGATCCGCCGTGCAAGACGATTCGCAAGCTGACGCAGAAGGTGCAGACGAAGCCTCCGGTGCAGCTCGAAGAGGCCTGCCCGAAGTGCGGGAAGCCGCTGCTGCAGCGGGATGGCGCATATGGCGAGTTCATCGCATGCAGTGGATATCCGAAGTGTAAGTACGTCAAGCAGGAGCTGCTCGACGTGCCTTGCCCGAAGGATGGCGGCGACATCGCCGTGCGCAAGACGAAGCGGGGCGATACGTTCTACGGCTGCGTGAATTATCCGAAGTGCGACTTTGCTTCGAACCTGAAGCTGGTGAACGAGACTTGTCCGAAGTGCGAGAGCGCGTACCTGCTGGAGTACTCGAACAAGGAGGGGACATACCTGGTGTGCCCGAACAACCGGGAGTTCCTGCCCAAGCGACGGCCGAAGAAGGGCGCGAAGGTAGAGGAGCCGACCACGCCGCTCTGCAGCTATGAACGGTGGATTGGAGAGCCGAAGCCAGCTGAGGTTATCGCGCTGCCGGGTGTGCCTGATCCGGAAAAGACGCGGCCGGTGGTGAGTGTGGCCTAATCCACAAGCTAATTAAGTGAGTCCAGGCTATAGGTAGCGAATCCAAGTAGAGATAAGAGAACCCATTTAGAGAGAGCGAAAATAATATGGCAAGTCCGGCAGACGCAGGAGTGGTACTAGATCTTTATAAGCTGAGGCAGGAGGAGTCACTGCGCGAGGCGCGAAAGTTTATGGGGTTCGAGTTCTGGCCTAAAGACCTCGAAGAATTGCGGGCAGTGTCGCGGGCGATTGGATCAGACAAGAATGCGTACTGGCGGCAGACGATCTCATACTGGGAGATGGCGGCGTCGCTGGTGCTGCGCGGCGCGGTGGACGCAGATCTGTTTCTGGATTCGAACGGCGAAGGGGTCTTTCTGTACGCGAAGTTCCACCACTGGCACGCGGAGACGGAGAAGGAGAGCGGCAACAAGTTCATGAAGAATACCGCGGCTCTGATAGAGCGGTTTCCGGCGGCGAAGGCCATCTATGAGGGTGCCCTGAAGGGGGTTTCGGCAAGGCCTAAGTAGCGCTCCGGCAAGCTCCGGCCTGGGTTGCTGGCTGCGCTCCGAAAGGGGCGCAGTTTTGCATTCGGCGGTGTCTCTGTTACAAATGCCTAGTAGGCTCTGGGGTTCCGGAGTCTCCGGCTGAAGCGGGACCAGGTCCGAAATCCAGCCGTAACCTATTGAAAAGATTGCGGTAGCACATTATGGCGAAGGCAGTTTGGAATGGCCAGACACTGGCCGAAAGCGAAAAGTTCGAGACCGTTGAAGGTAATATTTACTTTCCGGAAGAGACGGTAAAGCGAGAGTTTCTAAAGACAAGTTCGACGACGTCGAGCTGCCCCTGGAAGGGGCAGGCTCGGTACTACACCATCGTGGTAGACGGGCAGGAGAATCCGGATGCTGCGTGGTACTATCCTGATCCAAAGCCGGCGGCGCGGAACGTCAAACATCACGTGGCCTTTTGGCGAGGCGTCGAGATTACGAAATAAAATCATACAGTTACGACGGGAAAAACGGTCGGAAGGCTAGAGCCTCCCGACTGGTTTGACCAGCTCTTTAGTAGGCCCCTGCCTGGTCGAAGGGCAGTCGCACCTGGAAACAGGTGGCGCCGGGCTTGGATTCGACGGTTAGGAAGCCGGAGTGGCGGGCAACGATGCGCTGGGCGGTGTCAAGGCCGAGGCCGAGCCCGCTTCCGACGGCCTTGGTGGTGAAGAAGGGCTCGAAGATGCGGGACTCGATGGCGGGGTCGACGCCGGGACCGTTGTCCCAGACCTCGACGTAAGCCATGCCGGCAGAGCTGTGTGTGGTGAGGCGCAGGACGTGGGGTCCTTCGTTGAGAGTCATGGCGTCGAGGGCGTTCTCGATCAGTGCGGTCCAGACCTGGTTGAGCTCACTGCCATAGGCGCTGACAGGTGGCAGTGCCGGGTCGAAGTCGCGTTCGATGGTGACATCATGAAGGCGCGAGCCGAGCATCGACAGGGTGGATTCTAGCGACTGCGCGAGGTCCACGTCCTGAACGGCAGCCTGGTCCATGTAAGAGTAGGACTTGATGGCGGAGATAAGATCGAAGATGCGCACCGTTGCGTCGACGACGGTTTCGGCCATGCGCTCGGCGCGTAGCGAGCTGGCAAAGGTGGAGATGGCCAGAGGCAGGACGTCGGAGTCAGCAATCGTGGCGAACTCATCGAGCTGGTCGACAGTGATGAAGTTTTCGGCGAAGGCCGCGGCAACGTTCCACGGTTCGGGGACGTGATGCGCGGTGAGCCAGCGTGACAGCGTCTCTTCGCGGTCAGTCTCCGAGAGCAGGCCCGGATTGATGCGGGAGTGCGCAGTGATGTCGGTCATGCGCTCGCGGGTGCGCTTAACCCAGCCCTTGTAGAAGCCTGTCTGCTCCTCGGAGAGGCGCAGGCTGCCGAGCTTGTACTTCTGGTCTCCATAATGGCTGAGCTGGCCGTAGAGGCTGGCAGCGGAGCGCTGGGCGGCTGAGGCGGGGTTGTTGAGCTCGTGGGAGAGGTTGCCGGCGAGCTTGCCCAGCGCGGCGAGCTTCTCCGCCTGCCCCTCCATGCGCGTGATCTCACGGACGCGGTCCAGCAGAATGCTGACGCAGCGCTGGCCCATCGACGGGATAGCAGTCAGCATCTCCGGAAAGAGCGATTCATGGACGTCGAGAACCCACGCCGAGTCGACGGAGTAGCCGTCGCCCCCATAGGTCTTCATGCGCGAGAAGGGAAGCTTCCCAGTGATGTTGCCGGCGCGTCCGATGAACAGTGCAATAGGACCGGAGTGGCGGCGGCGGACGTGTATCTCGCCATGCAGGATGATGCTCATGTCCGAGGGCTTTTCTCCCTCACGGAAGATCATGGCGCCCTCAGGAGCCATGCGCTCGCTGCTATGAGTTGCGAGCCAGGCGTACTCGGCCTCGGTGAGACCGTCGAGGACCTTGATGGTGCGCAGAGCCCCGATGATCTCGCACATGGGCGTGGGCGTGGCGGGAGTGGTGGGGACGAGGTAGGGATCGTTGAGAACTGCGGTGGAGGTGAACTCGGCTTGAGGCGTGGTGGCCATGGCGTGCTCCTCGGGTGCATCGACTCTTTGTATTGTGACAGGAGTGTGGAGGTTATGTTTTGACGGACGCCAGGCGCGCCCGATTTTTTCCTAAAAGATTTTTGATGACTCCGGATTCATTTGGATTCCTGTGGAAGCGGAATCCTTTGCCCGGGAAGCGTTAGACGGAGGGTATTAGCAGCCGTGGCATTGAATCATTTGGTTCATCCGGGCTGAGCGGTTAAAGTAACAGTTCAGGTTGAGATGGGGGAACTGGCTGAATCGACGGGAGATGTACCTGCTGTGGTTCGTGATTCGGGGAAGCCTGTAATTTGGGGATTGACCGATGGGTCGCGGATAGTTACTTTGTGGTCAATGGCTGATATGCAAACAATCACTGCGGTACTGGCAAGCGGCACGCCGATGGAGAACGACACCATCTCGATGAATATTGGAACCACAATCCGTGGATACCGGCTGCAAAAGGGAATGTCGCAGGGCGACATCGAGAAAAAGACCGGCCTGCTGCGGTGCTACCTGTCGCGGGTGGAGAACGGGCATACGGTGCCGTCGCTCGAGACGCTGCAGAAGATCGCGCGGGCGCTGGACCTGCAGCTGTCGGAGTTCTTCGCCGAAGAGGTGGTGGGCAAAGAGATGTCCAGCCTGAATCTGAATGAGGATGAGATACGGTTCCTGACCCAGGTGCAGCGCTATTCGGCCCATCTGAACGAGGGCGACCGCAGGCTGCTGCTGGCCATGGTGAGAAAGTTTGCCCAGACTTCGCTGAGCTAGGGTGACAGTGGGGCGGTCTGCGGCACAAGTCAGGAACGGATAACAGGAACGATAGGAACACCCTTGGAATGGCGGGGCTTCGGCCTCGCCTTTTTCTTCGGATGCTTCATCGTGGGTGCTACTTCAGATTAGAGATCCAGTAGCCGAAGAGAGCCAGCAGGAAGGCGAAGGCCCCGAACGTGAGCTTCTGGCGATTGAGGTAGCGAACGCGGCCGGACGTCATGCGTGGGACGAGCGGGACGCCCATGGCTAATCCACACAGGAAGCCGCCCATGTGGGCGAAGTTGTCGATGTTGACGATAGAGGTGAAGTTGGCTGCGATGCCGATGACCAGGTTTAGCGCGGCAAATTGAATGACAGACCGGCGCAGGCGGCGGAGTTCGGACCAGGGGATGGGCAGCTTATGGTTCGAGAGCAGGACGATGAGGATTCCGGCGATGCCGAAGACCGCGCCTGAAGCTCCTGCGCCAACGGACTCGTGGTTGCGGAAGATGACGTTGAAGGCCAGCGAGAGCAGGTTGCCGGAGACGCCGGTGAGCACGTAGACGGCAGCCAGCCCAAAGGGGCCGAGGAGCGGCTCACCGAGCAGGCCGAGGTTCCACAGGCACCACATATTGGTGGCGATGTGGATGAGGCCCACGTGGACGAAGATGGCCGTCAGCAGACGCCACCACTGGCCGCTCAGGATCAGGTCGGGGTTGGTGGCGCCGTAGCGGATAAGCTGGCCGGTGGTCGGCTCCTTGGGGGATATGCCGTGCAGGACCATCCACACGAAGACGGCGCAGTTGATCCCGACGAGGACGTAGGTAGCCGGCGCAGCCAGGACATTGCGCCCGCGCGGACGCCGTTTTGGCTGCACCGTCTCGCTCCCTAGATACTGGGCTTCGGCGACTTCCGAGCCGGGAGGGAGAACTTCGCCCTGAGGATTTGGGGAGGAAGACATGGGTGTAGTAGTACGCTATCGCGGTAGAGACTGGATTACAAATGCAGAGTAGACGGTAGACAGAAGGGAGTAGTTGCACTCCGTGAATTGATTGCTCTGGAGAGCACTGCTAGGCGGCGTTTTTGTTGAAGCGGTCGCGGATGTCCGAGAGCAGGTGGGGCGGGATGCGCTGCTGGACTATCTGACCGAGGAAGCCCGGAAGAGGAGTGGCGACGGCCACCAGAACCCATAGCAGGGTGGAGAAGAGCAGACCGGTGACGGCGATAGCCTCCAGAGAAATGGCCACTGCATGTACCTGATGCAGATGCACGGGAACGTGCAGAATTCCACCGTGAGTGACCAGTTCCACGCGATGTATGACGACGGCCGCAAGCAGAAAGGCGAGGATGGAGAGCGTGCTGACGCTTAGCAGGAGGACGTCGATGGTGCGGGCGATGTGCTGACGGCGGCGGCAGTAGCTGCACTCAGAGAGATGGAGGTTGTAATCCGTTCCCATGGCAGGGGAAAGGCCCGAGATATCGAAGCGCCAACCGGCAAGAATGTCGCCGACGACGGGATCCTTGCAGGCTGAGACGCGAACCCGTGAGCGCCTCTCGTGTGAGTCCGCCTTGGTCGACCCGGGAAATGGCAGTGCCGATTTGTTCATCTCTTGTATGACTTCATTCTAACTCTTTTGATAGCTGCGAGGTAGATAAAGATTCTTTGAGATGTAACTAAAAAAGGACTGTAAGTTAACACAGCATTTGCCGATGGGCCGGACTCCGGATTCAACGGCCTCCCGTGATGAATCCATTTCCGGGCCGTATTTACATACAGATAGGCGCCAGTGGCTCCGATTGTTGCGCCAGCACGACCCGGTTGCCGAGCAGGGTGGGGTGTGCGCTAAGAGCCTGCTCAGCCGCGAGGCGGGCGAGTTCAGGCTGGTTGTTGGACTCGGAGAGATGGCCCAGAACGATCCAGGTGGCCGCGCCGTCGTAGCCGGAGGCGAGGAACTCCGCCGTCGCGTGGTTGGACAGGTGGCCAACGCGGGAGAGAACGCGCTGTTTCACCGACCACGGGTAAGGGCCGTCGCGGAGCATCTCGAGGTCGTGATTGGACTCAAGCAGCAGAACGTCAATGGATTTGAGCGCTGCCTTGACGTTTGGCGGCATGTAGCCGAGGTCCGTGGCGATGGCCATGCGGAGCGACTCGCTGCGGGAGTGGAAGACGAAGCCGCAGGGGTCAGCGGCATCGTGGGGGATGGTAAAAGGAATAATGTCGAGGTCGCCGATGGAGAAGTTGGCGCCGGAGCGGAAGTACTCAACGGCGGGAAGAAAGCTGGGGTCGGGTTTGGACGGAGCGCAGAGGTCGTCCGGCTCGGGATCGGCGGGCACTTCGAGCGTGGCGTTCAACTGAGCGGGGAGATCGTGCGCGGCGGCGATGTGCGCTACAACGCCGGACTCGTCGGCCAGTTGCGTGGCCAGTTCGTTGACCAGTTTGTTGACGGGAGCAGCGGCGGCTACGGCGGCCGCGCGTGCCTCTTTTTCACGCTGGATGTGATCGAGCCACTTGGCGTAGGTCATGGTGGTGCGTGGCTTGACCATGCGTACCCAGGCTCGGTGGGTGGGCTCGGTGAAGAAGACCGGGATATTGAGCCGGCGGGCGAGGACCGGCAGTCCGGCGACGTGGTCGATATGCTCGTGGGTGATGAGGATGGCGTCGAGGGTGGCGGGATCCTCGCCGGCGAGAGCCATGCGACGCAGCAACTCGCGGCAGGAGAGGCCTGCGTCGACCAGGATGCGTGTTCGCTCGGTGGAGACGACTGTGCTATTTCCTTTGGAACCCGAAGCCAGCACGGTCATGCGCATTTAGTTTAACATACGCCGGTTGGGGTGTGGATTTGGGGGCCATTCGTGGCGCAGTCGCTAAGAATGAACCACGCCGGGTAACTGATAGTTTCTCGGCTGCGTCGGATGGACGAAGCAATTCGACGCAGAATCGCAGCCGAACGAATTACGTAGAAGCCTTCGGCCTTACCGGGGCCAGGAAGTTGACGGTGCTGCGCATAACGATCTCGTTGCGCTGGTTGTAGGCCAGCGTGCGTGTCCGGACGATGCCGTAGTCGGGCCGCGAGGTTGAGTGGCGAACGCCGAGGACCTCGATCTCAGTGCGAATAGCGTCGCCGGGGCGCACTGGCTCGGTCCAGCGCATCTCTTCGACGCCCGCGCCGATCATGCCGCCGGCGACGGTGATGGACTGGACACGCAGGCGCATCACGATGGCAGCGGTGAGCCAGCCCGAGGCGGCAAGACCCTTGAAGAAGCTGCTCTCCCCGGCAGCCTGATCGAGGTGGAAGGGCTGCGGGTCGTACTTCTGACCGAACTCTTTAATCTCTTCGGCAGTCACCTTGAAGCTGCCGACCGAGTTCATGGTCTGTCCTACATAGAAGTCTTCAAAGTACATCTCTTTCGGCATTGGTCTCTCCCCGTGGGATTGAATGGTTTCCAGTGTATCGGCCCTGCTGAAGGTTCGTAAGTAACGAAACCGTAACAGACTCGCAGGCAGAGAAGCGAACTATGGCGGGGAATAGGTGTAGAAACCTTTGCCGGACTTGCGCCCCAGCCAGCCTGCGTCGACCATTCGCACCAGCAGCGGGCAGGGGCTGTAGCGCGGGTTGCCCAGGCCTTCGGCGAGCACCCTCATGATGTCCACGCAGACGTCCAGGCCGATGAGATCCGCGAGCGTCAGCGGCCCCATGGGGTGGGCCATGCCCTCGCGGAAGATGGTGTCGATGGCCTCCGGCGTGGCGACGCCTTCCATCACGGCATAGCAGGCCTCGTTGATCAGAGGCATCAGGACGCGATTGGAGATAAAGCCCGGAGAGTCATTAACCTCGACCGGAATCTTGCTGAGTTTTTCGGCGAGCGTCTTCACTGTCTCAAAGGTTGCCTGCGAGGTCTCAAGGCCGCGAATAATCTCGACCAGCTTCATCACCGGTACAGGGTTGAAGAAGTGCATCCCGATTATCTGTGCCGGGCGCCGGGTTACGGCCGCCAGCCGCGTGATGGAGATGCTGCTGGTGTTCGAAGCCAGGATAGTCTCAGGCAGCATGACGCGGTCGAGAGCGCGGAACAACTCGGCTTTTACCTCGAACCTCTCAGTAGCGGCTTCGATGACGAGCTGGCTCGAAGAAAGTGCTTCGATGGCGGTGGTGGTGGTGATGCGTGCGCGAGCTTCCTCGGCCTGTTGCCGGGTGAGCTTCGATTTGGCGACCTCTCGGGCAAGGTTGTCGGTGATAGTGGCGAGACCGCGCTCCACGATCGGCGCGGAGATGTCGCAGAGCAGCACATCAAGACCGGAGCGCGCGCAGACGTGGGCGATTCCGCTGCCCATGGTTCCGGCGCCAAGCACTCCAATCGTCTGAATCGTGGGCATAGTCACAGGTCAATCAAGCGCCGAGTGTAGCCGAACAGGCCGACTCATGTCTCGCCTTTTTCCGCTTTTCCTTGTCGCGGTGTCTCAACATCGGAAAAATCCAGCAAACCTCGGGACTCCAAAGCCGTACTACACTCTTGCCGCAATTCCCCTGATAATGGTCTGTGGAGAACCGCAGCACATGAAGAAGCTCTTTGGAACGGACGGCATCCGCGCTGTAGCCGGCCAGCCGCCGCTCGACCCTGTGACCGTCCACGCGATTGGTGTGGCGCTCGCGCACTCGCTCGCCCGCTCCACTCCGAACCCGCGAATACTGCTCGGTATGGACACTCGCGAGTCCGGCATCTGGATAGCGGCCACGATTACCGCGGGCATTATGTCCGCTGGCGTCGGTGCAACGGTCGAGTCCGCAGGCGTCATCACCACTCCCGCTGTCGCCTTCCTTGCCCGCTCGCGCGGCTTCGCTGCCGGAGTCGTCATCTCCGCCTCGCACAATCCCTGGCAGGACAATGGCATCAAGCTCTTCGGCCCCGACGGATTCAAACTCCCCGATTCCACCGAACTGGCTATTGAAGCTGAAATCTTCGCCCAACTGGCTTCTTCCACTCAGAACTCGCAACTCACAACTGCGAATTCACCTCCCCCGGTCAACGAGGCAGATCGCACCGAGTACATCCGCTTTCTTCTCGCCGCCGTCCCCGGTCTTTCGCTGGACGGCCGCCGCATCGTCGTTGACTGCGCCAACGGTGCTGCTACCTCCGTCGCTCCGCAACTGTTCCAGCATCTCGGCGGCGAGGTGGTCATCACTCACGCCAGCCCTGACGGCCGCAACATCAACGAGCAATGCGGCGCGCTGCACCCTGAGGTCGTAGCCGGGGAGGTTGTGGCTCAAAAAGCCTCGATGGGTATTACCTTCGACGGCGACGCCGACCGTGCGCTCTTTGCCGACGAGCACGGCAATGTCGTAAACGGCGATGCCATCCTGCTGATGGCCGGCCGTCACCTCAAGGCCCAGGGCCTCCTTACCAACGACACGGTCGTCGCCACCACGATGTCCAACATGGGCCTTGAAGCCGCGCTTGGCCGTTCGAACATCAAGATGCTCCGCGCTCCCGTGGGCGACAAATACGTTCTCGAGCAGATGCTCTCCACGGGCGCCGCGTTAGGCGGAGAACAATCCGGCCACATCATCTTCTCCGGCCGCAGCACGACCGGCGACGGCCTCCTCACCGCGCTCCTAGTCCTCGACATCATCCATCGATCAGGCGAGTCATTGGCCCAACTGATCGCTGACCTCAAGGTCTTCCCCCAGGTCATCGTCAATGTAAAAGTCCGCGAGAAACGCCCGCTCGAATCCATCCCCTCCGTCGCCGCAGCTATTGCAGCCGCGGAAAAAGAGTTGGCCAACTCTGGCCGCGTCGTCATCCGCTACTCCGGCACAGAAGCTCTGTGCCGCGTCATGATCGAAGCCGAATCCGAGCCCCTCATGCGCCTCCACGCCAACGCCATTGCCGATACCATCCGTACCGAACTCGGAGTCTAGATGCTCGTATTGAGCCCCGTAGACCCTCAGTTAATATCACTTAGTTGTTGCGTTTGTAGAATGTCTTCATCGATGAAAGACGGTCGCGCGACCCAAACCGATTTTGCCGCGCTGCTTGAGTGTCAGTTACGGTCGACAAAGTGGCCAGGCCAGAGATACAAGACGCATCCATCCCCAATCAGCTCCGCGGTCCCCGGAGCCACCCTCTGTTGCCGTCGTCTGCGCGCAGCAGAAAGATCATCCTGGTCCTCCTCATCGCCGGGCTGGCTCTGCGCATCTGGCTTATCTTTCTCCCCGTCACCTTCGACGACGACACCACCGCGTACGCCGAACTCGCCACCAACTGGTTTCACCGTGGCGTCTACGGCTTCAGCAACGGCAGCCTGACGAATCCCGTTGAGCCTTCTCTTATCCGCCTCCCGGGATACCCGCTCTTCCTCGGCGTCATCTTCAGCATCTTCGGACAGCATCTCAGCGCGGCGCTCGCTGTTCAGGTAATCATCGATCTCATTGGCTGCCTCCTCATCGCCGACGTCGCCCGCAAGTGCATCTCTGAGCGCGCCGGTTTGATTACCCTGGCTCTCGCGGCCCTTTGTCCCTTCACCGCTGCCTACAGCGCGTCGGGGCTCGCTGAGTCGCTCTCCGTCTTCTGCGTCGCGCTCGCGATCTTCGCTGCGGCGCACCTGTACGCAGACATGCAGCAACCACTACATCGCAGACGCTGGCCTCTCCCATTACTTGGCCTGGCCCTCGCCTATGCGATCCTTCTTCGTCCCGACGGAGCCATCCTCATCTTCGCCGTCTGCACCGGACTCTTCTGGTACACTCGCAAATTCGTCGGCCTCGCCGGCAGCCTGCGCCTCGCGGCTGTCTGCGCTCTGCTCGCTATTCTTCCGCTCATCCCGTGGACGATCCGCAACTGGCGAACCTTTCACGTCTTTCAACCCCTCGCTCCGCGCCGCGTCAACAACCCCGGCGAGTTTGTTGCTTACGGCTTCTACAACTGGCTCCGCACCTGGACCGTCGAGTTCGTCTCCACGAACAACGTCTACTGGAATGCCGGCGAGCACCCCATCGACATCGCTGATCTACCCTCGCGAGCCTTCGACTCGCCTGTGCAGTACGAGCAGACCCGCGCCCTTCTGGCCGACTACAACCTCGATCACACCCTTACCCCTGCTCTCGACGCTCGCTTCCAGCAAATCGCCAGCGATCGCATCGCGGCCCATCCCTTCCGCGAGTACGTCCAGGTTCCTCTTCTTCGCATCGCCGACATGTGGCTCCGCCCGCGCACCGAAACCTTCGATATCGACGCCTTCTGGTGGCGTTACAGCCAGCACCCTCGCGACTCGATCCTCGCCATCGCTCTCGGCCTTCTCAATCTTGTCTACCTCATTGCCGCTGCCATTGGTTTTTTTCGCCGCTCCGTGCCCTTACGTTTTATCCTATTAATCTACGTACTCGCCCGATGCGCGCTGCTTGGCTCCATGGAAAATCCGGAGCCCCGGTACACGCTTGAGGCATTTCCCATCGTCTTTCTTTGTGCCGGGGCAGCTCTCGAATCCCGGCAACCTTCCAGCCGCGCATAGACGGCAGTTGCAGCATCGCTCAGCCGTTTCAATACGCCAAGGAGTTGCCGTTAATGCTCGCCTCGCTCTCGGTCCTGCCCAATCAGAGGACCCGCCAGTGGATCGCCTACGTCTGCGCGATCGTTCTTCCTTTCCTTGCCACCTGGGTTACTGTCCGCACGCCGGCATTTCATGCCATCCCCTTCACCCTGCACTTTGCCTGCATCGCCGGTATCGCCTCGCTAGGAGGCTTTGGTCCGGCGCTGCTGGCTATCGCCATCTCCGTCGCCTCATTCAACTACCATCTAAGCGCGCCCTACAACCAGTGGTCCTTCACCTCCGAACATCTTGAGCGCGCCGTCGGCCTGCTCGCCGCTGCCTCCTTTCTCATCTTTCTCAGCTGGCAGCAGCGCCGCACGGAGGCCCGCCTGCGGGCCGCGCTGCAAACGCTCCATCAGCAGACCGCCGCCCTGGTCAACTCGGAAAAGCTCGCCGCCACCGGCCGCATCGCCTCCACCATCGCTCACGAGGTAAACAACCCGCTTGAGTCCGTCACCAACCTCCTCTATCTCGCCCGCAACGGCGAGTTCATCGACGAGACCACCCGCTCTTATCTCGCACTCGCCGAAGAGGAGCTTGCGCGACTGTCCAACATCACCCGGCTCACCCTCAGCTTTGTCCGTAGCACCGCCGTCCGCACCCCCGTGGATGTCGGTGAGGTGCTTGAAACTGTCCTCACGATCTTCCGTCGCCGCTGCGAGCTCCTCAGCATCACCGTCGAGCGTAGTTACACGCCCGGTCTTTGTATTGATATCTATGAACACGAGCTCCGCCAGGTCATCACGAACCTTGTCTGCAATGCAATCGATGCTCTGAACATCAACGGCCTCGGAGCTAACCGCTGCATCCGCGTCCAAACCGTCCGGCAGGGCCTTTCGGTCATCCTTCTGGTCGAAGACAATGGCGACGGCATCGACGTCGCCGATCAGGCACAGGTCTTCGATGCCTTCTTTACAACCAAGGCCGACACCGGAACCGGCATCGGCCTCTGGGTCACCCGCGAACTAGTCGAAAAGAATGGTGGCCGAATCTCCCTCGTAAGCGGCGATCTTCCTGACGGCATGAAGACCAGCTTCCGTCTCGAATTCCCCGCCTGCCCTGCTGCCTCCGCGCGTGTTCCTCACCCTGCCGGGTAAGCGGCATTCCGACCTTTATTCACTCTTTCTTTCCCGCTGGTCCTAGTGGACTGGACCTTCGGACGGAGGGAACTGGGGTTCCAGGGCGAGCGTGCCGAAGGTCTGTTCGTACTGGGCGAGGTTGTGGCCGAGCAGGTTCCATAGAGCCTTGGCCTGCTGGGGGCTGAAGTAGACGCCCTGGAAGTTGCGCAGCTGGACCTCGTCGGGAGAGTCCTGGGTCATGGTTCCGAAGACTAGAAAGAAGTCCATGACGCTCATGCGCACCTGGACGCTGTTGGCGTAGCCGTCGCGGTAGTCGGGGGTGGGGATGAGCTTGACCGTGGGCTGGCCGGAGGGGGCGTTTTCAGACTTGGCGGGTGGATGAGGCAGGCTCATGAATTCAACTTTCGGCTGGGAGGTATGGGTTGGTGCGAAAGGGGGGACTTGAACCCCCATGGATTTCTCCGCCAGATCCTAAGTCTGGTGCGTCTGCCAATTTCGCCACTTTCGCGTCTGGTGCGAGATGTGCGTCGGGATGGTCATTTGATCGTACCCAATGCATTCGCTAGGCCACTGCATAACAAGTCTACCCCACCCCGCCAGGATAAGAGGCTCGGTACGCAACCTGCTGCCCTGGAATGTTGAGGACAAAAAGACTTCGCTGAGAGCTGATTATGCCCTGGTTCAAGATTGAAGCCGATGAGGAGGGGTCGGCTTTTTAGTTCGGGCATTTACCGCCATGAATCCAGACTTCAGAGGATGCTGAAAAGTCTTTGCTTCGACAGGGCGGGACTTCAGAGAGTGCGGAAAAAGTCGATGATGTGTTCCTTTTCGGAGGAGCGTGGGGCTTCAGCCGCACGAAAGGCTCGCAAATTCAATGGTGCTTTAGATGCTGCTGAAAAAGTCGATGGACTGCTCTTTCGGAGGGAGCGCAGGGCTTTAGCCCTGCGAATAATCAGCAAATTAGAGCGGGCTTTAGCCCCGGGTTTTCTCTGCTTGGGCCACAAAGGCCCTTTCAGCATCCTCTTCAGCCGCCGATATAATGCCTTCCAAGCCGCCCGAAAACTATTTTTCGCGATTTTCCTAAGCAAAATCGAATGTCAAGCCCTCACTCCTACCAAAAACCCAAGCAACTCCTTCCCTACCATACACTTAGCCCGCAAAAGAAAAGTGCGCATTAGTTATGTGCCATTGTCTAAACTAGATATAGAGGGTAAGAGAAAGATCCGGAATAAAGTAGCCAAAGAAAGCCCAGAAAACCTGGGGCTTCGCGCTTTAGCAACTCAATCCTCAGGCAAGGATCATCGCAACTCCTTTGCTTGGACTAATTTAGCGATAAGTCCTTTGTTTGGACGAATTTAGCGACACAAGATTCCGCTAAACAACTAAAAACAAAGGATTTATAGCCGGGCAATAGGGGGGTGGGGGGTGTGAAGCCCAAGGCAAATTCAAGGGGCTAGGGTTCAAGGAGTGGATGGATGTATGTTTTGTTTTCAAGTATTCAGGACCGTTTAGTGGTCTAATTTCCTATCCGGTCAGCATCCTGGGACAGATTCGAGGTTAGCTTATGCCGTTTGTTGGTTTTCGATTGTTCTTTTGCGCGTTGTTGTTTCTGTCGGTTGCTGAATTGAATTCACAAACTGCGACTCCTAAAACTGCCACTCCTAAGCCTGCCACTCCCAGGGCCGGTGCAACGACGAGCGGTCGTCATGGTTCGTGGAAGGTCCTCTACGAAGAGAATTTCGAAGACGGTGCAGCCTTGTTCAAAACGGGTTCGCCTCGCTGGGTACCTGATACTTATCAAAATGCGGACGCGTACTCCGATGGCGGCTCGCATTTCAAGGAGCTCGGAATATCGCCGCCGGTGGCCTTTCGCGTTGAAGGACCTTTCGGGAAAGGCGGCTGGCTGAGTGCCGCAGGTTACAGCCGATCAAATCTCACGAAGTTCAGTGATCTTTTTGAGGTGGTTCCTGATCCGGCGGACCCGAATAATCATGTGCTTAAGATTTCGTCTCCGAAGCACACCGATGGAATGGTTGTTCGTCCCACGAACCCACTGCCAAAGAAGTACCGGGTTTGCCTGAAGGTGGGCTTTGCCTCGTTTGGAGACGGCAAGCCCGGCGCGGCCAGCCTGAATGGGTATGCAGGGGGCGAGAAGGATGAGCCGTGGGGCAGCGGAGATGCGACTTTGGAGAATGGCTTTTACTGGCTCACGATCCTGGATGCGACTCCAAGACCGCACAACAATATCTGGATTCATCACCATCGCAAGGTCACGATCGATTCCGACAACAACAAGGAAGCATGGACCAATATCTGGGAGGGCAAGAGCTGGGTCGCTGACGGTCAGCACCCGATCATGATGTTTGGCTTGGACAAGGATGGTTCGGACAACGGCAACAACGGCCTTCCTTTTCTCTCCTGGTCCGACGGTGCGCTTCAGCCCTCGGGCGAGATTCGCGCGGTGGACGCGTACAAGGACAATACCTGGTACTCAGCCTGCATCGAGCGCAATGAAGAGAACTTTGTGCTGACGACCTCCGGCGACTTCAAGTGGGGCGGACAACAGACATACGTGGGAACGATTCCGGTGCGTTTAGTGTATGCGGCGGGTGCGGGGATTCCGGACTTCTTCATGTTTGGCGATCCCCACAATAACTACTACCGCGGCTCGGTCTATTACGACGACATCAAGCTGGAAACGTGGCAGGAGCAGTGACGAGGCGTGGTGGAGGGTTCGAGTCCCCCCGCGGCCATTCCTGGTTTTCTTTGTGAATTGGGCAATCAATGCGATACTGAGCAAAACACAGAACATTTCTTCACGTATGCCGATTGCCAAACTGAACCGCTTTCTTTGGCAGTGTGTGTAGATTTCACCTTCGTTCAGGCAACTATCCTTACTTTGTTCATCCCATAACGACAGCACTTTAGGCGCTTGCTGGAACTTTTGAGGAGGGTCGGTTCAAACGATGTCGGTTCAGAAGATCATCCCAATCGCAATTAAGGCATTGCGACGCAATAAGCTGCAGACGGTGCTGACAATGACCGGCATGACCATCGGGGTGGCGACGGTGATGACCATGATCGCGCTGGGCAGCGGAGCGCAGAAGGCGATACAGGACCAAGTGCGAGCGGCCGGGATGAATGTGATCCTAGTGACCTCGGGAAACTATAAGTTTCAGCAGCAATATACGTCGGATGGCGAGGTGGTGGAACCCTCGGCTTATCATCCGGGTGGTGATTTGGGCTATGGGGCTGGTTCGCGCGATGGCCTGAAGGCCGCGCACTGGGGGGATGGGGTTTGGGACAGGAGTGCGCGGGCGCAGCTGAGGCCGATGTCTGCTCCCTGGGACGGTCCGCAGGTGGTGCGGCCGGGGGATAATTCAGCGGGGCTCGGTGCGGCGCAGACGCTTACCCTTGCTGACGCGGACGAGGTTCGCAAGCTGGATGGGGTGCAATACGTTTCGGCCGGGGTGCATGAGAATGTGAACGTGAGTGTGGGCGAGATGACATGGTTCACACGGCTGCATGGCGATGAGATTTCGATGCCGGGGATCCGGCGTGCATGGGTGTTTCCGCATGGGCGATTCTTCAATGCGCGCGAGGAGAAAAACGGCGAGAACGTGGCGGTGCTGGGATCGATTGCGAACGAGAGGCTGTTTGGCGATAAGAATCCGGTGGGGCAGAGGATTAGGCTGCGCGGAGAGAGTTACGAGGTAGTGGGGGTGATCGCGAGCAGCACGTGGATGGTGCCGGCGGCGCAGGGCGATGATCAGTTCGATGCGATCTATATTCCGATTACGACGGCGCAGCGAGTATTGAAGAGGCCATATCTGGATGCGATTACGATTACGACGGTCTCGACGGGTGATGTGACCAAGGTATTGAAGGAGACGAAGGAGCTGCTGCGGCAGCGGCATCGCATTACGAACACGATGCCGGATGACTTTATTGTGAGCAGCCAGGCAAGAAAGGCGTTGGGCAAGGGTGGGATGCGGACGGACATTATGAAGTCCGTGGTGGGAAATGTGGATGGGCTGGAGAAGGTGACGCTGGACCAGCTGGGCAAGACGCTGGACCAGGCGAGCAGGACGATGAGCGCGCTGCTGGCGAGCATTGCGGCGGTGTCGCTAATTGTGGGCGGCATCGGAATTATGAACATCATGCTGCTAAGTGTGACGGAGCGGACGCGGGAGATTGGGATTCGGCGTGCCGTGGGGGCGCGGTCGGGCGATGTGATGCTGCAGTTTCTGTTTGAGTCGATTGGGCTGAGCGTGGCTGGCGGTGTGCTGGGGATTTTGGTGGGCGTGGTGGCTTCGCACTCGATTTCGAGGTTTGTGCAGTGGTCGACGAGCGTATCGGCGGGCTCGGTGCTGATCTCGTTTGGGATCTCGGCGGCAGTTGGGATCTTCTTTGGGTATTATCCGGCGCGAGAGGCTTCGCGTGTAACTCCGATGACTTCGCTGCGGTATGAGTAGTTTTGTGGGTTCAGCGTTGAGCCTGGCTGGGCATTTTCAAGAAGTGTTTTCTTGTTAACCGTTCTCCTTCACCGTTGAAGTGTTTTCGTTTGACAGAGATGTTTGATTTGGAAATTCATTCGATCGAGGTGAGGCTATGGGAATGACTCGTGGAATCTCCAGGCGCGATTTTTTGACGCGCGTAGGGCAGGTGGGCGGCTATAGCGCCACATTTGCGACGATGCAGGCGTTGGGCCTGATGCCGATGAAGGCTTCTGCCGCGGTGCCGATCGCGGCGGCTGGGGATGTGGGGACGGGTGTGAAGCTGGTGGTGCTGGGCGGCGGCATCGGCGGGCTGGTGACGGCTTATGAAGCGAGGAAGCTGGGCTACAACGTGACACTGCTGGAGGCGCGGTCGCGGCCGGGCGGACGGAACTGGAGCGCGAAGAACGGCGATGTGGTGGAGTTCGTCGACGGCACGAAGCAGAATGTGACGTGGAGCGAAGGGCTGTATCAGAACATGGGACCGGGGCGGCTGCCTTCGGTGCATGGCACGATTCTTGGTTACTGTCGCGAGTTGAAGGTGCCGTTGGAGGTGGAGGTTAATACTTCGCGATCGACGATGTTGCAGAACGATAAGGTGAATGGCGGGAAGCCTTATCTGCAGCGGCAGGCGGTGAACGATACGCGCGGGCATGTGAGCGAGCTGCTGGCCAAGGCGATTGCGGGCGGCGCGCTGGATCAGGACGTGACGGCTGAGGACAAGCAACGGATGATCGAGTTCCTGAAGGTGTATGGGCCGCTGGATAAGACGAGCGCGTACAAGGGGTCGGACCGGTCGCTGATTGATCAGTATCCGGGGGCGGGGATGCAGGATTTGATCTATGACAAGAATCCGATTGCGATGCATACGCTGCTTGATGCGAACTTCTGGACCGGCATGATGTATGAGGAGGCTTGGGATTGGCAGGCGACGATGATGCAGCCAGTCGGCGGGATGCAGCAGATTGCTTATGCGTTCGCGAAGGCGTTGGGGCCGATCGTGACGTACGACGCGCCGGTGACAGAGATAACGAAGACCGCCAAAGGCGTGCACGTGGGGTATACGCAGAACGGAGTGACGAAGTATGTCGACGCGGATTACACGGTGTGCGCGATGCCGCTGACGATTCTGCGGCAGATTAAGGCGGACCTCGATCCGGAGCATCGGAAGGTGGTGGATACGGTGGTGTATCGCGGGTCGTTCAAGATTCCGTGGGAGTCGCGGCGGTTCTGGGAGACGGACTACAACATCTACGGTGGGCTGTCGTTTCTGGCGCAGGGGCCGAGCCCGATATGGTACCCGTCGGCTAATTTCCAGTCGGAGCGCGGGATTGTTGTTTCGGGATATATGGATGAATCGATCGAGGGGTTTGCGGCGCTGTCGCTGGAGGATAAGTTTGCGAAGTCGCGGGCATCGATTGAGAGGCTGCATCCGGGTCATGGGAAGGAGCTGGAGAAGCCGGTGTTCTGCGGATGGAAACATGTGAAGTGGAACGAAGGATCGTGGATCGCCGGTGTGACGGAGTCAGTGTATGAGACGATCATCAAGCCGGATGGCCCGATTTATTTTGCGGGCGACCATGCGAGCCACATTGTCGGCTGGCAGGAGGGCGCTGCGTTGAGTGGTAAGCGCGCGGTGCAGATGATTAGCGACAAGGTGAAGGCGGCAAAGCTGGAAGGGAAGCATAGCCAGGTTGTTTCTGCTTAGAGGATTTTTATAGACGTGGTCGACAGGATCGACAGGAGAGTTGTGATGATGAAGAGGATTTTTGCTGGAATAATGATGGCTGGGCTGGCAGTGTGCTCGGCGTATGGACAGGTTGAGGTGAAGCGGTTGCAGAGCGCTGCGAGCCCGATTGCGACTGGAGTCTGGGCTGGGGACACTTTTTATCTAAGTGGGCAACTGGCGACTCCGATTACACCGGCGGATGCTGCGAAGGGAACGCCGGCGGTGTACGGAGATACCAAGGCACAGGCGTTCTCGGCGCTGACGAAGATTCAGACACTGCTGAAGGCGCAGGGGCTGGATATGAAGGACGTGGTGAAGATGACGGTTTTTCTGGCGGGCGATCCGGCGAATGGGGGCAAGCTGGATTTCGCCGGGCTGCAGGCGTCGTACACGCAGTTCTTCGGGACGAAGGAGCAGCCGAATAAGCCGGCACGGAGCGCGGTGCAGGTGGCGGCGTTGGTGGCTCAGGGGGCTCTGCTGGAGATCGAGGTTATTGCGGTCCGGAGTAAGTAACTATTTTAGTTACGCACTCGGCGCGTTAACCGCAGATAAATAGCTGAAAGACCTCGGACCATCTGCATGGGTTGGATGCAGATGGTCCGACAATTATGGTACAAAGTAACTCGGCACGCCGGGACGCCCGCAGGCCCGGGGCCATGTAAATTCCCATGTTTGCGGCAGGCCAGTAGTTCTGAAGTGATAACTTTTTACGCACTCGAAAGTGCACACACGGAGAAATTTATGGAAAAGGGCAGTTGCGATATCGGATTGATTGGGCTGGCGGTGATGGGGCAGAACCTTGTCCTGAACATGAACGACCATGGGTATAAGGTGGCGGTGTTCAATCGGACGGTCTCGAAGGTAGATGACTTTATCAACAACGAGGCGAAGGGGACGCAGGTGGTGGGGGCGCACTCGGCCGAGGAGCTTTGCGGGCTGCTGAAGTCGCCGCGCCGGGTGATGCTGATGGTGAAGGCAGGTGAGGTGGTGGACGAGACGATCGAGCACGTGCTGCCGTACCTGGAGAAGGGCGACATCCTTATCGATGGCGGCAACTCGTTGTTTACTGACACGAACCGGCGGACGAAAGATTTGGCGGCGAAGGGGATTTTGTTTATCGGTACGGGCGTTTCGGGCGGTGAGGAGGGTGCGCGGTTCGGGCCGTCGATCATGCCAGGAGGTAACAAGGCGGCGTGGCCATATGTGAAAGAGATCTTCCAGGCTATCGCGGCGAAGGTTGCGGATGGAACGCCGTGCTGCGACTGGGTCGGTGAGGATGGCGCCGGGCACTACGTGAAGATGGTGCACAACGGCATTGAGTATGGCGACATGCAGCTGATCGGTGAGGCTTACCAGTTGCTGAAAGACGGGCTGGGGCTGACGGCGGATGAGTTTGCCGGGGTGTTCTCGGAGTGGAACAAGGGCGAACTGGACAGCTATTTGATTGAGATTTCGGCTGAGATCTTTGCGAAGAAGGATGATGACGGGCAGCCGCTGGTGGACAAGATACTGGATGCCGCAGGTCAGAAGGGAACGGGCAAGTGGACGGCTATATCGGCGCTTGACCTGGGGATGCCGGTTACGCTGATTGGTGAGAGCGTGTTTGCGCGGTGCCTTTCGGCGCTGAAGGAAGAGCGGGTTGCGGCTTCGAAGGTGCTTCAAGGACCGGCGAAGACCAGGACGATCTCAGAAAAGAAGGAGTTTATCGAGGACGTGCGGCGCGCACTTTACTGCTCGAAGATTATCAGCTATGCGCAGGGGTATATGCTGTTCCGCGCGGTCGAGAAGGAGATGGGTTGGAATCTGAATATGGGCGGCATCGCGCTGATGTGGCGCGGCGGCTGCATTATTCGCAGCGCATTCCTGGGTGACATCAAGGCCGCTTTCGACAAGAATCCGAAGCTGCAAAATTTGCTGCTGGACGAGTTCTTTACGTCTGCGCTGACGAAGTACCAGGCGTCGTGGCGCAAGGCGGTGGTGCATGGAGTCGAGGTTGGGGTGCCGCTGCCGGCGTTTTCGACGGCGCTCGCATTTTACGATGGGTACCGGACGGAACGGCTGCCGGCGAATCTGTTGCAGGCGCAGCGGGACTTCTTCGGCGCTCATACTTATGAACGGGTGGACAAGCCGCGTGGCGAGTTCTTCCACACCAACTGGACCGGGCGCGGCGGACGGGTTTCTTCGTCTACTTACAACGCGTAGCGGTGCTTTACTCTTTTTAGAAGGGACTTGTCTTGTTTTAGAGGGACTTCGGGGGATCCATTCATTACAGCTTCTGGCGATGGGTGGGTTCCCCGAGGTCGTTGCCGGCTTGTGCGTGGGATATTGCTGCTATTCGTTCAGGGGAGTTCTCTGACCCAGATGTTGCGGAAGCTGATGGGTTCGCTCTTGTCGCCGTGGGCCTGCAGCTTGATGGGGGCGGTGTCGTACTTTTTGTAGAAGGGCTGGCCGATGTAGAGTGTCTCGCCCTTTAGCTGGAAGTGATTCTGGACCAGGACGCCGTTGAAGAAGACGGTGGCGTAGGCGGGGGTTTTGAGTGAGCCGTCGGGGTTGAAGGTGGGCGCGGTCCAGACGACGTCGTAGGTCTGCCACTCGCCGGGTTTGCGGTTGGGGTTTGCGAGCGGGATGCCTTGCTTGTAGATGCTGCCGGCCTGGCCGTTGACGTAGGTCTTGTTGTTGTAGGAGTCGAGGACCTGGAGCTCATAGCCGGCGTCGCCGGGACCGGTGGAGGCGAGAAAGACGCCGCTGTTGCCGCGGGCCTGATCGGTGCCGGTGATGTTCTCGGGGATCTTCCACTCGATGTGGAGTTGATAGTTTTTGAAGGTGCGCTTGGTTTCGATGTTGCCGGCCGCCTTGTTGACGGTGAGGATGCCGTTGGCGACGGTCCATTGGGCGGGCGATTTGTCTTTGGCGGAGACCCATTGGTCGAGGTTCTTGCCGTCGAAGAGGATGATTGCGTCAGAGGGCGGCGCGGCGTCGGTGGCGCCTGGGGTGACGATGGGTGGGACGGGCTCGTAGACCTCGGTGTCCTGATGCTTCGGGGCGGCGGGGGCTGTTGCCGGTGGGGCGCTCTGTTGGGAAAAGAAGGGCGTGGTGGCGGCCAAAGTTGCGAGGATTAGGATGCTCGAAAATTGAGTGCGCATATTTGCTGAGGAGGATATATCAATTTCGGATTGACGTGCTACAGCAGCCCTGCGAGACTTCGGGGTATGCGATACAGCGGCAAGGTGGAGTATGCGCAGGCGCGGAAGATGCGGCCGCGTAATACGTGGGTCTATCGGGTGGCGCACTGGCCTATTTGGATATGGGTGTTTTTTCTGGCGGCAGGGCCGTTGACGTTCTCGTTGTTTGCGCATGGGTTTGCGCGGGGCAATTTTGTCTGGCTAGTGGTGGTGATGGCGGGGACGGGGCTGGCCGGTCTGCGTGGGCAGTTGCCGGGAGTTGAGCCGCGGCCTTATATCCTGCGGTTCGATGAGGACAAGCCGAATCCACTGTACCGGCGCGTATGCTACACGTTTGCCTGGAATGCAGTGTTGAGCTTTGCGCTGTTGAATCTGAGCCGGGTTGATTATTGCGACGGTGACGGGCGTTTGGTATATGAAGCAGATTTATCAGTATGCTTATGCGCCGCTATGTGGGCTGATTTTGCTGCTCGGGATTGTAGGTGTGTTGCCGCGGGTGAGGGTTTCGACCAAGGGCGAAGGCACGGAGCGGCGGTACTTTTATGGCTCGGTGTGGGCGGTGGTGGTGGCGCAGGCGCTGCTGATGGCGTTGTGGCAGGTGTTGCCGCAGACGCGGGGGGCGACGCTGGTGAAGCTGGTGGTCTATGTGGGGGCGCTGGTGTTGATGGGGATCGCGGCGCATCGCGGGGTGCTGCCGCGGACTCGGCCTATTGTGCCGGGGGAGTTGATGGTCGCGGACTGAGCGCGGATTTAACGGGCGGCGAGGAGCTTCTCGATTTCTTCGTGCAGGCGTGCAGTAATGGTGGCTTCGCAGTCGTTCGAGGCGAAGTGGAGGGGCTGGCCTACGCGGACTTCGAGGGCTCCGGAGCGGAACCAGCGTCGGCGGCGGATTTTGAGATCGCCTAGGCCGTGGAGCGCGATGGGCAGGACTGCGGTGAAAGATTGTTTGACCAGCAGGCCGATTCCGGGGCGGAAGGTTGCGAGGGTGCCGTCGGGGGAACGAGTTCCTTCAGGGAAGACGATGACGTGGAAACCGCGGTCGAGCGCACGACCGGCGTGGGCGAAGCTCCGCTGGAAATCGCGGCGGCGGGGAAGCGGAAAGACGTTGAAAAGCTCGGTGATGAGCAGCCAGACGAGTGGGCCGAGGGGGTTGAGCAAGCGCGGTTGCTGGTTGCGGGCGTGGAGGAAGTCGTCGAGCATCTCGGCGGACATGGCTGCGGCAGTGCGATCGCGCATGGCTCGGGGTAAGGCGTAGAGCAGGAGGGGAACGTCGTAGGCGGTAACGTGGTTGGCGATGATGAGCAATGGGGCGGCGGTATTGAGCGAGGATGCGCTTGGTGTTCGGACTACGCGGGGCGCCGCGAGCAGCCATACCAACGGGCGCATCGCGAGCTCTACGAATGTTGTGCGGAGCCAGCGTAGAGGCAGGAGCCAGGGCCAGCTAGGGTAGACATAGTTTGTTACGGCGATAGGTGTTTTGGGGAGTGATGTGGGAGGATTTTTGGGCGCCATATTTGTTGGCGCGTTGGTGGTCCGCTGCGCTTCGGGCTGCGGGGTCGGTCGGGTGTGGTCGAGTTCCGTTTCGACGGGATTATTGATCAGGCGGCGGAGGTCGTTGAGGGTCTCGGATGCGTCGTACTGCTCCTGGTTGAGGGAGACGCTGAAGCGCTCTTCGAGGGTTTCGAGTAACTGCACTCGGCCGAGGCTGTCGAGATGCAGATCTTCGGACAGGCGGAGGTCTTGATTGTTGTGATTGGATGGTGGCTGCTCGCCGGTGATTTGGGCTATCAGGGTAAGGAGCCAGTCGGTGCTTGCCGGGGAGGTTTTTGTTTGTGAGGCTGCTTCGCGTTCGGCGAGCCAGGCGGTGACGGCGGGGCGTTTTATTTTGCCGGTGGAGGTGCGCGGCAGGTCAGGGTCAGGCCAGAGGGCCCAGCGGCGGATGCGCTGGAACTCGGCGAGGCGTGTGTTTGCGCTTTGTATGATTGCGGCGGCGCGGTCGGGTGTGCTGCGCAGGGCGAGGACGGCGCAGGGCTCGGGGCCGAGGGGTGTTTCGATGGGTACGACGGCGCAGGCGGCTACGTCGGGCTCCTGCTCGAGGACGGCTTCGAGGTCTTCGGGATGGACGTTGAGGCCGGCACCGGTGACGATCGTTTCGCTTTTGCGGCCGAGGAAGCGGAGCTCGCCGGTGGGCTGGGCTTCGGCGAGATCTCCGGTGGCGAGCCACTCGCCGGCGCGCTGATGCAGGGCGCCTCCGCTCCAGGTTGCGGGGGAGATCATGGGGCCGCGGACGAGGACCTCGCCGTCGGGTTGTAGCTTTACTTCGCGGCCGGGCAGGGGCTTGCCCATGGTGCCGCGAGCGACACGGAAGGGGTGATTGAGAGTGATGAGGGCGGCGGTCTCGGTCATGCCGTATCCCTGGACGAGGACGAAGCCGAGGGCATTCCAGAACTGCTCGATGGGCGCGGGGAGCGCGCCACCACCGGTGATGCACGTCCAGAACTTGAGGCCGAAGGCGAGGTGGATGTCGCGGAAGCGCCACCAGCGTTTCCATGCACGGATGCCCTGGGCGACGGCGAGACGCGCGGGCGAGGTTGGGGTACTCGGTTTCGAGATGGGTCTTGAGTATGGCGAGCACGCGCGGCACTGCGATCAAGACGGAGATGCGCTCGCGGTGGATGGTGTCGACGATGCGGGAGGCGGTGACGCGGTCTTCGAAGTGGACTTCGGCGGCGAAGATGGGCGGGATCCACAGGCCCATGGTTTGGCCGAAGACGTGGCTTAGGGGCAGAGTATGGAGGAAGCGTAGCGGATGAACGAACCACTCGTAGCGCATGTAGCCGCGGGCGGCTTGCTCGATGGGTTCGATGCTGGCGAGGACGTTGCCGTGAGTGTGGACGACGCCCTTGGGCTCGCCGGTGGTGCCGGAGGTGAAGAGGATCTGCAGCGGCGTGTCGCGCGATAGGTTGGGGATGGGGCCGGCTTCTTCGGGGGGAAGGACGGCGGGGAGTTGGTCGAAGGTGAGCTTTGGCCAGTTGCCGTGCAGAGATTCGAGAAGCGCGGCATCGCCGACAATGAGCACAGGTTGTACGTCGAAGGCGACGCGCGCGGCGAACTCGGGCGATCCGTGGGCATCGAGTGGAACGGCAAGAACTCCGCGCAGCATGCAGCCGTAGAAAACGGCGATCCAGTCGGCGCTGTTTTCAGCCCACAGGACTACGCGGTCGCCGGGGGAGATGTTGCGCGCGACGAGCAGCGCTGCGAAGCGCCCTGCCAGGCTGGCGATCTCTGCGTAGCTGGTTGCCTTGCGCCTGTTGCCTGCGTGGCGGACGATGGCGTTCTCGCGGCCAATGCGGCGGAAGTCGTCAAGTAATGTGGCGAGGTGGGGGCGCATCAAGAGCTCTGTGAGTAAAGGTACCCTATGGATGCGGATTTTCGGATGTGATGGTGCTGATTGGAAGGTAGAACGAGCAACGGCAAAAGCGATTGCTCGTCAGCAACGAGTAACGAGCAATGAGTAAATGAGCAAAAACTGGCAACGGCAACTACGTTCCCTCGGCTCCGCTCAGGACAGAAGTCGCGTGACAGGATTAGGAGTGGAGGGTTCTCCAGGCATCCATGGTCCAGATGGTGACGATTCCGACGGTGACGATGGTAGTGGCGATGCCGAGGGCGCGGACGTAGGGTTGAATCTGCTTGATGCGCTGGACGATCTCGCTCTGTTGACGCTGGCCGCCGGGGTTGATGTTGGTGAGGAACAGGCGCTCCTGCTCGTAGCGGGTGAGCTGACCGCGATAGGTGAGGATGGCAACGAAGCAGGCTGTGAGCACGGCCCAGACGGTGAGCATGGCGGGGACTGCATTGACTAAGGATTCGAGGGTCATAATTTTGTGCTACCCCTTGGGGGTGGTGTTGTCTATGCGTTGAATCTGGAGGCTTTGGCCGCTGTCCATAGGCGCCACGACGAGGTGGCGCATGGACGAGGCCCTATGAGTTCGTGTTACGTGAGAAGCATACCGCCGGTCAGGGAGTGCTGCCTATGACCAATTGGGGGGATGCATATTTTGATACAACTAGTGGCAAATATGGTGTCGATATGTATCGATCGCCTGGGAGTTAGGCGACGTAAAATCCCCAGAGCTGAACCGGCGCGTCAATGCGCGACCGGTCAACCCGGGTGAAGGTTTGGACACTTCCGCTTCCTGCTATTTCAAGTGCTGCCAGGCGTCGTATGCGAAGAGTGAGACGATGCCGAGGGTGGCGATACTTGCGGCGCCTCCGAATATCCTTATGAATGGAGCGATGCGGTTGACCTTGCGGACAATATCGCTCTGCTCCTTCGCCTCGTTAGACTGGGCGCCGCTGAGGAAGAGTTGATCCTCCTCGTAACGGGTGATTTGTCCACGATATGCAAGAAGAAGCAGAAAACAAACAGTGACGACTGCCCAGATGACAAGCATAGTCGGAAGGTAGCTGAGAGTGTTCGTCATGGAAACCTCTTCCCGTTAGGCCGGGTGGCCGATGTCGACCGTTCCGGTGTACCGGGCGGGTCCGCAGGGGCGGGCTCGGAGGGTAAGAGGCTCGGTCGGCGGAATAATACGCCTGAGAGACAGCGAAGAGCTAGAGTTTTTGTGGATTTTGGAAGCTGCGATGGTAGGAGGCGGGATAAGTCTAAAGGGCGGAATGAGTAAGGAGGTGCGCCACGAAGGTAACTACAAGGACGACGAAGGCCAGAACGGCGAGTAGGAGAGCCGCAATGTAGAGGGCGGCGCGGTTCATGGCCTCAGGCTGAGGCTGGGTGATGCTGAAGAAATTGATGAAAAGGGTGGCGATGTAGCGGAGGATGAACATAAGTATTCGATGGCGACGGCGACGGGAACGCGGCGGATGCTATGGCAAGACGGTGAATGCAAAGTGCATCCGGGTAGCCGGTGGCGCATCCAATTGTAGAGTCGGAAGCGAGTGAGAGGAAGTGCTTGCGACTGCGAAGTCAGTGGCATACACTAAAAGAGGACCGAAATGGTCTGATTGCAAGTGAGTGTTCCGGACGGAATTCAAGGAGATTTGCGATGTCGACTACAACTGTAACCCCTGCCCCCGCTGAAGTAGTAACTGGAACGCCGGCCTCGACGACGCCTGTGACGCTGACGCCGAACGCGATTGCGAAGGTGAAGGAGATTATGTCGACGCAGGATCCGGTGCCGGCTGGATTGCGGATCGGCGTGGTGGGCGGCGGCTGCTCTGGGTTTCAGTACTCGATGAGCTTTGAGAACCAGAGCGGGATGATGGATAAGGTATACAAGTTCGACGACCTGAAAGTGTTCGTGGATGCGACGAGCGCGATGTATCTCCAGAACTGCGTGGTGGACTACGTGGAGACACTGGAGGCCGCTGGCTTCAAGTTTGAGAATGCCGCGGTGAAGAGCACCTGCGGTTGTGGATCGAGCTTCAGCGTCTAAACTTCAGCGCCCAGGGGCGAGAGATTGATGTTGCGAAGGGCCTCGGCTTCGGCTGGGGCCTTTTTGCGTTTGTGCACATGGGTTCGACCTGCCCCCCTATCCATATTGCGCAAAGTATTCAAAGTAGATGATTTAAGCTCGGACCTCGGGGCGAGGAGATGCAAAAAAGTCTTATAAATTGGGGTTGGACGCCGCAAAGTATTCATAAATTGAGGTTTATGATGGTCGATCTGACGGGCGACGGCTGGATTGTCAAAGACTGCCAAGATACTTATCCGCCTGAGCGGTGGTTTTACCTGTACCTTCTATTGTAGCAGGTGGGTCTCGGCAATGATTGTTTCTATATTGCTTTTTATCAGCGACTTATGAGGTTTTTCTTGACAGTAAAACTGCTCGTAAGCGAATGATCCCCGGGGCCCGGGCCAAGAGATGGAGTTGGTGGAGCGGAGGCTTAGCAGCCTGTACTAAGTGACAGGCGCAGGAGGCGCGAATCGAGGCTAGGTTCATAAAATGGGAGTGGTGCGCTATGGCAGACCGATGAAGGCTCGAGTTCTGGCCGGTGCTTTGCGAGATTCTATTGCCCTGGGTTCGCTTTGGCTGTTTTTTTACGTGGGCGCGGCGGCGCAGGACCTGGAGCCGCGGGCTTATTCGCCCTCGCCGGTGGGGACGTCATTTGTGGGGATGGCGTTTAGCAGATCGAGCGGAGACGTCTCATTCGATCCGACGATTCCAATTACGAATGCGCAGGCGACGTTGTACTCGACAGGCTTTGGGGTGGGACAGACGTTTGGCGTGCTGGGGCGGCAGGCGATATTTACGGCGGTGCTGCCGTATGCGTGGGGAACCGGGACCGGTGATGTTGGGAACAACCTGAACAGCGTGTACCGTTCCGGACTGGCGGATATCAAGACAAGGCTCTCGGTGAATTTGAGGGGAGTGCCGGCGATGAGCGTGAAGGAGTTTGCCAGGATGCCGCCGCACGGATTTATCGTCGCGACGAGTCTTACGATATCTGCTCCGTCGGGACAGTACGGCAATACGAAGCTGGTGAACCTGGGGACAAATCGCTGGTCGTTTAAGCCTGAGATTGGAGTGTCATTTCCGGTGAAGAAGAAGTGGGATCTGGATGTCTATGGGGCGGCTCAGTTCTTTACGACGAATGGAAGCTTTTATCCGGGGAGTTCGACGAGGTCACAGGAGCCGCTGGCGTCGATTCAGGGGCATGTGAGCTACACTCTGCGGCAGCGCTTGTGGGTCGCATTCGATGCGACATGGTACGGAGGCGGCTCTACAATAACCGATGGGGGTGCGCCGTCGGAGCGGCAGGCTAATTCTCGAGTTGGTGGGACGATGTCGATGCCGCTGAAAAAAGGACAGTCGTTGAAGATAACGTATAGCTCCGGGGTGAGCGGGAGGATCGGGTCGAAGTTCAATACGCTGGGAGTGGGTTGGCAATATGTTTGGTTTGACAAGCGTTGATGGGGGGCGGAGGCGGGGAAGATACCTCCGAACTGAGGCAGGAACGTCTAAGATGTACGAAGTCTCAGAGATGAAAGACGTGTCCTAATTTTCTATGAATGAGTTTGTCGTAAAGCTGGCGGATGAGCGGGGACGGGTGCAGGAGCAGACGCATGCTGCCGCGACGGCAGAGGAGCTGCGGGCTCGGTTTACGCAGGCGGGGTATTACGTCTATAGCGTGAAGGTGCGCGGCGGACTGGTGGGAGGCGGACGGAAGAAGGTGAAGCTGGAGACCTTCCTGGTGTTCAACCAGCAGTTTTTAACCTTGATACGGGCGGGTTTGCCGATTCTTTCTTCGCTGGAGCTGCTGGGAAGGCGGCAGAAGAATGTGGAGTTTCGGGGGCAGCTGGAGGATGTGGCGGCGCGGGTGAAGACGGGCGAGTCTATCTCGCAGGCGTTTGAGGCGCAGGGCGGGTTTCCAATTGTGTATACGACGACGCTGCTGGCGGGGGAGCGGTCGGGCAACCTGGAAGAGGTGCTGCAGCGGTATCTGGACTTTCAACGGGTGAGTTTGACGTTCAGGAAGAAGTTGAAGGCGAGCTTGATCTATCCGGCGCTACTGGTGGTGATGGTGATCGGGCTGTTCATTTTTCTGATCACGTTTGTGGTTCCGCGGTTTGCGCAGCTGTATGACCAGCTGGGGACGAAGTTGCCTTCGTTGACGATGTTTTTGCTGGCGCTGGGGCAGAATGCGCAGCACTATGGGCTTTATATTGCGGCGGTGCTGGGGCTGATCGGGTTCCTGCTGTATCGGTGGGTAAAGACCGATGCCGGCGCTACGATGCTGGACCGCATACGGATTGCGACGCCGGTTTTTGGAAAGGTCTGGCTGAAGTATCAGGTGGGGCTGTTCTCGCGGACGCTGGCGACGCTGCTGACGGGAGGGTTGCCGCTGGTGCCAAGCCTGGAGACGGCGGCGAAGGCTATCGATTCGCGGCAGATCAGCAATGCTGTGTTCAGGAGCGTGGAGACGGTGCGAGAGGGCAAGGGGCTCTCGGCGAGTTTGCAGGAGACGAAGGTGTTTCCGGAACTGGCTATCGAGATGATGGAGGTGGGCGAGAGCACGGGCGCGCTGCCGCAGATGCTGAACTCGGTGGCCGAGTTCTTTGAGGAGGACGTGCAGACGAATTTGACCGCGGCGATGAGCTTAATCGAGCCGGCGATCCTGATTGTGATGGGCGTGGTGGTGGTGACGATCTTAATCGCGCTTTATCTGCCCATCTTCAACCTGGGGACTGGTGGGGCTGGAGTGCAGTAGTCAGGTCGCGAGACTGCGAAAGGCGCGTTTGGCAGCGAAAGCGAGCATGAGGCGGGAGACGCCGCTGAAGACCATGCTGATGCCGACGAGCGTCCCGATAATCCAGACAGAACTGGCAGGCCAGGCTCGCCAGATCATGATGGCCAGGATAAGACTGATAATGGCGTCAAAGAGCAGCCAGCCTGCGCCGTGGCGAGGACGGATCTGGAAGAACTGGATGAGCTCGAAGATGCCTTCGAAGAGCAGATAGCCGGCGAGGAATAGAGTGAGAGTGAGCAGACCGGCGAGTGGATGCGCGATGAGGTAAACGCCGGTGAAGAGATAGAGGGCTCCCAGCAGGAGCTCCCAGATTACGTGACCGGTGGCGTGGCTCTTAAAGGCGAAGATGAAATGGGCGATGCCACTGATGATCATCAGCCAGCCGAAGATGAGGGTGACGGCGAGACCGCCGATGCCTGGAACGAGGAGGGCGACGAGTCCGGCAAGAATGAGCAGGACGCTGAGGGCGATAGACCAGTTAATGGCTTTATGGGCCACGGTGACGGGGGTGGATGGAGCTGTGCTCATAGGTCCTCCAGAGGTTGTAGAGACTGGGGCCGCTTGATGGGCGGAGGATAGCATATTCTGGAGAGGAGAAGGGTGAAGGTTTTGAGGTGACTATGGTACCATGACCATGGTCGAGGTAATTTTATGAGGACAATGGCGGCGGGGAAGTTCAAAGCAACATGCCTGGCGGTGATGGACGAGGTTCAGGCGAAGCGGGAGCCGGTGGTGATTACGAAGAATGGGAAGCCGGTGGCGAAGCTTGTGCCTGCCGAGGTAGAAGATGATCCCCTTGCGGTTTTTCGTTTTCCGGGAAAGGTTGAGATTTTGGGAGATATTATGGCTCCGATCTACTCGGACGAGGAAAATGAGGAGTTCTTTGAACGCTCTGCCGAGCAGATGAAGAAATGATAGTAGTGGATACCCACGCGGTGATTTGGCTGACCCAGGAACAGGGTATGCTTTCGACGGCGGCTCGTTCTGTACTTATGGAGGGTCGGCGTGAGGGCCGGCTTGCGATTGCGGATATTACCCTGCGCGAGATTGCCTTTCAGGTGACGCGCGGGCGGGTGAAGGTGAGTACGACGCTGGAGGAATATCTGCATTTCATTGAATCCCTTTTCAGGGTTTTGCCGATTACAGGGCAGATTGCCGAGATGTCGACACGCTTCGGTATCTCATTTCCGCGCGATCCGGCGGACCGGTTGATTGGCGCGACTGCGTTGGTTCATGGTGCGAAGCTGGTGACAAAGGACGAGTTGATTCATGCTTCCGGAGAGGTGCAATGTGTCTGGTAGGTGAAGTTTGTGTGGCTTTGGTGTAATTGACGAGTTTTAGGTGTGACGGATGGTGCACAGGGGAGTCTGAAGATTATGGCAACACCGTTGGCAATACCGATCCCGGAGATGGGCGTAGATGAGGTGGAGCGGGCGCAGGCATTGGCGCGGCGCTATCACGCGGACTTTGTGGATCTGAAGAACTTCAAGATCTCGCATGAGTTGTTCAAGAGCGTGCCAGTGGACATGATGTTCCGGTACAACTTCGTGCCTCTGGAGCAGATGGAGGGCCGGCTAGCGATTGCGGTGAGCGATCCGTCGAAGCTGATGGTGCTGGACGAGATCTCGGGGCTGCTGGGGCAGCGGCTGGTTACGAGGGTTGCAACGCTTTCTCAGATTACAGATCTGCTGAAGAAGACCGAGCAGAGCCAGCGTGTGCTGGATGAGGCCAGTGAAGGTTTGGCGTTCGATGTGCTATCGAGCGATGAGAGTTCGGATGAGAATATTTCGATTGAGCGGCTGACGAGCGAGGATGACATCTCGCCGATTATCCGGCTGGTGGATACGACTATTTTTACGGCGCTGGAGCGGCGGGCTTCGGACATTCACCTGGAGACGTTTGACGATTCGCTGCTGGTGAAGTACAGAATTGACGGCGTGCTGCAACAGGCGATGGCTCCGATTGCGCGGGAGCATCACCAGACGATTCTTTCGCGTATCAAGGTTATGTCCGAGCTGGATATTGCAGAGCGGCGCGTGCCGCAGGATGGACGCTTCCGGGTTCGGTATAAGGGCAGGCTGATTGACTTCCGCGTGAGCATTATGCCGACGGTGCATGGCGAGAATGCTGTGCTGCGCGTGCTGGACAAGGAGTCGATGAGTGAGAAGTTCAAGAAGCTTTCGCTCGATGTGGTGGGGTTCGCTGAAAAGGATTTGACGCGGTTCCGGCGCTACATCAAAGAGCCGTACGGGATGGTGCTGGTGACGGGGCCGACGGGCTCGGGTAAGACGACGACGCTGTACGCGGCGCTGAATGAGATCAAGAGTGAAGAGGACAAGATCATCACGATTGAGGACCCGGTGGAGTACCAGATTCGCGGGATTACGCAGATTCCTGTGAATGAGAAGAAGGGGCTGACGTTTGCGCGAGGATTGCGGTCGATTCTGCGGCACGACCCGGACAAGATACTGGTCGGAGAAATCCGTGATGCGGAGACGGCGCAGATTGCTATCAACTCGGCGCTGACAGGGCATTTGGTGTTTACGACGGTGCACGCGAATAACGTTGTCGACGTGCTGGGGCGGTTTTTGAATATGGGCGTGGAACCTTACAACTTTGTCTCAGCGCTGAACTGCATTCTGGCGCAACGTCTGGTGAGGCAGGTTTGTGAATTTTGCGTGAGAGACGTTTATTACAGCGACGCCGAACTGTTGCTGAGCGGGTTGGAGCCGGAGGAGTGGCGCGGATTCCGTTTCCGTGAAGGCTCGGGGTGTATTGAGTGCGGCGGGACGGGGTATCGCGGGCGTTCGGCGATTCATGAGCTGCTGGAGCTGGATGACGAGATTCGCGAGATGCTGCTGGCTAAGAAGCCGGGGTCGGAGATTCGGAAGAAGGCCAGGGACAAGGGAATGGGGTTCCTGCGGGACTCGGCGCTGGAGCGTGTGCGGGCTGGGATTACTACGCTCCGGGAGATCAATAAGGTTACGTTTATCGAGGCTGGACGGTAAAAAGCAGTAGTCGGTTGCTAGTTGTTAGTTGCTAGTGTGGGCTGAGGGTTTTGGAAGACTTTGCAAGGCTTGGAAGGTAAGCTGGGACGGCATGGACTTTTTACCGAAGGCGTTGGGGACGCGACCGCGTCTGGCAGTTGAGGTTCGGACGGAGGGCGTTGTGGCTGCGCGCGCGGAGGATGCGACGGGGCTGCTGACGGCGGTTGCGCGGTGCAGCATGGCTGAGGGCAGCCTGGCGCCGGGTTCGAAGGCTGGCAATGTGCTGGATCGGTCGCAGATGATTACAGCAGTGCGGACGGCGCTGGATACAGTTGCTGGGCGCGGTGCGGGCGGAGGCAGGACGCGCGATGTGACGATGGTTGTGCCGGATGCCGCGGTGCGCGTGCTGCTGCTGGACTTTGATGCGCTGCCGAGCAAGGTGGCGGAGGCGCTGCCGGTGGTGCGGTTCCGGTTGAAGAAGCTGCTGCCGTTTGAAGTAGATGACGCGGTGGTGAGCTACCAGGTGATGTCGAGCACTAAGGGGTTGGTAACAGTGCTGGCGGTCGCGATACCGCGTGACGTGCTGGCCGAGTATGAGGGCGTGGTGACGGCGGCGGGATATGTTCCGGGAGCGGTGTTGCCAAGCACCCTGGCGGCGCTGGCTGCCCTGGGTGTTGAGAATGGCGCCGGCGAAGGGCCGGCTTCTGCGGCGCTGGTGGTGAATGCGGGCGCAGGGCAGGTGACTACGGCGATCGTTCGTGGCGGAGTGCTGCTGCTGCACAGAGCTCTGGAGCTAGAGGTGGAAGCGGAGACGAATGCCGTGGCGGAGGTGACGCCTTTGCAGGGCAAAGGCTACTACGCCGCGGCAGCCGAGGTTTCGCAAAGGGCAGAGAGATTGGCTGAAAGTTTGTCCGAGGTAAAGACGGTGCTCATGGGCCGGGAGGTCGCGCAGGCAGTGAGCGTGGCGGCGGCGTATTTTGAGGACACGTTGAGCTTGTCGCCGGAGGTGTTGCTGGCCGCAGGGACGACCGGAGCGGCGGCGCTCGAAGAGATGTTGCACGCAAACGGGCTGGAGGATTTGCGGGTGCGCGAGATGATGGAGCCGGGAATGATGGAGGCTGGCGCTGCGACAGGGAGCGTACCGCGAGGCTGGCTGACGGGTGTGAAGGGGGCGTTGACGAGCTGATGCGCATTTCAGTGAATCTTGCGTCGCGACCGTTTGTGGAGTTGCGGCCCCTGTTTGCGCGGTTGCGGCTGGCGATGGGATTGCTTGCAGTGCTGGCCATTGGGCTCGGGTTCGGACTGCATACGCTGAATGGGAAGGCTCGGGCGGCGCAGGCGAGGATGGATTCGCTTAAGGCGAAGACACAAGAGTTCGAGCAGGAGAGGCTGGCGAATGAGGCGAGGATGCGGCAGCCGCAGAACCGGGGCGTGCTGGAGCGGTCGCAGTTTCTGAATGCGCTGTTTGCAGAGAAGAGCTTTAGCTGGACTGCGGTGATGATGGATCTCGAAAAGGTGCTGCCGGTGGGTGTGCAGGTGACCAGCCTCGAGCCGCAGGTTGCCAAGGATGGATCAGTCAATATCCGGCTGCGCGTGAGCGGGGAGCGCCCGAAGGCGGTGCAACTGGTACGGAATCTCGAGACGTCGCAGAGGTTTGTTGCACCGCGGCTGGCTGGTGCCGCTGCGCAGACGCAGGAGGCCGGCCGGGGGGCGGTGGTTCAGGTGGCTGGGCCGGGAGCCGTGGAGTTCGAGATTCTGAGTAATTACAATCCGCTGCCGGAGGTGCCGGAGAAGAAGCCGGTGGAGGTGGAGAAGAAGGCTATTGTTAAGGCGCAGGCTGCTCCTGCGACGAAGACGACGACTACGAAGAGGCAGGGAGCGACTAAGGCTGATCGCGGCGGAGGTGTCCGGTGACGGTGATATTGGACAGCAAAGCTGCGGGTACGCAGAGCATGACGGAGCGCACACGCAATCTGCTGACGCTGAAGAATCTGCATATCGCGGGCGTTGCGGTGCTGGCGGCTGTGTGCCTCTATCTGCTGGCGCAGATGGCGTATGCGTGGCGGACGGCGAAGAGCGAGGACACGAGCGCCGTCTCACAGCAAGAGGCTGTGATGCGAAGAGCCGAAGTGGCGGCGCGTCCGCTGGCGGGACTGGATGAAAAGCTGAAGCAGGCAACGGTGGACGCGGACGAGTTTTATGCGCGGCGGCTGCCTTATTCGTATAGCGAGGTGGCGGGGGAGCTGGGCGACCTTGCGACGAAGAATAAGGTGAAGCTGACTCGCGAACAGTATTCGCAGCAGCCGGTGCTGGAGGATGGGATTGCGCCGCTGATGGAGGTGAGAATCGACGCAAGCCTCACGGGAGATTATCGGCCGCTGGTGCAGTTTATTAATGGGCTGGAGCGGGACAAGATGTTTTTTCTAATCCGTGGAGTGGCGCTGGTTGGGGAGCAGAGTGGGGCGGTGGGGGTTCGCTTGGCATTGACGACCTATCTGCGGGCTCCGGTGGGTAAGGAGAGTACGGAGAAAACGGTGATTACGCCTGCGTCCGAGACGGCGAGCGAGCCCGGTGGGGGTGACGCGCGATGAGGATAGGGACAGAGGACAAGAAGAAGCTAAAGATATTCGGCGTGGTAGGCACGCTGGGAGTGGCTGCGGCGGTTTATATCTATACCCAGCTGTATGTGCCGGATGCGCCGAAGACTGCGCCCGCGCCAGTCGTGACGACAGTTCCGGCGAAAGTGCAGACGGTACTGAAACCCGCGTCAAAGGGCGATACGGCGATGCCGTCACTGGATCCGACGCTGAAGATGGGACCGATGCTGGTGACAGAGTCGCTGGTGTACTCGGGGAGCGGAAGGAATATTTTTTCGATGACTTCGACGCCGGTGGAGATGCCGAAGCCTGTTGCGCCGCCGCGGCCGAAGGTTGTGGCTCCGGTGTATGTGCCGCCGGCAGGACCTCCTCCTCCGCCACCTATCGACCTGAAGTTCTTTGGGACGGCCACTTCGAAGAATGGTCACCGGCAGGCATTTCTGCTGCATGGAGACGATGTGTTTCTGGCATCGCCGGGCGATATTGTGCAGCGGCGGTACAGGATAGTGTCGATGACGGCGAGCGCGATTGTTGTGGTGGACCTGACGAACAATAATCAGCAGACGCTGCCGTTGATTATTCACTGAGGAGAGCGCGATGCGACGAGCGAGAGGGCAGGAGGGGGAGCAGGGGTTCGCGCTTATCGCGATGGTGGTGGCGATCTTTGTGGTGTTGCTGATGCTAGGGGTGGCGGCTCAGCGGGTGGCGAAGGAGTTGAAGCGGGATCGCGAAGTGGAGGCGATGCACCGGGGGGATCAGTATGTCCGGGCGGTGCGGGTGTTCTACCGGAAGAACGGGAGTCATTATCCAGGGTCGATTGAGCAGTTGGAGAAGACGAATAATGTCCGGTTTCTGCGGCAGCAGTATGTGGACCCGCTGACGGGTAAGCCTGACTGGCGGATTATCCACGTGGGCGAGGCGAAGACTACGGTGAAAGGATTTTTTGGCCAGCCGCTGGCAGGGATTGCGACCACGTCGCTGGGGAGTGCGGCGGGTCTGGCTTCGCCGGGGATTGGGACTGCGGGGGCGGGTGGGGTTACTGCCGGAGGCACTGCGCCGGGGTCAGGGTTTGGGACGAGCTCTGGATTTGGTGCTTCGCCTGGGGGGCTTGGGAGTTCGGGGTTTGGCGCTTCGACGGGAGGGTTGGGATCCGCGAGCTCGGGGACTGGCGGGGCGGGCACCGCGACGACGGGGACTGCGGCTACAGGGGCCGGGGGGACGACTGGCGCCGCGGCGGGGTCTACGGATGCGGTTGGTGGGTCGGGGCCGTTTGTGGGAGTGGGGAGTTCGGCTACGGGAGACTCGATTCTGGACCTGAATGACCAGACCACCTACGAGACGTGGGAGTTCATCTATGACCCGCGGATTGAGCAGCTTTATGCGAAGGCGAATCTTATGGGCGGCGGCGCGAGCACCAGCGCGGGCGGTCTGGGGAGCGCGAGCGGGAATCAGAGTCCCGGGATAGGAACGGGGCCTGCGGCTCCGGGGAGTTCGAACTCGTCTGGCTCTTACAATCCGAATGCTCCAAGTTCGCCATCATCGCCGGGTTCACCTACTTCGCCGTTTAGTACTTCTCCAACCAGATAGTTCTTCTCGTATCGCCTGTATACCCCCATTTTTTATGCAAAGTATTGATTCTTTTTGTTTTAGGGTTGGACTTCGGGCGTAAAGTCCCGATTTCCAGAGGTTGTTGACTGCAAAGTATTCTTCAAGCTTGAGTTAGCCCTCCTTCTGCGCTAAAAAAGCGAAAGACTCGGTGCACGGCGAGTCTGATTCTTGTTTGATCTGTTAAATCCATTTTAGCAAGTGGCACATAACCGATGCGCACATTTCTTCTAGCGGCTAAGTGCTGGTGGTAGTCGAGTTGCTGGATTTTTTGGGTGTTGGGGGGCTTGACATGCGATTTTGGCAAGTAAAAGCGCGGAAAATAATTTGAGGCGGAGCGCGACGCACGATGAGACGGTGCGCCGCGTTCTGTTCCGTAATCGAGATTACGGTGGCTACGAGATGACGGTCGGGATGACGAGGGTGATGAAGAATGCAATTGAGGCTGGAATGACAAAAAACCCGGGCTAAAGAGGCTGCTGAAAAAGTGCCGCGCTCCGAGCAAAAAAGCGTACCCCAGCGGCTAAAGCCGGATTGCAATTATGGCTCTTACGGCACACCTGAAGCCGTGCCCTTAACAAACCGAGTTTTTCGGCACCCTCTAAAGCCCATTGAAATTATTGCCTTTACGGCGCGGAGACCCAAAGCTAAAGCATTGGGCTACCAGTCCCGCCCCTTCAAAGCAAAGACTTTTCAGCATCCTCTGACGCCGAGATGACGGCGTCGGGCTCGGGGGTTTTTGGTTTAGGCGGTTTTGGGTTGGAAGAGGGCGATGGTGGCTCCGGTGGGGTCGGCGAGGATGGTGATCCAGCCGTGGCTGGGGACTTCCATGGGGCCTTTGTGGATGGTGGCGCCGAGGGATTTGGCTTTTTCGGTGGCGGCGTTGATGTCATCTACGCCGACGTAGGGGAGCCAGAAGGTGGGGGCTCCGGGCATGGTGAAGATGCCGCCGCCGGGGCCGTTGGCGGGTCTTGAAGATGCTGTAGACCATGTCGGGACCCATCTGGTTGTCCTCGAAGGTCCAGTTGAACATTTTGCCGTAGAAGTCTTTGGCTTTGGCGACGTCGGGGGTGGTGAGTTCCAGGTGGACGAAGGGGTTTGCCATGTTTGTTTTCCTTGTGTGGATTGGATGGGGCCCGATTGCGTTGGATGCGGGATAAGGGTATTTGCGGGTAGGGGGGGTGGGTAAATGATTTGTGGGTAAGAATTTTGTGGGTGAGACGTAAGACAGGCAATGGCAAAAGCGAAGACGGTCTTAGGAATCAGCTGCGATACAAGCGATGACAATGACTAAATTTGAGGTCATCTACTTTGAAGGTTCATAGAGGGTGAATTGAATTCGGACTGGATTGCGCGTTAGTGGGCTCCGGCGGGGGGCTTGCCGGGTTTTACTTTTTTGAAGAACCAGACGATGATCGACGCAGAAGAAGCAGAGGAGAGAGAGCCAGCGGAAGACGTCGACGAAGGCCCAGTTGGCGGCCTGGCGGCCTGAGTTGCTGGTAGAGGATGGCCTGGGCGGGGGCGAGGGTGTTGTTGGGGCCGTAGGAGGGGTCGGTGAGAGCTTGTTGGGTTGCTCCGATGGAGTTCTGGAACTGCTGGCCGGTGATGGGGGACGGAGTTGATGATCTCGTTCTGGTGGACGTCGGTGCGGCGGGTGAGGAGGGTCTGGGCGACGGAGATGCCGATGGAGCCGCCGATGTTGCGCATGAGGTTGAAGAGGCCGCTGGCGTTGCCGATCTGGTCGTTGCGGAGGGTTCCGTAGGCGGCGGTGGTGATGGGGACGAAGACGAAGCTGAGGCCGAAGCCGGTGATGAGGATGGGGACGAGCAGCGTGGTGGGGGAGAGGTCGAGGGTGACGTTGCCGAAGTAGAGGGTGGTGAGGCCGAAGGTGAAGAAGCCGAAGGTGAGGAGCCAGCGGGGGTCGGCTTTGTTGGAGAGGTAGCCGATGATGGGCATGCCGCAGATGGCTCCGATGCCGCGCGGAGCGACGACGATGCCGGCGGTGAAGGCGGTGTAGCCGAGGAGCTCCTGATAGAAGAGGGGCAGGACGGTGACGGTGGAGTAGATGCCGATGCCGAAGAGGAAGATGAGGATGGAGCCGAGGAGGAAGTTTCGGTCTTTAAGGACCTTGAGAGTCGACGATGGCGTGCTTGCAGTGTCCAGGAGCGGTAGACGAAGAGGGCGAAGGAGGTGATGAGGAAGAAGGCGGCCCAGCGGATCCAGGTGGCGCCGAACCAGTCGTCCTCCTGGCCTTTGTCGAGGATGACCTGCAGGCAGCCGGTCCAGACGACGAGCGGCGCCGAAGCCGATGTTGTCGAAGGCGGAGGCCTTGGCGTTCTTGATGTAGGCGGGTCGTGGACGAAGCGGTTGATCATGAAGAGCGCGAGGATGCCGATGGGGATGTTGATGTAGAAGGCGTAGCGCCAGGAGTAGGTGTCGGTGAGCCAGCCGCCGAGGGTGGGGCCGAGGACGGGAGCGACGACGACTCCGAAGGCGAAGACGGCCATGGCGGCGCCGCGTTTGGCGGGCGGGAAGGATTCGAGCAGGATGGCCTGGGAGAGCGGCTGGAGGGCTCCGCCGCCGGCGCCTTGAATGACGCGCGCGAGGAGCATGAAGCCGAGGGTGGGGGCGGCTCCGCAGGCGAAGCTGGCGACGGTGAAGATGGCGACGCAGGACATGAGGAAGCGCTTGCGTCCGAAGCGGAGGGAGAACCAGTTGCTGGCGGGGAGGACGATGGCGTTGGCGACGAGGTAGGAGGTGAGGACCCAGGTGGCTTCGTCGGTGGAGGCGGAGAGCGAGCCGGCGATATAGGGGAGGGCGACGGAGGCGATGGCGGTGTCGAGCACCTCCATGAAGGTGGCGAGCATGACGGCGGCGGCGATGAGCCAGGGGTTGACGCCATGGGTGACCTCAGCAGGACTGGTCAGGCTGAGGGCTCGGTGCGGTCGCGGTAGCGGCCATGCGGATGGTCGACTCTCACGGGGTTAGGTGCGAGGAGCCGCACCTGACTATATAGAGTTGAGTTTGGTTGGGATGGATGCATTCGGAACTGCGACTGTTACAGACCGTGGTGGGAGGGGTGCATCTGGGCGTGGAGCGAAGTTGTCGAGAAAGCGGTGCGAGGTGATGAGATTGCCGTGGCTCTCGAAGTGGCTGGGAGGGACGGGGGAGGGGGTTTCGGCCAGGGAGATGGACTGCCAGCCGGTGTCCATACGGGGAGGGATGAGACTGAGAGGGTTGGAGGAGTTGCGACCGGGGAGGAGACCTGGCGATGAGGCCGGCTACTCCGAGGGAGGCTACTTTTACGATAGGGCGGACGAGGGGATGGCGGGGACTTGCGGGAGGGCATAAAGAGAGCTCCAAGGAGACGGAATTGGATGCAGAAGCCAAATGGTAAATACAGCGAGATCCAGAAAGAACAGCAATCAGGAGGAAGGTTAACTCGTTGTGCGTGCCAGGGCGGCAATGACCCGAACGGGGGAGGTGTTGGAAGGGGATTGGAAGCTGAGGTGCTTTTTGAGGGAATTTGGAATCCCTTCGAATAAGTTTCGCATCAGATAGATTGACAGTAAGTGACTCATATGTGAAGATAGGGTGGGTCAGATTACTCACTAACAGGCGAAAGCCGAGATATTGGAGGCAGTGTATGGGAAAGATTATTGGAATTGACCTGGGAACGACGAATAGCTGCGTTGCCGTGATGGAAGGCGGCGAGCCGAAGGTGATCCCGAACGAAGAGGGCGGCCGGACTACGCCGTCGATCGTGGCGTTTACGAAGAGCGGCGAGCGGCTGGTTGGCCAGGTGGCCAAGCGGCAGGCGATTACGAACCCGGAGAACACGATTTATTCGATCAAGCGGTTTATGGGGCGCCGCTATGACGAGGTTGGCGACGAGATGAAGATGGTGCCCTACAAGGTCGTGCCAGAGGGCGACAACATGGCGGTGGTGGCGCAGGGCAAGGAGTACACGGCGCCGGAGATCTCGGCGATGATTCTGCAGAAGCTGAAGAAGGCTGCGGAGGACTATCTGGGCCAGTCGGTGACCGAGGCGGTGATCACGGTTCCGGCGTACTTCAACGATGCGCAGCGGCAGGCGACAAAAGACGCCGGCAAGATTGCCGGACTGGACGTGAAGCGCATTGTGAATGAGCCGACCGCGGCTGCGCTGGCTTATGGGCTGGACAAGAAGAAGGACGAGACGATTGCCGTGTATGACTTCGGCGGCGGTACGTTCGATATCTCGATCCTTGAGGTTGGCGAAGGCGTGATTGAGGTGAAGTCGACCAATGGCGATACGCACCTTGGGCGGCGACAATCTGGACCAGCGGATTGTGGACTGGCTGATTGCGGAGTTCAAGAGCGATACCGGGCTGGACCTGACCTCGAAGGGCAACGAGATGGCGCTGCAGCGGCTGAAGGATGCGGCGGAGAAGGCGAAGATCGAGCTGTCGACGGCGCAGGAGTCGGAGATCAATCTGCCGTTTATTACGGCGGATGCGAGCGGGCCGAAGCACCTGGTGCGCAACCTGACCCGGGCGAAGCTGGAGTCGCTGGTGGATGATCTGCTGCAGAAGTCGGTTGGGCCGTGGAAGCAGGCGATGAAGGATGCCGGCGTCGACGCGAGCGAAGATCGACGAGGTGGTGCTGGTCGGCGGTCAGACTCGTATGCCGGCGATCCAGGAGCTGGTGAAGAAGCTGTTCGGCAAGGAGCCGCATAAGGGTGTGAACCCGGACGAGGTTGTGGCGATTGGCGCGGCGGTTCAGGCCGGCGTACTGGCCGGCGATGTGAAGGACCTGCTGCTGCTGGATGTGACTCCGCTGACGCTTGTCGATTGAGACGATGGGCGGCGTGGCGACGAGCATGATCGCGCGCAACACGACCATCCCGACGAAGAAGACGGAGACGTTCTCGACGGCGGCGGACAACCAGACCGAGGTTGAGGTGCACGTGATGCAGGGCGAGCGTCCGATGGCGGCGCAGAACCGGACGCTGGGCAAGTTCAAGCTGGGCGGGATTCCGACGGCTCCGCGCGGCGTGCCGCAGATCGAGGTGACGTTCGACATCGATGCCAACGGCATTCTGAACGTGACGGCGAAGGACAATGCGACGGGCAAGGACGCGAAGATCACGATTACGAGCTCTTCGGGTCTGAGCAAGGAAGAGGTTGAGCGGATGGCGAAGGACGCCGAGGCTCACGCGGCCGAGGACAAGGAGCAGCGCGAGGCGGTTGAGGCGCGCAACGGGCTGGACTCGATGGTCTACAACGTCGAGAAGATGCTGAAGGAGTCGGGCGACAAGGTTGCGGCGAGCGACAAGACCGAGGTCGAGACGGCGCTGGCATGAGGCGAAGACGACGCTGGCCGGCACTCCGAACGCGACTGAGCTGAATGCGGCGAAGGAGAAGCTGACCACGGTAAGCCACAAGCTGGCCGAGGCGATGTACAAGGCGGCTGCGGCTGCCGCTCCGGCGGATGGCGCGGCGCGACTGCAGGCAAGACACCGCAGGAAGAGGCAAAGAAGGACGAAGGCGTGATCGACGCGGAGTATGTGGACGTCGACGATAAGAAGTAAGCTGATCGTTAGTCGCTAGGTTGATTCAGTGCGAAGGGCGTTCCAGCTGTGAGGTTGGGCGCTCCTTGCTGTATATGAAGTTCTTTCTGCTATAAGAGCGGGTCTCTGCATAGAAGGGATTTTGTGGAATCAAGGGACCTAAGGAGAGGGAGTTGCTATGACGGACAAATGGTTTGGAAGTGCGAGCAGTGGTTTGGCGGGCAGAATGCAGGAGCAGAAGGTGTTCTTCAGTGAGGAGCAGGCGCGGGAGTTTGCGCGGCAAGCTGAGGGCGTGGCTCCGGACCTGGTGTTGAAGATCGAGCCTATGCCGATTCAGCATGTTTGGAATTAAGGCTATTGAGGCTGTCTGCTGTCTGATTGAAGATCGTAAGTGGCCCTCGAATGCAATGATGCTTCGAGGGCTACTAAATCTAAGGAGAAGGTTAAAATGCCTGAGGGGAATGAGATTCATCGGTGGGCGGAGCGGCATGCGGCGGCGTTTGCCGGGAAGGCTGTTCGAGTGGATGGGCCGCAGGGGCGGTTTGTCGGATTCGGATGTGATTGATGGGCGGAAGCTGCGTGCGGGTGATGGCGGTGGGCAAGCACCTGGGGTATGACTTTGGCGAAGGACCGGATTCTGCATGTGCACCTGGGATTGCAGGGAGACTTTACGGAGGGTTCGGGGCCGCTGCTCCGCGGTGCGAGGCGCGCTGCGGCTGCGGATGTGGAATGCGGCGGCGGTGAAGAGGCCGGCGGTCGAAGGCGGGAGTAAGCCGCACCGGTGGTACTCGGAGGATGATGGGACGGACAGTCTGACGCCGAAGAAGATTGCCTGGGTTGAGCTGCGCGGGCCGATGGACTGCACGATCTATACGCAGGCGAAGTGGAATGGAGCTGCTCGAAGATGGCTGGGGCCTGATCCGCTGAATGGGGACTGGAGCGGAGACAGTTTGTTGACGAAGGTTCGTAAGAGTAAGAAGCCGATTGGGGCGCTGCTGATGGATCAGTCGGTGACGGCGGGAGTTGGGAATATTTATCGGGCGGAGCTGTTGTACCGGGCGCGGTTGAGTCCGTTTGTGGCGGGCAAGGATGTGCCGGAGGAGACGCTTAAGGCGATATGGAAGGATGCGGTGCCGCTGATGAAGGCTGGGCATGGTGGACCGGCGGATTGTGACTACGCTCGCGAAGGACCGGCCGTCGTATAAGAAGATGCAGGGGCGCGATGGAATGGCGGGCGACGTGCTGGTAGATGGAGACAAGGTATTGAAAGAGGAGGCGCATTATGTGTATCGGCGGCATGGCAAGGAGTGTTTTGTCTGCGGGACGAAGAGTAATGCGGAAGGAGATGGAGGGGAGGAACCTGTATTGGTGCCCGGCATGCCAAGAAGGCACGCCAGAAACTGAGGCAAGTTGCGGTAGAGTTCGTGGGATGGTTCCTGCTTGATCGCTTAGCGCCGCGCGGCTGCGTCTAAAGCATGAGACGAGTGAATCAAATGCTCAGCAGGGTTTAGAAGCGTATACTCCGCAGGCAATACGGGCATCCGGCGGGTAAAGCGGGTGCGCGGAAGGCAAGTGAGGCAGAGTGGCATGGCAATTGTAGCCGGCTCTTGGATCACAAACGTACTCGAAGCAACCTGGAACTCAATCTAAGGAAGAGGAGCAAAGGGCGATGACAGAGACGATTTGGAGATGCGATCAGTTACGCGCCGGGCAGCTTTATAACCGGATGATGTTCGATACGAAGGCAGAGGCCGAGGCAGTTTATGCAGCGGATGCAGCAGATGGAGCCGGACCAGATGATTTCGATCGAAGCGATCGAGGCCAGCCAGATATGGAACTGAGGGGCTGTCCGGCAGGGAACTGACGTTTTTCGAGTGAATTGAGTAGAGTTGGAGTTGATGTGGCGCCGATAGTTCTGGGGAATAACCCCGCGTCGGCGCCATTGCCTTGTAGGCCGTGGAGACAATGAGATGGCCGAGGATGCGGATGAAGGGCTAGGAGCTAAGGAATATGGTCGACACAGACGAAGGACTATTACGGCACGCTGGGTGTGAAGAAGACGGCGACTGCGGATGAGATTCGCAAGGCGTTTCCGCAAGCTGGCGCGAAAGTACCACCCGGACGTGAATCCGAACGACAAGAAGGCCGAGGAGAAGTTCAAGGAGATCTCCGAGGCGAACGACGTGCTGAGCGACGAGAAGAAGCGGAAGATCTACGACCAGCTTGGGTTTTATTCGGACAATCATCGATCCGGCGGCGGCGGAGGCTGCGGCACGGGGTGGGTATGGCGGCGGGGAGCGGGCTTTGCCGGCGGCGGGTATGGCGCGGCCGGCGGGCCGGGGACGCGGCGCGCAGGAGGTGCCGTTCGACTTTGGCGGGTTCGATTTTTCGGGGTTCCAGGGCGGCGGGTGGCGGCGAGCGCAGGCAGGAACAGAGCCGGCGGCGGGTTTGGCGGCAGCTTCAAGGATATCTTCAGCGGGATGTTCAATGGCGGGACGCAAGGCGGCGCGAGGGCCGCAGCCGGGGACCGACCTGGAGTACCAGGTGAGCGTGGACTTCTGGACGGCGGTGCGCGGCGGAGTGACGCGGCTGGAGATTCAGCGGCAGGAGGCTTGTCCGACGTGCAAGGGCAAGTCGACGACGGGCGGGAGCATGGAGTGCCCGGAGTGCCATGGGTCGGGGCAGGTGACGCAGATGGGCGGGCGGATGAAGTTCAATATCCAGTGCCCGCGGTGCGGCGGCACGGGCAAGATTCAGAACGAGTGCCCGACGTGCGATGGCGAGGGCGTGGTGACGAAGAAGGAGCCGCTGGAGTTCCGGATCAAGGCGGGGACTCGGGATGGGCAGAGGATTCGGCTGGCGGGTAAGGGCAATGCCGGGACGAATGGCGGGCCGGCGGGGGATCTGTACCTGATTATCAAGGCGGGGACGCATCCGGTGTTTACGCGCGCGTGGCGGACGATATTTATGTAACTGTTCCGGTTACGATGAGCGGAGGCGGCGCTGGGCGCGAAGATCGACGTGCCGACGATCGATACGCATGAGGGCGGAGGGCGGACGCAGTTGAAGATTCCGCCGGGGACGCAGACGGGCAGAAGCTGCGGCTGCGGGAGAAGGGCGTTCCGAGTGCTTCGCGGAGGGCGTGCGCGGCGATGAGATCGTCGAGGTGAAGATCGTGGTGCCGAAGGTGCAGGATGAGCGGTCGAAGGAGATATTGAGGGAGTTGGCGAAGCTGAATCCGGAGGATCCGCGGGCTGAGATGATGAGCGAGGTATGAGGAGGATATCTACGCGTATCTCGATTAGATGTTCGAATGGGACCAGATGAAGGCTGCATGGAATGCGATCAAGCATGGAGTCAGATTTCCGGAGGCCGCTTCAGTGTTCTTTGACGAGGATGCGATCTTCGAGGCCGATCCAGATCATTCTTTCGACGAAGATAGATACATAGTGCTTGGTTGTTCGATTCGGTTGAGAGCAATCTTGGTGGTACACGTAATTCGAGGCGAGAAAATTCGTCTCTTGAGTGCGAGAGCTGCGATCCCTGGCGAAAGGAAACGCTATGACGAAGGAAAAGGAATTTGAGATGCGTGATGAATACGACTTTTCGAACGGAATGCGGAATCCTTACGTGCAGCGGTTTCAGGAGCTGAATTTGGTTTCGCTCGATCCTGATGTAAAGGCCGCATTTCCGGATTCGCAATCTGTCAATGAAGCTCTACGATTGCTAATCGCGGCTGCTAAGAGAGCTAAGGATTTTCCGAAAGCGAGCTGATCGTCAAGACAGCTACATGAGTGGCTGATTTTGGGGGATGGGGAAGGGGATGGCGTCCTCTTCTTCTTCTTGTTTAAAGGTGAAGGTGGTTTGGTTGGGGTCGGGCGCGTAGGGGTGGGTGGGTTGCTGGTTGTGCTGCTCCTCGAGGTTGAGGCTGCGGAGGGAGCTGACGCTGCGCGGGTCGAAGCCAAGGGAGAGTTGTTCGGCGCTTACGGGTTCGGGGAGGATGAACTCGTTGACGAGCGAGGAGATGTACTGGGTGGTGACGGGGGCGAGGCCGCTGAAGCGAGCGGCGAGCCAGGCCTGCGGAGTGATGGTGATTTCGGTGCGGCCGTCGACGACTGCGTTGTAAATGCGGTTGGCAGCGTGGCTGGCAGAGGCGGAGATGACCGGGGTGGTGGCGGCGAGGGAGAACCAGCGGTGTTCTGCGGGCTGGTCGCCGACGAAGCCGGCCTGGACGTGGGAGCCGGTGCGCATGAGGCCGGGGCAGACGGTGGTGACGCGGATGCCCTTGTGGCGAAGCTCGGCGTGGAGGCCCTGTGAGAAGCCGACGAGGGCGAACTTGCTGGCGACGTAGGGGAGCAGGTGGGGCACGGCCATCTTGCCGCCGATGGAGGCGATGTTGACGATGGCGGGACGGATGGGGCTTTCGGGGCTGCCTGTCTTGAAGGCGGCTCCGCGCTCGAGGAGGTGGGGGAGCGCGGCGTGGGTGGTGTGGAGGGCGGCGAAGAAGTTGGTGGCCATGGCGCGGCGGTAGGCGGCGAGAGGCTGGTTTTCGACGGGGCCGACGTCGATGACGCCGGCGTTGTTGATGAGGAGGTCGATGTGGCCGAAGTGTCCGATGGCGTGGTTGATGAGGTTGATGGCCTGGGCGGGGTCGGTGAGGTCGGCGGGGATGAGGAGAACATCGTCGGGGGAGCGGACGGCGCGGCGCTCGAGCAGAAGATGGCGGGCGCGGGCGAGCTCTTCGAGGTTGCGGGCGGTGAGGACGAGGCGGGCGCCGGCGTGGGCGAAGCGTTCGGCGAGAGCGAGGCCGAGACCGCGGGAGCCTCCGGTGATGACAACGACTTGTCCGTGGCGTGAAGGACGGGGCAGGAGAGCCCACGCGGCTGCTGCGGCGGCGACTCCGGCGAGGAGCTGGATGGTATGGAGGGCAGAGGACTTTTTCATAGCACTTCCGTGAGGAATTTGACGCTCGCGGGGAGGACTATGTTTATACAAGAGTAACGCGAAAAGGAACAGTAGACTGGTAAGGCAGAGGCGCGAAAAAATGGATGCAGACAGGATGCGAGCGGAGTATAAGTTGTCGGACGAGACGGAATCCGCGCTGCAGGGTTTGCGAGGCTAAGGCGGGTCAGGTAAAGACGATGGCGACGAGACGGAAGAGCAAGGGCGCGTACATGATTTCGGCGGTGGCGGAGATGTATGAGATTCATCCGCAGACGCTGCGGCTGTATGAGCGGGAAGGGCTGCTGCGACCGAGTCGAAGCGAAGGAAATACGAGGCTTTATACGGATGAGGACCTGGAGCGGCTGGAGTTTATTTTGAACCTGGCGCGGGACCTGGGGGTGAACATTGCCGGGATTGCGGTGGTACTGCAGATGCGGGAGCGGATGGAGGAGATGAACCGCCAGATGCAGGGGTTCGTCGACTACGTGCGGACGGAGATGCTGTCGCGGATGCAACAGCAGCAGGCTCCCGGGGCTGGTCTGGTGCCGATGCGGCGGCCGGTGGTGATTCCGGTGCGGCCGGCGGTGAAGGCAGCGGGTAAAGGGCAGGGGAAGAATAACCGTTAAGACGCAAACGGTGCTCTGAACGATAAAAAACGGACAAGAGTTGACCTGGCGATGCCGTTTTAGCTCACCGGCGCGCTAATGGTCTTTTCTGGATTTAAGATGGGATGTTGTATCGCGTTTTTGGGCGCGCTCGTGAGGTTGGATGCACGGAACGGTCTTGATCGGTTGGGCGATGCTGGTGGTGGGCGGGTTTGGCCTGCTGACGTCGTCGGTTTTTCTGGGGTTGGTGCTGGTGGGGGCGATGCGGTTCCGGCGCGAGGCTGCGCAGCAGGAGACGGCGCTCCAGAAACTGCCGGAGTTTTTGCCTGGCGTGACGCTCTTCAAGCCGCTGCATGGCGCGGAGGCCGGGCTGGAGGAGAGTCTGCGGGGATTTTATGAGCAGGATTATCTGCAGCATGCGGCGGGGAGCGGCTTGCCGGCGACGGTGAACGGAGTTTCGCGTGTGGAGATACTCTTCTGCGCGCGGAGCGAGGCAGATGAGGGGATAGCGATTGCACGGCGGGTGGCGGCGAAGTATCCCGAGGTGACGACGCGGTTTTGCGCCAGCGGAGAGCCGTGGGCGGCGAATGCAAAGGTCTGCTCACTGGTGACGATGGCGAAGGTGGCGACGCACGATATCTGGGTGATTTCGGACAGCGATGTGCGGGTGGGGCAGGAGTATCTGCGGCGCGTCGTGCTGCCGTTTGCGGATGCGCGGGTGGGGTGTGCGACGTGTCTCTACCGGGGTATGACGGCGGAGGGTGGGATATGGTCGCGCCTGGAGGCGGTGGGGATGACTATCGAGATGAGCTCGGGGGTGTGCGCGGCGAACCTGATGGAGCCGATGCAGTTCGCGCTGGGGCCGACGATGGTGGCGCGGCGCGAGGCGGTGGCGTCGATTGGCGGGTTCGAGGCGACGGCGGAGTACTGCGCGGACGACTTTGTGCTGGGGAACTGGATCGCGAAGAAGGGCTACGAGGTGGTGCTGAGCGCACATGCTATCGATCACATGGTGTTGCACGCGGGATTCGTGGACTCGATCAAGCACCAGGTGCGGTGGATGAAGAGCACGCGATTCTCGCGGCCAAAGGGACATTTTGGGACGAGTCTGACGTTTGGAGTGCCGTTCGGGCTGCTGGCGTGGGGTGGGGCTTTACTGCTGGGGATGCCGGTGCTGGGTTGGAGCCTGCTGGTGGCAAGCGTGGTGGGCCGCAGCCTGCAGGCGTGGGTGGTGGGGAAGTATGTCGTTCGGAAACGAAGGACATGGCCGACGATGATTCTGTATCCGATACGCGACCTGCTGGGGATGCTGTTCTGGTCGCTTAGCTATACGAGCAACAGAATCCTGTGGCGGGGGGAGATGTACGAGCTGGTGGAAGATGGGCGGATGCGAAGGTACCGGGGCAACGGCTAAGACGAAGGTCAAAGGATCAGGGACGGTTGGTAAGGACGGTCTTGCCGCCGGCGGAGGCAAGGGTGTGGACGGGGCCGAAAGGGGCGAGATCGTGTTGGCGGGCGGCGGGGTCGTAGGTGAAGAGGAAGATGCGGCGGGGGCCGGCCCAGAGAGTGTGGAGTGAGGCTTCGGTCTCGAAGATGGCAGGGACGTCGGGCCAGAAGCTGCCGTACCACAGTCCGTTGACGCGGCCCTTGATGAGGTGAACCTGCTGGCGGGTGTAGAAGACGAGGCTGGAGCCGGAGGTGAATTCGCCGTCGATGATGATGAGGTCGGAGGGTGGATTGGTGGCGGTTAATTGCTGGTTATTGGTGGATACTGGCTGGTGGATGGTGGTCAATTGCTGGTTCCGGGCCGGATCTTCGCTACGCTGGGCCTTATTGATGGCTTCGGCGAGGTCTTTTGAGCCGAGGATAGGGTTGAAGCGGACGTAGCCCTCGTGGGCGGCTAGGAGGGTGATGGTCATTCCGATGGCGACGGTGAGGTTCGCGGCGAAGGGTCGGTCGCGGAGGCGAAGGAACAGGGCGATGGGGCCGATGACGATCATACCGATGGCAACAGTAGTGAGTGGGCCGCGGAAGAGTCCCATGGCGTCGCCGGTGAGGTCGTAGAGGTGGCCGAGGGAGAGGGTGTAGAGGTCGGGGTTGTTGTTGAGGAGGGTGGCGAGGTCGGTGCCGGCGGGCATGTGGGGGGCGGTGATCGCGAAGTATCCGCAGACAGCGGCAATCACCAGAGTGAGAGGCAGGAGCAGGAAGAAGGACCAGTGCATGACGCTGCGCCGGATCGTCGAGGCTGGGTGGCCCTCAGACCAGGCCAGAGCGCCGCCCGCGAGCAGGGCAAGCGCAGGGATTGCGGGGAGCGAGTAATACTCCTGCCGGGCAGAGAGCGAGAAGAAGCCCATGACGATTGCGGTCCAGAGAACGAGGGAGAGCGCGGCCTCGTGCTCGTGGGTGGCGAAGGCGAGTCTGCGGCGGAGTTGTGGGAGAAAGAGTCTGAGAGCGGCGGGCAGGAATGCGCCCCAGGGCATTATCCAGATGAGGAGCATGAGCCAGAAGAGCCATACGGGGGTCTGGCCGTAGTCGTGGGGAATGCGTTTGGAGAAGAAGCGGGCGATGTGCTCGTTGTAGAGATAGAACCAGGCCCAGCCGCCGGTTGCGGGCAGTCCGAGGCCGGCGGGGAGCGGGATGGCTGGATTGCGCCGCGCAGCCAGGATGTGCCACGGCGCGGCGATGGCCAGGAAGACGGCGGTGCTGGGGATGAGGTGGAGTTTTGGCAGGAGGCTCAGCTGCTTCGTCAGTGCGAGGTAGAGAAGTACGAATGCGATGGGGAATACAAGGCCGATGAGCCCTTTGGTTAGAAGATTGAGGGCGAGAATGGCGGCGAAGGCGAGGCATGGCAGAAGTGCAGAATCGGATTTCTGGGGTTGATTTATCCGGCCCTGATTTATTCGGTCTTGGTTTATTCGTTCCAGGGCAATGAGAGTGAGGTGGACGGCGAGGGTCATCCAGAGGCAGAGGAGGATGTCCGGGATGAGGAAGCGGGTGAAGAGGTAGGGACCAATGCAGGTTGCGACGGCAAGGGCGGCATAGAGACCGCCGCGGTCGGGGTGGCCGGCGGGGGAGATGGCGCTGAAGAGGCGGATGCCGAGAGCGTAGACGCTGAGGAGCAGCGCAAGTACGGCGAGGATGAGGGGGATGCGCGCGGCCCAGTCAGACTCGCCAAAGATGGCCATCGAGGAAGCGGCCATCCAGTAGAGGAGAGGCGGTTTGTCGAAGAAGCGGATGCCGTCGATGTAAGGAGTGACGAAGTCATGGCGGTGGAGCATCTGGCGGGCGATCTCGATGTAGACGGAATCGACGTCGTCGAGCAGGCCGGGCGAGAAGATGCCGCCGAGCTGGAGGATGAGCCAGGCGAGGACGAGGATAGCGATGGAAACAGGATTCCAGGCGTGGGCGGATTCTTTGAAAAGGAAGACGGCGATGGCGCAGACGAAGAGGACGGCCAGGACGACAAAGGCGATTGGAGCGAGAGAGAGCACGTCGACTGGCTGAGATGGGCTTGAGGTTGCATTGAAGGCCGCGGGAGAGAGTGGCTTGTCCAGTGGTCTGTCAGTGAAGAGAGCTTTGCCGGAGGTCTCTGCGAGGAGGATCTTGTTGTTGCCGAGGACGCGGTTCGCGTCGTCGCGCTCTTCGAGAGGGACGAAAAGAATTTTACGGTTCCCGGTACCCCAGACTTTGAGGAGTTGACTGTCGGTGAGGAAGATGTCGGGGGCGTCGGGGAAGGTGGAGCCGAAGAGCATCGACGTGGTGCGGCCGTTGACGAGCGCGGCGGGCCGATCAATTGGCTGGTTGAGATAGAAGAGGATGGAGGAGCCGTAGGACTGATCTCCGTAGAGAATGAGCTGGCTATCGGGGGAGATGACCTTGGATGCTTCGAGTTGGCGGATCTTTTCGGCGAGGTTCTGCGAAGAGAGCATGCTGCCGAAGCGGACCAGGGCTATATGGGCTGCGATGAGGAAGACGGCGGAGGTGGCCGCGATGGTCACAGTTGCGTACAAGTGGCGGCGTCTTGTGCGGAGAAACCAGGCGACCGCAGGGCCGAAGGCCAGCGCGATGGCGGCGAGCGTAGCGGGTAGGCGCAGCGCGGCGAAGCTGGAGCCGGTGAGGTCGAAGAAGTGCGACATGGAGAGGGTGTAGTCGCCGACGTTGCGATGGGCGAGCAGATCGCCGATGTCGGCAACGTAGGGGAGGTGGCGGGAGCTCCAGAGACCAAGAACGAGAGCGATAGCGGCGGCGAGGCCGATGACGGTGAAGGTGGCGTGGGCGACCGTGATCCAGCGGCGGGAGGACTTGTCTTCGGCGTAAGTATTCTCAGCGCGGGTTAGTGCCGCGGTGATGAGGATGAGCAGCGGCAGGTAGGCGGGAAAGGTGTAGTACTCCTGGTTAGTTGAGAGGGAGAAGAAAGTTAGAACCAGGATGCTGAAGAGGGTGAGCAGAAGGGTGGTGCGTTGCGAAAAGGTGGAGACTCGGAGAAGCGCCGAGCCGGAGACAGAGCCAGCCTGGCGCCGCCGAAGGCCTTGCAGGAAGAACAGAGCAATTGCGACGGCGACGGTAAAGAGGTAGGGAATGTGCAGGGTGTCCCGCAGGGCGAGGCCGACGATGACGACTGCAAAGGGCTGCCAATACGAAATCTCCTCTGACTGAAGGGGATTGCTCGCACTATAGCGGCGAAAGCTGGTGATGGCCTGGTGAATGGGCAGCCCCGCGAAGAGGCTCCAGGGGAAGAGCCAGACCAGGTGAAGGCTCCAGTAGAGAGACGCCGGGAGCTTGTTGTAGTCCATGGGAATGCGCTTGCCGAGAAAGCGCAGGACGTGCTCGTTGACGAAGTAAAACCAGAAGAAGCCATGGCCGTCCATGCCGCCGGTGTTGCGAAGGCCAGCGAGGATATGCCACGGCGCGGCAATGAGGAGGAAGAGCAGAGCGCCAGAGACGGGCTTGAGGGCGCGCCATTTTTTGTAGTCGCCGGTGAGAGCAAGATAGACGATTGCCGTGCCGAAGACGAAGACGAGCGCGACGAGGCCTTTGCTAAGAACGGCGAGAGCGAGGGCCGTCCACATGGCGTATGGGTAGAGCCGTGTCCAGGAACCCGTGCGTCGGGCGCCTGATTCTGTGGTGGGACTGAGGGATTGGAGGAAATAGTAAAGAGAGGTGAAGACAAGAAGCGAGAGGAGCACCTCGGGGATGAAGATGCGGGTGAAGAGGAAGACTCCTAACGAAGTGAGGGTGGCGAGGCCGGTATAGAAGGCGGCGCGGGGTCCGAACGCCTGGTTCGACCAGCGGTAGCCGAGCAAGGCGAGGAGGAGAACTCCGAGTGCCTGGGGGAGGTGGGCCGAGAAGGTATTGAATCCGAAGATTTTGAAGCAGAGGGCGACGAGCCAATAGAGAAGCGGGGCCTTTTCGAGGTATCGGACTCCGTTGACATGGAGGGTGACCCAATCGCCGGAGAGGACGATGAAGCGGGCGGCGCTGGCGTGAGTGGAGTCGGCGTCGTCGAGCAGAGGAGGGCTGAAGATGGCGCCGAAGAAAAGGATCAGCCAGAGGCCGAGGAGGGTGAGAATCGCATTCCGATGGCTGTGCCCTCTCTTGGTAAGGGTATCCGGACGGTCTGGGAGAGAGGTAACAATCATTGAATGATGCGCATTCTTAGGATAAATGACGTAATGCCGTGGCATATGGGCCCAGCTGTTTTACTTGCGACAGGCGCCAGAGGCGTGCCTGGTGCCCAAAGGCGCAAATCTGCCCGCTACGACGGAATGAGTTTGCGGAAGGATGCGCCTTGGCATGTATCGTTCTTAATGACACGATTTTTAGCTCGTAGTTGTGACGTGACGGATTTGTATCGGATTTGCATCAGGGGGACTGAACTAAGCGATGCCTACGTTTGCTGCGATCGATATTGGATCGAACTCGTGCCGGTTGAAGATTGCGACGGTGCATGCGCATCGTCTGAAGACGCTGCACGAGGACCGTGAGGTGACTCGATTGGGAGAGAGCGTCTTCCAGATGGGAGTGATCTCGCCGGAGGCGATGGCAGGGACGATTCGTGCATTGAAGCGCTTCCATAAAGCGGTGCAGCTGCATGTGGTGGATAGGGTGCGCGTGGTGGCGACGAGCGCGATGCGCGATGCGCGGAACGCCGACGCCTTTATGGAGTGGGTGCGGTCCGCGACAGGCTGGAAGGTGGAGGTCATCTCGGGGCTGGAAGAGGGGCGGCTGATTCAGCTTGGGGTGGTAACAAATGAGTTGGGAGCCCGGGGGCGGTGTGTGCTGATCGACCTTGGCGGCGGGAGCTGCGAGGTGACGCTGTCGGACAAGGGGAACATCAAGGCGATGGTGAGTCTACCGCTGGGAGCGGTGCGGCTGCAGGAGCAGTTCCTACAGAGCGATCCGCCGTCCCGGGAGGACGTTGCGCGGCTGAAGCAGTTCATCGAGCGTGAGCTGCGACGAGTGGACAAGAAGATTGGGCCGGTGCGGGCAGGACTAGTGATTGCGACCTCGGGGACGGCGGCGGCTCTGGCTGAGGCGAGCGGCTATGCGCGCAAGGGTAAGACGGCGGCGAAGAAGAGGGCGGCGCAGGTGGATGCGTCGGTCGCGTACACAGAGGATGTTCGACGGCTCGCTGAGCGGTTGACGAAGATGACCAATGCGGAACGCGAGGCTGTTCCGGGAATTGGGCCGCGGCGGTCGGAGATCATCATCGGCGGGGCGCTGGTGTATGCCAATCTGCTGGAGCGGATGGGGCTGAAGGGGTTCAGGTACTCACCGCTGGGGCTGAGGGACGGGATGCTGGCGCAGATGCTGGCTGAGGTCGACCTGAGGACTCCGGCTCACCAGAAGCTGGAGAGTGAGCGCTGGGCTGGAGTGCTGGAGGTTTGCAGGCGATATGCTACTGAGCTGCGAACTGTCGATCCGGTTCGCGAGCATGTTGTGCAGCTCTTCGATGCTCTGAGCTCAGTGCATGAGCTTCCGGAGGAGTATCGGCTGTGGCTCGAGGCTGCGGCGATGATGCATGACGTGGGCAAATTCATGAACCATCAGGGGCATTATCGGCATACGCAGTACATCATTGCGAACTCAGAGATATTTGGTTTTTCACCGGAGCAGAGGCTGGTGGTGAGCGCGATTGCGCGGTATCTCGGCAAAAGCCGTCCGGATCCGATGGACCGGGTGATGCGCGGGATTCCGGTGGAGGAGCATATTCAGGTGGTGCGGGCGGTGGTGCTGCTGCGGTTGGCGGTGGCGCTGAACCGGGACCGGGCGAGCGCTTCGGTTCGGATGCGGCCGCATGTCTATCCGAAGCGAGTTTTGCTGGAACTCGTGCCGGGACGGGGTGGAGCGGAGCTGGAGGCGTGGTCGCTAAAGAAGGAGGCGGACTACTTCAGCGAGGTCTTCCGGCGGGACCTCTTTGTTGAGGTGGCGTAGAGGGCGCGGACGACTCGGGGGTCGAGCAGGCCTTGCAGCACTGCGGGACCGCGGGTGAGGCTGAGGCGGGCGATGGAGCCCTTGCGGAGGCGGACTGTGGCCGGGGTGGCGGTGGGAGGCACCAGGAGCGTTCCGAGGAAAGCTGTGAGGTTGGGGTTGTGGCCGACGACGAGGACGTTTTCGGCGTGGGCGGAGTCCCGGAGGAGCTTCTGGAAATCTTTGAAGGTGGCGTCCGGGGCGAGTCCGTTGGACTGGAGAATCTGGTCCTCGTAGCCAGTCTCGTTGCCGACGAGCGAGGCGGTCTGGAGGCTGCGCTTGAGGGGGCTGGAGACGATGAGGTCGAACTGGACGTTGAGCGCGTTGAGGACCTGGGCGAGTTGGAGACACTGACGCTTGCCTTCCTTGTCGAGGGGGCGTTTGGTGTCGAGTAGCGGATTGACGCGGCGCGTTCCGGCGCTGGCGTGGCGCAGCATGAACAGGTTCATAGACTTCGCTCCGATTTTACGGCAGACGGGGCTTTGAGGCGATGTGAGGCTGAGAAAGCGCTGGAGGTTTGCGCCGCGGCGTCTGCTTTTCGGACGCCGAGAGCCGGAGTAATTTGCCAGAGCTCGGTGGTGAGTAGTCCGGCGAGGGAACTGTGTTGCGCGATGCGAGTGAAGCCGCCGGCGAGGGCCGTGACGTGGTCGGGCAGGCGGGTGGTGCGGAGACCCGTGAGGAGGCGGAAGGCCAGGTAGAGGCTACGGACGTAGAGCTTTGCGAAGGGACGGAGCGCGCCAGCGGGGATTTGGAAGTCGGAGATGAGCCAGTGGGCTCCGGACTGGAGGTGCGGGGCTAGCCGGGTGATGAGGGCTTCGAGCTCGGACTGGGTGAGGCAGTCGAGGAAGAAGTGGGTGACGACGAGGTCGTAGCTGTGGCTTGGGTGGAAGGTGAGGGCGTCGGTGTGGTGGGTTTTGAGACGGCTTGAGGCGGTGGGGGCGGCTGCCTCGCAGCGGGTTTGGAGGAGATGGAGCATAGCGGCGCTGGTGTCGACGGCGTCGGCGTGGAGCGCGGGGTTGGCGCTGAGGAGTTGGGCGAGGAAGCGGCCGTCTCCGTCGCCGAGGACGATGGCGTTTTTCCTGTCGAGCAGCGCGGGGATGAAGTGGGTTCGGCAGCGCTCAAGGGTGGGGCCGAGGGCGAGGTATTCGAGCCAGCGATAAGGGTAGGCTATGACGTCGAAGTTTGTATCGCTGGCGTCGAGGGATGGCGTGGAGGTTGCGGGTGAGGAGGTGGCGGCGATGTTCATCGGAGACCTCCGGCCATGAAGAGGAGCGGTGTGAGGAGAGCGAGGTCGGCGGAGGTGCGCAGCGTGAGAGAGTTGAAGCGGCGGCGCAGATGGTGGAGCGCGAGGAGAACAGAGGCGCTGATGGCGGCGGCGAGAGCGAGAGGCCAGAGGGTGGTGTGACGGGCGGCTGCCGCGAGAGCGAGGCTCGCGAGGGTTGTCGCGGTGGCGAGGGCGGTGAGGTGACGGGTGGCGTACCGGGTGCTCCAGTGGGCGTTGGAGCGGGGTTCGGGGTGCTCCCAGGCGTAGATGCAGAGGCAGTTGAGGCTGCAGACGGCGGCCAGGAGCGCGGCGTGGGGAAGCATGGCGAGGCGCAGGTAAGGGAGGCGCGCGACGGTAGGGATGAAGGTGGCGGCGGGGAAGAAGATGCCTACGGCGAGCTCCTTGGGGAGGCGGCGGTTGGTGGCGCGGGCGTGGATGAGGAGGAACCAGCCGAAGAGGAGTGCGCCGAGGACGGTGTAGAGCTTGAGGGCTTCGGGCTGGAGGTGGCTGAGGAGCGCGGCGAGGGCGATGGAGGCGAACGCGATTCCGGCGAGGAAGGCGGTGGCGTGGCGGTGGTGGAAGAGGTGGCGGGCTTCGAGGTCGTGGGTGTGGAGGGGGCTGGTGAAGAGGTGACGGGCGTCGAGTAGGCGGTCGGCTGCGTAGAGCATCCAGACGGCCAGGAACATGGCGAGCGGGGCAGCGGCGGGAAGATGAAGATGGACGGCGCGGGCGATGAACCAGGTCCAGAGGACGGCGACGGTTGGGGCGTCGAGCGAGAGCAGGTGCCAGAGGTGCAGGAGGCGGATCGACTTGCCGCGGAGCGAGGCTGCGCAAGCTCTACGAGCAAAACGGCCTGCCGGGGCGGCGGTTGTGGATTGATCGAGTTGGGGCCGCGTGTTCTGCCTCCTTTCTAAACCGTTCTCCAGGGGGGACACCCCCCGGTATCTTGGACGTAAGTCAAATCCTTGCTATTAGATAGCGAGACAACGGCCCGCTAAATTATTCCAAATAAAGGGCTTATGGCTAAATTCTTCCAAACAAACGAGTTACTTGATTACTAAGATGCAAAAACCCCGGAGACCGGGGCTTTCTTTGTAACTGACTTCTCGAAAGACTCTTGTTGTCTTTCTATATCTATTTTACCAAGTGGCACAAAACTAATGTGCACTTTTCTTTCTTCGTCTAAGTGCTGGTGTAGGTAGAGTTGCTCGATTTTCTGACGGGCGTGGGACTTGACAACGATTTTGGCGAAGTTGTGGATTAGATTGAGTCCCAGAATCTTTCGTAGAGCGGGGCTGTGTTGGTATCGTCGCTCTTCTTGAACAGGTCCATGTAGCCTGTGGCGATCAGGGAGATGATTCCGAAGAATGCCACGGTTTGGGCCAAGGTTACCGGGGCGCCGGGATCGAGGGTGGAACATGTTGCCACAGCCGCTCCGACTCCGACGATAAGCTGCAGAGAGGCGAATACCTTTGGCCGGTAGCTTTTGATAATCGCGACAAAAAGAGCGGTGAAGATGAGTGCCGCTGTGCCGACGGCGATGCGGGCTCCTCTGGGCATTTGATCGTAGAAGGCGATCAGCGCGATATAGAGGAAGAGGTTTGGCAGCGAGAACATCAGCCCCCAGAATTTCTTTGTGATGGTCATGGTTGAACCGAGCAGAATGTAACCGTAGGTCACGTAGACAAGAGCGATGGTGACAGACAGGAGTGTTCGCCACATAAGGGCTCAATTTTACTCACCCTTTAAGAGGGTGATGAAGGAGTCATTTGTAGCTGGAATGGCAAAAGGCCCGGGGCTAAAGCCCGCTCTAAGTTGCAGAGTATTCGCAGGGCTAAAGCCCTGCGCTCCCTCCGAAAAGGCAACTGCAGCGACTCTTTCAGCCCTGGATGCCAAGGCTGAAGCCTTGGCCTACCTAGAAGCAAAGGCAACGGCAAAGACGCTGGGGCTGGGATGGGGCGTGGGTAGAGAAGCGGATTCCATTCGACTTCGCTCAGGACAAGCTCTCCGCTTCGCGATTCACGGTGTTGCTGTGAATCGCTTCGGTCGAAATGACGGGTTTTGGATGGGCAGGAGGATAAGGCAACGACAACGACAACGACAAAGACAAAGACAAAAGCAACAGCAGATCCCTACGGGATGACAAACAAAAAGGCAAAAACGAAAAGCCTTCCTCAATTATTTATGCCTTCTCCAATTATTTTGTGCGTTTGGAGGGTGGTTCGTACTGGAAGACCTGTTCGAGCGGGACGCGGAATACGTGGGCGATGCGGAAGGCGACTTCGAGCGAGGGTGAGTACTTGTCGCCTTCGATGGCGATGACGGTCTGGCGGGTGACGTAGATGAGGTCGGCGAGCTCCTGCTGGGTCATGGAGCGGGCGGCGCGGAGCTCGCGGATGGTGTTGCGGATTGGAGAGCTCACGCGGCTGTCCGGTAGGCGACCAGCTCGCGAATGATGCGGACCAGGCCGGCGAGCACGAGCAGATGAAAGATGATGCCGATAAGGAAGTTGGCCGAGCGCATGCTGCCGTGATCCCAATACAGGATGAGGATAAGGACGAGGCCGAGCCAGAGGATGATGTTGCTCCAGCGCGCACCGACTGCGGCGATGGAGCGGTCACGCTCGTCTTCCACGACGCTCGCGGAACGGCGACGGAAGAACGTGCGCACGGATGCAAAGAGAAAGAGCAGCACGATGAGAAGCGCGTGGAAGTAGTGGTGTCCTGGAGTGGAGTGCTGGAGGAAGTGCGCGTAGAACGCGACCACGATGAATATGCCGACAAGCTGCGCCCAGAGCATCTTTTCCTGAAAGCTTAGACGGGACATGAAGTTCTCCGTGTCAAAGATATTTGACATAGTGACTTTAGAGGGGGAGGTGTGTTGATGTCAAATATTTTTGACATGGGGTGCTTGACGCACAACTGCGAAGACGGAGAGAATGCCTCAAAGAGAAGGATTTTCGGCATCCTCTGAAGGGCGTGCTCTTACGTATGGGAGAGTTTTTCAGCATCCTCTGAAGCCCGCATCAGCCCGCATTGTTGGCGAAGCGGGCGTCCTGCTCGGGGTGTTATTCAGGATTAGGTTGGGGCTTTTGGGGTAAGTCAATTAGCTGGCCTTCCTTGAGGCGAATCCCGTACAAGAAAACGGATGGGAACAGGAAGGTGTGGCCGTCGCCGAACGTGACCACTATTCCTTCCGATGTCCGGTCAGCATTGATGATGTGGTGGTGATCCATGTGGAAGGAGATGCAGTTCGCGGCTGGATTGTTGCCGGCCGGTACGATATATCGCGTGGGGACGGAGATGGCAAAGTATGTCGCTGCGTAACGCGAAGAAGGCCAGCAAGGGTTAGGTAGTGTTTGAGGAATCGATATTTTGATTGGGGAAGTGTCTTTCTGGTGGACAAGAGAGCATACCCCAGGGGCTAAAGCCCGCATTTTTACTGGCTCTGTGAGGCCCAAGGCTAAAGCCTTGGGTTACCTAGAAGCAACGGCAACCGACTCGAGGAGACCCAAGACTAAAGTCTTGGGCTACCAGCTTTGGGTTACCTGGAAGCAACGGCGACCGATGCGGCTAATGATGAGGGTGCTGAAAAAATCATTTGTGGCTTGGAAGCATTCCCTCAGTGGCTAAAGCCACATTGAAATTATTGCCTTTGCGGCGGGACTGAAGTCCCGCCCTTTCAAAACGAAGGCATTTCAGCATCCCTCTAAAGCCCGCGCGTTGCCCGTTGCCTAGCCGGCTGTTGTGGGGATGGCCTTATCTACCGAAGATACATCTGCTGAGGTTGTATCTTCTGAGGCTGCCGGTTGGGCTGTGGGGGGCTCTTGTTTTGAGCCGGCGGCCCAGTGGGTGGGGTCTATGTTGGGGAAGATGTTGTCGCGGAGTTCTATTTCGGCGAGGCGTGTGTCTTGTTCGGGGGAGATGGCGCCGGCGGATTCGAAGGTCTGGTAGATGGCTTTGACGTCGTTGAACTGATCGTGGTGGGTGAGGAAGCGGATCTCGGCGTAGTCGCGGGCGGCGCCGGTGGTGATGAGGAACTGCCAGTCGGAGGATTCGAGCAGGAGGAGCTCGCGGCAGAGTTGCTGGAGGATTCGTCTGGCGAGGGGAGAGTTCGAGAGGACGCCGGAGGTGGTGGCGGCGGTGCAGACGTCGCGGGTGTAGAGTCTCGGCGGGGTAGATGTGGGTGTAGGTCCAGGAGGTGTCGGGGTTCATCCAGACCTGGTTGGCGCCTTCGGCTCCCCAGGAGCCCTCGTGCATGGTGATGGCTCCGGCGCGGGGGTAGCGGTCGAGGTATTCGCCGCAGGACATGAGCTGGATGCCGGAGTCGTGCTGGTGGAGGTGGCGGGCGACGGCCTCAAGCCATTGGATGCCCTCGAACCACCAGTGGCCGAAGAGCTCGGCGTCGAAGGGAGAGCAGAGGATGGGCGGGACAGCGTCGTCGAAGCCGGGCTCGAGGGCGCGGCGGACCAGCTCGACGTAATGGGCGGCGTGGGCGCGGACGCGCTCGGGGGCGCGGTTGGGGTGATAGGCCTCCTTGTCGCCCATCTCTACCTTGGAGCCGGTGACGCGCCAGTAGCGGTGACCTCCGGGCCAGCGCTTTTTGTGGAAGTCGAGGTAGGCGGGGTCGCCGGGGTAGCCGTTGTCGCCGGACCAGACCTGGACGCCGGTGCGGGGGTCGCGGGGGAAGATGGTGGTGGCGTGGGGGTTGTTGTGGTCGCGGCTGTAAGGGCCGTCGACGTAATAGGGCTGGTAGAGGGCGCGGAGGTAGCTGCTGTCGAGCGGCGGCGCGGAGGCGCCTTCCTGGAGGTCGTAGGGCGAGGGGATGTGGAGGGAGTTCTCGACGAGGTGGGTGTCGACGACGAAGAATTCGATGCCGGACTCGGCGAGAGCCTGCTCGATGCCGATGCGGTCGAAGCCGGCGGGGGTGGGGACGCCGTCGGCGAAGGAGACGGGATAGCTCCAGCGGCCGGCGGGGCGGTAGCCGCATTCGGGCGACCACATGCCTCGGGGAGGCTTGCCGATGTGGCGGATGTGGGTCTCGACGGCGGTGCGGATCTGGGCGCGGAGGCTCTCGTCGGTGCCGAGGAGAGGCATGTATCCGTGGGTGGCGCCGCAGGTGATGATGTCAATGAGGCCGGTGTCGCTGAAGTGGCGGAAGGCAGCGACGATGTTGCCGTTGTAACGCTGGAAGTCTTCGAGGGCCTGGGTGAAGTAACGATGCCAGAAGCGGGCGGTCTCGGCGAGGTGATGGTCGCCGGCCTGGATGAAGTAGGCCTCGTCCTCGATGGCGGCGACTATCTTGCGGGAGGCGTAGTGGGGGAACTCGGCGATAAAGGCGGGGTGGGCAAGCTGCTCGAGGAGGATGGGCGTGAGATTGAGATTGCAGTGGAAGCGGATGTTGTCGCGCTCAAGGCTGGCGAGCATGCGGAGGAGCGGGAGATAGGTTTCGGCGGCCGCCTCGAGGAGCCACTCCATGCCGTGGGGCCAGGTGCCGTGGTTGACGACGTAAGGCAGATGCGCGTGGAGGGTGAAGTTGAGAAAACCTCTGGGGTTCGGGCCCGGTTTGGACAAATTCTGCGTCAAGACAAGAGCACCTCGGAGATGAAGATGGGTCGAGGAGGTCGTTCTGCGGCTGGCTGAAGTTGATTCAGAGGTCCGGTAAGGCCAAAGAATTGCCTCAGTCTAACACCACAATTGCTTCGGTGGTTTTGGCGCTAAACCGCGGCGGCCTGGGGCGCGTGGGCACAGTCCGTGGCTGCGGTGAAAGCACGCATCCTTAGTGATTGAGATGCATTGAAAAAGAATTCGATGCGCATGGGGTGCGGCTCGGCAAGGCTCGAGCCGCATGCCCCATGCAGAGACGCTACTGCGCCGAGGGAGACGGGAGAGGCTGCCGGCCTTCTGAGTCGGCTGGTGCCGCCGCGGCTGCGGGGTTGTTGGGAACGCTGACGACGATGGAGTTGCCCAGGGCGAAGTGAATGATGGTCTCGGAGGGTATCTGGACCTGCTCGCCGCGAGTGACGCCGTTGGCTACCAGGCCGGCTCCGGCGCCTGCGAGCGCTCCGATTCCGGCTCCCTTGCCGCCGCCGATGAGGCCGCCGATGAGGGCTCCGCCGGCAGCTCCGCCACCTGTCTTGACGGCGGTGTTCTTGCCGCGGCCCTTGCCCTGCACGCTGTAGGCCGCGGTGGTGACTCCGATGTGCTGGCCGCGAACGTTGAGGCTGGTGAGCTCGACGGAGAGCAGAGAGCTGCCCTTGTAGTGGGCAGCTTCGTGGGCCGCGGTGACGCGTCCGGAGGCGGGCGTGCCCTGAGGAATGACGACCTGCCCGTTGACGAGCACATTGGTAGCGACGACGCCTGAGATAGCCTCACCCTGCTGAGTGGAGGCGCTGTCGAGGGACTGGGTGATGCGGAAGGGAATGGCCTTGCCGGCGGGGACCCTGACGTCGACAAACGCAGGAGGTGGTGGCGGCGGAGGCGGCGCAGGGGCTGCGGCTACGGCAGGAGCGGCGGCAGATCCGGATGCAGGAGAGCCAGGCGCAGCAGAGCCGGGTGCTGGAGCTCCACCGGTAGCAGACGAGCCAGTGCCAGTGGGAGAGCTGCCTGCAGCAGGAGGCGCGCCTGCAGCAGGGGCGTTCGAGGTCTGCGGTGAGCCGGTGTTGTCAGGGGCGGCGGGCGGGTTGCTCTTGCAGCCAGTGGTGAAGAGCAAAGCCGCGCCGAGGGCAAGAGCGGTGAGTGGCGTGGCGAGGGCAAAGGACGCAGCAGAGCGGCTGAGAGCAGAGCTAAAAACAGGTGCGATACGGATCATGGGAAGGACTCCTCTTCGTGCACGGGATACTGTAGCTTAAGCGGCGAAGTCCGAGCACGGATTTCAACCGGATGATTTTAATATGCTGATGCTGGATATTCCTCTGACATTATTGACAGAGAAACTTATAGCGGATGGCTGGTGCGGTCTCGATGGTTTAGCGGCGCAATCGCCGGAGATTCGGCTGCAACCCCTGAGTAACGAAGGGCATCAACCTGACTAGGGGTCGAGAATGTATCGAGCTGAGAATAAGTTGAGAAGTCTGACAATGAGTTGCACAAAGAATGGTGAAGCTGACGGGACAGGGATTGCAGGCGGGGGTATGCTGTGTGAGAACCAGATATACCTGAGTGTGCGATTTCCGGCGCGGGCGGTTCTGGCGGTTGCAACATGCTGAATTGAGGCCGAATAGATTTTTACTGCGGCTTGCAGGATGATTTCCAGCGAAATAGTTTTCAAACTTAAGATTAGAAGAAGACAGAGGAGAAGACGACATGTCAGACAACGACAATGGTATTAGCGGTTTGGGATGGTTTCTTGCGGGACTGGGCTTGGGCGCGCTGGCCGGTGTGCTGTATGCGCCGAAGTCGGGCAAAGAGACACGCGACGAGCTGGCCGCACGGGCGAATGACGCGAAGGATCGCGCCTCGGTGCTGGCGCAGCAGGGCCGCGAGAAGGCTTCGCAGATGGCCGACCAGGGTAAGCAGCAGATGAACGAGTACGTGGACCGGGGCAAGGAGTACTACGACCGCGGCCGCACGCAGTGGGCGCAGTATGTTGAAAAGGGCAAGAGCCTTGTGCAGGAGCACCAGGACAAGGTAGCGGCGGCGATCGACGCCGGCAAAGAGGCGTATGTCAGCACGACGAAGGAAACAAACGCGTAGTTTGGCCGACATGGCCTGGAACTTTCGGCCATAGCTGTTCAGCCACGGCAAAGGCCCGGCCGTCCCGGATGATATGGGCGCCGGGCCTTGTGGCTGCCTGCATCTTTTGCTGTTCGCTGCCGGGGACTGATTTCAACGGGCAAGGTTAGATTTAGAGATCGATAAGAGAGGCCACCGGATGGCTGCATACTTGATAGTTCTGGGATTCTGGCTGCAGGAGCCTGTAACGTTTTCAGTAGAAGATAACAAGCTGCTGATGGCCTTCGTCGGCATCGTGGCGCTTGCGGCGCTGGCGCAGGCGGTTGTCCTGCTGGTGATGGCGGTTGGCCTGGCGAAGACAACGAAGCGAATGATGGCGATCGTCGAAGAGGCGAATGGCAAAGTGATACCGCTGGTTGATAGTGTGCATACAGTGGTGCGTGATTCGGCTCCAAAGGTGAAGATAATTACGGAGAACCTGACAGAGACCAGCCACATTGTGCGCAGCAAGGCGCAGGAGTTCGACGCGACCTTTACCGACGTGAACCAGCGGGCCGGCAAACAGGCGGCGCGAGTGGATGGCATGGTGACCTCTGTGCTGGATACGACGTCGAACATCTCGGCGTCAGTACAACGCAGCATACAGACGCCGATCCGCGAATTTGCCGGGTTGATGAACGGCATCAAGGCGGGGATCGATGTGCTGGTGGGACGGGCGAGGGGCTTCGGTGGGGCGAGGGCCTCGAATTCCTCGAATGCGAATGTGCGGAATCCGATGGATGCGAATGCGCGGAATCCGATGGACGGCGGGACGGATCTTGTCCGGTGATTTAGGTCGGGTAATTCAGCTCGCTGGTATTGATACTTTTTTAGTTACATAATCCATCCGCCCCCGACTACCTCGTCTTCCTGATAGAAGACGGCGGACTGGCCGGGGGTGATGGCGCGCTGCGGCTCGTCGAAGCGCGCGCGGATGAGGTCTTCGCCTGCGCCGGTGAGCGTGGCCGCGGCGGGTGTGTGGCGGTGGCGGACCTTGATGTGGACGCGGATGGATTCGCCTTCGGCCAGCGTTGGGATGGAGATCCAGTTGAGGCGGTTAGCGGTGAGGTCGCGGGACATGAGATCAGCGTCGGCGCCGACGGTGACCTGATGGGAGTCGGGGTGGATGTTGAGGACATAGAGCGGTTCGGTTGAGGTGAGGCCAAGACCCTTGCGCTGGCCGACGGTGAAGGAGTGAATGCCTGCGTGGTGGCCGATGACTTCGCCGGTGGTGGTGACGAGTTCGCCGGAGGAGTCGGGGAGCTGTTCGCCCTGCTCGTCGAGGTAAGCCTTTAAGAAAGCGTTGTAGTCGCCGCCGGGGATGAAGCAGATCTCCTGCGAGTCGGGCTTGGCGGCTACGTCGAGTCCGGCGTCGGAGGCCATGACGCGGACGGCGGGCTTGTTCATCTCGCCGAGAGGGAAGAGCGTGCGCGAGAGCTGGTTCTGCGTTAGACCGAAGAGGAAGTAGGTCTGGTCCTTCGACTTGTCGGCGGGCCGGGAGAGAATCCAGCGGCCGCGGGCTTCGTCGAAATGGTTGCGTGCGTAGTGGCCAGTGGCGATGCGACCGGCGCCTATCTGGCGGGCGGTGGTGAGGAGCTGATCGAACTTGAGGTGGTTGTTGCAGAGGGTGCAGGGGATGGGCGTGCGGCCGGCGAGGTATTCGGAGACGAAGGGCTTTACCACCTCGGCTTCGAAGCGGGCCTGCTGGTTGACGAGGTAGTAGGGGATGTCGAGCTGCTCGGCTACGCGGCGGGCGTCGTAGACGTCATCGATGGAGCAGCAGCGGCCCTGGACTGATTCGGGCATGCCCTCGTGTCCGGCGAGGCGGCGCTGATTCCAAAGCTGGAGGGTGAGGCCGACGAGGGTGTGGCCCTGCGAGCGGAGGAGCGCGGCGACGGCGGAGGAGTCGACTCCGCCGGACATGGCTATGGCGATGGTCTCGGCGGTGGGGTTTTTGAGTGTTGCGGTTGCTGCGGACTGTGTCGTTGCCATGTGTACCCCTCCCCCCTGTTTGTGTGCAAAGTATTCAAAGCAGGATGTTTAAGTCCGGACTTCGGTTGCGGCCCGGGTTAAACAACAGAGTCCGGCTAGTGCCGGACTTTGCTTCCAACTCCTGTTGTTATTATATCGCGGGTGTCAAGAATTGTTGGGGTTGGTAGCGGGCCAGTTTGGACTCCGGCGCAAACAATAGTTCAAGAGTTCACCCGCGAAGAAGATCCTGGTTCCTGACAAACGAACTTCTGTTCAGCGATCCAGTCCGACGTCTCCGGAGTGTCGACGAAGTGGCTTTTCGGCAAGTTCGGGGAAGTCTTCCGAAAACCCCGTTTTCAGGGAACTCTACGTACTGTTTTTGTAGCGGGTTTGGCGGTAACCTGAGTTGTAAATGACATACACGCGCTACACTCCGTCCAACAAATTCCTGCTGGTTACTGGAACTATCCTTTGTTCCCTCGTGAGTGCCTATTTGCTCATGGGAGTGTCATCGCTTAAATTCGCTGCACCAATTGGCGGGTACGCAGTAGTTTTCTCCCCGGCTTGTGCGTTACCGATTTTTCTACTCGTCTATCGGTGGAGCTCCATCGGATCCGCGGCTATGTGGTGTTTTACGCTTTGCTGTGCCGTAGCCGCAAGATTATGGGGTGTTCTAGGCTTGATGATTGTCCCTCTTGGGCTTCTAGTGATCGCTTCACTTCTTTCGAGCTTGGTAAACGCTAAATCGAAGATAACGACCATTGCGAGTGGAATATAAGGCGGCGTGGCTGACCAGACCGGTGCTTTGGACCGACTACATCTACGGGGCGCCGTCCTAAATCTCCCTAAAGCGCGACCTGGGCCTTCGGCCCAGGCTGGTATATTGCGCGCCTTCAGCGCTTGGCTTGGGCTGCTCGTTGACTTATGTGACTTATTTGTGGGGAAGTACTCAACCACTTTTGTCGCGGAAGCGTTAACCCTCCTTGTCGCGGAAGGATTAGCCATCCTTGTCGTCGGAGCATTCAACCGTTTGGTTGACAGGCGAGCCGGGTGGGAGTACATTCAACCACATGGTTAAGTCTAATGCGGTGCGGTTGGATGAGGTCTTTCATGCGCTGTCGGATTCGACGCGGCGGGCGATTTTGCGCGATGTGTCGAAGGAGGCGAAGACGGTGGGTGAGGTGGCGAGGCCGTACCGGATGTCGCTGGCTGCGGTGTCGAAGCACCTGAAGGTGCTGGAGGCGGCGGAGCTGATTGCACGGGAGCGGCGCGGGAGTTTTCAGATTGTGAGACTGAATGCGAAGAGCCTGAGGCCGGCGGAGGATTGGCTGGCCTTCTACGAAAAGTTCTGGACCGAGCAGATCGATGCTCTCCAGAGTTACCTGGAATCGGAGACGGAGGAAGAGGACGATGGTGACAACAACAAACGTGGCTGATTGGGCCAACGCGCAGTGCACAGGGCGTGAGCTGAAGGTGGAGCTGGTGCGGGTGATTAAGGCGAGCAAGCAGCGGGTGTTCGATGCGTGGACGCGGCCGCAGATCGTGCGGCAGTGGTTCATTGCGGGGACGGTGAAGCTTGCGGACGCGAGCATAGATCTGCGCAAGGATGGCGCCTGGCGGATGGAGTCGATCGGCAGTTGTCAGCCGGGCGAAGGGTCGAATGTGGTTTCAGGGAGATATCTGCGTGTGGAGCCGTATGACCTGTTGTCATTCACATGGGACAACGCGCACTTTCCGGGGGAGGAGTCGGTGGTGACGATCCGGCTGAAAGATGTAGATGGCGGCACGGAGATGACGCTGATTCATGAGCGGTTCCTGACAGAAGCTTCGCGGGCGGATCACGCGAGGGGTTGGGAGAGTGTTATCGGCAATCTGGAGATGTTTTTCGCGGCTTGAATTCGAGGGCAGGTAAACCGTAGTGAACAGGAGAAGATGATGGCAGATGCAGTGATGACGAATCCGAATGAGACTAAGCAGACTAACCGGCTGGAGATCGTACGCGTGATCAAGGCCAGCAAACAGCGGGTGTTTGACGCGTGGACGCAACCGCAGATGATCCGGAGATGGGCTGCCCCCTGGGCGATGGTGGTGCAGGAGACGGAGTCGGACGTGCGTGTGGGTGGAGACTACACACGGACGATGTTCGGCTCGCCGGGGCCGGGAATGGAGGAGCGGACGGCCGTCGTCAAGGGCCAGTACCTGCGCGTGGAGCCGTATGATCTGCTGTCGTTCACGTGGGAGGCGAACTTTGCGCCGGGCCAGCATTGCGTGGTGACCATCAGCCTGAAGGAGGTTGAGGGCGGCACGGAGATGACGCTGGTGCATGAAGGGTTCACTGAGGACGCTACTCGCGAAGGGTTCACGCGCGGATGGTCGAGCGTGCTGGACAAGCTCGAGCAGATGTTTGAGACGGCGTGAGGGCTGCGAAGAAGGCCAGCTCGCGAACGGTTGCACCGAAGCGGCAGAAGGCTGCTGCATCGGAGGCTGTTCGCGAGCTTGCTTGCTGATGTAGCGCGTGATTCTACGAGCGCAGAAGCGCAGCGACGAGGGGGGGTCGACTTCTCCGGACATGGCTACGGCGATGGTGTCATTGGGCTCGGCGTTGTGGGTGCAGGCTCTCATGCTGTGGCTTTGGTCCGGGTGTGATTCTGGGATGGTGCGAGGAGGCGTCGTTTGATGGCGGCGATCTTTTGTTTGCGCATCTGCGAAGCCTGCCAGAGGTCGTATTGGGTCTGCATGTTGAGCCAGAGTTCGGGTGATGTGCAGAACGCTTCGGATAGGCGGAGCGCCATCTCGGCTGAGACGCCGGAGTTGCCGTTGATAAGGCGCGAGAGAGTGACTCGAGTCACTCTGAGGTGTTCGGCAAGGTCGGATACAGTCATTTCTCCCATGAATTCGCGAAGAACTTCGCCAGGGTGGGCCGGGTTGTGCATGCGCATCATTTACTCCTAGTGGTAGTCCCGATAGTCAACCAGGATTGCATCCTCGTTCTCGAATTTGAAGGTAAGACGCCAGTTGCCGCTCACCCAGATAGACCAGTGACCGTCCAGCGTTCCGTGCAGGGAATGAAGCTTCCAGCTGGCGACTCTCATATCTTCCACAGAGGTCGCAGCGTTCAGTGTGGTTCACTGCATGGTCAGTTTCTTTGCATGGTCTGCCTGTATTCCGGCTTTTGATCCTCTGCGAAAGAAATTTTCAAGCCCTTTGTGCCGGAAGCTCTTAATCATCCAGTCTCTAGTGTATCGCGTATCGTTACGGCTGTCAGTTTCGTAGTAAGCATAATGCAGAAGCGGCCCGCCGGTTCGCAAAGAATGCGAATGAGCGGGCCGCTCGATGCCGCTATGTCAGCGCTGCTTAAGGCCGTGTTTGCTGCATAGACGCAATTACTCGGGTTTAGTCGCGTCCTCGGCTGGCTTCTCCGGAGCCTTTTCAGGGGTGGTGAGAGGCGTGGTGATGTCGTCAAGGTAGGCGGGGGTGTTGGGGATGCGCTCGAGCGAGGGGTAGCGCTCGCCGTCGTGGTAGTTGATGTCGGCGAGGGTGACGAGCTTTTCGGACTGCAGGATGAGGTGGATAGGCTCGGTCTTGCCTTTCGCGTTCTTGATCGCGGAGGTGAGAGCGTCGCCGGAGAAGGTGATGCCGTCGACGGCGATGATCTTCATTCCAGGAGCAAGGCGGGCCTGGTCGGCGGGGCCGTTCCAGCGGACGTCGCTGATGGTGCCGTCGGACGAGACGCGGATGCCGATGGAGTACCAGACGTTGATGGAGCCGCCGCGAGCTGCCCCGGCCATGAGGCGTGCGGAAGGTGTGGGGTGGTCGAGGTAGACGAGGCGGTAGCCGCCCTGCTCGATGCCGGCGAGGTCGGCGTGGGGGTTGATGTTGTCGACGCGGTCGCGGAAGAAGCTGGCCCAGTCGTATTTGACGACCTCGTTGAGGTCGGCGATGAGCTCGTCACGGTTGTAGGTGACGATGAGCGGGCCGGTGTTGCCGCCCTTGGCGAGAAAGATGTGCAGGAAGTCGGTGAGGGACTTCTTGTTGCCGGTCATCTTGCGGATGAGGGTGTCGGCGTCGAGCCAGAGGAGCTCGCCCTCCTGGTAGTAGTCCTGGCCGCGGCGCCAGTTGGACCAGGCCATGTTGCCGCCGCGGAGGATGCTGGCGGCGATCGCCGTATCTTCTGTAGATCGCCAGTCGCGGCCGGGCTTGTAGTCGAGGTTGGCGGCGACGCCGGCGAGGATGTCGCGGTACTGCGCCTGGGTCTTGAAGCCGGCGCGGGCGGCGAGCACGTTGCCGAGGTACTGGGTCATGCCCTCGTAGACCCAGAGGAGCGAGCCTTGCTCCATCTGGTGGAAGTCGGGCTGGTAGAGGTTGTAGGGCCGGCGGTACTTGCCGTTCCAGGAGTGGGTGAACTCGTGCGGGAGCAGGTCGGAGTTGGCGAGCTGATGCGCGTTATCGGCGAAGCCTTTTTCGCCTACGCCGTTGTCGGAGGACTGGCCGTGCTCGAGGCCCTCGCCACCGGCGACATCAGAGAGCGTGAGCAGGAAGTGGTACTCGTTGTAGTGGCGAGATGCATAAGCAGCGCCGGTCTCGCGGACGAGATTATTGAGCTCGGCGAGTAGCGAGGGGCGGAGGTTCGAGTCCTCGGGAAGATCGGAGACGACGTCGATGTAGTGCTTCGGCGTGACCTCGGGGGCGAGGGCGAACTCGTGGAAGTATTCGCCGGCGATGACGGGAGAGTCTTCTAACTGTTCGACGTTGGTGGCGGCGAATTGAGTGGTGCTGGTGCCCGGTGTCGTGACGACTGTGTGCTGACCATTGCTGGCCATGACACCTGAAGTTATTGGGCCAGTTCCGCTACCCTTTCCGGTTGGAGTGAGAGCGGTGCCGATGCCCCAGCCCGCAGGAACTGTGACCGAGGGTTGGATGGGAATCTCTTTGACGGGCGTGTTGGCGGGGTAGAGGAGCAGCTTCTCCCACTCGAGGACCGCGAGCTTCTGACTGACGCGCGCGAGCACGATGCAGTCGAGGTGCGCGTGGAGAGTGGTGACGCCCCTGGGGACGGTGACGTGGAACTGGTAGAGGTCGGTGTCGTCGCGGCGCCAGGTGAGGGTTTGCTTCTTGCCGTCAGGGTCTGTCGCGGAGAAGACGACACCGGTTATCTCGGCTGCGGGGCCGGTGGGGCGATGATTGCCGGGGATCCACTCGGGCGTGGTGAGGTTGACGACGCCGGGCGTGACGGGGATGTCGATCTCAGCGTGGTAGAGCTTGCGTGGGGCGTCGGAGAGATCTGCGGTTATCTGGATGATGGGCCTGGAGGGCGGCGTCGCAGCGGCGAGTGCCGGCAGTGCTAGCAGAGTTGAGGCAGCGGCGACGAGGGAGCGAGCGTTCATCTTCGAGGGGTCCTGTCTTGCGATGGTGATCTGGCGATGGAGAGAGTTACGGAGTGCGATGTGATTCTTGCCTCTATTTGACGGAGAGAGCAGACTCTACGGCAGCGACGAGGGTCGGATCGTCGGGCGTGACCTCGGGCGAGAAGCGAGCGATCACCGCGCCGTCGCGGCCGATGAGGAATTTTTCGAAGTTCCAGAGGATGCCGGGCTCGGGGTTGGTCGTGGTTCCGGGGTGAACGTCGCGCAGGAAGGATTCGAGATTCTCGCGGAAGCTACTGCGGGTGGGCCCGATGGCGGTGGGTTGGGCGGCGATGAGCGCCTGGTAGAGAGGATGGGTGTCGGGCCCGGTGACGGCGATCTTCTGGAACATGGGGAAGTCGACGCCGTAGGTAGTTCTGCAGAACGTGGCGATCTCGCCGTTGGAGCCGGGCTCCTGCGCGCCGAAGTCGTTGGCAGGGAAGCCCAGAACGACCAGCCCTGAAGATTTGAGGCGAGCATAGAGAGCTTCGAGAGCGCTGTATTGCGGGGTGAGGCCGCACTGGGAGGCGACGTTCACGATCAGCAGGACCTTGCCGCTGTAGCCGGCGAGTGATGCGCCTTCGCCGGTGATGCGATGAACAGGTATGTCATAGACAGGACGGGCAAGAGCGGACACTGGACTCCTCGAAGAGCTTGGATAGGCGTTTTTGCCCGGAATTGGGCCTCTCGAAATTATACGGGCTGATGAATTGTTCGGTGAAAAGTGGTGGAGAGGTTGACCGGGCAATTTAGTATCTATATTCGACATGTCAATTGCAGACCAGCTGTTTGGACGACCACTGGCTACCAGTGAAGAAAGAGCCGAGCATATCGGCGTAGCGGCAGGAATCCCGATATTCGGGTTGGATGGCTTAACAAGCGCGGCGTATGGGCCGGAGGCCGCGATGACGCTGCTGATCCCGCTGGGGATGGGCGGCGTTGAGTATGGGTGGCGGATCATCTCGGCCATCCTGATCCTGCTGTCGATCGTGTACTTCAGCTACCGGCAGACGATTGCAGCGTATCCGAGCGGCGGCGGCAGCTATACGGTCGCGACGGAGAACCTGGGCAACGGGGCGGGCCTGCTGGCGGCTGCGGCGCTGATGATCGACTATATTCTGACGGCCGCGGTGGGAATCTCGGCCGGCGTGACGGCGCTGACCTCGGCGGTGCCTAGTCTGCAGAAACATACTCTGCTGATATGCCTGGCGATTCTGGGGATATTGGCGATCATCAATATGCGCGGCGTCAAAGACACGGGAGCGGCGTTTATTGCACCAACGTTTTTGTTCGTGAGCACGCTGCTGATAACGATTGGAGTGGGCTTCTATAAAGCTTCGCTTGCTGACTGGCAGCCTACGCCGGTGGCTCAAATGCCTCCTGCGCTGCCGACGCTGGTGGGCTCGCTGGGAACGTGGATGCTGATCAAAGCGTTCGCGAGCGGATGCGCTGCGATGACAGGCGTCGAGGCGGTGTCGAACGGCGTGATGGCGTTCAAGGAGCCGAGGGCGAAGAACGCGCAGCGGACGCTGACCGTGATCATCGGCATCCTGATGGTGCTGCTGTTCGGGATTGCGTATCTGGCAAAGCTTTACAGGGTGATGCCGATGGACCCGGACAACTCCGGCTACCAGAGCTTGCTGAGTTTGCTGACGTCGGCGGTCTTCGGGCGCGGGTGGTTCTATTTCACGACGATGGGCGCCGTTCTGTTGGCGCTGGCGCTGAGCGCGAATACGGCGTTCGCGGACTTTCCACGGCTGACGCGGGCGATTGCGCTGCACGACTATCTGCCCCACGTGTTCATCCTGCGCGGGCGGCGGCTGCTGTTCTCGCACGGCATCTATGCGCTGACGGGGTTCACCGGGGTGATCCTGATTCTGTTCGACGGTGTGACGGACAGGTTGATTCCGCTGTATGCGATTGGCGCGTTCATGGCATTTACGTTGTCGCAGGCGGGAATGGTTGTGCACTGGATGCGAGGGGAGAAGCATCGCGGCCGGCTGTGGCACATGTTTGTGAACGGCGTAGGAGCGGTGGCGACGGGACTGACAACATGCGTGGTGTTGGTGGCGAAGTTCACGGCGGGCGCGTGGGTGACAGCGCTGCTGGTGCCGGTGTTGATCGGAATCATGTTGATGGTGAAGCGGCACTACTCGCGCGTGAACCGCGAGATGAAGGACATGACGCCGCTGAACCTGGTGAATCTGCAGGAGCCTATCGTGGTAATCCCGATGGCGCGGTGGGACCGGATTACGGAGAAGGCGATGCGGTTCGGGCTGCTGCTCTCGAAGGAGATCAAGGTGGTCCACGTGCACTCGGATGACGACAACGACGAGGGCCTTGCATGTATTTGGGACGAGAAGATTGCGGCGCCGATCCGGAAGGAAGGACTGACGGAACCGGAGCTGGTGACGATCAACTCTTCATACCGATTCATCCTCGGACCGCTGATGGACTACATCCTGGAGCTTGAAGAGAAGAACCCGGGGCGCAAGGTCGCGGTGCTGCTGCCGGAGCTGGTGGTAAGGCACTGGTGGGAAAACGCGCTGCACGGGCAGAGAGTGCAGTTGCTGAAGCTGCTGCTGCTGCTGAAAGGGAACCAGCGGATCGTGGTGGTGAATATTCCGTGGTATCTGTGAGAAGTTTTGTTTATGGCTATAATGGCCATGATTAGGGAGATGTCGTGAAAACTGCCAATATCGCGGAGTTGAAAGACCATCTAAGTGCTTATGTGACCTTTGTAAAGGCCGGTGAGACGGTGGTGATTCGTGAACGGAACCGGCCGGTGGCAAAGCTGATTCCGTTCGTTGCAGAGGACGTGAGTGAAGAGGAGTTGGAACTGGTGGCGAAGGGCGTGATGCGTCTTCCGGAGAAGAAGATGGACTGGGATGCATTCTTCAAGCTGCCGATGGCGAGAGTGCGACGTGGATCTTCGTTGACGCAGGCCCTTCTCGATGAGCGGGACGAGGGCCGGTAATTTGAGCAGAGGTTTTTGGGATTCCAGCTCGCTCACTCCATTGTTTGTGCGAGAGCGGACAACGGTCCAGGCAAGAGCGCAGATCAAGCGATTCGCTCCAGTCGTATGGTGGGCGACGCCACTTGAAATTCATAGCGCTATTGCGCGCTTGCATCGAGCCGGGGACTTGAGTGGAACGGAACGACGAGTTGCCGTTGATCGGGTTGCAGTCGTGAGCGCAGGTTGGCACGAGATTATCCCGAGTGATGAAGTGCGAAGACTAGCCGCCGACATGTTGAGTCTTTATCCACTTCGCGCTGCGGATAGTCTTCAACTAGCTGCGGCGACTGTGTGGTGTCAGGCAAAACCGAAGGGTCGAGTGTTTGTTTGTCAGGATGAGAGGCTAGGCGAGGCTGCCGCTAAGGTTGGGTTCGACGTGGTGCAGTTGTGAGTTGCGCCATGTTGGACTGAGGTCGCGCAAGCGGGATACGGCGGCGGGGATGATCTGGAGCGCGGTGTCTACTTCGGCCTCGGTGGTGAGGCGCGATAGGGAGAGGCGCACGCTGGCGCGGGCGCGGGCGGGGGAGAGTCCCATGGCGGTGAGGACGTGTGAGGGCTCGGTGGCGCCGGACTGGCAGGCGCTGCCTCCGCTGATGGAGAGGCCCTTAAGGTCGAGGGCGATGACCAGCGCTTCGGCTTCGAGGCAGTCGAAGTAGAGGTTGGTGGTGTTGGAGACGCGCGGCGCGCCGGTTCCGTTCACTCCGCTGGATTCGATTTGACTGAGGATGCCTTGCTCGAGGCGGTCGCGCAGGGCGGCGAGGTGACTTGGGCCGTCCTGCGGGGCATCATTGCTGAGCCATGCCTGGGCAAGTTCGGCGGCTTTGCCGAGGGCGACGATGCCGGGGACGTTCTCGGTGCCGGCGCGGCGCTGCCGCTCATGCATGCCGCCGTGGAAGAGCGGCGCGAGCCTGACGCTGCGGCGGACGAAGAGGACTCCGGTGCCCTGCGGCGCGTACATCTTATGACCGGAGAGGCTGAGCAGGTCGACGTCCTTCAGCGCGCCCTTGGGGCTGAGATCGAGCGGCAGCTTTGCGGCGGCCTGGACGGCGTCCGTGTGGAAGAGCGCACCTGCGGCGTGAGCGATGGCGGCGAGCTCGGCGATGGGCTGGATGACGCCGGTCTCGTTGTTGGCCAGCATTATTGAGACGAGCTTCGTATTCGGGCGCAGCGCGGCGGTGAGGCTGGCTGGTTCGACGAGGCCCTGCGCGTTGCAGGGCAGGAAGGTGACCTCGACGGGGCCGGCGTTGGAACCATCCTTCGCGAGCGACTGGGCAGCGTGGAGGACGGCGTCGTGCTCGATGCTCGACGTGATGAGGTGAGGCGCCGGGGCGCCCGGTTCGCGAGGCTTGTTCAGCACTCCGAAGAGCGCGAGGTTATCGCTCTCCGTTCCGCCGGAGGTGAAGACGACCTCCGACGCACGGCAGCGGAGCAGGCGGGCGACGGATTCGCGGGCGTGGTCGACCGCGGCACGGGCGAACTGGCCCGGCTGATGGATGGAGCTGGCGTTGCCGAAGTGCTCGGTCCAGAATGGGCGCATCGCCTCGACCACCTCTGGGAGCAGAGGTGTGGTGGCGTTCGCATCCATGTAGATGCGCTGCATGCTTCTATTTTACGCGGCTGGCGCTGCGCCGGGCGCTAACAAAGGCGTTAGCGCTGCGAGATGGGGGTGTAAGGGGTGGGGTACGGAGGACCGACGTACTCCGCGCGCGGGCGGATGAGGCGGTTGTCGTCGTGCTGCTCGATGACGTGTGCGGCCCAGCCGGCGATGCGGCTCACGGCGAAGATCGGCGTGAAGAGGTCGATGTCGATGCCCAGCGTGGTGTAGGTGGAGGCGGAGTAGAAGTCGACGTTGGCGTTGAGCTTCTTTTCCTGCTTCACGAATAGCTCGATCTTGCGGGACATATCGAACCACTTGGTGTTGCCGGCAGCCTTGCCCAGTTCCTCGGACATGCGGCGCAGGTGGGTCGCGCGCGGATCCTCGGTGTGGTAGACGCGATGGCCGAAGCCGGAGATCTTCTTCTTTGCGGCAAACATCTGCCGGACGTACTCGACCGGATCGGCGCCGGCTTTCTCAATGGCGTAGAGCAGGCGCATGGTCGCCTCGTTGGCTCCGCCGTGCAGCGGACCCTTGAGCGCGCCGATCGCCCCGGTGACTGCCGAATGAATGTCCGCAAGCGTCGCGGCGATGACGCGCGCGGCGAAGGTGCTGGCATTAAGCTCGTGGTCGGCGTGGAGAATAAGCGCGACGTCGAAGGCCTGGGTAGCGGTCGCGGAAGGCTTCTCGCCATTGAGCATCCACAGGAAGTTTGCTGCGTGCGAGAGCGTGGGGTCGGCCTCGACGATGGGCTTACCCTTGCGGATGCGATCGAAGAGCGCGACGATCATGGCGATCTGCGCGGTGAGCCGGAAGGACTTGCGGACGTTGGCGTCGTGGCTGCTGTCGGCCTCGTCGACGTCGTAGATGCTGAGCAGCGAGGTCGCTGTGCGCAGAACCTCCATCGGCGTGGCGGTCGCCGGAACGCTGCGGAGGAGATCGATGACCTTGGGATCGATGTGGCGAGCCGCAGCAAGCTGCGCGGAGAAGGCCGCCAGCTCGTCGGCGGTTGGCAGCTTGCCGAACCAGAGGAGGTAGGTGGTCTCCTCGAAGGTGGATTTGCTGGCGAGCTCGTGAATGTCGATGCCGCGGTAGGAGAGGACGCCGGCGTCTCCGTCGATCCAGCAGATGGAGGAGCTGGTGGCTACGATGCCTTCCAGACCTTTTGTTGCAACGGCAGTAGACATGTGCGAAATCTCCAGGAACAAAAGTAAGTACACCTTTTATAGCGCAGCGGAGAAACGGTTGTCATTTGAATCTGCGCGAATATCGGCGGTCCCGGGCGATCTGCGCGGCAACGGGCCCTAAGCGCTGTGTTTGTTATGGTGTCTCCCACTGGCCGGAGCTGGCGGAGCGGAAGATGGCCTCGATGACCGCCATGTTCCGGATGGCGTCTTCGACCGGAACCGGGACGTCCGTGTTGTCGAGGATGGCGCGAGAGAAGGCGTCGCCTTGCAGGGTGTAATGGTCGCAGACGGGGAAGGTCTCGACTTGGATGCCGCCGCCGGCGAGGTCGCTGCCATCGTCTATCAGGATGCGGGTGGGCTTGTCGGGCGGCGCGTTGACCGGGATCTCAAGCTCGATGCGTCCGCGTGTGCCGATGAAGTGGATCCGCTGGTAAGGCACCAGCTGGGTGCTGCAGGTAAAGATGGCCTGTCTGCCGCCATCAAATTGAAGGATTGCTGAGGTCAGGCGGTCGGTGTGCATTTGCGGGTCACGGTCCATCGCGGAGATGACCTCGGTCGGCTGCTGGCCGAAGCCGAAGCGCGCCGCATGAATCAGATAGCAGCCGATATCCATCAGGGCGCCGCCGCCGGTCTCGACCTTGTTGCGGATGTTGGCCGGGTTGATGTTGAAGTAGCTGAAGAAGCCGAGCACGGAGCGGAGCTCGCCGATGCGGCCCTCGTCGATGAGTGCGCGGGCGCGCAGCCACTGCGGATGGCTGCGGACCATGAAGGCCTCGCCGATCTTGACGCCGGTGCGTTCGCGGACCGCCAGCAGAGATTCAGCCTCGGCGGTGGTCAGCGAGATAGGCTTCTCGCAGAGCACATGCTTGCCGGCCTCGGCCGCCTTGATGGTCCAGGGAACGTGCATCTGGTTGGGCAGCGGATTGTAGATGGCGTCGATGTTCGGATCGGCGAGCAGCTCCTCGTAGGAGCCGTACGCAGTGGGGATGTTGAGCGCGCGAGCGGCCTGCTGCGCCTTGGCGAGGCCGCGCGATGCGATGGCGGTGATGGTGGTCAGCTCGCCGCGCTGCATCGCGGGAATTACTTTTTTCTGCGCGATGGCCGCGGTGCTGAGGACTCCCCAGCGAATCTTGGTGGACATGGTGACTATGGTAAACGAGCGTGGAGCGTCTCTTTATGAACGGAAGCGCGCGGGCGAGAACGCGGTGGCGTCGATTGATGGAGCAACGCCGGTGACCAGATCCGCGAGTATCTGCGCGGTGGCAGGCGCGAGCAGGATGCCGTTGCGATAATGGCCGGTTGCGAGCAGATGATGAGGCCGGCCGGGTAATGCTCCGAGCAGCGGGAGGCCGTCTGGCGTTACTGGACGCAGACCTGCCCAGCTCTCAAGCACAGTCGCGGAGGCGAGTGGCGGAAGCAGAGCGGCAGCCTGTGCGTGGAGGCTTGCGATATCTGCGGGATGAACGGTCTTGTCGAAGCCTTTCTCTTCGATAGTGGCTCCGATGATGGCGCGGCCGGCGTTGGGGCCTTGTGTGCGGGGAACGACATAGACGGCGGGCGTGCGGACGACGAGATCGAGTGGAAGCGAAGCAGGCAAAGCTACGGCGAGCATCTGACCTTTTCTGGGAACGACGGTTGACGGAGGAAGCGATGAGGAGACTCCGGCCCAGGCTCCGGTGCAGTCGATGAAGCGGAGAGCTGAGAGATGGCCGGCGGGAGTTGCGATCTCTATTGTGCCGGCGAGTGAACGGACGCTCAGTACCGGAGTGTGAGGGCGGAGGTCGATTCCAGTGGCGCGGACGGCGGCGAGGAGAGACTGCGCGAGCTGGCGCGGGTCGAGGCTGTGTTCGTCGAGGCGCACGAATCGATGGCTGCCGGGAACGAGTTGAGACAGAAGACCGAAAACAGCACCAGCGGAAATTGCGGCGGGCGATCGAGACGACTGGAGCGTTACCGCTGTCTGGAAGGGAACGGGGATTGCGGAGAGTGATTCAATCCGGTTGAGCCATGCGGGATAGAGGGAGATGCTAAAGTCGGCGAGAGGTTTGAGTTGTGGCGGGTTTTCAGAGTCCTCGGCAGCCAGCATTCCGGCAGCAGCGGTCGAGGCCTCTGAGAGCGGCGTGCCCTGTTCGAGGACGATGACGGTTGCTCCGCGATGGTGAAGTTCAAGGGCCAGCGAGAGGCCGATGATGCCGGCGCCGGCGATACAGAAGTCAGGTTGACCCATCCGAGCAGTTTAAATGAGCAAGTCGAGATATAGTTCAGGGTATGGGTTCCGGTGGCAGGGAAGGTTGCAGTATTCCCGGCTCGCCGAGTGATTATGTGGCGTGTGGTGCGTCAAATATGTGGCGTGTGTACGTCTAACCGAATGAAGTAAAAGCACTGGAGGTTGGGATGAGCGAAGAGGAATTTGTAGCGGAGCGATCGATGTCGGGGGCGTTTATTGGAGTGGTTGCCGTCGCATTGCTGGCTGCGCTGGGCGCACTGGCGTGGTGCTACGGGTTGCAGAACCACCTGGCCGCGACTGAGGTGAAGCTGGCGGCGGCAGACAAGAATAACGCCGACCTGCAGGAAAAGCTGGAAGCAACCAACGCGCGACTGAAGGCGACCAGCGAGACGCTGGGCCAGAGCGTCGGCATGACGCAGAAGCAGATCGATCTGAAGACGCAGAGCATTCTGGCGGCACAGAGGGCGGCGTCCGCGGAGACCGCGAAGCTGGCGCAGGAGCAGGCCGCTACTGCGAAGCAGGTAGGCGCGGTGTCGACCGATGTCGCCGGCGTGAAGACGGATGTGGGCGGCGTGAAGACGGAAGTCGCCGCCACGAAGAGCGATCTCGAGTCAACCAAATCGCAGATGCATCAGATGATGGGCGACGCGGGCAAGATGAGCGGCCTAATCGCGACCAATCACTCCGAGCTGGAGATCCTGAAGCACAAGGGCGACCGCAACTACTTCGAGTTCACTTTGCAGAAGGGCGCCAAGCCGACGCTGTTGTCGACTGTAAAGCTCCAGCTGAAAAAAGTGGACGAGAAGCACTCGAAGTACACGCTGAACGTCAGCGCGGACGACCGCAACATCGAAAAGAAGGACAAGAACCTGGACGAACCGGTCCAGTTTTACACAGGCAAGGACCCGGTGCTGTACGAGATCGTGGTGAACGTCATCGAGAAGAACAAGGTGTCCGGATACCTGGCGACGCCGAAAGGATCCACGCAGACTGCGTCTGCGCAGTAGTACGAATAGGCGCATAAACACTGGGTTAAACGGAGAACGGGGGATGCTAGATGCGTCCCCCGTTCTCCGTTTGCCTTGGTTGGATTACTTCTTCTTTGCGGCCTTCTTCGCCGGTTTCTTTGCTGCCTTTTTTGGAGCTGCCTTTTTCGTTGCCATGTGTCTATTCTCCCTATGATGAATCGACGACTCTGCAATACCTTCATTGCAGCTAACGAAGGTATAGATTCATGGAAAATGTGTGTCAAGAAAAATCGATACAAAGTGATTATTTTTTTGATGACGGGTAAGACGCCCTCTGCGCTCGAAGAGAGCAAGCAAGTGACAATCAAGGGATGAAAGATGCGGCCGGCGAAAGAAGAGACACAGTACAAGGCGATGCAAAACGGCCTATACTTGCGCGGCGTCGACGGAGATTGCGCTGAAGATTTTGAAGAGGTGTAGCGATGAAGGATGTCGTGATTGTGTCGGCAGTGCGGACTCCGGTCGGAAAATTTCAAGGCGGGTTGAGCGAGATGACAGCGGTTCAACTGGGCGCGATAGTAGTGCGGGAAGCCGCGCGCAGAGCGGGGATTGACGCCGCCACGGTGGATGAATGCCTGATGGGTTGCGTCTTGCCGGCAGGCCTCGGACAGAATCCCGCGCGGCAGGCCGCGCTCCAGGGAGGACTCGCCGATACAGTCGCCGCGATGACCGTCAACATGGTTTGCGGCAGCGGATTGAAGGCCGTGGCGCTCGCCGCCCAGAGCGTGATGACCGGCGCGGCGGAGATCGTAGTCGCCGGCGGGATGGAGTCGATGACCAACGCACCCTACCTTCTGCCGCAGGGGCGGAAGGGATTTCGGATGGGCGACGCGACGGTCGTCGATTCAATGATCAAGGACGGTCTGTGGTGTGCGTGCGACGACCAGCACATGGGAATGACCGCGGAACTCGTGGCCGACAAGCACGGAATCAAACGCGCGACGCAGGACGCCTACGCGCTGGAGTCGCACCGGCGAGCCGCCGCGGCATGGCGCGAAGGACGCTTCGATGCGGAGGTGATTCCCGTTTCGGTACCGGGAAAAAAAGGCGCGGCCACCGTGGTGTCGTGCGATGAGAGCGTGCGAGAGGATGCCATCGATCGCCCTGCCGAGGCGCTGGCCGCTTTGTCTGCGCTGCGCCCGGCGTTCAAAAAGGATGGCACGGTGACAGCGGGCAACGCCCCCGGCGTAAACGATGCCGCAGCAGCTGTCGTGGTGATGAGCGCGTCGAAGGCCGCCGAACTGGGCCTGAGGCCGATGGTGACGATCAAGGCGCAGGCGATGAGCGGAGTAGCGCCGCGATGGGTGATGCTCGCTCCGGTCATCGGCGTCGAGCGGGTGCTCGAGCGCACCGGCTGGAGCATCGGCGAGGTCGATCTCTTCGAACTGAACGAAGCCTTCAGCGTGCAGGCCCTCGGCGTGATGAAAGAGCTGGGGATAGACGCCTCGCGGGTGAACGTGAACGGCGGCGCGGTGGCGATCGGGCATCCGATTGGCGCCAGCGGGGCGCGGGTGCTAGTGACGCTGATTCACGAGATGATCCGGCGCGACGTCCGCAAAGGTGTGGCGGCGCTTTGCCTCGGCGGCGGAAATTCTGTGGCGCTGGCGGTTGAGCGAGGCAATTGAGCGGTATCGTTGTCCTATGGCGAGGTTCGTGGAGCGGTTCACGGGACGGGTCGAGGAGTACGGGCGATACCGGTTGCGCTATCCGGCTGAGGTCATCCGGACGCTGACCGAGCGCTGCGGGCTGCGGCGGTCTCACTTTGTCGCGGACATAGGCGCAGGAACCGGAATGCTGGCCGAGCTGTTTCTAGAGCACGGAAATGCGGTGGTTGCCATCGAGCCGAACGTCGAGATGCGCATGGTCTGCGAACGATTGGCGGCCGTGTGGCCAGGGTTAACGGTGCGGAGCGCAATCGCCGAGGCTACAGGGCTGGCCGACGCATCAGTTGACTTCATCGCTGTGGGGCGTGCGATGCACTGGTTCGATCTGGATGAGTCAATGAAGGAGTTCCGCAGAATCCTCAAGCCGGATGGCTGGCTGGTGCTGGCAGCCAACGGCAGGAGCAGGGGCGCTGCGAAGAAGCAGAAGGAGTTCGAGCAACTGCTGATGGACGAAGGGGTGGACTACAAGCAGGTGAAGGAGCGCCACCGGATGCACGAGAAGATCGCGCCGCGATTTCGCAAGGACTCGCTGGTGCGCGAGAGGATTCACGGAGAGCAGTCACTGACGCTCGAAGAGTTTCTCGGGCAGGTGCAGTCCTACTCGGCCGCGCCGCTGCCCGGGCACCCGAAGTACGAAGGCATGCAGCGGGCGCTGCGAGCCTATTTTGATCGCTGGCAGGTGTGCGGGGTGCTGAAGATGAAGACGACCTGCTATCTCACCTGCGGCCAGCTGAAGTAGCCCCCGATTCTAGACTAAATGGACGTCAGCCCTCTAAACACAGGTCAGCACTCAATCACGTTCAAAGCCAGCCCAGCCAGCGACGTCTCCTTATAGCGCGACTGCATGTCGAGCCCCGTCTGGTACATCGTCGCGATGATCTGGTCGAGCGACAGTTTGTGATCGCCCGACTCATGCATGGCCATGCGCGCGGCGTTGATGGCCTTCACCGCACCCATGCCGTTGCGCTCGATGCACGGAATCTGCACCAGCCCGCCGATGGGATCGCAGGTCATGCCGAGGTTGTGTTCCATCGCGATCTCCGCGGCGTGCTCCACCTGCGCGTTGGTGCCGTTCAGCGCGGCGACCAGACCGCCCGCGGCCATCGAGCACGCCACACCGACCTCGCCCTGGCAGCCGACCTCTGCGCCGGAGATGCTGGCATTCTCCTTGTACAGAATGCCGATGGCGGCCGCTGTGAGGAAGTAGCGCAGGATGCCTTCCTGCTTCTCCTCCGCGGTCCCGTCGATAAAGCGCATGTAGTAGTTGCCGATGGCAGGAATCACACCGGCGGCTCCGTTGGTGGGCGCCGTCACGACGCGCCCGCCGGCGGCATTCTCTTCGTTCACCGCCATCGCGTAGACGGTCACCCAGTCGATGGGAGCGAGCGGGTCCTTCGAGCCGATGGTGTTCAACCGTTCCGCCAGCCGATGCGCGCGCCGCCGGACGTTCAGTCCGCCGGGCAGGATGCCCTCCGTGGCGATGCCGCGCTCAGTGCATTCCTGCATCGCTTGCCACAGCATAAGGACGCTCGCGCGAATCTTCGTCTCGGGCGAGGCGTCGGGGGCAGCGGCAGCTTCAGGGCGGTTGATGACGACGGTAGCATCGGCGAGCAAAGCAACTTCGTTGGCGAGCAGCAGTTCGGCGATGGTGAGCTTGTGCGAGGCGGCCGTGGCAAGCAACTCCGCGGCGCTGCAGAAGGGATACGGCACCTTGCGGCCGCAGTCGGCGGCGGGCATGTTGCCATCGGATTCGGCTGCGTACTCCGCGGCAGAGAGGATAAAGCCTCCGCCGATCGAGTAGAAGACGCCGGTCGCGATGATGTCGCCGCCTGAATCGAACGCTGTGAATCGGACCCCGTTCGGATGAGTTGTCTGGCCGGGATCCGGATACATCTGGTTGCGATGAAACAAAAGATCGGTGGACTCATGGAACGGAATCTCCAGCGCCCCGCCCAGCGAGATGGCCCCCGACTGCCGTATACCGGAGAGAATGCCCTCGATACGCGTAGGATCGATCGTGGCAGGCGCTTCGCCGGAGAGCCCAAGCAGGATGGCACGGTCGGTCGCGTGGCCGATGCCGGTAAGGGCCAGCGAGCCGTAGAGATCGACCTGCACGCGGACCGTTCGAGGGAATGCCTCACAGGCCTGCAGCTCCTTTACAAAGCGCAGAGCCGCACGCATTGGACCGACAGTGTGGGAGCTCGAAGGACCAATGCCGATTTTAAAGAGTTCGAAGAGACTGGTATTCACGGTTGCTTTCGATTGTAGCGGCAGCGGAGTGAACGGCGCATCAGACCTTCTATCGCGAGGTCTTTTTACTCCGGCCTGTCGCCTTTTTCGCCGTGGTTCGTGCGATCTTCGGCCTTCCCTCCGCGGCCTTCGTCGCCTTCTTCAACTGCTGCTTCAACTCCACGTTGCGATGCGCGGTAGCGAGCGCGCCCTCGAGCGTGGCATGGTTGGCGGCCGCGAGATGGATGAACGTCATGCCCATTCTGCCCCAGCCGCCTTGCACCGGCGAGAAGACTTCGGGCAGGTCGGCGATGAAGGCCTGCTGCTGTTCGAGCGTCAGTTTGAGCACGCCGCAGCCTCTGTCCTGCGCGGAGAGCGTCGCGAAGATGCGGCCATCTCTGCGAGCGTCGGTGATGCGGAAGTCAGGATGGCCCATGTGCGAGCTCTCGATTGCATTCGGAAGTGCGAGTGCCAGGCGACGGAAGTCAGCGACGGTGGACGGCATGGTCGATACTCCTTGCCAGAGTTATAGCCGACGCAATGCTATACTCGCCGCAATCTTACTGCCTCAAGGATTCGTCAGGCCAAATGCTTTTTAAAGCTCGTAGCGCAGCAGTTTATGGAATTGACGCCCACATTATCGACGTAGAGGTCGACTACTCCGGTTATAGAACGGAGAAGGAAATATTCAGCACGGTGGGGCTTCCGGATGCGGCGGTGCGGGAGAGCCGGGACCGCGTGCGCTCGGCCATAAAAAACTCCGGCTTCGACATTCCTACAACCCGAATCACAATCAACCTCGCTCCCGCAGACCTCAAGAAGGAGGGCTCGGGCTTCGACCTGCCCATCGCAATCGGAATTCTGGGAGCGTACGGAGCGCTGCACGCCAAGGACCTCAGCGACTATCTCCTGGTCGGAGAGCTGGGATTGGATGGAAGCCTGCGCGCCGTCCAGGGGATGCTGCCGATTGCAGTAGCTGCACGCGCAAAAGGGATTAAGAACCTGATTATTCCCGCCAGCAACGCGCGCGAGGCCGCGGTCGTGCAGGGTGTAAATGTCTATCCGGTGCAGACGCTGCTCGAGGTAAGGGAGCTGCTCAACTCGGCGTCGTTCGGGACGCTCGGCGCGAAGCCGCTGGTCGTAGAGACCGGAGATCTGCTCGACGAGATGCAGCATTTTCCCCACGACTTCAAAGACGTTCGAGGTCAGCACGTGGCGAAGCGCGCATTGGAGGTCGCCGCAGCGGGTGGACACAACGTCCTGATGATCGGGCCGCCGGGTTCGGGCAAGACCATGCTGGCCAAGCGCCTGCCATCGATCCTCGCCCCGCTGCGCTTCGAGGAAGCGCTGGAGACGACCAAGATTCACTCGGTGGCCGGTGTGCTGGACTCCGAGATGGGGCTGGTGAAGTACAGGCCGTTCCGTTCGCCGCACCACACCATCTCCGACGCCGGATTGATCGGCGGCGGGATGATTCCGCGGCCGGGCGAGGTCTCGCTCGCGCACAACGGACTGCTGTTCCTCGACGAGCTGCCGGAGTTTCCGCGCAACGTGCTCGAGGTGCTCAGGCAGCCGCTCGAAGATGGAACAGTGACCATCTCGCGCGCCGCAATGAGCCTCAGCTTCCCGGCGCGCTTCATGCTGGCGGCAGCGATGAACCCATGTCCCTGCGGCTACTTCAACGACAAGAGCCGCGACTGCATGTGCACGCCGCCCATGATTCAGCGCTACGTCAGCAAAGTAAGCGGACCGCTGCTCGACCGCATCGACATCCATCTCGAGGTGCCGGCGGTGCAGTACAAGGAGTTGAGAGGCGGCGCAGCAGCGGAGGGTTCCGCCGAAATTCGCGCGCGGGTGCTCGCGGCAAGAGAAAAGCAACACGCCCGGTTCAATGCCGAGGGGACACGAACCAAAGGGACCGCAAACGGAGCTTCGCGGCAGATCTACTCCAACTCGCAGATGAGCACGCAGCAGATACGGACCTACTGCGAACTCTCGACCGACGCCGAGCGCCTGCTCGAACGCGCAATGCAGCAACAGGGCTTAAGCGCCCGCGCCCATGACCGTATCCTGAAGGTAGCCCGAACCATCGCCGACCTCAGCGGAGAGCCGAACATCGCCGTAAAACATATCGCCGAGGCGATCCAGTACCGGACTCTGGACCGCAGCTACTGGTCGTGAGTGTCATAAAGAAATATAGATAAGTTTTTTGCCGTAACCGCTTTGAGTCTCCTCAGGCTCGCAGCTCGAAGAATTGCAAAGAAAATGTTGTCAAGCCCCCGGACCGCCAAACAATCCCACAACCCAAGTCCCATCAGCACTTAGATGACAAAAGAAAAGTGCGCATTAGTTATGTGCCACTTGGTAAAATAGAAATAGAAGGTTTAGGAAAACACAAAAAACCTTGCTTCGAGAAAAGCCACCAGTCCTTATAAGCTCCGGAGTGCCTGTAACTGACGCTGGCTGAATATTTTGGACGCAAGTCATTTAGAATGAATATTTTACAGTCATTATATGATGCTAAGTGCAATGAAATGAATATTTTGCCTCCAAAATACCCCAACAGGGGGGAGGGGAGGGGGCGACAGGAAAGTCCCACTGTGGCATAGCTTTCCGATTCTATTTATGGAATTTAATTATCCACAGCTTTCCAAAAAAAGTATTGACCTGAGCTCTCAGAGGATTTACTTTCCTTGAGTGCTCATTGAATTCCGGGTTGAAGAGCCGGAACAGGAGCATGAAGTTCGTTGCGCCCTCTTCGTCGGAACGGCTCTGCAGCAGGATCGTTTCGCTCGTGCTTTACCCCATTGTTTCCCTCCAAGGCGGTAAGGCTCCGGGTCACAAGGCAGATGGAAGAATCAGGAGTTACGCAGTCCCAGCCTGACTGCGAAGAGTTTTTGTGCGTCTTGGTAAATGCTGGGCCTTCCGATTTTTGGAGATTGAAAGCACCTTTCTATGATTTTTGAACGTCTAAAGAAAGTGATTCAGCATCCAATACAAGGAAGAGAAAATTAAATAGGGTTCGCTGTACTTGGCGGCTTTATAGATACATCCGAGGCGGATTGACGCAGCAGACGTTACCGCCAGGGAAATTGAAAAGGAGAAGTTTATGCGCTCAGATCTTATTTTTGGAGCACTCACGCATGTGAACAACCGCTACGAGCTCTGCCAACTGGCATCCAAAGCGACCCGCAAGCTGCACAAGCCGAACACCCGTCTGCAGGACACGACAAACGAGGTTTTGGATCGCTTCCGCGACACAGTCCCGATGGATGATTCTGGCGAAGCTGTGGTAGAGAAGGTACAATTGCAGGAACGCCGCGCGGCTTAACGCGCGGCTTTCGCTGCACCCTGGCATACTTCAAAGAACAGAAGTAAAATCAAATTACAGATCGACAATAGTCCGCACGACAAAACCGTATCACCCCCGCACTAAAACTTTCCCCCTTACATTCTGGCCTTCCGCACGACCCCCTCGTCACGCAGATCCCGCCTCCCTTAAATTCCCTCCTAAAAATCATCCCAAGGTACAAAATGACAATTTCCGAGTTGAAAGAACACAATATTGCAGAGTTGGGCAAGCTCGCGCGCGGCCTCGACATCGCAGGCACCAGCGGCCTCCGCAAGCAGGACTTGATCTTCAAGATACTGCAGGCGCAGAGCGAGAAAGAAGGACACATCTTCGCCGAAGGCGTGCTTGAGATTCTGCCCGACGGTTACGGCTTCCTCCGCTCACCCGACTACAACTACTTGCCCGGTCCCGATGACATCTACGTCTCCCCTTCACAGATCCGCAAGTTCGACCTGAAAACAGGCGACACGATCAGCGGCAACGTCCGTCCGCCGCACGAGGGCGAGAAGTACTTCGCGCTGGTGAAGATCGAGGCGATCAACTTCGAGTCACCCGAAGAGACACGCAACAAGATCCTGTTCGACAACCTGACGCCTCTTTACGCTCAGGAGCGGGTAAAGATGGAGACGGTGCGCGAGCACATCTCCGGCCGCGTGATGGACCTGCTGACGCCAGTGGGCAAAGGCCAGCGTGGGCTGATTGTGGCTCCGCCGCGCACGGGTAAGACGATGCTGCTGCAGTCGATCGCCAACAGCATCACCTCGAACCATCCTGAGGTGGTGCTGATCGTACTGCTGATCGACGAGCGTCCTGAGGAAGTGACTGACATGCAGCGCTCGGTGAAGGGCGAGGTTATCTCCTCGACCTTTGATGAGCCGGCGGCGCGTCACGTGCAGGTTGCCGAGATGGTGATTGAGAAGGCGAAGCGGCTGGTCGAGCACAAGCGGGATGTCGTGATTCTGTTGGACTCGATTACGCGCTTGGCGCGAGCCTACAACACGATTGTGCCGCCTTCGGGCAAGGTGCTCTCGGGCGGTGTGGACTCGAATGCGCTGCAGAGGCCGAAGCGGTTCTTCGGCGCTGCTCGCAACATCGAGGAAGGTGGTTCGCTGACGATCATTGCTACTGCGCTTGTTGATACCGGTTCGAGGATGGACGAAGTTATCTTCGAAGAGTTCAAGGGAACGGGCAACATGGAAGTGATTCTGGATCGCAAGCTGGTGGATAAGCGTGTGTTCCCGGCGATCGACATTCAGCGCTCCGGAACTCGTAAGGAAGAGCTGCTGATTCCGAAGGAAGACTTGCAGAGGACGTGGATTCTGCGTAAGGTGCTGAATCCGCTTTCGCCGGTTGAGGCGATGGAACTGCTGACGGACAAGCTGGCGAAGACCAGGAACAATCAGGAGTTCCTACACAATATGAGCTCGATCTAAATCGAGTTTTAATTTGAAGAAAGAGCGCAGCCCATGGGCTGCGCTCTTTTGCGTTTTAGCCGTTAGAATCGATTTATGTTTACCGGTCTTATCGAAACTACCGGCGCGGTTATTGATATCACTCCCGGCGCCGGGGCCACTCGCATTACGATTGCTGCTCCGAGACTGGCTGCCAGGCTCAATACCGGAGACAGCGTTGCTGTGAATGGCGTCTGCCTTACGGCCCTTTCTATCGAGCCTCATGCGTTTCCGCCGCGCTTCTCGGCTGATCTTGCGGCCGAGACTATCGCTCGCACAACTCTGTCGCAACTACGTAAAGAGTCCGTCGTCAATCTTGAACTGCCGACTCCTGCGGGGTCCCCGCTGGGTGGCCATGTGGTTCAGGGTCATGTGGACGGGACTGCGAGGCTTCTGGCGCTTGATCCTGTGAGGCCTGAGTCGCCGGAGACTTCGGATTGGCGGCTCAAGCTTGAACTGTCTTCTACGCTTGCTCAGTTTGTGGTTTCGCAAGGGTCGATTACCGTGGAAGGGATTTCGCTTACTGTTGCGGCCATACATGGGAACGTGGTTGAGATTGCGATCATTCCGCATACTTACGCTGCTACTAATCTCCACACTTTGAAGGTCGGCGCTCAAGTCAATATTGAGACTGATGTGCTGGCGCGGTATGCAGAGCGGCGGCAGGCTTCGGAGGCTTTCATCCTGACGGAGCAGTATCTGCTGGCGAATGGCTATTAGGCCAGGGATCGTGGATGTAGCCGGTGAGGCAGGGTTCGGGGCCGAAGCTGTGGGTGATGCGGTGGAGGGTTTGCTCGAAGATGAATGGGGACTGGATACCTACGGCGAAGGGGATGGCTTCGTCGCCTAGTTTGGACTGGCCGTAGAAGAGGATGGCTTTGTCGACGAGGCCATGGGTGAGGAAGGCTCCGTTGAGCTGGGAGCCGGCTTCGAGGAGGAGGCTGAGGATGTCGCGCTCGGCGAGAGCGGAGAGGAGGGCAGGAAGACTGAGATGGCCCGCGTAGCCAGGGATCTGATCGACTTCGATGCCGAGTGAGCCGAGGGCGGAAGCCCTGGAGTTTGATGCGGCAGAACCGCAGAAGATGAGCAGATCGGATGCAGAGGCAAGAGGAGTTCTCCCGCTGCGGGCGATTGCTGCGGAACGGACGACTTGCGAGTCGAGTGGAATGCGGAGGTGGGTATCGAGGATTACGCGGAGGAGTGGGCGGCGGCGGGGGAGGTTGGTGCGGTCGGTGAGCAGGGGATCGTCGGCGAGGACCGTGCCGATGCCGGTGAGGATGGCGTCGGAGGCGTGGCGGAGGTGTTGGACCTGCTGTCTTGCCTCGGGGGTGGTTAGCCAGTGGGGTTCGGTGGCGGTGCGCTGCGATGGTGGTGGGGCTAGTTTGCCGTCGGCGGAGAGGGCGGCCTTGAGGGTGACGAAGGGGAGATGGTGCTGGATGAAGTTGGCGAAGGCGTCGTTGAGGTCGCGGGCTTGCTGCTGGAAGACGCCGAGGGTGACTTCAATGCCTGCGGCTTTTATTCTGGCGATGCCCTGGCCGCTAACCAGTGGGTTTGGGTCTTCGGTGGCGATAACGCAGCGGGCGATGCGGGATTCGATGAGGGCGTCGGCGCAAGGAGGGGTGCGACCGTGGTGGCTGCAGGGCTCGAGGGTTACGTAGGCGGTTGCGCCGGTGGCGTCGATGCCGCGATGGGCGGCTTGCTTGAGGGCTACGATTTCGGCGTGGTCGCGTTGGTCGTAGAGGTGGGCTCCTTCGGCGATGATCTGGTTTTGTTTTACGAGGACGCAGCCTACCTGGGGGTTGGGGGAGGCGAGGGCGACGGTATCGGCGGCGAGCTGGAGGGCTCGCTGCATGAAGCTCCGGTCCTGCTCGGGTTGTGATGGCTGCGGCATGTTCTCCAGTGTAGCGACCCCCACCCCCCTGGGTATCTTGGACGCAAGTCATTTTATTGCAGATACTTAGCGTTAGTCGTGGCCGCCAAGTTCGTCCAAATAAATGGGTTATGGCTAAATTATTCCAGGCAAAAGGGTTACGGGCTGCTGCTTCCTCCTAAATGAGTTGAGCCCAGCTTTCGCTGGGCTCTCTTTTTTAATCTTCTAATTCTATTTTAGCAAGTGGCGCATAACTAATGGGCACTTTTCTTTTGTTGGCTAAGTATTGGCAGGGCGTAATTTAGAGAACTTCGTAGGGCGGATGGGGGTTGACATGCGATTTTACTGAGGAAAATCGCAAAAAATAGTTCGGAGGGTGTGCCTTGCGCTACTGCCTCTTCTCTATCTCTCGACCAAAGTAACACTCTTCTACAGCTCTGCCTGTATTACTGAAAAAGTATCTTCGCCATCATTCCTTTATCTTCGTGTTTCAAAAGGTGGCAGTGAAACAAAGAAATTCCGCGGATGATTGGATCGGTAAAATCCATAATTAGATCGACCGAACCTTCGGGCGCCACATTTACGGTATCCATCCATTCAGGATGCTTCAAGCGTTGTCCATTCTCCTCGTACACCAGGAAATGCACCTGGTGAATGTGGAATGGATGAATCTCATGTGTTTCGTTCGCGACGCGCCAATGAACATAGTGCCCGATCTTAACGGTTGTCATTGGCCCACCTGTCGGATTGTATTTCTTGTCGTTGATGTAAAATCCGCGGTCGTCTTCCGTGAACTTCACTATGAACTTCGGATCGCTCGCTTCCAGCGCGCTGATATCACCCTGCGCCAGCGGCCTGTACACCGCAGCGTGCCCATCAGCGTTATGCGGCGCTTTGAAGTCTGCGTCTCTAACGCTTTCATCCAGATCGGCTAACACCATCTCACGGTTTGGATCCCCGTCCGCACCCGTATCTACACAACGGCTACGCAGAGAAGCGATGGTTCCAGACGCTGGTCCGGTGACGATTGCCTCAACGCGTCCTGCCGGAGCCAACAACACGTGCTGGAGGACTTCTGTGCGGCGGGCGGGATCGTGGTACGCCAGCGGCATCCCGTCGAGGGCGACGACCGTTATGCTTTCAGAGTCTACTTCGAGATCCGCGTAGAGATCAGGAGATGCGTTCACGATACGCCAGAACTGCTTTTCTCCCGGAGCAATCGCAATTCGCGGCCGAATAGCGCCATTCACAGTGAAGATCCTTTCCTGATCCTCGCCTTCCGCGCCGCACGATACATGGGAGAGCTGGACGCGACTCGCCAATTCCGCCGACGCCGGATCGTCCTGCTTCAGCTCCGCATCACGAAGCACCAGGACACGCTCCCTTAATCCGCGCAGTTCGGGCACGTAGCGATCGATGCCATCAATCACGATCGCACCGGACATCCCATCGAGCGATTGCTGATAGCTTTCCCCATGCGGATGGGTGTGGTACCAATACAAACCTGGCGCCTGATCCGCCGGTATGCGCACGACGTAGTGCAGGCGTTCACCAGGCATTGCCATCATCGAAACCACATCGTCCTGCGGCGTGTTCGGTGAGACATGCAACCCATGGAAATGCAGATTGGTCATGTTCATGCACGGCCCGTCAACACATGCTTCCTTCGAATTGCGTGACATCCTGTTCAGGTACTCAATCTCGATCGTTGAACCCGGCGCGGCTCGAATCACCGGAGGAATCTCCTTCCCCTCGAAGGAAAAAGCGCTCTTACCGGTCACCGGATCGTTTACCGCAAGCAGAGTAAACGGCGACTTTGCTTCAGGAAGGTTTGGTAGTGGCACACCTTTGTCGTTTTCGGAGATGTGCTGCGCCTGAACGGCGAAGCCGTAAACAAGTAATAAGAGACAAGGTCCGAGCAGCCAACGTTGAAATAACCTCTGCATTTGCGTCCCTCCTTATATACGACAGGGACATTCTTTCTTCTGCCGCATCGCATTTGCAAGCCTAGGTCCTCACCTGTTGATCGACGATGGAAGGCGTTATTGCAGACAGGTCCTGATCGCCATTCGAGGACAGGTTGGCGGCGAGTGTCGATTGGGCCACTCTGGCCGCGGGCAAATCCGCGCCCGAAGTCTTTGCAGCTTCCATAACCAAATCCATGTCCTTGCTCATCAGCCGCAACGGAAATTCCGGTGAGTAGTCGTTGTTCCTGATCTTTTGAAATTTTCTTTCAAACGCGGGAGGTACAACCGTTGTTCTGGATAGAACATCGAGGAGAACATTCCTGTCGATTCGAAGATGCTCCCCCAGCGAAACGGCTTCAGCGATCGCCTGCATATCGATTCCGAGGAGAAGATTGACAACCAACTTCATCAGGATGCCAGAGGAACCAGGCCCGATGAGGAACCATTGTTTAGCAATGGATTCGTAGATGGGGGTGCATCTCTCGAAGGTATTCTGGTCGCCGCCAGCGAGTAGTGTGATGGTTCCTGCCTCGACCGCCGGCGTTGAACCGGAGATAGCGAGATCCAGCAAATCAACGCCTTGGTCGGATGCTTTCTTGTGGAGAAGGCGTGATAGTTCCGGCGAGATGGTACTCATTTCAAGAATGATGGTTCCGGGCTTTGCCGAGGAGAAGACACCGCCGTTGTCGAAATACACGGAGTGAACGGCCGCATCATTGGCCAGAGAGGAAATGATTACGTCCGAATGGGCGACGAGGTTCGCAACCGAAGATGAGATCGCCACTCCATCACGAGCCAGAGATTTTGTGGGATCCGGACTACGATTCCATGCTTGAACGTTCCAGCCTGACGAGTGCAAGCGTCGTGTCAACCGGCTCCCCATAAGACCCAGGCCGATGAATCCAATTCTAGCTGTGCGTTTATTGATCATGTTTTCTGGCATGGCAGTCACGTTATCTCCTCGCTGTGATTCGTTGTCGCCATCCTTAGCGGCTATCGATTCGTCTCTGGAATAGCGCCGTTAACTAACCGAGCGATTCCAAACATTGGCTTCAAATACGCCTTCGAGTGAATCTCGCGGTAATGAGAATATCAGCTCCATCACCTGATCGTCGGATCGATGGCATTCATATTCATGTCCGCGATGAAGCTGCGACTGAGTGGGGAGTTGTGCAACGGCAAACACGGAGATTCTGGCTTCGCCAGAATGACGGGCAGGAGCAAAAGCAGAAGCAGATCCCTACGGGATGACAAACAAGAGAGCAAAAGAACGCTTTGGCGCTCGGCTTAGGCAGATGGCGAACTATCGGCTCAAGGCGTATTGCGAAATTGGGCTACTCGTGGGTCGGTGGTGGTGCTGGTGATGAGCCGAAGGCGGCGGTGCCGACGGAGCCGTTGGGTTGAGAGAAGGCTGGGGTGTTGGTTATGTTGAAGAGTTCGGCGCGGAGTTCTACGTCGAAGAGTTCGTGGACGTTGGTGTGCTTGACGAGGGCGAAGTCTCCGTCGCGATAGGCGGGGCCGCGGACGGGGTTGCGCGAACCGTTGCGAAAAGCTGCTGCGGTCGTGGGCGCCGGAAGGTAAGGGGAGGATAAAACAAATACTGAGATTCCGGCTTCGCCGGAATGACGAGCGAAATTAAAATGCGGGGATTCTTCGCTGCGCTCAGAATGACATTCTATGGGGCGGGGTCAGGGGTCGAGGCGTTCGATCATTACGTCGGTGGATTTTACGAGGGCGGCTACGGTCTGACCTTTTTTGAGGGCTAGCTCGCGGGCGGCTTCGGCGGTGATGATGCTGGTAATCCTCTGGTCGTCGATGGCAAGGACTACCTGGGCGAGGAGGCCTTCGATGCGGATGCTGACGACTTTGCCGATGATTTGATTGCGGCCGGAGATGCGGCGGTAGCGTTCGCGGGATTCGAGGGCGGGCTTCATACTGTCCTTTGCCAAAAATGGTTTGAGTGTGGACATGGCGATGCGGTGGTGGCCGCCGGGGGTGGGGAGGGTTTTGAGCTTGCCGGTGAGGATCCACTGCTTGATGGTGGGGTAGCTGATGCCGAGCATTCGCGCGGCATCGCGGGGGTTGAGCATGGGCGTGGTTGGCATGAGTCTATTGTGAACCTTCCGAGGCCGAAGGGAAGGGCACGAATTTTTCTTCGCAGGAGGCGGGCTTGCCCTCGGAGGGTTTGCCTTCGGAGGGTTTGCCGGTGATGGTGACGTCGGTAGCCGGCGTGGGGAGCTGGATGTTGCTGCCGCCCGCGGCCGTAGGTGATGTCGGCGTAGTCGAAGGTGTAGGTGTAGGGTTTGTCGGGCTTGGCGGCGTCGGTCAGCCAGACGCCGTCGAGAGTGATCTGGGCGCGGTGGTCGTGGTCGTAGCCGTCGAAGAGGATGTGGCCGCCGCCGGAGACGCGCACGTTTTTCAGCGTGATGTCCTTGAAGGTGGGTGGGGATGGGCCTTTGACCGGGCCGTTGGCGGCGTAGGCCATGGTGATGTCGAGGGGGCGGGGCGAGTTGCGGATGCAGATGTCGTCGTAGACGGCATCGTGGACCAGGCCGCCACGCGTGCCCATGGACTTGATGCGGATGCCGGAGTCGGTGCCGTCGAGCGAGAGATCGTAGACGCGCAGCTTGCTGACGCCGCCATTGGTCTCGGAGCCGATGGACATGCCGTGGCCCCAGTAGAAGTGGTTGTGGCTGACGGTCATCTGGGTGAGCTCGCCGGGGCCGCCCCCCTTGATGGCGATGTTGTCGTCGCCCTCGCGGAAGTAGCAATGGGTGATGGTGATGTTCTTGGAGCCGCCGCCGGGGTCGATGCCGTCGGTGTTGCGGGAGAGCGGATGCGCGAGCGGTATGCGGCGGACGTGTCGATCTTGACGCCCCAGACGGTGAAGCCGTCGCCGCCGTTGTAGGACGACGTGGAAGTTGGGGGAGTTCCTGAGAGTGATGCGATAGAGGGTGAAGTTGTCGGCGTGGTCTGCAGACGATGAGGCGGGAGACCTGCTGGCTGCCGCCGCTGCTGGGCCTGCTCGGCCGAGATCCCAGGCGCTGACGTTTTGCCGAGGATATTCTCGCCGCCGCGGCCGTCGATGGCGCCGTCGCCCATGACGCCGGCGCCGGAGACGTGGTGACGGAGATGAGGGGCTTGCAGCCGCGGCCGCCGGCCGGTGGCGACGATGCCGCAACTTCCGGGTGCGGTCTCCATGACGGCGGGATCGAGGGTCTCAAAGAGCGTTGCGCCTTTGTCGACGACGAGGGTGACGCCTTCGCGGAGCTCGAGGGGACCGCTGAGGAAGGCGTTGGATGCGCCGTGGACCTGGAGGGCTACGGCCTTGCCTTTGCCGCAGGAGTCGATGGCCTTCTGGATGCGGTCGGTGTCGAGCTTGGACTCGTCGGCCTCGGCGATGCCGGTGGAGGCGCCGACGAGCTGGGCCTTGAGCTCGATGCAGATGGGGGGAAATCTGGGCTCGGTTACGTTGCGGGTGTCTTGAGCAGACAGCAGCGCGGAGGTGAGAGCGAAGAGGGTTAGAGCGGAGTAGATGGGGCGCATGATGCTCCTGGAGCGATTTTCCCGTTGAGGTGGATCAGATAGATCGACGGGGAAAGCTGCATTATTGGTCGTACCAACTATGCCGCGTGGGAGGTGGTTTTGGGAAGAGGGGAGTGATAATTTTGTGAGGCTTAGGTGGACGCGAGGGGGCGAATCCGTGGCTGTTCTGGATGCTGCGGTTCTCTTCGACATGGTCCTGCCCCTCCCTGCTATTTTTGCGCAAAGTATTCTATCTATATGCTTTAAGTCCGGACTTAGGTCTAAATAAGGCCGGACTTAAAGCGATGAACCCGGCGTGGGGCCGGGTTGATTGCTCTGTTTCTATTATAGTGCCCGGGTCAAGGGGCCGGCGCACGGCTGGGTGCGCGGAAACCGCAAAATGGACGACCATATGGCGAATCGGATGCAGGAATTTCATGTGGGGAAAGCGAATTGGGAATCCGGATGGAGGGGTGAGGAATCTTATATTTGCAGGTGCTGGAGGTCGAGATGCTTCCTGTAATTGCGGGTTGGATTGCGGTCGTGGCCATTGTTGTGGCAGCGGTGGTGTTGTTCAGGCGGAGTCAGGCGAGGCGGGAGCTGGCGGCGCATTCGGTTGACGCTGACGGGTTATATGCGCTGCTGAATCCGGTGCGGCAGGTGCTGGTGTTCGACATTCGCCAGCCGCTGGATCTGCTGGCGCACTCGGAGACTATTCCGGGAGCGATCAGGGTTACGCCGAAGGATGCGCTGGAGAATCCGTGGCAGTTTCCAAGGGAGAAGGATGCGGTGATCTATTGCACTTGTCCAGGGGATAAGACGAGCCTGAGTGTTTTGAAGCGGGTGCTGGCACTGCAGTTCACGAAGGTGAAGATGCTGCGGGGTGGGCTGGAGGCGTGGAAGGCGAAGGGGTATCCGGTGGAACCGTATGACAAGTCGTTTCGGTTGGATACGGCGAGTTAGCGGGAACTATTCGATGAGGTGGGGCGCGGCGAGAGTAATGAATTCGCGGGCGGTTATGACCTTTGTCTGCTTCCAGAATGCGGGAAAGTGCCGGGAGTTGCCGGTGATGATGTAGTCGGCGCGGGCGGAGTCGGCACATTCAAGAAAGATAGTGTCATGAGGGTCAGAGGTGACGGTGAGAGATCGTGAAGGAGTAATGAGATGAGAGCGATTCCTGATGAGCTGAAGCATCTGCAGGCGAAGGCCGCGACTGATCTGCAGCTCTTTGCGGGCGAGAACCTGAGAGTACTCGTCCAATATCGGCTGGGAGATGTAAAGACGAGCCGGTTTGGAGATGGCGAGGAGGAAGGTTGTACGTAACAGGCTGGTCGGTTTGAGCGCTGCTGAGACGATGATGTTGGTGTCGAGGACAAGGCGCAGCGGCAACATGTCTACTTCGTCTTCTTGCGAAGTGCACGCGTCTTCCGAATGATCTGATCGATCTGCCGGGAGGTGAGCCGGGTGGTTTTATTGCGCTCTGCCTGCTCGCCGATGAGCCTGAGCACCTCGGGCTCGGGGGCGGCCAATTTGACGTAATCGCGGATGCTGAGAAGGATGGCGCGGGGAGTGCCGCGCTTTTCGATGATGAGCGAACGCTGCTCCGCATCAACGCGCGTGAGGAGTTTGCCGAAGTTGGAGCGCGCGTTGAGGGCGGATACGATGTTGGAGGCAGTATTTGAGGTTGCCATAAAGTGATAGTTCGCTGTATTGAACTGTACACTTCGTTTTTTAGCGGGTCAATGCGGTTCGTTGGCGCCAGAATTCGAGCAGGGTTCCGGCGAGGGTGAAGATGATGGGGCCGAGGACGATGCCGGTGATTCCGAAGAGTGCGACGCCGCCGAGGATGCCGAGCAGGATGGTGACGGTGTGGGCGCGCATGCGAGTGCCGACGAGGATGGGGTAGAGGAAGTTGTCGATGGTGGAGACGATGACTCCTCCCCAGAGGGCGAGGATGGCGGCTTTGCCCCAGTGTCCGGTGGCGCCGAGGTAGATGGCGATGGGACCCCAGACGAGGACGGTTCCGAAGGCGGGGATGAGTGCGACGACGGCGGTGGTGAAGGTCCAGAGGATAACTCCGGGAACGCCGAGGAGCCAGTAGGCGAGGCCGGCAAGGATGCCCTGGATGGTGGCGATGACGAGGCGGCCGAGAGCGGTGGCGTTGATGGTGTCGTCGAGGCGGTGGAGGAGCTCGGTGGTCTCGTCTTCGCGGAGAGGAAGGAGAGAGCGCAGGAAGACGATGGCGCGGTCGCGGTCACGGAAGAGGAAGAAGAGCAGAAAGAGCATGACGACTAGCTCGGTAAGGGTCTGGATGGAGCTGCCGAGGAAGCTGCCGATGTGTTGCGCGAGATAGGCGGCGGTGACGCGGGCGGCGTTATTGGGGTCGATGGAGCTGGTGATGGTGGCGACCTGGTTGGCGATGGAGGGATGGCCGCTGATGAAGTCGAGGATCTTTTGCTGGTTGGCGTCGTCGCGGAGGGCGTTGACGGCTGCGAAGGCCTGAATGCCGAGTTCCTGTCCGAGGAAGTAGCTGGGGATGACGATGGCGAGGATGACAAGGATGAGTGCGACGGCGGCGCAGGCGTTGGGGTTGCGGATTTTGGTGGCGAGCCAGTTGTAGGGGCGCTGGGCGACGACGGCGAGGGCGATGGCTCCGACGATGGCGGAGAAGAACGGCTGGAGGAGAAGGGCGCAGAGGATGAGAGCGGCGAGGGTGAGGAGGAAGAGCGTGATGTTCTGCCATGATGATTGTTCGGGCATGGTGCCTGGCTCCTCCGCCGAGATTTTGCGCCGGGCGTGCTGGATAAGTTTAGCGGAGTGGGATGGAGAGTCGCGGCGTCAGTGCTTTTTGAGGGCTTCGAGCTCGTCGAGGGTGCGGGGCCAGTCGGAGCCGAGGAGACGCGAGAGGCTGCGGTCGGCGAGGAGCTTGCCGTTGGTTTGGCACTCGGGGCAGTAGTTGGTCTCGTTGTCGGCGTAGCGGATGCGCTGGATGGGTGAGCCGCAGGCGGGGCAGGGTTGCTCGAAGCGTCCGTGGACGGCCATGTCTTTGCGGAAGGCGGTGACTTTTTCGGGGAAGGATTGGGCGGCTTCGGTGTTGAGGCGGTCTATCCAGAGTTGGAGAGTGTCGCGAGTGGCGGTGTAGAGGCTCTGCCACTGGGCTGGCGTTAGTTTATGAGTGAGGAGGATTGGGGAGAGATGGGCAGCGTGGAGGATCTCGTCGGAGTAGGCGTTGCCGATGCCGGAGAGGATGCGCGGGTCGGTGAGGGCGCGCTTGAGGGTGCGGTTTTCGGCGGTGAGGGCGGCGCGGAAGTCTTCGAGGGTGGCGGTGAGGGGATCGATTCCGCCGGGGTCGATCTCTCGGGCGGCGGCCTGGTCGGCGAAGAGATGGAGGGAGGCTCGGCGTTTGGAGCCGGCTTCGGTGAGGACGAGTGAGCCGGCGGGGAAGTCGAAGGCGGCGAGGTTGTTGCGGCCGCCGAGTTTTGCGCCGAGGGGGCGCCAGTGGAGACGGCCGGCGATCATGAGGTGAAGGACGAGCCATTGGCCGTTGTCGAACTCGAAGACGATGCGCTTGCCGATGCGGTGGAGCGCGCGGATGGTGTGGCCTTCGACGGCTTCGATGCGGGGCTGGACGGTGCGGAGCAGGAACGGGCTGGCGATGCGGATGTGGGTGAGAGGCTGGCCTACGATGCGAGGAGCCAGGGCGGTGAGATAGGCGGTGATGTCGGGGAGCTCTGGCATGCAGCTTAAGTTTTAGCGCAGAGCTGAGAGTTTAGCTCAGGAGTTTTGAGGTATTTGAGCGAAGGGATTTTTGAGCTTGAGGGTTGTGACCGGCACGACTTGAGCGTGCCGGTCACAAGGGGATGATTTTCCCGTGGTCTTCTAAGCGCGAGGCTTTCGTGGCGATTTCAAATGCGACTACGCTTTCGAGTTGCGTTGGGGTTTGCGGATTCTCGACAGCGCGAGGGCGATGACACCGGATACCGCTCCGAAGATTGTTGGGGGTTCGGGGACATCGACGATCTCTCCTAACAGTCCGCCTTCCTGATGGCCGATGCCGGCGGTGAAGTAAACCGCGTCGAGGTTGAACCCGGTTCCGCCAGTGCGGGTGTCGAGCGCCCAGAGGTTGTTATTGACGAGCGGCAGGCCGTTTGTGCCGTCGATGGTGCCGAGGTATGTGTCGGTGGTGAGGTCGTAGATGAGGATCTGACCGTTGCCGAAGTTGCCGACGAGCAAATCGCCGGTGTAGGAGCCGAAGCCGGGGGGAGCTATGGTGATTCCCCAGGGGGCATCGAGGGCGCCGCCGCCTGCGATCTGCTGAATAAAGTTACCGTTCGCATCGTACTCAACGACATAGCCGCCGGGCAGGGCACCACCGGTTGAGGTGAGCATAGCGTAGGTCACGTAGATGTTGCTTCCGATGGTCTGGACGTTGAAGGGGACGAAGCCCGCTGGAATGCCGGGATCGGAGAACTTGCCGGCGAAGGTGGTCGCGGTGACGTTAGTCCAGCTCGAATTGAATACCTGGATGCTTCCGCTGGTTGAATTTGAATTTGCCGCGTAGATGTAGGTGGCACCGCCGGGACCAGTAGTCGTGGCCTGGGCGAGGCCGGTATAGCTGGCGCCGGGGGTGGTGGCTTCGACCTGCGCGACGGTGCCTGCGCCTGCATTCCAGGCAGAGATTGTGCCGTTGAGGTTGTCGAAGATGAAGCTCGCCGCGGTGGCACCTACGAGAAATGTTCCGGTGCCGGCGGCGTTGAAGACCGTGCCGGTGGGGCCGGTCGGCGGAGTGGCGCTGCCGGGGATTGTGACAACTAATGAATTGGGGGTTCCGGCCGCGTTGTAGAGTGTGGATAATCCGGAGCCCTGATCGGCGACCCAGAAGGGTGATGTTGCTGAAAAGGACAGACCCCAGGGATTCACGAGGTTGGGATCGGTGTTGGCGGCCAGACCGGGCGTGTTGGCCACGAGGTTGATCTGTTCGAATTCGTCTGCATGCAGGCAGGCGGGAACAAAGGCCAGAACTATTACGCAAGCGGTTTTGCCGAGACGGTTGATGGGGAGATGTTTCAACATGGGTGCCTCCTCAGGCTGGCATATTCGCCGGGAATGCTGTTTCGGTGCGTGGCCCTGGACGGAAGGTAAACAACGGGGCTGCCTTTGCTTGTCATGTAGGTGTCAAAATCTTGTCTCCATTTTGTCTCCGTCACGTCTGCGATGTGGCGACGTAGACAGACCGGTTGGCCGATGGATGACCGAAGATGTTGAGGATCCCGAAGGGAGATAGATTGAGCAGGGTGGAGGGTGGGAAACTTCTGTTGGCTAATAGGATGCTGGTCGTGGTTCGAGGTTGCCCGGCAGAGCTGGCTGGGGCTGGATGTTGTGTGAATTTTCAGCGATTTCGGTTGGTCAGAATCGGTGTCGCGACGCTGCCGCTTACGCGGGGGGGGGTGATGAGTCCTCTGTGGAACGATGGTGAGGTTGAGGACGCTGAATGATGCGGATGGGAAGTAGTGTCGATGAAATGGCGAGCTAGGGTAGAGGGTTGAGCTTCAGGCGCATGGCTTGAGCCAGTTTTCTCTGCTGATGATCGAAGGAGTAGAGCTGGTCGGATTGCAGTTCGAGAGCGGCTGCTACGTGGAGTAGATCGGCGGTGCGGGTTCCGAGGCGGGCGCTCCTCTGGCGAGAGAGCAGGCCGGCGCGAAGGAAGATCTCCTGGGGCAGAGGCTTCAGTTGAAAGACGCCGTCGCGGAGGTCTTGTTCGAAGGCAGTCAAAGAGGAGCGGGCCTGCGTGGGGGCGATTTCTTTGCGGAAGATGCGCAGCTCAAGCGCATTGATGAACTCCAGCTCGACGAGAGGCGTTATATAGAACGTTCCGGCAGAGGATTGCAGGATTCGCGAGGCAGCGGCTGAGTTGGCGTCGAGGCTGTAGAGCGAGACCAGGAAGCTGGTGTCGAGATAGAAGATCAATAGCGGTCCCGATCCTGACGAACGATGTCCGCGCCGGTAGTTTTGAGCTTTTTCGATCCGTAGATTGAACGCAGGCGGGCCATGAAGTCAGGCAGCGTGGGCGATGCCGCGGCCTGCTCCGGAACAATGCGGGCTATGACGTGCCGACGCCTCGTGATCTGGATTTCTTCTCCCTGGCGAAGGAGGTGCTCGACCTTCTTGAAGTCGTAGCGGAGATCTCGAACGGAGGCTTTCTTCATGTGATACATTCTAGCATCACATTAAGACTGTCTCTTTTATCTATAGTTCCATGGCGAATTGTAGGGATGGGTCGTAGGGGGTGGGTTTGGGTTCGGTGGAGAGGTCGAGGATGAGGCGCTCGAGGACGAGGAGTTTGTTGGCGGGGCTGGAGCGGAGTTCGAGGTCGGCGCGGGCTACGAGGCGCAGGGCTCGGGTGAGGTCGCGGCGGGATTTGTAGCGGCGGGCTTGCTTGATGAGATCTTCAGCGGCGAAGGGTGGCATGCGGAAGCCCTGCCAGAGGACGGCCCAGATGGCGCGTGAGTCGCGCACGTTTTTCTCGGAGATGATGAGCATCTGGCGGAAGGTGCGGGCCAGCATGTAGAGGTGGCCGATGGCCGCGTCCTCGCCGCCGTCGGAGGCGTTGAGGAGGCCGTGGAGGAGCGCGAGGGCGCGGGGGCGGTCGCGGAGGGAGATGGCGTCGGTGAGCTCGTAGAGGGAGCGCTGTTTGGCGGCGAGGACCATGGTTTCCACGTCGCCGAGGGTTACGCGGTTGCGGGCGAGGGTGCTCTCCGGTGGAGTTGTGGGCGCTTCGGGCGAAATGCGGGGGTTCTTCGCTGCGCTCAGAATGACAACTTCATTTGATGGTTCGCCTAATGGTGCGCTTAGTTGCGTGTTTGATGGGGCGCTGACGTAGAGGAGGAGCTTTTCGAACTCGCTGGCTATGAGCATCATGTCGGCGCCGAGGGCGTCGACCAGCTCGCGGGCGGCGTCGGGGTCGAAGCGGACGGGGGGCGTGGCGGTTTCGGCGGCGTTGATGACCCACTTAATGGCGTCGTTCTCGTCGACGCGGGCTAGTTCGACGAGGCCGCACCACTCGCCGAGGGTGTCGCGGATCTTTTCGTAGCGCTCTTTGTCCTGGTAGTCCATCTTGCGGAGGTCGGTGGGGATGCGGAGGTGGTCGGCTACGAAGATGAGGAGGGCGGCGGGGTTGGGGGAGCGGAAGTATTGATCTATCGCAGCGAATTCTTCTTTTTTGCTGCCGCGGCCGTAGAGGGTTTTCAGGTTGCGAATGAAGAAGACCTGGAAGGGCGCCATGAGGGAGGGGGTCTGGGCGCGGTCGAGGATGTCGAAGATGGAGGTGTCGGCGAGGTCGAGGTCGTGGAGGCAGAAGTCGCGGGTGTCGGGGGGCGCGAGGGTGGAGAGGACGGCGCGGCGGCAGCGGTCGTAGAGGAAGATCTCGTCGCCGAGGAGGACGTAGCCAGGACGGATCTGGGGGGTCGAGATTTCGGCTATGAAGCGATCGGTTGCTGCGAAGGATTTGAGGGGAGGGGGCATGGTTTAGTTGACCTCCTTCTTTCTGTGCAAAGACCAGTCCCACAGACTAAAGATCGCGAAGATGATTAACCAATAAAGTAGGAAGTCGAGTGGAAGAGCAATCTCGAAAGCGACGATGCCGAGCCCATGTATAGAGTCACCGATGGGGTAGAGCCCTGGTACGAGCAGCAAACTCAGAGGGGTGCTAAGCCCGACCACTCCAAGCGCACAAATCAAGAGAGATGTAACGGCTGACCAAAGTGTTCGAGCGCTAGTTGTAGTCAGGCGCATTAGAAGGACTCCAGGATGTCGCTGACGATGGCGGAGGCGAAGTCGCGGGCCATACGGTTGACGGCTGGGGGAGCCTCCTGGATGAAGGTGCTGAGGTCGAGGGTGGACTGGTACTGCTCGTGGAAGAGCAGGTTGTCGTTCTCGTAAAGGACGCGGCCGTCGCGGGCGGTGAGGATGATCTTGGCGGTGAGGGTGATGAGGTAGCTGGAGGTCTCGCCGGAGGCAGCGTCGTAGGTGAGGGGCGAGGTGATCTGGGTGAGGATGGTGCCGTGGAGTGTAGCGTCGGCGTCGGCATCGGCGGAGTTGAGGATGCGGTATTTGGTGCGGGTGTTGAGCTCGTGGACTACGGCCTGGGTGAAGGCGACCTCAGTGTCGTAGGCCTGGACCTTGCTGGCGAAGATGGGGACGGCGAGGGTGCGGACGCTGGCGGGAAGATGCGTCGCGGCGCCGGCCTGATGGTAGCCGCAACCGGAGGCGCTGAGGACGGCGAGGCTGGCGATGGCGGCGAGGAGATTTTTGGGGCGGAGGCGCATTCGGTCTTATGGATATTGTCGCATCGGCGGAGGCGGATCGCGGAGAGAGTGTATCGGATTCGACAGGAGAATAGGGGGAGAAATGGTGGGCAGAGAGACTAGGAGATGTGCTGGAGGTGGGTGTCTTTGAATTGGGGCAAATGAAAGAGGCAGCCCTTTGGGGCTGCCTCTTTGGTGTTGCTGAGTGGAGTTTATGCGGGTGAGGGTTGACCTTCGCCGAAGCCGGGCTTGCGGCCGTTTTCCGGTTTGAGGATCTTCTGGGTCTCGCCGGAGTCGGGTGGGCCGGCCTGGGCGAGGGGGGACTTGATGGCGGGAAGTTCCTTGCCTTCGATGATGAGTTTAATCTCGGAGGCGTCCAGGGTCTCGCGCTCGAGCAGGGCGGCTGCCATGCGGTGCATGATGTCCTGGTTGGAGTCGAGGATGGTGTAGGCCGACTGATAGGCGGCGTCGACGAAGCTGCGGACCTCGGCGTCGATCTGGCGAGCGGTCTCGTCGGAGAAGTCGCGGTGCTGCGCGATCTCGCGTCCGAGGAAGATCTGCTCCTCCTTCTTGCCGAAGGTCATGGGGCCCATCTTGCTCATGCCGAACTCGCAGACCATCTTGCGGGCGAGGTCGGTGATGCGCTCAATGTCGTTGCCGGCTCCGGTGGTCATCTTCTTGAGGAAGATCTCTTCGGCGCAGCGTCCGCCCATGAGGGTGGCGAGGCGCGTTTCGAGATACTCCTTGGTGACGGTGTGCTGGTCTTCTTCGGGGAGGTAGACGGTGACGCCGAGCGCCATACCGCGGGGGATGATGGTGACCTTGTGGAGCGGGTCAGAGTGCTCGCGCAGCGCGGAGACGAGGGTGTGGCCGGCCTCGTGATAGGCGGTGACCTTCTTCTCTTCGTCGGTGAGGAGCATCGACTTGCGCTCGGCGCCCATCATGACCTTGTCCTTGGCTACTTCGAAGTCGTACATGTGGACCGATTTGCGGTTGTAGCGGGCGGCGGTGAGGGCGGCCTCGTTGACCATATTGGCGAGGTCGGCTCCGGAGAAGCCCGGTGTGCCGCGAGCGAGGACGTTGAGGTCGACGTCTTCGGCCATGGGGACCTTCTTGGAGTGGACCTTGAGGACTTCTTCGCGGCCACGGATGTCGGGACGATCGACGATGACGCGGCGATCGAAGCGGCCGGGGCGGAGAAGCGCGGGGTCGAGGACGTCGGGGCGGTTGGTCGCGGCGACGAGGATTACGCCGTCGTTGGACTCGAAGCCGTCCATCTCCACCAGGAGCTGGTTGAGGGTCTGCTCGCGCTCGTCGTGTCCGCCGCCGAGGCCTGCGCCACGGTGACGACCGACGGCGTCGATCTCGTCGATGAAGATGATGCAGGGGGCGTTCTTCTTGCCCTGCTCGAAGAGGTCGCGGACGCGGGATGCGCCGACGCCTACGAACATCTCGACGAAGTCAGAACCGGAGATGGAGAAGAAGGGGACGTTGGCTTCGCCGGCGACTGCGCGGGCGAGGAGGGTCTTGCCGGTGCCCGGAGGTCCGACGAGCAGGACGCCCTTGGGGATGCGGCCGCCGAGGCGCTGGAACTTCTGGGCCTCGCGGAGGAACTCGATGATCTCCTTGAGCTCTTCCTTGGCTTCATCAACGCCAGCAACATCCTTGAAGGTGATCTTCTTCTGCTGCATAGAGAGCAGGCGGGCGCGGGACTTGCCGAAGCTCATGGCCTTATTGCCGCCGGACTGCATCTGGCGGAGGAGGAAGAACCAGAGGCCGAGGAGCAGAGCAAAGGGCGCGAGCTGGATGAGGAAGCCAACCCAGGCGTTAGAGTTCTGGTCCTTGATGGTGATGTTGACGCCATGCTCGCGCAGGGTCTTATACATGTCGGGGTAGTTGCCCGGGATGGTGGTGTGGTACTGGGTCTTGTCGTCGCCGCGATATTTTGCGATGACCTCCGTGCCGTTGACGTTGACATCGGCGATCTTGCCGGCATCTGCGTCGTTGAGGAGGGTGGTAAGGCTGATGTCTTTGGTCCTGGCTGGTTCCGTTGCCTTTGACGACGAACTGCCAAAGAAAGACCAGGCAGGCGATCATGAAGACCCAGATCAGAATTTGTTTGACGGTAGAGTTCAAAGCGTATTTCCTCATTTTCCGGTCGTGCGACAGCTTTCTATCCGTGACGGTGGCGATCTCTGCTTTGCGTTGACGAAAGCTTCGGGGTGCCTAGACTACTAGTCTATTAGACGCTAGCGGGAGAGTAAGGATTCCTGAGGGATACGGCTAAACCCTCGGTAATGTTCCAGCGCCGACAATCAGTTACGATTCTACTCTTTAAGGAGAAGGTTCTGCTGAGAGAAGCGCGGCGAACCTGCAACTAAAGGGGGAATAAAGGGGTTGCGAGACGGATTTGTGATTCGGCGAGGTTAGTCAGATGGAGCGTGAGAGGCGAATTTCGCGCGGAGAGCGCTGGGCGGAGAGATTGTTGGAGAGCTGAAGGGTAGCGCTGGGCTTTGAGGGTACGGTAGGGATGGAGGCAAAGCCGCAGAGAGCGAGGAGGCGGGCGGTCTCGTCGAAGCTGAGGCGGACGCCGAGCTGACGGGCGGCGGCGCGGAGGACGCGACGGCGGAGAGCGGGATCGAGGGCGCGAAGGCGCTCGAGCTCGATGGCGACGGCGGACTCATTGGGGGCGGTGCTGACGGCGCGGCCGCCGCCGCGGGTGGGTTTGCCGGGGAGCAGGAGCTGGGGCAGGAGGCGATTGAGCTCGGACTGCCAGCGGGACTCTTCTTCGCGGGCGAGACCGGCGAGGTTGGCGAGGGTCTGGTCGAGGTTGGGGTTCTCCTGACGGAGGACGGGGAGGATGGTGTGGCGGATGCGGTTGCGGGTGAAGGCCTCGTCGGTGTTGGAGGAGTCTTCGCGCCAGGGCTGGTTTTGTGAGCGGAGGAAGGACTCGATGTCGGCGCGGCGGGTTTGCAGGAATGGCCGGAGGATCTGGCCGCGGGGTACGGTGACGATGGGGTGGATGGCGCTGAGGCCCTCGGTCCAGGCTCCGCGGAGGAGCTTCATGAGGACGGTCTCGGCCTGATCGTCGAGGGTGTGGGCGGTGAGGACGGAGTTGGCGTGGCCGGAGGCGATGAGGGAGCTGAAGAGGTCGTAGCGGACGGCGCGGGCGGCTTCTTCGATGGTCTCGCGGGTTTCGGTGGCGCGGGCGGCGACGTTGGCGTGGTGAAGGTGGAGAGGGACTTCGAGGGTGATGCAAAGGTCTTCGACGAAGCGCTGGTCGGCGTCGGACTTCGGCGGCGCGGAGATTGTGATTGACGTGGACGGCGGAGAGGCCGATGCCGAGGGCGTTGTGCTTTGGTGCGGTTGGCGGCATGGAGGGTGAGGAGCAGAGCTACGGAGTCGGCGCCGCCGGAGATGGCGACGCAGATGCGGTCGCCGGGTTTGATTTGGGAGCGGTCGAAGGTGAGCGTGGAGGCGGTGGGCATCCTGTCCATCTTAGAGCGACAGTGTGCGGACCGCCTCGCAGTGCCCTGCGGGTTAGCGCATTGTGTTGGAGAGGCTGTAGACGCTAACGGAGCAGGTATTGCATGGCTGGTGTGCCGCAGCCGCCAGTTCGGCGTCGACTTCTTTTACTTCGGGGGTTCGACGCATTGCGTGCAGGTAGTCTCGATACTGCATGAGTGAGTAGGAGAGAGTTGGATCGCCGGGAGCGGTTTGATCTTTGATTATCTTGAGGCCGCTGAGCATGGTTGTCTCCGCCTGCTGAGGCTGGCCGGTCTTCCATTGCGCGAATCCTAGGGTTACGAGCGTGATTCCGAATTGGACGGAGTCGGGCCGGAGGGTGGTGCGGGCGATGTCGACCGCGTGTTCGGCATCCTGTATTCCCTGGGCGCAGGCATCTTGTTTACAGCGGGCGAAGGCGAGGGTGAGCAGCGCGGAGACGGTTGCGGGTCCGTTGTGGGCTCCGGGTGCGCTGAGCGTCTGATAGGCCTCGGAGGCCTCTGATTCGGCGTCTTTGAATTTGCGGCGTGCGACATCGAGGTCGGCCAGATGTTGGAGGCTTATCGCGATATTGGTCTGGTCGCCCAGCTGCTGGCGGATGGCAAGGGCCTTCAGCATGCAGTTCCGGGCATCGATACGCCCGTAGGTGAGATAGAGAGCGCCGAGGTTGTCGAGGGTGGTGGCGTAGTTGGCCATTGCCTCGGGCGCGGTTTTGAACAATTGGAGGGATCGGTTATAGGCGTCTTCGGATTGGGAAAAATCCCCGGCGTCGCGGTAGTCCGCGGCAAGCTGCGCCCATAGATAGCCCTGGTGCGCGTTGGAAGACTGATCACGCTCGCCGATGTGAATCAGCTCGCGGGCCAGAGCGATCTTATCGGACAGCTTTTGGGTCTGGTTCTGTGTCTGGGCTAACGCGCTGGAGGCGGCGAAGCCAAGGAAAAGAGCAAATAGCGGAGTCCGCAACGTGCGGACCTGACGGTAGAAATCAACGCGGATCATCGAACCACCTCGACAGGGAAGCGGAAAGCTTTGCAATAATACGCTTCGCGCAATGAATTGTTCATCCCACTAAAGTTTTTTTCTTTTGTGTACCTGGGGAGTGATGGGGGCGGAGATTTTGTCTGCTAGTGCATCGCGTTGGACAGGCTGTAGACGCTTACGGAACAGCCCTGACAGGGGTGTTGGAGGGCGGTGATGTCGGCGGGGGCTGTATTGGCGGTTGAGTCTGCGTTTGTGCATGGGCCTGCAATGACGCATGGCAAACGGTAAGAACGAATGCGAGGGGAAGAAGGGATCGGCGGGCGCGCGAAAGACGAGTTGGGCTGCAGACTCCAGGGATCATGGAATCACCTCGGCAACAATGGCAAGCTGCGCGTGAATACGCAGCGAGCGATGGTTTGTTCCCTTGGTGCGAAGATTTTTACTTTTGTAGTCCGCTACGAAGTGGCGAGTGGCAATCTTGTATACTTCGCTGGTTATGCGAGTGTTTGTGATACTTCCAGCAGCAGGTATGGGGACGCGGATGTCCGCGGGCGGGACGGCTGCGGCCGTTCCGAAGCAGTTTCTTGAAATTGGCGGCGTGCCGGTGCTGGTGCGGTCGGTGATGGCGTTCCTGTCGGTGCCGCGAGTGGATGCCGTGTGCGTGGTTGTGCGCGGAGGCGAACGCGATCGGATGGAGACGCAGCTGGAGGCGTTCAAGCTGGGGCCACGGGTGCATATGGTGGAGGGCGGCGACCATCGGCAGGAGTCGGTCAGCAATGCGCTGGCGGCGCTGGAGTGCGAGGATGATGACATCGTCCTGGTGCACGACGCGGTGCGGCCGTTGATTGACCCGGCGACGATTGAACGGACGATCGATGCGGTGGCACGGCATGGAGCGGCGATTGTGGGGATGCCGGCGGTGGACACGATCAAGCAGGTGGAGAAGACGGCGGATGGAGCGATTGTGACGGCGACTATACCGCGGGAGAGAGCAGTGCACGCGCAGACGCCGCAGGGAGCGCTGTTCGGCCTGCTGCGCAGAGCGTTCGCGGAGGCGGAGGCGGATGGTTTTTCAGGGACGGACGAGGCTAGTCTGCTGGAACGGGCCGGCGTGGAGGTTGCAGTGGTGCTGGGATCGGCGAAGAATTTCAAGATTACGCAGCCGGGGGATATTGAGTTGGCGGAGTTTTACCTAGGGCAAGCGAAGGTGTAGAACGCGAGAAGAGAATGTTTACGGATGTCTCTCGAACGAACTGAAGGCGTGGGAAGATAACGTATGGGAATGAGGATTGGATACGGGTTCGACTCGCATGCGTTTAAGGCGGGGGTGCCGCTGGTTATCGGCGGGATGAAGATTGAGCATAGCGAGGGGCTGGCAGGGCACTCGGATGGAGACGTGCTGCTGCATGCGATTACGGATGCGCTGCTGGGGGCGGTGTCGGCGGGGGACATTGGGACTTTTTTCCCGCCCAGCGATCCGCGGTGGAAGGGCGCTTCGTCGGATATTTTTTTGAAGACGGCGCTTGAGGAGATTGCCACGGCGGGGTACCGGATCGTGAATCTGGATACGGTGCTGGTGATGATGCGGCCGAAGATTGTGCCGATTGCAGGGGAGTTGCGGGAGAGTGTTGCGAACCTGCTGGGGGTGAAGCCGGCGGATGTGGGGATTAAGGCGAAGACTCCGGAGGGGTTGAATCAGGACGGGGTGGCGGTGGCGCATGCGACGGTGCTGCTGGAGTCGATTGCGGAGAATGAACCGCTGGGACGGATGGTGGCGACAGCAGAAGATGAGGATGAGCTGGACGCAGTGGTTGAAAGCCTGGTAGGGAAGGTCAGGAACACTTCGGCGCTGGGGCGAAAGGTGAATCCGTTTAATACGGATGATCTGACTTAGATTTATGAACTTTTGCGGAGTGATGCTTTCAGGAGCGCTTGATGAATTATGTACCGGATCCGAAGCGTTATGAACAGGCTGATTTTCGGCGTTGCGGGCGGTCGGGGATTTTGCTTCCACCAATCTCACTTGGCCTTTGGCAGAACTTTGGCGGCGACGATGTCTTTGAGACCGGGCGAGCAGTAATCAGGCGGGCGTTCGACCGCGGTGTGACGCACTTCGACCTGGCGAATAATTACGGGCCTCCTTATGGATCGGCGGAGGAGAACTTCGGGCAAATTCTGAAGAAGGACTTTCAGGGGATGCGGGATGAGTTGATTATTTCGTCGAAGGCGGGTTGGGATATGTGGCCGGGTCCGTATGGGGTGGGCGGATCGCGAAAGTATCTGCTGGCGTCGCTGGACCAGAGCTTGAAGAGGATGGGGCTGGAGTATGTCGATATTTTTTATTCGCATCGGCCTACGCCGGATGTTCCGCTGGAAGAGACGATGGGCGCGCTGGTGCAGATGGTGCGGCAGGGAAAGGCACTGTACGTAGGGATTTCGTCGTATGGCGCGGAGGGAACGCGGAAGGCTGCGGAGATATTGAAGTCGGAGGGTGTGACGCTGCTGATTCATCAGCCGTCTTACTCGATGTTGAATAGATGGGTTGAGCGGGAGTTGCTGGGCACGCTGGACGTGCTAGGGGTGGGGTGCATTGCGTTTTCGCCGCTGGCGCAGGGGTTGCTTACGAATAAGTATCTGAATGGCGTGCCTGCTAATGCGAGAGCGGCGTCGGAGGGAAGTTTCAGCAAGGATTTTCTTACGAAAGAGAATCTTGACCGCGTGCGGGCGCTGAATGAGATAGCAGCGGAGCGCGGTCAAAGCCTGGCTCAGATGGCGATTGCATGGGTGCTGCGGGACCGGCGGGTTACGACGGCGCTGATTGGGGCGCGGAATGTGACACAGTCGATGACTCGCTGGATGCACTGAAGAACCGGGCGTTTTCCGCGGAGGAGCTCAAGGAGATCGACCGCTATGCGACGGATGGTGGCATTGATCTTTGGCGTGAGGTTTCGGGCGGGTAAATCTTGAAGGCGGACGGAGTGTTTATCGACGAGGGCGCGAGTGCATCGCGCCCTTTTTCTTTGGTGCGGGTAGTCTTTATTTTCAGATGTCGATTTTTTTTGAGGAGTGGGCGATGCGGATCGGGTTGGCGTGCTTGATGTTGGCGATGGGTACTGGGTTGGTGAAGGCACAGACGGTCGGAGATGCGAGTTTGCAGCCTCGGACCGCAGCGGGGGCGGCGTGCGTTGTGGCAGAGGATGGTGCGTGGGCTACTCCGGCGGAGAAGAGTTGCTATGCGACGACTCCGGATTATGACGGAGACGATGGCTTATCTGAGGCGGGTGCAGGCGGCGGCGCCGGGGCAGGTGCGGATTGAGGCGTTTGGGAAGACGGGTGAGGGGCGCGAGCTGGATATTGTGATCGCTTCGCGGGATGGGGTGTTCGATCCGGCGGCGATTCATGCGGCGAAGCGGCCGATTGTGCTGGTGCAGAACTCGATCCATGCGGGGGAGATGGATGGCAAGGATGCCTGTCTTGCGCTGCTGCGGGACATGGTGATCTCGAAGACGAAGGCGGCGCTGCTGGAGCGGGCGGTGTTTGTGTTTATTCCGATCTATAACGCGGATGGGCATGAGCGGCGGAGTCGCTTATAACCGCATCAACCAGAATGGGCCGGAGGAGATGGGGTGGCGGGGGAATGGGACGAATCTGAATCTGAATCGGGATTATCTGAAGGCGGATGCGCCGGAGACGCGGGCGTTTATGGCGATGTTTCATCGCTGGCTGCCGGATTTTTTTGTCGATGACCATGTGACGGATGGTGCGGACTATCAGTATGACGTGACGTTCACGATCGATGACGGGCCGAATGTGCCGAGCGGTACGGCGAAGTGGGTGGATGATGTGGCGACGCCGACGCTGGAGAAGTATGTGGATGCGCATGGGCATCTGGCTTCGCCGACGTATATCAATCTGGTGAATGATAACGATCCGGCGGAGGGGCTGGGGTTCAATGACGATCCGCCGCGGTTTTCGACGGGGTACATGATTCTGGAGGGGCGGCCGGGGATGCTGGTCGAGCTGCATATGCTGAAGGACTACAAGACGCGGGTGACGGGGAACTACGAGATTCTTGCGGGGCTGATGGAGCTGATGAATCGCGATGCGGATAAGGTGATTGCGCTGAATGCGGCGGCGGATAAAGAGGCGAAGGGGATGGGGGCGCATCCGCTGAGCAATGTGAAGTATCCGCTGGCGCTGGGATGGGGCGGGGAGACGACGCCGTTTTTGTTTCGCGGGTATAAGTATCAGCGGGCGCTGAGCGAGGTGTCGGGGGCGATGTGGGTGAAGTATTCGCATGAGCCGTGGAATGTTTCGCTGCCGTTTCAGACGGGGTTCAAGGTGACGGCGGAGACGACGCTGCCGGCGGCTTATATTGTTCCGGCGCAGTGGACGAAGGTGATTGATGTGCTGGCGGCGCATCAGGTGGAGATGGAGCGGACGACGGCGGCGTGGACGGGCGAGGTGGAGACGTATCAGTGCGCGGGGATGACGTGGCAGGAGCCGCCGTTCGAGGGGCGGCATCCGACGTTCAATGGAGAGGCGATGCGGAATCCGGGGAAGTTTGGGAGCTGTGTGCTGGTGCGGGAGAAGATGACGTTTCCGGCGGGGTCGGCGGTGGTGCGGCTGAATCAGCGGCTGTCGAAGGTGGCGGTGGAGTGGCTGGAGCCGGCGGGGCCTGACTCGGCGTTGCAGTGGGGGTTCTTCGATTCGATCTTTGAGCAGAAGGAGTATGGCGAGGCGTATGTGCTGGAGGCAGCTGGCGCGGGAGATGATGGCGAAGGATCCGAAGCTGAAGGCGGAGTTTGAGAAGAAGGTGGCGAGCGATCCGGCGTTTGCGGGGAATCCGGTGGCGCGGCTGGAGTTTTTCTATGAGCGGTCGCCGTGGTTTGCGGCGAATCGGGTGGGGTTGTATCCGGTGGGGCGGTTGTGAGTGTGGATGGGGTTCCGGTGGGGCGAATGCAGTAAGTGGCCGGGCTGGCGAGATTAGGGGCGAGATGATTTAATCGATAATCGACACCGATGCCATTATTCGCACAGAGAGATAGCTAACGATTGGCTGCCGATGCTAGAGTTGGCATCTGCTATGGGTTTTTAGCGAGATTTTTGAGGCTTGGAGCTGCCAGATGGCGATGATTACGACGGTACAGCAGCATATTCTGCAGCAGCAACAAAACCAGTTGAAGGCTACGGGACGCGAGGCTACGGGCACGTTCAGCTGGCTGCTGAGCGGGATTACGCTGGCGACGAAGATGGTGGAGTCGAGGATTCGCTCGGCGGGGCTGAGCGATGTTTATGGAGCGTTCGGCGCGGAGAATGTGCAGGGTGAGCAGCAACAGAAGCTGGATGTTTATGCGAACCAGGCGCTGCTGCATTGCCTGGGGCTGCGGGACAGCGTGGCGGCGCTGGTGAGCGAGGAAGACGAGCAGCCGGTGACGTTCAACCGGGACGCAGAGACGGGGAAGTACATTATTGTGTTCGATCCGCTGGATGGGTCGAGCAACATCGACGTGAATGTGAATGTGGGGACGATCTTCAGCGTGCTGCGGCGGCTGCCGGCGGAGCTGGGGACGCTGGAGGAGTCGATTTTGCAGCAGGGGTTTAGGCAGGTGGCGGCGGGGTATGTGGTGTATGGGCCGTCGACGGTGCTGGTGTATACGACGGGCAATGGCGTGCATGGATTTACGCTGGACCCGGCGATTGGCGCGTTTGTGCTGAGCAACGAGCAGATGAGGATGCCGGAGCAGGGCAGCTACTATAGCGTGAATGAGGCGAATGCGGCGGGGTGGCCGGAGGAGTATCGGGCTTATATTGACGGAGCTGCGGGAGGGCGGGCGGGAGGGAGTACAGCTCGCGATATATCGGGAGCCTGGTGGCGGATTTTCATCGGACGCTGCTGAAGGGTGGCGTGTTTCTGTATCCGCCGACGGCGAAGGCGCCGAAGGGTAAGCTGCGGTTGCTGTATGAGGCGAATCCGCTGGCGTTTATCGCGGAGCAGGCGGGTGGGATGGCGACGAATGGAGTGAGCAGGATTCTGGACATCAAGCCGGAAGGGATTCATCAGCGGACGCCGTTTTGCGTGGGCAGCAGGCGCGAGATGGAGGCTTTGGCTGAGGCGGTGGGGAAGTGAGGGCCGAGGTGACGAAGGAGTTTTGGGAGTGGTGACGGATATAAGGCTGGAGTCGCGCGTGGAGGGCGGGCGCGATGGCAGATGGCGGTGAGCGGGACTAACTTTCAGGAGGGGGATTCGGGCGTGCTGGAGGCGGTGGCGCGGAGCGGAACGCGGCTGATTGTGCCGGTGCTTCGCGTGACGGTGGATGAAGAGGGGACTTGTGGCATGTGGTGGAGAAGCCGCTGGCCGCGGGGACCGAGGTGACGGGACGGGTGGGCAATAAAGTTGGCTGAGAGTGTTGAGTGATGGCGCTGGTACTGGTACACTCAGAGTATTGGCCGGGTGGGTGAGTCTGCGAAGGCAGGACGCCGTTCGAATGGCCATTTGGGGGCTGTAGCTCAGCTGGGAGAGCGCCTCGTTCGCAACGAGGAGGTCAGCGGTTCGATCCCGCTCAGCTCCACCAAAAAAATCAATGACTTACAGAAAATCTGGGGCCAATAAGAAGACGAAATTGCTGCGTGGGTCAGATAAGGGTCAGCTAGGCCGCTTTCCCGCCATCACCAGAACAAGCAGCGCAACTTTTTCTCCCGCATGGCGCTTCTCATCGCCGATGCTTTGAGCGTAGGTGCTTAGTGTCATCTCCGGTGTAGAGTGCCGCATCAGCTCCATGCTCACGCGAAGGCTTGCTCCGCTCGACAAGAGAAGGGAAGCATACGACCGACGCAGAGAATGCCAGCCTAGCTTCGGCTTGTTCACTTTGGCGCGGTCGATCGCGGGTGCAACGTTCCGACGCCAGAGTGTCCCAGGCCAGAGCGGTTGCTTGCCGAAGTGAAACTCCGATGCAAACACCCAATCGTCGGACCCTTTGTAGGGCGACTTCTCGTGCCACGCCTTGAGTGCTTCCAACGCGGGCGGAGGTATGGGCAGAGGACGACGTGAAGAATCCGTCTTCGGTGGTCCCTCGACACCATCCACATAGGAGCGCCGAACGTGCAGATTTGCACGATCAAAGCTCACGTCACCCCACTTGAGGCCGAAGATTTCTCCTCGTCTCATGCCCATCACCGCGGCGATGAGAAACGCCGTCCGCACTGGCTCGACGCCTTCCAACTCCCCGAGGATCGCTAAGGTTTCGCCAGGCTCTAGAATCTCGGGCTCAACCGCACGTTTCCTCACCTGTCGAACGTTCGCTATGGGGTTGGTGGGGAACAGTTCGTGACGCATTGCGTGGCGGAACGCTGCACCGAATACCTCACGAACCTTAGCCTTCGACCCATTTGCAAGTGTCAGTGTCTTCAGCCAGTCTTCAACAGCCACAGCCTTCACTGCGCCGAGCGGAAGAGCTACCCCACTTGGGTAGGATGTAGTTGTTGAGGAGATAGAGGTAAGCCTTGCGGGGCTTAGCCGCTCTGCCCGAGTCCTCTCCGAGCTCGCGTTTCTTGTAGTCCTCTACAAGGGCAGCGACGGTCAGACTTGGATTCAGTGCGGCGACCGACTGCGAAGCGTTGGCTTGCTGCCTGTACTCCGCTGCTGTTTTGTTTGCTTGACTCTTGTTCAACTCTTTGACTGTGCCGAGAATCTGTTTCCGTCTCTTGGCTCCGTCAGTCCATCGGTAGACCCAAACAGCGGGTCCGTTCTTTCGCTTCTTCAGTTGTCAATGAGCCGTGCTGATAGCGGTTTCGTTTATGGTCCATGTGCCTTCTCCTTTAGGGTTGGGCGACACGAACGGCACTATCAGTGTAGATCGTTGAGGACCAAGAATTTAGGTCAGAAACGCGGAATTTTACCTTGCGCCCCATACGAAGGTGAGGAATACGGCCCTCGCGCGCCCAACGGAGGATGGTTACGGGATGAATACCCAGGAGTTGTCCAGCTTCAGCCGCCGAAATTAAGGGCTCGAACTCGAAGTTTCTGTTCTCGCATCGCATTCACCTCCTCCTGATTGTTTGCAGATGAAAGTCTGCTCGAATCGGGTCGAAATCAACTTCGCTCAAATCCGGCTCCTGTAAAGTCCGCAAGTGATCGTTGCTCGGTTCTAGGTTTGGAGACGCGCGACGTAACCCGATTAATTCGCGCGGCTCGTGTCGGTTGCACAGAGTCGACTTGAAGTCTCTCTCAAATTCCTTCACGGTTTGTAGCCGTTCATTTTTCTCGGTGTTCGGAGATCCAACTTGGCCTACAAGCGGGAGAATCGGTTGTTGGATTTTGAAGGCGCTAAGATTGTCGCTCAGGTCCCATTCTCCGAATTGCTTAGTCACATACTTCGCGACGTAATACGACAGCGCCTAAAGCAGGATTGAACTCAAAGATTCTTGCCCAGCCATTGCGAACCTCCCAACGTTCCATCCAGGTGAAGCGGTGAAGATGCGCCACATTACCGATAAGCAGGTGCATGTGAAACTTTCCAAATCTGTTCCCACACTCATCGCCTCTAAACCAGGTAATGGGATGCCCAGCGGCCTTCTCCAAACTTCGTAACCAGGCGTTACATCGGTTGTGAGCTGTGAAGGTTTTTACGTCTCCTCCGAACGTCAGGGTGACGAACCAATCCCAGTGATATCGCCCTAAGAACTCGCCCAAGGCATCTGACAGTGGACTCGACATTAGACACACCTCTCTCTTCAAGCAATGGTGGAGACAAGACGGAACGGAAACCGCCTCTCCCCTTTTTGCCCCCGCTCTAGGCATTTGTGCGGGTGCTCAAACCAGTCCAAGGTGCCTGTCGCGTCGCGGGTCGAGAAAGGGTGGAACTCGTTGCCCGCTCTGGAAAGTGCCTTGGACTGGTTTCAACATCTGCTAGAGTTCCTTCGCTAACGCTGTATACGTGTCTCTGAGCGTCAGCAGAACGGTTACATACACTTGGATAGCTTGCGTTATCTTTAGGCTGCGTATACAGGCTGCGCAGAGGGAGATTGCTTTGGATGACTTTTGGATCCTGGGCTTGCGGCCTTTTGTGGAAAGGATGACGCAGACGGACATGTCTGACTCCCGGCCGCAGTTGATGCACTTCATACAATCTCCTGCGCTGCCTTCTCCAAGGCCGCCTTGTATGCCATTCCGATCTGCGTGTAGACGAGGGATTTCAATTTTCCGTGATCAGCGTCAATACCTCATAGAAGCGTTGATCCTTCTGCCGAGCTGGAGGAAGCACTCGCGGCGGGTCGCCCATGACAGAGAATCCGTACAAGGTGACGGTCCCGCAATCTGTGATGGTCAACGTCACGTCGGCAAACGCTTTCACTTTGCTTTCAGGTTTGTTTAGGCGAAGTTCGATCGTTATGTCTTCTGCAGTCATAGGATTCTCCACGAGAAACCGACGCCTTTTTGGGCGCCGGCGAATAACCGGCGGTTGCCGGCGGTAAAGATGCAAACGAAGGCCAGAAATCAAAGGCACAGAACTTGCAGCGCTGATGAGAGCTCTGCCCTCAGACACCCGCCCCGTTTTACTCTGGGATGGGGGAAGCGGTCTAAACCTGAATTTGGCAAGCAGGCCGATGGCTTTCGGCCATCCGTTATTGGACGTGTTGGCTCGCATCCCGTCGACGGACCGGACGGGTAAACCGGCTTCCCGTTACCTTGATTCGATACCGCACTCCGCCTGCTTGCCATCGAGAGACTTTGGAGTAATACCTCCGCAAGATCAAGGACTATTTCGTGTCTTTCTTCGCCAAAATGGGTTAGGGTTTTGGCGGAGAAACGCCATGATTTCTATGGAAGCTGCAGAGGCTCACGTCAAGCAGATGGAAGAGATGCTCAGCCAAATCTTGAAGGATGCGGATCCCTCGAAGGATGCGGATCCCTATGCCATAGGCGGGCAGCTATTTCAATATTTTCAGTGGTTTAAGAAATATGAGAAGTATCTAGAGGCGCTGCTAGAGGGGTTGCGTTCGCGCGAAGCCTTAACAACCTTAGTGGCGAGTCTTCCTGACGAGGTTGGAGCTCAGTTACCCGAAGCTGCCGCGCTGTTCAAGTCTGTTCCACCAATTTGGTTGCGGACGATGATGGATTTCAGTCACCATGTCGCAAAGGCGAATCCCATGACAGGCGGTCGTCGGGAGCTAATGAAAGACATTGAAACGAAGCGCGAGATCTGTAAAGAGATCCTACAGCTGTATTCCGAGGGTGTTCCGCTTGGGGTGGCACACGAGCGGATTGCCGTACGCTACGGCATCAGTCCCCGCAAAATTCAACGTATTTGGAGAGAACGGCTGACGTTCCAGAGTGCCGAACCGCGTACTATCGCGGATCTTTATTAGCGCCTTTAGCGCTCTGTCAAAGTTAGGAAAGTGACGTCTTTACGAGTTTTTCGCTGATGTCCGCACATCTCTCGTCAGTAAGCGATCAGTCAATACAAGCATTCCCTTCACCAAGCCGGGTCACCATGAAATTTATGCCCTACAGCGTACACTTGTACGTGTTTTCTGAAACGGTACAAGAAGTCTGAAATCCTGCGCATAGATTCCCACGCGCAACCAAGATTATTGTTCCGTGTACGCCATACGAGGGTAAGTCGCTGACGATGGAAAATCGCTTTTTCGAGCATCCGATTCTCAATTCGCCCTACGAGTATCCGGCCCGGCATTGGGAGATGGATGGGAGCGGCCAGCCGACACAACAGACCATCGAGACGCGACGCACGGCACAATTCATCACACCCATCCCGAAGCCACGGAAGCGCAAAGAGTCTCTCATTCAGGAGGACTTAGAGTTTGGCGATGCCACCGGGCTTTCCACATCAAAGCAGCGATATGAGCCGATCCCCATCATCAATGATCTGCGCCAACAGGTCGATGAGTGGCGTCGCCTGCCAAGTCCGAATGACTGGCTGGTGACCCCGGAGACGGCGAGGCTGCTCCAGCACTGGCGGCATCATCAGTTTCAGAGCATCCGGCCCTTTTTCTGCCAGGTCGAGGCCGTCGAGACTGCCATCTGGCTCACCGAAGTGGCCCCGAAACGCCCAGCGTGGAAGAAGTTTTCACGAGCATCTTGCCAGGGCCAACGCCGACGCAAATCCCGAACTGAGCCGGTTGGCCCTCAAGCTGGCCACTGGAGCCGGCAAAACTACGGTCATGGCGATGCTAATCGCCTGGCAGACCGTGAATGCCGTCCGGCGTCCAGGGAGTTCCAACTTCACCCGCGGCTTCCTGGTCGTGACGCCGGGACTCACCATCAAGGACCGCCTTCGTGTCCTCCAGCCGAGCGATCCCGACAGCTACTACGCCAGCCGCGAACTGGTGCCTCCCGACATGCTCGACGACGTGAAACGGGCGAAGATCGTCATCACCAACTATCACGCATTCAAGCTGCGCGAGCGGTTGGAGCTCTCAAAGGGCAACCGGGCGCTCCTCGAAGGCCGCCACGGCGATGCCATCCAAACCCTCGAAACCGAGGGACAGATGCTCCAGCGCATCATGCCCGACCTGATGGGCCTTAAGAACCTCATGGTGCTGAATGACGAGGCGCACCATTGTTATAAGGAGAAGCCCGGCGATTCCGACGAAGAAGACCTTTCCCGCGACGACAAGGAAGAGGTAGAGCGCAACAAGGAGGCCGCTCGCCTTTGGATCAACGGCATTGAGGCTGCCAAGCGCAAGATCGGCGTCCATCGCGTCATGGACCTCTCCGCCACGCCATTCTTTCTGCGCGGCTCGGGTTATGCGGAGGGCACGCTTTTCCCATGGACCATGTCCGATTTCTCTCTCATGGACGCCATCGAGTGCGGCATCGTCAAGCTCCCGCGCGTGCCCGTTGCCGATAACATTCCCGGCGCGGAAGTGCCCGTCTTCCGAAACCTCTGGGAGAACATCCGCAAGAAGATGCCGAAGAAGGGCCGCGGCAAAGCGGAGGGCCTCGATCCGCTGAGCCTGCCGACGCCGCTCTATACGGCGCTCGATGCGCTGTATGGGCACTATAAGGAGACGTTCGAAAAATGGCAGGAGGCCGGATACAAGGTTCCGCCGTGCTTCATCATCGTCTGCCAGAACACGGCCATCTCGAAGCTCGTCTACGACTACATTTCGGGCTTCTTCCGACCCAACGAAGACGGCTCGACACAGCTTGAGAATGGCCGCCTGGAGCTGTTCCGCAACTTCGACACACATGGCAACGCCTATGACCGTCCCCGCACGCTTCTGATCGACAGCGAACAGCTGGAATCGGGAGAAGCGCTCGATGAGAGCTTCCGAAAAGCGGCAGCGGCTGAGATTGAACAGTTCCGCCGCGAGACGCGTCGAGCGAAGCGGCCAGCAGGAGCGGGTCGAGGACATCGATGATGTCTCGATCCTCCGCGAGGTGATGAACACCGTCGGCAAGGAAGGCCGCCTCGGCGGCGACATCCGCTGCGTCGTCTCCGTCTCCATGCTCACCGAAGGATGGGACGCAAACACCGTCACCCATGTCCTCGGCGTCCGCGCCTTTGGGACGCAGTTGCTTTGCGAGCAGGTCATCGGGCGGGCGCTGCGCCGCCAGTCTTACGACCTGAACGAGGAAGGTCTCTTCAACGTGGAATACGCCGACGTGCTCGGCATTCCGTTCGACTTCGCCGCCAAGCCGGTCGTCGTTGTTGCCGCTCCGCCCCGCCAGACCATTCAAGTAAAGGCCGTCCGCCCGGATCGCGATGCACTGGAGATCAGCTTCCCGCGCGTGATGGGCTACCGCGTCGAGCTGCCGAACGAGCGGCTCACCGCGAAGTTCACCGACGACTCGAAGCTCTTTCTCACGCCGGAGCTCGACCGGCGCCATCGCAGACGCAGAATGCGGGCATCGTCGGCGAAAGCGTCAACCTCACGGTCTAGCACATCTGCGCGACACCCGGCCCTCCACCGTCCTCTATCAGCTCACCACGCACCTGCTCTACACCAAGTGGCGCGATCCCGGCGAAGAGGCGCGGCTGCATCTCTTCGGCCAGCTCAAGCGCATCGTCAAGGAGTGGCTCGATACCTTCCTTATCTGTCGCGGAGACACCTACCCGGCGCAGATTCTCTATCGGCACCTTGCGGACATGGCCTGCGAGCGCATCACCGCCGCCATCAATACCGGAGGGGCCGAATCGCCGACCGCGCTCGATCAAGGCTGCTGCTCGACCCTTTCAATCCGGTCGGTTCCACCAGCCACGTCAATTTCACGACATCCAAAACCAGTCGGTGGCAGACCGACTCACGCCGCTGTCAGATCAACTGGGTCATCTTCGACAGCGATTGGGAGGCGGAGTTCTGCCGCGTAGCGGAGAACCATCCGCGCGTGCGCTCTTATGTCAAGAACCACAATCTGGGCTTCGACGTGCCCTATCGCTACGGCTCAGAGAGCCGCATCTACCGGCCCGATTTCATTGTCCTCATCGAGGACGGCCACGGCGAGGACGACCTGCTCCACCTGGTGGTGGAGGTCAAGGGATACCGCCGCGAAGACGCCAAGGACAAGAAGCTCACGATGGAAAACTATTGGGTTCCGGGCGTGAACAACACCGGCAAGTTTGGCCGCTGGGCCTTTGTGGAGTTCACCGAGGTCTTCGGAATGAACGCCGACTTTGCCGCCCGCATCGAGAGCGAGTTCGAGAAGATGGTCGAGTCCGTCGACTGCCAACCTGAGCCGCAGCAGAAATAGAGAGCAGAACGATGCCAAAGACGACAAAGCCGAAACCAAAGAAGATCGTCCAGACCCTGATGCACGATGAAGCCTCGCGCAAGAACATCCCCACCGCGGAGTACCAGTCGGTGATGCGCGCCGAAGATTGTCGCCCGTCCGTGTGGCTTATGAGCGCCGCAACCGTGACCTTGATCCGCAACTGGTCTGGCGCGGCAAGGACAAGCAGGATTGGTCCGATCTGGTAGTGCCTGCGCCGCCGCTCTACATCCAGGAGAAGGTCCACCCGAAGGCGCTGATTGACGATCTTAAACGGCAGACGAAGGCCGGGCAGACGGCAACCGATTCACAGTTTGATCTCTTTGCCGACTTCAACGGCCTGCCCAGTAAAGAGGCGCGACAAGACGGAGTTCTACCAGCACGACGCCCACTGGTCGAACCGCATGATCCTCGGGGACAGCCTTCAGGTAATGGCGTCGCTGGCGGAGCGCGAAGGCCTGCGTGGCAAGGTGCAGTCTATTTACTTCGACCCGCCGTACGGCATCAGGTTCAACTCTAACTTCCAGTGGTCCACGACCAGCCGCGATGTGAAAGACGGCAATGTCGATCACATTACCCGGGAGCCGGAGCAGGTAAAGGCCTTCCGTGACACCTGGCGCGACGGAATTCACTCTTACCTCACTTATCTTCGGGATCGCCTCACAGTAGCTCGCGACTTGCTCGCTGAGTCAGGCTCGATTTTTGTGCAGATCGGTGATGAAAATGTCCATACGGTACGAGCCGTTATAGACGAAGTGTTTGGGGCGGAAAACTTTGTCAATCAAATATCTTTCAATACCACCTCTGGAGCAGGTAGCTTCTCGGGGACAACAAACGTCTTAGCCTCGGTTGCTGATTATCTGATTTGGTTTGCGCGAAGAAAAGCGAAGTTGTCAAATACCGAGAACTTCTCCTTGAAAAGGGTTTCGAAGGGATTGTTCCATCTGCGTATAACAAGGTAGAACTCCTCTCCGGCTGAGCGTCGAGCGCTTCTCTACCCGAGAAGGATGGAAATCTCCCAAATGGCGGAAGGTTATTTGCGCTGGATAATTTGGTGTCTCAAACAACCAGAACCGGACGAGACTACGGTCTTTCCGGTCGAATTCAAGGGGAGCAGTCTTATCACCCAAGAACGGAGGCTGGAAAACCAACAGGAAAGGTATGGATGTCCTGCTGAAGGCAGAAAGAGTTGATGCAACGGATCAAAGGCTAGGATATGTGCGCTACTTGAACGATTTCGCTGCCATCCGCTTAAACAAATGTTTGGACAGACACGGTGCGAGTTCTTTCATGTCTGACAAGCTTTATGTCGTGCAAACAACTCACGAAGGTAATCCAGCGCTGCATGTTGATGACGACCGACCCAGGAGATCTTGTTCTCGACCCGACATGCGGCTCTGGCACAACTGCATTATGTCGCCGAGGAGTGGGGACGCCGCTGGATCACCATCGACACTTCGCGAGTGGCGTTGGCACTTGCGCGCGCACGCATCATGGGGGCGCGGTACCCGTACTACCTACTCGCAGACTCTCGCGAAGGACAGTTGCAGGAAGCCAAGCTGCATGGCCGTGTGCCATCCGAGGCTCCAGTTCACGGCAACGTGCGCCAGGGTTTTGTCTACGAACGCGTGCCGCATATCACGCTGAAATCCATCGCCAACAACGCCGAGATCGATGTCATTTGGGAGGAGTACCAGAAGACGCTGGAACCCCTGCGTGAAAAGCTGAACGCCGAGCTGGAGCGGAGGTGGCAGGGGTGGGAAATTCCTCGCGAGGCATCCGAAGGCTGGAGTAAAGACGCCAAAGCTACGCACGCCTCATGGTGGGAGGCGCGTATCGCCCGCCAGAAGGCCATCGACGCATCCATCGCCGCTAAAGCTGAGTTTGAGAACCTTTACGACAAACCCTACGAGGACAAGAATAAGGTTCGCGTTGCTGGTCCGTTCACGGTGGAAAGCCTGTCACCGCACCGCGTGCTGGCAGTGGACGAGAACGAAGAACTGATCGAGACCCCGGGGCAGAGTGATACCGACACCCGTGACGCGCAGGACTTCGTACAGATCATTCTCGACAACCTGAAGATCGCCGGCGTGCAGCAGGCACACAAGGAAGACAAGATCGTCTTTACCTCGCTTGCGCCGTGGCCGGGCGAGTACATCTGTGCGGAGGGGCACTATACCGAAGCAGACGGCTCCGACAAGCGTGCAGGCATCTTCATCGGCCCGGAGTTCGGCACCGTAACGCGCGAAGACCTGGTGGCCGCCGCGCGCGAGGCGGGCGATGCCGTCTTCGACGTGCTGATCGCCTGCGCCTTCAGCTATGACGCGCACTCGGCCGAGATGAACAAGCTGGGCCGCATCCGCGTGTTGAAAGCTCGTATGAACGCCGACCTGCACATGGCCGAAGATTTGAAGAACACCGGCAAAGGCAACCTCTTCGTCATCTTCGGCGAGCCAGATATCGAGATTCAGGAAGCAGGTTCCGGCCAGATGAAGGTAAAGGTGCGCGGCGTGGATGTCTTCCATCCGAGCACCGGCGAGGTGCGCTCGAACGGCGCGGACGAGATCGCCTGCTGGTTCATCGACACGGACTACAACGAGGAGAGCTTCTTCGTCCGCCATGCATACTTCCTCGGAGCGAACGATCCCTACAAGGCTCTGAAGACGACGCTGAAGGCGGAGATCGACGAAGATGCGTGGGCAACCCTGCGCAGCGATACATCTCGCGCCTTCGACAAGCCAGAGTCAGGGCGGATTGCCGTCAAGGTGATCAACCACCTGGGCGACGAGGTGATGAAGGTCTTTCGCGTGAACTGAGGAACAAGGCATGGAATTTCGTATTGCAGATACATTTACGGACAGCCTCGCCCGCCTGATGGGTGACGAACAGAAGGCGGCGAAGATGGCCGCGTTCGACCTGCAAGTGAACCCAGCCCATCCGAGCCTGCAACTCCACAAACTGGACAAGGCGAAAGATCCACAACTTCTGGTCGGTTCGCGTGACCCGCGACCTTCGTATCATCGTGCATCGTACCGGCACCAGCCTGCTGCTGTGCTATGTGCATCACCACGACGAAGCCTACCACTGGGCAGAGCGCCGACGGCTGGAGACGCACCCGAAGACCGGCGCGGCGCAGTTGGTGGAAGTGCGCGAGCGTGTGCAGGAGATCACGATTCCAAAGTATGTGGAGTCAGAGCAGCCCGCACCGAAACGGAAAGCGTTCCACAACATCTCCGAAGGCACTTTACTCAGTTATGGAGTGCCACTGGAATGGGTGTCCGAGGTTCTGAATGCAACGGAAGACGACCTGTTGGAAATTGCGGGACATCTGCCAGCCGAGGCCGCCGAAGCCCTGTTGAATCTTGCCACCGGCATTCGTCCGCCAGTACCCGAGCCTGTAGCTCCGGGTGGCGATCCGTTCGAGCACCCGGATGCCTTGCGCCGCTTCCGCGTGATGAAGAACGTCGAGGAGCTGGCTCTTGCTCTCGATTATCCCTGGGAGCGTTGGGCGGTCTTCTTGCACCCGGAACAGCGCAAGCTGGTGGAGAAGCACTTCAGCGGTCCGGCACGAGTCTCCGGCACGGCAGGCACGGGCAAAACAATCGTCGCGCTGCACCGTGCCGCGCATCTGGCCCGTTCCCATCCCCAGGCGCGAGTGCTGCTGACGACGTTCTCAGAGCCGCTGGCAAATTCGCTGCGCGCCAAATTGCGTCTGCTACTGAGCAACGAGCCGCGTTGGCGGAGCGGATCGAAGTGTATTCGATGGACGCCATTGGCCGTCGCCTCTATGAGTTGAATATCGGCAAGCTGAAGATTGCAACGGATCCACAGATCGTTGAGCTGGTGCGGGGAGCATCCAAGAACGCCGGAGCGCATAAGTTTTCGCTGCGATTCCTGACTACCGAATGGCAGCAGGTGGTCGATGGATGGCAGTTGGATTCATGGGAAGAGTACCGCGACGTGAATCGTCTCGGACGGAAGACGAGGCTCCGCGAAGAGCAGCGGAAACTCCTGTGGTCCATCTTTGAAGGCGTTCGCGCCGGACTCGCGTGACCAGGGCCTCATTACGACAGCCGGGATGTTCAATGTTCTTGCTCGCTACTACGACAAACGGCGCTGCACCGCCTTTCGACTTTGCCGTGGTGGATGAAGCACAGGACATCGGGATTGCGCAGGTTCGTTTTCTCGCCAGCATGGCAGCAGGACGACCGAACAGTTTATTCTTTGCGGGCGACCTGGGGCAGCGGATCTTCCAGCAGCCGTTCTCGTGGAAGGCTGCTGGAGCGGACATGCGCGGACGTTCGACCACGTTGAAGATCAACTACAGGACTTCACACCAGATTCGCGCACAGGCAGACCGGCTGCTCGATCCAGAGATTGCCGATGTGGATGGCAATGTCGAAGAGACGTAAGGGCGCTGTTTCGCTCTTCAATGGGCCGAGGCCCGATATCAAAGCATATCCGTCTGCGGAAGAAGAGAGAGCGAAGCCGTAGGCGAGTGGTTGAAGCGGCGTATCGAGGATGGACTCCATCCGCATGAGATTGCGCTATTTGTCCGCTCACCTGCGCAAATTGACCGGGCAAGAGCCGCTACGGAATCGGCAGGATCAAGTGCCGCGATCCTCGACGAACATGTTGAGATTGCTCCCGGCGCTGTATCTATGAGTACGATGCACCTTGCCAAAGGGCTGGAGTTCCGGGCAGTCGGTGTGATGGCCTGTGATGACGAGGTAATTCCGCTCCAAGAGCGGATTGAAGCCGTTGCCGACGAGGCCGATCTTGAGGATGTATACAGCACGGAGCGACACCTGCTCTATGTGGCCTGCACTCGCGCCCGCGATCATCTGCTTGTGACCAGCACCGAACCGGCCTCCGAGTTTCTGGGAGACATGGTTGCCCTTTCTAGCACTTGACGACCGTTGAAGAAATAGTTCGTCCTCGGGCCGCCTTTCCAAAGTTTCCGGGATAGTCACGCTGATTGCCGTTCGTGCCGCGTGGGTCGTTTCGCTTTCGCTTCTCACTGCGGTTCGATTCAGCGTGGGTCAAATCTGGGTCACGAATGGGTCAGATAAGGATTTCGACCGATTCTTTCCCGTTCAAAAGTGCTTTGCTTTGTTGTGCCAAGTTGTTGAGATTTCGTTGTTCAGCCGTTTCGCAACGAGGAGGTCAGCGGTTCGATCCCGCTCAGCCCACCAAAAAAATAAATGACTTACAGAGAAATCTGGGGCCAATAAGCAGGCCTACCACGAATTACTTGCCTTCAGTGGAGGAGATGCTCCACGGAGGATGCCGATGCGCCCGTGAGGGCCGACAACATACGGAAGCGAAATGGAAGTCCAGTGCTCGTCGGCATCGGCGGCGTCGCTAGGCCCAGGGCGGAGTGGGAGCCAGGAAATTCCGTCGTCCGACGAAACATCGGTTCCGTTCGGCCCAACAGCAATGAAACGCTCACGATGAGGGTCAAAGGCAACAGCGGAGCGGTAGCCGCCCGGCTGTATCCCGGCCAGCCTCCATGAATTTCCGCTGTCGGTGCTCACTGGCGGCTATCGCTGTGTTCTTGTCAGGTTTCTCGGAGTCGCCACCGACGGCAACCAGCGTTGTTACGAGCGACGTGGCAACATCGCCCGTAACGCCAGGAAGAGGATTTCCGGCATAAGTACGTCCGGCAACAGAGGCAACATCCGCCGTCGCGCCGTTCTGTCCAAGCGGTGTCGGCTTTCCAATCCAGGTGAATGAGCATCGGTTGGTCTTGCAAGTAACGGTGAAGGTAAATACGGCCGCATCCTTGCCGGCCGTACCAAAGGTCATCAGCCAGTCGACATTGGTGACCGATGCAGTTCCGGCATTGATCGCGCCCAGCCGTCTTCGGCAAATCCAGCCGGGTTCATCGAGAGGAGACCAGGTGTTGCCGGTATCGTGGGAAATGTACATGCTCAGCTTGCCATCGACGGGATCGCCAAGCAGATACATCTCGACCGCCGTTGCCCGGTGCAAGGACTCGAACGAGCCCGACTGATTTGGATTGTCCAAGACCTTCGTCCATGTCCGGCAGCCGTCCGTGGTTTTGTATAGGCGCGAAAGCGCGCCTCTTCCGCTGGACATCACGACCGCCGTCTTCGTATCGAATCCTTGAATGCTCGTGAAGTCGAGATTCGCAGCATCCGGCGGGACCGCGCAGTTTTGCCATGTGCGGCCATCTTCCGTGCGCAATATTACGCCGCTTGCACCCGAGGCCCAGGCCACCCCTCCGTTACCGCGTCGATCCCCTTCAGGTCAGCCGTCGTGTGAGAGTCGAGAATCTGCCATTGAGCGCTCGCAGTGGCAGCTATGCAAAACAGAATGCAAGAATCACAGTCGATTTCATGTTCAGAATCCTATACAACCCGGATTGACAAAGAGCAAGCAAACTGAGTAGAGCGCACCGCAAGACTGCAATTTTTACAAGTGGCGATCATATCGCCGCAGGGATCAAAGCGTCTTGAGATACTCCACCAAATCCTTGATCTCCTTAGGCTCGAGCGAATCCTTGAATCGGAGGCATCGGCGATTTTCCTTTTTCGATTCGTTCCCTAACTGTTTCATCAGTCACCTTGGTGGTTCCGTCCTGCCATAACACCGCGAGCGTAAAGCCCCTTTAAACCGGGACCGATAGTCTTCTCCGTGCTATCCGCTTTGTGGCAGATAGCGCAGTTCGTTTCGTATATTGTTTTGCCTTGAGTGGCCTCTTCACTGAGTTGAACTTGAGCCGAGGGCGTCATTCGAAAGACCTCCAACTACCATCAGCAAGGAAAGCGCGGTTAGCAGAAAAGGTAACTTTAAGCGCATCTATATTGCTCCTGACGTGGTAATGGTTGTTGTCATCCTCGCCAGGTGGGGGTAAAAAGCCGTCCCCAAACTCGGATGATCCGGGCTTGTAATCAAGAATATGGAATCGCACTTTTGCATAAGACCCATCATTAGCCTCGCAACGCTTTTTTTCAATGAACTCCAGACAGATTTCAGACAGATTTCAGAAAGATTTTAGAACGGGCTCTCTGCTGAAGGCATATTCTTCTGTTGCTGCAGTTTTCCGTGGCTAAAGCTACAAAGACTCTTCTCTGAACCTTACAATTTTGACTTTGACGAGCTCTAAAAAAGGAGAGCCGATGTTGAGATCAATTGCCGCAATGTTGCGCTTAACTACTACTGGACTTCTGTTGTTGAGCGCCTGTTATTTTGTGTTTGCACAAGCACGCGGTGGTCAGCCGGGAGGCAATCAGCGCGCCGCAGAGTCCGCAGGATCAGGCCGTGAAAATGGCCGGTCAGCCGGCAAGTACCGATCTAAGCGGAAAGCCGCTGGACGAGCAAAAATCAGCCCCCGTGGAGGTCGTTCCGCGGAAGTATGACCTTGAGGCGCTGACGCATGAACCGAAGGTGCCAGAGACTGTCTTTCGCGGCCGCATTTTGTGGGTGCAAAAGTGCGCATTCTGCCATGACGGTCTTGGCCAGCCAACCTATAAGACGTTGGGACCGTGGCTGGATCAGGATCTGGTGAAAGCCTTGACCGATGATGGAACCAAAACGTTTATCAATAATGGCACACCGCGTATGCCCGCCTTTAAATATGCTCTGAGCGCCTCGCAGGTAGACGACTTGTTGAGCTTCCTCAAGTCCGTGCCGGCGAGCGAGAAGCCAACGCCGGCACAGCTTGCGGGAAGAGCGGGGGAGGGCCCCAGTGACTAACAACTCTATTTCGAAGGGCAAAAGTATGAAGATTCGCCTGAATGTGGTCATGATGTGCATTGCAGTGGCGCTCCCTGTAGCTGTGCTGTCATATGCATGCGTGTCGGAGGTGCAGGCGAAAGCGACGCCATCCGCCGCGGCGCAGCCGGCTCCTGGGAAGGCGACCCGTCCGCCAGGTTTGATGGGTGTTGTGAAGGGTCCGGATGGCAAGCCGCTCGTGGGTGCCAATGTTGCGGCGCAGGCTTCTGACCAGTTGTTCATCACCTCAGTCTTCACCGACGAAAATGGCGAGTATGTCTTCCCGCATCTCAAGGCGGGTGATTACAAGGTGTGGGCGCAGGCAAAGACATTTACCACCGGTCGCGCAAACATCACGCTGGACGGCACGCATACTGTGACCAAAGATATTTCGCTGGGCAAGCTCGATAACTTCGAAAGGCAGCTTGACGGTTCGGATTGGTACGAATCGCTGCCGGAGGACACTGCCGACCATAAGCGGGTGAAGCAAATTCTCTGGGTCTCTTGCACGGGCTGCCATGGCATCGATGTCATTCTGGACAACAGGTTCGATGAAAAAGGCTGGAAGATGATCGTCCACTCCATGACGTCGGCCACGTATACCGGCTGGACTGGTATCGCAAACAGGACACCGGCGCAGATGGGATGGGAAGGTCAGATCATTGCCCACCATGAAGACGAGCTGGCGAAGTACCTGACGGAGATGCGCGGACCCGGTAAGTCGCCCATGGTGCTGAAGCCGCGCCCGGGTCCCACGGGTGAAGCCGCCCGCGCCGTGATCACGCAATATAACCTGCCTGGGCCAGAGCAGCAAAATGTTAAGTCGTGGTGGTCAGGCGGCGATTGGGAGTACGGTTCCACCACCGGCATGCATGGAACGGTCGGGGTGCACGATGTGGTTGCCGCGCCGGATGGCACGGCATGGATCTACCAGAGCCGTACCACCTTCGAAACCAACCGGACGCTGATGTCTCTCAACACTGACACCGGAGAAATGACGAACTATCGGCTGAACACGCCGAACGGCCGGATCATGTTCTTCGAGCAGGTGGGGCCGGGCATGGGCAAATACGCAAAATACATGTGGATGCACACCGGCTCAGACATCGTTCGGCAGGACCTGGAAGACAACACCTTCATGCGTTTCCCGAAGCCCGCTGTCATAGCCAACATGCCAAACTCATCGGATGGCGATGACAAAGGTCGTGTATGGATTAACGGCCAATATGGCGCCGTCTTCTTAGACCCGTATGCGCCGATGGACGCGAACGTACAATACCCGGGCTGGCATAACTTCCAGCAGCTCACGCCGGGTAACGGTACGACCTACGGCATCACAGCCGACGCAGACGATAACGGCTGGTGGTCTGAGAGCTACTCCGATATCGTGGCCTACCACAACATCAAGACGGGCGAAACCAAGGAATTCCTGATGCGCGACCCGGAATTCGAGGCGCGCAAAGCTCTGGCCACCAAAGATGACCTTACCTTCTACGATTCCATTGGTGCTGAGACCTGGGCTAGAAACTCAGCTGAACCGCTCCCGTTTTCAGAGATGCCGAGACGCCTCTCTGCCGATAAGTATGGGGATACGGTCTGGGTGCCTAACTGGGCGGCCTCCAGCCTCGCCGAGATCAATATCCACACTTTCAAGGTCACCTACCATGAGTTTCCCTACAAGCAGCACCCTTACAAGACGACGGTGGATGCCCACCACAACGTCTACGCGGATACACAGGTTGGCGACGGAGTCTACAAGTGGTCGATGAACAACAAAACGTGGACGTACTTCCAGCTTCCAACCCACGGCTGCAGTTCACGACACATGAGCTACGACACCCTTAAGGAAGAAATTTGGGTGCCATGCGACCAGGCCAACACGGTCGATCGCATTCAGACCCGCTCAATTGAGGACATCAAGGCCCTCAAGGCCGCTGCGGTCAAATAGCCAGGGTTCAGTCCCCTTTGCTTATCGTAGTCCGCGGTGACCGGCGTTCCAGCCGCTCCGGACTCCGATGGCGATCTCATTACGAGGTATCCGAAAGGGGTGCTCCAACTCGGAATCGCACGCTAAGAGACTTAGCGATTATCTGTTGAGGTCAAGACCGAGGACCAGGCTGTATCGACAGATCTTGGCGCGCTTCGGCTGGCGAGATTTTCGTTCGCAACGCTGCTCGTCGGTATATGTCGATACACTAAGAAATTATTTTGAGATCAGCTGAAACGGGGTGAGTCATACTTCAGTCAATGGAGGAACCTTACTTAGTTGGGGGGCGACTTTGGGAGCCTTTCATTGGAGTGCAGTGAGCTTTGGCTAAATAAATCAATGGCTTACAGTAGCTATTTGGTTGTGCTCGGCCCAAAAATAATCAATGACTTGCGGCATGTAGGCTTGTCCCAGTGCATTTTCGGCGAGGACAGGCGAGTCAGGCGAAAAAAATGCCCGGAGACGTAGCTCCGGGCGCTTGGAATTCATAGCTGGCGAGGTGCTATTGGGTGGTGGGGAAGATGGCCTCGCGAAGATCGATTGTGAGTGGCGTGATGAGATCGGGTTGCGACGGGGGCAGGGAGCGGAAGAGGATTTCCAACTGGCTGGCGAGCTCGGTGCCGCGGCTGTAGCCGTACATACCGAGAGAACCGGCGAATTTGTGGGAGATGGCGATGCCTTGTTCGCGGTCTTCTTTGGAAAGGGGGGCGATCGCGGCCGTGGCCGCGATGCGATCGAGGATGTCGAGGCGCTCGCGCAGGGTGGGAAGATGACGCTGCCAGAGTTCTGCTATGAGCGCTTCGGTTTCGGCTGCTGCCTTCGGAGTCATCTGATTCATTATGAGCGTAAGACCGCGCAGAACTCGGGAAAGTTGCTTGCGATTTAGCTGTGTGCCCAATTTGGGATTGCTGTTCGAGATACCTCGAGAGGATCAGAAAGCTCGAAGGTTCTCTAGTCTTTCCAGCCGAGGGCTTCGGAGATCTGCTGGGCGAGAGTGAGGGGGTCGAAGGGCTTGAAGAGGACTGCGCTTACGCCGAGGTTGGCGAAGCGGCGTTGATCGACACCCTGGACCTTGGCGGTAAGGAGCAGGACGGGGATGCCAGCGATAGCAGGGTTCTGCTGCATGAGGCCGAAGGTGGTGGGACCATCGACCTCGGGCATCATGACATCCATGAGGATGGCGTCGGGTTTAGCGTCGGCCGGCGCGTTGGTGGCGATCGTTATTCCTTCAGCGCCGGAGCTGGCGGTGAGGATCTTCCAGCCGGCGACGGCCTCGAGAGACAAAGCGGCTACCTCACGAATGTCGTCTTCGTCATCAATGATTAAGATCCATCGCATGAGCGAAGTAATTCTCTCATGCGACGGGAGGAAATAGGTTGACTGAAAATGGTCGCCTGACTGAATCAGGCCGTGACAGCAAGGTCAGCGAGTTTGTTGGAACGGAGGTTGTGGACCATGGAGAGGACGAGCGATTCGACCTCCTGAGGTTGGACCTTGGCCTTGGTAAGGAACTCGGTGGGACCGAGACGCAGCTTGACCATGTCGGACTCTGAGATCTCCCGGCCGGAGTAGACGACGAGGGGCAGGGTGTCGAGGGTGGGCTGGTTACGGAGCCACTCGACGAGGGAGAAGCCGTCGCCGTCGGGAAGGGTGAGGTCGAGGATGAGGAGGTCGGGGCGGCGCGTGATGCAGTGGCGGATGGCCTGCTGGCGCGAGGAGGCGTGCTCGAGATAGACGGCGGCGTCGCCGAAGCTGGCCTTGACGACGCTGGCGAGATCGTCGTCGTCCTCAACGAGGAGAACGTGGGCCGGGCCTTCGCCGGCGTGAAGGACGCGGCCGAGTTCAGCAAATAGAAGCTGCTCGTTGAAGGGCTTCTGGACCCAGCCCTGGGCGTCGCCAGTGAGCTGGGGACGGAGGCTGGAGGAGAGAACGCTGAGAATTACGACCGGAATGTGCAGGGTGGCGGGGTTGTTGCGGAGACGCTGGAGCGTCTCCCAGCCACTGAGGCCGGGCATGTAAAGATCGAGGAGAATGGCTTCGACCCGGTTGTCGGCGGCGAGGACGAGCGCCTCCTGCCCGGAGGCTGCTTCGAGGACGGTATAGCCCTGGCGGGTGAGGTGATGATTGACGATGGTGCGGATGCCCTCGTCGTCGTCGCAGACCAGGATGGCGCCTTCTCCGCGGGCAGGCGGCGGCAGCTCATGGACGACATCGGTGGAGCGAATGGTGCGCGGGAGCATGACGTAGAGAGTGGTTCCGGGGCCGAGGTTCTGCTGGGCCCAGATGGAGCCGCAATGCTGCTGGACGATGCTGCGACAGATGGCGAGACCGAGGCCGGTACCGCCTTTCTGGCGGGCGTCGGAGAGTTCGACCTGCTGGAAGCGGTCGAAGATGGTGTCGAGCTGGTCGGCGGGGATTCCGCGGCCTTCGTCGGCCACCTTGAAGAGGATGGAGTCGGCGGTGGCCTCGGTAAAGATACGGACCGTAGACGCGGGGGGAGAGAACTTGATGGCGTTGGAGAGGAGGTTGGTGAGTACCTGAAGGATGCGGTCAGAGTCGCCATCGAAGAAGAGGGCCTCGACGGCAGCGGACTGGGCTGGCGTGAGAGGCGCGAGTTCGAGGTGGACTGAGCAGGCGTCGGCCATGCCGGTCATGGATTCAATGGCCTGCAGGGCCAGCTCGCGGAGAGAGCAGCGGCGGATCTGGAGGGGGGCGCGACCGGATTCCATGCGCTCGAGATCGAGGATGTCGTTGATGAGGCGGATGAGGCGGTCGGTGTTGGTGACGGCGATGCGAAGAAGGTTCTGGGCTTTTGCGTCTACGTCGCCGATGACGCCGGAGGAGAGCAGGCCGAGGGCACCGCGGATGCTGGTGAGTGGCGTGCGTAACTCGTGCGAGACCGTGGAGATAAACTCATCCTTGAGGTTGTCCAGCTCTGAACGCTGATTGAGCTGAATTTTGTGCTGATACTGTTCCTCACGGGCATACGTAAGCTGCTGTGCGAGCTCGCGGATGGAGCGCTGAGCACGAATGAACGCGAATAACAGAGCGCCACATGTACAAAGCAGAGAAAGATAGCAAACGATCGGAAGAGTATGCATTATTTTCTTTTGGAAAACCTTTAGTAACCCTTGAGCATCTTATAGTAACGGCTCTGCCGGTTACTCTAAAGTTATTTTTTGCACCTTTAGAGAAGAAAATACCGGCTTATGATTTACCAATTGCTGGGGATGAGGATGACAGAAATTTTGTGTCAACGGGAATAACACCTTAGAGGGTTATCAGTTGAGACAATAGAAGCGTCAGATTCGGCGAGGGTTAAGAGCAAAAGAGCCACCCTGTAAAGGGCGGCTCTTCGTGACTTAGGGGGTGGGGAGTAGTTCGTTTGGGGGATTTCAGGCTGAAATTACTTCCGGAACCTTGTCGAGGATTTCGGACCAGTTTTTTCCGGTGCGGGCGGCGGCGGATTGCTTCTGGAGAGCGAAACCAGCGATGAGGGGCAGGGCGAGGGTAGCCTCGGAGTAAACCATCTGCTCGTAGGTGAGGTCGACTTTACCCCAGGAGCTGGCTTCTTTAAGGGTGGAACCGGAGAGGGCGCCGTCGCGGGCATCGGCTACGGTGATCTGGATGGCGTATTTGTGCATGGAGGCGTCGACTCCGAGGATGTCGGCGGCTACGACGATGTCCTGGGCGAAGTTTTTGGGGACGCCGCCACCGATCATGAGGAGGCCGGTGGTGGGATTGGCGATCTTTAGCTGGGTGATCTCGTAGAAGTCCTTGGCAGAGTCGATGGAGACCATGGGCTTGCCTTGACGGGCATGTTGGTGGGCGACGAGGCCGAAGCCGGCGGAGCAGTCGGAGAAGGCAGGGCAGAAGATGGGGACGTTCTTCTCGTAGGCGGCCAGGATGATGGAGTCTTTGCCTCCGTTGGTGGAGTTGGGTCCGGGGGTCTTGCCGTTCTTTACGAGCCAGGCGCCCATCTCGCGGATGAACTCGCGGGAGGAGTGGGGACGGGGCGGTAGGGAGTTGGTGATCTGGTGGGTGGTCTCGTCGCAGATGCGGAGCTCTTCCTCGTCGATGAAGGTGTCGTAGATGCGGTCGATCATGAGCTCGCGGAGGTCGGCGTCTCCGGCTCCGTACTTGTACTCGTCTCCGGCGATGTAGTGGTTGAAGCCGAGGGCCTCAAAGAAGTCCTGGTCGACGATGTTGGCGCCGGTGGAGACGATGGCGTCGACCATGTTGTTGCGGATGAGGTCGACGAAGATCTTCTGGAGGCCGGCGGAGATGAGGGAGCCGGCGAGGCAGAGGATGACGCCGCAGTCGGTATCGTGGAGCATCATGTCGTAGATGTTGGCGGCGCGGGCGGTGTCACGCGCGGAGTAGGCCATGCTGGCCATGGCGTCGACCAGGCGGACGACGTTGTAGTTGGCGATGTCGATGTGCTGGATGGGGCGGGCGAGGAGTTCTTTTTTAGTCGGCATATTGTTTGTCCTTAGGGCAGCATTCAAGGATACCAACTTTAGCCGAGTTTTCCGGGGATTCGGTGTGAATTTTAGGTTGCTGTTTCGTGGCTTGAGCTTCGTTTGGCATAGTACCCCTCCCCCGGGTGATTTGTGTGCAAAGTCTTCGAACGAATACGGTTAGGTCCGGACTTAGATGCAGGCCGGGGTTAAAGTTTGAAGGTCCGACGCGAGGCCGGACCTAAGGGTCTTCTGCTAGTTCTATTTTATCAGGCGAGTCAAGGAAATAGACGCGAGTAAAGGTGAGTTCGATCGACAGGCGATGTTATGGCTTATCCGTTATGGCTCATCGGTGAAGATTGCTTCGATGGTGGTGTTGAAGAGGCGGGCTAGTTTGAAGGCCAGCGGGAGCGAGGGGTCGTACTTGCCCGTCTCGATCGCGTTGACGGACTGGCGGGAGACCTCGAGTCGCTCGGCGAGGTCGGCCTGGGACCAGTTGCGTTCGGCGCGGAGGATGCGGAGGCGGTTGTTCATCGGTACCTCAGGCGGATGATGGGGGTGGCGAGGCCGGCGCAGATCCAGTAGATGGCTCCGACGCGAAAGGGCGGCAGGGCAGGGGCGATGTGGAAGAGCTGGAGGATGCCCCAGAAGGTCGTGATGGCGAGGGTGGCGGCGATGGCAAGGAGCTGGGACTGGACGACGACGGAGCGCTCAAACTCGTCGGTCTCTTCTTTTAAGTAGAGGCCGATGCTGAGAAGGACGAAGAGGACGGGGATGGTCGCAAGGACGGCGAGGAGAAGCGCGAGTGAGCCGGCGGGGTGGTAGTGGTCGACGAGCCATTGGACCAGGAGGAGGAGGCAGACGTGAAGCGCGATGGCGGGTGCGATGCGTTTGAGGAAGCGACGGTGGGCTTTGGTGGTGGTTTGAGGTTGCATGATTGGTCTCCTTTACTAATTGACAAGCTTACTTTACATAATCTGGCTCAGAATGTCAAGGGTGCTTGTCATGAAAAGATCTAAAGACAGGTTCAAGTGCGCCCTGACGCCGGGCGGGCGCCACTTCGTGGGGTAGTGGACGCTTCGCGTGTTTAAAGGCTTGGTAGGCTTGTGGCATGAATGTGAACTTTGCGGAGCGGGCGCATAACCATAACTGGAAGCTGGACCCGATTGTGCGGTCGCTGCTGGATACGGATTTCTACAAGCTGCTGATGCTGCAGTTCATCTGGAAGAACTTTCCGCGGGTGAGGGCGACGAGCGAGGTGGTGAACCGCACGGTGACGGTGCGGCTGGCGGAGCGGGTGGGGGCGGTGGAGTTGCGCGCGCAGATGGAGCATGTGCGGGGATTGCGGTTTCTGAAGAGCGAGCTGATATGGCTGGCGGGAAATACGTTCTACGGGACGCGGGCGATTTTTGAGCAGGAGTTTCTGGAGTGGCTGGAGAATGATTTTCGGCTGAGTGACTACGAGATTGCAGAGCAGGATGGGCAACTGGTGCTGCGGTTTGCGGGGCTGTGGAGCGAGATCACGATGTGGGAGATCTATGCGCTGGCGATTGTGAGCGAGCTGAAGACGCGGTCGGCGCTGGCGGAGCTGAATGAGCTGGAGCTGGATGTGTTGTACGCGCGTGCGAAGACTCGGCTGTGGGACAAGATTGAGCGGCTGAGGCCGATTGAGGGGCTGCATGTGTCGGATTATGGGACGCGGCGGCGGCATAGTTTTCTGTGGCAGGAGTATGCGGTGGAGGCGCTGCGGGGGGCGCTGGGGGATCGGCTGAGGGGGACTTCGAATACGGCGCTGGCTTATAAGCACAACATCGAGGCGATTGGGACGAACGCGCATGAGCTGGCGATGGCGATGGCGGCGATGGCTTCGGACGGGACGGATGAGGAGCTGCGGGAGTCGCAGTACAAGGTGCTGGAGCTTTGGCAGAGGAGCTACGGCGGCGCGCTGCTGATTATGCTGCCGGATACGTTTGGGACGACGCAGTTTCTGGAGGGCGCTCCGGAGTGGGTGGCTGATTGGACGGGGCAGAGGGTGGACAGCAAGGACCCGGTGGTGGCGGGGGACGAGTATATCGCCTGGTTGATGAAGCGGGGGCGTGATCCGCGGGAGAAGCGGCTGATTGCGTCGGATGGGCTGGATGTGGAGGATATTGTGCGGCTGCATGAGTACTTTCGCGGGCGGATACGGTTCAGCGCGGGCTGGGGGACGCTGCTGACGAATGACTTTCGCGGGTGCCATCCGAGGGGCGAGGATACGTTGGGGCCTATCAGCCTGGTGTGCAAGCTGATGACGGTGGAGGGCAGGCCGGCGGTGAAGCTGAGCGACAATGCTCGGAAGGCTACCGGGCCGGAGGAGGAGATTGAGCGGTATCGAAGGGTGTTTGGGACTGGGGCGGTGGTGGGGGCGGCGGTGGTGGTTTGAGGGTAGATGTCAGTTGCTAAAGGCAGTTGTCAGTTGCTAGTTGTCAGTTGGTAGGTGTTGGTTGCTAAGTGCGCGAGTGGGGTCTGGGTATACTTTTCTTATGATTAAGATTGATGGTTTGGTGAAGATGGCGGCGGCGGTTGCGCTGGTGCCGGTAATGCTGGTGCAGCAGAGTTTTGCGTGGGGGCATGACGGGCACTCGATGATCAACCAGGTTGCCGTGGCAGCGCTGCCGGCGGACGTGCCGGAGTTTTTGCGGTCGAAGGCGGCGCAGGAGGCGGTGTACTTTTATGGGCCGGAGCCGGATCATTGGCGGGTGAAGGAGGAGCCGCATTTGTATGCCGCGGTGTCCCCGGACCACTTCCTGGATATGGAGTACACCGCAATTCTGAGTGAGTTTCCTAGTGACCGCTTCAAATACATTGATGCTCTCGAGAAGGCGCTGGCTGCTCATCCGGAGATAAAGGTTAGGGCTACCGATGTGGGTATGCTGCCCTATGCGACGGTGGAGTATTACGAACAACTGAAGAACACGATGCGCACGTACCGGGGGGTTGTTGCGGCGAAGAAGGACACCAAGCCGGTGGAGGCGGAGATTGTCTTTCTGGCGGGGATACTGGGCCATTTTGTTGCCGACGGATCCCAGCCGCTGCATACGACGATCCAGTACAACGGGTGGACGGGGCCGAACCCGAATGGGTACACGGTGGAACATAAGATCCACGGTGAGTTTGAGGGCGACTACGTTCACTTCAATGTAAAGGCGGGGGATTTTTCGCGGCTGGTGGCGGAGACGAAGCCAGCGGTGATCGGAGATGTATTTACCGACGACCTGGCGTATCTGCGGCACTCGAACTCACTGGTGGAGAAGACCTATCAACTGTACAAGGCGGGCGCGTTTACGGGAGCGGGCACGGCGGAGGGGAAGGTGTTTGTGGATGAACGGCTTGCGGCGGGGGCAATCAAGCTGCGGGACCTTATATATACGGCGTGGGTGCGGTCGGGCGATCCGGTGCCGGTGTCGAACTACAACTAAGAGCCTAGTGGACGGTCGGGAGGATGGGGTATTGGCGGCGCTGGACTCGGGGGAGGAGCCGGCGGAGGATGGGCGTCAGGGTGAGCGCGATGACGGGGATGAGGATGGCGGCGAGGACGGCCCAGAGGATGAGGGCGTGACTCTCCCAGAGCCAGAGCCGGCGGATGAGGGCGAGTGGGGCCTCGTGGGCGTCGTGGATGATCTGACTGAGTGAAAGCGGCAACGGTTCGGTGTGGAAGAGGCGGCTGCCGAGGCGGATGAAGGGGATGACCAGCAGAAGCTGCAGCGGATAGGCAAGGTGGTTGGTGAGCTGCGAGGCTGCGATGTTGAGCCGGAAGATGAAGGCCAGCGCGAGGCATAGGACGGTGGTGGAGCCGAGGATGGGGTTGATGCCGATGAGAGCGCCGGCGGCGAGGCTCCAGGCCAGCTTTTGCGGGGATGCTCCACGGCGGAGAAGAGCCAGGACAGGGAGTGCGATGCGGCGGTAGGCCCATCCATGGTGCGGGAGTGTCTCGTTTTCGGTCACTGGTAAAGGATAGACTGCGGGGGAGAGGTGTGGGGCGGAGGTTGAGTTAGTGAGTTTTTTTCGGTCGGTGACGCGGAGTCTGAAGCTGGCGGGGATGTTTGTAGTGGCGGGGACGGAGCTGGCGGTGAAGAGGCCGGCGACGCGGCCGCTGAGGGCGGATTGGCTGCACAGGTTCTGCGCGCGCGCTATCAAAGGTTTGGGGGTGGAGATTACGGTGGTGGGTCGTTATCCGGAGCGGGGAGCCGTGATTTCGAATCATCTGAGCTATCTGGATATTGTGGTGTTCGCGGCACTGCATCCTTGCGTATTTGTGTCGAAGCTGGAGATTAAAGAGCTGGCCGGTGGTGGGGTGGATGACGACGATGGCTGGGACGGTCTACGTGGAGCGGGGGCATGGCGGATCGGCGTTGCGGGCGAAGGGCAGAATGCAGTCGGCTATGGAGGCTGGGCTGCCGGTGGTGTTCTTTCCGGAGGGGACGACGAGCAATGGGGAGCAGATTCTGAAGTTTCATTCGGGGTTGCTGGGACAGATGCTGGATGTGGGGGCGCCGGTGACGGCGGCTTATCTGCGGTACTCGCTGGGGGATGGGAATGACGTGGGGGTGAAGGTGGAGGACGACGTTTGCTACTGGGGGGACACGTCGATGTGGCCGCATGTGTTTCGGCTGCTGGGGCTGAAGAATGTGCGGGCCGAGGTGTGGTTTGCCGATGAGCCGATTGCGTTTACGAGCGAAGAGCTGCAACGGAAGAAGGCGGCGGTGGCGGCGAGGGCGGCGGTGAGAGAGCTGAAGGACAAGGCGACGGCGGTGCCCCAAGTGGGGTTGCTGGTGTCGATTGAGGAACGTAACGGGTGAGTTGCACCATTTTTGATTCAACTAATGTTAATGGTGCGTACAACTGGCGTTACAAAAGAAAAGGCAGAGTGAGAGGCAGAAGCTCAGATCCTGGTGGTATGAGGAGAGTCGATGCTTACTGTTGCCGAGTCGCATAAGGTACTGCCGTTAGCGGGGCTGGCGGTAGAGGTTGCGCCGCCGGAGAAGCGGGAGTTTCTGCTGGAGGCCGGGCCGTATGGTGTGCGGCTGGCAGTGACGGAGCGGGACCGGGCTGAGGCTTACAGGCTGCGATTTGTGGTGTTCAACCTGGAGTTGCACGAGGGGCTGATGTCGGCCTATGCGGATGGGTTGGACAGGGACCAGTTCGATGCGGTGTGCGATCACTTGCTGGTTGAAGATAGGCGGGATGGGAGCATCATCGGGACCTACAGGCTGCAGCAGGGGAACGTAGCGGGGCAAAACTTTGGATACTACAGCGAGCAGGAGTTCTGCTTTGCTCCATATGAGGCTATGCGAAGCCAGATTGTGGAGTTGGGGCGGGCTTGTATTCACCGCGAGCATCGGTCGCCTGAGGTGCTGCACATGCTGTGGCGGGGGATTGCACGGTATGCGCTGCCGAGATGGTGGACGATATTTGATGGGCTGCTGCTCGCTGACTTCGCAGGATCCGGCGATGGGGCATGCGGTGTATGCGTCTTTGCAGAATTGCCTGGTGGAGCCGGGGTTGAGGACGATGGCGACTGAGGCGTATGCGCTTCCGGAGAGTGTGGGGCCGGTGGTTGAAGAGCGGGCTCCGAAGTTGTTGCGGGCTTATCTGACTCTGGGGGCTAAGATTTGCGGGCCGCCGGCTATCGACCGGGAGTTTGGGACGATTGACTTTCTGACACTCTTGGATCTGCAGGCGCTGCATCCGAGGATGGCGACGAAGTTCCTTGAGGGATGCTGAATTGAGGTTGGGACGGGCTCTTCGGTCGAGTTGGCGCAGTTTGTACCTTTTGCTGTTGCTTATTGCGGCTACAGTGGATGGGAAGGTACGACGACCTCGGGTGGGAGCCGAAGGTGCGGCGTGGATTCATGGGTGGTGCCGGCGGATTGTGCGGGCGATGGGGATTATTTGTAACGTTGAGGGATCGTTGCCAGACGGGTGGCGCGGTAGTTTGTAACCATTTAAGTTACCTGGATATTTTATTATTCAGCTCGATTACTCCTTTTGTAATGGTGGCGAAGAAGGAGGTGCAGAGCTGGCCGCTGCTGGGGTGGCTTACGGCTCAGGCCGGGACGGTTTATGTGGAGCGCGGTGGCGGCCCTGCGACCTATCCTGCGGTGAATTGCGCGATGGCTGAGGCTTATCGTAGTGGGCTGCCGGTGTTGTTCTTTCCGGAGGGGACGACTACGGATGGGTCGTATCCGGAGGGTGGGGTGATGCCGTTTCGAAGGGGGTTGTTTCATTCGGTGTTGAATGAGCGAGTGCCTCTGCGGGTGGCGGCGCTGCGGTACAGGTTGGATGGGGAGAACGATGGGGCGACGGTGGCGACTGATGTTTGCTGGTGGGGGGATATGACGCTGGGGCCGCATATGTTTCGGTTTTTGGGATTGCGAGGGGTGAGGGCTGAGATACGGTTTGGGGTCGAGGTGGGTGAGCGCGCGGATCGATTTGCACTGTCGGAGAGTGCGCGGTCGGTCGTCGCGGAGATGTATGCGGAGCTGGGGGCGGAGAGCTTAGTTGTGGGGTATGAGGCTGAGCTGGTTGAGGCGCTTTAGGATTTGTTCGATAGACCAGTCGAGGGCGTCAGTTCCTTCTACGATGATTGAGGCGCGGGCGGCGGAGGGCAGGACGTAGAGGTCGGCCATGGGCTTGGCGGTAGCTTCGAACTGGGCTCGGACGCTTTCTTCTGTGCGGCCGCGTTCGCGCATGTCGCGATAGATGCGACGCTTGAGGCAGATCTCGTTGGGGGCGTTGACGTAGATGCTGAAGTTATAGAGCGGGATGAGCTCGGGGTAGTGGAGGGCGAGGATGCCTTCTACGATGACGACGCGCGCGGGTGTGATGGTGTCGAAGGCTCCGGTGACGCGGGAGTGGGTCTTGAAGTTGTAGACGGGGCGCTGGATCGGAAGGCCGGAGGCGAGGGTGCGCACGTGCTCGATAAAGAGCTCGGACTCGAGGGAGTCGGGGTGGTCGAAGTTGAGCTTGTCGCGGGAGTCGAGGGGGAAGTGGGAGAGATCGCGGTAGTAGAGGTCGAGGGGGAAGAAGGTGGCGTCGAGCTGGTTGGCTAGCTCGCGGGCGAGGGTGGTCTTGCCGGAGCCGGAGCACCCGGCTATGGCGAGGACTAGGGGTTTGGGAGTCGACTTCATGGATGAGATTTAGTTTTCAGGGATCAGGGATCAGGGATCAGGGATCAGGGATCAGGGGGTTCGGGTGAGTTGTGGGATGAGTGCGGTTAAGAGGGTGGTGAACTGGCGCTCGACTCGGCGGCCTATTTCCATGACGTCTTCGTGGTGGATGGTTTCGGCGGTTTGCTGACCTGAGGCTACGACGCCGGCGGCCATGTTGGTGACGAGGGAGATGCCGAGGACCTGGATGCCCATGTGGCGGGCGATGATGACCTCGTGAACGGTGGACATGCCGACGAGGTCGGCGCCGAGGGTGCGGAAGGCGCGGATTTCGGCGGGAGTTTCGAAGCTGGGGCCGAGGACGGCGAGGTAGACGCCTTCGGTGAGGGTGAAGCCTTGCTTTTGCGCTTCGGCGATGGCGAGGGCGCGGAGTCTGGGTGAGTAGGCGGTGGACATGTCGAAGAAGCGTTCGCCGGAGTTGGGGGTGAGGCCGAAGCGCGGCTCGTTGGGGCCGAGGGCGGCGTTGGTGCCGGTGAGGTTGATGTGGTCAGAGATGGCGACGAGGGAGCCCTGGGGAATGTCGGGGCGGATGCCGCCGGCGGCGTTGGTGACGATGAGCGTGGCGCAGCCGAGGAGGCCGAGGACGCGGGTGGGGAAGGTGACCTGCTGCATTGCGTAGCCTTCGTAGGCGTGGACGCGGCCCTGCATGACGGCTACGGGAATGCCGCCGATGGCACCGAGGATAAGCTTGCCGGAGTGGCCGACGACGGTGGAGAGAGGCCAGTTGGGGATGTCGGCGTAGGGGATTGTGGTGGGGGATTCGACCTGCGAGGCGAAGTTGCCGAGGCCGGAGCCGAGGATGATGCCGAGGGCAGGCGTGAGAGTCGTCCGGCTGCGGATGTAGGCAGCGGCGGATTGGGCTTGTTCGTAGAGAGTGTTCATTCATCTCCTCGGGCGAGTTGGTGCTCCATCTACGGTATGTCATTCGATTGATTTCATGTTGCGGCAGGCCGAATGACGACCGAAAAATATTTTCTGCGGGAGCCTAACCGCTCCTTGAATTCGTTGTCTAATCGGGCGAATGGACAAGGTGGAGGCAGAGGCGATCCAGCGGGTGCTCTCCGGTGACCGGGACGCTTATCGTGTCCTGATGGACCGTCACTTCCACTGTGTCCATCGGATTACGTTTCGCATTACCGGCAACAGGGAGGACGCGGAAGAGGCTGCGCAGGAGGCGTTTCTGCGCGCTTACAACAAGCTTCCGAGCTTTCGGCAGGATGCAATGTTTTCAACCTGGATTACGCGAATCGCCATGAACACTGCTCTCAATCTCGTTGAACGTCGCAACCGCGATCTGATGCCGGGGGCGGCTCGCATAGCTGAGGAGTCTTCCGCCGCTGAGAACGCGGTTCAGGTCGCTGACGACCATGCTGGCCCGGAGCGGCTGCTGTTGGATCGCGAAGCAAGTGCGCTGCGTGATGCGGCTCTGGATGCGCTGACTCCGATGGAGCGGACGGCGTTTACGTTGCGGCACATGGAGGATGTTTCGATTGCGGAGATTGCGGCGGCTCTGAACATTACGACCAACTCAGCGAAGCAGGCTGTATTTCGCGCCGTGGCGAAGCTGCGCCACTCGCTCGCGCCGGTTGCAGGAGGTCAAGGATGAAGCACTTTTCTGAAGAGGACCTGATTGCTTATCAACTGCATGAGAGCAGGGAAGAGAGCGAGATACGGACGCATCTGGAGGTTTGTCTTCCTTGCGCGGCGGTCTCGGATGCTATCGCGGAGACGCTGCGAGTTTTTTCCGCCGAGCGTGTTCCGGAGCCTGACCTGAATCACAACTGGGAGCGGCTGCGGGGTAATCTCCAGGTGCTGGACGGTAAGGCTCGCCGCTTCCGATTTTTTGCTGCCTGGTGGGCGTGGCCGTTGGCGGGTCTCGCGACTGCTGCGGTGCTGTTGCTGGCTTTTGTTGATATGCATGTTCGTCGTACTCTGGTACAGCGGCCGAATTACGCCATCAACGGTCATGGCCCGCTGACGACTCAGCCTAGTGATCCTGCAATTGCTAATCATCTTGATGCTGCCGAACGGCTGCTGACAGAGGTGAACCACGCTTCGGGGCCGCTTGATGACGCGACGCGTAGTCAGGCTCACGAGTTGCTGCTGAAGAATGCAGTCTACGTTCGGACTGCACAGGATCAAGGCGATCTCGCTGAGGCGGCTGTGCTCGATAACCTGGGCCGCGTGCTTACGACGATCGACAATGCGTCTGAAGCACCGCACAGCACATTGCAGCTTCGCTTTGAGATGAATACCGATGGGCTGCTGCTCGACATTCGAATTCTGCGTCAGAACGACGATCGTCAATAAGGACATAATCATGAAGATTGCAACGACAAAATTGATTCGCGCCTCGCTTCTCTGCTCGGCCACTGTATTCGGTTTGTTTGCGAGCCGGCCCCTGTTTGCTATTGCTCCTCAGGAACCTCCAGCCAACGACCCAAGTGCTTATGCGACGGGTACTCAAGCGATGAACGATCATCGCTGGCAGGATGCGATCGTGTCGTTTGACAAGGTCATCGGTGCGAAAGACGAAAGATAAAGATAAAGACAAGGACAAGGACAAACGCGTGGATGCGGCCCTCTATTGGAAGGCTTATTCGCTGCAGAAGATTGGCAGCTCCTCGCTCGCGCTGGCTACGTGCAACCAGCTTCGCTCGGAGTATCCTTCGAGCTCCTGGAACAACGATTGCGGGGCTATTGCCATTAATGTCGATCCGAACATCGAGGTGGCGATTCCGCCAATGCCTCCGATGCCTCCGATGCCGAAGGTTAGAGTCTATGTGGACCGCGCGGGTCGCGCGGATCGCGCGGGTGGCGACGATACGAATGGGCACGCAACGGATGACGATCTGAAGATACTGGCGTTGAACTCACTGCTTAACCAAGACCCTGCCAAGGCAATCCCGCTATTGCGCGGCATGCTTACCGGCAACCAGTCCATGAATTTGAAGAAGCACGCGCTCTTCGTGCTTGCACGCAGCAAGTCTCCGGAGGCTGAAGCGGTGCTTCACGACGCAGCGGTCGGCAAGATGGGTCCCGAGCTACAGGGCCAGGCTGTTCAATCGATGGCAATTTATGAGGGCAAGCGGGCCAACGATACGCTGGTCGAGGTCTATCGGTCGACTTCGGACGCCAAGCTCAAGAGGTCTGTCGTTAACTCAATCTTCATCACGCAGGATGCACCCCGGCTCGTCGATCTTGCACGTAACGAAAAAGATCTTGACCTCAAGCGCGATATTGTCTCGAAACTCGCCATCATGCACGACAAAGCAGCTACCGATTACATGATGGAGTTGCTGAAGTAGTAGCCGATTCCAGAAGCTCGTATATCAAGGAGACATCCCCATGCGCTTACACGTCCGCATCGTTGCCATCGCTGTGCTTCTTTCTGCTGCTGCGGTCACGCTTGCACAGCAGCCGGAGATTACCCATGCGCAACTTACTACCAAATCAGCCGATCGTGGGCTTGCTGCCGAGTTTGACGCGCTGAAACGCACGGGAGTTCCGGTCTGGGTTGGATATAACGTTCCAGTCGTCGATAGGTTTTCCTCTGGATGGAGCTCCGACCGGGTTTCGTATCTTGAAGGTAGGCCTTCCTCTGTAGATGACAGCAATGGCGATGGTAATCGTGCTTCTTTCGATCATGCCGTGATCCTTCTGCGGATCGCGGGCAGTGGTGTCGAAAAGATTCGCGTGGAGAGTCCGGACCGGCAACTTGATGGCGGCGGTCTGCGCTTTATGTGGCTTAACAATGTTGATGGCGATGACAGCGTCAATGCGCTTGCTTCACTTGCCAAGCAGGACGAGGCCAAAAAGCTGCGCGACAGTGCTGTCTTCGCTATTTCAATTCATCGGACTCCTGCGGCTACTCAGTCGCTGATAGCGCTTGCCTCGTCGGGCAGTGATCCTGGACTCCGTGAAAAGACGGCCTTCTGGCTGGCTAATGAGCGCGGTCACGATGGCTTCGTCGCAATCCAGCGCTTTGCGCGGGAGGACAGCGATCCGGTGTTCCGGGAGAAGCTTGCCTTTGATCTGAACCTGAGCAAGGATCCTGACGCGGTGAAGGAGTTGGTCCGGATGGCTCACAGCGACGCTGCGCCGGGGGTTCGCAAACAGGCTCAATTCTGGATGGCACAAAAGGGCGGCAAACTTGTAGCCGGCGATCTGCACGATATGGCAGAGAACGATCCTGAAGCGGGGATTCGTAAGTCTGCGGTATTCGCCATTTCGCGGCTTCCGGGCGACGAGGCCACGACTCAACTTATTCAGCTGGCGAAGACGGGGAAGGATCCTGGGGTCCGGAAGCAGGCGGTGTTTTGGCTTGGCCAGTCCAAGGATCCTCGCGCGCTGGACTATCTGACTGAGTTGATTCAGCACTGATTCGAACTAACGGACCGCGCTTGATGCTGCGCTGATTTGAGGAGCCAAGCATTTTGCAGGGCCATTCGTGACAGTCTGCGGCTGGTGGTGCAAGAATGGCTGGCAAGCAGATTTATGGGTGGTCCAGATGGAGTCCGTTTCCACCGACAATGTCGCACAGACGCTGGCTTCGATTCATACGGAGTCAGGCGCGCGTCTGCTGACGCTGGTGGAGGCTTCTCCGGTGCTGCTAGTGTTTCTGCGGCATTTTGGGTGCGCGTTCTGCAGGCAGGCGATCAGCGATGTGGCGGGACTTCGTGGGGAGCTGGATAAGCGTGGTGTGAGGCCGGTGTTTGTGCACCTGGGGACGCCGGAGCGGGCGAAGCCATTCTTTGACTACTACGGGATTGGGGACGTGGAGCGGGTGAGCGATCCGGAGGCGGTGGTATATCGGCATCCGGTGTTCGGGGTGGAGAGGAAGAATCCGTTTCTGGCGGTTTTGCCGCCGGTGGTGTGGATTGGGTGGCTGAAGGGCGCGTTCTTCAAGCATGGAATGGGCGCGATCAAGGAAGATGCAGGACAGATGCCGGGTCTATTCTTTTTGAAGGGGCCGAAGATTGTGCGGCGGTTTCGGTATCGAACGATGGCGGATGAGCCTAATTATCTGAAGCTGGTTAGTTGAGACCAGGTGAAGTAGATAGAGCAATTCAAGGAGGGCTTGGATGAGCAAGGTGAGGGTGCTGGTTGGGACGCGGAAGGGCGCGTTTGTGCTGACTGCGGATGGGAAACGGGAAAAGTGGGAGGTAAGTGGGCCACACTTTGCGGGGTGGGAGATGTATCACGTGAAGGGATCGCCGGTGGACCCGAACCGGTTGTATGCGTCACAGTCGAGCGGGTGGTTCGGGCAGGTGATGCAGCGGTCAGACGATGGCGGGAAGACCTGGACGCCGGTGGGAAACAAGTTTGAGTACGACGGTGACGCGGGGACGCATCAGTGGTACGACGGGACGCCGCATCCGTGGGAGTTTAAGCGAGTTTGGCATCTTGAGCCGTCGCTGACGGACGCCAATACGGTGTATGCGGGGGTGGAGGACGCGGCGCTGTTTCGCTCGACGGATGGCGGGATGAACTGGAGCGAGTTGCCGGGGTTGAGGAAGCATGGTTCGGGGCCGCATTGGCAGCCGGGCGCCGGTGGGATGTGTCTGCATACGATTTTGCTGGACCCGAGCGATCCGAAGAGGATTTTTATTGCGATCTCTTCGGCCGGGGCATTTCGGACGGATGATGGCGGGGAGAGCTGGAGACCGATCAATAAGGGATTGCGGTCGGAGCATATTCCGGATCCGGAAGCGGAGGTGGGGCATTGCGTGCACCATATGGCGATGCACCCGAGGCGGCCGGGCGTGTTGTTCATGCAAAAGCACTGGGACGTGATGCGGTCGGACGACGCGGGGGACAACTGGACGGAGGTGAGTGGGAACCTGCCGACGGACTTCGGATTCTGCATCGATGTGCATGCACATGAGCCGGAGACGATTTATGTGGTGCCGATCAAGAGCGATAGCGAGCACTTTCCGCTGGATGGGAAGCTGCAGGTGTACAGAAGCCAGACGGGTGGGACTGAATGGCAGGCTATGACGAAGGGGTTACCGCAGAAGGACTGTTATGTGAATGTGCTGCGCGATGCGATGGCGGTGGACTCGCTGGATAAGTGCGGGATTTATTTCGGGACTACGGGTGGGCAGGTTTACTGCTCGTCGGATGAGGGGGAGAGTTGGGCGCCGATTGTGCGGGATCTGCCGGCGGTGCTTTCGGTGGAGGTGCAGACTTTGCCGTCTGGGTTGGGGGCGTGAGTGCGGAGGTGAGGGTGGGGCTGCCAGCACATCTGCGGACGCTGGCTGGTGTGAAGGGTGAGGTGCGAGTGCAGGTGGAGGGCGCGGTGACTCTGTGCGCGGTGCTGGATGCTCTGGAGGCTGAGTATCCGATGCTGCGGGGGACGATTCGAGAGTATGGGACACAGAAGAGACGGGCGTTTCTGCGGTTCTTTGCTTGCGAGGAGGACCTGTCGCACCAGGAGGCGGATGCTTTGCTGCCGGAAAAAGTGGCGACGGGTGAGGAGCCTTTGCTGGTGATTGGGGCGGTGGCCGGGGGCTTATCTGATGTTTAGCGGATGAGCATGGAGACGATGGAGGCGGACATGAAGTTGGCCATGGTGCCGGCCAGCATGGCGCGGAGGCCTAGCTGGGCGAGGTCGTTGCGGCGGTTGGGGACTAGGGCTCCGATGCCGCCGATCTGCATGCCGATGCTGCCTACGTTGGCGAAGCCGCAGAGGGCGAAGGTGGCGATGGAGAAGGTGCGCGGGGCTAGTTGAGATTTGAGCAGGCCTAGTTGGGTGAAGGCGACGAACTCGTTAATCATGGTGCGGGTGCCGAGCAGGTTGCCGATGGTGCGGGCTTCGGACCAGGGGATACCGATGAGCCAGGCTATGGGGGCTCCGATGACGCCGAGGATCGCGTTGAGGGAGTGGGGGAAGGGGATACCGTGGTTTGTGCCGGGCATGTGAATAGTCCAGAGGCTGTTGGAGATGCCGAGCATGATGGCGTTGAAGAGGCCGACAAGAGCGACGAAGCTGATGAGCATAATGGCGACGTTGAAGGCCAGTTGGCCGCCGTCGATGGTGCCGCGGGCTACGGCGGCGATGAAGTTTTCGTTCTTATGCTCTTCGTTGGGGGGCATGTGGACGGTGCCGGCGGTGGCGGGGACTTCTGTTTCCGGCACTAACATTTTTGCGACCAGTATGGTGCCGGGGGCGGTCATGATGACGGCGGAGAGGAGGTCTTTGGCGTTGATGCCGAAGCTGATGTAAGCGGCCATGATGCCGCCGGAGACGTGGGCCATGCCGGAGGTCATGATGACCATGAGTTCGGAGCGGGTGGCTCCGGCGAGGAATGGGCGGATGGTGAGGGGGGCTTCGGTCTGGCCCATGAAGATGCTGGCGGCGACATTGGTGGACTCGGCTCCGCTGGTGCCCATGGTGCGCTGCATGATCCAGGCGACGACTTTGATGATCTGCTGCATGAGACCGATGTGGTAGAGGATGGCGAAGAAGGCAGAGACGAAGATGATGGTGGGGAGTACGGCGAAGGCGAGGGTGGCGAGCGAGTCGCCGGGGGTGCCGAGGCGGCCGAAGACGAGGGAAGAGCCGTCGGCGGAGTGACCGAGGAGTCCGGTGATGACGTTGGAGATGGAACTGAGGATGACCTGGCCGGTGTTCCACTTGATGACGAGGAAGGCGAAGACGAGCTGGAGCCCGAGGCCCCAGAGGACGGTGCGCCAGCGGATGGCTCGGCGGTTGGTGGAGAGAGCGTAGGCGAGGGCGATGAAGAAGATTAGTCCTAGCAGTCCTGTGAATCGTCCCAAGGGGCTCTCCGGCGGTGTGAATTTTGTGTTTGTGAAGTGTACTGGAGATGGGGCGTGGTCGCGGCGGCGATGGTGCTCTGGTGTGTTGATGGCTTTATCGACATTTGAAACCCCTCCCCCGGTGATTTGTGTGCAAAGTATTCGAACTAAAAACTTTAGGTCCGGACTTCGGCGTGCGGAGGTCCGGGGTTAAATGCGAAGTCCGGCGGGTGGCCGGACGTGGAATTTGAGTTTGGTGCTGATTTTAATTATAGAGGCGGTGTCAAGGCTTAGGTGACCTTGTCTGTCATGTATGGGATGTTAAAGGTGGTTCGTTTTGCCTATATCCAACATTCCCTCAGGGGCTAAAGCCCATTGAAATTATTTGCCTTTGCGGCGGGACTGAAGTCCCGCCCTTTCAAAGCAAGTATTTTTTCAGCAGCCTTATTGCAGCCTTATTGCAGCCCTTATTAAGGACAGAGCGGGCAAACGATGTTTGCCCGCTTCAGGCCTGATGGGTCGCTGGCTAGGCGAGACACTTTTGGACGTAGGCGTAGCACTTTTTAACTTCTGCGATGCTGTCGGAGCCGGCTGGGGTTTGGTACTCGTACTCGATGTTGGCTGGAAAGGTGTATTTGTTCTTCTTCATGAGCAGGAGAACTTCCTTGATGGGCGTCTGGCCGGTGCCCCAGGGCAGGTTGGCGGAGTTGTAGCACTTGTCGGGCTTCGTCCTGTCCTTGAGGTGGATGTTGGTGATGCGGTCGTGAATCTGTGGGATGTAGGTGACCGGATCGTAGCCGGCGGCGGTGAAGTGGCCGATATCGAGATTGACGCCGATGTACTTGCTGAAGGACATGATCTCTTTGAAGGTTTCGGGCTTGGCGAACTCCTCGTCGTCGAAGATGTTGGCGTGGCCGTGGCCGCCCCACATGATTTTGTATTTGTCGGCGAAGGGTGCGACGCGTTTTGCAACGGGGACGGTTGCACTGCAGGAGATGGCACGTACGCCCATATCGCGCGCCATCTGGAAGGCGTAGTCGATCTCGTCGTCCTTGGTGTTGACGTTCATGTTGTAGCAGAGGATCTGGACGTCGACGCCGGCGTCGTTGAACTGCTTGCGCACGCCCTTCCAGGTGGCTGCGGTGGCGGCCATTCTCCAGTCGGCGATTTTCTTCTGGGCGGCTTCCTGCTCCGGCGTGAGGGGCCCGCGGGCACGACCGCCGGGGCCTGCCGGGAGCGCCTGACCTGCTTTCATGGCTGAAGCACGACCGGATGGACTGGTGACCGGGCAGCCGTTGGGGGCGTTCGCGATATCGCCAGCAGGCGGACGTGGGCCGCCACCACCGAAGCCAGGGCCGCCGGCGGATGGCATGCCAGCGATAATTTCGGCGTCGCCGGACATGAGCTCGGCTTCGCTGAGGCCTATCTCCTGGAAGACGGCGGGAAGGGTCTTTTTATCGACACCCTGGCGGAAGCTGTAGGTGATGGCGCCGATCTGAACGCCGTCGATTTTGGAGCTTTGCGGGGCAAAGGCTCTTGCCAAGCCTGGAAATGCGAGGCCGGTGGCGGCGGGTATCGCGAGCTTCCCAAAGTCTCTTCTGGTGAAAGGCATCAATGGCTCCTGAGGGGCGAAAGTTGCCCGGAGCAAATAATACACTTTTGTAGTAATGCTCTTCCTGGATGTGCCCTGAGGATTTCGGCCGCCGTTCGCCGGGGGATTGAGAAATCGGAGGTGGCGCGGAAAGATTCCCTCAGTGGCTAAAGCCATGTCGTAGATGTGGCGCTTGCGGCGCGGCTGAAGCCGCGCCCTTTCAAAGCAGCGGCGTTTTCAGCATCTCGATGGACTATTATGGGCGCGAAGTTTTTTGGGCGGTGTGTGATGGCGCGAGTTCGGTCGAGGCGTGGGTTTTTGAAGGGGTCGGCTGCGGTGGCGGCTTTTGCGGCGGTAAGACCCGGGATGGTGTTTGGAGAGCCAGCGGGCGGGACGGTGGTGGACGTGACTGCGCCGATGGATGCTCCGGAGTGGGCGCTGCTGGAGCGGGAGGTGCTACGGGCGCATACCGCGGCTTGCGAGATGTTCTTCGACAAGTACTTTGATGCGCAGGGATTTTTGAAGTGCTTTGTGCGGTGGGGGGCGGATGATGGGCCGGATGATGCGATTGAGAATGTGAATGACTGGCCGCATGTGCATGCGCTGGGCGGGTCGGACCGCTTGAAGGAGATGTACACGAAGGCTTATGAGGGGCACGTGGTGCAGTACACGCAGGCGAAGACGAAGGAGGTTCCGTTTGCACGGGAGGGGATGTACTACAAGGAGTTTCCCGTGATGATGGACTGGCAGCATAACGGGGAGGGGCTGACGGTCTTTAATTTGATGGGGCTTTCGGAGCCTAACGATGCGAAGTGGCGGGCGCGGGTGAAGCGGTTTACGGGGTTCTACATGAATGAGGATCCGGGCGCGCCTAATTACGATGCGCAGCACAAGATCATCAGGAGCATGTTCAATGGCAGCCGCGGGCCGTTGATGAGGGAGGCGACGGCGCTGGACTGGACGGGGGACCCTTTCGACACGAGCAAGTTTGAAGGCAGCGCGCTGGAGCATGGCGAGAATGGCTACAAGCAGATGCTGGCGCACTTTGAGGAGTACACGGACATTCTGGGGGATAGTCCGTTGAATCTGGCTTCGACTGAGCTGGCGATGAATGCTTACATGCTGGATCACGAGGTGAAGTATAAGAAATGGCTGCTCGAATATGTTGATGCGTGGGTGGAACGGGCGGAGAAGAATAACGGGATTTTGCCGAGCAATATCGGGTTAGATGGGACGATTGGCGGGGCGACGGATGGTAAGTGGTGGGGCGGGACTTATGGCTGGGGGTTCAGCCCGGTGGTGCCGATGACAGGGAAGCGGGCGGACAGGAACAGGGTGCCGCGGTCGTTTATTGGTTTTATGAATGCTTATCTGATCTCGTGTGGAGATGACAAATATCTGGATGTGTGGCGGAAGCAGGCGGACAAGATTAATGAGCAGCGGAAGACGGTGAATGGAGTTGCAGCTACTCCGCGGATGCACGGCGACCAGGGGTGGTATAGCTACGAGCGCGGGGATTACAACCTGAACTTTTTGGAGATTTATTTTCTTTCGATGAAGGCTTCGGATCGCGCTCGCTGTGAGGAGACGCCGTGGTATGGATTTCTTGAGGGGAAGAATGCGGATTATCCGGTGAAGGCGCTGCATGCGGCGCTGACGCATATTCGCAAGAGCGTGGAGTCGATTCGCAACGACAAGACTACGCCGGAGACTCGGCTGGCCGATACGGTGATGGACTATAACCCGGCGAGCGTGACGGCGCTGACGCAGTTGATGGAGGGTGGGCTGTATCTGCAGCACTCGACGTGGGCGAGGACTTCGCCGGGGCAGGGTGGGTGTTTGTTGTTCAGCCGGCTGCGGTATTTCGATGCGGAGAAGAGGCGCGCGGGGGTTCCGGAGGATGTCGGGGCGCTGGTGGATTCGATGACCGCGGATGACGTGACGGTGACGCTGGTGAATTTGAATCCGACGGATGCAAGGCTGGTGACGGTGCAGGCTGGGGCTTATGGGGAGCACCAGGTGATTTCGGTGGTGAATGGAGCCCAGCAGATGGCGGTGGGTGCGCGGTCGTTCAATGTGAGGCTGGCGCCGGGGTCGGGGTCTAAGTTGACGATTGCGATGAAGCGATTTGCGAATGAGCCTACGCTGAGTTTTCCGTGGGCGTGATTTGCGATGCCGGGTGATACCATTGCGCCACACGTGCGAGGAAATGGTTACTGATTCAGACAGTGATCAACCCTCCAGAGGCGCAGAACCGTCAGGCCAGGCGATTTCTACGCATCGGGCACGCGCGATTGCAGTTGGCGGTCGTAGGGAAGCACTCAGGACCTTTCCATCAGGCGTACACCACCCGCCGGGTGTTGTTGATGGCGCGGTTGCCGAAGGCGAAGTTTAATGGTGAGTTTCGAGGAGGACTGTAGCTATGTCTGCTCAGAGAAACATCGCGATTGCGATTAAAGCCCTGCGCCGCAATAAATTACAGACGGTATTGACGATGACGGGGATGACGATCGGAGTCTCGACTGTGTTGACGATGGTTGCGCTGGGAAGCGGGGCGCAGAAGGCGATTCAGGACCAGGTGCGTGCGGCGGGGATGAATGTCATCGTTGTGAAATCGGGGAACTACCACGTTAAACAGCAGTGGCTACAGAATGACATCGCAGAGGAGCCTACCGCGTATACTCCGGACGAGCCGTCGACGGTGGGGCAGTGGCCGATGGGTGCTCAACAAGATAGTTTTGGCGCACGGAGCGGCGACTCTGACGATGCCGCGGGGCTGGGCGGGGCGCAGACTTTGTCGGTGGTCGATGCGGCCGAGATACGCAAGCTGCCGGGCGTGCAGTATGCGTCGGCGGGAGAGCATGACAATGTTCGAGCAACGGTGGATGGGAGGACGTGGTTTACGCGCCTGCATGGAGTGGAGACCTCGATGCCGGGGATCAAAAGGTCATGGGCATTTCCGCACGGGCGGTTCTTCAATGCGCGAGAAGAGAAGAGAGGCGCGAACGTGGCGGTTCTGGGCTCGATTGTGAGTGAGAAGCTGTTTGGCAAGAACGATCCGACAGGCCAGAGCATTACGATTCGCGGTGAGAAGTTTGAGGTTATAGGCGCGGTCGTAAGCAGTACCTGGATGGAACTGGCGGAGACGGGAGACGATCAGTTCGACGCTATCTACATTCCGATATCGACAGCACAGCGTTTTTTTCGGAGGCCGTATCTGGACGTGATTACGATTACGACGGCTTCAACCGGGGAGGTAACAAAGGTATCGAAAGCGGCAAAGACGTTGCTGCGGAAAAGGCACGGTCTCGGGGAGTCGATGCCAGACGATTTTGTTGTGAACACCCAGGTCAAGAAGACAGTGGGAAACGGTGGACTGCGGACCGACCTTCTGAAGGCCATGATGGGGAACGTGGATGGATTAGAGAAGGTCACGCTGGAGCAACTCGGCAAGACATTAGCTGAAGCGAATCAAACAATGACTGCGCTGTTGGCGAGCATCGCAGCGGTATCGCTGATTGTGAGCGGCATCGGGATCATGAATATCATGCTGCTGAGCGTTACGGAACGGACACGCGAGATCGGGATCCGGCGTGCCGTGGGTGCCCGCTCCAGCGATGTAATGCTTCAATTTCTGTATGAAGCAATTCTATTGAGCGCGTCGGGCGGAGCATTGGGGATCGTGCTGGGAGTGGTTGCGTCGAATTCGATCTCGCAGTTCCTGCACTGGTCCACCAGTGTGTCAGTAGGTGCTGTGCTGATCGCTTTCGGGATCTCAGCAATCACAGGGATATTGTTTGGGTATTATCCGGCGCGAGCGGCCGCGAAGGTAACGCCGATGACCTCCCTGCGATATGAATAGGCGCTGCTGTCCGGTGTCAGAGGATGAGGGGATTTGGGTTTATAGGTATCAGGCCTTCGTGATGACTTCGCGTATGAGGGGTTGGAGCGTGGGTGGGGTGGGGGTGAATTTGAGGGTGGCGCGGAGCATCTCGTGGGATTCGGCGAGGAGGGATTCGTCTTCGCTGAAGAGAGTGATGAGAGGTTGGCCTGGGGAGACTTTTTCGCCTAGCTTGATGTGCATCTCGATGCCTGCGTGGACGCTGACGGGGTCGCCGGGTTTGAGGCGTCCGGCTCCGAGGCGCTGGACGGCCCAGCCTACTTCGGTGCAGTCCATGGAGGCGAGGTAGCCGGTGGTTTCGGCGGTGAGTACACGCTTGGCGGTGGGTTTGTGGAAGGCGGCGGGGTCTTTGAAGACGGATGTGTCGCCGCCCTGGGCCTCTACGATTTTGAGCCAGGCTTGGTAGGCTGCGCCGGAGTCGCGGAGGGATTTCGAGAGGCGTGCGCCGGAGCGTGGGTCGTCGGCTTTGCCGGCGAGGTGGAGCATCCAGCCAGAGAGGACGTCGGTGAGGACGATGAGGTCGTGCGACATGGTGTGGATGGCGCCCTGCATGATGTCGACGCACTCCCAGACCTCGACCCAGTTTCCGGCGAAGCGGCCGAGGGGCTCGTCCATTGCGGTGAGGAGAGCGACGGTGCGGGTGCCGGCGAATGTGCCGGTCTGGACCATGAGGTTGGCGAGGTGCTTTGCGTCGTTGTAGTCGCGCATGAAGGCGCCGCTGCCGGTTTTGACGTCGAGGACGAGGGCGTCGAGGTCTTCGGCGAGCTTTTTGCTCATGATGCTGGCGGTGATGAGGTTGGGGGACTCGACGGTGCTGGTGTGGTCGCGGAGGCCGTAGAGGATGCGGTCGGCGGGGACGAGGGTGGGGGTTTGGCCGATGAGGGATGCGCCGCATTGCTTGAGGACTTCGGCGAAGCGGGTCAGAGTGAGCTGGGTGTTGAAGCCGGGGATGGTTTCGAGCTTGTCGAGTGTGCCGCCGGTGTGGCCGAGGGAACGGCCGCTGATCATTGGCACGCAGATGCCGGGGGTGCCGGTGGGGGTGGGTGCGGCGAGGCCAGCGGCGGCGAGGATGGGCGCGATGAGGAGAGAGGTTTTGTCGCCTACGCCGCCGGTGGAGTGCTTGTCTACAGTAAAAGTGTTAAGCGGGGAAGAATCGAAGGTTTCTCCCGAAAAGCGCATGGCGGAGGTTAGGTCGGCGAGCTCCTGCGGGGTGAGGCCGCGGAGGAAGATGGCCATGAGGAGGGCGGCGGATTGGGCGTCGGTGATGGTGCGGTCGACTACGCCGTGAATGAAGTGCTGGATCTCTTCGGTGGTAAGAGGGTGGTTGTCGCGCTTGTGGCGGATGATGTCGGTGATGTGGAGAGGGGTCTGGATGGTCATGTGCTAAGAGAAGTTTAGATGCCAGGGAGTAAGGAGTCAGCGAGGAAGGCGTGAGGTAGGAGGTCGGCGATGGTGGCTTCGGTGGTGGCGCCGAGGCCGGGGAAGTAGATGCGGGTTTCGGGGGTGGCGAATTCGCGGATGGTCTGGCGGCAGGCTCCGCAGGGTGAGCAAGGGGCGTTGTTGAGGTTGACGATGACGACTGCGCGGATGCGGATGGTGGGGCCGTGGAGAGCGACGGCGGCGGCGATGGCGGACTGCTCGGCGCAGGTGGTGAGGCGGTAGGAGGCGTTCTCGACGTTGCAGCCGGCGACGATGGTGTTGGGTGGGATGGTGGCGGTGGGGTCTGCATTTGGCTCGAGGAGGACGGCGGCTCCGACGCGGAAGTTGCTGTAAGGGGCGTGGGCGTTTTTGGCGACTGCAGTGGCGAGTTGATGGAGGTGAGCGAGCTGGTCTGGAGCGATAGCGGGGGGAATCGACATGATGTGTGAGGGTAACGGGTGAGGGATGGGAAGGCAAGGCGGGAATGTCAGGTCTTTCGTCGCATGCGACTTCAGTGGGATAAGACGGCATACCCCAGGGGCTAAAGCCCATTCTTTGTCAGGTGAAGAGAGGCCCAAGGCTGAAGCCTTGGGGTACCTAGATGCGAAGGCTGCCAAAACTAATGTAGTGGCGAATGTGCCCGATAAGGGTGATGTGGACGATCTGACCAGGGAGTTTATCGCGGAGAGCGTGGAGGGGTTGGACCGCATGGAGCGGTGTCTGACCGAGCTTGAGGTTCGTCCGGATGATGGTGAGTTGGTGGCGGAGATATTTCGCACGGTGCACACGATCAAGGGAACGACGGGGTTTCTGGGGTTTGCGCGGCTGGAGAAGTTGACTCATGCGGGGGAGAATCTGCTGGGTGCGCTGCGGGACGGCAGGCTGGCGGTGAGCGAGGAGTTAGTCGGCGGGCTGTTGCGGTTGCTGGATACGCTGCGGAGTATTTTGAGACTGATTGAGACGACGGGCGGGGAAGGGCATCGGGCGTGCGATGACGATTCGGAGCTGATTGCTTTACTGGTGGAGTTGAACAGCGATCCGCAGGGGATTGAGTCGCGCATTGAATTGAGTGCGGAGGCGATGGCTTTGGAGGCGCTCGAGCAGAGCGCGGACGTTGTGGCTGGCGTGGAGATGCGGGAGAGCGTGCAGGGGAATGGGACGGAGCAGAGGCGGCAGGCGGTGCCGTCGTATGGGGCGGAGTTTGGGGGAAGTGAGAGGTCGCTGCGGATCGGGGTGGATGTGCTGAACCGGATGATGAATCTGGTGGGCGATTTGGTGTTGACGCGCAACCAGATACTGCAGAGCGAGACGGCAGCGGCGAACTTTCCGGAGTTGGCGCGGCGGTTGGATGGCATTACGGCGGACCTGCGGGAGACGGTGATGCAGGCGCGGATGCAGCCGGTGGGACATCTGTTCAACAAGTTTCCGAGGATGGTTCGGGACCTGGCGCGAATCTGCGGACGCGAGGTGAGGATCGAGTTCAGCGGGGCATGAGACGGGGCTGGATAAGAGTCTGCTGGAGGCGATTAAGGATCCGCTTACGCATGCGGTGCGGAATGCGGTGGACCATGGGATTGAAGCGCCTGAACAACGGAGGTTGGCGGGTAAGCCGGCTGAGGGTTGCGTGCGGTTGAAGGCGTTTCATCAGAGCGGGTTTGTGGTGATTGAGATTGTGGATGATGGGGCGGGGATCGGGATTGCGCGGGTGTTGGCGAAGGCGGTGGAGCGTGGGCTGGTGACGGAAGAGCAGGCCGAGGGGATGACGGAGCGGGAGGCGCTGCAGCTGATTTTTTTGCCGGGGTTTTCGACGGCGGCAGCGGTGACGCATGTGTCGGGCCGCGGCGTGGGGATGGATGTAGTGCGGGCGAATGTGGAGAAGGTGGGCGGAAGCGTTGAGATCGAGTCGCGGGTGGGAGTGGGGACGACGCTGCGGTTGCGAGTGCCGTTGACGCTTGCGATTGTGCCGGCGCTGGTGGTGAGGAGCGGAGGCGAGAGCTTTGCGCTGCCGCAGAATGCGCTGGTGGAGCTGGTGTATGTGCCGGGACGCGAGGTTGAAGCGGCGGTGGAACGGATTGGGTCGGCGGAGTTCTACCGGCTGCGGGAGAGATTGCTGCCGATGGTTTGGCTGGACAGGCTCCTGGGTTTGGCGCAGAGGGAGTGGGTCGAGACGCAGGGGTTCTATATCGCGGTGCTGGAGGCGGAGGGGCGACGGTATGGACTGGTGGTGGAGGAGTTGCTGGCGCCGGAGGAGATTGTGGTGAAGCCGCTGTCGGCGGTGCTACGGGAGATTGGGTTGTTCTCGGGGGCGACGGTTCTGGGTAATGGGATGCTGGCGTTGATTCTGGATGTGGCGGAGACGGCTGATCGTGCGGGAGTGAAGGTGACGGAGGGAGTTGCGAAGGACACGGGCGCAGCTGAGATTGAGGTAGACGCGCGGCGCGAGGGCGTCGTTGCTGGTGTTCGAGGATCGCAACGGTGAACGGAAGGCGCTGCCGCTGGATGTGGTGGAGCGGATTGAGAGCGTGCTGGTGGATGAGATTGAGTATGCCGGGGGACGTCCGATGCTGCAGTATCGTGGGGAACTGCTGGCGCTGGACGACGAGGGCAAGGTGCTGGAGGAGCTTCGCTCGCGCGGTGCGGTGGGTGGGATGGCAGGCGGCGAGATGGCTATGGTGTTGATTTGCGCGGGGAAGAATGAGGAAGTGAGGAACCGTGGAATAAAAAGTGGGCGCAGGGCGGATGGTTCGCGCAGACGAGGACGTGTGGTGAGGCAGGTGCTGGATGTGACCGTAGGAACGCTGCTGGAGAGCGAGGGTGCGGCGTTCGATGGGTTTGGCGAAGTAGATCTGGCGCTGGTGAACGAACGCGTGACGATGGTTTGCCAGAACGGTGTCGGTCGGCTGGGCGCGCACCAGGGATTGAGAGGGGCTGCGTGAAAACCGAATCGATGATGCAGTACGGGGAAGCTGGGCTGGAGCAGAGCGAGGGCGAGATGGTGTCGGTGTGCTCGCTGACCGCGGGCGGTGAGGTGTTCGGCATCGACACGCAGAGGATTCGAGAGGTGCTGGGGACGTGGACGCTGCAGAGGATGCCGCTGGCTCCGGGTTATATCGCGGGGGTGATTCCAAACCGTGGCGCAGTGCTGACGACGGTGAGCTTGCGAGCTTTGCTGGGGATTGAAGAACAGGGCGCAGCGAGCGCGGTGCTGGTGCTTGAAGGTGCCGGCGGAGATGAGCGCTTCGGGCTAATGGTGGATTCGGTGGGCGGCGTGGTGACGTTGAACGCTGAGACGCTGGAGGCGAATCCGAGCACGCTGGGCGCGCGAGGACGAGCGCTGTTCGATGGCGCGTACAAGCTGCGACGAGGGACTGATGGTGCGGCTGGATACAGCGAAGCTATGTCCGTCGCGGTTGAAAGAGGCGGGACTCTTCAGAAATAAAGCGGCGGCGAGAGATGAGTTTGTAAAGAGCAAGGGAGAGCAGAGATGAGAGTGCTGATCGTGGACGATTCGAGCTTCATCCGCGAGTATATGCGGCAGTTGCTACAGCGGATGGGAATGGAGTGCAGAGGAGGCGGTCAACGGTGAGGAGGCGCTTGCAGCATTGCGTGCCGAGGAGGTGTTCGACCTGATGCTGCTGGACCTGAATATGCCGGTGATGAACGGCCTGGAGTGCGTGAAGACGCTGCGCGAAAAAAAGCTGAGTCCGGCGACCAAGGTGATGATGGTGACGACGGAAGGGGACTGCACATTTATGTGCCGGGCGCTGGAGTACGGGGCGGATGAGTTCCTGATGAAGCCGTTCACGCCGGAGAGTCTTCGAGAAAAGATGTTGATGCTGGGATTTGCGACTGCGGCCTGAAGAGCGAAAGGGAGAGACGCAAGATGGAGAGGATTCAGGGACGAGTGCTGCGGATTCTGGTGGCGGATGATTCGCCGGTGATGCGAGGAATTATACGAACGCTGTTTGCGATGCATCACGAGAACGGAGGCAGCGAGCTGCCGGCGATGGAACTGTGCGGCGAAGCGCAGGACGGGGTGGAGTGCGTTGAGATGGTGAAGCTGCTGCACCCGGACGTGCTGCTGCTGGACCTGGAGATGCCGCGGATGCATGGGCTGGGAGTGCTGGATAGGCTGCGCGCGGAGAGCCCCGAACTGCCGGTGATCATGTGCAGCGCCTATACGGAGCTGGGTGCAAGAGCGACGGTGGATGCACTGGCTCGGGGAGCTGCCGATTATGTGATGAAGCCGAGCGCGCAGAGTGATTTTTCATCGGCGTTGCGAGTGCTGTCGGGGCAACTGCTGCCGAAGATCGCGGCGCTGGCGGATGGACGGAGCAGACGGCGCGCGGCCACTCGATGGGACGATGCGCGGCAGGTGGGCGAGAGCGAACTGGCGCCGGCACGCGACCGAGAGCGATTGTGATCGGAGTTTCGACGGGTGGACCCTCGGCGCTGGAGGTGATGTTGCCGATGCTGCCCGCAGATCTGCCGGTGCCGGTGTTGATTGTGCAGCATATGCCGAAGTTGTTTACGGGTGCGTTGGCGGAGCGGCTGAACCGCTGCTGCTCGTTGCGTGTGAAAGAGGCGTACGATGGCGCGGTGGTTGCGGCCGGGCGCGGTGTGGCTGGCGCCGGGCGACGCGCACATGGAGGTCGGACTGCACAGAGAGGTGCGGGGCGCGGGTGGGGAGTCGCAGCGGAACGGACGGGTTTGTCTGCATCAGCGGACAGCCGTTGAACTATTGCAGGCCTTCGGTGGATTATCTGTTTCAACTCCGCGGCTCAGGTGTATGGCGCGGGAACACTGGCGGTGGTGATGACGGGGATGGGCGCGGACGGGCTGGAGGGAGCGCGGAGCGTGCATGAGGCAGGAGGCACGGTGCTGACGCAGGATGAGGCGAGTCAGCAGTTTGGGGGATGCCGGGGCGAGTGACGGAGACGGGGATTGCCGAGCGCGACGCTGCCGCTTATGCGCTGGCGAGACGAGTTGGCGCGGCGGGCGTGGAAGGGACGTTGAGGCGGCCAGCGGGCGGGGTGGATGCGCGAAGAGTACTGCTGTGTGAGGGCGGCACGATGCTGCGCGATGGCTGCGGATGGGACGCGGATGGAGGCAGCGATGGCCTGCTCTGATTCGGATTACGCGTACTTGCGGGAGCTGGTGCGGCGGCAGTCGGCGAATCATGATTGATCCGTCGCGCAATGCGCTGTTCGATACGCGGTTGACGCCGATGGCGCGACTGGCGGGCGCTGCGAACCTGGAGGAGTTCGTCGAGATGTCTGCGGGCCGACAAGGCCTCGCATCTGCATCGCGCGGTAGCGGAGGCGATGACGATCAATGAGACGAGTTTTTTTCGCGATCGGAAGCCTTTGAGATGCTGCGGGAGACGATGCTGCCGGAGTTGATTGAACGGCGGGGGAGAGAGCGACGGTTGCGGATCTGGAGCGCGGCGAGCTCTACGGGGCAGGAGGCATACAGCGTTGCAATGCTGATTGCGGAAAATTTTCCGGAGTTGGCAGCTGGGATGTGAGGATTATCGGGACGGACATCTCGCAGCAGGTGGTGGAGTATGCGCGGCGAGGGCGATACCGCAGACTGGAGGTGAATCGCGGGCTGCCGGCGCGGATGCTGGTGAAGTACTGGAGCGGGAGGGCGATGAGTGGGAGATGTCCGCGGCGATGCGGGCGATGTGCGAGTTTCAGAGGCGAACCTGTGTGCGACCGCTGCCGAAGTTGCCGGTCTTCGACCTGGTGCTGCTGCGCAATGTGCTGTTGTATTTTCCGCAACAGGAGCGAGGCCGGGTGTTTGCAGCGATGTGTATCGGCAGATGACGGCGGATGGGTATCTGGTGCTGGGGAACGCGGAGCAGGCGGAGGATTCGACGAAGCTGTTCGAGGTGGAGTTTGCGTCGGGCTGTTATTTTTACCGGCCTGTAGCGGCAACGGGGCGTAGAGGCGGGTGACGCAGTTGGCGGATGGCGTGCATCTTATTTGTGGCGGCAGGTATGCTGCTGAGAGTACAGAGCCAGACTATGCCGCGGACTCCAGCGAAGACTGCATCGAATCGAAGAAGAGAGCTCAAAGAGATAAGCCTGTGCGTGCGGGCCGCCGAGCGGCGGCGATGAGGCACTGGCGCTGTTTCATCCGATTACGGCGCAGTGGTTTCGGGCGGTGTTCGATGGGCCGACTGCTCCGCAGGTGGAGGGGTGGCCGGCGATTGCGCGTGGCGAGTCGACGCTGATTCTGGCGCCGACTGGCACAGGTAAGACGCTGACGGCATTTCTCTGGTGTCTCGACAAATTGATGTTGCGGACGGATCTCGATGCGAGTGGGGTTGCCGCGTGGTTTATCTGTCGCCGTTGAAGGCGCTGGCGGTGGACGTGGAGCGGAACCTGCGATCGCCGCTTACGGGGATTGCGAATATGGCGCAGCGCGAGGGTGTTGCGGTGCGGATGCCGGAGATCAGCGTGCGGACGGGGGATACGCCGCACGAAGGAGCGGGCGCGGTTTGCGCGGCATCCGGGGGAGATTTTGATTACTACTCCGGAGAGCTTTGTATCTGCTGCTGACGTGGGAGGCGGGGGAGGCGTCTGCGGTCGGTCGAGACGGTGATCGTGGATGAGATTCATGCGCTGGTGCCGACGAAGCGTGGGGCGCATCTGGCGCTGTCGCTGGAGCGGCTGGAGGCGCTGACCGGGCGGACGGCTGCAGCGGATTGGTTTGTCGGCAACGCAGCGGCCTTTGGAGGAGGTGGCGCGGTTTCTGGGTGGGGCGGAGGGCGGCTGGTCAGGGATCGGCAAGTCAGGGAGTCAGCAGGATGGCAGATCGGCTGAGGCAGAGGTCGCGCAGTGTGTTGATGCGGCGCTGATGAGTGCGGTCAACGATGATGAGGTGAAGCCAGATGTGGGGGTGGCTGCTCCGCTTTATCGGCCGGTGACGGTAGTGAATGCGGGCGCGAAGAAGGCGCTGGAGCTGAGGGTGGAGGTTCCGGTGGAGGATATGGCGCGGTTGGGCGAGGATTGAGGAGCAGCCTGGCGGGCCGGCGTCGCAGGGGCCGAAGCGGACTTCGATATGGCAATCGATCTATCCGCGTTTGGTGGAGATTGTTCGGACGCGGACTTCGACTTTGATCTTTGTGAATGCGCGGCGGGTGGCGGAGCGGCTGGCTGGGGCGCTGAATGAGTTGGCGGGCGAGCCGATGGCGCGGGCGCATCATGGATCGCTGGCTGCGGTACAGCGGTCGGAGATTGAGGAGTTGCTGAAGGAGGGGAAGATCAAGGCGCTGGTGGCGACAAGTTCGCTGGAGCTGGGGATCGATATGGGCGCGATCGACCTGGTGATTCAGATTGAGGCTCCGCCTAGCGTGGCGAGCGGCATGCAGCGGATCGGGCGGGCGGGGCACTCGGTGGGGATGCCTTCGAGCGGGATTATTTTTCCGAAGTATCGGTCGGACCTGGTTGCGTGCGCGGCGGTGACGCGGGCGATGCATGAGGGGCATGTGGAGTCGGCGCGGTTTCTGCGGAATCCGCTGGACGTGCTGGCGCAGCAGATTGTAGCGGTGATTGCGCATCCGCCGCTGGGCGTGGTGGAGGCGGAGAGGCGACGGAAGAGATATAAGAGCGAGGAGGATGGTAGTCCTGGGATCAGTTATGAGGCGTTGTTTGCGCTGGTGCATGGGGCCGCGCCGTTTGCGGGATTAAGCCGTGGGGCTTTCGATGGAGTGCTGGATATGCTTGCGGGGCGATATCCGTCGGATGAGTTTGCGGAGTTGCGGCCGAGGATTACGTGGGACAGGACGAAGAACTGGATTACGCCGCGGCAGGGGGTGAAGCGGATTGCGATTCTGAATGGCGGGACGATTCCTGATCGCGGGCTTTATGGGGTGTTTCTGGCGGGCGAGCGGAGTAAACCGGTGCGGGTGGGTGAGCTGGATGAGGAGATGGTGTTTGAGAGCAAGCCGGGGGAGACGTTTATTCTTGGGGCGTCGACGTGGCGGATCGATGAGATTACACATGATTGCGTGCTGGTGACGCCGGCGCCGGGTGAGGCGGGGAAGATGCCGTTCTGGCATGGGGATCGGGCGGGGCGGCCGCTGGAGTTTGGACGACGGATTGGGGCGCTGGTGCGGGAGCTGCGGGAGGCGCCGCGCAGCGTGGGGATGGCGCGACTGACGACGGAGCATGATCTCGATCCGGCGGCGGCGGAGAATCTGCTGCGCTATCTGGCGGACCAGGAGGTTGTAACTACGGTGGTGCCAGATGATCGGAACATTCTGATTGAGCGGGTGCGGGATGAGTTGGGGAACTGGCGGGTGTGCGTGCTGACTCCGTTTGGGAGCAGGGTACATGCGCCCTGGGCGATGGCGTGCGCGGCGAAGATACGTGCGGGTGGTGGGCCGGCGGTGGAGACGATGTGGAGCGAGGATGGATTCTGCCTGCGCTTTCCGGAGACGGATGATGCTCCGGATGTGGAGCAGATGATGATGGAGCCGGAGGAGGCAGCCGAACTGGTGCTGCGGCAGTTGGGATCGACGGCCCTGTTTGCGGCGAAGTTTCGGGAGAGCGCGGCGAGAGCGTTGTTGCTGCCGAGGCGGCGAGCGGATGGGCGAACTCCGCTGTGGCAACAGAGGAAGCGGGCATATGACCTGTTGAGCGTGGCAAGCCAGTATGCTTCGTTTCCGATTTTGCTGGAAGCTTATCGGGAGTGCTTGCGGGATGTTTTTGATATGCCGGCGCTGATGGAGACACTACGGGCGATCAGCAACCGATCACTAAGGATGCACACGGTGGACTCGCGAACGCCGAGTCCGTTTGCGAGTGCTCTGCTGTTCAGCTATGTGGCGAACTATATCTATGACGGCGATGCTCCGCTGGCGGAGAGGCGTGCGCAGGCGCTTTCCATCGATCAGGACCAGTTGCGGGAGTTGATGGGCGACGCGGACCTGCGGGAGTTGCTGGATATCGATGCGATTGAGGAGACAGAGGAGCAGTTGCAGTGCGTGGTCGATCCATATAAAGCTCGGACGATGGATGGGGTGCATGATCTGTTGCTGCGGTTGGGAGACCTGAGTATGGCGGAGTTGTTGCCGCGATTTGTAACTGAATTGGTTGCAAATGGTGTTTCGAAGCTGATGCGGGTGCGGAGAGTGCTGGAGGTGAAGGTTGCGGACGAGAAGCGGTTGATTGCAGTGGAGGATGCTGCGCGGTATCGGGATGCGCTGGGGGTTCCGCTGCCGCCTGGGTTGCCTGCGGCGTTTTTGGAAAAGGCTTCGGAGGCGCTGGTGGATCTGGTGAGAAGATTTGCGCGGACGCATGGGCCCTTTACCACTACTGAGTGTGCTGCGCGGTTCGGAGTGCCAGAGGCTGGCGTCGAAACTGTGTTGCAAAGGCTGGTGCAGTCTGGGCGGGTGGTGGAGGGTGGATTCCGGCCGGGAGGGGTTCACCGGGAGTGGTGCGATGTTGAGGTGTTGCGGACTATTCGCCGTAAGTCGCTGGCTCGATTGCGGAAGGAGATTGAGCCGGTGGAACAGCGGGTGCTGGCGCGGTTGTTGACGCGGTGGCAGGGGGTGGTGCAGCCACGGCGGGGGCTGGATGCACTGCTGGATGCGATCGAGAATCTGCAGGGCGCTCCGCTGCCGGCTTCGGTGCTGGAGACGGAGATACTGCCGGTGCGGGTGACGGGGTATAAGAGCTCCGATCTGGACCTGCTGGTGGCGGCGGGTGAGGTGGTGTGGGTGGGGATGGAACCCATTGGTGAGAGGGATGGCCGGGTGGGACTTTATCTGGCGGAGAAGCTGCGGGCGTTGTGGCAGGGTGCGGGACCTAAGGTTCAAGGTCCAGAGGGTAAGCCGGGAGGTGAGATGACCGGACCTTCTGCTGTTTCGAGGGAGGAGGAGATTGTTGAGTATTTGAAGGTGAGCGGGGCTTCGTTTTTTCAGGATCTGCATGAGGGCGTGGGTGGCGGGTATCCGGGGGAGACGCTGGAGGCTCTGTGGGGACTGGTTTGGAAGGGGATGGTGACGAATGACGGAATGGCGGCGCTGCGGGCTTACTGTGAGAGGCCTGCAACGACGTCGCGAGGGAAGAAGGTTCATCGGCAGGGGGCGGGGTTCAGATCGAGACGGACGACTCCGCCGACGGGGCAGGGGCGGTGGGGGTTGAATCCCGCGGCGTATGCGGAAGGGAGATCGGGAACGGCTTGGAGCGTGGCGACGGCGACGCAGTTGTTGACGCGGTATGGGGTGGTGTTTCGTGAGACGGCTCATGCGGAGGGGTTGGCGGGCGGCTTCAGCGCGGTGTATGACGCACTGAAGGCGATGGAAGAGAGTGGGAAGATAAGGCGCGGATATTTTGCCGCGGATCTTGGAGCTACGCAGTTTGCGATGCCGGCGGCGGTGGATCTGCTGCGGTCGCTGCGGGTAGAGCGGGAGGGTGAGAAGATGGAGATGCTGATGCTGGCGGCGACCGATCCGGCGAATCCTTATGGGGCGCTGTTGCGATGGCCGGGGGGTGGAGACGCGGCTTCGTCGCTGACGCGAAGTGTGGGTGCGAGGGTGATTTTGTGCGATGGGGCACTGGTGGCTTATTTGCGGCGGGGAAATCCTAATGTTCAGGTATTTTTGCCGGAGGAGGAGCCGGGACGCTGGCAGGTTGCGCGAGCGCTGGCGGAGTTTCTGGTGAAGAGAGTGCAGGGGGATCGTGATGAAGAAGAGAGTGCCGGCAGGGCTGGGATGCTGATTGCCACGGTGAATGGAGTGGCGGTGGCGGAGAGCGAGATGGCGCGGGCGCTGCTGGACGCGGGGTTTGTGACGGGGGCGATGGGATTCAATGTGCGACGGGTGCAGCCGGGGACCTCGCGGGTAGCCGAGCGGACTGCCTGATGCTGTAGCGAATTGTGAAGTTCGTTTGTTTCGACGGTCGTGCATGGCGGCTCCCTTTCCCTTTTTTGCTCAATGCTGTGCGGTACCCCCCACCCCCCTATATCCTGGCTGTAAATCATTTGTTCTTAGCGGTTTAGAGGAATTGCTTGCCGCTAAATTCGTCCAAACAAATGACTTATGGCCAAATTCGTCCAGGCAAAGGACTTATAGGCGATATCCTGGGAAAATAATTGTTAAAGAGCGAAGCCCCGGGTTTGCCCGGGGCTTTCTTTCTTGCTTCTAGTTCTATTTTAACGAATGGCACATAACTAATGCCCACTTTTCTTTTGTTGGCTAAGTCTATGGTGGGGAAGGGGTTGCTGGAGTTTTTGATGGGCGAGGGGGCTTGACATGCGATTTTGCTGAGGAAAATCGAGAAAAATAATTTTGAAGTGTAGGCGGGGTAGCTAATCATGGCCTAGAAATCCTCGCCACATTACAGGGCGGATACGGATCAACGGGGCGTTCCCTTCCATGCCGCGATTTCTACCAGAGCAGCTTCAAGGCGAACTGAACCTGCCTCGAGGTCGTCGAAGTGCTAGTGATCGCCCCTGCCGTTCCTGAAAGACCTGTGGGCGTGAAGACGATCAGATTGGGAGTGTTGAAGTTCGCCCGGTTCAGCAGGTTGAAGAGTTCCGCTCGAAATTGGATTGTGAGTCGTTCGCTAACGGCTGTGCTCTTGAGCGCAGAAAAGTCCCACGTCGCGAGCCCGGGGCCATTCAATGTATCCCTGCCGAGGTTTCCATAGAACCCGCTATTCGCCGGGGGCTGCAGGAACGCTGCGGGGTTAAACCATTGTGACGGATTGCCCGTAACGACACGGCCCTTGAAATTGGGGTTTGCAAAGGGTCTTACCGGATTACGAGTATCTCCGTTGTTTGAGGGGTTATAACTGAGTTGCGGTGTAATGGGGAATCCGGACTGCAAGGTGACGATGCTGGTTGCCGACCATCCACCGATGAAGCCGTTCGCCAGACCTGAGAGATCCTTTGCGAAGGGTTTTCCGCGCCCGAAGGGTAACTCGTAAATCGCATTGATTACAGCGATGTTTGTGGCATTGTATGTCGCCGGGCCCCAATCTGCGCGTAAGTTGTATGGGTTAGAGGCGAGGGCCGGCGCGTTTCCTGCCGTCGTAGCGTTCAATGAATCCCCGTCATCCAAGGCTTTTGAAAATGTGTAAACGCCACGCAGAGCAAAGTCGTGGCTGAAACGATGGTTGAGGTCTGCCTGGAGCGAGTTATAGCTACTATTACCGACAGAAAACCATGTCCAGGTATTTGCCAGCGTGGTATTGGCCTTTGGAGCTCCAGCAGGAATGTAATAAGATTCTGCCGGAACGGCTGAGTTCGCAAGCGGCGCCGGGAAGGTAGCCGGGTATAGTGCCGGGCAAGGCGAACCGGGACAAATCGTCGGGACCGGCTGGTTGGCATCGATTCCGATAAGTTCGTGATAACCGTGAGAGCCTACGTATCCCACCGTCAACGATGTATTTTTGTCCAGCGCCTGTTCCACTCTTAACGAGTAAGAGATCAGAGTTGGCATCTTCAAATTGGGCTGAACGCCCCCCGCTACCAGAAGGGCATTTTTCGGGACCGGAGCCTGTGGGGAGATGGGAAGCTGGGAGACGGTCAAAGCGGCAATACTGTAAGTCGGATTGAATGGAGCGTTCTGGTCGGTGCGGTATCCGAGCGCGTCCTGAAGGTCGTAGTACATTCCGAATCCGGCGCGGACGACTGTCTTGTCGAGATGAGGACTCCACGCCAGACCAATTCGTGGCCCAGGCAGAAACTTTGCGTTATTGGTCGTGAACGTATTGTTTCCGACGTCCGGCAGGTTAGAGATGACGCCGTTCGAAAAGGTGTAAGTGGACGCGCGCCCATGAGCTTCATTCCAGCCGGTCGAGAATTCACCACGAAAACCGAGGCTCAGCGTTAACTTTGGTTTAAAGCGAATTACATCCTGAGCGTATCCCGCACCGAACAGAGACCGCCAGTTCATCGCAGTCGGCGCCGGATCATATAAGAACGTGCTGGTGACGCCGGTCAGGAATGTCTGAAGACTGGCAAACGTTGCCTGTCCATATTGGCTGAGGGCTAACGTCTCGTTCGATTGGAACTGTTGGAACCAGGCGCCGAAGCTTACCTGATGAATACCGCGCGACAGTGTCACACGATCCTCATAGGTGAATAGATTTCTTGCAACTCTTAAGTTACTTCCGTTGTTACTTCCCGCCAGGCCAATCTGAGCCTGGGGATTCGATGCAGCGCTTCCTCCCACCACGACTGCACCTACCGGAAGTCCGGCGAGGAAGCCCGGCACGCCGGTTGCGGGCGTGCCCGGGGTCGGCTCTCCAGTAAAGAAGTAGCCGGCACGCGAAAATCCAAGCCGAGCCACGTTCAGCAAAGAGGGCGAAAAGACATGGGTCTCGTCCAGACTGATGACCTGCTCCCGGAGATTCAGAATGTCGGTGCTGTACGGATCGATTGTTGTCGGCGTGAAATCACTGCCATCGTCGATGGTGTAAGTTCCCGAAAGAGTATCTTTCGACGAGAAGACCTGGTCGAAGCGGGCAGTTCCAAAATTCTCGCTCGATGGTCTGCAACGGGGTGCTGTAGACTTGCGCGATTCCGCTGAAGTCAGGATCGCTCGCTGCAGGGGTCGGCCATAAATTGAGCAACGGCTTCACACTCGCAACGGCGGCTGCACGGGAGGCCAGGTCGGGTACAAATGCCACCGAGGTTTGGTGCAGATGCTGCCGATATCCTTCGTAGTTTGCGAACAGAAAGGTTTTGTTCTTTCTTAGAGGGCCGCCTGACGCAACTCCAAATTGATTTCGCTGAAACAAGGGCGCGGAGCCCAGGTCAAAGTAGTTGGGTGCGTCCAGCGCATTATTACGCAGGAATTCATAGACAGAGCCATGCCACTGATTGCTTCCTGATTGTGTGACGATAATTACCTGGGCTCCAGGGCGCTTCCCGTATTCGGCACCGTAAGAGTCGCGCAGCACGTTGAACTCTCGGACTGCCTCAACTCCCAGAAGTTGCTGACTTGGACCTCCGGGTTGCATATTATTTTCTGCGGCGCCTGTGAACTCGACGCCATTCAGCAGGAAGAGATTTTGCTGAGGGCGGTTCCCCGATACCGCAAAGTTATTGCCAGTGGTCGAATTTGAAACTCCGATGCCGCCTGTTTTTTGAGAAGTGAAATTTACGATTCCTGGGTTAAGCGGTAGAAGCAGATCATAGCTTCGCCCGTTCAGAGGCAGTTCCTTGACTTGCTTTTCCCCAACCAACCCTGAGATGTCCTGAGTACTGACATTGACGATAGGTGCATCTTCGGTCACGGTCACGTGCTCTTTTACTTCGCCAACCTGCAGGACCAAATCGGCAGTGGCGTCCTGGCCTACAACCAGGACCACACCCGTTCGTATCTGTTCGGCGTAGCCTTGCTTTGTAGCACGAACCTCATAGCGTCCGAGAGGAAGCGCAACCATCTGATATTGACCCACCTGACTCGTAACCACAGTTCGCGACATCCCTGTGTCAAGGTCGTTCGCCGTCACAGTAGCTGCTGCAACGGCACCTCCAGAAGAATCGGTGACTCTACCTGACAAGGTCGCAGACACCTGCGCTCCCGCGGAGACTGACAAAAGGCACAGGAAGGTGAATATCAATGACAAGCGGAAGACTGTTGGCTTCATTGCGGCCTCATCGGGTATTGAAGGATCGGTCTGGACTTCCGTCACCTGCGCTTCTTGCACACTGCATACGATCGCGCGATGCGGTCGCTCAAGTTGCAGCAGTCCGCTTTTGAATGACGAAAAGTGCCGTGCGTGGCAGTGCAGAATTTCTTCCCCGTCGGGGAAGGCGGAAATGGACCTTCGGGATCCGCCCCGGCAAGGGGACCAGACCGACTTTAAATCAAATTAAACCGTTATTGTCAAAGGAATCCAGTCGGGTAGAACAATCATGACTTCGGTCGATTTGATTGAAGCAGTGGCTTGGGCCGCTTCGCGAGGAGTGTAGAGCCTGGGCATAGATAGCAGGCCCTCCACCAGAGCACAATTGCGTTGGAAGGCAGCAGCAAGCGGTAGCTCTATCGAGCGCATCTGAAACATATTCGCGGGATTTGGTGCGACATGGAAAGGGGGTTACTGCGGGGCTGGGTGGGTGCGGGTTGGGGTTGCTGGTCTTTGTCTTTATCTTTGTCTTTGCCGCCGCCGAATATTTTCTGGAAGATATTCTTCTTCTTTTCGGGGGTGGGCTGGCTGGGTTCGGGGGCGTTGCTGGTGCTGGGTGGGGGATTGGGGGTAGCGGGGTGTGCTGATAGGGCGCGGTGGGGTGTTGGTTGAGAGGCTCGGATTGTTGCGGGTTGTTGGGGGTGGGTTGGGTGTCTTTGTGGCCGCCTATGCCGAAGAGCTTCTGGAAGAAGTTCTGGGGTGACTCGGACATCTGGCTGCAGGTGTTCTGGGCGCGGTGCCGTCGAGGAAGGCGACGTAGAGGTAGTCGTTGGGGCAGGTGGAGTCGGCGAGGAGGCTGGTGGCCTTGTCGATGCGCATGGATCGTGACGCCTTCGGGGGCGGTGAAGGGCTTGACGTCGGAGTACTGCGGGAAGCTGGATGGCGCGCTTCATGAACTCGGCCCAGATGGGCGCGGCGGCGTCGGCGCCCTGGAGCTTGACGTCGGTGTAGTCGTCGTTGCCGACCCAGATGATGCAGAGAGGTTGGAGGTGTAGCCGGCGAACCAGGCGTCGTGGCTGGTGCCGGTCTTGCCGGCGGCGGGAGCGGTGAAGCCGTGCGCGCGGACGGCGGCGGCGGTGCCGTAGGTCATGACGTCTTCGAGCAGCGACTGCGTGAGGAAGGCGGCGCGGGGATCGAGGACCTGCTTGGCTTCGGGGGCGAAGTCGGCGACGATGTCGCCGTTGGCGTTGCGGACGCTGGCGAGCATCCAGGGCTTGAGGTGGACGCCGCTGTTGGCGAAGACGGTGTAGGCGCCGGCCATGTCGATGGGCGTGGCGTTGTAGGTGCCGATGGCGACGGAGGGCGTGCCGCGGGCGTTGGTGATGCCGGCGGCGCGGGCGAGGGCGGCGACGTTCTCGTAGCCGACCAGCTGGGCGAGGGAGATGGTGGCGATGTTGAGCGAGTGGGCGATGGCCTCGACGGCGGTGACCATGCCGGGGTACTCGCCCTTCTCGAAGTTGCCCGGGGTGTAGGGCTGGCCGTCGGTGCCGAAGTCCTGCGGGTCGTCGTTGAGGCTGGTGAGGGCGGTGAAGACGCCGTTGCCGCCGAGGTCGAGTGCCGTTGAGCGAGGTGTTGTAGGCGGTGGCGTAGACGAAGGGCTTGAAGATGGAGCCGGTGGGGCGCTCGGCGACGGCGTGGTTGAGCTGCGAGACGCCGTAGTTGCGGCCGCCGACGAGCGCGAGGACCTGGCCGGTGTGGGGATTGAGGGCGACGAGCGCGACCTGCGGATAGGTGATGGGGGTCGGCGTCTCGCCTTTGCGTGCGGTGCAGCTTGCGGACCAGGTCGTCGACGTTCTTCATGCCGGCCTCGACGGCTTCGGAGGCGGCGCGCTGGAGCTCGGGGTCGAGCGAGGTGTAGATGCGGAGGCTCTGCGTGGGAGAGGTCCTGGTCGCCGATGCGCTGGACGAGCTGGTCGTGGACGAGGTCGACGAAGTAGGGGGCTTCGCTGGCGTCGATGTTGGGCTGGCGCGAGGCTGAGGGGCTCGGCCTTGGCGCGGCGGCCTCGGCTGCGGTGATGGCGCCGGTCTCGACCATGGAGTCGAGGACGAGGTTGCGGCGCTCCATGGCGCGGTCGGGATGGCGGTAGGGGTTGCAGTAGCTGGGCTGCTGGAACGATGCCGGCGAGCAGTGGCGCACTCGGCGAGGTCGAGCTGCTGAGGTCCTTGCCGAAGAAGGTCTGCGCGGCTTCGCCGAAGCCGTTGATCTCGAAGCTGCCGCGCTGGCCGAGGTTGATCTCGTTGGCATACATCTCGAAGATCTGCTGCTTGTTGAAGCGGGCTTCGAGCTGGAAGGTGATCATGATCTCGGCGAGCTTGCGCGTGATGGCTCTTGTCGGGCGAGAGGAAGAAGCCGCTTGGCGAGCTGCTGGGTGAGGGTGGAGCCGCCGCAGCTTTTGTGGCCGGTAGACGATGTCGATGACGGCGCACTTGGCGAGTGCGGAGATAGTTGATGCCGCCGTGCTCGAAGAAGCGGCGGTCCTCGATGGCGAGTGACGGCCTGGACCATGTGCGGCGGAATCTCGTCGTAGGTGACGAGGCGGCGCTTGGTGCGGTTCTTGTCTTCGGAGAGCGCGGTGATGAGCTGCGGCTCGAGCTTGTAGCCGCGCGAGCGCGGCGCCGTTCTCGGCGGTGATGGACTGACGACCTCGCCGTCGGCGGTGGTGATGGTGGCGCCGTCGGTGGAGTGGTAGCTCTGCGGGCCGGGCTTGATGAGGATGGTGTCGCCGTTGAGCTGGAAGGTGCCGAGCTGGGGGTTGGCGTTGTAGCCGGCCTGGCGGAGCTCGGCGCGATGGTGGCGGCGGTGAGCTCTGGCCGGGGCGGACCTCCTGCGGCGCGGCGTAGATCTGCGCAGACGCTGGCGAAGATGGGGCCGGCGGCGAGGCGGTCGTCGACGACGCTGCTGGTACTTGATAGTAGTAGTAGCCGAAGACGACTGCGCCGACGAGCACGACAGGCGAGGACGGCGATGAGCAGAGCGCGCGCAGAAGGCGCGTGCCGAGATGCCGTGGGACGGTGCGGTGGTGGCGTTGCTGCCGAGTTTGAGTTTGACTGGCATAGGGATCAGTTGTTAGACGTAGCTGGTGCAGTGGCGTAGCTGAACAGTGTTAGACGTTGGAGCGAGCTGAGGTCGTTGGACGGCTTCTGCGTCGATGGGAACGTCTGTGGTGGTGTTGGTGAGGCGGTCGACGAGTTCGACCTTGCCTTCGGCGAGCTTCTTGCCGATGTTGATGCGGTAGGGGATGCCGATCAGGTCGGCGTCCTTGAACTTGACGCCGGCGCGCTCGTCGCGGTCGTCGAGCAGGACGTCGACGCCGGCGGCGTCGAGTTCGGCGGCGATCTTTTCGCCGGCTTCGAGGAGCGCGGGCTTCGCCGACGTTGGTGATGGTGACGACGACCTGGAAGGGCGCGATGGACGGGTGGCAGCGCGTAGGTATCGCCGCCGTTGCGGTCTGAACTGCGGCGGAGCTGACTCGATGGCGGCGGTGAGGATGCGCTCGATGCCGATGCCGTAGCAGCCCATGATGGGCGTGATCTCTTTGCCGTCGCGGTTGAGGACGGAGGCGCCCATGGACTTGGTGTACTTGTAGCCGAGCTTGAAGATGTGGCCGATCTCGACGGCCTTGCCGAGGCGCAGGGGCTGGCCGCCGATGGGGTCGAGCTCGCCTTCGTTGATGTTGCGGACGTCGGCGATGACGGTCGGCTTGAAGTCGCGCGTCGGAGTGACGTTGCGGAGGTGGTACTCCTCTTTGTTGGCTCCGGCGATGAGGTTGGTGCGGCCTTCGAGGCGCGCTTGTCGAGGATGACGCAGGGTGCCGGGCTTCTTTGCGGATGAGGCGGCGAGCGGCTCTCGAGGCCGATGGGGCCGAGGTAGCCGGCGGGGGCGTTGAAGGTGAGCTTCGAGTCTCTTCGGCGGTCATGGGCGGAGTTCGCCCCGGCGATGGCGAGCGAGCTTGGCCTCGTTGAGCTGGTGGTCGCCGCGCAGGAAGACGACGACGGGCGCGGAGCTTGCCGAGCTTGGCGTGGTCCGCGCTGGCGAGTTCGACCATGTAGGCCATGCGTCTTGATCTGCTGCTGGGGCTGCGATGTTGAGGAAGGCGCCGACCTCGTCGATGGTCGCTTGGCCGGGCGTGTGGACGAGTTCGGGCATGCCGTCGCCGGTGGGGGCGAGGTCTTCGACGGCGGCGAGCTGTGCTGGTGGCCTTTTCGAGGTTGGCGGCGTAGCCGGAGGCAGCAGCTGGCGATGAGGTCTTCGCCGGCGTCGGTGTAGACCATGAACTCCTGCGAGCGCGGAGCCGCCCATGGCGCCGGAGTCGGCTTCGACGGCGACGAACTCGAGGCCGCAGCGGGTGAAGATGCGGCGGTAGGCCTGCGTCGTGCTTGTCGTAGCTGAGCGTCGAGGCCGGCGTCGTCGATGTCGAAGGAGTAGGCGTCCTTCATGATGAACTGGCGGACGCGCAGCAGGCCGGACTTGGGGCGGGGCTCGTCGCGGAACTTGGTCTGGATCTGGTACCAGATCTGCGGGAGCTGCTTGTAGCTGCGCAGCTCGTTGCGGGCGATGGAGGTCATGACCTCTTCGTGGGTCATGGCGAGGCAGAGCTCGGCGCCTTTGCGGTCCTTGAGGCGGAACATGTTCTCGCCCATGACGGCCCAGCGGCCGGACTCCTCCCAGATCTCGCGCGGGTTGAGGGCGGGGAGGAGGAACTCCTGGCCGATCTTGTCCATCTCTTCGCGGACGATGGCGATGATCTTGTTGAGGGAGCGGTTGCCGAGGAGGAGGTAGCTGTAGATGCCGGCGCCGAGCTGGCGGATGTAGCCGGCGCGGAGCAGGAGCTTGTGGCTGGCGACTTCGGCGTCTGCGGGGGCTTCGCGGAGGGTGGGGATGAAGAGTTGAGACCAGCGATGCATGGGCAACGAGAGCACTTTCCGGCCCGCGCATTCATAGTGAGCGGACATTAGGATGAAGTCTTCATTCTAAACTGCCGGGCGGCCGGGGTTGCGGGGCGGCTGATTTTTGAGGGGTGATGTTATCTGAGCGACATTTATCTTTTGGACGATTATGTGACACCCATTGGTACTTAGCGACGGAATTGTTTCCGCTATGTCGTACATGCGACAGACTTTTCCGTACAAAGGCGTACAGTCGGAGTAATCGCACTCACCTGCCCCGCGCCGAACAGTGGGCAACCAGTCCTTGCGGCTAGAGGAACGGAAGTTTTCCTCGCGCAAAGGATATTGAAATGCCCATCAACGGAGCATCCTCCAACTCGATGCAGCGGCAGAGAAATATCATTCTGAATCAATTGCCGGAAGCTGAGTACGAGGCTCTGGCTAAGTTTTTGGTTCCAGTGGAGTTGCCGCTGGGCAAAAGACTCTCAGAACCAAACCAGCCGATCGAATATCTCTATTTTCTGAATAACGGGTTGATTTCGACGGATGCGATGACGGAGAAGGGCGAAACGGTAGAGGTTGGGGTGATTGGCCGGGAGGGTTTTGCGGGACTTCCGGCGCTGCTGGATCAGCCGCAAATGCTTCACACGGTAGTGATGCAGGGGGGCGGGGACGGGTTACGGATTCGCTCGTCGATTGTGCGGGACCAGTTTTTGAAGGGCGGAGAGATGCAGCGGATAGTGCATGCGTTTGCATATCTACAACTGGTGCAGGTTACGCAGTCGGTGCTGTGTAATCGGATGCACGAGGTTGAACCGCGCCTGGCACGATGGCTGCTGACTTCGTCTGACCGCATGGAGAGTGATTCGCTGCAGCTGACCCAGGAGTTCCTGGCGCAGATGCTGGGGGTGCAGCGATCGACTGTGACTGTGGCCGCAGGAGTGTTGCAGCGCCGCGGGATAATCGGGTACAGCCGGGGGAAGCTGCATATTCTGGATCGGTCTGCTCTTGCGGTGACGGCATGCGAGTGCTACGGGATTGTGCGGGCGTCGTACACGAGGATTCTGCAAAGTAGTAATGGCGCGAATTCTTTGTCCTATGTCGTGTAGGCGGCAGATTTTCCAATTCTTAATTTCTTAGACTTTAGTTGCTAGTTGCTAGTTGCTAGTTGCTAGTTGCTAGTTGCTAGTGCTAGTTGCTAGGTCTCAGTTGTCGGTTGTCAGCGTGGACGGTATGCCGAAGATAGTTTTGGCTGGTGAGGACGTTCGATTGCTGGAGACGCGTGGCGAGGTTCTGAGGAAGACCGGAGCCGAGGTCGTCTGCTGCCTTGGTGAGAATGCATTTGATGCCGTCACGTTCGGAGCGCCTGACCTGCTTGTGCTGTGCCACACGATCGCGCACAAAGATGCGGAGGCGATCGCGGACGTGGTGCATGCGTGTTGCCCGAAGACAAGGATACTTCTGGTGCTCTCGCAGATCGTTGAAGACCGGCCATACACGAATGGAAGGTTCGATGCGACGAGCGAGCCGGACCCGGCGCGATTGGTTGAACGGGCCGCTCAGTTATTGAGTTGGCTGACGCAGCAACGCGTGAAAGAGATTAGGTGGGGCGAGCGAGAGCATCTGGCGCCTTAAGCTGGGTGAAATCGAAGATCTCAGGTGGAGTCAGAGGGTGCTGGCCAACATAAACATTCCCTAAGAGGCTAAAGCCGCTGAAATTATTGTTTTTACGGCGGGGAGACCCAGAGCTAAAGCATTGGGCTACCAGTCCCGCCCTTTCAAAGCAAAGACATTTCAGCTTCCTCGTCAGGGCTTCTCGGCGTCTTAGGTGAGTTGGAGTGACCAGAGGTCGTGCAGGTGGACGACCCCCTCTACGATGCCGGTTTCAGAGACGACGATGAGTGCGGTGATCTTGCGAGTCTCCATGATTTCGAGGGCGGTGGAGGCGAAGGCGGCTGTGTCGATGGTGATGGGGGTACGATTCATGATCTCGCCGGCGGTGTGATCGAGGGCGCGATTGCCGTCGCGCTCGAGGAGGCGGCGGAGGTCGCCGTCGGAGATCATGCCGAGGAGGTGGCCTTCGGGGCTGAGGACTGTGGTCATGCCGAGTTTTTTGCGGGACATCTCGTAGATGACCTGGGGCATGGGGGTTTCGGGGGCGACGTGTGGGAGTGCATCGCCGGTGTGCATGAGATCGCGGACGCGGGCGAGGCGCGCGCCGAGGCGGCCGCCGGGGTGGAGGTCAGCGAAGTTGGCGGTGTGGAAGCCGCGGCGGCGGCTGAGCTCGAGGGCGAGAGCGTCGCCGAGGGCGAGCATGACGGTGGTGGAGGCGGTGGGGGCGAGGTTGAGCGGGCAGGCTTCGGCGGAGACGCTGATGTCGAGGAAGATGTCGCTGGCTTGCGCGAGGGTGGAGTCGGGCGAGCTGCAGAGCGCGATGAGGGTGACGGCGAAGACGCTTGAAGGAGGGGATGAGGTTGAGGAGCTCCTCGGTCTCGCCGCTGTAGGAGAGGGCGAGGACGATGTCGTTGGGCGTGGCCATGCCGAGGTCGCCGTGGACGGCTTCGGCGGGATGAAGGAAGTGGGCCGCGGTGCCGGTGGAGCGGAGGGTGGCGGCGATCTTGCGGGCGATGATGCCGGACTTGCCGATGCCGGTGAGGAGGATGCGCTGCGTAGTGGCGGCGGCGAGGAGTATGTCCACGGCCGCGGTGAAGGGCGCGAGCATGGAGGTGTCGAGACGGAGGGCGAGGTCGAGGAGCGCGGCGGCTTCGATGCGGACGAAGTCGGAGGGTTGGATGGCGGATTGGGATTCGCTGGACATTTTGCTGGACGTTTTGCTGGACATGGGGTGAGAGCCATGATGATGCTAGCAGAGGAGATGAGGTGCGCTGGGCTGTAACGGGCTGGGTTTGGCGGGCTCTGTAACGCTGAGAGGGTGGAGGAGCTCTCATGTGGTGAGGGCGGCGTTGTCGCCGTATTGGCGGTAAACTTGAAGGACAGGCGAGGGAGTCCCGCTCGCTGGGAGGATGGACGCTGTGAAGCGGATGATACTGGTGGTCGGGTTGATGGTTGTGGGGATCTCGCTGATGCTGTGGGCGGGATGGCATAACCTGCGCGAGCGTCGGCTGGCGATGCAGAAGGCGCAGGAGAGCCACGTGGCGTTGATCCCCGAGGGCGGTGCTGCCGGCGGAGGCGCGAGCAGTGACGACGTCGAGGCTCCGAAGATGCTGGGGAAGCAGGCGCCGAACTTTACGCTGACGACACTGGATGGCAAGAAGGTTTCACTGAGCGACTATAAGGGGCGGCCGGTGCTGGTGAACTTCTGGGCGACGTGGTGCGGACCCTGCAAGCTGGAGATGCCGGAGTTTGAAGAGTTCCGGAAGCAGTATTCGGCGCAGGGGCTGGAGATACTGGGGCTGGCGGATGATGTTGATGCAGGCAATGACAAGATCGCTGAGGTGGCAAAGAAGACAGGAGTGACTTATCCGATCCTGCTGACGGATGGGAAGGTGCAGAAGGCGTATGGTGGGCTGGATGTGCTGCCGATGTCGTTTTATGTGGACAGGAACGGCAAGGTGGTGGTGGAGACGGCTGGATATGGAGGGAAGGACGAGATCGAGGAGAACATCAAGAAGACGATTGCTTCGGGTGGAAGCGCGAGTGTCGCGGGGCAGAGCACGGTGCAGGTGGCTGGCGCGAGCGCTGCCGTTGCAGGTGGACGTTGAGGCGGCTTGCGCTGTTGCTGGTGGGTGTTATGGCCGGCGGCAGTGGTTTGATCGCACAGCAGATGGGGAACCTGGATGCTCCGCCGGTGAAGCCGAAGGGGTATGTGATTTACGACGCCGAGCCGCAGGTGGTGAAGGCGGGCAAGCGCGAGCGTGCTGGAGCTGCAGGTTCAAGGTGATGGATGGGTTCCACGTGAACTCGCATACGCCGAAGTCTGAGTTGCTGATTCCGACGGTGATTACGTTGCAGCCGGCGGATGGGGTGAAGGCGGCGGAGGTGGTGTATCCGGCGGGGACGTCGTATAGCTTCAGCTTCGATCCGAAGGAGAAGCTGGATGTTTATACGGGCGAGTTTGTGGTGAAGCTGCCGGTGGTGGCGGCGGCGGGCGAGCACACGGTTGAGGGCTCGCTGCACTACCAGGCGTGCGATCACGGCAGCTTGTTATCCGCCGAAGACGCTGGCCGGTGCAGGTGATTTTCACAGCGAAGTAGAGCGTGGGTTGTTACATTCATACTTGGCGTCGGCTGCGGGATGGTTGAGATAGATGAAGGAAGCAGAGGAGCAAATGGAAGAGTTTAGAAGACTGCAGCGGCTGCCGGCGTATGTGTTCAACATCACGACGGAGTTGAAGGCAGCGGCACGCAAGCGAGGCGAAGACATTATCGACTTCGGGATGGGCAATCCCGGACGGCGCGACGCCGAAGCACATTGTCGACAAGCTGATTGAGGCGGCGCAGAAGACGGTGACGCACCGCTACTCGCTGTCGCGCGGCGTGCCGCGGCTGCGCAGGGCGATTGCAACTGGTACAAGCGCGGTATGACGTGGACCTCGATCCGGAGACCGAGGCGATCGTGACGATTGGGTCGAAGGAAGGGATTGCGCATCTTTGCCTGGCGGTGCTCGACGATGAAGACACGGTTGCTGTGCCGAATCCGAGCTATCCGATCCATATCTTCGGGCCGGTGATTGCGGGGTCGAAGGTGCAGAGCATTGCTCTGGACGGAACCGATTCTGCTGCGCTGCTCGAGAAGCTGGAGATGAGCTGCCGCGGATGGAGCCTCGACCGAAGATGCTGATTTTGAACTTTCCGGCTAATCCTACAGCGCAGTGCGTGGACCTGGCGTTCTTTGAGCGCGTGGTTGGCGCTGTGCAAGGAGCTGGGGATCTATATTAGTGCATGACCTGGCTTATGCCGATATTGACCTTCGATGGATACAAGGCGCCGAGCGTGATGCAGGTTCCGGGCGCGAAGGACATTGCGGTTGAGTTCTTTACTCTTTCGAAGAGCTACAACATGCCGGGCTGGCGCGTAGGCTTCATGGTGGGGAACAAGAAGCTGGTGTCGGCGCTGGGGCGGATCAAGAGCTACTTCGACTATGGGACGTTTACGCCGATACAGGTGGCTTCGATTGCTGCGCTCGAAGGGCCGCAGGATTGCGTTCGCGAGATTGTCGAGAACTACAAGTGCCGGCGAGATGTGCTGGTGCCGGGGTTGAATAAGCTGGGCTGGCCGGTGGAGATGCCGAAGGCGACGATGTTTGCGTGGGCACGGATTCCGGAGCAGTACAGGGCGCTGGGGTCGATTGAGTTCTCGAAGAAGCTGCTGCTGGAGGCCAAGGTTGCGGTGAGCCCTGGGGTGGGCTTCGGCGAGCATGGTGACGGGCATGTGCGGTTCTCGCTGATTGAGAACGAGGAGCGGACTCGGCAGGCTCTGCGCGGGATCAAGCAGATGTTCAAGGCAGGCTGAGCGTTTTCTTTGCAATGAGTCGGGGTGGATTTGACGCGGGGTTTCAAACATGGTTCTATGGCTTCGCACGGGAGTACGCTAATTCCCGGCCAACCTGGATTGGCGAGATAGAGTTCTGCCCTGTGATGTGACGCGGTCGCGAATCGGGTGTACGGACAGACGGGCCCCTTATAAATAGTTTTTTTCTCCGGGCCAACTTTCGTCCCCGGTGGTTTCCTGCAGGTAGCCGGCATATCGGTAACATGGGGCCGCTCGAATCAGGATCTCTGACGTTCATTCACTGGGAAAACCGTTCTCGTGGGCTATTGCGCAGCCGTCAGAGGCGAACGCCCACTCCCTCGTTGAATCAAGGAGAGAATCTCATGCAATCGTTTAAATATCCGCTGCTCGCCGCAGGAGTCGCGGCTTCGCTTGCCGTTACAGGAGCTCAAGGGGCAACTCTTTGCGTAACCCCAGGCGGAGTGGGGCACTGCTATAGCCATATTTCAGATGCAGTGGCTGCCGCTGCCGCGAACGACGTTATCGAAGTTGGGCCGGGGACGTACAAGGAGTATGTGATTATCACGAAGGCGCTGTCGCTGAACGGAACGGATGCGACGATCAATGCCGATGGACTGAGCAGAGGCATCTTTGTGAATGGGATGTTGGCGCCGGGCCTTTCGCAGGTGCATATTTCGGGGTTCACGGTGAAGAAGGCCAACTTTGAGGGCATTCTGATTGCGAATGCGTCTTACGTGTCGGTTTCGAATAATGAGGTGACAAATAACAATCAATCGCTGAATAACGGAACGTGTCCGGGGATCGAGGGGTTTGAGCCGGGCGAGCAGATGGATTGTGGCGAGGGCATTCACCTGCTGGGCGCCGACCACTCGATTGTGACCGCGAACACGGTGCACGGGAATTCGGGCGGCATTCTGCTGTCGGACGATACAGGCGCGAACCATGACAATCTGATCAGCTTCAACGAAGTCCACGACAATGCCTATGCGTGCGGCATCGTGCTGGCGTCGCATGTGCAGGCGCCGTTCAGCGGCGTGGCGGTGCCTCCGGGCGTGTTTCATAACACGATCTATGGGAACCACTCGGCGAGCAATGGACTGGCGAACGGCGGCGGCGCAGGGATAGGGATCTTTGCGTCGATTCCGGGCGCTGCGGCCTATGGAAATGTTGTGGCGAATAACTATGTGAATAAGAATGGGATTCCCGGCATCTCGATGCATTCACATGTGCCCGGCCAGAATATGACGAACAATATGCTGGTGGGCAACATGGTCGTCGATAACGCCGCGGATACGGAGGATGCGGCGACACCAGGGCCGACGGGCATCAACCTGTACTCGGCGGGAGCGAATGCGGGCAACATCATCTCGGGCAATACGATTCAGCGTGAGACGGATGATGTTGCGATCAGCGACCCGTCACTGGTGCTGGTCATGTTCAATAATCTGATGGGCCATAATACCGGCGTAGATAACATCGGGACCGGGCCGGTGGATGCTACGTGGAACTGGTGGAACTGCTTCTCCGGGTCGACGGGTGGAGGGAGTTGCTCATCGGCAAACGGCAAACATATATTGACGACGCCGTGGCTGGAGTTTCCAGCGGACAATCAGCAGGCTCAGTGAAGTCATAACTATGCCGCGATGAGGGAGGCTCGGTGCGCAGGCCTCCTTCATCGCGGTCTCAAGTATGTAATCAGTGGCTCATGGCTTCGGGTGAAGGCTTCGCGCGCTTTTTGGGGAGGCGCATGACGAAGGGCAGGGGGACCAGACATATGAGCAGGGAGGAGAGGACTACGAAGGCGTTCTTGTAGCTGAGCATGGTGGCCTGCAGCTGCATCTGGCGGTAGGCGTAGGCGATGGCGGCTGAGGCGGTCTGGGCGGAGGCCATGCCGCCCTGGACGAGGGCCTTCTGGACCTGATTCATGTAGAGGTTGTAGGGGACGCTGTTGGGGATGACGTTGGCTGCCAGGGTCTGCTGGTGCGTCTGCGAGGTGCGCGCGATGAAGGTGGTGAGGAGCGCAGTGCCAGCGCTGCCGCCGATGTTGCGGGCGAAGTTGGAGAGCGAGGAGATCTGGTTGGTCTTTTCGGGGGGGACGCCGATGTAGTTGAGCGTGCTGATCGGGATGAAGATGATGGGCAGCGCCATTACCTGAAGGGCGCGCCAGAGGGTGACGGTCGCGAAGGAGGTGTTGAGGTCGAGGCGGGTGAGGTTGAAGACACCGAGCGCGGTAAAGAAGTAGCCGGCGGCGGCCATGGCGCGGGCGTCGACCTTGCCGACGAGGCGGCCGGCGACGAGCATCATGAACATGAGCACGAAGCCAGCGGGAGAGAGGACTCTGCCGGCTTGTTCGGCGGTGTAGCCAAGGAGGGTTTGCAGGTACTGGGGGATGAGGACGGTAGAGCCGAAGAGCACCATGCCGAGGATGAGCTGAAGGAAGACGGCGGTGCCGAAGTTGCGGTTCTTTAAGAGCTTGAGGTCGACGATGGGATCGGGGTGATGCCACTCCCAGTAGGCGAACCAGATGAGAAGAACGATGGCGGCGAAGAAGGTGAAACGGATGCCGGGGTCGGAGAACCAGTCTTTCTCCTGGCCCTTGTCGAGGGTGAACTCGAGGAGGCCGACGCCGAGAGCGACGAGACCGAGGCCCATGAAGTCGACCTTGAGGTGCTTCGAGGCCTCTTTGCGGGCGATGAGGTGAGGCGGGTCTTCGACGATGCGGTTGGAGAGATAGAGCGAGAGCAGACCGACGGGCAGGTTGATAAAGAAGATCCAGTGCCAGTTGAAGTTGTCGGTGATCCAGCCGCCGAGGGTGGGACCGATGGCTGGCGCGAAGACGACGGCCATGCCGTAGACGGCGAAGGCCTGGCCGCGTTTTTCGATGGGGAAGGTGTCTGTGAGGATGGCCTGCTCGGAGGGCGCGAGGCCGCCGCCGCCGAGGCCTTGCAGGATGCGGGCGATGATGAGGAAGCCAAGGGTAGGCGCGACGCCGCAGAGCAGAGAGCAGACGGTAAACATGGCGACGCAGGTCATGTAGAAGCGCTTGCGGCCGAAGCGGTTGGAGAGCCAGCCGGAGATGGGGAGGATGACGGCGGAGGAGACGAGGTAGGAGGTGAGGACCCAGGTGGCCTCGTCCTGGGACGCGCCGAGGGAGCCGGCGATGTGGGGGAGCGCGACGTTGGCGATGGAGGTGTCGAGGACCTCCATGAAGGTGGCCAGAGTGACCGTCAGTGCGACGACCCACGGATTGTGGTGGGGCTTCCACGCTGCTGCGAGTTGGGCTGGGCTCTTACTGGGGGAGAGCACCTGGGTTGCGGTGGCCATATCAGTCTCCTGATATATTATCAGGAGACTGATAATTAAGATGACGCGGAGTCTTAAAAAGACGGTATCGGAGAAGCGGCGGGCGGTGCAGCTTATGAAGCGCATCCTGGTTGGCTTCAGGGCGCGGCTGGATGAGGAGCTGCGGCCGCAGGGAGTGACTACGGCTCAGCTGCAAGTGCTGCATGCGATCAAGAATGCGCCGGGAAGCTCGGGCGCGCAACTGGCGCGGGTTTGCTATGTGACTCCGCAGACCGTGCAGGCGCTGATTGAGCGGACGGAGAAGGATGGGTGGATCGAGCGGCACAAGGACAAGGGGAATGACCGTGTGCTCGCGACATCGTTGACTGAGGCGGGTGAGAGGCTGCTGCGCGATGCGGAGGCTGCGGTGAAACGAGTGGAGAAGAAGATGTGGGTTGGTGTTTCGGAGGGTGAGATTGTGCGGCTTGCGGGGCTGCTAGAGCGGTGTCTGGGGAATATTGCGGAGGAGTGAGAGCCTTTAAATGCGGCTTCATTCTAATTTCAGGCAAGGTTAATTTGAGTGAGCGAGATTTCTTGCGGTGTGCAAAACGCTCAAGGAGATTCGCCATGAGAAAAAGCTGGATGAAGGCCTAGCCGTGTGCGGTGTCTGACGGCTTGTTTCCTTGAAGCGCGCTCAGCACGGATGAGACTGCTTCTTTCAACGGTGGCAATTCAACCTTAACGGTATTCCAGACGATCCTGTCGTCGACTCGGTGATATTCATGACGCAGGACATTACCCATTCCGCGGACCCCCTCCAATCCTGGCCAGGGCATAGAGTTTCAGCCTCATCACCAAGCCTTATTGCAGCTTCGGTGATGATCTGTAGTTCGCGTTCGACGGCAGACTTTGTTTTCCTTTCGTTCCGGTAGGCGTCGAAGTCCATATCGCCGACAAAGAGTTCGATGTTGTTGATACTTTCCAGAATGTCGCGCAGGTGGCTTTGGGGATCTCTAAAAGGCAAGGACGGCCTCGCGTAGTGCCTCAGTGCGAACAGGCTCCTTCATCCAATCAGAGGATGAGAGATCGACCTGTCGACCGAGCATGTCTGTCAGGCGGCTTTGCAGATGTCCCACAGTGACCAGTGTTTGAAGCCTGGAGTTATCGAACTCGACCATTACGTCTACATCGGAGTGTAATGAGGCCTCATCTCGCGCTACCGAGCCAAACACGCGCAGATGCGCGACACCCGCGGCTTTGAGCTCGGTACTGTGATCGCGCAGCGTTTCGATGATGTGAGGCTTGTCCATGAACCTGACCTGAGGTAGATTATCCGTCCTTCAATAGGCAACTGCAATCTACTTCCTTGTTGCGGTTAAACTTTTTCTGAGCTTCGAGGAAGCGGCGGAGGCGGTCGAGGGTTCGGGCCTTGCCGAAGACGACCATGCTCTCGAGGAGTGGAGGCGAGATGGTGCTGCCGGTGAGGATGGCTCGGAGGAGCATGAAGTTTTCTTTGACGGACCAGGATTTTTCTTCGCCTAGTTTTTTCAGGGCGGGTTCCATGGCTTCGTGGGTCCAGGCTTCGGCTGGGAGCGCTTCGAGGACGGCTAGCTGGTCGGAGGCGAAGAGGAGGGTTTCTTCGGGGGTGCGCTTTTTGGGGACCCAGACGTCGGGGGGTGGGAGGACTTTGTCCTGGAAGAGGAAGGCGGTCAGGTCGCCGAACTCGCCGAGGGTTTCGATGCGGGTCTGGATGAGGATGGAGACTTCGCTGAGGTAGCGGTCGGAGAGGATGGTGGAGCGGAGGGCGGTGAAGAAAGCAACGGGCGAGAGGGCGCGGATGTACTCGCTGTTGAGCCAGCGGAGCTTGGTGAGATCGAAGACGGGACCGCCGAGGCGGATGTTGGGGACTTCGAACTTCTGGAGCATCTCATCTAGGGAGAAGATCTCGTTTTCTTTTGCGCCGTTGACTATCTCGATGGGCGTGGGTGAGGGCATGCCTCCGCCCATGAGGCCGAGGAAGTTGATCATGGCTTCGGGGAGGAAGCCGGACTCGCGATAGTAGACGAGGGAGACGGGATTTTTGCGCTTGGAGATTTTGGACTTGTCGAGGTTGCGCAGGAGCGGCATGTGCCAGAAGCGCGGGATGGTCCAGCCGAAGGCGTTGTAGAGGAGGACGTGCTTGGGGGTGGAGGAGATCCACTCTTCGGCGCGGATGACGTCGGTGATGCGCATGAGGTGGTCATCAACGACGTTGGCGAGATGATAGGTGGGGAAGCCGTCGGACTTGAGTAGGACCTGGTCGTCGACGTTGGAGTGGTCGAAGGTGACGTTGCCGCGGAGCTCGTCGCGAAAGGTTGTGCTGCCGGCGGGGACCTTCATGCGGATGACGTAGGGGCGGCCTTCGACGAGGTAGGCGTCGATCTGGGTCTGGGTGAGGTCGCGGTGCGCGCCGTCGTATCGCGGGGGGAGCTTGGCGGCGATTTGGCGCTGGCGCAGAGCCTCAAGTTCTTCGGCTGTCTCGAAAGAGCGGTAGGCGGTACCGTTGGCGAGGAGGATTTCGGCGTGACGGCGATAGATTTCGGTGCGTTCGGATTGGCGATAAGGGCCATAAGGGCCACCGACGTCAGGGCCTTCGTCCCAGGTTAGGCCCAGCCAGTGGAGGGCGTCGAAGATCATCTGCTCGGAGGTGGCGACGAAGCGGGCGCGGTCGGTGTCCTCGATGCGCAGGACGAACTGGCCGTTGCGTTGTTTGGCGTAGATGTAGTTGATAAGGCCGATGTAAGCGGTGCCTACGTGTGGGTCGCCAGTGGGGGATGGTGCAATGCGAACACGAATGGGGGATGCAGTTTCTGTCATGATGAGCCAACTTCGATGGTATCAGGGCGGCTACATCCGGTTTACAGAGACCAGGGGGAAGCGAGTGGAGGAGATTAACTACAGGATTGAGAGGCATTGCGTTTGTAGCGGGCACGAGCTTCCTGGAGCTTTTCGATGTCTTTTGGCTGGAGTGGAATGGCTCCTCGCATTTGATGAGCGGCGAGGCAGACCTGGGCGAAGTGCTCCACGGTTTCTGTTTTCATGAACGCGTCAACAAGGGAGACACCGTAGGTGAGGAGACCATGGTTTGCGAGGAGCACTGCGTCGTGATCGGGGATGAATGGTTCGAGGCTGGCCCCGACTTCGTCGGTGCCAGTGGTAGCATATGGGGCGAGCGGGACGAGGCCGGTTGTCATGATGATTTCGGAGCAGATGGGCTGGTCGAGGGGGGTTCCACAGGCTGCGAAGGCAGTGGCGATAGGCGGGTGCGAGTGAACGATGGCGCGGACGTCCGGGCGCATTCGATAGACGGCGAGGTGCATTCCGATTTCGCTGGTGACTTTGCGGGAGCCGGAGAGCTGGTTTCCGTCGTTATCAATGACGACCATGTCGGAGCTGCGTAGCATGGCTTTGCTGCAACCGGTGGGCGTGGCCAGGATGAGCCGGTCATCAAGCCGGACGGAGAGATTTCCGGCGGTGCCGGGAGTGTAACCGAGGCGTTGGACCCACCGGCCGAAGCGCACAAGCTGCCGGCGGAGATCGGCCTGCAGGGGGTTGAAAGGCGAGGCCAGTCCGGTGCTATCGATTTCAATAGTGTGCTCGGAAATAAATGGAGTCATCGAGTTTCGGCCCTCTTTTCCTGTGGATCAAGAAGCTTGCGGTAACTGGCACCAATGATGTCTGAGACTTTGAATAGATGTCCAGCAGTGATACCACCCAGGACCCTGTGATGGCCAACTGCCGCAAGGCCCATAGAGGCGATGCAGCCACATTGAGAGCAATCGGGATCTCCACCGAACTGACATGGAGTTATCTTTGTTTTGAGATCGGCCGATATACTGCGCGTGGTGCGGGCGAAGATGCAGTCCGCAGGGGATGCAGGCGGATGGAGGAGTTCAAGGATGAGGGACTTGTGCATGTCGAGAATCGGATAAAGAGGCCGAAGCCGCAGCAGTTCTTCAATGACTGAGGCGCGCAGGGCCGGCGAGAGAATCTCAGGACCGGTTGCGCCGATCTGGGGGGTGAAGATGCTCATCCAGACCTTGTTGACCTGCGGCTGCTCACCCCAGAAGCGAAGAAATTCCTCAAGGTAGCCGGGCCGTCCGGCTATCTGGCCGGTGATGGTGCAGTGTACTGTAATGCTTGCGTCGGCTATGTTCTTCAAAATTCTTTCGTAGGTTGCAGGCGCACGACGAAGATCGTGCTCGGGTTGCAGGCCGTCGATGGAGACTACGACGTTCAGGCGTTTGAATTGCTTCCAGTGAGCAGGGATGACGCGGAAGGCGCTGGTGACTATCTGAACGTGAATTCCGCGACGATCAAGTTCGGGGATGATTAGTTCGAGCTCGCGATGCCGGACCAGTGGGTCTCCACCTACGAGGGAGACATGAAGCGGCCGGTGGTGATCTACGACCTTGAGGACGTTGCGAACCAGCTCGTTGTCCTTGTAATCGGATAGCTGGCGCAGGGTAACCCCCGAGCTGGATCTGAGGTGGGCCGGATCGTAGGCGTAGCAGCCGGGACAGCGCAGAGGGCATTCGCGGGTAATTTCGATGGATAATGATGGAGTCCTGCCCGAGAGGATGGACTTCCACGCCAGCATAACTTCTGAATACTTCACTTGACCCTCCACAGACGGTTCGCTATTAGGTCCGATTACCCAGTTTGAAGATTGCAAAGTGGGGGAGCGAAATTCTAGCGGCGCATGAGACTGCTCATAATGAGAGGGTGAAGAGCGGTGTGGCTGGCACGAGAGGGGATTGTGGCACGGCTCAAGCTCGAGAAGGGAAGAAGCCTCGAAAGATTGCTGAATAACACATAGGTAACAGCAATTGCCCAGCAAAGCATTAGGAGCTGAGACGAGTCCGAAAGCAGACGAGTCGCAGGAGGGTCGACCAAAGGAGCGATCAGGAGCGCGACGATGCAGACCATACAGAGAAACGCGACAACGATCCAGACCGACTTCGTCATAGTAGGTTTGACGAAGAATTGGAGGTAAAGGTTTGCTTTTTCGGTAGATGCACTAAGTATCCCCCTGAGTGCGGGAGGGCAGGGGTGCAAAACGAGCCATGGTATTTCAGTTGCAACGAGTTGATATACTTGTTAACTGCGTCATTGTGCGGGCTGTGATTTCAACTGGCCCGCGCGGGTCCCGGGAGATTGTCCGGAACTGCGAGACAGGAATTTAAATGAGTGCACTTCTTGAGCAAATTAAATCCCCGGCAGATGTAAAAAAGCTATCGATTACGGAATTGGAGCAACTTGCGGAGGAGATTCGCCAGCGGTTGATAGTGGGTGTGGCGAAGACAGGCGGGCATATCGGGCCGAACCTGGGTGTGGTGGAACTGACGATTGCGATGCACTACGTGTTCGATACGCCGCAGGATAGCTTTGTCTTTGACGTGAGCCATCAGGCATATGTGCATAAGCTGTTGACTGGGCGGGAGCGGACGTTCCATACGATTCGGCAGCCGGGCGGATTGAACGGCTTTATGCTGCGGACGGAGAGCGAGCATGACAGCTATGGCGCGGGTCATGCCGGGACGGCGTTGAGTGCGGCGCTGGGGATGGCTGTGGCGCGTGACATGTCTGGAGGCAAGGAACATATTGTTGCGCTTGCAGGGGATGCGGCGTTTACGAACGGGATCTCGTTTGAGGCGCTGAACAACATTGCGTCGCAGACGAAGCGGATGATCGTGGTGTTGAACGACAACGCGTGGTCTATCGACAAAAATGTGGGGGCGATTGCGCAGTACTTCCACAAGATTGTGACGAACCCGACGATCTCAAGCCTGCATGGCAAGGCCGCGGAGTTGGTGGAGCGGTTTGGCGGCAAGACGGTGGCGCATCTGGCGCGCAAGGCGGAAGAGGCGGCGAAGGGGTTGATTGGGCCGGGCATGTTGTTTGAGGAGTTCGGACTGAATTACTTCGGACCTATCGATGGGCATAATCTGCCTTTGCTGATTGAGACCTTTAAATTTTTGAAGACGCAGAACCGGCCGGTGGTGCTACATGCGATTACGCAGAAGGGCAGAGGGTTCCAGCCGGCTCTTGAGAAACAGAAGAAGTTTCATGGGCTGGGGCCGTACAACGCGGAGACGGGCGAGACGAAGCCTGCAGGGCAGAAGACTTACTCGGAGATATTTGCCGAGAGCCTGACGAAGCTGGCGACGATGAACGAGAAGGTGGTGGCGATTACGGCGGCGATGCCGAATGGGACGGCGCTCGATCTTTTCAGGCCGCATCATCCGAAGCGGTACTTCGATGTGGGGATTGCGGAGGAGCACGCAGTAATCTTCGCGGCCGGGATGGCGACGAAGGGGTATAAGCCGTTCTGTGCTATCTACTCGACGTTTTTGCAGCGGGCGTTTGATCAGGTGGTGCATGACGTTTGTCTGCAGAACCTGCCGGTGGTGTTCTGCATGGACCGCGGAGGTTTGAGCGGAGATGACGGGCCTACGCACCATGGGCTGTTCGATATCAGCTATCTGCGCAGCGTGCCAAATATCGTGCATATGGTTCCGAAGGATGAGGACGAACTTGCGGACATGATGTATACGGCGATGCTGCATGAAGGGCCGAGCGCAATACGGTATCCGCGCGGGATTGGGCCGGGTGTCGCGGTGAAGAAGCGGCCGGTGGCGATTGAGATCGGGAAGGCCGAGGTTGTCTCCGAACCGGCGCACGGCGATGCTGATGTTGTCATCTTTGGGTTAGGTGCGATGCTTCCAGAGGCGCAACGACTGGCGGAGATGCTCAGGACCGAAGGGTATGGAGTGGCGGTTATCAATCCGCGCTTTGCTAAGCCGGTGGATCGCGAGTGCGTGGAGCGCTATGGGCACCGGTGCGGGTTGGTGTTTACGCTTGAGGACCATGTGCTGGCGGGGGGATTTGGATCTGCGGTGCTGGAGACGATGAATGAGCTGGAGCTGAACGTGCCGATGGTGCGGGTGGGCTGGCCGGACGCGTTTATTGAGCATGGCAAGGTCGAGGCGCTGCGCGAGAGGTATGGGCTTACGGCTGAGGCGGCGCTCGAGAAGGCGAGGCCGTATCTGACTGCGATGGAGAGTAGGAGGCTTGCCGGAGTGCATGGGTAGATAGCGGACGGGAGGCTAGCGCAGAAGGTGAGTTCGCAGGAGCGCCAGCCCTGGTTGGGACCGGCGCTTCTCCGTGCAGACCGGGGAGAACCTTGTGACTCTTAGCTGGGCATTAGGACGGTGTCGACGACGTGGATGACGCCGTTGGACTGGAAGACGTCCGCGGTGGTGATGGTGCACATGCCGCCTTTTGCATCTGTGAGCATGATCTTGTCGCCCATCATGGATGCTGTGAGATCTTCGCCCTGTACGGTCTTGAGGGTGGCCTTACCGCTGCCTTTCTTGATCATTGCGGCGATCTGCTTCGAGCTGATGCGGCCGGCCACGACGTGATAGGTGAGGATCTTGTCGAGGATGGCTTTGTTCTCAGGTTTGACGAGGGTGTCAACGGTGCCGGCGGGAAGCTTGGCGAAGGCATCGTTAGTGGGTGCAAAGACGGTGAAGGGGCCGGGGCTGTTGAGGGTGTCCACCAGGCCGCCGGCTTTGACCGCGGCAACGAGGGTGGTGTGGATAGGCGAGTTGACCGCGTTCTGAACGATGGTTTTGGTGGGATACATTTCGGCTCCGCCAACCGTGGGGTCCTTTTGCGCGAAGGCGCTGATGGAAGTGATGGCGAGAGCTGCTACTGCGAAGGTCGCGAGAAATGTCTTCTTCATGGTCATTATCCTTTGTCCTATCTATGAATCGAATTGGTGTTGCTGTTTCCCTAGCCCAGATTGTTTGGTTGAGAATTTGTTTCTGCTTCAGTGCACTCATAGACAACTACGCGCAGAGATGAGGAGTGGATTGCACCAATCTGGCGGATGCGTAAAAAGTGGAGTAATCAGGCCCGGAACGAATGGGTTGCATGAAGTGAAAGACACAGCAGGGGGTCGTTTATGGAAGAGGATGAAAGAGACGGGACGTTGACAATTTGTTGCCGGGCTCGTCAACTGGAAGCACAGGTTCATGAACAACGAGACGAGATACGAAGAGGCGATTGGGAGCAGCGTGGGGCAGAAGGAGAAGCGCGCAAAACATCACGATGGCGGATTGCTGGCGATAGGACTGTTCAAGCTGGGAAAGGCACTCCTGTTTTTCTGCATTGGGGTGGGAGCGATCCATCTACTCCATAAGGACCTGGGGGATGAACTGCTGCGTCTGGCAGCAGCGTTGCATCGCGACCCGGAGGGCCGGATAGTGACGATCCTGATGGACAAGGTGGACCTCATCGATGCACACCGGCTGCGAGAGGTTGGGTTTTTCTCGTTTGCGTATTCGGCGCTGGCGTTGACGGAGGGCGTGGGGCTGATGCTGGAGAAGGTGTGGGCCGAGTACCTTACGCTGAGCCTGACGATAGCGTTTCTGCCGTGGGAGCTCTACGAGTTGGCCAGGGAACCGAATCTGTTCCGGTTTTCGCTTATCGTGATTAATTTGCTGGTGCTGGGATACCTGGTTTGGCTGCTGCAACGGAAGAGGCAGCGAGAGATTTTGACGGCTCACGGCGAATAAGGTTCTGCAGGCGACCGACGGGCGGAAAAGTTCAGCATCGACCTACTTTCGCCTTTATTTCGCTATCAGATTGACTGTATGAACCGCAAGTGGGGTGGCCTGGAGCGAACCAAACAGTAAAACACCCTCCCTAGGGGTGTCTTGCAATATGCCTACTACAGGATGGGTTTTCCACAGAAATCCTCAGAAAATGGGAGAGAAATACACAATTTAGGTCTTTACAGGGCTGGGGTGTCGCGCGAGGATGGGGGAGTCAAGTGGTCAAAAATGGCCAAACGGGGACCAAATTGAGTATATTTTGGACATCCTGTAGCAACTGTAACTCTGAAGCGCGATTTGAAGGGCAGTTAAGTGCGATCGAGGTATTGAGGTTGTCATGTTTCGGGGAAATAACCCAACACGCATGGACGAGAAGGGCCGCCTGAAGCTGCCGGCGGACTTCAAGCGCCAGGTGGAGGAGGAGTATGGGCCGAAGTTCTACATAACGAGCGTAGACGGCAAGAGAGCCCGGCTGTACCCGATGAAGGAGTGGGAGGCAGTTGAGGCTGCGTTGATGAAGATGTCGCCGATGGATCCAGTGCGGGAGAGATTTCTGGATGTGACGACGTATTACGGGCAGCTGGTGGAGATGGATTCGCAAGGCCGGTTGCTGATTCCGCAACTGATACGGGACCTGGCAGGACTGCAGGGCGATGTAGAAGTGATGGGAAAGATAGACCGCCTGGAAGTTGTGAAGAAGGACGTGTTCGAAGGCCAGTTGAACGGTACGGGCAAGCCGGCGGCGATTCAACTGTCGCGCGAAGATCTGGCCTCGTATGCGGAGAAGACGACTCGGGCCGCGTAGAAGTTTTAGCAGGACGATTTAGCCCCCCAGGGGGAGCACAGAAGGCGGGAAGGCATGAATAGACCGCAGCATGTGCCGGTTCTTTTAGATGAGGTTTTGGAGTACCTAAATGTGCGGCCGGGCGGAGTGATTGCTGATACGACGCTGGGGTTGGCAGGGCACTCTTCGGAGATTGCGAAGAGGCTGGGCGGGAAGGGCAGGTTGATCTGCTTCGATCGTGACCCGGAGGCGATGGCTGCGGCGAAGGTTCGGATGGCAGAGGTTGGCACCGAGCTGGGACAAGAGATGCCTGAGGTTGTGTACGTTGCCAAGGCGTTTTCTGAGGCGGCGAACGAGATCAAGCCGGGAAGCCTGGATGGACTGCTCGCGGACTTTGGAGTGAGTAGCCTGCAACTGGACGAGGCGCACAGAGGATTTAGTTTTCGGACCGACGGACCATTGGACATGCGGATGGATACGCGCCATGGGGAGACGGCCGAGCAAGTGGTAAATCAGGAAGACGAAAACGAGCTTGCCGACCTGATTTACGAATTCGGAGAGGAAAGGAGGTCGCGAAGAATCGCCAGAGCCATTGTGAGGGCCCGGCCGATTACGACTACAGCGGAGTTGGCTCGAATCGTATCGGCCGCGGCCCCTTCAATGAAAGGCGACAAGATTCATCCGGCGACACGGACTTTTCAAGCGCTTCGGATTCGAGTGAACAATGAGTTGGGAGAGATTCAATCGCTGCTGAAGAGCGCGGGATCTTTGTTGAAGCCGGGAGGCAGGCTGGTGCTGATCAGCTTCCACTCTCTGGAAGACAGGCTGGTAAAAGATGCGTTCCGTGAGGCTGGCCGGAACAAGGTTTATGAGGTTTTGACGAAGAAGCCAGTTGTGGCCAGCGAACAGGAAGAGATGAGGAATCCGCGGTCACGAAGCGCGAAGATGCGGGTTGCGGAAAAGATTTAAATCAAGTTTAGTTACATATATCTGACTAGTTCCGGAATATGTAACTGCAAGTGATCGGGCCAGGGTTGTCCCACCGTGCTTTCAGGCGAAAGACAACCGTACTACCAATCCCATCCTCCATAGCGACCCTGGCCCGGTTTGATTTTGGAGTGAAGTAGAAGTTGTGAGGTGTTCGATGGCGACGACGGCGATGGCAGGACAACAGATTGAGATGATGGGCAGGAGCCGCACTGAGTCTCTCGCCGAGCGTAACCGCCTGCTGTTTGAAGGACAGAAGAAGGCGCGGCGAGGACCGACTCCTGAGGTCTTCTTTCATAAACACATTGACAACAGCCGGCTGGTGAAGGCGGATGACCCGGAGCGACGCCGCGAGATGCGCACATTTACCGCGGTGATGAGCGTGCTGTTTCTGCTGGTGATGGTGTATGTGTGGCAGCACTTTACTGCTATCGAGGTTGGCTACCAGGTCGAAGCGCAGAAGCAACAGGTGCTTCAGATGCAGGAGCAGAACCGGCAACTGCGGTTGAGCGAGGCGCAGTTGACGGACCCGGGGCGGATCGACCGAATGGCGAGGCAGCTTGGGCTGGATGCACCTCAGCCGGGACAGGTGGTGCGGCCAGAGGGCGGAGATACGAATGCTCCCGTGGTTGCCGAGGCGGGCGCGCCGGTGGTTGCGGTTCAGTAGCGTTTTGTCTGGATGAACAGCAACATAGATGCAAGAGCAAAAGCGAAATGCGGGGGTTCTTCCCCTTCGACTCCGCTCAGGGTCAGAATGACAAAAAATATTTGTAGCCGGTGATTTAGCAGCCGGTGATATTCAGCGGCAGGTGAGATCAGTGATGAACAAGGCGCCCCGGCAGAAGATGACCGCTCCTATACGGAGGGTACGGTTTGTCGGCGTTGCGCTGGTTTTTCTGGTGTGGACGGCCGCGATTGGGTTGCGGCTGGGATGGCTGCAAGTGGTTCGTCATCAGCACTATGTGGAGACGGCGGCGAAGCAGCAGCAGAGGACCTTTGAGGTTGCTCCGCGGCGAGGAGTGCTGTACGACCGTAATCTGCGGGAGCTGGCGATGACGGTGCTGGTGGACAGCGTGTATGCAGTGCCGTCGGAGCTGGGCGAGAACCGGGCGAATGCGGCGAAGCTACTGGCGGAGATTGTGCACGCTGACCCAAGAGATAATTTCACGTCTCAGCAGCAGATGCTGGCGCGGTTCACGGCTTCGCGAAACTTTGCGTGGGTGGCGCGGAGGGTAGATGCGGAGACGGCGACGCGGGTGCGCGAACTGAATTTGAAGGGCGTATATCTGCAGAAGGAGTTTAAGAGGTTTTATCCCAACAATGATCTGGCGGCGCAGGTGCTGGGTTATGTGGGGACGGATGACATCGGGCTGGGCGGGCTGGAGCAGCAGTTCGATGACGATATGCATGGCGTGGCGGGGCGCATGGTCATCGGTATGGACGCGAAGCGGCAGGCGTTGAGCAGCGATGAAAGCCAGCCGATGCCGGGTGAGAATTTAGTGTTGTCGATTGATGCCAACATCCAGTACATGGCGGAGCGTGCGCTGGACGCGCAGATGGAGAAGATGAAGGCGGCGCATGGGACGGTGGTGGTGCAGGATCCGCACACGGGACAGATACTCGCGCTGGCTATTTCGCCCAGGTTCAATCCGAATGATCAGCGGCATATGGATGCCAGTGTGTTGCAGAACCTGGCAGTGAGCGACGTATATGAGCCGGGATCGACGTTCAAACTGGTGACGTATTCGGCCGCGCTGGACGGCGCGGGTGTACAGCCAACGGATATGGTGGACTGCCAAGGTGGCTCGATGACGATGTACGGTCGCACGCTGCATGACGACAAGAGCGACCACTTTGGCGTGGTGACGGTACAGTATGCTCTGGAACACTCAAGCGATGTTGGCGCGGCGAAGATGGCGCTGAAGCTTGGGAATCAGAAATTCTACGACTACATCAGGGGATTCGGGTTTGGCGACCGGTCGGGCATTGAACTGCCGAGCGAGACACGTGGATTGTTGCGAGCGCCGAAGAGGTGGGATGCGACCAGCATCCTGTCGCTGGCGATTGGTCAGGAGGTGGGTGTAACGCCGGTGCAACTGGTTACGATGGTGAGCACGATTGCGAATGGCGGGGTGTATATGCCGCCGCACGTGCTGTTGAAGTCTACCGATGAGATGAAGGGTGATGCACGGCTGGCGCCGATGGCGTTCCATCCTGCCAACCAGCTTCCGGAAAAACTGCCGGACGGTGCGCATCGGGTGATCAAGGAGATGACGTCGGCGAAGATGCGGATGATGATGCAGGGCACGGTGGTCGAAGGGACCGGGCGTATGGCGGCCTTGAATGGTTATAGCGCTGGTGGAAAGACGGGAACGGCGCAGAAGGTTGACCCGGTGACGCATACGTACTCGCATACGAAACTGGTTGCGAGCTTTGCAGGATTTGCGCCGGTGAGTAATCCTGCGATCTCCGTTGCAGTAGTGATCGATACGCCTACGGTGGGCTCACGATACGGCGCGGAGACAAGCGCTCCTGTGTTTTCCCAGGTGGCGCAGGAGGTACTGGAGTATCTGGGCGTACCGCATGACCAGCCTTTGAAGACGAAGAAGCAGATACAGCGACAGATTGCAACGGAGAAAGATATTTTGGACGATGGTCCTTCGGAGAATGGTGAAGACATCAATGCCCTGTTCTCCGAGGTGAATAATCTGCCGGCGGATGATCCGCTGCGGGCTTCGGCCAATGCCGCAACGGCGGCGATGCCGGACAAGACTGCGGGGAAGGACTCGGGTGCAGCAGTCCAGGTTGCGAATAAGAATTCGGCTGGATTGAGTTTGTTGCCGGCGAAGATCGCGGCAGTATTTCGTTCAAATGCAGAGATGCCGCTTACGGATACTGCCGTGACTCCTGCTCCCAAGAGTGCGGCGACGGGCGCTCGAAGTGGGGCGGTGACGGTGGCCTCGGGTGCGAATGTTGCTGTACCTGAGTTTGTGGGGGAAGCGTTGCGTTCAGTCGTGGAGCGTGCGGGCGCTGTGGGGCTTCGTGTCGAACCGGTAGGAAGCGGTTTGGCGCGGGAACAGGTTCCGGCTGCGGGGACGATGGTGCCGGCGGGAACTGAGGTCGTGGTGCGGTTTTCGCGATAGAGGCGGGTGAAACGCAGCACCACACCGCGTGATGAAAGTAGAATTCGATCATGCTGATTGATGAGGCTTTGCGCGGCGTGGAGGTGCAGGAGTGCTCGCGCTCTGCGGTGGATGTGACGGGCATTCAGTATGATTCGCGCAAGGTGCAACCGGGAGACATTTTTGTTGCGATGCGCGGCAGTGCTACTGATGGTAATCGATATTTGGCTGCGGCTATTGATCACGGTGCGCGCGCGATCCTTACAGATTCGCGGGAGGTCTGGGATCGGGAGCGGTTGAATCATTTGCAGGTTCCGTTCTGTCTGGTTGCGAGTGGACGACGAGCTTTGGCGGAGGTGGCGGCAAATCTGTTTGGGCATCCTGAGAAGAAGCTGGCGTTGAGCGCGGTGACGGGGACGAATGGGAAGACGACTACGGCTTTGTTACTGGAACAGATGTTACGGAGTGTTGAACGCAAATGCGTTTTGCTTGGGACGATTGAGACGCATGTGGGGGATGAGGTAAGAGTGTCGCCGCATACGACTCCGGAGGCTTCAGATACGCTGCGGGTGTTTGCGGATGGGGTGGTGGTGGGAGCGACGGAGGCGGTGATGGAGATGTCGAGCCATGCGCTTGAGCAGGAGCGGGTGTGGGGCCTGCCAGTGGATGTGGGGATTTTTACCAATCTGACGCAGGACCATCTGGATTATCACGGGACGATGCAGAGGTACTTTGAGGCGAAGGCGCGGTTGTTTGAGGGGGTCGGTACACATGCTCCGCGAGTTGCGGTTATCAATGTGGATGACGAGGCGGGGTTGCGGCTGGTAGATATGGCGGGGCAGTCGACCGCGATGCGTTATGGGTTGGTGACTGGGGAGTATCGGGCGGAGGAGATTGTGCTGCGGGCTGGTGAGACGCGATTTGTGATGAAGACGCCGCACGGTGATGTTGCGATGCGGTCTCCGCTGACGGGCCGGGTGAATGTCTATAACTTGCTGGCGGCTTCGTGTGCGGCTTTGGCGAGAGGTTTGACTCTGAAAGAGATTGCCACAGCTGCGGAGAAACTAGGGCAGGTGGCTGGGCGGTTTGAGGTGGTGCCGGGATCGAATGAGGCTGGATTTACGGTGGTTGTCGACTATGCGCATACGGATGATGCCCTGCGGAATTTGATTGCGCTGGCGCGGGAATTGGCGAAGGAACGCGGTGGGCGGGTGATTACTTTGTTTGGATGTGGTGGGGACCGCGACCGTACGAAACGGCCTAAGATGGGGCGGGCTGCGGGTGAGGAGAGTGATTTGGTGGTGTTGACGAGTGACAATCCACGGAGTGAGGATCCTGCTGAGATTATTGCGGAGGCGTTGGTTGGTGTGAAAGAGACTCGGACGGATTGCATTGTCGAGGAGGATCGCGCGAGGGCCATTGAGATTGCGATTCGGGCGGCGAGGGTGGGGGATATTGTTTTGCTTGCGGGCAAAGGGCATGAGAAGGTTCAGATTTTGAAGGATGGGACTGTGCCGTTTGATGATGTGGCGGTGGCGGCGGGTGTGCTGAAGGAGATTGCGTGAACGTGAAGCTGACGTTAGGAAATGACGCGAAGCGATGGGTAAAAGGAATTTCTCAATGAAGCTAACTCTGGGAAAGATTGCCGATTGGATCCATGCGGATGGGGAGTTTGATACGAAGGCGGAGGCTGTGGGGTATTCGATCGACTCGCGGACGATTGGGGCGGGCGAGTTGTTCTTTGCGGTGACGGGTGAGCAGTTGGATGGGCATGCGTACGTTGGTGCTGCGTTGGCGAACGGCGCAGTGGCGGCGGTGGTAAGCAATACCTGGGTCGTGCCGACGGAGGTAGATGAGGCGAAGTTGCTGAAGGTGGCGGATGGGCCGGGTTGCGTGTTAAGCACGCTGCAGACGCTGGCTCATGCGGTGAGGATGGAGTGGGGTGGACGCGTGATTGGGGTGACGGGGTCGGTGGGAAAGACGACAACGAAGGAAATGATGGCGCAGGTTTTGGCGATGAAGTTTAGGGTGCTGAAGTCGGCGGGGAATTTGAACAATGCTTTTGGGCTGCCGCTGCAGTTGTTGCGGCTGGAGATGGAGCATGAAGTCGCCGTGATCGAGATGGGGATGAATCATGCTGGCGAGATTGCTGCGCTAGCGAAGATTGCAGAGCCGAATTGGGGGGTGGTGAGTAATGTTGCTCCGGTGCATGTGGAGTTTTTTGCGGATGGGATTGCCGGGGTGGCGCGGGCGAAGTATGAGTTAATAGAGGCGCTGCCGGAGGATGGGGTGGCGGTGCTGAACTTTGATGATGACTGGGTGAGAGGTTTCGGGCGTGGATTGGGGGAGCGGGCGGTCTTTTATGGGATCAGCGAGGGCGCGGAGGTACGGGCGGTCTATGTCGCTGAGATGGGCGCGGAGGGCGTGGTGTTTACGGTGGAGGCGCGTGGGGAGCGGGCGAGTGTGCAACTGCAGTTGCTGGGGCGGCATAATGTGTTGAATGCGCTGGCGGCGATTGCGGTGGGGCTCCGGAGTGGGATTTCGCTGGGAGATTGTGCAGCGGCGTTGGGCGAGATGAGAGCGGGAGATAAGCGCGGCGAGGTGATTGCCTGGCGCGGGGCGACGCTGATTGATGATTGCTATAACTCGAATCCGCGGGCACTGGATGCGATGGTGGATGCGATGATGGCGATGCCGGCGGAGCGGCATGTGGTGGTCGCGGGAGAGATGCTGGAGTTGGGTGCGGCGGCGGCGGAGTTGCATGCGGAGTGTGGGCGGAGGATGGCGGAGCGTGGGGTGGGGGTGGTGGTTGGGGTGCGCGGGGCGGCGGAGGCTTTGGTACAGGCGGCGAAGAAAGCCGGGGCGGAGGCGGTGTTTGTGGCGGATGCGCTGGCGGCGGGTGCATGGCTGAAAGAGAATGTGCGGGCGGGCGATGCTGTGCTGCTGAAGGCTTCGCGAGGGGTGCGGCTGGAGCGGGCTTTGGGCGTGACGCGAGAGTAGGGATGCGGCTTGGTTCGCAGTGGAAAACAGTGCGGGCGAGTGGGGACACGCCTGTTAAAGATAGCGGATAGTTTGCGGCTGTGGAGTTGAATGGCTGCGCATTTGTTTGTGATTTGAATGTGATCGACCCGAGGCCGGACATGAGCGACTCGAGGTCGAGGGCGGAGACGTTTTGCTCTATTGGCTGCTGTACCAGAAGCTTTTTCCTTACTTTCGACTGTTCCGTATCTTTCGCTATCTGACGTTTCGGACGGTGTTTGCGAGCCTGACGGCGCTACTGATCGGGTTGTTGATTGGGCCGTATGTGATTGAGAAGCTGCGCGAGTTCCAGATTGGACAGTACATTCGCGAAGAGGGGCCGCAGAGCCACCAGAAGAAGAGCGGCACGCCGACGATGGGCGGAGTGCTGATCTGCATCTCGATACTGATTCCGACGCTGCTGTGGGCGGACCTGTCGAATCCGTTGGTGTGGGTGGTGACGCTGTCGACGCTGGCGTTTGGGGCTATAGGGTTTGCGGATGACTACATCAAGGTGGTGCACCGGCGGAACAAAGGGCTGACGGGGCTGCAGAAGCTGATGCTGCAGTTTATTGCGAGCGCTGTGGTGGCGGTAGCGCTGGTGAGGCTGGAAACGCGGGGGATGTATTCGACGCGGCTGGTGGTGCCGTTTTTGAAGCGCTTCCGGCCGGACCTTGTGTGGGCGTGGTTGGGGCATATTCCGCATATGCACTGGCTGGTCTTCCTGCCGTTTGTGGTGTTCGTGATGATAGTGATTGCGGGGTCGAGCAATGCGGTGAATCTGACGGATGGGTTGGACGGGCTGGCTATTGGCTGCACGATTGTTGCGGCCGGGGCGCTGACGGTGCTGACGTATGTGAGCGGACATGCTGTGTTTGCGGACTATCTGGAGCTGGAGCGAATGCCGATGGTGGGTGAGCTGACGGTGTTCTGCGGAGCGATGGTGGGGGCCAGCATCGGGTTTCTTTGGTATAACGCGCATCCGGCGGAGGTGTTTATGGGGGATGTGGGGAGCCTGGCGCTGGGAGGGGCTATCGCTACGGTGGCGGTGGTGATCAAGCAGGAGTTGCTGCTTCCGTTTATTGGCGGAGTGTTTATTCTTGAGGCGCTGAGTGTGATGTTGCAGGTGGGGAGTTACAAGCTGCGGAATGGGAAGAGGATATTTAAGATGGCTCCGCTGCATCATCATTTTGAGTTGATGGGGTGGAGTGAGAGTAAAGTGATTGCGCGGTTCTGGATTCTGGCGCTGGTGTTTGCGTTGTTTGCGTTGACGACGCTGAAGTTGAGGTAAAGGCAATCGTTATACGGATCGGGAGTTTAGATGGAACTGAAGAATAAGCGCGTGTTGGTGGTGGGGTTGGGGAAGAGTGGGATTGCGGCGGCGCATTTTCTGAAGGAGCAGGGAGCGCGGGTGACAGTGAGTGACTCGCGGGATGCGGTGGCGCTGGCGGCGGAGATTCCGGCGCTGCTGGATGCGGGGATTACGGTGGAGACGGGTGGACATGGGCTGCTGACGTTTCGGCGGTCGGATTTGATTGTGGTGTCGCCGGGTGTGCCGATGGATACGCCGGAGTTGAAGCAGGTTGTTGCGTTCGGGCTGCCGGTGATTGGGGAGCTGGAGCTGGCGAGCCGGTTTCTGCAGGGGCAGGTGGTGGCGATTACGGGATCGAATGGGAAGACTACGACTACGACGCTGGTGGGGGAGATATTGAAGGCGTCGGGGGTGAAGACGCTGGTGGGTGGGAATATCGGGTTGCCGGTGATTGACCTGGTGCCGGAGAGTACGGCGGAGACGTGGAGCGTGCTGGAGGTTTCGAGTTTTCAGTTGGAGACGGTGGATGGGTTTCATCCGAAGATTGCGGTGGTGCTGAATATTACTCCGGACCACCTGGACCGGCATGGGAGTTTTAAGAACTATGCGGCGGTGAAGGCGCGGATCACGGAGCGGCAGGAGGCTGAGGACTTCCTGGTGCTGAACGCAGAGGACAAGGCTACGCAGATGGTGGCGGGGAAGGCTGCTTCTCTAAAAGGCGGGGGGGCGCAGGTGTTCTGGTTCAGCGGGCGCAGACCTATCAAGCAGGGGGCGTTTGTGCATGGGGAGAGCATTCTGTTTGTGCCGTGGGAGGGCGCGAAGGCGGAGCCGGTGATGCCGGTGAGCGAGATCCCATTGAAGGGCGCACATAATGTGGAGAATGTGCTGGCGGCGGTGTGTGTGGCGCGGCTGGCGGGCGTGTCTGCGGAGGTGATTCGGGGGACGGTGCGTAGTTTCAAGGCGGTGGAACACAGGCTGGAGTTTGTGCGGAGCGTGAATGGCGTGGAGTATTACAACGATTCGAAGGCGACGAATGTGGATGCGACGATGAAGGCGGTGGCGTCGTTTGCAGGGGGCATCCATCTGATTCTGGGAGGGAAGGATAAGGACTCGGACTATACGCAGATGGCGGAGATGCTGCAGGAGCGAGTGAAGATTGTTTATACGATTGGTTCGGCGGCGGAAAAGATTGAGCGCGAGCTGCGCGAAGTCGTGAAGATGAAGTCTGCGGGCACGATTCAGGTGGCTGTGAGTGAGGCTGCTGCTGCTGCAGAGCCGGGTGATGTGGTGCTGCTGGCGCCAGCGTGCTCGAGCTTCGATCAGTTTGAGAACTATGAGCATCGCGGCCGGGTGTTCCGGCAACTGGTGCAGGATTTACAAGAACAGAAGAATTAGCCGGCGACGACGTTTTGGCGGGAGTTGGATGGAATGGCGAAGAGAGTTGGGGTGGATAAGTGGCTCTTCGGGACGGTGCTACTGCTGGTGCTGTTTGGACTGGTGATGGTGTTCTCGGCGTCGGCGGTGCTGGCGAAGGAGACACTGGGGTCTCCTTATGCCTATGTGGGAAGACAGGCGATATGGGCGCTGCTGGGGATGTTTGCGCTGGCGGGGCTGATGCAGGTGGACTACAGGATCTATAACAATTCGCGCGTGGTTTATCCGGCGGTTGTGGGGACGGTGGTGTTGTTGCTGGGCGTGTTCGCGATGAGCGGGATGAACGGGGCCCATCGGTGGATTCGACTGGCCGGTACAACGCTGCAGCCTTCGGAGCTTGCGAAGCCGGCGCTGGTGCTGTTTCTGGCGTATTACCTGCAGACGCGGATACACCAGATGGAAGACTGGAAGACGATTCTGCGGGCTTCTGGGCCTTCGCTGATCTTCACGGCGCTGATTATGAAGGAGCCGGACCTGGGCACGGCGATGGTGTGCATGGCGGTGACTGCTCTGATGCTGTATCTGGCGGGGGCTCGGAAGCGGTACTTTGCGGTGGGGGCGGCGCTGGCCTCGCCGATTATGTACTACATGCTGTTTCATGTGAAGTTCCGGCGAGACAGGATGCTGGCGTTTGTCGATCCGGAGGCTGATCCGCGGGGGACTGGGTTTCACATACTGCAGTCGCTGATTGCGGTGGGGACGGGCGGGATACATGGGCTGGGATTGATGGAAGGGCGGCAAAAGCTGTTCTATCTGCCGGAGGTGCAGACGGATTTTATCTTTGCGAATGTGTGCGAGGAGCTGGGGCTGATCGGCGCGCTGCTTGTGGTGGGGCTGTTTGTGGTGCTGGGGTATCGAGGGTTGCGGGCGGCGTTTCTTTCGACCGATCCGTTTGCGCGGTTCCTGGCGTTTGGGATTACGACGGCGGTGCTGATACAGGCGTTCTTCAATATGAGCGTGGTGCTGGCGCTGTTGCCGACGAAGGGGATTCCTCTGCCGTTTATTTCGTCGGGCGGGACTTCGATCTTTATTACATTGGCGAGCATGGGTGTGCTGCTTAATGTAACTCGTGAGATTGATTAGTTGTGGACAGGCTGCGGGTTCTGATTGCGGGTGGGGGGACGGGCGGTCATGTGATTCCGGCGCTGGCGATTGCGCGGGAGCTGCGAGATGCTCATGGGGCGGAGGTGCGATTTGTGGGAACGGCGCGGGGGCTGGAGACGCGGCTGGTGCCGGAGGCGGGGTTTCGGCTGGAGTTGATACGGGTGGGGCAGTTGAAGAATGTGTCAGTGATGACGCGGGTGCGGACGCTGTTCGATCTGCCGCTTGGAGTGATGCGTTGTGTGGGATTGCTGCGGGATTTTAAGCCGCATGTGGTGGTGGGGGTGGGAGGGTATGCGAGCGGACCGGCGATGATGGCGGCGATTGTGCTGCGGGTGCCGACGCTGGCGTTTGAGCCGAATGCGGTGCCGGGGCTGGCAAATCGGCTGGTAGGGAGGCGGGTGAGCGCCGCGGCGGTGAACTTTGAGGAGACGCGGAGGTACTTCAGGAATGCACGGGTGACCGGGACTCCGGTGAGGCCGGAGTTCTTTGCGATTGCGCCGGGGGTGGGTGGAGGGCGGCGGCTGCTGGTGTTTGGGGCCAGCCAGGGGGCCAGGGTATTCAACGAGGTGATGCCGAAGATAGCGGGGAGACTGCTGGCGACGGTGCCGGGGCTTGAGATTGTGCACCAGACGGGCGCGCGGCATGAGGCGTCGACGTGCGCGGCGTATGAGAGGCGGGGCGGGGTGCCGGATGGGGTTCGAGTGACGTGGTATTTGAACGATATGCCGGAGCAGTTTGGAGCCGCGGACCTGATTCTGTGCAGGAGTGGAGCGAGCACGATGGCGGAGCTGGCGGCGGCGGGACGGGCGGCGGTGCTGGTGCCGTTTCCGCGGGCGGCGGACGATCACCAGAGGAAGAATGCCGAGGTGGCTGTGGCGGCTGGGGCGGCGGAGATGATCGTAGAGGCGGAGTTGAGCGAGGAGCGGCTGCTCGGGACTTTGGCGGGGCTGCTGGCCGATGATGCGCGGCGGAAGGCGATGGGGCAGAGGGCGCGGGCTCTAGCGCATCCTCGGGCGGTGGAAGAGATTGGGGCTATGGTGGCTGGGTTGGCAGGGAAGTAAATTCGCTGGGGTACACCCTCCCCTGTTTTTGGACAAAGTATCGGAAAGAAAGGCTTTATGGCTGGACCCTCTGGTTTGGAGGGGCTTGGAATCTTGGGTATGCCTGGGGCCCGGTTGCGCAGGGGGTGGTTTGAGGGTGGAGTTTGTCAAGTGGCGGGCTTGTTTAACGGCAGAGCTGGATCTGGACTGGAGCAAAAAATATGGGCTGAGGAGTTGTCCTCAGCCCGGTAAATTAGGAAGGATTTTAGCGGTGTCCGCCGCCTCCACCTGCATGGCCGCCACCACCACCGCCGCCGTGGAATCCGCCACCGCCGCTGAATCCTCCTCCGCCGTGGAAGCTGCCGGCACCGCCACCGGAGAAGCTGCGTGGAGCGGAGGGGGCAGCGTAGGAACGAGCGGAGTAGGAGGGCTGCGCATAGCTGCGGGACTGCGTGAAGCTGCGTGCCTGCGGAGACGTGAAGCTACGTGCCTGCGGAGACGTGAAGCTACGTGCCTGCGTAGGAATAGCCGATAGCGCGGTTGTTGACGGTGCTTGAGCGAATGTTGGAGTTTACTCCGCGGTTGGCGTAGCTCTGACCATTGACGGTCGATCCGCGAAACTGGTTGCCGGTCCGGGCGTAGTTGACGTTGCGGGTGAAGCTGGCACCGCCGGGGTGGCCGGTGTAGCCGGCGTAGGGGTGGCTATAGACGTAGCCGCTGTGGAAGCCGAGGTGGCAGTAGTTGGTGTTGTACCAGAAGTGTCCGCCGCCCCAGTATCCGCCGTAGAAGCCGATGCCGAAGTAGCCGAAGCCGTAGTTGATGCCGCCGTAGTAGCCGACGTACGGGCCCCAGTATCCGGCGTTCCAGAAGTATCCGCCGTAGCCCCATCCCCAGTAGCCGGGGGTCCAGAGGGCGCCGACGTAGGGGGCTGCGACCCAGGCGCCTTGAACCCAGACGTAGCCGTAGCCGTTCCAGGCCCAGTAGCCGGGCGTCCAGATGTAGCCGTCACCGGGAGCGGGGGGCTGAGTGTAGTCGGGGATGGCAGGAGGAGCCTGCTGGATGCCCTGCGGAGCGCCGGCCTGTGGGGCGGCTTGGTCCTGCTGCTGCATATCGTACTGATACTGATTGCCGTACTGATTAGCTGGAGCGCTGTTCTGGCCGTACTGATCGGGAGAGGAATAGGAATATTGCTGCGCCTCGGCAGTGATGGGGGCGGCGATGAATGCTGCCGCCAACGCTGCGGTCGCTATCGAATTTTTGAAGAGACGGGTTGACATCATTTTTGTTTACCTGCCTGCCCGGCTTCGTTTGGCCGGAGTTGCATCGTACTACCGGCCCTTCGAGAAGAGCAAAGCTGAGCTTCCAGCCGGGCAAGTTCGCCTCGGTCAAGTGCTCAGTTTATTAGACACGGGAGTAAGAGAATTGTTGCACCAATATGAATGATTGTTCAGGCCGGAATTGCTAACGGAGTCAGCCAGCACAGAACCGCCTCGCGCGGATCCGGAGATCCTTCGCGAGGCGGTGGAGAGGTTCTTAGGAGTTGTTATTGAGCCCTGATTCCAGATGAACCTTACTTCGTTTTTGTGCCATTGGCGTCAAGCCCCGACTTAGTCTCAGCAGCGGCTACTACTGAGGTGCCTACCCGAAGGGCGTACCAGCATCCGTTTGAGCCTGCAAAGGTGTTCTGGATGCCAAGCATGGCATTGCTCACTTCGTCTCCGCAATAGACAGTACTGGGAGCCTGATCGAACTTCCAGACAATCTTACCGTCGTTCTCGCTCCACTTACCTGTATAGGGCGCTGAAGCCATAGTTCCATTTGCATTGAAGGACATGGGGGTGCTGCCGTAGGAGCCAGTGCAACCCCAACTGTAATGCAGAGTCCAATTTCCGACTGCGCTCATTTTTTTCTTCCTTTCCGAGGTTTTGGGATAGGGGGGAGCAGCAAGGAGCGTGCTCCTCGTTCCGGATTGATGTCCGCGTTCGCTTCGGGGTATAGGGAGAAGGCGCTGCTCTAGTCAACGCAAAACTTGCGGGTTTACCGCACGCGGGAGAGCTCGGGAGGGCGCGGGATCTTTATTCTGTCCCGACAGCGGGGAGTATACATCCGATTGCGATCCTTTGGCTCGTGGGCGGTTACGGGGTGGGATTGGTGGTGAAGAGGGCTTTGGGGCAGAGGACGTGGACGCCGCTATTGGTGTCTACGAGTTGGGTGATGTCGACGTTTATAAGGACCTGTTGCTGCAAAGTACTCCATTTAGAAGACTTCTATTATATGGGCGGCGTCAGGGGGGCAGTGCGGCTCATAAGAGCTGAGTTTCCGGGATTAGGATTAAGGGATGAGTTCCGCGTTGGTGGGGGTTAGGGTGATGGGGTTGTCGCCGGCGGCGAAGGTGGCGGGGGTGTCCCAGACGTAGGAGCCGTTGGGGGTGCGGACGATGGCGAAGATGAAGTAGGCGCCGGTGGCGGCGGCGCTGGTGGAGAGGATGCCCTTGCCGGCGGTGTCGAGCTTGACGGCTGTGACGTAGTAGGGCGTGAGGCCGGTGATGACGGAGCTGCAATCGCGTGAGGCGCAGGTAGTGGCGAGGGTCTGCATGGCTTTGCCGGGGGTGGCGCCGGCGGGGACGGGGATACCGAGTTTGAGGAGGACGGAGTCCATGCGCTCGCGCATGATGAAGACCTGCTGGCCGATGAGGGGGTTTGGGCCGGAGGGGAATGAGGCAGTGATGATGACGCGCATGGCGGCTCGGGTGGGGGCCGGGGTCACGGATGGCGATGGGGCTGGAGCGGCCGAGGCTGTGGCTGCGGGAGTGGCTGGGCCGGCTGAAGAGGTTGCGGGAGTGGGGGTCAGTGATGGCGCGGCTGGGGGCGTGGTGGTGGGGGTGTTGGCGGCGATGGCGGTGGAGGATGTGGCGGATGAGGGGGTGAAGGTGGCGACGTTGCATTGCTGGGATTTTGGAGTGAAGGTTACGTTGTCGCCGTTCATTCCGGAGACGAGCCGGCCGTTGACGGTGGTGGCTCCGGTACCGCGGAGGGTGTTGTCGGGGGCGACGGCGAGGGTGAACGGCCCGCCGCTGTTGTTGACGTGGATGAGGAGCTGAGTGGGGGAGTTTTCGACGGTGTAGGGCTGTTTGACGTGGGCGGGGCCGCAGTCGAGGGTGACGGCGTCGCCGCCGAAGTCGAGCAGGAGGCCGGTGGAGCTGGAGTATTTGCCGGACATACGGATGCCGGGCTCGGACGGGGGGCCGGCGACGGCGCCCATTATGCCGGTGATGGCTCCAAAGAGACCGCTGTCGGGTGCGCTGGATGCAGAGGCGGGCGGGTTAGGCGGAGGCGGGGTGAAGGCGGCGATGCTGCAGCGCTCGGTTTTGGGGGCGTAGTCGGGGACTCGGCTGATGGTCTGGCAGGGTCCGTTGCATTGGTTGGGCGCGGCGCGAGCGCCGTTGATCATCTGCGTGGTGGTGACGGTGTGATAACCGGTGATGACCTGGCCGGTGATGTCGATGGGGCCGGGGCCAGTGAGCGAGCCGTCGGAGCGCATGGAGAGGGTAATGGCGTGAGGGATGGTCTGGAGGACGACCTGGAGGGTGCCGGGAGACTTTTGGATGGTGTAGGCGGCGCCGACAGCTTCGAGTGTGCCGCATTTCTGGATGGAGGCGGTGTTGGCGGAGAAGCTGAGGCTGGTGGTGGCGCCGGGATAACTGCCGCTGAGGACGACTCCGGCGCGAGTGGCGCCGAGGGTGGTGCTGGTGTCGAGGCCGACCATGCCGAGGAGGCCTCCGAGGAAGCTTTTGCCCATGCAGGCGGTGGGGTCGCCGCCTAGCTCGAGGCATCGGCGGGTGGCGACGGCGGTGGGGTCGTTGGACATGCCGGTGGCAGAGGACTGCTGGGTGGCGACGTCTTTTTGATACTGCTGCTGCTCCTGGGCTACGTGAGCCTGTTGGGTGGCGGCTAGTCCTTGTTCGGCGCCTTTGTATGCGGCGGCGGATTGCTTGCCGATGAGGCGTTTGGACCAGTCGGCGTAGAAGTCGGAGTTCATCTCGTACTGGCCGTGGAGGCGCTCGAAGGCGGCGGCTTCGGCGGGGGTGTGGGTCTTGGCGTAGTCCTGCGAGATCTGGTAGGCGGCCTGGCTGTAGGCGGTCATGACGCGCGTCTCGCCGGGGGTGTATGGGCCGCGGACAGTGCGGTTGTACTTGATGCGGTCGACGTATGTGACGAGGTAGGTGAAGACGGCGCACTGGCGGGCGAGGGTGTCGGTTGGATCGGAGCCTTTGATCTCAGCTTTGACACGGTCGACGGAGGGCAGGTCGACGGTGTAGTCGGCGCTTGCTTGTGCGAGCGCGAGGCATGGGAGGCTCAGCAGCACAGCGAGAAGGAAGAGACGAGCAGGCAAAGAGGCAGGCGCGGGGGGAGAAGCGAAGACGTGCATGAATCACGCTCTCGGTGCTTATGAGTATGAAGATGGCCCGATGGCAAGAACTTAGTTCTTTGCGGATATCCGCGTCAAGGGTGCGGTGTTTGGGGTATGGCCCTAGGAACTCGTTGAAATTCGTCGCATTGTGGAGGGTTTCCGTGCGGTTTGTGTCTTTGTCCAGTTGAAATCTGTTTGAAATGCGCGTCTGGCCGGTGTTCATAGGGTTTACGGGCCACAGGGAAGCACCCCCGAGGCCTGCAACCGCCGTTCAGACACACTGCTTCCTGAGGGGTGGCGGTTGTTGTTGTGTAAGCATCCTGGGCAGGCGCAGCAAGTTGTGTGCGGCGCAACTGAAGACGAACAGCCAGTCTACTTTCTCCAAGCCACGCAGCTTGACCTGGCGCAGCGGGCCGGTCTGCTTGAGCCAACCGAAGCTCTTTTCAATGAGCCAGCGACGGCTGCGACTGACGGCATAGCCAGGCTGGCGTGTGGTTCTGCGGTCCAGGTTGCTCGCGCGGCCTTTGTCGTTCTTCGCCACATGCGGGGTCACGTTAAGTTCCCGCACCGTGCTGCACAAAATCCCTGGTGTCGTACGCCTTGTCTGCGCCCACGGTGATGCGCCGGGAGCGGCCCATCTGCTTGCGGTGGAGCATCAACAGCGCGGCATCGCGTTCGGCGAATCCGTCGGCATGGGTGACCATGGCCGCGGCAATCAGTCCGTTGCGGTTCTCCACCAGCGCATGGCCCAGGTAGCTCAACTTCGATTCCTTGCCATAGCTCTTCTTGTACAGCCGCGCATCGGGATCCGTCGTGGACTGGTGCGTCTTGTTGCTGCGCTTCTGGCCATGGAAGTTGGTCCCATCACTGTCTCCGGAATCATCCTTGGGGCGGAAACTCTTCTGCGAGGCCCAGGCCTGGATCAGCGTGCCATCCACAGTGAAGTGCTCGTCCGACATAAACTTCTTCGCCTGCCTGTTCACTTCGGCGAAGAACCGCTGCGCTACCTCGGAGGTCAGCAGACGGTCGCGGTTCTTCGAAAACACCGCGTGATTCCACACTGCATCATCCATGCCCAGGCCCACAAACCAGCGAAAGAGCAGGTTGTAGTCGATCTGCTCGACCAGCAGACGCTCGGAGCGGATGGAAAAGAATACCTGCAACAGCAGCGCTCGCAGAATGTACTCCGGCGCAATCGACGGCCGCCCAGAGTCCGCGTACAGCGCGTCCAACTCCGGACTCAGCCTGCGCAGTACGGTGTCGGTCACCCTGCGCACTTCGCGCAACGGATGATCTGAAGGCACTCGCTGCTGCAACGACACATAACTGAACATCCCGTCCTGAACTCGCTCGTCTCCACGCATATCTGTAAGACGGAATACACCCTGGCCAACACCGCATACAGGGTGCCTATTTCAACAAGTTCCTAGGGCGGCGGTTGGGCCAGGAGGGCTATGTTGATGATGACGAACTCAGCGGGCCTGGTGGGGGCGAATCCTACGACGATCTGGACGCGGCCGAGGTTGATGTCCTGCTGGGTCATGGTGGTGGTGTCGCAGCGGACGAAGTATGCCTGAGACGGTTGATTGCCAACGAAGGCGCCCTGAACGAAGAGAGACTGAAGAAAGTTTTCTATGGTGAGGCGTAGCTGGGACCAGAGAGCAGGAGTGTCGGGCTCGAAGGCGGCGAAACGGGTGTCGGCGGTGATGTGCGACTGGATGAAGAGGGAGAGGCGGGTGGGACGCTCGGCGGGTGGAGCGTGGAGGATTTGGGTGAGCGACTCGGATGGGACGATTGGGGAGTGGATGGGCGGTTCCATGGGTAGATGGTCTCGCGAGAGCGACGAGAGGTCAATATAAGGTATGTGATGTCCTTGAGATGGCGTGGAATTATGCTTCTTACGAGAGAATCTTAAGCAGGCTGGAGGTGAGCGATGCAGGCAGCGCGGATTAGAGAGACGGGGCCGATACAAGGGCGGCCACTGGAGGTTGGGGAGGTTCCGGTCCTGCGGCCGGGTGCGGGACAGGTGCTGCTGCGGGTGCGGGCTTGCGGAGTTTGCCGGACGGATCTGCATATTGTGGAGGGTGAGCTGCCGGTGGAGCGGGAGCATGTGATTCCGGGTCACCAGATCGTGGGGGATGTGGTGGAGGGTGGCGGCGGCGATATTCCGAACGGGATGCGGGTGGGGGTTTCGTGGATGGGTGGGGTGGATGGGACCTGCCCGTATTGCAGGCGGGGGATGGAGAACCTGTGCGACACGCCGACGTTTACGGGGTACAGCGTGGATGGAGGGTATGCGGAGTATGCGGTGGCGCGGAGGGACTTTTGTTCTCCGCTGCCGGGGAAGCTCACGGATGTGCAGGCGGCTCCGCTGCTGTGCGCGGGGATTATCGGGTTTCGGAGTTTGAGGGTTGCGGGGGTGAAGAAGGGCGATTGCGTGGGGCTGTTCGGGTTTGGGGCGTCGGCGAGCCTGACGATTGGGGTGCTGCTGGCGTGGGGTTGCAAGGTGTATGTGGCGACGCGGGGGGAGTCGCATCAGAGACTGGCGCGCTCGCTGGGCGCGGAGTGGGTTGGCGGGGAGCAGGACAGGCCTCCGGTGGAGCTGGATTGCGCGGTGACGTTTGCGCCGAGCGGGGATGTGGTGGTGGCGGCGCTGGCGAGTTTGAGGAAGGGGGGAGTGGTGGCGATCAATGCGATTCATCTGGACCGGATGCCGGAGTTCGACTACGACAAGCTGCTTTGGGGGGAGCGGCAGATACGCAGTGTGGCGAATATGACTCGAACGGATGCACGGGATTTTCTGGAGGTGGCGGCGGAGGTGAATCTGCAGCCGAGGGTGACGCTGTTTCCGTTGAGTGAGGCGAATGAGGCGCTGTTGGCGGTGAAGGAGGATCGGATTGATGGGGCGGCGGTGGTGGTGCCGGATGCGGTGATGGGGGAGAAGAAGGGGTAGTTGAGAAAGAGAGTGGGTTCTCACTGGCATTCCCTAAGCGGCTGAAGCCGTAGTAGATTCGGCTGGACAATGGACGGCGGGACTGAAGTCCCGCCCTTTCAAAGAAGGATTGTCGGCGGTCTGATGGGGTGATTTCGGCTGATAGAGTTGATGGATATGTTTGTGCCGGGTCATTTTTTGTTTGCGCCTTCGCAGCGGATCCACTTTATCGGGATCGGCGGGATTGGGATGAGCGGGATCGCGGAGATTCTGCTGACGATGGGGTACTCGGTCTCGGGGAGCGACCTGCGGCGGAGTGCGGTGACGGATCGGCTGGTGGGGTTGGGGGCGCGGGTGTTCGAAGGGCATGCGGCTTCGAATGCGGCGGCGAGTGATGTGGTGGTGACGAGCTCGGCGGTTTCGGCTACGAATCCTGAGGTGCTGGAGGCTCGGGCGCGGAAGATTCCGGTGATTCAGCGGGCGGAGATGCTGGCGGAGTTGATGCGGCTGAAGTATGGGATCGCCGTCGCGGGGATGCATGGGAAGACGACTACTACGAGCATGGTTGCGGCGGTGCTCGCGGGGGGTGGGCTGGATCCGACGGTGGTGGTAGGGGGGCGGGTGAATGCGCTGGGGTCGAATGCCCGGCTGGGGAACTCACAGTACCTGGTGGCGGAGGCGGATGAGAGCGACCGCTCGTTTTTGAAGCTGAGTCCGGTGCTGGGAGTGGTGACGAATCTGGACCGCGAGCATATGGATTGCTATCGGGATATGGCGGATGTTGAAGGGGCGTTTCAAGAGTTTATGGACCGCATGCCTTTTTATGGGGCTACTACGGCTTGTATCGATAATGCTTTGTTGCGTGGGGTGCTGCCGCGGGTGAAGCGGCGAGTTTATACGTATGGGTTTAGTGACGACGCGGACTTTCGGGTGGAGATGGTGGCGAAGCAGGCGGATTGCCAGTCGTGTTTTCAGGTGAACTCGAAGGGGTTGATGATTGGGCCGTTTGCGCTGCATGTTCCGGGGGCGCATAACGTGCTGAATGCTGCGGCGGCGGTGGCGATTGGGGCGCAACTGGGGGTTGCTCCTGATCAGATTGCGATGGGGCTGGATAGCTTTCGCGGGGTGGATCGGAGATTCCAGATAAAGGGTGTGGTGCGGGGGGTGACGGTTGTGGATGATTATGGGCATCATCCGACGGAGATACTGGCTACGCTGAAGGCGGCGCGGGAGTGCGGGTATGGGCGGGTGCTGGTGCTGTTCCAGCCGCACCGGTTTACGCGGACGAGAGATTTGATGACGGAGTTTGCGGGGGCGTTTGGGGACGCGGATGCGGTGGAGGTGCTGGATATCTATGCGGCGAGCGAGGAGCCGATCGCGGGGGTGAATGCGCAGGCGCTGGTGAGGGAGATTGGGTCGACGGCGGAGTATGCGGGGTCGATGAGCGAGGGGGTCGAGAGGCTCGTGACGGCAGCTAAGGATGGGGATGTGATTCTGACGCTGGGGGCGGGGAGTGTTTCGCAGGCGGGGGTGCTGATGCTGGACGCTCTCGGCAAATAGGCCCCTAAGCTACCGGTGTTAGAAGGCGAGTACCGGGATTTCGCGGATTTATTACAGGCAAGAAGTAGGGGCAAGGGGGCTGGCGAGTTAGCGAGACCTCGATGAAACGATATCTATCGTAGACGGGGTTGGAACTTCTTTACCTTTGCGTACAGGAGTTCAAATTGGATAAAGAGAGCCCGATTCTCGGTTTGCATCCTCATCTGATGGATGTATTTCCAAATCTCTTCGTTTCCGCCGACGATCAAAATCGTTGTGCCAAATAGAAATACGACTTGTTCAAATATTACGGCTCTCGACTGTTCCATGTAGCCGAGGTATTCGAGCGGATTCAGAATCAATCGCGCGACCTCAGATGCGCGAATTCTTTCACCCGCGACCTCGATCACAAACTCTATTTCGTCGACGACGTCCGTCTCCTGAGTGATGACGTCGAAGACTCGAGTGTCTCGAAACCTCAGGCGACCCCTCGCGATAAGTGAAAAGACGGAGCGTTCCTCGGGGGTGGAGAAGTCCTCGTGCAGCTTTTCGACGAACTCCGACTTCCGAGTGCGCACCAGTTCGGCGAGTTGAAAATATCCGACCAGCACAAGGGCCACGGTCGCCAGCGCGGTCAGCATTACCCAGAAGATGGTCGGATCGAAGATGCTTTTGTGCCAAAAGCTTTCGGGCGGAAATGTGTGTCGCCACCAGTCCACGGCCGTCTCCTTCGATAATACCGCTGAAGGATACTCTATTCCGACCGCAATCCCGACTCGAACAGGTTTAGAGGGTGCTGAAAAGTCCGTTGGCCCACATAAACAATCCCTCAGTGGCTAAAGCCCATTGAAATGGTTTGCCTTTGCGGCGGGACTGAAGTCCCGCCCTTTCAAAGCAGAAACTTTTCGGCAGCATCTTGAGCGGGTGAGTTGCTGAAAGGGTACGGGGTAGAGGTTGGTGGGTAAGGCGAAGGTTGTGGCGGGTTATAGTCAGGATGGCGATTCTCGCGGCCTTGCTCGGGCGTGCGGCGAAACGAAGAGATGACGAGACGCGGACAAGCGGTGCTGGATGCGCCGGAGGGGAGGTATGTCTCGGAGGGGAAGAGGCCGCGACGGGTGACGGGCGGGATCAGGCGGGATTCGCAGGAGGATTTCGCGCAGGGCTTTGATGGCCAGAGCTTTGGAGAGAAAAACTTCGGGGAACAGAATTTTGGGGATGGGTCCGATGGGGAGGATTTTGACTCGGGGCGGCGGGGTGGCTCGCGGCGGAGGAGTGGGGTTCAGAAGAAGGCGGGATTTCTCGGATGGCTTCCGCAGACGGTTTGGGGGCGGGTAGCGGTGGGAGTATCGGCGCTGGCGGTGGTGGGGTTGGGGGTTGGCGGAGTGTTGGCGGTGAAGAGTGCGCTGCTGCATGATGAGCGGTTTGTGATTCCTGACTCGGCGGCGATTAAGGTGGAGGGGAACAGGCATGTGACGAAGGCGCAGTTGTTGAGCATCTTCGGCGAGGATGTGGACAGGAATATTTTGCGGGTGTCGCTGGCGGAGCGACGCGCGGAGTTGGAACGGCTGCCGTGGGTGGAGCATGCGACGGTGATGCGGCTGCTCCCGGATCATCTGCGGATATCGATTGTGGAGCGGAAGCCGGTGGCGTTTGTGCGGCAGGGGAGCTACATCGGGCTGGTGGATAAGAGCGGCGTACTGATGAATCTGGTTGCGACCACGGGGGAGCACTATTCGTTTCCTGTGGTGACGGGGATTGTGGCGGATGATCCGCTGTCAGTGCGGGCGGCACGGATGAAGATGTTTGAACGGTTTACGAGTGAGCTGGATGCGGGTGGGGCTGGCTCTGATGGGAAAAGGATCTCGGATGGGTTGAGCGAGGTGGACCTTTCGAGTCCGGAGGATGTGAAGGCTCTGATTCCGGATGATAACGGAGAGGTGCTGGTTCATTTCGGGGATGCGGATTTTCTGGAGCGCTATAACAAGTTCAAGGCACACCTGGCGGAGTGGAAAGCGCAGTATCCGAGGCTGACTTCAGTGGATATGCGGTATGAACGGCAGGCTGTGCTGGAGATGCAGCCGGGCGCCGGGGTGACTCCCGCTGCGAAGGATGAGGCGGGGAAGAGCGATGATGGAGGGAAGCCGGCTCCTGCTGTGAAGGCGACTGCTGCTGCTCCTCCTGTGACTCATGCTCCGAGTGCTGCGAAGATTGCGCCGGTTGCGGGTGCTTCGAAGCCTGCCTCGATTGCGGGATCGACTGCGGTGGGAAAGACTGGTAGTACTGCGATAGGGAAGAATTTGAGTATCGGGCCAACAACTGCGAGTCCGGCGAGTGTGGCGAAGGCGCCTGTACAGAGTTCGGCACCGAGTCCGATGCCAGCTGTGGGTTCGGATGGAACGGTACATCACTTGATGGTTGCGAGGGATGTTCCGACTGCGAAGGCTCCGGCGAAGAAGCCGATTGCCAAGAAGCCGGTTCCAAAGAAGACGAAGGCTGCGGCGGCTGCGCAATATCATCCGCCGGCCGTGGCGCAGTGATGAGAATTGAGTGGGATGCGAGGCTGGAGATTAGCAAGACGCGAGACGGGCGATGAATCAGAAGCAGGAGAATCTCATTACGGTGCTGGACGCGGGGAGCGCGAAGAGCGTGGTCCTGGTGGCGGAGCTGCAGGATGGCGTGCTGCGGTATCGCGGGCATGGCGTTGAGCGCTCGAAAGGGATGCGCAAGGGGTTGATTGCGGAGCTGGGGCCGGCGGCGGAGGTTATCAACCGGGCGGCGTTGACGGCGGAGCGCGTGGCGAAGGTGGGGATTGAGACCTGCGTGGTGGGGATTGGTGGGGCACATGTGCGGGGGATCAATAGCCGCGGCGGGATCAGCATGGGCAGCCGGATGCGGGAGATTACACGGGAAGAGGTGAAGGCGGCAGTGGACAGGGCACGGAGTGTGGCGCTGCCTCCGGATCGCGAGGTGCTGCATTTGTTGCCGCAGGAGTTCATTCTGGATGATCAGGCGGGGATACATGATCCGATAGGGATGGTGGGGAATCGGCTGGAGGTGAATCTGCATCTGTCGACCTGCTCGGGTGGGGTGGCGCAGAGCGTGATTACTTGCGCGAATCGCGCGGGGCTGGAGGTGCTGGATACGGTTTATGAGGGGATCGCTTCGGCGGAGGCGGTGTTGAGCGCGGATGAGCGCGAGCTGGGGGTTTGTCTTGCGGATATTGGGGCGAGTACTACGGAGCTGGCGGTATTTTTCGAGGGCGCGATTGCTCATACGGCGGTGCTGCCGATTGGGGGCGATCACTTTACGAATGATCTTGCTGTGGGGCTGCAGGTGACTGTGGAAGAGGCTGAGTATTTGAAGCGGACTTATGGGCACAGCGTGGTGACGGCGGTGCCGCAGTTGAATGAGATTGAGGTGGGTGGGAATCTTGCTACGGGAGCGCTGGGTGGCGGGAGCCAGACGGCGCGGATGGTTCGGCAGAGGTTTCTGGCGGAGATACTGGAGCCGCGGGCGCGGGAGCTGTTTACGATGCTGCGGGATAATCTGCGGAATGGCGGCGTGCTGGAGGCGCTGGGCGCGGGGTGTGTGTTTACGGGCGGCGGATCGCTGATGGCGGGGTTGATGGATAACGCGGAGAGCTTGTTGCGGGTGCCGGCGCGGATTGGGTCTCCGGTGCCGCTGTCGCGGATGCCGCAGGAGCTGGCGCAGCCGGAGTTTGCGGCGGCGATTGGGATGCTGCTTTATACGCATCGGACGCAGGTGCGACGGGCGAGTGAGGAGCAGGGGTTGAGGGCGAAGTTGAAGGCGATCTTTGCGGGGAGTTTTTAGTCTTTTTAGGGATCAGGGATCAGGGATCAGGGATCAGGGATCAGGGATCAGGGATCAGGGATCAGGGATCAGGGATCAGGGATTAGGGATTAGGGATCAGGAAAAGCAAAAGCAGATTCCTCCGCTACGCTGCGGAATGACAAATAAAAAGCTCTCTGACTGTTATTGGAAGGCGAAGATTTTTTTCCAGTCGTCCTTCATGCTGACTACGGTCCAGCCCTTGGCGGTGGCTTCGTCGAGGGCTTTGTCTAGTTTGCCGACGGGGGATTGGCGGTCGTAGGCGTACTCGCGCTGGGCGTCGGTGTGGTGGACGAGGAGCAGGAGGTGGGGACCGGGGCCGGCGGCGGTCCACTCGAGCATCTGCTGGTCGCCGTCGGAGTTGCCGAAGGCGGCGATGGGGCGCTTGCCGATGAAGGTGTCGATGCCTACGGGCTTGCCGGGGCCGTCGTCGATGAAGTCGATCTGCGGGAGGCGCATGATGACGGGTGTGCCGTTCCGGGTCTGGAGTTGTGTCTTGAGGGTAGAACCTACGACCTGTTCGGGGGGAATGCCGTAGGCCTTTTCGGTGAACGGGCGCATGAAACCGACTTCGCCGCCGGAGACGATGAAGGTCTTGAAGCCGTTGGCGCGGAGGTAGGCGAGGAGCTCGATCATCGGCTGGTAGGTAAGGTCGGTGTAGGGGTGGTTGAATCTTCGGTCGTGTGTCTGGGCGAGCCAGTCGGAGACGGATTTCGCAAAGTCGGCGCTGGTCATGCCGCTGCTGGTTACGGCTACGATCTGAAGGAGACCCTTCTCGCCGGAGGTCGCGACGGCTTTCATATCGCCCTCGATGACTCCTTTGAAGGGCTGCTTGTTTTTCCACTCGGGGTGCTTGGGGGCCATCTGCTTGATTTGATCGAAGGCGTAGAAGACCTGCGTGTAGAGCGGGTACTCGACCCATAGAGTGCCGTCGTTGTCGAAGGTGGCGATACGGTCGACGACAGGGACGAAGTCGGGGCCGCCTGGTTTGGTGACGCGGTCGACGAAGTCGATGATGGATTTTTTGGGGGCGGTGTCGTTCCAGGAGGGGAGTGGGTCTTGATGGACTACCGGGGCGGGCTGAACGGGGGTTTGATTCTGGCAGGCTGAGAGGGTTAGCAGGAGAACCAGAGTGATTGTGAGACTTAGCCGCGGTGAAACTTGCCGGCCGGTGGGAGCTTGTGGCATTCGTCCCTCCTTCTCGTTTTGCTGATGGGCTTGCGGTCGTTTTTATCCTCACTGGATCGTAGTTATCGTTAGCTGGGTTAAGAACTGGCAAAAGCAACAGCAAAGGCGTCCCGGATGGGGTGCGGTATGGGTTGAGAAGCCGATTTCTTCGCTGCGCGATTCACGATGAGGCCGTGAATTGTTTCGGTCGAGATGACAAGGTTTGGGGTGGGTGAAGGAGAACAGGCAACTGCAAGTGCAAATGCGGGGATTCTTCGCTGCGCTCAGAATGGCACATTTTCAGCGACAGATTTGACCCTCTACCGGACTGACGAATCCTTATGCGAGGATTCTCATTTGGCTGGAGGTGCCTCCGGCGGCGGGGACGTAGCACTTTTGGGTGTAGTCCATGACCATGCGGTCGGCGTTGAAGCGCCAACCAAGGGTGCGGATGGTTCGCTTCATGCGTTTGATCCAGCCTCGGGGGAGGCCGTCCTGGTCGCGCTGGTAGTAGAGGGGGATGAGTTCTTCGCGGAGGACGCGGTAGAGGTCTTCGCCGTCGCGGCTGTCGTGGACGTCCATGTCGGAGTGAGTGCGGCCGGTGCCTATTGCGAAGCCGTTGAGGCCGTCGTAGGCTTCGGCCCACCAGCCGTCGAGGACGGAGAGGTTGAGGCCGCCGTTGAGGACTACTTTTTGTCCGCTGGTGCCGGAGGCCTCGAGGGGGCGGCGGGGGTTGTTGAGCCAGACGTCTACGCCTTGTACGAGGTGGCGGCCTACGTTGATGTCGTAGTCCTCGATGAAGACGAACTTGTCGGCGAACTCGGAGTCGCGCATCATTTGGGCGATCTGCTGGAGGACGAGTTTGCCGGGCTCGTCGAGCGGGTGGGCTTTGCCGGCGAAGACAAACTGCACGGGGCGCTTGGGGTCGTTGACCATGGCGGCCAGGCGCTGAATGTCGGCGAGGAGGAGGTTGGCGCGCTTGTAGGTGGCGAAGCGGCGAGCGAAGCCGATGGTGAGGGCGTCGGGGGTGAAGAGTTTGCTGAGGTGCAGGAGGGTATCGCGGGGTTCGTCGCGGCGCTCGGCCTGCTCGACGGCGCGGCGGCGGACGAACTCGAGGAGGTTGGATTTGAGGCTGAGGTGGGTCTCCCAGAGCTCGCCGTCGTCGACGGTTTCGATGGCCTCCCAGGTTTTGGCGGAGCCGCTGTTGGACTGCCATCCTACGCCGAGGTGGCGGTCGTAGAGGCGACACATCTGGGGGGCGAGCCAGGAGGGGACATGGACGCCGTTGGTGATGTGGCCGATGGGGACGGCGTCCTCGGGCTTGCCGGGGTAGAGATTGGTCCACATGGCGCGGGAGACTTCGCCGTGCAGGGACGAGACGGCGTTGGCCCGGCGGGAGAGCTTGAGGCCGAGGACGGTCATGCAGAAGAGCTCCTGGTGGTCGCTGGGGTAGACGCGGCCGAAGGACATGAGCTTGTCTTGGGAGATGCCTAGCTCTTCGCGCAGAGGGCCGAGGTGCTCCTCGATGAGGTGGGAGCTGAAACGGTCGTGTCCGGCGGGGACGGGGGTGTGGGTGGTGAAGATGACCTCGCGCGGGATCTGGCGGGCGGCGCTGTCGAAGTTAATGCCCTCTTCGAACATGCGATTGCGGATGGCTTCGAAGACGGCGAAGCCGCTGTGACCTTCGTTGAGGTGAAGGACGCCGGGGGTGACGCCCATTGCCTTGAGGGCGCGGAAGCCGCCGACGCCGAGGAGAAGCTCCTGGCGAATGCGGGTGCGGCCGTCGCCGCCATAGAGGCGGGAGGTGAGCTCGAGGTCTTCGGGGGCGTTGCCGGGGACGTTGGAGTCGAGGAGGAGGAGATCGCAGCGGCCGACTTTGATGCGCCAGACCTTGGCGCGTATGATGCCGCCGCGGGTCCGGATTTCTATGACGATGGGCTCGCCGTTTTCGCCGATGGCGGGCTGCATGGGGAGTTGGTTGATGTCGGTCTGGATGTAATCTTCGCGCTGCCAGCCGGTTTCGTCGAGGCGCTGGAGGAAGTATCCCTGGCCGTAGAAGAGGCCGATGCCGATGAGTGGAATGTCGAGGTCGGAGGCGCTCTTGATGTGGTCACCGGCGAGGACTCCGAGGCCTCCCGAGTAGATAGGGATGGACTCGTGGAGGCCGAACTCTGCGGAGAAGTAGGCTACGGGGCGGGGACGAAGGACGCCGGCGTGGGTTGCGCCCCAGGTGTGATCGGCCTGGAGGTACTCCTGCTGGCGGCGGTAGGCGTAGTTGATGCGGCCGTGGAGCATGAGCTCGGCGGCGCGGCGCTCGATCTCGCCCAGCGGCATATCGTTGAGGACGGAGATGGGATTTTCGTTGGACTGGCGCCAGCGCTGGGGGTTGAGGTCGCGAAAGAGGCTGACACAGTCACGGTCCCAGCTCCACCAGAGATTATGGGCGAGGGCCCAGAGGCGCTCCTGCGAGGGGGCGATGAAGCGGTCGAGGGTGCGGGCTTCGCTGACGACAGGAGCGACCTGGTTGGCGGCCTCGACGAGCATGCGGATCTCGGATTCGCGAAAGACGCGAGGCTCCCTGGTCTGCACGACGAGGACACCCTGGAGGATTCCGCGATCGATGAGTGGGACACCGACGAAGGAGTGGTAGACCTCTTCGCCGGACTCTTTGAAGTATTTGAAGCGGGGGTGATTTGGTGCATCGGCAACTGCAACGGGCTTTACCTGCTCGGCAACGAGACCGGCGAGGCCTTCGTTGAGCCGGAGACGGAGGGTGCCGATGCAGCGCGGATGAAGGCCGAGGGTCGCGGCGAGGACGAGGTTCGAGCGATCGGGCTCGAGGAGATAGGCGGAGCAGACGTCGACCTTGAAGCGCGTGGCGATGAGTGCGACAACGTTCATGAGAGTGTCGGCGGGTTTGCCGCCGCCTTCGGTGAGATTGGTGATCTCCTCGAGGGTCAGGACGTAGCTGTCATCGAGTTCTTCATAGGACGGGTTCATCGGTGCCCTCACTTTCGACCGGATGCGGAGACAGTGGTGTGTGCGAGCAGTTTCTGCGTGCACGCGATTTGGAGCCCCAAAAAACTGAAGATGAAAAACGACTTGTCAATTCTCCGTCTACGACGGGACTTCGACTGGGAAGAATTCGATGATACCGTCAATCGCCCTGAGGGTGGGTAATAAATTTGTCTCAGCGTTTAAGGTGGCGTTTTTGAAGAAAGGCCACGTTGGGAACTGCGGAACCATTTGAGGTACTGACCGTGGAAATCGAGGGTGATATCTGCGGAGGCAGGGTGTAAGAATTGAGGGAGATTCATTTATGTATTGAGGAGTAATTGCTGCCATGTCGAATCTGCCTGACGATCTTCGCATTCACTATCACGATGAGATGCCGCGTGGAGCGCGGATCAAGGTGATCGGAGTGGGTGGCGGCGGAAACAACGCCGTTAACCGGATGATCGCGGCTAACCTGGCGGGCGTGGAGTTTATTGCGGCGAATACCGATGTGCAGGCGCTGCAGATCTCGAATGCTCCGGTGAAGCTGCAGCTGGGGGTAAAGCTGACGAGCGGGCTGGGCGCTGGCGCGAATCCGGATGTGGGCCGGCGTGCAGCGCTTGAGGATTCGGACAAGATCATCGAGGCGCTTGAGGGCGCGGACATGGTGTTTGTGACGGCTGGGCTTGGTGGTGGCACGGGTACGGGCGCTGCTCCGGTGATTGCGAGCCTGGCAAGCGAGATGGGTGCGCTGACGGTGGCCGTGGTGACGCGGCCGTTCGCGTTTGAAGGCAAGCGGCGGATGATGCAGGCCGAGCGCGGGATGCAGGAGCTGCTGGAGTCGGTCGATACGGTGATCGTGATTCCGAATGAGAAGCTGCTGGCGGTGGCGAAGGACGCCGGATTTTTTGAGAGCTTCAGGATCGCGGATGATGTGCTGCGACAGGGCGTGCAGGGAATTTCGGACATTATTACGATTCCGGGCGTGATCAACCGCGACTTCGCCGACGTGAAGACGACGATGGCGGGGATGGGGTATGCGGTGATGGGGACGGCGATGCGCTCGGGAACGAACAGGGCGGTCGAGGCTGCGATGGCTGCGATGGCTTCTCCGCTGCTGGAGGCCGGGGCTATCGATGGAGCGCGCGGGATTCTTATCAACATCACGGGCTCGAGCAATCTGAAGCTAAGCGAGGTGAATGAGGCTTCGACGATTATCCAGAACGCGGCGCATGAGGACGCGAACATCATCTTCGGGGCGGTGCAGGACGAGACGATGGGCGATGAGGTGAAGATCACCGTGATCGCGACGGGCTTCAAGCAGGAGATGCCGCAACGGCGGGAGCGGATGCTGGCCGAGGCGACGCTGCCGACGGTGCGGTATGACGTTCCGGGGTTGAATGTGCCGATACGGCCGCGGGCGGATGTGCGGGCTGCTGAGGCTGCGAGACCGGTGGAGGCGAAGGCTGCGCTTGAACAGAAGGCTGCACCGGTGGCGGAGAAGGTTGTTGAGGCTGGGGCGGAGCGGGTTGCAGTGGAACGGGCTGCACTGGAACGGGCAGTCGCTCCGGCGGCGCCTGTGGAGCTGGTTCCGGTGCCAGCGTCGGTGTTTGATGATGATTTTTTCAAGTCGCCGGTACCTCGGTTCGCGGATGCCCCGTCGGAGGGGGAACGTACTGAGGCTGAGATCGAGGCTTCGCTGGAGAGCGTGGTGCGCCACTTTTCCGGGGTTGCGGACGTCCAATCTATTGAAGCGAGGGGAGTTCCGGTGCAGCCCCAGGTGATGGGCAATCTGAGTCCAATGGAGACTCCGGTTTCGTTCGATCCGCTGGTACGAGCGGGGACTTTTACGAGCGCCGCGGCCGTGGAGCCGGAGCGCGCGGAGCCGGATGAGCTGGATATTCCGGCGTTTTTGCGGCGAGGAAATTCGTAGTAAGGCTGGAAATCGCGATAGGATTGAACTTCCGAGGTATTTTCGCGAGTCGCTGGAACGGTTAACCTGGATTCAGGTCTTTTTGTGGATTCGTGGCACGGCAATTGCTTTTGGTTCGAGTGCTGGCGGTTAGTTCCAAATAGTTGAGGGGTGATGGGCCAATGTCGAGACTGCAATTTCTGTTGGGCGGCGTAGTTTTCTGTCTTGTGTTCGGCGGGCCGATGGGGATTTCCACAGCGGCGGCGCAGGGGTCTTCCACAGCCACGGGTTCGGCTGCGACGTCTACTGCGCACACCTCTACGGCACATAAGACTGCGACACATAAGACCAGCACAACTGCGTCGGCAAGCGCGCATAAAGCTGCGACCACTCACACTGCGGTTGCTCATACGACTGTTTCTCACACTGCCACTGCGCATACTGTACATACGACGAGCGTGAAGGCGACGACCGCGAAGGCGAGGACAACTTCCTCTGCGAAGACGGTGGTTCACGCGAGGGTGATGACGGCCAGCGCACATGGGGCGAGTCCGAGGCTGGCGGTGAAGAGGACGACGAAATACCACGAGCGGTTTACGGCGAGCTCGTTTGCCGACAACCTGACGCTGGGGGACGTGGTGGACGGCGAGGACCCGGTGGTGCGCGAGGCGGCTATCGAGGCGCTGGGGAACATGAACGGGACGGCGGTTGCTATCGACCCTACGAGCGGCCGGATACTGGCGATGGTGAATCAGAAGCTGGCGCTGTCGCGCGGCGCGGAGCCTTGCTCGACGATCAAGCTGACGGTGGCGCTGGCGGCGCTTGAAGAGGGGTTGGTGACCAAGGACACCCCAGTGAATCTGGGTGGGTTCCACATGAACATGACCCAAGCGCTGGCGAAGTCGAACAATCTTTACTTCGAGGCGCTGGGGCGCTCGCTGGGGTTTGAGCGGGTGAAGCACTATGCGAACGAGTTCGGGCTGGGCGAGCTGGCCGGGTACAACATTGAAGGAGAGCAGCTGGGGACGTATCCGGACGAGGAGCTGCCGGCAGCGCTGGGCGGCGTGGGCAGAATGTGCTCGTTCGGGGAGAGCATTTCGATGACGCCGCTGCAACTGGGGGCGATCGTATCGGCGATTGCGAACGGCGGGACTCTCTACTATCTGCAGCATCCGGAGACGCCGGAGGACGTTGCGGCGTTTGAGCCGCGGGTGAAGCGGACTCTGGATATCGCTCAGCTGATTCCGGAGATACAGGACGGGATGATGGGCGCGGTGCAGTATGGTACGGCGCGGAGTTTGCGGGCGAATTTCAAGGAGTTCCCGGTGATGGGGAAGACGGGGACCTGCTCCAACAATGGCACGCGGTTTGGCTGGTTTGCTTCGTTTGCGGACACTCCAAGTGGACCGATTGTGACGGTGATCTTCCTGGAGGGCGGCCGGCCGACGTTCGGACCCAAGGCGGCGGAGCTGACGGGGCAGTTCTACCGGGCGCTGTGGGACAAGAGCTACTTCAATCCGAAGGCTCCGGTGGCGGTGGAGTCTTCCCTCTCGGGTGGGGGGCAGTAACCGCTGCGCTTCTAGTTGGTGCTGCATGATTTTCCTTTACCTCCTTTCTTAGATTTTTGAGAACTGCCCCTCCCCCTCCGAATTCGCGCTTTGCGCGAAGGGATTGCGAGGTTGATGGCGAATGGAGCAGTTTTGCTTCGGGCAAAGGCACTGCAGGTTACTTCGACTTCGCTGCTCCCTCCGAGTTCGCGCTTTGCGCGAAGGGATTGCGAGGCGATGGCGAATGGAGCAGTTTTGCTTCGGGCAAAGGCTCCGGGCAAAGGCAACTGCAGGTTACTTCGACTTCGCTGCTCCCCTCCGAGTTCGCGCTTTGCGCGAAGGGGTTGCGAGGTTGATGGCGAATGGAGCAGTTTTGCTTCGGGTAAATGCAACTGCAGGTTACTTCGACTTTGCCGTGGACAGAGCAACAGCAGATTCCTCCGCTGCGCTGCGGAATGACAAACAAAAGTACAGGCAACAAGACCTTCGACTGCATAGCTTGCAAGACCTTCGACTGCATAGCTTGCAAAACTTTGGACTGCACAGCTTGCAAGACTTTCGACTGCACAGCTTGCAAGACTTTCGACTGCATAGCTTGCGAAACTTTCGACTGCACAGCTTGCAAAGTGCGCAAGCTGCTTCGCTCAGGCAAGTTGTTTCGTTTGGGCAAGCTGGCTCGCTCAGGATGACACTTTATGGGGCTGGCAGGAGAACAACAATGGCAAAGGCGAAAACGAAATGTGGGGCTCTTCGCTGTGTTGAGGCTGCGCTCGCTGTGCTGAGGAGGCGCTCGGAATGATGGCTGATGGGAGATTGTTATTAAATGATCGCCCGGTGGTTGCGTCAGGTGTCGGCTTTATTGCGTCGTTAATGTTGCATCTAACTGTGAATGGTGCATTTGGCGCGGCGGGGTTGGATGAGGTAGAAGGGGATATGGAGATTCTTACGGCAGCAGAGATGCGGGAGACCGACCGGCGGACGGCAGAAGAGTTTGGGGTGGGGCTGGATGAGTTGATGGAGCGGGCGGGGGAGGCGGTGGCGCGCTTCTGCGTGGAGATGTATCCGGCGTCGTGGGTGACGGTGCTGTGCGGGAAGGGGAATAACGGCGGCGATGGTCTGGTGGCGGCGCGGTACCTGGCGGTGGCTGGGTGGGATGTGAGGGTGTTGCTGACGGGGCAGGAGAGCGACTTCAAAGGGGAGGCTGCGAGAGCGCTGGAGCGGCTGCGTGCGGAGGCGCCGTCGATGAACGTGGAGACGCTGCTGCCGGAGACGGTGGAGCAGCAGATGGACGAGGCGGTGGAGGGCGCGGAGCTGATTGTGGATGCGGTGGTGGGGACGGGATTCAAGCCTCCGCTGCGTGGAGTGGCGGCGACGCTGCGGGATAAGGTGGCGAAGGCGAAGGCGGTGGTGGTGGCGGTGGATGTGCCGTCGGGGTGGGACTCGGATTCGATGAAGGAGAGCGATGAGGGCGCGTTTCGCGCGGATGCAGTGGTGACGTTTACGGCGCCGAAGCTGGCGCACGTGTTTGGGCACCTTACGGGCGGGGCCGGGGATGGTGGGGCGTTTGGGCCGGTGGTTGTGGCGGGGATCGGGTCGCCTAAAGAGGCGGTGGCGGGCACGCCGGGTTTGCGATGGGCGGGCTCATCGAAGGAGATTGCGGAGCGGCCGAGGGAGATCAATTCGAACAAGGGCGGGTATGGGCATGTGCTGGTGGTGGGAGGAAGCTACGGGAAGGCGGGCGCGGTGGCGATGGCGTCGCTGGCAGCGCTGAGGACAGGAGCAGGGCTGGTGACGGCGGCGGCGCCGAGGGGGATCGTGGATACGGTGGCGCGGGTGGCGCCGGAGTTGATGATGGCTCCGCTGGCTGAGGGCGAGGAGGGAGCGGTCTCGTTCAAGAACCTGGAGGGAGCGAAGCTGGACAGTCTGCTGAAGAAGATTTCAGTATTGGCGGTGGGGCCGGGGCTGTCGACTGTGGGGGATGCGCCGGCGTTTGCGCGTCAACTGGTGGAGAAGACGACACTGCCGATTGTGGTGGACGCCGATGCTTTGAATGCGTTCGACGGCAAACAGAGACTGCTTGATGGAGAAGGCAGGGTGATGGTGCTGACTCCGCATCCGGGGGAGATGGCGAGGCTGGCCAGGATGACGGTGAAGCAGGTGGAGGCCGACCGGGTGGGGCTGGCACGGCGATTTGCGACAGAGCATAAGCTGACGCTGGTGCTGAAGGGTTGGCGGACGCTGGTGGCGCATCCGGATGGGACGGTGGCGGTGAATACTTCGGGGCATCCGGCGATGGCGAAGGGCGGAAGCGGCGACATATTGACGGGGATGGTGGCGGCGATGCTGGCGCAGTATGCGGGATCGGGTAAGGCAGAGGATGTAGCGGGGGCGGTGGAGGCGGCGGTGTATCTGCATGGGCTGGCGGGGGAGTTCGCCGCGCAGGAGATGGATGAGCATACGGTGCTGGCGACCGATACGCTTGCGCATCTGTCGAAGGCGTTCCGGTACAGGGTGACGGATGCGGCTGGGCTGACGTGGATATGTGGACTCAACGATGGCGGCCTGAACGACGGCGGACTGAATAGCTGATGAGAGAGAAGCGGTTCAGGACACGGTCGGTCGAAGGGACGCTGGCGCTGGGGGAGAAGCTGGTAGAGATACTGCGTCCGCCGATGCTGGTGATTCTGCGCGGAGAGGTGGGCGCGGGGAAGACGACGCTGGTGAAGGGGATTGCGGCGGCGCTGGGAGCGGCGGTGGAGGAGGATGTGACGAGTCCGACATTTACGCTGGTGCATGAGTACGAGAACGAGAGGGTGCACCTTTTTCACCTGGATCTGTACAGGTTGGAGCGGGAGGAACAGATTGCGGTGCTGGGGCTCGAGGAGATGCTGGCTGAACCGAATGCGCTGGTGCTGGTGGAGTGGGGCGAACGATTCGAAAGCGTGGTGAGGCTGGCGGGTGGAGAGATTGCAATGGAGCAGGGCGAGGGTGACGAGCGTGGGTTAATCGTGCGCTGGGTGGGTTAAAGAAAGATGCCTCGCCCGGATGTTTGGCCGGGCGAGGCGGGTTAGAAGAGGCGTGGGGTTAGTGGCTGATGTTTGAGTTTGCGATGGTCCCGTTGGATTCGAGCATCATGGTGCTTACGGCATTCTTGTCGGTTTCGACCAGGATGACGCGGTTGGCATCGACAGGGTAATAGCCCCAGCCGGTGAGGTAGTTGAGGTCGCTACCATTGAGACCGGTGATGTGGAAGAGACCGTTGGTCGAGTCCTCGGTGCCGCCCAGGGTAACGCTGGATGTGGGTGTGGCGCCCAAGGCGTTGTAGTCAGAGAATCCGCTGATGTTACCGAGGGTAACAGTCATAGGACCGACGGAACCCCAGGCAACGGGATTGCCTTGAACATCGAGGATGCCCTGAGGAGCTATGGCATAGGCGCCCTGATAACTGCTGCCGGGAGCCTGCTGAAGGAACGACGGACCTTCGCTGACCTGGTTGCCATCGACGCCAAGTTCGATGGCGTTGCCGTTTCCATCCAGGTAGAACTGGAAGTTGAGGGTGAGGTTGAGGGGCTGGGGCACGGCGCCGGTAATGGTGACGCGGCCGAGCGGTGAGATGGTGTAGGCACCGGCGGTGATCTGGTTGCCGACGGGGCTCTCGAAGTCGTTGTAAACCATGGCGCCGGAGATGGTGCCGTCGGAGTTGAAACCGAAGCCGCCGCCTATGACAAGGAAGTTCTTGGTGCTGAAGCCGTTTGCGTAGTAAGCGTAGCTTGCGCCAGTGATGCCGGCAGCGGTGAAGTGGCCGGCGTTGGCACCCTGGCTGAGGGCGGTGCCGCCGAGCGTGGATTGAAGGGTATCACTGCCACTCTCGATGAGTTGGAGTTGGCCGTTGCCAATGACATATGCTGCGAGAGTGAATTGGGGCACTCCGCCGTCAGGGACGCTGGTGGGGGCGAGGTTGATAGTGACGCGGCCGAAGGAGTCGGGCGCGGTGATGGAGCCAGAGGCGAAGGTCTGGGCCTGGCCTATGGCGCCAGCATCGTTGTAGTCGAAGATGCTGTTGGCAGGGACGAGCTGGCCATTAGCGAAGTTGAGGATACCGCCGATGACGAGCGGATAACCGCCGTTGTCCTCGCCGTTGAGGCCGAAGGCGTAGCCGCCGGCAGGCGTGGCAGTGCTGGTCTGGAGGTCGATGGAGCCTGAGATGGCGGCAGAGGTGTCGAACCCGGTGATGAGGAAGCGTGAGTTGTTGACCTTATTGCCGCGGAAGACCTCAGTGCCGCTGACGCCGATGTTGGGGTTGGTGGTGGCCAGGGTGACCTGGATGTTGCCGCCAGCGGCGCTGAGAGAGGAGCCGGAGGCTACGACTTGATCTTCGTAGCCTACGCCGTTGGAGTCGGTGAAGTCCTGCTCGCCGCCGGTGATGACGGTGTTTTTGACGACGAAGGCACCGGCGAGATAGACGGGACCGTTATCATCCCAGCCGGTGGCGTGGTAGATGTAGGCGCCGTCGTTGAGGACGACCTGAGGCAGGGCGGTGATAGAGATGGTTCCGGTAACGAACTGAGTGCTGTCGGCTGCAGCAGTAGCGGTAATAGTGACGATGCCGCCCGGAGGAACTGTGGTGGGGGCGGTGTAGGTGACGGCCGTGCCGCTGGCTGTAGTCGCGGCGCTGAGGCTGCCGCAGGCTGAACCGGTGCTGGAGCAGGAGAGGGGCCACTTAACGCCGGCGTTCGTGTTGTCGTTCGAGACGATGGCGGTGATGTTGGTGGTCTTGCCGGCTGTCAGCGAGGTGACGGGCTGGGTAGAGAAGGCGATGGAGATGGGATTGTCGGGTGGGTTGGGGCCGTTGGAGCTGCCGGCGTTACAGGCAGTAACGAGAAGGGCGATCGCCGAGGCGGCGAAGAGATTAGCAAGTTTGCGGAAGTTCACTTTGCGTCTCCGTTCTTGATGGCCTGAGCGGCGGCTAACGTGCTCGATGTGGTGTGGACGGGGAAGCCGTGCTCGTTGCGGACGATGACCAAGCGGTCATTGACAGTGAGCAGGCGAGCGAAGAGGACGGTCTGGCCGTTGATGGTCTGAATGGCGCCTGTGACCTGGAGCTGCTGGCCGGTGGTGAGGACCGGTTTAATGTCCTTGGCGAGGGAGGGGCCGAAGTCCGTAGTGAAGATGCCCTGAGGCGTCAGGAGGCTGACGCGGAGATCGGGGGTGCTGGTGGAGATGACCTGCTGGATGGTTCCGGCGACGGTGATCTCGTTGTTGGTGGGTTCCACCTGCAGGGGTGCGAACTGGCCGGTTGAGGTGCTGTTCTGTGCTTGGGCTGTGGAGGGTGTGACGCCGCAGATCAGAAGCAGCAGCGATGCTGGAGCGATGAGCTTCCATGCAGATGTCTTGATTAGATTTTTCATCATGCGAATCCTCTTGGGGTCGTGGGAAAAGTGGCATCGCGAGGAAATTTCGCACAGCCTTGGTGACCCGAGGACAAGAGTAGGAGAGGAAAGGGAAGGAAGAAATAGCGGTTGCTACACGAAAGGCTATGTGGTTTTACAGCTGCATTTGTGTGGTTCCACACACGGTGGGGAAGAGATAAATTTTTATCCGCGGCCGGTGTAGCGGTAGATGGCGCACTCTTCGTCGCCGGTGGAGCCGTACTCTTTTTGCGCGGCGATGGCGGCGAGGTCGGCGAGGTGGTCTTCGGGTGACATGAGGATGGGGCCGAGGAAGAGGCGGGTGAAGGCGGGATGACGGTCGAGGATGTCGCGGCACTCGGCGTTGACGTAGAGGATGTCGAGGATGGGGGATTTTTGCTTAGCGAACTGGGTTTCGATGCGGCGGAGGAGAGCCTTGAGGACGGGGGCTTCGAAGGGGTGGAATAGGAAGGCGACGGAGGGGGTGGCGGGGAGGTCGAAGGCGAGGGCGTCCTGATGGAGGAGCTGAGTGGGCGCGAGGGGTGGGGCGGTGGGGTCGGCGTTGTGGGTGGCGATGAAGTGGTCGAGGTTGCGCTGGGCGATGACGGCGAGGGCGGGGTTGAGCTCGATGCCGACGACGGCGCGGAAGGGAAGCTGACTGGCAACGAGCATGGCGCGGCCTTTGCCGGCGCCGTAATCGATGAAGGTGTAGGAGTGGATGGGGTGGGGCGGCGGTGTTTCGCGCCAGCGGGCGATGAGGGTGCGGAGGATGGAGGGGGCGACGCCGTAGTAGGCGGTGACGTGCTCGTCGTTGGGATGGCCGGTGATGAGATGGGCGGCGGGGACGAGCCCACTGGTGTCGACGTTGTGGGCGAGGTCGAAGGGGTGGATGGGGTCGGTGGTGAGCTTGAGGAGATCGCGGGGGCGCTTTTTGGCCTGGGCTGCGGCGGTCGAGGTTGAAGCGGATTTTGGGCCGGGCTTGAGGCGGGCTTTGAGCTTCGGGATGGTCACTGGGCCCTGCCTATCTGGACGAGGCTGGGGTTGCCGTCGAGGCCGAGGGTGCGGCGGCCGGCTGGGGTGATGCGGTGCGGGGTCCAGGCGGGGTGGTCGAGGAGGATGACTTCGGTGTGGATGATGTGCTCGAGGCCTGCAAGGCGGTTCCGGATCTGAGCGGAGAGCTGGGCGTTTGCGGCTTCGTCTGGGGTGGTGGGGGTGAGGGTGATGGTGGCGTGGAACTTTGGGGGGACGCCGGGGATGCGGGCGCCGGGGGCTTCGGGGTCGGGCGTGAGAGCGATGCGGTGGATGAGGCCGAGGTCGACTATGTTGCAGGGGAGCGTGGGGTCGTAGCAGTCGCGGAGGGCGGCTTGGACGAGGGATTCCGGATTGTTTTCTGGTGATTGAACTTTGTTTGCCATCTTGTACCCCTCCCCCTCTATTTGTGTACAAAGTCTTCGAAAAAAAGACTTTAGGTTTGGACTTCGGCGAAAAAGCCCCTTATTCTTAGGGGATTTATTGCAAAGTATTCCAATCATGGGACTTGGCTGCGCTGGGGCGCAGAAGTTCAGGTTGGATTTGGTGTTGTCCCCTAGTGTTTATTGTATCGGGGGTGTCAAGGGTGGGTGGCTGATTTAAGGGCTTGCTTTCTCGAAGCCTTTGAAAGGGCTGGTCGGGGTGAGCGCATGATTGAACTGCAGGTTGATACTGATACACGCACTCGTAATGAGGCATCTATCGCGGCGTATCTCTCTTGGCGCTAGATTGCCGATTTGCCTTGAACGGTCTGATCACTTTCCACAAGACGACTTCCGGTTCTCGGCTATGTCGATAAGTGACAAGGCGATTTTGCGCGAAATGAATATCTCCGGGCGACATCGGCGTTTATCAGGATTAATCCGCAGCTCCTGGACAAAGACTGACTCATGGACAACCACATAATCGCTGAAACTAGGCCCCGCTTTGGCGCAGTGAGGGTCGCGGTTTCATTCGAATTGTGGCGGAAAAGACGCAGGCCACTGGGAAGGCTCGTTGTCCGTAATCCACTCTTCACACAAATGTGGATCAAAAGCATAGCCAGGATAAGAGACGAAGGGCTAGAGTTGTGCTGCCCTTCACTCCACACCCGAGGTGAATCCATGAGGTTGTTTCGTCCCTGCTACCTTGCGGCGCTGCTGGCGTTGCTTTCCCCCTCTCTGCTTCAAGCTGCCCAAACCGGTGTTTTAACCTGTGGCGCCACCACTCCTATTACGGTGAGTTACTTCGACATAAGCGCTCCGCCATCAACAAGCACGCCCGGAAGCGCAAGTTCAGGAGCAGGTGCGGGCAAGGTGACGTTTGGAACGCTCACTATCCATGCGGCTCTCCAGCAGTTCGGCGTTCTGGCGCCATCGATTGGGTCCCAATTCACTTCCTGCACCTTGACGCATAACAGTCTCACCTTCACATTCGGCCTAACCCTTCTCACCACCGTGGACGGAATTGCAGGCGCTGGCAAGCACCGGTGGCGCGGGTGCAGCTGCCTACACACAAGCGATTTTCTCGTTCGCCAGCATCACCTTCAGCGGCGGGAACGATGGCGATCAGGGAGGAGACGACGGAGGCTGGAACCGGATCACAAATACGTCCAATCCGACGGTCCCCGGTTCTTAAACTTATCAGCCGGACTGAGGCGGACTCGGCACAAGAAATGGTGTGCCGCTCCGCCGCAGGTCGGGCCTTAGTGACCAGAGATCCCTAGATGTGGCAGGAGACCGCGCCCCTTCTCCACGTATTTCTGGTGGTATTCCTCGGCCCACCGGCCGCCCCGAAGACAAGCGCGAAGCAACCGGACGGGTTCATTGGATGACGTCGGGACCGTTTGCGGACGCGCTCTACACGGAATTCAACAAATCGATCCGAGCCTCGAATTGAGAGTCTGCCGTTCGCCGTGTGGACAGTGTCGTTCAAAGTAAAGAGTGCGGCTTCCGCGGACGAGCGCGTAGTCGGCAAGTCACTCATCGACACGGAATCAGTAACGATATGTCGGCTAGTATTCGCTGATCGACCGACGCATGATCCTTGATTAACGCTAACAGTCATTATGGAGTGACCGGCGCGATGCGCTGACCGTGGGTTAAGCTGTGAGTCCGAAGAACCACAGTTCAGAGCCACAAGCGGAAGGAGCCGGTCATGAAGGAGAAGTTACGATTTCTGGGCATGGATGTCCATGCCGAAACGATTGCTGCAGCGATAGCCGAACCGGATGGCGAGGTACGAAGTCTGGGTACGATTCCCAACCGGATGGAGTCGGTACGCAAGCTATTGAAGAAGCTTGGCCCGGTAGAGAAGTTGCGGGTCTGCTATGAAGCTGGGCCGACTGGCTATGTACTGTACTGGCAGTTGGCTGAACTAGGTGTGCAGTGCGAGGTGATCGCCCCGTCACTGGTCCCGGTGAAGGCCGGCGACCGGGTGAAGACCGATCGGCGCGACGCCGAGAAGCTGGCGCGAAGCTACCGATCCGGCGATCTGACGGCGGTCTGGGTTCCGGACGAGGGTTCTGAGGCGTTACGCGATCTGGTGCGTGCGCGTGAGGCGGCGAAGCAGGATCAGTTGCGAGCTCGTCACCGGCTGGGCAAGTTTCTACTGCGCTCGGGTCACCGTCCGCCGCCTGGAGTTAGAGCATGGACCCATCTCCATCTGATCTGGGTCTCGCAGATACGATTTGCGCAGGTGGCTCAGGAGGCCACGCGGCTGGACTATCTGCATGAAGTGGAGCATATGCGAGAGCGGGTCCTGCGACTTGAGCAGGCCATCGCCGAGGCGGTGAAGCTGGCATCGCCAGTATTGCAGGAAGTCATTACGGATCTGCAGGCATTGCGCGGCATCGCGCACATTTCGGCGGTGACGATCGCGGCTGAGTTAGGCCAGGTGTCTCGCTTTGCAGGTGCTCGAGAGCTGATGGGTTATTGCGGCGCTGTGCCGAGCGAGAACTCCAGTGGCAAGCGGACTCGACGAGGCGGCATTACGAAGACGGGGAACGCGCACCTGAGACGGATCGTCGTCGAAGCAGCATGGAGTTACCATCGTCCTCCTGCCATCTGGGCCGGGTTGCGAAAACGCCAGCAGAGCGTGTCGGAAGAGGCGAAAGAGATTGCGTGGAAGGCACAACACCGACTGCATAAACGGTACGCGAGACTGGCGGCCACGGGCAAAGACAAGAGAAAGATCGTCACAGCGGTGGGCCGCGAACTCCTGGGTTTTATCTGGGCCATAGGAACTAAAGCGGAAGCCACTGTCAGGCAGCGAACAGCAGCTTGAGAAAAAGCAAAAACCTCTCTGAGAAAGGAAAAACCAAAAGCGAATCAACTGATGAAAAACGTCGTCCAAATCGAGCACAGTGCCAGCAGCAGCCGGAGCAAGCACGAAGGAGAATCCTCGTTTGGCCTATGCGACAGGCTCAGCCGGACTCGCGATAACAGTCAGAGGCAGCTCCCGACGGATCAAGATTATGCGGTTTCGACCCGCGAATATCAGACTGATCAATCGTCGCTGAAAACTGCCCCGACTGCTGCTCGCTCTGTCCTCGAAAAACGACGAAACCAACCACAACAACAAACCCGTCGATTGCGCAGGTTGACACGGTCACTCCATATCAGGCCAATGCGCTCATTGAACCCGGCTTGAACCGACTTAGGATCATTACTTTTCAGAAACGCGCTTGTAGTGATAGACCTTATCGCTTATCGGAAGCCGAGCGAATACTGCGTTATTGTTTAGAACTTGTGGCAATTGAGTTGAGGGTGGTGAGGATCTCGGGAGGAAGCTGGATGGTTGCGGCTTTGAGGTTTTCGCGCAGGTGTTCGACGGAGGATGTGCCTGGGATGAGAAGGATGTTGGGCGAGCGGTGGAGCAGCCATGCGAGCGCGACCTGCATTGGGGTGGAGTTGAGCGAGGCTGCTGTTGCGTTGAGCTCCGACGATTGGAGCGGAGTGAAGCCGCCGAGAGGGAAGAACGGCACATACGCTATGCCCTGCTGGGCGAGGTCATCGATAAAGGCATCATCGCGTCGCTGGGCGACGTTGTAGAAGTTTTGTATGCAGACGATCTCTGAGATGGTCTGGGCCTGAGCCAACTGGCCGGGAGTGACGTTGCTGAGACCGAGATGATGGATCAGTCCCTGGCGTTTGAGTTCGGCGAGCACGGTCAGCGGCTCTTCGATGGATTCTTCCGATGGCTCCGCTATACCTCCGACGCGGAGATTGACGACGTCTAGCCTGTCGAGGCCGAGATTTCTGAGATTGTCGTGGACGGCGTCGATCAGTTCCTGACGCGAAAGTGCGTGGAGCCAGGACTTATCCTGTCCGCGGCGAGCGCCGACTTTGGTGACGATTACGAGGTCATCCGGGTAGGGATGGAGCGCCTGTTTGATGATCCGGTTGGTGACGTGAGGGCCGTAAAAGTCGCTGGTATCGATGTGATTTACGCCGGAGTCGACGGCCTCGCGCAGAACGGCGATTGCGGCGTCGACGTCGCGCGGCGGTCCCCATACTTGCGGGCCGGCGAGCTGCATTGCGCCGTAGCCCATGCGGTTCACGGTGATTGAGGTGCTGGGGAGGGTGTAGCTGCCGCCGAGATTGATCTGGGTTTTCATTCTGTTTCTCCTGGTGTCTTTTTCGCGATTACATCGATCTTGCTTACCTGTGGTTAGATGAAGGAAGCTTCAGGTTAGGAGTTCGCATTTGCCTCAGCATTCACAAGTGGTTCTGGAGCCGCGTAAGCGCCCGGTTCAAGCGCGTTCGGCTGCCAGCGTTGAGGCGATTCTTGAATCGACCATTCAGGTTTTGCTCAGCGTGGGGAAGGAAGAACTGACCACAACCAGGGTAGCGTTGCGCGCCGGAGTTTCGGTTGGGACTTTATATCAGTACTTTCCCAACAAGAGCGCTCTGCTGCAGGCTGCTTTGAGACGGCACCTCGACGAGGTAACTGAAGCGGTGGAACGAGTGTGCCGGGAGCAGCGGGGTAATAGCCTTCAGCAGATGGCGACGGCGCTGATCAACGCATTTCTCGATGCCAAGATGCGGGATGCGAAGGCGAGTGTTGCTCTCTATTCGGTGAGCTCGGATGTGGACGGATGGCGGATTGTGAAACAGATGGGAGAGCGAACCAATGCGGCGATTGTGGGAATGCTGGCGACCGCGCGCGATCCACTTGCGAAGGATCCGCAATTGGCAGCGGTGATGCTGCAGGGTGCAATGGCTGGAGTGAGCCGGAGGTTACTCGAATCCGGCGCTCCGGAGAAGCAGTTCGAAGCTTTGCGCCAGGAACTCATCTGCATGGTTAGCGCGTACCTTAAAGCAAGTGGAGCGGATGGTTCCACACTCCGAGTCAAAAGACATCGGCTGTAGCTTCTGTCGATTTTTCGTCGAGATGGATAGATTCGGTGGGCGGGTATAGAATTGCGACTGCTCAGAGTGCACGCGCGGGAATCTGCCGCGCCAGCCGGTGCATTGAATCTGACGCCTTCCCCCCAGGTTCGGGCTCCTTTTACCAATCAGGTCTCGTGGGAGATGAATGAAAGCGCCCCGCGACGGGCGCATGCGTGGCCAAACTTTCTGGGGCAGATGCCTGGATGGCGATCGGCAGCACGCATCATCTTTTCTCAATGACAAACCTGAAAGTTTCCAGGCCATGAGGTCACTGCAAGTGGCGTCAGGCTTTCGCGTGTAACGCGCAAAGGAGAAACACATGCCAACCTCGACTCAACTTGTCACCGGCCTTGCCGGTGCTATCGGGTGCGATTTTCGCACGGCGCAAAATCAGCTTATCTTCGTCGAATATGGCGGGAAGCTCTCTACCCTGGATCTGTTTCCGGTGCCGACGATTGTGGCGCAATCGGCGAGCACGGTGCTAAAAGGCACGTGGACCTTTGACTTCGACGCCGGCGTGGAAGGCGGGCCGGCGGCGAACAATGACGTTTTCTGGGAGCAGATGACCGCGGTTCTGCGGCAGATGGCTCCGCAGAATACTGCGCAACTCGTGAACCTGGGCGCGGTGGATTTTCAACTCGCTTACGGCGCCGACGCTGGCGAGCCTTGCTTACTCGAGCACGCCTATCGACGGCAATAACGACGCGACCAACAAGCTGGTGGCCGGCGATGTGTTTGCCGTGCACACGAACAAGGGAAACTACGCGAAGGTGAAGGTGCTGGCGTATGGGTACGACCTGACGATTCAGTGGGTGACGTATAACATTCCGAGCGGCTACAAGGTAATCGGCACGGGCTACACGACGCCGGAAGACGTGAAGATGAGCGTCGACGGCGTGCATTGCTACGTTACGGAGCGCACGGGCGATCTGGTGAAGGTTGCTCTGACGGCCGCGAATCGCGCGAGCGCGACGGTTGTTGCTACGGGCATGAACTCTCCGCAGCAACTGTTTCTAGATGAGGCTCACAATGCTGCTTATGTGGTGGAGTATGCGGCGGCTGGAAATCTAACGAAGATCAATCTGACATCAGGGGCGAAGACAGTCATTACGTCGGCGCTTAATTTTCCTGTGGGGATCGTGCTCAGCTCGGACCTTCAGTACGCTTATGTGAGTGAGCAGACTACGGGGCCGGACTCGGGGCGCATCAGCAGCGTTCAGTTGAGCAGCGCTACGCGCAGTACGATTGTGAAGGGCTTGACCGCTCCGTTTTTCCTGACATGGGCGGATGCGGCACAGGATGCGGTGTTTGTGGCGCTGCGCGATCCTTCGAACTCGATCATCAGTGTAAGCGTGACGCTGAATACGTCGACCGTGATTGCGAGCGGAGTGCCGGTCCGTCCGTCGAGCGTTGCGCTGGCGAGTTCGTCAGAACTGCTAATCTGCTCGGACTCGGTGATTGAGGAGATTGAGTTAATACCGTTGCTGCCGGGCGGGCCGCTGCTGATGGGAATCGGATTCATCCCGTACAACAAGATCACTCAGACGCTGGGGCCACTGCAAGGGCTGGCGAATACGAGCGTCGACCCGACGTATTTCTACCAGGTGACGAATACGCCTTTTGGCGGGACGCTGCCTATCATGGTGAACTATCAGACGGCGCTGGCGGATGGCGCCTCTTACTATCAGGTGAAGGTCGACGGCGTTCCGCATACGGATGTGTGGACCGATTACTCTGTGGAACGGGACGGCGTATGTTCTGCAGACGATCACGCCGACGACGGTTGGGGTATCGACTGGATGCTATCCGGTGCGGCCGCTGTGGCAGCTGTTCCTGTGGTACAACACAACGCTGGGCGATCTGCTGGATACTACGGGGCTGATGAATGGGCTGCATACGATAACGCTGCAGTTTCTGGATAGCGCGGGGAATCCGAAGGTGACGGCTGCTCCGCTGATCATTATGGTGAACAATCAATCGGCTGTGGCTACGCTGCAATTACCGCTGCTGGGTGGTTCGCCGGCAGACGCTTGCGGGGTGCTGCACTATGGGACGAACAAGGCTGCGGTATTGTCGATTGGGTTCACGGCGAGTCAGCCGGCGAACTACGCCAACTTCTCGTTTGAGATGGTGAGAGGCGTGACGGGGGTGACGTTGCCATCTCCGCCGCCGAGCAGCGGGCCGGTGACCGCGGCTGTGTCGCCGATTACGGATACGGTTGCGGCGCTGCTGGGGCCATGTCCTACGGCGGGATTTGCTGTGGAGCTGTATGTTGCGGTGACTATCAACAATGGATGGAGCAGGCAGAGCGAGTACGACGCCGAGGCGCTGCTGGCTTTTGTGCTGACGCCGTAACGTCGATTCTTATCGCTCAAGCGGAACGACCCTTGCAGATGGCTGCGAGGGTCGTTCTGTGTTGGTCGAGTTCGTGGTGGAGCGTGGGGTGGCGGGTGGTTAGTCGCCTCCGGTGGTTGTATGGGGTGGAGTGGAGACCCAGGTTAGGCCGTCGGCTCCGTTGCCGGCGTCGATGAGGGATTGGACCTTCCAGGTGGCGGTGTCGATTGCGGCGACTTTGTGGTCGGAGTTGCAGGAGACGTAGGCTACCTTGCCGTCGGGGCGGAGGATGACCTCCTGGGGCTGGGCGGGGACGTCGATGGTTTGGACTACGGCCATCTTTGTGAGGTCGATGACGGCTACTTTAGAGGATTTGGAGAGGCAGAGGATGAGGTAACGGCCGTCGTGGGTGGAGACGCTGCCGTAGCCGGTGCCAGGGAGATCGATCCACTGTTTGAGCTTGCGGGTGGCGGTGTCGATGACGGCGAGGCGGGGCTTGTCCCAGTCGGAGGTGAAGATGAGCTTGTCGTCGTTGCTGATGGAGATTCGCTGGACGTGGAACGAGTCGGGGTCGCCGAGGGGAATGATGGCAGCGGTCTTGTGGGTGTCGAGATCGAGGACGGAGACGGAGCTGGCGCCGACGTTGGTGGTGTAGGCGAAGCGTCCGTCGTGAGAGAGGGCGAACATGTGCGACTCGGGTGCGCCGGTGGGGATCTTATAGAGGATCTTGAGGGTCCTGGGGTCTATGGCGGTGATGGCCTGGTCGAGCTCGGTGGTGACGTAGAGGACGTTGCGATGGGTGTCGTAGACGGGAAGGTGGGGGCGGACGCCGTGGCCGAAGTCGACAACGCCGGTGATTTTGCGGGAGGGGATGTCGATGACGAGCATCTCCTGGCCGTCGGTGCCGGGGCGGCCTACGCCGGCGTTGCCGTAGATGGGCAAGTAGGCGGTGCGGCCGTCGGGCGAGGCGGTGATCTCGTGGCCGGTGATGCGGTCTTCCTGGAGGGCGAAGGTCTGCTTTGCGGTCGCGGCGTCGATGAAGGAGAGGGTGTGGTCCTTCTGATTGGCTACGAGGATGGTGCCTTGATTCTGGGCGACGGCGGCGGTGCAGGCTGCGAGCAGGCAGGCGGCGGAGGTGGGGAGAACGCTGATCTTCATGGCCGCGAGTTTACATGGCGGCGAAGAGGGTGGGATAGTGGGGGAGTTCGGTGAGTGATTTGGGCGGGTTTAGCGATAACGATAGAGGCGCACCTTGTAGTTCGGTTGCGCTGCGGGTGTGTCTGCCGACTGTCTATTCATCAGAGTGAATATTACGTGAGTAAGGGAGAGAGTCGAGGCGTGGGCTAGTGGGTGCGGTCGACGAGGTATTGGGCTAGGGATTTAGGGGCTCGGCGGCGGGGCCGAAGGGGGCGAGGGCGGCGAAGGCGTCGGCGATGAGTTGCTGCGGCGTCTTTGCGGGATTGCTCGATGCCGTAGACGGCGGGCCAGGTGGCCTTGATGCTGGCGGTGTCCTTGCCGGCGGTCTTGCCGAGTTCGGCGGAGGATTGGGTCATGTCGAGGATGTCATCGACGATCTGGAAGGCGAGGCCTGCTTTTTCGCCGAAGGTGCGGAGGCGGTGGACCCACGCATCAGAGTCGATGTGTGGGGCACCCGGCTTGTGGTGGCCGAGGCCGTAGAGGCCGCCGGAGACGATGCTGGTGGTGATGAGGGCTCCGGTTTTGGCGCGGTGGATGGATTCGACTAGCTCGGCGGTGGGTGGGGTGCCTTCGGACTCGATGTCGACTACCTGGCCGCCGATCATGCCGGGAGGTAAAGGCGATGTCGGGGCCTACGCCGGTGCCGACGGCGAGGGAGATGTCGTTTAGGATCGCGACGTCGTCGCGGGGTGCGGGGAAGCTGCGCGATGGTCTGGAAGGCGAGGGTCTGGAGAGCGTCGCCGGCGAGGATGGCGATGGCTTCGCCGAAGGCGACGTGGCAGGTGGGATGGCCGCGGCGGAGGTCGTCGTTGTCGAGGGCGGGGAGGTCGTCGTGGATGAGGGAGTAGGTGTGGAGCATTTCGAGCGCTGCGCCGAGGTCGGCGGTGCCTTCGGGGATTTCGCCCGTTCCGGCGACCATGCGGGCGGCTTCCATGCAGAGGATGGGGCGGAGGCGCTTGCCGCCGGCGAAGACGGAGTGGCGCATGGCGCGGTGGATGGAGTGAGGGAGGGTGTCGGGCGAGGGCAGGAGGCGTTCGAGGGCTGCGTCGGTGAGTTGACGCCGGAGGAGAGCAGGGATTTAACGTTCGGATGCATCAGGATTGATGGTAAATCAGCGGAAGTATCGGGGCTTGCTGCCGCGCCTGGAAGGCCGACCGCCGATTTGCCGGATTGTACGGATTTAAGGACTGGGATTATTGGAGTGAGCGGGTTTGGATTGGCGGATGGCGAAGAGGGTAATGAGGAGGAGTACGAGGGCGAGGAGGGAGATGGTGGCGCCGATGGTCTGGTCTTTGAGGCGGTGGTAGGCGATGGCGAGGGTGGAGCGGCCGGCGGGGACGGGGATGGCGATGAGGCCGTCGGGGCGGGGCTGGCGGGTGATGACGAGGGCGTCGTTGAGGGTGACGTGCCAGGCGGGGTAGTCGCGGAGGTTGAGGATGAGGGTCTGGGGGATGGCGGAATTGAAGCTGAGGGCGGTGGGGGCGGGGCCGGGTGGGATGTTGGCGGGCGCGGGGTCGGTGGGATCGGGGGAGAACCAGTAGGGTGGGTTGGCGTGGGCGAGGGCGTCGTTGTCGGCGGTGAGGGGGGTGTACTCGTCGGTGGGGTCGGTGCCGTGGTGGGAGTTGAAGAGAGCGACCTGGGCGGCGACGGTGTCTTCGGGGTCGCAGGGCTGGCGGAAGAGAGTGTAAGCGGGCCAGGTGAGGGCGATGGCTATGGCGAGGGCTATTGCGGCGGTCGGGATGGGCCTGAGTTGGATGGAGTTGAGAGCGATGGCCAGGGTAAGGGCGAGGACTGGGGCGAGGATGGCGAGGAGGCGCCAGGGGAATTGGAGGAAGGCTAGCTCGGGGAGATGACGCCAGAAGGGGAGGGAGATGGGCGTCAGGAGGAAGGCTATGGCGAGGGTGAGGGCGGTGAGGGCGTAGAGGGTGAAGCGGAGGTGGAGTTGGGCGGGCCGTGAAGATGGGACATCCGAATTTTTGGTGCTTCGGAATGCGGCGATGAGGGCGATGGTGGTGAGAGTTAAGAGGAAGATGGCGATGATGGAGGCGGCGTGAAGGACGGTGTCGTGGAGGGCGGCGTCGGCGAGGGCGGTGGGGTCGGTGATGTTGGCGGTGGTGTGGTGGAAGAGGGTGTTGTCCTGGATGCTCAGGCCGGGGATGATGGCCATGTGGATTTGGACGTAGTGGCGCTCTACGGCGGCGGGGATTATGTAGAAGGCGGCAAGGGCGAGGCCCAGGAGGGTTCCGGCGGTGGTGGTGAGGGCGAGGGTGAGGCGGCTTTGGGCGATGGGGGTGCCGGTGCGGGGATCGACAGGTGGGTTGGCCGGGGCTGTGAGGACTCGGATGATGCCGAGGAGGGCGAGGGCGTAGGAGCTCATGACGGCGGCGGGGGCGTTGGTGAGCCAGAGGAGCGCTACGGGGATGGCGATGCGGGGGATGGTGATGGGGCTTGCCGGGTGTACGGCTTCGTCGGCTGGGCGGAGGATGGCGTGGAGGAGGAGGGGGATGAAGACGGCGGCTAGGAGTTCGGAGTAGGCGGTGCGTTCGTAGGCGGTGAAGAGGGTGTAGGGGTTGGCGAGGTAGAAGACGGCGGCGAGGAGAGCTGCAGGCGGAGAGGCGAAGCTACGCGCGAGGCGGTGGAGGGTGAGGCCGGCGGCGGTGAGGATGAGCCAGGTGTAGAGGATGGGTGTCCATGTCCATCCGCCGAGAGACTGGGGGAGGATGAGGCCGAGGATGGCTCCGATGGTCCAGGAGAGAGGTGGGTAGAAGATGAAGCGGGGCTCGCCGGCGTTCCAGGCGGGGGAGTAGGTCCAGTGGGGGAAAAGATTGCCGTGGGAGAACTGGCGGGCGGCCTCGAGCCAGTTGAGGACGTGGAAGTCGAAGTCGTGGCCGCAGGAGCAGCCGTTAAGGATGAGAGGCAGGATGGGGATGAGAGCTGCGACCGGGATCAGGAGTTGCTGGAGGCGGTCGCGTTGCATGGTGTTGAGGGTATCGCAGTCAGTTGCGCAGGGAAAGGAAGTGTCACTGCTTCGGCTTCGTTGGCTTGGAGAGGAAGACATATCCAAGGGGTCTAAAGCTCCGCTTCTTTGCTGGAACTATGAGGTCCAAGGCTGAAGCCTTGGTGGCTGAGGCAAAAGCAACGGCAAAAGCAACGGCAAAAGCAACTGCAACGGCAACGGCAACGGCAACGGCAACGGCAACGGCAAAAGCAGGTCCTTCGACTCCGTTGCTCGCAAAGTGCGCGAGCAACTTCGCTCAGGATGACACTTCTGTGGTTGGGTGAATAAAAGAAGAGGCAAAGGCAATGACAAAAACAAATGCAAAATCAAATGCAAATGCAAAATCAAATGCAAATGCAAAACAGATGCAAATGCAAAACAGATGCAAAAGCAAAACAGATGCAAAAGCAAAAGCAAAAACAGATGCAAAAGCAAAAGCAAAAACAGATGCAAAAGCAAAAGCAAAAACAGATGCAAAAGCAAAAGCAAAAACAGATGCAAAAGCAAAAGCAAAAACAAAAGCAAATGCAAAACAAAAGCAAATGCAAAGCAAAAGCAAATGCAAAGCAAAAACAAAACAAAAACAAAACAAATGCAAATGCGGGGATTCTTCGCTACGCCCAGGATGACAGATTTTCAGCAGGTCTTTGGTTGGGTCCCAGGTCTTTGGTTGGGCACAGATAATGTAACTGTTTTGGTTACGATTTATTGTGGAGTCAGGGTTAGGGTGTGGGTGGTGGCGGATTGGATGGCGGTGGGGGTGTAGGGGAGGGGGTTGGTGGTGTTGTGGTACCAGGCGGGGAACTGGTCCATGAACCAGGGGCTGAGGGGGTTGCCGGACTGGCCGAGGACGATGTTGAGGGTGGTGTGGTCGAGGTCGGAGAAGTCGACGGTTAGGCGTTCGGAGGGGCCGAAGGTGTGACCGACCTGTTTGACGGTGGTGCCGTCGCCGCTCTGGGGGTGGGGGCCGGTGCCGGTGGGGACGTCGATGATGCTCTGGATGAGGGGGGAGATGGAGTAGACGGGGTGTTCGATGTCGACGGAGTGGGTCTTGCCGTAGGTCCACTGGGTGAGGTCTTCGGGGGCGCGCGATTCGATGAGAGCACGGTCCACGGCGGCGGCGAGGAGGTCGTTCCATTGGGCGTCCTTGGTGGGGAGCCAGCGGGCGGGGGCGTGGAGGATTATCTGCTCCTCGGCGAAGGGTTTTTCGTTCCAAACGTAGAGCTGGGCCAGTTCTTCGGGGTTGAGGCCGGTTTTGGGGGCGAGGATCATGGGCCAGAAGACGCCGCGGGCGGCGTCGACGATGGAGGCGGCGGGGCTGGAGGTGTCGACGAAGCCGTTCCACTTGCGGAGGATGTCGGCGGCCTGGTGAAGGCGCTTGGGGTTGGCGGAGACCTTGGGGTTGGCGTGATCGATGGCGTAGGCGAAGCGCTGGGCGAGGACGTGGTCGAGGTCAGAGTAGACGTCGGTCTGGAGCTTGAGCATGGCTGAAGGCGTGAGGTCTTTGCCGGCGGACAGGACCTTCCAGATGCGCTCGTTGCGGTAGGGCGCGCCCCAATCGAGGGTGATGGGGAAGGGATAGAGGTCGGGGGTGATGCGGGCGTTGGCGGTGGCAAGGATGCCGCCGGGAGGGTCGAAGATCTGAGGAAGTTGTTCGAAGGGGATGTAGCCGGACCACTGGCGGTTGGGGTCGAGGCCGTTGACCGGGAAAGGGCTGAGCGGATGAGGCAGGCCGTCACTGCCGCGGATGGGGATCCTGCCGAGGGCGTGGTAGCCGATGTGGCCCTGGTCGTCGGCGTAGACCATGTTCTGGGCGGGGCCTCCCCAGTTGGAGAAGGCGGCGAGGAGGGAGGGCCAGTCGGTGGCGCTGTTGACGGCGAGGAAGGGGTCGCTGACGTTGGCAGGGTCGTAGATGGTCCAGGCGAGGGCGAGGGGGCGGTTGTCGATGCGGGCTTTGGACTGCGAGGAGGCGGAGCTGTTGAGGAGGGTGGAGATGATGGGGGTTTCGAGCTGGCCGTGTTGTGTGGCGAGGAGGTCGAGGACGACGTCTCTGCCGAAGCGGACGTGGATGGTCTCCTGATGATGGATGACGGGGCGCCAGGAGCCGTCGGGGGACTGGAACTCGGTCTGGTGGTTGTTGAGGCGGGTGTGCTCGACGTAGATGTCCTGGACGTCGGCGCCGAGGTTGGTGAATCCCCAGGCGATGTGGTCGTTGTGGCCGACGATGATGAAGGGCGCTCCGGGGAGAGAGACGCCGACTACGTGGAAGGGAGCTCCGGACGGGCCGGGAGCTTCGAGAGAGGCCTCATACCAGATGCCGGGGACGCTGTGGTTGAGGTGCATATCGTTCGAGAGGAGCGGCTTGCCGGAGGCGGTGTGGGCTCCGGAGACGGCCCAGTTGTTGGAGCCGGCGGTGCAGGATTCACAGAGGGACTGGGGGTTGAGGATCTGGCGCAGGTTGATGAGGGCGGCGATGTCGGCGGTTGATGTCTGATTGCGGATCTTGTCGATTGCTGGACGGGTGAGCTTGGTTTGGGACTCGTCGAGGGGGACGCCGGGGATGTCGGGCTGCGGAGCGGTGAGATCGATGGGAGGTTGGGCGGGAGGATGGTCGCGCCAGGAGCCGACGGGGAAGAGATCGTTCAGGAGGGTGGGGTTGAGGCGGGTGGCGAGGATCTCGCGGCCGAGCTTCTGGGAGAAGGTGGTGGTGAGGTCCTGGTACATGACGATGGAGATGAGGATGGAGTCGCTGGGGGTCCAGGGGGCGGGGTCGTCGTGGAGGAGATGGAACTCGAGGGGGAGATGCGGGCGCTGGACGGCGATGGAGGCGTTGACTCCGCGGGCGTAGAGTTCGAGCCAGTGGAGCTGTTCGGGGGGAAGGACGGTGAGGGCGCGGTCGGCAGAGGCGCGGAGGCGGAGGGTGCGCTGGGCGCGGTCGTGGGCGAGGAGCGACGAGCCGAGAAGCTCGGCGAGGGTGCCGGAGCCGTGGCGGCGGAGAGCTTCCATCTGCCAGAGGCGGTCCTGCGCGGTGACGAAGCCCTGAGCGACGATGAGGTCGTCGAGTGAGGCGGCTTTGATGTAGGGGACACCGTGGGTGTCGCGCTGGACGGTGACGGGAGCGGAGAGGCCGGGGATGGCGACGGAACCATCGAGCTGCGGGAGCGAGTCGCGCATGGCGTTGCGCGCCCAGATGCGGGTGCCGTAGAAGGCTGCGACGAGCAGAACGAGGACGGCGACGAAGGCGATGGTGAGGTTGCGAGGCAGACGGGATGGGCGCGGGGGGGCTTCGTCCTCGTAGGAGTCTGGGTGCGGGGCTGGGTGGTAGAGGAGATCGGGATCGTCCGGGGTGTTGTCCTGTGAGGTCATGCTAGGTGCAAGTCTAAATGGGATGGGCCGCGAAGGTTGAGTTTCGCGGCGGTGTGGAAGGGTGTCGAAGGATGTGCAAGGATGGCAGACGAGGAGCGTATGAGCGAAGCTGCGGGACTGCACGAGGTGGAGACGGTGTTTCTGCTGCTGATGGCGCTGGTTGCAGTGTTTGCGATCGTGGCAAGGCGGCTGGAGATTCCGTATCCGATCGTACTGGTGATTGCGGGGCTGGGGATAAGCCTGGTGCCGGGACTGCCGCATCCTGAACTGAATCCTGATGTGGTGTTTCTGGTGATTCTGCCTCCGCTGCTGTTCTCGTCGGCGTGGGCGATGTCGCAACGGGCGTTTCGGTTCAATCTGGTGAACATTGTGTTGCTGGCGGTGGGACTGGTGGCGTTTACGGTGTGGGGAGTGGCGGAGTTTGCAGACCGGTTTATTCCGGGGCTGGGGTGGAAGGCAGGATTTTTGCTGGGGGCCGTGGTGTCGCCCACGGATGCGATCGCTGCGACTTCGATTGCGACGAGGCTGGGACTGCCGCGAGGCATTACGGATGTGCTCGAGGGAGAGAGCCTGGTTAATGACGCGACCGGGCTGCTGGCGCTGGAGTTGGGCGTCATGATGATTCTGGACGTGCATACGCCGACCGTTGGCGAAGGGGTATTGCGATTGCTGTGGTTGGTCGTCGCTGGGACGGGGATCGGGCTGGCGGCGGGAGTGGCGGGTGCATGGATGGAGAGCTGGGTGGATGACGGGCCTATCGAGATTGTTATCAGCCTGGTGATTCCGTATGCGACTTACCTGGCTGCGATTTGGGCGAATGCCTCCGGGGTGCTGGCTGTGATGGCCTGCGCTTTATATATGAGCCCGAAAAGCGCGGTGATTTTCTCAGCGAAGACGCGCATTCAAGCGAACGCAACATGGGAGGCGCTGACGTTTGTGCTCAATGGGATTGTATTCGTGCTTATCGGGCTGCAACTGCCTTATGTGGTGGCGGGAATCAGGGGCAGAGGGGTGTGGTGGTTGATTCTGTGGGGGGCTCTCTTTAGCCTGGTGCTGATTTTGTTGCGGCTGGTGTGGATGTATCCGGGGGCGGAGCTTGCCTACCAGATACGAAAGCGGCTGCTGAAACAGAATGTACAACGGCGCGGGGCGAGGGGTGTGTTTGTGATGGGCTGGGCGGGAATGCGCGGTGTGCTAGCGCTGGCGGCTGCTATCTCGCTGCCGAACACACTGACGAATGGGCAGCCGTTTGTCGAGAAGAACCTGATTGTGTTTCTGACGTTCACAGTGATTCTGGTGACGCTGGTGGGGCAGGGGTTGACGCTGCCTCCGCTGATTCGAGCGCTGGGTCTGGCTGGGGATGATAGCGCGCGGCTTGAGGAGGAAGAGGCTCGGCGGCTGGTGCTGCGCGAGGTAATCGCGCAACTGGAGCGGGGAAGAGACGGGGACGTGGAGCCGGCGGACGCGCATGCTTATGAAGATCTGCTGCATGAGTATGAGCATCGGCTGGAGGCATTGAGCGAGGAGAGTCCGGAAGGAGACGCGGTGGGGCATCGGCATGGCGGAGGGAGGTTCGGTGCAATGTTGCAGAGCGCGGTAGAGACAGAGCGGTTGACGATGCTGCGACTATGGAAGGAAGGGATGATCAGCGACGAGGTACTGCGGACGCTGGAGTATGAGTTGGACCTGACGGAGAGCCGGACGAACCTGGGCGGATTGAAGGTCTAGGATTGCGGCCGCATTGACAGAGGCGAGCCTCTCGTTATGCTTGAGGTTGGAAGTAGAGATGGCCGGAAGGGTGGATGAGTTTGGACTGCAAGATTTTTTTTCATGACAAATGTTTTGATGGGGCGTGCTCGGCGTCGCTGTTTACGCGGTTTCACCGGGAGTGCATACGGACGGCCGACAATTATTCGTACCAGGGCCTGGTGCACCGGGCAGGCGCACTGTTCGATGAGGAGGATTTTGGGGGAGGGGATAATGCGATTGTGGACTTCAAGTATTCGGCCTCGCCGCGGGTGACGTGGTGGTTCGATCATCATCTGAGCGCGTTTCTGACGCCGGAGGATGAGGCGGACTTTAGACGAGGACAGGCGGATGGGTCGCAACGGATGCGAAAGTTTTATGATCCGAACTACACGTCGTGCACCAGCCTGATTGCGGATGTTGCGCGGGATGACTTTGATTTCGACACAAGTTCGCTGAGGGACCTTATCTACTGGGCAAATATTGTGGACGGGGCGTTGTATGAGAGCGCAGAGGCGGCTGTGGCAATGGCAGCTCCGGCGATGAAGCTGACGATGGTGATTGAGAGCGCGTCCGACCCGATGCTGGTGCCGAGAATTATTCCGCTGCTGACGGAGATGAGTCTCGAGCGGGTGTTGGAGCAGGATTTTATACAGCCGCTGGTGGGGCCGCTGATGGAGCGGCATCGGGCGTCGATTAAGCTGATTGGCGAGCGGGCCACGGTGGAGAAGGGCGTGATTACGTTCGATATCACGGACCAGCCTACGGAGGGGTACAACAAGTTCATCCCTTACTATCTGCATCCGGAGGCGACTTATAACGTGGGGCTTAGCAAGTCGAGCTTCCGGGTGAAGGTGTCGGTGGGGACGAATCCGTGGACGAAGAAGCCTGTGGCGGAGCTGGCGAACTTAGCGGAGATATGTGAGCGGTATGGTGGCGGCGGACATGCGCGGGTGGGAGCGATCAGCTTTCCGCGGGACCGCGAAGAGGACGCCCGGAAGGCGGCGGGGGAGATTGTGGCGGAGCTGCGGGACAAGGCTTAACGGGGATAAAAGCTGATAGCAGAAGAGCGAGGGCACAGCTTGCTTTGCAGGTTGCAATGGTTCAATTGTATGTATATACATATAAGAATGGTTTCCGTGGTTGTTTCGAAAGGGGAGATTCGATGAGAAAGCTATTGAACGTGGCTAGAGCTTGCGTGGTGCTCTTTTCTGGTGTGACTCTGGCATCGGGCCAGAGCGCGCCGGGCAACAACGGTTTGCCTGCGGTGCCTACGACGAAGGTGTTGGCGATTGGCCGAATGACGGCTGAAGCGACGCCGGATAAGTTGGCACCGGTGATGAAATCGGAGGTGCCTGAGACGGTAAAGCTGTATCTCGCCGGAAAGATCGACCAGTGGTATGTGCGTCAGGACCAGCGCGGCGTGGTGTTCGTGATGAATGTGTCGACGGTGGAGGAGGCCCATGCGCTACTGGAGAAGCTGCCGCTGGGACAGGCGAAGCTGATGGAGTTCGACCTGATCCCGCTGGGGCCGCTGAGTCCGTTGTCGCGTCTGCTGGTTCAACAGGCTGCGGGGAGCGCGGCGAAGTAGCGATGCGTTGCTATTGTGCGAGTGCGCGGCTAGCGGCGCGCCGGCTGACCAGGCTGTATGAGGCGGAGCTGCGCCATGCGGGGATGAATCCGCCGCAGTTCGAGCTGATGTCGTGGTTGCAGGGACGGCCTCGTGTCAGCCAGACGGAGCTGGCGGAGATGATGGATGTCGATCAGACTACGCTCTCGCGGAACCTGAAGCTGCTGATTGGGCAGGGTTGGGTGATATCCGATGTGGCGAATAATGACCGGCGCCGCGTGGAGTACAGGCTTAGTGCGGAAGGGCAAAGAGCGTTGCAGAGGGCGATGCCGCATTGGCAGGCGGCGACGGACAGGATGCGCCGCGCGCTAGGCGTAGATGCCGAGAGTATTGGGGCTGTGCTGGAGCGGCTTACATCGATCTCTATGTGATCGATGTGTTTTTTACGCGCCGGACTTAGGAGCGTGCTGAAAAAGGCCCTTTACGCTCGGAAGCATTCCCTCGGTGGCTAAAGCCACATTGATTTTATGGCGCTTACGGAGCGGCTGAAGCCGCTCTCTTTCAAAACAACAACTTTTTCAGCATCCTCTTAGGGGTGGACTTAGGGTTTGACTTTGCTGAAGAAGCTGAGTTTGGTGATGTCGTTGAAGATGACCATTGCGGCGAAGACGATGAGGCAGACGAAGGCGACCTGGTAGACGCGCTCCTTGACCTGCTGGTTGAGGTCGCGGCGCATGGCGGATTCGATGAGGAGAAAGAGGATCATGCCGCCGTCGAGGATGGGGATGGGCAGGAGGTTGAAGATGCCCAGGTTAACCGAGATGTAGGACATGAGGCCGATGATCGGCATCCAGCCGGGCATCTGGATGGCCTCGTGGATCTGGGTGCCGATGCCGATGGGGCCGGAGAGCGAGCGGACCGAGACCTGGCGGGTGAACATGCGTTTGACCACCTCGGCGATGAGCGAGGCGTACTTGATGTTGGTGGTCCATGAGGAGGCGACGGCCTTGCCGAAGGGCAGGTGTTCGACCTTGACGGGCGGCTGTACGGCTTCGAAGCCGATGCGGTAGGCGCGCGAGCCGTCGCCGGGATCGGAGATCTCGGGAGTGAGGTTGAGGGTCTGGTTCTGGCCGTTGCGGGAGATGACGAGGGTTGCGGGCTTGCCGGCGGCGTCCTGCAGGTAGGTGATGAGCGCCGGGATGGAGTGCAGGGAGACGCCGTCGATGGAGAGGATCTCGTCGCCGGGCCGGAGGCCGGCGCGCTCGGCGGGCATGCCGGGGGTTAGCTTGAGGACGCGGACGGGAGCGGACTGCATCTGGGGAACGATGCCGAGCTTGTCGAGCGAGAAGGTGTCGGCGCCGCCTTTGGACTCGACGTAGATGTGGGAGTCGGTGCGCTGGCCGTCATGGATGAAGGAGAAGGGGATGGTCTGGTTGATGTTGAGAAGCGAGCGGATCTCGACCTGGTCCCAGGTGGGGTTCTCGACGGTGTCGTAGTGGACGATGAGGTCGCCGGAGTGGATTCCGGTGGCGGCGGCGGGCGAGTTGGGGGAGATGTAATCGGTATGAGCGGGGCCGGAGATATACTCCTGCACCTCATTGTGCAGCATGGAGACGCCGGTCATCATGACGAGGGCGAGGATGAAGTTGGCGAAGGGGCCGGCCAGGGCTACGCAGACTCGTTGCCAGCGGGGATGGGCATTGAACTCGCCGGGATCGCCGGTGGGAGCTTCGCCGGGATTGTCGCCGGCCATCTTGACATAGCCGCCGAGGGGCAGAAGTGAGAGGCGATAGTCGGTGTCGCCGCGTTTGTAGCCAAAGAGACGCTTGCCGAAGCCGATGGAGAAGACCTCGACGCGGATACCGCAGAGCTTGGCGACGGCGAAGTGGCCGAACTCATGGACGAGGACCATGATTCCAAGGACGACAAGGAGTTGGATGACGGTTGACATGGGGGAGAGTAGAACCTCTGTGATCTGGCCTGGTAGTTGCCTGGCGGTATTAGATGCGAGCTACGGTTTGCTGGGCTATGACACTTTCAGCGCATACACGAGCGGTGGCGTCGGCTTCGAGGACCTCGGTAATAGACGCGGGCCGCCGGGCTGGGGTGAGTGAAAGCACCTTCTCGATTGTACTAGGGATGCCCAGAAATGGGATTTTGTGGGCGAGAAATGCGGCGACAGCGACCTCGTCGGCGGCATTGAGGGCGATGCAGGCGGTGCCTCCGGTGGCCGCGGCCTCGTAGGCAAGGCGGAGGCAGGGGAAGCGGCTGAAGTCGGGTGGGGAGAAGTCCAATTGGCTCAAAGCGGCGAGGTCGAAGGTGAGGGCGTCCTTTTCGCTGACGGCTACGCGCTCAGGGAAGGCGAGGGCGTAGAGGATGGGGAGGCGCATGTCGGTGACGGAGATCTGGGCGAGGATGCTGCCGTCGACGAACTCGACGAGGGAGTGGACGGTGGACTGCGGATGGATGGTGACTCGGACCTGCGCTGGAGGAAGATCGAAGAGGCGGCAGGCTTCGATGACCTCGAAGCCCTTGTTCATCATGGTGGCGGAGTCGATGGTGATGCGCTGGCCCATGACCCAGGTGGGGTGTTTGAGGGCCTGGGCGGGAGTGATGTGCTCGAAGGTGCTGAGTGGGGTGTTGCGGAAGGGGCCGCCGGATGCGGTGAGCCAGACTTGTTTGACCTCAGCCGCGGCGCCGCCACGCATGCACTGGTGGACGGCGTTGTGCTCGGAGTCGATGGGCAGGAGGGCGACGTTGTGGCGGTGCGCGGCTGCGATGATGAGCTCGCCGGCGGCGACGAGGCACTCCTTATTGGCGAGGCCGATGGTTTTGCCGGCCTTGACTGCGGCGTAGGTGGCTTCGAGTCCTGCTACGCCGACGATGGCCGAGACTACGAAATCCACTTCGGGGAGGGTCGCGACATGGACGGTGCCGGCCGTGCCGTGGACGACTTCGGTTTCAGTGATGCCTGCGGCTTTGAGGCGTGACTTGAGAGCTTCGGCGAGCTGCTCGGCGGCGATGGAGATGACGCGCGGGCGCCAGCGCCGGCATTGGTCGAAGGCGGCGTCGATGTTGTTGCCGGCGGCGAGGGCGATGGGGGTGTAGCGGTCGGGGAAGGACTCGCAGATGGAGAGGGTGGAGGTGCCGATGGAGCCGGTAGAGCCTAAGATGGCGAGCTTTTTCATGCAGAGACTATTTTCGCAGACTCGAAGGCAAAGGTGAGGGGAGGACGCCTTTTCCTGAGTCTGCGAAAGAGGGTTGCGCTTTCAGCCGGCCTTGGATACTTCAAAGGATGCTTCGTCCGCGGCCGGCGAGGTCATCTTGGCGGATTGACGACGATGTAGGTCGTCGATGTCCCCGACATCTGGGGTTGATACCAGGTGCTGCCGCATTGCTGGTAGGCGAGTCCGTTGACTATGGTGGTGACACATCCGGCAGGGGGCTGGTTGACGATCGATCCGACAACGGCGGCCGTGACAACAGCCGCGGCTGTAACCGCGGCAGCGGTCGCGACGGGGTGGTAGCAGCATCCGCCGCCATAGCCGCCGCCGTAGTAGCCGCCGCTGACGTTGACGTTACGGTTCACGTTGACGTTATTGTTCACGTTGACGTTGCGATTTACGTTGGCGTTGTTATTGACGTTCGCGTTACGGTTTACATTGGCGTTGTTGCTGCGGTTCACGTTGTTGGTATTGGCGCGATTGACGCTGCTGTTGGCAGTGCTGCGAGTGGCGTGAGCGTTGCCGCCACCACCGGCGTTACCGCCGCCGCCACCACGTCTTTGCGCGAACAAATTGGTGCCGAAGACCAAGGTGGCGATGACGAAAAGGGTAAGGAACATTGATCGCTTCATAGGTCTCCTCTACTTATCGGTTTTGCTAGCTTTAAGGTCCTGAAGGGCAACTCGCAGGGCACCCGGGGGTGGATCGAAGGTGAAAGCGGCCTCATTATAGGATGGCGCGAGGTTCCAGCTAAGGATTGAAGTATGCTGCGGCCTGGCGTCATCTGTGAGGGTTCGGATGACGAGTTTTCGGGGCAGAGGGAAGTCTCCCAACTGAATCCAGATCTGCCAGTCGACGCCTTCCTGGCGGAAGGCATACTGCTCGCAGGTAACGTCCTCGACGGTGGCGGGACCGACGTCGATGGCAGATGTAATCCGTTTGATGGTGGACTCGTCGGTTCCCCACAGGAAGAGATCGACCAGAGGAACCTGGATGTCATATTCGTCATCGATCTTCTTGATCAATTCGGCGGTGGTGGGCGGGGCCGGGACGGTTGCGTAGAAGTTAGCGAGTTTTCCGTACACCGTAAAATTTTTTCCATCGTAGAAGAGGAAGGCGTCTTTGTCGTCGCTCTTTATCTCTACGCGAAGGAAATTGGGCTTTTCAGCCAATAAAGTGGTCTTGCGGCTTGCCGTGACGATCTGTCCGTCGTCGAGGACGTCGTCGTTGGTGATGTCGGCGTCGACCTGAAACGCTTTGAGACTGCGAAGGTAGGTCCCCATGTTTGTAAGCGCGGCCATCGACTCCGGATCGATGGTGTCCTTGGCGGGGGCAGCTTGTCCGGACATGGCGTGGACTCGTGTTCCGGCGGGAGCGCAGAATACAATGCCTGCCAATACGACAAGCATCAATAGCCGCACCAGGTTCCTGGCTGAGACCAATCCGGTCGACGAGCCGTCAGGTTGAGAGATTGATGAGGAATGATTCCAGTGGGAAGAGGGCTTTTTCAGAAGGATCATAGTTGTGCCTCGCGAACCATTTCACGCTCGGAGAGCGGAGGTGTCGACTGTTCGATTTACGAGACCCTGGCGCTTTTGAATGACGACCAAGGGACAACGATGAACCTGGATGTCAGACTTTAGTCTGGCGGTCCGAAATAGTCAGAATGGACCTTGGTCATACGGTCTGGGGCACGGCAGGTCGTTGAATTCAAAAGCGGCCGAGACCGAGGTAGTCCTTGAGGAGGAGAACGTACCAGAGGACTGGGGCGGCGAGGAGTAGTGCGTCGATGCGATCGAGGACTCCGCCGTGGCCGGGGAGGATGGCGCCGGAGTCTTTGACGCCCGCGCCACGCTTGATGGCGGACTCGAGCAGATCACCTATCTGGGCGGCGATGTTGAGGATGGCAGCGAGCAGAAGCGACTGCCAGAGCGGCTCGGAGACGTGGAGGAGGGTGTTGCCGCGGGCGGAGAGTTGGTCACCAATCACTACGACTAAACTCGCTGCCAGAACACTGCCAAAGATAGAGGCGATGGTACCTTCCCAGGTTTTGTTGGGGCTAAGAAGTGGCGCGAGTTTGTGCTTGCCGAAGGCGCGGCCTATGTAGAGAGCAGCGATGTCTCCTGCCCAGACGCAGACCATGAGAAAGACGATGAGGGCGACGCCGGCCTCCTGCTTCCAGAGGAGCGGGATGAGGGTGAGCGGGTAGGCGACATAGATGAGGCCGAAGATGCCCTTGGCAGTGCCGGGCAGGATGCTGTCGAGCGTCTCGGGGTGAGCGCGGAGACCATTCCAGGCAAAGAGGATGATGGTGAGGGCGCTGAGGAGCGGGAACTGGGCTTCAAGCGGCCAGTCGGGCAGTGTGGCGAGGAAGAGGAGGGTAGTGCCGGTGGCCATCCACCAGAGCGGGATGCGGCCTTCACCGGGAGGGATGTTGGTGTTGGCGAGTTGGAGGTACTCGTAGGCTGCGAGTTCCGCGACGATCGCGGCAAAGAGAGTGATCATCCAGAGCTGCCCGAAGAAGATGAGCGCGAAGACAGCAGCAATCAGGACGATGGCGGTGAGGATGCGTTTCATGAAGGCTTATCAAGGATATATCGGGTGGTCGGCATGATGTTGACTGTGTTTTAAAATAACGGTCTTGACATATCTAGATATATCTTGATATGGTTTCGATATGAAAAACTTATATGAGCAACAAAGAGGTTTCCGCGGTGGAGAGTATGGCCGTGGAGAGAGACACAGGGAAGAACAACATGGAGGGCATGGCCATTGCGGGGCTTTCGAGGGACGTAGTTTCAGGGATCGTTTTAGGGAGCATGGGCCGCGCGGTTTTGGAGGCGGCTTCGGCGAGTTTGGTGAGGGCCGACGAGGGTTTCGTGGCGGAAGGGGCGGCGGGATACGGATGTTCGGCGCGGGTGATCTGCGCTACGTGATTCTGCAGTTGATTGCTGAGAAGCCGAGCCATGGGTACGAGATCATCAAGTCGATCCAGGAACGGCTGGGCGGCAGGTACGCTCCGAGTCCGGGTGTGGTGTATCCGATGCTGACCATGCTGGAAGAGATGGGCCATGTGACGGTGGTGCCTGAAGGGCCGCGGAAGCTGTACACGATCACCGAAGAGGGTTCGAAGTCATTGGCGGAGAACAAGGCTGTCGTGGATGCGATCTTCGCGAGGATGGATCGGACGCGCAGCGAGCAGATCCAGGAACGAGCTCCGCAGATCGAGCGCGCCATTGCAAACTTGAAGATGGCCTTGACGATGAAAGGCGGTCCATTGACCACAGAACAGATTCATACGATCACCGACGCCATCGATGCGGCTGCGAAGCAGATTGAGAGGGTGTAACTTCGTGGTCTTGAGACGCGTTACGGGCGGGTGAGCTCGGTGGCGATGGCGGCGGCGATCTCTTCGGCGGGCTGCAGCTTGTCGAGGTCCTCGTCGGTCACGGAGTCGGTGAGGCCGCCGAAGCGGCGCTCGCGCTGCTGGTAGTCGGCGATGGCTTCGAGGAGATGAATTCCGCGGAAGTCGGGCCAGAGGCGGTCGGTGACGAGGAACTCAGAGTAGGCGATCTGCCAGAGGAGGAAGTTGGAGATGCGCTGCTCGCCGGAGGTGCGGATGACGAGGTCGGGGTCAGGCATGTGGCCGGTGTAGAGGGCGCGGGAGATGTCGGGCTCATCGAGCGCATCGAGTGCGCCGGAGCCGAGGAGGTCTTCGACGGAGCAGCCGCGGGTGTGGGCCTCGGTGGTGAGGTTGGTGAGGATCTTGCGGACTGCGTCGACGATTTCAGAGCGGGCGCCGTAGTTGAGCGCGAGGGTGAGGGTTGTGCCTGTGTTCTTGGCTGTGGCCTCGGAGGCCCACTGCATGGTGTCCTGGACCTCGGTGGGGAGCTCGTGGATGCGGCCGATGTACGCCATGCGGACGTTGTTGTCGTTCATGCGCTTGACGTTGCCGATGAGGTAGTTCCGGAGGAGCTTCATAAGGAAGTTGACCTCGGGCTTGGGGCGGCGGAGATTGTTCTCGAGCGAGAAGGCGTAGAGCGTAAGCCAGGGAAGGTCAATGCGGGAGGCGGTCTCGACTACGAACTGGACGGATTCGGCTCCCTGCTGGTGGCCGAGGAAGCGCTTGAGCGAGCGCTTTCCGGCCCAGCGGCCATTGCCGTCCATGATGATGGCGACGTGTTGGGGAATCTTGTTGGGATCGAGCTGATCGTAGATGCCGCGCTCTTCTGTAGAGAGCTGATGCAACCGACTGGGAACCCGGCTGGTATTTGGTGCGCGCAAAGCAACCTCGCAGACTTGACGCTAGCACACGAAGATGGGGTACGCAATGAATCTGCAGTAGAAGGCGTTTACGGCCAGCGAACGGCGTGGGGAGAGGAGAGGCGAGGAAGCGCCGACGAAGATACGCCGATGCTTCCTCGTGCTGGAAGGAGGCGACTTAGCGGTGAGCTAAGCGGTGCGGCGGCGTCCGGCGGCGAGTTCACGGACGTGGTTGAGGAAGATGGAACGCTGCAGGGCGTCGAGCTGCGAGGTGTAGGCGGCAATCTCGGCGAGGAAGGGGTCGGTCATGAGGACGGCGGTCTCGTCGCGATGGCGGGTGTTGGCGTCGCGCAGCAGGGAAGAGATGTCTACCTGCAGGGCCTTCGCCAGGCGATCGAGAGAGGATAGCGTCGGCATTGCTTTGCCGTTCTCGATCTTGGAGATGTAGGTGCGCGGGACGTTCATGCGGGCTGCGAGCTGACGTTGCGATAGATTGCGAACGTGTCGCAGATCGCGAACGGCTGCGGCGACCTGGATTCCGCCGTCCTGCTCGGCCTGGGGCGGGACGAGAGTGAGCGGCGCTGGCGCTGGTTCCGGTTCCTCGACTTCGAGGGATTTGCGGCAGCGCCTGCAGAGCGCGCTGGCGGTGCGGAATTGCACCAAGCTGCAATTGTCACAGCGCAGAACTTCTCGCTGTTCGACGGAAGCCATCATGGTTGCCATAAGTTGTGTGAAGCGAAGGGACCCAGAGCAAGGACCCACACACGTCCGATAACGGACTAGTGATGTGCCTAGAGTGACACTGGGTAACTCGCTAGTCAAGGGGGAAAACCGAGGATTACCGGAGAAAACCCAAAAAAACCTGAAGATGAACCTCGATAGTAACTAGTCGCGAGGGACGATTCGTGGTTTGAGCTCAGAGCGGGAGTTGGCTGGAGTGGAGGCGGCGGATGTTGTGAGTGGCGAGGGTAGCATTGGTTTCGGCGACGGTGCCGGGTAGATTGACGGCGCGGGTGGCGTCTTCGATTACGGCGATATCGAAGCCGAGGTGCTTGCCGTCGACGGCGGAATGGCGGACGCAGAAGTCGTAGGCGAGGCCGCAGAGGAAGAGGCGATTGAGCTCTCGCTCGCGGAGGTAGCCGGCGAGGCCGGTGGGGGTGATGTGGTCGTTCTCGAGGAAGGCGGAGTAGGAGTCGATGTGGGGGCGGAAGCCTTTGCGGAGGATGAGCTCGGCTTGAGGGACTTCGAGGGCGGAGTGGAAGTCTGCCCCGGGTGAGTCCTGGAGGCAGTGGTCGGGCCAGAGGGTCTGGGTGATTTTTTCGGGGCCGTAGTGGGCTTCGATGGTTTCGTAGGGGGCTTTGTTGTGGGTGGTGGCGAAGGAGATGTGGCCGGCGGGGTGCCAGTCCTGCGTGAGGATGACGTGGGGGAAGCGGGCGCCGAGGGCGTTGACGGTGGGGATGATGGCGTCGCCTTCGGGGACGGCGAGGGCTCCGCCTGTTCCATTGGCTGGAGGGCAGAAGTCGTGCTGGAGGTCGATGATGAGGAGGACGTCGTCTGGTTGGAGGGTCAGATCCATGGTTGTAATCCTATTTTGCCGCTGTTTTCGGGGGGGACCCCCCTATTACCCGGCGATAAAGTCTTTGCCTTTAGTGATTTAGAGGCATTGATTGCCGTCAAATTCCTCCAAACAAAGGACTTATGGCTAAAATAGCCAGAATCAATAAGTTAGGCCCGGCGGGTGTGCCGGGCCTGCTGTTGTTTACTCTTCTAATTCTATTTTAGCGAATGGCACATAACTAATGGCCACTTTTCTTTGTTGAGCTAAGTGTTAGTGGGGAGTTGAGTTGCTGGATTTTTGGATGGTTTAGGGGCTTGACATGCGATTTTGCTGAGGAAGTTGAGGGATTTTATTTACTTCGGGGAAGCCGACCCGTCGTTACTTCTCGCGTTTTGCGATAAGGTCATCGGTATTGGCGCACCTTGCAGCGTCACGAAGGTCTGAGGCGCACAACAGGCTTGTCCCAATCGCACAAGGTCAGCTTTCATGTTGCGGTCTGTTACGAATGACTTGAGGGTTGCGTCGAGAATCGAGGCCGCTCTCGTGTCATCCGGTCGCTGCAATGCGGTAATGCATCCACTTGCCCTCACGTCTCGCCTCCACGATTCCGGCGCGACGAAGGTAGGCGAGGTGCCGGGAGATCTTCGGTTGTCCTTGCTTCAGTATCTCAACGAAGTAACAGACACAGACTTCGCGCCCGTTCATGAGATTCAGCAGTCGTAAACGTATCGGGTCGGCAAGTGCTGCAAATAGTCGCACCAGATCGAACGGCTTCGGAGTTCGGCTCATGCCACAAATATACGCCTTGACAGATATGTATCGAGGGACATACATTCGTATTAGCGTATATGAGGTGCCGACCAATGGATAATCCAACCGCCGTCCGTGAGAAGTACGGTTCCATAGCGCGGAGCGTCACCAGTTCCGGCGCAACCGCTTGCTGTGATCCCGCTATGCGTTGCTGCGACCCGATCACCAAGGACTTATACAACAGCGTGGAGACAGCGACACTCCCTGAGAATGCCGTCCTTGCATCGCTGGGATGCGGCAACCCAACCGCACTGATCCAGTTGAGGGAAGGCGAGACCGTCTTGGACCTCGGCTCGGGCGGTGGTATCGACGTATTGTTATCGGCGAAGAGAGTAGGGCCGACTGGTAAGGCCTATGGGCTCGATATGACGGACGACATGCTTGCCCTCGCACGAGAAAATCAGCGACTAGCGGGGGCGGACAATGTTGAGTTCCTTAAGGGCGAGATCGAGAACATTCCGTTGCCGAACGAATCGGTCGATGTTGTCATTTCCAATTGCGTCATCAACCTCTCGGCAGATAAGTCTCGTGTCCTGCGCGAAGCCTTTCGCGTCCTCAGGCCCGGGGGCCGTTTTGCCGTGTCGGATGTGGTCGTCAACGGCGTAGTTCCAGAAGAAGTGCGGCAGAGCATGTTGCTTTGGGTGGGTTGCATCGCCGGAGCACTCGAACGAGACGACTATCGCGCAAAACTAAGTCGCCGCCGGATTTGCTGACATCAGCTTCGAGACAACACGCACTTACAACATCGAGGATGCACGTGTATTCCTGACCGAGGCTGGTATCGCAGTGGATGAGATCGCGCCTCTGGTCGAAGATAAGTTCCTGAGCGCCTTTATTCGCGCCACGAAACCGAGCGCAGCTGTTGGAACCGGGTTGCTGTCGTCAGAAAGGCTAATGGCGATGCCGACACACTATAACGTCTTGTTTCTATGCACCGGAAACTCTGCGCGCTCGATCATGGCGGAGGCCATTCTTAACCATAGGGCCAAAGGCAGTTTTACAGCGTACAGCGCAGGCAGCCATCCCTCGGGAACGCCACGGCCTGAAGCGTTGAAGCAGCTTGAATCAGCCGGAATATCGACCAACGGATTCCGCAGCAAATCATGGGACGAGTTCGCAGTGCCCGATGCGCCGCACATGGACTTTGTCTTCACGGTCTGCGACAACGCCGCCAATGAAGTGTGCCCCTTCTGGCCCGGGCAACCGATGACTGCCCACTGGGGTATCCCCGACCCTGCGGCGGTGAAAGGATCGCCAGAGGAGATCGAACGCGCCTTCCGTGATGCATTTGTCGTGCTTGACCGCAGAGTCGGTCTTTTCCTTTCACTTCCGCTCGCAACTCTCCAGCAACTCGCTATCCAAAGAGAGATCGAAAGCATCGGTCGCTCATGAAGCCGAGTCTTTTGCGCCGTATGGCCGCCGAGTTTATGGGGACACTGCTTCTGCTCGCCGCGGTTGTGGGGTCCGGCATCATGGCGGAGAAGTTAGCGGCTGGTAATGTCGCCCTGGCTCTGTTGGCGAATACCATTGCCACGGGCGCAGCCCTGGTCGCATTGATCCTCGCCTTTGGGTCTATCTCAGGGGCACATTTCAACCCCGCAGTGACGCTTGCAGATGCATGGCAGGGCGGTATTGCATGGCGCGAGAGCCCGGCGTATATCGCAGTGCAGCTCGCCGGAGCATTTGCCGGAGTTGCAGCGGCTCATCTCATGTTCGGACACACTCTGTTCACCGCGTCGACGCACGTCCGCACCGGCCCGAGTCAACTCTTCAGCGAGTTCGTAGCTACTTTCGGCCTGCTCTCTGTCATCTGGGGATGCGCCAGAGGCCGTCCCGCTGCCGTTCCGTTCGCTGTGGGGGCATACATCACTGCTGCATATTGGTTTACCGCCTCTACTTCCTTTGCCAACCCAGCCGTCACTCTTGCCCGAGCCGCAAGCAACACGTTTGCAGGTATCAGACCGGCCGATACAGCCGGATTTGTAGTAGCCCAGTTGGCTGGGGCGTTCGCGGCCACATTGTTCTTTCGATGGCTGATCCCGTCAGTCAGGTCAGTGGGTCTGGATTAGTTACGAGAAATACGGTTCTCGTTACCTTACGCCCGGTTTGTGGGCAACTTGGAAGTTGGACCAGCGATGAGTTGTGCCCGAGCGTTGAGCTTCGTAACAGCCTCGATGTGACGGTTGGCGGGGTGGTGGGGGTAGGATGGCGGGATGAAAGATCTGGATGGTTTGAATCGTCGGGATTTGTTGGTTGCCCTCTCGGCTTTGGCTGTCGTGGGCGGTGTGACGGCTGAGGCCGAACAGGCTGGGCCGGGGACGAGCAAGGCTGCTGCCGCAGGACAGGCGGTTGCCGGGCCGGGTGAGGAGGTGTTGTCGCGCTCGCGGGCGTGGACGTTCGACAAGCTGCCGGTGAAGCCATCGGATAACGGCGGGGCGGGCCGGGCGGTGGTGCAGGGCGTGCTGCCGACGGGCGAGTTTGTGGAGGTGCATGAGACGACGCTGCCGTCGGGGCAGATGCCGCATCCGCCGCATAAGCATCGGCACTCGGAGTTTGTGATGGTTCGCGAGGGGACGCTGGAGTTCAATAACGACGGGAAGATGGAGCGGGTGGGGCCGGGGGGAGTGCTGTTATTCGCGTCGAACGTGATGCATGGCATAAAGAATGTGGGGAGTGCTCCGGCGAATTATTTTGTGATTGCGATTGGGCGGGATACTACGGTTACTCCGGTTTAGTTTGTGCGTCGCGGTGGAGTTGAGAAGAGGCAACGGCAAAAGCAAATGCGGGGATTCTTCGCTCCGCTCAGAATGACAGCCTTTTAAGACCAGACAGCTTTTGATGACAAGATGGAGAGGTGTGGCGATGAGGATGCGCGGCGTTGCGATGGTGGTGATGTGTGGTTCGGTGATGTTTGGGAGCGGGATGGCGGTAGCGCAGGCGGCGGCCCCGCCTGTTGCACCGGCTGCGGGTTCGATGGCGGTGCTGTCGGAGGCGCGGGTTTATACGGTGGAGGAGATGCCGGTAAGGAAGATGGCGAATGGCGGGGAGAGCCGCGATATTCTGCGTGGGGTGCTGCCGACGGGTGAGGCGATTGCGGCGCATGAGTCGGTGCAGGTGGTGGGGGCGGCGGCGAATGCTCCGCACAGGATCGATCACTCGGAGGTGATTACGGTGATTGAAGGGACGCTGTCGTTTGAGCACGATGGGAGGTCGGAGAAGGTGGGGCCGGGAGGCGTGATCTTTGTGGCTTATGGGACGATGCACACGGTGAAGAACGTGGGGAGCCTGCCGGCGAAGTATATGGTGTTGCAGATTGGTGGGGATACTAAGAAATAGGGATCAGGGATCAGGGATCAGGGATCAGGGATCAGGGATCAGGGATGAGTAGGGCAGACGTGCTTTGGTGGGTTCGGTGAGCAGGCGGGCTCGCGCGATAACCCACCGTTTCCGGTGAAGCTGGAAAGGATGGGCCACCTGGATTTTTGGGAGATGAAAGGCTGCGGCTATTTGAGGCGGGCGCCGAGGGGTATTTCGTCGGTGTCGGCGAAGGTGGCGAGGATGGGCTTGCCGTTTTCGCCGTGGCTGGCGGCGAGGAGCATGCCGTGGGACTCGAGGCCGCGCATCTTGCGGGGAGCGAGGTTGGCGATGACGACGATGCGGCGGCCGATGAGCTCTTCGGGGGTGTACCACTCGGCGATGCCGGAGAGGATTTGACGCTTTTCATCGCCGAGGTCGACTTCTAGGCGGAGGAGCTTGTCGGCCTTGGGGATGCGCTCGGCTACTAGGATTCTGGCGACGCGGAGGTCGATCTTGGCGAAGTCGTCGATAGCGATTTGCGAGGTTTGTGGGGTTTCGTGGGCTGCGGGTGCGGGCTTGGCGTGGTGCTGAGATGGAGTGGAGGTGCTCGGCGGGGGCATTGAGAGATGGCGTGGCAGAGAGTGATGAGATGGGGGTCTCGCGGAACTCGGTCTTGGGGTGGGCGGAGGCGTCGCTGTTGTTGGTGATGTGAGGCAGGGCTACGGTGTCGTGGTGCTGCTGCGGTGCTGCGGGATTTTCGATGTTTGCCATGATTTCTATGAGTTCCTTTGGTGCTCGGGGGAAGATAGGGGCTAACGGGCCTAGCTTTGTGCCGGGCTTTAAGCCGCCCCATTGTAGGCTCTTTAGCTCGCCGTTGCGGGCGGCTTGTTCTATGTCGCCGAGGCCTAGTTGTTGCCATACGGCAGCGGTGGAGTAGGGGAGGATTGGGTATAGGAGTGCGGTGATTATGCGGATGGATTCGGCGGCTGCATAGAGTACATCACTTAGGTGCTGTTGACTCTCAGCGTCACTATTTTTCGCAAGCTTCCATGGCGTATTCGCCGAAATATGATTATCGGTTGCCGCAACAAAGCCCCAAGTGATCTCTCAAATATCTTGAGAAATCGCAGTTATCCAAGACCGGCCCAATCAAGTAATCGGAGTAGTCATTGCGGAAGAAGAAATCTTTCAAATAAACGTACAAGTGACATCGGGATGAGATTCGTTCCGGCAATGATTGCATCGCGAAAATCAGCGATCATCTTCAGCGTGCGGCTGACGAGGTTACCGTAGCCGTTGGCTAGGTCGCGTTGTAGCGTGTGACTAGGGCGTCGAAGCTGAAGCTGCCGTCCTGGCCGAAGGGGATTTCGCGGAGGAGGAAGTAGCGGAGGACGTCGGAGGCGAAGAGGTCTTGCTGATGCTTCCAGGGCTTGGTCGGAGACCGGACTTCGCTCGCTCGGGGCCGTCGAGCGGTTTGGGGGTTTAGGGGCGCCGAAGGCGTCGAGGATGGTCTCGGTGCGGACTATGTTGCCGCGGGATTTGGACATCTTCGAGTCTTCGAAGAGGAGCCAGCCGTGGGCGATGACGGATTTGGGGAGCGGCAGGCCGGCGGCCATGAGGAAGGCGGGCCAGTAGACGCAGTGGAAGCGGATGATCTCTTTGCCTACGAGGTGCAGGTCGGCGGGCCAGTAGTGTTCGAATTTGGCTTGCTCGGCGGGGTCGTCGCTGCCGTAGCCGATGGCGGTGATGTAGTTGGCGAGGGCGTCGAGCCAGACGTAGATGACGTGCTTTTCGGTCTGCCGGGGACTGGGATGCCCCAGTTGAAGCTGGTGCGGGAGATGGAGAGGTCTTTGAGGGCCCGGGGACGTAGGGGGTGCCGGCGGCGGAGTGGGCGATTTGTGCTTGCTCACTCTCCGGTGAGATTTGCGACGCCTCGGGCGAAATGCGGGGTTCTTCGCTTCGCTCAGAATGACAGCGTTTTTTTTGGTGGCGTTATTTTCTGCGGTGGACGGAGCTATTGGCTGATCTGACGTTTTTTTCGGCTTCGGCGACGTTGCCGCGGAGGAAGCTTAGGACTTCGTTGCGGCGGACTTCGGGTTGGATTGGAGTTCGTTGCTTTCGATGAGGTCGATGATGCGTTGCTGGTAGTCGGAGAGGCGGAAGAAGTAGTTTTCTTCGGTGACGGTTTCGGTGGGTTTGCCGTCGGGGCCGATGGTGCCGGGGGGGCCTTCGACGAACATCTCTTCGCCTACGGAGTATTGGCCGGTGTAGGTGCTGAGGTAGATGGCGCCGCGGTCGGCTAGAGGTCTTCCAGAGTTTCTGGACGCCGCGTTTGTGTCGGTCGTCGGTGGTGCGGATGTAGTCGTCGTTGGTGATGCCCATGCGGTCCCAGAGGCCTGGAAGGAGGCGGAGACCTGGTCGGCGAACTGCTGGGGCGGGATTCCGGCGGCGGCGGCGCTGCGCTCGACCTTTTGGCCGTGCTCGTCGGTGCCGGTTAGGAAGAAAGTATCGTCGCCGAGGAGGCGGTGGCGGCGGGCGATGACGTCGGCCGCGATGGTGGAGTAGGCGTGGCCGATGTGCGGGCGCGCGTTGACGTAGTAGATCGGCGTGGTGAGGTAGAACTTTTTGGGTGTCTCAGGCATGAGGGTGGCCATTGGCCAGTTTAGCAGGGGAGGGTGGTTCTCAGGTGTCAGTTTTCGGTTGTCGGTGAGGTGAGACCCGGCAGGAAGATAGGGCGGCCTTCAGAGGATGCTGAAAAAGTCTCGTTGGGCCATACAAACATTCCCTCGGGGGCTAAAGCCCGATGAAATTAATGTCTTTACGGCGGGACTGAAGTCCCGCCCCTTCAAAGCAAAGATTTTTCAGCAGCCTCTAAAGCCCTCTTCTTCGCAGCCCTTTAGAGACCCAAGGAGACCCGAAGCTAAAGCGTCGGGCTACCAGCCTTGGGGTACCTGGAAGCAAAGGCAGGAACCCGAACCCTTTAGAGACCTAAGGAGCTCCGAAGCTAAAGCGTCGGGCTACCGGGCCTTGGGGTACCCAGAAGCAAAGGCAGGAACCCGAACCTTTTAGAGACCCAAGGAGACCCGAAGCTAAAGCGTCGGGCTACCGGCCTTGGGGTACCTGGAAGCAAAGGCAGGAACCCGAACCTTTCAGAGACCCAAGGAGACCCGAAGCTAAAGCATCGGGCTGCCAGCCTTGGGGCACATGGAAGCAAAGGCGGGAAACCTGAGCCTCTCGAAGCAAAAGGCAGGAAGCCTGGGCGGTGCGCCGGTTGCTTTAGATGGTGGGGTCGGGGTGGGGGTCGGCGGCGGCGCTTTTGGCGGGGGCTTTGGGGGTGGGTTTGATTTCGAGGTCCTGCTCGCGGTCTTCGGCCATGCGGGCGAGGTTGAGGTGCTGCTCCATGGTGAGCTTGGCCTGGGGCGGGTTGTGGGAGCGGATGGCGCGGTAGATCTCGCGGTGCATCTCGGCGGACTCCTTCAGGTCCTGGGAGTTCTCCACGGTCAGGCGGCGGTTGTCGTAGAGGTTCGCGGTGATGGTCTCCATCAGCGCGGCGAGGATGGGGTTGCCGGCGGCGCGGGCGATGGTGCGGTGGAAGCGGACGTCGTGGATCAGGTACTCGTGGGGGTCGGCGAGCGAGGCGTACATCTCGGCGACCTCTTCGGCGAGTTCGGCGATGTGCTCGTCGGTGGCGCGCTCGGCGGCGAGCGACGGCGACGGAGGCCTCGATGACCAGGCGCGCCTCGAACATCTGCCAGGGCAGGAAGCCGTGCAGCGCGCCGAGGACGGTGAGGGAGCTGGAGTCGAGCGCGGGCGGGCCGCTGGAGACGAAGGTGCCGGCGCCGTGGCGGCTCTTGAGCACGCCCATGGCGGAGAGGAAGCCGATGCCGGCGCGGAGGGACGAGCGGCTGATCTTGAGCTCGCGGGCGAGTTCGCGCTCGGGCGGGAGGCGGTCGCCGGGCTGGAGCGCGCCGCTGGCGATGAGGCCGCGCACGTGGTCGACGACCTGCATGGTGAGTTGGCTGTGGCCGCCTGGCTCTTCGCTGGCTTGCTTCTTTGTGCGCCGTGGCATTCCGCTGGTGCCGATCCTTCAGCGCTGCATTTCGGAGAGTGCATCAGCGATTCGTGAGGAAGCGTATCACGTTGATCGTCGAGTTGCGCTCAGGCTGCTCTGGCTTGGTCGGGCGACGCCCAGGCGCGGAACCAGAAGCTGGAAGATGGCGCAGCGAGACCAGGTAGGCCGCGGCGGCCATGGCGAAGACGAGCAGCGGATGCAGCGAGAAGTAGTGCTTGACGATCCAGGTGAAGGCCGCGCCGCCAGCCGCTCCCGACTGCTCCGCCGATGCCGACGATGGTGGAGACGGCGGTCGAGGGGAACATGTCGCCGGGGGTGGAGAAGAGGTTGGCGGACCAGCCCTGGTGGGCGGCGGCGGCGAGCGCAATGATGCAGCGTCGCGGGCCAGGGGTTGGCGGGGAAGAGCGCGCCCATGTGCGGCACGAAGACCAGCGGCAGCACCAGGACAGCCATGGAGAGCATGGCGAGCTTGCGTCCGCTGTTGACGGAGTAGCCGCGCTTCATGAGCCATGCCGGAGAGCGAGCCGCCGAAGATGGAGCCGATGGTGGAGATGACGTAGACGGTGACGATGTACCAGTAGGCGTGCTTCAGGTCGAGACCGTAGTTGCGGTTGAGGAACTGCGGGCAGATAGAAGAGGTAAAACCACCAGACGCCGTCGGTGAGCCCCTTGCCGATGGCGAAGGCGTAGGTGCCCGGGCGCCGCAGCAGAGCGGAGAGCGGGATGTTGCCGCCGTACTTGGTCTGCGAGGCGAAGTCGGCCTCGAGATTGGCCTGGGTCTGGGTGGAGCCGCGGCGCAGGCGGTTGTAGGGGAAGCTGAGCCAGACGACCAGCCAGAGCATGCCCAGTGGAGCCGGTGGCGAGGAAGGCGGCGCGCCATCCATAGTGCGCGGTGGCAAAGCCGATCAGCAGCGGCGCGAGGAAGAAGGAGGCGTAGGTGCCGGAGTTGAAGATGCCGACGGCCTTGGCGCGCTCTTCGGTGGGGAACCACTCGGTGGTGGCCTTGATGGCGGCGGGGAAGTTGCCGGACTCGCCGAGGCCGAGGAAGACGCGGGCGATGCAGAAGCCGGCGACCGAGGTGACCAGGGAGTGGCTCATGGACGAGAGCGCCCAGATGCCGATGGCGAGGGCGTAGCCGGTCTTGGTGCCGAGCCTGTCGATGACGCGGCCGGCGATGAGGAAGCCGACGCCGTAGGCGATCTGGAAGCAGATGATGACGTTGCCGTAGTTGTTGTCGAAGACGGGCTGGTGGAACTGGTCGGCGGGGAAGTTCCAGCCCATGAACGGCACGTTGTGCAGCAGCGGCTCGATGAAGGAGAAGACCGAGCGGTCCATGTAGTTGATGGTGGTGGCGAGCGAAGAGCAGGGCGCAGACGAACCAGCGGATGTTGGACTTTTTCGGGGTGGAGGTGAAGCCGGTCTCGGAGTAACTGATGGGTTTTGTCGACATGGGTGATGTTTACTCCGGCGGCTTTGGTCTGACCACGGCGCGCGCGTTGTGCTGATTGTAGCGGAAGACGATTTAACGGATTAGCGACGTGGATGAGGATAGCTGGTGTGGGGATGGAGGTGTCAAGGAGGGTGCTTTAGTTGCTGCGGCTCCGGTAGAGAAGACAAAAGCGGATTTCTCCGCTGCGCTGCGAAATGACAAACAAAAATGGGGGCGCGGTATCATCGCTGACGTGAGTGATGGTGGTGATTTGAGCGGAGTTCGCGGTGCAGGGGATGACTCGGCGGAGATCGAGAGGGTGATGGAACGGCTGCGCGCGGGGGATGTAAGGGCGCTGGCGCGGGCGGTGTCGGTGGTGGAGGATGGGGGGGCGGCGGGGGCTGCGCTGGTGGCGGCTTGCAGGCGTGTGGGGAAGAGGGCGCTGCGGATTGGGATTACGGGGGCTCCGGGGGCGGGGAAGAGCACGTTGGTTGACCAGATGGCGGGTTGGTTGCGCAGAGAGGGGCAGAGCGTTGGAGTGATTGCGGTGGATCCGACGAGTCCTTATACCGGTGGGGCGCTGCTGGGGGACCGGATCAGGATGCAGGGGTTTGTTGATGACGCCGGAATGTATGTGCGGAGCATGGCTTCGCGAGGGACGATGGGCGGGCTGGCGCGGGGGACTGCGGACGTCTGCGCGGTGATGGAGGCGGCGGGGCGCGAGGTGGTGCTGGTGGAGACGGTGGGGGTGGGGCAGGATGAGGTGGCGGTCGCCGGCGTGGTGGATGTGACAGTGTTGGTGCTGGTGCCGGGGATGGGGGATGAGGTGCAGAGTTTGAAGGCCGGGGTGATGGAGGTGGCGGATATTTTTGTGGTGAACAAGAGCGATCGCGAGGGAGCGGAGAGGCTGGAGGCGGAGGTGCTCGCGATGCTGGGATTGGGCGGTGACAGGGGTGAGGCTCCGCCGGTGGTGAGGACGGTGGCGACGACGGGTGGGGGTGTTGGAGATTTGATGGAGGCGGTGAGGCGAGTTGCGGCTGGCAGGGAAGCGGCGATGTTGCGCGGGGCGGGACAGTTGAAGATGGATGGATTGGGGCTGGATCAGCTGAAACTGGACCGGCTGAAACTGGATCATTTGGGGATTGCGGTGAAGAGTATTGCGGCGGCGCGAGGGTTTTATGAGTCGCTGGGGATGAGGGTGGGGTTTGAGGAGACGGTGGAGCATGAGCAGGTGCGGGTGGCGATGCTGCCGTTGGGGGAGAGCAGGATTGAGCTGCTGGAGGCGACGGCGGTGGATTCGGTGATTGGGAGATTTGTTGAGAGGCGTGGGGAGGGGCTGCACCATGTGGCGATTAAGGTGGATGGAGTGGATGCGATGTTTGAGCGGTTGAAGGGTGAGGGGGTTCGGCTGGCGAGCGACGCGGTGAGAGTGGGGGCGGGTGGGCACAGGTATTTTTTTGTGCATCCGGCGAGCACCGGGGGGGTGCTGGTGGAGATTGTGGGTGGGGATTCTTCAGGTGGTGAGGAGTGAGCCGGTTGCTGCTGATTGATACGGCGGGCGCTGCGGGGACGGTTGCGCTGGCGGAGGGTGGATGCGTGGTGTCGACGGCGGTGCTGCCGGGGCGAAGTGCTTCGGAGCGGCTGGTGGCGGAGGTGAGGAGGCTGCTCGAGACTGCTGGTTGGCGGCTGGCGGAGCTGGCGGCGGTGGCGGTGGTGCGGGGGCCGGGGTCGTTTACGGGGGTGCGGGTTGGGCTGAGCGCGGCGAAGGGGTTGTGCGAGGCGGGTGGGATGGCGATGATTGCGGTGTCACGGCTGGAGCTGCTGGCGGCGAGTGTTCCGGCTGCTGGTGAGGTGGTTCATGCGGTGCTCGATGCGGGGCGAGGCGAATTTTATTACGGGGCTTATGAGGGCGGGCGGTGTCTGCGGGAGGCTCTGATGACTGGAGGGGAGGTCGTGGCTGCCGTTGGTGATGGGAGGGTGGTTGCCTGCGAAGGGAAGGTTGCGGAAGGGCTGGCGGGGGTCGAGGTTTTGATGGTGGGGGAGCCAGGTGCGGAGGTGTTGCTGCCGATTGCGCTGGAGAGGCTGGCTAGAGGCGCGGTGGATGATGTTGCGGCGGTGGATGCGAACTATTTGCGGCGGACGGATTTTGAGATCAAGGCGAAGTTGGAAGGGAGGGGTGCCAGTTGTTAGTTGTTAGTTGTCAGTTGTCAGTTGTTAGTTGTTAGTTGGGGGTTGGGGCGGGGTGAGGGTATTCAATTTTGAGGGATCAGGATCAGGATCGGGGATCGGGGATCGGGGATCAGGGATCGGGGATCAGGTATCAGGTATTAGGTATTAGGTATGAGGTGAGTGAGTGAGGGTGAGGGCTGGAGGGGTTGCGGATCTGGCGGGGGTGTTGCGGTTGGAGAGGGATGCGGCTGGGGCTCCGCATTGGGCGGAGGTGGAGTATCGAAGGGTGATTGAAGATGTGGGCAGCGGGGACACAGGCGGCAAGGCTGGCGGCGCGGGGATGCCGGGAGTGCGGCGGAGTTTGTGGGTGGCGGAGGTGGAGGGGCGGCTGGTGGGGTTTGCGGTGGGCCGGGTGGGGCCGGGTGGGGATGGGTTGGTGGGCGAGCTGGAAAGCGTCGCGGTGGCGGTGGAGGAGCGCAGGCGCGGGGTGGGGCGTGCGTTGTGCGAGGCGGTTGTTGCATGGTGCAGAGAGATGGGAGCGGCGAGGATGGAGTTGGAGGTGAGGGCGCAGGGGGTTGCGGCGATCGCTCTGTATGAGGTGCTGGGGTTCGGGGTGGTGGGACGGCGGCGGGGATACTATCGGGAGCCGGTGGACGATGCGGTGCTGATGGAGATGGATTTAGTGGGCTGAAGCGGTGCTGATGGAGACGGAGTTAGAGGGCTGAAGCAGTGGGCGCGGGAGCTGAGGAAAAGGGGCTTTGCCAGTGGTTCTGAGGGTGTGTTAGGGTGTGCGCGTTCAGGTGGTCGCTCCGCCTGACGACGGAGGTGTGCCTGATGCAAACCGCCAAGATTAGTCCCCTGCCTGAGGCATCGATGATGCCCTCGATCCATAGCCTGGAGTTGGAGCACAGCCTGTATGCGCGGCGGCTGGACACGCTGCGCGACAAGCTGTACCTGACCGAGTCGGAGAAGATCGAGGAGATACGGCTGAAGAAGCTGAAGCTGCACCTGAAGGACGAGATGGAACGTCTGCGGCGGGCCGGGATAGGCTCGGAGCAGCATTCCTGACGGACTGGCGCGGCTATCAGACAGGGGAGTAGTGACATTCGGTGAGCTGGAGTGGATGACCCGGCGGAAGGGTTAGTGTGCGGCCGCGGAGTGAGGCGTCGAGCTGGGCGCGTGGGGGCGCGGGCGCGGTGGCGGGCCTTATAATCGAGACACCTATGGTTCGAGATGGATTTTTCTACGCGTTGGGTTTAGGGGTGGTGGCTGCCATGCTGTGGAAGCTGACTCACTCTTACGGCTTGTGCGCGATACCGCTGGTGCTGGCGGCGTTTTTTCTGTGGTTTTTTCGCGATCCCGCGCGGGAGATTCCGGCGGGGCCGGGACAGATTGTCTCCCCTGGGGATGGGGTGGTGACGGACGCGGAGTGGATTGAGACGGTGAGCGGGAGCCGGCTGCGGCTGAGCATCTTTTTGAATGTCTTCGATGTGCATGTGAACCGCTCGCCGGTGGGCGGGACGGGTGAAGGTGGTGGAGTTCCGCCAGGGCGGATTTTTGAACGCGATGAACCCGGAGTCGGTGTTGACGAATGAGCAGACGCTGGTGGTGATTGACGCGGGTGGATACGAGGTGAGCCTACAAACAGATCGCTGGATTGCTGGCTCGCCGCATCGTGTGCAATGTGAAGGTGGGCGACAGGGTGGAGCGCGGACAGCGGGTGGGGATGATCAAGTTCGGCTCGCGGGTGGATGTGCTGATGCCGGCGGAGGCGAATTTGAAGGTGAAGACGGGCTCGCGGGTGAGAGGCGGATCGACGGTGCTGGCGGTGCTGCCTGAGGTGGAGGCGAAGCTGGATGAGTCGGTGCTCGCGGTGGTGGCTTGATGGCACGCGAGGCGCCGGAGGCGCTGATGGAAGCTGCACCTGGCAAGTTGAAGCGGCAGCCGAGCCGAGGGATGTATATTCTGCCATCGGTGTTCACGGCGGGGAATATCGCGGCGGGATACTATGCGATCATGCAGAGCGATCCTGGGGGTTGCGGCGACGGTGCCGCAAGCCGCAGCCGACCACTTCGACCATGCGGCGCTGGCGATTGGGTTCGCGGTGCTGTTCGACGGGGTGGATGGGCGAATGGCGCGGATGACTAGTACGACGAGCGACTTTGGCAAAGAGCTGGACTCGCTGGCGGACGTGATTACGTTCGGGGTTGCGCCGAGTCTGCTGGCGTATATCTGGGGCTTCCGGATGCTGCCGCAGATGCCGGTGCATGCGACGTTGCGCGACCAGCTGGTGCATGCGGGGGTGTTTGTCTGCTTTCTGTTTCTGATCTGCGGTGCGAGCCGGCTGGCGCGGTTTAATATCAGCATCAATCCGCAGCCGCGCAATCCGGGGCGGCCGGGGCATAAGTATTTTGTGGGGATGCCGATTCCGGCGGGCGCGGGGGTGATTGCGTCGATCATTCACTTTCGGGAGGGTGGCCGATTGACGATCCGTGGATTGCGCTGGTGCTGGCTTTGCCTGATCGTTTTGACAGGGTACCTGATGGTAAGCAGCTGGCGGTTCTGGAGCGGTAAGGAGATTGCGGGTGGACGCAAAGCAGCCGTTCCAGATGGTGGCGCTGATGGCGATGCTGGGCGTGCTGATTGCGCTGTATTCGGAGTGGATGCTGATGATTCTTGCGCTTGGGTATTTGGTATCGGGTGTGCTGGCGCGGCTGGCGTACTCGTGGAGCAGGGATCGTAGAATTCCGCCAGCCTGAGGGCGTGTGGGGGCTATACTCCTTCCATCTTTGCCGTGATTCCTTCTGTGGCTGCTGCGCCGGGCAATCTGAATGCTGCATCTGAAGTGGAAGGCTTGGGCTGCGCGATGGCGGAGAAAATGCATCGGGTTGGGATTGTAGGAGCTGCCTCGCTGGCGGGGAAGGAGTTGAGCCGATATGCTACAGGAGTCGCCGGTGGCGGACTTCGAGGTGGTGCTGCTCGATGACGATGAGGGTGCGGTGGGGCAGATGACCGCGACGGGGGATGAGGCGGCGTTTATTCAAAAGGTGGAGGCCTGGTCGTTCGAGCGGCTGGACTTTGTGTTTTTTGCGGGAGACGCCGCGGCGGCGAAACAGCATTGGCAGCAGGCTCGACGGTCGGGCGCGAGCATAGTGGATATGACGTACGTGCTCGAGGGAGAGCGGGATGTGCTGGTGCGGTCGCCGCTGGTGGAGGCGGGGATGGCAGGGCTCGCGAGGGACAAGGGGAGGCATCCGGACCTGAAGACGCCGGCGGTGGTGGCGGCGCATCCGGCGGCGGTGATGCTGGCGCTGGTGGCGTCGGCGCTGAAGACGAAGCTGCCGGTGAGTGAGCTCGCGGCGACGGTGATGGAGCCGGCGTCAGAGCACGGGCGTGCTGCGATGGATGAGCTGCATCAGCAGACGGTGAATCTGCTGTCGTTCCAGAATGTGCCGCAGGCGCAGTATGACGCGCAGGTGGCGTTCAATCTGCTGCCGGCGCTGGGGCGAGGCGTCGAAGGTGCATCTGGCAGAGGTGGGGCAGAGGGTGCGAGAGCACTATAGGGCGCTGTCGCAGGGCGCGCTGCCGGAGCTTGCGGTGCAGATGGTGCAGGCGCCGGTGTTCCATGGGTATGCGGCGTCGGTGCTGGTGGAGCTGGAGAAGGCGTCGAGTGTGAAGCAGGTTGAGTCTGCGCTGGCGGGAGATGTGATTGAGATTGCGGATGGGGAGGCCGAGCCGCCGAGCAATCTGAGCGCAACCGGGCAGGAGAAGATCATGGTCAGGGTGAGCGGCGATGGCGATGCGACAAGGTTCTGGCTGTGGGTTGCTGTGGATAATCTGAAGCTGACGGCGGTGAACGCTATCTCGTGTGCCCTGGAGTTGAGCCGGCTGCGGCCTTCGGGTAAGGTGCAGTAGTAGCGCACTGACTAGCACGCGGAGGAACGGATGAGCGAGGCAACGATGCGTATTGGCATCGACCTGGGTGGGACGAAGATTGAGGCATTGGCGATTGATAGAAGCGGCGCGGAGCTGCTGCGGTATCGCGTGGCTACTCCCCGGGATGATTATGCGGGGACGATTGCCGCAATGGTGGGGCTGGTGCGGCGGATTGAGAGCGAACTGGGGGCCGTGGCGACGGTGGGCGCGGGAATCCCGGGGAGTGTCTCGCACAGAACGGGGCTAATTAAGAATGCGAACTCGACGTGGCTGAATGGGCAGCCGCTGCTGCGGGATTTGGCCGCGGCGATGGGGCGCGAGGTGCGGGTGGCGAATGATGCGAACTGCCTGGCGGTGTCGGAGGCGACGGATGGCGCGGCGGCGGGAAAGCGGGTGGTGTTTGCGGTGATATTGGGGACGGGATGCGGCGGCGGCGTTGCTCTGGATGGGAAGGTTCATGCGGGGATCAATGGGGTTGGCGGGGAATGGGGACACGATACGCTGCCCTGGAGCCGGGCGGAAGAGTTTCCGGGACCGAATTGTTACTGCGGGAAGAGGGGATGTCTGGAGACGTGGATCTCGGGGACGGGATTGGCGCGGGATTTTCTGGCGGTGAGCGGCAGGGCGCTGGGTGGGCCGGAGATTATTGCAGCATGCGAGGCGGGGGATGCAGACGCGATTGCGGCGGTAGAGCGGTGGGAGGACAGGCTTGCTCGTGGGCTGGCGATGATCGTGAACGTTCTCGATCCGGATGTGTTTGTGTTTGGCGGGGGGCTGTCGAAGGTGGAGCGGATGTATCGCGAGGTGCCGAAGCTGTTGCCGAAGTATGTCTTTGGGGGTGAGGCCGAGACTCCGCTGGTGCAGGCGAAGTTCGGGGATTCGAGTGGGGTGCGCGGGGCGGCGTGGCTCTGGCCGGATTTGAAGTAAGGCGTAACGAGGCTGGATTAAGGTTGCCTGACTGCCAAAGTCGCTACGCTGATTTCATTCATGCCACGGACGGAGTTACAAATATAGATTGCATCGGCGGTTTGGAGGTCTTCGAGGGTGAGGACTTTTTCTGTTGCGTTGGGGTTGGTTTCGAGAAGGTGGCGGCGGTAGATGCCGGGAGCGCGCCGGAGCTCAGGGGCGGGGTTAGGAGTTGATCGTTTTTGCGTAGGAAGATGTTACTGATTGCGCCTTCGGTGAGCTCGTTGCGCTCGTTGAGGAAGAGGACTTCATCGAAGCCATCGGCGAGGGCTCGGGCGTATTCGCGGTCGTAGAGGGCGCGGCGGGTGGTTTTGTGGCGGAGGAAGAGGTCTTGTGAGTTGGTGCGTTCTGCGGAGATGCGGATGAGGCCGGTGGACTTTGATGGGGAGAGCGGCGTGGCGGTGATGGTGGCGGTTCCGGTGGAGTCGAGCAGGAGGCGGACGCGGTGTTGGCGGGCTTCGGTGAGGGTTTGAGCGAAGGCTTTGAGTTGGGCGGTGATGGCTTCGCGGTTGAAGAGGAAGTTGAAGTAGGCGGCGGAGGCGGCGAGGCGATCGAGGTGGAGGTCGAGGAGGTAGAACCCGTTGTTCTGCAGATCGGCGGGGTTCCAGAGGAGGGTTTCGATGAGTTTGAAGTCATTGGGTGGGCGGGTCAGGAAGGAGGCTTTGAGGAGGCACTCGCGGTACTCGGAGGCGGGGTCGGAGTCGGCGACGATGCCTCCGCCTACGCCCATCTCGGCGTAGCCGTCTTCTAGGACAAGAGTGCGAATGGCTACGTTGAAGGTGGCGCGGCGATTGGGTGCAATGTGACCGATGGCTCCGGTGTAAATGCCACGTGGGGTGGCTTCGGTCTCGTGGATGATCTGCATGGTGCGGATCTTGGGCGCGCCGGTGATGGAGCCGCTGGGGAAGAGGGCGCGGAAGATTTCGTAGAAGGGCAGGTTGGGGCGGAGGGTGGCAGAGATGGTGGAGGTCATCTGGTGGAGAGTTTCGTAGCGCTCGATGGTGAAGAGGTCTTCGACGCGGACGCTGCCCATGGTGGAGATGCGGCCCAGATCGTTGCGGAGGAGATCGACGATCATGACGTGCTCGCTGCGGTTTTTTTCGTCGTGCTGGAGATGGAGCGCGGCGAGGGCGTCGTCCTCGAGGTCGAGGCCGCGGGGCATTGTGCCCTTCATGGGGCGGGTGGTGATTTTGTCGGCGTCGATCTTGAAGAAGAGCTCGGGGGAGAGGGAGAGGATGTGCGTGGCGTCGATGTTGAGGAAGGCGGCGTAGGAGACGGGCTGCTGGCGCGAGAGCGTGGTAAATGCAGCGGCGGGGGAGAGTGGGGTTTCGAGAGAGACGCGGGTGGTGAAGTTGACTTGGTAGGTGTCGCCTGCGGCGATCAGATCTTTTATGCCGAGGACTTGCTGGGTGTATTGGGCTTGGTCGATGTCGAGATTGATTGTGGTGGTGAAGGGTTCGGGTGTGGGTGCTTCGATGTGAGCTGGCGCGGATGGGGTTTGGCTGAAGAGGCCGGTGGCGTGGTTGAAGGTGATGGGTTCGGAGTAGATGCCGAACCAGGCTAATGGGGTTTTGGTGTGAGGCTCGAAGGTGGAGGGATTGGCATGGGGTTCGAAGTGGTAGCCGCACTCGTAGCTTAGATAGCCGGCGGCGTGATGGCCTGCGGCGAGGGCTGATTCGATTTTGTTGAAGAGTTGCGGGAGGTCTTCGAGGGCTTGGGCGGTGAGGATTTGGAGGGGGTTGAGGTAGAGATAGCTGGTGTGGTTGGCGGCGTCGAAACGGGAGGTCTGGAGGAGGACGGAGTTGGGGGTGTCAGCGACGAGCGCGTGAATGTGTTGCGGGAGTTGATGCCACGGGGTCACACGTTCTCCGGAAGGCGCTCGCTGCTACTTGGTGGCTGCCTGATAGCAGAATTGCAGACCGATGACGAGCAGCCAGAGAGAGAGCGCAAAGCGCAGGTTGCGATTGGGGATCTTCGGGGCTGCGCCGCTGCCGACGAGACCGCCGACGACTCCGCCTGTTGCAAGTTTAGCAAGCAGGAGACCGTTGTAGTGGCCGCCGATGAGGTGCACACCGGAGCCGACGACGGCGATGACGAGGCCGAAGGCGAGGTCTGTGCCGACGACCTGCGTGGTGGTGAGGGAGGTGAGGCTGAGCAGCGCTACGGTGCCGAGGGCTCCGGCGCCGGCGGAGGAGAAGCCGATCTCGGCGCCGATGGGGAGGGTGATGAGCGCGAGCCATTTGGAACGGTCTGCAGTGTGAACGCGTTCGAGGGCGGCGGGGCGGAAGTGGCGATAGAGGTGCCAGGCGGCGGTGAAGAAGATGATGAATCCCAGCGCGAAGGAGAGTGCCGCTTTGGGGCCGTGAGCGGAGACATGCTTGAAGGCGACGGAGCCGAAGACTACTCCGGGGACTCCGCCGACGAGCATGATGGCGAGGACGCGGTAGTTAATCTGGCGGCGGGCGACCTGAAAGGGTACGACGATAAGCTTGACGATCGCGGAGTAGGCGAGGGTGGTGCTGACAGCGATGTCGACAGGGATCTTGAGGAAGAGGATGAGTAGCGGTGCGGTGACCACGCTGGCGCCTACGCCGGTGAGGGCGATGATGATCGCTACTACGAAGCCTATGAGGAATTCAACCATGAAGAACCTTGAGGTGCTAGTTGTTAGTTGCTAGTTGAAAGACGGCGTGAGTGCTGAGCAATGGCAACGCTAGGTGGCTTGAATGTGGATGCCGCATTCTTGTTTTTGTCCGCCCCAGCGGCCTGAGCGTGGGTCGTTGGGGTCGAGGGGCAGGCTGGTACATGGCTCACAGCCGATGCTGGAGTAGCCCTTGTCGTAGAGCGAGAGCAGCGGGATGTCGTGCTGCTTGGCGTAGGCCCAGACGTCCTTGGCGGACCAGTCGGCTAGGGGGCTTATCTTGCGGATTTTTGCGCCGGTGGGGAGCGCGAAGGATTCGGTTAGCTGCATGGCGGCGCGGGATTTGGCCTGTTCGCGGCGCATGCCGGTGAACCAGAGCTTGTAGTTTTCGAGCGCGGTGAAGAGCGGCTTGACCTTGCGCATGCCGCAGCATTTGCTGGGCTCGGTCTGGTTGAGGATGCCGAACTGCGACTCCTGCTCGACTACGGTGAGCTCGGGCAGGAGGTTGATGAGGTTTAGGGACCAGTCGCGCGCCATCCGGTCACGGTAGTCGTAGACCTCGGCGAAGTGGTAGCCGGTGTCGAGGAAGACGACGGGGACGTTGGGGATGGTTTCGCGGACGATGTCGAGGACGACCATGTCCTCGGCCTGGAAGCTGCAGGTGACGGTGATGTCCTGCGGGTTTGTAAACGAGGCCAGCTCCTGTGCGATGAGGGCGCGGGCATCGGTGATCTTTTGTTCGGATGTGAGTGGCGTTGCTACGGCTTCGCTCATGATTGCTGCTCTTTCCTGGGCAGGATCGACTTGTCGCGCAGAGATTGGATGAAGTGAGGGACTGCGTTGGGTTCAGCGTCTTCGATGGTATGTAGTTCGAGGCCGGCTGTGGCCTGTTCGGTGAGGATGCCTTCTACGATGACGAGAAGGCCGATGTTTAGCAGCGAGCGCAGGATGTGATTGGACTGAAGCTTCGTTCTTACTACCGAGTAGTTATCGGCGAGCAGAGCGGCTTCGAGGGTGTCGGCCTGATCGGCGGTGTGGACGTTGAGGAGCGCGGCCTTGTGCGCGGGCGCGACGTGCGTGGTTGAGGCCAGGCTGCGGCGAATCATGCCGGCGGCGACGGTGTGGTTGGTCTTGGCGTCGATGAGGATGAAGCTGCCGGTGGCGCGGTTGTCGGCGTAGGGGTCGAAGAAGAGCGGGCGGGTGGCTTCGATCTCTACCGCGCCGATGTCGTTCATGCCGAGTGAATTTACGGCTTCGTCTTCGAGCGTCTGGATGTTGGTGCGATGCAGGACGCTGGTGACGCGGGCGCTTAGGATCTGCGTGCCGTGCTTGATGAGATAGGGGCGATGGGTTTCGAGGCGCGCGCTGTCGAACCAGACGAGCGAGGCTTCGATGGCGTTCGAGTGCTGGGGCGGGTGGGCGATGGTGGAGATGACGTCGCCCCGACTGATGTCGAGCTCGTCCTCAAGGGTGAGAGCGATTGAGAGTGGGGCGCTGGCCTCTTCGAGGTCGCCGTCAAAGGTGGTGATGGAGGCGACGCGGCTGGTGCGGCCGGAGGGTAGCGAGACAATGGCGTCGCCGCGGTGGATGGTGCCGCCGGCTATCTGTCCGGCGAAGCCGCGGTAGTGCTGGTTGGGACGGATGACGCGCTGGACGGGCAGGCGGAAGGGAGGGGTGGCCTCTTCGGTCCAGACGGGCACCTCTTCGAGGTATTGGAGGAGTGTGGGGCCGGTGTACCAGGGCATGTTGGCGCTGGGCTCGACGACGTTGTCGCCGTTGAGAGCGCTGACCGGGATGGTGACGAGTGATGCGGTGCCGGTGTTGCCGTGGGCGTTGCTGAGCTGGCCGAGGAGCTCGCGGAGGTCGCGGACGATGGTGTTGTAGACGTCCTCGGAGTGGTCGACCAGGTCCATCTTGTTGATGGCGGCGACGACGTGGCGGATGCCGAGCAGCGAGGCGATGTAGGCGTGGCGGCGCGACTGGATGAGGATGCCTTTGCGGGCGTCGATGAGGATGATGGCGACGTCTGCGGTGGAGGCTCCGGTGGCCATGTTGCGGGTGTACTGCTCGTGGCCGGGGGTGTCGGCGATGATGAACTTGCGGCGCTGGGTGGAGAAGTAGCGGTAGGCGACGTCGATGGTGATGCCCTGCTCGCGCTCGGCGCGGAGGCCGTCGGTGAGCTGGGCGAAGTCTATGGCGGGCGCGATGCCGGGCGTGGCGACTTTGCCGGTGACGGCGCGGACCTGGTCCTCGTAGACGTTGCGCGAGTCGTAGAGGAGGCGGCCGATGAGGGTGGACTTGCCGTCGTCGACGCTGCCGGCGGTGGAGAAGCGGAGGAGGTCTTTTTGCTCCTCGACGGCGAGGAACTCTTCGATGAGGAAGTCTTTGTCGTCGGCTGGGAGGGTGGCGAGAGTTGACATTAGAAGTAGCCCTCGCGTTTCTTGATCTCCATGGAGCCGTCCTGGTCGTGGTCGATGACGCGGTTGGCGCGCTCGGAGGAGCGGAAGCTGACGAGCTCAGCGATGATCTTGGGGATGGTGTCGGCGTCGGAGCGGATGGCTCCGGTGCAGGGGCTGCAGCCGAGCGAGCGGAGGCGGGATCTTAACCATCTGGATCTCGCCGGGGAGCGATTTGACGAAGGTCTGTTCGGTGGGGATGAGGGAGTCGCCGCGGACGATCATCTCGCGCTCCTTGGCGTAGTAGAGGGGGACGATGGGAATCTGCTCGAGGTAGATGTAGTGCCAGATGTCGAGCTCGGTCCAGTTGGAGAGCGGGAAGACGCGGATGCTCTCGCCGGGGGCGATGCGGGAGTTGTAGAGGTTCCAGAGCTCGGGGCGCTGGTTCTTGGGATCCCACTGGCCGGCCTTATCGCGGAAGGAGAAGATGCGCTCCTTGGCGCGGGATTTTTCTTCGTCGCGGCGGGCTCCGCCGAAGGCTGCGTCGAAGCCATAGTTGCGGAGGCCGTCGAGCAGGGCGGTGGTCTTGAGGAAGCCGCAGCAGGCTGTGGTGCCGAGGCGGACGGGATTGGCGCCGTCGGCGAGGGCCTGCTCATTGCGCCAGACGCGCAGGTCGAGGCCGAGCTCTTTGGCGAGCTCGTCGCGGAAGGTGATCATCTCGCGGAACTTGTAGCCGGTGTCGACGTGCATGAGCGGGAAGGGGATCGGGCCGGGGAAGAAGGCCTTTTGCGCGAGGCGCAGCATGACCGAGGAGTCTTTGCCGATAGAGTAGAGCATGACCGGCTTCTGGAACTCGGAGGCGACCTCGCGGAAGATCTGGATGCTCTCGGCCTCGAGGAGCCGGAGGTGGCTGAGGCGGGCGGCGGAGACGGGTTCGGGTGGTGCCAGGGTCGTCGTCATAAATTTGAGTGTGAAGCGGTTCTTCCACTGCGATGAATCAGGCAAAAGAAAACCCACGATCCAGGTTTGGGAGGTGGGCGGCTTACCGATTGAGTTGTTTTGAGATAGATGAAGCGGCTATCCGTAGAACTCACACCCACGCATCCGTGCGTTACAGCAACAGGCCATACAACAGCCAGTGCAGCAGCAGGCGCGACAGGCGTTCTGGATGAGCATCTTCACTGATTTAAGGGTGAGGGATAGAAGGGCTTTTGTCAATGGGCGCGGTTTGGGGGGGGCGACGGATGTAGCCTTGAGTGAACTGGCACATCTAAAGGTAGGTATGGCGGAGATAGAGACGATACAGAGTGAGGTTCAGGTTGATCCAGTATGCGGCATGAAGGTGGTGCCAGAGAAGGCGGCTGGCTCGACGGAACATGCGGGGCGGAAGTGGTACTTCTGCGGGAAGGGATGCCTGGCGAAGTTTGAGGCCGATCCAGCGAAGTATGACGGGTCGCGGCCTGAGGAGGCTGCGGTCAAGAAGCCGATGGCTGTGGCGGCTTCGCGCGGTGGGTATATCTGCCCGATGGACTTGGAGGTGCGAAGCGACAGGCCGGGGGATTGCCCGAAGTGCGGGATGGCTCTGGAGCCGGTTGAGGTCGCCTCTCCTGGCGCGGCGCGGTATACGTGCCCGATGCATCCGGAGATCGTGAGGGATGCGCCGGGGAGTTGCCCTATCTGCGGGATGGCGCTGGAGCCGATGGAGCCACAGGCTGAGGCGGCGAATCCTGAGTTGGAGAGCATGACGCGGCGCTTCTGGGTGGGGTTGGTGCTGACGCTGCCGCTGTTGGCGGTGATGGTCGCGGATATGGTGCCGGGACATCGGGTGGGGGGGCCATGGCTGGGATGGATGGAGTTCGCTCTGGCCACTCCGGTGGTGCTGTGGGGCGGGTGGCCGTTCTTTGTGCGAGGCTGGAACTCGATCGTTCGCCGCAGTTTGAATATGTTTACGCTGATCGCGATTGGCTCGGGGGCGGCTTATCTTTACAGCGCTGCCGCGGTGATTGTGCCAGGGATGTTTCCTGCGGCGTTCAGGGATATGTCGGGTGGGCTCGGGCTTTATTTTGAGGCTGCCTCGGTAATTGTGGTGCTGGTGCTGCTGGGGCAGGTGCTGGAGCTGCGGGCGCGGAGTAGGACGGGGGCGGCGATACAGGCGCTGCTGGGGCTTGCGCCGAAGACTGCGCTGCGCGTCTTCGACGATGGGCATGAGGCTGAAGTTCCGCTCGCTGAGATTCACGTGGGCCAGATGCTGCGGGTGCGGCCGGGTGAGAAGGTGCCGGTAGATGGTTCGGTGGTAGTCGGGCGCAGCTCGGTGGATGAATCGATGTTGACCGGCGAGGCGATGCCGGTGGAGAAGACACTAGGCATGCCGGTGGTGGGCGGCACGGTGAATGGGACCGGCAGCTTTGTGATGCAGGCCGAGCGCGTGGGGTCGGAGACGCTGCTGGCGCAGATTGTGCGCATGGTGAGCGAGGCGCAGAGGACGCGCGCGCCGATTCAGCGGCTGGCGGACAAGGTGTCGGCTTACTTTGTGCCGGCGGTGCTGGTGGCTTCGGTGGCGACGTTTGTGGTTTGGGCTTATGTTGGGCCGCAGCCGCGTGGGGCTCATGCGCTGATCAATGCGGTGGCGGTGTTGATTATTGCCTGCCCGTGTGCGCTGGGGCTGGCTACGCCAATGTCGATCATGGTGGGGATGGGGCGTGGCGCGCATGAGGGGATTCTGGTGCGCAGCGCTGAGGTGCTGCAGGTGCTCGAGAAGGTCGATACGCTAGTGGTCGATAAGACGGGCACGCTGACCGAGGGCAAGCCTCGTGTGGTCGCGGTGGTTCCTGCTGAGGGCTGGGACGAGGCGGGCGTGATGCGGGTGGCGGGAAGTTTGGAGAAGGCGAGTGAACATCCGCTGGGCGCGGCGGTGTTGGGATGGATGAGAGAGAAGGGCGCTGTGCCGGTGGAGGCTGCGAGCTTCGAGGCTGTAACGGGTAGAGGCGTGACCGGGGTTGTCGATGGGAAGAAGGCTGGCATTGGGAGTGAGGGGCTGCTGCTGGATCTCGGCGTTGCGCCTTCTGAGGCGGAGCGTTGGCGGCTGAGGGCTGATGCACTGCGCGGCGAAGAGCAAACGGTGATGTTTGTTGCCGTCGATGGTGTTGTTGCAGGGATGGTGGGAGTGGCTGATCCGATTCGTGAGTCGACGGTTGATGCGATTGCGCAACTGCGCGAGGCGGGCGTGCGCGTTGTGATGGCATCGGGGGACAGTGAGAGGACGGCGGCGGCTGTTGCGGAGAAATTAGGGATTGAGTTTCATGCTGGGGTGACGCCTGCGGGGAAGGCGGAGTTGGTGAAGCGGCTGCAGACGGAGGGCCGCGTGGTCGCGATGGCCGGGGACGGGATTAACGATGCGCCTGCACTGGCACAGGCCAACGCCGGAATCGCAATGGGGACGGGGACGGATGTGGCGATGGAGGCCGGCGGCGTGACGCTGGTGAAGGGCGATCTGCGCGGGATTGTGAAGGCGATACGGCTTAGCAGGCGGACGATGGGGAATATCCGGCAGAATTTATTTTTCGCATTCTTTTATAACGCGATTGGCGTGCCGGTGGCGGCGGGGGTGCTTTATCCGGTGTTTGGGCTGCTGCTAAATCCGATGATTGCTGCGGCGGCGATGAGCTTCAGCTCGGTGACGATTATTGCGAATGCTCTACGGCTGCGGGGCGCGAGGCTCTGAGCGGAGTCCTGAGAGGTGCAACTGCAGGTCCTTCGACTACGGCTCTCGCGGTAAGACTGCGAGAGCCTTCGCTCAGGATGACACATCTTTACCATTCTCAAAGCTCTGGGAAACGGGTCTAGGCGCGGAGTGCTTGTGGAACCAGCTCTCTGCCGGTGAGGTGTTCGAGGACGCTTAGGGGGCTGGTCTGTGGGGTGCGTAGGCTGGCGATGGGGATCAGGAAGGTCTGCTCGAGTTGATACTGGCCGCGCATGACGGCATGGGAGACCTGATCGGCGTATCCGATCCAGGCGCTGCCGGCGGGGAACTCGTGCTCGATCTGGTCAACCTTCTGCTGATAGTCGGTGTCGGCCTTCATGAGGTCGTGAAGCTGCAGCATGATGTGGTCGTACTCGGAGCGCGGGGTTTTGGTGATGTGGAGGAGCTTGAGGAGAGTGCTGGAGCCTGGTAGTGGGCGTTTGGTGGCGGGAAGAAAACGGGTGGCGACGTTCTCGAAGCTCTCGCCGATGCGCCAGACGCGGCCTTTGCCCTGGGGGTTGACGTTGATGAAAATGCGCAGGATGCGGCTGCCCTGAGTGGGAGCGGAAGGGAAGCTGTCGACGTGGAGGCGGGTGTCGTCCTTGCGCCAGGAGCTGGCTCGGCCGGCGATCTCGACGGGGCGGAAGCTGGCGCGCGCCTGATGGAGGCCGGCGGTGTAGGCGGGGAAGAGCTGGTTGACCAGGCTGCGGCTGGTGGTGGCGAAGCGGGTCATCATCTGGCGAAGGACTTCGGCCTGCGGGCCTTCTGCGGTGGTGCCACCTATGGTTGAACTGGCGGGGTTGTAGCTTACGTTTTTGGATTTGCCGACGATGGTGGGGGTGAAGAGAGGGCGCTCTTCGTCGCGAACTGGGAAGGAGAAGTGAGGGAGAAATAGGACGGCGCCGTTTTCGAGGGCTTCGGTGGCGCGGGTTTGGAGCTCGGGCGGGCAGGAGGTTTGCTCGTGGCTTAGGTCTACTATTTCGATCTTGTTCATGGGCGGAGCGCTCTCCTTCCGCGGGTGTAGGGTGTGAATGGCATTGAGGCAACGATACGGATTGAGTTGGCGGGTTGCAAGCTGGCGGCCATTAGAATGGCTTGGTGTATGGAGGGTCGATGCCGGTAGAGAGAAGTGAGTTGGAGAAGGCGATGCTGGGGGCGGTGGCTCCGAGACCGAAGGTGGCGAGGCCGATTGTTTTGATTGGGGCGGGGGGGATTGCGCATGATGCGCATCTGCCAGCTTATGCGAAGGCGGGGTTTCCGGTGGCGGCGGTGGTGGACGTGAACCAGGAGAAGGCGCAGGCGCTGGCGGCGAAGTTCGGGATCCCGAAGGTGGCGAGCACGATTGCAGAGGCGGTGAGCTATGCGCCGAAGGATGTGGTGTTCGATGTCGCGGCGCCGTCGCCGGCACACCGGGCGATTCTGGAGCAGCTGCCGGATGGGGCGGCGGTGCTGCTGCAGAAGCCGATGGGCGAGACGCTGGCTGAGGCGGAGGAGATACTCGCTATTTGCAGGAGGAAAGGGCTGACGGCGGCGGTGAATTTGCAATTGCGGTATGCGCCGAATATGCTGGCGGCTCGGGCGCTTTATGGGACGGGAGCACTGGGGGAATTGCACGACATGGAGGTGAAGGTTAGTTGCTATATGCCGTGGCAGCTTTGGACCTTTCTGGATAAGGCTCCGCGGCTGGAGATTTTGTATCACTCGATTCACTATGTTGACCTGGTGAGGAGCTGGTTTGGGAATCCGCTAGGGGTTTATGCGAAGACGGTGAAGAGCCCGCGGACGGCGCATCTGGCGGCTACCAAGACGGTGATGATTCTGGATTATGGGGAGTTGAAGCGGGTGTTTATTTCGACCAATCACAGCCATGATTTTGGGCCGAAGATGCAACGGAGTTTTGTGCAGTTGGAGGGAATGGATGGCGCGATGCGTGCCCAGATGGGGGTGAATCTGAACTACCCGATTGGGCTGCCGGATACGCTTGAGTACATCATTCGCGGGGATAAGGACTGGAGCGCGGGGCCGGTGAGTGGGAACTGGTTTCCGGATGCTTTTATGGGGTCGATGGGGAGTCTGCAGGCTTATGTGCAGGGGGAGGCTAAGACTTTGCCGACGAGCGTGGAGGATGCTATCGATACGATGCGGACGGTGGAGGCGGCTTATATATCGAGTGAACGGGGCGGGGTGGAGTTGCCGGGTTTGGAGTAGGCCCCCCTCCCCCCGGCATTTTTGTGCAAAGTCTAAGAAAGATTGAGGTTAGGTTTGGACTTCGGGTTTCGCGTGAGGGTGGGATTAGGTTACGGGGGGGGCGCTGGGTGGGGTTCCCGGGGCTCGTTTTTGTCAAGTGGGCTCGATAATGCGTCAAGGCACGAGAGGGACTGCTGGACAGGGGAGCCCATCAAATCATAATGATCATAGCGACCATAATGATCGGAGGTTGAGATGGTCAGGGATGTCAATGCGGTCAATTTTCGCCAGAATCTGGGCGAGATGCTCAACCAGGTGCAGTATCGGAACGACAGCATCGTCATCAACAAGGATGGCAAGCCGGTGGCAGCGCTGGTGGATGCCGAGTTGTTTGCCCGGATTCGCCGTATGCAGGATCGCTTCGATGCGTTGAGCGGCCGGATTGCGGGGGCTTATGGCGAGGTGCCGATGGAAGAGGGTCTGGCTGAGATCGACGCGGTGGTCGCCAAAGAACGAGTGCGCTGATGGCTGGTTTGCGCGTGGTGCTGGACACCAATGTTCTGGTGTCGGGGTTGGCGTATCCGGGGAGTATTCCGGGCGGATTGTGAGTGTGTGGCGTCAGGGCGGGTTGGACGTGGTCTTGTCGCGGTACATTCTGGATGAGATGGCGAGGGTGCTCCCGCGGCTTTCGCGGATACAGCTTAACGTTTCTGAGATACGGGATTTGGTCGACAGCCTAATGTTTCTCGCGGACGTTGTAGAGCCGGATGCTGAAGCGGATGAGAGTCTGCGTGATGCAGCGGACCAGCAGGTGCTTGGGACATTGCGGGCATCGGGCGCGAGCTATTTGATTACTGGTGATAAGGATTTGCTGTCGCTTAGGGAGAGGTATCCGATTATCACACCGGCGGAGTTCTGGGCACGGCATGGATGAGGCTGCCGGCCAGCATAAAGGCGGTCGTTTGCTTTCGCAAACGATACCCACTCATGTCGCGATCAAACTGCGCCATGAATGGGGCACCCGGCTTGTGGGGGTTAGGGGTTTGGTTCGGTTTTGGAGTGCTTGAGGGCGGCTTCGGAGTGGCGGTGGGCTTCCAGGGACTGCTCGTGAGCCTGGCGGGAGAGTTCGTGGGCGGTCAGGTGTTCGCCCTTGTCGTGTGAGGCGGCGGCTGCGGCGTGCAGGTGGGCGGCTTTCTGGTGGAACTCTATGGCTCGTTGGTAGGCTTCGTGGGACATTGTGCCTCCTTTAGTTGGGCGGAGTGGAGGGAAAGCAAATGCAAAGGCAGAAGCAGGTCCTCCGCCTGCGGCGAAGGATGACAACTAAAAAACAAAAGCAAATGCAGGTCCTTCGACTGCGCGTTTGACGATGAGACTGTCAAACGCTTCGCTCAGGATGACACCTCTCTTATTGATGACCTCTCTTATTGACTGACCTCTCTTGATGACCTCCTCTTGATGACACCTCTCTTGATGACGCCTTTTGATGACACCTCTCTTGATACTGAGGCTTTGGCGGACCATCCAGTTATCACTGTGGCTTTAGCGGCCCATCCAGCCCCCGTCGACTGTGAGGACGGTGCCGGTTACGTAGTCGCTGGCGGGGCAGGCGAGGTAGAGGGCTGCTCCGGCGATGTCCTGGGGCTGGCCCCAGCGGCCGGCGGGGATGCGCTCGAGGATCTGGCGGTTGCGGGTGGCGTCGGCCTGCAGGGGCTCGGTGTTGGTGGTGTTGATGTAGCCGGGGGCGATGGCGTTGACCTGGATGTTTTTGGGGGCCCACTCGTTGGCGAGGGCTTTGGTGAGCTGGGCTACTCCGCCTTTGCTGGCCGAGTAGGCTGGGACGCGGATGCCGCCCTGGAAGCTGAGGAGCGAGGCGATGTTTACGATTTTGCCGGGCTGGTTGCGCTCGATCATGTCTTTGCCGGCGAGTTGCGAGAGCTGGAAGACGCTGGTGAGGTTGACCTGCAGGACTTCGAGCCAGTCTGCGAGGGGGTAGTCGACGGCGTTGTGGCGGATGATGGTGCCGGCGTTGTTGATGAGGATGTCGATGTGGCCGAGGGCGGCTTTGGCTTCGGTGAAGAGCTGTTCGGGGCCGGTGGTGGTGGAGAGGTCGGCCTGGAGGGCGTGGGCTTTGCCTCCGGCGGCGGTGATGGCGGCGGCGGTGTCGGTGGCGGGGCGGCGGTTGCCGTGGACGGCGACGGTGGCTCCGGCCTGCGAGAGCGCGGTGGCGATGGCGGCGCCGAGGCCGGTGGCGGCTCCGGTGATGAGGGCGGTTTTATTGTCGAGGCGGAAGAGGTCGATGATGTTTTGGGTGTCCATTGAGTCTTGAGGATACGCGGACGGTGCCGGGGGGAGCAATGTGGGCAGCATGAAGTCGGCTGAGCGCGCTGAAGACGCACACCATGCCAGCCGGGCCGATTGTGCGGCCAGGGGTGACGCTAAGCAGAGTCGAAGGCGAGGGGGAGAGTGAGGGCCGCGGAGTGTCTCTGCGACCCTGCCCGGGGAGTGGGACAGATTGTTACCTGCTCAGTTTTCTGCGAAGCATGCCTGCGAGGCCGAGCGCGCCGGTGCCCAGCAGTATCAGCGTTGATGGTTCAGGAATCGCCGGCGTGGCGAGGAAGCCGTCGACGTTGGTTCCGTCCGAGTAGAAGCCGACCAGATCGCCCTGATCGTTGATGCCGTTCACCGTGGTTCCGGTGACGCCGAAGGCTGCATTGGCTGAAGAGCTGGGATCGGAGATCTCCTGGAATGAGGATGTCAGCCAGTCGTAGGTGAAGCCCTGCGTTTCGCCAGCGCCATCTACGTAGCTGCCGACGATCATGTTGTCGTTGTTCAGGCCGAGGACCATGGTATTGGCGCCTCCCGGGAAATCGATCTGAATGAAGGTTCCTCCGTTGTCGATGAAGCCGTGGGTGTTGTCAGCGGCGTCAGTGAAGAAGCCGGAGATGACGCCTGCATTGTCGATGCCTGTCGCAGTTACCGACACGGCATTGAAACCGGCAGGGAGATCTACCGCTGAGAATGTGTCGGTTGCGATATTGACGGTATAGCCGTGGGCATTGCCTGCCGCGTCGACATAAAATCCTGCCGCAATGTTGCTCCCATTCACTCCAAGCAACTGGTTTACCATGGCGCCGCCTAAGGGCGTGCCTGGATTAGTGAAGGAAGTGAAGGTTCCAGTTTGCAGAGAGAAACCAAAGTTGTTGCCAGCCCCGTCGACGTAGAAGCCAACGGTCGTGCCGCCGTTGTTGATTCCTACGACCTGGGTCTGGACGGAGGATGGAAAGTTCTCGTTGGTGTAATTGGCTGCTCCATAGGGAGGAGCGAGGGTGTAGCCCTGGTTCGGCAGCACCACGCCATCACCGAAGTAGCCCGCGATGGTTCCGGAGTTATTGATGCCCAGCAATTGGTTGAAGGCCGGGTCGCCCGCGTTGTCTAAGGTTTGAAACACGTACGAGCCCGCAGAAGCCGGGCTCGCAATAAGGCAGGAAGCGGCCGCCAGAGCGGCGCTGAAGATAAGGGAGTTACGCACAGGAGGTCCTCCTTTACGCGGGAGCGAGTCTAGCAAGGGCTAAGTGCTCATACAAGTGAAATTACCGAGAAGATTTAATGTCGGATAGTGGACATTTGCAGTGATTCGGCCTAAGTGCGGGGAATAAAAGAGCTTGTGGAAATGGGCGTTCGGTTGCTTGTCCGATTGCGTCTCCTGGAGCAGTATTGGCGCTTATTTCCACGGGCTAATCGCTGGGCTGAATTTGTAAGTCATTTTCTCGATTTCTAAGGAGGACTTATGGGATCTGCAGAGGTACCTGCGCTGGATATGGCGAAGCTGAATGAGTTTATGGGCCGTGCCGTGGGGGATATGGGCGCGGCGATGCATGCGGTGCTGGTCCTGATGGGCGACCGGCTGGGGTTGTATAAGGCGATGGGCGACAGCCTGCCGGTGACTCCGGCGGAGCTGGCGAAGCGTACCGGGACGACGGAGCGGTATGTGCGTGAGTGGCTGAATGCGAATGCCGCGAGCGGGTATGTGACATATGACAAGGCGGCGGGGACTTATACGCTGCCTCCGGAGCAGGCGCTGGCGCTGGCGGTGGAGAATAGTCCGGCGTTTATACCCGGGATATTTCATATCGTGTCGGCGTGCTTCAATGATGCGCCGAAGATCGAGGAGGCGTTCAGGACGGGCAAGGGGATGGGGTGGCATGAGCATCATCACGATCTTTTCCGGGGGACGGAGCGGTTCTTCAGGCCGGGGTATACGGCGAACCTGACTTCGAGCTGGATTCCGGCGCTGGAGGGTGTGGAGAAGAAGCTTCAGGCGGGAGCGAAGGTGGCGGACATCGGGTGCGGGCTGGGGGCTTCGACGATTTTGATGGCGAAGCAGTTTCCGAAGTCGGAGTTTCATGGGTTCGACTATCACGCGGGGTCGATCGAGCTGGCTAAGGAGGCGGCGAAGAAGGAGGGCGTGGCTGACCGGATCTCGTTTGAGGTCGCTTCGGCGAAGGCTTATCCGGGGACAGGGTACGACTTTGTGGCGTTCTTCGACTGCCTGCACGATATGGGCGATCCGAAGGGCGCGGCGGCGTATGTGCGGTCGACGATGAAGCCGGATGGGACGTGGATGATCGTGGAGCCGTATGCCGAGGATGTTACGGAGGCGAATCATAATCCGGTGGGGCGGATTTTTTATTCGGCGTCGACGCTGTTGTGTGTGCCGGCTTCGATGTCGCAGGAGGTAGGTGCGGCGCTGGGGGCTCAAGCGGGGGAGGGACGGATTAAGGAGGTGGTGACTAGCGGTGGGTTCTCGCGGTTTAAGAGAGCTACTCAGAACCGTTTAATTTGGTGTTTGAGGCTCGGCCGTAACGTTTGATTAGTAGGGAATGAAATAACCCGCATGTGGGTCTGGATAGCGGATGCTGTCGTTTTTGTGCGATGCCTCGTTGAAGCTCGGCCCTTATCTCTGGGGTATCGGGAAGCACGAGGCATCGCCCTAGTTCTAGAGGCTGCGGCTCTTTTTCGAAATATTGCGACAGAAGGATGAAATGCTCTCCGGGAGTGAGCGATGGAATGTGGCCACTATAGAAGTGAGATACTACATCGAAAGCTTCGCCGGAGCTGTGCACGGCGGTGCCTTTGAGAACGCTGTCGAAGCGCACGGTAGCCTTCTGATCGACCTCATTTAGGTGTCCCTCCTGAGATTGCTTCAATGAAGTTACGCTGATTATCTTTGCCGCTTCGCGACCGAGAGCGAAGATTGGAATACGGCACTCATTGGGAGGCAAGGTGGCTGAGCGTTCGCTTGATTTCGAGCCCTGGCCGGCCTCCGATAGTGCCGTCATAAAGATGCCAGTCTTCGGATGCGGGATAGATGTCCTCAAGATAGCGGCAGGGCTTGAAATTTGTTAGGCAGGCTAGATTGAAGGTCGTTAGCCAACGTATCTCCGATTCGGGAGCGTCTGGAGTGAACGACACATTTGCCATGAGGCAAGACGAGCAGCCTCCGGGTCTCGTGTACGTATAGTACGGATGTTTGGCTAGCTGGTCGCTATAGGTGAGGAGATACTCGTCCCGGCTTAGGCGGCTTGTGGCGCGGCTGGTGGCGATAAGCGAGTATCCGCCATACGAGTCAAAAGCTTCGTACATGAAGACTGCGCTTTTTCGCAAAACGATGGCGTCCTGAACGACGAAGGTCACCGTCAAGTCCGCTTCCCTGGCGCCGAAAAGCTCGCCAAGCCCAAAGAAGCTCCAGGCGATTGGATAAATCAGGGGATTCTGTCCCGCACGTGCATACAGCGCTCCCATTTTTTCCTGTGGACTCTGGAGCGCGATGGTGTAGCGACAGAAAGAGGCGTTGCAGTCGCCCTGATAGTTTCCGTACTTGCCCCATTTACGAGTGAGGCTTTCTGCTTCGGGCCACTTGGTTTGGCGGAGCTTCAGGGTTTGGAAATCGGCCATCAGGTATTCGGCCTGTCGCCTGAAGAGGTAGGACTGAATGCGGAGGGCGGCTCCAAGCACGATCAGCAGACCGAGCAGGGTCAAACTTATGCGACGAACTATACGGATAGTGGTGGCCCGTCTAGACATGTGCCATAAACATCGCACAATTTGTTGCGATCTACATTAGATAAAATGGTTTGACCATGTTGATACCTGTATTATAGGTTTTGAAAATTTCAGGAGTACTTGAGGGAGAGTTATGCGGCTTTATCAGATGGCAGACGCGGTGCGGTACGAGATGATGAATACCGAGGAGCTGCGCGAGACGTTTTTGCTGGAGGGGCTGTTTCAGCCGGGTGAGATTGAGTTTGCGTATGTGGATGTGGACCGGACGGTGATTGGGTCGGCGGTGCCGGTGGTGAGCGCGCTGAAGCTGGAGACGCAGCCGGAGCTGCGGGCGGAGTACTTTCTGGAGCGGCGCGAGCTGGGGGTTTTCAACGTTGGCGGCGTGGGATCGGTGATGGTGGATGGGAAGACGTTCGAGCTGGCGAAGATGGATTGCCTATATGTGGGGCGCGGGTCGAAGGATGTGAGCTTTGCGAGCAAGGATGCGGCGAATCCGGCGAACTTTTATCTGCTGAGTTATGCGGCGCATAAGGAGTATCCGACGGCGATGGTGAAGTTCGCGGATATCAAGCCGGTGGAGCTTGGGTCGCTGGAGACTTGTAACAAGCGGAAGATCTATAAGGCGATTCATCGCGAGGGCATTCAGAGCTGTCAGCTGGTGATGGGCTTTACGGTGCTGGATGTGGGCAGCAACTGGAATACGATGCCTCCGCATACGCATATGCGGCGGAGCGAGGTGTACTTCTACTTCGATGTGGACCCGGCGCACAGGGTGCTGCATTTGATGGGGCCTCCGGATGCCACGAGCCACCTGGTGATGAAGGATAAAGAGGTGGTAGTCTCGCCGGGATGGTCCATTCATGCCGGGGTGGGGACGAAGAATTACGCGTTCTGCTGGGGTATGGGTGGAGAGAATCAGGACTACGCTGACATGGATCCGGTGAAGATCGAGGAGCTGCGATAGATGACGGAGACGAAGAGCTTGAAGATTCGGCCGAAGAGTGAGTGCAAGTGGGATGAGGTTAGCCTGGGCGAGGTGATGCTGAGGCTCGATCCGGGCGACGTTAGGGTGGCGACGACACGGCAGTTCGCGGTGTGGGAGGGTGGCGGGGAGTACAACGTCGCTCGCGGGTTGCGGCGGTGCTTTGGGTTGAAGACGGCGATTGTTACGGCGCTGGCGGATAATCCGGTGGGCCGGCTGGTCGAGGACATGATGCTGCAAGGCGGTGTCGACCAGTCACATGTGATCTGGACGAAGTATGACGGCGTGGGCCGGACGGTGCGCAACGGGCTGAACTTTACGGAGCGCGGGTTTGGCGTGCGGGCGGCGCTGGGGTGCTCGGACCGCGGGCATACGGCGGTGAGCCAGTTGAAGCCGGGGCAGATTGACTGGGACCACATCTTTGGCGAAGAAGGTGCGCGGTGGTTTCATACCGGCGGGATTTTTTGCGCCTTGAGCGAGACGACTCCTGAGGTTTGCAAGGAGGCGATGATCGCGGCGCGGAAGTATGGGACGATCATCAGCTATGACCTGAACTATCGCGACTCGCTTTGGAAGTCGATTGGCGGGAAGGCGAAGGCGACAGAGGTGAACCGCGAGCTGGCGAGCTATGTCGACGTGATGATCGGGAACGAAGAGGACTTTACGGCGGCGCTGGGATTTGAGATTGAAGGCCAGGGCGAAGAGCTGGCCGAACTGGATTCGGGCAGCTTTCAGCGGATGATTTTGAAGGCGGTGGAGACTTATCCGAACTTCAAGGCTGTGGGGACTACGCTGCGACATGCGAAGACCGCCACGGTGAATGACTGGGGCGCGGTTTGCTACTACGAAGGTAAGTTCCATGAGGCGCGACCGCTGCCGGATCTGGAGATATTCGACCGCGTTGGCGGTGGAGACTCGTTTGCTTCGGGGCTTATCTACGGCTTTCTGAATGAGAAGGGCGCGGATTGGGCTGTGAACTGCGGTTGTGCGCATGGTGCGCTGGCGATGACGACTCCGGGCGATACGACGATGGCTACCTTTGATGAGGTGCAGCGGGTGATGAAGGGGAGTGGGGCGAGAGTGCAGCGGTAGGGACAGGGTAAAGGGTAGAGGGTAAAGGGTAGAGAAAGCGAGGGCGAGTGTCGAAGGCTAAGGTTTTGGCGGCGTTGAAGGAGATTGGGCTGGTTCCGGTGTTGCGGGCGGAGTCGGTGGAGAAGGCGATGGCGCTGGCGGAGGCGATTGCCGCGGGAGGCGTGACGGTGCTCGAGGTTACGATGACGGTGCCGGGCGCGATTCAGGTGATGCGCCAGCTTGCGGAGAAGCGGCCGGATATCTTGATTGGCGCGGGGACGGTGCTGGATGCCGAGACGGCGCGGATGTGCATTCTGGAGGGCGCGAAGTTTGTGGTGAGCCCGGCGCTGAACCTGGGGACGATCGATATGTGCCATCGGTATTCGATTCCGGTGCTGCCGGGCGCGCTTACGCCTACGGAGATTGTCACGGCCTGGGAGGCGGGGGCGGATGTGGTGAAGGTGTTTCCGTGCAGCGCGCTGGGTGGAGCGAAGTATCTGACGGCGTTGAAGGGACCGCTGCCGCATATCGACCTGATTCCTACGGGCGGCGTGTCGGTGGCGACTGCGGCGGAGTTTCTGGCTGCGGGGGCGTTTGCGCTGGGGGTTGGCTCGGACCTGGTGGATGCCAAGGCGATGGCTGCGGGCAAGCCTGAGGTGGTGACCGAGACGGCCAAGAAATATCTGCAGATTGTGAAGGAGCACCGCAGCAAGTAAGGTCTTTCATTTCAGTGCGACGATGTGAGACTCTTTGACGACATGGGCCGTATTATCTTGGTCGAGGTCGTGCACGGATGAAGCTGCAGAGCAGGAATTCGTTTCTAAGTGGTGTTGCTATCGCTGGTCTTTCGTGCGGGTGGTTGATGCTCGGGTGCAATGCGGCTCGACAGGTTCTGTCAGACTCACGGGCCGCTGACGAGGCGACTATTCGAAGGCTGGATGCAGACTGGGTGAAGGCCGCACAGTCCAAACAGGTCGACGCGTGGATGGCGTTCTACTCAGCGGATGCAGTTGTCCTGCCTCCGAACGAGGCGGTGGCGACCAACCGGGACAGCATCCGCAAGGACATAGGCGAACTCCTGGGGTTGCCGGGCCTGTCGCTCTCGTGGGAGCCGACCAGGGTTGAGGTAGCGCGATCAGGGGATATGGCCTACCTTTACGGAGCTTACGAGTTGAGCATGGACGGCCCCGACGGCAAGCCTGTGTCAGATCGCGGGAAGAACATTGAAATATGGAAGAAGCAGCCGGACGGGAATTGGAGGTGTGTGGTGGACACCTGGAACTCCGATCTGCCCGCACAACTGCCGTCGAATTAGAACGAGCTCTGCTTAACGAGCTGTAGTTAAACGACTGGGCGCTACATCGCGGGAGTGCGTCTGATCCAGAGCAGCGGCTGGCGGATGGGGAAGGAGCGCAGGACTACTGGGTCGGTGGGATCGGGGTTGAGGGTCTTCCAGAGGTCGACGTATTCTGGGCGGCTGTAGGCTCGGCCGCAGAAGAGCAGGCTGGGCTGGCGGACGGGCAGGTCTTTGAAGTGGCTGACGTCGGCGGCGTAGGGCCAGGTCTCGCGGTGGGCGATGTAGGGGAAGTGGTGGGCGATGGCGCCGCGCATGCCGGGGCCGTCCTGCAGCTCGTAGTCCCAGAGGGTCTCGAAGCGCGTGCTGAGCAGGTCGCAGACGCCGGCAAGCATGTCCAGGTTGAAGAGCGAGTTGCGATAGGGCGCGGGGGACGTGAGCTCGTTCATGAAGACGCCGTCGGCGTTGAGCTGTGCGCGCAGGGTGACGCTCTTGTACTGGTGACGCAGCGCGTTGAGGCCGATGTACTGGTTGGGGGCTTTGGCTGTGTCGTAGATTGTGGGGCCGGGGGTGGGGACCTTGCGGACGCCGGCGTCGGGCTCGGGTGCGAGGCGGGCGTAGGCGGCGGCCTGCAGGAGCCAGGAGGTGCCGTGATGATTCTTCCGGTCGCGGGCGAGCAGGGCGGTACGGTCGGTGCCGAGCCAGAGGAGATAGTCGGCGAACCATTGGTAGGTGGCGGCAAGATCGTCCGGGGAGAGTGCATCGGTGTGGGCGAAGAAGCTGACGGACTGTGCGACTTCGACGAGCTGCACAGTTTCGAGGATGCCTTCGGGACGGGCGGCTTTGGCGCCGGGCAGAAGTTGCGCGTAGGGCAGGCTGGGGGTCATGCGGTGCTGGGGATCGACGAACCAGGCGCGGAGATGGGCGGCGGCGTGTTCGGCGTAGCGGGCTTCTTTGGTGAGGACGAAGGCGGCGGTGAGCGCGGCGACCTGGATGCTCATGTTGAGGAGTGCGTCGCTGTGGGCGGTGAACAGGTGCGGCTTGGGCGCGGGGTTATCGACGGCCGAGGGCCGTTCGTCTTCGGCTTCGGAGAAGAAATCCTGCGGGCCGCCGGGGCTGTGGGGCGCGGGGAAGGCGGTGAGAGGCGTGGGGGGTTGGGTGAGGTAACGGTCGGCTGCGGCGAGGATTCGGTCGTGGTCGACGACGGCGATATCGACGTGGGTGGCGGCGAATGTAGCCGGGCCATAGGTTGTCTGGGCGCGGAGCAGCTTCGGGGTGAGCAGGGTGAGCGCGGCGGCTGAGCAGAAATCTCTGCGGGTACTCATGGAGAAGGGCCCCGCTCAAAAGTATAGCTCCGCTGTAACTTAGTAGGGTTCGGATACGTCAGTACATGTAAAAGACCGATGGTGAAAAAGGATATGCTGGTTGGCATGCGATTAGGTCTGTGTTTCATGCGACATGGGGTGACTGCCGCGTTGTTTGTGAGCTGTGTCCTGGCGGGGAGCGCGCAGCAGCTGCGAACGGTGCAGGTGTGCGTGCACGATCAGGGCGGAAGCGCCATCGCCGGTGCAAAGATTCAGCTTGCGGGGGTGGCCGGTGCAGAGGCGGTAAGCGATGCTGGCGGATGTGCGCAGGTTGCCGTGGGGCCCGGGGTGCAGGGCACGGTGCAGGTTACGCATGACGGTTTTGCGAGCGTGACGCAGCCGCTGGGGACCTCGCCGGAGTTGACGGTGGTGATGCAGGTGGCGCAGACCAGCGAGGTGGTGAACGTGACGGCGACGCGGACTCCGCTGGCCGTCGATGCAACGGCGAGCAGCGTGCGGATATTGACCGGCACCGAGATTGCGGAGGCTCCCGGCCTCGGACTCGACGACTGGCTGCGCGAGGTGGCGGGGTTCCAGCTATTTCGCAGGACGAGCTCGTGGGTGGCGAATCCGACGACCGAGGGGACGTCGCTGCGGGGGCTGGGATCGACGGCGGCGAGCCGGACGCTGGTGCTGAGCGATGAGGTGCCGCTGAACGATGCATTTGGCGGATGGATCCACTGGAATGAGGCTCCGCAGCTGGCGGTGGCGGGGGTTGAGTTGATGCGCGGCGGAGCTTCGGATCTTTACGGATCGAGCGCTATCGGCGGCGTGATCGACGTGACGCCGGTGAAGCCGGTGCGGACCGGATATGCGCTGGACCTCTCGGGCGCGACGCTGGGGACGTATTCGGAGAACGCATTGCTGACGGGCGCGGTGAAGCACACGCAAGCGCTGGCGGCAACGACGATATTTGGCACGGATGGGTACACCCTGATTGCGCCCTCGGTACGGGGGCCGGTGGACATTCCGTCGAATGTGCACTCGCAGAGCGGCCGTGTGGAGTTTCGGCAGGACATTGGAAGCAATGCAGGCGCATTTCTGCGCGGCAACTTTCTGAACGAGTCGCGCAGCAACGGCACGGCCCTGACGCCGAATGCTACACGTATCTGGAGATACGCCGGCGGCACCGACTGGGCGTTGCCGAACTCAGGCAGAGTGTTTGGGCGTATCTACGGGACGGAACAGAAGTACCGGCAGAACTTCTCCTCGGTGAATGCGACGCGGACCAGCGAAAATCTGACCAAGCTACAGCACGTGCCGACGCAACAGCTGGGTGGGGCGGTGCAGTGGGCGCAGACCTTCTTCAACACCCTGACCCTGGTGGCCGGTGGAGATATCGTCGACACGCGGGCCACGGACAACGAGACGCCGGTGTCGAACAGCGTCCAGGGAACGACGGTGAGCACCAGTGCGCGGCAGCGGACGGGCGGCGTGTACGGAGAGGCGCTGTGGCAGCCGAAGAACTGGTCGATTGCATTCTCATCGCGAATCGATGGCTTCCACATTTTCGACGCAAAGCAGACGACCGGCCCTGCAGTGGTTACGCTTCCTACAACGAATCAGTGGCCATTCGATCCGCGGCTGGGTATCGTGAGGAAACTCGGCGGCGGCGTGTCGCTGACCGGCTCGGTCAACCGGGCGTTTCGCGGGCCTTCGATGAATGAGCTGTATCGCACTGGGCAGGTTGGTTCACAGACCACGTTCGCGAATCCGAGCCTGCTCTCGGAGCGGGCGACGGGCTGGGAGGCGGGAGCGTTGCTGGAGCGGTCGCGGCTGGGGTCCGTGCGGTCAAGCTACTTCTGGACGCAGGTCAACCGTCCGATCGCGCGCCGTCGCGTTGAACGCGGCCGGAACGCAGCTGATGCGCGAGAACCTCGGCCAGATCGTCAGCAAGGGAGTGGAGGTTGAAGCGGACACGACGCCGTTCCGATGGATGAGCGTGATGGCGGGTTATCAGTATGCGAACTCGACGGTAACGAAGTTTCCAGCGAACGCCCAGTTTCCGGCGAACAACCTGGTGGGCAAATGGACGCCGCAGGTGGCCCGCAACCTTGCCACCGTGCAGGTGCGGATGGAGCGCGAGCGGCTGGGGGTGCTGGGTGTTAACCTGCGCGTAAGCGGCCAGCAGTACGACGACTCAGCGAACCAGTTCCTGTTGAATGGCTATACGCAGGTGGACCTGTATGCGGAGCACAGCTTCAAGCGATGGCTGCAGGCGTATACGTCAGTGCAGAATGTAGGTGGAACGCTGGTCCAGGCAGGGCGTACGCCGCTGTTGACGTTAGGGATTCCCCGGACTGTGGTTTTTGGCGTGCGGCTGGGTTCGGGCAGTACGCTTCGCGAGCCGTGAGATTGGTCAGGCGCTAAATTGCTGGTAACGTTTCAGGACGCCTTCGAGGTTGACGACTCCCTCCAAGGCTCCACGTCGCGAGCGGTTCGTAACCGGAAGCACCGGCCATCGCGAAAGATGATGCAGAGCGGTATCGAGCGGCTGATCTGGAAACAGCATGGGGGTGCGCTCATTGCCGAGCAGGGTCTCGATGGAGGTGGCTGGGTCCTTGTTTGCCTGCGGGGCTGCAAATTTTTCTATCTCATAGAGGCGCGCGGCGTACCAGCGTGAGTCGCTGCACTGAATCAAAATGACTGGAGTGGCGTGCTGCGTCTTTACGCCGGGAGCAGATTCTTTCGTTGCCTTGAGAATCGCGGCGGGGGTGTCGGCGCCTTTGAGGATGGGATGGAGCCAAGGTTCGAGCGCGTCTTCGATATGCAGATCGCTCTCTTCGCGCTGCTCCTCCATGGAGGGAAGGTCGAGGCCGTCCTGGTGGGTGAATATCTCAAAGACCGGCACAGGCTGCAGGGCGCGCGAGAGCAGGTAGGCGATGGTATTGGCGAGGATGACGGGCAGGATGATGGAGTAGTTGCCGCTGACCTCCAGCACCATGAAGACCGAGGTAAGCGGCGCGCGCAGGAACGCGGCGAAGAGGACGCCCATCCCGACCAGCGCGTAGGAGCCGATCGAGCCGGTGAGGTGAGGGAAGAAATGATGCTCGAAGCGAGCCGACGGCGCGCGCCGAGCATGGCGCCGATGAACAGCGTGGGGGCGAACATGCCGCCCGGCGTTCCGCTGGAGAAGGAGAGGGTCGTCGCGAGATCTTGAGAACGGCGAGCGCAGCAGGATGTTCCAGGTGAACTGCGAGTGCATCGGCTGCGTCGATGGCGTCGTATCCGGCGCCCATGACCTGGGGGAGACCGAAGATAGCCGATGCAGCCGACGAGGAAGCCGGCGGCGGCGGGCTGCAGCAGTCTGCACGATGGGGCTGACTGGCGTCAAGCAGCGGGCGAAGCCACGCCAGCGATTTGGTGAAGATCAGCGAGGCGACGCCGCCGGCGAAGCCCAGGACCGCGTAGGCCAGCAGCTCGCGCGGATCGACGCAGGTTGACGGTGGGGATGCGGAACATCGGCTCGGCGCCCCAGAACCAGCGGGCAACGACGACGCTGGAGATGGCGGAGAGGACGATGGAGCCGAGGACCGCGGCGCTCCAGTTGCCGATGACCTCCTCGATGACGAAGAGAATCGCCGAGATCGGTGCGTTGAATGCGGCGGCCAGTCCGGCGGCGGCGCCAATGGGCGCGAAGACGCGAAGCCGCGCGCGCGAGAGGCCGAAGCGGCGGCTGATCAGCGATGCGACGCCGGCCCCGATCTGCAGCGATGGGTCTTCCGGACCCAGCGAATGGCCGCTGCCGATGGCCAGCGCGGAGAGCAGAAATTTGCCCAGCATGGTGCGGATGGAGATGTATCCGTTATGGATATAGAGCGCGGCCTTGGTCTGGTTGATGCCGCTGCCGCGCGCTTCCGGGAAGACGTAGCGTACCAGTATGGCGATGACGAGCCCCGCCAGCCGTGGGCACGACGATCATCCGCGGTCTGGTGCGGCTGCGGAGACGGAGCCGCGCAGCAGCACGCTCAGCCACTCGATGGCCATACGGAACGAGACGACGAGCAGGCCCGAGATGACGCCGATGAAGATGGAGAGCAGAAGCAACAGACGTTCCTCGCGGGCGGGCGCGACTCGGGCGAGTTCCGCGGCGGAGGGCAGCGAGAGGCGCTGCCTTAAGCTTTCTGCGCCGGTCTCTGCCGCGCTCTCAATCTCTTCAGTCATAATCTCTTTCACTGCGTTTTGTTTAAGGTCCTCACTGCAGGATGGTGTCGGGCGACTTCGCCATCAACTGCACCAGCATGTCGTCGCCTGACGATGCCGGGCATATTTGCCGGGTCTGGTTGCCGGTTTTATAGATAAGTTGCAACTCCGCGTTCTGGGCGGCTGGGTCTCTGCGCAGGACCGTCGTGGGCCATTTTTTGCGCTGTCGCTCCAGGCTTGATCGAGCGCGCTCAGAGCGGTTGTGTCGCCTCCATTGGCTAAGATCTGCGCGCGGCAGTTTGAGAGCAACGACGGCATCATCGCGGCGATGCGCTGGATTCCTGACACGCGCTTGGCCGCCGGCAGATCCGAGGCGGGAAAGAGCTCTACGATCTGCTTCGACCAATCCAGTTCGTTGCGCGGCCCAGATGGGAGTTCGCCGTGGTGTGCCTCGGCGCGCTGGTCGGAGGCCTGCTGGAGATATTTCTCCGCGGAGGCGTAGTGCCCCAGGTTGAAGGCCGCGAGACCTGCGCCCTCCAGAAGATCTCCATTCCTGGGGGCGGTGGCCAATTCCTTTTGGAAGAGTGGCAGCGCCAGCCCGTATTCGCCGGCCTCGTTCATCAGCGAGGCGATTCGGGGCAGGGAATCGGGGTCGTCGCCGGCGTCCTCTGAGGCGATAAGCAACTCGGTGTGCGCGGCGTCGTGCTGGCCGTGATCCAGCATGGCCTTAACCAGTTCCAGCCGCACAGCGCGCCGGTTTTTGAGGGCATCGTTCTCCCAGTTTCCGTAGATGGAGGCGCGATAGTAGTGGAGCGCATCAGCAATAGCACCCTTCTTCACCGAGAGGCGCGCCAGTTGGAGGTTCAGGGGTCCGCTGCCTGGCTCTGCCTCCAGGAGGTTGGAAAAATAAGCGAAGGATTCATCGAGGTTGCCAGCCTGGTCGAGCGCTTCAGCCAGCGTGAAGGCATAGTCTTTATTTGCCGGATCGTAACCGAGCGCGGTGCGCAGATCGTTGACTGCTTCGGTTGGCCGTTGAGCCCCGAGGTCCTGTTTTCCCCGCTGATACCAGCGCTGCCCAAGCTCTTCCTGATGCCTGGTAAATGACCGGAAGAGAAACAGCGTTACTCCGAAGAGCGCAGCGACGATCAGCGTAAGCACAACAAAGATCAGTGAATCCCGCAGGATGAGGCGGCGTTGGAGGACACGGTATGGAGGCGAGGCAGTGGTCATTCAAGGCAGGTGATTCAAGCCGGAGAAGATTGCTGGCTGCTCTGCTGCGAGCGCCGCTCTATCTATCTTAGATGGCATTCTGTATCTGCGGGTGTAGTGACTCATAATAGAAAATCGTTTGTACAACTATTCTACTGTTCGGGCCCAATCCAGCGGTGCGAGGATCAGCGAGTGCTCATCGAGGAAATTTGGCGGACTTTCCCTGGAATGTCTCTCAGCTGGCGGGACCATGGCGGAGGAGCTATGCTGAATTGATGCGCTTGTCGCGAGCGCTACATCTCTCGGTCAGCAGTAGGACTTAACCAACAGCAAGTGAGACATGTTAGTGTGTGATGTTCCTGATCTGTGAGCTGCCATGGAAATGAATTACCCTGTCGCCCGGCTCGTGGTTCTTGAAGGTAACCAGAGACGAACTGTGACAATCGACACTGTGCCCTTCACGATCGGGCGGCAGGCCGATCGCAGCCTCTCTTTAAGCAGCTCGCAGGTGTCCCGGGAACATGCTGTCATTCACTCCGATGTGGAGGGGTACCTGATCCAGGACCAGGGCAGCCGCCACGGCACACTGGTGAATGGGATACGGACGGACGTCGCGCGGCTGAAAGCAGGGGACCGCATTGAGCTCGGAACATCCGACGTCGTGCTCGTCTTCGGTGAAGCGAAGAAGGAGGTGCCGCCCCGCAGCCTTTTAAGTCGCATCCCAGGAGATGCCAACGCTTCGGAACTTGAAAAGCTTTCTCTCTTTCTCCAGGCGGCTCAGAGCTTCAGTAACACGCGCTTATTAAGCGATGTTCTGAGCTCGATGATCGAGTACACGCTGCGGCTGACGGGCGCTGAGCGTGGATTTGTGTTTCTGGGCGACAGCCCTTCGAACCTGCATCTCGAACTTGGCCTCAACAAGGCGGGCGTGCTGCTGGCCGATGACTCGAAGATCGCGCGCTCGGTGGTGCGGGATGCAGCCATCTCGGGCCAGGAGTATTTTATCGGCGACGTCAGCGGGGAAGGACAGCCGATAGGCCGCGAAAGCATGGTCGTGCATGAGTTGATGAGCGTAATCGCAATTCCTCTGCGCGGCCGGAACTCCGAGAGCCTGCTTGGCCTTCTCTACCTCGACAGCAAGTTGAGGACCAGCACCCTGAATAGCGTTAGCAGGGATATCCTGCACGCAATTGCGACGGAAGCGGCGAACCTTGTCGAGAACGCTCGCATGGTTCAAGCCCAGCAAGCGGCGGAACTTCTGCGCAAGGAGCTGGAGATCGCCTCGTCAGTTCAGCAGAGCATTATCCCAACAGAATTGCCCAGCTTTTCTTATGCGAAGTTGACGGCCAGGTCGGTTCCCTGCACAGAGGTTGGGGGCGACTTTTACGACGTCGTCCCCGTGAAGGATGGGTTCGTCGCCGTCGTGGCCGATGTCTCCGGCAAGGGGATGTCTTCGGCGCTGCTGGGCGCTATCATCCAGGGCATGATGTACGCCCAACTCGCGACCGGCGCGTCGGTCGTCGAAACTGTGAGCACGATAAATAACTTTCTATGCTGCCGCATGTCGGGACGGAAGTATGTGACCCTGATCGCCGTTCATTATATGGAAGGAGGCAGGGTCGAACTCGTCAACGGCGGCCATATCCCGCCCATTGTGATTCAGAGTGATGGACGCGCAGAGGTAGTCGAGGATGGCGATGTTCCTGTTGGGTTGTTTCACGATGCCACGTTCCACTCGATCCCGCTCGATCTGGCTCTCGGGGCCAGAGTGGTATTGATGAGCGACGGTCTGACCGAGGCGGAGAACCCTGCGGGAGAGCAGTTTTGCTCGACAGACATGACGCAACACATGGCCGGGGCCGATCCCATCCGCGATCTCTTTGCTTCCATGCAGATGTTCTGCGCGGGCGAACAACCCCGCGACGACAGCACCATACTTGTAATCGACAGAGTAGCGTAAGCGCGGCGAGTGATTACGAGGAATCGACGTTGTCAGTGGCGGCGAGTGTTTGTTACTTCGCGGCTTTAAACTCTCCTGCCCCACTGCGATGCCTGTGCGCCTCCTTGCGCCAGGCCTCCACGCTTCTGACTGCCTCGTTCAACGTCCGGACGATGCTGTTGGGACGCGCGGCTCCAAATGTTTGCCCCAGCTCTTCTTCATCGATCGTGTTCCACAAACCCACCACCACGCGGTTCATCTTGATGTGGTCGCGTATCTTGTGGCAGATGGCCTGAACCTGCGCGAAGGCGAACGGCGGGAGCGCCGAGACAAAGAGCACGGTCGTCGGCTCCTGCGCGAGTCCTTCGAGAATTTCTTCCGAGATCGCATCGGCCGGGAGCAGCAACGTGGGATGTCCGGCTTGTTCCAGCAGTTGCGTCAGCATCATCGATGTCAACTCGTCCGCCTGGTCGCTCGCCGAGATGCACACCACGGCAAACTCCTGCGGTGTCGGGTTCCTGTGCTCTTCGAGCATCAGCGTCAACTCGCTCCTGTCGGAGACAGGGGCGTTGCCCGGCTGCTCGTAGCCATTCAGCCGCGCAATCAGTTCCCCGACGCTCAGAAAGATGAAGTTTGAGCGAACGTCGTCCAGAGCGCCCTTATGGCGATCCTCTTCGGCCAGGCTGAGAGCTGGAATAATCATTGAATCATAAAGATCTTCCAGACGCTTGCCCTTGAGATGGCGCTCGGCGATCTCCCGTGCCTCTCTCTCATCCATCCTCAACAGCCGCTCATAGTAGTGAGCCGGGGGAGACAACTCCGCATTTGTGCCGAGCAGAGTATGAAGGAAATTCAGCTGCGGGACGTGCCTGCCGAGGATCACGAAGCAAACCGTGAGCGGGGTCGACAGCACGAGCCCCGCCCATCCCCAGATCATCAGCCAAAAGATCGCCATGCCCAGCAGTGCCAGAGACGATATCCCGGTCCGCGAACTATAGAGCCATGGCTCAACAAAGTTCGCCGCTGTAAGTTCGAGCAGGAGGAAGAGTCCAAGGACGAGCACTGGCGGCCACCAACTTGTCGACACTGCAATGGAGATCACCAGTGGAAGCACCAGCGCAACCATGGTTCCCACGTACGGCACAATCCGAAACACTGCCGCGATCAATCCCCATAGCGTGGCGTTCGGCACGCCGATAAAAAACAGCCCCGCCCCGAACAGCGCTCCGTAACAGAGATTCACCTCGATCTGCATAATCAGGTATTTGCTGATTCGTATCGTTGCATCTTCGAGCACCGTACTCATCAGATGGATGCGGCCCATCCCTGCGAGTAATAACAATCTGTTGCGCAGCTCCTCGCGCTTCATCAGCATGTAGATGGTGAAGACGACCACAACTCCGACCTGCCCGACCGGCTTCAGAATTGTCTGAAGCAGCTCTCCGGCTGCTGTGAGCCTGTTCCATCTTGAATCCACTACCCGTACCGGCATGGCCTGCGCCTCGGCCTGCGCGGGCGCCGATGGCGTTCCGGTATCGGGGAGTGCGAAATCTCCACCGATCTCTTCGATCGCTCTAAAGCCGCTCTCGAGCGTCGCCGCGCCCGGCGAATGAAGTTCAGCCATTCGTTTATGCACATTGGACTGATATTGCGGTAGAGTCTGCGCCACGCTGACCACCTGGCGAGACAGGATATACGCTCCAAGAAAGAATCCAAGGCAAGTGATTATCGTTACAGCCACGACAGATACCGTTCGAGATGCGTACTTCTCCAGACTCGCCACCGCCGGCGCCAGCAGGAGCGCGAGCGTTAGTGCGAAGGCAAACGGAATCAGCACCACCTGCGCCAGGTAGAGGAGAACCACAACCGCGACGAGGACGATCAGCCCCTTCATCGAGAATTCAGAAGCTCTCGTTTGCGACATATCACCTCAAGGTAGGAGTGCTGGCCAATGGTCAGAGTTTGCCGAACAGGCGACCACTAGTAAAACTCCCAGTAACTGCGAAGCATTATTGGCGGCAGAATAAGAGCAATGCTGTTTCATTAAGGGCTTCTGCTCTCCGGGTTTGCTAAATGAGAAAGACGGAGCATGGAAGTCTCTCACAGTATGCGCTGACTTGTAAGGCCTCGGGTAATTTTTCTGCCAGTGGCAGCGGTTGGAGAACCCCTCCATGGAGACGCAGCAGTCATTGACCATGGGCGATAACCCTGTCATGATCGGGCGCTATCGCATTGTTCGCCTTCTGGGCGAAGGCGGAATGGGCAGCGTCTATCTGGCTGAGCAGGAGAGTCCAAACCGGGTGGTCGCCCTGAAGGTGATCAAGCCGGCGTTCGTGAACAGCGAGTCGCTGTATCGCTTTGAGCAGGAAGCACAGGTGCTGGGGCGGCTGCACCATCCGGGGATTGCGCAGGTGTATGAGGCCGGGACCGCCGACAGCGGGTTCGGCCCGCAGCCTTATTTCGCGATGGAGTTGATTGAGGGGCACTCGCTGCTGGAGTTCGCGAGGGAAAAGGGTCTCAAGCTGAGAGCGCGTCTGGAGCTGATGGCGAAGATCTGCGATGCAGTGAACCATGCTCATCAGCGCGGCATCATCCATCGAGATCTGAAGCCGACGAATATTCTGGTAGATGAGGCAGGGCAGCCGAAGATTCTCGACTTCGGGGTGGCGCGCCTAACCGACTCCGATACCACTAAGACGCGTCAGACCGATATCGGGCAACTTATCGGCACGCTCAACTACATGAGCCCTGAGCAGGTGCTGGCGGACCCGCAGAAGGTGGATCTCCGCAGTGATGTCTATGCGCTCGGCGTCATTACCTATGAGTTGCTGTCGGGCCGACTGCCGTATGACACCGCCCGGAAGCCGTTGCATGAGGTGGTGCGGACGATTCGCGAGCAGGACCCAGCTCCGCTCAGTTCGATCGATCGCATCTACCGGGGTGACGTCGAAACCATCATTGCGAAGGCGCTGGAGAAGGATAAGTCACGGCGCTATGCATCGGCAGCGGAGATGGCGGCCGACATCCGGCACTATCTGGCTGACGAGCCGATTGTGGCACGTCCGCCGAGCACCAGCTACCAGTTGCAGAAATTTGCGCGGCGTCACCGGGCCCTGGTCGGCGGGGCGGCGGCGGTGCTCGTGGTGCTGATCGCCGGCGCGGTGATGAGTGCCCGGGAAGCAATGCGGGCGCGCCGAGCCGAAGCGTCGGCCAATGCTGTCAGCAATTTTCTGCGGAACGATCTGCTGGCATATGCCAGCGCATCCACACAAGCGGGATCAAACACGGCGGCCGATCCGGATTTGAAGGTGAGGACAGCACTCGACCGTGCGGCGGAGCGGATCGGCGGAAAGTTCGACAAGCAGCCGGAGGTCGAGGCGGCGATTCGCGACACCATCGGACAGACCTATATGGAGCTTGGACTGTACCCGAAGGCGCAGCAACAACTGGAGCTTGCGCTGGATCTGCGTAAGCGGGCGGAGGGGACTGAGGACCCGAAGACTCTTGATACGCAGAGGCGTCTCGGAGATGTCCTGGAAAGAGAGGGCAAATACCCGGAGTCCGAGGCGCTGCAGAGCCGGACCTTGCAGACGATGATCCGGGTGTTGGGTCCTGAGCATCCTGACACGCTGAAATCCATGAACGCTCTGGCGTGGGTCTACAACCATGAGGCCATGTACGCGCAGGCCGAAGCGCTTCTGGACCAGGCCCTGGAGATCGAACGCCGGGTGCAGGGTCCCGAACGCCCCGACACGCTGGCGTCCATGAACAGTCTTGCCAATGTCTATAACAATGAGGGCAAATACTCACAGGCGGAGGCGCTCTACAGCCAGGCTGTGGAGATTGAACGCCGGGTGCAGGGTCCGGAAAACCCCGACACGCTGAACTCGATGAACATTCTGGCGGTTGTCTACAACCGTGAGGGCAAGTACTCACAGGCCGAGACACTTCTGACTCAGATTCTGGAGACCAGGCGCAGAGTATTGGGTCCCGAACATCCAGACACGCTGACGGGGATGAACAATCTGGCGACTTCCTACAGCCTGCAGGGCAAGTTCGCGCAGGGCGAGGCGCTTTACCGGGAGACCCTGGAGATCAGGCGCCGGGTACTGGGCCCCGAGCACCCCGACACACTGCAGGTCATGAACAATCTGACCTTTGCCGATAGCAATCAGGGCAAATACGCACAGGCGGAGGCGCTCGCCAGCCAGACGCTGGAGATAAGACGCCGGGTGCTGGGTCCTGAGCACCCGGCCACGCTAACGTCGATGAATAGTCTGGCCAGCGCTTACAGTCTGGAGGGGAAGTACGCGCAGGCCGAGGCGCTCTTCAACCAGACACTGGCGGCCAGGCGCCGTGTACTGCGTCCCGAGCATCCCGACACGCTCGATACACTTTCCGACATGGCATTCATGTACCAGACAGAGGGCAAATACGGCCTGGCGGAGACCTATGCCGCACAGGCCCTGGCAGGGCGGCGGCACACGCTTGGCCCGGACCACCCGGAGACTATCGCCTCGGAGGCCGATCTGGCATTGGCCTACGAGTCGCAGGGTAAGTTCACCCAAAGCGAGCCTCTCGCCCGCCAGGCTGAGGCGATCGAACGAATGAAACAGCCGGATAACTGGCTGGGATGCTGGGCCGAGAGCCTGCTCGGAGCCAGCCTGGCGGGGGAGAAGAAGTACGCCGAAGCGGAACCTATGTTGCTCGAAGGCTATCGCGAAATGGCAGCACAAAAAGCTCGGATCACAGCGCCCAACTTGCGTCATCTGCACAGCGCCCACGAATGGATCGTCCACCTGTACAAAGCGTGGGGCAAGCCCCGGATTGACGCCGAGCAGAGGCACACTTAAAGTCTGGTGTCCGCGGCGCCAAAAGCACCCTGCGGTGATGTGCTTTGGGCTCCTCAGCTTCTTTGGCGATAACCATTCGACAAGATCACGCGCCAGAAGAGGTGGGACGCTACAAGGCCTCACACGGAGTGCAAGACGTGCGGGCCAAGGATAAGTTCCGTCCCTACGATTGCCGCCATACCTGGACTACCCGCGGCGCAATTGTCGCGCTGCCGGGGAGGTTTCAGGGTAGGGTTTTGAGCCAAATATTGCGGAACGAAACCTTGATATCGCCACGGCCTTCCAACTGAAGTTGAAGCACGCCATGATCCAGAAAGCGCTGGGGATTGTCATCCAAAAAGACGGACATGAGACGACCATTCAAGATGTACATCATCATGGTGCCACGGACGATGATGTGCAATTGGTTCCAGTCACCTACATGAATTAGTTTCTTAAGCTCGTCAGGATCACCGAGCGTGCCGATTACAGTCGGCTTATCCGGGTCACTAAGAGTTTCGCGGACAACTGTCCCGATGCTGGCCTTGAAGGGGCGCGGATGCGGTCCCCGGCCTGGTCCGCTGCAGCATTCGATGAGTGCGCCGGTCTGCCCGTTCGAATAATCGTAGTCCGCCTGATAACCGAACGATTCCCATTCGGAGTTCTTTTTTTCGGTTTTACCCAGCATTTGCGCGCGAAACTGTACGCCAGAATTAGCTCCCTGACCCTCCAACTTGATTTCGGTCTTGAACTCAAAGTTTTTGAGATCGCCGCCGCCCCAATTCAGGTAGGCCGACCCGTTCGGATTTGCCGCGGTAGAGGTGGAAACAATTGAGCCGTCTTCTACGCGCCACAGATCCATCGGGCCCTGCCAGCCTTTCAGCGTCGATCCGTCAAACATGGATTGCCAACCCGCATGATCGTTGAAGTCATATGGCGCAGATTCGATATAGCGCGGGGGCCTGGCCGCCGCTCCTGCACGGACTGGCGGGGTGCCCGCCGGTGCGGGAGTTGACTGGCCGTGAAGCTGGGTCGTGCAGGCCAGTAGACAGAAAACTAAAACATCTTTTTTCATATAGATCTCCGATTTATTGTTGACGGCGCGCTTGTTGCATCTCTGGCCTAAGAAGGGAGCGCAATGCTCGCCTCCCAATTCACATCAAATCTTGCTTGAGGTCTAGGCAAACAAGTCATTTTCCTTGGCCAGACAAGCTGACTGCCTTGGTTCCACTCGGCAACGCGAAGGCAACGATCTTACCCGACACAATCTCCGTCACCGGGCCGACTCCTCCAAATAAGCCTGGACCACCGGTAGCAATCGCCACTAACTGTTTCCCCTCCCGATTCAGATAGGTCATCGGATCGGCCATCGCATCTGTGTCAAATTCGGTTTGCCACAATAACTTCCCGTTGCGCGCATCGAAGGCGCGGAAGCGCTGGTCATTGGTTGCGCCGATAAAAAGAACGCCCCCAGCTGTGACCAGCGATCCACCCGCATTTACTGCGCCCGCGTCCTTAATGCCTTTCTCTTCTAGGGTCTTATAACTGCCCAAAGTTACTTGCCAGGCGATATCGCCGGTATTGGCATTGACGGCCGTCAACTGGCCCCAAGGAGGGCGATTGCAGGGATAATGGTCCTGGTCGACAAAACGCGTCCCCCCACCGCCAACCGGACGGACAGGCGTAGCGCCGGACGGCGTGGAACCATCCAGCGGTGCTCGATCACCTGACGCACCAGGGCGAGGGCCATTTGATCGGCTACCAAGATTGCTGGTATTGACGAAGATCAAACGCAGCGAAGGATCGTAAGAAACCCCGCCCCAATTGCCGCCTCCGACGCTGCTGGGGAACGTGATATTACCCCTGGCGCTCCGCGCAATGAAGGGGCCACCCACGTCGTGACTCGCCACCAACTCAGCGCAGTAGCTTTCGGAGGCCGGGCTAATATGACTGATGTCCGCTGCCGACATGCTGTTGCGGGCCAGCGGCACCGGCTTTAGCGGAAAGGGTTGGGTGGGAGATAATTCTTCGCCGGGTGTTTTGCTGGCCGGCACCGGGCGCTCTTCAGCACCAAAAATCGGTTGTCCCGTAAGGCGATTGAGGATGAACAACAGCCCGTTCTTGGTGATCTGCGCGACGGCAGGAATTGTCTTTCCATTCTGCACTACGTTAATTAAGGTCGGCGACGCGGTTACATCGTAGTCCCAGACATCGTGATGCACCATCTGGTAATACCAAATGAGCTTGCCGGTCTCAGCGTTGAGGGCAACGACGCTGTTTGAATAGAGATTGCTGCCTTTGCGGCCGGCCGGGTCGCCACCACCGGTGGGATTGCCGACTGGGACAAACACCATACCGCGATCCTTGTCCACGGTCAGCCCCGCCCAGGCACTGGGTCCTGCCCCATTTTTCCAGAAATCCGGTCCCCACGTCTCATAGCCCGGCTCGCCTGGACGCGGCAGTGTATGGAAGGTCCAGACCTCTTTGCCAGTGCGCACATCCAAGGCGCGTATCGAGGCATCGGGTCCTTTCGGGCCGCTTTCGGCCGTGCGCGGGCCAAAGATGATTAAGTTCTTGTAGATGGCCGGCGGGGAGCTAAATGCGTAAAGCACATTGGGATACTTGTCCGCGAACCCCGCTCGATAATTGACGACGCCCTTGTCGCCGAAGGACGCAATAGGAGTTCCCTTCTTGGCATCGAGAGCATAGATCTGTCCCTCGGTGGTGCCCACGATCAAGCGGGCCGGGTTCTGGCTGTCGCCGGCCCAGTAGGCGACTCCGCGATGGGTAGCGCCTTGTATCTTCAGATCGTAGCTCCAGATTTCCTTGCCTGTATCGGCGTCCAGTGCCACCACCCGTTCGCGCGGCGTGCTGACGTACATGACATGACCGATCACGAGGGGGGTGATCTCGTAGGAGACTGCGGATTCGCCCGAATCCCAGGTCCAAACTGGTTTCAGGGTCGAGACATTCGCAGGAGTGATCTGGGTCAGTGGGGAATAGCGCGTATTGCCTGCGTCTCCGCCATAGCTTGACCAGTCTCCTTGCGCCAATGAGGTGGGCGCCGATATCGCAGACAGTGCCGCTGCCATCAGAATATTCCGAACCAAATCGGCGCGATATTTGAAATACATGAACATCCCTCCTGTTTCGGCACGCCGCGAGTTGAACCCGAAAGAGATTGAAAACCTTAGGGAACCGCAGAAGCCGGTTGTGCAATAGCTAAAGCGCACGGCATACTGGAACGAACATTGTCGAGGGAACCATATTCGAGCAAGGGAGTAAGTAGCAAGTTTTTACCGTATTGCTACCTCGCCGGAGAATACCGCCGTCTCCGAAGATGGATCCAAATCCTGCAGTATCGTTTGGCGCTCTCCAGATTCGCGACCGTCCGGTAAATAACGCCAAAGGCAACAAACACTAAGCTGCGCCGGAGATTTTAGGCAGACGTCTGGCTGGATATAATCTCTATACATGCGCATAATCCAGTTGTCCGCAGTCCCCGTTCGGCTTAGTCATGACTTCAGTCGATAAGTCCTACACCTCCGATTTGTCCGACTCACTTTCACGGCTCGTACTTACAGGATTTATGGGATCTGGAAAGACGACCGTCGGTGGGCTGCTGGCAAAGCGGCTGGGGTGGAATTTTCTTGACCTGGATCATGAGATCGAACGCCGGGACGGCCGATCGGTTTCGCGGATATTCGCTGAAGAAGGCGAGCCGGGTTTCCGGCGTCTGGAATCTCTTGCCCTGGTCTCTCTCCTTGGAAAGCAACGGATGGTGCTCTCACTCGGCGGCGGAACTCCCGAAGAGCTTCGCAATAAGCTTCTGCTCGAACAGACACCGCGAACGGCAGTCATCCACCTAGCGGCGCCCTTCACAATACTGGTGGAACGTTGTCTGAAAGAAGACGGTCTCGCGAGCCGGCCAGTACTGGCCGATCTTGATACGGCAGAAAAGCGCTTCCATACCCGCCACCGCGTCTATCAGCGCCTGGCGAAGCACACCATTCACACCGCAGAGTTGGACGCAGGTTCTACCGTCGACGCCATCCTCAACTATCTTCGCAACGAGAAATAGGCTCGCCGGCAGCCAGTCTTAGGTCCTAGGGCAACCCTAGTTTGGCGACCAGGTGCGAGAATCGTCTGTCGGACTTGAGTGAGTGCACTCTAGGATCTACCTTGAGCAATGACAACTCGAAGCAATGATCCTCGAAAGCCTTTTCGAGCGACCGAAAGCACCCGTCGATATGACCTGTCGCAAATTGAAGCAAAGCCAGTTGAAAGGGAGACACGTACCGCTTTGTGGCAAGTTCAAGCATATCCCCAAGAATTTCGAGCGCCTCGGATTGCTTACCTGCCAGCGCGAGTGTATGACCCAATGCAATCCGCATGTTGGGGCTTCGTGGTGAGAGTTGAACCGCGCGTTTGAATGCCGCAGACGACTCTTCGAACTCGCCTCTGGACTCCTGCACGAATCCAAGCAACGAATACGCAGAGGAGAAGTGGGGATCAAGTTCGATGGTGCGATCGCATTGCTCGAGCGCAGCATCATAGTCGCCCATATAGTAATCAATTCGCGCGACATCGCGCGCGATTGCGGGAGAGATCGGGTCGAGGGCATGCGCCAGCAGCATTTGTTGTTGGGCATCCTCCATCCTGCCAACCGGGGCAAGAAGAGATACGGCGTACCAATGATGAGTGGTTGAATATCTACAATCCAGGTCTATGGCCATCTGATACTCGCGCTCTGCTTCCAGCCAGTTCCAATCCCGAGTGGCTAGCATGTGAGCCAGCGAAGTGTGGGCCTCTGCCGATTTCTCGTCGCAGAGAACTGCCCATGCGGCGCTTGCTGCCGCTTTAGCCCACACTTCCGACGGGGACAATACGCCGTAGTGGCCAAGTAGTGCGTAGGAGTCCGCGAGCCCCGCGTAGGCCTGGGCATATTGACTATCCTCTACAATGGCCTTTTCGAAAAACTCTACTGCTTTGAACAATCCTTCTTCGGTGCGCTGATCTAAATGGTAACGACCCTGAAGATAATAGTTGCAAGCTGTGATGTTCTTGGAAGCAAATTTATGGGTTTGTGGAGTTACGCCTTCACCTATGTCAGCTAACAGCCTTTCGCCAATCGTCTGTGCGATCTCAGCCTGAACAGATAAGGTTTCTTCCGAAGTTCTGTCTAGCGATATAGACCAAAGATAAACGCCACTTGTGGTGTCGATGAGATTAGCGGTGATTCGGATGGTAGATCCGCACTTGCGAACGCTTCCGTCAATGACGATCGCCGCGTTAGATTGACTTTCAGTAGTGGGGCTGCAAACGACAAGCGAGTCCATCCTGAGCAACGTATGGATGATCTCGTCGCTCAAACCGCTACAAAAATGGCTTTGGTCGCCCGAAGGACTCAGGTCCTCGAACTGCAATACAGCAACAGTATTCCTGTTGACCAGCAAAGATGGACGCGGCTTCTTTGAGAGCTTCGCCGCGAGTGACTTATGAGATCTGAAGACTGCTGAGTAAGCCCCTTTGGGGACTTCGACAATAATCTCATCGAGGCTGGCTTCCTCGGCATAGTACTGCTCCAATAGAGCCCGAAGCCGTCTTGCCTGCACACGAACGATGGGATCGGATCGGGGATCAAACGAAAGGTCTCTATCGAACACTTCTACGCCGACGGTGAACTCCTTCAGTTCATCGCCACGACCTTCGATCGTCTCTTTTACAACGAACGTGAGAAAGCGCTTGAGGCGGTTCGACCTCCGAAAGGCCCTACTGGCGCAAATGCGGTCGAGCTGCTCTATGACCAAGTCGGAGTTTCCTCTAAATTCGGAAGTTGCATCTTGCTGGATCATGGCCGTAATTGTATGACTACTGAGTGTTTGTTTGCCGCAGATTTGTTCGCTTGTCGCCCACTTGTTCGCTTGTCGCCAAAAATAAATATGAGTTCCGATGCGACATGCGTTTCTTACCGTATCGGCACGGTTACGAAAAATCTTCTACGCCACGCGGCATTAAGATTAGGCGTCGCATATTTTCTGCGGACTCCTAACGGGGGGATCGGCGAAGGGATAAAGATGGCAATTCGGTTCAGTCTAGCGCACCTAACGGTGCTAGGATGTGCGCCGCCGGAGATGACCTATGTTGCCGCGCGCGCGGGATATGAGTTCGTCAGCCTTCGCATTATCATGATGGGCTCATATAACGAGTTAGCCCACAACTACGCACTTGCCGACAACAAGACTATGTTCCGACAGACCAAGACTGCGTTAGCGGATACCGGATTGAAAGTGCACGATATTGAGCTTGCACGTATTTTCGATGGTGTTGATTTGAAATCCTACGTGCCGGCATTTGAAGTTGCCGCAGAATTGGGTGCACGCCACGTCATTTGCAGCGTCTGGACATCCGATCGTATTTACGCAGCAGAGCAATTTGCCGGAATGTGCGATTTGGCCAAACCGTTCGGATTGACTGTAAATCTTGAGTTTCTCACGTGGATGGATATAGCAAGTCTTCGTGACGCGGCCGAGATTCTTCGGGCCGTCGACCGTGACAACGCTGGTATCCTCGTCGATATGCTTCATTTCCATCGATCGCGTGTGGGGCTTGAAGAACTAGATGAACTGCCTCGCGAGTGGTTCAACTTCGTGCACCTCTGCGACGCTCCTGGGGAGATTCCGGACTCCAAAGAAGATCTGATCCATACGGCGCGGGAAGAGAGGCTGTATGTTGGCGAGGGCGGAATTGATGTAAGCGCTATTGTCGATCGACTGCCTGAGATACCATATTCGATCGAGATTCCTCACCTTGCGCGAGCCAGAGAGCTTGGTTATGCCGAACACGCATGGAGGTGTCTGGAGACTGCCAAAGTGTACTTAGCTTCTCGCCCCCGCACCGAACACAACCTGTTTGAAACGCGCGGGGTACTTAGCGGACGGCCTACGGATCGACAAGGCCAAAGAAAGAGAGGCTGAGTCATCGATAATCTGTCGGTTGAATCGATCGCCAATGGAACTGGCGGAGATGGAAATGTCTTGCGATATCGGAGCAGGCCATCCCGAAGCCACGTTCGATGGATCATTTGCGCGTTTCTGTTTGGTGCTACAACGCTCAACTTAATGAACAGGCAGGTATTCGGCATTCTTGCCAGTGACCTGCAACACCGGTTCAACTGGAACGAGAGTCAATATGGCTACATAGTCGGATCTTTTCAGTTCGCATATGCTATCGGTCTGGCTGCCGCTGGCCGTTTAATTGATCGTATTGGTACACGGGCCGGATACGCACTGATGATCGGCCTGTGGAGCCTGGTTACGATTGCGCACGTATTGGTGCGGACCGCGCTCGGCTTCTGCGTCATCCGTTTCTTGCTTGGGCTTACCGAAGCGGGCAATTTCCCGGCATCGATCAAGAGCTCAGCGGAGTGGTTTCCGCCGGCAGAGCGCTCATTTGTAGCCGGCATTATCAATGCTGGCACGAATATGGGTGTGATCGCTGCGGCCCTCTTCGTGCCGTGGCTCAATGCAAGGTATGGGTGGCAATCGGCCTTTGCGGTTACCGGCATTATGGGGTTACTGTGGTGCGGGTGGTGGTGGCATAGCTACAGGTCGCCCGAGGAACACCCTAAGATATCGCCCTCAGAGTACGAGCTGATCAGAGAGGGCGCTCGGCAGGACCAAGCGGTGAATCAGGAATTGATCCCGTGGACCCGTCTGCTGGGTTACCGGCAGTTATGGGCATTCACGGCCGTAAAGTTTCTGGTGGACCCTGTATGGTTCTTTTATCTTTCATGGCTTCCGAAGTTCCTCTCCAAGACCTATCATTTGCCCGCAATCGGGCTTAGCCTGCCGCTGATCGTCGTCTATATTGCTTCCGATTTGGGAAGTATTACAGGCGGATGGCTGCCCTCCGTTTTCCTTCGCAGGGGATACTCTATGCCCCAAGCTCGTAAGATGGCGATGTTCCCTTGTGCGCTAGCCGTGATGCCGATGGCATTCGGCGCACATTTCAACTCGCTCTGGATCACGGTAGTAATGGTAGGAATTGCTTTAGCTGCGGTGCAGGGATGGTCATCCAATGTGTATGCACTGGCATCGGATATGTTTCCGAGCAGCGCTGTGGGCTCGGTTGTTGGGTTCGGAAGTATGGCAGGGTCAATTGGTGCAGCAGTGCTTGCGATCCTGACGGGATTGATCTTACAGACGACTGGCACGTATACGCCACTCTTTATCTATGCCGCGAGCGCATACCTCATTGCCTTCGGCATATTACGATGGCTGGTTCCGAATTTCGAAAGAATTCCTTCGGAAAATATTGGTACTGTTGCGCATTGACGGGTTGACTATCAAAAGAACGTAAGGAGTTTGGAAGGCGTTATGAGACCATGTGTAGTCCCTCCGATGCTGGTACGAGATACAGAATTTGGTGGTCCCAAACCGCTATTTTGCATACCTCTCGTTGCGAAAGACAGAAGCGAGTTGCTGGCGCAGGCCCAGATTGCTCATGACCTCAGGCCCGATGTAGTAGAGTGGCGCGCGGACTCTTATTGCGATTTGGGCGGGGAGGATTTCATCGAATCGGCGCGTCGTTTACGCCTGCTTCTGGACCGTGAATCGATCATATTCACCTTGCGAATTCAAGCGGAGGGAGGCAAAGCGGAGATAAACCAAGAGGAGCGGGCGAGCACTATTGACGCTGTTCTACGGTCTGGATTCGTCGATCTAATCGATGTCGAAATGTGCAACGGTCCAGAATTTCTGGAGCCGATCCTGGCGACTGCCCATGACCACGCAGTCCGTGTCATCCTGTCGTTTCATGATTTTCAGTCCACACCGAGTAATGAAGCCCTCCTCGCCAAGATTTCTGCGATGATCCGCCAGGGTGCGGACGTTGCAAAGATTGCCTGTATGCCGTGCGAGCCCGGTGATGTGTTGCGATTGCTGCAGGTGACTCTCTATGCCAGGCGGATATTTCCGGCAGTACCGCTGTGCACAATGTCGATGGGAAGCATGGGTTGTTTGAGCCGTGTGGCAGGATTCTTATATGGTTCCGATATGGCCTTCGCTGTTGGCCAAGAGGTCTCCGCACCTGGCCAAATCCCAATCGGCGAGGCAAGGGCTATGGCCGAATCGCTCCTTCGCTATGCCTAAGCGATTCGACTCCTGGCGGGGATTCTGGAGTTTCTATGACCAGGGGGGTTTGCAACTCGGCGAGTGCTCTGTCGCACGACGGGTGACAACTCTGCGAGCGGAAAGAATGGGCCACTACTGGTTGTCTACGAGGCGAAAGTACGGCGCCTTGGAGAATGAGCATAGCGTTGACAAGCCCCTTTGCTGTGTTTGACCATGCGCATATGATGAGCGAACAACAACTCAAGAGTATTCTGCTGCAAATCGCAAAAAACATTGCCACCTGCGCAGAAACGCTTCAAGCGTTTGAAGCCTATGCAAATAAGGAAGGTTGGGATTCGCGTGAGTTGCATCGTATGCGTATGGAAGCGGCGAGCCAGTTGGAAATCGTCTTCAACCCTCTGTTCGACGCCATTGAAGATTTGGAGGTTTAGCTCGATAAAACTCACGATTCGTTGGGCTCCAAGCATATGAGAGTGAGCGATTAGGTCTTGGCGTGTGCGCTCTGCGCATTAAAAACCGCTGGGCGCACTAAACCCTTTTGACAAATTCGGGTGAGCGTCACTACTCTTGCGCTGCAATGGAACACTAAGGCAGCAATTCGTCAAACGTGTAAGCAGAGAGAGCGTGGTAGTCGTGAAAATTCCCAGGCGTCAGCAGTTGACCGATCCCCCGGAAAAGAGCGTGACAGTCGAGAACGGCTCGTCGCCTGTATCTCGAAGGCAGGCCCTTGTGATGTTGATGTCAGCTACGGCCCTCGGCAACGCGTCGTTCAACGTGCGAGCCCAGGAAGCCGCGTCTGTTTCTGCAAAGCCTGTCCCGCGTGAAAAGCCGTATCTCAGCCTCGTATCGCGCCATCTGCAGTGGACAGACGCCGAAAACGGCATCGCTGTCGCGAAGGAGGCAGGCTTCCCCGCCATCCTGTGGACGGTGCGGCGCGGCGCCCACGTTGAGCCGGATCAAGTGGAAACCGAGTTGCCGCGTATTGTCCGATTGACAAAGGCGGCAGGTATGGATACGCCGATGATCATCACCGCGATAGGCGATGTCACATCGGACCACGCTGAAGCTATCCTGGCGACGATGAAAGAGCTCGGGATTCACCTCTACCGCGCCGTGACGCCACGATACAACTACAATGCTCCGGTTCAACCGCAACTCGCCGCCTGCAAGGCAAAGATTGCCGGCCTCGCTAAGCTGAACGAAAAGTACAACACCACAGCGGCGTTCCATACCCATTCTTATGCCGATACCATCGGCGGCAGCGCGTGGGATCTTCTAATGCTGATGAACGACCTGGACCCGCGCTATGTCGGTTTGAATTACGACGTCGGTCACGTTACAGCGAAAGGTGGCTTCGGCTGGCGTGAGAGCGTCAGAGCGGCTGGGCCATATCTTCACTCTGTCTCGATTAAAGATTTCTATTGGGAGAAGGAACCGAAGGTTTCCTCAGGTCAGTGGCCGTGGCGGACCCGCTTTGTGAAGCCTGGCGATGGCATGGTCGATTTCTCCGACTTCTTTCGCTATCTGCAGTCAATTGGATTCCAGGGTCCACTGGAAAATTACTTCGAATATACGGTGGATGTTCCGGGATTGAGCAAGCCGTTCGACATGCTTGGAACCGATTACAAAAAATGGAAGCTAGAAATGCCTCAGCCAACTTTCGTTGGGTACCTAAAGCGCGACGTGAATTTCTATAACGCAGTATGGCAGCAAGCAATGGTGACACCGCCACCGCAGTCATTTTCAGTTAAAGCGGGGGAAGATTCATGAAAACCAGCGAGCAGCTGGAAAATGGAGAGTCGAGAAGGAAGTGAAGCCGGACTGCGCGTTGTTATGGAGACGAAAATGTTCGAAAGTCTGAAATTACGTTTGGCGATGTGCGTGGTTTTATCAGTATTTCCTTCGCTCTTGTCGCATGCGCAGGCACCGGCGAATAGCGCTCCTGCCGGTGCGCAGAACCAAGCTCAGGGACGCCAGCCGACCGGAGGAGCTCTGTGCAATGAACCTTGCGATCCTTATCCGGGTATGAAGAAGCTTCTGATTGTTGCGGATGTTCAAACTGGATTTCAGCACGACTCGAACAACCATGCCATAGGGGTAATTGAAGAGATGGGCCGTAAGACCGGCATTTACGTGACCTACATTCGCACCGACACCCAACTGATTACCAAGGGAAAGATCATCGGCACGAGCAAGCGATATGCAAACAGATCCATCAATGCACGAAATATAAATTACTTCGACGCGGTGCTTTTCCTTGGTAGTGGCGAGGGCACAATGTCCGATCAGCAAAAGGCGGACCTTATCTCATTTGTTCACGACGATGGTAAAGGCATCGTCCTGGGGCACGCTCAAGGTGTGGATCTTTACAATTGGCCGGAATTTGGCGAGATGATCGGCGGGTTCATGGACCGTGAATATCCAGCTACCGGGATGTATGCAAAGGTGGTGGATCCCAGCTGGAAAGCAGCAGCGGCCTTTGGTAAGGAACCTTTTTTTTGGAGTGACCAGTGGCCTGTGTTGCAACCGCAGTTCAAACTCGGCAGCGTTCACACCATCATTGCGCTCGATCCCTCGAAGATGACGCCGGATGAACACACACGTGGCCGACCGGACGATTATTACCCGATTGTCTGGGCGAAAGACTACGGCAAAGGCCGCGTGTTCAATTTCACCGGTGGACACAACGACTCCACATATGATGACCCCAAGACGCAGGCCCTTTTACTCGAGGGCATCGAATGGGCCTTGGGTAAGACTGACGAGGTCGCTACGCCGGACAAAAAGTGAATGCCTGACTCGTGCGCTTTATGAAGCTGAGATCACCTGAAGTTCTGTCACTGAGGGCGTCTCAACGTGCGGCCAGCTTTGTTGCGTCTCAGACTCAGCACTCTTGATGTCCGCACGAGGTTGGGCATTGTCTTTGAGGTTGCTTACGGCGCATTGTTTCCTTTCGAGATGCTGCTTTAGATACGGTTCAACACAGTAGCAATACGGTTAAGTTCTTGCGATTCTTCCGATGGACTGTGTAGGGTTACGACCGAAGTAAATAGGGCATTTACGCCGGAGAATCGGTCTCCGCACGCAACAATAATCAGGAGTCAAATGGAACGAAAATCCAAAGTGGGAAGGATCGTACTGCCATTTGCACTGGTTCTGCTGCTGGGGATTGCAATCTCGTCTGGTTCCTTTGCGCAGGGGCCAGCGACCGATGCCGGCGCTGCAAATCTTCGTCCCGGCCCAGGTCGAGACGAGTTCGTGAAGTCCTGCACGCAGTGTCATGTCCTGGGGATGTCAACGGGGAAACGCCGGTCGCCGGAAGAATGGGGGGCTGTCATCCAAGAGATGATTGGGCGGGGAGCGCAGCTTGATTCGGATGAGGCGGCCACAATTCGAAAATATCTGGTGGCAAATTTCTCTGTTACCCCATCGCCCACAGTGGCGATCGCCGAGTCTTCAAACGAGCCTGCGCCAGTTCTTTATCCTCGGCCGACCGGTCCAAATCAGTGGCCGGCTTACGGCGGCGGCAATGCTAATCAGAACTACTCGACACTGACCCAGATTACTGCGGAGAATGTGGGTGAGCTCAAGGAGGCATGGATCTACCACTATGGCGCCGGTGAAGTGCACCAGGGCGACCAGGGAATCGATTACCGCTTTGAGGTAACCCCGCTGATTATCGGCGGCGTCATGTATCTCTCTACGCCGTCTTCTCCGGCAAAACCAGATCTAAAGTCTTCAATTACCGCTATAGAGCCGGAGACGGGTAAGTTGATCTGGAAGTATGAGAGCCGGTTAAACATCCACGGGCGCGGCATCGCCTACTGGCCTGGCGACGCAAATACAGCCCCTCGGCTGATCTTCGCCACTGATGGCGGCATGATTATGGCCATCGACGTGACCACCGGCAAATTGGCTAACGGTTTCGGCAGAGGCGGACAGATCGATGCCTATGAGGGCGTCTCTGACGAGATCGTCGGCGAATCTCGCCGCAGCAGTTACACCGTTCCAAACCCTGTGATTGTCTACAAGGATCTATTCATTACCGGGGCGCGTCCGACTGAGCTTGGTCCTCCGGGGCCTCGCGGCGATATACGGGCTTTCAGCGCTCGCACCGGAAGGTTGGTATGGGATTTTCATACGGTTCCGCAGCCGGGAGAACCGCATCACGACGAATATGTTCACGATCAATGGCGAGATGTATCTGGAGCAAATGTCTGGTCGACGATGACGCTCGATGATCAAACCGGAGTTCTCTACGCGCCCACGGGTGATCTGAACTCCTATGCGGCCGGTCCGCAGCTATATTCCAGCTCTCTGCTCGCGATCGATGCCAATACGGGCAAGCTCAAATGGTTTCACCAGATCACTCATCACGATATCTGGGATTGGGATTCGCCCACGCCCCCCGTTCTGATGGATGTCCAGCAGAACGGCAAAACTGTTCCGGCCGTAGCCGTGACAGGCAAGCATAGCCTCTTCTTCATGTTTGACAGGCGAACTGGTGAGCCACTGAATGGCTTTACTGAGAAACCCACTCCGCAGCCTGCAACGCCAAGCATTACTGTTTGGCCTACTCAGCCCTTCCCCGATGCACCTGGACCTTTGGCGCGCATTCAAATGACACGCGATGAAATCCCGGACCTGGTGCCTGGCATGCGAGCGGCCTGTCAAGCCACCTGGGATGAAAATCACACCGTCAGTGAACCGCTGTATACGCCGAGACAGAGCCCCAATCATGCAGTCATTACGTACCCGAGCTCTGTTGGCGGTCCAAACTGGGGTGGCGGTTCCTACATTCCTGATCTTCATTTGTATTTCATCAATGTGCAGAACAAGGTGACCTTCCGGCCCGCTCTGGCGGCCGGAACTCCCGACACGGGGGCGGGGCCGGGAGGGATGCAGCATCCTAGTCCGGAGGCGGATGCACCCTCGTCAGGTGCTCCCAGGTCGCGAACCCGCGGCGGAGCACGATCTCAGCCGTTCAGTTTTGCCACCCCGGATGGCGAAGAGCTATCATGCGGTGCCTTGCCATGGGGTGAGTTGGTCGCAGTAGACGTTGATGCCAAGAAGATTGCCTGGCGCGTGCCACTTGGGATTACCGAAGATATTGGTCCTGCAGGTGAAACTACCGGGACTTCCAATCTCGGCGGCAGCATGGCCACCCGATCTGGTCTTGTCTTTATTGGCGCGACGAATGATAGACGCTTCCGTGCTTTCGATGCCAAAACCGGCAAGAAACTGTGGGAGACGACAGTCGATGCCAGCGGTGCTGCGACGCCGATCACCTATATGGGCAAGGATGGCAAGCAATATGTCGTGATCGCCGCAGGCGGAGGCACTTCGGTAGGAAGAAAGGTTATGTCCGATGAGGTAATTGCCTTCCGTTTGCCGTGATCCGGAGAGGGTAAATGGTGCTCTATGAAAACCCGGTCTAAAGATTTCCATGACAAACCCAGCAGAGTTGCACGCGGGGTACTTAAGCCTAACTGAATTGCATTAAGGAGGTCGTATGAAATACACAAACATTCCACGGTGTTCGGGTGTACGTTCAATTTGGAGGCCTGCACTGGTTCCTCTGGTTCTTGGCTTCGCCTTGTGCTTCCTCTTGGGGGCACAGAATGCGTTTGCCCAAGCTACTGCTCAAGTCTCCGGGTTGGTGACAGATGCTGGCGGCGCCGTTGTGCCGGGCGCCGAGGTCAAGATCACCAACACTGACACGGGCGCCATACGAACGACACAGTCAAAGAGCGACGGTTCTTATGTTTTCCCTGAACTCGCCATCGGGCCATACAAGCTTGAAGTAAAGAAACAGGGTTTTCAGTCTTACGTTCAATCCGGCATCGTGCTGCAGGTGAACACCAACCCCACTATCAATGTGAATTTACAGATAGGTAGTGTTACGCAGACGGTAGAGGTGCAGGCAGACGCGTCGATGGTGGAAACCCAAAGTAATAGCGTAGGCCAGGTCATCTCTCCTGAGCAGGTTGTGGATCTTCCCCTGAACAACCGGCAGCCTACACAGCTCATAGCCCTGGCAGGCGGCACAGTGAACACAGGCTCCAACTCCAGTGGCCTGGTCAGCAACCTGGATTATCCGAGCGCGGTCTCGTTCTCGGTCGCGGGCAGCCAGCGCAATGGCACCAACTACCGCCTCGATGATGCCGCTAACATGGACTACCGGACCAACATCGGCTCGCCGATGCCTTTCCCGGACGCTCTTCAGGAGTTCAAGGTCGAAACCAGCACGGTTCCGGCGAATTCAGGCAGCCGCCCAGGCGGCGTTGTCAGCGCCATCACCAAAAACGGTACCAATCAGTTTCACGGCGACGTCTTCGAATTTCTGCGCAACGGGGTGATGGACGCCGCTGCCTATAATTTTCCAGCCATCAATGGGACGCTCGCAAAACCAACTTACGACAACCTCAAGCGCAACCAATTCGGCGGTGTGATCGGGGGACCGATCAAGAAAGATAAGGTCTTCTTCTTCTATGGCATCCAGGTAACAACAGAACGCCAGACGACGGCTCCGACGACCAGAACCATTCCCACGACGGCCATGATGAAAGGCGATTTCACAACGTTTCTTTCTCCAACCTGTCAGTCCAGCCAGCAGTTTCTGAATACCACGATTAACTTCCAAGGTACTTCCGAGCCACTAACGGGTGTCCTAACAAGTGGCCCGAACGCGGGGAAGAGCAACAATATTATCAATCCCGCCTGGCTTTCAACCCCGTCGGCTCAGATCAATGCCAAGATTGACGCGCAATACGGACAACCAACCGATCAGAATTGCGGTACCCTCCTTACCTCTGGATACCAGCACGACAACGAGATCTTCCAGGTTGGACGCGTTGACTGGACGCAATCGGATAAGAACACGATTTTTGCACGGTATTTCATCACCGATTACTCGCTGCTTCCCACTCTCAGCAACCCCGCCACGACTCTGAGCTCGAATGGCGTCGGTCTCGCCGATCGCGTGCAGAACATCGCTCTCGGTGATACGTATATTTTCAAACCCGCGATCATCAGCAACTTCCGCATCGACTATAACCGCACCGCGACGCAGCGGCTAGGCAACCCTAAGATCCCAAACCTTTGTACCCTTGGCGTACTTGGGACCTGCCCAACACCAAACATCCAGCAGTCCCTCTATCTGTTGCCAGGCAACCAGGGCTGGGACTATGAGAACGCCTTTGGAATCGGGGAGAACATCGGCTGGCAGCTCGGGCAACACCTGCTCCAGATGGGCTTCCAGGGCGAATATATCCAGATGAACGGGAACGGTACCTTCCAGGAGAACCCGCTCCCTACGTTCGCCAGCGGCTCGACCTCCTACTCCTCGAATAACGTCGCAGATTTCGTTACCGGCAACCCTGACACCTTCGGCCAAGGAAACGGCCAGCTCAGTCGCGATGCTCAGTACATGCCGTCCCTTTATATCCAGGACAGCTTCAAAGCGACCCGCACCTTCCAATTGAACGTAGGTGTCCGCTGGGACCCCTACTTTCCACAGCACAACAAGTACGGACAGGCGACGAACTTCAACATTGCCAACTACAACAATAATGTCATGAGTAAGGAATTCGTAAACGCGCCCCCGGGCATGACCTTCCCCGGAGATGCAGGGTTCAACGGCCATTCCAATACGCTCACACACGCTGCCCAATTTTCGCCTCGGGTCGGCTTTGTGTGGGATCCGTGGGGCAACGGCAAGGCGACAATTCGCGCCGGCTACGGGATCTTCTACGACACCTCTTTGATGTGGAACGCAATGCACGTTGTGCTCAATCCACCCTGGGGCAACACGCTCAGCTTCACGCCACTTCCCGTCAATCTCTCATCTCCTATTGCCACTCAGGGAGGCGGTGAGGCAAATCCGTACTATGGACAGCCTGGCGGAAACATCTTTCCCACGCCCTTCAACCCACCCTCCACCTGGACCTTCAACGCAAACGGGGGGTACGTCTTCCAGGACCAGGCTCTGAAGCCTTCCAACGCGCAGCAGTGGAACCTGTCGTTGCAACAACAAATAACCAAAAACTGGCTCTTCTCCATGGCGTACATCGGCAGCAAAACCTCGCACATCTGGCTTGGGAATAACATAAATCCCAACGTTCTCATCACCGCCGGCATGACCGCGCCCGGTATTGTCGCTAACAATGTAACCGCTGGTAACCCACTTTCCGGATCGTGCACCCTCTCGTACAACGGCCAGAACTATACGTACAGCACGTGTAATTCAGCCTCGACGGTAACCGTGAACGGAGTGAGCAACGAGGCAGCTAGAAGGGCTCTCAACCTCTCCAATCCGGCTCAGGGGTACAAGATGAGCGGTGGCATCACCGAGGCCTATTCCATGGGGAATGCCGCGTACAACGGAATGCTCGTCTCCATCCAACACCGATTGAGCGACGGATTCTCCATCAACGGAAACTACACCTGGTCACACTGCCTGGATGACGGTGAGGTAGGCCAGGACATCGTTCCTTCCTTCCAGAACCCCGCCAATCCCAAGGCCGACTGGGGCAACTGCAGCTTCGACCGCAGGGGCATTTTCAACCTCTCGCTCGTAGGCCAGTCTCCCCACTTCAAGAACAGCAGGGCCCAACTGATCGTGGGTAGTTGGACCGCTTCGGGAATCTTCACTGCATCCACAGGACCATACCAGACCGTGACTAGCGGCTCGGATGTGTCGCTGATCGGGCAGAGTGGTGTTCCGGGCAGTTCCAGTTTGAACGACCGGCCCAACCAGGTCGGCACCCCCTTCATCGCAGGTGCGGTGCTCAACAACTCGAGCTGCATAGCTCCGACTCAGGTAAAGACGGCCGCTCATTGGTTCAATACCTGCGCCTTTGCTACACAAACCAAAGGAACCTTTGGCAATACCGGAAGAAACACCCTCCTCGGACCCTCGGTCTGGAACTTTGACACAGCCTTGTGGCGGACGTTCCGGCTCACGGAGCGGTTCAAGCTGGACTTCCGCGGTGAAGCCTTCAACGTCTTCAATCATCCGCAGCTGGGTAATCCCGGGGTAAGCCTGAGCAGCACGACAACCCTCGGCCGGATCACAACTACTGCGAACAACATGCGTATCTTGCAGGTTGCTGCAAAGATCATCTTCTAACAACCGAGTAAGACAGGTCCGCGCGGATTTACAAATGAATTGCTTTTTGTGATCCGCGCGGCCTTGAGTTCCCATCCTTTACCGCCAGTCAGACCCGCTAATCGCGTATTCCTTGCCCTACACATTCCACAGAAAAGATTCTGAAGATCCCGATCATCGTCATGAGAATGCTAAGACTAGTTACACTGCTAACGGTGGTGGTGCTGACGATCACAAAGCCTGCGTTGCCCCAGATGTCCTCTTCTGATGGCGCTATCGCGAGCGAGACAGTCCCTCTCGTCGGGATTGCGAATATTACGTTCAAGGTCAGCGACCTTGACAAAGCTCGAGCTTACTATCAGGGCGTCCTCGGCCTTCCGGAGGCGTTTGATATCAAGGATGCTTCCGGTAAGACCATCTCGGCTTACTTCAAAATCAATGACGACCAATACATCGAAGTCACACCTAACTTGAAACCCGGCGAACTGATTCGCGAGGCGCGTGTCGCATTCCAGAGTTCGGATTTGGAGAAGCTGCACGCCATGTATGTCGAGCGGGGACTGCAGCCTGGAAAGATCGAAAACGGTCCCGACGGGAATCCGGTATTCCGGGTGGTTGATCCCGAAGGAAATGCTCTCGATTTTCTCCAGTACGCCTCAGGATCGCGGCAGACTCTTGCTCGAGGAAAGTTTCTTAGCACGAGCCGTATTACTGTGCATATTTCGCACGTCGGTATCATGATGAAGGACCGCGCCAGTGGGATGCCCTTCTATCAAAAGCTAGGGTTCGAGAACTCCCGGACGATTCCCGGAGGAAAAGGCGAGTTTGTGGAACTGCCCAGCTCCGATCGTAATCTTGAGACGAAAGATCCCCCGCTCGATCCCAATAATCCGGCGACCCATGACCAGTATGTACGTGAAGTGTATGGCGCGGTTTATCACGTTGGACTTGAAGTTCCGGATATCCGGGTGGCGCGCGATCTCCTGCAAGAGCGAGGGCACTATAGCGATGTTCGTGTGCGCGCTACCGTCGGTAACAATCGCCATTGGCTTATTCACGTTTTTGATCCGGACGGATCTCGTAGCGAAATTATGGAAACAGGCATTCAAAACGGGCTGCCTCCCGGAACGATCATGGCGCCGGGCCCTCCTGCGCCGCCGATCCTGCCACCTACCAAAAAAGGTGTGGGTCCCTGATCCGTCGGAGCGACGGACTCGAATGTAAAGGGGAACCTTGGGCTCGCCCACTTCTCCGCTCTTCTAGACGTAATACCCAGACAGAGGGTATGAACCCGCTTGAACCACGCCTCCGGAGTCCAACTCGAGCTGTAGCTTTTGATACTGCTGTGCAAGGCAGCAGCAGTATCAAAAGCTCAGACCCAAACTCGTCCCGCGATGGTTGCACAGGCCGTCATCGCAGCCCGCACCCAGATGACCAAGCACACTCTATCCGTCGCCGCTCAGGGACTGGTCCCGGAGATTCTTTCTGCGCTGCCCAAACCTGCTCTGGTAAAGAACACCCTACCGGTCAGCCCCACACCACAAATACCCATCGCTTATTCGCTCGCCCGAAATACTCAGGCACCGTCCTCTCCACTCCCGGAACGGACAGTGTCCAGTCGCAAACGCGCGCGGCAGTGTCGCCCTAAACTCGTCCATTTCGATTTCCTCTCGGCACTCTTTCATGCCCGCACCCACTTTACGAACCTCGGTGAAGACAACCTCAATATCTATCCCTGTCTCATCTGTAACGGAATTCATATTGGACACAGGAAAACCAGAAAGACGAAAACAGTAAAGAACTGACGGCGGTCCGGGAACTGCCTGACTGCCCGTGCCCCACAATCTCGATCTGCCGCAGCAAGCTCACAATCTGTTCAGGTGTATGCTTCTTCCCCTTCGCCGTGGTTCGCTCCTTTTTGTCCGGTCTCTCTCATCAGAAACTGGTACATAAAAGGCCGGGCACTACACAGGCAGCCGAAGGTTGAAGAACGGGAAGACCACTTTGAAGGTAGTTCCTTCATCCTTCTGGCTTACCACTGATATTTCGGCATGATGGGTCTCAGCGATCCACCTGGCGATCGACAGGCCAAGACCCGCACCTTCAACCTGGCTGCGCGATGGGTCCGCCCGATAGAAGCGGTCAAAGATGTGAGGCAGGTCCGACCGCGAGATTCCCACGCCGTTGTCCATCACGCATAAGGTCGCCCGGCCGCCATTGGCTGTGAGAGAGACGTCAATCCGCCCCGGTGAATTTGTATATTTCAGCGCGTTGTCCAGTAGTATCCACAGCAGCCGGCGCAGACTGGAGGCATCTCCAAGCACCATACTGATCGGCTGCGTAGGAATGGAGACGCTCATCGTCAAGCTCTTTTCGTCGGCAAGCTTGCGCGCCTGACCGCAGGTCTCTTCAACCACTTCGACCAGACTCAGCGGCTCAAGCGCCACGCCGAACGGCTCGGCATCGGCGCGAGCGAGCGTCAGCATCTGTTCGAGAAGCACAGCTGCATTGGCTGCTTCGTCGACGATATCGCGAAAGGCTTGGCGGCTCTTCTCGTCGACATCCGGATTTCGCAAAGCTATCTCGGCGACCGTGCGCGTAAATGACAAAGGGCCGCGCAGTTCGTGCGAAGCGTCGGCGGTAAATTGTTTGATCCTCTTCACCGCCAGCTCAAGCCGTCCCAGCATATCGTTGCAGGTCTCAGCCAGCCTCTGGAGCTCATCGCCGCTGTCGTTGACCGGCAGACGCTCAGACAAATTTCTAATGCTGATAGACCGCGCCGTAGCCGTGATTCGGTCCACCGGCCTGAGCGCGCGGCGGCTCACCCAATAACCGCCGGCGGAAGATATCAGCAGCAGTATGGGGATTGAGGCGAGCAGGCCTCTCCAGAATCCATTGAGTACCTGCCGATTTCCCGCTTCAGGAGCGGCCATGACCAGGTATAACGTCTGCTCTCCGAGCCTGAACGGATGGACCAGCACCCGGTAGGATTGGTCGCCGTACCTGGTGCCGAAGAATCTGTCCCTGTCCGTAGAAACGATGGCAGGCCAGGGAAATGCCGAAGCCGCCGCAGATGGCGAAGGATACACTCGATCGCCCGCTGCACTAAATATCTCCACCAGTCCGTTTCCGGTTGCATGAGCGAAGTCGTTGAAGTCTTGAACGCGGTCCGATTGCTGTTCACCCTGATCGCGGCGCAGCAGCTCCTGCAGCCGGTCGGCGCGCCGCGACAAAGTCTGATGCCGCTCCTCAGTCAGAGTTCTGTTCAGATAGAGCCACATCGCTGTGCCGAAGATGACCCACCCGCAGAAGAAGATGCTGCCAAACCACACGGTAAGGCGCAGCGAGATGGACACATATCGCTTCAGCACGGTTCGGAGCGCAGGGAATAACCCACCCCGCGAATGGTATGCAGCATGTCGTACTCGCCGGGCTGCGTAATCTTCGCCCTCAGCGCCCGGATGAACACGTAAAGGCTGTCGTAGCTCGCGTCCCCGTCCGCTCCCCAGCCTTCACTCAGCAGCACGTCGTGGGGCACCACAGTTCGCGCGCGCCGCATCAGGACCTCCAGCAGCGCGCATTCCGTGCGAGTCAGCGGCACCACACGCTCTCCACGCTGCAGCTCAAAAAGATGCGGCCGCAGAGTCAGGTCCGCGAACTGAACCTCCTGCGGCAATCTGCGCGGGAAGCCGCCGCTCCGCCGCTCTTACCTTGGCCAGCAGCACATCGAACGGAAACGGCTTGGTCAGATAATCGTCCGCGCCCGGCGTCCAGGCCGCAGACGATGTCCTGCATCGAATCGCGCGCTGACGCAATGATGGTCTGCGTTCTCAGCCTGTCCTCGCGCATCTTGCGAATCACGCTGAATCCGTCTTTGCGCGGCAGCATCACGTCCAGCAGCAGCAGATCGAAGTTGTTCGTCTTGCCCAGGCGCAGCGCCTCTTCGCCGTCGTAAGCGAACGTGACGCTGTGGCCTTCGCCCTCAAGCGCACGACCCATGTGACCCGCGAGGGCCCGCTTGTCTTCCGCAATCAGGATGCGCATGAAGTGGACTCTACCCGCGCAAAGTAAATTTTCCGTGAATAGCAGCGGACTGGCTCTCTTCCTAAGATTCAGCTTAGATACAACTGACATACTCCGGCCTGTTCCCAACTATTTGCCGTTCACCCGGCAAGCCTATAGAGGAAGAGGTCTTATGCCTGTCATTCGTGAGAGTTGGTTCGTCCGCATGTTTGTCTGTCTCCTGTTGGGTCTGTTCGCGTTATCGCCTGCTGTCTTTGCCCAATCCGGCAAGGGCGCCATCGAGGGTTCGGTTACAGACAGCGTCGGCGGCGCCGTGCCCGGAGCGCAGCTTCAACTCGCGCCGCTCGGGATTATCGCTGTATCGAACAGCCAGGGCGCCTTCAGTCTGCCGGCGGTCCCCGCGGGCAAATACACGCTCTCCGTCTCCTACATCGGATTCGAGACGCAGACCAGCGAGATCGAGGTCGCCGCGGGCAAGACCCTCAACATCAACCTGGTGCTGAAGGTCGCGTCCACCAGCGAAGAGATTCTCGTCACCGCGGACCGTCCTCACGGCGAGGCCGAAGCCATCAACGAGACGCGCACCGCCGACAACATTCTGCAGGTCATGCCCTCCGAGGTCATCAGCAGCCTTCCCAACGCCAACGTCGCCGACGCCATCGGCCGCCTTCCCTCCGTCACGCTCTACCGCATCGAAGGCGAGGGCGTCTACATCCAGGTGCGCGGCACCGAGCCCCGCCTGACCAACGTCACCGTCGACGGCATCACCATTCCCGCGCCCGAGCCCACGGTCCGCCAGGTGCGCCTCGACGTGATTCCCTCCGACATGGTGGATGCGGTCGAGATCAACAAGACGCTCTGGCCAATCAGGACGGCAACGGCATCGGCGGCTCCGTGAATCTGCGCACCAAGGAGGCCGGCAACACGCCTACCCTGGATCTCTACGGCGACGGCGGCTACACGCCCATCCTGAATGGCCGCGGCTCCTATGACTTCGGCGGCACCGCCGGCAAGCGCTTCGGCGCCGACAAGAAGTTCGGCATCCTGGGCAACGCCGTCTTCGACTACAACGGCCGCGGCATCGACAACATTCAGCCCGCGCTCGATCCGCTCTCCACCTTCGCACAGCCTTTCTACGACAACAACACCATCCGCGAGTATCGCTACTACCGCAACCGCTACGGCTTCGACGGCAGCGCCGACTACAGGTTCAGCGACGAACACCAACATCTACGCCACGCGGCTTCTACTCCGACTTGAAGGACTGGGGCGACAAGTGGTACTACTCGCCCATCTCGACCGCCATCAGCTCGCACCGGCGCGTCTGCCCAGCCCCACCACGGCCTCACCTGCGCCCAAGTTCTACACCTCGAGCAAGCGGCCCAACGCCTCGGTCGGCAGCCTGATCCTCGGCGGTCGCGACTGTCCAGAGCAAATTCTGGTTCCTCTACCAGATATCCGCCTCGCGCTCCTACGAGGTCGACTCCGCCGGCAATCCCAAAGCCGACTTCTCCTGGGTCGGGCCGACGGTCTTACTGCAACTACATCCCCGGCGCGCAGACCGATCTCTACCACCCCACTTCGGCAACTGCGACGACCGCAAGTCCGCCGCTTCAGAACCCGCCAACTGCAATTCAAGGACATCACGATCTCCACGCGGACACACCGCGCAGCTGGACCTCACCGCGTCCGCCTCCGCAGGCCAAGAACTACACGCTCGGCTCACTACTTCGGCACCTTCGAAGCCGGCTTCAAGTTCACCAACGCGCACAAGTACCAGGACTCCACCGAGACCGTCTACGACGGCTTCCACCAAGGCAGGTTCTCCGCTCCCATGATGACCCAGCTGCAGAGCAACTTCAACAACACCGACTACTTCAACGGCACCTACTTCGGCGGACGTCTACGGCCAGGTATCCAACTTCAACCTCGTCACAAAACTACACGCTCGCCAACTACGCCGGATTCGTCGACGGCGTCAAGACCGCCGCTGACACCTATCCCAAATCTTCTCCACCATCGAGCAGATCACCGCCGGCTACCTCATGAACACCATCGACTTCGGCAAGTTCCATGTCCAGACCGGCCTCCGCATCGAAGCCACCAACATGCTTACCTCCGGCTACAACCTCACCCTCTATCCCGGCGCAACGAGCCCCCACTGCGGCTCCTCGCCGAACACCGGTTGCGGCGTTCCCGTCTCCGGTCGCAAACAACCCTTCCTACATCGACTTCTTGCCCAGCGTGCAGATGCGTTACGGCCTCACGCCGGACTCCGCTCTTCGCGCGGTCTACTCTCGCGGCGTCGCCCGTCCCGACCCCTACCAGCTGGTGCCGTACATCACTGAGGACAGCACCGCCAGCCCCATCGCAGTAACCATCGGCAACCCCAGCCTGCGCCCCGAGCACGCCAACAACTACGATCTGCTCTATGAAGACTACCTCCACCCGCTCGGCCTGATCCAGGCAGGATTCTTCTTCAAGCAGCTCACCGCGCCGCAGCTGGTAATCACCCTCCCCGGCGGCCTCAGCCTCGCCGACTTCCCGCCGGGCTACTTCCCGCCCGCGCACCCTGGCCGCTCATCCGCAGTATCCCGGCGACGCCATCACCCAGTACACCAACGGCCAGAACGCCTACCTCTATGGCTTTGAAGCTGAGCTACCAGCAGCACCTCAGCTATCTTCCCGGCGTGCTGCGCGGCCTGGGCATCTCCGCCAACTACAGCTACACCGCCTCGCAGGAGAAGGGCCTGCCGCTGCGCACCGACCAGCCCACGCTGATCGACCAGGCCGGCCAACACCTGGAACCTCAGCCCAACCTATGACACCAAGCGCTTCTCGCTGCGCGTCGGCCTCGCATACAACGGCAGCAGCCTCTTCAGCTACAACTACGTCTCGCCAACCTACGTCGCAGGCGCGGATCCCAGCGGCCTCGGCCCCAAAGGCCCCTCCGGCGACATCTTTACCCTGCCCCACTTCCAGGTCGACGCGCAGGCCAGCTATCGCTTCTTCAGAGGCCTCAGCGCAGTAGTCTCCGGCCTCAACCTCAACAACGAAGTCTTCGGCTACTACACGGGCAGCACCCAGTTCGTGAATCAGCGCGAGTACTACAAAGCGACGATCAGCGGCGGCGCTCGCTATAACTTCGGCAAGGGCGGCCGCTAGAAATTCCGGACGACAGCCCGACGGTAGTTGTTTCAAGCGGTCCGGCTCGGAGACATTGCAACGCGAAAGTCTCCGAGCCGTTCTATTATGCGTTCGATCACCCGTGAGGTTAAGTCCGTGTCGAACTATCGCCGGCAACATCTCCGTTGAAAAAGGTATCCATGGCACGATCGCTGCTCTCCGCCGTTTGCATCCTCGCGCTTCTCGCTCCGGACCTACCGGCCCAGACCGCCGCGAAGGCCTCCGCCTCCCCCTCAGACGCCGACCTCAAGTACGTCGTCTACTTCAGCCGTCATGGCGTCCGCTCGCCCACCGGCAAAAACGAACAGTATGAGAGGTTCTCCAGCGCGCCCTGGCCAACCTGGGAGGTGCAGCCCGGCTACCTCACGCCCCACGGCTTCCAGCTGATGGAGTTCTTCGGCGCCTACGACCGCATGCAGCTGTCGAGTGAAGGCCTCTTCACCCGCGAGGGCTGCGCCGAGGCCGGCAAAGTCACCTTCTACGCCGACTCCGATCAGCGCACCCGCGAGACTGGCAAAGCCCTCGCCAAAGGTCTCTTCCCCGGCTGTGATATCCCTGTCGCCGCCCGGCCCGAGGGCACCAACGACCCGCTCTTCCATCTCCCGCCTGCCGATGTAGCCGCACTCGACAGCGCCGTAGCCGCGGCCGCAATCAGCGGCCGCGTCGGCAACAACCCCGACAAGCTCACCGAGGCCTATCGCGCACAACTCGTAGCCTTCGACAAGATCCTCGCCGACTGCGGTAAACCCTCCGAAAGATCCGCCAAGCGAACCTCGCTGCTCGATATCCCTGCCGCCCTCTCCTCCGGACAAGGCGATCACCTCGCCGACCTCCGTGGCCCGCTCAACACCGCGTCAACGCTCGCAGAAAACCTCCTGCTCGAGTACACCAACGGCATGGACACCGCCAACGTAGGCTGGGGCTGCGTCGACGGCCCCATGATCCGCTCGCTCATCGGCCTGCACACCGCGGCCACCGACATCACGCAGCGCACTCCGGCAATCGCAAACGCACAGGCCGCAAGGCCGCTGAATCAGATTCGCCTCGCCCTCGAACAGGCCGTCGAACAGCGCCCCGTCCCCGGCGCCCTCGGCAAGCCCACCGACCGCGCACTCTTCATCATCGGCCACGATACCAACCTCACCAACATGGCGGGAGCCCTCAACCTCAGCTGGATAGTCGACGGCCGCCGCGACGACACTGCCTCCCGGCGGCGCGCTCGTCTTCGAGCTCTGGAAGCACCGCGCAACCGGAGCCTACGAGGTCCGAACCTACTTCACCGTCCAGACCCTCGAGCAAATGCGCTTTGCCCAACCCCTAACCCTCGAAACCCCACCCGAACGCGTCCCCGTCTTCATCCCCGCCTGCAGCAAATCCGACTTCTCCTGCGACTGGTCATCCTTCTCCCAGGCCATTAAGCAGGCCATCGCCAAAGCCCACTCCAACAAGCGGGGTGTCCCATCTTCGGCGCAGTAGTATCGCGCCTAGGGTGGGTGTCGATTTCGAAAGCAAACGACTGCCTTCCTTCCGCACACAAACGTCAGCTGTCCACCCGGATCCCCCACCCCCTATTGCCCGGGCGTAAGTCTATTGCTTGCTGTGACATAGCGAGACTAAAACCCGCCAAATTATTCCAATCAAAGGGGTTACGGCCAAATTCTTCCAATCAAAGGGGTTACGGCCAAATTCTTCCAATCAAAGGGGTTACGGCGATATTCCTGGGAGATCAATTTTAAAAAGAGCGAAGCCCCGGATTTGCTGGGGGCTTTCCTTTTACTTTCTAGCTCTATTCTACCAAGTGGCACATAACTAATGCGCACATTTCGTTGCCAGCGTAAGTGGTGATGGGGTTTGGGTTGCCGGATTTTTTGAACAGGTGGGGGGCTTCACAGCTGGACTCTACGCATGTCAGCTTCAGTCGCGTACAGATTGCACCTGAAGGTCTGCATCTTCAGCTCATTCGCGGGAAGTGGGCATTAGCCGTTTATTTTTGTTGGAGCACCGAATGGGATTTGAACCCATGAATACTGGTTTTGCAGACCAGCGCGTTAGCCACTTCGCCATCGGTGCTTCCCGGTTGTTTCGCGACACAGCGTTGTTTGCCTCGACGCGAAGCCGTCCTTCTCCAGCAAGGTGCGAGGGGACAACCTATGATCTACTACTTCGACGGAAACGCCAAGTCTTTCGTGGCGAGGTACCAGGCCTGCACATCGAGCCCTGCGCCACCACCATTGGCGCCCGTGCGTCCGGAGGTCGTAACGTGCAAAATTCCACGCAAGGCTTTCGATCGACCAGTGCATCGCCCACGAGTGCACGGCGTGCCGTCGATTGCGCACAGGTTGATGTCTTCGCTGAACGTCCTCTTGAGGGCAACCCGCTTGCTGTTTTCACCGATGCACGAGGTCTCTCCAGCGAAGAGATGCAGGCTCTTGCCCGTGAGACGAATCTCAGCGAGACAACCTTTATCCTGCCCCGGGATCCGGAAGTGGAACGGGAACGCGGTGTGCAAGTTCGTATCTTCACAGTTCAGGAAGAGTTGAAGTTTGCCGGGCATCCTACCCTTGGCACTGCGAGCTGGCTCTACTTGAACCACCCGGTTCTGCGGGGTGCCCAGACCATTACGCTGGATCTGCGTGTTGGATCCATCCCGATCCGCTTCACGCCGCCGAGCCCGGAGGAATATGGCGTCTTCGGGACTATGAAGCAAAACGATGGCGTCTTCGGACAGATTCACGATTGTGCCGCAGTTGCTAACGCACTGAATCTTACAATCGATGATCTCGATACCGCGCTCCCCATACAGACGGTGTCAACGGGCATGGCCTTCTGCATTGTGCCGCTGCGCTCGCTGGCCGTGGCCTCGCGCCTGGCGATTCCACAATCCATCGCACGCGCTTATCTCGAAAAGACGGACGCAAAGTTTTTTTACTGCATCACGCGCGCCGATCAAGCCTCGGATGCGGACTGGCATGCGCGCATGCAGTTTTATAACGGTGAAGATCCCGCTACGGGCTCCGCCGCGGGTTGTACTATTGCGTATCTCGTCCGGCATGGCCTCGCTGAAAGCGATCAGCTCATCCTAATCGAACAGGGAGTCGAGATGCTTCGTCCAAGCCGCATCCATGTCCGGGCCAGTCTTAGAGAGGGCGGAGTCGAAAATGTGTTCGTCGGTGGCCGCACCATTCCCGTTGCAAGTGGACGTTTTTTCCTGTAGCGATACACGCGATTTCAACAGTGCTCGCTGCGAAATCCCCAGTGTTCACGCGACGTTTACATAGATCGGTGGATGCGCAAGCGTCAATCCTGTTGCTGTTCGCTCTAACTTCGCTGTTGCCAAGTCAGGCAACCACTCGTACTCTTGGCAAGCGTTGACGACGGCTCTGCCTCCTAAGTACTGTCGCCGGCAACAACACTGCTTTCGCCTGAGTTTTACCGACAATTTGAGTTGAGAGAGGACGCACTGCTCGCAGTCGCACCTCCCGACGCACCATCGCTGCCTGCATCCGCAGTGAGGATTCCTCAGTTTTTCCAGACTGGTTTTTCCTCCACGAACCGCGGCACCGGTATTCTGCGTCAACGGAGCGCGTGGCAACCTGTGCTGCACACACCTCTCTCGCACCCCATGGTCCGGCAGTTCGGTCGTCGGCGCCGGTGGCACCGTTCCTTCGCGCACGGATATGAGAGTCTCGTCTTTGTGCCGCACGTTATGTAAGGAATGACGCCTTCCGCGTCGAAGATTGTATCCAGCCGGACTACGGGGTAGGATTCAACGCCCCAGTCCGCAGCGTCCCCAAACCAGGGCGCGATGTAGACTGGCCCATCGGCCGCGACGCGCCATTACGGCGGTTTGCGGCAGAAGTGAGTATGCATGCGCCCCAAGAAGACCATCCTTTGTGTTGACGACAACGAACAGATACTCTCAGTTCGAACTTATCTACTGACGACCCGCGGCTACCGCGTGGTTTGCCTCCTGAGCGCGCGAGAGGCGCTCGATTACATCGAGCAGGCGGTTCCCGGCAGTATCGATCTTCTGCTTTGCGATCTACTGATGCCGCAGATGGACGGCAACGAACTCGTTCGCCGCGCCAAACAAATCCATCCCGGACTTCCCGCCATGATCATCTCCGGGACTGTCACGTCCTTCGATCGGGCGATCTGCGCGGACGTATTTCTTCCGAAGGGCGCCTCCTCTGCTGCTGAGATGATTGAACGCATCCGCGTACTCGTCGCGCGCAAACGCGGCCCAAAGAAGGCCTCTGCGGTGCATCCCGCAGCATCCCGGCTGACTGCGGCGACGGCTTCTTAAGAGCAACCAGTCCAGTTCGGTCATTCTTATTTGTGACCTTTCCGGTTACATCCGGAGGGGGGACACCCCCGGGGTTGCTCCTGCTAAAGTATTTGTTTGCAATGACGTGCAGAAATTGGCGCCGCCAAATTCTTGCATTCATTGGGGTTACGGGTAAATTCGTCCAAATAAAAGAGTTAGGCCCGGCGGGTGGCGGGCCTTGCTCTTGTTTAATCTCCTAGTTCTATTTTAGCGAATGGCACATAACTAATGTGCACTTTTCTGGTGTCCGCTAAGTATTGATGGGATTGAGCTTGCGGGATTTTTGGAGGGTTTAGGGGCTTGACATGCGATTTTGCTGAGTAAAGTCGCGAAAAATAAATTTGGATTATTCGGGATCACAGACACACTAGTTCGCGCTAGCTTTCTCCACGTGATCAACCACCACCATGTCCACCATGTCTTTCTCTGTCTCTAGCTTGAGTCCAAGCTCTCCCTGTAATGTCTCATTCAAGACGAGCAGAAAATCATCCGGGCCTTTTGGCGCATCGGTCAGGTACTTGGTAAAGTCGAACGCAAAGTCCCACCGACCCGCTAACCCAGTCTTATCCACCACCAGCTTTTCGACCGGACCCGAAAGAAAATCCGCGAACTCCTGCATTGTCGTCGCCCGCGCCACCGTCCCCATCGCCGAATTCTGCCGGGAAGGAACCTCATCGCTCCCTGCCTGCTTCAGCTTCGCTCCGCCCTTCACCACCACCAACGCAAAGGAGCGCAGCTCTTTCTTCTCGCGGTGAAACTCCAGCTTGAACCTCTCCGTCAGCAGAGTTTGCATCATCACTTTCATCTCGTCAGCGCTCGCCCTGCCATCAGCCTTGGCCACAATATCGTAGCGCTCCGAGGTCAGCAACACCGGCCCGGAGACCTGCGCCTTTTGCACGCTATACGCCCACTTGATGCAGGTTTCGATGGTCACATCGCGCATCCATACCGTGTCCGGTAGCATTTTCGTCTCGCCGTCCCTTTCAAACTTCACCGCCTCAGCACTCGGGCGGATCGAAGCCACCGCAAAGGCCACCTGTGCCTCCGCGGCGCGTCCACTCACCAGCATCGCCAGCAAAATCACAGCCTTCATCGCGTCTCTCCCAGTTGCTAATTGCTGACCGTCCTCCTAATACGCATCCTTCCACTTATCAGTTCCCCCGGAGTAGTTAGGTAACGGCCACGCAACGACTTTTTCAGCAACCTATTCAGGCCTCTACCAACCCATACCTCCGTTGCCACTGATGCTTCAACCGCGCCCACACTGCGTCGAGTTCCTCGCGCGACATCGATGGATCGGGTTTTTGGGCAAACCTCGCTGCCTCTGTTTTGGCCAGTTCCAAGATGGCGCGGTCACGGAGCAGGTTCGCGACACGGAACTCGGGAAGTCCGGCCTGTCGAGTGCCGAAAAACTCTCCGGGACCACGCTGCTGGAGGTCCAGCTCGGCTAGTTCGAAGCCATTTTGTGTCCGCACCATCGCGTCCAGCCGCCCCTCCGCCTGTTCGGTCACTCTGGCGCCGGTCATGAGGATGCAGTAGCTCTTTGCCGCACCTCGTCCCACGCGCCCGCGTAGTTGGTGCATCTGCGCCAAGCCGAAACGCTCTGCATGCTCAATCACCATTACGGAAGCATTCGGCACGTCCACGCCTACTTCAATCACCGTCGTTGCAATCAGCACGTCCGTGTCGCCCCGCTGGAACCGGCGCATTGCCACCTCTTTGTCATCGGGGCTCAACCGGCCGTGAAGCAGCCCCAGCCGGAGCCCTTTGAGCGCACCGGCCCGAAGTTCGTCATACATCTGGCTTGCCGAGCGTAATGGCTGCTTTGGGAACAGCGCTTCGGGCTTTGCTTTAGTCTTCTTTTTGCTTTTTGAGGTGGGCTCCTCCGGAACAGGGGGCTCATCCTGAGCAAAGTCCAGTTCGGGTTGATCGTCTCTGGTTCCTTCGATTACGGGGTAGACGATGTACGCCTGGTGTCCCAGTGCAACCTGCTTGCGCACAAACTCCCACACGTCCTTCGCGCGCTCCTCCGGTGTGCGGCGCGTGACAATCGGGCTTCGGCCCGGCGGTAGTTCGTCGATAACACTGGCGTCAAGGTCGCCATAGAGAGTCAGTGCGAGCGTGCGCGGAATTGGCGTCGCTGTCATGACCAGCACATCGGGCTCGCTGCTTACTCCGTCCGCATTGGGTTTCCGCATCAGCTTGAACCGCTGCTGTACGCCGAAGCGGTGCTGCTCATCGACAATCACGAGGCCAAGATTCTCGAAGTCCACTTTGTCCTCGATCAGAGCGTGGGTGCCGATTGCCAGGTCGGTCTCGCCGCGATAGATTTTGCCGCGAGCCTCGCGCTTTGGTGGCTTCGTCGAGTGATCCTGTCAGCAACGTCACACGATACGGTTTTCCCGTTGTTGGCGAGATCGCACTACCGAGCAACTTTCGCGCACTTAGATAATGCTGCGTTGCAAGGATCTCGGTCGGGGCCATCAGCGCTGTCTGATAGCCATTCTCGATGGCTACGAGCGCTGCCTGAATCGCTACGATGGTTTTACCTGAACCGACGTCGCCTTGCAGGAGGCGTCGCATTGGCTGTGTGCGCCGCATGTCGGCGGCGATCTCGCCGAGCACCCGCTTCTGCGCGCCGGTGGGATGAAATGGAAGCACCTGCTTGATTGCCTTGCGCACGTTTTCATTCGTGGCGAAGACTATGCCGATGCGCTCGCGCATGCGCCGTCGTTTCAACTCCAAACCCAACTCCAAGTAGAAGAGCTCTTCAAAGATCAGGCGGCGATGTCCGGGTGTGGTGAAAGACATCAGTTCCGTCATCGGCGTGCCGGCGGCAGGGAAGTGCACCGCCCGCAGCGCTTCCAGGCGTCCCGGTAGTTTCAGGCGCTCGCGCAGTGCATGGGGCAGCGTCTCAGGCTGTTTGCTCTCAACTTGCGCCTGCTCAAGTTCCTCAAAGATTCCCCATAAAACGCGACGCAGCCAGCGGGATGTCAGCTTCGCGCCCCAGGGAGTCGTGCCCCCAAGGGACTCGTATACCGGCACAATCCGACCGATTTCGAGCATTACGAATTCGGCTTCGGGCGAGTCAGCTGAGGGAAGAATCTCGAACTGCGGCTGGATCATCTTGAACTTTCCCAGCCCTCCGGAGCGCGAGGGTTCGAGCTTTCCGTATACGGCGACCATCTGGCCGAGTTTGAAGCGATCCTTGAGATATGTACCGTTGAACCACATGCATTTGAGCGAGCTGAGCCCCTGGCCGAGGGTCATCTCGAAGATCGGCCCGCTGCGAGTGCGCAAGAGCACGGAGCCGCGCACCTCGCCGATCACGGATGACATCGTTCCAGCGACCAGCGCGCTCATGGGCAAAGGATTCAGCCGGTCTTCATATCGGAAGGGCAGATGATAGAGCAGGTCTTCGACGGTTTCGACGCCGCGCTTCGCCATCCCTTCGGCGATGCGTTCCCCTACTCGTTTTACATATTTGATTGGTGTCGATAGTTCCAGCACATTGCGATGCTATCAAGCCGGGACTTTCGCGGTGGCTGGTTAGCCTCTATCGCACGTTGAAGATTCATAGAAATTATTGAGCAGGCGGCGGTGAGCGATCCTATAATTCGGACACTCGCCTCAGAACATGGGCGCGCTCCACAACTGGTCACCACAAGGAGCTCTTATGACAATTCTGAACCGCTGGTTCGAAGAGGTCTGGAATCAGGGCCGCGAATCGGCCATCGATGAGCTTTCCTTTCCCGAGACGGTTTGCCACGGTCTCAGGGACGCGCAAGGCAAAAAGGTGGACGGGATGGATGCCTTCAAGGCTTTCCATCGGCAATTCCGTGGTGCTGTATCCGACATCCACATCACTGTGGAGGATACCGTTACGGAGGGCGACCTTAGCGTCGCCCGCTGCACTGTGAGGGCCAAGCATAGTGGCGAGGGGCTCGGAAAGCCGCCTAAAGGCAACCAGCTGCAGTTCTCCGGAATGACTATGGTCCGTTTGAAGGAAGGCAAGATTGCCGAGGCGTGGAACAACTATGACTTCACGACCATGCTGGAGCAGATGGAGTAGAGCTCCAATTACGGTTGGCGCGGCGCTCATTCCGCGCTCGTGGGGCTGCTGCGCGTGGCTGCTAAACTAGACTTAATGCCAATCGTCGAACTCCAGCAAGTCCGCAAGGTATACGACACTAAAGTTGCCGTTGATGGTCTCAGCTTTACCATTGAGCCGGGCACGATGTTTGGCCTGCTTGGGCCCAATGGATCTGGCAAGACATCCAGTATCCGGATGATGATCGGTATCACCGTGCCTGATTCGGGCGCCGTTCGCCTCTTCGACAGGCCATTCGATCGCGAAAGCCTTAAGCGGGTGGGTTACCTTCCTGAAGAGCGTGGGCTCTACAAGAAGATGAAGGTAATGGAGCAGCTTATCTTTCTGGGCGAACTTCATGGTCTGGATGCCACCACAGCCAGCAAGCGTGCCCATGCGTGGTGCGAGCGCATGCAAATTACGGAGGCCATTCCGAAGAAGACGGAGGAACTCTCGAAGGGCATGCAACAGAAGATCCAGTTCATCTCCACGCTGCTGCACGATCCGGAGCTCATTATTATGGACGAACCCTTCTCTGGGCTTGATCCGGTCAATGCTTCACTGCTGATGGATACGCTGATCGATCTTCGCAAGCAGGGGAAGGCCATCCTCTTTTCCACCCACCGCATGGACCAGGTTGAGAAGCTTTGCGACTCTATCGCGCTGATCGCGAACGGCAAGTTGCTGCTCTCCGGAGGCATGCGCGAGATCAAGTCACGTTATCCGCGTAACCGCGTGGTGATGGCATTTGAAGGCGATGACAGCTTTCTGCGGCACCCGTCGGTGGAGACGTTCAAGGACTACTCCGGCTACGTTGAGATCAAGCTTCGCACTACGCCCGGTAGCAGCCCGGATGCGCAGCCACTGCTAGCGGAGGCGGTTGCGCGCGGCACACGTATCTCTCGGTTCGAGGTGATGGAGCCGACGCTGGAAGAGATATTCATCGACATCGTGGGTACCGATCATGCTGACTTTGATACGGGATCGCGGCAGGATCGCATTGCAGCAGGAGGCACCGTTCATGCGTAACGTCTGGCTCATCGCAAAGCGCGAGTACCTGGAGCGCGTCCGTGCTCGCAGCTTCATGATTATGACGATTCTTATTCCGGCGCTGATGGGCGCTCTGGTCTACGGATCGTCGGTAATAAAGGGGAAGGGAAGTTCCCATTCGCAGATTGCTATCGTTACCCAGGATGCGCAGTTTGGCCTGGATCTCCAGTCGGAGTTGGAAAGCCATAAGGATCCTGGCATTACCGCCGAGGTGATCTCGCCGCCGGGGGTTGATACGCGAGACGTGCTTGACGGCGAGCTTAAGTCAAAAAGCCTCGATGGCTACCTTTGGGTGAACCCGGCGGCTGCCGGCCAATCGCGAGCGAGCTTTGAATGGGTGCCCCGGTCGAAGGGAAGCACTTCTCTCAAAGGTACTGTCGGCGACGCTGTGCGTACCGTTCTCACGCGCGAGGGCCTTACCCACTCCGGCATGGGAGCCTCTGATGTGAGTTCGCTGATGCAACAGGTCGAGCTCGATAGCTCAAAGGCCTCGGAAGATGACAACACCACTACAGCTCTCGCAAGCGCAGGCGGTCTCTTCTTCCTGATGTACTTCGTCATTCTCTTCTACGGGATGAACGTGGCGCGCTCGATCATCGAAGAAAAGACCTCTCGAATCTTCGAAGTGCTGCTGGCCACAATCCGGCCGGAAGAGATGATGGCCGGCAAGGTGATCGGCGTCGGGGCGGTTGGTCTGACGCAGGTCGGTATCTGGATTGTGGCGGGCCTGGCGCTGACTGGTTCCGGTATCGTGGCCGGCGGCATTCCCTTTCGTCTCACAGCGGTTGAAGTGATCTTCTTCATTATCTTCTTCCTGCTGGGATACCTTCTGTATTCCAGCCTTGCTGCAGCTATAGGCGCGATGACCAGTTCCGAGCAGGAGTTACAGCAGATGAATATATTCCTCATGCTGCCGCTGATTGCGTGTACGACGGTCTTCTACCGCGTGGTTACTGAACCTGATGGGATGATTGCGAAGGCCTTTTCTTTTTTCCCCTTCTGCACGCCGCTGATCATGTATGTGCGCATTGCGGTGAAGCAACCACCGTGGTACGAAATCGCCATTTCGATCGGCGGGCTTGTCGTCACCATTCTGGTTGTGCTGTGGATTGCGTCTCGCATCTACCGGGTTGGCGTGTTGATGTATGGCAAGCGCCCGAACCTGCCGGAGATTATCCGCTGGATGAAGTACAGCTAACTCACGAATAGCGCAGGTAAACTCATCTCCGTGCCGGCCTTTACATTTCAGCAACGCATTACTCTCGCGGTTGTCCCGCGACTGGCGAGTTTTATTGTTCGATGCCTTGGCGTGACGCTGCGTTATGAAGACGTGATGGATGAGGGCGCCTTCGTGGGGCCGCCGACGGAAGCCAGCGTCTACGCATTCTGGCATCGGTCTCTGCTAGCCTGTGCGTGGCGTTTTCGTAACCACGGGATTGCCATCCTGATCAGCGAGAGCTTCGATGGCGAGCTAATTTCACGCACTGTTGCTCGACTTGGTTTTCGTCCGATTCGTGGGTCGAGCTCTCGCGGAGGCGCGGCGGGATTGCGAAATATGGAGCGCGCATATGATGAAGGCCTGCACTGCGCGTTTACGGCAGATGGGCCGCGGGGGCCTGCCATGGTTGCGAAGCCAGGGGCGGCGCAGCTTGCGGCGCGGGTTGGCGCTACGGTAGGCACCTTCTATGTTCTGCCGGAGCGTGCGTGGGAGCTTCGCTCCTGGGATAGGTTTCTTATTCCCAAGCCATTCTCCCGTGTTCTTGTCACGTGGCCGAAGCACGTTGCCGCTGATAATGCTGCCGTGCAAGCTGCTCTTGATCGCTCGGTCGAACTGGCTGACATGCAGCGTAAAGGACGAGCGGCGAGCGGCGGACACTCCCACTAAAATCAGATCAGTGCGTGTCTCCGACTTCCACTTCGATCTTCCTGAAGGACTCATCGCCCAGACGCCGCCGGCTATTCGCGGGGCGAGCAGGATGCTTGTGCTTGACAGGAATACGGGTGCTTATACCGACGAGCAGTTTTCGGATTTGCCGGCTCATCTTCGTGCAGGTGACGTTCTTATCCTGAACGACTCCCGTGTACTGCCAGCGCGGCTTTACGCTACGCGTGCGGGGCTGCACACCCAGCACAACTCGCCCGATCCTACTGGGCGTATTGAAGTGCTACTTACGCAGCAGATAGAGCCGAACACGTGGTCCGCGCTGGTTCGCCCTGGGCGGAAGGTGCAGCCTGGTGAGCGCCTACATTTTCGGGACAATTCGCTTCGGGAGAGACGCTGCCTGTTCTCGAAGCTGAGGTTATTGGCGCGGGGGATTTTGGAGAGCGCACGTTGCGCTTTTCGCATACGCCAAAATTTCTGGAGATTCTGGATCGTATTGGTCACATGCCTCTGCCTCCGTATATCCACCGTCCTAAAGACGCGCCTGATACGGCCGAGGACAAGGCGCGCTATCAGACTGTTTATGCTCAAAAGGCGGGGGCTCAAAAGGCGGGGGCTCAGCAGGCTGGGTCTGCTGCGGCGCCGACAGCGGGGCTGCACTTTACGCCGGAGATACTGGATCGGATCAGGGAGAAGGGTGTGCGGGTTGAGACGCTTACTTTGCACGTGGGGCTGGGGACTTTTCAGCCTGTTCGCGTGGAAGAGGTGGCTGATATCAGGCTTCATGCTGAGCATTACACGCTGCCTGCGGCAACGGCTGAAGCCATTAACTCTGCACTGGCGCAAAAGAGAAGGATTATTGCGGCAGGGACTACTACTACCCGTACGCTTGAACATTGTGCGCAGGTTGCTGAGGGAAGACCGCTCGAGGCGCATTCGGGATCAACCAGCATTTTTATTAGCCCGGGGCATCGGTTTCGGGTGGTGAGTGGGCTGCTGACCAACTTTCACCTTCCGCAGTCCACGCTTTTGATGCTGGTGAGCGCTTTTGCCGGGAGAGAGGCGGTTCTTGCGGCTTATGCACATGCAGTTCGGGCGCGCTACCGGTTCTTCTCTTACGGGGACTGCATGCTGATCCTGTAATGCCCCCTCCCCCTATCGATATTGCGCAAAGTATTCAATCTATTATGGATAGGTCTGGACTTCGGATTTGTCGAAGGATAGGAGCGGGGTGGAGGAGGGTGCAGTTGAGGTTTAGCGTGGGGTCTCCGGCGCGAGGGTTTTGTCAAGTGCGGGGTCTTCGTCGACGCGCTACCATCTAAAAGCCATGCCTGATGATTCCGCGAAGAGTAAATCCAAAAATACCGGCAAACCCCCTGTCTACCTGCTCGACTCGATGGCCTTTATCTTTCGGGCTTACCACGCGATGCAGCGGCAGCGGCCGATGTCGACGCGCACCGGGATTCCGACGGCGGCGACGTATGTTTTTGTCAACATGATCAATAAGCTGCGCAAGGACTTTGCGCCGGAGTATCTGGCGGCGGTGTATGACGTTGGCGCGCCGGTGCATCGGAATGAGCTGGCGACGCAGATGAAGGACGTGCAGAAGTTCAACATCAAGACGCAGCAGTTCGAGACGATCGAGTATGGCGGGTACAAGGCCAATCGGACGGAGACGCCTCCGGACCTGATCCAGCAGCAGCCGTATATTCGGCGGGCGCTTGAGGCGTTTCGGATTCCGATTCTTTATTACGAGGGGTTTCGAGGCGGACGATGTGATTGGTACTCTGAGCTGCAAGCTGGCGACGATGGGTCACCATGTCTATGTGGTGTCGTCGGATAAGGACATGATGCAGCTGGTCAACGATGACGTGTCGCATTTTGAATCCGACGAAGGACAATCTGATTTTGAGCCGGCGGGGGTGGAGGAGGTGCTGGGTGTGCCGCCGGAGCGGGTTGTGGATGTGATGGCGCTGCGTGGGGATTCGGTTGACAACATTCCGGGGGCTCCGGGGATTGGGGACAAAGGGTCGGTTGAGTTGATACAGCAGTTCGGGACAGTGGAGGCTGCGCTGGACCGCGCGGATGAGGTGAAGAAGAAGACTTATCGGGAGTCGCTCCAAAATAACCGTGAGAACATTCTGCTCTCGAAGGAGTTGGTGACGATTCATACGAGCGTGCCGATCGAGTTCTCGCTGGAGGCGATGCGGACGCAGCCGGTGGATAATGCGGCTTGCCGGGAGCTGTTCACGGAGCTTGAATTCACGACTTTGCTGAAAGATCTTGCGCCGGCTGCGGATCACAGCGTTATCAGCTACAACCTGAAGCCGACCGCAGCTGAGGTTGCGGCTGCTTCTGAGCGAGGCGCGGGGATCAATCCGGAGACGAAGATGCCGCGTGGCATGGCGCTGGCTATCTTCGAGGATGCGCGTGCGATTGCTGAAGAGTTCGCTGCTGAGCCGTCCGATGATGTGGCGGAAGCCGGAGCCGCCTCCGGCTGAGAATATGTCTCTATTTGGCGCGCCGGAGCCTCGGATTCGTTTAGTGACAGCGGCTGCGCCGACGCAGTGACCCTGCCTGCCGGCTTGGTCTTGCCGTTTCGGACCATGCTGCTATTGAGGTTTCGCTTGATATGCCGGGGGTGAAAGAGGCGCTTGCGGATCCAGCTCCGAAGGATGTTCACGATCTGAAGGCGGTGCTGCGTGCGCTTGCAGCCGCATAACGTTTCGCTTGCCGGGGTGCGGGACGACGTGATGCTGCTGAGCTACCTGGTGAATCCGACGCATGGCTCGCATACGTTGCCCGATATTGCGGCGCGCACTACCAGCCGTGGCTTTGTGCATCAGCCGACGAAGAACAATCCCAACGATCCGAAGCGGCTTGCGGAGGCCGCTGCTGCGGTTGCGCGGCTGGCGTCGGCGCTTGGAGTTCAGGTGGCTGAGGCCGGCACGGTCGAGCACCAAATACCGAAGGATGATCCGGCGCTGGGCGGTGCGGTGACGGCGGAGATGCTGTTTGCGGGCCGGACGCGAAGCCATTCGCGAATAGTACCGGGACTGCAGTGCGCCGCTGGAGGTTGTAGTGACGAGACTATCGAACTCAATAAGCCGCTGGTGCCGGTGCTGTTGCGCATGGAGCAGGCGGGTGTCCGGATTGATCCGGGTTCTTGGCGCGATGTCGACACGTCTGGCGGTTGAGATCGACGATCTGGCTGAGCGCATTTATTCGAGCAGTCGGGCATAGCTTCAACATCAACTCTCCGAAGCAGCTTGGGGATGTGTTGTTCAACAAGATGGATGCTGCCCAAGCCGATGAAGTACGGCAAGGGCAAGGTCGTTTCGACTGCGCAGGATGTGCTCGAAGAGCTTGCGGAACACCATCGGTGCCGGCGCTGGTGCTTGAGTATCGGCAGCTTGCGAAGCTGAAGTCGACTTACCTTGACTCGCTGCCGCAGCTTGCGGATGCGGAGGGGCGCGTCCACACGACGTTCAATCAGGTTGGGACGGCGACGGGACGGCTCTCGAGCACCAACCCGAATCTGCAGAATATTCCGGTGCGAACTGCTGTGGGACGGGAGATTCGGGCTGCGTTTGTGGCGGCTCCGGGGAATCTTTTGATGTCGGCGGATTACTCGCAGATCGAGCTGCGGCTGATGGCTCACTTCTCGCAGGACCCGCTGCTGCTTGAATGCGTATCGCACGGGCAAGGATATTCATACGCTGACGGCGGCGGAGGTCTTTGGGGTCGATCCGGCGACGATGTCGAAGGAGACGCGCAACCGCGCGAAGGCGGTGAATTTCGGGATTGTTTATGGCATCAGCCCGTTTGGGCTGGCGGCGCAACTGAACATCGACGCAGAAGAGGCGAAGCAGTACATCGAGACTTACTTTGAGCGGTATGCCGGTGTGCGGCGATTTATTGATGAGATGTTGGAGACGGTGCGGCGGGAGGGCTCGGTGCGGACGTACTTTGGGCGGGTGCGGCCGATTCCGGATATTCAGTCGCGCAATCCGAATATGCGCGGTTTTGCGGAGCGCACTGCGGTCAATACTCCGCTGCAGGGCACGGCTGCCGATTTGATCAAGCTGGCGATGATGCAGGATTGACGCGGCGATTGCGTGCGCGCAAGCTGCGCTCGCGGATGACGCTGCAGGTGCATGATGAGCTGCTGTTCGATGTCATTCCTGAAGAGGCTGAAGAACTTCATAAGCTGGTGCAGCATGAGATGGAACATGTTGCGGAGTTTTCGGTGCCGATTGTTGCCGATGTGGGCCTTGGTCAGAATTGGCGGGATATTAAAATAATCCGCGCTCCGGGCCAGGTTGGTAGTCGGGCCGGGGCTTGGTGCGATTAATCTCGCAGGTCGGACCAATTTGCAATAAGATTTCCGCATGAAATTTCTGCGTTGTTTCCTTGTGCTGAGTGTGTGCGTCATGCCGGTTCTGGGGCAGGAGAAGACGCTGCTGCTTTGGCCGAATGGCAATCCTGAGCCGTCCACGATTACAGGGCCGGAGATTGACCCGACCACGGATGCTAACCGGATGTATGCCGGCAAGGCTACGACGCGGATCAAGAATGTCAGCCAGCCCAGCATTACGATCTTTCCGGCGGATGCGGCGAAGAACAGCGGGGCGGCGGTGCTGGTGCTGCCGGGTGGCGGGTATGACCATCTGACATGGAACCTGGAGGGCTCGGAGATCTGCGAGTGGCTGAACTCTATCGGGATAACGGGGGTTCTGGTGAAGTACCGCGTGCCGGAGAAGGGGCACTTTCCAGAGAATCCGGAGGACATGGAGGACGCGCAGCAGGCGATTCGGCTTACTCGGTCGCATGCTGCTGAGTGGAAGATCGATCCGAACAAGGTTGGGGTTATCGGGTTCTCGGCGGGTGGGAATCTTGCGGTTCTTATGAGCACTCATCCGGAGTACAAGAGTCCAAATGTGCCGGCTTCTAATGTTCCGGCTTCTACGGTCGATGCTCGGCCTAACTTCCAGATGCTGCTGTATCCGGCGGGTTTGCTGGGGCAGGATGGCAAGGTGAGTCCGACGTTTCAGCCTACGGCACAGATTCCTCCTACGTTTATAGTGATTGCGGAGAACGACCATACCGCGCATGTAGAGACGGCGCTGGTGTACTACCAGGCGCTCAAGGATGCGAAGATTCCAGCGGAGTTGCATATCTATACGCAGGGAGGCCATGGGTTTGGGAGCCGGCCTACTGACCTGCCTATCTCACACTGGCCATCTATTGCGGCGACCTGGCTGCATACTATTCACGTGCTCGGGCCGCCGGGGCCGGTGGGGCAGCCGTGAGCGCGAGCGGCGTTTAGCGGCTTCAACTGATAGACTTAAAGTTCTGGGTTCGGAGGCTCGCGCGAACGGCTTCGCCGAAGCTGCTTGCCGCCCCGAACCGGCAGCAACGATAAAGGAAAACCAACACAGTGGATCAGCAGACCAAAGCAGCTCTCAAGCACGACCAGTTCGTCGACGTCACCACCCATGGCCTTACCTGGGCGAGCGAGAACCGCCGCTCCGTCATCATCACCAGCGCCATTTTGCTGGCAGTTATTGTGGCCGTGGTCGTGGGCTTCGTGGTTTACAACAGCCGCTCGGAGAAGGCCTCGGTGGCTTTCGGCGGAGGGATGGCCATCTACCAGACACCGATTGCGTACCCGGGCGAACCGGTTCCGGTTGAGGTCAAGACGTTCCATTCTGCCGCGGATCGTGCGCGCGCGGCCAATTCCATTTTTATGTCGACCGCGAACCAGTACGGCATGACGCCGGCTGGAAGGAACGCTCGCTACTTTGCGGGCTTGACCTATATGGAGGCCGGTGAGAACGCCTCTGCGGAGGCTGCGCTGAAGCAGGTGGCAGGTTTCTGGGATGCGGATCTTGCTGCGCTGGGTAAGCTCGCGCTGGCGCAGCTTTATCGCCAGACTGGGCGGACGCCGCAGGCTATCGAGCTGTACAACCAGCTGACCGCCAAGCCGACGACTTCGGTTCCTGCCGGTACCGCGCAGCTACAGTTGGCCGAGCTCTATGAGTCTCAGGGCAACGCCGACGCTGCAAAGAAGATCTATGCGCAGTTGAAGGATAAAGACGCCAAGGGCGCCGCCGGTACGATCGCCGCCGAGAAGCTTAACCCTGCTCCGGCGGGCCAGTCGGCTCTGGCAGCGCAGTAGCAGGATCCTTAGTGATCGTCATCGTGCAGTTGAGCGGCGGTATGCCTGCGGCCGCTTAAGACTGCCTCTGCTTCGTCGCGCAGGCGGGCGATGGTGAGCCACTGGTCCTTCGCTTGGGGCTCAGGGATCCAGGTTGGCAGCGGCATCCTAAGGAACTCGGAGAGCGCGAACGCGTGGGGCTCGTAGAGCGCGCGAATGGCATGCAGGCGGGTCGCGGAGGCTGGATCGCCGCACATACGGAGGCTGATGTCTCCGAGTACTGTGCAGAGGCGCTTAAATTCCTCTGGCGGCAGCCGGTCTCGGCTTTCAGCTTGTTTTGCGCGCTGTTCGAGGTGGAAGACGTGCCCGAGGTCGACCAGCGCGTGTCTTGCTATCGCAAAAGTTAGCTGGGCCTGTCGCGCGGACGTGCCCTCGACGATGGAGATCAGCAAAGCGCAGCTATCGAGGATGGCGACGAGTGCGGATAGCCAGCTCTGGTTATCGTGCTGCGACCGGTAGTAGCAGAGGAGCGGGTAGGAGATGTGGGACTCGAGTATTTCGGCCGACCATCGTTCCCACTCGGCAAGGAGCTCGGCGAGAGCTTCGTGGCCGCCTTCGAACCCGTGGCGGCGCAGCAGCTCGGTCGCCGTGGGTGGCGAGCCCGCGCGGGCGTCCAGCAAGGCGATGCTGACTTCGCGTCGCGAAAATGCCTGATACAGGACGGGCACATATCCTATGACCAGTGCCACGAGACCCAGTCCAACGCCTGATTCGACGATGAGCAGCGCGCGGGCCGAGAGTGCTGTGGGCACCACGTCCCCCAAGCCCAGGGTAAATAAGGTCGTTCCGCTGACATAGAGGTCGGTGCGAAAGCGCGCCCACATCCCCGGGTTCCGCCCCAGTAGGGAGTCTCCGTATGGTGAGCCAAGGGCAAAGTAGAAGAGTGCGAACCCTGTAACCAGCAGTACGGCCCACAGTGCCAGCAGAAGCAAGAGCGAGAGTGGTCCGTAGATGCTGTAGACCTGTTCGCGCACTCGCTTGTTGCGAATATGGGGCGCCAGCGCGGACCATGGCTGCCATGTCAGGATAAAAAACAGCCGGGTAATTCTGAGCCGTCCCGCGGGCCTGCGCGGCAGGATAATGGTCTGGAAGGCATCGAGTGCGACGCTCAGGCAGCAGACCAATCCGGCAATGAAAGCAGCAAGTTGCAATCTGATTCCCTCGGAGGAGCAAGGTTCTCCGTTCACCTTAGCAGAAGCTGAAGGCTTCTCTAAAAGTCTGACTGGAGGTGCGATATCAACTAAGTTGAAATTTTAATTCGACTAATTGGCCGGCCTGAACTAAGGTTGTTTCAGGTTAGAAGAGTCCACATTTCCACAAGTGCACCGCATCTGCTGCAGAACTGTCACATCTTTCTGCCTGGGTCGATTTTCAATACAGACAGAGGTGTGCGTCTATGCGGCGTGTTCTCGTGGTGGATGATGAACGTCTGGTGGCTGATACCCTAACGCTGGTGTTCGGAAAAGGCGGCTTTCACGCTAAAGCCGCGTACTCCGTAAACGATGCGATGGAGAGTGCCCGCGACTTCCGGCCCGATCTGCTGCTTTGCGATATAACCATGCCCGGCAAGGATGGCATTGCGTTGGTCAACGAGATTACCCAGGAGCTGCCGGACTGCCGCATTCTGGTCCTCACAGGCTTCTATTCCAACCTGAAGAAGGTACGCGATGAAGCCAGCCGGCTGTCTCTTCCTGTAAGCATCCTCACCAAGCCCTGCCAACCGGACGACCTGCTTCGCGAGGCTGCCGCGGTGCTGGGGGCAATAGCGTGATTCCGCAGTAACCTCCCAATGCCCAGTCTTGCGCGATTCCTCATACTGTCAGGCCTGTTCCTGGTGCTGGCCGGAGCGATTGTTGCTGCTTCGGGCCGACTGCACCTTCCTTTTGGCCGGCTTCCCGGAGATATTTCGATCCGTGGCCGCAATTGGTCGGTCTATTTCCCGCTTGCAACCTGTTTGGTTGTTAGCGTTCTGCTGAGTCTGTTGCTTTGGCTGGTGAGCCGGTTCTGGCGGTAGCCACGATGCTAGACTCAGGGCGGTATGTCCGACCCCGAAGAGAAACCGCCGACGTTGGCCAAGCTGCGCGCCCGCTCTCCCAGAGCTGCGTCTGCGAGGCCGTCTGAGCCGGCGGCGCCGGCTGGCGCTTCGCAGCTTGGGCTGCTCTTCAGCGCGCCGCCTGCGGAGGCGAAGAAGGCGGCCAAGTTGCCGGCGGAGCGGCGTATCTGGAGCGTCCGCGAGCTGGTTGGCGATGTGCGGCAGCAGGTTGAGTCGGGCTATGACGACGTCTGGGTGGAGGGCGAGGTCTCCAACACCCGGCTTGCGCCTTCGGGTCATCTCTATTTCACGCTCAAGGACGGCGAGGCGCAGCTTCCGGTGGTCATCTTCCGGCGGCAGGCGATTCTGCTGCGTCTTCGGCCGCCTCAGAATGAGCTCGATGGCCTGGCCGTGCTGGTGAAGGGGCGCATCTCGATCTACGAGTCGCGCGGGCAGCTGCAGCTTATCGGCGAGACACTGGAGCCGCGGGGCGCCGGGGCGCTGCAGCTTGCCTTTGAGCAGCTGAAGGCGCGGTTGCTGGCCGAGGGGCTCTTCGATGCTGCGCGCAAGCGTCCGCTGCCCCGCTTTCCGCGCTGCGTGGGCGTTATCACGTCGCCGAGCGGGGCGGTTGTCCGGGACATTATTACCGTGGTCCGGCGGCGTCACTCGCGGCTGAACCTGCTTATCTATCCGGCGGCGATGCAGGGGGCGAACTGCTGCTCCAGCGTTGCTGCGGGGATTCGCTGGTTCAATGCTCATCCTGAGCGGGCCGATGTGATTATTCTGGCTCGCGGCGGCGGCTCGCTCGAGGACCTGGCGGGGTTTAACGAGGAGTCGCTTGCGCGGGCGATTGCAGCTTCGCGGCTGCCAGTGGTGTCGGCTATCGGGCACGAGACGGACTTTACGATCGCCGATCTGGTGGCCGATCTGCGCGCGGCTACGCCGTCGGCGGCTGCGGAGATGGTGACGGCTGCGCAGCATCGCATTGGCGAGCGGGTTGAGCTGCTGGGGCAACGCCTTGAACGGGCGGTGCGGTTCCGGCTGCTGCATGCCCGGCAGCGGGTGGCACGGCTGTCTGCCGACTCGCTGCTGCTGCGGCTGCGGGACAGCGTTGGGCGGCGCGGACAGCGGCTCGATGAGCTGCAACTTCGGCTCAACGGGGCTGTAGCGCGGCGGCTGCGGGTGAGCTCGCAGCGGCTGGAGGCGCTCACTGCGCGCCTGCGGCAGCAGAACGTCGCGCTGCGGGTTGCCAGAGCCCGGCGGCGGCTCGAGGGGGCGACGGCGCGGCTGCGGAGCCTGGCTTCACAGAGTACCGTGAGTTTGCGGCAGCGGTTGAGCAGGGCCTCCACGCGGCTGGAGGCGCTTTCGCCACTGGCGGTGCTGAGTCGCGGGTATGCTCTCGCGTACTCGGCTGACGGGAGGCTGCTGCGCTCGGCTGCGGAGACGGCTCCGGACGAACTGGTGCGGGTTCGTCTTGGCTCGGGCTCTTTCGACGCCGAGGTCAAGAAGGTTGAGCCTGAGGAACAGGGTTGACCCACACCCCCCTATTGCCCGGCGATAAAGTCTTTGTTTTTAGATGGTTGCAGGGTGCTTGTGTCTGCAAAATATTCTAAACAAAGGACTTATAGCTAAAATACCCAGAATCAATCAGTTAGGCCAGGATAGTGGCCGGGCCTTGGCTGAATCTCTCAGCTGGATCTCTCAGAACCGAAAGATGTTTCGTTTGTTTTTCAATCTCCTAGTCTAGTTCTATTTTAGCGAATGGCACATAACTAATGGCCACTTTTCTTTGGGTTGGTAAGTGTTGGTGGGGTTTGAGTTACAGGATTTTTTAGTGGCGCGGGGCTTGACATGCGATTTTGCTGGGGAATTTCGCAAAAAATAGTTGGAGAGGCTGAAAATAAAGGCGTTTTGGATTCCAGCTGCGAGCTATGAGCTGCGAGCTGCGAGTTAAGAATATTTGGTGGAGGAAAACGTCCTTTTTGACACGAGGAGATACGCCCGAGCAGCGTGTCAGAGTGGTGGATTCGACCCGGATCCGGCCTTGGTTGGGCCGGACCCGTGGCGTGCTGGGGAGGAAAGTTAGCGTTTGCGGGTGAGAGCTCGGCGGGCGAAGGGTAGAGCTGCGAGGCCCATTCCGAAGAGGGAGAGGGTTGCGGGTTCAGGGACTGTGCCGGTGGTAGTGCCGACGGGAGGCAGGGTGGCGGTGACGGTCTGATCTTCGCCGATGGTGAAGTCGTAGTAGTTCTCGTAGTCCGGCGTGGTGAAGGTGAAGGAGGTATAGACGCCGAGGAGTTCGATGAGTCCATTGCCCTCGTTGCCGGTGACGCCTGTGCCGGCCGAGTTGAGGACCAGGCCGCTGCCACCGTATTCTGCACTGCCACCGCCGCCAGCGATGGTGAAGAGTTCACTGGAGTTGAAGTCGAAGCTGGTTTGCACGCCGGGCTCACCGAGGCTCCAGATGGCAAGAACGGGGTTGGCTACGGGGCCGGAGAAGGTGATGGTTTCAGTTCCAGGGCTCCCGCCTGTCATATGGATGGAAGTTGCGCCGACAGGAGGACCATTGCCGACGACTCCGCCGATCCAAGTGTCGGGAGTGGAGGCGGCAGGAACCCAGGAGGGGCCACCGTTGAGCTCGGTGATTTGACCGGAATAGCTGATGGTGAAGCCGGGCATAGTGCCGGAGGCTGAGCCGTTGGTGCTGCTGCCAGTACTAGGGGTGTCGGCCGTCCATGTTGCCCAGACGAAGGTGTCTGCATGGGCGGTGGGGATTGAAGTGACTGCGCAGGCTGCCAATATCAGCGCTGACACTGGATTGGTAAAGAGATTTCTTAGCCTCATTGATCGAGCTCCTTTAAATGGAAAGCAGGTTACCGTCCGCGGGAGTCAGAGGATTATTTATAGATAGACTGAAGCGCCAAGTCAAAACAATTTGAGGTGATTTCTCTTAACTTTTTTGCCTGTAAGTAGTTAGTGCGCAATGCTTTGCTTGGTTTAGGGAAGAATTACCGGATTTTGCGATCCTATTGCAAAGTGGTAGTTAATTGCGGTGCTTTTGTGGTGGATGACAACTGAAAGCAACGGCAAAGGCGTCTGGGCTGGGATGGGGTCTGGGTAGAGAAGCGGATTCCATTCGACTTCGCTCAGGACAAGCTCTCCGCTACGCAATTCACGGTGAGGCTGTGAATCGCTTCGGTCGAAACGACAGGTTTGGGGGGTGGATAAAAGAACAGGCAACAGCAAAGGCAAAGGCAATAGCAGATTCCTCCGCTACGCTGCGGAATGACAACAAAAGAACAGGCAGCGACAAAAGCGAAATGCGGGGGTTCTTCGCTGCGCTCAGAATGACAAAATAGCGAGCGGGCTGCGGTGGCGTTATGGGGCGTTGTCTGCGGCTTAGCCTGAAGGTCAGGTGTGGCGGGGGCGGCGGCGTTCGATGCCTTTGGGGAAGGCTACGAGGAGGACGGTGATGTTGTCGCGGCCGCCGTGGAGGTTGGCGGCGTTGACGAGGGTCTGGCAGGCGGCGGCGAGGTAGGGTTGGGTGGGCGGGGAGGGGATGTCGGCTAAGACGGTGGCGATATCGGAGTCGGAGAGCTCGCGGTTGAGGCCGTCGGAGGCGAGGAGGTAGATGTCGCCCGGGTAGATGGTGAGCGACTGGATGTCTGCGTCGGTGGTGGACTGGGAGCCGACGGCGCGGGTGATGAAGTTGCGCATGGGGGATCGGGCGGCCTCGGCGGCGGTGATCTGGCCGGCGCGAAGCTGCTCCTCGACGAGGGAGTGGTCGGCGGTGAGCTGGGTGAGGATGCGCTGGCGGTAGAGGTAGCAGCGGCTGTCGCCGACGTGGGCCAGCCAGAGGGTGGGGCGTTCGGTTGGAGTGAGGGCTTGGGTCGGGGTGTAGGGATCGATTGGGAGATAGGGTTCGATTGTGGCGGGGGGGGCAGTTGCGGCGTGGGGTTCGGTTGGGGCGTGGGGTTCGATTGAGGCGTGGGGTTGGGTTGGGGCGTGGGCTTGGGTTGGGTCGGGGGCTTCAGCTCCGGTGTGAGCCTGGTTTGAGGCTGCGGCGCTGTTTGGGGCTGGGGTGCTGTTTGGGGCTGCGGCGCCGGTTGGGGTGGAGGGTGGGACGTAGAGGAGGGCGACGAGGGTGGTTCCCATGCCGGAGAGTTCGGGGGAGTTCTTAGCCTTCTGGAAGATGGAGTGGTTGGCGGCCTGGATGGCGGCGTTGAGACGTACCTGCGGGGTGGCGGGGCGGGAGGGTTCAGCGCCGTTGGGGGTGAGGCAGGCGAGGAACTTTTCGGCGGCGAGGTGGCTGGCGACCTCACCGGCGGCGGCTCCGCCCATGCCGTCGCAGACGACGAAGGCGTTGGCTTCGAGGGAGGCGGCGCAGGCGTCCTCGTTGCCCTGGCGGACGCGGCCGGGGTGGGAGAGCATGGCGTAGATGAGGTCGGGGGTTGGCAAGGGACCGTCGGGATGTACTCGAGAAACGATACACGCATAGGCGCTCAAGAAAAAGTCTGCGTTAGTGTTAGAGGGGTCGGCTTTTGGATTGAAGGAGCAGGGATGAGCAGGAGTGGGAATCGCATCGTCGAGGGAGATAATCTGGAGGCGCTGCGCGAGATAGAGGCGGGATCGGTGGAGCTGATTTATGTCGATCCGCCGTTCAATACAGGGCGGAGACAGGCGCGGACGCAGATGAAGACTGTCCGGGACGAGGGTGGGGACAGGGTGGGGTTTGGCGGGCGACGGTACCGGACCGAGGTGGTGAAGGACGCCGCGGAGGGTGGGTATGGCGACCGCTTTGAGGATTTTATCGGCTTTCTGCGGCCAAGGATGGAGGAGGCGCATCGGGTGCTGGCGGCGACGGGGTCGCTGTTCCTGCATATCGACTATCGCGAGGTGCACTACTGCAAGGTGATGCTGGATGAGGTGTTCGGGCGAGAGTGCTTCCAGAACGAGATTATCTGGGCGTACGACTATGGGGCGAGGGCGACGAAGCGGTGGCCGGCGAAGCACGACAACATTCTGTGGTACACGAAGGACACGGAGCGGTACACGTTCAATCTGGCGGCAAGCGACAGGATTCCTTATATGGCTCCGGGGCTGGTGGGCGCGGAGAAGGCGGCAAGAGGGAAGACGCCGACGGATGTTTGGTGGCATACGATCGTTTCTCCGACGGGCAAGGAGAAGACCGGGTATGCGACGCAGAAGCCGCTCGGGATATTGGAGCGGATCGTAAAGGTGCACTCGAATGCGGGGGAGACGGTGCTGGATTTTTTTGCGGGCAGCGGGACTGCGGGCGAGGCGGCGGCGAAGCATGGGCGGCGATTCATCATGGTGGATGAGAGCGCCGAGGCGGTGGCGGTGATGAAGAGGCGGCTGGGAAGGTTTTTAGGGTAGAGGGTAGAGGGTAAAGGGAAAGGCGAAGGGGCACGGATTTGATCCGTGGCCCCTTTTGTTGGTGTTATTGGGTTAGCCGCGGGCCTGCTTTTCGGCGAAGTCGCCGATGACGGGGAGCTTGAACCACTGGCCCTGGCTGGCTTTGATGATGCACATGAGCCAGGCGATGACGATGCACGCGAAGACGACGAGATGGAGGATGCCGGTGAGGACCGCTCCCATGATGGGGATGACGTGCACGATCATTCCGATAATGGAGACGCTTATCTGGAGGGCGAAGGAGACGACGGCGAGACCAAGGCACTGAATGGAGTGGAAGCGGACGAAGGGGTTCCTGTTGTAGGGCTCGATGATGAGAAAGATGATGGCGGGGATGATGGTGATGTAGGCGATGGCGCCGGCGGCGGTGTCGGAGAGGCCGGAGGAACCGGCGATGGGAGGGGGGATCGCGCCAGAGGGCGGCGGCGCCGCGTAGGCGGCAGGCGGAGTGTAGACGGGCGGCGGTGGCGGCGCGGACTGAGGAGCGGGAGCAGCGGCGGCGGCGAGAGGGGCTCCGCAGTGGGTGCAGAAGGATTGCTGGGGGGAGACTTCTGTGTTGCAGACGGGGCATTGCATGGCGTGTCTCCTGGTGAGGATAAAGAACGCGGCGCGGGAGCGGGGTTGCCGATAGCGAGCGGAAAATTGCTATCGAAAATTGCTAACAAGGATACCTGAGTGGCGCGTGGGGTCAACTGGATTCTGGGAGACGAGGTGTTGCGCGCGGCGGCGGAGAACTGAGCCTGTTGCGAGAAGAGCGGTGAGGGGTGAAATTGCGTGTGAGGCGCCTTGCGGAGTCGGCGGGATTGTGGATTAAGGCACTGTTGGGCGGTGCGGTGGCCGAAGGGCTATCGAATCTGGTTATAATGGGCCGCTGAATTAATGAGGCAATGTGCCGTCGCAGGCACGAGTTGTTGATGGCAAGAAAGTCATTCAATCGATAGAAATGGCATATGGATGGAGGAATCCAAATGAGGGCTGTGTTGAAAGGTTTTGGGCTAAGTGCGGCGACCGTAGCGGCGCTGCTTTTCGCAGGGTGCAACAGTTCGAGCACGCCGGCTGTGAGCGATAATTCGACGGCAGCAAAGCCGGCGGCTGAAGCGCCTGCGCTGCCGGTGACGGGTAAGACGGCTTATTACCCGTTGTACAAGTCCGCGTTCAGCTGGTCGCCGGACGTGGTGCTGATGAAGATTGCGGCCAAGGATCTTACGGGGTTCAAGAAAGAAGGCGGGAAGGCGGCGGTTTGGGAGGTGACGTTCGCGGCGCCGAGCAAGCATTTAATGCGGGTTGACACGTACTCGATCGCAACGGTGCTGCCGGATATTCACAAGGGTGGGACGGAAGGGCTGCCGCTGCAGTGGGCCGGCGAGACGCGTGACGCGATGCCAGTGCAGATCTCTTCGTCGACGGTGGACTCGGATGCGGCGTACCAGGCGGCGGCGGCGGATGCTGCGGAGTGGCTGAAGAAGAATCCGGAAAAGCCGCTGACGGATATTGAGCTGGGAGCGACAGCGAAGTTGCCGGATCCATTCTGGTACATCGTGTGGGGCGACGAGAAGAGCGGCGGCTACAGAGAAGTGGTGGACGCGACGACCGGGAAGGTCCTCAAGAAATAATTGATCCAGAAGCCGCGGCGCCGGCAAAGTAGAATTGGAGAATGAAATATCTGATTGCTTTGCTGGCGTTTGCGGGGATGGTTGTGAGCGGGATGGCGCTCAGGGTGCACTACCAGGATCCATCGCAGGCTCCGCCGTGTGCGGTGACGGAGAAGTTCGACTGCGGGACGGTGAATCATAGCCGGTATGCTGTGTTTCCGGCGCGGACCTTCGATGAGGACCCGAATTCGAAGGGGCACATACCGGTGGCGATGCTGGGGATCATCGGATATGCGCTGATGGCGGGGTGCGCGCTGTGGGGACGGATGTGGGTGGTGCTGGAACTGGCGCAGGTGGGGTTCTTCTTCGCGGCGATGCTGAGCTATCTGGAGGCGTTCGTGATTGAGAAGTGGTGCATCTACTGTTTGTGGTCGCAGGGGATTATGACTGCGATTCTGCTGCTTGCGGTGGGGACGGTTTGGGTGCAGTGGCGGCAGAGGCGCGTGGTTAGTGGTTAGCTGTCAGTTGCTAGTTGCTAGTTGTTAGTTGCTGGTTGGGGATTGCGGGGAGCGTTAGCTTATGTGGCCGAAGTTATTAGCGCAGTTGTTTGAGCTGCTTCCGCATATCAGCCGGCTGGTGCCGATGGCGGATAAGTTTTTTTCGTCGAAGGCGGCGTCGGAGAAGGCCACTGAAGCTGCGATGCTCGCAATGGCGGAGGGAGTTCGGGGCGACCTGGGGCAGGTGACCAAGGCGCATGCGGGGCTTTATCGGCAGCTGCAGGATGTGAGCGCGCAGGTTTCTCTGGTGGATGAAGAGGTGAAGAAGACTCGGCTGTCGGTTGAGCAGAAGGAGCATCGGGTGGAGGCGCTGGAAGAGAAGGTCGCGGTGATTGGGGTTTGGGTGAAGGCGGGGGTGAGTGTTGTGGTGTTGATGCTTGGGGTGGTGATTTGGCTGTTAGTGCGAGGGCGGTAATAGCCGACCATGGAGAATAGTATCTGCAAAAACTGGTTTGGGCGCGAGCAAATCTCTTTGAGCTTTCGGTAGGGCTGGGTATCATTCGAGGCTAGAGGTGAGAAATGACCTTCGTCACGAGTTCGAATGAACAGACATTTATAGGCGTTTTTTCCAAAACAAACGGCATCGCTGTTTCCACCCTTAGCGGCTTCGAGGAGGTTTACAGTTATGCGCTGCTACACTTTGGCGACGGCGACAAAGCGCAAGATTTTTGTTCTCTGGTAACGTTTGCCTCGTCCTTGCCGGGCAAGGTTTTTGCGTTTCCACAAGACCCCTTGGAACAACCTCGCTTTGCATTGGATCTCTTCGCGCTTAATTTCACAGGCCAAATACCGAAAGCGTCCAATGACGGCGTTATTGGGCCAGCGTAGAATTTATTTATGGGAATCAGCCGGGAACAGGCGCTGGATTGTTTTGCGAGCGATGATTTGATCGGGATTGGGATGGAGGCCGATGCGGTGCGGCGGCGGATGCATCCCGAGGGCGTGGTCAGCTACATCATCGACCGGAATATCAACTACACGAATTTCTGTACGGAGTACTGCACGTTCTGCGCGTTCTATCGGCCGCTGAAGGGGCAAGCTGGCGGCTGAAGGGTACATCCTGGAGTTCGAGACGATCTACGACAAGATTCGCGAGACTCTGGAGATGGGCGGGACGGGCGTGCTGATGCAGGGTGGGATTCATCCGGATTTGAAGATTGATTGGTTTGAGCGGCTGTTCAGGGGGATCAAGGAGAGGTTTCCTTCGATATGGCTGCACTGTTTGAGCGCGAGCGAGGTGCTGGCGATTGCGGAGTACTCGGAGCTTTCGCTGAAGGATACGATTTTGCGGCTGCGTGATGCCGGGTTGGATTCGATTCCCGGCGGCGGCGCGGAGATTCTGGATGATGAGGTGCGGTTCAGGATTGCGCGGCTGAAGTGCCGGACGGAGGATTGGGTGAGCGTGCACCGGACGGCGCATGAGCTGGGGATGCGGACTACGGCGACGATGATGTTCGGCGTGGGCGAGACGATGGAGCAGCGGGTGAACCATTTCGAAGTGGTGCGGCGGCTGCAGGAGGAGACGGGCGGATTTACGGCGTTTATTCCGTGGAGCTTTCAGCCGAATAATACGGCGCTGGGTGGGCGTGGGTGGGATGAGGCTACTTCGGTGGAGTATCTGAAGACGCTGGCGATCTCGCGGATGTATCTCGACAACATTGAGAATGTGCAGGCGAGCTGGGTGACGCAGGGGCTGAAGGTGCTGCAGATGGGGCTGCGATTTGGCGGGAACGATGTTGGCCGCGTGATGCTGGAAGAGAATGTGGTGAAGGCGGCGGGGACGTCGAATTGCACGACGGAGGAAGAGCTGCGGCGGATTATCCGGGATGCGGGGTTCAAGCCGGTGCAGCGGGATACGCTTTATCGGACGATGTTTTTGAATTAGGACGTCAATGTCACGCCGTCTTTAGTCCTGCCTCTGCTATGGCTGCTGAGATTTGCTCATCGGCGACGCCTTGTTTACGCAGGCTTTCGGTGAGTGCCTGCACTTGGGAGCCTTCGAGCCGTTCCGTATCTCTGCGTAGCCCCTCGCTGATGTACGTCTTGATCAAGCCCTGATACCCGGAAAACCCGAGGCTCGGAGCGATTTCTTTTAGCGTCTCGATTACGCTCTCCGGGATTCGCAGGCTGATCGATGTCATTACCCGCGGCGTCCGCATTCTCTCCCACATTCGTTCCTTAGCCGTCTTCATAGATTCTCCTTTCTTTCCGTGTTGCAGCGCGGGCCGAGATGATCCTGATTTGATCTTCCTCTTGCGCGACATGGACGACGTACAACAGAGGACGGGCGCTACTTGAACCAATCACCGCACTCCGATTCTCATTTCCGGCGGTTGCTTCTACATAAATCGCGAAGTCATCGAAGAACGCCTCACACGCTGTCTCAAACGCGACCCCATGCTTCTTGCGATTTTCAATTGCCTTACTTGCATCCCATACGAACGTCTGGTCTCGATATAAGAAAAAACGTCCACTTTTTGTGTATATACCTTGTATATGCGAAAGTCAAATCGGCTCCTCCGAGTATCTGATATTCTGATATTCAGAGGTTCAGAGTGATGACCACCACGATCAAAATGGGGAAGCGGGGGACCTTGGTTCTTCCGGCGAAGCTGCGTAAGCAGTTTGGTCTTGAGGAGGGCTCTCTGCTGGTGACCGAGGCGAAGGACGGGGAGATTCGGCTGCGTCCTGCCTTTGTGTATGAGCCGGAGGTCTGGTCGCCTGAGGAGACGGCGTATTTCATCCTTATCAACTCGATGACGAAGGAGGAGTGGGACCAGAATTTGCCGCATGTGCTGGAACTGGGCGTGGACCCGGCGCGGATTGAAGGCTTGGAACCGAATCACCGCGACACTTTGCCTACCGATGCGGAGTGGGACGCAGGGTTGATTCGTACGCGCGAGCGTCGTAGTGCCTGAACATCGGCCGTTACGGATTTATCTCGACTCGAATGTCCTCTTTTCGGCTTCGCTCAGTGAACTCTCCAGATTTACCGAGTTCTGGCGGCTTCGTGAGGTCACGCCAGTGACTTCGCAGTATGCCATTATTGAGGTTGCTCGTGATCTCCAGGGTTCCCACTCATCGTTTGCGATTCGAAGGTCTTATTACGCACACGGAAATTGTCAGTGATGCAGACATTCGATTTATTCCTGCCCACATTGCGCTCGTAGCCAAGGATCGGCCAATCCTGGCGGCTGCGATTGCGGCCGGCGTTGATTATCTTGCGACGGGCGACAGGAGCCACTTTAGGTTGCTTTACAACAGCACTGTGTCCGGCGTTCATATTGTGAGTCCGATTGACTTTCTTGCGCTTCATAGGAATCGTCTGGTGAGATAACTTCGCTGCATCGCGTAGAATCATAAGGATTCTTGAACTTAACCGGCTGGTTTGCCTATACACGGAGTTTCTTTCCTGTTCTCTTATCTCTCCATGTTGCCTTCGCTGCTGTGCGTGTTTGTTGCGCGCAAAGGGCTGTTGCCGTATCTGAAGTCGCACTATCTCGACCAGACCTTCAAGGGGATGTACCGGTGGAACACGTTCGATACTCGCATGCTGGTTCCTTACTTCATGGTGATGATCATCCTGGCGTTTTATGGGATTCATCGCTATCAGCTGGTGTGGCTGTACTACCGGAACAAGAAGAATGCGGCGAAGTGGGATGAGCCGGCGGGCGGTATGCCGAGGGCGAGCTGCCGTTTGTGACGGTGCAGCTGCCGATCTTCAACGAGCAGTTTGTGGTTGACCGGCTGATCGATGCGGTGTGCCGGCTGGAGTATCCGCGCGACCGGTTCGAGATTCAGGTGCTGGACGACTCGACCGACGAGACGGTGGAGGTGGCGCGGGAGATTGTGGAGCGGTATGCGCGCGGGGTTTGCGGGGATGGATGCCGCAGCCGATTGTGCATCTGCACCGGACGAACCGATATGGGTATAAGGCGGGCGCGCTGGATGAGGGGCTGAAGGTGTCGCGAAGGGCGAGTTGGTCGCGATCTTCGATGCGGACTTTGTGCCGCCGCCGGAGTGGCTGATGAAGGTGGTGCACCACTTTGCGGAGCCGGAGATCGGGATGGTGCAGACGCGGTGGACGCACCTGAACCGGAACTACAGCTTCATGACGCAGGTGGAGGCGATCCTGCTGGACGGGCACTTTGTGCTGGAGCATGGCGGGCGCAGCGCGGGCGGGGGTGTTCTTCAACTTCAACGGCACGGCGGGGATGTGGCGGCGGGAGGCGATCTCGAGCGCGGCGGCGGCTGGCAGCACGACACGCTGACCGAGGATACCGACCTGAGCTATCGGGCGCAGCTGGCGGGATGGAAGTTTAAGTATCTGCAGGATGTGGAGTGCCCGGCGGAGCTGCCGATTGAGATGACGGCGTTCAAGACGCAGCAGGCGCGCTGGGCGAAGGGACTGATCCAGACGGGCAAGAAGATTCTGCCGCGGGTGCTGAAGAGCGATGCGCCGTGGCATACCAAGCTGGAGGCGTGGTATCACCTGACGGCGAATATCAGCTATCCGCTGATGATTGTGCTGAGCGTGCTGCTGATGCCGGCGATGATTATCCGCAGCTGGCAGGGGTATATGCAGATGCTGCTGATCGACTTTCCGCTGTTTATGGCGAGCACGATGTCGGTCTCGACGTTTTACCTGGTGAGCCAGAAGGAGCTGTATCCGAAGACCTGGTACAGAACGTTTCTGTACGTGCCGGTGCTGATGGCGCTGGGCGGCGTGGGGCTGACGATCACGAATACGAAGGCGGTGATGGAGGCGCTGTTCGGGGTGAAGACGGCGTTTGCGCGGACGCCGAAGTACCGGGTGAAGAAGAAGGGCGAGGAGAGCCAGGCGAAGGAGTACCGCAAGCGGCTGGGAATTGTGCCGTGGATCGAGCTGGCGATCGGGTGCTACTTTGCGTGGACGATTTAGTATGCCATCTCGACGGAGAATTATTTCACGGTGCCGTTCCTGGTGCTGTTTGTCTTTGGGTACTGGTATACGGCGCTGCTGAGCCTGCTGCAGGGGCGGTTTGAGCGGGACGCGAGCCCAGGGCAGGAGTGTGCACGAGAAGCCGTATCCGGTGGGGATCTAAGCATGGGATGGAAAGACCGGTTGTACCTGGGGGTGGGGGTCGTTCTGGCTTCGATGCCGTTCATCATCAGCCTGCTGCTGCTGGGGTGGCGGAAGCGATATCTGTTGCAGGTATCGACGTGGCGGTACTGGATGGCCACCGGGGGGCTGGTGCTGGGGTTGGTGGCATCGTTTCCGACGCCGTTGTTCTACTTTGCGCTGGAGATGCCGTGGCGGATACGAGGAGACATGGTGACGATGGCGGCTGCGTACTGCATGCCGACAGCGCTGATCGCGGGATTGGTTGCGCTGGTGCTTCTGGCCTTTGGACAGGGCAGAGTACGATGGATGGGGATGGCAGTTACGTTTGTGAGCGTGGGATTTCTGTATGTGACGCTGTTGGGGTTGAGTGATTAAAACGCTCTTCTTGCGGAAACAACGATCGGGAGTTTAAGAATAAGCGATGATTGCAGCGACACAGATTGCGGTTGCACTGATACTGGGATATGGGCTGGCGGTCGGGTGTTTTCTGGTGGCCACGTTTGGGTTAACCTCGGCTTCGCCGGCTTTTGTGGCGCAGGGGAACAGGATTACGGCGGGGTACAAGAGGTTGCAGGCGTTAGTGTGGCTATTGTGCGCGACGGCTGGAGGTTTTGTTACCTGCATGGTGGCGCAGGGAGCGCGTCCGTGGGTGACACAGTTTGTGCTGGCGGCGGCATTTATCGGGATACTGTGGAGTAATACGTGGGAGGCTCGGCAGCGGGGGATGGCGCACCAGATACTGATGAGCCTGGTGTCCATTCTGGGAGTGGGGGCAGGATATGGGCTGGCGGAATATTTTCTGAAGATTCCGGGCCAGTAGACTGAGATCCGTACCTGCGGCGAATAAGCCTATGATCAGAAGCGGAGAGCGAGGCCTGGCTGAGAGCCGGGCCTCGCTGTTTTGTGGAGGAGGTTAGAAGCGGAGACCGAAGGTGATGGGGATGTAGGTGGTCTTGGCGCTGTTCTGGGGGAAGACGTTGAAGTAGTTGCTGGTGCTGCTGCCTGCCGAGTATGGCCTGGCCTGATTGTTGACGTAGACGTAGCGGCCTTCCGCGTAGAACCTCTCACCGGCGAAGCGAGAGGGTCGGTAGGTGAATCCGAAGCCACCGTTGAAGCCGAATGCATTGCTGGTGTACTTGTCGATGGTCTGGTTCGCTGCATACTGGTAGCAACCGTAGTAGGGGTCGCAGTAGACGCCGACGGACGGGATAGTGAAGTTAGCGGTCTTGTGATAGAAGCCAACTCCTCCGACCACGTAAGCGCCAGCCTTCTCCGACTGAATAAAGTTGTAGGTGGGATCGAGGGTGAAGGACCAGACGTGGCTGGTGCCGCCGAGTTGAGTGAGGCCGCAACTTACCAGGCCGCAGGTGGTGTTGTAGATGTTGAGCAAGTTATTCAAAGTTGCGGTCTGAAATCCGAAGTTGTCCCAGTTGAACTCAGCGAGGACAGCGAACTTATTGCTGAAGTTGCGTCCGACTCCAGCCTGGAAGGAATAGCTGGTGGTGAGGTAGGCGTGGGTGCCGCCCATGGGAAGGGTGAAGCCTCCGCCTACGAGGAAGGTATATTTGTTGGAGCCGTCGGCGTTATGCATGCTGTCGCTGTAGTGAGGCTTTCCATAGCTGCGGCGGGGAGGCGGCTGGGTGGCCTTGCTGGAGAGCGAGAGGTGGGTGAGGCGCTCGGTGGTAGCGTTCTCGGCTGAGGCTGCATCGGGAGCAGATGAGCTTGACGAGCTGCTTGAGGAATCCGCAGACAGATCGAACGGGGCAGAGAGGGAGGCGCGGAGGTCAAGAGTGGGATGAGGCGCGGGGGCGGCGTCCGACTGGGCCTGCATGCCAACGCAGGTCGCGGCGGCGACGAGCGCAACGGCAGAGGCGTGGGCAAGGAGGCGAACCGCCTGCTTTGGTGCCCTGTTGAATCGACTGCTCGTGCCGTTTCCTCGGGTGCTTTTAGTTGTGCCAGTAAATCTAAGCATCTGAAATTGCTCCTTAAGACAGAACATCATCTGGTTGGACTGGAACGCCGTGCGTTCTTTATCGGTCTGAACCCGGCATTGCTGTTCTTGTTGTGCTATGCCCGATTGCATAGCCAAACCATGACAGGCAAACAGTTTGTACTAAAGGTAAGACGCAAACGGCAGTGATTTGGATGACAGGAGCTTTGCTGATTTCGGACGCAGAATCAAGAGCGGAAGCACCCCGCAGCCAAAAAACTCGGGCATCCTGCAATCTTATGCGGGATGCCCGAATTATTGGAGGAGGGCTGTGTATTACTGGATGCAGCGTACCATTTGAGTCAGGGTAGCTCGCTACTGGGATTTTCCCTAGTGGGCGCGGCAAATACTAGTGGATGTCGAACTGCTCGGGGTGGAGGGTTGGATCGGACTTGACCAGAATGGTTTTGCCGACCATCTCCTCCATCTCCTGCAGCCATCGTGGCGGAAGATGACTTGAGCGGCTTGACGACCTCTGGGTGGACGCGGAGCATGACGTCGCCGCGGTCGAGGTGGCTTTGCATCTTGCGCATCTCGATGTAGATGTCGTTGCAGACGGTGATGGGCGATTTGACCATGCCGGTGCCTACGCAGACGTTGCAGGTGGTGGAGAGAGTGCGCTCGAGCGACTGCTTGACGCGCTTGCGGGTGATCGCGACGAGGCCGAAGTCATTGAACTGGAGAACCTTCGATGGAGCGCGGTCGGTCTTGAGCTCTTCTTCGAGGGCGGCCATGACGCGGTTGCGGTTCTTGCGCTCGTCCATGTCGATGAAGTCGATGATGATGATGCCGCCGAGGTCGCGCAGACGAATCTGGCGGACGATCTCGGGGATGGCGTCGAGGTTGGTCTTGACGATGGTGTCCTCGAGGCGGGCGGTCTTGCCGACGAACTTGCCGGTGTTGATGTCGATGGCGACGAGGGCTTCTGTCTGGTTGATGACGATGGAGCCGCCGGACTTGAGCCAGACCTTGCTGCGAAGGGCTTTGTTGATCTCTTCGGTGATGCCGAACTGTTCGAAGAGCGGGGTCTCCTTGGTGTAGAGCTTGACGCGGCGGATGAGCGATGGCTGGAAGCGCTGCAGGAATCGCAGGATGCGCTCGTAGTCGGTCTCGGTGTCGACCCAGATGGCGGAGAAGTTGTCGGTGACCTGGTCGCGGAGGATGCGCTCGACGAGGTTGAGGTCGTGGTAGATGAGGGCGGGGGACTTCGACGAGTCGGAGCGCGTCTTGATGTCGGCCCAGAGGTTGAGGAGGAAGCGGAGGTCGGAGCGGAGCTCCTCTTCGCTTGCGCCGGAGGCGGCAGTGCGGACGATGAAGCCGCCGGTGGCGTCGCCTTTTTCAGCTGAGAAGGATTTCTTTCAGGCGGCGCCGCTCGGCGTCGGACTCGATCTTGCGCGAGACGCCGGTGTGGTTGACGGTGGGCATGAAGACCAGGAAGCGGCCGGGGAGCGCGATGTGCGAGGTGATGCGCGCGCCCTTCTTGGCGATGGGCTCCTTGGCGATCTGGACGAGGACCTCCTGGCCGGGCTTGAGCAGGTCGCTGATGGCGGGCAGGTTGGTGGACTGCATCGAACTGACGTCCCCGTCCGCTGCGCTCGCGGTCTCCGGCGCCGCCGGTGTTGCGGGAGCGGTCGCGGTCCCGTCCTCCCCGTCCATCTCCGCGTCCGTCACGACGGCCATCGCGGCGGCCACGGCCACGGTCGCGGTCGCGATCACGCGAGGGCGCGGCGGGGGCTGCGGCGTAGTCGAGGCCGTTCGAGGGCTGCTCGCTTGAGGGCGAGACGGAGTCTTCGGCGAATGCGGCGGCGTCTTCGGAGACGGCGTCGTCCTCTTCGGAGTCGCTCGGAGTCTTCGACGTCGTCGCCGATCTGGTCGTCGACAGAATCCTCTTCTTCGAAATCTTCGTACTCGTCCTCGTCGGAGTCGAGGTCGGTTTCAACGTCCGCGTCGGCTGGACGAGTGATCTGGTCGATGGACATCTCGCGGATCATGGTTCCGAGATCGGCTGCGCCTTCGAGGGTCTCCTCTTCGTCGAGGTCGTCCATCTCTTCGATGGAGCTGGCGTGAAGTGTGTTGGACCTCGTCATCCTCGATGAGCTCTTCTTCTTCGAGAGCGCCTGCGCCGGGAGCGAACGCCGGCTCGGGAGTCGCGCCGATGGCGGAGTCAGCGGGGCTGAGAATGGCGGTCTCGTGGAAGATGGGTGAGGCGGGATCGGCGATCTCGTGGGACGCGGGATGAGCGGCAGGCTCGATGGCCGGGGCGGCGGAGAGCATTTCGCCGGTTTCCTGGAGGGCTGTGACGTCGTGCGCGGGGACGGTCTCGGCGGCCTTCTGCCAGTCCCATACGTCCGCCTCTTCGGCCGGAGTGGCGTGGGAGGCTACAGGAACCTCCGGCTCCACGGTGTGCGCGTGCGCTGCAGCGGCCTGTTCGGGCTCAGACTCTGCAGGAGCGGATTCAGCGGGCTGCACCTCGGTCTCGAGTTCTAGGACCGGGGCGCTCTGGCGGAATTCGCTCTGGGCGATGGGGTCGATGCGGTAAGAGGCGGAGGCTTCGGTGGGCTCGTACTCGGCTGGCTCGACGGGGGCGAGCGGTTGAGGAGCGGTGCGAAGTTCGGCGCGGTCTTCTATCCGATGCTCGGGGCGGCGAGACTCGGGGCGGGCTTCCTGACGAGCCTCCGGCTTGCGGTGACGGGAGAGAGTCTCGCCGGGCAGGATGGAGCCGCCGTCCCAGTCGGAGGAGACAGTGAAGCTGGATGCTGTGGGCAGAATGATGGTCTGAGCGATTGTGCCGGGCGCGGATGCAGGCTTTGCGATGGGGCTCTCTTCGCCGCCTTTGCGGTACTTGGAGAGGGATTCGCCGGGGAGGATGATGGGGTCGCCGGTGGGAGCTTCAGGGGCGTCGCCGTAGGAGGACTGACCGTAGGCGGGTGCTTCCTCTACGCCGTAGAGGGCGGTTTTGGGGGCGAAGCCGCGGGGCATCCGCGGACCGCGGTCATCGCTGCGTGGGCCGCGGTCGTCGCGGCGGCTATCGCCCCGGCCACCTCGGTCGCCACGGTTGCGACCGCCGCGATCGCTTCGGCCACCGCGATCACGGTCGCGGTCGCGGCGAGGCTGGTCGGCACGGACGATCGCGACGGCGCGATTCCTGGGGCTGGCTGTAGGCGGCCTCGATGGGAGCGGTGTTGCGAGGAGCTGGCGCAGCGGCCGGCACTGCGGCGGCTGCGTCGAGCTCGAAGTCTTCGCTGGCGTAGTCGAGGTCGGTGTCGTAGGGGGCGGCCTGCGGGGTGTTGGGCGAGTTCTGGTCCTGGAAGTCCTGATTCGGGGACTCATCATTCAGGGACTCATCGGTAGACGGGCGCAGCTCGGCGCTGTCGCCTGGTCCGCGACCACGACGACGGCCACGACGGCCTCGCCAGCGGCGATTGCCTTCCGGGGCAGGGGCTGCTTCAGAGGAGGCGGACTCGGGACGGTCGAAGGTCGCGTCGGCTTCGGAGGAGGAGAAGACGGGCTGGGGATCGAAGTTTTCTTCGGGAGACTCGTAGCCGCTGTTTGGAGCGGTGTATGAGGGCGGGGCCTCGGGACGATCGGTTCTGGGCTGGCGGTCGCGGTTGCCGCTGCGATTGCGGTCACGACGGCCACGGCCTCTGCGGTCACCACGGTCGTTGCCGCGGTCAGTGCGGGGGGCGGACTCTTCGGAGTCGCCGAGGGTCGAGCCTTCAGGAGCGGGGAGCGCGGCTAGATCGCGGTTACCGCTGCGGTCGCCACGATCCTGATTACGGTCTCGGCCATCGCGCCGGGGGGAACGGCGGTCGCCGTCGCCGTTGGTCTCGAAGTCGGCGGAGTCGCCGGCCTCTTCCATGAAGTCGGTGATGTAGAGGAAGGCGTCGCGCTCGAGGCCGATGTCCACGAAGGAGGACTGCATGCCGGGAAGGACGCGGGTGACTTTGCCGTTGTAGATGGAGCCGGCGAGGGTGTATTCGTTCTCGCGCTCGTAATAGATTTCGGTTAGGGCGTCGTTTTCGACGATGGCCAGCCGCGTCTCATGCGGCGTGCTGGAGATATAAATTTCTTTCGACATTCCTCTGCTCTTTCTGCCCGGCGTCCTGGTTGAAGGATTACCGGACGGCAGACGAGACAGAGAGCGATCGGGAGTTGCGCCTGGATGTGCTAGGCGCCGCTCACCGTGGGTGCGGACAGGAGGTGGGACGCGGAAGCTGCGTGAGCGACTCCGACTCCGACTGCCGCGAGGCGGCGCCGGAAAAGCTGTGACCAGAGCGCGCTCCGGGAGGAGTGCGACGGGACGAAACTGTGAGGATCGAGTGCATGCAGAGATGCTTCGAGCGATTGCGGAGCATGCGGACTTTGTGGCCAAAACAACCTCAATTGTTTGAGGCGGGGCCGTTTGCCATCCGGATGCGATCAATTCCCTGAAACCTGTCCGGCCAACGGATCGATGTCTCTGCCTGGCCGGCCTTTTCTTCTAAAATCTTTATTCCGCTGCCGGCGCCTTGCGCCAACGGGAGCGGAGTACGTGTGCTGAACGGCATCTGGCCGTTCAGGTAAAGCTAACGAATCAGTATGAGCACTGATCGGTTATCACTAGTATGCACCAAATCTGCTGCAAGAGGACAACTGGGTCCATCCGGAGAACAGAATTGTCAGTTCACAAACCGGCGCATGCGGATGTTCATAACAATGCCGAGCGCGAGGAAGGTGAAGAGAATCGACGATCCGCCATAACTCATCAGCGGAAGGGGGATTCCGGTGACTGGCATCAGACCGACGACCATTCCGACGTTGACCGCAATCTGAAAGAGGATGACGGCGACGATGCCCATGATGATGAAGGCGCCGGGCAGGTCGGAGGCTGTCTGAGCGTTCTGAATCAAACGCATCAGGATGAAGAAGTATAGCAGGAGGACGCCGATGCCGCCGACGAAGCCGTGCTCCTCGCAGAAGGCGGCGAAGATGAAGTCGGTGTAGGGGATGGGGAGGAAGTCGCCCTGGGTCTGGGTGCCCTTGTTGGTGCCTTTGCCCCAGAGGCCGCCGGAGCCGACGGCGATGAGGGACTGGCGGATCTGGTAGCCGGCGCCCTTGGGATCGGAGTCGGGGTCGATGAAGGCGTTGATGCGGGCCTGCTGGTAGGGCTTGAGGTGTTTGCCGCTCTTCCAGGCGACTCCACCGATCAGAACCAGAGCGAACAGGATGATTGCCGCCTGTTTGAAGCGGATGCCGCCGAGGAAGAGGCCGGCGATGAGGACTGGGCAGATAGGTGAGGGCGGTGCCGAGGTCGGGCTGCTTGAGCACGAGGACCATGGGGACGCCGACGAGAGCGAAGGCCTTGCCGATGTCGGTCCAGGTGAGCTCGCTTGCCGGCGAGACCCCAGAAGTAGCGGGCGATGGCGACGATGAGGATGAGCTTGACCCACTCGGACGGCTGGAAGTGGACGCCGCGGCCGAGGTTGATCCAGCGCTTGCCGCCGAGGACCTTGGTGCCGAAGCGAGCGACGGCGATGAGCGAGACGATGCCGATGCCGTAGGCCCAGGGCGCGATGTCGATCAGGCGGTGGTAGTCGATGAAGGAGATGAGGAACATGAGCAGCGAGGCCGACGAGCGAGGAAGCCGATCTGCTTGGTTTCGAAGCCGTGGAACTTGGTGTGGAGCGTGGCGGACTTGATCTCGAGGACGCTGATGATGGAGAGCAGCAGCACGAAGCCGAGGAGGATCCAGTCGAAGTCGCGGTAGGAGGAGAGGCGGTGCATGATTGGGTTACTCGGCCGCAGGCTTGGTGCCGGATGGAGTTGTGGATGCCGGTGTTGGCGGCGCGAAGATCTTCGGGTGTGTCGGCGAGGCGGAGATTGTCCTCGCGCTTGCGCTGCTTGTCGACGAAGGCGTTGATGACCTGGGCGGCGAGAGGCGCGGAGGCTGTCGGCACCCCAGCCGCCGTGCTCGCCAGTACGGCGACGACGATGTCGGGATTGCGGCGCGGCGCCATGCCGACGAACCAGGCGTTGGCGCGCTCGTCTCCCTTGCCCAGGCTGGTGCGCGCCGGCGCTGTGGCTGACCACCTGGGCGGTGCCGGTCTTGCCGGCGAAGTCGATGCCTTCCAGGTGGACGGCGGCGGCGGTCCCGGTGGTGGTGGTGGCGGCCATGGCGTCGGTGATGGTCTGCCAGTTTTCCGGCGTGAGGGGAATGGTCTTGTCGCCGGAGCCGGGAAGTTCTCGCGGATGGCCGAAGCTGGTCGGCGGGGATCTCGTCGGGGAAGACGACGTGGGGCCGATGCAGCACGCCGCCGGAGGCGATGCCGCCGAGCGCGCGTGCAAGTTGCAGCGGCGTGGCGGTGACGGCGCCCTGGCCGATGCCGACGGAGATGACCTCGCCGGCGTACCACTTCTCATGCTGGGTTTTGAGCTTCCACTCGGTGGAGGGCATGGTGCCGGTGACCTCGTCGGGAAGGTCGATGCCGGTCTTCTGCGAGAAGCCGAGCGAGGTGGCATACTTGGCGATGGTGTCGATGCCGAGGCGGTTCGCGAGCGTGTAGTAGAAGGTGTCGCAGGACCAGGGGATGGCGTTGTCGATGTCCACCATGCCGTGGTGTTTATCGCAGGCGAAGAAGTGGCCGTAGAAGGTGGCGCCGCCGTGCGCACATGACGTGCATGGTCTGGGCGACGTTTTCCTCGAGTCCGGCGACGGACATGATGATCTTGAAGGTCGAGCCGGGAGCGAGCTGCGCCTGGATGGCCTTGTTCAGCAGCGGATGGTCGGGGTCGTTGATGATCCCGCTCCAGTAGCTCTTGCTGAGCGCGGACGGAGAACTGGTTGGGGTCGAAGGTGGGGCGCGAGACCAGGGCGAGGATCTCGCCGGTGTGAGGATCCATGGCGACGATGGCTCCGGTCTTGCCTTCGAGGGCCTTCTCGGCGGCCATCTGGATGTCGAGGTCGATGGTGAGGCTCAGGTCCTGGCCGGGGATGGCGAGCTCCTGGCCGAGCTGGCCGACCTCCTTGCCGTGGCTGTTGACGATGACATCGCGGGAGCCGTCTTTGCCGCGGAGGATAGCGTCGTAGGTCTCCTCGACGCCGGAGTTGCCGACTACGTCGCCGGGCTGGTAGAAGGCGTAGCGCGAGTCGGTGTTGAGCATCTGCTCGGAGATCTCGCCGACGTAGCCGATGAGGTGGGCGGCGAAGCCGTCGCGCGGGTAGAGGCGGCGCTGCTCGTCGAGCGTCTCGAGCTCGGGGAGCTCGTTGCGGTGAGCGTCGATGAAGGCCTGCTCGTCGGGGGTGATGTCCTGCTTGAGCGGGATGGGCTCGTACTTCGGCGCACTCTGGAAGCGGCGCAGGGTTGCCTGGATCTGCTCGACGGGAATATGCAGTCCTTGCGAGATGAGAGGGATGTCGGCGTGGAGGTCCTTGACCTGCTCGCGCAGCAGGTAGCAGGAGACGGAGGGGTAGTTGTCGACGAGCAGGCGGCCTTCGCGGTCGAAGATCTTGCCGCGCGGGGCGCAGCACGGGGACCTTGCGGATGCGGTTGGCCTCGGCGAGGACGCGGTAGTTGTCCGCGCTGATGACCTGGAGGCGCCAGAGACTGACGACGAGCGTGACGAGGACGAGCGCGACTATGTATTGCGCGATAGTGAGCTTGAAGGGGGAGAGCTTCTCTTCGCGGCTGATTGGGTCGTTAGAACCAGGTTCGGAGTGCGGTGCGACGTCCATGCTAATGCTTAGTCTATTCGTGTTTCTTTGGGTTTCTTCAATTAGACGTTGCAGCGTGGGTTATGAACTCTGTTCCTGGATTGTGTGCTCCTTTCTTTTAGGCTGTACGTTTCAGGGTGGGGGACACCCCCTATTGCCCGGCGGTAAAGTATTTGTTTTTAGTGGTTTGCAGGGTTGGCGTGTCCTCAAAATATTCTAAACAAAGGACTTATGGCTAAAATAGCCAGAATCAATAAGTTGTGGCGGCGAAATGCGACGGGGCAGGGGAGTGTGTTCTTTGACCGGCAGCTTGCGCAGACGGTAGATGCGTATGTGGAGTACTCGGGCGCGTTTCCGCAGCGGGGTGGTCCGCAGAACATCATCGATTTCGGGGCGGCGTACAAGCCTTCGCCGCATCAGCAACTCGACTTTCATTGCGGCTTCGGTCTTTCGTCCGCGGCGGCCGATCATGTGATTGGCGCTGGGTACTCGGTGCGTTTTCAGGTGATTAGATCGAAGTGAAGCGATAGATCGGAAGCATCGGGTTAGCGCTCGGAGCATCTGATAGCCAAGCCGTCTAATCAAGTCGTCTAGATTAAGTTGTCTAATCAACTCATCTAGATTGAGTCGTCTGGGCAAGATGAACTCTGGCCGGTCACATGGGAACTTAGTGATTGATCTGCAAACGCTAACGAATCAAGTGAGGAGTACGAGATATGGAGATCAAACGGGTTGGCTCGCAGGCTTCGGCTAAGGGTCCTTCAGAATGGTTCACTGGCACGGTGCGGATCGATCCGCTTTTTCAGGCGCCGGAGCCGGCATTTGTGCAGGGCGCGAGTGTGACCTTCGAACCGGGCGCGCGAACTGCATGGCACACGCATCCGCTGGGTCAGACGCTTATCGTCACGGCTGGCTGCGGCTGGGCTCAGCGCGAAGGTGGACCGGTTGAGGAGATACGGCCAGGCGATGTGGTCTGGTTAGCGGCGGGTGAGAAGCATTGGCATGGGGCCTCGCCGACTACGGCGATGACACACATTGCTATTCAGGAAAAGCTCGACGGTAAGGTCGTCGAGTGGATGGAACAGGTGAGTGACGCTCAGTACAGGAGGTGAGCTGAGGTGCTGAAAAACCAGGGACTCGTAAGCTGGAACGTTTGGAGGAGAACATTGGTGCAGCGGCCATAGAGCTTACTTCGGAGGATCTGCTCGAGATCGATAGTGCCGCCGCGGAGATTAAGGTGGAGGGAGCGCGGTACCCCGAGTATCTGGAAGAGCTGACTGGTCGCTGAGCTGAGAGGCTTGTCTTCGGTTTAGTTGGCTTGCTGGGTGGCCTGGGTGTGGCTGGGCTGAGTTGACTGGCGTGCGGGGGCGAGCTCGTCGTGGGTGAAGCGGATGCGTCCGGTGGTGGTGTGGACGCGGAGGTGTCGGTATTTGACGAGGTAGTAGAGGCCGACGATAGCTGCGGCGAAGCCTGAGGCGGCGCCTATGCCGAGGGCCCAGCGAGGGCCGAATTTATCAGCTACCCAGCCTACGATGGGTGCGCCGATGGGTGTGCCGCCGAGGGCGATGGCGAGAAGGATGGCGAGGACGCGGCCGCGCATGGTGGGATCGGTTGAGAGCTGCACCGTGCTGTTGACGGTGGTGGTGAAGGTTTGCGAGGCGACTCCGATGATGGACAGGGCGAGGCCGAAGAGCCAGTAGTTGGGCATGATTGCGGAGAGTGCGCAGCCGAAGCCGAAGATGGCAGCGGCCGCGAGAATGATGGCGATGTGGGGACGTTCGCGGCGGGCGGCGAGGAGCGCTCCGGCAATGGAGCCGACGGCCATGATGGAGGTGAGAAGGCCATACTGGCTGGCTCCGGCGTGGAAGACGGTGACCGACATGGTGGAGATGAAGATGGGGAAGTTGAGACCGAAGGTGCCGACGAGAAAGATCATGAGCATCATGACCTTGAGGTCGGGCCGGCGCCAGACGTAGCGGAAGCCTTCGGCGAGGCTGCCGCGAGTGCGGGGAGCGCGGTGGGTGTTATGGAGCTCGTGGCCGCGAAGGAGGGTGATCGAGACGAGCACGGCGGCGAATGAAATTGCGTTGATGAGGAATACCCATCCGGAGCCGATGGCCGCGATGAGGACGCCGGCGATGGCAGGGCCGATCATGCGGGCAGCATTGAATGAGGTGGAGTTGAGGGCTACGGCGTTGGAGAGATGCGATTCGTCGACGAGTTCGGAGACGAAGGTCTGGCGGACAGGGGAGTCGAAGGCGGAGACGCAGCCGAGGAGGCCGGCGAAGACGTATACGTGCCAGAGCTGGACTTTGCCGGCGACGGTGAGGAGGCCGAGGCCGAGCGCGAGAAGTCCCATGGACGCCTGCGTGGCGAAGAGGAGCTTGCGGCGGTTGAGATGGTCGGCGGCGAAGCCGGTGATGGGCAGCAGGAGAACCTGGGGACCGAACTGCAACGCCATGACGATGCCGACGGCAGTGGCGTTGTTGTGGGTGAGTTGAGTGAGGACGATCCAGTCCTGCGCGGTGCGCTGCATCCAGGTGCCGATGTTGGAGATGAGCGCGCCGCCGGCCCACAACCGATAGTTGTGGCCTCGCAGGGAACGAAAGGTGCCTTTGGTTGCGGCGCTCAACTAGGCTCCCGGAGAGTTGCCGCCGTGGAAGCGCCCGAAGTGGCGAGCCAACATCAGGCTGATGAGAAGAATGCCTAGTCCTGCGACGGCGACGTGTGGCGTGGAGTGTAGATCGAAGTTGCCGACGCGGCAGAGAAGTAGATATGCGATGACGAGGTTGAAGAAACCCCACAGGACGTTCACGGTTGAAGAAGAGAGGCCTTCGCCGGGCGGTTTAGCGAATGGGGTTTGAAAGGGTTGGCCCATGAGGCCGCTGACAAAGTGCGGGATAGCGTTCGCGAGAAAGATGCCGCCGAAGAAGTACGAGATGTAGTGGGCCGATTCCATCTTTGAGGGCTCCTTTACATTGAATTATGCGCGGGGGTTGTTGAGGAGAGCGAGGATCTCGTGGGTGGTGCCGGTTTCGGCGATGCGCGGGAAGATGCGGGTGATGCTGTTGATGTGGGCGTCGAGGTTCATGTCGGTCATGGCGTCGACGGCGAGGGTGACGTGGAAGCCGAGCTCGTGGGCGAAGCGTGCAGTGGATTCTACGCCGGCGCTGGTGGCGACTCCGACGATGACGACCTGAGTGACGCCGAGGTCTTTGAGAAGCTGCTCCAGGCCGGTGTTGGTGAACGCTCCCCAGGTTCGCTTGGTGACGGTGAGGTCCTGCGGCTGCTGGTTGAGCTCGGGGACGAGATCGGTCCATCCGGCGGGGAAGTCTCTTATCCTGGGCGCCTGCTCGGTTCGGCCGGGCGCTCCTGCGTCGACGTTGACGAGGACTACGGGCAGGCCTTTGCGGCGGAATGCGTCGGCTAATTCGGCGGCGTGTTTGATGATCTCGCTGGTGGGGTGCGCTGTGGGCAGACCGACGATGCCCTTCTGGAGGTCGATGACGATGAGGGCTGTTTTGGGGTTGAGGGTGGTTACTGCCATGGTGATCTCCTGAATATGAGGGTAGCCTCACGTTCGCTCTGGATATAGAATATGAGGGTGCCCTCAACTTTGTCAAACGCCAGGCCGGCCAAGAGACGAACTCCGCAGCAGGAGCGCGGGGAGCGGCGTCTTAAGCAGTTGCTGGAGGCGGCTGCGGAGGTGATGGCTGAGGTGGGGTACGATGCCGCGACGATGACGGAGATCGCGGAGCGGGCGGATGCTTCGATCGGGGCGCTGTATCAGTACTTTCCGAACAAAGAGGCCCTTGTGCTGGCGTTGCGGCGGCAGTATGCGAATGAGTTTGAGGTGTGCTGGGCGCCTCTGACGGAGCAGGCAGCAAAGCTGAGCATCAAGCAGCTGGTGGACAGGATCTTCGAAGTGGTGATGGACTATATCGAGAGACGGCCCGCTTATATTCCGGTGCTGAGCGTGTCGCGAGATTTTAAACGCGACCCTGCGGCGCGGAATCGGCTGCGAGAAAACATTGCTGTGATGTTTCGTACGAAACGACCAGAGATGACGCGGGAAGCTGCGTTTCGGGTGGCGAATGTGACGATGCAGTTGCTGAAGGGGATGAATGCGCTGTATGCGGACGCCAAGGGTGCTGAGAGGGAGGAGATTGTTCGGGAGTTCAAGCTGGTGGTGTTGAACTATCTGAACTCTCGTCTGAAGTCTGAATAGATGTGCGGCTGGGTTCGCCAGAATGACGAGCAAGAGCAAAAACAGAAGCAGATCCCTACGGGATGACAAATAAAAGATAAAAGCAAATACGGAGGTTCTGGATGTTGCGCTAGGCGCGGCCGCCGAACTCGCGGGTTTCGGTGTTGACCTTAATCTTTTCGCCGGATTTTATGAACATGGGGACGCGGACCTCGATGCCGGTCTCGAGTTTTGCGGGCTTGGAGACGTTGCCGCCGGCGGTGTCGCCGCGGACGCCGGGTTCGGTGTAGGTGACTTCGAGCTCGACCTGCATGGGGAGTTCGAGGGCGATGGGGTTGCCGTTGTATTTGTCGAGCTGGACGATGGTGCCTTCGATGAGGAGATCGAGGGCGTCGCCTACGAGATCGCCGCTGAGGGAGAGGGTTTCGAAGCTCTCCTGGTCGAGGAAGTAGGAGCCGTCGGCGTCGCTGTAGAGGTAGGACGCTTCGACGGTCTGGAGGTCGGGCTCTTTAAATTTGTCGCTGGCTTTGAAGGTCTTGTCGAAGACGGCGCGGGTGAGCATGTTGCGCATGCGGAGGCGAACGAGAGTCTGGCCGCCGCGGGCGGTGGGAGTGGAGATCTCAGATTCAAGACAGTAGAAAGGGACGTTTTCAAATTCGAAGGCCATCTTGCGCTTTACATCGATGGCGTCTATCAGTGCGGCCATGGGTTCCTCTGGGTTGGTATGGGTTAATCGTACATTCGGGGAGGGATTAGTTGTCAGGTTTCAGTTGTTAGGTGTCAGTTGCTAGTTGCTGGGGGTGGGGGTGGTGACTTCGCGGGCGTAGATCTGGTAGGTGGCCTTGGGGGGGATGGGTTCGGTACCGGGTGGGGTGGCGGGGTCATGGTGGAGGGCGCGGACGCGGTCCTGGATCTGGCGGTCGGCGAGGGTTACGCGCTCGCGGGAGCGGAGGTAGTCGAGCCAGGACTCCATGACGAAGGTTTCGGTGAGGTGAGTGGGGTCGGTGACGTCGCGGAAGATGCCCCAGCGAATGGCTCCGTCGCGGAGACGGACGCGGGCGAGTTGGTGGATGGCTCGGGTGAACTCGGCGTAGTTGTGGATGGGGACGATGTACTCGACGGAGATGCGGACGGGGCCTTCGGTGAGGTCGGCGTCTTCGCCGGCGGGTGAGGTGGGAGCGGGTGCGGGACGCGTCCACTGATAGGGGGTGTGGTCGGGGAGCTCGCCGCGAAGGATTTTGAAGCGATGGACGAAGGGGAGGGTGATGACGAGACCGGTGGCGGCGGTGATGAGGGACTTTGAGGTGGTGGAGTGTTCGGCGATGAAGCCCCAGAGGACGGAGCCTGTGGCCATCGCTCCCTGGAAGACCATGAGGTAGACACCGAGGGCTCGGGCCTGGACCCAGGCGGGGACTGCGAGTTGAACGGAGGTGTTGAGGGTGGCCATGGTGCTGGTCCAGGCGAATCCGGCGAGGATGAGCGCGACGACGATGATGGCGGGGTTGCGGACGAAGGCGAGGATGAGAAGAGTGGCGCCAATGTAAAGGGAAGCGGCGGCGATGATGTAGTCGGCGGGGACGCGGTGACGGATGCGCGCGAGCTGGGTGGCGGCGGTGAGTGCTCCGAGGCCGAGGGCCCCATTGAGGATGCCGTATCCGAGGGCTCCACGGAGGGCGCTGCGGTGGAGGTCTTGTTTGGCTACGACGGCCAGCAAGGCCCAGATGGCGGAGACGAAGAAGGCGAAGGTGAAGGCGCGGATGAGCGAGGCCTGTAGATCGGGGGCGTAGCGAAGATAACGGAGTCCGGAGCGGATGGAGCCGGAGATGCGCTCGGAGGGAAGCGCGGACTTGAAGAGAGGGTTGCGCTTCCAGTTGATAAGCACCCAGATGACGCCGGCGAAGGAGAGAGAGTTGAGGACGAAGACGGCGCCGGCGCCGGTGTCGGTGCGGGTGAAGGCCGCTACCATGAGGCCGCCGAGGGCAGGGCCAACGGCGCGGGCCAGGTTGTTGGAGGCGGAGTTGAGGGAGACGCTGTCGGGGATGAGGTTGCGGGGGACGAGCTCGGGGACGATGGCTTGCCATGCAGGGTTGTTCATGGCGGAGCCGATGTTGAGCAGGAAGGTGAATGCGAGGAGGGTCCAGGGAGAGATGTGTCCGAGGAGGGTGAGGATGGCGAGGATGGCTACGGAGACGAGCATCCAGACCTGCCAGAAGATGAGCAAGCGGCGGCGGTCGAAGATGTCGGCGGTGGCTCCGGCGAGCAGGCCGAAGAAGAGGACGGGAAGCGATGCCGCGGTCTGCATGAGGGCGATGAGCAGAGGCGAACCGGTGAGGGCGGTCATCAGCCAGGTGCCGGCGGTGTCCTGCATCCAGGTGCCGACGGAGGAGATGGTGGAGGCGATCCAGCGGTCGCGGAAGAGGGGGATTTTGAGCGGCGCGAAGCCGTGGTGAGGTGGGGCTGCGTCCGCGGCTTGGGGAGATTCGACCGGCATTTTTGTGATCCCAGTTTACGGTCTTGATGCCGGAAAGGGTGAAAAGTACGTTTACTTGAAGCAGATTACGAAGAGTTGCCGGGATTTATGGGCGGAAGATTGCAGATAAGAAAGCTGACAGGCGCAAGGACCCGGAAGGGTCAGGCCGGAACCCGGACAAAGCGCTGATAGTGCAAAACAGAGGTAAATGTTGGTAGAAATATCGTTGGCTGTTTGGGGTTTACCAAGCTTAAAACGGGTATAGAATGGGTTAACGTGCATTTCCACGACCGATGTGGGTAGAAAAATACCCTGTTGAGCAAAAGTTTGCCATCATCTGATTTGGCAAAGTCGAGGTTTTTGCCGGGATTCTAGTTTGGACTGTTGATTGCTTTCGGTTGTATCGGAAGCATTTGAAAAATTCACTGCCCTGGTCTAATAACTTGCGTCGGAAGATACAACTCTTACTCCTGCTTTTGTTGGTTGCCGCCAGCACCGAGACCGGTGTTCGGGCATCGACCGATTGCGAGCGCTGGATTGCGACCTACAAGGCGGAGCTGGCGCACGCCAAAGCAGTGAAACGGCTGCAGGCCGCGCATGCGAGGGTGAAGCATGCGGCGCAGCGAAGGCTGGCAAATTACGTGAAGAGGCCAGCGGCTCCGAAGCCTGTTCTGGCGCATTACGCGAAGCCCAGATTGACGCCCGAGCAGATGCTGGAGCGCTTCGAGCTGCTGTGCGGCGATCTGCCGGAAGATGGCAAGCCATCAGGCGCGTTGGATAAGTTACTGGATGGGAAGATGCCTCCGTTTGAACTTGCGTCGGACGAGCCGTCGTTCCTGCCGCTGATACCGGGGGATACGGATGAAGGGCTGATTCCGGGAGCAGGCGTGCCTCCGTATGTTCCGCCGGGAATGTCAACGGGTTCCCCGGGGCCGTCTGGTGGAGGTGGGTTCGCTCCGCCTATCGGTGGTGGTGGAGGGTATGGCGGCGGCAATGGTGGTCAGGTGGTAAGCACCAGTGGTGGAACGGGCGGTGAGGGTACCCCTCCTCCTGTGTTGACTGAGGTTCCGGAGCCGGGCAGCCTGGAATTGCTGCTGACGGGAGTTGCGGCTGCTGCCGGGGCGATGCGGCGGAGAAGCCGCAGGTAGGCTGAGGGTTGCGGCGTCCCGATAAGAGAGTTGCGCGTTAGCTGGGTGGGCCTAGGTCGGGGCGGAAGATCTTCTGCAGGGGACGCTGAATTGCGCGGAGCAGAGCACGGGCCGCGATGATGGCCGCGCTGAGCAGGCTGAGCGCGATGAGGGCGGCGATGATGGGGTGGTGGGTCGCGAACCAGGTCAGTCCGATGGCGAGGGTGTCCTCGGTGGTGCTGAGGGCGATGTTGGAGATGGGCTCGGGTGTGGGGGTTACGGCGGCGCGGAGAGAGGTCTTGGTGGTGTGGGCCGCGAGGGCGATGACGGCCCCGAGCGCCGTGGCGACGACCTGCATCTGCGGGCTGAGCTGAGAACTGGCGTGATAGGCGACCAGCGCGGCGATGGGGACTCGGACGATGGTGTGCAGGATGTTCCAGAAGAGGTCGAAGGCTGGAATCTTGTCGATGAAGAATTCAAAAGAAAAGAGAATGCCGCAGGTGATGAGAACCCAGAGGTGACCGAGGGGATCGAGGCCTGGTGGCAGTTGGACGACATGGGTGCGGGCGAGAATGCCCAGGGTGAAGACGGTGGCGTAGATGTTGAGTCCGGCAGCGAAGCTGGAGGCGATGATCAGCGCGGTGATGCTTGCGGGAGTGAACATCTGCGCGAAATTGTATAGGAGTGGATTTCGGGTTGGCTGATTCTGGCTGATGCCAGGACTTGAGAAAAAGGCCAATTAAAGAGGAAACCCACGCAGCGCGGTGGGGGCTGATGCGTGGGTATTCCGTTAAAGCAACGAAGTGGGTGGACTTCGTTATGACCGACTCAACCCGAAGGGAGTCTTGCCACTTGCTTAAGATGACGGGAAAAAGGTGCTGCGTCAAGGGGGAGGGTGGTTTGTCTGTGGATTCCTGATTTGGGAGGAGTTAGGGTGTCGGCAGGGGGTGGTTAAGCTGGCGGAGCAGGTGCGTGTGGGTGATCAGGCTGTGGTTCGGGCCGTGGAACGTGATATGCGCTTTGGCCTGCTGCTTTCGTCTCTAAAGAGGCCTGGCGGCGTCTGTGGCCGGCGAGATAGCGAATGTCTTCGGAGTAGGTGGTTGGGTACAACCGCGGGACTGGAAGAAGATTGAGATCACCGTCGACGTTGACGAAGGTGAAGATGCAGTTATTGCTGAGGGCCGTCATGCTTCGGTCGCGGCTGATTCTGGTGATGGCGGTTTCGACGGTTATCGAGGTGTGACCGGTGTAGGTGACGCGGCTGACGAAGTGGAGCTTGTCGCCCATGCGGACGGGTTGATAGAAGTCGATGCGATCGCTGGAGATGAGGAGGGCGCGGTGGTCGGCGACCATCTCCGCGCAGATGTGGGCGTACATGTAGGCGCGATGCGCGACGTAGCCACCGAAGATTTTCTGGGGGACGTTTTCGTGCTCGGGGTAGGTGCGCTCCCATCCGCTGGTGACGAGGTCGCGGGGGATGAGCAACGGGGCTGCTGCGTGGTCGGTGGGCTGATCGGCGGCTTGATGAAGGCCGTGGAGCATGGCGTACTCCGCTGCGCTGGGGAGTTCTTCTTTCTTCTCGCGGCGGCGCTTCTCACGGCGCTCGAGGGCACGGCTGGCGCGCTCTTTCTCTGTGGGATTGGAGTATTCGAGAGCGGGTAAGGGGACGCTGCGTTCTTCACCGTTCTCGTTGAGCCGAGCGACCATGGTGAAGTAGCAGGTGCCTAGGTGGATGGGGGTGGGGCCTTGGTGTTCGAGGCGGATTCCTACCTCCACGGAGGATCGGCCTACGAGATTAATTCTCGCTTTGAGGATGATGTCTTTGTCTATGTCCGGAGGGTTCCAGACTTCGAGGTCGTCCATGGCAGCGGTTACGACGCGAACGTTGGGATAGACCTTGCGGGCGTAGCGGAGGGCGGTGTCTTCGGCGAGTTTGTCGAGGATTTCGAGCAGCAGGCCGACGCGGATGTTGGCCTTGACGGGCTCGTCGATGACCATGAAGCGACGGCGCAGCTTCGCGTCGGTGCTGAGGTTGAGCCGGCGAACTACGGAGGTCTGGTGTGGGGTCATTGCGCCGTGGCCGTTAGAGGCGGCAGATGAGCAGCTCGCGCTCGTAGATCATCTCCGGCGGGAGATGGTCGTGGAGGAGGAGGAAGAGCTCTTCGTGGCCCATGACTTCTTGCTCCAGGCGGTGCGGTCGACGGTCTGGAGCTGCCCATAGAGCGTGGAGCTTTTTGGGCGGGAAGTCGAGGCCCTTCCAGTGGATGTCGTCGAAGTGGGGGGTCCAGCCGATGGGGGTCTCCTTGCCCTGGGCGCGGCCGCGGACGCGGTCGACGATCCACTTGAGCACGCGCATGTTCTCGCAGAAGCCGGGCCAGAGGAATTTGCCGTCCTCGTCCTTGCGGAACCAGTTGACGTGGAAGACGCGCGGCGTGGCGGAGAGATTGCGCTGCATCTTGAGCCAGTGACGGAAGTAGTCGCCCATGTGGTAGCCGCAGAAGGGCAGCATGGCCATGGGGTCGCGGCGGACCTTGCCGACGGCGCCGCCGGCGGCGGCGGTGGTCTCGGAGCCCATGGTGGCGCCGATGTAGACGCCGCGAGGACCAGTTGAAGGCCTGGTAGACGAGCGGCATGGTGGTGGCGCGGCGGCCGCCGAAGATGATGGCGGAGATGGGCACGCCGTCGGGGTCTTCCCAGTCGGGATCGATGGTGGGGCACTGGCTGGCGGGGGCGGTGAAGCGGCCGTTGGGATGCGCGGCGGGCTGCCGGTGCTTTGCCGATGGCGGGCGTCCAGTGCTTGCCGCGCCAGTCGAGGCACTCGGCGGGCGGCTCGTCGGTCATGCCCTCCCACCAGACGCCGCCGTCGGGAGTGAGCGCGACGTTGGTGAAGATGGTGTTGCGCGCGCAGCGTGGCCATGGCGTTGGGATTGGTTTTCGCGCTGGTGCCGGGGGCGACGCCGAAGAAGCCGGCCTCAGGATTGATGGCGCGCAGCTGGCCGGTGGCGTCGGGCTTGATCCAGGCGATGTCGTCGCCGACGGTCCAGACCTTCCAGCCCTCGAAGCCCGCGGGCGGGATCAGCATGGCGAAGTTGGTCTTGCCGCAGGCGGAGGGGAAGGCGGCGGCGACGTAGGTCTTTTCGGTCTTGCCGTGCTTGTCGGCGGGATCTCGACGCCGAGGATGAGCATGTGCTCGGCCATCCAGCCCTCGTCGCGGGCGATGTTGGAGGCGATGCGCAGGGCGAAGCACTTCTTGCCGAGCAGCGCGTTGCCGCCGTAGCCGGAGCCGTAGCTCCAGATCTCGCGGGTCTCGGGGAAGTGGACGATGTACTTGGTCGTCGTTGCAGGGCCAGGGGACGTCCTTCTGGCCGGGCGCGAGCGGCGCGCCGACGGTGTGCATGCAGGGGACGACGCGCTTTTCGTCCTTGTCGATCTCGGCGAAGACGGGCGCGCCGATGCGCGCCATGATGCGCATGTTGACGACGGCGTAGGCCGAGTCGGTGAGCTGCACGCCGATCTGCGACATGGGCGAGCCGACGGGGCCCATGGAGTAAGGCAGGACGTACATGGTGCGGCCGCGCATGCGAGCCGCTGGAAGAGCTGCTTGAGCTTCTTGCGCATGACGAAGGGGTCTTCCCAGTTGTTGGTGGGGCCGGCGTTGTCTTTGGAGAGCGAGCAGATGAAGGTGCGGTCTTCGACGCGGGCGACGTCGTTGGGCGCGGAGCGGGCGTAGAAGCAGCCGGGCCAGAGATCTTCTGATTGAGCCTGAGTGAAGGTGCCGGCCTCGACGAGCTGATCGCAGAGGCGCGTCGTACTCGGCCTGGGAGCCATCGATCCAGTGGATGTGGTCGGGCTGGCAGAGGTCGGCCATCTTTTCGACCCAGCGGATGAGGTGTTTGTTGGTGGTGGGCGGGGCTGCGATGGTAGCTGTCTTCAAGTGTATGTCCTCAAGGCGACTATAGAAATCTTTGGCCTTTGCTGCAGGGAAGTCAATCATAAGAGCCGCCGGTGTCCGTTTAGCGCACGATGTACGGTTACACGCCTGTGCAAACGTGAATGAGCGGTGAAAGCGGGATGATGAGATTCGAGTTTTGTTCTGACGGGGAGATGGTCGTCGGGACCTGGCTGGGGTAAGCTGTTGCGACGGGGAAAACTGCGATGATTGGTTGGACCAGAGCTCTGGCGGTGGCGGTGGTAGTACTGGGTGGGGTGGGGTTGGCGCAGGGTGGACAGGCGCCGGCCTCGGGGCAGGTGGTTTGGCGATTTGATAATACGGCGTCGGTGGGAGGGAATACGACCGAGGTGCTGGGGCATCCGGTGGTGATCGATACGCCGATGGGGAAGGCGATCCAGTTCAATGGAGTGGATGATGCGCTGTTCGTGAAGGTGCATCCGCTGGCCGGGGCGGAGACCTGGACGTGGGAGATGATCTTCAAGCCGGATGCGGATGGCAAGGCGGAGCAGAGAATATTTCATCTGCAGTCGGTGGACCCGGCGACGGGGCAGGACTATGTGAATGAGCGAATGCTGTTCGAGATACGGATACGTGATGGGCAGTGGTGCCTGGATAGCTTTGCGACGGCGAATGGGCAATCGCGGACGCTATTGAACTGCGAGAAGATGCATCCGTTCGGACAGTGGTATCGGGTGACGGCGGTGTATGACGGAACGACGCTGAAGAACTATGTGGGCGATGAGCTGCAGGGCGAAGGAGCGCTGAAGATTCCGGCGGAGCGGCCGGGGCGCGCTTCGATGGGGACGCGGATTGATAAGAGGGACTACTACAAAGGCGCGATCTATGCGGCTCGGTTTACGCGATCGGCGCTGAAGGTGGAGGATTTTATGAAGCTTCCGGCGGCCGCGGGGACGAAATGAAGTGACGTACGCAAATGACGAATTCCCTTGACACTCCAGCTATAATTAACTCAGCGCAACTCAAACGAAGCAAATCCGGTCACCCGCCGGATTTCATATTTTAATCCGGACTTCTGCACACCGAAGTCCGAGCCTAAAGTATCTTGATCGAATACTTTAGCGCCTTTTAGGGGGAGGGGGCCAGCATGAGTCGTATCAACCTGCGGTGCCCTGGTCGGTTTGGGGATAGCCGTAGGGAGTTGCTGCGATGCTGAGTTGCTCGGTTGGGTTGACGCTGAAGGTTACGATCTGGGGGCAGCGCTGGCAGGCGGCCTTGCCCTCCTGAAGGAACCAGCGACAGGTGGGACGGATGCGGCAGGCGGGAAGGGACGAGTCTACCGCAGGCATCAACTGTACGAGGCGCGTGGCGAGGCGGCAGTCGTGGCCATCGAAGTGGGAGCAGGCTCCTTGCTGGCAGGGGGCCGTGAAGCGGAAGATCTGTGTGGGCGGAACCGGCGCCGTCATGGCGAGTAGCTCGTCGGTGACCGGAATCGGTTTTTCAATCCACGCAACGCGAGGCTCTTCCGCATTCGCCGGATTTGGCAGCACGACGCCGAAGGCCATGCTTCCGGGCATGGCCGGCTGCGCACTGGGGCACAGGGGAACAACTGGCTGCTGCAAGGCAGGCTGCGGGGCAGGCTCCGGGTCCATGAGGGCCTACCTGGGTGAGTAGATGAGGCCGATGATATGACCCTTGGGTGGTATCGGAAGCTTTTCGCCTGCGGCCGGGGCTGCGCCGGTGGCGGAAAGCTGAGCGACTGAGGCCTGAACGGTGACGCCGGCTCCTTTGCCGAGTGCCTGCGCAACCTGAAGGGCGCTCTCCTGAGTGGCGATTGCGTCGGGTGCGACGAAGCCGACCCAGAGATGGCCTACGTCGACCGCGCCGTGTTTGGCGAGGACTTGTTTTACGGCACTTTGAACGGCCGTGGTGAGTTCCTTAATGGGGACTGTCGGTTGGGGCATTGAATTACCTCGCAGAGAGTGAAGATTGGGGGGTCTGGAGGGGGCCTGAAAAGATAAGGGATACGATAGTCGCGGGGAGAAATCTGTCAAGGTTTTTGTTGGGTTGCTCCATAAGTTGTGCAGTGCGATGAGCGTGGCCATAGGCTTCACTGCTGCGGCCAGACGGTCTCGGGGTGAAGGATATTTTCGGCGATCTCTTCGAGGCGTTCGAGGGATATGCCGTCGCGCTGCTCGCGAGCGAGGGGATGGTTGGGGTCTTTGATGAAGAAGTGCGGACGGCGGCCGACGGGTTGGGTCTGGACGTCGACCTCAAGGTTTATGGTGGGGCCGAAGATGGGGATCTCTGAGTTGAGATAGCCGGGGAAGGGTGGCTCGGATTCGCGGCCGGGGGTGTTCCAGAGCTCGTTGGTGCGGATGAAGTTTTTGGGACTGACTTCGGCCCAGACGCCCCAGATGAAGGGCTCGGCTAAATCGCCATCGGGACCGTGGATGGGTATGGGGATGCGGCCGCGGATGTAGAAGTCGCGGTTATCGATGACGCACTGGTCGGGGGTGATGACTACGCGGGAGCCGACCTCGTCTTTTGGGATGGCGAGAGTGGCGGCGGGGACTTTGATGCTGTAGCTGGTGGAGATGATGTGGCGTTCGCCGCAGGTGCTGCAGAGGAAGTCCTGGGGTGCTTCAGAGGGCATGAGGAGATTGTTTCATGACGGTAGTGTTCAAAGTGAGTAGCCCCACGATAACCTCGCCTGTCGGCTCGGTGATCATGGGGCACCCTCTTACGGACCTTGCTCACTCTTTACGCATTGTTAGGCGATGGCGGTGTTGACGAGGTGTTGGGCTTCGGTTTGGATTTGTTTGAGGTGGTCGGGGCCTTTGAAGGATTCGGCGTAGATCTTGTAGACGTCTTCGGTGCCGCTGGGGCGGGCGGCGAACCAGCCGTTTTCGGTGGTGACTTTGAGGCCGCCGATGGGGGCGTGGTTGCCGGGGGCTTCGGTGAGGATGGCGGTGATGGGTTCGCCGGCGAGGTCTTTGGCGGTGACCTGTGCGGCAGAGAGTTTGGCGAGCTTGGCCTTTTGGTCTTTGGTGGCGGCGGCGTCGATGCGCTGGTAGATGGGGTCGCCGTATTTTTGCGGTGAGGTCGCGGTAGAGCTGGCCGGGGTCGTTGCCGGTGCGGGCGGTCATCTCGGCGGCGAGCAGGCCGGGGATGATGCCGTCCTTGTCGGTGGTCCAGACCTGGCCGTTGGTGCGGAGGAAGCTGGCTCCGGCGGACTCTTCGCCGACGAAGCCGAGGGTGCCGTCGATTAGTCCGTCGACAAACCACTTGAAGCCGACGGGGACTTCGAGCATGGGGCGGTTGAGGCCTTTGGCTACGCGGTCGATGATGCTGGAGGAGACGAGGGTTTTGCCGACGCCGACTTTTTCCGACCAGTTGGGGCGATGGGTGAAGAGGTACTGGATGCAGACAGCGAGGTAGTGGTTGGGGTTGAGAAGGCCGGTGGTGCGGGTGACGATGCCGTGGCGGTCGTGGTCGGTGTCGGCGGCGAAGGCTACGTCGTAGAGGTCTTTGTTGGCGATCATGGAGGCCATGGCGTAGGGGCTGGAGCAGTCCATGCGGATGCGGCCGTCCCAGTCGCAGGTCATGAAGCGGAAGGTGGCGTCGACGTTGGGGTTGAGGATTTGTAACGATGGGAGATACTTTTCGGCGATGCGGGGCCAGTAGTGGACACCGGCTCCGCCGAGGGGGTCGACGGCGAGGGTGAGAGTGGTGCCGGCGAGGGCGGCGAAGTCGATGACGTTGGCCAGGTCGTCGACGTAGTTGGTGATGTAGTCGTGGCGGTAGGTCTTGTCGGTGGAGAGGGCCTGGGCGTAGGAGATGCGTTTGACGCCTAGTGAGCTTCGCGGTGATGAGCGCGTTGGCACGGTTCTCGATCCACTTGGTGGCGGTGGTGTCGGCGGGGCCGCCGTTGGGTGGGTTGTACTTGAAGCCGCCGTCCTCGGGCGGGTTGTGCGAGGGGGTGATGACGATGCCGTCGCAGCGGTGGAGCTTGAGGTTGGCGTTGCGGGTGAGGATGGCGTGGGAGAGGGCGGGGGTGGGGGTGTAGCCGAGCTGCTCGTCGATGATGGTCTCGATGCCGTTGGCGGCGAGGACCTCGAGGGCGGTGGCGAAGGCGGGTTCGGAGAGGGCGTGGGTGTCTTTGGCGAGGAAGAGCGGGCCGAGGGTGTGCTGGGTGGCGCGGTATTCGACGATGGCCTGGGTGATGGCGGCGATGTGGTCGTCGTTGAAGGAGGCGGAGAAGGCGCTGCCGCGATGGCCGGAGGTTCCAAAGGCGACACGCTGGGCGGGGACGGCGGGGTCGGGGTGAAGGGAGTAGTAGGCGGTGATGAGGCGGGAGATGTCGACGAGGTTGGCGGGGAGGGGAGGCTGGCCGGGGGTGTTGGGGGTAGGGATGGTCATGCGTCTCGATGTCCTCGTGAATAGTGTATTGACCTCTTGCACTATATGGGATGCGGGGGCGGGTGGAAATGAATTGGATGGGTAATCGATGCTGGCGCGGAGGTGTGAGCACGAAAAAGCTTGTGTTGGAGGGGGACTTAGCCTAAAACGGGAAGGTCCCTTTTGTTTGTTTCTGATGGGTGCTTCGCCAGTGATGGCGACGCGACGTGCATCGTTGAGCTTGGATCGTTGTGAGGATTGATGGGCTTGGTTGGCGAGGACGAGCTGCGTGTTGGGGTCTGATGGTGGGGGGGCTGGCTTTGGGGGCCGCTCCGGCGTTTGCGGCGCAGGCTACGCTGGTGGCGGATGCGCATGTGAACCAGGCGCTGCCGGCGGTGAATAGCGGGGCGATCTCGAATTTATATGTCGGTGCGGGGTATACGGCGCTGATGCAGTTCGACCTGGGAGTGCTGCCGGCGGGGACTACGGCGGCGCAGGTGTCGAAGGCGGTGCTGAGGGTCTATTGCAATCGGTTGGATACGGCGGGGCTGGTGAGTGTGCAGCCGGTGAATGCCGCCTGGGGGGAGTACAGCGTGACGTATGCGACGCTGCCGGGGTTGGGGGCGGCGACGCAGGTGTTTCAGGTAACGCAGGCGGGGGCGTACCTGACGGTGGATGTGACGGCGATGGTCCAGGGGTGGGTGACCTCTCCGACGACGAATAATGGGCTGGCGTTGACGGCGGGGACGGCGGCGGTGCAGTTCGACAGTAAAGAGAACGACCTGACGGGGCATGGGGCGGAGCTGGATGTGACGCTGGTTTCACAGGGGCCGGCTGGGGCGGAGGGGGCTCAGGGGGTGCAGGGAGCTCAGGGACCGGCTGGGGTGGCTGGGTCTGCTGGGGCAACTGGGCCTGCGGGGGCTACAGGCGCTACTGGGCCGCAGGGGCCTGCGGGACCGGCGGGGAGTTCGGTGGGGGGTGTGCTGGGGAGCTACCAGGGGACTTACTCGTCGGTAACGAACTATGCGGCGGGTGATGTGGTGGCGTTTGACGGGTCGAGTTACACGTCGCTGGTGGCGAGCAACAACGGAAATACGCCGGGGCTGAGTCCGTCGTTCTGGGGGTTGCTGGCGCAGGGTGGGACTGGGCCGGCCGGGCCTCAGGGACCGCAGGGGGTGGTTGGGCCGGCAGGTTTGACTGGGCCGCAGGGTCCGGCGGGGCCGACTGGAGCTGCGGGGGTGGCTGGGCCGGCTGGGGCGCAGGGCGCTCCGGGGCTGGTTTATCAGGGGGCGTACTCTTCGACGACGAACTATGCGCTCGGGGATGTGGTGCTTTGGAGTGGGGCTAGCTATGCGTCGTTGATTGCGAGTAACCATGGGAACACGCCGAGTCTAAGTCCGGGGCAATGGGGGGTGTTGACGGCGCAGGGGCCTGCGGGGCCGACTGGTGCAACCGGCGCGACGGGCGCGCAGGGGCCTCAGGGGCTGCCGGGATCGGTCGGGCCGCCGGGGGAGCAGGGACCGCAGGGATCGCAGGGGATTGCTGGGCAGGCTGGAGCGCAGGGTTTGCCTGGGGCGACGGGTCCGCAGGGATTGCAAGGGCCGATGGGGCCCCAGGGTGTTGCTGGGCCGGTGGGGATGACGTTTCAGGGGGTGTACTCGTCCGTGACGAACTATGCTCTGGGGGATGGGGTGATCTACAACGGCGCGGGGTATGTGTCGCTGGTGACGAGCAATAATGGGAATACTCCGGACCTGAGCCCGGCTCAGTGGGGGCTATTTGCTACGGGGGCTCCGGGTGCGACTGGTGCCACGGGTGCGACTGGGCCGATGGGGTTGCAAGGTCCGATGGGGTTGCAAGGGCCGCAAGGGGATCCGGGTGCGACGGGTGCTACAGGACCGCAGGGACCGGCGGTGGCGAACTACACGGGGAACTATGCTTCGACCACGAACTATGGGTTGCATGACGCGGTGAGCTATGGGGGGTCGACTTATATATCGTTGGTGGCTGGGAATGATGGGAATACGCCTGATTTGAGTCCGACGTGGTGGGCGTTGCTGGCGGCGCAGGGACTTGCCGGGCCTGCAGGGGCGGCTGGTGCGACCGGACCGGCGGGGCCTACGGGAGCAGCTGGTGCCACGGGTGCTACTGGGCAGCAGGGGCCTCCGGCGACGTTTCAGGGGCAGTGGCTGGTGGGGACGGTGTATGCGCCGGGGGATGTGGTGGGGTATGGGGGATCGAGCTATGTGGCATTGGTGGGGAATACGGGGCGAGAGCCGGATGTGAGTCCGGCGTATTGGGCGCTGCTGGCTCAGGCTGGGGCGGTGGGGCCTGCTGGGGCTACTGGGCCGCAGGGGTTGGAGGGGCCGACAGGATTGCCGGGGCCTGCGGGACCGACGGGGGCCACGGGTGCGACCGGAGTTGCGGGACCGGCTGGGCCTGCGGGAGCTACGGGGGTTGCGGGTCCGGCTGGGCCTGCGGGCGCGACGGGGGCTGCTGGGATTGCGGGGTTGGCGTATCAGGGGGCTTATGGGTCGAGCGTGAACTATGGGTTGAATGATGCGGTGGTGTATCAGGGGTCGAGTTATATATCGCTGGTGGCGGGGAATGTGGGGAATACTCCGGGGTTGAGTCCGGGGCAGTGGGGTTTGCTGGCCGTGCAGGGGGCGGTGGGGCCGACTGGACCTGCTGGTGCTACGGGTGCTACCGGGCCGGCGGGTGCGACTGGCGCTGCCGGAGCTGCGGGTGCGACGGGCGCTACTGGGCGGCCGGGAGTGGTTTATCGAGGGGTTTGGGACTCGGGGACCAGCTATGCGGTGGGGGATGCGGCGGTGTTTGGAGGGACCACTTATATTGCTACGGCCAGCGCGGCGGGGCTGGAGCCGGACCTTTTTCCGGCGGCCTGGGGAGTGCTGGCGCAGCAGGGTGGGGCTGGCGCGACCGGGCCGGCGGGAGCTGCGGCTACGGTGACGATCGGGACGGTGACTACGGGTTTGGCGGGGACAGCGGCTTCGGTGACGAACAGCGGGACGGGAGCGGCGGCGGTGTTGAACTTTACGATTCCACAGGGAGCCGCGGGGGCGAATGGAACGGGTGGCGGCGGCGGTGGTGGGACGAGTGGGATTCCATTTGCTTCGATGTATCACGCGGTTTCGTTCAGCACCAGCTTCTATTCCGTGAACAATTCAAATGAGAGTGCTAGCGAGGATGCTTCGGTGCTGACTTGGGTGCCGGCGGCTTGTTCGGCGACGACGCTGACGGTGTTTTCGCAGCAGTCGAATGCAGTGACGGTTACGCTGCGAAATGGATTGCCGGGGAGCATGGCGAATACGGCGCTGGCCTGCCAGGCGGCTGCTTCGGGTGGGAGTTGCACGGTGACTGGGACGGTGGCGGTGGCGGCGGGTAGCTTTGTGGATCTGAGCGTGGCGGGGGCGAGTGGGGCGGCGGCGGGTGTGTGGACGGCGGTGGGGTGCAACTAGGACCCCCTCCCCCCTACATTTGTGTGCAAAATCTTCGAATCACTGGAGATAAGGGTGGACTTCGGTTTTTGATTTGGGGGGTTGCCGGTGGCTATGCGATTTTATGAGGGGTCTTTTGGGGGTGGATTTTGTCAAGTGAGGGTGGTCGAGGATGCGTGGAGGGGAGCGGTGGGGATATGCTGGTGAGCGGTCAGTGAGATTGATTTCAGGGAGAATGAATAGTGCGAAAGACTGGGTTTGGTTGGACCATTGCCGTTGCTATGGTAGGGATGGGATGGGGGCAGGTGGCGGGGGCGCAGATTCCGGTTAATAGTCCGGCGCAGCAGATGGCAGCGACGGTGATGCGGACCTGGCCGGCGGGGAAGGTGACGACACAGAATAATCCGGGGACGTGGGGGTATGAGGAGGGTGTGCTGCTGGATGGTCTGGCCGCTGAGTGGCATACGACGGCGAACGGGGAGGAGTTCAAGTACATACAGGCCGCCGTGGATAAGTATGTAACTGAAGATGGAACAATTAAGACCTATCCGACCAGCCAGCACTCGCTGGACAACATCGAGATGGGGCGGGCGACGATGCTGGTGTATCGGGTGACGCAGAAGGAGAAGTACTACAAGGCGGCGAAGTTTATTCATGAGCAACTGGCGGTGCAGCCGAGAACGCCGAGTGGGGGGTTCTGGCATAAGCAGATCTATCCGAACCAGATGTGGCTGGATGGGGCTTATATGGCCGAACCCTTTAGAGCGGCGTATGCGGCGACGTTCCAGGAGAAGGGCGACTCCGACGATATTGCGAATGAGCTGCTGCTGATGGACGCGCATATGCGCGATGCGAAGACGGGCTTGCTGAAGCATGGGTGGGATGACAGTCCGGCTGGGCAGAAGATGCCGTGGGCGGATAAGACGACGGGGCTTTCGCCGGAGTTCTGGGGACGGGCGATTGGGTGGTATGGGATGGCGCTGGTGGATGTGCTGGACTGGTTTCCGAAGGACCATCCGAAGCGGGCGGAGCTGATTGCGGCGTTGAACCGGACAGCGGCGAGTTTTGTGAAGTATCAAGATAAGGACAGCGGGCTTTGGTGGCAGGTGGTGGACAAGGGCGGGCAGCAGGGAAATTATCTGGAGGCTTCGGCGAGCTGCATGTTTACCTATGCGCTGGCGAAGGGTGCGCGGATGGGGTATCTGCCGATATCGGATGAGGCGGTGGCGAAGCGTGGGTGGGAGGGGATTCAGAAGAAGTTTGTGACGACTGGCGCGGATGGAAATGTGACGCTGCATGGGACGGTGAAGGTGGGTGGGCTGGGTGGGACGCCTTATCGGTCGGGGAGCTATGACTACTACATTGGCGAGAAGGTGATCGACCAGGATGCGAAGGGAATTGGGGCATATCTGCTGGCGGGGTCGGAGATGGAGCAGGCGACGACGGCGGGGATGGCACAGGGCAAGACGGTGATGGTGGATGCGTGGTTCAACTCGCAGACGCGGAAGAATGCGGCAGGGCAGACGGAGCTGTTTCATTACAAGTGGGATGATGATTCGAGCAACGGGTTCTCGTTCTTTGGGCGGGCGTTCCAGCGGTATGGCGCGCAGCTTGATGAGGTGAAGATGGCCCCGGGAACCGCGGAGGGAATGGCGAAGCTGAAGAAGGCGCAGGTGTTCATCATGGCCTCGCCGGATATACCGAGCAAGAATCCGACTCCGAACTATATGGATAAGGCGAGCGGGGATGCGATTGAGGCGTGGGTGAAGGCGGGCGGAGTGCTGCTGCTGATGGAGAACGATGGGCCAAATGCTGAGTTTGAACACTTCAATACGCTGAGCCAGCGGTTCGGAATCAAATTCAATCCGGTGCTGCGGAACCATGTTGTTGGCAATGATTTTGCGGCGGGGACGTTGATGATTCCGGCGGGGACGGGAGTTTTCTCAGAGCCGCATAAGGCGTATTTGAAGGACACGTGCACGATTACTGTGTCGGGGCCGGCGAAGGCGATTGTGATGGCGACGACGGAGCCGAAGAGCGATGTGATGATGGCAGTGGCGAAGGTGGGGAAGGGAACGGTGTATGCCGTGGTCGATCCGTGGCTCTACAACGAGTATGTGGATCGGCGAAATAATCTGCCGGTGGAGTATGACGGGTTTGCGGCGGCGGTTGATCTGGCTGGATGGGCTTTGAAGCAGGCTCATTAAGCCGATGGCTTCAATTGATTTTACCGTGGCAATGGCGCAGAACCTGTGATGATGAATTGTGAGGAGAGAGTTGTTGCGTCGGCGGGTTGAGCGCCTCCTACGGCGAGACCGTACTGTCCGGGCTTGACGGCTCGGGTGCCTTGCTCATCGACGGTGCTTAGCTGGCGCGGGTCGAGGGTGAACTTTAGATGACGGGTTTCACCGGCGCGAAGATGGACGCGGGTGAAGTCCTCGAGCGCGAGGCGCGGTGCAACGTTGTCTTTGGGAGGGATGAGGTAGAGCTCGGCTACTTCATCGCCGTCGCGGGGGCTGTCGTTTTTGACATCGGCTTCGACGGTGAGAGGTTCGCCGGCTTTTACGGTGGTGGTTGAGAGTTTGAGGTTGGAGTAGGTGAAGTGGGAGTAGCTGAGTCCGTACCCGAAGCCAAAGGCGGGTTTGCCATCGAAGTAACGATAGGTGCGGGCCTTCATGGAGTAGTCGTCGAAGGCCGGGAGCTGATCGGTGGATGCGTAGAAGGTGACGGGGAGGCGACCGGCGGGATTGACGTCGCCGGCGAGAGTGCGGGCGATGGCAGTGCCTCCTTCTTCGCCGGGATACCAGGCTTCGAGCACGGCGGCGGCGTGATCTTTGGCCCATGTTGCTGCGATGGCGCTGCCGTTCAGCATTACGACGACTAGTGGTTTGCCGGTGGCTGCGACGGCCTCGAGCATCTGCTGCTGGACTTTGGGCAGTTCGATTAATGTGCGATCGCCGCCGCTGAAGCCTTCTATGTGGAGCGGCATCTCTTCGCCTTCGAGCTCGGGCGTGAGGCCGACGAAGGCGACGACGACGTCGGCTTTACGCGCGACTGCGACGGCTTCGTTGCGCTCAGCTGCGATGTTGGGGCGCCAGCCGAGCGTGATGCCGGCGCCGAAGAGGCGGGCGCTGTGGGAGTATTCGACGCGCAGGGCGTGGGGCTGGGTGTCGGCGAAGTGCACGGTGAAGGGCTTCATATCGCCGGAGCGCGATTCATTTGAGGTCTTGGATTCCTGGCTGACCTCTTTATCGTCGACCCATACCTTGACGGCTTCTGTATCGTGGCAGGGGAAGCAGTGTGCGAGGGTGAAGTTAAAGCTGTAGTCGCCGGGGACGGGAACGGCGAGGACGCCTGTCCAGCGGACGCTGAACGCTTTGAGGTCGGTTCCGGGGACAGGGGAGGCGGCGTTCCAATCGAAGTTGATCTGCGGGTCGACGCGGGTGACTACGGGGCGCCTTGAAGGTCGGCGTTGTTGAAGTATTCGCCGGTGAGGCCCTCGATCGGGCTGTTGGCGGCGGCGTGCAGTGCGGTGCGAGGGACGGGAACGGAGACCTCTTCTACGTAGGGCGAACCTTGCGCGTAGAGAATCGCGGTCTTGCCGAAGTGATTCTCCATGCCGAGAAGAGGGACGACGGGCTTCGATGGCACGGCGTTGTAGTTGCCCTCGATTGCGGAGAGCGCGGCGGCGTTGGGGCCGATGACGGCGATGGTTTTGACGGTCTTTGCGAAGGGGAGGACGCCGTCGTTCTTGAGGAGGACCATGGACTCGGCTGCGACTTTGAGGGCGAGTGCGCGGTGCTGCTCGGAGTTGTCTTCGGTGAAGGGAATTTGGGCGTAGGGGACGTGGGATGGAGGATCGAAGAGGCCGAGGCGAATGCGAGCGGTGAAGAGACGCGTGACGGACTGGTCTATTTCGGATTCTTTGATGAGGCCGTGTTTTACGGCGTCGGTGAGAGTGGCGAACTCGGGGCCGCAGCTGGTGTCGGTGCCTGCGCGGACCGCGGCGACGGCGGCGTGCTCAATGTCGGGCGCAAACTTGTGGCCGACGGCGATGTCGGTGATGGCCCAGCAATCGCTGGTGACGTAGCCTTTGAATTTCCAGGCGCCGCGGAGGGTGTCGCGAAGGAGCATGGTGTTGGCGCAGGCGGGCTGGCCGTCGAGCGAGTTGTAGGCGCACATGGTGCTGCCGGCGTGGGCTTCGGTGATGGTGGCGCGGAAGGCGGGCAGGTAGGTGTCTTCGAGATCGTGTGGGGATGCAATGACGTCGACGGTGTGGCGGGTGCTCTCAGGGCCGGAGTGGACGGCGAAGTGTTTTGGCGTGGAGATGACGCGGTAGTAGCGGGGATCGTCGCCCTGCAGGCCGGTGACGAAGGCAACGCCCATGCGTGAGGTGAGGAATGGGTCTTCGCCGTAGGTCTCCTGGCCGCGGCCCCAGCGGGGATCGCGAAAGATGTTGATGTTGGGCGACCAGATGTCGAGTCCGTAGTAGATGCTGTGGTTGTCCTGGCGGAGGGCTTCGGCGTTCTTTGCGCGGGCCTCAGTTGAGATTACGGTTGCGGTCTGATGCAGGAGCGCGGTATCCCAGGTGGCGGCGAGGCCGATGGCCTGAGGGAAGACGGTGGCGTAACCGGAGCGGGCGATTCCGTGCAGGCCTTCGTTCCACCAATCGTATTCGGGGATGTTGAGACGAGGGATTGCGACGGCGTGGTTCTGCATCTGCGAGACTTTCTCTTCGAGCGTCATCTTCGCGACCAGTTCGGCGGCGCGGCGGGTGGCTTCCTGTGCGGGGTCGGGCTTTGATTGGGCTTGCGTTCGGGCGCAGAGGGCGAAGCCGAGTGAGAGGAGAAGGGGCGCGCACCTGCGTCGGCTCTGGGTGGTCATGCAGTACCTCATGATGAAGCTGGTATTAGCATAAGGAAAGATTTAGCGATGCTTTGCGAGGGCAAAAACGCTATTTAGTATACGTCGCGAACTTTATGTGAAAGCTGACAGAGATGTCAAGCAGGTTCGAGGATGAGTAAGCGATTCGGATTGGCGCAAATGCCAGCTCAAGAACGGCTTATTTGGGGCCGACGATGCTCTTGGTTGAAGTTAAGTTGCGGTCCATGGAGAAGAGATTGAAAATAATTCAATCCCCAGATAAATGACAAATTTGAAGAGAGAGCCGGACGCGAACCTCTCAGGCATGGGCTGCCGCAGGTTGAATGACGCGGTCTTTGCGATTGCGGATGAATTTCCCATTTACTTTTGCTGGCGAGGGTTGAGAGCGGTTGTAGCCGGAGTGGCGCTGGAGGACGAGGGCCGCGGCTCCACGCAGACGGGCGAGCTCAGCGTCATTCGTTACTGCGATGCGCGGCGGCGGGCCGGCGAGCATGTTTCCGGCGAGCTCGGCTTCCACCAGATGTCCGAAGCGTGCCCAGGAAGAGGTGAGACCGCCGGTAAGCAGAATGAGCTCCGGCGACAGGGCCGCGGTGATTGTGAGCAGACCTTTGCCAAGGTAAGCGGCCTGGCGGCTGAGGGCCTGGATCGCTGCTGTATCGCCGTCCTCGGCCATATTGAGGAGCTCGATGATAGAGGGCCGGGGAGCTTTGGGATTCACCTCAGCGTAGTACCCGATGGCTGCTCTTGATGATGCGAACACCTCCCAGCAACCATGCCGGCCGCAATTGCATTGAGGTCCGGAGGGATCGATGGGCACGTGGCCGAACTCTCCGGCGAGGCCGGAACGTCCGGTGACAAGCTGTCCGTTCGCGAGGATGGCGGCGCCTACGCCCTCGGAGATGGTTACGAGCACTGCGTTGCGAACACCGTCCATGCGCCCAAACCACAGCTCGGAGAGAAGGCATGCGTTTGCCGCATTGTCCATCTCGACCTGCAGGGGGATGCGGCGCTCGATTGCCTTCTTCATGTCATAGAGCGACCAGGGCAGGTTTGGCGCGAGAATGAGACGCTGGGAGATGGGATCGACACGTCCGGGCAGGCTGATACCGATGCCCTCGAATGATTTTTCCGGATACATTGCCATCATTCGTTCCATGCTGGCGATGATGTTGCCGACGCCGCGCTCAGGGTCGGAGACCAGCGGCAGGGCTTCGCGCGAGAGGAATCGTCCGTTCAGATCGACGACGGCGATGACTGCCTGCTGGGGACGGACGTCCGCGACGATGATTACCATGTCCGAGTTGAGAGAGAGCAGTGTTGGCCTCCGTCCGCGCGGACGACGGGCTGCCGCGCCTTCTGCGATCCACTTCTCGTTCAACAACTGCTCGACGATGGATGAGATGGTGCTGGGCTGGAGTCCGGAGAGACGCGAGAGATCGGCTCGGGAGATGGGTTGCTTGGTGCGGATGAGTTCAAGCACGACATCGCGGTTGATGTCTCGCGCGACCTCACTGGAGGCGAGCTCTGCATAGGCAAGATCGATTCGCTGAATTCCTTGCGTTCTGCGTCGACGGTTTCCGGTTACTTTCGGCATAGGGACACTCTATTGATTGACTCCGCTTGCAAGCTGTCCTCCATCTACTACCAGAATCGTGCCGGTGGTGAAAGAGCTGGCATCAGAACTAAGATACACAGCCGCGCCAACAATCTCTTCCACCTGGCCGAAACGTCCCATGGGCGTGCGCATGAGGAGCTCGTGGCCGCGAGGGGATTGGAGCAGGTCGCGGTTGAGCGCGGTGGGGAAGATTCCCGGGGCGATTGCGTTTACGCGGATGCCGCGCAGCGCCCATTCGACTGCGAGCGAGCGGGTGAGCGTGCCGACGGCTGCCTTGCTGGCGCCGTAGGCTGCTACTTCCTGAAACGCTACAAAAGTGGCCATGGAAGCGATGTTAACGATGCTTCCCTGGCCGCGGTCCAGCATTGCGCTTCCGAAGACCTGACAGGCGCGGAGGGTGCCGGTGAGGTTGATGTCCATGATGGAGTTCCAGACCTCTTCGGTGCAGTCGAGCGTGGGGACGCGCTGGGTGATGCCTGCCGAGTTTATGAGAATGTCCACCTTGCCGAATTCGCTGAGCATTGCATCGCGGACAGCGGTGAGCGTGCAGCGCTTACTGACGTCCGATGTGAGGCGCATGGTGCGACGTCCGTAGGATTCAATCTCGGCTGCGGTTGAATCCACTCCTTCGCGGGAACGCGAGGTTGCGACGACATCGGCTCCAGCGGCGGCGAGGCCCAGCGAGAGCGCGCGCCCGATGCCGAGCGTGCCGCCTACGACGACGGCTGTCTTTCCTGTCAGCGGCAACTCTTTCAAGGGCTTCCTCGCTGTGCGAGTATCATTAGTACATAATTTTGGATTCTAGTGCAAAATATGTTCGTCGCGGGAACGTTTACATGACTGTCGGCACTTTGGTTCCATCTGATTCGATAAAAAGCGCTTTTTATTTGGAGTTTTCGCATAATCGGGGCTCAATTCCGGCTTGTCCGCTCCTGGCGCGGTTGCCTGGCGGTGGAATAAGTCTCCTGTGAAATGGTTAAATTCTCCATATGGACAAGATAATCCGGGTGAGGGCATCCTGGATGCGGCGTCAGATTATTGGGAGCTACCAGTCGGTAAGAGTGCCATCCAGTTTTCGGGCTAACGGAAGGTATGCGCGCTGATAGGGGTATTGGGCGGCCAGCGTTTCGTCGAGATCGACGCCGAGGCCAGGGGCATTGCCCGGGTGCATGTAGCCGGCTTCGAAGGTGTAGTTGTGGGTGAAGACCTCGTCGGTGAGCGCGGTGTGCGGCATGTGTTCCTGGATGCCGAAGTTGTGAATCGCGAGGTCGAAGTGCAGGGCAGCGGCCATGGTGACGGGCGATAGATCCGTGGCTCCGTGGAAGCCGGTACGCACGTGATACATGGCGGCGAAGTCCGCGGCTTTCTTGAGGTGGGTGATGCCGCCGCCGTGGACGATGGTCATGCGGAGATAGTCGATCCATTGGTTGCTGATGAGATCGTTCGCGTCCCAGATGCTGTTGAAGACCTCGCCGGTTGCGATGGGGGTAGTGGTGTGCTCGCGAATGAGTTTGAAGCCCTCCTGCAGCTCGGCGGGGACGGGATCTTCCATCCAGAAGAGGTGGTAAGGCTCGAATGATTTGCCGAGGCGGGCGGCTTCGATGGGGGTGAGGCGGTGGTGCACGTCGTGGAGCAGATGCACGTCTTCGCCGACGGCGGCGCGCAGGTCGTGAAAGAGCTTGGGCGCGAAGTTGAGATAACGCTCGGTTGACCAGAGGCTCTCGCTGGGGAGACCACGCTCGGCGGGTTCGTAGGGCTTGCCGCCTTTTGGGATGCCGTAGCTGGACGCGACGCCGGGAACGCCGGCCTGGGCGCGGATGGCGAGATAGCCGAGGTCGATGTGCTTCTGCACAGAGTCGATCGCCTCGGGGATGTCGGCGCCGTTGGCGTGCGCGTAGACGAGCACGCCTTCACGGCTTTTTCCGCCGAGAAGGTTATAGACCGGGGTGTTGAGCGCTTTGCCTTTGATGTCCCACAGGGCCACGTCTACCGCGGCGATTGCAGTCATGGTTACGGGGCCACGCCGCCAGTATGCGCCGCGATAGAGGTACTGCCAGATGTCTTCGATCTGCGACGGGTCGCGACCGATGAGGCAGGGAATTACGTGCTCTGACAGATAGCTTGCGACGGCGAGCTCACGGCCGTTGAGCGTCGCGTCGCCAAGGCCGTAGATGCCTTCGTCGGTTTCGATTTTCAGAGTGACGAAGTTGCGATCGGGCGAGCAGACGATGATGCGGGCGTTGGCGATCTTCATCTGGTCAGGTTACCGCTTTGTAATTTCAATGTAATCTACCGGCGCTGTCTGTGTTGTCAGGGACGCCGAGCAAGGTTAGGGTGTCGCCGGGTTTGATTGAATCGCTTTTTATACCCAGATTGGCCGCGACTTTCCGGCCTTTCTACGACGCCTCCAAAGATCGACATAGATCCAGATTCCGGAGATGGAAAGATAAAACATCGACAATCCAGCGAAGAGATCCATGAACCGTCCGGGAAGGCCGATGATACCACCGCGATGCACATCTTTGGCGAGTCTGATGAGCCTGCCAGCCGAAGGGGAAGCCTGCAGGCGGATACCCGGGCTCAGTTTCGCTGACAGCTCGTCCCGTCTGGGCGTTGAAGACCATCTGCTTGTTATCGTCACCACCGGTAACAAGTACGCCTTGAGGCATGCCGGCGTAGTACCGCAAACGGATGACCTTGATCGGAACATTCCCTGCGTCTGCGCGCTCGGCGTCGAGGGTGACCTTGAGCATGTTCGGTAGCTCGGCGTCCTTCAGCGGCGAAGAAGCATCATTGCCACCGCCGCCCCCCCCACCACTCCCACCTGCATTGGGCCCGGGTCCGCCCGGTCCGCCGGCTGCGCGATTCGGCGCATTTGGACCACCCTGACCCTGCGGTGCACCTCTACCCTGCGGACCACCTTGACCCTGCGGACCTTTGCCCCTGCGGGCCACCTTGACGCTGGGGACCGCCCTGGCCCTGGGGGGCGCCACCACGCTGACCACGAGCGGGAAGCGGGGTGCCCAGCAGCTGCGCGTCGCGCCAGGCCTGGAACTTCGGCTTCTCCTCATCGGTCAAAACAGCCATGATCGCGTTAGCCTCCTCTTGATGTGAGGCTATGGTCTTCGCTCTGGCCTCTTGCGGATCGACACCGGGCTGGTGGAGCATCCAGATACTTCTTCACGGAGCTCGTCCGTGATCGCTTTGACCTTGACCATCTCGTCGTCGGTCAGCCCAATGTCGTGCTGCATCGCGGCCAGTCGCCCCGGCTCTGCCTCGGGAGACATCGGATCGGGACGCGGAGCCTGTGGGGCACCGTTGCGCTGCCGTTGAGCCGCCGCAAACGCCTGGGATTCGGCACGCTGCTTCGCACTTCCCATATAGAAGCCAAAAACAAGACTCTCGTAGGCGAGCCAAAGTCCGCTCAACGATACAACGACCAGGAACAACGCGGCCACTATCGAGATGCGGCGGTGCCAGGTGCGCCACCATCCGCCGCCGGACCAGAAGGGGCTGGAAGCCGTGGACCGGGAACGCCCACTCAGCATCTTGAAGTAGATGATGAGTCCGGTAACGATCATGATGGAGAGCCCGAGTCCAACGATCACATTGATATAGAGCGCATTGTTCCCGAAGGTCGTCATGCGATGCAAATGTTTCCAGGTGTTGCGCTCGGAATCGGGCGAGTCCGAATCGGTCCGAGCGGAAGGTCCCGTCGTGATGATCTGCCCAGTCGTAGCGTCGAATTCGGCCAGTCTCCCCGCGGACTCGACAATGCCGACAGGTTTGTTATCCGCCATGCGGAGCTCAACGTATCGCAGAGGAATGTTGTCCACCGTCAGCCGCGCCGATTGCATGGTCCGCGACAACATTCCGGCAAAATCCGCATTCGCCGGCAGGGCCGGAGCTGTGTAGTCCTTCACAGTGCGGACTGCATAACTGCCAGGCCCATCGAAAGCCTCGTGCATCGCCATTACGTTTGGATCACTTGCCGGAGCCTTCGTAAATATCGACCGGAGATCGATAAGCTGAATCATCGTCCCGGTAGCTGCAAGATAGAGAGTGACAGCGACAATGATCACCGTCATAAATCGATGTATTGCCCGAACATTCTGCATTGCGATTCCCCTTCTATTTAGTGCCCTTTGCGCGAATACACCTTTGTTGCTGCTTTTCGATCGACCGCTCTGGTGCCGCTCATGGATGACGACCCAATCTAAATCGATAGTTGTCGCGGGGGGGCCTGTGACGCACCCCGCAATGTAAGAGTCAATCGCTTCCGGGGTATAGCCGGAGCGCCTAATAGTTGATCCGAAGACTGAACTGAATCAGTCGTGGATTGTTGTATTGTGCGGAGACGGCCCCGAAGGCCGCATCCGTAACTCCGTTATCCGGAGCAGCGAACTGGGGGTGGTTGAAGGTGTTGAAGAATTCAGCGCGGAACTGCGCGTTGATCCTGTCGTTGACTTTGGTTGTCTTCAGCAGGGAGATATCCCAGTTGGCGATGCCGTCGGTGCGCACGTTCGGATCGACGCGTGGTTCAGTCCCATATGCGAAATTTGCAGTCGGCGTGTAGCAGGAGGTGTTGAACCACTTGCTCAGCCGATTCTTCCCGGTGCCTGTGATTACAGAATTGCAACCGGGAACCACGCTCGGCCGGATCTTATAGCCGTACGTATCCAGTGTGGAGTCCCGCCGAACCCTGAGCTATGGACATCGGAAATCCTTTTTGGAATGTGCTGATGCCGTTCACGCTCCATCCGGATACGAGAGTACCGGCCACACCATTGAACTGGGCATACTTCTGTCCTTTTCCGAAAGGAAGATTGACTACGTAGCTGGCGACCAGGCGGTGATTCACGTTGAAAGCCGAGAGCGAGTAATCGATCTGCCTCAGGTGCAGCGGGTCCTGGGGGGCGTAACTCAAATAACTGCCTGAACTCGGCGAGCTTGAGACGAGGTCCATAGCTCCGGTCTCGACGTCGCCGAGGCCCCTGGCAAAGGTATAGTTGCCGCTCAGCAGGCTGCCTGAGCGGAAGCGTTTTTCCATCTTCACCATGGCCGAGTTGTAGTTGGTCTCGCCGACCGCCGCGTTGCTCTCGGTCACGTTCTGATAATACTTGCCGCTCGCGAAGCCGGCGCCATAGGGCGTGTACGCATAAGAAGCTGTTGCCGGACTCCAGAACTGCTGGGGCAGCGCATTCAGGTTGACCGGGACATACAGGTTCCTGCCCGCCAATCCGGTATAGCTGATCTCCGTCAGGACATCCCCTTTGAACTCATGCCCCACGCTAAGGTTCCATTGCTGAATCACGGGATAGGACTGACCTGTGACGTTCCCTGTAAGGCTCGACTTATTCAGAGTCGTCGTCCAGGTGGGAACCGATCTATCCACCGGCTGGTTGATTCCGGTCGGATAGGCTGTCGTCGGAAACGGATTGCTCACGACGATGTAATGGCCTGCATTCGGCGTGCCCGCATAGATGGTTGCGCCAGTGCCAGGGTTGTTGCTGTACGCCGTTCCCGCCGCGGTGACTGGTGTAGCGGCGCTGGGAGTGGCGTCAGGATACGTGACTCCATAGCTGCCGCGGATCACGTCCTTTTCGGTGATGCGGTAGGCAAGCCCGATACGCGGCGCAACCAGCGAGTAATACAGGCTCGATACCCACCGGGAGGGGTAGGCGGGGGTAGCGACCAGAGATTCATATCCCAGGATGCCGTTATTCGGGTCGATAGTGTTGGGCAGAAGGACCGTTGCCCAGTTATGTTTTTCACCCTCCGACCCAGGCAGTTCCCAGCGCAGGCCGAGGTTGATCGTGAGCTTGGGGCTGATCTGCCAGTTATCGTTTGCGTAGAAAGCGCGATACCAGTTGAAGGTGGCGCTCTTCTGCAACGTGGTTACCGACGCCGAGTTGGGCACGCCGAAGAGGAAGTCTGCCCAGCTATCGCCTCCGATCGGCGTACCGGGCTCCTGGAACGTGAAACTCCCCGCAGCTCCAAATCCCATGCCCGGGCCATTCGAATCGGAGAGTCGTATCTCGCCGCCGAATTTCAAGTTGTGGGGTCCCGTGAGCTTGGTCAGGCTGAAGAGGAGATCGTAGGTGTTTGCCCATTGCTGGGAGTAGATTGACATTCCCGTAAATGGATAGAGGCCGCCGGCCACTTCCTTGGTATTGTTCACATGCGGAGACGGATAGTACTTCGGGGAGAGTTGGCTTTGAAATGTTCCCCACGACCCGCCCAGCGGAGACAGGTCTTCTCCCAGAGTGGGTGGCTTATTGTCGTTGTACTGCCGGCTGTAGGACAGACGCACGTCCGCAATCGAACTCTGGTTGATCGTGTAGGTGTCCCCCAGTGTTGCCTGTGTTGAGCTGAACGAGCTGTAGGAGTTCTTAGTGAAGTTACCCAGCTGGGCATAAGGAATATCAGCCTGGCCCCAGTAGGTGTATCGGGCAAAGAGCCGCTGTTTCGTGCTCAGGTTGTAATCGACGCGCTCGTTGTACTGGTTACCGTTGTTGCCCGTTGAAGGCACCGGGGTTGAAACATAGTTGTAACCAATGCCGGCGTTGTTGTCGCCCGCCGGATAATTCTCCGTCGGCCAGTAGCTCAACATGGCCTGCGCGGTGGGATCGATACAGGCCGGGGCGATTTGATAGTACTTCCCCCCGGCATCCGTTCCGGTGGTTACGCATCCGGTCCTGCCCAATTGAGTCGCCAGCGGGTCGCTGATCGTCGACTTGTAAAACTTGCCTGCCCGCATGGCAGGGGTCGGCACATAGGTCGTGTTCGGATAGCCGTACAGCAGCCGGAAGCCCTCCCAGGAGAAGAACGAAAAGAGTTTGTTCTTCACGATCGGGTTGCCCAGCGTAACGCCATACTGGTTCTGGTTCCATTTGCCGCGCGGCACGCCTTGCCGGTTGCTGAAGAAGTTGTTGGCGTTGAGGACCTTGTTGCGGAAGTACTCGTATACCGAGCCATGCCACTGGTTGGTGCCGCTCTTGGTGGTCATATTGATGACGCCTCCACCGAAACGGCCATACTCGGCGCTGACGCCCGAGCTCATCACGCTGAATTCCTGGGTGGCATCCTGGGTGGGAATCAAGGTGATGTTATTCCCTCCCAGCAGATTGACTGTCGCGCCGTCGAGATACATGGCGTTCGAGCCAGCGAAGCCTCCGCCGACCGCGTAGTCGGACCAGACGCCGGAGCCCGTGTGCGTGCCCTGATTCAACTGGCTGGTGCCCGACGGCGCCATGGCCACCACGCCTGGCGAAAGAGCGAGCAGGTTCATGGTATTGCGGCCATTGAGCGGCATCTCCTGAACCCTTTCCCCCTCCACAGTGTCGCTGAGCGCTCCCGAATCGGTTTGCAACAGCGGCGTCTCAGTTGAAACTTCCACCGTCTCGTTCACCGTTCCAACCACCATGGCGACATCAATGCGAGTATCGCCTCCCACGCTCACCACGATCGACTGACGCAAAAAGTGTTTGAATCCATTTTTCTCAACCTCCAGCCGGTAGTTGGCAGGGACCAGATTGACGAAACGATAGAGGCCTGAGGCGTCGGTTACCGTCTCGTGCTTCTCACTCGTGCCGGCGTCGGTGAGAGTCACTTTGGCGCCGGGTATCATGGCGCCGCTGGAGTCGGTGACACTGCCCACCATAGAGCCGTAGAAGGTTTGGGCCGACAATGCGTCGGGCATAGCCATGATGAGCGCAAGGATACAAAGAGATATCCCACTGACGACCAGAAGTTTGCGGCTTGTGTCTAACATGAGTCTTACTCCTCCGGAAAACCTGCCTGTTTCTCTCTGCGATGGGCTAAATCGCGATGCACACCGAGCGCCATGATCCATGGCAGAGCTTGCTCATCCCTTTCATGCAATGGCGAGACGATTCCTAGTCCGGGGACTCCGAGCCGGTCAAGTATGCACAGGCTACGCAACAACATTTTGGCTCTAAGTCATTTTGTGGCAACGAATGTTAGATCATGTTAGGTTGCGCGTTGAGCGTGCCGGGAGAGCATCGAAACTGAATACCGGAGCTTAACTCCGGAATTGTGCACAAGTGCATATTTTGGTTGCCGGTGATAAGGAGCCAGGTGTAGGATGGCCAGAATTACAGGTACGGTTCGGCGACACGGCAAGGTGAAGTTCGCCGAGCAGCAGGCATCTCGCTGCACCCTTACGCCATATACAGCAATCGACACACAGCAATCGACGGTTCGGCGGAGCGTGGTATGGCCCCAAATGGCCACTTACTGATAGATCGGGATTGGGAGACAACGGAGCCGGCCATCAAATCCGCGGTCGATCTCAATACTGTGCACGAGCAGGCACAGCGGATCCTCTCCGATCCTCTGTTTCATAACAGCAAGCGCTACAGCGACATGCTGAAATATATTGTGGACCGAACGCTGGACGGTCAACACGAATGCCTGAAGGAACGAATCATCGGGATCGAGGTCTTTGAGCGACCCCCCGACTACGACACAAGCGTTGATTCCATCGTTCGAGTTGCAGCAGCCGAGATCCGTAAACGCCTGTCGCGGTACTACCAAGAATCCGGACACGCTCGCGAACTCCGCATTGAGTTACCGACCCGCTCCTACGTGGCGGAGTTCAAACAGCCTGAGCAGGTCGTTCAGGAGCCGCAGATTGCGCAGGAGCAGCCAGTCTCCCGCGAGCAGCCGATACCATGGGAGCAGACATCTACCTACCGGCGGCGAAGCTTTTGGAGTTCCTATATATGGATACCCATTGCCACTGTGGTTCTGGTATTCACCGCTTTGGGCGTGTGGCACATCTTTGCTCCAACCAGGGCGATCGATAGGTTCTGGGCCCCCATGCTGAACAATTCGAGCCCGACGCTGATTACTATGGGCTCACCTGTTTGGTTCAAATCGGCTCCGGTGGACACGGATGCGGCGTCAGTCCCACCTGCGCCCGGAATTTCGTATTTCCAATTCATTACGCACCAGGTTAATTTTCCGATAGCCGATCTGAGCGCGGCGAGTGCGCTAACCACATTTCTGGCGCGCCGTGGAAGAGACTCCGTCATTCGCCTGTCAAATTCCACGACCTTGTCAGATCTGCACGGAGATCCCCTGATTGTTTTGGGAAGTTTTCCCAATGAATGGGGACTCAGACTTGGGGCCAATCTTCCTTTTCAATTCCGGCACGATGCCGGACTGCAATGGATCGAAGATACGAGCCATCCGGAAGATAGAAAGTGGATGGTAAACATGCATTCGCCTTATGAGCAGGTACCGAACGAGTACGCTTTGATCACCAGGGCAGTCGATCCAACCACAGAACAATGGTGGATTGGCATCAGCGGTGTAACTGTGCTGGGTACGATTGCCGCGCAGCAAATGATGATCGATCCAAAAGAAATGACGGCGTTCACCGCTCAATTGCCGAAGGACTGGGATCGCAAGAACCTCCAGATCGTGATCGAAATCAAATTGGTGAACGGCAGCGCCGGAGCTTCACGGGTCGTCGCAGTACGGACCTGGTAGACGGCCAATTCTTGAACCCAGGCCACGGGTACGCGGAACCCTCCGTGAGGCTCCGTCGGGCTTGACGAGGGTCCCGAAAAAGTCTTCGTTTTGAAGGCACGGCCAGTAGCCAATGCTTTAGCTTTGGATCTTCGCGCCGCAAGCCATTTGCTTGAATGCGGCTTTAGAGCCGCTGAAGGATTTTTCACGAATTTCCTGAGTAAAATCGCATGTCAAGCCCCCGCGCCCACCGAAAACTCCCGCAACTCCATCCCCACCAAATACTTAGCCAAGAAAAGAAAAGTGCGCATTAGTTATGTGCCACTTGCTAAACTATATCTAGTAAGCAAAAAGAAAGCCCCGGCAACCTAGGGGCTCTCTGCTCTTTGATAATTGATCCCCCACGTGAATCGCTATAACTCCTTTATCTGGACGAATTTAGCTATAAGCCCTTTATTTAGACGAATTTGGCGGAACGGCCTAACGCTAAACCCATAGAAACAAAAGATTTATCGCCGGGCAATAGGGGGGGTGTGGGGGGGTAGGGCAAATGCCAACCAGAACCAAGGAGGCCACTCAATAAGTGGCCTCGTCAAAACGAACTTTGGAGCGGGAGACCGGGATCGAACCGGCGACATTCAGCTTGGGAAGCTGACGTTCTGCCACTGAACTACTCCCGCAACTTATTTTACTTCAGATACTTAGTAAGAAAGACGCTGTTAGTACCACGTTCCCAGGGGTTCTCGTGGGATTAGGTTCTATCATACGGCTCCGGATGGTAAACGTAAACTCAAGGTCCAACCGACATAGGAGAGTTTTTTCAGCAGCCTGTAAAATCCGGGACCGACCGATCTCAGAAGCAAGAACAATCAGCGATCGTAGACTGAAAGTGGCTATCGCGGGGTAGCGGGGCGCGGGGCGGCGCCGCCGAGAGCTCCGGGCGGCAGGGTTCCTCCTTCCGAGAGGACCTTCATGTTCTCCAGCATCTTGGTGAAGCGGGTGCGGCGGTTGTCGATGTCCTTCTGGCGGGCGGCGTCGTCGGCGAGGTTGCTGTTGTCGTAGACGAGGGTGTAGTTGAGGCGGGTGGTTTTGTCGGTGAGGGGCACTGCTTCGAGGGTGCCGTGATACATGATGTACGGGACGCCTTCGCGGACTGGCTGAGTGTAGATGTAGCTGTACTTGGTCTTGGCTACGAGCACTTCGTTTCCGATGCTGCGGACTGTGCCCAGGCTGCTGCCATCGCCGGAGAGGATGGTGCAGTTGGGGATGCCCCACTCGCCGATATCGCAGTATTTGCCGATGCGGGCCCAGACGGCGTCGACCGGCGCGTTGACGTCGATGGTCATGGGGATGGCGACGTAGTGGGGGTTGGGCGTCTGCAGGTCTTCCGGTTTGGGAGCGGGGGGCGGCGTTCCCTCTTTGGCGGAGGCTGGAACCTTGCCACCTTCGGCGAGCGTCTTCATGTTGACGAGAAAGGCGGTGAAGCGCTTCTTGCGAGTGGCGATCTCGGCGTCGCGGGCGGCGTCGTCAGCCAGCATGCTGTTGTCGTAGAAGAAGGTGTAGACGAGGCGCGAGGTTTTGGCGGTGACAGGCTGCACTTCCAGCGTGCCGTGGTAGAGGTTGTACTTCACATCCTTTGCGAACAGGCTGGGTGTAGGTGTAGCTGAGGTCCGTTTTGCCCACCAGCACCTCATCGACGATGGTGCGCTCGGAGGCAAAGCCGCCGTCACCCTGGATGCAGCTTGCAGTCGGGGAATGCCCATTCGCCGATGTCACAGAACTTGCCGACGCGGGCCCAGACTTTGTCGGCTGGTGCGTTTACGTCCTGTGTGAGCACGAAGGTGACGTAGTGCGGATTGGGGACCTGTAGAGGAGCGGGTGCTGGACGTGGCGCAGGTGCAGGTTGTTGGGCTACAGCAGTGGTGGCGGCGAATGAGGCAAGGAATACGGCGGCGGCGATGTGGCGCATGATGATTGAGCTCTCCCTGGGGGGTCGGTTGCGGGGCTTCATGGTTTTCGGGTGAGACGATTCAAGCGTAATCGGGACGCAGCAACTGTAATCCATCGCATCGTGAAGGAGCAAGAAGCCAACCTTGCGCCCGGGGTCATCCGTTTGGTGGAATTTTTAGCGCGGGCCTACAGCGGATACTGAAAAGTCATTTGTGGTTGGAAGCATTTCCTCAGTGGCTAAAGCCACTTTGATTTTTTGCGCTTTTCGGCGCGGCTGAAGCCGCGCCCCTTCAAAACGGCGACTTTTTCGAGTCCACCTAGGGCTGCTCACCCCAGCGAGCCAAAAGCCGCTCGCTGGGGACCCCGATTCGCCCCAGGCTAGAGTAGCGCAGGCCTTCAGCCTGCAGATTGGTGGAGGCTGCGGGATTTGTGGTGTTGGATTAATGGAAGAAGCCCCTTTTGCGGGGTTTCTTTTTGGTTGTGATATGTCTTGGCTTCGTAGCGGTTAGCGGTTATTTGCTGGCGGTGGTGGTGGTTTTCTGGGTGTCTTTGAGGTGGTCTTCGAGGGCCTGGGCCTCGGGCATGAAGGTCTATGGCCTTGGCTATTTGCGGATCCCACTCGGCGCGGACCTTGAGGCCTTCGAGCTGGCCGAACTGCGAGGTGAAGAGGTCGCTCTTGATGCTCGCCTTGATCCAGTCGTCTACGCCGGCGATGTCGGCGTCGGTGTATTCGATGTTGTTGGTCTTTAGGAAGGCCTTGAACTGCTGCATGACGGCGTCGTCGACGACGAAGTCCTTCGAGACGGTGTGGGTGGCGAGGTAGTGCTTGGCGAAGTTGAAGAACGCGTAGTGCTGGAGCAGGGTGTCCTGGAAGTGGTTGGACTTGAGGTTGTCGATCTTCTCGTCGGGGGTGATGCCGCCGCCGCCGTAGACGGTGCGGCCGGAGTCGGTGAGCTTGACCTCGAGGTTGGACTTGTCGGCCTTGGCGGCGTCGTCGCGGACGTAGTAGTAGTCGTAGAGCGAGACGTGGTCGTAGTTGCGCTGGATGAGGCGGCCGGACGGCGTGTAGTAGTGGTAGGTGGTGAGGGCGAGGCCGGTGTTCTCGGCGATCTGGAAGACGGTCTGGACGAGGCCCTTGCCGAAGGTGGTTTCGCCGACGATGAGGGCGCGGTCGTGGTCCTGCAGGGCGCCGGAGACGATCTCGGCGGCGGAGGCGGTGTTGCGGTTGACGAGGACGACGATGGGGTACTTGTCGGTGCCCTGCTCGCCGTGGGAGGCGCGGTAGACCTGGTCGGGGAAGGCGCGGCCGTGTTGCGAGACGACGATCTGGCCCTTCTGCAGGAACTTGTCGGACATGTTGACGGCTTCGTTGAGCAGGCCGCCGGGGTTGCCGCGGAGGTCGAGGACCAGGCCGTTGAGGTCGCCGGCGGCCTGGAACTTGTCGAGCGCGTCGCCGACTTCGTGGCTGGTGGTCTCGATGAAGCTGGTGACGTGGATGTAGCCGATGCCGGGCTGGATGCAGGAAGGCGAGATCGACCGAGGGACGGGGGATCTCGTCGCGGACGAGATCGAAGACGAGCGGCTGGTCGTGAGCCTTCGCGCGTCCATGGTGACGGAGACGTGGGTGCCCTTGGGGCCTTTGAGCATGCGAGGCGACGGCGGCGGAGTCCATGCCGTCGGTGGACTTGCCGTCGATGGAGCGATAACGTCGCCGGGGCGGATGCCGGCCTTGAAGGACGGGCGTGCCTTCAAAGGGGGCGAGGACGACGATCTGGTGGTGCCGTTCTTGTCGGGCTGCGGCTGGATGCGTCATGCCGACGCCGTAGTACTTGCCGTGCTGGTCCTCGCGCATCTGGGCGAAGGCCTTGGGGTCGTAGAAGTTGGAGTGGGGATCGAGCACGTGGAGCATGCCCGGGATGGCGCCGTCGTAGATGGCCTTGTCGGTCTTGTCGGTGTTGAGCTTCTCGGCGTAGTTCTGCTCGACGATGGAGTAGACGTCGGTGAAGGAGTGCAGGCGAGTCGCGCAGGGTGGACTCGTCGGAGGCGGACTGGGCGGCGACCTTCTGGTTGATGAAGGAGCCGAGGACGGCGCAGGTGGCGAGGAAGAGAGTGACGGAGAAGAGTGCGCGGCGGGTGCGGGGGGCCATGGGCTTGGATGTACCTCTTGACAAACGGCGTGAGAGACGGCGCTTAGACTGACGCGCATGAGCCAGAGGCGTCTCTACCTTTGGACGGAGTATAGCACCGCGGAGGTGAGCGGATGGCAGCTAGATGATGCGAAAGCGGGATTCGCATGTTCGGTGGCGCGGCAGTTAGAATTGGGACGGATACCGTCCAGAACCTGTAGGGAGTCTAAATAGAGCCAGGGCTGGCGTCGTTGGACGCTGGTGGACGTTTCATCGCGATTGATGTCGACTGAAGATACGAGTGACGATGACCTTGAGAATTTCGCAGTTTGCGGTGGTGTGTGGGCTAGGTTTGCTGGCGACTGCCGGGAGTGGTGCAAGCACAGGCGCCGCGGTATCAGAGCCCGTTGAGCGTTCCGAACTGCACCGCAGCCGCAGCTGACGCTGCCTGTCACGCCGGCCGATTACGCCGAATGGGACGGTGGTGGAGGACGTGATCGTGCGCGTGAACGACCAGATCATCAGCCGCAGCGATGTGGAGCGGGCGCAGAGCGCAGTTGCGCAGGAGAGCCAGCAGACGGGTGCCAGCGCGGCCGATGCGGCCGAGAACGCAGAAGAACCTGCTGCGCGACATGATCGACAAGCAGCTGCTGCTCTCGCGGGGCAAGGAGCTGGAGATCAATGCCGATGCCGAGGTGATCCGGCGGCTGGACGAGATCCGCAAGCAGAACAACATGGATACGATGGAGGACCTGGAGAAGGCGGCGCGGCAGCAGGGCGTTTCGTTTGAGGACTTCAAGGCGAATATTCGCGACAACATGATCACGCAGCAGGTGGTGCGCGAAGAGGTGGGCCGCACGTCTGCAGATGACGCAGGCGCAGGAGCAGGCTTACTACGACGCGCACAAGCAGGATTTCGCGCAGCCGGAACAGGTCCGGCTGAGCGAGATCCTGATTCCGACGCCGGAGGATGCGAACGACGCGCAGGTGGCGCAGGCGCAGGCCAAGGCGGACGAGGTCGAGGCGAAGCTGAAGGCGGGCGCGAAGTTTGAGGATATGGCGAAGCGGTACTCGGGCGGCCCGACGGCGGCACAAGGGCGGCGATCTGGGGATTTACAAGCGCGGCGCGCTGGCGAAGGTGCTGGAAGACCAGACGTTCGTGTTGAAGGCGGGCGAGTGGACGGCGCCGATCCGGACGCGGCAGGGATTTGTGATCCTGAAGGTGACGCGAGCATCATGGCCGCAGGCGTGCCGCCGCTGAAGGAGATTGAGCCGCAGATCCAGGAGGCGATGTACTCGGAGCAGATGCAGCCTGCGCTGCGCGCCTATCTGACGAAGCTGCGCGAAGAGGCGTACATCGACATCAGGCCGGGTTATGTGGATACGGGCGCGAGCCCGAAGCAGACCAAGCCGGTGTTTACGGCGTATGCTCCGCCGCCGGTGAAGAAGAAGAAGGTTGGCAGAAGCAGCGGTTTGATCGGCGGCAGTGACGGCGTATTCGACGCTGTCGGCTGGAAGGCGACGGCAGGCTCCGGTAGCGAAGACCGCTCCGCTGGCAGTACAACCACTGCGGCGAAGAACGCCGGCTGACTGGTGCTGCGTCTACCGGGCTGAGACGAGTGAAGCGCGAGAAGGTATTCGGTCGGTCGAGGCGTCCGCGCGACGGCTGACGGCGCAAGGAGCCAACGAGGAAGCCGAAGAAGGTGAAGAAGAGAAGTGCGGTTCGGGCAGGCGCCGCGCAACTCGCTGCCTGGCCGGCGGATACGGCCGCGGACGCGGGGCTGGCGTGGACGCTGGGGCCGGCGTGCGGCGCGCCGGGAGCAGCGATGGCTCCGACGGAGAGCATCGACGACGATTCTCGCCGTCGTCTGATCCTGATCCGCTGGCGCCGAAGGCCGTTGCGCATGGGAAGACGCGTTACAGCGACCAGGCGAAGAGATAGCTGCGACGAAGGCGGCAAATGAAGGTGGTGAAGGCGAAGGAGAAGGCCGCTGCGACGCGACGCCGATGACGGCGGAGGAGAAGGCACCGCAGGCAGACGCAGGCTGCTCCGCTGGGCTTGAACGGCGATACGGCGAAGAAGAAGAAGAAGAAGAAGGTGAAGGGAGCTCCGAAGGAGACGGATGCAGCAGACAAGCCGAAGGCCACCGGCTGCGCCGCCTGCCAGACGGCGACTCCGATACAGGACGCCGAGAGCGTGCAGGATAGACACGACTCCGGCTGGCGCAGCACCTGCTGCCGGACCGGCAGGTACGGCAGCTCCTGCTGCCTGCACCGCCGTGCTTCCGACACTACACTGGCGCGAATTCGCTGATGGTGAATTGACGCGAGAGCTTTGGCTCTCGCGTTTTCTTTGTTTTGGCGTGTGGAGGGGTATTCTGGTTGGGATGAAAGATTTTTTTGTGGTGGATGCGGCGAGGTTCGATAACGAGGTGGTGACGACGTTATTTCGCGCTGTCGTCGATGCAGGTGAGGGAGAAGAAGCAGGGTGGGCAGTATCTTGCGCTGACGTTGAGCGATAAGACGGGGTCGCTCGAGGCGCGGATGTGGGACGAGGTTGCCGATGCGCTGGCGAACTGCGCGAGGGCTGCTATGTGAAGGTGCAGGGGCAGATCTCGAAGTACCAGGGGAAGTTCCAGATCACGCTGACAGAAGATGCGGCTGGCGGCGGAGTCGGAGGTGGATCCGGCGGATTTCATGCCGGCGACGAAGTTCGACGTGGAGGAGATGTGGGCGGAGCTGCGTGGGTATGTCGAGGCGGTTCAAGAATGAGGAGCTGAGGCGGCTGGTGTTTGCGTTTCTGGATGATGAGGAGATTGGCGCGGCGTATCAAGGCTGCTCCGGCGGCGAAGATGCTGCATCATGCGTGGCTGGGTGGGCTGCTGGAGCATGTGGTGACGCTGGTGCGGGTGTGTCGGGCGACGGCTCCGTTTTATCCGGAGGTGGATGCGGATCTGCTGGTGACGGGGGCGATTCTGCATGACATTGGGAAGATGCGTGAGCTTGAGCTGGGGAACTACTTTCTCGTACACGCTGGAGGGGCAGATGATCGGGCACATCTCGATTGCGCAGGGGATGCTGCGCGAGAAGGTGCAGGGGCTGGCGCCGTTTCCGGAGAAGCTGCGGGTGCTGGTGGAGCACATGATCCTGAGCCACCATGGGAAGTATGAGTTCGGGTCGCCGAAGCTGCCGATGACGCCGGAGGCGATACTGCTGAGTGCGCTGGATGATCTTGAGGCGAAGATGCAGGCGATGCGGAATGAGTTTGCGCGGCGGAGGCGAACGGCAGGAGGGGCGGCGAGATGACGGAGTGGGTGCGGAGCATGGAACGGCCGGTGCTGGATTCCAAGGCTTATCTTAAAGGCGAATAGTTCAAGGCGAATTAGTTCGGACATCGGCTGCTCCTTTCTTTGGGGTGGGGACACCCCGGGGGGTGCTCTGTATTAAGTGCAATGGATGCATGTAGATAGCGATTTAACGGGTCGCTAAATATGTGCAGCCAAAGGGCTTATGGCTAAATTCGTGCCAGCAAACGAGTTACCGGCGTAGATGGCTCTGAGAATGGAAAAAGCCCCGGCTGGCCGGGGCTTTTTTGATCTCTAGTTCTATTTTAGCGAGTGGCGCATAACTAATGGCCACTTTTCTTCTCCTTTTGAATCAGGGAGTTAAGTGGTTTTGGGAGTTGACATGCGATTTTGCTGGGGAAAACGCGAAAGGAAGTTTTGGAGACTGAAAACAAAGGTGATATTGGGTGTACGATAGCTCCATCCGCAGAGCGATGGAAAGGCGAATATCAATGGTCAAGAAATTTAGCGGTTCAAGCGAAAAGGGAAAAATTAAGGTTCGCTTCTTTGAACTTGAAGTCGAAGGTGGCTCAGAGGCGCTTCAAGATAGCGTCAGAACACTTGCAGCGGCCCTTCAAAAGCCCGTTTCTCCAATGCCCAAGATGATTGCGGGGCAAGCTGGTATTTCGACACCTTCGGAGCCCGAAGCTGATGAGAATATCGACGAAAATTTCTCCGAAGAATCTGATCAGGAGATCACAGCCCGTTCTGTCCGACAAAGGTCGAAGAGAACTCCACCAACACCGCAAGAATTAAAATGATCTTGGTTTTGCGGAAACCACACCCACTTGGGCTGATTTTGCTGAATCAAAATCTCCGGATTCAGATGTTTTGAAAGTTGCTGTAGCCGCTGTGTGGTTTAAGCGCCACAAGAGTCTAGACACAATTGGAATTGATCACGCCTACACAGCTTTTAAGTTTGTTGACTGGCCTACACCAGACGACATTGGTCAAGCGTTTAGAAATGCCAAGCGCCAAAAAAATTGGTTCGGAACAGATGGCGAAGGAAATTGGACGGTGAATATCGTAGGTATTAACGCTGTCGACAGACTCAAAAAAAGCGAAGGTAAATAGTGTCAGAGTTCGAAAGTTTTCTATCCGGCGTTGCTGGTTTTTATGAATCAAGCCACGTCGAGAAGATAAAAATTTTTGGTTGGTATTTGCAGAATGTTGCTCAAAATCAGCGATTCAGCGGAACCGATATTCTGCATTGTTACGATGAGGCTGGATTGCAGCGTCCAGCAAACATTTCGCAGCAACTAATTAGTATGTCCGCTAAACAGCCGCCGGACTTGTTGAGAGATGGAAAAGGGTATTGGCTCGAAAGGCGAATTCAAAATGAATATGATGCTCGCTTTAAGAGGCGTGACATTAGCTTACAAATAAGCCAGCTGATTAGGGGGCTTCCGTCGAAATTACCGAACATATCTGAGAAGGCTTTCTTCGAGGAGGCATTGATTTGTTACGAGCATGGAGCCTTCAGGGCCGCTATCGTGATGACATGGAATCTCGGATATTCTCATTTTTGCGAATGGGTATTGGCAAAACACCTTACTGCGTTTAATTCACAATGGCCAGTTCGCTTTGCCGAGCAACACAAGAAAAGTAAGGTCAAATCGATCACTATGTATGACCATTTTGGAGAACTTAAAGAGTCAGAGGTTATTGAGATCGCTCGTTCTGCAGGCATCATTACGCAGGGTGTTCACAAAACGCTTTGCGAAAAACTTGGCAAGCGAAATACAGCCGCTCATCCTTCCAATCACGCTGTTTCTCAACTTCAAGCTGAAGAGTTCATCCATGATCTGATTCAGAATGTGGTGCTTGCGCTTTTAAGATGAGGTCCACGCGTGTTCATCTGATAAAGTTCCACAATTAAAGTGGATTCGAGGAGAGCGGTCGTGCTTCGCACGATGCCCACCTTAGCGACGATGAAACTGTCGTGAAGATGGGGCACCCGGCATTATTGGTTGAAAAGGTTTGAGGTGTTTGGCGAGATGGAGTACATCGGGGTTTCTTCGGCTTCGCTGCGCTCCGCTCAGGATGCCTGAGCTTTAGGGTGGGTAGAAGAGAACGAACAACGGCAAGTGCAAAGGCAACAGCAGATTCCTCCGCTTCGCTGCGGAATGACAAACAAAGGGGCCGTGAATGACAAACAAAAAGGCTTCGAGATGGCGGACGAAGGATGACAAATTTTGGGGGTGCGTGTAGGTTGTAAGCTTTCCTTCGATGTGGTCGTTGCGCGGGAGGAAGCGATCTCAGGGGCTAAAGCCCGGTATTTTGGTGGTTTGAAATGCCCAGGCTAAAGCCTGGGCCTATCTCAAGGGCAGCGGCAACGGCAAGAACAAATGCAAAAGCAAAAGCAGGTCCTTCGACTCTGGCGGCAAAGTGCGCCGCCTTCGCTCAGGATGACACTTTCTGAGGTGAGATGTAGGACAGGCAACTGCAACTGCAAAAGCAGATCCTCCGCTGCGCGAAGGATGACAAACAAAATGCAACGACAAAAGCGAAAAGCAGGTCCTTCGACTCTGGCGGCAAGAGCGCCGCCCTCGCTCAGGATGACAGCTTTTGAGTGGGGTGAAGGAAAGCGGTCGTGCTTCGCACGATGCCCACCTTAACGACGATGAAGCTGTCGTGAAGATGGGGCACCCGGCTTTATTGGTTGAAAAGGTTCGAGCTGTTTTGGGTGGATCGCTCAGGGCAGGTGCTCCGCTGCGCTATGGATGACAACTAAAAGGCTTCGGGATGGCGTACGAAGTTGTGGCTGGCCAAAAGCAGATTCCTCCGCTACGCTGCGGAATGACAAACAAGGGGGCCGCTGTGGAATGACAAAGGGCTGCGGCGGAATGATAAACAAAAGACGTTGAGAGGCGGACGAAGTTGTGGCCGGCCAGAAACAGATTCCTCCGCTACGCTGCGGAATGACAAACAAGGGGCTGCTGCGGAATGACAAACAAAGGGCTGCTGCGGAATGACAAACAAAGGGCTGCTGCGGAATGACAAACAAAGGGCTGCTGCGGAATGACAAACAAAAGACGTTGAGAGGTGGACGAAGTTGTGGCCGGACAAAAGCAGATTCCTCCGCTACGCTGCGGAATGACAAACAAAGGGCTGCTGCGGAAGAGGAATAGGCTACCAATCGGCGGCCAGGTCATCCCATGTTGGGTTTTGTTGTTCGATCAGGGCTATCTTCTTTGCTCGGTTCCAGTCTTTCAATTCTTTTTCGCGGTTGATGGCGTTGAGGACGTAGGTGAAGTGCTCGTAGTAGACGAGGCGGACTATGTTGTATTTGGCGGTGTGGGTTCCGGGTCGCTTTTCTCTGTGCTGCTTTATGCGGAGGCGGATGTCGTTGGTGAAACCTATATATAGACTGCGGGAGCGACTGGCGAGGATGTAGATGTAGAAGTGGTATTCGCGCTTCGGCATTTGGGCAGGATAGCGGAGGTTGTGGCGGGGGAGAAGCAGATTCCTTCGCTACGCTGCGGAATGACAAACAAATAGGCTTCGAGATAGTGGACGAAGTTGTGGCCGGCCAAAAGCAGATTCCTCCGCTTCGCTGCGGAATGACAAACAAAGGGGCAGCGATGTGACAACAAAGGGTTCGAGATGGGGGACGAAATTGTGGCTGGTCAAAAGCGGATTCCTCCGCTGCGCAGCGGAATGACAAACAAAGGGGCAGCGATGTGACAACAAAGGGTTCGAGATGGGGGACGAGGTTGTGGCTGGTCAAAAGCGGATTCCTCCGCTGCGCTGCGGAATGACAAACAAAGGGGCTGCGGAATGACGGGCAAAAGGGCTGGCGAACGACAGCCAAAGGAATGACAAAACGAAGCGGGCAAATCCTAAGCAAGTGCGTTGGCGATGGCTTTGCCGGCGGTGATGGTGGTGGCGGTGCCGCCGAGGTCGCGGAGTGCAGAGGGATTTGTCGATGAGGGTGGTCTCGATGGCTTTGAGGATGGCGGCGGCGGCTTCGGCTTCGCCGAGATGATCGAGCATCATGGCCGCCGACCAGATCTGGCCAATGGGGTTGGCGATGCCTTTGCCGGCGATGTCGGGGGCGGAGCCATGGACAGGCTCGAAGAGGGAGGGGAAGCGGCGTTCGGGGTTGATGTTGCCGGAGGGAGCGATGCCGATGGTGCCGGCGCAGGCGGGGCCGAGGTCGGAGAGGATGTCGCCGAAGAGGTTGGAGGCTACGACGACGTCGAAGCGGTCGGGGTTGAGGACGAAGTGCGCGGTGAGGATGTCGATGTGATATTTGTCCCAGGTGCACGTCGGGGAAGGCTTTGCTGATCTCCTCGCACGCGCTCGTCCCAGTAGGGCATGGTGATGGAGATGCCGTTGGATTTGGTGGCGGAGGTGAGGTGCTTCTTGCGCGCCGCTGGGCGAGGTCGAAGGCGAAGTTCAGGATGCGGTCGACGCCGATGCGGGTCATGACGGTTTCCTGGATGACGACCTCGCGGTCGGTTCCGGCAAAGATTCTGCCGCCGATGGAGGAGTACTCGCCTTCGGTGTTCTCGCGGACTACGAAGAAGTCGATGTCGCCGGGCTTGCGGCCGGCGAGCGGGCAGGGGACGCCGGGCATCAGGCGGACCGGGCGGAGGTTGACGTACTGGTCGAACTCGCGGCGGAAGAGGATCAGGGATCCCCACAGCGAGATGTGGTCGGGCACCTTTTCCGGCCAGCCTACGGCTCCGAAGAAGATGGCGTCGTGACGGCCGATCTGGTCCTTCCAGTCGTCGGGCAGCATCTTGCTGTGCTTCAGGTAGTAGTCGCAGGAGGCGAAGTCGAACTCGTCGAATTGGAGCTGTGAAGCCGAACTTCTCGGCGGCGGCTTCAAGGACGCGCACGCCTTCGGGAACGACTTCTCTGCCGATGCCGTCGCCGGGGATGACGGCGATCTTGTAGGGGGGCTTGGCGGGAGTGGATGGGGACATGGGTGTGTTGAGGGTATCGTGTGCGGGGGCATGTGGGAAGGAGGTGTGCGCGTAGTTGTTACAATCGAGGTTTGAGCTTAGCTGGTTTCGACGGCCTATAAAGAGAGAGAAATGCTTCGTTTTTCGACAGCGGGAGAGAGCCACGGGGAGAGCCTGGTGGCGATGGTGAGCGGGATGCCGGCGGGGGTGCCGGTGGACCAGGAGTTTATTGGGGCACGAGCTTTGGCGGCGGCAGCAGGGATATGGGCGCGGCGGACGGATGCGGATCGAGCGGGACTCGGCGCATATTTTGAGCGGGGTGAGGCATGGGAAGACGATCGGGTCGCCGATTGCCATGACGCTCGAGAATAACGACTGGAAGAACTGGGCGGAGATTCTGCCGGTGGAGACGGGCGATCCGGCGAAGCATAAGGCGGTGGCTTCGCCGCGGCCGGGACATGCGGATCTGGCGGGGGCGTCTGAAGTATGATTTTCCGGATGCGCGGTATGTGCTGGAGAGGGCGAGTGCGCGGGAGAGTGCGGCGAGAGTGGCGGCGGGAGCGCTGGCGAAGTTGATGCTGCGGGCGCTGGGGGTTGAGGTGGCGAGCCATGTGATTCGGGTGGGGAAGGCGGAGCTGCGGAGGCCGGCGACGTGGGAGGAGATTGCGGCGCTGCATCGAAAGAGAGGTGTTGCTGAATTGCGTGGATCCGGAGAGCGAGGCCGCGATGAAGGCTGAGGTGGATGCGGTGTTGCGGACGGGCGATACGGTCGGCGGGGTGTTTGAGGTGGTGGTGCATGGGATGCCGCCGGGGGTGGGGACTCATGCGAACTGGGACGAGCGGATGGATGGGCTGCTGGCGCAGGCGGTGATGAGTCTGCAGGCGGTGAAGGCGGTGGAGATTGGGCGGGGGGTGACGGCGGCGGAGTCGGTGGGGTCTGCGGTGCATGATGCGATTGGGTATGAGGGCAGGGATGAGGCGTTTACGGGGTTTTCGCGGGAGCAGAATAATGCTGGGGGGATTGAGGGCGGGATCTCGAATGGCGAGGATGTTGTTGTGAGGGGATATTTGAAGCCGATATCGACGTTGCGGCGGCCGTTGGCGAGTGTGAGTTTTGAGACTCGGGAGCCGGTGAAGGCGGCTTATGAGCGCAGCGATGTTTGTGTGGTGCCGGCGGCTGGCGTTGCGGCTGAGGCGATGGTTGCGCTGGCTGTGGGACGGCTGGTGGCGGAGAAGTTTGGCGGGGATTCGCTGAAGGAGATGGAGCGGAATTTCAAGGGGTATTGCGAGCAGATAAAGGCTTTTTAGCGGGAGAGATTTGAGGTAGGGAAGCAGATTCCTCCGCTGCGCTGCGGAATGACAAACAAAAAGCGCCGCGGATTACGAGAGAGAATTGAAGTGGCTAAGACGAGTGCGTTGAAGATACATGAGGTGGTGAAGTGGCCGGAGCCGGTGCTGGCGCAGAAGGGTGCGCCGGTGACGGTGTTTGACGCGGAGCTGAAGCAGCTGGTGGAGGAGATGTTCGAGAGCATGTATGCGGCGCAGGGGATTGGGCTGGCGGCTCCGCAGATTGCTATCTCGAAGCGGATTACGGTGATCGATGTGAGCTTTAAGAAGAATCCGGAGGAGAAGATTGTGCTGATCAATCCGGAGATTATCGATCGCAGAGGGCAAGCAGGTGGAAGAGGAAGGATGCCTTAGTCTGCCGGAGATTCGGGAGAAGGTTTCGCGGGCGGAGTGGGTGAAGGTTCGGGCGCAGGATGCGAGTGGGCAGTGGTTTGAGTTGGAGGGTGAGGAACTGCTGGCTCGGGCTATTCAACATGAGATCGATCATCTGGATGGGATTTTATTTATCGATCGGCTTAGCAGGTTGAAGCGGGATCTGGTGATTCGGAAGATTAAGAAATTGATTAAGAACGGCGAGTGGTAGTGTCCTGCCGGACGGGCCCCTACGCTTGGTCACCCCGCAAACGAAGACCTGTTTGCGGGGATCCGATTCGCGCGGCCACTTCGTGGCGGGTGTACCTTTTCTTGGTGGGTTAGCAGCCTAGGCCCTCGCGTTGCTCGGGAGGAAATGTTGCTATGAAGCTGGTTTTTTGTGGGACGCCGGAGTTTGCTGTGCCTACGCTGGAGGCCGTGGTGGCGGCTGGGCATGAGGTTGCGCTGGTGGTGACGCAGCCGGATCGGGCGGCGGGGCGTGGGATGGGGTTGGTGGCTCCGGCGGTGAAGTCGGCGGCGGGGAGGCTGGGGATTCCGGTGGTGCAGCCGGAGAAGATCAAGAACAATGCGGAGTTTCGGGCGCAGCTCGAGGGGATTTGCCCGGATGCGATTCTGGTGGTGGCTTACGGGCGGATTATTCCGCAGTGGATGCTGGAGCTGCCTCGGCTGGGGAATATCAATCTGCATGGGAGCTTGTTGCCGAAGTATCGGGGGGCGTCGCCGATACAGTGGGCGGTGGCGAACGGCGAGGTGGTGACGGGCGTGACGACGATGCGGATCGACGAGGGGCTGGATACGGGGGATATGCTGTTGGCGCAGGTTTGTCCGATTGGGGTGGAGGAGACGGCGGTGGATGTGTATGGGTGTCTGGCGGCGGCGGGGGCGGAGCTGATGGTGAAGACGCTGGCGGGGCTGGAGTGCGGGGAGATCTTTCCGCAGAAGCAGGATGAGTCGCTGGCTACGCTGGCTCCGCTGCTGACGCGGCAGGATGGGTGGATAGACTTTTCGCGGACGGCGAAGGAGATTTATGACCGGTGGAGAGGGTTTCAGCCGTGGCCGGGAGCGCATACGCTGTTGCGAGGGAAGAAGCTGATTGTGCATCGGATGAGGATGGTGACGGGACGGGCGGGGGAGGTTGCGGGGGTGCTGACGGTGGAGGGGGATTCGCTGTGCGTGGGGTGCGGGAGCGGGACGGCGGTGGAGTTGGTTGAGGTGCAGTTGGAAGGGAAAGGAAAGCTGAAGGCGGAGGAATTTTTGCGCGGGTATCAGGTGAAGAGTGGGGAGCGGTTGGGGCTGTGAAGAAGGGATCAGGGAACAGGGAACAGGGATCAGGGAAGGCTGCGCTTGGGGTGAAGGCGGCTGCTAAGGGTGAGTCGAATAAGGGTGGGGCGAAGGGATTTGTGAAGGGGCGACCTGCTGGTGCGGGGCCGACTTTGTCGGTGGCGGAGGCGCGGGCGAAGGTTAGTCCGGCGCGGATGGCGGCGTTTGAGATTTTGCTGCTGGTGGGGCAGGGCAAGGGGCATAGCGACGAGCTGTTGCATTCGGCGCGGACGGAGGGGCTGTCGGCTGAGGACAGAGGGCTAGCGACGGCGCTGGTGATGGGAGTGCTGCGGTGGCAGATTGCGCTGGATGCGCGGGTGCGGGGGCTGCTGCAGAGGCCGGAGCAGAGGCTGGCGGAGCCGGTGGCGGTCGCGTTGAGGATGGGAGCTTTTCAGTTGCTGCATATGGATCGGATTCCGGCGCATGCCGCGTTGAGCGAGAGCGTGGAGATTTGCAGGGCGGCGGGGGAGCCTCATGCTACGGGGATGGTGAATGCGGTGCTGCGGAAGATTGCTTCGGCTCAGAAACCGGGTACGAGGATTCATGAATCGACTGCGGCGTTTGCGGAGCGGCTGGGGCATCCGGTGTGGTCGGTGGAGCGGTGGGTGAAGGCCTATGGGCGAGAGGCGGCGCTGAAGATCTGCGAGGCGGGGCAGAGGGAGCCGGCGGATGGTGGGATGTTTGCGGAGACTTCGGCGGCTGAGGGTGTCGATGGGTTGCCGGTGATGGATGATGGGTCGCGGCTGGTGGCGGAGATTGCTGCTGCGGCGGCGCCTGGGGGGCTTGATCGTAAGGCGAGGGTTTGGGATTGCTGTGCTGCTCCGGGTGGGAAGACACTGATGCTGGCGCTGCGGCTGCCCGAGGCGGAGATGCTGGCAACGGATGTGAGTGCGAAACGGACGGCGCAGATGGAGGCTCGGCTGAAGAGGTATGGGTATGCGGAGCGGGTTAAGTGTGGGGTGGCGGATGCTGCTGTTTGGATTCGGGGAGAAGGAAGTTCGTGAGGAGTTTGATTTGATCTTGTGCGATGTGCCTTGCAGCGGGACTGGGACGTTGGCGGGGAATCCGGAGATACGGCATTTTTTGAAGGCGGAGGAGTTGATGCGGCAGGCTGATCGCCAGAAGAGGATTTTGATGGGGGCTTTGGCGCGGTTGGCGAAGGGTGGGAGGCTGGTGTATTCGACTTGCTCGCTGGAGGCGGAGGAGTGCGAGCAGGTGGTGGATGCTGTGGCGGGGGAGTTTCGGCGGGTGCCTGTGGAGGGTTTGATTGCGGAGCTTTCCGTGGCGGGGATTTTGAAGGGGGATTTATCGACGGCTGTTCGGGATGGGGCGCTGAGGACTCTGCCGGGAGTGCATGGGTGCGATGGGTTTTATGCGGTGGTGCTGGAGAAGGCTTAATGCGGCGTTTTGCCGGTGGCATTGATTAGAACAGGCAACGGCAAAATCAAAGGCGAACAGCGGTCCTCCGCCCATTCGACTTCGCTCAGGACGAACGATGACAACTAAAGACAAGAGCAAGCAAAGGCGTCTTGGCTGGGATGTTTCATTGGTAGAGAAGCGGATTTCTCCACTGCGCGATTCACGATACTGCTGTGAATCGCTTCGGTCGAAATGACAGACTTTTGACGAAATGACAGACTTTGACGAGATGACAGACTTTGGAGGCGATGACAGGCTTTGGAGGCTGGTAGTGGCCTAGTGGCCGAGGGTGAGGCGGACGGGGTCGCCGGGTTGGGCTCGGTGGCCGGAGGGTGGGGATTGGGCGACTACAGTGGCGGGGGAGAAGGCCGGTATGGCCCCTGAGGGTGAGGTGGGGGTTGCTGGCGCCGGCAGGGTGTCGTAGTTTAGGTCTTCGGCGCTGACGATGTGGAGGCCTGCGGCGGTGGCGCGGGCGTAGGCGGCAGAGAGGGTGAGGCCGGTGAGGGAGGGCATGACGATGGCGGGGGCGGGCTCGCCGGCGGAGTTGGGAGCGATGGCTGGTTTAGAGGCTCGGCTGGGGGTGTTGGAGTCGGCGTCGGAGCCAGGTTCGGGGGCGCTGATGAGGAGGCTGACGCGGGGACTGTCAACTCCGGAGCCGTTGGCGGTGGGGGTTTGGGCGAGGACGATTCCGGTGGGGCCGGGGTAGGGGATGCGGGCGATGGCACCAAGATCGAGAGAGAGGCGGCGGAGGGTGATGGTGGCGGGACGCTCGGTCTGGCCGGTGAGGGATGGGATTGAGACCTGCTGCGGGCCGAGGCTTTGGGTGATGCGGACGGTCCAGCCGCGGCGGACGGTGGCTCCGGGGGCGGGGGATTGCGAGAGGACGAGGCCGGGAGGGATGGCGGCGGAGTAGAAGTGGTTTTCGACGTTGAGGAGGAGGCCTAGGGCGGCGGTCTTTTTGGCGGCGTCGGTGAGGGAGAGATTGGCGAGGGGTGGGACCTCGACTTCGCGGCCGTGGATGGCGATGCGCATGGCGAGGTAAGCAGAGAGGATTGCCACCGCGACCATGGCCAGGGCGCCAAGGAGGACGTTGAAGAAGCGGTTGATGGTGGAGATCTTCATGGGGCGGGGTCAGGATACCCTACCTGCCGGGGCGAGACTAATGTGACTTGAGATACGCCATGGGCGGAGTCAGATGATCCTTCGACAGTTTTACGGTGTGATCGTGCGGCACCCATTTACCACTTTCTTTGGCTACGGGTATGACCTTTTGTCCGCAGAGGGCGCAGTAGTAGTGGCAGAAATCCACTCCCTGCAACTCGATGATCTCCTGGACGTCGCGTTCGAAATAGCCTGGGCAAGGAACGGATCGCATATCTGTCAGGGTACCAGAAAAAGGAGGGGGGAGATTTGAAGGTCGGACCAGTAAATGTCGGTCTCGATCTGGAGGGTTCCTGTAATTACTGGTGCTGCATGTTTTAGCGGCGGTTGTCGGTGGCGGGTTCGGGGTGGATGAGGAGGCGGGAGACTTCGGGGGCGTCCAGTTTGAAGGTGTTTTCGAGCTCTGTGATGATCTCGTGGACGCGTGCCATGGGGAGGTCGTCGGGCAAGGTGCAGTGACAGTTGACCTGGATGCGGTCGGCTCCGTTGCTGTGGGCGCGGGTGACGAAGACTTCGTGGATGTCGAGGATCTCGGGGAAGGCCTGGGCTACGCGGCGCAGGCGGACTTCGAGCTGGCGGTCGCGCTCGATGGTGGGGCGCTCGATGGTGGCGGGTTCGGACTCGATGTGGGTGAGGATGGTGGCGATCTCGGGGATGTCGCGGCGCATCTCGGACTCGAGCTGGGTGACGAGGGTGTGGGCCTGGCGGAGGGACATGGACTCGTTGACCTCGAGGTGCTGCTCGACGTGGAGCTGGTGGTTGTACTCCTGGACGCTGACGTCGTGGATGTTGAGGTTGGAGCGGGCGGCGACGGCGCGAATGCGGTCGTGGATGCTCTCGGCGAGTGAGGCGATGGGGATGGAGTGGACGACGACGTCGGCTCCGGGGAGATGGCGCTGGACGGCGGCGGTGGCGGCCATGGTGATCTGTTCGGAGCGCTGGAAGGTGAGGTTGCGGGGCATGCCGAGAGAGACGTCGGCGAAGTAGCTGGAGCCGGAACGGCGGGTGCGGAGGCGGTCGACGGAGAGGACACCGGGGATGGCGGCGAGATCGCGCATCATGATGCGGCGGGTTTCGGAGGCGGTGGCGTCGCTGTTTTCGGATGGTGTGGCGTCGAGGAGGGCGTCGATGGTGCGGCGGGCGAGGATATAGGTGACACGGAGGATGATGAGGGAGACGATGATGGCGGCGATCGGGTCGGCGAGCTCGAGCGCAGGAATGTGCCAGTACTGACCGGCGAAGGATGCGGCGAGGCCGAGGAGGACGGCGAAGGAGGACCAGATGTCGGTGCCGAAGTGGATGGCGTCGGCCTCGAGGGCGACGCTGGAGTAGTCGCGGGCTACGCGGCGGAGGTTGCGGGAGCGGGTGATAGTCGACGGCGATGGAGAGGAGGAGGACGAGGAACGGCCAGACGGAGAAGCTAAGGGTGAGGTGCTGGCGGTGGACGATGCGCTGGATGGCGGCGGTGATGATCCAGATGCAGGAGCCGAGCATGATGACGGCTTCGACGAAGGCGGAGAGGGATTCGATCTTGCCGTGGCCGTAGGTGTGGGTGTCGTCGGCGGGACGGTCGGCGGCACGGATGGAGAAGAGAGTGATTGCGGCTGCGGCGAGATCGACGCCGGAGTGGGCAGCCTCGGACAACATGCCGAGGGAACCGGCGAGGATGCCGGTGAGAAGCTTGAGGAGTGTGATGGCGAGAGCAGCGAGAACGGAGGAGAGCGCGGCGGCCTGCTTTTCGGCGTGGGCGGTGTGCTCGGGGGTGGCCGTCGTGCTCATTGAGGTGATGGTACAGGTTAGCGCAACGGACCGCAGCAGGGGTACCCTCCCCCTGTTTTTGTGCAAAGTATTCAATCGAAAAACTTTAGGTCTGGACTTGATCTAGAGTGGGGGATTCGGAAGCGGGGAGTCTCAGACGGAGAGATTTAATAGGGGGCTGGCCGGAGCGGGTGTTTTGTCAAGTGGGCGGATTTGTTGATCAGGATTTTGTCGCTCGGTATAGACCGGCGGTGCCGCAGGCGTAGCTGGTCCAGGTGGCGTTGGTGAAGCCTACTTCGCGGATGAGCTGGAGCATGCGCGGGGGACGGGGGAAACGCTCCACGGAGTCGGGGAGGTAGGTGTAGGCGGCGCGCTGGCCGGAGATCAGGCCGCCTATGCGGGGGAGGATTCTTTTGAAGTAGAGGTTGTAGAGGGCTCCGGTGAGGCCTTCGGGCTGGTTGCACTCGAGGATGCCGAACTGGCCTCCGGGGCGGAGGACTCGGCGGATTTCGGTTAGGCCTTCGGCGTAGTTGCTTAGGTTGCGGAATCCGAAGGCGGAGGTGACGAGGTCGACGGAGGAAGAGGCTATGGGGAGATGGAGGGCGTCGGCTTCTATGGGGAGGATGTTGAGGTTGGCGAATTTTTCGGCGCCGAGGGTGAGCATCCGATGGGAGAAATCGACTGCGAGGATGGGGGCGACTTCTGAAGCGATGGGCTGTATCGGTAGAGAAGCAGATTCCTCCGCTGCGCTGCGGAATGACAAACCAGGGGAGTGTGGTGCAGAGGTTGGGCGGTGTTTGTAGAGGGCGAGGGTCATGTCGCCGGTGCCGCAGCAGAGGTCTAGGGCGGTGGACTCGGGGCGATTGAGGATGGAGCGGAAGGCCCGGGCGGCGCGGGACCACATCCAGCGGTCGAGGCCGATCGAGAGGATGTGGTTGGAGATGTCGTAGGTGGGGGCTATGGTGTCGAACATCTGCTGGACGTTTTCGGCGGCAGATTGTTCGGTGGTTGACGCCGGTGGGGCGGGCTCCGGTGGAGAGTTCGTGCTCGGGTTTGGTAGAAGCACTCATAAATGTGAGGAACTATCGCTGCTAGCTCTGACTACAGAATCCTGATTTTTTGTGCTCGTAAATCCAAACAGCTTCTCTCTGAAAAACATGAATATAACCAGCTCAATAAGCATCGGGGAAAACCAAACAAACTTCCAATGCTCAACCTGAGCAAGTATGGCTATCCACATCGCGCAATGTAAGAAAAGAACGAGAGAAAACAAGAGCCAAAATGATTTTCTTCGTAATACAGGGCGAGAACCCTCAATGAAATATCCAAATAGAACCATAGTGGCGATCACAAAGCCAACCTGCTTTGCAAAGAAATCCCAGCTCATACCTGCAGCGAACGCGGTGACGACCACTCCAATGATAAGAGTGCAGATTGCCACATAGAGAGCGAGATCCTTCAATCTTTGTTTCCGTACTTTTTTCATTCGATGATTAAGGAGACTTTGTGCATTAAGCTGAGCATGGATTCTGCGGCGGCTTGGAGTTCGGTGTCGGTGATGTCGTAGATGACTTTGGGTGCTGCCTATGCCCGTGGGTAGGACGTAGGCTCGTTTGCCGCTGCGGTTTTTCTTGTCGGCGTAGGTTAGGGCTACTAGTTTGCGTGGCGGTGGCTTTGAAAGGAGAGAGTGGGCCGTAGCGGAGGATGAGGGCGGTCATGCGGTCGGCTTGTGCTTGGGTGATGGTGCCGCGTGCGAGGGCTACGTGGAGGGCGGCGATGGAGCCCCAGGCTACGGCTTCTCCGTGGAGGAGTTGCTTGTAGTTGGTGGCGGATTCGATGGCGTGGCCGAGGGTGTGGCCGAAGTTGAGGATCATGCGGAGGCCGGACTCTTTTTCGTCCTGCGCTACTACGTCGGCTTTGACGCGGACGCTGGCGGCTACTACGTGGGTGAGGGCTTTTTCTGACGGCTTTTTGGCTAGTATGGCGGCCGCGTTTTTTTCGAGGTAGGTGAAGAGCGCGGGTGAGTAGATGATGCCGGCTTTGATGGATTCCTGGAGGCCAGCGCGGAGCTCGGCGGGGGGAAGGGTGCGGAGGAGGTCGGTGTCGACGAGGACGGCCTGGGGGTGGTTGAAGCTGCCGATTAGGTTTTTTCCGGCGAGGAGGTTTACGCCGGTTTTGCCGCCTACGGAGGAGTCGACCTGGGCGAGGAAGGTGGAGGGGATCTGCACGTAGCGGACGCCGCGCATGTAGATGGCGGCGAGGAAGCCGGTGATGTCGCCGATGACTCCGCCGCCGAAGGCGAGGAGGAGCGCGTCGCGGTCGGCTCCGGCGAGGGCTAGTTGTTGGGCGAGGGATTCGACGGCGGCGAGGCGCTTGTGGCGCTCGCCGGCGGGGTGGAAGAGGACTGTTGGCGGGGCTGGCCCAGTTTTTGGGAAAGATGCGAGGAAGGGTTTTTGCCAGAGCTTCCAGATCTCGGGCGAGGTGATGACGAAGGGGCGGAAGGGCTCGCCGGGGTTGAGTTTTGTGAGGCGCTGCGAGAGGTTTTTGAGGAGGCCGGAGCCGATGGTGACGTCGTAGGTGGCGGAGGATGTTTTGACTGGGATAACGGGCACGACTTTATCGTACTTTGTCGGGTGATAGTTGTCAGTTGTCAGTTGTGAGTTGTGAGTTGCCAGTTGCCCGTTATTAGTTGTCAAGTTGCCAGCAAGTGATCAAACATGCGTCTTCACTGAGAACGGATAACTAGCAACTGACAACTCAAGCTGATCACTGACAACTCAAGTAGCATTGAGGGATGGATAGGTTTGATTTTCTGGTGATTGGGGGCGGAATTGCTGGACTGAGTGCGGCGATTCGGCTGGCAAACGTGGGAACGGTGCTGGTGGTTACGAAGGAAGAGCTGGCGGAGTCGAATACGGCTTATGCGCAGGGCGGCATCGCGGTGGCGATGGGTGGGGATGAAGATGTGAGGCTGCATCTCGAGGACACGGTGGCGGCTGGGGATGGGCTCGTGAATCGCGAGGCGGCGAAGGTGCTCGTCGAGCAGGGGCCGCGGCGGGTGGAGGAGCTGCTGGAGTGGGGGACTGCTTTCGATCGGGCGGGTGGAAGTGCTGCCGGGGAGTTGCTGCGGACGCGCGAGGGGGCGCATAGCCGGTCAAGGATTCTGCATGCGAATGGGGATGCGACGGGGCGGGAGATTGCGGTGTCGCTGCTGCGGCATGTGAGGGAGATCGAGAATATTGAGCTGATGGAGTGGGCTACTACCGTGGACCTGCTCGTTGAGCAGGGCCGAGTTGTAGGGGCGCTGTTGCTGGATGGCGAGGGTGGGCTGCAGACGGTGGCGGCGGGGGCGGTGCTGCTGGCCAGCGGTGGGGCGGGGCAGGTTTATAGCGAGACGACTAATCCGGCGGTGGCTACGGGAGATGGGATTGCGATGGCTTACAGGGCGGGAGCCGAGGTGAGCGACATGGAGTTTTATCAGTTTCATCCGACTGCGTTTTCTATGAAGGGGGCGCCGAGGTTTTTGTTGAGCGAGGCGCTAAGGGGTGAGGGAGCATGGCTGGTGAATGCTCGGGGTGAGCGGTTTATGGAGCGGTATCATCCGCTGCTGGAGCTGGCTCCGCGGGATGTGGTAGCAAGGGCGATTACTCGTGAGGGGATGGATGGCGAGGTTTATCTGGATATGCGGGAGAGCAGGGATCAGGGATCAGGGACCAGGGATCAGGAAGGGCGACGGAGCGAGGAGCTTTCGGCTCGGTTTCCGGGGATATCGCGGTTTCTGGCGAAGTATGGGCTGGAGTTGGGACGGGACCTGATTCCGGTGCGGCCGGCGGCCCATTATTTGATGGGTGGGGTGAGGACGGATGTGCAGGGGCGGACTTCGCTGCCGGGACTGTTTGCGGCGGGCGAGGTGGCATGCTCGGGGGTGCATGGGGCGAATCGGCTGGCGAGTAATTCGCTGCTGGAGGGGCTGGTGTTTGGGGCGCTGGCGGCGGAGGCGATGGTGGAGGAACAGGGTAAAGGGTATAGGGTAGAGGGTTCAGAGGGCGCGGCGGTGGTTGAGCGGGCTGAGGCGGCTACGGGCGAGGCGGCTACGGAGCGGTGGATTGCGGAGTTGAGGGAGTTGATGTGGAAGGATGCGGGGTTGTTGCGGGATAAGACGGGGTTGGAGAGGGCGCGGCGAGGGTTGGCGGCGCTGGCGGTGACGATGCCGCGTGGGTTTTATCGGCGGGCGGTGGAGGCGCGGAATCTGCACTGTGTGGCGGAGTTGATGGTGGCGGCGGCGCTGGGTCGGGAGGAGAGCAGAGGGGCTCATTACCGGAATGATTTTCCGGGAAGGGATGTGGTGGCGCGGCACTCAGTGATGGCGAGGGGAGTCCTGCGATTTGAAGTTTAATGCGGGCCTGGCGGCTATGGGAAGAAGATGGCCAGCGCTAAGGGGACGACGATACCGGCAATAAGGGTGCCAGTGACGGCGGTAGAGTTTCGATTGAATTTATAGGCCATGTAAAGGCCGGTGCAGGTGGAGAGACAGAGACCGAGCGAGACGAAGAGGAAGAAGAACTTCATGGGTGAGGGGGCGTGGAGGTCCTTGGCGGGCGCTGCCGGGGGCGCGGAGACGTCAGGTTTGGGAGCCGGTCTAGGTGCCGGGGGCGGTCCGGGCTTGCGGACGGGGATCTCGAGGGTTTGGTTCTTATGCATCTGGGAGAGATGGACGAGCCAGGAAGGTGGCGTGTAGTTGGCGCTATGAGACTCGTGCAGGCTGAAGGACTGGAGCGCCCCGGTGACGGCGAAGAAGAGCAGCGATGGGGCGATGAAGATGCCCATATAGAGGTGGAGCAGGCGAAAGTTCTTCAGAACAGTGTGGGCTCGAGACATGGTTTCTCTTTTCTACACGACAAAGTAATATGCGAAAAATTATGTCCGGTATTCGTTGAAATGCTCTATCCCAAGGCTTTTTGCGGGGGTTTGTAGAGGAGGGACAGCAGGATGGTGATGGCCAGGAGGGAGAGGATGACGGCGAGGGAGGTGAGGGGGCCTATCTCGAACCAGTTGGCGGCGAGCATCTTGGCAGCGGCGAAGGCGAGGATGACGGCGAGGCCGTAATGGAGGAAGCGGAGCTTGGCGAGCAGGTGGGCGAGGAGGAAGAAGAGGGAGCGAAGGCCCATGACGGCCATGATGTTGGAGGTGTAGGCAAGGAAGGGGTGGCGGGTGATGGAGAGGACGGCGGGGATGGAGTCGAGGGCGAAGATGATGTCGGAGATCTCGATGGCGACGAGGCAGAGGAAGAGTACGGTGACCATGCGGCGGCCGTTTTCGACGGTGAAGAAGCAGTCCTGACGGAGGCTGACTGGCTGCCATTCAGCGACCCGGCGGAGCCAGCGTGGCGTGGCCTGGGGTGTGGCTGCGGAGGCATCCATAGAGGGCTTCTTGTGGATGAAGAGACGGATGGCGGCGTAGAGGAGGACGAGGGCGAAGATGTAGCTGATCCAGTGGAAGCGGTCGAGGAGACCTATGCCGGCGGCGATGAATGTTCCGCGCAGGACGATGGCTCCGGCGACTCCCCAGAAGAGAACACGGGGCTGGCGGGAGGGGACTATCTGGAATATCTGAAAGAGGAGGATGAAGAGGAAGAGGTTGTCGATGGAGAGAGATTCTTCGAGAGCGTAGCCGGCGAGGTACTGGATGGCGGCGGAGGAGCCGAGTGTGCGGAGGATAAAGAGGGCGAAGGCGAGGGCGGCGGCTATCCAGAGGACCGAGGCTACGACAGAGGTGAGGTGGGTCCTGGTTTCTGCAAGGGTTTCGGCGACGGCTTCAGCGCTGGATTTGGTCTCCGCATCTGAACCTGGCGGCGTGGGGGTGCGGCGCCCTGCGAAGGCGAACTCGATCGCGAGGAGAGCGATGATGTAGACGTGAAAGCCAATCCAATAGCTGAGAGGGGTGCTGCTCTCCATAGTCTTTGATGTTAACGCGGAGGGCAGGCTGGTGCATCTGACAGGTACCAGATGGTAACTGCAGGAGTAGGATTCATTGTTACGCGCAGAATTGTGGATGCGGCCCGATTTTAAGAATTGGAGGACAGGGATTATGAAGATGATGATTCGAATGATGGCTGTTGCAGCAGGTTTGCTGGTTGCGCACGGGTTGATGGCACAGGCTCCGGCGAACGGTCCTGCAAACGCAACCGGAATGTGCAAGGACGGGACGTACTGGACAGGGGCGAGTAAGTCGGGCGCCTGCCGCGGGCACCAGGGAATAAAGGACTGGTATGCGACCCCGTCGACTGCTGCTTCGGGAGCGAAGACAACGGCGCCTACGGGTGCTACTCCTGCTCCGACTCCGGCTTCTGCGGCTCCGCAGACTCCGGCTCCCAAGGCGGCGGCGAAGACTACTACGACGGCTTCGTCAGGTACTCCTGTGGCGGGCGGCGGACCGGGGCTGGTGTGGGTGAATACGGACTCGAAGGTGTACCACTGCTACGGGACGAAGTACTACGGGACGACGAAGCAGGGGAAGTATATGTCCGAGGCGGATGCCAAGGCCGCGGGGGACAGGCCGGACCATGGGAACGCCTGCTCGAAGTGAGTACGTGATTGATGGGCTGTCCGGCTTGAGAGGGTGCGCGGAAAAAGCAGTCGTGGCTGGCGGAAGGAAGGCCCAGGGCTAAAAGCCCCAGTGGGCACAGGCTTTTTCGTGAGGCTGAAGCCCCACGCCCCCTCCGGAAGAACGAAAGCGGATTCCTTCGCTACGCTGCGGAATGACAAACAAAAGAACAGGCAATTGCAAAAGCAGGTCCTCCGCCTACGGCGAAGGATGACAACTCGTGGGGTGGTTAGCGGAGATTGGTGAGAGATTAGCGGAGGTTGATCAGGTGGATTAGTTCGAGGGTGAGGTCGCCGGCGGTTTGGAGGGATTTGGGGCTGATCTTGTCGAGGGTGTCCTGGGGGGTGTGGTGGTAGCCGTCGGGTAGTTCGTTGGTGTGGGGGCCGTAGTCGATGTCGATGAGGTCGAGGACGGGGACGCCGCGCTGCTTGAAGGGGAGATGGTCGTCTTCGATGGGTGTGCTCTCTTTATCGATGGCGCTGAGATGGCCGGTGTTTTTGGCGGCGGTGAGGAGGAGCTCTTCGAGCCATGGAGTGGAATTTGCCTCGCGGTTAATGTTGAGGGACTTGTCGCCGATCATGTCGAGGACGATGAGGGCTTTGATTTTGTTAATGGTGCCGTCCGTGTACCACCTGGCGGCGAGGTGGCGTGTGCCGTAGAGGGAAGTGGAGGTGTTCCACTGCCCCGTATAGGGCGGATTGGAGACGTTTTCTTCGCCGTCGTCGAAGAGGAGCCATACGCTGTAGCCCTGGGGGGGATGGGCGCGGAGGTACTTGCCCATCTCGATGAGGAAGGCGGAGGTGCAGGCGCCGTCGTTGGCGCCGACGAAATCGGTGTCCTTGAGGGGGTAGTTGGTCTCGTAGTGGGAGGCGAGGACTATGACGCCGTCTTTTTTGCCAGGGAACTTGGCGATGTAGTTACGCATGGGAATCTGGCCGATGGGGGTGACGGCGGTGAAGGAGTCGGTCTCGAAGTTGCCCTTGGCGACTTCGGGGGCAAAATGGGACTTGATGAAGGCTTCAGCGGCGAGGTGGCCGGGGGATAGGACGTAACGCTTAGGGGCGGCTGCGATGAATTGCTGGGTGAGGTTGTAGACGGCCTGGCCGCTGAATCCTGAGGTGGCGGGGGCGGGTTTTTTCTGGGCGAAGGTGGTGGTTGCTGAGAACAGCAAGACAAGCAACGACAAAAGCAAAAGCAGGTCCTTCGACTCAAGCGGCAAAAAGCGCCGCCTTCGCTCAAGATGACACATCCTCACAGGGATACAAATCGCTAAGGGCAAAAGCAGGTCCTTCGAGTCAAGCGGCAAAAAGCGCCGCCTTCGCTCAAGATGACACATCCTCACAGGGATACAAATCGCTAAGGGCAAAAGCAGGTTCTTCGACTCAAGCGGCAAAAAGCGCCGCCTTCGCTCAAGATGACACATCCTCACAGGGATACAAATCGCTGAGGGCAACAGCAGGTTCCTCGACTTGCGCTTCGCGCTGCGCTCAGGATGACACATCGTTCTGAGGGAAGAGGAGTTTATTGGGGCAAGAGGGGTCATGCAGCTGTGGTCTCTTTCGCTTTGCGGCGGGATGGGTGAACAAACCAGGCGACGCCTACGCCGAGCATGTAGAGGATGAGCATGGGGCTGGCGAAGAGGCACATGCTTACGGGGTCTGGCAACGGGCAGATGATGGCGGAGACGAGGAAGATGACGAGGATGGCGTAGCGGATGTGGCGGATGAGGAACTTTGCGTCGACGATGCCGAAGAGCGAGAGGAAGAAGATGATGATGGGCAGTTCGAAGCAGATGCCGAGGCCGAGGATTACGGCGAGAAAGAAGCCGGTGTAGTCCTCAATGGTGATCATGTGGGTGAAGTTTTTGCCGAAGTCCTCGATGAGGACGACCATTGCGCCGGGAAGGACCCAGCGATAGCCGAACCAGGCGCCTGCGAGGAAGAGAGTGACGGTGGCGGCCATGAACGGCACGACGTATTTCTTCTCGTTGGCGTACATGCCGGGCGAGATGAAGAGCCAGACCTGGTAGAGGATGAATGGGCTGGCGAAGATGGCGCCGAAGACGAGCGAGGCTTTGAGGTAGAGATTGAGCGCGTCGGTGGGGTGCGTCATGGTCATGGTGAGATGGATATCCATGAGCGGCTTCTGGATGAAGTCGACCAGACGGACGTGAAAGATGTAGGCGACGGCGAATCCGACGAGGAGATAGATGACGGAGTGGATGAGGCGGGTGCGGAGCTCGCCGAGATGCTCCATGAGGGACATGCCGGGGAGTTCTGCGCGGTCGGTGACTGCTTTGCGGGCCCGGTCTATCGGGTCGATATCAGCCATGGACGGGTGTCTCGGAATGGCTAGAGGAGCCGTCGGTTGTTGGCTCGGGGTCGTGTGGGATGGTTTCGAGGATGGGGGTCAGGGCGGAGTTGTCTGCGGGGGGCTCGGAGGAGTGGGAGATTGGGAGTCCGGTGGATGGGGGCATGAGAGAGAGGTCGCCGGAGGAGGCTATGGGGAGCGGTTCGTGGGTTTCTGGCTCGGGCGTGGCGGCCTCGGGGATGGTGGCCTCGGGGATGGTGGCCTCGGAGGTGTAGGGTTCGGGTTCGGTGGTGTGGGGGTGTTCGGGTTCGGGGATGGTGTCGGCGATGGAAGGAGTTACGGGTGCGGCGGCCTCCATGGCGGCGATCTTTTTCTGCTGCTCGGCCTGGTCGGCGAGGCGGAGCTCTTCGTCCATCTGCATGCGGAACTCGTTGGAGGCGCGGCGAAACTCAGCCATGAGTTTGCCCAGCTGGCGGGCGAGTTCGGGCAGCTTCTTCGGGCCGAAGAGAAGAAGGGCGAGGATGAAGATAAAGGCGCTATCGCCGAAGCTCGGCATAAGTATGACTCATGATACGGCTTACATCGGCGGGGAACAAATGGATGCTTGGCCGGCGGCTCAGGTAAAATTGAGATAGTGTCGCGGGCGTTTCGGTGCTCGGAGGGATGTGCAAAGGTGCATCGTTTCGGAGCGGTGGGCGTCCAATAAGTGTCCGGCGAACTGTGGTTGGCCGGTGAGTATGGGCTGCAACATCCCCGCGGGTTGGGTGACGGGCTTTTATGGCCGGCACAGTGAATCCGCTGCAGCCTGGTTGTAGAGATGCTTTCAACATCCCCGTTTCGGAGGCGAAGGACGGCACGCACGCGCGGCCGTACCTAACGACCTCGAGAGACTGAAGGCGGAGTGAATTGATCGGACTATTAGAAGAGGCCGCGGCAGAGGCTGCGGTGACGGACGTTTCAAATACTTGTTCCCTGGATAACTACCTTTCGCAACCCGACCATACGATGGATGCCCGGATTGCCGCGGCGCGGGAACGGCTGGGTACCGACGTGGTTCTGCTGGGGCACCACTATCAACGGGACGAGGTGATCCAGTTCGCCGACTACACGGGTGACAGCTACAAGCTGAGCAAGGTGGCGTCGGAGACGAGCGCGAAGTACATGCTGTTCTGCGGCGTGCACTTTATGGCTGAGACGGCGGATGTGCTGGGGCAGGCGTGGCAGCAGGTGATTCTGCCGGATTTGAACGCCGGGTGTTCGATGGCGGATATGGCGGAGATTGGACAGGTGGAGGATTGCTGGGACTCGCTGGTGCGGGGATTAGGGATCAGGGATCAGGGATCAGGGATCAGCACGCAGGCTGCGAGTGAGATGGCTGCGGTGGTGCCGATTACCTATATGAACTCGACTGCGGCCATCAAGGCTTTTTGCGGGGAGCGCGGCGGGTTGGTGTGCACTTCGTCGAATGCGCGCGGGGCTTTTGAGTGGGCGTTTAAGCGGGGTGAGAAGATTCTGTTTCTGCCGGATCAGCACCTAGGGCGGAATACCGCGTTTGCGATGGGGATTCCGCTGAGTGAGATGGTGGTGTGGGATCCGTATCAGATTAATGGCGGGGTTGCGCCGGACCGGCTGAAGGCTGCGAAGGTGATTTTGTGGAAGGGACACTGCAGCGTGCACCAGCGGTTCCTGCCGGAGCATGTGGACCGGGTCCGGCGGGAGGAGGCGGGGATGCAGGTGATTGTGCATCCGGAGTGCCGGTGGGAGGTTTGCCAGAAGGCGGATGCGATTGGCTCGACGGAACGGATTATTGACGTGATTGAAAAGGCTCCGGCTGGGGCCAGCTTTGCGGTGGGAACCGAAATCCACCTGGTGAACCGGCTGGCGAAGCGGTTTGCGCCGCTGGGCAAGAGGGTGATTACGCTGGACGATGCGGGATGCCTGTGCACGACGATGTATCGGATTTCTCCGCAGCATCTGGCGTGGGCGCTTGAAAATCTGGTGGAAGGACACGTTGTGAATCGCATCAAGGTGGAGGATGATGTGAAGCAGTGGGCAAAGGTGGCGCTGGACAGGATGCTGGAGGTGCGGTGAGCAGGACGTTTACGTTGCATGAGGCGCAGATGTTGCTACCGGTGCTTGAGGCATTGCTGCAGCGGGCGCGGGAGTCTGCGTTGCGGGGGGCAGAGTTGGAGCTGGAGATGCAACGTCTGAGCCACAAGATCTTTCTTGTGGGTGGGATGCAGGTGGATGTTGTGGCGGCAGCACGGCGAAGGGCCGAGCGAGATAAGGCAGGCCAGGAGGCGCGGGACACGATCGCGGAGATCGAAGCGATTGGAGCGCAGGTGCATGATCTTGAGACAGGGATGCTGGACTTTCCGAGCCAGGTGGATGGGCGGGCGGCGTTGCTGTGCTGGAGGCTGGGTGAGGAGGCGATCTCGCATTGGCATGGGTTGGAGGAGTCGCCTGAGGAGCGGAGACCGCTGGATGCGCGGTTCGGCAAAGGGGAACGGCTGAACTAAGGGCCGAGTTTCAGTGACAGACCTGTAGTTGGATCAGGGGTTTCTGCGCAGCTTCCGGATTCCCTGTGGATAATTATTTTTATCTTACAGTAATAGTTATTGTTTATTTGGGAGTACACTTCTTGGGTGGAGAGCCGGGCTTCCAAGCCGTTTCGTGAACTGTGCGCGGAGCATGGGATTGCCATGACGCATCAACGGCAGGTGCTGTATGACGTGATGCAGGGGATGGAGGGCCATCCCAGTCCCGAGGAGATCTATGCACGGGTGAAGCGCAAGGTGCCTTCGATCTCGCTGGCCACGGTTTACAAGAATATTCATTTGTTTGTTGAGAGCGGTGTGTTGCGCGAGGTGAGCCTGCATCACGGCTCGCAGCGCGTGGAGATGAACGTGGAGGAGCATCACCACCTGGTGTGCTCGAAGTGCAAGGCGATTGTCGACATCGAAGAAAAAGCACTGGGGACTTTGCCGAAGCGGAAGAGGCTGGCGGGAGGTTTTCTGGTGGAGCGGTATTCGGTGGATGTGATCGGGCTTTGCGCGAAGTGTCAGTAAGGCTTAGGTAACTGCAGCAAAAAAATCGAGGTGAACGATGTCAAACGAAGCAAAATGCCCGGTCGCGAATGGAACATCGCATGGCGCAGTCACGACCTCACACGGTGCAGCCCAAAAGAATCCCGATTGGTGGCCCAATCACCTGCATCTGAAGATGCTGAACCAGCACTCCCCGCTGAACAATCCCATGGGCGAGGAGTTTAATTACGCTGAGGAGTTCAAGAGTCTTGACCTGGATGCGGTGATCAAGGACCTGCGTGCCTTGATGACGACCTCGCAGGATTGGTGGCCGGCGGACTATGGGCACTATGGGCCGTTGTTTATCCGTATGGCGTGGCACAGCGCGGGTACCTACCGTATCGCCGATGGGCGTGGCGGCGCGGGCGCGGGGATGCAGCGGTTTGCCCCGCTCAATAGTTGGCCGGATAACGTGAGCCTGGATAAGGCGCGGCGGCTGCTCTGGCCGATCAAGCAGAAGTACGGCCGGAAGATCTCGTGGGCCGACCTGATGATCCTCACAGGCAATGTGGCGCTGGAGTCGATGGGATTCAAGACGTATGGCTTTGCCGGTGGGCGCGCGGATGTGTGGGAGCCGGACGAGACGTACTGGGGACCTGAGACGACCTGGCTTGGCGACAAGCGTTATAGCGGCGATCGCCAGCTTGCGAATCCGCTTGCTGCTGTGCAGATGGGTTTGATTTATGTCAATCCCGAGGGGCCGAATGGCAATCCGGATCCCATCGGTTCGGCGCGGGACATTCGCGAGACATTTGCGCGGATGGCGATGAATGACGAGGAGACGGTTGCGCTGATCGCCGGCGGACACGCCTTCGGCAAGACGCATGGCGCTGGCAACCCCGACACGTATGTTGGCCGGGAGCCCGAGGGCGCGCCGATTGAGGAGCAGGGTCTTGGCTGGAAGAACAGCCTTGGCAACGGCGTTGGCGTGAATACAATATCGAGCGGCCTGGAAGGCGCATGGACGACGAACCCGGCGAGATGGGATGTTGAGTACCTGGAGAACCTGTTCAAGTACGATTGGGAGTTGACGAAGAGCCCGGCCGGCGCTCAGCAGTGGAAGCCCAAGAACGGAGCTTCGGCAGGTACTGTGCCGGATGCGCACGATCCTGCGAAGAAGCACCAGGTGACTATGTTGACGTCGGATCTCGCGCTGCGATTCGATGCGAGCTACGAGAAGATTTCGCGAGACTACCTGGCGAATCCGGAGAAGTTTGCGGACGCGTTTGCAAAGGCCTGGTACAAGCTGACCCATCGCGATATGGGGCCTATCGCGCGATATCTTGGCCCGCTGGTTCCCAAGGAGCAGATGATCTGGCAGGATCCTGTCCCTGCGGTGGATCACGAACTGATCGGCGAGGCGGAGATCAAAGCCCTCAAGGCCAAGATACTTGCATCCGGACTTTCCATCTCTCAACTTGTCACGACCGCCTGGGCAGCGGCTTCAAGCTTCCGTGGCAGCGACAAGCGCGGCGGGGCCAACGGAGCGCGGATCCGACTTGCACCGCAGAAGTTCTGGGAGGTGAACCAGCCGATCGAGCTTGCGAAAGTCCTCGACAAGTTGGAGGCGATCCAGAAGGAGTTCAATGCAGGGTCTGGTGTGAAGAAGGTTTCGCTCGCCGACCTGATTGTGCTGGGCGGTTGCGCAGCCGTCGAGGACGCCGCGAAGAAGGCCGGCCACGACGTGAAGGTTCCCTTCTCGCCGGGGCGCACGGACGCGTCGCAGGAGCAGACCGATATCCATTCGTTCGCCGTACTCGAACCCCTCGCAGACGGCTTCCGCAACTACCTGCGCCCGGGACACGAGCCATTCGCTGCTGAGTTGCTGGTGGACAAGGCGAACCTGCTGACGCTGACCGCTCCAGAGATGACTATTCTGATCGGTGGCCTTCGCGCGCTGAATGCAAACTTCGAACAGTCTTCGAATGGTGTCTTCACCAAGCAGCCCGGAACGCTGACCAACGACTTCTTCGTCAACCTCCTCGACATGAATACGAAGTGGCAGAAGTCCGCCACCTCAGAAGGCGTGCTGGAGGGACTCGATCGGGCCAGCGGCGATCTGAAGTGGACAGGCACCGTCGTCGATCTTGTCTTTGGGTCGAACTCTCAGCTCCGGGCTCTCGCGGAAGTGTATGCATGCGGTGACTCGCAGCAGGTTTTTGTGCACGACTTTGTGGCGGCCTGGAGTAAGGTGATGAACCTCGATCGGTTCGATCTTGCACGATCTCATGGGAAGGAAAACGCGGTCGAGTTGGTTGGGGTCTAGACCAGTTGTTGTGCGTCGGTTGAGAAAGCGGTTTCATCTCTGCTTGAGATGGAGCCGCTTTTGCTTTGGAGAAGTGGAGCTAGTCTAGTTGTTTGGTGATTCAGGGAAGGATGTGGAGTTGGGGGTGGTGGCTGCCGGGCCGGGTTGGCCGCCGGGGTTCCACTGGGGCTTCCAGTTGGTGTCTGCGAGCCAGCGGATGGGGGAGATCATGGAGGCGATGGCGTTGAGCATGTGGGGAAGTCGATGGTGGAGAGCTCGTCGGTGGGTTGGTGATAGTCGGAGTGGAGGCCATAGCTCGAGACGGTCTGGGCGATGATGCCCTGACGGGCGAGGCCAATGTTGTCTGACCGCTGGAAGAAGTTTTCTTTCGGGTGAGGGTCCGGGACGAGGTGGGCGTGATGTCTGGCAAGTTCGGGACCGAGGTTGGAGCGCTCGTAGCCGGTGAGCCAGAGAGTGTCACCGGGGACGGCGGGGTCGGGGCGGCCGATCATCTCGAACTCAAGGTTGGCGACGATGTTGTGAAGTGGGACAGGCGGATTGGCGAGGAAGGCGCGGGCGCCGAAGCCGCCGAGTTCTTCGGAGCCGAAGAGGGCGAAGATGATGGTGCGTTTGGGACGGGGGCCGGTGGCGAAGATGTGGGCTAGGGTGAGAATCGCAGTGGTGCCGGAGGCGTCGTCGTCGGCACCATTGAAGATGGCGTCGCCATTGATGGGCTGGGCGGCGACGCCGAGATGGTCGAGGTGCGCGGTGAGGAGGATGACCTCGTCCTTGAGTTTGGAGTCCGAGCCGCGGAGGATGGCGATGGCGTTCCAGGTCTCTTTGCGAGGAGTGTCTTCTAGGCGTGAGATGCGGCGCTTCGCGCTTTCGGGGAGTTCGTCGGGGAGTGCTGACTTCTGGATGAACGAATTGCCGGGAGCGCCGGGCTCGAGGCCGAAGGATTGGAACTGGGAGGCAGCGAAGAGAGCGGCGATGTGCTCGTCACGAGTGGCGGAGCCGCGGCCGCGGAGATCATCGTCGGCGAGGAAGGCCATGTCGGCGCGGACCTCGCGTTCGAGAGTGGCTGGTGCTGTTTGAGGGGCTTGAGAGTCGAAGGATTGGGAGGACTTTGCCGACTGTGAATAGACAATGAAGGAGAGGGCAGTTGTGCAGGCGAGCAAAATACCAGATCGGCGACTGCGAGGGTTGGGAGACAGCATCAAGGAAGATTATAGAAGAGCGAATCAGAGCGAACGGCACTGCAAGTTTTGAGATGATTAGAGAGCAGAGGTGAGTGATGAGGTCGAAGCTGGGGGGATTGCTTTTGGCAGGGCTGGTGGGGCTGATGGGCTGCACGGGTTTTTTTGTACCGGTGAACAATAGCGGTGGAAGCACTGGAACGACGACGGGTCGGACGTATGCCATCAATAGCCTGACGAGCACTGTGAGCGGCTTCAACATCGGCACGGGGACTCTGACGAGCGTTCCGAATATGCCGTTCGCGATCGGTTTCGTGCCTGTGGCGGCAGCGGTGACGGTGGCGAACTCATTCTTGTATGTTGCTGGACCAGGCGCGATCTATCCGTACACGATCAATTCGGATGGGTCGCTAACGGCGCAGCCGGCTGTGGTGATTGTGTCGGTGTACTCGCTGGACGTATCGCCGGATGGCAACTGGTTGATCGCGCTGAACGGAACGTCGTCGCAACTGGATGTGTATCAGATTACCAGACGACCGGGGCGCTGTCGCTGACTAGCGCGGTGTCGTACCCGATCACGAATACATCTGTGCCGCCGAAGAAGGTAAAGGTGTCTCCGGATGGGACGTATATCTTTGCGGCGCTGGGGAGTAATGGTGACCTGGTGTTTTCGTTCAATACAACTACCGGAGCTGCGGTGCTGGAGCAGACGCTGACGTTCACATCGCAGACCAGCGACAATGGGTTGGCGGTGGATAGTACGGTGACGCATTTGTATATCGCGCGGAGCGGAGCGGGTGGCGGGTTGGCGGTGTATACGATCGGCGCGAATGGGCTGTTGACCCCGCTGTCGGCGTCGCCGTTTACAGCGGGAGCGCAGCCGCTATCGGTGTTGCTGGATAGCACGGGGGCTTACGCGTATGTGGCGAACGGCAGCGATGGGACTATTTCGGGATACTCGCTGATCAACGGTGTGGCGACGCCACTGAGCGGGTCGCCATACACGAGCGGAGCTACGGTGAGCTCACTCGCGCTCGACAGCACCAAGAAGTACGTGCTGGCGTCGGCGTTTGGGGGATCTCCGGACCTTACGATGTATAGCTTTGACGCGACTGTTGCGGGCAAACTGGACCAGGTGACGACGGCGGCGACAGGAACCGATCCGGCGGGCGCTGTACAGGTGGTGACTACGCACTGAAGTTGCGGCTGGTGTGGGGTTGCTAGTGCGGTACGGGCGCGAGATAGAGGGGTCTGACGGTGCTATGTTGGAGTTGTGTAGTGGAGATGTTTCGTTATTTTTTATCTGAGTAGACAAGGCGCAGGTTTGGAGAGATTTTTGCCGCGGCGGATGGTGCGGTGGGGAGCGCTGTTTTGCGTGCTGGCGATGGCGACGGGGTGCTCGCGATTTGACCGAAGCCTCCGGTGCAGTGGGTTTATGTTTCGGCGAAGCAGACTTATCTGCGGGACCGGGTGGCTGCGGTGTCGAACCGGACGGGTACGGTGGTGAACGGCGACAAGCTGCAGGTGCTCGACCACGGCCGGCGATTTCTGAAGGTGCAGACGGCGAAGGGTGAGCAGGGCTGGATCGACGAGAAGATGGTGGCGAACGAGGACGTCTACGGGCAGTTTACCGCGCTGAAGGAGGCGCATAAGAACGATCCGGTGGCGGCTTCGGCGGTGGTCCGCGACGAGGTTTATCTGCACTCGCGACCGGGACGTGAATCGGAGCGGTTCTATCTGCTCGAAGAGGGCATGAAGCTGAAGATGCTCGAGCGGGCGACGCTGCCGAAGCCGGTGCCGCCGGGGATGAAGCCTGCCAAGCCTCCTGCTCCTGTGGCGGGCAAGTCCGAGGCTCCGGCGCCTCCGGCTATGGAGGACTGGTGGCTGGTGAGGGACGCCGAGGGCCGGACGGGCTGGATCTACAGCCGGATGATCGATGTCGATGCTCCGGATGCTCTGACTCGATATGCCGAGGGGCAGAGGATCGTGGGCGCTTATGTGCTGACGACGGTCCACGATGAGGAGGCCGAGCAGGAGGACAAGAACATTCCTGTTTACCTGACGGTGATGAGCCCTTACAAGGCGGGACTACCGTACGACTTCGACCAGGTGCGGGTGTTTACCTGGAGCGTGAAGAAGCACCGTTATGAGACGGGTTTCCGGGACAAGAATATTGAGGGCTACCTGCCGGTGAGTATCCGGATGGAGAAGGATCCTTACGGCAAGAGCGCTGCTGCGCAGACTCCGATGCCGACCTTCAGCTACAAGGTGCTGGCGGCGGAGGCTCCGGAGGTGGTTCCCGACCCGGTGACCGGAGCGGCGGTTCCTGCCCGGACGGTGGTGAAGACCTACCGGCTGGAGGGGAACGTTGCGAGGCGGCTGTTGCAGCCGGGGACCCCGGCTCCTATGGAGGCGCATCCGGTGGCTGAGGCGAAGAAGCCTTCTGCGGGCGGGAAGAAGAAGCGATAAGTTACTACTACCCCCACCCCCCCATATCTTGGTGGTAAATCCTTTGTTTTTATTGGTTTAGAGGCAGGCTGTGCCGCCAAATTCGTCCAAACAAAGGGCTTATGGCTAAATTCGTCCAGGTAAAGGGGTTATGGGCGATATCTTTGGAAATCAATTGTTAAAGAGCGAAACCCCGGTGTTGCCGGGGCTTTCTCTTTACTTACTAGATACAGTTTAGCAAGTGGCACATAACTAATGCTCACTTTTCTTTTGTTGGTTAAGTGTTGGTGGGAATTGAGTTAGTTGGGTTTTAGGGGTGAATTGGGGCTTGACATGCGATTTTGCTGAGGAATATCGCGAAAAATAGTTTCAGGCCTAAAAGCAAGGGCGTTTTCGGGTTCGAGCTACGAGCTAAAGACAAAGGCTTATGGGCTGGGAGGGGGCCTGGGCAGAGAAGCGGATTCCATTCGACTTCGCTCAGGACAAGCTCTCCGCTACGCGATTCACGGTGAGGCTGTGAATCGCTCCGGTCGAAATGACAGGGGGTTTGGATGGCGAAGGAGAACAGGCAACGGCAAAGGCAACAGCAGGTCCTCCGCCTGCGGCGAAGGATGACAACTAAAAAGCCGGCAAAGGCAACGGCAACGGCAAACGGCAAAGGCAAAGGCAAAGGCAACGCAACGGAATTTAGGCAAAGGCAAAGGCAACAGCAAAGGCAAAGGCAACGGCAACGGCAACAGCAACAGCAACAGCAACAGCAGATCCCTCCGGGATGACAAACAAGAGAACAGGCAACCGCAAACAGAACAGGCGACCGCAAAGACAAGGAAGATGCATCTGTTGGTTCGTTCGGCGAAAGGCCCGGGCTAAAGCCCATTGAAATTATTGTCATTACGGCGGGACTGAAGTCCCGCCCTTTCAAAGCAAAGAGTTTTTCAGCATCCTCTAAAGCCCCTTTTTCTTTGGGCTCGATTCAGGGGCCTGAAGGCCCCTGCTCCCTCCGAATCGCCCTTCGGGCGAGGAAATGCGCTTTCGAATCCTTATAACTCGACAACAGATTCCTTCCCCTTCGACTGCACTCAGGGTGCGGAATGACAAACAAAAGAACAAGGCAACGACAAAAGCGAAATGCGGGGATCCTTCGCTGCGCTCAGGCTGACACTTCGTGGTAGGGCGGAGTGTCAATGTCAGGGTGACATGTCTGAGGTGTGTCAGGGCGGTAGACTGGAGGGATGGAAGTTCTTTATGGCTTGCATCCCGTGGAGGAGGCGATCCGGTCGGGGTCGCGGCGGCTGGAGTTGGTGAGTGTCGCGCGGGAGCGGAAGGATGAGCGGCTGGAGGGGCTGATCCAGCTTTGCCGGGGTAAGGGTGTACGGGTGGCGATGGAGCCGAAGGATCAGTTGACCCGGCTGGCGAAGACGGATGCTCACCAGGGCGTGGTGGCGGTGGTGAAAGAGCGGGAGTTTCTGAGGGTCGAGGACCTGATGGCCGCGCCTAAGGCGGAGGGGGAGTACAGGTTCTTTCTCGCGCTGGATGGGGTGGAGGATCCGCATAACCTGGGGGCGCTGATACGGACGGCGGATGGGGCTGGGGTGGATGGAGTGATTCTGCCGGAGAGGCGGTCGGCTCCGGTGACGGCGACGGTGGCGAAGACTTCGGCGGGGGCGAGCGAGCATGTGCGGATTGCGCGGGTGACGAATCTGGTGGGTCGCTGGAGCAACTGAAGCAGAAAAATGTCTGGGTGCTGGGGCTGGATGAGCGTGGAACTCCGGACTATATGGATTTTGATTTCAAGACGGATTGCGTGCTGGTGCTGGGGCGGGAGGGCGCGGGGCTGCATGACCTGGTGAAGAAGACCTGCGATCATCTGCTGCGGATTCCGATGGCGGGGATGGTGAGCTCGCTGAATGTGTGGGTGGCGGGGGCGGTGGTGATGTATGAGGCGATGCGGCAGCGAAGGCCTGTTGCGGAGCCGGTGGCGAAGAAGCCTAAGAAGGAACGGAGAGGATTGGGATCTTGAGAAGCGAGTTGTTAGTTGTTAGTTGCTGGTTGTTCGTTGGGTTGGGGGTGGGGTTTGCTCAGAGTGGAGGTGGGGGACAGGGTTCGTCGGGGGGGCAGAGTTCTTCGGGGGCGAGTTCGTCAGAGGGGCATAGTTTTCTAATCCTCAAAAATGTAGCGCCGAATCCTCA
>CAWHVZ010000007.1:0-458614 GCA_963832995.1 uncultured Acidobacteriaceae bacterium
GCAAGGAACTTCTACAGCCTTGGCACATACGCGATTACATGTCCATCGGGACGAGTGATCCCTGGTCCCCCTCGTGGTAGTTATTGGAGATTTAGCGCAGAGAAGTTGGCCGAACTAGACAAAGCGGGGAAGATCTGGTGGGGTGAATCTGGCAACAATGTGCCAGCTCCAAAACTTTACTTGAGTAAAGTCAGTGAGGGCGTTAAACCCTCGACCATTTGGCTGCACACCGACGTTGGTAACAACCAGGACGCAAAGAAACACCTAATCAAGCTCTTTCCTGATATGGCTGATGTCTTCGTGACGCCTAAGCCCGAAACTCTCTTGGGGCGCGTATTGCAATTAGCAACGAACCCGGGTGACATTGTTTTGGACTCGTTTGCAGGTTCCGGCACAACTGGCGCAGTGGCTCACAAGATGGGTCGGCGATGGATCATGGTTGAATTAGGGGAGCACATTCACTCGCTAATTAGGCCAAGAATGCAGAGAGTGATCGATGGCACAGACCCAGATGGCGTGACCAAATTGTCCGAATGGGAAGGGGGCGGTGGGTTCCGCTATTTTCGCCTCGCGCCTTCACTCTTGACCGAAGACAAGTGGGGCAGATGGGTCATCAGCAAAGAGTACAACCCCGACATGCTTGCAGAAGCTGTCTGCAAGCTCGAAGGCTTTACCTATGCGCCTAGCGATGCCATTTATTGGCAGCAGGGATACTCGACCGAACGTGATTTCATCTATATAACCACTGCGCAACTGACCCCGGAACAGCTTCAGCAACTCAATGAAGAAGTAGGACCTGAGCGGAGCTTGCTCGTTCTTTGTACTGCATTCAGAGGAAGGGCAGACCGCTATCCGAGCTTGACTGTTAAAAAAATTCCGAAACAGGTCCTATCCCGCTGTGAGTGGGGTCATGACGACTACAGCCTTCAGGTGGAAAACTTACCGAAAGCGCCCCCTAAACCCGGCCAGCAATCGCTCTTTGGAGCTGAGGTGGGCGAATGAACCGTCATGTGAATGCCATCGCCGGACGCCTCAGTCTTCGTGCGCCTCAACGCCATTCGTTAGAGATATTAGATCGCGTGACGGAGATCGCCCCGGCTCAGAAGGATGCGGACATCGAAACCGCACTAGCCGCAATCAAAGCCGAGTTCCCATCCGTGACCAGCTTTGAGAGAGACTTTCCCTCTCTCTGCTTCGCCTTGGCCACTGGCGTAGGCAAGACTCGCCTAATGGGCGCTTTCATTACCTATCTCCACTTGGCGCATGGTATCAACAACTTTTTCGTCCTCGCGCCAAACCTGACCATTTACAACAAACTGATTGCCGACTTCACCCCGAACACGCCGAAATACGTTTTCAAAGGCATCTCGGAATTTGCAACTGACGCCCCGGCCATCATCACCGGTGACAACTACGAGTCGATGGCGACGACACTCTTTGACATCACGCTCCGTTGTAAGATCAACATCTTTAACATCTCGAAGATCAGTTCTGAGGTTCGGGGCGGCAGATCGCCTCGGATCAAGCGGCTCTCTGAGTACATCGGAGAGAGTTATTTCGAGTATCTCGCTGGACTCCCTGATCTCGTTCTGGTGATGGATGAGTCCCATCGTTATCGCGCCTCTGCGGGGCAAAGAGCGATTAACGAGCTGAAACCCGTGCTCGGACTTGAACTCACCGCGACGCCATTTACAGAATCCCCCAAGGGACCGATTGCCTTCAAGAATGTGATTCTGGACTATCCACTCGCCAGGGCTATGGACGACGGTTTCGTCAAAGAGCCAGCTGTCATTACCCGAAAGGACTTTAACCCAGCTGGAATGTCAGCGGAAGAGATCGAGCAACTGAAATTGGAGGATGGAGTGCGCCTCCATGAGAGCGTGAAGGTTCAGCTTGAAACCTACGCCCGCGAGACATCCCGCGAGATCATCAAGCCGTTTGTCCTGGTCATCGCGCGCGACACCGGACACGCGAAGAAACTGCTTGACCTGATTCAATCTGACAACTTCTTTCAAGGTGCCTATAAAGACAAGGTCATACAGGTTGATTCAAGCAAGACGGGCGCGGAGGAAGAGGAGATGATCTCACGCCTTCTCAAAGTCGAGCATTCTGGCGAGCCCACCGAGATCGTCATCCACGTCAACATGCTTAAAGAGGGTTGGGATGTAACCAACCTGTACACGATCATCCCTCTGCGTGCCGCCCACGCGCGAACTTTGATCGAACAATCGATAGGCCGTGGACTCCGTCTCCCATACGGCAAGCGGACGAACGTAGCGGCAGTGGATCGCCTCAGTATCGTTGCGCATGATCGCTTCCAGGAAATTGTGGATGAAGCGAACAAGGCAGACTCACCAATCCGACTGAAAGCCATCGTCCTTGATTCTGGAGATCTTGAACAGAAGACTAGGACGGTTGTTTCACAGTCCCAGCTTGCTACTAGGCTTGGCATTGTGCCCACGCATACGACGAACAATACCACCGTGGCCGGTTCCGACATCCCCCCTACATTTTCAAATCCCGAGGAACAACGAGTCGCGCAGATCGCTTATGCGGTAATCAAGGATCTTGAAAATCAACCCCAGAGAGCGCCCTCGCTTGCTGCGTTGAGTAAGCCGGACATCCAGGCCGAGATTATTAAGGCGGTGACAGAACAGTTTCGCCCTGCACAACTCGAATTGGAAGGGATCGCAGAACAACCAGACATTTCTTCAGTCGTTGCCAGGACGACGGAACTTGTCCAGCGCCAGACAATCGACATTCCCCGCATTCAAATCGTTCCCGTCGGAGTGGTTAGGTCTGGCTTCAGCCCGTTCGATCTGCGTCTAGAGAGTTTGCGGTACCTGGTTCCTTCCGAGGAACTCTGGAGCCAATACCTTCGGACGGGCGAGCGTGAGGTTCTATCGCTCGGGTCAGGCGGCATCGAGGAGAAACGGCTTGAGAATTATGTCGTCAGCGGCCTCGTTGACTTTGACGATATTTCCTACGATGACCATGCGGACCTCCTGTATGAGCTTGCTTCACAAACCGTCAAGCATTTCCAGGGCTATTTGTCAGAAGCGGAAACAGCTAAAGTTTTGAGGTGTCATCAACGCGAGATCGCCAGGTTCATTCATGCACAGATGCAGGAGCATTTCTGGGAGGAAGTGGGCGGCTACGAAACGAAGATCAACAAGGGGTTCACCGAGTTGAAGCCGAGTGCTTACACGGTGTCAGCCAACGACTCTGTTTTGGATTTTCGCTATTCGCCTCCAGACAAGAACAATATCGCGAAGTATCTTTTTGGCGGGTTTGAACACTGCCTGTATTCAGTCGAGAAGTTCCAGTCAGACAGTGAGCGGAGACTCGCAGTGATATTGGAGCGAGAACGTGCCAAGTGGTTCAAGCCTCGTAAGGGCCAGTTCCAACTTTTCTACAAGTGGGGCGCAGAGCAGCCGGAATATCAACCCGACTTCGTTGCGGAGACTATGGGCGGTATCTATATGCTCGAACCAAAATCGAGAGCAGAACTCGACGATGACGAAGTCAAGGTGAAACAGGAAGTGGCAGTGAAATGGTGCGCCCACGCGACAGAGTATGCTTCGGCAACCGGTGGCAAGCCTTGGAAATACGCCCTGATCCCTCATGACGTGATCAATGACAACATGACAGTCCAGGGATTAGCGGAGCGTTATCAGTGCAGCTAATGCGGGGTTGGATGGTTGGGTAGCAGGCGAGAAATGTATAACTGCTGAAAACGCACAGATCACAATAAGGGATGAGCCGGTTATCGAAATCTGTTGTATGCGTGATACTCGATGTTTTCTGTGAGGGGTCTAAAGGTTAAGTTATTTGGTTCGCGGATCTGTTGTCCCTCAAGTCGATAGTATTCCTTACCATTATCAAACTCCTGACGAATACGTTTGCTGACAACCACTTTACGGTCAGCGGGGTCAATGGTCAGGTAGCCACCGTCAAAAAGCCGATGCAGGTCGCTACGCATCAGAATTCCATTTGAGAGCTCGTGCCGCTGGCAAACGGAGAACGGCATGATGTGCGCCGTATCCAGAACAGGCAGCGTGCGTTCGCCAGTGATCGCACAGCGCCGTTCATAGGCTTCTGTCACCAAAACTCGGAAGGTGCCCTGGCCTAGTCGTGGATGGACAATTTGAGGTTTCCCATAGCCGTTCGATTCGATCGCCGAGAGTGTCGCGGTTGCGGTTTCGATCTGCGGCGGCGGCTGGACAGCCAGACGCTCCGATACCGCAGCCCATAACGCTTTGCCTGTACCCGATTCGGCATCGAAGCCTTGCCCCACTTGATTATTTCGACTGAATTCGGCAGGAGAGGGTATCCAAAGCTCCCTGGGCCAGAAGAATGGCTCGGCAAGCAGAATGCACCCCACATTCGGATTATCCGTAGACGCGAAATCTAAATGCCGATATTTCCCAATCCGCATTCGCATTTCTTCAACAGAGACGACGCCGTTCGCCCTACCGAAGCTTTCCCAGGCGAGGCTCAGAGGTAGATGAAGAAATCTAGTAAAAAGCCCCCGCCGGCAATGAAATTGAGGGGAGAATGCAATTTGAACAGCATCAACTCTCCCGGCTGGAGCGCTTTGAAATTGGCTGTAGGTGACGGTCGCCAGAAGTTTACCTCGTCAACCTGCACACTTGATGCGTGCAGGTTAAACCAATCCTGATCCGTAATGGCGACGAATATTCGCATACCCAAGCCGCTTTCTTTTGGCCGCGGACCTAATAATAGCTGCTTGGATTGTCCGATGGTGCATAGCGCACGTTGGATGAACGCCTCACCCTACATTATTGCGCGCTCCGCCTTTCTCCAGTGTTGAAGGCGGTCTAAAAGCCAAGATAATAGTCTTCAGCGTTTCCAGAGGGCCTGGATGATGTCGTTCCAAATAGCTCGTAATCTTCTCTTCATTGAACAACCGGTCAAGATAGGCACAGCTTACTGTGAGCGTTAGAACGTCGGTGCCGTAGGTCTCTTCAATTGCCTTCAGATTCTGAATGAGACCATCTGTATCCTCGCCGAGGAGTGCATCTGCAGCGTCAGCATTAGCAGTGTGTTGACGTGCAGTTGAAGTCTTCGCGAGAAGCACCGGAGGGCTGATGGCGAGCCTGGTCTTTGCAAACGCGACAGAATAGTCATTGCGGAGGACCATTAGCTCGACCGTCGCTATCTGTCCAATTGCTTTCATCTTTCGCAGTACCGGGAACAGGTCCAGGCTGAGCTTCCGATCCCGCAACATCTCGACTACCTCGGGGCAAATTCCTTCAAGCATCTGCACCCGCCTCCGAATCGCCGTCACGTCAACGTTTAGGGTGGCGGCGATACGCTCCTCTGCAACTCCGCTCTTTATAGCTTCCATGAGCATGAAGTGTTGGGCTACGGGCGGTATGTGGTTCACTCGTTTGTTGTACGTAGCTCTCATCATCCGTGGAGACGATGCAGTTAACCTCCTCACTCCCCAATATCTTGAGAGCCTCAAATCTGAGATGTCCATCCAAAAGCAGAAAGCCCTTTCCCTCCCGCGGATAGACGACCAGCGGCTCGATTAGGCCAATCTCGCGAACAGACGACAGAATTTGTTTGAAAATGGAGGAACGGAGCGCTTCTGCAGTTGCGCTCCTTTGTGGGACGATCGAGCTCAGCGGCAACGTCAGGATGTTGTTCTGAAAGGCAGAACGCAAATTCGCGGATGCGCGCTTCACTGTTGGATCCTCCCTGCAAGCTCCGCAGGCACAGACTGAACACCCTCGGCCTTCAAAAGAGTGCGAAAATTCTCATCTGCAAATAGGATTCGAACGGCGGATGTCAGAAGAATCAGCCGATCTCTTGTGCGGTTCGCCTTCACCACTAAGGCGGTCTGCTCACGAATCTTTTGCTTATACTCCTGGACTAGAGCTTCGCCGGTCAGTTTGCGGCGCGTCGGCGCGGTCTTCCCTTGAAGCCTTTGTCTTTCTAACCTCTGGCTTATGACCCGGCGAGCGGCCGAGATGCGTGCCCCACGCAGATCGCCCTTCTCGTAAGCTTCCGACAATGCCCTGGAGATCTCATGATTGTTGCCAGTGGCGATTTCTACGGCAACGCTCAGCGGGATGCGACCGGCCTCTACGGAAGAGACAAGAAATTCTTCTCCTTTATCAATGAGATTGCAGATTCCATAGAGGTACGCCCGGTCCAGGCCAAGCTTACGAGCGATCTGCTCGCTTGAGTGCCCCCTCTCACGCAGAACCCGAACTTCGAACAAAATCGCATGGGTCGATGCCGGTCTTCTGGCTATATTTTCGACCAGGCTCATCAATTGGCGATCTTGTTCTGGTGCTTCGATGATGATTGCTGGAATGAACATTTCACCAAGCTCGACAAAAGCCTCCATGCGCCCTTGTCCGCACACCAAATCGTAGCGTTTGCCGTCTGAATTTGAGTGAGGTCTACGCGCTACGGTGATAGGGCGCTTCAAACCTACGGTTGCGATACTTTGAACTACCAATTGCCACTTGAGTCGATTCCGTGATCGTGGGTTCGTAATTCGGATTTCTGAGATGAGAATCGATTCAACTTGTTGCTCGTTCACGCTACGTCCTCCACTGGAACTCTTTTTGCGAGGTTCAGAAATAGATTGAGGGTGTCGAATCTATATAGGTCCAACAAGACTCCATTGTCAGCGGCAAGACTGAGCCGCTTCCAGAGGAGATCAATGCTTGGAAGCAGGTAGTAGTCCTTAACGGTCTGATTTCCTGGATTCAGCCGAGCGGCAATGGTGATGTCCGGAACGAGCCCAGCATCAAACCGGAGTCGCCATCGTTGGGACTGCGCTTTCGTCTCCTGACACCTTGAAAGGATGAGAGACACCGTGTATTCGTGATTGATCGTTAGCAAGTCGGAACGGTCGTCTACGTCTACGTTCGCCCCAGTAGCTCGCAACTCCGCAACGATGATTTGGACGAGATCTTGATGCCGCCGACGCAGCTCTCGATTTGCTTCAATAAAGTTGGAGTCTCGCCGGTCGTTCCAATCAATGAGCTCGTAAGCTCTATGGAGACCGCCGAACCGTGACACGTAAATTGAACTTGAAGGCATGTCTTCTGCCTCATCGATAAGTAGCCCCGACAGCTTCCCGCATCGCTCTAACAGCACTCGCAACCGCGCGAGCAAGTCATCGTCTGTCAAATGCACATGTCGAGCATCGATGATCCGGCGGGCTTGCAAAAAGACATCCGTGGGAACGATTGCCTTGAATGCTTCGTTGCGAGAGATCCACATTTCAGGTGGATTTACCAGCCGCTTCATCTTCAACTTGTATGAACGGCGGTTGTACACATTGGCGCCCACGTACTTAGGGTTAGTGAGAATTTGATGAATCGTCGCCCTCGTCCAAGGTTTCTCCATGTCAGACAGCACACCCTTGCTGTTGAGGTAGAAGGCTAGATTCTTTTCTGATTGTGCGTCATCCACAAATCGAGTGAACAGGTCCCGCACAACAAGAATTTCAGATTCGGGCCCAGGCACCAGAACAACACGGTCCGTCTGCAGGCTCTTCCTCTCTCCTCGCGCTAGTAATCCCTTTTCTCTGCCGTCACGATCAATGAGTTGGCGTCGGAGACCGTACCCAGCCGGTCCGCCTTGCCTGAATCCAAGCTCAATGAGGCGGCATTGCCCCGCAAAGACTTTGACAGAAAGCTCCCGGCTATATTCACCCGCCATGGTTCGTTTGAGCGTCTTCATCAGCGCAGACGCCATGCTTCCATCGTTTGCGAACTGCTCGCCGCAATAGTGAACGCGGATACCTGCTCGCTTCAAAACATATTCGTGATATGCGCTTTCGTCGGCGTCCTGGAACCGTCCCCAGCGGCTCACGTCGTAAACCAGGAGGTCCGTGAAGCTTGTGCGCCCTTGCTCAACATCCTTCAGAAGCTTACTAAGCCCATCCCGGCCCGCGAGGTTGAGGCCGCTTCGCCCGTGGTCATCGTATGTAGCGATGATGTCCATATTGTGAGCGATGGCATATTTCGTGATGGTGTCAGACTGATTTTGTGGAGAATACTGCTGATGTTCCGTTGACATTCGGACGTACTGAGCCGCACGGGTGGTGGGCGGAATCGAGTTGACGATAGGCGGCGGCATCAAGTGAGACGAAAAGGCATTGGCCTCTCCGACCCTACGCTTTGTTTATGAAAATCAGCTACCGAATCCTGTCTGCGCGAGACAAACAATGGGAATAAGAGAGATCCGTATCAAAAATTGACAGAGCATTCGCTTGTGCGGAAGCTCTTACCCTCCGCTCCGGTGTCCGTCAAGGCTCTCCGCTGCGCTTCGACCGCTAGCGCGGCGCTTCGCGGCCTTGACCGCCATCACCGCTCCGGGTGGTGGCCGGATATGAGAAGCATGCGCTTCTCTATTCTCAAGAGAATTGGCCTTCCAGAATGTTTCCGCGGGCAGCGTGCCACCGTTCAACATCTTGGAACGGGAGCGCAGCGGCGTTTGATAGCTTTGGATGAGGCAAAGCTATGCTTCTTTACCGTAGAATTGTGTCTTCTTTTGAAAGCTTCATTTCAATAGGATCAGGACGGCCATTCGCGGTGAGGTCCCAGGCCGACTCGCTATCGTTCGGCCGCGCGTCAATTTGGACAGGAAGAGAAACGCCTTGGCAACACAGAAAACAGGTCGAAACGTGAACCGCGAAGGACAGCGTTGGACGGAAGACCGCGCAGGCATGACCCTACGTCTACCCATTGATCTCCGGGAAGCGGTTACCGAAGAGGCGCGGGTGGCCGGCGATCTTTCGAGGGTGGTTCTTTTCGCCCTCCGCAATGTCGAACGGAAAGATGTAACGATCACGCAGACCCGCAAGGCCGGGCTTCCGCTATCAAAACCTCAACTCTTGCATGTCGGAGCCGAAGCTCGATCTGTAATCCGAGCTTGGGCGGAAGAGGAGGGTGTTAGCGTGAATGCGATTATGGTGAGCGTCCTGGAAGAGTTTTTCAAGCGGCTGAGAAAGAGCAAAGCGCTTCGCGAGGAGCTGCGTTTGGAAATTCGGGCGCGACGTGGCCTTCTGCCGAGCTAAGAAATTAGCTGCTAAACGCGATACGTTTAGCGATACGCCGGATCTTGACGGGATACCAGCTTACAAGGACTTAGGGAGCCACCGGGGTCTTGTAAGTTGTTGAAAAGCTTGATGTTGGGACTATGGCATGGAAGAGGTCATCGGTTCGATCCCGATCAGGTCCACCAAATCATTTCAATAAGTTAGATGCGGTTTCTGGGAGCATTGGCGCTCGTTTCAAGGGCATATAGGAATCTTTGGGATTTAGCCGTGCGAAGTCGGCTTATCGTCAGCGATAAGCACTTCTGGGCAGCGCGTTGTAGGACCCAGGCTCAGTAACCCAGATGACGAAGTGCCATCTGGGCGGTCCGCTTGAGTTCCGCCTTCGTCGAACCGTTCGCCGCTTGGATCGATAGGCCAGCGATGATCGTCGACATATACCTTGTGTAGTCATCCACGTTGATTTCCTTCGGCAACTCTCCGCTCTTTCGCGCCTTGAGAAGGCGCTCCTTTAAAGCGACTTGATTCTGTTTCCGTATCTCCGTCATGAGATCTCTTGCCGGTGTAGCATCCAGGCTGCAGCCCACCGCTCCAGCCAGTGTCATGCAGGTCGGCGGATGGCCGGGCGTGGTGAGGAACGCAACCGTGTTGTCGAAGAGCGCACGAATGAACCTTTCGAGAGTCGGTTCCTCCAGGGCCCTAACTGCGTATTGCGCTCGCAATTCCATATAGCGCTTTACCGCGAGTTGAAACAACGCGTGCTTGCCACCGAAGGCCGCATAGATGCTTGAGGGGTTGAGGCCCATCGCCTGGGTAAGATCGGCCATGGAAGTTCCTTCGTACCCGCGTTCCCAAAAAAGCAACATTGCAGCCTCCAGGGCCGCATCCTTATCGAAGCCGATTGGTCGTCCAGTCTTTCCGTTCCCTGTTTTCATAATCTTTCTAGCCACTCCAATAATAGAGTCCAAAATCGTGCATCCGATGCGCTCCGCACTACATCTGTAACGACTGTTCCGCATTATTGCGGACAACGGTCGATCAGAGGAGAAGAAAAAAGGAGATTAGTCATGAAAGTAGGGTTTATAGGTGCCGGTAAGGTAACGGGTACGTTCGGCCGCCATTTGATAATCGCTGGTCATACGGTAGTTGTATCCAATTCCAGAGGCCCGGAGACACTGGCTGATTTTGTTGCTGATCTTGGTCCTCGCGCCATAGCCGGCACCAAGCAGCAGGCGGCCGATTGCGACGTCGTTGTTCTGGCTGTACATTGGGTGAACGTGCGTGAGGCGCTGAAAGGTATCGATTGGCGTGGCCGAATTCTGATCGATGCGACGAACGCGCACATGGATCCTAAACCCGATATCAGCCTGGCGGGAGTCACCAGATCGCGGGCCGCGTTGAAGGGGCGCACCTCTAGCGAAATTGTTGCTGAAATGGCGGTTGGCGCACGGCTTGTAAAATCAATCAGCAACATGCCGATGGTCTGGATACAGGACTTCTCGCCGAGCAAACCCCGTACCGTTATCTTTACATCCGGCGACGACAACGAAGCCAAACAGCTAGTGATCGAGTTGGTCAACAGCACGGGATTAGTCGCGATTGATCTCGGGTCGCTCGCCATAGGCGGCGCTATGCACGAGGTCGGCGCTCCCTTATCCGGGCTCGAACTCCACTTCGTCCGCCGGCTTCGGTGATTGCCGCTCTCACATTCAAATGTGACCTATAACCTTCGTTGGTGCCGATAAGGTGCTGAAGGTGGCCTAATAGGCCACACAAGCGAGAAACAGTTGGCCAGGTCTTTCGTCATCCTCCGCACTCGCAAGTTAGGGCCGGTACCAGACGACGTAGTTTGTAGTCGTCAGCGGCGCCGCGGTGAGTCGATACCTCTGAGGATGAGGTCGATCCCGGCCAGAAAATCCAATCGGTCGTCGTGAGCGCGCACCTGTCCGGCTAAGCTGTGCGTGAACGGATACTCATGCGGATCGAGCTGCGACCACATCGTCGCTACCCCTTCCAGGAAGTCGGATCTGTCGAGGCCTTGCGTGCGAGCGAGCTGCCCGTTGGCCGCGTTCTGCCCGCCGACGCCAAGGATATAGTGCAGCAACGCGGACACCGTGGCCCACTGTTCTTTGTCCCGCACGCCAAGAGCGCGAACTTGTTGGCCAAGGGGTTCGAGAATGCGCACCAGTGGCAACAGCCCCGCGGGGTTTGTGAGTACGGAGCCAACCCATGGGTGCTCGTCGATCGCGTCGAACAACCCTAGCGCGAGAGCGCGAATGGCGGCCTTCGGCTTCGAGCCTGCCACACACACCTCCATCGTGCGAGCGATGATCGCATCGCAGGCGGCGGTTAGCATATCGCTCTTGTTAGCGATGTGCCAATAGATAGCACCAGGGCCGGTGGCAAGCTGTTCTGACAGGGCACGGAATGTCAGACCGCCTTCTCCGCTCGTGTCCAGGAGTTCAATCGAGGCTTCAATGATGCGATCCCTTGAGAGCGATTCTTCACGTCGTTGGCTGCTACGTGCTCTTTTGACCATGCTTCATCTTGACATAAATGGAACGTTGTTCCAAGATAATGGAATGACGTTCCATAATCATTCTCGGAGCTTGCAACCACAGCCCCAAGCCACGAAAGAATCAAGATGAATCCCCGAGTCACGCACGATGTCATCATTTCCGGCGCAGGGCCTGTTGGACTATTTCTCGCCTGTGAACTGGCCTTGGCCAAATGTTCTGTCCTGATACTGGAAAAGATGGAGAATCCGCACTCGCCATTGAAGCAACTTCCCTTCGGGATACGGGGACTTTCGGCGCCTACCATCGAGGCGCTTTACCGTCGGGGGTTGCTGCAAGAACTTGAGCTTCACAAACGCTTTAAAAATCCTCACAAAACTTCAACTCCCGAAGGACCACGCCGTCAGGGAGGACACTTCGCCGGCATTCCATTTCTTGACGGCAATATTGACACCTCACAGTGGAGGTGTCGCCTGCCAAGCTCGACCGCCACGAATCTGTTGTCTGAGATGAAGGAGCTTGGATCTGTGCTGGCTCGCCGCGCAGCAGCCCTGGGTGTCGAGATCAAGCGCGGGCTTGCCGTTACTGACTTTCAGCAGACCGCAAATGGGGTGACGGTTCAGTCAGGTGACCAATCATTTGAAGGGAAATGGCTCGTGGGTTGCGATGGAAGCCGTAGTGTTGTTCGCAAGGCGGGCGGCTTTGAATTCGCTGGTACGGAGCCAGAATTTACCGGCTACTCTGCTCAGATCGACCTTGCCGACCCGGAGAAGCTAAGCCCGGGCCGCAACCTGACACCAACAGGCATGTACTTTCAATCGCAGCCAGATTATCTGGTGATGGTGGAGTTTGATGGCGGGGCAGCTCATGGTGCGGAGCCAGTCACGCTGGAACACGTTCAGCAGGTGCTACGCCGCGTCTCGAACACCGACGTTACGATCAGCGCCCTGCATAACGTAACCACTTGGACTGACCGAGCACGCCAAGCCACAACCTACCGCAACGGACGCGCACTTTTAGCTGGCGATGCCGGGCACATTCATTCGCCGTTGGGAGGCCAAGGGCTCAACCTTGGGCTTGGCGATGCCATGAACCTTGGCTGGAAGCTCGCGGCAACGATCCAAGAGAAAGCGCCGGAAGGCTTGTTGGACAGTTATCAAACGGAACGACACCCATTGGGTGTACAGGTTCTGGATTGGTCGCGAGCCCAGATTGCCATTATGAAACCAGATCCATCCTGCCGCGCACTGAACGCGATCGTTCGCGACCTGATGAATACGCGCGATGGCGCCACCTATATTGCAGGAAGGGTGTGGGGCGTTCACACACACTACGATCTCGGTGACGGCCACCCACTAGCAGGCCATAGCGCTCCCAACTTCGAGTTCGAAGACGGTGCAAGAATTGGCGAGCTCATGCACGGTGGCCAAGCGATACTGCTTGATTTTGATGGGAATGCTTCACTCAAAAATCTGGCGAGTGAATATGGCGACCGAATCAAGTATGTTTCCGGCCGGGCGAAAGAACAATTCGGATTGAGTGCAGTACTGATACGCCCCGATGGGATCATCGCCTGTGCCTCTGACAACGACCCAGATTGCAGCGAACTCCAAAAGACCGCCGCTCGCTGGTTCATGAAGGAGCCACTATGAACACTCCAGTCACGATCATTGGCGCCGGGCTCGGCGGGCTGACACTTGCCCGAGTCCTCCACGTTCACGGTATTGCAGCGACGATTTACGAAGCGGAAGCCTCGGTGAACGCGCGAGCGCAGGGAGGCATGCTCGATATCCACGAAAACAACGGGCAGCTCGCACTTAAGGCGGCGGGGCTCTTCGAAGCGTTCCTCGGAATCATCCACCCTGGAGGTCAGGCAACGCGGGTACTCGACAAGGACGGCAACGTTCTGCTGGATGAGCCCGACGACGGCGCAGGCGGTCGACCGGAGGTAGCGCGAGGAGACCTTCGTCGGATTCTGCTTGACTCACTTCCTGCCGACACGGTCCGCTGGGGACACAAAGTCACAGCTGCGTCTCCGCTCGGCGGCGGACGGCACGTGTTGACCTTTGCTGACGGCTCAACGGTGACTACCGACCTCCTCGTTGGTGCGGACGGCGCCTGGTCGAGAGTTCGTCCACTTCTTTCCGAGGCGAAACCGGCCTATGTCGGCACATCATTCATCGAGACATACCTGTTTGACAGCGACACTCGTCACCAGGCGAGCGCGGAAGCGGTTGGCGGGGGAGCGCTGTTTGCGGTTGCGCCGGGAAAAGGCATTCTTGCGCACCGCGAGCCCAATGGCGTGTTGCACACGTACGCGGAGTTGAACAAGCCAAAGGACTGGATTGATAGCATTGACTTCTCCGACGCGGCGACTGCCTTGGCTAAGGTTGCCGAGGAATTCGACGGCTGGGCTCGGGAACTGACAGCGCTCATCACCGACGGTGAAAGTGATCCCGTGCCTCGTCCTATTCATGCGCTCCCGGTCGAGCACAGATGGGATCGCGTACCCGGGGTGACACTGCTCGGTGATGCAGCGCACCTGATGATCCCGTCCGGCGAAGGGGCCAACCTCGCCATGTTTGACGGCGCTGAACTCGGGAAGGCTATCGCCGCCTATTCAGGTGACGTTGAAGCCGCACTCACCGCGTATGAAAGGGACCTCTTCCCTCGCAGCGCGGCGGAGGCTGCGGAGGCAGAAGGGATCCTCCAGGTGTGTCTCGGCCCCAACGCGCCGCAAAGCCTGCTTGACTTTTTCACCAGCCACCAGCCCGCGAACCAATCCACCCGGAAAGGCGAAGTGATGTGAGTCCTGATAATGGGATACAGTCTCTTCCTTTCGGAAGACCGGCTCATCCCGTTTGTAGTCGTCAACGATCCAGAGGTCAGGATGGGGGCAATGAGAGATGATCTCAGACCTCTGCCGTTGTCCGGCAGAGGTCCAAATGTCATGGCGTTCTCAATTCGCTTGTCGTCATCGATCAGCCGAGGAGAGTGCTCTGATCCGTGGAAGAGTCGGTGGAAGCCCGTCTCCGGCATAGATAAAATGCTTAACCTCAACAGGCTGGATAGCATATCCGAGCACCTGATGCTCAATCTCACGATCGGCCATGGTGAAACGGTCATGCTGCCGCTCATGTTCGGCCCAGGAATCAACCTTGAAGCTTTCGAGGTAGATATCCGGAGCTTCTGTATCGACGAAGACTCCCCAACTCGTCGCACCATCGCGCCGGCGAACCCTCTCATATTGGTGGATGGAATGGAGAAACTCCGAAGCCTTCGCTGGATCGATCACATATTTCACCGTGACGAGGACCGGCCCCTGACCTAGATCAGGTTCTTCAAACATCGTGAGGTTGCCCCAATGATTCCAGGTACTGAGATCGGCGGGAACGGTCGGCAGCTTGAACCGAAGTTGCAGCGATAGACACGCCCCGGTACCGATGGCAGCGAACATCAGGGTCTCATGGACATCCGTGCGTGACGCGATGTATCCCCAAAGCGTGCTGCCAGCGGCAACGCTTCCCTGAAATACGAACAGATAAACGGCGAGTACTCTTGCGCGAACCCAATCGGGCGCGAGCTCCTGCACCATGATGTTGAAAAGAGACATGACCGCAGTCCACGAGGCTCCTCCCAGGAGCATCAGGAAGCAGAGGATGACGGAGGAGCGTAGAAGCGCCATGCTTAAGATGACCCCGGCGAAGGTTGCCGTGGCGAGAGACAACAAGGTCTCTGAAGAAACCTTCGAACGGGTCCTTTGGAGCACCATGGCGCCCAGGACTGCGCCCAATCCAAAGAACCCAAGCATAAAACCGTAGGTGATTGGATTGTTGCTTATCTCCTTCGCTGCCGTTGGCAAGAGCGCCCAAAAGGAGCTGGTGAAGAAGATGAGAACTGCCGACCGCAGCAGAAGCGTACGGATGCCTGGGGAGTACCGGACGTAACGGACGGCGGCGGAGGTTGCTCCTCGAAAGGTCTCGACTGGCAATGTGCTCTTTCGGACAGGTCTCTTCCATTTCGCGACGACGGCGATTACCCCCAAAAACGAGAAGGCATTGAAGGCAAACGCAGCCCCCACTCCTACAGCGGCGACGATGAAACCGCCCAGCCCCGGACCTAAGGCCCGGGCGAGGTTGAACTCAATTCCATTCAGGGCCAGCGCGGCAGGCAACTCCTCCTTGCTGACCAACTCGGGGAAGATTGCGCGCCATGAGGGAGACTCGACAGCGTCCCCTATCGATAATGCAAGGGTAAGGAGTAGTAAGAGCCAAGGCGTCATCACGCCGAAGAGTGTTGCTACGGTCAGCACAACCGCAACCCCGAGCATCCAGGTCTCCGTGCCGAGGATCAGCTTGCGGCGATCGAAGATATCTCCGATCGAACCTGCCGGCAGAGCTAACAAGAAAAAGGGCAGGGCGGTTGCGGTCTGAATTAGGGCGATGTACAGAGGACTATTGGTGAGCGAGGTCATCAACCACGCTGCGCCGACACTCTGCATGAACGTTCCAATGTCTGAGACCAGATTGGACGCTAGCAGATTTCGGAAGGTCGAGTTTCGAAGAGGCCGCCATGGACTTGACGTAGCCGTCGCATCTGGTTGAGAGACTTGAGTCATCGCTTAGCTATCTTAGAGTGATGAGGTCTAAACTCCGAAGATCATATGGGAGTTTGCTGGATCTCTTATTGGCAGGAGTAATTCTCCTACCCTGCCCGTGTTGCGCGCCCTCTGTCACCCGCCGTGCGGTACGTTTGCTCTTGCTCGTTTAGCGCCTTGCGACCGGCCTCCGAATGGGATCAGGCGCCGGTGTAGGTGACCGCAAGCTGGTAGTCGAGTCCGCCGCCGGATGGCAAACCGTTGCCCTCGATAGAGATCGCATGCCAGCCTGTTGCGGAGGCTTTGCCGCTGAGGTTGGTGGGATTGCTGCCGATACGGTCGTAGGAGAGGGTTTTTCCGTTCGGAGAGACGGCCGTCGCCGACAGCGTTGCGCCAGTGGGGACATTCGCCTTCAGGCTCAGCGAGATCATTGTGTTTTGCGCGCAGTAGATTCGCTGGGGCAATTGCTGCGACGTGTTCGTGGCGGGCATGATGTCCAGATCGATCGCAGCGGTGTATGTCTGGGTTGTTGTGTGTCGCGGCTGCGGCACAGGCTGGTTCACGCCTCCCGGCGCGAAACATAGATAGGATTGCCCGTGCGAGTTGGCGTTGGAAGGAATGGTAAAGGTGGCGTTTCCATTTCCGTCGGTCGAGATGTCCGGATGATGTCCGGTGTAGTCGTGTAGCCAGCGATTGGGGCCGAATGGGGTTGAGCAGGTGATGGTTCGGGGCACCAGGACATTGAAGTTCAATGCAGTAAGGAGACCGCCGCTCCAGCCCAGAGCGCCGCCATTGCCATCTCGTGATGCGACGTGGACATCTTTGTCTACCCAGCGCACCTGATATCCGCCAAAGGCGAAGGTGCGGCTGATCCAGCAGAGATTATCGATGAGGGGCTTGAGACCGTAGGAGCCGGGCCAGACCGAGGATGGAAAGTAATCTTTTCCGTAGACGAGCGCCAACCGCAAGGGGAGCGTCAACATGTATGCGTAGGCGATGCCCTTGTTCGAGATCACCTGCTCGCCGGGGGTGGTGTCGGTATCGGGATTGTCGACGAAGCCTACGGCAAGCCCGGAGTTCCACTGCCAGTAGCCTGCACCTCCTGCGTCGAATTGCGTGGCGTCGAAGCCGTTGCAGGCTGCCTGGATTCTGAAGTGCAATGTGAAGTCTTCAACTGCCGATCGACCGTTCATTGATGGGGTGGTGGCCCATGCGTTGAGATTTGCAGGGTCGCCGTCAAAATATTCGCTGTAAAAAAACGAGTTGGGGAGAGCGTCCATGATGGCACGAACAGCAGGCGGATAGGTACCTTTGGTGTCGTCAAAACGAAAACCTGTGGCGCCGGTGCGAGCCTGCACCCATGTCAAATAGTCGATTGCATCTTTTTGGGTGACGCCAGGAGGGTGGCAGTGCTGGTAGCTGAGCTCGCGGCCGAAGGGAAAATCGTCTGAAGGCACGGGAACACTATCCTCGGGGCAGAAGGGTGGGATGGGATCATCCTGCTTCATTCCGCCACGAAACCAGCCGGGAGTAGTCTGGCCGCGTCCGTTCATGGTCTTGCCGTCGGCTCCGACGTAGTGGAAGACGCCAGGTTCGCCATTCTCGCCACTCATTTGATGGAGCACGAGATCGCCGTATGTCTTGCAGCCGTTCGCATTCAGGGCGGCCACGGCGGACATCAGGCTCTCCAGCGAGCCATAGCGAGTGCCATTCAGATTTCGGCGCTGAAAGACGCCGTAACCATCGCAACCTGCTCCTGCGCCGCCCTGAGCAAGCGACCACGGCGGTAACTGGACGAGATCGAAGCTGGAACCTATTTCAGCGGCCGATGTGCGGATGAGATCCCACAGCCAGGGGGTGCCGGGATTGGTAGACGGAGCTGATACGGTAACTCTGTCGCCGGCAGTGTCGAAAAAGCGTCCCCATGTGATGAGGCCAACCGCCATAGTGTACCTCGTTTTATCGAGCTAATTGAGCTGTTGCGATGTGAGCTGAGCTACTTTGGAGCCGGTAAGCCGAAAGTACTTTCCCTAGGATTAGATATTTTCTTATCACATGCCACTTGCGCGGACGAATAATCCGTTCACGTCGAGGGAGTCATCGGTTGAAGCGAGCTAACGCGATCGTCGGATGAAGCGGACTAATTTGAGTTGTCGGTTGAGCTATTGTGGGAGCCGTCACTTGAAAAGGTGACGGTGATCGTCGTCGCGACGTCGACTGGATGGCCATCTAAAAGGTAGGGCTTATAACGCCAGTTCAGGACGGCGTTTGCTGCTGCGCGCCGGAGCACGAGGTGTCCTTTGAGGACACGCACGCTATCGACTGTGCCATCTTTGGAGATAACCGCCTGGACTACCACGGGGCCCTGCTGATGGGTGAGCTTCGCGACCTCGGGGTAGGCAGGACTGGGGGACGAGAGCAGATTCGCCGCCATGACATCGGACGAGACGGTAACGGGCTCGAGATTCCCACCAGTCTCGATTCCTACCGCCGTGGGCGCCGGGGCAGACGATTTCTCTCCAAGAACCTCTGAGTTGGGTACGCTGTCCTTGGTTTTGTCGTTCTGCTGCGGAGAGATATCAGAGTCGTCCCCCAGCCACTTGAAGGTCGGCTTCGCTATCAGTTCATTTTCCTGTTTTTTTGTCTGTCTATCGGTCTGCGGAGTTCCGGGAGCTATGGTGCCTGAGTCGCTGCTCTTTACGTCGAGCTTTTCGGCGTTCATTCCTTCAGTCTCGGGGACGGCCGGCGACGGCTTGAGATTGTCAGGAATCGCATTACTAGTGGCGTCGTCCGTCCGGGTGGCGCCAGTCGCCGGTTGTGTTGCCTTCACCTCGTGCGGCAGTGTCCCGCCGCCTGCGGGTCGATGTCGATGTGCATTGATTAGAATGGCTCCGCCTGCCAACGCGGCAACCAGGAGATATGCGGCGCTCGCAATATGAAGACGAGGGACACTCTGCCAACGAGCGCTTACAAACTGTCTGCCGTCGAGCCACGGTTGCTTTAGATCGGGCAGTAAATGTGGTGACAACGTGGGCAGGATTTTCTTCCACTGTGACACATTCATCCACTTTGGTTTGTTCATCCACTGTGGTCTGTTCTTCCACTGCGGCTTGTTCGCCCATGCAGTCTTTGCCTTATCTGGCCAGCCGGCGATTGTGCTGTTGCTCCCCCATGCACTTGCGCGGTCCCGCCAGGATAGCTCTGGCTCAGGGGACAGCATTGGAACGGCAGGGTTGACCTCAGCAATGGGGCGCTCCGGCGAAGGACCTGGCGAGTATGCAGCTGGCGAGTATGCAGCCGACGAGGAGGCAGGTGGCAAGGATAGTTCTGGCGAGGAGGTTACTGGTTGGAATGCGCTTAGAGAGGCACTGAGTGAGGACGCAACCAGGTTGGTAATGTCCTCGAGGTGTGGCTCAATTCTGCTCATCCTGCTGTCCAGGTTGTCCAGATGAACTTTGAGTTCCAGACTGGTGAGTTCGAGCCGCGACAACGCCTCGTCAAGATGATGGGACAAGGCCTGAGACATCTCATGCATGGAATGAATCTGGATCCCTGGGTCCGGAGCCGGATTGGCGGCTACTGAAGTATCGGCAGCCTGGGGCTCACACTCGTAGATCCGAGGCGGCTCAGGCTCGTTCTCAAAGGTACCTGTCCACTCCTTCGCCATTGGACGGCTCTCGGGTCTCTCCGGAGTGTCGATGGCATCGGGCAGGTTTGCGTCGGCGTCCATTGATTCATCTGACGCAGCGAGCATTCCGGCAAAGTCAGCCAAAGCTGCCTTGTCGTCGTGGCCCCAGGGTGCGGTGTTCGAGCCACAGATGCAGCAGACTACCAGCGCAGTGATCTGCTGGTAGCTGAGTCCGGCTGTTTCACTGCGGCGAAGGGACCGGACTAACGCCCAGAAGTCCATAGCGAGATGTCGGTCGGTCCGCAGCCGGTGGACGAACGGTGGAAGGCCGTCCGGCCAGCCGAGCTCGACGCCATGCATGTCGAGTAGCCAGCACAAACGTTGTGCGTTCCGATCCAGCGCGTCGAACGTCTTCAGTGTCTTTGATGGGCTGCTCACAAATTCACCCCCTCTTCCAAATGGAAAAGGCTTAAATATCGGGACGAGCGTAAGTTAATTCCGCCCAGTCATTTGCTCTGCGAACCCGGCGAAAAAAGTATTGCCCAAAGAGTGAGGCAATAGCAAGGGCAACTAATCTCCCTGTCTCTCTGGAGATACCACGCGGCTGGTTGGCCTCGGTGGCATTTATGTAACCACTCTAGATTACGGTGGCGTGGACGTCGCGCGTGGGTTGTGGGGAGCGGACGTCGTGAAAGGTTCCGGTGCGAAGGATTGGCTTTGCCTTTAAGGGCGTACATGCGCTGATCGGCGACGTGCAGCAGTGCTGTGGCGTCGTGGGCATCGTGCGGATAGATAGCGGTTCCGAGGCTTGCGGTTACGACGGTGGGCCTGCCGGCGAGCAGGATGGGGCGCGCCAGAGCACACTGGATTGCATCGATGCGATGGCCGATGGCGTGATGGTCGGCGAGGGAGGAGGTGAGGAAGACGAACTCGTCTCCGCCAATGCGCGCGAGGGTGTCCGCGGTGTGAAGGGTGTCGCGGAGGTTGTGGGCTATCTCGCGAAGGACCTGATCTCCGGCCTGATGTCCGTAGGAGTCGTTAATCTTCTTGAAGCCGTTGAGGTCGAGCAGAAGCAGAGCGAGCGGGCTGTCGGTTCGGCGGGAGCGGTCTATGGCGTGGGTGAGGCGCTCCTCGAAGAGACGGCGGTTGGGCAGGCCGGTGAGCTCGTCGTGAAGCGCGAGCCACTGGTTGCTGGCGACCTGCTCCTCAAGCATGAGCAGGATCATGCCGATGGAGATGAGCGACTTTTGCATGTTCCAGACGTGCGAGGCGATGTCGGCGTAGGCGGCGTAATTGACGATCCAGGGATGGACGAAGAAGCAGAGTGCCCAGATGTAGAAGCCGGTGAGGATCGCGAGGCGGCCGGTGCTCTTGCGGGGCAGACTGTGCTGGAAGTTAATGGCCGCGATGCAGTAGACGCAGCAGAGGGACCAGTAGACGGCCTGGCGGAACTGTCCATGAGTGACAAGGAAGGCTATGCCGGACCAGCCGAAGAGATGTGCGGCGGCAAGGAGGCGACTGCGGCGCAGATAAATCGACGAGGTAACACCCACAATCATGCCAACGACGACGACCGGGAGGTAGACTCTCGTGATTCTGAGGTTGAGGCCGTAGAGGGTAGTGAGAGCCAGCAGGGGGAGTGCGTTCAACAGGAGGTAGAGCACCCGGGGGCGGTCCGAGAGGGAATAGCCAGCGCCGGCCCAGCTGAAGACGAGGCCTGCGAGCAGATAGCAGTCAACAACCGTGACGTGGAGGAAGCTGGCGGGCACTCCAACCGGAGCGTAGAAGGTGTGGGCCATCGACTCGACGAAGGTGATGAGGAGCCCGATGAGCCAGAGGTTCGTCAGTCGCTCGGAGAGACTGCGGCGCAGCAGCAGCAGGATGCCGATCAGGATGGCAAGCGCGGACAGGTCGGGAAGGAAGGCGAAGTTCATCTGACTCCGAAGGACTTCAATAACTGCAAGCAGCAGATTCGTTTGATGGAGGAGTATCCCGGGTGGCGCTCAGTGGGGGCCGGGAGACCGCATCTGCTGGGGGGCCAAAGATAAGCAGTTCAGACAATCGGTATATCGCATCCGGGCAGGGTAGGCAAGGAGAATTCTCTGCAAGTATGAATAAGATTGCAGATAATTGCAGGGACTGGCGGGGGTGGCGAAGAGGGGATTGGTCATTATTTTGACGAAGCTTCGGCGAAGGGTTGAAGTTGTTTTGCCGAGGGGGGTGGGGTGAGCAGGCTGACGATGACGAGGCACAGGAGCGAGGCGAGGAGGGCGGGAAGGATAGCGTCGCGTGCGGCGATGGCGGGCGGGAGGTGGTCGTGGACGAGGGCGGTGTCCCAGAAGACAGTGACGACTGTTCCGATGGCGATGCTGGCGACGGCGGCGCTGGCTGTTGCGCGGCGCCAGAAGAAGGCTGAGAGGATGACGGGCGTCAGCGCGGCTCCGTAGATGGTGTAGGCGTAGAGGGCCTTTTTGAGGACGGACTCGGTGCCGAGCGACTGGACGAGGGCCCAGATGCCGAGGAGGACGACCATCAGGCGGCTGACTATGAGGATCTGTTTGTTCGAGGCCTGTGGCTTGATGTAGCGGACGAAGATGTCGTTGACGAGGTTGGTGGCGGGGGAGAAGAGCCAGTTGTTGGCGGTGGAGATGACCTTGGCGAAGATGGCTCCGACGAGGAGCGCGCCGAGGAGTTGGAGGAGGAAGAGGGTGCGGGTGTCGTAGACGGTGGCTGCGTAGTTGACGGTCTGGTGGATGGCTCCGTTGGGATCGACTACGACGGTGGAGACGGGATAGGGCTCGAAGCCGTGCATGCCGATGTAGGCGAGGATCTCGCGGGGGCGGTCGTGGACCTCGCCGGTGGGGAAGATGGCGGAGCCGGTGACGGCGAGGGCGACGATGACGGTCTCGAGGATGACGGTGCCGACGATCCAGCCGACGACGGCGCGGGAGGCGTCCTTCTGGGTCCTGGCGGAGAAGAACTTCTGGTACATGGACTGGTTGCCGAGGAGCAGGAGGAGGGTGGGGAGAAAGAGCTCGAGGCAAGTGATGGGGGAGAGGTCGCCGAAGAGTTGGAAGTGGGTGGCGGGGAGGCTCGCGCGAATGGTGGTCCAGCCGCCGCCGTGCGCGATGAGGACGGGCAGGGCGAGGCACATGGTGGCGGTGGCGAGCAGGCCGATGAAGAGGTCCATATAGGCGACCGAGGACATGCCGGCGATGGCGGTGAAGAGGATGACGAAGGCGGCGATGATGTAACGGCCGAAGAGGGCGGAGATGTTGTCGGGGAAGATGAGGTGGAGGATGTCTCCGCCGCCGATGAACTGGTAGCTGGTGATGGCGGTGTAGGTGAGGAGGATGGCGATGACGCCGAGGACTCGGGCGGCCTGGTTGTAGCGGGTTTCGAGGAGGTCGGGGATGGTGTATTGAGCGAATTTGCGGGCGCGGGGGGCTATGAAGTAGATGAGCAGGAGTCCGGCCCATCCGCCGGCGGCCTGCCAGAGGGCTACGAAGCCGTGCTTGTAGGCGTTCTCGGCGCCGCCGAGGAGGGAGCCGGAGCCTATCCAGGAGCTGAGGAGGGTGAAGATCAGGACGAAGGCGGGCAGGGAGCGTCCGGCTACGAGGTAGTCGGCCTTGGTCTTGACCTTGCCGAGGCGGCTGATCGAGACGGCGAGCAGAATCAGGACGATGAAGCCGATGACGAGTGAGTAAAGATTCATGAGTTGTCGAATTGTAGCCTGATGCCCTTTCCCGGCGTTCTTGTTTCCGAGGGGGTACCCCCCTCCCCCCTTACCCGGGGGTAAAATATTGATCTCTAATGGTTTAGAGGTAGTCGATGCCGCTAAAATATTCCAAACAAGAGACTTGCGTCCAAAATATTCCAAACAAATGAGTTAGGAATGATTTTTCCCTATCCCAAGAGATAGGCCCGGCGCGTGGCCAGGCCTGATCGATGTTTCTTTAATCTTTCTATATCCAGTTTAGCGAATGGCACATAACTAATGGTCACATTTCTTCATTGAGCTAAGTGCTGGTGGGGCTTGAGTTGCTTGATTTTTTGAACAGGTGGGGGCTTGACAGCGCTTTTAAGCGAATCAGGAAGGATTGGATAAGCCTATAAGGCCATGGAAGCCTTTGGGGCATTCCCGGGCCTGACTTCGTCTTGAAATAAATTAGCTTTCGAATACGCACTCTATTTGTCGATGCAGTAAAGTGTTAGGCCACCGACCGATTGCAATATCTGCTTCGGTTTTGTTGCTGGCGCTCCACCGGGCTCTCGTTCCATTCAACTCAGAGTAGGAGAGACGATATGCGCGGACTTAACGTACGCACCCTGATGGTCTTCGGGGCCATTGCAGCCTTCCAAGCGCTCGCAGGCTGTAACCGGGTGGTGACTACAACGATTCTTTTGCATCAGACCGCCTCACCGCCGTACTACGAGGTGGGCCATAAAGTATCGGCAAAGGATGTGGTTACCTGGACGGCGGATTCCGCGTTCAACATCCAATTCGAGTCGGGCAACCCGTGCAGCAACGCGCCTACCGGAACAGTCGGGATGGTAGATTATTTCGACTCCACCCAGCATGGACCTCAGTGGGAAGTGAGATGCGTAATAAAAAGCGCGCTAGGGGCACGCACTTGGACGTATGGCGCGTCTTCCAAGCCCCCTGATCGTCACGTCGTCCAGTGCACTGGCTGCACCCTGGGGTCGGATTAATACCAGACCGACAGGCTGGAATGGAATTCTGGCGAACCTTGCGAATTATTCAGTTAGATATCTCGCAGTTCAACGGACTCTGTGACGGTCACGCTGGTAAGCCGGACGCGCATGTTGACCGGTCTCTCGCGAAGCGGGGGATGCTGCCTGGGGATGCGGCTTGATTTATGGGGGTGGGATGCGGACGGTGTTGGCGCGGCAGGATTTTACGTTGATGCAGGGGATGGGGTGGAGGGATTTGTCGAGGCAGACTTCGATGGCGGTGAGGTAGTTGTTGCCGCAGCTGAGGGCCAGGCTCTCTCGGGGGATGGTGGGGTTGGCGGTGGTGAAGAGGTTGAGGATGTCTTCGGGCGGGAGGGAGATCTGGGTGGTGAGCTGGGTGAGCTTGGGAGGGATGGCGATGGAGTGGTAGGCGCGGCGGGCAGCGGTGAAGAAGGCATCGGGGGTGAGGCCGGAGCAGGTGCCGTGGGTGCGCCACTCGTGCTGGAGGAGACCGGGGTCGGGGTAGATGTCGGAGTATTGGGATGGGTTGGCGGGGCCGGGGGCGTTGGAGCAGTTTTCGAGGTAGGGGGCTGAGTTGCGGCGGGAGTTTTTGCGGGATTGATTTCGGGAGCTGTTCTGTGTGTTGGCGGGAGTGTTGTTTTGGGGCCAGAGGCCGTGGAGGACGAAGGCGGGGTGTTGGGCGCACTCGGGGGCGGTGGAGTGGGTGGCGCAGAACTCGGGGGACCAGGAGAGGTTGAGGAGATAGTAGTCGAAGGATTGGGCGGCGGATTCGAGCTGCGCGGAGGAGGTGGCGTGCGGCATAAAGGTCGCAGGGAGGGCATCGGAGGTTTTTGGTGGCGGAGGTTGAGGTGGACTGCAGCCGAGAGGGGCGAGCGCGAGGAGCAGCAAGATAGGGAGGGACAGGCGCTTCATGAAATCTCCTGTGTACGGAGGGTTTGTTGCGCGTAGTGCAGGCTCTCATTGGGCGCGGTGGATGTCAATGACGTGAGCTGTGATAAGCGCCGGGTGATTGTGCTCTTCATCTAACTGAATCAGTGTTTGCCGATTTGATGTACAAACGATGAGCGATGAATTCGAGGTTTTCCGGGTTTGAATCGTTTGCGGTGACGGCAGGAGCACGGTCTTTATGGATAGACGAGAGGTACTCAAGGCGAGTTTGGCGAGCGCAGCCGCAATCGGGGTGACCTCAAAGCGGGCCATGGCTGCGGGCTCCGATTCTATGGCCGGTGTGGGTGGCCACGCGGTGAGTAGGCAGGAGAACCAGCAGCCGGTGCTGGCGAGCGTGTACGACTATGAGGCTGCAGCCAAGGGGAAGATGTCGCTGCCGGCTTGGGAGTACTTCAACAGCGGTTCGGCCGATGAGATAACGCTGAGGCGGAACCGCGAGGCGCTGGATGAGTTGCGACTCAAACCGCGAGTTCTGGTGGATGTGACCCGGATCGATACAAGCTGTATGGTGCTTGGCAACAAATTGCCACATCCGATCCTGCTGGCGCCGACGTCGTCGCATCTTCTGGCGCATCCTGATGCCGAAACGGCCACGGCACGCGGAGCGGGAGAGGCCAAGACAATCATGGTGGCAAGCACTCTCTCGAACCGCAGCATCGAGGATATCTGCAAAGCGGCTTCGGGGCCGATCTGGTTTCAGCTCTACGTGGACGAAGACCGAAAGGCCGTTCAGGCATTGGTCGAGAGAGCGGAGGCGGCAGGATGCAAGGCGCTTTGCATTACGGCTGACATTCCCATCTCTTATGCGCGGAACCGCGAGGAGCACATACGGGCGCAGTCACCGATTCTGCCCTTCCCAAACCTGGGGACGGAGGCGAGGCCGGGCGCGGGGGGCGGCCGTACTCGGAGGCATTTCAACTGGGAGGATCTTGCCTGGATCCAGTCCTTTGCAAAGACTCCGATTCTTCTGAAGGGAGTACTCGAATCCTGACGATGCCGACGAGGCTGTGAAACGTGGTGTCGCGGGAATCATCGTTTCGAATCACGGTGGCAGGGCTCTCGATACGGTGCCGGCGACGATCGAGGTGCTTCCTGCGGTGGTGGATCGCGTGGCCGGTCGTGTCCCGGTGCTGTTTGACAGCGGCATTCGCAGGGGGACCGATGTTTTGAAGGGGCTGGGATATGGCGCTTCTGCGGTCTTGATCGGGCGGCCTTATTTGTATGGGTTGAGCGTGGCTGGGGCGGATGGAGTGCGCGATGTTGTGAACATTTTGAGGTCCGAGCTGGAAGCTGCGATGGCGATGACCGGACGCACTCGCCTGGATCAGATTGATCGGTCGATCTTCTGGAAGTCTCGGGACTACAGCTCGTAGTTTGCGGGCACGTTTCCTGCGTGTTGACGGGCTTAGTATGCACAGCCGCGTCGCGCCAGACCGGTTAAGCTGGATGCATGCCTTTGTACTGCGATGTTGCGCTGCCGGTTCCGCTGGACCAGTTATTTACCTATGGGGTGAATGGTGCTGGCGCGGGAGAGGGTCCGGTGGTGGGGGCTCGTGTGATTGTGCCGTTTGCGGGGCAGCGGCTGATGGGGGTGGTGGTGAAGGTGCACGGGGATGCGCCTGTAGGGGTGGAGGTGAAGCCGGTGCAGCAGGTGCTGGATGATGCTGCGCTGTTGCCGGATGAGTTGATGGAGCTGGCGCGGTGGATTGCGGGGTACTATGTCGCTCCGCTGGGCGAGGTGCTGCGCGGGATGATGCCGCTAGGGGCGGAGGTGAAGCGGCAGTCTGTTTATCGGATAAGCGATGCCGGGCGGAGGGTTTTGTATGAGGGCGCGGCTAAGGGGAGTTCGCGGCGGTCGAAGCTGTCGGCGGAGGAGCAGAACCGGGAGTATTCGGTGCTGAATTATCTGGAGGGTGGGGAGGCGGCGAAGCTGGGCGCGCTGCGGAGTGCCGCGGGGGCGAATAAGGCGCTGCTGGATGGAATGGTGAAGAAGAAATGGCTGGTCCGGGAGGCGTTGGCGGAGGAGCGGGATGCGAGAAGGTTGGAGAAGGTGGCGGTGGTGGTGGGGTTCGAGGCGACCGCGATGGAAGACAAAAGCAGGTCCTTCGACTCCGCCTCTCGCGATGAGGCTGCGAGAGGCTCCGCTCAGGATGACACTTCTAAAAACGCTCAGGATGACACTTCTAAAAATAGCGCGGGGGTGCGGTTGCCGCGGTTGAATGAGAATCAGTTGGCGGTGATGGCGGAGCTGGCGGCGGTGGGTGGGCGGATGAGAGTGGTGGATCTGCGGCGGTCTTCGACGTTGACGGAGGCTGGAGTGCCGGAGTCTACGCTGGGAACGCTGGTGAGGCGTGGGTTGGTGGTGATTGAGGAGGTTGCTTCTGTCTTTCATTTTGGTGGGGTGGGTGCTTCTGTTGGAGAAGCGGATTCCTCCGCTGCGCTGCGGAATGACAAAGAAAAGGGGAATGACGAAGGAAAAGGAGATGACCAAGGAAAAGGGAGTGATAAGCAAAGGAAGAAGGATGCGCATGAGCATGCTTTAAATGAGGCGCAGATGGAGGCGGTGGGGACGATTGCGGCGGCGATGGCGAAGGGTGGGTTTCGGCCGCATCTGTTGTATGGGGTGACGGGGAGTGGGAAGACTACGGTTTATTTCGCGGCTATGCAGCGGGCTCTGGACGCGGGAAAGAGTGCGCTGCTGCTGGTTCCGGAGATTGGATTGACGCCGGCGATGGTGGGGCAGATGGTGGCGGCGTTTGGTGGGCGAGGTGGCGTTGCTGCACTCGCAGTTGACGCCGGATGAGCGGGCGGAGCAGTGGCACAGGATTCGGCGGGGCGAGGCAAGGGTGGTAGTGGGGACGCGGTCGGCGGTGTTTGCTCCGATGGTGAACCTGGGACTGATCATCGTCGACGAGGAGCATGACGGGAGCTACAAGCAGGAGGAGACGCCGCGGTATCACGGGCGGGATGTGGCGGTGATGCGGGCGAAAGTTGAATGAGGCGGTGGTGGTGCTGGGGTCGGCTACGCCGAGTTTGGAGAGCTGGGCGAATGCGGAGAAGGGACGGTATGTGCGGGTGGAAATGTTGACGCGGGTGATGGATCGTCCGCTGCCTAAGGTGGAGATGGTGGATATGCGGGAGGAGTTTCGCGCGAGATGGGGAAGGAGGAGCTTTTTTCGCGGCGGCTGGTGGAGGAGGTGCAGGCGACGATCGAGCGGGGGGAGCAGGCGATTGTGCTGCTGAACCGGCGGGGATATTCGTTTGTGGTGATGTGCAGGAGCTGCGGGGAGAAGATCGAGTGCGAGAACTGCGCGATTTCGATGACGTATCACAAGCACGTGACGGGCGGCGATGTGGCGCGGCCGGGGCAGCGGTTGGAGTGTCACTATTGTGGTTACAAAAGAAGTGTGCCGAAGGTTTGTCCGAAGTGTGAGAGCGAGCATTTGTATTATCTTGGGGCGGGGTCGCAGCAGGGTGAGGAGCGGCTGCAGGAGATGTTTCCGGGGGCTCGGATTGGGCGGATGGATCGGGACACGGTGCGGGGGCGCGCGACATGGAGCGGCTGCTGACGCGGCTGCATGGGGGCGAGATCAATCTGCTGGTGGGGACGCAGATGATTGCGAAGGGGCATGACATTCATGGGGTGACGCTGGTGGGGGTGGTGGGAGCGGACTTTGCGCTGGGGCTGCCGGATTTTCGGGCGGCGGAGCGGGTGTTTCAATTGTTGACGCAGGTGTCAGGCAGGGCGGGGCGCGGGGAGTTGCCGGGGAAGGTGCTGGTGCAGACGTATCATCCGGAGCACTATGCGGTGAAGTTTGCGGCGGAGCACGACTATACGGGGTTCGTGGCGAAGGAGATGCAGTACCGACGGTGGATGCACTATCCGCCGTATGCAGTGCTGGCGAATGTGGTGGTGCAGAGCGAGAGGCTGGAGGAGGCTACGGCGTGGGCGGGGATGCTGGGCCGATGGTTTCAGGCTGCGCGGCTGGAGAAGGTGAGGGTGCTGGGGCCGGCGGCGGCGCCGATCTCGCGGCTGAAGAGGATCTATCGGTATCATTTTGTGCTGAAGGCGGAGCGGCGGCAGGTGCTGGGCGAGGCTTTGCGAGCGATGCTGACGGTTGCCGATGCGCAGGGAGATTCCGCGTCGGGGGCTGGTGGTTGACGTGGATGCGGTGCACTTGATGTAAGGGGAGGAAGACGCGCAGGGGCTCGAGCTGAGCCCCTTATGTAGGCGATGCCAGGCGTTAGGTCAGGAGATGCAGTTCTTTGCCGGGCTTGAAGCGGACTGCCTTGCCGGGCGCGATAGTGACCTCGGCTCCGGTGCGCGGATTGCGTCCGATGCCGGTTTTGCGGGGCTTGACGGTGAAGACACCAAAGCCACGGAGCTCGATGCGGTCGCCTGAGATCAGGGACTGTTTCATGCTGTCGAAGATTGCGTCAACGGCGGACTCTGCCTTGGTCCGTGGCAGGCCGGTGCGCTCAACAACCCTCTGTATTAGGTCTTGCTTGATCACTGGGTCGCCGTCCTTGGGCTGTAAGGTCTGGTGAAATCGTTCTTGTTCAACTTATTGAACTGGAGGCGATGACGAGATGGTAGAAACAAGGGCGAGATTGTCAACGTATAGACGCTGCCGTAAGATGAAGAAACTAATGAATTACCCGGAAGAGGGTCTGTACGGCCTGAAAAGTGTGCCATCCCAGGCACAGAGATGCCTTAAAATCGGCTAAAGGTTGCCACGACAGGGGTTAGGGCCGTCAGCCGTTAAGGAAGGAAGATACGGTGGCGATTAAAAGTGACCGTTGGATTCGGAAGCAGGCGATAGAGCACGGAATGATCGCCCCGTTCAGCGAAAAGCAGGTCAAGGAGGGGGTGATCTCGTACGGGCTGTCGTCGTACGGGTATGACCTGCGGGTGTCGGATGAGTTCAAGATATTTACGAATGTGAACAGCGCGATTATCGATCCTAAAGCGTTTGATGAGCGCTCGTTCGTGACGGTGCAGGCGCCGAGCGTGATTGTGCCGCCGAACTCTTTTGCGCTGGCGCGGTCGGTGGAGTACTTCAAGATTCCGCGGGACGTGCTGACGATATGCGTTGGGAAATCGACGTATGCGCGGTGCGGGATTATTGTGAACGTGACGCCGTTCGAGCCGGAGTGGGAGGGGTTTGTGACGCTGGAGATATCGAACACGACTCCGCTGCCGGCGAAGATTTATGCGAACGAGGGATTGTGCCAGATACTGTTCTTCCAGTCCGACGAGGTTTGCGAGGTAAGCTATGCGGACCGCAAAGGGAAGTATCAGAATCAGCAGGGGATCGTTTTACCGAAGTTGTAGCTATTGAAAGTTGTAACCTATTGAAATAGTCCAGCCTCAAATATTCCCTCTCCCCCGTTGCCGCTCCAGTGAGTTGGCAACGCTGAATTACTGGAGGACTTAATGAATCGGATTGCACTCGCCGTGGCGTTGTGCTTGGCCGCACCGTTCACGCTGTTCGCGCAGGGGCAGGCTGTGCCGGAGATTCCGTTCGATTCGGTGCCCAATTTTCTAAAACTTCCAGCGAATATGTACCTGGGTGAGGCCGCGGGTGTGGCGGTGAACTCCAAGGGGCATGTGTTTGTATTTTCGCGCGGCAACAGCACCGGGCCGGCCTATGGCGCGGCGGCGGCGCAGCTTCTGGAGTTCGGGCCGGATGGGACTTATCTGCGGGAGATCGGGCATAACCTCTATGCATGGTCTTTTGCGCACGCTGTGAAGGTGGATAAGGACGACAACATCTGGGTGTCGGACAAGGGATCGGACATGGTGATTAAGTTCAATCCGGCGGGGCGGGTAGCGATGGTGTTCGGACGCAAGCAGGAGGCGTCGGATGAGGGGACGGAGGCGCTGAAGCATCCGAAGCCGCCGCTGCCACCGATTGACGGGCAGTTCCGTCAGGTGACGGACATGACGTGGGACGCGGCCGGCAATACGTACATCAGCGATGGGTATATCAATTCGCGGGTGGCGAAGGTGGATAAGAACGGCAAGTGGCTGAAGTCATTTGGCGAGCCGGGGAGCGGGCCGGGGCAGTTCAATACGCCGCACAGCATTGCGGCGGATGCGCAGGGGAATATCTATGTGGCGGACCGCGGCAACCGGCGGATCCAGGTGTTCGACGGAGACGGGAAGTTTCTGCGGCAGATAACGATCGATGTGCCATTCGATTATGCGAGCGCGGCTCCGGCTATCGGCAGAAAGCCGGCGCCGGATGCGACGGGCACGAAGGCGCCGGGAGCTCCGTGGGCGGTGTGCATTACGCCGGGGCCGAACCAGGTGCTGTATGCTTCGGATGCTTTTCCGGGGCGGATTTATAAGCTGAGCCTGGATGGAAAGGTGTTGGGGGTTCTCGGCGAGTCGGGTAAGCAATTGAAGGAATTCGGGTGGATCCATGAGATCGCGTGCCCTTCGGAGAACGTACTTTTTGTCGCCGAATTGCTGAACTGGCGTGTGCAGAAACTCGTACTGCATCCGTCGAAGTAAAAGAGAGAATTGATATAGTCCTGGAGCCGGGTAGCTTCGTATTCATCAGTGGGGCGAATTGCAATGGGGACGAAGTTGGAGAAACACGTGCAGAGTCCGGAGGAGAGGCAGCTGATCGGGCTGGTGTCTATCGACCCGCTGCGTACGCTGGGGCTGCAGACGATCCTCTCCACGAGGCCGGGGGTGGAGATTGTGGCGTTGTCCGCGACGACGGGCACCCTGGATCTGTTGGGGTTTTCGCTGTTGGTGATCGACGCGGGATGTACGGATCACTTATTCGAGCTGCTGGCGGGCCTTCGGCGAAAGTATCCGCGGCTGAAGGTAATCGTGCTGGGGATGGATGGGAATCATGGCTACATTGAGCGGGTGATCGGCGCCGGGGCGAAGGGTTATCTGACGCATTTCGCGAAGGACGGCGAGATATTGATGGCGATAGACATTGTGCTGGATGGATCGGTGTGGGCGCCGCGGAAGGTGATGGCGAAGCTGCTGGAGTCTGCCGGAGCTTCGGGGGGAGCGGTTGAGCGAGGCGTGGCGAAGACACCGAAGATCACGGAGCGTGAGTCGCAGGTGCTGCGGCTGCTGGTGGCGGGACGGCCAAACCGCGAGATCGGGCGGTCGCTGGGGATTGACGAGGGCACGGTGAAGGCGCACGTGGGGCGATTGATGCGCAAGGTGGGGGTGGAGAACCGGATCGCGCTGACCATGCTGGCGGTGGAACAAAGACTGGTGACCGAGCAGGATGGAACCGCTGAAGGTGACTTAGGGCACTAGTCCGGCGCGGCCTGTAAACTAGGACTAGTCCTAGGTAATAAAGAGGTTACTGGAATGCGCAAAGGTATATAAGACCTCCGTACCCTCGACGGAGCGACATTTCTGTAGCACAGTGTTTGTAGCAACACAGACCTGGGAGAGGGGTTGTAGAGAGCGCGTCAGGCTTGCCTGGCACGGTGTCTATAACCCCATTTTTTTGTTACCCCACGCAATTTCGGCATCCCCTGCCGAGTATTCCTGTGATGATCCTCTAAAACAAGCTGCGAGGTACAACTTGGTCTTATCACTCTACGTCTAACAAATTGTTAGGGTTGTGGTTCGTGCCCTAGAAGTAACGTGCATTTCGCCGCTTCAACGTCAAGAAGAAGCGGATTATGCTTAGATTTGGTTGGATTCTTTTGCTGGCGAAGGCAGGCTTGGCTCGCTGGCTGGCTAGCTAGATTTCCCAGGATGTTTCCTAGTCGGGTTCTGCTGAGGTGACAAGAGTGCGTCGAGCAGTCTAAAGACTCATTAAGAGACTTGATTGAATGCGGCGCGGGCTTTGACACGCGGGATCTATAAAAACGGAAAGTAAAAGGACAAAGACGATGATGAAACGAATATCTGTAGTTGCGTTGGGTTTGGCAATAACGGCAAGTTCGCTGAGTGCGTTTGGCGAAGAGGACAAGACGAAGCTTGATGAACGATTAACATCCGCGGCGAATGTGATCTCAGAGATAATGTCGGCTCCGGATAAGGGCATTCCGAGCAGCATTCTTGGCGGTGCGTCGTGCGTGGTGGTAATACCGAGCTTCAAGAAGGCTGCGTTTATAGGCGGCGCCCAGTATGGACAAGGCGCTGCGACGTGCCGGACCCCGAATGGCTGGAGTGCGCCGGTGTTTGTACAGCTGGCCGGTGGAAGCTTCGGTTTCCAGATAGGTGTGCAAGGCACCGACCTGGTGCTGATCGCGATGAACCAGCAGGGACTGCAGGACATGCTGAAGAACAAGTTCAAGCTGGGCGCCGATGCGGCGGCTTCGGCGGGACCAGTGGGGCGTAATGCTCAGGCAGGCACGGACTGGAAGATGAACGCGGAGTTTTTGAGCTACTCGCGGTCGAAGGGACTGTTCGCCGGGATCGACCTGGATGGGACGGTGCTCTCGCAGAACGAGGATGCGACGCGTACGATGTATGGCGCGAACGTGCCTTTTGATCAGGTGTTGAAGGGCAACCAGGTGACTCCGATAGAGGCGCGGCCGTTTGTAGGAACGGTGGCGAAGTACTTCGTTATCGCGAAGAATCAGTAAACGTCGCGGTCCGACGGACGAAGCAAGTCAAGGGCGAAGGGGACAGCCAGGTGGCTGCCCCCTTCGTGTTTAAGTGGGCGGACCGGTAAACTAAGGACTTGAACGCAAGTGAGCCAGGCAAGGTGAGAGACGCGGCGTCGGACGGCGTTACTGTTCGCGAGAGGCTGGAGTTTGGCGCGGTCTGGCTGGTCGTCAACGCGCTGAAGGTGTTGCCAAGAGGATTGGCGCGGCAGGTGGGAGCAGGGGTGGCGTGGGTTGGGTATCACGCGCTGGGTAGACTGCGCAGAGTGGGGATGCGGAACCTGGCGCTGGCGTTTCCGGATAAGAGCGAGGCGGAGCGCGAGAGGATTCTGCGGACGGTGTACAGGAACCTGGGGTGGCAGTTGGGGGAGTTCTGCCAGATGCCGAAGTATTCGGCGGAGGGGGCGAGCGAGTTTATCCGGTATGAGGGGCTGGAGAATTATCTGAAGGCTCGGGATAAGGGCAAGGGCGTGCTGGTGCTGACGGGGCACCTGGGCGCGTGGGAACTTTCGAGCTTTTATCACTCGCTGATGGGAATGCCGATGGGAATGGTGATTCGGCGGCTGGATAATCCTTTGGTGGATGCTTATGTGAATCGGGTGCGATGCCTGCATGGGAACAGGGTGATTCATAAAGACGACTTTGCGCGTGGGCTGCTTGCTACGATGCACGAGGGCGGTACGGTGGGGATATTGATGGACACGAATATGACCCCGCCGCAGGGAGTGTTTGTGCCGTTCTTCGGGGTGCTGGCGTGTTCGGCGTCGGGGATGGCGAGGGTGGCGCAGAAGACGGGTGCGGCGGTGGTGCCGGGGTTTCTGCTGTGGGATGAGCAGGAGCAGAGGTATGTGCTACGGTTTGGCGAGGAGATCGCGACGGTGGATACAGGGAACGCCGAGGAGGACTCGGTGACGAATACGGCGACGTTTACGGCGGTGCTGGAGCGATATATACGGGAGTATCCGGAGCAGTGGCTGTGGATGCATCGGCGCTGGAAGACACGGCCAGCGGGCGAGGCGGGGGTCGTTAATAAAGGACAACAACGAGTAATTAATGAAGGACGACAACGAGTAATGAAGGACAACAACGAGTGATGGCGACGCTGAAACAGATTGCGGAGTGGGTGGGGGCTTCGCTGCCGGATGGCGCGAGTGCGGGTGGGGCGGAGATGACGCGGGTTTCGAGCATCGAGGCTGCGAGTGAGGACTCGGTGGTGTTTGCGATGGACGCAGGGACGCTGGCGAGGGCGCTGGCTTCGCGGGCAGGAGTGGTGCTGGCGTCGGGAGGGGAGCGCGCGGGGGTGAGCGATGCGCGGGTGAGCGATGCGCGGGTGTTGTGGGTGGAAGATGCGCGGTATGGGTTTGCCGTAGTGGGGAACAGGCTGGCTGCGGGCGGGGCTTTGAAGTCGGGTGGGGTGCATGCGACTGCGGTGGTTGGCGCTGGAGCGGTGCTGGGCGAGGGGACGAGTGTAGGGCCGGGAGCCGTGATTGGCGACGGAGTTTCGATTGGCAGGGACTGTGTGCTGGGGCCGAATGTGACGGTGTACTCGGGGACGACGTTGGGCGATCGGGTGGTGGTGCAGGCGGGGGCGGTGCTGGGGTCGGCGGGGTTTGGGTACGCGCGGAACAAGGTGACGGGGGAGTATCTGCTGTTTCCGCAGCAGGGGATTCTGATGATTGAGGATGATGTTGAGATTGGAGCGAATACTACGATCGATCGCGGGGCGCTGGGGGAGACGCGGATCGGGCGGGGAACGAAGATCGATAATCTGGTGCATATTGGGCATAACTGCGTGATTGGGAAGAATGTGGTGATTGCGGCGCAGACGGGGATCTCGGGGTCGAGCGTGGTGGAGGATGGCGCGATTCTGGGTGGGCAGGTGGGGATTGGAGAGCATGCAACTGTAGGAAAAGGTGTGATTCTGGGGGGTGGGGCGGGGGTGTTGAGCGGGAAGAAGATGCATGGGGCGGGTGAGGTTTTCTGGGGGCGGCCGGCGCGACCTTTGAAGGAGTATTTAAGGGATCTGGCGCGGCTAAGCGGCGGGATTAGGGTGTAATTGCTGGACACGTTGTGGTTTTATGGCGGTGAGTTGTGGCGATTGTAGTGGTTGGTGGACATACCCGGAATATCGGCAAGACGAGCGTGGTGGCTGGGGTGATCCGCGCGTTTCCGGAGATGCGGTGGACGGCGTTCAAGATTACGCAGTTCGGGCATGGGGTGTGCTCGGCGAATGGGGAGCCGTGCGACTGCGAGACGGCGGAGCATACGGTGGCGGTGAGCGAGGAGCGGGAGGGGGCTTCAGGGACGGATTCGGCGCGATATCTGGCGGCTGGGGCGGTGCGGTCGTTCTGGGTGAGGACTCGGATGGGACAGCTGGCAGATGCGATGCCGCGGATTCGCAAGGAGCTGGCGGCGGCGGAGAATGCCGTGATTGAGTCGAACAGCATTCTGCGATTTCTGCGGCCGGATGTTTATCTGAGCGTGCTGGACCCGGGGACGGCGGACTTCAAGGATTCGGCTCGGCTGTATCTGGATCGGGCGGATGCGGTGCTGGTTCCGAAAGGTGCGGTGGGACGACCGGAGTGGAAGGGTGTTTCGCTGAAGCTGCTGGAGGGGACGCGGGTGCTGTCGATTGAGCCGCCGGAGTATTGCACGGCGGAGGTGGTGGATTTTCTGGCGGAGCGGCTGGGAGTGAAGGCGGGGGCATAAAGAGGAGCTGAAAAATGGATTTTGCGGCCCGGCCAGAGAAAACCCGGGGCTAAAGCCCATTGAATTTGAGAGCCTTTTCGTGGGGCTGAAGAGGCTGCTGAAAAAGTGTGTTGGCCTGGAATAAACCTTCCCTCCGGGGCTAAAGCCCACCGAAATTATTGCCTTTACGGCGGGACTGAAGTCCGGCCCTTTCAAAGCAAAGACTTTTTCAGCAGCCTCTGAAGCCCCACGCTTGCTCCGAAAAAAGCAACTGCCACGACTTTTTCAGAAACCTCTTGAAAGCTGAGGCGGGACTGAAGTCCCGCCCTTTTGAAAAGCTGCTGTGCTAATCGGCTGCTTAGTCGTCGGTGTCGGTGATGGCGTCCATGTAGGCGACGTCGAGGGCGGTGCCCTGGACGGTGATGAACTGGTTGTTGATCTCGGAGCCGTCGGCGGTGTTGAAGGCGTGAACCTGGCCACCGTAGGCGGTGTACATCTTGTGGAGGTTCTGGACCCAGCAGAGGCCGGTGAGGCTGCCGTAGTAGTAGAGGTTGCTGTCCTGGTTGGGGTAGGAGACCGTCGTGGTGGGGGAGTTCGGGGTTACGAAAGGAACGATGCTGGGAGTCTGGGTGCCGAGATCGAAGCGGGTGAGGCAGTTGTAGTTTGCTGCCTGGGTGGTGACGCCGAGCGATGCCTGATGGGCGCGCTCTCCGGTGGCGCAGTATTGCGAGCCGACCCAGAGGGTGTTGTCGTCGGCGAAGAGCATCTTAGTGTGAGTGCCGTCGGAGATGGAAAACTTGCCCGTGACGGTGCCGTTGGCGATCGAGATGGTGGAGAGGAAGCCGGCGAAGAGTCCGTCGGGCTGTAGCTGCTGGCCGGCGACGTATAGGGTGGTGCCGTCCGAGAGTGCTTCAGTGACTCCGCCGGGAACGGGTATGTTGCCGGTGACCGGGCTGGGGTAGGGCGTGGAGTCGGGGATTACGTTGATGTTGAGGATTCCGGTCTGGAGGATGCTTACGCTGGCTACACCACCGCCGCACTCAGGACCACAGTTGAGCACGTAGACGGTGCTGCCGTCGAGTGAGAAGTAGGCGCCGATGGGACGATCGAAGCCGGGGTTCTTGGGGCTGTCGGGAACGGGCACGACACAGTAGACGGGCAGTACGTAAGGCTGGCAATCGACGGCGCCCGGAGGCGGGGCCTGATTGGCGTTGAGCTTCAGGACGCGGTAGAGGGTGTTGGAGTTGCGAACCATGGCCAGGATGATGGTGCCGCCGGGATTGACGGCTACCTGGTAGGCGTTGGGCAGGTTGAGCGAGTAGGTCTTGCCGGCGACATTGTCGATAACGATGAGTTCGCCGGCGCTTTCGACCGACGCGGCATAGACGGAGAAGCTCTGCGGGATGGCCACGGTGGTGGACTTGGCGACGAAGGTGCCTACGGAACCCGCGGAACTTTCCTTGGAGTAGTCGATGCTGGAGAGGCTTCCGTCGGAGTCGGAGAGGACGAAGCCGTGGACCTCTTCAGGGAAGTTGAAGATCTTGTCGGGATAACCGCCGGAGTAGCCGGAGATGGAGTAGGACTTGATGGTGTTCTGGACGTTGCTGCGAATGTCTCGACTGGCGTCGAGGATGGCGAGCTGACCTATGGTTCCGTTGGTCGTGACTCCGACCATGACACGATTGGCGAGGAGGCTGGGAGGAATGGGCCGGTTCGCGAAGGTGTACTGGGGAAATTTGTAGTAGTAGTAGGCATCGCTGTGGCAGGAGCTGAGGCCAAGGCACGCAATGGCAATGATGAGACCGCAGAGGATCCGGGTAACAGGCGTCTGGGCCCCTGACTTGGCAAAGAGACTTCGATTCTTCAACGTAAACAAACTCCAACCTGAGTACTGCGGAATGTTCTGAGCTAACTATTCGTAGTTGCCAGTATAACAAAGACGCAGCGTTTGCCGTTGATGTGAGCAGAGTCCGGCGAGGCCACGGACGCAGGCTTGGAGCGAGCGTGTGCGGTGGCTTAGGATGAGAGGATGGCCGGTCGAGTCGGAGGGTTCCGCGGCTGCCGGCGGGGATGATGATGAGCGTAGAAGGCAGCGTGGCCAGAATGGAAGCAGAGGTGGGCGAGACGGAGGAAAAGAAGGAGCAGGACGGTGGAGCTTCTGAGGCTTCGAACGCCGCGAAGAGCCTGTTTACGCGCGGCGCGGCTGGCCGGGACGGAAGCGCGGGGAAGACGGTGTTGTGCGACGGCGCGATGGGAACGATGCTGTATGCGCTGGGCGTTTTTATCAACCGCTGCTTCGATGAGCTGAACCTGTCGCAGCCGGAGCTGGTGAGAACGGTGCATGCGGAGTACCTGCAGGCCGGCGCGGAGGTGGTGGAGACCAACACCTTTGGAGCGAATGCTTTTCGGCTGGAGCGCTATGGGCTGCGGGATAAGGTAGCGGCGATCAACGCCGCGGGCATCAAGCTGGCGCGGCAGTGCGTGAATGAGATCAAGGATAAGCAGTCGAGCGAGGCGTATGTTGCGGGCGCGATGGGGCCGCTGGGAGTGAAGCTGGAGCCGGTGGGCAGGGTAACGCTGGATGAGGCGCGAGCAGCTTTCGCAGAGCAGGTGCGAGCGCTGGCAAAGGGTGGGCCGGGGGTGGGAGCGGACCTGCTGGTGGCGGAGACGATGACCTCGCTGGCGGAGGCAGAGCAGGCGATACGGGCCGCGAAGAGCGAGGCTCCGGGGCTTCCGCTGATGGTGATGGTGACGGTGGACGAGGAAGGGAATTGTCTGGATGGAGCTTCGGCGGAGACTGCCGCGAAGAAGCTGACGGAGTGGGGCGCGGATGCCGTGGGTTGCAACTGCAGCGCGGGCCCGGGTGCAGTGCTGAACGTGATTGAGCGCATGCGCGCGGTGACGACGGTGCCGTTGGCGGCGATGCCGAATGCCGGGATGCCGAAGTTAGTGGAGGGGCGGAATATCTACATGGCTTCGCCGGAGTATATGGCGAGCTTCGCGCGGAAGTTTGTGAAGGCGGGCGCGACGTTTGTGGGGGGATGCTGCGGGACTACTCCGACGCACACGCGGGCGATGAAGAGCGCGCTGCGGGCGATTGAGGCGCAGGAAGAGGGCATACAGGCGCCGAGCCAGCCGGGCGGGCCGCTTGCGATTCCGACTGCGAATGGTGAGACGAAGAACAGAATTGCGCCGCCGCCGCTGGGAGAGCGGTCGAAGGTTGGGGCGAAGATTGCGGCGGGCGAGTTTGTGACGCTGGTGGAGATCGTGTCGCCGAAGGGAATCGATTGCAGCAAGGAGATTGAAGGCGCGTCGATGCTGTACAGGTTGGGAGTGGACGCGATCAACGTGCCGGATTCACCGCGGGCGAGCGCGAGGATGAGCGCGCAGAGTTTGTGCGTGCAGATCGAACAGCAGGTGGGCATCGAGACGGTGCTGCACTATACATGCCGCGACAGAAACGTGTTGAGCATACAGAGCGATCTGCTGGGAGCTTCGTCGATTGGGTTGAAGAATATTTTGTGCCTGACGGGGGATCCTCCGAAGCTGGGGAACTATCCGGATGCTACAGCGGTGTTCGATGTGGATGCGATTGGGCTGACGAAGATCGTACGCAGTTTGAACTATGGTCTGGACATTGGGAAGAACTCGATTGGCGAGTCGACGGGATTTACGATTGCCGTGGCCGCTAACCCCGGGGTTCCGGACATTGAACAGGAGATACGGCGGTTTGCGCATAAGGTCGAGGCTGGTGCGGAGTATGGGATTACACAGCCGGTCTTCGACATGCGGCTGCTGGAGTATTTTCTGAAGAGGATTGAGGAGTTTCGGATTCCGATGATTGCGGGGATATGGCCGCTGACGAGCCTGCGGAATGCGGAGTTCATGAAGAACGACCTGAAGGTGAGCATGCCGGACGAGATTATGGCGCGGATGGCGGCGGTGGCTTCGCCGGAGGCGGCTCGCGCGGAGGGCCTGAAGATCGCTCAGGAGATGCTGGCCGAGGCGCGGCCGATGGTGCAGGGGTGCCAGGTGAGCGCGCCGTTTGGGAAGTATATTGCTGCGGCGCAGGTGTTGGGGTTGGAGTAGAGCTATCAGGGTTGGCTTAGAACGAGGGTTGCGATGGCGAAGTTTGAGGATCAGTTGGCGGCGCTCGAGGGTGTGGTGGAGCGGCTGGAGCGCGGTGAGCTTTCGCTGGAGGAGTCGGTGCAGTTGTTTGAAGAGGGGATGAGGCTCTCGAACGCTTGCAAGAAGGAGCTGGATGCAGCGGAGGGCCGGATACAAGTGCTGGTGGAGGGCGAGAGTGGCGAGGTGCGGGAACTGGTGCTGTCTGCGGACGATGACGAGGATGAGGACGAGGGGTAGGGGCGAGGTTAAGGTTCAAGGCGTCCGAGTGCTTTTCGCGACGACGATGTTGCGGCCGAGGTGGAAGCTGGGGCCGGCGGCGAACCGGTAGGTCCAGCGGCCATTCGCGAGGATGTCGTTGAAGGGATGGTCGTGGACTATGTCGAGTTGGGTGCGCAGGCCGAAGTGTTTGGTCAGAACGAAGTCGGCGCCGCCGCCTACGCCGTAGAAGCCGGTCCAATCGAGCTTGAATCCTGCGGGCGCGAGCTCACTCGCGACGATGGTGGAGAACGGGTCGGTCGGGTGCGGGACGGCACGCTCACGGAGCGCGCCGAGCGACGGGCGAACGAAGATGGTAGCGCGAGAGAAGTGCCGGAAGGCTAGCTGCGGTCCGAGGGCGAAGGTCTGGGTTGTGGCGTCGGTGGGGACGGCGAGGTGGTAGTTCGGCGGCAACAGTCCGGCGGCGATGTAGGCTGCCTGCGCCGCGTTTACCTGCGCCTGGAGGGCAGAGGGGAGCAGGTTGGTGGTTAGCACCTCGGAGCCGCTTGAGACGCTGTAGTCGAAGCCGACCGAGTACCAGGTGCGCGGGTTGATGCCGACCTGAGTATGAAAACCGGTCTGGTTAAGGCCGAGTTCGGGAGTGTAGAGGTCGGTGAAGCCAGCGTAGGCGTCGTAATGGCTTACATAGGTTTGTTGAGCCTGGAGGGATGCGGCGGCAAGGCTAAAGAGGAGGGTAGTGATGATTACTGCCCGTGAACTGCTCATGAGTCTCTCCCTTCCGATCGTCCTATCCGGCTACTTCTTCGGGGAGAGTAACTTTACCTAAGTCATAGTCCTTTGTCACTTAGATGACAGGAATGCGCTGCCATTCGCAACATGCAGAAAGGCCACAACCGGTTGCGGGTTGTGGCCTTGTTGGTGGTGACGCGGGGCTATTTGAAGAGGACCTGAGTGTAGTCTCCGAGGAAGTCGCGCCAGAGGAACCAGTAGTGGATTCCGGGGATCTCTTTGTAGGAGGTGTTGAAGCCAAGCTGCTTGACGTCGCCGGATAGAGCGACGGTGCCGGCTCGGGCCATATCTTCGCTGCCTGCGCCGAGCCAGTAGTATTTGACGCCGGCCTTCTTGATCATCTGCATCTGCGATTCGAAGGTGGGGTCGCCGACACGGCCTCCGCCGCTGAAGACGCCTATGTAAGCGAACTCGGAGGGATTGTTGGTGGTGGCTACGACGGTCTGAGCAGCGCCCATGGAGAGTCCGGCGATGGCGCGGTTCGCGGGGTTGGGGATGACGCGGTAGGTCTTCTCGACGAAGGGAATAACGTCCTTGATGAGACTTTCAGGATAGGAGCCGGGATAGGGCACTGGCGGACGAGGCGTGGCTTGGCCAGCGGGAGCGCCGGGAGTTCCAGGAGCAGCGGGAGCGCCGGGAGCGCCAGCTGCAGCGGGAGCGCCTGGACCGGTATCGGCACGGGTGACGCCTGGCGGGGGTGGTGCGACGACCATCTGCGGCGCGGGCGTGGGGCCGTAACCGAAGCCCTGGGAGACGGTCTGGGTTGCATTGCCGTTCGGCATAACGACGATCATCGGCTTGGCTTTGCCGGAGGCGATGACGTTATCCAGAATGATGTTGGCGCGGCCCATTCCGAGCCATGCATCCTCATCGCCGCCGCCGCCGTGCAGCAGATAGAGGACAGGGTACTTCTCCTTGCTTGTCTGGTAGCCGGCGGGCAGATAGACGTACATGCGGCGCTGGTCCTGGTGGAGGGTGGGCGACGGGTACCAGATCTGCTCGATGGTGCCGTGCGGGACGTCCTTGAAGTCCCAGAGCGCGTCTTCCGGCCCACTGATCATGAGCATGTTGTCGTAACGGGCGCCGTCGCGCTGGACTTCGCCGTTGTTGGGATCGAGCGCTTTGACGCCATCCACCATGTACCAGTAGCCCCAGAGTTGTGGGGAAAGAGGGCCGATGGTGACGGACCAAACGCCGGCGTCGTCTTTGGTCATCTTGATGTCGCGGCCGTTGGGGAAGCTTCCGTTCAGGGTTACTTCGTTCGCCTTCGGTGCGGAGAAACGGAAGGTGACGGTGTGGTCCGGCATGATCTCCGGGGAACGGAGCTTCACGAAGGTGACGGGAGGGCCTCCAGGTTGAGCGATTGCGATGTTGCCTGCAAGGAATGCCGCAGCAAATGCAATTGCCAGTAAAAATGTCAGTTTCTTCACGTCTCTGGTCCTCGATTTCAAAGAAATGTCCAAGATAAATGGGCATGCGATGAGCAGGTGCAAATTATGACCCTCGAAACTGTATACAGTCAACAGATTTCGTCTTTTCCTGAAAACTAATAAGGGGAATGTTGTCTCTATGTGCGGGATTTTTAGCGGTCACGGGTCTGACGAAGCCGGGACCAGAGGAGGGCGCGCCTGGCTTCGGTGGGTAGGGTGGTGAAGGAGAGACGGACGGCTTAGGCGTAGGACGAATTTAGGTGCTGGTAGAAGGTGGGGAGTAAGGTGCGGGATTTGCAGTTGACGATTGCGGACGAAGAACCTGAGGATGGAGAATAACTCTGGCAAGTATGAAGTATGCGACCCTCTGAGAGTTCACCGTCTTGCCAATGATTCAAGAATATTGCAGCACCTGAGCCAATCTCCATAACGAAGCGGCCGTGAAAGGGAACGAACAAATTGGATGCTGCGTTGCGTCAGACCCTTCGGGCAGATCTCTATCGCTACCATGGAGGAACAGGGTTACGTTTTTTTTGCTGGGCGTATCTTCGTGATCCGGGCTTTCGATTCACGTATTACCTGCGCAAAGTCGCATATTACAGCAAGAAAAAAAGGTCAATCGGCATACTGGGCTATGTCTATAACCGAATTCTGTTGCATCATTACCGGTTTCGGTACGGGTTCGATATATCTCCCACGACCAGTATCGGTCGCGGACTTTATATAGGCCATTTTGGACACGTGATCATTAGTCCTTACGCGGTTCTGGGCGCCAATATCAATATTGGTCCAGGCGCCATGATCGGTGCGACCAGCCGGAGTGCGCGGACCGGGACTCCAACACTCGAAGATCGAGTCTGGGTTGGGTCGAACGCAATTATTGTTGGCAAAATAACTATTGGGCGGGGAGCACTGATTGCGCCTGGAGCGTATGTCAACTTCGACGTGCCTGCGAACGCGGTCGTTATTGGCAACGTCGGCAAGATCGTGTCGGATAAGGGTTCTGAAGGCTACATCCATAACGTGCTGGATGAATAAAGAAGAGTGTTCGTAAGTTTAACTGTTCCGGGTGGTGACGAAGCCCGGGACCCAGAGGAGAGCGCGTTTGGCATCGGTGGGGGGCAGGTCGGCGATGGAGAGGCGCGCCGCTTCGGCGTAGGCGCAGGCGGTGTCCATGGCGTAGTCGATGGAGCCGTGGCGGTGGAGGATCTCGAGGATCTGCGGGTGGGAGACGCGGTCGAAGCTGCGGTCGGCGAGGACGGTGCGGATGGCCTCGCGGTCGGCACCGGTGCCGCGCTCAAGGGCGTGGATGACGGCGAGCGTGGCTTTGCCTTCGCGGAGGTCGGAGGCGACGGGCTTGCCGAGGACCTCTTCGGCTGCGGTGAGGTCGAGGACGTCGTCGACTATCTGGAAGGCGAGGCCGAGGTTGCGGCCGTACTCGCCCAGCTGGGATTCGAGCTCTGCGGGATCGCCGAGGCCATGCTGCGGAGTGATGGCTGCTCCGAGCTGCATGGAGACCTTGAAGAGGCAGGCGGTCTTGCGGAAGATGAGGTCGAAGTACTCCTCCTCGTTGATGAGGTGACCGAGCTTCTGCATCTGGAGGAGCTCGCCTTCGACCATCTGCTGGGTGAGCGAGATGAGGAGATCGAGGACGTGGAAGTTGCGCTCTTCGAGTGCGGAGCGGAAGGACTGCATGTAGAGCCAGTCGCCGGCGAGGACGCATTTTGAGTTGCCCCAGGTGGTGTTGGAGGAGGGGCGGCCGCGGCGGGTGTCGGCTTCGTCGATGATGTCGTCGTGGACGAGGGTTGCGGTGTGGAGCATCTCGACTACAGCGCCCATGCGGATGCGGCTGTGCGACGTGCAACCGAGCGCCTTGGCGGAGAGCAGCAGGAGCAGCGGGCGGATGCGCTTTCCGCCGCCGGCGATGAGGTATTGCGCGATGTCGGTGATGACGTGAACGGGTGAGGCGGACTGCTGTGCGAACTCCTGCTCGATGGCTGAGAGGTCGTCGCGGAGGAGGTCGAAGACCTCTTTCGCGGTCGCGATGGAGATGGCGCTCACTCGTACTGAGAGTATCAGGATGTTGTAGCGGTTGTGCGAGTTAGCGCGAAAATCGCCCGGCGAATTTTATTGCCATGGGAATTAATTGGAGCGGAAGTTGGTGAACTGAAGCTCGACGCCGAAGTCGCCGGAGCGAAGTTTGCCCATAATCTGCTGGAGGGTGTCCTTGTCCTTGGAGGTGACGCGGACGGTGTCGCCCTGGATGGAGGCCTGGGCTTTGAGCTTGGAGTCCTTGATGGCGGCTACGATTTTCTTGGCGTTTTCACTGGCGATGCCCTGCTTGAGCTTGATCTTCTGGCGGACAGACTGGCCGGCGGCGGGCTCGAGCTTCTCGTACTCGAGGTTCTTGAGGGAGATGCCGCGCTTGACGAGCTTCTGGGAGAGGATCTCGATGACGGCCTTGAGGGTGTACTCGTCCTGGCTGGCCAGCTGGATGGCCTCTTCCTTCTCGAGAGCGATGGTGGACTTTGAGTTCTTGAGATCGAAGCGGGTGTGCAGCTCCTTGGTGGCCTGGTCGATGGCGTTCTTGACTTCCTGAATCTCCACTTTGCTGACTACGTCGAAGCTGTTATCGGATGCCATGGAGAAAGTATAAGGCAGTTGATGGTTGCTAGTTGTTAGTTGTTGCCGTCGTGGGGAAGAGGCGGTGGAAGTTGGCGGTGGTGAGGGCGGCCACCTCTTGGGGTGAGATGCCGCGGAGGCCGGCGAGGGCTGCCGCGGTGTGGGTGACGAGGGCGGGCTCGTTCTGCCGGCCGCGGTGAGGGATGGGGGCGAGGAAAGGGGCGTCGGTTTCGACCAGGAGGCGGTCGGCGGGGGCGTGGGCGGCGGCCTCGCGGATGGCGGTGGCTTTGGGGTAGGTGAGGTTGCCGGCGAAGGAGAGGTGGAATCCGGCGGCGAGGGAGCGTTGCGCTTCGGGGATGCCTCCGGAGAAGCAGTGCATGATGCCGCCGAGTCCGGTGGGGATCCAGTGTTGGGTGATGAGGGTAATGAGGTCGTCGAAGGCGGCGTTGGGGTTTCCGTACTGCTCGAACTTTGCTTTGGCTTGCGGGGTTGCCAGCTCTGAGGTTCGGCAGTGGATGAGGATGGGCTTGCGGGCGGTGGCGGCTATCTCCATTTGGGCGATGAAAGCGGCCTGTTGGATTTCGGGGAGGGGGTTTTCGAGGTGGTAGTAGTCGAGGCCGATCTCGCCGATGGCGATGCAGAGTGGATCGGTGGCTAGCTGGGCTAGTTTTGCGAGGGCTGGGGGGGTGGCCTGGGCGGCTTCCTGGGGGTGGATGCCGGCGCTGGCGTAGACGGTGGGGTGTTTGTGGGCGATGTCGAGGGCGTGGTGCATCTGGTCGGGGCCTTCGCCGATGCCGATGGCGAGGATAGTGTGGACTCCGGCGGCGTTGGCGCGGGCGAGGACAGATTCCAGGTCTTCGGTGTAGAAGTCGAGATGGGCGTGTGAGTCGATGAGGGACATGATCTGCCTAAGGATAATTCCTCGTTTCGGGGGGGACACCCCCTGGGTATCTTGGGGGTAAGTCCTATCTATTCAATGGTATAGCACAACTATGCCCCGCCAAATTCGTCCAAACAAAGGGCTTATGGCTAAATTCGTCCAGACAAAGGAGTTATGGACGATATCCTTTGAGATTAGTTGTTAAAGAACTAAGCCCCGGGGTACCCGGGGCTTTCTTTATTACTTCTAGTTCTATTTTAGCAAGTGGCCCATAACTAATGTCCACTTATTTTGCAGCAATTAAGTGCTGATGGGATTCGAGTTACGAGATTTTTAGGGCAGTTGGGGGCTTGACACGCGATTTTGCTGAGCAAAATCGCAAAAGAAAAATTTTGGAGCAAAGAAAAGGTGTCTCCGCCGAGAGAATGCGGTTTTGCTTCGAACATCTCAGAATCGACGTAAGGGCATCCAGGTCAGTCGTCGCTTGCTGAGAAGAAGCTCAGCCACACGGTTATTTGAAGCCGTTGTTGATGTACACGATCAGCAATACGGCAATGCCAATCGCTAACCCGATCGCAAAACTGAGCACGCGCCGTTTTGTCGCCGTACGAACCAGCGGGTAATAGCTGTCCTCAAGATGTTCGGGGTTGTACTGAATGTCAATGACATCTTTGGGATGAAGATAGGTTTCCGATTCCGGTCCGTAGTCGTTGAATTTGCCTGTGTAGAGTTCATCGTTCGCGCGATAGGAGTAGACGACGCTATAGTGGCCGAAGTCGTTTCTGGACGGATCGATCCATTCTACTGAGTAGACCAGCGCCTTTGTTGGAAGCCATCCTTCCTTAGGTTTCGGATTCAAGAGCACGAAATCTTGATCTGTCATTTCACCGATCTGTTATTGCAACGGTATGGATGGTGGGATGGCGGATGAGTTGAAATCGAAAGTGGATGTGGCGGCGGTTCGGTATGGGGTGAACCGGGCGGCGATGTTGGTGCTGCTTGGAGCGGTGCGGGGTGAGGAGGAGAAGATTCGTGAAGGTGGTGGGGTAAAGGCGGCGGAGGCTCAGCGGTTGACGGTTCGGGAGAGGATTGCGCTGCTGGTGGATCCGGTGGAGGAGGCCTCGCTGTCGCGCGATGCCACTCATGGCGGTGAGACTGCCATAAATAGGCATCCGGCTAAATGGTGGCAGGAGAAATATCTCCTAATGTGGGGCGAGCAACGGCTCGATATCACGAGCGCCATGCATCACGTTGACGATTACGAGAGTCCTTTCTTGTTCGATAAAGCGGTAGAAGATGAGATGCCTGGAGAACCCTGGAACTGGATGCGGCGCAGATCGGCGATTGGGGTGGTGAGGAAACCGCATAAGCTGCCCTGCAGCGGGAAGGTAAGAAGGGCCAGGATGGCTTTGCGGACAGCGGACTCCCAGCGGGTGGCGAGATCGGCGTTCTGCTTCGATTCGTAGTATTCCGATTGCTCGATGATGGCTTGAGCGGCGGTAGGAAGAATAAGGAGCTTGATGGCGGACGTTTGCGTCATCCTCGGGGTTGGTTGAGGCGTTCTTTGAGGAGGGCGACGAGATTGCCTTGTTCGAGCGCTTCAGGGGAGATGTCGAGGGGTTCTCCGCGTGTGGCTTCGGTGAGTTCGGCTTCGAGACGCTGGAGGCGACGCTCGCGGTCGTCGAGGATGAGGTTGCGGACGTATTCGCTGGGGGTGCCGTAGTCGCCGGCCTCGATCTGCGCGTCGACATAGGTCTTGAGCGGCTCGGGAAGCGAGATGTTGATGGTCGAGTTCGGCATAGGGGTAGGATGACAGTTTGGAGAAGGATATTCAAGGGGCGATGGTTGCGGTCTGATTGGAAGATGGTAGGCTTGCGGTTCCAAGGACGCGATATTTGAAACGTAGTATGGATGACATGAATCCAAGCAACGTAATTGAGAGCCGATGGGATAACGCGGGAGCGAAGGCCATTGCGAATCGGGCGGCGATGCTGGTGCTGCTTGGAGCGGTGCGGGGTGAAGAGGAGAAGATTCGTGAGGGTGGTGGAGCTAAGGCGGCGGAGGCTCAGCGGGCCAAGGGGCGGCTGACGGTGAGGGAGAGGATTGCGCTGCTGGTGGATCCGGTGGTGGAAGAGCAAAAGCGAGAAGCAGGTCCTCCGCCTGCGGCGAAGGATGACAAATTAGAAATTAACGGGGTGCTACCGAATTTTATGGAGCTGGGGCTTTGGGCGGCGCATGGGATGTATGGCGAGTATGGTGGTGCTCCGGCGGCGGGGGTGGTGACGGGGTTGGGCAGGGTGAGCGGGCGGCTGTGCATGATCGTGGCGAATGATGCGACGGTGAAGGCGGGGGCGTTTTTCCCGATGACGGCGAAGAAGGTGTTGCGGGCGCAGACGATTGCGATGGAGAATCGGATTCCGACGCTGTACCTGGTGGACTCGGCGGGGATATTTTTACCCCTGCAGGAGGATGTGTTTCCGGATACGGACGACTTTGGGCGGGTGTTCCGGAATAACGCGGTGATGAGCTCGCTGGGGGTGCCGCAGATTACGGCGATTATGGGGATGTGTGTGGCGGGAGGGGCGTATCTGCCGGTGATGACGGATACGGTGTTGATGACGGAAGGTTCGGGTTTGTTTTTAGCTGGGCCTTCGCTGGTGCAGGCGGCGATTGGGCAGAAGACCGGGGCGGAGGAGTTGGGTGGGGCGACGATGCATGCGGAGATTTCGGGGACGGTGGATTTCAAGGAGGCCTCGGATGAATTATGCCTGGAGAGGTTACGTTCTCTGGTGGGGAAGATGGGGGCCAGGGTAGAGGGTAGAGGGTATAGGGTAGAGCGGACTGATGGCGGCGCGACCGTGTTTTCGCGGGTGGAGTTTGATGCGGTTAGGGATGCTCCGCGGTTTGCGGCGGAGGATGTTTATGGGTTGATGGATCCTGCGCCGGGCGCGAGCAATGTTTATGACATGCGGGAGGTGATTGCGCGGATTGTTGATCGCAGTGAGTTTGATGAGTACAAGGCGGAGTACGGGCGGACGGTATTGTGCGGGTATGCGAGGATTGGCGGGCGGGCGGTGGGGATTGTTGCGAATCAGAAGACGAATCAGGCGCAGGTGGCGCAGGATGGGTCGAAGCGTACGGAGTTCGGTGGGGTGATCTATACGGAGAGCGCGCAGAAGGCGGCGCGGTTCATCATGGATTGCAATCAGAGTCTGGTGCCGCTGATTTTTTTGCACGATGTGAATGGATTCATGGTGGGGAAGGATGCGGAGTGGAGTGGGATTATTCGGGCGGGGGCGAAGATGGTGAGCGCGGTGAGTACGAGTGTGGTGCCTAAGATTACGGTGATTGTTGGCGGGAGCTTTGGCGCGGGGCACTATGCGATGTGTGGGAAGGCTTATGATCCGCGGTTTATCTTTGCGTGGCCTACGGCGCGGTACGCGGTGATGAGTGGGGCTTCGGCTGCTACGACCTTGGCGGAGGTTAGGGCTAAGCAGGTGGAGCGAGGTGGGGCTGTGGTGTCTTCGGAGGAACGGAAACGGATTTTTGATGAGATTAAGGCTACTTATGATGCGCAGGCCGATCCGAGGTATGGGGCGGCGAGAGGGTGGGTGGATGCGATTATTGATCCGGCTAAGACTCGGGAGATTTTGATGGTGGCTTTGGAGGCTTGTGCTCTGAATCCGGAGGTGGGGAGGTTTAATGTGGGGGTTTTGCAGACGTGAAGAAAATTACGATTGCTGTCGCGGTTGGACTTGTCTTGTGCATTCCGTTGCCGGTGACCGCCGTTCCAGATTGGACTGTCACTGTCGTTGATGGTTCTGGTCTGCCCATCGAAGGGATTACAGTTTGAGAGAGTTATCAGAATTACTCAATCGAGTCTCAAGGGCACGAGGAAGATCGATCAACGGATTCAAACGGTAAAGCGCATTTCGCTAGAGTAATCGTTTGGCACTCTGTTGGCCGAAGAGTTATAGGTGCTGTCATGCCGGCTCTTACAGGTGGAGTGCACGCGGGTTATGGAACGCATGCTCACGTTTTTGCTTTCGGTAAAGGTGAGGGAGATGCTGTTCGCAATGGATATGTTGAGGATTGGACCGGTTCGCCGGACATATACGCATCCAAGATCGTAGTCCATTGATTTATGCAGGTGATTGAATGGGAGAGTTTGTGAGTGAGATGGCGAAGATTTTAGAGTGTCCGCGAGCGTATCCCAGGGGCTAAAGCCCGATTCTGTGGAGGGCTTGAATGCCCAGGCTGAAGCCTGGGCCTATCTCAGAGGCAAGAACAACAGCAAAAGCAACGAACAAAAGCAAAAACAGATTCCTCCCCTTTCGACTTTGCTCAGGGTGCGGAATGGCAAAACAAAAAGACAGGCAACGGCAAGAGCAAAAAGCAGGTCCTTCGACTCGCGCTTTGCGCGTCGCTCAGGATGACACATCTTATTGTGGGCAGGATGACATTGTTAAGGTAGGAATGACAGGGAGTGATATGTGAGTGAAATGGTGAAGATTGTGGAGTGTCCGCGGGATGCGTGGCAGGGGTTGCCGGTGAAGATGCCGGCGGAGGTGAAGGCCGATTATCTGCGGGCGCTGGTGGCGGCGGGGTTTCGGCATATCGATGCGGTTAGTTTTGTTTCGGCGGCCGCGGTGCCGCAGATGTCGGACTCGGAGAAGGTGCTGGAGTTTCTGTTTCCTTTGGGCATAGGCGAGGAGACAGAAGACAACAGCAGGTCCTCCCGCTTCGACACGCTCAGGGGAAGGATGACAATTTCTCAGGGGATGACGAGTTCTCAGGGCATGACAGATTCTCAGGGGATGACAAGTTCAGAGATGGATGATGTGGAGATTATCGGGATTGTTGTGAATGCGAAGGGCGCGGAGAGGGCGGTGAAGACGGGGAGGGTGTCGACGCTGGGGTTTCCTTATTCGGTGTCGCCGGGATTTTTGCAGAGGAATCAGAACCAGACGCCGGAGGAGAGCCTGGAGGCGCTGGAGGCGGTGGGGGAGATTGCGTACAAGGCAGGGATGGATGTGGTGGCGTATATTTCGATGGCGTTTGGGAATCCTTATGGGGAGCAGTGGGATGTTGAGGAGGTTGTTGCCGCTTGCGATCTGCTGGTGGATTCGGGCGTGAGGCAGATTTCGCTGGCGGATACGGTGGGGCTGGCTACGGCGAAGCTGGTGGCGGATGTGATGAGCGATGTGATTGCGGTGCATGGCGGGGAGGGTGGCGTGGAGATTGGAGTGCATCTGCATGCGAGATATGATGGGGCGGCGGAAAAGATACGGGCGGCGTATGGAGCGGGATGCCGGCGGTTCGATGCGGCGATTGGCGGGTTGGGAGGGTGTCCGATGGCGCAGGATGCGTTAGTGGGGAATATTGCGACGGAGGTGTTGGTGAAGGTGTTGCGGGAGATGGGGGCGGAGGCGCCGGCGCTGCTTCCACTGGATGGGCTGGTGGCTGCGAGTGAGGAGATTGGGAGGAAGTTTGGAGGGAGAGTGCAGTGAGGCAGGGTAGAGGGTAAAGGGTAGAGGGTAGAGGGAAAAACAGAAGCAACGACAAAAGCAAAAACAGATACGGAGATTCTGGCTTTGCCAGAGTGACGAGTGGAAAGCATGGGATGGCTAGTGGAGAGCAAGGAATGACGAGTGGAGAGCAAGGGCGTAGATTGATACGGGTTTTGGATACTGGAGGGTTTGTGGAGTATCGGACGATTCTGGTGAGTGAGGTGGATGGGGTCCGGACGATTCGGCTGAATAGGCCGGAGCGGCGGAATGCGATGACGGCGGAGATGCAGGAGGAGCTGATCGCGGCGATGGAGGTGGCCGCGGCAGCGCCGTCGTGCAGGGTGGTGGTGCTGGCGGCGATGGGGCAAGCGTTTTGCGCGGGGTTGGACTTGGCGCGTCTGGAGGATGCGGCGACTTCGGACACGGAGGAGCACAGGGTAGATGCGGGGAGGTTGGCGAAGCTGTTCCGGACACTGTATGAGCTGCCGAAGCCGACGATTGCGGCGGTGCACGGCGCGGCGGTGGCGGGAGGGGTGGGGCTGGCGACTCTTTGCGACTTTACGCTGGCGGCGTCGGAGGCGAAGTTTGGGTATACGGAGGTGAGGATCGGGTTTGTGCCGGCGCTGGTGTCGGCGTTTCTGGTGCTGCAGATTGGCGATAAGAGGGCGCGTGAGATTTTGCTGCTGGGGGGGCTTTTCGACGCGGCAGAGGCTTACAGGATGGGGATGGTGACGGAGGTCGTTGGGGCGGATGTGCTGATGGGACGGACGGAGGAGTTGGCGGCGAAGTTGAAGAGGAACTCTCCGGCGGCGATGGCGGCGACGAAAGGGCTGCTGGTGGCGCAGAACAAGGCGTGGGTGGATGCGGCGATTGAAGCGTCGCTGGAAGCGAATGCGAAGACGCGGAAGACGGAGGACCTTCGGGAGGGGATTGCGGCGTTTTTGGCGAAGAGGACGCCGGTGTGGGGAAAACAGGGGTAGAGGTGACCAGGGATTCGATAGACTGACTGCATGAATAGACATCATGGGCATCATGGAGAAGACATGCGGGTTTGCCGCACGCGGGTTCGTGTGCGGTACGCCGAGACAGACCAGATGGGCGTGGTGTATCACGCGAACTACCTGGTGTGGTTTGAGGTGGGGCGGGTGGAGTTTATGCGCTCGCATGGGTTGAGCTACAGGGAGATGGAGCAGGAAGAGGGCTGCATGATCGCGGTGGTGGAGGCTACGGCGCGGTATCGGGCTCCGGCGAGGTATGACGAGGAGCTGGTGGTGGAGACGAAGTTGACGAGCGCGAGGGGAGCGGTGGTGCGGTTTTCGTATAAGGTGTTGAGGCAGGCGGATGGGGTGCTGCTGTGCGAGGGTGAGACGGTGCATGTGGTGGTGGGCAAGGATATGAAGAAGCGTGCGCTGCCGCATGCGTATGCGGAGCGGCTGGCGGCGCATGTGAAGACGCTGGATTAGTGCTTCGCGGAGTTTTTTTGAGAGCCTAGTGAATCAGGTGCTTTGATAGAGAATTATTTATGCTCGAAGAATTTGATTGAGCAGTTGAATCGGATGGGTGTTGGCAGAAATCTAAAGGGTTCAATCTTGGGATTCTATTGACGCATAGGAGAGAGTGGATGAGCGAGCAGATCAAAAAGGTTGCACTGATTACGGGTGGGAACAGAGGGATTGGGCTGGAGACAGCGCGGCAGCTGGGGAGGCTGGGAGTCACGGTGCTGCTGGGATCACGGGAGCTCGCGAAGGGCGAGGCCGCGGCGAAGGAGCTGAAGAGCGAGGGGATCGACGCGCGGGCGGTGAAGCTGGATGTGCTGAACCGGGCCGATTATGCCGCGGTAGCGAAGCAGATTGAGAAGGACTTTGGCCGGCTGGATCTTTTGATTAACAATGCAGGCGTCATGAAAGACGGGCGTACGAAGAATGAGACGAGCACGACCTCGCAGGCGATGCTGCGGGAGACGTTCGATACGAACTTCTTTGCGGTGATTGAGCTGACACAGGTGCTGCTGCCGCTGCTGCGGAAGAGTGCGGCAGGACGGATTGTGAATCTGTCGAGCATACTGGGGTCGCAGACTTATCATGCGACGCCCGGGTCGCCGATTTATGACGCGAAGACATTTGCTTATGACGCGTCGAAGGTTGCGTTGAATACGTTTACGACCCACCTGGCGCACGAGCTGAAGGGGACGAAGATCAAGGTGAACTCGGCGCATCCGGGATGGGTGAAGACGGAGATGGGCGGCGAGGAGGCTCCGATGGGGATCGTCGATGGAGCGAAGACGAGCGTGGAGCTGGCGATGCTGGGCGAGGATGGGCCTACGGGCGGGTTCTTCCATCGGGGAGAGGCACTGCCCTGGTAGAAGCTGCTGGTTGCTAGAGCGCGAGTGTGCGGGGCTTTACGTGGTCGCGGATGAAACTGATGGTGGTCTCGAGGGGGGTGCCGGGACCGAAGACCGCGGAGACGCCGATTTCTTTGAGGTGGGGGATGTCGGGCTCGGGGATGGTGCCGCCGAGGACGAGGAGGATGTCCTGGGCGTGGGCGTCGCGGAGGAGCGTGATGATGCGGGGGACGATGGCGTTGTGGGCTCCGGAGAGGATGGAGAGGCCGATGCAGTCGACGTCCTCCTGGACGGCGGCGTTGACGATGGACTCGGGGGTCTGGCGGAGGCCGGTGTAGATGACCTCCATGCCGGCGTCGCGGAGGGCTCGGGCGATGATTTTGGCGCCGCGATCGTGACCGTCGAGGCCAGGTTTGGCGACGAGGACTCGGATTGGGGCGGTGCGGGGCATCGTGGCGAGTATACGACGATCGGCATCGGTTGCGTCGCGCCGAGGGGGCACTGGGATGGGTGGCGGCGGCTAACTTTCGATGTGGGTTGGAGTCTGGACCGGGGTGGGTGGTCGATGCGCTGGGCGGGTGCCGGAGAGGTCGCTGACGTAAGTGGGTTGGGGTTGGATTGAGGAGCGCCAGGCTTTGGCGTACTTCCAGCTTACGTAGGTGGAATGGTAGAGATGCAGGAGCAGACCTTCGCGGCCGTCGAGGAAGCCGAAGCGGAGGATGTAGTTCTTGAAGAAGGTAAGGCGCGGGATGAAAAAGACGTTCGCGAAGAAGGCGAAGAGTGAACGGCTGACTTTGCCCTTGGAGACGAGGAGTTCGGCGCCGAGGGTGCTGTAGCGATCCATGTGCTCGATGTAGTTCTCGAGTTCCGGGTAGGCGTGGTGGATGATGTCGTGGCGGAGGGATTCGAGTTTGCCCTCGAAGGCGATGGTCTCGTGGACGGGGCGCTCGGCGAAACGAGTGGGGGTGAAGCTGGCGGAGTTGCGGCGGAAGAGACGGAGCTTGGAGTCGGGGTAGAATCCGCCGTGCTTAATCCATTTGCCGAGGAAGAGGTTGCGGCGGCGGAGGAGGTAGGCGTCGGCCGGCGGGTCGCCGGTGAGCAGGGTGCGCATCTCTATCTGGAGCTCTGGGGAGAGTTCTTCGTCAGCGTCGAGCGAAAGAACCCACTGCGAGGTGCATTTGTCGATAGCTGCGTTCTTCTGGGCTGAGAATCCCTTCCAGGGCTCGGAGATGATGCGGGTGTTTGGGTAGGAGCCCGCGATCTCGAGGGTGCGGTCCGTGGAGCCGGAGTCGAGGACGATAACCTCGTCGGCGAAGCGAACACTCGCGAGGGTGCGGGGAAGGTTGGCTTCTTCGTTGAGGGTGATGATGGCTACGGACAATGTGGACTGCATGCTTAACCTTTCCCGGGGAGGAAGGCGACCTGGAGTACCTCGTGCAACACTGTAAAGACAATTGAACCATGCAACGAGTTGCAGGGGAAGCGCAATTACTCCGAAAAATACGGGGAAACGACCATTTTCCCTAAAAAGGACGGGGGTATATCCGTCCAAACGCTGGTTTTGGGGGAGGCGAACTGATTTTTCGTGGAGTTATTCGAGGACGATGGTGGGGTCGTCGAGGTGCTCACGAAGGAGGCGTTGGGTCAGGGGTTTGAGGGATTCGCCGGTTTTGGGGAGGACGAAGGCGCGGGCGGTTTCGTCGAATTCGAGCTTGAAGCTAGTGGCCTGGGCGGAGATCCAGATCTGGCGGACAGGGGTGTTGGGGGTGACGACGAATTTGCTGCTGCCGTTCTCGAAGAGGATGTTCATAACTCCGTTGTTGTCTTCGAACTCAAAGCCGGCGCCGTCGTCCTCGGCGGCGATGAGGGACTGCTTGAGGGCTTCGAGGGCGGCGTCGGATTCGCGGCGGAAGGTGGCTTCGTCGATCATGGATTTAGTGTACAGAGGAGCGTGCGGTGCAATTACAGACAAAAAAAGCCGCCCTGCATGGCTACAGAGCGGCGGCTAAGGAAGACGCGGTAAGAACTTATTTGCCACGACGAGGGCGAGGCCCTGTCGATTGGGGAGGACTGCTTCCGACATGAGCTAGATTAGTGAGTTGCTGAAGAAGAGTTGTCAGGGACTTGTCATCGGTCGGTCAATTAATTGTGGCGGGGATGATAGTCGGGCGTGAGGTGAATTGGGAGGATCTGGTTTGGGATGAACGGAGTAGATGACGCCGTTGAGGCCGTCGGTGTGGAGGAAGGTGTCGGGGGCGGTGCGGAGGATGCCGCAGGGACGACCTTTTACGACGGGTTTTCCGTTTTGCGTGATGAGGAAACCGTGATGAGGTCTTCGGGTTTGTGGCACGTGACTAATGCGCACTCTATATCTCCCTTGGATTGATGGAGTTAGGTGGTTTTTGGGCTTGACATCAATTTTTGAATGGGAAGTCCATCCTGTGACGGAGAAGTAGGGTTGAGTTGCGGGGAATGAAATTCTCAGCGGCCGATTCCTGTAACAAGGAAAGGCAGACCCGGGGCTGAAGCCCCTCATTCTTTTGGACGCATGTTCAGGGGCCTAAAGGCCCCTGCTCCCTCCGCATCGCCCTTGGGCGAGTGATGCGTGGTGGTGGCGTTGACGTGCAAAATGCTATGGCTAACGCTCCACGCCGGCTAACTGACTTTTGCAGCTTGCTGGGTCTTCAGGCGGATGCTAACATCCGTTCCACTATGAGTGACGGGCAAGCGAGTGCCGTCAAGCTCAATAGGCTCAACGGGCCCCTCAGACAATTCAAAATCTAAAAGTTATCTCCGGTTCAGATTAGAGGAACTTGAAAGTTACAGCCTCAATACACAGGAGCGATACTATGCAGATTTGCAGAACCGCAATGCTCTCAACCCTTGCCGTGGTTCTTTTGGCGCTGATATCTACTGGTCGCGCCTATGGTTATAGCGCCGTTATCGCTTATGGCGACAGCCTGTCGGATAACGGGAACCTTTTCGGTGCTATTGGGTATCCGCCGGCGCGATACTACGACGGCCGCTTCTCGAACGGGCCGGTCTCAATAGAACAATTGGCTACGCTACTGGGTGATCCGCTGATTGACTATGCGGTAGGAGGCGCGACGTCGGGTGTCGGCAACTTTATTGACGGCGGCACTCAGACCACGTTGGGGACAGACTTCTTACCCTTCGTTCAATTGCCCGGCATGCTGGCTGAGTTGTCTGCATTTCCTCCTCCGCCTGCACTGGTCTCGAGTGCATTGTTCACGGTTTGGGGCGGTGCAAATGATTTCGAGGCCGGGGGCACGGCGACTGTCGCGGTCGCCGATATCGATGCGATTGTCGGGGCGCTCGAAGCTGACGGCGCAAAGTATATCCTGGTGCCGGGACTGCCCGACCTCGGGCTGACGCCTGAGTTTTATGGCGATCCCGCAGCTACGCTGTTTAGCGAGGAGTTCAATGCGGGGTTGCAGGCCACTCTTCCGGGGAGTGCGACTTACTTCAACACCGCTGGCCTGCTGGACTCGATCATTGCCGATCCTGGGGCGTACGGATTGACTGATGTGACGGATCCCTGCTTTAACCAGGCGACCCTGACCGTTTGTTCCGATCCGAGCCAGTATCTTTTCTGGGATGACATTCACCCGACGACAGCAGCGGATGCGATTCTGGCTGAGCAATTCGACGCGGTTGTAACGCCGGAGCCATCGTCGATTCTGCTGCTTGGGAGCGGAGTTCTTGTAGGCGTTGCGGGATTGCTGCGACGGCGGAAAGTGGGCTGAGTTTTCCGAGTAGTAATTGAGGTGTTCGCGAATACCCATGTCCCAAGACGGGACATGGGTATTTGGATTTGTGGGATTAGAAGGGGATGTCGTCGTCGGTGATGCCCTGGTCGGCGTAGTCGGGCTGGGCGGCGGGGGCGCGCTGCGCCGTAGCTGGCGGTGGAGGATTGGAGTAGCCGCCGCCGCCTTCGCCGCCGCCGCCGGGCTTGCCGAGCAGGGAGAGTTCGTTGACGAGGATCTCGGTCTTGTATTTCTTCTGGCCGGACTCCTTGTCGTCCCAGGAGCGGGTCTGGATCTTGCCTTCGACGAAGAGCTGTGTGCCCTTCTTGACGTAGTCGCGGACGATCTCGGCGGTGCGCTGGAAGGCGACGAGGTTGTGCCACTCGGTCTTGTCGGCCCAGTTGCCCTGCTGATCCTTCTGCGGTCGGCGGTGGCGAGGGTAAAGCTGGCGATGGTCATGCCGCCGGCGGTGGCGCGAATCTCGGGTCTTTGCCGACGTTGCCGAGAAGGAAGACTTTGTTGACGCCTTTTGCCATTTGGTTTTGCTCCAGTGTGGTGCTGTTATGCGAAGGATGAGGATAGCAGAATCAGGGGTGTGGACGGGGTGGTGAGTGGGAAAGCGAAAAGCAACAGCAAAAGCGAAATGCGGGGGTTCTTCCCCTTCGGCAAGCTCAGGGTCAGAATGACGGTTTTAATTTCGCTCAGAATGACAGGGTTAATTTAATGGCGGCTCAATTTGTGTGTTGGCCGGGTTGGGCTAGCGTTGGCGGTCGCCGATGATTTTGGCGATGGCCAGGAGCAGGGTGAGGGTGCCGGTGGGGAGGCAGCCCATGGCGACGATCAGGGCCAGCCAGCCGGCGTTGGTGTGGGGGCCCTGGTGGCCGATGCCGCCGAAGACGGTGAGTGATGAGCACGACGGAGAGGACTCCGGTGCCGAAGATGTAGATGCCGGTGCGGAGGAGCTGGCGGGTGTCGCGCTGCATCCATTTGTGCCACGTCGTCATCGATGGATGGCGGCTTGCATGAAGTAGACGAAGACTCCGCTGACGGAGACGTAGAGCCAGATGGGGAAGGTCTAGCGGGCGAGGCGCTTGTGCGCGGGGAAGCGGCCGGTGAGCGAGAGAAAGAAGGTGATCAGGATCATCGGGAGCGCGATGACGGAGAGGAGGATGTGCGAGGCGAGGAGCTCCAGTAGAAGGGCCACCAGGGGCTGAGGCGGTGGGAAGAGGGTGTCGCCGTGGAGGGCGTGGTTGGCGATGTAGGAGACGAGGAAGAGCGGAGGAGAAGATGAAGGCAGCGAACATGGAGTTGCGGTGGTGCGGTGATGCTGCGGTGGCGGATGTAGTGGAAGCCGATGAGCAGCGCGATGGTGCAGAGGCGCGTTGAGGAGCGCGTTGACGCGCGGGGAGGAAGCTGAGCTGGGTGCCGGCGGCGTCGGTGGGCGCGTGGAAGTAGACGAGCCAGGCGAGGAAGAGCGCTGGCGACGGCGCTGATGGCAATGATGGCGGCGATGACGGCGGGCGGGGTGCGGAGGGGTTGGGTGTGGGCGTGGCGGCTGGCATAGCTGTGTAGTGGCATTAGAAGAGCAGGCGGCCTTTGGCGTCGAGCATCATGGCGGCGAGGAGAAGCGGCAGATAGATGACGGAGGCGCGGAGGAGGTCGCGGGCGAGCTTGCGGGACTCGGGGGCTTGCGGGGCTTCGGATGATGCGGGCGAAGCGGATGGTGTAGCAGAGGTAGCCGAGCGAGAGGATGGTGGCGGCGATCGCGTAGGGGATGCCGGTGATGCCGAGCGCGGTGGGCCAGAGGGCTGACGGGGATCATGAGGACGGCGTAGAAGAGGGCCTGGACGACAGTGCTGGAGCGGCGGCGTAGCGGGTGTCGGGCAGGGTGGGGGTGAGGCGGATGCCGGCGGCGGCGTAGTCGTCGCGGTACATCCAGCCGATGGCCATGAAGTGGGGGAACTGCCAGACGAAGAGGATGGCGAAGAGCGCGACGGCGGGCCACTCGATGAGGCCGCGGGCGGCGGTCCAGCCGATGAGCGGTGGGAGCGCTCCGGGGAAGGCGCCGATGAAGGTGTTGATGGTGGTGACGCGCTTGAGCGGGGTGTAGATGGCGACGTAGCCGACGGCGGTGAGCAGCGTGAGCAGTGCCGGTGAGGGGATTGGTGACGAGGGCGAGGTAGAGCGAGCCGAGAAAGACTGCCGGAAGCCGAGGATGAGTCCGTGGGCGAGGCCGATGCGGGCTACCCTGGCGTGGGCCATGGGGCGGTTGGCGGTGCGGCGCATGAGGCGGTCGGTGCGGCGCTCGAGGGCCTGGTTGAGCGCGCCGGAGCCGCAGGTGACGACGGCGATGCCGAAGAGGGCCTGAACGAAGCTGAGGTGGAAGGGGCTGATGCCGCTGCGGAGGCTCGCCGAGGAGAAGCCGGCGGCGGAGGTGATGATGACCATGGTGGAGACGCGCAGCTTGAAGAGCTCGCCGTAGTCGCGGAGGAGGGATGGGGTGGGTTTGGCGATCGCTTTGGGGGTTGTCTGGGCCGAAGGCTCCGAGGGGGTTGGAGCAGGGGGGAGGATCGGCTCGGACGTTGTGGAGGCTGCCACGATTCTAGGATACCGTGTTTGGGCGGTGTAGGCTCGGAGTGAGGTGCCGAGGCGATGAGAGCAATACTGTTCGGCGGGACGGGGATGGTGGGGCAGGGCGTGCTGCTGGAGTGCGAGCGGGATGCGGATGTTGAAGAGGTGCTGGCGGTGGGGCGGAGTCCGCTTGCGAATCCGGGGCCGAAGGTTTGGGAGATCGCGGTGTCGGATTTGTACGATCTGAGCGATCTGGAGGATGAGCTGACGGGGTTCGATGCGTGCTTTTTTTGCCTGGGGACCTCGTCGAGCGGGATGAGTGAGGCGGAGTATCGGCGGGTGACTTATGAGCTGACGATGAGTGTTGCGAGGACGCTGGTGAGGCTGAATCCGGGGATGGTGTTTGAGTATGTGTCGGGGGCGGGGACGGATAGTTCGGCGAAGGGGAGGGTGATGTGGGCGCGGGTGAAGGGGCAGACGGAGAATGAGCTGCTGGCGCTGGGGTTCAAGGGGGCTTATATGTTTCGACCGGGAGGGATTGTGCCGATGGATGGGATCAGGTCGAAGACGAAGGTGTACCAGGTGTTTTATACGATTCTGGGGCCGGTGCTGCCGCTGTTGCAGAGGATGTTTCCGCGATATGTGACGACGACGCGGGAGCTGGGACGGGCGATGATTCGCGTGGCGAAGGTGGGGTTTGAGAAGAAGGTGATTGAAGCGGGGGATATTGGGCGGATTGCGAAATGATGGTGACGCTGGACAAAGTGAACTGGAAGCATGGGCTGAAGACGGCGATTGCTGCGGGTGTTTGTCTTGGGCTGGTGCGGGTGGTCGGTCTCAAGCCGGGATTTTGGGCTTGTATCTCGACGATTGTGGTGATGCAGTCGGAATCTGCCGATACGCTGGTGGCTTCGCGGGACAGATTGATTGGGACAGCGCTGGGGGCTCTGGTGGGATTGGGCGTGTCGTACTTCTGGAATGGGCATTTGATTGTCTATGCCATGGCAGTGCTGGTGTGCATGCTAGTGCCGGAGATAGCAGGGTTAAAGACCGCGGGACGAATGGCAGGCGTGACGGTGACGATCGTGCTGCTGGCAGCGAACTCGCGGTCGCACTGGGAGGTGGCGTACGATCGATTTCTGGAGGTTAGTTTCGGGATCGTGGTGGCGGTGGTGGTCTCGAAGGTTTTATGGAGACAGACGGCGGCGAGAGCAGCAGGTGATTGAGGCGGGATATTGGTCGGTGATGGGGTTCGTTAAGGTGGGGTTGGTGACTTCAGGAAAGAATTACTTTTGCACATCGATCCGTTTGCAGACCATTCTCCGCCGGAAGCAGAGAGTTTGAAGATGGTGAAGGGTGGGCCGACGGCATCGGGGGTCATCTCGGATTGTTTTGACAGGGTGAAGGGAATGATGTCGACGAACGAGTGGAAGAGCCGTCTCTCCGCGGCGGTGGGTGGTATCTGCATTGCGTCGACGAGACCATAACCTGCGAGGGAGTTGGAGACCAGAGACCGGGGGTTGCCGAGGCTTGAGACTACGACCTGTTCATGGTTCCTGACCCTGCTTTTGGTCTGGATGATTCGGTGATAGACGATGCCGTCCTTCCAATAGAAGAGGGCCAACGCGATGTCCGGAGAGGCGACCTCGGGTGCTCCTATCTTCTTGCGATAGTTGAAGAGCTCGGCGGAGGTTTGCTCGGCGGCTTTTTGGAGCTTATCGAATACGCTGTCAGGGTCTTTGGCGGATGACAGGATGGTACGAATGCGCGGATAGAGCGGCACAAGGCCGACGGGTTTGACCAGATTGCCTTTTCGATCCGGGATTATAGCATCTCGCCATCCCAGCCGAGTGGCGTTACGACAAATGTATTGCTGACGAGCATTTTGCAGCCATGAGTGAACTGGAAGGCTGATTTGCGTCCGGAGTAGCCGGAAGGGACTGCAGGCATAACGCCCATTAGAGTATCGGCGCCTATGTAGAAGACTCCGTCGGAGAAGACGAAGAAGTAGGAGGTCGCCTGAGCGGCGGGAAGTGCGCAGAGCCAGAGGATGATTGCGGCCGGCCAGCGGATTCTCATGATTGTTGCAGCCTATCACTTGTTGTTTTAGAGTTCGATGCGAAAGAGGGGGTGGGAGGATGATTTGAAGTTCAGTGCAGAATCGGCAATCCAGAGTAGGCTGGGTGTATGCCGACAGTTCTGGTCATCGGTCCGTACCGATTTTTCTTCTATAGCAATGAAAAGAATGAGCCACCTCATATTCATGTGGAGAATGATGAAAAGGTGGCAAAATATTGGCTAGAGCCGGTGCAGTTGGCTTCGAGCACGGGTTTCGTTCACACGAGCTTACGCGGATTCGGGCACTGGTAGTCGAGCATCGCGATAAGTTTCTGGAGGCATGGCATGAGCACTTCGGCGGTTGAACTGGATGCGACGGCGGTGGATGTTGCAGTAGAAGCCTCGCAGCTGCGAGTGACTCTGGCGGATGGGCGAGAGTTGTCGGTGCCGCTGGAGTGGTTTCCTCGCTTGCGCGACGCTACGCCGGAGCAACGAAAGCACTGGCGGTTGATTGGGCGAGGGCAGGGGATTCACTGGCCGGATGTAGATGAGGATATTTCGGTGGCGGGGTTGTTGCGGGTGAATTGAAGCCAGTTGTTGACGACTCAGGGTTTGGGGCGGAGCTGGGACAAGAGGGCTTCGGCTGTCGGTTGGGTGTTGAGGATATCAGGTGCGGTGAGCCAGGCTCGGCGGAGCTGGGTTATTCCGTAACGCATCTGGTCTAGCTCTTCGGTGGAGTGGGCGTCGGTGTTGACTACTATTTTGCAGCCGAATTGTTTGGCGAGGCGGAGGTTGAGGTCGTTGAGGTCAGCGCGGGCCGGGCTTGCGTTGTGTTCGACGGCTACGCCTAGTTCGGAGGCGCGTTTGAGGATGGTGTCGATGAAGATGGCGTAGGGTTCGCGGCTGAGGACCTTGCGGCCGGTGGGGTGACCGAGGATGCGGACGTGGGGATTCTCCATGGCACGGAGGACGCGGGTGTGGTCTCTTCGGCGGGCTGGTTGAAGCTGGAGTGGACGCTGGCGATGACGATGTCCATCTGGGCGAGGGTTGAGTCGTCGAGGTCGAGGGTGCCGTCGGCGAGGATGTCGACCTCTATGCCGGGGAGGATGCGGAAGGGCGAGGGATGGGATCAGGACCAGGATCAGAAGGGCTGGCGGCAGATTTTTTTTGCGCCTTTTGCGCGGCTTCGTGGCTCGCCATTGGGGGCCTGCGCTGGCGAATTCGGCTCGAATTTGCGTCGGATTCGCGATTGCTTTGATGTGGGCGAGGGCGCGGGTGTCGTCGAGGCCGTTGGCCATGGCGAGGGCCTTGGAGTGGTCGGTGATGGCGATGTATTTGAGGCCGCGGGCGAGGGCGGCTTCGGCCATCTGGCGGATGGTGTCGCGACCGTCGGTGGCGTTGGTGTGCATGTGGAGATCACCGCGGATGTCGGTGAGGGTGATGAGCTGGGGGAGAGCGCCTGCGGCCGTTCCGGAAAAGCTGGCGGCGGCGGCTTCGATCTCGCCGGAGTTCTCGCGGAGCTCGGGCGGGATGTAGTCGAGGTCGAGGGCGCGGTAGATCTCTTCTTCGTGGGCGGCGGCGATGATCTTGTTGGCTAATTCTCCAGTAGCTTCGTCGTCTTTCAATCGGAGGAGCGCGTACTCGTTGAGGGTGAGGCCGCGCTTGATGGCGCGCTGGCGGAGGGCTACGTTGTGCATCTTGGAGCCGGTGAAGTATTGGAGAGCTGCTCCGTAGCCGCTGCGGGGAAGGAGGCGGACGTCGACCTGGAGGTTGTTGCGGAGGGTGAAGGAGACTTTGTTCTGGCCCTTGGCGAGGAGCTTGTCGATGAGCGGGAGTGAGGCTACGTGCTCGACTGCGGCGGAGACTACGTCGGGCTCGCAGGCGGGGCCGGTGACGAGGAGGTCGAGGTCGCCGACGGTTTCGCGACCGCGGCGGAGGGAGCCGGCGGGAGTGATCTCATCGATGCCAGGGAAGGCGCGGATGAGGTCGCTGATGATGTCGGCGTGGTGCTGGGCTTTGTCGATGCGGAAGCGGCTGGAGTTGGCGCGGTAGTCCTCGATGCCTTTGAGGAGCTTGGTGACGAACTTTTCGCCCATGCGGGGGAGCTTGGTGAGATGGCCGGCTTTGGCGGCGGCTTCGAGGGTGTCGATGTCGCAGACCTGGCAGGCGGACCAGACGAGCGCGACGGTTTTGGGGCCCATGCCGGGGAGGCGGAGGAGCTCGAGCATGGTGGGCTTGTATTTGAGGAGAAGCTCTTCGCGGAGGGGCATGGTGCCGGTGGAGACGAGCGCGACGATGTTGGCGGCCATACCTTTGCCGATGCCGGGGATGGCGAGGAGAGGCTTGAGGTCAGCGTCGGGCTGGGCTGCGTTTGGGACGAGGGTGCTGAGCTGGGTGGTCTGCTGCTCAACGGCCTCGGCGGCGCGGCGGTAGGAGCGGATGCGGAAGGGGTCGGCGGCGTCGATTTCGAGGAGCGAGGCGGTTTCGTCGAGGAGACGGGCGATGGTGATGTTGTCCATGAGAGTGAGGGCCGGCGGAAGGGTTATCCGCCTGCAACTCAAGTATGCCTCAGGAAAGCCCGTTCGAACGGAAGGGTGCGCGGTGCGGCGGCGCGTTACACGCTCGCTGTCGCGCGGGAGGTGGGCAGAACCAAGGCAGATGATCAAGGTTCCAAGGAGCAGTAGTACTGTTTGAAGGTTTTATCCGGGGTGTTAAGGTTCAAGCTTCCTTAACGCGCATAACCTGATCTGCCTGGGGTCCTTTTGCTCCCTGGATGACATCGAACTCGACAACGTCGCCTTCTTTCAGGGTCTTGTAGCCATCGAGCTGGATTGAGCTGTAGTGAACGAAGACGTCTGCTCCTTCTTCGCGCCCTAGAAAGCCGTATCCTTTTGCATTGTTGAACCACTTTACTGTGCCTTTGTACTGCGCCATGGATCGTTCTCCTCGCTGCATCTGGTCCGTTGCGGCCTCTAAACGTGTGACGGCAGAGGCCGTATCACATACGACAGAGAGAGTCGCGATTGGGTTGCCTGAGATGACCGGGGAGAGAGGTGGAAGTGAGGCAAGAAATTCACATACGGAATTCTAGACACTGTCGATTTGCGCACATAGGGTTGCGCGTTGCCCTGATTCTAATTGCAGCGCGGGGCCGTTGCTAGAGGCGGCCGGCGCGGTGGGCGGCGTCGTAGAGCATGAGGCCAATGAGGGTTTTGCCGTCGTGGATTTTGCGGGCGGCGATGAGCCCGAGGGCCTGAGAGAGGGGGATGCGCAGGATTTCAATCTGCTCGTCGGCCTCGGGCTGTGCGGTGCCGGGGCGGATGTCTCGGGCGAGGTAGATCTGCATCCACTCGCCGAGAAAGCCGGGGCTGGCGAAGTATTTTGTGAGGAGGGTCCAGCGTTTTGCGCGATATCCGGTCTCTTCGATCATCTCGCGGCGAGCGGCGGCGAGAGGGGCTTCGTTGGGCTCGATGCGGCCGGCGGGGAGTTCGAGGAGGAACTGGCCGGCGGCGTGGCGGTACTGGCGCTCCATAATGACAATGGGGTCGGCGGGGTTGCCGGTTTCGGGGGAGTCGTCGATGGCGAGGATGACGACGGAGCCGTTGTGGCGGATGACGTCGCGGATGTTGCGGTAGCCGGTGGGCTCGATGACGGTGTCGGTGAAGACGGAGAAGACTTTGCCTTTATAGGCGAGTTTGGAGGAGATGAGACGGGCCTTTTTGGCCTTCGCGGGGGGCTTTGTTGAGTTTTTAACAGAAGTGGAGGCTGGGGTGAGACGGGCTTTTGTTTTTGTGGCTGCCATACAGCTACGGTATCATCCTGCATCGGGAGTAGTGTGATGGGCATCCAACGGGATGCATCTGTATGTAACCTGGTAAGGCATGTCCGGCGTCCAACTGCTGAAACACGACGCTCGGATGTTGGTGTGGTTATTTTGAGGCTATTTGAGGCAATAGGACTGCGATGAGCGGTGAGTGTTATCCCATTTCGACTCTGCCGAATATCTCTGAGCTCTATCGCGGGTATCTGGCGATGGCGGAGAGTCCGGCGGATGCTCCAGTGCGCCGGTGGTATGGGGCGGAGCCGCTGTCGGGAAGATGGATGGCCGGCGGCGATGGGTGGAAGGGCGATGCTGCGCGGCTGGCGGATGCGCTGAAGACGCAGAGCGTTGAGTTTGGCGCGGGACCTGCTGCGCTTGCGAATATTGAGAGGCTGCGGGTGGGCGCGCGGGCGGTGGTTACGGGGCAGCAGGTGGGGTTGTTTGGAGGGCCGCTGCTGACGTTGTTGAAGGCGGCTACTGCGGTTGCTCGGGCGAAGCAGGCGACGCGCGCGACGGGGAAGGACCATGTGCCGGTGTTCTGGCTGGCGACGGAGGACCATGATCTCGAGGAGATCGACCAGGTGTCGCTGCTGACGAAGGATGCGGTGGAGACGTTGAGGGCGGAGTTGAAGGTGGCGGGTCCGGTACCGGTGGGGGGATCGAGATTGGGCCGGAGATTGAGGCCACGCTGGCGCGGGCGGAGGAGCTGCTGGGGTATGGGCCGGTGGGCGAGTTGCTGCGGGAGTGTTATGCGCCTCGGGATGGATATAAGCCTACGCTGGGTGGGGCGTTTGCGCGATTGATGGCGAGGATCTTCGAGGCTGAGGGCTTGGTGGTGATGGACGCGGCGGGGCGGGCGTTTCATTCTCTGGGGACAAGTACGCTGCGGTATGCGATTGAGCATGCAGATGAGCTGGAAGAGAAGCTGCTGGCGCGGACGAAGGAGCTCGAGGCGCTGGGGTATCACGCACAGGTGCTGGTGACGGCGGGGCAGAGCCTTTTGTTTTTAGTCGATGAAGCGACCGGTGAGCGGGCGGCACTGCGGCGGCTGGCCGATGGTGGGTGGAAGGCAAATGGGCGGAGCTACTCGACGGCGGAGGTGCTGGGGATTTTAGAGAGCGCTCCGGAGCGGGTGAGCCCGAATGCGCTGCTGCGGCCGGTGTTTCAGGATACGATTTTGCCCACGGTGGCTTATATCGGTGGGCCGGCGGAGATTGCTTACTTTGCGCAGAGCGCGGTGGCTTACGAGGCGATTCTGGGACGGATTACGCCAGTGCTGCCGCGGTTGAGCGCGACGCTGATTGAACCGGCGATTGCGGCGGTGATGGAGCAGCACGAGATCTCGCTGGGGGATGTGCTGGAGGCAAAGACTACGGACGAGCTGGCGCAGCGGTTGGGCGCGCGGGCTATGCCGATTGAGGAAAAACGCAGACTGGCCGCGGTGGGGAATGCGATGGAGGCGGAGCTTGCGGCCCTGACGGCATATATGGGCAGGATGGATGAGAACCTGGGACGGGCGGCGGAGGTCTCGGGGTCGAAGATGCTGTACCAGATGAACCGGCTGCGGCGGATGGCGGCGACGTATGAGCTGCAGAGGGAGACCAGCCTGAAGAAACATGCGACGGCGATGATGCTGAACCTGTTTCCGGATGAGCATCCGCAGGAGAGAGTGCTGGCGGGGGTGTGGTTTCTGGCGCGGCAGGGTGAGGGGCTGGTAGAGCGGCTGGTGACGGAGGCGGAGAGCCTTTGTCCGGGCCATATTGTGGTGCGTGTTTAGATAGGCTCCCCCCCCCCGTAAAATTGTGCAAAGTATTCAAAATATTATCTTTAGGCTTGGACTTCGTTTCTGAGGTGGCTGAAGTATTGTCTAGTGGCGGGGTGTGGTGCGCGCGTACAGGTTTTCAGAAGCCCGTTTTGGTGGGGTGGTTTTGTCAAGCGAAGTGAGTTTTAGAATGGTTGGCGAGGTACAGAACGATGGGGATGAGTGACGAGGCTTTTGAGGTGATGTGTCCGGATTGTGGGGCGATGCTGAAGATTGATCCGGTGACGCGGTCGATTATTGCGCACAAGTCCGCTCCGAAGAAGAAGATGTTCGAGGACTTTGGCGAGGCGGCTAAGGCGCTGCGCGAGGCGGATGCGCGGAGGGACTCGATCTTTGCGCAGAGCGTGGATGCGCAGAAGAACAAGGATGATGTGCTGGCGAAGAAGTTTGCCGAGGCGGTGAAGAAGGCGAAGGAAACTCCGCTGACGGAGAGGCCGCTCAGGGATTTCGATCTGGATTAGGCTACGGGGTTAGGTGGCTTTGCGCTGGAAGGAGGTCTTCTTGAAGCCGGAGGAGTCCTTGGCCTTGACGGAGGTGGCGGCGGTGCCGGCGAGGGACTTGTCGCCACTCTTTGCCTGGGCTGCGGCTTTTTCGCGTAGCGCCTGGAGCTTCTGGGCCTTCGGGCCTAGCCCGCGTACTTTTACTTCGGATGCTTTGGGGATGAAGTCGCTCATATGGAAATCTTATAGCGTGGAGAGGTTTTCGGGATAGGGTAGGGCGGCGCCTAAGGGAGAAATGGGTTGCGGATCTGGAGGGTTCCATAGCTTGTGCTGTGGTGCATGTCCTCGGTGTAGAGGATGGTTGCGCCGGAACGGATGGCGGACTCGACTATCAGCGCGTCCCAGTAGCTGATGCGGCTTTGCTGGACGCGTTGGAGGGCCAAGACGACAAGGGTCTCGTCGATGGGCACGACAGTTTGCTGGCTTAGTTCCTGAACTCTCTGTGTGACTTGTTCAATGGTGAGCGGTGGTTTGCTTTTGCGAATCGCATTCGCAGAGAACTCTCCGAGTACCTGTGCGTATGAATAAAGAGGTGAGCAATGCTCTGGCGATGGCCACTTTATCGATTGGACCACTGGCGGTATCGGCAAAGGCGTAGATGAGGATGTTCGTGTCTACGAACGCGGCCACGTACGCTCGGCGTATATCTCTTCGCGCGTCAGGGGCTTGTCGACGTGGCCGAGGACGCCTTCCTCCATCAGCCGAATGAGGTTCTCTGCGTTAGCAGTATGGTCGCTTGCATGCGCGATGGTGGCGAGATAGTCAGCGACCATCTGGTCGAGGCTGACGTGACGGCGCTCGGCCTCAAGCTTGGCGGCTTCGAGGATCTCGGGATCGATTGCGATGGTCAGGCTGGCCATAATGCCTCCATGGGTTCACTTTAGCATTTGCGTTGCTACCGCGGTAAATGAAAAAGGTGATAGATACCCCAACCCGAAGAAGCTATCCCAGCGCAAACTACGACGAATCGCTTGAACGGCGTTGCCTTGGCCTTCTCTTTTTCCTCGGGACTCGCGAGACCTTCACTCTCATCGATCAAGTATTCAGCTGTCAGTCCGCCAAAGATCAAATATAGCCCGACGCAAACGAAAATTAGAGCCGTTGTCATGGCAATAATTATTCGAGGACGCGGGTGAAGATGGCGTCTGACGTTGGCGAGCTGGCGGGTGTAGTCGAAGGCGCGGGCTAGTTTGTCGGGGGAGAGGCGGGAGGTGATCTCGGGGACTTTGGCGATTTCGTCGCGGAAGACGAGGTCGTTCTTCCAGGCGCGCATGGCGTGGGTCTGGACGAGGCGGTAGGCGTCTTCGCGGGACATGCCGGACTCGGCGAGGTCGAGGAGGAGCTGGCCGGAGAAGATCGAGGCCGCCGGTGGATTCGAGGTTCTTCAACATGCGGGCGGGGTAGACGAGGAGCTTGTGCGATGAGGTTCTCGGTTTTGGCGAGCAGGTAGTCGGCGAGGATGGTGGAGTCGGGGAGGATGACGCGCTCGGCGGAGGAGTGGGAGATGTCGCGCTCGTGCCAGAGGGCGATGTTCTCGAAGGCGGTCTGGGCGTTGGCGCGGACTACGCGGGCGAGGCCGGAGATCTGCTCGGAGGTGATGGGGTTGCGCTTGTGCGGCATGGCGCTGGAGCCCTTCTGCTTTTCGGAGAAGAACTCTTCGGCCTCGCGGACCTCGGTGCGCTGGAGGTGGCGGATCTCGGTGGCGATCTTGTCGAGGGTGGAGCAGAGGATGGCGAGCGAGGCGATGTAGGCGGCGTGGCGGTCGCGCTGGACAACTTGTGTGGCGACGGCTACGGGTTTGAGACCGAGTTGGTTACAGATGGCTTCTTCGTGCTCGGGCTTGAGGTGGCCGAAGGTGCCGACGGCTCCGGAGAGCTTGCCTACGCGGAGGTCTTCGGCGGCGGCGTCGAAGCGGGTGAGGTTGCGCTGCATCTCGGAGTACCAGAGGAGGAGCTTGAGGCCGAAGGTGGTGGGCTCGGCGTGGACGCCGTGGGTGCGGCCGATGATGGGGGTGTGCTTGAACTCGAGGGCGCGCTTTTTGAGGGTGTTTGACAGCGCGACGATGCCGGTGCGGATGATGGCGGAGGCTTCTTTGAGCTGGAGGGACTGCGCGGTGTCGACTACGTCGGTGGAGGTAAGGCCGTAGTGGAGCCAGCGGGAGGCGTCGGGGTCGGCGATGTGCTCGGCTACGGTGGTGGTGAAGGCGATGACGTCGTGACGGACTTCGGCTTCGATCTCGTCGATGCGGGCTACGGTGAAGTTGCCGCGGTCGCGGATGGCGTCGGCGGCGGACTGGGGGACGAGGCCGAAGTGGGCGAGGGCCTGCGAGGCGGCGATTTCTACGGTGAGCCAGCAGCGGTACTTGTTTTCGTCGGACCAGATGCGGCCCATGTCTGGGCGGGTGTAGCGGGCGATCATAGGGGCTCGGTTGTTAGTTGCTAGTTGTTAGTTGCCAGTTAGTGAGCCTGACGAGTTATTTGTCTTGCGTGACGCCGAGGAGCTCGGACATCTCGTCGTAGAGGAAGCCCTGGCCGGGCTTGTAGGGTTGGATCCATTTGCCGTCGAGGACGAACTGAGGGATGGCGCGCTTGCCGACGTTGGCGATGACGAGTTCGGCGGCGCCAGGGGTGGACTCGATATCGACTTCGGTAAAGGGGATGTTATGGTCGGTGAGGAAGCGCTTGGCTGTGCGGCAGTCTCGGCACCAGGCTGCGGAGTAGACGGTGATGTCCATAGTTGTATTTTACCGTCAGCGTCGAAGATGTTGGCTACTCGATGGTGGTCAATCAGACGGGATGGGCATGATGGTTGGGTGCCTCGGTTGATAGAGGCCTATCTCGCCGCCGCCAGAAAGCCGGACTTTGACGATGGAACCCCATCTGGCTTCCTGCACCTCGGAACACTGGACGGCCTTGCTGGCGAGTGTTGCAATCTCCGCTCGTAGATCGTTACACATTAGATAGAGTTCGGGCCGGTCATTCTCGCCGGCGGGATGAACTGCTACCTCTGCAGGAGGCAGCGCGAAGATCAGCCATCCGTGGCCGGCATCCACGGATGCAAATTCCAGGACGTCGCGCAGGAAGGCGCGGTCAGCGTCGGCGTCTGTGCTGTATAGGACCACGTGCGCACCAAAGATCATCGGCGTTGGTCCTCTTGTCTACTGCTCGTGATAGTTGCGCATGAGGCCGCCGTCGACGACGTAGGTGCTGCCGGTGATGTAGGCGGCTTCGTCGGAGGCCAGGAAGGCGGCGAGCGAGGCGACGTCGTCGGTGGTGCCGAGGCGGCCGAGGGGGATGTTGCGGAGAAGGGCGTCGAGTTTTGGCTTGTTGGCGAGGAGAGAGGTGTTGATGGGAGTGTTGATGGCGCCGGGGGCGATGTTGTTGACGGTGATGCCGAGAGGGCCGAGCTCGACGGCGAGGTCGCGCATGAGCATGCGGATGCCGCCTTTGGAGGCGCAGTAGGTCGCGAAGTTGGGGAAGACCATGTCCTCGTGGACGGAAGAGATGTTGATGACGCGGCCGGGGAGTCTGGCGTCGCGGAGGCGGCGGACGAAGGCCTGGGTAAGGAAGAAGGCGCCCTTGAGATTGACGTTGAGGACGAAGTCATAGTCGGCTTCGGTGACGTCCCAGAAGGCGGCGTTCTTTTCTACGCCGGCGTTGTTGACGAGGATGTCGCAGCGGCCCAGCTGGGCGTAGGTCTGGTCGACGAGGTTCTGATTGTTGGCGAGGATGGAGACGTCGGACTGAACGAGGATGGCTTTGCCGCCGGCGGCCTCGGCGCGGGATTTTGTCTCCTGGGCTTGTTCGATGTGGTCGCGGTAGTCGACGACAATGGATGCGCCTTCGCTGGCGAGACGGATGGCGATGGCCTGGCCGATGCCGGAGCCAGAGCCGGTGACGATGGCGACTTTTCCTTCGAGACGTGAGGGCATTGCCGACTCCAGTGAGTGTCTGTCTCGAATGTTATGCGTTGGTCGTCTTTGTGTGGGAAGATTTCTTTGCTAATTTCTTTGCGGTCTTTTTAGCAGTTTTGCGTGGTGAGGATTTTGGGGCGGGATTTTCTTTGCTGGAGGCGATGATGCCGGAGAGGATTTCTTTGGCGTGCTCCAGGGTTTTGAGTCGGGATGGGGGGAGGTTTTTGCCGGCGCGATTGATGTAGAAGTTCAACATTCGCATTCCGGAGGCGGGGCCTTTGGGGGAGACATCTTTGGTCGCGAGGCGTTTTGCGATTGTAGATGCGCTTTTGTTGAAGAGACCAGGCTCCGGGTGGGTAGAGTCGGTGTCAACCTTTGCGGACCATTTTTTCTTCGTCGCCAATTTCGTCTCCTGAGGGGGTAGGATGCGTGGCGCGCTTGCGCCGCTGTACGAAGAAGTTGGTGAGCATGCTGCCGCAGTCATCGGCGAGGAGGCCGGAGGAGACTTCGACACGGTGGTTGAGCTGGGGGTGGTTCATGACGGCGAGGACGGAGCCGCAGGCGCCGGCCTTGGGGTCGGGGGCGGCGTAGACGAGGCGGGAGATGCGGGCGTGGAGGATGGCTCCGGCGCACATGGCGCAGGGCTCGAGGGTGACGTAGAGGGTGCAGCCGCCTTTCTCGGTGAGAATGCGGTAGTTTTCGAGGGCGCGGCCGGCGGCGCGGAGGGCGACGATTTCGGCGTGGGCGGTGGGGTCGTGGTCGCGGAGGACGCGATTGTTGCCGCGGCCGATGATGTTGCCGTCGGGGGAGACGACGATTGCGCCGATGGGGACTTCGCCGGCGGCTTCGGCGGCGTGGGCTTCGGCTATGGCTTCGCGGAGGTAATCGAGATCGGCGATGGAGGTTTCGGACATGGCGTTGGTTAAATGGACTCGCTCAGGACGCGGTTGAGGCGCTGCACGAAGGCGGCGGGATCTTTGAGCGGGACGCCTTCCATGAGGAGTGCCTGATCGAAGAGGAGCCATGCGGCGTCATCGGCTAGGGGGTCCGGTTTCCCAGAGTCAAGGGGGCGGGCGAGGAGTTTTTTGACGATCTCGTGGTCGGGGTTGATTTCGAGGGTGGGTTTGGGGGCAGGAAAGTTCGTCTGGCCCATCGCTCGGAGCATCTGCTGCATCTGCATGGAGGGTTCGTCCTCGTCGGAGACGATGACGGAAGGGCTGTCGGCTAGGCGGACAGAGGCGCGAACGTCTTTTACGCGGTCGCCGAGGGTGGCCTTTAGCTTGTCGAGGAGAGGCTTGAGGGCTTCGCCGTCTTCGGGGTTGGCTTCGGAGGTGGAATCGTCTTTAAGGTCTTCGCTGGTGGCGGTTTTATTGACGGATTTGAGGTCGATGTCGCCGTACTTGTCGACGCCAGCGAAGACGATCTCGTCGAACTCGTCGTCGAGGATGAGGACTTCGATGTCTTTCTTTTTATAGATTTCGAGCAGCGGGGAGGTGCGGAGGAGAGACTCGGGGCCGCCGGTGATGTAGTAGATGCTCTTCTGGCCTTCCTTCATGCGCGACATGACTTCGGAGAGGCTGGTGAGGCCTTCGACTTTGGTGGACTTGAAGCGGATGAGATCGAGGAGGGCTTCACGGTTGGCGAAGTCGCTGTAGAGGCCCTCTTTGAGGGGGCGATTGTATTGGGTGATGAACTTCAGGTAGAGGTCGGGCTGGTTGGTGGCGATGGCTTTCAGCTCGGAGAGGATCTTCTTTACACTGGCGGTGCGGATGCTTGTGAGAACGCGGTTCTGCTGGAGAATCTCGCGGCTGACGTTTAGGGGCAGGTCTTCGCTGTCGATGATGCCGCGGACGAAGCGGAGGTATTGGGGGAGAAGTTCTTTGGCGTCATCCATGATGAAGACGCGCTTGACGTAGAGTTTGACGCCTACCTTGTACTCGGCGTGGTAGAGGTCGAGCGGAGCTTTGGATGGAACGTAGAAAAGAGTTGTGTATTCGAGCGAGCCTTCGGCCTTGGTGTGGATCCAGAAGAGTGGGTCTTCGGAGTCGCCGGTGATGGATTTGTAGAGCTCTTTGTAGTCGTCGTCGGTTAGTTCGGATTTGGAGCGGCGCCATAGGGCGCTGGCTGCGTTGACCTGCTCGGTGGTGCGAGTCTTGATGGACTTCTTTTCTTCAGCGTTCCACTCTGACTTGTCGTAGGTGAGGAAGATGGGGAAGGCGATGTGGTTGGAGTACTTCTTGACGATCTCCTGCAGGCGCCAGCTGTTGGCGTACTGCTTGCCCTCTTCGTTGAAGTGGATGATGACGGTGGTTCCGGCTACTTCGCGTTCTGCGGGCTGGATGTCGAAGCCGGACTTGCCGTCGCTGGTCCAGCGCCAGGCTTGTTCTTCACCCGCTTTGCGGCTGATGACTTCTACGCTGTCGGCGACCATGAAGACGCTGTAGAAGCCTACGCCGAACTGGCCGATCAGGTTGGAGTCTTTCCTGGCGTCGCCGGAGAGCTGGGAGAGGAAGTTCTTGGTGCCGGAGCGGGCGATGGTGCCGAGATGGGAGATGAGGTCTTCCTCGTTCATGCCGATGCCGGTGTCGGCTATGGTGAGGGTCTTGTTCTCCTCGTCGAGAGTTAGGTCGATGCGGGGGTTGAAGGGAAGGGACTTGAAGGACTCGTCGACGAGGGTGAGGTGACGCAGCTTGTCGAGTGCGTCGGAGGAGTTGGAGATGAGCTCGCGTAGGAATATCTCCGGGTGCGAGTAGAGCGAGTGCACGATGAGCTGGAGGAGCTGACTTACTTCGGTCTGGAATTCGCGCTTCGACATAGATGTTGCTGACTCCTGAAGTGAAAATGAGGGTTACGCGGGCTCCTGCTGGGTCATGCAGTGGAGGGTGCCAAGGCCCCAGACGAGGTCTACGGCGTGGATGCCGATGACTTCGCGGGTGGGGAAGCAGCGGGCGATGATATTGAGGGCGTGGCGGTCGTTGCGGTCGTTGAAGGTGGGGACGAGGACGAGATCGTTGGCGATGTAGAAGTTGGCGTAGCTGGCGGGGAGACGCTGGCCTTCGAAGATGACGGGCGCGGGCATGGGGAGCTCGATGATTTCGAAGGGCTGACCTTCAAGGTTGCGGGCGGAGCGGAGGCGGTCGAGGTTTTCGGCGAGGGGGAGATGGTTCTCGTCGCGGGTATTGCGCTCGACGGCGGTGAGGATGGTGTTGGCGTTCTCGTTTGGGCCGGGGACGAAGCGGGTGATGTCGTCAACGTGGCCGTGTGTGTCGTCTCCGGCGCAGCCGCGGTTGAGCCAGATGGTTTTCTCGATGCCGAGGTATTTTTTGAAGGCGGCTTCGAGGTGCTGGCGGGTCTCTTCTTCGGTGCCGAGGCCGGGGTTGCGCTCCTGGATCTTCGAGAGGAGGCATTCCTCTGTGGTGAGGAGGAGACCGGCGCCGTTGGTGTCGATGGAGCCGCCTTCGAGGACGATGCGGTGCAGGGGGCGGCCGTCGCCGAGATCGATTTGGGCGCAGAGCTCGGGGATGTCGTAGTGCTCGGCGACGTGGTGGGGGATCATATTGTCGCGGCGCCAGTTGTCGTACTTTGCCCAGGCGTTGAACTTCCAGTTGGTGACGGCCAGGTCGGCGTCGAATTCATTAGAAACGGAATTTCTTTTTATTTTCTTTACGAAAATTGGGCCGGAGTCTCGGACCCAAACGCGATCGGTGGGCCAGTGATGGAAGTGGAGGCGGGCAAGGTTGGCTCCGGCACGGCGGAGGTGTCCGGTGGCACGGTTTTCGGCGTCGTCGTTGTTGACGAGAATGTGGACGTCTTCTACGTGAGAGAGGTGGCGGACGATCTCGGCGTAGACCCAGGGGATGGGTTGAAATTTTCCGGGCCAGTCCTCGGCGTTGTGGGGCCAGGCGATCCAGGTGGCGGCGTGAGGGGACCACTCGGCGGGCATGCGATACTGCTGCGAATTTATGTCTTGCTGCGTTTGTTCCGGCACGTACCCCCTCCCCCCTGATTGTGTGCAAAGTCTTCGAAGAAAAGACTTTAGGTTTGGACTTCCAGTGTAAAGGAGGCCCGGTTAAATGCGAAAGTCCGGCGCGGTGCCGGACTTTGAATCTACATCAATTCTAGCAGACAAGGTGGGTATGGAGGGTGGGGACTTCTATTTTTGTTTGGAGTCTACCTTTTGTTTGAAGACGAGGTAGGTGACGGTGGTGTTGGGGGCGAGCTTGACCCAGTGGGGGATGTTTGCCGGGATGCGTGCGATGTCGCCGGGGTGGAGGATTATCTCCAGACCACCTTCCAGGACAGGGGCGCGGAGTTCGTTGGGCTGATCGGGCGCGACGGTGTGGGGCATGCCGAGGGTTCCGCCAGTGACGAGGGTGAGGGTGCCGCGGGTGACCATCATCTGGTCGGCGTAGAACTTGTGGAGCTCGGCCTCGCCAGTATGGACGCGGGCCACGAGGAGGGTGTAGGAGTTGGGCAGGGTGTCCATCTGCTGGTTAGCGGAGCCGTTGGGGGAGATGGCGGCTTCGGTGATGAGCCTGGTTTCTATCTGAGCAAGTTCGGTGGCGGTATGGATGAGGGGTGCATTGGGCATCTGGGCCGTCTGGGCGGCGGAGGGGAGGGTGAGGGCCAGCAGGAAGATCAGGGTGGGTTTCATGGTACCTCGGGGTTGAGTTGGGAGATTATCTATGGAGATAAAGCATATCCCAGTGGGAAGCCAACGCTACAGCGTCCTCTGAAGGCCGACCGCGGATCTGCGCGGATGATGCGGACCGAAAGCAGGAACGGGATAAGAGGGATAAGAAAGGATTGAAGGATGGGGGGCCGAGGGGATTTTTGGGTGGGTGCTGTAGGCTGCTAAGTGGTGAGGTGAGAGCGGCGATGGAATTTGATGTGGAGAAGGCGCCGGCGCGGGCGATTTACAACCTGTTGATTGGGTTGGTTGCTCCGCGGCCGATTGCGTGGGTGACGAGTATGGATGGGGATGGGCGGCTGAATGCCGCTCCGTTCAGCGCGTACAACTACCTTTGTACCGATCCTCCGGTGGTGGGGATTGGGGTGACGAATCGGCCGGGGGAGCACTTTGTCCCGAAGGATACGGCGCGGAATATACGGCGGACGGGAGAGTTCGTGGTGAATGTGGTGACGGAGGATTTGCTGAAGCAGATGAATATCTGCGCGACAGATTTTCCTGAGGGCGTGAGTGAGGTGGAGATGGCGGGGTTGACGACGGTGGCTTCGAAGCATGTGAAGGTGCCGCGGATCGCGGAGTGCCATGCGGCGCTCGAATGCGTGGAGCACGCGACGATTGAGATTGGGCGGTCACGGATCATCCTGGGCCGGGTGGTTGGGTTTTATGTTGAAGACAGGTTTGTCGATTCGGCTGGGCCTTATATCAAGGCGGATGAGCTGCACGCGATTGGGCGGATGAATGGGCTGGGGAATTATGTGAGGACGAGAGATGCTTTTGTGACGCAGCCTCGGATCTCTTATAAGGAGTGGGAGGAAGGGAAGCGGTAGGCGACCAGATTCACTTTATTGAGGTACAGAAAGAAAAAGCCCCGTAGGCTTCACGATCGTGCCGCGAAGCGTACGGAGCCGAGAGTAGATGGATCTGATTATTAGAGGCTGAAGCGACGGCGGACTACGCCGGCCAGGCCGAGCGCTCCGGTGCCGAGAAGGGCGAGGGTGCCTGGCTCGGGGACGGGGTTGATGGTGACCACGACGGGATCGCCGGTGTGGCTGTCGTCGACGCCGTTGAAGGTGCCGATATTGAAGGAGGTCGGGTTGCTTAGAGTACCGGTGTACATGATGGGAGAGGATTCAATGTCAAACTCCTGCTGAAGTCCTCCCGCAGTCACCATATAAAGCTCGGTGGATCCGAACCAGATGTTTGCGGTGGTAGAAATTCCGTCGAAGCTGACGCCGACGTTTGAAAACTCGAAGGTGGTTGAGCCAGTGCTGAATTCGCCGACTGTAGGGTTGCTGGGCAATTCAAACTGGATGCTGGTGGAGGTTGCGGCTTCGGTTACGGTGAAGTAATCCATGGATTCCGCGGAAGCGGTTTTAGCTACTGACAGGCCGAGAAGCAAGGCAGAGCAGACGATAAAGCGAGACATTTTTTGCAAGACTTCTCCAGATCAACAATCGATACGATTGGTTTTTTTGGGGTTGGTACTATTGATTATAACGAGCAAGTTAGCTGCCAGACGGGTTTTCTGCGGTTTTTTGAGAAAAATCTTCCCGATTACAGGCTCTAAAGTGCAAACTTTTGCGCTAATTTGCGGAAAGTTGCCTCTTTTTTTGGGCAACTGGTGGGGAAGAAAGTAGAAGAATGTGTGGGTTAGCTGAGGTACTCGCGGAGCCAGGGGTCGGTGGTGTGGACGAGTTCGTGGGTGGCGCCGTCGAAGACGATGTGCTTTTCATTGAGGACGAGGAATTTGGTGCTGTCGTCTATGCCGTTGTTAGGGATGGGCTCGACCTGGCCGGTGGCGGAATCGAAGTGATGCATGGCGAGGCGGAAGGCGTCCTGGAGGCGGTGGGTGATGAGGAGTGAGGTGGTGTGGGCGGCGTCGCGCTGCTTGATGATGAGGTCGACGATGGTGGTGGAGGTGATGGGGTCGAGGCCGCCGGTGGGTGAGTCGTAGAGGATGAGATCGGGTTTTGAGATGATGGCGCGGGCGATGGAGACGCGGCGGCGCATGCCGCCGGAGAGCTCGGGGGGGAACTTGTCGATGGTGTTGTCGAGGTCGACGAACTTGAGGACCTCTTCGGCGCGGGCGCGGGCCTCGGGTTCGGGGACGTGGTCCTCTTTGAGACGGTAGGCTACGTTGTCCTCGACGGTGAGGGAATCGAAGAGAGCGGACTCCTGGAAGACCATGCCGATGCGGGCGCGGAGCTTGTAGAGCTCGAACTCGGTCATGGCGGTGACTTCTTCGCCGAAGACGCGGATGGTTCCGGAGTCGGGTCTGAGGAGGCCGTTGGTGAGCTTCATGAGGACGGATTTGCCGACGCCGGCGGGGCCGAGGATGATGCGGGTTTCGGCGAGGTGGACGGTGAAGGAGATGTTTTCGAGGACGACCTTTTCGTCCCAGGCGATGGAGACGTCTTCGAAGGAGACGATGGGTTCGCCGGCGGGACTGGTTGAGGGGGTTGTTTCGAGAGCTGTGGCTATCATCACGGTTGCCCTGCCGGGGAGATAGGATTTGCGCCTGAGTAACGAAGGAAATCGCGTTGGTTCGAAGTGATTATGCCATCGAGGTGGTGCGCTCGTTGCAGCGCGACCAGCTTGGCGTCGTAGATCTGTTTGCCAGAGATGCGATGAGCCTGAAGCGTGGTGATCATTTCATCGATAACAGCCTCGTTCTCGGGCAAAACTCTAAAGCCAAGCCGGATGCGCTCGACGGCGCGCAGGGTGAACTCTGGCGAGAGACCCAGACTGTTCTTGTCGGCTGGCCGGGTGGATACGTTCCAGAATTCGCATATATTCTGCAGACCAATGAAGAAGCGGGCCGGTGATTTTTCGAGCGCGGCCATCCAGCCAATGACAGCGGCGTCTCCTTGAGCAATAGCCAAGAGGACATTTGTATCAACGAGATAACGCTTCTCAGTGTCGGGCGAGCTACTCATCGTCCTCATCGGCGCTGACGATTTCGCGGGTCCAGAAGTCGGTTGGGTAGTTGGGAGTTCTATCTACAAAGAGCGCCAGACTTTCGAGATAGCCCTTGAAGTCGTCGATTGGGGCGGAGGGCTGGTCTTGTTTTGGAGTGGCTGAGTCGACTAGCGAGAGGATGTAGGTATCGACAGGCATGTTGAGCCGTGCCGCTTCGCCGTTGACACGCTGCTCGATATCTTTCGGCAGGTCTAATTGGAGTGTCATGGTTTTGACTCCTCTATGAAGATGATACCGTCGTTTGGCAGGATTCAACTGCCGAAGATGCCGATCATGAGGCGGGTGACGAGGAGGTCGACGATGATGATGAAGATGGCGGAGACGACGACGGCCTGGGTGGTGGCTTTGCCTACGCCCTGGGTTCCGCCGGTGGTTTTGAGGCCGAAGTAACAGCCTACGGTGGCGATGATGAATCCGGAGAAGAGAGGTTTGGTGAGGCCCTGGACGATGTCTCCGTGGACGAGGCCGCTGTAGGAGCTGTGGAGGTAGGTGTGGGGGTTGAGGCCGATGATAGTGACGGAGATGAGGGTGCCTCCGGCGATGCCGCAGGCGTCGGCGACGATGGTGAGGAAGAAGAGCATGATGATGGTGGCGACGAGCCGCGGGGTGACGAGCTTGCGGACGGGATCGGTGCCGAGGGCGCGCATGGCGTCTATCTGCTCGGTGACCTTCATGGAGCCGAGCTCGGAGGCCATGCCTGAGGCGTTGCGGCCGGAGACCATGAGACCGGTGAGGACGGGGCCGAGCTCCTTGACCATGGAGAGAGAGACGAGGGCGCCAGTTTTGGACTTGGCACCGAAGGCGTCGAGCGCGGTGGCGGACTGGAGCGCTAGGACGCATCCGGTGAAGAAGCCGGTGAGGACGACGATGGGCATGGAGCCGACGCCGATGGAGTCCATCTGGGTGAAGATCTCATCCCAGTAGATGGGACGGGAAAAGAGATTCGAGATGGCGCGGCCGACGAGGATGGAGTATTCCTGGACGGCGGCGATCTGCTGTTTTATGTATAGCTCTGGGGAGACGAAGGCCATTTCGTTATGTGGCTCAATGTATCAGATGCATAAGGGTTATTTGACGACTTGATGAAGTTTACCGGAATCGGGGAGAGAGTGCGGGGGCAGGCGCGGGAATGAGAAGATAGAAGTGATGGAAACGATGACAGCAGCGGTGTTGTACGGCAAGGAGGACCTGCGGCTGGAGCAGACGCCGGTTCCGCAGGCAGAGGCCGGCGAGGTGGTGGTGAAGGTGGGGGCCGCGCTGACTTGCGGGACAGATCTGAAGGTTTATCGGCGGGGATATCACGCGATGATGCTAAAGCCGCCGATTCCGTTTGGGCATGAGCTGGCCGGTACGGTGACTGAGGTGGGCTCGGGGGTTACGAAGTTTGCGGTGGGGGATCGGGTGGTGGCTTTGAACTCGGCGCCGTGCGATGTTTGTTTTTTTTGCAGGCAGGGGCAGCAGAATCTTTGCGAGGATCTGCTGTTCAACAATGGGGCTTATGCGGAGTACATACGGGTTCCGGCGCGGATTGTGGAGAAGAATACGCTGAAGGTCCCGGATGAGGTGCCGTTTGAATATGCGGCGCTGACGGAGCCGCTGGCTTGCGTGGTGCATGGGCTCGATGAGAGCGGGGCTGGCGCTGGAGTTGGGGCCGGCGAGAGCATGATTGTGATTGGAGCGGGGCCGATTGGGCTGATGTTTATGCATGTGGCGCAGCTTAGGGGGTTGCACGTGATTGCGGTGGTGAAGCGGGATGACCAGGTGGAGACGGCGAAGCTTTTTGGGGCGGAGCAGGTGGTGCAGATTCGCGAGGGTGTCGATGCGGTGGCGGCGGCTCGGGCGTTGACGCCGGAGGGACGTGGGGCGGATGTGGTGATTGAAGCGGTGGCCACTCCGATGACGTGGGAGTGGGCGGTGGAGATGGTGCGCAAGGGTGGGGTGGTGAACTTTTTTGGCGGGCCTCCGAGCGGGACTAAGGTGGCTCTGGATACGAATCGGCTGCACTATGGGGACATTACGCTGAAGGCCAGCTTTCATCACACGCCGGCTACCTGCAGGACGGCTTTTGGGTTAATTACGAGCGGCCGGTTCAAGTGCTCGGAGGCTATTACGGGAAGGGTGGTGCTGGAAGATGTGCCGGGTATCTTTGCGGCGATGATGCAGCGCGCGGGTGGGAGCCGGGAGATTAAGACGGCGGTGTTTCCGGGGGGAGTGCCGCGATGATTGAGAACGTAGTTGGGCGGAATCTGCTGGAGGGCGCTCCGGAGGCTTACCTGGTGCCTGCGGAGAGACCGACGATGGCGGAGGCGCGGGCGTGGTGCGCGGAGCTGGCGGGGTCGCACTATGAGAACTTTCATGTGGCGACGTTCTTTTTGCCGAAGAGGCTGCGGCCGCACTTTGAGAGTATTTATGCCTATTGCCGGGTCTCAGATGATCTAGGGGATGAAGTTGGAGATACGCGGACGGCGCTGCGGTTGTTGAATACGTGGGGGGAGATGCTGGATGAGTGCTACGACGCGCCGGAGCGGTCGATGCATCCAGTGTTTGTGGCGCTGCGGGAGACGATTGTGGAGTGTGAGTTGCCGCGGGTTTTATTTTCGGACTTGCTGGTGGCGTTCAAGATGGACCAGGTGAAGACGAAGTATGAGACGTGGGAGGAGCTGGAGGAGTATTCGCACTACTCGGCTAATCCGGTGGGGCGGCTGGTGCTTTGGGCCTCGGGGTATCGGGAGGAGGAGCTGGCTTTGCTGTCGGACAAGGTTTGCACGGGGCTGCAGGTGGCGAACTTCTGGCAGGATGTGGTGCGTGACGCGGAGATTGGGAGGAGATATCTGCCGGCGGAGTCGATGGCGAAGTATGGCGTGGAAGAGGGGCAGCTTGAAGGACGGGTATTTACTCCGGAGTTTCGCGCGATGATGCAGGATCTGGTGGCGCGGACGCGAGTGATGCTGCGCGAGGGTGGGGCGGTGAGTGGGAAGGTGGACAAGGAGCTGGCGGTGACACTGGACCTGTTTCGCAAGGGCGGCGAGGCGATATTGGATGGGATTGAGGCGCAGGACTTCGATGTGCTGCGGGGGCGGCCGATGGTCACGAAGAGCAAGAAGCTGATGCTGCTGCTGGGGGCGCTGGTGGGGAAAGCAAGGACGGGGTTGGCACGGTGACGGTTGCGGAGGCTTATCTGGAGTGCAGGGAGATTGCTCGGCGGGAGGCGAAGAATTTCTATTATTCGTTTCGCGTGCTGCCGCGGCATAAGAGCGATGCGATGTGCGCGGTGTATGCGTTTATGCGGCGTGCGGACGATCTTGCTGACGATGAACGTAAGACTATTGAAGAGCGCAGACGACTGATGGCGGAGTGGGTGGCGGAGTGGCGGTCGGTGCAGCGCGGCGGGGAGTCGGGCGATCCTGTGTTCGTGGCGGTGCGGGATACGCAGGAGAGGTTTGGGATTTCGGATGAGCTGCTGGATCAGCTGGTGCAGGGGACGACGATGGACCTGAATGTGGAACCAGGCGCCGGTGTTCAGGTCTATTTGGATTTTGAAGAGCTTTACAGGTATTGCTATCTGGTGGCTTCCGTGGTGGGGCTGGTGTGCATCAAGATATTTGGATATAGCGATGCGCGGGCGGAAAAGCTGGCGGAGGAGACGGGGATTGCGTTTCAGCTGACGAATATTCTGCGCGATGTGAAGGAGGATGTGGAGCGGGGACGGGTTTATCTGCCGCTGGATCTGTTGCGTGAGTTTGGGGTGAGCGTTGAACGAGTGCGGGAGCTGGCCGCGGGCAGCTCGATAACGGCTGATGAGCGGAAGATGCTGATGTCGTTAGCTGAAAAGGCTGAAGGGTACTATGGGTCGGCGGAGGAGTTGCTGCCGCTTATCGATGAGGACAGCCGGGCGGCGCTTTGGGTGCTGGTGACGATCTATCACGGGCTGCTGAAGAGGATTGAGCAGGCGAGGGGGGATGTGTTCTCGCGGCGGTTGAGCGTGCCGACGGCGGCGAAGTTGTGGGTACTGGTGCGGGGGATGGGCAAGGGGCTTCGTGATCGGCGTCGAAATCAGAGCAGGGTGACGGCTTGAGCGACGTGGTGGTAGTGGGCGGGGGCGCGGCAGGACTGGGCGCTGCGCTGGCGCTGGCCGGAGCGGGCGCGAAGGTGACGCTGCTGGAGCGGCGGCCTTATGTGGGTGGGAGAGCTTGCTCATATCTGCATCCGGCGCTGAACGAGGTGGTGGACTCGCAGCATGTGCTGCTGGGTTGCTGCACGAATTTGATTGCGATGTGTAATGAGGCGGGGATATCGGATTCGATTCGTTGGTACGACGAGCAGACGTTTCTGGAGCCGAGTGGGCGGAGGAGCACGATCGCGGTGAGCGGGCTGCCTGCGCCGCTTCACTTTGCGCAGAGTTTTTTAAAGGCCGGGATGCTCGATTTGAAAGACAAGATTGGGATAGCGCGGGGGCTGATGGAGTTCTTTCGCGGCCATCCGGCGAAGGACGATGAGAGCGTTGCGCAGTGGCTGAAGCGGACGGAGCAGACGGAGCGATCGGTGCGGCATTTCTGGCGGCCGATCGTGATGGCTACGTTGAATGATGGGTTGGAGAACTGCTCGACAAGGTATGCGGGTAAGGTGTTTCATGAGCTGTTTGTGAAGAGCTCGACGGGTGGGCGGCTGGGGATTCCGACGGTGCCGTTGAGTGAGTTTTATGGAGGGATGGCGCGGCGGTTGGAGGAGCTGGGTGGGACCGTGGAGTTGCGCGCGAGCGTGGAGGTACTGGCGCAGTGTGGCGATGGGCGGTGGTGCGCGAAGACTGCGTCGGGGGAGTATCACGCTGATGCGGTGGTGCTGGCGCTGCCGTTTGAGCAGACGGCGAAGTTGTTGCCAGGGATGCAGGTGAGTGGTGAGCGGGCAGCTGAGGTGAAGGCCGAGCTGGAGGCGGAGACCAGGCGGTTTGTGCATGCGCCGTTCACTTCGATTCTGCTTTGGTACGACCGGGAGATATCGGAGTTGGACCATGCGTGGCTGCTGGATTCGACGATTGAGTGGTTCTTTCACAAGTCGCGGATACGACGGTATCCGGCGGGCAGTGGGAGTTATGTTGAGCTGGTGATTGCGGGGTCGCGGGCGCAGCTCGGGCAGACGCGGGAGGAGATATTGTCGGGCGCGCTTATGGAGTTTGAGACGTTCTTTCCCGAGGCGCGGAGGGCGAAGCTGTTGAAGAGTGGGATTTTGAAGGAGGCGCGAGCGACATTTTCTGTGATGCCGGGTATGGATCAGTATCGGCCTGCACAGGAGAGCGGGGTGGCTGGGCTGTTTCTGGCAGGAGACTGGACGGCTACGGAGTGGCCTTCGACGATGGAGGGCGCTGCGCGGAGTGGGCGGCTGGCTGCCGGGGCGGCGATGGGTGAGCTGGAGCGGTTTATGGCGGCGGAGACGCCGGCGAGTGGGTTGATGCGGTGGGGATTGGTGGCTAGACGAGCTGGGTGATTTGAGCGGCAAATAGACGAAGGGTGAATAAAAAAGTTTCACCTTCTGTCATGTTTTTTACATTTCAGCGCAACTAATCCGGGGCGTGGATGTTTCCACTGCATGTCTGGACTTGTCCGGCATCGACTGGCTGAGTTGGTCGTTGTGCCGAAGAGCCCTCCCAATGACGCACGTTGGTGGAGGTAGGTGTGGCTGCGATATGGATTGCGAGTGCGAAGCGGGGCCGAGGCATTGCTGCGGCAACGGTTTTGGGCGAATGTCTGCTGATGTTGGCGGGGTGTTCGGGTGGAGGGTCGCCTCCGGTGGCGCAGCCGCAGATTACGTTGACGGGCGGCGGACAGGTGCGGCTGGGGGCGACGGCACAGTTGACCGCGACGGTTACAAATAGCACTAACACTGCGGTGACGTGGCAGGTGAATGGGGTTGCAGGCGGGTCGAGTGCGGAGGGGACGATTTCGTCGACGGGGTTGTATACGCCGCCGTCAGCGATTCCGTCGCCGAATACGGTGACGATTACGGCGGTAAGCACGACGACGACGGGGCTGTCGGAGTCGGCTGCGGAGGCGATTCTGAATCCGGTGCCGGTGGTGAGTTCGGCGACTGCGACCGAGACCACGGCGGGGGCAACGGCTTATACGCTGGATGTGCTGGGCACGGGGTTTGTGAGCGGGTCGACGGTGCAGGTGGCGGGCGCGACGGTGCCGGTGACGTTTGTGTCATCGACGGAGTTGCGGTCGACGGGCACTGTCACGATTGCGGCGGGGGCGACAAGTGTAGCTGTGGTGGTTACAAATCCTGATCCGGGCACGGCGAACGTGAGCTCCAACGCGCAGGTGGTGAACTACAACGCGACGGTGACGGCGGCGGCGCGGCTGCTGGACCAGGCGACGTTTGGGCCGACGATGACGGATATCAACCATGTGGGGCTGGTGGGGATCAATGCTTATCTGGCGGAGCAGTTTGCTGCGCCGGCGACGGTGTTGCCTGCTATTTCAACGCCTCCGCCGACTATTTGTGCGACCAATTTACTGCCTTGCGAGCAGTCGGAGTGGTGGCAGACAATGCTGACGGCTCCGGATCAATTGCGACAGCGGGTAGCGTTTGCACTGAGCGAGATCTTTGTGGTGTCCACGAATTCTGTTAATGCGCAATCGGTTGTGACGTACCAAAATACGCTGGCGAATGATGCGTTTGCGAACTTTTACACGATTATGCAGGATGTGTCGCTGTCGCCGGCGATGGGCGGCTACCTGAATATGCTGAACAGCGCGAAGCCCGGAACGGTGGGCGGGGTTGCGCAGATTGCGAATGAGAACTATTCGCGGGAGTTGATGCAGCTGTTTACGACGGGGATCGACATGCTGAACCAGGATGGAACGCTGCAGCTCGACGCAAGCGGGAACCCGATTCCGGTGTACACGGAGGCGCAGGTGCAGGCGTTTGCGCGGGCTTATACCGGATGGACTTATGGGAACGCTTCGGGGACGGGGGCGGCGACGAAGTATCCGCAGGCGGCGAACTATACGGCGCCGATGACGTACTACGACGCGCAACATGATATGACGCAGAAGGTTCTGCTCGGTACGACGTTGCCAGCGGGCCAGAGCACGATACAGGACCTGAAGGGGGCGCTGACTGATATTTTCAACCACCCGAATGTTGGGCCGTTTGTCTGCCGGCAGCTGATTCAGCACCTGGTGACGAGTAATCCGAGTCCGGCTTATGTTTCGCGGGTTGCGGCGGTGTTCGCGAATGATGGGACGGGGACGCGCGGGAATATGAAGGCGGTGATCAATGCCATTTTGACCGATACGGAGGCGAGGGCGGGCGATACGAACGCGAGTTTCGATGGCGGTCATCTACGCGAACCGATGCTGTATATGACGAACGTGATGCGCGCGCTGGGATTCACCAACAACGATGCGACGGCGGGCAACAATGTGATCGCGAACGCGTCGTACAACACGGTGGGGAACTACACGACCGCGCTGGGGGAGAAGCCGTATACGTCCGGGAGCGTGTTTAATTTCTTTCCGCCGAATTATGTGATTCCGGGGACGACCATGAATGCGCCGGAGTTTGGGCAGGAGAATACGGCGTCGGCGGTGCTGCGGCTGACTCTGGCGAACAGCCTGGTCTACAACGGCATTAGCGGATTTGCTGTGAATCTGAGCGCAACAAGTGCGCTGGGAATGACGGCGTCGGCCACAGGAAATGCGGCGACAGACAGCGGCAATCTGGTGGACTCGTTGGGAGTCATTTTTATGCATGGGCAGATGCCGGCGCAGATGCGGACCGATATTGTGAACCACGTTCAGACTCTGACGAACATTCCTGAGCGGGTGAGAGTGGCTACGTATCTGGTGATTACTTCTTCGTTCTACAAGATTGAGCACTGAAAAGCAGGGATCAGGGAACAGGGATCAGGGATCAGTTGTTGCGGTGAAACGAGGGATGACATGGGAGTAAATCGGCGGAGTTTTATCAGGTATGCGTCGCTGGCGGCGGCTGGAAGTGCGGCGGGGTTGAGGCCGTTTGGAGCGCTGAACGCGCTGGCGCAAAGCTCGACGGACTATAAGGCGCTGGTGTGTGTGTTTCTGTTTGGCGGCAATGATGCGAACAATACGCTGATACAGTTCGACACGGCGGGGTATGCGAACTACTCGACGATACGGGGACCGCTCGCGTTGGCGCAGAGCCCACTGCTGCAGCTGGGGCCGACGCCGAACTTTGCGCTGCATCCCAACCTGCCGGATGTTCAGACAATGTTCAACAATAAGGTTGTGGCGCTGGTGACGAATGTGGGGACGCTGGTCGCTCCGGTGACGAAGGCGCAGTACCAGTCCGGAGCGACGGTTCCGACGAATCTGTTTTCGCATCCGGACCAGCAGCTGGAGTGGCAGAATGCGGCGCAGAGTGGGGCTACGCAGACGGGGTGGGCCGGGCGGATCGCGGATGCATTGACGACGAGTTACAACCCGGGTGGAACGGTGCCGATGATTACGTCGGTGGCGGGGGACACGCTGTTCTGCAATGGGGCGGCGAGTACGCCGGTGTCGGTGAGTCCGGGGAACCTGGGCGGGGCGAGCTGCGGCGAAGGGACGACGGAGTGTACGGCACAGCAGGCGACGGCGCAGGCGCTGCTGCAGTTCGATTCGGGGCTGTCGCTGGTGCAGGCGGACAACACGATTACGAGCAACGCGTACAACTATGCGAAGATTCTGACGGCTGCGACGGCTTCGGTTCCGGCGCTGCAGACGGTGTTTCCGGCGAATAATTCTCTGGCGGCGCAGCTGAAGCAGATTGCGCAGATTATCCAGGTGCGGGCGGCGTTGGGAGTTTCGCGGCAGATATTTTTTGCGAGCCTGGGGAACTTCGATACGCATTCGGACCAGGTGGACCTGCAGGGTTCGCTGCTGGCGACGCTGTCGCCGGCGCTGGCTGCATTCTATGCATCGACGCAGGAGCTGGGCGTGGCGAGCGATGTGACGACGTTTACGATGTCGGACTTCAGCCGGACGTTCCAGCCGAATTCAAATACCGGGAGCGATCATGCGTGGGGTTCCCACCACATTGTGCTGGGCGGGGCGGTGAAGGGCGGGCAGATGTATGGGACGTTCCCGATGCTGGCGCTGGGCGGGCCGGATGATTCGGGGTTGAACGGAAGGTGGGTGCCTACGACGGGGAGCGTGCAATATGCGGCGACGCTGGCGCAGTGGTTCGGCGTGACTTCAGCGCAACTGCCGATGATCTTTCCGAATATCGGGAGCTTTGCCACGAGCAAACTTGGGTTCGTATAGAAGGACCTGAGCCAGAATTTTCTAAGACCCTGCCAGCGATGGCAGGGTATTTTTTTGTGCAGGCTAGCGGGTGAGAAGGATGACGCCGGCGCAGACGAAGATGGCGGCGAACCAGCGGCGGCGGTCGACGTTCTCGTGGAGGAAGAGTTTGGCGGCGGCGGCGTTGCCGATGAAGGTGAGCGAGGCGCTGGCGGGGGCGGCGAGGGAGACATCGACCTTGCTGAGGGTGAAGAGGAGCGAGAAGAAGCTGAGCGCCATGCAGAGGACTCCGGCGAGGAACATGGGGCTGGAGACGACGGCTTTGATGGCTCCGGAGAGGCCGGATTTGGCGCGGATGAGGTCGAGGTCGCCGATGCGGCGCATGGCTCCGGCGGTGAGGACGTCGCCGGCGATGGCGGTGAGAGCGACGGTGAGGATGGTGGCCCAGGTCTCGAAGGTGCCAGTGGGAGCTGCGAGGGGAGCGGTCATTTTGCATGCTCCGCGGGTTCGGGTGAGGCGGGCGCTGGGTGAACTGGCTCCGGGTGTTGGGTGAGGGAGGGGCCGTTGGCTACGAAGCCTACTCCGCCGACGATGAGGAGGATGCCGGCCCAGCGGGAGAGGGAGATGTGCTCGTGCTGCCAGAAGTGGGCCAGGAGCGCGACGACGATGTATCCGAAGGCGGTGGCGGGGAGGACGAAGGTGAGATCGGCCCAGGAGAGCGCAGTGAGATAGCTGGCGAAGAAGCCGAGGAGGAGAAGGATGCCGGCGATGACCCAGGGGTTCCGGAGCGCGGTGAGGAGAAGGCCGAGATTCGCGAAGGAGACGGGGCCGACCTGGGACATGCCGTGGGAGAGGAGGGTATCTCCTACGGAGGCGGTGAGCATGACACAGAGGAGGATGAGGTAGCGCTGGGGAGTTAGGGTGTGCTTCATCTATATTCCAATTTTAGTCGAGGTGGGTTTGGGTATCCCCCCTCCCCATCAGATGTTGCAAAGTATTCAAAGTAGGTGCGTTAAGTCCGGACTTCGGTTTGTGTAGGTCCAAAAGTCCTATAATGTGGAGATTCAGGCTGCAAAGTATTCATAAAGTGATGCTTACGAGGGCCAGGCTCCGGGTCGGGTTGTCAAAGACTGCGATTGTGCCGATCCGCCTGGGCGGTGGTTTTTGCGTGTAGTTGTATTACGCAGGATGAGGGCTAAATGTTCCGGGTAGAACGGGCGACGAGAGGCGGTTACTGGATCAACTCAAAGCCTGAGAGCCGCGATGCCTTTTTGTCGAACGTGAGGGTGAAATCGCAGCCGGCCCAGGCGCCGAGGGCTCCGATGAGGGCGTCTTCGAAGGATCCCTGGTTGCTTTTTAGAATGAACATTGCGCCGAACACTTCTTTTTCATTCTGAATCGCGAGAGCTTCTATCTGGAGCATTCTCTCTATGGCTTCGGCCAGCTTTAGGTTGGATAGACCGTAGATATTCTCGAGAACCCACGCGGTTTCGAGTATCGATGCCAAGCTGAGGAATCCGGGCGCGTCTGGCGTAAAAGTGCGTTCCAGGATGCGAGTAGCCTTTGGCGATTGAATGGGGTCGTCCTGCGTGAGGTAACGGACCAAGATATTGGTGTCGAGGCCGATCATTGGCGCAGGAAGCGCTTATAGCGGCGGGTAGCGCCTTTGGCGATTGCAGCATCCATCTCTTCAAGGGAAACCGGCCGTCCTATCGGCCGAACCATGCCCTTCAGGGCAGTAATGGGCAGCTTTGGGAGGATGACAAGATTGCCGTCTGGCTGGATGAAGAACTTGACCTTATCGCCCGGGGCGAGATTGAGCTGGTCACGTATGGCTTTGGGGATAGTGATCTGGCCTTTGCTGGTGAGGGCGGATTCCATGGATTCCTTACTTTCTTTATAAAGTAATACCAGTTTGCGGGTGTAATGGTCAATGGGATGGCATGCCTGCGGCGGATCAGAAGAAGACGTCGGCGGGCCCTTTATTGCCTAGCGATAAGTCTTTTATTTGCCGTAATCGACGGCACGGCTGTACGCTAAATTACTACAAATAAATTAGTTATCGCTAAATTACTCCAGCTAAAGAGACAGGTTGCGTGCGTTGCACGGAGCCTGTCCTTTCTCTGGCTTCTGGTTTATTCTACCGGTTTATCTGATAATCGCACATTTAGATAATATAAGCGCATCGTTGTCAGATATCGTGCAGTCTAATCGGTATAAGCACAAAGAAAGCAGGACAGGAAAAGACGAAGCAGGGGCTAAACACTGCGATTTTTCCGGTCAGAAGCTGCGATCTAAAGATGCTGAACGCAAACTAACTTACGGCGAGGGATAGCAGCTCGATCGCGGTTCCTCGGCTGCCTTGGTTCTCCCAGGACCTCTGGTTAGATCGTTTCAAAAGGAACAACTGAAAGCCATTCTGTGTGGGAGTTTGTTGACCCACGTCAGTCGAAGTGTGTCTTTCCGGCTCCCGCAATTTATCTCTTTGCACAAAAGGAAATGCAATGCGTCGCTTACTCACGAAATTCGTGCGTTTTTCTGGTCTTCTTTCTGTCCTTGGTCTCTCTGGGGCGGCTTACGCCGATACCATCCCAGCGGGTATCTATAACCTCAACAATGTCACGGTGCAGGATTCGGCGAACCAGAGTTTTACGCTGACCGGCAACCTGACTATCGGCTCCAACGGCCTCGTGACGGCAGCGAATATTGTGCTGAACGATGCCGCGATCGGGTCTCCGGTCTTTAATGTGGTGACGACTGCAACGGGACCGGGCGGTTACGCTCCGGTTGCGGATTACGCGGACATCACGGGAAGCGCCGGGCAGGTGGTGCTGTATTACACGACAATGCTCGATCCGTCGGGGACCATTGATCTGTGCATTCTGAATAGCTCGTGCAATGGCTATCAGGGTTCGTACCTGAAGCTTAATGGGCCTTTACCGTTTGGCTATAACCAGGTCTTTCTGAATAGCGGCACTTTGAAGGATCCTCCGTCTGCTGTGCCTGAGCCGGCGTCGCTGGCGCTGCTGGTGACTGGCCTGGCTGGTTTTGCCGGGGCGGCCGGCGTGAAGTTTGCCAATGCCTGATGCCTGAAGTTGATTGAAATGGACTCCGTGAGGGGTCCTTTTTTTTTGCGGGTTGCCGTGTAGTGCGGGCTATTCGATCTCTTATCTGTGGCGAGATTTGTAGCGCTTCGGGCGAAATGCGGGGATTCTTCGCTTCGCTCAGAATGACACCTAAAAAGCGCTCAAAATGACATTTCAGAGGGACTAAGAATGGCATCTCAGACGTCGGCTAAGAATGGCACTAAGAGTGTGCTCTGAATGACATCTTGGAAAACGGCTGATGTATGCCAAGATTAATTTGTGCGAGACCATTGTTACTTTGTCTATATTCTTTCCAATTCCTTCCATCGAATCTATACCGGCGTTACGAATAGCTTGATTTCGAGGGTTAGACAGCATAAGGATGCGGCTAATCCAAGGTCATTTACGGCGCGGTATGGCATCGACAGGCTTGTGTATTTTGAACAAGTTCAATACATCGACGATGCGATAGCGCGTGAGAAGGAGATCGAAGGGTGGTTGCGACCGAAGAAGATTGCGCTGATTGTGCAGCATAATCCGACCTGGCGAGACTTGAGTGAGGACTGGGAAAGCCGACAGAGCCGTTTGATGAAGCGAAGATGAGGCGGCCGGTTGGTTTTGATTGAGAGGGAGCTTTGATTGAGGGTGAGATTTGTGGCGCTCCGGGCAAAATGCGGGGATTCTTCGCTTCGCTCAGAATGACACCTGAGAAAGGCTCGGGATGATACCCGATAACGAGCATGAAAAAGGAGCGGATGACTTGGGTCATCCGCTCCTTCTTACTTGAGTCGTCCGCTTATTTTTTACTGGACAAGCGTTGCGGTTAGGCGTTCATGCTGACGGTTTCCTGGGCCTTGGCGGCGTTGGCTTCCTTCATGGCGAGGACGGCCTTGTTGCGCTTGGAGCGGAGGGCCATGAAGGATTTTGCTTCGGTGTAGAGGCGGGGGACGTCGCGGTTGACGATGGCCTGCCAGACTACGCGGAAGGCGGCCTTGGGGCGGAAGTAGTATTCGTCGTAGAACTTGTGGACCATCTCCATGACGTACTCGACGGGGAGGCCGGGGTATTCGATGTGGGCCATCTGGTGGCCGCCCTCGTCGGACATGGCTTCGTTGGTGATGAAGCCGTTGGCCTTGGCGTAGTCGAAGAACTCGGTGCCGGGGAATGCGTGGGCGATGGAGACCTGGATGGTCTCGCAATCGATCTGCTTGGCGAACTCGATGGTGTTGCGGATGGACTCGCGGGTCTCGCCGGGGAGGCCGAGGATGAAGTCGCCGTGGATGACGAGGCCGAGCTTGTGGCAGTCGCGGGTGAAGTCGCGGGCGCGCTCGACGGTGGCGCCCTTCTTGATGTTCTTGAGGATCTGCGGGTCGCCGGACTCGTAACCGACGATGAGGAGACGGCAGCCGGCTTCTTTCATGGCCTTCAACGTGTCATAGTCGGTGGTGACGCGCGAGGTGCAGGACCAGGTGAGGCCGAGGGGCTTGAGCTTTTCGCAGAGCTCGATGGTGCGGGCCTTTTGGATGTTGAAGGTGTCGTCGTCGAAGAAGAACTCTTTTACGTGGGGGAAGAGCTCTTTGGCCTGCTTCATCTCGGCTGCCACATCATCTGTGGAACGCTTGCGCCAGGCGTGGCCGGAGAGGGTCTGGGGCCAGAGGCAGAAGGTGCACTGCGCGGGGCAGCCGCGGGTGGAGTAGAGCGCGACGTAGGGGTGCAGGAGGAAGGGTACGTTGTACTTGGTGACGTCGAGGTCGCGATGGTAGATCTCGGTGGCCCAGGGCATCTCGTCGAGCTGCTCGGGGGTGACCTGGGGGCGGTCGGGGTTGTGGAGGATCTTGCCGGTGGACTTGTCTTTGTAGGAGATGCCGAGGATCTCTTCGAGTGGCTTGCCGTTGGCGTACTCGACGACGGAGAAGTCGAACTCGCGGCGGCAGATGAAGTCGATTGCAGGGCACTCATTGAGGGCCTTGTCGGGCGAGGTGGTGACGGGGGGGCCGACGAAGGCGATCTTGATGGAGGGGTAGGTCTGCTTGATGACTTCGGCCATCTTCTGGTCGCCGTCCCAGCCCATGGTGCTGGTGAAGAGGACGAGGAACTCGTAGTCCTTGAGGATGCTCGACGACCTCCTGCCACGGGATGTGGTGGGGCGGGGCGTCGAGGAGACGGGAGCCTTCGAGCATGCCGGCCGGGTAGGTGAGCCAGACGGGATACCAGTAGGACTCGATCTCGCGGGTGGCGGGCCAACGGGAGCTGGCACCACCGTCAAACTTCTCAAAGGAGGGCGGGTTCAGGAACAGTGTTTTAAGCGGCATACTTATGGTCCAGTTTACCATTTATGCAACGGGTTAAGGGTTCTTTTCGCAGGGGTTGCGCGGGTGGTTCCGAGGGTGCGAGTGGGCTGACTTTTCTGTGTTTAAGGAACACTGAGCGGCGTGGAAGGTTGCGACTGGGCGGCGGATTTGAGCCAGTCTTCGAGCTGGCCGGTCTGCTGGAGAAGGTTGATCTGGCTCTCGCGGAGCTGGAAGTCGGCGTCGAGGAGGTCGAGGTAGCGCTGGCGCTCCTGAATGCGGGCGTTTTGCTCGTCCTTGGGGGTCATCTGGGGCGGCTGGCGTCGCCGGAGCCGGCCTGTAGCTGGACTTCAAGGGCATCGAGCTGGTCCTGGGCGAGCTCTCGGTCAAGAGCGGCGAGTTCGACGCGGGCGGCGAGTTCCTCGTTGGCGTGGGCGAGCTTGATGCGGCCTTCGTCGGCCTGGTCGCGGAAGATATCGGCCTGGACGCGAGCGTGGACGGCCTCGGCCTCGGACTCGCGGGCCTTGGCGTGGAGGGTGGAGTTGACCATGGGGAAGTTAATCTGAAGGCCGAGGCCGATGCTGTTGGGGTTGTATTTCGCATAGTACTGGGCGATGTCGTTGAAGGTTTCAAGCCGATTGTACTGGGCGACGAAGTAGATCTCAGGGCGCCAGAGCTTGCGGGCGTCGCCGAAGGCCTGCTCCTGTTTGGCCTGGGCGTTGGCGTAGGCGGCTTTAATGCCGGGGCCCTGGTAGGTTGGCGCAGCGGTGAGCAGCGGGGGCGCGGCGGGAATGCTGGAGCGGACGGTGACGAGGTTCGCGGTGGGCAGGCCGGTGAGGAGGGAGAGATGCTCGCGGCGGGTGTCGAGGTCCTCCTCGATCTGGAGGCGCTGTAGTTTGAGCTGGGCGGCTGTGCGGCGGGAGCGGGTGAGCTCGACCGGAGTGTCCTGGCCGGCGGAGAGGCGGTCTGCGACGATCTGGGTGAGGCGTGTGGCGTAGCCCTGCTGGGTGGTTGTGACGGCTGAGGCGCTCGATGTCGTAGTCGAGGGCGATGTAGGTGACGGTGGTGTCTTCGGCTACCTGCTGGCGGACGTCCATGAGGGTGAGATTGGCGGCGTCGAGGCCGGCCTGCGAGGCGCGGATGTAGTCGCGCTGCGAGGAGGTGTAGGCCAGGGACTGCGCGGTGATGTTGAAGGCGGAGGGGGGCGATACGGGCACTCCATAGGCGTAGCCGAGGCCGGAGCCGGCGAGGATGCTGGGGATGTAGACGTCGTGGACCTCGGCGAGAGCGGCGCGGGCTTTGTCGACGTCGGCCGTTGCCAGGCGGACGCGAGGGCTGTTGCGGAGAGCGAGATCGACGGCGGTGGTGAGCGATATCTGCGCGTGGGCCGAGGTTGCGAGCAGAAACGATAGCGCGGCGAGACGAAGCGCGAGAGATGCAGAACGTGAGAGGGGGTGACGGGAAGACGATGTGCGGGTTGTCGCGCTGGGCTCAGTCATCAAGATCGAGGCAGAAAGGTATTTTGATCGGCTGAAGCTCATGGTAACGCTTTCTGTGGGACGGGGCAGTTAGTGCATCGGGTTCAGGAGAGCTGCTGGGCCTTGCGTACGGCGGGCGGCCAGGTGGAGGCGAGAGCGAGGGCGGCAGTCGTATTCGACGCGGGCGTCCGCTGTGTCGCCGCGTTGGGCGAGCAGGTCGCCGAGTTTAAGGTGGACCTTGAAGGCGGGGGCTTCGTCGGTGCGAGCGGGCGAGGCGAGGTATTCGCGGAGGAGATGGTCGGCGAGCTCTGGATGAGCGGTGGAGGTCGGTAGAGGATGCTGGCGGCGTCGACGAGGACCGGGCCGCGGGGTGAGGACGCCAGGCCGGACTGAATGGCAGCGACGGCCTGGTCGGGTTGATTGCGGCGCTGATAGAAGGCGGCGAGGTCGATCCAGGCTTCGGAGGCGCCGCTGGCGGCGATGGCTTTTTTGAACTCGGCTTCGGCGGTGGGGAAGTCCTTTTTCTTTTCGGCGAGCATGGCGCGGAGGCGGTGGGAGTAGACGGGGAACTGGGGTTCGATGCGATCGATGAGGGCGAGGGCCTTGTCGTAGCCGCCGCCGACGATGCGCGGGGGCGTCGATGTAGTACTCGCCGAGATCGCTGGCGGCGCGGGGAGCGGCGGGATCGAGCTGAGCGGCGCGCACGAACTCGTCGCGGACTTTACGGGCGAGGCTGAAGCCGACTGATGGGGCCGGCGTTCGAAGCCTTCATGCCGTAGGCGCGGCCAAGCCAGAGATGATTGTCGCTGCTGTCGGGGGCGTTGGCGGTGGCGAGCTGGCAGTGCTCGATGGCGGGATCGGCCATGTCCTGCGCGTAGTAGACGCGGCAGAGGAGCTGATGGGCGAGGGCGTTATTGGGATCGGTGGAGAGGATCACGTTGAGGATCGCGGCGGCGTCGTCCACGCGGCCCTGCTGGAGGGCGGTGTTGGCCTGCGCGGTGGTTGGGGCGGGGACGCGGGCGCTGGGCGGCGCGAAGGCCAGGGCAGATGGAAGGAGGGCGAGCAGAAGCAAGGTACAGCGAAGCGGGAATGCTGAACTTTTCGCGGCCATCATCTCTTACTCGACTGTCTTGACCGCGAGCCCGTTGCTCAGGTCGCGGTTGCTGGTGGAGGTGAGGGCGACGATGTCTTTTTCGGTGAGGCCGCTGGTGATCTCGACGCGGGTGGAGTTGTTAACGCCTATCTGGACAGGCGTGCGGACGAGCTTGCCGTTAATGACGCGGAAGACATATTCGTTGGCGCCTTCGGCGTGGAGGGCCTCGCGGGGGATGTTGAGGACGTTGAAGCGCTGGGAGGTTGTAACTGTTACAGTTACGTTTGTATTGGGGAGCAGGTCGCCGTGCGCGTCATCGACGGTGATGAGGCACTCGCCGACGTTGCGGGTCCCGTAGGTGATGATGGTGGTGGGGACGCGCTCAATGTGGCCGTGCCAGGCCTGGTTGGGCTTTGCCTCCCAGACGATTCTGACCGCCTGGCCTTGGGCGAGCTTGCCGATGTCGGGCTCGTCGAAGTAGCCGCGAATGCGGATTTTGTTGAGGTCGGCGACGTCGAGCAGGTCGTCGCCGGCCTGGACGAAGTCGTACTCGGAGATGGGAAGGGAGTAGACGGTGCCTGAGATGGGAGTTCGGATGTTGGTGTCGGCGTAGTTGCTCTGGGCTGCTTTGAGGGCGGCCTGGGCATCGTTGATCTGGGCCTGAGCGCGATCGCGATCGGCGGCACTGTAGCGGTGAGTGCTGCGCTGCAGGAGGCTCTGGAGGGTGCTGTCGGCGGTGGCGAGACGCTGCTGGGCGGCTGCGACTTCGCTGGCCGAGGCGGCGCCTTTCTGCTGGAGGTCGCGCAGGGCAGCGAGGTCGCGCTGGGCCTGCGTCTGCTGGAGCTGGGCGCGGTCGATATCGCCGGTCATAGTAATGCGCTCTTCCTGCGTGCCGCCCTGCTGCATCTGCTGGGCGTTGAGCTGGGCAGAGTGGAGGGTGGCTTCGGCCGCGGCTACACGGGCTGCCGCGTCGGAATCTTTCATCCTGACGAGCATTTGGCCGGCTTTTACCTTCTGGCCGACGTCGACGAAGAGTTCTTCGACGACTCCGGGAGTCGATGCGTGGGCGTAGAAGGGGTCAATGGGTTCGACCTTGCCGTTGTTGGAGACGGAGCTGATGATATTGCCGCGGCTGACCTCGGCGACACGCACCTCTACGATGTCGCGCGCGAAGAGATTGAAGGCGATGAGGGCCAGAACCGCGAAGATGATAGCGATGCCCAGAAATACGATGGGACGTGAGCGGCTTGTCTGAAGGGTGGGCATCCGAATCAGCAGTCAGTATATAAGACGCCTGTGCACCGGAAACGAAGCAGATTTTGGTGGTTAGGGAGGGAATGGAGAATAAAATAGGCAACGGCAAAGGCGTCTGGGCTGGGATGAGGTATGGGTAGAGAAGCGGATTCCATTCGACTTCGCTCAGGACAAGCTCTCCGCTTCGCGCTTCACGGTGAGGCTGTGAATCGCTTCGGTCGAAATGACAGGGTTTTGTGGGTGTGCGGAAGAGAACAGACAACGGCAGAGGCAAAAGCAGATGCGGGGATTCTTCGCTGCGCTCAGAATGACAAGCTAAAACAGAATGACAGGCAGAAAAGCAACGCAGACAAGCAAAAGCCAGCGCAGACAAAAGTCACCGCAAGCTCAGCAAAGTCACCGCAGGCTCAGCAACCGCAGGCTCAGCAAAAGCCACTGCAGGTTCAGGTGGTGGGCGTGACGAGGCGGAGGTCGACTAGTTCGAGGTCGAGGCCGGGGAATCGGGGGCTGGGTTTTTCTTTGAGGCGGTAGGCTATGTCGACGCGGGAGCCGGGTTGGAGGGCGAGGCTGGAGCAGACCCGGCGCCAGTCGGTGCGGCGGGTCCAGCCGATGGCGTTGGCGGTGGTTTCTTCGTTGTTGTGGCGGAGGGTGAGGCAAACGTGCTTGTCCTGGATGATGCGGACGGGGGCGGCGAGGGTGAGGTTGAGGGTGAGGAGGATGGGTTCGGGGTTGCCGATGCCGAAGGGGCCGCAGCGGGTGAGGGCTTCGATGAAGGCGGGAGTGAGATCGGCGAGGGTGACTTCGGCGTCGTAGTAGAGCGCGGGGGAGAGTAGAGGTGAGGTGAGGGGTGGGGGAGCGTGTCTTGCGAGGCGCTCGCGTAGCAGGGACAGGCGCGCTGATGGGAGCGAGAAGCCGACGGCGTGGGCGTGGCCTCCGAAGCGGGTGAAGACGGGCGAGGGGTCTTCGCTGGAGATGTGGACAGCGGTGAGGGCGTCGAGGAGATGGAAGCCGGGGATGGAGCGGCCGGAGCCGTGGGCGTGGCCGTCCTGGAGTGGGTGAGGACGAGGGCGGGGCGGCCGGTGCGGTCGACGACGCGCGAGGCGAGGATGCCGAGGACGCCGCGATGCCAGTCGGGGTGGTCGAGGATGAGGCATTCGGCGGGGTAGGCGCCGGGGAGTTGGGCGTAGGAGTGCGCATGGCTTCGAGCTGGGCGTCGATGGCGTCGAGGGCGCTGGGCTTCGGAGTCGCGGCGGGCTTGATTGAGGCTGTCGAGCTTCTCGGCGAGTCGCCTGCGCGCGGCCGGGGTCGCGGGTGAGGAAGAGCTCGACGACGTCGGAGGCGATGTCCATGCGGCCGGCGGCGTTGATGCGCGGGGCGATGCGGAAGCCCACTTCTGCGGCGGTGGGTGGGCGGTCGAGAGGGATTTTGGCGAGCTGCATGAGGGCGCGCAGGCCGGGCTGGACGGGGTTGCGGAGCGCGGCGAGGCCGAGGGCGACGATGGCTCGATTTTCGCCGGTGAGCGGGACGGAGTCGGCGATGGTGGCGATGGCGACGAGCTTGAGGAAGGACGGGATGAGGATGTTGCTGTACGGCGTGCGAGTCGGCTTCGGGGTCGGAGTGAGTCGGGGCGGCGGCGAGGAGCAGGGCGTGGGCGAGTTTGAAGGCGACGGCGGCGCCGCAGAGATTTTTGTTGGGGTAAGGGCAGTTGGGCTGGGCGGGGTTGATGACGGCGAGGCAATGCGGGATGCCGACGGGCTTCGTCGGGGAGATGGTGGTCGGTGACGATGAGGTCGAGGCCGAGGGCGCGGGCTTCGTTGCGGCTTCGGCGAAGGCGCGGATGCCGGTGTCGACCGAGATGACGAGGCGGATGCCGGAGGCCGCGGCGCTCGGCGAGGATGCCGGTCTGCATGCCGTAGCCCTCGCGGATGCGATGGGGGACGTGGTAGGTGACGTTGCTGGCGGGGGGTTCGATGGCGGGGCGATGCGTTCGATGGTGGTCTTGAGCAGGACGGTGGCGGTGGTGCCATCGACGTCGTAGTCGCCGTAGATGAGGATGGGCTCGGAGGCGAGGATGCTGCGAGGATGCGGGCTACGGCTTGTTTCATGCCGAGCATGAGGAGCGGGTCGTGGAGGTCGTCGAGAGAGGGGTTGAGGAAGGTGTGGGCGGCGGTTGAGTCGTTATGCCGCGGGAGATGATGAGGGTCGCGATGGGGATGGGGCAGCTGAAGTTCAGCGGCGAGGCGCTGAGCCGCGATGGGGTCTATCGAGGGGAGGGTCCAGCCTGCGGGGCTGGAGGGGATGTCGGCCATTGCGATCCTGCCGGGCTCTAGTCGTCGTCGCCGTCATCGACTACGAGGCCGCCGAAGTCGGCTGACGCTCTCGATGAGGGTCTGGAAGCGCTCGTACCAATCGGTGGAGGTCTCGAAGAGGAACATGACGCCTTGATGGGCGAAGCCGAGCTGAAGGTAGCCGACTTTGCCGACGTGGTTGACGAGGTACTCGGCGTCGTCGAGCTCTGCGCTGACGTCGGCGTCTCCCCGGGGAAGGTCTGTTCGCGAAGCTGGTCGAGGAGGATGGCGATGTCGGACTTTTCGAGGACGACCTCGCTCATGGTGACGAAGGGTGCGCCTGCGGCTTTGGCGTGCTCGACGAAGTCCTTCCAGCCATCGGGGTTTTCTTCTTCGAAGACAACGGTGGGGACTTCTTCGGTGACGTAGCCGTTGAGCCGGCGCATTCCGTGGCCGGCGATGAAGGCGACCATGTCGTCTTTGAGCGAGATGAGGTTATCGGGTTGCATCAAGAGGATATTGTCTCAGAAAAAGGGGTGCAGCTGCTTGTGTTCGAATAAGCAGATGGAGGGCAAGTGGCGAAATTTGAGCGGCACGTCTTTATCTGCATGAATGAGCGGGATGAGAGCGCTTCGCGACCGAGCTGTGGGCCGGAGGGCGGCAAGAGGCTGAAGGGGGCGTTCAAGGATGCGCTAAAGGAAGCTGGGCTGAAGCATACGGTGCGGGCGAATGAGGCGGGGTGCCTGGACCAGTGCGAGCACGGGCCTACGGTGGTGGTGTATCCGGAGGCGGTCTGGTATGGGTTTGTGGAGCTGAAGGACGTGGTGGAGATTGTGACGGAGCACTTGATTGGCGGGCGTCCGGTGGCGCGGTTGCGGCTCGCGGAGGGGTGTCTGAATACGGCGGAGTGCGAGCACCGGAGGGTGTCCAAAGGGAAGTAAGCGATGGGGATAGAGGCTGTTCTGCGTGATATATTCGATTGAAAGTCAATGATTTTTTCTAAAGATTACGTAGGGTATTTAGCGCGACAGACGGTGAAACACCTGATCGCAGAGAAGATGATCGCTACTTCGGCGGTGGCTGCGGTGAATGAACGGGTCTCGGCAGCGATGGTAGACGAACTGGCGCTGGAAGACCGCATTAATGATGAGGTCCGGGTGATCCTGGAGGCTTTTCAGGATGATATGCGGAAGACAGGCGCGAGCTATCCGGAGATGTTCAAGAAGGTGAAGAACGAGCTGGCCCGCAAGTACAAGGCGGTGCTGTGAGGATATCACGCGACAAATTGAACAAGCTGGCACATACTGTGGCGGATACGCTCGCGGAACTTGACCAGGTGGACTTTCTGGAAGAGCGGAACATGATTCGGCAGGAGGCTCGTAAGGCTCTGGAAAAGCTGCTGATGGAGGAGACGAAGATCGACGCGGCGGCCCGGCAGAAGATCGCTTCGCAGCGGAAGATTATTGTCGAGGGAAGTCAGGAGTGGGACATTCTTTATCGGAAATATTACAACGATGAGGTAAAGAAGCTGGGGATTTAGACTCCGTTCCAAGGTGTTTTGTGGGGGGTACCCCCCCCCGGTGATTTTGGGCAAAGTCTAAGAACGACAGGGGTTAGGTTTGGGCTTTGGTTCTGGGGTTGCCGGGGCTCGGGTGAGGACTGGCGTTTGATGAGGTGGTTCCGCAGGGTGGGTTTGTCAAGCCTGGTTGCTCGTTTGTCTATGCACAAGTTTGGGGTGTAGATTTGAAGAAAACCACTGGGACGGCGACTGCCGTCCTAGTGTGATGGAGTACCCCTGCTATGCGCTATACCCTTTCCCTAAGCCATACCCCTGAGAAGCAGTTTCTGGTTACGGCAATGCCCTCCGGGCAACGGGCTGCTGTGACCACGGCGTACTACTCGAGCGATGAGAGTTTTCTGCGGCTGGTTGATCGCGCGAATCTTGCTCCGGATGACTATGCACGACTGGTGTTCGCGACGATGGCCGCAGCGACGGACATTTCTGTTCCGGGATGTTGCGAGGAGGCGGAACTGGATCTGCAGCAGTTGAGCGTGCTGCACCTGAGTGGGGCGTGGCAGCGCAGTATGGCTTGAGGCGCGCGTGGCGTCGGGGCCATGACATGGTTGAGTTCGGGCTTTAGGCTTGGTATAGTAGGTGGATGCGCTGGAGAGAACAGCCTCCTGCGAGCGAATTCTGGCGTTATGGTGTAACTGGTTAACACGTCGCCCTCTCAAGGCGAAGAGTCCGGGTTCGAGCCCCGGTAACGCTACCAAATCTTTTTATCAATGATGGCATCGGGGTGTGGTGTTTTACCCCTGCTTTTTGGCGGCTGGTTTGTCAGTTTCGATCAATCCACTGTGGAGAATTTAGCTTCCAGCTCAGTAGCCGGCCAGGATCGCGAAGACGACGGTCCACTCCGACCACACGCGCGTCTCGTTCCAGGTGGAGAAGAAGAAGCTGAAGAGCATGGCGGCGGTGGAGGCGTAGAGGACGATCTGGAGTTTTGGCGGAAGATACCGTACACCGAGCCACACCGGAATCCAGAGCGCAATGATCGTCCAGCCATTGCGGAGGCGCTCCGACTTTGCCGTTTGCATAAAGCGACGCTGGTCATCGCGAAGTTCGATCGTCTCGCGCGCAACGTCCACTTCATTTCGTCGCTCATGGAGTCCGGCGTAGATTTCGTCGCTTGCGATTTCCCGGAGGCGAATCGACTCACGCGTTCACATTCTGGCCGCCGTTGCCGAGCATGAGGCGTCCATGATTTCTGCACGGACCAAAGCCGCGCTAGAAGCCGCCAAGTCGCGCGGGGTGGCGCTGGGAGGGCAACGGGGCAGCCTAGAGCGTATGGCGGGCATGGCGGCCAAGGGAACGCGAATTAGCGCGGCTGTACGCCAAGGGGCGGCTGCACAAGCGTCGGGAAGACTTGCTGCCAGTAATCGAGGAATTGAAGACTAATGGCGCGGCATCGCTCCGAGCCATAGCGCAGGGCTTGAACGGGCGCGGGTCTGACAACCGCGCGGGGCGGGCAGTGGACGGCGACTCAGGTTATGCGCGTGACTCGGGCTGCGTGATCGCTTTCCCGTCCATCGGATTCGTTGGTAACAGCGACAGAACAGCGGGACGCGAGTATTTCCGAACAATGCGCGCGCGAGCGTGAATTGTGATCTGTTCGAACTGGGCTGTCAGCGTATATCGTGCGACGGAAAATTGCAGTTGCCGAAAACCGCGTTTCCCGGGAACATAAACAGAACCAGGGTCCTCGTGATTCAACCCTGACGTCTTTACCTCGCCTCATTATGGTGTATCTTCAATCTTTCGCGACCACCTTATCGTGATCTCATTCGATTCCAGAGTGCTGTTTTTGAATAACGTGCTGGCGCATGGAATCACCGTCGACGATGCTCAGTGGGCGCGCGACTCGGACAACGTAACCCCCCGGCGCACTCAGGTCATATCGATTAGAAGGTCTCCTCCAACTGATTCAGTGAAAGTTTTTCCAGGTTCAATAGAAACGGTTGACATCGATCCTCCTCCATCGAGCCAAACCCCCGGCTTAGAAGGTGGGACTTTGCCAAGTTCATCGTGGATCTGCAAGGTGTAAGGTAGTCCCCACACAATTCGAATTGGGGCTTTTGATTCGTTAGTGAGCAACTGCGTCGATTTCTATTTTTTTACCGGCGAGGATCATTGGCGGTCCGCTGATCTGAGGGTAACTCGGGAGCTTATCTACAGCTTGTGCCGATAACTTGTTCCCTATCGTGTAGCCGTCAGGCGGATTTAACAAAGTCGGATTGGGCTCGCCTTGTCTCTAATCAACCACCTCGGTGGTCGTTCGCCCGTTCCGCGAATTGTCGATTAAATATTCAACATCGTCAGACGCAAATCCTTGGCAATCCATAGCTCTTAGAACGATCTTGATTGGCTTGTCGATCCCCGGTGGTCCAGCTGCCACGATTTGTACTGTCCGATTGCCATCGGCCATTAGGCCGGCGATCCTCTTGCTACCGAGGTCTTCCGTATGGATGCCCATTGCTTCCAGAGCCCTACGCCCAGCGGCCTCCTCACGTTCATCTATCGGGTCCTTCGGGTTGCACCGCTCGTGGCCGATCATGGACGACGCGAAGAATCTTTGCTGGATCACCTTCCGTCCACGACATTGTGGTTCCAGTGCTCGGGTCGGACACCATTGTCTGCAGCACAGCGCGTCGTACGCCGTCCGCTCCGGGCTGGCAACCCAGCGACCTCTTCTGCCATAGCTTTCCTGCTGAATCGCGTGCTTGATACATAGTGACTGAACCGTGAACAACGCTCCCATCCGGCAGCGTCCGATCTTCTGTCGTAATGACAGTCGCACTGTATGGCGAGCCAACCTTCAAAACTGGCCCCTGTGATAGCGCTCCCAACGCTACCGGCGTCGTGCATGCAGGCGGCTGATTTTGAGCCATGCTTGTAGATGATCCGACAACGATCGCAACTGCACACATCAAGGCAGGGGATGAATTGGTTCGCGCCATCTTTACCTCTTCAAGTTGAAGCGGAATCAGCCTAACAGATAGCCCGGCTGCCGAATCTCGGCATATAGAACTCTATGACCCCCACCGGGATGACCGTGACAGAGCAGCTACTCTCTTGGGCTTCTTATGGTACTTATGTAGCTCAGCGCGCCCCAAACAATAACGATCAGTCCAAGAATTAGGACTACATTCCCCCTCCAAGGCTCCTTAGAGGCGTTGGAGGGATCGTTGACGACCATCAGCCCACAGATGTCGAGAAAAAACAAGATTGGGCAAAAGATGAAGAGGCCAACCATGCGTTATACCTGCGATAGTTAGAAACAGGCACGCGGCCTTTCAGAAGGTTCATAGGCTATCCCTTTGCTGATCCTATTATCTTTCCCATCTCATCCTCATAGAATACATTCAGCTCTGTTCCTGCAAAGTCGCATTTTCGGAAACTGACCGCTTGCACCCCGCCTGATCCCCTGAGAGGATGGCTGGCATGAAAGAAGCTCTCGAAACGGGTTTTACAATTCTGGTCGCGGCGGTGATGGTCTATATGGGCTACCGATTCTGGAAGGGCCTGTTCACACCGCATAAGAGCGAAATCAAGCCGTTCTTTCCGAAAGACAAAGTATTGAGGCTGCCCTGTCACGGTAAGTTCAGGCGGGAAGGGTCTTGCTTAGCTCATTACGTCTTCACTTCCCAGCTCCCGAAAAGTCGCATTATCGGAAACTACGGTGTACCGGCATGGCGGGAGTCTTCGATACCACGCCGCAGTAGAATTATCCGTATGCCTGCACCGGATGAGACCTCTTGGCGTTGGATGGGACTTACCCTTCTGACTGCCACTGCGTTGCTGCTCCTACTGGCTTGGCTAAGGGACGGTGCTTGAGTTCTTCCCCACAAGTTGGGTTATCGGCAACTTCGAGCTACCGCCGCCCCCTGAGGAGAACCTCGCAAAATCATCGGGACGCTATCGGGACGATAAAAATGGTATTTGGGGAAAAACGGGTGCAAACCTTGCAATACACACCCCTCGCTAAAGTGAGCGTCTTTATTGACGATTTGCGAACCTTACACCCACCAGCAAATCCACGCAAAATAGCCCCGCACGCCCTCTCAAGGCGAAGAGTCCGGGTTCGAGCCCCGGTAACGCTACCAAATCTTTTTATCAATGATGGCATCGGGGTGTGGTGTTTTACCCCTGCTTTTTGGCGGCTGGTTTGTCAGTTTCGATCAATCCACTGTGGAGAATTTAGCTTCCAGCTCAGTAGCGGCCAGGATCGCGAAGACGACCGTCCACTCCGACCACACGCGCGTCTCGTTCCAGGTGGAGAAGAAGAAGCTGAAGAGCATGGCGGCGGTGGAGGCGTAGAGGACGATCTGGAGTTTTGGCGGAAGATACCGTACACCGAGCCACACCGGAATCCAGAGGAAGCCAACGATGCTTAACACCTGCGGCCAGTGCCAGGGTGCGGCCATGACGTACCAGTGAAGGCCGTTGGGCTGGGATGGGTTATTGGGGTAGAGGTGGTGCGCCAGCCATCGGCTGAAGAGCCAGACCGCGGAGCCGGCGGCGAGCGTCAGGCGCGCACCTTCGCGACCTGAAGTGAATTACTGCCGCCAGAAAGATGAGGAATACGGAGGTCTCCCGGATGAAGGCATCGACGGAGAAGGCGGCGAGGAAGCCTATGGGGATGTCGAGCAGGATCAGGATGAAGGCAGCGCCGAAGATGACCAGGTGGGGAATGTCGTAGGGATACCAGAGGGGCTGCTCGAACCGGGAGGCGTAGCTGGCGAAGAGGATAGCGAGAGTCAACGACCAGATGAGCCACCAGTGCCTGACCTGAAGCCGGGAGGAGACCTTTACAGTCCACAGACCGAAGGCGCAGAGCAGCGCGACGCCCAGCAGCATACAGGCAAACTTTGCAGCCGTCATCGGCTCGCCCTGTGGGATGTTTCTTACGAACCGCGCTGCTCCAGCCTGCATCAGATAGTTCGATTGAGCCCATTTCACGAAGGGAATAAGGAGGAGGCGGTGCTGAAAAGGCAGAGGCTCGATCCCGGCGGCATAGCCGGGCAGGTCGAGATAAGACTTGTTGACAAAAAAGATGGAGAGGACGCACTGCACTGTGGCGCACAGCAGCAGGAAGATGGTGGTTGCCTTGCGAGTGGTCAAGCGGCTGGCGCCCCGGCGAACTTATCTGGTCTTAGATTGGCGCTTTGATTCCCGCATGTTGCATCGGCGAATTGATGATGAAGGTAAGCACCACCGCAGGGACGAGGATTTCTACTGGACATTTGGACTTGGCGCCATGATACCGCAGCCGGGCGGCTAGTCCAAAGTCTCTCATTTCTCAAAACCACAATCTAATTTAAATCGACTGCTTGAACTCCAGGTATCGCAAACTATCAATATCCACCGGCACTGCCTTTATCCACCGCACTCCCTCTGCCATCGAGCGACCAGACTCTGTGAATCACGCCGAACAGAAAGGCGGTAGTCAGCCCAAAGAGCAGCCATCCGTTTAGCGCTTCGACCGCTCCCAGGAGCTCCCAGTGTAATTCCAGGGCCAGTCTCGCATGCCCGTAACTCGTCATCGCGTTGAGCGAATAGAGCATTGCGGACTTGAAGTCGGGAAGAACATCGAGAAGCCGGTAGGCAAGGGCCCAGATTCCCGCCTCGATGCCGTGCAGGATGGAGGCCAGCAAGGTCGTGGCAGCCACGACCAGCACGAATCGGTAGGTTGGATGACGGAGAGAGTTCTTCCCACTGGCAGCTCGAAGCGCCCGTTGGTCTATGAGACCGAGGCCGAGGACATGGAAGACCACAGTCAGCACTATGAGCGGCAAGCCTACCATCCAGCTGGCGGACCAGTTGGGTGGAATTGCATTGGATAGGCCCTGGGCAGCCTGCGAAATTTCCATCGTCAGCTATCTCAACCTTTCTCTGGCGCACTTCGCGAACTTCGCATGGCCGCCTAAAGAGTTGGCGGGCGACAGCGGAGACAGATGAACAGCAACGGAGCTCTCGCACAACTGGCACTCTTGCCAGATGTCCTGGTGAATTATGAGCGTGAATTCGGAGTCGTATATATGGGTATGCGTCCGCGGAGTTCAGGATGAGGCTACTGCGCGCCTACGTGCCGCAGAAGGTTTGAAGGACGCACTCGTCGGGACGGGCTGGTGTGGCGTACCGGTCCATATCGGGCTGGTGGTCGTATGGGCGAGACACGACGTTGAGTAGTTCCTCGAACGGCTGGAGGTCCTGGCGTTCGATGGCGGCATCGAGCGCAGCTTCTACGATGTGGTTGCGGGGGATGAACGCCGGATTTGTTTGCCGCATGATTGCTGCGCGCTCTTGTGTTGAGGCGGGCTCTCTTCTGAGGCGTTCGTGCCATCCGGTGGCCCAGGAGTCGAAGGCGGTGGGATCGGCAAAGAGCAGGCGTGCTGCCGCATCAGCTTCCGGGTTGGCCGCGGCGTCGCACAGGCGGCGGAAGGTGAGGGTGAAGTCGGCGCGATTGGCGGCCATGCGGTCGAGGAGATCCTGAGCCAGTGCGGTGTCGCGCTCGTGTTGGGTGAAGAGGCCCAGCTTGCGGCGAAGGCCGGCGCTGTGCGCTGCTTCGAACTGCGGGCGGAAGAGGGCCAGGGCTGCGTTGGCCGAGGCAAGCGCAGCCTCTTCGCTTCCCTCCTCTTGTTGAAGAAGGGGCAGGAGTGACTGAGCGAGTCGATCAGGTTCCACTGCGCGGCGAAGGGCTGGTTGCCGTAGGCGTAGCGTCCCTGATGGTCGATGGAGCTGAAGACCTTGGCCGGCTCGTATGCCTCCATGAAGGCGCAGGGGCCGTAGTCGAGGGTCTCTCCGGAGATGGAGGTGTTGTCGGTGTTCATGACGCCGTGGATGAAGCCGAGGAGCATCCATTGCGCGACGAGGTTTGCATGGCGGGCGATTACGGCATCGAGCAGTCCGCGATATGGCCGCTTCGCCTGTGCGAGCTCGGGGTCCTTCGACTCCGCTGCGCTACGCTCAGGATGGCGGGCGATGGCGTAGTCCGCGAGGATGCGGATGCCTTCGGTGTCGCCCTGGGCTGCGAAGTATTGGAAGGTGCCTACGCGAAGGTGGCTTGCGGCTACTCGGATGAAGACAGCTCCGGGCATGACTGTTTCGCGAAAGACGGGTTCTCCGGTGGTGAGTGCGGCCAGGGCTCGGGTGGTTGGGACGCCGAGGGCGGCCATGGCCTCGCTTACGATGTACTCGCGCAGGACAGGACCGAGGGCGGCTCTGCCGTCTCCGCGGCGGGAGAAGGGTGTGGGGCCGGAGCCTTTGAGCTGGATGTCGTAGCGGATGCCGTCATGGCCTACGACCTCGCCGAGCAGGTTGGCGCGGCCATCGCCGAGGCTGTGGCACGAAATGACCGAACTGGTCTCCGGCGTAGGCGAGGGCGAGAGGCTCGGATCCCACGGCGACGCGATTGCCTGCGAGAATCTCTACGCCTTGCGGGCTTGCGAGTGCGCCGGGATCGAGGCCCAGAGTCCGGGCGAGTTCTATGTTCACCTTGACGAGGCGCGGGGCTGCTACGGGGGTGGGGTTTACCCGGGCGTAGAAACGCTCCGGCAGTCGCGCGTAGGTGTTTTCGAAACCGAAATGGATGGTAGGGCGATCGGAGCTTGAAGTTTCGAGGGACTCAATCGCGGGAGTGTTTGACATGGATAGGCGGTTCGGTCGGCTGAAGAATCAGGCCATAACTAATCATAGTTGATGAGTGGATGGAGGTAGTACCGGTCAGTCCATACCGGTGAAGTCGAAGCGATCTTTGAGGAGATCGAGGGGGTAGCGGCCGGGGAGGGTAATTTTATGGCCGAGGTAGAGGTCGCGGACGATCTCAACGGCTTGCTGGTGGGGGACGAGGGCGCTGAAGTCGGCGATGAGGTTGCCGGTCTTTCGTGCGTGCCAGACGTGCATACCTTTGGTGGTCTTGGCGGTGAAGATGATGTAGTCGAGGTGGCCGCGGAGGGGACCGTCGGGAATGAGCTCGGGCGAGGCGCCGAGGGTGAAGAGGTGTCGCCGGGGGTTGCGTTTGATGCGAACGCGAATGGCCATGGCTGGGATTGGGAGCAGGATTGAAGTGAAGCAGATGCCGCGCGGGCCCGACGGCTTACAGGGGGTACTGAAAGAGTCTCGTTGTGCCCTAAATACTCTCTCAGCGGCTAAAGCCGCACTCAAGCGATTGACCTCATGGCGCGGCTGAAGCTGCGCCCCTTCAAAACGACAATTTTTTAGCACCCTCTACAGGGAAAAGCTAACAGAATTGGGAGTTGGGTGGGAGTATCGATTTAGTGGGGTCGAGTTTCGGTCAGGCTATTAGAATCTTTCAACTGCTTTGAAGTGTTGTGGTGATACTCTTCGGGCATGGAGGCATGCTGATGGGGAATTCGACCTTCACGGTTCGGGCTAATCCGGTTTTATATGACTCTGGCGAGTTGGTGGGTCAGTTGGAGTATGTCCGCTTTACGGCGGACTGCAAGGACGGGACGCATAAGGAGTGGCAGATGGATTCGGCCGAGATCGATAAGGTGCTGCATGTGCTCGAGAGCAGCGGGATGCGGCATAAGGTGCTGAGCCATCTTCGTTCGGGCTCGCGCATCGATCTGCCCGGTGTGTATAAGGCCGGGGACCTGGTGGGGCTGGGATTGCGGGCCGGCTGAGTGGTTGGTTTTGCGCGGGTCGTGTGGTGGGATGTAAACTAAGAGGGACGTTCTTCCGAAGGCGAAGGTCCGGCTTTGAAGCGGGACTCTTCCTGATTGCTTCCTTCCTCGATTTCATTTTGCGAGACGCGGACGGCATAAGCTGACGGGTGGATGTTTGTGTGTGGCGCCATGGTGTAACTGGTTAACACGCGGCCCTTTCAAGGCTGAGAGTCCGGGTTCGAGCCCCGGTGGCGCTACCAAACTAACCTAATTGAATGAATAGGATACGAAGTACTGTCGAGCTAGTAGCGTGTCTCGGTATCCTGCGTATCGCGTTACGTGTCGAATAAGCGCTGCATGGAGGATGGCATCCCGGCGAGAACCTGAGATACCCCCACCCCATCTCGGATTCCGCCGGTCCGCCAAGCGCAGGGAGCACCTTCGTCCGTCTTGGGTAAACACTGAAATTGGGTCCAGTACCTATAACGCATCTGGTTCATCTATAAGTGCCCACTTTCCCACAAGCGAGTCGCCGTAGCATTGCACCAGAGCAAAAGGAAACGATGAGACAACTTTCAGAGAGATTGCGGCTATTTCTCGGACTTGGCGTAGTCCGAAGGGGCGAAAGATAGGTAAAAGTTGCAGCATGTCAATGGAAGGCACAATCGACGTGAAATACAAAAAGGAGATCAATTGTGAGCGGAAGAACAGTCGAATATTGTCCAGCAAGAAGCTTGCGTCCTTTCGAATATGCTGCGGCTGCTGAATTTCTCCGGTCAATCGGTTACGCGCCATCGGGAATGATTGAACAAGAGTCGAACAATCCTGTCTATTTCTTCTATGGCGAATCGAGCGTGGAGATGATGGAAGAGGCATTCAACATTCGGGACTGTATCTTCGCCCGGATAGCGACATACCTAACTGTCAAGGTCGCGGACGCAGAGGGGTTCGCAGAGGCATGGGTGCGACACAAGAAACTAGAGTGCTCCGTGTAGGTGTCCTCGTTTTCAAGTGAGTTTGAGTGGAAGGCAGATTCAAAGTTTGCTCTGTTTTATTTCAATTAAGGGAGCATCCAGTCAAACGGAGTTGATAAAAGGCTGGTGGAAGAAAATAGTGCGGACCGTTAACGACTTTAAATCGCGGGTTCGAGAGTTCAATCTCCGCTGGCGTTACCAAATTCATCGACAATCGGCAGACGTCTAAGGGTTGAACTGCTAACCTTAAGTGGTTATGCGGAATATCGATTTTGTTGACGTTATTGTTATCGGGTGCGCGGTGTTTGCGGTTGTGGGGATTGTGGGATTTATCTATGAGTCCTGGCGTCCGCCGATAACGGCGATCAAGAACTCTGATATTTCGGACGAGCTTGAATAGGGCTGAGTTGGGTGAGCTCCTTTGCATTGCGCCGGGAATGAAGAGAATGCTGAAAGTCATTTGTGGCTTGGAAGCATTCTCAGTTGCTAAAGGGAACCTTGCTTGGAAGCGAAAGCAAGTGCAAAAGCGAAATATAGAGATTCTGGCTTTGCCAGAATGACGCGCAGAAGCCAAGCCAGACTCCCAGCTGCGGGCGATATACTTAAAGCGTGAGCAAGACTTTTTATATCGAGACGTTTGGTTGCCAGATGAATGCCCATGACTCCGAGAAGGTGGTGGGGACGCTGGAGCGGCAGGGGTATGCGCGGGTGCAGGATGAGGTGGATGCGGGGTTGATTGTGTATAACACCTGCTCGATTCGCGATAAGGCGGAGCAGAAGGTGTTTCACCGGCTGAATGAGTACAAGAAGATGCAGGGCGAAGGGAAGCGGTTCGCCGTAATCGGGTGCGTGGCGCAGCAGGAGGGGGAGAAGATCTTTGAGCGGGCTCCGTATGTGTCGCTGGTGGCGGGATCGGCCAGCTACAGGAATCTGCCGGAGATGCTGGCGCGGCTGGAGGCGGGGGAGACGCGGATAACGGGACTCGACGACAGGCAGACGGAGGAGACCTTTGAGACGGAGTTTACGGCTCGATCGAATCCGCATCGCGGGTACATCACAATTATTGAGGGATGCGACAAGTTCTGCGCTTATTGTGTGGTGCCTTATACGCGTGGGAAGGAACGGTCGCGGACGGCGGCTTCGGTAATTGTAGAAGCTCGGCGGATGGCGGATGAAGGGTTTACGGAGATACAGTTTCTGGGGCAGAACGTGAACTCGTATCGCGATCCTTCGGGGCGGATGAGCTTTGCAGAGTTGCTGGTGGCGGTGGGTGAGTTGCCGGGGATTCGGCGGGTGAGGTTTACGACCTCGCATCCAAGGGACTTTACGAAGGATATTGTGGAAGCGATCGATGCTACGCCTACGCTTTGCGACCATATACATCTGCCGGTGCAGTCGGGGTCGAGCGCGGTGTTGAAGGCGATGTCGCGGGAGTACACGCGGGAGTGGTATCTGGAGCGCATGAGCTGGATCAAGGCGGCAAAGCGCGACATCAGCATTACGAGCGACATGATTGTGGGCTTTCCGGGAGAGACGGACGCGGACTTTGAGCAGACGATCTCGCTGGTGGGCGAGGTGAAGTATGACGCGGTGTTTGCGTTAAGTTTTCACCGCGGCCGAATACTCCGGCGGTGAATATGGTGGACTCGATTCCGGAGGATGTGAAGACGGAACGGCTGCGGATTCTGATGGACAGGCAGCGGGAGATTCAGCGGGAGCACTATGGACGGCACCTAGGGAAGGTGCAGGAGTGCATGGTGGAGAGCTATAACGACGTTCGGGGGCAGGTGGTGGGACGGAGCTCGCAGAATAAGACGGTGAATTTTACGGTTGCGGGGAGTGTGCCGGTGGTGGGAAGCTATCTGCCGGTAAGGATTACGAAGACGCTGCCGAATTGCCTGGTTGGCGAAGCGGTTTCGGAAGATGATGGCGATGATGTTTCGGCGGAGATGTTTTTTGTGCCGGCGGTGCGGAAGGCGCAGTTTGTGGTGTTGAATTAGGGTATAGACGGGGTTCGATATGGTCGATACTGCTCAGGTTCGGGCTTCGGTGGGCTCCTCCGACGAGGTGGAGATGCAGATTCGCGGGTTGATGATGGACCCGGTGACGAATATGCCGATCGTGGTGCTGAAGGACGTGGGGAGCGAGACGGTGTTGCCGATCTGGGTGGGAATCTTTGAGGCGAATGCGATTGCGCTGGAGCTGGAGAAGACGGCGACTCCGCGGCCGATGACGCATGATCTGCTGCTGAATATGGCGCGGGGGTTGAATGCACAGGTGCAGAAGGTGGTGGTGAGCGAGCTGCGAGAGGACACGTTCTACGCGGTGATCTGGATGGATCATCAGGGCGAGACGGTGACGATGGACGCGCGGCCTTCGGATGCGATTGCGCTGGCGCTCAGGTGGGACTGCCCGATCTATGCGAACCGCACAGTGCTGGAGCAGCAGAAGCAGACTGCGACAGGCGCTCAGACGGTGAGCGCGGAGGAGATGCGTCGGTGGCTGGAGAATCTGAACGATGATGAGATGGGCCGCTACAAGATGTAGTTTCGGAGGGTGGCGGGATTGTCTGGTCTGAAGGCGGTGGTGCTGCGCGGGGCGATGGGCGGGGCGATGAAGGTGGAGCGGCTGCTGCGGGGGCGGCGGTTGCAGGTGGATCCAGGTGCGGTGAAGAGTGTGCTGGTGCTCGAGTATATGCTGCCGCTGGGTTGCTGCGTGCATCAGACTCCGGTGTTTGAGGCGTTGAAGGCGGAGCGGCCGGAGTTGGTGGTGACGGTGGCGACGCGGGGGTTGGGGGCGGCGGTGCTGCGGCATAATCCGCGGGTGGATCATGTGATTGAGACTCCGGATGCGCTGACGGATACGGTGGGGGCGGCGCGGGTGTTGCGGAGTGAGCTGCGCAGGCGCGGGGTAAAGCCGGATTGCGTGCTGACGGGGACTTCGGACCAGCGGACCAGGATTGCGGGGCTGGGGTTTTTGACTGGGGCGGGATGGCGCGGGGGATTTACGTTGGCTGCGGGGATTTATCAGCGGGCGCTGGAGTACGACAAGGCGCTGAGTTTGATCGATAACAATCTGCGACTTGCTGGGCTGGTGGGGTGTTCGGAGGCGCATCGGGAGCCTAAGGTTTACTTTTCGGCGAAGAATGTTGCGGCGGCGGAGGAGATGGTTCGGGAAGCGAATCCTGCAGGGCGGCCAGTGGTGGTGATGGTGACACAGAACAGCGGTGGGCAGCGGACGGGTTGGCACGATGAGCGGTGGGTGGAGGTGATTCGTTTTGCGAGTGAGGTGTTGGGGTGCTGTGTGATGTTTGTGGGGACGGCGGGGGACTCGGCGGCGGTGGAGGAGCTGCGGGGTCGCGCGGGTGGGGTGGGGGTCTCGGTGACGGGAAGGACTTCGGTGACGGAGCTGGCGCCGCTGCTGGCGATGAGCGATGTGGTGGTGTCGCTGGATACGGGCACGCTGCATGTGGGGCGGGCGGTGGGCGTGCCGATGGTGGTGATTGGGCCGTCGTGGCAGAGGCCGATTGAGTGGCTGCCGCTGGGGGTGCCGCAGGTGAGGATTCTGCGGGGCGAGGACCGGGATGATGTGCCGGAGGGTTACAGGCTGGATGAGGTGCAGGCTGGGGCGGTGACGGCTGCATTGCGGGAGTTGATGGGGGTTTATCCGGCGAGCGCGGAGAGCAGGGCGGTGCGGGTGAAGACGGGGATTTCGGCGGTGGATCACGGAGACTAGCGCCGTGGATGCTCCTGAATGCTCCTGGGGCTGATCTCGCCTAGAATAGAAGTAATGTCTACACAACTGATTCGTCCTGCACGCAACTTTCAAGGCTCTGTCACACTTCCCGGGGACAAGTCGATCTCGCATCGCTATGCGATGCTTGCCGGTATTGCAGAAGGCACTTCGAAGCTTTCGAATTTTTCGACTGGGGCTGATCCGCATTCTTCGCTGGGATGCATGGAGGCGCTGGGTGCTACGGTCGTGAAGGATGGCAAGACGGTTGAGGTGACCGGGACGGCGGGGAGTTTTGTGCAGCCGGAGGGGGCGCTGGATTGCGGGAACTCGGGGTCGACGATGAGGATGCTGGCTGGGTTGATTGCGCCGCATCCACATACATTCACGATGATTGGGGACCACTCGCTGACGATGCGGCCGATGGAGCGGATTCGCAGGCCGCTGACGGCGATGGGCGCGCGGATGGAGCTGGTGGATGGACATGCGCCGATTACGATATTCGGCGGGCCGCTGAAGGCGATTGATTTCGATACTCCAATTCCTTCGGCACAGGTGAAGACGGCGGTGCTGTTTGCGGGGCTGCAGGCGGAGGGGACTACTTCGCTGTCGGAGTCGGTGCGGACGCGGGACCACTCGGAGCATGCGCTGAAGGCGTTCGGTGCAAAGCTGGAGCGGACGGGCGAGAAACTGAGCATTGCCGGTGGGCAGAAGCTGAAGGCGATAGAGGCTACGGTGCCGGGGGATCTGTCTTCGGCGGCGTTCTTTCTTTGTGCGGCGCTGCTGTTTCCGGAGTCGAATTTGATTCTGGATTCGGTGGGGATGAATCCTACGCGGGCGGCGCTGCTGGATGTGATTGCGGCGCTGGGCGGGCGGATCAAGGTGCTGAATGTTGAGGAGCAGCATGGGGAGATGATCGGGACGATCCAGGTGAACAGTGCGCCGGGAGTTTCAATGGGACTAGTTTTTATGGGACGACGATCAGCGGGGCGCTGTCGGCTCAGATTATCGACGAGCTGCCGGTGATTGCGGCGATTGCTCCTTATACGCGGGATGGGATTACGATTCGCGATGCGAAGGAATTGCGGGTGAAGGAGTCGGACCGGATTGCTTTGGTCGCGAAGAATCTGAAGGCCATGGGTGCTGAACTGACGGAGTTTGAGGATGGACTCTCGGTTCCGGGTGGACAGAAGCTGCATGGGGCGGCGATCGATTCGGGGACCGACCATCGGATTGCGATGGCGTTTTCGATTGCTGCGTTGCGGGCGAGCGGAGAGACAGAGATTCATGGGGCGGAGGCTGCTGCTATCTCGTTTCCGGAGTTCTTTACGATGCTGGATGCTTTGAGCCAGCGCTGATCCGTTGGGCTGACGTCGATGTTCATGGTTAGTGACCTCCTTTCATTCTCTGTTCGGGGTACCCCTCCCCCTTGAGGGGGGATTTTGTGTGGAAGTTTATGATCCTAATCGGGTTAACTGCGGGTCTTCCTTCTAAAATATTGATTCAAATAGGGTTGCGTCCAAAATATTGATTCTGCTTTAGTTACGGGTGAAGCAAAGGGCTAAGTTATTGGTTTCTCGTGTTGGCTGCCAGTTGTTCTAATTAACGTAACAGGCCCGGTTTGGGCCGGGCCTGACTTCTTTCTAATCTTCTAGTTCTATTTTATCGGATGCTGCATAACTAATGGCCAGATTTTATCTCTATTATTTTGATGGAGTTGCGTGGTTTTTGGGCTTGACATTCGATTTTGCTGAGGGAATTGAAGAAAGATTTTAAAGGTTCGCGGCAAGAGTCTGATTATTCGATGGTTATATCGGTTCATCTTTCGCCTGATCGGGCGGGATGGCGGGAGGAAAGCAAGCCATGGAAATGCCGGGATGCGGAAAGCTTGGAAAGCCATGAGGCCGGCTTTCCACCCTTCCCACATCCCTTGGAAATCCCTGCGGGATTCCCACATTCCCACGGCTTCGGCTGCGAGAGGTATTGGAGGGGACGGCAAGGACAAAAGCAACAGCAAGAGCATCCTAAGACCCAAAACAGCGCGCCACTCTTATCTGACCCTTAACTACGACTTTGCCTTTTGTACGTCCTGTTTCGACGTAAGCCAAAGCCTCTTTCGTCGATTCAAATGGAAACACCCGATCCACAACCGGGCGTATGACCTCGGCATCAATGAGCGAAGTAATCTCGCGCAATTGATCGCCGCTTGCTTTCATGAAAAGAAACGAATAGCTGATGCGCTGACGTTTCGCCTTCTTCCTGATCCGATAGCTTAGAAGGCCCATAACCAATCTCAAGAACCAATTCAATCCTTGGTCTTTAGCAAAATCGGGATCCGGTGGACCAGAGATTGAGATGAGCTTTCCGCCAGGTTTAAGCACTTGAAGAGATTTGTTCAGCGTCTCTGTGCCCAGACTATTCAGAACAACGTCGTAGTCACGCAGGACTTTCTCGAAATCAGTTGCCTTGTAGTCGATCGCAATGTCTGCGCCCAGACTCTTGACCAAATCAAGATTTGCCGTGCTGGTTGTCGTCGCTACGGTCGCACCCAGATATTTCGCCAATTGAATCGCAATTGTTCCTACGCCACCGGAGCCAGCATGGATGAGGACTTTTTGCCCCTTCTTCAGGTTCGCCTTTTCGATCAACGCCTGCCAAGCGGTTAAGCCGACCAGAGGCATGGAAGCCGCCTCTTCCATGGTGAGTCTCTTCGGCATAATCGCAACGGCATCTTCATTCATTGCGATGAGTTCGGCGAAGGAACCGATTCGATCCTGGGGTGGCCGTGCATAGACTTTATCGCCAATCTTGAACCGCCGCACTCGGCGTCCGACCCGAACCACGACTCCCGCCACATCATTACCCAGGATGAGCGGTAAGCGATAAGGCAGAATCAGTTTGAACTCGCCGCTTCTGATCTTGGAATCCAGGAGGTTTACACCGGCGGCGTAAACCTGGACCAATACATCGTTCTCCCGCAGCTCCGGATCTGGCATTTCGCCAATCCGTCCGCGTTCCTTCTTTCCATAACGATCGACGATGAATGCCTTCACAATATCTCCTTATTCCTGGAGTACTTTGTCCTGTGGTTGGCTACGCTAATCCGAATTGCGAGCGCAAGATTTTGTCGAAGAGAGCCCGAGGAAGAAAACGCCGGGCGAATGCAACCTGGCGCGCAGCCTTGCCGGAGGGGTAACGCATGCGCGGAGTCTTATCGCGCGCTGCCAGCACGATGGTCTCGGCCACGCTTTCAGCCGTGTCCGCGACCGCCATCGCGCGATCAAATGCCACGAAATACTTCGCGCGACTCGCGTCGTAGGCGCTGAGCGGCCTATCGGTCTGGATAGTACTGGATTCAAACGAGGTCTTGGTGGCAGCTGGCTCGATGACCGCGACACGCACACCGAATTCACGGACCTCATGATCGAGCGATTCGGAATAGCCTTCAAGCGCATGCTTGGTCGCCGAATAGTATGCGTTGTAGGGCGCAGGAATAAACCCCAGTCCGGAACCAACATTGAGAATGCGCCCGCCACCCTGCCCTCGCATGATCGGCAGGACCGCATTGGTCACCCGGACGACACCGTGAAAATTGGTCTCAAACAAGGCCCGAACCTGGGCCATCGAGCTTTCTTCAGCGGCCCCCGTGATCCCGAATCCAGCATTGTTAACGAGCAAATCGATACGGCCGAGTTCGGCGTCCGCCAGGGCGACAGCCACCGCGACTGACTCATCGGATGTGACATCGCATGCAATCATCCGAATGCCGTCGCGCATCTCGTCACGTTTGGCGCTACGGCTCGTGCCGATCACACGGTAGCCTACCTTCATCAGCGCCAAAGCTGCCGCCTTGCCGATGCCGGTAGATGCTCCGGTGATAAACGCCGTTTTCTGGTGTGCCTTCGCCCCAATCATCGCCATTAGTCCTCACCCCTTCCGTACTCAGCAGTAGCACCCGTGACGATTGCTACTGGTCTGTTCTTTTCCTTCATGGAATTCGTTCCTCGCCATTGAATTACATGCGTAATTCTATATTACAATCATAAGATAATGCGAAGAGGAAGAAGGACGCAAAAAAAATCATGAGATACGAAAAGGGGCACAAGGACACCACACATGACCGCATCCTGGAGGTCGCGGCACGCCAGTTCCGCCAGGAGGGCATTGCAGGAGCCGGTCTGGCAGGCATCATGTCGGAGGCTGGTCTGACGAATGGTGCTTTTTATGCCCACTTTTCTTCCAAGAACCAGATGGTAGAGAAGAGCCTCGAACGGGCTACCGATGAGCAATGGCAGCAATTTGAGAAAGAAATTGCTTCGGGACGCCTGCTCAATATCGTCCGCGCCTATCTGTCGGAGCAGCACCGGGATCACCCCGAGTCCGGATGCCCTTCAGCCGCGCTTCTTCCTGAGATTTCGCGCCAGGAACCGGATACTCGGCACATCTATACCGAGAGTGTGAAAAGACTTTTGAATGCCGCAGAAAAGCAATTGTCAGATATGGCAAAGGGACCTAAGGCGCGTGAGATCGCCATCGGTACTCTGGGTCTTCTGATCGGAACTTTACAGCTAGCTCGGGCCGTGGATGATCCGTCCCTCTCCCAAGATATCCTGGCTGCTGGTACTCATGTGGCCGGCACCCTAATTCAGCCCACCAAGAGAAGAACATAGGCGGTTTTTATGTACGGGCCATCCGCCGACAGCTTCGTGCTCGAATAGATCATAAATGTCGTGCCGGTTGCGCTCTATCAGATACGCAACCGGCCTGCGACCGGTTCAAAGCGCTACGGTTTGGTGGCGAGGATTAGGGGGGATGGGCCGGGGGCTGGCAGGAGGCGGGGGTTGGTGAAGCCGGCTTCGGTTAGCCAGGAGCTGATTTCTTCGAAGGAGTAGGTGTCGCCTTCGTCGGTGTTGATGAGCATGTTGACGGCGAAGAAGAGGCTGCCTACGGGGCCGCGGCGGTCGGGGTCTACGAGGAACTCGGCTATGGCGATTGTGCCGCCGGGGGCGAGAGAGGCGAGGACCTTGGCGAGGAGTTTTTTGCTGCGGGCTTCGCCTTCGCTGTGGAGGATGTGGCCGAGGGTGGCGACGGTGTGGCCGGTGCCGAAGTCGGCGGAGAGGAGATCGCCTTCGACGAAGGTGAAGCGGTCGGAGAGGTTGAAGCGGGCGACGGTTTTTTGAGTGGTGGGGATGACGTCGGGCCAGTCGACTGCGGTGACGCGGACCTGCGGGGAGGACTGCGCGAGGGCGATGCCCCAGACTCCGGAGCCGGCGGCGAGGTCGAGGACGGAGGCGGCACCGTCGAGGTTGAGGGATTGCGCGAGGACTTGCGCGGAGGGGTAGCTCATGGGGAGGATGTCGACGACGAATTCTTTGAAGAAGTCGGAGCCTTCTCCCTGCTGATTGACGGCGGCGGCTGGCTTGCCGGTGGCTACGACTTCATTAATGCCGAGCCACTTGGGGATGAGCTGGCTGCTGGCGTGGCGAAGGATTCCGCCCTGGAAGCTGGGCTTGGTGGAGACGAGGAATGCAGCGCTCTCGGGGGTGAGGGAGTAGGCTTCGTTGTCGTCCTTGGCGAGGAATTGCAGGCCGACGAGGACGTTCATGATGGAGGTGAGGCCGCGGACTGAGGCTCCGGTGGCGGCTGGCTACTTCGGGGGCGGTCATTGGACCTTTGTCGAGAACGTCGAAGACTCGGTTGCGGATGGCGGCTTCAAGGACGAGGGGTGGGACGTATCCCCAGGCCATTTGCATGATGCGTTCGGGCGTGACGGTGGGAGAGACAGGTTGGGTCATGGATTTCCTTTTTTGAGTTGGAGTGTGCGGGAGTGAGTGTATCAGTTCGCGGAGAACCTGGATGATTCACATTTGGCGGAGTGTTTGAATTTTCATTTGGTTGTATGGTGGTGAGGTCACTGTGAAAAGGGAAGGTGTTGATGAGGCAGGGCTGGCTTGGGGTGGTTGTGGTGTGGCTCTGTGTCTCGTGCGGCGCTTTTGCTCAGGGGAGCGATTCGAGCTACAGCCGGTTGAATACCTTCAGCGGGTTCGGTGAATACTCGAACGACTCGAGCCACATTGTCCTGGGCAGGGCGCTGAACAGAAAGATTGGGGCGATTGGCATTCAGTATCAGCGGCGGCTGATTCATAAGCGGCTGCTGGATTTCAGCTACATGGCCGAGTTTCGTCCGGTGATTCTGGAGTCCGATCCGACTGAGACTATCACCACTACGTTTACGACGCCTTCGCCGCCGATTGTGGATGAGGGACCGGCCTACGCTGTGGTTGTGTGCCATCCAGGTACTTATTCAATCAGCGGTTCCGGATATTCGGCCGTCGAGGTGTTTACCTGCGGACGCCGTGAGGTGTATGCGCAGGGACTTTCGCCGGTTGGCTTTCGAATGAATGGAATGACTCGTCACAAGCTACAACCTACGTTCAGCTTTATGGGCGGGTATATGTTTTCGCCGCAGGCGGTTCCGACGAATGCTGGTGGGGTTTTGTCGGGGTCGTTCAATTTCACCTTTGAGTTTGGGGCGGGATTGGAGCTTTATCGCTCGGCCAGGCGGTCGATGAGGCTGGAATATCAGGTACAGCATTTTTCGAATGGATATACCGCGGCTGCCAATCCGGGGGTGGATAGCGGGTTTATCAAATTGACTTATGCTTTTGGGCGTTGAGGCAGTTGAAAACAAGCAACTGCAAAAGCGAAATGCGGGGATTCTTCGCTGCGCTCAGAATGACAACCTTTTAAATTAGGATGATGGCCTCTGAGAGTGACTGGATATTTATAGAACCCGGAGGACCACTACTGTTTCGTCGTCGAAGTGGGCGGTGCCGGACTGGAAGGCGGAGACGGCGTTGAGGATGGCTCGGGTGGTGGAGGCGGCGGTGGGATTTTTCAGCGATTGGAGGACCTGGGAGAGGCGCTCGTCGCCGAACATGTCGCCGGTGGCGTTCTGGGCGTCTACTATGCCATCGGAGAAGAAGACGATGAGGTCGCCGGGGCGGGTGGAGAGGGTGAACTCTTCGTACTCGGCGCCGGGGAAGAGGCCTAGAGGGAAGCCTTCGGCCTGAATGGTCTTGACGGTAACGATTGGCGCGCTGGGGGTGGATTTTGCGCGGTTGCCGGTGGTCTTTTGCGTGGCTGCGGACGCGGGGGGGTGCGATGGAGCGGGAACCGGTACGAAGGTTTGGGTGGTGGAGACGAAGAGGGGCTGGACGGAGCCGGCGTTGGCTATCTGGAGGGTCTGGTTGTTGTCGTCCCAGATGGCTATGAGCATGGTGACGTATTGGGAGTCGAGTTTGCGCTCCTGGAGCTGGTCGTTGAGAGTGGTGAGCATGGCGGCGGGGGAGAGGTGCTGGGTGGCAACGGAGCGGAGGATTCCGCTGACGAGGGCGGCGTAGAGAGCAGCAGGGGCGGCCTTGCCGGAGACGTCGCCGAGGGCGACGGCTATGCGACCGGGGCCGTAGTCGAGGAAGTCGTAGACGTCGCCGCCGATGGAGCGGGCGGCGGAGAATTCGGCGGCGATCTCGGCGCGCTGGAGGACGGGCGGGCTGGGCGGCATGAGGCGGAGCTGGACCTGTCGGGCCATCTCGAGGTCGCTCTCCATGCGCTGCTCTTCTTCGTGGATGCGCTGGTAGAGGCGGGCGTTGGCGATGCTGATTGCCACCTGCGCGGCGAAGGTGGTGATGGTCTTCTGGTGGTCTTCGTTGTAGTAGTTGAGGCGGGTGTGTTCGAGATCGAGGACGCCGATGACTTTGCCTTTGTAGATGAGAGGCGCGGAGAGCTTCGAGCGGGTCTCGGGGTGGACGGTGACGTAGCGCGAGTCCTTGCGGACGTCGGGGACGAGGACGGGTTCGCGGAGCTGGGCAGCGGCTCCGATGATTCCCTGGCCGAGGGCGATGTTGCGTTCGCGAGTGACGCGCTCGCCGTAGCGGGTGGAGAAGCGGTGCTCGAACTGCTCGCGGCGGTCGCTCCAGAGAAGGATGGTGAACATCTGGAAGTCGATGACACGCTTGAGGAGGGAGCCGATGCGTTCGAGAAGGTCGTCGAGATCGAGGATGCTGGTGATTTCGCGGGAGATCTCGTTGAGGACGGTGAGGGTCTGGGCCTGGCGGGAGACGCGGGTGTAGAGGCGGGCGTTTTCAACGGCGATGGCGACGCGGGAGGCGACGAGCTCGAGGAGGCGCTGGTGGTCGATGGTGAAGAAGGCGGGGTACTCGGACTCGATGTCGATGACGCCGATGACCTTGTTTTTGACGATGAGAGGGACGGCGAGCTCGGAGCGGACCTCGGGGTTGGCTGAGATGTAGTGCTCGACGCGGTTGTGGGGGGCGCCAACGTCGGGGATGAGGATGGATTGGCGGTGGAGGGCGGCCTGGCCGACGATGCCGTGACCGATTTTGACGCGCGTGCGCTCTACCTCGGGGGAGTGACCGATCTGGAAGCGCATCCAGAGCTCGTGGGTGCGGTCGTTGAGGAGAAGGATGGCGAAGATGCGGTAGTCGATGACGGCGCGGACGAGGTCGGCGACGCGGTGCATGAGAGTGTTGAGGTCGAGGGTGGTGTTGAGGGCGTCGGCCAGGGTGTGGAGGAAGTCGATCTGGAGGGGCTCGACGCGGATGTTGGGAGAGGAGCCGGGGGCTGGGGTGTCGGGGGCAGGGCGGTAGTCGCCTTCGAAGGCGTGGGGGGTATCGTTGGCAGCGTCGGACGGCGGGGTGAAGTCGCCGCCGGCTGCGGTGGGGCGGCGCGGTTTGGTGGGAGTGGACATTAAGTGAGGCGAGGCTCTCCGGCGCTTTCGTTAATTCTCCGGTGCTTTCGTTAATAAAGGTAGCATTGGCTGCTGACATCTTATGTCCCACGCTTCGCGATGATGTTGCGAAGGAGGGGACACTCGATCTTCTGTGGATTGCGAGGGTGCTGAAAAGTCGGTTGGCCTGCGAAAATTTCCTCGGGGGCTAAAGCCCGTCGAGATTATTACCTTTACGGCGGGACTGAAGTCCCGCCCTTTCAAAGCAAAGACTTCAGTATTCTCTTAAGTTCCACGCTTCCGATGAGGTTGCGAAGGATGGAGCGCTCGATCTTCTGTGGATTGCGAGGGTGCTGAAAAGTCGGTTGGCCGGCGAACGTTCCCTCGGGGGCTAAAGCCCATCGAGATTATTACCATTGCGGCGGGACTGAAGTCCCGCCCTTTCAAAGCAAAGACTTCAGTATTCTCTTAAGGTCCAGGCTTCGAGACGAGGCTGCGAAGGAGGGGACACTCGATCTTCTGTGGATTGCGAGGGTGCTGAAAAGTCGGTTGGCCTGCGAACGTTCCCTCGGGGGCTAAAGCCCATCGAGATTGTTACCTTTACGGCGGGACTAAAGTCCCGCCCTTTCAAAGCAAGACTTTTCAGCCCTTTCAAAGCAAGACTCTTCAGTCAGGAGCGGTTGCTGGTGGAGGCGGCCGGGGTAGTGCTGATGAGTTCGGCGAGGATCTTTACGCTGGCGCTGGCTCCGATGCGATTGGCACCGGCGGCGAGCATGGCGGTGGCGTCGGCGAGGGAGCGGATGCCGCCGGAGGCTTTGATGCCGGCGTGGTTGCCGACTGCTCCGCGGAGGATGGTGATGTCATCAACAGTGGCGCCTCCGGAGGAGAAGCCGGTGCTGGTCTTGAGGAAATCGGCGCCGGCGGAGAGAGCGATCTCAGAGGCGCGGAGCTTTTCTTCGAAGGAGAGGAGGCAGGTCTCGAGGATGACTTTGACGATGGCTCCGGAGTTGTGGGCGAGCTCGACGACGCCGCGGATGTCGTTGTGGACGGCTTCGTAGTCGGCGGGCTGGCCTGATTTGAGCAGACCGATGTTGAGGACCATGTCGATCTGACGGGCGCCGTGTTTGAGGACGCGGACGGTTTCGTCGCGCTTGGAGCTGGAGAGAGTGGCGCCGAGAGGGAAGCCAATGAAGACGCCAACGGGGACACCGGTTCCCAGGAGGGTGGAGGCGGCGAGGGCTACCCAGGTGGGGTTGAACATGGCGCAGGCGAAGCGGTGCTCGGCGGCTTCGTGGCAGACCTGGAGGACCTGGGAGCGGGTGGCGTCGGGCTTGATGAGGGTGTGGTCGAGGATGGCGGCGAAGGTCTGGGGTGAGGAGAGGGCCTGGGCGGTGAATGCTGCTGCGTCGTACGGGGGAAGAGAGATGGCCGAGGAGCCGGTGCTGCGCAGGATGGTGCTCAAAATTTTCTACTCCTTCGACACGGGGGAGTTCGCGCCGGGTACTTTTTATCATACCGGGGTTACGACTGGTTTGATGTGGATCGGGGTTGATAGCCCCTCCCGAGGATTTGCGTGCAAAGTCTTCGATTGATTTGGTTTAGGTTTGGACTTCGGGGTAGCCGTTCTGGTTGTAAGCGGAGTGCTTTGAAGGCGAAGCTGGAATAAGACAGGGGTTTTGGGGGCGTAGGTTTGTCAAGCGAGAGAAGAGAGCATATCCCCAGGGGCTGAAGCCCCTTTTCTTTACTGGCGCTGGAGGCCCAAGGCTGAAGCCTTGGGTTACCTAGATGCAAGAGAGACCCGAGGAGACCCGATGCTAAAGCGTCAGGCTGAAGCCTTGGGTTACCTAGATGCAAGAGAGACCCGAGGAGACCCGACGCTAAAGCGTCAGGCTACCAGCCTTGGGTTACCTAGAAGCAAAGACGGATTCATTCGCGGCGTTAATAAAGACCGAATCCATAAAGACTGGATTCATAAAGACCGAATCCATAAAGACCGAATCCATAAAGACTGGATTCATTGGCGCCGTTCGGTAGACGCTCATGGATCGGAGAGCTGTCTGGGTCGATGGGCGGTGTGGCACATCTAAAAGGGGATGAGTGATTTGAAGGCGGGGTTGAGGTTGTCGGTGCTGGACCAGTCTCCGGTGCCGGCGGGGAGCACGGCGGGGGATGCGCTGCAGAACTCGATTGCGCTGGCGCGGCGGGTGGATGCGCTGGGGTATACGCGGTACTGGATGAGCGAGCACCATGCGATGGATCTGCTGGCGTGCACGGCTCCGGAGGTGCTGCTGGCGAGGATCGGGGCGGAGACGCGGCGGATACGGATTGGGTCGGGCGGGATCATGCTGCCGCACTACTCGGCTTATAAGGTGGCGGAGGTGTTTCGGACTCTGCACGCGCTTTATCCCGGGAGAGTGGATCTGGGGATTGGGCGGGCTCCGGGGGGTGGGCCGCTGGAGATGCTGGCGCTAAAGCGCGACCGGAAGGCGCAGATGCCGGATGATTTTCCGGAGCAGGTGGCGGAGCTGCTGGCTTACCTGGAGAAGAATTTTGAGGCGGGGCATCCGTTTGCGAGGCTGAAGGTGGCGCCGGAGGTGGCGGGGATGCCGGATGTGTGGATGTTGGGGTCGAGTATGTGGAGCTCGGCGGCGGCGGTGGAGTTCGGGCTGCCATATGCCTTTGCACATTTCTTCAGCCCGGTGCATACGCGGGCGGCGATTGAGGCTTATAAACGGAGCTTTGTGCAGGTGGACAGGCCGGGGGCGAGGATGGCTCCAGAGGCTACGGTCGCTGTGGGGGTGATTTGCGCGGAGACGCAGGAGGAGGCGGATTATCTGCACTCGAGCGTGAGGTTGTTGCAGCGGCGGATTCGGATGGGAGATAGGAATCCGGTGGCTGCTCCGGAGGATGCTCTGCGGGAGCTGAGGGCGTTTGGAGATGCGGCGGTGGAGGAAGGGGAGTGGCCTCGGTATTTTGTGGGGACTCCTGCTTCTGTGAAGGAGCGATTAGTGCAGATGGCTGGGGAGCTGGGTATTGGCGAGGTGATTGTAAATACGATTACGTGGGAGCATGGGGCTCGGTTGCGGAGTTATGAGTTGCTGGCGGGGGAGTTTGGGTTGGGGTGATGGTTTTAAAAAAAGGCAACGACAAAAGCGAAAAATGCGGGGGTTCTTCGCTTCGCTCAGAATGACAGACAAGAACAAAGACAAAAAGCAGATCCCTACGGGATGACAAACAAAGAGGCAAAGGCATCAGGGCAGGTAGTAGAAGGGGTTGGGTAGTTTTACGCTGATCTCGGCTTTGGGATCGCCGTTCAGGTCGCTCCACTGGTCGCCCATGTTTAGGATTATCTTGTAGCCCTGGGCGACTATCTTTGCGCGTTCGGAGGCTTTGTATTCGGTGGTGGGCATCTGGCGCTCGGATTCGTCGCGGAGGATGAGACCTGTCCAGCCTTTGTAGCCGGCGGTGGTGAGGTTGCGGGCGGTGGATTCGGTTTGATCATTTCCCTTGTAGCCACCGCGGCCGGTGAGGAAGAAGACTTCGACGCCGAGGGTGCGGGCGTGGTTGAAGAGGCGGAGGGTGCCGGGGATGGGGATGGAGGCCTCAGGCGAGACGATCCAGGTTTCGAACATGGAGGGGATGTAGCCGTAGTCTTCGTGCTTCTCTTCGCAGTAGGAGGAGAGCGAGGTCTCGTCGATGTCGAGGACGATGGCTAGTTTCTGTGTGTCGTTGGCGGCTTTGTGGACAGCGATGAGACGATCGAGCTCGGCTTCGGCGCGGCGGGTCTGTGCGTCGATGTCGGCCCAGTAGCAGCCGCTGGAGCCGATGCAGTCGGCGTAGTCGGCGAGGCGGTAGCGGGCGATGGCGAAGTTGGGGAGGGATTCGGGGGCGAGGATGAAGGTGGGGTCGGCTGCGGCGGCTTCGGCGACGGCGCGGAGGGATTCGGGGGATGGGCGGGCGGCGTCGGTGACGATGTGTTTGGTGGCGGATTCGCCGAAGGGACAGGCGGGAGGGCTGGATTGAGTGGGGACGGTTTGGGCCGGAATGATTTGCGCGAGGATTAGTGTGGCGATGAAAGCAGAGGTTCTGGCTAAAGGTGCACTCGTAAAATTCGTCATTCCGTTGGCCTCTTTGATTTCGCGATTGGTTCTATCTTTTCGGTTCTTGATTTTCGGCTTCTTCGTATCAGTGAGCGGTATTGAAAGGCGATGGTGGCTGGCTGAACTGTTCTGAAGGTACAGGCGCTTGACATGGTGAACCGCAGCGATTACAAGTTGATGTTTCCCCGGGTGAAATCATATAGCTGCGGAGTGAAGCCATGTTTGGTTCCGTCGTTCTTGATGTCGCGATCGGTATGATTTTCGTCTTCCTGTTGATGAGCCTGATTGCATCGGTAATCCAGGAGATGCTGGCGACGTTTATGCAGCTTCGGCCGGCGAATCTTCTGCGCGGTGTGAATAGCCTGTTTTCCGGCGATTCACTGTGGGGCGAGGACCTGGTCGACAGTCTTTATAACCATGGACTAATGCGTGGGTTGTTCGCAGATCCGAAGAAGGATCTGCCGCAGCAGACGCCAGCGGGCGTTGGCGGAAATGCGGGGGCCGGAAATGCGGGAGGCGGAAACGCGGGGGGCGGGGAAGCGGCGGCGCAGCCTCAGGCGGGTACGGGTGTTGCTCAAAGCCAAAGAAAGCTGACCTTCGCGGAGCGTTTTACGGATCAACGGATATGGCTGCGCGAAAAGATCGGAATCGTCTCTGAGAGAAAGGTACAGGGTGTGTCGGATCAGATGCTGCTGCCTGCGTACATTCCTTCGCGAACGTTTGCGCTGGTGATGATCGACATACTGAACAAGAACAAGGTGACGGGGAAGGAGATGATGAGGTCGATTACTGACGCTCTTGCCGAGCATCACTGGCTTTACAGAGAAAATAAGGCGGGACAGGCACTGTATACGCTTGCGCTGGATGCGAAGGAGGATGTGGACGAGTTTCAAAAGAATTTAGAGAACTGGTACAACGACTCGATGGATCGGGCTTCGGGCTGGTACAAGCGCTACACGCAGAACGTTCTGTTCTTTATCGGGTTGTTGCTTGCGCTGTTCTTCAATGTGAGCTCGGTGCGCGTGGCGCAGACCTTGTGGTTCGACAGGGACGCGCGTCAGGCGATGGCGAGCGCGGCAGATGTTTATGTGAAGAACCATCCTGACGTGGCCACGACAGCTGCAGCGAATGGTGATAAGGGAGCTGCAGCGAATGGTGATAAGACGGCGTCGTCTGAGGCCGATCTGGAAACGAAGCTGAAGGAGTCAACCCAAGCGTTTGACAGTGTGACGAGTTCAGCATTGCTACCGGTGGGTTGGAAGCATTCGTTTGGAGATTATCTCGCTTCTATTCGAGATACTCTGTTGAACTTTCACTGGACCTCGGCGTGGTGGACTCCGGTAGGGGATCGGATTGAGCACGCCATCGTGGTGCTCTTCGGCTGGATAGTTACGGCTTGCGCGATCTCGCTGGGCGCTCCGTTCTGGTTCGACATGCTGAACAAGATCATGGTGGTGCGCAGCACGATCAAGCCGCGGGAGAAGAGCCAGACGGAGAAGTCGAAGGATAAGTGAGGATAGCAGCGACAGATTCCGGACTGGTCAGAGAAAAAGCAACTGCAGGTCCTTCGACTCCGATGCTCACGATGAGACTGTGAGCATCTTCGCTCAGGATGACACTTCATTCTCTCTGCTCTATATCGACTTTATGAAGGTCTTAATGGCCGACGGCTTCGTTGGGGAAGAGACGGATGTCGTCTACGCCGCGGTAGCGCTCGGCGTAGTCCATGCCGTAGCCGATGACGAACTGGTTGGGGATCTTGAAGGCGACGTAGTCGGCTTCGATGGGGACGAGGCGGCGCTCGGGCTTGTCTAGGCAGGTGGCGATCTTGAGCGAGGCAGGCTTGTGCTGGAGCATGAGGCCGCGGAGATAGCTGAGGGTGAGGCCGGTGTCGAGGATGTCTTCGACGATGATGACGTGCTTGCCTTCGATGGGGTTGTCGATGTCTTTGATGAGCTTGACGGCGCCGGAGGAGACGCGGGCACGGCCGTAGGAGGAGACGGCTACGAAGTCGAAGGTGTTGTCGACGCCGATGGCGCGGGCGAGGTCGGCGAGAAAGATGGCCGCGCCTTTTAGGACGCCGATGAGGACGATGGACTGGCCCTCGTAGTCAGCGGTGATTTGTGCGCCGATTTCGCGGGTGCGGTCGGCGATTTGCTGCCGGGTGAAGAGGATCTCCATTTCGGAGGCGGGCGGGAAGGAGAGCTCAGGGGCAGTGGTGGGCATGAAGAAAAGGGTAGCGCGAATGAGGGGTGGAGGGGAAGCCGAGCGGGCGGTGACCTTATACTGGAGAGAGCGAGGATTATGTACCCCTATATTCATATTGGTTCGTTTCAACTGGGCACGTTTGGGTTGATGTTGTGGCTGGCAGCGGTGGTGGCGACGGTGGTGCTGCATAAGAATTTCAGCCGGCATGGCGTGGATGCCGATGCGCTGAATGTGGTGGCACTGGTAGTTATTGCAGGAGTGATCGGGGCGAAGGTTTGGCATGAGCTGCAGGATGTTCCGGAGCTGCGGGCGGCGTTGCGGCAGATCGGGACGCCGGGGTGGGGGCATCCGGTGGATGTGGTGATGGGGTTTCTGCACTGGTTTCAGGCGGGGTTTGCGTGGTACGGCGGGTTGTCGGCCGGGATTGCGATGCTGATGTGGCAGGGGCAGGTGGCGCGGTTCAAGGGGCCTGGCGGGACTAAAGAGACGGGGGGGACGCTGGGGAAGCGGGTGGGGGCGCTGCGGATGCTGGATCTGGCGGCTCCGGCGGCTGCGATTGGGTATGGCGTGGGGCGGATTGGGTGTCTGACCAGCGGGGATGGGGACTACGGGATTAAGACGACGCTGCCGTGGGGTGTCCACATGGCGAAGAATGCGCTGGTGCCGACGCCGGATTTGGTGCAGCCTACTCCGGTGTATGAGCTGCTGTTCTCGCTGGCGCTGTTCTGGCTGCTTTGGCGGCTGGGGCGGAGGTCTGGCGCAGGGGACTACCGGCCGGTTGGTTGGATGACTGGGGTGTATCTGGTGTTGAGCGGGGTGGGGCGGTTTCTGGTGGAGTTTGTGAGGATCAATCCGAAGATTTATTTCGGGATGAGCAATGCGCAGGTGGCTGCGCTGGGGACGGTGGTGGTGGGGGCGTTGTTGATTGCGGTGGCGCAGGCTAAGAAGGTGCAGTGGGCTCCGGAGTTGGCGGCGGAATCGCGGGTTTAGAACAAGGCAACTGCAAGGGCAAAAGCGAGAACAACCGCAAAAGCAAAAGCGAGAACGGTGTTGGTCGAAATGGTTCTGAGTGTCTTGGATATGTTGGGACTTTCGGGGTCCTTCGACTCCGCTGCGCTGCGCTCAGGATGACGGGCGGCCGGGGTGGGGGTGAAGAAAAACAGACGACAGGCTTTTGTGGATAAAGAGAATTGGTCCGTCCACTTCTGGTAGGATTCTCGCCGGAGAGATTCTCTGGGGAGGCTTGTGATGAAGCTTGGTGTGTGGGCTCGTGTGGTGGGTGGGGTGTGCCTGGTGGTGATGTTTGGTAGTGGCGTGGGGTGGGGTGCCGCAAAGAAGAGGACGGTTACGGTGGCGGCGGATGGGTCGGGGGATTTTAAGGATGTGCAGGCGGCGGTGGATTCGGCTCCGGAGGGGAATATTGTTGTCCGGATTAAGCCTGGGACTTATCAGAAGCTGCTGAATATTACGACTCCGGGGGTGGAGCTGCGGGGGATGGGGAAGCAGCCGCAGGATGTGGTGCTGACGTTCAACAACTCGCACGCGATGGTGAATGGGACTTGGAAGTCGGCCAGCGTGATGGTGAGTGGGGATGATTTTTATGCGGAGAATTTGACGATAGAGAACAGCTTTGAGCGGGAGCATCCGAAGCCGGGGGCGAATGCACAGGCGGTGGCGCTGTTTGCTACGGGGGATCGGCAGGTTTATCGGCATGTCCGGTTTCTCGGGTATCAGGACACGCTTTATGCAGATAGCAAGACTTGTCATCTGGCTCCGGCGCAGCAGGGAGGGGCTCCAATACCGGCTGGTGAGGCGCCACCGGCTTGTGCGGCGGCTCGGCAGTATTACGAGGACTGCTATATCGAAGGGCATGTGGATTTTATCTTTGGGGATGCTAAGGCGGTGTTCAAGAACTGTGAGATTCATGCGCTGGCGCACAGCATGGACACGCTGACGGCGCAGAGCAAGCTGTATGCGGCGGAGGATTCGGGATATCTGTTTCTGGATTGCACGGTGACGGGTGAGGAGGGTGCGGTCAATATTCTGCTGGGACGGCCGTGGCGGGCTTATTCGACCGTGGTGTTTGTGAATACGGACTTTAAGGCTAAGTTGAATCCGGCGGGGTGGGAGGAGTGGGGCGGGAGGCTGGCGAGCAGTTATTATGCGGAGTACAAGTCGCATGGGGAGTCGGGGGATGTGTCGCAGCGGTTGGCGGGGACGCATCAGTTGACGGCTGCAGAGGGGGCGAAGTATACGGTGAAGGATTGGCTTGCGGGTAAGGATGGGTGGGATCCTGCGAAGGTGAAGTAGGTTGGTTTGCGGGATGAAATTTTCAGCGGCCGATCTTGTGGCAAGGAAAGGAGGGCCCGGGGCTAAAGCCCCTCATTCTTTTGGACGCATGTTCAGGGGCCTGAAGGCCCCTGCTCCCTCCGAGTCGCCCTTCGGGCGAGTGGGTGCGCGGTGGTGGCTAATGAATGGTGGGTTCGGTTCGGGCTTCGACTTCGCTGCGTTCGACGCCGGGGGCTAGTTCGACCAGGGTGAGGCCTTCGGGGGTGACGTCGAGGACGCAGAGTTCGGTGATGATGCGGTCTACGACTGCGAGGCCGGTTAGGGGGAGAGTGCAGTTGTGGAGGATTTTTGGGGTGCCGTCTTTGGCGGTGTGCTCCATGACTACGAGCACGCGCTGGACGCCGGAGACGAGGTCCATTGCGCCACCCATGCCTTTGACCATCTTGCCGGGGACCATCCAGTTGGCGAGGTCGCCTCGCTCGGAGACCTGCATGGCGCCGAGGATGGCGAGGTCGATGTGGCCGCCGCGGATCATGGCGAAGGAGTCGGCGCTGGAGAAGAAGCTGGCGCCGGGGAGCGCGGTCACGATCTCTTTGCCGGCGTTGATGAGGTCGGCGTCGCACTCTGCTTCGGTAGGATAGGGGCCTATGCCGAGCAGGCCGTTTTCGGATTGCAGAGTGACGGTGATGTTGGCGGGGATGTAGTTGGCGACGAGGGTGGGGATGCCGATGCCGAGGTTGACGTAGGAGCCGTCGCGAAGCTCGTGGGCGGCGCGTTGAGCCATTTGTTCGCGTGTCCATTTGCTTGTTAAGGGGGGCATGGTCAGACCTTCCTCGTTGTATGTTTCTCGATGCGCTTTTCAGGGTGCGGGTTGTGGACGAGGCGGTGGACGAAGATGGCGGGAGTGTGGATGTGGTCGGGGTCGAGTTCGCCGGGGGCGACTATTTGTTCGGCTTCGGCGACGGTGATCCTGCCGCAGGAGGCGGCGAGCGGGTTGAAGTTGCGCGCGGTCTTGCGGTAGATGAGGTTGCCGAGAGTATCGGCCTTCCAGGCTTTGACGAGTGAGATGTCGGCGACGATGCCGCGCTCGAGGATGTAGGTCTGGCCGTCGAATTCTTTGTGCTCCTTGCCTTGGGCGACGAGGGTGCCGACGCCGGTGCGGGTGTAGAAGCCGGGGATGCCTGCTCCGCCGGCGCGGAGGCGTTCGGCGAGTGTGCCTTGCGGGCAGAATTCGACCTCGAGCTCACCGCTGAGGAACTGGCGCTCGAACTCGACGTTCTCGCCGACGTAGCTGGAGATCATCTTTTTTATCTGATGAGTTTCGAGGAGGAGGCCGAGACCGAAGTGGTCGACGCCGGCGTTGTTGCTGGCGATGGTGAGATTTTTTACGCCGCTGTCGCGCAGGGCCAGGATGAGTGCTTCGGGGATGCCACAGAGTCCGAAGCCTCCGACAGCGAGCAGCATTCCGTCGTGCAATAGACCGGCCAATGCGGCGTTTGCGTCGGGGTAGAGCTTGTTCATCGGGGAAGAGGCTCCAGCTAGCTCGAGTAAACCACCCAAGAATACACCGCTGTTGTGCGCAGAGACATCCCGCCGTACGCATGGTGTCGGTCATGCTGGCCAGTGATATACGATAGGCCGATGCCTTGGTGATTCAGCCACGTTTTCTTAGGAGGCAATAAGTTCGATGAGAAGGACTCACATCGCCCTGGCGTGCATGTTTGCAGCGGCCTGGATGATTACGCCGCTGGCTCACGCCAAAGTACCAGTTGTGCTCTCCACCGACATCGGCAACGAGATCGACGACCAGTGGGCGATCGCTTACATGATGGCCAATCCGGATTTCGATGTGCGCGGGGTGATTTCCGAACATGCGCCCAGTATTCCCGACCCTGCCGGGTATCACAGTTATCTGCTGCTGCGCGATGAGATTGAGAACCGTCTGGGCATGCGTGTACACCCGCCAATCTTTCCTGGCGCCGACGTGGCGCTGAAGGATGCGCATACGCCAATTGTGAACGATGCTGTCCGATTTCTAATCGAGCAGTCGAAGGCATTTTCGCCGCAGGACCGTCTGACGGTGCTCACTATCGGAGCGGCCACAGACACCGCATCGGCCATTCTCGCCGATCCTTCCATCGTGGACCGCATCCGCGTGGTGGCCATGGCGTTCAATAGTGAGACCAACGCCAAGGAATACAACGTGGAGAATGATGTCGCGGCCTGGCAGGTTCTGCTGAATTCCAGCGTGCCGCTGGTCATAGGTCCGGGAGAGGTGTGCCGCGCCGATCTGGCCATGTACTACGACCAGACGCGCAAGCTGCTTGCCGCCGATGGCCCTATCGGACTATGGCTGTGGGATGAATATGACGCATGGTACTTTCGCCAGGTAAAACCCTTGCGCAAGGATGATTTTTCCAAACCGTGGATGATCTGGGACATCATCACGATGGCGTATCTTGAAGGATTCGATACAGCCGAGACCAAGCCGCGGCCCACGCTTAACGACGATCTCACGATGACGCACGCACCGGGGAACAATACTGTCACGTGGATTACACATGTGGATTCGGTGCGTCTGTGGGACGATTTTCAGGCGCGGATTGCAATGTATCTGCGCACGCACGATGTTCCAGCATGGCCGTAGAGCGGCGGGGTGTCGTCATCATAAGGTATCTAGCGCCGGCCTTCAGGGGGTGCTGAAATTTGTGGCTTGGGAGCATGCCCTCAGTGGCTAAAGCCACATTTTATTTTGTTGCACTCACGGCGCGGCTGAAGCCGCGCCCCTTCAAAACGACGACTTTTTCAACATCCTCTCCAGCACGCCTGGAACATTGTGAAGCCTCTACATTCCTGATTGTCATTCGTGGTGAAGGGCGACGATGGGGTCGAGGCGTGAGGCTTTATAGGCGGGCACGAAGCCGGAGATAATGCCGACTGCGGCGAGGATGAGGAATGAGATCAGCATGATGAGAAGGGAGGGGTGCAGGAAGATGTCGCCCTCGTGGTTGGCGGTCTTGTACATCTCGGAGTAGAGCGGCATGGGGGGGATGATGTACGCGACGAGCACTGCCACGACCATGCCGACGATGCCGGCGATGAAGGTCAGGGTGAGGCTTTCGAGGAGGAACTGCGAGAGGATGTCGCGGCGGCGGGCGCCGAGGGCTTTGAGGAGGCCGATTTCGCGGGTGCGCTCGGTGACGGAGACGAGCATGATGTTCATGACGCCGACGCCGCCGACGCCGAGGGTCATGGCTCCGATGATGCCGAGCAGGACCTGAAGAGCGGTGCCGAACTGGGTGAGCTCTTCGGCGTTCTCGATGGTGTCCCAGGTGCCGATGGCCTTGTCGTCGCGGGGATCGAAGTGGTGGCGTTCGGCGAGGACGGCGCGGACGGCGGCGATGGCCTTGATGTGCAGCTCGGCGGAGGAGGGCTGGAAGACGATGGAGTTGGGGTTCTTCTGCTGGCGGAGATCGCGCATGGTGAAGAAGGGGACGAAGGCGTTCTCGGTGTCGGGGCCGTTGTTGGAGGAGTCCTGAATCTTGTCGGCGAGGACGCCGATGACCTGGAAGCTGTGGCCTTCGATCTCGACCGATTCGCCGACGGGTGGATAACCGTTGAAGAGCTTCTGCGCGGCTTTAGGGCCGAAGAGGACGACATGGCGATGGTCGGTGAAGTCGGCGGGCTCAAAGTAGCGGCCCTGAGCGATGGTGATGTCGCGCATGCCGGCGTAAGAGAGGCCGACGGCCTTGCTGGAGATGTTGACGACCTTGGGGCCGTACTTGAAGCTGAAGGTGTCGTCGTTTTCGGGGCTGACGGCGTTGAGGAATGGGACCTCTTCCTGGACGGCTTCGACGTCGCCATCGAGAAACTGGATTTTGCGTCCGGAGCGTTCGCCGCCGGCCTGCATGCTGGTCTGGCCGGGCCAGACCATGATGACGTTGTCACCGATGCCGAGGAAACCTTTTAGGATGCCGTCGCCGAGGCCTTTGCCGTAGCTGAGAAGAAGCACGACGGTGACGAGGCCCCAGATGATGCCGAGCATGGTGAGGCCGGAGCGCAGGCGGTTGCGGAGCAGGGAATCGATGCTTTGACGGACAATCTCGGCGAGGTTCACTGGTTACTCCGTGCTGGTCATTCTGACCTGAGACATTCGATGGGGCTGAGGTCGGCGGCGCGCAGTGCTGGGTAGATGCCGGCGCAGACGGTGATGATGGCGAGAGTGCTGAGCGATGCGATGACGGCGACGGGTGAGATGGGCGGGTGGGGGATGAAGTCGGGCAGAGGAAGCAGGCTGATGGCGAGGCAGGTGCCGACGCCGAGGAGAAGTCCGGCGGCTCCGCTGACGATGGTGATGATGGCGGACTCGGCGAGGAACTGGCGGCGAATGTCGCGCTGGGTGGCACCGAGGGCTTTGCGGATGCCGATCTCGCGGGTGCGCTCGGTGACGGCGACGAGCATGATGTTCATGACGCCGATGCCTCCGAGAGCGAGGGTGAGTGTGGCGACGGCGCCGAAGAAGAGGGTCATGATGGCGAAGATGCGGGTAAGGAACTGGGCGTTGTGGAGGGTGTCCCAGGCCCAGACGGCTTCGAGGTCGTCGGCGTTGTAGTGATGGCGCTCGGCGAGGATGGCGCGAACCTGGGTGAGGGCCTGCTCATGCACGTCGGGCGAGATGGGCTCGTAGACGATGTTGCTGACCATGCCTTGCACGATGCCGGGCTTTTCGGGGAGGGGCATGTCGCGCGACATGGAGGAGAAGGGAACGAAGAGTTGGGAGTTGTCGGGGCCGCTGCCGTAGCTGCCGTTTTGCTTCTTCTTCTTAAGGACGCCGATGACGGTGTAGGCGTAGCCGTTGACCATAAGAGTTTCGCCGATGGCGGGCTTGCCGGGGAAGAGCTGGCGGTTGGCGTCATAGCCGAGGAGGATGACGCGCTCGGAGTTGGCCTCGTCGAGCGGGCTCATGAGGCGGCCCTGCTCGACCTCGAGGGAGCGAAAGCGCTGGTAGTCGGGCCATACGCCGCGGACGGCGCGATTGGCGGCGTTCCACTGGCTGACCTCGTTGACGGTGCGGCGGAGCTCGGGGGAGACGGTCTTGACGAGGGTGGCGCGCTGCTGGATGGCCTCGGCGTCGGCGAGGGTGAGGCGGACGTCGCGACCTGCAGCATAACCCCCTGCCTGCGCGCCGGTCTTGGAGCCGAACAGGATAGTGATGTCGGTGCCGATGCTGCGGAGGCGCTCCTTCTGGTCGTGATTGAAACCGATGCCGAGGCCCACGAGCACGATGACCGAGGTGATGCCCCAGACGATGCCGAACATGGTGAGGAAGCTGCGGAGCTTGGTCTCCCAGAGGGCGGTGAGCGTCTGCTTGAAGATCTCGAGAAGAGGCATAGTAAGGTCGTGGCGGATGGAAATCCGCTGTGGCTGATACGCGAGCGACAAGGGCGTGGTTCCCTGGAAATTTGAAGCGGCGGGAGATGGCAGATGTATGGCCGGAGCGATGCAATAAGATGAAGGTGGTGAGTATCGCGCCTTGAATGCGCCCGGATGGTGAAATCGGCAGACACAGCGGACTTAAAATCCGCAGACCCTAACCGGTCGTGGGGGTTCAAGTCCCCCTCCGGGCACCAAAATAAAAGACTTATCGCTGGTTGGCGACAATGCACGACCGTGACACGTTTGGTTTGGGCGGCGCGGTGCTGACCGCATGGGAATCAGGCATGACCTGATGTGACCCTGGCGAAGATGCGACAGAAGTTGCCACCGCCGATCTTGCCGATTTCATCGGGCGCGAAGCCCTGTTTCAGCATCTCGCCGGCGACTGCGTAGAAAAATCCACCGTTCTCGTCCGGCCAGATCTTGTTGGTGTAGGGGAGAACATAGGATGCCGTGAGGTCTGTATCGGTACCGATGCCGACATGGTCGACGCCTATAGCGTCCACCATGTACTTAATCGCTACGACATATTCCCTGATCGTGGTGGTCATGCGAAACCATACGCCGATAACGCCGCCCGCCTCCGCGACGGCGCGCGCACTATCTTTGCTGATCAGACGCCGCTGCATATCCGCCGAGATTCCTTTGCCGGCTTCGCTTGCCAAGCTTGTATGGGAGATGATCAAAGGCTGCGTTGCAACTTTTAATGCGCCCGTTATCGTTTCGGGAGTTCCGTGCGCGAGATCTACGACGATCCCCAATCGGATGCATTCTTTTATGACCTGCGCGCCGAAGGGAGTCAGTCCCCCCAAATGGGCGGCGGGGGCAGTGTACACATCGCCGAGTGGCGAGACCAGGTCATCCCGCTCGTGAACGAGCTGCAGATGCCGTAAGCCCCGTTTATATGCCTCTTCGACGCGCTCAAGGCGTCCTTCAATGAACTGGGCGCCTTCGGTGGACTGGATGATGATCGGCTGCTTCTGGTCGTGCGCGGTCTGCAGGTCCTTCATGTTAAGAGCCCGGCGCATTCGATTTTTTGACAACAGGCGGTCCTCAAACGCGAGCCCTTGAAGTTGGAGGTTGTAATAGCCGCCCGGTTCGTTGGTCACAACGTTATCGACGGCATAGGTCTCACAGATGGCCGAAAACCCCGCCCGCTTCAATTCACCGGCCAAATCAATATCCAGATCCGGTTTGGCATCCGCGGGATCTTTCACATAAGGGATCTGTACATGGCTATGCATGTCGACCGCGATCGTTCGGGATACGATCTGCGCGACGCGTGGGTCGACCTCGGCTGCGCGGAGCTGATTGGGGCCGAGCAGCATTGCGCAGCCAGTCCCGGCCAGAGCCATCAGGAATTCACGCCTCGAAGGATTCGATTGATGGTCCTGCATGAATAGCTCCTGGACTACGTACTGGAGAGTGGAGAATTGAAGGAGCTCGAAGCGTTAAGCACGGTGGGTGATTATGGTTTCACGCAGGCGAAGTTCTGAGCGTCATCGATGCTGCCCGAACCTTTGTACTTGGCTACCTGCGGGTATGGACATAGCGGGCGCGTCCGATCCACCTGGCCAGCCGCGTCGAGATGCGACGCGATGATCTGGTCCGGGGCCTTGCCGTGCTCGACCCAGTCCGCGAGAGGGTCTACCTTGTCAAAAGAATTAGGGCCTTCGCCTCCACCGCAGTGATTCATTCCAGGAACCATGAACAGGCGCATCTCGTTATCGGTTTTCGACTTGCCGCCGTTTGCCGCCATCGCCTGCTCATAGAGCTGGATGCTGATGAGCGGCGTAATCGCAGGATCGTTCCAGCCGTGATAGAGAAGCAGCTTGCCGCCATGGGCGAAGAGCTGCTTCAGTTTGGCCGGATCGACTGCATTGATCGTGTTGTTGCCGAGCTTATCCGCACGCGCGGTGTCGGTGTCGAAGTTGAAGGTGTGATAGTCCCAGTTTGAATCCTGGAAGAGAGCCTGGAAGGTAGAAGGCGCCGACCCATCGGGGTTATTCCGCCCCGCGACGGGGCCGGGGGCCATCGCTGTCCCCAGAGGGTAGCCGGGATAGAGCTGCGCTCCGGTCCGAGGATTCTTCGAACCTGTCGCGATCTTCGTCAGCACCTCAAGCTGAGGAGCTGTGAGGCAATTCGCGGCGTCCACGCCGTCCTTGCAGGCAAGCTGCTTGACGTCCAGGTTGCAGGCCATCGGGTTCTCGATGAGCCCATCCTTGAGGCCGTCCTTGGCGTCGCACTCCTTCAGTGCCCACTCGTGAATGGCGGCCCATTTCTCGTTGGAGATAAAGCTGGCGTCGTCCTTGGTAAGCGCGAGGTGGATCCAGATGTTGTTTGCCTGAAGGCGCGTCATGGGATTGGCCGGATCGCCGATGGCAAGGCCGTCGAAATCGTCGGGATAGTACTCGGCTGCAATCCATCCCTGGCGTCCGCCCGTCGAGCAGGAGTTCCAATAAGAGTACTTGGGTGCGCTGCCGTAGAACGCTGCGTCGATGGCCTTGGCCGCCACTACATCCTCGTGCACCGCGCGGGAGCCCCAGTCGATCAGCTTTTCGGGATGCCCGACAATGTCCTTGCCGTTGTTGGTTTGTCCGGTGTTGTTGCCTGTGCTTGTGTATCCCTTTGCGACGGCCTCGGCCATGCCGTTGTATTGGAGGTTCGATCCGAAGCCGCCGTTACCCACCGCTTCGAGTCTGCCGTTCCATGCCTCGGCTGGCAGCCAGACTTCGATCTTGATATCGGAATCGGAGGTCGGCCGCAAAGTTGCCATCACGCGGCAAAAAGCGGGCAGCTTCGCGTAGACAGCATTTTGACGCCCACCGCCGCCAGGCCCACCCGCAGGAGGAGCACCAGCCGGAGCACCCGCGGGAGGAGGACCCGCAGGAGCACCCGGGCCGCCAGGTGGCGGCGTGAAAGCGCCCCTCGCCACCATGGTTGCTGCCGTAATTTCTGTATGAGGAAGCTTCAGCCTGGTCAGCTCTTCGCATGATGTACCGGCGGCCCACGCGGATCCTGTGGAGGCTGTCAGCAGGGCAACAACAAATATTGTCTTCACAGTTCTCTCCTTGTGACTAAGCTGAATATTCTGTTCATTCGCGCACGATCTCGAGTTCATTTCCCTCAGGATCGTGAAATGTTAAGCGAGTGATCGCTGCGTGCTCGTCTCTGAACGCCTTCACATCCGTCGCTTGCGCAACCAGATGCTTATAGGCTGCGTCGATGTCGGGCGTCTTGAACACGACGTGAAGCCAGCCTTGCGCGAAGGCTGGTTGCGCCACATGTTGTCTCGACGAGCCCTTCTGCTGGACCAGATCGATGCGGTATCCCGGCATAGACATCTGATACATCTGGAAGTCGGTGCCTTCTCCGAGGAGCTTGCTCCTCTGGAATCCCAGAACACGCTCGTACCAATCTGCCTCTTTATTGAGGTCCGCAACGGAGGCCGTGGCGTGATGCGGCGATAGCTTGAGAGGGTTTGAGTTGCCCGATTGAGCTATAGATGGCTCCCCGGCAGTGAAGGCAACCGCCAGGAGTATCAAAACGCATCCCATACGAACCATATAAGCTCCTACCGCCATTGATGTGTGGCCTTTCCGGTCTTGACGGAGGCGAGCTGTATCTCTTTGAGAGAGTGCCGCGAAAGTTCGTATCATCGCTTGCGACCTTCCGCCAGGAATGTTTGGCTTTTCAGTAGATTGAACTGGCTAAGTAAAAGTTACTCATTTGTGTAACATCTGTAAAGAGTGGAAATGAAGGTGCCTTCCGGCGTACTTATCACCTCTTTGAGACCCGCTGGCCGCAGTGTCTGAAGCCCGGGGTGGCAGTCGGTGGCGGCTGCAACTGTGGAATAAGTAACGCCGCTGGGTTACGCAGCGCCACACGCTTTCGGGCTCGAGTCTCAAGCTGTCCTAAACCCAAAACAACTGCTTGCGGCCCCCGCGCCTGCGTCTGCGCAGGAGATCTACGTACATGTAGAGGCCCGAGGCCGAAAGGAAGACCATCGAGAGTCCAGCGAATACGTCCATCAGACGGCCGGGAATGCCCAGGGCGTCGCCACGATGGATCTGCTTCATGTACTCATGCTCCCTCCAGCCGAAAGGGAAGCCCTGGTACGGGTAGCTCGACTCCGTCATGTGCGCGGTCTTGCCGGTCTCGGCGTTGTACACCAGTTGACGGGTATCGTCGCCACCGGTCAGGATCACGCCTTGCGGCATGCCGCTGAAATATCGCAGCCGCAGCACTTTGATTGGGGTGTTGCCCTCCGCGGCATGGTAGGCGGAGAGGGTTGTCGCCAGCATCGCGGGAATTTTTGAGTCCGGCAGTGGCGATGATAGATCCGCTGTCATTCCGTAGGGGAATCGGGCGTACCTGCCTGCATTCGTGTGCGTGGCTCCGTAGACTCCGAGCGCGACAGTATCGATCGAAAGCAGGGTTCCGCTAATCGAGACGACCAAAAGGAATACCGCGGCGACGACCGCAACCGAGCGGTGGAGTGACCTCCACCAGCCTCCCGCGGACCAGAAGAGAGTGTTCAGGCCTGCGCGTCTGCGCGCGCGAAGCAACTGGAAGTACAGGACTACGCCAGTCACAACCATCACTCCCAGGCCGGTTGCGATGAGCGCGTTGAACGCCTCCGACAGGTCCCCGAAATATCCCGGGAGGAACTGTAAACGATGCCACTTTTTGAACACGCTATGCATCGACTGCGCCGGACGGCCACGGGGCCGCGGGGGAGGATTCGGCAGCAACGAACCGGTCGCCGGATCGACGCGAACCATAATGTTGCCATTGTTGGGGCCGCCTCCATTGCCACCGCCGCCGCCGTTGTTGCCTCCGGCGTTATTATTGCCTCCGGGATTATTGTTGCCACTGTTGCCGCCGGGGTTATTGGGGCCGCCAGCCTGGGCTAGTCCGATAGGCTTGCCGTCGATGACGCGCAGCTCCAGGTACTTCAACGGAGCGCTGTTGCCGGTGGAGGAACGCGCAGACTTGAGCAACGTCGACATGGCGGTGTTGAGATCGAAGCTCTCAGGCAACGCCGGCGCGGCATAGTCCGTGGGCTGGATCACCGCGAAGTTGCCGGTCCCGTCGAGGCTTTCCCGGATCGCCATCATCTCCGGGTCGGTTGCGGCTGCATGAGAGGTGATGGCCCGCAGATCGACTGACTGGATCAGCAATCCGGTCGTGCCGATATACAAAGTGAATAGCATGATGATCGTGGCCACGATCCGATGGACCGGCCGCACGTTTGCCGTTGTTGGGTTCGCTTTGGAACCAACGGCCTCCGTTTGTGTATTGCTGGACGAGGTGCTCATCAGGCGTGCCTTGGCACAACATTCTGTGCGTCTTCGCTATTGCGAGCAGATCGGGAGTCTCGCCACTTGTTGATGAGATAGTCCAGGCTGTAGCGCCCCGGCCCGGTGAATATAAACCCTAAGAACGTTCCCAGCATGAGCACGATGATCTCGCCGTGATCGGCGCGGGGGCCCCAGTAGGAAAAGTGATGAACGGTTGCATAGGCAACCATGATGTTCACGAACGCGAACGCGGCAGCCCACCGGGTTCCCAGTCCAAACACGATGAGAAGAGCGGCGACGAAGTCGGAGAGCATCGCGATAAAGAGGCTCGGTACGACTCCTATGTGGATGGGATCAGGAAAGGGCAGCTTAGTGTTGGTGGCCATGGTATGGAAGTCGAAGGCCTTTTCCGTGCCGTGTTTGAGACACAGCGTGCCGGCCACCACAACGCGAATGATGAGGAGCCCGACGTCGTTATACCTGCTGCTGGTGCTGGTAAGTTGCAGTCTCTTGATCATTCGTCTCTCCTTTGAGTATTTCTTCCGGCAACAGCAAATCCGCTGATTCGGATCGAGCGCGACGGGGCGCTCGATCCGAACTTCGGGTTAGAAGTTGACCCGCAGGCTCAGCTGAATCTGACGGGGCTTGTTGACCTGATAGGTGACTGCCCCAAAGTTGCTGGCGCCCACCGAGGGAATTGGAGGAGCAAACTGCACACGGTTGAAGATGTTGAAGAACTCGGTGCGGAACTCGAGGTTGGCCGACTCGTAGAACCGTGTCGATTTCTGGATCGCGAAATCGAAGTTCTTGATACCGTCCGCGCGAATGCTCGGGTCAACACGGGGCTCGTTGCCGAATGCATAGGCGGTGGTTTGCGTGAAGCATGAGGTGTTGAACCATCCTCCGGCATTCACGCGCGCAAGCCCCGAGCCGCCGATCACCTTATTGCAGCCTGGAACCTGATTCGGACGGGCCGTGCCCGCGCCGAAGCTCGACAACTGGTATGCGCCGGAATCGTAGAGGAATATCGGGAATCCTGACTGGAAGGTCGTGATTCCGTTTATGGCCCAGCCGGAGGCGAGTGCGTTAAGAGTCCGTTAAGTCGCTGCCAAATTTCTGCCCCTGACCAAAAGGCAGATTCAGCACGTAGGCGATGATTGTCCTGTTTGTGACGTCGTAGCTGATGAGCGAGTATTCTCCGTTCAGGTTGTTCCAGTCCTGGATTGTGCCATCGCCGTTGCCGCCCTGCGTGGTTGCCTTGGACTCCAGGTAGCTGGTCTGTGTGTCCGTATTAGCCATGCTTTTGGCATAGGTGTAGTTGGCCATCAGCACGCCGGCTGCACCCATCCGCTTTTCCGCCTTTGCCTGGAATGAGCGGTAGTTGCTTCGGGCATAAAATTCAGCCGTATCCTGAACGTTGTTGTAATAGGGGAAAGGCCGGTCACACTGGCCTACCGATATCACCAGATTGTTCGCGGCCGCGCAGGGTTGCTTGATCGCCAGCCCCGTTCCGAGCCCGTAGTACTGGCTGGAGAGCTCGTCGAGGCCTCTGTTGCCGGTTCCGGGCATGTTCGTCCCTTTCGAACCGGCATAAGCGATCTCAGTCATTAATGTTGCCCTTGAATTCGTGACCCAAGGAGATGTTCCACTGTTGCACGTAGGGGAACGGCTGAAAGGGAACCGCCCCGCTGATGTTCTGCCCAAGATAGGTGGTCTTGCTTCCCAGGTTGGTCATGAAGGTGGGGTTGCTGCGTCCGAAGGGATATACGATTCCAGTCGGAATACTCACAATATTCTGGTGGTTAACGACGCAGTTACCACCACCGACTGAGAGCAGGGTCAGGATCGTCTGCAGCTGACATGGATTTCCGGTGGTTGGGACGGTCACCGTGGTGCTGGCGCCATTGACGTAAGAGCCGAACGGCGTCGTGGTCGTTAGGTCGTTGGGCAGATAGGAGAGGCCATAGCCGCCCCGGATGACGGTGTTGGCGCCGGCGCGATAGGCAAAGCCCACGCGCGGCGCAAACAGGTTGTATTCCGGGACGACGGTGGTTCTGCGGCCGTAGAGCGGTGAGACCACCAGCGCTTCTGTTCCGGTAATGCCTGTGGACGGATCGACGGCGTTGGGCAGCAGAACGGTAGCCTTGTTATTCCGTTCCGCAATCGCTCCGGGCAATTCGTAGCGCAGGCCGAGGTTCAGCGTCAGGTTCCTTGACGCCTGCCAGGTGTCGGTCACGTAGTAGGCCTGGTAGTACGTGTACGCGGCCGTTTCCGCGGCCGTTTTGAACTGAGGCTGGTAGTGGGATAGCCCATCAGGAACGAAGCCCATTCGTCCCCGGTGAAGCTCGTGGTGTAGGTGTACGAGCCGCCGGCGGAGGAGCCATAGTTGACTGACGCTCTGATCCATCAGCCGCAGCTCGCCCCGAACTTCAAGCTATGTGCGCCCAAGATCTTCATCAGGTTGGCGCTGATCCCGTAGGTGTTGTACCAGCTGATGAACTGGTTGGTGAAGTTCGCCTCGTTATAAAGGCCGTGACTCCGCCGATCGCGTTGAAGCCGGGAAGCGTATGAAGCTCATCTGCGGAGCCAGAGCCGCATACGTTGGTTCCGAATTGCGCTTGATTCACTCGAGCTGCTCGCCGCAAGATTCGGTGCCGTCACTGCCTCGTGTAGTTGAGGCGAACGTCAAGCACAGTGGTCGGATTCAAGGCATAGGTGTCTCCCAGCACAGCCTGATGCGTGAAGATTGGTGCACGACGTTGGCCAGTGGGCCAGGTCGGTTCCAGCCGAATCCCTTGGTCCAGGAATTCCGAGTGCTCGGTATCGTGCAGAGCCCAGTAGGTAGTAGCGGCCAAAGAGCCGCTGCTTCTCGCTGATGTTGTAATCGACTCGTCCGTTGTACTGGTTCTGGTTGTTCTGGAGCGGAGTGGTCAGGAACCAGTTGGATGCCCGCGGAGGCGTTTGGAGCCGGGTAATAGGTCTTGAGAACCTTGTTCGTGGGGTCGCCGCAGTTTCCCTGGTTAGAGGTTGGTGATGGTCCATGTCCCTGGCGCGGCGGCAGTTCCTGCCTGATGCGTAATGTTGCAATTTCCCAGAGGATCGACAACATTATTCTGCAGGACGCCTGACGAATTGTAGACCTCGGGAATGATGCCGTTCTGCATGGCCACGGTGGGCACGTTGGTGGGCTGAGGTTGCCGGTAAGAGCTCGCGAAGCCCTCCCAGGTAAACATGAAGAACGCTTTGTCCCTCTTGATCGGCCCGTTGACCGCTGCGCCGTACTGGTTCTGATTCCAACTTCGCCCGTGCAATGCCGCTCTGGTTGCTGAACCAATCGTTGGCGTTGAAATCGGCATTCCTGAGGTACTCGCATGCTGAGCCATGGAACGCATTGGTGCCGCTCTTGGTGGTCATGTTCACCACGCCGCCGCCATAGCGCCCGAAATCGGCGGTGGCGTTATTGCTGATCACGCTGAACTCCTGAACCGCGTCCTGCGTCGGAACCAGGGCAACGATGTTGCCGCCCAGAAGATTGTTCGCCGCGCCGTCAATAAACTGCGCGCTCTGGCCCTGGATGGCGCCGCCGATCTGGTAGTTCCCCCAGCCCGCGCCGCCGGCGGTGCGAGTCCCCTGGTTCAGGCCGGTGTCACCCATGGCTCCGCCGGTTGGCATCACGCCCGGGGTCGAGCGCAATGCAGGTTCAAGACATTGCGGCCGTTGAGCGGCATCTCCTGCACCTGTGAGCCTGCGATCTCCGTGCTCAAAGAGCTGGAGTCGGTTTTCAGGCCTGCCAATTGTGTCGACACCTCCACCGTTTCAGTAACGGCGCCCACTTCCAACGCGGCTGCGATGCGGGCGACCGCTCCAACCTCTACAGTCACCTGGTCGCCCAAGAACCGCTTGAAGCCGGTTTTTTTCACTTCCACCTTGTACGTGGCGGGGACCAGATTGACGATGCTGAACCGGCCTGCTGCATCCGTGTTAACTGTCCGCGCTTCGTTTGTTCCGGTGTTGGTCACGGTTACTGTCGCGTCCGGCACGATGGCGCCCGTGGGGTCCGCCACGGTTCCAACAATCGATCCGTAGAAACTCTGCGCTTTCAGCGAAGAAGAAAGGGGCAGGATCGTCACCAGCAAGAGGACCTTGAGCGCAAACGAAGTCGTTACGATGCGACCGAGCCCTACTTTTTTCATATGTCTACATAGATTCATAAAAGCCTCCATCCAACTTAAGTGTGGCCAAGGGCCACTTGCTGCCATAACGGTGAAACGCGCGCTTCAGGTGGGCAAGGACAATCCGGCAAAGCCAGATGAGATCACTTGTTCAGAAGAGCGGCGTTTGTACTCCATGATGTGCAACGAACGGTATTCTATATTGCATAACATCGTCAACTAGATTTTTATATTTTTGTACAAATAAGTTCTGAGATCTTATTCAACCTGGCGAAGGGGTTCAGTCTCAAAGGGTCATCTGTCAACTTTTACGCTTCGGGCAGAACCGCTATTTACACGGGGAGCGTTAGTTGCACCGAGACTCTACTCGCGTCTTCTCTCATTCATCAAGTGCCGTACGGCCTTTATTATTGGTTCGCGCTAATAATGTCTGGGGTAGTTGCGAGTGCGGGCAGGTGGGCGATAAAGACCGATATCACAGCAGTGCGCGGTCGGTGCATGTCCTGCCAAAACCGAGACGATCGTTCGAGGCTAACCACAGTCTATGGTGCAAAATATACAGTGTATTGCGCTCTGCATACTTTAGTGTATTATACGCTGCACATGATTCTAACGTTCGCGACCTCACCTTTGCAGCTTTTTCAATCCGTCGACGATTGCAGGGGCTCCGCATGATGCAGATGAAATGGTCCGACAACACACAGCTCCGATGGGCTTAGAGGAGAAGGAGCATGAAAAGCTGTTTTTGCATTTCCGCGCTGGCAGGCTGGGTTGCTCTTGCTGCCGCACCAATCCTTGCCGCCGGCCAGCAGCCGCCGACAATAGGGCACGCCGCTGAACTGGTTATCAAATCACTGCCGCCCAAGACTACGAGCGGACTGACCGTCACCAGCCCGTCGTTCAAGAGCGGCGATGATATTCCGTACGAGTACACCCAGTATCGTGGGAACATCTTTCCGGGTCTGACCTGGACCAACGGCCCTGCGGGTACCCGCACTTATGCGGTGATCGCTCAAGGTGAGAGCCTGAGCCGTGCCGGTGCGGCAACCAGCATTCACCTGACGCTCTTCAATATTCCGGCGACGGTGACCGCTCTGAAGACGGGTATGGATTCTCCTCCGGCCGGCGCAACCTACGGTCCTAATGTGCATGGTCCGAATCAGGCGTATGCGGGGCCGCATACGCATACGGCCGCCAAGAACGGGTATCACTATGAGGTCTTCGCCCTCGACGCTGTTTTGGATCTGAAGCCAAACGTGGAATTCGACGCGCTCGTGGCCGCGATGAACGGTCACGTTCTTGCGAGCGGAGAGCTGGTGGGCGTTTCTGCCCGGGATCCCAATGCACCACCTGATTCGGCTGCTGCTCCTGCGCCCAATCGAGTTGAACCTGCGCCTGTTCGAGTTGAGTCCGGGCTTCTTGCCGGGGCGCCTGGCCGGGATCCTTCTATAACCGCGTACAAGGGAGTTCCTTATGCCGCTCCGCCGGTCGGCGATCTTCGCTTTCGTGCGCCCCAACCGCCTATCGCGTGGCAGGGTGTGCGTAAAGCCGACCACTTCGGCAGCACGTGTCCACAGAATGGCGGTGATAGAAGCAACATGAGCGAAGACTGCCTGTTCGCGAATATCTGGACAGGCGCAACCGCTGCCTCCAATAAACGCCCGGTGTTCGTGTGGATCTACGGAGGAGGTTTCAGTGGGGGGTCCGGCTCGGACCCTACGTTCGACGGTGAAGCTCTGGCTAAGAAGGGTTTGGTTGTAGTGACGTTCAACTACCGGCTTGGTGTCCTGGGTTTCCTGGCTACTCCGGAATTGAGCAAGGAGTCAGGGCACAATGCGTCCGGCAACTTCGGTTTGCTGGACGATATTGCCATGTTGCAATGGGTCCATAAGAACATCGCTGCATTCGGCGGCGATCCCAATCTGGTGACCATCGGTGGACAATCGGCGGGGGCGGGGTCAGTGGGTTTTCTATCAATGTCGCCGCTGGCCAAGGGTCTGTTTGGGCGAGCGATCCAGGAAAGCCATGCCCGCTACGCGCGGGATACAGAGTTGCGTTACCTAGCGGTTTCCTGGCGGTCACTGCCGAACGCGGAGGCGCAGGGTGTTAAATTCGCCGAACAACGCGGCGCCCATAACCTGAAGGAGTTGCGTGCTCTTCCGTGGGATCAGCTGCTGGTTACCATGGCCACGGTGGATGACAGTGTAGAGACGGGCAGCAACAATAAGCCGCCCCTGTTCCGCCCGGTCGTCGACGGCTGGGTGATACCCAAAAACTATACCCAGACGTATGCCAGTGGCGCTCAGAATGATGTCGAGGTACTCGCGGGCAATAACCTTGATGAGACGGGCGCTGTGCCGGAGAGTGCTTTCGCCAGGAGGCGGCTCACGGTTGCCCAATTCCAGGAAGCGGCAAAGCGCAAGTTCGGTCCGCTCGCGGATGAGTACCTGAAGCTCTATCCGGCTACCACCGACGAGGAGGCGGCGCTCGCGAACAACGAGTCGGTACGCGACAACTCGCGCATTTCGACCTTCCTGTGGGCTATGGATTGGAAGCAGAAGAAGGATAAGCCTGTGTACACTTACTTCTTTACGCATCGGCCTACCGGAGATCCTGGGGGAGCCCACCACACGGCGGAGGTTCTCTTCGTATTCAATAATTTGTACCTGAGGAATCAGAAATGGACAGACGAAGACCGAAAGGTCGCCGACACGATGTCATCCTATTGGGTAAATTATGTCGCGACCGGCAATCCTAATGGGACAGGGCTCCCCGTCTGGCCTGCGTTCAATGCGAAGTCACAGACGGTGATGGAGCTCGGCGATCATTTTGCGCCGATTCCGGTGGCTTCGTCGCAAGCCCGGTTGGAGTTCTGGAAGCGTTTTTTCCAAACCCAGCCAGCCTGGTGAAGCCAAGACGATGAGCCTCATCGAGGCAGGAGTACTTCATGGTCAATAAAACGCACCTCCCGGCGCAGACAGTGGCAACTGGAATCGATTTCGCCATTGACGCCGGGAGACATTACACTAATGCCGTGAGCAAAAACCAAACTACCACCAACAGCAATGGACGGAAGAAGACAGTGCAGCAGAGCGCGGTCGATCGCGTTCACACCGAACTCCGCAGGATGGCAATGACCTTCCGCTTCCTGCCTGGGGAACGGCTCAACGAGGCTGTTCTCGCGAAGGAGCTCGGAGTAAGCAGAACGCCGCTACGCGAGGCGCTCAACCGTCTCTCCACGGAGGGTTTTCTCACCTTTTCGGCAAACAACGGATTCTTCAGAAAGACGATGGATGTCAAAGAGATCTTCGATCTGTATGAGTTTCGAATGCATCTCGAGCTATCGGGCATCAGATTGGCTGTTGAACGTGCGACAGACGAACAACTGACAGAGATCGAGAATTTCTTGGCGGAGAGTGCTCGCGAGGTGCCTAGCCGCACGATTGATGATCTGGTGACACTGGATGAGCAGTTTCACGAGATGCTGATGAAGCTTACCGGAAATATCCAGATGCTGAATTCGCTGCGCAATATCAATGCGCGTATTCAGTTTGTACGTTGGCTGGATATGACAGATCGCCGGTCGGAGACGCAATCGCAACACAAGCACATCGTCGCCGCTCTGCGGAAGCGCGACCGCAATGAAACCGAGCGATTGATCTCAGAGCACATTGCACACCGGCTCGACCAGATCGTAGAGAAGGTAGAGAGAAGCTACGGGCGGATCTTTGTGAGAAGCCAACAAGCTACGCTGTGATCAAGCATCAAGACCGAAGCTTGCATAATGCTCCCCTTGACCACGGAGAAAGAGAATAGACCGAGGTCAAGGGGAGCTTTGAGTTTACGCAGTCGCGGCGACGGGCAGCTTCGGCGCCCATTCTCTACGGAGCGGCACTTGCGGACGAGGACCGCATCGATCGCGCGGCTTCACCGGCAAGATGGAAAGTGAAAGGGCGGACCGTTGTGAGGTCCACCGTTCATTTGATGCCGGATGGATGATTGTTGACCGGTCGCTCTATGCTGCGACGGGAGCCTCAGGCAGCCTCGGCGCCCATTTCTCCTGAAGCAGGAAGAAGGTGGTAAGGGCACCAATGACCAAGAAGACAAAGATCACCTGCATGGGCGCCGTGTAGCTGCCCGTGGTGTCCAGCAGCCAACCGGAGACAATCGGGGCGGCGATCCCGGCGAGGGCGGTGGAGACCATCTGCACACCGGTGACCATGCCGACCGCCGGCTTCGGAATCAAGGTCAGGCGGCACAGGGCAAGATGGTTGGCAGTCGCCAGGCCCAGGCCTGACAGGGAAACCACGCACCAGAACAGCGCTACATTGACCGAGGTGGTTTTGGCCCCGAGTAGTTCGCTGCAGGCGATCACGAAACCGGCGATCACGAAGGCCTTGCGCACGAACACCTTGTCCATGCCGCGCTTGATCATGATGTCGGCGGCCCATCCGGCCAACAGGGCGACGATGGCGATGCCCATGAAGCTGAAGAAGGTGAAGAGGCGCTCCTTCTGAAACGACAGGTGGCGGTGATTTTTCAGGTAATCCGGCAACCACGTCATGTCGTAGAAGACGAAGTAGTTGTAGCAGAAATTGATGATGATGGTTCCCCACACCAGCGGGCTGGCGAGGATGGCGGCAAGGGAGATCGCGGACTTGTATGGCTTACCAGCTGCCTGTGGGGCCACCGCGGGCTTGTCGTTACTGACCAGCAGCATCCAAGGGATCAGCCACACCAAGCCGCCAAGGCCGATGATCAGGAACATCGACTGCCAGCCATAGGCCACCATGAGATAGCCGGCTATCAACGGGCCGATCGCCGGACCCACCTTGGTGCCTATCATGAAAATTCCAACCGCGAGCCCGCTTTGAGTTTCGGCGAAGTTGTTGCGGATCCAGCGATAGCTCGCCGGCATCATCACCGCCTCGCCGGCGCCGACGGCAAGGCGCGTCGCGGTCAAACCTCCGATGGTCCCAACCAGGCCCGTTGCCGCTGAGCCGAGGCACCAAAAGACGAAGCTAATCGCGTAGGGTATCTTGTAGCCATAGCGATCCACGAGCCAGCCCATCGGAATCTGCAGGGCCATGTAGGACCAGAAAAACACCGAGTTCAAAACCCCGAGATCGGTTTTGGACAGATGGAACTGCGTGATGAAGGTTTTATCAAGCTGCGCTTGAGGGAGGTTCGTCCGGGAGGCGAAGGCGAGAATGGCGCCGAGGCACAAGAGAACGAGGATTGACCAGCGCTTCCAGGCGACGGATTCGGTTTCATTGGATATGTTGATCTTGTCGATTGTCGCGTCTGACGTCGCCATGATGGTTCCTCTCTGATTCTAGTTCCCTATGAATTGCCTATTTACTTACCTCTAGTGCCACTCCAGGGGATGATGCCGACTGGGGTCAGGCGAATAGCCATTAGAACAGTTCCGGCTTCAATCGGCCAATTTGGGGTAGAGCTTCTGCGCGGTTTTTCCGAAGATACATTCCCGATCTTCAGCGGAAAGCGACTGAAGTCCCGCCTTAGCCTTATCGAGATTGGCTACCAGCGTTCCTTCCGAGGTGGGGTAGTTTGAACCCCATGCCATGCGTTTGCTGCCAAATGTTTCAACGAGCATCGGGAAGAACGTATCGGGACTCGCGTTGCCCTTTTTCACATCACCGAAGATGCGCGGGGTCAACTTAAGATAGATGTTCTCGAGCGACGCCAGCTCGAACAAGCTCGACGCGGCCTTGTATGGGGGGCCGTCGGTGACTTCGGGCCTGCCAAGGTGATCGAGGATGATTGGCACGTTTGGAAAACGCCGGGCGAGCATTGTTATCTGCGGCAGGCCTATTGGTCCCGTCTGGATACACATCGACAGGCCCAGCTCGCCGCACAACTCCCACGAAGGGAAGGAGCGGGGGTCATCGAGCTCGCTGGGGTCGAAGTCTTTGGTGCTGCCGCCGGTGAATAGCCGCAGGCCGGCGAGGCCGCGTTCGACCCACTTGCGGATTGTCTCCGGCGCGTCGGGCTGAAGAACGTCGACCGAGCCGACCGCGACTAAACGATCCGGATACTTTGCGCAGCCATCGACGACGTAGCTGTTGTCGTAGCCGTAGGTCGTCGAGGAATGCACGACGGCGGCCTTCGCGACGCCAGCCTCGTCCATGGCCGCGATGAGCGTCTCGACCGTCGTTGGCCGCTCCTGCGACCAATCGGAGCGCTTTCCGAACAGCGGTGCGAGCGGATAACGCGACTCGTCGTCGGAGATGATATGCGGATGAATGTCGATGAAGCCCATGCTTTCTCCAATCCTAAATTTGCGGCGGGTTACGCCTCGATCGAGACGTGTTTGGTCTCTCTCGCTTTCAATTGAGCGTCGAGGCGAGGATAGATCCGCCTAGCGTTGCCCTCGAATATCTTGTAACGATCAGAGTTGCTTAGGTTCAAGCATGCGTCAACATACTTCTTCGTGTCGTCGAAGAACTCGCCGGTGTTCGGATCGCGGCCTCTGACCGCGCCGATCATCTCCGAGCCGAACAAAACATTGTCGACGGGAATGATACGGGTGAGGAATTCGACGCCGGGCTGATGATATACGCAGGTATCGAAGGAAACATTCTTGAGGATCGGCTCGAGCGGCAGTTGCCGGAGCTCCAACGAAAGGCCGCGATAACGGCCCCAGTGATAGGGAACTGCGCCACCTCCGTGCGGGATGACAAAGCGCAGGGTAGGGAAGTCTTTGAACAGGTCGGAGGTGAGGAACTGCATGAAGGCTGTTGTGTCGGCGTTGATATAGTGTGCGCCAGTTCCGTGAAAGTTCGGGTTGCACGACGCGCTGACGTGCACCATGGCCGGAACGTCGAGGCGCACCATCTCTTCATAGAACGGATACCAGTACCGGTCGGTGAGTGGCGGATCGGTCCAATAGCCGCCCGAAGGGTCGGGATTCAGATTGCAGCCCACAAACCCGAGCTCTTCGATACAGCGCCGAAGCTCCGGAATGCAGTTGGCGGGAGATACGCCGGGTGACTGAGGGAGCTGGCATACGCCGACGAAGTTGTCAGGAAAGAGATTGCAGACACGATGGATCAGATCATTGCAGAGCTCGGTCCAGACCAGGCTCGTCTGCTCATTTCCCAGGTGGTGGCCCATCTGGCCGGCGATGGGCGAAAACAGGGTGAGATCGCCGCCACGTTCTTTCTGGAGCTTGAGCTGGCCGCCCTCAATGGCCTCACGAATTTCGTCGTCGGAGATCGCGAGATCCGACTTTTTCGGTGCGTTCGCGGGATCACCAATTGAATCCAGCTGCTTCTTGCGCCACGCGTGAAGTGCCTTTGGCACTGTAGTGAAATGTCCATGACAGTCGATAATCATTGTTTGCTCCCTGCTGAAATTTCTGTCTTGTGTTAGATTTTTTCGGGATCGACGAAGAGCTCATCGATCGACATGCGTCGAGGCGTCAGCTCCTGCTTGAATGCGGTCTCTTCCAGAGCCTTGATGGTTGCGATGTTGGCATCCATTCCATAGGGCAGGGGATCGTGGCCCACGATCTTGCGCAGCTCTGCATATTTCTTGTCCGAAGGATCGTCCAGCTTGCCGGCGTCCAAACCTGCCAGCCACTCGTTCTTGGCGCGCGAGAAAGCGTCGAAGAGCGATTTGGCCACCCACGGATGTTCGGCCAGTACGGAATCCTTGACCACGATGGTGCCGTGCATCGGATAGATTCCGGTGCGCTTGTACCACTCCGCCTCCAGTTCAGCGGCATTGGGGAAGAGATCGGGGTAATGTGCTTCCACTTCCTTCCAGCCGCCGGTCGGCGATCCTGAACGGCCAACTCCGGCGTTGCCGTGAAACCCTGCGGCCAGCTCGCCTTTCGCCATCATGTCCGCCAGCGATTGCCCGTCCGCTGTGTGGATCACGTTCGAAGGCAGCTTCATCTGCGTCACGTGCTCTTCATCGTCGACGACCCAGGTGACCTTCGACGAATCAAGACCGAACTCGTTGATCAACACGGCCCTGGTCCAGACGCCGGTCGTAACCGAGTAAGCGCGTACACCCACCTTCCGGCCTTCCAGATCCTTGGGAACCTTAATGCCTGAGTCGGGGCGAACAAGGAGTCCCGAATGATGAAACCGCCTCAGCACGAAGATCGGCAGTGCGACAAACGGGGCTCCATAGGCGCGCGCGATGATATAGGTCGTCGGCGCCAGCTCGCAGACGTCGAATTCAACCTGCCTGACCATGCGCCGGAAAGCGCCGATCTGGGGCTTGACCGTGATGATCTCTGCATCTACACCTTCGATAGGAATTGATCCATTTCGAATGGCGGAAGTGTGTGGATATTCAGCTACCGCTATGGTGAGGTGAACTTTGTCCTTGTGCACGGCTATCTCCCTACGAGCTCTTCGACCTTCAATTAAGACCGGGGCTTCATGGGTGAACCGCCGGAATCGCAAAGTCACGTTTCAAAGGACGATACAATATAATATTGACGTGCGTCAACCAATGTATTATGACTTGTATGCAATTGTGTCTACCGGGTAGACCGAATCAATGAGTGGGCCAGAGCGAAGAGGGGACAGCAGATGGCAACGATAGGACGTTTAAATAACATTATCCGAGCGTGGGAAGAGGGACGCCCAGCTTTTGCGTCGTTTGTAAAGGCCGACAGGCAAGCTGCGATCGATCTCTCGGGAACTCCCTACGACGGAGTGATCTATGAGATGGAGCATAACCCGTGGGACATGGTGGCACTGCAGGATGCGCTGCAGTACATGCTCAACCGGAAGCAGATTGTGACGTCCGGTTCACTCGCTCCTGAGATAACACCGATCGTCCGGATTCCCGCCAATGGGGTCGAGAAGAATCAGTCGTATGCCAAGCAGGCGCTCGATCGCGGCGTCTATGGAGTGGTCTGGCCTCACATCAATAACGCCGAACAGGCCTATAACGCGGTCGCATCCTGCAGATACGCGCGCAAGCCCACGGCGGAGTTGCATGAGCCGGCCGGAGCGCGCGGCGATGGCCCGGCAACGGCCAGCCGCTACTGGGGTCTGACGATGCCGGAGTATTACCGCAAGGCAGATGTGTGGCCGCTGAATCCGGAGGGTGAGCTGCTGGTCTTCACCATGATTGAGAGCGTTCCGGGAGTCCATAACATCGACGACATCCTGAAGAATGTCCCGGGTATCGGTTGTGTATTGATCGGTGAAGGCGATCTTAGCCAGGCGCTGGGACAGCCACGGAACTATGAGCACCCTGAAGTCAAGGACGCTATGAAACACGTAGTCGAAACGTGCAAGAAACACGGGGTGCCAGTTGGGCATCCCCATGTCACTTCCAGCAATGTGGAGAGAATCCTCGCGGAGGGTTACCGATTTATTATGTCGGCTCCCGTTCGTACTTTTGATGCGATCCACAAAGCCAAGGGGATTGTTGCCAAGCCAGTCGATAGTTCGGCACCCGTGTACTAGCGGAATGATTGGCAGCAGTCGCAGACCCGGGAGGAGAGAGGAACAAATTGAACGGAGCAGAAAGTTTGGTCGCCACTTTGGCGAATGAGAATGTCGAGATATGCTTCGCGAATCCAGGGACGTCTGAGATGCACTTCCTGGCGGCGCTTGAGAACCCTAGTTTGCGCAGCGTGCTGGTGCTCTTCGAAGGGATCGCGACCGGTGCTGCCGATGGCTGGTACCGGATGAAAACCCAGCCGGCTTCTACGCTGCTGCACCTTGGACCTGGTCTGGCGAATGGTCTTGCCAACCTGCACAATGCGCGTCGAGCTGGATCGGGGATTGTCAATATTGTCGGAGAGCACGCCACCTCGCATTTGAAGTACGACCCTCCACTGATGTCGGACATCGAGGGGCTCGCGCGCCCTATCAGCCACTGGGTACGTCGCACGCGTACGGCGTGTAGCCTCGCTGGCGACGCTGCTGAAGCCGTGGCGGAAGCTCGCTCCAAACCAGGGCGAATTGCGACTCTGATTCTGCCGGGAGAGACATCCTGGGGTGAAGCGGGCGAGCGTCAGAGGCCGAAGACCGCATCGTTGTGTCCGGGTTTGAAGGGTCCTGAGCCACCCGATGTTGCGCGCGTCGAACAGGCCGCAAGAGTTCTCCGCCGCGGCGAACCCACCTTGATTGTGTGCGGCGGTACTGCGAGCAGAGGTCGTGCCGTGGAACTGCTTGGCCGCATCGCAGCACATACCGGATGCCGGATTGCGACCCAATTTTTCACGGCCCGCATCGAGCGGGGAGCAGGTCGCGTGCCGCTCGAGCGCATTCCTTACTATGTGCCTGCGGCGACTGCTTTTCTCAGCGGGTTTAAGAACATCATCACAGTTGAAACGCGTGAGCCTATCGCTTTCTTTAGCTACCCGGGTTCGCCCAGTCTCCTCAAGGCAACTGATTGCGTTGTCCATTCTCTGGTGACCGCTGAAGAGGATTCTGTTGCTGGGCTGGAGATGCTTATCGATGTTTTGGGTGCGCAGAATACAGAAGCCGTGTTGCAGGCGAGATCGGATATTGGTGTGCCCGAAGGGCGGCTCGATCCAACCAGCATCGCACGCGCGTTGACAGCAGCTTTGCCCGAGAACGCGATCCTGGTCGACGAGTCTCTGACCACCGGGCGTGAGACGCTTGGACTCACTGCCGGGGCGCGGCCACACGATGTTCTCCAGAATATGGGCGGATCCATTGGATTTGGAACTCCGGTAGCAACCGGGGCCGCATTAGCCTGCCCCGATCGCCGGGTATTCTGCATGGTTGGCGATGGAAGCGCTATGTACACCATTCAATCTCTTTGGACCCAGGCACGAGAGAGCTTAGATGTCACTACGATCATCTTCGCGAACAACTCTTATCAAATTTTGAAGACCGAATTTGCAAACATGGGTTTCGGTAAACCCGGCCCCAAGGCCTCAGCCATGATCGATATCGACAAGCCAAGAATTGACTGGGTGGCAATGGGGAAGAGCATGGGCTGCCCTTCAGTTCGAGTCGACAATGCGGGTGATTTCTATCAGGGCATGGTGCGATCAAGTCAGACACCGGGCCCAATGCTGATTGAGGTCTGCCTGTGACATCCTGTGCAGGCGGCGGAGTTGCGCAAACGGGCGTCGATAGCGCCGCCCTGATTTATCACAAAGGAGTAGTCTGATGTCTTCCGTAACTTCTCAAACTCTAACCTTGCGAACCAATCTGGCGGACGCCCCAGTCACGGCGGCGATGAAGGACGGTCGCGTTACCTCCAGCCAAGTACTTCTGAATTTCTGTGGACCGAAGCTTGCTCACGATGGATTCAAGACCATGATTCGGGAGGGCGGTTTCGACGCGGGCGAACTCGCGATCGTTACCTATTTTCAGGCGAAGGCATATGGTAAGCCGCTTGTGCTGCTGCCCATCCCAGTATCGGGCCGAACGCAGCATCATTGCATTGGATTTAACAAAGAGCTGGGACATCTGGACCCGAAAGATATCGAAGGGAAAAAAGTCGGCGTCCGTACCTATGCTCAAACCACGGCACTGTGGGTAAGAGGGATTCTCCAACACGAACACGATGTCGATCTTGACAAGGTCACCTGGATGACCATCGATGAATCTCACCTGGCCGAATATAAGGACCCATCCAATTGCCAGCGTTTGCCTGCCAATGCCAATCTGGGTCAGATGATGCTCAACGGAGAGCTTGCGGCAGCTATCCTGGGCAACGATATGCCAAAAGATCCCCGGGTGCAGACGCTTATCCCCAACCCCTTTGCAGCCGCCGAAGAGTGGTGCCGCCGCGAAAGGTACTCCCGATCAATCACATGTTTGTGGTCCAAGAGGAATTGTCGAAGAAACATCCTGAGATTGTTCGCGAGATATACCGGATGCTCGTCGAGAGCCGGAAGCTGGCGCCAGAGAACGTGACTGCCGCGCTTCCTCCAGTTGGGCTCGAAGCGAATCGCAAGACGCTGGAGATGGCGCTTGAGTGGACGTATGAGCAGAAGATTATTCCGCGCCGGCTTTCCTTTGACGAATTGTTCGATGACACTACTGCATCGCTCGGGTAAGGTCTGCTCAAAGCCATAACGTTCTCTGTGTCGCAGTTGTGACCCAAACGCCGGAGATTCATGTCAATCACGCATTGATGGGTTCCGATATCAATCGGAAGATTTGGAGCCAACTCTTTATGCTTCACCGCGGAATACGATGGATCGCCATGGGCCTTATGTTTACGGCTATTGGAATGAAAGCCGAGAGCCATGGGACGACCGCATGTGGCGATACATCCAAGGACTCCTCGCTGGTCTACATCGGCACGTACGGTCACCTGAGGAAAGGATTCAGTCCAATTCCGCCCGGCAATGATAATCAACCAGGTCAAACCTTCGACAAGACTCATGGCATTTATGCAGTGTGCCTGGACGCACAGGCAGGTCGACTTTCGATGCTGGGCCTGGTTGCCAACGTCAACAGAGCCTCATGGCTGTTAGCGAATCCCACTCGTCCGATTCTTTATTCGACGGGCCTGCCGGGAGACGATATCAGTGCCGAGGGCAACATCTTCAGCTTCGCCGTTGACCCGGCATCCGGCAAACTTCGACCGATAAACCAGATCGGTTCCGGAGGCGGAGATCCTACTTATCTGGCCATCGACGAAGCCTCTCATACCTTATTTGCCGCTAACCATGATGGTGGCGAGGTCACCGCTCTGCCGATTATGCAGGACGGCGGACTCCAGGCCGTCACCTCATCGCAAACAGACTCCGGAACCGGGCCTAGTCCACGCCAAGCCGGCCCGCATCCTCATAGCGTTGCTGTCGATCCCACGCATCGCTTTGTCCTGGCCGCGGACTTCGGCGCAGACCGCATTTTTGTTTACCATTTTGACGCCGCAACTAAGACCCTCTCACCAGCTGCACCTCCGTTTGAACAACTCACGCCGGGCTCCGGACCGCGACACCTTGCATTCCATCCCAACGGCCGCTTCGTATTTCTTGACACCGAGTTGTCTGCGGAGATTCATTCGTACAAGTGGGACGCTGCTACTGGGCACTTACAACCGGTGCAAACAACTCCGCTCTATCCGCCGGATTACTCCGGGACAAAGAGTGCCGCTGATCTCGCTTTCTCCCATGACGGACGGTTTCTCTATCAGTCCCTTCGCGGCGATCAGGACAGCATCATCGTATTTAGAGTCGATCCGCAACATGGCACTCTGACCGAGGTGCAGCGCATCTCGTCGCAGGGTAAGACTCCATGGGACTTCGCCATCGACCCTACCGGGCATTGGATGCTTATCGCCAACGTGGTATCGAACTCTGTCGCGGTACTCAAGATCGACCCTGCAACAGGCACATTGACCGCGACGGGCCATTCACTTTCAATGCTTGAACCGGACGCGATCGCCTTTATTCCGAACCGTTGACCGTTGACCGTTGTTCGGTGGGGCTCCATAAGCCCACCAAAGACAACATCACTGCACGACGCACGAATCAGCAAACTTTCAGGTAGCAGGAGCAACTCCAATATGAGCAAATTAATCGCGCTATTCGGCCTATTTTTCAGCATAACTGCTGTGGCACAGAACGTCATGCTGATGAACCGTATTGGGCCTACCAAGTCTGAACTTTATGTTGCGAACGCTGATGGAACTGGAGAACACAAGCTCCTGCCGAGCAACGGATTCGACTATCACGCGTCGTATTCCCGCGACGGCAAATGGATCGTATTCACGGGCGAACGGTACGGCCGGGGTCAGGCCGATATCTTCCGCGTCCACTCGGATGGCACGGGTCTGGAGCGGTTGACTGACGATCCCGCACTGGACGATGAGGCAGCCATGTCTCCGGACGGCAATGAGGTTGCCTTCGTTTCTACGCGGAAGACTTTCCGCGCTAACGTCTGGATTCTGGATCTCAAGACCAAGAAGCTCCGCAGCCTGACCGATGTGCTGGAGATCCAGGGAGATCCCATGAAGCCGGATGGATTCTATCGGCCGTCATGGTCGCCGGACGGCAAATGGATTGCCTTTACTTCCGATCGCAACACCGTATGGAAAGAGCACGATAATGGTGTCGGCTGGGAACACCTGCAGGAGCTGGCGATCTACATCGTCCATCCCGACGGAACAGGTTTCCAGCAGATTACGAAGCCCGGCATCACCGCCGGCTCTCCGAAGTGGTCGGCCGATAGCAAGCAACTGATCTACTACGAGATGCCGGTCGCGGGCAGCTGGCTGGCGCGCGTGGACCAGCTCTCGAAGATTGCCACCTCGCAGATCGTCTCCTATGAGCTGGCGAGCGGCAAGCGTACGGAGTTGACGTCTGGAGCGGGCCTGAAGCTTGCTCCGCAGTTCCTGCCCGATGGCAGCTTCGGTTACTCGACCAAATCGGGCGAGGTGAGCGGAGTAGCCTATTCGACGACCGGCAAAGCCAACTTCCCGAGCTGGATGCGTTCGCCCTCCTGGTCTACGGACGGCAAGCTGGTGGTCTACGAGAAGGTCGACAACACGCCGCTGCCACAGAACACGAAGCTCTATAGCTGGATGCCGGGTTACGAGTACCGCTACACCGACGTCTTCCCCAGCTTCGCCAAGGACGGAACGCTGGTGGTGACGAGCAAGGATGTCGACTCCTCCATCACCATCATGAACAAGGACGGCAGCAACAGGCGGCTGGTCTTCAAGTCGGCTACGCACTGCGCCGGAGCCAACCCGAACGGACCGTGCGGCGAGATGGATGGAGTAGCGTTCGCACCCGCATGGACTCCCGATGGACAGTCGATCGTCTTCGGGTTCGGCGGATATCTGCGCCTGCGCCAGACTGCTGTCGCCAAGGTCATGATGATTCGCCGTGACGGAACAGACTTGAAGGAGCTGACTTCGGGCACGCCGAATGCGGGCTTCCCGAGTGTTTCGCCCGACGGTAAAGAGATCGTATACCGTTCCTGGGGCCCGAACGAGGAGGGCCTGCGCATCATGAACCTTGAGACTAAGGCGGTCCGGGTGCTGACCACAGGCCGCGATAACATGCCCGACTGGTCACCTATCAGCGATCGAATTGTATTCACCAGCAAGCGGGATGATAACTTCGACATCTTTACGATCAAGTCGGACGGTACCGACCTGCAGCGCCTGACGACGTTCCCAGCCAGCGATGCTCATGCGGTGTGGAGCGGAGACGGCAAGCACATCTTCTGGAGCAGCGGCCAATATGGCTTCAAGGATGAAGCTGCGCTCTATGACAACTCATTCCAGCCTTATGGGGCCATTTGGATCATGAATCCAGATGGGTCCGGGAAGAAGCTGCTAACGGAGAGTCATTGGGAAGACGCGATGCCGGCTTTCGTTCCCAAATGATGGTTCTTAATTAACGTCAATCGCTGGGTATCGGGCGGCCTTACGATCGCCAGCGCAGAGTCCGGGGGTTGTCTTTGGGCTCGGGCCGACTTTAAGCCTCCCGTTGGGAAACTGCTAACTTGGCGGTTTGCTCCATTTTCGGGAGGGGGACACCCCCCTATTGCCCGGACGCAAGTTGTTTGTTTCTATAGGCATAGCGATACTACATGCCGCCAAATTCTTCCAAACAAAGGGTTTACGGCCAAATTATTCCAACCAAAGGAGTTACGGGCTTTATTTCGGTTTTAAAAGAGCGAAGCCCCGGATGGCCGGGGCCTTAATTGGTTATCTAGTTCTATTCTACCAAGCTGCCCATAACTAATGCGCACTTTTCTTTGGGAGGCTAAATGATTCAGACGATGTAGTTTATGGGGAATTTAAGTGAGTTGGGGACTTGACACGTGATTTTGCCGGGAATTTGGGGGAAGAAGGGACAAATTGGGAAGGGAATTGGGGTTTTGGACGTCTAAATCTTTGAATCGGGAGGATGATCTTCCCGGCATCGTTGCTGGCCTAATCGAAAGCGGCCGTCAGCAGTTTTGGTATGCAGTATTTTATACAAATGTGTAAGCATAAATGTATAATCTCGACTAATCCCGAGGGAGACAATCGATGGAAGCGACAGAAGCGAAACTGCCCCGCAAAGCGATAGAGCTGTACAACGATTTCATTCATGGTGAGATTAGCCGCCGCGCGTTTATGGATGGCGTGAAGGGTCTGGCGGTTGGGGGTCTGGCGGCGACCACGGTTGTCGAGGCATTGATGCCGAATTATGCGCTGGGCCAGCAGGTCTCGCGTACCGATGACCGGATCAAGGCTACATATGAAACTGTGGCCTCGCCGAAGGGCAATGGGAGCATCAAGGGGTATCTGGTGCGGCCGGTGAGCGCGGACACGCGCGAGGCAACGGTGGCGAAGCTGCCGGGCGTGATCGTGATCCATGAGAACCGGGGGCTGAACCCGCATATCGAGGACATTGCGCGGCGGTTTGCGCTGGCCAACTTCATGGCGTTTGCGCCGGACGGGCTCACGTCTCTGGGCGGCTATCCGGGTGACGACTACAAGGGCGGGCAGATGTTCAACAAGATTGACAAGCCCAAGATGCTGGAGGATATGGTGGCGGCGGCGCTGTGGCTGAAGGCGCGTCCGGACTGCACGGGGAAGATCTGCGCTACGGGGTTCTGCTACGGGGGCTCGACCGCGAATATGCTGGCGGTGCGGCTGGGAGCGGATCTGTCGGCGGCGGCTCCGTTCTATGGCGGGCCTCCCGCGGATGCGGATATTCCGAAGATCAAGGCGGCGATTCTGGTACATCAGGGCGAGTTGGACACGCGGCTGTCGGCGACATGGCCGGCTTATGACAAGGCTCTGACCGCGATTAATGTTCCGCATGAGGGGTATATCTATCCGGGCGCGGTGCATGGCTTCAACTGCGACGCGACTCCGGAACGCTATAACAAAGCCGCGGCCGATCTGGCCTGGCAACGCACCATCGACTGGTTCAATAAATACGCGCGAGGCTGATTCCAATCCAAGGAGAATACACATGCTCGGTCGTTTTCTGAATGCCAAGTTTGTTCCCACGAATACCGATCTCGGATTGATGCTGCTGCGTATCGGCACTGGACTGATTTTGTTCATGAGGCATGGCTGGGAGAAGGTTTCCACGTTGAGCCTGACCAATCCTCATTTTCCTTCCGTCCTGGGTCTCGGGCACAACGGCACCTGGATAATGGCCTTGCTGAGCGACGGCGTGTTTTCGCTGCTGCTGATTGTGGGGCTTGGAACGCGCTGGATAGCGCTCTACTCGTTCCTGGAGATTTTCATAGCCTGGGCGGTTGTCCACCACTTCACCTTTTTGGGAAAGAGTCCAGGAGCTGACCACGGCGAACTGATCGCGTTGTATCTGTCTGCGCTGCTCGCACTGATGGTTGCGGGACCTGGCCGCTATAGCGTCGATGCGGCGCTGGCGGGTGATACGAAGGCCTTACCCCGTGTGGCTCACGCGTAACAGCTGAAGATCTCAGCTGAAGATCTCATCAGCGAAGAGCGCTGAAGGCTGCCCGCCGCAGCTGTTTGCGCGGACGCTTGAAGAGGATGCTCAAAAGTCTCGTTGTGCCTTGGATATTCCCTCGGCGGCTAAAGAGGTTTCTTCTATGAGACGGCTGGTGGCTGTCAAGGTGTTTTGTTTTTTTTCTTCATGGCGTTTTTTGTCTTTGCCTTGGTGTTGGTAGCGTTCATCTCGGGCTTCTATTCGCACTCTGAGTGAACCGTGTGGGTTCGGTGCCTGTTGGTGTCCGATGATGATGAAGTGGCGCTGCTATCTGAAAAGCGGCCTTGCTGGCCTAACCCTCTTGCGCAGTCGCCAGGACCCGGATTCTCGGTTGACAGGTTGGCAAAACGATTTGGTATTGATTCCTTTCCTGAAACAGGGCTAGGCGGTGCCTGCGGGCTCGGAGATGGATTGCGGAAACGGATGCCAGCTATTTCCTGTCTGCCAGATGCGATGCAGGATGACGGCCAGCTTGCGCGCCACCGCGACGATGGCTCGCTTCTTGCCGCGCTTGCCTCCGGACGCGGCCAGCTTCAGTCCCCAGCGGCGCAGCTGGGAGTCCGGCCCGAAGCGGCCCAGCACGTATTGTGCCGCCTGCACCAGCAGGCTGCGCAGGTAGAGGTTGCCGGTCTTGGATATGCGCTGCTGCGGGTTCGAGTCGCCTGATTGGCTCTGGCGCGGACGCAGACCGAGAAAAGCTCCCGCCTGGCGGCTGTGCCGGATCTTGTCCTTGCTGTCCAGGGTGAGCACATAGGTTGCGGCGACCACCGGGCCGACGCCGGGCACGCTGCGCAACCGCTCGATCTCGGGATAGCGCGCAGCCAGTTGTTCGATCATCCGGTCCATCCCGGCGATGCTCCGGTTCAACGCTTCGACTTGCTCCAGCAGCGGCCTGGCTGCAGCAATCAGGGTTGTTGGAATGGCGTCCGCCGCGCGGGTCTGGAAGCTGGCCGTCGAGCAGGCGGGCAGGCGTCCGCCGGCGCTCTTGACCAGGCCGCGCAGCGAGTTGACGATCATGGTCCGGGCGCGCACCAGGGTGCTGCGGGCATGGATCAGATCAAGGTCGCGTTGCCGCTCCGCACTGCGGTGACGGATGGGCGACAGCAGACGCGGGTCATGCGCGGCGAAGCGGGCCAGCTTCTCGGCATCGTTGCGGTCGTTCTTGGACTCGCTGGCGGTGATGGCACGGATCTTGCGCGTGTTGGCCACCAGCACCTGATGGCCGAGCTGCCCCAGCAACCGGCTTATCCAGGCGGAGTGAGTGCCGCACTCCAAAGCAACACGCATGGTCGGCTCGCCCTCGAAGTGGCGGCGAAGAGCAGCTTCCGTGGTTGGGATACGGCCGGTCTCGATCACCTCACCCTCCCGGTTGAGCAGGCAGTAATGACTGAATCGATCCCCAACATCGAGACCTACGGTTATGGCTGGCTTTTCCATCGGTTTTTCCAAACGAGCGGCGGATTTGATAAGCTTCTGCATCGGCTGGTCTCCTTTTGCACTTCGAGTGCGTGCGAACAGATTAAAATCTGCCTCGCCAGACCAGCCGTCTCATCCCATCTGAAAAGTCTGTTGGTCCACAATAAACATTCCCTCAGGGGCTAAAGCCCATTGAAGTTATTGCCTTTACGGCGGGACTGAAGTCCCGCCCCTTCAAAGCAGAGACTTTTTCAGCAACCTCTAGTCTAAAGCCGCATTCAAGCGATTGAATTTACGGCGCGGAGACCCAAAGCTGAAGCATTGGGCTACCAGCCACGCCCCTTCAAAACGACGACTTTTTCAGCCCCTTTTAAATGATGAGCGAGGCAACTTCAGGCGGCCTTGGCTGAATCCGCGGCTGCCAGTTGGGCGATCCTCAAACGGGATGGCGAGCAGGACACGTAGTCAACTTTGAGGCTCTTGAAAAAGGATATGGACTCCGGGTCTCCACCGTGTTCTCCGCATACGCCGATTTTGATAAGCGGGTTGGTTTCGCGGACGCTCTTGATTGCCATTTGAATGAGAGTCCCGACACCTTCCTGGTCGATGGTGACAAAGGGATCGGCTTTGAGGATGCCTTGCTTCAGGTAGCAGTCGATGTAGGCGTAGGCGTCGTCGCGGGAGAAGCCGTAGGTCATCTGAGTGAGATCGTTGGTCCCAAAAGAGATGAAGCTCACATGCTTCGCGATAGACCCGGCGCAGATGACGGCGCGCGGCAGTTCGATCATCGTGCCGATCTGATAGCTGATCTTTTTGCCATGCTGAAGAAAGAGATCGTCAGCGGTGGCCTGGATTCTCTGGGAGAGAACCTGCATCTCCTGCTCCGATGCGACTAGCGGAACCATGATTTCAGGGGAAGGATCGAAGCCTTCAGCAGAGACGTTGAGCGCGGCCAGCAATATCGCTTTGACCTGCATTTGCAGAATCTCCGGATAGGTGAGGCTCAGACGACAGCCGCGATGACCCATCATCGGATTCGCCTCCGTAAGCGACTCTACGCGCCGTCGCATGGCTTCGAGCGACAACGCCTGCTCCCAGTTTTCGTCGCGCCGGGTGCTGAGGATTTCGGAGGTCAGCTCGGCGACTGAAGGGAGGAACTCATGGAGAGGTGGATCGAGCAGACGGATTGTGACGGGAAGCGGGGACATGGTGCGGAATATCTCCTCAAAGTCCCGCTGCTGCATGGGCAGGAGCACCTCAAGGGCCTGGATGCGCTCTGCTTCCGTGTTGGCGAGGATCATGTTGCGCACGTGGTTCAGCCTGTCCGCGGCAAAGAACATGTGCTCGGTGCGGCAGAGGCCTATGCCGGTAGCTCCGGCAGCGCGAGACGCGGTTGCATCGTCCGGAGTGTCGGCGTTGGCACGGACCGCGCATGAACTGGTGTCGAGCGCCCACTTCAGCAGCTTATCCAGCTCAGGATTGTCATCACTGGTCTCGCGCAGCGGCAGCTCGCCGGCAAATACCCGGCCGGTATGGCCTTCGAGAGAGAGCCAATCGCCCTCACGAAATGTGCTGCCGCCTATATGCAGAACGCCGGTCTCAAGGTCGATGACGATGTCTTTGGCGCCGGTGATGCAGCACTTGCCCATGCCGCGAGCCACGACAGCGGCGTGACTGGTGGCGCCTCCTCGAGCTGTCAGGAATCCCACCGAAGCCGCCATTCCGTGGATATCCTCCGCTGTGGTCTCCTGTGTGACCAAGATAACGGCAGAGCCTTCATCGTGCATCTTCACCGCTCGATTGGCGGAGAGCGCGATTACGCCGACGGCGGCGCCAGGCGATGCCGGCAGACCAGTGGCAAGGGCAACCGGATCTCCGACGCTGAGGTCCAGCTTTGGCGAGAGCACCTCGATGAGGCTTGATGGCGCAACTCTGCGAATGGCTTCAGCGCGTGTAATCAGGCCCTCCTCCGCCATCTCCACGGCGATCCTCAGAGCTGCCTGTGCGGAGCGCTTCGCGGAGCGCGTCTGCAGAAGAAACAGCTTGCCGCCTTCGACTGTGAACTCAAAATCCTGCGTGTCTTTGTAGTGCTCTTCAAGCCGGCGGACCAGTTGCAGCAGTTCCTCGTACACCTCAGGCAGCTGGTCGGAGAGCGCCGCGATGGGTGTGGGCGTGCGAATGCCGGCCACGATGTCTTCTCCCTGCGCATTGGACAGGTATTCACCGAAGACTCCGGGCGCGCCGGTCGATGGGTTGCGTGTAAAGCCGACGCCTGTGCCGCTGTCTTCGCCTCGATTGCCGAAGGCCATTGCCTGTACGGTCACAGCCGTTCCCATGGCTTCGGAGATGTGGTTGAGCCCGCGGTAGAACCTTGCCCGCTCGCTGTGCCATGAGCGGAAGACGGCTTCGACGGCCATGGCGAGCTGCTCTGAAGGGCTCTGCGGAAATGCGTGGCCGGTGTGCTGCTGGATGACTTCTTTGAATGCCTTTATCTCGCGGCAAAGCTCCTTCACTTTTTCGTTGGCGTCGGCTATTGCGGGCGGATTCGCCTTGACACTCTCGCTGGCGTGCTCGAATGCGCTCTTCGGCACACCCAGGACGACTGAACCAAACATTTGCAGCAGGCGTTTGTAGGAGTCGTAGGCGAAGCGTTCCGAACCACTCTTTGTGGCTAATCCAGTTACGGACGCGTCGTTCAACCCGACATTCAGGATGGTGTCCATCATTCCCGGCATGGATACCGGCGCGCCAGAGCGGACGCTGACCAGCAGGGGATCGACTGGGTCGCCGAACTTCTTTCCAGCTTGAATTTCGAGCCACTCCATGCCCTCGCTGATGCCTGCGAGGTGATCGGGCGTGAGGGCTCCGGATTCGAGGTACTGCCGGCAGACGTCCGTAGTGATCGTAAATCCGGGAGGCACGGGCACGGAGAGACTCGTCATCTCGGCCAGCCCGGCTCCCTTGCCGCCGAGGAGTTCCCGCATGGAGCCGTCGCCGTCGACCACTCCGCTACCAAACCGATACACCTTGCTCGCAAGACTTACCACTTGACCACCTCAAAAATAAGTTAGAGTGCAGAAGCACTCGCCGGCGCGATCGTCAGCGTGAAAAGACTATAGGTGAGGGGCGATATTGTGGGCAACGTGACTCGTCCGATTCGGACGGGGGGACTTGTGTCACCAGCGCCGGATTGGTCTATAGTGGCGTGCATGGCAAAGAAACTTTCTCCGGCTGTATGGGTACCCCAGCTCGAACGAGCGCTGGTTAAGAGGAATGTCAAAGAGGGGTTTTCGCTGCTGAATGAGGCGTTTGAAGGTGCTCCGCGGTTGGAGATCGAGGCGCCGGCAGCCATTCCTTTCCTACTGTGTCTGGCCCAATGGTCAGACCTTGGCTACCGTGACCTCCGCTTTTTTGACGAGATCGCGGGGGCCATACCGGGTATCGACCAGCGAAGGTTGCAGGTGGTCGATTTCTTCAGACTACAGCTGATCGACGCCTATCGGGCGTTAGCCCGTGAACAGCTCGAGGAGAGCATTGAGAAACTCGATCTTGTTCTGCGATCCGCGGAACCGATTCTTTCTGAATACCTTCGGTTTCTAGGGAATTTCTGGAAGGGTCGCGCCCACCGTAAACGCGGCGACTACGAGCATGCCCTGACCCATATTTTGGCAGCTCAAGAGATTGCCAGAAAGATGAAGGAGCCGCGTCTTGTGGCCGTTACGCAGATCCATGAAAGCTGGCTCGCGTTCCAGCGCGGCGACCGCACGTATGCTCTTCAGCTGCTTGACTCGGCCGAAAGGACGCTAAGACCGACGCGGACATGCATTGTCGCTTGGCAATATCGAGTCGGCGCGAGGCCGCTTCGTGCGCCGATCAGGAGAGTACACGCGCGCGCTGAGCCACTTCGAGTCTGCAATCGCAATCTATGCGAATGCCTTTCCCTCCCATCCCAATCTGGCCAGAGCGATGGTCAATGCCGCATATGTAAAGCGGCTCATCGCGCTGGATCTCAAGCCTCGCCGCGGAAACGAACAGGCGGTGGGCGCCGTGCATGCCAAATCTCTCAAGATCTGCCGTGAAGCTCTCGAATTATTGAGGCAGGCCGGCGAAATTTATGCCTTGCATCAGCACCAGGGCGGTACGGGCTCAGTGCTCGTAAACGCCGCGCATATTCACCTGGATAGCGGAGATATCGACCAGGCCGAGGCCGAGGCACAGCGCGCGTTTGCACTGGGGGAAGAGAAGCATGACCTCATACTTACGGCGCGTGCGCAAATTGTGCTGTCGGCTGTATCGCTCGCGCGGGCCGAAGAACAGCTAGGCGAAGATCAGGATGTTGCACTACACGCGAATTTGGCGGTTGAGCATGCAAAAATTGCGATCGAGCTGGCTTTGAAGACGCAGAACAAACGGCTGCTTGCCGAAGCTTACATAGCGCGTGGAATGGCGGCGACCGCCGAATATTTACGCGACTGGGAGGTGGCGAAAGATTACGCCGGCAAAGCAACCGCGCTGCTGAGTTCCGATGACCGGGATCATCTGCTGAAGACACTGTCGGACCTCAAATCGAAACTCCTCGACGTCACAAAAATCGAGGAGACACTTCGACTCTGGTCAGATGGTCAACTCGGCGACAGAACATTTCAGCAGGTGCAGGAGGAGTTTGCCGAGTTGGTGATTCCTAAAGTATGGCAACGTAGCGGCAAGAATGTGACGGCGGTCTCTAAGATGTTGAGCATTTCGCCAAAGAAGGTCCGTCGCATTCTCCGCAATGTGCGCGAACATCATGGGCTCTAGTATGTGGACTCCAGCTTCACAGGCATCGGCCGACACACGACGCCGGTTCCTCTCTTTCCGATGTGCTTAGTACTTTTACCAGTTCACCATGGCTGGCCGGTCGATTAATAATGGCGCATGGTCGAAACAGGGGCTGCATTGAGGGATTAGATGCCTTTGTGAGACTAAATTTGTGACAAATAGGGATGACTGCGCCCCCTAGGAGGAAAGATGAGGAGATCCGCAGGGATGTTATAGCTGTTTGTTGCGCTGGCTGTTTTTGGGTTTCAGGGGCAGCTCACGTATTCGCAGGCAAAAGGCGTTTCAGACACAGTGCAAGTTCACGTGGTCATAACAAGCGAGGCGCTTCAGGATGGAAGCGACGCTGCGGTTCTAACTCCGCAAACGGTCAAGGTGACACAAGGAATAACTCCTCTGCAGGTGACGCAGGTTCTTCCCGCGAAGGGAGAAACTGCAGCTCTTCTTCTGTTTATTTTGATCGACGACACCTGCAATACGAGCATTGGCAATAATCTTACCGACATTAAGGATTTTGTCAGCGCTCAACCAGCGACTACATTGGTTGCCGTCGGTTACATGTCAAACGCGAACGTTCAGATTACGCAGGATTACACCGCGGACAAGGCACTTGCGGTGAAGGCGATTCGTCTGCCTCGAGGCATTTTGTCGTCATCGGACAGTCCATACCTGTCGCTGATCAGCCTTCTTAAACGCTTGCCCGAAACGAAGGTGCGGCGCCAGATCATCATGGTGAGCGACGGTATTGACCGTCTGCGCGGCGTGAATGGAGTCTCGAATCTGTCGATGACCGGCATGGGGTCGAGCGCCGGCATGTATGCGGGCGCGAACGCACCTACTCGTAATATGACCCCCACGCCACGAGGAAGCATCTCGATGGAAACCATCAGCGTTGACGCGGAGACGGCCAGCGAAACGGCGCAGCGCTACGGCATTCAGGTTCACGGGATTTACGCACCTGGAGTTGGGCGCCTTGGCCGGAATCAATGGGAGGCGCTGATAGGCCAATCGGGAGTGGGCATGATAGCCGACGAAAGCGGCGGAGAGTATTTCGCGCTGGGAAATCAGCAGGCGGTGAACTTCAAGACCTATCTCGATCGTATACAAAAAATAATCGACAACCAGTACTACCTCGTCTTTGATGCGTTTCCAAAGAGCAAGGCCGGTCTTCAGCCCATCAAGGTTTCGAGTGATGCGACCTCCTCTGAAATTGCAGCTCCGGATAATGTCTGGGTCCCGGCGGTGGGTGGGAGATAGTACTAAGGGGAGCAGGGATTGCTTGCGTTGACGACGAAGATGTTCTTCTTTCACCGCCGCGGTTGCTGGTTGTGCGGTGGCTGTGGCGGCGTTTGCGTCAACCCGTGCGATGTAGGGTGTATCCAGGATCGTCGCAGGTCCTCGCTGATCATCGCTGGTCATGGGAACTATTGGAGGCCGTGCAACGGCTGTGCGATACTGTGATTGTCAGAGGACAGCGCACCTGCACCGAGAGGTTGCCAAGTCCAATGCGGCAGCCGACCGGCCCTTCGAAGAGTGGCTTGTGTCGCAAAGCCGGGATGGCGGAACTGGCAGACGCAGCGGACTCAAAATCCGCCGAGGGCAACCTCGTGGGGGTTCGACCCCCCCTCCCGGCACCAAGATTATAAAAGACTTATAGCGAAAATGGCCTCTCAAATGCGAGAGGTCATTTTCGTTGGTGGCTGTTCTGATGGCTGTTCGTTTTACGAAAGTGGCCGAATGGCTGTTTCTCAGCGCTATGGTCTGCAATGGATGCAAAAAGAGTGACATTCCCCGGATTCTCGGAGCATAGCCGAGGTCGGATCGGCGTCAAGGCCGCGCATACGCACGCCGCTTCGCGGTCGTAGAGCCTTGACTCCGACTCCTGAACCTCGGCATATCATCTCAACATCCGGGGAATGTCATCAAGGGGCAACGGCCAACTTCGCGCCGGATGAGATGCCTCCGATACCGAAGGCTTAGTGCGCGAGACACAGGGCATTTGGACCAAGCACCCATCTGCCTGCGATCGGCTGCGGATGTATTCTTGGTGTCGGTAGGTGACGAGTACGATGCCGGACGCTGGAGATCAGAAAGAGACTGTCGAGGGCTGGCGACCGGAGGCCTGGCACGGGCGGCTAATAGCCGGACTGCTTCTCGTCGGGGCGGCGCTGCACGCTTTCAAGCCCTCGTGGATAACCCTCGACTGGCAGACGATCGTGATGATCCTTGTCGGCATCTTCCTGATCTTCGTGCCGCTGAATGATCTTGGTGCCGTGATCGAAAGCCTTGAAATTGGTAAGACGAAGATACTGTTTCGCAAGGTGAAGCAACTCGACCAAAGCGTTGAACGCGCAGTGAATTCACGGATCGGGGCAGCAGCATCTGTCGGTCCTGTAGATGCCGCCGCAGAATACACGGAAGAGCCAGCACAACCGGAGCCTCCGACCGCAAACCGCGCCCCACGCTCCGACTGGGGCGACTTCTTCGAAGACCAACGCAATCGCACCCTGTTCGATACCGACCCTGACATGATGCTGGTGCGGCTCGGGATCGAGATCGAAAGGGCTCTGGCGCAACTCGCGCCGGAGCTGATCCAGGGAAGCGCGCGTCCGATGGTATGGAGTCACGCAGTTCGGAAGCTTGAGCAGTCAAACGTCATAACCCCTCAGATCGCGCGGGCCTTGATCGAATTCCGTGACGTGCGTAACCGGCTGATCCATCCGACTGGCGGCTCCGTCACAGCCGCGATGGTGGCGAGCGCCGTCGATAGCGGCATAAAGCTCCTGCGCCTTCTGAAAGGGCTGCGTGATGTAGGTCGTCGCACCGAAAGTTGAAATGTTTCATGTGTGACGGTCTAACACCCTAGGCTTCATACGTCCCCCGTTAGCTCATTACGCGTCTGATAGTTGTGTCGATGCAGAGTTCTCAGACCCTGTCGCACTCCTGAAGAGGACTTGAGCACCCCGTGCACCCTCAATCACCGCCTAGAGCGGAAGGAAAGAGAGCAGCGGCTGATTGCCCGCTTCATAGGCTGCAGCCTCCAGTGTCCAGGTTTCAATCTAGTAGGGATGTGATCTAGAAGCCTATTTAGATCCCGACGCGATCCGCTCCACCACCGACAGCCGGTGCGCGGGTGAGAGATGACTGTAGCGAGCCGACATGGTGATCGTTTTATGACCGGCTGCTTCCTGAATTTCCTTGATACTCGCCCCAGCCATGGCAAGCCAAGAGCAGAATGTGTGGCGATTGCAGTGCCATACATATTCGCTGATGCCGGCATCCTCTAGGCAAGGCTGAAACCATGAGCGGGTGTCGAACCGGCCCTTGCTACCCTCACGAGGGAATACTGGATCAGAAGCATGCTGTCGCGGGCGTTTGAGTGATTCGATAGCGGCGATGGCATCTGAGTTCAGATGGACGGAACGCGCCGAGCCGTTCTTCGTTTTAGTGAGCTCGATTGTCTTGCGATCAAGATACACTTGGGACCAGGTACAGGAGTATTGCTCACTCAGGCGCATCCCTGTGTGCACGCTCACGACGAATTCAGCGACGTGCTCCGGGAACCGCTTCGAGATCACCGCGTGTAGGCGGTCGTAGTCTTCGCGAGTCAAGAATCGAAGTCTCCCAGCACCTTCCTTGCGCTGGCGCACTAGGCGAGCAGGATTGATCGAGACCTTGCCGTTTCGGATACCCTCTCGGTAGCAAAGGGAGATAAAAGCTTTGTACCGGTTGGCCGTCGCCGCAGTCTTGCAACGGGCGCGAAGCCATCTCTCCAACTCTTGCGGGGTCAACTCGGCGGCGGGGTGTGAGCCAAGCGCCTCACGCACAATCTCTCCCTTACTCTTGTATCCGCGCTGATCCCTATGGTGGGCAGTGAACTCTAAAGCATCGTCAATAAGTTCGCTCAGAATGAGAATCTTGGAGTTTCGTAGTTCTGGCAGTTTCCGTCCAGCCGCAGCGTCAGCCTTGCGCGTTTGGTAAAGCTTGATAGCGTCCGACTTGCGCCCCACCTTCTCACGGTGCCGCTTCCCAGATACGTAATAGTGAATCCACCAAATTCCGCTTCCTTCCGGATTCTCGTATACGCCGCGCATAGACACCTCGTGATGGCTGTTCCATCGGACATATAATATCCGCAATCCCCCGAAATAGCCAACAATTTACGCCTGTACCGGGTTTGGGATAATAATGTGATCGCTCGTATTTGCCTCATATATAAAGCAAAATAGTTGAATAATGCTTTAAAGCCTTGTATATTAGGCGATTATGTTGCTCATCGCGACCATTGCCGAGCAGATTGCCCGCAAGCGAAAAGAACTTGGCTTGAGCCAAGCTGCGCTCGCCAAGAAAGCTCATGTTGGTCGTTCGACCTTGGATGCTCTTGAAAACGGACGGATGGGGGAGCTGGGATACACGAAGATCAACAACATTCTCTCTGCTCTCGGTCTTGAGCTAAGACTTCAGGAAGTCAGTTCTCGCAGGCCAACATTAGAGGATCTGATGAGCGAGGAGAGCCATGATTAAAGTCTGGACCGACTCCCAGGAAGCAGGAATGCTGGATCGTTCAGGTGAGCGTGGCAGCAGCTTCGCCTATGCCCCGGAAGCTCCGCCTGCTCGTGCTGTCTCTGCGACGATGCCGGTTCGTCTTCCTTCGTGGGATATTCGCTTTGGATTGCCTCCTATCTTCGAGATGAACCTTCCTGAAGGTGTGCTTCGTGAGAGATTGCGTCTCGCTTTTGCGAAAGCTACAGGAAGCTTTGACGAGTTTGATCTATTGGGTGTTGTGGGCCGCTCACAGGTTGGGCGTATTCGGTATACGGGACAGCGTGAACAGCTCCAGGAAGATGTTCCTTTCCAATCAGTCGATGAGATTTTGGAGCACCGCCGTGGCGGTGACCTCTTTCGTTACCTCATTGAGAAGTTCGCCACCTTTTCCGGTATCAGTGGGGTGCAGCCCAAGATTCTCGTGAGAGACGAAGCGGCCTTCTCTGCTTTCGACGGCTCAGGCCAACGTTTCTCCGAGAGCTATCGAGGCGCAACACATATCGTGAAATTCTGGGAGCAGAAGGAATATCCGCAGCTTGCCGCAAACGAATACTTCTGCCTCGAAGTAGCTAAGGCTTGTGGTCTGGAGGTGCCGTCGTATCGGCTTTCAGATGATGCCCAGGCACTCGTGATCGACCGTTTCGACCTTCGCTCCGATGGCACATATCGAGGATTCGAGGATTTCTGCGTGCTGAACGCCAGGCGCACCGATGAGAAGTATCGCGGAAGCTACGAAACGTCCATCATGAAGCGGTTCGCACAGTTCGCAAACTCTCCGCACGTTGTCGAGGATACAGAACGCCTCTTCACGCTCATTGCCCTCAACTGCGCTCTGAGGAATGGCGACGCCCACCTAAAGAACTTCGGGATCATCTATGACGATGTTCAAGGCGAGGCAAGACTCGCTCCGGTATATGACCTTGTAACGACGTCAGTGTATTTGCCGAAAGACAGCATGGCGCTGACGTTGAACGGAACGACTCACTGGCCAAGCGTCAAAGACCTTCAGCGCTTGGGCGAGACCCGCATGGGCGGTTCGCCCGCCAGGGTCGCAGCGATCCTCGAACAGATCGCTGATGCGATGTCTGACGTGGCCTCAAACATGCGCCTGTATATCAAGGGACATCCGGAATTTGAGCAAGTTGGACTTCAGATGCTCACACTATGGCAGACCGGAGCAGCAGGCATGCGGACGGGCTAGGTGTGCACTTAGATTTTCCGACGGATAGGAAAGACAGAGTCGTATCATGGACATCTGCATGAAACGCCTCTTAACTGCAATCTGATTTACGTTGCGTGCTACAGAGCAGCACACCGCATGACCCTCGGAGGAGATGTTGCATTCAGAAGCCGATACCTGCCGAAAATACGTCGTTCCCAAGCTGCAATCGCGTCTGGCTGGGATAGCGAACCGCATTCGATCGCCGAGCAGCGCACGCATCACGGATGGCCGCGTGATTCCCGTCGGCAAGAGGGCTTCGTCCGAAAGCCTCCCAAGCGGGTTGACTACCTGTTGCGCTACACGCGGGATTTTCCGCTTGCGGTGGTCGAGGCAAAGGCCAGCTACAAAACTGCGACTGATGCCGTTCAGCAGGCCCGCAGCTATGCGGAGATGCTTGGCCTCAAGTTCGCCTACGCGACCAACGGCACCGAGATCATCGAGATCGACTACTTCGCAGGCACGGAAACGCTAGTCCCTGACTTTCCCAAGCCCGATGAGCTATGGCAGCGGTATCAGGCGGGCAGCGGAATCACCAGGCCGCAACAGGTCGATCAGCTGATCGCCCCTTACAACACGGTCGGCGGCAAGCCGCCCCGCTATTACCAGCAGATCGCCATCAACCGAACCGTCGAGTCGATCCTCGCCGGAAAGCGCCGCCTGCTTCTCACGATGGCGACGGGCACGGGCAAAACCATCGTCGCCTTTCAGATTTGCTGGAAGCTGTGGTCAAGCCGCTGGAACACGACAGGCGAGCATCGCAAGCCCCGCATCCTCTATCTTGCCGACCGCAACATCCTCGTCGATGACCCGAAGGACAAGACCTTCACCCCCTTCGGTGACGCCCGCTACAAGATCGAATCCGGCGAGATCGTCAAAAGCCGCGAAATGTACTTCGCCATCTATCAGGCGCTTGCCGAGGACGAGCGGCGCGCCGGGCTCTTCCGCGACTATCCGCCCGATTTCTTCGACCTGATCATCGTCGATGAGTGCCATCGCGGAAGCGCGCGCGACGACAGTTCATGGCGCGTGATCCTTGAGCATTTCAAGCCGGCCTTCCAGCTCGGCATGACGGCGACGCCGCTGCGCGAGGACAACCGCGACACATACCTGTATTTCGGCAATCCGATCTACGAATACAGCCTGCGCCAGGGCATCGACGACGGCTTTCTTGCGCCCTACCGCGTCCACCGCGTCGTCACGCAGTGGGACGCGGCAGGCTGGCGTCCGAGCAAGGACGAGGTTGACCGCTATCGGGCGCGCGATTCCCGACGACGAATACCAGACCAAGGACTTCGAGCGCGTCATCGCCTTGCGCGCGCGCACCCAGGCCATTGCCCGCCACCTGACGGACTTCCTCAAGAAGACCGACCGCTTCGCCAAGACCATCGTCTTTTGCGTGGATCAGGAACACGCCTCCGAGATGCGGCAGGCGCTGGTCAACCTCAACTCCGACCTTGTGGCGCAGTACCCCGACTATGTCGCTCGCGTCACGGCGGACGAAGGAGCCATCGGGCGCGGCCACCTGTCCAGGTTCCAGGACGTCGAAACCAAGACGCCGGTGATCCTGACTTCATCGCAGCTGCTCACGACCGGCGTGGATGCGCCGACCTGCAAGAACGTGGTTCTCGCGCGCGTCGTCGGCTCCATGAGCGAGTTCAAGCAGATCATCGGTCGCGGAACGCGCTTGCGCGACGACTACGGCAAGCTCTGGTTCAACATCATCGACTACACCGGCTCCGCCACCCGGATGTTTGCCGACCCCGACTTCGACGGCGACCCGACCCGCATCACCGAAGAGGAAATGACGGAAGACGGCGAGACCACCGCGACGACGGAAACCGTGCCCGAAGGGCAGGAGCCGCCGCCGAGCCGGAAGCAGGCCCCGTCATCATCGAGCCGCCGACCGGCGAGCCGCGGAAGTTCTATTTCGACGGCGGCCAGGTCGAGATCGTGGCGCATCTGGTCCATGAGCTTGACCCGAACGGCAAACAGCTTCGCGTCGTGAAGTACACGGACTATGCCGCCGAAAGCGTGCGCTCCATTGCGCCGCACTTCCGCCGAGCTTGCGCGGAAGGTGGGCCGATGCGGAGAAGCGCAGCGAGATCATCGCCGCCCTCAACGAGCGCGGCATCGACTTCGAGCAACTGGCGGAGCAGACTGGCCAGACCGACGCCGACCCCTTCGACCTGCTTGTGCCATCTTGCCTTCAATGCGCCGCTTCGCACACGCCGCGAGCGAGCGCAGCGGCTCAAGTCCGAGCGCAAGGATTATTTCGAGAAATTCTCGCCCGAAGCGCGTCAGGTGCTCGACGAGCTTCTGGAGAAGTATGCGGAACACGGTGACGCGCAGTTCGTTTTGCCGGACGTGCTGAAAGTTCCGCCCATCTCAACCCACGGCCAGCCCGCCGAGATCATCAAGCTGTTCGGCGGCCCCGATACAGCTTCGGCAAGCCGTAAACGAACTGCAAGGACTCCTCTATGCCGCACTAAGTCAAAAGAAGAACGGCGCAAACAGCGCCGCACCGATGACCACATCCCAAATGCTCGGAAGCCTTCTCAAATCCGCGCGCGACATCATGCGCAAGGACAAGGGGCTGAACGGCGACCTTGACCGCCTGCCGTTGCTGACGTGGATCATGTTCCTGAAGTTCCTCGACGACCTTGAGCAGCAGCGCGAGGAAGAAGCCGCGCTTGCCGGCAAGAAATTCAAGGCCGCCATCGAGGCGCCCTATCGCTGGCGCGATTGGGCGGCAGACCCGCAGGGCATCACCGGCGACGAATTGCTCGCCTTCATCAATAACGAGGAAGCCGTGCGCGCCGACGGCAAGAAGGGCGCCGGGCTGTTCGCTTATCTGCGCTCGCTTTCCAGCTCCAACGGCGACAACCGCCGCGACGTGATCGCCACGCGTGTTCAAGGGCGTCGATAACCGCATGAAGAGCGGTTATCTGCTGCGCGACATCATCAACAAGGTCGCCGGCATCCACTTCACATCGTCCGACGAGTTGCACACGCTCGGCGCGCTGTACGAATCCATGCTCCGCGAAATGCGCGACGCGGCGGGCGATTCCGGCGAGTTCTACACGCCGCGCGCCGTCGTGCGCTTCATGGTGGAAGTGACCGACCCGCGCCTTGGCGAAACCGTGCTCGACCCGGCCAGCGGCACGGGCGGCTTTCTGGTCGAAGCCTACAACCACCTTGAAAAGCAGGTGAAGACCGTCGCCGACCGCAAGCGGCTCCAGACCGAAACCATCATCGGGTGCGAGCCGAAGTCGCTGCCTTATCTGCTGTGCCAGATGAATCTGCTGTTGCACGGCCTGGACGCGCCGCAGATCGACCCTGACAACGCGCTGCGCTTCAAGCTCTCCGAAATCGGCGAGAAAGAGCGCGTGGACGTGATCCTCACCAATCCGCCCTTCGGCGGCGAGGAGGAGAGAGGCATCCAGGGCAATTTCCCCGAAGACCGGCAGACGGCCGAAACGGCGCTGCTGTTCCTTCAACTCATCATGCGCAAGCTGAAACGCCAGCAGACTGCCGCCAAGCGTCCGGCCCGCGCCGCCGTGGTCGTGCCCAACGGCACGCTGTTCGGCGACGGCGTTTGCGCCCGCATCAAGGAAGAGCTGCTGAAGGAATTCAATCTTCACACCATCGTGCGCCTGCCCAACGGCGTGTTCGCGCCCTACACCGGCATCCCCACGAACATTCTGTTCTTCGACCGCTCCGGGCCGACGAAAGAAGTCTGGTACTACGAGCAGCCGTTGCCCGAAGGCCGCAAGAACTACACCAAAACCCAGCCCATGCAGTTCGAGGAGTTCAAGGACTGCATCGACGTGGTGGACAAAGCGCAAGGAGAACGACCAGGCGTGGAAAGTGCCGGCCAAAGAATTGCTGGACGCCAACTGCAACCTCGACCGCAAGAACCCGCGCGCGAAAGTGGACTTCGAGCACCTGCCGCCCGAACAGCTTGCCGACGACATCCTCAAGAAGGAGCTGCGCATCGCTGAATTGATGCAGGAAATCAAGGCCGCGCTTGGGAGTGCCAGCATGAGCACCGCTTGGTTCAAATTAGCACGCGATCGGGCGACATCGCGAGCTTAACGCGGAAGCCACAACTATAAAGACAGAGCCGTCGGTGAATGGCCTTAAAGTTGTGACAGCGGCATCTTCGCGAGAAGTTCCGGCTCGACATCGGACAGGCGATATGAAGAACCGCCGGTACAATCTCACTCATTTCATCCACGGGATCACGCGCGACAACGGCGCGCGGATTGTGTCCGACTTCCAAGATGGGAAATTTGCTCGTCGCAAATCAACTTGTCGCTCTGATTCCACGTGACCCACAATCTGTGACTCAAGTATCTCTATCATCTTCTTCAAGTCGGAAAGACGCATTTGTTCGTCGATTCATGCAAGCCGCGAGCGAAGGCTAAACGTGTGCGGCTATAAGGAGCAGACATCTCAAGGGGCTAGAAATTGTGCTCCCGCCGCTTCGACGAACAGCGCCGAATCGTCGCACGCATTGAGGAACTGTCGGCGAAAATGGTGGACGAGGCGCGCAAGTCCACGCACGAATCCGAGTAAAGCATTTCAGTATTCGAATCGCCACTCCATGCTCGACTTGTCAGTGTCGGCACCGGAGCCACTTTCCAAAGCTTTATTGAACTCGGTGAGGATGCGGTCCCGATAGAGATAGGCAAGCCGTATCCCCAGGCTGGAGTGCTAGGGGATTTGGCGGAGGTCTATTCGCCAAACCGCCAGTGTACGGAGGTCAGACGAACGTACCGGGCTTTCAATCACCTTTACTCAGGCGCTCTTGTGATGAGTCAGGTGAAAGGGTGGGAGGGGGCCGTTGCGATGACTCCCAAAGAACTTGAAGGCGTACTTTGTCTCGCCGGAGTACCGCACATTCCGATGCAAAGAAGATCGTATGCTTGTCCGAATAGCTCGCGGCACTCGTTCCCACAGAGTTCTTTTGGTCACGTCTCAAGGACGCTACGCGAGGTGTCGGCGCAAGGAGAGAGCGCACGCGACCTGAGCAATTTTTGGAGCTTAAATTCTCCATGCCGTCACTCTCAGACCAAAAGAGAGCCATCGCAATGTTTGCGACGATAAACACTGTGCGACGGTTAAACATGAACTTCGCTGAACTGGACGCCATGCTCCCCGCCATTCTCGACAAGGCGTTCAAAGGAGAGTTGGTATGAGCAATGTCAACGTCAAGCGGCTGGTCGAGAACATCCGTTCCGGCACCAATGTCTACACGCCGCTGGTCGAACTGGTCGTGAACGCGATTCAGGCCATTGACGCGAAGGGTATACAGAACGGCTTGGTCGAAATCGAAGTGCTCCGAAGTCGTCAAACCGATATGATCGACCATCTTGAGGACGTAGACGGTTTCGTGGTCAAGGACAACGGCATAGGCTTCACCAAAGCCAACCGCGATGCTTTCGACACCCTCTACACCGAACAGAAAATCGCGGACGGCGGCAAGGGATTTGGCCGCTTCACTTGCCTGAAATACTTTGACAGGGTGAAGGTATCCAGCACCTTTGCCGAAGATGATACCTTCCGTGACCGTTCTTTCAGGATGGGCTTGGACAAGGACATCATCATTGACGAAAAGGAAGGCCAGTCTCAGGCGCAGGCGACCGGCGCAATCGTCGAGATTTCCGGTATCAAGTCCGTAAGGTTCCCCGACAAGAAGCTGGAAACCATCAGCCGCGTCGTGGTGGAACGGCTGCTGCCCTATTTTGTGGACAAGGAGCGCCGTTGCCCGCGTGTGGTGATCCGGGAGGCCCAAAATCCATCTGATACGGTCTCCCTCAATGACTATTTGGGCAGGGAGAACAGCCAGATTGTCGAAATGAAGGTGGATCAAGGGGCGTTTTCGCTATCAGCGAACGAGGATGAAAAATCCTTTCAGGTTCGCGTCTTCAAATTATTCGCGCCGCGAACGGCGAAAAGCAAGGTCAGCCTTGTCGCGCATAGGCGGGAGGTGACGGACAATCCGCTCCAAACATACATTCCCGAATTTGCGGAAGAGTTTTTCGAGCCAGGGCCGGATCAGGATTTGGCGAAAGGTCGCAATTTCGTCATCAAAGCCTATGTGTTCGGCGACTACCTGAACGACAACGTCTCCCTCGAACGAGGCGAGTTTCGCTTTCAGATCGAAACCGACCTGTTGAACGGCATATCCCAGAACGACATCGAACAGAAAGCTGCCGAGATTGCGCAGTCGGCGTTGGGCACGGAGATCGCCGACAGGAAGACGCGCAAGCAAGTGCGTATAGACGAGTATGTAACCAATGACGCGCCTTGGCATCGCATCCTTGCAAAAGAGGTGGATTTCAGCGCCCTGCCCATGAGGCCATCAAATCAGGACATCGAACTCCATCTCCAAAAGAAGAAATATGAGAAGGAGATAGCGACGCGGACGCAGGTGACGGCGCTGTTGAACTCGGAAAACCCGGATGAGCTTGGAGAGAAAATCTCGCAGTTGATCGAGAGCATTTCCGATAACAGCAAGAACGACCTGATTCATTACGTCTCTATGCGCAAATGTGTCCTGGACCTGTTTTCTAAGTCACTCGAAATCGGAGCAGACGGCAAGCACAAGTCCGAAGGCGAGGTGCATGACATCATCATGCCGCGCAAAAAGGATTCCGAAGAACTGAACTATGATGCGCACAATCTTTGGATTCTGGACGAGCGGCTGAATTTTACGTCCTACATTTCGTCGGACAAACCCCTTCAGTCGTCGGGCGACCGCACGGACATAACCGTCTATAACCGCCGCGTAGCATATCGCGGCGACAATGAGGCCAGCAACCCCATCACGATTTTCGAGTTCAAGAAGCCCCAACGGGATGATTTTGCCGACCCGTCCTCCAAGGAAGATCCGATTCAGCAGATCATCCGCTACGTCAATCAAATCAGGGAGGGCAAGTTCAAAACTCCGACCAATCGTGACATCCTCGTCAATGACACAACGCCGTTCTACGGCTATGTCGTCTGTGACTTGACCAAAAAGGTCAAAGACTGGCTCCAAAAAGAGAAGAACTTTACTCCGATGCCCGATGGACTTGGATGGTTCAACTGGTTCGGCAACATCAGTCTCTACATGGAGGTGATTAGCTGGACGAAGCTGCTGCGCGACGCAGAAATGCGGAACAAAATATTCTTCAACAAGCTCGGCATTGATTGAACGGAGATTATGTCCTTCAAGCAAACGGGGCCAAGGGCGTAAGCAGGACAGCATAGAACATCGTATTCATTAGCAGGCTAGCCCGAGGACGGTCAATATCTCCGAACCAGTAGGAAACTTGCGATAACGAGGAAGTAGATGGCAAAAGCCGAAGCGTCAGTTGAAGAATTGGTTGGCATGATTGAGCGTGGTGAGTTACGCCTTCCCGAGATGCAGCGGCGCTATGTCTGGCGCTCAACTCGTGTACGCGACTTACTGGATTCGCTGTATCGCGGTTATCCGTCTGGAGCCATTCTGCTATGGGAAACAGACGAGGTTGTCCCACTTCAGGAGATGGCGATTTCGCAGCAGGCCAACCCATATCAGAGCACCCGTCTGCTCCTAGACGGGCAACAACGGTTAACGTCTCTATCAGCCGTTATCCGTGGTGAATCGGTGAAAGTGCGCGGACGCAAAAAGCCCATAGAGCTACTCTTCAATTTGGAGCATCCAGATCAACTCGATGTTGTGACGGAGGTCCAGGAGAACGGTGACGAAGAGGATGAAGAACTAGGTGATGATGAGGCGGATTCAACAGACGATGAGCTCCAGAAGCGCTTCGACCGAATGACCTTTGTGGTTACGACGCGAAAACTGGAGCAGCTACCGCATTGGATCAAAGTGACAGATGTCTTCAAGAATTCGAGCGATGCGACGTTCCTCAAGCACGCTGGAGTTAACAGCTTTGAAGACCCGAAGTATGAAAAATACAGCCAAAGATTGGCTAAACTCCGCGAGATCAAGAAGTACGCCTATCGGATGGACGTGCTGGAGCGGAAGCTTTCATACGATGAGGTCACAGAGATATTTGTTCGGGTCAATTCCCTCGGGGCGAAATTGCGCAGCTCTGACCTGGCACTGGCTCAGATCACAGCCAAATGGCGCAACTCGCTCCAAGTTTTCGAAGCATTTCAGCAGGAGTGCGGCAAGAGAGGGTTCGAGCTCGATCTAGGCTTGTATTTGAAGAATCTCGTCGTCTTTGCTACCGGGCAGTCACGGTTCTTGACGGTCGGGAACCTCACGCTAAAGACGCTTGAAGATGGTTGGACCTCAAGTCGAAAAGGTATGGAGTTCGCTCTCAATTTCGCCCTTAACAATGTGGGAATCGATAGCCCAGCGTTGCTCTCATCGCCGTTCATCTTGCTCTCAATCGCTTACTTCGGGCACAAGCGGAACTACGAACTTACCCCTGAAGAATCGTCCCAACTACGTTATTGGGTTCTTGTCGCTAACGCCAAGGGACATTATTCCAGAGGATCAAGCGAGACCATCCTGGATCAGGATATCGCCACCCTGAGGGAGGGAGGCGGAGCTCTGGAATTGATCGACCGCTTGAGGCAACAAGTAGGGAAACTCGACATTTCCTCGGAGGAATTAGAAGGTCGCACCCAACGCAGCGCATTGTTCAAAACGATGTTTCTTGCGTTCCGTCTCTTGGGGGCAAAAGATTGGAGGTCGCAACTCACAATCGCGCTGGACCATTCTGGTACTGAGCACCGTTTACAGTTCCATCACATTTTCCCCAAAGCAATCCTGAAAGGCAGCTTCGTAGGACGAGAGGCGGACGACATTGCAAACCTGTGTTTCATCTCAGGGAAAACGAATCGTCAGATCAGCGATAAGGCTCCAGAGAAGTATTTCCCAGGGCTTATTGCTAAGTCAGGTTTGGCGGCGTTTGAGGCCCAATGCATCCCGACCGAGGCCGCGCTTCTAGGAACGCAGTCATATAAAGACTTCCTTCGCGAGCGGCGAAAATGGATCGCCCAGTGCCTGAATGAGTTTCTTGCGCACCCTCATGTTAGTGGCTGAATGCACAAGGCGCTGCTGCGCAGCGGATGGAAGATGACACGTCATCCCCAAATGGGTGCTGTGGAGCGCTTGCCGATGCCGATTCGTTAACTTGTTTATTTGCCGTACTTGATGAATTCGCGTTCACGGATGTAAACATGCGGTCAGTCGCGCTAACGCGGGTACAAACTGCGCTCCGCTGACACAGTTATAGGAACTACGCAGGGTTAAAGTGCATCGAAGCAGACACCAGAGATGTCCCGATAGGTGGTACTGCTTATGGCTTCTCCTGACAGCAATCTGCAACAAACTCTTACATCGGAAACTCCGACTTCGCCTACGAGCGAACTTTCCCGTAGCAAATCAATAGCGACGAGGCTTACGGAAGCGGAGCTTGCCGAGGTCGAAGCGGCTGCTTCTCAAGCCGGGAAAAAGGTCGCCGAATGGCTACGGGACACCGCTCTTGCCGCTGTTCGCGCCCCTCAGGAAGTGCCCACGGATGCGGTTCTACTCGCCGAGATTATCGGGATACGGAGCCTAATGGTCAACCTATTTGCCCAGGCATCTAAGGGGCCTTTGACCACGGAAGACATTCAGAAAATGCGGACGTATGCCGACTCGATAAAGGATCAGAAAGCCGCTGAGAACCTGTCCCAAAGACGCTCAAAGAGCACCGGCAAATAGGAGGTTTGAACGCCATGCGAGGAACCGGATTCCGTAGGGGTTTCCCGTGGAATACCGCGCTCCTTGTGTGCTCTGTTCCGAGTCTTCGTTCTGTTGATCTTTGCGCTGTGGTTTCGGTGGGAATTGCCGCCGCTTCAGGCCTACTATTTGAAGGCCTATTGGGAGTGCTCTAAGGGTGCTTCAACTGCTGGTAATACGCTCGAGATTCAGTGGCTTTACAAGTCTGCTTCCGGGAGGAAGAGTGTTCCCGTGATTCCGCACGATGTGGAGTTCAGCGGGGTTGGTTTGTTGCCCATTGCGCTGTCGCCTTCCGCAAGTCGGGACGGTTGGACACAACTGGTGAAGCTGCCTGCACAGACTTGGCCTTCACCTGAGTTGGAGGCGTTCTTCCAGCGGGATTTCTATGACGGTCGAGCATTCTCGCAAGTGATCGCTCTACCGATGCTTCTGATCTACATTGTTCCCCTGATCTTCCTCTTCGGCACGATCTATTTAAGGCATGAAATCGTACAGGAATGGAGACAGCTTTACGCAGGGCCTTTCGGAGACGATTTGATCTTCGATGTTCCGGTGCTAAAACGGCGCTTCATCGCCTCCTTCAAGAGGTGGAAAGAAGGAAGGGATGCCTCGCTTGAAGCGAGATCATCGAACTCAGGAACAGATACCTCACAAGCCTCCGTCGAGAGAGCGCGTGAGAGCGGCTTCCAATCCATTGAAAGCTCTCCCTTGAGTGCCGAGAATCCGGTTGTTCGAACAGCCTCTTCAGCGAAGCCAATACGTCGATCAATCTTTCCCGGAGCGCAAGCTCAAGAGAGTAGCAATAAAACATCTCCGCCGTGGGATGACTCGCAGTGGATCGAGTAGTTATCGGCATCGCTTCGAGTGCGTGCTTTTAGTCCACAAACCTTCCGATATGCAGCCCTGATAAGCACTCTTATTTGCTTCCGTGAAGGCAATGAATTCGTGTGCTCATTCGGCCATGAAGAGCAGTGCAATTAGGCTTCTAATCGGAGAGCTAATTCAAGAGCAATAGTGCTTTCATTCAATATCCATGAGGGTAAAAGCATCACTATGCCTAAAAATAAATCTTAGAATTACGTCCCACATTTCCACATTCGGAGTTACGCTATGCAGCAAGCAGTTGCGAGATTTTGCAGATCGTGTGTTGAGGCTTCTACGCATGTTGACTCTCTCCAAAGCGCTGTCGGCCAATCAAGCCCGCACATACCATGCGCGAGAGTTCACGTCTGAGAAGCAGAACTACTGGAGTCGTGATCATCAGGGGCACAGTGAGTGGCAAGGAGAGCTTGCGCGTGAATGGGGTCTGCATGGCTCCGTCGCCGATGAGGCAGTTTGCGCGATTGAGCGAAGGTCAGCATCCAGTGAGCGCCGCGCAGCTCGTTAGGCATCAGCCAGCGAGAACCTATGAGAACGAGTATGGCAAGCAGATCACGAGTGCAGAACATCGCGCAGGTTGGGATGCTACGTTCTCTGCGCCAAAGTCTGTATCGGTGACGGCTCTTGTTGGTGGTGATGAGCGTGTGCGTGATGCACATCGTGAAAGTGTTCGCGTTGCGCTGAACGAACTGGAACGCTACACGCAGGCTCGCATCGGCAATGTTCATGCGCCTGAGACGACTGGCAAGTTTGTCGCAGCAACCTTCGAGCATGACACCGCACGTCCTGTCGATGGATACGCAGCTCCCCAGCTTCATACCCATGCTGTGATCTTCAACGTCACAGAGCGCGAGAACGGCCAGACCCGCGCATTGCAGGAGCGCAGTCTCTTTCAGTCACAGCACTATGCGACGAGCGTATATCGCTCTGAGCTTGCCATGCGGCTGCAAGGTCTTGGCTACGAGGTCGAGCGGGGTCAGCATGGACAGCCAGAGATCAAGGGCTATTCACAGGAATATTTGGAAGCATCAAGTCCTCGGCGTGCGCAGATCAAGGAGCATCTTCAGGAGATTGGCCGAGAAGGTGCAGGGGCCGCACAGGTCGCAGCACACCGCACGAGAGACAGCAAAGACCTGCTTTCGCGTGAAGAGGTGCTTGAACGGCATCGTGATCTTGCGGCAAAGTTCGGTAATCAACCGGATCAAGTCGTAGCCCAGGCGCGGGAACGCGAGCACAAGGTCGAACAACGGCCCGAGAAAACTGCACAGCAGTCGGTGACATATTCACGCAATCACGTGTTCGAGCGGTCCGCTGTGCAGGATGAGCGGAGCATCTTGCAGGCAGCAATAGATCGCAGCATGGGCCAAGCGACGTACAGCCAAGTTCGACAAGAGTTCGAGCAGCGTGTGCGGAATGGAGAGTTCCGCAAGGTTGAGCGCTCCGATGGAAGAGCAGCGCCGCAGTACACAACAGCCGAGATGGTTCGTTTGGAGCGGGAGATCGTCGGCCTTGTGCAGAAGGGCAATGAAAGCCAGTATGAGAGATCCATGCTGGTATCGCCAGTCCTGCGCATCCGCATGGAAGATGCGCATCCAGAGTTGAGCAAGTCTCAGCTTGCCGCAGTCGATGAAATCTTCGTGGCTCGCGAAAAGATTGTTGGACTTGATGGCGTAGCAGGTGCGGGCAAGACGACTACGCTGTCGGTCATTCGTGAAGGCGTGGAAGCACAAGGCTACCGTATCGAAGGATTCGCACCAACGAGCCGCGCCGCGCAAAAGCTCGCAGAGGCTGGCATCACTACATCTACGCTTCAGCATCATTTAGCCAGAGGTGATCGACCAGACACAGGAGAGAAGCGGCTTTACGTGCTGGACGAGTCTTCTCTGGCGTCCACACGGCAGATGCATGAGTTCCTGACGCGACTTCATCGGAATGATCGGGTGTTGCTGGTTGGCGATGTGCGTCAGCATGAAGGCGTGGAGGCTGGCCGCCCCTTCGCGCAGCTTCAGGAAGCGGGGATGCACACGGTGAAGCTCGATGAGATTTTGCGACAGCGCGACCCTGAGTTGAAAGAGGCCGTTGAGATGTTGGCACGCGGTCATGTCGCAGCGGCAATCGAAAGTCTCGACATTCAGGGCCGAGTGCATCAGGTAGTCGGACGAGAAGCACGAATCCACGCGATAGCTCGTGAGTATGCAGCTTCGCCAGAGAACACGCTGGTCGTCTCGCCTGACAATCGTTCCCGCGCTGAGATAAATACCGCGATTCATCGGGAGCTACAAGCGCATGGCATCGTCGGCAAAAACGAGCACACGCTGCAAGTGCTCATGCCGCGCCAAGAGCTGACCGGGGCTGATCGTAGTTGGGCACAGCGGTATCAGCCTAGCGACATACTCCATTATTCGCGGACATCGAAAGAGACTGGCATTGCTAAAGGCGAGTATGCCCGCATTCTTGAAGTGAACGGCCAAGAGAATTTGCTTACGGTTCTGCGCGGCAACGGGGAGCAGACAACCTACGATCCGCGACGCCAGATGGGCGTTTCTGTGTATCGAGCTGAAGAGAAAGCGTTCTCCATCGGTGATCGCATTCAGTTCACAGCACCCAATCAAGAACTGAAGATTGCCAATCGTGAACTTGCCAGCATTGAGAACATCGGCGCGAACGGTTCAATGCACCTGAAACTTGATAGCGGACGCAATGTTGAAGTCGGGGTGCATGGCTTCCCGCACATCGACCACGGTTACGCTGTCACCAGCCATTCGAGCCAGGGACAGACAGCAGAACGTGTACTGATTCATGCGGACACTGAGCTTGGAGCCAAAGACTTGCTGAATCACCGTATGGCTTATGTGTCCGTCTCTCGGGGACAGTGGGACGCGCAAATTTTCACCAATGACCGCGACAAGCTGGTGCAAGCCTTGAGCCGCGATGTTTCGCACAAGAGCGCGCTCCAGCCGGAACAGGCTATCGCGGGTGCACAGAAGATCGGTCCAGCGTCCGAGCGTTTGATCGAGCGGAGCCTGGGGTACGGGTTGGGTTTGTAGGAAAAACGAGTTCTTATAGAGGAGCGGATGATGCAGCCATTCAACACCACGCAGAGGAAGCCACCAGCACGAGCCACAATTCCAGCCGAGGAGAAGCTGCTTGTCAGCCGAGGAGAGGCGGCTCAGCTTCTCTCGATCAGCCAGCGTGGACTCGATTACCTGATTGCCAATCGAAAGCTGCCCACACGTCGGATAGGGGGCAGAGTGCTGATCCCGGTGGCAGACCTCCGCAAGTATGCGCGTGGGGATCATCCGGAACGTATCGTAGCTTAGTGATTGAGCCGGCCAGAAGGTCAAGCGCGAAACGAACAGCCTGCTGCGCGTAGCGAGTTGGTTGTTTACGATCAGGAATCGGAATCTGGGGAGGACGACCTGATGCGACTGGTACTAATCTCCGACACGCACGGTCTCCATGACAAGGTTGGCCCTGTTCCCGCGGGAGATGTCCTCGTCCACGCCGGAGATTTCATGAACTCTGGCTATGACGTACAGGATATTGTGTCGTTCAATCGCTGGCTGGGAGAGCAGGACTTCAGACACCGCGTAGTCTGCGCAGGAAACCACGATAGGTACTTTGAGAATGCTCCTCAACAAGCCCGAGAATTGCTGACCAATGCCACCTACCTGGAGAACACGGGTGCCACGCTTGACGGTGTTGCGTTCTGGGGCTCGCCATACACACCCGAATTTATGAACTGGGCCTACATGTACCAGCGTGGCTCAGGAGCACGACACTGGGAACTCATTCCTGACAGCCTCGACGTGCTGATTACACACGGCCCGCCACTGGGAATTCTCGATCAGACGGCTCCAGGCGAAGCACATTTGGGATGCGCGGAACTGCTCGACGCGGTCAAAAGAAAAAAGCCACGAGTTCACATTTTCGGCCATATCCACGGTGGGGCTGGGACGTTTGAGAACGATGAAACTCGCTTCATCAATGCTGCATATCTGAACGAGCGTTACAAACCGCTTCCGCCTGCTGGGAAAATCCACGTCGTCGATATCAGCTTGAAGAACCTTGAATATACTTCATAAAGTCCTATATATTGGTCCATATAAGGCCATAAGGCTTTATGTATGGAGCCTTATATGAGATCGAGTGTATCAGATGTTCTCCCTCCCGCCGTCAAGCGGTCGTTGACCAAGTTCGGCAGCGATCTTGCGACCGCGCGGCGTAAACGGGGACTGACAGTCCTTGCCGTAGCCGAGCGAATGGGTGTCTCCAAGAACACTTACCTCCGCGCTGAAAAGGGAGACCCTGGAGTCGGTCTCGGCGTTTATGCGATGGCGCTCTTCGTCCTGGGCTTTGGCGATCCTCTGAGAAGCCTTATTGATGTGAGCCGCGACGATGTCGGCCTTCTTCTGGATGAAGAACGTCTGCCCAAGCGCGTGCGCATGAAGAAAGCACGGGTACCAAGGCCATGAAGCGCACCATTGACGTAGTGCTGGGAGATGGTCCGCAGATCGGCACTTTGCGTTACGACCTGCAAGGACGCCGCGAAAACGCTGCTTTCGAGTACGCAGCAGGCTGGCTTGGCGACCGCGCGCGTTTCGCTCTCGGCCCGACGCTTCCGCTCCAGGCGGGACCACAGTTCCATCGCAAATCCAAAGAGGGCTCTCTATTCCATGCCGCGATTGCGGATACCGAGCCCGACGGGTGGGCAAAGCGTGTCATCATGCGCGATCACGTCAAACGTAGACAGGAACTGCGACGTGAAGGAAAGGAAGACGAGGCACAGCCGCTCAATGCGCTTGATTATTTGCTGGCCGTGGATGATGTCAGCCGCGTCGGCGCGCTTCGTTTTCGCGACGAAGACAATGTGTTCCAGCGCGCGCACGGAGAAGGACGCCGGAAGGCTCCGCCACTCATCGAGCTTGGGCATTTGCTTAGCGCGTCGCGCGCCCTTGAGGCGAACAGAGAGACAGCGGCAGACCTGGCGTATTTGCGCGGGCGTGGCACGTCACTTGGCGGAATGCGCCCGAAATGCACGGTCGTTGACGAAGATGGCGCACTTTCCATTGGCAAGTTCCCGAGCATCACGGACGAGCGCGCCGTCACCAAGGGCGAAGTGCTCGCTCTCACCCTTGCCAAGCAGGCCGGGATCAATGCGGCCGCTGCGCGCATCGTCGAGAGCGAAAATTTGCCCGTGGCACTGATCCGCCGTTTCGACCGGCGAGGCCAGCGGAGATCGAATTATGTATATCTCCGCGGCGACAATGCTGGGTGTTGAGGTGACGGAAGCCGATAACCATACGTACACAGAGATCGTGGATGCAATCCGCGTGCATGGGGCCGAAGTACAAACCGATATTGAAGAGCTGTGGCGGCGTATCGCCTTCTCGATTCTGATTACGAATGTTGACGACCATCTGCGCAATCACGGCTTCCTGCATGAAGACCGGGAATTCTGGCGGTTGTCGCCTGCCTTCGACATCAACCCGTCGCCCGAGCGCGTGCGCGAATTGAAGACATGGATCTCCGAGGATGCAGGCCCCGAGATGACCATAGACGCCCTTATGTCCGTGATCGCTTATTTTCGAATCAAGCCCGCAAGAGCCAAGGAGATATTGAGTGAAGTTGCTCACGCCGTGGACAACTGGCACGGGGCAGGACGCGGCCTTGGCATGAGTGACGAAGAGCTTGAGCCCTTTGCAGACGCCTTTGAACATTCCGAACGGGCCGCCGCAAAGAAAGTGATCTGACTACATATATAACGGCGTATTAAGAACAGCCATCAAAACAGCCACCAAAGATCGAAATCGGAGTTCTACTCCGACGGGGTTTGGGATCATTTTGCACTCGGTTTAGGGCGAATTTCAGTGGCTGTTTTGATGGCTGTTCGTTTCCAACTTTTCTGCTTTTGGCTGCGTCACATTTGCAACTTCAAACATGCATGTATCTATATGTAAATAAGATGCTTGTTGCGATTTCTTGCGTCGCGATGCAACACCCTGCAAAACGTCTAAAATCGGACTCAAAATCCGCCGAGAGGCAACCTCATGGGGGTTCGATTCCCCCTCCCGGCACCAACAAAATGGAGAATCGCAGAATCGCTTGGTGCATGTTCTGGTGCATGTTGGTTTCCTACTTTGATGCAGTGTTTGAAGGTGCCTTTTTGGCGCCTGTTCTAACGATTCGTTCCACCACTGACAGCGTATGGGCCGGTGAAAGGTGAGCGTAGCGGGCGGCCATCGTTATGGTTTTATGGCCTGCGGCCTCTTGGATTTCGTTGATTGTTGCGCCATCGCTAGCCAGCTGCAGTAGGTATGCCTGTTGGAGTGCCAGACAGCGCCGGCGATCTTCGCTTCCTCTTCTACAGGGTAGAAACTACGAACGCTTGTCGAATCGAGCTGTGGTAGTTTCTCTGGGAAATACTCGGTAATTCAAGTCCCGCTTATCCTGCAGTCTTCGCTAGGTGGGGAGAACGGCCTTGAGGACTATGAATCAGCCGGGCCTGTAAGTTTATTGCCGGCAGTGGATTGATCAAGATCGGCCGGTATAAGAAGGACAGGCGAGTCCGGGTACTTAGACCGACCCGTCGCGGGATTCAGGTCCGGATCAGGTGTTGTCGGCGGCGGCCAGACGGCGGGACCACATTCGGATAGCTCGTCTATTCGGTTTGCTGGGCATCCTGGTCGCGGCGCCCGTATACGAGCATGTAGACCGCCGGAACCAGAAACACCGTCACAACCACCGAAACCGACAGACCACCGATGATGGCGCGGGCTAGCGGTGCATACTGCTCGCTTCCGACTTCCAATCCAAGGGCCAATGGAATCATGCCAAGAAGCGTGGCCAAAGAAGTCATGAGAATCGGGCGTAGACGAATCTTGCAAGATTGAACAACCGCTTCTAGATAGCTTTTGCCGCGGCTGTGCAGTATGCCCGCAAACTCAACAATCAGGATGCTATTCGAGACGACAATTCCCACCATCATTATGATCCCCATCAGGGACATGACATTCAGGGTTGAGCCCGTAATCACCAAGAGCACGATCACTCCGGCAAGCCCAGGGGGAACCGCCATCAAGATGATGAACGGGTCGATGAAGGAAGTGAACTGGGCCATGAGGATGAAGTAGACCAGCACAATCGCCAGAGCAATGCCCGAGCCGAATCGGAGGAACGAGGCATCCATGCTTTGTACCGCCCCATGGATGAGGACTCGCATCCCGTTCGCTGTGGAAACGCCCTTTACCGCTTGGTTTACCTGTTTGCTGACGGAGTTCAACGCCTCAGACTTGGGCAACACATAGACATCAATGACGCGCCTCAACTGATAGTGGTCAACCTCAGTGGGTGTATTGATCTGTTTGATGAAGACTACAGAGCGAAGTGGAGTATAGCTCTGACTGTCTTTGCCACGCAGCGGGATGTCCCCCAGTTCTTCCATGTTCATGTGCCCGATCTGAGGGAGCGAATACTGGACGGTCAACATGTAATTGTTGCCCGTCTTGGGGTCGATCCAGTAGCTAGGAGCGATAACTCCGTTCGACGTGAGCGCGGTGATGACGTTGTCGACGACATCCTTTGGAGTCAATCCGATCAAGCTGGCCCGTTCACGGTCGATGTCCATCTCCAGGCCCGGATACTTCAAATCTTGTGGGATGAAGACAGCGGAGACAGCACTCGAAGCTCGAAGCTTGTTGGCGAGACTTTGAGCCTGCGCAAAGGCAGCCTTTTGATCGTTGCTGGCGATTTGAATGTCGATGGGTGCTGGAAGGCCCTGATTCACAACGGAATCGACCAGTCCACCGACTTGAAAGTATGTGGTCAACTGCGGCAACTGTGACGCAAGCGCGTCCCGGACCTTTGCAATGTATGCATAGCTACCGGTCTTGTGCCCTTCGTTGAGGCTGACCTGTACGAAAGCGGTGTCCATCGCCGAGTTCGGTGTGTAGATAGATGAGAGATCGGGTGTAATCCCGATGTTGGAGACGATCATGCCAAGGTCTTTTGGTGCAACCACGTTGCGAATCACCGACTCGACTTTTGCGATGTCGTCATTGCTGACCTCGATGCGTGTGCCGCTTGGCATCTTCACATTGACGATGAACTGGCCCGGATCGGTGCGAGGGAAATAGGCGCGACCAAGGAACGGCACAAATAAAACAATGACCAAGACGATCGCTCCCAGCATGACAGCGGCGGAAATGCCCGGTTTGCGCAACGTCCAGTTCGCGAGACGCTCGTACCGCTCCAGCATTCCGGCAAAGCCAAGGTTGAAGAGATCAACCCCGCGTTGAAACAACGATGGCTTTTTCCTGGCTTTTGCAGGAGGCTTCGCACCCGGATAGTCCGATGTGACTTCACTGTTCTCTTCATGCTCGACGGCGGCATCTTCCCTCGGCTTTGGATGAATAAACTTCGCGCAGAAGAGCGGAACGAGTGTCATGGAGAAGAGATATGAAGCGAAGATAGTGAAGACCACTCCATAAGCGAGATCGGTAAAGATGTATTTGCTGACCCCATTGAGAATGAATACCGGGAAGAACACGATGGCTGTGGTTACCGTAGCCGCAAAAACCGGAAGTGCGACCTCCGTGCCACCGTCTGCCGCCGCGGTTTCCGGCGCCGCGCCCTCTTCCATGAAGCGGAAGATATTCTCCAGCACAATCACTGAGTTGTCGATCAATCGCGACAGCACGAGCGCCAGGCCGCCGAGGAGCATGGTATTGATTGACCCGCCCATTGTGTTCACGATCAGCAGGCAGGTCAGCACGGCAAGCGGTATCGCGATGAGCGCCGCGACGGTGGCCCTGGGGCTGCCAAGAAAGACGAGAATCATGACTCCGGTGAGAAGGAGGCCGATTCCGGCCTCCTTCAGCAGATTGCGAATCGCACCCTTGACGAATACAGACTGATCAAAAACGACAGCAGTCTTGAGGCTGGATGGGATGTCCACCAGCTTTGCTACGGCCGCACGCATACCCTTTACGATGGTGATAGTGTTGCTCTTGCCGGCCTGTTTCAGAATCGGAATGTACACCGAACGCTGGCCGTCGATGCGTACGATATTGGTCTGAATTGCTCCGGCATCTTCTGCGTGACCGACATCGCCAACAAGGACCGAAGCGTTGCCAACGGAGCGCAACGGAATCGAGTTGATCTGACTGGGCGTAGGAATCTGGCTGTTGGCGTAGATATTGAAGTCTCGCGTTCCAATGCGCACGTCGCCTGCGGGCAGGATGAGGTTGGAATCGTTGATGCTGCCCACGACGTCCATCACGCTCAGGTTGTGAGCTTCGAGCTTCAATGGATCGACGAAGACTTGAATCTGGCGATATGTGCCGCCATAGGGTTGCGGCACCGAGGCGCCCTCCACGTTGGCAACCTGATTCCGAACGCTGAATTGGGCGAGATCCTTGAGTTGTGTCTCATTTAAGCCCTTCCCTTCGAGGGTCACCAGACAGATCGGCTGGCTTGATGCCGTCATGCCGAGCACCACCGGAGGCAGAGTTCCCTGGGGAAGACGACGCAAGTCGGCTAGAGCCAGATTTGCGATGTTGCTTAAAGCGGAGTTGCCGTCAGTGCCGGGGCGGAAGTAGACCTTGATCAAACTTACGCCAGTTAGCGACCGGGACTCGATGTGATCGATATTGGCGCCCAGAGTGAAAAAGCGTTCAAAGGTGTCGGTGATATCTGCCTCGATCTGCTGGGGAGGCATACCGGAGTAAAACGTCGCCACGACGACGACTGGCATGTCAATGTCCGGAAACAAGTCCACCGGCATAGAAATCATATTGGCAATGCCCACGACCAGGACCGTCAGGCAAACCATAAGGATCGTATAGGGGTAGCGGAGCGCAAATTTAGGCATTATTGGTTGCCTCCTGCATATTCGTTTGGGTCGGTCATGCCACCCTCTTCGTGCATGATGTCGTTGGCAGGCTCCTGTTGGACTTGCGGAGTCACGACCTCTCCGTTGTGGAAGTTGGTTAAATCGCCCAACGCGACGCGGTCTCCAGCCTGGAGGCCTCCGGTTACCTCCACCAGTGTTGAGCCTCGAATTCCCAGTTGCACCGTGCGCTGTTCGATCTGGTTGGCTTGGTCGAGTACCAGAACTGTGCCCGTAGTGCCCGCTCCTTGAACGGCAGTGATCGGAATAGTCAGAACGCTTTCCCGATGCGCCAACTGTAGATAGGTGTTCGCGTACATTCCGGGAGTGATGGCGAGGTCAGGATTCGGCACATCCACTTCGGTTTCCATCGTCCGCGTCTTCAGGTCGAGATTCCGGGTAAATCGAACGATCTTCCCGTTGAAACTCTTATCCAATGCATCGACGCGAATCTGCACAGGATCACCCACATGAACGTAGCGGACGGCATCTTCTGGGACGGGCACGCGCAGACGCAGCAATCCACTTTCGGCCAGCTGGATGAGGGGCATGGCCTGCGTCTCGGAGTTGGTACCTTCCTGCAACAGGACGCCGGTATCGGCATAGCGCCACGCGACGACGCCATCAAGCGGTGCGACCACGTTGGTATAAGATTCGAGGGCTCCGACTCGCTGTTGGTCCGCGGCTGCTGCGTTGGCGCCCTGCTGAGCGGCCGAGAGGTCTGCCGTGGCCGCGTCCATTTGCTCCTGCGAGGCTTCCGCCTGGGAGCGCGCATTGTCGAGTTCCTGCTGGGCGATAAGCCCGGGCCGTTGTTTCGCTGCCTCGTTGAGCCGGTCATAGTTTGCCTGCAACGCAGCGTGCAAGGCTTTGGCGCGACTTACTTCATGTTCCGCCGCGGCGATGCTGTCTTTGGAGCGGAGCGCTTCGGATTGCGCGCTCCGATACTGTGCGCTCAACTCCGGGACTTCCAAGGTCGCCAGCGTTTCCCCGGCATGCACGCGGTCGCCGATGTCGACATAAATGTGCCGAACGTATCCAGCGACCTTGGCATGCACATCAACCACCTGATAGGGCTGAAACTGGCCGGCCAAACTGAGCAGATGCGATATGTTTCCGCGCTGTACGAGTGCCACAGCTACTACAGGCGGAGATGCCTGCTCCCTGGTGTCGGCACTTTTGCACCCGAAGAGGCAGAAAATCACAACGCAAAGGGAGATGATGTATCGCATGTGCATACTGATGTCTTTCCGCTCTCTGGCCCGGCATCCACCTGGAGAGCACCTTCTCTCAATGGGAAGAAGGACGAAAACCTATACACCGAACGCGTGGGGCCGACGTTCGAACACCATAATCATTGGACGTTTAGGCCGGAAGTGAGTTGTACTGTCCTTGCTGTGGTCAGCTGTCGTTTGGCGTTGCTCTGACCGAGAGGACTGGACATGTCGCTCGGGTCAGTAGTTGATACGCGAAGCTGGTATGAAGGTGCCGGCCTAGCTGAGATTCGGCGTGGACACCAAGAACGATGAGTCCTGCAGCCTCGGCTTCAGCCCGTCTCAAAATTTCCGCCAGGCCAAATCCATGCTTGAGATGGAAGGCAGGAGAACACCATTCAGCGGCCTTTTCCGGAACGGCACAATGCAGCGCGTCGCAATACTCTTCGGCGACTTTATCGGCTGCCCGCGGGTCGCGAGCCAGCGGCGTTGGCTCCAGATGGCATACGTCAACCGGTACATGGAACTCCTCCCCGAGAGCCAATGCATACGAAGCCGCCGCGGCAGCATCTCGGGTGAAGTCGGAGCAGTACAGAATGTCGTTCAAATTCATCCGCAGATCAATGCCTGCGAGTACGTGAGCTCCAACTGAAAGGACGGGGCACGTTACAGACAACAGAATCTTCTCGGTATTTGAACCGATCAAAAGATGGCTCACGCCGCGATGTATGCCGTGCACGCCGAGAACAAGCAGATCGGGAGACCAAGATTTGACGGCGTCCAGAACGACTTGGCACGGAGTACCATCCGCCACGATGGTTTCGACGCGAAGGTCCGTTCGCCGCAGCCCAGCCGCGAATGCCTCAAGACGATCCTTGGCCGCCTCGCGAGAAAGACTCGGCTGTGCAGTCATGGCCTCCGCCGCCTCTGCAGACGGCGGGAGTTCCACGGCGTGCAGCAACGTAACTCTCGCCCCGAAATGGTGAGCAAAGGCCACGGCATAGTCAAGGGCAAGCCGTGAACTTTCCAGGAAATCTGTTGCGAAGAGAATTCGTTCCATTCGGAGGTGCATCATAAAGTCCCCCTTGTAAGGCTATATATCAGGATCATGAGCACCGTAGAACTCACGACCACATAGAGCTTGTCCTGCTGCCGCGCAAATCCCACGACACAGAAGAGGACGCGCGCTACGGGAGTAGCGATCAAGAGCAAGAGCCCAAGTTGAATTACTGCGTCCGCGTGCAGATGGAGCGAGCCTTGAACTATGCCCTTGACCGAGCTAAGCGAAGCTGTCATCGAGTGGAAATGCGTGTAGTTCGGCGCAGCCAACGATGTGTCATGGAACATGAGTGCGGTACCGAGGACTACTACCAGGGCTGACAGAATGATGCCAAGCAGCAGCATTCTCGCGATTTCGATTTCCAGTTCCAGGTCTGTTGGTTTCTGCATATGTCAGATTCTCCCGGCATAACCGCTGTAGATCATTTCGATCCCAAGGAGCGCAATGACCACAGTGAACAATAGCCGTAGTGTCGGCACCCGGACCTTCACCAGTACGCGGGAGCCAACGATAGAGCCCAGCAAGACACCGAGCATCACGGGCATGGCAAGTTCTGGAGCGATGTATCCTCGCGACAGGTAGACGCCGGCACTGGCTGCTGCCGTGACGCCAATCATGAAGTTACTGGTCGTCGTCGACACCTTGAACGGCAAGCGCATTGCTTGATCCATCGCGAGTACCTTGACCGCTCCAGATCCGATTCCGAGAAGGCCAGAAAGCGTTCCCGCACCAAGCATGATCCCGAATCCAAGCGGAACCCGCTTCGCGCTATAGACTTCCTTGCCGGATTCGCCGCCGTAGTGACCATTCAGCCTGAGCCTGGTCGCAAATGGATTAGGGGCGGATTCAGGGTTGTGATGCGGAGGCTTACGGAGTGATGAATATGCTGAATACAGCAGGACAATCCCGAAGGTGATTGCGATGTAGTGGGTCGAGAGTTTTGTTGTGAGGTAAGCGCCAAGAAGTGCTCCCAGCGTTGTGGCAATCTCAAGGAACATGCCGATGCGGATGTTCGAGAGTCCTTCGCGAACATAGGCTACGGCAGCGCCCGAGGAGGTGGCGATGACCGAGACAAGGGACGTTCCTATCGCATAACGCATGTCGACTTTGAAAAGGAGGGCGAGAACGGGAACGATCACGACGCCTCCCCCTAAACCCGTCAACGCACCCAACAGGCCCGCGACAATAGAGGTTGTGAAGACGCAGACGGTGAATTCGACGACGCTCATGATGATTTACGAACCTCCCTGCACATCATGTCGAATCGACAGCACCGGACAAGAGGCCTTGGAGAGAAGCCGATACGCAAAGTTGGTATGAAGATGTCTGCCCAGTTGCGACTCAGTATGTACGCCGAGAACAATCAGGCCTGCGTGTTGTCTCTCTGCCCGTTCGATGATCTCGTCCAACTCCATGCCGCGATCCAGGTGAAAGGAAGGAAGAGCCCAATCGGCGTCTGAGGAGGGAAATACTTCGCGAATCGCCTGACAGTATTCTTCGGCTAAATCCTGGCGAAGCCTGGGATTTGTTTCCGCCACTTCGGGCAACAACTGGCAAACTTCGACGGGAGCGTGAAATTCGTTACCAAGAAACACCGCGTAAGGAGCTGCTGCGGTAGCTTCTGGGGTGAAATCAGAAAAATAAAGAATTTCTCTAAAGTGCAGGTGGGGGGCGACTCCGGCCGGGACATGGGCACCGACCGTCATTGTTGGACAGGTTGCAGAGAGCAAAATCTTCTCAGTATTGGAACCAATCAGCAGGTGTGCAAGCCCACGATGGATGCCGTGAATTCCAAGCACCAGCAGGTCTGCCGAATGAATACCAATGGCATTGAGGATCACGTCGCTTGGGACGCCGTCTTCGACATAGGTCTCAACCGTCACACCTGAACACTGCACACCGCTGGCGACCGCTTCCAATCGTCCCAGAGCATGCTTACGAGTCATGCTCGGGCGGTGGGTGTCGGTTTCCACCTCTCTTGCCAGATAGGGCAGTTCCACAGCGTGGAGCATAACGATGGTTGCGTCGAAATGTTTTGCGAAGGCCACGGCGTAGTCCAACGCAAGGCGGGAACTGCCGAGGAAATCTGTCGCGAACAGGATTCGCTTTACGGTTGGCTTTAAGTGCATCATGATTCACTCTCCTTAGGCGCTAGGGCCGTGAGCCACTCTGGAAGCGCAGGGAGGCAAGATCAGCTTCGTAATCGAATCGGGCATTGGCATCGTCGATCTGGGCTTGTGTCTGTTGCAGTTGCGCTTGACTTAGCTCGACGATGGAACTCAACCCGAGCCGGTATCGGGTGTCCGCCAGGTCCAATGCTGTGTTGGCTTCCTTCAGCAGCTCCGCTGTTACCGCCATACGTTGTTTTGCAGTATTGGCTCGCAGCCACGCGGTGCGAACATCTCGCACAATCTGGTCGATGAGCCCTCGGCTTTGCTCGTCGGATGCTTTCGCGCGAAGTTCAGCTTCGCTCGTTTCTGCATGAAACTTGAAGCCGTTGAAAATCGGAATTCCAACGTTAACGCCCGCCGCTCCATAGTGATTCGTTGTGAAATATTGATTGGAGCCGACGGGTGTGACACCGACCACTCCCAATCCAGACGCCGTGGGGAAAAGTTGATCGTGTTGCGCTCGGGCAAAACGCTCGTCGGCTTCATGAATATCTTTCAAGGCAAGAAGATCAGGCCTTTGCTGCAACGCCAATGCGATGACCGCCTCCGCCGAAGGCGCGACCAGCTGCGGAGGTTCGGGGTCGTCGACAAGCTGGTATTGCGTGTCGTTGGTTGTCCCCACGACCTCGTTCAGACTGGCCACAGCAGCGTCGTACTGGTTTTGCGCATCCAGGTTCAGTAATTTGGCTTGCGACAAGTTGACCTGCGCGAAGCTCTGATCGAGAGTCGATTTCAACTTGCTAGCCGTCATGGCCTCGACCTGGTCCCCAACTGCCTGCCGCGCGTTGACCGTGCTCTTCGCCACTTGCAACGTGGCCTGCGCTTCGAGAGCGCGATAGAAGGCGAGGTCGGCGGCGAGCACGATGTCTTCACGAGTCGCTTCCGATTGCTGTTCGGAAGCCTTGGCTTGAAGGGAGGAGGAAGCCACTAAATTGCGCGTGTGGCCAAAGTCGGTGATCAGTTGGTTCAGTTCGACCCCGGCTCCGGCGTGATATAGGAGACGGGAAGCCGCGAGCGATCCTGTCGAGATGCGACTGGCCTCAATCGCATCGACTCCGGTCAAATCGCCAGTAAGCGTGGGGAGCAAGGCCGACCTCGTTTCGCGGACGACTTGCTTTTGGGCAAGTGCAAGCAGAGCTGCGACACTGATACGCGGATTATTCTTCAGCGCGAGTTGCTCTGCCTGTTGCCGAGTAAGAGGCTCGCCTTCAGGGGAGGAGTAGTAGGCGAGGGGGCTGGCCGCAGGTGGCGTCTGCATTTGCGCAGGCTGCTGCGCAAACGCCTGCAATTGCGGCGCATTTGGGAGATTGGATCTATTCTGTTGAGCGCTTATTGGTAAACCACAAAGTACAAGCCATAGCAGTAAAGATAGGGTGCGGTTATACATGGACCACCTCCCCCCGGACCGGGCTCAATCTTTCATGAGACGCTTTCTTGCGTTGAATCAATAGATAATCTCCGACTGCGTGTGGCGCACCATTGCCTCCGAGCCCTGGAGTTCGTCCTGCAAGTCAGGCATTTCCAGATCGGCGAGCACTTCGCCTTCATGCACGCGGTCCCCGATGTCAACTTTGATCCAACGGATGTAACCAGATACTTTGGCCTGGAGGTCCACCTCCTGATAGGCCTGGAACTGCCCGGCAACGGTGAGAGAACTGGCGATCGGCCCACGCGAGACCGCGACTACAGCCGCCGATCTTGGAGCTGCAACAGGAGCTTTGGTCTTACGGGAGAACACAAGCAGCACAACAGCTGCAACGACGAGCAAGAAAACGACTGCGATCCGGCGGATTCGCTTGTGAGGCATTGCACCACCTATCGAACTTGGGTTGTAGCAAAGGGATTTCCGCAAGAGATATGGGCCACAGAGGCCGAGAATCTCTCTTGCAGACAGTTGGCTTGACTACTACAAAGTGATGGGTGGAGCTCGCGGACGAGTGGTCTTTCTATCGCAAGGACAAAGAGTCCGATCGCATACCGAAGTAGCGACCAAATCTTCGCGTTCGCTTTGGAATTCGTCATATACGCTGGGATCCAATAAGACCTTGGCGAGGAGGAGCTTCTTCCGAGGGACGGCTGGAGCGAAAAGACCGCGAACGAGCGATCTCTTGCCTGCGTTGGCCAAAGTCCACTCTTTCTGTGAGAGAAGTTTGGCAGCAGGAACAGCTCGTTGTGCGGCTTCGGACTGATACAAGGAGAGCTTGTATTGCAGGCCCCACAGAAACACAGCAAGCCCCAGCAGCAAGAAGAGAAACATTGCTGGAGTCTTGTGCCTGGTTGGACGGCCATAGTCGAGCACGGTGACGACCCTCGATGGAATCGGTACGGGTTCGAGATCCGAGATCAATCTGAGCCCGATGGGTGCACGTATTAGGATTCACAGTGCCCCATTAGGTTTGCCTTCAAATCATTGATGAGTCGTTTACTTGCCTCGACAACGCGTGAGGCGTTGAAACTCGGGTCGACAATATCGCCGTAGGGCGGGTCATCGAAGTCGCCTAACAAACGGTCCTACAGCAATTTTGGACGCTGGCCATCACCCCCGAACACAGATAGCGGTTCTCGCCACCCCAACTCCTTTGCAATCAAATGGATTGCGATAAGGCAGAAGTTTGCGGAAGCCGGCAGATCGGAGACTTCACAGTATCGGGCTGCCTTTTGAACCAATGGAGAGTATAGAGCGGCATGGCCCTCGCCTGTCGAAGCGCGAATACCAGCCCCCCGGCGCTGCGAAAACGGTCTTGAGGCAGTCATCGATATGACCAAAATGGAGCACGGTGCATAAGTCCCAGTCGGATCGCCAGGAACGTCCGAAAAATAGTCGATTTAAGCTGTGTCGACGGTTTAGTTACGTAAGTCACCGTGACTTCTCTGAAAACAGCTATTTTCGGTCTGGAGAGCGCCTTTTTTGCAACTTGAAGTCGGCATGGGTCCAAAATGTGATTTGGTTTAGATCTATGCCAATCTATCCTCAGGAAGCTGTCCTGAGGTTGGGCCGACCATGCACTTTTCCTGCACCAACTCGGTACAGCTTTAATCGACTATTTTTCGGGTGTCCCATGCTGAGACACTGGGGGCAGATTGGGGCCTTCCGGGGGGATAGGGAGGTGAGCGGGGTGACCTCCGGGGGCAAGCCTTCCGCAGACGCGGAGAGAATTCTATGGTATGCAGGGCGGGAGGGTCAGGGACACCGGAACTCGGGTAGGGGTGAGGGCGAGTCCTGGGTCGCGAAGCACTCTTAACGGTCCCCTCGATCTTGTCCACGGGAGCGGTCAAAGCGACGTTCGTCAACTTGAAGAGTTGAATCTTTCGTCTGGCGGACCTGCTCGACGATCTGCTCGTAACGAGCACCCAGATGCCGTCTACCGGGCGGAACTGTCCTGTTCACGAAGAGTTGGAAGTTGCGATGGAGAAGTGGAGGCACAGTTCCAGGCAGCACAACTGCCCGGCACTTCCAGGCGCTTTGACGGGAACCTATTGTTTACCTTTCGAAGCCTCGGCCGGCTCAATCGCAAGTCCGGGGCACTGCTCCCTGTAAGGTATATCTGGTGCCCACTTGTTCCATTGTTCACGGCTCATGTTCCACAGCAGCTTGGAACAAACGATGTCTGCCCACCGGTCAGGCCCTGGCCACACCAGGATTTTGGACGCGTCAGCGGTCACAAAGAAGGATCCGTTTGGCGCCACTGCGACAGCCCGTATGGCCTCTTGCTTTCCGGTGAAGTGATCGCTTATCAATACGTGTTCTACGCCATCCCACAATTGAATCTGCCCGTTGTCTCCACCAGTGAGGATCAGCCTGCCATCGGTGCTCGTGTCCATTGCCGTAAGCGGTTGGGGTTGCCGAAGCTCCCTAAATCCCTCACGATATTTGAACTCGTCGCGCTTCCTCAAGCCTTGCGTTTCTGGCTGCGTCATCGCAGCCGCTTCCCATTCAAGTATGCTGCCATCCATATCCGCCGAAAGCAGCCATTCCTTTTCGCCACGGGAGATGGAAGCAACGCCTTTGCGGTGGCCCTGGAGCGTGCGTTCCTTGTTTTCGTACGTTAGATCAACAACACGAAGACCCTGGTATTCCGGCGATCCAATTGCAAGGTATCTGCCATCGTTGCTAAATCCGACGGCGCTCAGCTTGTAGTCTGGTTCGCCCTTAGGGGGGTCGATCGTTCGCACGAGTTTGCCTGTCGCCGTATCCCAAAGGCGGACCGTTCCGTCAGGACTACCTGCAGCCAGCATCCTGCCGTCTGGTGAGGGCGCAATCGCAAGCACAGGCTTGGCGCCCTCCGCCATCTCACTGCCTATGACTTCTCGGGAGCTGGCGTCCCAGCGCTTCAGCACACCATCATCTCCGCCGGAGACGATCCCCAACTGATCACCAATCCGAACGTATGTCAGACTGCGGATTGCTTTCTCATGCGCCTTCCACTTGTTGCCTGCCTTCACCGTTGTCGGTTCGCCGTTCTCCGTTGGCAGCTCCCAGACACGTATGTAACCATTGTCATCACCAGCAGCAACGGATTTTGCATCGGGACTGACCGCAACCGCGGTTACCGATCCGAGCGGGGAATCCAGCTCCAGGTGTGCGAGTGAAAAACTGCCGGTATTGCCCACCCAGATGCGAATCGATCCATCCTGTCCTGCGGAGGCCAAATGGTTCGCCTCTGGGTCGAAGGCCACCGCCAGGACCACTCCGCCATGCCCCGATAGGACGCCTTCGTCGAGCAGCTCGATCTTTTGCGGCTTGGGAGCGGCCGACGATTTCCCGCTGGGCAGCGGCTTGTCGCACGTCATGTTTGAATTCGATAGCCCAAACAATCGCACGTATCCGTCCACACCCGCAGCGGCCAGCATGGTTCCGGGGCGGGTGATGGCAACGTTGTAAATCCGGGCGTCTTGAATATCGCTTTGTTGCGTGCGGCAACCATCCTCGACATTCCAGGCGATGATGCGCCCGTCGTCACCGGCTGAGACCAGGACCGCTGGATCTGCTGGCGAAAACACCACCTGCTCAATAGTCGCTACGTGTCCCTTGAGTTCCATTGGCTGTTCGTTTTGATTGCCAAGGTCGGCCATTTTCCAGACTCTGATTATCCCGTCCTCGCTACCCGTAGCCACCTTGCTACCGTCCGCGTTTATGGCGATGGCGACTACTGGTCCTGGGTTTTTAACCTCAACGATGTCGCCGGTATTGACCTCCAACTTGCGGAACAACTTGTCGCCTCCGCCGAAGATGACAAACTCCATCCCTGGCTTGCCACCGAAAACCACGCTGTAGACACTGGCGTGCCCTCGCCCATGATCCACGCTGGACCACTTCTGCACGATGGAACGCTGCTGAACATCAAAAACACACACTAAACCGCTGCCGGTGGCACTATCGCCGATCGGGCTGTACCCCGCAGCCAGCCGCGTACCATCGCCATTGAAGTCTAGCGACCACACAGCTTCGGCTGACAGTTGATGGCAATCCAGAATACCCGTCAGATGGTAATCTTTAGCGTCTAGCAGACGGATCGCGCCATCCTCTCCACCCACCGCAAGAGTCTTTCCGTCCGGACTGAATTCCAACGCTGGCGTTGGCATCACACCCTTGAGCCTTACCACCGTGCCCAAATGGCCGGACGTGTCCAGTACAAGTTCAAGAGCGCTCAGACTTGCTGCCCTTGCTTGTGCCAGCTCCTCATTATTCGAACTCAGGCGATATGCAGCCAATGCCCGGTACATGGTTTGTTCCAGGGGCTCACTACCAACTTGCAACGCCAGCCGCCCCTCCGCCAGCCGCCCCGTCTCCACAGCGATTTCCTCGCTCAGCTTCACCCGTTCCTTCAATCGTTTTTCGTACAAGGCCCATCCGGCCAGGGCCAGACTGGCGATTGTTGCCGCCACCGCAATGTTGCGCAGCCGCGTGGCTACGTCCCGCTGGCGCTTCAGCTGTTCGCTCCGGGCCCGCTCTTTGTCCCGCTCCTCTTGCGCCTCCCGTGCCCGACGCTCCTGCTCCTCTTGACGTGCCTGGATTCTGCGCTGGTCGCGCGACTTCCGCACCACGGGGACGAGCCGGTCGTGAATCAATTCGATGCGAGCGGTGTCGCCGCGGTAAACGATCCGCAGCAGGCGATGCCGGTTCGTCAACGCGCCCAGTTGTTCGCTGCGCAACTTGTGGTCGTCGAGGGCCTCCTGCTTGGGGTAGTCGCCACGAAAATGGTCCCCCTGGATCAGGTAATCCTCGATGAAACGTGCTACATCGGGTTCCCCTTTGACTTCGGGGTCCTTCAACGCATCCCGATAGAAACTCTCCAGAATATCTAGCCCAGCAGTCTCCACCAGGTTTTTGTCAATGCGGGAGTCAGGTGCTCGCCGGCGATTGAGTTGCGTGCAACACAGGCTCAGCAGCACTGGCTCAACCACCATGTCTGACGCGTCGCTGGCGTCGGACTGGTGATCGCGTTTTCCCACCAAATCGACGATCCATGGCGCTACTCCATCCTCCAGCACCGTCTTGCCGCTCTGTTCCACCGTCTTGATGGCGCACTCGCGCGACATCGGCTCCAGCCGTAGGTAGTTTCGCAGTAGCGACGGCACCTGCTTTTCCCACGTTCGTATCTCGGGCACGAAGTCCTCGCGGAACGACAGGACGATGCAATAGCGTTGGGACAGCAGATCGAGGCGGGATCGCCTCGACCCCGCTGTTTCGCTTGCCAGTTCGGCTGGGATGCGGTTCTCGATCAGGTCTGCCATCCCATCGAAAACTTGCCCGATCAGCTCAACATTGCCACCAGTCCGTGAAAACAGCTCTTCGAACTGGTCGAAAACCAGCACCGGAGTCAGGGGAAAATTGTCCACGCTCCAGAATTCCGCATCCTTGCGGTGCAGGTATTCCCACAGGCTTTCGTCGCTTCCAATAGTAGGATATTCCACCTTCGCGCGATCAAGCGATTCCCTAAGACACTGCTTGACTTGCTCGAGCGGTGGGTTCTTGATTTCCCCCGCAAAATCCAGGCGCAATAGGACAGGAAGATAGTGCTGGGCGCGCAACAAAGGAAATAGACCGGCCTGCAGTAGGGATGTCTTACCCAGCCCCGACTTGCCGTAGACAACCGTTAAGGGAGCCAGTCGGATAAGGCGGAGGAGTTCGGCAGCTTCCGTGCTTCGGCCGCAAAAGAACTCGCTGGAAGCCTCATCGTAGGCCTCCAGGCCGGGCCATGGGTTTTGGGCATCAACCCTCAGGTGACCCACCGGCGTAGATTCTTCGGGGCTCTCAGGCGCCATGTTTGCCGCATTCTGCTGGGATGCCTTCACAGTTGCTCTCCGCCCCGTCTCGCCTCGCGCACCAGCGCTTTTAGTTTCGCTTCAAGTCGGCCATCGGGTAGTCCACCCGGGGCGTGGCCGAAGTCTATCTTCATCCGCCTCCACTCCCATACTGGTCTAGGATCGTAAACCTCTGGGTCGTAATCGAGATCAACAATGACCGGCAAGACGAACTCGCGGTTCATTTGGCGGGTACGATCACAGGCCTCTTGCCACTCCGTGAACACAAAGCCCTCTTCGCGCCGATTGGCTGCCTTCGAAATTACGGGCAGGAAATAGCGGCAGCCTTTGATGCCATCCATAATCTTGCGCTGAAAGTCCGCTCCCGGTTCAATTGTTAGACGGTCAAACCAGAGGTCATTTTCGGTAAGTCCCTGTTTGAGCAGAGCCTGATAGAGCGATTCGGCTTGCGCAATGTCCGTCTTCCGCGAGTAGCTGATAAAGAACATGGCTCCACGCGGCGGCGATTTTTCCTCCGACGAACCGGCCTCTTCTACCTCGCCACCATAGGCGGCCATCCAACGTTCGTACAGTTCGGCGACAAACTGCACCGGCGAATTCTGCGACAGCACTTCCGTCTCCTTGCTATAGCTGCGAAGAAAAACTGTGAGACTTTCTTCCTCCTGAAGCGGCTCGATCAGCCATGCGCGTCGGTCTTTCTCCGAAAGCCGTCTCTGGTTGAATGCGCGCAGGAAGAACCGGGTCAGCCAATCCGGGAAGTTGCATCCGATCAGCAATAGGTTGCGTTGCTGCAGTTCGCCCAGGAAGGCGGGAACTTGACTGCCATGGGCTATCACGTTGTGCGCGTACTCCAGGACGTCCTCGTCGTGGATCGCAAACATGGGGGCTGAGCGCGACTTTCCGAACAAATACAGCAACTGGACCTCCCCCACCCTCGTCTTCCAATCGATGGGCAGGTCTTTTCCCTCACTGGAGGGCAGATTGGGTGAGTGCACGATCTCGTTCACAGCACAGCGCTTTTGGAGACTTCGTGCCAGCAAATCGTCCGGGGTGAGCGTCACGAAGAGCCGGAAGCTGGAGATTTGCGCCAGTTGCTGGATCGGTGTCGGTATCGGCGGCGGTGTGGCCGGTTTTGGAGGATGAATCACGCTGCGAATTGCGTCGTACACCAGATCGTAAAGGTCTTGTGGTTCGATGCTGCCTCTCAGCATCGAGACTGCCTCATTCAGTTCGCGAAAAGGTGGCAGCGGTGTGTCCACCGATTTGCCGCAATCCTCCAATAGGCGCTTGGCAACCTGTTCCTGCAGGGACGTCTGGCCATCGGCGCCCACCAGCAGACGAGCTCCAATGATCGGCACCACGTTGCTTTCCTGAATTTTGTCGAGAAGTCTTTTCCACGAACTATCGTTCATGGCATTGCTCCGTGGAGGATTCCGGTTCGGCTGTTTCTCCTGGGGATATGAGATCACCTCATATGTTTTCTTACATGGTCAAGATCACGATACAGCGCTGACAACGCTGAATCCGGGACTTGCCTCCTGACCGGGATTTCCGTTTTGTCATCCCAGACTCCGAATAATGTACACCCAATACCCTTCGTTCGTGCCCTTTTTCTCCTTAGCGACGCCACAGCAGCAACGATTCTCGTGCTCATTCGCGCCGTTCCAGAGCGCCGAACTTATTAAATAGCTGGTGCGCGATAGACGGCCTTTGACGGTGCAGAGGGATGCCGCTTTCGGAGATTCGAGAATTCGAGTCCTCCGCGGCATCCGGAAATCATTCCAGGCCAGAGTCCTCTTCCAGACATGATGCGCGATGGTGGACAGGTTGCGATAAAGGGCGTTATCGACGGTTTTTGTACGTCTGATAACCCACACCTTTTGGAACGGGCCGGATCGCATGAATCCGGCCATTGATTTTGTGGGATTTAGGCAGCGTTTTTTTTGAGGGCTTTTGAGACGGCGGTGATGTGCTTGTGGGCGTCGTTCAGCGCCTTGCGTATCTCCCTGAGCTGACGCTCAGATGTGGGCGCTTGGGGTGCGGGCTGTTCGAGATGCCTGTGGAAGAATACCACCGAATTGGTCTCTCTGAGTAAGATCCGGACCTGCATCTTTCGCACCATGGCGGTCCTGTCCACCATCGATCTGTCTGCGCTTCAGCAGGGCGTTGCCACGTGGCTCGCTCTCCTTATAAAAGACCCTGGGGGTTGAGCGGTTCCGTTCCAGCACAGAGACTATTGCGACTATGCTGCCGCCCTCGAGCAGGAGTACAAAAACCTCCGAGCCAAGCTCGATCCCGCCATCGGCGTGAAGGTAACGATCGCAGCCCGCGCCCAGATGACCGAGAACACTCTATCCGTCGCTCGGAAGTGACCGTAACTTCCCACGCGTCGACGTATCGGAACTAATTCTGATCAGGAAATGTACACGTAAACGTCATCCATTAAATTGGGTTATAGCTCTTGAACCCTGCACTGGTCATTCCACGTTGCGCCTCGGGGTTTTTCATGAAGGTCTCCCATACGAAGGCGGTGCGTGTGTTTTCCGCCATCAGCATGGTGATGCCATTGTCGATTCCGACAATGTCAGTGTCGTACCATTTCTTCAATGGGTTGAAGGCATCGACGAAGCCATACTTGCTCCACGCTTGCGGGTAATGGCTTCGGATGTTCTTCAGGACGCGCAAGGTGGCCGCCGGCAAAAACGGCAGTGAGCCTCCGGGGGCCGCGGGAACTACGGTTCCATCAATAGGGCCCATGGCCGGTGGACCGCCCCAGATTACGTAGCCTTTGTCTGAGTCGGAAGCAGTGATCCCCCAGAGATCATCGCTGTAATCCGGAAAGTTTCTGCTTAGTTCCATGCAGAAGCGCTTGTGAACTTCGGTGGCAGTGGCTGAGTTCTGAAAATAATCTGCGTATTTGTCGCGCTTGCCACGGAAATCAAACCAGGCCTGGGAGTATTGATGAACAAAGAGCGGCGCAAAGGAGCCTATGTAGCGCAGTCCGTCATATTCGAAGGTGGTTCGTTTCCACGCCAGCCACGCCTCAGGCGCCAACGGGTGAGAGGTGGAGCCCATGCCGAGCAGATAGATCATCATCAATTCGCTGTAGTAATCCCACTTGTTCGGAAGGAAGCCCGTCTCAGGCGTCCAGCCGAGAGGCAACAGGGTCGTGTCTTCTGAGAGCCAGGTCCAGTCCACCCGGTCAAAGATCGCGTGCGACAGATCGATGATGTCGTGATCCTGAAAGTGCTGACGGCAGGTAAGTATCCCGCAGAGCAAAATCGCGGTGTCGACTGAAGAGACTTCAGAGTCCCAGATTCTCTCGCCCGTATTGATGTTGGCGAAGTGATAGAAGAATCCGCGGTGCGTCGGCAGCTTCCTCCAAAGAAATACAAGTGTCGCGATCACGCGCAGCCGCGCGTCCTGGTAAGAGATGTAGCCGCGCTTTTCGGCAATGCAGATTGCGGTAAGGCCGAAGCCGGTGGACGCGATGCTTCCAACCACGCCGGTGTCATTGATGTGGACGTTGCAGCGATCTTTAATCATTCCTGTTTGCGGATTGGCTTGCTCCCAGAAGAAGAGGAAGCTGCTGCGTTCAATATCGTCCAGAAACTTATCATCCTCGGGTGAAAGGGCGATTGGAGGAAGAAGAGATGCGGGCTCCTTACGCCGGCTGTCAGCCCGTTGCGCGGGTGCCTGTGCCCAGACAGAAAGCACCCTCCATTGAGCAAATGGCAGAGCCAGGTAAGCACCCGCGATCTGACGCAGCAGTCCGCGCCGAGAGATGAGATTCTCGATGTCATCTGCACCTTTATCAGCGCTCATTCAGGCCATCCGCATTCGTCCTGAAAACCGATTCAGGCGACATATCTATTGAATAATAGATGCACAATGCGTCTGTAAGAGCAGTCTCTTGGGCAGCATGTGTTCGAGGTTACGCGTCAAAGTATCTTTCGGTGCTGAATGACGGCAAAGAGAGTGGCGTGGTCGATCATCGCAGTGATGGCAGCCGTGGTCGTTGCGCTGTTCCTGCGCTCAAACCGGTTGAGATCGCTCCGCGTGCGGCAATCGATACCGATTGAAGGAGCAGTGATCCAGCGCGATGCTGATACGAAGAAGCAGGTGCCAATAGCCGATGTTGTGATCACAGCATCGGATGGTGTGATGAGTGCCACGACCCGGTCAGAAGCCTCCGGATATTTCAAGCTTGTCCTACAAAAGGGAATATTGTCGGACGTACCGGTTACGGTCAGCTTCCAGCATCCATCTTACGAACCACTCGATTTAAATGTGCAAACAGGAAGATTGGGGATTCAGAACGCGTTGTATATCGCGGCAATGACACCAATCCCTCCGCAAACTGTGGCTGGACCGAGCCATCCGGAGGCGCTGGTGACCAATGTCCGGGTGAGATATACGCTCAATTCCCGAACCGAAACGAATGTGGGCAGCGCTGTCAGGACTTTTCAGGTTGTGAATAAGGGAAACATCCCCTGCAATCATCAGGCTCCCTGTTCACCAGATGGGAGGTGGAAGGCTACCTCTGCTTCCGAGTCGCTGGATGCCGGGGCAGACAATACGTTCAGCAACGTAAGGGCCTCTTGCATTGCGGGGCCGTGCCCATTCACATGGATCGACTCAAGTGGATTTATTCATGGCGGACGTAACATCAGCATCTCGGCGTTGGACTGGTCGGATACGACCACCTTCCTGATGGAGGCTGAGGTCGATCATTTGGCAATCAGTTCTAATCTCCGGCGGTTATACCCGGTGATCTTTGGTCGAACACTGAACTTTACGCTGCCTCCAACTCAAGAGGGCGTCAGCCTTGAGGCCGAGATCGACGGCTCTCCCATGGTGTTCCCGCTGGGCCCCGCCCTCAATTTAAGCTGGGCCACTTGCACTGTCCGGACTGATACGGAAAAAGAGAAGACCATAGTCTACGGCTGTGAACTTAAGCCGGGATATCGGTTCTGATTCGCGACAGGCGTGAGTGCTACTCGGACTTCAGAAACTTATCGCGACTTATTGTTCTTGCCTATGATGATAACGGCCAGACCTTGTGGCGGAATACTGATCGTTAGTTTGCCGGTAATTAGGGAGGCCCGCTCAGGCGGCGAAAGCTGACCGGCTAATCGCAGTTTGGCGATCTGTTCGCGCGTTGGTGTCGCGGGCCGACCCATCGCGTCGAAGGCGCTTATGACATTACCATGGGTGGCATCGAGACGTCGCACCTGGGCTACAGCAGTGGCAGGCACGCCCTGAAGGGTGACGATAAATGTTTTAGCGGGGCCTGGGTTTGCCGGGGGTGGCGTGTATGCGGCTCCCGTGCCAAAGGGAGGTGCGTAGTTCCAGAGTGCGATGGCGAGAGCGCCATCGGTGCGGCGGGTCGCTAATGCGGAGTCGGAGTCTAGCTTCAGGCGCCTGTCTCCGAGTTTGTGGAGCATTGCGAAGGCGTTGAACGATGGCTTGGGAATATTGTCCTCAGCAATAAGGCCGAAGCCGCCGTAGAATGGAGTTCGAACGACACCCTGCTCCTCGAAGACATCAGTGAAAGCCCAGTAACTCATCGCCGCTGTTAGACCGTCGCACTGGCTGATGGTGGTGGCGAGCCACGGGCCCATGTAGATGGTATCGGTTACATCGGGCTCGTTTGCATAGCTGGCATTGTATTCGCTGAAAATGAGGGGCATCTGCGGGAAAGCCGATGCGCCTATCTCGTCGTGAACTTTCTTCACGGAGCGGCACACCATTTGATCGCGAGGGATCTGCTCCGATGTGCCGAAGACATCTTTTGCGGTGTCGTTGGCATAGACGTGAGTGGATACGAAGTCGACTGGGACGCCGTTTTGTTTGCAGTGCGCAAGGAAGGGCGTGATCCATGCGGCTTGCGCGGTCGACGGGCCTCCGACGCGGATTCGCGGGCTCACTTTTTTGATAGCGCGGGCGGTGTGGTCGTAGAGTTCGAAGTAGGTGGCTTGCTTGGGATTGCCAACCCAGAAATCAATGTTCGGTTCGTTCCATACCTCGAAGTACCAGTGCGCAACTTCATCGATGCCATAGCGAGTGACTAGATGCTGTGTAAAGGCAACGATCATCGCGTCCCATAAGGCATAATCTTTCGGCGGGGAGACATTCTGCTTGTACCAGAAGGCGTGCAGCGCGGCGTCGTCGGAGGCAAGCTTCTTAGGCATGAAGCTGAGTTCGACGAAAGGACGGACACCGTTGGCGAGCAATCCGTCGTAGATCTGATCGACATAAGAGAAGTTGTAAACCGAAGCGTCCTCCGCGGATTGCGCTGCGAGGCCGGGATTTTGAATGCGGCGATCGGGATCGTAGAGGCCAACCTCGTCCATCAAGATCCCGTGGAAACGGACTAACTCAACGTTTGTGACCTTTCTGACCGCTCTTAGGTCGTCGCGATAGCTTTCGCGAAGCGAGAGGATGGCGCGGCCGGAGCCGAAGGTCTGTTCCCAGAAGTGCGGGAATGGAGTGCCCGGATCGCGGGCGTCTATCGAGATCATTGTCGGAGGCGACTGTGCTAGTAGCGATGGAGCAAAGAGCAAGAAAGAGATTGCTGTGGCAACAATGCTATTTACGCGTATCATCCTACTCTTTCGGATTGTTCCTTGGGAGCGCAATGAGGTATCACTCCATTCGAAGGAGTACGTCCCCAAGCTTCGAGATGTGAACAAACGACCACACCCTTAATCAGCAGTCGCTCCTGCCGGACCAAATCCGGCTATGGGCTTTAAGGTGCTTATAACCTCACTCAGGTTGTCTATAGGATCATTTGATACGGCGGCACGCTGTCCTGCTTGACGCATATGCCAAAATCGGCATCCCACAATGTAGATGTTCGCACCGAAGTACGAGCATCTCTAATTAGATGACGATACACGACTCCACCTCTGAGGGTTCGCGTCCTTGGCGCGAACGTTTGAATGCGTTGAAGAATGTTCCGCCCGTTCTTCGCATTCTTTGGGATTCGGGGCCTACGGTTGTGGCTTGGGGTTTGTCGCTAAGGGCATTAGTGGCTACTCTTCCATTCGCAATCGCCAAGATTGCCCAGTACATCATTACCGATATTGCCGGCCATCTGCACGGTGAGTCGCTTCCGCCAAGATTCTGGATGCTAGTCGTTTCTGAAGTGGCGCTGAATGTGTCGCTTGGCCTTCTCACACGAGTGATTGACTATACCGATACGCTGTTGGCCAACCGATACACCCAGCATGTCAGCGTCAAAGTTATGGAGCAGGCGGCGCGGCTAGACCTTACAACATACGAAGACCCGGTCTTCTATGATCGGCTGGAACGTGCCCGAGTTCAGGCAACGGATCGGCTGGCGATGATCCAACAGATGGGCCGTCTTTTTCAACAGGTGATCACGACCGCCGTATTTTCGATCGCGCTGGCATGGGCTTCCCCCTGGCTAGTATTGCTTCTGGCGCTCGGCGTACTACCGTCTTTTCTGAGCGAGTCCCACTATGCCTTCCTGGGCTACGCCAAGAATTTCCGCCAAACCCCGTCCAAACGACAGATGGACTATCTACGTGAAATAGCTGGCAGCCGGGATGGCGCCAAGGAAGTAAAGCTGTTTGGGCTGCATCAATTTTTTACCGAGCGCTTTCAAAAACTGGCCCGTCAAATCTATCTCGAAGACACGGCGTTCTCACGATCGAAACTCATCGTCGGGGGACTCTTCGGGATCATCGGGACGCTTGGCTACTACGGAGCTTATGTCTACGTTATCTGGCGGACGCTACAGGGGAACTACGATATCGGTCAGTTCACATTTCTTACCGCCGCGATTCAGCAGGCCAGTTCGAACCTGCAGCAGGTATTTTCGACGGTATCGGGAATCGCCGATCAGGCGCTCTTTCTCACTGACCTGCTGTCATTCTTTGCGATGGAACCGAAAGTTCGTTCGAAGCCGGATGGCCTGCTTGTCCCTGATCCGATTCGGTACGGCTTCGAATTCCGAAACGTCTCCTTTGCATACCCAGGAACAAGCCGGAAGGTTTTGAAGAATTTCAACCTGACGTTATCTGTGGGGGAGCGCATCGCCCTTATAGGCGAAAATGGCCAGGGAAAGACTACCGTTGTAAAGCTGATTACGCGCCTCTATGACCCCACCGAAGGACAGATACTGCTGGACGGCATCGATTTGCGCGAATATTCGCTGGATGATCTGCATAGACAGATGGGCGTCATCTTTCAAGACTTCGTGCGCTTTGAGATGACTGCGCGCGAGAACATCGCTGTTGGCCGAGTAGATGAGCCGCACAACCAGGGAGGTATTGAGTCGGCAGCACACAAGAGCCTCGCTAACACGGTCGTAGAGAAACTACCTAACGGCTACGATCAGATGTTGGGCCGTCGGTTTGAAGGAGGAGTCGAACTCTCTGGCGGCGAATGGCAGAAAATAGCCCTTGCTCGAGCTTACCTTCGTGATGCCCAACTTCTGATTCTGGATGAACCGACCGCGGCCCTGGATGCACGGAGTGAGCTTGAAGTGTTTGAACGGTTCGCCGAACTCACCCAGGGCAAGATGGCGCTACTCATCTCACACCGCTTCTCCACCGTCCGCATGGCCGACCGAATCGTCGTGTTGTCAGGCGGGCAATTGATTGAAGAAGGAAATCATCAGAACCTTATTGCAAAGGGCGGAGTCTATGCAGGCATGTTTGAAATGCAGGCGGCAAGCTACCGCTGACCATCACCAGAGAAGCTGATCGACTAGCCGGATGCGGATCGGGTGCGCATCGGCCACGACTTCAGGACCCAGACAATTGGAGACACTAAATAATGACGAACAGGTTCCCGCTCCCGGCGCCCCGGCGCACGGAGGAGATTCCTTGCCCGAGACCCCTCCAGTCTCCGATCTGGAGTTAATGGATCGCGCCAGAGCACTTGTCGCCAGTTGGGAGATAATTGCGCCCTTTTCGCAGGCAAAGACCCGATCGGGATTACCGGAACGATTGGAGGAGCTCTCGAGTCGACTGAAGCAAGCACTCTCCGCGGCACGTCAGCGGAGACCTGAGAGAGACCAGACTCCGGAGCGCGAGCTCCTTGAAAACAGCCGGGCTTTAGAGGTTGCGCTCGAATCCGCGAAGAGTGCTGTGTCAGATCTGCAAAAGCTACCGCATGTTCGTCTCGAGCATAGTTCGATCCCGAGAATCATTTATCTTGCTGAGTCATATCTTGAACACGCTTCCGGGATCTGGTCCGCAGCATCGTTCAAGCTCTATGTCCAAGAGGTTCAGAAGAGGCATATCCTTCTGCTAAATGAAGTGCTGCTTGCCCCGCAGGCCCTTAAGCTTGCTCAACTCGAATTCATTCTCGATCGGAGTGAGAATCTGTTTGGCAAGGATGAGATTGGCGCGGTTCAACTCTCCTCTTTCTCCCCACCCCTTCATAGTCAGCGAAGGCTTAATCAGTTCGAATGGCGCGGTCTGCTCGAGTCGGTTATCTCCTTTGATGGAATTTTGCGGCAAGACCCGGCAGGAGTCTTTCCAAAGATGGAGGACGAGACTCGCCACTCCTATCATCGTCGAGTCGCACAGATAGCTGAATACTCGGACTTCAGCGAGATCGATACGGCCCACACAGCTCTGGAATTGTGCCGTATTGTGCAATCGAGTAACGAAACGGACTCCAGGCGCCGCGAAAGGATGCAGCACATTGGCTACTACCTGTTTGCAGAGGGACTTTCCGAGCTAAAAAAGCGCATCGGATACCATCCCCGATATTCCGAGTCGGTGCGTGATTTTGTAAGGAGTCATAACCAAGACATCTATCCGCTGTGCATAATCGTTCTATCTATTGGGTTAATCACTCCGATCATCGCGCCGATAGTGCCCCGGAATCCATTCCTGCTCGTTATGAGCGCCCTCCTTCTCAGTCTGATTCCTGTCACGCAAGGGGCGGTGGAACTCGTGAATAGAGTGGTCACCTCATTGCTCAAGGCGGAGTCGCTCCCTAAGATCGACTATTCGAGAGGTGTGTCGTCGGACTTTACCACGATGGTTGTCGTGCCCACGCTTCTGCTTAGCGAAGCACAGGTTCAGGATCTCTACGATGAGTTGGAGGTACGCTATCTCTCCAATGAAGATCCGAACATCCACTTTGCGTTGCTTACAGATCTTCCCGACTCGCTAACCCAGCCGTCGCCCGATGAGAATCAGCCTCTAGTTCAAAAGGCTATTCATCTGACTGAGATTCTTAATGCAAAGTACGGTGGACGAAGGGGAGGGTCGTTCCTGTTGCTGCATCGTCATCGAGTCTTCAACGTCCGCGAGGGCGTTTGGATGGGATGGGAGCGGAAACGCGGTAAGCTACTCGATCTCAACAAGCTTTTGCTCCATGAATACGATAGCTTTCCGATCAAATCCGGGCCGCTGGATGTTCTGAATCATGTCCGCTACATCATTACCCTGGACTCGGACACCCAACTGCCCCGCTCCACGGCAGCCCGCATGATTGGCACGATGGCCCATCCTTTGAATCGAGCAATCGTCAATCAGAGGTCCCGCATTGTCACCGCTGGATACGGCATTCTGCAGCCACGCGTTGGAGTCAGCGTCGCTTCCGCGTCACGTTCCCGCATGGCCGCGATCTATTCGGGAGAGACCGGCTACGATATTTACACACGCGCCGTCTCCGACGTCTATCAGGATCTCTTCGGGGAAGGGATCTTCGCCGGCAAGGGCATCTATGAAGTCAGCGTTTTCCACCAGGTCTTGGACCATCGTTTCCCGAGAAATGCCTTGCTCTCTCACGATCTTATCGAGGGCGCCTACGTTCGGGCCGGCCTGGTCAGCGACATTGAAATTATCGATGATTACCCTTCGCAGTATGCAGCCCATAATCGCCGCCAACATCGTTGGATTCGTGGCGACTGGCAGATCCTTCGCTGGCTTTTTGCGAAGGTGCCGGACGAATCAGGGCATCTGGTCCGCAACCCCATCAGCACCATCTCGCAATGGAAGATTCTGGATAATCTGCGGCGTAGCCTGGTTGGGCCAGTCACCTTCCTTGTTCTCCTCCTTGGATATTTTGTTTTCCCGGGGGGTGCGCGCTATTGGACGATCGTCACAGCCACGCTGCTGCTACTCCCTTCGCTGGCCCAACTGGCACTCGATCTGGCTAGAGCCATCTTCACCCTGGACGCCGGAGCAATCCGTGGAGCGTTCAGCGCGTGGCTTGGTCAAGTTGCCTTCGCATTCCTCAACCTTACATTCCTCACCCAACAAATGTTGTTGTCGCTCGATGCCATCATTCGCACTCTGATTCGCAGCTTTGTCTCTGGAAAGCGCATGCTGCAATGGGAGACCGCAGCTCAATCCGAAGCCAACCGTCGTCGCAGCACGCTCGATATCTATCTCATGATCTCGCCACTCGTCGCGATTTTGATTGGTGGCGGCCTCATTCTCCGTGATCGTCACTCGATACTTGCTGCCAGTCCGATACTCTTCCTGTGGCTCATCGCTCCAATAGTGGCGATATGGCTTAACTCACCTCCACGAAAGCAGAAGGCACCGCTGAAAGCAGCGGACAGACGTTTTCTTCACAAGCAAGCACTTCATCTTTGGCGTTTCTACAAGGACTTTGGGGGTGCCGACAACCATTGGCTTATTCCTGACAATGTCGAAGAAAAAGGTATGTATCAAGCGCGCACGCTCTCGCCGACGAATCTCGGAATGCTCCTAAACGCTCGTCAGGGGGCTTGCGAGCTCGGCTTGCTCACCATTCCCGAATTCACAGTGGCCACGCTAGGCACCTTGGCGACTTACCAGCAAATCGAGAAGTATCGGGGGCACATTTATAACTGGTATGACATCGAGACGCTACAGGCAATTCAACCCTTCACCATCTCCACTGTTGACAGCGGAAACCTTGCCGCATCTCTCTACACCCTCCACGGCGGAGCTCTACAGATGCTTACCCGCCCGATTCTCGAAGCCAAGGACCTTGCGATTCTGGACCTCGACGACAGTCACGTTTCGAAACATCAGCACGGCCCAAGACTCGAATCTCTCGTAACACGTTTGTTCGCTATAGAAGATTACCCTAAGAAAGGCCCTGTGAACCCTGAGCTATCCCTGATGAAGGACCTGCAGGATCGGCGAAGTGCTCTGCGTGCGTTGATTGAGTTATATGTCCCTTGGCTGCTCCCGGAATACGCGCCGTTGCGTCAACTGGGAATTCCTGCGCTGGATGAAATGCCGGCTCTACAAGATGCAGTGCAACACTTCGAGCGGTTGAATGAATCACTCACTTTATCCAGTGAAACTGCTTCGCTCTCAACTACCGTCGAGTCTCTACGAGACCGGCTACGGCTTGCCAGCGAACGATTGAAGCAACTCGAGCAGGACATCAAGCAGATCGTCGATCTCTCCGAGTCCTTTGCTGAGGCGATGGACTTTAGCTTCCTCTTTGTCGAATCCCGCCAGCTTCTGTCCATCGGCTATGACGTCAAGAAGCGTGAGTTACACCCGTCCTGCTACGATCTCCTCGCTTCAGAAGCACGCGTGGCCACGTTTCTGGCAATTGCAAAGAGCGACATTCCACAGCGCGCCTGGTTTCAGCTGGACCGTTCGCACGTCCTCGTAAATGGACGCACTGCTCTTCTGTCCTGGACGGGTACGATGTTCGAGTACATGATGCCAGCGCTCTGGATGCGGACAATTCCCCACACTCTATTGACGAACTCACTTGAAGCTGCCGTCCGTATTCAACGCGAGCACGTTCGCAAAATCCCTTGGGGCATCTCTGAGAGTGGCTTCGCCAAGACCGATTCTCAGGGTCATTACCTCTATCATGCGTGGGGGATCCCAAAACTTGCTTTGAAGTATGGTGCGGAGGATGGCCCCGTGATATCTCCCTACTCCACCTTTCTTGCCATGTACTTTTTGCGTGGCGAAGCACTGGTCAATCTGAAAAAGATGACCAAGCTCGGATGGGTTGGCCTGTACGGCTTCTATGAAGCGGCTGACTACTCGGGAGGGGGCAACCCGCAACTAGTCCGTTCATGGATGGCACATCATCAAGGCATGTCCCTGCTCGCTGTGAGCAACCTGTTGCGCAACGAAATTATTCAGGAGTGGTTTCATTCCAATCCACGCGTGCGCGCCGCTGAACTTATGCTCCATGAAAAAGCTCTCAACGTAGATACCCTGCGCCAATTGGAGGAACGAAGTGAGCTTAGCGCCATATAGGCTCAGGACAGTATAGTCACTGCCCCGCATCCGTGCCCGTAAAACGGGCATGTGGATCGAGTGCGCTGGGACTGCTCGTAGGGCGCTTGTGAGCATCTTCGTCGTACGGAAGCATTTTTGATTTCCCCTTGACCTGTTAGACAGGTCTCTGCTACGCTGCCGTCTGATTTAGATAGGCACTTTTCGTCCATCTCTAACGAAATCTTGTCAGCACACTCCTGCGGATCTTTTCTATGTACGAACCCGAACCAGGAGCAAAGACGAGGTCCGAAAATTATAGGTATTCGAAAAGGCCGGGAGGTGGCCGTTGCTGAAGAGGTATGGGGTGGGATGTTCGTTGGCCGTACTTGCGGCTTCATTGGTTCTGATTGCGACTTCTAAAGGTGGGGAAGACGTACCGATTAAGGGCGCGGCGGTGCCAGATGGAGTGTTGCCGATCTGGGCGTATCCGGTGCTTCCGCCGGCGCCGCCTCGTACCGGACCGCGGCCGGCTGCCGCGCCCGACGAGACACTGCGGCATGTGCCGGGGAGTTCGGCAGGATATACCAAGGCGCAGATTGGGACCCTGTTCGGGGTGCCGGACTGGTTTCCAGACGAGCATCCAAAGATGCCGGTGGTGGTGAGCGAGGGGCGGAAGCCGGATGTGGGTGCGTGTGGGCATTGCCATCTGCCGAATGGGTATGGACGGGCGGAGAACTCGAGCGTCGAGGGACTCCCGGCGGAATACATGATGCAACAGATTGAGGACTTCAAGAGCGGGGCAAGGCAGAGCTCGGAGCCGCGACTGGCGTCGGTGACGAATATGACCACGGCGGCGAAGGCGGCTACTCCGGAAGAGATTAAGGCGGCGGTGGCGTACTTTGCGTCGATCAAGCCGGCGAGATGGATCCGGGTAGTGGAGGCCGATGAGATACCGAAGACGCATGTCGCGAGCCTGACGATGGTAGTGGACCAGCCGGCGTCGACGGAGCCCATTGGGCACCGCGTGATTGAAGTGGCGGAGGACTTTGAGCAGTTTGAGCTGCGGAATCCTCAGTCAGGATTTGTGGCGTACGCGCCGGTGGGGAGCCTCAAAAAAGGCGAGGCGCTGGCGAAGAAGGGGTCGGACAAGGTGATGGCGTGTGTCGTGTGCCATGGAGCGAATTTGAAGGGTGCCGGGCAGATTCCGTCGATTGCCGGTCGGTCGCCCAGCACGATGACCCGGCAGCTTATCGACTTTCAGACCGGGGCGCGGAACGGACCCAACGCTGCGATGATGAAACCGGTCGTGGCGCAGATGACGAATGACGATATCGTGGCGCTGACGGCTTATCTGGCTTCGCTGGATCCATAGGGTTTCCCACTCACCGGACGGTGAGACTGCTTGGCTACTGAACGCATCCACATGAGTTCGGCCGCAGACAAGAGGATGGCCACAGATAACAAGGTTTTCTTTCTTGTTCCAATTTTTTCTAAAGACAGAATCAGGAACTTGGAATTAGGATTTTTGCGCGATGATAAAACATTCCCAACTATTGATCGTATTTTTGGCCTGCGGGTCGGTTGCTTCGGCACAGTCCACGCAAGAGACCACATTCGCCGGGCAGCCGGCCACTCTGCTGTCCAACGACAAGCTGCAGGTAACCATCATGACGCAGGGCGGAGCGATTGCCAGTGTTGTGCTTGCCGACGATGCGAAAAAACAAAATCCAATGTGGTCGGGCGGCGCGGCCCGCCCCGGCAGCACCTTCACCGGGATCCTCGGGCACTTTGTTGCCGCGGATGGTTTTGGCCAACCTTCGGCCGAGGAGCGCGCTGCGAGACTGCCGCAGCATGGAGAAGTCCACACCACCAAGCTGACGGTTACTTCGTCGAAGGATGGGGACAGCACTGCACTGAGCCTCACCGGAAATCTGCCGATTGTGCAGGAGAACTTTACACGGACCTTTCACATCGTCCCTGGCGAGAACGTTGTTTATGTGGACAGCGTACTTGAAAATCTACTTGGCTTCGACCGTCCGGTTAACTGGGCAGAGCACGCGACGGTCCAGGCACCGTTTGTAAAACCGGGCGTAGCGTCCGTCTGGGTTTCCGGCACACGCTCGCAGACCAGGCCTACGACGATTGCCCCGATGGTTCCTCCGCTGCCAGGTTCGACTACGTCGACTGCGGCGCCGCAAGGTGGGCAGGGCGGTGGACAGGGACAGGGTGGCGTCCAAGGGCAAGGCGGACAGGGGCGTGGTGGTCAAGGTGGTCCGGGCGGAGGTGGCGGCGGAGGACGCGGCGGTCCACCGAGACTGGCCAACGGGGTTGATTTCACCTACCCGATGGCTCCTACGCCCGATGGCAAGACGATTGACATGACGACGTTTCCTGACAATCCGCCGCAGGGCGATCACATTGCTGTACTGTTCGATCCGACGCGGACTCTGGAATGGGTAGCGACTGTGAATACGGAGCAGGGATTTATCTATGGTTATTTATTGCGTCGACAAGACTATCCGTGGATTCAGATGTGGGGACAATACCCGTCAATCGATGGTCTTGTAAAAGGAATGGAGTTCAGCACGCAGCCGTACGACATCAATAAATCCACCGTAATTGACGCTGGTCCCATGTTCGGCACGCCAACATTTCGCTGGCTGCGTGCGAAAGGAAAACTGGAGACCCACTTCCTGTTTTATTACGCTCGCATCCCAGCTGGATTCAAGAAGGTTGACGATGTGAGGCTAGAAGGTAAGCAAGTCATCATTGAAGACCGCACCAATCATAAGACCCTGACGCTCGCTGCGTCGCGTGGTCTCTAGGGTGTATTGAGATACCGACGGGCGGCGTTGCGGTTGAAACGCATTTGCACAGTGAGCAATGATGGCGCTCATTTATGAAACGGTTGAAACATCAGCCACGACGTTCCAAACTGGAGAAAAGCACGATGAAAACCAAGCTCGCGATTATCCTGACGCTCCTCGGCACCTCCCTCCTGGCGCAGACACCCACTCAACCCGCGGCTCCAACCCAGGATTTGCTTCAGGGCGAACCCGAAACCCAGCTCCAGGACAGGCCTCTCCGCCGGCCGGCCGCAGAGGCCCCGACCATGACCAACGAGCGCGAGCCGCCGTCGAACATGCAGACCGGAGTCTTCGTCGATCGATACATTGGCGACGCGACAAAATCGCCTTCGCGCCAATGGGAAAACGTCATGTTTACGCAGAACCTCCTGCGCCAGGGCGATCCCGACCCCACCAAGCCTGGCGATCCCGGCGCTGTGCTTCGATACAACAAGTCTCTCGACCTCGCCACACTTCCGGCAAAAAACATCACCCCGCTTACTCAGCTTCCCGACCAGTTCATTATGTATGTCGAAAGTGGTGAGGGACGGCTCGACGACGGCAAGCAGTATTGGGATCTGCGCGAGGGCATTGCCATCCTCATGCCGCCGCAAGCGATGCATCGCTTCACCAACACCGGTGACACGCCACTCAAGATGCTCGTCCTAACCTGCACCATGGACGGAGTTACGCCACGCAAGGACATCCTGGTCCGCGACACCAACCTGATGGCGATGACCGAGGAGAACGTCCACTGGAGCAATATGAGCAAATACATCTTCCTGGGCCCGGACGGAATCTCCGCGCAGGATCATGTGCTGCTTGTCTACATGGGACCCATGACCATTGCCGGCCCCCATGCTCACACTCCTCCTCAGGAAGAGATCTGGACCAAGGTGACCGACGGCCCCTCGCTCATGCAGGTGGGCAACGAAATTCGCAACTGGACCCCGAATATGGCCGTGCTCGCGCCCCCGAACGGCAAGACCGTCCACGCGGCCTACAACTTGAGCCCCGACAAGATTCAATACTGGTTCTATTACGGGCGGCTCAACTTCCCCAACCAGGCCCAACCCCCTCGCCCGCAGCCTCAGGGTGCTGCCGCCCCCCAGCGGGCTGGCCCGAATCCCTTCATCGCTCAGGCCGTCGCACGTTCCACGGTTGCTGGCAAGCCTCTCTCTTCGCTGCCGGCCGATGCCTATCATTGGTAAAAAGAGCACTCAATCTCGGGCTGTTTCATATGACAGCCCGAGACCACTCATCCGGCGTGTGACCGGGGGAAGCTACGCCTTGAAATCCGCCGCGCTGTAGGCGTCCGGTTTCCACGCGGGAATGGCCCAATCCGCAGGAACGGACTCGATCTTCACCGGAGCGCTATTGCGTACCATCTTCGAATAAAAGGCGGCCTGCAGGCAGCGAAACTTCTTCCGCATCACTTCCATTGGTTGATACAGCGTGCGTTTTTCGAAGGTTTTCTGAGTATCCATCAACTGACCAAAGAATCTGGTGAAGGAATCGGATCCGGCGGGGATGCTGGATGCCACGTTGTACTGCTTGCCCAGGATGTTGAACGAGAAAAGATCGGTTCCCGCGCCCTGCATGGATAGAACGAACGGTTTCCGCTTATCGGCTGCGGGATAGAAGTAATCGACGCTGAAGAATCCCGTCTTTTGCACATCGTCGGTGTTCATGCTGATGGATTCGACATCGTAGCCAAGTATCTTCATCATCATGTATGGGATGTGGAAGTGGGGTTCATCGGGAATTTCAGCTGTTGCGAACGCTCCCAGGACGTCGCCCGCGGTTTTTAGCTGGCGCACCGCGATGTTCGCTTGATCGAAATGCTCAAAGGGAACCGTCGCCATCACCGGCGTGCTGTGCTTCGCCGCCAGATCGAGCATTTCGTCCATGTGCACGAGCGTATCCGACCAATGCCGCTGGAGAAAACTGGGGATTCCTGCCTGAATATAGGGCCGCAGAAGAAGGTGTTGCCAGGGCGAAAGGATGAGGTCGCCGACCATGACGGCATCCACTTTGCCGACCATGGCGTCGTAGCGATCGACCACCTCGCACTCCCACTTGTCGGCAAAATCCTGCGCCTTTTTGGGGTCTTTGTCCCACACGTAGGCGGGGCGCATGCGCAGGAGACTGGTCTGCTCATATCTTCCCTTCGGGCTGAGAAGATTGGCCCAGATATCCCAAAACGAGTAATCAAGGCCGAGGGCTCCAACCTTCATGACCGGAATGGAAGCGGCCACCGGCGCCTCGGCGGAGCCAATACCCGTCGTCATCAGCGCGGCGGCCGTGCCTGCTCCCGCCATTTTCAGAAAGTCGCGCCTGCCTGAGCGCAAAGTGTTAGACATGCCGTTCTCCTTTTGTCCATACAGTTGACGCCGCCGATTATATCTCTGAACCCGCGATAATTTTGGCGCAGATATCAGAGCAGAATGTTTGAATCTTTCCCCTTGACCTGTATAACAGGCTTCTGGTATGTTTCCGCCTGATTGAGAAGGCACTTTTGCTTCTCCCCGCAGAAATCGGCGACGAGGACTGCTATGGGATCGACCTATTGGTGGGCCTCACGGTGACTACATGAGGATGCGGGTCATGGCAGCGCTCAATGCGAAGAAGTAGATTCAAGAGATTACCGTCTTTTAGTACTGCAAGCAGTTCATGAATACGGAGATTCATTTAACGCTATGACAATTTCTCGACGTAAGTTTTTTGCAGGGGCGGGGGCTGCGGCAGGCGCACTGGCTGCAGGCTCACCGTCCAAGGCCGCCGCCGAAACTTCCGGAATCGTCAAAGAAGTGGGATTGCCTCCCGTATGGGGTGAGGATTTCCTTTATCAGTGGAGTCCGCCGGATAACGTCAAACGGGACATTACACCGGGGCCGGGTGTCATCCGGCTGAGCAACAGCCAGGACATCACTAACCGCGAAGGTTCGGACTATGCCGCGATGTTCAAGGCCATGCGTGAAGGTGGCTGGACTGCCTGCGAGGCTGCGTCCGCCGCGTGGCTGAGCAGAAAGATGCCGGACTCTGAAGTGATGGAGATGAAGAAGCAGCTCAAGGCCAACGATGTTGTCTTCTACAACATCCATTGCGCCGGTAACATCATTGCTCCTGATCCGGATGCCGCGCAGTGGCAGCGGCATATCATCGATGCGATTCATTCCTCAGAGCAGTGTGGTTGCAAGATGGTTCTCACGCACACAGGCAGTATGTATCCCAACAGGAACACGGCGCATCCTCTGAACTGGAGCAAGCAGGCGTGGGAGAGGTCGGTCAATGCTCTCAAGAACATCGCCAAGTCGACTTCGGGCAGCAAGATTCTGATTGGCATTGAACCTGTGAATACTGAGGCGATCAACAATCCCTGGGCAATGAAGCGACTGCGTGAAGACGTTGGTGATTCGCGTATCGTATGCGGTCTCGACATTCAAAACATGGCTTATCCTGGCGTTGCCTTCCGCATGACCGAGCTCCTGAACACGACATTCGAGGTGCTGCATGGAATGATCGGATATATCCACGCCAAGGATTTTGTGTGGAACGACATGCTTCCTGGCCTCAGCTGGGCGATGAATGGCACGGGCAACATGGATTACGAGGTCTTTCTCGCCCACATCAGTAAGATGACGACGGATCCCGCCGGCGGGTGGCCTGATCCCATCGTGTATGTGGAGTTCCTGAGTTCCGCCGAGGAGTATCAAGAGGCGCAGCGCAATATCCGGGCGATCGCCAACAGAATCGGAGTCAAAATACACGGCACGCAGCAGCCGCAACAAGCATAAATTACGCGCGAGGATGTGATGTTCGCGACGATCAAAGCGCAGCAAGAGACAGAGAAGTATGTACCGACGAGGATGACAACAGCCTTATGAAAAAACAACTTCTTATACTTGGCATGATCTTGCTGCCGACTCTGGCAATGGCCGCCACTCCTGACTTCAATGGGTCTTGGGCGCGGGACAGTGCCAACAGTGACCCCGTACCCAATCTGATGTATTGGATGACCAGGGTAGCTCCCGCCGCTCCCAGGGGCGGTGGTGGTGCAGGAGCCGGCGGTGGTGGTGGGCAGCGCGCTGCCCAGGTGGTTATGACCATCCATCAGGATGCCAAGAGCCTGCAGCAAGCAGAGTCCCAAAGCATCGTGCGCAATTACATCCTGGACGGCAATCCTCATACCAGGACCACCGATACTGGGATTCAGAAGGCTGAAGTGACTGCGAAACTGCAGGCGGACAGCCTGGTGATTGAGACTACTGAGCCGTTTGGTGGGATGCCTGGGAATGTCGGGTTGAAGATCAAAGAAGTATGGACCCTCTCGCCGGACGGTAAGACCTTGACCATCGTCACAACGCGAGACATCCCGGCGAGACATCAGGAGTACAAAGAGGTCTACACCCGTACGCAGGCCAAGCCTGGCGAAATGTGTTCCGCTGGATGCGTGACGCCAAATTGAGCCCGCTGGCGTTCGAACAATCTTTAACCCGAAGTTGATATTCGACTGCGAACCGAGCCAATATCAACTCATACCTGTTTTCGGCGTACAGAGACTTTTTGGAAACCGCAACTACACTTTCGCGGCCGATGTGCCGGTCAGACCTCCGAGCCCGGACTTTGAAGGTTCGCCAGTGACCAGTGCTCCCGGAGACACTATGCCCGTCGCTACACCCGTTGCACGCAGTTCACGGACCAGATTTTTTCTCTGTTTCTGGCTCTTTGTTCTGAGCTCCATCTCGTTCCTTGACCGCACCAACATTGTCATCGCAGGTACCCAGCTCAGCCACCAGTTCGGCCTGGGCAATCAGCAACTGGGCTGGGTCTTTTCGGCATTTCTGGTCGGCTATGCCAGCTTCCAGATTCCGGCCGGCGTGCTCGCCGTGCGCTTCGGGCCGCGGCTCGTGATCACCGGCGGCGTTCTCATCTGGGCGCTCTGTAACGTGCTCACGGCCCTGCTGCCGGCTGGCTATGCCCACGCAGTTGTCCTGCTCTTTGCTGTGCGCTGCGCACTGGGCGTTGCTGAGGCTGTCATCTTTCCGGCGGCCAATCAATTCGTTGCCCGGTGGGTTCCTCAGAAAGAGCGCGGCTTCGTCAACGGACTTATCTTTGCCGGCGTAGGCGCCGGCAGCATGGTTGCTCCGCCGCTGCTTACCTGGATCATCCTCAGCCGGGGATGGCGCGCGGCCTTCTGGTTCGACGCCGCGCTGGGCGCTTTCGGCGCCATCGTCTGGTGGATTATCGCCCGTGACCGACCCGAAGATCATCCCAGGGTAAGCCCTGCCGAGCAAGAGGAGATCCGCGAAGGTCTCGTTTCGCTCGCAAACACGTCAGGCGCAGCCCACGTGCGTGATCGCAGCATCTCTTGGCGGGCCATTTTTTCGCGTGTCGACCTTCCCGCCCTCATGCTCAGCTACTTTGCCCTAGGCTACACGTCTTGGGTCTTTTTCAGCTGGTTCTACCTCTATATGGCACAGGCGCGCGGGCTGAACCTCAAGACCAGCGCTGTGTTCACCATGATGCCCTTCGCGTGCATGACGATCTTTTGCCTCGCCGGCGGCTTTGCCTCCGATTTCCTCTCCCGCACCCGCGGGTTGCGCACAGGCCGCTGTTTTCTGGCTGCGGTGTCCATGTTTCTGACCGCAGTGTTCCTGGTAGTTGGTTCCCGCGTGGCGGATGCCTTTACCGCCGCAGTGCTGCTGTCGCTGGGAGCAGGGTGCCTCTATTTTTGTCAGAGCACGTTCTGGTCTGTCTCCAGCGATCTGGCGGGGAAGAACTCGGGCGTGTTCTCTTCCATCATGAATATGAGCTGTCAGATCGGCGGCGCGATCACTGCCTCGCTCACTCCCTGGCTGGCGCAGCACTACGACTGGAAGATGCCATTTGCGGTCGCCGCCTCGCTTGTGCTGCTGGGAGCGCTGGCGTGGCTTTTGGTACATCCCGAGCGACCGCTCGAAGTGTGAACGGCCTGACGCACGATCCATTCCGTAGCCCCGGATGCAATCACTTCGGAAATACCAGTGCCGACTCAAGGTAGTCGGCTACTTTGAACGCTGCGTTGACCTGTATAACAGGGCTTTGTTAGACTACAGCTGTTTCGCCCAAGGCGCCTTTAGGGAGTTCCTCTAGATGAAGTTAAAGGCATGGTCGCTCGTCTTGCCGCTTGCCGTCGGGGGTGTCCTCGCAGCCGCGCTTTCCTACAGTGGTGTTGCTCAGCAGACTCCGCCCCCCGCCAACAACACGCCGGATCTGCCGCCCGGTCCCGGCCGCGAACCATTCCTGCGCATCTGCACCGGTTGCCACGCCACGTCCGTGGTCACCTCCGAGCGCCACACTGCGGAGGAATGGGCAAACATCGTCGATGAGATGCGCTCTCGAGGAGCCAATGGCTCTGACGAAGACATGGATAAGATTACGGCCTGGCTCGCCGCGAACTATCCGCCCAAACCGGCAGAGACCAAGTAAACAGCGCCGACGGCCCCGTGATCCCGGTCGCTCGGTGTCTCGCGAACCTGGCTAACGCGCCGCTGCAAGCCCGAGAATCGTTCTTCACGAAGGAAGGTTGTCATCCAGATAGGTATCTTTCGGACAGACGGCACTGGGCTATTCTAGTTGAGGGGATCGCATATACTGCCACGAGACGATTCGCTACAGTTTCGAATTCCGTGCAAATCGTTTAACCTGTTCAACCGGATGCGGTTCGCTTCGCCAGCCGTGCAGATGGGCGTGCGTGCCCCTTTTCACGCAATGACATAATGAAACGGGGGGGTCCTGAACCTTATGCCGGCTACTTCGCTGACAGTCCGTGTAATCGAGCACCTCTTCGATCACATCCGGAAGAATGGTCTCTCTTCGGGAGACACGCTGCCGTCGGAGCTGCGAACCAGCACAGACCTGAAGATCAGTCGTGGTATTGTCCGTGAAGCATTCCGTTCTCTCGAAGTCTCGGGCATCATCAAAAAGGAAAATGGCCGGTCTCCAAAGGTCGGCGTCCTCGATAGCTCATTCCTGACCCACCTGATGCTACATGCGGTTACGACGAGCCAGATCTCGATCAAGCAGGTGTTGGAGATTCGTACGATCCTTGAGGTGCATGCTGCGCAGATAGCGGCGAAGCGCCGCACACGAGCCGATGTTGTACGACTGCGCTCAGCGGTAGCCGGTATGAAGCGCGACGTCGGCGTCGTTGATAGGTTCGTACAACACGACCTGGAATTTCATAGTGTGATCAATGGTGCGACCGGGAATCCACTCGTGGACGTGATGTGCAACGCGATGCACGAGTGCGTTCGGCGAACCATGCAAGTGGGCATCCTGAATCTCAGGGCGAAGGCGGAGGTACTGAAGGTCGTCGAAAACCATGACCAAATCGCAACTGCAATCGACGAGGGTAACTCAGTCCGCGCTGGCGTATTGATGAAAAAGCATTTCGAAGATGCGAAGAAGGCTACCTCACCCGTCGAATAGCTGCCCCAATCGCTGACATTGTCTATGCCGAAAGCCAAACGACCGTGGCCTCGCCTTGGTTGATTCGCTTCAACGATCTGGAGATAATCAGGGCTCTTCGCGCGTGCAGAGTCCTCTTGATTGTGTGAAATTGCAAGCAGCTACTCGGCCAACGCGATCTGTTCTGTCATCGCCGACATCAAGGCTGCTTCACTTGGATGCTGCAGGGGCTACTTATCGAAGAATCGATAACGGATCGTCCAATCCTGACTTGCACCGGGAGCGATGTGGATATGAATGTAGGCTTCGGGTGCGATCACAGTCGGCACTGACCAGAAATTGATACTGGCGATTGGTGAATCGCTCGTCTGCTCCACACCAACTCCGGTCTTCCCGTTCTTGACGATAAAGTCATAATCAGAGGGACTACTGGAGTAGCCAGTAATGCCACTTTGTACTGACTGACGCTCCTGAAGCTCGCTGTGATAGACGAGATCATGTCCATTGAGTTCGCCACCGTTCGCGAGAGGGCGGGAAGCGGTTGGTGTAAAGGCAAAGTGGACTGACATGTCGGGACCAGTGGTGACGTTATCCAGCCGGTAGAAGTCGTGATCGTAGACGTCCGTATCGATTGCCTTCGTGCCGGTATTTTTCATGTGGTGGTGGATCACGAGTACCGGCCCGCCTTTTTCAAGCTCGAGTGTCTTGGTGTAGTCGTACCCATAACCTATCGGAGAACTCAGGTTTTGCGTGATCGCGACCTCGTTCGATTTTGCTTTGTAGCTCCACTTGCCGTGATCAACAATCGGATACGGTGTCGAAAACTTATACGGAGCATCATCAAGTCTGCGAAGAACACCCACACCCGGCTTGACGAATAGATCGCCAGCCTTGGCGTCTTCAAAGCCAAGGGGCGCCTTCGACTCCAGGGAGTTAAACTCTTCCACCGGCCCGGAAAGTGAATCGTGTCCCATGGGGTCGTGGGTTGGCCGCCAGGGATTGAAATAGGTGTGCCCATCATAGGAAAGACATGGAATGACGCCAGACCAATCAAAACGTGAGGCGCGGTACCAACCCTTGTCCGCATCCGGAAGATCGATAAGTGCGTGGACCAAGCCGTTGGAAATAGACACCTGTGGAACATCGGTTGCCGTTTGGCCGGCGCAGGGATCGGGACCTTTGGAGCTGTTGCTTTGAGCCCATGCTGCTGGTCCCAGAAGCGCCGTGCTGAAAACCGCGAGTGATGCCCATACGCAGAGAGGCTTCATTTCCGTATATCCTCCACGCTTTCGGAATGGCATGCATTCTGAAAGCATTCGCCGATCGCACTTAAAGCGGAGCCCGGTGATGTTAGCAATGTCCTATTAGACAGGTCAAGCACCTTTTCAAAACGACGAACGGCCTTTCTGCGGGACTCGGGATTCCGCGGTCCTTGAAGACAACGCCATTATCGATGGCAAACCCTTGGGCGGGTACGGCTCAATCGGCGCATTGACCCGTGGTGCCCGCAACGCGCTGGAAGGCTGGTCTCGGTTTTGCAGCCGGCACGGATAAACTGTTCAGTTTTCTCAAACTGGCCTCTTGACCTGTTCAACAGGGCTCTGCTACGCTTCCGTCTCGATTCGGGTTAAGCGCTTTTGCCTCTTCGGGCAAAAATAGTGCTGGTACTCTGCGGACTTTTTGTTCGTCCGCGCGTATCTAGCAGAAGCATGATCTCGATACGTGGTTATTTCCTGGAGGTTAGAAGCATGGGTTTACGTGGGCGCATGGCCAGCCTGGTTCCAACGATGTTTTTGTGTGCGGCAGTGACCTGTTTTGGGCAAGCCTCGGGTTCTGGACAAGCATCGGGCGACTGGCCGATGTATGGGCATGATGGCGGCAGTACTCGTTTTTCCCCCTTACTCAGGTCAATGTGGATAACGTAAGCAAGTTGAAGAGGGTGTGGACGTTTCATATGACTCCAGCAACGCCTGCGGCTGCTGCTCCTCCTGCCGGAGAGCCGGCTCCGTCGGCCAATGGTGCCGCGCCTGCACGGGCGGGTCGCGCTCGTGCCCGGAGGAGTGAGGCAACGCCGCTCATGGTCGACGGCGTTATCTACCTCCCCACGCCTTTCAGTCGCGTGGTGGCGCTGGACGCGAGCACGGGCAAGCAGATCTGGGAATACGAGCTGAGCAACAACGACAATGCCTCGACGCGCGGCGTGGCCTACTGGCCTGGAGACGGGAAGAAGGAGGGGCCGCGCATCGTATTTGGCACCGCCGCCGGCTCGCTCATTGCTCTCAACGCTAAGACCGGCAAGCCCTGTGAAGGGTTCGGCACCGACGGTATCGTCGATTTCAAAGAGGGCGTTGCGAACGGATTCAAAACGCAAGTTGGCATGAGCTCGCCCCCTTCGATTTACAAGAATGTCATCATCACCGGCGTGCGCGTGCAGGAGCGCCTGCGCTTGGTCCATCTGGTGATACTCGCGGCTGGGATGTGGTGACGGGCAAGCTGCTGTGGACAGTTTCACTAGGTTCCGCATCCGGGCGAGCAGGGCATTGAAACCTGGGAGACGCCGGATTCCTGGAAGAATCGTTCGGGTACGAATGCCTGGGGCTTTCTGAGTGTCGATCTGGAGACGGGTACCGTCTTCGTTCCGATCGCGCGTCTACTCACGGATGAGTACGGCGGGGACCGCAAGGGTGCGAATCTCTATAGCCAGACGCTGGTAGCTCTGGATGCGCTGACCGGTAAGCAGAAGTGGCACTTCCAGGTGATCCACCACGATACGTGGGATTCGACTTCGGCGGCGCGCCGATCCTGGCGAATGTTCACCGTGGGTCAGAGACGATTCCGGTCGTCGTGCAGACCAATAAGACGGGCCTTGTATGGATACTCGACCGGCGCGATGGCACACCGATCTATGGCGTGGAGGAACGCCCGATTCCGGCGAGCGATGTGCCGGGTGAGGACTCATGGAACACGGAGCCGTTCCCACTGAAGCCTGCGCCGCTTTCGCGCATGAGCTTCAAGAAGGAAGAGCTTGCGAATGTGACGCCAGAGCACACGAAGGCCTGCGAAGACCTTTTCACGAGATATCCCGCACCACCCATAACGATGGACCATTCACACGCTATGGGCTGCAGCCGTCGATTGTCTTCCCGGGTACCTGGGGCGGCGCGAACTGGCAGGGGGGAACCTACGATCCCAAATTGAACTATGTGTTCTATAACGTAAACGACTACGCGGATTATGGCCAGATGGTTCCGACAGCACCGGGTTCGCAAGTGCCGTACGAGCGCAAAGGGCCGCTGGGCGGGCACTACGACCGCTTTGCAGACAGCAAGACTGGCTGGCCTTGCCAGCAGCCGCCATGGGGCGAACTGGTTGCACTGAATCTGGATACAGGTGAATACGTGTGGCGCGAACCGTTTGGCACTATTCCCGAACTGGAAGCCAAGGGCATCAAAAACACCGGCTCGCTCAATATGGGAGGGGCAATAACAACTGCTGGTGGACTGCTTTTTATCGCCGCTACGCCCGACCTGCACTTCCGTGCCTTCGATGAAAAGACCGGAAAGATGTTGTGGGATACAACACTTGAAGCCGCCGGGGGAGATACACCCATCACCTACCGGGGCAAGGACGGCAAACAATACATCGTAATCGTCGCCACGGGGGGTGCCTTCAGCCAAAGCAGCGGAGATGTAGTGGCCGCCTACGCTTTGCCCTAAACCTCTACGCGGCTTTCGCTTTCCAATGAAAGGGGGTTATATGCCAGAGGACTTCGCCGACGATCTTGTGGTCGTCGGAGTCAAGTGCATAGTTTTCCCCACTTCCCAGTATCTGGAGGTTGTATGAAAAGAATCGTCGGACTTTTGTTCATTGCAAGTTGTTTTGCTGCCACATCCAGTGATGCTCAGCAGGCACCGCGTCGTGGTGGTCAGGCACAGCAGCCAACCTCTCGGGACGATGCTCTGGACCCGACGCCTGTTGACCCGAAAGTTGATCCAAATGTCGATATGTTCATCAACGACTACAGGAATGCCAAGCCCCGCACGGTGTATGGTAGCCTCGTCTTTCGAGATATTCTGACCAAGCTGCAAGGGCCGGATCCGGTACACCCCACCCTAAAGGGCGCCGTACTCACTGACATCTCGACGATCAGCCACGCCACGCTGGCTCCCGGTGCCACCGCCAGCGGAAGAGCACCCAAAGGCGATGTGCAGATTTTTTACGCCGTCGCCGGCGAAGGGAAGATTACGGTTAATTCGAAGTCTTACGATGTCAAGGAAGGTGTGGGATTCACGCTGACGCCGGATTTCGATTTCAAACTGACCAGCACTGGCAAAGAGCCTCTGGCCTTCTACGTCAGAGCGCAACCGCTTCCCAGCAACTACAAGCCCAGCCCAGACCTCGTGGTCGTGAACCGCTTCGACCTCGACAGAAGGGTCGGCGCGCACTGGGTCCATACTTGCAACGGCGGTCCCAGCGGCATGAATCTCTGCACGATTCCTCCTCATACGATGCCGCAGCCTCACAGCCATCCGGGTGAAGAGGCATGGATCATGGTGAAAGGCGAGACGACACTTTCTCTCGGGAAGAACCTTCGTCGCATGACACCCGGGCAGGCGTACCGTATCCCTCCTACAGGCGTCACCGCACACAGCAATATCAACTGGTCAGACGTACCGGTCGAAATGATCTACATGGGACCCCTCTCGCGAGGAGGAAACGGCGGTGGACCGCAAGCTGGAGCCCAGGGGGACCTCGAGGTGGTGGGCCACAAGGCGGAGGTGGACAACCGGGAACGGACTTCGCGAGGCTTGATAACAGCCCGATCAATCCGGCGACCGAGCCCGACGTGGATATGTTCATGGGCAACTGGCGTGACGCGTTCCCCAGAATGATGTATGGCAATCTCTATTTCCGGGACATGCTTACTTCGCTCCAGGGTTCTGATCCGTTGCATCCTATCCACAAGGGCGCGGTTCTCACCAATGCAACAGCGGTCAGTTACGCGATGCTAGAGCCGGGCTCCACTGCCCACCCAATCAGCGGCGAGCTAAAAGACATGCAACAGGTCTTCGTCGTGAACTCCGGCACCGGAATCATCAAGTCCGGCGACAAATCATTCGAGCTGTCGAAGGGCAAGGCTTTCATCATTACGCCTGGGCTCGAGTTCAAGATGACCGGAACTGGCGATCAGTACATGACGTTCTACGTTATCAGTCAGAAGCTGCCTGAAGGGGTCACTGCCAAGTCGACGCTCGAAGTTGTCGACAATAGTGCGAAGCCGCAGGTCACAAACGCCTGGTACGACAAGGAACGCGCACTCATCACAACAAAGGATGGCCTAGGCGCTTACCAAGCCGTGACCCAGGTCGAGCTTCCTTCAATGGAAATGGCGCGGCCGTACAGCGATGCTCAGGGCGTCGAGGAGATCTGGATCGCGACCGACGGTGATGTCAACATGCTTTTCGGGAAGGAACTGAGGAAGCTCCCTGCCGGCACGGCGTACCGCGTACCTTCAACAGGGAAGACCGCACACGCGAATATCAATATGTCTGCTAAGACGGCCCAATTTCTTTACATGGTGAGCGGCAATGCCGAAACGTCTTCCGATCACTGATCGCATCTATTATTGTTTTCGCGTTGCCCTAATCATTCTGTACAGTAAACCCGGAGATATTTCGCAATGAAGTTCACGGCAGGGAATATGACTTTCTTATTGGCAAGCGGGCTGTTTTTTACGGGAGGCGCTCCGGCTTCGGGGCAGATGGCCGTTCACGAAGTGGTGCCGACAGCCAAGATTGTCCGTTACTCGCCGGCGCTGGATGCCATAATCGCGCCGGATGTGAAGATTGAGAAGATCGCCACCGGTTTCGTGTGGACCGAGGGTCCTGTGTGGCACAAAGGGGCTCTATGGTTCAGCGATCTGTCCAGCAATAAGATGTACAGCCTCACGCCGGATGGGAAGCTAAAGGTCCTGCTCGACAAGGCCGGCGGTTTGCAGAGCTTCCCTGCAGGTGCCTATGGGGGCTCGAACGCAATGGCAGTCAACAAGGACGGTACTGTACTGATGATGCAGCACGGCATGCGGCGCATCGTGCAGCTGGACGACAAGATGAACGTGAAAACGTTCCTGGACAAGTATCAGGGCCAGCAGTTTAACAGCCCGAATGATCTGGTGTTCGCTGCGGACGGCGCGTTGTACTTCACCGACCCGCCATACGGATTCTTCGATCCGACTGCGCCAAACAAGGATATGGACAAGGACCCCCGCCACGTTATCAAGTTCAACGGCGTCTACCGCTACAAGGACGGCAACCTGACTGCTGTGATCACCGACCTGCCGCGCCCCAACGGCCTGGCTTTCTCGCGAGATGGCAAGACCTTCTACGTCTCGAACTCCGAGAACCCGCCGGCCATCTATAAGTACGACGTCAAGCCCGATGGCACGCTGGTCAACCAGCAGGTGTTCGCCGATCTGCAGCAAAGAACCGGGTGATGGCAATCCGGACGGTATGAAGGTGGATTCGGCAGGCAATCTGTGGGCTGCAGGCCCGGGTGGCTTCCGCATCTTCACACCGAAGGGCCAATTGCTGGGTCAGATTCGTCTGCCTGAGGTCACGTCCAACCTGGCATGGGGCGGTGACGACGGCAAGACGGCTTACTTCACGGCCGCGACCAGTATTTATAAGATTGCGGTAAAGATTCCCGGTCAGCTCCCAGTCTATCGCTGACAGTGTCTGCCACCGTAGTCACTAAACCTTGCGCGGCAGGCGAGGGCTGCTTGGCTCCTCGCTCGCCGCGTCGATTTGTAAGACTTCTAACGAAAGCCGCAAGGGAGACGTTTTATGCGAGTAATTGGCGGTGTCGTATTCTGCACCATTGGTCTTTTTTCCGCAGGTGTCTTGACCATGCGCGGCGCCCCCCGCCAAAGAACGTTGATTACCCTTATTATGGCGGCGACCCGGGTGCGATGCGGTATTCGACTCTGACCCAGATCAACGCCAGGAACGCTGGTCAGCTGAAGGAAGTCTGGCGCTATGACCTTGGCGGACCGTCGACGATCGAGAATCAACCGATTGTGGTTAACGGAATTCTTTACGGCGTGGGTGTGAGTACCGTTTACGCCCTGGATGCGGTGACCGGCAAGTCCAAGTGGGAGTATACGCTGACGTCGCAGATCGGACGCAACCCGCGCGGCGTAACATTCTGGACCGACGGCAAAGAGCGCCGTCTAATCGTCGCGAAGGCCAATTTGATGACCGCGTTGGATGCCGACACCGGCAAACCCATCCTGAGCTTCGGCAAGGACGGTACGATCGATCTCAACGATCAGCTACGCGGAAAAGCTTCCGAAAACAAAGTCGGCATGGCGAGTCCGGCCGGGCTCTACAAGGATATTCTCATCACCCACGGCGGTGTGGGCGAGACGACGCCGGCCTCACCGGGCGACCTCCGCGGCTGGGACGTCCGGAGCGGCAAATTGCTTTGGACCTTTCATACAATCCCATATCCCGGCGAAGAGGGTTATGATAGCTGGCCCAAAGATGCGTATCTGAAGGCTGGCGGCGCCAACGCCTGGGCTGGCGTTTCCATGGATGAGAAACGCGGCATCGTTTTTGCCACCACGGGTTCCGCTGCTGACGATTTTTATGGAGGCGATCGCCTCGGCAACAATCTCTATGCCAACAGCATCATCGCCATCGACGCCACCACGGGCAAGAAACTCTGGCACTTCCAGGCGGTACATCATGATCTGTGGGATGCTGACTTCGCCTGCCCGCCAACTCTGTCCACCTTGATGCGCAATGGGAAGTCTGTCGACGTGGTGATCGCTACTCCCAAAGACGGCTATGTCTACATTTTTAACCGCGAGACTGGCGAGCCGATGTTCCCCATCGACGAAAAACCGGTTCCGGCAGCCACCGCTCCCGGCGATGTTGCCTCGCCGACTCAGCCGATTCCGCGCATAACGCCGCCTCTCTCGTGGGCGCAGACCATTACCGAGAACGATCTGACCAATCGCACTCCGGAAGCTCATGCCGCTGTGCTGGCACGCTTCAAAACAATGTTGTCCGGTCCTATGTTTACGCCGCCAGACTTTAAAAGAGAGACTATCGTGACGCCGGGTTTTGCCGGCGGAGTCGAGTGGGGTGGCATCATGACCGATCCCGTCAATCACGTCGCGTTCTTTAACTCCGAAAGAATCGCCTGGTACACGTCAGTTATGGACCGCACTGCCCCACGCGGCGGCGGCCCCGACGTCGAACCCCATTCGCGCTACAGCACTCAGGGCTACCGCTCGTTCCGCGATCCGGATGGCTATCCCGCCACTGCTCCGCCATGGGGCACGTTGACCGCGGTTGATCTGAATACTGGAAAGTTCCTTTGGAATATCCCGTTCGGCGAATATCCGGAGTTGGCGGCAAAGGGCCTGAAAGACTACGGAAGCGAAAACTATGGTGCAGGTGTGGTGACCGGAAGCGGCATTTTGATCATCGCCTCTGCAGTTGCAGACCCCCACTTCAAGGTCTATGACACCAAGACCGGCAAACTGATCTCGTCGACGCCTCTGCCATTTCCCGGTATCGCCAGCCCTGCGACATACATGGTGGACGGCAGGCAGTACGTTGCGTTCGCAACAAGCACCGGACGCGATCGCAAGTCGGAGAAAAGCGGATCGATGCTAGTGGTCTACGCGCTGCCGCAATAACAGGAGCCGGGCCCTATAGGAAGGTACGAGCACGAACATCTGTCCGATCGGGCACCATGGTCTATGATGGCGTGACTCGCCCGGTCCTAATCGGAGCAGATCAGAACTGCCTTGGAGCTATGTCATCTGAAAGTCGCGTCTGGAAGGCAAACTTTGACTGGCGCAACAGGGGTTGATGCGTGACGACGAAGCCCGATCCGAAATCTTCGTCGTAATACGTATCCAAAGATTAGGTTTTCTGTGCTTGACCTGTCCAACAGGTTTCTGATAAGGTTCGTCTGCTTGAGAAGGAGCACTTTAGCTTCTTCTCGCAAAAAATATTTGCCTTGGAAAGAGGATGAAAGATGCCCACGGAGCTACCCGTCGCCAGCGCCGAAGAATTCAAGAAACGCGTGATCCATCAGCTCGATTTACCACCGACTGAGCTTGTGGAAGGCTCCAACTCTCGCCTGGTTGTGGGTGAGCAAGCAATGATTAGCTTTCTGAAGATGGACGCCAACTCTTATTTTGCGCCACATCATCATCCACAAGAACAGATCATGATCGTGCTCGAGGGATACTGCGACGAGATCATCGACGGTAAACTCTATCGGGTTCAAAAAGGTGATGTCATCATCCTGCCTCCCAATGTGGAGCATGGCGCGTACATTCGTGACGTCGATGTTTACGCGATCGACATTTTCGGCAGCCCGCGCGGCGACTACATGATGAAGATGATGCAGAACATGGTAGCGATGAACACGAAGAAGTAGATCCAGAAATCAACGCTCTTGCACCGCAAAGCAGTTCGCCAACTGGAGATTCACCTAGCGCTATGACAATTTCTCGACGTAAATTTTTTGCAGGGGCGGGGGCCGCGGCGGGCGCACTGGCTGCGGGCTCACCGTCCAAGATGGCCGCCCAAACTTCCGGAATCGTCAAAGAAGTGGGACTGCCTCCCGTGTGGGGTGAGGATTTCCTCTATCAGTGGAGTCCGCCGGATAACGTCAAACGAGACCTTACTCCGGGGCCGGGCGTCATCCGCTTGAGCAATAGTCAGGACATTACCAACAGAGAGGGAACGAATTATGACGCTCTCTTCAAGACCATGCGTGCCGGTGGCTGGACTGCCTGCGAGGCTGCATCCGCAGGATGGCTTAGCAGGACGATGCCTGATTCCGAAATCACAGAAATGAAGAAGCAGCTGAAGGCCAATGATGTCGTCTTCTATAACATCCATTGTGCCGGCAACATCATTGCCCCCGGCTCTGAGGCCGAGCAGTGGCAGAGGCATATCATCGACGCGATTCATTCCGCGGAACAGTGTGGTTGCAAAATGATCCTCACCCACACAGGCAGCATGTTTCCCGGCCGTGACAAGGCGCATCCTCTGAACTGGAGCAAAACAGCGTGGGAGCGGTCGGTCAATGCCCTCAAGAACATCTGCCAAGTCGACTGCGGGCAGCAAGATTCTGATAGGCATTGAACCCGTGAACACAGAGGCCATCAATAATCCCTGGGCGATGAAGCGACTGCGTGAGGACGTTGGCGATTCGCGGATCGTATGCGGTCTCGATATTACCAACATGGTCAACCCAGCCGTTGCCTTCCGCATGACGGAGCTGATGAACACGACCTTCGAGGTGCTTCACGGAATGATCGGTTACATTCACGCCAAGGATTATGTGTGGAATGACATGCTTCCTGGCCTCAGTTGGGCGATGAATGGCACGGGCAACATGGATTACGAGGTCTTTCTCGCCCACATCAGCAAGATGACGACGGATCCCGCCGGCGGGTGGCCGGATCCCATCATGTATGTGGAGTTCCTGCGCTCCGCTGATGAGTATCAAGAGGCGCAGCGCAATATCAGGGCGATTGCCAACAAAATCGGGGTCAAGATACACGGCACGCAGCAGCCGCAACAAGCATAAATTGCACGCGAGGATGTGGTCTTCGCGACCAACAAAGAGCAGCACGAGACAGAGAAGTATGTACCGATGAGGATGAAAGCAGCCTTATGAAAAAACAACTCCTGATGCTTGGCATGATCATGATCTTGCTGCCGACTCTGGTAATGGCTGCCACCCCTGACTTTAGTGGCACCTGGGCGCGGGACAGTGCCAACAGCGACCCTGTACCCGATCTATCGTATTGGATGACCAGGGTGACCCCCCCCGCTCCTAGGCCCGCCGGTGGTGCAGCAGCCGCTGCTGGTGGTGGGCAGCGCCCCGCCCCGGTGGTTCTGCTGACGGTCCGTCAAGATGCCAAGACCTTGCACGTAGTCGACTCCCAAAGCTTGATCCACGAATACACGTTGGACGGCGACGGCAGTCCTCACACCAAGCCCATGGACACTGGGATTCAGAAGGCTGAAGTGACTGCGAAACTGCAGGCGGATAACCTCGTGATTGAGACTACCGAACCGTTTGGTGGAATGCCTGGGAATGTCACGTTGAAGGTCAAAGAAGTATGGTCCCTCTCGCCGGACGGTAAGACCTTGACCATCACCACAACGCGGGACATCCCGGCGAGGCATCAGGAGTACAAACAGGTCTACACGCGGACGCAGGCCCAGCCTGGCACTATCTGCTCCGATGGATGCGTTGTGCGTAAATAAGCTACTTCGACTGAAATAATCTCTGACCCGGGATTTGATATTTGTTTGCGTAAGCGAGTCAGTATCAATTCATATCGCCTTCGAGTGGTGGTAGTTTGAATTTAAACCGCTACCACTATCGCTTTCGACTTACGGAGACCTTTGGGAAACCGGCAACTGCACTCTCCGAACGATGTGCGGCTAAGTCTCTGAGTCCGAAGGTTCACCAGTGACCAGCGCCGAGTTGGCGAACGCATAAACCTTCACATACAGAACAGTGGCTCCAGGCCGGATGGCCTCTAAGATGGCTGTCGAGCTGGTACGACCTATTAGACAGGCCGAAACCAGCATGACTGTCGCACCGACAAGGTGGAATTCGGCAAATAGCAGAAGAAGACGCGACACGGCGGTTAGCCCCGGGGTGTGCTGTTTCCAGCGACAGCAGCACCGCGGCGGTGAAGGCATCCGGCATGCGGGAACCAATCACCAGGAGTACTGGGTAAGCGAAAAGGCCTGCTTCTACTCAGTGATGTCGGCTAGATGATTCGGCGGTTCGGAACACTTCGAAAGATTTAAAAAAAAATCTTGACCTGTTATACACGTCTCTGTTAGCGTGTCGTCCGATCTGAAGACCCCTAAGGAATCGGTGCGGAAATGGTTCGATCCGTCGTTAGCGTTCGACCGTCATCAACGAATGAAGGGGCGAGAATTGTGTCTCAATCGAATTGCATCAAGAGTTTGATGCAAAAACGCTATATCGCACCCGGCAGTACTGGTTCTCACCAACAATTCACTGCCGAAAAGAATAGGAGAAGCCAAATGAGGAAATTAAGAATTACTGCACGAGTGTTTCTAGTGTTGCTGTTTGCACTTGCAACCGGGGCCAGCCCATTGTTCGCACAAGTAAAGTCCAGCGCTATCACAGGAACTGTTACCGACCAGACCGGGGCAGTCGTGCCGAACGCGGCTATTACCGTTACGGAGCAAGCAACTAACGTAAGCACGACAGCCCAATCCAACGATAAGGGCGAATATAACGTGCCTTACCTTCCGATCGGCAAGTATACGCTTACGGTCACTGCCACCGGCTTCTCAACATACAAAAAGACCGATATCAATCTTGCCGGCGATACCACAGTGCGAGCGGACGTCCCGATGGCAATCGGCACCGCGACCAGTTCCATTGAGGTGACGGCAAATGCACTTGCCATTCAGACGGAAAACGCTACCGTCTCGGACGCGGTAAGCTCGGCTACGATTACCAATCAAACTAACATCAATGGCAACTCCCTATACTTTGCGACATTGGAGTCCGGTGTCGTGGGCGATCCCCAACAGCTTGCCAGCACGTCTTTGGGCGTCGGATATTTGGATCGGCGAAACATGTCCGGTATGCGTATCAACGGCGGAGAAATCGGCAGCAACGACATCCAACTGGATGGTATCTCGATCCAGGGCGCTGCATGGCATGAGACTGCGGTGCTTCCCAATCCGGACGCGCTTGCGGAGGTCCGGGTTACGTCCAACAACTTCACCGCGGACACCGGTATGGCCCAGGGCGTGGTCTCCCAGACCACCAAGAACGGCACCAACGAGTTTCATGGCGATCTCAACTTCATGATGCGCAACGAAGATCTGAACGCCAATAGCTTTAGCAACAACCATCAAGGCATTGTGAGGCCGAAGTACCGGTTGCTCCAGGGTGGCGGCGCCATCGGCGGTCCAGTCATTATCCCGAAGTTATATAACGGCAGAGATAAGCTGTTCTTCTTCGCATCCTTCCTGCGGCTCACTCACTCGAGTTCCACCACGTTTCAGGCTACAGTGCCAACGTTGCTCGAGCGGGTTGGCGACTTCAGCCAGACGCAGATCAAGGGCAATAGTGGAGCCGCTGCCAACGTAAACATCTACAATCCGTTCACCGCGACCTTGGTCCCCGGCAGTACTACCCAGTACCAGCGCACGCAATATGCTGGCAACAAGGTCACGGGTGCCAGTCCATACGGTCTCGCGATCCTGGGGGGCTATCCCGTGCCCAATGCAACTTACAACGGCGGCCCCGCGTTGGCGGCTGGTGGCGGCCAGGATTACACCCACGTGAATAACTATGAATACGTAGGCATCAGCCCGGAGGATCCGTAACAGCTTCAACGGCCGGATAGACTACAAGGTGAGAGGCAACCAGTCCATCTTCTTTTCCGCCGGTATCTCCAAGGGCTCTATCACCGTTCCTAATTATTGGGGAAAGCAGCAAACGGTCCCTGGATAAATCAGAATGGCAACGGGGGCAATGTGATCGATAAGAACCCCTACGGTGCCATCGGCGATACCATCGTCCTCAACCCGACCACAGTGCTCGACGTACGCTATGGAATAACCCACATCAACACCGAGGCCCAGGTACTGTCTGCGCTAGGTGACCCGTCCGCATACGGCCAGCCTGCCTCTGTGGCAGCCGCAGCTCCTTTCGGCCCGGGCAACCTGCCGGGAGTGCCCGCCATTACCCCCTATTCCGCTCTGAATTCCAACAGCTACGGGAACAAGAAAGAGCATCAGCTCAATCACTTCGTTACCGGCAGCCTTAGCAAGGTCAAGGGAAGGCTTACGATGAAATTTGGCGCGGAATATCGCGTCTACCTGCAGAACTACACTGATATTCAGTGGCAGTCTCCTCCGATAACAACGACCAACTACTCGGGGCAGTACGCCTCGGCTAACGGCTTAAACGTCACTGCCTTGGAGCCTCTCAACCAGAATCAGGGATTCATCCCTGCTTCCATTGCGGCCGGTGTCGAAGGCTGGCAAATGAATGCCGGAACCGCCCCGAAGCTTGCGCTCGCTTCGAAGTACACGGCCGTCTATTCCCAGAACACGTATCGTCCAACGGCGAAATGGCTGCTCTCCTTTGGAATCCGGTATGAAGTCCAGCCGGGACCGACGGAGCGATACAATCGTATGTCCAGCTTTGTCCTGGATAAGACCACCCCGTTTGCATCAGGTGCCACCATCAACCCGACCGGCAATCTTGGCTATGTGACCTTCCCCGGTGTGGGCGGGTATTCCCGCAATCTTTACGAAACAAACTGGAACAACGTTGCTCCCCGCGTCGGCGCCACCTACCAACTGAGCACTAACACCGTGTTGCGTGGCGGATATGGCAGGAATTATCTACCTTCCAATACCGGCTACAACGCCAACGGGACCATCTACAACCCAATCGCGTTCGACACTGCCGTGAACGCCATCCCCTTCGGCCTGGCGCCGAACGGTCTGCCTGCCGGAACCTTTGACCAGCTTACCAATACGTACGTTATTCCGCCACCCGGGCCTGTCCAGGCTGCCGCCAACTATGGGGGAACTGGATCCGTAACTATCTTCAACAGGACGCTATACAAGACCGGCCATACGGATCAGTGGAACTTCTTTATCGAGCAGCAGCTCAGCTCCACCTGGCTCGTCAATGCTGGTTATGTCGGCTCGAAGGGCGGTACTCTTCCGTGGCGTGGGTACCTGCTCAACGGTCCCTTTGCTGTCAACCCCGCCACTTTGGCAGGGTGGCGCGCTTCGTGGATCGCCTCCGGTGGCGCCAGCGACCCAGCGCAGGCGCAGGTAGCCAATCCAATGCCGGGCCTGACCGGCAAAGCAGCCGGAGACAGCGGCGGCGCCACCATCTCCACGATGGAGGCGAACGAGCCTTACTTGGGATTGCTTAATGTGACCGACTATGTCTCAATAGGCAGCTCCAATTACAATTCCCTCGTCCTCAAGGTACAACACTCCACCTCGCACGGCCTGGCGTTCGGAGCCAACTACACCTGGGCGAAAAATACGGGTCTTGTGGGCAACTCCGCGACCCAAACGTTCGCGGAATCGCAGCAGTCGAACGCAGTAGGTCCCACGGGCGGTGTGGATTACTACAACATCAAGAACAACCACTCGATTCTGGATTACGACATTGCGAATCGCTTTGTCCTGAATGGGTCCTATGATCTGCCCTTCGGCAAAGGGAAGCTCTTCGGTTCAAATAGCATTGCTAATGTGTTCATTGGCGGTTGGAGCACCACGGCAGCCCTTGTCCTGCAAGGGGGCATGCCCTGGGGTCCCAACTGCGCTGCTCAGACCAACTCAGTCGCCGGCACCCTCAATGGCCGCTGCAACCCGGTGGCCGGACAACCGCTCGAGTTACCCAAGAGCCAGCAGCGTTACTACAACGGCACCGAAACTCTCACCCTTCCGGATGGCCGTATCATGACGCCGCCCGTCAATACCTTCATGAAGTGGAACCCGGATGCATTTACTATACCCACTGTGGCATTGCCTCAAAGCAATGGCACAATCAAATACTCGCAGGATCAGTATGTGCTGGGCAGCACTCCTTTGTCGTTCAGCAATATGCGGACGCCTGGAGTCCAGAACCTGAATCTCTCGGTCATCAAGAGGTTCCCGATCACCGAGCGGGTAAGCTTCGACCTCCACGTCAATGCCACCAATGCGCTGAATCACACCAACCACACATTTGTAAGCAACTCGGGCGTAACTGCTGACAACACCGTTACAGTGAACACGGCTCCCACGGCAACCGGTGCAGTTGGTACAAATAGCAACAACGCCTTTGGCTCCTATGGATTAACCAGTCTAGAGGCACGCCAACTGACAATCCAGGCCAACTTTACCTTCTAACCGAATAAACAACTAGTAGACAAACACATGGCCTCCCTATCGCCTATGCGATAGGGAGGCTCAAACAACAGCTTGGCGGTGTCCAGCGAGAAGATCCCCTCTGGAGAGGATAAAAAACTGAATGCCAGGTGATTCTCTGACCATTCGTGTTACTGATTATATTTTCAACTACATCCGTGAGAACGAACTGTCTACAGGAGAATCGCTGCCTTCTGAGCTTCGCACCAGCACCGAACTCAGTATTAGTCGAGGTATCGTTCGCGAGGCATTCAGCTCGCTCGAGGTTGCCGGGATCATCAAGAAAGGGAATGGCCGCTCGCCTAAAGTTGGCGAATTGAATAGTTCATTTCTGACTCATCTGATGGTGCATGCAGTCTCAACGAAACAGATTTCAGTTAGGCAGGTCCTGGAGTTGAGGTGCCCGATCGAGGCGCTGGCGGCAGAATTGGCAGCAAGAAGGCGCACCCGATCTGACATCCTAAGACTCCGATCCACAGTGGAAAGTATGAGACAGGCTGTAAGCAAACCAGCCACATTTGTCCAGTGCGATCTCGATTTTCACGACCTTATCAACCGGGCTTCGGGCAATCCGCTTATCGAGGTGATCAGCGAGGCGATGCAGGAGGCGATGCAGGAGTCGATGCGTGTAGGGCTGTTGAAGCGCAGGGGTAAAAATGACATTTACAACGTGGTCGAATCGCACGAGTCGATTGCGAAAGCTATAGAACAGGGCGACGCCGGATTGGCTGGATTGCTGATGAAAAAGCACTTCGAGGACACCCTGATAGTCTTGGCTCTGGTGCAAGATGATGATTAGTAAGGTTGAAAGCAGAGCGTAGTCGACGCTAATTTTGCTTAGCAAAGAGTGAAGTTGAACATTCCCAACGAATGCTGTATTTCGCGTTTCGAGGGCTGGTTCTTGCCAGAGAGAAGGCTTGCATTTACCAAGACTTCCTCTATAAACTCAGATACCGTTATTTCCTGGGAGGAGCTGTTGTTAGTGCGAGCTCTCATTTCCGTATTGCTTCTTATGCTTGCGACTGTACCCGCAACAGCAGCGAAATTCGCTATCGATCTCAGCGGACAGCCTATCACACGCCTGGCGCCCGCTGGATCCCGGGCCGTCGTGCTTTTCTTTGCAGCGTCTGACTGTCCCATTTCCAACCGCTATATTCCAGAGATTCAGAGGCTGGCGACGGAGTTTGCAACGAGCGGTGTCTCTATCTGGTTTGTTTATCCGAACCCCGGAGACAATGCGAAGATTGTCGGAGCTCATAATGTCGAATATGCAATCACCGCGAGAACGGCATTAGATACAAATCAGACTTTGGTAAAAATGGCGCATGTTGACACGACTCCGGAGACGGCGATCTTTGTTCCCAACGGCGATCAATGGCGCGAGGTGTATCGAGGCCGCATCGATGACCGCTATATAGACCTCGGCGATCAGCGGCCCGCAGCAATGCATCATGACCTCGAAGAGGCGATTCGCGCCGTTTTGAAAAATCAACCGGTTCCAAAGCCTGGAGGCCCTGCAGTCGGATGCTCGATCATTCCTCTTCATCCATGAGTGGCGGCGCGCAATGGATCCGGGCGGCGAGGAATTCGGGGGTCCTGCTGCTGACGTGCCTGGGAATTATCGTGCTGCCAAAAATGTATGTCTACGCTGCGCAGGGCGAGCGCCCGCAAGTCGCCGCAGGCTCATCACATCCAGTTACCTGGTCCAGCGAGATCGCCCCGATCCTCTACAAGAACTGCACCACCTGCCATCATCCAGGCGGCAGCGGGCCATTCAGTCTCCTGACCTATCAGGACGCCACACGCTGGGGCCCCCAGATAGCTACCGTTACGCATTCTCGCTTTATGCCGCCGTGGCTACCTGAGCCTGGATATGGCGATTTTGAGGATGACCGGCGTCTAAGCGATCAGGACATCGCGGCGATCGCACGCTGGGTGAAGGAGGGTATGCCCGCCGGTGATCTGGCTGCGGCGAGGCCCGCTCCCAAATACAACACCACGTGGCAAAACGGCACTCCCGACCTGATCCTCACCATGGAGCATCCATTCAATCTGACCGCTTCTGGTACGGACGTCTTCCGAGACTTTATTTTGCCCTACCCACTCAAACAAAAACATTATATTTCGGCGATGGAGATCCGCCCTGGTAACCCGCAAATCGTACATCATTCCGACATTTACATTGACCCCACTGCTTCCTACCGCCATGCTCATCCCACGCAATGGCAAGATGGCCTTCCCGGCATGGAGCTTGCTGATGTCGATGGCGGGAACAACTTCGATCCTCCAGGTCATTTCCTCTTTTGGAAGCCAGATACTCCGGTCGTGGTTGAGTCGGAGGGCATGCCGTGGAGACTCGACCCCGGGAACGACCTGATCCTTAACATGCATTTGAAGCCGTCGGGAAAGCCCGAGGTAATTTCGGCGCAGATAGGACTTTATTTCACCGACAAGCCGCCCCTAAAAGATCCGATGCTGGTGCAGCTTGGCAACGACTATGCCCTCGACATCCCTCCGGGTGACGCGAATTTTGTAGTCGAAGACTCGCTGCGAATCCCGGTGGATGTTCAGCTTCTTGGAGTCTATCCGCATGCACACTATCTCGGTAAGCGATTGGAGGCCTGGGCCATATTACCGAATCAGCAAAAGAAGTGGCTCATCCTGATTCCTAAATGGGATATTGATCGACAGGCCGTATATACGTATAAGAAACCAATATTTCTTCCCGCAGGATCTATCGTGCACATGCACTATGTCTACGATAACTCGGCGAGTAATGAGCATAATCCCCATGTACCTCCGGTCCGCGTTAAAGCCGGAAATCGTTCCGAGGATGAGATGGCTCACCTGACCCTGCAAGTCCTGCCCGTAAATTCACCACCGAACGGCCCCGACCCAAGAGTATTGCTTGAAGAGGCCATCGCGCGTAGCTGGCTAAAAAAGGACCCGGGCAATCTGACGCCTCTGTTTAATCTTGCTTCGTCATTATCGCTCCAGGGCAAGTATCAAGAGGCAGTTGCCGAGTTCCGGCACGGTCTCACTCTGTTTCCTGGCGATGAGCGCATCCTCAACAGCTTGGGCGTAGCCATTCAGAATTCTGGCGATTCTAAGCAGGCGCAGGAAATCTACGAGCAGACAATCGCTGCGCATCCAGATGCCTGCGATGCGCGCTTCAATCTGGCGCGGCTCGACCTCGAAGGCGATCAGGCCAGCGCTGCCGAGCATCAGTACCGCCTGATGCTTGAACAATGTCCCTCCGCCGCTGTTATTGAAAGCGGGCTGGGAATCTCTCTGGCCGCCGAAGGCAACGACGAAGCAGCAAAAACGGAGCTTCAAAAAGCTCTCCAGATCGACCCTCACGATTTGACCGCTCTCTACAATCTCGGCGACCTGGCAATGAAAGAGAATCAAATCCCTGAAGCAGTGGGCTTCCTGGAGGCTGCTGAACAGGCGCACCCGGAGGATATCGATACGCGCGCAGCACTCGCGGAAGCGTATGAGCAATCGGGACGAGTGAACGATGCAACAAACCAGCTGCGCAGTGCGATCATGATGGCGCCGGCGAACGCAGGACTACATGCGCTCCTATCGGAGGTTCTAGCCAATTCTGGGCAGTTGGAGCAGGCGATTACAGAAGAAAAGAGTGACTTACGCCTGGAGCCAAACAATGCAGATGGCTGGAATACTCTAGGCACAGAAGAAGCGAATGCGGGAAGAGTGGCAGAGGCGCGTCAGGCCTTCAATCGCGCTCTGCAGCTGGACCCAGGCAATACTCAGGCACGCGCAAATCTCCAACGCCTTCCGCCATCGTAGCAGGGGCAAGTTCATTCTGCTCTCTTTGAGCTTTAGGCGTGGTTGTATCCGCGGTAGTAGCCGCGGAGGTAGGCTTCGCGGAAGTTGTCTCGGTAGGGCTGATATGGACCCAGCTCCGGATTGTAGCCGGGGGTTTCCTTGAACTTGCGGTCGCTCTTGGGGTGATAGCCGCGGCCGTTGTAAGCGTCGCGTGCGCCGTCGCTCGAGCCCATCCGGAATCCCTCGTTATCCGCTTGCTGGATCAATGCCGGAACTGCGTAGCCGGGAGGCGGCGGGGGAGCAGCGTAGTTGTAGTTATGCGCAGCGCAACCTGTAACAAATAATGTTGCAATTAGTGCAGCGGGCAGGGCGATTTTTTTGAGCAGCATCGGAGCGTCCTCTCATTCCATCCGCTAAAACCCGGCCAACGGGCTCGCGAATGTTCACTCGTAGTGAACGCTCTTTACTGAAAAATGTTGCTGACGTATCAGTACAACGCCAACCACGCAGGTGCAGTGCCGGACTAAGACCCGGACATGCGCTGGGGAAGACGCACGACAAACTCTGTGCCGTTGGTGTCTGAGCTGAAGCGGATGACTCCGCCGAACTGCTCGACGATGCGATGCACGATCCCTAGACCAAGCCCGGTGCCCACGCCGACCGGTTTGGTAGTGTAGAAGGGGTCGAATATGTGCGGCTGGCTCTCCGGTGGAATGCCGCTGCCGTTGTCCTGAATGGAGATGCAGAGGTTGGGATCCCCGCCGGCATCCGTTGGATTCTCCACCCAGGTCCGTATCTTGATATGCCCGCCTTGCGGCACTGCGTCGATGGAGTTGTCGAGCAGGTTGGTCCATATCTGGTTCAGCCCGGAGCATTCTGTATGGAGTAGAGGCAGATCGGAGGCGAGTTCCTTTTCGAGGATGATCTGCTTCTCGCGCAGTTTGTGACCCAGCATCACCAGTGTGGCGTAGATGCTCGCGTTCACGTCAAGGTCCTGCCGCTGGCTCTTGCCCTCATAGGCATAGGCTTTGACAGCCTTTACCAGATCGGAGACGCGACCGATGCTCTCCTCGATGGTGCTGACGAGTTGCATGCTGGATACCATGGCGTCGAGCCAGTTCAGCGCATCGGAGAAGACTGCTCCCTGGAATTCGTCGCGCGCGCACTCCAGCTCCTTTGCATCGATGCCGATCGATACCAGGGTTGGCGCCAGCTTCCACGCGTTTTCAACGTGTGCCGACTCCATCCATTCCACCAATGCATCCTCGGCGTCGCTCTGCTCCAGCGAGTTCATCATCACCGGGCCCTTAACGCTCAGGGCCTGCTCCTGCAGCTCGAGCATGCATTCCTTCTGTTCCTGGGTCATTGGAGTCTTGGTGAACTTGGCGGAGAGCCTATGCATGCGCAGCAGGTTGTCGCGCAACTGCGATGCTGCGCGGCTGGCGGCTGCTCCGGGGTTGTTCAGTTCATGCATCAGGCCAGCGGCCAGTGTCCCCAGAGCCGCCATCTTTTCCTGGCGCAGGGTGGCGCCCTGAAGCTTCTGAAGTCGCACCGCCATGTTGCCGAGGATCGCCTTGCGAACCTCCGGGCATGAGGTCATCAGGTTCCAGAAATCGTCCTCAGTCATCTGCACCAGATGGCTCGGCTTGGTCGTCACCACGTTGGCAACGTAGGGTATGTTGGACAAGAGCGGCAGTTCGCCCAGCGCTGTGCCCGCGTCGACCATGCTCATCATCATTTCGTGGCCGTCTGCCTGCGTCTGGTAGATGCGCAGCTCGCCTTCCAGAAGCAGCCAGAAGTGATGGGCGACCTCGCCCTGGTGCGCGAGGAACTCTCCCTTTTCCAGATGTATCTCCTGCACTCCCGCGAGGCAACTGAGCCGGTCATCCGTTAGCGACGACAGGATGCTTACGCTGCGCAATTTGCGCAGAAGCTCTGTGCTCATCTCCGGTGCAGCCTTGGTTAGGGTTTGTTCGCTCATCTGGTTATCTCGTCGCTCTCATCTGAAGGTCCATTCACACGCTCGCTAAATATTGATGTACAAACTGAATCGCAATTGATCCCTCGCCTACGGCCGAGGCACAGCGCTTGACGGAGTTATAGCGCACATCGCCGGCCACAAAGACGCCCGGCACGCTGGTTTCCAGCAGGTAGGGCTCGCGGTCGAGCGGCCACTTTACAGAGGTCCGTCCCTTCAGGTCCGGTCCGGCGAGCACGAAACCCTTGCCGTCGCGCGCTAGTTCAGCTGGCAGCCAGTCGGTCTTTGGTTCGGCGCCGATAAAGATAAAGAGGGAACTGGTGGGACGCGACTCCTGCCCGCGTGGTGTCTTCAACAACAGGCACTCAAGGTGCCCATCGCCGGAGACGCCGATCACCTCCGTGCAGGTCTCGACCTCGATGTTCGGCGTTCTGGCAATCTGGTCGATAAGGTACTTCGACATGCTCTTCTCCAGCGAATTTCCGCGTACCAGCATATGCGTTCTCTCTGCGTAACGCGCGAAGTGCATCGCTGCCTGTCCTGCGGAGTTCGCTCCTCCGACGATATACACGGTTTCGCCCTTGCAGGACATCGCTTCAGTTTGCGCCGCACCATAGTAAACACCGGTTCCGCTGAACTGGTCCGCGCCCGGCACGTTGAGCTTGCAATAGGAAACCCCCGTCGCAATCAGGCAGACGCTGCAGGTCACCTCCTGGCCGTCGGACATCTTCACGATGTGGTAGTTGTTCTCGGTCCGCAGCCCGGAGACGGTTTGCGTCAGGAACTCCGCGCCCAGACGGTTTGCCTGCAGGAAGGCCCTTTTGCCTAGCTCTTCTCCGCTCAACCCTTCGGGAAAGCCGAGATAATTTTCAATCCGCGAACTTGATCCTGCCTGTCCCCCCGGCGCGGAGGCCTCCACAACCAGTGTCTTGAGGCCTTCTGAAGCCCCGTACACTCCGGCCGCCAGACCGGCAGGCCCTGCTCCTACCACGACCACGTCGTAGAACTCCTGCTGTGCCTGGGTGCGCAGGCCTACCTTGTTTGCCAGTTCGGTGGTGGTCGGCTGTACCAGAGCCGTTCCATCTCCGAACATCACGACCGGCAGCTTGGCGTCGTCGATCCCTTTTTCTTTCAGTAACTCCAGCGCCTCGGGGTTCTGCTCCGGATTCATCCACTGGTATGGGATCCGGTTCCGCGAAAGGAACTCCCGCACGGCGTGGCCCATCGCCGACCAGCGAACCCCGACCACCCGAATCCCTTCGAACGGGGCCTTGTAGCCTTGCTTCCAGGCTTCCAGCAGGTCGTCCAGCACCGGGTAGAGCTTCTCCTCCGGCGGGTCCCACGGCTTGTTCAGGTAGTAGTGGATCTTGGCGGAGTTGATGGCCCGGATCGCCGCCTCGGTGTCGGCATAGGCGGTCAGAAGTACCCGTTTTGCTTCGGGATAGACGGTCAGGGCCTGCTGCAGGAAGTCCACCCCGGTCATTCCAGGCATTCTCTGATCGGAAAGGAAGAGCGCTACTATCTCCTTCCGCTCCTTGAGCTGGCGGCAGATATCAAGCGCAGCCCCGCCCGAGGCTGCCCGGACGATCCTGTAGTCCTGACCATAGTGTCGACGCAGGTCCTGGACCACCGCCTCCAGAACGCTGGTGTCGTCGTCGATTGCAAGAAGTATCGGTTTAGCCATGGCTCTTTTTTATCATCGGCGCGGTCACCGCCGCTTGCCACCTGTTATTCGATTCCATCCCGGCACCGGAAGGTGCAGAAAACAAATATCCCGGAATTGCAACTTTTGAGTTAAGCTCTATCAAGGTTCAATTAAGGAGTCGGCCTACCCTCCCGGCGCACGATTCCAACTCCCGCACCACCCATTGCGCTAACCGCATGTACGAATTACAGACATTGCTCCTTCCCTCCGCACCTTCGCCGATGAGGGAACTGCGAGGGCTATTGGCCCCGCGGCAGGAGACTGACTACTCATGAATCGAATTATTCTCGCCGATAATCAGGCCATCTTCCGTGCAGGAGCCGCGCGCGTGCTCGCGCTCGAAGAGGACTTCCGCATCGTGGCCCAGTGCGATGACCTGACCCGGCTCAACGCCGCTGTCGACGGTGCCCGTGGCGCTGTCATTCTCGTCTCCACGAGCCTGAGCCCGGACCTTCCGGCGCTGGTCGCCCATGCCCATTGCAGCTCCATGGACAGCCGCGTCATCCTGGTGACCGAAAATACGGAGGAGGTCGGCGACGGTACTGCCGCGCAGCTTGACGGCATCGTCTGCCGCAATGTTGGAGGCCCTGCCCTCATCGACTGCGTGCGGCGCGTGGCTCGCGGCCAACGCTGCGTCCAGCGCACCAACGTCACCTCCATGCAACCGCCGGACACCGTCGGCACCCGCGTCCGCGACCGTCTTACCCCCAAGGAGATTCAGATCGTCGCGCTCATCGTCCAGGGCTGTAAGAACAAAGATATCGCCCACCAGCTCGGCACCAAGGAGCAGGTCATCAAGAACTATCTTCGCAGCATCTATGACAAGTCCGGCGTCTCCGACCGCCTCGAGCTCGCTCTCTTCACCATTCATCACCGCGTGCTGGCAGAGGCCGCAGCCAAGGCCGGAAGCATGATCGCAGCCAAATCCAATGGCATGATTCAGATGAAGATCGCCTAAGGTCTTCGCACAGACTTGATCATCCCCAACCCTGCTCGTGGCTGGGTGGCAGGTCAGTTTTGAGTGAATGACCGAACTTTCCGAAAATGCGACTTTGCAGGAACGGAGATTAGTAAGTCAACAGAAGCGCGTTTGTCAGGACTAATCTTTCGACTTGTTTTTTTTCTATAAGGTTCTGTTCGAGATAAATCCTGATTGCATCGCGTTGTGGCGTGGTGAATCCACGCGAACCGGTCCAGTGCTTAGTAAAGAACCAGGGTCGATGCGCATCTCGGTAATGTTCGAGAACCCGAGTGCCGCCTACCCTATGGGTGTCGACGTACTTCAGTCCAAATGCATTTGCTGCCTTCTCTGAGTTACTCAGTCCCACGAAGATCACAGCCTTTGGCTGATACACCTCGATCAAATCTCTATTCTTATCGATACAAAATCTTAGATGGCGAGAGCCCCACAGAGACTCGAACCGCTCGAGTAGCTCGGCATGATTCTTAGAACTCCAAAAAAACAGCTCGGTAAAAACCACCGATCTGCCACCAGTGAACTTCGCTGTTAGTTCCCGCCAGCGCTTGCTACCCTTGCTTCGTCCTGCTGGCGAATGTTCGTGAAAATCGTACTCCGACGTTTCTTCTGTGGGACCAGGGCAAGCAGCTCGGTCTACCTGTGTTTCCCCGGGATTGATGCCCATCACTACAAACTCGGGCCGTCCGATATCCTTGTTCAGCGGCAGATCATAGAGAAAGTGGTGAGCTTGGCGCAGTTCCGCATGTTCCGCCGTATACCTGCGGATAGCTTGAATATTGGAATCTAAGCGCTCTCTATCCATCTGTGTTCGCTTCTTCCCGTCTAGCATAAATCGGTTTCTCGGAGCACCGGATCAATTTCTGAGAGCACGTTTACCAGCACTCAGCTCAAATGGATGAATGCAGCCCGCGTGACCCTGGATCTGACCCGCTGCTGGTCTGCGAATAACTCTCGGATTTTCGGGGAAATCCGCATCTTAGGTCGGGCGACGAGGGCTAAAACATAAGCCAGTGCAATTGTCTCGAAATGTATCCACGCGACGTGTTTGAAGGCCGATTCCACGTAAATGGGTCCATTGCTTTCGCGCAAATGTGAATCGACATATTTTGGCCGCGAGTGCGAATAGTTTGAAATCCCGCTGAAGCTCCGCCTTACCCAACCGCCTTCGATAGCGATTCGAGCGGTCCCGGCGGGATTCCTCCGAGCAAACAGCGTGTCATTCACGTTCGCCTTCAGATGCGATTCGAGGGCCGTTGCACCGGAAATGAGTCCATCGCAGGCTCTGCCGAGATTGAGTTCAATTTCTCCCTTTTGCCAATCCCGAAATTCCTGTTTCTTACCGCAAACCTCGGCCCAACAGCCGATAGCGGCTAGCTCGAGAACATTTCTCAAGCCAGCAATCGAGAAACGGTAGTATCCGGTCAGGCAGTTATAAATCGATGCTTCGATTTCGTCATAAGCATCGAGCATTACAGGTGACATTCTTTCGCGATGCGGTGGCATTTTCGTTGAGAAAAGCCATGTGGAGCTCAGCTCATTCAATTGGGCTAGGGTGGTTCCCTGGTGGCTCGATGTGCGGACTGCAACATCGTCGGGCAATGTCACCAGACTCTGCCAGGTCTTTTTGTCGATAAGATCAGAGGGGCGCGGCTCAGGATTCGGCGCAATGCCGAAATCGCTACTCGTGAGAACTCTTCGGCGTGCGCGGAAGTCGCTTGGTGGTAGAAAACGGGGCATGGGAAGTTCGGCAATCAGAACAAGAGTATATGCAGCACGGTTAGTACCGCGAAGTTGGCTTGTCGCCAGTAATCGGCCGTTCACCTAAAACGGGGTTATAGGAAACCTTGGCGCCCCGAAGTTCGAACTGGCCCACTACCGGTGGCCGGAGCAATTTTCTATTAGCGCATAGTCTGTCTGCCCCGGCCTCGCGGCCGCTTATGAGATATTGGCCTGGATTTATTTTTTGCGATTTTGCTAAGCAAAATCGCATGTCAAGCCCCCACACCCACCAAAAACTCCAGCAACTCCATCCCCATCAGACACTTAGCCAACAAAAGAAAAGTGGGCATTAGTTATGTGCCACTTGCTAAACTAGGTTTAGAGGATTAACAAAAGCAAGGCCCGGTCATCCAGCCGGGCCCAACCTATTGATTCTGGCTATTTTAGCCATAACCTCTTTGTTTGGACGAATTTGCAGACACTGCCCATCTGCATCTATCTGCAAACAAAAGACTTGCAGCCGGGTAATAGGGGGGTGTGGGGGGGTGTGGTAATGCAACTTTAAAGGTTACAAATAAGGAGGACCGGAACTGATGGAGCAACAAAAGTCGAAGTTTGAACTAGACGCTCTCTGTCAATTTGTCGGTCTTTACAGACAACTGTGCCGTCCGGTCGAGTTTGTCCCATGCAAACGGCTTGCCGTCAATCGCTCGCTTCAGCGTCTTGAACAGCACGACAGAGAACACCTGCCGGTAGGTAAAGCGCTGGATCCAGATGTGCACCAGTAGCCATGCGTCGCCTTTGCTTGCGGGGTGCCTCCGTTCGAGCGCGAACGCCAGCACCGATGCCATGAAGTCGATCAGCAGGAACGCCCCGAAGAACGCGATGAGCTTGTAGAAGCTCGCGGTCGAGGCCGTCTCCGGATGGAAGTAGCGGTCGACGAAGTAATGGATCACGCCCGCCACGAACATCAGGTCAATCAGCGGCGAGAGCAGAGGCAGCACAATCTGGAAGATAAGAATATTCGGCAGCGCGAACAGCCCCATCGCGCGGCGCTTGGTAATGGCGCCGCGATGTTTGAAGATGGCCTGCAATATTCCGAACGACCAGCGGAACCGCTGACGCATCAGGCCATTCGCGTTCTGCGGCGCTTCGGTAAAGGCCAGCGCGCGGTCCTCATAGATCACCGAGTAGCCCTGCTCGAGCAGGTTCATCGTCAGATCGGCGTCTTCGGCCACGGTGTTGGTGTGGTAGCCTCCGCCGTCCTTTACCGCCGCGGTGCGCCACGCTCCGATTGCTCCGGGAACCACCATCACTACGTCGAACAGGTCCAGCGCGCGGCGCTCGAAGTTCTGGCTCGTGATGTACTCGAGCGCCTGCCAGCGAGTCCACAGGTTTACTCGGTTGCCGACCTTCGCGTTGCCCGCCACGGCGCCAATCTTCGGGTTGGCAAAGTGCGGCACGAGGTTGGTGATCGCATCATGTGCGATTACTCCGTCGGCATCGATGCCGACGTAGATCTCCTCATCGGTTCTATCAAGCGCGTAGTTCAGCGCGTCCGCCTTGCCGCCGTTGGGCTTGGTCATCACGATCAACCGGCCGGAGGCGATATCGTTCGGATACGCGTCCCGCGCAACGTCGTAGGTGTTGTCGCTCGACCCGTCGTCGATGACGATGATGCGCAGGTTCTTGTAGTTCGACATCATCACGGAGCGGATCGTTCGTACGATCACCATCTCTTCGTTGTAAGCCGGAATCAGCACCGCCACCCGCGGAGCATAGTCCGGCGTTGCAAAGTTCTTGCGCGTTCGCAGGCGGTCGATGATCGCGAACAGCCCAATGATGATCAGCCGCGCGCTCATCAGTATGTCGCCGACGAAGAAGAGCCACACCACGAAGTTCGCAAAGAACCCGAACAGGAAAAATGCAATCGAATCGACCCGCGCCTGCCAGCGCTGCCGCGAGGTCAGCGGCGGCATCACCTGTTCGCGCGTCTTACCCAGCAGCTCGGAGACGGGAACGATCTCATATCCCTTCGCGCGCAAAGCGGTAATCAATACCGGCAACGCATCCACCGTCGCCTGCCGGTCGCCGCCGCCATCGTGCAGCAGGATCACCGAGCCCCTGGCCCAGGTCTTTACCTCCATGTCCTTGATCTGCTGGAAGACGCTGTCGGTTATCTCCTGGGGCGTCTTACGCGGATGGTCGTCCCAATCGTTGGTGTCGATCTTGTTGCCGACGATTACGTAGCCCAGCCCCTGCACATGGTCAATTGGAGCAGCCTGGTCGTTGGTGTCGGGTTCCTGGTCGATTGAGTATGGCGGGCGGAAGTACAGCGGCTGTACTCCCAGCTTTGCTGCAAACAGCCGCTCGGTCAGGTTCAGTTGGAGGTCAACCTGTCCGTTGGAGATTTCACTCAGGTCAGGATGCGTAAATGTATGATTGCCAATCTCATGGCCTTCGCGGTAGACCCTCTCCATTACTCCGGGGTTGTTCTCCGCTTCCTCCCCGATCATGAAGAACGAGGCGTGCACCCCATACTTCTTCAGCACGTCGAGGATCTTCGGAGTCCACTCCGGATCGGGTCCGTCGTCAAAGCTCAGCGCCACCTTTTTTGGGTGGTATCCGTAGAACTCGACGGTGTACGACAAGGGGTACGAATCCATCGTTTCTTCGACGATGGACCTGTACTCCGGCGGAACCGCGCCATCGTCGTCCATTTTTACGGTGCGATGTCCTGTCTGGGGTCTGCGCGTAATCCGCAGAATGTCACCCTCGCCCTCCGTGTCCACGTCATAGCCGGGATTCACCTCCGCCAGGTCCTTCACTGGGTCGGCCTTGAGCGGCGAGTCCCACACCTTCCACAGCGAGTCGTCCTCCGAGCCCAGCCGCCAGAGCGCATCGGTCTGCAATCCCAGTGCCCGCGCGGCACGCATCTCATTCAGCACCGTCACCGCGTCGAGAAACCACACCTGGTGTCGCTCATGCTTATCCACGTCGTCATACGCAAAGTGCGCATTGAGCGAGTCGGGATCCAACTCCACCTGAGAGTCCGAGTCCGCCGCCGCCTGCCATGCCGTCTGCGTCGACATCTCCTCCACGCTGAGCACCTTGACCGGTGCCGGCTTTTTGCCCTTTACCGGAGTTGCAGGCAGCGTCGTCGTCCAGTCGTAGCCGTAGCTGCCTATGGAGCAGATTAATTTTCCCTTTGGCACTACCTTCAGCACGGCCTTCAGGTTGTCGATGAACCAGTCCTGCGATGCAATCGGGCCCGGATCGCTCTCCGTCTGGTGCTGGTCGTAGTTCATCAACAGCAGGCCGTCGGAGTTGTCCGCGAGTGCCTTCATGTCGTAGTCGTCGTCGCCCACTGGAACGTTGACGTATAGGCGCAGGTTGCGCGGGTGAAAGTCGATATAGAGGGCCTTGACCAGAGCGAGAAACCCTGGCTGCGCGCTTGTGGGTATTTCTTCAAAGTCCATCGACAACCCACGATAGGTCGGGTTCGCGGCCAGGAACTTGTCAAGCTGGCTCACGAAGTTGGTCCGCGCAGCCGGGTTCGAAAGAAAAATTCCTACTTCCGGCAGGAAGATACCCTTCACGGGATCGTAGTTGTTCACCAGCGGAAAGATCTCGGTGTCCTCGCTCGCTCGCGCAATGGCATTCGCTACCTTGTTCTCGCGGTCCACTCGGTGGACCCCTGTGCTGTCGACCACGTTGTATGGACGGTTGTCGAGGGTATAGGAGGTTAACCCTCCATCCGGCTTGACGACATGGAGCCACTCAGGAAACAGCAGGTCGATCTGCTTGATGTGCTGCTTCAGCGATGAGTAGCTGGCTGGGTCGTCCTCCACGTAGTACGCTGCCCGCAACCCTTCACCCGAGTTCAGCGGTACGTCCGAGGGGCTCAAATCCGTCCTGCGGTGGGCCGACCGGTGCAACTTCGTGCCCGGTTTTACCGCCGGAATGGGGGGCGTGGCGAGCGCGCGGTAGTTCCGCTTCGGCGTGTCCAACAGAAGCTCCGGCAGCGGCTTCATGCGCATCAGACCGGCTAGAAACAGGACCCCCAGCACCAGTCCCAGCAGGGCCAGCACGTCGAAAACTATGCGCAGCCGCTTCCAGCGCTTACGTTGCGGATCGTAAAAGACTTGTCTATTCATTCAGGATGCAACTGCTCTCACGCAAGTTCAGCTAAGCTCATCGTATGCAGCGGTCTTGACTCCGTCAACGCTGCGCGGGCCGTCTCACGGCTTGAACGCTGCTTGCCTCACGCTGCTTCACAGTATGATGCTGCTACATGGCCAGCCGACAGCCAGGCAAAGCTCCGGAACCAGGGCACCGCCGAAGCACATTATTGATGATCGCCGCCGCTCTCGGAGCCGGCCTGCTCCTTCGTCTCCGGCTTATCGACCACGCAGCCAACATCGCCGGCGACACCTTCATTTACGGGGACATCGCCAAGACCTGGCTCGCTCACGGCGTTTACGGCTTTTCCCGCGATAATGGGCCGCCTATCCCCACCCTTATCCGCCTGCCTGGCTATCCTCTCTTCCTCGCCTTCTGCTTCCTTGCCTTCGGCTCGGAGCACTACGGTGCCGTCCTCTACGCCCAGGTGGCTCTTGACCTCCTCACCTGCATCGTCGTCGCGGCTCTGGCTGGACGTCTCTTCGGCCACCGCGCCTTTTATGCCGCTCTTTGGCTCGCGGCGCTTTGCCCCTTTACCGCCAGTTATGCCGCCGCGGGTCTCGCCGAGACGCTCACCCTCACCAGTATCGCTCTCGCCTCCTACGCTCTGCTCCGGTGGCAACAGGCCAGCCAACCAGAGAGCGGCGAGGTTGCGGCGGCCTCGCCCTATAACCGTTGGCTCTACCTCCTCGGCGTCACGCTGGCCTACTCCATTCTCCTGCGGCCGGAGCAGGGCTTGCTCGCCGCGGCGATCCTTCCGACGATGCTCTGGCTTCGTCTGCGCAAGACGGCGGACGGTCAGACTGGCTTATACCGCAGCCTGCATCAGATCCGCTTCAAAACCGCGGCTCCGGTTCTGCTCACTGCGTTGCTCGCGCTGCTGCCTCTTGCTCCGTGGACCGTTCGCAACTGGCGTACCTTCCATGTCTTTCAGCCGCTTACCCCGCGTTACGCTACCGATCCCGGCGAGGCCATCCCGCTGGGCTTCTACCGCTGGTTCCGGACCTGGGGCATCGACTTTGCCTCTACCGAGGACGCCTATTGGAATTACAACGGCGCCCCCATCGCGATCAGCGACCTACCCAACCGCGCGTTTGACAACGATTCGCAATACGTGCGCACCGATGCTCTGCTAAACGAGTACAACCAGAAATCGAACGCCACCCCTGCCTTCGACGCCCGCTTCGCCGCTCTCGCTGCCGAGCGTATCCACGCAAGCCCGATCCGCTATTACATCGCCCTGCCTGTCGCTCGCCTCATCAACATGCTGCTACGCCCCCGTGTCGAGATGTTTCCCATCCAGCTCGAATGGTGGAAGTTCAGCGAACACCCCCGCCAGACCATATTCAGCGCAACCTACGCAGCGCTCAACCTTGCCTATCTTGTCTTCGCCGTGATCGGCCTTCGCCGCTGGTATCGCCGGACGCTCGCGCTTCCGCCCACAAATCCCCTACGTGCCCCAGCACTCGCCCTGATTGCCTCGACGCTGACATTCGTCGTGCTGCGCTGCACCCTGCTCCTAACCGTCGACAACTCCGAGCCCCGCTACACGCTCGAGTTCTTTCCGGTCCTGATTCTCTGGTGGGCCGCGCTCTTCCCACCTCGGAGCCAGTCGACCTAGCTGTTGCACTTACCCTTGCACTTGATCTCGTACGGCTTCGTATCAACCTTCTGGTTGTACCGGATGTTCGTGTACGTCGCTGTCTGCTTGTTGCCATCCGTCATTATGAACTCCTGCTTCAACGAGATGCCTCGATCAAGATCGATCCACAGTGTCACTTGGGTAAATGTGCCCTTCTGTTTTGGCGTCAGCACCAACCGTTCCACCTTCAACTGGCTCTTGCCGTCGCTCATCTGCTCCTGCCCCTGGTCGTCGACGTTCCACGACTTCACGAGATCCGACCCGCTCCCGCCAAACCCCAACGTCAGGAAACTCTCTACTGTGGCCTGGTTTGACGCCGTTGCGTAGGTCGTCAGGGTGTTTGTGCCTGGTCTGTAGAGCCGTACTATCCCGTTTTTCAATTCGACGACCTGCTCCTCGGGCGGCTTTATTTTCGCACCCATCTGCGTCGTTGAACCGTTCCGCAGAAAGTAGATGCTCCCGTTCTGCGTCGTCGTCTCTTTCACCACGCGCTCGTAAAAATCCTTTTTGAAGTCCGCTTCGGCCGAACGAAACTTCGCGCTGGCAGCATCCAGCTTCTTCACCGTTTCGCTCAGCCGTCCCGCGCCGGTCGCCTGCGCCAATGCGCCCGCCGGTACTAATAACGCCGCCAGCGCAATCGCAAGACCGGCATGCATCCTGTTTATCTTTCGCAAACAATAGCCTCCGTACTGCCTTTGGTTTAGATGCGCTCCCTGCGGCCCGTTATCTCAGCACCCACGCATCATAGGCGATAATCCGTCCCTGCGCGTCTCGCACCGGCTCGTACCGCTCTAGCGTCACCTCTCCCGAGATCGGCTCGACCGCCCGCAAAATCGCCGCTTTCAGCTGGGCATCGGTCTTTGCATTGCCGATTTCATCGGCGCGTATCTGGTAGATGAACCGGCTGCTTCCATCCTCCGTCCCGGCCTCCTTCACAAGTACCTCGCTTGCGTGCAACGCCACCGTCTCCACGGGCCGGTCGTTAAAGTTGATCACCCACGGCGACACGAACATAAAGATCAGGATCAGGGTCACCATCACGTCATAGTGGATGCTGCCGCGCTCATACGTCCAGAAGACATAGCCTCGCAGCAGCTGCCCAATCGAGTTACCTGAGTCCGTCGAACTCTCGGCCATCCTCAGCCCCTACCCTTCTGCTTCCCGATTACCGTCTCGCCGTTCATATATTGCACCAGCGCCTCCGGAACCTTTACCGTCCCGTCCGCCTGCTGGTAGTTCTCCAGAATCGCCAGATATGTTCGTCCGACCGCGAGGCCGCTGCCGTTCAGCGTATGCAGATACTCCGTCTTCTTCGCGCCAGCCGGTCTGTAGCGGATATTCGCCCTGCGTGCCTGAAAGGCCCCAAAGTTCGAGCATGAGGATATCTCCCGGTACAACCCCTGTCCAGGCAGCCACACCTCCAGGTCATAGGTCTTCTGCGACGAAAATCCCATGTCACCGGTGCACAGCAGCACCCGCCGATAGGGCAGCCCCAGCAGCTCCAGCACCCGCTCCGCGTCGCGCGTTAGCTTTTCGTGGTCTATCGCGGACTCCTCCGGCTTTGCAAACTTCACCAGCTCAACCTTCTGGAACTGGTGCTGGCGAATCATTCCGCGAACGTCCTTCCCGTAGCTGCCTGCCTCGCTTCGATAGCAGGGCGTGTAAGCGCAGTACGAGATAGGCAGCTGCGCTTCGTTGAGCACCTCGTCGCGGAAGAGGTTTGTCACTGGCACCTCGGCCGTCGGAATCAGCCAGTGGTCGCCATCCTGGAACTCTCCCGGCGTGTACGGGCCCTTGTCGTCGCAATGGAAGAGGTCCTCGGCGAACTTCGGCAACTGGCCTGTGCCGAAGAGCGACTTCGAGTTGACCATGTTGGGCGGCAGCACCTCTGTGTACCCGTGCTGCGCGGTGTGCAGGTCGAGCATGAAGTTTGCCAGCGCGCGCTCAAGCCGCGCTCCCTGCCCGTAGTGCACCACGAACCGCGACCCTGAGATCTTCGCTGCCCGCTCGAAGTCAAGAATGCCGAGCGCCTCGCCGATTTCCCAGTGGGGCCTGGGAGGGAAGTCGAGGTTCGGCTTCTCGCCCCACGTCTTTACCTCGACGTTGTCATGCTCGCTTTTACCTTCCGGAACATCGTCTGCCGGCAGGTTTGGCAGAGTCATAAGCAGGTCGCGCATCAACTTATCGGCAGTATCCGCACCTTTTTGGATCAGCTCTATCTGGTACTTGAGCTTGCGAACCTCTTGGGATATAGCTTCCGCAGCATCGTGATCGCCCGCTTGTTTTAGTGCTCCAACTTTTCTCGAAAGCTCATTTCTTTCGGCATTGAGGGATTCTATGCTGGTGATTTCGGCACGGCGATTCGCATCGAAAACATTGAATTGGTTTAACACCACAGCGGAGTCCATGCCCCGCGCACGCAGCTTCTCCTCGACCAGGGGCAGATTCGCTCGTACAAACGCCAGATCAATCATTCCTCTTATTTTAGCGTCCTGAGGAGATACAAAATCGAATCCGGCGCATCTTAGGTGCCGCCCGTGCATCTTATTGGGATAATCGCCGGTCCTTTCTTTCTCATCCATTCACAAAATTCCCGGAGAATTCTGCACATGATCGCTACTCACGGCTATGCCGCGCACTCAGCTATCACACCTCTCGTCCCTTTCGACTACGAACACCGCGAACCCGGCCCCCACGACATAGTCATCGACATCCAGTTCTGCGGCATCTGCCATTCTGATATCCACCAGGCCCGCAACGAGTGGGGTAACGCGATGTACCCCATGGTTCCCGGCCATGAGATCGTCGGCAAGGTCGCCCGCGTCGGGTCCGCTGTCACCAAATTCAAGATTGGCGATACCGCAGCCGTCGGCTGTATGGTCGACTCCTGCCGCGAATGTAACTCCTGCAAGGCCGGTGAAGAGCAGTACTGCGAGCGCGCCGCCACCGTCTGGACTTACAACGGCAAGGACAAGAACGGCAATCTCACCTTTGGTGGATACGGCAACCACATCGTCCTTGATGAGGCCTTTGCTCTCCACATCCCCTCCAACCTCGACCTCGCCGCCGCTGCTCCGCTGCTCTGCGCCGGCATCACCACCTACTCGCCGCTGAAGCACTGGGAGGCCGGCCCCGGCAAGAAGATCGGTGTCATTGGACTCGGGGGTCTCGGCCACATGGCGCTCAAGTTCTCCCACGCGTTCGGTGCCCACACCGTTCAGTTCACCACCTCAGCCAACAAGATCGAGGACGAGAAAAAACTCGGCGCCGACGAGGTGATCCTCACCAAAGAGCCGGACTGGGCCGCCAAGCACGCCAACTCCTTCGACTTCATCCTCGACTGCGTCGCAGCGCCTCACGACGTCAACCCGTACCTCTCGCTGCTCAAAAAGGACGCCACCCTCTGCACCGTCGGCATCCCCGAGACGCCTGTTGCCATCCATGCCTTCTCGGTAGCCCTCGGACGTAAGCGCTTCACTGGATCGGCAATCGGTGGCATCAAGGAGACGCAGGAGATGCTGGACTTCTGCGGCCAGCACAACATCGTCTCCGATATTGAGATGACCACCTTCGATAAGCTCGAACAGGCCTGGGATCGCGTCGTCAAGGCCGACGTCAAATACCGCTTCGTTCTTGACATCAAGTCCCTCTAACCCGCATCGGCCCTCCCACAGCGGAAAAGCCCGGCCAGCCAGCCGGGCTTATTGCTTGTTTAATCAGCTTTCTTCCGAGTTCAGTTACTCTAGCCACATGCGAAAGTGCGTCATAGTCCTCCTCAGCCTGCTGCTTGTGCTGCCTGTCTCAACGCCTGCTCACGCAGATGCCTACCACGCCCGGCCGAAGATCGTCATCATCCTGGTCGTTGACCAGCTGCGTGCGGACCTCATCGACCGCTATCGCGATCTCTTTACCACCCCCAACGGCTTCAACCTCTACCTCAAGAAGGGTGCCTACTTCAACTCCTGCTACTACGACTACGCCAACACCAAGACAGCTCCTGGCCACGCCTCCATCGGGACCGGCGCCTACACCAGTGGCCACGGCATCGGCGCCAACGAGTGGTGGGACCTGAGCCGCAATACCAGCCGCGTCGTCTCTTCGGTTGAAGATGCGCGTTACCGCATCGTCGGCACCTTCGACGATCTCCCCGTCCTGAACCCACCGCCTGCGCCCAAGCCCACGGACCCGCGTATCGGCGCCTCACCGCTGAACGAACAGGCCACCACCATTGGCGACGAGGTCCGCCTCGCCACCGGCGGCAAGGCCAAACTCTACGGCATCTCGCTCAAGGACCGCGCCGCTATCCTCCCAGCCGGCCAGACCGCCAACGCAGCCTTCTGGATCGACAATGCCACCGGCCGCTTCGTCACTTCCACCTACTACATGCAGCAGCTTCCCGCCTGGGCCACCGCCTTCAACAAAGGTCCGCGCATCGCCCAGGCCGTTAAAGAGGCTGGCCTCGAAGACACCACACAGTTCTATAACCTCGTAGGCCGCACCCCCGCCGCCAATAGCTACGAGCTCGACTTTGCCCGCGCTCTGATTGAGAACGAGAAGCTCGGCCAGAACGACGTCACCGACGTCGTCACCATCTCGCTCTCCGCCAACGACATCGTCGGCCACCAGCTGGGGCCTGACTCCGACACCCAGCGCGAGATGGTCCTCGCTCTCGATAAAGACTTCAACAACTTCTTCACCTGGCTCGACAGGCAGGTAGGCCTCGCCAACGTGATGGTCGCCTTCACCGCCGACCACGGTATCGCCCCCGTCCCGCAGGAGTCCGCACGCCTCGGCGTCGCCTCCGCGCGCCTCGACCTCGAAGACCTGGTAAAGAAGCTCGACGACGCGCTCAACGCGAAGTTTTCCCCCGGCAATTCCCTCGAATACTTCCTGCCTTCACAGGAGTTGCCCTACCTCGCGCTCGATCCCCGCGTCTTTGCCGACCTCAAAATCTCTGAGCAGGATGCCGAGAATGCCGTTGTCGAGGCCATCCCCGCCGCCGTCCGCAGCCTCGGCGCGCCACCCACTCCGCCGCTCGACGCGAACACCGTCGAAGGTGACCTCAAGTACAACGACACCCGCGTCGACGCTGATCCCACTGTCGCCTTCCTTCGCTCCCGCGTCGACCTTGCTGCCGGCAAGGTTCCCAACACCAGCTTCGGCCGCCTTATCGCCAACAGCTACACCGACCACGGCGGCTGGTACGTGATGCTCGTCCCCGGTCCGTACCAGATGGAGTACCTCACCAGCATCCGCACCACGCACTTCTCGCCCTGGAGCTACGACCGCCACGTCCCGCTCGGCCTCTTCGGCGCCGACTTCATACCCGGCTACTACCGCGAGCAGGTAGCCCCAGTCGATATCGCCCCCACCTTTGCCGCCATCCTCGGCGTAAACGCCCCTTCGGCCAGCGTAGGCCGTGTCCTCACTGAGGTTCTGCACCCCGTTTCCGCCGGCGCCGATCCAAAGTAGCCGGCTGGAACGAACCCGGCTCCCGACCTATAGACTGAAGACGATGTCCTCACAAAGACCACGGGCCCCCAAAGGCCCTGACATGCGCGTCAACATCGCTGGCGTCGAGCTTGCCTCGCCCGTTATCGCCGCCAGCGGCACCTTCGGCTATGGCGTCGAGTTTGAAGAGATCGTCTCGCTCGACCGTATCGGCGCCTTTGTCACCAAGGGCCTCTCCCGCGAGCCTATGGCCGGTAATGCCGCGCCGCGTATCATCGAGACCCCCGCTGGCATGATGAACGCTATCGGCCTTCAGAACGTCGGCGTCCGCGCCTTCATCGCAGAAAAATTGCCGAAGCTCCTGACCATGAAGGGCGCAGTCGTCATCGCTAATGTCTTCGGCTATACCATGGAGGATTGCGTCGAGGTCATCCACATCCTCAACGATGCCCCCGGGATCGCCATGTATGAGCTCAACGCGAGCTGCCCCAACACCAGCCACGGCGGCATGGTCTTCGGCACTGACCCTGACTCGCTCTACCAGCTTGCCATCCGCTGCCGCCACATCGCGCGACGTCCGCTCATGGTCAAGCTCTCGCCCAACGTCACCAGCATCGGCCTTATGGCCCGCGTCTGCTCTGATGCCGGGGCCGATGCGATCTCGCTGGTGAACACCTTCCTGTCCCTCGCTATCGATATCAACACGCGGCGCCCGCGCATAGCCAACGTCACTGCCGGTCTCTCGGGCCCTGCTATCCGCCCTATCGCCGTGCGCATGGTGCACGAGGCCTCCCGCGCGGTCAAAATTCCCATCGTCGGCATGGGCGGCATCGTCCGCGCCGAGGACGCTGTTGAGTTCATGCTCGCAGGAGCCACCGCCGTGCAGGTGGGCACCGCCAGCTACGCCGACCCCCGCGCCGTCGAGAACATCGCCAACAGCCTCAAGCGCTGGTGCGCCAACCGCAAGCTTGCTACTGTCGCCGAGCTGACAGGCGCAGCCCTCTTTAAGAAACCGGCCGAAAGCCGACTAGAATATCTCTGTGACCCTCGATTCTAGCCCCAGCGTCAATTCCGACCTCAAGCCCATCCGCCGCGCCCTGCTCTCCGTCACTGACAAGACTGGCCTCATCGACTTCGCCCGCGCCCTCGCGTCTCATCACGTCGAGCTCGTCTCTACCGGCGGCACCGCCAAAGCGCTGCGCGATGCTGGCCTCGCCGTCCGCGACATCTCCGACCTTACCGGCTTCCCTGAGATGCTCGATGGCCGGGTCAAGACTCTGCACCCCCGGGTCCACGGCGGCATCCTACATATCCGAAGCAACCCAGAGCACGTCGCGGCAATCACCGAGCACGCCATTCAACCCATCGACATGGTGGTGGTCAATCTCTACGCCTTCGAGAAGACCGCCGCGAAACCCAAGGTCGCCTTCCACGAGATCATCGAGAACATCGACATCGGGGGCCCGTCCATGGTCCGTTCGGCGGCCAAAAACTTCGGCGACGTTGCGATCGTCACCTCTGCCGCCGACTATCCTGCCCTGGCCGCCGAGCTTGCCTCCAACTCGGGCTCGCTTGGTCTGGCCACCCGCTGGCGTCTCGCCCAACAGGCATTCGCGACGACCGCGGCCTACGACGCTGCCATCGCCACGGCTCTTGAATCGATCACCGAGCCCACTGGCCAGGCCGTCTTCTCCACTGAACTTCCCAAGACTGTTCGGGTCATCGACCCGCTTCTCGCGACGCTCCGTTATGGCGAGAACCCTCACCAGCGCGCAGCTGTCTACACCGACGGCAGCGGGAAGGGAATCGCCAACGCTGCGCAGCTCCAGGGCAAGGAGCTTAGCTACAACAACCTCGTCGATCTCGATGCCTGCTGGGAGCTTGTTGCGGAGTTCGACGCGAAGTCAGAGCCGCCGCGGTCATCGTCAAGCACACCAACCCCTGCGGAGCTTCGACGGGCGCGACGGTCCTGGACGCCTACCGCCGCGCGCTCGAGGCCGATCCTGTCTCTGCCTTCGGTGGCATCATTGGCGTCAACCGAGAGATGGACGCCGCCGCCGCCGAAGAGATTGCCAAACTCTTCGTCGAAGCAATCGTCGCGCCCTCGTATCACGCCGGAGGCCCTTGCGCGCTTTAGCGCGAAGAAGAATCTCCGCTTGCTCCAGATCACGCCGGCAGAGACACCCCGCGTCCTCAAGCAGATCTCCGGCGGCTTCCTGGTTCAGGACGCCGACCGCCTGCGCATCACCGAAGCAGAACTCAAAGTGGTGACTGACCGCACCCCACCCCCGAGGAGTTGTGCGCGCTGCTGTTCAGCTGGCGCATCTGCAAGCACGTCAAATCCAATGCAATCGTCTACGGACGCTTCTCAGAAGGGCACGGCCAGACCGTCGGCATCGGCGCCGGGCAGATGTCCCGGGTGGATGCGGCGCGCTTCGGCGCAATGAAGGCTGTTCTTTCCCTGGCCGGCTCGGTGGCGGCTTCAGACGCCTTCTTCCCGTTCCCCGATGGACTGGAAGCCGTTGCACAGGCTGGCGCTACTGCTGTCATTCAGCCCGGCGGATCTGTCCGCGACGCTGAGGTCGTCGCGGCTGCAAACCGCCTGGGCGTCGCCATGGTCTTCACCGGCGTGCGCCATTTCCGCCACGGATAGCCTGCTGACTGGTAAAGCACTGATAGCTGACAGATGTGACAGGCGCGAACCGGGGCGGAAGGCTTGATAATTCAATCATCGGTACGGCTAATGGCCTTTCCCCGGCTATAATCCCAACATCCCCTCTGGACCGCCCGGGGTAGCTGCATCCAATCGTTCCGCACGTCCGTCTAAACAGAAATGCGGTTCCGCAACCGCCGTTCTTATTCAACGATGTACCGGCCCTTGTGGCCCAGGAACAACACTTTGATGACCTTGTCTCAGCGCGCACTCGTCACTCGCGGCCTCCGTCTTATTCCAGCGGCGGCCGTGCTGCTCTTGGCTGCACCAACCCTGCACGCTCAGAAGGTCAAGCAACCCGCCGCGCCGACGCCACCCGCCGCCGTGGATCGAGGCGCTGCCTACTACCACTATGGCCTTGCGCATCTCTACGAGGATCTCGCGGTGAATGCCGGTCGCTCCGATTACGCCACGCAGGCTGTCGAAGAGTATAAGCTGGCGCTCAGTGCCGATCCTAACTCCGAGCTTGTGCAGAACGGTCTCGCTGACCTCTACTTCAAGATTGGCCGCATCCGCGAGGCGGTCACCGCTGCGCAGGATCAGATAGCCCGCAATCCGGATGACATCGACGCGCATGAGCTGCTCGGCAAGGTTTATCTGCGCTCACTCGGCGACACCCAGAATGCCCAGTCCGGCCAGATGTTGCAGTTGGCCATCACCGAATACGAGAAGCTTGCGCAGCTGAAGCCGAACGACATCGAGACCCATCTTCTGCTCGGGCAGCTCTACAGCTTCAATCACGACTCGGCCAAGGCGGACGCCGAGTTCCAGGCTGCGCGGAAGATCGACCCCAACTCCGAAGAGGTCGTCCTGAACATGGCCCGCCTGTATAGCGAGCAGGGCGACGCGCAGCGTGCTGCTGCCACGCTGGCCGCTGTTCCGGACAGCGAGCGCACTCCGCGCATCGATTACGCTCTGGGCGTCAGCTACGACCAGTTGCATAAGAACAAGGAGGCCATCGCGGCGTATCGCGCTGCCTGCGATCTCGATCCTGACAACATGGACGCGCAGCGCGGCCTGGCTACCGCTCTGCTGACCGATGGCCAGCTTGACGAGGCGCTCAAGGTCCTTGAGCTCATCGTTGCCGCCGAGCCGCAGGACGCGCTCTCGCAGATACATATCTCCGAGGTGCAGCGCCGGCAGGGCCACTATGACCTCGCGCTCCAGACGCTCGAGAAGGCCAAGCCGCTCGCGCCTGAGTCGCTTGAACTCAGTTACAACGAGGCGCTGATCTACGACTCGCTGGGCCGCTATGACGACGCGACGGCGGTGCTGGTGAAACTGATTGCTTCATCGAGCCATCCGGATGGGAAGTACTCCGACCCGGAGAAGGCCAACCGCGCACTATTCCTCGACCGGCTGGGCATCATCTACAAAGAGCAGAACAAGACTACGGAAGCCGTGGCTACCTACAAGAAGATCGTCGATCTTGGCGGTGACTATGCTAAGACTGGCTATCAGGGCGAACTCGATGTCTACCGCGACGCGCACATGTGGAAAGAGGCGAACGCGGTAGCGGCGGAGGCCGCGAAAGCCTCTCCCACGGACCGGCAGGTTCAGCTGATGTACGCCGCGCAGCTCGCCGATACCGGTCAGCTCGACAAGGGAGTCTCCATCGCCAAGGCGCAGCTTGCTTCGGCTGAGGATGCTCAGGATAACCGCGAGGTCTATCTTGCTCTTGCGCAGATGTACATTCGCGTCAAGAATTTCAAGGCGGCCACGGAGCAGTTGGATAAGGCCGATGCCTTGTCCACGAAGCCGGACGACAAGCTGTACGTCATCTTCATACGCGGCAGCCTCTACGATCGCCAGAAGCTGTACGACCAGGCGGAGATCGAGTTCCGCAAGGCTCTCGCCATCGACCCCAACAATGCCACTATTCTGAACTACCTGGGCTACATGCTGGCCGACCGCGGGGTTAAGCTGGCTGAGGCGCTCACCATGATTCAGAAGGCCGTGGAGCTTGACCCGCAGAACGGCGCCTATCTGGACTCGCTTGGCTGGGTCTACTTCAAGTCCGGCCAGTATGCTCTGGCCGAGGAGAACCTGCGCAAAGCCAATGAGCGCATCAATACAGATCCGACCGTCCACGACCATCTGGGCGAGGTCTACGAGAAGACCGGCAAGCTCGCACTGGCTGTCGCTCAGTGGGAGCGGTCGATTAGCGAGTACTCCAAGTCTCTGCCAGCCGACGCCGATCCTGAAGACGTCGCCAAGGTCCAGCATAAGCTCGACAACGCCCGGATCAAGCTGGCTAAGGTAACCACCACCAGTAAATGATTCCTAGGGGGACACCCCCCCATTACCCGGCGATAAATCCTTTGTTTTTAGTGCCTTGCATGGTGTTGGTGTCTGCAAAATCTTCTAAACAAAGGACTTATGGCTAAAATAGCCAGAATCAATGAGTTAGGCCGGAGTGAGCCGGCCTGCTTTTGTTTAATCTTCTAGTTCTATTTTACTGGGTGGCGCATAACTAATGCTCATTTTTCTTTGTTGATGTAAGTGGTGGTGGGGTTGGAGTTGGGGGATTTTCGCATGGCCGGGGGGCTTGACATGCGATTTTGCTCAGGGATTTCGCGAAAAATAGTTCGAGGCTTACGCCGACCGCGGATCTGCGCGGATAACCACGGATTAAAACAGGAACGGGGATGAAAGCAGGATCAAGGCCGGATTAAAGCGGATGTGATGGAACTGGCAACGGCCAGGGCGATTGAGTATCAGGAACGAGCAATGAGTAATGAGTAAGAACAGGCAACAGCAAACAGCAAGAACCAGCAATGGCGTTTTCGGGTTTCAGCTACGAGCTGTGAGCAAAGACAAAGGCGTCTGGGCTGGGATGGGGTATGGGTAGAAAAGCGGATTTCTCCGCTGCGCGATTCACGGTGAGGCTGTGAATCGCTTCGGTCGAAATGACAGGGTTTGGGTGGGCGAAGGAGAACAGGCAACTGCAAAGGCAGCAGCGGATCCCTGCGGGATGACAAACAAAAGGACAGACAAAAGGACAGACAAAACACAGGTAACGGCAAAATACAAAGTATTCAGGGAGTCTGGCTAGTTGGATGCTGGTGGGGGGGTGCCGGCCTGAGTGGGGCGCGGGGGGCGTGGGGGGAGGGCGATGCCTTTGTCTTTGGCGATCTGCTCGGCCTGGATGGTGTGCTGGCGTATGACGCCGGCTGATTTGACGAGCTCGTCGCGGAGGGCGGGATCGGGAGTGGCGACGACCTCTTCGCGGTAGTCGTGGAGCTCCTTGCGGTGGTTCGTGGTGACGAGGAGGATGTACTGGGCGTCGAAGTCGGCGGGCGGCAGGGCCTTAAGCTTGTCGTATTGGGCCTGGCCATCCTTAGACATTTTTTTGGGGAGCATGATGCCCATGGAGTCGGCGAGATTGCTCATCTCCTGGTTGATCTCGGACCGCTCGGCGACGACCTTCTGGCCGAAGGCTTTGATGTCTGGACTGGGGGACTTCTGGGCGGCAAGCTGGCCGAGCTGCACCTCGGCGATGCCGTCTTCGGCGGCCTTGCGGAGGAAGAGCTTGTCCTGCATCATCTGGCCGGTCATTCCGGGGGCGGGGGTCGAGTCCTGGGTGCCGGGGCTGGGGGGCTGCTGCTGGCTGGGGGGCGGGGGGGGCGCGGAACCCATGGGATTTGGATTGCCGGGGTCGTACTGGGCGACGAGCGCCAGGGGAGTAAGGCCGAATGCCGCGGCAAGCAAGGTAATGCGAATCGAACCTGAGCTAATGTGAACGGATTTCAATGGCGTTCTCCCTCTTGATACGCTTCTTATTTCTTATCTTCGACTTAATCTTTTTTCTTTATCTTCAACCCAATCTTTTTCTTTATCTTCAACTCAATCTATGATGCCTGCCGGCTGCTACGGTGCCGTACACGGTTACGTCTGGTGCGAACGCCGTGCGGCGGGTTGCTTTCCGGGGCGCGGCGCGAAGGTTGTATCTTGGAGTTCATGGGAACTCCAACTTCGATGACCGCCATAGTAGTCAAACCGCCCGTTGCGCGCAAGGAATCTGTACCGACACGACTCCACGGGCACACGCTCGAGGACGATTACCGCTGGATGCGGGAGAAGGATTCGGCCGAGGTGACGGCTTATCTGGAGGCGGAGAATGCGTATACGGCCGCTGCAATGGAGGGGACCGAGGAGCTGCAGGCGCGGCTTTACAAGGAGATGCTCTCGCACATCAAGGAGACAGATGAGAGCGTGCCTTATCTGGATCATGGGTGGTTCTACTACCAGCGGACGATGGAGGGGAGCCAGTATCCAATTTATGCGCGGAAGGCGGCTGTGGACGGCAGGCTTGACGAGTCGCAGCCGGAGCAGGTGCTGCTGGATGTGAATGTGCTGGCCGAGGGACAGCCGTTCATGGCGGTGGGTGGGATGAGCGTGACGCCGGATGGCTGGCTGCTGGCCTATTCGACCGATAACACGGGATTCCGGCAGTACACGCTGCGGTTTCGCGATCTGAAGACCGGCGAGGAGCTGGCGGAGACGATGGAGCGGGCGGGATCGTTTGTGTGGGCGGCGGATGGGAGGACACTGTTCTATACGACAGAGGACGAGGTTACGAAGCGGCATAACCACCTGTATCGGCACACGCTGGGAGAGCCGGTGGCTGAAGATGTGCTGGTGTTCGATGAGACGGATGAACGGTTCAACCTGGGGGTGGGGAAGACTCGGGACCGGCGGTACATTGTGCTGGAGGTGGGGAGCCATACGACGAGCGAGGGGCGGTTTCTGCCGGCTGATACGCCGACCGGTGAGTTCAGGATGATTGCTCCGCGGGTGGATGACCAGGAGTACTCGGTCGATCATCGGGATGGGCTGTTTTATATACGGGTGAACGATACGGGGAAGAACTTCAGGGTGGTGACGGCTCCGGTTGAGGCTCCGGGGCGAGAGAGCTGGCGGGAGTTTATCGCGGAGGACGAGGAGGCTCCGCTTGAGGACTTCGACGTGTTTGCGCGGTTCTGTGTGTCGACGCGGCGCAGCATGGGGCTGCCGACGCTGACGGTGCAGAGCTTCGACGCCGACGGCGGGTTGGGCGAGGCGAAGGAGATTCAGTTTCCGGAGCCGGTGTATTCGGCTGGGGCGCATGCGAACAGGGAGTTCGAGACGGGGGCGTTCCGGTATAGCTACCAGTCGCTGGTGTCGCCTGCTTCGGTATACGAGTACGACGTGGCGGGAGGCGCCTCGACGCTGCTGAAGCAGCAGGAGGTGCCGGGTGGGTTTGATTCGGCGAACTATGGATCGGACCGGGTGTGGGTGAAGGGGGCGGATAGCGTGCGGGTGCCGGTGTCGGTGGTTTACCGGAAGAATTTATTCAAGTGTGACGCGAGTAATCCGCTGTATGTGTATGGATATGGGTCATATGGCTATCCTCTGCCCGTTGGGTTCTCGGCGGCTCGGCTGGCGTTGCTGGACCGTGGGGTGGTGATGGCTTATGCGCATATTCGGGGTGGTGGAGAGATGGGAGATCCGTGGCATGATGCCGGCAAAATGATGGTGAAATGGAATACGTTCCGGGACTTTATTGCGGCGGTGGAGCAGCTGGTGGAGTCGGGCTACGGGGCACCGGGCCGGGTGGCGATTGAGGGCGGGAGCGCGGGCGGGCTGCTGATGGGGGTGGTGGTGAATGAGCGGCCGGAGCTGTTCCGGGTGGTGCTGTCGCATGTGCCGTTTGTGGATGTGATGAATACGATGCTGGATGCTTCGCTGCCGCTGACCATCGCGGAGTATGAGGAGTGGGGGAATCCGAATGAGGCGGAGGCGTTTGAATATATGCGGAGCTATTCGCCTTACGACAATCTGAAGGCGGGGGCGTATCCGGCGATGCTGGTGAAGACGAGCTTGAACGACTCGCAGGTGATGTACTGGGAGCCGGCGAAGTATGTGGCGAAGCTAAGGACGCTGAAGACGAATGATTCGCCGCTGCTGCTGCACATCAACATGGATGCAGGGCATGGCGGGGCTTCGGGTAGATATGACTATCTGAAGGAGATTGCGTTTGATTATGCGTTTCTGCTGCGGGAGCTGGGGGTGGAGGGTTAGCGGCAGAACTGGCGCGGGAATGGGCGCACGGAAGTACTGTACCGGGATGATTCAAGTGATGTGGATGGGGGCCGATAAGACTGATATGGGAGAGGTATCGCCCGAAGGAGGCTGCCATGTCACTGAATGGAATTATGGGGGTTGGGCTTTCGAGCGCTGCAGCGCAGAATCCGTGGGATGCGAATTCGCCTGCTGCGGTGGACTTTCGGCGGCCTGAAGGGATTGAGGCGAAGGGTGAGGCAAAGACGGGGATTGAGCCGTCAGTGCCCGCGGATTATGTGACTCTGCAATCGGGTGAGGCACAGGTTGGTTCTGCGGCGGCAGGTGCTGCGCCGGTGGACCAGCCAAGCGCGTTTCGGACGGTGGCTTAGGCTGTGCCGGGTCCGCGGCTATTTTCCCGGGAAGACTTTTGAGGGGTGAGCTGATTCATGCGCACCGGGCAGTGAATGTTTTAGCCTATAATCTCGAAGTTGGCGTCAGGGCCAACGAGGGTCAGGGTGACTCTTCTCTCGATGCGATGGAACGATGGGGCTGCGTGCTGCCGGGACTTGTTCGAGGTAATTGGGACCGTTAGGTTAATTAGCGATACGTGTGGGCATAAGTAGATATCGCCGAATATAGATCGATGTTTATCTCCAGGCTGTTGTGACAGGGATCCCGAGTTATGGGATCTTCGGGCCTTTCAACGCCATTCAGTCGAAAAGGAGATAGAGATGAATCTTACAAATTTTGCGGGCCAGAATTGGCTCATCACGCCTGCGGCTCTTGCCGTTGGGGAACATCCACCTGCGAACATTCACGAGCAGAACTGGCTGCTGGTGCTGACTGGCGTTGTGACAGCGAACTTACAGGGAAATAGTACGTCGCAGTGGCTGAATACGAATGTGTCTTTCCTTCCGGATATGGCGGGGCCGAATAATTCCGGGCCTTTGAACTGGGCGATTGGTCAGTGGGGGATTCCGAAGCCGCCAGGGCAGAACTATACGATTGCCTTCTCGCTGGATGGATGGGCGCCGTTTGTTGCGCTGAGTGCGATCTACGATCAGAACCAATCGATCGATGCCGGTTACGCGGTGAATGTGTGGCGGCCAAATCACTTTACGACCGGCATCGATGCGTTGAGCAATGCTGCGATCGGGAATATCTTTACCGGCGTTAATGCGGACGTGGGTGTTCGCGACACTGATGCGTGGATTCTGAGTTTTAGCTACAACATTACGCTGCGGGGAAAGATCGTTTTCCCGAAGATTCCGGTGATCTTGTTTCAATCGAACTTCGAGACTACGGCTGCGAATCAGCCGCCCAAGACGGTACAGGCTGTGGGAACAGGGAAGTTCAATGGGCCGATCCTTGTGGTTGCGCCGTCGTTTCCGCATACCGTCAACTGGCTGCAGGTGGGACCGTTTACGACCGCGGGGGCGATGTTTACGGGGACGTTCGCGCAGTCGCCGGGGCTGGGTGTTTATGTATTTTCGGCGATGATGTTTCTGAGTTCGAAGAATAACGATGCCAATATCGGTTTCAATGCAGGCACTGAGGAGTTTCTGAATATAAATTTCAGATCGGATAACAAGGTCTACCTGTCTATCAGCCCCACGAGCTGCACGTTCCCGCGAGACACGCCTTTTGCGGTACAGATAACGATTACGCTGACGACGACTGTGGCTACCCTGCAGATTGGAGTCGCGGGGAGCGTGGCGAACGTGAACCTTCCTTTTAATCCGGGTTCGGTTGGCGCGGTCACGTTCTACGAGCAGGCCGGGGATGCGCCGGTCGCGTTCGATGTGACGAGTGTTCTGGTGACGTACACCGCTACGTAGACGAGGCTGGCGCGGCGGCTACTTCTTTTTGCCGAAGAGGCCACCGAGGCCGCTAAGGCCGGTTTTATTCAGGATCTGAGTGGCGTTGGCTTTGACGACGCCGCTGACGTCGGCGGTGATGACGGGGTTGTCGGCGGTGCCGGTGATGTTGATGCGGACGCCGGTGGCGGCGGCGGATTTGCCGACGGCTCCGGCTGTGCCGTTCAATGCTGTCAGCAGACCTACGCCGGCTTTGCCGATGCCCTGAGCGGTGGTGACCTTGGCGACCATGCGGAAGTTGAGGGCGCCGGCGGGTGAGACGGTTCCGCTGCCGGAGGACTCGCCGAGGGCGGGCATCACGGCGTAGATGTTGTTGGCCTCGATGCCGGCCTGGCTGAGGCGAATGTCGGCGCGCATGGTCTGGATGGCGGTGGTGTCGCCGGTCTTTACGCCACCCATGGCGGCGATGCCGGAGATTTTGGAGCCGAGGTTGAAGCCGACCATGTTGGTGTTATCTATCTCGAAGGGGCCGGCGATGACGTTGTTGCGGGCTGAGCCGGTGATGGCGAGGTTGGTCGAGAGCGTGCCGCCTTTGAGGACGGAGCCGTTGGGGAGCTTGACGCCGACGGCGGGCAGGAGGGCCTGGAGGTCGTCGATGGGAACGCTCTTGGCGACGAGCTTGAGGTCGAAGGTGGGGAGGTTGCCGGCCAGCTGGTAGGTGCCGTTGATGTGGGTCGCGACGGCGCCGGTCTTGAGAGTGAGATCCTGGACCTGGCCCGTGCTGTCCTTGAGGGAGTGGATGACGTTATAGGTGATATCGACGGGCTTGGGGGTGGGCCTGCCGCCCTTGAGGAGCACGAGGTTCGCGGCGTGTATCGTTCCGGTGCTGGTTACGCTGGCGCCGTTGGAGGTGACGTGCGCGTCGAGGTCAGCGAGCATGGAGACGCCGAGGGCGGGCTCGATGAGCCCCGCGACTACGGGGTCGAGGTGCTTCAAAGCTATCTGCGCGTCAAAGGGGGTCAGGGTCGCATCCTGCGGATTGAGAGGCCCGGCGTTTCCGGTGAGGTTTGCGGTGCCGTTGCCGGCGAGGTCGGCGCTGATGGTGAAGGGGAAGGCCTTGGTCGTGGAGAACTGCTGGATGGCGATGTCGAGGTGGTCGTAGACCTGGCGGCGGTTGTCGACCGGCTGACCGGGAGCGGGGAGGCTATCGATGGTTGCGCGGCCGTCCTTGATGGTTATCTCGCCAACGGTGAGGTTCGAAGTGGTTTGCTGCGCTGGGTTCTGCGCGCTGCCGTGGCTGAGGGAGGAGAAGTTCCAGGTGCCGTTGGGGGCGCGTACCAGGTGTATCTCGGGGTTGTCGGCTTCGAAGCTGCGGACGACCAGCTCGCGGGAGAAGACCAGGGGCCTCATCTCGACGCCGATGCGGAGCTCTTTCGCGGCTAAATGGGGTGGAGCCGAATCCGGGGTCGTCTGCGATGGAGAGATCGTCGGCCACGAGGCTGCCGCGAATGACGGAGAGATGCAGATTGCCGACCGTGACCTTACGGGCGAGGGCGGAGGTGAGGCGTGTCTCGATGATCGGGCGGAAGGTGTTGGCATCGACGAACAGACGGATTGCGACGGCTGCCAGTATGGGCAGCCCGATAATCACGGCAAGTGCGATCTTGACGGGTCTTTTCATATGCCCTCGGGTGCAAAGTGGTGCAGTTGTTTCGATGCAAGGGGGCCCGAAGATAGTAGCTCAAACTTTTGAGGTGGCGTCTTCTTCGATCTTGTCGCCTTCACCGGGGGCCAGGAAGAGGTTGGTTTCGAGGCCGTGCTGGCGGTCGTATAGGTCGCGGTAGCGGCCGTGGAGGTTGTAGAGCTGCTGGTGGGTGCCGCGCTCGATGATGTTGCCCTGCTCGACTACGAGGATCTGGTCGGCGCGGCGGATGGTGGAGAGTCGATGGGCGATGACGAAGGTGGTGCGGCCCTGCATGAGGTAGCTTAGGCCGGACTGGATGAGGGCTTCGGACTCGGAGTCGAGGGAGCTGGTGGCTTCGTCGAGGATGAGGATTCTCGGGTCTGCGAGAATTGCTCGGGCTATGGACAGGCGCTGGCGCTGGCCGCCGGAGAGCTTTACTCCGCGCTCGCCGACGATGGTGTCGTACTGCTCGGGGAAGCGCTCGGCGAACTCGTCTACCCGGGCGATGCGGCAGGCTTCCATGAGCTGGGCTTCGGTGGCTTGAGGCCGAGAAAACAGGATATTTTCGCGGATTGATCCGTCGAAGAGGAAGGTCTCCTGCAGGACCACGCCGAGCTGCTGACGGTAGCTGGAGAGGCGGATGGTGGCGAGGTCGACGCCATCGACAAGGACCTGGCCGCTGGTGGCGGTGTGGAACGCGCAGATGAGCGAGATGATGGTGGACTTGCCGGAGCCGGAGGAGCCGACGAGAGCGGTGACGGTGCCGGGCTTCGAGTCGAAGGAGATGCCGTGGAGGACGGGTTTGCCGGGCTCGTAGGCGAAGGTGACGTCGCGGAAGGCTACGTCGCCGTGGATGGTGGCGAGGGAGTGGGTTCGGGTGGGCTCGGAGTCTTCTTCGGATTCGTTGAGAATCTCGGTCGTGCGGTCGAGGCCGGCCAGGGCCTCAGTGAGCTGGGTGCCGATGGAGACGAGCTGGACGATGGGGATGGTCATGAAGCCGAGGAACATGACGTAGGTGACATAACCGCCGGTGGTGAGGTGGCCGGCGACGACCTGATGTGCGCCGAGGTACATAACGAGCGCGCCGACGACGCCTATTACCGCGGTGGACGCGAGCGACATGAGGGACTGCGCGGTGAGCGAGGAGATGACGTTCTGGAGGAGACGGTGGGCGCCGGCGGCGAAGACGCTGGCTTCGCTGTCCTCGGCGTGGTAGCCCTTGACGACACGGACGCCGCCGAGGGATTCGGTGAGGCGGCCGGTGACCTCGGCGTTGATCTTGGCGCGTTCGCGGAAGATGGGACGGATGGTCTTGAAGGCACGCTGGAGGATCAGGGCGAAGACGACGAGAAGAACAAAGGTGATCAGCGTCATCTGCACGCTGAGCTTGATGAGGTAGGCGAAGGCGAAGACCGCGGTGAGGATGCCGCCGAAGAAGTCGATGACACCGGTGCCGATGAGGTTGCGGACGCCTTCGACGTCGGTCATGATGCGGGCGACGAGGGTGCCGGTGCGGTTGGAGTCGTAGTAGGCGACGGGGAGTCGTCCGACGTGGGCCTGGACTTTCATGCGGAGTTCGGCGATGAGGCGCTGGCCTTCTTTGGAGAGAAGCTGGGTGAGGGTGTATGAGGTGATGCCCTGGATGATGGTGGCCGCGACTACGACACCGATGATTTTGGGCAGCATGCTGAGCTGGTGCTTGCCCATGACGTTGTCGATGAGGTACTTGGTGGAAGCGGGGAGGATGAGGCCGCTGAAGCGGTTGATGATCATCAGCAGGAAGCTGCCGCCGAGCAGGAGGCGGCGGGGCTTGATGAGCTTCCAGACCTCAGGGAGGACTTGTTTGAGCTTGGGCTTGGGGCGTTTGGCGGTGAGGTCGGCGGAAGCAGCGCGGCCGGTTCCACGCATAGGTCGATCCGCTGCCTTCATACCGCCTCCGAAGCTTGATGGTCCGTAAGAAGAAGACATATATGGAAGAGATTACGCCTTTCGCAGACGGGGTTAGCCGGGATTGAGGCTGCTGAGCCGGTGGGCACCGATGAAAGTGCGGACGAAGAAGAGGCAAAGGAGCGACATACCGGCCTTTTCGAGGACGGGGATTTGATGAGGGAACCCGGTTTCGCGACTCATGCGGATGCATCTGGCGTGTTGCGGAAGATTATCCATACATGTCTGTTGCAAGGAAGCGTCGAAGCCTCAGGGGGTTCGGAGACGGCGGGCGGCGATGAAGGAACGGATGCAGAGGGCGACGAAGATGAGGCAGATGGTGCCCATGATCGTCTGGACCGTGGCCGCGGCGGGGACGGGGCTGGCAACGGTCTGGCCGAGGGCACGGCGGATGGTGGCGAGGATGCCGGGGATGGTTCCGAGAAAACCCAGAAGACCGACGGTGACGGCGATGTGCATGAAGAGCATCCGGCGCTTTGAGTCGGGAGTGTTGGCGAGCGCGCCGAAGAGGACCAGCAGAAGACCGAAGACACCGGGGATCAGAGTATGGGGATGGAATTCCAGTGTGGCAGCGGCGCCTACTGTGACGAAGATAAGCAGGATGCCGAAGGCGATGGTTAGCTTGGACAAGAGTGGTCCCTCCGAGGTGTTGATTTTATTGTAGCGGCGGGGAGGGGCGGGCGGACAGGTTAGGGGAGATGCAAATGCGAATGCAACGGCAAATGCAAATGCAAATGCAAATGCGGGGGTTCTTCCCCTTCGGCTACGCTCGGGGCCAGAAATGACAAGCGTATGAGGGATGCAAACCTTTGAGCGATGACGGGTCTATGAGCGGGGTTTGGATTTAGGTTTGGACTTGGATTTAGGTTTGGGTTTGGATTTCGGTGTGGGTTCGTCCGCGACGGCAGCTTTTGGTTTTGTGGTGGGTTTGGTGTCGCGGACGAAGTGCTTCCAATCGGTTTCGGTTTGCTGGGCGTAGGCGACGGCGAATTGGCTGATGGCGTCGTCGAAGCGGGAGGAGCTGCCGATGTAGCCGCTGAGGGTGATGGGGTCTCCACCGCGGGAGTGGCCGCGGGCGAGGAGCTCGCCACAGACGGCGGCGTATTCGAGGAGGCCGGAGCCGCGGAGCTGGGTGATGTCGACGGAGGCTTTGTGGTCGTTGAGCTGGCGGACGATGTAGTCGCGGCCGGAGATGGTGGTCCATCCGAGGAAGGGATCGGACTGGACCTGCATGGCGCGCTCGCCCTCGATGACGCGTTTGCCCTGGTGGGCAGGTATGCCGGGGATGGCTCCGAGGTATGGGGCGTAGGCAGAGGCGGTCTCCTCTTTGATCTGGAGGAAGAAGGGGTCCTTGGCGCCGTTGCCTTCCATGTAGATGCAGTAGTCGCGGAGACCGACGGAGCCGGTGCCGACGACCTTGAAGGCGACGTCGATGGGGCGGTAGAGAGCGAAGAAGCGGCGGCGCTCGGGGAGCAGGCTGTCGGCGTAGGTGACGAGGGAGTCGAGGACGCTTTGGGCTGTGGAACCGGTGACGCGGGTGAGCACGGGCGGCGTGTTCTTGAAGAGGCGGGCAGGGTATGGGGGTAGAAGCGGAGGGTTCGCGGATTCGGGCGCGGACTTTTTTGCGGCGGATTTTGATTTTGATTTGGATTCTGATTCGGAAGCGGAAGCGGAGTGGGGCGCGGGCTCAGTGAGGGAGAGCAGGTTGTGTTCGGGGGTGGACCGCCCCGCGATCGCGAAGATGGTGGACATGGACGGGACGCTGCGGAGACGGTGGACCTGATAGCGGGCGGTATCAAGGATGGTCATGCGGGCGAGGCGGAGGATGGTGCGGCGATAGCTTTCGAGGAAGATGGAGGTGGCATCGTGACACTGGGCGTCTTTGGCTCCGGCATCCCAGCCGGCGAGGATGAGGCTGGTGGCCATGCGCTTGACGTCCCACTCGAAGGGGCCTGGGAGGGTTTCGTCGAAGTCATTGATGTCGAAGACGAGGCGGCCGTCGATGCCTTCGTAGGCGCCGAGGTTGCGGACGTGGGCGTCGCCGCATAGCTGGGTTTTGATTCCGCTATTCGGACGAAGAGAGAGGTCGTAGGCCATGACGGGGACGGCGCCGCGATAGTAGGTGAAGGGAGAGACGGCCATGCGCTGGTTCTTGAGGTCGATAAGCGCGGGGACGCGGCCGCGGACGGAGACCTGAAGGAGATGGAGCGGGGATTCGGTGCGGGGTTTGGGCGTCCAGCCGGCGTGTTCGGCGCGGCGCAATTGTTTGCGCTGCTTGCGGCCGAGGTCGTAGCGTTCTTGAGAGGTGAGCGGAAGCGGCATAAGTGTTTTGTTCCTGTGAACTGAACGAATTCTACGCTGATTGGGTTTGAGTTTCGGAGGAGAGCGCGCTCGTCGCGGACGATTGGGGGGAGGGAAGTTGGCAGTTGCGAGCAACCGCGACGCGTCCGGAAGGGTCTTAAAAGAGAGGTAAGATTGCGATGCGCCTGCCGCTGGATCAGGCGCTTGATCGCGGTTGGAGGCTTACGCAGGAGATTCCGGGCTGAGGAGTTTTCGGGCTGGTCCTAAAGTTGTATGACAAGGTGTATGACACGCGTGGGAGATTGGTGGTAGTCTTCCGCGCAGTTATTAGTAGGCGAGGTCGAAGTATGCGACTGCGACACTGGGTACTTGGGTCTGTGGCAGGCTGTCTGGTATTGGGCAGTGCGAGTTTTGCGATGGCCCGACCGAGGAAGATCGGGGCGCCGGTGGCATCGCCGCACCATGGCTCGTATGGGCCCGTGGCGACGAAGAAGCCGAAGCCGCCGAAGAAGTAGCGCGATTGCGGGGCAGGCTCGTCAGGCTGTGGCGGCGTGGCGGATCTGAGCCAGGATATCCGCGGGCTGCCAGTCGTTGGTGGGGTACCAGGCGTCGACCTTGCCATCTTTTCCGATCAAAACTGTCGACAGGGAGTGGGTGAGCGACTGGCTGTCGCCGGGAGTGACGCCTACGTTGAAGAACTGGGTGAGAGCGGGGAGATCCTTTTCGGTGGGGGCGGCGAAATCCCAGTGGTTGAAGGCGTCTTTGGCGTGCTGGCCGAGGTACCGGGTTCCGTAGGCGTTGAGGACGGCGGGGGTGTCGTAGGCGGGATCGAAGCTGATGCTGAGGAGGTGGGTGTGGGCGTAGAGGTTGGGGTCGGTTGAGAGGGCCTGGTTGATCTCGGCGAAGTTGCGGCTCATGCGGGGGCAGTACTCGGCGAGCTGGCAACGGGTGTAGATGAAGGTGATGAGCAGGACCTTGCCCTGAAACTGGTTGAAGTGAATGGAGCGGCCGCTCTGGTTGATGAGCTTGAAGTTGGGCACGGAGTCGCCGGGCTGCGGGACGTGATATTGGACGGAGGGGTTGTAATCGGGCTTGGCCTGGGCGATGACGACGATGTTGTCGAGGAGGGCGTCGTCGAAGCCGTCGGCGCTTTTGGTAACGAGGAGGTTGGCGGTGATGCGATCGCCGGGGTGGAGTTCGGAGGCGACCGATGGGTCTTTGAGCTTGTAGGCCATGGTCATGGCATCCATGAAGCCAGGGACGGCCTCGGCATCGAGCATGACGCTGGCTCCGTTGACGGAGACGACTTTGCCTCGGATGGGGTAGGTCTTCGCGGCAGGTGCGGGCGCGGCGGAGGCTGCGGGGGTGGTGGGATTCTCAGGCGCGGGGGCGGGGGTTTGATGGCAACCGCTAAGGAGCAGGAGAGCAGATAGCGCAGTTACGAGCTTTCGAGGCACGGGCGGGACTCCTTTCATTATGATACTGGCTGCTGATAGATTTGCGGGTTGGAAGACGTGGGGGCCACTTGAAGGATTGGACGTTGGCTGGGAGGAGATGGGCACCCTCGGGAGCCTGGATGCACTACGGGCTGGTGCTGGCGGGGCTGGGGACTGCGCTGCTGGGGCCGATTCTGCCGCTGCTGGCGAGGCAGTGGGGGCTGGTGGACGCTCAGAGCGGCTTGCTGATGACGGCGAAGTTCTGCGGGTCGTTTCTGGGCGGCGTGAGCGTGAGGAAGGACCTGCGACGCAGCATGGTGACGGGAATGGCGGCTGGGGCGCTGGGCTTTGGGGGATTTGCGCTGGCGCTGGGGCTCGAGGGCGGGATGTGGGCGGGGTTCGTGGGGCTGTTCGTGGGCGGGTTTGGACTGGGGCAGATGATTGCTTCGATCAATATTTTGGCGGGGCGGAGATTTGTGCGGCGGCGTGGGTCGGCGCTGTCGAGGCTGAATTTTTCGTTCAGCCTGGGGGCTATGTTGTCGGCGTTGCTGGCGGCGTGGCTGCTGCCGCTGTTTGAGCTGAGGCATCTCCTGGAGGGGTTTGCGGCGATGTTTCTGGTGGGGGCGGTCTGGCTGCTGGTGGAGCTTAGAGGGGGCGTCGAGGAAGAGATTGATGAGTCGGGGAGCAAAGAGACGGATGGGGTGGGGTTGAGTGCGAAGGTCTACCTGTACTTTGCCGGGCTGTTGATTTTGTATGGTGGGCTGGAGACTTGTCTGAGCGGGTGGCTGACGACCTACGCGCTGCGGTATGGAGATAAGACGCTGGTGGTGAGCGAGTACACGACGCTGCTGTTGTGGATGTCGCTGACGGTGGGGCGGGTGTTGGCTGCGGTGGTGTTGCTCCGGATGGGTGAGCGGGTGGTGCAGCGATGGTCGCTGGGGTTGGCTGTGGTGTTTACGGCGGGGCTGGCGGTGGCGCATTCGGCGTGGACGATCGGAGGGTTTGCGGTGCTACTGGGATTGAGCCTGGCACCGGTGTTTCCAACGACGTGGGCGCTGCTGATGGGTGAGCGGCCGACGGCTCGGCAGGCGGGGATTGTGCTGGCGGTATCAGGACTGGGAGCGGCGGCGCTGCCTTTGCTGATGGGGGCGGTTTCGACGGGGACCGGATCGCTGCAGGTGGCGCTGGCGCTGCCGCTGGCAGCGGCGTTGGCAATGCTGGCGATGACGCGGAGGGAGCGTGGTCACGGCGGCGAGGCGCAGGCGGCTGGCGGCTGATTTTCCAGTGAGGCGGAGCGTATAACCGAAGCTATGGAAGCTGATTTTGAGGACATTCTGGCGCCGGAGATTGTAGCCGCGCTGGAGCGTGGGGCGACCGTGGTTACGGGCAACCAGCGGGCGGCTCGGACGCTGAGGCAGGGGTTTGACCGGAGGAATCGGGCGCGGGGGCTGAGGAGTTGGCAGCCGGCGAAGGCGGTGGCGTGGGACGCGTGGGTTTCGGGGTGGTGGAGCAGGCTGGTGATGAAGGGGCGCGCCACGCAGATGCTGTTGAATCGGAGCCAGGAGCTGGCGGTGTGGCGAGGCGTGCTCGAAGCGGATGAAGGGCTGGAGGGAAGACGGAAGGATTCGCTGGCGGAGATGGCCGCGGATGCCTGGGGGCTGCTTTGCAGCTACAACGGGCTGGGCTTTTTGCGGGGGCCGGCGGTGGGGACGGACGCGAGGGCGTTTCAAGGGTGGGCGAGGGGTTTTGAGCGGAGGTGCAGGACGGAAGGGCTGCTGGCGCGGGCCGGTTTGGAGGAGGCGCTGCGGCGGAGCGTTGCGGCTGGGGATCTTGATGTGGGCGGGTGGGAGATTGTGCTGGTGGGGTTTGATTCACTGACACCTGCGCAGGCGGGGCTGGTGGATGCTCTGCGGGTGGCTGGAGCGAGGGTGGAGGAGTTGCGAGTGATGGCCCCGGTGGAGAGCCGGACGCTGGTGTCGGCTGAGGCTGAGGGCGAGGAACTGCGGGCTTGTGCCAGGTGGGCGAGCGGGTTTTTGGAGGAGATACCGGACGGCCGCGTAGCCGTGATTGTGCCGGGGCTGGCGGGCGAGCGGGCAGAGATCGAGCGCGTATTTCGTGAGGTGCTGGCGCTGGAGCTGGAGGATATTGGGGTGGGGATGGCGGCTGCGCCGTTCGAGTTTTCGGTGGGGGTTGCGCTGAGTTCGACGCCGATGGTGGCGGCGGCGATGGATGTGTTGCGATGGGCGAAGAGGGCTTTGCCGCTGGACCGGGTGAGTGGGCTGCTGCTGTCGCCGTACTTTGCGGAGGGCAGGGTTAGATCGGATGCGAGGGCGCGGCTCGATGCATTTGCGCTGCGCAGGACAAAGATGCTGCGGCCGGAGGTTTCGCTGGAGGAGTTGGGTCGCGTGGTGGAGCGCTCGCGCGGTGATGGGCTGGACGAACTGAAGGCGGCGCTGCGCGGGATGAGGCAGGTGGTGGCGCGGTGGTTTGGGAGGGACGAGGCGCGGTCGCACGCAGAGTGGGCGGAGGCGATGCGCGAGTTGTTGAGTGCGGCTGGATGGGGCGCGGGGAGCGGGGAGGATAGCGTGGAGTTTCAGACGCGGGCGAAGTGGGAGAGCGCGCTGGATGAGCTGACGACGCTGGACTTCGACGGGGCGAGGGTGGAGTTTGAAGATGCTTTGCTGACGCTGGAGAAGATTGCGGGGCGGATGATGTTTGCGCCGGAGTCTCATGGGGCGCAGGTGCAGGTGATGGGGCCGCTGGAGGCGGCGGGGAGCGCGTTCGATGCGGTGTGGTTTCTGCGGGCGGCGGAGCTGTCGTGGCCGATGGAGGCTCAGGGGAATCCTCTGCTGCCTTGGCAGGTGCGGCGGGAGCTGGGGATGCCAGGAGCTGATGCGGTGAGGGAGCTGGAGTTTGCGCGAAGAGTAACGGAGCGGATTGCGGAGAGCGCGGGGACGGTGATGTTCAGCTATGCGCGGCACGGTGGAGAAGAGACCGTGAAGCAGCGGCCATCAGCGGCGCTGAGCGGGATGGTGCTGGAGGAGATTGACGCGGCGCAGATGGCGCAGATATTGAAGGGCGACGCGACGCAGGAGATGGTAGCAGCGGAGATGGTGGAGGATGACGTGGAGTTGCCGCCGCTGCCGGACAGGGTGATTCGCGGAGGAGCGGCGCTGCTGGAGGCGCAGGCAGCGTGCGGGTTCAGGGCGTTTGCGGAGCAGCGGTTGTGGTCGAGCGAGCCGCAGGCAGTGGAACTGGGGATGGATGCGGCGCAGCGCGGCACGGTGGTGCATCGGGTGCTGGAGCTCTTCTGGAAGAACGTGAAGACGCAGGAAGAGCTGAAGGCTATGTCTGTGGATGAACGCAACGAGGTGCTGGAGTGGTGCATCGGAGAGGAGTTGCCGGCGGTATCGAGGGGCGATGGCGGAGTGTGGGAGGTGGCCTATCTGGATATGGAACGGCGGCGGTTACATAATCTGCTGGGCAAATGGCTTGAGCTGGAGTTGGAGCGAGCGCCGTTTGAGGTGAAGCTGAGCGAGGAGCGGTTTGACGATGTGCGGGTTGGGCCGTTGCGGCTGCGGGTGATCGTGGATCGCGTGGATCTGGTGGAGGGTGACGTCGAGGGTGCTGAGGCTTCGGAGGTGATTCTTGACTATAAGACCGGACGGGTTGAGCCGAAGGATTGGCTCTCGGACAGGCCGAACGAACCACAGTTGCCGCTTTATGCGGTGATGGGAGACGCGCCGCGGATTGCAGGGGTCGCGTTTGCAAAGGTGCGGCTGGGCGAGGAGATGGGTCTGCATGGATATGCGACAAGGGGCGAGTTGCTGACGAGGGTGGACAGATTTAAGGAGGCAGCGACGCTTGACGAGCAGATTGGGGTGTGGAGGAATGTGCTGACGCGGTTGGCAGAGGAGTTCGCGGCGGGCGATGCGCGGGTGAGGCCGAAGCAGTATCCGCAGACTTGCGAATACTGCGCGCAGCGGCTGGTGTGCAGGCTGGATGCGGCGGCGCTGGAGGCAGAGGCGGACGAGGAGAGCGAGGGAAGCGGTGAGTGAGCTCTTCGTGGTGAGGCAGAGTATGGACGATGGTGGTATGGAGCAGGAGCGGCGTCCGGCTGACGCTGCGGAGCGCACGCGGGCGCTGGATATCGGGCAGTCGTGGATTGTGGAGGCTCCGGCGGGGTCGGGTAAGACGGGGCTGCTGATTCAGCGGTATTTGAAGCTGCTGGCGGAGGAGAGCGTGGAGCAGCCGGGGCAGGTGCTGGCGATCACGTTTACGAAGAAGGCTGCGGCGGAGATCCGTGAGCGGGTGCTGGCGCAGTTAAATGCCGCGGAGCAGGAAGAGACTGGCGAGAGGACGCCGTTTGAGGTGGAGACGCGGGCGCTGGCGGCGATGGTGCGGGAGAAGGATCGCAGGCTGGGGTGGGGGTTGATGGAGAGTCCGCAGCGGATGAACGTGAAGACGATCGACGCGCTGTGTGCTGCGATAGCGGGGTCCATGCCGGTGCTGTCGGGCGGCGGCGGGGGATGGGCTACGGTGGAGGATGCGATGCCGCTGTACCAGGCGGCGGCGCGGCGAACGCTGATGCTTCTGGGCGGCGAGGACGCGGCGTTGAACGATGCGCTGCGGTTGGTGCTGCTGCATCGCGATGGGAATCTTGCTGAGGTCGAGCGGCTGCTGGCGGAGATGCTGGAGGTGCGGGAGCAATGGGGCGAGCTGATCCCGCTGACAGAGTTGAGTGAGGAGTATTTAGATGGGACGGTGCTGCCGAAGCTGCAGCGAACGCTGGAGCGGATGGTGAGCGCGGGGCTGCGGGAGCTGGCGGAGAGCGTGCCGGGGGATGTTCTGGAGGAGTTGGCCGAGTTGGCGTCTTCGCTGGCGGAGATTGAGCCGTATGAGCGCGAGGTGTCGCCGATTGCGGCTTGCGCGGGAATGGCTGCTCCGGGAACGGATGCGAGGAGTCTGGAGCAGTGGCGGGCGCTGATCCATCTGCTGGTCGCGCCGTCGAGCTGGACGTGGCGGAAGAACCTGGCCAAGAGGACGATGGGGTTTGAGGTGAGCAAGGCTGAGGGGCAGCGGCTGAAGAGGTTGTTGGAGCGGATTTCGGACCGCGAGGACCTGCTGGTGGCGATGCGGCGTGTGAGCAGGCTGCCGCCGGCGGTGTATCCGATGGAGCAGTGGGTGGTGGCGAAGGCGCTGTTCCGGTTGCTGCGCCGCGCGCTGGTGGAGTTGCAGCTGGTGTTTGCGGAGCGGGGGGAGTGCGACTTTGCTGAGCTGGCGCTGCTGGCTCGGGTCGCGTTGCAGCAAGAGGGTGGAGTGGTGGACCTGCAGGAGGCGCTGGGGCTGGAGCTGCGGCATCTGCTGGTGGACGAGATGCAGGACACTTCGACGAGCCAGTATGAGCTGATCGAGTTGCTGACGCAGGGTTGGGACGGGCGAAGCCAGACGATCTTTCTGGTGGGAGATCCGAAGCAGTCGATCTATCTGTTCCGGCGGGCGCGGGTAGAGAGGTTTGTGCGGACGATGGAGGAGCAGAGGCTGGGCGATCTGCCGGTGCGGTGTGTGCGACTGACGGCGAACTTCCGGTCGCAGCGGAGGTTGGTGGAGAGGTTCAATGAGGACTTTGCGCTTGTGTTTCCGAGGACAGAGCGGCGAGCGAGCGGAGATGCGGTGCAGTATGAGGCCGTGGAGGCGGAACGTGGTGGAGGGCACTCAGAGGTGGGGGTGCAGTTACATACGCGGGTGATCGAGGAGAGGCGATCTGCACCGGAAGAGAAGCGCGAGCGCAGGCGGTGGCAGAAGGATGAGGCGCAGATGGTGCGGAGGATTGCGCAGGAGTGGCGGGCGCGTCCGCTGCCGGAAGGGCGGACGGAGCCGTGGAAGATTGCGGTGCTGGTGCAGACGCGCAGGCATCTGACGGATATTGTCGCGGCGCTGAAGGAGGACGATCGGGGTGGGGCGGTTCCTTACCGTGCGGTGAAGATTGATGAGCTGGGTGAGCGGCAGGAGGTGATGGACCTGTTTGCGCTGACGCGGGCGCTGCTGCATCCTGCGGACCGGGTGGCGTGGCTGGCGGTGCTGCGGGCTCCGTGGTGCGGGTTGAGCCTGAGGGATCTGCATGCGGTGGCGGGAGGCGATGATCCGCTGATGGCGGAGCGGTGTATTCCGGAGTTGATGGTCGAGCGCGAGTCTTTGCTGTGCGAGGAAGGGCGTTTGCGGCTGGTGCGGGTTCGTGCGGTGATGCAGGCAGCGGAGACGCAGCGTGGGCGGCTGACGAGTTCGGAGTGGGTGGAGCGGACATGGCGATCGCTGGGCGGCGATGTGAGTTTGACGGCAGCGGAGCTTGAGAATGCGCGGCGGTATCTGCGGCTGCTGGACGAAGTCGAGGCTGGGAGTGGGGGGCTGGATTTATCGGCACTGAAGCGGCGGATGACGAAGCTCTATGCGGAGACTTCTCCGAGCGCTGGGGCGGTGGAGTTGATGACGATTCACGGGGCGAAGGGGTTGGAGTGGGACGTGGTGATGGTGCCCGGGCTGGCGCGCAGAGCGGGAAGTTCGCGGAGCGGTCTGCTGGTGTGGAACGAGGTGGAAGAGAGCGGCAGCGAGGCAGCGCATGGAATGTTGGCGCCGATTCAAGGCAAGGGAGAGCCGTCGAGAGACCTGAATAATTGGATGCGGGGATTGAAGGCCGCTCGCGAGGAGGCGGAGCGGAAGAGGCTCTTCTATGTGGCGTGCACTCGGGCTCAGGAGGAGCTGCATCTGTTCGCTGCGCCGGGACGGTCTGCGAAGGGTGAGATTTCGCAGGAACAGAACAGCTTGCTGAAGGCGGCGTGGCCGGCGATGGAGCGGCACTTTGCGGGTGCGGTGCAGAGGACGGGGATGTTGCTTCCGTTTGCAAGGCCGCGTGACGAGAGTGAGGAGGAGGGATTGGCGATTGCAGCCGTTGCTGAGCAGGAGGTTGATGACAAGCCGCCGATGGTGCAGCGGCTGCCGCTGTCGTTCAATCCGACGGCGCGTTTTCGAGAGGCCAGGAGATTGTCTGGGCGTGATGGAGAAGAGAGTGGGGCGCAGGCGCACTTCGAACGGCCGGAGGGATCTTTTGCCGCGAGGGTTTTTGGAAATGCAGTGCATGGCTTTCTGGATCTGGTGGCGGAGAGGTTGAAAGCGGGTGTCTCGGTGCAGGTGTTGGCGACTGAGGTTGCGGGGTGGGGACCGCGGGCTGAGGCGGTGTTGCGAGGAGATGGTCTGGCGCCGACAGTGGTGAGGCGAGAGGCGCAGCGAGTGCTGGAGGTGTTGCAGATGGCGCTTGGAGATGACGAAGGCAGGTGGTTGCTCAGTGCGCGAGAGGGTGCAGAGAGCGAGTATGCGTTTACAACGTGGGCGGAGAGACGCAGGAGCTTTCGGCTGGACCGGGTGTTTGTCGCAGGATCGGAGCCGATGGTTGAGGGAAGCGATTGCCTGTGGATTGTGGATTACAAGACTGCAGCCTATGGACGCGGCACAGGCCTTCAAGCTTTTCTGGAGGAAGAGCGGATGAAGTATGGGGCGCAACTGGAGAGCTATGCGCGGGCGATGGTGGCGGATGCGGCGGGGAAGGAGATGCGGGTGGGTCTGTATTATCCGTTGCTGCCGAAGTTGTTGTGGTGGAAGCCCGGGATGGGTGAAGGCAGCGGCGGGTAATCTAGATTACGCTGCTGTTGTGGCGGACGTCAGCGCCGCGGACCCAGAAGATTACGTCTTCGGCGATGTTGGTGGCGTGGTCGCCGACGCGTTCGAGGTTGCGTGCGATGATGAGGGCGTTGAGGGATTGAGGGGTGAGCTCTGCTTTTTCCTTGATGAGATTGCTAAGCGAGTAAAAGGCGGCGTCGTTCATTTCGTCGACCTGGTCGTCGAGCTTGAGGACGGACTGCGCGAGTTCGGCATCGCCATCGATAAAGGCCTGAAGGGCTTTGCGGACCATGCCGGAGGAGAGCGAGGCCAGTTTGGGGATGTCGACCGGGAGGTCGATGTTGGCGAAGGCCCCCATCTCGCGGACGCGGACGGCGATGTTGACGGCCTGGTCGCCGACGCGCTCGAGATCGGCGTTGATGCGGATGACGGAGAGGATGAAGCGGAGGTCGATGGCCATGGGCTGCTCCATGGCGAGGAGGTCGAGGGCCATCTGGTCGATCTCGCGTTCGAGGCGATTGATGGAGGGCTCGGTGCGGAAGACGAGTTCGCAGATGGCTAGATCGCGGGTGCGGTAGGCCTCGATGGAGCGCTGGATGGCCTGTTCCACCATGCCGGCCATGACGAGCAGCTTCTCTTTGAGGTCGTCGAGGTTCTGGTGGAATTTGACTCGCATCAGCCGAACCTCCCGGTGATGTAATCCTCGGTACGCTTGTCCTTGGGGTTGGTGAAGATTTTGTGGGTGGAGTCGAACTCAACCATCTTGCCGTTGAGGAAGAAGCCGGTGTTCTCGGCGACGCGCGCGGCCTGCTGCATGTTGTGTGTCACGATCACAATAGTGTACTGAGACTTCAATTGGAAGATGAGGTCCTCGATCTTGGAGGTGGAGACGGGATCGAGCGCGGAGGCGGGTTCGTCCATTAAAAGGACTTCGGGATCGACGGCGATGGCGCGGGCGATGCACATGCGCTGCTGCTGGCCGCCGGAGAGGGAAGCGCCGGATTTCTTCTTGAGGTCGTCCTTGACCTCTTCCCAGAGGGCGGCGGCTTTGAGGGAACGCTCGACGGTCTCGTCGAGGATGCGGCGGTTGGAGAAGCCGTTGAGCTTGAGGCCGCTGATGACGTTGTCGTAGATGGACATGGTGGGGAAGGGGTTGGGGCGCTGGAAGACCATGCCGACGCGGCGGCGAATGACGACGGGTGAGGCGTCTTTGTAGATGTCGACCTCGCCCATCTTGACAGTGCCGCTGGCGCGGGCGATGGGGTTGGTCTCGTGCATGCGGTTGAGGCAGCGCACGAAGGTGGACTTGCCGCAGCCTGAGGGCCCGATGAGGGCAGTGGCATGGTTCGCGGGAATGTGCAGGTTAATGTCCTGCAGGGTGTGCGTGGTACCGTACCACGCGTTTAGATTCTCGACCTGAATGCCGACTCCCACTAGCTTCCTCCTTTGAGCGCGCCGCGGTTGGCAAAGATACGGACGAGCGTTACCGAGACCATGATCAAGACGATAAGAACGAGCGAGCCTGCCCAGGCGAGACGGTGCCACTCGTCATAGGGCGAGATGGCGTAGACGTAGATCTGGAGCGGCAGAGCGGCGATTGGCTCATTTAGCTTGAAGCTCCAGAACTGGTTGCCGAAAGCGGTGAAGAGCAGCGGAGCTGTCTCGCCGGCGACGCGCGCGAAGGCGAGCATGCAGCCCGTGATAATGCCGGGCGATGCGGTACGCAGGCTGACGGAGATAGCGGTGCGCCACTTCGGGACACCGAGGCCGAGGGCTGCTTCACGGATAGCGTGCGGTACGGTCGCGAGCATCTCTTCGGTAGTGCGGGTGATGGTGGGGATCATCATGATGCCGAAAGCGACGCCACCGGCGAGCGCGGAGAAATGATTCTGACGCATGACGATAAGCGAGTAGACGGAGATGCCCATCACGATGGAGGGAACGCCGTTGAGCACATCGGCGGTGAAGCGTACGGCGTTGGCGAGTACTGTGCCGCGGCCAAACTCGGCGAGGTAGACGCCGGCGGCGATGCCGACCGGGATGCCCATAGAACTAGCGAAAGCAAGGACGATGCCGGAGCCGACGATGGAGTTCGCCATGCCGCCGCCCTGCTTCCCGACCGGCGCCGGGATGTGGGTGAAGAAGGCGAGGTTGAGAGAACTGGCGCCTTTGTAGAGCAGATAAAAGAGGATCGCGACCAGCGGGGCGATGACGATGACGGTGGCCAGGATCGCGAGGCCGCTGACGAACTGGTTCATCGCCTTGCGGTAGACGCTGTTGAGGCGCATGGCCGGCGTGTTGAAGTTCATCGGGGCGCGCGGGTTGATGGGTTGCGTCGCCATATCAGGCCACCCTTGCCGGAGCGCCGCGAGTGACCGCCCAGACCAGAAGCCGGGCGATGGCGTTGACGACGATGGTTACGAGGAAGAGCGCGAGGCCGATCTCGATCAGCGCACTGAGGTAGAGGTCGCCAGAGGCTTCGGAGAACTCGTTGGCGATGACGCTGGCCAGGGTGTAGCCGGGGGCGAAGAGCGACTTATGGATCTCGGGGTGGTTGCCGATGACCATGGTGACGGCCATGGTCTCGCCAAGCGCGCGGCCCGAGTCCAAGCATGACGGCGCCGACGATGCCGATTCGGGAGTTGCGCAGGACGCCGATGCGGATCATCTCCCAGCGGGTAGCGCCGAGGGCGAGGACGGCCTCGCGCTGGGAGTTGGGGACGGCAGTCATGATGTCGCGGGTGAGCGAGGAGATGATGGGCAGAATCATGATGGCCAGAATGATGCTGGCCGTGAGCATTCCAACGCCGAAGTTGGGGCCGCTGAAGAAGCCGGTCCAGCCGAGGGAATTTACGAGAAACGGGCCGATGACATCGCGCATGAGAGGGACGAGAACGAAGACCGCCCAGAGGCCATAGACGACGCGAAGGAATGGCGGCGAGCAGCTCGGTGAGGAAAGAGATGGGGGCGCGCAGTGGACGAGGGCAGAGTTCTGTAAGGAAGATGGCTACACCAAGCGCCAGCGGGACAGCCATCAGCAGAGCCAGAAAGGAGGTTGCGAGGGTGCCGTAGATAAAGGGAAGCGCGCCGAAGTCTCCGGAGACGGGGTCCCAGGCCTGGTGGGTGAAGAATTTAAAGCCGAAGGCGTGTAGGGTGAGCCGGGATCGAAGGACAAGGATAACGAAGATAAATAGAACGATGACAAAAATGCTGAGGGCGCAGAGGAGCATCAATGCGGCAAAGCCGTTGTCGGCGAACTGCCCGCTGCCGCGCGCGTTGAGGAAGGCGCGAATCGGCGACGGCTGCGCGGGCTGGGATGCAGGAGCAGCCTCAGCGGCAAACTCCGACGGGATCAGGCTGGGAATAGCTGCTGCTTCCCTTGGGTCGTTATCTGTGGACATACTGGGAGAAGCCAAAATCCTTATCCTGGAATAGCACTGGAGATTGTAGCCTTCTACGAAGAACTGAATGTTACCGCCGCACGAACCGTGGGAAGGGCCGTGCGGCGGATTTGAAGCTATAGAACAGTAACAGCCAGACTTACTTGACCTGAGCGATTGTCTTGCGCACCATGTCCTGAACCGGCTGTGGCAAGGGAGCGTAGGTCATGGCGGCAGCTTCACCCTCTCCTTTGTCGATCATCCAGTTAAGGAAGTCGGCGAGGGCCTTGCCCTTGGCGGGGTCGGTCGACTTGAGCGGGATGAGCAGCCAGGTAAAGCTGGAGATGGGGTAAGAGGTATCTCCCGGCGCGTTGGTAATTGAGACGCGGTAGTCGGCAGGCATGGTCTTGGCGGCCGCGGCTGCGGCTGCGGTGACGCCAGCCGTGGAGGCCTGAACAAACTTGCCCGAAGCGTTCTTCACGGAGCCGTAGGACATCTTGTTCTGGACGGCGTAGATAAGCTCAACATAGCCGAAGGAGTTGGGGGACTGACGCACCATTCCGGCGACGCCTTCGTTGCCCTGCTGACCGATGCCGGTGGGCCACTTGATGGCAGTGCCGGTGCCGGGACCGGACTTCCACGCGGGTGAAACCTTGGAGAGGAAATCGGTGAAGATGTAGGTGGTTCCGCTGCTGCCCGAACGGTAGATGGGAAGAATCGGGTTACCAGGCAAGCTGACGCCGGGGTTGTCCTTCACGATGCGTGGGTCATTCCACGATGTGATCTTGCCCAGGTAGATGTCAGCGATGACATCACCGGAGAAGTTGAGGGTCTGCTTGACGCCCGGGATGTTGTAGACGGGAACAACCGCGCCGAGGACGGTGGGAATGTGCTGGGTCTTGATCTTGGCGCCCGCGATTTGCGCATTGGTCATTGGACCGTCGGTGGCGCCGAAGTCAACCGTACCCTGCGATACTTGGAGAATGCCGCCACCGGAACCGATGGACTGATAGTTGATATGAGTGCCCGGATGAGCCTGGCTATACTCGCTGAACCACTTGGAGTAGATGGGATAGGGGAAGGTCGCCCCGGCTCCATTGAGATTCTGCGCGGTGGCACCCGCGGTTATAAGAGCTAATACGCCTGCTGCTAGAAACTTCAGTTTCATGCGTCTCCTTGAATGAGCCAATCCAATACGAATTGAGCTCTTTACTACGAATTTGTGGTGAACACCTTAGAGTCTGAGCCAGGACTGTTACGGGAAGGTTACATGTGGGTGAAAACGGGGATAAACCTTTTCAATTGAGCAAATCTTTAGCGCGTGGCAAAGTGAAGATGAAAGTGCTTCCGGCGTTCAACTCGCTCTCGGCGTGGATGGTACCGCCCTGGGTCTGGATGACGTGGAGGGCAATGGCGAGACCGAGACCCGTACCGCCGGACTCTCGCGAGCGGGCTTTATCGACACGGTAGAAGCGCTCAAAGATACGCGTCAGGTGTTCGGAGGCGATTCCTTTCCCGAAGTCGCGCACGCGGAACTCGACGAAGCCGTTGACGCCGTTGGAGCCGGGCGAGTCAGGGGCGCAGGGCAGTTCGCGGGCGCTGACCATAACCTGGGAGCGGGTGTTCGGGCTGGGCTGTCCGTATTTGATTCCGTTTTCGATGAGGTTGCTGAGGACCTGAACGATGGAATCAGGATCGGCGAAGACCTCGGCGGAGGTGGTTTCGCCGATCTCAAGGACGGCCTCGGCGTCCTGTACCAGACCTCGCATGGCCTGAACGGCGTCTCGAACGAGGAGATCGGCTGAGATTGGAGCAGGATGAAGATCCTGCTCGGAGGAATCGACGCGCGCCATGACCAGAAGATCCTCGGTCAGGCGATTCATGCGGGTGGCGTTCTTGTGAATGGTATTGAGGAACTCGCGGGCCTGCGGGCTAAGGCCTGCCTCGTGGTCAAGAAGAGTTTCGACGTAGCCGCTGATGGAGGTCAGCGGGGTACGGAGCTCGTGGGAGACGTTGGCTACGAAGTCGCGCTGGGTGCGTTCAACCTGCTCGACGCGGGTGATGTCGTGGAGAACGGCGACTGCGCCTCCGCCGGGCATGGGAGAGGCGTTGACCTCGAAGATGCGGCCGGGCAGCAGCGAGGTGGAACGGCGTTCGGCGACGACGCGCTCTTCCAGGGCGATGCGAACGCATTGCAGAACCTCGGGGTCGCGGATGGTCTGGACGAGCGCGTGTCCGATGCGGACGGCTCCGGTCAGCGACGAGCCGGGGATGAGCTGCTGCATGTGCTGGTTGCTCCACTGAATGCGACCGGCCTGGTCCACGGCGACGACGGCGTCCTGCATGCTGTCGATCATGGCGACGAGTTCATTGCGGCTTGCCGAGGCATTGGCAAGCAGCCGTTCAACGTGGACCGAGACCGTTGAGATGGCGCGGGCGAGACCGTCGAAGTCCTGGTAGCGCTGATCCTGCAACTCGACCGGCCGCTCGGCTATGGCGGCAGTGGATGCCTGGAGAGAGGAGATGTTCTGGCGAACCGAGCGGGCCAGCAGAAGGGCATTGATCGCAGCCCAGGCGATGACCAGCGCGATGCCTGGCGCCCAGCCGTATGGCGAGAACCAGACACGCATAAGGGCGACAAAGGCCAGCGCGATAATGATGCGGACAAAGAAAGAAAAGAAGAGACTGCGCGTCACGGAAGCATCCTGCGTCTGGAACCAGCTTAGACCTTAGCCTCGGCTTGGGCTGTCTGAACCGGCTGCGCGGTCTTGGGGATCTCAAAGCGGTAGCCGGCTCCGCGCATGGTCTTAAGATAGCGCGGCGTCTCGGCGTCAGCTTCGATCTTTTCGCGGATGCGACGGACGTAGACATCGACCGAGCGCGGCGTCACGAAGCGGGCATCGCCCCAGACGGCATCGAGGAGGTGGTCGCGGCTGAAGACACGGCCCGGATGACGAGCAAGGTAGTCGAGCAGGCGGAACTCTGTCGCAGTGGTCGTGACCAGTCCGCCGTCGACGCGAAGCTGCATGGCGCCGGCGTCGATTTCGATGTGCTCGAAGCGGACGACCGAGGGAACGCTGGGGCGTTCGAAGCGGCGCAGGACAGCTTTGACGCGAGCGACAAGCTCGCGGGTGCCGAAAGGTTTGGTGATGTAGTCATCGGCGCCCATCTCGAGGCCATGGACGCGATCGTTCTCGGCCGCGCGGGCGGTCAGGAAGATGATCGGGACGACGCTCAAAGTGGGGTTCAGGCGAAGGCGTCGGCAGAGATCCAGGCCATCGCCGCCGGGAACCATGATATCGAGCAGGAACAGGGCTGGAGGCTGGCGTTCGGCGTCGGATAGAATCTGCTGAATAGCGAGGTAAGGCTTTACGGTAAACCCTGCACTCTCGAGGTGGTACTGGACCAGGCGCGAGATATCGGGATCATCTTCCAAAACAAAGATCGTCTGACTCAATGCTAAACCTCGTTCGTCTAAATCTACAGTGACAAGGTTAGCGCATCACAGGGAAGAAATTGCGAACGTACGATGAATCTAAACCGGCGAAGTCGACAAGCTCCGCTAAATCAATGCCGGAACGGAGATGCGGAGAATCGTAGAGAACCTCCGCCAAGTGCTGCCGTCTCAACGTATACTGTCTAAGTTTCGAAAATTCGGTTTACTCAAAAATAGATCATTATGAGTCAGGTATCTTCTCTTGTTCTGTGTGTGGACGACGAACCACTTGGCCTCCAGGTTCGTAAGATTTTGCTGGAGCGAGCAGGCTACCGCGTACTGACCGCGCAGGATGGGCCGATAGGTCTGTCGCTCTTCGATAAGGAGCCGGTAGAGGTCGTGGTGTTGGACTACTCAATGCCCGGGATGGACGGCGGCGAGGTCGCGACCAGGATGCGGCAGATCAAACCGAAGGTTCCCATCCTGCTTCTCTCTGCTTACGTGGGGCTTCCGTCGGATGTGACCTCACTGGTCGACTTGTATATGACCAAGGGAGAGGGTCCGGAGCTCCTGCTGCAGAAGCTTGGCAGTCTGCTGCAGGTCGTGCCGGCGTCGTAGTATCTGGAACGTAATACGGGAGCGATGTGGATCTACGTCAGTTTAAACGAATACTGATTCAGGTATTTCTGCTGCCTGTGTTTGCACTGTTGCTGATGGCGGTTTGCCTCTATGTGGAGATCGAGAGCAACGGCCGCACCACCAGCGCGCTGGTGCAGACAGATGCGCGCATCTCGCAGACCGTGCTGGTGACGCGGTTGGTCGTCGACGAGGAGACCGGCCTCCGCGGGTACCAGACGACCGGCGATAAGCAGTTCCTGGAGCCGTATAGCAAAGCCGAGTCGGCGCTGCAGAGACAGCTCTCGACGCTGGTCGCCATGCCGGGAGCGACACAGTCGGAGGTCGAGCATATCAGGCGTGTGCGCGAGGCATATGAGACGTGGCAGACGGGATTCGCGCAGCCGGTGATTGCAGTGATTGAGAGCGGTGGACAAGCGACCGATCTGGCGCTGAACCTGCACGGCAAGCAGCTGATGGACGAAATCAGGACCAATCTGGACGCGTTTGTCCACGAGGCGCAGACGCAGCGTGAGGAGCAGATCGACCTGAGACAACACAAGCGCCGGGAACTGTTGGCGGGAATCTTCATCGGAGCTCTGGTACTGGGCGTGGGAATCGGCCTGTTCACCTGGAATCGGCTGCGCGCGGTATCGAGGGCTTACAGTTCGTCGCTCGATATGGTGAGGCGCCGCGCAGATGAACTTTTCGAATCGGAACAGGAGTTGCGAACTACACTGGCGTCTATTGGCGACGGCGTGATTGCGTGCGATGCGGACGGTGGCGTCATGATGATGAATCCAGTGGCCGAGGAGTTGACGGGCTGGAGCGCGGAGGAGGCGGAGGGCCGGCCACTCGAGGAAGTCTTTCACATCGTCAATGAGGAGACCCGGCTGCTGGTAGAGAGTCCGGTGGCGAAGGTGAAGCGGCTGGGCGGCATCGTCGGACTCGCGAACCATACGATGCTGATCCGTAAGGACGGATCGGAGCTGCACATTGCCGACAGCGGTGCGCCGATTCCGGACAAGAGCGGGAAGATGCGCGGTATCGTGATGGTCTTCCGCGACATCACGATGGAGCGGCGGACGCAGGATGCTCTGCTGGCCAACGAAAAACTGGCGGTGGCAGGGCGCCTGGCGGCGACCATTGCGCATGAGATCCACAATCCGCTGGACTCGGTCTCGAACCTGCTTTACCTGATGCGCAATGGGGCCGGCGCCGACGAGGCGAAGCAGTTCATGGCGCTTGCGGAGCAGGAACTGGCGCGGGTGACGCAGATCAGTCGGGCAATGCTTGGGCTGTACCGGGAGTCGAAGACTCCGGTGCAGGTGAACCTGCGGGAGATGCTCGAGGAGATCCTGCTGCTGATGGATCGGAGCGTCGCCAAACTGGGCGTGACGATCCATTCCGAGATATCGGAGGCTCCGGTCGTCCAGGGCTTTCCCGCTGAGCTTCGGCAGGTCTTTTCGAACCTGCTTATGAATGCAGCCGAAGCGGCGGGCCGGGGCGGAGAGGTCTGGTTGAGCGTCGCTCCGGAGGCGGCCGGCCTGGGTCATGGAAGCGTCCGGACGACGGCTGGCGCGGTGATCCGTGTAAGGGACAATGGAGCGGGTATTCCGGAGGAGGTTCGGGCAAGCCTGTTTCAGCCGTTCTTTACCACCAAGGGTGAGCAGGGCACCGGCCTGGGGCTGTGGGTGAGCCGGGGCATCGTGAACAAGCATGGCGGCAGCATCAGCATCGAGAGCCGGACCGACTCCGCAGAGGCACGCGGGACGGTGGTAAGCGTGTTTCTGGCGGAGAAGCCTACGATTCAGCTTGGCGGCGACTGATTTTCAGAGGGCATAAATATATCTGGGCACCACGACTATTCGAATTTCGATGGGTACTTTGGCTGAAAATCTTTCCCAACGGCAGCAAAGCTCTTTGGAAGAAAAATCCCATTGACCTTAATTGGGCCCCATTTTTGTTGCCGTGACACGGCAAGTACTTGCTCTTGAGCAACGACATGATAGATCAAGCATCACTAGTATCAACGAAGACAGTCCCTCTCCCAGGGTGAAAGCTGTCACTTGATCTACTCTGCGGGGCCCTCCACGGAGGGCCTATTTTCATGGGATGAGAGATAGCCAGTCAAAAGAGCCATATTAAACTTTTCCTTGTGACCGCGTATTTTCGAGTCAGGCGGCGTTGACCTCCGGGGCTGGCTGGGGTTGGTGGCCGCTGGTGGTGGCGCCGGCGTCGGGGGCGAGGCCAAGGGCGTCGAAGACGGGGACGAGGGCAAGGACGGCGACGCAGAGGATCGCGATGTGGAAGTCGCGGATACTGGGGAAGGCTGAGAGATGGCCGTTGGCGTGGGCGACGATGCGCAGGGTAACGGCTCCGACGGCGACACCCATTCCGAGAGAGAGCTGCATGACCGCGGAGAGGAAGCCGTTGGCGCGGGACATGCGCTCAGGCGGAATCTCGGTGTAGGCGAGGGTGGTCATGCAGGTGAACTCGAGCGAGCGGCAGCTGCCGTGGAAGAAGAGTACGGCGACGATGAGGGCCGGCGGGGTGTTGGGGCCGAGGGTGGCGCAGAGGGCGACAGAGCAGGCGGTGATGACTCCGTTAACGATGAGGATACGGCGGAAGCCCCAGCGGCGAAGGACGGGGATGACGATGGCCTTCATGCTGAGGTCGCCGGCGAAGAGGGCCAGTAGATAGAGTCCGGAGGCGAAGGCGCTGAGGTGGAAGCCGATCTGGAACATGAGCGGCAGGATGAAGGGAAGAACCGAGACAGCGATGCGGAAGGCACTGGCTCCGTAGATGGAGAGCGCGTAGGACTTGATCTTCATCGACTCGAGGTCGATGAGGGAGTTGGGGGTGCGACGCGCGACCTGGATGGCTAAGATGCCGCTGATGATGCTGATGACGAGGATGGAGATGGGTTCGACCCAATGCACGGCGGTTCTGCCCAGCTGCTCGAGGGCGTAGACGACGCCGGTGGAGGCGATACCGGCAAGCAGGAAGGTGCGCCAGTCGAAGGGGTGGTGCTCTTCGGGGTCGAGGCGGGAGTTTTCCACCCAGAGGAGCGTGAGGATGAGGGCGACGATGCCGAGCGGCAGGTTGAGAAAGAAGATCCAGTGCCAGCTGAAGTAGGTGGTGATGAAGCCGCCGATGGGCGGGCCGAGGACGAGCGCGGTGAGACCGGGCCAGGTGATGTAGGCGATGGCCAGGGTGAGCTGGTCCTTGGGGGTGTTGCGGAGGACGATGAGGCGGCCGACCGGAACCATCATGGCTCCGCCCATGCCTTGCAGAATGCGCAGGAGCGTGAACTGGGTAAGGGTGTGGGTGAAGCCGCAGAGGACAGACGCGAAGGTGAAGATAGTGACGGCGGTAGCAAAGACGGAGCGGGCGCCGAAGCGATCTGCGACCCAGCCACTGATGGGGATGAAGACCGCGAGAGTGATGAGGTAGGCGGTCATGCCTACGTTGAGGTAGACGGCTCCGGTGTGGAAGCTCTTCGCCATCTGCGGGAGCGCGGTGGCGATGATGGTGCCGTCGAGATTTTCCATGAAGAACGCCCCTGCGATGAGGGAGGTGACGAATAGCGGCGAGCGCGATTTCTTCATGGGATTAGTTTATCTAATGATAGTGGTAAACCCGCGTCCAAAACATTGGACGCGGGTGTGGGTTGGGCGAAAAACAAAAGCGAAAAGCAGATTCCTCCGCTGCGCTACGGAATGACAAACCAAAGAAGCTGCGGAATAACAAATCAAAAAGGATGACACCCGATAAAGGTTCGATGGAGAACTATGCTTTGACTACTGCGCCGTCGACGACCTTGACGGGGTCGAGGAAGGGCATGGCTTTGCGGAGATCGGCGCCGACCTTTTCGATGGCGTGGCCGCGCTCCTGCGTGCGGAACCTCTCGAACTCCTTGCGGCCGGTGTTCTGGTCTTCGATGAAGCGCTTGGCGAAGGAGCCATCCTGGATGTCGTTGAGCAGGGACTTCATGGCCTTCTTGGTCTCGGCTGTGACGATGCGGGGGCCGGCTACGTAGTCGCCCCACTCAGCGGTGTCGGAGATGGAGTGGCGCATGTACTCGAGGCCGCCGCGATACATCAGGTCGACGATGAGCTTGAGCTCGTGGAGGACCTCGAAGTAGGCGAGCTCAGGCTGATAGCCAGCCTCGGTCAGGGTCTCGAAGCCTGCCTTCACCAATGCCGCGGTACCACCGCAGAGCACGGCCTGCTCGCCGAAGAGGTCGGTCTCGGTCTCTTCGGTGAAGGTGGTTTCGAGGACTCCGGCGCGGGTGCAGCCGATGCCTTTCGCGTAGGAGAGCGCCAGGGCGAGGGCGTGGCCGCTGGAATCCTGCTCGACTGCAACGAGCGCGGGAACGCCGCCGCCTTCCGTGAACACCTCGCGGACGCGGTGGCCGGGAGCCTTGGGCGCGACGAGCGAGACATCGACTCCGGCAGGCGGGGTGATAGTGCGGAAGCGGATGTTGAAGCCGTGCGCGAACATGAGGGTGCAGTCGGGCTTCATGTTGGGGGCGATGTCGGCGTGGTAGACCTTGGCCGCCGTCTGATCTGGAGTCAGGTTCATGATGACGTCGGCCCACTTGCTGACATTGGCGACAGTGTCGACGATGAGGCCTGCCTTGCGGGCGCGCTCGGCGTTGGCTGATTCGGGACGGAGGCCTACGCGGACTTCAACGCCGGAGTCCTTGAGGTTGAGGGCATGGGCGTGGCCCTGCGAGCCGTAGCCGATGATGGCTACCTTTTTGGCCTGGATGAGGGTGAGGTCTGCGTCTGCGTCGTGGTAGGTCTTTGCCATTTTTCTTTTCCTTAGCGAGTCAGCGAGTCAGCAAGTCAGCGAGTCAGCATGGTGCCGTACGGGTCGAGTTGTGACGCTGCGGGTTAGTGGTGCGATTTTTGGGTTCAGTAGAAGTTTATCAATCTGTTGCTGCGCGTGCGGCAGCCCGATGGTTATGCGTCGGTGTCGTCGAACTGGCCGGGGAGAGCGTCGTGGGCGGGGCGAATGGGAAAGGTGGGGGCGGAGTCGGGGTGCTTGGCGGTGCCGAGGGCGCGGAGGACGCGGCTGGTGTGGTGGCCGCGGCGCATGGCCATGCGGCCGGTGCGGGAGACCTCGAGTACGGTGTATCCGGATTCGCGGAGAACCTGGAGCAGGCCTTCGATCTTCGAGGAGCTGCCGGTCATCTCGAGCATGACGGACTCGGGGGCGAGATCGACGACGCGGGCGCGGAAGACGGTGGAGAGCTCGAAGATCTGCGAACGCGAGTGGAGGCCGTGGGGCGCGTTCGGACCGGCGGCGACCTTGATGAGGCAAAGCTCGCGGATCACGGCCTCGGAACGGCTGAGTTCGTCGACGTCGCGGGTGATCTCGAGCTTGTAGAGCGAGGCGCGGATGCGGTCGGCGGCGTGCTCGGGTGCGTCGCAGACGATGGTCATGCGGGAGATGCCCTCGCGCTCGGACTCGCCTACGGTGAGAGAGACGATGTTGACGTTGAGACGGCGAAAGAGGGAAGCGACCCGGGTTAGGACGCCGGGCTTGTCGTCTACCAGGGCTACGAAGGTGTGGAGCATGTCGGCCTTTCGGGTTGGCGAATCAGCATGTTAGTTCGCGGGTGACGTGTAGGTGGCGTCGGGGTTCCAGAGCTGGGTTTCTTTTTCGTCGTGGAGGAGGATGCCTTTGTCCCAGACGGGCTTGGACGAGTAGGTGTAGTCGCCGGAGGCGTGGTAGGCAGCTTCGCAGGGGAGTTTGCCTTCGGTGTACTTTTCGCTGGCGCACTTGGTGCCGCGATAGATGTGGAACCAGCTGGTGGAGCTGGCGTCGACGTCCTTCTGGGAGAGCTTGAGCTTGTCGAGTGTGTGGGTGCGGGCGGCGTCGCGGAGCTGCCAGACGAGCGCGGCGATCTGGTCGTCGGTGGCGTTGTCAGGGGTAGTGAGGGTGAAGCTGTTGTTGTAGTAGTGGAAGAGCTTGAAGGTAGCCGGGGTGGCGGTGGGGCGTGTTGGCGCGGGGGCTGTGGCCGGAGTTGGGGTGGCGTCGGTTTTGGGCGTGGGGGTTGGATTGGGTTTGCAGCCTACAAGTAGGAGCGCCAATGTGAGTGTTCCGAGAGGACGTAGCATTACTCATCCTCCGCGGTTTCAAGCAGCGGGTCTTTTTGTGGGCGGCGGACCATTTCGTGGAGTGCGCTGCCGGGGGCGATCATGGGGTAGACGCCATCTTCTTTTTCTACGGCGAAGTTGATTAAGAAGGCGGAGTCGCCGGTGCGGGATTTTGTTACTGTGGTGGTTACATCCTTGCGCTGGGTGACGTGCGCGCCGGGGATGCCGTGGGCGTCGGCCAGTTTGACGAAGTCGGGCGAGAGGATGGGGGAGCAGGAGTAGTTCTTGTCGTAGAAGGCCTCCTGCCACTGGCGGACCATGCCGAGGAAGCCGTTGTTGATGACGGCGATGTTGATGTGGATGTTTTCCTGGACGATTGTGGAGAGCTCGGCGGCGGTCATCTGAAAGCCGCCGTCGCCGGCGATGCACCAGACGTCTTTTTCGGGGGCGGCGATCTTGGCTCCGATGGCGGCGGGGAGCGCGAAGCCCATGGTGCCGAGACCGCCGGAGGTGACCAGCGTGCGCGGGGCGGTGTGGTGGAAGTACTGGGCCTCCCACATCTGGTGCTGGCCTACATCTGTAACGATGATGGTATCTTTTTCACGGCCGGCGGCTACGGCCTCGCGCCAGATGTCGTGAATGACGTGCGCGGCGTAGAGGTGGCCGTTGTCGGGGAGGTTGATGATGTCGCGGACGCTGGCGGTGCCTTTGCTGGTATTGATGTGCTTTAGCCAGGCATCTACGGCGGTGCGATTCCACCCTTTAGCTTCGGCATCCTGCGAAGGCGAAGCAAATCCCTTCGCTCCGCTACGGGATGACAAAAAAGGAGCGTCGGCAGCAGGGATTAAGGAGAGGAGGGTGGTCAGGACGTCTTTCAGGTCGCCTATGAGGGCTACGTCTACTTTGACGTTCTTGTTGATCTCGGCGGGGTCGATCTCGATGTGAATCTTTTTGGCTTTGGGGGCGTAGCTGGCGAGGTTGCCGGTGACGCGGTCATCGAAACGCATCCCGAAGGCGAGTAATAAATCGGATTCCTGGATGGCGTTATTGACCCAGGACTCGCCATGCATGCCCATCATGCCGAGGGCGAGCGGGTGGGAGGCGGAGAAGGTGCCGAGGCCGAGCAGGGTGCTGGCGACGGGGATATGAAGGCGCTCAGCGAAGTCGAGGACCTCGCGGCTCGGCGCCGGACTGGTCGATGCCGTGGCCGGCGAAGATGATGGGCTTTTTGGCGGCCTTGATGAGCTCGATGGCCTCGCGGATGGAGGAGCTTTCGGCGCGGAGCATGGGGTGTGGGCGGTAGGTTGCGGGCGCGGCGGCTTCAAAGTCGAAGGGCGCGGTGGCTTGCTGTGCGTCCTTGGTGATGTCGACGAGGACGGGCCCGGGGCGGCCGGAGGCGGCGATCTGGAAGGCCTCGCGGAGCATGGGAGCGATGTGCTCGGGGCGGGTGGCGACGAAGTTGTGCTTGGTGATGGGCAGGGTGATGCCGGTGATGTCGATCTCCTGGAATGCATCGGTGCCGAGGACCTTGGAGGAAACCTGGCCGGTGATGCAGACGATGGGGATGGAGTCGAGCATGGCGGTGGCGATGCCGGTGACGAGATTTGTGGCGCCGGGGCCGGAGGTGGCGATGGCGACGCCGACCTTGCCGGAGGCGCGTGCGTAGCCGTCGGCCATGTGGGCGGCGCCCTGCTCGTGACGGACGAGGACGTGATGGATGGGAAACTTGCGGAGGGCGTCGTAGGCGGGGAGGATGGCTCCGCCGGGGTAGCCGAAGACCGTGGTGACACCTTCGCCTACCAGGGTGGCCCATAGGATCTCGGAGCCGGTTAAGGTGGGGTGTTGGTTTTTGTCGGTCATATCAGTTATCTCCTGCATTTTTTGCGTGCTCATCTGTTAGTTGTTTACTCATCTGCATCACATCGTGTCCTGAGCGGAGTTCCTCGAGAACCTCTGCAGAACTGCCGTTTGGGGGTGTTGCTCTTAGGTGAGCTAGATATTTGCCAGCTCAGGTGCCCAGTCGAAATAAATACCTGCTTGGGCGCTTTTCAAAGCATTGATTTGTTCGCTGTTGATCAGGAGTTCATAAGAGAACAGGCGAACACTGCTTTTTTGATCGAGCAACTTTGCATAGACCTCAAGGTGATATCCCCCTCTTGAAAACGGAACGAGTTGTCATCGCGTGGCGTGAGAAAGTGATGATTCGCAACTACTCCGGTTTCTCCAACGAACATACCGCTGCCACGCGAAAGTCGATCGTCTCCATTTACCCATACACTAAAGTTCTGTCGGCTTTCGTTCCGGCGGAGAGTCACATAATGCTTTCGATAACGCGGCCTCGTTTTGCAGTGCAGAACAACAGTGTTCGAAGGTAAACTTTCGGCTTTCTTGGGTGGGCCTGAATCGGTCCGTGAATCCAGACGGATGAGTCACTGCATCGATTCCGCGTCGGTAACAGCGTGAGCCACACTGTCAATAAAGATTTCTAAAGTCGATCCAAAGCAACAACGTTTCCACCTCGGGCATCCTTCAGTGATTATTGCTACGGCTGTAGTGCGTTCAAGAGAGAATTCTTGCGGCTCAAGTGCCTCTCCCGAGTGCGGGCTATGGTGAGGATATCTCCTTTGCAATGAATACTTTGCAGATATGCCATCCTTTAGAATCATACTTTATTCGGGTCAGGACTTAAATCATTTACTTTGTACTTTGCGCAATTTAGATCGTTTAGGTGGTGACGGCTCCTTCGCTGGCGCTGCTTACAGTGTTGGCGTATTTGGCGAAGACTCCGCGTTTGAAGCGGGGTTCGGGCTGCTTGACTGCCTTGAGGCGTTTGGCGATCTCTTCGGCTGGGACGTCAAGGTTCAGCTCGCGTTTGTTGATGTCGAAGGTGATGGTATCGCCTTCGTGGACGGCGGCGATGGGGCCGCCCATGAAGGCTTCGGGGGCTACGTGGCCGACCATGAGGCCGCGGGTGGCTCCGGAGAAGCGGCCATCTGTTAATAGAGCGACAGAGTCGGAGAGTTCTGGAATGCCTTTGATGGCGGCGGTTACGGCTAGCATCTCGCGCATGCCGGGGCCTCCGCGGGGGCCTTCGTAGCGGATGACGCAGACGTCGTTGGGTTTGATCTTGCCGGCTTCTACGGCGGCGTGGCAGTCGTCCTCGGAGTTGAAGACGCGCGCCGGGCCGGTGTGGAGCACGCGCTCGTGGCCGGCCATCTTGACGACGCAGCCCTCGGGGGCGAGGTTGCCCTTGAGGATGACGAGGCCGCCGGTGGCTTTGAGCGGGTGGTCGATGGGGTAGATGACTTTCTGGTTGGGGGTTTCTACTGCGTGCGTGGATTCTTCGGCGAGGGTCTTGCCGGTGACGGTCATCTGACTGCCGTCGATGAGGCCGGCATTGAGGAGGCGCTGGGCGAAGAGGCGGGAGCCGCCGGCGTCCTGGTAGTCCTTGGCGGCGTACTTGCCGCCGGGGGAGAGGTCGCAGATGAGCGGGGTGCGGTCGCTGAGGGCGTTGAAGTCGTCGATGGTGAAGGGGATGTCGTACTCGTGGGCGATGGCGAGCAGGTGGAGGACGGCGTTGGTGCTGCCGCCGGAGGCGCAGGCGGAGACGTAGGCGTTCTCGATGGCCTTGCGGGTGACGATCTTGCGTGGGGTGAGGCCGGTGCGGGCGAGCTCCATGACGATGCGGCCTGCTTCGCGCGATGCTTCGGCTTTATCGGGGGACATGGCGGGGACGCCGGTGATGTTGATGGGAGAGATGCCGAGGAACTCGCCGGCCATCGCCATGGTGTTGGCGGTGAACTGGCCACCGCAGGCTCCGGGACCGGGACAGGCCGCGGCTTCGAGGGCTTCGAGCTGCGCGTCGTTGATCTTGCCGGCGGCGTGGGAACCCATGCCTTCGAAGACCTGGAGGATGGTGATGTCGATCTCTTTGCCGGTCTTCGAGGATTGGTCGGCTAGGACGACGCCGTCGGGCCCGACCTTGATGTGGCCGGGAGCGATGGAGCCTCCGTAGAGCATGAGGCCGGGGATGTCGAGGCGGCCGAGGGCCATGATGGCGGCGGGCATGTTCTTGTCGCAGCCGGCGATGCAGATGAGGCCGTCGAAAGAGTTGGCGCGGGTGACGAGTTCTATTGAATCCGCAATCACTTCTCTGGAAATCAGGCTCGCCTTCATGCCTTGGGTGCCCATGGTGATGCCGTCGTGGACGGTGATGGTGTTGAACTCCATGGGAGTGCCACCGGCTTCGCGGACGCCTTGCTTGACGGCCTCGGCGACCTGGCGGAGATGGAAGTTGCAGGGGCCGACCTCGGTCCAGGTGTTGGCGATGCCGATGATGGGCTTTTGCAGGTCTTCCTTGGTGAAGCCGACGGAGCGGAAGTAGGAGCGGGCGGCGGCGCGGTCGGGGCCTTCGGTTAGGACTTTGGAGTATTTCTTTGCGGGATTTAGTTCGTTCACATTAATTCCTCTCGTACAGCCGACCGCGGATTGCGCGGATTAGGACGGGATTGCCAGGCAAAAGTAAAAGCGAGAAGCAGGTCCTCCGCCTGCGGCGAAGGATGACAACTAAACCGAAGGACGAGAACAAAACTATGGCGATGGTCTTGGGTGCGGACCAGAAGTCTTTGTCGTGTTTGGATTCGAAGGCGTCGAGTTCGGATTCGTGGCGCAGGGTTAGGCCTATGTCGTCGAGGCCGTTCAGGAGGCAGTACTTTCTGAAGGGGTCGATCTCGAAGGTGGCGTGGAAGCCCTGGTCGTCGGTGACGGTCTGGGCTTCGAGGTTGATGGTGATCTTGTGGTGCGGGTTCGCGGTGGTGCGATCGATGAGGGTCTGGACGTCGGCTTCGGAGAGGCGGACGAGGATCATGCCGTTTTTGCCGGCGTTGGAGAAGAAGATGTCGGCGAAGCTGGGGGCGATGACGGCGAGGAAGCCGAAGTCGGTGAGGGCCCAGGCGGCGTGCTCGCGGGAGCTGCCGCAGCCGAAGTTTTTGCCGGCGAGGAGGATCGCGCGCCCTTGTGATGGTGCTTGTTGAGGACGAAGTCCTGGCGCTCTTCGACGTGGTCGGGCGTGTCGAGGTTGTAGCGCCAGTCGTAGAAGAGGAAGTCGCCGTAGCCGGTGCGCTCGATGCGCTTGAGGAACTGCTTGGGGATGATCTGGTCGGTGTCGATGTTGGGCATCGGCAGGGGGACGGCGTGGCTGGTGAGGATGTTGATGGCGATCATTAGCGGGTGCCTCCGTTTTTGTTCCATTTGCGGATGTCGGTGAAGTGGCCGGTGATGGCGGCGGCGGCGGCCATCTGCAGGGGAGACGAGGTGGGTGCGGCCTCCGCGGCCCTGTCGGCCCTCAAAGTTTCGGTTGGATGTAGACGCGCAGCGCTCGCCGGGTTGGAGGATGTCGGGGTTCATGCCGAGGCACATGCTGCAGCCGGGTTCGCGCCATTCGAAGCCGGCCGACTTGAAGACTTCGTCGAGGCCTTCGGATTCGGCCTGGCGCTTGACGGCCTGTGAGCCGGGGACGACCAGGGCGCGGATGCTGGTGGCGATGTGGTGGCCTTTGACGATGGCAGCGGCGGCGCGAAGGTCTTCGATGCGGCCGTTGGTGCAGGAGCCGAGGAAGACGGTGTCGATTTTGATCTGGTCGATCGGCGTCCCGGGTTCGAGGCCCATGTACTCGTAGGCGCGGGTGTAGGAGATCTTGTCGGACTCGTCGACGGCGTCGTCGAGCGTGGGAACGGTGGAGTCGATGGTGGTGGTCATGCCGGGGGAGGTGCCCCAGGTGACGGCGGGGGCGAGGGTGGCGGCGTCGATGTGGAGTTCGCGGTCGAAGGTTGCGCCGGGGTCGGTGGGGAGGGTGCGCCAGTGGGCTACGGCCTCATCCCATGCGGCACCTTGTGGGGCGAAGCGGCGGCCTTTGAGGTAGGCGAAGGTGGTCTCGTCGGGGGCGATCATGCCGGCGCGGGCTCCGGCTTCGATGCTCATGTTGCAGATGGTCATGCGGCCTTCCATGGAAAGGGCGCGGATGGCGGAGCCGGCGTACTCGATGACGTAGCCGGTGGCTCCGGCGGTGCCGATGCGGCCGATGATGTCGAGGATGATGTCCTTGGCGGTGACGCCGAAGGGGAGCTCGCCGTCGACCTGGATGCGGAAGGTCTTTGGCTTGGACTGCGGGAGGGTTTGCGTGGCCATGACGTGCTCGACTTCGCTGGTCCCGATGCCAAACGCTAAGGCGCCAAAGGCACCGTGGGTGCTGGTGTGGGAGTCGCCGCAGACGATGGTCATGCCGGGCTTGGTGGCGCCGAGCTCGGGGCCGATCATGTGGACGATGCCCTGCGAGTAGTCCTGGACGTCGAAGAACTCGATGCCGAAGTCGGCGCAGTTCTTGCGCAGCGCGTTGACCTGCTTGGCGGAGATCTGGTCGACGATGTGGAGGCGATCGTAGGCGCTGGTGGTGGGGACGTTGTGGTCGACGGTGGCGATGTGGCGGTCGGGGCGGCGGAGCTTGCGGCCGGCGAGGCGGAGGCCGTCGAAGGCCTGCGGCGAGGTGACCTCGTGGACGAGGTGGAGGTCGATGTAGAGGATCGAGGGCTCGCCTGCGGTTCGGCGACGAGGTGCTGCTGCCAGACTTTTTCGAAGAGGGTCTTTGGTGCGGTGTTCGTTGTCATTTGTTCGTCTCGTTTGAAGCTGGTTGGGTTGGAGCGGCGCTTTGAGCTGGCTTTTGTGTTGGGGGTTGCGAACTTTGAGCTGCGTTGACGCCGATGGCGTCGGGTGGGACTGCGTGAGGCGTGCCGTTGGGGTCGACGAGGATGGCGTGGGTGATGTTCTGATGCGTGTCGGTGCCGGGGATGGGTGCTGCGGCCCAGCGGGAGATGGCCGCGGTGAGGGCGGCGGGGATGTGGATGGGGGCCTTGGGGTCGGCTACGGCAGCGGCTACAGTTTCGCTGTCAGTGGTGAGGGGGCGGTTGGAGAAGACCCAGAGGGTGTACTCGGCGCCGGACTGCTCGGCGGACTTGTTCTCTTTGACCCAGTCGACGGCGGCGAAGACGGTGAGCGGGTGGGCGGTGCCGAGGTCGACGAAGAGCAGGCCGCGGGCGGGACAGAAGGCGACGACGCAGCCGTCGGCGGCGAGGTAGCGGTTGTCGTCGAGGACGACCCGGTCGGGGACGGCGAGGAACTCGAGGACGGTTTCGTAGAGGGACTCGTTGTCGTTCCAGAAGGATTGAGGGGCGGTGAAGTGATCCTGGAGGAAGGGTCGGAGGCGAGGCTCGTGGACGAGAGCCTCGCCGCGGCCGTCGGGGGCTGGGTTGGCGAAGGGGGCGAGCCAGGAGACGTCTTCGCGGTTGTCCTTCTCTTTGTGGGAGAGCTGGGGTATGTGGATCTGGGCGTGCGCGGTCGTCGCGGTGAGGAGGAGGGTTGCGGCGAGTTGGAGGTGGTGGCGCATGTTTTTAGCTACGGAAAACAACGGCAACAGCAAAAGCGAGAAGCAGGTCCTTCGACTTCGCTGCGCTCCGCTCAGGATGACACTTCATTAGTGGAGCGAGTGAGACAGTGGAGCGAGTAGAGGCGGTTTATACGGCGTGCATGGATTGGCGGCGGTCGATGCTTTCTACCAGGGCCTGGTGGACTAGCTTGCCCATCTGCGGTGGTGGTGACGATCTGGTTGTTGGCGTCGCCTCGGGCGATGTCGGCGGTGCGGTGGCCGGCGTCGAGGACGTGAGTGGACGGCGTGCTCGATGGCTTTGGCGTCCTGCTCGAGGTTGGCGGAGTGGCGCAGGACCATGGCGGCGGTGAGGATGGCTCCGAGGGGGTTGGCCTTGCCAGTGCCGGCGATGTCGGGGGCGGAGCCGTGTACGGGCTCGTAGAGGTTGACTGTTCCGCCGATGGTGGCCGAGGGCAGCATGCCGAGGGAGCCGGTGATGACGCCGGACTCGTCGGAGAGGATGTCGCCGAAGAGGTTCTCGGTGAGGACGACGTCGAAGTTGCGGGGGATGTTCATGAGGTGCATGGCCATGGAGTCGACGAGCTGATGCTCGAGGGTGACGGATGGGTAGTCCTTGGCGACTTCGGTGACGGTGGCGCGCCAGAGCTGGGAGACCTCGAGGACGTTGGCCTTGTCGACGGAGGTGACTTTGTTGCGGCGCTTGGCAGCTAGCTCGAAGGCGATGCGGGCTACGCGGACGACTTCGTCGCGGGTGTAGCGCATGGTGTTGATGGCCTCGTTGGTGCTCTTTGTTCCACCAGCGGGGTGCGCCGAAGTAGAGGCCGCCGAGGAGCTCGCGGACGAAGAGGATGTCAACGTCTTTGGTGACCTCGGGGCGCAGCGGGGAGCTGGCGGCGAGGGCCTTGAAGGCGAGCGACGGGCGCAGGTTGGCGAAGCCGCCGAGGGCCTGGCGGATCTGGAGAAGGCCGGCTTCGGGGCGCTTGTCGGGGGAGAGGGCGTTGAACTTGTTGTCGCCGACGGCGCCGAGGAGGACAGCGTCGGACGTCGAGCGCGAGGTCAAGCGTGGCCGGGGGCAGGGGAGTGCCGTGGGCGGTGATGGCTACTCCGCCGAGGAGGCCTTGGGTGAAGGTGAAGTCGTGGCCGCCGAGCTCGGCTACCGCTTTGAGGATGTTGACGGCTTCGTGGGTGACTTCGGGGCCGATGCCGTCTCCGGCGAGGATTGCAATTTTGAGCTTCACTGGAATTCCTTCTGATCTTTATCGTCTGGAGAATTTAGTTAAGAGGCTGCTCATCGGTGGCGACTATGAGGAGACGGTTATAAGAGGGGGCTCGCCTTCCGTCCAGAAGCAGCCGGTCCAGATGGGATAGTCGGGGTTGCCTTGTTCGAACTCGATCCAGACCTTTGCGCTTACAGGTGGAATGGAGATGGTGCGCACAGTGCCGGGGGCAGAGTACGGAACGCAGGGCATAGCCCAGCCAATCGCGAGGGAGACGCCGGGGACCTGGGCGAGGATTCGGCCGAGCTGGAATGGGTCGGTGTTGATTGAGCACGATTCCGCGATATTTTCCGAAGTATTGCTTCGGGGAAGCAGGTGGGACGGGCGGCGAGGGTTTCGGTGCTGGGGTTGGATTGATGTTCATGGCTTCATGCGTCGGGCGTTGATCTCATGCGGATACGGTAGACTTCTCCGGTTTGGAGCAGGCTTGAGCAGATCCTGGTCGTAGATGGTTTTCTTGCGGTCGGCCAGCTCGGTGAAGCGGTGGTAGACCTCGTTGAGCTGTTCGTTGGTGAGGGTGTGGCCTAGTTCGATGTAGCGCTGCTCGAGGGCGTGGCGGCCGCTGTGCTTGCCGAGGACGAGCGAGTTGTCTGGCGGACTCCTACGGACTCAGGGGTCATGATCTCGTAGGTGAGGGGATTGGTGATCATGCCGTGCTGGTGGATGCCGGCGGCGTGGGCGAAGGCGTTGGCTCCGACGATGGCCTTGTTGGGCGCGGCGCCGAAGCTGATGCACTCGGCGAGCATCTGGCTGGTGGGGTAGAGCTGGTTCATGATGATGTTGTTGCGTGTAGGGCAGCCTGTCGCTGGCGGACGGTGAGGATGGCGGCGATCTCTTCGAGAGCGGCGTTGCCGGCGCGCTCGCCGATGCCGTTGATGGTGCACTCGACCTGGCGGGCTCCGGCTTCGACCCGGCGAGGGAGTTGGCGACGGCCATGCCGAGGTCGTCGTGGCAGTGGGTGGAGAGGATGACGTTTTCGATGCCGGGGACGCGGGCGCGGACCGTCGCGGAAGATGGCGGCGTAGTCGTCGGGGATGGAGTAGCCGACGGTGTCGGGGAGGTTGAGGGTGGTGGCTCCGGCCTGGATGGCGACCTCGCAGACCTTGATGAGGAAGTCGGGGTCGGTGCGGGTGGCGTCCTCGGGGGAGAACTCGACGTCGTCGACGTAGGTGCGGGCGAGGGCGACCATCTCGGCGATCTGGTCGAGGGCCTGCTCGCGGTTGATGCGGAGCTTGGCGGTCGAGATGGAGGTCGGAGGTGGCGAGGAAGACGTGGATGCGGCTGCTCGCGGCGGGCTCGACGGCGCGGGCGGCGGCCTCGATGTCCTCGCGCTTGCAGCGGGCGAGCGAGGCGATGGATGGGCCTTGTGGACTGCGCGGGCGATGGCGCGGACGGAGTCGAAGTCGCCGTCAGAGGCGATGGCGAAGCCGGCCTCGAGGACGTCTACGCCGAGGGCGGCGAGCTGGTGGGCCATGCGCAGTTTTTCGTCGTGGTGCATGGTGCAGCCGGGGGACTGCTCGCCGTCGCGGAGGGTGGTGTCGAAGAAGACGATCTGGTTCGTTAGAGGGCATAGAGGAGCTACCTTTTGATCTGGACGTTATCATAACTGCACGCTTATGATGATGTGGAAGAATATCAGTAATTCTAATCGAGCTATACGAATTGAGAAACAGCCGCGTAGCCCTTTATATAGCCCGCGTTTGCGAGGCCGCAAGAGGTGGGATTTGGAGCTGGTGCAACTTGAGACGTTTCTGGCGGTGGCGGAGGAGCGGAGCTTCTCGCGGGCGGCGGCACGGCTGCACCGTACTCAGCCGGCGGTGAGTCAGGCAATCGCGAAGCTGGAGCAGGAGCTGGGCGAGGTGCTGTTCGAACGGACGTCTCGGGACGGGACGCTGACGGACGCGGGCGAGGTGCTGCGGGAGTATGCGCAGAAGTTGCTGAATCTGCGGACGGAGGCGACGGGCGCGCTGACGGAGCTGCGGGAGCTGCACCGGGGGCGGCTGAATCTGGCGGCGAACGAGTACACGTGCCTCTATCTGCTGCCGTTGCTGGATGAGTTCCGGCGGCAGAATCCGCGGATCAAGCTGGCGGTGCAGCGGGCGCTGGCGAGCCGGATCTCGGACGAGGTGCTGATGCATTCGGTGGAGATTGGGGTGCTGTCGTTCCGGCCGGACGATCCGCAGGTGAAGTCGGTGGTGGTGTACCGGGATGAGCTGGCGTTTGTGGTGAATCCGAAACATGCGCTGGCGAAGGTGGGCGAGGTTTCGATCCGGCAGCTTGGGGGGCCAGAACTTTATTGCGCACAATATTCCTTCGCCGCAGCGGCAGAAGGTGATTCAGACGTTCAAGCGGCATAAGACGCGGCTGCAGATGGGGGTGGAGCTGCCGTCGCTGGAGGCGATCAAGCGGTTTGTGGCGATGGGCAATGGGGTGGCGCTGGTGCCGGGGTTGACGGTGAGGACGGAGCTGGAGAACGGGACGCTGGTGCGGGTGAAGGTTCCGGAATTGCAGATGGAGCGTAAGTTGCGGCTGGTGCATCGGCGGCAGGCGAGTCTGTCGCATGCGGCGGTGGCGTTTTTGAAGGTGGTGGAGGCGTATGCGGCGGAGCATGGGGACCCGTACTGCTTTCAGGCGGAGCGGGGGATTTAATCGGGGTTTCCGGTGGGAACGGGGCGAGGAGTTGACAAGGATTTATCTTTAATCGGCTTGTGGAACATTTTTTTGAAAGCTCGTCTGTACAGGTAGATGTGTGTGCCGGGAGGTAGATCCGGCGATTGCATGCGAGCTAATTGCAGCGAGCAGGAGGACGATGGAGATGAGTGTGATTCAAAGGATGGTCAGGATGGTCGCAAACAGATTGGGCAGAATGGGCATGCGAGGGGCGTTGGTGGCGGTTTGCGCTGTGACGCTGTGTGCAATGCCGATGCGTGGCGCAGAGTGGTTCGGGACACCGCCGCAGGCAGGGCGGTCCAGGGCATTGGGGCGGCCACGGAGGGCCGGGAGGGCCGGCCGGACTGGGGATGTTGACCAAGCAAGCTGGACCTGACGCCGGACCAGGTGACGACAGATCAAGGGGATCTACGCGGACGAGGGCTCGCAGATGAAGGCGCTGCGCGAGTGACACTTCGACTGGCGCAGGCTGACAAGAGAGCGAAGATGTTCGCCATCCGGCAGGACTCGCACACGAAGTTTATGGGGGTGTTGACTCCGACGACCAGAAGACGAAGTTCGAGGCGCTGCAGGCCGAAGATGAGAGAGCATCGCGGGGAGCATGGTCATGGCAATGGCAATGGCGGTGGAACTCCGCCGCCTCCTCCGCAGTAGGAGCGAAGTCTAAGAGTCACGCAACGAACAAGGCCGGAGGACAAGAGTCCTCCGGCCTTCTTGCGTGGGTGCGCGCCCCTCAGCCGCCGGTACAGGTACAATTAGAGAGACCGACTGAGGCGTTTCCGACTGGTTTGCAGTCTGGCCCGAGGAACAGTAAGCCACTGTGGCTAGTTGATGCGGCCAGAGGTCGAAAGCGTAGGAACGAATTCGAAGGGGCTTAGCCAAGAATGAAGAAGATGATGTTGTTGGGCACGCTGATACTGTCTGCGGCCGCAGGGCTAGCACAGGAGAGCCGGCAGGACGTGAGCGTCAGCGCTACGGGAACGTTCGCCCCGAGATATAACTGGCAATGGCGGTGCACCAGAGCACAAGTTCATGTCTTGGTTTTCTGGGCAGCTACCGGTATATGCTGACGCCGCGAAGCGCGCTGGAGGTGAACTACTCGTTCACGCAGAACCAGCAGAACTATGTGACAAGCTTTCTGACGGGCACAGATCCACCAGCGCCAGCAGGAGGTCTCCGGGGCGTATGTATACAACATGAATTTCAAGAACTTCAACCCGTTTCTGGAGGGCGGAGTGGCAGGGATGATTTTCTCGCCGATCCAGGACTACCAGTCGACGACCTCGCTGGACACGAAACGGCAGACAAATATGGGTGCGTCTGTTCGGTGGCGGCGTAGCTTATGAGCTGAGCCCGAGCTGGGATATCCGGGCCGAGTATCGCGGAGATCGTGGTGAAGGCGCCGAACTTCAACCTGGACAACTTCAAGACGAACCGCTACGAGGTTATTTCGATGCCGTCAATCGGCATTGCATATCATTTCTAAGCTGTAGTCTGCAGGTACGAAAAGGGCCCCGGCACTGATGCAGGGGCCTTTTTATGTCTCATGGCCGGGGCAGGGAAGAAGGTTAGTGGAAGTGGTAGGCGACGCCGACGGTCCCGACCATGGGGGTGAGACCGTTCGGCGGGAATCCGGACCAATGCTGGTATTCAAAGTCGGCGCGGACGTTAAGGAAGCGGTTGACGCTGATAGTCGGCGCCTCCACCGATGGCGAACATGTTGTAGGCGAGATTTGCGACGTCGTACTGGAAGTTGAAGACACCGCGCCCGACCATGAACTTGGCGTAAGGAGCGAGGCGGCCGTAGTTGCGGTGATAGCGTACCGCCGACCTCGTAGGTTTTTTCGTAGAGATTCATGGGGCGTGGAGTCTTTGAGGAGGCGGAAATCGAACTCGGCTCCGAGGTGAGGGGTGAAGTCGAAAGTCCGCGTAGGCGGCGATGCCCTTGAATTTTTCGGGGGCGTAGTCGGGGTTCGGCGAGGCCGTAACCGACGCCGATCTGGAGGTCTCCGAGCGCGCGAGGCTGTGGGGACGGCCTGAGCGTGCAGCAGGGTGGCACCAGCGAAGCAGACCGTATCAATAACCACAACCTTTTACCACTTGAGATTCTCTCCTTGGCCGGTCCGAGTTGGCGTGAGGCGGACCGTGAGCCTCGTTAGGGACCGCGCGTAGGCGGTCGATGGGGCCCAGGTGAGCCGGAAGTGTCTAGTGGAACTTAGTAGGCGACGCCGAATGGTCATGGCGATGGGAGCTGAGACCGATGCGGATCTAACGACCATCTTTGATATTCGAAGTCAAAGGCGCGAATGTTGATGTTGCGCGTGAGCGTGGTAATCGAGACCGGCACCTACGGCGTAGGCGAACTGCGATCGTCTTGGAGTGCGGTGAATGTCGTACTGAAGGTTGAGCATGACCGACTCCAAACAGCAGCTTTGGCGTAGGGCGCGAAGCGTTTTTTGTTGATGACGAAACGTGGGCCGATCAGGTAGGAATCCTCTCCGACATCATCGGGAGCGATGATGCTGGCGATAGTGAGATGTCGCCTCGACACCGAGGTGGCTGGTGAAGTCGAATGTACCGTAAAAAGTGGGTCCTGTGTCGTGGCCGCTGCGCATAGTCGGGGCTCACGACGCTGTAGACCCTGCGCCGAGTTGCAGACTCCCGGACTCGATGCAGTCGGTGTTGCTTGCGCATGGGCAAAAATTGAAAATCCAAACAAGCAAGTGAAGCAGCTGATAAAAATTTGCCGTTTCAACTTGTACCTCCTAAATCCTGGCCGTGTAAGCAGTTCGCCGAGATGAGCCCGGCAGCGTTAGTGGTGGAGTGACGGGCGAGATAAAGGATCCCGCTAACTGTTAGTGCAATCTGTTTTTACTGTGGTGTTGCTGGTGCCGGTGAGGCAGGTTGGGTTGTTGCCGGCGCGGTGGTGGTATCGGCCGAGGCAGCGGGTGGGCTGGCGGCAGGTGCTGCAGCGCGGGGCCGCGGCAGGATCGGCCGGCGGTTTGTAGTAGGAGAGCTTGAGATAGACGGGCTCGACTTCGAACGGCATCTTGTCGGCCGGGGAGAGCAGAGGCTCAAAGGCCGTAGTGCATCGGGATGACCTGGTCGGTCCAGGGATCGAAGCGGAGGAAGCTGGAGAGCGGCATGGCTGCCTGCTGCTTGAGGTTCTTCATATCAAGCTTGGGGCCCTTGGGCATCATGGCCGCAAGCCAGAAGGTGGGGTCGGTGTCGCTCTTGACGAGACCGTCGCCGATCATCGGCTCGTTGAGGGCCTTGAGAGCCTTCACGCGCTCCTGAAGCTGCTGGAGGTAGAGGCCGAAGTACTGCTGGCCGTCGGCGAGTTCCTTGGCGCTGAGCAGCTCCATGGCTTTCTTGGCGGCTGCGGCGTTGTCCGCATCGGTGTGGTGCATGGGGATGCGGTTGAAGACGGAGTCGGTGGGGAAGAGCAGGCGATCGTTGAAGGCGTACTTGGTATCCAGGCGATGGGCGAGGATGATGTGCGCGAGCTGGAAGGCCAGGATGGCGTTGAGGTTGCCCATCTGCTGGGCGCCGTCCGCGGTGACGACGGCGGTGGTGTCGAGCAGGCTCTTGGAGATGACGATGGTGTTGCCGATGGCGATGGACTCCAGCGGCTCGGTGAGCAGGGTGCGGCAACGGATGGGGCGGGAGAGGGTGATGTTGTTGTAGGCGAGGATGTTGCCGGCGAGAGCTTCGAGGGTCTTATCGAACTCGCTGGGTGCATCGAGGAGGCCGGCCTGGAAGAGGCGCTCGACGACGTTGTCCTCGGCCTGCTGGACCCAGGCGCGCTGGGCTCCGAGCGGGCTTACATCCTGGGCGTCGTTGCTGACGTCGGTGGCGCCGACGACATCGAGGGAGGTGTTGGCGGCGTCCGGTGGGGGAACCTTGAGGACATAGCCCCAGACGTGGTTGATGGCCTTGAACTTGAGGGTGCGGGAGACGCTCTTGGGGTCGCTCTCCTCAACGTAGAAGGAGGTGGGGAGCCAGAGGTCGGGCTGCACGTTGGTGCGCCAGCTGTCGAAGTGGTAGAACTCGCTTGTGGTCCTTCTCGGTGCCGGCGAAGTCGCCGTTGAAGCGGACTACGTTGCCGTTGCGGGTTTCGACCCAGATGCGGCCGAAGAAGCGGCCGAGTGGCGCGCTTGCCGTTGATCGGGGTGACGTCGAAGACGGCGGTAGGGGTGTTGCCGAGGAAGTCGTTGCGGACGAAGCCGAAGGCGTAGTGCTGACGGTCGAAGCTGTTGGAGTCCATGAGCAGCATCTGGACGAAGCCGGCCTCGTGGAAGGTGAGGTGCAGGCTGCCGCCGAGGCCGCTCAGGAAGGAGGCGGAGTGCTTGAAGAAGCCGAGCTTGCTGTCGTTCGAGGTGCCCTTGGAGGTGGCCTTGTTGACCTGCGTAGGGGTCGTCGCCGATGATCTTGCTGAACTCGACGCGGCCGAGGAAGTGCTCGTCGGACTCGGGGACCTGGCCGAGGACGGGGTCGGGCGCATGTTCTGGATGTAGGTCTCGACGAGCGGAGCGCGCTCCTTGACGGTCTTGATGACCTCCTTCTCGCGGAGCGATGGCCTTGTCGATGAGGGCGTTCTGGCCGGCGGTCAGCTTGCGCGAGGGAAGGACGTCCTCCTTCGGCTTTTTCTTGCCAAGAGAGGGCATGGCTGCCGAGGCAGGGAGCGCGGTGGCGATGATGGCTGCCAGCAGCAGACCGGCGGTGGAGTGTTTCCGGAGAATCATGTTTTAAGGCTCCTGCGATGACCATTCAGATCATCCTTGTTGCAAATTAATGCTAGTTCAGAAGAAGGTAACCGGGTAGTGGTAACCCGGGAACCTTCTAACCGGCCAACTGGAAGGCGACATTGACAACGCCGTCCCAATCTGATTGGATGCCCGGAGGCGTCGATGGCGGGTTGAAAGCGGGTGGCCTGGACGGCGCGAACTGGCGGATTCGCCGAGGCCGTGGCCGAGGTCGCTGGTGACTCCGATGACCTGGACGGCGCCTGAGGCTGAGACGTGGATACGTGACCGAGACGACACCTTCAATGTGCAGGCGAGTGGCTTCAGCGGTGTACTCAGGGCGGGGTTTGAAGATGACCTTGGGACGCGGACTGGACCGGGGCGGCGGTCGGAGCAGCGGGTTTGGGCATGGCTGGGGTGACGTTCTGGCCGAGATTGACGGGGCCGGCGACGCGGCCGGTAGAGTTATGGGACCGGTGCCGCCGGCGACACCCAGGCTTGACGCCTTTGACGGCGGGACCGTTATCCCTGCCCGCCATGTTCTGGCTGGATGCCTGGCCGGAGCCAAGGCTGACATGTTGGTCGGACCCATGCCGTTGTTAGACGCAGGCATTCCGGAGCAGGCCCTTGTTGCCGAGATTGACCGCAGTGGTGGTGGGTGCGGTTGGATGGGGCGATGGGATTGTTGGCGCTGCCGAGAGCGACGGCAGTCGGATGCGGGGAGTTATTGGCGACGGCCGCGGGCTGCGCCTGGGCGAGGTTGACGATCTTGGGGGCGGGAGGCGGCTGAACAATCTTGGGCGGCGCAGGCTGGAATGACAGGGCAGCGGCTGTAGTCATCTTGATCTCAGGCGGTCTTGGGCGGATCGGGGAGCTTGACGTCGGGCAGCTTGATCTTGGGCGGCTCGACCTTGGCGACTGGCGGCGGGCGGGACCTTGGGAACGACTTGGGCTTGATGGGCTCGGGCTCAAGCTTCTTGATGGGCTCGAGGCTGATCGAGGTGAGTCTTCAATTTGTGTTTGGCGATGGTGTGCTTGGCTGCCGCGCCGATGATGACGACCACGCAAGCGATGACGACGTTGAGCGTAATGGAGGTGAAGAGCGAAGCCTTGCTCTGGCTGCCGTCGTTAAGAACGCCGAAGTGTGCGAACTGCATGTTCTGCGGGGCTGGATCTTCACTGCGAAGCGGCTTGACCATGATCTTGAATCCTTCGTTGACCTCTCTGCAGAGGGTGTGAATTTTATTGCCGGCTGGCGACGTTGCCAGAACCAGATTGGCGAGACGATCAACTCCAGAGATTTATTGGAGAGGAGTATCGAGAGGCTGTGGTCCCTGACCACTCGACTCAGATGTTTCGCGATGAAACTGGAACAGAAAATCAAATAATAGAAACCCAAACTAAGTGAGACAGACGCTTAGCTGTGCGAAAAAGGTTACTTAGTGCGGCGCATCGAAGGTATGCTGTGTTTCCACAGAGTGATTCGGATGCTGCGATACTTGAAGCTATGTTGCCGGAAGCTAAGTGATTGACACTCATACTTTGGTTGTAGGCAAGCAAGAGGCAAGGAGAGGAATCTATGAAGGTACTGATAACAGGGGGCGCAGGCTACATTGGAGGCACAGTTTCACGACTCCTTGCTGGAGGATGGACATGCAGTAACTGTGTATGACAATTTGTGTCACAGCAAGCGGTCCGCGGTGGCGGCTGGAGCTGAGTTTGTTGAAGGGGATATTGGCAGACGGGAGTTGCTGCAACGGACGCTTAACGGCGGCCGATTCGATGGAGTACATGCACTTCGCGGCGCTGATTGAAGCTGGTGAAAGCATGCAGCGGCCGGAGATCTACTTCCGTAATAATACCGCTTCCACGCTGACGTTGCTGGAGTCGATGCTGGCGACGGGACATGATCGACTGGTGTTCAGTTCGACGGCGGCGTGTTACGGCGAGCCGGAGAGCACACCGATTCTGGAAGATGCAAAGCTGCAGCCGACGAACCCTTATGGGGAGAGCAAGTTGCTGGTGGAGCAGATGCTGAGATGGTTCAACCGCATACACGGATTTGCGCTATGCGAGCCTGCGCTACTTCAACGTCGCGGGGGCGATTGAAGGGTACGGCGAGGCGCATGAGCCGGAGTCGCATTTGATTCCGCTGATTCTGGATGTGGCGCTGGGACGGCGGGCGAGCATCAAGATCTTTGGGCAGGATTATCCGACCGAAGGATGGGACCTGCGTGCGGGATTACATCCACGTGCGCGATCTGGCGGAGGCGCATCTGCTGGCTCTGGGAGCGCTGGAGGAGAAGAGCCGGTTGATCTACAACATCGGCAACGGGCAGGGATTTACGGTGCTGGAGGTGATCGAGGCGGTGCGGCGGGTGACGGGAAGGCCGATTGCCGGTGGAGGAGTGCGCGCGGCGAGCCGGGCGATCCGGCGGTGCTGGTGGCGAGCTCGGAGAAGATCAAGCGGGAGCTGGGATGGAAGCCGCAGTTCGCGGAGCTGGACGCGATTGTGGCAAGCGCGTGGGAGTGGCATCAGAGGCGTTATGCGTGAGCAAGGGGCGCAAGATGCATTGGTAACGAACGTGGAGGTTGAATTGATCGAAAGTATGTTCCATCTGCATCTGCCGGTGCTTGAGAAGCTGTTGCGGCCGGTGATTGTGTATCTCTTCCTGATCCTTTTTCTGCGGCTGTTCGGGAAGCGGGAGCTGGCGCAGTTGAACCCGTTCGACCTGGTGGTGTTGCTGAGCCTCTCGAACACGGTTCAGAACGCGATGATCGGGGACGACAACTCGGTGACGGGCGGGATTATCGGTGCGTTCGCGTTGCTGGCGATCAACTGGGTGTTGACGCGTGGTGCTCTACAGGCATGCCCAAGGTGGACAAGGTGGTGGAGGGGTCGGCGACGGTGCTGATACTGGCGCGGCCATGGTGGACATGCGGCGTATGAAGCGGGAGGCGCTGACGGAACTGGAGCTGAAGTCGGTGCTGCATAAGCAGGGGTTGAACGATTTCGCCGAGGTGGAGAAGTGTGTGCTGGAACCGAACGGAACTTTTTATGTGGAGGCGATGAAGCCGGGGTCCGAGGAGAATGGACGCGCGCAGAGATTCTGCGAGGCGGTGCGGGCGCTGACCGCGGAGGTGCAGAGTTTGAAGGCGCAGTTGAAAGGATCGCAGGCGTAGGTGCGTTACAGTGCAGGATCGAGCTGGGGTGGAGTTTGCTTGAGACGGCTTTGCGATAGGACTCGGGTGGGTCTGGGAGCTGCGAGTCGCGGATGGCGGCGCGGTAGCCTCCCATGTAGATGGAGTACATGACGGCGAGAGCGCAGCCGACTGCCGAAGATGAAGCCCATGAGAAATCCGAAGATGGCCGGCCAGGAAAAGGTCACGAGATGTGAGTCTACTAGGTCGGTAAGACTATTTCGCCGGAGAGGTAGGAGCTGAGACGGGTTTGGTGAAGAGCTTGAGGGCGTTCTGCACGGTGTAGTTGAGCCCCCAGGCGGTGGGGATAAGGACGATTGCCCACGCGGCTGCGATGAGGATGGGTGAGGATTTCTTTTCGATGTCGGCCATGATGCGCTCCTGATGTTTTGTGTGGTGTGGCTTAGTGGGCTGCGCCTACGGGTTCGGGAAGATTCTGGTCTTTGAGCCAGTACTTTTCGTCGACAGGGCGGACGAGCAGGTTGGCGAGGAAGCCGATGACGAGCAGGCCGGACATGATGTGGAGGATCAGCGGGTAGGCGTCCTGGCGCGGGAGTTGGTGGCGACGTAGTGGTCGAGGATGCCGTTGACGATGAGCGGGCCTACGATGCCGGCGGTGGACCAGGCAGTGAGGAGGCGTCCGTGAATGGCGGAGACGTTGTAGCCGCCGAAGAGGTCCTTGAGGTAGGCGGGGATGGTGGCGAAGCCTCCTCCGTACATGGAGAGCAGGACGGCGGCGATGAGGACGAAGAGCGAGACGGAGTTGAGGTCGGTCCGCGCGGGTGAGAGGCAGGAAGAAGTAGAGGATGGCCCGAGGGTGAAGAAGCAGAAGTAGGTGGCCTTGCGGCCGATGAAGTCGGAGACTGAGGCCCAGAAGAAGCGGCCGGCCATGTTGAAGATGCTGAGCAGGCCGACGAATCCGACGGCGGCGGTGGCGCCGATGCTGGACCTTTGAAGAGGTCCTGGATCATGGGTGCGGCCTGTTCGAGGATTCCGATGCCGGCGGTGACGTTGGAGAAGAGGACGATCCAGAGCAGCCAGAACTGCGGGGTGCGCCAGGCGTGGTCGACGTCGACGTTGTGGGTGGAGATGAGGGCGGAGGCTTTGTTGTGCCGGACCAGCCCTCGGGCTTCCAGCCTTCGCGCGGGACGCGGATGGTGAAGACGCCGAACATCATGAAGAGGAAGTAGAGGACGCCCATGGTGATGAAGGTGTAGGGGATGGAAGGCTGGCCGGCGGCTTTGAAGTGGGCCATGAGCTGGCTGGCGAGCGGGCCGCCGATCATGGCTCCTCCCCCGAAGCCCATGATGGCGAGGCCGGTGGCGAGGCCGGGGCGGTCGGGGAACCACTTGATGAGGGTGGAGACGGGAGAGATGTAGCCGAGGCCGAGGCCTATGCCGCCGATGACTCCGTAGCCGAGGTAGATAAGGGCGAGGCTGTGCGTGGTGGCTCCGGCGGAGGCGATGAAGAAGCCGGAACCGAAGCAGAGGGCGGAGTAGAACATGGCTCGGCGTGGGCCGACCCGCTCCAGCCATGCTCCGAAGAGCGGCGGCTGAGATGCCGAGGAAGGCGATGGCGATGGAGAAGATGTAGCCGACGTCTTTGAGGTTCCAGGTGACGCCGTCGGCGGCGTGCAGGGCGAGGAGAGGGTTTTTGAAGACGGAGAAGGCGTAGACCTGGCCGATGGAGAGGTGGATGGCCAGGGCGGCGGGTGGGACGAGCCAGCGGCTGTAGCCCGGGTGGGCGATGGAACGGTCGCGGTCGAGGAAGGCGAAGGCCATGAGTTCAGACTCCTGGAAGAGAAGCGTCGGAAGTTGCAGACAGCTGAATCTGGTCGCTGTTACTGTCGCGAGACTATACATTGCTGCGATCAGTAATTGTCTGTGAATTTTGATGCGATTTGAGGCTGATGGGAGTATGGGTTGCTGCGGTTCGGTGTATAGCGTACCTTTTTTTCTGTCGGCTTAAACTGCTTTACGAGATAGCTGATTGAATAGTGCAAGGAAGAATGGGAGATCGCCTGACGATGTCGGATGTGAGTACGAATCTGGATTCGAGCCTCAGAGAGAACCGGCTGTTTGCGCCGCCTGCGGAGTTTGCGGCGAAGGCGCATGTGAAGAGTCTGGAAGAGTACGAGGCGATGTATCGGCGCAGCGTGGAGCAGCCGGAGGAGTTCTGGGCGGAGGCGGCGGGGGAGTTGGATTGGTTTGCGCCGTGGACTAAGGTGCTGGAGAGGGGCCGGATGGCGGAGTGATGGCGGCAAAGTGGTTTATCGGTGGCAAGCTGAATCTGTCGCACAATTGCGTGGATCGTCATGCGCTGGGGGCGCGCAGGGACAAGGTGGCGCTGCTGTGGGAGGGTGAGCCGGGCGAGGTGCGGAAGCTTACTTATGGCGAGCTGCACGAGCAGGTGCAGCGGTTTGCGAATGTACTGAAGGGGCTGGGAGTGAAGCGCGGCGATCGGGTGGCGATCTACATGGGGATGTCGCCGGAGCTGGCGATTGCGCTGCTGGCTTGCGCGCGGATTGGGGCGGTGCATTCGGTGATCTTTGGCGGATTTGCGGCGCATGCGATTGTGGATCGGGTGAATGACTCGGAGTGCGTGGCGGTGATTACGCAGGACATGAGCTATCGGCGAGGCGGCGAGGTGAAGCTGAAGGCGATTGTGGATGAGGCGATGGAGAAGTGTCCGACGGTGAAGAGCGTCGTGGTGTATCGGCGGAGCGGCTCTGCTGTGACGATGAAGGCCGGGCGCGATGTGTGGTGGCATGACGAGATGGCGCAAAGCCGGCGCGGAGTGCGCGCCGGAGTGGATGGATGCCGAGGATCCGCTGTACCTGCTGTACACGTCAGGAACGACGGGGAAGCCGAAGGGGTTGATGCATACGACCGGTGGGTATTCGGTGCAGACTTACCTGACGAGCAAGTATGTCTTCGATCTGCGTGAGGACGATGTTTACTGGTGTACGGCGGACATTGGGTGGGTGACGGGGCATAGCTACGTGGTGTACGGGCCGCTGCAGAATGGCGCGACGGTGGTGATGTATGAGGGGGCGCCGAACTGGCCGGAGACCGGACGCTTCTGGAAGATCGTGGATGCGCATAAGGTGACGCATTTTTTATACGGCTCCGACGGCGATTCGCGCGTTCACGAAGTGGGGAGATGAGTGGGTGCGAGAAGCACTCGCTGGCGTCGCTGCGGCTGCTGGGGACGGTGGGTGAGCCGATCAATCCGGAGAGCTGGATGTGGTATCACCGCGAGATTGGCAAGGAGCGCTGCCCGATTGTGGATACGTAGTGGCAGACGGAGACGGGGGCGATCATGATTGCGCCGATTCCGGGTGCGGTTGGGACGAAGCCGGGGTCGGCGACGCGGCCGTTCTTCGGGATTGTGCCTGAGGTGGTTACAAAGGAGGGCGAGCCGGTTCCGGATGGCAAGGGTGGGCTGCTGGTGATGCGGAAGCCGTGGCCTTCGATGGCGCGGACGATCTATGGCGATAAGGAGCGCTATAAGCAGGCTTACTTCAGCGAGATTCCGGGGAGCTACTTTACCGGCGATGGCGCGCGCCGGGATGCGGATGGGTACTTACTGGCTGATGGGCCGCGTGGATGACGTGATCAACGTGAGCGGACACCGGCTGGGGACGATGGAGATCGAGTCGGCGCTGGTGGCGCACCCGAAGGTGGCGGAGGCGGCGGTGGTGGGACGGCCGGACGAGATGAAGGGGCAGGCGATTGCCGCGTTCGTGACGCTGGAGGGCGGACATGCTCCGAGCGAGGAGCTGCGCCAGGAGCTGCGGCAGTGGGTTGCGAAGGAGATTGGGGCGCTGGCGCGGCCGGATGATCTGACGTTTACGGATGCCTGCCGAAGACGCGCAGCGGGAAGATCATGCGGCGGCTGCTGCGTGAACTGGCGAGTACCGGCGAGGTGAAGGGCGATACAACGACGCTGGAGGATTTTGGGGTGATGGCGAAGCTGCGTGAGGGAGACGAGTAGACGTTTACAAGCGCGAAATAATGTGGCCATAATGATGGGCTGCTTGGTAAAATGAAGTTGAAGATTGAGTGAGGTAAAAGCCTGACTGATCGGGCTTAACCGTCCTGTTTGGACGAATTTAGCTGTAACCCCAATGGATGCACGAGTTTGGCGTTCCAATTTCGGCATGTCATCGTAAACAGATACTTTAGTAGGGGTAACGGGGGGGTGTCCCCTCCTCAGCTGAGGTGGCTGCTGGGTCTGGTGGGAAGGGTGAAGTGGAAGGTGGAGCCTTTGCCGAGGGTGCTGGTGGCCCAGATGCGGCCTCCGTGCTGGGTGACGATGCTGCGGCAGATGGCGAGGCCGAGGCCGGTGCCGCCCATGGCGCGGGAGTCGGAGGCGTCGACCTGGTGGAAGCGGTCGAAGATGTTTTCGAGCTTGTCGTCGGGGATGCCGCGGCCCTGGTCGCGGACCTCGATCAGGGCTTCGTTTTCGTCGATGCCGCGGGCGGTGAGGTGGATCTCGGTGCCGGGCGGCGAGAACTTGATGGCGTTGGAGATGAGGTTGGTGAGGGTCTGGAGGATGCGGTCGGGGTCGGCCCAGACGTTGACGCCGTTGGCGGCGTTGAAGGTGATGCGGAGTTGGGCTTTGGGGGCGCGCGTCTGCTGCAGGCTGGCGGCGCGGCGGAGGAGGTCGTCGGCGGAGCACATGGTGTAGTGCAGCTCGGCCTTGCCGGAGCCGATGCGTTCGAGGTCGAGGATGTCGTTGACGAGGCGGACGAGGCGGTCGGTGTTGCCGGTGGCGATGTCGAGCATCTGCTGGAGCTTTTCGGGGCGGGTGGTGAGGGCGCCGCCGGTGAGCAGGCCGAGCGCGGCGCGCAGCGAGGTGAGCGGGGTGCGCAGCTCGTGGGAGACGGTGGAGATGAACTCGTCCTTCATGCGGTCGAGGGCGCGGCGCTCGGTGGTGTCGGTGAACGCGACGACGACGCCGACGGCTTTGCCGTGGTCGCCGCTTGTCGACTGGGCGTTGCTGGATTCGATCTGGGGACGGGCGACGTATTCGACGGGAAGCTGGTGCCGTCCTTGCGCCAGAAGACCTCGTTGGCGACGCGGACGGTGTCGAGGTGGGAGAGGCTGTTGCGGATGGGGGAGTCTTCGGCGGGTAGGGGGTGCCGTCGGCGCGGGTGTGGTGGATGAGCTCGTGCATGTTGCGGCCGAGCATCTCTTCGGCCTTGTAGCCGAGCATCTGAGCGGCGGCGGGATTGACGACGGTGACGTTGCCGTCGAGGTCGATGCCGAAGATGCCGTCGCCGACGGACTCGAGGATGGAGTCGGACTGGCGGGTGAGGGTGCGCAGGCGGTCTTCGACGCGGACCTGCTCGCTGATGTCGACGCCGAAGCCGAGGACGTAGGGTTCGCGGCCGGGGACGTCGATGAGCTTGTTGCGGTAGGCGATGACGCGGACTTCGCCGTCGACGTGGCGCAGATGGAGCAGGCCCTGGGCCTCGCCAGTCTCGGCGATCTTGCGGAGGTAGATTGCGAAGGCCGCGACGGCGCTCCTCGGGGATGAACTCGGCGAGGGAGTGGCCGACCATGTCTTCGAGGGTGCGGCCGAGGCTCTGCGGCGCCGTGGGCGTTGACGGAGAGCAGGATGCCCTGTGAGGTCGTGGGTGCAGACCATGCCGAGCGAGCCTTCGACGAGCTGGCGGTAGCGGGCTTCGCTCTCGCGGAGGGTGGACTTCGGCGGCGCGCTGGATGGTGACGTCGATGCCGGTGGCGATGATGAAGTCGACCTGGCCCTGCTGGTCGACGGAGCGGCGGTGGCCGACCAGGCGATGCGGCGGAGGCTGCCGTCGCGGTTGCAGCCACTGGTTCTCGAAGGCGGCGGGGAAGGCATCCGGCGCGGAGGCGCTCGAAGTGCTCGATGGCTGCAGGGATCGTCGTCGCGGGGGATGAGCTTGTCCCAGGCGTAGCGGCCGACGAGGGTGGGGAAGTCGTATCCGGAGGCGAGTCTCGCAGGCGCGGTTGAAGCGGACGATGCGGCCGGCGGTGTCGAAGACGGCGACCAGGGCGCCGACGGTGTCGAGGACGGCGGAGACGAAGTTGCGCTCGACGGTGAGGGCGGACTCGACGCGCTGGCGGGAGCGGGCGGCGCGGTCCATCTGGCGTATGCGGGTGTTGAGCTCGAGGCGGTTGATGACCTGGCGGCTGAGGACGGAGAGGGCGCCGGCCTGGGCGGGGGTGAGGGTGCGGGCTGGGGCGTCGAGAACGAAGAGGGCGCCGATGCTTACGCCGTTGGGGGTGGTGAGGGGTGCGCCGGCGTAGAAGCGGAGGGCGAGGTCTCCGAGGATGATGCCGTCGGGGGCGAAGTCGGGGTCCTTGCGGGCGTCGCGGACCTCGTAGACGGTGTCGCCGAGGATGGTGGTCTCGCAGGGTGTGCTGCCGAGCGGGACTTCGGCTAAGTCGATGCCGATGTGGGACTTCAGCCAGATGCGGTCGCATGCCGATGAGGGAGATGGCGGCGATGGGGGCGTTGCAGATCTGCGCTGCGAGCCGGGCGATATCGTCGAGGACAGGATCGGGCACCGTGTTCAGGATCTCGTAGTTAGCGAGCGCTTCGAGCCTGAGAGCTTCGTCTTTTACAAGAAGTGCATTCATCTTCAATCCAGATGGTAGGGGAACTGTGCGGTGCATCACACTGCTACTTTTGGGGCACCGGAGGACTCAAGAGTTGGTCATGCAAAGCGAAACAAAATCGGGACTTACGGTTTGGGCAAGGTGCAGCATTCTCCGGCGGCGGGAGCGTCGTCGGAACTGGCGTCCATGGCCACTTTCCAGTTGCCGTCGGGGAGTTTCTTCCAGACGGTGAAGTAGCGGCCTGAGGTGACTACGGGCTGGCCGTTTTTGTCGGTGGAGCGGCCTTCGTAGTGGCCCCAGGTGAAGCCCATATCGTTCGACGGACCCATCTGGGCGCCCTGCGGGACCCAGGTGAGTTGGTAGACCTTGGGGTCCCAGTTGGCCTGGGCGGCGATGGCGGCGCGTCCGAGGACGGCTGGGCGTCCGTTGTTGAGGGTGACGGCGTCGTCGGCGAACCAGGAGGAGAAGGCCTTGCCGCCGCCGGCGGCGACGGCCTGGGCGAAGCGGCCTTCGAGCCCCATGAGGAGGAGGACGCCGGGGCTGAGTTGGGGCTGAGAAAGGGGGTTCGACGCGGCGGCGGGATGGGCGAGGGCGTCGAAGGCTGGCTGGGAGCCGGGCTGTGATCCGGTTTGGGGGGCGACCTGGGCGGAAAGAGACTGGCAGGTTGTGGTGAGGATGATGGTAGCCGCGAACAGGAGGCAGGCTGATCTCATGGTGAACCCTCTGCGAACAGGATAGAGGTTTGACGGGGTAGGTTCGCTAGCCGACGAGTTTAAGTGTAGGACGCAAGATTCTGTTCACAAGTGACACCAGTATGGGTCCCCAGGCTAAATCGTGCAAAGTATTCATAATATAAGACTTAGACTCGGACATGCACTGTAAAGTGTTCATTCTATTGGGTCGGATTACTAAAGTGTTGATGGGATTATAGTTATGGGTTACTTTTGATTGGTCACGATAGAGCATGGCTGGATGTCGTGGCACGTAGTTGCTGAGCTGGTGCTTCATTGATGACCCTCCCCCCTCCCCCTTCGAGGTATTTTGGATGCAAAATATTGATAATGCGAGGCTTATCGGCCATGCATCGACGTAAAATATTGATTTTAGACGGGTTGCGTCCAAAATATTCTGCCAGCGTGAGTCACGGGTGGTTTTGGCCCGTTTGCTGCCGGATTTAAAGCTTAAGCCCGGCTGGTTTGGCCGGGCCTGCCGCTTGTTTGATCTTCTAGTTCTATTTTACCGGATGGCGCATAACTAATGCACACTTGCTATCTTGTTTGGTTTGAGGTGGTTGAGTGGTTTTGGGGCTTGACATGCGATTTTGCTGAGGAATTCAGCGAAAGAAAATGCAAACGCAATGATAACAATGGTTTGACGGGCAGGAAAAGATGGGAGGAAGACTTGGCCTGGAAGGTCGCTGTTGTTCTTGATGAAAACCAAAGGGCTCTTATTCGTCAAATGCCCGTCTGGGCGCTTGGAACTTCAGCGCGAAGGGCGAAGGCGAGGGAGATCTGGCACTCTGTGCGCGATCTTTGGGCTCCGGAGCCCGGGTTCACGCTTTTCGAATCAGGAGGTGTCGATGGGCCTCTGGAGATTCCCGAACACATCGTGTGTGTCGTTTTGGAACACCATTCGCGTGCGACGTGTCTGGACGTGCGACGTGTCTGGATTTGATAGGCGTTCCGGCTTCGCTGGAATTAGTAGAGCTGATGCAGCGGATAGATTTTGAATTTGTACGCGAGTCGGAAGATGGCCTCCTCTTCATGAAGCCGACCGCGAAGGTTCGGGACGTCCCAGAACTGGTTATGGATGCGCATGAATGGAGAACCTGGGATGACGTGTACGACTCATTCTTCCGAGTGGTTGGTGCTCCTGATTGGCACGGGAGAAATTTCAATGCATTGAACGATAGCATCGAGAGTGGCGGGATCAATCGTATTGAGGTGCCATACGTTCTCGTGATTACAAATCTCGACAATGCCGAAGCCGAGACATTTGCCATGGCGGAGCAATTCATCAGTTTTGTTCGAGAGATTGAGTCAAGAGGATGTCCGATTTCGATCATGAGCAGGAAGGCCCGGGGCTAAAGCCCCGCTTCGTTTGGGCGCATATTCAGGGGCCTGAAAGGCCCCTGCTCCCTCCGCGTTCGCGCTTTGCGCGAAGGAATTGTGAGGTGATGGCAGGCGTGAAAGTTGATGATGGGGTGGAATGATGGCAGGAGTGAAAGTTGATGATGCGGAGTGACGCACCCCACGATAAACGCTCGCTGCGCTTGCGTTGATCATGGGGCACCCTTATGGGCACATGTATCAGACGATCAGATGTGCGCGGTTCATGACGACTTGCTGGATCACTCCGAGCAGTTCGGTGCTGGATCGAACAGGAAGGCCCGGGGCTAAAGCCCCGCTTCGTTTGGGCGCATATTCAGGGTCCTGAAGGCCCCTGCTCCCTCCGAGTTCGCGCTTTGCGCGAAGGGATTGTGAGGTGGTGGTGATGGTGCAGTTATTCGGGCAAAGGCAATTGTGGGTAACTTCAACTTCGCTCAGAATTGACACCTTCATGGTGGGCGCGAAGGAGAACAGACAACAGCAAAGGCAAAAGCGAGAAGCAGATTCCTTCGCTACGCTGCGGAATGACAAAGAAAAAAGAGCTTCGGCAGAAACAAAATGGACACCGCGGTAAGTCAGCCGTAGTTGCGGTAAGTCAGGCGTAGAAGGTGCGGATGGCTTCTACTACGGTTTGCTGCTCGTCTTCGCGTAGTTCGGGGTAGATGGGTAGAGCGAGGACTTCGGCGGCGGCGCGTTCGGACTCGGGGAAGTCCCCGGCTTTGTAGCCGAGGTGGGCGAGGCTGGTTTGCAGGTGGAGGGGGACGGGGTAGTAGATCTCGCTGCCGATCTGGCGGTCGGCGAGGTATTGGCGGAGGGCGTCTCGGCGGGGGGCTCGGATGACGTACTGGTGGTAGATGTGGGTGGCGCGTGGGTCGGTGTAGGGGAGGACTATTCCGTCGGCGGTGGTGTAGGGCTTTGGGGTGAGGGTCGTGGCTGGGATAGGAAGGCAACCCATCCCTTCGACAGGCTCAGGACAGGCTCTTTGTGATGATGCCGGAAAGGATGGGCCACCCGGGTTCGGGGCTACGGCCGTATCTTGTTTCGGAACACCCGGGTTTGTGTCTGGGTTCATGTTCAGGGTCGTATCTTGTTTTGGAGCGAGGCCCGCGGATTGGAAGAGTTGGTCGTAGCGGGTGGCGAGGGTGCGGCGCTGCTGATTCCAGCGGGGGAGATGGCGGAGTTTGACCGCGAGGACGGCAGCCTGGATGGAGTCGAGGCGGGAGTTCCAGCCGATCTCGTCGTGGTAGTAGCGACGGGTCATGCCGTGGGCGCGGATGGAACGGGCGCGCTGGTCGATGGCGGCGGAGGTGGTGGTGACGAGGCCGGCGTCTCCGAAGGCGCTGAGGTTTTTGGTGGGGTAGAAGCTGAAGGCGGCGGCGGCGGCGAGGGAGCCGGCGGGTTTGATCTCGCCGGATGGAGTCCGCCATGCGGCTCCGAAGGCCTGGGCGGCGTCTTCGAAGATGAGGAGGCCGGGGTGACGGTCTTGAAGGGCGGTGAAGGCGTCCATGTCGGCGCACTGGCCGTAGAGGTGGATGGGGAGGATGGCTTTGATGGAGGTGGGGTCGGGATGAGAGCGCAGGACGTCAGCGACGGCGGTGGGGGAGAGGTTGAAGGTGAGGGGGTCGATGTCGGCGAGGATGGGGTGGGCTCCGGCGCGGAGGATGGCGCTGACGGAGGCGAAGAAGCTGAAAGGAGAGGTGATGACGGCGTGCTGCGAGGGACGGGTGCCGTCGAGAGAGCCGATTCCGGCGGCGGTGAGGGCGAGCCAGATGGCGTCGGTCCCGCTGGCGCAGCCGATTGCGTGGGGGGCGGCGCAGGCGATGGCGGCGGCCTGCTCGAAGCTGTCGACGGCGGGGCCGAGGATGAGACGCTGGGAGTCGCAGACGTGGGCGATGGCTTCGAGGAGCTCTTCGCGGATGTCTTTGTATTGACGGGAGAAGTCCAGCATTGGTACTGGAATAGCGGTCTGGACGGGTTGCGAATGGGGATTTGACACGTCTGTCATGGTATACCGGGGCAGGTACGGGGTCTGCCGGGGGAACGGTAAGAGCGGCAATTCCGCTGCTTAGGGAGAGGCCTAGTAGTTTAGCCCATTGAAAATCGGACTAAATGCTCGTATTGTTGACAGGCTTGCAACGCGGGAAGGCCTGACTGGCGGCGAGACGCATCTTACCAAGTAGCGATTGGCGAACCGATTGCAGACTGTCGTACGGATGTATCGATTGTTACTAAACCGGGCCAAGCGTTATGTTAGCTAGATTACACAAGGAGATCGGCACCATGGAATCAAAGCCGGCACAGAACATCCAGGATACTTTTCTTAACACGGTTCGCAAGGACAAGAGCCCGATTACGATCTACCTGGTGAGCGGAGTGAAGCTCACGGGACGGATACGGTCCTTCGACAAATACTCGGTGCTGCTGGAGAACAATAGCCAGGAGCAGTTGATCTTCAAGCACGCGATTTCTACAGTGGTGAGTGGACGAGCGGGAGCACATACGGAGTTGCGGTCTGAGTCGAGAACAGATGTGCGGGCGGTCGGGGCAGGCCCCGCATCGGCGACAGCTCCTATGCAGGAAGCCACCGGGACCCACGGGTCTTAACGAGGGTGTTAAGACGGGGAGATAAAGTGAGACGGTACCACTGGACTGTGCGATCAGGACAGTGGAGCGAGAAGAACGGCCGTTGACCGCAGACGATAAACAGAACGAAGAGAATGGCATCAGCCGGGGGGCGAGGCCGGCGAGGCGAAGCCTGGTCGCGGCGCAGGAGGCGGCCGTGCGCCGCGACGGGAGGCCGAACCGCGCGGAACGAGCGGTGCTGGTGGCGGTGGAGTTCACGGCGCAGAGGAGGAAGCTGACGGCGGCGGCGCAGATGGCGAAGAAGGCGGCTGCGGTGATGGCTTCGGATCGGCGAGGCGATGATGAACTGGATGGCGAGGCTCCGGAGGGTTGGGAGGAAGCCTTTGGAGGGCATGTGGGCGCGGAGGTGCCCACGCGGGAGACTATTGTCCAGGCTTCGGGGGCGCAGTCCGCGGCGGCTTCGGGGTTGGCGAGAGGCTTGAGGCCGGCTGCGAGGGAGCCGCGGGTTGCGGATCTGGACTTTGAGGCCGGACTGGCGGAGTTCGAGGAACTGGCGCGGAGCGCTGGAGCGGAGATTGCCGCGACGTTGATACAGCGGCGACCGAAGCCCGATCCGGCTACGCTGGTGGGGCAGGGCAAGCTGGAGGAGATTGAAGCGGTGGTGGCTTCGACGGGGGCGGACCTGGTGCTGTTCGATCATGATCTGTCGCCGTCGCAGTTGAGGAACCTTGAGGCGAGGCTGCCTTGCCGGGTGATCGATCGGACGCAACTGATACTGGATATTTTTGCGAGGCATGCTCGGACGCGGGAGGGTCAGCTGCAGGTGGAGCTGGCACAGCTTGAGTATCAGCTGCCGCGGCTGGCGGGACGGGGCAAGGCGATGAGCCAGCTGGGCGGCGGCATTGGCACGAGAGGGCCGGGCGAGACGCAGCTCGAGACAGACCGGCGGAAGATTAATCTGCGCATCGATCATGTGAAGGAGCAGCTGGAGTCGGTGCGGCGGATTCGGCGGCAGCAGAGGCAGCGGCGCGAGGCGGTGCCGGTGCCGGTGGTGGCGCTGGTGGGGTATACGAATGCTGGGAAGAGCACGCTGTTCAATGCTTTGACTGCGGCGGGAGTGCTGGAGTCGTCGCGGATGTTTGCGACGCTGGACCCGAAGCTGAAGGTGCTGCAACTGCCTAGCCGGCGGAAGGTGCTGCTGTCGGATACGGTGGGATTTATACGGAATCTGCCGCATACGCTGGTGACCAGCTTCAGGGCGACGCTTGAGGAGGTGGAGCGGGCGGAGCTGCTGCTGCATGTGAGGGACGCGTCGAGCGTGATGGTGGAGGAGCAGAAGGTACAGGTGGAGAGGGTGCTCGCGGAGCTGGATGTGAAGGGGACGCCGCGGATCGAGGTGTTGAACAAGATCGACCTGGTGGGGGCGGATGGGCATGTGCCGATGGGGGCTCCGGGGAGCGTGGCGGTGTCGGGGCTGAAGCGGATTGGACTGGAGAATCTCCTGGCGGCGATAGATTCGGCGCTGGTGGTGGACCCGCTGGTGGAGATGCGATTCAGGATTCCGCAGTCGGAGGGGGCGGTGCTGGCGGCGCTGGAGGCTGGGGCGGTGCTGAAGGAGAAGCGATTCGAGGGGAATGTGGCGTATCTGTCGGCGAAGGGGCCGGAGTCGCTGCTGGGACGGTATCGGCGTTTTGTGGCGCGGGAAGCTTAGCGGATAGCTGCAGGGATTTGCGGAGAGTGTGAATTTAACTAGCACAGGCCGCCTGATCTGGGAGCGGAGGTGGTGTCCCTTATCACGCAGCCTGTGTGACCCAGAAGTGGGTCCGGGTGGTGACTCCTATTTTAGGCCAGACGGGGGTTTTGGCGCGCTTTTTTTTGGGGTGTGGACCTCGTTCGTTTATCGGATGATAAAGGCGGTTATCGATATAATTTGGTTTGACACTGCTGCAAATGCTTTGCTAGAACTAGATGTACTGCAAAGCATCACTACTCCTTCCAAATGCAACAGCCGCGCCCGCGAAATGGGTTCGGTGTGCGACACAAGGAACTATCAAAAGCGGCTCCGGCCGATCCCATTCATGGATCAGATTCTGAATCAACTCGGTGAACTTGTGCTCGGCTCCGTGCCGACGATGGTGCTTTTTTTGCTGCTGGTATTCGCGTATGGGGTGCTGGTGCGGCGTCCGCTGGACAAGGTTCTGGCGGAGCGGCTAGCGCGGACGAGCGGAGCGGTGGAGCAGGCGCGCAGCGCGATTGCCGCGGCCGAGACAGAGACGACGCAGTACGAAGATAAATTGCGAAGCGCGAAGAATGAGATCTTCCAGATGCGCGACCAGAAGCTGAAGCAGTGGAACGCGGAGCGTGACGCGGTGCTGGAGCAGGTGAGGCAGTCGGCGCAGAAGAGGGTCATGTCGGCGAAGTTGGATATTGAGCAGAGCGCTGGCGCGGCGCGGGTACAGATTGAAGGGATGAGTTCAGAGTTGAGCGCGCAGGTTTTGAAAGCTGTGCTGCCGGCAGGAATTCGGCGCCGGAGGTGACGCAGTGAGGGGTCTATCAGGGTTTTCATTGAGAAATAATCTGCAAAATAATCTGCTGCCGGCTTTGGTGCTGATGGTGGGCATGCTGTTTTCAGCGGGTCTGGCGCAGGCGCAGCAAGGGGCACCGGCGCAGCAGGTGGCGCAGACCGAACCGGCTCAGGCGCCGTCGGCTTCGGGGGGGAAGAGCACTCCGGAGGCGCAGTCGCCTGAGGCGAAGAACGAAGAGAAAGACTTGAACGAGGCGTACCTGCACTCGGCTTCGGTGAAGTGGATTGCGGCGAAGCTGGGGCTGTCGGTGGAGACGGCGGCTACTGTGTTCCAGGTAGTGAACTTCGCGATCCTGGCGGGGCTGGTGAGCTGGCTCCTGTTCAGGACGATGCCGGGGGTGTTCAAGGCCAGGAACTCGGCAATCCAGAAGCACCTGGTGGACGCGCGGACTGCGACCGAAGAGGCCAGTGCGCGACTGAGCAGCGTGGAAGAGCGTTTGAGCAAGCTGGATGAGCAGATAGCAGCGATGCGGACGCAGGCGGAGAAGGACTCTGCCGCGGATGAGCGGCGTATCAAGGCGTCTGTCGAGGAAGAGAAACAGAAGATACTTGCCGCGACCGAGCAGGAGATTGCGGCGGCTACGACGCAGGCACGCCGGCAGCTGCAGCAGTATGCCGCGGAGCTGGCAATCGAGCAGGCGGCAAACAAGCTGGTGGTTTCGGCCGAGACGGACAGGCTGTTGGTGCAGGGCTTTGCGCGGCGACTGGCGGGTGACGACTCGAAGGAAGGACAGAACTGATGTCTGTCGTTTCGCTACGCTACGCACATGCACTGGCCTCGGTTGCGGAGGCGCAGCACCTGGATGCTGCTGCAGCATGCCAGCAGCTGGATGACTTTACGCAGACTCTGGCAGGAAGCCGCGAGTTGCGCGAGGTGCTGGCCAATCCGTCGATTGCGCACGAGCAGAAGCTTAAGGTGCTGGATGCGATTGCGGAGCGGATGGGGATGTTCCGGCCGGTGAGGAATTTTATTGCTGTGGTGATCGGCCACGACCGTCTGGCAGAGCTGGACGAGATGGTGACGGAGTTTGCCACGGTGTCGGACGAGCAGGCAGGGATGGCCGAGGCCGAGATTACCAGCGCGCATCCGCTGAACGACGCGGACAGAGCGGAGCTGGAGGCGCAGGTGGCCAAGCTGGCCGGCGGGCGGGTTCGCGCGACGTACCGCGAGGACAGGACGCTGCTGGGCGGCGCGGTGGTGAAGATCGGCTCGACGGTTTATGACGGGTCGATCAAGGCCCAGTTATCGCAATTGAAGCAGAGGCTGGTCAACGCCTAGATTTACGCAACAGATCAGGTTACAAATAAAGTTTGCAGAGATTTTTAGAAGTCATCCACGCGGATGAGTTGAGGAACAGATGGCACAGATCAAGGCAGATGAGATAACCGAGCTGCTTCGCCAGCAGATCGAGAACTACGAACAGAAGATCCAGGTGGACGAGGTTGGAACCGTCGTGACGCTGGGCGACGGCATTGCGCGCGTCCACGGCCTGGACAAGGTGATGGCCGGCGAGCTGATCGAGTTTCCGCACGGCGTAGCGGGACTGGCGATGAACCTGGACGAAGACCAGGTGGGCGCGGTGCTGCTTGGCGACTACACGGAGATCAAAGAGGGCGACGAGGTAAAGCGGACGGGCAAAATCATGTCGGTGCCGGTGGGCGAGGCTTTGATTGGGCGCGTGGTGAATGCGCTGGGTCAGCCTATTGACGACAAGGGTCCAATCGACACCGACAAGACGTTGCCGGTGGAGCGGCTAGCTCCGGGGGTTATCGACCGGCAGAGCGTGAAGGAGCCGATGGCGACAGGAATCAAGGCCATCGATACGATGATTCCTATCGGACGCGGACAGCGTGAACTTTTGATCGGCGACCGGCAGACGGGTAAGACGGCGATTGCGCTGGATACGATCATCAACTCGGCGAAGAATAATTTGATCTGCATCTACTGTGCAGTAGGTCAAAAGCGTTCGTCAGTCGCTCAAGTTGTGCAGACTCTCGAAGAGTACGGCGCGATGGCGTACACGATCGTTGTGGCTGCGACGGCGTCTGAGCCCGCTCCGATGCAGTATCTGGCTCCGTTTGCGGCGACCGCCATGGGCGAGTACTTCCGCGACAGCGGCAGGCATGCGCTGGTGATCTACGACGACCTTTCGAAGCATGCTGCCTCGTACCGTGAGATTTCGCTGCTGCTGCGCAGGCCGCCAGGGCGTGAGGCGTATCCCGGCGACGTGTTCTATCTGCATTCCAGACTTCTCGAGCGTAGCTCGAAGGTGTCAGACAAGCTGGGCGGCGGTTCGCTGACGGCGCTGCCGATCATCGAGACGCAGGCAGGCGACGTCTCGGCTTACATCCCGACGAATGTGATTTCGATCACGGATGGACAGATATTTCTCGAGACCGATCTGTTCAACTCGGGCGTTCGTCCGGCGGTGAACGTGGGACTGTCGGTTTCGCGCGTTGGATTCTCGGCGGCTATCAAGGCGACCAAGCAGGTGGGCGCGACGATGAAGCTGGACCTGGCGCAGTATCGCGAACTGGCGGCGTTTTCGCAGTTCGGCAGCGATCTGGACAAGGCGACGCAGCAGCAGTTGAATCGTGGCCAGCGGTTGACGGAGTTGCTGAAGCAGCCGCAGTTTCAGCCGCTCACAGTGGAGAAGCAGGTTGCGATTATCTACGCCGGTGTGAACGGATTGCTGGACGATGTTGAGGTGAAGGATTTACGCGCGTTCGAGGATGGGTTCTATCCGTATCTCGAATCGGCGCAGCCGACGATACTGACGGACATCGCTACGAAGAAGGCGCTGGACGACGATCTTCGCAAGCGGCTGACGGATGCGATCAAGGATTACAAAAGCAACTTCCTGGCAGATCGCAAGGAGAAGGCGGAAGCGGAGAAGCAGGGGGCTGCGGCCAAGTAGACCATGGCAAACGTACTCGACTTACGGCGCCGCATTCGCAGTGTGAAGAACACGCGGCAGATCACGAAGGCCATGAAGATGGTGTCGGCGGCGAAGCTGCGGCGTGCGCAGGAGCGCGCGATGCTGGCGCGGCCGTATGCGCAGATGCTGGCGAATGTGCTGAACTCGCTGGTGCGGCGGACGGATATGAACGGCGACGTGATGCATCCGCTGCTGGTGGAGCGCGAGGAGAAGAACGTGCTGGTCATCGTGGTGGCCGGAGACAAGGGCTTTGCGGGCGCGTTCAACTCGAACATTGCGAAGACTGCGCAGGGATTCATCGACGAACGTCGGGTGATTGGACAGAACGTGGATGTGGAGCCGGTGGGACGCAAGGCGCGCGACCTGTTCCGCAAGCGGTATCCGACGGCGGTGTACGAGAAGAAGGAAGAGCACTACGACAACGACCTGTCCACCCACTATGAGACGATTCGGCATCGGAGCGCTCCGGTAGAGGTGACGGGCGAGCACCAGACGCTGTTGCTGAAGCTGGACTTCGACGAGGTGTCGGCGATGAGCGACTCGATCGTGGAGCGGTACGAGCGCGCGGAGATCGATTCGGTGTACATCGTGTTCAACGAGTTCAAATCGGTTATCTCGCAGCGGCTGGTGGTGGAGAAGCTGCTGCCGATCCGGAAGCTGGGCTCGCATGAGATTACCGCCGTGGAAGAGATGACCGAGGAGCAGAAGGAAGCTGCGGGTCATGCGGCGCAGACTGCCGGCGTGAGCATCAACGAGCCGGAAGAGTCGACGATTGAGGCCGAGGCGAAGAAGTTCGGGACGGCTGAGGTGGACTATATCTTTGATCAGGATCCGTCGCGGCTGTTCCGACACCTGATGCCGCGGTATGTGACGACGCAGATATTTCATGCGTTTCTGGAGAGCGTAGCGGCGGAACATGCGGCGCGCATGACGGCGATGGACGCCGCGACGAATAATGCAGGAGACATGATCGATGCGCTGTCGCTGACGATGAACCGCGTGCGGCAGGCGGCGATTACGAAGGAAATCATCGAGATTGTGAGTGGAGCGGCGGCTTTATAAGTTTGTGCCGCTCGAGAAGCAGATTCCTTCCCCTTCGACTATGCTCAGGGTGCGGAATGACAAACAAAAGGCGTGCGGCAAAAGTTTGGTACCGGAGTTAGAAAAGTTATGGCTGAGAATATTGGAAAAGTGATTTCGATCAGCGGGCCGGCCGTTGATGTGCAGTTTGAAGAAGCGAAGATGCCGCCGATCTTCCAGGCGCTGCGTATTGTGAGCGAAGGCTTCAACGTTCCGACGCCGCTGGACGTGGTGGTCGAGGTGCAGCAGCACCTGGGCGAGGGACGGGTGCGTTGCATCGCGATGGTCGCGACCGAAGGCATGGTGCGCGGGATGAAGGCGATCGATACGGGCGACGGCATCAGGGTGCCGGTGGGGCGCGAGACGCTGGGGCGCGTGCTGAATGTGCTGGGCGAGCCAGTGGATGAGCTGGGGCCGGTGAATGCCAAGGTGCATATGCCGATCCATCGCCAGGCTCCGGCGTTCGACGAGCAGTCGACGAGCGAGGAGATGTTCGAGACGGGCATCAAGGTTATCGACCTGATTCAGCCGTTCCTGAAGGGCGGCAAGATCGGGTTGTTCGGCGGCGCGGGCGTGGGCAAGACTGTCATCATTCAGGAGCTGATCAACAATGTTGCACAGCAGCATGGCGGCTTCTCGGTGTTCGCGGGTGTTGGCGAGCGTACCCGCGAGGGCAACGACCTTTGGATGGAGTTCCAGGAGTCGGGCGTTATCGATTTGAAGGACCTGCCGAAGAGCAAGGCGACGCTGGTTTATGGCCAGATGACCGAGCCGCCGGGGGCGCGGTTGCGCGTGGCGCTGACCGGGCTGACGGTTGCGGAGCACTTCCGCGATGAAGAGGGCGCGGATACGCTGCTGTTTATCGACAACATCTTCCGGTTTACGCAGGCGGGGTCCGAGGTCTCGACGCTGCTGGGACGTATGCCTTCGGCCGTGGGTTACCAGCCGAACCTGGCGACCGAGATGGGCGAGCTGCAGGAGCGTATTACTTCGACCAAGAAGGGTTCGATTACGTCGGTACAGGCGGTTTATGTGCCTGCCGACGACCTGACCGATCCGGCTCCGGCGACGACGTTTGCTCACCTTGATGCGACTACTGTGCTTTCGCGGCCTTTGTCAGAGTTGGGAATCTATCCCGCTGTGGATCCGCTGGCTTCTACCTCGCGCATTCTGGCTCCGCGGGTTGTGGGGCAGGAGCACTACGATGTGGCGCAGGGTGTGAAGAAGATTCTGCAGCGGTATAAGGACCTGCAGGACATCATCGCGATTCTGGGTATCGACGAGTTGTCGGAAGAGGACAAGATTACTGTTGCTCGTGCTCGCAAGGTGCAGCGGTTCCTTTCGCAGCCGTTTCATGTGGCTGAGATCTTTACCGGTATTCCGGGCGCTTATGTGAAGGTTGAGGATACGGTGCGGAGCTTCAAGGAGATCATCGACGGCAAGCATGACGATATTCCGGAGCAGGCCTTCTATCTGAAGGGCGGCATCGAAGACGTGATAGCGGCTGCTGAGAAGATGAAGCAGACGGCTTAGGGCAGGGTAGAGGGTATAGGGTGCAGGGTATAGCGGGCAAAGGCAGGTGCCCGCCGCATCCGGCAGATTGATGGGCGATATGGCTGAGGTTGGAAATAGCTCGGGGTTGTTGACGGTTCGGCTGGTGACGCCGGACCGGGTGCTGGTGGATGACACGGCGGAGGCGGTGGAGTTGCCGTCGATGTCGGGCTATCTGGAGGCGCTGTATGGGCACGCTCCGCTGCTGGCGGAGCTAGGCGCGGGCGAGGTGCGACTGCATGGCGGCAGTTCGGGCGACCAGAGGTTCTTTGTGGCTTGGGGGTTCGTCGAGGTGCTGCCGGAGCGGGTGACGATTCTGGCGGAGACAGCGCTGCATCCCGAAGAGATCGACGTGGCCGAGGCGCGTGAGGAGCTCCAGACCGCCGAGAAGATGTGGCAGGAGGCGGGCGACGACGGCCAGAAGTATGACATCGCTAACCGGGTGACCCGGCAGGCTGAGGAGAAGATCGCCTCGGCTGAGGGGAAGAGCACGTAAGTTCGGGTTGGTGGATGCATCGGTTTTCTCCTTTCCTGCAATTTTTGATTCCTAGTGGGTACCCCCCCTATTGCCCGGCGACAAAGTATTTGTTTTTAGTGGTTTGCAGGGTGGATGTGTCCGCAAATTCGTTTAAACAAAGGACTTGTGGCTAAAATAGCCAGAATCAATAAGTTAGGCCCGGCTGGTGAGCCGGGCCTTGCCTGCTGTTTGTTTTAATCTTCTAGTTCTATTCTAGCGAATGGCACATAACTAGTGGCCACTTCTGGTTGTTGCTGTAAGTGTTGGTGGGGCGTTAGTTGCTGGATTTTTTGCGTGGCCGGGGGCTTGACATGCAATTTTGCCTGGGAATTTTGCGAAAAATAGTTGGAGGGTCGGAAGACAAAGGCGTTTTTGGATTTCAGCTACGAGCTATGAGCTACGAGCTGTGAGTTAAGACAAAGGCTTCTGGGCTGGGCTGGAGTATGGGTAGAAAAGCGGATTTCTCCGCTGCGGCGGCAAAAGCGCATGCCCTTCGACTTTGCTCAGGGTCGAAATGACAGGGTTTTGGGTGGGCTGGAGAAGAACGGCTGCGCAGGCTTAGGTGGTGACTGCGATTTCTTCGAAGCGGGGATTAATTCTTTGAAGCGGGGATTTAGGTGGTGACTGCAATCTCTTCTTCGAGGCGTTGTTTTTCGTAGAGGCTGGTGTAGTAGCCGTTGCGGGCGAGGAGTTCGTCGTGGGTGCCGCGCTCTACGATGCGGCCGGCTACGAGGACGGCTATCTGGTCGGCGTTGCGACAGGTGGAGATTCGGTGGGAGATGAAGATGGTGGTTCGGCCGTGCATGATTCGTTTGAGGCCGGCGAGGATCTGTTCTTCGGTGTAGGTGTCTACAGAGGCCAGTGCGTCGTCGAGGATGAGGATGCGGGGGTTGCGGATGACGGCTCGGGCTATGGCGGTGCGCTGCTTCTGGCCGCCGGAGAGGGTGAGGCCTCGCTCGCCGACCATGGTGTCGAAGCCGCGGGGGAATTCGAGGATCTCGTTGGCGATGTGGGAGACGGTGGCGGCGTCTATTATCTGTTCGTCGGTGGCGGTGGGGAGACCGAAGGCGATGTTGTTGCGGATGGTGTCGGTGAAGAGGTAGGTCTCCTGGGGGACGAAGCCGATGTTTTCGCGGAGACGCTGGAGAGGGATGGTGCGGATGGGGGCTCCGTCGATGAGGACAGTGCTTTTTCCATCGGGGCCCGGGGCGGCGTCGAGCAGGCGGGGGATTAGGTTGACGAGGGTGGTTTTGCCGGAGCCGGTGGGACCTACGATGGCGAGGCTGGAGCCGGCGGGGATGTGGAGGTTGATGTTGCAGAGGACGTTGGGGCCGGTAGGGTAGGCGAAGGTTAAGTTTTGGAAGGTGATGTCGCCGGAGAGGGAGGGATCAGGGATCAGGGAATAGGGATCAGGGTTGAGAGCTTTGGCGGTGCGGTCTGAGTTGGATGAGGGTGGAGATGTGGCGCCTCGGGCAAAATGCGGGGATTCTTCCCCTTCGGCAAGCTCAGGGTCAGAATGACACACTCCTATGTCGGTGCCGAGTGCAAGGGCTGGATCGGTGCTGAGTGCAGGGGGTGGCTGAGAGTCGGCAGTCGTGGCTGGAAAAGCAGATTCCTCCGCTGCGCTGCGGAATGACAAAAAAGGAGTGGTCGCGATGAGGGCGGGGTCGTCGTAGATGGTGGGTTGTTGTTTTAGGAGTTCGTCGATGCGGATTACGGAGGCGGTGCCGCGCTGGAAGAGGTTGACGACCCAGCCTACAGCGATCATGGGCCAGGTGAGCTGGACCATGTAGACGAAGAAGGCGGCGAACTCGCCGGGGGTGATGCGGTGGGCTACGGCTTCGTGGCCTCCGACGAAGAGGGTAATCATCAAGGAGAGGCCGAGGACGAACTCGAGGGTGGGCCAGAGCATGGCCATGAGGCGGACGAGGAGCAGGCTGCGGCGGATGTACTCGCGGTTGGCGGTCTCGAAGGATTCGATCTCGGCCTGCTCCTGGGCGAAGGCGCGGATGAGGCGGGCTCCGGAGAAGTTCTCCTGGGTTTTTGCGGAGACGTCGGAGTACATGGCCTGGATGCGCTCGAAACGAGTGTGGATGCGGGCTCCGAAGTACTGAACCAGGATGGAGGCGAGCGGTAGGGGGCCGAAGGCGCAGAGGGTGAGCCAGGGGCTGATGCGAAGCATGAAGGGCAGCGCGGCGGCGGTGAAGACGATGGTGTTCGCCGAGTACATGATGGCGGGGCCGAGGAGCTGGCGGACGGCCGAGAGATCGTTGGTGGTGCGGGCCATGATGTCGCCGGTGCGGTGGGTGTGGTAGTAGGCGGGCTCCTGGCGCTCGAGGTTGGCGAAGAGGTCGTTGCGGAGGTCGAACTCGATCTCGCGTGAGGCGCCGATGATGACCTGGCGGTTGATGTAGAGGAAGATGGCGGCGACGGCGGCGAGGAGGATGAGGCGGAGGGCGTGGTAGAGGATCTTCTGCTGGGTTACGCCGTGGCTCATGTCGTCTACGGCGTGACCGATGATGAGGGGGATGAGGACCTTGGAGATGTTGTATGCGATGACCGCAACCCCACCCCAGGCGAGGTGCTTCCAGTAGCGCCTGAGGTAGGGGTTGAGGGGTGGAGTTTTTCCAGCATTGTTTAGAGCGCCTTAGGGATTAGAGACGGTTAGAGACCCTGAGGTTTCGGAGTTTCAGGAGCGGACTGCGGCTTGGCTGACTCGGCCGGGGGCTTGGCCGGCTGGGCGGCCGGGGCGGCGGAGTCAGACGGCTTGGCCGCGGGAGCGGGGGCCGGCTTTGGCGCGGGCTCGGTGTCGGACTGGCTGATGAGCTCGACGTCGAAGATCAGCTCGGATTTCGCGGGGATGGGACCGTGTTCGGTGGCTCCGTAGGCGAGCTGGTAGGGGATGAAGAGGCGGCGCTTGCCGCCGATGCGCATGCCGCCGAAGCCGGTGTCCCAGCCGGGGATGACCTTGTGCTGGCCGTAGGGGATGACGATGGGCTCGCCGCGGTCGAGGGAAGAGTCGAACTTGGTGCCGTCGGCGAGGTAGCCGGTGTAGTTGATGGTGTACCACTTGTGCGGAGCGGCGAGCTCGCCGGTGCCGACTTTGACGTCGACGTAGTCGAGAGAGAAGCTGGAGAGCTCGATGCCGAGGGTTTCGAGGACCTGTTGCGAGTTCTCAGCCGGAGAGACATAGTCGAGCCGGGCCGGGGGCGCGGTGACGACCGTGTAGAGAGGCCGGGGGCAGGGCAGGTCGGCGGGAAGCACAGGAATCTTGGGGGAGAGCGTGGGGAGCTTGGAGCAGGGCGGTTCGGCTGCTGCGGTGGTTGTGGCGGGATGGGTGGCGGGGGTGTGCGCGGCGGTGGTTGCGGAGGAGGAGGCCGGCTTTCTGGGGGCGGTGGTGGTCGCGGTCTGGGCGGTTGCGGTTGCGGCGGTGAGGGCGAGTAGAGCGAGAGGGAGGGAGAGGCGGTTCGGAATCATCGTGAGACTAGTTTAGGCGAATTTTAGGGAAATTAAGAGTGGTGTGGGTTGAATGATGAATAAAAGAACAGGCAACAGCGAAAGCAAAGGCTCCTTGGCTGGGATGAGGCATGGGTCGAGAAGCGGATTTCTCCGCTGCGGCGGCAAAGCGCTCCGCGTCCGGTCGAAATGACATGGGTTTTGGGTGGGAAGGAGAACAGGCAACGGCAAAAGCGAAATGCGGGGGTTCTTCGCTGCGCTCAGAATGACAAACAAAAACAGGCAACGGCGTCTTGGCTGGGATGAGGCATGGGTAGTAGAGAGAAACGGATTTCTCCGCTGCGGCGGCAAAGTGCGCCGCGTCCGGTCGAAATGACATGGGTTTTGGGTGGGGAAGGAGAACAGGCAACGGCAAAAACGGAAATACAAAGATTCTGGCTTCGCCAGAATGACGAGCAAAAACAAACGCAAAGGCAGTTGTTTTAGGTGGGGGATCGGAGTAGGAGGTAGGCTCCGGTGATGCCGAAGAGGAGGTCGGGGGACCAGGCGGCGAGGAAGGCGGGGAGGGTGTTGACGTTGCCCAGGGATTCGAAGACGAGGGCTACGACGTAGTAGGTGATGGCGATGCCGATGGCAGTGGCGATGCCGGTGAGCGAGCCTTTTTTCCCCATCGAGAGCGCGAAGGGGATGGCGATGATGGCCATGACGAAGGTGATGAGTGGGTAGGCGATCTTTTTGTTGAGCTGGACGGCGAGACGCTTGGTGTCGAAGCCGGATTGGCGAAGGTCGTCGATGTAGGCGGAGAGCTCGTTGTAGCTCATCTCCTGGGAGGGGATGGACTCTTTGTTGAAGTAGGCGGGCTGCTCGCGGATCTCGGGGAAGCTGGCTACGGTGAAGGGCTGGTAGGTTGCGATGGTTTCGCCGGCGAAGGTGCGCTGCCAGCCGTTGTCGAAGACCCAGCTGTTGACGTGGGGGTCCCAGGTGGCAGAGGTGGCGAAGATGCGGCGGCGGAGGTTGAAGGTGGTGGGATCGAACTCGAAGACGGTGATGTTGTCGAAGGATTCTTTGGCGGCGTTGAAGTACTGGTAGTAGAAGATGCGGGCGGGTTCGCCGGGGGTGCTGGTCTGGCCGGAGATCCACTGGCGGTCGGGGCGGGAGAAGGTTTGCGCGGGCTTGTCTTTGATGATGGAGAGGAGAGCCTCCTGGCGGCGATTGGCGGCGGGGAGATAGAACTCGTCGAAGATGAAGAGGCCGGCGGAGATGAGCATGGTGACGAAGAGAACCGGCGTGATGATGCGGTAGAGGCTAATGCCGGAGGACTTCATGGCGGTGAGCTCGGAGGTGCGATTGAGCGAGCCGAAGGTGACGAGCACGGCGACAAGAGCGCAGAGAGGGGTGACGTTGTAGAGGATGTAAGGGACGAGGTTGATGAGGTACTCGCCGACGATGACGAGGGGCGTGCGGTTGCGGAAGATGGGACCGAGGAGCTCAAAGAAGGTGAAGATGAGGAAGAGGGTTGAAAAGGACGAGAGGATGATGGCGAAGTTGGTGCCGTACTCGCGCATGACGTAGTCGTCGAGGAGCAGAGGGAACTGAATGCGGGAGACGTTGCGGAAGCGGCGGAGGATAGTCGCAACATTGAAGCGCGAATGGGCGCCGGAGCTTTGATTGCCGTTGACGAGACGCGCGCCGAGCTGCCCGAGGCGTGGGCCGATGGTGGAGAAGATGCCGAGAGCGATGCCGCCGCGTGACATTTGATAGAGGAGAATAGCGCCAGCAGCGGTGAAGAGGAGGTTGGCTCCCCAGACTCCGAGGAAGGGCGAGAGCTTGCCGGATTGGGCGAAGGCGACGCCGACGTCGGAGAGGAAGTAGTAGATGAAGACGAGCAGGATGGTGAGGACAAAGCCGGTGGATTTGCCGCCGCGCTTGGAGGAGATGCCGAGCGGGACGGCGACGAGCATGAGGACGAGGCAGGCGAGGGGATAGGAGAAGCGACGGTTGAACTCGATGCGATAGGTGGAGATGTTGCGGTCGCCGACCTGGTGGGACTGGCCGCGGCGCCAGAGCTCAGTGAGTGAGAGCGCCTGGATGGGGGTGTTGACTCGGCCGAGGTGAGTGTCTTCGGGGGCTTCGGTCTCGATGGGGATGTCGGTGGTGGCGAAGGTGGTGATGTTGTACTGGTTGGGGTCGGAGGAGGAGATGTCGTGCTGGCCGCCGTTGATGAGGTGGAGACGGATGGTCTGAGCCTCGGGGGTGTTGGGTTCGCCGTTGACAACGACGGCTTCGGCGGCGGTGGTGACGTGGGGGTCGGCGGGGTCGGTGAGGTCGGCGAGGAAGACGTGATGCCAGAGCGCGGCGCCGGCAGCAGGGGTGGTGTCCTGGACGTAGAGGACGCGATTCTTGAACTCTTCGTAGAAGACGCGGGGCTGGACCTCGAAGGAGGCCTGGGAGGATTTGAGCTCATTGCCGATGGCGATGAGGCCGGCGGCGCCGCGCGGGGAGAGATAGAGGGAGTTGAAGAGGCCGAGGATGAGCGCGACGGCGGAGACGATGGAGACGATGCGGACGAAGTCGATGGCACCCATGCCGGCGGCGCGCATGGCGGTGATTTCGCTGTCGGAGGCGAGACGGGAGAGGCCGAGCAGAATGCCGACGAGGACCGCCATGGGGATGGTGACGTTGAGCGTGGGGGGCAGGGTGTAGAGGATGATGCGGGTGACGTCGGCGTAGGAGGCGGAGTCGCGGACGACGAACTCGAGGATGCGGCCGAGGTCGCGGGTGAAGATGATAAAGGTGAAGAGGACTCCGCCGAGAAGTGCGTGGGAGGTGACTTCGCGGAGGATGTAGCGGGTGAGGATGCGCATAGCTTGATGCTTTTTTGACTGCTTCAAGTGTAGCGCGGTTGGCGACTTTTATTGGCGCAGAGGGATTGTTCGGCGCAGAGTGGTGGCGGTGAAGGCGATGAGCGAGATCACGCATAGGATGATCAGTGCTGTACGCAGATGCGCGATAGTGGAGAGCGAGAAGCTGAGGCCGGCGACGGCGATCCAGGCGGCGATGCACAGCGGGCATTTGGGGAGCAGCGCGAGGATGGCGGTGGGGATGAGCCAGCCGAAGGAGCGCGTGGCGCGGGTGGATTGCGATGAGGTTTGCCGCCCGGTGGACTGGGCGGCCTGGTGGTGGCAGTGATGGGGAGTCATGCGAGTGCCTTCTCCTGAGCGGCTGGAGGGGCGCCGAGGCTAACGAGTTGTTTGACTAGTGGGGGCTCCGGGAGGTAGCGGTCATGGTGGCGGACCCAGGCCATGGGGAAGGTGAGTGAGTCCTCGTCGCGGCCCCTGGGGGTTATGTCGATGAAGTTGTAAGCGCCGAGAAAGATGTCGAGGCCGCGGGCGTAGGTGGAGTAGGTATGGAAGATCTCGCCGGCGGGGTTCTTGTAGAAGACGCTGATGCCGGGGGTCTCTTCACCGTAGGCCGGAGTCTTGCCGAAGTTGTAGGAGGCTTTGCCGGAGGCGAGATCTTCCTTCGAGAAGGAGACGTGATAGTCGGAGTTGAAGGAGTTATTGAATGAGGAGAGCCATTTGAAGTTCCAGCCCATGCGGCGTTTGAAGGGGAGAAGTTTTTTGATGGGGGCTCGGGAGATGGCGGCCATGGAGATGTCGCGGGCGTTGAGGTGGACGATGATGCTGTTGAAGTGATCGGCCTCAAAGGAGCAGCTCTTGCAACCCTCTTCCCAGTCGGGGCCGAACATGAAGTGGTAGATGATGAGCTGGCTGCGGCCGTCGAAGAGGTCGCTGAGGGTTTGTTTGCCGTGGGGGCCATCGAAGACGTAGTTCTGCTCGACCTTGACCCAGGGGAGCTCGCGGCGCTGGCGGCTGAGTTCGTCACGGAGGCGGGTGAGCTCTTTTTCTTTGCTGAGGAAGGCTCGGTGGGCTTCGAGCCAGGCTTCGTTCGAGACTACTTTGGGGGTGCCCATCGTTGTGCTGGTGCTCATCGTTTCTCTCCTTCGAGTTTGGATGCTGGTGTTTAGCGTTTTGTGGTGAGCGCGGCGTGGCGGCGTTTGGAGTTCTCAACGATCCTGGCGATCATGTTGTTCCAACCGTTGCCGACGTTGTTGTGCAACTCGGGAGGGAGGGCTCCGATGGCGCGGTGAGTGAATTTGAGGCGCGTGATGCCGTTTTCCTCAACGAGGCGGTACTGGAGGTTGGAGACTGCTGGGAAGGACATGAAGAGTGGGCCCCAGATTTCGAGCAGCGTGGGCGGCTTGATGGCCTGGACGTTGCCCCAAAAGTGGCCGGTGTTGTTGCCGAGGTCGCGGAACCAGCGGCCGCCGGGCCAGGCTTCGAGCTTCATGGGCATGGGCTGCTCGGGGGTTTCGTTATAGGGGCCCATCTGCTCGAGGAGGGTCTCAAAGACGATGTCGATGGGGGCGGCGATCTCTTCTTCGCGGGTAACCTCGAGGGTTTGAAGTGCTTGTTCGGACAGGGTGGTGGGCATGAGTGCTACTTCTCCTTTGGTGTGGGCTGGTTTTCGCGAGTGATGCGCTGGAGCATCTTCTGCTCGGCGCGCTGCTTGATCTGATCGATCTGGTGGGTCCAGAAGCGCTCGTAGGCTTTAACCCAGTCGTACACAGGCTTGAGCTCTTTCGCGTTGAGGCGGTAGAGGCGCAGCTTGCCGCGCTTGCTGACGGTGACGAGGCCTACTTTGCGGAGTACGGAAAGGTGCTTGGAGACGGTGGGCTGGGGAGACGGAGGATGGCGACTACATCTCCGGCGGCGTGCTCCTTGCCGTCGGTGAGGACTGCGATGATCTGACGGCGGCGGGGTTCCGCGATGGCGTTGAAGGCGTCGGTGGTGGTGGCAGCGCGAGGCATGTCTGAATAATATTCCTATATGGGAATATGTCAAGTGGGGCGAAGTGCTTTTCTCAGGGCACTGGTGGTATGACGCGATGATCGATGACCGCCGGGTGGAAGAATGGGTTCGGGGTCCAAGTAGATTTAAGTCATGGAGCACGGATCTCTGAGCGCGTATTGGGACGCGCTCAGGAGCTGGTAAAGCAGCGAGGGGTGTCGATGATGAAACAGATTGCGGTTGAGCGATTCAATGTCGCATCTTCGAAGGTGTTTGAGGATGTGATTCGCGGACTTTATCAAGGGATCGGCAGACCCGATATGCGCTCTCTGACTAAGGAGATGGCTGATGCCGCAACCTTTGAAGAGTATGAGCGGGTGATTCATAGAGCGGTGGGACCGGCGGATCTGATGGAGTTTCTTCGATTGGACCTGGGGGCGGCCATTCAAAAGGGGCCTGGCGCGAAGGCCGGCAAGATGGTCCGGATTATCGCGGGGAATCCGCTGATCATGAGGCAGATGGCGATGCTCGTGCCGGATGCGGGGTCTTATGCTCCGGTGACGATCCTTGTGTATGAGAGCGGCGATGGGGTGCATCTGTGCTACGACACGATGGCGAGTCTGCTGGCGAGCTATGGGAACGCTGAGGCGATGGAGGTGGCGCGATCGCTCGATGAGAAGGTGATCAAGCTGCTGAATGAGGCCGCGGGGTGAGGTCAGGGGCCGCGTTTTGAGAGGGTGCGATCGGTGCAGTCGCCTTCGATGAGGTAGCAGCGAAAGATGCCGCAAACTATGGTGAGAGCGGCTCCTCCGATGAGAAAGAGTATGCCGGTAACGAAGTGGCCGGTGAAGTAGGGAACGAGAAAGATCGCCACTCCCGCGTAGAGGAGGACAGTGAGGAGATAGCGAAGCGTGCATCGCGACATAATCTGCCTCTTGGCCAGGAGGTCGCAGGCGCAAGAGACGCGCCTCGCTGGCCGAAGGTTACTCTATCGTTTGACGCGGTTGACTGTCTAGTCGTGAGCTTATTCCGGTTTGCCTGCGCTGCCGTGCTTGCAGGCGAAATTCTCAAGGAGCCGGGAGGGAATCGCTCAAGGGGTATTATCGGGAATCAACCGCGACAGTGTGAGGTCTCCTGCGATTTCGGTGAAGATTTCGTCAAGACTGGTCGTAGGCTGAGCAGCCGAGATGCAGGTGCTGCTGCCTCCAGTCGCCGTGTAGTCGGAGTAGAACGTCGACGAATCGTATGCCATCTGTTGCATCGTCTGACACGGTGTAATGCCAGAAGTATCTGTTGAGCAACCTGCCGACTTTGCTCCGTAAGCAACCGTATAAACTTTTGTTCCTGCAGTTCTCGCTGAGGCGGCCGCCGTGACTGCCTGCGCGCACTGATTCTTGGTTGACGGATAGGTGCCCGAGGTTGTGGACGCACCCGGCATGGCGCTGCTGGATGCGCTTGCATCCCCATCGCTAAGTATGATCATCACGTTCTGTGCCACTGTATTTGCGGTCTTGGCAGCCACAAGCGAATCCTGTGCAGCGTAGATGGCACCTGCGAAGAAGGTTCCCTCTCCACCGATTGCCTGCATTGCGGGACAAGGGGTCGTCGTAGTCGTTGTGTGCCCATGTTTTGTGGTTGTTGTGGTCGTACTAGGTCCCTGACCGACAGCTGCAGCGATGTCTGAAGTGGAGTTCAGCGTGGTGGCTGAATTAGAGGCTCTATAGTCACTGTCATAACCGATGACCTGATAGGTAGAAGTTCCCGGAGTGTAAGTTACCGCGGTTGTGGATGGAAAGGTATATGGAGTGATCGAAGGAGTTGCACCGCTGCAGTTGTAATCGTCGGCCACGGTGGCTGTGGTGATATTGGGATAGGTGAATATGGATACCTTATCGACCGGGTGCGCGACGTTACCATTCGACACAGTGCCGCAACCGGATGCAGCGCATGGATTCAGAGTCAGCAGCATCGTCTGGATGCCGCTCAGCGCACAGTTGATCCTTGTGTCGTTACAGCTGCTGCTGCTGTCGGTATCGGTCATCGATTGCGTGGTGTCGACGACAATGGCAACGTTATAGGGCCCGGCCACGGCGCCTCTCATGGCTGCTGTCGCCGACGCCGTCAGCGTCATGCTCCTGAAGCCCACCATGGCTCCAAAGGTCATGTTGAGCGTGCCCGTCTGCTTTACGGCAACTGCGTTCGCGCTGGCGGGAGCTACGCATGCAAGACCCAGACTGGTCAGACACTTCAGTGCCGGATATCCTGTCACCATCTTGACATTGGTGAGACCCGAAACAGCGTTCAAACCTCCCGTGGCCCCGCCGTATGTGGCTGCGACGTTTGTCGCAGTTGTTGTTTGGCAAAGCCTGGGCTGCTGCGAGGGCAGCTGCATCCGTCGCGGACTGCAGCTGCCGATATGCGACGTAAGCCCGGCCGCTATCGACCACCAGGCCTGTAAATCCCAAGAGCGCGACGAGTGAAACCGCCACCATCGGAAGCATCTGACCGCGCTCATCCCGGTGGAACCGTTGTAAGGATGAAGCCAGATGGGCTCTCATTGAACCAACTCCGTGGTCTGCGCCTGGAGAGTGCAGCTGGACGCAAGATTTTTGCCGTAGATTAAGAGGGTGCACGGATAGGTGGCCTGAACCTGTGCTGCTACACCCTGTATCAGCTGAGCCGCGCCCGCCGTGCAGGTTGTGCCGGAATAAGATGTGCCATTGATAACAAAGGTGTAGCTGATACTGGATGAGCTCAGCAGCGGAGATGCATTGCCAATTGTGGTCGAGATGGTGCTGCACGGGTCCGTGACCTGCCCTCGACTAATCGCAAGCTGGCGAGCCCCTATCTCAACCGCATTCGTCAACATGATGTAGTGGTTGAGGGCGATTCCGAAGGTTGCGATTCCTGTAACGATCGTCAGCAGGATGGGCAGGCACAGCGCCATCTCAACGACAGACGAGCCTCTTTCGTCAGACCTCTGAATAAAGGTCCTAACTAATCCAATCTGATTTCGACCCCGGGAACCAAGACAAAGCAATCCAGCAACACGTGCCATAAGGTTCATGTACACCTACTGTTCTGTTTTTACTAATACAAGTTAGGGCACTAATCTACACGAAATAAATCCCCTGAATAGGTGACTTATCGAAAACTTTGGTAATGAGCAGCGGAAGAGCGTACTACTGCCAAAGTAGTACACACTCGTGTCGCTCATTCGAACTATGGCCGGTGATTTGAGGAGCGGGATTGTGTTGGGATCAGGGGTTGGCGAGGAAGCGGTAGCCGACGCCGCGGACGGTGACGAGATGGCGGGGGTTGGCGGGGTCGTCCTCGATGTAGCGGCGCAGGCGGACGATGAAGTTGTCGATGGCGCGGGTGTCGGTGTCTTCGTGGACGCGCCAGACCTTTTCGAGGATGTCTTTGCGTGAGACTATCTGGCCTTCGTGCTCGGTGAGGTAGCGGAGGAGGTCGGCCTCCATGAGGGTTAGATGGGTGGTGCGGTTGGGGGCGATGAGCTCGAGGGCGTCGAAGCGGATGGTTCGATAGTTGAAGGCGTATTCGTCGGCAGGTTGGGGCTCGGGGGGCGGCTGCGTGGAGGTGGACTGCCAGGCGGTGCGACGGAGGAGGGATTTGACGCGGACGAGGAGGATGTTGAGGTCGAATGGCTTGGGGAGGTAGTCGTCGGCGCCGGCCTCGATGCCTTCGAGGATATCTTCGGGGCGGGAGCGGGCGGTGAGAAGCAGGACGGGGGTGTAGACGCCGGCCTCGCGGAGGGTTCGGACGATGGTGAAGCCGTCGGCGCCGGGTAGCATGCAGTCGAGGATGACGGCAGCGGGGTGTTCGGGTGGGGCGAGGAGCCAGGCGAGGGCGGAGTCGCCGTCGGACTCGTGGTGGACGCGATAGCCTTCGGCCTGGAGATTGAAGAGGAGTCCCTGGGCGAGGTGGTCTTCGTCTTCGATAACGGCGATGAGAGGAGCATTGGGGGGCATGGTGGACTAGGGATGGTGAGGGAAGTACGGGGTAAGAAGAACCTTCAGGCCGTTCCAGCCGATTTGAACTCCGATACAGAGAAGGATAAACGCCATGACGCGCAGGATGCCGTGGGCGGTGGTGGGTGCGATGGCCTGAGTGATGCGCGGGGCGTTGGCGTAGCAGACATAGACGAGGATGCCCATCGTGACGGCGGCGAGCATGATTCCGGCGTGGGAGATGAGCGTGTCAGCGATGGTTACGTGAGTGGCCTGGGCGCTGAGAGTGAGAGTGACGACCAGAGATCCGGGACCGACGGTAAGAGGAAAGGTGTAGGGGTAGAAGGATTTTTCGGTGAGGCTGTTCTTGAGATCGTCCGTGACGGTCTCTGCCTGCATCTTCTCGACGGAGGGTTTGTTGTCCTGTTGATTGAGCAGATTCCAGCCCATGGCGGCGATGACGAAGCCGCCGGAGAGCTCCACAATGGGCAGAGAGATGCCGAAGAAGTTGAGGACCGCGGAGCCGATGAGCTCAATGACGGCGAAGAAGAGGATGACGTTGATGGCGATGCGGCGCGCGAGCATCCTGTAAAGGCTGAGGGGCACAGTACCGACCAGGCCGACCAGGAGCAGGGCGGAGCCGAGGGGGTTGACCAGCGGCAGAAGGGCGCTAAAGGCGAGAGCGAAGTATCTCCAGAGAAGAGGCAGTGTCATGCCGCTCCGATCTTTGTGCCGCTGTGGGATGAGGCCGCGGACGGCGAGGCGGCAGAGGAGGGATCGGCGAGGGGGAGGGTGAGGGTGAAGGTGGCGCCGAGGCTGGGGCCGGGGCTGGCGGCGGTGACGTCTCCGCCGTGCTGGCGGGCGATGCTGCGGACGAGGAAAAGGCCGAGGCCGGTGCCTTTTATCTTGAGCATGTCGCGGCCGGGGATGCGGTAGAAGCGCTTGAAGATGCTCTTGATCTGGTTGGAGGGAAGGCCGAGGCCGGTGTCGGTGATGCGAAGAGTGACCCAGGTATAGCGGGTGATGGCGAGCGAGCAGCGGACGTGGACGCCGTTGGGGGAGTACTTGACGGCGTTGTCGAGGAGGTTGAGGACGGCGGTGCGGAGGTCTTCGGCGATGCCGGTGGTGTAGAGGCGGACGCCGCCGGGGACGGGATCGAAGACGATGGATCCGGGGGAGAGGTGATGGCGCTGTGAGGTGATGGCGATGCAGTCGGCGACGAGTGGCTGAAGGTCGATGAGGGTGCGGTTCTGCTGACGGGCGCGCTGGCCGAGCTCGCCGGCTTTGAGGACCTGCTCGACGGTGGCGAGGAGGCGCTCGGAGTCGGAGAGCATTATTTTGTAGAACTCCTGGCGCTGGATGTCGTCGAGCTGGCGGCGTTGGAGGGTTTCGAGGTAGAGGCGGATGCTGGCGATGGGGGTCTTGAGCTCGTGGGTGACTGCGTTGAGGAAGGAGTTCTGGCGTTCGTTGCGGCGGACCTCTCGAACGAGGAAGATGGTGTTGAGGGTGACGCCCGCGACGATGACGCCAAAGAGGATGATGCCAAGGATGAGGGAAAGTACCCGGCCCTCATGGTGGAGGATGTAGTTGATATTAAGGTAGACGGTGACGCCGACGAGGATCGCGCCGAGGGTGATGAAGAAGGCGATAGCTCCGCGGCGTCGGGTGATGTTCATAGGCGCTGGAGGAAGTATAGCGAGGGCTCGGCTGCCGGCGGCTCATTTTTGCTGCAAAGGGTTGTTGCGGTGGGATATTATCGGGTGGGTTTTAAAGTGGTAGGACAACTTTTGGAGAGACGGATTGACTATGGGAACGAGATTCAATCGCCGTACCTTGCTGCGCTGCTCGGGGATTACCGCGGCTTCGCTGGCTCTGCCGAAGGAGATCCTGGCATGGGGGGATGAGGCACCGGTGGCGAGGACCACGGCGGGGAGGGTGAGCGGGATGGTAGTGGAGGGGATTAATGTCTTCAAGGGCATTCCCTATGGCGGGGATACGGCGAAGACTCGGTTCAGGGCTCCGGTGCCTCCGGTGCCGTGGACGGGCGTGAAGGAGTGCACGAGCTTTACGACGATGGCTCCGCAACTGGTAGCGGCTCGGGCTTCGGGAGCGGGACGGCCGGCTCCTGCTGCGACTGGGGCGAACACGGGGGCGGCGGTGACACCGGCTCCGGCGACCTCGGCTTCGGGTGTGCCGGGAGGGGTGCGGGACCAGGGGGTGCAGAGCGAGGATTGTCTGCACTTGAATGTGTGGACGGCGGGGCTGCGCGACAACAAGAAGCGGCCGGTGATGGTGTACTTCCACGGCGGCGCTTACAACAATGGGACGGTAAACAGCGATCTGTATGACGGCAAGCGGCTGGTGCATCGCGGCGATGTTGTGGTGGTGACGGTGAACCATCGGCTGAATGCGTTTGGGTATTTGTACCTGGGGGATCTGGCGCCGGAGTATGCGCAGTCGGGGAATGTGGGGCAGCTGGATTTGATGCTGGCGTTGAAGTGGGTGAAGGAGAATATTGCCGAGTTCGGCGGGGATGCTTCGCGGGTGCTTATCTTCGGGCAGTCGGGCGGCGGGGCGAAGTGCGCGACGCTGATGGCGATGCCGATGGCGAAGGGACTGTTCAATCGCGTGATGTCGATGAGCGGACAGCAGATCAAAGGGGCTTCGATTGAGATTGCTTCGGGGCGCGCGAAGACGGTGCTGGCTAAGATGGGTATCGCTGAGGGCACTAAGGGCAAGGAGTTGATGGCCGCGCTCAATGCGCTGACGATGGAGCAGATTCAGGACGGGGCGCGGGCGGTGAGCTCGGACTGGCTGCCGGTGGTGGATAACGTGGTGCTGTTGCGGAATCCGTTTGATCCGGATGCTCCGGCGCTGTCGCAGGATGTGCCGATGATTCTGGGCAATGTGCACGACGAGACGGCGGTGGGTGGTCGCGGCGGAGCGATTACGTGGGACAACGCGACGGCTGTGCTGCAGGCTGCGGTGCCGGAGTATCTTGGGCCTTATAAGGCGGAAGAGGTGGTGGCGAAATTTCGCGAGATCCATCCGGACTACACGCCGGAGCAGGTGGATGTTGCGGCGGCTACGGCTTTCCGGGCGTGGCCGGGGCAGAGGTGGGAGGCCGAGCGCAGAGCGGCGAATCCTAAGAGTCAGGTGCATACGTGGGTCTATCAGATGAACTTCAAAGGGGCGAACGGGAAGGCGTCGCACACTATCGACATACCATTCATGTTCGATAATTGCGATATTGCGAAGCAACAGGTTGGGAGCGCTCCGGAGCATCTTGCGGAGGCGAATGCGCTGGCGGCGATCATGTCGCAGATGCTGATTACGTATGTGACGACGGGGAATCCGAACGGCGATTTGAATAAGGGCAAGCTGCCAAACTGGCCGGCTTATGATTTGAAGAATCGCAGCACGATGATGTGGGAGGCGACGCCGCGGGTGGAGAACGATCCGCGGGGGGCGGAGCGGGTGTTTGCGGATAAGTCGCATTATCATCAGGCGGGGACTCCGCTGCCGTAGCGGGTTTCCTCCGCAGGAAGAGAAAGAACAATCAACGGCAACGACGAAATGCGGGGGTTCTTCGCTCCGCTCAGAATGACAGACGTATTAAACAGTAAGAAGCCGTCATCGGTTTGCGATGACGGCCTTTTGACTTTAGATGCGGGCGGATTATGCGCCGGCGGGTTTGGGGTTGTCCTTGTCGTACTTGGCGATCTGGACCTTTTCGGCGAGGCCAAGTTTTTCGAGCAGCCAGATGCCATAGTAGTTGATGTCGAACTCGTACCACTGGAGGCCGTGACGGGCGCTTACGGGGTGGGCGTGGTGGTTGTTGTGCCAGCCCTCGCCGCCGGTGAGGAGAGCGACCCACCAGTTGTTGCGGGAGTCGTCCTTGGTCTCGAAGCGACGCTTGCCCCAGAGGTGCGTGGCGGAGTTTACGAGCCAGGTGGCGTGGAGGCCGATGGTGACGCGGAGGAATGTTCCCCAGAGGACCATGCCGAGGGCGCCTACGACGCGGTGGCCGGGAGCGGCGATGGCCGCGCCGAGGGCCATCTGGAGGAAACCGGCGATGGTGAGGGGCAGCCAGTGGTACTTGCTGAGCCAGATGTGGACGGAGTCGCGGGTGAGGTCAGGGGCGTAGCGGCCGAGGAGCGCGGTCTCAGAGTGCAGTGCGCGGCCGGAGAGAATCCAGCCGGCGTGGGCCCACCAGGTGCCGTCGTGCGGGGTGTGGGGGTCGCCTTCGTGGTCGGAGTTCTGATGGTGGACGCGGTGAGTGGCTACCCAGAAGATGGGTCCGCCCTCGAGCGCCATGGTGCCGCAGGCGGTGACGAAGTACTCGACCCAGCGGGGGGTCTTGTAGCCGCGGTGGGTGAGCAGGCGGTGGTACGCCATGCCGATGCCGACGTTGATGGCGAAGAAGTACATGATCAACGCGACGGCGAGGTTGGTCCAGGAGAAGAAGAAGAGCGCGGCGATGGCGCCGACGTGAAAGAGGCCCATGAAGATGGTGGTGATCCAGTTAATGCGGCCTTCCTGGTGCTCGCGGCCCATGCGGAGGTCCTGCTTGATCTTCTGGGTGACCTCGGCTACTGCGGGAGGGACGCGCAGCTTCTGGGTGGCGGTTTCGGTCTGGATCTCAGTCTGGGGAGGAGCGGTGGTGATGGGCGTCATAGAATCCTTTTTGTGTGTCGGCTTACTGGGCCTCTACTACTAGATTCGACGTTAACAGGAACGGCGCATGAGTGGATGTAAGACTTTTGTAATGCTCCCTAAATGGGTTATTGGTAGGGTTAAAGGATGATTAGACACAAGGATGTCAAAGCGCTGCTGACAGGGGTTGCATGGGTGTCATTCGCTGCGGCCCCAGGTTTCGGCCAGGCGATTGACCTGCCGACGAGCAAACAGATTGTGCGTCCTGTGCCGGGTGATCCGCAGAGGCTGAACAGCCTGCCGATGTCGATGGCGGTGTCGGCGGACGGGCGTTATGTGGTGACGGTGAATGCGGGATATGGAACGTATGAGTCTCAGTACTATCAATCGCTTGCGGTGCTGGATACGAAGACCGGAGTGCTGACGGATTATCCGGACGACCGGACGGGAGTGAAGGCGAAGCAGACGCTCTACTCGGGGCTGGCGTTCAGCGGGGATGGGCGGCATCTGTATGCGAGCATGGCGTCGGAGACGGACCCGGCGGGGGATGGGAAGGAAGCGAGCGGCAGCGGGGTGGCAATTTATGGGTTTGATGGGGCCGCTGCGGGGAAGCAGATTGTCCGGGAGAAGATGCTGAGTATTCCGCTGCAGCAGCTTGCGGCGGGTCGGAAGACACGCTTGATCGGCGGGGTCGAAGGGGACAAGGGGGTTCCGTTTCCGGCGGCGATTGAGGTGGTGAAGCCGGCGGATTCGGCGAGCGGGGAGCGGCTGCTGGTAGCGGGGAATCTTTCGGACGACGTGTGGCTGATGGATGCGACGACCGGCGCGATATTGAAGCGGTTCGATGTGGCGGAGAGCGATGCGGTGCCTTCGACGTACCCGGTGGCGCTGACGCTGTCGAAGGACGGGACGCGCGGCTTTGTGGCGCTATGGAATGCGAGCGAGGTGGTGGAACTCGACCTCGTGAAGGGGACGGTGGGGCGGAAGCTGCCGCTGCTGAAGCCGAAGTCGGCGACTGCGCCGGGGACGCATCCGTGCGCGCTCGAGATGTCACAGGACGGGAGGACGATGTATGTGGCGCTCGCGAACCGCGACGCTGTGGCGGCGGTGAATGTGGGGGCTGGACAGTTTTCGGTGAAGGGGTACTTCGATACGCGGCTGCCGCGGCAGAGTTATTTTGGGGCGGAGCCTGGGTCGCTGGCGATGTCTCTGGATGGGTCGAGGTTATATGTAGCCAATATGGTTACAGATGCGATTGCCGTGTTCGACACAAAGAGGCTGACGGCGAAGGCTGCCACGCAGGGGATGGTCGAGCCGATGGGATTTGTGCCGACGGAGTGGATGCCGATGAGCGTCGGCGTTGCGAATGGGAAGCTGTATGTCGCCACGGCGAAGGGCAAGGGAACGGGGCCGAACAACTTTGCACAGAGGCAGGCTCCGGGGATTAAAATCCGAAGTCGAGCTTTACCTATATCGGGACACTGTTGTACGGGTCGCTGGCGACGCTGGATATGACGGCGATGGAGAAGGAACTGCCGAGTTGGACGGCAGAGGTGGTGGAGTCGAACCGGATGAAGGCGGCGGAGGAGAAGATTCAGTTTGCGGCGGGAGTTGGTGGAACAGCAGATCCCTCCGCTGCGCTGCGGGATGACAAACAAAGAAGTGGTGCAAGCCCCATCAAGCATGTGATCTACATCATCAAGGAGAATCGGACCTACGACCAGATTCTGGGCGACTTGAAGAAGGATGGGAAGGCAGTGGGGAATGGCGATCCGAGCCTGACGATGTATGGGGAGGAGATTACGCCGAACCAGCATAAGCTGGCGCTTCAGTTCGGGGTTCTGGATAACTTCTTCGACTCGGGTGAGGTGTCGGGCGACGGGCATGTGTGGTCGACGGCGGCGATCAGCAGTGACTACACGGAGAAGACGTGGGAACAGGACTACGCGCGGTCGCAGAGGACGTATGACTTTGAGGGCGTGGTGGCGGAGGGGTATCCGCTGCTGCAGAATATTCCGGATGTGAATGAGCCTGCGAGCGGGTATCTGTGGGGGAACCTGGCGGCGCATGGGAAGAGCTACTACCACTTTGGCGAGTTTATTTCATCGACCTTTTGCGACGTGAAGAAGAGCGGGAGTTCGCAGGAGGGGCCGCTGCTGGAAGGGACGCACTGCGCGGCGTCGACGATACAGCCGGGAGAGGCTATTCCGCAGGAGTGGGGCGGCGGGGTGAACAAGTTTCAATGGGCGATTCCACTGCTGGCGAACAATATTGCGACGAAGGCAGAGCTGGTGGGTCACTTTGCGAAGGAGGCTCCGGACTTCAACTTGAAGGTGCCCGACCAGGTGCGGGTGGAGGTCTTTCTGCGTCACCTGAAGGGTTGGGTGGCGGACCGCGAGGCAGGGAGGGATACGATGCCGAACTTCGTGATGCTGCGGCTGGGGAATGACCACACGGCGGGGACGACGCCGGGCTCGCCTACGCCGAAGGCCTCGGTTTCTGATAACGATCTGGCGGTTGGCCGGGCGGTGGAGGCGGTGTCGCACTCGGCTTACTGGGAGGATACGGCGTTCTTCATCCTGGAGGATGACGCTCAAAATGGCGCAGACCACGTGGACGCGCACAGAAGCCTGGCGCTGGTGGTGAGCAAGTACGCTCCGAAGGCGAAGGACGGCGGGGTGTTTGTGGACAGCCGGTTTTATTCGACGGTGAGCGTGGTGCGGACGATGGAGACGGTGCTGGGACTGCCTCCGATGAATAATAACGACGCGTTCAGCTCAATGATTGGAAGCGAGTTCAGCGGGGCGGGGGAGCAGGCGCCGTTTGTGGCGGACTTGAGGAATCGCGACAATGGACTGATCTATACGGCGAACGAAAAGAATGCTGTGGGGGCGAAGGAGTCGAGCAAGATGGACTTTCGACACGCTGACCGGGCGGATGCGCAGAAGCTAAACGTTATTCTATGGAAGGATGCGATGGGCGACCGGCCGGTTCCGGCGGCGCTGCTGGAACGAAGAAAGAAGACAAACAAGGATGACGATGACTGAAGGCCTGGAGCCGTTGGCGCCGTTTCGATTGAAGCCGTGGTTTAGCGAGAGGGTTTGGGGCAGGCTTGACCTGAAGCCGTGGTATGCGGAGACAGGAACGAAAGAGCGCGTGGGTGAGGCGTGGCTGACCGGGCCGGAGTGCGTGGTCGAGACGGGGGAGCTTGCGGGGCGGAGTCTTGAGTCGGCGGCTCGGGAGTTTGCGGAGGATTTTGGGGGCGGGGAGTTTCCGCTGCTGGTGAAGATGCTGTTTCCGAATGAGAAGCTGTCGGTGCAGGTGCATCCGGATGATGATCACGCGCAGGCTATGGGACAGGCCAGGGGCAAGACGGAGTGCTGGTATGTGCTGGAGGCGGAGCCGGGCGCGGCGGTGGCGCTGGGGCTGAAGAATGGCGCGGCGGCAGAGCATGTGAAGGCGGCGGTTGCAGAGGGGCGATGGAGGCGCTGCTGGAGTGGGTGCCGGTGGCGAAGGGCGAGATGATCTTTGTGGATGCGGGGACGGTGCATGCGATCGGGCCGGGGGTGGTGCTGCTGGAGACGCAGCAGACGAGCGATACGACCTTTCGGCTGTACGACTATGGACGGCCGCGTGAGCTGCATCTGGAGCAGGGATTGAAGGTGATGAAGAGCATGACGCGGGCGGGGAAGGTTGCGCCGAGAGAGATGGACGGGTTTACGCGCTTGATCGAGGAGCAGTACTTTACGGTGGACCGGTTCGACCTTGGAAAGATGGAAGAGGCCAGCGTGAAGATGGATGGGCCGGGATGCCTGGTGGGGCTGACGGGGACAGTAGCGGTGATTACGCCGGGGGATGAGGTGGAGCTGCTTCCAGGGCAGGCGGTGGTGGTGCCGGCGAGATGCGCGAGGTGATTGTGGAGGCGGAGGCGGGAGGCTTCGTTTGTGCGGTGCGTGGCTCCGGCGCGTTGAGGAACACGGCCGGTTTGGGGATGCGGCGATGAAGGCCTGGCTTCAGAGGGGTGCTGAAAGAGTCGCTGGTGATGGGAAAGACTCCCTCAGTGGCTAAAGCCACTATGTAAACATGGCACTTACGGCGCGGCTGAAGCCGCGCCCCTTCAAAACACCGGCTTTTTCAGCACCTTCTTCAGGCTGTGGCGTAGGCGGTGGAGACGCCTGAAGGTTTGCGCGAGTGCTGGAGCAGATTCCAGCTTCCGGCGATGAAGAAGAGGACGAGCAACGGCCCATCGATCATCTTGCGAAGATCCCAACTGTAGAGCGCGAATGCGTTGGTAATGGCAAAGAAGAGAGCGAAGATGAGGATGGTCCTCGACGGCCGGTTGAACGAGGCGACGAACCGCCAGCCAATCAGGGCGAGGGGAAGAGCGATGGGGGCGACGTCGTATTCGATGAGGCGGGGATTGAGCAGGATTACGCCGACCAGCAGGACCGGCATCCACTGGGTGAGCGGGAAGCGCCGCGCAGAAACTGGCGGGAGAGATAGAGCATGACGAGCGAAGATGGGCAGCGCGTAGCAGGCATAGAAGATGAGGCTGGGGAGAGAGTAGGGGATGCCGTGATGGTAAGGATTTCGCTGAAGAGGCCGGCGGGGCTGCTGCCAAAGTCGTGGTTGTAGCTGAACTGCAGTTCGACGGCCTGCAGGTAATGTTTGAAGAGGGTGGGCCAGACGAGGGGCTGCATGGCAAAGAACGCGGCTCCGGCGGCGGTGGTGATACCGGCGGGTATCCATTGACGGCGTGCGGAGAGGACGGGAATGGCCACCAGGCTGAGGAGCGGGGCCTTGACGCAGGAGGCCGCGAGCACGGCCAGATAGAACCAATGCCACGAACCTCTTCTCCAGCCGACAACAGCGGCCAGGAGCACAAGCGCATAGAGGATGTAGGCTATGTTGCCGCCCAGGATGGTTCCGTTGGCCAGTAGGCCGGGGAAAAATGCTGCGACTGGGGCGAAGTAGATAAAGTAGCGCCGCTCACTGTCTTCCACCGCCTGCATGCCAACCCAGACTTGAGCGAGAATCCAGCGACATAGACGAGCCAATAAACGCCGGCGCTGAGCCAGACGGGGAACACGCCGATGAATCGAAGCAGCGGAAGGGTGATTGGGGAGTAGACATAGCTATAGGGCGGTTGAGCGTTGGGATGGAGAGCTATCTGGCTGTGAAAGACCTGCTGGATGGCCATGGCGTCGGAGTAGGGGTCATGGCCGGCTGCGAGCGAACGGATCGCCTCGTGGTAGACGGCGAGTCCCAGCCGTGAGAGTCGAAGGCAATCCATATCGGCATCGCCGCGAAGACGAGTATCCAGAAGCGACGACGATGCGGTGTATGGCGGGCTGCAAGCGCGACGGGTTGATTTGCGAGAGGGGTGAGGGTTGCGCTCAACGAGAGACCTCAAGATCTGTGGCGAACGGTTTGTCCGATCGTTCTCGCTTGCGAGCCGTGGTCTTAGGGTCCGCCAGGTGAAGAGGCTGCTGAGCGAGAGATTCCACACCGATCCGAGAACGATGCCGGCGAATCCAGCGAGGTACCACGCTGCACCGGACTGCCAGAGCGCGCGGGCAAAGACGACGTTGGCCCAGGCTCCGAAGGAGCAGACCAATGAGAATCGATTGCGCCGGGGATCAGGCGAACACCGCGGAGACGCCTGTCGCGGAAGGTGATGAGATTGTTGAGGAAGAAGTTCTCGGTCATGGCGGTAAAGGTGGCAATGGTCTGGGCCACGACAAAGTGCAGATGCAGGAAGCGAGTGAGGAAGAACAGAGACGCGAGGTGCGTGACCAGGCCCAGGCCGCCGACGAGAAGAAAGAGCGTCAACTGAACTGGAATAATGCCGCCGAGGAGCTTGTTGACGATCAGAAAGAGGTATTCGATTCCGACGATGACGTTGAGTTTGCTTTCGCCGTGGCGACGAACTCCGAAGGTGTAGCCAACCTCGCCGATGGAGACTGGCCTTTGCGAGGAAGCGAGTAGGTCGACAAGGATCTTGAAGCCTCCGCCCTGAAGATCGTGCACGACCTCGAGCAGGAAACTGCGGCGCAGCATGAAGAAGCCGCTCATCGGGTCAGTCAGCTCGCACTTGACAGACTGCGTGGCTGATCTTCTTGCCGATTCTGCTGAGCAGAACACGGCTGCGTCAAAATCCCCCATGCCTCCGCCTTCGGCGTTGCGGGTTCCGACGACCATGTCGAGGGGTTCCTGGCGGAGGCGCGCGAGCATCCGGGGCAGGATCGTTTCGTCATGCTGCAGGTCGGCGTCCATGACGGCGACGAAAGGGGCCTGCGTGGCCATCATGCCCTCGACACAGGCGGAGGCGAGTCCGCGCCGGCCGATGCGGTGGATGAGACGAATGCGGGAGTCTACCCGGGCGTGAGCGGCGATCACGTCGCGGTTCCATCGGGGGAGTCGTCGTCGACGAAGATAGCCTCCCAGGAGAGTCCGCGAAGAGTCTCCGCGAGGCGTGCGATGACGAGAGCGATGTTTTCCCGCTCATTATAGGTGGGGAGAACGATCGCAAAATCCGGAAGGGAGCCAGCCACAAGCGGCCGTGGAAAAGGGGTAGGCCGGCTGTCGATCATGGCCGGAGAGAACGGAATCAGTCGTAGTGAAGACGGTTTGAATGATCGGTCTCTCGTCTGATCTTTCAGAGTCTAACCCATTGATATTACGCAGGAAGTCACATAAGCGACTTGCTTTAGAACAAGGTTTATTGTGCGTCAGATAGTGTAGACGCGGATTTAAACTTGGAGGTTATCGGTCCGAGAGCGGCTTTAAATCACGTTTTGGACTAGCGCAGGTAGGCACTCAACTCATTGGCGGCATTGCGGAGCGGAGTAAGGAAGCGGGTCTGCATCTCGAGGACTGGAAAGCCGGGGAGCGTTGCCGCTGAGGTTAATAGTGGCAACGACGCGTCCGGAGGGGGCGTAGACAGGGACAGCGAGGGAGCGGAGGCCGACTTCGAGCTCCTGGTCGACGAGGGCGTAGCCGTTGCGGCGGACGTTGCGCAGGGCGAGCGCGGAGCTTATCGACAGAGGTGACGGTGCGGGTGGTGTGGGGGGTGAGGTCGACGCGGGCGAGGTAGTGCTCGAGCTGCTCGGGGGGGAGGTAGGCAAGCAGGACGCGGCCCATGCTGGTGCAGTAGGCGGGGAGACGGCTGCCGATGTGGAGATCGACGCGACCATGACGCGGTTGACGGTGGTGCGGGCGATGTAGACGATGTCGTCGCCGTCGAGGGTGGCGACGGAGAAGGACTCGCGGTGGGCGGCGGACATGCGCTCGAGGATGGGCTGGGCGGCGGTGGAGAGGGTGTTGGAGGTGGTGTAGGTGTGGGAGAGGGTGAGCATGCGCGGGCGGAGGGAGTAGCGGGAGCCGTCCTCGGCGCCGGCGAAGCCGAGCTTGGTGAGGGTGTAGAGGCAGCGGCGGACGGCGGCGCGGGAGAGACCGGTGCGGACGCTGAGCTGCGAGATGGTCATCTGCGGGGACTGCTGGGTGAAGGCCTGGATGACGATGAGGCCGCGGGCGAGCGAGGTCATGAAGTTGGGGTCGCCGGCGAAGACGTCGAGCGAGGAGGCAGGGGTGGGCTTCGCGGCGGGGACTGCGGCGGGTGCGCTGGTCTCAGGAGCGTGTACGGGCGGAGCGGCGTGAACGCGGGGCGGGAGAGTTGGGCAGAGTCGACGGAGCGGCGAGCGGTAAGGCTCATGGAGTGGAATCCTTTTCTGGCGGCTGCGCAGGATGGTCGAAAGGGCGTCTCGTGCGATAGCCGGACTATATCTACGGTAAACGCACAGATATAGATTGCGCAAGTGTGAAATTTGAATGGCGCCGATATGCTTTGCGGCGTTTGGGGCACTAAACTACATTCACGGACCCAGAAGCGGTTTTCGACTAAAGGAGAAGTAAAGCGTATGCAGACAGCACAACTCGCACCTCTTGCAGAATCGTCCGGCCTGGAAGGCGCTTCAGGCGCACTTTGAGCAGATCGGGACGAAGCATCTGCGTGAGCTTTTTGCGGGCGATCGGGCGCGGCGAGCGGCTGTACGGCTGAGGCTGCGGGGATATTTCTCGACTACTCGAAGAACCGCGTTACCGACGAGACGCTGAAGCTGCTGGTGGAGCTGGCTGAGGAGTCGCGGTTGCGGGAGAAGATCGACGCGATGTTCCGCGGGGACAAGATCAACATCACGGAGAATCGCGCGGTGCTGCATGTGGCGCTGCGGGCGCCGAAGGGCGAGAAGATCGTGGTGGATGGCGAGGACGTCGTGCCGGGGGTGCATGCGGTGCTGGATAAGATGGCCGGCTTTGCCGATCGGGTGCGCAGCGGGGCGTGGAAGGGGCATACGGGCAAGCGGATCAAGAACGTGGTGAACATCGGGATCGGCGGATCGGACCTTGGGCCGGTGATGGCGTATGAGGCGCTGAAGCATTACAGCCAGCGCGATCTGACGTTCCGGTTTGTGTCGAATGTGGATGGGACGGACTTCGCCGAGGCTGTGCAGGATTTGAATGCGGAGGAGACGCTGTTCCTGGTGGCTTCGAAGACGTTCACGACGCTGGAGACGATGACCAATGCGCATACGGCGCGAGATTGGTCGCTGGCGAAGCTGGGCGATGAGAAGGCGGTGGCGAAGCACTTCGTGGCGATCTCGACCAATGCGAAGGAGGTCGCGAAGTTCGGGATCGATACGGAGAACATGTTCGGGTTCTGGGACTGGGTTGGCGGGCGCTACTCGATGGACTCGGCGATTGGGTTGTCGACGATGATCGCGATCGGGCCAGAGAACTTTCGCGCGATGCTGGCCGGATTTCATGCGATGGATGAGCATTTCCGGACGACGCCGTTTGAGAAGAATCTGCCGGTGCTGACTGGGGCTTGCTGACGGTCTGGTACACGGACTTCTTCGATGCGCAGACGGTGGCGGTTCTGCCGTATGAGCAGTATCTGAAGCGGTTTCCGGCGTATCTGCAGCAGTTGACGATGGAGTCGAACGGCAAGCATGTGACGCTTGACGGTACGACGAGTGAATTATGTGACCGGGCCGATCTACTGGGGCGAGCCGGGGACGAATGGGCAGCACTCGTTCTATCAGCTGATCCACCAGGGGACGCGGCTGATTCCTTGCGACTTTATCGGGTTTGCAAGACCCTGAATCCGCTGGGGCGGCATCATGACATGCTGATGGCGAATGTGTTCGCGCAGGCCGAGGCGCTGGCGTTCGGGAAGACGGCGGAGCAGGTGAAGGCCGAGGGGACGCCGGACTGGCTGGTGCCGCATCGGGTGTTCGAGGGGAACCGGCCTTCGAATACGATTCTGGCCGACCAGCTGACGCCGGAGGTGCTGGGGAAACTGGTGGCGCTGTATGAGCACTCGGTGTTTACGCAGGGCGCGATCTGGAATATCGACTCGTTCGATCAGTGGGGCGTGGAGCTGGGGAAGGTGCTGGCTACAGAAGATCATCGGGGAGTTGGAGAGCGCAGAGTGAGCCGCAGATGGCGCATGACAGCTCGACTATGAGCTTGATTCGCAGGTATCGGAAGAATAAGTAACTTTATTTGTTACTTTATGGCACAGGTCTACTTGGTTGCCGTTGGTGTGGCTGGTTTTGTTGTTGCTGCCGGGCCAACGGTGATTCCGCCTACTATCTGGGTGCGTAGATGGAATTCCGCCGATGAGACCTGCGGGTCGACGTTGGCAAAAACTATCATGTAGGTTCCGGTGTCGCCGGGCTGCATGATAAGCCGTTTCTGTTGCTCACCATATTTATCCATAAAGTAAGCGGAGGTCCACCGATGAGGGACGTGGGCGTCGTCCACCATCTGGATGCCTGCCATCTCTCCACCGTTAAAGGCCACCAGGGTTGCTTGGTTTCCCTGGTTCACAAATGTAAATGTGCACACCGCGCTGTTGCCGTTGTGGACGCAGCCGGTGGAGGTGTAGACGCGCGTAGCCCAGGCCAGCGTGCCGGTTCCGACCGGAGTAGCCGCAGTGGTCCCTTTACTTTTAGTTGCGGGAAGGGCGGAGGATGCGGCTGGGGTTGCGGCGGTGGTTGTGGCCGGCGCTGTTGCCGCTGTGGTGGTTGCGGCGGGCTGTTTTTGCGGTTTGGCCTTTGGGGGTGGTGGGGTCTTCTTGGGTGGAGTTTTTTTGACGGGGGCTGTCTCTGTTGTGGGGGCCGGTTCGGAGGTGGTCTGTGCGTGGGTTGCGACGGAGGCGATAAAGATGACCGACGCAATAGCGATGGTAAAGAAGTGTATGGATGGCAGAGCGGTGAAGCGGCTCATAGTTACTCCCCGTCGCATGATTTTGCTGCGTGCTTACACAGGGCCCAGGGTTGCTTACCGGTGGTTTGACGTGTTGATGGACAGATTGTAATGCAAGTCGAATAGTGACAGATGACACCTCATGGCTGCTTCGTTTTTGGCTAATTGGCGGTGAAGTTGGAGAGGGTCAGGATTTCGCCGGGTTGGACGGTGAGGTCGGTGGGGTGCGGGGTCAGGTCGCCGCGGTGCGGCTTCGTGTCTCCAGGTTGGATTAAGCTGTTGGACTGGTAGGGGGAGACTGTGTTGGCTGAGGTCTGATTGGTGCGCTCGACCTCGGTCCATTTGGGGCCCGACCAGTTGACTGTGAGGTGTTGGGGAGTGGTGGAGCGGTTTAGGACGATGAGGGTGGAGTGGTGGTCGTCGGCGAAGGCGGCGGTGAGGAGGTCAGGGTTGTTGCTGGTGGCTGTGACGCGGGTCATGCCTTTGAGAACGTGGCGGCTGTAGGCGCCGAGGACGCGCAGCTCGAAGCTGGAGGCGATGGGGGCGTAGCCGTTGGTTTTGTCGGGGATGAGGAGTGAGCGGGAGCCGCCGAAGTTGGGCTGTTCGGTATCGAGGATGAGCCAGCAGTACATCAGGGCTTCGGCGTCGAGGATGGTGAGATTTTTTTGATAGAGCTGGCCTACGTTTAGGGCGATGCGGTAGGAGGGTTCCTGGAGCTTGCCGTCGTTGAGGCAGATCTCGGTGGCGATGAATGGCTTGCCATCGCTGACTTTGCGCATCTGGGCCATGAAGGTGTCGTACTTGTCGGGGTCGGTGAAGTAGCGCTGGTAGTCGTACTCGTGGACGGCGGTGTAGTCGATGTCATGCCAGGCGGCGGGGTCCTGTTGGAGGACTTTGGCGCGTTCGACGCCCATGTACATGTAGGGGGCGTCGGCCATGTGGATCTTGACGGATTGGAAGCCGGCTTTGTCGAGCGCCTGGCGCAGGGCGATGACCATCTGCTGGAAGACCTCGTGGGGCTCCTCAGCCTCGTTCTGGATGCCGACGATGGCGGGCGGGTGGCCGGTGCGCTCAAGGGCGAGCTTGCAGTAGGCGACGATGATGCGGGTGTACTCATCGATCCTGGCGGCGTGGAGGACGGGCTTGCCCCAGGCGTCGATGATGGGCTTGGCGTCCATGCCTTGGGGGGTGTAGGGCTGCATGGCCCAGGAGGGGAGTGCCCACATCTCGTAGACGACCTCGCCGCCGAGGGCGAGGGCTTGCTTGCTGTAGTTGAAGTCGGAGACCTCGCCGTTGGGGAAGTTGTCGCCGTAGTAGTGAGGGGTGGCATCGGCGAGGTTGTCGAAGTTGGAGAGGTCGGGCTTGAGCTGGGTGCCCATGGGATATTCGCGGTCGATGAGGAGGTTGTAGCGGCGGAGGATGTCCCAGTACTGCTTCTTGCCGGCGTCGGACATCTCGGCGTAGGTGGGGATGCTGGGGCTGCCGCCGAAGCCGATCATGGTCTGGTGCCTTTCGGCAGGGTTGACGGTGATGGTTGCGTTGGCGACGGGAGTGGAGAGAAGGGCACCGTCGAGGGTGATGTGCTCGTTGCGTGGGGCGGAGAACATGAGCTGGTGGCGGATGACGTCGAAGACGCAGGGCTGGTTGAGGACTACGGCTCCGTTGAGCAGAACCTGAACGCTGAGGTGGGAGTCGAGGACTACGGTGAGGGTGCGGGCAACGCCGGTGAAGGCGCGCTCGTCGTCATGGACGGTGCTGCGGGCGGGGATGCCGACAGAGTCGTAGTAGCGCTGGAAGAGGTGGACCTTGTTGGGGCTGAGCTCGACGGTGAAGCCGGCGCGGGGACCGGTGAATATCCAGACGAGCTTGCCCTTTTCGGGGACCGCGCTCGTGAGAGAGATGGTGCGGGTGAAGAGGGCGGAGAGCTGCTCGTTGAAGTAGGTGCGGGCGATGAGGTCGGGGCGCGTCCAGCCGGGGCCGATGGGGCCGTCGGAGGCGAAAGAGAAGGATCGGGTGGCGGGTTGGGTGGGGGCGGTGGGCGCGGGGAGAGCTATGGGCGGTTGCGGGGTTGCGGGGGCTGCTGCAGCGGCTTCGCCGGGGGTGGCGATGGGAGTTTGGGCGCAGGCTGTCGAAGCCCAACCGAACAGGGTGAAGGCTGCTATAAGAGTCGTGCGTATGAGCTGCTTGAACTGCATCTGAAACCCTCGATTTTGTTTGTCCACCTGCATCCCCCTGCCCCCCCACTTTTGTGTGCAAAGTCCTCGAACTAAAGTACATAAGTCCGGACTTGTTTGCGCACGTTACCTAAACACGAAGGCCCGGCTGAGGGCCGGGCGGACTGCTCAGGTACCACTCTATTATAGAGTGCGCGTCAAGGCTGTTTGCCAACTTCAGGACCGACGTATTACGCCAGGCAGGCAAAGACCTCCCGATAGAACTCGGGGTGGGATTGCCAGGTCTGACCGGTGACTATGCGGCCATCACGGACGGCCTGCTGGTCTACAAATGTACCTCCGGCTTGCTCCGCTTCGAAGCGGACGTGTTCATAGCAGGTGATGCGTTTGCCTTTGGTGAGGCCGGAGGCGGCGAGTATCTGGATGCCATGGCAGATGGCAAAGATCCATTTTTGCTGCGCGTCGAATTCGCGGAGAACGTCGAGTAAGCGCCGATCATTGCGAAGGTATTCAGGAGCGCGGCCTCCCAGGATGAGGATGGCATCGTAGTCATCCACATTTATCTGGTCGAACGAGAGGTCGGCCTCCAAACCATAGCCGGGACGCTCGACATAGGTATCCCATCCGGGCTCAAAGTCGTGCATTACGAGATGGAGGCGACGAACCGACGGAGCAGCCACGGTGGCACGCCAGTCTTCCTCCCGAAACCGATGAACCGCGTAAAGCGCTTCGTAGGATTCGCCGGCATCTCCGGTAACGATTAATATCTGTGGCATTTTTCAGGGGCCAGTTTATCATCCGAGCCTCAATGAAGGAATGCGGTTGTGGCAGATGGTTGCATTGGCACTATACTTGAGCCCAATCTTTCATAGACGAGGCGAAACCCATATGGAACATAAGGGCAAAGTGAACCGCTGTTTCATCCAAGCTGTCCTCAGTCTATTAATGTTGGCTATACCTATTTTTGTGGTGGCCGAAAAGCCCCATCAGTGGGAAACCGCTACTGTCATCTCTCAGAATCTTGGTTCTAGTCCGGCGGGAACTTACAGTGGGCCACTTGGTGCGGGCCAAGCTTCTGTACCTATCAATCTCAAGTCGAACATAGTCGTTGTAGAGACAGGAGCGTATAGATACACCTGGCAGGAGTTTACACGTAGCCCGAACTGGCATCACTTTGTTGTTCTGACCGTTAACGACGAGGTGAAGTTTTATCGGGATGGCCAATGGTTTTTGGTGCTAGACAATCAAGGGACGAAGCACAAGTTCACTCTAATCGGCGCCACAAAGAAATGATCACAGTACGGCGCGGCCTCTCTTATGGAGGTCTGGGACAGGTATGACGGAAAAGCTCAAAGAGCATCTGATTCGCTGTGAGAAAGCAATGCAGTCCGCAAAGCCGATTCTTGCCATGCACAGCTTTTCCACTGATCCCCGGACGTTGACCGTCATCGGCTTTATTTCAGTGCTATTTGAACACCAAGAATCAATCCTGCTATTGGTGAATCACGATATGGCAGGTTCTGCATCTGCTCTCTTCAGACCAGTTGTTGAGGGCGCATACCGAGCGCTGTGGATTAACCTCCCGGCAACGGACGCGGAGGTGAAGAAATTCAATGAGAAGGACAAGATTGATCTAGAGTTCGGAGACATCGCAAGGGCGCTCGACAACGCATACGACATGGGAGGCTTTTTCAAGGATTTCAAGACTCGTGCATGGAAGCATCTCAACAGTTACACCCACGGCGGGATGCACCAAATTGGGCGGCGATTTGTTAAGCAAGAGATTGCGAACAACTACACCGAGGACGAAATATATGAGATGACTACTTCGGTCACAACTATAGTCCTGCTCGCAATCTCGTTTTTTCTTAAAAGGCACGATCATGCGGATTCGGGGGACCAGGTTCAGGCCTTATTGCAGACTTACGGTCTATAGGGCAGGTTAGTTGGGTGGAATGGGGTGGGGCTTTACCGGATATTGAATGAGGCCGGCGGCCCATTTGATGGCGTCGAGGTACATGTTCTGGACGCGGGGGTCGTCCCAGGCGGCGTCGGGGTGGCCGAGGGAGGAGTAGAAGACGCGGCCCTGGCCGTAGTTTTGATCCAGGCGATGGGGAAGTCGGCGTCGGTGCGGTGGACGTTGGGGCTGTTGAGGTCGACGGAGGCGGGATCGATGCGGGCGAGGACGTCGACCTTGGTGCGGTCGTAGGGGGCCATCATCTGGTAGAACTCTTCGGTGACGGTGGGCTGGGTGACGAAGGCCTCCATGCCGGGGAAGTCGGGGCGCTCGACCTTGATCTTGGCGGTGATGATGCCCCAGGGGTGGTTGTCGAAGTAGGCGCCGATCATGTCGGCGTAGGCGGGGTATTTGTACATCGTGGCGGTGGCGGTGTGGATGCCGACGAAGCCTTTGCCGCCGCGGATGTAGGCGAGCAAGTCTTCCCGCTGCTGGTCGGTCATCTCGGTCTCGCCGTTGGTGTAGAAGACGACGGCGTCGAAGTCTTTGAGGCTCCGGCCCTTGGCACCCTTGCTTCCGCCTTTGACGTAGTCGCCCTTGCCGTAGGTGTCTTCGGCGGAGATCCAGTTGGTGTCGGTGCGGAGGTAGACGACGATGCCGGCTTTGCGCGCGACATCTTCCATGGAGGCCATGGCGTGGGAGACGGCGTCGTGGGCGATCTGATTGCCGGTGTGGAGGTCGGCGACGAAGAGGACCTTGGGCTTGCCGGCGTAGGGGTCCTGATAGCCGGGGAGCTTGACGCTGCGGTCGTAGCCGTTCATGGGGGCTTTGCCAGGGGCCGCGGGCTGGACGGAGTTCTGCGGGGCTGGACTTTGAGCGAGAGCGACGGGGATAGAAGCCAGGAGCAGGATGACGGGACGGAGCAAGGATGATCGCATTGAGATTCCTTTCGAGCGATGCAGCGCCATCCAGAGTACCCTGCTCGGATCAAAACTGGCTCTGACGGGTGGTCAGGGCGGGCTCCCGATTATTTCACAAATGGCCGTTTATTTTCATAATGTGGTTGACCACTTTGCGGCTGGAACGATAAAGTGGCTGCGTCTGATGAGAGCTATGAAGATCGTTTTGCAGGGTTACGGATGGGCGATGATGGCGTTGACGCCGGTGCTGCTGGCGGGCGCTGCCATGGGTCAGGGCACCGCGGCGATCGCTGGGAAGACCACTGGCGCCGCGGTTTTGCAGCCGGGGGATTACAAGCATTACGTCGACCTGTTCCGCAAGCAGGAATTGGAGGCTACGGGGAAGGTCTACGACGGCGAGAGCGGCGAGGACGCCTGGGCGTGGATGCAGCGGGAGGTGCCGTGGTTCGACTCGTCGGACAAGAAGTTTGAGGAGATGTACTACTTCCGGTGGTATGCGTGGAAGAAGCACCTGGTGTCGACGCCGACGGGGTATGTGATTACGGAGTGGCTGCCCAAGCCGGAGATGACGGACGGCAGCTACGGTGCGCTGCCGGATGCCGCGCCGTTCCACATCGCGGAGGCGCGGTGGCTGCGCGAGGGGAAGATCGCGGAGGACGAAGCGCGGTACTGGTTTACGGCGGGTGTCGACAGCCATAAATACAGCGATGCGATGGCGTGGACGGTGCGCGGGTTGACGCTGGCGAATGGAGATGCGGCGCTGGGAACGGAGCTGCTGCCGGCTATGAAGAAGAGCTACGGACTGTGGGAGGCGCAGCAGCAGGATTCGAATGGGCTGTTCTGGTCGATCGATACGCGGGATGCGATGGAGAAGTCGATCAGCGGCGATGGGTACAGGCCGACGCTGAACAGCTATATGTATGGCGACGCGCGGGCGATTGCGGAGATGTCGGCGAAGGCGGGGGATGCGGCCGCGGCTGCTGAGTACAACGCGAAGGCGGACAGGCTGCATGGGTTGATCGAGAGGTATCTGTGGAACCCGAAGGATGAGTTTTACGAGGTGGTGTCGCCGGCGGCGGATTCCGGTATTCGGAAACAGAAGCGGTTTGCCGACCCCGGCACGGTGATGAAGCTGTCGGGGGTGCGGGAGCAGATTGGCTACATTCCGTGGATGTTCGGGATACCGCCGGAGAGCCATGGGGTGGCGTGGAAACAGTTGTTCGACCCGCAGGGGTTCGATGGGAAGTATGGGCCGACGACGGCAGAGCGGCGGAGTCCGCGGTTCCGGTTTGCGAGCTCTGACCAGTGCACATGGAATGGGCCGTCGTGGCCGTTTGCGACGACGCAGACGCTGACGGCGCTGGCGAACTACGAGCACACGCCAGGCGCGGGCGTGATGCGGCCGGCGGATTACTACAGGCTGTTTGAGCGATACGTGCTGTCGCAACACCAGACGCTCAAGAATGGGGATGTTATCGACTGGATTGACGAGGACCTGGACGCGGATACGGATGAGTGGATCGCGAAGGACATGCTGATTGCAAAGAATAAGCAGGTGGGGCGCGGGAATTATTACAACCACTCTGGGTTCGCGGATCCGCTGATTACGGGAATGATTGGGCTGGAGCCGCGGGCGGATGACAAGGTGGTGTTGCGGCCGCTGCTGCCGGCGGGGCAGTGGAGCTACTTCGCGCTGGACGGGCTGCCGTATCACGGGCATCTGCTGACGGTGCTTTGGGACTCGACGGGGACGCGGTATGGGCGAGGCAAAGGCATGATGCTGATGATCGACGGCAAGAAGGCCGCCGAGCGGAAGGATCTGGGCGAGTTGGATGGAAAGCTGCCGTAACGGCGGTTTAGTTATCGGTTGTCAGTTGTTAGTTCTCAGAAAAGGACCGACAACTGAGAACGGAAAACTGAGAACCGTTTAATTGTGGCGAGACGATCTTTGAAAAAGTAGGGAGACGAAGCGATGAAGATGACAAGCGGAGTGCGAGCGTTTGGGTTGGGCGGAATAATGGTGGCGGCGCTGGGCGTGGGGTTGCACGCAGGGTGGGCGCAGAAGGACGGCGCTCCGGCTGCGGTGAGCGAGAAGGCTCCGCCGATGGCGAAGGATGGTGTGCCGCCGGTGGTGAAGATTCCGGCGGGGAGCTTTGTGATGGGCGCGGACGCGCAGGTGCTGCCGGCTGCGATTACGAACGGGTTTGGCGTCATGTCGACCAGGCCGGAGCATGGGGACTTCGATGAGGTGCCGGCGCATCCGGTGAAGATATCGAAGGCGTTCCTGATGGGCGTGCGCGAGGTGACGCCGCAAGAGTTTCAGCAGTTCGATCCGACTTATGTTCCGGGCGAGGCGACGCCGGGGTATGCGGCTGGAGTGAGTTGGAACCAGGCGGTGGCGTATTGCGCGTGGTTGACGAAGAAGACCGGCAAGCCGTGGCGTCTGCCGACAGAGGCGGAGTGGGAGTATGTGGCGCGCGCGGGTGGCAAGGGAATCTTCGGCGCGAGCAACGAGATGCCGAAGGTGGGTACGGCGAATGCGTTCGGCGTAATGAACATGGGAGTGGGCAGGCCGGAGTGGGTCGCGGACTGGTATGCGCCGTATGAGCCGGGTGAACAGGTCGATCCGGTGGGAGCCGCGGGCGGATACACGAAGGTGGTGCGCGGCGGCGGGCTCGACTATAGGAAGACGGGGGGCAAGGGGAAGGATGGAGTGGAGCGTCCGGACCTGAATGTTCCGGCGACGGCGCCGTATTTTGCGCGTGCGGCGAATCGGGCAAGCATGGCTCCGGCGTTTGCATCGAAGTCGGGGAACATCGGATTTCGCGTGGTGCAGGCGGAGGCGCTGACGACCAAGCCTACTCCGGCGAAGAAGTTCTTCTTCGAGACTGCGGTGAAACAGATGGGGCTGCTGGGCGACGTTGCCGAGACGGCGCCTAATCCGGCGAAGCCGTGGTATCACACGCGCGAGATGTTCCAGAACCTGCAGGGCAAGAGCATGCCGGGAGTGGGATGGAAGCTGGGGCTCGAGCCGGGGCTGGGGATCAACTATCACAACTCGGCGATACAGCAGATGCCTAACGGAGACTTTCTGGCGGCGTTCTACAACACGCCGAGCAATGAGGACGATCCGGACCAGACGGTGATGACGCTGCGGCGAAGGGCGGGATCGGAGGAGTGGGACTTTGCGGAGCCGTATCCGGACTTTGCCGATGCCGCATGTGCAGCGCCGGTGATCTGGAACGATAAAACGCATCCGGGCAAGATATGGATGTTCTGGGGATTTCCGCGGCTGATTGGCGCTGGGCCTTTTGCTTATGCGACATCGAATGACAATGGCGCGACATGGTCGCAGGTGATGTTCCCGAACTTTCCGAATCCAGTGGGGCGGTATGTTTCGCAGCCTATCAACAGCATTGTGAGAGGCAAGGACGGCACGATCTATATTCCGACCGATTCGACGGGCAAGGACTCGGATGGGAATGGATCGATCAGTGTGGTGTGGGCTACGAAGGATGAAGGCAAGACCTGGTACGACACCGGCGGGCGTACCGCTGGCAGACATACGACAATTGTGTTTGCTAAGAACGGTGATCTGCTGGGGTTTGGCGGGAAGAACTCGGCGATCGATGGCAGGATGCCTCTGGCGACCTCTCACGATGATGGGAAGACCTGGGTGAAGTCGAAGACACCGTTCGATGAGCTGTTGAGCGGCGAGCGGCCGAGTGTGATTCGGCTGGCCAGCGGACGGCTGTTCTTTGTTGCGGACTCGAAGCCGACGGCGAAGAAGCATGTACCGACGGATGGAGCGTACGTTGCGCTGAGCGACGACGACGGCAAGACGTGGACGATCAAGCCGCTGCCGAAGGACGTACAAACGGTGGGCTACGTGACAGCGACACAGGCGGCGAATGGGCTGATACATATTGCGACGACGAAGAACAAGCCGAACTTCGAGATCGAGCTAAATGAGGCATGGGTGCTGTCGAAGGACGCGGGTGAGGATTGCTCGCCCGATAGCGGGCCGGTTACCGGAGTGAAGAAGTTTACCGAGAAGTATCCCAACGGCAAGATCTACGCGACGTGGGGAGCAGGGAAGTCCGCCGATGGCCGCGACCTGCTTCAAGGACCGCAGACGTTCTACTACCCGGATGGGAAGCTGATGTGGTCGATGACCTTTGACGCCGGACAGAAGATGGGCGAGGAGCGCTATCTGCGCGCCGATGGCACGCCCGTATGGGTGAAGACCTATGCGAAGGATGGAAGCTGGACGTGGGACAACTACAACCGCGACGGCAAGCAGACTGCCGAGTCGAAGTGGAAGAACAAGACGCTGGTATCGAGCGATGTGCCGGACCCTCCGATGAAACCGAAGGACGAGAAGAAGGCTGAGCCGGCGGAGACAGAATGAAAAAGCTGCTGCCAGTGGTGTTGCTGGGGGTGATGAGCGCGGCTTGCTCACAGGCAGGCGCGCAGACCAGGCCCGGCGATCCTTATGTCTTCGCTTACTTCAAGGAGCCTGCGGATACGGGCATCTACTTTGCGCTGAGCCGGGATGGGTATACGTTCACTCCGCTGAACGATGGGCAGCCGTGGATCAAGCCGAAGAGTAAAGGCGACATCATGCGCGACGTGTTTATCACACGGAACCCCGATGGCAAGGGCTTCCACATGGTGTGGACCTGGGCGTGGCGAGGCAATTCGCTGGGGTGGTCGGAGTCCAAAGACCTGATGACGTGGAGCGAGCTGACCGAGGTTCCGCTGATGAAGGACTTTCCCACGGTGCGGCAGGTGTGGGCTCCGGAGACGTACTGGGACGAGAAGACGAAGGACTGGCTGTTGATCTGGTCGAGCTCGCTGATGCCGCCGCCGGAGGGGATGCCTGATGGACTGCGCATCTGGTCGTCACACACGAAGGACTTCACAACCTTCTCGAAGCCATCGATATTTTTCAACGAGGGTTTTCCGGTGATCGACGCGACCATGTTTCATCGGGACTTCAACGGCAAGAAGGACGTGGTGTTTGTGTTCAAGGATCAGACGCTCGATCCTCTGCGCTACACGATTCGATGGACGAGTGGGCCGAGCGTGGAAGGGCCGTGGGGCGAGCTCTCAGGGCCGATCGCGGAGAGCTGGTCGGAGGGCCCGAGCGTAATTCATGTGGGGGACGAGTTCATCGTGTACTACGACCACTATCGTGCGCCGCATGCACAGTACGAAGGCGTGCAGACGAAGGACTGGGTGAACTGGGAGAGCGTGAACGACAAGATGAACTTTCCCAAGGCATCGAAGCACGGGAGCTTCTTTCAGGTGACTGAGGCGGAGGCGCAGAGGTTGCTGGCGAGGCATGATCCACCGGTGGCAACGCCGGCTGCTTCCGCAGCTCCGGCGGCGAGTGCTCCAGCGCCGTAGAGAGGGGCTTTCGAGAGATCAGTGGAGCTTCGAGGGAGTGCTCGAGGCTCCTCTTTTTGCGGTGGATTCGGACGCAGGCATGGTGAAGTGAACTACTCGGCGGCGATTCGTTACACTTAAAGTGACTATGCCGGAAGATCTTCAACACTGTGCCGTTGCGGCAGACCTGGACGACCCGCTCCTCTCCCGTGTCTACCCTGCGCCCTCCCGCGCTGGGCGTACCTCATTCCAGCGCGACCGTGAGCGCATCGTGCAGTCGCGCGCCTTTCGCCGTCTTGCCGGCAAGACCCAGGTCTTTACCAGCCGCGCATCCGACCACTTCCGCAGCCGTCTCACCCATACCATCGAGGTCGCCCAGATCGCACGCACTACCGCTGCGTCGCTCGGTTTGAACGAAGACCTCGCTGAGGCCCTAGCGCTGGTCCACGACATCGGCCATCCGCCGTTCGGCCACGCCGGCGAGCGTGCTCTCGATCAGTGCCTCCGTCGCCACGGCAGCTTCTTTGACCACAACCTTCACGCTCTCCGCATCGTTGAGCACTTCGAGCAGCGCTACGCCGCCCATCGCGGCCTCAATCTCACTCTTGGCGTCCGCGAGGGTATCGTCAAGCACTCGCGCGACTATAGCTCCGACAAGCATCCCGAGCTTGCGCCCTACTTCCTCGACCAGCGTCCTCCGCTCGAGGCTCAGATTATCGACCTCGCCGACGAGATCGCCTACCTCACTGCCGACCTCGATGACGGCGTCGAGTCCGGCCTGCTTGAGATTCCGCATATCTGTGATCATGTCGCGATCCTTGCCCGCTGCTATCGCACCGTCGCGCGCCAGCACGCCGGCGTCGACCAGAAGTACCTCTTCAACGAGGCGCTGCAGTTGATGCAGAACACCCTCACCGACGATCTGATCCAGACCACGCTCGAGAACACCCGCGCTATCGGCGCCGCCTGCTTGCAGGACGCCCGAAATCACCCTGTGCGTCTCGCCGTCTTCTCGCCGCAGGCCGAGGCTGAGCGCGTGCAGGAGAAGCGCTACCTCTACGACACTCTCTACACCTGTACCGTGCTTGACAACGAGCACAGCAAAGCCGAGGAGGTGGTTACGACGCTCTTCAATTACTGGATTGAAGATCCTGAAGAACTCCCCGCCGCCTACTTCGAGGAGGTGCAGAACGAAGGCCTGGCTCGCACAGTCGCCGACTACATCGCCGGCATGACCGATACATTCATTCTGCTGCAATATGCCCAGATCAAGCGCCGGCCACCGCTGAAGCCGCGGTCTTTGCAGAGTAGTGCGCGCTAGCGCACGGCAACGCTGCTCTGGTGCTCCAGCGCGTTGATCCGCTCTGCCAGCGCAGTGGAGACGATCTCTGCTCCGTCCCGCGTGTAGTGCCTGTCGCCGTCATTGAAGAACGAAAGCGGCATAGTAGAGATCTCGCCGTCCACATGGGAGGAGATGCCCTGCCGGTAGAGCGCGAGCCGTGTATCGCAATCGGGAATCGGCGACACGGTTACAAGCACTTTTATTCCCAGCGCTGAGTACCGCTGCCGCGCCTCGTCGAGCCATTCGGCGTCCGCTGGAACGGAAGGAATCTCAGGCGGCCCGCACTCCTTTTGGCTTGGCTTGGGCAGCGTCAGCAATCCATGCGTCGCGTAGTAATCCTTGATCGGCTGCCTGTAGGCCTGCTCGAACGCCGCGATGGTACTGCGATCCGGCTTATAGCGCGCCTGCAACACCAGGCTGACATACTGCATTGTCTGCAAAGGGTATCGGAGCAGTTCGAGTGTGGTTTGTGGGCCGCGATTGTGCCGCAGCATTAATGTCATCGGGTCGAATGCAGCGACCTGGTCCAGACGATGAGGCTTGTAGAAGACGTCGGGAGTTAGCTGGATCACAAGAAACTTCGGTGGCCGGTTCTTTCTCAGGTAGAGGTCTATCGGTAGCGTCCCGGTAACCGAGACGATAGGCTGCGTTTGCGAGATGCTGCAGGTTTTCAAATGGGTTTGGGCTTCGATCGTCGCCGGATCGTCGGAGGTCATCGCGGAAGAGTCGCCGTAGATAAGAATCTCGCAATCGACGTGGTCCAGATTAAACGCGTAGTCCAACACCTGGTTATAAGGTGTCGTAAGCAGTTGTAAGAAACCTGGAGCAGTAACGACAGAGATTGTAGCCACGACTATCGCCACGCCCGTGCAGAGCACCGCAACGAGCAGCAGGAGAGTCATCGTGAGCCACCGCGTGTTAGTCAAGAAGCCTCTTAAAACTTGAAATAAACGAAGGTCTGAGTGGTATTAAACGTCATCGAAAGCCAGCAGACAACCATCATTGCCGCGACTGCGAACGAGTTCCAGTACTTCGGCTCGAACTCTCGCGCGAGTTGGTCGGAGGACTTGCCGAAGAAGGCGAGAATACTCCCCAACGCCAGACTCGCGAATAATCTTCCAGTAAAAGAGCTCTGCGCAGCTTGAAGAACGTCAACACCCAGCGGATGCCGCAAATCCAGCAGGGACAGCGCCATCTGCGTTCCACGATGAATTGTTGGTGAGCGGAAGTAGATGCATGCAAAATTCACGAGCAGGAATGTAATCAGCCATGACGCGAACGCAGGTAGTTTGGGCATCTTTTTCTTGCGCCAGTACTGGTTCACCACCAGACCCGCGCCATGCAGTGCGCCGAAGAGTACGAAGTTCCACGATGGTCCGTGCCACAATCCTGCAATCGTCATAGCCACGAATGTTGAGAACGAAGCAGTAGCAAGGGTGGCCCGCGAGAAGGATCTCAATATCGGCGTGTAGAGATAGGTCGTAATAAAGTTTGTAAGTGTAATATGCCATCGTTGCCAGAATTCGATGATCGACTTTGAGCGCAGCGGTGCGTCGAAGTTTCGCGGGATCTCGACCCCAAGCATCATGCCTGCGCCGATCGCCATGTCGGAATAACCGCTGAAGTCGAAGTAAAGCTGCAATGTGTAACTGATGCTGAAGATCCACGCCTCTGCGGCTGACAGCCTGCTGCCGGTATCGAAGCCTATATTCGCAATTGTGGCAAAGGCATTGGTGAAGACTGCCTTCTTGAACAGCCCCATCGTGAAGAGAAACAGTCCGCGCGAGATGAGCGCCGAGCGCGTTCCGGCCTCACCGCCAAAGTTGCCGAACTGGTGTGCCATCCGCTTCGCCTTGGCGATTGGACCAGAGATTACGTAAGGGAAGAAGGCGACAAACGTGGCATGGTCAAACAAACTCAAAGCGGGCAGCAGGCCCTCATAGCAGTCCACCAGATACATAATCTGGCTCAACGTGAAGAAGCTGATGCCGAGAGGAAACGCGAGATCGGGCAGGTGAAGTTTGCCGTGTCCAATAAACGAAATACTTCCAAGCAAAAAATTGGCGTATTTGAAGACGCAGAGATAGCCGACGTTCAGAGCCAGTCCCAATACAAGCAGACGCTTTTTGCCAGGCTGCTCCAGCTTTGTTATTCGTTGTGCCAGCAGGAAATTTACAAGGATGGAGGCGCCCAGGTACCACAGGTTTGCAGGCTTGAACCAGCTATAAAAGACAACCGAGGCCGCCAGCACCAGCAGTTGCGCGGCCCGTGGTCCCAGCAACGCACGCGCACCAATGGTGAGCACCACTACCAGCGGCAGAAATCCCAGCAAAAACGCGAAGGAATTGAAAAGCACTCAGCAAACGCTCCCGGCCGCGATCGGGATATCTGCCCCCGTAATGTATTCCGACGCCTCCGAAAGCAGAAACTGAATCGCTCCCAGCAGATCAGCGGGCGTCGCATTCCGTCCCTGGGGACTGGCTGCCGCGCTCATCTGCACTGCCACTTCAGCGATATCTCCAAGAAACTGTGTCTCCACCATGCTCGGCGAGACTCCATTGATACGAACGCTGGCTCCTGCATACTCAGCCGCGAGCGACCGCATCAATCCCAGTTGTGCGTACTTCAGTATCGTGTATGCCGACATGAATTTCGGCGGCATCCCATGCGTTACGCTCGATAGCACAAATACCACCCGCGAACCCGCCGTCTTCGCCATCTTCGGCAAAAACTTCTGCAGCAGAATCACAGCTGACTCCACCTGCACCGCCAGATCTGCGTTGAAGCGTTGCCGGTCGAACTTCGTGAAGCGTTGGTGAGTAAGCCGCAGCGCCGGCAGATGGACCATGCTGTGTGGGGCGCCGAAGCGTGACATCACTGCATCTGCCATCGTCTCTACCGATGCCGCGTCGGTGAAGTCAGCCTCAATCGTTTGTATTTGTTCTCCAAACTCTTCCTGCAGGTTTCGTATCTTCTCCCCGCCGCGGTAGGAGTGCGCAATTACCATCGGAGGGGCTGTGCCGCTAAGCAGCGCCTTCATCAATGCAATTCCAATATCCGATGATGCTCCTGTGATCAGTACAACTCTATTTGACATGGAAACCCGCTCTGATGATGGCCTTCGATACCAGCTTGCGATCATCCCTGCGAATCGAGGCCTTCACCTCGAGGCGTTGGTATGCGTCGCTCAAAAAAATAATCTCACCTTCGACATTCAACTGATCTCCCACATAACAAGGCGAGTTGAAATCGATATCAATCCCTTGTAGCAGCGCATACTTTCCAGGTAGATAGGCCCCGACCAGCGTCGAGTAGAGCGATGACGTCATCATCCCAAACACAACCGGCCCTGGAAAACCGGCTGCGACGGCATAGTTCCGATCCACGTGAAGCGGGTTGATGTCTCCCGAAAGAGCAGCGAAGTTTGACACCATCTCTGCTGTGAAACTCGCGGAGAAACCGTGTTTCATGCCTACAAACAGGTCTTCGTACCGATACTCCATCATTTTGCGGCCATTTTTTTATTGATCAGATCAATCATGTCGCCAACGTCTTTCAGTTCCTGCAACTCGCCAAGCGCGAATTTTATCTTGAATCGCTTTTCAATTGCCGTCACAAGATTCACATGCGCCAGCGAGTCCCAGTCCTCCACCGTGGAGGCGTTCGATTCGCGAGTGATGATGAGATCGGGCTGGTCGAATACGTCGCGAAAGATCGCCTGCACTTCTTCAAGCAAATTATCCATGAATTAACTCCATTACCTTGATGTGATGGTTTTGTGGGGTGTAGCCCGACAGCGGGAGCGAGAAGACCGAAGCGCCATCCGTGCCCTTACTGAGTTGCGTAAAGCCCAGTTTTTGATAGTGGTCCGCCACCATGCCGTTCTTTTTCGTCGGCAGGTAATAGCCCAGCACGTTTTCAATGCCCGCTGCCTGCGCGCGTTGCACCAGAGCGTCAAGCATCGCAAACTCCATGTCGCGCTTCAGCACACGGCAGCTCATCAGCCATAAATCGAGATGGAGTGTCGCTCCATCTTTGCGGCCCAGCACGATTGAAATTAAGCCGTTGTCGCCAAATCGGTCGCTCAGCTTTCCATACAGGCCGATATAGCGTCGATCCGCCGCAATCTCTTCAATCTCCGCCAGCGTGTAGCGTCGCGTCGTCAGGTTGAACTGGTTCGTCTTGTTGGTCAGTTGCGCGATGCGTTCGAGGTATACCGGCTTGAAGACGTCGATCTCAGCCGACATCTCCAGAGAATCAAGATACTCGCCATAGTCGGCGAACTTCGACTCGAAGGCAGAGCGTTGCGCGTTCTCTGCATAGAGTTCCGCGCGCTCCAGGTCCTCCTGCGACAAAGCCGCGGGCTCAAAGTATCGTCCGGCATCGATGATCCCTGCATATCTCGAAACATCCGCGCCGATGTCCGGCACCGCAATCCCTTCCACCTGTGCTGCGACGATGGCGCGCTCCGCCGGGTTGTCGTCGACGAACACGAAGCTATCCACCCCCAGGTTCAGCTCGCGCCCAATCGCCTGGATATTTTCGTGCTTCGGCTCCCAGTTCGCCTTGAAGCACGAGAAGTGCTCCAGCTTCAACACGGAATCAGGATGCTCGAACCCCTGCTTCGCAATCTCCTCGTTGTTCTTCGAGCACACCGCCAGCAGCACGCCGCGATTGCGCAGCGCAAGGCAATACTCCTGGAACGCGGTGTACGCCTCGGCCACCGGGGTCTCGCGGCCTATCTGAATCTTGTCCACTCCGTCGTCGCCGATAACGCCGCCCCACAGCGTGTTATCGAGATCGAGCACCAGCACTTTGCGGCTTCTGCCATACAGCGCCCGCACTATTGCGGTGAGCGAGCGCGCTATCGCCAGACTCGCTTCAGCGCTGTTCAATATCTTGTAGCTGAACCAGCGCTCCCAGTCGAACCAGCGGTCAAGTCCCACGCGCGCCGATATCCCATGCACATCCTGGATCAGCAGCTTCTTATTCGCATTGGCCGCGCCCGCAAACGCGAGATTCAATCGCGCGACGAAGTTGGAATGGCCTCCGCGGGCGACAGCGTCCATATTTCCCAGCGTCGCAAAGGGCGGAAGCTCAAAGTTGTTTTGAATAATCTGGCACGAGAGGTTTTGTTCAAGCGAATCCCACATTTGCCTGAACCGGCTCACCTCGCCATCAACATATCCTTGCAGCTCGGCCTCCAAGCACTGCAGCGGCGCAAAACCCTGAATATTCTGGCACGAAGTATGGATGTAAACCAGGTCGGGACGGAAGGCGATGAGTTGTTGTGGATCGTGGACAGCTTCTTCATAGAACCGGCCGTAGTCACACTGGTAAAAGACTGGCCGAAATCCGCTCGACAGCAGGCCGATCTCGAGGAAATCGACGACTTCGTTGGTTGTCGACCCGCCTAGTACAGCAATGCGAACGTCGAGCAGCCCCGTTTGCGCGGCCAGCTGCCTGCGCAGCCCCTTTCGTTTCATCAGAAGGTCGTCGAGAGACAGCGAATCGAAAGTTACCATTAGCACCCTGGGATTAAGAATAAACGACTCCACCCAGGAAATAGCCGGAGAGACTCAATTCCAGCACGAGCGGTCCGGACACGGCCCGGGACAAGGGATGGGTCAGGAGTAGCGATCTTCCGGTTCACCGTCGATGCTACCCGCGGATTCTCCCCAGAATCTCTTCCGCAATTTATCGAAAATGCCGAAGATCGGCTGAAGTGGTTGACACGCGTCAGGAGCCGCCGATAGAAGTTAGTCCGGCGCCATTCCCTCAGCGAATGGCGTCCGCCCATCTCCAATCACGAATTTCAGCCCTGTCGATCCCATTCTCGTGCGCATAGGTGATCGACTCAATGATCTGTCCTTTCAGCCATTCCTTCGTGTGTGCCGCCGTCACCTGTAGCGAAGGCACCCGGTCGATGACATCAATCGCCAGGTTGAACCGGTCCACCTGGTTCAGGATCGCAAGCTCCAGCGGCGTATTGATATTGCCCTTTTCTTTGTACCCGCGCACATGGATATTGTCATGGTTCACCCTGCGATAGGTGAACTTATGAATCAGCGCCGGATACGCATGAAAGTTGAAGATCACCGGCTTGTTCGTGGTAAACAAACTATTGAACTCACGATCGCTCAGTCCGTGGGGATGTTCAGTGTCCGGCATCAGCCGAAACAGATCGACCACATTCACGAACCGGATCTTAAGCTCAGGGCAACGCTCCCGCAGAATAACCACCGCGGCAAGCGCCTCGGCCGTAGGAATGTCACCAGCACATGCCATTACCACATCCGGCTCCTGGCCCTCATCGTTGCTGGCAAAGTTCCATATCCCTATTCCCTTCGTGCAGTGATCCACTGCCTGGTCCATCGTCAGGTACTGCAGGTGAGGCGCCTTGTCAGCGACGATCACGTTTACATAGTTCGTACTGCACAAACAATGATCCGTGACGCTCAAAAGGCAATTCCCATCTGGAGGAAGATAGATCCGAGTAACCGCTGGACTCTTGTTGGCGACAATATCCAAAAAGCCCGGATCCTGATGCGTAAATCCATTGTGGTCCTGCCGCCATACCAGCGAAGTAATAAGTAAATTCAGCGAAGAGATCGGCGCTCTCCACCGCAGCTCCAGCTTGCTCTTCTCCAGCCACTTCGCATGCTGGTTGAACATCGAGTCGATTACATGAACAAAGGACTCATAAGTCGAAAAGAAACCGTGCCGTCCTGTCAGTAGATATCCCTCAAGCCAGCCCTCGAGTGTATGTTCGCTCAGCATCTCCATTACGCGGCCGTCAGGCGTGAGATAGCCGCCATCAGCATCCTCGGGCTTTATCTCTGCCATCCATACCTTGCCGCTCGCCTCATAGATCGTGTCGAGCTTGTTCGAAGCTGTCTCGTCCGGCCCAAACACCCGGAAATTCGTCATGTTCTTCTTGATGACATCGCGCAGATAATGTGCCATTGTGAACGTCGACGAAACCTCAATCTGCCCGGGCTTATCCACTGGCACCGCATAATCACGAAAATTCGGCAGATCTAACGGCTTCCGCAGCTTACCGCCATTTGCATGTCGATTCGCGCTGATCCGTTTGTGGCCGCACGGCGCCATCTCCTTCAACTCCGCGATTAGCTTGCCCTTTTCATCGAACAACTCCTCCGGGCGATAGCTCTTCATCCATGACTCGAGCACCGCAAGATGCGCGGGATTCGTAGCCGGATCGAGAATAGGCACCTGGTGCGCCCGCCAGAAGCCCTCCAGCTTATGGCCATCGAGTTCCTTCGGACACGTCCAGCCCTTCGGCGTTCGCAGAATAATCATCGGCCAGCGCGGCCGCTCAGGAGCAACGCCATCCGCTGCACTCCGCGCCTTCTCCTGAATGGAGCGAATCTCCAGAACGCAGTGCTCCAGTATGCTGGCCATCTGCTGATGAACCAGCTCCGGATCGTCGCCTGCCACAACATACGGAGTCCACCCATAACCCCGGAACAGACTATCCAATTCCTCGTCTGGAATCCTTGCCAGAATAGTCGGATTCGCAATCTTGTAGCCATTCAAATGCAGGATCGGCAACACCGCGCCGTCATACACGGGATTGAGAAATTTATTCGAATGCCACGACGTAGCCAGTGGTCCCGTCTCCGCCTCGCCGTCACCAACAACGACCGTGACGATCAAATCCGGATTGTCGAACGCCGCCCCAAACCCATGCGACAGGCTATAACCAAGCTCGCCGCCTTCGTGAATTGACCCCGGAGTCTCCGGAGTGCAATGGCTGCCGATCCCACCCGGAAAGGAAAACTGCTTGAAAAACTTCTGCATGCCCCGAATATCTTCGCTGATCTCCGGATACACCTCGGAATACACGCCCTCGAGGTAGCTGTTCGACAGCGTCGCAGGCGCGCCATGTCCCGGCCCTGAGATGAAGATCGTATCCAGATCGTACTTCTTGATGAGCCTGTTCAGATGGACCCAGGTAAACGACTGTCCCGGGTCCGAACCCCAGTGACCCAGCAGTCTCTTCTTGATGTGCTCAGGCTTCAGAGGCTCTCTCAGCAGCGGATTCGCCAGCAGATAGAGCATACCTACGCACAGATAGTTACACGCCCGCCAGTAGGCATCCATTCTGCGAAGTTCCTCTGGCGAGAGTTGAACATCGGTCGAAAGCGAAGGGGTGGATGGAGCGGCGTAAGACGTGTGAGTCATATAGATCCCTCCAGGCTTGAAATGTATTTGATGCACCTTTTGCTAGCTGGCGGACTGGGCCATTCGAGAAACGTGGAGCGCAATCATGAGATCCTCCTGCGTTGGAACCACAAAGATCGCGACTTTAGATTCAGCAGAACTGATTCGACGCAGTGCGTCGCCCTTCGCTTCGTTCAATTCATGATCGAGATCGACTCCCAGGCTCTCCGCGCCCGCGAGAACGGCGCTGCGAGTGTGAGCATCGTTCTCGCCAATCCCGCCCGTGAACACTATCGCGTCCAGGCCGCCCGTCAGCCAGCAGAAGCCGCCGATGGCTTTGGTCACACTTCGCGTAAACACATTCAGCGCGAGCATGGCGCGTGGATCTGCCTCCGCCGCGGCCTTCCGAATCGCACGCATATCGTTCGGCAGTCCGGACAGGGCAACCATCCCGGAGCTGTGATTAACCATCGACTCAACTGTGCCTATGGGATCGCCCTCCCGCTGTTCCCGCCTCAACAGATATAAGAGCAAACCAGGATCAAGATCGCCCGGCCGCGTCCCCATTACAACCCCGCCGGTCGGCGTCAGGCCCATGGTGTTGTCCACGGAGCAGCCATCGAACAACGCCGTCACACTGCATCCGCTGCCGAGATGCGCGATCACCATTCGTCGCGGCAGCCTTGCCCCTCCTGCGCGCATCGATCGCACAATGGACTCGCAACTGAGCCCATGAAAGCCATATCGCCGCACACCCTGCTCGCGGAATACCGCGGGAATGGCATAGGTGTACGCAGCCTCCGGCATCGTGCCATGGAACACCGTGTCGAAGCACGCATAGTGCGCAACATCCGGCAATCTCGCTATCCCTTCCTGAATAACCTTGATTGCCACCGGGTCGTGCAGCGGAGCGAACTCCGATGCCCGCTTCAGTTCATCCAGCACCTCGGGCGTGATTCTCTGGTGTGAGTTCAGCTTCGCGCCCGGATGCACCACACGGTAGCCCACGGCATCCATCGCAGGCATCTCTCGCGACTCCAGCGCCTCGAAGACCGTTCGCATCGCCTGCGCTGCGTCTTCTATCTTCAAATCGAACGAGTTAGGCTCTTCGCCCTTGCCATTCGCCCGCTTTATCCGCAGCTTTGTCTTCGGCTCGCCTATTCCGCTCAGCTCTCCATCAAGGCGGCACTCCGGACCGTTGCTGCCGTTCCCGGATGCCGACTCGAATACTGAGAACTTGATAGACGACGATCCACTATTAATGACGAGTATGTACATCCGCACGCCCTCGTACACCGCGGAGCGCCCACGCCCCACACATTTATTGGTTTACTACAGATTTCCGGTTATTCATCAATCCTTCATGAAGTCCACGGCTGACAGATTGAGTCGTGCGGAATGCGGAAGCATTTGGCGTCCCCGATGGGATTCGAACCCATGTTATCGCCGTGAAAGGGCGGTGTCCTGGGCCGGGCTAGACGACGGGGACGCTGCAAGAGGCAGACGGCGAACTCACACCTGCCACCTTTCGACGCTATCACATCCCCATTTCCCGTCAAAGCGTTACTCGGTGTACAACCGTCAAAATAAAAGTAAGATAGTGACGGTCTCCTCTATCTAATTCCAATCATGCCTGTCGTCACGTCGCGCTACAAATATCTTGACGCCCTTACTACGGCCTTCGTCGTGATCCTGCTCGTGTCGAACCTCGTGGCACAGAAGATCTGCGTCATCGGCCCAATCCCCCTGGGGAAATGGGCGCTCGGCCCGTTTGATGTCAGCGGAGCGGTGCTTTTGTTTCCCATCACCTACATCTTCGGAGACGTCTTTACTGAGGTTTACGGCTACGCCGCCTCCCGGCGCGCCATCTGGCTGGGGTTCTTTGGCACCTCTCTTCTTTACATCATCGGCAGCATCGTCATTGCATTACCTGCGGCGCCCGGCTGGCGGAATCAGCAGGCCTTCACCACTGTCTTCGGATTCATCCCCCGAATCCTCATCGCGAGCCTCATCGCATTCTGGGCCGGTGAGTTCGCCAACTCCTACACCATGGCGCGCCTCAAGCTCTTCACCAATGGCCGCGCGCTCTGGACCCGCACCATCGGCTCCACCGTCGTCGGTCAGGCCGTGGATACCATCCTGGTCATCACCCTCACCTTCGGCGGTATCTACCCAGTGCATACACTGGTGAATATCATCATCACCGGCTACGGCCTCAAGGTCGGCTACGAGGTGCTGGCAACCCCCATTACCTATCTGGTCGTCAACTGGCTGAAGCGCGCCGAGCACTCAGATCCCTTCGACCGCCACGAGAGCTTCAACCCCTTCTCCTTCGCCGACAAAAACCCTCTCGATGCCGGCTAACTGCTGCCCGGTTCAATAATTTCGAGCCCTCGCAAGATCCCGTCACCTGCGAGCCAGTATCTCATCCGGCACGATAAAATGGCGCGGGAATCAAAATCAATTGCACCCTTCTCCCTTTGGAATCATCAAACCTGTCGTCCTCACTTCCCTGGCTGTCGGATTGTTTATGTTTGGCTGGTGTTCGTCGCCAATAGATTGATTTTTCATCTGATCTCGCGGTTTATTTTCCGCGACGGTCAGACAAGGAGAAGTACCGTGTTACCGATTCAATCGTTACGCCGCACTCTGCTCATCGGCACCATGCTCCTGCCTCTTGCCCTGGGCTGCAAATCAGCCGATCGGCCCGCGCAGGCGGCAGCGCAGCCGCAGGCAATGCCCGTCCAGGTGGCGCCGGTTACCCTCGCGCCGGTGCCAAACTCCGATACCTACGTCTCCACCATCAAGAGCCGCCGCTCCGCCACCATGCAGCCCATGGTTGACGGAAACCTCGTCAAGATCTTCGTAAAGTCCGGCGACGCTGTCAAAGCCGGTCAGGTCCTGATGCGCATCGATCCGCTCAAGCAGGCAGCCACGGTCGAATCGCAGCGGGGAACCCAGGCCCAGAAGAAGGCGGTCTACGACTACGCCAAGATTGAAATGGATCGCCAGCGCCAGCTCTTTGAGGCCGGCGTCGTCTCACGCGACGCATACGATCAGGCCATCCAGGCCTACGAGAACTCCAAAGGCGACTACGAATCCAACGCCGCTCTCACCAACACGCAGCAGGAGCAGCTCGCCTACTACGACATTCGCGCTCCCTTCGACGGCGTCGTTGGCGACATCCCCGTTCACCTCGGCGACTACGTCTCCCCGACCACGCTCCTTACCACCGTCGACGAGAACGCCGATCTCGAAGCCTACATCTACGTCCCCACCGAGCGCGCCACGCAGATACGCACCGGCCTGCCCGTCGAAATCCTCGACACCGCCGGCCAGGTGCTCGCCACATCCACTGTCGCCTTTCTCTCGCCTCAGGTGGATAACGGCCTGCAGAGCATCCTCGCCAAGGCCGAGATTCCCCACAGCGCCCAGCGTCTCCGCAACGGCCAGATCGTGAAGGCGCGCATCACCTGGAGCACTGCTCCCGCGCCCACCGTTCCCGTTCTTGCCGTCTCGCTGGTCGGCGGCCAGACCTTCGTCTTCATTGCTGCGCCCAAGGGGGATGGATACTTCGCTCATCAGATTCCCGTCACCGTCGGCGAGACCGTCGGCAACACCTATCCGGTCATCTCCGGCCTCAAGCCCGGCGACAAGGTCATCACCTCAGGTCTGCAATTTTTGCAGGAGGGCGCTCCCGTCAAGCCGCTCAGCTAACGGCGGCATGCTCTGCTTTTTTGCCGCGGTCTTAGCCACGTCTTTGTCCGGCCGTTCGATAACGGTCTTCGATTTACCGCCCGGCAGTTCTTCGCGGGCATGGAGTACACCTTGGTAGATTTCTTCATTCGCCGTCCCATCTTCGCCACGGTCTGCGCCCTGCTGATCATTCTCGCGGGGGCTGTCTGTATCCCCACGCTGCCCATCTCGCTGTATCCTCAGCTCGCTCCGCCGCAGGTCATCGTCACCAGCAATTACATCGGCGCGAACTCCAAAGACGTCGAAGCCGCCGTCACGACCATCCTCGAGCAGTCCATCAACGGCGTCGAGGGCATGCGCTACATGAGCTCCACCAGCTCGAACGACGGCACCTCCGCCATCACCATCACCTTCCAGACCGGCTATGACCTCAACATCGCCGCCGTCGACGTCCAGAACCGCGTCGCCTCCGCCCAGGGCCGTCTTCCCGCCGTCGTCAACAACACCGGCATCACTATCACCAAGGCCTCCTCAAACTTCGTCTTCGCCGCAGGCTTTCTCTCGCCCGACCACTCGCTCTCACAGGCCTTCATCTCCAACTACCTCGACGTCTATGTCAGCGATGCGCTCAAGCGCGTTCCCGGCGTCGGCGCGGTCATCATCTTCGGCGAGCGCAAGTACGCCATGCGTATCTGGCTCGACCCCAGCCGACTCGCCGCCCGCGGCCTCACCGCCCTCGACGTCACCAACGCCCTCGCCGAACAGAACGTTGAAGTCCCCGCCGGCCAGCTCGGCCAGCAACCCTCCGACCCCACGCAGAAGTTTCAGATGTCGGTGCGCGTCCTCGGCCGCATGAGCGACCCCAAAGAGTTTGAAAATATCATCATCAAGAACAGCGCCGACGCCAGCGGCATCGTCCTCCTCAAGGACGTGGGCCGCGCTGAGATCGGCGCCGAAAACTACGACACCACCCTCAGGTTCGCCGGCGGCGGCGTCGACGTAGGCGACGCAATCGGAGTCGGAGTCCAGCAGCTCTCCAACGCCAACGCCCTTGACGTAGACAAAAGGTGCCGCGCAGTCCTCGCCGACCTCGAGAAGTCCTTCCCCCCCGGCATGAAGGGCATCATCGCTGTCGACACCACCACCGTCATCGGCGACTCCATCCGCGAGGTCGTTCAGACCATCGGTGAAGCCGTCATCATCGTCATCATCGTCATCTTCCTCTTCCTGCAGGACTGGCGCGCCACCATCATTCCCGCCGTCACGATTCCCGTCTCGCTCATAGGCACCTTCGCCTTCGTCAAGATCTTCGGCTTCAGCATCAACTCCCTGACGCTCTTCGGCATCACCCTCGCCACCGGCCTGGTCGTCGACGACGCCATCGTCGTCATCGAAAACGTCCAGCGCCACATCGAAGCCGAGCACTGCGACAGTCATAAAGCCACCTCCGAAGCCATGGCCGAGGTCACCAGCGCCGTCATCGCTACCTCGCTCGTGCTCATCTCGGTCTTCATTCCGGTCAGCTTCTTCCCCGGCACCACCGGCATTCTCTACAAACAGTTCTCGCTGACCATCGCGTTCTCTATCGCCATCTCGGCCTTCAACGCTCTCACTCTCTCGCCCGCCCTTGCCGCTATCCTTCTACGCGGCGAGCGAGCAAAGACCGGCATCGCGGCCTTCTTCTTCAATCCCATTGAGGCCGTCATCCAGTGGATGATCCGCACCTACGCCAAGGTCGTCACCTTCGTCGTCATGCGCCTCCGTTACGTCATGCTGCTCGTCTTCTTCGGCGCTCTTGCCGCAACGGTCTACATGTACAACCATGTCCCCACGGCCTTCATCCCCCAGGAGGACCAGTCCTACTTCCTCATCATCGTCCAGACGCCCCCCGGAGCATCCCTCAGCTACACCTCGGAGTTCGCCGACCGCGCGGCCGCGCTCGTCCGCAAAAACGACGGCGTCTTCGGCACCTTCTCCGTCATGGGCTTCTCTCTCGCCGGCGGCAGCTCGCCCAACTCCGGCCTCATCTTCGCTCCGCTGAAGCCCATCGATGAGCGCACCAAGATGGGCCCGCAGTACAGCGCCAAGGCCATCGTCGCCGACATCGGCCCCAAGCTCTTCGGCGTCCCCGGCGGCATCGCCTTCGCCGCCGAGCCTCCCGCCGTCCAGGGCATCGGCACCGTCGGCGGATTCCAGTTCATCCTCCAGGACGGCGGCCGCAACTCCTTCGCCGACATCGATCGCATCGCCCACACTCTCGTCGCTCAGGGCAGCGCGCCCGGCTCCGGCCTCACCGGCATGAACACCCAGTTCACCTCCAACGATCCCCAGCTCTACGTCGTCATCGATCGCGAGAAGGCCAAGACCCTCGGCGTCCCCTTCAGCCAGATCTCCGCCGCCCTCGGCACCTTCATGGGCTCCAGCTACGTCAACGACTTCGACTTCAACAACCGTTCCTACCGCGTTTACGTCCAGGCCGACCAGCAATACCGCCGCACCTCGCACGATCTCCGCCAGTACTACGTCCGCTCCGCCTCCAACCAGTTGATTCCGCTTGATAACCTGGTTACCATCTCCGAGATCTCCGGCCCGCAGGTCATCAACCACTACAACCTCTTCCGCTCCGCCGAGATCGACGGCTCGCCCGCTCAAGGCCTCAGCTCCGGCCAGGGCCTCGAAAACATGGAGCGTCTCTTCGAGAAGAACAAGATCCAGGGCATGTTCTACTCCTGGACCGGCCTTGCTCTCGAAGAGGTCGAGTCCGCCGGCAAGGCCATCATCATCTTCGGCCTCGGCCTGCTGGTCGTCTATCTCACCCTCTCCGCGCAGTACGAGAGCTTCGCGCTGCCCTTCATCATCCTGCTCGCCGTGCCCATGGCCGTCCTCGGCGCGCTGTCGCTCGTAGCCGCGCGTGGCCTCAACGACGACGTCTACGTCCAGATCGGCCTGGTCATGCTCATCGGCCTCTCGGCAAAAAACTCAATTCTCATCGTAGAGTTCGCCGAGCAGCAGCTCGAACACGGCAAGAGCATCATCGACGCCGCCATCATCGCCGCCGAGCTCCGCCTGCGCCCCATCCTCATGACCTCCATCGCCTTTATCCTCGGCGTCGGCCCGCTCTATTTCGCTCAAGGCGCCGGAGCCTACGGCCGCCACTCCGTCGGCACCGCCATCGTCGGAGGCATGGTCCTCTCCACCATCCTCAACCTCATCTTCATCCCCGTCCTCTACGTCCTCCTCAAGACGCTCCTCAACCGTTTCAAGCGCAAGCCCCGCCCGCGTCCCGCCGACTGCGACGACCCGGCCCTCACCTCCACCACGCCGGAAACGGCCCAGATAAGGTAGCAGGGAAGCAACGAAAAGGGCCGGCCCCGTTCAGGGCCGGCCCTTTTTCACACCGCCGATCAGTTAACGCCAACATGCGCCATCTGTGTGACATCGCCCTTCACCCAGCGCAGCGATCCCGGCGTATCCAGCAGCTCGCCCGTCTCCACCAGCGTCTTCAGCCCCGAGAGCAGCATCGGCCAGCCGCCGTACAGCTGCGTGTTAGCGCCCTCGCGCAACTGATCGTGCGTCACCTTCAGCAGGCACGAGTCGCCCACCGGAGAGATCTCCCACGTCACCCGCGACGTCCCTTCGGCCCTCACGTCCGCGCTCCAAAGCGCCCTGTAGCTCTGCACCAGCCGCCGCGGCGGATCGACCACAAGATTCTCGCCTTCCACGATCTCTGTCTCTCCGCCTCGTCCTTCATACTTCGACCCCGTCGTGAAGTCCGAGGTCACAGCCACGCCAAAGTTATACTTCCGCCGCATCTCCGTATCCGTAATGGCATGCCACAGCCGCTCCGGAGTGGTCTTGATGTAGATCTCGTAAACCTTTTCCATTGTCTTCTCCAGTTCGTATTTGAGTTCGGTCAAACGTGAAACCATCGCTTCGGTGTACTTGCTCACCCATCGGTCATGAACAAGCCGTATCGGAACAGCATTCAAAAAGTGCAGCTTCTCCCGCCCTCGCCGCCTCGTCGCCACCAGGCCTGCCTCTTCGAGCACCTTCAGGTGTTTCATCACCCCAAAGCGCGTCATCGGCAGCCGCTCCTCCAACTCGCTCAGCGTCTGCCCATCGTTCTTGAACAGCTCATCCAGCAGGCTACGTCGCGTCGGGTCGGCCAGAGCTTTGAACACGTCATCCATGTCCGGAACAATACGTGACCATTTAGTCACATGTCAAGCCCCAGGCTGCATGTTTCCAAATATTTTTTCTGAACGACGAACCGAGCGTCTGCGTACCTTCAAACGTCTCACACTCGAACTATTTCAAAATAACGGCGATAGCACGGAACTGAGAATGAATCGAAATCGAAGCCTTATCTACATGGCTGCGGCCTTAATCGCGCTTCCCGCACAATTGGCTCTCTGCCAATCTGTACCTCAGCCGCCGTCTTCTCCAACCGCAAAACCCGAGTTCGAAGTAGCCTCCATACGCCAGAACATCACCGCCACCGAGCACGACCACTCTCACATCTACAGCGCCGCCAACGACGGACTCTATCGAACCGTCAACGCCCCCTTGAAGATGCTCCTCGAATCCGCATTCAACCTGCCCGAGACCCGTATCCTCGGCGTCCCGTCATCCATCGCCTCCGCAAAATTCGACATCGAAGCCAAGTCCGACGCCACCCTCAGCCAGCAGCTCGCCAAGCTACCCTCCGATCAGGGCAGAGAGATAAAACGGCAGATGCTCCAGTCTCTTCTCGCTGACCGCTTCAAACTAGTCACGCATCTGGAGACCAGAGACCTTCCCATCTACGCTTTGGTCGTGGCAAAGAATGGCCCGTTGATTCACCCATCGCAGGCCGGCGGCACAACGATAAATCGCGGCAACAATCGCATCGCCGTGCAGGGCAGTGACAACACGGTCGCCCTCCTCGCCGAGCAGTTGTCACTCACCCTGGGGCGTGTAGTCATCGATAAAACCGGACTGGAAGGCAGATACGACATCACCCTCAAATGGACCCCCGACGACGCATCGGCCTCCGCCTCCAACGCGTCAGACGGCCCATCAATCTTCACCGCCATCCAGGAGCAGCTCGGCCTAAAACTCGAATCCACCAAAGGCCCCGTGCAGGTTCTCATCGTCGACCACGTCGAGATGCCTTCAGAGAACTAAGGCGCAATCACAAATCCGGAGGCGGCGACCTCATATCCGCCGATACCGGACTCATCAAGCCCACAGCAACTCCATCAGGGTCTTCAATAACCGCGTAACGCGAGCCCCAAAGTGCGTCGTACGGTTCCTGCAAGCCGCGATATCCGGCGCCGGTCATGTCGCGGTACACATCATCGACATCCTCGCATGTAGCCACTCCAAACCCAACCACGACGCGGCCTCTCAAATCAGTTCGACCCTTCCAGCCGCTGTTCCAATGTTGAGCAAACACGGTGGAGTCGAGATCGAGGTGTATCCCACCATCCGCTGCTGGTGCAATGCCCACATGATGTCCACCCGTAGCCGTGCGCCAAACCGCCGAGTCGGGAATCTCCACACCAAGCCTGCGGTAGAACGCAATCGACGCATCCACATCGCCGCACACGAGGTTTATCTGGTCGAGGGTTGGTTTGCTCATCAGTGCTCCTATCCAGCGTTTTGTGCACAGCTATGACACAGCGAAGTAATCCATCCGGTGCTGGCAAACTCGCCCGGATCTCTATTTTCTCGCTTTTCGGTAGTGAGTCAGTTTGAATTATCGTCGCGCGACAAGCGAGGAATCGGTGAGGAATCGCTGGTGGCGGCCTTGATAAACTCAAGCTTCCATTTTTCGCAGGTATGAGCGATCTCTAGCTCTTTAAGGGCAGTAACTTCCTCTGCCGTGCCAATAGTCATGAAGCACGTCTTACAGATGGAGTCTGTTGTTCCATCTGGATTGGGGCGATGAGCGAACTGAGTAGACGTCGTAGGCATCACTATTGGCAAAGTACAAGAGAAGGTTAGATAAATCGCTTTATTTGTGTCTGTCGACCACTCGACAAAAAAAGAAAAAAGAAAAAAAGTTGAATTTTCCCGGCAAATTTGCTTGTCAAGTCCCTAAACCACTCAACTGACTCAAAACAAACCAGATAGCAAGTGAACATTAGTTATGCGCCAGTTGGTAAAATAGAACTTATAGATAAGAAAGCCCCAGCCATCTGGCCGGGGCTTTGCATTTAAGCAGGAAAGGGAAGTCTGGGTATGGCATTGAAGGGAGTAAGGGGAGAAAATGAATCCTAACTCCTTCCGGCTCAACATTTTGAGGCTTAAGTAGTCTGGAATCAATATTTTACAGCCGCGATACGCGGCTAAGTCGCATCGAATGAATATTTTGCGCAGAAAATACCCTCCCCGGGGGGGAGGGGCACGGGAGAAGAAGACAAAGGATCTGGACAAACATGACTAATGAAAAATTTGCTGTGACGAAAAGGTCGCCGCTTTGAAAGGGCGGGACTTTAGTCCCGCCCTAAAAGCGACCATTTTCGATGGGGCTTTAGCCCCTGAGGGAATTATCGATAAGGAACGCCTAAGCCGAAGCGAACACCTCGTGATCCAGCACCCGAGCATAAGCCGGCACAGTCAGAAAGTCCTGAAACTTCGGAGCCTTCACCAGCTCCCGCATCAGGAACCCTGCATGTTTATAAGCCTCGAACCGTTTGGCATCGACGCGTATCTCCGCCAGCGCCAGCTCCCGGTCGATCTCGCTCTCGACCAGCTCCGCCGTCACCTCGCGGCCGTCTTCGAGCACCGCGCCGTGGTGGACCCACTGCCACAGCTGCGCCCGGCTGATCTCCGCCGTCGCCGCGTCCTCCATCAGGTTGAACAGCGGAACGCAGCCAATGCCGCGCAGCCACGCCTCGACGTACCCGAGCCCGACGGCCACATTCTGCCGCAACCCGGCCTCGGTAATCGAGCCTGCCGGCACCTGCAGCAGATCGGCGGCAGTAGGGTTGTAATCAGGCAACTGCTTATCGATCTGGTTAGGCTGCGGCATCACGCGGTCGAAGACCTCGAGCGCCACCGGCACCAGCCCCGGATGCGCGACCCAGGTTCCATCGTGCCCGTCCGTAGCCTCGCGTTCTTTATCCGCGCGAACCTGAGCCAGCGCGCTTCTCGTTGGCCACCGGGTCGCTCTTGATCGGGATAAACGCGCTCATCCCGCCCATCGCGCTCACGTTGCGCCGGTGGCAGGTCTTGATCGCCAGCTTCGAATAGCTCCGCATGAAGTGCGTCGTCATCGTCACCTGCCCCCGGTCCGGCAGCAGAATCGAATCGTCGCCCGCAAACTTTTTGATGAAGCTGAAGATGTAATCCCAGCGCCCGCAGTTCAGCCCGGCCGAGTGGTCTCGCAGCTCCTAAAGGATCTCGTCCATCTCGAACGTAGCCAGAATCGTCTCGATCAGCACCGTGCCCTTGATCGAGCCCTTCGGAATTCCCAACTCCGCCTCGGCCTGCAACAAAAACGTCGTTCCAAAGCCGCGCCTCAAGATGGCTCTCCATCTTCGGCAGATAAAAGTAAGGCCCCGACCCACGAGCCAGCAGCTCCTTCGCATTATGAAACGTATACAACCCGAAATCGAACAGCGAGCCGGACATCAGCTCGCCATCGACCACCACGTGCGCCTCCTCCAGATGCCACCCCCGCGGCCGCACAAACAGCACCGCCGGCTTCTCGTTGAGTTTGTAACTCTTTCCGGTACGTTTTATCCTCAAAGGTAATCGTCCTGCGAATGGCATCCTTCAGGTTGATCTGCCCGTCGATTACGTTCTCCCACGTAGGCGTAGTCGAGTCCTCGAAGTCCGCCATAAACACCTTCGCGCCCGAGTTCAGCGCATTGATGATCATCTTGCGGTCGACCGGCCCGGTAATCTCCACGCGCCGATCCAGCAAATCCGCAGGCAGTGGGGCAACCGTCCACTCGCTCTCGCGAATCGCTTTAGTCTCCGGCAGAAAGTCCGGCTTCTCGCCTGCATCCAGCCGCGCCTGCCGAACCACGCGAGCCGCCAGCAGCTCTTTGCGCCGCGCATTGAACGCCCGCTGCAGTCCCACCACAAACGCCACAGCCTCCGGCGTCAGCACTGCCCGATACCGCTCCATCACTGGAGCACGAAACTCCACACCTGCGCCAAACTCACTCATTTCGATCGTCCCTTCTGTTGTCGAAGATTGTCTCAGCTACTCGAAGTACAGCTCAACTCGTCCCGCGGTAGAAAACCGTACATCCACACTTGCTCGCGCAGTAGCCTGAATATTTCCCGTCCAGCTTCCCGTAGTAATCCACTGACCGGCCATCAACCCTCCGGTCCTCGCCGAGCCTTCATTCGCCAGCCACGGCAGCAACCGCAGAAGGTCGCCCGACTTATTCGATCCCGTCCGCTCCACCCGCACCACGCCATCAATAGCCAGCGTCACATGCTCCTTCGTGAAGTCGCAGCTCTTCCAATCCGCGAACGCGGGCCCGTATATCAGGCCGCCATGCATCTGCAGATCAGCATCCTTCGACAGCTTCACCGCCGGCAGCGCCGGATCCACCAACCCGCTCTCCAACTCCTCGATCGCCGGATGGCAGCTCGCAACTGCCCCCAGCACCTCGTCCCGCGAATACGGCGTCACCCGCGACGGAAGGTCCGTGCCCAGCAGGAACGCAATCTCCGCCTCCAGTCCCCGATACCTGTGCGAAGCCCTGCTCAGTGTCACGCCGCTCGATGCGATCCGGGCCCTGGGCATCGGAGCAAAGCTCGGCACAGCGTCCGCCGCCGGCGCCCCTATCTTCCATCCACCCACGTCTTCATAAGCCACTGCCATCGTGTCGTTGATGAAGTATGCCTCATCCAGCGTCGTCGGCCGCAGCTCCGCCGGCAGATCTGCAATCGGCGTCATCATTCGCCTGGCATCCAGCAGCAGGTTCGCCGCTTCTATCAGTTCTGCTTCACGAGAACCAGTCATCATCTAACCAGTGTGCCATCAGCGGCGCTCTGCTGTCTTGCTTTGGCTGCCTGCGAAATCGTTGCATCCACAATGCCTGCAATGCCGTACTGTAACCAGAGAACACCTCACGCGTCTCACAATGCGGAGACTCCCGAAGCCTCCGGCAAGAAGGAAACAATCATGCTTCTCCGCAAAACCGGCAGCCTCGAGTCGATCATCCGCTCCTCCGAGATCACTCCCGAGCGCGTCTTCAATCAGTTCAACCAGAACCGCCGCCGATTCCTCGCCGGAGCCGCCAGCCTCGGAGCCGCAACGCTCGCCGCTCGCTACCTTCCCGATCTCGTCAATCCCGCGCGCGTCTACGCCGCCGAGACGCCGCTCAAAACCGTCCCCAGCAACTACACTGTTCCAGATGCTCAGACCCCCTTCTCCAAGGCGATCAACCTACAACAACTTCTACGAGTTCGGCGACCGAGAAGGACCAGCCTGCCAAGAACGCCCACACGCTGCGGATTCGTCCCTGGACCGTTCAGGTAACCGGCCTGGTCAAAAAGCCCCAGACCATCAACATCGACGACCTCCTCGCATACCGCCCCATCGAGAACCGCGTCTACCGCCACCGCTGCGTCGAGGCCTGGTCGATGGTCATCCCCTGGGACGGCTACTCCCTCTCCGAGCTCATCAACTTCTGCGAGCCTCTGCCCAGCGCCAAGTACGTCCAGTTCCTCTCCCTCTACGACAAGAAGCAGATGCCCGACGCCCCCTACGGCTACGACTGGCCCTACAGCGAAGGCCTGCGCATGGACGAGGCCATGAACCCGCTCGCCCTGCTCACCTTCGGCTGCTACGGCAACGTCCTGCCCAACCAGAACGGCTCCCCTATCCGCGTCGTCCTGCCCTGGAAGTACGGCTTCAAGAGCGCCAAATCCATCGTGAAGATTAAACTTCGTCGACAAGCAGCCCAAGACCACCTGGAACCAGCAAAGCTCCAGACGAATACGGCTTCTACTCGAACGTCAACCCAAACGTCGACCATCCCCGCTGGTCTCAGGCCCACGAGCGCCGCATCGACTCCAGCGCTTTCCCCAAAACCATCCCCACCCTCATGTTCAACGGCTACGCCGACCAGGTCGCCAGCCTCTACAACGGCATGGACCTCAGAAAGTATTACTAAAGATTCTTCCCACTCCAGGAAATCTATTAATCACCTTATGTGTTCCTATGAGTAGCACTGCAACCTTGCGGCGTATCGACCTCCTCAGTTGGTTCTCTCCTTGACCCTCCACGCGCGGAAACATAGACGCGTGGAGGGTCGCTATCTTTAAGCCCTAAACCAATCTGGCTCTAAACTATCCCAGTCAATCCAACTCATGCCGATTCCGATCTCGAAGCGCGCCATTCTCGTCCTCAAAGTCGCCGTTCATCTTGCTCTGCTTGCGCCCTCGCCTGGCTACTCGAGCTCTTCCGCAACGGCACACTCGCCCAGCAAGCCGATCCCGGTCAACTACATTACCCACTTCACCGGCGACTGGGCTCTCTGGATTCTCCTCTCTTCCCTCGCTATCACGCCGGTCCGTCGCCTCTCCCCGTCGGTCGCGTTTCTCATCCGCTTCCGCCGCCTCATCGGCCTCTATGCCTTCTTCTACGCCTCGCTTCACCTCGCCACTTACATCTTCCTCTTCAGCGGATACGATCTTCCCACCGCCTTCAACGCCCTCAAATCCGGCCACCTCGGCGAGCTGGTCACTCAGTGGCAGGCCGTATGGCCCACCATCTCGACGACATCCTCAAACGCCGCTTCATCCAGGTGGGCTTCTTCGCCTGGGTCATTCTCCTCGCCCTCGCCTGCACCTCGCCGGCCTTCATCATGCGCGCCATGGGCGGCAAAAACTGGCAGCGCCTCCACCGCCTCGTCTACGTCGCGGCCATTGCGCCTGCATCCACTTCTGGTGGCTCGTCAAATCCGGCGTCCTTATCCCCTGGAAAGACACCGCCGTCCTCACAATCCTTCTCCTCGCCCGCCTCGCCTACGTCATCCTCAAAAAGATTCGCCAGCCTGCCCTCGTCAAGCAAGCATCTTGAAATCAAAGCGGATCGACGTCCGCGTCTGGCAGCAGCGCAACTTCCCATCCCAAACCCCTGTCTAACCGAAACAGAGGTGCACGATGCGGAGACTCGATCCTGGCGGTGCTCGCCGCGGCGATGCTCGCGTCTCCTCTCTCACGCTCAAAATCAAGCCCCAACCAGACCCGCAGCAAAATCCACCTCCAAATCCAAACCACCCGCCCCAGCCAAATTAATCCCCCTCACCCCCCGCGAGCGCGCCGTCCAGCTCCTCAACCGCTTCACCTTCGGTCCACGTCCCGGTGACGTCGAGCACGTCCTCGCCATCGGCCCCGACCAGTGGTTCGAGCAGCAGCTCAATCCCGCCACCATCCCCGATGACGCTCTCAACCGCCGCCTCGGCGAGTTCTCCACCCTCAACATGACCCCCGAGCAGGCCCTCACTCTCTTCCCCGACCGCGGCATCATCCAGCAGGTCGCCGAAGGCAAGCGCCCCGCTCCCACCGACCCCCTGCTCGCCGCCATGTACGAGGTGCAGGTCTATAAATTCAACCGCGACAACGAGCTTCACAAGCTCAACCCCGACGACACCCATGCCGTCCCTCAGCCCACCGACGACGAGCTCGCCGCCCAGAAGAAGCCGACCAGGCCACCGCCGCCCGCATCGCCGGCGACCTCTTCGCGCTGCCGAAAAATCAGCGCATGGCCGCGCTCATCAAGCTACCCGTCCCGGATCGCATCGCCTTCACCACCTACGTCGCTGGCGACCAGCGCAATCTCCTCGTCAACGACTTCAACCCCCGCGAGCGCGAGATCTTCCGCGGCATGGCCTCCGGCATCGGCGCCTCCTATCAGATCATCAACGAGCTCTCCCAGGCCAAGTTTCTCCGCGCCATCCTCTCCGAGCGCCAGCTCCAGGAGGTCATGACCGACTTCTGGTTCAATCACTTCAACATCTACATCGCCAAAGACTCCGACCAGTGGTACACCACCGCCTACGAGCGCGACGCCATCCGCAAAAACGCCCTCGGCAAATTCAGAGACCTCCTCTTCTCCACCGCCCTGTCGCCCGCCATGATGGTCTACCTCGACAACTGGCAATCCATCGGCCCCGACTCCCTCGCCAACGGCGTCAACCCCGCCAACCCCAACTCCAAAAAAGGCCATGCCGGTCTCAACGAAAACTACGGCAGGGAAGTGATGGAGCTCCACACCCTCGGCGTCGACGGCGGCTACACCCAGGCCGACGTCACCGCCCTTGCCGCCATCCTCACCGGCTGGGGAGTTGACCACCCCAACCTGGCCGGCCCATTCCTCTTCGATCCCAAAAGACACGAGCCCGGCCCCAAGCAGTGGCTCGGCCAGACCATCCGTGGAGTTGCTCCTTCACCTGCTCCCAACGATGAAGGCAAAACCGAAGGCCTCACCGCCCTTAACATCCTTGCCAACAGCCCCAAAACAGCGCACTTCATCAGTTACAAATTAGCCCAGCGCTTCGTCGCCGACGACCCGCCCCCCGCTCTCGTAGACCGCATGGCCGCCACCTACCTCGCCACCGACGGCGACATCAAAGCCATCCTCCGCACCCTCATCCAGTCGCCCGAGTTCAACTCCACCAAATACTTCCGCAACAAGGTCAAGACCCCGATGGAGTTCCTCGCCTCCGCCTTCCGCACCACCGCCACCGACCCCGCCAACCCCGGAGCCCTCGTCAACACCATCAAGGACATGGGCATGCCCGTCTACTACGCCCTTCCGCCCACCGGCTACTACATCACCGCCGACCATTGGATGAACTCCACCGCCCTCGTCGACCGCCTCAACTTCGCCGCCCAGCTCACCGCCAACAAATACGCCAATCAAAAGTTCGACTCCGCCCGCGTCCTCGCCCTTGGCCTCATGTCCCAGCCCGCGCCCGCCACAAATCCGGGTGCCACGCGTTCCGCCTCAGGGACTTGGGCTTCAACCCCGCCCCATCCCGTCGCAATCGCAACCAGCCTCAACCCCACCCCACCCACCAACGCAGCCGGCCCCGACATCGCCCTCCAAGTCCTCGAAGACACCTTGATTGGCGGCACAGTCTCCACCCAGACCAGTCAGCAGATCCACAAACAAATCAGCGATATGCCTGACACAACTTCAACCGATACACTCAACACCGTAACAGCGCTGCTCCTGGGCAGCCCCGAGTTCCAACTCCGCTGAAGTCTTTTGTAGGCTAAAGACCTGCGCTAACCTAAACTCACACCGACACCCGCTTCAAACTCCCACCCTCATCCTTAATCACCTGCGCCTTCATCTGCGCCCGCACCACCAGCTCCGCCGCCAGCAGCGCCTGCGTCTGGTCCTGTGCAATATGCGTTCGATTCACAACGTCCGCCACAAATTGCGGTCCAAACGGCAGCGCCACATTATTGCAATCGATATACCGAGCCTGATTCTTGTCCACGATAAAAAGATTGTTCCCCTGCTTGGACCGAGCCACATCCGTGTACTTTCTCACCTCGATGTAGCCGTCGGTCCCCAGGATAAACAGCCGCCCATCGCCCCACGTCCCAAGTCCGTTCGGCGTAAACCAGTCCAGTCGCACATACCCGAAGCCTTTATCTCCCCTGAGCATCATGTCGCCAAAATCCTGAAACTTCGGCTTCTGCGGATGGTTCACATTTGCCACTTGCGAAGCCACCACCTCCGCCTCCTTCGACCCCGTGTAAAACAAGAACTGATCCACCTGGTGCGACCCGATGTCGCACAAAATCCCTCCATACAGCTTCGGCTCCCAGAACCAATCCGGCCGTCCACTCCCTCCACCGGCGTCGCCGCTGCCCTGAAAAATCTGGTGCGGCGCAATATTGATCGTCTGGATCACCCTTCCAATCGCCCCCGCCTGAACCAGTTCACCGGCCTTTACTGCGGCCTTTACCTCCAGCCGTTCGCTATAAAGAATCGCGTAGATCCTCTTCGTCTCCGCAATCGTCTTCCGTATCTCGGCGATCTGCTCCAGCGTGGTCGCCCCCGGCTTATCGCTAAGGTAGTCCTTGCCCTTCTTCATCACCCGAATACCCAGGTCAGCCCGTTGATTCGGAATCGTCGAACTCAGCACCAACTGCGTCGAAGGATCATTCAGAATCGCCTCCTCCGATTCCACCATCTTGATCTCCGGATACCTCTTCTTGAACGCCGCAACCTTATCCGGCTCCGCCCCATAGGCCGTCATCAGAATCCCGCCGCCGCGCCGCACCGCATCCACCATCCCGTAGATGTGGTCGTGGCTCATCCCGCACACCGAGAATTTAATCGAGTACTTCGGCTTCGCATCCTCCTGCATAAAATACTCACCCGGCCCAGCGACCTCATGCACCACGCGAGGATCATCCGCCGACATCGCAAAAGCCTCTCCCCCGAACCCCGCCAGCAACCCCGCCGACCCCAGCACTCCGCTCTTCAAAAACTCCCGTCGCCCTGCAAATCCTTCGCTCATTGGCTCACCTTTTTTTGAAGCAGCGCTGATTTCCTCGGCCAGCTTCTCGCCGTCCATTCTATGGGAACAATCGAGTAGCAGCCCACCCATCGCCACTTCGCATAAACTCCATACGATCGTGCAGCCGGTCTTCGCCGTTCTGCCAGAACTCGATCCGCTGCGGATAGAGCACAAATCCCTTCCAGCACTCCGGCCGCGGAATCTCCTCCCCCATCTCAGCCTCCAGCGCCGCCACCATCTCCTCCAGCCGCTCCCGGCTATCGAGCGGCCTGCTCTGCTGCGACACCACTGCCCCCAGCTGGCTTCTCCGCGCACGGCTCTTGAAGTACTCATCCGCCTCCGCCGCCGGCAGCTCCGTCACGCCACCCTCCACCCTCACTTGCCGCATCTGCGTCTTCCAGAAGAAACACATCGCAGCCACGGGATTCCCGTCAAGCTCGCGTCCCTTCCGGCTCTCCGCGTTGGTATAAAACACGAATCCCCGCTCGTCGAGCTGCTTCACGAGAACCATCCTCACCGACGGCGCACCCTCCCGCGTCGCCGTCGCCAGCGCCACTGCATTCGGATTGTTCGGCTCCGTAGACTCTGCTTCGGCCATCCACTCCCGAAATACCGCAATCGGGTCTTCGGTACCCTCGATAAAATCCCTGCTCATCTCACCCACCCCAGCCATCCCATCTGCCGTCAACACAACAGAGCAGGGAAGCAGCCACTAACCTTCCAGCCCCTCAAACATATCCGTCATCAGGCGCATCTCGTTCACGCCCTCCGCCGCCACCAGCGCGTAGAACTCCTCGCAGCCATACCTCTCAAACAGAGCTCGCGAAGTCTCCATCACCGGTATCTGAGAAGCGTGCTGCCGAAACGCCTCAGCCTTCCGCTTCTGAACACTCCGGATGTCCAGCTTCACATTCCACGGAATCGGCAGCGGCTTCTGCCGCCCCGGGATAAAAAAGTTCGTGCTGATGTGAAACAGCCGCTTCGGCTGAAACACCTCGCCCATCTCCGGATAACGCTTCACCCGTCCCGACCAGTGAAACGCCGCCGTCGTCAGCGACGACACCATCATGTGATCGTTATGGGTATTCAGCCCGCCGTCACCACCAAAGGTAACCACCACATCCGGCTTGAACCGCCGCATCCGCTCCACCAGCCGTCCCGCCGCCGTGGAAAAGTTCACAAACTCCAGCTTCGCATCCTGGTAGTCCAGCATCTCGGCGTGCGTCACCCCCAGCACCTTGCACGAAGCCTCGAACTCTGCGCGCCGAATCTTCCCCAGCGCCTCACCCGACTCTGCCTCGCCCCGGTACGTAGCCGCCTGGCCGTCCGTCAGGCAAACCATATAAGTCTCTACGCCCCGCTCCGCCGCCAGCGCCAGCGCTCCGCCAAACGCAAAGCACTCATCATCCGGATGCGCCCCCACACACATCAACTTAAGACTCAAGGATTGGGTCCTCCAAATCACCATCATCAAACAACAACTCGCCCGTCAGCTGCTCTTCAAGCAAAGCATCCGGATCGACCGCCCAAACCGGAGCGAACGATCTCCGATGCAGCGCGCACGGCCCATGCTCCACCAGTGCGCGTTTGTGCTGCGGCGTTCCATACCCCTTGTGCGAAGCCAGCCCATAAGCCGGATGCGTCTTATCCAGTTCGCGCATCAATGCATCACGATGTACCTTCGCCACCACCGAAGCCGCAGCAATCGACAAACTCAACGCATCGCCATAAAACAGCTTCGTCTGCGCACAAGCATGATCCAGCCGCATCGCATCGATCAGCAGATGGTCCGGCTCAATCGACAGTCCCAGTACTGCCTGCAACATCGCCATCCGCGACGCCTGATAGATATTCACCCGGTCGATAGTCTCGGCATCCACCTCCGCCACCGACACGCACAACGCCATCCGCCGTATGCGTTTGTCCAGCTTCTCGCGTTCCTCCCGCGTCAGCTGCTTCGAGTCCTTCAACCCCGCCCGCGAAAGTGGCTTCACCCGCTCTGGCAGAATCACCGCCGCCGCCACCACCGGCCCAAACAGCGCTCCGCGCCCCACCTCATCTACCCCCGCGATGCACTTGAACCCCAGCCGCCGCAGCGCCTGCTCCGGAGCATCGCTGCACACCAGCTGCTTCAACATCCGCTGCTTCGCCGCAGCCTTGCCGATGCTCTTCTTCAATCTGCCAGGATGTGGGGAGTGTAGCCATGCTCTCCCCAAGAGTTTATATCCCCGCTCATTGTGGATGATGCGTGTCAAAAACTCAAAGCCACGACCGAAGTCGTGGCTCTGTTTAGAACTTACGCCAAGCTTACTTGCTGCGCTCAACCTCGCGCAGACGAGCGGCCTTACCGCGAAGTCCACGCAGATAGAACAGCTTCGAGCGGCGAACCTCGTACGACCGAACCTTCTCGACCTTATCCACCACTTTGGAGTTGTACGGGAAGATGCGCTCGACGCCCTGCCCGAAGCTCATCTTACGAACCGTGAACGTGCCTTGCGCTCCCTGACGGCACGCAATCACCATTCCCTCGAAGGCCTGAAGGCGCTCTTTCTCGCCCTCTTTGATCTTCACTTGAACCCGAACGGTGTCGCCCGGGGCGAACTGCGGTAAATCGGTCCGCTCTAACTTAGCGGCCAGCTTCTGCATGATTGGATGGATTGACATAACAACTTTCCTAATCTGAACTCGAATCTCTAGTATATCAGAATTCTGCCCCTAAACCTAACCCTGCAACCCCTAAGATTGTCTATTGCGTTCAATGTGCGAGCTTGAGAACATGCCTCATATGTGGGAAGACAAGCGCTACAGACTTCGACTGATCCTTATCTGTATTGCCGTGCTTCTACTTCTGCTTGCATTCGCTTATGACATATCGCACTCCTATGGCAAAGGCGGAGATGCGGTATCCCAGCTTTCCAACGAATTACACCTCTAGTTCACCTGCTCGCAGCCGCCGCAAAACCTCCTCATCCTCCTCGCTCAGCGCCGCCGACTCCAGCAGATCCGGCCGGTTCCTCAGCGTCTTCGCCAGCGACATCCGCCGCCGCCACCGCCGTATCTCCTCATGATTCCCGCCCAGCAGAGCCTCCGGAATCCCCACCCCCCGAAACTCCGCCGGCCGCGTGTAGTGCGGATAATCCAGCAACCCCCCCGTCCCATGCGTCGACCGCGGCACCCCATCCACCAGCTCCCGCTCGCCCCGCATCTCCTCCGCACCAAAGCTCTCAAACCGCGCCGAATCCGGATTCCCCAGCGCTCCCGGCAGCAGCCTCACCACCGCATCAATCACCACCGCCGCCGCCAGCTCCCCACCCGACAGCACATAGTCCCCAATCGAGATCTCCCGGTCGCATAGCAGCTCATTCACGCGCTCATCCACCCCCTCATACCGCCCGCAAAGAATCGCCACCCGCTCCATCCTCGCCAGCTCATGCGCCATCGCCTGGTTGAACGGCCGTCCCTGCGCCGACAGCAAAATCACCGTCTCCCTGGTCGTATCGCGCTCCGCCTTCGCCGTCATCCCCAGCGATTCGAATGCCTCCCAGATCGGCTCCGCCTTCAGCACCATCCCCTCGCCCCCGCCAAAAGGCCGGTCGTCCACCGTCCTGTGCCGGTCATGCGTAAAGCTCCTTAGATCGTGCGTCACCACCTCCACCTGCCCGTTCATCCGCGCGCGCCCCAGTATGCCGTAGTCGAGCGGCCCCTCAAAGAACCCTGGAAAAATAGTAACTATGTCAAAGCGCATGGATGACCATCTGGGTACCGAACGAGAGTGGTATTCAACCCCAAAGTTCTGTCTGGTACGTTCTTCTTCAAGTCTAAATTGGCGCCGCCAGCAAAACGAATCACCCATCCCAAAGACCGGAGAGCCTGCCCGATGGAGTGACCGAAGAGGGTCGAAGCATGTTTTCAGCAAAACTCGTTGCGCCTCTCATCGCGCTCGCGCTTTGTGCATCCCCCGCGAATCCCCAGGCCCTGCAGCCGATCGCCCTCGCAGCTATCTCCACCAGCATCGACTCCCTCGCAAGCTCATCCAACCCCACCTCCGATTCCGTCAACCTCAACTCACCCCCCGCGTCCCTCACGCCCCATAAGAAATCCAAATCGCACTCCGACGAGCTTCAGGTGAATCCCTTCTCCACCTTCGCCGTCGGAATCAAAGCCGGCACTCTCGGCGCCGGTGCCGAGATTGCAACGCCTCTTTCGCGCTCGCTCAATCTCCGTGCCGGCGCGAACTTCGCCGAGTTCCGATACGCCTTCGCGATCGACGGCATCAGCTACTACACCGGCGTCGACTACAGCTCCGCCCAGATGAGCATCGACTGGTTTCCCTTTCACGGCGGTTTTCACATCAGCCCCGGATTTATATACTTCAACACCGGAGCCAGCGGAGCAGCCGCAGTCCCGCCCGCCGAATCCTTTCAACTCGACAACGTCAACTACATCAACAGCGTCGACGACCCCGTCGGCGGCAACGCGTCCTTCGTCTACCATCACCACCTAGCCCCCGCGCTCATGTTCGGTTTTTCAAACATCATCCCCCGCGATGGCAGCCACTTCAGCATCCCCTTCGAAGTCGGTGTCGCCTACACCGGAGCTCCCCAGATGGCGGTTCAACTCGCCGGCACCGCCTGCACCCTGCAGGGATGCTTCAACGCCGGCACCGATCCCGGCACCCAGCAAAACCTCAAGCAGGAGGTGCACGACGTCGACGACACCGTGAAAAAGATCGTCGCCTATCCCATCGTCTCCCTGGGCTTCGCATACCGCTTCTAACCGGTCGCGTACAGCTTGTGTCGCCATCGAAAAAGTGCCGGCTCAGCGGTTCACATCCAACAACCCAGCCGGCAGCGTCATCTCGACGCGCTTGTTCTCCGCATCCACCGCGACCACAAAGTCCTTCGCAAAGGGAACCAGCACCTCATCCCCATCAGGCGATTTCAGCACCAGCATCGGAGCGCTCTCTTCCAACCGCCGCAGCCCATCCGGAGTCGTCGCGAACTGCACGTCCTCGATCACCCCCACGGCAGTCCCGCCGTCGAGCACCGTGCACCCCACCAGATCGCTGATGTAGTTGGCATCGTCTTCGAGCGCAACTCGCTCTTCCCGCGGCGCGAGCACATCCAGCCCCGCGATGCCTTCGGCGTCGGTAATGCTCTCGACGCCAGCCATCTTCAGCACGATACGTCCCTGATTCTTGCCCACCGGCAGCCAGTACGCGGTTACCGCGGCCTCGCGAGCCGCTTCGCGCGCGCCGCGAAAGCCCGCCCTGGCCAGAAACACACGGCGTCCTTCGAAGCGATCCGGAAAGTCGCTCAGCAACTCCGCCAGCACCTCGCCCTTGCGTCCCTGCGGACGCAGCACATGCGCCAGCACAATCCACTCTGCAGCTTCAGTCATCGTCCCATCATGACATCTGCGGGCCGATCGCGTCTGCCACTGCTAAGCGCCTGTGCTGCCGGTATGGTCTTCGACGATGTCCAGCGTGAAGCGATGCTTCATCTTCATGCTGGCAGCGCTCAGTATCGTGCGTAGCGAACGCGCAGTGCGTCCCTGCTTGCCGATTACCTTGCCCACATCTGTGGCTGCAACGCGCAGGCGAAGCAACGTGCCATCGCCATCTTTAAAGGCTTCCACCGAGACGCTTTCGGGGCTGTCCACCAGTGCACGGGCAATGCCCCTTACCAGAGTGACCATATCCTGTGAAACGCTGTCGGTCGCCGGTTGAATCTCGGCTTCAGTCATCGACTATTCCTCCTGGGAAAACACGTCGCATGCTAAGGTCCCGCCTGTCGTCTCCTTTGTACCGCGAGATATTACAGGAATAGACCAAGGCAAGCATTGCAACGGTTGTTGGTTGGCATTTGGCTTTCGCCTGTTCGCCATCCCAACCTGCAACGCACCCTCGCGGGAACGGTGCATATCCAAAGAGTTTACGTTAGGAAACCATCTTGTACGTCTAATAGAATCAATAACATAACCAAACTTTAGGCACCACAAAGTGGTACCCAAAGATTGGGAACAAGGTGACCTTTAGGCTGCAGGCGTTACCGCCGCCTCAACCTTCGGAGCGGAAGCAAGCAGCTTGCCTACGCGCTCGGACAACTGTGCGCCCTTGCCGGTCCAGTAGTCGATGCGGTCGCGCTTCAGGTCCATGGTGGCAGGGCTGGTGCGCGGATTATACGTGCCAACGACTTCAACCGAACGGCCATTGCGCGCGCGGTCCTTCTCAATCACAACGATGCGGTAGTGGGGCTGCTTACGCGCGCCAACGCGCGCCAGACGAATCATCAACAAGGGAATGCCTCTCAGAACTTTAGAATTTGGGCTCCAACTGCGTTGTTCTCGATCGCAGTCCGGAAAAAAGCTGGGTCACCGATCAGAATCACCCAACATCTAAGTATGGCTGATATCACCGTTTTACGCAATCCGCACAGCCGCTTTTTGCCCCGCCTTTTGCGTCAGCTTTCTGAGGGCTCTAACAGACCAGGGCGGCATAGCGGGTTCCAAACGTAGCATAGGTGTATTCCATCTGCTAAGGAATATGCACCACGATGCCTGTGCTCAACATCATCGGATCAATATGGCCGGGAGTAGCGCCCAATACTCCATAGCTGAACTCCGCGACACGCCAACCCAGCCGTGACGTCGCGTTGTAGTCCAGCCCCGCGACAAATTGCGTCAGTAAGTGATTTGAATACTGCCGCAGTACTCCGACACCACCCTGCCAGTAACCCAGGCCGGTTAAAACCTCTCCGTAAGGCTGTAAAGAATACGCCAGCACACCTGGTGCGGCCGACACCCGGACCCCCACCTGTCCCATATCCAGGAAGGTATTCGTGTTGGGGCCGCGGTAGCTCCCGCGCCCCAGTATCCCGCCTCGAAAATCAGCGCCAATGTCTACCGGCCCTGGCCGCTTTACCGCGAAGAAACCAAAAGTCCCCCCATAGATATGCGGAGTCTGCTGGAATCGCAGACTGCCTCCCGATGCTTCGCCATACATTCCATACTGGATCTGCGCTCCCGCTGTTGCTGCCCCCAGTAACGCAACTGCCACTCCCAAAACCACTCCCAATGCTCGAGTCAACTCGTAGTCTCCTGGTGTTCCTTAGCTGGAAAAAATTATAAGCGGCTTTCACCTCCATTCGAATTCGAATAAAGCTCCCGAACAAGAACTGATATAGCTCATTGACTTGTTGTGCATGAATGCATCCAATAAGACCATGCTGACAAAGAAACTCGGCAACTCAGATCTCGCCCTCACTCCCATCGGCTTCGGCGCATGGGCCATCGGCGGAGGAGACTGGGCATTCTCCTGGGGCCCGCAGGACGACAACGACTCCATCGCCGCCATCCACAAGGCCATCGACCTCGGTCTCAACTGGATTGACACCGCCGCCATCTACGGCCTTGGCCACTCCGAAGAGGTCGTCGCCAAGGCCGTCAAATCCGCATCGCGCAAACCATACGTCTTCACCAAATGCGGAATGGTCTGGAACGACAAAAAAGAGATTACCCGCACTCTGCGCCACATCCGCAGCGATATCGAAGGCTCCCTGCGCCGTCTCCAGGTCGACACCATCGACCTCTACCAGATTCACTGGCCCGTCGAAGACCACGACATCGAACAAGCCTGGGCCACTATGGCCGAACTCCAGAACGAGGGCAAGGTCCGCTGGATAGGAGTCTCCAACTTCTCCGTCGCGCAAATGGAACGCGCCCTCAGCATCGCCCCCATCACCTCTTTGCAACCGCCGTACTCCATGCTCAACCGCGCCGTCGAAGCCGGGATCCTGCCCTTTTGCCTCAGGCACAACATCGGCGTCATCAACTACGCCCCCATGCACTCAGGCCTTCTCACCGGAGCCATGACCAAAGAGCGCGTAGCCAACCTTCCCCCCGACGACTTCCGCCGCAACGCAAAAAACTATCAGGAACCGCTCCTCACCCGGAACCTCGCCGTCGCCGACCTGCTCAAACAGATAGGCGCCCGCCACAACGTAGTCGCCGGCGTCGTAGCCATCGCCTGGACGCTCCATCATCCCGCCATCACCGCAGCCATCGTAGGCGGCCGCAACCCCAGCCAGGTTGAAGGAACCTTCCCCGCCGCCACCTTCCGTCTCTCCGAAGCCGAGTACGCCGAGATAAACGCTTTCCTCGCCGCAAACCCATAACCCTCGTGAATCGACTGAACCGACGTTGTCATTCAGAGCGCAGCGAAGAATCCCCACATTTGTGTCTGCCGTTGCTTGTTCTTTTATTTGTCATCCCGTAGGTATCCGCTTTTGCCTTTGTTGTTGCCTTTGCCTTTGCCTTTGCTTTTGCTTTTGCTTGTCCTTTTGTTTGTCATCCCGCAGGGATCTGCTGTTGCCTTTGTTGTTGCTTTTGCTTTTGCTTGTCCTTTTGTTTGTCATCCCGTAGGGATCTGCTGTTGCTTTTGCCGTTGCCTGTTCTCCTTCGCTCATCCAAAACCCTGTCATTTCGACCGGAGGCGGCGCTTTTGCCGCCGCAGCGGAGAGCTTGTCCTGAGCGAAGTCGAATGGAATCCGCTTTTCTACCCATACTCCATCCCAGCCCAGAAGCCTTTGTCTTAAACTCATAGCTCACAGCTCGTAGCTGAAATCGCCTTTGTCTTCCGACCCTCCAACTATTTTTCGCAAAATTCCCAGGCAAAATCGCATGTCAAGCCCCCGGCCACGCAAAAGATCCCACAACTAACGCCCCACCAACACTTACAGCAACAACCAGAAGTGGCCATTAGTTATGTGCCATTCGCTAAAATAGAACTAGAAATAAAAAGAAAGCCCTGGCAAACCCGGGGCTTCGCTCTTTAACAATTGATTTTCCAGGGATATTGCCCGCAACTCCTTTGCCTGGACGAATTTAGCCATAAGTCCTTTGTTTGGACGAATTTGGCGGCATTGACCCCCTGTAAAACATTGCAAACAGAGGATTTATCGCCAAGATATAGGGGGGTGTGGGGGTACCCGGACAAACTCGAGAAGCGGGGGATGCTAGGATGCAACGAACACAACTGTCCAACCAAGGAATCCATGGCCCTGAGAGAGCTGCGTTCCCTAACCCGCGTCCAGAGAAACACCTTCACCGCCTGCTTCCTCAGCTGGAGTCTCGACGCCTTCGACTTCTTCCTACTCACGCTCTGCCTCAGGGCAATAGCAGTGGAGTTTCACGCCGGCACCAAAGAAGTCGCGGAAGCCATCTTCTGGACGCTGGTCATGCGCCCGGTTGGAGCTCTGCTCTTCGGCCTCGTGGCCGAGCGCTTTGGCCGCCGCCCGACTCTGATGTTGAACGTGGTCGCCTTCTCGGGCTTCGAACTGGCCTCGGCGTTCGCCCCATCGCTCCATAGCTTCCTCGTCTGTCGCGCGCTCTTCGGCATCGCGATGGGCGGAGTCTGGGGAGTAGGCGCAGCGCTCGCCCTCGAGACCCTGCCGCCAGCCAACCGCGGCTTCTTCTCCGGCCTCCTGCAGGAGGGCTACGTCGTCGGAAACCTGCTCGCCGCCGCGCTATACGGCCTGCTGTTTCCTCACCTCCATGGCGCAGGCATGTTTACAGCCTGGCGCGTGATGTTCATGCTCGGCGCCCTACCCGCCCTGCTCGCCTTCTACCTGCAGTTCAAGGTAGAAGAATCGCCCGCCTGGATCGCCGCCAGAGACGCCCGCGCACAAGCAACGAAGAGCACCCCGCCGGCCGGAGTCAGGTTGCAACAAATTCTGACCTACCTTCCGTCGTTCCTCTTCATCATCGTGCTGATGACAGCATTCACCTCCTTCAGCCACGGAACGCAGGACCTCTACCCGACCTTCCTCGAGAAGGACAACGCGCTGGCTCCCGGAAACGTCGGTCTCGTAGTCGCAATCGCCAACATTGGCGCGCTCTTCGGAGGCATTCTCTGCGGAGCAGCCTCCGAGCGCTTCGGCCGGAAACGAACCATCATCTACGCCGCGCTGCTCGCGCTGCCGATGATCCCGCTCTGGGCCTGGTCGCACTCGATAGCAGGCCTCGCCGCCGGCGGCTTTCTGATGCAGTTCATGGTGCAAGGCGCATGGGGAGTGATTCCAGCCCATCTGAACGAGCTGTCGCCCGGTCCGGTACGAGCCATCTTTCCCGGACTCGCCTACCAACTGGGCAACCTGTTCTCATCGCGCAACAGCGTCTTTCAGGCCGCCCTCGCAAACCGTTACTCAAACGGCGTGCTGAACGTCATACTCACCGGCACTGTAATCGTAATCGCGCTTCTGGTAGCGGCGGTGACGGCCGTTGGCCCGGAAGCGAAAGGCGCGATCCTCACGTCATCAAAATAGTCAAAGTGGTTCATTTCAGCTCAACTAATAGAACGAGGGAAAACGCCTCATGAAGCAAAAATATCTATTACTCCTGATGTTAGCAGGGGTTTGTCTGTCGAGCATCAGCCTGCTCGCCCAAACATCAACCTGGAAGATCGACCCAGGCAACTCCGTCGTCAGCTTCCAGGTTCGTCACCTGGGCGTCAGCACCGTTCGCGGCACTATCAGCGGCGTGAAGGGCATGCTCGAGCTGGACGAAAAGGACATTACGAAATCAAATGTGAACGCGACGGTCGATGCAATAACTGTCACGACCGGAAACGGCTCACGCGACACTCATTTGAGGTCTGACGAATTCTTCGGGGCAGCGAAGCATCCCCAGTTAGTCTTCAAATCTACTTCAATGACGAACGCTGGCGGCAAGCTCAAGATGATCGGCGATCTAACCATGGCCGGGGTCACCAGGAGCGTTACGCTCGACCTCGATGGACCGAGCGCTCCTGTAATCGATGCCAAGGCGATCACACGAAGTGGGTTCTCCGCCACTGGTGTGCTCAGCCGCAAGGCGTTCAACTTTGGACAGAGTAGTCCCCTCAACGTCGGTATCGGCGATGAGATCAAGTTCACTATCGATGTGGAGATCGATAAGCAGTAATGAAGCTTACATCTTTGCGCGTAGCGGTTGTACCGGCTTCGCAAGCGGGAACGCCGTGGGATCAGGTTCCTGAATGTACTTCTTCAATAGCTCGTGGTGCAGGCAGTAGAGGGCCAGCTCGAGGCGGTCGGAGACGCCGAGCTTGTCATAGATCTTGCGCAGATAGTTTTTGATGACCTGCTCGGTGGTGCCGATCTGGTATGCGATCTCTTTGTTGCGCATACCGCGGGTGATGCAGCTGATGATCGCGAGCTCTTTCTTGGAGAGCTTGGGCTGGACCTCGCGGATTGGTCGAGCGTGGTCGCTTGAGCGCGATACGCTTCGATGACCCAGCTGATGGACTGGTTGTCGATCCAGGTCTCGCCGTCGGCGATCTTTCGCACGCACTTGACCAGGAGGTCGGGCGAGATGGAACGTGGAACCACGCCGCGCACTCCGCGGCGGTAAAGCTCGACTGTGTTCGACTCATCGGTTTCGATGACCTGAACGATGAGCTTCGCATCGGGAGCCTGACGAACGAGCTCGGGGATGGCGTCGATCGTACCTGCGATCAGTTGTCCTTCGAGCAGGACTACGTCGGTGGGATAACGCTGCAGCGCGGCGTAGAGGTTGGGCAGGGTTTCGACCTGAGCGACGACTCGGATGTCATCCTCGATCGCGAAGATCTTTTTCATTCCGACGCGATAGATCGCCTGCGAGTCTGCGAGGATGACACGGATGCCGTGCGCAGATACGCTGCTCTCCTCGGTTTCGTCCTCATGACTACGCACATGATCAGCGTTCACAACGGTCATATATTGATCAGGCCTTTAGAAAATATTCATCGATCACAGCAGCGGCCTTCTTTACATTCCCATGCATTTGGTGCCGTACTACTCTGCCTACGCAGTGGATGGTAACGTCGTTCATGGAACCCATCACTGCAGAAGGCATCGAAATCGTAAACTCAATTTTGGTGTCGACGGCAGGAAGAACATCGCCTACAAACAATAGACCGTTTGCGGAGATGTTCTCAGTGATCGCGTCCATTTCACCTTGGGGACTTTGCACGTGCAAAGCCAGTTTCATTGGAAAACGCACCGCCGTACGGACGGGATTGTCTTCGAATGGCTTAGGTTGCTGGATCATACATCTCCCTTTCTGGCCACTTTCACTGGGTCGTAACTTCAACTTCGAGGTTACTATCGAGTTTACCGTAACTGACCAATTCCAGAACCTAGTTAAATACACAGCCACCAGAATTGGCGGTTTGGGCTATCAGGGTACCCCCACACCCCCCTATATCTTGGGCGTAAGTCTATTGTTTGCCATTATTTGGCGACACAATGCCCTGCCAAATTCGTCCAAACAAAGGAGTTACGGCCAAATTCGTCCAGACAAAGGACTTAGGGGCGATATCACCCCGGGAACCAGGTTTCCGGACTTAGAGAAATGACGCCCCGGTTTGCCGGGGCTTTCTTTTTATTTACTACATTCAGTTTAGCAGGTGGCACATAACTAATGCGCACTTTTCTTTTGTTCACTAAGTGCTGATGAGACTTGAGTTGGGTCGATTCTGGGGGTAGGTGGGGGCTTGACATTCGATTTTGCTGAGGAATTTCGCGAAAAATAGTTTGGGGCTTACGCCGACCGCGGATCTGCGCGGATAAGCATGGATTAAAACAGAACGGGGATAGGCGGGATGAGAGCGGATCTGCCGGAATGGATGGAACTGATAACAGCCAAGGCGATTGGGTATCAGTAACGAGCAATGAGTGATGAGTAAGAACTGGCAACAACGTTTTGGAATCAGGTGTCAGGTATCGGGTATCAGGTTAAGATTAAGACGAAGGCGTCTGGGCTGGGAGGAGGCACAGGTAGAGAAGCGGATTCCATTCGACTTCGCTCAGGACAAGCTCTCCGCTGCGCGATTCACGGTGAAGCAGTGAATCGCTTCGGTCGAAATGACAGGTTTTGGATGGGCGAAGGAGAACAGGCAACGGCTAAGACAACACATATCCCTAGAAGACAAAAGCTTGCGGCTGGGATGACCGCTTTAGGCAACAGCTTTATGAGGACGGGGTGGTTGTCGGGGTGGTTGTTTGCGGGCCCACCAGGCGGTGAGGAGGGGGACAAGGAGGCTGGTGACGATGACGGAGGAGGCGACTAGGGCGGTGGCCGGGGCTGCGGCGTTGGCGTAGCTGGGGTTGGCGGCGGCGACCAGGGCTGGGACGGCGGCTGCGTTGCTGGCTGTGCTGGCGGCAGCGAGGCCGGCCGTGCCGTTGCCTTTGCCGAGACGGTCTACGAAGAAGAGGACGGGGGAGGAGACAAAGATGACGCCTAAGCCGAGGGCGAGTCCGGCGAGGCCGGCCTGCCAGACGCGGTGGAGGTCGAGCGTAGCGCCGAGGGCGAAGGCGTAGAAGGGGATGAGGACGGGGGTGGCGGACGAGAAGAATTTGCGGAGATCGGGGTCGAGGTTGCCGAGGAGGATGCCGATGCAGAGTGGGAGGATGGCTCCGACGAGGGTGGGCCAGGGGAAGCCGGAGAGGCCGGCGGCTCCGAGGGTGATCATGGTGAGGAAGGGGCCGGATTCGAGCGACATGATGGAGTAGGCGGCGGCCTCCTGCGGGGTGCCGTACTGGCCGGTGAGGGACATATAGAGGCCGCCGTTGGTGTCGTTGATGGCGGCGACGATGGCGAGAGTGGAGATGCCCGTCCACCAGCCGGAGCGTACGGGCTCCATGCCTAGGCGGTGGCCGAAGAAGACGCCGGCGGCGACGCCGAGGGCGGTCTTGGCGGCGAGGAGCAGACCTCCGCGGCGCGCGACTTGAGGGAGGGAGCGGACGTCGATCATGCTGCCCATGCAGACGTAGAAGACGGCGAGGATGGGAAGTGCTCCGCTGAAGAGCGCTCCGGTGAAGGAGCCGAAGAATGAACCGGCATGAGGGAAGAAGGTGGTGATGAGCGCGCCGAGGAACAGCGGGAGCACCATCATGCCGCCGGGAACTTTTTCGACCGTTCTTTTAATCGGGATGGATTGCACGATGAGGCGCTTGCTCGCAATTTAAAAGGGACGGAAGAAACAAGTGGATTATATGGGGAGGCGGCTTGCGAACAATTGAGGGGCAAAGATAATCGGGTTGGGCGCGGGTTATTCTGCCTCAAGCTGAAGAGGGTCCCCAAAAAGTCTTGTTGTTCCCAAATATTCCCCAACGGCTTCAAGGCGGATGGATCCAATTCGGGCGCGGACCGCAATGAGGGGCGAAGGTCGCGGTTATTTTGCTTTGAAGGCGGCGAGTTGTTCGAGTTCGCGGGTGACTATCTCTTTTGGGAGTGGGTTGTAGGCGAGGGCGGCGCACTCTTTCTGGCCTGAGGTGAGGATCCAGTCGAGGAATTCGGCGACTGCTGATTTAGTGGCCGGGTCTGAGATGGACTCAGGGACGAGAAGCCAGGTGAAGGTGGTGATGGGATAGGCGTCCTTTCCGGGTGCGTTGATGAGTGAGGTGAGGGTGCTGTTGCCGTCCGCGGCTGCTTCGATGGTGAAGAGGTTGGCCTGGGTAAAGTTTCCGGTGGCGTTGCGAACGGTTCCGTAGCTGAGTTGGCGCTGGATGGCGAAGCTGAGCTCGACGTAGCCGATGGAGTTGGGGGTCTGTTCGACGAGAGTGGAGACTCCGTCGTTGCCTTGTGCGGCGCGGCCGATGGGCCAGTTGACGGTGGTGCCGGCGCCTATGGCGGTCTTCCATGCGGGGTTGGTCCTGCTGAGGAAGTCAGTGAAGGCGAAGGTGGTGCCGCTGCCGTCGGCGCGATGGACGACGATGATTTCGGCGTCGGGGAGGGTGACGCCGTGGTTGAGCTCGCGGATGGCGGGGTCGTTCCATCTGCGGATTTTGCCGAGGTAGATGCCGGCGAGAGTCTCGGGGGTGAAGCGGAGATCCTGGCCGGTCTGAGGCAGATGATAGACGGGGACGACTGCGCCGACGACGGTGGCGAACTGGAGGAGCTTTACGGGGATCTGGGAGATGGAGGCATCGGAGGGTGGAATGTCGGAGGCGGCGAAGGTGATCTTTTTGTCGCGGAGCTGCTGGATGCCCGCCACGGAGCCGACGGCGTTGTAGGTGATCTGGATTTCGGGGTGATGCTGGCGGAAGGATTCTATCCAGGCTTGATAGAGAGGAGCTGGGAAGGTGGCGCCAGCGACTTTGACAAGGGTTGTGGGACGGTTTGCAGATGAGGATTGAGCGGCATCGTGAACGGCGACCAGCAGGTTTTTGATGAGTTGATCGCTGAGGTCCCGATGGATGCCGCTCGACGCGTATCGGCTGGGCGTGACGAGATAAGACCAGAGGGGGTCGCCGCCTTTGCCGATGAGCTGTGCGGAGAGGAAGCCGCCGTAGACCGGGTATTTATTGCCGGGGACGCGGGGATTCACGGAGATGTAGGCCTTGACCCAGATCTCACTGCTGACTTTGAGGATGGCGTCGGCGTGGGATGGATCGGTGACGATTTCGAGGGAGTGGTCGTTGTGGAGGCTGTCCATCAAATGCTTGCGCATTTCGTTTGCGTCCGGCTTTGCGGCGGCGGTGTCGATGTAGATCTTTCGGACGTGGCTTAGCGTGTCCGCAGTCTGGGCCTGAGCGGGCAGAGTGAGGGCGAGGAGAAGCGAAAGAACGATCGGGATTGCAGCCCATTGGAGGAGTGGCCCGGTGGTCGAGAGTCGCTTCATGGGGTGGCCTGGGTCCTCCCGGGAATGAGTGGTGACGCAGAGGTTCGCTGCGCCCTACAGATTGAGAAGGGTATCACCCGGGGATTATGTTTTGGTGAAGAGAGGTTGAGTCGAAGGAGGTCGTGACTAGCTGACGAGGTGGCCCATCTTTTCGCGCTTGGTCTCGAGGTAGCGGGCGTTTTCGTCGGACTCGGGGACGAGGGCGGAGATGCGCTCGGTGACGTTGATTCCGGCGGCGACGAGGGCTTCGACCTTGGCGGGGTTGTTGGTGATGAGGCGTACGGAGTGCACGTTGAGCAGCTTGAGGATTTCGGCGGGGAGCTCGTAGGCACGGCAGTCGGCTTTGTAGCCGAGTTCGAGGTTGGCTTCGATGGTGTCGAGGCCCTGGTCCTGGAGCTCGTAGGCCTGGAGCTTGGCCATGAGGCCGATGCCGCGGCCCTCCTGGTTCTCGTAGATGAGGATGCCGGAGCGGGCGTCGGAGATGGTGGCGAGGGCGAGCTCGAGCTGCTGGCGGCAGTCGCAGCGGAGGGAGTGGAAGACGTCTCCGGTGAGGCACTGGGAGTGGATGCGGAGGATGGGGGATGCGGGCTCGCCGCTTTCGCCGGGGGCGTGGATGTCGCCCATGATGAGGGCGACGGCAGACTCGACGCGGAGGGCAGGGGCGGGGACGGCGTCGTTGCAGGACTCGGGGGCTTCGCGGACGCCCTCGAAGCCGAGGATGCGGAAGTGTCCCCAGCGAGTGGGGAAGTCGGCATCGGCTAGCTTACGTACAGTGGCGAAGGCCATGGCCTGATTATACGGTTCGGACTGCATGGACTTTAGATTCGGGCGGGTTGGGGTCGGATGCAGAGGCGGGGTGAAGCTCGACCGCGGATTGCGCGGATGGCACGGATAAGGCGTAAAGCAGATAGGTGCGATGAGGAGTTATTTCGTGATTTGAGGGTTGTGCGGGTGCGGAGTTGAATTGTGGTGGGTGATGTTTTTGGGGGTGGGGATTAGAGTAATGGCATGGGGCCGGTTGACGACAAACTGATACTGATCACGCTGCTGGTGGAGCTGGGTGTGGCGGCGGCGGTGGCGGCGGGGCTGGCACGGGCGACCCGGTTCAAGCGGCTGTTGCTGATGAAGCATCGGACGCCACGGCAGACGGTGGGGCTGCTGGCGTGGATCTGCGTGCCGCTGACGCTGGGCGTATGGATACGGCTGACGGTGCCGAACTTTCTGGCGGCGGACTTGTCGTTTGAGACGACGATACTGCTGGGGATATTGGTGGGGCCGGTCGCGGCGATGGCCGGAGGAGCGGTGCTGGCGCTGCCGGCGGTGCTGCACCATGAGTACTGGGCGCTGCCGGTGAACGTGGCGGTGGGGGCGATTGCGGGGGGCTTCCGGTGGTTTGCGAATGATGAGGATGTGTGGTCGTTCTCGCCGATGATCGACCTGAGCATTTATCACTGGGTGACAAGGAATTTGAGACGGCCGCAGTTTGACCGGCAGATATTGCTGCTGGTGCTGATTACGGCGATGCAGTTTGGGACGAGTATGCTGGGGCGGTTTTATCCGGGGCATTTTTTTGAACTGCACTCGCGGGATTGGTGGATTGAGCTGGCTATCTGCGCGACGGCGCCGATTGTGGTGGGAATTCCGCTGAAAATATGGAACGCGATACGTATACAGCAGAAGCTGGAGGAGCAGGGGAGACTGTTGCTGGAGGCTAGGCTGGATGCGCTGCAGCGGCAGATCAATCCGCACTTCCTATTCAATACGCTGAACTCGATTACTTCGCTCGTAAGGTCGGAGCCGGAGCTGGCGCGGGAGTTGATTGTGAAGCTCGCGAATATTCTGCGGGTGCTGCTGAAGAATCGCGAGGCGTTTGTGCCGTTCAGCGAGGAGCTGGCGTTTACGGATGACTACCTGGATATCGAGGTGGTGCGGTTTGGACACAAGCTGACGGTGGTGAAGGAGATTGCGGAGGAGACGCTGAGCATCGTGGTGCCGGGGATGCTGCTGCAGCCTCTGATTGAGAACAGCATCAAGCATGGGCTGGAGCCACGGATCAGCGGAGGGACGGTGACGCTCAGGAGCAAGGTGCTGTCGGACGGGCGGTTGATGATTGAGGTGGAGGACGATGGCGTGGGGATGGTGCCGGAGCGGGATGATCCGCTGGTGCGGGGCGGAGTGGCGCGGGCGGGAACGGGCATTGGGATGCAGAATGTTCGGGAGCGGATGCGGGTGTTGTATGGAGAGCTGGCTGAGGTGGAGATGGTGAGCCGTCCGGGGCGGGGGACGAAGGTGACGCTGCTGATGCCGGTGATGGACTCGAGCGCGGAGAACTGGACGCTGGCCGCGGCGGAGGCTGCGAAGGCGGCGCTGGGGACGGCGAGTAACTTTGTGGAGGATGCGGTGCGGGCTATGACGCGGGGGTAGTGGGGGATGGGAATAGGAAACGGCGGCAAAGACACAAATGGCGCGATGGAGGGGACACCCGGCAAATTCATCTCCGATGCCTTGATCCGCAGACTTGCTGGAGACCGCTACTACGAGCGTGGGCTCGATTACTTTCAACGCGGACTGGTCTCTTCTTTAGAGGAGTCGGGTAATAGCGTTCGCTCTATTGTTACCGGGACTGAGCGATATGCCGTGCTTCTCACGGCAAAGGGGGAGATGCTCGATTACCGATGCGGGTGCCCCCTTGGGATCGACGGCGAGTTTTGCAAACACTGCGTTGCGACAGCGCTGGCGTGGCTCCACGGCCGTGTTGTTCCGAGTGCCGGAGGGAAGGACTGGGCATCCGCTGAGGTCACTGACCAGGATGTGGTCAAGGCACTGCAGGCCGAAGATAAGGGGGCCCTGATCCAATTGTTGCTGGATTGGTCGCAGAGGGATGAGGCACTTCGTCGAAGACTGATGTTTTTTGCCGCTGGACGAAAGGATCCGGGGGTCCTGATTGCGCAAGCCAAAAAATCTCTGGAGCAAGCGATTCGTATTCGAGGCTTTGTGGACTACTGGGGAATGGAGGGATACGCCGCAAGGATAGAGGAAGCTCTTGATGAGGTTGAGGCGTTGCTGGGTGGGCAGGCGGAGGGCATGATCGATCTGTGCGAGAACGGTATGCGGAGGCTCGTAGCCGCGATAGAGAAGACGGATGACTCGGATGGCTATATGAGCGGATTGATGGAACGGTTGCAGGACCTGCACCTGAAGGCATGTGAAGAAGCACAACCCGATCCGGTGGCGCTGGCCGGAAGGCTATTCTCTTTTGAGTTGAAGGCCGAGTACGATGAGTGGTCGCGGTCCTCGGAAAAGTATTCAAATGTGCTCGGTGCGAAGGGGCTTGCGGCTTTTCGGGAGCTGGCTGAGGCGGAGTGGGCGAAGGTCCCTGTGAGAACCGACAAGCGAAGTTATAGCGAGGGCGGAGGTCACTACCGGCTTACAGCGATTATGGAGTCGATTGCCCGGCGGTCTGGGGACGTTGAGCAACTGGTTGCGGTGCTCGAACGGGACATCAGTTCCGCATATCAGTATCTCCGGATAGCGGGTGCGTATCGCGAAGCAGGCAGCCTTGACAAGGCGCTTGCGTGGGCCGAGAGGGGCGTTGCATCCACGACCGGCTATGATGGGGCCGCGCTGCGGATTTTCGTAGCCGAAGAGTACCAGCGTCGTGAACGCCATGCCGATGCCTTGCGAATTATCTGGATCGAGTTTCGAAATGGTCCGGGACTGGCGAGCTATCGATTGCTTGAAAAGTTTGCCCATGAGGCCGAGGAGTGGGACGACTGGCGCGCGCGGGCACTGGCACACATCCGACGAGCCATCGCGGGAAAGCAAGGGGAGGCGCGCAACGATAACGTGTTGCTTCAGCGTTGGCGAGATCGCAAGCTAGATCACTCGCTGCTCGTCGAGATATTTCTCTACGAGCGAAGGACTGAAGATGCGTGGCAGGAGGCCCAGGCCGGCGGCTGCAGTAATGATCTATGGCTTCGTCTGGCTGAGGAGCGCGAGAAGACGCATCCGGAAGATGCCGCGCCCATCTATCTGCGTCTAGGGGAGCAGGCCATCGTCAATGCGGCAAGCAGCCGCTATGAGCCAGCGATTCAGTTGCTGGAAAAGGCCGCGGCGTTACTGCAATCCCTGGGGAGGGGTGAGGAGTTCGAAGAGCAGTTCGAGGCGTTGCGCAAGAGATATAAGGCCAAACGGAATCTGCAAAAGCTAGCTGAAGAACGGCGTAAGTTCCTGTATCTGCGATAGACAAAATTAGAGCCGACCGGAGCTAGCGTGCTGATGCGGTGCGTTGCGACGACTCGCTGGGCGTCCGGCATTTGACAGATTATGTAGTTTGCTACATAGTATCCAGTCATGCGGGATTCTTTTCTCAGCTTGCGGCTCTGTGTGGTGAGTGGGGCGGCAGCGGCAGGCTTGTGGCTGGCGATGACTGTTGGAGCTCATGCGCAGACGAGTCCGTCTGAAGTGAGTCTGTCCGGGGCAGGAGACAAGCTGGCTTTCGATGTGGCTTCGGTGAGGGAGAACAAGTCGGGCGGTAATTCGTTCAGCAACTTTGAGCTCGACGGCAACGGCAACGTCTACTGGGTGATGAACCAGGACGACAAGACCGTGCCGGAGGGGAGCCTGTTTCGCGCGACCAACCAGCCGCTGATGCGGTACATCATCTTCGCGTACAAGTTGAACGGCACTGAGGAACTGGCGCTGCGGGGCGCGCAGTTCAAGGTATGGGCCGGGCTCGGGATGGATGTGCCGGCGTGGGTGATCGATACGCACTACGACATTGAGGCGCGCGCGCCGGGCGGCGCAACCAAGGACCAGATGCGGCTGATGATGCAGAGCCTGCTGGCGGAACGGTTCAAGCTGGCGGTGCACAAGGAGACGCGGCAGGCGGCGGTGTTTGCCATGGCGCTGGAGAAGCCGGGCACGACCGGGCCACAACTGCGCGCGCATCCGGCGAGCGACACGTGCGCGACGACGGTGTTTCCGGATGCAGCGGGAGCGGGCGCTGACGCAGAGAAAAACGGCGCGCAGAAGAACGCGGCGGGCACCAGCAGCAGCCAGACGCTGCCGATTCCGTGCGGGATGATTGCGCGCCTGCCGCCGAGCGCGCCGGGGCGGCACAGGATTGGCGGGCGCAACGTGACGCTGGCGATGATGGCGGAGTCGTTACCGGCGCAGACCGGGCTGGTGACGTTTCCCAGGCCGGTAGTCGACCGGACCGGGCTCAGCGGAACTTTCGATTTTTCGCTGGAGTGGACGCAGGCTGTATCCAACGATATGACTCTTGGTCCGAACGCGCCGGGTGAAGAGCCAGGACCGTCGATTGCGCAGGCGATGAAGCAGCAGCTGGGGCTGAAGCTGGAGTCGACCAAGGGGCCGGTGGAGATTCTGGTGATCGACCACGTAGAGCAGCCGGGGGAGAATTGACAGGCGCTTTCGAAAGCAGGCTGGGTTCGGGACTTCAGAGGGTGCTGAAAAAGTCGTTTGTGACTTGAAGCATTCCCTCAGTGGTTAAAGCGCGATTAATTTATGCGCTTACGGAGCGGCTGAAGCCGCTCCCTTTCAAAACAACTACTTTTTCAGATGGGATGAGACGGCTGGTCTGGCGAGGCAGATTTAATCTGTTCGCACGCACTCGAAGTGCAAAAGGAGACCAGCCGATGCAGAAGCTTATCAAATCCGCCGCTCGTTTGGAAAAACCGATGGAAAAGCCAGCCATAACCGTAGGTCTCGATGTTGGGGATCGATTCAGTCATTACTGCCTGCTCAACCGGGAGGGTGAGGTGATCGAGACCGGCCGTATCCCAACCACGGAAGCTGCTCTTCGCCGCCACTTCGAGGGCGAGCCGACCATGCGTGTTGCTTTGGAGTGCGGCACTCACTCCGCCTGGATAAGCCGGTTGCTGGGGCAGCTCGGCCATCAGGTGCTGGTGGCCAACACGCGCAAGATCCGTGCCATCACCGCCAGCGAGTCCAAGAACGACCGCAACGATGCCGAGAAGCTGGCCCGCTTCGCCGCGCATGACCCGCGTCTGCTGTCGCCCATCCGTCACCGCAGTGCGGAGCGGCAACGCGACCTTGATCTGATCCATGCCCGCAGCACCCTGGTGCGCGCCCGGACCATGATCGTCAACTCGCTGCGCGGCCTGGTCAAGAGCGCCGGCGGACGCCTGCCCGCCTGCTCGACGGCCAGCTTCCAGACCCGCGCGGCGGACGCCATTCCAACAACCCTGATTGCTGCAGCCAGGCCGCTGCTGGAGCAAGTCGAAGCGTTGAACCGGAGCATCGCCGGGATGGACCGGATGATCGAACAACTGGCTGCGCGCTATCCCGAGATCGAGCGGTTGCGCAGCGTGCCCGGCGTCGGCCCGGTGGTCGCCGCAACCTATGTGCTCACCCTGGACAGCAAGGACAAGATCCGGCACAGCCGCCAGGCGGGAGCTTTTCTCGGTCTGCGTCCGCGCCAGAGCCAATCAGGCGACTCGAACCCGCAGCAGCGCATATCCAAGACCGGCAACCTCTACCTGCGCAGCCTGCTGGTGCAGGCGGCACAATACGTGCTGGGCCGCTTCGGGCCGGACTCCCAGCTGCGCCGCTGGGGACTGAAGCTGGCCGCGTCCGGAGGCAAGCGCGGCAAGAAGCGAGCCATCGTCGCGGTGGCGCGCAAGCTGGCCGTCATCCTGCATCGCATCTGGCAGACAGGAAATAGCTGGCATCCGTTTCCGCAATCCATCTCCGAGCCCGCAGGCACCGCCTAGCCCTGTTTCAGGAAAGGAATCAATACCAAATCGTTTTGCCAACCTGTCAACCGAGAATCCGGGTCCTGGCGACTGCGCAAGAGGGTTAGGCCAGCAAGGCCGCTTTTCAGATAGCAGCGCCACTTCATCATCATCGGACACCAACAGGCACCGAACCCACACGGTTCACTCAGAGTGCGAATAGAAGCCCGAGATGAACGCTACCAACACCAAGGCAAAGACAAAAAACGCCATGAAGAAAAAAAACAAAACACCTTGACAGCCACCAGCCGTCTCATAGAAGCATCCTCTTCATCCCACCCTTCGCGGAGGAGCTGCGAAGGATGGGGTACCCGATCGTTTGAGGTGGCTGATAAGAGAACAAGCAACAGCAAAGGCAACTGCAGGTCCTTCGACTCGTTGCCCGCAAGTGCGCGGGCAACTTCGCTCAGGATGACACTTCTGAGGAGCGAGATTTTGTTCTGTGGATGACGCGCTCGTAATACTCCTCGTAGAGGGGGATGATGCGGGAGGCGCAGAAGTGGTCCTGGGCGGTTTTGCGGGCGGCTCGGGAGAGGGTGGCGAGGCGGGGTTCGTCGGAGAGCAGCGCGATGGCTGCGGTGGACATGGAGTCGGTGTCGCCGACTTCGAAGAGCAGGCCGTTTTTATTGTGCTCGATGAGCTCTGGGACGCCGCCGACGCGGGTGGCGATGGAGGGGACGCTGCAGGCCATGGCTTCGAGGGCGGCGAGGCCGAAGGACTCCATCTCGGAGGGCATGAGCATGAGGTCGGCGAGGGGGAGGAGCTCGTTGACGTTGTCCTGCTTGCCGAGGAAGTGGATGCGGTCCTGGACACCGTGCGGATGGCGAGGTACTCGGCGGTGGAGCGGTCGGGGCCGTCGCCGATGAGCATGAGGCGGGCGGGCAGGGCGCGGGCGACGCGGGCGAAGACCTCGACGACGTCGGTGACGCGTTTGACGGGACGGAAGTTGGAGAGGTGGACGAGGAGTTTTTCGCTCGGCTGGCCTTGGCGGAGCGCGGCGGGCGCATGGCGGCGACGAGCTCGGGCGTGCGGATGTAGACGTCGCAGTTGACGAAGTTGCGGATGACCTCGATCTCGGAGTCGATGCCGAAGAATTCGCGGGTGCGGTCGCGGAGGTGGCTGGAGATGGCGGTGACGCCGTCGGATTGGGCGATGCCGAATTTGGTGACGGGAAGGTAAGAGCGGTCGAGGCCGACGAGGGTGATGTCTGTGCCGTGGAGCGTGGTGATGAAGGGAAGTGTGCGGCCGGAGAAGCCGGAGGATTGCGCCTGGATCATCTGGCGGGCGAGGAGCGCGCTGACGGAGTGGGGGATGGCGTAGTGGACGTGGAGGAGATCGAGCGAGTAGAACTCGGCGACCTCGGCCATGCGGGTGGCGAGGGCGAGGTCGTAGGGAGGGTGTTCGAAGAGAGGGTAGTTGGAGACGGCTACTTCGTGGAAGTGGATGTTGGCCTCGCGGCCGGTGAGGCGGAAGGGCTGCGAGTAGGTGATGAAGTGGATCTCGTGGCCGCGGGCGGCGAGTTCGATTCCGAGCTCGGTGGCCACGACGCCGGAGCCGCCGTAGGTGGGGTAGCAGGTGATGCCGATCTTCATAAGGGGTCCGGAGATGCGATGCGTTGGTGAGACTGACTGACGCTTTATTTGGTTACGGCGGATTGCCAAGGGAGGTTTACGGGAACTTAGTTGAAGAGAGGTTTAGAGGACCTTTTCGTAGCCGTTGTTGGGCCGGAAGCGGCCGAGTTCTCGTAGGGCGCCGAGGCTGCCGAGGTTTCCGTAGTGGATGAGCTCGGGGGTGTTGAGGCTGCGAGCTGAGATTGGGAATGACGGTGAGGAGGGCTTCGCGCTCGGTTTCGCGGGTGGCGCGGAGGCGGGTGTCTACTGCGTCGAGGTCGCGATCGTTGTAGCCGGGATGGCAGACGAGCTCGAAGATGCCTTCGGAGGGAAGCGCGCGGAGGGTTTCGGTGAGGGTGCTGGTGTTGAGGTCGCCGGTGGCGGAGATGCCGAGGGTGCCGTCGGTGGTGAGGACATGGGCGTGGAGGATCTGCGGGATTCGGCGGAAGCGCGGCTCCAGGGTGTTGAGAAGTTTGATCTGCAGGCGGCGCAGGAGGCCGCCGTGGCGGAGGGAGCGGGTGAAGGAAGGTTCGAAGGGATTGCGGATGGCGCCGATGTTGCATCGCTCGGCGAGATGGAGGAGCGGACGGGCGACGGCGGGGAAGAGGTGAGTGTGCTTGTGGGTGTCGATGTGGGTGACGTCGATGCCGGCGCGCTGGAGTTTTTGGAGCTGAGCGAGGGCTTCGCGCTCGATGTCGTCCTCGCGGATGTCGCCGCGGAGGAGGGCCTGGGTGAAGTCGACGATGCTGGTGCGGAGGGTCTTGCCGTCGCCGCCGAGGAGGGATGGGATGCTCTGCGGATGGGCGACGGGGACGGCGTCGACGAGGGTGATGTGACAGCCGACGCCGAGGGTGGGGTTGGCGCGGGCGACGGCGACGGCGTCGTCAAAGGCCGGGCCGGTGGCCATGAGGGTGGCGGAGGTGAGGGCGCCGGCCTGGTGGAGCTCGGCGATGGCGCGGTTGATGCCGGGGGTGAGGCCGAAATCGTCCGCGTTGAGGATGAGGCGGGGAGGCATGAGCGGCTATCGGGACGACTCTTGCATACGGGCTAAAGACTCGCTCGCGTTGTTCGGTATTGCGCCATGGAAGGGTTGGTGGGCAGAGAGGGACTCGAACCCCCGACATCCTGCTTGTAAGGCAGGCGCTCTAACCAACTGAGCTATCCGCCCATTCCATGGAGCAGGCCTTAGTGTATGGGACGGCGGGGGAGGATGCAATGGATTGATAGGGTTGCCGCAGGTTCCACCCGGGGCAAGCAGCTCAGGGGATTCGAAGAATAAGTTGACGGACGAGCATATTTTGCTGTAAATGTTGGACGTCGATTTTTCACATTTTATATATCATCCAATGAAGTCAAGCTTAGGACGCATTCTTTTATTCACTTCTGTATTTTTATTTTTGGGCCACTGGTTATCGTTGCATGCGCTTCGTCTGAACTTGATGCAGCACTTTCTTACCTGGGCTGGCTTCGTTTTTGATTGTTGCCCGGAACTCTATTTCGCCATGACTAACCTAAACCTGATCTACCAGGAGCACTGAGATGACTTATTCAAGACGGCAATTCAACAAACTTGCATTGAGCAGTCTGCCTGTTGCAGCCACGATGATGTCCAACCCGGGCAAGCTTTTTGCAGCGGGCAAGCCGAACTCGGTGTTCAACGGTGTACATATCGGGGTGATCAACTACAGCTACCGTCAGATGCCGAAGACCGACGCTGACTCTGATTTGTTGTACATGGTGGAAAACGGGATCGACACGATTGAAATGGAGGTTCCGGTGCAGGAGATTTGGGCTGGCGCGCCGGTGGGTCCGCCGCGGGGAGGGTTCGGTGGTCCGGGTGGTCCTGGTGGTGGCGGTGCGGGCGCGCCTGGTGGGGCAGCGCCGGGAGCTCCGCGGCAGCGTCCTCCGATGACGCCTGAGCAGATGGCAGCGCAGAAGGCGCATGCCGAAGAGTTGACCAAGTGGCGCACAACGATGGATATGAACAAGTATGTTGCGCTGCGGAAGAAGTACAACGACGCGGGCGTGACCTTCTTTGCCTTCAAGATTGGCCTGAACATGAGCATGCCCGATGCGGAGTACGATTATGCGTTCACCGCGGCGAAGACTCTCGGCTGTACGCAGCTGACGATGGAGATGCCGGACGGTAACTCAGAGCTGACGGCGAGGATCGGCAAATTCGGCGAGAAGCATAAAATGATGATCGGCTACCACGCTCACCTGCAGGCGACCCCAACCACCTGGGATGAGGCCATGGCGCAGTCCGCGTATAACGGAATCAATATCGATATGGGGCACTATACGGCGGCTGGCAACACCGACCAGATTGCATTCCTGAAGAAGAACCACGCTCGCATTACCAGCATGCACTTGAAGGATAGGAAGAGCAAAGAGCATGGCGAAGCAAACATGCCGTGGGGAGAGGGCGATACGCCGATCAAAGAACTGCTGCAGACGATGAAGAAGGAAGGCTATAAGTTTCCGGCAACGATCGAGCTGGAGTATGCCATTCCGGCGGGTTCTGATTCTGTGAAGGAAGTAGCTAAATGCCTGGCATATTGCAAGGCGGCACTTGCATAGGGTTCTCGAACAGTGGGTGGATACGAGGGTTGGCTTTGTCAGCCCTCTTTCTTTTGCACTTTTACAAAACCGATTGCGCCCTTCATGCTGAGAGCGATGCTCGTCAGCTTGGAGTCGATATCTGCGTAGCGAAAACGCTGACAATTCTTCGAGGAGAAACCTCTACTGTCATCGCGAATTTGGCTGATGCTCTGCTACAATCTTCTTGTGGTGCTGTGAACGAATTTTCTTAGGCGCTTCGGGCGATTCAACCCGGAGCGTTTTTGAGATTGGTTCCGAGCGGCACTCCGATACGCGGTTTGGAAACCTTCAAAGTGCCTTTGACAAAGCACCTGCCGCAAGTCGTTGAAAACCCCTCAGGGGGACGTAGCTCAGTTGGTTAGAGCGCTGCCCTCGCAACTATTTTCCATAAGTTTCAATCGCTTAGACAATTTACTGTCCGCTTTACTGTCCGTTTTTCTCCAAAAATAGCCGGATTTTACTGTCCATTTTTGGCCTCCTCAGCCTCCCCTTCCTTGATCGAATTTGCTCTCCGCGCTACATGTCCATACCACTCCCCAGGGAGGGGTTTGGAGCATGGCAAGAAGTCGCGAGTACGCCGATCGGGTCAACGTCATCAAGATGGTCAAGGTGAATGGCAAGTGGCCATTCGCCCGGGTCGTCGAGCGCAACGGCAGAATCATCCGCGACCGCGTCTGGGTCGGCGGCCTGGACGAGCACCATCCCGAGGGCCGCTACTACCTCGAATGGTATGAAGAGGGCCGCCGCCGCCGAAAACCGGTTGAGCGCTTCGAACTCCTTCTCCCGGCGGCTCGTGCCAAGTCCATCGAGTTGAAAGCCGTCAAAGCCGGCCTGCTGGCGCTTCCCGGATCGACCGCCACGGTCATCGAGGAGCCTACGCGTCTGACCATGGACGCGGCCATCGAACAGTACCTCGAATACATCCGCAGGCACCGCAGCCTGCGCACCTACCGGACATATCGACCGATCCTCAAAGTGCTCTGGCGGAACTCCTATACCAAGGTTTATGTCGACGAAGTCACCCGCGAGGACATACTCAAATTCATGAGCGACTGCTCCGATCTGGGGCTCGTCCCGCGCACGGTCTACGATCGCCTCGTCACGGTTCTGCAACTGTTCAAGCGGCATGGACACAAGGGCCTCGTCGAGCGCAGCGATTGGCCCAACTACGTCGAAACCATCCGTCCCATCTACGAGCCGGAAGAGATCGCGGCGATGATCGAGCACGCCGATTCCGATGAGGCGATACTCATCAAGTTCTGTCTCGCCACCGGCTTTCGCGACCGCGAGATCCGGTTTGTAACGTGGAGGGACATCGACTTCCGCAACTGTGTGGTCCGCGTGACCGCGAAGCCCATCTGGAGGTTCAAGCCGAAGAACTACGAAGAGCGGGCCGTCCCTGTACCCGCAGCGATGATTGAGCAGTTGCGGCAGCTCAAGGAGAGACGCAACGCAGCTCTCTCGGACCTTGTCTTCCCCAACACCAAGGGCAAGCCGAACAGTCTCCACATTGAAGTCATTAAAGCGGTCGCGCATCGCGCCAAGCTCAACTGCGGCCAATGCGTGACCAAGCATGGCAACCGCTGCGACACGGGACCTTACTGTCAGCGGTTCTTCCTTCACAAGTTTCGCCACACTTTTGCCACCGAGCATCTGCGGGACGGCGTAGACATCCGCACCCTGCAGCAATGGATGGGCCACCGCGACATACAGTCGACGATGGTTTATCTGAAGGGGATTCAATCGAAGGACGCACTCGTCAAGGTGAACGGCGGATCGCTGGCCGCGTATATCGCATAGCTCCGGCTCAAGGCCGGGGCTTCTTTTTGACTGAAATCCGGATCGGGCTCATTCTGCTCCGGAAACGAATCGACTACGAACGGCAGCCGGCAACGGCTGCTGAAGGAGGGTTAGGCCCATGAGTCTGGTGGAGATCGTAAGAGAGAAACAGGAAGCGCTTCGGGTCGGTGCCTGCGTCGAGTAGATGTGTCGCGAAGGAATGTCGCAGCACATGCGGGCTCAGCGGCTTGGAGATGCCGAGCTTCTTGCGCAGCTTCTGACAGGCGACACGCACCGCGTTCTGAAACAAGGGATGGTCCGGCCGCTCTCCGGGAAAGAGCCAGTCCTTGGGCTTGCGCCACCTCCATATAGACGCGCAGCAGTTCAAGCAGTTTGGGCGACAACATGACCTGGCGCGGGAACTTGCCCTTGCCCTCGCGGATGTGGATGACCATCCGCTTGCTGTCGATATCGTTGACCTTCAGATCGAGAGCTTCCTGACAGCGAAGCCCGGCACTGTAGTACACGGCCAACAGAGCACGATGCTTGGTGTTGGTAGTGGCATCGAGCAGAGTGCAGACTTCTTCGCGGCTCCAGACGGTGGGCAGCTTACGGCGCACCTTGGGCTTGATGATCTCCTGATCAAACCATGTCTGCTTCAGAGTGCGCGTGTACAGGAACTTCAACGCCGACCGGGCGCACTGGAGCGTTCCCCAGGCCAGCTTCCGCTCATCGAGCAGGTACAGCAGCCAGGCGCGGATATGTTCCGGGCCGAGTTGATCGGGCGACTTGCGGAAATAGCTGGCGAACTCAGCCACGATCCGGGTGTAGGAGTGAATCGTGCGGGGCGAGAAGTTGCGCAGCCGGAGATCTTCCTGCATGCGCTGGCGCAGGTGAGTCATGGACACCTCCTTGGGTGTCCAAAACTCTATCCAAAGCCACAGAGGCATACCCCTGCCGCGCTAGCGGCTTAGTGCAAATCGCCAATGCGCTCATTGAACATACGATATTTAGGGGAAGAGATTCCGAGAACGCTTCTACACTGTTTAGCGATTGACTCCTAACCGATAAAATACATTATCGCGTCAGAAATCGTGCATTGTCCGCGGCCCGCAAAGACCAAGGTTGCTGGGCGAGAAGTAGCCATTAGGATGTGCCTCATGCAAACCTGCTCGACGATTCCGTCCAATACTTTTCCATTATCGGGTGATATCAAAAAAATATCGGGTGATGCCTTCCCTCACAGCTTCGTGCTGAGACGAAAGATCTTAAGCTGCTTGTGATGCAAAGGAATTGGCGTAGCGCGTAATCGAACGGTGGCACTGATCAATCGGCCCAGATAGGGTATGAGGAGCAAAACTGTTGTCTTGTATGATTTCGATATGTGTCTACAGACGCGTTGATTGATCGATTCTGAATCGACTAATGTCTTAAGAGCAACCTTTCGAACTTTTGTAGGCTTCCGACTCCCGTGCTGAGACTTTCGAGGAGGGTGCTCAACGTGTACAACTTCGTCTCACGCGAGCAGATTGCAGATACCTTGATTCACCTCCGGGGATTGTTCCGTCAAATATCACCCGCCAGCCAAGAGGAATATCGAGCACATGAGAAGCGGGAACTACTGACGAGGAATCTACTCTCGAATCTCTTTCGCACCAAGGAACATCCAACCATCCATTCCGTGCTCGAGGTTGCGGATGCCTTTTCACTGACCCTTGATGGAGCGCACCGTCTCTTTGGGTATGAAGTAGAGCGTATACGAGAGTATGACCAGCACCTGAATGCTGGTCGTACCCATATCATCGAGACCTACCCCTTCGAGCGCGATCGTCTGGTGGATCTACCATCTCAACTCGGCGGCGATGAAGTCTTCAACAGAGATGCAGCGGTCTGAAGTCGTAGTCTCGCGAGTATCGAGGATATCTTCCTTTGAGGAAATTGGGTGGGGCGCGCGACCCATGGTGTGAGGTCGTCGAAGATGGAGCTGAGGTCGCCGGGGTTAATGTTGAAGTGGGCGAGTCCGATTTACGGCGTTAGCGATCGATTTATTTGCCTCATTCGTTTCCACCTTTCATATTGTTGGAACTTTGCAGGGTCAGGATCTTCGTATCCCTGAAGCCAGAAGCGAAACCAATCTACATTTCCCTGTGCCGAGACCAATCGCTCGAGCGGCCTCTGGAGTTGATGTTGGCCGTTCGGATAGTAGATGAGATCCACAGGCTTGCGTTGCAGGCGCAGCGAAGAGTAGATCTCCCACTCCCCGATTAGAGACCCTGGGGTCATCGCTTCGATGCGAATAGGAGCTTTGACCTGATCCAAGTGAAATGCCGGCGCTCTTGTCACCCACTTGATTAGGTCCGCTCCGAAGGGTTGGCCACCGTTGATTGCCTCCATTTGTTTGCGTAACTGGGGGTTAGCGCTGCCCCAAAGAAGATATTGTGAATAGCTGTTGTCCGCGCCCTCGGCGATGGTTGCAGCCGCAAAGCGGTCCGGTGCTTTGACCAGCTCATTTTCAACGTACCAGTCTGTAAAGCTGAACCCGATGACCCCAACTTTATGGGGATCGATGATTCCCTGAGCATCAAGGGTGGCCATCTAGCCTGTTCCGTACTTTTTGGTGATCGCCGGCTGCAAGCGCATGACGCCCCGACACGATAAGAGGTTCAGCTCCAAGCAACATCGCTTCTGCTTGCAATTCCTCTATTTCAGAGGTCAAAGCCGGCGGCTCAAATGCCCCGAGGTTCTCGAGGGTGGAGTTGAGTCTCCGATATTCATCGCTGCTAGTCGCCAGATGCCATTTCCGAAGGACGTTAACCCAAGTCGGAGGCGCAGAGTCATTGGAGGCGTTCATCAGCGCTTCGTACAAGCTGCAAAGAGCTTGATCGTGCTTCGAGGCCGCTTGCTTGAGAGGAGACGCGGGGCTCTCAGCTGCATCCGTCTCTAATAAAAGACCACCGGGGCGCAACGAGGAATGAAACCAAAACAGTCTGGCCTTGAGGCGTTGGGCTGGACTCTCCAATTTGCCGATGGCGGCACGGATATCAGATTCGGTCCTGGGAACAGAGCCCAACAAAGGCACGTCATCTGGCTTCGATTCGACGGTTCGAAGCGTCGCGGCTCTGCGCATACTCGCTGCGGCCTTGTGAATCTCTGTGGCCGTCGCATTTGCGGACAAGCACAAGACTCGAAACGGGTTAGAGTGAATCCATTCTGATGGAACCATAGAGTTGGCAGCCAAATTTGATTCTAGGAAGGGAACGACCGAAGTTTATCAGGTGAAACGGCGATGGTGGAACCGATACGCAAGTTCCACTTGGCAATGCGGCTAGGTCGCTTCTTGGGAATCGCGCCGATTGAAGGCTTTCTGTATCCTTCCGAAGGGCCTGACAAAGGGAGAAACTCCGCACAAGGAGTTGAGTCATTCGGGATCGACTCTGATCTTGTCGGCGAATCAACAGCAAAAACACTGAAGCCGACCCTTGCGGATCGGCTTCGCTTCCTGCCCACCGAGGAGCAGGGGGAGTTTCTTCTACAATTGTACAGGCACACACAACGGTGTCAACTTCTGAATACTGGGATGACGGGTGGCGATCGTCAACGTTTACATCGACGGGTTCAACCTATACTACGGGGCCCTTAAACGGACGCCGTACAAGTGGCTGGATTTGGGGAAGCTGGCGCAGACGTTGCTGCCAACCGATACAGTCCAGGAGATTCACTACTTTACCGCGCGGGTCAGTTCGAGACCGTACAATCCCACGTCAGCCCACGACCAGGGGCTCTACATCCGGGCGCTCAAAACCATTCCGAACCTACAGATCAAGTACGGGCACTTCCTGACCCACTCCGTTCCGATGTACCTGACCAATGTCACGCCCGCGCAGAAGGTTTGGGTGGACAAGACCGAGGAGAAGGGTTCGGACGTGAACCTCGCCTCGCATTTGCTACGGAATGCTTACTCGAAGAGGTTCGAGGTCGCGGTCTTGGTTACGAACGATTCCGACCTAGCGGAGCCGGTGCGAATCGTCGCCCAAGAACTCGGCCTGCCTGTCGGCATCCTCAATCCCCATCAGTTCCACAGCCGCGAATTGAGGCAATACGCAACCTTCCTTAAAAGGATTCGTCAGGGGAGACCTTGCCAGCAGCCAATTTCCGAGGACGCTTACCGACCGAAAGGGAACCTTCGCGAAGCCGACTGGCTGGTGAAACTAACAGGAGGGGTTGCATCGGAGAGCATGTCCGGGCAATCTAGCCAGGGGCTGCTGTGCAAGTCCGGGCAGAGGTTTACAGGGCAGAGGTCGTGGGTGCAATAAGGGTGCGATAAGGGTTGCCAAGCGTTCCTCAGGGCGCTGAAAGGAGCCATCCGTTCCCCCTGATTCCAATAAGTTATGCGTTTCCTTTTTCTGTCACGGCAGAGGTCGCGGGTTCGAGCCCCGTCGTCCCCGCCATCATTCTAAATAACTTAGGATGATGGGTGACCCCAAAGAGACAGAGGTTCCGGGTTTGATATGGGTGCAATAAGCATCCTACCCCGCCTTTTGTGGGTGTATTTCATCCTTCGTTTCACCCAGATTCGGAACCATCATCCTTACAACCTTGCTCTGCGCGGCCCGCTTGTTGGAGGACGTTGCTTGCGTGTACACCTCAAGCGTGATCCTGCTGTTGGCGTGCCGTAAGAGCTCCTGTACCGTCTTCACATCTTCCCCGTTGGCCTTGAGCAGTGGCCGAAGGTGTGGCGGAAGGTATGCCAGCCGATGTTCTTGTGAATGCCGATTGCTTTCGCAACCGGACGGATATGCCGCTTCATGAGGTTGTCCGGCCAGTACGGTTGCTTGCCCCGCATAGCCTCACTGGCGAAGACATAATCGTCAATCAGTGGATAGGCGCTCTGGCGACGCCAGCGCAGCAAGTCTTCCGCCATGTACGTAGCTACTGTCTTCCTAAAGTTAGCTAACTCATAGCTCCATGTCAAAACTTCGCGCCGCCCAGAAGTTTTCATCAGAAATATTTGCATGGAAACGCCCCAAAGACGAATCCAAAGTGCCTTTAGAGAACGAAGGAACTCGCTGACAGCAGACCGCGGCGATTTGAGAAAGTGACATTTTCCTCGGAGGCATACATGAGCATTCCTCCCCCGCTCAGAAAACTGCAATACGTGTTGGCCGTCGCTCGGGAATTGCATTTCCGCAAGGCGGCGGAGCGCCTAAACGTCTCGCAGCCTTATGTCAGCCGTCAGATCAAGGAGTTTGAAGCAGAAATTGGATTCGACATTTTTCGCCGCGATTCCGTAGCCCTCACCGCATCGGGCCACGCGCTGGTAGTCAGGGTCAGCCAGATGATGAATCGGCTGGACGACGACTTTCGGAACGCCGTTGATGACGCGCGCGCGATCAGCCAGCGATATGCACGGGAATTCACCATTGGCATATCCCCTTGGACTTTCCCTATTTTGCGGCGCCAAGTGCGGATCGTGCAGAGGGCGAGATTCCCCAAGATCCGGCTACGATTCCGAAGCCTAACAATGTTGGAACTCTTCGACGCGCTTGATAGTGGCCAGATTGAAGCGGGCATGACATTTGCACCTCTGGGACGTGACGACTTGAGGCAGATTTCCCTACGGTCCGAATACGTATGCGCTGTCCTTCCCAGAGCAAATCCACTTGCTACCCCTCTCCGACTTTTACAGAGGTCGCAGACAGCAATCGGCCGGCGGTTGGCTCGCCCACAATCGTGGCGAGTTTGTTCTCGCGGGCGAATGCAACGATCATCTCAGCCGCGCTTGCGGTGTACCGATCAACCAGAACCACGACCCTACCATGAAATTTCTTTGCCCCCAGTCCTTCCGCCTCAAGTACGATCGGTGACTTCGACAACATCGCTGGACCGAACTTGGCAGCTAGCAGCCAAAGAGAACTCGTGGATTTGGGAATGCTGTCGAACCGGCGAAAGCTGTGCTTAGCCGTGTCCAGGTTCGGCGTTACTCGGTTCTTTGCGAGGGCGAACCCGACTGGAATCTTGGTTGGTGTTAGCAGGCTCATCACTCGGAGGGCTCCTATTCCACCGCCCGCATTCCCACGGAGATCGATTACCAGGCTATCTATTTCTCCCAAAGCTGCAAGAGAGCGGGAGATTTCGTTTGCTACCTCAACTCCGACGAGTCCCGGAAACATTGCGATTTTTAGATATCCCACACCGTCATCCAAATGCCGCGCCTCAACCAGCTTCGGTTCGACGAAGTGTAGCTTCTTTCCTTTTGGGCGCGCCACGTCCACCGTTACCTTGCGCTTCTTCTCATCCGCTCCGACCACCTTTACGCTTGTCTTCTCGCCCATCGTGAATATCCGGAGTTGACAATGCACTGCGGTTCTCAGCTAACTTGTTCGGAGCTTTGTCCGCAAATAAGTCATCTCAATGGCCATCAGGCGGCCCATTCATCGAATCGGCGCATGATCTCCATGAGCCAACATCCCAACAGGATGACAGAGCCCCACAATATGAAGGGAACGCCATAGAGTATGAGATGATTGCGCGAACGGGCCAACTCAAACACTCGTACCTTCACAATGGCGTACACGTTCGCTGCGAGATAAGCAGCCAACAAACAGCTCACTACCAGATTGTGCATGTTCATGCTCCTCCTTTTACCGGCCTGCATCTCCGCGCCGATACTCATCGGTCAGCTCATCAAGCGTGGTCCACACTTTAGAGTTGAGACCATCCTCCGTCTACCGGAAGTTCGGCGCCGGTCGTGAAGGTCGCGTCGAACGCGAGGAAGAGGACGGCCTTGGCGATCTCGTCCGACGTCCCCCAGCGCTTCATCGGGACCATGCCAATCATCTTTTCTCTAATCTGAGCGACTGCGTCAGCGGGAAACGCTTTTTCGACGATCGGCGTGTCAATGGGACCGGGCGTCACCGCGTTGACGCGAATCTCGTGAGGAATCAACTCAGCAGCCAGCGTCCGAGCGAATGATCGTAGCGCGGCCTTCGCGGCTCCGTATGTGGCATTGCCAGCCATTCCCTTGACGTTGGCGATTGAGGTCGTGAGGACGACAGAGCCTCCCCGGTTTATTAGCTGTGCGAACTTCTGCACCGCGAAAAGCGGTCCCTTGGCGTTCAGGTTGAACATCTCGTCATAGATGGCCTCGGTGATGCTCTCAAGAGGCGCTCGGGTGCTGAACCCGGCGTTGACGAACAGCAGGTCGAGTGTGTCGAACTGGGCCTTCGCTCGCGAAACGAGTGCGTCGAGGTCCGCCAACGACCGCGCGTCGCTCGAAACCACGATGGCCTCATTCCCAAGCTCTTTCTGCGCCGATTCCAGGCCTTCCTTTGAGCGACCCGTTACCAGAACGCTCGCGCCTCCATCAAGGAGCATCTTTGCCGTCGCGAGCCTCATGCCGCTCGTGCCGCCGATGATTACCACCTTTTTACCTTCGTACCGTTTCATGTGTATCTCCTTGGTTGATCTTAGTTCTGTCGTCCTGATTCCAAAGTTAGGGATGTAGCCATGTTGTTTTGCATCAAGTGGAGCGCCGATCAGCGCTCCTCCAGGACACCGTGATCAAGGATGCTGGTTAAGACAAGTCCAGGCCGGAGACCTTGACGACGGCCTGCCACGCGGCTTCCTGGCTGGCGCGATCGTGGAGGTGTGGCTGGCGCTGCACCTCGATTGGGCCTGAGAACTTCCCTTGAGCCGAGGCGAAGAACTGCCCTGAGACGTCGGTTCCGAACTCCGACGCCTGGATGTAGCGATGGGCCGCGGTCTCCGGCGTCTGATTCATGCCGGGAATGAGGTTCACGATTGGGATAAACAGATATTTCAACAACGGGCTAGCGCTTCGCACCACCTTGGTGGCGGTCGCCCCACCGGGCGAGACAGCGTACACGGCCATGCCGGAGGGCAGCCGGCGCGCCAGTGCCGCGGTCCACCAAGCGATGATGAGCTTCGCGTCGGCATACGCGTTGTTAGGCACATATTTCACGTTTGGCCCGTTGCGGATAAGGGCTTCCACAGCGGCGGTTCGGTTGGCTTGGTGGTATTTGGCCGCGAACTCTGGCAGGTCGGTGTACTTGAACATGGGTACGCCCCCGCGCGCAGGCTCCGCGCCGGCGATAATAATCCGCGCGTTGGGACTCAGCAGGTTGGCATTGAGCAACCCAACAGTCAGTTGATGATGGCCAATGAGCGGGGCCTGAGATGCTTCGACGCCCGCCGCAGTGAGCACGCGCTGCTTATAGGGAACCAACCCTGCATTGAGCAGCGGGAAATCGACCGGCCGACCTTGCTTGACCAGCGCGGCGACGGCGGAGTGAACCTTGACCGGGTCGTTCAGATCAAGCTCCAGCGGCGTGAATATCTGCCTTTTTGTCTCCGCCGCGAGCTGAGCGGCCGTTTCCTTGATCTGGGCCAGGCTGCGCCCGGTGACGATGACCTCGCGGTAGTCCTCGGCGGCGAGCAAGCGGGCTGCCGCATAACCGAGCCCGGAAGTAGCACCGGTGACGAGTGCGATCGAATGTTTCATGTTGCTCCTTAGTGAAAGGGGAAAGTAGAACCGGAAGGGCACGAGGCCAAAGCCAGCTTGTCGATTTACGAACTATTTAGTTCTATATTGGTAGAATGGACAGTGTCAAGGAGTTTTGAACTAAATGATTCAAAATACCGCTAGGCCGCGGGGTCGACCGCGCAGCTTCGACGAGACAGGGGCGCTGGAAAAGGCGACTCAGGTGTTCTGGTCGAAAGGCTACGACGGCGTGACGATTGACGATCTCGTCGAAGGGATGGGCGTGGGAAGGCCGAGCCTGTATGCCGTCTTTGGGGATAAGCGAGCGATATTCTTACGCGCCCTTCGGGCGTACGCAGAACGGAAGGGCGCATCAGCCGCGAAGGCACTCCTCTCGCCACAGAGTCTTCGCGACTCGATCGCGGGCTTTCTGAGGTACGCCGTCGAGAGTGCGACCGAGAAAGGGTCCGCCCGGGGCTGCCTTCTGATTTGCGTCGCGCCGCTTGTGAACGACGCTGAGGTTCAACGTTTTTTGCAGAACGCAGCCGCGGGCGGCGCGGCGCTGCTGGAGCGTCGTTTCCGGGACGGGATCAGCGCGGGAGAAATCCCATCTGACTTTCCCGTAGCCGCGCGTGCTATCCAGGTCACGGATTTAGCCCGTGGGCTGACCATGCGTGCGCAGATAGGCACGCCGCGCAAGACGCTCCTCAAAGATGCTGAGGAAGCGGCCGACTTGGTGCTCCTGCCGGAAACAATTCACCGTGGGAGTTCCGCGCCCGTCGTGAAACGCACCGTCCGGTGAAACGCGCGCATTGGCCTAAAGTCGAGAACGTAGTCCAAGCCCGTTCGATGCAGCGCAACCCACGGAGGAAATAATGAAAGCGATGAAGCAGATTTTCGGACCGACATCCGATTCGCACTCTTGACGTGAGGCAAACTCCATCAGTGAAGATGGAATCGGACCACCCGTCAAACGGGTCTACACACAGGCAGTGAACTCGAACAAGCGGGCAGCACAGAGCAAGGTTGTAAGAATGATCGTGTCAAACGTGGGTCAGAAAGTAGAAGAAAAATACCCGGAAACAAGGCAGTAGCGGGCTTATTGGACCTTTATCGGACCCTGATTTGGTTGTCACTGTAGGTCGCCAATTGATCCTAAGAACTTTGGAATGTATGGCGGGGACGACGGGGCTCGAACCCGCGACCTCTGCCGTGACAGTGAATTGGAAACGCGTAACTGTAAGAAACTAGGCGTAGCGGATGGCTCCTTTTAGAGCATATTCCTCTAAGGTATATAGTTTGATTCTTTGCATGAGTTGAGTTTGAGCGCAGGCTTGGAGGATGGCTCGTGCTTACAGTGATGATCTGCGGAGGAAGTTGTTAGAGGCGCATGCGGCGGGGAAGGGGACGTTGCGCGAGCTTGCGGAGCGGTTTGGGGTGAGCGTACCGTGGGCGTGGAAGGTATCGGCTGCGCATAAGCGAAGCGGCGCGGTCGAGCGTGCTGCTCAGAGGCGGCATGGGCGTCCGAGCCGTGTGGATCGATCGCGGGTGAAGGCGTTGCTGAAGGCGAAGCCGGACCTGGTTCTTCGGGAGCTGCGGGAGGAGCTGGAGCGCGCCACCGGCGTGGCGATCAGCCAAACACAGATGTGGCGCGTGGTTCGGGAACTGGGCCTGCGGCTGAAAAAAAGTCGCTCCACGCCACGGAGCGAGACAGCGAAAAGAACCGCCGGCGGCGCGAAGTCTTCCTCGACCGGCTCCGCTCGATCGCGCCGGAGCAGTTGATCTTCCTTGACGAAAGCGGTGTCTCGACCCAGATGACCCGGCGTTATGCCCGTGCGCCGCGCGGCGTTCGCGTGCACGAGACCACGCCCCAAGGGAACTGGAAAATCCTGACCCTGCTAGGTGCGATGAGCCTGCGCGGCCTGATCGCCACCATGACCATCGAAGCAGCCACCGACGCCGAAATCTTCCTCGCCTATCTGGACCACGTGCTCTGCCCCGTGTTGCGGCCGGGCGACGTCGTCGTCATGGACAACCTCAGTTCGCACAAGGTGGCTGGCGTCCAGGACAGGATCGCAGCTGCCGGGGCCGAGCTGCTCTACCTGCCGCCGTACTCGCCCGACCTCAATCCCATCGAGAAGGCATGGGCCAAACTCAAACATCTGCTCCGCGCCGCCAAAGCCAGAACCGCCGAGGCGCTCCAGCAAGCGATCACACAACTCCTCCCAAACATCCGGCCGCAAGACGCTCAAGCATGGTTCAGAACTCCTTTCCATGCTCTATAGCAAAGAGGAATACGCTCTAGCGCCTTGAGGCACCCTTGGGAACAGCTATTGAACCCTTAACGCACCCACGACCTCTGCCCTGTAAACCTCTGCCCAAGAAAGGCAGAGGACATAGGTTCAATAAGACGATTTTTCCTTCCGCGGCCATCTCTGGGCTCGTCCGGGTCCGTCTAGGCCGGAATCATTACTTCAGAGAAGCTGACTTTCTCGGTGCTAATCCGGTGTCGGTGAGCGCATTTGCGATTTAGCACTCATTGAGAAATCGGCAAGGGGTCAATCGGCCGCAATCACGTGTCCGAGATGCCGGTTATTCGGCCAAGTGGATCACCTCCGGATTGCCCGTGATCCGACCGCAATCAGACCGGCTGCCAGTTCGGGGCTCAACAGACCAGCGTCGGCTGCTTCGTAAGCCAACCGACGCACGGCTGCAAGTCGGACGTTGATAGTTCCCGGAGCAAGGCCGCGCTCCTCTAGGTAAAACCGGTAACGCAAAACCACTGCTTTGTTGAATGCCAGCCGTGGCTCAGAACAATACCAGGCGACGAACTCATCAATGGCATGCTGGTACCCACGCCTTGAGTCCGGCGAGCCGAGGCTTCGTAAGACCGCGAGTTTTGAGTGTTCCAAATCTGGAATGGCGAGCTTAGTCTTCGGTCGGTTCTTCTGACCTTTGGTTCTATTCGTAGTCGGTTTCCTCATGGTTGCCACCTCCATAGTGGCGGTTCATGAGGTTAACGAAATGTTGAAGCTCGGCGTCTCCTTGGGTGCTGAGTAGCCGGTTATTCGTCCAAATGGATCCAACCGCATTCGTAAACACTAGCCGACATTTCGTTAGTTATCGGTATGGGTCCGCAGATCAGCGGCGGCACCGGCCAGCCCGGTGTTCCGAAAGGGATCCGTCGGAATACCGATGCTACAGCCCTTGTGGAACATCTAAAGCCGTGAAAATCGTTCGCAAATTGTCCCGAAAGGGCATCACACGAGCGAATCATAAAGCGCTGAAAACACGGGACGTCAAAAAGACCGCGCGAGTGTTCCGGAAGGTGTGGGTTGTGAAACAACCCTATATCAGCGAATGCCGGTGACAGCCAACCTAGATAGGAATGTGGCTTATGGGCGAATTCCAGTATTGATCAGAGAATATGTTGGGCTTCTTAATGAAGAGTGCTTCACTTCCGTCCGTCACCCCTAAAGACGATGCCCGCGGCTAGACGAAGTTGATTCTGTCGATCACCCTGAACGTTTCGTAGCTCAGAATAGTAGTAGTCAGCCTGCAACGCTCGTATCCAGACGTGCTTCGATATTTCTATGTCTACCCCTCCACCAATCGTCATCGCGAAAGAGGTATCGTAGCTGGTCGGCAGCTTACCAACCGGTGCCGGGAAGTAGCTGTCGAAGCCGTGTACGCCGCCGAAAAGCGCCTGGCCGAAGGGCTGTAATTTTGTGTGGTTGGGTACACGCAGACGCAGACCTCCCATGCCGCTGATGAGACCCAGTCCGACGTTGGTGCCTGGGATCTGGCTGGTGTGTTGCCCGTTGGCTTCTGCCACTGCTGAGAAATTACGCCACAGCGGAACCGCAAGTTCGCCGATACCTCCTGCCATCCAGAAGCAGCCGCAGCCACCCACAGGCGCATTGGCATGCAATTCGCTAAACATGACGGTAACGTCGAAGGTGTTCTTGGGTCGTTGTGCCTGGGCTATTCCGTACGGTTGCCACAACAGAAGCAAGCCAACGAAGCTGGTAATGAATCTCTGCATTGCTTTTTCCTACTGAACAGTCAGAGTCACGGTCGTGGCGTGAGTCAGAGGTCCGCTGGTGCCAGTTACAGTGATCGTGTAGGTCTGTTGGGGCTGAGAGAAATATCCCCCTGAACCGCAGCCGGTGAGAAGGCCAAGCGATGCCAACATTAGTGCGATAACCAGCAGCATCCGACCGGATTTCAACCGGAAACGGCGCAAAGAAGCAAACGGAAGCAATAGAAGCGCAATTGCGAGGGTTGCGGCAGATCTTTTGCGAATGGCGGCAGTTTGTCTGGGGACAGCAATCGTAAGCTGTGAATTCGCCCCTGTCGCACCGGGAGTTACTGACGCCGGAGTGAAGGTGTAGGTCGCGCCGGCAGGCAAGTTCGATGCGCTCAGTACGACCGGATTGGTGAAGGGTGTTGCGTTCGAACTAACAACGATGTTGTAGCTCGCTGATGCACCGGGAGGAATAAGTTGGGGACTGGTGGGAGAACTCACGGTAAAGTCGGCCGCGGAACCCGATATCACCTGGGTCAAGACGAGAGAAGTCGCAGTCGCGAAGTTTGCGTCGCCACTGTAGATGGCGGTGATGGTGTGAGTCCCAGAAGAAAGCGAGGATGTTGTAAAAGTGGCTGTGTTGCCGGTGATCGGGACTGTGCCTAACAGCGTAGTCCCGTCGTAGAAGCTGACGGTACCGGTCGCTCCCGCGGGGACGGTCAGAGTGAAGGTCACGGGACTACCCACGGGGGATGGGTTGAACGACGAAGTTACGCTCAATGGTGGAGTGCCGCCCACGCCAGGTGTGGCCTTGTTGACCACCTGCGAGAGGGTGGATGAGGTGGCTGGACTATAGGTCGAATCGCCGCTATAGACGGCGGTGATAGAGTGTGTCCTTACAGCCAGCGTCGATGTCGAGATAGTTGCTGCGCCGCTGGTGACCGCAATCAATCCTAAGAACTTGTCCCGTCCATGAAGTTGATGGTGCCGGTCGCGGCTGTCGGGACTGTGGAACTGAGGGTTACGAGATTGCCGAAGGTGGCGGGATTGAGCGAGGAAGCGACGGTTACGGTCGTCATAGCCACATTCACTTGCTGCGAGAGTACGACGGATATAGCTCCGTTGTAGTTCGCGTCACCGCTATAGACAGCGGTGATCGAGTGAGTTCCCGAGACTAGTGCGCTTGTAGTCAGCGTTGCTGTTCCGCTGATGATTATGCTGGTGCCGAGCACGGTGGCACCATCGTAGAACGTAACCGTACCTGTAGCAGGGGCGGGCACAGTTGTGGTGAAAGTTATCGGACTGCCCGCCACCGAGGGGTTTACAGAAGAGGCCACCGTCACCGCTGCGGTTCCGGCTACACCAGGCGTCGCCTTGGCGATCGTCAGCGTGCCGTTTACGAAGGCACTCGTGTAGTTGCTCGAGTTTAGGTCCGTGACCGACACGGGGTACCCTCCGGCGGATGAGGCGACGGTCGCGGTTGTCGAGTAGACTGGAACGCCGGTGACCGCCGTCGCATACGTGTCTCCGTTGATCAGAGCGCCAGTGACGGTATAGCTGAATGCCGGGTTGCCCTGGCTGACGGATGGATCGCGTCATTCACGGTGATGATCAGCGCCGCGCCGCCGCCGGATCCGGTCTTCTGGCCTACAGTTACGGCGACGGCACCGGTAGTGCTGCCACCAAAGTTCCCGTCGCCCGAATAATAAGACGTAATGATGTAGGGTCCGGCCTTGAGCGAGGAGATCGTGAAGCGTGGCAACTCCTCCAGAGACTGTGCCCGTGCCTAGTACCACTGTTCCTTCGCTGAAGACAACCGTGCCGGTGGCCCCCTGATGGCGCGATGGTCGTGGCAAGGGCGCATCCGATCGCCGTACTGCGTTCGAAGTGGCACTTACCGCCAGAGTTGCTGTCGTAGACGCGCTCGTGATTGACAACGTGCCAGGAACCACGACGAATTCATAATAGTCCCGCCTACAAGACCTCTGCACGTCGATCGGATAGGTCGTGCCGGCCGGCGAGGAGGAGATATCCGCCTACAGATATAGATCGGCACTCCAGTTACCGCTACGTCATAAGTGTCTCCATTGAGCAACGTTCCCGTGACAATGTAGTTGAACTCCGGATCGGCAGTCCCATACTCCCGGCTCGCGTTCTGTACTGTCACGGTGAGCGCCGGTCCGCCATCGGGCCCTGTCCTCTTCCCGACGGTTGCGGTTGCAGGTCCGCTCACACTACTCGCATAGGTCAGGTCGCCGTTGTAAACCGCCGTGATATTGTGGGTCATCGCACTCAGCGTGGTAACCGTCAGTGTCGCCACGCCACCCGAGACCGCTCCCTGTCCCAACAGTACCGAGCCGTCATAGAAGCTTACAGTTCCTGTTGCTCCTGTGCACTCGTAGTAGCCGTCAGTGTCAATGGATCGCCATACTGACTGGACGTGGGATTTGTCACCACGGTTGTCGTTGTGGGTGTACTCACTACCGTCAAGGTTCCGGGAAGGAACGCAATGCTGTAGTTGAATGAGTTGAGCCCAAAATATTTTATCGCATATGTTCCAGTGATGGTCCCTGCCGTAGTCGAGTAAATCGGCGTTCCCGTGATCGCCGTAGTGTACGTGT
>CAWHVZ010000008.1:0-17748 GCA_963832995.1 uncultured Acidobacteriaceae bacterium
GCAGGATTGCCCAGACGCTGTTCACGGGGCCTTCGCGCCTTTTACTCTGAGGGAGGGCCAAATCCAACCGAAAATTTCATGGTTGAAGGCGCGCCGAACCATGAGACTATGGGCCATGTGCAGGTTTTGCGCGGCCCTCGTGCTATCTCTAATAGCGCCCCTGCCACTTCTCCGTGCACAAAGCAAGCCTCCCGTCATCCCTCCAAGATTGATCAGCTTGCCTAACCTGGACTGCGGAGCAGGGAAGCCCTGTCACGGAAGCCATGGTCACGTACGACTGATTGTGGACGTTCTGGAAAATGGAAAGGCCGGCGACATCAGGGTCGAGATAGGGGAGGGAGCGTTGGTCGACGCTGCAACTGCGGCCGCGCAACAGGCCGAATTTGTGCCCGGCTATTACATGGGCAAACCGGTATCGATGAACTATGTGCTGACACTCCACTTCTAGCGACCCGAACGCACCCCGCACCCGGCCCGATAGACCCTTGGTTTCCTCCACTCATCATCTGTCGCGAAAATAATACAAGTCTGACCGGTCTCGGTATTCAGCCGCCAGGTCAGTCGCCCTGCCGATAGAGCTGATATTTGCCCCTCCCCGCAAACACTGTCCCGTTCGGTGGATTCGCGCTGATCGTATCGCCCGAACCGGTCTCGCCTGGCGTCGTCCCCGCCTCGTTCTGCACCGTCTCCGGAGTGACCGGGCCCGTCTGGATCGCCTGACCTGCGGGGGCCGGATATACGACCGATTGTCCGCTCGATATGCTCCCCGCCGACGAAACGGTACCCCAGCTTAGTCTTGCCCCCGGAAGGCTCGGTCGAAAACACGTCCCCGTTCAACCCTGCCCGTTTCGCGTCATAGGAGTTGTAGCCGAAGTAGGCAAACAGCCCCACTACGACCACCAGCACCAGCACGATAAACAGAGCGCGTTGTCCCATACTTCCTTCCCGCGGCCGGCGACCCATGGCGGTACGCCGCTCCCCCGGAACTACATCATAAACAAATACGTTACCCCTCGCGGCGATCTTTTATCATCACCCATTCGGGCCGTTTGGCACCTGAAGCGGAAGACCACCGTTACTATCTCGCCATCATGGGCCCCTGGCATGACCGAGAATTTACAAGGTTCTCGCCCAGTCCTCAACTTTCCCTGGCTCAGGAAATACCGTCACAGGAGTATCATTCAGGTGTGCCGAAATACTCCATCGTCGTGCCCTTCCACAACGAAGAAGAGAACGTCACCACACTCTACGACCGCCTCAAGGCCGTCATGGAGCAGGTCGGCGAAACCTTCGAACTGGTCTTCGTCGACGATGGCTCCCGCGACCGCACCTATCGCCTCCTCGAAGAGATCGCTGCCGTAGACAGCCGCGTCCTCGTCATCAAGCTCCGCCGCAACTTCGGCCAGACCTCCGCCCTCGCCGCCGGCTTCGACCACGCCCAGGGCGACTACATCCTCGCCATGGACGGCGATCTCCAGCACGACCCCGACGAGATCCCCAACTTCCTCGCCAAGCTCGAAGAGGGCTACGACGTCGTCAGCGGCTGGCGCGCGCAGCGTGGCGACAACTTCCTCCTCCGCCGCATCCCTTCTCGCGCCGCCAACTGGCTCATGGCGGTCCTCAGCGGCGTCGACATCCACGACTTCGGCACCACCTTCAAGGCCTACCGCCGCGAGGTCATCCAGAACATTCCCCTCTACGGCGAGATGCACCGCTTCATTCCCGCCCTTGCGTCCTGGTACGGCGCCAGCATCTGCGAGATTCCGATCTCAAATCCGGCCCGCGAGCAGGGAAGAGCCACTACGGCATCTCCCGCACCTTCCGCGTCTTCTTCGATCTGCTCACCATCCGCTTCCTGCTCCGCTACATGACCCGCCCGCTGCACTTCTTCGGCACGCTCGGCGCGCTCGGCATGTTCACTGGCAGCGGCCTGGCGGCCTGGCTGCTCATTCTCAAAGTCGTCACCGGCCAGCACATCATGTCGCTGCACGGCCCCATCTTCGTCATCGCCGGCGTCCTCATTCTTGCCGGAATCCAGATGATGGGTATCGGCCTGCTGGGCGAACTCCAGGTGCGCCACTTCTACACTGCGTCCCACCGCGCACCCTACGCGGTCGACCGCATCCTGCGCCTGCGCTCCGAAGAGAGCCTCACTCAGTAGTCTTGAAGTGGAGGCGCTGATGGTTGGGCGGTGGATCCAGCCGGCCTGTCCGCCTCACGCAGTTTTTCTCCGCCTGCTCCTGGGCCTTCTTCGCGGAGTCTTCGAAGGCTGAAACGTCCAACTCCTTCAGCCTTCGTCCGCCTCCACTATCGGATCAGTCAGCGACTCCAGTTGTTCCGCAAACCTCTCGATGCACTCCGTCTGTTCTGCCGGATGTCCGTGACCGTTCGCTTCCACACGCAATAGCGACTCCAGCCGCAGCGCCTCGTCCAGGGCAAAAGCCATCTCGCCATAGGAGACGCGGTCCCGCAGCGCGAAGACGTCTTCATGCAGCCCCGTTTCGCTCACGATCAGCCCCTTGCTGGCGTTCACATAGGACTGCTTTGCGCACTCGTCCGCAATCGTAGCCCGGCCCTTTTCCGCCAGCTCTCCGGGCTTGGGCGCCTCTGTTTTTGAGTGGCCCGCGCGCGAAATTCGTTCCAAAGTGTCGGGTCCGCGCCCTGGCGGCCGGCATGGCATCCCGCAGCCAGCACCAACGTACCCATCAAAAACCACCCACGACGAACCACCCCTGGGCCCCGGCCTTGCTTACCTTGCTTCAATGCTCGTCCTCAGCAGTGCGTGACCGAATTAAAATCTACACAAAATCTGCACAAGACTAACATTCGATTTGATTGGACGAAAGGAGAATATCTCAGGCCGACCTCTTTGGCCTTTACAGTCAATTACCTGACTGCCTGGCCAGTTCCTTACGAAATGCCTGCTCCCGCTCCTCGACGTAGCTCTTGTATCCCTCTGGATCCACAAACGGATTCGGCCTCTCCCGGTTTCATCCGGGCAAACTTCGCCTCCATGCCGAAGTAGGCCCCATGCGCTCCAAGAAATACATCGCACGGTAGCGACTTCAGTGCTGGAACCCCCGCTCATAGTCCTGCGCGATCTCCGGATAGGCAGCATTTCCCACCAACTTGTACCCCGCATTGACATTCGGACTGCCGACGATGACAACGTTGTAGGTCCGATTGTTCTCCCGCACCTTCATCGTCCAGGTCGTGCAGCCCTTGGTGTGTCCTGGTGTCTTATGTGCGACCAGCACCGTCCCGCCCAACGTCACCTGGTCACCGTCATGCAGTACGCGGTCAACCTTTGTCGGTGGCATTTGACTCCCCGCGGCTGCGCCGTATTGGAAATCAGTCTTCCCGCCCGACTCCACCACTGACACATCGGCATCCATCACCATATACTTCGCGCCGGTCAAGCGCTTGATCTCAGCGCTCCCTGCAGCGTGGTCCCAGTGAGCATGGCTGATCAGCAGAATCTTGACATCGGTGAAGTGGAAACCCAGCGCCTCGACGTTCTTCCTGATCAAAGGAACGCTGCTCGTCAGACTGCTGTTGATCAGGATCAACCCCTGTGGCGTAGTAATCAGATACGATGCCAGGTCCTTGCCCCCAACGTAGTACACATTGCCGATGATGCGAAACGGCGCATGCGGTGCCGTCCATTCAGGGTGGTCCTGCGAAAAGGCGCTGCAGGCAAAGACGAGCGTCAGCAAAAGGGAACGAAGGAGCATGGCAAAGAATAACGCCTCCGCGCCAACTTACCAACCACAGTTCACCAAACAAATTAATTCCGAAGCTACCTCGGTGGTCCAAACGAAGACAGCGTCCGCCGAAACGGCCCACGCCGCGTCATCAGCCGGAGCAGCTAAACCGCAGCCGTATTCCGAATCACCTGCGCGCCAAACCGCTCCATCTCCTGCGCCTGCGGACTCGATTGCAGCAGCACCAGGTCCACGCCCACTGCGGCGAACTCCTCCATCCGCTCCGCGACCTGCTCCGGCGTCCCCACAAACCCGCTCCGCAGCCCGCGGTTCGAAACCGAGTAGTCCTTCAGCGAGACCTTCGTCTCCAGCTGTGATCCCGTCACCCACTGCTCATAGTTCGCATACCCGCGCGCCGACTGCTTTACGTCCGTAATCCGCTCGACCTCACGCAGCGCCTCCGCCTCCGAGTCCCGCACAATCGCATACCCGGCCACGCCAAACGTCATCGGAGCCAACCCCAGCTTCTCGCGCCGCTGCCGCATATCGGCGATCTTCGCGCCCACGGCCTCCGGCGCATCGCCATGCATCAGGTAAGCATCGCACTTCGCCGCAATCAGGTTCTTCGCCGTCTCCGACTCACCACCGGCATATAGCGTCGGCCGCGGCTTGCTCACCGGCTTCGGCGAAAGCACATTCTCCCGCACATCGTAGTAATTCCCTTTGAACGAAAATCCCTGCTGCTTCCAGCATCCATCCACTACATCCAGCCACTCCGAGGTCCGTGCATAGCGATCGTCATGCTCATCGAAGTGGACGCCATACTTCGTCGCCTCGTCCTTCCACCAGCTCGAAACCACATTCAGCGTCAGCCGCCCATGCGACATCACATCGATCGAAGCTGCCTGCTTCGCCAGCAGCGCCGGATTATGAAACGTAGGCCGCACCGCCACCATCAGCTCCAGCCGCTCCGTCACCGCAGCCAGCGCCGCCGTCGTCGACCAGGCATCGAGCGAAGGAGCTTCCACGCCCTTGATGTCGTTCAGATTCAACTCAGCGATCAGCGTCAGATCGTATCCAATCTTCTCCGCCCTCTTCGTCAGGTCGCGAACATACTCCCAGCTCGCCTCCATCTGCTCGTCATCGACATTGCGCAGCCATCCGCCAAACACCGGCAACCAGAAGCCATATCGCATCAGCGCCCAACCTCCGCCAGCTCCTGCACCCCGGCCCTGCGATCATTCACGATCTTCGCCTCAGCCTCCAGCCAGTCCGCCAGCTTCGCAAACGGATCGAAGCCCACGACCTTCTGTCCATCCGCCACAAAGTTCGACAGCGCATTGATGTCGTAGTACATCCTCACGCCATCGCGGTCATCGACCATAAACTCCACGCCGCCCAGCTCGATCCCAGCCGCAGCCATCAGCCGCTCCACCTCTTCGATCACCTCCGGCGGCGTATCGAACGCCTCAACCGTCAGACCCGTCTTCGGCGCATCGACCGGGCAAGCCGCACGATTCAGCTCCACCCCCAGCGGCGTCTTGCAGATGTCTGCCGGGCAAAGATCAAACGTCTCGCCCGTAATATGTATCTTAATCGCGTACAAATACTTGCCGTTCAGCACCTCGACGCGAACGATGTACGATCCCCGCGCCGGCACAAACTCCTGCACCAGCCCGGTCGAATCCATCCCCAGCATCAACCCGTTCTCGGTCGCCGCGGCCTCCGCCAAATGCTCCTTCGTGTTGAACTTCACCACACCGCTGCCACTGCCGCCGATGTTCGGCTTCACGACAACAGGGAACCGCAACCCCTCCGCCGCCGCACTCGCCTGCGAAGCCCGATGAATCACCCGCGCCTTCGGATACCCCAGCCCAACCCCTCCAGCATCGAGAGCTGCGTAGCCTTCGACAACTCACTCCGAAACGCCTTCACCCCATTCACTACGCGAACCCCGCGGCTCTCCAGATGCTCCAGAAACCCCAGCGTGTAAAAGATCTGGTCGCCATGTCCGCGATTCCACGCCGAAGGGCTCATCTTATTCAGCACCAGGGCATACTTCTCCTCGGGTTTGTCCTCCGGCCCATAGCTATGCTCCACCGCATCCAGCTTCACATAGTTCGTACCCCGCCGATCCAACTCCGCAAACAACGGCTTGAACCAGTTCGGCTGCTCATAGTAAATCGCGATCGGCAAACTCTGATGGCTTGACATAGGCGTCTTCCTGTCCTCTTCCGACACTCAAAAAATCTAATATCTCGATTTTAGATGAACACCGACGCCCGAACGCTTCGCATCCCCTTTCCCACATATTTTTTGCAAGATTATTACTTCATCGCCTCTCTGCTTCCTCTTGAATCGCCCTCCTCTCCGCTTTTCCGAGCCGGTGTTGTACCCTGACATCCACGACCATGCAAGCCATCCAGATCCTCACCACCGGCTCCGCCGACGTCCTCACCCTCCGCGATCTTCCCACACCCGCCCCTGGCCCGGGCGAAGCCCTCATCCGCATCGAAGCCTCCGGCGTCAACTTCATCGACACCTACTTCCGCGAAGGCCGCTACCCCGCGCAACTCCCCCTACACCCTCGGGCAGGAGGCCGCCGGCACCGTCGTCGCCGTCGCCCCCGACGTCACCACCTTCAAACCCGGTGATCGCGTCGCCTGGTGTGGCGTTCCCGGGACCTACGCCCAGCTCGCCGTCGCCCCTGCCAGCCGTCTCGTCTCCATCCCTGAAGGCGTCACCTCGCAACAGGCCGCGGCCGCCATCCTCCAGGGCATGACCGCCCACTACCTCACCCACTCCACCTACCCCATCCAGCCCGGCGACGAGGTCCTCATCCACGCCGGAGCAGGCGGCACCGGGCTCCTTCTTATCCAGATGGCCAAGGCCCTCGGCGCCCGCGTCTTCACCACCGTCTCCACCGAAGAGAAGGCCGCACTCGCCCGCGCCGCCGGTGCCGACGAGATCATCTTCTACACCCATGAAGACTTCGCCGCGAAGGTCAAGCAGCTCACCTCAGGCCGCGGCCTTCCCGTCGTCTACGACTCCGTCGGCAAAACCACCTTCGAGCAGTCTCTCCAGTGCCTCCGCCCCCGCGGCCTGCTCGTCCTCTTCGGCGGAGCCAGCGGCGCAGTCCCACCCTTCGATCTCATCCGTCTCTCCACCATGGGTTCGCTCTACGTCACTCGTCCTACCCTCAAGGATTACATCGCCACTCGCGCCGAACTCGAGTCCCGCGCCAAAGACGTCTTCGACGGCGTAGCCAACGGCACCCTCAAGCTCCGCCTCGAGCACATCTACCCTCTCGCCGACGCCGCCCACGCCCACCGCGACCTCGAATCCCGCAAGACCACAGGCAAACTCCTCCTCATCCCATAGCACCACCACAAATGCCAGGGTGCCCCATCTTCGGCGCGCTTTTGCGCCTAAGGTGGGCATTCGCGCCACGCGCGAACCCATGTCCCAGCCAGAATAATTGGCCGCGTCGAGCAAGCCCTTTAGCCTCGCTAGCTCAAGCACCCCCTTACAATCGAGATCATGGGCAACCCGCACCACCGCAAAGCGACGCAGCTCCTCATCGCCCTCGTCGCCGCAGCCTTCTCGCCCTCCCCGCCCAGGCCGTAATCGTCCGAGGCACCGTCACCACTCCCTTCGGCGTCCCTCTCGGCAACGCCCGCATCCAGCTCATCCAGGGCCAGCAAGTCGCCGCCTTCGCCTACACCCTGCAGGACGGCACCTACGAGATCCGCAGCTCTGCCCGGCCGCTTCGTTCTCCTCACCTCTGCCGCTCCCTACACCCCCAGCGTCGGCCAGGCTTTTTACGGTGGCCGCACTGCCGTCGTTACCCGAAACATCGCATGGAGTTCGGCACCGTCATTCCGCAGATTACAGTCATCGCCACTGGCGTCCCCACGCCCGTCCCGCAACTCCCAGCCGGCATTGTCCTCATTCCGCAAACCGCCCTCGCCACGCAGATCGGCATCCTCAACGACCTCCGCCAATCCCCCGGCACCAACGTCGTCCAAACCGGACAAGCCGGCGGTCCCATCTCTCTCTACGTCCGCGGTGGAAGCCCCGACGCCAACAAAGTCCTCACCGACGGCGTCCCCTCCGAAGACATCGGCGGCTACTTCAACTACAGCCCCGTCTCCACCACCGCTCTCACCGGCCCCGAGCTTTATCGCGGAGCCAACAGCGCCCTCTACGGCACCGGCGCCGAAGCCGGCATAGTCAGCCTCGCCACCACCCGCAGCAGCGCCCTACGCCCCGTCCTCAACTACACCGGCGACGCTGGCAACTTCTACACCTATCGCAACGAAGCCATCGTCTCCGGCGCCGATCAAGGCCCTCGACTACCTCGCCGCCTTCAGCCGCTTCAACACCTCCAACGCCCTGCCGCTCGACGAGTACCACTCCACCAACGAGATCGCCAACATCGGCTACAGCATACTCACCAACACCACGGCCCGCTTCACCTTCCGCAACACCGACTCCGCCACCGGCCTTCCCAGCGCCCACGACATCTACGGCATCTCCTCCTCCGGCAAGCAATCCGACCAGGACATCTACTCCGGCCTCACCAGTCGAAAATGTCTTGGCAGGGAAGTGGCACAACCTCGCCCGCTACGGCATCGCCCGCAAGCGCGAGCAGGTCGAGCAATTCACCCCAACAGGCGAACCCGTCACCATCATCAACAACGGCATCCCTCAAACCACCTACTACGGCGACCTCATCACCATTCGCGGAGCCAACGGCTACGCCGCCACCGGCCAGGCCGCCTTCGTCCTCCCCACCTACGACGCCGTCTCCAACCGCGACGAGCTCGACTACCAGACCGACTACACCTTCCCCTACCGCATCGCCCTGCTCTTCAGCTTTCAATACGAGAACGAGCGCGGCCGCCTCATCGACTCCGCCACGCCCACCGGCAGCATCGTCAGACGCACCAACTACCTCTACACCTTCCAGATCCAGGGCGACATCAAGCATCGCCTCTTCTACTCCGCCGGCGGAGCCTCGAAAACAACGAGCTCTACGGCATCGCCGGAACCCCGCGCATCGGCCTCACCTACGACGCCGTTCGCCCCGGCCACCGTCCCTTCCACGGCACGCTCCTCCGCTCCAACGTCGCCACCGGCGTACAGGAGCCGTCCCAGATAGCACAGCTCACCAGCCTCTACACTCGCCTCCAGCAAACCGGCAACGCGGCCGCCATCGCCGCCTACAACGTCACCCCCATCACCGCCGAGCGCTCCCGCACCTACGACTTCGGCATCGACCAGAACATCCTCAACCAGAAGCTCATCCTCAAGGCCGGCTACTTCCACAACCAGTTCAACCACCAGCTCGAGTTCATCGGAGCCAACGGCCTCGAGCACTACTTCGGCATCCCGGCAAACATCGCCACGCAACTCCCTCCGGCCTCGCTCAACTCACTCGCCTACCGCGCCCAGGGCCTCGAGACCGAAGTCCAATACCAACCCTTCAATCATCTCCTCCTCCGCGGCGGCTACACCTACCTCGCCTCTCTCGTCGAGCAGTCCTTCTCGACCAGCGCCGTTGCCGCGGCGGATGGCACCCCTATCACCAACCCAAACCTCCCTGGCATCCCCATCGGGGCCCTCTCTCCTCTCGTCGGCAGCCGGCCCTTCAACCGCCCTCCCAGCACCGGCTTCTTCGCCGTCGAATTCATCTCCAACCGCTTCTCCGCCGCCATCAAAGGCGCCTTCAGCAGCCGCAGCGACGACTCCACCTTCCAGCTCAACAACGACCGCAACGGCGGCAACACCCTCCTGCTCCCCAACCGCAATCTCGACTTCGGCTACGCCAAACTCGACTTCAACGCTGTCTTCACCGTCACCCGCCACGTCACCATCTTCACCCAGCTCGACAATCTTCTTGGCCAGCAACACATCGGCCCCATCGGCTATCCCGGCCTGCCCTTCACCTGTCCGCGCCGGCATGAAGATCAGAATCGGCGGCAACTAACATCGACACGGACATGCTCCGCGCATCAAATGTCAAAATTTCGTGTTTAACGTTAGTGCTCTCCCGCAAATCCAAGAAAATATTGCCTTTTTCCCGTAACGTGAGGTGGTCCGACTGCATAGCCCGACGCGTCTAATGAAGGGAAAGAAGGGAACACCCGAATGATGAAACACGTTCTTACACTTGCTCTCCTCGCAATCACTCTCCCAGTCGCTCACACCCCTGCAGCTAAGGCCCAGGAGAGCCCAACCCCCACCCAGGCCCTCGTTCCTTCGACTCCAAGACCCCTGCCACCGCGACTGCAAAAGACGTCACCGTCAAAGTCGACAACCGCCTCACCCCTCTCCTCAACCTCGCTCCGGTCCCTCCCAACGGGCCCAGGTAGCCCTCCTCATCGACGACGGCCTCCGCACCAGCATCGGCGGCGAGCTCGAACAACCTCGCGCGCCTTCATCACCAGCCTGCCCGCACGGCACCGAGGTCTTCGTCGGCTACATGCAGAACGGCCGCGTCGTCCCCGCCACCGACATCCCCGGCTTCACCACCGATCGCGCCGCTGCCGCCCAGGGCCTCCGCCTCCCCATGGGCCTTCGCGGCGCCAGCGCCAGCCCCTACTTCTGCCTCTCCGACTTCGTCAAGAACTGGCCCGCCCAACGCCGAAGGCCAGACCGGCCCGCAGTCGCAGCAGCCCACCCACAAGGCCCGCTTCGTCCTCATGATCACCAACGGCGTCGATCCCTACAACGGCAGCACCAGCATCACCAACCAGGACAGCCCCTACGTCGACCGCTGCCGTCACCGATGCGCAGCGCGCCGGCGTCCCCGTCTACTCCATCTACTTCACCGACGCAGGATTCGGCCGCGGCCGCGGCAGCTTCAGCGGCCAGAGCTATCTCCAGCAGGTCGCGCAAGGCACAGGCGGCATAGCCTACTATCAGGGCACCGGCAACCCCGTCTCGCTCGAGCCCTTCCTCAAGCAATTCCAGACCGCGATCGCCGAAACCTACGTCGCGACCTTCCCCGTCGACGCCAACAAAAAGATGGTCAGCCTGAAGCTCTCCACCACGCTCCCCAAAACCAAAGTCCGCGCCCCCAACCAGGTCCGCCCCGGGACCGTCGTCCTCTCCAACCAATGCGACCACGATCGTGGCGCCCAGAAACCGGGTGCCCCATGTCTGCCTTTGGGACATGGGCTTCACGCACGAGAACTCCAACCAAAGCCTCACTCCCGCCGCTGCATAGATCTCGCAGATATACTTCATATCCCGCAGACCCTCCTCGCCCGGGCTCTTCGGCCTCTTATTTTTCAGAACACACTCCGAAAAGTGATCCGCCTCCCGCGTGAACTGCGTCGGGTCCTTCTCCGTACTCGCGTCATCAATCTCGATATTCGGCGACCCTTACCGCCGCTGGAATAATTGGCCCGCAACCTCAATCCGTCATAGTTGAACGCTGGCTCCATCTCCAGCCATCCCTTCGACCCAAACACCTTGAAGTACCCCGGCATCTGCGCGCCATACGTGCTGCTGCCCGTCGCAAGCATTCCCGAAGGAAACTTCGTCGTCCACGAAACATTCTCCTCCACCGTCCGAACCGCCCGTCCTGATCGACCGTCGAAGCCACTGCGGTAAAACTCCACCGGCTCCTCCCCGGTCAGATAACGGGACGCATTCAACACATAGATCCCCACATCGAACAGCGACCCGCCCCCCGCCAGCGTCTTATTCAACCTCCACGCCCCCGGAGCCGCATTAAACCCGAACGCCCCATTGATCGTCCTGCACCTCGCCCCAGCGCGCCATCCTTGATCAGCTTCATCGCCTTCAGGTTCAGCGGCTCATAGTGCAGCCGGTACGCAATCATCAGCTTCACATTCGCCGCCTTGCACGCCGCAATCATCGCCTCGGCCTCTCTCACCGTCGTCGACATCGGCTTCTCGCACAACACATGCTTGCCCGCCTTCGCCGACCGGATCGTGTACTCCGCATGCATGCTGTTCGGCAGCGCGACATACACCGCATCGATCGCCTTGTTCTCCCGAAACTTGTCCATATCTTCGTAGCTGTAGATCGAACTCTTCGGCACCCCATACTGCGCCGCAATCCGCTCCGCCTTATCGCGATGCCCGCTCACCAGCCCGGTAATCTGCGAGTTCGAACTGCTGCACCCCCCGCATAAAGTGGTCCGCAATCGTCCCCAGCCCAATCACGCAATACCCAACCTTCCGCTCCCCACCCTGCGCCTCAACACCACCGAGGGCAACATCCGCGCCGCCAGCCCCATCGCCCCAAGCTTCGAAAACTCCCGCCGAGAAACCCTCATGCTACCACCTCCAATCTCGCAGCAATCCTACTACCTGACCGAACCTGCAGCGAGAACGCAAGCGAAGCACTCCGACTTGTGGGAGTCGAGGACTTCGAGGGTTCCACGGGCAACAAGATGGGCTCGAACCTCGAGGATATCCAGTCGAACGAATTTGACTGGGGGAGAATGTTCAATCGAGGTTGCGAAAACTTACGTGTTTCCGATCTCGAAAATTCACCCCGTCTCTGTGAACCAGCCACATGTGCCGATAAACATGCGCAGTTTTATACCGAGACATCACCCCTCAAAAACCCCGTAAAAGCAACCCAAGATCCGGGCTTCTACTTCCGCTTGAGATTGGTCAGGCTTAGTACATGCCGTCCATGCCGCCGCCGTGTATGTCCGCCGCCGCGCAGCTTCCTTCTTCTCCGGAATCTCGGAGATCATGGCTTCGGTGGTCAGCATCAGTCCAGCGATCGAAGCCGCGTTCTGCAGCGCAGTCCGCGTAACCTTGGTCGGGTCGATGACGCCGGCCTTCACCAGGTCCTCGTAGGCGCCCGTTCCGGCGTTGTAGCCGAAGTTGTGCTCCTTCGATTCGTGGATCTTGCCGATCACAACCGCGCCCTCTTCGCCCGCGTTCGAGACGATCATGCGCAACGGCTCTTCGATCGCGCGGCGAATGATCGATGCACCGATCTTCTCGTCGCCTTCAAGGCTCTTGATCACGTCCTCAACAGCCGGAGTGCAGCGAACCAGCGCCACGCCGCCGCCCGGGACGATGCCTTCCTCAACAGCCGCGCGGGTTGCATGCATCGCATCCTCAACACGAGCCTTCTTTTCCTTCATCTCGGTCTCGGTAGCCGCGCCAACCTTGATGACGGCAACGCCGCCAACCAGCTTGGCCAAACGCTCCTGCAGCTTCTCGCGATCGTAGTCGGAGGTGGTCTTCTCGATCTGAGCGCGAATCTCCTTCACGCGGCCTTCGATCTTCGCCGTCCTTGCCGCCGCCATCGACGATGGTGGTGTTGTCCTTGTCGATCGTCACGCGCTTGGCGGTGCCGAGGTCCTCGATCTTGACGCCCTCGAGCTTGATGCCGAGGTCTTCGGTGATCGCCTTGCCGCCGGTCAGGATTGCGATGTCCTGCAGCATCGCCTTGCGACGATCGCCGAAGCCAGGAGCCTTCACAGCAGCGACATTCAGCGTGCCACGCAGCTTGTTGACCACGAGAGTCGCCAGCGCCTCACCGTCCACATCCTCAGCAATGATGACGAGCGGCTTCGCGGTGCGTGCAATCTGCTCGAGCAGGGGAAGCAGGTCCTTCATCGACGAGATCTTCTTCTCGTAGATCAGGATGTAAGGGTTCTCCAGCGCAACTTCCATGCGCTCCGCATCGGTCACGAAGTAAGGCGACAGGTAGCCGCGGTCGAACTGCATGCCCTCGACCACATCCAGCTGCGTCTCCATCGTGCGCGACTCTTCAACGGTGATGACGCCGTCCTTGCCAACCTTCTTCATCGCCTCGGCAATGATGATGCCGATCTGCGAGTCCGAGTTCGCCGAGATCGTTCCGACCTGGGCAATCATGTCGCCCGAAACCGGCTTCGACAGCTTGCTCAGCGCGCCGCCAACCGGCAGCGCCATTCTCATCGCGCTTGCCGATGATGGCCTCAACAGCCTTGTCGATGCCGCGCTTCAGCGCCATCGGGTTCGCACCCGCAGCCACCGTCTTCACGCCCTCGCGATAGATCGCCTGCGCCAGAACGGTCGCGGTGGTGGTGCCGTCGCCGGCCACGTCCGAGGTCTTCGAAGCAACCTCGCGCACCATCTGCGCGCCCATGTTCTCGAGCGCATTGCCGAGCTCGATCTCCTTGGCAACGGTCACGCCGTCCTTGGTGATCGTCGGCGAACCGAACTTCTTCTCGATAACGACGTTGCGTCCCTTGGGGCCGAGCGTGACCTTCACCGCGTCAGCCAGAATGTTGACGCCACGCAGGATTGCCTGACGTGAATCTTCTCCATGCAGAATCTGTTTTGCCATTGTGTTGCTCCTGTTACCGGCTCATAAGCCGATCAAAGTTGTTTGAGTGAGGCGCCCGAGCGCCGATTATGCGGCGAAGCCGCCGTACTGCGGCACGAAGTGCCTACTTCTTGAGGATGCCGAGGACTTCTTCTTCGCGCATGATCAGGAACTCTTCGCCGTCCAGCTTGATCTCGGTGCCCGAGTACTTGCCGAACAGGATGGTGTCGCCGGCCTTGACGTCGAGCGGGAACACCTTGCCCTCGTCGTTCGACTTGCCCTTGCCGACCGAGATCACTTCGCCCTGCTGTGGCTTTTCTTTTGCGGAATCCGGGATGATGATGCCGCCACGAATGCTTTCGCCCTCTTCCATGCGACGAACCAGAATCCGGTCGTGCAGCGGTGTAAATGATGTTGTTGCCATTGCTTTACATCTCCTTGTTGCGATTTGGCGAACGGAGTACCCGTCCGCGTTGGTAGTACGCGGCACTACCGGCAAACTCTCCGGCAGAACGCCGCAAACATGATGGAATCCAGGCCTTCGCTCGGCTCCCGAAGGCTAACCGGATCGAGCCGTTAGCACTCAAGCCTTCCGATTGCTAACGATAGGCAGCCCTGCCGTCCGCTGTCAACCCGTCCATGTGAAATGTGAGTGAAAGTCGCGCAAGCATTTCGTTGTTCAGCCCCTGATCTCCATCAGCCCGAAGCCCACTCAAGAAAGTCGTAGAATGAAATCCATGCAGTCACGTCGCACCGTCTGGTCCCAACTCGCTCTTGTCCTCATCGTGTTGCACTGCTCGTCCTCTGTCCTGCCTTCCGCTCAGGATCGACCCCGTCCAGCCGCGGCCGCAAGTACAAGGCTCCCCCGCCAACCTCCCATATCGAAGTCCTGGTCTCAAGAAGTTCAACGGCAAGCCCATCATGAACGCCGCCGTCGTCTTCAACTCCATCATGGACGGCAAGGACGAGGGCAACCTCGAGGTCAAGACCGACCCCGACGGCAAGGCGATCATCGACGTCATCCCTACCGGCAGCACGGTACGCGTGCAGGTCATCGCCGCTGGTTTCGCCACCTACGCCCAGGACTACCAGGTCGACGAGCCCAGCCGAAAGCATCTGACATCTCCATGCTCCGTCCGCAGGCGCAGGTCTCCTCCTACAGACAACAAGGGCAAGGCTCGCGAGCAGGAAACCCGGCGTGCAGGAGCCTGTCCGGCCCACGACGCCAGCCCTGCCACCACCGCGCACCCGCACCTGCGCCAACGCCGCAGACACCGCACCAGACGCCACACCAAAGCAGTAATCGCCGAGTACCCATGTCATGGACAAGCTGCTCACAGGGCAAAGACCGCGCTCGTCACCGGAGCGGCCAAGCGCATTGGCCGCGCCATCGCCCTCGCCCTGGCCGAAGCCGGCGCAAACGTCGCCATCACTTATCTTGCCTCGCAGTCTGAGGCGGAAGAGACCGTGCGCGACCTCGCGCGTTAAGACGTCGACGCGCTCGCCGTTCGCTGCGACCTCCGCGATCCCGAGAGCATCGACCAAACCGTCGCCGCGGTCGTCGAGGAGTTCGGCCGGCTCGACATCCTCGTCAACAACGCCGGCGTCTTCGAGTCCGCAGCGCTCGAAGAACATCACCGTCGCCCAGTGGGACGCAATGTTCGCCACCAACACCCGCGCGCCCTTCCTGGTGGCCAAAGCAGCCTACCCGCACCTTCGCGCTGCCAGCGGGCGCATCATCAACATCGGCTCACTCGGCGGCATTCATCCCTGGGCCACCCACGCCCACTACTGCACCTCCAAGGCCGCGCTGCACATGCTCTCCCAGACCATGGCCAAGGCCTGGGCGCCGGAGATCAGCGTCAACTGCGTGGCCCCCGGAATGATCGTGCAGGGCGAGGTCGACGAGGCCTACGAACACTTCGCCCGCAAAACCCCCATGCAGCGCAACGGAACCGCAGACGGATGTCGCCGCCGCTGCACTCTTCTTCGCCACTGCGCCCCACTTCATCACCGGCCAACTGCTGGCGGTCGACGGCGGCCTCGGCCTCTAAGAACTACAAGCCGATTCCGACCAACGGGAGGAACCGTAAAGCTGCCGGCCCCGACCGGTATACCCACCACGAAGTCGTCGCGCTCCGCGTAGGAGCGCCCGTCCGGCAGGACATTCCTTTCTAACCGCGCCCACCAACCGCTGCCACCAGCTCTTCTTTTCCATTCATCGTAGAGTTCAAGCGGCTCCGGCTGTGGGGGCAAAGGCTTCCCATGAAACGCCGCCAGCGGATTCGACACACACAACAGATGCGCATACTCCGGCCCATACTTCTCCGCCACCAGCGTCGAAAGCCTCTCGCATCTTCGGCGGCCGCGAGCTGGTATTGTGCGCATCAGTCGCCAGAAAGTGCACCCACCGCTTCTCCAGCAGCTCATGCGCCATGCGCTCTGCCTGCTTTCCCATACGTCCCATAACCGACCCCGCCGTCACCTGCATCAGCACTCCACCGCCGCAGCCAGTCCATGATGCGTGCCGGATCGGCCTGCAGCGTAGGATTGCGCTCCGGATGCGTCAGAATCGGCGTCAGTCCCGCCAGCTGCAGCTGGTAAAAGATCTCGGTCAACCCGCGCGGCAGGCCATAGTCGGGAATCTCCACCAGCAGATAGCCCAGCCCGTTGATGCTGAATCGCGCCGGATTCTGCCTTTGCCTCTTGAATATTCTCGTACGACAGATGAAAGTCGCATCCACTGCCCAGCGTCAGAGGGATCGATTCTCGCATCGAGCAGTCGCTGCAACTCGCCGAATCTTCTCCAGCGATCGATCGCTGGCTCATAGGCGTACCTGCCATTCGCATGCGGCGAACACACAACGTGAGTAATGCCATCCGCTGCAGCCATCCTGGCCATCGCGACCGAGGTCTCCATGCTGGAAGCACCATCGTCCATGCCCCACAGAAGATGATGGTGAATATCAATCATTGCGCACCACTCAGAGTACCAATTCAATCGTTAGATCCTTACGCTTCTATCTGCCGCTGCCAAAGACTCCGCCATCGCCTGAAACAGCAGCAGCCCATCTGCCGAACCCAGCAGCGCTTCGCTCGACCGGTCCGGATGCGGCATCATGCCCAGCACATTGCGCCCCTCATTCAGCACGCCCGCGATATTTTCGAGCGACCCATTCGGATTCGCCTCGCCGGTCACCGCGCCCTGCTGGCGTCGCGTAGCGAAACGCAATGCGGTCCTCACTCTTCAGCGCCGCCAGCGTCTCCGCGTCGCAGAAGTAGTTGCCTTCCATATGCCCAATCGGCATCTGCAACACCTGCCCCTTCGTCAGCCCATGCGTAAACGGCGAATCGACCGTTTCAGTCCTCAGATAAGTCTGCTTGCAGATGTAGCGTTGGCTCGCATTGCGCATCAGCGCGCCCGGCAGCAGCCCTGCCTCGCACAGGATCTGGAAGCCGTTGCATATTCCCATCACCAGTCCGCCGCTCTTCGCGAACTTCGCCACCGACTGCATCACCGGAGCGAACTTCGCAATGGCGCCTGTGCGCAGATAGTCGCCATAGGCAAACCCGCCCGGCACCAGGATCGCATCGCAGCCCTGCAGGTCCTCGGACGCATGCCAGAGAAACGTCACCGGCTGTTCGCAATCGCCTCAACGACGTGGTGGGTGTCATGGTCGCAGTTGGACCCCGGGAAGACCAGAACGCCAAACTTCATAGCCTTAAGAAT
>CAWHVZ010000009.1:0-7775 GCA_963832995.1 uncultured Acidobacteriaceae bacterium
TGTTCGGCTCAAACCCGGAGACGCTGGCGGACTCGGCGCGGATTGTGCAGGATGCGGGCTTCGATCTCGTGGACTTGAATCTTGGCTGTCCTGCGAAGCGCGTGGTCGCTTGCAACGGCGGCTCCGGGTTGTTGGAGATTTGCCGCTGATCGAGATGATCTTCAAGGCGGTACGGGAGGCGGTGTCGATTCCCTTCACCGTGAAGTTTCGCATGGGGTGGAACGACAAGAACATCGTCTGTGTCGAGCTGGCGAAGATGGCGGAGGACTGCGGTCTGAACGCTGTGGCACTGCATGCTCGGACGCGCGAAGACGGCTATACCGGGCAGGCGCGTTGGGAGTACATCGCTGCGGTAAAGGATGCGGTGCGGATTCCGGTGATCGGGAACGGGGACATTCGGACTCCTGAGGATGCTGCGGCTATGGTGGATGCGACGGGCTGCGATGCGGTGATGATCGGTCGGGCGGCTCCAGCAATCCGTGGATCTTCCGGCAGATTGCGCAGTACACGGCATCTAAGGAGGCCACTGGCATCGGTGTGTATGAGGAGCCGACGGAGAAGGATCGCTACCGGATGATCAGGACGTACTTCGAGATGCTGGTCGATGAGATCGCTCTGGAGAGCATGCGGAGGCTGCACGTGCGGCTGCTATAACTGCTGCGGGAAGCTTGCGCGAGAGGCGCGAATCGCGATTCCATCGGGAAGATGAAGCAGTTTGCGAGCTGGTTTACGCACGGCGTTCCGGGCGGCGGGGCGCTGCGGAAGCAGATCTTCGAAGCTAAGAAGGGGCCTGCTGTGCTGGATGCGATGGAGGCTTTCTTTGATTCGCGCGCGGAGAGTTCCGCTGAGAGACTTCGACTGGACGGATGATGAGTCATTGCTCGCATCGGCTGCTGCTTACTGCGATTGATTTGATCGCTTCCGCCAGACCACTTCACCTGTTTGCGCCAACGTTCGTCGAGGGCGAGGAGCGTCCAGTCGACTCGGGGTGAGAGATAGCGGAGGATGGTTTCGGTGGCGGGGTGGATACGAAGTGCGGGAGCCGACAAGGTAGAGGCGGGGTGGGTCGGGGGAGAGGCGGAGGCCGGGGAAGTAGCCGTGACGTTGGAACTCGCCGAGGCCGAAGCTGGGGCCGGTGGCGGTGTCTGCGGTTTCGAGGTGGTGCCAGCGGACGCGGATCCAGTAGTCGAGACCTTGTAGTGCGAGGTGGAGATCTTCGTCGGCTTTGAGTTCGATGACGGCGAGGCGGCCGTCGGTGGAGACGCCGAGGAGATCGAGCATGCCGCGATCGGACGCGGCGAAGGCCGGGACCTGGGTGTAGACGTGTGCGGAGTTGAGGTGCGGGTCGAGCGGTTCGACGTTGCTGCGGAGGACGGATTCGAGCCAGCGCTCGGGCTGCATGCGGTAGAGTGGGTCGCGCTTGTCTCCGGTCGCGGTGCGGCGGCCGAAGAGGCGGGCGACCAGTTCGCGTAGCTCGGCGGCGTTGTCTTCGGTGAGGGGAGTTTCGTTGGCGCCGGCGCCGAAGGTGATCTCGTGGGCTTGATTGAAGGAGTTGCCGGAGTAGCCGGTGCGGATGCGGGCGAACTCGAGGCCGTGGATAAGGAAGGCTAGTTCGGAGGGGTTGCGGATCTTCTGCTCGACTATGTCTCGAGCCGATTCAGGGACCAGGGCGAGGACGCGTTTGGAGGCATCGGCGAAGCGGTCGTGGGCTGCCTGCCTGTTCGGGGCGTGGAGCAGGCGGGTGGTTAGATTTCCGTTGTCGGCGGCTTCGCGTTGCTCCAGCTCTTCGCTGGATTGGTCGAGTTCGTATAGCTCCCACTGAGCGGCATTGGGGTTGAGCCATGCGAGGCGAGAGAGGGTCAGAGTCGCCGCGCCGCGAGGCACGACTGATCTTGAGGCCTTGATAGAGGCGGCGGCCGGAGCCGGACTCGCGGCAGTGATGCAGCCAGAGGATGCCGAGGGTTAGGATGCCGTCGATGGTGGTCTGCGACTCCTCGTCGTTGACGGCGATGACGGCCCAGGCCTTCTGGCCCTGGATCAGGGAGCCTCGGGCGTAGGCGGGGCCGAAGGACTTCTCGAGGTCCATGGCGGTGCGGAAGGCTTCGGGCTTCCAGTCAGGGAAGTTGCGGAGGAGGACGCGGTCGAGCAGGCGGAGGTAGCGGACGCGGGTGGCTTCGCGGCTGCTGGGCGTGCGGCGGTCTTTGTCGGGGGAGAGTTCGAGGGTCTGGGGTTTGGTCTGGCCGAAGCGTTGGGTGGTGAGGCGAGGATGCCGTTGCGAGTTGCGGTGGCGGTGACGCGGCGGACCAGATTGCGGTCTTCGGACCAGAGATGGATCGTGCAGCGGTCGTGCTCGGTGGCGAGTGAATATTTTGCGGAGCGCATATCGAAGAGGACTTTGCCGTCTTCGAGGAGGGTGGAGTGGGGGTGCTCGGCGAGGAAGGCTTCGAGCGCCGCGGCTATTGTGCCGGGCGCTTGTTCGGGTTCCGCGGAGGTTGCTCTGGGCGGTGGGGCTAGCTTCATCTAGGGGTGTTACCAGCCTTGTGCGGCGCGGAGGTGGTTGATGTGTGCGACGTGGTGGCGGCTGTGCCAGCCGTAGACGAGGGTGGCTATTCGATGGTCATGGGGCCGCTCTCGGGGTGGCGGAAGCCGCGCTGCCACTGCTCGTCGGTGAGGGACTGGAGGAGCATGACCCAGCGGGCGTGGAGGGACTCGAGGAGTTCGAGCGACCACTCGATGGGGGCGGTTGAGTCGTGGAGCGTGGCCCAGGCGGCCTCGTTGTAGGGCTTGATGGTGGGCCAGTCTTCGGTGAGGGCGAGGCGGACGCGGATGAAGGCGTTCATGTGGCTGTCGGCGATGTGATGGACTACCTGGCGGACAGTCCAGCCGCCTTCGCGGTAGGGAGTATTGAGCTGGGCGAACTTCAAGCCTTTGACGGCGTTGCGCAGTTCGGTGGGGAGATCGGCCAGGGCGGCTATGGCGCCGAGCCGCTCATCTTTGGTGATCGGTTCGGGCGCGGCGAACTTGCCGATGGGGTAGCGAGGGTCGAGATCGGGCATGATGTGGAGACGGTCGGCTCTTTCCTTTAGACTCTGAGAAGCAAGTTAGCACAGCTGTTGCGTGAAACAATCCCACCTTTGCGGAGTCCTGAGTTGCCGATGCGCTTGCTTCGATCCTGCTTTCGTTCTTCTGGCCTTTAGCGGTGTTGCCGTTGGGCAGCAGTCCGAGTTCCTCCGATGTTCAGCATCTTGGGTTTGACCGGAATGAGTATCCGGGCGATGCTGCTTTGCCTGCGTTGCGGCAGCACTTCTCGTTTGTTGGGTACTGGCTGACTAATCCTCCGGGTGAGACGAGTAATAACTGGCGAGGCAAGCGCGAGATTCTGGTGAAGAACGATTTTGGCTTTCTGGTGCTCGCGAACGGGCGTGAGGAGGCGAAGATTACTGCTGCCGTACGGGCCACCGCGGTACTGCACTGGCGCTGGGCCAGGGCGACGGAGCGGCTGCGGTTGCGGCGGCTAAGAGCGAGCACTTCCCTGCTGGCACCGTCATCTTTCTCGACCAGGAGGAGGGTGGCCGGCTTACAGATGTCCAGCTTGGGTACTTGAGGGGCTGGGTGAAGGCGGTGGCCGATGGGGGCTACCGGCCTGGGGTTTATTGCAGCGGTCTGCCGGTGGAGGATGGGCCGGGAGTGACCATTACTACGGCGCAGGATATTCGGGCTCGGGTGGACCAGAAGGTCGTCCTGTGGGTTTATCAGGATGCTTGTCCTCCGTCGAATGGCTGTACTCTGCGGCCTCCTCCTTTGAGCGCCAGCGGGACTCCTGATGCCGAGGTTTGGCAGTATGCGCAGTCTCCTCGGCGGAAGGAGAATACCCGCGCCTGTGCGAAGACCTATGCTGCGGACGGCAACTGTTATGTGCCGGGCTTGCCGGGAGTCCATGTGGATCTGAGTCTTGCGGCGTCATCTGATCCTTCGCATGGGCGTTGAGTCAGTACACTACCCCCCTCCCCCCTTGTTTTGTGCAAAGTCTTCATTCGATGTAGGTTAGGCTTGGACCTCTGCGCTAAAATATTGATTATAAATGGTTTATTTGTAAAATATTCAAAATAAACGGTTTGCTGCTTTCTCCTTGCTTAAATCGAAAGCCCCGAGCCGGTGGGCTTGGGGCTTTTTGTCTCTACTTCTATTTTACAGGGTTGGCAATAACTAAACACTCGATTATTTTCGAGGCTTAAGTGGTTGCTGGGTAATGAGTTGCTGGATTTTTGGGCGGCCTGGGGGCTTGACATGCGATTTTGCTGAGCAAAATCGCAAAAGAAAGTTTGGTCGGGCGGAGTACCCTTTGTTTACAGGGGGTTTTGGGATGCTTGGCTGGCATGTCAGCGTTTATCGACAGACGGATGGTGGGATGTCGCCTGCGACGATGGAGTCGGCCGAGGGTACGCGGCTGGCTGTCTGGCAGACCGGGATTGGGGGGCTGGATTGGCTCAGGGAGTTGGTGAAGGAGGGGAAGGTTGTCGATCTTGGGGGCAATGGGTATCCGAGCCGGTTTACTGCGACGGCTGAGGTCATCGTCCCGCGGATCGTCGATACTCCGCCGGGGGCACGGACTGATTGGCTGCTTGATGCGGGCGATATCGTTACGGATAAATGGGAGGGGAAGACGGTGGTTGATGGTGGTGTGGCTGCGAAGTGCCCTGCTGGCGAGTGGCTGATTGTTGAGGTTTGGGATGAGAGTTAGGCTCGATCTTATAATGACGGGAAGAGGGTGCTGAATGTGTGGCCCTCCGAGAAAAAAGCGTACCTCAGGGGCTAAAGCCCAATTGTAATCGGACGGTTTTGTGGCACGGCTGAAGCCGTGCCCTTAAGCAAGACGGAGTTTTCAACTCCCTCCGAGAGCGCGTAGTGGAGCGGTGGATGGCTACTGTGAAAAAGGGGATTCTTACAGTGTCCGGCGAGTGGTGGAGACACCTTCGGGGGAAAAAGCGTGCATTTTGGAAGGGCGAGCGGAGAGCGGCCAAGAAGTTCGCTCAGCGAGAGGCGGCCTCCGATGCCTGCAAGGATAAGGACCGCGCGTAGCAGGCGCCCAAATTTCAATTTGATCGATTAGCCGCTCAGCACTTTCTTCATGCGCAATTCTTCGACAGCCCTCTGTCCCTCCTCGCTGAGGTTGGATTTGCCGACCTGGATGGTCACCTTGTTAATCTTGCCGCGTGAACTTGTTATCGCCCACCTTGTAGTCGTCGCTGACGGCCGTATAGAGGTTCTCGCCCACGTCCGTTGTTTCCGCGCCAAACGCGTTCGGATGAGTGTGCTCGATCCGCCCCGTGGCGACCTTTTCACCGTTGACGAAGAGTCGAACCATTCCCTCCCGCGCCGGGCGTACCTCCGTCGTAAGCAAACTCGAAGCGGAGCATCACCTTTCCGGACGGCAGGCGAGCGGGGCCAACGATCTTGTAGATCTCGCGACCGAGAAAGTTGTAGGCGAACCTGGGTGCGCCGTCCTTGACATAGAGGCTCCAGCCGCCCATTTCCCCGCCCTGGGCGATGACCACCCCTTCCGCGCCCGCCTTAGGGATTTCGATGTCGGCCGTAATCACGAAGGAGCGGTTCTTGATGTTGATGAAGCCATTCTCGGGTATTCCCTTCATCCCTTCATAGACCGTCATCTCGGTGCGGCCTTCCATCAGATCCGGACGGCCCGCCAGGGCGGCGTTGAAGCGCTCCCAGGCGCGGTCGTCGAGCGGCAGCACGTTGTACTTGACGGCCTCTTCCAGGAAGACTCCCTTTAGCTTTTCAAGCTTGTCGGGGTATTTCGCGGCAAGGTCGTGCGCGCAACTGAAGTCTTTCTCTACGTCGTAAAGCTCCCATTTGTCGTTGGCATACGTAGCGCGCGCCTTAGCCTCCCACGGCGGGCGGTGCACTGTGGTGGCGAACCAGCCGTCCTGATAGATGCCCCGGTTGCCTGCCATCTCGAAGTATTGCTTGGTGCGGCGCGACTTCGCCTCGGCGTTATTCAGAGTGTCGAGCATGCTCACGCCTTCGATGGGTTTCTGCTTGACGCCATAGACGACCTCTGGCTCGGGCACCCCAACTGCCTCCAACACAGTTGGGGCAATGTCAATCATGTGGTACCACTGCGTGCGCAGGCCGCCCTTCTCCTCGATGCCTTTCGGCCAATGGACCACGATCGGTTGGCAGATGCCCCCGTAGGAGGCCACCTGGTGGCCCCAGGAAAAGGGCGTGGCGCCGGCGAAGGCCCAGCCGTTGGGATACAAAATGTGGGATTGGGGCCCGCCGAATTTGTCCAGGTTCTTCAGCGCGATGTCGAGGGGCTCCGGCAGTCCGTTGAACACGGATAGCTCATTGAACGCGCCGATGGGGCCGCCCTGAAAAACCGGGCCATTGTCGCCGGTGATGTAGAAGACCAGCGTGTTGTCCATTTCGCCCAGGTCTTCGATCGCGTCCAGGAACCGCCCGATTTCGTAGTCGGTCACCTCGGCAAAGGCGGCATAGATTTCCATGTACCTGGCAAAGACCTTTTTCTCATCGGCCGTCAACTCGTCCCATTCCTGGATCCCCGGCGGCTTGGGGGCGAGTTCGGTGCCCGGTGGCACGACCCCTAGTTTCAGCTGGCGGGCCAGCGTTTCCTTCCGCACCTGATCCCACCCCTGGTCGAACTTGCCCTTGTACTGGTCGCGCCACTGTCTCGGGCACCTGGAACGGACCGTGCGTGCCAATGGCGGAGTAGTAGACGAAAAATGGCTTGTCGGGAGCCAGCGAACGCTGGGAACGCACCCACTCGATGCCTTTGTCGGTAATATCGGTGCTGGCGTAGTAATCGGCGTCGGGGTGCAGATCCACCCTGTTCATGTTGTCGTAAATGACCGGATGAAACAGGTCAGCCTCGCCAGCCATGAAGCCGTAGAACCGCTCAAACCCGCTATTCATGGGCCAGCGGTCGAACGGTCCGACAACGCTGGCTTCCCAAGGCCCCAGCTCGTGACATTTGCCGAACATCGCGGTGCTGTAGCCGTTGAGCCGCAGGATCTCGGGCAGCATCGTAACGCTGGCGGGACGCATCGCAGTGTACCCCGGAAAAGCGGTGGCAATTTCCGAGATCACGCCGAAGTTTGTGCTATGGCTGTTGCGGCCGGTAAGCAAGGCCATGCGGCTGGGCGAACACAGCGGAGGGCACTTTGAAATTGTTGTAGCGCAGCCCGGTCTCGGCCAGGCGGTCCAGCGTCGGCATCTGGATAGGTCCTCCGAACGTCGATGCGATCTCCGAAGCCGAAGTTGTCGAGAAGGATGACCACCACATTGGGCGCGCCTTTCGGCGCCTTCACCCGGAACCGTGGCGGGGCTTGTGCATTGTGCACATCAAGCTCGGTGATCGGCGGATACTGAGGCTCTGGGACGGGCAGCACGGTACGATCCACGGAGGGCGCCGCGTCCAGGCGCGCTGCTTTGGGCCTCTGACTTGTTCATGGTCTTCTCCTAATCGATGACTCTCTACCGACGTCACAGTCGCGCGCCGCGTTTGAGAAACAGGAAATGGTGCTCATGACCGAGCGCCGTTCGGTGATAGCCAAGGGTAGAGGCATCCTGCTCCCGCGGAAACTAGCAAAACTGCCAATCCGCACAGGAGAATCATCTAGCCCATAGGATTGTTAATGGATGACGGGCAATTGGGAGACTCGACTCACCACTAAATTTGTGGTTCATTTGCCGCATGCGGTTTAGCAGCCTAGAATAGAGATTGTGACTCTTCCCGC
>CAWHVZ010000010.1:0-103995 GCA_963832995.1 uncultured Acidobacteriaceae bacterium
GCAGGTTCTCCGTAATGCCGCCGCCCGTAATGTGCGCCATGCCGCGCACCACCTCAGCGCCAGTCAACTTTTTGATGACGGCGAGATAGCTGCGATGAACGCGCATCAGCGCAGCTCCGGTCTTGTCCTTCAGCTCGTTGACATACTGTTCAGGTCCGTACTTCGCCACCTCGAACAGCAGCTTGCGGGCCAGCGAGTAGCCATTCGTGTGCAGTCCATTCGACGGCAGCCCGATCAACACATCGCCAGCCTCAATGTGCTCGCCGGTGATGATCTGGTCGCGGTTCACTGCCCCGATGATCGTCCCTGCAAGGTCATACTCGCCATCGGAGTAGAAGCCCGGCATCTGCGCCGTCTCGCCACCGATGAGCGCGCAACCATTGGCGCGGCACGCCTCGCTAACGCCCTGCATCACCGTCTCGACAACCATGTCCGCAAGCTTACCCGAGGCGAAGTAGTCCAGGAAGAACAGCGGAGTTGCGCCCTGAACCGCAACGTCGTTGACGCAGTGGTTTACCAGGTCCTGCCCGACAGTGTGATGAATCCCAAGGTCAAAAGCAACCTTGAGCTTCGTCCCAACTCCATCGGCCGAGGAGACCAGCACAGGATTGGGGAACTTCTCCAGGTCAAGAGCAAACAGCCCTCCAAAGCCACCAATCTCGGAGAGCACCTGGCGATTGAACGTCTTGCGCGCGAGCATTTTGATGCGCTGCTTGCTCCGGTCACCGGAGCTGATATCCACCCCGGCATCCGCGTAGCTTATGGACTTCTTGACGGCGGGTTGAGTTGTGGCAGCGGACTTCTTCTCTTTGGAAGTAGTTCGGTCAGCCTGTTGAGGCGCGGTTGTTGGCGCTGCAGCCTCATATTCGGAGGCATTCGTCGGTGGGGAGTCCGGCGTCGGCAGGGTTTCGTCAGGCAAGTTTGTGCACCATCCAGGAATTCTCGAAAGAGAAGTTCAGTCTAGCAGGAGGGAAACGACAGCCTATTAAAACGCCGTTCAGGAAGAGATGCCGAGGATCCTGTTACGCTGCTCAGCTGTGGGGACAGGGCAGGTCTTGTAGCGCCCAAAGATGCGGTAGCGGTGGCGGACGATGAAGCCATAAACGAACTCACGCAGGGCACGCGGGATGAGCCGTAAAGCTCTGCCTGCTGTATGCCAGGGAAATGGCAGCAAACCGAGAGCATCGTCGAAAGCATCCGTGCGGCGCGAGAGTCGTTCTGTCGGAGTGAGTGCGTTGGCGATGAGGATAATGCCCTCGGGGCCGGATTCGGCATCGTAGCGGGCAAGCAGTTGCTTGCCGAGTGCCGATTCCAGCGGCACAAAGCGGAGGACTGCTTTGGGATCGCGACGAATCAGGAATTGCACGGTGCCATTGCAGAAGGCGCAGACACCGTCGAAGAGCAGGATTGGCCGGCCTTCGATTTGAGGTCGGTATGCCTCTATGAGATCGTCGAGCGCGGGTTTCGCTGCGGCCTGCATCGAGGTCCTCCTCGGACTCTTATACTGGTTTAGATGCCTCGTCGACTGACTCGCTCCGGTGAATTGCAACTTCGTGCTGAATCTCTTATTCCTGGTGGGGTGGACTCGCCTGTGCGGGCGTTTCGTGCCGTGGGTGGGGATCCGCCGTTCGTGGCGCGGGCTGAGGGTGCTTATCTGTGGGATGAGGATGGGAACCGGTATCTGGATATGTTTGGGTCGTGGGGGCCAATGATTCTGGGTCATGGTTATCCGCCGGCGGTGGAAGCGATTCAGCGGGCGGCGGCGCGGGGAGCCAGTTTTGGGGCTTCTCACTCGGGTGAGGGGGATCTGGCGGAGTTGGTGATGCGGTGCTTTCCGAGTGTTGAGCGGCTGCGGTTTACCAGCTCGGGGACCGAGGCTTGCATGTCGGCGATGAGGCTGGCTCGAGGGTTTACGGGGCGAAAGTTTGTGGTGAAGTTTGAGGGGTGCTACCACGGGCACTCGGATTCTATGTTGGTTAAGGCGGGGTCGGGGGTGGCTACGCTGGGCATTCCGGGGTCGGCGGGGGTGCCGGAGGAGACGGCGATGCATACGCTGGCGCTGCCCTTCAACGACCTGGCCGCGGTGCAGGCGGTGTTTGATGCTTATCCGGAGCAGATTGCATGCATCATCGTGGAGCCGGTGGTGGGGAACGCGGGGACCATTCCGCCGGCGACCGCGTATCTGCAGGGGCTGCGAAGACTTGCTACAGAACATGGTGCGCTGCTGGTGTTCGATGAGGTAATGACTGGTTTTCGGCTGTCACTGGGTGGTGCGCAGCAGATTTATGGAATTACGCCGGACCTTACTACCCTGGGCAAGATCATCGGGGGCGGCCTGCCGTGTGGGGCGTTTGGCGGGCGGGCCGACATAATGGAGTTCCTGGCGCCGCTGGGGCCGGTTTATCAGGCCGGGACCTTGAGCGGGAGTCCGTTGGCCATGGCCGCGGGGATTGCCACGCTGCGGCATCTTATTGCGCGGCAGGGTGAGGTTTATTCTCACCTGGAGAACACGACGGCGGCGATTGCGGACGGTGTTGCCGGGCTGGCGCGGGAGGCGTCGGTTCCGATGACCACCAACCGGGTGGGGTCGATGTTCACATGGTTCTTCACCGGTCAACCCGTGACCGACTTCGCCAGTGCGGCTACCTCAGATACAGCGCGGTTCGGAAGATTCCACCGGGCGATGATGGAGGCCGGCGTCTGGCTGCCTCCGAGTCAGTTCGAGGCGGCGTTCGTCAGCACAGCGCATGGGACTACAGAGGTTGAGTTGCTGCTTGCGGCGGCACGAACCGCGCTTTGCGAATTGAATACCGACTGTTAAGCGGTTTGGAATCAATCTCCAGGCACCCCCTCCCCCCTCCCCTTATCGCCCCCTTGCCCGGGGCTAAAATATTCATTCGTTTGGACTTAGGTTGGGGCCATCCCGCCAAAATATTCCAAATAAATGACTTACGGCTAAAATATTCATTCATTTGGACTTAGGTCGGGGCCTTCCCGCCAAAATACTCCAAACAAATGACTTACGGCTAAAATATTGCATTCAAATGACTTACTGGGCCCTTTTTTCTAAAAGGAGAAGCCCGGCTGATGGCCGGGCTGCTCTTCTGATCTCTCTAGTTCTATTTTACCGGGTCGCACATAACTAATGGCCACATTTCTTTCGGAGGTTATGTGTTGATTGAGCTTTGGTTACCGCGATATACACAGGTTGCGGCGCTTGACAGCTTCTAAGGGGCTATCGGCTTCCCCTCACCATCAGGAGCGGAAGAGTTCGGTGAGGTTTGTCATTTCGAGCAGCCCCTGAATTTGTCTGGAGAGATTGGCGAGTTGCAGGGTGCAACCGCCTGCGTTGATGGCTGAGGCTTTCAGGGCCACCAATGCGCCGAGGCCCATGCTGTCTACGAAATCCACGCCGGTGAGATCGAGGACGATGGGGCCACCGACCGCGATAAGGGGCTTCATCGTGTTTCTTATAGTATTCGCGGTAGTCGCAACCAATTGCCCGCGACAGACGACCGTAGTGGGGCCGCCTGAGGCAGGGTCTTCTGCCTTCCTGACCTCGCAGTGCAGGCACTCTGCTGTGTCCATGCGATACCGCCCTCGTCGAGGGCCTTTGACAACTGTACCCTCATTTCCAAAAGGAAGCCCGGCTGGGTGGCCGGGCTCTACTTTTGATTTTCCAGTTTTATTCTATCAAGCGGCAGATAACTAATGGGCACATTTTTTGCCGGCCTAAGTGCTGATGGGGTTTGGGTTGCTGGATTTTTTGAACGGATGGGGCTTGACATGAAAAATGGGAGGCCAAGGGGAATAGGGCTCCGGAGGCAGGATTCAGTGACGTCGATTTGGAAAGTCTCACGCTGCTGATTTCTTGCTAGATGCTTCGGGTTTGAGTTCGATGGTGACCTTTTCGATCTTGCCGGTGAAGACGAAGGGCATCTCGTAGGTGAAGTCGATCGGAGAGCCAATATCGCAGCCTATGTCGAGTCCTTCGCCCAGTGAGAACTGAATAGGGATGGTCTTTTCGAGGCGGCCCTCGGCGATTTTTTTGCCGTTTGCCGACATAGTGATCTTGCCTCCCTTGCCCATGCCGCCTCCGTCGTAGGCGAAGTCGACTGCGAGTTTTGTCTTGCCTTTGGGTAGTGGGTCTTTCGTGGTGAAGGTTGGGCGGTCGATGGAGAGGAAGTTGTAGACGAAGGTTGGCTTATTGTCGCGGAGATAGAGACCGTAGCCCCCCTCGAGTCCGCCGTGGGTGACGACCATGCCGCTGGTCTTGTCGCCGGTGAGTTCGATGTCGGCGGTGATGGTCCACGACTTGTTGGTCATTGGAGGAGAGGCGGCGTCCGGAAGACCGATGGTGCCGGGATAGTACGTCATCTTCGTGCGTCCGGCAGTAAGGCTGGGGCGGCCCATGGCCTCCGAGTTGAAGCGGATGGCGGCGCGCCAGTCGAGCGGAAGGACATTATATTTTGCTGCCTCGACCCACCAGAGATCTTGCAGCTCTCTGAGTTTTTCGGGATTCTTTTGGGCGAGATCGTTTGCCTGTGAGTAGTCCTCATCGACTTTGTAGAGCTCCCAAGTCGCTTTGTCGGGATCCCAGTCGCCGCGATTTGGATCCCAGGGGACAAAGGAAGGAGATGAGGCCATCCATCCGTCGTGATAGAGGCCGCGGTTGCAGCCGAGCTCGAAGTATTGCGTCTTGCGATGGCCGGGCGCTTTGGCGTCGTCAAGCGTGGAGGCGAAGCTGATGCCTTCAATCGGCTTCTGCTGAACGCCGTTCAGTTCTCGCGGAGCAGTGATGCCGCATAGTTCGTAGAGGGTAGGGACGATGTCGATGACGTGGAGGAACTGCGAACGCAGGCCGCCGTTGTCCTTGATGCGTGCGGGCCAGGAGATGATCATGGGGTTGCGGGTGCCGCCGAAGTGGCTGGCTACCTGCTTGGTCCACTGGAAGGGCGCATTCATGGCGTGCGCCCACGCAGATGGGAAGTGGTTGAAGTGCTTCGGGCCGCCGAGCTCGTCGATAACTTTGATGTTGTCCTGCCATTTTTCCGAGAAGCCGTTGAAGAACAGGTTTTCGCAGAGGGAGCCCTCGAGGCCGCCTTCGGCGCTAGCTCCATTGTCACCGGCGATGTAGATGATGAGGGTGTTGTCGCTGCCGGGGAGTTGCTTGACAGCATCGACGACGCGGCCAAGTTCGTAGTCGCACTGGGCGCCGTAGCCGGCGAAGACCTCCATCATGCGCGCGTAGAGACGCTTCTGGTCGGCGTTAAGGGAATCCCATGCAGGCAGGCCCTTGGAGCGAAACGTGAGTTGTGTGTCCTGGGGGACGACGCCGAGTTTCTTCTGCCGCTCGAGGGCATGCTCACGATAAACGTCCCAGCCTTCATCGAACTGGCCTTTGAACTTATCGATCCATTCTTTCGGGGTCTGGTGTGGGGCGTGGGTAGCTCCGGGAGCGACGTAGAGGAAGAAGGGACGAGTTGGCGAGATGCTCGTGGACTGACGGACCCATGCGATGGCTTTATCGGCGATATCGGTGGTGAGGTGGTAGTTGGGATCCTTGGAACGCGGGACGAGATTTCGGTTCTCGTAGAGGACGGGATCCCAGTGGTTCATGTCACCGGCATTGAAGCCGTAGAAGTAGTCGAAGCCGAGTCCGTTGGCCCAGCGGTCAAATGGGCCGGCGGCGCTGAGGTCCCATGGTGGTGTGTTGTGGTTCTTGCCGATCCAGGCGGTCATATATCCGTTCTGGCGGAGGACTTCGCCGACGGTGCCGCAGCTCTTGGGAAGAATGCAGGTATAACCGTCGTAGCCGGTGGCAATCTCGGTAATGCCTGCGAATGCGGCGGAGTGATGATTTCGTCCGGTAATGAGCGCGGCGCGCGTAGGGCTGCACAGAGCGGTGGTGTGGAAGCGGTTGTAGCGCAGACCCTCGGCGGCGAGGCGGTCCATCGTTGGCGAAGGGATGCCGCCGCCAAAGGTTCCGTACTGGCCGAAGCCGCAGTCATCGATGAGGATGAGGAGGACGTTGGGCGCGCCCTCGGGGGCTTGCTGGAGCTTGGGAAATTGTGCAGGATCGGAGTCGAGATAGGTGCGGCCGATCTCTCCGGGGAAATGGAAGTCGGGGCGAGGGAGGACGTTGGGTGTGCCGGCAGTGGCGGGCTTAGGAGTTGTGGTTGGTTGCACCTTCGATTTCGCCATTCGTTTTCCTCATAGGCTCTGGTTGAGCTGCGGTCGGCGTTCGCAGTGATGCTAGCCATTGGCATCTGACCGAACAACTGTCACATCTTGTAGCCGACAGCCTTTCATCTAGTTGTTAAATCGCTAATGCACTTAGCGGACGGCCTGTGTCGGATTCGAACTAGCCCCTATTGAAAGCCCGGGGCTAAAGCCCGTTGTATTCGCTCGATTTTCGTGGGGCTGAAGCCCCACGCTTCCACCGAAGAGCGACGGCAACAACCTGCTTTCGGCAGGCTTTGAAGTCCAGATTGTGACGGACTCTTAACGTCCGGGCTGAAGAGGCTAAAAGTTCTTTACCCCGCTCAATATTCCCTCAGGGGCTAAAGCCCATCGAAAATTATTGCCTTTACGGCGGGACTGAAGTCCCGCCCTTTCAAGACAACGACTTTTTAGCGGCCATTGAAGGCTTTTCCCAGAGGCGTTTGGAGGCTTGACGAGATTTGGAGGCTTGATGAGATTTGGAGGCTTGACGAGATTTGGAGGCTTGACGAGATTGGAGGCTTAAGGAAATTTGCCCGATGGTGGGTTTGGCTATATTTTGGAGTTCCTATGTGTGGGATGAAAGTGGAGCGACCCTAATGAGCGTCGATGAGAATCTTTCGGCTACGGCCGCTGGTACGTTTGCGATTGGCGGCGATCTTAGCGTCAATCGGCTGGGATATGGCGCGATGCGCATTACGGGGACGGGCGTGTGGGGGCCTCCGGCGGATAAGGCGGGGGCGCTGGCTACTTTGCGGCGGGCGGTGGAGCTGGGAGTCAACCTAATCGATACGGCGGACTCGTATGGGCCGAATGTTTCGGAGGAGTTGATTGCGGAGGCGCTTTATCCGTATCCGGCGGGGCTGGTTATCGCGACCAAGGGCGGATGGGAGAGGGTGGGACCGGGACAGTGGACGCACAATGCCAGTCCGAAGCATTTGACGGAGGCGCTGGAGGGGAGTCTGAGGCGGCTGCGGTTGGAACGGATCGATGTGTATCAGCTGCATGTGCCGGATCCGGCGGTGTCGTTCGAGGCTTCGGTGGGGACGCTGGCGAAGCTGAGGGAGCAGGGAAAGATTCGGCATGTGGCGCTATCGAATGTGACGAGGGAGCATGTGGAGCGGGCGCGGGCGATTGTGCCGATTGTGTCGGTGCAGAACCGGTATAGCTTTGCGGACCGCGAGTCGGATTTTATTGTGGACCATTGCGAGAGGCATGGGATCGGGTTTATGCCGTGGGCTCCGCTGGGGCAGATGAGGCAGGCGGCGAACGAGGCTTTGACGATGGCGGCCGCGGCGTTGAAAGCTAGTCCGCTGCAGGTGGCGCTGGCGTGGCTGCTGAAGCGGTCGAAGGTGATTCTGCCGATTCCGGGGACGTCGTCGGTGAAGCACCTGGAGGAGAATGTTGCGGCGGCGAGTTTGGAGTTGCCGGAGGAGACGTATGAGGCGCTCTCGGCGGTGAGCCATCCGCCGGCGGTTTTGCGGGGCTAGGATTCGGTGGGTATGCTTGCGGTGCTTCGTTGCTGCAATAATGCCAATGCGATTGGGCAGCCGGCGCAGCAGGACGCGGAGAGAGATGTCTCAAGCGATAGACGATGTGCGCGGCGCCGTGACGGCTGAGGAGAGGTCGACCTACGCGCGGGTGACGTGGCGATTGCTGCCGCTGCTTTTTGTCTGCTATGTGATTGGGTATCTGGACCGGGTGAATGTGGGGTTCGCGAAGCTGCAGATGCTGCATGACCTGCACTTCAGCGAGGCGGTGTATGGGCTGGGGGCTGGGATATTTTTTGTGGGGTACTGCTGCTTTGAGGTGCCGGCCAATGTGATGCTGTCACGGCTGGGGGCGCGCAGGTGGATGACGTGGATTATGGTGAGCTGGGGGATCGTCTCGGCCTGCACGATGTTTGTGAGGACTCCGGCGAGCTTTTACATTCTGCGCTGCCTGCTGGGTGTGGCGGAGTCGGGGATGTTTCCGGGGGTGATCTTTTATCTGACGCTGTGGTATCCGTCGCATCGGCGTGGCAGGGTGGTGGCGATGTTTATGACGGCACAGCCGGTGTCGGGCGTGATCGGTGGGCCGATTTCGGGATGGATTCTGCAGGAGTTTCACGAGGTGGGGCATCTGGCGGGGTGGCAGTGGCTCTTTCTACTGGAAGGGCTGCCGGCCGTCGTGATGGGTGTGGTGCTGTTTTATTGGATCGAGAACAACATTCGCGATGCGCGGTGGCTGAGTGAAGTCCAGAAGCGGATGCTGGAAGAACATATCGCGGCGGATTCGGCGCTCAAGGAGAAGCATCACGGAATCGGCAGTATTGTTCGCGATGGGCGGGTGTGGCTGCTGAGCGCGGTTTCGTTCTGCTCGGTGATCGGGATGTATGGAATCGTGTTCTGGCTGCCGACGATTATTAAAGCGACGGGAGTTGAAAGGCCGCTGCAGGTGGGGCTGCTGACGATGATTCCTTATGGCGCGGCGGCAGTTGTGATGAACCTGGCGGGGCGGAGCTCGGACCGGAGTGGAGAACGGCGGTGGCACCTGGCGCTTTCAACCATTGCAGCCGGGATAGGGCTGATCTTTGCCACGATGCATGCAGGGAATACGACGCTGGCAATGGCCGGCCTTACGGTTGCTGCGGCGGGCGGCTTCACCAGCCAGCCTCTGTTCTGGAACCTGCCGACCGGGGTGCTGGGAGGCACGGCGGCGGCGGCGGGAATTGCACTAATCAATGCGGCGGGAAACTCCGGGGGATTTGTGGGCCCGTATCTTGTGGGGTGGATCAGCGATGCGACGCACAGCACATCGATGGGGATTTATGCGTTGGCATTGTGGTTTTTTCTGGGTTCGGGGCTGACGTTTCTTGTTCCTGCGGCGTTGGTTAATCGCAGGCGGTCTTAAGATGATTCGTGAGATGGTCGTGAAAAGTTAGATTGTCGCCCGTGAAGAGAAGACCCGGGGCTAAAGCCCATTGAAATTATTCCCTTTTTACGGCGGGACTGAAGTCCCGCCCCTTCAAAGCAAATACTTTTCAGCTCTAAAAGCTTGCCTACAACTGTGAGGATTAATTTAAGGTGAGGGCTTTGACTTCGATGCGGCGGAACCAGGTTTCGGCGTACTCGATCTCGATGGCGATCTTGCCGCGAGTGAGGGGGATGAACTTGCCGGGGTTGGCTGGGTCGGGTTGCTGGAGGCTGGTGACGGCGTTGACGGCGCGGCCGTTGACGATGTGGAGAGCTTTGTCACCCTGGAAGATCACTTCTACTACGTTCCAGTCGTCGAGTTTTTCGAAGTTGCCGTCCTTGATCTTCCGGCCGCTGGTGGGCTCTTCAGATGGTGGGTGGGTGTTGCCGGTGGGTTTGGGCCAGCCGGTGATGGGGCTGATGTTCTGACCGTTGAGGCCGGCGCTGTGGGGCACCTGGATTCCGCGAACTCCGCCGATCAGGAAGAAGTCGCCGACGTCGCCCTCTTCGATCTGGCACTCAGAGCAGGTGGGCCAGACTTTGTCTTCACCGACGAGGCCGTAGAGGAGGCCGTTGTCGCGTTTGCTGAGGGAGCGGGGATAGAACTGGGCGACGCCCCATTTGTATTCGACGCGGATGCGAACATTTTCAAACTCCTGATTGGTGGCGAGGTAGCCGGCTTCAAAGTGCTCGCCGGTAACCTGATTGCCGAGGATGTGGAGCATCTCGGACTCCATGGTTACCATCTTTTTGTTTTCGGCGACGCCTTTGCCGGATTTCTCGAGCATGGTGTACCAGCCGGTGAGGTCGCGGCCATTGATGAGGGAGATCCAGCCGTCGGCGCCAGCGGGTGGAAGGGGCGGCGCTGGAGATTGGGCAGCGGCTATGTGGGGGAACAGAGCTGAGCCGAGGGAGAGGGCGCCGGTAGTCTTGAGGAAGTTGCGACGGTTCATATGCACCTGAGTTGGCTTTCGCGCGAAGGCGAAGTTTGAGTTGCGATTCTGGAAGACTGTACTACCGGCGGGAGTATGGGACAAGCCTGGGTGTCAGAGGGTGCTGAAAAAGTGCCTTTGTGGCCGGGCAGAGAGAACCCGGGGCTAAAGCCCATTAAATTTGAGAGCCTTTTCGTGGGGCTGAAGCCCCACGCTCCCTCCGAAAAAGCAACACATCGAGTTTTTCAGCATCGTCTTCAGGCCGGGATGGGTTTGGGTTCCATGAAGAGTTTGCCAACGGCCATGAGGATGACGAGCATGGCGGCGCAGAGGGCGAAGACCTGGCGGACGCCGATGTGCTGGGTGAGGATTCCGGAGAGGACGAGGCCTGAGATCTGGGCGGCGAAGATGATGGACATGAAGGTGGAGCCGACGCGGCCCATGAGCTCGGGCGGGGTGGCCTGCTGGAAGAGGGTTTGTGAGGGGACGATGATTCCAGCGACGGAGAAGCCGACGGTGAGGTTACCGATGATGGTGGACCAGACGTGGGGCAGCAGGGTGAGGATGAGGAGTCCGACCGCGATACCGCAGAGGCCGGAGTAGACGAGAAGCTTGTCGCCGAGTTTTTTGCCGAAGGTGTTGAGGCCGTTGATGCCGAGGAGCATTCCGAGGCCGATCATGGCGGCGACGACGCCGAAGGATTTGGTGGAGGCGTGGAGCGAGTCGCGCACGTAGACGGCGATGAGCGGGGCGAAGCAGCCGAGGACAAACATTCCGGCGGCCATGGCGAGGATGACGAAGAGGAGGGCGGCGTGGTGGAAGATGAAGTTGAAGCCCTGCTTCATGTCGAGCCAGATTTTGGCTAATGCGGAGGCTTCGTGGTGGGCCTCTGGAATGGTTGGCTTGGGCGCCTGCGCGAGGAAGGGAACCGTGGCGATGAGGAGCGCAGAGCCGACGAAGCTGACGGAGTCGAGGGTGTAGCAGCTATTGGCTCCGAAGGAGGCGACCATGAAGGCGGCGATGGATGGACCGATGATGCGCATGCCGAACATGACCTGCTGCATGAGGGCATTGGCGGAGCGGAGGCCGTGAAGGGGGACGGCAGAGCGGATGGCTACTCCCTGCGCGGGCGAGAAGAAGCTGGAGACGACGGAGATGGAAGCGAGGATGGCGTAGAAGTGCCAGATGCGGGTGGCAAAGATGAGCGCCAGACAGAGGACGGCGCGGATGGAGTCGCTGGAGACCATGGTGGGCTTGAGTGGCCAGCGGTCGACGAAGACTCCGGCCATAATGCCGAGAACGGCGATGGGGAGCATGTAGGAGATCTGGACGCCGGTGATCTGCTGGGCGGTGGCGTCGAGCTTGAAGGTGAGGATGCTGATGACGGCGTAGAGCGCGAGGAAGTCTCCGAAGACAGAGATGATCTGGGCATACCAGAGGCGGCGCAGCATGGAGATCTTGAGGACGGCGGACATGCTGAGAGGTTCGGGCGGCGCGGGAGTGGCGGCGGCAGTATCGAGGAGGGACGGAGCTTCTTCGGAGGCTGGGGCTGAGTTCATGGATTTTCTCCTGGCGGTTCGTCCGAATTTTTGGAGTGTATCAGTTACGCGGGCGGTGCGAGATTTGGGCTTTTATGAGGGTGAAGAAGTCTCGTGGCGCCTTAAACATTCCCTCAGCGGCTAAAGCCGCATTCAAGCGATTGACCTTACGGCGCGGCTGAAGCCGCGCCCCTTCAAAACAACGAGTTTTTCAACACCGTCTTATGCCTGCAGCAGTTGGGGCGCGGAGAGGAGTTGGAGGAGTTCGGCGCGGGCCCGGCTCAGGCGGCTTTTTATGGTGCCTTCCGGCACTCCGAGGACCTGGGCGGCGTCCTTGTGCTTCCACTCGTCGATGAGACAGAGCTTGACGGTGTCGCGGGAGGTTGGGGAGAGCAGGTCTAAGGCGGCGTGGATACGGGTGTGGGTCTCGAGCGTGACGAGGTGTTCTTCCTGTGAGGGGCGGGTGTCGGTGAGGAGGTCAGCGAGGGTTGAGCCGGCCTGCTGGTCGTCGGTGAGGTCGTCGAGGGAAGAGCTCAGGCGGACGAGTTTGGTGCGGCGGTAGCGGTCGACGAGATGGTTGCGGGTGACGTTCCTGAGCCAGCTGCGGAAGGTTCCCCGCTCTGCGTCGTAGCTGCGCAGGTTGCAGAAGACCTTCATGAATACATCCTGGGTGAGGTCTTCGGCTTCGTGGTGGGAGTCCACGAATCGATAGCAGATGCAGTAGACGCGGCCGTAGGATGCCCCGACGAGGTCTTCCCACGCGTTCTGGTTTCCGTTGAGGCAGAGGGCGATCTGGTGCGGGGTGGCGTCGTCGGGCTGGCCTTCGGTTGAGGGGGCGAGGCTGGGACGAGGTTTCATGGGGCCACCTTTTGCGGACATCGGCTGTCTCCTCAGTTCTATTCCCTTAATTCCATGATATTTGAATAATGCAAATATTGCTTGTATCAAATATGTGGATTGGATGCCGGGCTTTTCGCGTGGGTTCAAAATGTGTTCCGGACTTATTTCGTGTTGTTTGCGTGGCGGGCGAGGGCGGATTGCGGCTCGGGAGGGCCAGAGAGGCGAAGACCCTTTTCGAGCAGGGCGACCAAGGTTTCGCTCTCGGCTGCGTCCAGCGGCTCGAGGATGCGCTCCAATGCGGCCTGGCGCTTGGCGCGGTATCGCTGACCGTGCTCGTAGGCGGAGGGGCTCAGATCGATCTCTACGGTGCGGCGGTCGATCTCCGACCGGTGACGGATGGCGATGCCTTTTTTTACCAGCCGGTTGACGATGCGGGTGGCCGTGCTGAGAGGGACGTCGATGCCTTCGGCAAAGCTGCTCATGTCGGTGCGGCCGTTCTGGTAGAGCCAAATGAGGCTGCGCAACTCTGGCGGGGAGAGGTCAAGCAAGCTGATCATATCTGCCCTGCGGAGGCGCATCTCGCGGGACATGACTGCTTCCATGACGTGGAGGAACCGGAGAGAGCGCTTCTCTGGAGGCGTTTTTTTCTGTGGGGCCGTACTATTTCGAGCCATCGGATTTAGTATGCACCGAATTTTGCAGAGAGAATAATTTGCGGGTGGACAAGAGAATATGTCCCGCGGGAGACCCAAAGCTAAAGCATGGGCTACCAGCCCAATTTCGTGGTGGGTCTGGATGTCCAGGCTGAAGCCTGGACCTATCTCAGAGGCAAAAGCAAGGGCAAATGCCGCGAGGCTGATTCATCGGGCATTCTCTGGCGATAAGTTGGGCAGGTTGATTGACGGAGTGTCAATATTTTTTGTGGGAGGGTTGCGGGGGAAATTTGGGAGCCTTTGCGCTGTAAGATTGACGATGGAGCAGTGAGAGGTGGAATGAACGAAGGGCATTGGGTACTGCTGATTGCGAGTGAGGTTGGTGGGACGGATTCTGTATCGGACCGGGCCATGGAGCGACTGGTCGATGCAATCGGCAAGGAGGGGTACGAGGTGGTGCGCACCTCTACTCCGGAGGATGGGCTTTCGCTGGTAATGAGCGACCCATCGCATAGCGCGATCCTGCTGGACTGGGACCTGGAGGGCGAAGACCAGTTCGATGAGAGAGCAGCGCTGGGAATTATTCGCGCGGTGCGGCGGCGCAATAAGAAGGTGCCGATCTTTTTGATCGCGGACCGGACGCTGGTGAGTGAGCTGCCGCTGGAGGTGGTGAAACAGGTGCACGAGTACATCCACCTGTTTGGCGATACTCCGGCGTTTATTGCGAATCGCGTGGACTTCGCGGTCGAACGGTATAACGAGCAGTTGCTGCCGCCTTATTTCAAGGAGCTGAAGAAGTACAACGACCAGGGCGCTTACTCGTGGGACGCGCCGGGGCACATGGGCGGCGTGGCGTTTCTGAAGCATCCGATCGGGATGGAGTTTCACCGGTTTTTTGGTGAGAACATCATGCGCTCGGATCTGGGGATCTCGACTTCGCCGCTGGGGTCTTGGCTGGATCATGTGGGGCCTCCGGGGGAGTCGGAGCGAAATGCTGCGCGGATCTTTGGGGCGGATTGGACTTTTTATGTGCTGGGCGGGTCTTCGACCTCGAACCAGATTGTTGGGCATGGCGTGATTGGGCGGGACGATATTGTGCTGGTGGATGCGAACTGCCACAAGTCGATATGCCACTCGCTGACTGTGACGGGCGGAAGGCCGGTGTATCTGACGCCGACGCGGAATGGCTACGGGATGATCGGGCTGGTGCCGCTGAAGCGGTTTGGGCCGGAGGCTATTCAGGAGCTGATTCGGAATAGCCCGTTCTCGAAGGGGGCGATGTCGCAGACACCGACTTATGCGGCGGTGACGAATTCGACGTATGACGGGCTTTGTTATGACGTGAACAAGGTGACGGCGGAGCTAGCGAAGAGTGTGCCGCGGATTCACTTCGATGAGGCGTGGTACGCGTATGCGAAGTTTCACCATATCTATCGCGGGCGGTTTGCGATGGATGTGCCGGATGAGATGCCGGACAGGCCGCAGCTGTTTGCGGTGCAGTCGACGCACAAGATGCTGGCGGCGTTCTCGATGGCGTCGATGGTGCATATCAAGCTGAGCCCGAGAGCACCGCTGGACTATGACCAGTTCAACGAGGCGTTCATGATGCATGGGACGACTTCGCCTTTTTATCCGCTGATTGCTTCGCTGGATGTTGCCGCGGCAATGATGGATGAGCCGGCGGGACCGACGCTGATGGATGAGACTATTCAGGATGCGGTGAGTTTTCGGAAGGCGATGTCGTCGGTTGCGCATCGGCTGCGGGCGGCTGAGGTGGGTGGGGATGGTTGGTTCTTCCGGCTGTTTCAGCCGGACCATGTGACCGATCCAGTGACGAAGGAGACGTACTTGTTCGAGGAGGCTCCGGATGATCTGCTGGCGGAGAACTCGAGCTGCTGGACGCTGAAGCCGGGCGAGGAGTGGCATGGGTTCCACGATGAGGACATCGCGGACGAGTACTGCATGCTGGACCCGACGAAGGTGACGATTCTGACGCCGGGGGTGAACTCGCATGGTGTGCTGGCGGCTTCGGGGATTCCGGGGGCGATTCTGACGGAGTTTCTGGACGCTCGGCGGGTGGAGATTGCGCGGACGGGCGACTATACGGTGCTGGTGCTGTTCTCGGTGGGGACCTCGAAGGGTAAGTGGGGTTCGCTGCTGGAGAATCTGTTCGAGTTCAAGCGGCTCTATGACACTGAGGCGACGCTGAGTGAGGCGCTGCCGGACCTGGTGTCGAAGTATCCGGCGCGGTATCGGAATGTGACGCTGCGCGAGCTGAGCGATGAGATGCATGCTGCGATGATCGAGTTGAAGCTCGTCGAGTCTCGTGGAAGAGGCTTGCGAGGTCGATCCGGAGCAGGTGCTGACGCCTTCGGAGACTTATCAGAAGCTGCTGCGGAATGGGACTGAGAAGGTTAAGTTTTCGGAGATGGCGGGGCGGATTGCGGGCGTGATGCTGGTGCCTTATCCGCCGGGGATTCCGCTGAGCATGCCGGGCGAGCGGCTGGGCGCGATCGATAGTCCGGTGATGCGGCTGATCCTGGCGTTCGAGGAGTTCGGCAAGCGGTTTCCGGGGTTCGAGCGCGAGGTGCATGGGATTGAAGTGGACGCGCAGGGCGACTACTGGATGCGCAGCGTGATTGAGACTCCGCTTGAAAATGGGGCGAAGAAGAATGGGAAGCATAAGCAGCCGCCGAGCTCTGCTCCTCCGGTGAAGCGGAAGAGGAAGACAGCGGGTGCTGCGAGTGCGGCTCCGGCTGCGGCTGCGAGTGCGGCTCCGGCTCCGCCTGCGGTTACTCCTCCGGAGGATCCGAATGCGAATCCGGAGGCTAACCAGGAGCGGACTCGGTGAGGAGCAGCTTTTAGCTGCTAGCTGCTGTGCCGTAAATATTCCCTCAGCGGCTAAAGCCGCATTCTAGCGATTGACCTTACGGCGTGGCTGAAGCCGCGCCCCTTCAAAACAACGACTTTTCAGCACCCTTTAGCTTGCTGATTCGTCCTGTTTGAGCCAGTCTTCGGGGGTGACGAAGGTTGTGCTGGTTGCGCGGCAGAGGTCGAGGAGACGGGCGGTGGCTTCGACGGTGGGGAGCCGGGGTTGGCCGATGGAGAGGTGGCCGCCGTCGTGGAGGAGGATGTTGGAGGCGTGGCCGCGGCGGCGATTTTTTCCTATGCCGTGCTCCAGGCGGTTGAGGATGATCTCGGCGGAGGCGGTGGGCTCCCAGTCGTGGACGTTGAGGTTCCAGTGAACGGTGGTGAGGCCGAGGTCGCGAGCGGCGCGGAGGACGAAGGGGCGGCGGGCTCCGTGGGGTGGGCGGAAGAAGCGGACGGCCTGGCCGAGGGCGTCCTGAATGGCCGAGTTGGCGTCGGTGAGTTCGGCGCGGATGCGGGCGGCGGACTGCCAGGCCAGCCAGGGGTGGGTTGCGGTGTGGTTGCCGATGAGGTGTCCTTGGGCGGCGACGGCGCGGGCGATGGCGGGACGCTGGCGGACGAAGCGGCCGATCATGAAGAAGGTGGCGCGGACGTTCGCGCGGGCGAGGACTTCGAGGAGGCGCTCGGTGGCGATGTCGTTGGGGCCGTCGTCGTAGGTGAGGGCGATCTCTTTGGGTTTTTGGGGGGCGATAAGGATCGGGCCGAAGAGCTGGGACCGGGCGGAGAGGGCTGCGTAGACGGTGGTTCCGGCAGCGGCGGTGGCGGCGATCAGGCTGGCGGCGGTGATGGCGGTTCGGTGCATTTGCTGTGTCTTCTCCTTTCTCCCCTGCGGGGTATTTTACTGCTAAAGTATTCATTCTGTTTTGCTTAGATTCGGACTTCTACTTATTCAGGAGGAATCGACCCGGTTCTCCAGGATACCCCCCACACCCCTCTATTGCCCGGTCGTAAGCTCAATGGTTGCTTGGGTTTAGCGGAATACCTGATCGCTAAATTATTGCAATCATTGGACTTATGGCTAAAATAGCCAGAATCAATGAGTTAGGCCCGGCGGGTGCCCGGGCCTGGCTGAATCTCTGAGAAACGAAAGACCTTTCGTTTGTTTTCAATCTTCTAGTTCTATTTTAGCGAATGGCACATAACTAATGCGCACTTTTCTTCGTTGGGCTAAGTGCTGGTAGGGCGTTAGTTGAAAGATTTTTGGAGGTTGCGGGGGCTTGACATGCGATTTTGCTCAGGAATTTCGCGAAAAATAGTCGAATGACCCAGAAATAAAGGCGTTTTCAGGTTCCCAGCTTTACCCATGTCCCAGAAGCGAGACTAGCACCTTTGCCAGTAGCCTGGCCTTACCCATTGTCATATAAGGAGTACCAGCGGCACTTCGAGGCACCCTGCAATGCGAGGGGCTTGGCAGGTGCGGGTAGTCCAAGCTCCAGGCCAATCTCAATCAATCTGGCTCTGCATCCACGTTGCCGATGGCGATGCGTTGAAGCTGTGTCGGCTGCGACTGGAATGACCGCGCAATTGCGATCGGAGAAGACGATGACGAAGACAATGAAACGCATTTTCACTCTGGTATCAGTTGGACTACCAGAGGTGGCCCATGCCTAATAAGTCAGAAGCCCAAAGCAGCGGACTGGACGCGTCCGCCTCCGTGGATCGTACGGTGCTGCCCGTCCCTGAGCCTCAGTATCCGCCAATCACCGAACTTGATGTGCATAATGCTCAAGCCCCGCCACGGTTCCAGGTGAAGGCGCCGAAAGGCGCGCCCAATGTAGTGGTCATCCTTCTCGACAACTTTGGCTTTGGAGATCCATCGACGTTCGGAGGCCCGATCCAGATGCCGACGCTGGACGGGCTCGCCGAGACCGGGCTGCGCTACAACAATTTCAAAGTCCCTCCGTTGTGTTCGCCGAGCCGCATGGCTTTGCTTACCGGCCGCAACAGCCATAGCACAAACTTCGGCGTAATCTCGGAGATTGCCACCGCGTTTCCGGGGTACACTGCGATGCGTCCGGCGAGCGTTACGATGCTGCCCGAAATCCTGCGTCTGAACGGTTACAACACAGCCATGTTCGGCAAGTGTCACGAGCTGGGGCCGTGGGAAGCCAGCGTTGTGGGACCGTTCGACCGCTGGCCGATGAATAGCGGGTTTGAGCGGTTCTACGGCTTCATGGCCGGCGAGGCTGACCTGTTTCATCCGGTCATTTACGACAACATGAACAGGGTGGATATGCACCCCGACGCCGATTACTACGCCAGCACTGATATTACCGACAAGGGCATCGAGTGGGTGCGTTCCCAGCGTTCGCTGGCTCCCGACAAGCCATTTTTCGTCTACTACTCCGCCATCGGCACTCACGGCCCGTTCCAGGTGCCAGAGAAGTGGCGCGATAAGTACAAGGGCAAGTTCGACCAGGGCTGGGATCAGGTGCGAAAGGAAACGCTGGCCCGGCAGATCAAACTAGGAGTCGTGCCGCCGGGCACCGAGCTTGCACCCAAGCCGGCGGGGATTCAGGAATGGGACGAGTTGACGGCCGATGAGAAAAAGGTCTTCGCCCGGTACATGGAGATCTATGCCGCCTTTGCCGAGGTGACCGACTACGAAATCGGACGGTTCCTCGACGCGATCGAAGACCTGGGCGAAATGGACAACACGTTGGTCTTTTACATCACCGGCGACAATGGCCCGGTTTTTCAGGGCGGCCCCATCGGAGCGTTCAATGAGCTATCCGTGTTCAACGGACTGCCGGAGCCCCTCGACATAGCGCTGAAGAACCTCGACAAATTCGGTGGACCCCAATCCCACATTTTGTATCCCAACGGCTGGGCTTTCGCCGGGGCCACGCCCTTTGCCTGGGGCCATCAGGTGGCCTCCTACGGGGGCATCTGCCAGCCCATTGTGGTTCATTGGCCGAAGGGCATCAAGGAAAACGGCGGCCTGCGTACGCAGTGGTACCACATGATTGACATCGCCCCAACCGTGCTGGAGGCAGTTGGGGTGCCTGAGCCCGAGGTTGTCTACGGCGTCAAGCAGAAACCCATCGAAGGCGTGAGCATGCTCGACACTCTTAATAATGCCGACGCGAAGTCGCGCCACACCACGCAATACTTCGAGATGGCGGGCAACCGAGGTATCTACCAGGATGGTTGGTTCGCCACCACGGTGCACCGCCCGCCGTGGGAGGCAAAAGCGCGGGCTACATTTGAAAACGACAAGTGGGAGCTTTACGACGTAGAAAAAGATTTCAGTTGCGCGCACGACCTTGCCGCGAAGTACCCCGACAAGCTTGAGAAGCTAAAGGGGGTCTTCTTAGAAGAGGCCGTCAAGTACAACGTTCTTCCGCTCGACGACCGCGCCTGGGAACGCTTCAACGCCGCTCTGGCGGGCCGTCCGGATCTGCTGGAAGGTCGCACCGAGATGACGGTCTATGAAGGGATGAAGGGAATACCCGAGAATGGCTTCATCAATCTCAAGAACCACTCCTTCGTGATTTCGGCCGACATCGAGGTCCCGCAGGCGGGCGCTGAAGGAGTGGTCATCGCCCAAGGTGGGGAGATGGGCGGCTGGAGTCTCTATGTCAAGGATGGCGCACCCAGGTTCGCCTACAACTTTCTCGGTCGCGAGACTTACAAGATCATTGGCCCCGCTCCTCTGCCGGCCGGAAAGGTGATACTCCGTTTCGAGTTTGCTTACGACGGTGGTATGCCCGGCGCGGGGGGGAATGGTTTGCTGTTCGTCAACGCCGAACAGGTTGCCACGGGGCGGATCGAGCACACTCATCCGAACGCATTTGGCGCCGAAACGACGGACGTGGGCGAGAACCTCTATACCGCTGTCAGCGACGACTACAAGGTGGGGGATAACAAGTTCACCGGCAAAATCAACAAGGTGACCATCCAGATTGGCAAATCCAACCTCAGCGAAGAGGGACAGAGGATTGTCGAAGAATTGCGTATGAAGAAAGTACTGAGCGGCTGATCGCGCCAGTCGAGGTTAAGCCGGGGCACTCCTGTCTGAAGCACGAAGGCTGCGCTGCGGAATGACAAAAAATAACAGGCGTGCGCGTCCGACCTGCACGATCATGTGCGTCATTACAAGTCGTTCAGGTTCAGCGTCACGGCGGCGTTGTCGAGCACTTTGACCCATCGGGGGTCGGTTGAGGTGCTGGTGGCGTATCCGTCGTGCCAGTTCCACCACTTGTAGGGGGCGGTCTGGGGGTAGCCTTCGGGTGAGTCCTCCCAGTTCTCCTGACGGCCGAGGGGGGTCATGTCGAGGTAGCTCCAGGTGCTACCCATGGCCTCGTCGCCGCGGTTGTTGATGAAGTAGGTGCGGAAGATGCGGTCGTCGGCATCGTGGAAGAAGACGTTGTGGCCGTGCCACTGGTCGACGCCGAAGTCGGTGTCGAAGCTGTCGGTGATGGTGTACCAGGGCATGTGCCAGTCCATGCGCGTCTTGAGGCGCGCGATGTCGGCCTGGGGGGCGCGCGACGCGAAGGCGAGAGTGGTGTCGCGAGCGTTGAGATGAGCCAGGTGGGAGACCTGATCGGCGCCGAGGGAGCAGCCGCGGCAGGCGTGATCGGGCCAGCCGAAGACACCGGGCTCGAAGAAGGCGCGATAGAGGATGAGCTGCGGGCGGCCCTCGAAGAGGTCACGCAGGGTGAGCTTGCCGGCGGGGCCTTCGAAGGTGTAAGCCTTCTCGACGGCCAGCCATGGCATGCGCCGGCGCGCGGCGGCCATGGCATCACGGGCGTGGGTCAGCTCCTTCTCTTTGACCAGCAGCTGCTGACGTGCCTGTTCCCACTCCTGGGGCGATACGACCGGTGGCGTCTTCATGTTCATTTGAGTTTCCTTGTTCATGTCCATGTCGATGATCTCCTTCTGCCTGGAATTTAGTGCAGCTGTTATTGCTGCTTGTCCACACTCCAAATATATTCTCATATAGGAATACGTTAAGGCAAAAATGAAGTACGGGCCGACAGAATCGGCTGGCGTCAGAGACCGACGAGTGAAGAGGGTGTCAGGGGGTTTGGGGGGGACCGATGAGGGGGGTTTTGATGGGGGCGGCTATGCCTACGAACTCTTCGAGGGAGTTGCTGAAGAGGTTGGTGATCCAGAGGTTGCCGCTCGCGTCGATGGCGGCGGCGTAGGAGCCGAAGAGGCCGGCCTCTGGGGCCCTGCCGGGGGCGGGTGAGATGGGCTGGCCGGGAGCGGGGCTGGTGGAGGATGCGCCGGCGAGTTCGGTGAGGACTGGGGCGTGGAAGTTGCCGATCCAGACGTTTCCGGAGCCGTCGACGGCGACGCCCTGGGGGCCGTCGAAGTTGCCGTTGCCGGTGTAGCCGGAGGAGATGATGGAGCCGGTGCTGGAGATCTGGCTGACGCTGGCGGCGGCGTAGTTGGCTGCCCAGAGGTTGCCCGACTGGTCAAGGGCGAGGGAGTTGGGGGCGCTGCAGCAGTTGAAGGGGGTGATGGAGGCGCCGTCCTGCGAGAGGCGGTTGACGACGCCGTCGTTCTGATCGCCGACCCAGGCGTGGTGGGTGGCGTCGACGGCGATGGCGATGGGGAAGGCGATGGTCTTGGCGCCGTAGCCGGTGGTTCCGGTGAGGGAGGCTCCGGCGAGGGAGAGGCGGCTGACGCTGGAGTTGCCGTTGTTGACGATCCAGGCGCTGCCGTCGGGGTCGATGGCGACGGCGGAGGGGAAGTCAAGGGTACCGGCGGTGAAGCCGGTGGCGCCGGAGATGGGCTGGCCGGCGGAGTTGAGGACGGTGACGGAGCCGAGACCGCGGTTGACGCTGGATGCGCTGGCCTGATTGGTGACCCAGACGTTGTTGCCGGCGTCGATGGCGAGGCCGTAGATGCTGTTGAGGCCGTAGCCGGTGATGCCGCCTGGGGAAGAGAGCCGCGCCGATGGGAGAGAACTCGGTGACGGAGGCGACGCTGGGATTGGTGTTGCCGGCGGAGAAGTAGCTGGCGACCCAGATGTTGCCGGAGGAGTCGACGCCGAGGGCGTTGGGGTAGTCCATGCCGCCGCCGGTGAAGTTGATGAAGAGCGTCCAGTCGGACGGGGCTTTGGTGAGGGTGGGCGAGAAGGCGGTGCTGGTGAGCGAGAGGGTGTAGAGCGCGGCGGCGTTCGAGGCTGGGCTGCGGACGATGCGGAGGACGGCGTCGAGGGTGTTGGTGTTGGCGCCGAGGAGAGTGGTGCAGGCAGTTGCGCTGGAGAGAGCGGAGGTGCAGGTGTTGAGGAGGTTGGCGAGCGAGTTGATGCGGGCGGTGGGGGCGGTGCCGGTGGCGGGGAAGGTCGCTCCGGGGGTGGCGCCGGTGGCGGGATTGGCGAGGCTGGCGGCGATGTTGACGGCGTTGGAGAAGCCGGTGCTGTTGGTGGCGGAGGCGCCGAGGTTGCCGCCGGTGGAGAGGAACTGCGAGAGCGCCCAGGTGGTGGCGACGGTAGTGATCTCGTTGACGGTGTAATGAGCGGAGGCGACGACCTGATTGCAGGGGCCTATCGGGGTGATGAGGGCGATTGCGGAGTTGGCGGCGGCAGTGCCGATGTGACCGCTGCGAGCGACTAGGTAGAGCTGCGAGGTTGCGGAGGGGCAGGGATAGGCCGCGGGGATGGTGAAGGAGCCGGTGGAGTCGGTGGTCAGGGCTTCGCCAAGCATCGACGAACCGGCAGAGCCGCTGCCGGTGGCGCCGGCCGCGTAGAGCAGCACGGAGGAGCCGATAAGGGGCTGGGAGCCGGATTTGACGGTTCCGGTGAAGGAGACGCCGGAGTAGGAGCCGGCGGGAGGCGGGGGAGTCGAGGTGGACTGGACGCTGCCGCCGCAGCCGGTAAGGGATGCTGAGGCTGTTGCCGCGATCAGGGCGGCGATGAGAATTTTTGGATGGTTCAAGAAGGGGTCACCTGGCGGTTAAGGATATCAAAGGGGTTGGTAGATCGCGGGCTTTGGGGGGTGTTCAAGTTGATGCGGAAGGACAGAACGAGCAACTGCAAAGACGAAATGCGGGGGTTCTTCGCAGCGCTCAGAATGACAATCACTTTTAATAATCGGCTTTAATTATCTGGGGGCTAAATCATCTGGGGATTAATCGCCTAGGGGGCTTGTGGGAGGCCGATTAGGGGGGTTTTGACTGGGGCGGCGAGGCCGACGATCTGGGTGATTGAGTTGCTGTTGAAGTTGGAGATCCAGATGTTGCCGCTGGGATCGATGGCGATGGCGAAGGCGCCGAAGAGCTTGGCGTCGGGGGCCCAGCCGCCGGTGGGGGACAGAGGATGGCCGGGGGCGGGGCTGGCGGAGGATGAGCCAGCGAACTGGGTGAGGTAGGAGGCGCGGAAGTTGGCGACCCAGACGGAGCCGGCGCCGTCGACGGCGATGCCCTGGGGGTGGGAGCCGGTGCCGGTCGAGAAGGGACCGGCGGTGTTGACGGTGGCGTTGGCGTAGATCTGGCTGACGCTGTCGCCGAAGTAGTTTGCAGCCCAGACGTTGCCGGACTGATCGATGGCGAGGCCTGAGGCTCCGTTGCAGCAGTTGGGGACGTTGGTGATGGTCTGGCCGTCGGAGGAGACGCGGGTGACGGTGACGTCGCTCTGGTTGGCGACCCAGACGTTGTGGGAGGCGTCGACGGCGATGGCGACGGGAAAGACGAAGTAGTTGGAGGTGAAGCCGGTTGTGCCAGAGAGTGCTGCGCCGGTGCTGGAGAGATGGGTGAGATGGGAGTCGCCGAAGTCGAGGATCCAGGCGGAGGCGTCAGAGTCGATCGCGACGGAGAGTGGGAAGTCGATACCGCCGGCGGTGAAGCCGGTCTTGCCGGAGACGGGCTGGCCGCTGGAGTTGAGAACGGTGACGGAGCCGAGGGCGGAGTTGATGGTGGCGGGGCTGGCTTCGTTGGGGATCCAGGCGTTGTTGGCGGCGTCGACGGCGAGGCCGTAGACGTTCTCTAGACCGGAGCCGGTGATGCCGTTGGGATAGAGAGCGGCGCCGATGGGGGAGAACTCGGTGGCGGAGCCTACGGTGGGGTCGGGGTTCGTGGCGGAGAAGTAGCTGCCGACCCAGACGTTGCCGGAGGCGTCGATTCCGAGGCCGGAGGGAGAATCCATGCCGCCGCCGGTGAAGTTGATAAAGAGGGTCCAGTCAGAGGGGGCGCTGGCGAGAGCGGGCGAAAAGGCGGTGCTGGCGGTGGACTGGGTGTAGAGCGCGGCGACGTTTGTGCCGGGGTTGCGAACGATGCGGAGGGCGGCGTCGAGGGTGTTCTGGCTGGTGACGAGAAGAGTCGAACAGGCGGCAGAGCTGGAGGCCACGGAGGTACAGGTGTTGAGGAGGTTGGCGAGCGAGTTGATGCGGGGAGCGGGGGCGGCGCCGTTGGGAGGGAAGGTTGTGCCGGGAGAGGAGCCGGTGTTGGGGCTGGCGAGGCTGGCGGCGATGCTGATGGCGTTGGTCAGGCCGAGGGTGTTGGTAGAGGAGGCTCCGATGTTGCCACCGGTGGAGAGGAATTGAGAGAGCGCCCAGGTGGTGGCGGCGGTGGTGACCTCGTTGAGGGTGAAATGTGCGGCGGCGGTGATCTTGTCGCAGACGCCGAGCGTGGTGATGAGCGCGATGGCGGAGTTGGCAGGGGCGGAGGCGATGGAGCCGCCGCGGGCGATGGCGTATATCTGCGAGGAGGAGGCGGGACAGGGGTAGTCGGCAGGGACGCTGAAGGAGCCGGTGGAGTCGGTGGTAAGCGAGGAGGCGAGAAGCGCGGTTGCGGCGGAGCCGTTGCCGGTGGCGCCGGCGGCGTAGATCTGAACGGCCGCGCCGATGAGGGGCTGCGAACCGGACTTGACTGTTCCGGTGAAGGCGGCGCCGGCGAAGGTGTTGGCGGGGACGATGATGGGGGCGAGGTTGGGATTCGGCGCCTCCGCTGCCGCAACCTGCGAGGGACCAGGCGAGCGCTGTCATCAGTGCGGCAGATTTAAATGCTGCCGGTCTCAATGCGGCAGGTCTATATGCAGGACTAAGGAGGGCGCTGAAAAAGGACCTTTGTGGCTCGGGCAGCCTTTCGTGGGGCTGAAGAGGATGCTGAAAAGGGGCCCTTATGGTCGAGCAGAGAGAATCCGGGGCTAAAACCCATTGAATTTGAGAGCCTTTTCGTGGGGCTGAAGTCTCACGCTCCCTCCGAAAAAGCAACTGCCACGACTTTTTCAGGAACCTCTGAAGAACAGCAGGTCTATATACAGGTACAGGGGCCGGGGAGAACGGGGAAGCAGGGTTCACTGGGAGTCCACTTGCAAGAGGAGATCGGAGCGCGGGCTCAGCTTCGGCGGTAAGGCTGGGTTAGAGAGTTGAGGTTGACCGACGCTACAAAGGAACGGATTGCGGCAGCCATCTGGTCGCGAGCGACGTCGGGGAGGATGGTGGTCTCGATGGTCTCGGCGCGGAGGAGGATGGGGATGGGGCGGATTGGGTCCTGCGAGAAGACGGAGTGGGCGTCGGGGCGGGAGTAGACGAAGCCGAAGTGGGTGGTGGGCGAGGAGTACTCGCCGCAGACTGTGCCGGTGCAAAGGGTGGTGGCCTCGAGGAACTGGGTCGCGCCGTTGTTGTAGAAGGAGGCGCTGAAGCTGATGGGCTGGCCGGCGGTGGGCAGGGTCATCTGATCGTGCCAGAGAGGGTCTTCGCCGCGCGCGGAGTGGCAGATCATGGTGTCGTGCGAGCCGAGGACGGGCGAGATGCCGATGGAGACGTGCGGGCCACCGTCGGCGGGAGCGTAGTCGGCCCAATGGAAGATGAGCGGGCCGGTGATGAGGTTCTCGTTCCAGGAACGGACCAAGGTGTAATCGCCGATCTTTTGCGGGAACTGGCCGAGGGCATTCTGGTCGGTCTGGGCTGCGGCAAGCTGGCGGTTACGCTCGGTCGCGTGAGCAACGCCGTAGCAGCCGAAGAAGGCGATGATCGCGAGGAATGCGAGGCGCGTGTAGATCGAGAGCGGACTCAGAGAGGATGAGGGGCGCAGAGACGCTGGCGCGGGCTCAGCAGCGAGAGTCTGGGTGGGGCTCTGGCGGAGGCGGGCGATGACGGAGAAAAGGAGGATGGTGGCGATGAGGAAGAGACAGGCGCCGATGATGTAGTCGCCCATCTCCGCCCGGCTGCGCAGCCAGGTGAGGTGGAGAGCGACGATGTAGTAAAGGACGAGGATGCAGAGTCGGGCGAAGTTGAAGAGGTAGCCGAGGAGGATGGCTCCGGCAACGACGGCGGCGTTGGCGTACCAACGGAAGCGGTAGAAGTAGCCGGCGACGAGCGCGATGAAGCCCATGGTGACTGCTCCGCGGATGCCGTTGCAGCCGGGCGCGATGAACATGCCGAAGTTGGGGGTGAACATGAGGCGCATCTGGTCGGAGCTTAGTTTTTGCCCGAGGGCGATGGCGAAGGCGCGGGCTACGTGGGCGGAGATGCGCTGGAGGGGCAGGTCGACGAAGACGTTGAAGACGTGCGGGATGGGGTTAACGAACCACATCAGCACGATGGGAAAGAGCGCGGCGCGAAAGAGGCGGGTGCCTCCGAAGAGGAGGACTACGCCGGCGGTGTAGGCGAAGGCTACGAGGGAGTGCGGCGGTATGAAGATGGACCACTGGGGCGAGAGGATAAAGACGAGAATCGCCTGCTCGCGGATATGGACGGCGGCAACGGTGACGATAAGAATCACCGCGCCCCACCAGCTGCCCTGCATCTCGTAGTCGAGGCTGCGCCAGGCACGGAAGATGAGGAATCCGCTGACCAGCGGGATGACCATCCCGATGGATTTTAGGGCGTCTGTGGTCCAAAGAGCCCAGAGATAGAGGGCCGTCGGCCAGATGGAGGTGAGGCCGAGGGCGGCGAGAAGAGCAGCGAGAACTGCGGATTGCTGTCGCGACAGGGGCGCAACGCGGAGTGGGAAGGTAGAAGCTGAATCAGAAGTGGCGACAGGGAGTGAAGGCATACATGTCCGATCCAGTCCGCCGGATGACGAAGAAGGTTGACCGACGTTTATTTTGAGGAGCGGCGACTATTTTGAAGAGCTGCGACGGCTCTTGATGCGCGCGCGGGCCGAGACGAAGAACGCTCCTGCAGAACCTACAACCGCAAGGATGGCGGTTGGGTTTTCGGGCGAACTATCACAGCCATCGATAACACCTTCCTGGGCATGAAGCGGGAGGGCGAGAGCGAGGAGAAGGGCGAAGCAAAGCAGCAGGAAAGATGATTTCTTCATGAGTGTCCTCAAGTTGAAAGTTACTTGCAGTGAAAATGAAAGTCAATGAAAAGTGGCTGTAAATTCGGCTATTTCATGCCTATTTAGTGTTAGTGACATGGGTACCACTTCCATGTAATCGGCGGAGAAACGATTGACTTGAGTTCGTCGAAGAAGAACGGGCAACAGTAAAAACAGAAGCAGGCCCTCCGCCTGCGGCGAAGGATGACAACTAAAAAAGCAACGGCATTGCAACTGCAACAGCAAAAACGAATGCGGGGATTCTTCGCTGCTCTCAGAATGACAAGCTCTTGAAGTGCGCAAACTGTGTGCGCGATATTGATGCTGCTACGCGATATTAATTGGGTTGCGTGGCGAGCCATTGGTGGAGGTTGGGTTGCTGGGTGGCGCGGAGTTGGATGCAGACATCGATGCTGTCGAGGGCTTTGGCGAGGGTGCGCTCGGAGGCTTCGACGGGATGGTCTTTGAAGAAGGTGGCGACCTCTTCGCGCTGCTTTGCGGTGCAGAAGGAACCGGTGGCGGCAACGATTCGGTTGCCGGAGTTGGTGGTGAACTGGGCCTGTACCTGGCTCCAGTGATCGCGGATGTAATTCCAGGTCTGCTGCTGGGTTTCGCGCTGCTCGAGTAGGGCGGCGATGAGGATCCAACTGTCCTGGTTGCGGACCTCGCCGGAGACGGCGTAGTCGAGGGTACGGGTGACGAGGGCAGGCGAGCGGAAGCGCGTGATGAGGTGCATGCCGTCGGACTGGAGGCCGGGGTCGCGCGCGTACTTGCTGAGCGCGAGGGTTTTGTCGTAGAACTCGGAGTCGCCGGTGGCGGCGGCGACGGCGACGGCAATGTCGGCGAGGGTGGGGTCGAGGGATTTATCGGGTTTGACGCGCAGGTCGAAGAGGCGGTTGCTGATCTGGTTGGCCTGGGCGAGGATGGTGGGATCTTTGGCGGCGCCGAGGGCTTCAAAGAGAGTGGCGCGAAGCTGCTGGCGATCGAAGGACTCATGCTTTTGCGGAGGGCCGAGCGCGGTGTAGACGGGCTCGAGTTCGCGGCGGAGGATGGCGTAGAGGCGGTCGCGGTCTTCGTCGGAGGCGATGCGGTCTTCGATGGAGTTGACTTTGCCGAGGGCGGTGTCGATGACGGCGGCGTTGGGGTCCTGCTTGAGGGACAGGACGAGCGAGAGGAAGTCGCCGACTTTGACGTCGCCGGAGTTGACGAGAGCCCAGCGGTCGCCGAGGAGACCGATGCGCTCGGGCGGAGTGAGAGCGGTTTCGGCTGCGGCGGCGATGGCAGTGTATTGGATGGGGGTGTAGCTGGTTCGATAGTAGCCGCGGGCGCCGGCGTTGGCGTAGAAGACGGGGATGTGGAGGTCCATGGGGACGGGGAGCGTCGGGTCGCCGGGGTTTAGGGGGCGGCAGATTGGAGTTGCGGCGGTCTTGAGGCAGACGGGGATGGTCCAGAGCCCGGGGACGAACTGGAGACCGGACTTGCTGGTGACGCACACGTTGTTGGTTTGTTGCCAGCTGCATGGGCTTGCGTTGGGTGAGAGGTAGAAGCGGCTCTGGACGATGGGATATCCGGTTGCTTCTTTGTCGGAGAAGGTGAGAAGCGGGACGCCGGGCTGATCGATGAAGCTTTGCATGATCTTGTCGACGGGCTGATGGCTGGCGGCGGTCTGGGCGGTCCAGAAGTCTTCGGCGGTGGCGTTGGCGTAGAGGTGGGCAGCGAGGTAGTTGTGGACGCCTGCGCGGAAGGTCTCTTCGCCGACGTAGTTTTCGACCATGGCAAGGACTGCGCCGGCTTTGTTGTAGGCGATGTCATCGAATGCTTCGTTGATCTCGTCGGGAGTGTCGGCGCGTGCGCGGATGGGGCGGGTGGTCTTGCCGGAGTCGTCGTTGAGGGTGGAGTCGAGGTCCTGGGCTTCGTCCTGGGTGACGTTCCAGCCGGGGCGCCAGGTGGCGACGGACTTGGACTCCATCCAGGTGGCGAAGCCCTCGTTGAGCCAGATGTTGTCCCACCACTGCATGGTGACCATGTCGCCGAACCACTGGTGGGCCATCTCGTGCGCGACTACGGTGGCGACGTTCTTCTGCGCGGGGATGGTGGAGGATTTTTCGTTGAGGAGGAAGTCGGTTTCGCGGTAGGTGATGCAGCCGAAGTTCTCCATGGCGCCGGCTTCGAAGTCGGGGAGGGCGACCATGTCGAGCTTGGGCATGGGGTACTTGATGCCGAAGTAGGTGTCGTAATAGTGAAGGAAGTATTTCGCGGACTCGAGAGCGAACTTTGTGAGGTTTACCTTGCCTGGGGTGGCGCAGGCGCGGATGGGGACGCCGTCGGATTTTCCTTTGGAGCACTCGAAGTCGCCAACGAGGAAGGCTACGAGGTAGGTGGACATTTTGGGGGTGGTTGCGAAACGGAGGGTGTGTTTGCCTGGCGTGGCGGGTTTGTCGGAGATCTGGTTGGTGTTGGAGATGACGGTGTCGGTGGCGTCGACGGTGAGGGCGATGTCGAAGGTGGCTTTGTAGGCGGGCTCGTCGAAGGAGGGAAAGGCGCGGCGAGCGTCGGTGGGTTCGAACTGGGTGACGGCGTAGTTGCGGAGTTTGGTTTTGGAGAGGTAGAAGCCGCGGAGCTTGTCGTTGAGGATGCCGGTGTATTTGATGGCGAGGGTGATTTGTCTGCCGGCGGGAAGTGGCCTGGGGAAGGTAAAGGTGGCCTGTTCTTTGACGTCGTCGAGGGTGATGGCGGCGGTGTGGGAGACGCTGCCGAGGTTGATGAGGTCCGCCTCCTGCGTGGGGATTCCCTTGAGCTGAGCTGAGCCGGCGATCATATTTTCGAGCAGGACGTAGGCTTTGACGGAGAGGAATTTGATCTCGGCGGCGTTGAGGGTGATGGTGGTGCTGGGCTGATCGAGAGTGAGGGAGATGGTTTCGTCGCCGGTGAAGGTAGCGGCGTGGAGGTCGGGGGTGAGGTATAGGGAGTAATGGCCGGGGTGGGCGTTGGTGGGGAGGCGCTGGGCGCGAACAACTGGGCTTGCGGCCAGGACAACGATGCTGAGAGTGAGGAGGGAATGTCTCGAGATGAGCATCGTTGTTCTGACTATGTTCTGACTATAAAGTTACCCGCTGGGGCGGTTCACGGCAACAGATGCGTCCTGCGGGCGTAGCATCCAATGTGAGATGTTTCGCGATCGCCATCACGCGGGGGAGATTCTCGCTGCGGGGCTTTCCGCCTATCGTGGCCGGCCGCTGACGCTGCTGCTGGCTATACCGCGAGGTGGCGTGGCAGTGGCGGCAGCTGTTGCGAAGGAGCTGGCGCTGCCACTGGATGTGCTGCCGGTACGCAAACTGGGAGCGCCGCATGAGCCGGAGCTCGCAATCGGCGCCGTGGCGAATGGGCTGATGGTGATGGACCAGGATTTGATCACGAGACTGGGTGTGTCGCAATCACAGATCGACCTGGCGGTTGAGCGGGAGCGGGCGGAGCTTGCGCGCCGCGAACATGAGTATCGGGGTGAGCTGGCGCCGCTTGTCCTGACCGGCCAGACGGTTATCCTTATCGACGATGGGCTGGCTACCGGCTATACCATGCTGGCCGGAGTCCGTGCGGTCCGTGGGCGAGAGGCAGCGCGAGTCGTGGTTGCGGTGCCTGTGGCAGCCTCAGAGACTGTGGACTTGCTGCGGCCTGAGGTCGATGAGCTCGTCTGCGGCTATGTGGCACGAAGGCTAATCGCTATTGGCATGTTCTATGACAACTTCACGCAGATCAGCGATGAGCAGGTGCGCAATATGCTCGAGGCGGCGAGAGCCTCAAGACGGCTTCAGGATGAACGGGCCTCGGCGTAGGCGGCGGCGCCGAGCAGGGCGCAGCGGTCACCTGCAATTCGTTGTGTTATCGTGGGCCAATGCTCGCGCCACTCCTATTCCTCGGAACGATGGCTTTCCAAGAGTCTGCTCCGCCTGCTAAGGCGTCCGTACTTGTATCTCAGTGTGAGGCTTATATTCGCGCTGTCGGCGGTAATCCACCGGACCCTAAGGATGTCGACACCGGTTATCGCTGCCTTAGCTATGTCAGGGGCTTTGAAGACGCGGCGGCGGCGGACGTATGCATCCCTCACACCACTTCAGATATGTTGATACGGGTCTATCTCTTGTTCATGGCAAGAGATCCGAAGTACGCCGACTTAGAGAGACGCGCCTCTCTGAAGATGGCTATCCAGGACGCCTTTCCTTGTTCAAAAAAATGAATGGGTAACGAAATCTGTTTAAACTGCGCTGGACGAAGGGTGTTCGGAGGTCAAGAGGAACGGGCCTCGGCGTAGGCGGCGGCGCCGAGCAGGGCGCAGGTGTCGTCGAGGATGACGCGGACGGGGATGGACTGGAGGAGCGGCGATAGGCGGCCTTTGTCGAGGAAGGCCTGCATGAAGATGCCGTTCTGGAGGGTTTTGAGGATCTTGGGGGCGATGCCGCCGCCGAGGTAGATGCCTCCGCGTGGCGAGGACCTTGAGGGCGACGTTGCCGGCTTCGGCTCCGTAGGCGGAGCGAAGATGTTCATGGTCTCGAAGCAGAGGGAGCTGGAGCCGTCTTCGGCGCACTGGCCGATGACGGCGTTGGGGTCTTCGGCGCTTCATGCGGTCGCGCAGCCAGGCGGGCTCGTTGATCTTTTCGACGTCGCGGAGGAAGGCATAGATGTTCTTGATGCCGATGCCGGAGACGACGCGCTCCCAGCTGACGCGGCCGTTGAGGGTGTCGGCGGAGGTATTGGAGCAGGGCGATCTCGCGATTGTTGCGGGCGGCGAAGTCGCAGTGGCCGCCTTCGGAGGCGATGGGACGGTGTTGCGTTGCCGTCCCAGATGAGGAGGGCCTCGCCGAGGCCGGTGCCGGCGGCGATGAGGCCGCGATGGCCGACGGCGCTGGCGTCGCCGGCGTGGAGGGTGAAGATCTTGTCGGGGGCGAGCTCGGGGATGCCGTAGCCGTTGGCTTCGAGATCGTTGATGAGGAAGACGTGCTGGATGCGAGAGCGACTTGGAGAGTCGCGGCCGTCGAGCGATCCAGGGAAGGTTGGTGAGCTTGAGGCGGCCGTCGCGGACGGGGCCGGGCACGCCGAAGCAGGCGGCGATGATGTCGGCTTTGATCGTCGGAGCGCGTTCGTCGGAGAGGAATTTGTTGACGACGTCTTCGAGGCTGGCGAACTCGTGGGCGGGAAATTTTTGGTCGCGGACGGCCGCGAGGTGGCCGCTGTCGAAGTTGTAGAGGGCCAGATGGACTTTGGTGCCGCCGACATCGCCTGCAAGGATCATTTATTTAAGCTCCAGAGTGCCGGTGTCGTTCGAGTTGCGGCCGGTACCGGGAGCTTAGAGCTGCGGCGGCAGTCGAGCAAGAAGGTGAGCTGTGCCGCTGGCGGGACGGATGAGCTGCGAGGGGTAGGTGTCGGGCTGGCAGGGGCCGAGGAGGACGTCGTGGAGGACCTGGGCTTTGGCGGCGCCTTCGATGAGGAAGGCGACTTCCCTGCCCTGGTTGATGACGGGCCAGGTGAGGGTGATGCGCCAGGTGTCCTTTTGCGGGACGTGGTTGGCGATGACGATGTCGGTGATGTCGTTGAGGCCTTCGGTGTGCGGAAAGAGCGAGGCGGTGTGGCCGTCGTCGCCCATGCCGAGGAGGACGAGATCGAAGGTGGGGGTCTCGGCGCCTTCGAGCCGGAAGGTGTTGCGGATGGTGGCTCGTAGCGGGCGGCGGCGACTTCGGGGTCGAGCTCGCCTTCCATGCGGAGGACGTGGTCGGCGGGGAGCGGGACCTTTGAGAGCATGGCCTCGCTGGTCATGCGGTAGTTGGAGTCGGGGTGGTCGGGCGGGACGCAGCGCTCGTCGACCCAGTAGAGGTGGAGCTTGTCCCAGGGGACTTGTTCGAGAGAAGGGCTGGGCGGGATCGGCGAGGAGCGCGAACATGGCCTTGGGGGTGGTGCCGCCGGAGATGGCGATGCGGGCGATGCCGCGGGCTGCGACGGCTTTGATGGACGGCGTCGGTGAAGAGATGTGCGGCGGCTGCGGCTACTTCGGCGGGGGTGGGCGAGACGCGATAGGTGATGGTTACTGGGCGGGGCATAGATCTGTTTCTGGTTCGTCAGTTGTCAGATGCTGTTGAGCTTGTGCAGTCTGTTATGTTCGCTTAATTGCGCTAGAGTTTGCGCCATTTGCGGTCTTCGGCTTCGATGAGGGCGTCGGCGGTCGAGGGACCCCAGGTGCCGGCGGCGTAGTTGGGGAAGTCGTTGATGGGGTTCTCGGCCCAGGCTTCGAGGATGGGCGTCATCAGGGCCCAGGTGGCTTCGACGCCGTCGCGGTGGGCGAAGAGGGTGGCGTCGCCGAGCATGGCGTCGAGCAGGAGACGCTCGTAGCCGTTGGCGGAGGACTTGCCGAAGGCGTCGGCGTAGCTGAAGTCCATGTTGACCGGGCTGATCGTCATGCCGGGGCCGGGAACCTTGGCGCCGAAGCGCAGGGTGATGCCCTCGTCGGGCTGGATGCGCATGGAGATGACGTTGGACTTGATGCCCTCGGCGCCTTTGCCCTGCGGGTCCTTGAAGAGGAGCAGCGGCGGCTGCTTGAACTGGATGGTGATCTCGGTGACGCGCTTGGCGAGGCGCTTGCCGGCGCGGATGTAGAAGGGGACGCCGGCCCAGCGCCAGTTCTCGATCTCGAGGCGGAGGGCGGCGTAGGTCTCGGTCTGGGAGCGCGGGTTGACGCGGTCTTCCTGGCGGTAGCCGAGGACGGGCTTGCCGTCGACGATGCCGGGGCCGTACTGGCCGCGGACGGTGTCGGCGGGATGGATGGGCTGGATGGCCTTCCAGACCTTGACCTTTTCGGCGCGGACGGCGGCGGCTTCGAAGGAGACGGGCGGCTCCATGGCGACGAAGCTGAGGAGCTCCATGACGTGGTTCTGGACGACGTCGCGGAGGGCGCCGGCGTTCTCGTAGAAGGGGCCGCGGCCTTCGATGCCGATGGACTCGGCGGCGGTGATCTCGACGTGGTCGATGTAGTTGCGGTTCCAGACGTTCTCGAAGATGCCGTTGGCGAAGCGGAAGACGAGGATGTTCTGGACGGTCTCCTTGCCGAGGTAGTGGTCGATGCGGAAGATCTGGTCTTCGTCGAAGACCTTGTTGACCTCGTCGTTGAGGGCGCGGGCGGAGTCGAGGTCGTGGCCGAAGGGCTTCTCGATGATGATGCGGACCCAGGTGCTGCAGCCGTCGGGCTGCTTTTCGGTGGGGGCGTGGTTCATGCCGTGCTCGCCGAGGAACTTGATGATGTCGGAGAAGTACTCGGGCGCGGTGGCGAGGTAGAAGAGGCGGTTGCCGCAGGTGCCGAACTTGCTGGTCGAGCTCGCTGAGCTGCTTGTTGAGCGCGTCGTAGCCGGAGGCGTCGTCGAAGTTCATGGCGTGGTACTTGATCCTGTCGACGAAGGGGGCGAGCTTGGGATCGGACTCTTCGACACCGCCGCCGCTGATGATGCCGTCTTTCATGTCGGCGGCGAAGCTGTCTTCGAGCGGACGGCGGGCGACGCCGACTACGGCGAAATTCTTCGGCAGGAGACCCGACTGCTCAAGGTGATAGAGCGCGGGCAGGAGCTTGCGCTTGGTGAGGTCGCCGGATGCGCCGAAGATGACCATGATGCAGGGGTCAGGGGTGCGCTCTGCTTGCGGGGGCGGGGGTGGAACGGCGGGTTTGACTGCGATGCTTGCCATTTGATTTCCCTCTGGTTGGTGCGGGGCTGGGCAAAGAACCGGGGCTAAAGCCCCTAACCATTGTTGATTTTTACGGCGGGACTAAGTCCCGCCCTTTAAAAACAACGACTTTTGCATCTGTCTACAGATTCTAGAGCCTAAGATTTTAGAGCTTTTTGACGTCGTGGCCGCCGAAGGCTCCGCGCATGGATGGAGATCATGCGGTCGGTGAAGTTGTTGTCTTCGCGCGAGCGGATGCGGCGGATGAGCGATTCGGTGATGACGGGGGCGGAGATGTTGAGGTCGATGGCCTCCATGACGGTCCAGCGGCCTTCGCCGGAGTCGGGGACCTAGGCTTCGAGGCCTTCGAGTTCCGGGTTTTTCTCGAGCGCGTCGGCGGTGAGATCGAGCAGCCAGGAGCGGACGACCGAGCCCTTCTGCCAGATGTGGGCGATCTGCGGGAGGTTGAGGTGGAGCGGTTCCTTGGCCTCGCAGGATGGAGAAGCCTTCGGCGTAGGCCTGCATCATGCCGTACTCGATGCCGTTGTGGACCATCTTGACGAAGTGGCCGGCGCCGGAGGGGCCGACGTGGCCCCAGCCCTCAGTTTTGCCGGGAGCGAGAGCTTCGAAGATGGGGGTGAGGCGCTCGACGGGGCTTTGTCGCCACCGATCATGAGGGAGTAGCCCTCCTTGAGGCCCCAGATGCCGCCGGAGGTGCCGCAGTCGACGAAGTCGAGGCCACTGGCGACGAGCTCTGCGTGGCGGCGCTGGGTGTCCTTGTAGTTGGAGTTGCCGCCGTCGATGATGGTGTCGCCGCGGGAGAGCAGACCTTCGAGGCTGGCGATGGTGTGGTCGACGGGATCGCCGGAAGGAACCATGATCCAGATGGCGCGGGGGGCGGAGAGGTTTTTAACGAGGTCTTCGAGGGAGTCGACGCCGAGGGAACCAGCGGCTGTGAGTTTGGCGGTGGCTTCTTTGCTGAAGTCGAAGCCGACGACCTTATGACCGGCAAGTCTGAGACGCTCTGCCATGTTGAAGCCCATCTTGCCGAGACCGATGATTCCGAGTTCCATTTGCCGTCTCCTTATTTGACTGCGAGGTTCCTGTTGGGTGCTCAGCTACATTACGTTGATTTTATTTATTTTCTGCTACAGGGTTACCGGTGAACCGGGTGGGGACTCATTGGCCGTCGGGAAAATCTGCGTTGAGGGTGACGGACTCCCAGGCGGCGATCTCTTTCTGAACGGAGTCGAGCTTGGCGCGGACGCGCTGCAGGGCTTGTGAGCCGAGGATGAGACGGAGAGGCGGGTTGGGGGAATCGACGACCTTCATCATGGCGTGGACGGCGCGGAGAGGGTCACCCTTCTGCTTGCCGTTCTGTTCGACGAAGTAACGGCGGGCGTTGCCGGCAGTAGTGTCGTAGTCGGGAATAATGGTGGCAGCCTGGACGCCGGAGCGTCCGAGGAAGTCGGTGCGGAAGGGACCGGGCTCGATGATGGTGACGTGGATGCCGAGCGGGGCGACCTCGAGGGCGAGGGCTTCGGAGAGGCCTTCGACGGCGAATTTGGTGCCGTTGTAGAAGCCCCACCCCGGGGTGGAGACGAGGCCGCCGACCGAGGAAACATTGAGGATATGACCGCTGCGCCGTTTGCGGAAGTGAGGCAGGAAGCTTTGCGTGACGTGGATGAGGCCGAAGACGTTGGTGTTGAACATGGGCATGAACTCGTCTTCGGTGGCCTCTTCGATGGCGCCGGTGAGGCCATAGCCGGCGTTGTTGACGAGGACATCGATGGGGCCGTGGAGGGCTTCGGCCTGAGCCACGACAGAGATGACCTGCGGAAAGTTGGTGACGTCAAGGGCGAAGGTTTTGGCACAGCCCGGGTACTTCTGCTCGAGGTCGGAGACTTTATCGAGGCTGCGTGCAGTGGCGATGACTTTGCCGCCGGCCTTGAGGACCTCTTCTGCGAGGAGACGGCCGAAGCCGGTGGAAGCGCCGGTAATGAACCAGGTTCGGGCCTTTTGAGTGGACGCTGGGGAATTGGTCATGTTTATAGGACGCTCGGCGCGGCGTGGATGATGCAAGGCTATGGTTGGAACAAATAACAGTTTGTGATTGAAGCGAGATAAATCAGGGGTGAATCTCGCGGACGCCGTCCTCGCCGGCGATGAGCGCGAGGGATGCCATATTGAGGAAGAGACCGTGCTCGACGACGCCGACGATGGCGCGGATGCCGGCGGCGGTCTTTGCAGGGTCGGGGATGGAGCCGGCGGCGCAGTCGAGGATGAAGTTGCCCTCGTCGGTGATGTAGAGGGAGCCGTCGGGATGGTGGCGGAGCTTCGGGTTGAGGTGCAGCGCTTCGAGCTTAGGAGAGACGATGGGGAGCGCCATCTTGATGATTTCGACGGGCAAGGGGAAGTGGCCGAGGGTGGCGACGAGCTTGGTGGAGTCGGCTATTACGATGAAACGGCGGGCGGCGCTCTCGACTATCTTCTCGCGCAGGAGGGCTCCGCCGCCGCCTTTGATGAGGGCGAGGCCGGGACCTACTTCGTCGGCTCCGTCGATGGCGAGGTCGAGCTTGGGGGTTTCGTTGAAGTTGGTGAGAGGGATGGAGAGGGATTCGGCAAGCTGCTGGCTGGCGATGGAGGTGGCAATGCCGCGGACGCGCAGGCCTTGTTTGACGCGGTCGCCGAGCTCGCGGATGAAGATGGCAGAGGTGGTGCCGGAGCCGAGGCCGAGGGACATGCCGTCCTCGACGAACTCGAGGGCGCGCTGGGCGGCCTTTCGCTTTGCTTCGTCCTGCGTCATCAATTCCCTCGGCGGCTAAAGCCGCGTTGAAGAGATGGCTTCGACGGCGGGGAGACCAAAGCTAAAGCATTGGGCTATCAGTCCCGCCATTTCAAAGCAACGATTACTTCAAGACAACTGCTTCTTTAGAGCTACCAGGACTGCTCAACGATTTACTTCTTGAGCAGCTTTTTGGCGTGCTCAACTACGTTGGAGACGCTGATTCCGAGCTTCTCCAGGGCGATGGCGCCGGGGGCGGAGGCGCCGAAGCGATCGATGCCGATGGCTGCTCCGTTGTGGCCGATGTACTTGTACCAGCCCATGGTGGCGCCGGCTTCGACGGAGATCTTTGGCGTTGCTTCGGGCAACAGGCTGGCTTTGTAGGCTTCGTCCTGCTCGTCGAAGATTTTGAAGCTGGGCATGGAGACGACGGTTGCGTTGATGCCGCGGCTTTGAGCTCGGCGGCAGCCTTGAGGATGACCGAGACCTCGGAACCGGTGGCGATGAGGATGATGTCTTTGCCGCTGTCATCGAGCGCGTAGGCGCCTTTCTTCACGCCGTCGTGGACCTTGTATTTTTCGGCGTCGAGGACGGGAAGATCCTGACGGGAGAGAGCCATGAAGCTGGGGCTCTTGCGCTCAAGAGCGAGCTGCCAGCAGGCGGCGGTCTCGTTGGCGTCGGCGGGGCGGAAGTCGGTGAGGTGGGGGATGGCGCGCAGGCTCATGAGCTGCTCGATGGGCTGGTGAGTCGGGCCGTCTTCGCCGAGACCGACGGAGTCGTGCGTGAAGATGAAGAGCGAGTGAATGCCCATCAGCGCAGCCAGCCGGATGGCGGTGCGGCAGTAATCGGAGAAGGTGAAGAAGGTCGAGCCGAAGGGGATGATGCCGCCGTGCGCGGCCATGCCGTTGACCATCGCGCACATGCCGAACTCGCGGACGCCGAAGAAGACGTTGCGGCCGGTGGGATCGACGTGGAAGCTGGGCGAGTCTTTGAAGATGGTCTTGGTGGAGGCGGTGAGGTCAGCCGCGCCGCCGAAGAGCTCGGGCACGACCTTCTCGATGGCGTTCATGACGGTCTGGCCGGCGTTGCGGGTGGCGATGGGCTTTTCGGTCGGGAAGGTGGGGATCTTCTTGTCCCAGCCGTCGGCGAGTTTGGCGGAGAAGATGCGGTCGAACTCGGCTGCGGGCTCGGGGTAGGCCTTGTTGTATTCGGCGAACTCGGCGGTCCACTCGGCGTGGGCGTCTTTGCCGCGGAGGACTTGGCGGTGCTCCCAGTTCTTGCCGGCCTCTTCGGGGACGTAGAAGAACTTGTCTTCGGGCCAGCCGAGGTTCTTCTTGGTTGCCTTGACGGCTTCGGCGCCAAGGGCTTCGCCGTGGACCTTGTTGGTGCCGGCCTTGGGGCTGCCGTAGCCGATGATGGTGCGGACACGGATGAGCGATGGGCGCGTGGTCTCGGCCTTGGCGGCGAGGATGGCGTCTTCGAGCGCTACGAGATCGTTGCCGTCGGGGACGGACTGGACGTGCCAGTGGTAGGCCTCGAAGCGCTTGGTCACGTCCTCGGTGTAGGAGAGCTCGGTGGGGCCGTCGAGCGAGATGAGGTTGTCGTCGTAGAGGACGATGAGCTTGCCAAGGCCGAGGGTTCCGGCGAGCGAGGCGGTCTCGTGCGAGATGCCTTCCATCATGTCGCCGTCGCCGCAGAGGACGTAGGTGTAGTGGTCGACGATGTTGTAGGTATCGCGGTTGTAGATGGCGGCGAGGTGTTTCTCGGCGGTTGCGATACCGACGGCCATGGCGAAGCCCTGGCCGAGCGGGCCGGTGGTGACTTCGACGCCGGGAGCCTCACCGTACTCGGGATGGCCTGGGGTGTGCGAGCCCCACTGGCGGAACTGCTCGAGCTGGGACATCGGCAGATCGTAGCCGGAGAGATGCAGTGCGCCGTAGAGCAGCGCGGAGGCGTGGCCGTTCGAGAGGATGAAGCGGTCGCGGTCGATCCACTTGGGGTCGGAGGGATCGTGCTTCATGAACTTGTGGTAGAGCAGGTAGGCGATGGGGGCGCAGCCGAGCGGCGCGCCGGGGTGACCGGAGTTGGCCTTTTGAACAGCGTCGACGGCGAGAAAGCGGAGGGTGTTGATGGAGAGCTGGTCGAGCTCATGCTGAGTGTCCTGCTGCTGATTGCTCATTCTTTTCCCTTTTTCCGTGGCGAAGCGGGCGATACTGTGCGACGGCTTCGCGTGCGGACTGTTTTGACGAACCTACACAGTGTACTAGCGGGCCCGGTGGACAGCGGGAGCGATGGAGTTTCATCGTTGCGGTTATAGCGATGGAGATGTTTCTGCCCAGCCAGCGGTCTTCGGCTGGCCAATAGAGTGTAAAGACGATGGTACCGGTTTGGTTCGGAGTGGTGGGGATGTCGGCGAAACAGCCGGGGTAGCCGACCATGGTGGACTCGGTGTGCTGAGTGCTGGCCCAGTCATCCATGGTCCAGACGACGCGGAAGGCGCTGGGATCGAGGATGCGCAGGGTGAGGCCGGCAGGGACGCGGGTGACGGGCCGGCCGGTCTGGAAGATCTCGACCTGGCTGGAGAAGGTGCGCTGCGCGGCGGGAACGGCATAGCGCTCTTCGACGACTGAGATGCGGTCAAAGACGCGGCCGTCGGTGACGGAGCACAGAAGTTTAATGTACTCGGAGTGGGCCCAGACGAGCGGCTGGGCGGAGCCGGCGGAGCGGCCGAGGTACATACCCTCGGAGGGTATGTCGGCGTAGTCCCAGACCTGCTCGGGGAGCATGCCGCCGATGGAGCTGAAGCGCTCAAAGGCAGTGATGAAGCTGCTGACGTCGTGACCGGCGGCGAGCTCGTAGTGGGCGCGCTCGCCGCTGAGGAGGGGCCAGGCGCGGCCCTGTCCCCAGCCCTCGTAGGGGCCGCCGTCTTTGCGCTGGCCGTAGCCGTCGTGGTTGTAGCGGCGCCAGCAGGGGCCGTAGGGGGTTTCGATCTTGAGGGTGCGATCGACGACCTTGAGCGAGTCGATGATGAGGGGGTCGTCGGCGCGGCGGATGCCGTAGCGGACGAGCTCGAGGAAGCCGGCATCGATGACCTCGCGAGCCTCGAAGACGCTCTTTTCGTCGGGGCTGCGGTTGGCGATGCGGATGCAGCCGGGGGGGATGGTGGGTTGTGGAAGGGCTCGCCGGGAGCGGGCGGGCGGATGCGCATGTAGTGGTACTTGACGTCGGGATGGAGGATGCCTTCGGTGGTGGTGGTCCATTCGTCGAGGTGGGCCTCGATCCAGTCGGCGTAGCTCTCGAGGAAGGCGGCAAGCTCATGCGAGCCGTGGGCGCGCGCGAGATCGGCCGCGCAGATGAGGCCGGAGATGACGGCGGCGAGGGTGGAGGGCGAGTAGCCGGCGTTCTCCTCCCAGCGTTCCTGCTGGGTGACGGGGGCGTAGCGGACGAGGAAGGCGGCGGCGCGCTCGACGAAGGGGAAGACGTCGAAGCTGCCGAGGCCGTCGAGCTTCCAGAGACGCCAGGCGAGAATGATGGGGAAGGCGACCTCGTCGAGCTGGATGCCGGTCCAGTAGGGGGTGCCGTCGATCCAGAAGTTCTGGGCGAAGCTGCCGTCGGGGCGTTGGGTGCAGGCGAGGTAGACGAGGGCGCGGAGGGCGGTATCGGTGCGGCCGCAGGCGAGGAGGGCGGTGGCGGACTGGACCATGTCGCGGGTCCAGACGAGGTGATAGCCGCCGAGGTCGTCGTCGCCTTTGGAGGCTCCCCAGGGGATGGAGGCGGAGGCGATGAAGGCTCCGGAGTAGGTCTTGTCCTCGTGGGCGAGGATGACGTTGTGGCTGATGCGCATGAGGCGGCCGCCATCGGTGGAGGCGGGGGCGAGGCACTCGGGGGAGTCGGCGCGGAGCCACTGGACGACGAAGCGCTTGGAGTGCAGATCGTAGGGGGTGGCGAGGGTCTGCATCATGCCGGCGAGGGCGGCGTGGTGGCCGTCGCCGAGAGCGATGGCGATGGTGAACTCGCGGTGGATGGCGACAGTCGATCTCGCCCATGATGGCGATGTTGCCGTCGAGGGCCTGGCCGAACTGCCAGTCCATCTTCATGTTGGTGCAGAGGTCCTGAAAGCCGTCGCTGGAGCCGACGTAGCCGCAGGAGCTGCGGGTGAAGCCGCAAGTCGCGCCCATGGCAAGCGAGGTGCCGTTCTTCCAGGCGAGGATGGCAGCGCTGGCCGGCAATCTCGATGGAGCGGGCGGAGTTGCCGGCGCCGCCGCCGTCGAGGTGCGGAGCCAGCAGGGCGTAACACTTGAGGCGGGATAAGACAGCCTCCTCGCCGGTGATTTTGACGTTCATCAGGACGACGGGGTGGTGGGGGTCGGAGATGAATTCCTTGGTGACGGTGTAGCGGCCCTGGAGGTCGCTGGCGACGACGCGCAGCGGCGAGGGCCTTGGGGTCGATGTAGTGGAAGTCGTACTCGAGGTCGCGCTTTTCTTCGTGGAAGAAGGTCTCGCCGTCGGTGAAGAGGAGCTCCATGTCGCGGGTCTGGGGGCGATCGATGGTGGGGTAGTAGATCTCGTTGAGGGTGCCGTGGGAGATGGTGAACCAGACGCGACTGGAGGCGGCGTAGGCGGTGGAGACGGCATCTTTGCGGCTGGAGGTCCAGCGAGGTTCAAGGCCCGGAGCGCCGAAAGCGGGGCCGTCGTCGTCAAGCCAGCGATAGGCGGAAGCTAATACGCTCATTGGGATTTATTAGAACCTAAAAGCGCTGAGAGCGGGGGACGGAGGAGGTGAACAGGCGATGAATGAGCAGATTGCGCTATGATTCGGAGGTTGCACCGGCGATTTTCCCGGAGTGCATCGCGGCGTGACTGGGCCGCATCGAAGAGAGAGTAGAAACCTCCAGAGGCTGAGCCTGCTGGTTCAAAATCGCTCCAAAATAAGAAAACAGGAGAACGACCGTGGCCTACGAACTACCCCCTTTGCCCTATGACTACGCGGCGCTTGAGCCGACCATCGACGAAGCGACGATGAAACTGCACCACGACAAGCACCACCAAGCCTATGTGACGAATCTAAACGGGGCCGTGGAGAAACATCCGGAGCTGGGCGCGAAGTCTCCGGAGGATTTGATCAAGAATCTGGCGAGCATTCCGGATGACGTGAAAAAAGTTGTCCAGAACAATGGCGGCGGGCATGTGAACCACACCATGTTCTGGCAGATCATGAAGCCGGGTGGCGGTGGGCCTCCGAGCGGCGCGATTGCCGACCAGATCAAGAAGGACTTCGGCGACTTCGAGAGCTTCAAGAAGACGTTCAATGAGACTACTGCGAAGCAGTTCGGGTCGGGCTGGGGTTGGCTGGTCTTCAAGGGCGGCAAGCTTGAAGTTGTGACTACCGCGAACCAGGATAATCCGCTTTCGCAGGGGCTATATCCGATCCTGGGGAATGATGTCTGGGAGCATGCCTACTATTTGAAGTATCAGAATAAGCGGCCGGATTATCTGGCGGCCTGGTGGAATGTGGTGAACTGGGACGAGGTTAATAAGCGGTTCGCTACGGCTCAGAAATAATTGGCGGGACAGATTGCTGCGGAGTGCCAAAGGGCTGCTTTCGGGCGGCCCTTTTTGCTAGGTCTGGAGGCGAGGATAGCCACCCCGGTGATTTTGTGCAAAGTATTCAATTTATGGTGGTTAAGGCTGGACTTCGTTCAGGGATAGTGGCGAAAAGTCTTGTTTTGTGGGTATTGGGTGGGCAAAGTATTCGAAGATAATGGGTTAGGTTGGGAGAAACGGCTTGGGTGATTGGGATTTTTGTTTTTTGGGGGCTTCTGGAGGGGTGATTTTGTCAAGTTTTTTCGGGACGGTTTTGTGAGAATAGTATTTTGCTAAAAGTAGCACTAAGTGCTACTTTTCTACATGGCCCTGCAGAGTAAGACCCCGGACCGCGTTTTTAGAACTTCATGGTTCTCCAAAGCAGCGAAGAAGGCGCACATCTTTGACGAGGAGCTTTGTACCGCCATTCAACAGGTGATGTTGGGTCGGGCGGACGACCTGGGCGGTGGCGTTTTCAAGAAGCGGTTGAACAAGAATGAGCATCGTTCGATTATTTTGGCTAAGGGTGGTCACCGCTGGGTCTTCGCATATTTGTTTGCGAAGAAAGACCGCGCAAATATTAGCGAGAAGGAATTGAGAGCATTTCGGGAGACTGCCAAGCTCTACGAAGGTTTTACCGAACAGGAAATTGATCAGCTCTTGCAGGACGACGAATTGAAGGAGATATGCCATGGCCGGTAAGCGTAAGTACAAGAGCGATGCCTTTGAGGCGATTCACTCCACGGTCAGTGGGATGTATCGATCGGGTGTCATCGATAAGACGACTATGCGGAGGTTTGATGCTTCGTGCCTTGCTGCTCCGGAGAGGATTGGACCGCAGCAGATCAAGAGGCTGCGATTGAAGAATAAGGTGAGTCAACCGGTGTTTGCCCGGTATCTGAATACCAGCGAATCTACGGTGGAGAAGTGGGAGTCGGGGGCAAAGAAACCCAGCGGCATGGCTTTGAAGCTTCTGGATATTGTGCAGAAACATGGTTTGAAGATGCTGGCTTGAGGGAAAGCGGTCGCGCTAAAGCGCGATAACCCATCCTTTGCGATGAAGCTGCAAAGGATGGGCCACCCGGTTTTTTGGTGGTCAGCTAGTTTTCGTCGCGCGTGTGAAAACCCCACTCATGACGGTAAAGCTGTCATGAATGGGGCACCCGGCACCCGTATTTGGGGCGATCCGAAAAGCAGATTCCTCCGCTTCGCTACAAGCAACAGCGAAAAACGAAATGCGGGGGTTCTGACCCTTCGACTCGCCCTGCTCGCACAGGGTCAGAATGACAGCAATTATTGCGTTGAGCCGCCTTAATTATTCGAGGGTTGATCCGCCGCGGTTGCCTTTGGGGCGGCGGTTGGATTGGAGGATTCGCTTGCGCATGCGTAGGGATTTTGGGGTTACCTCTACCAGTTCGTCGTCGGCGATGAATTCGATGGACTGCTCCAGGGTGAGCTGCTTGTAGGGGACGAGGCGGAGGGCGTCGTCGGAGCCGGAGGCGCGCATGTTGGTCAGCTTTTTCTCGCGGACGCAGTTTACGTCGAGGTCGTTGTCGCGGGAGTGCTCGCCGATGATCATGCCTTCGTAGACGTCGGCTCCGTCGGGGACGAAGAGGACGCCGCGGTCCTGAATGCCGTCGAGGGCGTAGGTGGTGGTGGTTCCCTGGCGGTCGGAGATGAGGGCTCCGGTGGGGCGCTGGGGGATCTCGCCGGTGTAGGGGATGTACTCGCCGGCGATGGAGTTCATGACGATGGTGCCGCGAGTCTCGGTGAGCATTTCGTTGCGGAGACCGATCAGACCGCGCGAGGGGACTTTGAATTCCATGCGGACGCGGCCTGAGCCGTGGTTGGCCATCTTGACCATCTCGCCCTTGCGGGGTCCGAGGCGCTCGATGACGGTGCCGACGAAGTTTTCGGGGATGTCGATGGTGAGGACTTCGCTGGGCTCCATGAGCTCGCCATCGATGCGCTTGGTGACGATCTGAGGACGGGAGGCCATGAGCTCGAAGCCTTCGCGGCGCATCATCTCGATGAGGACGGAGAGCTGGAGCTCGCCACGGCCGAGGACCTTGAAGGTATCGGGGGAGCCGGTGTCTTCGACGCGGATGCTGACGTTGGTGAGGAGCTCTCTGTCGAGGCGTTCTTTAATGTTGCGGGAGGTGACGAGTTTGCCTTCGCGGCCGGCGAAGGGACCGTTGTTGACGGAGAACTGGATGGCGATGGTGGGCTCGTCGATCTTGATGGGGGGGAGGGGCTTGGGATCTTCGAGGGCGCAGAAGGATTCGCCGATGGTGATTCCAGGGATGCCGGCGATGGCAACGATGTCGCCTACGGTGGTCTCGGCGGTGTCCTCGCGCTTGAGGCCGTTGAAGGTGAAGAGTTTGGTGACCTTGACGGGCTGGTAGGAGCCATCGAGCTTGTGGACGTTGACCTCCTGGCCGGTCTTGAGGGTGCCGTTGAAGACACGCGCGATGGCGAGGCGGCCGAGGTAGTCGGAGTAGTCGAGGTTGGTGACGAGAATCTGGAGGTCGCCGTCGTGGGTGCCGGTGGCGGGCGGGATGGTGTTGAAGATGAGCTCGAAGAGCGGCTGGAGATCGGTGCCGGGCTTGGCGAGGTCCATGGTGGCGGTGCCGAGCTTGCCGTTGGTGTAGATGACGGGGAAGTCGAGGACGGATTCGTCGGCGTCGAGGTCGATGAAGAGGTCGTAGACCTCGTTGAGGACTTCCTGAGGGCGGGCGTCGGGACGGTCGATCTTGTTGACGACGACGATGGGGGTGAGCTTGGCTTCGAGGGCCTTGGAGAGAACGTAGCGGGTCTGGGGGAGCGGGCCTTCGCTGGCGTCTACGAGAAGGACGACGCCGTCGACCATCTTGAGGGCGCGCTCGACCTCTCCGCCGAAGTCGGCGTGGCCGGGGGTGTCGACGATGTTGATTTTGCTGTCGTGGTAGTGGATGGCGGTGTTTTTGGCGAGGATGGTGATTCCGCGCTCTTTTTCGAGGTCGTTGGAGTCCATGACGCGCTCGGCGACGGCTTCGTTGGAGCGGAAGGTGCCGGACTGGCGGAGCATGGCGTCGACGAGGGTGGTCTTGCCGTGGTCGACGTGGGCGATGATGGCGATGTTGCGGATGGCTTCGGCGGCGGTCGTGGGGGTGCTCACTTCGGGTGTACGTCCTGTTCTATGTGTGTGTTGGCTGGGCGCTCAAGATGTTGGTGGGGAAGGAAAAGCGCGTCCTTACTAGTTTAGCGCAATGGAGATGGATTAGGCACGAAGATAGGACTGGATTGCGCAGTGACAGAGGTAAATAATGGATGAACCGCCTAAGACGGGCTTACGACGGGCTGGAAGGAGGTAGCGATGAACGCTTGCAGGATGTTCCCGGGTAGCGTGGTTCTGAGCGCGGCGATGACGCTGGCTGCTGTGAATCTGGCGGCGCAGAGCGCGGCGGGGACAGGGACAGCGACGGCGCGGGCCAATGAGTTGCAGAGCAGGTATATGACCGCAGTGAAGACTCAGCTGACCAGCAAACTGGATACGAAGAACGCTGTGGCGGGGCAGGCGTTGACGCTGAAGACGGAGGCGGCGGTGACGCTGGCGGATGGGACGGTGATTCCGGAGGGGACGAAGCTGTTGGGACGGGTGATCGGGGTGCGGGCGAAGACGGATGAGCAGGCTGCGATGGTGGTGGTGACGTTCGACAAGGCGGAGCTGAAGGACGGGAAGACGATTGGGGTGCGGAGCATGATTCGGGCGGTATCGGGGTTGAAGCCTGCCGCGCCGACGAGCGGGGGCATGATGGCTGGGCCTGGGTTGCAGAGCTACGATCCGGGGCTGGGTGGCGTGGCGGGCGCGGATACGCAGACTGGGAGCAGCGGCAAAGGACACATCGGCGGAGGAGGGGTGAACGGCGCCGGAGGGACTGCGACCGGCGGCATTGGAGGGACGCCGCGAGGTGCGGCGCCGACGCTGGGGAGTATCGCCGCTGCAAATGCTGGAGATACGGTGCAGATGACGGCACCGGGGGGCGAGACGGTGAGCAATGCTCCGCGGCCGACGGGATTGCCGGGGGTGCTGCTTTTGACCAATCCGTCGACGGATGTGTCGGGGACGCTGCTGGGAGCTGGACAGAATATCAGGCTGGATAGCGGGACGCAGATTACGCTGGGAGTGATTCTGCGATAGCGAACTTTTTGGACGATGTTCGCTATACTCAAGGTTCCTCCATGGAAACAGCGCTGACGAGACAGTTCGAGAGCAAGGCACTGAAGAACTATCTGCTGGATCATGCCTATGACGAGATGTTCGCCGGGCAGGGCAGCCTGCATCAGCACTACGAGATTCTGCTGGAGCACTTCTCTTCCCTGCCGGCCAATGAGCTGCAGCGGCGGAAGCAGGCGGCGGACCTGAGCTTTCTGAGCCAGGGGATTACGTTTACCGTTTACGGGCGCGAAGAGGGGACGGAGAAGATCTTTCCGTACGATCTGCTGCCGCGGATTATTACGAGCGCGGAGTGGGCTACGGTCGAGCGGGGGCTGACGCAGCGGATTACTGCGCTGAACCTGTTTCTGAAGGACATCTACAACGAGGGGCGGATTCTGGATGACGGGATCGTTCCGCGCGAGGTGGTGTATAGCTGCAAGCAGTTTCGCCGGCAGATGCAGGGGCTGCAGGTGCCGCGGAATGTGTATATCGCCGTCTGCGGGACGGACTTGATACGTCTGGAGAACGGCGAGTTCGTGGTGCTCGAAGACAACCTGAGAGTGCCGAGCGGCGTGAGCTACATGATGACGAACCGGCGCATCATGAAGAGGATCTTTCCGCAGCTGTTTCATCAGTACAACGTAAGGCCGATTGAGCAGTACACGCAGTTGCTGCTGGGAACTCTGCGATCGCTGGCTCCTGAGGGCAGGCCCGAACCGAATATCGTGCTGCTCTCGCCTGGGGTGTTTAATTCGGCTTATTTTGAGCACGCTTATCTGGCTCGGCAGATGGGGATTGAGCTGGTTGAGGGGCGTGACCTGGTGACGCACGACAACGTCGTGTATATGAGGACGACGAGCGGGCTGCGGCGCGTGGATGTGATCTATCGCAGGGTGGATGACGATTTTATCGATCCGCTGGCGTTTCGCGCGGATTCTATTCTGGGTGTGGCAGGGCTGTTCAATGCGTACCGGGCGGGGAATGTGACACTGGCGAATGCGTTTGGGACCGGCGTGGCCGACGATAAGGCGCTGTATGCGTATGTGCCGGAGATCATCAAGTACTACCTGAGTGAAGAGCCGGTGCTGAAGAATGTGGAGACGTATCTGATGTCGCGGCCGAAGGAGCGGCAGTATGCGTTGCAGAATCTCGACAAGCTGGTGGTGAAGGCGGTGGGCGAGAGCGGCGGGTATGGGATGCTGATCGGACCGCAGTCGACCAAAGCTGAGCAGGCGGAGTTTGCGGCGAAGATTGAGGCCGATCCGCGGAACTATATTGCGCAGCCGACGATATCGTTCTCGCGCGCGCCTTGTTTGATCGGTGATGAGCTGGAGCCGCGGCATGTGGACTTGCGGCCTTATGTGCTGTTTGGAGACAAGGTGACGATTGTGCCGGGCGGGTTGACGCGCGTGGCTTTGAAGCAGGGATCGCTGGTGGTGAACTCGTCGCAGGGCGGGGGGAGTAAGGATACTTGGGTACTAAGCCAGTAAAGGGGGAGCCGATGCTTTCGCGCGTTGCAGACAGCTTGTATTGGATGAGCCGATATCTGGAACGAGCAGAGCATGCGACGCGGCTGCTGGACGTAAACCTGAACCTGATGCTGGATGAGAACGCGACGAGCGCAGACCGGCGGTGGCTGCGGGTTTTGCAGGCGCTGGGACGGCCGAAGGACATTGTGTGGACGGGCGATCCTTATGCGCTGACGCGGGAGTTGACGTTCAATACGGGGCATAAAGCGTCGATCCTGTCGTGCATTATTGCGGCGCGGGAGAACTCGCGGCATGTAAGGGAGCAGATTTCCACGGAGCAGTGGCACCAGTTGAACAGCCTGTATCTGCATGTGACGCGGCCGGGACTGCAGGGGAGTTTGTATCCGTCCGAGGCGATGTCGGGAGCAGAGCAGCCGACGGAGTTTCTGCAGCGGGTGATGGAGGCGGTGCACCAGTTCCAGGGGGTGAGCGACTCGACGATGAGCCACGGCGAGGGATGGCAGTTCATCCAGGTGGGACGGTATATCGAGCGCGCGTCTGCGACGGCGATGCTGCTGGAGGCTTATCACGAGGATCTTTGGAATAAGGCGGACCAGTCGCTGGAGGGTAATGAGTATCTGGACTGGATGGGGCTGCTGCGGTCGGCGACAGCGTTTGAGGCGTACTGCAAGGTTTATACGGCGGACCTGACGCCGGATCGGATTCTGGAGTTTTTATTGCTGGATGAGGAGTTTCCGCACTCGCTGCGGTTCTCGATCGACAGTCTGCAATGCGCGCTGGAGGCGATACAGGAGGACAGCGGCAAGAACCGGGCGGAGCCTCTGCGACGGCTGGCCGGGCGGCTGCAGGCGTCGTTGAGCTACAGCAGCGTGGAGGAGGTACTGAGCCAGGATGTGGTGGCTTATCTGCGAGGCATACAGGTGCAGTGCAATGCGATCCACGAGACGATCTATGAGTTGTATGTGGACTACTCGATACAGGCGGCACTGGCGGGTTAGATGCCTCTTTGATCTAGAGAAAAGAGGTATCAGCATCGGGGAATCAAGAGGGAAGTTTTCAGAGAGGCCGTTGCAAGTTCATTCGTTTTCAAGCAGTCGAAACCAAGGGGATGCGATGTACTACTCGATTCGCCATTTGACGAAGTTTTTGTACAGCAATCCGGTGAGCGAGAGCATGATGGAGACTCGCATGCATCCGCGGAGCGACCAGAATCAGCGGTGCCTGACGTTTCACCTGTCAGTGAGTCCGCGGTGCCGGGTGTTCAGCTATCGCGACCACCTGTCGAATAATATTCATCACTTCGACATACCTGGCCAGCATGGGCAACTGGTAATTGTGGCGGAGTCGCAGGTGGAGGTGCAGCCTGTAGCGCAGGTTCCGGCGTTCCTGGCGCCGCAGGCGTGGGAGGACCTGGATGCGCAGGTGCAGCGCGGCGACTACTGGGAGATGCTGCTGCCGAGCGAGTTTACGGCGCCGACAGATGCGCTCGAAGAGCTGGCTGCGAAGTTCGATGTGCGGCGGCGCGATGATCCGCTGATGGTGCTGCACCATCTGAACCAGCAGATGTATCGAGTACTTCGACTATGTGCCGAAGTCGACCAAGGTGGATTCACCTATCGACCTGGCGTTGGAGGGAAAGAAGGGCGTGTGCCAGGATTTCGCGCACATCATGATTGCGCTGGTGAGGACGAAGCTGCGGATTCCGTGCCGGTATGTGAGCGGATATCTTTTCCACGGACAGAGCGACATGGACCGGGTCTCCACTCGGCGACACACGCGTGGGTGGAGGCGCTGCTGCCGCAACTGGGGTGGGTGGGATTCGACCCGACGAACTGGCTGGTGGCCGGAGACCGGCACATCAGGACCGCAATTGGACGGGACTACGCCGATGTTCCACCGACCCATGGGATCTTTCGCGGGCGCGCGGGGAGCGAGCTTACGGTTGCGGTGCGAGTGACGCCGAGCGAGGGGACGCCGTCGCTCGACCAGGAGCTGCCGGTGCCTGAAGACTGGTCGATCCTGGTAGAGAAGGCGACGCGGTTGCCGGAGCAGCCTCCGCCGTTGACGCGGCAGCAGCAGATGGCACAGCAGCAGTGATTACACCTCCCGGCAGCGGCCTTCGCGGCGTCGATTTTCCTGATTTGGCATCAGGAGGCTCGAAGGGACTGAGCCGACTATTTGTAATGGCGTCGCGCGGAGTCGATGGCTCCGAATCATCCAGTGTTCGAGAGGATTAGTCTGCATTTGGAATTGAATGTGGCGGTGAAGAGAGCCCGATTCTATTGGGAATTCGTTCGAAATCTGGTGCGGATTACCGCGTTTGTGGGATTGGGCACCCCATTGCTTTATTGATAACCTGACCTGAAAGCCGGTTCGCAAGGTTGATTGCAAGGTTGACTGATTGGCGCAATTTTGCTGCCGATGATGTTAACGGAAGCCGTACAACTGATTGTTTCGAGAGTGCAGATGGATATAGATTCGAATTCAGAATCGGCTTCCGTTCTAAACGACTGGAAAAATGGGAGATCCATTGGTTACGCGAAACGCACTGGTAAGAATCGCTGTCCTGCTGGCGGTGCTGACGTCTTTCTCAGCGATAGTACTGGGTCAAGACGCCTCCTCGATGACCGGCATTGTGACGGATTCGACGGGTGCGGTTGTTCCTGATGCAAGCGTGACGCTGGTAAACACGACTACGAATGCCAGCTACGCGACGAGGACAAACGGGAGCGGGTCATACACGTTCGTCAATGTAAATCCGGGACCGGGATACAAGATGACGTTCGCGAAGACAGGGTTCGAACCGCTGGTGGTGAAGGACATCTACCTGAATGTCAGCAACGCGCGGACGCAGAATGCACAGTTGCGGACCGGCAATGTGTCGGCGTCGGTGGAGGTAACTGCCGGCAGCAATGAGGTGACGATCGATACCACGGACGCGACGGTGGGAAATAACTTCGACGTGAGACTGCTGAACGAGCTGCCGGTGCAGGATCGCGACAGTCCGGCGGAGTTGTTCATCCTGCAGCCGGGAGTGACGCTGGATGGCTCGACGACGGGCGCTCGCCAGGACCAGAACAACGTCACGCTGGATGGCATGGACGTAAACGATTTTGCGGCCGGAACCGCATTCGCTGTGATCGGCAAGGCGCCGGTGGACTCTGTTCAGGAGTTTCGCGGGACGGTCGCGGGATTTCTTTCCGACAGCGGGCCGGGCGGCGGCGGACAGTTCACGATGGTGACCAGAAGCGGAACGAACGCGTTCCATGGCGACCTGAACGAGTACCACCGCGACACCGACCTGACGGCAAATACCTATTTCAACAAGATTGCAGGCGTCCCGCGGCCTGCGCTTATACGGAACCAGTATGGCGGCTCATTGGGCGGTCCGATTCGGCACGACAAGCTGTTCTTCTTCTTCGATTTCAACCAGTCGCGGATCATACAGAACCAACAGCCCACCCCGCGAGTCGTTCCGCTGGACTCCTTTCGCAACGGGAACGTTTCGTATATCAACAACAGCATCAATCCTGCGACGGGCGCGGCCTGCGGATCGACGAGCCGCGCGAATACGACGCCGACCTGCATCAGTACGCTGACCCCGGCGGGCATCAAGTCGCTGGATCCGGCAGGGGTGGGAATCGACACGTCGTTTCTGGCTTTTATCAACTCGCGCTATCCGCATGCGAACGACCTGACTGGCGGCGATGGTGTTAACAGCGGGTTTTTCCGATTCAACACGCCTACTCCGGACTACGAGACCAACTACGTCGGCAGGATCGACTATGCTCTGAAGAGCAACATGAGACTGTTCGGGCGATTCTCGATTGTGAGCGAGAGTTCAACTTACGGGCCGGTGCAATTTCCGGGCGATCCGGTGACTGCCCCCAAATTCGACAACAGCCATGGGTGGGTGGTGGGGCATACGTGGACGATCAATGGCCGAATGGTGAACAACGTATTTGGAGGCGAGACGGTGGCCGATCTCTCGTTTCCCAATACTTACAATCCGCAGGGGACGTCGCTGATGACATTTGCGACGGGCCTCACGGCGCCGTTTAGCGATCCGTACAAGAGCCCGTTGAACGCGCAGTATCGCGTAGTGCCGACTCCGGTGATTGGAGACGACTACAGCTGGCAGAAGGGGTCGCACAATATTCAACTGGGCGGCACCTTCAAGTGGATTAATAGCCATCTCAACACGAAGCTGGACTACAACACGTTCACCATCGGCCTGGGTGGCAACACTCCGAACCTGAACGCATCGTTGCGGCCTGCCAATATCCGCGCGACCGGCTCGACGGCGCCGCTGCTCTATGACAGCGCGTTCGCGGCCATTCTGGGACGCGTGGCGAGCATCAACAGCAACTACAACTACAACAACATGGGCGTGCCGCTGCCGTATGGGACTGGCGACGATCGGCGCTACAGGTACTACCAGACTCAGGTCTATGTGTCGGACACCTGGAAGGTGACACACGAGCTGACGCTCTCGTACGGTATTAACTACCAGCTGTTCTCAGTACCCTATGAGACTCGAGGGCTGGAGACGGTGGAGCCGTACACGTTCAACCAGTACTTCAGCCAGCGCCAGGCGCAGAGCGCGGCTTCGCTCTCCGGCAACGGCGTTGTGCCGTTCATCAGCTATTCGCTGGGCGGGCCTGTGAACCATGGGCCTGATCTTTATAAGCCGAGCTACAAAGATTTTGCTCCGCGATTTGCGTTCGCCTACAACCCGGAGTTTGCACGAAAGACCGTGATCAATGGCGGGGTGGGCTTGGTGTATGACCGGACGGTGATCGCCGCAGTCCAGAACTGGCAGGATCAGTACAACTACCTGTTCCAGGGGACCAGCACTTATAACAATGGCGTACCCGGCAATCCGGCAGCGTCATTGAAGAACGACCCTCGCATTGGAGCGAACAATGCACTGCCCTCTGTTCCCACTCCTCCTTCGGGAATCCACGCTCCGTATACGCCCTATGTGAGCGGGGGCGTCCCGTATGGACTGCTCACCCAGGCGAGCAACACCATCATCGATCCGAGCCTGAGGACACCGTACTCGATTGGATTCAACCTTGGCGTGCAGCATGAGTTCCCCTGGGGCCTGGTGCTGAAGACGAGCTATGTGGGCCGGCTTGGCCGCCTTCTGCTGGCGTACGCCGATGCCAGCCAGCTAATCGACTTCAAGGATCCGAAGTCGGGGCAGCCGATGTCGGCGGCGTTCGGGTCGATTGTCCAGTCGGTGCGGGCGGGCGCAAATACGGCTAATCTTGCTCCGCAGCCGTGGCTAGAGAATGTGCTGACGCCGGGGTTTGGAGCGACCCAGAAATGCGGCACTGTAAACTGCGCCAACAATACCTCGTATGCAGCTACGTCGCAGTCGGGGTTTGTTTCGAACGGCGACTTCTCCGATTTCATCTGGATGATGGCTACGAACGGACTTCTCTGCGCCTAACGTGGGCCTGGCGGCTCAGTTTGGCGAGAATGGATTCGTCACCAATAAAGGAAACTCGACGTATCACGGGCTGTTGACCACGGTGCAGAAGAATTTTTCGCACGGGCTGCAACTCGATTTCAACTACACACTGGCGCACTCTATCGACAACGTGTCGCTGATCGCAAATGTGAACCCTTTAAACAACGGTTTTGGGTTTGTCTGCGACGCAACCAATGGCGAGGCCTGCCGGGGCAACTCGGACTTCGATGTGACCAACTACATTGCCGCCGACTTTGTTTATCAGCTGCCCTTCGGCAAAGGAAGAATGTTTGGCAGCAATGTTCCGCTGGTGGTGGACGAGTTCATCGGCGGCTGGGATGTGAGCGGCATCACCAACTGGCACAGCGGGGTAGCATACTCGACTGTGTCGAACGCGTTTCTGGCAGGATTCGCAAACGACGACCCGGCGATATTCAACGGCGACCGCGCGGTTGTCTCGCCGCATGCTCATAAGACGTCTTCGGGTTCGATCAACGTGTTTAGCGATCAGACTACGGCTCTTGGGGCATTCAGGGGACCTATCGGTCTGGAGTACGGAAGTCGCAACAATCTGCGCGGGCCGAGCTACATCAACCAGAATCTTGGACTGGCGAAGCGATTCCGCGTGACGCCGGAGAGGGTATCGCTAAAGTTTCGGGCGGATGCGTTTTTAACGTCTTCAACCACGCGAGTTTCGCCAATCCGGTTGGCGGTTATATGGGCACCGTGGACATTACATCGGGGACGTTCGGGCAGATCGTCTCTACTTCTACTACGCCGCGGGTTCTGCAGTTGGCACTGCGGCTGGAGTTCTAGTCTAGCGGCGTACCCCTCCCCCTCCTCACCCCCAGGGTATTTTGGGGGGATGTTATTGATTTAATTGCGTTTTAAAGACATGGCGCTGCTCCAAAATATTGATTCTAAACGGTTTGCGTCCAAAATATTCAGCCAGCTTGAGTTACGGGGCGGCTGTTAGTTATTAGTTAACAGGAGAAGGCCCGTGGGTGGCCGGGCCTTGCTGTTTGGTTTAATCTTCTGGTTCTATTTTAGCAAGTGGCGCATAACTAATGCGCACTTTTCTTTGTTGGCTAAGTGTTGGTTGGGGTTGGGTTTAGTTGGTTTTTGAGGGTGGGTGGGGCTTGACATACGATTTTGCTGGGAAATTGGTGAAAAATAGTTAGAAGAGTTTGAAAGCAAAGGCGTTTTCGGATTCCAGCTACGAGCTGTGAGTTATGAGCTGCGAGTTAAAGACAAGGGGCTTCTGGGCTGGGAGGAGGCATGGGTGGAAAAGCGGATTCCATTCGACTTCGCTTAGACAAGCTCTCCGCTGCGCGCTTCACAGTGAGGCTGTGAATCGCTCCGGTCGAAATGACAGGGTTTTGGGTGGGCGAAGGAGAACAGGCAACAGCAAAAGCAACAACGGCACGCCTGAAGGCCGTGCCCTTCCGCGATCCTAGAGGTTGAGCTTTTTGAAGATGCGCTCGGGGATGGAGCGAATGACGAACATGATGGGGCCCCAGATGAAGGGGACGTAGAGCTGGTCTTTTTTTGCGGCGATGGCGGCGGCGATGGATTCGGCGACGCTCTCGGGGTCGGCGAATTTTTCGCTGTTGGGCATAGCGGCGGTCATGGCGGTGCGGGTGGGGCCGGGCTTGATGGTGAGGACGGTGACGCCCTCACGGTCGATGCGGTTGCGGAGGCCGCCGAGGAAGGCGGAGAGGCCGGCTTTTGAGGCTCCGTAGACGTAGTTGGATTTGCGGCCGCGGTCTCCGGCTACGGAGCTGATGACGGCCAGGGTGCCGGTGTGGCGCTGGACGCAGTAGTTGGCGAGCCAGGTGAGGAGCGAGACAGGGGCTATCAGGTTGGTGTAGAGGATCTGCGCGGCGATGTTGAAGTCCTCTTCGGCCTGGGCCTGGTCGCCGAGGATGCCGTGGGCGAGGTAGGCGACGTCCATGCCGGTGAGGGAGTTGACGGCGTGGGCGAGGAGCGCGGGATGGGATTCGGTGTCGTCGAGGTCGGCTACGGAGGTGTCGACGTAGGTGGCGCCGCGGGTGCGCATGTCGGCGGCTACGGCGGCCAGCTTTTCGGCGTTGCGGGCGACGAGGAAGAGGCTGGCGCCCTGCGAGGCCCAGATGCGGCAGGTGGCCTCGGCAATGCCGGAGGTGGCTCCGAGGACGAGGATTTTCTGTGGCGCAGATGTGGTTTTTTGCGTGGCTAATGCGGTGAGCGGAGCGGTCGCTGCGACGGTTTGCGGGACGCTGGTTGGGGCGCTGGGGGTTGGTGGGTTCATAGGGTAATTTGTCTCCGGTGACGCGCTCCCAGAAACTGGAGGTGAGGAGTGGGTCGCGGTAGCGGGAGAACTGCTGCCACTGGGGGTAGAAGGTCTGGAACTGGGGGGCGGTCATAGCGGCGTCTTTGGCGGGGTAGAGGCGGCCGCCGAACTCGCGGGTCATGTCGGCGAGGCGCTCGAAGAGGGGGAAGCTTTTGCCGGGCCTGATGGGGAAGTCGAGCGCGAGGGTGATGCCGGGGCGCGGGAAGCTCATCATGCCGGGGAGGGGATGTCGCCGAAGGCTTTGAGGACGGCGAGGAAGCTGGCGAGGCCGGAGTTGGCGACCTCATGCATGATGGCGATGGTGCCCTCGCGGGCGTGCTCCCAGGGGATGGCGTACTGGAATTGGAGGAGGCCGCCTTTGCCGTACATGCGGTTCCAGTGGAGGATGGCGTCGAGGGGGTAGAAGTAGGGCTCGTAGTCCTGCTTGAAGACCTTATAGGACTTCATCTGCTTGTGAAAGAAGACGGCGTTGAAGGCGGCGACGCTGAGGTGGTTGAGGAGGAAGCCGGGAGCTTCGAAGGGGAAGAGGAGTTTGGGCTTGGGCGAGGGCTTGAGTTCGCCGGGGACGGTCGAGTGCTGGCCGGCCATGAAGATGCCGCGGGCGAAGTTGCGGCCGGTCTTGCTGGTGCAATCGGCCCAGCTGACGGTGTAGGGGGAGTCGGCGTACTGCTTCGTGATGTCGAGGAACTCGTCTACGCCGTGGAACTGGATGTATTCGACGTCGATGATGCGGGAGACGATGGGCTGCAGTCGGACGGTGGCCCAGGAGATGAAGCCGGTGATGCCGAGGCCGCCGATGGTGGCCGAGAACCAGTCGGGGTTTTCGGTGGGAGTGCAGAGGCGGCGGGCGCCGTCGGAGCGGATGAGCTCGAACTGGGTGACGTGGCAGCCGAAGGTGCCGGCGACGTGATGGTTCTTGCCATGGATGTCGTTGGCAATTGCTCCGCCAAGGGTTACATATTTAGTGCCGGGAGTGACGGGGAGGAAGAAGCCGCGGGGGACGCAGAAGTCGAGGATCTGCGCGAGGGTCATGCCGGCTTCAGCGGTGAGGAGGCCGGTGGCGGGATCGAAGGAGATGAGGCGATCCATCGCAGTGGTGACGAGGAGGTTGCCGTCCTTGAGGAGGCAGGAATCGCCGTAGCTGCGGCCCATGCCGACGGGGAGAGCTCCGTTGTGGAGGCCTTCGATGGCTGGGAGGTAGTCGCTCTGCCAGTGGAGCGGGATGAAATTTGCGGTGTAGGTTGGGTAGCGGCCCCAGGATTCGAAGGGAGCTGATTTTAGGGAGGCTTCCTTCTGGTTCTTCGAGTCGGGCATATAGAAATAGGATACTTGGTCGAGTGTTGCAGGGGTATGTGAAAAGGCGAGGCGGGTAATCGGGCTATGCGTGTGATTGTCCGGGCAGGTATTGCGAGGTCTGCGATTGCGAGGCCCATGCCTGTTTGCGCTGTGTGAGGAGGTCGCGCAGGTTGAGCGATGGGGTGTCGTCGGGGAGGGTCTCGAGAATCTCGAAGGTGAAGGATGACTCGCCGTAGGCGTTCCACTCGGCCTGCAGGTCTTTATTGCGGTGGAGGTTCTGGCGGAGCTGGAAGAACTGACTGTTCTGCGCGGCGGCGAGGTTAGGGGATGAGTCGACCCAGGTGCGGCCGGTTGCGTTTGAACGCAGTGCGTAGATGCCAGGGGAGGGCTTGCGCTCTTTGAACTCGCGGGCGGCTTCTTTCCTGTCGGATTTGGCGATCATTATGGTGGTCTCCAGTGTGTGGGCAAAAGGCGTGATGCAAAAGGCGTGATGCAAAAGGCGAGGGCACGGCCGAAGCCGTGCCCCGTGATGGTACGGATTCGGCTTAGGCTACTGCCTTCTCGCGGGCTGCCTTCGCGGCGGCCAGGGCGGACTTGGCCTGGGCGGCGAGGGTGGCGAAGCCGGCAGCGTCGTTGGCGGCGATGTCGGCGAGGATCTTGCGATCGAGGCTGTTGCCGGCGAGCTTGAGGCCGTTGATGAAGGTGGAGTAGCTCATGCCGTTGATGCGGCAGGCAGCGTTGATACGGACGATCCAGAGAGCGCGGAACTGACGCTTCTTCTGCTTGCGGCCGGTGTAGGCGAACATGAGTCCGCGCTCGACTGCCTCCTGGGCTGCCTGATAGAGCTTGGATTTAGTGAGGAAGTATCCACTTGCGCGCTTGAGGATCTTCTTGCGGCGGTCGTTGCGTTTTGTACCACGTTTTACACGGGGCATGGTGCGGCTCCTTTTGCGTACTTCGTTTGAGCGGCTGGAGGTAAGTAAGGTGCCTCTTCACTCGCTATGCAACTTCAAGTCTCGGTGGATTGCGTGATTGCGAATCCAGGGGCCGGGAACGCTTTTACTGGCCCTTTGCTTTTTTATAGCGGCTCGACTTGAAGACTAATTCCCTGCTGTGAGGCTAAAGACCTTTGGGGTCTTCTAACTTCAGGCGTAGGGGATCATACGGGCGACAACCTTGTGATCCGCATCCGAGATGAGCGCCGAGCCGCCGAGCTTACGCTTGGTCTTGGTCGCCTTCGAGGTGAGGATGTGGCGCATCTTGGACTGGCCACGCTTGAACTTGCCGGTGCCGGTCTTGTGGAAGCGCTTGGCTGCGCCGCTGTGAGTCTTCAACTTTGGCATTGGTGATCCTGACAGAACGTGTTTCTGACAACCTTTTGATTATATACGAGGGTGCCGGGGTAGAACGCGGCGAATTGGGGCAAATGCAGCGCAGCCAACCGCTATTTATAGACGCGGTTGGCTGCGGATAGGACCTGGAGCTTCGGCGGGTTGATTTCTCAGGACTTAGGGGAGACTGGGGCGGTGGGGGCGGTAGGAGTGGTGGTTCCACTGCCGCCGTGGTTGCAGTCGCGGCCATCGCCGCCACGGTTGTCGTGGTGATCGCAGTCGGGCTGGGGGTGCATGATCTGATAGACCCAGGCAAAGACGGAGAAGTCGAGATCACAAGCGTGGGCGGAGGGGGTGGAGAGGGAAATTCCAATCAGAGCTATGGCTGCTGTGCGAAGTATCTTCATTGGTTCACTCCTGTAACTTCGGGGTAAGACTAACAATCCATTGGCGGTATGGGAGTAGCACTTTCGGGGGAGGCTGGGGCGGCAGGCTGGCTGTGGAATGGGCCTCGGCCTGCGAAGAACGCGCTGGTTTTGAAGGGCGTCCCTAGCGTAGGGCGGACGCGAGGATTTTCGGGAATTTTCGAATCTTTTCGGCTTGCTAACTAATCTTTTAGTTGAGTGTCCAATGGAGTGCAGGTGAGATTTCGAACCTGACGATTGGACTAATTGCGATGCCGCCGAAGAGATCCATTACGCTGACCGAGGCCGAGTTGAGGCTGATGAAGCTGCTGTGGCAGCGGGGCGAGTCGGCTGTGGGGGACCTGGTGGCGGCGATGCCGGATGGGGAGGCGCTGGCTTATAACTCCGTGCTGACTACGATTCGGATTCTGGAACAGAAGGGGTATGTAAGGCACCGGGTGGAGGGGCGCGCGTTTATCTATAGCCCGTGCGTGGAAGAGCATGAGGCGGAGCGCTCCGAGGTGAGGCATGTGCTGCAGCGGTTCTTTGGGAACTCGCGGGAGCGGCTGCTGCTGTCGCTGCTGAGTGACGAGGAGATTAGTCCGGCGGAGCTGCAGAGGCTGAAGGACGCTATTGAGAGCGCGGGTTTCGAAGGCGCTGATGCCGAGAGTGAGAAAGATAGCCGGGAGGGCGTCTAGGCCATGGAGCTGAGTGTTTTGCATGAGCTGCAGGCTGTCTCGGGCGGAGCTGCCGGAGCGATGGTCGCGAGCGTTTGGCAGGGGGTGGTGCTGGCGGCGGGGATTTGGCTTTGTCTGCGAATGGTGCCGCGGGCGGGAGCGGCGACCCGGTTTGCGATTTGGATGACGGCTTTTGGTGTGCTGGCGGTGTTGCCGCTGGTAAGGCTGCATCCGGCTGCGAGTGCGGCTGGTGGCGTTTTGGCCAGGGATCCGCTGGTTCATGTGGATGTTCGGTGGAGTTTGATGTTGACGGCGGTCTGGGCGGCGATGTCGCTCTATCGGGCGGCTGGGCTGGCGTTGAATGGATGGAAGCTTTGGGGTGTCTGGCGGCGGGCTACGGTTGTGGAGACCAGCGCAGAGGTTAGTTCCCTGCTGACGGATCGGCGGGTGGAGTTGTGCACGTCGGAGGAGTTGGAGCGGCCTAGCTTGATTGGGTTCTTTTCGCCTCGGATTGTGATTCCCCGGTGGCTGTTTGAGAAGCTGAGCGACGGGGAGCTGCGGCAGATTGTGATGCATGAGATGGAGCATCTCCGACGCGGGGATGACTGGATCAACCTGGTGCAGAAGATTGCGCTGGTGGCTTTTCCGCTGAATCCGGTGCTGGTGTGGATCGAGCGCAGGCTGTGCCTGGAGCGGGAGCTGGCCTGCGATGCAGGCGTGATACGGGCTACGGGTGCTCCGAAGGCTTATGCGACGTGTTTGACGGGGCTGGCTGAGCGCAGCATGGAGCGAAATTTAAATGGGCGGGTGGCGGCGCTGGCGCTGGGAGCGCTGGAGCGGCGGTCGCAGCTGGCGGAGCGGGTCTACGGGATTTTGCGGCGGGAGAAGATGTTGAGCCCAGTGCAGGCTGGGGTGGTGATGAGTATTGCGGTGGCGGGACTGGTGGCGGGGGCGGCGGAGTTGTCGCGGTGCCCGCAGCTGGTTTCGTTTGCCGCGCCGGCGCCGGTGGCTGTGATGCACGCTCCGGTGGCTGCGGGGTTGGCGGCTGGTGCGGGGATGCAGGATGTTGTGTATCGGGACGGAGCGGCGAGGGCTATGTTGCCGCGTGAGACGCTGCTGAAGGCTTCGATGGATTCAGGCAGGAGTGATGCGGCGATGACGCCGATGAAGGCTCCGGCAAAGGCTCGGGCGAGCAAGACGAAGGCTGCGAAGAAGCGGAAGGCGGTGCAGCCGCAGGTGATTGATGTTTCTTCATGGAGTGGTGATGAGAGAGGCTACAGGAGCAGGTATCAGGAGCGCGTTATAGAGGCTGGCGCGGCGCCTCGGATGACCTTCACTCTGATAGAGGACAGGGATACGGGTTCTTCTTATGCCGCGGTTCGGACGGCTGATGGCTGGCTGGTGTTTCAACTTTAGTTATTGGAACGGGATGTTTTGTGCGGAGTTTTGGAGGAATGAAGGAAAGCAATCGCGGCACATCGGAGGAAGGCCCGGGGCTAAAGCCCGCTGTTTTTGGAGATCTTTTTCGTGGGGCTAAAGCCCCACGCTCCCTCCGAAAAAGCAAGAACGAGCAACGACTCAGCAGTAGGGGGGAAGGCTATAGCAAGAACGAGCAACGGCTCGGCAAGTATGAGCGATAGCGATAGCAAGAACGCGCAACGGCTCGGCAAGTATGAGCGATAGCGATAGCAAGAACGCGCAACGGCTCGGCAAGCATGAGCGATAGCGATAGCAAGAACGAGCAACGGCTAAGCAAGCATGAGCGATAGCGACAACGGTTGTTAGCAACCTCTGAGGCGCAATCATCAGAGCAATTTCAAGCTAAGTCATAAACGGTGTTTTCAAACTTCAACGCAGTATCAACCTATTTCGAGGGCAATCATGAGCACTAAAACTAATTTATTAGTAGGCAGGGCGAAGCGGCTGGCGGCTCCTGCGGGAGCAGTGGCGACGCTTTTGCTGGTTATCACTTATCTGTTTGGTCATAACGGGCTGCGGGCCTCGGCGATGACGGGCGGCGGGGCGCTGAATGACTCGAGCGTGTCGTCGCTGGTGGCGCTGGATAATGCGGTTGAAGCAGTTGCAGCGCGGGTTTCTCCGGCGGTGGTGAATGTGGCGGTAACGTCGCGTGGCTCTGAAGAGCAGGCGGCGGAGGAACAGGGTCAGGGGCAGGATCTGCCTCCGGGGTTTGCGCAGTTCTTTGGACCAGGCGGGCCGTTTGGCGGCTTTGGACAGCAGGGCGGCCAGGGTCAGGGCCGGCGGATGCAGCAGCAACAGCAGCCGCTGGAGCATGGCATTGGCAGCGGCGTGATTATCTCGCCGGATGGCTACATCGTGACGAACAACCATGTGGTTGATGGCGCGGTGGAGATGAAGGTGACGCTGAACGACCGTCGCGTGCTGAAGGCGAAGCTGATTGGCGTGGACAAGCTGACGGACCTGGCGGTGATCAAGGTGGATGCGACTGACCTGCCGGCGATTGCGTGGGGCGACTCGACTGCTCTGCGGCCGGGACAGACGGTGCTGGCGTTCGGCAGCCCGTTTGGGTACTTCCAGGACTCGGTTACGCGCGGGATTGTGAGCGCGGTGAACCGGGACAATCCTTACAAGGACGATGCGCGCAAGCCGGGTGGTTATATTCAGACGGATGCTGCGATCAATCCGGGCAACTCGGGCGGTGCGCTGGTGAATGCGCATGGCGAGCTGGTAGGGATCAACACGTTCATCATCTCGAACAGCGGCTCGTTTGCGGGCGCGGGTTTTGCGATTCCTTCGCAGATCGTGCGGTCGACTGCGGAGCAGCTGATCAAGTCGGGTGCGGTGCATCACGGGTATCTCGGGATCAGCATGAACGATGTGACTCCTGAGAATGCGAGCTTCTTCAACCTGAAGACTGCAACCGGCGCGATTGTGGCGCAGGTGACTCCGGATTCGCCGGCGGCGAAGGCCGGGCTGAAGAGCGGCGACGTAATCGACACGCTGAACGGACACAAGGTTGTGAACGGCAGCGCGCTGCAGGTTGCGGTGAGCGAAGATCAGCCGGGCGACAAGATCGCGCTGGGGATTCTGCGCAATGGCAGCCCGGTTGCGATCGACTTGACGGTGGGCGAGTTCCACAACGGCCAGCAGGTCGCGAGCAATAGCGGCCAGGCTGCGCCGCAGGGCGGCAAGCTGGGCCTGGCGGTGGATGACCTCTCCTCAGATGTGCGGCAGCAGCTGCAGATTCCGTCGGAGGTCCATGGCGTTGCGGTGGAGCAGGTGCGGCCGGGCAGCGCGGCAGATGACGCGGGGCTGGCTCCCGGGGACGTGATCCAGGAGGTCGACCGCAAGCCGGTGAGCTCGACGCAGCAGTTTTCGGACTCCGTACACGCAGTGCCGCAGGGGAAGGACATCCTGCTGCTGGTGTGGTCGAAGGGCGGCTCGAGCTTCCGAGTGGTGCATCCGGACAATGGCAACCAGAACGGCATGTAAGACGACCGAATTGTTTTCCGCGGGCTGGCCGGAGGTTTCGGCCAGCCCATTTTTTTGCTTGAGGAGACATGAGTTAGATGCTGTTTTGATGGCGGTGAGACGGGTATTGACGGGGGTTCCGCGCGCGTCCTGAGAGGGCTTAAACGTGGTACACTAGAGGTACAGAACCGAACCTCCGGAAACGCGCGAAGTGCTTGATTGGAGCGGCTTTTGGGGTTTGCGGGACGGTTTGGTCAAGGTCAATTCGAGACACTTTCAGCTAACCGCTGCATGGAGCTACATGGCAACGACTGCAATCCCCACCGGGACGGACGTTCTGGAACTTAAACCGACCACAACCAAGGCACCTGCTCCGAAGGAGAGCGGCGGGTATTCCGCTGAGAATATTACGGTGCTGGAAGGGCTGGCGGCGGTAAGACTACGGCCGGCAATGTATATCGGATCGACGGGCGAGATGGGGTTGCACCACCTGGTGTATGAGGTGGTGGACAACTCGGTGGACGAGGCGCTGGGTGGGCATGCGACGCGCATCGATGTAACGATTCACGTCGACAACTCGATCACCGTGGTCGACGACGGGCGCGGAATTCCGGTGGATGACAAGGTCATCAACGGGGAGAAGATGCCGGCGGTACAGGTGGTATTGACCATGCTGCACGCGGGCGGCAAGTTCGATGCTTCGAACTACAAGGTGTCGGGTGGACTGCATGGCGTGGGCGTGAGCTGCGTGAATGCGCTGAGCGAGGAGTTCGACGTCGAGATATGGCGGGATGGCTTTGCCTGGGAGCAGGAGTACAGCAAAGGCGCTCCGACCACCAAGCTGAAGAAGGGTGGGCCGTCGAAGCGGCGAGGCACGAAGGTGCACTTCCTGCCAGACAAGGGCATTTTTACGGTGACCGAGTTCAACTACGACACGCTGGCGCAGCGGCTGAGGGAGCTGGCCTTCCTGAACAAGGGGCTGGAGATTCATCTGACCGACGAGCGCACCACCGACGTGAAGACGGGTGAGGCGAAGCACCAGGAGTTCAAGTACATTGGCGGGATCGCGGAGTTTATCAAGCACCTGAACAAGGGCAAGGCAGTGCTGCATGACAAGCCTATCTACATGGAGGCCGAGCGCAACAACGTGGCCATGGAGATTGCGCTGCAGTACAACGATGCTTACTCGGAGACGGTGTTCACTTTTGCGAACAATATCAATACGGTTGATGGCGGGACGCATCTTGCCGGGTTCAAGACGGCGTTAACGCGGACGATCAATGCCGCGGGGCAGTCGCTGGGGCTGTTCAAGGATGTGAAGGAGAACCTTAGCGGCGATGATGTTCGCGAAGGGCTGGTAGTTGTTATCAGTGTGAAGCTTTCGCAGCCGCAGTTTGAAGGGCAGACGAAGGGCAAGCTGAACTCGGATATTGCCGGGACGGTGCAGGCGTTTGTGAATGAGCGGCTGGGCGGGTTCCTGGAGCAGAATCCTCAGGTGGCGAAGAAGATTATCAACAAGGCTATCGACGCGGCTCGGGCTCGTGAGGCTGCGCGTAAGGCGCGAGACCTTACACGGCGCAAGGGTGCCCTGGATGGCGGCGGGCTGCCGGGCAAGCTGGCGGACTGCTCTGAGCGGCAGCCGGATCGGTGCGAGCTTTATCTGGTCGAGGGTGAATCGGCCGGCGGGACCGCGAAGCAGGGGCGGGACCGGCGGTTCCAGGCGATTCTGCCGCTGAAGGGCAAGATCCTGAACGTTGAGAAGGCTCGCTACGACAAGATGCTGGGGCATGAGGAAATTCGCGCCATGATTACGGCGCTGGGCACGGGCATCGGCAAGGAAGACTTCGATACGGCGAAGCTGCGTTATGGAAAGCTGATCCTGATGACGGATGCCGACGTCGACGGTTCGCATATTCGGACGCTGCTGCTGACGTTCTTCTTCCGGCATATGACGGAGCTGATCAAGCGCGGGCACGTTTACATCGCTCAGCCGCCGCTGTATCGCATCAAGAAGGGCAAGTTCGAGCAGTACATCAAGGACGACCGCGAGTATGTGTCGGTGATGGTGAAGCGGGCTTCGGATGGAATGATCGTTACCTATGGCGCGGAGAAGAAGCAGATTGAAGGCGCGGCGCTGACGAAGTTCATGGGTCAGCTGAATGAGTACCTGGGCTTCTTCGACAAGGTGAACAAGCGGCTGCGGAATGAGCGGGTGACGCTGGACTTTGTAGAGCTGTTCGCGCATGAAGGTGCTACTCCGGCGAAGAAGGAAGACTTCCAGAGCCCGGCGAAGCTGAAGGAGATGCAGTCCCGGCTGAAGGCGGTGCTGAAGGAGTTCCAGTTCCGCGCGGTGAGCGATCCGGTGCTGGATGAGGAGCACCAGACGTGGTCGGTGAGCTTTACGGACTCGCAGGGCGCGGAGCGGAAGATCGACTGGGCGCTGGCGAATGCGGCGGAGAGCCGGCAGCTGCTGGGCAAGTATGCACAGATCGCGCTCGGGAAGGACGGGAACAAGCTGGAAGGCCCGTTCGTGATTGAGTACGCGGCGAAGACTCCGAAGCAGGTTGCGGCGGAGGAGGCTGAGGAAGAGGTTGCCGAGGAGGGCGTGGCTGCCGATGCAGCAGCACCGGGGACGGCGGCTGAGGCCAAGCCCGGAAAGAGAGCCCGCGCATCGCAGGATCCGGTGGAGAAGAAGACGGCGCGCGAGGTGTTCGACTACGTGATTGAGCAGGGCCGCAAGGAGTACCAGGTGCAGCGGTACAAGGGCCTGGGCGAGATGACGGCTCCGCAGCTTTGGGAGACGACCATGGACCCGGAGCGGCGGACTCTGCTGCAGGTGAAGCTCGAAGATATTGCGGCTTGCGAGGAGATCTTTACGACGCTGATGGGCGAGGACGTGGAGAGCCGCAGGAAATTTATCGAAGAGAATGCGCTGGACGTGAAGAACCTGGATATCTAAAGCGGATTGGCGCGAAACAGGAATAGAGATGGAGGTTGACCGGCAGGATGCGGTCAACCTCCATTTGTGTTTTTGCGGTGTTGCGCCTGCGCTGGGTGGCAGGGGCTGGCTATCTGGACTATCGTGCGCTGGGACTGCGACGGCGGCGGTTGTGAATGGTGCCTGCGAGGCCGACGAGACCGGTTCCGAAGAGAAGGAGGGTGCTGGGCTCAGGGATGGGGTCGGGGACGGGCGCGTCTTCGGGTTGTGGAGCCGGGACGGTCACCATGGAGAAGTTCGAGGTTTTATCAAAGCCAGAGCTCTTCGAGGCGTTATTGGTGAAGAGGAAGGTGTCGTCGTTGTAGTCGAAGTCTGAGACGCTGGCGCTCAGGTCTTCCATGCCGACGTAGATGCCGTTGGGCTGATCCTGGCCGTAGAGGACCCCACCGGCGTAGGGGGTGACGTAGGCGTGGTTGACGTCGTCGGAGCTGTCGCTGGGGTCGTTGGCGAAGATCAGTCCGGTGGTGAGATTATCGAGCTCGAAGACGAGGGTGTCTCCGGCACTGACGAAGCCGAAGTCGGCGGATGTGCCGACTGCGGTGGTCTGGTTGGGAAAGAACCATGCGCTGGTGGTTCCAGAGGTGACGTCGATCATGCGGACAGTGTCAGAGTCCGCGGCCGACGCCTGAACGAAGTAACCGACAATGTCTCCGGTTGCGGTTGCCGTGATGTAGGTAGTGGGGGCGATCTGGCCGACGTTTGCGTAAGGCACGGGGTCAGCGAACAGGGTTGCGGGAAGAGCGGTGAGGACTGAGAGAGCAAAGGTTGCAATCAGCTTGCGCATACATTCTCCTTGGGCGAGGAAGACGGGGGAGTCTCAATCAGGCTGTATGCAAAAATTTGCATACAGCTAACTGACGCGAGTGTATGGCGACCCAGGCGAGGATGCAACGCAAAATATCGATGGATTTTGGGGAAATTCCCAGGATTTATTGGGATTACAAGCCCTTAGTAACGTTGAAGCGGACCAAAATGACACTTTGGTTGTAGGGCACAGAAGTGAGAGCGTGGCCAAGACCGGCCACGCTCCCTGTGATTCATTTGGATGGTTTTGAGATTAGCGGTTGCGCATTCTGCGACGGACTATGCCGGCGGCGGAGAGGACTCCGGTTCCGAGGAGCGCGAGGCTGCTGGGCTCGGGAACGGCCGGGGGGTCGATGTTCGTGAAGACGAAGCTGTCGTCGTTGTAGTCGAAGTCGGAGCTACCGTTGGGCAGGTCTTCCATGCCGACGAAGGTTCCAGCGGGGATGCCGCCGCCACCGGAGAAGGAGGTGATGTAGGCATGGTTGACACCGTCAGCGCTGTAAGCGGGGTCGGAGGCGAGAATCATATCGCTGAGGTTGGTGTTCTCGAGCTCGATGACCAGGGTGTCACCGGCGTTGACAGCGAGGAAGACCTGCGGAGTGTCGGATCCCGGGGTTTGATTGTCGAACAACCAGCCGCTGGAGGTACCGGTGGTGACATCGAGGAGCTGAACATAATCGGTATCACCGGCGCTGGCAGAGTAGAAGTAACCCATGACATTTCCGGTGGAGGCTGCGGTTAGATAGACGGTGGGGGCGATGGTGCCGGGAGTGGCGTAGGGGATCTGATCAGCAAACAGAGCTGAGGGACCGGCAGATAAAGCGATGCAGACAACAGCAAGGGTGAGACGACGCATTTTCGTTCTCCTAAAGGCTGGATGGGGTATTTGGATCTATTGCGACCACGAATTCACCTTTGATAGAGCAATTGCGCCTCCAAAGTTTGGAGGATATAAGTCTTTTATTATGAGCAACAGCAAGTCAAATAATGCCTCGCTTGGGCAAATATTTGCATAGTTGCTAAGAATTTCCACTTACCTGCGTTTCTTTGCGAGGAGGGGTATCGGAACTTGGGCCGATTTTGGGTGGGGAGAGAAGGACAGATAACGAGAGGTGGAGGCGCTTCGGACTTACCCCATGTGGCGGACGGTCATCTGGGGGATGCGGACGTTGGGGGGTTGGAGGCAGGCGAAGAGGATGGCTTCGGCGACGTTTGTCGCGTCCATCATGTGGGAGTCGCGGATGTATTCTTCGGTGCGGCCTCTGCCGAGGGCGAACTCGGTCTTGGTGCCGCCGGGACAGATGACCCCTACGTTGATGTTGTATTTGCGGAGCTCTGCGTCGAGGGCCTGAGCGAAGCCGACCTGGGCGAACTTGGTGGCGCAGTAGACGGCTTCTCCGGCATAACCCTGCAGTCCGGCGATGGAGGAGATGAAGAGGAGAGTGCCGCTCTTCTGCGCGATCATGTGGGGGACGGCATGGCGAGAGAAGAGAAAGCTGGACTTCATGTTCGCGTCCATGAGCTGGTCGTACTCGGCGGTGGAGGTGTCGACGAGGTTCTTGTAGTTGCCAGAACCGGCGTTATTGATAAGGATGTCGACGCGGCCGAAGGTGGAGAGCGCGAGGCGCATGGTTCGGATTGCGGTGTGCTCGTCGGCGGCGTCTCCGGCGTGAAAGACGCAGCGTCCTCCGAGAGCCTGGATCTGGGTGGAGAGGGCGTCGAGGCGTTCTGCGCGGCGCGCGGTGACGACGAGGTGGGCTCCGTGGCGAGCAAGCGCGAGGGCCGTTGCATGACCTATGCCGGCGCTGGCGCCGGTGACGATAGCGACTTTTCCTGACAACGACGGGGTGGCAGAAGAAGCAGGGGTGGTCATGACTGTTTATCCCTGGGTGAGATCGCTCTGTGGGGCATAAGTGTTTTGGATGCTAACATCCGTCCATGCGCAACGACGCAGAGATACTGATTCAAACACAGGGGCTGGTGAAAGAGTTTGCAGACAGGGGCGGCCCGGGGGTGCGTGTGGTGGACGACATTTCGTTCACGATACGGCGGGGAGAGACGCTGGGACTGGTGGGTGAATCGGGCAGCGGCAAGAGCACAGTGGCGCGGATGCTGCTGCGGCTGATAGAGCCGACGGCGGGTGAGGTGCGGTACGACGGCGTTGACCTATTGAAGGCAAGCAACGCGGAGATGCGAGCGATGCGGCGGCGGATGCAGGTGGTGTTCCAGGATCCGTTTGCGGCGCTAAATCCGAAGATGCGAGTGAGGGAGATTCTGGCGGAGCCGTTTTCGATACATAGGGAACAGGGATCAGGGAACAGGGATCAGAAGGACACGAGGCTCAAGGAGATGCTGCGGGAGGTCGGGATGGATTCGAGCACGCTGGAACGATATCCGCACGAGTTCAGCGGCGGGCAGCGGCAGAGGATCAATATTGCGCGGGCGCTGGCGTTGAGGCCGGAGTTTGTGGTGCTGGATGAGCCGGTGAGCGCGCTGGATGTGTCGGTAGGAGCGCAGGTAGTGAACCTGCTGCGGGAGCTGCAGCAAAGGCATGGGCTGACGTACCTGTTTATTTCGCACTCGATGCCGCTGGTGCGGTATCTGTGCGACCGGGTGGCGGTGATGCGGCGCGGGCGGCTGGTGGAGATGGGCGATGCGCTGGAGGTGTGCGATGCTCCGCGCGAGGAGTATACGAAGGCGCTGATTGCAGCGACTCCGGAGATGCCGACGCATTCATCGATACAATGAAGAGAGAATGCTTTCAAATTTAAGTACGCAGGCGCACTGGCAATACTTGTGGCTGGTGGTGGCGTCGTTTCTTGCGGGTGTGATGAATGCGATGGCGGGCGGAGGCTCGTTCCTCTCGTTTCCGGCGATGCTGGCGATGGGAGTTCCGCCGATCCAGGCGAATGCGACGAATACGGTGGCGCTGTGGCCGGGACAGTTGACGAGCGTGTGGGCACTGCGTGGTGATCTGAGAAGAGATCTGCTGCCGGTGGTGCTGGGGGCGTCCGTGGTGGGTGGGATAGGTGGAGCGGTGGTGCTGCTGAAGACCAAGCAGGTTACGTTTATGCATCTGGTGCCGTGGCTGCTGCTCATCGCTTCCCTGCTCTTCGGGATAAGCGGGCCGGTGTCGCGATGGTTGAGGAAACGGTCGAGCGTGCCGCATGAAGAGAGGAAGATACCGATGGCGCCGCTGTTTGTGATGCTGCTGCCGGTGTGCTTCTATATCGGCTACTTTGGCGCGGGCGCGGGCTTTTTGATTATGACGGCGCTGGCGCTGTTCGGGCTGGAGAAGATGCACGAGCTGAACTCGCTGAAGGTAGTGGCGGCGGGCGTCTCGAATTTGAGCGCGGTGGTGACGTTCATCTTCAGTGGAGCGATCCTCTGGCATTATTGCCTCATCTCGATGGTGTTTGCCGGAGCAGGCGGATACGTAGGAGCGCACTATGCGCGCAAGATGAATGCAGAGATGTTGCGGACGATTGTGGTGGTGACTGGCCTGATAGTCGCGGGGTATTTCTTCTGGAAGCTGCGATGAGAACGGCGGGTGAGGCTGACTGCAGATGGAGGGATCGATGATGCCGCTTAGCGCGAGGACGGTGGACCTGATTGGATTTGTCGCGGCGTTCCTGACGACGGCGGCGTTTGTACCGCAGCTGGTGCGAGTGCTGAAGCTGCGCTCTGCTCGGGAGATTTCGCTGAGGATGTTTCTGATGTTCTCGCTGGGAGTGTTTTTGTGGCTGGTGTATGGGATTTATACGGGATCGAAGCCGGTGATTGCGTCAAACATGGTGACGCTGGTGTTGAGCGTGAGCATTCTGGTGCTGAAGTTGAAGTATGACCGGGGCGGTGCGGAGAAGGAGTGGGAATCATGAGCCATGAAGGAATCAAGATTGTGAGCGCAGAGGAGGCGCAGCGCGACGCCGGGCAGGATAGGAAGCTGCCGGTAGAGGCGGTGACTCCGGCGAAGATTCGAGTGATGAAGACGGAGGGGACGGGCGTCGAGATCGACTGGAAGGATGGGCATCGCAGCAAGTGGAGCTTTGCGTGGCTGCGAAATGCTTGCCCCTGCGCGACGTGCCACGACGAACGAGAGAAGAGCGGGCGCAAGCCGGGAGAGGCCAAGCCGAAGGCGCAGTCACTGCTGGTGATGTATGAGGCGCCGGTGCGGCCGGTGGAGGTGACTCCGGTGGGCAAGTATGCGCTGAAGTTCAAGTGGACGGATGGGCACGAGGCGGGGATCTATAGCTGGGAGTATCTGCGGCGGGTGTGTGGGTGCGCGGAGTGCCTTGCAGCGGGTGCAGGATCAGGCAAGCAGGGTTAAGGCATCTTCTACGGTGGTGGCGACGAGGAGATTGTCGCGGTTCTTCTGCTTAAGAATGCCCTGGGTGACGGCGTAATCGAGGAAGGCGAGAAGGTGGTCGTAGAAGCCGTTGACGTTGAGCAGGACGGTGGGCTTGGAGTGGAGTTTGAGCGTCTGCCAGGCGAGGACCTCGAACATCTCTTCGAGCGTGCCGTAGCCGCCGGGCAAGACTAGGAAGGCATCGGCCTTCTCGCCCATGAGAGCTTTACGGGTGTGCATGGTGTCGACGACATGAAGCTGCGAGATGCCGTGATGGGCGACCTCGAGATCGACGAGGACATGAGGGATGACTCCGGTGACGTAGCCTCCGGCGGCGAGGACGGCGTCGGCTACGGCCTGCATGAGTCCGACGCGGGCGCCGCCGTAGATGAGGCCAATGCCGCGCTCGGCGAAGGCAGTGCCGAGATCCTGAGCGACCTGGCGGAAGATGGGTTGGGCGCCGTCGGCGGAGGCGCAGAAGACAGCAATGTTGCGCTTGGGAGCAGAGTCGAGAAGAGGTGCAGGCATTGGCAGGCTTCGATTTCCTTGTTTGCCTGATTATCTCTCATCTTGAACCGCATTGAGTGCCCGCGCGGTTGTCGCGGGTAAAGGTCGAATATCTAAAACGTGGAAAAGAGGCGGGCGCTGATCGCGCCCCGCCAGGAAGGTGATTGAACCGATAGTTGCAAGTTGTTAACTGATGACGACGGTTGATCCGCTAAGAGCGGTCGAGACCGCAGCAACGAGCACTTCACCAGCCTTGTGATGCTCTGTTGCCGTCTCCTCCACAATGCTGGTGCCCAGAGGGAATTTGCAGGTTGCGGTCTGGCCTGGGGCGAGATGCACGATGGTTTCACCGTCCCGAACATCGATGGCAACGCCTGTGTTGTTTTTGAGGAGGATCTGTACGGTCTTGGTTTTAGTGGACATAGGGTGGCCCGAAACTGTGGTGTAGTCTACGGGCGCGCTGAAAGCCGACGCGGAGGAAAGAGCGATGGCCAAGGTTGCAGCGAAGAGCGAGCGTGGGGAGATACTCATATCTAGTGCTCCTATTACGTCGAATTGACGACAGAGCTTAACTTCGAAAGATCCATATAAGTTCTGTCGCACAGCGGTATACGGCTTAGACGTTAAGAGGTTCCACAAGACTTCAAAATATTTTGCGAAGGGTTATGAAATGTATTCGAAAAACGACACGTGATGTAAGGCCAACTGATGTCGTTCCCTGAAGCGTCGTGGATATGAAATTGGCATGAATTAGGTGTGCGTGCGACGCTCCATTTAAACTGGATGTTTGGAGTGTGGGACGTTGAGTCATCTACTAGAGAATATGAATCTGCAGCAGAGGGAGGCGATCCAGGCAGTGGATGGGCCGGTGCTGCTGCTGGCTGGTGCGGGGAGTGGCAAGACGAGGGTGATTACGCATCGAATCGCCTACCTGATTGAAGAGCGAGGAGTGTCGGCGGACCAGATTCTGGCAGTGACGTTTACGAACAAAGCCGCGAAGGAGATGTCTGAACGGGTAGATAAGATACTGGGGCATAGCTCGCTGGCCAAGCCGACGCTGGCGACGTTTCATAGCTTTTGCGTGAGGGTGTTGCGACGGGATATCGAAGCGATGCGACTGAATGGCGTGGGACTGACGAAGACCTTTGCCATCTACGACGAGACGGATCAGCAGGCGGTGGTGAAGGCTGCGCTGAAGCGGCTGGGGATTGACGATAAGAGCCTGAAGCCGCGGGTGGCGCTGGGGCGGATTTCGTGGGCTAAGAATCACATGATCGATCCGCAGGAGTATTTTCTGGCGAGCACGAATCCGATGGAGGAGAAGATTGCGCACATCTTCGAGATATATCGGAAGGAGCTGGCGAAGGCGAATGCGATGGACTTCGATGACCTGCTGCTGGAGACGGTGCGGCTGCTGAGGGGCTACAGCGATGTTCGAGAAAGATACAACCGTCGTTACAAATACGTAATGATCGATGAGTATCAGGATACGAATCGTCCGCAGTATGAATTGATGAAGATGCTGGCGGGGAAGCATCAGAATATCTGCGTGGTGGGCGATGAGGACCAGTCCATCTATAGCTGGCGCGGCGCGGATATCAAGAACATACTGGATTTTGAGAAGGATTTTCCCAAGGCGCGAACGATTCGGCTGGAGCAGAACTACCGGTCGACTCAGATGATTCTCGAAGGCGCGAGCGCGGTGGTGGCGCAGAATACGCAGCGCAAGGGGAAGAATCTGTTCACGACGCGGGAGGGTGGGAGCCTGATTGGTTTCTATGAAGCTCCGGATGGAGAGAACGAGGCGCTGTTTATTGCGGACCGGATACAGCGATATCTTCGTGAGGCTGGACAGCAGGAGGAGACGCCGCGGTGTGCAGTGCTGTACAGGACGAACTCGCAGTCGCGGCTAGTGGAAGAGGCGCTGCGACGGTATCAGATCCAGTATCACATGGTGGGGGGCTTCAGCTTTTATGACCGGGCTGAGGTGAAGGACATTCTCAGCTATATGAAGCTGGTGTCGAACCCGCATGATTCGATTGCGCTGGGACGGGTGGTGAATTCTCCAGCGCGCGGGATTGGGAAGACGACGATGGAGACGCTGGAGCGGATGGCATTGTCGTCGGGGATGAGCACGTGGGATGCGATGGGCAGGGCGATCGAAGGCCGGCTGCTGGCGCCGCGGGCATTGAGTGCGCTGGAGGGATTTCGACGGCTGATCGAGGATGCGCGGGCGATGCTGGGGCCGGAGTTTGTAGAGAAGCTGAGCATTGATGTGCAGGGATCAGGAGCGAGGGATCAGGGACCAGGGACCAGGGATCAGGAATCAGAAGGAGATGTTTCGTTTGATGTTGGTGGATTTGATACTGCGTCGGTTACAGATGAAGAGGATTCTACTTTTGATGTTGTGAGTGAGGTTGAGGACCCTGTGCCTTCAGATACTTCGTTCGATACGAGCTTTAACTTTGGATTTGATTTTGGGCCGAGCGAGGAAATATCGACGATTGCGGCGGAGAATGCGAAGGACTCGGATGCGGCGCATGGGATTGACTCGGCCAGCTTCAATCCGTTTGCGCCGGTGGTGCTGAAGAAGTCTGCCGGTTTGAAAAAGGGTGCTGGTATGACGGCGGAGCGGGCGGCTGAGATCAAGATGGAGGACGAGAGGCCGGCGTTTCGTAAGCCGGGTGATCCAGCTACCCTGCCGGAGTTGATCAAATTTTTGAATGACCGAAGCGGGTATATACGAGCTCTGGAGGAAGAGGCGACGCCGGAGAGTTTCTCGCGCATTGAGAATTTGAAGGAACTGGCGAATGCTGCGCAGGATGCGCAGGAACGCGGGGAGACGCTGCATGAGTTTCTGGATCATGCGTCGCTGGTGAGCGATACGGACAGCTACTCGGCGGAGGCGCGAGTGACGTTGATGACGCTGCACTCGGCGAAGGGATTGGAGTTTCCGCTGGTGTTTCTGGCGGGAATGGAGGAGGGATTGTTTCCGCATTCGCGGACGTTTACCGATCCGACTGGTTTAGAAGAAGAACGGCGGCTTTGCTATGTGGGGATGACGCGGGCGATGGATACGCTGGTGCTGACGCGAGCACGCTACCGGCGGCGATATGGGAGCGATATGCCGGAGGCTTCGATTCCTTCGCGGTTTCTGGAGGAGGTGCCATCGAGGCTGGTGGAGGATTTGGGGAGTCCTCCGGCGCGGCCGCAGTTTTCCGGATCGGAATATGGGAGTGGATTCGGTGGACGTGGGGCTTATTCGACGCCTTATCCGCGGCGAGGTGGAGCTGCGACTGAAGCGGGCGAGCGGCACTATAGCTATGAGGATGAAGATCAGTCGGCGGGCTATGGCGGGTCGGCGGCAAGCAGTGCTAGGAGAAAGACGTCCGGTTCCGGGTCTATCGACAATATTGCGAACTTTTTTGCGGCTCGTGGGCAGAAGGTGCCTGGTATGGGCGGTCAGACGAGCGCGAGGCCGAAGCTGGACGTTCCGGAGCCGACCGGGAAGACTGGATTGAGGCAAGGAACGCGGGTTCGGCACCCTAAGTATGGCGAGGGAGTTGTCTTTCGGCGCGAAGGAGATGGGGATGACGCGAAGATTACAGTACAATTTCAACAGCACGGCGTGAAGAAGCTGGTGGAGAAGTTTGCCCAGTTGGAGCGCCTGTAAGAGTTTCGCAAAATCAAGCAAGCAGAGAGAGATTCCAAAGACAGATGGCAAATACCAAGAGCATCACGGATAAGACAGAGCGCAAGAAGGTAAAGCGTACAGCCCGTAAGAAGGCAGCTCCTAAGGCGGCACGGACGGGCGCGCGCGGCGCGAACAAGGCCAAGATCAAGAAGGCCAGCCGCGGACAGAGCAAACGGTAACCCGACATAACCAAGAGGGCTATGCTTTTGCAAGGCAGGAGAGCATAGCCCTCGTTGTATTCGTAGTACGCCGTAAATCGTTCGTGAGGTGATCGATGGAATCGGTACTCAGCACAATGCTCGGCAACTACGAAAAGGGTAAGGTAACGCGGCGTGAGTTCATCGAGGCTGTGTCCGTGCTAGCGGGCACTGCGGCGATGGCGCCGGCCGCGCTCGCGGCGGCTCCGGTTGCACCGATCATCCCGGTGAGCGTCAATCATATTGCCATTAGCGTGAGCGATATGAAGCGCTCGAAGGACTGGTATACCCGCATTCTGAAGCTGAAGGTCATTCAGGAGAACGACACGTTCGCGCTTCTGCAGTTTGGCAATACTCAGCTGGTGCTGCGCACCAAGACGGCACAGCGGCCGACACTGGTTCCGGGAACGATCACCCACTTCATGTTCGGGGTTGCCCCCTATGATGAAGCTGCGCTGTTTCAGACGCTGAAGGCCCAAGGGTTGATGCCCAAGAAAGATTTGGAGAGCGCCCTCATCCGCGACCCGGACAATCTGACCGTCCAGATTGGCGATGAGAAGATGGGCCTCGATGTAGGCTATCCGCCGTCCTCAACATAAATAAAATCTGACTCAGGAGTGAGCGCACTGGGCCGACAAATCTTCGCCACGAAGTCGATCGACAAACTGATCCATGAATCGGAGATGCCGGAGCACGCCCTGAGGAAGACGTTGGGGCCGGTGAGTCTGACGGCTCTTGGCATTGGCGCTGTGATTGGGTCGGGCATCTTTACGGTGATTGGGACGGCGATTGGCGGGAATCCCGCGAAGATTGCCGACTGGAAGGGATCACCAATCCTTGACCTGGCGGCAGGGTGGATACACCATACGAGCGGCGCGGTGGCGGGGCGGCCGGGAGCGGGGCCGGCGCTGGCGGTGTCGCTGGTGCTGGTGGCGATTGTTTGCGCGCTGACGGGACTTTGCTACGCCGAGCTGGCGAGTATGATTCCGATTGCGGGCTCTGCGTATACCTATACCTATGCGACGCTGGGTGAGCTGATTGCGTGGATCATCGGGTGGGACCTAATTCTGGAGTATGCATTCTCGAATATGAGCGTCAGCGTTGGTTTCGCCGCACATGTGGTGGACTTAATAGACTGGCTCGGAATTCGGATGGATCCTAAATGGCTCTCGCCAGCGTATCTGCCTCTGGGGCTGCAGGATTTGGCGGGTAAGGATATTTTTCCTGAGGGCTGGCACTTCGGCTTTGATATTCCGGCGTTCATTATTGTGCTGCTGCTGACGGTGGTGTTGGTGCGCGGCATACGCGAGTCGGCCCAGACGAACAATATTATGGTGCTGGTGAAGATTGCGGCGATTCTGTTATTCATCTTCTTCGGGATGAGTTTTATCCATCCAGCGAATTATCATCCTTTTTCGCCGAATGGGTTTTCGGGAGTACTGGCGGGCGGATCGATCATCTTCTTTACGTACATCGGATTTGATTCTGTTTCGACTGCGAGCGAAGAGTGCAGGAATCCGCGGCGCGATGTGCCGATAGGGATTATCGCGACGCTGGTGGTATGCACGACCCTCTACATTGGCGTGGCCGCGGTGCTGACGGGGATGGTGCCTTGGGCTTCGGTTGCGGGGGATGGGGCTCCGGTGGTTTCGGCGCTGAAGCGGCTGTCGCTGACGCCGGACGGGCATCGGTTGCACTGGGTTCGGCTGGCGGTGCTGCTGGGTGCGATTGTGGGAATGATCTCGTCGATCCTGGTGTTTCAACTGGGACAGGCACGGGTGTGGTTTGCGATGAGCCGGGATAAGCTGCTACCGGATATTTTCTCGAGCCTGCATCCGCGATTCAGGACGCCAGCGTTTGCGACGTGGGTGGCGGGGATACTGGTGGCGATTCCGTCGGGGTTGTTTGATGTGGGCTCGTTCGCGGAGATGTCGAACATTGGGACGCTGTTCGCGTTTGTGCTGGTATCGGTTGGCGTGATCGTGCTGCGGTATAAGGACCCGGCGCGGCATAGAGGGTTTCGCGTGCCGTTTGGTCCGGTGATTCCGGTGCTGAGCACGCTGTTCTGCCTATTGCTGATGGCGGGGCTTCCGGCGATTACGTGGGTGAGGTTCTTCGTTTGGCTGGTAATTGGGCTGGTGGTGTATGTGTTCTATTCGCGGAAACGGAGTGAGTTTTACGCAGGCTGAAGGCCGAGGCTCGGAGGCCCCGGTTCGCACGGGAGAACGTATCCGAACATCAGTTAATGCCGGCCTGGCGCTACACTAATTCGATGGCGAAGAGACAAACAACGGGTTCCGAGATCGATGCCGTCGAGTGGTTGAGGGGGTTGCCGAAGTGTGAGCTGCATCTGCATCTGGAGGGGACGATTCTTCCGGACACTTTGCTGGAGTTGAGCAAGCGGCATGATGAGAAGCCGTTGACGGCAGAGGAGGCGAAGAAGCTCTATGTATACGGGAACTTTTCGGAGTTCATGGACTCATTTAAGGCAGTGTCTTCGAGGCTGAAGGGGCCGGACGACTATGAACTGATTACGTACAACATGGTGCGAGAGTTGGCGCAGCAGGGAGTGGTCCACGCGGAGGTTTATGTTTCGTTCGGGATCATTTTTTATTGGAAGAACGCAGCGGTTGAGCCCTTTATGGAGGCTATCGAGCGAGGGCGTGTGCGGGCGGAGAAGGATTTTGGGACGACTGTCTTCTGGCTGATCGATGCGGTGAGGCACTTCGGCGCGGAGGAGGGCGTGAAGGTGTTTCGGAAGGCGGCGGAGCTGCGGGAGCGTTATCCGAGCATTGTGGGGATAGGGATTGGCGGGGATGAGGCACGCGGGGGCGCGGATATCTTTCGCGAGGCTTACGCGGAGGCGAAGGCAGCGGGGTTGCGGCTGACGGCACATGCGGGAGAGACTATCGGGCCGGAGAGTATCTGGGCGGCGATCAACATCGGAGCTGAGCGGGTGGGGCATGCGCTCTCAGCAAGGAAGGACGCGGAGCTGATGGATGTATTGGTAGAGAAGCAGATTCCGCTGGAGTTGAATGTGACGAGCAACATACGGACGGGGTGCTGCGCTAGCTTTGAGGAGCATCCGGTGAAGGAGTACTTCGAGCGCGGGCTGATGGTGACGATCAACTCGGACGATCCGCCGATGTTCGGGAGCAATCTGCTGGAAGAGTATGTAATGGTGCAGGAGCGGTATGGATTCTCGCTGGAGCAGATGCGCGAGCTGGCGGCGAATGCTATAGAGGCGAGTTTCCTGGGGCCGGAGCGGAAGATTGCACTGTTGCAGGCGGTGGAGCAGTACGGCTGGTAAGCAGAGATTCAATTGCCGATGCGGATATGCTCAGTTGCTGCGGTGGAACTTTGCCGTGCTGCCGTCGAGCTTCGCCAGGCCGCCTTGTTTGTAGGTGACCGTGAGAACGCCATTTGAATCGGCGACGTTCCAGACCATAGAGGCTTTGGGATCGTCGCTGGCGGTGAGGGTGATCTTTGCGCCCTCGGCAGAGTACTTGCCGGCAATGGGCTTCTGAAAGCCGTCGGCGTCGTAGACGAAGTTGCCGGTGAAGGAGCCGTCGGTCTTGAACTCGACGGTGTCGGGGCCATCGACCTCGGCCCATTTGCCGGTGACGTTAATAGGTGGCTTGCTATTGCAGCCCTGGACCAGAACAAGGACAACAATCGAGAGCAGAGTAAGAGTGCAGATCGAAATGCGTTTCATAGCTTCTCCATTACCTGAAGTCTATGTTTGCCGAAAGGCGCGATCTTAAGCAAGACGCGCGTTTGCAAACAGGCCAGCAACAGGCGGTTTTGCGGGCAATAGCTTGGCCGCCAGATTCCCGGATTTGACTTGTCGTGTGGCTGCAATATACTTGCGCCCATGCCTTCCAGGGAGGCACGGGCCCATTGATCCGCACGACGTGAGGATAATCATATGAACAATGCGCTCCGCAAAGCGTCCTTTGGGATCTTCTTTTTTGTAGCGTCCGCCGTTTTGCTGTGTGTCGGGATGCCGACTAGGGTTCTGGCGGCCGACGACAGTGCCGCGACCAGCGCGAAAGATCCCTGGTACCGTAACACTTCGACCATCATCTCGGTTACTGCGCTTGCGTTCTCGTTCGGGACTACGTTTGTCTCGTACCGCAGGACGGAGAAGCAGGATATACAGACATCGCGGCAGGAGCTGCGGGGTATATTGCAGCGGCTGAGTGCGATTCCTCGCGAGAATCTCGAGGCAGCGAAGCGCAACGCGGGCGATCCAGCAGCGATCCAAGGCATCAGCCAGCTATACAACCAGGAGTCCACGATGCTTACGAGGCAGGCCGCCGAGATCGTGAGGCGGCTGCCGAAAGGCGTTGTTTCCGGCACGGAGTATTATGCGATCGGCAATGCGTTCCAGTCTGCGTACAACCTTTCGGGTGCTAAGGAGTTTTTGAAGAAGGCGATGGATGTGGCGAATAATTTCAACGACGAGATCGGCGCCATACGGTCGAGCGCGAACCTGGACTTTATTGCGGGGCAGCCGGAGGAGGGTCGCGTGCTGTACCAGCAGGCACTGGGTATCTTTACCAAGTACCCGGACTATGACCCTTACACCGTGGCTTCAACGCATATCTATACGGAGATATTCTGGGGTTACTCTGAAGGGAATCTCGGGCAGTTTCAACTGGCTGGTCAGCATATCGACAATGCGCAACGAATTGTCGAAAAACTTCCGGCCAGCATGGGTTCCGACGGCCTGAAAGCGCAGATACAGCAGGCGAGGGACCAGTTGGCTCGAGCGGTTTCGACGGGCACGGTGGCGGGGACGCCGACGGCAACGGGGCCGAGCTGGGTGCCGCATCCGACCGGGAACTGATGGAGTTCACGAGCTGAGAACGCAGCGAAAACCCAGGTTCGACGTCGAACTGTCCGGTGTATTCGAGCTGCGCGCCGCTACTCGGTAGCGATTGCAGTAAGACTTGTGGCACAGGAAGGAGCCGCCCTTCATTACACGGTTCGTACCCTGGGCCGGCCCTTGCGGGTTGTGCGGGTCGGCGGTGCGGTGGTGGTTGACGTCGAACCAGTCCGCGCACCACTCCCAGGTGTTGCCGGTGATGGAGTAGAGGCCGAAGCCGTTGGGTGGAAAGGCCTCGACGGGGCTGGTGCCGGCGTAGCCGTCGTCAGCTGTGTCGTGCTCGGGGAAGACGCCTTGCCAGATGTTGCAGCGGTGTTCGCCGTTGGGGCGGAGCTTGTCTCCCCAGGGATAGAGTTTTTGTTCGAGGCCGCCGCGGGCTGCGTACTCCCACTCGGCTTCGGTGGGCAGGCGCTGTCCTGACCACTGGCAGTAGGCCTGGGCGTCGTTCCAGGAGACGTGGACGACGGGGTGGTCGGCGCGGAGTCTGATGTGGGAGCCGGGGCCCTCGGGTGTGTCCCATTTGGCTCCGCTGACCTTGCACCACCAGGGGGCGGCGGCTACGGTGTCTTCGACGAGGTCCGGGGGAACATGGGCCCAGAAGACGAAGGACCAGCCGAACTTTTCGGCTTCGGTTTTGTATCCGGTGGCAGCGATGAAGCGTTCGAAGAGATGGTTTGTTACCGGGTGGCGGTCGATCAGGAATGGATCGACTGTCACCGGGCGGACCGGGCCTTCGCCATCCGCGGGGAAGGACTCGGCGGAATCGGTGCCCATCAGAAAGGCGCCGCCGGGGAGCGGGACCATGCGGGCGAGGACCTCTTCGCGGGGCTCTTTGAGCTTAGATGCTTCGGAGGCGGACGGCGCGGTTGCGGCGTGGGCGGCAGAGGGAGTGCAGCAGCTGCCGTCCGCCTTTCTCTGAATGACTTCGCTCATGATCGGGTTGTTTTCGCTGCGCTCCATCTGTTCCCTACCTTACGGTAAGTTTACTGAATATGGCCCTTCAGAGAGTGCTGAACAAGTCGGGTTGGCCCACAATAGACATTCCCTCAAGGGCTAAAGCCCATTGAAATTATTGCCTTTACAGCGCGGAGACCCAAAGCTAAAGCATTGAGCTACCAGTCCCGCCCCTTCAAAGCAAAGACTTTTCAGCAACCTCCTTCAAGGGTTTATTTGAGACTTCTCTCCGGATTTGGCTATTGCGGAGGGTCTTCCTCTTCAGCGGGGAGGGTATTTTCTTCGTCGGTGAGGTCTTTTTCTTCGGCGGCGAAGTCGGTTCCGAAGTTGCTTTGGACTATGTTGCGGATTACGGCGTTGGCGAAGGGCTCGGTTGTGATGGATTTTGCGTTGGCGGAGGCGAGCTGGAGGCCGTAGAGGAGGACGGCGGCGCGTTTGGAGTCGATGCGGTTGCGGGCGAGGGCGGCGACGAGGAGGGAGATGGAGACCTGGATGGATTCGGCGTCTTCGAGGACGGGGAGATCGATTTCGATGGGGTGGGCGGCAGGGGTGTATGGGGTGGACTGGTGGGCGGGAACGATGGGGGAGTGGGTCTGGATCATGAGGTCCTGGCGCTGGTAGATGCGGGCGTGGAAGTAGCAGAGGTCGCGGCCGGTGAGGCGCGGGGAGGCGCAGCGGCGTCCGTTGGTTTTGATGTGGCGGCATACTCGGGTTTTCATTTCGGTCTCCTTGGGTACCCCCTCCCCCCTCAGGGGGGATTTTGTGGGTATGTTGTTGATGCTATTTGGTTTAGGAGGCATTGGTCTCTCTAAAATATTGATTTAAAGAGGGTTGCGTCCAAAATATTGCTGGGATTGGGGTTAGGGACAGTTGTTAGTTGTCAGTTGTCAGTTGTCAGTTGTCAGTTGCCAGTTGTCAGTTGTCAGCAAAAGCCATGCTCCGTTTAGGAAGGGTGGGGCTGGGTATTTTTGCGGCGGATGGGTGCGTCTGGTGTGGGCGAGGGATTGGGGATGGTGAGGGTGACGGGAAGGGCGCCGGTGTAGCCCATGGTGCGGAGATGGTGGTTGAGCTTGCGGAGGCGGATCTGTGCGAGGTTGTGGTGGAGGTTGCGGGCGAGGTTTTCGGCGAATTCGAGGTTGTTCTGCATGGTGTTTTGTCTCCTTTTTGTGGTGCGTTAATGGAAAATGGCTGCAGCGGCGACGAGCCGATGCAGCCATTGAATTTTCTTTCTAGTTCTATTCTACAAAATGGCGCATAACTCATGGCCACATTTCCGGTGGTTGCTATGTGCTGGTAGAGATTGGGTTATGGAGATTTCCACGGGTTTGGGGGCTTGACAGCATTTTTGGGGTTGTGCGATGGCGATCTTTGAAACACTTTTTTACAATTCGATGACAAGCCGGACCTGGGAAGGTCTTACAGTCCTTCAAGTGATCGGCTGGAACTCCCTAGCGGTGTTTTAAGTACCAAGACCTGCTTTCCAACGATCGGGGCCCCTCGCGAAATTGAAAGGTCATCAGTCGTCAGCCCACCGCATTGATCTGTTCGCATGATCGCCGTGGCTCAGGCGGTCAGGAGCGACTTATCGATCGAAGGCTGGCTGCGCTTGCGATAGACCCAAGCACACATCTCCCGTTTGCTGTCGCGCGGTCGTTGCAGGATTGCGCTCGACAACAAAGACTGATCTTTTCAATGTCGTTCGGTTCTTAGACCCAAGTGTCTGAGATCTGATTGAAACAACCTGGGCATTTGAAGCAAGAACAGGAGAGATCAGCTTAATGTATAACGTGCGTGTTCCCTATCCTTTTTTGTGGTCCGATAGACCGATCTATGGACCTTTCGACAGGCGGCGCTGGCCGCGAATTCAGGCTGCGACGGCCGTGGAGGAGGACAGCTCTCGATTTGAACCGACTCCGCGCGACGATGAGAGGCCGGTGCTGGAGATGCACTGGGTGCTGGTGATCGATGCGGATGGCGGGTTCAGCCTTCGGGCTGAATGGAATTGTTTGAGGCGAGGGGAGTTTGATGCCTCGAATTGATCAGGAAAGAAGCCCGCCGGATGGCGGGCTTCTTTAACCGCTATTATCCGGCGCATGAAGAAACCGGTAAACGGCTCCGATGAATCGCTAAGCGCAGAAGAGCGCCATGCGACATTTGACCGGCAGCAAAAGGTCATGGCGATGTTCAGCGACAATGCGAAGACTTACATCCAACTGAGCTCTGCGGCTTTGGCTCTGACGCTGACGTTTGCACACGACATTCTCAACATCCCGAAGGGCCAACCGATCGTTAACTACTGGATGATCGCGATGTGGATTTGCTTTCTGCTCACAATCATTGCCGGAGCCTTCTATCAATATCTGGCTGCGAAGTATGTGGAGGCGAGTATCGACTGGAGCCACTCTGAAGCGTGGGGATGGCTGGAACCCGGTACGATTTATGGCGTGATGCTGGCTGCGTTCTACGCGGGCGCAATCATCTTCACGATTTATGCAATTATCAGACTGGGGGCGATATGAAAAAGGGTTACTGGGTGGTTGCGTACCGGACGATTGGTGACGAGGCGATGATGAAGCAGTATTCTGCGCTGGCGCGCGCGGTGTTGACGCTTCTGGGGGCGCGTCTTCTGGTGTCGTCGAGGAGTGAGGTTACGGCTCACGAGGCCGGGTTGAAGCAGATGACGGTGGTGGTAGAGTTCGATAGCTATGCGGCCGCTCTGGCAGCGTATGAGAGCGAGGATTATAAGAAGGCTCTGGCGGTGCTGGGGCCTGAGGTGGAGAGGGATTTTCGGATTGCGGAAGGGGCTTAGGTTCGAGCTTCGCTCGAATGTGCATTCATGCGACGAAACCGCATGAATGCGGATACGCTGTCGTCATTTCAAGCTACAAATTTCGGCTGCATTCACGACAACAACCCAAAATGAATCCGTATACAATTGCCGAGCAAAATGTTTGCCGGTCCGTCGAGATGCCTAATCTGGCCTCGTAGCTGGTGAGGTTTCAGTAGCCATGTGCTTTCTTACAGGGAGGAACCCTTGATGCGTTGGCGCACTCTTTTACCCGTCTTTAGTCTCACAACATTTCTTTTGGCCGCGACCCATACGCCGCTCCTCTCAATCCTCGGTCGCTTCACCGCCGCTGACGTCCCTGCCCTTGGCCCCAACGAGCATCCAATCGATCGCACATGGCCGGCTCCAACCAATCTGGTAGAGCGGCCCGGGAACGGTATTGCTCAACATCCCATGCTCTACGCCGGTGAAGGCTACAACAGCCTCTTCCTTGTGAACGGAAACAAAGTTATCTGGAACTATTTCACTGGACCACGCGGCGAAATCGACGACGTCTGGCTGCTTACGAATGGACACATTCTCTTTACGCGCCAGTTCGCAGTCGAGGAAGTAACACCGCAAAAGGAGATCGTGTGGCACTATGACGCGCCAGCCGGTACCGAGATTCATAGTTGTCAACCTATTGGGCTCAACAAGGTGCTGTTGGTAGAAAACGGTCTCCCACCTAAGCTGATGATCGTCGATAAGAAGACGGGGAGGGTGGAGGTCGAACATGCGCTCCCCGCCGAGAGCCTCACCGACCCGAAGACAGTGCATCCACAGTTTCGGCGCATTCGAATGACGGCCAAAGGGACGTACCTCGTGCCCTTCCTAAAGCTGAATAAGGTGGTTGAGTATGACAAACAGTTTAAGGAAATCTGGACCTACGAGATTCCGACGCCCTGGGCAGCCGTCCGATTGCACAACGGCAACACGCTTATCACGGACGAGCATGACAAGCTGGTCCGCGAGGTAGGTCCGAAGTACGAAACCGTTTGGGAATTCAGGCAGTCCGACTTGCCAGCCGATGTTGTGCTGCACAACACCCAAACTGCCGAGCGACTTGCCAACGGGAACACTGTCATCTTCTCCTCGACAGGAGGAAGCAAACGCGAAGACTGGCCAAACATCATCCAGGCATTGGAAGTGACCCCAGACAAGAAGCTGATATGGGTGCTGCAAGATTGGAAGAATCTGGGGCCGGCCACTACGGCACAGTTCCTGGATCAGCCCGGCATACCAGAAAAACCAGGAGATTTGCAGCGCTAGATGTGCCTCAAGAGATAAGTTCCGGGTAAGCGGACCTCAGCGGCTAAAGGCGTGCCCTTAAGCGAGGTGTTGGGGGTTGATAGCGATTTTTAAACACTGATGTGGTCTAATTTGGGACTTCGGCCCTTAATTCAAATTCAAAAGGAGCGGATATGCCTTTCGTGAAGACTAAAGACGGTGTTGAGATTTTTTATAAGGACTGGGGTTCGGGACAGCCGATTGTGTTCAGCCATGGCTGGCCGCTTTCGGCGGATGACTGGGATAACCAGATGATGTTCTTTCTGGGTAAGGGCTATCGCGTGATCGCGCATGACCGGCGTGGGCATGGGCGCTCGACGCAGGTGGCCGATGGGCACGATATGGACCATTACGCGGATGACCTGGCGGCGGTGACTGCTCATCTTGGATTGAAGGATGCGATCCATGTGGGGCACTCGACGGGTGGCGGTGAGGTGGTGCACTACCTGGCTCGGCGTGGGCAACAGGACGTGTACAAGGCTGCGATTATCAGCGCGGTGCCGCCGCTGATGTTGAAGACGGCGGCGAATCCGGAGGGGCTGCCAAAGTCAGCGTTTGACGGTCTGCAGGCGGCGCTGGCGGCGAACCGGTCGGAGTTCTACCGGGCTCTGCCGACCGGGCCGTTCTATGGATACAACCGGCCGGGGGCGAAGTCGTCGGAGGCGGTGATTGCGAACTGGTGGCGGCAGGGGATGATGGGCGGCGCGAAGGCGCACTATGACGGGATTGTGGCGTTCTCGCAGACGGACTTTACGGAGGACCTGAAGAAGATCACGATTCCAGTGCTGGTGATGCATAGCAAAGACGACCAGATTGTTCCATATGTGGCGGCGGGGCCGAAGTCGGCGGCGTTGCTGAAGAACGGGACGATGATCACGTATGAAAACTTTCCGCATGGGATGCCTACGACGGAGGCGGATACGATCAATGCGGATTTGCTGAAGTTTTTGAAGGGGTGAGAACCGGGGACTGCGAAAAAGATGAGGCCGAGGCGATTGCTTCGGCCTGCATCGCAGGTTCGAGATACGGCGGGGTCGTCGCTAAAGTTTGGCGATTACTGACTTTATCTGGGTGTATTGTTGCAGTCCGTATTCGCCCAGTTCACGGCCGATGCCGGATTGTTTGAAGCCGCCGAAGGGAGCTCTGGTGTCCATGATGTTGTAGCAGTTAATCCAGACCGTACCGGCGCGCACTGCAGCAGAGACTGCGAGCGCTTTTTTAATATCGCGAGTCCAGACAGCAGCCGCCAATCCGTAACTGGTGCGATTTGCTCTGGCGATGGCCTCGTCGACGCCCTTGAACGAGATGACGCTCATGACCGGTCCGAAGATCTCTTCCCTGGCTATGGTCATCTCATCCTGAACATCAGAAAAGACGGTGGGCTGAATGAAATAGCCGCGGTTGCCAATGCGATCGCCTCCGCATGCGAGCGTGGCGCCTTGGCTGCGGCCGGACTCTATGTATCCCATGACCTTGTCGAACTGGGACTGATCGACGACGGGCCCAAGCTCTGTACGGAGATCGAAGGGGTCGCCCACGATTCTCTTTTTTGCGCGGGCGATACTCTTTTCCATGAACTGCTGATAGATCGTCTCCTCGACAAAGACCCTTGAGCCGGCACAGCAGGATTGGCCCAGATTGGCGAACAGCCCCATGTGCGCACCCTCGACGGCTTCGTCCAGATCGACATCGTCAAAGATGATGTTAGGGCTCTTCCCACCCAATTCGAGAGTGACCGGCTTCAGGTTGGACCTGGCAGCAGCTTCCATGATGAGGTGGCCCACTTCGGTGGAGCCAGTGAATGCGACCTTATCTATATCCATGTGGCGAGCGATTGCCGCGCCCGCGGTTGGACCGAATCCCGGCAGAATGTTTACTACGCCGGCTGGAAAGCCGGCTTCGAGGATCAATTCGCCGATGCGAAGCGCGGAGAGGGGCGTCTGTTCTGCCGGTTTCATCAAGACAGTATTTCCAGTTGCGAGCGCGGGAGCGAGCTTCCACGCCATCATCAGCATTGGGAAGTTCCAGGGAATTATCTGTCCGACGACACCGATTGGCTCGTGACGGGTGTAGCAAAGGAAGTCTCCGTCGATGGGGATGGTTTTGCCTTGAACCTTATCTGTCCAACCGGCAAAGTAGCGATAGCATGCGACCGTCTTGGCGACATCCACGGCTTTTGCCACGGAGACTGGCTTGCCGTTATCGAGCGCCTCCAGCCTGGCAAGCTGATCGGCGTTTTGTTCAATCAGGTCAGCGAGCCGGTTGATGAGGCGTCCGCGCGCAGAGGCGTTCATCTTTCTCCATGGCCCATGCTCGAAGGCCGCGCGTGCGGCCTCGACAGCCTTATCGACGTCGGCGGCATCCGCTTCCGCGACCTGACAGATCTCTTCACCGGTGGATGGACTTACTGTCGCGAAGGTTCTGCCGGATTCGCTGGCGACCCACTGGTTATTGATCAGGAGCTTCAGTTCCGGAAGAGCAACTTCCACTTCGTTTGCTACTAGCATGGTCGAGATCATCGAACGCGACTCCTTCAGAGAAACTTAGCGCGACATTGTGTATGGAGTAGTTACTTGAGCATCACCTTCGCTCGCGTTCTTCCGAGCATAGATAAATTCCAGCCAGTTTCTGTACATGTCGGTTGCCGTCGAATGCCAGGTATTGCTGATGCTGTTTGTTTGCAACGCAGTCGTGAGGTCGGTCAATAGGTCCTTGCTGCGCGAGGAGAGTGCCTGGTTCCGTATGGCATTCAAGGCATCCTCGGTGTTCTGGTCGAAGTAGTTGGCCGGCATTGAAGGGTACGCGTTCATCTGGTGGCGAAGATACCGTTCCACATCTCTGCGGTATTCGCGGTAAAGCGTGTCGGATTCGTACTCCGGATGCCCCTGGAAGAACAGGAAGAGGCTACTTCCCTGCTTTATGAATGTGTCGACCTCGGTTTCACCAGATCGAGCGAGCACCTCGTATCCGCGCGCCGCCAAGTCCGCTTCGGCTAATCCGTTCCAGCGAGAGTGGGGCACTTGAAAGCGAAGCGGCACACCTTTCGTCAAACAGTGATCCGGTGCGGACACACACTCATAGACGCCGGAGAGCTTGTCCGAGCGCTTGCGCCGGCTGATGCCATCCATGTGCAGTACTGCGGCGTGCGCGGCCAGACAGGACCAGATGGTTGAGCTGGTGTTTTGCTGCGCCCACTCAAGAACCTGGGTGAAGCTTTCCCAGTATGGCTCGTCGCGAAGGTCTGGCGTGGTCGGTTCTCTTCCGGTAACGATGAGACCATCGAGGCTCGTGTCGAAGAGAGCGTCAACGTTCGAATAACCGCTATGGACGCCGGATTCGCTTTTAATAAGGCCGGGGAGGGTATAGAGCGACAGCTGGACGTGGAGATCATCCGAAGCTGCGTCGAGGAGAGAGACGAACTGACGCTGGGTCGCTTTGAAGGCGGTCTCGGGCATGTTATTGACCAGCCCGATATGGAGAGATTGACTCGACTGAGTGAGCCAGGCTGGGCCTGCGCGGTGGTCATGGTCAAGACTGCTGCGGTCTAAGTGGACTGGCATGGGCTCTCCTCTGCGAAGTTTGTCATTGCCTGCTTGTCGGTGTTTGACCTGCTGTTGCTGTCGATAGCGCCTGGTCCAAATCCTCGATGATGTCGTCGATGTGCTCAATACCGATGCTCAGCCTGATCATCTCCGGCATGACTCCCGCATTGCGTTGCTCCTCGGGCGACATCTGCCGGTGGGTGGTCGAGGCGGGATGGCAGGCCAGCGATTTTGCATCACCCAGATTGACCAGCCGCGTAATCAGGTTCAACGCATCGTGGAATTTAACTGCCGCTTCGTACCCGCCCCGAATACCTACAGTCATAAGCGAGCAGGCCTGGCCGTTGAAATATTTCTGCGCCAACGCATGGTAGGGGCTCTCGGGAAATCCGGCGTACCTGACCCACTCTACCCTGGGGTCGGCGCGGAGAAACTCGGCGACCTTCCTGCCATTTTCGACATGGCGCTCCACCCGCAGCGCGACTGTTTCGACCCCCTGCAACAACAGGAAGGCACTGAGCGGCGAAAGGACCGATCCGGTGGCCCGCAGGTATACGCTGCGGCAGCGCGCGATGAAGGCAGTCTTCCCGAAGTGCTCGGTGTAGACAAGGCCGTGGTAGGATTCATCGGGCTGGCTGAACCTTGGGAAGGTGGATGCGCGCGCCTTCCAGTCGAAGGCTCCGCTATCGATAATGGCGCCGCCCATGGTGGTTCCATGACCACCCAGAAACTTCGTCAGCGAGTTCACGACAATGTCCGCACCATGCTCGATGGGCCGAAGCAGAAGCGGCGTGGCAACCGTGTTATCGACGATGAGCGGCAGCCCGCGATCATGGGCCACGCGCGCCAGACCTTCGATGTCGCAGATGTTTCCTGCCGGGTTGCCGACGCTCTCGCAGAAGACGGCACGTGTCTTGTCGTCGATCATACGGGCCATCGCTTCGGGGCGGTCGCTCTCCGCGAAACGGACAGTTACTCCCTGGCTGGGCAGAAGGTGTGCCAACAATGTATGAGTTGTGCCGTAGAGTTGCGGGACGGAGACGATGTTGCAACCCATTTCGGCGACATTGAGGAGTGCGTAGTTCACGGCCGCCTGGCCGCTAGCGACGCAAAGCGCCTCCGATCCTCCCTCGAGAGCAGCAATTCGACGCTCTAACACTGCTACGGTGGGATTCTGAATGCGGGCATAGCGATAGCCCGGCGTCTCAAGGTTGAAGAGAGCGGCGGCATGGTCAGCGCTGTCGAACGCATGGGAGACCGTCTGGTAGATGGGCACTGCCACGGCCTTGGTGGTTGGATCGGGCTCGTAGCCGCCATGGATTGCAATCGTTTCGCGCTTCATGCACTCACCCCTGGTGCGATTGCACTCTGTGGCTGCTCCATGACGCCTGGGGAATGGGCGCTGCCCGCATCGGGGATGAGGTTATTCATCTCGCGCACTACCCATTCGATATCCGCTTCTGTCGTTCTAAAGCTGGTGATACATGCTCGCATGACCGGAGCGCCGTTGAGCTGGGCCTCCGACATCCAGGCGATCTGACGTTCGCGGAGGGCCGCAAGCAGGGTGGATGGAATCGAGACCTTCGCGAGTAAAGCAGACCAGAGGAAGCGGCGTGCAATTTACGATGCGCCATCCGGTGGCCGGACAATGCGTCGCGCAACACTTGCCCCATGCGTGTCTGGTGATCGATCATCGCGGCGTAGCCCGCCTCACCTTGCTGCGCTAATGTCATAAAGAGTTTTAGTCCGATGAACCTGCGCGACCATTGGGCCGAAGTTGTGAACGGGTCGAAGGTAGTGGAGGCATCACCTCCACTGCCGGGAGTTTTGGCGGGCATGTAGGAGACGTCGGCACGAAATGCCTGTGCGACGCTCTCGCGATGCCGGCAAAAGAACATCCCGCAGCCCATGGGACCGAGAACCACTTGTGCGCGTCGCAGGTGATGGAGTCAGCCAGCTCGATTCCTGCGAGATGATGTCTGAGGGAAGGCGAGAGAATCGCTGCGCCGCCCCATGCGGCGTCGACATGAAACCAAAGGCCGGCCTCCTGGCAGAATTGTCCGATCTCCGACAAGGGATCGAGCACGCCGGCCGCGGTCGTGCCTGCGGTCGCGACAACCATGAAAGGCAATAACCCATTGGCACGATCCTCGGCGACGCGTTTTCGGAGTTGATCGACGTTCATTTTGAGCTGGCCGTTTGTCGCGATCTTTCTGAGATTTCGCCGACCGATTCCGGTCATGTGCGCGATCTTGTTGAAGCCGAAGTGCGCCTCCTCAGTGAGATAGATTAATGGCTCGCCAGCGAGATGGCGAAGGCCGAATTCGCCATAGCCAGGGAAGGCGTGAGTCAATGCGACGATGACTGCCGAAAGATTTGCCTCCATACCACCACTGGTAAACGTTGCGATGGAATGATCCGGCAGTCCGAACTTGCGGGCGAGCCAAGCGAGCGTGTGCCGCTCAATTTCATTGGCCGCGGGTGAGGTGCGCCAGTTTGCCAACTGCGGGTTGTACATCGCCACGAGCGTATCCGCGACGACGGAGGCCAGGGTGACGCTGGGATTGAACAAGCCGAAGTAGCGTGGGTGGGTGACCTGCACCTGCCATTTCCGCAGCATTCCTTCGGTATCTGCGACGACATCGTCGAGAAGATTGGCATGCTTGAAGTCATAGCGCGCTGCCAGGGAAGCCCGGATCTCTTCCGCGGTCACGGTGGGAAAGATGGGGCCCGCAGCGATCTCGGACTCGAGATCCGTGAATTCATCGCGGATTTGATCGATAAGCACCTGCTCTCCCTCCTTTCGCAAGCGTGAGAATCTGATGAACACGCTTTCAGCATAACCGTCAATCTACAATCGAATGCCGCCGCTCTGAATCCGGTGATACAACTCGTTATCGAGTGGAACGAAGGCGCCGGCTTCCGCAAGGTCGAAATAAAGTAGGTCTGTGATCGTAACGGGATCGTACCCCTGACGCACCAGCTCGGACTTCGCGTACTTGAAGGTACCGGTCAGCTCGACCTGCTCGCGGATACGCAGGAACAACGGCCTCGCGTAGGACGGCAGACAGTCGGCGATATGTCTGTGGAGCTCAGCCAGATCGAGCTTGCTGGAAGGTACCAGGGTGGCCATGCCAACCCGTCCTTCGATGCCCGGGACGGCAATACCGTAGACGTGGGCGTGTGTGATTCCCGGAAACTGCGCAGATTATCGCTGCAATTTCAGAGGTGGCGACATTCTCTCCTTTGCGGCGGAAGGTATCTCCGATGCGATCGACAAAATAGAAGAAACCCTTCTCATCGGTCCGCATGAGGTCCCCGGTGCGAGCCCAGGCGTCACCTATCTCGAAGACATTACGAAGAATTCTCTGCTCTGAAGCCTCTTTGCTCAGGTAACCCTCAAAGTGGCTGCCGATGTTGGCTGGATCGTTCACTACTTTGCCGAGCGCCTCCCCTGGCTGATTTGGTCCGCAGCGGATGCAGAAACCGTGCTCGTCGCGTGCAGGTTCGCCTGTTTCGAAGTCGAAACGGACCAGAGCCGGCGAGAATCGATGCGCCAGATAGCGTGGGATATGGCCGATTGCTCCGCGCTTGCCCTGGACGTTAAACAGGGAGACACCGCCTTCGGTTGCTGCGTAGAATTCGAGAATTCGTGGAATGCGAAAACGGTCCTGAAAACCGTCCCAGACCTCCGGGGCCAAGCCATTGCCGCAGGCGAGTCGAATGCTATGCTCCGTCTCCCACACGGAGGGCGCCGCGTGGAGCAGGTAGCGGCACATCTCACCGATATATTGAAACAGCGTGCAATCCCAGCGAAGGATATCGCTCCAAAAGTGACTTACTGAAAACTTCTCGCGCATACTACAACTGTTCCTCCGGCAACGAGGACCGAGCCAGGCGCCTGCACCCCGCCCACGCTGTGATACATGGGCAGGCTGTTGTACATACGGTCCTCCGGCAGCACCTGCATCATGCCGGAAAACCAGTGGCTCCATTGCATCACACGGCCATGGCTGACTTTTGCGGTTTAGGCAAACCGGTTGTTCCCGAGGTGTAGATGTAGAGAGCCAGATCGTCGATGCGGACAGAGCGCCGTTCGTCGTGAGCCAACGGGTCGCCGGACTGAAGCGCAACCTCGATATCGATGCGCGGGAGCTCTGTGGATTCGGGCCATGGATCCAGATCGCTGGAGCCGGTTCAAAGTGAAAGAGCGCCGAAGTCAACGTGTCAACGTACTCCGCGGCACGCAATGATACGTTTAGGCGACACAGTGCGGATGCAGTGGGCAAGGGATGGGCCGGCGAGATTGGTATTGAGCAGAGATACGATCACTCCGACGCTGGTGATGCCAAGCCATATCGCCATGTACTCCGGTCGATTACCCATCATCAGACAGACGACGTCGCCCTTTCTGAGGCCCTGGCCGAAGCGCCCACCGCGCATACTTATTTGCTCGTTCGGAGAGATCTTTGTAGGTAAAACTTTCTCGATCGGAGAGAAGAGCCGGGGCGTCTGCCCAGGCGCTCTGCAACTTCATGGATCACGTCCGACAAGATTCGGTCGCGATTCCGTGCAATGGGCGCGGTCAATTCCAGCGCACGCATCCAAGCCTGCGCGGGTGAACTGCCGGTCGCGATTGCGTCTCTGGCTCAATGTCTCGCTCATGCTGTGTTCCCCGCGTCGACGGTGAGCACCGTTCCGGTAATGTTCTTCGATCGATCATCCAACAGAAACTCAACTGCGTTCGCCACATCGTCGATCTCCACGAGGCGTTTGAGTGCGCTGCGGCGTGCGATCTGGTCGCGCTGCTCGTCCGTCATTCCTTGAGTCATGTCGGTGTTGACGAAGCCAGGAGCGACCGCGTTCACATTCACGCCCATGCGACCCACCTCCCGAGCAAGCGACCGGGTGAAGCCTATCAGCGATGCCTTGGTTGCGGCATATACCGAGAGGCCGCTGTAGCCGGTGGAGGCGGTGATCGACGATATGTTCACGATTCGTCCCCCACCATCGGCCATCATCGCCCGGACGACGATACTTGGTGAGCACCATTGGCGAGATCGTATTCAAGCGCACCACCTGCTCTATCTGAGAGACAGGCGTGAGGGCGAGAACGCCATCGGTGCTCATACCGGCGTTGTTCACCAGGGCGTAGATCGGACCGAAGTCCTGGCGCAATCTCTTTACGAGGTCTGGAATGCTTTCGATGTCTGCGAGGTCAGAGGAGACGAAGTGAAGCGATCCTCCCGATTCTTCCGCCTGACCCTTCGCCTGGCCAAGTTCTTCGCTCTCGGTGCGGGCGACCACAATGACTCGGAACCCAGAGTTTGCCAGTCGGCGCGCGATTCCCAGACCAAGCCCGCGGCTTCCGCCAGTTACGATCGCGTTACGCATGGGGGCGGATCAGCTTTCCAGTCTCTGCCATTGCAAGCGCGGGCACGAAGTTGATCATGGCAGGAACCTTATGCTGCGCGAGTTCCCGGCGGCAAAATTGAAGAATGTCCGACTGAAGAGATCGATCGTTTTGCTCGATTGACTGCTGAGGCGTCTTGAGCACGACGTCAGCGACGACAAGCGCCCCTATGATCGGACTCTTTTTCGTCCTTACAAGCGAGATGCTGACGCCTGGATGACGATTGATCACCGCCTCCACTTCTTCGGGATGTACCTTCAGCCCTCCTACATTGATGGTTCCGTCGCGGCGTCCGACAAAGTAGTAGCGGCCGTCCCGCAAATCAAGCACATCACCGGTGTCGACGAAACCGTCACTATCCTTCAAGGCTTGAGTTTCTTTGCCTAGATAGCGGGACGCCGTGCGGCCGGAACGGACTCTAAGGGTGCTGCCCTCCACCTTCATTTCAACATTGTGAACATGCCGGATAGTGTCGACTGGAATGCCGGCAAAGCCATCGTTGACTTCGAAGCCTACACCCGCCTCGGTCGAGGCGAAGGCGTGCACGATCCTTGCCTGAGGATATTGCAACCGGAGCTGATTCAGGATGCTCTGGTCGGCGATCTCTCCTGAAAGACGGATGTAGGCGGGCGTCATTTGCCCTATAGAAGAGTTCATCAGCGCCCGACGCCAATGAGAGGGAGTACCGGAGATATGTGTAACTCCCTGTGCGCCGGCGCGAACGAGAAAGTCCGTCGCCGATTCCTGCGCACCCTGGAGAACCAGCGACACCCCGGTAAGAGCCGCGCGAAGAAATATCTGCAGCCCACCATAGCGGCGAATGTCGTAGAACGTGCTCCACACAATGGACGTCAGTGGGGGATTGCTGCGTTCAATTGCACCGGACGAGACTCGCCAAAGTGTGCACAACCAGCTTTGGAAGGCCGGTAGTGCCGGAGGTGAGAAGTATCCATTCAGTCTCGATCAGCGATTCGCAATCAATGCCCCTGGCGACGCTCCGCTGGCCGCTGGGGATGATGCATTCAACTCGCCGATCTATCGATTCCGCTTTAGATTCGGCTTCGCGCCGATCAGTGAAGATCACGTCTGCCGCGGCGGTATCGGCGACAAACGTGAGGTGCTCCCTTGGTATATCAGGTGGGTAAAGGACGATCCTGCCGGCAACACCGTCAAGTTGGATCAACATCGCGGCAGCCGCGAACTGATCGATTGTCGCAATAACTACCGACCGTCCACGCAGACGGAATATCTGGTCGTCAGAAAGATATTCAGCGGACTCCCTAAGTTCACTCCATTTTTCTATTGCTCGATCGCCGACGGCTACGCCTGTGAGCAAGTTACCATTGGCGATGAGGGAGCTCCCGAGAGAAGCTGGTCTATTTAGCTGCATCTTCATCGTAACCATAAGGTTGTTGATCGTCACCGGAGCACGTGCTTCTTCTTTTCGCGTGGAAAGAGAACCGGAATCGCAAACCAGTTACGAACGATAGCGAGGCAGGCCCGTTAAGTCTTAGCCGGAGTGGACGTGATCGGCTGTCTGAGGCGCAGGCGGATTGCCCCAACGGGCAACCCTCCCAAGCCGAAATACGTATTCGATCTCCACTCTTAGAGCACAGGCTAGTTCAGCGCTGGCTCCGGTCCCTGGACGATGGTTCGGATCAAAGTGCGAAGGAGTTCGACTCCCTCAAAGAGATCTGCATCCTCACTCGGCGGGTAGCGGGACATCTCCAGAGAGACCCCCCGGAACAACTCCTGCGAATGGTGAACATCGCAGACTCCATGCACGTCCGTGTACACAAACTCATGGGAGCCTTGTGCCGCTGCAAGCTTGGCGAGATAGGGCATGAACCCCTGAATGAAGCCCTCGAAAAAGGCCATCATCATAAGGGACTGCACCCCCTGGAGCCGGCCGAGGTAGAGGCGGACGTTGGTGAGGTCGGTATGGACTTCAAGCGCGTCAGTGCCCGAAGGAAAGGCGTGTGCCGCGATTGCGAACCTACGCATCATGTCGGGGTGACTGTCGCGAATCTCCTCGTGCAGGTTTTCGATGAGAATCGGACGAGCCTCCTCCGAACGAACAGCGAGATAGGTAGCGGTCATCCAATAAATGAAGTTGCCTTCCAACACCGCGGTATATCTCGCGATGATTTGGCGACGTTGTTCGGAGGTTAACAGCTCAGGATTCGGAAGTTCCGCGAACAGATCATCGATCATGGTCACGATCTGTTGCTGGATGCCGTCTCCAACCGATTCATCTGACAAGTGAGGAGCCAAGGCGCTAATAGTACTCATGGTTTTCACCTTTCTTGATGTCCAATTTGTAGAAAGTAGCTTGTGAATTTATGAATCGGCAACTTGTGGTGCGTTACTAAATACACCTAAAGTAAATTTGTACAATGTTGTAAGTCCTGAATCGGGCGGTTTACGGCTAAGCTCAAGATGAGCCTTGAACTGTTGAAATATTTCACTCCCACTGATACAAAGTCTGACGCTTGCTCCAGCGAGCTTTCTCGCCGACAGGTGTTCTGGGGAAGATTGGAGAGAGCGATGAACTGAATGTTCGCGCGTTTATCTGGAGGGCACACAAGGCCTCCTCGAGCGTTGCCGCAGTTCTGAAGTAGTGACCTGTAGGAAACGTCGTGCGCAGCACTCCACGCACTCCACGCTGAACTCCAACCAACCAGATTTGCGCATCCGCCTCCCGTGCTCTGTGTGCAAGAAATGCGAGAAGGCCTGCGGCATCCGGTCTAATGGTGCTGGTTGAACTGAGATCCATGATGACGGAACAGCCGTTCTCCAATTCTGGTTCGAGACTTCGTTGCAGATCGACCACTGCGGACCCGGTGAAATTGCCGGAGACACGCACAATCACCGCGTTTTCCTTTCGCTCAATCGAAATCCTGGTGGTCTCAGTATTCCGAGGCTGAACCGATGTGAGCAGTAACTGCCGCGAAAGGTATCTAAGTAAGAAGAGCGCGTCTTCCAAATATCTCGGCCCAAGCCGACGAGGTTCCTTTAGGAACCGAAACATCCATTCCATTCCAAATCGCTGCATCCAAATTGGAGCGCGCATTTGCTTTTCGGAAAAGAAATCAATGGCTCCTCCCACCCCGATGCAGACCGGAACGTTTAGCTTCTCGCGGTGCATGGCAAGCCATTTCTCCTGCTTTGGGTTTCCAAACGCCACAAGCAATATGTCGGGTTTGGATTCCTCGATCCGTCTCAATATTTCGCTATTCTTCATTTGATCCAGCGAAGCTGGTGGCGGTGACATACGGCCGCAGATAACAGCTCCGGGATATTCCCGGCACACGCGCTGCAGCGCGAAGTTTGAACAGTCTTCCGTGGAGCCGAGAAGAAAAATTCGCCGCTTTTTCTGAACGGAAAGCTCCAAAAGGCGTGGCAGTAAGTCTGCCCCAGTTACTCTTTCTTTCAACGGTGTACCCATCAATCGGGATGCCCACACAAGTGGCATTCCATCTGGAAGAACTAACTCGCAACTATGGAGAATCTCCATCAGTTCCGGGTCAACTGCAGCCTTGTTCAGGAAGTCCACATTCGCGGTTGCGATCTGATGGAACCCACCTTGATCGATCAAAGAGTCGATCATCGAAACTGTCTGATTCGTGGAGATGTTATCGATGCGAACGCCCAGAAGCGCGATTTGTGAGTTGGAAGCGGCGTACTCCGACGGACGCGGCTGATATTCATCGGTCGCGAGCGGCCCGGATGTTCCGGATAGCTTTTGGTAGAACGCGCCAGCTAGCTCAGGAAGCCTCTTCGCGTCAGACTCAGGTACGTCTCTAGACCGATCTTTTCAAGATCTTCGAGGGAACACGAGACGTAGCGAACCGTGGACTCTCCCCGACCAACGTGGGCGTCCACAGAACCAAGGCTGTTGCTATCAAGAAGCCCGGAATTCTCCAGACGGCTCGCAAAATCGTGCCAACTTGCCTCTGGAGCCGCCATGACTCGCGGCCCTGATTCACCCGGCCAAGTGGCCCAAAGACTAACCGCAAAAGGACTCGATGTCCTTTCAGGTTAATCACCATATATAAATGGAGACGCTTAGAGCTAGTCGTACTGATGTGGCTCATGTGCCCTTCAGTGAAAACACAGCTGGATTTAGTTGGTTCTGCCCATCTTCCTGTATTTCGAAGGTGGACGCAATAGATTTCTTGTAAACCGAGTAACCGATATGCGAACAAAATAGTAACTTTACGAAATAAAACTCTGTAGCAACCTTATGAACCATAGGTTCATAAGGACAAGGCAGTGTTCAATTCAATAACCAGTGATGTGATGGGCATTGCAATCCACAAACCAAAGTGATTTTCATATTGGTCAACGAGATGCGACCTCTGCTAAAGCAGGGTGGCACTAATTTGCACTTCGGGTGGAAAATATTCGGACAGGCAAACATACCCGCGTAAGTCGGTATCTTTGACTGAAACGAACTGGCTGGTTGTGAATCCGGGAGGGGTGGATTTTCAGCTAAAGCTTCGACTGGAGTTTGCTTATTCCTTTGAAGGCGACAAAAACAACAGCCATTCCGAGCAGACTGGGCATAACCGATAAACAGAAAACAGGCAGCCGATCCTTTTGAGACCAAAGCTTGAAGTCATATTGTTCGAATAGGGTCTTGCGATCATTCACAGGGTCTATTGCCAAGGACGCGGCAATAGAACAGACACAATCAAGAACCTTATCTGCTGTATGAGTTCTCGATCGTGATGGTCCAAGCGCCGCATACCGGGCACTGCTCCAATCGGTTCTCGACACATCGCCACGAGATGAAAAGGACCATTGATGGCGCATCCGGGCTCCTATGGCATACTTCTTCCCTGCTAATTCAGATGCGGAATTCATCGCGAACGGTAACCTCGGAGTCCGTCTTTCCGGTCGTTACTGGCATAAACCATGGCAACCAAAGTCCAAAGTATTTCTGTGAGTCAAAGCATAGGAAAATCTGTACATAGGGGGTATACCACCTAGGATGTACACTTGGCACGCAAAAGTTTGCAGTTAACAGTAGCTAATTTGGTTTCATTGTTTTACGCGCTCAGAGAAGATCGCGGCCAGTTGTTCCACATTGCGGCGAAAGTCGTAATGCTCCAATATTCGCTGCCGGCCACTTTTACTGAGCCGGTCTCGCAGAGCCTCGTCATCCATCAGGGTTGCCAGAGCTTCAGTAAGACCGTCAAGGTCAGAGGGCGCTACCAGCAGCCCATCGAGACCGGTTCGGATCAGCTCGGGAATGCCTGCGATCTGGGTGGTGACGCATGGGATCCCAGATGCCATGGCTTCCATCAGAACGATGGGGATTCCCTCCGCAAAACTGGGGATACAGAACAGGTAACCCGCGTCATACAAGGCACGGATGCGATCGTGGTTCACTGGGCCTTCGAACACTACCGTTCCGGGGTCCTCGAATTGCGAGACCTGTCGGCGAAGCGATGCATCATCAGGCCCTGCGCCCACCAGGTGAGACCACACCCGCCGTCCCTGTCCAACAAGCCGCTTTACCGCGTCGATCAACTGATGCTGCCCCTTGGCTGGGACTAAGCGGCCAACACGAAAGGATGGAAAAGGGCTCAGGCGCGTGCTGGGGGGGCTTCGGCGAGAACTCCGCAGTGTTTACGCCCAACCGCGATACGATAAGCTTGTGCCAATCGGCATAAGGTGAAAACTTCATCAACTGGCTACGGCAAAAGAAACTGATGCAACAGATGAAGTCCGCAGCTGCAATCTTTTCAGTTAGATGCTGGCCCTTGGCATCGTAGAACTCGTCTGGACCGTGGACGGTAATCGAAAACCCGACGCCGAAGATAGTGCGCACATATAAGCCCACCGTTGCGGGTTCCGACCCCAGATGGACGTGGACGTGATGAAGGCGCTTTTGCTTCATCCATACGCCGACCATCAGCGCCTCGATGAAGTACATGAGGTGATAGAACAGCCCCTGCCGGTCCAGACCACCCAAGCGGAACACCATCCGAACCCCGCGGCAATAGCCTCCGAAATTCGTCAATAATGTCTTTCCATTAGCGACGATCGCGCCTTTCAGGCCCTGCTTCTTCAGATGGTAGGCATTCTTTGCTTCGATCGCCTCCTCAGGCGTCAGCCTCTCATCGGGACGATCCGGCATATTGATCGATGCTACATCGATCAATTCCCATCGCCCGAAGCTCGACCACTTCCTTCAAAAAGAAAGACATGGATAACATCGGGTACTGGCTGGTTGAGAATACCAACGGAAATCGCCGGGGTATCCAGTTCTGCGGCATACTGGAAACATCAAGGGAATTTGCAGATGACATTCACAGTGTCCTGAGAGTTAGCGAATAAGCGAGGCTGAATCAACTATTGTACATTCCGATAGGCCGCGAGACTCGTTCCCTCGTCTACTGTTTGCCAGATTGATCCTCAGGATAAATCAAGCCCCATTCCGCGCGGAGCAAATCCATCGTTTGCATCACGGCCAAGAGTCGTCGAGTGGCATGACTGCGCTCTCCGTGCGCTGCTCCCTCACACAGCGGCTGGACTCCAGCAGCTCAAACTGATAGCCATTCCCTGCAAACGGAAACTGCAGGGCGCAGGTGATTTCCGAAGCAAGTCCACCAGCGGACTGAGGCGTCGCCGGAGCGACTTCAACACTGACACATCGCGCATAGCTCTTGCGATCTTGGACAAGCCGGTTGGGCTCGGTTTGGATTCCTCTGGTGCAACTTCTTGTGGGCTTGCGTACGATTGCAGAATTACTCGGTGTGCTCGGTAAAACGGCTCACACAGATGAAGCCGACCGAGCTCGCCGTAGATGACCACCTCATTGGTGCCTCGGACATGAAAGCTGGCCACAAAATCAGCCAATGATCCGGTCGGGTATACGAGGTGATACGCCGACTGCTCGTCCACCCCAGTTGAACCCAGGCAGGCAGAACCGCGGACTAACTGGGGTGTTCCCAGGAGTTGCTGCGCGAGCGAGATGAGGTACACTCCGCGATCGAGGAGCGCACCCCCGCCACAGTTGAGATCAAAAAGCCTGTTGCCAGGCCCAGCCGCCACGGGATATGCAAAGTTGCCTTGCACCATGTGAATGGCGCCGATCGAACCTGAGTCGATCCATCGTTTCGCTTCTACCACAGCAGGAATGAATCGGGTCCACATGCCCTCCATACAAAAGACCCTTTGCTGCCGCGCTGCATATACTATCTCCTGGGCTTGTTTCAGGTTCAACGCAAAAGGTTTTTCACATAACACGCTCTTGCCTGCTCGAATGCTCGCAAGGCAGTCGTCGGCATGGCAATGGTTGGGAGAAGCGACATAGACAATATCAACCTCTGCGTCGTTGAGTAACTCTTCCAAGCCCTGGTACCATCGCGCAACTCTATGTTGCAATGCGACTCCTGGGAACGCTCGATCCTCCGCGAAGCAACTGCATGAATCACAGCTCCACCCACGTGGCGAAAATCGCTCGCTACATGATTTGCAACAGCGCCCGTACCCCATATCCCCCACCGGACTACTCTGTTCATAGCCTGTATCCTCGTCTGTCGATTTGAAGATACTCGTTTATTTCGACCACACCATCGGCTCAATGGCGTCGAAGGTTGTTGTCATCCGGTAAACCGCACCGGCCTCCCTAGCCCGGTGGATCGCGAGGACCATTTCATTTACGTGAAGCGAGAACTGGGACGACAAACGGCATGGCCCAGCATACACGCGCCACCGCAAGCTCAGCGGGCCCGCGAGCATAGTCCATCTTCGGGATTCCCCTAGTCTTCGACTTCTTATAAGGAGTACGGGGCAAACGATAATTCTTGCGAAAAGGATTCAAAAGTGTCTTGCGCCGGATTGAGACCATGCTGCGGCTGTACACCGGCGATCGGTCAGTCCACGATTCCTTGGTATACAACACGCTGCGGTCACCGACAATGGTGAGCGAGTGATTGTGGGGCGCTAGAATGCCGCACGTCAGACGCGCCACTACGCCAGACGCAAACTGGATACACGCGACTGTAGAGTGGGGAGAATCCATCTCCATGGTCTCGCCAGGAAGTTTATCGGGAAACTGGATTGAGCCAAATGAAGTCACCGTCGTAGCCGGCCCAAACCACATAGCAAGCCAAGTCAAGTGGTCACCTGCATGTTCAGGGTACATCCGACCTCGAACTCGTCTTTACCCGGCCAGGGCATACCAGAAATGGACTTCCACTTTCGGAATTGCATGCGAGGAACCAGCCCATCATCCATCTCAGCATAGACAACGCGTACCGTGCCCAGGCTTCCTGCGCGTAATCCCTTCCACAGTGTCTGCGCAGTCTCCCCAAGCGCGCTGCAGGGCGCAGAGGCGATTGTCAATCCCCGTGATTCTGCTAGTTTCACCAGTTCTGCCGCCTGGGGAAACTCCATCGCAAGCGGTTTCTCAGTGTAAACGTGCTTGCCCGCCAAGAGCGTTGCCTTGGAAACCTCGAAGTGGCTACGGGGACTGGTCAAGTTCAGCACCAGTTCAACGCGGCTATACTGCCC
>CAWHVZ010000011.1:0-822398 GCA_963832995.1 uncultured Acidobacteriaceae bacterium
ACGGCGCGTCGGCGCGAAGCGCGCCGTGGTCCACACCAGCGGCGACGGCGGGCGCGGGCAACTTCGCCCACGCGGAGCGGAGCCCGGCGACGACGAAGAGCGCGATGAAGGGAGAATACGGGACCTGCATGTAGCGGAGGGACAGATGGAGCGCGGCGACCGCGACGCCGAAGGCCCACTGGGACGAGGGGCGCTCGGGCGTCGTGCGCGGATCGGTCATCATCAGGAAGGTGAAGATGAGAGTGCTCGTGTCGAGCTCGGGGACGAGGATCCAGAGCGGCTTGAGTCCGAGCGCGAAATGCGTTCGGGATTTCTCCGTGAGCCATATTTCCTACTAGCACTATCGCTACATGGTAGACCGCATAGTAGATCCGTGACAGCGAACCACGCATCTCAGTCTCCGATGAATGTTCAGCCAATTCCAACAATCGTTCAGCAAGAACGAGCCTTGACTTTTGTTTCTCGTCCAATGCCATTCCAATCAGTAGTACGCGTACAGCTTGAAGAACTTCTCGCGCAGTTCGGGAGCGACCTGCTCCAGGCTCGCGAGGTACAGCTCGCGAATCTGGCCCTGATCACCGTTGCCGAGGCTGTTGTACTGGGCCGCGGTGGAGGCGCCAAGCAGGCCCTGCTTGAGTACCACCTCGAAATCTCTAACCCTGACTCCGGCGCGGGTGAGGGACTTGAAGAAATCCGCCGCCTTGCTGGAAGAGAAGGATGATTCGATCGCCGCCTTGACCGCGTTGAAGACCTGAGCGTCTTCTACGGGCATTACAGGCTTCTCGTAAGTCGTGCTCAACGTAAATCTCCTGCCTGCGTTATTGGCGGGCCTTTGAATCTTTGGAGCGGGAGACGGGAATCGGACCCGCGACCAACAGCTTGGAAGGCTGTGACTCTACCACTGAGTTACTCCCGCTCTATCCCGGTGGCTAAAGCGCCCATTTGGCCTGTCTCTACTCGGCACGGCTAAAGCCGTACCCTTAATCCAAAGTCTGGAGCTGACGGAGAGGCTTGAACTCTCGACCTCTCCCTTACCAAGGGAGTGCTCTACCACTGAGCTACGCCAGCCTTTCTTGAAACCAACCTTACAATCCTATCGCGAACGAAGCCGTCCGAGTAGTACGCGGAAGGCAAAAAAACCAACAAGACCCAGGTGAGGGAACGAAACTTTCCTGGCTCCATCGTCTGCCAGGCCAGAACCGCTAAAAGTGCAAGTCCGACCAGCGCGATAACCATTCGTCCGCTGCCGGCAGGACTCAAATCCACGCGCTCACCAGTACAACTACACTAAACTTATGGTGCACAGGGGAGGATTCGAACCTCCGTAGCGCATAACGCGGCAGATTTACAGTCTGCTGCCATTAACCACTCGGCCACCTGTGCACTTCCCTGTCTGCGAATTCTGGTATTGCGGCCTTCTGCCCAACCTATCAAGCCCGTGCCTCGACTCCGACTTCGAATCGAGCGGGTAGAACTGCCTTGAAGGAGTGACCGGAGGTCTGCGATGCCAGGACGGCAAACAGTACAACCAAATCCGTCTTTCTATACTTCCATTCCTACTTCAGTGACGCGAAACGCATTGATATCTGTGCCGGCTGGATTTGATGGAGCTGACGAAGGGATTTGAACCCCCGACCCTCTGATTACAAATCAGATGCTCTACCAGCTGAGCTACGCCAGCCCAAACAGCCCTGCGTTCCATTTTGAATCTAAAACTGCCCCCTGTAAGCCCAGCCGCGAGACGCGCAACAGTGCTCGCGCAGAGTGCGCCGCAGAGTTCAATCTAGCATACGTGGCCCTCTCGGAGCAACGGGATGGACCGGTGGAGTAAGACGGCTGAGGCAGCTCCTGATACGCTCTCTTTTCCAGGCACATCACGTCCTAAGTTACGATGATGCAATCTGCCAGCGAGCTTGTGTCTCGTCCGGCATATTTGAGGAGGATACCGATGTCGCGCTTGTCCTGTGGCTGCTGTCGCGTGCCTCCACTCGCCGTAGCTTTTGCCTTGATGCTGCTGAGCGCCGGCAGCGGCGGTCGCGCAGACATCGCCGGTGGAAGCCGTCAATGGGCCACTTCCGGATGCAGCCCCCAAGATTTTGACGAACGACTCGATCATGAAGATGGTCAAAGGCGGACTCGGCGACGACCTGATCGTGCAGACAATCAATGCTCAGCCTGGTCACTACACGACAGATGCCGATGCGCTGGTCGCGTTGAAAGAGGCAGGCGTCTCCGACCGCGTGATCACCGGCATGGTGAACAAGGGCCGCAGGCTGATTACACCGGCGCATGAGAGCGCGCAGTGAGCGGTCCCTGAGGTGAACGAGATCGGCGTGTATTACAAGGACCGCAGCGGCAACTGGGTTCCGATCGACCCGGAGATCGTGCACATCAAGTCGGGAGGATTCATCAAGTCGACTGTGACGCACGGGATCATCAAGGTGGACCAGAACGGCCGCATCAATGGGCCGCAATCGAAGCTGGCGCTGCAGCGCCGATACGAGTTTCTTATCTATGTGCCTGAGGGTGTGTCTGCGAATGAGTACGACCTGTTGAGGTTCCGGCTGCACTCCGACAGCCGCGAGTTCCGGATGCTGACAGGCGGGGTCTTCCACTCGACCGGCGGCGCGAGCGGGACGAGGTGCCGTTTCACTCCAGTAAGACTGCGCCGCGAACGTACCAGTTCACGGTGGACGATAAGGTTGGCGGCGGCGAGTTCGGCATTCTGCCACCGGGGACGGGCAATGTGACCAACGGAGGCAAGATCTATACTTTTGCCATCGTCGAATCGACTGGCAAATAAGTATGTAGACATTGAACGGAATAATTTGCGATGCGCGACAGGACAGAGTAGAAACAGACTGGATGCGAAAACGTACGCGCTACTCGCTGCTACTGATGCTTGCGCTGGTTGTTGCGCTGGCAGTGGCGGTTTATCTGCGGCAGAAGGCTCCTCCGGAGGTGGCGCGGCTGCTGCCGGAGTCGGACGCGATCATATATGCCAACCTGAAGCCGCTGCGTCTGGCGACACACTTCGACAAGACCGTGGTGAAGCGAAGCCCGGAGTTCCAGCAATTCATCGACGCGACGGGCATTGTGCCGGAGCGCGATCTGGACGAGATGGCGTTTGCGCTGCACCGAATGGACGATCCACACGGGCCGAACGGGCCGGTTGCCTACTCCGAGGTGTTTTCCGGGCGATTCGATGGTGATCGCCTGGGGCGCTATCTGGATAGCATCGCGACTGCGAAAGAGACCTACTGCCGGCCACGTGATCTACACCATTCCTGTGGGCGAACCATCGGCGGGTGGAGGACGGCAGCTTCGTGTCACTCAGCTGGGCTACGACACGGTGGCGGCGTCGAACATGCCTACGACGGAGCAGATTCACTCGATGCTGGACCGGTACAGGGCGGCGGCTTCGCCGTTCTCCGGGTCGTCGCTGCTGTCTGCTCGCTACAGCGATGTCCCGCTGCTGTCGAGCGCCTGGGGAATCGGGCACGTCGGGCTGCCGTTCTCGGAGAACGGCCATGTCACCGTGCTCGGCCTGCAATTGCCGTTGCAGGAGGACAGCACCTTTATCGCCAGCCTGCAGTATCGCGGGACGGTCCGGCTGCGGATAGAGGAGATCGCTCCAACCGAGGCAGACGCCGCCAAGTCGGTGGAGATGCTCTCTACGCTGCTGGGAGTCTTTCGGTCGATTCAGCGGGCGCAACGAGGGCGTTCCGACCGAGGCGGCGATGGAACAGGCCATCGATTCGCTGAAGATTGAGCAGCATAAAGACCGCGCTGTATTGACGGCGAATATCCCGATGACGCTGGTGAAACAGCTGGCTACGCCCGCCGCGGAGATTGCGTCTCCGGGCGACGTGCAACAGCACTAGCCGCGTTCCGCGCAACTGCATCCACATATTGAAGACAATTCACTGGAGACGATTGCGTATGACTGTCCCGTACCTGATCACCCTCTCTCCCCGCTTGGCCGCTGTGTTTATGGCGGCTGTCGCACTGTCTATCTTCTCTCTGCCTACAGCCTGCAAGGCGCAAGCTCCGGCCAAGGTGCTGACCGGGCAGGACGCCTTTACCGACTACACCAAAGAGCATCCCGGCGTACGGCGTCACTTGACCGTCGCCGATCTGCCGGCGCCGTATGCGACTGAGTCCGCGAACAACCACCCCACAGCTGGTGCCGCGACCCGAGGGTGCATGGCCGCAAGCTCCTGCGGGGTTCAAGGTCACGCTCTACGCAGACGGCTTCACTGAACCGCGACTGATTCGCACTGCGCCGAACGGAGACCTGTTTCTGGCGGACAGCGAGGCGGGCACAGTCCACGTGCTGCGCGGCGTGGGTGCCGATGGCAAGGCGGTGACGAACGAGACGTTCGCGACCGGGCTTGACCATCCTTTTGGTATCGCGTTCTATCCATTGGGGCCGAACCCGCAATGGGTGTACGTTGCGAACACGACCAGCCTGGTTCGCTTCGCCTACAAGAAGGGCGACCTGAAGGCATCTGGTGCGTCGCAGACGATCGTGCCGGTGCTTCCCGGGTATGCGCGCCTCGCGGCGGCGGACACTGGACGCGCGATGTGGCGTTCTCGCTCGATGGCAAGCGGATGTGGATCTCGGTTGGATCGGGCTCGAACGTGGACGATCCGGACACTCATCCGAACGAGTTCCATCGCGCTGACGTGCTTGAGTACACGCCTGAAGGCAAGTTCGTGAAGGTCTACGCGAGCGGCATTCGCAACTGCGTGGGCGAGGCGGTGAACCCGACTACCGGACAGCTATGGTGCTCGACCAATGAGCGCGACGAGCTGGGCAACAACCTCGTTCCCGACTACATCACCAGCGTGAAGGAAGATGGCTTCTACGGCTGGCCTTGGTACTACATGGGCGGAACGCAGGATCCTCGCCTCGCGGGCAAGCATCCTGAGCTGAAGGCGAAGGTGATTACGCCGGATGTGCTGGTGAATCCGCACTTTGCTTCGCTGGAGCTGACGTTCTATCCAACCGCGAAGACCGAGTTCCCGGCGGACTATGACGGTGATGGCTTCGCCGCGGAGCATGGCTCATGGAACCGTGCGATACGCTCGGGCTACGAGGTGATTCGCGTGCCGATGAAGAACGGCCACGCGACCGGCGAGTACGAGGACTTCCTGACTGGCTTCGTTACTCCCAGGTGGCGATGTCTGGGGACGACCGGTTGGCGTTGCGGTTGCGAATGATGGTTCGCTGTTCGTCTCCGATGACGGGACGAGGAGCGTTTGGCATGTGACCTATACGGGCAAATAGTCCGGGCTGAATTTTCAAGGGCTGAATCTCAAGTGAAAAGGGCAGGCGACCTTTCGGTCGACCTGCCCTTTTTTGTGTCCACCCGAACTTATTTGAGTAGCGCGTAGCGATGCGTCCGGTGTTCCCATGCCAAGTTCGGCGGGGGTGTCGCGCAGATACTTGTGCGGGTTGACCGGGGTGTTGCGGATGCGGACCTCGTAGTGGAGGTGGTTGCCGGTGGTGCGGCCGCTGTGGCCTACGAAGCCGATGATCTGGCCGCGGATGACGTTCTGTCCGGCGATGACGTTGAAGCCTGACATGTGTCCGTAGCAGGTCTCGATGCCGTGGCCGTGGTCGATGATGACCTCGCGTCCGTAGCCGCTCTCCAGATCGGCGGTGATGACGGTTCCGTCGGCGGTGGCGCGGATGGGCGTGCCGCTGGGGGCGGAGATGTCTACGCCGGTGTGGAACTCACCTTCGCCGTTGCCGGTGACTGGATCTTCGCGCTGGCCGAAGCCGCTGGTGATGGGACCCATGATGGGCCACATGGAGGGCGCATCGGCGTCCAGAACGCCGGCGTCGAGGCCGAGGCCGGTGTGCAGCGGCGAGCCGGTGATGCTGCGGATGGCCGAGCCGCTGAGCGCTGTTCTGCGCAGGGCGTAGAAGGTGTCGAGCGAGCGGAAGTAGCTGTCGTCGCTGGAGGTTGTGGTGGTGTCGGCGAGAGCTCCGGCTGTGGGCAAGGCGCCTGCGGACTTGCGCGGCTGGATGTCCGGTGAGCTTGCCCATGGGGACGGCCAGCTTGCTGGCGGTGAGGCCGTAGATGGCGGAGACTTCAGCTGCGAGCGAGCCGAGCGAGGCGACTTCAACGTCCTTCTCGTGGGCTTGCTTTTCGAGGTGAGCGTAGTCCTTCTGGAGCGAGTTGTGATCCTGGCGAAGCTTGTTGAAACTGGCGGTCTTGATGAGCATCCGCGAGTAGGATCCGGCGAGGCCGGTGATGGTAAACATGCCGATAGCGGCGGCGGCCACGAAGATGTAAGCGTAATGAAGCGGGACCGGAACCTTGTTCAGGTTCCCATCTTCGTCGCGACTTACGAACATGATGTAGTAGCGTTTCTTGAGACTCAACAGACGACCTGGTGCCCGAATTTGACCGCTGGAACGCGACTGCGGTGCGGAGAGACCGGAATGTACTGGGGCAAATGAGCTTTAGTAATCTTCATTTGCTCTTCCGAATCCGCAGTCTCTCTTGGGCTTCCCTTCAATCCTAGCAAAAGGACTAGCTGGAAGCAACCAGAATTAGGCCATAAATTCGGCCAATTTCTACCACTTTTGCACCACCATTTATGCTGCTATCACGATGAAAAAACAGGCATACGAAGGGCGAGATGGGAGAACGGGCGCTGATCGAGCAGATTCGGCTGGCAGCCAGGGGCGTCGCTGGGACTGGCGCTGGGGATCGGGGACGACTGCGCGATCCTGCGGCCGGCCGCGGGCTCCGAGGTGCTGGTGACGACGGATTTCTCGTTGGAGGGACAGCACTTCCGGCGCGATCTGCATTCGGCGGAGTCGGTTGGGCACCGCTGCCTGGCGCGTGGGTCTGAGCGATCTGGCGGCGATGGGGGCTGTGCCGATGGCGGCTTTTCTTTCGCTGGCGCTGCCCGGGAGATGCTGGCTACCGAGCCGGGGGCGGGGTTGGGTGGAGGGATTTTTTCGGCGGGCTGCGGGCGTTGGGGGAACGGTAGGGGTGTCCGCTGGCGGGCGGGGATACGGCGGAGTCGCCGGCGGGTGCGTGCTGGCGGATATTACGCTGGTGGGACGGCTCCGCGGGGCAAGGCGCTGCGGCGGAGTGGTGGCCGGGTGGGCGATGTGGCTGTATTGCACGGGGCGGCTGGGTGGGGCGGCGGCGGAGTTGGAGGGGATGTTGGCGCGGGGCAGGATGGCGCGGGTTGGCGAGGCTGTTGAGTGAGCATCCGCATTTGTTTCCGGAGCCTCGGGTGGCGGTGGGCGAGGCTCTGCGGCGGCGTGGGCTGGCGAGGGCTTGTATTGACTTGAGTGATGGGCTGTCGACAGACCTGGGGCATCTGTGCGCGGAGTCGGGCGTGGGGGCTGAGGTGGAGGAGGCGGCGCTGCCGGTGCATCCGCTGGCTGGCGGGGCGAACGGCGTGGGGTTGAGCTTGCTTTGAATGGTGGGGAGGACTATGAGCTGCTGTTCTCGGCTGCGGCGGCGGTAAGGTGCCGGGAAGCTGGCGGGGGTGGCGATTACTCGGATTGGAAGGCTGACACGGCAGGGCGGTTCGGTCAGGCGGTTACGCTGGTTCGGGCGGACGGTGGGCGCGAGAGGTTGGAGGCGGGAGGGTGGGAGCACTTCGCCGGGAGGGTATCGATGAGACTGGTCTTCATCTACGGCATGCCCGCGACCGGCAAGCATTACGGTTGCGCAGGAGCTGGCGAAGAGGACGGGCTACCGCGCTGTTTCAGCAATCAGCTGGTGGTGGACTTGCTGCTCTCGCTCTTCGAGTTCGGCAGCGAGCCATTTGTTGAGCTGCGGGAGGAGATATGGCTCTCGGTCTTCGATCAGGCTTGCCGCAATGCGATCTGCCGGGGTTCATCTTCACCTTTGCGCCGGAGAAGACGGTGCGGCCGGGGTTTGTCGGGCAGGCGGTGGAGGTGGTCGAAAAGGGCGGGGGCAGCGTCGACTTCGTGGAACTGATCTGCCCGCTCGCGGAGTTGAAGCGGCGCATCGATAGCCCATCGCGGCTGGAGTATCAGAAGCTGAGCTCGCTTGCTCTCTTCGAGAAGCTGTATGCGGAAGGAGTTCTGGACGGGTCGCATATGCCGAAGCCGGGAGTGACGGTTGATACGAGTCTGTGCAGCCCGATCGAAGCAGACGATAAAGATTGGCGGCGCTCTGGAACTGCGGGCGTCAGGCAGCATCTAGACTCAGAGTACGAGGAGAGTGCGATGCGTGAGGCTACGAGGGTTGTTCGTTCGACTCTGACTCCGGCGGCGGCGGGGCGTGAGATGCATCAGGGGCCGGTGTTTGCGGCGCCGTTCCATACTCCGGGAGATCCGGCGGGGATGGCTTATACGTATGCGCGGTCGCATAACCCGACGTGGACGGAGTTGGAGGGGGCGCTGGCGGCGATGGAGTGGGGCCGGGTTTGAGGCGAGGGCGGTGGTCTTTGCCTCGGGGATGGCGGCGATGGCGGCGGTGTTTGGCGCGGTGCTGCGGCCGGGGGATGTGGTGGTGGCTGCCGGCGAACTCGTACTACACGGCGCGGATGTTGATGCAGGAGTACTTCGCCGAGATGGGGGTGAGGTGCGGACGGTGGAGCGGAGCGGTCGGATGCAGTGGGGCTAGGCTGCGCTGCTGGAGGGCGCGCGGCTGCTGTGGATGGAGACGCCGAGCAATCCGACGATGGACGTGTGCGACATCGCGGCGCTGTGCGAGGCGGCTCATGAGGCGGGGGCGCTGGTGGCGGTGGACAACACGACGCCGACGCCGATGGGGCAGAGGCCGCTGGCGCTGGGGGCGGATTTTTCGGTGGCGTCGGATACAAAGGCGATGACCGGGCACGGGGAATTCTGCTGGGGCATGTGGCGGTGCGGGATGCGGAGCTGCTGGGAAAGATCGACCGATGGCGGACGCTGACGGGCGGGGTGCTGGGGCCGATGGAGGCGTGGCTGGCGCTGCGGTCGATTGCGACGCTGCCGCTGCGGCTGGAGCGAGTCGTGTGCGAATGCGCAGGCGATTGCGGAGTTTCTGACGACGCGGCCGGAGGTTGAGAGTGTGATGTATCCGGGGCTGAAGGGGCATCCGGGGCATGAGATTGCTCGCGCGGCAGATGAGATACTTTGGGCCGGTGCTGAGTTTTGTGCTGCGCGATAAGGCCGCGGCGGAGACGTTTCTGGCGAAGGCTGAAGCTGGTGACGGAGGCGACGAGCTTCGGCGGCGTGACGACGACGGCGGAGCGGCGGGCGAAGATGGGGCGGCGATGCGATTGCCGAAGGATTTATTCGGCTGAGCGCGGGGTGCGAGGCGGTGGAGGATTTGATCGAGGATATTGCGCAGGCACTGGATGCGGTGCGAGTGAAGGCTGATTTCTCGATGCGTTTCCGCATAGGTGGAGTGTGGAGATCTTGCAAGCGCCGCCGCTGATTGCTCCGGCGCGGCAGTATACTTATCCGCTGCAGATTGCAGGGCGAGGAGGATGCGCTGGCGCGGGGGGCGTTGCTGCTGATGGTGCGGCCTGCGATGGGCGGGGCGTTTCTGGCTACTTGTGCGCTGGGGTTTACGGATGCTTCGATGCCTACCGGGGTTTATGCGTGTCCGAATGTGGATGAGATTTGCGCGGTGGCGGGAGGGTATGCGTATGTGATCGATACGGCGCGGCCGGAGCGGTGACGCATATTCCGCTGAAGCCGGTGGCGGAGGTGAGGGTGTTGGAGGAGCAGGGGCTGCTGCTGTTTGTGGGGTTTCATTCGATTGTGGCGTGGGGAGCGTCGGGGCTGGCGTGGGAGACGCGGCGGCTGAGTTGGGAGGGGTCGGGTGGAGGAGGTGGAGGGGGATTTTTTGCATGGGTTTGGGTGGGATTTGATGACGGATAAAGAGGTGGAGTTTATGGTGGATCTGCGGACGGGGGTGGTGAGGGTGGGGCGTTTGCGGGGTAAGACGGGCGTCGGAGGGCGCGGAGGTCGCAGAGACGCAGAGGGCTCGGTGGCGGCTCTGGCTGACTGAGCGATGGCGTAGAAGCTGAGGGCGGCGTCGCCTTGTTTTAGGAGGCGGTAGTGTTCGAGGGCTCCGTAGCGGGCGGGGAGTTTGGCTTTGCTGGCGTGTTCGGCGATGACGATGGCGTCGGGGGCGAGGAGTTGGCGGCCGCGGGCGCTGCCGAGGAAGCTTAGGGTGGATTCGTACTCGGCTTCGGCTTCGTAGGGTGGGTCGAGGAAGACGATGTCGATTGGCGGTGGGGAGTTTGGCGAGGCGTTGGAGCAGGGCTCCGGTGCCGCGGTCTTCGAGGGTGTGGTTGCGGGTGATCTTGAGGGCTCGAGGTTGGCGCGGAGGGAGGTGAGGGCGGGGCGGCGTTTTCGCTGAACCAGACGTGGGCGGCTCCGCGGCAGAGGGCTTCGATGCCGACGGCTCCGGTGCCGGCGTAGAGGTCGACGAAGCGGGAGCCTTCGATGCGGGGCTGGAGGATGTTGAAGAGGGTCTCGCGGAGGCGGTCGCTGGTGGGACGGGTGGCAGTTCCGCGGGGGGCGTGGAGTTGGCGCGAGCGATAGGTTCCGGCGATGACGCGCATTCAGGCAAGGTACTAGGTAGCTGGGTGCTCGGAGCGTACAAGGTCGAGCCGGCGCGAGCGTGGCGCATACAATGGATAGTATGCGCGGGTGGTCCTTTCCTATCGGCAGGTTTCTTGGCGTGGATGTTCGCATCCATACGTTCTTCCTGCTGCTGCTGGCGGTGTCGATCAGCTATGCGTCGGTGGATGGGTCGACGGGGATGCGCGGGGTTTGGGCTGTGGCTGCTGCTGGTGCTGGCGGTGGCGGTGCGCGAGGTGGCGCGGGCGGTGGCGGCGGCGTGGTTCAACCTGGATGTGCGGAGCGTGCTGCTGCTGCCTACGGGCGGGCTGATGAGCTATGGGTCGACGGAGGCTAGCGAGCGGGCGGCGACTCCGGAGATGCAGAAGCGGATGGCCGTGGTGGGGCCGGTGGCGAATATGGTGTTTGGCGTGGTGCTGGGGGCGATTGGTGGTGGCGGTCTCGCCGCAGATCAATCTGTTTGAACGGCCGTGGATTACTCCGGCGTACCTGCTGCGATCTGTCGATATGGGTGAATCTGCTGCTGGGGGCGGTGAACCTGCTGCCGGCTCTCCGCTGGATGGCGGACGGGTGTTTCGCGGGGAGTTTGCGAAGGCGCGGGGCGGGATCAAGGGGGCGAAGGCTGCGGCAGGGATTGGGCAGATCGTTGCGTACGGGCTGATTGCTGGCGGGAATGGCGATGATGGTGGCCGGGACGACGGCGGGGATGTGGCTGCTGATCGATGGGGCGTCTTCGTGCTGATTGGCGCGCGGATGGAGGACCAGGGGTTGCTGCTGCAGGCGGATGTGGACGCGGTGCGGATGCGGGATGTGATGCTGCTGGAGTTCAGTACGCTGTCGGCTTCGGACACGCTGGAGGATGCGCTGCAGCGGTCGATCCACACGCTTGCAGGATGTGTTTCCGGTGGTGCGGGGGGCGAATCTGGTGGGGGCGGTTTCGCGGCAGGGGATCGTGGAGGCGCTGCAGACGGAGGGGAACGGCTACGTGCAGGGCGTGATGACGCGGTCGTTCCAGACGGCGGCGGCCGGATGACTCGCTGGTGAAGACGCTGCGGCGGATTGCGACGGGGCAGGGGGCGCAGCTGGTGCCGGTGATGGAGGGCGACAGGATTGTGGGGATTATTACTCCGCAGAATCTGGCGCACTCGATGACGATGCTGAACCAGCGGCGGAGGATGCGGGAGCGGGACGAGCCGCTGACAGGGACGATGAGCGCTGAGGCTGCAGAGTCTTAGAGCGAGGCACGTCCGGATAAGCCGCTGGCGCCTGGGCTCTATCTGGTGGCGACTCCGATCGGGAATCTTGAGGACATTACGCTGCGGGCGCTGCGGGTGCTGCGCTCGGTGGATCGGATTGCCTGCGAGGATACGCGGCAGACGCAGAAGCTGCTGAATCACTTCGGGATCAAGACGCCGACGGTGAGCTATCACATGCACAACGAGGGCTCGCGCAGTGAGGAGCTGGTGGCGGAGTTGAAGGCCGGTGGGCGGATTGCGGTGGTGAGCGATGCGGGGACTCCGGGGATTGCTGATCCGGGTGGGCAGATTGCGGCGGCGGCGATTGCTGCGGGGATTGCGGTTTATCCGGTGCCGGGGGCGAATGCGGCGATCAGTGGGTTGATTGCGAGTGGGTTGGGGACTGAGAGTTTTACGTTTCATGGGTTTCTGCCGGCGAAGGGTGGGCAGCGGAAGACGGCTCTGGAGGAGCTGGTGCGTGGCGGCGGTGACGCATGTTTTTTATGAGGCTCCGCACCGGATTGAGGATGCGCTGGCGGATGTGGAGGCGGTGTTTGGGGCTGGGCAACATGTGGTGATTGCGCGGGAGTTGACGAAGCTGCATGAGGAGTTTTTGCGCGGGACGGTGGCTGAGGTGCGGGCGGCGCTGGCTGCGCGGACGGTGCGGGGGGAGATGGTTTTGATGCTGGCTGGCTGAGCTGCGGAGGCGGTGGGGTGGTCCGCAGGGGAGCATTGGGGCGGAGGTTGCTGCTGTTGATGCAGGCGGAGGGTTTGAGCGAGAAGGATGCGCTGAAGCGCGTGGCTCGGGAGCGTGGGATGGGTAAGAGCGAGGCTTACCGGGAGTTGCAGCGGGAGCAGGGGCGGCTGCGGTAGGATTTTGCGGAGCGCAGAATTGAGAGGGGAGTTCTTGTGAGCTGGTACAACTACATCGCTGCTTTCTTTGCCGGAGCGTTTCTGGCTAATGCTGTGCCGCATTTTGTGTATGGGGTTTGCGGCGATCGTTTTCCTTCGCCGTTTTCTAAGCCTCCGGGGAAGGGATTGTCTTCGCCTATGGTGAATACGGTTTGGGGATTGTTCAATGTGGTGATTGGGTATCTCTTGTTTCGTGCGGGGAGGATTTGGGGTGGGGATGATTTGACGCTGGTGATTTTCTTTGTGGGCGCTGTCGCGATGAGCGTTATGTTGAGCAAGAACTTTGCTGAGAAGCATAGCGAGTAATCTTTTTGGTGAGGGATTTAGCGATGACGTATGCGAGGGTGTTGCGTGTTGCGCTGATGGGTTGGGTGTTTGCGGCGAGTGGTTTGGCTGCGGTGGGCAGGCGGCTAATGCGACGAAGATCGATAAGCTTTACGTGTTTGGCGACAGCTATTCGGACCAGGGTGAGGGGTATCTGGATGCGGATGGGCCGACGGCGGTGGTTTATTTTGCGCAGAAGCTGGGGATTCGGATTGCGCCTTCGAATACGGAGGATCCGAAGTACAGGAGCCTGAACTTTGCGGTGAGTGGGGCGCAGACGGGCAGCGGCTTGGGCAACAAGACTCAGGGTGCGCTGATCGGGTATGGGATGAAGAACCAGGTGCAGGATTTTGTGGACCAGGTGAGGTCGAGTGGGATCGATTTCAATCCGAAGACGACGCTGTTCTTTATTGCGGGCGGGTTGAACGACAGCCGGTTGGCGGATGGGGTGACGGTGGCGAATGAGGAGGATCGAGATTCGCTCGCTTTATAAAGTTGGGGCTCGGCGGTTTGCGGTGGCGCTGCTGCCGGAGAAGATTCCGGGGTTTGGGAAGCAGGGAGTGCGGCTGAATGCTTCGTTGGCAAGATTCCGGATGACCTGAAGGGCGAGTTGAAGGATGCGGATATTTATGTGAGCCACTGGGGGCTGTTTTTCGACGAGGTGCTGACGAATCCGGAGAAGTATGGGCTGACGAATACGACGGATGCTTGCGCGGGGCGGGCGATACGGAATGAGCCGACTACGCCTTGTGCTACTCCGGGGACGTATTTCTATTACCACTCGGCGCATCCTTCGACGGCTACGCATAAGGCTGTGGGGGAGATGCTTTATGCGGAGGCTTTGGAGAAGGCGGTAATCAGTCGAACGGACTGTGGTCAGTCGAGCGATGGCCTGTGGACATCGCCTCAAGTACCCAGACGTCGGCGATCTGATTTTCCCAGAATGTAAGACGGCTGTGCCCGAGTATTGATAGTGCGATCGGTCGGCGCTATGCCCAGGAGATATCACGCGATGCATGTCGCGGTAGATGAGTCTGGAAGGGCTTGTCGCCACTCAGACGATGATCTCCTGCGACCTCATTCGAGAAGTCCTGAAGGCTGACGGTACGAAATACGTACTCTCGAAACTCGGCGTGACCGACTTTGGTCTGCCACGGCAATGCCCCGAAAACGAATGTCTTCGGCTGAGAAGTCTGGAATCAGCGCAATGCGAAGCAGTTCCCATCTCAGCGGTAGAAACGCTCGACTAAGGATGTGGTTTCGACTCCGGCATCGCGAGCCTAGCTTGCGGCCTTCGCTATTCCCTGCCCTGGACGCGGTCGTATTGGTAGACGTCGCTGGTGGTGCCGAGGGATTCGTTGTAGAGGCTCATGGAGCCGGTGACTTGTTTGAGTTCTTCGCTGAACTCGTGGATGGCGCGGAGGTGGTCGGCGGTGGCGGGGATCTCGAGGCTGGCTGGTTTTGAGGAACTTCTGGTAGCCGCGGTCGACGAGGCGGGAGATCTCTCCGTTGAGGAGCCAGCCGGGGCGGGCGAGGAGTTCGACGGAGCCGTGGCCGAGGAGCGGCGGCGATCTCGGCGGCACAGCCGTATTTCCTTACCTGGAAGGCGCTTGGGGTGCGCTTTGCACCTGCCTTTGCACCCTCCTGGGCCGGGAGCAACATCGAATCGTTGACTGCCAAGCATGGAGAGGACGTCGTTGAAGCTGCGGGGTGTTTGTTTCTTTGCCATAATTTAGACTTGGATTAACTGTCGCACATTCGCTGGCCTGCTTCAAACGGCACGGCGGATGGGTTCGACGGGAGACACTGACGGACAAATAATGATTGCAACCGCCAAATCGCTGGGAATGAACATTCTGGACCGCATCGGAAATACTCCGCTGGTGCGGCTGGACAGGCTGACCGATCACCTGCCGGGCATCCAGATTGTGGGCAAGGCCGAGTGGGCGAATCCGGGCGGCTCGGTGAAGGACCGGGCTGCGTCTTCGATTGTGGTGGACGCGATGAAGCGCGGGCTTGCTCGGGCAGATGGCCGCGGCCTGCTGGACGCGACCAGCGGCAATACGGGGATCGCGTACGCGATGCTGGGCGCGGCGATGCGGTTTCCGGTGACGCTGTGCATGCCGTCGAATGTGTCTGAGGAGCGGAAGCGCTATCTGCGGGCCTACGGCGCGGAGATGGTGTGGACGAATCCGGCGGATGGATCGGATGGGGCGATTCGCAAGGCGCGGGAGATAATTGCGGCGGAGCCGGAGAGGTACTACTACGCCGACCAGTACTCGAACGACGAGAACTGGCGGGCGCACTATCGGACTACCGCCAATGAGATCTGGGAGCAGACCGAGGGGCAGGTGACGCACTTCGTTGCGGCGCTGGGGACCAGCGGGACCTTTATGGGCACGACGCGGCGGCTGAAGGAGTTGAACCCGAAGATTCAAGTGCGTGTCGATGCAGCCGGACTCGCCGTTCAATGGGCTGGAAGGGTTGAAGCATATGGCGACCGCGATTGTGCCGAAGATTTATGACCCGGACGCTTGCGGACCAGAACATCGAGATGGCGACCGAGCGGGCTTATGAGATGGCGAAGTTTCTGGGGCGGCAGCAGGGCGTGCTGGTTGGGGTTTCGGCCGCGGCGGCTACGGCGGCGGCGGTGCAATGGCCGAGGCAGAGGCTGCGAAGGGACGCGAGGCGGTGATCGTGACCATCCTGTGCGACGGCGCGGACAAGTATATGAGCGAACGCTTCTGGACGGAGGAGAGTAACGGATGCTTCGCATCGACTATGCCGACTATGAGGCGCTGCGGGCGCATGGGGAGGAGACGTATCCCTACGAGTGCTGCGGCGTGCTGCTGGGCAAGAGCGAGGCTGGAGTCGGCAATGCCGTGCGGGCGTTGGTGCGGGCGGGAAATACGCGGACGGATTCGGCGCACAACCGCTACAACATCGCTCCGGTGGAGTTGATACGGATTCAGCGGCAGGCGCGTGAGAAGGGGCTGGATATTGTGGGGTTCTATCACTCGCACCCGGACCATCCGGCGCAGTGGTCGACGACGGACTTTGCCGAGGCGCACTGGCTGGGCTGCACCTACGTGATCACGAGCGTGGAGAAGGGTAAGGCGAAGGTGACCAATTCTTTTCTGCTGATGGGCACTGAAGAGGATAACAAGAAGTTTCATGACGAGAGCATCGAGATCAATATGGCTGCGAGCGAAGCGCGTGAGCCAGGAAAATTTGCAGGAGAGCAAAGCATGAAGATTCACATTCCCACTCCATTGCGCACTTATACCGGCGGGCAAGAGACGGTGACCGTCCCGGGCAGCGACGGTGAGCGGCGTTCTGGAGCAACTGACGAAGGACTATCCGGCGCTGCAGGCGAACCTGTTTACTCGCGCGAGGGCAAGCTGCGGTCGTTCGTGAACCTTTACCTGAACGAGGATGACATTCGCTACCTGCCGGCGAAGGAAGACTCGCCCACGCAGGAGAGCGACGAGCTGACGATCATTCCGTCGATTGCGGGTGGTTGTTGTTGTCGGTAATACTCTTTCCTTTTTTGTAACTCATTCCGATACACAATTTCAGCGTTATTACGTGACCGGCCGCGCAGGAGCGGCGAAGGATGGATGTTATGGCAATTGCAATTGAAGAGAGTTACACTTCCGAAGCTTTCGAACGAAGAGATTTCGCGCTACTCGCGGCACCTGATTCTGCCCGAGGTTGGCATGGAGGGGCAGCAGAAGCTGAAGGCCGCCAAGGTGCTGTGCGTGGGCACGGGCGGGCTGGGCGCTCCGCTGGCGCTGTATCTGGCGGCCGCCGGCGTGGGGACGCTGGGGCTGGTGGACTTCGATACGGTGGACGCGAGCAATCTGCAGCGGCAGGTGATTCACTCGACGGCGACGGTGGGCAAGCTGAAGGTGGATTCGGCGGAGTTGATGCTGAAGGGTTTGAATCCGAACCTGAACGTGGTCAAGCACAACACCATGCTGACCAGCGCGAATGCGCTCGAGATTTTCAAGGACTACGACATCATCGCGGATGGAACGGACAACTTCCAGACGCGCTACCTGGTGAACGATGCCTGCGTGCTGCTGGGCAAGCCGAATGCCTACGCGTTCGATCTTCCGGTTCGAGGGGCAGGCGAGCATCTTTGGCGACCAAGGATGGGCCGTGCTATCGCTGCCTGTATCCCGAGCCGCCACCGCCGGGGCTGGTGCCTTCGTGCGCCGAGGGCGGCGTGCTGGGGATTCTGCCGGGCCTGCTGGGCGTGATTCAGGCGACGGAGGTCGATCAAGCTGATTCTTGGGATCGGCGAGCCGCTGGTTGGGCGTCTGCTGCTGGTGGATGCGCTGGGCATGAGCTTCCGCACGCTGAAGCTGCGCAAGAATCCGGACTGCCCGGTCTGCGGGACGCATCCGACGGTGACGGAGCTGATCGATTACGACCAGTTCTGCGGGATCGAGAAGCCGAAGGACCTGGGGCCGCTGGAGGTCGCGCACAACAAGGCTGTCGCCGAGGCTGCGGTGGTCGATGGGATTCCGCAGATGTCGGTGCGAGACGCTGAAGAAGAAGCTGGATGCGAAAGGAGAACATCTTCGTGCTGGATGTTCGCGAGCCGCATGAGTTTCCGATTGCGAGTATTGGGGCTCCGCTGATTCCGGTGGGCTAGCTGGCGGAGCGCATGGGCGAGATTGCTGCGCACAAGAACGATGAGGTCGTCATTCACTGCCGCTCGGGAGCGCGCAGCCAGAAGGCGGCGCTGATCCTGAAGGAGGCTGGGTTTACGAATGTGTCGAACCTGGCGGGCGGGATTCTGGCATGGGCTGACAAGATCGATCCGACTATGCCGAAGTACTGAGCCTCACGCAGTCATACGAAGACCAGAGCGGCTGCATCCTCAAGGTGCGCCGCTTAACCTGTTTTCGTTGAGCGCGGGAAAGCAGCGGAGCGAGCGTGCCGTCTGACGGCGACCCCTTAAGATCGAATTTTTAATTCCTCTGACTGCTACTGCTCGTCGGGCTTGTCTTCGATCTGAGGATCTGCAGGCAGAGCGGGCGTTCGAGCATGCAGTCCAGCTTGGCGAGGGAGCCGAGAGCCTTCTCGATGGTGGAGGTGAGGCAGGGCTCCGTGGTGACGACGAAGGGCAGGCGGTGCTTGGGGTAGCCGGGGCGCTGCAGGATGGAGTCGATGTTGGCGCCGACTTTGGCGAGCGCGCCGGCGATGGCGGAGACGATGCCGGGCTTGTCGTCGACGACGAAGCGAAGGTAGTGCGGCGCGAGAAATTCGCCGGTGACCTTGCGCTTGCGGATGGGAAGCTGAACCGACTTGCAGCCCTGCGCGACGGCGAGGAGATCGGAGACGACGGCGACGGCCGTGGGTTCGCCGCCGGCTCCGTGGCCGGAGAAGACGACGTCGCCGCCGAAGCGGCCGCTGACGACGACCATGTTCTGCGTGCCGTGCGACCAGGCGATCGGCGACGTCAAGCGGGACGAGCATGGGGGCTACGCGGGCGTGGACGACTGCGCCGCTCGACTTGGCGCGCGGGAGACCTGGCGGATGGTGCAGCCTAGTTCCTTGGCGTAGGAGAAGTCGATGGCTTCAACGGTGGAGATGGTCTGGGTGGCGACGGCGTCGGGATCGAGCTCGGCATGCATAGCGATGCGGGAGAGGATGCAGAGCTTGGCGCGGGCGTCGTAGCCGTCGACGTCGGCGGAGGGGTCGGCTTCGGCGTAGCCAAGCTGCTGCGCATCGGCGAGGACCGTGGCGTAGTCAGCGCCGGCTCTCCATGCGGCTGAGGATGTAGTTGCAGGTGCCGTTGACGATGCCGCTGAGGCGGGTGATCTGGTCGCCGCCGAGGCCCTGCAGCATGCCGGGGATGACCGGCACTCCGCCGGCGACGGCTGCTCCGTGGACGAGGTGGACGTTATGCTGCGCGGCCAGCTTTGCGAGGCCGCGCCGCGATAGGCGATGAGCTGCTTGTTGGCGGTGACGACGGATTTGCCTGAGGCGATTGCTTTGCGAAGCCAGCCTTCGACGGGGTTGAGGCCGCCCATCAGTTCGATGACGATGTCGACGTTGGAGTTGAGGATGACATCGATGTCGTCGGTCCAGATGGCAGCTGGGCGGGACGCTCTTTGGCGGCCGCGGAGGTGCGCTTGCGTTCGACATTGCGGTTGAAGATGTGAGTGAGTTGGATGCCGGGAAACTTCGACGCGGCGAGGACAGTCGCGACCGAGCTGCCGACGGTGCCGAAGCCGAGGAGAGCGACTTTGACGGCGGGCGGCGGGTTGGATAGGTCTTGTTTGCTAGTCGGATTTTTTCTTGCGATCTTCGTTGCCATGATCTAGTAGTCGATTCTGCCGGCGTACTCGCGCCATGCGTTGAAGCTGGAGAGAGCCTGGTCCCGCAGCAGGTTGATGGTTGGAATGCTGCGCTGGTCGAGTGGGCAGTTTGATCTCATCGTAGAGAAAGGCGTCGTCGAAGCCGGCCGCGGCAGCATCCGCAGCGGTGTTGCCGTAGTAGATGGCGTCGCAGCGCGCCCAGTAGATGGCGGCGAGGCACATGGGGCAGGGTTCGCAGCTGGTGTAGATCTCGCAGCCGGTGAAGGCTGAAGGTTGCCAAGCGTGGTGCAGGCGTTGCGGATGGCGACGACCTCGGCGTGGGCGGTGGGGTCGTTGGTGGCGGTGACCAGGTTCGAGCCGGTGGCGACGCACCTCGCCGTCGCGCACGATGACCGCGCCGAACGGGCCTCCGCGGCCGGAGAGGACGTTCTCGGTCGCCAGGGCGATGGCCTGTTGCATGAAGACTGGGTTTCCCTGCATGCAGTTGCGTATCCTTAAAGACGCGAAAGTCGCGGATAATCAAGATTATGGCACAGCCTTCTTGTCAAAACGAGTCATCACTCCGCAGGGTACGGAGCCGGTGCGCTGCTGGTAGACGACGGCAAGATTGTGGCTGTGTGCCGCGCGTCCGAGGTGCCGCGCGATGCTGAAGTGCATGACTGCGGCGAAGACGCCCTGCTGCCGGGACTGGTAGACACGCCACGTCCACATCAACGAGCCCGGACGCACCGAGTGGGAGGGCTTTCACACGGCGACACGCGCCGCAGCTGCGGGTGGCTATACAACGCTGGTGGATATGCCGCTGAACTGTCTGCCGGAGACGACGACGGTTGCGGCGCTCGAGGTAAAGCGCGCGGCGGCGCGGGGTCAAGGCGTGGTGGACTGGATCAGCTGGGGCGGCGCGGTCGCGGACAATCAGCAGCACATTCTGCCGCTGGCTGCGGCCGGCGTGCCGGGGTTCAAGTGCTTCCTGATCTATCCCGGCTGCGATGGCTTTACGATGATCGACCAGCAGCAATTGGAGGCGGCGCTGCCGTACATTGCGGAGTCCGGGCTGCCACTGCTGGTGCATGCGGAGTTGGCGGGGCCGATCGATCGAGGCGACGTTGCGACTGCACGATGCCGACTGGCGCAGCTATGCAACGTACCTGGCTTCGAGGCCGGACGAGGCGGAGCTGCAGGCGATCCGGTTGATGATTCGGCTGTGCCGCGAGTATGGGTTTCGGCTGCACATCGTGCATCTGTCGACTGCGTTGGCGCTGGAGACCTGCGAGCGGCACGGGCGGAGGGGTTGCCGATTACGGTGGAGACATGTCCGCACTATCTGCACTTCTGCCGCGGAAGAGATTGCGGACGGCGCGACGCTGTTGAAGTGCGCTCCGCCGATTCGCAGCCGCGCGAATCGGGAAGCGTTGTGGCAGGCGCTTGGTGCGGGCGATATCGACATGATCGTGACCGACCACTCGCCATGTCCACCGGAGATGAAGGGCGATGGAGGCGGGGCGCTTCGACCTGGCGTGGGGTGGCATTGCGGGGCTGTCGGTGGCGTTGCCCGTGATCTATACGGAGTGCATCAGGCGTGGTTTCGGGATTGGAGAGATTGCGCGATGGATGAGCTCTGCTCCTGCGGCGCTGGCGGGGATCGGCGCAAAGGCCGGAGCGCTGGAGGCGGGGCGCGATGCGAATTTTGTGGTCTTCGATACTGCGGCGAGCTTCTACGGTGACTGCCGGAGAAGCTGCACTTTCGGCATGCGATTTCGCCTTATGTCGGCGAGACGCTGCGAGGTGTCGTGAAGGCGACGTATCTTCGCGGCGAGGCGGTGTTATCGGGAGGGCGAATTTCGCTGCCTCGCCCATGGGCCGTGAGGTCGCGCTATCCTAACTCTGATGAACGTACACATGCTGGATACAATGGAACTCGCTCGATCGAGAGCGCTGCTGCGCGAGCGGTGTTGCCCTGCTGCGGTTCGCGGGCGTGGGCGGCGGCACTGGCTGCGCGGCGGCCGATTGCTGATGAGGCGGCGCTGATTGCTGAGTCTGCAGAAGTGTGGCGGGCGCTGCCGGTAGAGGCGTGGCAGGAGGCATTCGACAGCCATCCGCGCATCGGGGAGCAGAAGGCGCAGAAGGCATGCGACGGATAGAGTCGCTGAAGTCGTCGGCGACAGGAGCAGGCGTTGCGCTCTCGGCGGATGAGGCTGCGAAGACTCGCGCTGAAAGAGGCGAATCGGCGCTATGAGGCAGAGATTTGGGCGTATATTCATCATCTGCGCCAGCGGCAGAAGCGCGAGGAGATTCTGACGGCGCTGGAGACGCGGATGAAGAACGACGATGCGACTGAGCTGCGCGAGGCAGCGGAGCAGCAACGGCAGATTACGGCGCTGCGTCTGAAGCGCTGGCTGGAGGGAAGCTGAGCATGGGGATCTCGACACACATTCTGGACACGGCGCTGGGCCAGCCTGCAGCGGAGCGTTGCTGTGTCACTGGCGCGGATGAATAGACGGCGCGTGGATTGCGGTGAATGCAGTCATCGACCGATGCCGATGGCCGCTGCAAGTATCTGTCTGCCGCAGGACCAGGCGCTGCGAACCGGGCGTCTATCGGGTGCAGTTCGCGACGGCGATGCTACTATGCGAGCCAGGGCTGAAGGGACTTTATCCTTATGTTGAAATTGTCTTTGAGATTACCGACAGCGGAGCAGCACTACCACATCCCGCTGCTGCTGACGGCCAACGGCTACACGACTTATCGAGGAAGCTGATTGCAATGAAGTTGAACTTGCTGAAAACCGACTACGGAAAATCGCGCGTACGCCTGATGAAGGTGACGCGGCACGGCGCACGGCACACGATCTGCGTCGAGTGGACCGTGCAGGTGCTGTTGCGCGGAGACTTCGAGAGCGCGCATATCGAGGGCGACAACAGCAAGATACTGGCGACGGACACAATGAAGAACACGGTCTATTCGCTGAGCAAAGGAGTCCACGGCGACGCTCGATGGAGGGGTTCGCGAAGGAGTTGGTGGAATTATCTGCTGGGCCGCAATCCGCAGGTTAGCTTCGGCGCGAAGTGAGGATCGACAGCACGATGTGGAAGCGGCTGACGGTCGATGGCAAGCCGCACCCGGACACCTTCATGCGTGGCAGCAATGAGTGCAGACGACGAGCAGTGGAACGGGCGCAGGACGGCGCATTCAAGGTCGTCTCGGGCCTTGATGGACATGCATGGTACTGAAGACGGCAAAGTCCGGGTTCGAGGGCTATATCAAGGAGTCGCTGACGACGCTGCCGGAGACGAAGGACCGTCTCTTCGGCACAGTGGTTCGCGCGGAGTGGAGCTATACGAGCGACGGCAGGACTTCGACTATGACACTGTGCGAACGAAGATCCGCGAGACGATGCTGAAGATGCTTCGCCGAGACACGACAGCAAATCGGTGCAGCAGACACTCTACGCAATGGCCGAGGAGCGCGCTGACGAGGCGGTACCGGAGATTAGCGAGATCGAGCTTGACCATGCCGAACAAGCACTGCCTGCTGATGGACCTCTCCGCGTTTCGGCCAGGACAATCCCAACGAGATCTTCGTGCCAACCGATGAGCCGCATGGACTATATCGAGGCCCGCGTCGTGCGCAAACATAGTCTAATGTAATTTGTGACTTACATCAGTTACAAATACGGAATCCGCGCGCGGAGAAGAGATCATTGCCCGCTGCCGCGAGATCGCGGCCTGCACCGATAGCCAGGCGGAGATGACCCGGACTTTTCTTTCGCATCCGATGCACGAGGTTCATGCACTGCTGCGCGGATGGATGGCGGCCGCCGGGATGACCGTGCAGGTGGATGCCGTAGGCAATCTGCGCGGCCTGTTCGGGGCTGACCAGAATGCACCGCGGCTGCTGATCGGCTCGCATCTGGATACGGTGCCGAACGCCGGCGCGTTCGACGGCGTCCTCGGCGTGGTGCTGGGTGTTGCGCTGGTGGAGCAGCTGCGCGAGCAGCCGCTTCCGTTCTCCATCGAGGTCATCGGCTTCTCTGAGGAAGAGGGTGTGCGCTTCATCAAGCCCTTTCTCGGCAGCCTCGCACTCGTGGGCAAGCTTGGATAGCGGCATACTTGCCTTAAGGATGCGCAAGGCGTCAGCGTGGCGCAGGCGATTCATGACTTTGGGCTCGATCCCGCGAACATTCCTGCGGCAAAGTTTGCCCCGCAGACGTTCGCTTACCTGGAGTTCCATATTGAGCAGGGGCCGGTGCTGGAGAGCGAGAACCGCGCGCTCGGCGTCGTCGAGGCGATCGTCGGCCAGAGTCGTCCTGTGCTCAGCTTTACGGCGACGCAAACCACGCGGGGACCACGCCCATGCATCTGCGCCACGATGCGATGGCGGCCGCGGCGGAGTGGATTGTCGCGGTGGAGCAATCGCTGCGAAGCGCGATGGCCTGGTCGCAACAGTTGGGAGCGTTGATGCAAAACCCGGCGCGGGAAACGTGATCGCCGGAGACGTCGACGGCTACGCTGGACCTGCGCTCATGCCGACGATGCAGTGCGACTGGCCGCGCTCGACGAGTTGCTGGCAAAGGCCCAGCGTGCCGCAGAAAAACGCGGCGTCGAGCTGCGCTGGCGGCAGACGCTCGAGTCAGCCGGCGGTTCCGATGGATGCAGATCTTACCGAGCTGCTCGAAGCGGCGGTAAGATGTGCGGATGACGGAACCGATGCGCATGGTGAGCGGAGCGGGCCATGATGCGATGATCGTTGCAGCCGGCTGCCGAGCTGCATGTTGTTTCTGCGCAGTCCCGGCGGCCTCAGTCATCATCCTGTCGAGACAGTGGTGGCTGAGGATGTCGAGGCCGCTTTGAATGCAGGGCTGGAGTTTTTGAAGCTGCTTGCCAAGGATCAGACACAGAATCGGAAGCCAGCCTGAAGCATAGAATTTAGAACCCGAGAGACGAGCGATAATGCACGAATCTGGGACACACTCGCAGCACCCATCAACGCGACCATCTGCTGCACACGCCCGACACCTTTGTGCGCGCTCCGCTGCCGGGAATGCAGGGGGCGGCACGGCGGTCGTGCACATTTCACCCGCTGCCGGCGCGGGGTTTACGCAGTACACCGCGGAGCTCGAGCCGCAGGGAACGCTTGGGCCTGCTGCTGGCGCAGCGCTTTGTCTATGTGCTGGAGGGCAGCGTCGATCTGGCCACTGGGAGCAGCTTTCGACACTCTGTGCCAGGGCGGCTATGCCTACATTCCTGCGGGCGCCGAACATACGATTACGGCCAACACAGAAGACGCGGCTCGCGGTGATCGAGAAGAGCTATCAGCCGCTGGAAGGGGCACCGGCGGCGGCGATGCTGGTTGGCAGAGAGAGCATCGTCGCGGCGGTTCCGCTGATGGGCGACCCTGACCTCGAGGTTCGTAGCCTGTTGCCCGATTCGCCGGCGTTCGATTTTGCCGTGAACACTATGACCTATCAGCCGGGCGCGGCACTGAGCATGGTGGAGATGCATGTGATGGAGCATGGGCTGCTGATGCTCGAAGGCGGCGGCATCTATCGGTTCGGTGATAGCGTGGTATCCCGTGCAGGCGGGCGACTTCATCTGGATGGGGGCGTTTTGTCCGCAGTGGTTTGGCGCGATTGGCAAGCAGCCGGCAAAGTATCTGATCTATAAGGACTGGAATCGGCATCCACTAGGCTGATAGCGAGCGTCAAGATTCATTGCAACTGAGGAGTTACAGATGCAGATCAAGATCGATGCAGATCGATTGCGCCGCGAACTCGATACACTGGCGACATTTACCCACGCCGAGCCGGTCGCGAATGGGCACTGCGGTTACGCGCATCGTCTTTTCCGATGACGATCTGCGAGCTCGCGCCTGGCTGAAAGTCGCTCGCTGCTGAGAGGGTTTCAGCGGTGCGCGAGGATGCCGTGGGCAATACATTCATCCGATGGGCGGGCACTGAGCCGGAACTGTCCGGCGGTGGCCACCGGCTCGCACATCGATGCCATCCCGCACGCGGGATGTATGACGGCACCGTCGGCGTGCTGGGCGGGCTGGAGGCGATGCGCGCGCTGAAGCGAAGCGGAGTGCAGCCTGCGCCGATCGATGGAACTGGTGATGCTGACCTCGGAGGAGCCGACGCGGTTCGGCATTGGCTGCCTGGGCAGCCGGTTGATGTCGGGCACGCTGGATCCTGCGCGCGCCGATGCGCTGAAGGATCTGCAGAGTCGACTAAGGATGAGAGGCACGCTGGCTGAGGTGCGCGCGGCGGCCGGGTTTACGGGGCCGCTCTCCGGCGTGCAACTTGCCGAAGGGCTACTACCACGGCTGGATTGAGCTGCACATCGAGCAGGGACCGCTGCTGGAGCGCGAGAGGTCTGCCGCTGGGCATCGTCACCAGTATCGCTGCGCCGGCCGGTTATCGCTTCACGATTACCGGCTTTGGAGGCCACGCAGGGGCGCTGCTGATGCCGGACCGCAAGGATGCGCTGTGCGCGGCAGCTGAGGTGATTCTCTCGATCGAGAAGCACGCGCTGGGCGACCGGCGCCATCGACACGGTGGCCACCGTGGGAACCTGCGAGGTGCATCCCGGCGCCGTGAACAGCGTGCCCAGCCGAGTCGTCCTGCAGGTGGATATCCGCGACACCGAGCCGGAGCGGCGCGAAGGCGTGATGCAGGCAGTGCGGCAGGATTGCGACGAGATTCGACAACGGCGCGGCGTCGACTATCACCGAAGAACTGGTGAACGCCGACGCTCCGGCGCACAGTTCGCCGCATATCGTGGAAACACTGGAGGCAATCTGCGCGGAAGATGGGATCCCCTACAGGAAGATGGTGAGCCGGGCCTACCACGACTCGCTGTTCATGGCCCGCATCGCGCCGATTGCGATGATCTTCATCCCCTGCCGTCAGGGCGTCAGCCACCGGCCGGACGAGTTCGCCGCTCCGGAGGATATCGCGCGCGGCACCCGTGTGCTCGCAGAGGCACTGGCTCGGTTAGCATCAGAATAGACTGCACTGGGAGACTGACTGAGCAACGCATGGCCATTGAATCGATCAATCCCGCGACCGGCGCTTTGTTGCGCAGCTTTCAACCGTTCACCGAAGACGCTGTTCGCCAGAAGATAGCCCTGGCCGACGAAGCCTTTCACGCGTATGCGACAGTTCCCCTGGGCCATCGCGCGCTGTGGATGCGCAAGCTTGCCTCGCTGCTCGAGCAGGAGACCGAAGACCTGGCCACGCTCGATTACGCTGGAGATGGGAAAGCCGATCTCCGCGGCGCGGCAGGAGGTGTTGAAGTGCGCCACCTGCTGCCGCTACTACGCCGAAAACGCCGCTCGCATCCTGGCTCCAGAGGCCGTCGCTACGGAGCGCGAACCACAGCTATGTGCGCTGGGACCCGCTGGGGATCGTACTGGCGGTGATGCCGTGGAACTTCCCCTTCTGGCAGGTCTTCCGCTTTCTCGCGCCGGCTTTGATGGCTGGCAACGTCGGTCTGTTGAAGCATGCATCGAATGTGCCGCAGTGCGCCATTGCGATCGAGTCGCTGGTGCGACGCGCAGGCTTTCCACGCGGCACATTTCAATCGCTCCTGATCGAAGCAAGGCAGGTAGAAGGTGTTGGGCGACGAGCGTATTGCGGCGGTTACCGTCACCGGTAGTGAGGCGGCGGGGCGCGCCATTGCAGCGCAGGCGGGCTGGCTGATCAAAAAATCGGTGCTGGAGCTGGGCGGCAGCGATCCCTTTATCGTGATGCCATCGGCGGACCTCGACCTCGCGATTGAAACCGCCGTCCGCGCGCGTTGCGTAAACAGCGGCCAATCCTGCATCGCGGCCAAACGCTTCATCGTAGCGGACGAGATCTACGATCAGTTCGAAGCGCGCTTTGTCGCCGGCAATGGAGGCGGTCAAGGTTGGCGATCCGATGAAGGAGGACACTGAGATCGGCCCGCTCGCGACGCAGCGCATCGTCGAGGATCTTGAGGCGCAGGTGAAGGCAGCGCATGCAGCAGGAGCGCGCATACTCACCGGCGGCGAACGGATGCTCGGCGCCGGCAACTACTTTGAGCCGACGGTTATGGTCGGCGTGCCGCGCAGCTGCTCGGTCTACCGCGAGGAGTTGTTCGGCCCCGTCGCAATGCTCTTCCGGATGAATGACCTCAGCCAGGCGATTCAACTGGCGAACGATACACCTTTTGGCCTCGGCGCATCAGCCTGGACACGCGACCCCAGTGAACAGCAGCGCCTCGTGACGGAGCTGCATTGCGGCACCGTCTTTCTGAACGCCATGGTCGCCAGCGATCCGCGTTTGCCGTTCGGCGGCATCAAGCGCTCCGGCTACGGCCGCGAGCTGTCGGCCGCCGGCATGCGCGAGTTCCTCAATGCCAAGACGGTCGTGATCGCATCCCCTGCCCTTGCGCCGGAGCACGACGACGACCGCCGCGAATTGCTTCCCTTCGCAGACTCGCGGGAGAGCGACTGAACCTCGATGGCAACGCGGCAATTGGCAGCGAGTCACCAGCATTGCAAAACAAAAGGCGCAACCGATAGTCGGTTGCGCCTCTGCTCTTGTTGAGTCTGGTTAGAAGGTAAAGGACAGCCCGAACGTGGTCAGCATCTTTGCTGAACCGGTGCTATAAGGCCTGTTGGCGAGCTGAGTCGTCTGACCGAAGACCGGTGAGGTAAGACTTCCGGTCGGCGTTCCATAGTTAGTCCTGTTGAAGAGATTCTGAATCTGTGCGTTGAAGTTCAGGTTGTAGCGTTTGCCGGAGTTCACAGCGCCACCGCCAAAGCCACCACGACCACCACCGCCGCCGCCGCCACGAGGACCGCCGCCGCCACCGGGACCACCGCCGGGCCACCGCCGAAGCCACCACCACCACCGCCGCCACCACCACCACCACCACGAGGACGGTCTCCGGCCTTGGTGCCAAAGCCCCAGGTCTTGGCTACGCGCAGATTCGTGACAAACAGCGCCGGGCCCGTGCAGTAGTTGATGGGAATCGGCGTGTAGTTGCCGGTAGGCGTTGGGTTGAAGGTCTTTGCATTGGTGCAGCTTGCCGAAGTCTCACCAGGAAGGAAGGTAGGACGATCATTGAAGAAGCTGTCGTTGTTCAGGTCGGTTCCGGTGACTACGTTATACGGATTGCCGGACTGACCGGTGATGAAGGGACTCAACGTAATCAGGTGGGGCAGGTTGAAGGATCCAATCAAGACGTAACGGCTGCGCACATCAAAGCTGGCGCGACCGTAGTCATTACCAAGGTCGTACGGAACCGTCGGGTATGAGCCGAATCCACTGGTGTCGGCATTCGCAAAGTTGAGTGAGTAGTAGCCGGTCAGGGTGACGAAGCGGGCTGGACGCACATTGAAGTTGGCATTCAGCTGATTCTGGCGGAAGATACCCTCGGACTGATATTGATTGTTAACAATGGCCGAAGTGCTGGGAACGGGAAGCGAGGGTTGCAACGGATAACCACCACCACCAGGGATCGGGGCGTTGATGTTCTGTGCGTAGAATTGATGCTCTCCCTGGGCCCTCAGATAGTTCACCGAGAGGGTAGCTGTGCGGAAGAGCTGCTGATCGACTCCGATTGCGAACTGCAGCGTGTAAGGATTGCGCAGCGTCGGACCGAAGACGGTCGTCGTATTGCCCGAAGCAACAGCATGACAGGCACTCACCAGTCGAGGGGGTGCAAGCTGCTCCCGGGTTCTTGATGATGGTCCTGACCTGATTGATGCCGTTCTGCTGGAACGGAGCGATGACATTGTTAATGTTGAAGCGGTCGTAGAAGATACCAAAGCCGCCGCGCAGCACGGTCTTGGGCGCGCCCTTGGCAGTTCGGAGGCCATACGCAAAAGAGAGCCGCGGGGCAAAGTCGTTTGTTCTTGTTGATCTGGTTCTGGACCTCGTAGCGGAGGCCGTAGCTGAAAGTAAGGTTCGGCTTTACCTTCCAGTCGTCTTCGGCATAGAGACCGAGGTCCGTCACGGACGCAGCCACCGAGCTATTGACGATAGTCTGACTGAACTGATTGGTGATGCCGTTCTGATAGGAAGAGAAGAGGCCCGTAGCCGGATCCGGGGCGCAGCCTGCTAGTCGAGCAGCAGTTGTAGTATAAAGCTGCCGCTGGTTCCAGCCGCATGGTTGTTATCGCGGTTATAGCGAAGACGGCCGCCGAGCCGGATGAAGTTTTTCTGCAGCTGGATCGAGGTATAGTTCTGCCCTTCGATGTGCGTCGAGCGGTCAGTGGATTCGCCGATGGCCGAGCCACCGCCACTGAAAGAGCCCTGAACACTTACAGCGGGCGCCGTGCTGTTTGGCGTGGAGCTGCTCTTGTCTACCTGATACTCAAACCGCGTCTCGTTGATCACGCGGTTGCTGATGATCTGCGTGTCGCTGACCTGGATGGTCGGCTCCGAGCTTGCAGCGTGCTGCCGGTCTCGGAAGAGCAATCCGCCGCCGTTGTTTGTAGAGGTGGAATCCTCATACTGGAGGCGAGTGGTCAGGGTGTTCTTGTCGCTCAGCGCCAGATCAAAGCGCGGGCTGATGTCCCAGCGTAGCGGAGGCGATACAACGCCGCCACGTAAGGGTTATTCGGATCGGCCGTGCAAGCGGCATCGCCCGGCAGCGCAAAGTACGCCAGGATTTGCGGGGTTTTGGAAAATAACAGCGTTGATGAGCGATGTTGGTAGTCGTTCTGCCGACGCGTCCCGGATAGCGTAAACGACGCCTTCGAGCTGAGGGGGCCGGTGAGGTTCCCCAGAAAAAAGACGGTGTGATAAGGCGGTTGGGAGCTTATAAACGGATTGCCCGTATTGAACGCCGACGCGTTGCCCTGCAACTGGACGGAGCCGTGGAACTTGTCGGTGCCCGGCTTGGTGAGGATCTCAATGCGCCCAAAGCCCAGCCGGTCATACTGCGCCGAGAAGGGGTTCTGGTTGATCCGAATCTCGCGAATGGACGACTTCGGTGGCAGTTGGCCGCCGGTAAATCCATCGATGTAGATCTGGCCGCCGTTAGGGCCGGCCGCGGGGCCGGCCAGCGCCGACAGTTCAGCCGAGAGTTCGTCGGGGTCGTCAGAGAGAGCATCGAGGTCAGCGTCTTTCAGCACCGTCGCACTGGCGTTGCTGTCGGAGTCGACGCTGAACTGCGTCGTATTCGTCGAAACCTGAACAACCTGCTGCTCGGTCTGGATCGCCATCTTTGCGTCGACGGTCACAGTTGCTCCTGCGGCTACGCGAACGCCCATCTTTACGAAGGAAGCGAAGCCCTGCATGGTGACGGTCATCGAGTAGGTGCCGGGCGCGACCCCGTGAATGGTGTAGGTGCCATCGCTCCCGGAGGTTCCCGTTACGGCCTTGCCCGAGGCAGGTGTCAGCGTAATCGTTGCCCCCGGAATCACGGCGTCGTCAGGATCGGCAACCAGGCCGCGCACGGTGGCCCCAGCCGGCGCCTGGGCCCAAACCGCGATGGGCGCCAACAGTGACAGGGCGACGAAAAAGACAAAAAAGAACTTCAATGCTGAACGAAATGGCATTACTGCTCCTAACGAAAAAATTGCCCCAAGAAAAAATCCGTTGGCGATTGAACAGGGTGCTATGGACCGGCACCTGCATCAGCCTCCGCCGCCGCCCATATTCCATGGAGAAAGCGTCATAGCATCTCCCGTGGGCGACGCCGCAAGAATCGGTTCGACCCCGCTCAGCAGCGTCACAGCAGTGACCGTCGTGCTGGATGGCGCGGCCCGAGATGCCACAATCATGACTGCTTCACCAGTCTTCAATTCGTCGATCTTCTGCGTAGGCAGACGGCTCAGCATCTGTGAAAGGTCCATGCCTGCTGAACGGCCACCACCGCCAGGCCCCGCTCCACCAGGCCCTCCGCCCGGACCTGCGCCGCCCGGCCCACGCCCTGCGCCACCCTCCGGACCTGCTGCGCCTGCGCCTCCGCCCGCACCCGCTGCACCGCCTTTGGCACGCGCGGCAAACATCGCCGCCGCCCGCTCCGGAAGAGCCCGCAGATCGGAGTTCGCCGTCACCTTCACCGTCATGTTCTTTTTAGTGGCGAGGTCCTTCAGAGTAATCGTGCCAGTCGCCGGATCGAGCGTTGAAATGACGCCGGACAGGTTCAGGAATGAGCCGCTGACAATCTCCTCAGCCTGCATCGAGTCGCCGTCAGCCGACTTATCGCCGCGTACGCGAAGCTGGTCTCCCACCTGCACCTGCGCCAGCGTGCTCGGAACAGCATCTTCAAACTTGATGGAGTCGCCCGAATAGCGGCGAAATACCGTAGCACTAGAGGTCTTTACCGCCACTTTTTTCGGGCCGACCGCAATCGTCACAGTGCCGGTCGAAGGATCGACCGCCGTAACCAGGCCGCCGGTGCCCCGTTTCTGCCAATCCGCCTGTTCCTGAGCATGCTTCTGTGCAATATCGCTGGATTTCATCAATACGACGCGCGTCGGAATGAACTGATCAGGCGTGGCGCCTGCCTTGCCGGAGATCAGCGCGCGATCGCCTACAGCAATGTCGCTCACCGCACCGGGCGTTGCGGTCTTCAGGTCCGTGCTGCCCGGAGGCAACTTGACGACCTTGACGGTGTCTCCAAGCGTAACCGTAATCTGCTGTCCCGCGTCGGTCGCCAACGTAACCGAGTTACCCGAGATCGCCTTGACCGTACCGAGCTTCGACGCGTTGGCAGCGGCAGGGGCCTGCGCCATCGCAGACGAGTACCAGCCGGCCGCCAACACTACGGGAAGCAATAACACCTTGCGAATTGCCGACCGTGAAATACCAAATCCTGTCAACATCGGGTACATTCCTCGTTTCAAATCACGCGCTTCCAATTGGACTGGGTACAGCCGCGAAACAGCTCAATCGCCAAATCTATCTGCAGTCGCCCGCACCCGTACGTATGCAAATGTGGTGACTGAGAGAGATACGAATCAGCCGGACAAAAGTTTCGTGGAAGAACTCTTTCGTTGCGTAGCGCACGCGAGAGTGCCTCGAACAGCTCTGCCAACGCGTATGTGGTGCATCCTAAGAGGATAGCCGCGACTGCCGACCATTGGCAATCATCCTGCCACACCACAAAACCGCCTAGAATAGAACACTACGCCCTGCAGCTTAACGGTGTCTAAGAGTCATGCGGAAGAGCGTCTGCACTCATTTAAGTCTTCTCGCAGGAAACGACAGCCAGAGTGTCGGGCGGCAATACAATACACGACTCCACACGCACATCGGCTCGCGACGCCAGAAGCAATTTAAGCTGGCCCTCGTTCTCAAACTCCGCCGCCTCGTCGCCCAGGTTGCACATCACCTTAATCGGACCGCGTTCCATCACCAGCCAATGCTTTGCCTCGTCGAATCTGACTTTGACGTGCCCCATGTCGCCATCGTTCAGCGATGGCGATCCGCCGCCGCAGATGGATCAGCTGCGTGAACCACTCCAGCATCTCTGCGTGTTGCCCTGTGTGGACCTCATCCCAGTTCAGCTTCGATCGCTCGAAGGTCTCGCGCTTCTCGGGATCGGGAATCAGCTCAGGATCCCAGCCAAAGGCCGCGAACTCGCGCCGGCGTCCCTCGGACACTGCCCTCGCCATCTCCGGGTCCTCGTGATCGGCAAAGTAATGGAACGGCGTGGACGCCGCGAACTCCTCGCCCTGAAAGATAAGCGGAATAAACGGCGCCGTCAGCACCAGCCCCGCCGCCACCTTCGCCCGGTCGAAGCCCGACGATCTGCTCCAGCCGGTCGCCGGTGGCGCGATTGCCCACCTGGTCGTGGTTCTGGATGAAGCCCACAAAGTGATGCGCCGACAGGCCTTCCACCGGCCGGCCATGCGTGCGGTTCGCGGTACTTCGAGTACGCGCCGTCATAGACGAAGACCTCGCGTCAGCGACTTCGCCAGGTCTGCGAACGAGCCGAAGTCGTCGTAGTAGCCCTTGCCTTCGTCGACATGCAGCACCGTGAACAGCGCATGGTGAAAATCGTCGCTCCACTGCGCATCCATGCCGTAGCCGCGCGCCTCGCGCGGCGTCACCACGCGTGGATCGTTCAGGTCGCTCTCGGCGATCAGCACCAGCCGTCGCCCCAGCGTCGACGACAGCACCTCCACCTCGGCCGAGAGCTGCTCCATAAAGTGAATCGCCGAGCGGTCCACAAACTCATGCACCGCATCCAGCCGCAGCCCGTCGACGTGGTAGTCGCGCATCCACATCAGCGCGTTGTCGCAGAAGAAGCGCCGCACCTCGTCGCTGCCTCGCTCCTCGAAGTTCACCGCATCGCCCCACGGCGTGTGATGCCTGTCCGTAAGATACGGCCCGAACTTGCTCGTGTAATTCCCCACCGGCCCGAAGTGGTTGTAGACCACATCGAGCAGCACCGCCGAGCCCGCGCATGATGGCACGCATCGACAAGCCGCTTCAACCCATCCGGCCCGCCATACTGCTCCGTCACCGCAAAGAGCGTCGACGCCGTCATAGCCCCAGCCGCACTCGCCCGGAAACGCCGCCACCGGCATCAGTTCAATGTGCGTGATGCCGAGTTCGACCAGATAATCCAGCCGCTCGATCGCCGCATCGAAGGTGCCCTCCGTCGTGAAGGTGCCCACGTGCAGCTCGTAGATCACCGCTCCGGCGAGCGGCGGCCCCTGCCAGCTCGTATCGTGCCACTCGAACGCCCTGTGGTCGACGACGCGCGACAGGCCCATGCACGCCGTTCGGCTGCCACGCGCTGCGCGGATCGGGATAGGGCGTCGGATCGTCGTCCAGCAGAAAGCCATAGTCCGTGCCCGGGCCGGCCTCCTCCACCTTCGCGCTCCACCACCCCTCGCATCGATCCGGCCTCGGCTCATCGGATAGCGCGTCGTCCTTCATCTTCACCGCCACCTTCGCTTGCCCTCGGCGCCCACACCGTAAACTCATGCATCGTTGCAGCCTCACAATTACCTTGAGCGTTATTCAACGCTTCTCTATTCAGCTTGGATGCTGCTTCTAATGATGCTGCTTCTAATCTAGTTGCTCTTCCCGCACCAGCAGCGCCACCGGAAACTCGCGCAGCAGATCCGTCCATCGCAACCTTGCCCCCCGCGACACTCGCGCCCGTCAGGCGATTCCTCCATTGTCCCTTGGGCAGCGCCACCGCCGTATTGCCCCACCTTCCCGCCAGCGTTACCACAAGCCGCGGAACCACCGTAACCACGTTGTCGCCGCGCAGATACGCAATGACGTGAGCCTTCTTCGCACCTGTCGCTCGCAGCGGCCTGTAGCCGCTCTCCGCGCCGAACCACTCCGGCCGCTCCCGCCGCAGCATGCAGCGCCCGGTGGATCGTCCACAGCTTCGGCAGCCCTTCGTCCATCCGCTCCATCACCTGCGCAGCGTTGCAGTCGTCTTCATCTCTCGCAGCAGCCTCGCGCGCAACCCATAGTCCACCGGCCTGCGGTTATCCGGGTCCACCAGGCTCAGGTCCCACAGCTCCGCTCCCTGGTACAGATCGGGCACACCCGGCGCCGTGTGCTTCATCAGCGTCTGCGCCAGCGAGTTCATCCGCCCGGCATGCTTCACCGCCTCCACAAACTGCTCCAGCTCGTTCACGAATTCCGCATGCCCCAGCATCGCGATCGATAAAGCTATTCAGCGCATCTTCAAACTCCGCGATTGTTCGCGACCCACGAGGTCTGCTGCTTCGCCTCGCGCACCGCCTTCAGCATGTAACCCTTCAGCCGCTCGCGTCAGATAGGCCATGCCCCGATCAGCGTCTGGTAGTAGAAGTACTCGGTGTTGCGATCCACAATCGAGCTTCCATCCGCGCGTGTGCCACGCAGCTCTGCATTCATGCGCGACCAGCGATGCAGCGCCGCGCCAAACTCTTCCCGGCATCTCCGTCAGCACCGCCAGCCGCGCGCGCACATCGTCGCTGCGCTTGGTGTCGTGGGTCGAAAGCGTCGTCATCGTCAGCGGATGCGTCGCCTGCATCTTCGCGTTGTAGGCGTGGAACTCCTCCACGCTCATCCCGTCGCTGCCCGGATCGCCGCCCACTTCATTCATCGCCGATCAGCCGGTTGTAGCAGTAGAACGCGGTGTCCTCCACGCCCTTCGCCATCACCGGCGCCGGTGAACTGCTGGAAGCGCAGCACGAACTCCGTCTCCTGCTTGCCCGTCACCTGCAGCGTCAGCACGTCGCGCATAAAGTCGAAGAGGCCCGCGTCGATGTCCTGCCGCTTGCTGCTTGGCGCACTCCGTCGCCTGCCCGATCGCAGCGCGGTCTTCGTCGGTAATCTCCTTGCGCTCCGGCACCACATAGGTGCGGTAGACGCGGAAGCACGCCGCCACCTCGCGGATCGCGCGCCGCATCTCCGCCCGCGTATAGTCGCGCTGGTCGCGGTTCGCCTCGCAGATCTCCACAAGCAGCGAAGTCAGCCGGTTCACGTCGCTGCCCAGCGCCTCCTGCGTCACGGCGATCTTCTTCTCGTGCGCGATCGCGGTGAAGTCCGTCGGCTCGCCCGATGAAGTCCGCATACACCGTCGTTCAACTCCGCCATGCCCTCCGGCCGCACCAGCACCCCCAGCGCCGCATTCAGAAAGTCATAGCCGCTGGTCCCCTCAATCGGCCAGCTCTGCGCGCAGAAACTCCCCCGGCTCCAGAATCTTTTCGCCCACAATCCACGCATCGGGCGCGCGCTCGCGCAGCCGTGCGGAAGTACTCCAGCGGATCGCGCAGCCCATCCGGATGATCGACGCGCACGCCATCGAGCACGCCGCGCCGCAGCCAGTCGAGCACCAGCGCATGCGTCTCCTCGAACACATGCTCGCGCTCCACGCGCAATCCAATCAGCGTGTTCACATCGAAGAACCGCCTGTAGCCCAGCTGCTGGTCCGCCGTCTTCCAATACGCCAGCCGGTAGTTCTGCTGGTTCAGAAAATCGTCCAGCGCATCCATGATCTTGCGTTCAGCTCCGCGACCGCACTGATCGATCGCTCGCAGACCGTCGGCTCCTCCACGCACAGCCGCTCCAGCAGCCCCTTCAGCACCACCTTGTCGCGGTGCCGCGCCAGAATCGTTCTGCCGGTCGGCATACTCCGGCGCCGGCAGCCGCCCAAACGACGCGGCCAGAAAACTCAGCGTATCCGACTTCGCATACTCCGCCGCACGCGCCAGAATCACCGGCAGCGTCGTGCGGCGCCACCGGCAGCGCCTGCCCCGCGCACTCCACCTGAAACGTCGCGCCCATGCCGCGTCACGCTTGATCCCGCCCGCCTGCAGCACCCTGCCATACTGGTCCGCCAGCATCGGCACCAGCACCTTGTTGCGCAGCCGCTCTTCCTGCGGCTGCCAGTCGATATCGAAGAACGACGCATAGCGGCTCGACGTCCCGTTCTCCAGCACATCCCACCAGTAGCGGTTCTCGCGGCCCAGCGACATGTGGTTGGGCACGATGTCCAGCACCTGCCCCAGCTCTGCTCTCGCCCAGCCGCTTGCAAAAACGCTCGTGCGCCTCCGCGCCGCCCAGTTCTTCATTCACCCGCTGATGGTCGACGACGTCGTAGCCATGCGTGCTGCCCGGCGCCGCCTGCAGATACGGCGAGCTATACACATGCGAGATGCCCAGCTCGCGCAGATACTCCGCGATCGCCGCGGCATCGTCGAAGGTGAAATCCTTATGCAGTTGAAGGCGATAGGTAGATCTGGGAGTGCGTGGCATGGCTTCGACCGATCCGGAGTCCGGTCAGCGAACATTCATGAATCGACAGCTAATTCTACAGCAATGCTACTCTGTTTAGAGGCGTTCGAAGCGCACTTGGGTTGCACCTGTCGACGCTATGCTCGCCGATTCAGCGTCGCTAAGTCCTTCGCCCAATGGCTCGGCCGTCCACGCGCCGGAGATCGTGAACGCCGCGTGAACCAGCGAGATATGCGACAGCGCCTGTGGAAAATTTCCCACCATGTCGTTTGCGCATCGGATCGTACTCCTCCGACAGCAGCCCCACATCGTTGCGCAGCGCCAGCAGCCGCTCGTACATCGCCATCGCATCATGCTTGCGCCCAATCAGCCACAGGTTGCTCACCATCCAGAAGCTGCACGCCAGAAACGCACCTTCGCCAGCCGGGCAGTCCGTCGTCGGACGTCCTGGTGTTGTAGCGCTGCACCAGTCCGCCCTTCATCAGTTGCTTCTCAATCGCCTCCACCGTGCCGCGAATGCGCGGATCGTCGCCGGCAGAAATCCCACCAGCGCAATCCGCAGGCACGACGCATCCAGCTCCGTCGACCCATACGACTGCACAAAGCTGTTCAGCCTCTTGTTGAAGCCCTTCGCGCAGACCTCGCGGTGGATCAGCTCGCGCTTCTTCTTCCATCGCTGCAACATCGCCGCCACCGTCGAAGCTGCTCGTGATATCGAATCGCCCGGTCCAGCGCCACCCACGCCATCACCTTCGAGTGCGTAAAGTGCTTCGCGCCCGCCGCGCACCTCCCAGATGCCCTCGTCCGGCTGCTGCCACACATCGCACAGATGATCGATCAGCGCCGCCTGCAATGCGCCGGCCGAGACGCGTATGTCGTCTTCCGCCTCCGGCATCCGCGCCAGCGCCGCCGCCACCTCGCCAAACACATCGAGCTGAAACTGCCCCGCAGCCGCCATTCCCGATCCGCACCGGCCGCGAGTGCTCATAGCCCGGCAGCCAATCCGCCTCCCACTCCGTCAACTGCGCGCTCGCCCGCAAATTCCGTAGATCGTCTGCACCTGGTCCGGCGCGCCCGCAATCGCGCGCAGCAGCCAGCGCCGCCACGCCACCGCCTCCTCCTGATAGCCGCCCGCATCAGCACCAGCAGCGTAAACGACGTATCGCGCAGCCAGCAGTAGCGATAGTCCCAGTTGCGCGTCCCGCCAATCTGCTCCGGCAGACGAAGTCGTCGCCGCCGCCACAATCCCGCCGCTCGGCCTGTAGGTCAGCGCCTTCAGCGTGATCAGCGACCGCTTCACCGCCTCCGCATACGGTCCGCGATAAGTGTTCCGCTGCGACCATGCCGTCCAGAAACGTTTGCGTCTCGCTTCAGCGCCTTCTCCGGATCGAGTGCGCTGGCGGCACCTTCTCCAGCGACGAGCAGCTTCGTCAGCGTGAAACTCATCGTCTGCCCTGCGCGCACCGTAAATTCGCTCACCGTCGTAAGGCCTTCGCCACGCAGCGGCGCCCTGCGTCCGCAGCACCACCATGTCGTCCCCAGCGACCGCACGCAGCTCGCTCCGGATCGCGCCTCGACTGCGTCACCCACGGCACCGTTCGCCCGTAGTCGAAGCGGATGCGCGAGCTCCATCCGCATCTTCACACTGCCACGCACGCCCCGCACCATCCGTATCAGATGGGAGTGCTTCGCACGCGGCGGCATAAAGTCGGTGACGCAGACCTCACCGCTCACGCGTCTCGAAGTCGTCTCCACGATCAGCGTATCCGGGCATATAGCGCCATCGGCTGAACGCCTTTACCTTCGCCGCAGGCGCGATCTTCCAGTAGCCATGGTCCCTGCGTCCCCAGCAGCGCCGCAAAGCACGCGCCCGACGAGAAAGTCGGCCAGCACAGCCAGTCGATCGACCCATCCCGCGAGACCAGCGCCGCCGTCTCGCAGTCGCCGATCAGGCAGTAGTCCTCGATCGGTGCGCCATGCATCAGCTCTGCGAACTTCGGCTGCTTTCTTCTTCCGTTCGCCACATTTCCTCCACTTTTGTGTTACCTATCGCGACACCACGGCAAACGCACGCCCGAAAGCCTGCATCTCTCTATATGACAGTTGGATGCAAACTCGTTCAACTCCGGGAACGCGTCGCGGAGATATCACAGAGTGCGTTTCAGCCTCTCCATGTAACCTGGAGCAACACCGTTGCAGTACTCTGTACCAAGTAACGCACGCACCTGCGAAAGAGAGCACGAGTGAAGAAAGCCGGCAGCGCCACCGATCCTCTCTGGTACAAAGACGCCATCATCTATGAGTTGCACGTCCGCGCCTTCCAGGATTCGAACGGCGACGGCATCGGCGACTTTCCCGGCCTCATCTCGCGCCTCGATTACCTGCAGGACCTCGGCGTCACCTGCCTCTGGCTGCTGCCCTTCTTCCCTTCGCCCCTGCGCGACGACGGCTACGACATCGCCAACTACACCGACGTCCATCCCCAGCTACGGCACCCTCGATGACTTCAAGCTCTTCCTCGACGCCGCCCACCAGCGCGGCATGCAGGTGATCATCGAGCTCGTCATCAACCACACCTCCGACCAGCACCCCTGGTTCCAGGCCGCCCGCCTCGCGCCGCCCGGCTCGCCGCACCGCAACTTCTACGTCTGGTCGCCCGATAATCGACCAGCTCTACAAAGACGCCCGCATCATCTTCACGGACACCGAGAAATCCAACTGGACCTGGGACGACGACGCCGAAGCACTACTACTGGCACCGCTTCTTCTCCCATCAGCCCGACCTCAACTTCGACAATCCCGCTCGTCATGGAGGAGGTCCTCAAAGCCATGCGCTTCTGGCTCGACATGGGCGTCGACGCGCTGCGCATGGACGCCATCCCCTACCTCGATCGAGCGCGACGGCACCCCTGCGAGAACCTCCCCGAGACCCACGCCGTCATCAAGACGCATCCGCGCCGCCATCGACGAGGAGCTACACCAACCGCGCTGATTCTCGCCGAGGCCAACCAGTGGCCCGCCGACGTCCGCCCCTACTTCGGCGACGGCGACGAGTGCCACATGGCCTTCCACTTCCCCCTGATGCCGCGCATCTACATGGCGCTCCGCCAGGAGGACCGCCTGCCCATCACCGACATCATGGCGCAGACGCCGCCCATCCCCGACAACTGCCAGTGGGGGCTCTTCCTTCGCAACCACGACGAGCTCACCCTCGAGATGGTCACCGACGACGAGCGCGACTACATGTACTACGCCTACTCGGCCGACCCGCGCATGCGCGTCAACGTCGGCATCCGCCGCCGCCTCGCCCCGCTGGTCGATAACAACCGCCGCCGCATCGAGCTGCTCAACTCGCTGCTGCTTCAGCTTTCCCGGCACGCCCATCATCTACTACGGCGACGAGATCGGCATGGGCGACAACATCTACCTCGGCGACCGCAACGGCGTCCGCACCCCCATGCAGTGGAACCCCGACCGCAACGCCGGCTTCTCCACCGCCGTCCCCGCGCAGCTCTACTTCCCCGTCATCATGGACCCCGTCTGGGGCTACCAGGCCATCAACGTCGAGGCTCAGCTCGCCGACCAGTCCTCGCTGCTCCACTGGACGCGCAACATGATCGCCCTGCGCAAGCTCTTCCAGTGTCTTCGGCCGCGGCACGCTCGAGTTCCTCAGCCCCGCGAACCGCAAGGTCCTCGCCTACATCCGCCAGTACGATGACGGCAGCCGGCGGCACATCCAGAGACCGTCCTCTGCGTCGCGAACCTCTCCCGTTTCGCTCAGCCTGTGCTGCTCGACCTCTCCGACTTCGCCGGCATGGTCCCGTCGAGATGCTCGGCTACGTCCCCTTTCCGCCCATCACCGAGCAGCCTTATTCAATTACCCTTACGCCTTACTCGTTTTTCTGGCTCGAACTGCAACCCGCCACCGGAGGCGCCGCACCCACCCGCCTTTCGTCAGCGACGAAGCCGCCGCCAAAGCTGCCACGCATCCGATCGATGCGCCGAAATACTCCCGGCACGCGAAACTGGCTGATCCCCTCCAAACGTCCCCAGAGCATCTTGACTCTAAGAAAGAGGGATCTCCCGATGGCCTCCACCCCCAGCAATGTCGAAGCCGCAGATTCGAAGCCGCTGCAGCAGCGAGCCACCTCGCCGAAGCTACGCCTGCCGCCAGCCTGCTCATCAGCCTCGCTCCGCTGCCGCCCGAGGCGCTCGAGGCCATGCTGACCCATCTCGCGCTCGCCTTTCCTGAATCGCCTACGCCGTCGAAATGTCCTGGTCGCCAGCCCCGGACGCAGGCCATCCCGCCGTACTCCGGAGGTACAGCGTTCGGCACACCTCCGCCTGCTGCCTTATACCCTCCGCGGTCGCGCCGGCATCCCGCAGCCACGCTGATCCTCACCGCCGCCGACTACCTGAACACCTTCAAAATCGCGCAGGACCACCAGGCCGCCGCCTGCCTGCTGCTGGGCCCCGAGTCGCAGAGCCTGAGCCACGAGGCCCTCCGTGCGCTGGCCGCCGAGGTCCTCAGCCCTCGTTCCCCACGCCGCCGATCTCGCCGTCCCCCGCTATCGCCTCGGCCCGCGCGACGGCCTGGTCAACTCCGCCATCCTCTATCCGGTCACGCGCGCCCTCTACGGAGCGCGCCCGCGCTTCCCCCTCGCGATCGACCTCGGCCTCTCCGCACGCATGGCCGAGCGCCTCGCCGCCGTCGCGCAGACGCTTCACCGCCGCCGGACAGAGCGACGCCATCCTCTGGCCCGTCGCCGAAGCCACCGCCGCCGACTGGACCATCACCGAAGTCGACGCCGGCCCGCGCGCGCTGCCCGCAGCCTCGTCTCCACCGATCTCAACGCCCTGCTCGCCAGATCGCCGGCTCGCTCTTCGCCGACATCAACACCAAGGCCAGCTTCTGGCAGCGCGTCCGCGCGACTACAGCCCGCACAACCTACATCGCTGGTCGCCGCTCCCTCGCCCGACGGCTGGCCCGACGTCACCCCCATGCTCGAAGCCTTCCGTCTCGCCTACACCAACCTCGCCGAGATCTGGTCGCTCGTCCTGCCGCCCAACACCCTGCTCGGCCTCAAGCATCTCTCGCTGCTGCCCCCCGCCAGCTTCCGCATGAGCGACGCGCTCTGGACGCGCATCGTCTACGACTTCATCCTCGCCTACCGCCTGCGCACCATCAACCGCGGCCATCTGCTCGGCGCGCTCACTCCGCTCTATCTTGCCTGGGTCGCCTCCCACATCATTCTCGCCGGACGCCGGCACTCCGCCCGAGCAGCACATCGAAGCAGCTCGCCGCCACATTCGAGAGCGACAAGGCCTACCTGGTCTCGCGCTGGCGATGGCCCGATCGATTCAATCCGTAGATATATTTCGAGATCTTTGTCATTGCTTTCAGTCCGTAGCATCAACTGTAAGGAGACGACATCATGTGGTCAACAAGTTCACTACGCACTCAGCCAATCCGCCCACCGCGCGCTGTACAAGCTCGCCAGCTTCCTGCCCGGCCTAGTCGCCTGCTGCTCGCCATACTTCTGCTTACCCTGGTCGGCGCTGCCCTCGCCGCGCTGCTGCGCCGCATCCTCACCGCCATGCGATTCGATGAGCGTCTCTCCCGCAGCCACGCCGTCGCCAGCATCACCAACATCCAGGACTGGTCGCCTTCGCACAGCCCCGCCGTGCTGCTCGACGCGCACTCGTCTTCTGGGGATGCGTCGTGCTCGGGCTTCATCATCGGCATCTCCGCCTTCGACGCCTCCTACTCGAACAGCGTCCGACATCACCGTCATCCTGTGGCCTATCTCACCCACTCCGTCGGCGCAATCCTCCTGCTGCTCGCCGGCAATCTCGTCGCGCGCTTCCTCTCTCGCTCGGTTCTCATCGGCGCCGTCAACGCCAAGCTTCCAGTACGCCCGCTTCCTCTCGCTCGGAGTCAAGTGGCTGGTGCTCGTCCTCACCGCCGCCATGGTGCTCGATCACCTGCAGATCGGCGGCACCGTGGTCGATCTCGCCTTCGGCATTCTCTTCGGCGGCATCGTTCTCACGCTCTCGCTGGCCATCGGCCTCGGCTCGCGCGACCTCGTCAGCCGCTCCATCGAAAAAAGCACCGAACGCCCCGATAGCCCCATCACGCCTGACCCTTCTCCAGATGTGGCGCCGCCGTCTCCCAAGCCTCCCACCCCCATCGACACGCTACGCCACTTCTAGCAGCTACAACCCGTGCCCCACTCCCGCAACAATCGGCCCTGCATCCGGGCTCGTATCGCCCGGAGCCGGCTGCATCCGATCCGAAAAGAATCCATACAGCGCCACTCCCACGAACCCAATCGCCGGCACGATGTAACCCTCCGCCAGGCTGCCCGTCTGTCTTGCGATCCAGCCCAGCACCGGCGGAAAGATCGCTCCGCCCACAATCGCCATCACCAGGAACGATCCCGCCAGCTTCGTATTCGGCCCCAGCCCCTTCAACCCCAGCGCAAAGATCGTCGGAAACATAATCGACAGAAAGAAGCTGCTCGCCACAATCGCATACGCGCCCAGCATTCCCGGCCGCGTAATCGCCAGCGCCATCAGCAGCACATTCGCCGCTCCATAGAGCCCCAGCAGCTTGCTCGGCGAGATATACTTCATCAGCGGAGTCGTCACAAACCGGCCCACCATCAGCGCCACCAGCGTAGCCGTCAGATAGTCCGCCGCCGTCCGCTCGCTCACCGTCGTGTACTGCTTCATGTACGGAATCAGGCTGCTCCACGTCGAGATCTGCGCGCCCACATTGCAGAAGTTCGCCAGCACCGCGAACCACAGATGCGGATAATGCAGCAGCTGCCCAAAGCTGCCGTGGTCCTCCGCCACGCTCAGGTCCTCATGCTCGCTCGCGCATCGACGGAAACTTCATCCGCGAGAGCACCAGCGCAAACAGCAGCACCACCGAGCCCAGCGCAAGATACGTCGGCACCACGCGCATCAGCTCCGTGTGCAGATAGCCCGCATACGTCCCGGCCGCCTTCATCGCCGCCACCTCCGGCGCCTTCAGCTCCACGCCGGAGAAGATGAACCGCGCCCCAAGAATCACACCCAGAATCGTCCCCGGCGGGTTGAACGACTGCGCAAAGTTCAGCCGCCGCTCGCTCGTCGCCGCCGGCCCGAACTGCGCCATAAACGGATTCGCCGCCGTCTCCAGCACCGACGCCCCGCAGCCCACCGCGAACAGCGCCACCAGGAACGGCACATACTGCCCGCTCACCGCCGCCGGCCAGAACAGCATCATCCCGCCGCCGAACAGCGCCAGCCCCATCACCATCCCGGCCTTGTATCCCCAGCGCCGCATCACCAGCGCCGCCGGAATCGCCATGCAGAAGTAGCCGAGAAAGTTCGCCGTCTGCACCAGTTGCGCGCTGAACTGCGACAGCTCAAACGACTTCTTGAACTGCTGCACCAGAATGTCGGTGAGGTTGTTCGACATCCCCCACAGAAAGAACAGCACCGTCACCAGCACAAACAGCGTCATCTGTCCCGCCGGAAAGACTGGCTGCCCACTTGCCGTATCATGCTGCTGCCGAGCTTGCTCACCGATGTCGAAACCTGCATTTGTTACTCCTGTTCGTTACGAAAGTCTTACTAGCGCAATCTCCACCAGTATCTTGGTAAATTTCGTCGGCTGTCTCGCTCCACTCGCCGAGCATCCGCGCCGCGTCTTCCATCGGCACGATCGCGCTCACCGCATCCTCCACCGGAAACCGCTTCGCCTCGAGCATATGAATCACTTCGCGAAAGTCCTCCGGCAGAGCATTTCTGCTGCCCATGAATGTCGAGCTCCTTCTGCACAAACAGCCGCGTGTCATAGGAGACCGGCTTCTTTCGCGTATCCAATGTAGACGACACGCCCGGTGAACGCGACCTCCTCCACCGCAGCCCGAAACGTGACCGGCAGACCGATGGCCTCGATCGTCACATCCGGTCCCTGTCCACCCGTAATATCCGCCAGCCGCGCATGCAGATTCTCGCGCGCCGTATTGATCGTGTGCGTCGCGCCGGCCTTGCGCGCGATCGCCAGCTTTGCATCGTCCATGTCGATGGCGATCGTCTCCGCCCCGCGAAACGCCGAGCCCGCAATCGCCCCCAGCCCAATCGCTCCGCAGCCAAACACCGCCACCGCGTCCTTCATCTCCACACGCCCCCGCGCCACCGCATGGAAGCCCACCGTCAGCGGCTCTACCAGGCAGAGCTCCTTCAGCGACAGATTCGCCACATACAACTTCTCGCGTGGCACGCTGATGTACTCGGTCATCGCGCCATCGCGCTGCACACCCATCGTCTCGTTGTGCTGGCAGGCATTCACGCGACCCCTGCCGGCACGACGGACAGATCCCGCAGCTCGTATACGGCGACACCGTCACCGCAGTCCCCGCAGGCAGATCGCCGCCACCTTCCACCACCACCGCAGCCACCTCATGGCCCAGCACCCGCGGAAACGTCACCATCGCATTGCGTCCGCGAAACGTGTTCAAGTCGGTCCCGCACATCCCCACCATCTTCACCTGCAGCAGCACCTCGCCCGCCTTCGGTGCAACCTCCGGCACCTCAGCCACACCCGCGACTCCCGCCGCTTCCATCCGAAAGCCTTCATTCAAAAATCCTCTCACACGAGAGCTAGAGCTGATACACCTCCATCGCGGTCCCGCCAAAGACCGCATCCCGCTCGCTCTCGCTGAATCCGCAAAGTACGTCCGCAGCACTTCAAACCACTGCGCATACTCCGCTCGCCACCAGGCACACCGGCCAGTCCGATCCCGCCATCAGCCGGTCCACCCCAAACGCATCCACCACCACATCCAGATACGGCCGCAGCGTCTCCGGCGTCCAGCTCTTCCAGTCCGCCTCCGTCACCAGCCCGCTCACCTTGCACCAGACATTCTGCCGCAGCGCCAGCTCATGCAGATTCGTCCGCCCAGGGCTGCATTATTCCAGCGCCGATCCTCGGCTTCGCAATATGGTCCAGCACAAAGATCTGGTCCGGATACTCATCCACAAACTCAATCGTCTGCGGCAGATGCCGCTCATAGATCAGGATGTCGTACACCAGCCCGCTGCCCTGCATCGCCAGAATCCCGGAGTTGAAATCCGCGCGCAGAATATAGTTCTCGTCCGGCTCCCCCTGGATCACATGCCGCAGCCCCTTCAGCTTGGTGCGGTGCTCGAACTCCTCCATCACGCCGGGAAAATCCTCGCCCGCAATCGGCGCCCACCCCACCACTCCGCGAATCGCCTCGCACTCCTCCGCCATGTCCAGCAGCCAGCGCGTCTCATCCATCGTCTGCCGCGCCTGCACCGCGACCGTCCCGTCGATCCCCGCCGCTCGCCAGCTCCGCCATCAGGTCCTTCGGCAGAAAATCCCGCCGCAGCGCCCGCATCTCGTCATCCAGCCACCCATACTCCGCGGCGTTGTACCGCCACAGATGATGGTGCGCATCAATCTCTCTCTGCCACTCAAACTCCTTCACGCCTCGATTCCGGAGCCAATCCGCTGTCAAAAAAACCGAAGTTTCAATGGCTGCAAACGGAGCTTAGTCTATCCCACTCCCGGCAGCATCAGTCAGCCCGCAGCCGGGACTGGTAATTGTCTCTATTCCGCTAGCAGAGTTATTCGGCATATTATGTTGGTTCGCGCGGCGTCATCGCTGGCGTCTCGCAATTCTGCGTCACGCAATATCAGGAGAGACCTCCCCCATGGCCCAAAGAAAACCACTCCCCGCTTCGCCATGCAGAGTCGCGTTGTACTGCCCGGCAGCGAAAAAGCACCGCTCGCTACCGCAACCGGTGAAGCGAAGCCCGCGCCCGCGTCCACCCGCATCACCGTCTCCGTCATCGTCCGCCGCAAGCAGCCGCTCAAGGCCGCCAACCGCCTCGGCAAAGAGCGCCTCACCCGCGCCCAGTATCGCGCCAGGCACACGCCGCCGATCCCCGACGCTATCAAGCTCGTCTACGGCCTTCGCAAAGGAGTACGGCCTCACTCCGGAAGCCGGAACGCCCAAGCCCGAACATCGCACCATCAAGCTCACCGGCACCGTCGCGGCCATGCAGAAGGCCTTCGGCGTCAGCCCTCGTTCACAAGATCATCGAAGGCAGCACCTATCGCGTCCGCGAGGGCAGCATCCAGCCTGCCCCACGAGCTCATCGGCCCCGTCGAAGCCGTCCTCGGCCTCGACAACCGTCCCCAGGCAAAGCCCCACTTTCGCGTCCTCGGCGAAGCACGGTGCCGACAAAAGCGTCGCGGGCACGGAAGGCTTCGCCAAGCCGCACGCCACCGTCGGATCCTACACGCCCGTCCAGGTCGGCCAGCTCTATCAGTTTCCCGCAGGCCAACCGCCACAGGACAGACCATCGGCATCATCGAGCTCGGCGGCGGCTTCCGCACCGCCGACCTCACCGCCTACTTCAAGACCCTCGGCCAGACCACCCCGTCCGTCACGGCCGTCTCGGTCGACAAGCGGCAAGAACTCCCCCAGCAACGCCAACAGCGCCGACGGCGAAGTCATGCTCGACATCGAAGTATCGCCGCCGCCGTCGCGCCCGGCGCCAAGATCGTCGTCTACTTCACGCCCAACACCGACCAGGGCTTCATCGACGCCATCTCCACCGCCGTCCACGACAGCCACCAACAACCCCAGCGTCATCTCCATCAGCTGGGGCGGCCCCGAGTCCAGCTGGACCCAGCAGGCCATGAACGCGCTCGACGCCGCCTGCCAGTCCGCCGCCGCGCTCGGCATCACCATCACCGTCGCCGCCGGCGACGACGGCTCCACCGACGGCGGCACCGGCAACAACGTCGACTTCCCCGCCTCCAGCCCGCACGTCCTCGCCTGCGGCGGCACCAAGCTCGTCGGCCACCGGCTCCACCATCACCTCCGAGGTCGTCTGGAACGAGCTGGCCAACAACGAAGGCGCAACCGGCGGCGGCGTCAGCAACGTCTTCCCGCTGCCCACCTGGCAGGCCAACGCAAACGTCCCCAAGCCCTCCGGCAAGACCGGCGGCCGCGGCGTGCCCGACGTCTGCCGGCGACGCCGACCCCACCACCGGCTACACCGTCCGCGTCGACGGCAAGACCATGGTCATCGGCGGCACCAGCGCCGTCGCTCCCTTATGGGCCGGCCTCATCGCCCTCAACAACGCGCAGCAACAAGCCAACCGCCGGCTTCATCAACCCGCAGATCTACGCTGCCAAAGCCGCCAAGTCCGCCTTCCACGACATCACCCAGGGCAACAACGGCGCCTTCTCCGCCGGCCCCGGCTGGGACGCCTGCACCGGCCTCGGCTCACCCATCGGCACAAAGCTCATCAGCCTGCTCGCAAGCTCCAGCACCGCCCAAAAAGGCCGCGGCAAAGAAGACTACCCACAAAAAGGCCGCGAAAAAGTCCGCCAGCAAAGACGTAGCTAAGAGCCGAAGAGATTCACTCCCACGCCCAACTCCAAAACCCGGCGCTGAGCACCGCCCTCAGCGCCGGACGCCATCCAAACCAACTAGCAACTAACAACTAACGACTTTCTTACTTCCACTCATGCGGAAGCGCCCCGGCCGGCTGCCCCTCGATATCTCGTTATAAGTAGCCTCCACATCCCAGACAGATCCGCCGGCACCCAGTTCTTATCCTCCTCCGGCAACTGTCATCGTCTTCCCCGTAGGCACCTTGCCCTGCCTTCACCTGCGCCTCCACCGCGCTATAAAGATCCAGCAAAAACCGCGCCTGCCCAATCAGAATCTCCATCCCACCCGCTTCGCCATGCCCCGGCAGCACCGCCACCGGCTTCAGATCAATCGCCCGCTCCAGCGCATTCGGCCACTCCGCAATATTCGCGTCCCACAACTTATTCCGCGGCCCATTCACCGCCGCATCGCCCGTGCACAAGCACCCGCTCCTTCGGCAGCCAAACCCACCCATCCGCCGGAGTATGCCCCCACCCCAAAAACAAAAACTGCACCTCCCGCGTCTCGTCCTTCAGCACAAACGGGCTCTTGCTGAACGTCTGCTTTGGCCGCTCCACCGTCGGCTCATACAGCTCGCGAACATCCTCCCGCTTATCCTCCGCCGCCTTCCACCGCCCCGGCTCATACCGATCCATCTCGCCAGCATCGCCGCATAAGCCAGCGTAGTCGCCCCCGCCTTCGTCCACACCGAATTCCCATACGAGTGGTCCCCATGCGCATGCGTATCGAACACATACTTCACCGGCTTAGGCGACAACTTAGGAATCTCCACCAGCAACTCCTTAGCCCGCCCCGGATAATTAGCATCCACCACGATCAGATAATCCTTCATCTCAATCACAGTCGTATTGCTATAACCCTTATGACTATCCCCCAGCAAAAACCACACCCCCGGCGCAACCAGCTTCGGCGGAGCAACCTCCTGCCCCAACGCCACTCCTGCTCCAACCGCCAGCACCATCATCAAAGCGGCAAGCCCACATCGCACCGCAGATCGCATAATCCTCTCCGACCAGCATCATCCCACTAAAACATACTGTAACTTTCGAGCAGCCGTCTTTGTCTCACTTGCATGACGATATCCAACGCTCTGCGCCGCACCACCGGCCAAACCGTCCGATGCCTGTTGGCCCTCACACTCGTCCTGTCCGCTCTATCCTTCACTACCGCACCTGCCGCAGCCGAGACCCCCACCGTCGGCCAGAATGCCCCCGACTTTACCCTCTCCACTCCCGAAGGCGCCAGGCTCCACTTCGCCGATCTCACCGCCAAAGGCAACGTCGTCCTCATCCTCCTGCGCGGCTACCCCGGCTACCAGTGCCCCTACTGCCAGAAGCAGATCCACGACTTCATCTCCAGCGCCGACCAGTTCGCCAAAGCCGGAGCTCAGGTCCTGCTCGTCTATCCCGGCCCACCCGCAGAGCTCGATCAGCGCGCCAAAGAGGCCATCGCCAAGGCCAACCCAGACCAGCAGCTCCCGGCCAACTTCCACCTCGTCATCGATCCCGACTACGCCTTCACCAACCTCTACGGCCTGCGCTGGGACGCCCCCAAAGAGACCGCCTACCCTTCCACCTTCCTCGTCGATCGCCACGGCAAGATCTTCTTCGCCAAGACCAGCCACACCCACGGCGACCGCACCACCGCCGCCGACACCCTCACCGAGCTCAAGGCCTCCCATCCTTGAGTCTTCGCGAAAGCATAACGCAGGCTGCCCGTTCGTCGCGCTCCTATCCCTAATTCTCCGTAGGCCGCTCAATCGAGTCGACCACCAGCACCCGCGCCGGCACCTTCGTCGGCTCCAGCTTCAGCCCCATCTGCTCCTGCACCGCCGTAAAGATCGAAGGCCCTGACGTATCCGTCGCCTCCGTATTCTCCGGGGTCCACTTCAGCGTGAAGTTGTAGTTGCCCGCCAGACCCGTCTTATCCACCACCACGCAACCCAGCTCCTTCATCAGTTGCCGCACGAACGGCAGCAGCCACATCCCCATGCTCTGGTATTCCCCGCGTCCAACCCGCCTGCCACCGCCGTCCTTCACCCCATCCACACCGATCGGCGATTCAACCTCGGTCAACTTCGAGCCATTTTTTCCGACGACAAGCGCATATCCCGCAAGCTCCCTCGTCTCATAGTGCGACCTCATCTTGAACCGGTCCACCAGGATCTTCTGCAACATCGACACCCGCACGATCGGGTCCGTCACCTTCTGAAACGCGGCCAGATCCTCATCCGCGACCTTGGCCGTAATATCGAACCGCTCCTTCGTCGCCCAATCCGGCATCCCCGCAACCTGGTTGCGAATGGTAATTCCGTAAGCCCAGTCAACAATGTTCTCGAGCGGCATGTTGGTGATCGTCACCCCGTCGCTAAGCGGCGGCGATACAGCATTCATCGCCTCCGCCCCCGAGCGATTCGGCCGTACCGACACCACGTCGAACTCCAGCAGCCTGCCATCCGCAGTTCGCAGCCGCGGCGGAAGATCCTGCGCACACAGCGAAACGAAGCAGACAACAGCCATCAAAACAGCCGCAGGAAATACAAGTCTTCCGCCTGGCTCCAATCCAAAGAGTGCTCTGTCTCGCACGATCACCTCGAATCCTGATTCGGTCAGCCCCTCAGCCGAAAAGAGATCGTCGCCATCGAGCGCGAGGACGGGCGCACAGGATCGCCGCGTACAAGCTCAACATCAAAGGCATGACGACGATCGCCAAACGAACATTTGTGTAGAAGTCTTCGACCATCCGATACTGCAGGCCCATTCCGCGAAACCACCCGCGCGGGAGCAGTGCTGCACTCGCCACCAGCAGCACATTAAACCCAACCGAAAAACTGCCCAATAGGCGCAGAGCTGACAGCTTTCCGGACAGCTCTCTGGATGATTTTCCGGATAACTCTCCGGATGACTCTCTGGATAAATAGCTCGGCAATGAGAGATAGACCAGAAGACCAACCCAGACGAACACAATCACGGGAAGGACCCCCATCACCGGCTCCAGCAAAGCCGAATAAGGCCATTCGAGAAAGCGCGAATAGCTGAGGGTTGTGCGTGCGAAGACGCCTCTTCCAATAGCTATCCACCCCGGATACAACAAACTCCACCCCGCGGAAAATATCATCGGCAGCGCATACACACGCGACGCCGCTAGCGCATTGACCGCTACGGCATACGCAGCCTGCCGCCAATACCAGCCAGCCGAGCGCCCTGCAGCCAACTCCTCCAGCAAGTCGCCGGCCAGCGCCTTCCCATCCATCCCGACGCTCAGATGCTCCAGCACCCACGTCGCCAGCGCGATTCCCCGCCCGGCTCTCATGCAGGCTCCTTGCCCAGCGCAGGCAGCGTCTTCCAGAGCGAGGTCAGAACCTTGCGTGTCGCATGGATCGAGCGCAGCCCCTCCTCCGTCACGCGGAAGTAACGCTTCGCCCTGCCACCACGCTCCGGAGTCGAATCACCCAGGTTCGAAGCCACCAGCCCCTTCATCTCCAGACGGTCCAGCGCCGCATAGACGCTGCCCAACGCCACCTCCCGCTCCCGCGTAGCCGACAGCTCCCGCGCCAGCGGCACCACGTACGCGTTCTTCCCCAAACGAATCAGCGTCAGCAAAATCATCAACTCGAACTCGCCTAGATAGCTATGTTCCCTCATATCTTCAATAATAGCGAATAAATAAGAATATGCAAGTCCTTCCCTCTTCCCCATCGATAACGCCCAACTCCATATCGACTCCACCCCCAATCCGTTCTATCCTCATCGGATACCCTGAACGGCTAAATCCTCATGTCCGAACAGCCAAAACCCGATCCCCTCCACATCGTAGGCAACTCCCCTCTGCGCAAAGAAGGCCTCGCCAAGGTCCTCGGCCGCGCCCAGTACGTCGACGACATCACCCTCCCCGGCATGTGGTACGGAGCCACCGTCCGCTCCACCATCGCCCGCGGCCGCATCCTCTCCATCACCTTCGACCCCGCCATCCACTGGTCACGAGTTCACCATCGTCACCGCCGCCGACATCCCCGGCGAAAACATCATCGTCCACCTCACCAAAGACCACCCCTGCCTCGCCGCCGACCCACGTCAACCACCCCGCCGAGCCCATCCTCCTCCTCGCCCACCCCGACAAGGCCGCCCTCCCCGCCGCCGTCGCCGCCGTCCACATCACCTACGAGCGAACTCCCCGGCGTCTTCACCATCGAAGAGTCCGAAGCCGCAGCCGACGCCTCCACGTCATCTGGCACCGCCGACGATCACGGCCCAGCACTCCACGCAAACAAACTCTTCAAGACCTACCTCATGGAGTCCGGCAACCGCCCGCCGAGCCTCGACCGCCGCCTTCGCCGCCGCCGACTTCATCGTCGAAGGCGAGTACCGCACCGGCGCACAAGAGCAGCTCTACATCGAAAACAACGGCGTCATCGCCGAAGCCTATCCGCACCCCGACGGCACGCCTCGATCCGTCACCGTCCGCGGCTCCATGCAGTGCCCCTACTACCTCGTCCACGCGCTCGAGCTCGTCTTCAACCTCCCCGAAGAAAAGTGCCGCGTCATCCAGACCGAAACCGGCGGAGCCTTCGGCGGCAAAGAAGACTTCCCCTCCGTCATCGGCTCGCCACGCCGCACTCCTCGCCATGAAGTCCGGCCACCCCGTAAAAATCTGCTACGACCGCGCCGAAGACATGGCCGCCACCACCAAGCGCCACCCCAGCCGCACCCGCCACCGCACCGCCGTCTCGCAAAGACGGCAAACATCCTCGGCGGCGAGATCGACTTCGCCCTCGACGGCGGCGCCTACGCCACGCTCTCGCCCGTCGTCCTCTCGCGCGGCACCATCCACGCCCCCGGCCCCTACCACTGGCCCGCCCTCCGCGTCCGCGCCAAAGCCATGGCCACCAACATCCCGCCCCACGGAGCCTTCCGCGGCTTCGGCGCGCCGCAATCCCTCTTCGCGCATCGAGCGCCACATGGACAAGATCGCCCGCACCGTCGGCCTCACCCCCGAAGAACTCCGCCGCCGCAACTTCCTCTCCACCGGCGACCGCACCGCCACCGGCCAGCTCCTCACCGACCCCGTCGACATGCAGCACCTCCTCACCCGCGCGCTCGCCGAATCCGGCTACCACGCCAAGCGCGCCGAGTTCGACCGCACGAAAACCCCACCTCCCCCATCAAGCGCGGCATAGGCTTCGCCACCTTCATGCACGGCTCCGGCTTCACCGGCTCCGGCGAGCGCCGCCTCAACTCCCTCGTCCAGATCGAACTCACCCCCGAAGGCCGCCCGCAAATCCTCGTCTCCTCCACCGAATTCGGCCAGGGCACCAACACCATCCTCTGCCAGGTCGCCGCCCAAACCCTCCACCTCCCCTACGAAGAATCCTCATCGCCCAGCCCGACACCGCCCTCGTCCCCAACTCCGGCCCCACCGTCGCCAGCCGCACCGCCATGATCGTCGGCAAACTAGTCGAACGCGCCGCGCCAGACAACTCCTGCGCCACCCTCCGCACCTCACGAAGCCGATCTGCTCCACCACGACCTCACACCCCCGCCGAATTCAACACCGCCGCCCTCGCCTACCTCGCCCAGCACGGCTCCCTCATAGCGCATCCGCCCGCTACGAATCCCCCGGCGAACATCTTCTGGGACGACGACAACTACCGCGGCGACGCCTACCCCGCCTACGCCTGGGCCGTCTACGTCGCCGAGGTCGCCGTCGACACCACCACCTACATCCGCCACCTGCACCGACTTCTACGCCCTGCAGGAGGTCGGCAAAGTCCTCCACCCCATCCTCGCCAAGGGCCAGATCGAAGGCGGCGTCGCCCAGGGCATCGGCTACGCGCTCTACGAAAAATGCGTCTGGCAAAACGGCCACATGGCCAACAACCAGATGACCAACTACATCATGCCCACCAGCGCCGACCTCCCGCCCATCCACGTCCACTTCGAAGAGATCCCCAGCATCCACGGCCCCTGCGGCGCCAAAGGCATCGGCGAACTCCCCATGGACGGCCCCGCCCCCGCCATCCTCAACGCCATCGAAGCACGCCACCGGCATCGCCTTCACCGAGATCCCCCTGCTCCCCGAAGACATCTTCGAACGCATGACCCGCACCCCCGACTCCGGCACCGAAGACCTCAACCCCACCATCGACCGCGACACAAGAGTCGAGGCCACCGCATGATCTACTCAACCGCAACCTCGTCGTCTTTGAACTCTCAAGACACCCCAAAGACGTGTCATCCTGAGCGCAGGCGAAGCCAAGTCGAAGGACCTGCTTTTGCCTTTGCACTTGCTTTTGCCTCTAGGTACCCCAAGCCTGGTAGCCCTATGCTTCAGCTTAGGGTCTCCTTGGGTCTCTCAACCCCCGCCACAAAACCGGGCATTAGCCCCTGGGATATGCTCTCCTCTCCAACCCACAAAACCCGGGTGCCCCATACATCGATTCTGATGTGTGGGCATCGAGCGAACGGGGTCCCCGGCGAGCGCTTTTGCTCGTTGGGGTGGAGAAGCTGACCGCCTTGCCTTCCCCACCCCAAATACCCGTCATCCTGAGCGAAGCAGCTTGCGCACTTTGCAAGCTGCGCAGTCGAAGGACCCCAATACTCTCCACGTCACCGAAACCGATCGAACCATTTCAACCAGGAACGCCGTTGTTGCATTTGCATCTGCATTTGCCGTTGCCTCTGAGATAGGTCCGGGCCTTAGCCCGGACATTCCCGGACCCACCACAAAAGCGGGCTTTAGCCCCCGGGACTTGCTCCCCTCTCTGAGCCTCAACATCTCAACCGAGGCGACAGCATGAGCGACCTGATAAAAATCCAGATCACTCTCGTCCTAATCATCGTGCCGTTATTTGCGGTCTTTCTACGAAGAGGAATGCTTCAAAAAACATTTCGTCTTATCGGGCTTGATCTAAGTGAAACCGACTTCGCACCTCTAAAGATAATTTTGATAGGCGTAATGTGTTGGCTCACATGGATTCTTCTGAGAGACATCTGGATCGTTCTACGATGAACACAAAAATCACCTTCACAATCAACAACGACAAAAAAACCGTCGAAACCCCACCCATGAAGCGCCTACTCGACGTCCTCCGCGAGGACCTCCACTTAACCGGCGCAAAAGAAGGCTGCGGCGAAGGCGAGTGCGGCTCCTGCTCCATCCTCATGAACGGAGAACTCGTCAACTCCTGCCTCATCCCCGCCCTACAAGCCGAAGGCGCAAACATCACCACCATCGAAGGCCTGGCTGCATTGGCCAATGCGAACGCCGCCGGAAGCCCCAGCGCTACGGACACCCACGAAGAAAGCGCCAACGGCGCGCCCTATACCAGCCTGGGGCAACGCCCCAGGTCACCGTTTCCTCCCGAAGACCAAGGGCTGAAGGCCCGGCCTATGGACCTGCCACCGCATCTCCACCCCATCCAGCAATGCTTCCTCGAGCGCGGCGGAGCCCAGTGCGGCATCTGCACCCCCGGCATGATCCTCGCCACCCACCACCTGCTCCAGAAATATCCGCAACCAACCCTGTTACAAATCCAGGAAGGCCTCGCCGGAAACCTCTGCCGCTGCACCGGCTACACCCGCATCTTCGACGCCGTCCAAACCGTCGCAAACCAAGAATTACAACTAGCAACTAGCAACTAACAACTGACAACTGCCTTCATGCACTCAAACCCCGCCGAATACGACATCATCGCCCCCGCCACCCTCGAAGCGGTGCTGACTACCCTCGCCGAAAACCCCGGCCGCTACACCCCCATAGCCGGAGGCACCGAGATCATGGTCGCCCTGGGAGCAGGCCGCCTCACGCAAAAAAATCTCCTCTCCATCAACCACCTCAAGGAACTCCGCTTCATCAGCACCACGCCCAGCGAAATCACCATAGGCTCCGGCACCACCTTCACCGACATCCGCAAAAGCCCCATCATCGCCAGCGATTTCTCTCTTCTGGCGCAAGCCGCAAGCTGGACCGGCTCTATAGCCAACCAGAACCGAGGGACTTTAGGCGGAAACATTGTGAACGCCTCTCCAGCCGCCGACTCCCCACCCGCCCTCCTCGCCTACGACGCCGTCCTAACCCTCATCTCAGCAAGCGGCACCCGAACCATGCCCTACGCCGACTTCCACCTCGGCTACAAAAAAACCGCTCTGCGCCCCGACGAGCTCCTCCACACCATCACCCTAAAACGTAACTTCGGCGGTCACAAGTCCTACACCCGCAAGGTAGGCACTCGCAACGCCCAGGCCATCTCCAAAGTAGCCATAGCCGCCCTCGCCAAAATAAACAACGGCCTCATCGAAGACATAAGAATCGGAGCCGCCAGCCTCCGCGACCGCCCCACCCGCCTCCCCGCCACCGAGGCGGTCCTCCTCAACAAGCCCATCACCCCCGAAACAATAGCCCCCCTGATAGCCCAGGCTCGAGCCGCCCTCACCTCCGAAACCCTCCCCATCGACGACATCCGCTCCACCGCCAAATACCGAGCCGCCGTAGCCGCCAACCTCCTCGAAGAGTTCCTCCGCTTCCTCCTCTAATCTCTGGCTCCACTCTTTCTTTGCTCTTTTGTTTGTCATCTCGCAGGGATCTGCTGTTGCTTTTGTTGTCGCACTTGCTCGTCATTCTGGCGAAGCCAGAATCTCCGTATTTGCTTCTGCCTTCTACCCACGCACTACAACTGCGTTCTTTGCCTTTACCCTCTACCCTCCACCCTGTACCCTAGCTCGCGAAGGACACTCGATGAAAACATCCACCGCAATTCTCGTCTTATTCCTCACTCTCTCCGCAACAGCCCAAAACACTCCAACCCCCCAACCCGGCGCCGGCCCGAAACCCCAGGCCATCCCCGCCGATTTCAACGACCACGAGGGCTTCACCCAACTGTTCGACGGAAAAACCCTAACCGGCTGGGACTTCGACCCCACCGTATGGTCCGTCACCGACAACACCATGGTCGGGCAATTCCACTCGCCCGAGGGCAAACGCAACGCTCAGTCCTACATCATCCTCCTCAACCACGAGCCCGCCGACTTCGAACTCCGCCTCGAGATCAAAATGGAGGGCCCCACCGCCGATAGCGGCATCCAGTACCGCAGCATCCATCCGCAGCCCACCATCCCACGCCCCGGCCAGGACCCGGCGCTCATCACCAATCCCCGTTACAACGCCGTCGGCCTCCAGTACGACTTCAACCAGACCGCCGGCATCGGCACCATCGCCGAGAGCGCCGGCCGCGGCATCATCGCCGCCGAAGGTCAGGTCATCCAAGCTGAAACAGGCAAACCGCTGCGCATCATCGGAACCGCCGCACCAGTCGAAGAAGTAAAAGCCGCGACATGGAAGATGGGCGAGTGGAACCAGGTCCGCCTCATAGCCCGCGGCCACATCCTCACCCAGATCCTCAACGGACGCGTAACCGCAGTCCTCTTCGACGACGACGCAACCAAGTTCCGCGCGAAGGGCATCATCGGCCTGCAGTGCGCCGGCGCAGGATCACCAAAGATCTCCTTCCGCAACATCTGGCTCAAAGAACTGCCATAGACCAAGCACAGCCAAATACTCTGCCCTTGTAGCCGTCTTTGCCATTGCCTTTGTCTCTCGCTTGTCATTCTGAGCGCAGCGAAGAACCCCCGCATTTCCGAGGGGAGCGAAGCGACCCGAGTACCAGTTCGCCTTTGCCTTTGCTTTTGCTTTTGCCTGTACAACACCCCAAAACTATCTTTCAAGAATTTCCTAAGCAAAATAGCATATCAAGCCCCAAAACCACCTAACTCCTTCACTCCAAAAGAGATAAAAAGTGCACATTAGTTATGTGCCACTTGCTAAAATAGATTTAGAAGATTAGACAAGAGCAAGGCCCGGCCACCAACTGGGTCTAACTCATTGATTCTGGCTATTTTAGCCACAAGTCCTTTGTTTAGACGATTTTGCAGACACATCCACCCTGCAAATCACTAAAAACAAAGACTTTGTCGCCGGGCAATAGGGGGGTGTGGGGTACCCACCTGCAATTAAGGAAGCCTATCTAATAGTATTGAGTCGAGCACGAGGCACTCGACCCATGATGGACCACCGTCAGATCGCGGAGCTATGGCGCCAGAGCACTCCCTCTGCCCTCATCACCCTGGTCCACGCCGAAGGCTCCTCCTACCGCCGCCCCGGAGCCCGCCTCCTGGTAGCGCACGGCGGAGCCCACGCCGGAACCATCAGCGGAGGCTGTCTTGAAGCCGAGGTCCTCCGCAAGGCCGCCTGGATGGTCCGCGACGGAGCCCGGGTCGAGCGCTACTCGACCCTCTTCGACGACACCGCGCAGGTCCCTTACGGCCTCGGCTGCGGAGGCATAGTCGACCTGCTCCTCGAGCCCGCCAACACCCCCGAGTGCGCCGCCCTGATCGAGGCTATCGAAGCCTCACTCCGCGGCGAGCCGGCCACCGTCATCACCTGGCTCCCAGACCCCGCCCATTCCGAAGCCAAGCCCCTCCGCCGAGCAGTCCTCACCCCCGACGGCCGGACCATCTTCGCCAGCGAAAATCTCGAACCTAAAAAGCTCGCCTGCGCCTCAACACTCGACCCCAACCGCGAATACCAAGGCCGCTTCGTCGAGCAGCTCCTCCCGCCGCAGCGCCTCGTAGTCCTCGGCGCCGGCGAAGATGCCAAGCCGCTGGCCAAAATGGCCGCCCTGCTCGGCTGGCGAGTCGTAGTCGCCGATGGCCGAGCCCATCTCGCCCGCGCCGAGCGCTTCCCCGAAGCCGAGCGCGTAGTCCAGCTCACCGGCCCATCAGACCAGGCCATAGCCACTCTCGGAGTCCGCAGCGACGACGCCGTAGTCCTGATGACCCACAGCTACGAGCAGGACCGCGACCTCCTCGCCGCGGTCCTCAAGATAGCCCCGCGCTACCTCGGCCTCCTTGGAGCCCGCCACCGCTCCAGCCTTCTGGTCAGCGAGGCCGCCGCCATCACTGGCCTGACAGTAGCCGACTGCTGCGCCCGCCTCTACGCCCCCGTAGGCCTCGACCTCGGCGGCGACGGCCCCGAGGCCATCGCCCTCGCCGTCATCGCCGAGGCCCAGGCCTGCTGCATGGGCAAGCTGGGAGCCTCGCGCCGCCTAACCGCTGAAGACGTAGCCCGGCAGATCGCAGAAGGCGGAGCCAGCCGCTACCTCCAGGCCCACTGCGCGCTGGACCACACGGCATGATTCCAGCCGTAATTCTGGCCGCCGGAGCCTCGCAAAGGCTCGGCGAACCAAAGCAGCTCGTCAGACTCGACGGCTCTGACTCCGGCGAGACGCTCATCGAAAGAGCAGTGCGGCTGGCGCACGAGGCGTTGCTGGCACCCAGCATCGTGGTCCTCGGAGCCAACTACGTACCCATCCTTGCTCACTCTTCGCTCGGTGACGCTGTAACGGTCATCAACGACGAGTGGCCTGAAGGAATCGCCTCCTCCATCCGCCTGGGAGTGCGAACCTGTCGCCTCATAGCGAAGGACGCTGAAGGCCTCCTTCTGATGACCTGCGATCAGCCCGCAGTGACGGCGCAACACCTCCGTCTGGTAACGACGCGCACTGTCATCACGGCCTCGGAGTACGCCGGAAGAAAGGGCGTCCCTGCCTACTTTCCAGCGAAACACTGGGAGGCCTTGATGGCGCTGCAAGGTGACGCAGGCGCCAGAGACCTTCTCCGGGAAGCGCGGAGCGTCGAACTGGTGGACGGCGACCTCGATGTGGACACGCCCGAGGATCTGCAGCGGGCCAGAGCTCGGTTCCTGGCCTAAGTAAGAAAAACGAATTCAACTGCAAGTCTTTGCGGCTTAATGGGTGTCTTTCCTGACCCGACAGCACCATTTCCGTTGCACTCCAGCCCGCACCAAACTCTACGCAAGCGCTGGTCAATCCTAGGGTTACATAGAGTCATATACTAATAACTTCTCGCTTATTGATAAAGTTGCAAGTAGGTGCGCTAAGTGGAAATCATTTTCCACTTGACTGGATTTATCTGGGCAATCTTTTGCTCAAGAGGGAAAGTCGGCAGCCATCCCACCCGCTTCGCTTCCTTCAATCCAAATCTCCCTCCGCGATTTTTCTCCGGTAAAAACCCACACATGACCTTGGTTTGACCGAAATCGCTAACAATCACGCGATCAAATCCGTTTGGCATTTCCATTGCCTATTAGCCCTGTGTCGGACGATCTTCCGCCAGTTCTTTCGTTGTCAAACTTGCTGCACTTTTACATGCCCAGGAGTTCTCTCATGCATTCCAACCGTCGCTGCGGTTTCTTATCTTCCACTATTCTGCTCACGATTCTCGCCTTTCTGCTCAGCGCGCCTTCCGCTCTCTCGCAGGCCCTGACGATGGTCCAGAGCACTACCCGCTCCGCGGGCAGCTCAGCCGCGGGCTATAACAGCGACTTCGGGACCGCAACGACAGCCAGTCTCAACAATCCGTCATACATCGTTTTCGATTCCAACGGAAATCAGTTCCTCTCCGACACGCTCAACAACTGCGTGCGCAAGATCGACACCTCCGGCAACGTCACCACAATCGCCGGCCTTAGTGTCAGCGGCGAAAGCGACACCTGCAACAGCGCCCTCAACCCAACGCCCACGCCCACGCAAGGCCTCTACCAACCGACTGGCCTGGCGATCGACAGCAGCAACCGACTTTATATCGCCGACAGCAAACACAACTGCGTTCGCGCCCTCTTCAGCGGCCAAACCGGCGTTGCGAACCTCACCACCGTCGCCGGAACCTGCGGCTCCGACCCCACCGTCTCCATCACGCCCGCCCCGAACGGCCTGGCCGTCGACGCTTCCAGCAACCTCTACATCTCTCTGCAGGACTCTGTCAGCTCCTCTCACGTCTACCAGGTGATCCAGCACGCCGCCGCAGCGGCTGCCACTAACGTCTGCCTCGTCGCGGGCTCTGCTTCAACGAACGTCTCCACCAACTGCCCCGGAATCACTAACGGCGTAGTTCTCTCCGGCCCATCCGGGCTAGCCCTTAACGTCAGCGGAGATCTCTACATCGCAGACACTGGCAACAACTGCGTCCGCCAGGTCGCAGGCCTCGCCTCTGGCTCCGCCACCCTGGTCACCGCCGTGGGCAAGTGCCTGGACGACGCCTCCGGCAGCTCGGCTACGGCCATCTCCAATCCCTATGGGATCGCAGTCTCGCCGACTCAGTCGCTTTTTATCTCCGAGTTCAACCCAAATAACGTCCTCAGCTACACCCCCGGCAGCAGCACCGTCCAACTCGTCGCCGGCCTGCCCAGCGGCGTCGCGGGGCCCTACAACTCCACCCAGGATGGTCAGGCAGCTGTAAGCGTTCCGCTCAACGGGCCTCGCGGCATCGCCTTCGACAGCATGGCTCATCTCTTCTTTGCCGACTCGTTGAACAATATTCTTCGCGAGTTGAGCAACAACTTGAGCTTCCCCAATACCCCGGTCGGCAGCTTCAGTTCTGTCCAGCCAATCACGTTCGTCATCAACCAGCCGGTGAACCTCAGCACCTCCATCGGTACTGATTACACTGTCACCAGCACCACCTGTGCGGGTGCCCTTTCACCCGCCCCCGCGGGCTCAACGCCCAATACCTGCCAGATCTTCGTTCGCTTTGCCCCAACCCGGCCCGGCATTCGCAGCGCGGCCCTTAAGATCGCCGATTCGGTCTCCGGCACCTCCATATACCAGGGATTGCAGGCCATCGGAACCGGCGCGCTAACCCTCTTTACCCCCGGTGCGCCCGCTACGATCGCCAACAGCCTAGCCTCTCCCGCGACCATTACCACTGACGCTGCTGGCAACGCCTGTGTATTGGAAACGGCCGCCAGCCCCGGCACCCCGGACATCCGCCTCATCCCGGTCGGCGGTGGCGCTTCGAGTCCGCTCATCAGTCTCACAGGCGTGGCCGCCCCGACCGCCATCGCCTCCGATCCTGCCGGTAACTGGTTCGTTGCCGATGCCACCCATGGCACCGTCTCTCGCTTCGGCGCAGATGGATCCATCAACACCAGCTACGTCTCCGGCCTTGACACTCCCATCGCCCTCTACGTCGACGCGTTCGACAACCTCTACATCGCCCAGGCAGGCGGGTCGCACAATGTTATCGAGGTTTATGCATCAGGGACTAAACGCATCATCGCTGGCTCTGGCAGCATCGAAGAAGCCAACGGAGTCATCGCGACCAGCGCAAACTTCGTCTTCCCCAACGCAGTTACGATGGACCTTAACGGCATCCTTTATGTGGCCGACCGAGGCGGACATCTCGTCTACGCGATAGACAGCAGCGGCATCATTCATATCGTCGCAGGCGACGGAACCACAAGCTCTTCCCTTCCGGGTCATGCCACCGGCACCGCTCTCGTCGCGCCCGCCTCGCTTGCTCTGGACGCAGCCGGCGACCTCTATATCGCCGATCAGGCCACCGGCATGATTTACATCGTCTACGCCTCTTCTACAAGCAGCAATAATATCGCCGTTATTCTCAACACCAGCGCCCCTCCGGCCACCAACGGCCCGCTCAGCATCGCCCTCGATGGTAACAGCAATCTGTTCATCTCCCGCAACGCGACCAACTCCGTGCTTGAAGTCACCTACCCCAATCCGACGGTCGACTTCGGCACAGTTATGGTCGGCAATACATCTGAAGTGATGATCCAGAATGTCACCAACGTAGGCACCGACAACATCAATGTCACCAGCGCCTACTCCACCAGCGACCCCCACTTCTCCGTCAACCCCTCTGCCACTACGTGCGGATCGACCATTCTCACGGGCTACACCTGCGCAATCGGTTTTACCTTCACACCGACAGCCAACACCTCATATAGCTCCCAGTCCATCATCAGTTCGAACTCATACAACACGCCACAGCCCATCACTCTGATCGGCGTCGGCAAACAGGTTGTTACTCCAACCATCACCCTCGCCCCTGAAACTGGGGTCTACGGCCAAGGCTCCCCCGAGACCGTCACCTTCGGAAACATTACTGCCGCTCCCACCGGCACCATCACATTCATGACCGGCAGCCAGACGCTCTGCACGCTCACCGGCACCTTCTCAGCTACCACCACCTGCAACGCGGCAAACAGCGGCCTGTCCGTGGGCGCTTACACCGTCACCTTCAACTACTCCGGCGATACGAACTACAACCCAGCCTCCGGAATCACCACCCTCACCGTAACTCCGGCACCGCTCACCGAAGTGGTAAATAATGCTTCTCGCGGCTTCGGCGCCGCCAATCCTCCCTTCTCTGGCACGCTCACCGGAGTCGTCCCAGGCGACACTATCCTCGTCGCATACTCCAGCACGGCGACTACGACCAGCCCTGTCGGCAGCTATCCAATCGCGGCAACCCTGACTGCCGTCGCTCCCGCCACGCTCTCGAACTACACCATTACGAACACGACCGGAACCCTGTTCGTCACGCAGTCCACGGCCACCTTCGCGCTGCCCGCCCAGACTGAGGTCTATGGCCAACCCTTCCAGGCGCCCTTCTTCATCTACGGCGACGTCAGTACCAGCGTTCCACCCACCGGAACCATCAGCTTCACCGTTCCCAGTAAAATAACTCTCTGCTCCATCAACGGGACATTTAGCTCGGGCGCCAATATCTGCAATGCGGCAAACAGCGGCCTGCGAGTCGGAACCTACGTCGTAGCCTTCAACTACTCCGGCGACACCAACTACGCACCCTACACCGGCATAACGACCCTCACCGTAACTCCCGCACCGCTCACCGTAACGGTCGCGAACGCGAGCCGCCCCTACGGCTCACCGAACCCCGCCTTCACCAGCACCATCACCGGCACAGTCCCCAGTGACACATTCACCCAGGCGTTCTCAACGACGGCCACCATCACCAGCCTGGTCGGCGTCTATCCCATCACCGACGTGCTCAGCGGCCCGGCGGCCTCGAACTATACCGTTACCGTAATCCCCGGTATGTTGACCATCACAACCGCCTCGCTCCAGCTCACCGTCGCCGTGAACAGCGCCTCTCGCATCTATGGCGCAGCCAACCCTGCTTTCACGAGCACCATCACCGGCGCGCTCAACGGTGACACCTTTACCGTCACCTACTCCACCACCGCAACAGTGACCAGTCCTGTCAACAGCTACACGATCACCCCAACCGTCTCTGGTCCGGCGCTCTCGAACTACACCCTTGTCACCAGCCCCGGCATTCTCAACGTCACCCCTGCGCCCCTCACCGTCACAGCCAACAACGCTTCTCGCGCCTACGGAGCGCCCAACCCAACGTTCACCGGTACAACCGTCGGTCTCCTCAACGGTGACAGCGTCACGGTGAATTACATGACCGCCGCCACCATCAACAGCCCGGTCGGGCCTTACCCAATCGTCCCCAATGTCTCTGGCGCGGCGCTCTCTAATTACAACCTCTCCGTCGTCAACGGAACCCTGACGGTCACAGCCAACGGCAACTCGCTGGTCATCAACGTCAATAGCGCGGCCCGCGTCTATGGCTCGCCTAACCCCACCTTCTCCGGAACCGTCACTGGCGTTCTTCCCGGAGATGACGTCGTCGTCACCTACACCACCACCGCGATCCCTGCCTCCTCCGCAGGCAACTATCCCATCGGCGCGAACGTCTCGGGAACCTCAGCCGGCAATTACATCGCAACCATTCACCCCGGCACCCTGGCTATCACAGCAGCCTCCACCACGACGACCATCATCACCTCCGCGCCCTCAGCCGTCATCGGCACTAACGTCACCTTCACCGCCAACGTCGCATCCCCTGTCGGAACCGTATCCGGCGTCGTCAACTTCTTCGACGGCACAGTAATGCTCGGCAGCGCAAACCTCACGGGCGCCGGCGCCGCAACCTTCACCACCAACGCGCTCAGCATCGGCACTCATAACATCTCCGCCGCCTTCCAGGCCAACACCAACTTCAACACCAGCGGCGCCAGCCTCACCCAGGCCATTGCCCAGGCCGTCGGCGCATTCACCATCTCCGCTACGCCCAATGCTCCATTCATCAAGGGCGCAGGCACCACGATCTACCAGGTCACCGTCACTCCCTCTGGAGCGTTTGCTGGACAGGTTGCGCTCGCCTGCTCCGGTCTTCCGGCGGATGCAACCTGCACCTTCACTACCCCCACCGTTACACTCACCGCCGGAACCAGCGTAACCACCACGATGACCGTGACCACCACAGTATCTGACGCGAAGCTCGAGGGACCAGCTGGACTCCCCTCGAATCCAGCCGACCTCGCTCCTTTCACCGTCGCCACCATCTTCCCCGCTGAGCTCACCGGTCTCGGAGTCCTCTTCGCCGGCCTCCGCCGCCGTAACGCACTAGGTACTCAGAAGATGCGCCTCTTGCTCATTATCGTCTTTACCCTTGGTATCCTCGGTCTAGTTGGCTGCGGGTGTCCCAGCACCGTGTTCCATACGTACACCATCAACGTCACTGGCACGAGTCTCAGCTTCCCGGCTCCTGCACAGACAATTTCTGTACTTCTGTCCGTCGGTCAACAGTAGCGCTCGGTCTCCGCGCCCTGCCGAGTTCCCTCCTGCGTTTCGCGCAAACAAAACGCTCAAGACCTCGGCAGGACAAACTGAACGGATTCTGAATCAGGCAGCATCGCTGCTGGAGGATTTATATTCATGCGCCCCCGTCTTCTATTTGCCCTTCGGACAAAACTCGTAACCACTTCGGCCACCATTCTCATCGCTGCCCTCGCCATATCAGGCGCAACCTCGGCTGCAGCCCAGGCTGCCAAAGCCGCTGGTGGAGCCCCGCCGCCCAATCCCTCCCGCTTCGACCTCTACGCAGGCTACGGCTACCTGCACCCCGTCAACAGCGACATTAACAACATCCAATATCAGCCCATCAACCCCGGCGCCGTCGCCAGTATCACCGGGTACTTCAATCGCAACTTCGGCCTGCAGGCTGAGGGCAGCTTCTTCCCCGACGGCCCCAACGATTGCGTCTATACCGCCCAGGCCGGTCCCGTCTTCCGGCTTCCCCGGGGTCGCTTCGTCCCCTTCGCACACGCGCTCGTCGGCGGTGCCAAAGTCGGCGGTCCCATCTTCCAACCCTGCACCTGGGGATGGGGTGTCACCAGCGGAATCGGCTTCGACATCATCCTGCCCTTCTGGGATAATCATCTTGCCATCCGCCCCGTCCAGGCGGACTTCGACTACTCCCACGTAAACTACGGCACGCCCGGCCCCGGATTCGTCACCGGAGGCACCGGCGAAATCTTCGCCTACAAACTCTCCGGCGGCCTCGTCCTTCGTCTCGGCGCAACCTCTGTTCCACCGCCGGTCCAGCTCGGCTGCACCGCTCATCCCGTAGACGTCTTCCCCGGCGATCCCCTCGACGTCACCGCCGTCCCCGCCAACCTCGCCGTCAAGCGGGCGGCAACCTATTCCTGGTCCGCCAGTGGTGGCCAGATCGCCGGCACCACCGAGACCGCCCACGTCACCACCGCCGGCCTCGCCGCAGGAGACTACACAGTCAAAGGACACGTCTCCCAGGGCACACACCCCAGCCAGCAGGCCGACTGCACCGCCGGCTTCCGCGTCCACGCCTACGAGCCGCCAACCATTGCCTGCTCGGCGAACCCAACCACCGTCCTCCCCGGCCAGACCTCCACGATAACGTCGGTCGCCCGCAGCCCGCAGAACCGTGCCCTCGCTTATTCCTACTCAGCGTCCTCCGGTCAGATCGCCGGCAACGGCGCCACCGCGACTCTGTCTACGGCAGGCGCCGCGCCTGGCGCCATCACCGTCACCTGTAACGTGGTCGATGACCTGGGCAAGCAGGCCTCCGCCACCACCTCGGTAGGCATCAACGCTCCGCCCGCCCCACCGGCGCCCACAACACAAAGCCTCTGCTCGGTCTCCTTCGACCGCGACCGCAAGCGGCCTGTCCGTGTCGACAATGAGGCCAAGGGATGCCTCGACGACATCGCTCTCACCCTCAACCGCGACTCCACTTCACGGATCGTCCTCGTCGGCCACCACGGCGCAGATGAGAATCCAACGGCAGCCGCCGAACGCGTCCTCAACGTCGAGCAGTATCTCATCGATGAAAAGGGCATAGACCCCAGCCGAATCGAACTGCGCACCGGAGATTCCGCCGGCCGCTCCGTCGACAACACCCTGGTTCCTGCCGGTGCAACCTTTGACTCTCCCGGCAGCGCCACCTTCGACAGCTCAACCATCAAACGCACCGGTCAAGCCTACGGAAAGGTCCGTTCCGGCAAGCCGGCCAGATAGAAATTCGCAATCAAGCGAACTGACAACAAACGATCGCACCAATTTGGGAGGAGCTCAGCGAGGCTCCTCCCGTTTTTTTGTCGCGCCAAAAGATCTCTCACCCTCACCCGCGGCAAGCCGCCGCGTACTCCCTCCAAATCACCGCCCCGGGAGTACATCAGCCCATAATCTCTGCTAAACTAGCTTAGTCGGTACAGCGGACCAGCAGGCTAACCCAAACGCCTGAGCAACACGGATCGCACTCTCCACCGGCACTCATTTCGCAAAGTTCGGGGCGTAGCGCAGTCTGGTAGCGCACCTGGTTCGGGACCAGGGGGTCGGAGGTTCGAATCCTCTCGCCCCGACCATTCTTTTCAATAGTTTGCGAACTGGCGACCCAGACTACCTGGAATTGGCCCAAGTATGTCTCGGCAATTGCCGAAATTTATTCATAAGAGAGCGCCTCAGTTACGTCTTGGCGTATTGCTATGAATGCCGGAGCCACAGTCCCGAGTGCGGCTCCTGCTACGGCGATCGCACCGGCTATCGGCCACCAGGAGTAGACGGTCTCCTGTGTCAGGCCGGAGTGCCCGATATGCTCGAGCGACCATTTCGCAAGGCACGTCAACACAATGCCTACGCCGGTACCGACGACAGCCAGAAGTAGAGTCTCTTTAAGAGAAGGCTGAGGATGAAAGACGAGGACGCACCCAGCGATCTTAAAATACCGATCTCGCGAGTACGTTCGAGAACAGCGGTATACATTGCCATCGAGACAACGATGAATCCCACAATAACCGCGATCGCGATCACAACACCGATAAAGTTACGCAACAGGCCGATGCTGTTGATGGATAGCAGTGAAGTAAATTCTTCGATTGTATAAACCGGATACCCGGGAAGCGTCTTGTGAACTTCGTCCATTACATTCTGAATGTGACCGGGATTATCAACCTTGAGATAGATCTGGCTGAGGTGATGTGGATTTCCTGTTAGTTCTTGGAGAACCGGGAGCCTGATGCAAATTCTGGCGAGCTTGCCGGACTCAAATACACCCGCAACATGCCAATCGCGGTTCAGCAGATGTAATGTATCGCCCGCTCGGAGTCCTTTCTGGCGTGCATAAAACTCATCGATAAGAATGTCATCATCCTTTTGAAAGGGCCCGCCTTCCAGGAAGCGAAAGCCCCCACTCATCTTCGAGAACTGATCAAGATCGAGACCGGTGACAGTGTCGAGGCCCTCAAGAGGCTGGACAACTGTTCCCGTCGCCATCGCGACCTCCGGCTGGCTGGCGAGCAACGGAACCAGCTTGTCGCTCATCGGAGCAGTGCTTAGCGTTATGATCGATGACCCGGGCGGGCGAATCAGGATATCCGCTCCAACCCCGCGGGCTCGACGAGCTGTACCGTCGAGCGTGCCGTAGCTGACGCCGACGAGCGTAAGGACCATGGTTACTTCAACCGCGATAGCCAGAACGCTCAGGATCGTGCGAATAGGCCGGTGCATGAGGTTGGAGAGGACGAACCGATTGATGGGACTCCAGGATGCAACCATAGAACGAACCGACACTCCTGAGATCGGCGATGCGCTTCATGCAAATGCAGCAGGTCTTCCAGTGCAACCTCGAATCTCAATCCCCTGCCACTGCCATCTCGTATCGCCCTCGCGGTTGGCTGCGAAGCGATTGTTCGAGCGCAGCTAATTGCATTTCGATATCGCCTTCGATGCGGCGACGCTTGAGGACGTCTTCACGATAGCGCCGCAGGAAGTAGTCGATTGTCTCGACGCGAATGCGAATAGAGCCGGTCGGCTTGTTTTCGTCGAGGTCCTTGAATGAAAAATAGGGTGTACCTGATCGTTCGATGATGCCTTCGATGACCCCGTAGATAGGAGCGTCATGGCCGCACTTGAAGCTGGAAACCTCGAGCGCAACCAGGTTCGGGTGGCGCGCCGTAAACTTTGCGGCCCAGACTTTGTGGTTGGTGCTGGTGGAGTAACGATTCTTCCATACGTCGCTGATATCGAGCGGATGGGTGATCAACCCGGCGCGAACCTCCTCTCCAAACAGGCGATCAAGCAGGTCCTCGTCCAGCGGCAAGGTGCTTTGCGAAAAGACCGGATATCCTAACTTCTGAAACTCCTCCATGATCTCGTGGTTCAGGCCTGGATCGTGATGATAGACGCGGCCCAGCATAACAATACCGATGCGGTCTTCGCGTTCGAGCTGATCGAGCGTCTGTCGCGCTTGCAGGCGAATCTCGGCTTCGCACTCCTGCAATGATTTGAACCCGACGGCAACGGCGCGCTCGTTTTCTTCACGGGTGACGCCGAGTACGGGTGCCCATGCTTTGAACATTTGGTCGGCGCAGATCTTTTCGTCCTGGAGATTTAAGATCGGATCCATGTAGAGGACATTGTTCTCGGAGAAGATATCGCTCTCCTTTGTGAAAGCGGCTTTGACTGTCTCCGGCGTTGCCGTTACGGTTGGGCAGGCGTTCGATCCCGTCAGGTTCACGAGATGCGAATGCAGGACGTCGTACATAGGGAACCAGATCGCGTGAAGCGGTTTCTTGGTATGTTTGGTCGCGAGCAGATTGTAGACATGCGCGATACCGATCTTTGAGGGATAGCATGGGTCAATGGCGCCGCGGCTTGCGCCGGCACGGTAAAGTTCCGGGGTCGTGTAATCGGAGTAGATGATATTTTCGGACTTCAGTCCCAGGCTGGCGAAGTACGCATTGAAGAACGGTGCATAGGTGTATGTATTCAAAAGACGCGGAATTCCAATGCGGAAGTCCTTACGCCGCTCCATCTGTGAAGCGCGTTCTTTGGTTGCCTTTGAAATGAACAAGCCACGAGTCGCTGGAATCGCATCGGAGACGACCTCGACATCACGGTGACGGAAGACATCACGTGCAGCGATATCAACGTAGTTGGGATTGACCGCTTTGACTTTGTCGATATCGGCTTTGATGTCCTTCATCTCATCGAGATCTTCTACGGTGCCTTTCTCGCAGGTGGCGATGATGAGTCGCTGTTCACCCATTCGCAGTGGGACCTTGGTCTTGCGCGGCTGAAATTCGGTAGGTTTCGGCAGCTCGATAATTTTGTCTGATCCGGGAGCCAATTGAATTTGAACCAGCGGCTCTACCTTCGCTTTGAATACGGACGGAGAGCTGTGTCCTGTGCTGCAGGAACCATGAGACTCGACAGGAGGAAGGTTCGCCTGGATCTGTTCAAGGGCAGGTAGGTTGGATACCACCTCGGCTATCTCCTCTTCCGTAGCAGCACGGTCTGCGGCAAGGGTGTGAGTATGCTCCCGGCTTTGCTCTCCATTTACATCGACGTCGATGAAGGTACGCATGCAGTTGTTTTTGCAGAAATAGCAGCGTGTGTCTTCATTTCGCGTCGTGCGATAGCGAATATTCGCAACTGCTTCAAGACCGATAAAGGTGGTCACACGGCCATTGCTCCAGAGACGGAGTGCCTCCTGCGCGGCACCGATCGCTCCGGACTCGCCGCAGTGTTCATGGACGATAATCTCCGGCTCTTTTCCGTTGGCGCGAAAGCTGGATTTGATGAAGTCCACCTCTGCCTTGACCACGGCAAGGTTGTTCTGCGTTCCGCCCTGCAGGACGAAGCGTGTACCGAGGGCCGCCAGATTTGGAATACTGGCAACATAGAGGAAGACGTTCTTCGGCAGTACATCAGCAAGGCCGGCGAGAATCTCTTCCGATCGCCAACCTTGACGCTGAAAGTTGACGATGTCGGATTGCATGAAGACGGCGCATCCGTAGCCAAAAGACGGCATGGATTTGGCGGCAAAGGCGATGTCCGCAAACTCCTCCACCTTCATGCCGAAGCCCTCTGCGGTCGATTGCAGAAAGTATCCATTTCCAGCGGAACACTGTGTGTTCAGCTTGAAGTCCTTTACGCGGCCATCCTTCAAAACAATGAGCTTGATGTCCTGTCCGCCTACATCCACAATGACATGGGGGTCGTCGTAGAACTTCAGCGCGGACTCCGTATGTGCGACCGTCTCAACCAGAGCGACGTCGGCGTTCAAAACATCCTTGAGAATGTCTTTGGCATAACCGGTAGTGGCGACACCGAGCACATCGAGCGTGGCGCCTTTTGTCTCGATCTGCCCTCGAAGCTTCTCGAACACTTCGATCGTATCCTGAATCGGATTACCGTTCGAAAGCTGATAGGTCTTGCACAGAATCGTCCCTTCCTTGTCGAGCACAACAGCTTTGGTTGAGGTCGATCCTGCATCAATTCCAATGAACCCGGAGACCGCTTGCCCTGGATGAAACTCTGCGGCGATAAACTTCTTCTTCGCGTAGGCCGACTTGAACGCTATAAGCTCAGCGTCCTCCGCGACCAGACCTTTACCCCCAGCAGTTGCTTTTTCCTCTGCACGACCATAGTCAATGTAGTAGAGAAGCTTTTCGATACCGAGATAGCTGCCCACCCCCGGCTCTTCCTCTTTTCCAAACTCGACCGATCCCAGCGCTGCAAAGTACTGCGCATTGTCGGGCACTTTGATCAACTCCTCCGGAGTCATGCCCTCCGGAATCTCAACCTTCCGTTCTTTCCACATGCGGGGAATGTTGGCCTGCCAGGCTTCGCGCATGCCGCGGATGAATCCGTTTGGTCCGCCCAGGAGAAGAACATGCGGCCGCAGCGTATGTCCACGAGTCAGCACGCTGAGATTCTGCAGCACGATTGCCTCGAAGAGCGAGGCCATCAACTCATCCGAAGGCGTACCGGTTTTCTGCAAACCATTAATGTCCGTTTCGGCGAAGACACCACACTTACCGGCAACCTTGTGCAGCTTGATACCGTGATACGCCTGATTAGCAAGCTCTGCCGCAGGGATCTTGAGCTTGGCATTGATCTTGTCGATCACAGCTCCGGTGCCGCCGGCGCACTTGTCGTTCATGGAAGGAATCTTCTTCTTGCGCCCTGTCTCTGCGTCATCTTTGAAGACGATGATCTTCGCGTCCTGTCCGCCCAATTCGATGACGGAGTACACCTCGGGATGAAGCTTCTCTACAGCAAGGGAGACGGCGTGCACTTCCTGAACAAACTTCGCGCCGATCATCTCCGCGATAGTTCCGCCACCTGATCCTGTGACGAATATGCGTGTGTTTCCCACGGCGATTCCAGCGTCGGCTTCCATGCGTCGCAAGAACTCGAGGACCTTTTCTGGCTGACGCGTCTCATGACGCTGGTAGTCCTGCCAGATAGTTTTATCTGTGGCGGCATCAACCACAATCGCTTTGACGGTAGTGGAACCTACGTCGAGGCCAACTAAGAATTGATGCATCCATTTCTTCTCAAACAACTAGTCCTGGGATGCCCGGAAGAAAAGCCGGGCGTTTGATTCGTTCCATTTGGCCAACGTCAGCATAAGGTTCAATTTCCAAGATGAACTTTCCACCTTGAAGCTTGACGAGACGCAACAGCGAGGATCGCAGCACTATAACGAACAACACCATGAGGGCCACCCCTAAAGCGAAACAAGCTCCCAGCAGCAGCCCCGGCAAAACGCGCATCAGGCAACCCGCTGCATATGCGGTGTGGAAACGCGACTCCGGCGACGATAGGTACTATCTTTATTCATCAAATCGCTCACATGCCAGGCAAACTGCGCGGCGGTCCCGGCGACACCCTTCCGATGTGGAACCCGGTAAAGGGCATGTTTCAGCTTCGGGTGCTGCTCGACATAATCGCGTAGCTCATCTAAAGATTTGCCAGTCTCCTGCAAGACCCCATCAAACTCCGCGCGCGCTTTGGCCTTCGCTTCTGCGAGCGCCATCTGGACCCGGCTGTGCGCATTTACTTCGCCTTCGCCCGAGGTCTCAATGGGTAAGAAGATCATGTCTTTGAATTTGTTGACGACCCGTGATTGAACACCGTCCGATTGTGTCGAGGGCATGCAGCCGAAAGGCTTCAGCGCCAATACCATGTGGCACAGATGGTTCACGGTATAGTAGACATTCTTGCCGACCTCCATATGTCCCTCTCCGCCGCGCGCGAGCTGATGGTAGAAGGGGTGTGCCAACCGTGCGAGCTCCTTCTGCGGAACCAGGTGGTGAGCCGTATCTCCCATGTGCTTGATGGTGCGGTGATAAAAATACGTCCACATGGCGCTACCGGCGCTGAGCCCTCCGGTCTTTTTGAAGATCTTTAGTTCATTCGCAAGACGCTTCTTCACCTCGTACCACTTGGGATCACGATAGGGAGCTTCGGCGTCCGCTCGCGCTTTGGCTCCCTCTTTGGCGACGAACATCATGTAGGCGATCCATGTAGCGATCGGTTCAACCAGAACCTGCGCACCTTCCTTCTCGAGGAAGGCGAACATATTGAAGTTGCCGTCACCCTCGGTTGTCTGCGCCCAGAACTCGCCAGTGATCTTAATGACAGGCTTCACGCGCAAACGGTCGACTTCGATCGCGTTGATGCTGTCTCTGCAGGCGTGCAGCGCGTCCACGTACTCTTTGCCGTAAAGGTTGTCGCCAATCTTCCCGAGCGTGCAGCCAATTCCTGTCAGTTTCTTATTCTTATCGAGGAGTGGCTTTGCCCAGGAGGGAGCTGCTTCCATGATGTGCCAGCGCTTCCGGTCGCGCAGCGTATCGGTGAGAGTCTTCACCGATTCCCGTATGACGCGGTCGGTCTCGCCCTTATTCACTTCAAAGGGGCGAACCTGGTACACAAGCTCATTGATGACATCTCCAAGATTGAGCGCATTGAGCATGCCCATGCCGAAGTCAACGGAGAACTTCAATCCCGGCTCTCCGCTTGCAGCCTTGATGCCATCTGTTTGCTGGAATAACAAAACCCGGAAGCCATCGAACCCAGAATTCTGCAGGGCGAAGCGATATTCAGCTTCGTACATCCCGAAACGGCACGGACCGCAGGAACCGGCAGTGAAGAAGACATAGTTGTCAATAATCTGCTGCTTGGTCTGGCCCTGTTGCTCCAGCTGCTGAAGGTAACGCACGAGATTGCCGACCGTGAAGTAGGTCGGGTTGCACTGACCGTTGTTTCCGAACTCCTTTCCAGCCTGGAAGTCATCCACTACCGGCGTCGGAATATTCTCGCAGCGATAGCCGCTGCCGTGAAAGACGGCCTTGATCATCTCTTCGTGCTTCCAGGTGAGACCGCCGAAGAGAATCGTCACGTAGTCCCGTTCCGCGGCAGTGAATGTGCGCTCTACCGGCTTCTTGAACTCGCGCATGCGAGCCAATCCCGCTTCCGCGCGAAGACGCGCCCGCTCAGCGTCTATACGAGCTTGGATTTCTACTTCGAAGTCTTTTTGAACGATCTCTTCAGTTAAAGGCATTTGCGTCTCCTTGTATTCCAGGTGCGGGTTTTCGAGCAGCCAGGTGTATCAGGAATAGGTCGGTGTTACATCTGCCCTTTCATCCCCTGGAAGCCGTGAGCGAGTTGCTTGAAAAAATACTTAATGACGCGCTGGTCGTTATAGCACCAGCCCAGGATGTGATTGAGCGTAGAAAAACAGTGGGTCTGGCAGGACTCTTTCTGGTGATCCAGTTGTTTGGTGTCGAACTTGTGATCGCCAACCACGCCCCAGTCATAGCTCGCCGTATACATCGGAAAGCACGGCGCAAGCGTCCCATCGACACGGATGATCATGGAGTTCTGACCAGCACGGCAGTTCCAGGGAAAGTGTTTGCCTTTCATGAAGTCGACCATCTGCCATAACCGGGTGTTTGAGTTCACCATCTTGTATCCGGCATCCTGCTTTTCGGTCAACCACTGAATCGTCTCCTCCACGGCTGGCCAGTCATCCTTCGTGATGTAGGTAACGTTGTGGTCCGCGTGCTTGAAGTGCTCGTCCTGCTCAAGCAATGGAGACTCGTTGATGTGGTAGTCGGTTGCGATGCCGTTGTCGTGAGCTATCTCGGTAAGCTGTCGTACATCGTCCAGGTTATTGCGACAGATATTGATGTTGAGAAAGACCGAGAAGCCATATTCATATTGCTTGCGGATGAGGTAATTGAATTGCTCGCGGATGGGGACCAGCGCCTTAGGCAAGCCCTGTTTCAGATCGACGGCATCCACGGCAATATTGAACGTGGAGATACCCGCATCAGCCAGCTTGTCGATTACGTCGGTGCGCAATAGCCGCGCGTTCGTCGGCAGGTAGATCCAAAAGTTCTTCTTGGCAGCATAGTAGGTGATTCGATGGATAAGGTCGGGGCGCAACAGCGGCTCTCCGCCCATGTAGGCAAGCACCCGGCAGCCCGTTCCGTGAAGCCAGTCGACCGAGCGCTTCGCCGTATCCTCAGTCATTCCCTTAACTTTGTTGTCGAAGGCCCAGCAGTAATGGCAGTCGAGATTGCACTTAAACTCCGTAAAGAGATAGGCGATGAGGGGATGGAAGTCTCCGGCAGTAACTCTTGAACGGATGTAAGGGAATAGCCATCCCTGCATCGTGTGGTAAATCTGCCCAGGTGTCCAACGGCGTTTTTCGGGGGGAACCCAACCGTCGGCCTCATCGATTGGCCCCAACAGTTCGGGATGCTGGGGAAACACAGGGTCAGGAAATGTCTGGGGCTGCCCATTGGGCCGCAACCCCGGCGCAATCGCGGTAGATTTGGTAAGTAGGTCGTGAAGCGGGACGTCGAGGCGAAAGCTAGACGGTTGTTCAGTTTGCTGTTGCTCCAGATCCATCCGGGCCCCCCTCAGAACAAAATGAAAAGGTTGTTCCGCAATTCTCAAAGAATGAGTTGCGATCTCGCATTGCACCCAGATGCAATTTTCGGGCCACGAAGGTAATCTTTTCCCGGTCGTCATAAGCTGCTCATATAACGGAAGATTTGTAGACTCGGTTGCGACAACCCGTTCTAAAACAGGCCGCTGCCTGCCAGCCTGTTGACTACCTGCCAAGCACTTGGCAGGCAACAAGGACTCGCAATCGATTCCGGTGTCCGGACTTCGAAGCTGGACGAAGCTGGATAAAGCCGCACAATCGTTGCCACCTTCAGGTCCGAATCTTCATCTATCAGTCATCGACTGAAGGGGGAAATTAATTTACCGATCATGAGGTCGCAACTCCAAGCTGTCGCTTTGACGGACAATGGCCTGTCGGTCGAACAGGTCGAAAAACTTGTTCGCTTTGTTCACACGTTGGATGCGCATTCTGATCCGGAACAACTGATACGTTCCCTGCCTTCCGGGATTTCCAGTCTTGTCGTCTCCAATACGGCTGCCTTGGTTCTTGCGAAGGAGATTACCCTTTCGGGATACGTAATTGATAACGGAGAACTTGCAATCATCCTAGAGCCCCAGAGAGAGCCGTGGCAGGATGAGATCTGTCAGGCTATCTCGGAGCAGCAGCATCCTTTCGCTGTTTCGTCCCTCGATCAAAGGATCAGGTTCGATCAGCAAATCAGTTTCGATAAGACGGTTCGATTGTTCCGTGAACGCGGAAACCAGTCCCTTTGTATCCTTCCGCTGTATACGGCGGTTCGTCGCCTTGGGGCACTTTGTTTTGCGAGAGCGACCCGAGACGCCTTCTCCAGGAACGAAATCGACCTTCTGTCCCTCCTTGCAGAGTATGTCGCATTGGCAATCGACAATCGTCTGAACTTTGCCTATTCGGAAACTGTGCAATCTCAGCTGGAGAGTGAGCGGAAGAAGTTGCAGCTCATCCTCAATCTGAATAACAGCGTCGTATCCAATCTCGAGCTGCGAGAGGTTCTCCGCTCTGTCTCTCCTGGCATGCGCCAGATCATGCGCATGGACGGCGTGGCCCTGATCCTGCCCGATGCAGCGAATAAACAGCTTCAGCTATATGCGCTCGATTTTCCAAACGGCAAAGGCATCGCGCATCAGAACATGTCAACGCCGCTCGACGGTTCGCTGGCAGGCCAGGTCTTTCGTAATGGAAAGCCATGGGTTGGCAACATCGAAGATCTGAACGGGTCCGGTTTTGGCAACGGGGTCATCTCCGGCGAGGGTGTCAAGACGCTCTGCCTGCTCCCGCTGATCCGATGCGATAGCACCCTTGGAGTCCTTTGTCTGGTGAGACTGGAGAAGAACGCCTTCACTCATTCAGAAATCGAATTCTTGACGCAAATAGCCGGACAGGTCGCGATCGCCATCGACAACGCATTTGCCTACCGGCGCATCACGGAGCTCTCCGACCAGCTCAAACAGGAGAACCTCTATCTTGAAGATGAGATCCGCAGCGAGCTCAACTTTGAAGACATCATCGGAAACAGCACGGCACTCCGCCAGGTACTGCGACAAGTGGAAGCGGTTGCGCCAACAAATTCAACTGTTCTGATACAAGGGGAGACTGGAAGCGGGAAGGAACTGATCGCTCGCGCCGTTCATAACCTGAGTCAACGGAAGAACCGTCCCTTCGTCAAACTGAACTGCGCGGCAATTCCTACCGGTTTGCTGGAGAGCGAGTTGTTTGGGCACGAGAAGGGTGCGTTTACTGGAGCTATCGCGCAAAGGATAGGACGCTTCGAGTTGGCATCTCAGGGAACCATCTTCCTTGATGAAATCAGCGAGATTCCTGTGGAGCTCCAGCCGAAGCTTCTGCGCGTTCTACAGGAACGGGAGTTTGAGCACTTGGGTAGTTCGCGTACGCTTCGCACGGAGGCTCGTCTCATTGCGGCAACCAACCGGGATTTGAGCGCGATGGTGGAGGAACAAAGGTTTCGCTCTGATCTGTTTTACCGGCTTAATGTTTTCCCGGTCTATGTCCCGCCTCTCAGGGATCGGAAAGAAGACATCCCTTTCCTCGTCAGACATTTCGCCCAGCACTTCGCTCGCAATATGACGAAGGAGATCGACACAATCTCCGCCGATACGATGAATGCACTCACCAATTACCCGTGGCCCGGGAACGTTCGTGAATTGCAGAATGTGATTGAGCGGGCGGTGATCCTCTCGAAAGGGTCCGTTCTGAAGATATCCTTGACTGACCTGAGATCAAAACCTTCCGAGCCGAACGGTCACACAAATGGAGCTGCGACTCTGGAGGAGATCGAAAGAAGGCACATCCTTTCGGTCCTTGAGCAGAGCAACTGGGTCTTCGCGGGCCCAAACGGAGCAGCTGCGAAGCTCGGATTGAAGCGTCCAACGCTGCAGTTTCGGATGCAGAAACTCGGCATCTCCCGTCCCAAGAGATCCTAGCTTACAAGGATGCGAAAACGGTTGACCCGTCGAGTGCCAACCGTTTGGCACGCTGCCAATCTATAAGCATCTCCAAAAATATCTCTGTATCGATTTCACCGTCTTCTACGCAAAAGTCAGCCACTCGAAAATGTCTGTGTGTTAGGCATGCCAATTGCACGCATGTCAGACAGTCGACAGATACGGAACATTAAGCCGGATGCAAGAGAGGAAAATATCGGCGCCCGCTGATGCAGCGGGATTGACTCGCTGGTGTACAAAAGCAGTTTTTGTCTCAGGAAGATACGTCGATATGTCGGATTGTAAGGAATGAGCAATATGCTGCGAATCACTGTGACCGAGAGTACATCCGAGCAACGATGGATTCTTCAAGGCCGGTTGACGGGATCAACCGTCGAAGAGCTGATCACGAGTTGGCGCGCAAATCAACGGTGTCAGCCATCTCAGAGTTGTGTTGTAGATCTAAACGAGATCACCTCCATCGACAAGGATGGTGAGCAGGTCCTCCTGATGATGCTTCGGGATGGAGCAAAGTTCGTGGCCACCGGACTATATACGAAGCATCTCTTGGAATCGCTTTCGGTACAGGACGCAGGGGGAGATTCATTTCGATTTCAGAAATGACGTATCCATCGCGCCGTTCTACTCCGATCCTCGACCAATCTTTTCAATAATTTGTGAATCTACTAACCCTGACCACCTGGGATCGGCCCAAGGTGCGTTAGTATAGGGCGGCGTCTTGCAGGAGTTCGGTGCTGTAGACGGTTTTTGTGGTTTGACACCTCCGCGCATCCCCGGCGACAATTCTGTTTCGATCCAGTTATTTGTGAATGATAGGTGCGATCATGACTCATGACGTGGCCGTATTGAAAGCCCGCGAGATCGCCAGTCACGTGCTGGCGCCATCCGCAGGGCAAAATGACAAGGCCGGACAATTCTCTACTGACGCTGTCAAATCACTTGGTGAGTCTGGACTGCTTGGGCTGATGCTAGCCGCGGATTTTGGCGGTTCAGGTTTAGGTCCCCGCACGTTTGCCGCCGTGACTACCACACTCGCCGAGGCTGACGCCTCTGTCGCGATGGTTTACCTGATGCACATCCTCGGCACTGCGACTATCTCGGCGGCGCGCTCAAATGCGGCTCAGGCACTCACGCCCATACTCCAGGAGATTGGTGCAGGCCGCCATTTATCCACTCTCGCCTTCAGTGAAGCCGGCTCCCGCAGTCATTTCTGGGCGCCTATTTCCCGCGCTCACCGGAATGGTAACGGCGTGCGTATAAGCGCCAGGAAATCGTGGGTGACCAGCGCTGGTCATGCGCACAGCTATGTCGTCTCTGCGCTTGCCCCTGAAGGGGCGGGACCTACCGATTCGACCCTCTATCTCCTTGGAGCGGACGCGTCCGGCCTTTCAGTTGCGGGGCCTTGGGACGGTTTGGGACTTCGGGCCAACGCTTCTGCGCCGATTGCGCTGGACGACTGCGAAGTCTCATCCGATTTTCAGCTCACGGATGACGGCGCGGGCTTTCCTGCCATGCTAAACGTGGTGCTCCCGCTTTTCTGTTTGGGGTCAGCATCGGTGGCCCTGGGATTGTGCCGAGCGGCAGTCGCTGGAACCGTGTCGCACCTCAAAAGCGCGAAATTCGAGCATCTCGGTCAGAGCCTCGGCGAGAGCCTGCCTACCCTGCGCGCGCAACTCGCGACGATGCAGATTGATACCGACGGGCTGTCGGCACGCATCGACGATTTGGTCGATCACCTGGAAAAGCCGCGCGAGACCACCATGCTGCGCGTGCTTGAGGGCAAAGCCGCTGCGGGCGATGTCGCTATCAGCGTTACCTCGGCAGCAATGCGCGTTTGCGGCGGTGCCGCGTTCTCAAAGCATCTGGGCATCGAACGCCTCTTCCGCGATGCGCACGCAGGCGCTGTCATGGCGCCAACGGGCGATGTTCTGCGCGAGTTCATCGGGAAATCGCTCTTGGGAATACCGCTCTTCTGAAACGTCGCCGACAGGAACCGTGGAGGCCTATGAGCAAGACGATCTGGGTGGGAGCTGTTGCATACAATCCGAAGGTGGTTACGATCTGGGAGGGAATGCGGAGCTATTTTCACGACGAAGCGCAGCTGCCCGTTGAGGTCGTACTCTTTCAGAGCTACGAGGCGCAGGTGATGGCGCTCCTCGCCCAACCGAACGATGCCGCCCCGCGTATCGATATCGCCTGGAATACAAACCTCGCCTACCTGCAAGCGGATGAGTTGAGCGGCCATGCCTGTCGTGCGGTCGCAATGCGCGACACCGATCTCGGCTGGATGACAAAGATCGTCGCCGTTAGCGGAGGCCCTGTTTCCACGCTCTCGGATTTAAGAAATCGAACGCTCGCGCTGGGCAGCCGAGACAGTGGACACGCAGCTATTCTGCCCGTTCACTTTTTGGAACAGCAAGGTATGCACGAGGGCAAAGACTACCGCACACTTCGCTTCGACAGTGACCTGGGCAAACATGGTGATACCGGGACCAGCGAAGTTGAAGTGGTGCGCGCCGTCCTCGATGGGCGAGCCGACGCTGGCGCAATCGGCAGCCCCTTCTGGAGCACGGTTCGCACAGAGCGCCTGGTGCCCGAAGGCGGCCTTCACGAGGTATGGTCCTCTCCTGCATACAACCATTGCATGTTCACGGCACGGCCCGATCTCGACCCTGAGCTGGAGCGGCGCTTCGCCGACGCACTCTCAGCGATGAGCTACGACAACCCTGCTCATCGCTTGATCCTCGACGCCGAAGGACTTCAACGTTGGCTCCCACCTCATCTCGACGGCTACGCGGCATTGCGGCAGGCCGCGACCCAACAGGGATTCTTCAACCAGTTAGTGGTTAAGTCGGCTTGAGAGAGGAGGCGAACCCGCCTCAGCCAACCGCGAAATCTGCTGCTCGCTCGAAGAGCGCTCACGCGCAGTTGAAGATTCTTGCCAGCTTATTCGCATGTTCACCTTCGCGCTCGAAGGCGCGGCGAACCGCTGCGAAGGCCTCGGTCAGCGGGAAAATGTCGCGCGTGACAAGCATATCGGCATCGACTGCTCCGACTGGATGCCAGTACACACCCTCAGCTGTAATGGTGACCTCCGGCACAAGATCGGCTCGGCTAAGAGCGACACCTTCGGCTGCAGCACCGCGCAAAGCGACCCGGCGTATCACTCGGTCTTCTGCAGCAATCTTCTCCTCATCGAGGAACTGGCGGAACTGCTCGGCCTCGGTATCGGTCGAAACGGTTGCTGCAAGGCGCACGCGAAAACCTTGCGCACGAGCGCGCTGAATCCCTTCCCGTGCGCGCGCCCAAGAGCCGCGTCCACGATGAAGGTCATGCAGCTCTGGTGTAGCGCTGTCCAGGCTGATTTGCAGGACAACTCGGTCGCGGGGTAACGCTCCAAGGCTCTCCACGCGTCGTCCCGCAAATAGCATGCCGTTAGTCAACACCGTGGTCGGTGCGGCCGCAGCGCAACAAGCCAGAATCTCGCCGATATTTTCCAGCAGAAACGGCTCGCCCCCGGTAACGAAGATCTCTTTGACGCCAAGCTCTGGCGCTTCACGAGCGATCCGCTGCACCCGCGCAAGCCCCAGCTCCCGTCGCGGCACCGCAGGCGACGAACGCACGCAGCAGTAGTCGCAATGCAGGTTACAGTCGAAGTTCGCGTAGAGCCAAAGCCGCGAGCCCACCGGCCGATTGTCTTCAGGCGCCGGGACAGCCCCGCACCGAAAGACGAACCGCATGCGCCCGTTTTCGATCGTCGTTTCAAGCAGTGGATTGCCGGTGAATCGGCACCATGTTTCCAATTCAGGGCCAACGCCTTCTTCGTCACCGACCACCGCGACCAAATCGCCTGGGTGGCTCCGGCGCAGCACAGCGATCAACTCAGGCAACAGACCGGACGCAAAGTTCTTTTGCCCGATATCGAGATAGATGTCGGCTCTCATCGCAGTGCGTGCATTCTACAGTTCTGAGAGCGCTTGGAGATAGCTTCGTCCCGTGTGACTTACTGCGCGCTGATCCACTTATCCGATCCTGTCAGCTTAACGGCCACATTAGTAATGAAGATGTGCAGAGGCTTGCCATCGGCGATGCCGCGGTGCTCCGTCGAGAACAGCAGAGGCCCTGCCTTTTTGTAGCCTGCCCACGTCGCAGTGACCAGCTGCGGCGGCTTGGGCCCGCCGCGGTGGTAGACAAATTGTTCGACCCGGTTGTCTTTGCCAACGTAGAGGTCCCAGGTGTCCCCCGGTGTGTAACCGCCTGCCTGCGCGGGATACTTTATTGAAACCAGCGTGGCCGACCCGGTTCCGATCGGAAGTTTCTGCATAGCTTGTTCAGTCACCGTTGCGCTGGTGTCCCAGTAAGCATGCAATGGAAACAGAAGCCAATAATTATCGTTGACGAAAGACGGCGCAACCTGGTTCTTCACATCGTCAGGTTGGCTGTTGAGCTGCGATTGAACATAGCTGACCTTTACCGGCTTACCGTCCTTATCCGGTCCTTCGTAGGAAATTTTTCCGGTCTTGGGCTCCCACTCCCACGCGTGAGACGCTTTGAAAAGTCCTGTAATCTCCCCATTCCACGTGTAACGGATCGCCTCGATCTGATTCCACGAGTCGAGACCATAAGTTTTAGCAACCTGTTCGAGAACTGGCGGACGCGGCGTCTGCGCCCAGGAACTCGGAGCAACCGCCAGCACAGCGAAAGCCAGAAGACACATCAGCGAACGGCTCAATCTTGTCATGGGAAGTCCTCTTTTGAGATTGGAATTGATATTACCCAGGACCCGAAACGAAACTATACGCTTTCGTCCAATGGAGAGCCAACATGCCTGGACTCCCTCCCGCGGTACAACCAGACAATCACTGCGGCGATCGCCACACATCCGTATTCCAGCAGCATTACCCAAACAGGAAGCGCCCCCCACGGACGTCCAGGCGTGCGCAAATGCCACATGACATAAGTGGGAATAATGCTCACAGTCCAGACGATGAGCAGCAGCGTCGAGGCCGATGTCAGAAATGGCAACAGCCAAAGCAGATACCATGGGAACACGGCGGGTGCGCACAAAAGAGATGCTGCCATCGGCCACGCAAATAGGTCCGGTGACCACTCCGGCGCTGCGCGTCTTAGCCACGCTGCAATCACTAATCCAGCGAGCACCGCAATCCCGGCCAACAACTGCGGAGGCGCTACTCGATCGAGCAGCGCAAACACGGGACCATTAAAGCGCCAACTCTGGACATACGTTCCAAGCGACCCAATCGGAATGCGACCGTGATTAAGAAATGGCACGTACAGGAGTACGACCACGGCTGCCGCCAGCGCAGCATCGCGAAGGCGAACCCGCTTCCAGTACAGGGGCAAGAGTACGATAGGCAGCAATTTCACCGCTATAGCCAGCCCAAATCCAACGGCCGCAACTGCCCGCCATCGACGCCCCAGCGCAGCGGCCGACACCAGCAACAGCAGCGCGCCAACAATATCAATATGACCGTTGCCAGCCACTTCAATGGCCAACAATGGGCTCCAGGCATACACCAGAACCAGGTGCGCTCCCTGCCGGCTATAACGCAACACATCCAGCAGCACGAAAACAATGGCGAATTCGCAAACCACAAGAGCTATTTTCAATGCAAAGGTAGACTCATGAATCGCGGTCACTGCCCGGAAAAACAGCAACGCTCCCGGTGGATATGGGCTGGGCAGGTCCGGGTTGTTCATGGTGCGAGTTTCCGCGGTGTGCAGCCCCTTGGCGGCGGGATCGCTGGGAACGACAAGATAGGGGTTGTAGCCAAGTCTCTGCAGGCGGCCATCCCAAACATATCGATGAATATCATCATCAACGCCCGCGGGTACCCGAAGAAATTCAATGTTCCAAGCTGCAGCCAGAACGAGCCCAATGACGACAACGCGTCGAGCGAATGTTGGTGTAGTGAAAAACTCACGAATCGCTAAGAGGTACACGATGCCCGCAAACATCAAAGAGGCCATGAAGTAAGGTCCGCCTCTATCACCGAAGTTTCGTGAGCAGATCGTTAGTGCCACGCACAACATCGCACCGAGTACGTAGACTCTCGCCTCGGGAGTGACCTTCACAATTCTCCCGCGCCCGTCTGCGATTGTGCCGTCTCGAGCTCCCACTCTTTAAGCCACTGCGCCGTGCGTGGCGCCCTCGTCGGAGCCAGACGCAACTCCGCTGCCAACCGATTCAGGTCGTCAGACACATCAATATCGTAAAAAGGATCTGAGAAACCTACGGACAGTTCAAGCGCTTGTGCGCTCGATAGGAGTCTTTCCAGCGCACTGCTGGTGCCCATTCCGTCGCGCGCGAAAAGCGCAGGATGAGAAGCCTTTGCTCCTACAAGATAGTAGCCTCCGTCGTCCGTTGGTCCCACGACCAGGTCGTGTTTTGCCAGCGTTGTGAACGCGCCTTCGAGAACAGAACGCGGCAGGTGTGGGCTGTCGCTATTGAAGGCGATGGTACGTCGTTGGTGACCTTCTGTGAAGTGGTCAAACACTGAAGTGAGGCCTGCGGCAAGACCTTCACCTTTCTGAGCAACTACGCCCACCTGTTTTCCCGCCAACTGCGCCAGCTCGTTTACGTCCGAGTTCGGGCACATGATGGCAACCTCCACATCTCCCAATGACCGCGCCAGCGCCAGCGTGTCATCGAGAAGACAGCGATAGAAAGCGGTAACGACCTCAGGAGAAAAGCTGGGAGTCAGGCGAGTCTTGACCACGCCAGGCCTCGGTGCTTTCGCCATGATTACCAGCACACGGTCGCTACCTGACGAAGCCCCCACCGTCTCGTTTGAAGAATTCATAATTTTTTTGACCCAGACTTACGCTGGCCGTATCCCGGCTTTTCGATGCTGGAAAGCATACCAGACTATCAAGCTCAGGATGAACCAGGCGGCGCCAACCGTGCCCTTGAGTGTCCCGCTTATCTTCGATTTTCCGATACGCGGGTAGTAGCTCACCGGAACTTCAACCACCCGGAATCCAGCCATGGTGCCTTTGAGAATCATCTCAACCGCCCAGCCATAGGTAGTCTCTTCGAGGGCGAGCGAGCGCAGTACATCCGCGCGGCCAGCGCGAAACGGGCCAAGATCACTGATCTTCAGTCCATAGAGAAGCCTGATCAGGCCGGCCGCGAGACGATTCCCGAACACCTGATGCCAGGGCAACGCATCAAAAGAACGTCGCTCCCGCAGGCGGGAACCAAGCGTAATGTCCGCACGACCCTCAATGATTGGCTCTAGGAGAATCGGCAGTTCAGAGGGCCGATCGCTATAGTCGCCATCAAGAAACACAACCACGTCAGGGGAACTTGCCGCGGCCAGCCCTGTAAGACACGCTCGCCCATAGCCGCGGCGCGGTTCCTGAATCACGCGCGCTCCCATTCTCGCGGCAATCTCGGGCGTCCCGTCATTCGAGTTGCTGTCGACAACGATGACCTCCGTCGTGAGATCGGATGGAAGATCCGCTAAAACGTGCTCAATCGACTGAGCTTCATTGTGGGTCGGGATGATGACAGACACTCGCACGTAAGCTTTGGCCCCAATCACCACCACGGAGAAGAGGGCCACCGCTGCGATAGCCACGCGTCAACGCCCCATCTCCGGCCCGCGCGTCCGATAGCAAGCCCAAGCGATGCGACCACCGGAACCAGCAGTTCCCATATCCACGAGGTGCCGAGCTCAGAAATCCAAAGGCTACCGAGAAACAGAAACGCCACACATGCGGCCGGTCGAGTAACCAGACCGATAACAAGCAGAACACCAAGAGAGATCTCGGTCATCGCCTGCATAGGAGCCGCTATCGAGGCGTGGTTTGCCGCCAGACCCATCACCGCCTTCCAGGCATCCGGGGAGTGGCTCGCCTTGATGTAGTAATGGATCAGCCCCGCGTAACCCCCCGGCCTGTAGAGACCTTTTCCTAGATTCTCAAAAAAGACCGATACAAACATTGCTCCGATTATCAGTCGGACCAGCGCCAGCCCGTTTGCGGTGGACAGTTGACTGGGTTCACTTGGTGTCGGGCTTACGTTCGGCTCCATGAAGAAACCTCGTGACTGCGTATGCTTTACTAGTTTGCGATGAGCGGTCTGATTCGACAATGATCGGACATACTATTGCCGTTCTTCGCAGTATCACTAGTCGATGTGCAAAGAGGATGCCAGATTACACTATTCTGGTCGTTGCGCCACCCTGAGTGCCGTTTGAGATTAAAGTTGTCGATCCCGGCGTTCGGGTCTCTGTCTTCACATTTGACTAACATCGCAGATGTTAAAGTTCCTCCAGGAAGAACGACATGAGGCAAGTATGGCAAGCAACAAGACAGTCATCGTAACCGGCGCCTCGCAAGGCATCGGAGCAGCCATCGTCCAGGCCTTTCTGGATCGCGGCTATAACATCGTTGCGACCGCACGCAGCGTTTCCACCGCTGGCTTCGCACCATCGCCAAACATCGCATTCATCGATGGAGACATCGGTCAGGAAGCAACGGCCGAGAAGGTCACGCAGACCGCGATCGATAAGTTCGGCTCAATCGACCATCTAGTCAACAATGCGGGCATCTTTTCAGCCAAACCCTTTATGGATTACACGATCGATGAGTTTCGCAGTTTCGTCTCCATCAACCTGGAAGGGTTCATCTTCATGACCCAGCGCGCGGTCAAGCAGATGCTGTCGCAGGGCACCGGCGGCAGCGTGACAACCATCACAGCGTCGCTGGCCGACAACCCCATTGCGGGCGAACCGGCATCGATTCCAATGATCACCAAAGGTGGACTTAATACGATTACCCTCAGTCTCGCGAATGAATATGCTAAGAACCATATCCGCTTTAATGCGATCGCGCCTGGCGTCGTCGACACCGCTCTCCATAAGAAAGGCCCAAACGCGGTTCTGGAACCCCGTTCACCGATGGGAACGGTCTCCGATCCAAAGGACATCGCTGCGGCTGTCATTTATCTGGCCGAAGCCAATCACGTAACCGGGGAGGTGCTGCACGTGGACGACGGTGCGCACGTAGGCCAATGGTAGGCGCTAAAGCGTCACAGCCGGACGGCGCGGATCGCCGCCTGCAGGACCTGGGCATTCAGCTCCCATCCGCACCAACGCCATTTGGCCCTTACGTCGAGACCGTCCAAACTGGCAACCTGCTGTTCCTCAGCGGAATGCTCCCGGTCGTCGACCACAAACCCAAGTACGTTGGCCGGCTCGGAAAGGAGCTCGATGCCGAAGCTGGGCGAGATGCCGCGTACACCGCTGCCTTGAGCGCCCTCGCTGCGGCGAAGGCACATTTAGGCTCCCTCGACAGAGTGACGCGCGTCGTCCGCCTCGGAGTGTTCATAGCAACCTCCGGCGACTTCTTCGACCAGCCCAGAGTCGCCGACGCTGTCTCAGACCTGTTTCGAGATATCTTTGGTGTCGAGAAGACATCGGTTCGATCGGTGATCGGTGTTGCCAGCCTTCCCCTCGGCATGCCGATAGAACTCGAGGTCATCTTCGAAGTCGCGGAGTAGATCGGCTGAGCGCATTTCACCAACCACCGCAGTCGACAGGAGGATGCATGGCAACGACAGGAGTGGCGGTAGCAACGATGAAAGCCGCTCAAATCTCCAGGGCCGGCGCAGGTTTCCAGATCGTCGAGCGCGAGATTCCAGAGGCCGGTGCGGGACAAGTGCGGATCAAAGTGCAGGCCTGTGGCTTGCCACAGTGACGTGTTCACTGTAGAGGTCTCGTATAAGAGGAGCTAAACAATGCGTCCTTTAACACTCCGTTCCGCCCGATGCTTTCAGCTTTCCTGCGTAGCATTGGCGATCTTTGTGATCTCCGCATCATTACAGTTGCTGGCTCAAAACCAGGCAAAGGAGCCTCCCATGAAACACCAGACTTCTTATCGCACTCTAAAGATAGACGGGCTTTCCATCTTCTACAGAGAAGCGGGTCCGAAAGACGCTCCGACCATACTTCTACTGCACGGCCTTCCATCGTCGTCGCGAATGTTTGAGCCGCTGCTGGCACGGCTTGCGGACACCTACCATCTGGTCGCGCCCGACTATCCAGGCTACGGACACAGCGACTGGCCTGACCCGAAGCAGTTCGACTACACCTTCGACCACATCGCTTCCGTGATGAACGATTTCACCCAGGCGCTCGGCCTGTCGCGATACACGCTCTATATGCAGGACTACGGCGGTCCCGTTGGCTTTCGCATGGCACTCGCGCATCCCGAGCGAGTGCAGGCCCTCATCGTTCAGGATGCGGTTGCGCACAATGAAGGCCTTGGTGCCAACTGGGCAACCCGCCGGGCATTCTGGGCGGACCGGCCCGCTAATGAAGATGCTTTACGCACAAACCTGTTATCGTTTGCAACCACGAAGACACGCCACATCGGCGACGATCCGAACATCGAGCTTTATGACCCGGACCTCTGGACCGACGAATACAGATTTCTGAACGCGCCAGGGCAGGCGCAAATTCAAAGCGATCTCTTCTACGACTATCGGACTAACGTCGAGGGTTACCTGAAGTGGCAGGCATGGATGCAGAAGACGCAGCCAAAGCTGCTCGTCCTCTGGGGCAAACACGATCTCTCCTTCGACCTCGGCGAGCCGGAGCGTTATCGCAAAGACGTGCCCAAAGCGGAGGTTCACGTACTCGACGCAGGGCACTTCGCGCTTGATACCAAAGCAGACGAGATTGCGGCGATAGTGCGCGGCTTCATGAAGAAGCAGTAGTAATGAGCTATGCGCCGGCATTGTCGCTTGGCAACGGCAACCTGAGCGCCATCGAAGTTGGTCTTCACCTCGCATCGCGCATCGAAAACCCAATGCGATCGCGCGCGCAAAAACTTGACATTTACCCCCTCTAAAAGGGGGGTGCAAAGCAGCATCCTGCCAGTTCCCTGCGCCTTTCCAGCCAATAGCCAGCACCAAAGTCCAAACCTAACTCTATTATTTACTAGACTTTGCACAAATTTATGGGGGGGGGGTGCCCCCGCAAAATTGTCGCTATCTTCAAGTCCCACGCAGATATTCGAGAGAAGGATTGTGACCGATCATGTCGTCCAGGAGAGCCTTCGCAGGTTCCCATTCCCCGATTGGTGGATAGAGCAGCATGGCCTTGCGCGCCATCATCGCAGAGCCCGAGATAGCGGCTTCCATCGCGGCCCTCTCGTAAGCTTTCACGGCGAGCACCAGGCCACGCACGGCCTCTGGCAGACGCCCACACGCCTCCGGTTGAATCGAATCGAGCGAGACCGCACACGGCACTTCAACGATGTCCTGATCGTCAATATCTTCGATAGCGCCATGGTTGCGAACATTGACGACAATGCGCTGCGTGCCGGCTCCGCTAAGAGCTTTCATCACGTTGATGGCGATGCGATGATATCCAGTCGCAGAACGAAAAGGATTCTGATCCGTAGTTGCGTTGTCGTCGAAGGCGGATCCACGGTCGGCCTCGAGCTTCATGTAAGAGTTGGATCGTTGATTGAGATACGCGGTGTAAACGGCCAACGCTTCGTCCATGTTGCCGGACTTAATCTGCTTTTCGAGCGTGGACAGGAGAGTCACGTTAAGCCGCGCCACCTCCTCGCCGCGCGTGGTTCCCACCGCCCGCTGGTTGGCCAGTGCGCGGCGCCGCGAGTAATAAAAGTAGAGGTATTCGGTCGGGATTAACCCGAGGCTGCGAAGCAGATCGTGATCGAAGAGACTGCCGGAGTAGAGTTGCGCAAGCGCGGCGTCGTCTTCGAACAAAGCCGCTGTAACGTCCTTTCCATCGAGCAGAACACGCTTTACCCAGCCAAGATGGTTGAGTCCCAGGTACTCGCAGTGCACTCGCTCCGCAGATGCATCGAGCGCGGTTGCGATACGATGAAAGAGCTCGTCCGGCGTATCGCATATGCCGACAACACGCGCACCGGTGGAGTGTGCTATAGCCTGCGTGATAAGGCCGGCAGGATTAGTGAAGTTAACCAGCCACGCCGAAGGGCTGTGCTTCTCCACCAGGCGGGCGTAAGCGAGCGCGGCCGGAATGGTGCGCAGAGCCATTGCCACGCCGCCGGGACCGGTGGTCTCCTGGCCCGGATATCCATGGGCAATTGCCGTGCTCTCATCGAGAGCGCGGGAGTCAATTCCGCCGACCCGAATGCTGTTGAGGACGAAAGAGGCATCAGCAATGGCATCCTCCGCGGACGCAGCTATGCGGATGCGCAGACTCCCTCCCTCGCGCGCGACGATAGCACGCCCCAGCTCGGCCATGATGCGGACACGTTCGGCATCCGGATCGTAGAGGACAAGCTCCTGAGGACGGAGAAGGTGTGCAGCCTCCTGGATGCCGAAGATCAGCAGAGGCGTGCGTACACCACCGCCGCCAATCAGCGCGATTTTAATGTTGCTTGAGCTGGGCATGAAATCGATTCAACTCCTCTCGGTTTGGGAGCGCTGCGAGGGCGCCTGCCTTACGGGTCGACAGCGAGCCGTAGAGGCAAGCGCGTTCGAGCATCTCGAGCGGGCTAACGTGGTCCAGGATTGCGTCGATCAGGCCGGCATCGAATGCATCACCGGCGCCGGTTGTGTCGACGGCGTCTACAGAAAGAGCGACCGCGGCCCAAGACTGGCCGTCGAGCCAGGCCGAGGCCCCCTTGCGGCCGAGCTTGAGGACGACGTGCTCCATGCCCTTTGCGCGCAAGCTCGGAATCAGTCGATCCAATTGATTGGTCCCCGTAATGATCTGTGCCTCCCTTTCGTTCGGCAGGAAGAAGTCGACCTCCGCACACGTCTTCCAGTTCGCCGCATCCCTTAGCCAATCGAAATGATGGCCGGTGTCGAGCGAGATCGTACAACCCGCGGAGCGAAGTCGAGGAAACAGCTCCTGCGCCAGCTCGCGGCTAATGGGCATGGCCAGATGCACATGTCTCGCCTGCGTAAGTCGATGCTGCGTCTCAGGTTCGTGGAGGTATCTTTCCAGCTCACGATTGGCGCCGGGCCAGGTGAGAAAGGAACGATCTTCGCGCGTCGAGATAGCTACACTGACGGCAGTCGCTGTCGCAACGGCGCGCAGCCCATCGAGGCAGACTGCGAAGTCGGAAAGACGCTGCCGCAGCCAGATGTCCTGTTCACCCATCACCGCAAAGATCGAGGCCTTTCGGCCGAGATGGGCAAGAGCACAAGCAGTGATGGCAGCTCCGCCGCCTGCCTCCCGGATGTAATGGTCAGTGAAGTGTTCTTCCCCGGGCTGAGGCCATCGCTCGAAGCCGGAGAAGATGTGATCGGCGAATATCTCGCCGACAACTGCGACATCCCGGATCTTTGTCATGCGGTCTTGAACGGCCATTGGTGTACCCGGTAGGAGCGGAGGAGAAATGCGATGACCCCCAGAAGCATCAGCGCCATCCCTATCTCTATGTAGCGTAACCCGCTCGTGGCGACAATGTAGATCCATCCCGCGAGAGCGATAAGCGCAGGTATAGGAAAGAGAGGCATTCGAAACGCAGCAGGCCCACCGATGGCGTGCTTGCGCAGGACGATAACAGCAACGCATTGTGCGATGAACTGCAGCATGATCTGGACCACGATCAACAGACTCACGAGATCGCCGAGAGAAAAGATGCAGGCCAGCGCCGAAAGAAGACCCAGGCTCAGAACAGCAACGACGGGATAATTTCCCTTCGGATGCAGCCGGGCGAAGATGGAGAAGAAGTGGCCATCCGCCGCTGCAGCATACGGAACGCGCGAGAAGCCGAGCAGAATAGCGAAGACCGATCCAAAGGTGGCGATGAGGATAAGGACCGAGCTTATCTTTGCGCCCAGCGGGCCGTAGAGCCTCTGAATAAATGTGGCCACGATGGCATCGGAGTGCATGGCCTCGCGCCAGGGAATGACTCCGAGGATCGAGATGTTCATCGTGAGGTAGAGCACGGCCACGAGGACGATTGAGATGATGATGGAGTACGGAATCGTCTTGTGTGGCTTGCACACCTCTTCGCCAAACAGACATACGTTGTTGTAGCCGCCGTAGTCGTATAGAGCAATCAGGGTTGCGGCTCCGAGTCCTACAGAAAATTGGCGCGAGAGGTGGAACGCACCGGGCGGAAAATCGAACGCCATCGACGCGTGAAAATGAAGCAAGCCGCTGACAACGATCCATAGCGTGGTCGCAATCACAATTGTGGCGATGACGATGGACAGACCGTTGATCGAAGTGATTCTGCGCAGAAGCAGCACCGTGTTGACCAGACACACCGCCGCCGCAAGCACTGGAAGTTGCCAGCCGTGGAGCGAGGGCGCGAGATATTTGGCATACTGCGCAAACCCGACCGCGCCGGATGCGATCGACAGTGGGCCGATAAGCATGGTCTGCCAAAGGAAGAGGAAGCTCAGGAGACTGCCGAAGCGAAGCGGCCCGAAGGCCTCGCGCAGATAGTAATACGGGCCGCCGGACTGGGGCATCTGCGAACCCAACTCCGCCCAGACAAGTCCATCGCACAGCGCGATAAGTGCGCCCAGCATCCAGCCGAGCATCGCCTGCGGACCCCCCATTGCGGCCAGGGCCAGCGGGATAGTAAGGAAAGGACCTATACCGACCATATTCAGGACGTTGGCCGAGATAGCACCCCTAAGGTCGATGCCCCTTATCACATGAGTTTGAGAGAGATCGGACTCCGCCGATGGGGCCGAGCGTGTTCCAGGGCCACTCACCGAGATACCTCAAGGGGTAGCGGCGAACTCTTGCCGGCGGCGATCCGCATTGCTTTCCTGTCCATCAGCCGGTTACTTTAGCGCTTATATCAGATTTGACTCAACGACCGCTTCGCAGGAAGCCACATTGAGTGTATCAACGGATAACCCTCGCCAAACCGTAGAAGATACGAGGAAATATACCACGGGAGGCCGACAGCCCACGAAGATTCGCACTGCTCAATTTTTTTCTTGCGCTTTTGATAAGCGCTAACGTACTCTCCTCGTACTCGGACCCGATTCACTGCTGCCCAAACTCTAATCGTGCCTAGGCATCGCTCTCTGACACCTTCCAGAGATTGAGGACCACGCCGCTGGGGGCATTGCAGTTAATCGCTTCACAAAAGTTCTATGGTTGAGCTTTAGCGCTATTGCAAGAGATTTTCTTAGGAGGCATCGAATGCAATCTCTCTCGCTTTGTGACAAGAAAACTCGTTCTTCGCGTCCGCTGATGGTTATTTTGGGGCTTGCCCTTCTACTGTTAGCGGCGGCTATCCCCGGACTCGCGCAAACCGACACCGGATCAATCGTCGGAACGGTGCGCGACTCGAGCGGAGTAGTTATCGCCGGCGCCAAAGTCGACATTACCGACACTGCAACCGCCGTCACCCGAACCTTAGCAACCAACGGCGATGGCGAGTACCAGGCGCTCCAGCTTATCCCCGGCAATTACACCATCAAGGCCTCGCAGTCTGGCTTCGCGACAGCAGTGCGGGAGAACGTCACGATAAACGTACAAACCCGAGCCCAGGTGGACTTTCAGCTCACGGTGGGTGCCGTCACAACCGAGATACAGGTTGGCGCGAGTTCGCAGTTGCTTGAAACCCAGACGGCCGGAGTAAGCGGTGTGCTCAATACGCAGGTGATCAATGACCTGCCACTCAATGGACGTGACTACGATCAGCTCGCTCTGACCGAGCCCGGAGTCTTTCGTAATAACGTCGTGTCCAATCCGGCTGAGGGACTTTTCAGCGTGAATGGCAACCTGCAACTGCAGAACTACTTTCAACTCGATGGCATCGACAACAACTCCAAGTCGGAGAACCTGCAGGAGCAGTCAACCCAGTCGGTCATTCCGCCCCCCGATGCACTGCAGGAATTTGTCCTGCAGACAAGAACATACTCCGCGGAGTTTGGCACATCGGCCGGTGCAGTCGTAAACGTTTCAACCAAGTCCGGCACAAACAGCTTTCACGGAGATGCGTGGGACTACATCCAGAACGGCGCATTGAATGCAAACTCATTTTTCAATAATTACAACAGCGTCCCCAAGGGAGCCTATAACCAAAACCAGTTTGGAGGAACTATCGGCGGCCCTATCCTCCGCAACCGAACCTTCTTCTTTGTTTCATACGAACAATTGCTCAGCAATATAGCTTCGACGGTTCAATCGGTCGTTCCAACAGCCGCGATGCAGAATGGTGATTTTAGTGCAGCCACCAACGGCAGTTACATGGCGGCGGCGAATCGGACCATGACTCCTCTGGTGCCGAGTCAGGCAAACTGTTTTTCTTCCACAAACGTGATTAAGCCATCCTGCTTCGACCCGGTCGGTCTGGCAGTGATGAAGCTGTATCCGGCCCCCAGTCCTGCGCTTGGCCCTGTAAATATCTTTACCGGCGCTGCGAACTATGTCTATTCCGCAACGCTTCCAAACAACACGCGAACCCTCGATGTACGCGTGGACCACACACTCAACCCGGCCAATCAAATATTCGCTCGGTACGCCTTCGATTATTCGGACTATCAGAATCCCGCACCATGGACATCCAATCCCATCGCCGGGAACGGGTCCGGCTTTCCAACCACCTACATTCTGCATGATCAGTCGGTCGCGCTGGGGTGGACGTACACCATTAGGCCCAATCTCACGAATACGGCCCACTTTGGATATCTGCGCACCTATGCGCATAGCGACCCGATTGGCCTGACCCCCGGACAGTCAGCTGCTGGTCAGATCGGTTTGAATGGAGTCCCCAACAATCCCTTTGTCACGGGAATTCCGCCTTTCCAGGAGAGCGGGATCAATAGCATAGGGTCTGCGTACTATCGCCCCCAGTATCAGGTAGCTCAGACCTATCAGATCCTTGATGCGGTCTACTGGTTGAAGGGAAGGCACAGCTTCCAGTTTGGCTACGAATATCACCAGGACGCTTTGAACTTCTTCGACATTCAGGCGCCGCAGGGAATCATGTACAACAACGGAATCTTCACCAATACAAGTGGATTTGGCGCGGGCGACCTGCTTCTGGGCAATGTCTCCCAGTTGATTCTCGGCACAACCAACGAAATCAATAATTACATCCGCGGAAATTCATTCTATGCGCAGGACACATGGCGGGCGGGCGCGAATTTGACCGTCAACTACGGCCTTCGCTATGAGCTTTATCCGCCATTCTGGCTGAACCGCGAAGACCGGACCGCCAACTTCTCCTGCGGAGCTCAAGCCTATCCTGCCTGCATCGCCAATGGACCGCCGGCAAACGGCGGCACAATCCTGACCGCCAAGCCCGGCAGCTGGTCTGGGGAGACGCAGATGAACACTGACCAAAACGACTTCGCACCGCGCATCGGCGTCTCATATCACGTGTTCAAACCGATTGTTATACGCGCCGGTTATGGGGTATTCCACCAATTCATCAACAGAATCGGATCCGAATCCATGCTGCAGCAGAACCCACCCTTCCTCGGTTCATGGAATATTGCGCAGAGCGCGGGGAGCACCGTTCCTGTATTTCAACTGGATTCTCCTGCCGGAATGAACTCGTCGGCCTATTTGAGTCCAAACAGCCTGGCGCTGTTGCTTACCCCCGGCCCGGCCGTCACCTGTGTCACAGGCACCCTGGTCAATGGAGTGTGCGTCAACGGCGTAGCGGGAGGGCTGCCCACACAACATATTCGCGCGCAGGGAGTAAATAACCGCACCAGCTACATTCAGCAGGTCAGCTTTGGCATACAGCAACAGATAACTGAGTCCACCATCCTTAGCATCAACTACATCGGCAACTGGGGCCGCAAGATGAACCGGGTCCAGAACGGCAACCAGGGATTTGTAAAGAGCTGCCCGACCTGTTCCGTAGTCACTCCGAACGCGGTCATTTACTTCCCCCTAACCAGCTTTAATTCCGGGAACACCATCGACGCAAACGACACGTCAAACGGCGCCGGACAACACGCCTTTGTAGAAATCGCAACCAACGATGGAAATACCGATTTCAACGCATTGGAAGCCAACATCAAGCGCCAGTTCAAGCACGGGCTGGCATACTCCGTCAGCTACACGTGGTCCCATAATATGGGGGACTTCGTTGACAATCTGACAGGCGGAGATACGCCTCAAAATGCACACAATTACGCTTTCGAAATGAGCAATTCGTATCAGGATGTCCGCAACCGGTTTGTAGCCACCGGGACCTATCAGTTGCCTATCGGCAAGGACGGGCTGGTCCTGAACAACGGCGGAGTCGCGGCAGCCATATTGGGCAACTGGCAGGTGAATGCAATTGTTACTCTGCAAACCGGTGAGCCGTTCAACGTCACCGCGACAAACGTAAGCGATACCGGCGGCAATAGCGCATCGTATGCGAACTGCATCGGCAATCCTTATACGGGCGCAACCAAGAATCCGGCACAATTTGCCGGGACTCATTCAACCGGCTTCTTTATCAATCCAGCAGCTTTCTCTTCGCCGACGCTCGGGACCTTTGGATCGTGCCGTCCGAGAGTGTGGCATGGGCCTGGAATTAAAAGATGCAGACCTGAGTCTGTTCAAGAGCTTCCCCGTGGTTCGGGAATACAGAATCGAACTCCGCTTTGAGGCCTTCAATGCATTCAACCACCCCAGCTTCGGCAATCCCGCCGCCAACATCTCCTCGTCCGGTGCAAACTTCGGAAAGGTCACCTCAACTACAGTCGGACCTCGTGTATTCCAGATAGCAGCAAAGTTTTATTTCTAGCAGACAGACGCGATCCGAGCCGCCATTCTGACATTGACGGCTCGGATTGATGTTCTCGAATCAACCAAAACATGGATCAAGTCACAAGATGAGCGGATGATTTGGTCAATGAGGTGTCTACAATGAAAACTGAGAGAGTGATCAAAGCGAGTCTCCTGTGCCTGGGCGTATTGGGACCTGTGTTCGGTTTGACCCCGAAAGCAAATGCTGAGCCACCCTGCTGGACACAGGCAGGCGAGCGAGCAGATGCTCAGGCCATCGCTGAAAACCGCGGCATCGCAGCACTCTCCGTCGCCTTGCAGCAACTCCACACCAGGGCCAGCATGCTCATGGTCACAGCGCATCCGGACGACGAGGATGGCGCAACGCTCGCCTATGCCTCGCGCACCCTGGGCGCGCGGGTCGGCCTGTTGACCCTCAACCGCGGCGAAGGCGGAGCAAATGAGATGTCCGCTGACCTCTGGGACGCACTCGGCCTCGTCCGCACCGAGGAACTGCTTCAAGCGGACCGCTACTACTGTGCCACCCAATACTTCACCGTCGCCACTGACTATGGCTTCTCGAAGGCGCTGGACGAAGCGATACAGAAGTGGGGCAACGATAGAGTCTTTGCAGACGTCGTGCGTGTAGTCCGCCTCACCCGGCCACTGATCATCACTTCCGTCTTCGTCGGCGGCCCGTCGGACGGCCACGGAAACCACGCGGCCGCCGGTATGTGGGCGCAAAAAGTGTTCAACGCTGCAGGCGACCCAACGGTCTTTCCCGATCAGATTAAGGAAGGCCTTCGGCCCTGGAATCCGTTGAAGGAGTACGCCCGCGTCCCAGCCTCTCTCTCGCAGGGAAATATCTCGCCGAACGGCCTCTACGATTATGCAACGCACCACTGGGCGCCCGCCGGCGTGCAGAACTACATCTCCGGTAAGTTCGAGCCGGGAGCCGTAAGCACCACGGTACAAGTGCCGACCGGCACCTTCAGCACGGCCAACGGCCTGAGCATGCAGCAGATCTCACGCACCGGCCTCGGTTTTCAAAAGTCGCAGAATGGCGGCGCGCAGATTCCTCCAGCCGGCCCGGCGAGCTCCGCCTACCATCGGTTCGGTTCGCGCATCTCCGCCGCCGACAAGGAGAACTCGTTCTTCGACGGAATTGATATCTCGCTGCAAGGAATCGCCAGTCTCGCCGGTGACCAGCAGCACGCCTTCCTTACCCAGGGGCTGAGCACGATCAACGGGTTGGTCGAGCAGGCGATCAAAACCTATTCAGTCGCCGATCCAAGCGCGATCGCTCCTTTGCTGGCACAGGGCCTGAAGGCCACCAACGACCTGGTCAACCAGGTCAACAGCAGCGCATTGTCTGCCGACGCGAAGTATGACGTGTTGCACGAGCTGAAGACCAAGCAGACGCAGTTCAACGATGCGCTCGCGCTTACCCTCAGCCTTTCGCTCACCGCAAATGTAACTGACGAACCGCCTCCTCCTCCCCCAGCCAGAAACAACGCCGTGCCCGGTAACGATGAAGAGCGTGCCGCAGCCGCACGCCTCCGAGCCCGCGGCCGCTCAGACGGGCCCACCTTTCCGATGGCCGTACCAGGGCAGCGTTTCCCTGTTATCGTTCGCCTGGCCGATGGAAGCCCCATCCCCGTAAAGATCGACAAGGTCTCACTCGATCTCGAAGGAGGCGACAGCTCAAGCGTTCAATCGCAGGATAAGGACTCCGGCCAACTGAACGGCGGCGGCACCTTCAACACGGTCTTTGAAGTGAAGATTCCGGACAATGAGCCATACACCCGGCCCTACTTCGACCACCCAGGTCTCGAACAACCCTACTACGATGTGCACAACCCGAAATACAGGAACATGGCTCTCGCGCCGTACCCGCTACAGGCGCAGGTGCTGGCCACCTATAACGATGTGCAGATTCACTTGACCCAGACCGTGCAGACCGTGCAGCGCGAAGTAGGTCCCGGCACGGTCTACCATCCTCTGCCCATCGGCCCTGCGATCTCAGTGACGATGCTGCAAAGCGCCGGCGTCGTTCCGTTGGGCGAGACCGCTTTTTCTGTTAGCGTCAAGATTCACAACAATGTGAACGGGCCGGCACAAGGAGGCATTCATCTTGAACTGCCATCCGGCTGGAAATCGCAGCCTGCCACAGACACATTTTCCTTCGCGCAGAACGGGCAGGAACAGATGGTCACGTTCAATGTGACTCCCGGCCGTCTCACAGAGCAAACCTATAAAGTTACCGCCGTCGCCAGCTACAACAACCACGACTATAAAGAGGGGTACGTCCAGGTCGGCTATCCAGGACTGCGGCCATATTTTCTTTATAGCGACGCGACCTACCAGACAACTGGCACTAATGTTAAAAGTAGGCAAGAACCTTCAGGTTGGATATATCACTGGCAGCGGCGACGACGTTCCGGCATCGCTCGAGAACCTCGGCATCAAGGTCCACTACCTGGCGCAGGAAGACCTCGCAAGCGGCGACCTTGGAAAATACAACTTGATTCTCGTCGGTGTGCGCGCCTATGCTGTGCGGCCGGATCTGCGTACCTACAATGGCCGGCTGCTCAATTACGTAAAGAATGGCGGCACAGTCGTCGTTCAGTATCAGACGCCGGAGTTCGACCATAACTTCGGACCGTATCCTTACAGCATGACCAACGACCCCGAGGAGGTCACTGACGAGGCCTCGCCGATGACCTTCGTCGATCCTTCGAGTCCGATCTTTCGATGGCCCAACGTCATCACAGCGAAGGATTTTACGGGATGGATCGAGGAGCGCGGTTCCAAGTTCATGAATACCTGGGACTCGCAATACCAGGCTCCTCTCGAAACCCACGATCCCGGCCAGGCCCCGCAGAAAGGCGGCTTGCTGATCGCCCGCTATGGTACCGGCGTTTATGTTTACACTGCGTATGCGTTTTATCGGGAGCTGCCGCTGGGTGTTCCCGGTGCATATCGACTCTTCGCTAACCTGCTCAGCATTCCGCAGAATCCGGAGTACACAACAAAGAAGTAAATCCACAAATGTGCCAGATGATGTTAGTTATGCGCGGACTGCGGTTCCGCGTGCCGGCACTCGATCCAATGGGCCCATGGATCAGGGAGCACCTATGGCTGTAAGGTTGAAGGACATTGCGCGAGACCTCGGAGTCTCACTTGTAACTGTTTCGAAAGTGCTGCGAGGTAATCCCGATATAGGCGAGGCCACCCGGCAACGCGTATTGAAGCGCATGAAGGAGCTGAACTACCAGCCAAACATGATGGCGCGAGGCCTCGCCAGCGGCAGGACCCATGCAGTTGGCCTGGTCGTTCCGGACCTCGTCCATCCATTCTTCGCCGAGTTTGCTAAGTCGCTGGGCGGCGTCCTGCGAAACAGCAAGAGAGCCTTGATTCTCGCCTCTTCAGAAGAAGACCCCGAAGTCGAGCGGCAGGAGATTCGCACCCTCTTGAGCCGCGGCGTCGATGTCCTGCTTATCGCATCCTGCCAGGCCAATCTGCGCAACTTCTATGAGCTTGGCGACGAGCGAACACCTTACCTGCTCTTCGATCGGAACTTCCCGCACCTCGCCGCCCATTTTGTCGGAACTGACGACGTGCAGGTCGGCGAGATGGCAACCCGGCACCTGATCGAGATTGGGCGAAAGAACATCGCCCACATCGGCGGAAAGAATACGAGCCCATCCTTCGACCGCCTGCGCGGCTACCGCTGTGCATTGGCGTCCGCCTCGCTCCCCGCGCCCGAGAGTCGCGTCGTCGTCTGCGATCGGACGGAGGAGTCGGGAGACGTAGCCGGATTCGAGGCGATGCAGAAGCTCCTCAAGCTGAAACCCCGGCCGGACGCCGTATTTTGTTACAACGACCTCACCGCGATCGGCGCCATCGAGGCGACCCTCCAGGCCGGGTTGCGCGTCCCGGAGGACATCGCAATCATTGGGTGCGGTAACCTGCGTTATGCCAAGTACATGCGCGTCCCACTGAGCTCGATCGATCATGGAACGGCTGAGCTCGGACGGCTTGCAGGAGAGTTCGCCCTGGACCTGTCGGCAAAGCCCGAACAGGATCCGCGCAGTGTCCTCCTCCCCTCGACGCTGGTCGCGCGCGAGTCCACCGTCGGGGCCTCGCATAAGGTTTAACAGCCGATAAATACTCTGGATTCTGCCCGTAAATTGCTTGCCAGCAGTTGCGCTAAACTCTTATAGTTGAACTAAAGTTAGCGGTAACGCTGATACGGATGGAGGAACTAAGTCATGGCAACACGCGGAACAACGATGGACACGCCCCTCAAGGACATGGATGAATGGGACGACTTCCTAACCGGACGTTACCAGGAGGGCAAGAGCGAGGAGCAGTTCCGCCAGTACGACGCCACCGCCAATCCCGGAGTCGCCGAGTTCTACCGGCTGAACCATCAGTTCCAGACCGTTGACTACGTTTTGGCAAAGGAGAAAGAGTACTTCGGCCTCAACAAGGGCATGAAGAGCATCTGGGAGGCAGCCGAGTTTCTCAACACGCTGGTCGATGACAGCGATCCCGACACCGACCTCACCCAGATCGAACACCTTCTACAAACGTCTGAAGCTATCCGCAAAGACGGACATCCCCGCTGGTTTGTCTTGACAGGATTCATCCACGACCTCGGCAAGGTGCTATGCCTCTGGGGTGAGCCGCAGTGGGGCGTAGTAGGTGATACGTTCCCGGTGGGCTGCGCATACTCCAAAGACATCGTGTTTCCTGAGTACTTCGCCGCGAATCCGGACATCCACAACCCCATATACCAGACAAAATACGGCATCTACGAGCCCAATTGCGGACTCGACAAGGTACATATGTCCTTCGGTCACGACGGCTATATCGGCGAGGTGATGAAGAACTATGTACCGGAGGAATCGCTCTACATGCTGCGGTATCACTCCTTCTACTCGGCACACCGCCACGGCGCGTACCGGCACCTCATGAGCAAGCACGACATCGAAATGCTGGAGTGGGTCAACAAATTCAATGTGTATGACCTTTACTCGAAGGGCCATACGAAGCCTGACCTTAAGGAACTGAAGCCTTACTACGACGATCTCTTCGCGGAGTTCTTTCCACAGAAGATCGCCTGGTAACACCGCCATCTCGTCGCAATCACTTGTGCCTCGCAGAAATTCGAACATTGTCTACTTGGGCCGACCATCTCTTCTCAACAAGACGTTCGGTCCAAGGCTCAGACGGTTCTTCTTTAGTGTGCAGGACAGATATCCGACCCTATCGAGCTAGCCACAAACGGCTGCATGATCGCACCCACCGGCATCAGCTTGCCGTTCTTCATCACGCACTGCACCTTGGTCACATCGTTGATATCCGTGAGTGGATCGCCTTCCACGAGAATAAGATCGGCCAGCTTACCCGTCTCTAACGTCCCGAGATCCTTCGACACTCCCGCCGCCCGCGCCGCCATACTCGTCACTGTCTCGAGTGCCTGCCACGGAGCCAGCCCATATTTCACCTGCGCCCGCAGATTCAGATGCAACGACGTCGAGGGCAGATCCAGCGGCGAGTCGGTCCCGCCAATGAAAAGTCCCTTCCCCTCGATCACTCCCTTCACCGTTGCTTCCTCGCGCATCGTTCGCTCTGCGCTCGATTCTTTGGTCGCTTCGTTCGACTGCAGCGCTGTGTCCCGCGCCTTTATCAGCCGTTCCAGTTCCCAGGGTGGTGAAACCTTGTACCTGGGATCGTCCGCCATCGTCGGGCTGTCCACAATAATCGCCGGATTCAACAGCGTACTCGTCGTCCACATCCCCGACTCCGCCATCAGCGTCCGAACGTCCGAGTAGCTCCACCCCGCCATCGATCGCGAGTAGGCGTACCCCGTCCGCGCCGTCGCCGACACATGGGTCATTCCATCGTTCCCGAGTGCAACTGCTGGCAACAAATAATGCCCGGCCGTCTGCACCCCCATCTGGTTATGCGCAAAGTCGACTCCCTTCACCACCCAGCTATAGGACAGTCGCACATACAACTTCATGAAGTCGAAATCCAATCCTTTCAGCCGTTCGAACTCACGTTGCAGCTGTGCCTCGCTGGTCGTCGGAATCATCATCGGGTAGTAGGTGCGTTCGCCGTCAATCGCCTCGCCGGTCGCAAATAACCGCGGTCCGACCGCCGTCCCGGATACAAATGCCTCCTTTTCTTCCGCCGCCCGATAGGCCTGGTCAGCCATATCCCTTAACGTCGTAATCCCGTAGATCATCCACAGCCGGCCTAACCTGTCACCGTAATAGATCGAAGCGTCCGAATTAGGGTGCGCGTGGTTCTCCCAAAGCCCTGGCAATACAGTAGAGTTCGGCGCCTCGATAACCCTGTAACCTGCGGGTGTCTTGCCCGTGTGCGGACCGACGGAAGCTATCCGGTGCCCATCCACCAGAACATCCACGTCCTTCAAAACTTCAGGCCCGGAGCCCTTCCAATACCTCGCTGCATGGATCAAAATCTTGTCCGTGGGCTGTTCCGGTTTGTACGTCAAATCCAGCGCCACTGTAGTAATTGCCTTTGTCCCCCGGTCCAGCAATCGCAGCTTTCCATTCGACAGATACAATATCTTCTTTCCGGTGCCGTCGAACGTCGGAGCATCCGTAATCTCGTTGTTCAAAGCAGTGGCCTTCCCCGAAGGTCTGCCGTCCGCGTCCACCGGCATCGCGTACAGCAGATCGTCCATCACAAAGACCATCTCCTTGCCGTCCGGCGAGTAGACCGGCCCATCCTCAGTCCGGGTCGAGATCGACTCAAACGGTGCCGGCTCATACCATTGCGTCTTCTTCGTAGCCAGATCCACCGCAAGAATCGCGCTCGTCCCTTCGCGGAACCGATGCGAATAAGGCTTCACCGTAGCAATCGCCACGGTCTTTCCGTTCGTCGAGAAAGCGGGCCGCCCCGGAAAGAACGTCGCCGGAGCAAGCGGAGAAGTCGCCCCAGTCGCCAGATCCAGCATTACAGTCGCGCCTGTCTGGTTCTGAAACGCCATCTTCTTTCCGTCGGGAGACCACGCCGGAAATATCTCTGCCATCGTCTGCGACGGTGCCGGCTCCTTCTCCTCGCCGGTAGCCGGGTTCAGCAGATAGATGTTCTCGATCCCACCCTTGTCCGACACATACGCCAGCCACTTCCCATCCGGCGACCACGTCGGGCCCTGCTTGTAGAAGGAGTCGTGTGTCAGAACTCTGGGAACGCTCTTTCCCACCTCCAGAAGATACAACTCGTTCAATGCAACGAAGGCAATCGATCTCCCATCAGGCGAGAGCGCAGGAGCCAGTATGCCTTTCACCTGCTTCACCGCAGTCGAATCGAACTCAAAGTTCTTCGTCGGATATACCGGGCGAATAGATTGAATATCTGCGGTAAAAGGAATCGCCACCTCCGTCTTCGCCGCAAGGTCCGCCTTCATAATCTTTCCATTCGCCGTATACAGCAGGCTCGTTGGCGACAACCAACGCGCCGGGAAAGGAAACGTGTCGTCGTCCTTGTCTGAGACCACATTGCCGTCCACCATCATCTTCGACGAATCTACAAAATTTCCCGCTCCGAACATCTGCACATACGCCAGCTTCTTCCCATCCGCCGACCACGAAGGCGACTCCAGCCTCCCGGGCACACCTTTCGTAGACGCTAAAACATGCGTCGCGCCCGTAGCCAGGTCGATCGCTTCAATCGTCCGTCCCTGTACCCCGCCCACTCCAGCCGGCCCAGCCACAAACACGCCATTCACGTATGCAATTTGCTTCCCGTCCGGCGACCACGCCGGCTCATACTCATCGTTCTCGCTGGTTGTAATTTGCTTCAGCGCCCCACTCCCGGCATCCACCGTCCATATATCGTACGAGCCCTTAAACGCGCGGTCCGACGCAAACGCAATCGTCTTCCCATCCGGTGAGAACCTCGGCTCCCGGTCGTCTCCGTGCCCGGTCGTTAACTGTCGCAGCCCAGTACCATCCGGCTTCATCAGCCAGATGTGAAACGTCCCTCCCCGGTACGACTGCAGCACCACCTGGCTGCCATCCGGCGCAAACTCCGGATGCGACGCCTCCACCAGCGGTCCGGTCAACTGCTTCGCCTTCCCCCCTGACACCGGCAACGAATAGAGCATCCCCTGCAGGTCGATGATCACCGTCTTCCCATCCGGTGAGACCGTCGCCGCCATATTGGTCCCTTCACTCACCGTGATAATTTTGGTCTTCGGTGGAGCGGGCTTAGTCTGCGAGAGGACCTGAACGGAAGCTGCAAATGGAACCATAAAGGCGAGAGCAACGCCGACGCGGTGATTCAACCAGCATGCTGCAAAATTCATGAATATCCCTCATAGCGACGCGCAGTGCCTTCAAGCACTGCGCGTCGTGGTTATAGATAGTACGTCACAGCGCACTCCATCGCTAGAACGAAAACCGGCCGATAAACTGCAGCGACCGCGCCTGGTACTCCACCGGGTTGCCAGTCACTGACAACGGGTGACCATAGGAGTTCAAATTCACCGCCCCGGTTGAAGTGATGGGTCCTTGAATAGCATTGGTGGAAAAGCTCCCGAAGTTGGTGTGGTTGAAGAGGTTGAACGCTTCTATAGCGACAATTGCGTGGTAACGCTCCTTGATCTTGATTGTCTCCTGCAGTCGCGAATCCACGCGGTTATAATCGCTCCCCCGAAATCCATCCCGTTGAATGACCGAGTAGCCGTATCCGGAATCGTAGGAGATCTTGGACAGCGGTGCGGCCACGCAGACAGAACCTGTGGGGCAAATGCCCGACGATGGGAATGCGATCGGAGTTACGCCGGCGGCAAAGGTACGAGTGCTCCCGGCGTAACCGTTGACCGTAGTGCCGGAGGACGGCGCGAACGCCAGGCCCGACCCGTAGTGATAAAGGCCCGAAAGAGACAAGCCATACTTCCACTGATATTGACCATTCACAGTAAGAGTGTGTCGTTGGTCGTCCGTTCCGTTCGCCCACTCCTGTTGAATGCCGGGCTGGAAGGGCTTATTCGGATAGGAGAACTGGCCATTGGTAGAGTTTTTCACCTTGCCCCAGGTATAGGCGATCCCACCGGTAAATCCATTCGCCAGCGCATGCTTGATCGAAACCTGCAGCGCATCCGCAATTACCCCAGCTCCAGGATAGGTAGTGAATTCGCGAGTTGTTCCACCGAAGGCCTGGTTGCACACCTCCTTGGCCGCACCTGTTACCGGTGTACCGGATGGGGTCGTTCCGTTCGGCGAACCAGTCGCAAGATTGCTGATCGTGTCCAGTTGGATTATCCCATTGCCGCAAACTCGACTCCCGTAAATAGCAGCGCTCATAACTGAGCTGGGATTCAAATTCTGCTCAGGGTTCGCGGGGTTCACCAGCAGGTTTGCGCCCAGCAGAGTGAAGTCATCATAGACGCGCTGATAGACCATATCAGCCGCCACGGTTGTCTTATATCCCAACTCGCGTTGAACTCCAAACGATGCCTGGAACCCGTAAGGCGTCTTCGATCCGCGGGCTACCGGTTGCGGTGAGCTCGAGTAATACTGGGGGCTTGCAGACGGGTTCTGGCCCGCGAAAGGTGTCGGCAAAGCAAGATTCGTGCCGCTGATCGTGGCCTGAAGCGCGCGCGCAGTGCTGCTATAGAGCTCCTCATCGATGATGGCATTGGCCACCTGGTCTGCATAGTAAATTCCAGCTCCTCCACGAATTGAGGTCTTCCCATCTCCGAACGGATCGTACGAGAAACCCAGCCGCGGTCCAAAGTTCAAATTGGGATTCGTGTTCGGAGTCAGCAGACCCGGCGATGGAACGTAGGAAGTATTGAACGCGCCTATGTCATTGTCATAGCGAATTCCAAGATTCAAAGTCAGCCTTGGCAGTATCTTCCAGTCATCCTGGGCCCAGATTCCAATGATGTTGCGTCCAATACTGATGTTGTAGTTACCGAATGCTTGTATGTAGCTCTCTCCGCCGCCGCAATATGCATTGATCAGGTCGTATCGCCAAGATGTCGGGTCCAGCGTTCCATTCGGGAAGAAGGTGTTGTAGTTTGGAGCCGGGACGCCGGCAGTCGGAGTGCATGCTGTCAGACCGCCACGCAGATATTGCGGAAATGCGCCTCCATGAAGCGTGTGAAGATATTCACCTCCCATTTTGAAGCTATGCTTGCCCTTTAGCCAGAACACATCGTCACGGTACTGCTGCGTGTATTGGTCGAAGATCTCAGGCTCGTTATAAGGCTCGCCGATTGTGGCCGAGGGTAGATTCAACACAATCGAACCAGTGGTAAAAAACGGCGTTGTCTCGAACTGAAAGTAATGAAATCCAGCGTGAAGATCATTGATAAGGTGATCGTTGAAATTGCGGTTCCAATCGAAAACATATCCGGCCGCATTGACCGTATTAATGTTGGATTGGCTGGGATCAGTTCCAATGGCAGAAGCTGGGACGAAGCTCTGTTTTTGTGAATAATAGTCGCCACGCAAAAAGAGATGGTTTTTTTCGTTCGCCTGGTAGTCGACGCGCCCAAGATACTCATTCAGGAGCAACACATTTGGGTGGGAGTAGTTAGCCCCACCAGTCGTCGTCACCAGCGGTGCTGTAGTCGCGGTCTGCGGAGAGTGCTCGCCCTCATAAGAACCGAAGAACCAAAGCTTGCCTTTCTTGATCGGTCCCCCCATCGTGCCGCCATACTGCTCATCGGCAAATGGGGGGGTCGTTACAGCAGCTTTGTTCAACTTGAGTACAGGATCGGCGGCATTGAAGAATGAGTTGCGGAAGTACCCGAACCCACCACCGTGCAAACTATCGCTGCCGCTCTTCGTCTGCGCGTTGACATAGATACCCGCGGAACGCCCTGAAGTCGCGTCAAAACGAGTGGTGATGATCTGGAACTGTGAGATCGCGTCCTGTGAGAATCTCGGCTGACCAAAGCTCGATCCAACCGAATCCTGGGAGACCTGTAACCCATCCATCGTGATCTGGAACTTGCCGGTCTCGGCGTCGCCCTGCGATGTTCCTCCCGGTCCCGAGACCGGAGAGTTTCCGAACGCGTTCGCTTTGATGCCCGGGATCAAAGTCGAAAGCTGGATATAGTTGCGGCCATTGATAGGAACATCCTGAACCTCGACTGGTGTCACATTCCCGGCGACTACGGAGGACGTAGTATCGATAGCCATAACATCGCCGGAATTGACCTCAACCGCGGTCGTCGCGCTTGCGATCTGGAGGGTGACATTGACCTGTGCCAGTTGCCCTACCAGCAGAAGAAGCGTTTTTTGGGACGTGGAGAACCCTGAGGCAGTCACCGTAATCTTGTATTCAGCCGCGACCAGCGCCGGAAAAACAAAAGACCCCTGTGCATTCGTCGTCGCGTAGAAGGACGAGCCGTCCACATGCTTCACCTCGACCTTGGCCCCAGCAATCACAGCACCCTGAGGATCGGTCACCACACCGCTCAATCCAGTCTGTTGAGCAAAAGCGCTCCCGCCCATCACCAGGAAAAGTAGCAACAACCTGATATATATCTTCATTTGCAATGACCTCATCCAAAACAAGTTAAGCGGCGACACAAATGCATTTGCGTGACCGGATACCAGTCGAACTGCCGGCGTCTGCCAGCTGCAGAATCTATAGAAATGCGTGAAACTGCCAGCCACACAGGCGACGCGGCCTGCGAAGATTGGTCAAAGGAAGGAACAGTTTCGCTTCATCCAAAGAAGCATTGTCTCTGTAATTTGACCTAGCCTAAGGCTTCATCAACCCGCTGTCTAATTCAAAAATTAGCGCCATTGATAGAAAAAATTAGTCATTGACAAACCGGTAGCGCTAACGCAAGATACGTTACAAGCTCATTACAATCTGCTTTGCGTGCCCTGTTGCACGAACTCTGCACCTTCACCGCTGGCCAATTTGAAGGCAGAGGTTTCAACAGCTCCCACAGTTCCGTAGTCCGCTCGTCTTTGCGTCCGTCATGACTCAACCCACCCGTCTATACACCAGCGAGGTTGATCCTTGGACTTCAGAATTCGGCAACTCCAGTGCTTCCTCACCCTCTCCGAGCAACTCAACTATGGCAAGTCGGCCCGCGCCCTTTACATCAGCCAGCCCACTCTCTCCTTCCAGATAAAGTCGCTCGAAGAAGCATTCGGCACCCGGCTCTTCGAGCGCACCCGTCAGCATGTGCGCCTCACTGACGCCGGCTTCGCCTTTCGCGAATACGCCCAATCCATCCTGGATACCGTGGCTGCAGCCAGTGACCGCATCGGCAGTCTCCACGCCCGTTTGCGCCTGCGCGTCGCATGCGGTCCCTCAGGACAATACATCCACCTCCCGGCTATCATCCGCGCCCTCGCCCAGTATCCCGAGTTCGAGTTCGAAGTCATCGACCTCACTACCGAGCAGCAGATCACCCATCTCCCTGAGGGCAAAGTCGATGCGCTTCTAATGGTGCCCGCGCTGCCAATACCCGGCATGCGCTTCGACCCGCTCTGCCAGGAGGCTCTCATCGCCATGGTCCCCAGGCAATCTCCACTGGCCAGCCGCACTGCCATCTCCATCCAGGATCTTCGCGAGCACAGCATCATCGTCTCCCGCGCCCAGGACTGCAGCTTCCATCAGACCTTCGTGAGAAATCTCTTCGCCCCTTTCGGAATCACGCCGCACATCATCGAAGCGCCGCAGTCCGCCTCAGTGCAGTTCGCGTACGCCGCAGCCGGCGAAGGCGTCGCCCTCACCACCGCGAGCATGGGAAACTATGCCTTCCCCGGAGTCGTCGCCCTTCCCTTCACCGACACTCTGCCCAGGATTCAGTTCGGTCTCGCCTCCATTGAAACCAACACATCCGCCGCCATGAACATCTTCCGCGAAGTAGTGCTCAGAGAGGTCGCCCACCGGACGGATCGCCCCCAACCGAAGAGCCCGCCGACCGATCACACACCGCCTCTGCCCCTCGATCGCACTCCGGCCACGCGACCCGCGTTTACGTCATATACCAGCCTCCATTAATAGAGATAGTCTGGCCCGTGATGTAACCATTCCGTGCGAGCAACAAAACCGCCTCTGCCACTTCATCTGCGGTCCCGAACGACATCACACTTCCCTTTGCGCGACGGACCGACGATTTATGGCCGCACTCCCGCGATATTCAGTCGGATGCGCAGCACATTGTCGCTCTCTGTAATGTAGAGCGTCTTGCCATCGGCATCACCCCAATTCATATTTGCCGTACTTCCGGGAAGATCGATGGTGCCAAGATGTTTGCCGGAGGGCGAAAATATCCAGATGCCACCAGGCCCAGTGCTGTAAACATTTCCCTTCTGGTCGACCTTCATCCCATCAGGCGATCCGAGCCGCGTGTCAGACGCCGCATCGAAGAACACCTCGCCCCGTCCAAGCGTCCCATCCTTATTTACGGGATAGCGCATCCACATCTTCGGAAGTGTATTGGCAACGTAGAGATATCTTTCATCGGGCGAGAAGACGAGGCCATTGGGCCGTGGAAGGTCCTTAATAAGAAGTTGAAGCGCTGAGCGGTTCGGTGGCGCGCCCGGCTTCTGGCTCTCCGCCCCGGGAATCCGATAGACACCGTTCACCGAAAGCTCTATCGCAGGATCTTTTTCGTCCTGGGTGCGCAGACCATAAGGTGGATCCGTGAAATAAAGCGACCCATCCGAGCGATAGACGAGATCATTCGGACTGTTCAACCGCTTCCCCTGATACGAGTCCGCCAGGATCGTCTTTGTGCCATGCGGATCGAGCGACTCCAGCCTCCACACGTTACGCGCCGCATGCCCTGCCACCGTAAGGCGCCCTTTATGGTCGAGAGTCATCCCGTTTGAGCCGGGCTCCGGCCCGCCGTAAGGCGCAGTGCCCGCATAGCCCGATGGCTGCATAAAGATGCTTACCTTCCCATCGGCTCCAAGCTTGCGGATGGTGTTGCTCGAAATATCTGCGAACAGCAGATACCCGTCGCGCGTCCAGATAGGCCCCTCGGTCCATTCGAGACCTGTCGCCACCTGCTCAACCTTAGCGTCCGACGGAATGATCTCGTTCAGCGCCGGATCCAGCCTCTCAATCGTGCTCGGTATAACCTTCACGGCTGCCATTGCAGGAGCCATCCGCAACCCTCCGGTTCCAGTCGTCGCCGCCATCACCGGAACTATACCGCACACCGCCAGATACTTAGCAATCGTCATTCAATCATCTCCTCTCGCCGCCCGCACATCATCGCCGGCGCGGCTTCCTCGCCTGTCCCACCGGCCGCAAGGATTACATCCTCGGCTCAGCCATGTGGACGCTCTCTCACCAATATGACTGGAGCAACATGCTGGTGCGCGTAGCCCGCCAGCAGCTCAAGCTCATCGCAAACGAGCTTAACGAAACCGCGCACTTGGCGGTGTGCGAAGGTAAGAGCGCTTTGTTCGTCGACTCCGCCCACGCCAATCACATCATCGCCGTCGCCGAAGAGCTCGGCACCCTGCCAAGCCCTTCCGAACCCAACGAATAGCTTCTAGCCGCAGCGGAGAAATCCGCTTCTCTACCCACACCCCATCCCAGCCCAGAAGCGTTTGCTCTTGCCGTTGCCTGTTCTTTTGGTTTGTCATTCCGCGGCTCTTTTGGTTTATGATTCCGCAGCTCTTTGGTTTGTCATTCCGGAGCGAAGCGGAGGAATCCGCTGTTGCTGTTGCCCTTGCCTCTGAGATAGGTCCGGACTTCAGTCCGGACATTTCGAACCGCAACCAATCCGGGCTTTAGCCCCTGGGATATGCCTCCCATCCCAGCCCGCAAAACCCCAAAAATCCATGTCAAGCCCCCAAGCCTCTGGAAATCCTCCCAACCCAAACCCCACCAGCCACTTACCCCACCCAACAAAAGTGGCCATGAGTTATGCGCCACTTAGTAAAATAGAAGTATAGACAGAAAGACAAAACGTCTTTCGTCTTTAGAAATTTAGCCCCAGAGCCCGGCCAAAAGCCGGGCCTGCGCATTTAACCGCAAAGCAAAAGACCTGATCCCGAAGTCCGGACTCAGGTCTTTTCCTTTGAATACTTTGCACACAATCACCAGGGAGGGAGACCCAACCATGCAACACCAAATCATCGCCACCGAAAACCACCACAACACCGAACCCAAGCGCTACCTCTGCCGCCACATCTTCACCGACGGCCATCGCTGCGGCAGCATCTGTCTCCGCGGCGAACACTTCTGCTACTACCACCACACCACCCGCCGCCCCGCCGCCAACCCACAAGCAGCGCCGCAGCCGCCGCGCCACCTTCGACCTCCCCCTGCCCGAAGACCGCTCCGCCGTACAGGCCTCCATCGGCCTCGTCCTCCAGCGCATCGCCGCCAACGACATCGACCCCCGCCGAGCCAGCCTCATCCTCTACGGCCTCTCCATCGCCGCCTCAAACCTCCCCAAAGCCGCGCCCCACTCCGCGTCCCAGTCCCGCAATCGCAACACCACCCCACCACCCGAGCAGGTCGAAGAGATCACCACCCACCCCGACCTCGGAACCCTCGCCCCCCAGTCCGAATTCAACCCGCCCGAAGAACGCCTCAGCCTCGCCGGCCGACTCATCGCCGAACTCCGCAAAAACCCCTGCACCTGCCAGCAAAACCCCAACCCAGAAGAATCTCTCGACGACCCTCAACCACCAACGCCCGATCACCAACTGACAACCGACCACCGACAACTGGCAACCAACATCCTCCCCTCCCTCAACGCCGTCGCTGCGCAGAACCGCCTACCTGCGCCCGGCCGGATGCCTCACTGTCTTGGCCGCCGACGTAGCCGGCGCACCAACTTTGAGAAGGCCGGAGAGCGCCGTCCCATTCGGAGAACCGAGCCCACTGGTCGCATCCCATCCGGGTCCGGCATCGTAGCCAACGCGCTTAAAATGTGTTGAAGCTGACGCGGTTGTCCCCCACCGTAATGTCATGAAACGCACCGGCGCCAGGTTTGATCGAATAAAGCTGAGGATTGATAAATCCGACCCGTCCTTTCAGCTTCTGATTGATCCTGGCTATTAGCGCGGCCCACAGTGGAGCGACGGCGCTCGTGCCGCCTTGCAGCACGGTTGTGCCATCAACAAGAGTGTTGAAGCCAGACTCGGGATCGCCATCGCCCGTGACATCGGGAACGCCTCGTCCCTTGAATCCAGTCGGATTCAGAGACCTGGGCACTCCGGCTTGTCGCTGATAACCCGGCATCCCGAACAGGCCACTGACTCCACCCCCTCCCGAACCAAACGAACCGTCGGGACCCGCCTCCGCGGATACATCCGCGGCCTTCTGGTTCCAGACCGATTCGGCTGAGATAGCACCGTTTTGCGCTATCAGGCGGGTTCCACCGCAAGAAAGCGCAAAGGGACTCGATGCCGGAAAATCGGCATGAGCGAGACCGTTCCACACTTTGGGACCGATGCCTGCCGCGCCGTTGTCTCCGGAAGCGATGCACACTGTAATGCCCAATAAGGCTGCAGATTGCAGGGCACTATTAAACTGCGTCTGGAAATTGGTAGTCGGGATATCTTCGGGATTACCCATGCTGATCGAGATAATCGAAGGATTATTTTCGGTGTCGTGAATCGCCTTCGTCAGGGCGTCAAGAAACTGCTTGTTCGTACCGGGGCCCGGCCCAAAATAGACCACCAGCTTCGCGCCAGGGGCAGCAGCGCCCGCGACCTGAATGTCAAGGGCCACCTCCTGATCCTGGCTGTTCACGGTGGTGGGGTCATTCGTGCCGCCGTCGACAGAGACCGGAATTACCGTCGGCGTAGCTAAGCCGATGCTCGAGAAATAGGAATCAAGATCCGCCGGTCGATAGCCACCGCCCAGCTCAATGATTCCGATCGTCTGCCCGGAGCCATCAAAACCGGCCGGGAAATTGTAGAGCTTTACCACCTCCGATACCGCGAACGGACGAGCACTGTTTACTGCCGCCCGAGGGAGTGCCCTCAACCGTGTCACAGCAGGCCGGTTGTCAAGGCCAAACACCCCCTCCACCAGAGGCGCCAGATCTGCGGGAACTTTGACCGAGCCCGTGCGGCCACGATAGGTTCCACCGGAGTAAGCGTAACTCTTCAGCGAAACTCCAAAGGCCCGGTTGAAGTCGACGACTGTGCCCGCAAGGATGACGCTGCGGCGAGCGGCACTTACCCGTACCACGCTGAGATTCTGTTCCTTGGCAAACTTTTTTACTAATGCAATGTCTTTGGCGCTTGCGCCGTAGCTCTTCTCATACTGTTCATGCGTCAGCTGCCGCATCGGCTCTGCCGACAACTTCAACATGTCTCGCGCCTCGGGCAGCGGATTCCGGGGACGAATCCGAACAGTCACCTCGAGCCGCTCATCAGACGGAGCAGTGGCAATAACCTTGGCGCCCCTGAAAGGTTTCTTGTTGCTGCCGGGGATGGGAACTAACTTTTTCGTAGCCATGGCTGTTCTCCTGCGCTGCAGCGGACTTCGCCGTACGGGTGCCCAGAGCTCACGAACCACACAGAGACTCTGCAAACGTCTCGGCGCACGTCCGAATCTGAGCATTGTTCAAGCTTGGATAAACAATTGTCCCGGGGAAAGAATTCTATTTAACACTTGTTTGACGTTATCTGTTTGCTTGGCATCTTGAGATCTTTAAACAACCAAATCCTTGCCAGGGACCAGTCGCGCTTCACTGAACGTGGCGCGATCCCCAGCACACCTGCAATCTCCTCCACCGACAGTCCACCGAAATATCGCATCTCCACCACCCGCGCTTGTCTCGGATTCAGTTCCGCTAGTCGGTCAAGCGCCTCGTCGAGAGCCAGAAATTCATCCGGACGCCCGACCGTAATCGCGAGTCCCTCTTCCCACTCCTCTCGTTTCAATCCGCCGCTACGAATGCCCGCCTTATGCGCCCGCGCGTAATCGACCAGCACTCGCCGCATCACATGTGCCGCCACCCCGATAAAGTGTTCTCGATTTTTCCAATCTTTGTCTTCTCGTGCCAACCGCATGTAAGCTTCGTTGATCAGCGCAGTTGGCTGCAGGGTATGGTCCGGACGTTCGCGCCGCATATACGACTGTGCCAGCCGGTGAAGCTCCTTGTAGACGAGCGGCAGAAGCTTATCTGCGGCTTCAGCGTCGCCCGCCTGCATCGCCTGCAACACTCGCGTCACCTCTCCGCCATTGTTTGTTGTCGTCGTCATACAGTCATCTCCACTCCGACTGCGTCACGAACCCACATCAGGGGACACCCGCTGGACAAAGAGCCGGGAGAGGCATCCCAATGTCCACTCTCTGTATGAATTTACTGGCAGTATTACTGTCCTGGACAGCCTATGCACGGGTGGCTGTTAAAACTTCTGGGACCTGTCGTGGTCACAGTGCCATCCTCCTTTATATGTCGGATGTTGTACTGGTAATCGCCAGTTTTTTCCAGGCGAATAACCACTGGGTTCAGGTGGTCCCCATGGAGTTTCTCGTTCTGAGTCTCGTTGGACGGATTGGCTCCAATAAATTCAATTTCGAAGCTAGGGAAGGTGGTGGAGTCGCTTCTCCACTGGAGGGTTCCTCGCTGTTCCACGTGGATCATAAAGTCTTTGTTATCAGGATCAGGGATTGTGATAACCACGCTGACAGGCTTATGGCTCTTAGCTTTAGCATTCATTTCAATTCTCACTGTCTAGGAGAGATGGATGAAGCGGGCCCGCGGAACAATCCTTAGCAAATAGATCTTGCCAGACGTGCCGAACAGATATAGCACATCCAGATGTCCTTAGCAATTTCCTGGCTTTATCAGATTCGCGAAAAGGCTTGTGCTTAGTGGACAGCTAATTTGTTTTCACAGTGGGAGCAGTCGATCGACTTAGCTCTAGATACCTGGGATCCTCGCGCAGGGACTGCAGATCGGGGAAGGGTGCAATTTGTAGAGCAGTGGCACCCTTCTGAAAGCAGACTCTTAGGGCTTCCAGCGCTTCCTCGCGTTTCCCAAGAAGCTCCAATATCCTCGCTTTGTAAAGCTGCGAATCCAAATCATCCGCTCCGAGTGATTCGGCTTTCTTAATGAGTAAGGGAGCAATTTGAAAATCACCCAACTTTACCTGGTAGAGAGCAAGCAGCATCCATCCAGGCCCGTCGGCCGCATCCGTTTGGAGATGTTTCTCCGCTTCCTTTGCGGCCATAACGTAGGCTGCTTTTGCTTCCTTTTGGCGGCCATGCAACGAGGAGTAGCATTCACCGAGTTCTAACCAATTGGCATCATCAGCTGGGTTTAATTCCACCGCTTTAAGAGCAAAGCCCAGTGCCTCTTCATATTTTCCCTGATAGCGTAGCGCAAGGGACATATTTGCAATGGAATCCGCGGAGCCTGGATCGAGATCGATACTTCTCTTCAGACTCTCCGTAGCTTCGGCGAACTCGCCAACTTGAAGATATTCCGCTCCAAGATTGCTGAGGGCCATTGAACTCTTGGGCGCGGCCAGGCTTGCAGCGCGGAAAGCCTGAATTGCCTCTTGATACTTTCCCTGCTCGTGCAATGCAAAACCCAGGTCATTGTAAGCTGTCCAGTAGTTGGGCCGCTCTTTCAAAACTCGTTGATACGTCTGTTCGGCATCCTTCCACCGGCTTAAGCGAGTGTAAATCTGCGCCTGCCATCGCAACGTCGTTGGATTCGAAGGGTCAAGCGCAAAAGCCTTTGAAATCTCATCCAACGCGCCCTGCTCGTTGCCGGTCTGTTCCAATACCAACGCCCGTGCCAAATGGCCATCCACGAGATCCGGGTTCAACGTAAGAGCAACATTGCTGTTCGCCATCGCGAGGTCCAGAGCCGCTGGATCTCGACGGATTGCATAGAGGCGCCCATAGGCCTGCGCCAACTTTGCGTGCGCCAACGCATAGCGGGGATCAATGTCGACTGCCTGCTTGTAGCTGTCTATCGCTTCATCAAGCCCAGCATCATTTGGCTGTTTCCTTAGAGCCTCAGCTGATTGGAATGCGGTATAAGCGGCTGGAGTTTGTGTTCCTGGTTCAATTTGCTGTTTATTTGATAGTTGAGAGTTCACATCGAGCAAAGTCGCCGCAGCGTGAACAGCTGTTCCGGGTAACGACGTTACTTTCTCGACTGCGCAATTAAGTCTCTTTTCTCTGAGAGATTGGCTCGATGAGGGATTCAGTAGCCGTAGATGAAGCTGAAAGTGCTTAGAGTCAGCCACGCCGGAGGCAGCCAAGGCCAGGTTCGCTCCCAGCGGATCGCAAATCTCTTTCAATTGTGTGGCACTTGCAACATGATCGCTCACATCCTCAGGCGAGATAACAAAAAAATCGTGGTCAATCGCCTCAACACGTATGAGCTCATTCTTGATTGCACCAAGGACTCCGGTAAGCATTGGGATCAGTCTGCTGTCAGACGTCTTCGGCCAAGTCAGCACGGCTACAAAACGCTTTCTCGGAAGAGGATGAAGCAGATTGTCGAATCGATCCCACTTCCACCAGACGCCTCCACCGGCAAGAGCAATGGCGCCCGCTGCAGTGCCAACCAGACGTCGTCGAGTCCACAAGCGTCTGCTGCGATACAGAGAAAGATTGCGCGCGGTCTTTGGATCGAGAGTGCTTAGCGCACTCTCAAATGCGCTGCATCTTCGCTCCGGGTCGCTACTGACGCATTGCGTTATCAACTCAACACAAAACTGGGGAACATGTGAGGATGCCAGTCGTGGGCTGACTTGAACGGAATCATTGTCCCGTCCGGGAACCGGCTTTTCCCCAACGAATACCTCATGCAAGACAACTCCAAAGGCGAAGAGGTCAGTCGCCTGGGAAGGCCGGTGTCCCTGAAATAATTCCGGCGCCATGTAGTCCGGGGTTCCCGATAAACGATCCTTGCCTGTGAACGTTGCTTCCGACTCATAGGCGCGGGCCAGACCAAAATCGGTAATGTACAGTCGCAGATTCGAACCTGTACCGTCGAGGATGATATTAGTCGTCTTGATGTCTCGATGAATGATGTCCGCAGCATGAATAGCTGCCAGTCCGAGCGTCATCTGCTTGAGAATGGCTAATCCTTCTTCCATCGAGATCGGCGTAGTTTGCAATCGGGCTGCCAAGGTCTCGCCTGGCAAAAGTTTCATCGTCAGAAAAAGGAAATTCTGAGGAGGGTCTTGACAGTGAAAGATCTCATAGATTGGGCAGAGATTTGGGTGCGTCACTTCCCGAGCAAGCAAAACCTCACGCTGGAAACGCTGCTGCAGGCTCGAATCACCTGCGATGTGAGGAAGAATGGTCTTCAACGCCACATGGACACTCTGCAGAAGGCTATCCTCTACTTCATAAACCTCACCCATCCCACCCCTCGCGATAAATCGGACAATCACAAAACGGTTGAGAAGAATCTGACCAATCTTGAGTTGGCCTCCGCTGTTCTGGTCCGCAGCGATTCTGCGATTGCCGGATCCGCGATTGGGAAAACTATTTGTAGTCGCGTTGCCGAGAAAATCCAAGGGCGGATGCTCGAGAAAACTAGCAGCACGTGCATCCTCGCTTAGGAGTTCTGCGAGCAATCGGCCCAACTTGGGATCCTTGCTGCAAACCTTATCAAGAAACGCATCTCTCTCCTCCGCCTGGAGTGCCAATGCGGCCTCGAAAAGCTCTTCCACCAACTGTCGTTGACTTGCCATGATCCTCAGTCCTGAAAACAGATCGGGAAAGGCTTAGTTCCAACACTATACCTTCTGCGACAAAATGTGGACTGATCGATTGCGCCTTTAGCGGCAACCTATGCAGCAAGACTTGCCGTCATTGCTATCTGCATTACAGCGCTCTACGGCTCGTTATAATGTAGAAGGCGTATTGTGGGCAGTGCGATGCTGCCAGTGCGACTTTGCAACGATCAAAACCATCAAATATCAATGACATCTGTGCACCAACATCCTCTTCAAAAACTCCTCGAGAGCCGGATCGCCATCATCGATGGAGCGATGGGCACGACGATTCGGACCTACGGCATGACAGAAGCTGACATCCGTGGCGAGCGATTCAAGGACTCGACCAAGGATCTGCTGAATAACGGTGATATCTTCTCCCTGACTCAGCCGGGCATGATCTGTGACATCCATCGTCGGTTTCTGGAAGCCGGGGCGGACATTATCGAGACCAACACCTTCGGCGCCACCAGCATCACTCAGAGCGAGTTCTTCGTCGACGACCCCCGCGAGCACGGCGGCCGCAAAGACCCAGCCTTCTACCAGAAGATCATCGACGACCGCATGCTCAGCGCTCTCGCCTGGGAGATCAACGAAAAATCCGCCCAGCAGTGCCGGGAATGGGCCGACCGCGTCTCCAACGACACCGGCCGCCAGCGCTTCGTTGCCGGAGCCATCGGTCCCCTGACCGTCTCGCTCTCCAACTCCCCTGACGCCGACGATGCGGGCTTCCGCGTCGTCACCTTCGACCAAGTCAAGACCGCGTACGCCGAGCAGGTCCGCGCCCTCATCGCCGGCGGCTCCGATCTGCTCCTCGTCGAGACTATCTTCGACTCCCTCAACGCCAAGGCCGCCCTCGTCGCCATTCGCGAGGTCTTCGACCAGGACCGCGTCCAGCTCCCCATCATGATCTCCGCTGCCGTAGGCCGCGGCGGCGAGACGCTGATCTCCGCGCAGACCACCGAAGCCTTCTGGAACGCCGTCCAGCACGTCAAGCCGCTCTCTGTCGGCCTCAACTGCTCCCTCGGCCCCGACCTCATGTACCCCTTCCTCGAAGAGCTCTCGCAGAAGGCCGACGTAGCCATCTCCGCCTACCCAAACGCCGGCCTCCCCAACCCCCTCTCCGAGACCGGCTTTGACCTCGGCCCGCCCGACATGGCTCGCTTCCTCGGCGACTTCGCCCGCGCCGGCCTCATCAACATCGCCGGAGGCTGCTGCGGCAATACCCCCGAGCACATCGCCGCCATTGCCAAAGCCATCGAGGGCCTGCCTCCGCGCAAGCTCGCTCCCGTAGAGGTCGCCGCATGACCATGCCCACGGAGACGAAGCCGCTCCGTCTATCCGGATCGCAACCCTTCACCCAGCAGCCCGGCGTCTACATCATGATCGGCGAGCGCACCAACGTCGCCGGATCACCCAAATTCGCCAAACTCGTCAAAGAAGGCAAGTACGAAGAAGCCGTCAGCGTGGCCCGCCAGCAGGTTGAGAACGGCGCCAACGTCCTCGACATCTGCATGGACGAGGGCATGATCGACGGCGTTGCCGCCATGAGCCGCTACCTCCAGCTCCTCGCCAGCGAGCCCGAGGTTGCCAAGGTCCCATTCATGGTCGACTCCTCCAAGTGGGAGGTCATCGAGGCTGGCCTCAAATGCCTGCAGGGCAAAGGTATCGTCAACTCCATCTCGCTCAAAGAGGGCGAAGACAAGTTCCGTCAAAATGCCGCCACCGTCCTCAAGTACGGCGCCGCGGTAGTCGTCATGGCCTTCGACGAGCAAGGCCAGGCCGCCACCTATGAGGACAAGATATGCATCTGCGAGCGCGCCTACCGCATCCTCGTCGACGAGATCGGTTTCCCCCCGCAGGACATCATCTTCGATCCCAACATCCTCACCGTCGCCACCGGCATGGAGGAGCACAACAACTACGCCCTCGACTTCATCAACGCCACGCGCTGGATCAAGTCCAATCTCCCTCACGCCAAGGTCTCTGGCGGCGTCTCCAACATCTCCTTCAGCTTCCGCGGCAACAACAAGGTTCGCGAAGCTATGCACTCGGCGTTTTTGTATCACGCCATCGCGGCCGGCATGGACATGGGCATCGTCAACGCAGGCATGCTCGAGGTCTACGAAGAGATCGAGCCAGAGCTCAAGGTCCTGGTCGAGGACGTCCTCCTCAACCGCCGCCCCGACGCCACCGAGCGCCTCGTCGAATTCGGCGAAGCCCTCAAAGCCGTCAGCGCAGGTGAAGTCGCCGGCGAAAAGAAGGCCGAAGAGTGGCGCAACGGCACGGTCGAGGAGCGCCTCTCTCACGCCCTGGTGAAGGGGGTCGACACCTACATTGAGATCGACGCCGAGGAAGCCCGCGTCAAGCTCGGCCGCCCGCTGCTCGTCATCGAAGGCCCGCTGATGGACGGCATGAGCGTCGTAGGCGACCTCTTCGGAGCCGGCAAGATGTTCCTCCCGCAGGTGGTCAAATCCGCCCGCGTCATGAAGAAGGCCGTCGCCCACCTCACCCCCTTCATGGAAGCCGAAAAAGCCGCCATGGTAGCCGCCGGAGAGGTTGTCAAAGCCCAGGGCAAAATCCTTCTCGCCACCGTCAAGGGCGACGTGCACGACATCGGCAAGAACATCGTCGGCGTGGTCCTCGCCTGCAACAACTACGACGTCATCGACCTGGGCGTAATGGTCTCTTGCGAAAAGATTCTGGAACGCGCCAAAGCCGAGAAGGCCGACATGATCGGCCTCAGCGGCCTCATCACGCCTTCTCTGGACGAGATGGTCCACGTCGCCAAGGAGATGGAGCGCCAGGGCTTCAAGGTCCCGCTGCTCATCGGCGGAGCAACCACCAGCCGCGCCCATACCGCCGTCAAAATCGCGCCGCACTACAGCGAACCGGTCGTCCACGTACTCGACGCCAGCCGCGCCGTCCCCGTCACCACTACGCTCCTAAGTGACGACGGCAAATCCGACTTCGTCGAGCAGCATCGCGCCGACTACGAGGCGCTCCGCAAGGCCCACGCCGCGCCACGTCAGTCCGTGGCCCCCATCGAGACCGCCCGCGCCCGCCGCACGCTCATCGAGTGGAAGCAAGAAGACCTAGCCACCCCGGCCTTCACCGGCGTCCGCGTCCTCGACAACTTTCCCCTCGCCACCCTGCGCGAGTTCATCGACTGGTCGCCCTTCTTCCACACCTGGGGGTTAAAGGCATTTACCCGCGCATCTTCGATCATCCCGAGCACGGTTCACAGGCTCAACAGATCTTCAACGAGGCCAACGCACTCCTCGACGTCATCATCGAGAAGAACCTCATCACGGCGCGCGGCGTTTATGGCTTCTTTCCCGCTGCTGCCGTAGGCGACGATGTCGAGCTCTACACCGACTGCACCCGCACCAAGGTGCTCGATCATTTCCACTTCCTCCGCCAGCAGGCCAATCGCGAAGGCAGCGAGCCATGCCGATCGCTCGGCGACTTTATCGCTCCGAAAGAGACCGGCCTGCACGACACCATCGGAGCCTTCGCCGTTACCAGTGGCATCGGCCTCAAAGAGCTATGCGACTGCTACAAGGCCAAGAATGACGACTACAACGCCATCATGGCCGAGGCCATCGCCGATCGCCTCGCCGAGGCCTTCGCCGAGTGCCTGCACAAACGCGTACGCGATGAGTGGGGCTATGGCCTCTCCGAGAACCTGAGCGCGGCGCAACTCATCGAAGAAAAGTACCGCGGCATCCGCCCCGCCCCCGGCTATCCGGCATGCCCGGACCATGCTGAGAAAGGCGCCATCTGGCGATTGCTCGACGTCCAGAAGAATACCGGCATGCTGATCACCGAGTCCTTCGCGATGTGGCCGGGCTCGAGCGTGAGCGGCATCTACTTCGCTCACCCCGAGTCGCGCTACTTCTCGCTCGGCAAGATCGGCCGCGACCAGATCGTCGACTACAGCCAGCGCAAAGGCATGACCATCGCGGAGGTCGAGCGGTGGCTTGGTCCAAACCTGAACTACGACCCTGCGGAGTAGCGTTCGAGATCTCCTGAGGGGGTACCCCCCCCACCCCCCTATTACCCGGCCATAAGCCCAATGCTTGCTTTTGTTTAGAGGATGCGTAGTCCGCTAAATTCCTCCAAACAAAGGACTTGTTGCTAAAATAGCCAGAATCAATAAGTTAGGCCTTGTCTCCGGTTTCACTACTCACCCAGAGCGAAACACACCTATTCTATATCTTCTAACTCTATTTTAGCACCCAAGGCTCTTTTAGAGTGCCTGGAATACCTCCTGAACTACCCCCGGCTGCTTCATTCCAAGCACATCCGACTGCGGACGGAACCTAGTTCTTTTCACAGGGTACGCGCGCCCAGAAATAGTGTGTGATAAGTCAGGCAGCAGACAGAAGACCTACAGAGCGCCGGAATTGCTTGAGGTAGCAAAGATGAAGCAGGCCGGAGCGGCGATTCGAGAAGCCGAACCATCAGGACCGTGCGAACCGCTCGACTGGGACTGAGGTTCCAACTATGCCAAAAGTGCACCCAGATACGAGGCGCTTGAAGTGGACCGGGACTCAGGAGGCGTTCGAGGCGGGTCTCGAAGAACTGAACCGTTGGAATCCTCAGCGCATCCTCGCAGGCACGAAAGTTATTCCGCATGGCGCGCCGGGACATGGACAACCAATCCATGGCGCGGCGCAAGGGGTGGTCCAGGGCGTGTTTGGAACCTCAACCGGTTTCGCACACAGGATGTTTCGCCTGATGCTGTATCTGGTTGTCCTGTTCTTCGTGTTTCAGTGCGTCACGGTCAATCTTAACTGGCCAGAGCAGGCCGTCATTGGCGGGGTAATCATTGTGCTGGCCCTGGTTCTAAATCGAATATCTCGATCGTTCATGGTGACACTGCTCTTTATGCTCGCTTCCATGATCGTGACCGCGCGTTATGCCTATTGGCGCATCGCGATGGTGGTGAGTGCCTTCCGTACGCATGACCGCAGCACACATTGGGACAATGTGATATTTGTGCTGCTGCTGTTGTCGGCGGAGGCGTATGCCTTTGCGGCTTTGTACCTTGGATATGTCCAGAACGTCCGTCCGCTTCATCGGCCTCCTGTGGCGCTGCCGCCTGACGTGGAGGAGTGGCCGCACGTTGACGTGATGATTCCGACGTACAACGAAGAGCTGTCCGTGGTGCGGACTACGGTCCTCGCGGCGCTCAACATGGATTATCCCGAGGACAAGCTGCACGTTTACCTGCTCGACGATGGAAGCCGTGAGGAGTTCAAGCAGTTCTGCGCAACGGTGGGGAGCGGCTATATTGTCCGCGAGGAGCACCGTCACGCGAAAGCAGGCAACCTGAACAACGCGCTAGGGGAGACCAACTCACCTTATGTTGCGATATTCGACTGCGATCATATTCCGACTCGCAGCTTCCTTTATTTGACTCTAGGATGGTTTCTACGCGATCCACGGCTGGCGATGCTGCAGACTCCGCACTACTTCTACTCGCCGGACCCGTTCGACCGCAACCTGAATCAATTTCTTAAGCTTCCTAATGAAGGTGCCCTCTTTTATGGCTACGTTCAGGATGGGAACGACTTATGGAACGCGACTTTCTTCTGCGGCTCCTGCGCGCTTCTGAGCCGGGAGGCGCTGGAAGAGATCGGCGGTGTAGCAACGGACACGGTGACTGAGGACGCGCATACCGCCCTGCGAATGCAGATCCGGGGGTGGAACACGGCCTACATCAATATCCCGCAGGCAGCCGGACTGGCAACCGAGACACTAGCCAGACACATTGGCCAGCGCATCCGCTGGGCACGTGGCATGGTGCAGGTATTGAGGCTTGATAACCCGCTGTTTGCGCGTGGGCTGACTATGCCACAGCGGCTCTGCTACTTCAACGCAATGCTGCACTATCTGGATGCTGCACCCCGTTTGATCTTCATCACCGCCCCCTTGATTTATCTGCTGCTTGGCCTTATCAACATACCGGGTAACTGGGTCGCGATTATCGCTTTTGCGGCGCCGCATCTTTTTCTTGCGCTTCTGACCAACCATCGCGCACAGGGCGCATATCGGCACACCTTTTGGAATGAGGTCTACGAGATGTCGCTCGCCCCTTATATTCTGCTCCCCACCTTGCTGGCACTTATCAATCCGAAGCTAGGTAAATTTAATGTCACTTCAAAGGGCGGCGTAATCGAAGAGAGTTACTTCGATCTCCACATCGCATGGCCCTACATTGCGCTGATTTTTTTAAACCTCGCAGCCCTGTTGGTGGCACCTTTTCGTTTCCTTCTTCAAGATCCCAACCATCGAGGAGCAGTCGTCATGAACACGGTGTGGGTACTTGTGGACCTGGTGGTTCTTGGCGCGGCCAATGCCGTGGCCTATGAACGGCAGCAGAGGCGACATAGAGTTCGCATCAACGTCGACTTGGATGCTGAGATCGTTACGGAGGCCGGAACGGCGGTTGCGGCCGAAACGGTAAACGTGTCATTGGGAGGCGCGTTGCTGAAGTTGAGCAAGCCGATGAAACTCGCTCCGGGAACGCAGATCAAAGTGCTATATCCGCTGGATGAATCCAGCTTCATGATTCCCGCGCACGTAGTGGAGTGCAAGGAAGGAATGCTGCGGTTGCAACACGATGAGGTGACGCTCGCGGAAGAGGAGCCGCTGACGGTGATGCTTTACTCCGCTCCGGACAGGTGGCTGAAACAAAGTCATGGGGTGGAATTTGACAGACCTATGCATAGTTTTCTGCGGCTGGCGGGTATCTCCGTCAGGGGTATCGGCTATGCGCTGATGGCGTTATTCCCGAGCAAAAAGGTGCGCGCCACGGGAACGGCGGCATTACTGTTCGCAATACTGCTGGCAAACGGGCCTGCGATGCTTGGTTCGGAGCTTCCGGAGAAGCCGGAGACAGAAAAGGCGCAGACAACCCAGAGCAACATAATCCGTTCAGTCTTTTTGCTGAAAGACCTCGGCGTTCCTGACGCTATTGTGTTCCGCGGGGTGGAGGCCTCTCGCAATATCGCCTTCACGCTGCCGCAAACTGAGGTGCCGCAGAACGCCCGGCTGGATCTAAACTTTGGGTTTTCGCCGTCACTGATTCCGCAATTAAGTCATCTGAGCGTGCTGCTGAACGGCGTGCTGGTGAGCACCTTTCCGAAACCGGCGAATCAAGATGCCGAACTGGATGGGTTGCACGCTTCGATCGATCTTCCCGCGGAACTACTGGTTCGCGCAAATGTGCTTAGCTTCGAGTTTGTGGGCCATTACACGATGCAATGCGAAGACCCTACCAACTCGGTGCTGTGGGCGCGTGTGGAGAACTCGTCTCGCCTGGAAATAACCGGCGTTCCGTTCTCGCTTGATGACAATCTGAAAATTCTGCCGTTACCGTTCTATGACGGCGCTGTAAGCAGTGCGACGGCGTCGATTCCGGTGGTCTTCGCCTCGCGTCCCAGCAACCACGCGCTGGAGGCTGCAGGGGTAGTGGCATCCTGGTTTGGAGTGATCACGCGCTCGCGCCCTCTGGACTTTCCGGTAACCATTGGGCTGCCGTTGCCCAGAGGAAACGCGATTCTCGTTGTTGAGCGATCCGTCGATATGCCTGCCGGCATCGACCTGAATCTGGCGGGCCCGACTGTGGCAGTGCGCCCGAATCCGGTCGATCCGTATGGCAAGCTGCTGATCATTGCGGGCTCGGACGGCGAGCAGTTGTTGACTGCAGCGCGTGGCCTGGCGCTGGGCAACTCTCTGTTGCAGGGACGCACAGCGAATATCACCGACCTGCAGCTACCGCCACCGCGGGCGGCCGATGATGCCCCTCTATGGATGAGCACTGACCGCCTCTCGCCATTCTGGAACTACTCGGGCGATGTAGGGATGCAGAGCGATGGCTCGGGACCGGTGGCGGTGTACCTGCGCATACCACCAGACCTCTACTACAGCAGCCGGCAAAACCTGCCGCTGCGCGTCGACTATCGCTACAACGCGATCTCGCTGGCGAACAACTCGACCATGCGGCTGAGCGCGAACGGGTCGCTGGTGAACCAGATCGGCCTGCCGCGTGAGACCCAACCAAAGCAGACGCTTGCGAGCAGCTTCGAGATTCCGCTAGCCACCATGAGGCCGTTCTCCAATACCCTTCTGTTCGACTTCTACTTCCAGATCGCGAAGGGCGGCAACTGCCAGAACACACCTCCTATCGATCTGCAGGGAGTGATTCTTCGGAGTTCTTATCTTGATCTTCGCGGACTCTACCACTGGGCCCCGATGCCGAACCTTGAGCTGTTCGCGAATGCCGGATTTCCGTTTACGCGATTCGCGGATCTCTCTCAAACCAGAATCATTCTTCCGGCCCAGGCCAGCAACGCGGAGATAACGGTGTATCTCGGGCTGATGGGATATTTCGCCGAGGAGACCGGTTTTCCAACGCTCCGGGTTCAGGTCGGCGATCCTTCCGCGCTGGGCGGCGATGCCGACTATCTCATCCTGGGCAACTCACGGGATCAATCGGCCTTTCAGCAGCTTGCTCCCCGTCTGGATGTTGCCTTTAGTGGCGACGGCTTCGCCGTGCGGGACACGAACGGGTTCTTCGCGCTTATTAACCAGGCCTGGTGGCGAGTCTCCGAAGTACGCCCGGACTGGTGGTGGAGGCTGGGACAGGTCAAAGAGACCGATGGTCTTCTGGCGAGTCTCAGCGAGTTTCCGGACGCGGTGCTGCAGGGCATCGAATCACCCTGGAACAGGAACCGCTCCATCGTCACCATTACCCTGAAGAACGATGACGCTGCAAGACCCTTCCTGGATGTCTTCTGGAAGAGGTCGATGTCCGGCGACATAAGCCAGTCGGTCAGCGTTCTGCATGGCGACGGATTCTCTTCCTACAGGCTGGGCAACAACTACTACTATGTCGGCCATCTGCCGTGGTGGCTGCGGATCCGGTTCTGGATGACGACCTATCCGGGATTGATCGTGATATTCGCCATCGTCGTCGCACTGCTTATCCTGCCACTGCTCTGGGTCCGCCTGAGGCATCGGGTTCGCGAGCGGCTGGGTGCGAATGTGCCCACGGCCCCGTAGCATGGCCCCCCTCCCCCCCCCGGGGTATTTTGGGCGGATGTTGTTCATTCCGTTTGGCTTATGGCTGCACTGCCTCTATAAAATACTCATTCTAAATGGGTTGCGTCCAAAATATTCAGCCAGCTTGAGTTACGGGCGATCCCTCCTGTCTTTCTGCTAAAGCTAGAAGCTTGGTGTCGTTAAATGCGCAGGCCCGGCTTTTTGGCCGGGCCTTTGGTTTTTCTCTCTACTTTCTATTTTACCAAGTGGCGCATAACTAATGGCCATTTTTCCTTGGTTGCGTAAGTGATGGTGGGGTTTGGGTTGTGGGTTTTTCCAGAGGGTCGGGGGGTTGACAATATTTTTGGGAGATTTGGGGCGGACAGACGATTAATTTATTCGCTATATCCTTCGGGCTTCGCAGGCGCCTGCGGCGCGGCTGTTTTCGGCGCAGCTGAAGCTTTGCCCTTCCGTGAGTGAGAGTTTCGACATCCTCGGAAACTGTTTGTGCGGGGCTTAGATGTCTGGGCTGAAAGCCTGGATCTATCTCAGAAGCAATGGCACCAGCAAATGCGAATACGGAGATTCTGGCTTCGCCAGAACGACAGCCAAAAACAAGCGACGGCAACGGCAAAGGCAAATGCGAAAAGCAGGTCCTCCGCCTGCGGCGAAGGATGACAAGTAAAAAGCAACGGCAACGGCAAAAGCAGATTCCTCCGCTGCGCTGCGGAATGACAAACAAAGAGCGGCAGCCGAATGACAAGCAAGAGAGCTGCGGAATGACAAACAAGAGAGCTGCGGAATGACAAACAAAAGAACAGACAACGACAAAGGCAAATGCAGGTCCTTCGACTCCATTGCTCGCGAAGTACGCGAGCAACTTCGCTCAGGATGACACTTCATGGGTAGTAGATAGAAAACGCTACATTAATTCATCGATGAAGGACTTGGCTACATCGGCGGGGAGATGTAGTTTTTGATGGACAAGTGGACCTGACTTGAGGACGGGTTCGGCTTCGTGGAGCGAGGGCAGGTCGTTGCGCTCGAAGAAGAGGCCGATGGGGATCTCGTCGCCCCATAGGAGAGACTTCTCCATGGCCAATACCCAGTCGGAGGAGTCGTGACCACTGTCTTCGAGCTTTTTGACGCGGGGGCGGAACCACTGGAAGGTGTTGTCGTGGTTGTAGGTGACGCAGGGGCTGAAGACGTCGATGAAGGAGAAGCCCTTGTGGGTGATGGCCTTCTTGATGAGCTCGGTGAGGTGCTTCTGGTCGGCGCTGAAGCCGCGCGCGACGAAGGTGGCGCCGGCAGCGAGGGCGAGGGAGATGGGATTGGCGGGGTTCTCGAGGTTGCCGAAGGGCATGCTCTTGGTCTTCATGCCGAGGCGGCTGGTGGGCGAGGTCTGGCCGGTGGTGAGGCCGTAGATCTGGTTGTCCATGACGAGGTAGGTGAGGTCGATGTTGCGGCGCATGGCGTGGATGAAGTGGCCGACGCCGATGCCGAAGCCGTCGCCGTCGCCGCCGGTGACGAGGACGGTCATCTCGTGGTTGGCGAGCTTCATGCCGGTGGCTACGGGCAGCGAGCGGCCGTGGAGGGTATGCATGCCGTAGGTGTCGATGAAGCCGGGGAAGTTGGACGAGCAGCCGATGCCGCTGACGGTGGCGACATCGTGCTTGGGGATCTGGAGTTCGACGAGGGCCTTCTGGACTGCGGCGAGGACTCCGTAGTCGCCGCATCCGGGGCACCAGTCGGGGTCGACCTTGCCTTTGAGATCGGCCATCACCATTGGTTTGGGAACGATTACGTCGGTCGCCATTGCGGAAGCTCCTTATAGTTTGTCGAACGCCTGGTTGAAGTGAAAAATTCGTTGGTTCAGATAAACATTCCCTCAGGGGCTAAAGCCCCATCGAAATTATTGTCTCTACGGCGGGACTGAAGTCCCGCCCCTTCAAAGCAAAAACTTTTTAGCATCCTCTAAAGCCCATCGAAATTATTGCCTCTACGGCGGGAAGACCCAAAGCTAAAGCATTGGGCTACCAGTCCCACCCTTTCAAAATGACGACTAGACCAAGATCTCGTGGGATGGGACGGAGAGGTTGGTGTTGCCGGCGAGCTGCTCTTTGACGGCTTCGACGATGTGGTGGGGCATGAAGGGTTCGCCGTCGTACTTGCGGATGTTGCCGTTGGGGACGAAGCTGGTTTCGCTGCGCAGGTAGCGGGCGAACTGGCCGCTGAAGTTGTTCTCGACGATGATGGTGTGCTTGGCCTTCTTGAGGATGTCGACGATGGCGTCGCCGTGCAGCGGGACGAGCCAGCGGATCTGGAGCTGGTTGGCGGTGATGCCCTGCTCGGCGAGGAGTTCGCGGGCCTCGCTCGATGACTCCGTAGGTGGAGCCCCAGCCGATGAGGGTGACGTCGGCGTCGGCGGGGCCGAGGAGTTGCGGCGGAGGGACGGAGGCTGCGATGCCGGCCACCTTGCGCATGCGTTTTTCCATCATGGCGCGGCGCTTGTGTGGTTGGTGTACTCGTCGCTGATGAGGACGCCGTTTTCGTCGTGCTCGTCGCTGGAGACGACGTGGGTGAAGCCGGGGATGCCGGGGATGGCGCGCGGGGAGACGCCGCTCTCGGTGATGTGGTAGCGTTTGTACTCTTCGTGGTGCTCGATGCCGTTGGAGGTGATGAGCTCGCCGCGATCGATCTTAGGCTTGAAGTTGATGACTTTGGGGTCGACGCTGAGGCGGCCTTCGGCGAGGAGGAGGTCGGCGAGGACGATGCCGGGGCACTGGAAGCGGTCGATGAGGTTGAAGATCTCGGGGATGAGGTTGAAGCAGTCGCCGATGTCGAGCGGTGCGGCGATGACGCGGGGGTAGTCGCCGAAGGCTGCGCCTAGCATCTGCCAGAGGTCGCCCTGCTCGGTTTTGGTGGGGACGCCGGTGGAGGGGCCGGCGCGCTGGCAGTCGATGACGACGACGGGGATCTCGGCCTGCGCGGAGAGGCCGAGGCCTTCGCTCATAAGGGCGAAGCCGCCGCCGGAGGTGGCGCACATGGAGCGGACGCCGGCGTGGGCGGCGCCGATGGCCATGTTGATGACGCCGATTTCGTCTTCGACCTGGCGGACCATGATGTCCGGCCTTGCGGGCGTGCTCGGCCATCCAGTGGAGGACGCCGGTGGAGGGGCTCATGGGATAGGCGCAGTAGAACTTGACGCCGGCGGCGGCTCCGCCCATGGCCATGGCGCCGTTGCCGCTGAGGACGGCGTACTTGGTGTCGGTCATGGGGAGCGGCCAGGCGAAGGGCTTGAAGTTCTGGCTGGCGTAGTCGTATCCGGCGCGGGCGATGCTGACGTTCTCGTCGATGACGGACTGCTCTTTTTTGCGGAACTGCTCGGCGATTACGTCTTCGAGCGCGGGGAAGCCGATGCCCATCATGCTGAGGGCGGCGCCCATGGCGAGGGTGTTCTGGGCGACCTTGTTTTTGGTGATGTCGGCGAGCGTGGAGACGGGGATGGGGCAGAGCTGGACGCCGGGGGCGGGGGTGCCGGGGTGGATGGTGTCGGCGTTGTAGAGACAGGCGCCGCCGGCCGTGAGGAGGCCGAGGTGGCGGTCGACGGTGTCCTGATTGAGGGGGATGAGGAGGTCGAGGCGGTCGCCCATGTTGGTGACGGGGTCGGGGCCGGTGCGGATGGTGAGGAAGGTGTGGCCGCCGCGGATGATGGACTGGTAGGCGTTGTAGGCGTTGAGATGAAGGCCGCGGCGGCTGAAGATCTTGGCGAAGATGTCGCCGGGAGTGGCGACGCCCTGACCGGCCGCGCCTCCGATACCAACGGCGAAAGACTGCCTCATAAGGTTTATCCCTCTCTCATGTTGAGAAACTGGCGCCCGCACCACGGCACGAGTGACTGATGGGCGGGAATTCTACGTCGTTTTTCAAAGAACAGGCAAGCGCGAAGCTAAGTTGGCGGATTGTAAGGGAGTTTCGAGCGGGTCGATCTAGAGACCGAAGGGCCATACCTGTTGGACGGTTTTGTAGAGAATTTGCTGGCGGTCGGCGGGGGGAAGGTAGTCGAGGTGGTCGCGATATAGCTCTACGGTTTTTTTGTAGGGGATTTGTTTTAGGGAGATGGGCCAGTCGGTCCCCCACATTAGGCGGGCGGAGGTGAAGCGCTGGTTTAGGGCTTTGATTTGCGGTTGCATGTCGGGGTAGGGGTAGGCGACTTTGGAGAGGGACCAGCAGTGGGAGATCTTGACGAAGACCTTGGGGTACTGGGCGAGGTTCAGGAGTAGGTCGAGGTCGGCGGGGCGCGTGGGAGGGATGTCGGCCATGTGGTCGATGACGACCTGGAGGCCGGGGTTGGCGCGGATAAGGGGCTCGACGTCGGGGATCCGCGAGGCGGGGATGAGGAGGGTCATGGGGACCTTGAGCTGGGCGCAGCGCTTCCACAAGGGTGGCATGAGGGGGCCGCGGATCCAGTCGTCTTCTAGCTTGGCGGAGGGGCTTAGGCGGACTCCGTGGAAGCCTTGTTCCTGCGTGAGGCGGGCCAGCTGGTCGGGGGCTGCGGGGTTGTTGGGGTCGACGCGGCAGACGCCGTGGAAGGTGCTGGGGTAGCGCTTTAGGCCGCTGGCGAGGTAGCTGTTGTCGTAGCGGTAGTGGATGACCTGGATGATGACGGTGCAGGAGACGTTGTTGGCGTGCATGAGGTCGAGGAGGGTCTCGACGGTGGCGGCGGCGGGGTCGGGGTGGACGTTGGGCGCGAAGGGGAAGGCTGGGTCGGTCTTCCAGACGTGGACGTGGGAGTCGATTAAGATTTGAGGTTTTTGCGCGAGGGCTTTGGAGGCTGCGAGGGCGGCTGTCGTGGCTATGAAATGGCGGCGGGTGAGCATGGCGGCTAGGTGATGGGGGAGGGGTTGAAGAGGGCGAATTCGTTGTGGAGGCCCCAGTGGTCTGCGCAGGTTTGATGCTGGCCGCTGGCGGTGGCGAGGATCATCTGGAAGATGGACTCGCCTACCTGCTCGATGGTCTGGTGGCCGGAGGCTATGGTGCCGGCATCTATGTCGATTAGATCGGACCAGCGGTCGGCTAGGGCGGTGCGGGAGGCTACCTTGATGACGGGGGCCATCGCCAGGCCGTAGGGGGTGCCGCGGCCGGTGGTGAAGATGTGCATGTTCATGGCGGCGGCCAGCTGGAGGGTCCCGCAGACGAAGTCGCTGGCAGGGGTGGCCGCGAAGATGAGGCCGCGGGTGGTGACGCGCTCGCCGGGGCCGTAGACGCCGGTGATGGGGGTGGTGCCGGCTTTGGCGATGGAGCCGAGGGATTTTTCGACGATGTTGGCGAGGCCGCCGCGCTTGTTGCCCGGGGTGGGGTTGGCGGAGCGGTCGACGGAGCCGCGGGAGAGGTAGGCGTCGTACCAGGCCATTTCGCGGATAAGGTCTTCGGCGATTTTTTTTGTGGCGGCGCGGGCGGTGAGGAGGTGGATGGCGTCGCGGACCTCGGTGACCTCGGAGAACATGACGGTGGCTCCGGCGCGGACGAGGAGGTCGGCGGCGTAGCCTACGGCGGGGTTGGCGGTGACGCCGGAGAAGGCATCGCTGCCGCCGCATTGCAGGCCGACGATGAGGTCAGAGGCGGGGCGTGTGGTGCGGGTGCGGGCGTTCAGCTGGATGAGGCGCTGCTCGGCCATCTGCATGATGGCGTCGACCATGTCGCCGAAGCTGTGGTGCTGTTCGTCCTGGAGGCGCACGATGTAGGGCGCGGTGGAGAGGATGGGCAGGGTGTCCGAGGGGAGCATGGTGACGGGCTGCATCTTCTCGCAGCCGAGCGAGACGACGAGAGGCGCGCCGCCGAGGTTGGGGTTGAGGGCGAGGTTGCGGAGGGTGCGGATGGGGATCTCGGAGCCGGGGGCTTCGATGGCGATGCCGCAGCCGTAGTTGTGGGTGATGGCGATTACGTCGTCGACGTTGGGGTACTTGGGGAGAAGATCGGATTTGATTTTCTTTACGGCGTAGTCGACGGTGGCGGCTACGCACTGGACGGTGGTGCTGATGCCGAGGATGTTTTTGGTCCCTACGGAGCCGTCGGGGTTGAGGTAGCCCTCGAAGGTGAAGCCTTCGAGCGGCGGAAGCTTTGATGGCGCGACGGTGGCCATGGGGAGGTGGTCGAGCTCGGGTGGGCGCGGGGTGGAGAGGATGCCTTCGTGGATCCAGGCGCCGGCGGCGATGTCGTGGTCTACGTGGCCGATGATCTCGCCGTAGCGGATTACGGGGTCGCCTTTGGGGATTCGGACGAGGGCTACTTTGTGGGCTTCGGGGATGGACTCGGTGAGGGTGAGGCCGGAGTCGAAGACCGTGCCGGCGGGGAGGCCGCCCTCGTTGACGATGATGGCTACATTGTCGGAAGGATGGACCTGGACGTAGAGGGGTTTGGTGGCTACGGCTGGCATCGCGGCTCCCGGATTGTGCTTCGTCTGCTGCATCTCTGTTGTAGTCCCCCTCCCCCATTTGTGTGCAAAGTATTCGAACCAAATGACATAGGTCCGGACTTCGGTTTCTTGTTAAGTGCTGAAGCCCAGCCTTGTCTGGCCGGGCTTCTTCCCTGTTTTCCTGCTTTAAGGATAACAGGCGGGTCAAGGGCAAGCGTAGTACTGTCCAACACTGCACTCGTCCAGAAATTCTTTTCCATTGGAGTCCTAAGACTCCCGTAAGCCGACTTAGCATTACCATTCAAACGATGAGGTGACCGTTTGTTCTTTCGCTCGATGTATGTGGTGACTGGGCTGTTCGTTGGATTCCTCCTCACCGGCGAAAACGCATTGACAGCTCGGCAGGTCGTGTCGCCTTCTCAAGCCCCTGTCGCCGCTCGGGTGAGTCTTGCCGAGGTGGTACGCAATTTGCCCGTGTATCTCCAGGCGGAGACACAGGCAGATTATTTGGGAGCTATAGAGAATGCGACGGTTGTGGAACGCGATTCTGCACTCCCAAACCTGATGCAGTGGCTTGAAGACGAGCGTCCCCGGATCCGTGGTCTTGCTCTTCTTTCGCTCAGCTTGCTCTATTTTCCGAGTGAAAAGCGGCCGGAGCGACCATACAGCGATCCGCTTCCGGTCCGATACATACCGGCAGTTGCAGCGCACTTGAGGGACCCTGATCCAGCAGTGCGCAACGTTGCTTTCGCAGCGCTGCAATCGACGGAATACAGCGGTGTCGGTCTTGATGAACTGATCAAGCTGGTTGTGCCGATGCTGCGCGAGCCGGATGTGGTGACCGAGTATCCGGACCCGTTTTTTGTTGAGAGCGAAAAACGGATGCTTGCAGGGATGACGCCGGAGCAGCAAGCGCAGTTCAAAGCACAGCCTCATAAAGTTATGAAGCTGCCCGCTGAAGGTGCGGGACTGCTCGGAATTCTTGCCATGCCAAGGCGACAACCTTCCGCCGCCGTGGATAATGCGATGATTGCGTTTCTGGATCGCGAGGACCAGACGAAAACCACGCTCGCCGACTGCTTGCACACTTTGGCACTGGGTTCCGCGAGTGAGCGAGTCAATGATGAGGCGTTGCGGCGGGTTTTTGAACAGAAGGCAATGACGATCTTTCTCCTCCAGTTTGTAGCGGACCTACGGCTGACTCCGGAGCAGTTGGCGGTACAGAAGGAACGATTGCTGGCACTATCGAACGATGAGTCGGCCCATCCAGCGTTGCGAAGGTCGGCGAGGGATGTGGCTGCGTGCTGGAATGGACAGCACACCGGCCAGTGCAAGCCGAACAGCAAAGATTTAGGCGAGCAGCTGGATACGAGATGAGTTGAGGCCGCCTGACTTCAAAGCTTGCATTGATGCGCCAACTGGGCAATAACGGCGAGCCAGGGAAAGTTTTCTGGACAAAGATTCGTGGGGATGCAAAGATATCCCGCGTTGTCCAAAGCCGTGGCCTGGAAATTTGTAACCTCAGAGGTTCGCCAAAGCGTTTCGATACCGCCTGATACTGACCCTGCTGGGTTTTTCTTTGCTGGATTTCTCATGCGCTCAAGCGTGCGCACAAGGCGTTGCGGCTAAAGGTGACCCTTGTAAACCCGCGAGTGAGCGTAATCAAGAAGTGGGATGCTGGATTCTAGCTGACGATCCGATTGGCCGCCTCACGAACCCAAAAGTATTTTGGCACCTCGACGCGTATCCTACTCGCGCCGCAGCCGAGGCTGACAAAGGGCCGCGCGGCGTCGTGGTCGAGTCTCTGGGCAAAGTCTGGTTAATGACCATAGGAGATGAGAAGTGGAGGCCGGCTCACGGAAACCGTATCGCCCGGATCGGACCTCTCCCCGTTACTTCGGGGGACGCGTACTCTACCGAATTCATGGAAGCGATCTTCACACCGGGAATGACGGCGCCGGAGCATATTCATTCCGGTCCCGAAGCCTGGTTCAACGTAGCAGGAGAGACCTGCCTGGAGACTTCCGACGGTCATATGCAGATCGGACGGCCCGGCGGCCCGCCCGTGATTGTTCCCGCCGGTTTGTCGATGCATCTTACCGCGACAGGAACGGAGCAGCGTCGCTCTCTCGTCCTCATCCTTCACGATTCATCCAAGCCGCCGACGACCGTGGTCCACGATTGGACGGCAAAGGGCCTTTGCAAAGGCAAGTGAACACTTGACCGAGCAAATCCAGCGGACCGGTCCTGCCTATAAGGCCATGGAAGCCTCCGCCGCATTCACCGGCCAGACGCCGTCTTGAAAATAAATTTGGTTTCAAACACGCACTTTATTGCCGATGCAGTAGAGTGTTAGGCCACCGACGGATCGCAATATCTGCTTCGGGTTTCTTGCAGGTGCTCGACCGGGCTCTCGTTCCACCCAACTCAGAGCAGGAGAGACGATATGCACGGACTCAACATACGCACACTGACGGCCCTAGGGGCCATTGCAGTTTCGCAAGCGCTCGTAGGCTGCAACTCCACACCCGCGCCCGCGCCTGCACCCGCACCTGCGCCTGCGCCTGCGGGCGGCGCGTCTGCTCAGCCTGCCGCGTCCGTTACTGCCGCGGCGAAGACGAGGATTCTTCTGCATAATAGCGGCTCGGATTACGACGCGAACTTCCATCCAACGTCGGCAAAAGATGAGGTGATCTGGAAGGGGAAGAAGGACAAGGACGGCTTCAACATCCAATTCGACGCGGGTGACAGCGACCCATGCATGCCGGGTAAAACATCCCCGGATGGGACGGTAGATTATTACGACTCCACCTCGGCCCCTGACTCCCAAGGGACAGGAACTCACTGGGAAGCGAAATGCACGATAAAAGACCAGCCCGTAGGAAGCTCCTGGGGATTCAGCGTGTGTCCCGGGGCTTTTAAAGATAGCGGCGTGTGTTCCAAGCAGCAGGGTAGTGCGCCTGCCACGCCCTCTTCTCCTCCTCGAAAGTTTCAAATCAAGCAGTGCACTGGCTGCACCCTGGAGTTGGATACATACAACTAGACCGATAGGCTGGAATGGAATTCTAGCGAACCTTGCGAATACTCAGGGATTGCGGATTCGCGTGCTGGAAGGACTCGTTACCGATCAGGAGCGAATGCGAACGGCTCAGTGCGATGTGGCGCAGACCTCGGCCGCAACTGTCTTGTCGAATAGATTTACTGCTACGTCGGCAACATCACCAGTTCGAACTTCGCAGTGTAGCCGATGTTATACGCAGCGGTCAGATCGCTGATGCGTGTCGAGATGTTTACCCCATACAGCTCGACCCCGACATAGAAGCCGCTGCTTGTCCGGATCGCATAGGTGCCGTCCGCCTGGGCCAGAAACTCAAACTCCTCCCAGGCCTGCGCGATCGTGCGATTCGTCTGCAGATTACCGTCAGTCGATGAACCGTTAGCAACGCCGCCGCCCTGATCCGCCGTTATGTAGTTCACTCCATTCGATGTCTGTATGGCGTATGTGCCGTTGCCTAGAAGGACTAGTTTGAACCTTGTCGTGGCGTTTAGCCCATAGACCGGTGTAATCGCATTCTTAGTGACGAGGCCTCCCCCTGAAGTGGCGCTGAGATAGCGGCCATATTCTTCGGGAGCGTTCCCGATGTACGTAGGAGCTACGGGCCTGATGGCATAGGAATATAAGGAGCCCAGATTGCCGACCGACGTGATATAGAACTGTTCCCACGTCGATGCTACGGTCGCATCCGTGTGGAAGGCGCTGGTCGACTGGCCGCCTCCAGCGACCGCCGTTACGAAGTTGCCCGTAAGGGTGGTAATGGTGAACAGCCCGGTAGAGTCCGGCCCATGAATCTCAAAGAAGCCCCAATTGTCAGGAGGCAGTACGGTGTAGAGCGTGGAGAAGGCAAGGTTATCGTTGGGGGGAACGCCCCCTACCCCGCCCCCACCGAAAGCGAGGACGTAGTGATGGCCGAAGGTCTTTATGTGGGTTGGTGGACTGAGATAACCTTCAAACGAAAACGTCGCAGCCGCTGAGAGCTGCTGGCTGGGCGTGGTGAGAGCGTCGACCTCCGTCAGGTCTTTCCCTACAACAAAACTTCCCCAATTCCGTGTCCGGATCGCGAACTGACCGGGAAGCACGTCGAATAGATGTGGTGTGATTGCAGTTTTTGATGCCATATGTCTCACCTCCGAGCGGATCATGCTTCAGGGATAGGCTTACGGCTTGGCGGAGGTGGACGGTCTAACCTCAGACTGGCAATGCTTTACCGTAGCGCGTACCACGTGCGGTAATACATGGGAGGGGGCCGAGTGCCAACTTTACCATGAATCAAACCGACGATGCGGGTGCCAGGGGTTGCTGGAGTTTGCCGTCTATGAGGCGGAGGAGGGATTGCGGGTTTGCCTGTTGGAGGGACTCGGGGAGCAGGGTGTCGGGGAAGTTCTGGTAGCAGATGGGGCGGAGGAAGCGCTCGATGGCCATGGCTCCTACGGAGGTGGCGCGGGAGTCGGAGGTGGAGGGGTAGGGGCCGCCGTGGACCATGGCGTAGGAGACTTCTACTCCGGTGGGGAAGCCGTTGACGAGGATGCGGCCGGCTTTGCGCTCGAGGATGGGGAGGAGTTGCTGGGCGAGGGCGAGGTCGGCGTCTGCGAGGTGGAGGGTGGCGGTTAGCTGGCCTTCCACGTGGTTGGCTACGGCGAACATTTCGGCCTCGTCTTTGCAGGCGACGATGAGGGCCGTGGGGCCGAAGACCTCTTCGGCGAGGAGAGGCGTGGCGAGGAACTCGTGCGCGGTGGTAGTGAAGAGCATGGGCTGCGCGGCGCAGGGGCTGGGGGATTCGGATTTGCCGTTGGCGAGTTTGGTGACGGAGGCGTGAGACTGGAGTTTTTTGGTGCCTTCGAGGTAGGCCTTGTGGATGCCGGGGTTGAGCATGGTGCCAGCGTTGGCGGATTCGAGGGCTGTGGCTGCGGCTGCGGAGAATGCGTCGAGGGATGGGCCGGCGATGCCGATGATGATGCCGGGCTTGGTGCAGAACTGGCCTACTCCGAGGGTTGCGGAGGCTACGAGGTCGGTGGCGATGGTGGCGCTGCGCTCGGCGAGGGCGGCGGGCAGGAGGAAGAGCGGGTTGGTGCTGGACATCTCGGCGAAGACGGGAATGGGGATGGGGCGGGCGGCGGCGAGGGCAGCGAGGGCGAGGCCGCCGCGGCGGGAGCCGGTGAAGGCTACGGCGGTGATGGCGGGGTGGCGGACGAGGGCTTCGCCGACGGCGTTGCCGGGGCCGACGAGCAGAGAGAAGGCGCCTTCGGGGAGGTTGAGGGCGGCGACGGCTTTCTGGATGACGGCGCCGACCAGCTCGGAGGTGCCGAGGTGCGAGGGGTGGGATTTGGCGACGACGGGGCAGCCGGCGGCGAGGGCTGCGGCGGTGTCTCCGCCGGCGACGGAGAAGGCGAGGGGGAAGTTGCTGGCTCCAAAGACGGCGACGGGGCCGAGGGGGATCTTGCGGGAGCGGAGATCGGGGCGCGGGGCGGGCTTGCGGTCGGGGAGCGCGGTGTCGACGGTGACGTTGAGCCAGCGGCCGTCGCGGACGATGGTGGCGAAGAGGCGCAACTGGCCGACGGTGCGGCCGCGCTCGCCTTCGATGCGGGGGCGGGGGAGGCCGGACTCGGCCATTACGCGGTCGACGAGCTCGTCGCCGAGGTCGAGGATGCCTTGCGCGATGGCTTCGAGGAGCTGGGCTCGGGTTTCGAGGGGGGCAGAGCGGAAGTCGTCGAAGGCGGAGGCCGCGAGGGTGCAGGCCTGAGCTACGTCGGCGGAGTCGGCGCCGTGGAAGGTGGGCTCGAGCTCGGCGCCGGTGGCGGGGTTGATGGCGCGCATGGATCCGTCGCGTCCGCGGACGCGGCTGGATCCGATGAGAAGTTCTCCGGTGATTGGCATGATGGCTCTCTTATCCGACATCTAATGTTGTACCACCCCTCCCTACATTTGTGCGCAAAGTATTCGAACCAAATGAGATAGGTTCGGACTTCGGTTTCTTGTTAAGAGATGAAGCCCAGCCTGTTGGCCGGGCTTCTTCTCTGGTTGCTTAGGCTAAGGATAACAGGTGAGTCAAGGGGCAAGACTAAAAGAATCCGTTCTGAAAAGCATAGTGCCGTCCGCGCTTTGCTTACGCAGTGTTCAGAAAGGCTCTGATGCGTTCTTGTAGATGCCGGTCGCGAAGCTCGCACTCCCAAAGCGTGAACGCTTCCCAACCTGACGCTTCTAGGGCAACGAGATGTCTTGCATCTCTCGCCTTGTTTCTAGCGACCTTAACCGTCCAGTAGTCGCGATTATTCATAGGAATGCGTGCACCTCGGACACAGTCGTGCCCATGCCAAAAGCATCCGTGAATGAATATCACTTTGCGACGGCCAGGAAATGCTATGTCAGGATTTCCTGGGATGTCTTTGCGATGGATACGGAATCTAAAGCCGAGGCGATGTAGAAGCGATCGAACAGCCAATTCAGGCTTTGTGTTCTTTGACTTAACCGCCCGCATTGTGGCGGAGCGATGAGCATCAATCTTCTTCCGCATCCCCGCTGTTCTCCGCTTCGACCGAAGCTGCTCCGCCTAAGGCTTGATAACGTCTCTGAGCAAGCCACTGGAGACGTTGGGCTTGGGTGAGTAGCACCCGGCGGAGACCTCCTTGCACTTTTCTTTCGGAAATAACCTGAGCTAAACGAGAGCTGATTAGAGCTCTTCTCGCTATTCGAAGGTCAGGATGATCGCGAAGTTCCTTTACTCGATCAGAGATGATACGGGCTCGATAGGAAGGAGGAAGCTTCGCGGTTAGTTCTCCGGGCGGAGGATCTTTTTCGTTCAGGATAGCCTTGAACTTAGACTCTTCGATGGCTTTGAGCGTAATTACACGCTCCATGGCGTCGAGCAGCTTTTTAGCTTCCTTGAATTCTTCTTTATTCTTTGTCGTTACATTTTGAAATTGCGGTAGCGGCCACACGGCAATTTCAAAAACTTCGAATGGATCCAAAACCGACATTGCTACTGCGTCAGTACGCTGGTTAGTCAGATGCCGGCGGATACGTGTCCTAAGCTTCTCGTTTGTCTGTCCGACGTAGATAGGTTCTCCATCATAGTCAAAGAACGCATATACGCCCCATCGGTAGTCACCCACTTTAACCGTTTTCCCCGAAGGGTCTTCAAAAGGCGCATTAAAATCTTCGGCCAACATTGACCGCAAATCCGCCGTTTCAAAGGGCGGAACTTTTGTATTGTCCTTAGCAACCTTGGTCTTTGTCACGCTGCTCGTTGGTTTAACTTTCCTATGGCTGCAATGAGCGGTTCAAGAATATGCTTGGCAAGATGCCGGACTACGGGAACTGCAACTCCGTCGCCCATTAGATGGTACGCATCATTGTACTTCTCCGGCAGTTCGTAGCGGTCAGGCAAGCCCATTAGTCGTGCCGCTTCGCGGGGAGATAGTAATCGTGACCTAACCTCTTCGCCACAAACATATAGGATCGACTGTCGGCTGGAGCCGCCTCCCGGAGTTCTGAGACATCCAGCTATATCATCGAAGCGAATCTCGGCTCTCTGCGTTTTTACTCCGAACTCAGTTCTTCGCGTTCTTTTATAAACAGTCCCTACCATAGGCCTGCCCATTTTGCGTGCTAACGTCACTTTAGCTAGGTTGATAGGCGACATTAGATTCATTAAAGTTCTCGTTTGTTCCTTCGTGTGCCACGGCACGTCCTTCTCGATCAAGTCAACGAAATTGGTTTTTCGCAGCGCTGGAATTGGCAAATGCCACCAAAGCCAGCCACATTTATCTGCTGCTGCCAATCTCGTGTAGGCCGTTACTAGCCCAGGCGTATGGAATATCGCAGATGGTTGGTCGCAAATCATCTCGGCCGGAACTTGAAGATCATTTCGAACTCCCACGATAAATAGTCTTGGCCGAGATTGCGGGAGGAAAAGCGCGGCGTCAATGACCAACGCGCCAGCTCTATATCCAGTTTTGCGCAACGCTCTAATTAGCGATCGAAAGTCTTCACCATCATGGGAAGTTAGTGCTCCGCATACATTTTCTAGAACAACAAGTGCGGGGAGGCGGCCCTCAATCTTGAGAGCTTCGACGCGCTCCCAAAACGGCCAGAAAGTGCCGGAACGTTGCCCTTTCAATCCTGCCCCCATTCCTGCAAGGCTTAGATCTTGACAAGGAAAAGACGCCCAAATTAGATCTGCCGTGTCTGACAATTCAGACGTAGAAATCTGTCCGACATCCTTTACTGCCAATTCGCTACCGCCCGGGTAGTTTTTGCGGTACGAGTCTGCTTTTTTCTCGTCGATATCGTTTGCAAAAAGGCATGTCCACTTGGAACCTAAACCCGCTCGCGCCATTCCTCCGCCTGCGAAAAATTCATAGAATGTAGGCATCAGCTTTCTTTCATAACTCCCAGTAATTGTTCTTCTAGATATTTCTGGTCGGGCATCTCGGACATCCGCGTCACTTAGACCGTCTTAGTCTTCATCTTCTCAGGAAGAACGCAATTTCAGAGTCCAGCGTTGCAGTGTTCTAGTTGATCGTTCCGGTTTGGGAATTGGCTGGCCGACTGGTGCGAAGTCGATTTTCTTTCACATTACACATTTCGGTGGCGATCCGATGTTGAAATTATGTCCATAATCGTCGAGCTCAAGTTTAGGCGAAGAAGCGGCGAATAGAAAGGCCCGATCGTTTACCATGCTGATACTGACCTAAGTTTTGTCTATACTTCCCGGTTTGTCGCTCTTTTCATGAGATTAATAGCAAGAAAACACGCTTGTTTTCACTTTACCGATAAATCGACGACGATTAGATATTGGCTGGGGGGGCTCCGACTTCTTCGGGGTTTAGGCGGCGGATGGGGCCGACTATGAAGGCATAGCTGGCTATGGCTAGGAGGGCGGTGACTCCTACGAAGATCAGGGCTAGCTGGTAGGAGCCGGTCTTCTGGACGAGGTAGCCGATGACGATGGGGGTGGTGATGCCGGCGATGTTGCCGAAGAGGTTGAAGACGCCGCCGTTGAGGCCGACCATGCCGCGAGGGGAGGTGTCGGAGACGACGGTCCAGCCGAGGGCTCCGAAGCCTTTGCCGAAGAAGGCGATGGACATGAGGAGGAGGATCTGCCACTGGGTGTCGACTACGTTGCAGAGCATCATGGACATGGCGAGGGCCATGCCGAGGATGATGGGGGCTTTGCGGGCGAAGGTGAGGGAGCGGCCGGCGCGAAGGAGAGCGTCGGACGAGATGCCGCCGAGGACTCCGCCGATGGAGCCGCAGAGGGCGGGCAGGGCTGCGGCGAATCCTACCTTGGTGATGGACATGTGGCGGGCCTGGCTGAGGTATTGCGGGAACCAGGTGATGAAGAACCAGGTGAGGGTGTTGATGCAGAACTGGCCGATGTAGATTCCGACCAGCATGCGGCTGCTGAGGAGGCCGGCGACGGCCTTCCAGGTGAGCTGGTTGCCGGTGCTGGAGGCAGAGCCGATGACGCAGAGGCCGCCGCCGTTTTCGATGGTGGCGATCTCGGTGGAGTTGATGCGGGGGTGGGATTTGACGTCGTGGATGACGCGCGACCAGAGAAAGTAGAGCAGGAGGCCGAGGATGCCGAGCGTCCAGAAACAGGCCTGCCAGCCATAGGAATGAGCGATCCAGCCCATGACGGGCGCGAAGAGGACGAGCGCGAAGTATTGCGAGGAGTTGAAGATCGCGGAGGCGGTGCCGCGCTCGGTGGAGGGGAACCAGGCGGCGACGACGCGGCCGTTGCCGGGGAAGACGGGGGCTTGAGCGAGGCCAGAGAGGAGACGAAGGATGAAGATGGTGGCGAAGGCGGCGGCTCCGGTGAGGAATCCAGCGAAACCGACGAGCGCGGCGAGGGCGGACCAGATGAGGATGCTGATGCCGTAGACGTATTTGGTGCCGAAGCGGTCAAGCAGCCAGCCGGAGGGTAGCTGCGCGGCGGCGTAGGCCCAGCTGAAGCCGGAGAGGAGGTAGCCGAGCTTGATGGGTGTGAGATGGAGGTCGTGGGCGAAGGAGATTCCGGCTATGGAGAGGGCGACGCGGTCGCCGTAGCTAAAGGCGCTGACGAGGAAGAGCGTCGCGACGACGGCGTAGCGGATGTGGGTGGAGCGCTGCGGGTTGAGTTGCGAGGTGATGGGAGCGGTGGTGCTCATGAGCGTCCGGCGATGAGGGATTTTAGGGAGGCGAGTTCGTCGGGCCTGAGGTCGGTGAGCGGCGTGCGGACGGGGCCGCAGTCGTGGCCGATGAGGCGGACTCCGGCTTTGACGATGGAGACGGCGTAGCCTTTGCGGCGGTCGCGGATGTCGATGTAAGGGATGACGAAGTCGCGAAGGCTTTTGGCGACGGTCGAGTGATCGCGGCGGCGGACGGCAGCGTAGAAGTCCATTGCGAATCTGGGGAGGAAGTTGAAGATGGCGGAGGAGTAGGTGGTGACGCCCATTTCGAGGTAGGGGAGCGCGAAGGTCTCGGCGGTGGGAAGGCCGCCGACGTAGGTGAGGCGGTCGCCGAGGCGGTTGGAGATACGGGTCATGAGCTCGAGGTCGCCGACGCCGTCTTTGAAGCCGACGAGGTTGGGGCAGGCATCGCACATGCGGGCGAGGGCGGCGTGTTTGACGATGGCGTTGTCGCGGTTGTAGAAGATGACGCCGAGCGAGGTGGAGGCGCAGATGGCTTTGACGTGGGCGATGAGGCCTTCGGCGTCGGCGTTGACGAGATAGGGCGGGAAGAGGAGGAGGCCGTCGGCTCCGGCGGCTTCGGCGGCCTGGGCGAACTGGATGGCCATGGCGGTGCCGTAGCCGCAGCCGGCGAGGACGGGGACTTTGGCGGCGGTTTCGGCGACAGCGGCTTTGATGACGGCGGAGAACTCGTCGAGGGTGAGGGAGAAGTACTCGCCGGTGCCTCCGGCGGCGAAGAGGCCGGCGGGGTTGAAGCTAAGGAGCCAGGAGAGATGGCTGCGGTAGGATTTTTCGTTGAATGCGCCGTCGGGGGTAAAGTGCGTGACGGGGAATGAGAGCAATCCTGCGCCAATTTTTTTCGCCAACTCTTGAGGGTCCATCGAGATGCTCGCTGCTCTTAAGGGATTGACCAACGTAAACCACTATAGCGAAGAGTCGTTGCCGGTGCAGCCATGGGACCGCGGAGGGTCACAAACCGCACTCAAACTGATACCTTGGAAGATGTCATGATTCAGGTTGAAAGAGATGTGCAGGTCCCTGTCCGGCAGCGCGTTGCCGCGGCGAAGCGGATCGTAATCAAGCTGGGCACGAATGTGCTGATGCGCGACGATGGTGGCGCAGCGGTGGGGCGGCTGTATGGGCTTGTCGAGTCGGCGGTGAACGTGCGGCGGCAGGGGAAGGACGTGATCTTCGTCTCGTCGGGCGCGATTGCGCTGGGGGCGAGACGGCTGGGGCTGGCGGCGTCGCCGTCAGAGCTGGCGCTGAAGCAGGCTTGCGCGGCTGTGGGGCAGAGCCAGTTGATGTCGTTGTATGAGGATGCTTTCAGGCACTTTGATATGACGACTGCGCAGATTCTATTGACCGAAGATGACTTTCGCGATCCGGTGCGCTACTCCAATCTGCGGAATACGCTGGATAAGCTGCTGCATCTTGGGGTGGTGCCGATCATCAATGAGAATGACACGGTTTCGACGCTGGAGATCGACCGCGTGGGACAGCCGGGCGACGTGCAACGAGTGTTTGGCGATAACGACAAGCTGTCGGCGCTGGTGATGACGAAGGTGGATGCCGATCTGCTGGTGCTGCTCTCGGATGTGGATGGGCTTTATACGATGCATCCGACGGAAGATGGCGCGGAGTTGCTGACGGAGGTTGAGGGAGTGGCGCCGGAGCTGCTGAGTTATGCGAAGGCGGGGACGGGGCGCGGGCGCGGCGGGATGTCGACCAAGATTGAGGCTGCGCGAATTGCGACGGAGGCTGGAAAGATGGCGGTGATCGCGAATGGCCGCACGCCGGGGATTCTGGAGCGCATTTGCGCTGGGACTAATGCGGGTACCGTGTTCTATCCAGCGTTGCACGCTGAGGAGGCGAAGCGATGATCGAGACGCCGGTTGCTGTGCAGGAGGATACTGTCGTTGAGCTTGCTCATGCAGCGAGAGACGCGAGCCGCACGCTATCGAATCTTTCCACTGCAGCGAAAGATGCGGCGCTGGAGACGATTGCGGTTGCGCTGGAGCGGCATTTCGATGCGATTCTCGCGGCGAATGGTGAGGATACTGTTCGTGGCAGGCAAATGGTCGCGAACGGTGAGATGACCGAGTCGCTGTATCAGCGGCTGGTGCTGAATAAAGAGAAGCTGAGCGGCATGATCAGCGGCGTTCGCGCGGTGCGCGAGTTGGCCGATCCTAGCGGGAAGATTCTGGATAAGACGCTGCTCGATGATGGGCTGGTGCTGGAGAAGGTGACGTGTCCGCTGGGGTTGTTGGCGATTATCTTTGAGGCGCGGCCGGATGCGATTACGCAGATCAGCGCGCTGGCGATTAAGTCGGGCAATGGCGTGATTCTTAAAGGCGGCGCTGAGGTTGAGCGCACGATGAAGGCGGTGCTGATCGCGATTCATGAGGGGCTGCGCGAGGCTGGCGTGCCCGAGGCGGCGGTTAGCTCCGTGTATGGCCGCGATGCGGTGGCTACGCTGCTGAAACTGGATGGCGTGATTGACCTGGTGATTCCGCGCGGATCGAATGCACTGGTGCAGGCTATTCAGAAGAGCACGCAGATTCCGGTACTGGGGCATGCCGATGGGGTGTGCCATGTTTATGTCGATGCCGCGGCGGATTTGAAGATGGCTGTTGCGGTGGCGGTGGATAGCAAGGTGCAGTATCCGGCGGTATGCAATGCTGCGGAGACGATACTGGTCCATCGGGCGATTGCAGCGGAATTTCTGCCTAAGGTAGCGGAGGTTTTGCGGGCGAACAGTGTGCGGCTGCGCGGCGATCTGGAGACGGAGCTACTGCTGCCGGGTGTGAGCATGGAGCTGGTGCAGGATGACGAGTGGCACACGGAGTATTCGGATCTGGTGGTGGCGATTCGGGTGGTGGAGTCGATGGATGGGGGGATTGATCACATCAATCGCTGGGGCTCGCACCATACGGACGCGATTATTACGGAGAACAAGGCGACGGCAGAGCGGTTTATGAGCGGGGTGCACTCGGCAACGGTGTGCCACAACTGCTCGACGCGGTTTGCGGATGGATTTCGCTTCGGGCTGGGGGCTGAGGTGGGGATCAGTACGAGTAAGCTGCATGCCCGGGGGCCGGTGGGGCTTGAAGGGCTGGTGACTTATAAGTACAAGCTGAATGGGTCGGGGCAGGTGGTGAAGGATTATGTTGGGGCTCATGCGAAGGCTTATTTGCATAAGAAGGTAAAACTGTAATCATTTTGATTACGAATTGTCCCGAGCCTTATAGGTCGGGCCTTCAGCCCTCTAATTTTCCTTTGGACCGTTACCCAGGGCTTCGCCCTGGGCTGGTATAGAGCGCGCCGTTGGCGCTTTTTTGATGATTAGACTTCGAGGGATTTGCGGCCGCTTAGGATTTCGTCTGCACTGACGTTGCGGATGGAGGCGTCGAGTAGCTCGACCATGTGGAAGGCGGGTAGGTCTTTTTCGCCGCGGCGGCGGAGGCCGCTCATGAGTTGCAGGAGGCAGCCGGGGTTGGCGGAGACTACGGCTTGGGAGTGGGTGTCGAGGAGGTGGCCGACTTTGCGGTCGCCTAGTTGCTGCGCGGGTTCGGGCTGGAGGAGGTTGTAGACGCCCGCGGAGCCGCAGCAGAGGGAGGATTCGGCGATCTCGGCGACTTCGAGCTGCGGAATCTTTGCGAGGAGGTCGCGCGGCTGCTGGAAGATGCCCTGCGCGTGGCGGAGGTGGCAGGCGTCGTGGTAGGCGATGCGCATGGGGAGCGGATTGCGCGGGGCGATGCGGCGCGAGCTCGCAGAGGATCTCGGTGATGTCTTTGCACTTTGCGGAGAAGGCCGCGGCGCGGGCGGCCCATTCGGGGTCGTCGCGGAGGAGGTGGCCGTACTCCTTCATGGTGGAGCCGCAGCCGGCGGCGTTGATGACGATGGTGTCTACGTTGGCGGCCTCGAAGAGGGCGATGAGGTTGCGGGCCATTGCGGCGGCCTGGTCTTCGAGGCCGGAGTGGACCATGAGGGCTCCGCAGCAGGGCTGGTTCGCGGGCGTAATGACCTCGCAGCCTTCTGCGGCGAGGACTCGGGCGGTGGCGGCGTTGACGTGGGAGAAGAAGACTGACTGGACGCAGCCGGTGAGCATGCCGACTCGGCGGCGGGGCGTGGCGGCGGGCGCGACGCGGGTGCGGCATGTGCCAGGTGAAGTGCGCGGGGACGGTCGGGGAGCAGGGATTCCATGGCGGCGAAGCGTTTGGGCAGGAGCTTGAGCAGGCCGGAGGCTGCGGACGAGCGATTGCAGGCCGGAGCGTTGGTAGAGGAAGAGCGGGGCGGCCATGAGGCGCAGGCGAGTGGGGTGAGGGAAGGTGGCGAAGAGGAGTTTGCGGAAGAGGGAGTCGTCGGTGGTGCGGGGGATGTTGCGTTCTACCTGGGCGCGGGTGTCTTCGATGAGCTTGTTGTACTGGACGCCGGAGGGGCAGGCGGTCATGCAGGCCATGCAGCCGAGGCAGTTGTCCATGTGGGTGCGGAAGTTCTGGTCGAGAGGGGCTTCGCCTTGGGCGGCTTTGGCCATCATGTAGATGCGGCCGCGGGGCGAGTCCATCTCCTCGCCCCAGAGGACGTAGGTGGGGCAGGCGGGGAGGCAGAAGCCGCAGTGGACGCAGTCGGCGAGGAGCTCTTTTTCGGGGGCGTGGTGCGGGTCGAAGGAGCTGGGCTTCGCGGGTTGGATCTCGGTGAGCATGGTTTTTAGGGGTGGTACCCCCTCCCCCTGTTTTGGACAAAGTATAGTGGGGATTGGGGTTAAGTCCAGGATTGTCAGTTGTTAGTTGTTAGTTGTTAGGTTGATAGTTGATATGGGGGTGGTTTTGGGAGTGTGTTTTGTCAAGTTTCTGGGTTAGATTCCTCCGAGGAAGCGGCCTGGGTTTAGGGTTCGGTTGGGGTCGAATTGGTGCTTTATGGCTTGCATGAGGGGGAGGGTGATGGGTTGTTCCCCATCGGTGTGAAAGCCCATGTTTCGGCCTCGTGGACGAGGCGGGACGAGATAGAAGCAGAGTTGTCCCGCCCTGAAGGCTCGACATGATAACGGAATTCTTCTGCGCAGTTTGAAGGAGAGTCATTGGCAGGAAAGAGGCGTACATGATGCCGAGTGATTGGGTGATGGACTGGCCATCCTTCTCGGTGCCCACTTCCTGAGCGAAGGCATGCGTACATCTTCCGGGAGCATGGTGGCTTTGATGATGATGGTGTCTGTCTTGCCGAAGAAGCGATTCGCGGGCGGTCCAGACATTGTCGAACGGCCCGGGGCTAAAGCCCGCTTTCTGGGCGGAGTTGGATTCAGCGGCCTGAAGGCCGCTGCTCCCTCCGTCATCGCGCCTGGGCGCGATTTGGCTCGCTGGCGCGAGCGGTTTTGCGAAGCTGGGTTCGTCGGTGGCGATTTGGATTGCTGGCGCGGGCGATTGTGCGGGGCTGGGGTCGGTGGGGGCGGTTTGGATTGCTGGCGCGAGCGGTTGTGCGGCGGTGGGCTCGCCGGCGATTTGGGTTGCTGGCGCGAGCGGTTGGTCAGGTGTGAGCTGTTTTTTTTGTCCGATGGATTCGTCCAATTTGAGGCCTGCGGCTTCGGTCAGCTTTTTTAGGATGTCGTCCTGGTGGGCTTCGGGATGGGCGTTTAGCTGGATGTCGAGGTGGAAGCCGTTGGTGTCGCCGCGGAGTTGGAGGGCCTGGGTGAGGAGGTGGCTGGCTCGGATGGTGGCCATGAGTGGGGCGAGTTGGGCGGCTTGTGGGGCGGAGACGGTGAAGGTCTGGGGGTGCTGCGGCAGGGGGTGGAGGCGGAAGGTGGCCTCGGTGATGACGGCGAGGGTGCCGAGGGAGCCGGTGAGGAGCTTGCAGAGGTCGTAGCCGGCGACGTTTTTGACGACTTTGCCGCCGGTGCGGGCGATGGTGCCGTCGGCGAGGACGAGGGTCATGCCGATGACGAGGTCGCGGAGGCTGCCGTAGCGGTGGCGGAGGGCTCCGGAGTCGTTGGTGGCGAGGATTCCGCCTACGGTGGCGCGGTCGGGCCAGAGGGGGTCGAGGGCTACGAACTGGCCGTGCTGTGCGAGGGTCTCCTGGAGGTGTTGCCAGGTGCAGCCGGCCTGGACGGTGCAGGTCAGGTCTTGCCAGGGGTGTTCGAGGACTTGGTTGAGGCGGGTTAGTTCCAGGTGGATGTTCGTCTTGGACTGGGTTGCCCCAGGATTGTTTGGTGGCTCCGCCTATGGGGGTTACGGTCAGGTGGTTTTCGTTGGCGTAGCGGAGGATTTCGGAGATTTGTTGGGTGTTGGCGGGGGAGACAGTGATGATGTCTTTGGATGCGCGGACGTATGGGTGGCCGGTGATGGTGGTTAGTTGGTCGGCGATGGTGGTGGTGGTCATGGATGTTGATTTTTGCTGGGTGATAAGAATGCTTGTCCCGGGGGCTAAAGCCCCGGATTTTTGGTGGTCCTGTGAGGCCCAAGGCTGAAGCCTTGGGTTACCTAGAAGCAAGGGCAAGGGCAACTCTCAAAGCAACGACAAAAACAAATGCGGGGGTTCTTCGCTTCGCTCAGAATGACAACTTTAAAACGAATGACAACAAAAAAGAACGGCAAGGACAGCAACGGCAAGGACAGCAACGGCAAGGACAGCAACGGCACGAGCAGCAACAGCAAGGACAGCAACAGCAAGGACAGAAGCGGGTCCTCCGCCTACGGCGAAGGATGAGAACTAAAAAGCAGAGGCAAAAGCGAAGACGGGCGGAGCTGACAGCTTACATTCCCACTCATCGCGATAGTGCCGCGATGAATGGGGCACCGATCGGTTTGGGTTGGTTGAGGAGAACAGGCAACGGTTTGGGCTGGTTGAGGAGAACAGGCAACGGTTTGGGCTGGTTGAGGAGAAAGCAACGGTTTGGGTTGGTTGAGGAGAACAGGCAACTGCAAATGCGAACAGCAGGTCCTTCGACTGCGCCACTCGCGATGAAACTGCGAATGGCTTCGCTCAGGATGACACTTCTTACGGGATCTCGAAGATCTTTTCTTGTTGTGAATTGCAGACGGTTGCAATCTTTTCTTGTTGTGAATTGCAGACGGTTGCAATCTTTTCTTGTTGTGAATTGCAGACGGTTGCAATCTTTTCTTGTTGTGAATTGCAGACGGTTGCAATCTTTTCTTGTTATGAATCGAGACGGTTCAATGCATCAGAAGATCTCCGCGATGCCGCTGGTTTCTAGGTTGTGGGGGACGTAGGGGCCGCGGGAGCGTTCGCCGCAGAGGCGGGGGGTGGGGAAGAGTTTGTCGGGGTTGGCGATGTTTTGGGGGTCGAAGGCGTGGCGGACGCGCTGCATGGTTTCGAGGTCGGGGGTGGCGTACATGTAGGACATGCTGCATTGCTTTTCGCGGCCTACGCCGTGCTCTCCGGTGATGGAGCCGCCAGCTTCGACGCAGACCTCGAGGATGCGCATGGAGAGGTTGATGGCGCGAGTCTTCTTCGCCGGGGTTTTCGGCGCGGTAGAGGACGATGGGGTGGAGGTTGCCGTCGCCGGCGTGGAAGACGTTGGTGACGCGGAGGTTTTCGGCGGCGGCCATTGTGGCCGATCTTTTCGAGGACTGCGGGGAGCGCTGGTGCGGGGGATGACGCCGTCCTGCACGATGTAGTGCGAGGAGAGACGGCCGGCGGCGGCGAAGGCGGCTTTGCGGCCCTTCCAGATGAGAGGGCGGTCCGGCCTCGTCGATGGCGAGGCGGGTCTCCCAGGCTCCGTTGTTCTTGGCGAGCGCGATGACTGCGGCCATCTGGAGATCGACTTCGGCCTTGGGGCCGTCGAGTTCGATGAGCAGGAGGGCTTCGCAGACGGGGTAGTTCGGATGGACGGCGGCCTCGGCGGCCTTGTATCGCCAGGCGGTCCATGATCTCCATGGCGGCGGGGAGCTGGCCGGCGGCGATGACGTCGGAGACGGTCTGGGCGGCGGCGGCGATGGTGTCGAAGGCGGCGAGGATGACCTGCACGGTTTCGGGTTTGCGGATGATGCGTAGGGTCATCTCGGTGGCGACGCCGAGTGTGCCTTCGGAGCCGATGAAGACGCCGATGAGGTCGTAGCCGGGTGCGTCGGGGGCCTTGCTGCCGAGGGTGACGATCTCGCCGGTGGGGAGGACGACGGTCATCTCGAGGACGTGGGTGGTGGTGAAGCCGTACTTGAGGCAGTGGGCTCCGCCGGCGTTTTCGGCGACGTTGCCGCCGATGGTGCAGACGGTCTGGGAGCTGGGGTCGGGCGCGTAGAAGAAGCCGTGTGGGGCGACGGCGGCGGTGACGTCGGAGTTGATGACGCCGGGCTGGACGGTGATCTGCTGGTTGGGGAGGTCGATGTTGAGGATGCGGTTCATGCGGGCGAAGCTGATGACGATGGAGCCGGCGGCGGGAAGCGCTCCGCCGCTGAGTCCGGTGCCGGCTCCGCGGGCGACGAAGGGGATGTTGTGCTGCGCGCAGATGCGGACGATGGCCTGGACCTGCTCGGTGCTGCGAGGGAGGACGACGGCGGCGGGCGTGACGCGGAAGGCGGTGAGGCCGTCGCACTCGTAGGTCTGGAGCTGGTTGGGCGCGGTGATGAGGCCGGACTGGCGCGGGTCGGCGTCGGGGCCGGAGTCGAGGGCGGCGCGGAGATCGTCGAGGATGGTGGGGGTCAGCATATCGCAAGGTGATGCCGAAAGCAGGTCCCGGGGGCTAAAGCCCCGGATTTTGGTGTGTTTGAGTGTCCAGGCTAAAGCCTGGACCTATCTCAGGGGCAAAGGCAACAGCCTCAGAGCAAAGGCAACAGCAAGAGCAACAGCCTCAGAACAAAGGCAACAGCAAGAGCAACGGCCTCAGAACAAAGGCAACAGCAAGAGCGACAGCGTTGCTGATTCATATTGAAGCATCTTGCGTGAATTCTGTATGCAGTTTGAGGGCGATGATCGCGCAGGGTGTGCGAAAAACATTCTTTCGCACGGGTATTAAATGTGGGCGTAGGCGTAGAGCATGACTTCGAGGCCGACGACGGTGGCGAGGAAGATGCTGTGGCGGAGGGTGAAGCGGAAGAGGCGGGTCTGCTCGTGCTGGGACATGTTGGTGGCGGCGGCGGCTACGGCGATGTTCTGCAGGCTGATCATCTTGCCCATGACTCCGCCGGCTGAGTTGGCGGCGGCGATGAGGATGGGGCTGAAGCCGAGGCGGCCGGCGCTGACGACCTGCAGGTTGCCGAAGAGGGCGTTGGCGGAGGTGTCGGAGCCGGTGAGGAAGACGCCGAGCCAGCCCATGAGCGGGCTGAAGAAGGGGAAGAGGGCTCCGGTGGCGGAGAAGGCGAGGCCGAGGGTGCCGGTGGCTCCGCTGTAGTTCATGACGAAGGCCATGGCGAGCATGGAGGCGACGGTGATGGTGGGCTTGATGAGTTTGATGGCGATGGATTTGAGGATCGCGAAGAAGTCGGCGAGCCGCATTCTGCAGAAGATCGCAGAGAGGATTGCGGCGAACATGCAGGAGGTTCCGGAGGCGGAGAGCCAGTTGAGATTGAAGACGGCGGCGTATTTGGCCGGCGGTGGGACTACGGGCGGCATGCGCAGGATCGTGGTTGTGCAGACCGGGCCAGGGGACGGCGACGGAGGCCTTGTTGAGGAGCGCGACGATGGGCTGGTATCCCCAGGCGAGGACGAAGATGACGAGGAAGCCGTAGGGCATCCAGGCTAGCCAGATCTCGTTTGCAGAGTGGGTGTGACGGGCGCGTGGGGCTCGAGCGCGGCGAGGGCGGCGGACTCTTCGGTGAGCTTCGACGCGGGCGATGTTTTCGGGCTTCCAGAAGCGGAGCAGCAGGACGAGGCCGCCCATGGCGGCGAGGGAGGCGATGACGTCGGTGAGCTGCGGGCCGATGAAGTTGGAGACGAGGAACTGGAAGAAGGCGAAGGCGGCTCCGCGTGACCAGGACTGCGGGCCAGACCTCGAGCATCGCGGGGAGTCCGCTGGTGACGAGGATGAGATAGGCAGGGAGGAAGAGCGAGATGGGTGCGCAGATGCGTGCCGACCTGGCGCTGAGGGGGCCGAGGGGTAGGCGCGGTGATTCCGGCGAGCGTGATGACGGGGATTCCGATGGAGCCGAAGGCTACAGGCGCGGTGTTCGCGAGGAGGCAGATGGAGGAGGCATAGAAGGAGGAGAAGCCGAGGCCGACCATCATGGCGGCGGCGACGGCTACGGGGGTTCCGAAGCCGGCGCAGCCTTCGATGAATGCTCCGAAGGCGAAGGCGATGAGCAGGGCCTGCATGCGGCGGTCGGAGGTGATGCCGCCGATGGACTCTTTGATGATCTCGAATTTGCCGGTGCGTGACGGTGATCTCGTAGAGGACGAGCGCCCAGAAGACGATCCAGGAGATGGGGAAGAGGCCGAAGCAGGCGCCGTAGGCGGTGGCGCTGAGGACGTGCTGGAGCGACATGTTATAGGCGATGGCTGCGAGCAGCATCGCCGCGACGCAGGCCGGAGAGCGCGGCGACCCAGGCGGGCTTGCGGAAAACCGCGAGAAGGAGGAGCAGCAGGACGGTGGGGATGGTTGCGATAAGAGCGGAGACACCGAGTCCCTGACCGAAGACGAGATAACTTTGGGGCCAAACAGATGGCATCAATCCGACCTCGGGTGTGGAATGTGGACCCTCCTTTCCTCGCGCGAGGGCGGTGGGCTCAAATCGATTTTGTAAATCTCATTGATAGATGTGGATAAGAAAAATGCCTGCGAGAAATATACCCGAACGGGCGATGAGGGATGGAATTTGCAGGGATTTCCTGACGCGCGGACGCGCGTGGCTCTCGGTGCGGAGAAGGAGCGCGGGGCGATGCTCTAGACGGTGTGCAGGTACGCAAGGAGGTTGGTGATGTCTTCTGGCTTGAGTTTGCCGTCAAAGGAAGGCATCTTGCCCTTGCCGTTCTTGAGGATCTCGCGGACCTGCGCGTCGGTCTTTTTGGCGTGAGGGGGCTTCAACTCGCCGTGGAGGCTGGGACCGAACTTGACCTGGTCAGGCTGTGTGGAGTGGCATTGGAAGCAGTTCGCGGTGAAGACGTCCTGCCCGGCATGGACCGCTGCGGCCTTGGAAGCAGGCGGGTCAGCGGCTTCCACCGTGAGGGTGAGCATGACGGGAACGAAAAGAGCAGCGATTGGAAGAGACATCCTTAGCAAGTTTTTAATTTTCGCCATGATTTTTTTGAAAACTTCAGATTATTTAAATCACTTCTGTATCAGTAGCATAGCTTTAAACTGACTACAGGCCGCAATACTTCATTTATTTGAGTCTGCGGGGGCGTCCTTCTTTGGAGCGGGGCCCAGGTAGGTGGCGAGATAGGTGTTGATGGTATCGAGTTGGTCGTCGGTGGCTACGAGCCCTTTGGAGATCATGTCGTCGATGACGGCGCTCCACTCATCGTGGGTGTGGCGCTGCTGCGAAAACATCTCGACGGCGTGGCAACCGGTGCAGATCTTCTCTGTGACATCCCTCCCCTTGCCTTCGGGTAGAGGATCTTGCTGAGCTTTCTTGCCGGTGTCGGGAGCGGTCTGCTCAAAGGCGAAGGCGCGGGGCTCCGGCAGAACGGCGAGGAAACGCGCGGGAACGGGATTGAGCGGCGCGGCGACGCTGGCCGCGGCTGTGGGGCTGGCCACGGCTGCGATGCCGGGGCGCAGGCTGACGGCCAGGATGCAGAACGGCAGAACGGCGTAAGACGTGATTCGGGTCCCAATGTTCATTCGCTAACCTCAGACATGGGTCTTGAAGAGAGGCCTCTGTCGATAGGATAAACACAATCGGCGGCGCCATGTCTCGTGAAGCAGGCGCAAGGCGCCCGGCGGAGGGCTCTGCGGCCGCGGAGGCGCGCCAGCAGTTCAGACTGGAACTTCGTGGACATCTCAATAGGTCTGGGTGTTGTAGAACTCGCCGAACAGCTCCGCGTCGGGTGGGCGGTCTTCGGGGATGGGGCGGCTGACCCAGGTGGTCTGCATGTAGTGCTTGAGGGTGACGTTCTCGTTGGTGATGTTGCCGCCCCAGATGCCGCAGCCCATGCTGGAGGTCATCGCCATGCCGTTGTTGAATGCTCCGGAGTTGGCTTTGGATTGCGGCTGGCGGACCATCATGCGGCTGACGGGCATGAGGCGCGCGAGACGGTCGATGTGGCCGTCGTCGAAGGAGTAGATGCCGCAGGAGTGGCCGCGGCCGCCGACCTTGTAGATCTCGGTGAGCATCTTGAGGGCGTTTTCAAAGCCGCTGTATTTGAAGATGGAGAGAACGGGCGAGAGCTTCTCGCTGGAGAACGGGTACTCCTTGCCGATGCAGGTCTCGGGCACGATGAGGAAGCGCTTCCCTTCCGGGATTTTGAAGCCGGCGAGCTCGGCGATCTTGGCGGCGGGGCGGGCGATGGTGGGGCTGGTGCGGTGGCGCTCTTCATCCCACATGGCTGCCTGGAGGAGTTTTTTCTCTTCGGGCGTGACGAGGTAGCCGCCTTCTTTCTGGAGAGCTTCGAGGAATGCGTCATATATAGATGCTTCGACCACGAGGTTGCCGTCGGAGGAGCAGCCGGAGCCGTTGTCGGAGACCTTGCTGATGCGGGTGTTGCGCGCTGCGTCGGCGACGTCGGCGGTCTCGTCGATGAGCATGGTGGCGTTGCCTGCGCCGACGCCGTAGGCGGGCTTGCCGGAGCTGTAGGCGGCTTTGACCATAGCGGGGCCGCCGGTGGCGACAGTCATGTCGCAGACTGCCATGAGCTCGTTCGCTACGGGGATGCTGGGTTTTTCGATGACCTGGAAGAGATCTTCGGGGGCACCTTCGCGCTTGAGCACGGCGCGCATGATCTGGACGGTCTCGATGGTGGTGTTCTTCGCTGCGGGGTGTGGGGCGAAGATCATCGCGTTTTTGGCCTTGATGGAGAAGATGCCGCTGCCGACTTCAGTGAGCGCGGCGTTGGTGACGGGGACGAGCGAGGCGATGACGCCGACGGGCTTGGCGTATTTGACGAGGCCTTTTTCGGGGAGCTCTTCGATGATGCCCATGCTCTTCTGGCGGAGGACGTCGCGGAGGATGCCGTAGATCTTCATGCGCTTGCCGGGGCGGGTTTCGCGATCGCCGAGGCCACTCTCGTCGATGCTCTTCATGGCGAGGCGGGTGAAGGTGGTCTCGTTCGCGAGCGCCCAGCCGATGGCCTGGCAGAGGCGGTCGACTCGCTTCTGGTCGTAGTCCTGAATGGCCTCCATCGCTGCGCGGGCCTTTACCAGCATCTCCTGAATCTCTTGCTTCTGCTCATCTGTGATCGGCTTTGCCATAACTCTCCAAATTGATGTTGCTGTGGTTCGGGTTTACTTCTCTTCGAGCTTGCGAGGCTCGGGCCCGTCGTACTTTACGGGAATGCGAATGCGCATGGGCTTTTCGCGTTCCAGCTCTTCAGTGATCTCGGCGGTGAGGCCTGCGACGCGGCCGATGATGAAGGCGAAGCGGCCGAAGGTGGGAGGAAAGCCGAGATCGTAGAGGACTGCCGCGAGGACGCCGTCGATGTTCAGGGGCAGCGGCTTAATTTTTTCCGAGGCGGCGGCCTCGAGAGCCAGCATGAATTCGACGCCGTTAGCGGCGAGGCCGAAGCTGCGCGCCATTCCGAAGAGGATTTCCTTGCGGGGATCGGTCGAGTGAACGCGGTGACCGAGGCCTGAGAGGCGGGTTTTGGTGGTGCGTGATTCGTCGACGATTCTGGCCGCTGCGCCTTCGATGGAGATGGATTCCGACTCCACCATTGCGACGCCGCTGGCGATGAGTTCCATGCAGGCCATGCCGGCTCCGCCGTGTTCGTCGCCGATGGCGAGGACGCCTGCGGCGACGGCGGATGACAGCGATTTGCGATTGCCGGAGCAGGCCAGCCGCGCGGTTGCGGCGGATGGAGAGCCGGGGCCGTGATCGGAGGAGGAGATGAGGATGGCGTCGAGGAGCTTGCCCTCTTCCCTGCTCGGCATGCGGCCCTGGTGGAGTAGAAAGATGGTCTCGGCGAAGGTGGCTTTCTGCATCAGCGAGCCGACGTCGTATCCGCGGATCCAGATGTTTTCTTCATCTGAATGGGTTATTGCTGTGCGCCACGGCTCCATGCTTCTCGCTTTCTCCTGCATTGATAAATCGCTCATACACCGGAGTTTATGCTATGCGGCTGGGGCCGGTGTATCTTCTTCGGTTTGCGGCTGGACTGTACGCCAGCCATATGAAAATAGATGTTCAAGATAGCATTCCGAATCGCTGTTTTGGGTGCCTTACGGTGTCGATACGGTTTAGCCGTTGTGAGTGCTTCAGAGCGAATGTTAGGCTTTGTTGAATTTCATCAAGCACCGGTCTGGAAACCGCCATCCATGGGACAAATCGCAACTGACACGATAGCGGGAGGCTCTGCCGTTCCTCCGGCAGCAGAGAGCCGGAGGTATCCGTCCGCGGCGCTCTCGTGGTGGATATGGGGCATCGCGGCGCTGTTTTATCTTGCCGGGTTTTACCATCGCGTCTCGCCGGCGGTGATGACGGACGAGCTGATGCAGGCGTTTGGAATTGGCGCTGCGAGCCTGGGGAATCTCTCTGCGTTTTACTTTTATTTTTATGTGGCGATGCAGATTCCTACCGGGATCCTGGTGGATTCGTGGGGCGCGCGGAAGCTTCTTATTGCCGGGTCTATTGCGGCGGCTGTGGGGGCGTTTCTGTTTGGGTCGACGAGCAACTTTGCGCTGGCTTGCGCGGGGCGCGCCATCATCGGCGGAGCGACTGCAGTGGGCTGGCTGGTGCTGTTGAAGCTTGCGACGCACTGGTTTCCGGCGCGGAAGTTTGCGATGCTCTCCGGGCTGGGGCTGCTGTGCGGCAATCTTGGCGCGCTGACGGCGCAGGTGCCGCTGAGGCTGGCGATCCAGCACTTTGGATGGCGGCCAGTCGTGTTTGTCTCGGCTGGAGCAGTGCTGGTGGTGGGCGTGCTGGCGATGATGTTTGTGCGCAACGATCCGACGGACGATGGCTTTGCGAGTTATGCGCCGCCCGATGTGCTGCGCAGTCATCTGAGTATCTGGGAGTTGCTGAAGGGCTTCAAACGGATCTTTGCGTATCGCAATACGTGGCTCATCTTCTTTGCGCAGGGCGGGTTGGTTGGGTCGATGATTGCGTTTACGGGTTTGTGGGGCGCGCCTTATCTGCGAGCGCGGTATGCGCTGCAGTCGACGACGGCGGCGGCAGTGTGCTCAGTGATGATTGTGTGCTGGGCGGTGGCGAGTCCGCTTTGCGGAGCGATGTCGGACCGCATCGGGCGCAGGAAGCCTATCTATATAGCTGGATGCATTATCGCCGCCGCGGGGTGGAGCGCGATGTTTTATATCGATGGGCTGCCGCTGACGATCTTCATTCCGATTGCTGCGATTACGAGCCTTGCCAGCGGAGCGGTGGTGCTTGGATTTGCGCATAGCAAGGAGTCGGTGCCGGTGCAGTTTCTGGGGACTATCTCGGGGACTACGAATATTGGCAATATGATTGGGCCGACTTTGCTGCAGCCAGGGATTGGCTGGATCGTCGGGCGGCACTGGACGGGGAAGCTGGTCAACGGAGTTCACGTCTACGACGTGCAGGCTTATAAGGCGGGGTTCGTGTTGATTGTCGGGTGGCTGATTATGTCGAGCATTCTGCTGAGCCTGACGAAGGAGACTTACTGTAAGCAGAGTGCTTGAGAGTTCGGCCTGTTCGAGGCTTCCAGTTCCGATAGATTGGATATATGTGGAAGCCGGTTGTTGTTGTCGACTACGATCCAGGGTGGGTAGGTGTCTTCGAGGCGCTGCGGGAGCAGGTCGCTGGTGTTCTTGGGGATACAGCGTTGGCTATCGAGCATGTTGGGAGCACGGCTGTTCCGGGACTGGCTGCGAAGCCCATTATTGATATCGATGTGCTTCTGGCTTCGGAGACTATGCTTCCGGAGGCTATTGAGCGGCTTGCGCGCCTGGGTTATGTGCACCAGGGCGATCTTGGAATTCCCGAACGGGAAGCCTTTCTTACTCCTGCCGGTGCTCCTGCTCATCATCTTTATGTTTGCCCGCCGCATAGCCGGGAGTTTCAGAGGCACGTGGCGTTCAGGGATTATCTCCGCGCTCATCCGGCGGACGCTAGAGGTTATGGCGATCTGAAGAAGGCGCTTGCTGCGCAGTTTCGTGATGATAGGGAGGCGTACATGGCAGGCAAGGATGAGCTTGTGAGAGAACTTCTCGCTCGCGCGATGATGGCACGCTGATTCGAGCTGATCGCCGCAAATAAAAGAGCGCCTTGCGGCGCTCTTTTTATTGGGGTAGATATCGCGGTTACTGGCCGTTGCGGTAGATGTCGTTGATGTTCCAGTGGCCGGGGGTTGGGGTTGGAGCGTTTTCCATCGGGACCTGGATGACGGTTGGCAGATCAGAGGCGAGTGCCTCTTCGAGCGCCGGGCCGAGTTCGCTGGCGGATTTAATCATTACACCGCGCGCTCCGTGTGCGCGGGCGATGGCGGCGAAGTCGACCGTGTAGGGTTGGCCCTTGCACTCGAACAGGCAGCCGAAGCTCCAGCCGTAGTGCATCTTCTCGAGGCCTGCGATGGTGCCGAAGGCGGAGTTGTCCATGACGACCCAGACGACTGGCAGCTCTGCTTCCATTGCGGTGGCGACTACTCCGGGGTTGCTCGAGAATGCGCCGTCGCCGATGAGGGCTACGGCTGCGCGATGCGGCTGCGCGGTTTTGACGCCGAGCACGGCTGCGGGGCCGAAGCCCATGGTTGCGAGGCCGCTGGGCGTAATGAAGGTGCCCGGCACAGGGAAGGAGAACTGCTGCGCGACGCCGTTCTTGTTCCAGCCTACGTCGGTGACGATGAAGCCGTCGTCGGGGACTGCCTTGCGAAGTTCGCTGAGGATGCGCTCCGGACGCAGGGGGAACTGCTCGGAGGTCCACTCGTCTCGCCAGAGATCGCTGAACTCCTTGCGCTCGCGCGCGATTCGTTCGCGCATGTCCGGGCGGGGGACGTGAGGCTTGCCCTTTGCCGCGGCGGCTAGCTCGGTGAGGGCTACCTTCGCGTCGGCGACGACGCCAAGTTCGGTCTGATAGTTTCTGCCAAGCTCCGCGGGATCGATGTCGATGTGGATGAGGCGCGTCTTGGGGATGTCGAAGGTGTACTCGGGATACCAGGAGCTGGAGTTGGCTTCGGCGAGACGGGTTCCTACGGCGACGATGAGGTCTGCTGTGCGGCACATCTCGTTTGCGACGGGGATGCCCCAGAAGCCGGTCTGGCCGAGCAGGAGCGGATGGTCTTCGCGGAGGACGCCTTTGCCCATGAGGGTGTGGGCGACGGGCAGTTCGAGCGCTTCGGCCAGTTCCTGCAACTCTTTGGCTGCTTGCGAGGAGAGAACGCCGCCGCCGGCGTAGAGTACGGGGCGCTCGGCCTTCGAGAGGGCGTCGATGATGTACTCGACGGACTCGGGATCGATGGCCTGCTTGCTGAGCTTGGGCGGGGTTTTGGAGAAGGCGCCTTCGGCGAGATCGGCGGAGAAGATGTCCATGGGCACATCGACCAGCACAGGGCCGGGGCGGCCGGACTGGCAGAGGTGGAAGGCGCGCTCGATGGCGCGCGGCAGGTCTTCAACGCGATCGACACGGTAGACGCGCTTGCAGAAAGGACGATAGACCTCAGACTGGTCGGCATCCTTGTGGAGGTTCATCTCCTGGTGGGGATGGCGGCCGTAGTAGAACGACGGCACATCGCCGGCGATGACCACCATGGGGACGGAGTCGAGCGCGGCGTTGGCCACGCCGGTGGCGGCGTTGGTCATGCCGGGTCCGAGGTGGGTGAGGAGCACGCCGGGCTTGCCGGAGGCGCGGGCGTATCCGTCGGCGGCGTGGGCCGCTGTCTGCTCATGGCGGGTGCTGATGAAGCGCACGTTCCTGTTCTTGCCGAGCGCATCGAGCATGGCGATGATGGTGTGGCCGCAGAGCCCGAAGATGACTTCGACGCCGATGAGCTCCAGGTAATCGACCAGCTGATACGCGGCGATGCGCATTCCCTCAGCGGGAGGCGGGGGCTGCTTCTGCAGGACGTGGCCGTATTTTTCTTTGAGCGCGAGGGCTGATGAATTGCTTTCTGTTTCGACCATAGAGAGGCATCCTAGAGGTTTAAGAGGGCCTGGGCAACGGTGTTACGGTGCCAGCACCGTAGGATATTCGACTGGAAAAATAGCTGGCTAAAATACGCAGAGGCGTGTGTGTATTTGTAACGATATACCGGTTATGGTCTAAACGCTCCGGCTGAACCGCACAGCGAATACCAGGGCGCGGATTCGAGCCTGGAACACCTTTCCCTGTCGCACTTTAGAAGTGGATGGCGCATTGATGGCCATTTCGGGTACCATCATGCGTTGTGAGCAAGACCTCAGCAGTAGTTGAAAATCCGGCCGGCAGCGACGTCTCAAATGAGAGTATCCGCAGTGAGCTCGAACGAATCGTGTCGAGCAAGTCTTTTCGCCAGGTGGACCGCCTGCAGCGCTTTTTGGCATTCATCGTCGATGAGACAGTGGCGGGGCGCGGCGACAAGCTGAAGGAGTACCTGGTCGGGGTGGACGTCTTCGGCAAGGACGTGAACTTTGACCCGCGGATGGATCCTATCGTCCGGGTGCAGGCGCGGCGGCTGAGGATGCGCCTGGCGAGCTACTACCAGAACGAGGGCCACAACGATCCGGTGATCATCGAGCTGCCGAAGGGCGGCTACGCGCCGATCTTCAAGGCAGCCGGGAGCACGACCGCGAAGAAGCCGCTGTCGACCGCGCTCTTCAACCGCAACACAGTGCTGGTGCTGCCGTTTGCGGACCATAGCTCGGGCTCGGACATGGGGTACTTCTGCGAGGGGCTGAGCCAGGAGATTACTCATTCGCTGTCGAAGATTCCTTCACTGGTGCTGTTGAGCCCGACGAAGGCTATTGATTCGCCGGAGCTGGCGGGGGCTTCGGGAGCAGGGTTGATTGTAAGCGGAAGCGTTCGGCGCTCGCGCGATGTGCTGCGCATTACGACCTATCTGACTGACGCCGTGCGCGGTTGCTATTTGTGGTCGGACTCCGTCGACAGGAAGATGGACGACCTGTTTGCCGTGCAGGAGGAGGTGGCAAAGGCTGTCTGCCATACGCTGAAGTCCGAGCTGAGCGGAAGTGAAAATGGATTGAGCGGCAAGCATCCGGTGCGGAACCTCGCGGCGCATAACCTGTACCTGCAGGGGCGGTATCACCTGAGCCAGCGGACGGAGCAGGGATTGCGCAGGGCTTTGGACTTCTTCGACCGGGCGATCGCAGAAGATCCGCAGTACGCGCAGGCGTACTCGGGGCTGGCGGACGCGCATGCGCTGCTGTCGCACTATGGCGTCTCGCCTCCGTCGGAGGTCTGGACCAAGGTGGCGACCAACGCGACATCGGCTGTGCTGCTGGATGAGGAGTCCGCGGAGGCGCATACGTCGCTGGCGCATTTGAAGGCCGCGCAGGACTGGGACTGGAGCGGCGCCGAGCAGGAGTTCCTCCGCGCTATCAAGCTGAATCCGCGATATTCGACGGCCCATCACTGGTATGCGATGTCGTGCCTTACCCCGCTGGGACGGCTGACGGAGGCGCTGGAGGAGTTACTGCTGGCGCAGGCGCTGGACCCTATTTCTTCTATCGTCGCGCGGGACATTGCCGTGATTCATTACTACCAGCGCGACTATGATCTGGCGCTGGACCAGTGCGACCACACCATCGAGCAGAATCCGCACTTCTCGTCCGCGTATTGGACACTGGGGCTGGTGCAGGAGCAGAGAGGGGACTTCGAGGAGTCGATCGCGGCGTTCCAGCGCGCCATCCAGCTTTCGCCTCCGAGTCCGCGCATTGTGGGCGCACTGGGAAGGACGCTGGCGAAGGCAGGCAGAGAGGACGAGGCTATCGGGATCCTGAAGGAGCTGGATGAGCTCTCGCACAAACGTTATATCTCTCCGTTTGAGCTGGCTCTGATTGCCTTCGCTCTCAAGCGGCCAGAAGAAGGGTTCGAGCGGTTGGGTAAGGCGTATGCGGATCGCTGCTTCGAGGTGATTACGATCAAGGTCGATCCTCGGCTGGAGGCAGAGGCGAAGGATCCGCGGTTTGCTGCGCTGTTCCAGCAGCTGAAGCTTCCGTAGACCGTGTGCTCTCTAGTGGCCTGAAGGGGCTGGAAGGTTCGGCGGCGCGGGCGTGGGGGTGATGTCGGCGTCGGTCAGGCGGAGCGCCCACCGGATCGCCTGGAAGTACATCTCCTCAACCGCTCGATCGTCCCATGTGCTGGGATCATGACCAAGCGCCGAGTAATAGACCCGTCCCTTCCCATACATCTTCGCCCATACGAGCGGGAAGTCCTGATCCTGATGGTGCACAAGCGGATTGTTCTTCAGGTCGAGCTTTGAGACATCGAGACGAAGGATAACGTGAGACTTCTCCCGCGAAAAATCTTTGATCTGGTACATCTCATCGACGTGTTCGAAGCTGTCGGGCAGATGAGACATCCCGGGAAAGTTGTGATCTTCCACGATCACCGGAGCGCGGATAATCCCCCACGGGTGTTCATCAAACCGTCCCCCAATCATCTCGCCAAACTCCGGTGACGAGAAAAGCATGGTGGCAGCAGCGTGAGCCGCGACAAACCCCTTCCCGTCGTCGTGAACAAAGGCGAGCAGGTCGGCCTTTTGCTGTGCCGTCAAATCAACTTCACGCACTCCAAAGCAGAAGATAGCGTCGAAATCATTGAGATTTTTCGCATACAGAAGCGGCTTTCCATCATGCCCCAGAACCGGCTGCTTGGTGATCAACTGAGAGTCAGTACGAATGAAGGTATCGTACTCGCCAGTCTCATAGCCTAGCCGCTCGATAGTCGCTATCGCATGAGAGACGGCGTCATGCTGGTATCCATTGCTGACATCCGCCCACGCCAGCACTCGCTTGCGATGAGGGACTGAATTAGTGTGATAGCTCGCGTCTCCAACGCTGGCAGCGTTCATGCCCGGCCCCACGCGAATGCCCCGATCGCTGAGTCCGAGATCTGCCGTCCCCTGCGAAGAAGTAGTGGCAGGCTGCGGGTGACGGTTGCTGCGCCGGAGCCACCAGCGCGAGCGCCGCACACATCCATAGCAGCAAAAGCTTCTTCCATTGCAGAGCTGATTTCACTTGGGCCGCCTTTCCAGCAGAGTTGATTGAAAACGGAAAGGCGGGTAGCGACAATGATCTGCGCTACCCGCCTCCCGAAGGAGGAGCAGGCTAGAAGAGATACTTCAGAGCGAACTGCATGATGCGGGGATTGGCGCCAGTGGCATTGGCGGTTATGTTGCCGAAGGTGGTGCTGGTGTGAGGCGCTGGACGGATTGGCGAAGATAGCCTCGTTGGGAACATTGAATGCCTCCCAGCGAAACTGGAGGTTCTGAGACTCGTAGATATGGAAGGTGCGGGACAATGCCATATCGAGCTCATAACTCCCTGGCCCAACCAGGCTGAGTGGCCGCTGGGGACCAAAGGTGCCAACAGCAGGGAGAGTCCAATTCGTGTTGGCGGTGAGATAACCCTTGGTCCCAAACGCAGTGCGAGTGCCGTAAGGATTAGATGGGTTGATGGCATATGCGGTGCCTACACCGGTAAGCGAGGTATCGGTTCCCGTGGTGACAGAAAAGAAGCTACCCGTAGTTGCGGTAAAGATGCTCGACAGTTGCCAGCCTGAAGCAAGCATACGTGTGATGTTGTTGGCGAACGTCGGCGAATTGAGGATCAAAGAGACATTCGCTACCTGCCGGCGGTCGGAGTCGCAATTGGAGTAGCTCAGCCGGCGGCCGTTGGGGTTCACCGCTGGCGGAATGATGTAAGAGGGACCGGTCAACTCGGTCGTCTCCGTTTCACTCAGGCAGTGGGCCCACGTGTAGTTGGCTTGAAGATTCATCAGCTTGGCCCTGCGCTGCACCGAGATAAGCATACCGTTGTAGTCCGCGATACCTCCATCATCGTAAGTCCCGATGGTGGCGTAGTAGGCGCCCTGAGTTGGATTGATCCCCGTCAGATAGCGTCGGGCTGCGGTATTTGGCTTCGACAAGGTTGCAATACCGTCATAGATGGCGGGATTGGCCTCGTAGGAGGTTGTCAGGTGAACGGTCCTGTTTCCAACGTAGGTCGCGCCAAGCAGCCAGGTACCAATCTGCCGTTGCACCGAGAGGTTCCACTGCTCCAGATACATGGGCTTGATGTGCAATGGAGAGTTGACGTACACACCGGCGGTGGGGAACGGAATGGTGGGGTATGGAGTATTGAGAGCCGGGAACGGATTGCCGCCAGGGTATCCAGTCCATGGAGCTGCAAAGGGCAGCGGAGTCGTAGGCCCGGGCGTCAATCCGATCGTGGTGCCATAGGGCGGGCTGTTGGAGTAGCGGGTATTGAAGAACATCTGGGGTGATCGTGGAATGATGCCGTAGCCACCACGGACAGAGGTCTTGCCGTCGCTGAAGGGATCCCAGATGAAGCCCACCCGCGGTTCGAAGATGGCCTTGTTGCCGAAGGTGTAGTGGTTGCTCGGGATAGCCGGGATCACCCTGGAAGGTCATGCCTGCCGGTGCGTTGGTGTAGACCGTGCTCTTGATGCCTGCAACGAAGTTCGGCCATGTGAAAGTTCTCAACACGACCGTTGGAGTTATGCTCCGGGAGGTAAGGCTCCCAGCGCAGGCCGTAGTTCAAAGTAAGATTCTTTCTCAGCTTTCCAGGAATCCTGGGCATAAAGGGCGAAGGTCGTTTGCCCATCGTTCTCCAGATCCGGATTTCCCTGGGAGAATCCGCTGCCGCTGAGGAGCCAATCAGCCCCGCGAAGAAGTCTGCATAGCCATAGGTTCCAGCGGCCGCGTAGCGCAAGTCGGCGTGGCAGCTAGAATCGCAGTCGCGTGCAGCTCATAGCGTTTCCGCTGAACGCGTAGATACCGTTGGCCGGCCGGTTGTTGACGGTATCCATCAGAGCATAGATATAGTCCACGCCCGTCGTAAATTGATGCTTGCCGCGGACGTAGCTGACGTCATCGACGAACTGCCAGGCTGTGGTGTTGAAGTATCCAGGGTTAGTGGTGCCTCCACCCAGACGTAAAGCCGCCCGTGACGGAGAGCGCCATATACCCGGGAATCCGGTTGTAGGCATTGATGCCCAGAGTGGACGGATCGAAGAACGGATCCACTACTCGCAGGTTGACAATCCGCCTTCCCGTGGCCCGGATGGCATTAATCAGATTCGGAGTGATGGTATAGGTATCTCCGAAGGTTCCTGACTGATCCGTGTTGGATTGGGAGACCTCGTTTTGAACGAGGACATTGGTCAGGTTCGCAGGAACCGGTGCGTCGTAGTTCGCGTAGAAATACCTGAAAAAGATCTGATGCTTTTCGCTGATGGTGTAGTCGACCTTGCCAATCCACTCTTTTTCATTGAAATTGGCCGGGTTGGGAGCGTTGATGTAGCCGCAGGCAGCCGAGTATTGACCACTGTGTGGCGAGAGAGGTGACGTCGGGATTCCCGGCACTGCCGGCGACAGGCATAAAGCTGAGCGCCTTCACTGCCTGCGGGCTGAACTGAGAGGGGCTTAGCTGATTGGGTTAGACGCCGCCGTGTTAACAGTGGTGAAAGGCGCACCAGGATTTGCTGTTTTGCCTGGCAGGTGGTCGAGGTAATGACCGAGAAGTCGCCGTTCATCATCGCCTGTGTAGGCACCTGTACATAAGCGTTCGGCGGATTGGAGCGTACGATCGTGCCCTCGTAGCCGCCGAGGAAGAACAGCTTGTTCTTGATGATGGGGCCGCCAACATAGCCGCCGAACTGATTGCGCTTGAGACTGTCGCGGGTGGCCGCAAAGAAATTCCTCGCGTTGAACACGTAGTTGCGGACGAACTCAAATACATCGCCCGTGGAACGATTGGTGCCGCTCTTGGTGACTGAGTTGACGGCCGCCGCCGCATGGTCGCCGTACTGCGCGGGCAAGGAGCTGGTTTCGACCTTGAACTCCTGCAGCACGTCAGGGAACGGGAGAGGCATGTTCAGATTATTGAAGGGATCGTTATGCGATCCGCCATCGAGAACGTATGCCACGCCGTTGGGCAAACCGCCCGCGACCGCGATGGTGATGGTGGGGAAGTTCTTGTTGGAGTTGAGGTCGCCGCCGGGGGCCGCGGTGGTGGCGCCGGCCAGAGCGATAAGCTGGGTTGGGTCGCGGCCATTCAGGGGAAGCTCGACGACCTGCTTCTGATCGATGACCTGGCCGATGCCGTTGCTCTGGGTCTCGACCTGGCGGCGCCGCTGGCTTCGACCACGACCTGCTGGGTTACCTCACCAACTGAGAGTTTGACGTTGATCTCCGGGTTGGTGCTGACCTCGAGGACAATCCCGTTTTCGACGTAGGTGCTGAAGCCCTGCGCAGTGGCCTTGATACTGTACGAACCGACCGGGAGGTCCGAGATGATGTACTCGCCGTTTGAGCCGCTGACAGCTTTCCGGACCAAGCCCGTATCTGTCTTTGTCATCTCAACCTGCGCGTTAGGAACGACCGCGCCGGATTGGTCCTGAACCACGCCTGACACCTGCGCGGTCGAGATCGATTGACCACTCATGGAACCGAGAGAGGCCAATAGCAGCACCAGCACTCCAAAGCAAAACTTACTGAATTTCATCATTTATCCCTCTAGATACTTTTGAATCCATGGTGTTTGGGTGGCCCTTGATGAGGTCCGCGACGACCATAAGGTTCATCTTGAATCGCAGCGACTCTAGTGGTTCGCATTTTCGAATGTCAACGCGATTACAGTGCTAACACCGTTCACTCGGGCGCTCGAAAATTTATACGTGCTAACATCCGGCGTTGTGCCAAGAGCCTCATTCGGCGTGGCGAACCAAAGAGATAAATATGGCGGAGACTTCGTAATGACCAAGATTCGTATTCATTCCGTACTACTTGCAGCGATCCTGATCGCAGGTTGTGGAATCGCCGCAGCACAGACTGCGCCGGCAGACTCGGGCTGTCCCGCGCCGGGAGCCCGTGGCCCGCGCCCCGGAGGGCCGGGAGGTCAGGGAGCTCCAGGACAGGGTCGCGCGCCGGGAGGACAGGGCGCCGGTTTCCAGGCACAGGGGCCGGGTAGACCCGGAGGCCCACCGCCGGGCAATCAGCCCAGCGGTCCGCCGAGGAAACGCCTGCTCATCTGGGCAGATAACCGCAACGGCATCGCACAACACGATATAGGACACGCCGAAGCCGTCATTGAGGAACTTGGCTATAAGTCCGGCCTCTGGGATACCTACATTCGGACGGACTCGAACATCATCTCGCGGCATCCCAAGATGACTACGGGACAGCCGGCCAGCGGCGGCCCGAGCCTATGCAACGTGGATGCCATCTTCTTCCTGGGTCACCGCGAGATCGAGTTAGACGAGGCGGGAAGAGCGGACCTGCTGTGGTTCGTGCATGACGCCGGCAAAGGGTTCGTCGCGGCGCATACGGGGTTGACGGCGTTCTCTGAGTCGTGGCCGGAGTTTGTTGCGATGCTCGGCGGAACCTTTGATCAGCATCCATGGGGAACGTTCGATGCGCATGTCCTCGTGACCGATCCGAAGTTTCCGGGGATGAAGCAGTTCGGCTCAGACTTCACGATCCACGACGAGATCTACCAGGCAAAGGAGTTCTCCGCGGAGAAGAGCCGAGTGCTGCTGCGCCTTGATACCAGCAAACTCAATATGTCGAATCCAGAGGTTAAGGCGGCGGACTATCCTTATCCCCTGGCCTGGGCCCGGATGTACGGCAAAGGCCGGGTGTTCTACTCCACCTTCGCCCATGCGCCAGCGACGTGGGACAACCCTCAGATTCAGGAGATGTACATGGGAGCGATCAAGTGGGCGATGGGCCTGGTGGATGCAGACGTGACACCTATTCCTATGCCGCCTCCACCAGCTGCGCCGGCAAAGTAAGGCGCTTCACATGACTGGCCGCAAGCTGGAGTCAATCAAGTTGGAGAGATGAAGATTAAAGACTTATGTACATCTTCGCGATTGGTGCTTGTCTCACAGGCAGTCTCTCCCAGGCAGCGTCTGCACAGAAGACGCCTGCCGGTCGGGGAGGCTCTCTGTTGGTGGTAAATCAGGGCGATGCGACTCTCAGTATCGTGGACGCTGCAACAGGCGTGCAGACCGCGGTCATCCTGGAGGGTGTGCCTGCAATGGTGGGACACGAAGTTGTGGCCTCTGCCGACGGCCGTCTTGCTTATCTGCCGCTCTACGGCGACAGCGGCGTCGGCAAGCCAGGAACCGATGGCCGCTTCATGCTGGTCATCGATCTCGCGACACACAAGGTTGTCGACAAGCTGGACTTCGGCCGTGGGGTGCGGCCGCACTGCATTCTCTACGACCGGATCAGTGGATTGCTCTACGTCACGACCGAGATCGACAAGTCGATCACGATCATCGACCCTCGCACGCTCAAGATCGTGGGCAGCATTCCGACCAACCAGGAGCAGTCGCACATGCTTGCGATTACTCACGATGGGAAACATGGGTACACAGCTAATGTCGGTCCGGGTACTGTATCAGTGCTCGACCTGGTGGGGCGGAAGTTTGTAACCACCATCCCGATCGCCGCGACGACCCAGCGCATCGCGGTCTCAAACGATGACAGCATGGTCTTCACCTCCGACCAAACAGCGCCGCGAATGGCCGTCATCGACACAGCCACCAACAAGATCAAAACGTGGATCGACCTTCCTGCTCCGGGCTACGGGAGTGCCTCTACGAACGATGGACACCTGCTGCTAGTAACTCTTCCGACCGCTGGGTCACTGGCTGTCGTGGACCTGAAGACCATGAAGGTTCTCCGCACGATCAAGATTGGTGAAAAACCGCAAGAGGTTCTGGTGCGCCCTGATGGAAAGGTCGCTTACGTCTCCTGCTTTGGCGGGCATCAGGTCGCTGAGGTCGATCTGTCGAATTGGCAGGTGACGAAGATGATCGATGCGGGGCAGAAGGCTGACGGCATGGGTTGGGCCGCTGGCCAGTAGATAGCGTATACCGTAGCTAAATCGGATAGTGGCGCGGAGTCGTCTGGATGGTGATCCAACGGAGTTCAGTGAACTCGTCGATCGCGGCCTTTCCACCAAAGCGCCCATAGCCACTGGCGCGAACGCCTCCGAATGGCATCTGTGCTTCGTCGTGAACGGTGGGTCCGTTGATGTGACATATACCTGACTGAATGCGACCGGCAAGCTGCAATGCGCGAGCTACGTCCTTGCTGAAGATGGCTGCGGAGAGACCGTATTCGGTATCGTTGGCCGCGGCAATTGCTTCGTCGTCTCCGTGAACGCGAACAACAGTGACGACTGGGCCGAACGACTCTTCGCTATAGATCCTCATGGCTGGCGTGACCTTATCGAGCAGGGTCGCCTGGGCGATCGCTCCTTCGATGGTTCCTCCGGCGGATAAAGTTGCCCCTTGTTTCACGGCGTCATCTATCAGGGACCGCAGCCGGTCGGCGGCCTCTTTGCCGACCATACTTGCGAGGATGGATGATGCGTCTTGTGGATTTCCGGCGCGCAGAGTCCTGGCCTTTGCAGCGAGTTTTGCAACGAACTCGTCGGCGACCGAGTCGTCGACGACGATGCGCTCAGTCGACATACAGATCTGCCCTTGATTGAAGTACGCGCCAAAGGCCGCTGCCTGCACGGCGGCGTCGAGGTCAGCGTCCGCGAGGACGAGAAAGGGTGCCTTGCCGCCGAGTTCCAGCAACGCCGGCTTCAGGTGTTTAGCACACAACTGCGCGACGATGCGACCGACATTGGTGGAGCCGGTAAAGTTGACGCGACGAACAGCGGGGTTTGCGATGAGGCGCTCGACGATAGCTGGGGCATCTGCAGGCGCGTTGGTGATTACGTTTACGACGCCATCTCCCAGGCCTGCTTGATGCAGGACCTCTCCAATGAGCCGGTGCACTGCTGGACAAACCTCCGAAGCCTTCAGCACGACTGTGTTGCCGCACGCCAGGGGCATGGCAAGCGCGCGAACGCCGAGGATGACGGGAGCATTCCAAGGGGCGATGCCGAGCACCACCCCGGCGGGTTGACGGATTGCCATAGCGACGCTGCCAGGCAGGTCGGACGGGATTACTTCTCCGGAGATTTGGGTCGTCATGGAGGCTGCCTCGCGCAACATGGCGGCAGCCAGCATCACATTGAAGCCGTACCAACCTGGCGCTGCTCCTGTTTCCTGCGTACCGATTGCGATGAACTCCTCCGTGCGCTGCTCCAGGAGTTCGGCCGCCTTGAGAAGTTTAGAGCGGCGCTGGCCGGGTCCGAGCGAAGACCACGTGGGAAAGGCGGCCTGTGCTGCGGCGACGGCTGCATCGGCATCCTCTACGGTTGCGGCGGGCGCGGACGATGCAGGCTCTCCGGTAAGAGGATTGATGCGCACGAAGGTGGCCGCATTGGACGCCGGCCGGGAAGCGCCACCGATTAGCAAGGTTACTTCTTCCATACAGATGCTCCTGATGCACAGACAATTATTGCCGCGTAACGATAAGAGCATCGAGGGCAACGGCACCCTCTCCGCGTGGATAGACGATGACCGGGTTGATGTCCGCTTCAATGATCTGCGGATTTTGAATCATCAACGCACCTAGTCGCGAAACGACGCAGGCAGCGGCCTCGACATCGAGGGCGACAGACCCGCGGAAGCCCCGTAAGAGCGCGGCACTCTTCAACTGATAAAGCTCATCCATGATTGCCGACTCTGAGAGTTCGGGTGGGAGCAGGCGAACATCATTCAGTGCCTCCGCGAGCACGCCGCCTAAGCCAACGAGAATTACGGAACCCCATTCAGGATCGTTCTGCGCACCGACGATTAACTCGAGGCCCTTGCGGCCCATCTTCTCAACCAAGATGCCGTCGAGTACGAGGCCCGGGTGAGCCCGACATACATCCTGCTTCACACGAAGCCAGGCCGAGGCGAGATCATCAGAGTTTTGAAGGTTGAGCGCCACGCCGCCTGAATCGCTCTTGTGTGAGAGGTCTTTGGACTGGACCTTCAGCACGACGGGATAGCCGATTTCAGCGGCGATTTCGTTCGCCTGCTGCAGCGTGACAGCAAGCGAGCCCGCCGGAATGGGAATGCCGAGGGACGAAAGGATTTGCTTGCTGGCGTGCTCCGGGATAATGCCGCAAGGAAGGGTTTGATTGCTTTTCGGGAGCTGCTGCGGTTCTCCATCGCGATGCTGCTTTCCAGCGAACGATGATAGCCGCCCAAGCGCACGAAAGGCGCGCTCGGGCGATGGGAAGAAAGGAACGCCAAGCTGACGCAAGTCGGCGACAAAAGCCGGAGGGATATAAGCGCCCTCGTCGAGGGCGGCAAACAGAACGGGCTTTTGCGGGTGGATGGATCGAATCGCATCGATCAGGGGAGGCAGCTTGATGCTCGCGGTGCCTTCATCAGTGAGGATGATTCCGAGAACCACGCTGCCGTACTGCGGATCGTCGAGGATGGGTGGAAGAGTGTGACGGTAGAGATCCGGGTCTACGAGCCCTTGTGCTGTAATATCCAGCGGATTGGTGGGAAGTATAAAGTCCGGTAAAACTTTTCGAAGTGCATCCGAGGTTGCATCCGTAAGACTGGGCAGAGACAGCCCAATCGACTCGCACAGGTCCAGCGTCAAGGCTTTGAAAGCGCCGGATTCGGTGAGGACAGCGCAGCCACCCTTGGGCAGGACCGGACACCGCAGCAAGATCTGAGATACATCGATCAACTCCTCAAGCGTGTCGACGACGACAACCCCTGCATGCTCTACTTTGGTGCGCATCAAGAGGTAGTCGCCTGCCATTGCGCCGGTGTGAGTCGCAGCAGAGGCGCGCGCCGCGCTGCTGCGGCCCGGATGCAGCAGGACAATTCGCTTGCCCAGGACTGTTGCTCGGCGAGCCTGCGCAAGAAACTTCGCGGGTCGCCGGAAGTGCTCTACGATCAGGGTAATCACCTGAGTATGCGAATCGTTAAGTAGGTACTCTACATAATCTTCGACGTAGGTTGCGGCTTCGTTGCCGGTGGAGACAGAGAACGAGATATCGAGTTCGTGCAGTTTGAGGCTCACGCCAAGCACAGCCGCGAGAGCCCCGCTTTGTGAGATGACCGCGATGCCGCGGCGCTCGCCGAGTTTCTTTACCGGCGACGAGACGAAAGTGAGCGGGATGCCCTCGACATAGTTCACCATGCCGAGACAGTTTGGTCCCTCAACGGCGATTCCATGTTGTTGGGCGATGGAGGCGATCTCCTCCTGGTCTTTGCGTCCTGCTTCGCCGCTTTCAGTGAAACCGGCGGTGAAAATGATGACGCCGCCGACACCACGACGCGCGCAGGCCTTCACAGCCTCAAGCACACTGGCGCGTGGAATGGCCAGGACAGCGCAGTCAACGCCTTCCGGCAGGTCGTCGACCGATGCGACACAGGGTCGTCCATTGATCTCAGACCGCTTGGGATTGATGAGGTGAATGATGCCGTCGTATCCTGCGCGTTCGAGGTTGTCGAGGATGCTTGCTCCGAAAGATCCCGGCGTTGCCGAGGCCCCGACGATAGCGACAGAGCGGGGGCTCAGCAAACGGCCAAGCGGCAGACGCTGATCGGACGTGTCGTTAAGCAGCATGCGTAGATCCAATCCGGAAGGTGAAGAGGATTGAGACAAGAATGCGGGCCTTCATCGCTTGTAGCTCTGGAGGCCTGGCTTGATGCTCTTTTCGTCCAGGAACTGCTTCAATCCCTTTTCGCGGCCGTGCTCCTTGATCGCGGTGAAGCGCCTGATCAAGCTTGGCGTAGAGATAGTCTTCGTTCTGCTCCCACGTCAATTCGACGCAGCGTTTGAACCCTTGCTTCGCTCCGCGCATGACAACCGGGTTCTTTCTCGAGCAACTTCTTTGCGAGCTTCACGGTCTCTTCACGCAGACTCTCCGCGGAAACTGCTTCGTTCACCAGGCCCATCTCGGCAGCCTGTATGCCGGTGAACGTGTCACCGGTCATGATGTATTCGAGCGCCTTGCGATAGCCCATGGTGTCCGCGACTGCTTTGCTGACGAGGTTGCCGGGTGGAATGCCCCAGTTGATCTCGGACAAGCCGAAGATCGCTTTCTCGGCGGCGATGGCCAGGTCGCAGGCGACAAGCGGCGAGAAGGCTCCGCCGAAGCACCAGCCGTTAACCATCGCGATCGTGGGCTTGGCGTACATGCGCAGCAGCTTCCACTGCCACTCGCAGGCATCGCGCCGGATTCTGTCCTGGTAGAAGTCGGAGGCTCCATCGACTTCACGGAAGTACTCCTTGAGGTCCATTCCCGCAGACCACGATTCGCCGGCGCCGGTAAGAATCAGCACGCCGACGCTTTCGTCCAGTTCGAGTTCGAGGAGAATCTCGCGCATCTCGTTATTGAGCGTCGGGCTCATCGCGTTGCGCTTCTCCGGCCGATTCAGGATGACCCACCCGATGCCATCTTCGAGCTCTACTTTGACCGTGCTCCAACGTCCATCGTATTTCGACGTTTCCATGGCTCACTCCCGGCCGGAGGTTTGATCTTTTTCCGACGTCGAATCATCCTACAGAAGAATAACTACAAAGGACAATAACAAAGTTATATTTTATAACTGTTTTTTGATTGAACTATATAAAATTGCCCATTTGCATCGTATGATGAGAGACTAAATCTCAGGACAAAGGACACGAATGCAGCGCTCTGCGACGACTGCCAGGCAAAATCCGAAGGTCTCAAAACGGAAAGCACGCACGCCGATCATGCTTACGACGGATGTGCTGGACGATAGCCTTGGCTATACCCTTCGACGCGCGCAGCTCTCTATTTTTCAGGAGTTTACGGAGTTCATGGCCAGCTATGATGTGCGTCCCGCACAATTTGCGGTCCTGGTCCTAATCCGTGCCAACCCGGGCATGACGCAATCCATGATCGGCGGCTTCCTCGGCATTCAAAAGGCAAATTTCGTCAACCTGCTTGACCGGCTGGCAGATCGAGGCCTTACGGAGCGGCGACAGGTAGGCGGAGATCGGCGCTCGTCCGCGCTGCACCTGACGAAGGCAGGGGAAACCTTTGTTCGGAAGATCGAGGCGGCACACGAGACGCTGGAGACGCGTCTCAGCGAGCGGCTTGGCGAAAGGAAAAGCCATCAGCTTCTTAAATTGCTGCGCGAGTTTTGCAGCAAGGCTCCGGCGGCTGCCGCCATAGGCGAGAATGGCTTGTCGTGAAGACACGAACACAGGTAGGCATCGTTGGAGCCGGGCCAGCTGGTTTGATGCTGGCACATCTGCTGCATCAACACGGCATTGCGTCGGTTGTACTGGAGTCTCGCAGCCGCGGCTATGTGGAGGGACGGGTGCGAGCCGGCGTGCTCGAGCAGGGCACGGTCGATCTGCTGAATGAACTCGGGCTGGGAGACCGCATGAGACGCGAGGCTCTGGTGCATCACGGAATCGAGCTGGGCTTTAACCGGGTGCGTCATCGCATTGACCTGCAGCGACTGACCGGCCACGCAGTGAGTGTCTACGGTCAACATGAAGTCATCAAGGATTTGATTGCAGCCGCGCTGGCAAAAAACATGCCGCTTCTTTTCGAAGCCACAAAAGTCAGCGTTCACGGGTTTAGTGAAAGCATGCCCGTAATCCGATATCAGCACGGTGAGGACGATCACGAGATCGAATGCGACTACATCGCCGGCTGCGATGGCTTCCACGGCATCTGCCGGCCATCGATTCCTGAAGGGACGCTGACGGCCTATGAGCGCGTTTATCCATTTTCGTGGCTGGGTATCCTGGCACAGGCTCCTCCATCGCAGGAAGAACTGGTGTACATGAACAGCGATCGAGGCTTTGCACTTTTCAGCATGCGCTCACCCACCGTGACGAGACTGTATTTGCAATGCGAGAACGATGAAGACATCCAGCAGTGGTCCGACGATCGCATTTGGAGTGAGCTGTTTCTGCGTTTTGAGTGCAACGATGGCTGGCGTCCGCAGGAAGGCCCGATCATCCTGAAGGGCATAACTCCGATGCGCAGTTTTGTGATTGAGCCAATGCAGCATGGCCGGTTGTTCCTGGCCGGAGATGCGGCTCACATCGTTCCCCCGACAGGAGCAAAGGGGATGAACCTCGCGATCTCCGATGTGCAGGTGCTGGCTGAAGGACTCACGGCCTTCTACTGGAAGAATCGCACCGACCTGCTAGATCGCTACTCGGAGGTCTGCTTGCGTAGAGTGTGGAAGGTGCAACGGTTCTCCTGGTGGATGACATCGCTGATGCACCGAATGCCCGATGCGAACCCGTTTGACCAGCGGCGTCAACTCGCCGAGCTTGACTATGTAACGTCGTCACGGGCTGCAGCGGCTTCGCTCGCTGAAAATTATGTTGGGCTACCGAGGGAAACGTTTCTGTAGCTCTACGTGTTGCGTGTCTACAAAACTTTGAAGACATCGAGTGTAATCGACGATCGGGATCTCTTCGCTGTCGCGATGAATACGGCGCGGTTAAGCCACTCGTATCTTCCCTCGGGCGCCTCGAACACCGGAGTAGTTCGACAATAATATTCCGCTGGATCGACATCTTCTCCAGCTTCAATGCGCTGCACAAGATTCGCGGCGCCGTGACGCAGACCTCTGTTCCTGACCTGAACCAGAACTCCGTCGTCGAATTTGATTACGTAATGTGCCTGGAGCTCGACTACATTGTCGGATCGCGTGACCTGCCAGTCGGCTCCTCCGGGCAAGAGAACGCCGCACATCTCAGGCCCTACTACGCGCCCTTCGAGAATCTCCACAATGCGCCGTGCTCCGTATGTCGTCCGACCCACCTCAATGGCGCGTGACAGGAGACAGTGAATCTCGCAAACGAATTCAAGTGCAGGTGCTTCGATCATTTGAATGGCCCTGAAGCCAGTCGAGCTTAGCACAACGTGGTGCCCAGGCGTCTTCTGTTTGGAAGAGCCCAGGCACCACTTCGTGCGGATCTAGAAGCTGAAGTTGGCTTGCAGCATGATGCGCCGCACCGCGTTCCCCGAGGACATGAAACCTCCCTGGAGCGATTTCGTCTCACCAAAGCTGGAACTAGAGAGGGTGCTCACTGGAATTCCATACGGCACCTGGTTGAACAGATTCGAGGCCTGAGCTCCGATGGTCAGGCTATATTTGCGGCCCGAGCTTCCGCCGCCGAAGCCTCCTGGTCCTCCGGGGCCGCCGGGACCGCCGCCACCAGGACCGCGTCCGCCGCCGCCACCACCAGGTCCACCCGGACCACCGGGGCCACCGCCAAATCCGCCGGGGCCACCAGGGCCGCCGCCCGCTGCCCTGGCTTCGGCCGCCAGCGTTGCTTCCGTCTTGGGACCAATGCCGAAGGTCCTGGCCAACCTCAGGTTAACGCTCGCGGTTGCCGGGCCAATGCAGTAGTTCACAGGTATTGGAGTATAGGTTGAACCAATCGCCGGCGTGTAGAAGGTGGATGCGTCGTGGCAATTCGCTGAGGTCGCGCCGGGCAGAAAGGCGGGACGATCGTTGTAGACCGAGTCCAGATTCTCGTCGAGACCGGTTGTAACGTTGTAGGGCGAGCCGGAGCTTGCAAAGATAAGTGGACTCGCGGAGATGTGAAACGGAAGTGGAATATTTCCGCCGACTGCCATTCGGCTCCGCACCGCGAAGGCTGCGCGTCCGTAATCTACACGTGGATTGTATGGGTCGGTGACATTGCTGATGTTGGAGTTCGCCCAACTCGCCGCGTAGAAGCCGAAGAGAGTGATGCCTTTCCTGGTGCGCATGTTGACGTTCGTGTTGATCTGATTTTGCTGGAAGACGCCGCCAGACTGGTATTGAGAGTCAATCTGCTTATCTGCCGGGTTCGGAAAGACGCGAGTAAGAAATTGGTGTACCCCGCGAGCGTTCAGATAAGTAACCGAGACGGTTGCGTACCTGCCGACCTGCTGCTCAAGGGTTAGCAGCCGACTGCAAAATGTACGCGCTGCGCAATCCCGCGCCCTCGCTGTAAATACCGACATTACCACTGGGCGAACTTGCTGTCGGACAGCCTGCGCTCGGGCCGGTCGTCGTAGGCTGACACGCGGTGGACGGAAATGCGAACACGCCGTTCACCTGATTAGTGCCGTTGTTCTGATTCACGTTCATGATGTTGCCGAGGGAGAAGCGGTTGTAGAAGATTCCGAAACCGCCGCGGATCACGGTAGTCGTTGTACCGTTCCTGCGCGGAATTCCGTACGCCACGGAAACGCGCGGTGCAAAGTCGTGCCCACTATTGATTACGTTTTGCGCTTCCAGACGCATTCCATAGCTGACGGTCAGGTTGGGCTTCACCTTCCAGTCGTCCTCGGCGTAAAAGCCGACGTCGGTTTCGCGTGCGTTGACCGTCAGCTTATTGATGGCCGTAATCTGGTACTGGCTGGCCACGCCGCACTGATAGGATGAGACGCCTGCAGTCGCGCAAGTCGCAGGGTTCGACACTGCACTGCACGCAGCGGGCTTGTTCGCCACAGGAATGGTTGGGTCAGTGCAGGGGTCCAGCAGGTACGAATAGGTGAATGTTCCGTTCGAGCCGTTGTTGGAGCTGATGGATTCGCCCGAGGTGCGCAGGCGGCCGCCCAGACGCATGAAGTTCTTCGCGAGGGCGATCGAGGTGTAGTTCTGTACCTCTATGTGGTCGTTGGTGGTCGAGTTGATGCTGCCTCCGCCGGACCCACCCGCGGTAAAGATGCCTTGAACGCTCAGGATGGGAGCCGTGCTGATTGGGCTTATATTCGACGTGGAATGCTGATACTCGAAGCGTGTCTCGTTGATGACACTGTTGCTCACCAGCTGCGTATCGCCGATTTGAAGATCGTGCCCGGAACTTGACGAGATTGAGCCGGTCAACGGCAGCGATATCCCCGAACCGTTGCTGGTGGAGTCGGAGTCGTTGAACTGATAGCGCGCGGTGAGCGTGTTCTTGTTTCCGATTGCGATATCCACACGGGGACTGAGGTCATAACGCTTTTGGGGATTCGGAGTGGCGCGAGCCGATGTGGGATAGGGGTTGCTGCTGCAGCTCAGGTTGCCGGGAGCGCAGACGACTGTCGACGTAGGACCGCTGCTGAAGATTGCTGTCGGATTGACGATGTTGTTGTTATCGATGTCGCGGTAGGAACCCGAAAGATTAAACGACATATTGCTACGAATCGGTCCAGACAGATTACCGATAAGAAAGATCGTGTGGTAGTCGGGCTGTGTATTTTCCGGGCCAAGGAACGGCGTGGACGTGTTGAGAAATTTATCGCCGAACTGGAAGTTGGCGCTGCCGTGGTATTTGTCCGTGCCTGGCTTGGTAAATACTTCAATGCGGCCGTACCCAAGCTGATCGTACTGCGCGGAGAATGGATTCTGGTTGATGCGGATTTCGCGAATGGACGACTTCGGAGGCAGTGTGCCGCCGGTAAATCCGTCGATGTAAATCTGGCCGCCGTTGGGACCGGCTGCTGGACCGGCAAGCGCAGCTAACTCGGACTGCAACTCGTCGGGGTCGTCGGATAGAGCGTCCAGCGCGGCACCGCTAATGGTAGTGGAGCTCGCGTTGTTCTCCTGATCCACGCTGACCGCGGTTGTGTTTGTGGTGACGGTCGTCTGCTGGCTTAGGTCCATGACGGCAAGCTTGGCGTCAATGGCCAGGTTCGTTCCCGCTGCGATCTTCACTCCCTGTCTGACGAATGTATTGAAGCCGTCGGCGGTCACGGTGAGCGAGTACGTCCCGGGAGCGACGCCGCGGAAGCTATACGTCCCATCGCTCTTGGAGGTGATGACTTCCGCCTTGCCGGAGGCCGGCGTCAAGGTGACCGTGGCGCCGGGAATCACTGCGCTGTCGGGATCGACGACCAAACCATGCACCGCGTTACCGGTCGTATCGGTCAGCTGCGCCATCGAGTGGAGACCGGTCGCTCCGACCAGAAATAGAATCGCGATCAGGATGATTGTTCGAAAGGACATTGTTTACTCCTCGGAGACGTTGGTGCGCTGGTATCTATGGGTAAAGGCGTAAGCGCCGCCTTGCACCTAGAAGAATTCATCCGGGAGGGGTGTGCGGTCACAATGAGTAATGCCGCGTAACGAAGTGTCACGCCGAACATGACACTTTGTTACATTCTTGAAGTCTCATTTGCTGCAAGCTAATAGTAGGCTTAGTAGGTTGAGAGGAGAGTAGTCGCACTGCCGCGACGCGAACGGACATGGACACCATTCTGCTCATCGAAGACGACACCGATCTGTGCACGATGCTGCAGAGCTATCTTGGCAGGCACGGATTCAATGTGGTTACGGTGCACAACGGGGAGCGTGGTCTTCGTGAAGCTCTCACCGGCAGATTCGCAATGGTGCTTCTGGATGTCATGCTGCCAGGGCTCGACGGCTTTGAGGTGCTTCGTCGGTTGCGTACGTCCTCTTCGATAGGGGTTCTACTGCTCACTGCGCGCGGGGAAGACGTCGACCGCATCGTTGGGCTCGAAATCGGCGCAGACGACTACCTGCCCAAGCCCTTCAACCCCAGAGAGCTGCTGGCCAGGATTCGTGCCGTGATGCGCAGGCGAGCGGGATCGGAGTCTGCTCCGGCTGAACGGCCGTCTGCAGTTCCTCTCGTCGTAACGGGTCTTGAACTTGAGGTTGCCTCCCGAACCGTTCAGTACAATGGCACCGCCCTCGATTTGACCGCTGTCGAGTTCAATCTGTTACAGATGTTGATGCAGTTTGCGGGAACGGTCGTCGACAGGCAGAAGCTCGCTGAGCACGCACTGGGTCGCAAGCTCAATTCGTTCGACCGCAGTCTCGACATGCACGTCAGCCGACTGCGAAGAAAGCTCGATGAAGCAGGGAGTCTCGGCGATCAGGTGAAGACAATCCGAGGAACCGGATATCAATTTGCCATTCGCACCGGGCATTCATCGGAAGAGGAGTAACCGGGCAATGCGGGGTCTGTTCACAAAAATCTTCCTTTGCTTCTGGATCGCCCAAAGCCTGACGCTGGTGATATCGACAGTATTGATTGTGCGCCATCATTTTGCCGGGCCAGATCAGTCCATCGATGCAATGAACACTGCGATGACCAGCCAGGCAATAACCGGGGTAAGTGCATTTGAGCGGTCAGGGTGCGCCGGACTGCAGAGTTATGCCGATACGATCCATCAGACGATCTACCTTGCCGATGCGTCGCTTCAGTTTCCGTGCAGCCCTGAAGTGACAAACAGCTATGCGGGCATATTGGGCAGGGCCTCTGCGAGATTTGGCACTCAAGCGACTCAACTCGGAGACCACTACGTCTGGAGCAATGTAGTGACGTCAGCAAAGGGGCGATATATCTTCCTGCTGGTACGGCCCCTTCGGCAAAAGCAGGGAGGATGGTATGGCGATCTGTTGCGCTTTTCATTTCCGCAACTGCCGGTCACCATCGTCGTCTTTGGCATATCCACGTTTATTTTGGTGCTTATGCTCACTCGCCCCATCGCCAGGATGCGCGTAGCAGCCGGCGATCTTGCCAGAGGAAAACTGAGCGCACGAGTGTCACAGGCGCCCAGCAAGGTTGGCCTTTTAGGCGGAGACGAAATTCAGGCGCTGGCCCACGATTTCAACTACATGGCCGAACGGCTCGAATCCCTGATGGGTGCCCAGCAGCTATTGCTGCGCGATGTGTCCCACGAGCTGCGAACACCTCTGACGCGCCTCTATGTAACGCTCGAACTCGCTCGCGAAGACGCTCCGCCATCCATGATGGAACATCTAACGCGAATTGAGAATGAGGCCGACTGCCTGACTCGATTGATCGAGCAACTGCTTCGCCTCTCCTCGATGGAATCGGTTGACATGATGGTCCATACAGAGCCCTTCAGTTTTTCGAAGCTGCTGGAGGAGATTGTGCCTAACGCCGAATTCGAGGCGCATCAACGATCCTGCAATGTGCGCCTGCAGGGATCGTGCGAATGCATCGTTGAGGGACTGCCCGGATTGCTTCACCAGGCTATCGAAAATATCGTGCGAAACGCTATCCGTTACACGAAGGAAGGATCGACTATCGAGCTGAATCTCGGATGCGAGACCCAGTCGGGCCAGAAGATGGTGGTCCTCGAGGTTGGCGATGAAGGCCCCGGTATTCCGGAGAGCGAGATGCAGAAGATATTTCTCCCTTTCTACCGAACCGACGGCGCCAGACAGCGCGATACGGGCGGATTCGGCGTTGGGCTTGCGATTGCCGAGAGAGCCGTCAGACTGCATCACGGTGAGATCATCGCCCGTAATCGAGCGGCCGGCGGTCTTCTCATCACGATGAAAATTCCCTGCCGATCAGTTAGCCCGCGCGTTGTCCAGGTAGAAATCGCCCCTACGAGCGTCCAGTCGCGATAACGCGGCATTGCAGGGGGCCACGCTCACATTACGCCTGACCAATTTACTGAGCCGTCTCTCCTTCCGGTAATAACATAAAATCCGATTCGCCTTTACCTGCGCAGAGAAGCTGTCTGACCGTCTCCATGACACCTGCCGGGTTCCAGATAGAACCGACCGCGTCATCGTAAAGGGGATCATCGAACTCTTCCGACGGTTGACCCAGCAGAAGAACCTTGGCCCTAGGCCATGTCCGTCGGCAATGGAAGGCAACTCGCCTTGCTTCGTGCTCGCTCGGCCGAAGGTCTACGGCTATCAGACAGCAATTGCTGTCAGACGGCAGTTCGCAAACTTCGCGATAGGAACCAACCGCTAAAACAGGATTCCCGAGGCTGCCCAGCACAAGGCGGCGAGAGAATCGCAGCTCAGAATCAGCTTCGACGAGCAAAATGGAACACAATTCCTGAGGGGTTGCTCCGCGATTTGCAGAGGATGGCGAAGAATGATAACTCAGCATTGGAATCCCCCAATACTGCCTGATTTCCATACGTTGCACATGTAACTCTCCGAAGGCGGCAGATTTACTGCCATACCGGTTCGCCACCGCAGATGGGTGGAGGCTCACACTAGGGTCCAGCACGGACCAGTGGAAGAGCAGTTACATAAGGAATGGAGGAGGACGGCGTAACGAGTGGACAACATGCAGAGTAAAGCGGTTTGGATCTGAAAGGCCTGCCTCAGCGTATTGAACAACCGTATAAGGGAATCTCTGTACATCAAAGCTACGGCGAAACGCAACGAAAGCAAGAAATTTCAGATCGAAGTCGGTGCGCTCGGACGCATCCGTTACTTCCAGAGCGCCCTTTGCCGGTTTCTCTGTGCAGAGCCTAACCGCAGCGATTCTTAAATCCGGATTCTTTTTATACAGAGCGAGTTTGGCTTGCAACCCTAAACTGAAAACGGAAAACGCAAGCAGGATGAGCGTAAGCTTCCAGATGCAATGACCGGAGGATGGCTCTTTCCTTGGCATCGTTACCCTACAACCACAATGAGGCCGCATGGCCGTGGTCTTAGGTGAATCCTAGCATAGGCGATTCGCTTTTCGGAAGAGCGGCTCGCCTGTTGCTAATTCTCGCAAAGCTATATCTTGCCGCTTTATTCCATTCGTGACCTGTCTGATTAGTCTTCACGCAACATCTCGCACTTTTTCCGGGGCAACCAAATAGCTAACACCGAACTATTCAATTCGTCTAAAAGTTATCTGTTTGCCGCGATGCGTCAAACACTAACTGATCGTGCCACCAAAGTCGTTCAAAAAAAGCACGGGCCTCGTCGAGGTGTGCCGGCAGATGTGAAGGCGACGACAGTGTTCGTTCCACGATCTCTCGGATACTACGATCTCCGTCAATCGCGTCGAAGAACTTCTTCTGCTCTGCCCCTATCGGTAAGAACAGGTCGGTATAGGTGTGAGTCTGGTTGATCAAAACAGCCGCGGCGCCAGGCGGCAGCCGATCCTGAATACAAATTGTGTCCAACATTCGAATGGGAACATAATCAAGCCAGGTATCATCGGAAAAATTGATCTGTTCAGCGCCAGCCGTATCACTTCGATAAACAACCAAGCTGTGGCGAGCCATCGTGCCGCGAAACAATTCGATAGCGTCATACTGTTCGGGCGGGGAAAGGCGCGCTATGCGTGTTGCCTGTGGGATCTTTGCGATAACACCGCAGTGTGGACTATAAGGCGCCTGTCTTACCCATCGGCCGAATGTCAATCCGGCGTTTTCGATAAAGTCGAATAATTGCGGCACGGAATAGGCGCGGTCCTGCGGATTCAATAAAGCATCGGCAAGCGCCGCGGCATCACGAAAGTCCGGGGCCTGTTTCAGCAGGCTCTCCAATGGATGCTGGGGAGGTAGCAACCTGAGTGCACTGATAAGCTCGCTGATATCTCCGTCGGTGGCGTGGATACCGATCCGCCTGCAGAACTCCTGCAGCATATATATTCCAGCCCGCCCGTAAGGGGCGTACACCATTAGATGCATCGCTCCACCCGGTTTGAGCACGTTACGCAGCGCGCCGAGACCTGCATCGGGGTTGGCGAGATGATGGAGAACCCCGGTGCATACGATTTGATCGAAGGTCATCTCCAGGTCATCTACACGCTCGATGGCGAGTTGGTGAACTTGAAGATTGCTCAGGTCGTGTTTCTCCTTGAGCACCCGAGTACATTGCACACTCGTTTCGCTAACATCGATGCCGGTGATCTGAGCCGCGGGCCAACGCAACGCATGCTTGGCTGCCTGAGAGGTCCCGCAGCCAGCGACGAGAATCGATTGGTCTTCCCTATAAGACCGGTGCGGCCAAAACAGATGATAGTCAGCGCGGCGTCTTTGCCGGTCATCCCACAGCCGACGATATTTTTCCAGATTATCAACCGGCGGAGGATAAGGATATCGGTTGTAGAAGTCCCGGACTTCCTCCTCTACATCAGGCGAGAGGTGCCCCGCTTTCATGACGCTTCACGGCCAGATTGCGTCACCGCCGCATCCGCATGGCGAACAATGCAGCGGAACCCGATGTGATTCATACTGGTGTCGACCATCTGTGGCTGCCGTGCCGCAGGACGATAGCGCAGGCAGTAGTTGGGCGCGCACAGGTGCGACCCACCTTTGACAACCTTGCGCGGAATTCGGAACTGCGCCTGCGCGGCATCGTAGCTCTTCTCGGGCGAGACAATGCGCGGGTTAACCGTGGGGCCGCAACAGGCTTTGACGACTTCATCGGCGTGGCGAGGGACAAACCAATCAGAGGTCCATTCCCATACGTTGCCCGCCATATCGTACAAGCCGTATCCGTTGGGGGGAAAGGATCCGACCGGGGAGGTGCCTTCGTAGCCGTCATGCAGGAGGTTCTGCCAGGGAAATTCCCCCTGCCAACTATTGGCCATCGCCTTGCCCCCCGGGAAATGCTCATCGCCCCAAGTAAACTTCTTGCCATCAAGCCCACCGCGAGCAGCAAACTCCCACTCGGCTTCGGTCGGCAGCTCTTTTTCTGCCCAGTTTGCATAAGCTTCGGCGTCTTCATAGGCAACATGCACTACAGGATGTTGCGCAAGGCCTTCGAGTGAGGACTCCGGTCCCAACGGATGGCGCCAACTTACTCCTGGCACCCATGCCCACCAGTTGGCGTAATTTCGTAAGTCGACAGGGCCGGTGGCTTTGTGGAAGAGCATGGAGCCAGGCACGAGATTCTCGGGAGGGGCGCCGGGAAAGTCCTCAGGATTGGGCGGGCGTTCGGCGAGCGTTTTATAACCGGTCGCCTCGATGAATCGTGCAAACTGTTCGTTCGTGACCTCGCAGCAATCCATCCAGAAGCCATCCACTCTGACTTCGTGAACTGGCCGCTCCTCGGGATAGAAGTCTTCCGATCCCATACGGAACGTCCCGGCGGGGACCCAAGCCATTCCACTAAGCGGCGAGATATCCTGCGTGTCGATCGTTTGGCTAAGTTCCTCTCCAATTTGCGACTTCATCTTATCTCCGTCGGACCTTCCTGGCGCTGAAACGGCTCTCCGCCCATCGTATTGGCATTCTAACGGAACTCCTTTTTTCAACATCAGAGTAAGTTGTCGGGACTTACCCCAGCGTGAACTTTTTCGCGTTAAAAGGGAGGTCTTTCGACCTCCCTTTTCGACTGGTCCAAAAGTTACTTAGTTCCAGCCGCCGCTTTCGCTGCCGCCTGCGCTGGTCCCAATGACGCCAGTACGGCATCGAGGTTGAACGAGGCTGCCTTCTGGCGTGGCGGATACTTGACGAAGTTCTCGATCTGGGCCGCAACGACTGCCTGGCATTGGTAAAGCTGGGGTACGTGATTGACCATCCAATCAAGGTAAGTATTCGAGTTGAATTCGGCACGCTCAAAGGGGTCGCGACGAAGATGGAAGATATATGGAAGGCGCAGCTTCACGAACGGCTCCGCCCAGGCTCGCATTGTTGTTGCACGTTGTTCTTCGAACACCAACTTATAGTCACCTACCCGGACCGCCATGACGCCGCCATCATCGCTGACGTAGAAGAAGTTTTCTCTGGGGCTCTCTTTTACCTCGCCAGTTAGATAAGGCAGCACGTTGATGCCATCGATGTGTACGCGGAAGCTCTTGTCTCCTGCCTTGTAGCCGGTCAAGAGCTTCTGGCTGACGTCCGGATCGCCGGCCGCGGCCAGCAATGTGGGCAGCATGTCCTGGTGGGAGACGATCCCGTTCAGCACAGAACCCGCCTTGATCTTGCCCGGCCAGCGGATGAACGCCGGAACGCGCCAGGCGCCCTCCCAATTGGTGTCCTTCTGTGCGCGGAACGGCGTATTGGCGCCATCGGGCCAGGTATCATTCTCCGGGCCGTTGTCGGTGGAATACATGACAATGGTGTTATCGGCGATGCCTAGTTCGTCGAGCTTATCGAGCATCTGGCCGATTTGTTCGTCGTGTGTAACCATCCGGTCGCTGTAATCGTCCTGCCCGCTCTTGCCGCGGTTCTTGTCGGCTAGATGGGTTCGGAAGTGCATGGCCGTCGAGTTGTACCAGAGGAAGAAAGGTTTATCCGCTTTGGCCTGCTTCTCCATCCAGCCAAGAGCTGCGGCCGTGATCTCCTCATCGACAGTTTCCATACGCTTCTTGGTCAAGGGGCCAGTGTCCTTAATCGTCTGCTTACCTACTCGGCCCCAGCGGGGATCGGTCGTTGGGTCATCCTTGTCCGTAGCAAAGCAGTGGAGCACACCGCGAGGCCCGAACGCTGCTTTGAACTTCGGATCCTTGGGATAGTCGGGCAGTTCCGGCTCTTCTTCCGCGTTCAGGTGATAGAGATTGCCGAAGAACTCGTCGAATCCGTGCACGGTCGGCAGGAATTCATTGCGATCGCCGAGATGATTTTTGCCGAACTGACCGGTAGCGTAGCCGAGCGGCTTAAGCAGGTCGGCGATGGTCGGGTCTTCCGCCTGAAGGCCCACAGTAGCTCCCGGCATTCCAACTTTGGTGAGGCCGGTGCGGAGCGGGTTCTGGCCGCAGATGAAGGCTGCACGTCCAGCGGTGCAACTCTGCTGGCCGTAGAAGTCGGTGAAGGCGACGCCTTCGTTCGCAACGCGGTCGATGTTCGGGGTTCGATACCCCATCATGCCCCGGCTGAAGTAACTGACATTCCATGTTCCGATGTCATCGCCCCACAGAATCAGAATATTGGGTTGCTTTGTGGCCATGGTTAGTTCCTTTCTTTCGGTTGAATTGCGTTTTTGAATAAACAAAGATTCCTTGTTTGGCTATCGCCAGAAACTCTCTATGCCGCAGCTAATTTATTTAATTATTGGCTTGCGAGAACATAGAGGCGCGTTGGCGTAGAGCCAGCCTGCAGGAAGAGTCTAGGTTCGTATGCTGCAATTGCGAAACTGGTAAAACGACTAGGGATTTCTGAAGTTCAATCGCTTTTCATGAGGCTTCTTTTTGCTCTAATGGAAGATCCTTCTCAAACGACCAGCGTCGGCGAGAACGTTTGGCGAAGAGTTTAACGTTCTGTTCATCGAACAGGTAGACGTAAGCCGCATACAAACACCAGCGACGATCTCCGCAAGGAGCTGCGCCTGGGTTTCCTCTATGGCATGGCTCTGTCCTAATGGTGAGAACTAGTCGTTGACAAGCCGGAGGTATTGGTGAGTTCTTATGCAGACACGTATCGGGTACAGTTGCACTGTATGAGTAGCGTTCCGGGGAAAGCTGTCAATCTGGATCGGATGGAGGCGGATCTCGACCTTCTCACCCAGGGAAATTCGGAGAGCCGCTGCCGATCTAGAGCCACAACGTGTTTGAGCTAAGGGGAGATAGAGCTTGCAGAAATACTTTTATATCGCGCTTGGCGGTTCACTTGGTTCTCTTGCCCGATACTGGGTTGGTTCAGCAGTTGCCAACCGGATGGGTACTAGATTTCCCTACGGTACATTCGTTATCAATATCACGGCATGCATCATCATTGGCTTCTCTCTGGCATTTCTGTCGAAGCGTACCGAGTTAAGCCCTGCCTGGAGATTTCTGGTTCCCGTAGGCTTCGTCGGCGCCTACAGCACGTTCTCAACGTTTGAGTGGGAGACATACTCAAGCCTGCAAACGGGTGCGTTCCTGATTGCCGGTTTGTACGTCGTCCTGAGTTTTGTTCTTGGACTGGTTGGTGTATGGTGCGGTGTCTTAATTGCAAAGGCTATCTCATGAGATAGGGATTACTGGGACATGTACGGATTCTCTTGTTCATGGCGTAGGTTGCACCAAGAAAGGAGGAGATATGCTGTCTGCCGGAAAGGCCGTAAAGGTTTCCATCTATCTCAGTGAAGGCTCAACTCACCATGGGGCATCGACGTACTCAAGCATCCTCGATTTCCTTTTCTTCCGAGGTGTAGCCGGCGCAACTGTTTTGAAAGGCGTCGCCGGCTTTGGCGCGGACCATCACATCCATTCGGAAAGTTCCGTCGAAATATCCGATCGTCTTCCTCTGAAGATTGAGTTCATCGAGACTCGGGAGAAGGTCAACGAGTTGCTGGGAAAGCTCGAAGAGATGGCTGGCTCCGGGATGATCGAACTGCAAGAGACCACAGTTGCCAAGCCTGCGCAGATCTCCAAGCCCGAAAAAGTTCCGGTTGGGGGACATGTCAAGATCGAAGGCAAGGCTAAGCTGATGCGTATCTTCATCGGCGAGAGTGACAATTGGCACGATAAGCCGTTGCATGAGGCGCTCGTTCATGCGATGCGTGCCCATGATCTGGCTGGCGCGACCGTCTACCGCGGCATCCTCGGCTATGGCGCGCATCGCAGGGTCCACAAGGAGAAGCCTCTGCACCTGTCGCGCGACGGCTCGATCATGCTTTCGGTCGTCGACACGGAAGAAAAATTGCGAGGCTTCCTGCCCATCGTGGACCAGATGGTCTTTGAGGGGCTCGTCGTTCTCTCAGACGTCGACATTATCAAGTACGCTCATCGCACGGTTGAGATTGACGAAGGCAAGGGTGACTCATGAAGGAGCAGTTCCAAGCCAGGATGCTGCGCATCCACTTTATGGAATCCGATAAATGGCAGGGCGAACCGCTCTATAAGGCGATCGTTGCCAAGTGCATGGACCTCGATGTTGCAGGTGCAACTGTCTATCGTGGGCTTGAAGGCTTTGGGGCGAGCGCACGCATCTATCACGCTCGCAGTTTGTCCGTCTCGAAGAACGCACCCATCATGGTGAGCGTCATCGATACGGAAGAGCAGATTCAAAAGCTGATTCCTTACCTCGATCAGATGATCGAAGGCGGATTGATAGCAAGCTCCAAAGTCGAAGCCATCCGCTATTCGCGCTCCGGGCAGGGCTCATAAGTGATTGGATAATTCTGGTGAGGCTTGGGCCAGGCCTTGCGACTGGCTAGGGCGCTTCCTGGTAGGCGACCTTGACGGCTCCGGCGATGCGATTTGTATTTGGGTAGCGAGATTTCATCTCCTCGGTGATGGTCTGGATGGTTTCGTCGACGGTGCGGCCTTGTTTTTTGAGGGCGCGAGTACGGTCGCGGATGGTGGTGAGATAGACACGATAGTTTGCGATGTAAGCGGCATCGCCGATGGGGCCGTGAGCGGGGACGACGATTGCGGGCCTGAAAGCTGCCAGAACATCGAGGGTTGTCAGCCAATGGTCGAGGCTGGAAGAGGGTGGACTGGAAAAGTTAGGCTGGCCGGCCATGGCAACGTCGCCGGCGAAGAGGACACGATCCTCCTTGACGAAGATGATGGTGTCGCCACGGGTGTGGTTGGGTCCTACGGCCTGGATATGAACATGGACATCGCCGAGATCGAGGTCGTACTGCTTGTCGAACTCAATGTCAGCCTTGCGGAAGGTAGCTCCTTTGAGCAGGTTGGCTTCGACGGCGGAGCGGCTGGCGAAGAAGTTGGCCAACTGAAGGCCGAACTCATCGATGTCCTTCTCCTGATCGGTGGAGCGGATCATTTTGGTGGAGGCGGGGAAGGCGTTGGCACCGAGATCGTGCTCCGGATGCACATGGGTGGTGACGAGATAGAGCTGGCGGCCAGGCGCGACCTTCTGGGTTTCGGCCAGGACGATGCGACCGTTAGCTTCGCCCAGGCCGGTATCGACGACCAGTGCGCCTTTGGTGCCGACGATGATGCCTATGTCGGGGACGCTCGGGGAGGTGTCCTTGTCTGGGATGGCGTAGACGTGGGCGGAGATTTTCTCCGTGGTACCGGGGAGCAGCATGGAGGGCGGACGAGCGGGGGCCTGGGCGTTGAGCGCAGGCGCGGCGACGAATGCGAAAAGAAGTGTGGTGAGGGTTGCGCGAGTCGACATGAATGGCTGCTCCTGCGAAGGGGATAAAGTAATGGGACACAACGAAGCGAGTGGAGCCGGTTTGCCCGATCACTTGCTGACGACCAACTCCGCGTATAGCGCCCTGATGAAGCGATCCGTCGTCCGTTTCGATTCGGCGACTCGGGCGTCGTAATCCGCGGTCGGATGGGCTGCGATGACTTCGTCCAGAGTCTTACCCTGCGCCACCAACGGGGCCACGCGATCACGAACCGCAAGGATCATGTCGCGGACTGCAATCGCCAGGTTGCGGTCTCCCACCGGACCATGGCCCGGCACGATCTTCGTGTTCGGTCCGGCCATTCCGATCAAAATCGACATCCCGTCGAGCATTCCTTTCAGGGTGCCGCCGTCCTCACGATCGATGTAGGGATACTGATCCGTGTTGAAGAAATCGCCGGCCATGATCACGTCAGCATGCGGAAAATAGATGAGGGTGTCGTTATTGGTGTGTGCAGGCGGCACTTGGACCAGTTGCACATCCTCGCCGTCGAGGTGAAACTGCATCTTGCCCTCATAGGTGATCATGGGCAAGGCCGCAGAGGGTGCCGGCGTGCCGGGCGCGCCATTCGGGCCCGGCCCAGGATGCATCAGCCGTTCACGAACTTCCTCGCGGGCGACGATCACCGCCCCCATTTTGGCGAAATTCTCATTGCCGCCGGTGTGATCGCCGTGATCGTGCGTGTTTACGAGGAACCGGATCGGCTCGCTCGAAAATTGCCTGATGGCTGCCACGATCTTGGGGGTTAGAGGAGCGAACTCTCCGTCGACCATCAGGATGCCGTCGGCCCCGGTCAGCACTCCAATCGAGCCTCCTCGACCGACGAGTTCGTAGAAGTTGTCCGATAGCTTCGTCGCCTTTATCTCAACCTGGCTAAAATCGGGCTGACCTCCCTGCCCTTGCGCCAACGCGACGCCAAGCAGGCTTGCCGATCCCAATGCTGCCAACCATGCTTTCCGCCAGAGATTCTGCCCAGTTTTCATTTGAATTCTGCTCGTGATTCCCTTTGTATAATTGTACACAATGTGATGTACAATAGTATATGCTATTTTGTATTCCCTATGTTAGACTTTCCCGCAAGGGTTCCGACACTATCGGGCTTGAACATTTCCTCGACGGCTAGGGCCCGATTGATTCTGCTTATGGCGCGACCGAAATCGCGCTCTTTCAAAACGATTGTCTGCGTCTAGGTTTGTCTATCTCGACAGAGTGTTTTGGTTGCACGAATTCGCGTACAAGGTTTGGCGCGACGTCATAGAAGCACCCGGAGGAATGTCGGCTTCTAAGCTGCTGATCTTATGAACAGGACTCGCACAAAATCAGGCGCGACAAACTTCTTCGTTACCGTCGTTGTCCTGCTGGGTGTAGCTCACCTATCGGCTCAGACGCCGGGAGAATCGCCTGCGCAAACCTTGGTCAGAAATCCGATGGAGATTATTCCCGATCACGCCACTCTTTCGGTCGCCAACCTGGACACCGAGGTCGCTTGGTATGCGCAGGTGATGGGATTCAAAATGACCTCTCGGCTGAAGCGGGGAGATGACTTCGAAGTTGCCGAGACGTCGATTCCCGGGTATCGCATCGACATGTCGTGGCGCAAAGGATCCGTCAGGCATCATGTGTTGGATTTCGATACGGATCAGGGTTGGATGCATATAGTGTTCCAGTCTGCCGCCCTCGAGGCGGACTACAACCGGCTCATCGCGCTCAAAGCCGACGTCGAGGCGAATAAGAACAAAGACGGCACCATTGGACGCCTCATCATCCACGATCCGGAGGGCAATGAGATTGAGATTCAACGGCCCAATCAGGCGGCACAAGCACCTGCTGAGGCGTCAGCCGACAACCCGCTTCAGCTTACCCCTCACCACGCCACGGTTGCGGTAGCCGACTACGAAAAGGAAGTCGACTGGTATCAGCGAGTCATGGGATTCACAGTGACACAACAATTCAAGCTGGGCGATACCGGGAAGGTCTGTCACTTGAGTATTCCCGGGTATCAACTCGACGTATCGTGGCATAAGGGATCGGTGAAACACGCCGTGTTGAAGGGCGATCTGGAGCAGGGATGGCTGCACATTGTTTTCAAAACCCGAAACATCGATGCAGTTTATGACCGACTTGTGGCCGAGCACACTGACGTGAGGGCGGCCAGAGATAAGGATTCCAAGATCACGATGTTGTCTGTCGATGATCCGGAGGGCAACCAGCTCGCATTCCAGCCAGCCAGTTGAGAACCCACTTGTTTCTGGTGAATCTTTGGCGGAAGACATGGTTGGCAGCATTTTGAATTCCCCGCGCTCGCATTAGTTGAATTGTACGCAATACAGAATACAATTCTATATGCTCTTCTGTATTCTTTATGTTAGACTCCGTCGCAAGATTTTAGTATTTGTCTTTGCCGCCAATGAAGCCGCCCATACGAGGAGAAATGAGATGACGCGAACAGGATTCACAATATCGGCCTTGGTGTTTGCACTCGGCATCACGGGTGTGGCGACACAGGCGCAGGGTTTTAAGGCCGGGGCCGGCGAGAGCGATATTCAGATCTCACCCGATATGTGGCCGCTTGAAGGTCTCACATCTCAGCACGATCCCCTGACTGTCCGGGTTCTCCTCATGGACGACAGCAAAGCGCGCACTGCCATCGTGGTCCTCGAACAGCCGTCGATCTCCGAAGGCACCATCATCGGAGTCAAGGCATCGCTGACGAAGCTTGCCGGCGTATCTGCTGAAAATGCCATCGTCGTGGGCACCCACACCACATCGGCTCCCCACGCGAACATGGGCGCTCCTGGCGGCGGTAACGCAAGACCGGCTGGCACGAATGCAGGATCCGGAGGTCCCCAGGGACCCGGCAATGCAGGTGGTCCCGGCCGGGGTCCAGGCGCGGCCGCCTTTGCCAAGGCTCTTAGTGACGCGGCGGAGCGTGCGATAACTCAAGCCAATTCTTCCATGCAGCCGGCTAAAGTAGGCTTCGGCGTGGGCACCACAGACGTGAACGTAAATCGCGATCTCCCTACGCCCAAAGGCTGGTCCTTCGGCAGCAATTCCGCCGGCTTCTCTGACAGATCTCTTCCCGTGGTACGCGTCGATGGCGCGGACGGCAAACCCCTGGCCATTCTGATGGACGCCTCTGTGCGCTCCGTAGTCATGGACGAGTCAAAGGATGCCGATGGAGGCCGGGCAGTCACCGCAGACCTTGCGGGTGCGGCAGCGCATTATGTTGAGAATTGGTACGGCGGAGGCACGGTAGCGCTGTTCCTCATGGGTGCAGCCGTCGATCAGGCGCCGGTCCTCGAGGCCAACCGATACGTATTGAATCGAGATGGAAGCTTAACGCGAGTAGACCTTCATGAGGCTGGCTTCACGCTGCTCGATCTGCTCGGCGAGCGTTTAGGTTCTGAGACCATACAAGCCGCAGAGGGTATCAAAGCAACTGCCACACCGACTGTCTCAATCGAGCGAAGCACCTTGAAGGTTCCCTCGCAGGGCAGATCCGGAGGGGCGCCGTCCAACGTACCCGTGCTGTCATACACGTACCCCACGGGCACAGATATCAATTTTCCAGTCGTGCTGATGCGTATCGGCGACATTGTGATCGTCGGAGTCCAACCCGAACTGGGCTCGAGCGTAGGTGCGCGAATCAAGGCCCAGTCGCCATTCCCACACACCATCGTCGTCGCCATGGTGGATGGTGGGGCGAAATATATGGTTGATGCTCAGAGCTACGATCACTTCACCAACGAAGCACGCGGTTCGCAGTTTGCCCAGGGAGCGGCGGATGTGACTGTCTCGGGCATTGAAAACCTGCTTAAGCAGATGAAGCAAACTTCGGCAGGCAAATGAGACCTTGCGCGGATCGTGCGCAAGACCGAAAAGGAGCAAGGAGATCCCCATGAAAAGAATATTCATCCCAGGATTGGTACTTGCACTGGTTGCGGGTATTTCGTCTTCATCCTCGTTCGCTCAAGCGGCACCCGCTCAAGCCGCACCGCAAGCAGCAGGCCAGGGCGGTGGGCAAGGTGGGATGCAAAATCGGAATGCCGGCCCACCGCAGCTAATTGACATGGCTACCGCGAAGAAGATAGCCGCGGCTGCCGAAGCTGCCGCCACCGCGATGAACCAGCACATCGCTATCTGCATTATGGACGCCCGCGGCGACATGGTCTATTTCGAGCGAGGGGACGTCATCAATGCCATTCCTGTGGCCTCCTCGCAGGGCAAAGCGCACGCTGTCCTGCTGTTTGGTCTGCCCACAAAGCAGGTTGCGGCCGCGATCAAGGCCGGTACGCCGGTAACAGCGAACCTCAAGGCTCCCGCGACCGGAGCTAGCGATTTGGATATCCGTCAGGGCGGGCTGCCGATCATGAAGGACGGAAAGATGATCGGCGCAATCGGGGTGGGAGGTTCTGCCTCGGAGAGCGACGAGCAGTTTGCCCAGGCTGGCCTCGATGCGCTGACAGCAAAATAACGACGGGGGCGATTGGAGCCAGGTACAACCCTGACCTCAGCCCAAGAGAAGTATTTCTAGCAAAGGAGCTGCAGATGAAGATTGCCGTTGTTGCCTCGGCCATCACCTTGATGCCCGCGGCTGCAGGCGCCCTTCGACTTCGCGGATGCCCAGCTAAGCAAACCGGGACGCTTTTGTTATGGCCCGTCCAACATGGTCTACAGGAAGTTCAAAACGCGCAATAAAAGGAGAATCAAAAATGAAGCATTGGTTCGTAACGTCCGGAAACAAGATATCCTGGGCAGGTACGCTTGGGCTGATGGTCGGCGGTCTGTTGTTGATGGCGGCCGTTTCATCGGGGGTAGCTCAGGCTCCTCGACCCGGTGGTCCGGGTGGTCCTGGGCAGCAGCAGGGTCCGCCACCGTCACCGCCCACCGCTGGAGCACATTTTGAGATCATGGATGGATCGTCTGCTTCCTACAAGGTGACCGAACAGTTTGTTGGGATTAACTTCCCGACTGACGCGGTTGGCAGTTCCACAACGGTCTCGGGGACGCTGGTGATCGCTCCCGATGGCTCCATTACGCCGGGTTCGAAGCTGACCGTCGACCTGCGGAACCTGAAGAGCGACCAGGACCAGCGCGATAACTTCATTAAGACCAGAACGCTTGAGACAGACAAGTATCCACTGGCTGAGTTCGTCCCCACCAAGGTCCAGGGGCTTCCGGTCATGATTCCCACTACAGGGCAGAACGCGTTTCAGCTTACCGGCAACTTGACCATCCATGGGGTGACCAAGGAGGTTACGTTCCAAGGGATTATAGTTTTCGGCCGGGACCCGAAGGTAGTAGCAGGACTGGCAAAGACGAACTTCACCTTCGCAACCTTCGGATTGACCAAACCGTCGATTGGCCGGCTAATGAGCGTCGACGACAAGATCGACCTGGACATCACGTTCAAGTTCAAAAGAAGCTGACGTTCGATATCAAGGAATGGCGCACTGGTTGCCTGCGACCAGTGCGCCTCCTGAAGCCGTGACGACGAAACATGCAGTAGCTATCACTCAACAATGAGCATGAAGCGTGAGAAGGAAGTTTCGTGATGACGATTCTGGAAGATTCAGGCAGGTATGTAACTGGAGGAAGGCGGCCAGAGGTTCTTCGTGTAGTCGCCATCGCCGGCCTGCTGGTTGCGTCTGCTTGTAGCACAGCAGCGGCACAGTCCGCGAAGTCAGCCGGCTCCTGTGCGAACCTCGCGAAACTGGACCTGCCGGAAGCGATGGTCACCATGGCAGAAGTGGTGCCACCGATGGCATTCAAGCTGCCGCCAAGCACGGGTGGGCCTGGAGGTCCGGGTGGTCCGCCACCCGGGGGCGGCGCGAATATGGCGCTCGCGCCCTTTTTCCCGCAGGACACTACCAACCATGTGCCGTTCTGCCGCGTGGCCGCCACGCTGAAGCCGAGCGGTGATTCCAACATCAAGATCGAGGTCTGGCTGCCGCTTCAAGGCTGGAACGGGAAGCTGATGGGGGCCGGAGATTTTGGATGGGCTGGGTCGATCATGTACGGCGGTCTCCTGATCGGGTTGGAGCATAACTTTGCGGTGGTCAGCACAGACACCGGGCATGACAACTCGCTCGCGCAGGGCTCGTTCGCGCTCGGACATCCCGACAAGATGATCGACTACGGATACCGCGCCGCGCACAGCATGACTATCGATGCGAAGCAATTCATCAAGGCGTTCTACGGTAAGGCGCCGACGCATTCCTATTGGTGGGGCTGCTCGCTGGGTGGGCAGATGGGTCTGACCGAGATTCAGCGCTTCCCCGAGGACTATGACGCCGCAATCGTCGGCGCGCCCGCGAGCCCGATCGTTGAATTAAATGCCTATCAGATCTGGCCGTCTTTGCTGGTTGCGCAAAATCCGGCGCGGCAGCTTGGCCGAGCCAAAGGCACTATGCTGCACGAGGCAGTGATCAACGCCTGCGACGCGCTGGATGGCGCGAAGGACGGTGAGATCGAGGACCCGACCGCCTGCCACTTCGATCCCAACACGCTGCTGTGTAAGGGAGAGGACAACGACAAGTGCCTGACCGCCGCACAGGTCGAGTTCGTGCAAACGCTCTATGCGGGGCCAATCAATCCGCGCACTGGAGAAAAGGTGTTTGAGGGGGCCATGCCGGGAATGGAGGGCGGGTTTGGCGGATACTCGGCAACCAATCCGATGGGAGTAGCGGTTGCGCTGTTCAAGTACATGGTCTTCCAGGATCCCAACTGGGATTGGAAGACACTGGATATGGATAAGGACGTGGCGTACGGCCGCGCAGTACTTCGGACGATTAATGTTGCGGACAATCCGAACCTGAAGCCCTTCTTCGATCATGGCGGCAAGCTGCTGATGTATCACGGCTGGGTGGACGGAGCCTCTCCGATGGAGAGTGTGAAGTATCTGAATGCTGTGAAGAAGACGGTGGGTGAGGCGCAGACGGACAACTCCATGCGGCTATTTACCATGCCCGGCATGGGGCACTGCTACGGCGGTACCGGATGCGATGTCTTCGACAAGTTGGCGGAGCTTGATCGCTGGGTAGCGAGCGGGAAGGCGCCAGAGCGCATCATTGCCTCGAAGCTGCAGGCCGGCAAGGTCGTTCGTACGCATCCGCTTTGCGCGTACCCGAAGGTCGCCAGGTATCAGGGATCGGGCGATCTTAACGATGCCGCCAATTTCGCCTGTGTGAATAAGTAGTGACGGCTGGTACATGGGGGACGCCTGACCGCTTCACCGGCCCGATTGAACCGACGGTTCGTTCACGAATAGGGAGGGTAACGATGAATAAAATCTTGCTTGGCGCCCCTGCCCTGACTATCGCCGCGTTGTTTGCGTACTTAGGCTTGGCCGGAAGTGCCCCTGGGGCTCAGACGAAGGGCACCATCAATGCTCAGACGCAGGCCGTTGTAACCGCCACGACGGCCTTTCTGAACTCACTCAGCGTCGACCAACGTAACAAGGTGCAGTTCCCGTTCATGCCGCAGAAGGCGGCCACCGCCGCCAGTTTTAAGGGAGGCATGAACGGGCAGATGAACTTCGTCGGGGAGCAGTACGGTAAGGCGGTCTGGTCGAACTTTCCGGTGAGCGACGTACCGCGTCCCGGTCTGCGTATCGGCGCTCTGAACGCTGTGCAACGCGATGCCGAAATGTATCTGCTGCAGGTGTTGCTAAGCTCCAAAGGCTACCAGAAGGTCCTCGACATCATGGGTTCCGATCAGGCGCTTTCGGAAGGCGGCACGAATTTCGCCTCAGGCGCAGCCGTCTATACGATTGGCATCTTCGGGACTCCGAGCACGACAACGCCCTGGATGCTGGAGTTCGGCGGCCATCATCTCGGGCTGAACGTCGTGATCGCAGGACAGCAGGGCGTGATGACGCCCACTCTGACCGGGGCGCAACCTGCTCTATACACCTCCAACGGTAAGACAGTGCGTGTGCTCGCTGAGGAGAGCGACAAGGCCTTCGCCTTGTTGAATGCATTGAACGAGAACCAGCGCAAACAAGCCGTTCTGAACTATCGGGTGGACGACCTGGTGCTCGGACCGGGCCATGCGGGGCAGGTGATTCAACCTGAGGGCCTGAAAGCGTCTGCGCTGAATGAGCGGCAGCGGGCGATGCTACTCGATGTGATCTCACAGTGGTCCGGCATCATCAACGACGCTTATGCCGAACCGCGCATGGCTGAGATCAAGGCCGGCATCGACGACACCTATTTTGCCTGGAGTGGATCTACAGCCCACGAGCCAGGCAAGAACATCAGCGCCTACTACCGCATTCAGGGGCCGAAGCTTGTCATCGAGTTCTCGCCGCAAGGCGTGGGCGGCGATCCAACCATGCACGTCCACACGATGTACCGCGATCCCACGAATGACTACGGAATAAAGTTTACGGGCGCGCAATAAGAAAGCAGCTTGCCATGAATACCTGGAGCAACCGCTCTATCGATGACCGCCGGCCTCTTCTTGCTCAGTCTGCTTTGCTGGCTGCTCGATAAGCCTCTGAGTTAGCTACGGACAGCTCCAGAAGCACAGCCTAGCAGCCTGAAGAGTTCCGTCGGTAGAGCGCAAATGATTTGGGAGCGGTTGGCGGCGACTGGGAAACAAGGTCTGGCGACTGAGGGACTATGGATGCGAATCAGGAAAAACCCGAGAAAGCAGCGAATGAGGAGCACACTCTTACGGTGGATGTGGCCGAAACTCCTGCCGAGCAGCCGACGCAACACCGGGACGTCATGGAGGTGGTTGGCGGTATAAATTTTTCGGCTCCGTTCATCAAGCGGCCGGTGGCTACGTCTCTGCTTTCGTCGGCCGTGATTCTGGCGGGCTGCGTGGCCTATGCGCTGTTACCGGTCGCGAGCCTGCCGCAGGTGGAATTTCCGACAATCAGCGTGAACGCGGCGCTTCCGGGAGCCGATCCGGAGACGATGGCGTCCGCCGTGGCGACTCCGCTGGAACGCCAGTTCAGCCGAATTGCGGGCATCACGCAGATGACGTCGAGTTCTTCGAATGGGACAACCGTTATCAATCTGCAATTCGACCTGCATCGCGATGTGAACGGCGCGGCTCGCGATGTTCAGGCGGCGATCAATGCGGCACAGAGTCAGTTGCCGTCGAACCTGCCGTCGAACCCGAGCTATCGCAAGGTAAATCCGTCGGATTCGCCGATCGTGTTGTTGGGGATGACGTCGGACACAATGTCTGTTCCACAACTGTATGACGTGGCGGACTCGATCGTCTCGCAGAAGATCGCGCAGGTTCCCGGCGTCGGTCTGGTGAACGTCGCCGGCAGCGCGAAGCCGGGGGTGCGGATCGAGGCGAACCCGACTCTGCTGGCAGGATATGGGTTGGGTCTGGAAGCGTTGCGGACAGCGATCGGTCAGGTGAACGTGAACCAGCCGACCGGGTACTTGAACGGGACGGACCGTCGTATCACGGTCTCGTCAACTGATCAGCTGTTTGGGGCAGCGGCGTATGCACCGCTGATCGTCGCGACGGACAAGGGGCCTGTGAGTTCGGCGAATGCGTCGAACGGGCTGCCTGCGAGTGTGGCTTCGGCTGTGACGGCGGTGTCGACGACGGGAGCGGGGACCATAACCAGTGGGACGACGGCCAAGCCATCGGCGGGCGCGCCGACATCGGGATACGGAATAGTACGCATTCGCGACGTCGCGGATGTGATTGACAGCACGGAGAACGTTCAGACAGGTGGCCGGCTGAATGGCCAGCCGGGGATTCTGGTGGTGGTTTTCAAGACTCCGAACGCCAATGTGATCAGCACGGCGGACAGTGTGATTGGACTGCTGCCGCGGCTGCGCGCATCGATTTCGCCGGCGATCAACCTGATGGTGATGATGGATCGCACGCTGACGATCCGGGCATCGGTGAAGGAAGTGACTCGGACACTGGCGATCTCGATATTGCTGGTGATACTGGTGGTGTTCGTATTCCTGCGGGAGTTGCGTTCGACGCTGATTCCTAGTGTTTCGGTGCCGCTGAGCCTGCTGGCGACGTTCGGGATCATGTATTTGCTGGGGTACACGCTGGACAACTTGTCGCTGATGGCGTTGACGATCTCGACGGGCTTCGTAGTGGACGATGCGATCGTAGTGGTCGAGAACATCAGCCGTCATCTGGAAGAGGGTATGGCACCGTTTGATGCTGCGATGCTTGGGTCGAAGGGGATTGGGTTCACGGTGCTCTCGATGAGCACATCGCTGATTGCGGTTTTCATCCCGCTGCTGCTGATGGGCGGGATTATCGGACGACTGTTCCGCGAGTTCGCGGTGACGCTGTCGGCCGCGATTCTGGTGTCGCTGGTGGTGAGCCTGACGACGACGCCCATGTTGAGCGCGAAGTTCCTGCGCTCTCATGACGCGACCAAACACGGAATCTTCTACCGGATGGGTGAGAAGGTACTGGCGTGGCTGAGGAGCGAGTATGAGCTGGCGCTTCGGGCTGTGCTGCGCCGGCAGCCGCTGGTACTGGCACTCACGGTGTGCACGTTCTTCCTGACGATTTATCTATACACGATCGTGCCGAAGGGCTTCTTCCCCCAGCAGGACACAGGCCGCCTGGGTGGACAGATTCGGGGGCAGCAGGACGTGAGCTTTGACGCGATGCAGGACAAGGCGACGCAACTCGTCGACATTATTCGGAAGGAGCCCGGAGTTCGCAATGTCGGAATGTTCCTGGGCGGAGGACCGAACGGGAGCGTGACAAACCAGGCTGGAATGTTCATGGCGCTCGATCCGGATGCAGAGCGGATCAAGAAGGGTCAGGGTGCCGAGCAGATTATTGCGAGCCTGCGCGACAAGACGGCGGGAATTCCGGGCGTCCAGGTGTTCCTGCAGTCGCAACAGGACCTGAATATCGGGGCTCGCGGCACAGCGACGCAATTCCAATACACGCTGACGTCGCCGAACCTGGCAGAGCTCAATGAATGGTCGCCGAAGCTGCTGGCGGAGATGCAGAAGATTCCACAGCTAACCGACGTGACGACTGATCAGCTGAACTCAGGGTTGCAGGAGCAACTGGTGATTGACCGCGATACGGCGAGCCGGCTGGGCGTGTCGCCGTTGACGATCGACGCGACGTTGTCGGATGCGTTTGGGCAACGGCAGGTTTCGACGACCTACGAGCCCCTCAACCAGTACCACGTTGTGATGGAAGTGGCCCCGCAGTTTCAAACCGATCCGGACTCGTTGAAGAATATCTACGTAAAGAGCACGACGGGCACGATGGTTCCGCTGACAGCGGTGACGCGCTTCGAGATGCAGCGCATCCCGCTGGCTGTGAATCATCAGGGGCAGATCCCGGCGGCGACGCTGAGCTTCAACCTGGCATTGGGCGCGAGCCTGAGCGATGCGACGGATGCGATCGAAGCGGCGCGGGTGAAAATCGGGATGCCGTCGGATATTAATGGCGGCTTCCAGGGGGCGGCGCAGGCTTTCCAGGACTCGCTTTCGAGTCAGCCAGTGCTGATTCTGCTGGCGCTTGTGACCGTGTATATCGTGCTGGGGATTTTGTATGAGAGCTATATCCACCCGCTGACGATTCTCTCGACGCTGCCCTCGGCGGGCGTGGGCGCTCTGCTGTTCCTGCTGCTGTTCAAGGTAGAGCTGAGCGTGATCGCGATGATCGGAATCATTCTGCTTATCGGGATAGTGAACAAGAACGCGATCATGATGGTCGATTTCGCGCTGGTGGCGGAGCGGCAGCATGGCAAGACACCGCAAGAAGCGATCTTCGAGGCTTGCATGCTGCGCTTCCGGCCGATCATGATGACGACGATGGCGGCACTGCTGGGTGGTCTGCCACTGGCGCTGGGAACTGGTGTCGGCAGCGAATTGCGGCGGCCGCTGGGGATCACGATTGTCGGCGGGCTAATCGTGTCGCAGGCGTTGACGCTGTTTACTACGCCGGTGGTGTATCTGTTCTTTGACCGGTTGCAATCTGTGGTAAAGGGCTTGGTGAAGCGGTCAGAAGCGCAGGCAACGGTGCGCGGTTCAGAATCGTTTGAGATTGCGGGGGATTAAGTATGTGTCGATTTTTACAACTGGTCGCGATTTGTGGTCTGGGTCTGCTGTCGACAGCTGGTCTTGGACAGAGTAATTCGTCCGCGTCTTTACTGGTGCTTTCGAAGAAGGAACATACGCTGGCAATTGTGGATCCGGCGACCCTGAAGATTGTCGCCAAGGTGCCGGTGGGGGACGATCCGCATGAAGTTGTTGCGTCCTCGGACGGGCGGACAGCGTGGGTTTCGAACTACGGTTCCGGTACCCTGAACACGTTGTCGGTCGTTGACCTGGTGAATAGGAAGGCTCTGCCGCCAGTTGATCTGGGCCTGCTGCGCGGGGTGCATGGGATGACATTTGTCGGTGGCAAGCTGTGGTTCACGGCGGAGGGAGCGAAGGTGATCGGCCGTTATGACCCGGCGACCGAAAAAGTGGATTGGATGCTGGGAACCGGACAGGACCGGACGCACATGATCTGGGTGTCGGCGGATCAACAGCGAATCGTAACGACGAATGTGCGCTCCGGGACGGTGAGCCTGATGGAGCGTGTGACGATGCCGACAGGAACGCCTCCACCAAACGCGCCGACCCCGTACAAGGCACCAAGAGGCGACGGCAAGGATTGGATCGAGGTGGTAATGAAGGTCGGAAGGAATTCGGAGGGGTTCGATGTGTCTCCCGACGAGAAGGAGATTTGGGTGGCGAATGGGGGCGATGGCACAATCTCCGTGATCGACTATGCGGCGAAGAGGGTCGTGGCGACGCTGAACGTGAACCTTCCTGGGGCGAACCGGCTGAAGTTTACACGGGATGGCAAGCGAGTACTGGTGTCGACGCTGGAGGGGAAGGATTTGCTGGTGTTGGACGCAGCTACGCGGAAGGAGATCAGGCGGGTGCCGATCGGAGCCGAAGCAGCGGGGATCGAGATGGAGCCGAACGGCAAGCGGGCGTTCGTGTCGGCAACGTTTGGTAGCTATGTCGCGGTGATCGACCTCGATACGCTGACAGTGAGCGGGAAGATTGATCTAGGTTGGCCGGATGGAACGGCGTGGGCAGTCTTACAGTCGGGGCGATGACCGCAAGCCCGCGGGTAATGCCTCACGTGGCTAAGCCATGATCCTATGAAGGCGAAATTTCAGACCGGACCGATTTAATCTGCGAGAAAACTTGGGGCGGTTTACCCGGCTGACGAATGCCTTGTAGAAAAGGGAGAATCACGTTGCGGCTGGAAGCGTTCTTTCTGGACGTAGCCGACTTTCGCCCCATGACGAGCATGAACTTACCAATCTGCAACGATGCGTACAACCCAGAATACAGCGTTGAATAATTTCTTGACAGCGCATCGCCCCGAAGCGTAAATTGCGCATTCTCGGCAGAAACACACTCATCCGGCCCTGCGTGGACTTTGTTCCCCGCAAGAGCTTGGGCGAACGGAATGTGCAAAAGGCGAGAGAAATTCAATTCGAACACTTATAGTCTGCAGTTATGCGTACAAGATTGAATACAGCGGTGAATAATTTATTGCCAGCGCATTGCGCCGAAGTGTAAATTGCATTCTCTGCTGAAACGAAACTCATCCGGCCACGCGCTGGACTTTGCTCCTAAGGAGGAAGTGATGCGATCAAGGTATCTCGTCTGTTTGCTGCAGCGTCGGCGATTGCTATTCATGATGCTAGCCATGGTTTTATCTCTGTGCTCCTTCTCAGCGAGCGCACAGACATTCTACGGATCCATCGTGGGAACCGTGACCGACGCCTCGGGCGCGGTTGTTGCCAGCGCAAACGTCAACATCACTAATCTTGGCACCAACGAGACGCGGACTGCAAAGGCGAGCAACACGGGCGAGTACAGCTTTGTGAACCTGGTTCCTGCCAACTACAAGGTTGAAGTGGCAGCAACCGGTTTCAAAAGCTTTGTGCGTAATCCGGTTGCTGTCGCGGTAGATACTACCCTTCGCGTCAATGCGGTGATGCAGGTGGGCGCAGCCACCGAGACGGTCGAGGTGAGCACGGCTGCGCCACTGCTGCAAACCGAATCGGGATCACTGGGCGACGTGATCTCGACCAAGCAGGTAGAAGAGATGCCTCTCAATGGCCGTAACACCATGAACCTGATGGAACTGGTGCCTGGCGTGGTACCTCAGGGAAATACCAACAGTGGCGTCGCTATGAATCAGGGAACCGGTACCGGAAGCGTGGCCTGGGGCAATTATCAGATCGGCGGCGGGATGCCGACGCAATCCGCGATCTTCATCGACGGTGGTCCCACTATGATCATGCAAAAGAACTCTGCTGCCCTGGTTCCCACAGCTGACACCATTCAGGAGTTTCAGGTCCAGACCAGTGGCGTAAGCGCCGAGTTCGGCCGGTTCGCCGGCGGCGTGGTCAGCATGACCACGAAGAGCGGCTCCAACGCGTTCCACGGCACGGCTTATGAGTACATAAGAAACCGGGATGTCAACGCCAACACCTTTTTCAACAAGCGTTCCGGTGTTCCACGGGGCGAATGGACGCAGAATCAGTTTGGCGGAGCGATAGGCGGCCCAATCTGGAAAAACAAGGCCTTCTTCTTCTTCGCCTACGAACAGATTCATATCCGCATCACCGCAACATCGGCCACAAACGTCCCGACTGCAGGAATGATGAATGGCCAACAGATTCCGGAGATCTACAATTCATCGGGCGTCCTGCAGAACAAAAATGTCATCGACCCCTTAAAGAACTGCAACATTACTCACACGCCGGGGACCGCTGCCGCGCCCGGCTATTGGAGCATTACTAACCTTTACCAAGGAGCGTGCGGCGACCCAACTGCAAAGCTCTTTGCAACCTTTTACCCGACGACCACGAAAAATCCGACCGCTCAATATAACTGGAACTCCCCATATTCTCAGGGCGACGACGGTTATCAGATGAATGGACGCGTCGACTATAACATCACCAGCAAAAACAGGTTTTTTGCTCGCTTCACTTTGTGGCCGCTGAACGACGAGTCACCTAATATCGTCGGCATCAACAACCCGAAATACAACACCATTGGCTCCGGAAGCCATAACCATACGAATAACATCGTCACTGGCGATACCTACGCCATCAACCCGACTACCGTGCTCGACATCCGCGCCGATTATCTGAGGCAATACGGAGACAGTGTTCCGCCAGGCTATGGAAATGTGAATGAGGCGGACTTTGGACCTCCGTTTGCGGCGCTGGCCCCTTCAATGACTTATCACAACATACCTGGTTTCAGTTTTGGCGGGAATCAGGTTCACAACATCTTCAACTTCAGCTACAGCGGCTTAACGAAGATGTACTACAACAACTATCACCTCAGCGGCAGCCTCACAAAAATCCTGGGCAGGCACTCTCTGAAGTTCGGCGCCGAAGCCAGGCTGATGAATCGTGAGGATATCGGGAATGCCAACTCCGGCGTCTTTACTTATACATCCGATATTGATACCCCATCCGGGTCTGTTGGCGACGAATGGGCTGCGTTCCTGATGGGCGAATTTGATACCTCTTCGATATCGAGTGCCCGGGCAACCACCACTTACAACTGGTATACCGGATACTACGTGGAAGATACGTGGCAGGTTAGCCCGAAATTAACCGCAAGCTACGGGCTGCGCCTGGAGACGCCGGGAGCTTATGCCGTATCCGGCAACGATGCCTATGTGCTTTTGCCAACTACGCAAGACCCCCTCACCGGAATAACGGGAACCCTGTCGCTGGTGGATTCAACCACGTACCGCCCGAAATACACGATCGCCACAGTATCTCCCCGGTGGGGGCCCCGCCTGGGGTTTGCCTACCGGATCACGAATAATACGGTGTTCCGAGGCGGTTATTCGCTGACGTACCTTCCGCGCGATACCCAGACGGGAGTCTTCGGCTCCCAGATGTCGATCAACTCGCAATCCAGCGGAAATACCAATACCTCGGGACAGGTTCCCCAATACACCATGGGTGGTAACCCCTTTGCATACCCGAACAATAACGCTGCAAACCCCGAGGGCATGGCAGTGGCAGGAGGACGTTCCAATACGACCTTCATGGCCACGAACCTTCAGAATGGAACCGCCATAACCGGTCCATACCCGTACTCGCCATTCCCATACGCGCAATCGATGAACGTCAGCTTCGGTCAACAGTTTAAGGGTGACTTCCTAGTCGACATCGGCCTCGCTCATGAGCTTGGTACGCATCTGCCGAGCATAGGTACTGGAGGGGCTAACGTGTCCCTTGGGTTGAACCAGTTGCCCGATCAATGGGACCGCTGCGGCGTACCCACAACCAGCCCGTTGCCCTCTGGGTGCGGCAATTATCTAACCACTACTCTCACTGGAGGGAACAAGCTCGTTTATAACGGCGTTACTTTACCCGCCGCCCTGCAAACCTATGGGCAAACCCTTCGACCCTATCCGGCATACAAAAACTTCTCAAACAGCGCGCCATATTACGGCACTTCATCGTACAACGCGTTGGAAGTGAAGGTGCAAAAGCGGTTTGGCGCCACCGGCCAGATTGGCGGCGCCTACACGTGGATGAAGATGATTACTGACACGGACAACTTCCTTGCCAGCCAGGATGCCGGAGGCGCAGGCGTGTATCAGGATCTTACCAACCTCAAGGCAGAGCGCTCCCTTTACAGCTCGAATGTTCCCCACCGCCTGGTGGTCAACTATGTGCTCAACCTTCCCTTTGGGCAGGGACAACGCTTCGGGGCAGGCGCCAACTCCTTTGTGAGCAGGTTGATCTCGGGATGGTCGGCGAATGGAATTACGACTTTCGCAGCCGGAATTCCGTTGCACCTGATTACGGGCGGAAATAAGCTGAGCTCGACTTACGGAGCGGGCACCATTCGGCCCAACTACACAGCCGGCTGTACGAAAACTGTAGCTGGCTCTGCCTTTGCCCGCAGCCTGCCTGGGGCGACGTGGTTCAACACCTCGTGCTTTAGTGACCCGAATACGCCAGGACTTTCGGGCCCCGGTAATAGTTCTTCCTTCGGCTTTGGCAATGAACCGCGTACCGATGGGGGCATGAAAGCCTCGGGAGTCGACAACTTCGACTTCTCCATCAACAAAACCACCATCATCCACGAACAGATGGCGCTCAAGTTATCGGTCGAAGCCTTCAACCTCTTCAACCGTACGCAATTTAGCCCTCCGGTAAACAGTCCTGACAACAGCCTGTTCGGTCAGGTTACCGCTCAGGCAAATAACCCCCGGCTACTTCAGGGCGCGGTACGCTTCACCTTCTAACCATCTGAGCTGGGGCTCCTCAGTGGGCGCGCCCCGGCCTTCCTGGTTGCGAGGGGATCCGTTTCTCTGAATATCCGCTGCCTACCGTACAAGATCGACCTGTTCTACGACCCAAGGAGAAGGAAATGATGAATCGACGCGATGTATTTCTGACGCTCGCGGCAGTCGCCATGCTGAGCCTGATGACCACGATGCCATGCGTCGCCCAACGCGGAGGAGGACGGAACAATAACCAAGACGAGAACCCGGACGCGCAGAACCCGATGACCGCTACGCAAGGCGCCCCCCGGCGCGGAGGTGGCAACCCGAACCAACCCCAGGACGCGCCGCTCCCCCCAGGCGTCAAGACCACCTTCGTTCATCTGGGCAACGGTGAGCCTGCGGTGCTCTACGAGCCGGTTAATCCTGGACCGAAGGCCCAGATCGCCATCTTCACCATGCATTCCGCCGGCGACGAGCTCACAACTTCCACCTGCACTGAGTTGTCCAAGCGGGGATATCGGGTCTTCTGCGTCAACAACAGCAACGACAAGTCGCGCAACTTCAACGACGGCGTATTGGACCAAGTGAATCTTGAGACCAAGAAGGCCGTCGTCTGGCTCCGCAAATATCCCGGCGTGAAGAAGATCGTCCTCTGGGGACACTCGGGCGGCTCAACCGTTGCCACCTCCTATCAGGACGTCGCCGAGAACGGCGTCAAGGCCTGCCAGGACGACGTGCATATCTGGAAGTGCCCCAACAGCCTCGCCGACATGCCTCCTGCCGACGGTATCATCCTCGGCGACGCAAACTGGGGCATCGCGAACGATGTGCTGACTGCCACTGATCCTTCCGTCTCCATGGACAACGGGATCAAAATCGTCCATCCCGAGCTCGACATGTTTAACCCGGCAAACGGCTTTAACCCCGCCGGATCGCACTACAGTCCTGAGTTCATCCATAAGTTTCTGGTCGCGCAAGGCAAGAAGAACAATGAAATGATCGATCTGGCGCTTAAGAAATATGCCGACATCAAAGCCGGCAAGGGTGACTATGATGATGACGAACCCTTTTTCGTTGCCGGCTCGCTGTTCACGCAGAATAAGCTCTACACCTCAGACATGAGTCTTCTCAACCATACCCAGAAGCCCTGGCCGCTGCTGCACCCTGACGGATCGATTACCACGGAAATCATCCACTCGGTGCGCGTACCGACAACCAAAGCGAACCCTTCCCACTCCTTCTATCAGGCCGCGCTCAAGACTACGGTCACCGGCTATCTGAGCACCTACGCCATTCGCGTCGACCCCGACAAATATGGCTACGGCCCTGAGACCGCCGAATCCGGTGTCATCTGGCGATCGAGCCGCGCAAGCCTGCCAGGCAACGTCGAGGGCATCACGGTTCCGCTCCTTACCATGGGCATGACCGGCAGTTTCGAGATGGGGGCGGCTGAAACGATTCATAACCACGCCAAGAGCGCCGACAAGACACTCATCTATGTCGAAGGCGCGTCACACGGCTACCCGACTTGCAAAGCGTGCGAGAAGACACCTGGCCAGTACGGCGACACTGTAAAGACGATCTACGACTACGCCGACACGTGGTTGAGCAAGCCCGGACGGTTCATGTAACCAGCCTCAGTCGGGAAGTTCCAAATCGTTTCATCGTCGAGCACAGGATCAAAGAGCTGACAGGGCGGCCGCTATACCCCCGTATATCAAGGAGCAGAAGATGAAAAAACGCATGGCCGGAATTTTTGTTCTGACGATCGCCTTCGCCTGCCAGTCCGTCGTTGCTCAACGCCCACCTGCATTCTCACTGACAGGCCTTCCTACGAAGACCACATTTGTGCGGCTCCAGGGAATGGCCAACGCGGTTCTTGTTGAGCCAGAAACCTTGAATGCGAAGAGTCACATCGCGGTACTGATCACGCATCCGGAACGTGCCAACAATTTCAACTATTTCATCGGCCTGGAACTGCCCAAATACGGTTACCGGGCCATGATGCTGAACTATTATGGCAGAGAACAGACTTACTACGAGTTCCTCCAGCCGATCGCGGCGGCCATCAAAGCTCTTCACGCTATCCCCGGCGTGGACAAGGTGATCCTGGTCGGGCACAGCTCGGGCGGAGCAGAACTATCCTCCTACCAGGACGTGGCGGAAAACGGCCCGGCGGCCTGTCAGGGGGCGGATCGCGTATACAAATGCCAGGCTAAGGGCCTGGATAACCTGCCCAAGGCCGACGGTATGATGCTGCTCGACGCCAACACAGGCGCACCCGACAAGACCATGGCATTGAATCCCGCGGTCAACGAGTTTCACCCACGTCAGGTTGACCCTGCACTTGACATGTACGATCCAAAGAACGGATACGACCCAGCCACGCATTCGGCCACTTACAGCCAGGAATTCCTGAAAAAGTTCTTCGCGGCCCAGGGTGAGAAAGCCAACAGGGTGATCGCTGAGGCCCAGGCCCGGCTGGCACTCATCGACAAAGGCGAAGGGGAGTACGCGGAGGACGAGCCTTTCGTGGTTGCCGGCGCTGGCGTCAATGCAAGCGGGGCAAGAATTGAGTTGGCGGACATCCGCCTGATGTCAAAAACGCACGCACCGCACCCTTTGCTTATGCCGGATGGCACGACGTCCGTGCAGGTGATTGCCCGGACGTTGCCTCCCGAAGCAAGTCCATATAAAGATTCACTCTTTCAGACCACTCAGGATGTTACGGTCCGGCATTACTTGTCCTTCCAGGCACTGCCTGTGACGCCGGACTACCGCATGACCGAGGATAACCTCCTTGGCGTCAAATGGCGTGGCACCGCCAACAGCCTGCAGGGCAATCTCGAAGGGATCAAGGTGCCAACCCTCATCATGGTCGCCACCTGTAATTCGGAAGTCACCCTCCTGGAGATCAGCTACGACCATTCCGTGGCGAAGGACAAGGAGATAGTGGGAGTTCAGGGCGCCGATCATAACTTCCAACCCTGCAAGGCAGAGTACGGTAACACCTACAAGCGCGCCTTCGATTACATCGACAATTGGCTGAGCAAGCCTGGGCGGTTCTAGTCCAATATCAAAACCGACATTAGGCTCGCCGCTCCGACACCAGCGTGAATCGCAATTCCGAGAACCATTTGTTTATACAATCGTGTAATATGACCCGTATCTACGGAGTCTTATATTTGTGGACTGATGAACCGACAACCACTCAGCCGTCCTCCGGCAAATAACTTCGCTGCGAACACGGCGTTCAATGGAGCGATGGCCAACCCCGCGGAGTTCAAGAAGAAACTGCGTGTCTTCCGGTTCGGCGCGGGCACGGTTGAAATGGGCATCTTCAATTCGGTAAAGGCACTCCGTGCGCGTTCGACCAGGCCGGCATTAAGTACGCCTGCGTTGAGTATTCCAATTTGGGTCGCGAGTGGCAGAGTTGGCGAAAGCAACTGAATGATTTCGCTCCATAGTTGTTTCAGTGGTAAGTCAATGGACGCTTAGCGTACGTGAATCGCGATTTCTGAATGCAAGGAGGAAGTGTCATGAAGATTTCAGTTCTATGTGCAGCTGCAATTGTTCTATCTGGCGCGATGCTGCAGGGCCAGGCAAATCCTCCCACTCCGCCTCAAGGGCAAAATCGGCAGGCAGGCCCTCCATCGCCAGTCATCGAATCCGATGGGACGGTGACATTTCATTTGCGGGCCCCGAATGCGAAGAGCGCCATCCTCGACGGTGATTTTCCACTTGTGGGTAACTACCACGGCGGAAGAAGAACCACAGCCCTGACAAAGGACGAAAACGGCCTATGGTCTGCGACGGTGGGACCGCTGAAACCCGATTACTATAGCTACGCTTTAAACGTCGATGGCTTGCGGACGCTCGATCCGCAGAACGTACACGTAAGCCAGTCCACCGGGGGTAACCGCGGCTCGAACTGGTTCATTGTTCCCGGACCACTTTCTGCCAATTATCAAATTAACAATGTGCCACATGGCCAGGTAAGTGAGGTCTGGTATCCCTCGCCTACGCTGAACCTGACACGACGCATGATCGTTTACACGCCGCCCGGCTATGAGAGCGGCACGCAACGCTACCCGGTTTTCTATCTCTATCATGGTGGCGGCGAAGATGAATTGACATGGACCATTCTGGGCCGCGCGCCCGAGATCCTCGATAACCTGATTGCCCAGGGCAAAATGATGCCCATGATCGTGGTCATGCCCAACTGGAATGCTCGCGCTGCGCTGGCAGCCAGCGATGCCACTTCCGCACAGGGCAGCAATAACGGTCAAGGAGCGGGTCCTGGAGCGGGCGGTCCGTCGCCTTCGACGCCTTCCCGCAAAGCGTGATCAAGGATCTGATTCCATTCGTGGATAAGAACTACCGCACTATTGCCGATCGCGATCATCGCGCCGTAGCTGGAACTTCCGCAGGCGGAACGCAGGCGATTCTCACCGGGCTGCAGCATGTCGATACTTTCTCCTACATCGGGTTGCTCAGCCCCGCACTTGCGCGGGTACCCAATTCCGAGATCAAGATCGACCTGCCTCCGGATGCAGACAGCCGCCGCGGGCCCGATCTTGGCGTTTCAATTGATCCCGTCAAGTTTGCCGCAAATTTTCCTGATCTGGGCCCCGGCCTGAACAGCAGACTTCATCTGCTCTACATCTCCGTGGGAGGCTCCGAGGGGCTTCTGGAAGAGGAGAAAGCCGGCGCAAAGGTGTTTGACGAGAAAGGCGTGAAATACACCTGGATGACGCGCCCGGGCTACGGGCACGAGTGGGCTTTCTGGCGGCAAGATTTGATCGATTTTGGATCGCAGCTCTTCAAGCCAGCTCGATAACAGATTGCCGAGCTTGAAGTTCCTTTTCTGTTGCTGACTACACAGACTCCTGAAACCGAGGGCCTATGGATATCATTCGGTGCTTTTCGCGGCGAGAATTTCTGGCGTTTGCGACTGGCGCAGGCGCTGCTACGCTTGTTGTTCCCGGTTGGCGAAACGCAGCAGCCGGAGCGGTTGATTCGCATGTTGCGCAGGTCATGTCCAAAACCATTGGCATCGACATGCACAACCATGTCTATCCTGCGGGAATCCCTCAATCCCGGCAGGGCTTGGGAAGCGGTCCTTTCGGTGAACCCCAGGAGCCTGCGCAAACTGCGGAACTTTTGCTTTCTGACCAGATGCACCGGTCCGGGCTTAGCTGTGTGTGCGGCTTATGAATTGGATTTCACGCCGATCAGCAAGCCCGGGGATGCGCGCAATAATTATCTTCGCTGGATCGACGCCCTTGACAAGCAGTTAGAAAAGGAACACCTCCATCGCGCTTTCCATCTAAAGGATCTCGAGGCAGCGCACCAAATGGGACAGCCAACCGTTATCCAGGCCGTCGAAGGAGCGCAGTTTATCGAAGGGCGTCTGGAACGAATCGAGGAGGTATACAGACGCGGACTGCGGCACCTGCAACTGCTCCATGACCGGGATGACCTGGTTTCAAGGCTGGGCGACACCGACAATGGCCGTGATCACTCGGGCGGCCTCACAGCCTTTGGAGTGGAAGTCGTCAAGGAATGCAACCGCCTTGGCATCGTGGTCGACATGGCGCACGGCAGCCCCGAGACAATCCTTGGTGTTTCGAAGGTGGCTACGCAGCCGTTCGTTGTCTCACACACAGGCCCCGAAAGGCCAGTCACCAGCAACGATCGAATGACGGAGATGCTCCAGACACGGCTGCTGAACAAGGAGCGCGCCAAGGTTGTGGCCGACGCTGGCGTCGTCATCGGCGTATGGGTTTACATGGCCAATAACGTGAAGGAGTATGTTGAGAACCTCAAAGCAATGGTCGACATCGCGGGCATCGATCATGTCGGCATTGGCACTGACACCAATATCCTTGCCTCGCGTTCCGGACGAGCAACCAACTTGGCGTGGCCTGACCTCAAGGATGGCTTTTTCTACTCCGTTGTCGCTGAGATGCTGCGCCAGGGATTTTCGGCTGACGAGATCAGCAAGGTTGGCGGAGGAAACTACTGCCGCGTCTTCGGCAAGGTCACGGCAGTTCCCCTATAAGTGTGTCTCCACGGAAGCGTTCACCCTATAGGCAGTTGACGCACCGCGTTCCATGGCTTCACCTGCTCACCTGACGTAGGCGAAAATACCAATCGGTAAAGTCTGAAATCCCTAAACTGCATTTAATGTCGTCGCTTCTCTGAGGAGGATCGCGCCCGAGAGCGCCGCTCTGCCTCCGAGAGAGGCCGCGCGAACCTGCGGCTTTCCCCAACTGGACCACCGCAGTTGATCTGGCATGTGGTCTCCCTCTCGAACGTGGGACCTTCACGTCCAGGTGGAAGCTGAGGTGACGCCCAATGAGGGTTGCTCCAATGCGTGGATTGGCACGATTCGATTTCTTCAGGACAAAATATGCTGCTGGTTATCTGATCATTGTGGAAAAAGACCCGGTCATACTGTTATCCCCCATCGAATTTCTCAGAACTTTGCTTGCTCCATCTCCTGTGCTGGCTCGGTTCGGCCTAGAGTGTCATACAAGGGCGTTACCGGCTTAAGCTCCGGATCATCGTCAGCCACCGAGATGGCAAGGATGCGTACGCTCTCGTTATTCGGCAGTGTCAGCGTTCGCGCGCCCTTAGGAAGATCTACAGAGTACGCGAATAAGTAGGAGTACTGATACGGTTCGTTGAATCCGTCCGGGGTGTGATGGTGCGATGCGAACCAAGCCAGGCTTGCCGGTTTGATATAGCCGGGCTGCAGGCCAACGTAATCGTCGGGATAGCGGGGCGAAGGGGGATGACCCTCGCGTGCCGCCATATCCGGCGGCCGGCCAAACTGTATGGTGTGCTGAGGTGGCCCAGTCGCGCTCGGTCTGGCCCTTCCAAACGCGGTGTCCCACTGGCCGAGAAATCCATCCCATGCTTCGATACTACGAGCTGCGCTCGCGAGCGCCGACGCGGAATGGCAGTCTGATCGCCTCGGGCTGGAGGCGGCCACGATGTAGACGCGATTGAAATCGCCCTGACGGCAGATGGATCTGCTGCCCGTTGGCGACAACCGCATCGGGTTTCCCAGTTGCGGCGGAGCCAACTGAACTCGACACCGTTGTAGTCAATCTTCGCGGGTAGCATCTCGGCAGGAAGGGCATTGCCCTTGCCGTCCATTCCCTCCCCTGCGGTCTTGGTGTCGTCGTTCGTCGGCTACCAAGGTAATAGTCCAGTTGAACCGGCTTCGCTGTGCGCCGCAGCAAGTCGACTGAAGGGCGCCTGAGACGCAGGGCAAAAGTTCTTGGCTGGTAAGCCGTAAACGAGGTAACCAGAGCGCCATCGACAACGTCGCGCGGCCTACCGGCTGCTCCTGCGCATTGATCTCACGCGCCTCCGTGATTGGCCCGGCAAAGGAGAATTTTACGTTGCGGGCCTCTTGTCCATCCAGTTCGACCACGCGAAGCACGATTTCATCGCTGTCCTCGGCCTTCTTCAAGCAAAAACACGAATTCGCGAGTCGCTGACCTTCAGCAACGAGAAGTTCTTACCCGAGGGAGCCGGATGTGATGTGGTTTCGAATGCAACCAGGGGGTCGTTGAGACGATAGCCCTGCCAGTCGGTCTGCGGCCTCGCGCCAGTCGCCCTTGTGGCCGGCCAGCGCAAAGACAAACTCGTGGTGACCCCAATCCATGTTGGCCTGATCGGAGTATGGTGACGGGCCGCCGTTCTCCGGCAGAGCCGGGGAACGAAGCAGTGTCAGCCGGATGGTATTGTCGTTCGGCTTGTCGGAGCCATTCTTGCAATCGGTCAGGACGTTGACTCCGAAGCTGCCGCTCTTGTCGGTCAGATCAATCCATCGATGCGAGGCAACTTCAAACTGGCGCGGCTGGGCGTTCGGCCGCTCAATGGTGCCGATGTCCCAGTTATAGGTTGCGTCTGGGTTCGAGGCGGCCAGAGGAAGCGTCGCCTTCAGATTTGCCGAGAGCGTTCTCCAGTCGATCGAGTTCGCAAACTCGACGCGATTTCCCGCCTCTCCCGCAGCGAGACTGACGGTCTGCACGAATTTTGGATCCTTCCGTTTCGCGCGTCACTTCGATGGAGACACGGACCGGGCCACGTCTCCTTGATGCGAATCTGCGCCGGGCCGCTGACATAAGCCCGCGGCGCGGCCTGCTCCTGCTCGTACTCCATGTTCCAGGCGGGATAGATTTTCGGAGCGTCATTCGAGATGGCCAGACGGACCGGCGCCGAGAGCAACTCCTTATTCAGGCTGCTTGTCGAAGATGCTCGAGACGTCCCCATCCGCGTTCAGGTGAACGCGGTAGCTTGCGTTCTCCAGCGAAGATGCCGTAACCGTCAACTCCTCATGCCGAGCACTGCTGCCCCGCCGGCGCCACGTCATATACGGCATACCCGACCGACGGGGCCTTGGCCGAAAACAGTACCTTGCCGCCTTCCAGTTGGGCTGGTCTTGCCTTGCCGTCCGGCCCAGACAACGTGTACAGGACCAGGCGAGCCACCGGCAGGTCTGCTTCCACAAGATCTTCCCGGGCAATGTTGAGCGGGTTATACACGACGAAAGGTGTCCCCTGTGGCCTGCGTATTGAGTCCGGATGCGACTGCAGCGCTCGCGCCAGTCAGAACTGTAGCGAACTGGTTGGTGGCAATCGATGTCGTCGTTCCAGATGAACTCGTAGGCGCGCGGGGTAGCAGTGCCGGCGGCGCTGTCATGGAAATGCCCCGCCAACTCGAGCCTCCACGCTGCGTTGAGGCGGTGCTGTTGGTAACTCAGGCCACCGAGCCAGTCCGCCGCGATGGAGGCCTTCTCGGCCGCGTCTGCCAGATTGGCGTTCCGAATCACTTGCTGCTTGTGATAGGCCTGCGATGTGAGCGAGCCGGCGGAGTGATTGATCAGCTCAAGGTCCCCTTGTACTGCGGCATCCGCGAGGTCATGTCCGGCGGAATTGCGTTGAACATCTGGTCCGCGGCCGACATCATCACGTGCACCGGGCCGTCGCCCACCTTGACCTGGTCACCTGAGGTGGGAAGCGTTCCAGGTGTTCCGGGAGTGTGTTACGCGGACCGCCGCCGCCGAAGGTGGGTGGACCGGGCAGGAGGTTGTGCTCTGGTCCTGGATTGCTTCGAGCAGCTTATTGAGGCCTCCGGAGGCCCCCGCCGATGTCGCCGGTCCCGACGTAGTGGTAATCGGCATAGATGCCGGTGAGTTTGCCGTCCATGTCGATCGCGCTTGACCCAGTCCTGCTCGAACTGCCGAGGGCGCTAACGTGCGGCCGCTGCTGCGGCGTAAGTTGGGCGAGTTGTTCACTGGTGAGCGCGGGCGCGGAGCCGGAGGCGGAGGCTCCTTGCTGAGGTCCGTGTAGATACAGTTCCGGTATAATCGCCGGGGTTCAGCGCGGCAATCACACTCTTGCCGTCCGGTCCCGTCCAAACGCCGACGTTGAACGGAATGCCTTCGGGGGTCTGCTCTGGGGAGTCCGGTCCGCCTACCATGAGGCGCGGGCTGCCAGGCCGAATTCAGCTTCTGCGTGGAGAATCCCCTAATGCCGGCATGAGCCAGAATGCTCGGCAGCGACGCCGGGAAACCCAAAGCAATCGGGCAGCATGTACTCGTTGCTGGCTTTGCCGAACTCGTGCCGGAAGAAGGTATTGCCATAGAGTATCTGCCGGAAAATTCCCTCGGCGTCAGGCAGATTGACATCCCCTTCTTCTACGGAGGAGCCCGCCGGGAACCACTGGCCGCGAGCAACATATTGCTTCATTCGAGCGTAGTCGTCCGGGAAATACTCCTTCATGAGCATGTAGCGGTTCGAACCTGTCCAATTGAAGACATAGTCGGGATATTTATCCATGTAGACAAAGTTGACGCGCATCGTCTTCAGCAGATACTCACTGATGACCTGAGGGAATTCCCAGCGCCATTGAGTGTCCAAGTGAGCGTATGGAACAACAAACAATGTGGGCGTTTTGGAGATGTCGGGCGTCTGCGTCGTTTGTGCGTGAGCATCGTGCCACAAAGGCAGGACTGAAGCGGAAACGATGAGATAACTACATAGCTTCTTTCTCGTCGCCCCGAGAACTGCATTCAGAGGCCGATGCTTCGGCCTGTTCTGGATTGTCGCGGGCCGAATGAAGTCGCCGGCATGGTGTCGCTGTCTCATTATTATCCTTCAGAGTGAACCTGGTTAGGGAACGTTTTGAGTGGTTGAAAAGGGCCTACCCTGTCCAGAGTAGACCCTTTCAACGGTACTCCCGCTAAAAAGTAATTCTTCCATTCAGCACTATCTGTCGTGCGATAGCTTACAAGACTCCGGACGCTTTCGCCAGGCAATGACACGCGACCGTGCGACGGTGCGGAGCCCGGCTTCGTGCAGACCTGTAAACACGACGAATTCCTGCATGTCGACCTTGTATGCCCGCTGTGGTTTCTGACGGGTTTGATGTACGACGATGCCGGAATTCGATTTACCCCCATCTCACGCGATGAAGAGGGATCGGCGCTATCGATATTATGTCTCGCAGGCTCCAACCGAAGGTAAACCCAAAGAACACCGGGGGTTAGGGACGTATTCCTGCTGAAGAGATAGACCTGAGACTGGCGGGACAACAACAGTAAGTTCATAAGGATAAAGCTTCTCAATCTATGTCAATAGCGAAAATATATTTTCACTGTAAAAAATAGACTTGACACCTGGCCGCGTCGCCGTGATTGAATAATTGCGACAATGAAGCCACAAATCAAGTGCGGTCAATCCATTTCCTGGTTCTCGTTCTCAGGCGTTACTGTTTGGAGCATCTTGCTTTTCCTGATGCCTACAGCTGCCATAGCACAAATCTATGTCTCTCCGAGAGGAGAGGACGCGGCGGCCGGATCGAAGTTGCATCCCGTGCAGAGCCTTGAACATGCCCGCGACCTGGCCCGAGCGCGGAGAACCCGGCTAGTTCTGCTTGCCGACGGGCTCTACCGACTCAATACTACCCTGACGCTCTCTCCCGAGGACTCGGGAACAAGCTTCCAGGCAATGCCTACCGCTCATCCGGTCATCAGCGGGGCCTTAGCGGTCACGAATTGGAAACTGGTGGACTCGGCACGTAATCTCTGGCGTGCGCCCGCGCCTGCAGGACTAGTCAACAGCCGGCAGATGTACGTTAACGGGCGTCGTGCGCACCGGACTCACGGTCGCGTGCCGGTCGGGTTAATCATGACGGCCACCGGTTACACTGCGAGCGATGCAACAATGAGCCACTGGAAAAACGCCGGAGATATCGAGTTTGTCTACACAGGCGGCAATTCAGTTTGGAGCGAGCATTCCCAAGGTCTTGGCTCCTGGACAGAACCGCGCTGTCCGATTGCATCCATTGATGGGACAACGATCACGATGGCCCAGCCCTGCTGGGATAATTCAACCAGACGTGTCATGCTTCCCAGCGGCATCCGAGAGGCGAACCTGGTTGGCCCCAAAAGCGTCGGCAAAGAGCCTACTTATGTCGAGAATGCCTTCGAACTGCTGGGAATTCCCGGTGAGTGGTACTTTGATCGCTCGAGTGCTTGGATCTACTACGTTCCGCGGACCGGGGAGGATATGGCTATTGCTGATGTCGAGGTGCCGGTTCTCGAAACGCTGGTTGAGATGACTGGCGCGGTGTCACATCCGGTCCATGACGTGACGTTTGCCGGCATCGAATTCGCTTACGGGACATGGTTGGGACCGAGCAGCGGCACTGGCTTCTCTGAGATCCAGGCGAACTACCAGGTGACGGGCAAGGACGGCTACGCCAAGCAAGGTCTTTGCACGCTTGTTCCGGACGGCGAGTGTCCTTATGCCAACTGGACCAGGACGCCAGGAGATGTCCGGGTGATTGCCGGCAAACGAATTCGATTTCTTAATGACGACTTTGTTCATTTGGGAGCGGCTGGGCTGGATCTTGGGGAAGGAACGAAGGACAGCGTCGTCGAAGGGTGCACCTTCACGGACATCTCGGGCAACGGGGTGCAACTGGGAGGCGTGAGCAAGCCGCTAGCCTCCGAAGCAGAGTTCACAACAGACAATCGCATCGAGAACAACCTGTTTCGCAACGTCGGCGCGGAGTATCACGGCGGGATCGGGGTTGTGGTCGGATACGCCGCCCGCATTGTAATTGCGCATAATGAGTTCGATCATCTTCCCTACGCCGGCATTTCGATCGGGTGGGGCGGCTGGCCGGACAAGATTAAACTTCCGGGCGAGGCCAACAACTCAACGGGCAACATGATCAGCGCAAATCGGATTCATGATTTCATGCTCGTACTCTCGGATGGAGGCGGCATCTATACACAGGGACGTACCGGCAAAGATATCTCCGATGGCGAGAAGGTGACGGGCAATGTCGTCTACAACCAATACAGCTCCGGGCACGGTATCTACACTGACAACGGCTCGGCCATGATCACCTTGCAGCGGAACGTACTGTTCAATACCAATCATGACAACCTTAACTCGCGCCATCGGGATTACTACGACGGGCAGACCGGAAAGAACTTCAACCCGCTGGTGATCGAGGAGAACTGGTGGCAGCAGGGCGATCCTGACTCCGACAAGGAACAGGTGCGTGTAAGAGGCAATCGTATCGTCGCATCGATGGCGGAAGTTCCTGCCATAATTTTGGATGAGGCCGGGCTCCAATTGAAGTTCAGGTCGCTTGCGGAACGGCGTTTCAGTCCAGTTGCAGCGCCTGATCCTCCGACCAGAGTGGCGGCCTACGGCCTGAATGGCACCGCATATATCACCTGGAGTCCGCCGACCAATGAAGGCGGTGACGGGGTAACGGATTACACAGTCGAGTCGTCCGGCGGACAACGCACGACCATCTCGGCACAGGAGTTTTTGCAGAAAGCCTATGTGCGGATGGATGGATTGAAAAACGGGCAACAGTATACTTTCACCGTGAGTTCGGCCAATGCTCATGGCATGAGTCCCACGTCTCTTCCCTCGCGTCCCATAACGGTGCGCGAGCGTGTCATCGAGAGGCCGAAGGCGCCGGCCAACGTCGCTGCATTCCTCGACGGCAACAGAGTTAGCATCCACTTTCGGACTCCTGCTTCGAGCTTGACGAAAGACGAAGAGCCTCCGATTGTCGCGTATGTGGTGACCGTGCATCCTGACGAACGCAAGGTCTACTTCACCGGCAGGAACGTCATTGCTCTTCAGGATTCGACACATGTCACCTTCGGCGTTGTCGACGGCCTGGCGAGCAGTTCGGCGTTGAGCTTCAGCATCTCTGCGGTGAACGCGGCAGGAGAGGGCGAGCCGGCGACAGTAATAGCAGTACCAGTATCGCAATAGAGAAGCACCCTGAACGGGGCGAGCGGCATCAGTGTTGTTTTCGGCCTAAGTTTTCATTGACAAACATAATATTTCGGGAATAGAAATATGTATAGGTAGCAGCAAATGATAAGTTTCCGTCAGTGCACGGGAAGCGATCCGACAAGGATCCGTTTTCTGAGGAATATCCTGAACCTAACTCCAGAGAGGGCATTGACGCGAAGTGAGTGAGACTGTCATTACCAATGTTCGGGTCATCGACCTTCGGTTTCCGACCTCGCGGAACAATATTGGCTCGGACGCCGTCAATAGGGACCCGGATTACTCCGCTGCTTATTGCATCCTCGAGACCAACACTGGCCTGGAAGGTTATGGCCTGACTTTCACCCTTGGACGTGGCAATGAACTGTGCGCGCTGGCGCTCGAATACCTCTCGCGGTTCGCCAAAGGCAGGACTCTCGAGTCGCTTACGAGCAACATGGCTGCCTTCTCGCCGCCAATTGACCGATGACAGCCAGTTCCGGTGGCTGGGGCCGGAGAAGGGCGTGATCCACCTGGCGGCAGGCGCTTTGATCAACGCGGTTTGGGACCTCTATGCGCGTTCGGAGAGGAAACCGCTCTGGCGGTTGCTCGCCGAACTGGATACGGAACAGATACTTTCTGCGATCGAATTTCGCTACATCGATGATGCGCTGTCGCGAGAAGAGGGACGCGCGATCCTTGAGCAGAGCCACGCGGGAAAGCAGGAGCGCATTGACCTGCTGCTGCGTGATGGTTACCCGGCCTACACCACCTCAGTCGGCTGGTTTGGTTTCAGCGATGAAAAGATCCGGCTGTTGTGCCGGAAAACGCTCGCCGAGGGATGGTCTCAGTTCAAGCTGAAGGTTGGCGGGAATCCAAAGGACGACCTCCGCCGGGGGCAACTCGTTCGCGAAGAGATTGGGTGGGACAGGAAGCTGATGATGGATGCGAACCAGAAGTGGAGCGTCAACGAAGCGATACTGCATACCCGCGAACTGGCGGAACTGCAGCCGTGGTGGATGGAGGAGCCAACCAGTCCCGACGACATTCTGGGACACGCGCGAATTCGTGCCGCAGTTGCTCCGATTCGTATCGCAACCGGTGAACACTGCCAGAATCGCATCATGTTTAAGCAATTGTTCCAGGCAGGCGCGATCGATGTCTGCCAGATTGACAGCTGCCGCGTGGCGGGCGTGAATGAGAATCTGGCGATTCTGCTAATGGCGGCAAAGTTTAATGTGCCGGTGTGTCCTCATGCCGGCGGCGTGGGCCTTTGCGAATATGTACAACATCTTTCGGCATTCGATTTTGTCAGGGTCTCGGGGACGATGGAGGACCGCGTGATCGAGTATGTCGATCATCTGCATGAACACTTCGTCGATCCGGTGCGGATACGGCAGGGGAGATACCTGATGCCGGAGAGCCCCGGATACAGCATCGAGATTCGCGCAGAATCGCTCGAACGATATCGCTTTCCGGAGGGCGAGGTTTGGAGTCCAGAGGCGACTCTCGAGACAGCCGCCACCGACGGTGCGCGTATCTGGAGCAGCTGAAGGAGCGGCTTGGACCGCAGGCGTTGAAGAATATCGGTTACTAGCGTCTGGAGTTCGGCGGCTACCCCCACCCCCCATACAAAACGGGCAAAGTATCAGAACAAAATGACTTAGGGTCGGGCTTTGTTGCAGACCCTGGCTTAATGAGAGCTGGGTCTTTCGTTTTCCACCCCTCTCCTGGGGTGGATTTGTCAAGTGCCCGATACTTGTCCGCATGAGTCCCTGAGCAGCCAAAAGGATGGGGACGGGCCGAAGCCCGTCCCTGAAAAGGAAGGTTGGGAGAGCACGTTAGAACTGTAGTTTTACCGCGAACTGCAGGATGCGGTTTGCGTTTCCGAATGCTACCGAGTTAATCTGAGCGAAGGTTGATGCTGTAGTGACGGTTGTCCCGGGACTGCCAAGGACGGGGTGATTGAGGACGTTGAATGCCTCAACGTCTATCTTCAGTGCCAAGCTCTCTTTAATAGGGAACAGCCGATGGATGGACGTGTCCAGATCCCAGAAGTTTTCATCCTGCAGGAAGTTACGGGGCGCATTACCTAGAGTGCCTATGGCAGGAGCCGCAAAGGCGCAGGGATTAACCACTGGATGCGAGTTCTGGTTGGTCCGGCCGGCGGAGTGCATGTCGGGTTGCCTGCAATAACTCCGCTTTGGTAGGGATTTCCGACCAGATTGGCCCTCTCGTACGTGCTGGCGTTTCCTGTGTTGGCAATATCTCCGCCTGCCGTGACGTTGAAGTTCTGTCCGGACCGTGCGGATAGTATCCCGTTAACCTGCCAGTTGCCGATGACATAATCGGCAATTCGGTTTCCGGTTGCGAATCGCTTGCCGGTGCCAAAGGGGAGCTCGTAGATCGCATTTGCGGAAAATATCTGCGGGATATTGAAGCTGGCGGGCCCACGGCTGCCCTTCGGATTATAAGGATCTTCCGGAACGCCACCTTCCACACCGAAATAGCCGTCTCCACCTTCATTCAGCGTCTTACTCCAGGTATAGGCGAGTGTGTAGCCGAAGCCGGTACTGAACTGCCGCACCAGGGACGCCTGCAGGGCGTTGTAAGAGGCACTCGCTCCATTGTGGTCCCAGGATTTTTGCGGAACTGTATAAGGATAGGGTTGACCCGTGGTGCCAGCCGTCTGCCGGGCGGCGAAGGAAGCGGCGACTGCCGGAGTGCCGGTGTTGTAGTAGCCGCCGACATCCATACGATGCGATGCGGAGCCAACATAGTTCAGAGAGAGGATGGTACGGTTACCAATCTGCTGTTCGATGCCCAGGTTGTACTGTTCGGAGTAGGGGTTCTTCCACAGCGGGTCGACCATGTAATTCACGTTGGAAGATCCGAACGGGGTCGCAGCCGGCAGATTTCCCCCGTTCTGGGCGAAGGGATTCTGCGCCGAGGTATAGACCGTGCCCGGGGTGTTGGTGTTGTTAATCTGCAAGGTGCCAGTGTCAGGCCAGGAACCCTGGTAGTTCTGCGTCATCTGAATAATTGCCGCCCAGTTGTCATAGCTGATGCCGAAGCCGGCACGAATGGACATTCTGTCATTGACCCGGTAGGCCAGGCCAAGACGGGGACCGATGTTGTTTTTCGTGCCATGGAGTATCTTGCCGCCTGTGGCAACCAGAACATTTGCCGGCAGTGTCGCACTGGGCAGGCATGGCGCGTGCCCGCGAACGCTGCAGAGCGGCGGCAACTGCTGGATGATGTACGTACCGTTGTTGAAGTCGAAATCGCCGGTTTCGATGCTGCCCTGCAATCCTACCGACGCCTGTGTGCCATAGGCAGGGATTGCGCTCCGGTCATAGCGCACACCATAGTTCACTGTCAGGTTGCGAGTCATCTTCCAGCTATCCTGCACAAAAGCGCTGCCGATGCCTCCCGGACGCTCCGTGAGAAGGACGTTGCGCTTGTTCTCGGCGTTGGGATAATCGAGAAGGAAGTCGGCCAGGCCAAAGCCTGACTGCGCACTGACCTGAGCACTGGTTATGCCGGCTGGTGAATTCGGATTACCAGAAAAGTTTCCTGTCGATGCTCCGGAGAATGTGACGGTTCCCTGGCGCAGTTCGGCGGTATAGTTCACCTCATCCCAAGCGCCTCCGGCCTGGAGCAGGTGTTTGCCCATCGTCCTCGTGACACTGCCCGACCACTCGTGGATGCTAGACAGGTTAATGGATGGACTGTTGACCTCGCCTCCGGAGAAGCCACCCGTCACGGTCTGTGTGACGAGTACAGCGGCCCCTCCGACGAAGGAGTTGCACATGTCCGCAGAGCATCCGTAAGTTTGCCATAGGTTAGGCGTGCTGAACTGGGTGAGCGTGTCGTCCTCGACATGGGTCCTGCCATACTGCACCTGCATGCTTGTCGTGGGACTGAACATATGCGTCCAGCTCACTCCATATTGCTGGGCGGGTATCTGGGTGGAAGTGAACAGGGTCGGAACGGTGCTCGGGGCGGTTTGATACCACTGAATACCGGCATACCGGAAGAAGATGAAGTCCTTCGAGCCTATATGCTGATCGATGCGGCCAGTGTAGTTGTACACAAGCTGCCGAGTAGGATCGGTGACCTGATAATTGTCAGTCGTAGAGGGGATTCCCGGAATGACAATCGGCGTCGCTTTTCCGAATACAGCTTTGACGAAGGCGAGCGAATACGGGTTGAACTCGGAGACTGGAATTTGATTGCCGAGATAGCCGGGACGTCTTGGAGTTGCAGCGTTGTTGGCGATGGTCGGGTCGTATAACTGGCATGGGTATGGTTCGACTTTGGTGTCGCCAGCAATGCATGTACCGCTTTTGGTTACGCCTGTCGTTGCGCTGCTGAAGTCTCCATTGAGTTGGGCTGGTGTGGGGATCAAGGATATTGGTCGATCCAGCCTTTGAGTAGTGCGATCCTCTCGGCGCCAATTTCAAAGAAGGTCTTGTCCCGGCCGTTGTACAGGTGGGGAATCCTTATCGGACCGCCCATCTGACCACCGAACGTATTCAGATGGTAGGACGGCGGCGCCGCAATGTAAGGCTTGGCGTCAAAGGCGTTGTTGCGTATGAACTCCCATGCGGAGCCATGATAGGAGTTTGCTGCCGGCCTTGGTTACGATGTTGACCACTCCGCCCAGAGACCCGCCATACTCGGAGTCGTTGTGCGAGTTGATCTTGAACTCCTGAACGGTGTCGATAATCGGCGGAACTGCGTAGGTGTTGTACCAGGCCTGATTGTCGTTCATCCCGTCGACCAGATAGATCGTCGACCTGTTGCCGGCTCCATTGATCGAAGGGAAGGCGTAGTTTGTCGTGCTGGCGGCAGCGACGGCAGTATTGCTGGCACTCGAGTTCTGGCCGGTGCTGATGGGCGTCACTCCGGGAGTCAGGGTCAGCAATTGCGTGAAGTTGCGTCCATCCAATGGCAGGTCGTTCACTGCCTTTTGGCCAATGACCGTGCCGAGTTGCGCCGTGGAGCTCTCTACCTGGATGCCGGCCGCCTCCACAGTCACGGACTGTGATACGTCACCGACCCTGAGTGTCGCGTTAACGGTGACGACCTGGGCTACCGCGACATCAAAGGCGTTGATGGTTTCGGTCTGGAAGGAGGGCGCGGAAAACGTAAGGATGTATTGAGCTGGCGGCACGCTGGAGAAGAAGTAATTTCCGTCGGAGTTGGACACAGTCGTGCGCATGACATTGGTGGCCACATTTCTCAGAGTGACGCTCGCTCCGGGCACGACGGCCTGGAGGGAATCCGTGACTAAGCCGTTGACGGCGGAGGAAGAGCTTTGGGAGAGCGCGCTGGTTGAGGTGAAAACGACTGAAACGGCCAATATGAGATAGAGCGCCGGCCCTAAGAGAGACCGATCTATCTTGCAGCGTTCGATGATTTGCATCTGATTGCCTCCGAAGTGGGTAAGACGAAAAGAACGAATCTGGCGAAGCTCCTAAGCAACACCTTTTTAGGGGGGTCTACTGATAACGGGCGAATGGTATAAATTCCGGAATGCCAATGTCAAGAAATTTTTCACTAATTGTTAGCTGCTTTTATGGATTGAAGTAATTTCAGGTTTCATGGGCAACAAACTACTTTAGCAATCTGAGTCGTCTCAACATGCAGGCTGCGATTCATCTGCTGTATTCTTCAGTCTGTGATTTCCACAAAGACAGCGATCGGGGCTGCTAAATGAAGCTGCGACTCACCTTTGCGTTGATCGCGGCGATCTCCCCAGCGATCACCTCGATAGAGGCGCGCAGTCAGGACGCCCCAGGCCTGGTCATCATCGTCCCCGGTCGCATACCAGGTCTTTCAGCGCAGCTCCCGCCTGCATGGAACCGTGCTGGTACGCGGCAGCGAAGTTGCCGCGACGCGGGTTGAAGCGCGAGTCGAGGGCACTTCGATCGAAGGACCCCTGCCTGGACGATGGCAGAACCTTGCGACGGATCGGGCCAGGAACGAGTTCAGCGGTGAGCTTCCCGTCATCGCGGGCGGATTTTATCGCGTCGAGATAAGGGCGATCAACGCGGCGGGGCAGCGGACTCTGGTTACCATACCGAACGTTGGCGTAGGAGAGGTCTTCGTCATCGCAGGTCAGTCCAACTCCACCAACTACGGCGAGGTCCTGCAAAAAACGCAGACAGGCATGGTCACGAGTTTCGACGGAACGGAATGGTCGCTCGCCAACGACCCACAGCCCGGCGTTCAGGACAACAGCCAGAAGGGCAGCTTCATCCCCTCTTTTGGCGATGCTCTTTATCGCAGATATCATGTCCCGATCGGTATCGCCTCTGTCGGTCATGGTTCGACCAGCGTCCGTCAGTGGCTGCCCGAAGGCTCTCCAATCGATGTAATGCCCACCATGACGCGTTATGTCAAAAAAGACGCCGACGGGATGCTGGTCAGCGACGGTACGCTTTTAACGGCATGATGTTGCGGATTCACCAACTGGGGGGTTAATGGCTTTCGTGCACTGCTATGGCACCAGGGTGAGTCCGATTCCCATCAGCCCGCCGAACATGAGATCGACGCGAGCACCTATCGAAGCATGATGGTGGACCTGATACGTGCTTCTCGGAAGGAGGCGGGATGGGACTTCCCATGGTTTGTCGCACAGGCGACCTATCACACGCCGGACGATCCCTCCTGCCCTCCTATTCGCGATGCACAACGAAGTCTTTGGCAGGACGGCCTGGCTATCGAAGGGCCGGACACCGACACCCTCACAGCACCCTACCGCCAGAACGGCGGCAAAGGGACACATTTCAATGATGCGGGCCTTAAGGCCCACGGTCTTTTATGGGCGGATAAGGTATCGCTGTATCTCAATAGGATTCTGAATTAAAGAGTCTGTTTGAGGGGCGGCGGAACGAAATGGCGGTGGATGCAGTCCTGAGCAAACCGCTCCAACACCACCGGAAACGGCGGCTCCATTTACTTTGTCGTTGGATAGAACCGAGTAGCAATAATCTGTGATCCTGGGGCGGTTGCACCAATGCTGCTGGTCTCGACCAGAAGCTCAAAGGACCTCAGCGAGCCATCAGGCAATTCGGCCTGCTTCAAGATCGGGCCTATCTCCTTTGAATTGAATAGAACATCCGCGGCGGCCTGTGTCGCAGCCATATTCAGGCCCTGGATGATCAGTACATGACCGATGCCATCCAGGCTCGACAAGTAGTCGATTACTCCGTAAGTCTGGTTCCCAGCGTCCGCAGTTCCGTTCAGATATCTTGTGCGCTCCAGGCCGGCAGGGTGCTCGTTCTGGACGGAACGACTGGTCTACCTCGGGTGTGTACTCCAGTTTGAAGTTGAGGTCCTTTTCAAAGAGCGTTACCCAGGGATTTGTGTGCACTGAGCCCAGCAAGATCGCATTGGAATGCTTGAGGTCTTCGGTGGTGATGCTTCGAGCGTAGCGGATCTGTGACCGACTTCCGGCAAATTCCGGAAGCTGGGTCAACATCGCGGTGATATTCAGATCGACGACGCTGGTATAGCGTTGGCGGCGCAGGTCATTCAGGTTTCCAAGTCCGATCACCGGAAGAGGCTTAACATCGGTGAGATAGGTTCCGTTGGCGTACTCTTCGAGGCCGACCAGATGGCCGGTGAGATTCTGAAGAATGCCAAGGCCACTATCCGCGGGGACGATAAGCGTATCGCGATTACGCTGAAATATCTGCGACCATATCACCCTCGCCGGACCGGGCGTTTTTCCTTCTGCTGACCTGCCAACCTTGAGCCATGCCAAAGATGTGAGCAGGATTCCCACGACCAGCCCCAGGAGAGGTGAGATCCACGCCGACTTCCGGGGAATCGCTTGCATCCCCATTCCAACCTGGACCGCCTTTGGCGTCGGATGAAGCGTGTGATCGTCAACATCTGCAGGTCTATCTTCCTCTGTCTGGCTGGATACGCTCGAAACGGGTTGCTCGACAGTCCCACTACTGAAGACGGGAACATAACCGCCGCGTGGAATGACGATCCGCATGGCTTCCTCTGTACCCTCTTCGTCAAAGTACTCCTCGAGACGTTTTCGCAAGAGACGTGCATAACTGCGGACAATATTATCTTCGCCGGGGTTGTAATTGCCCGGGCGGTTGAATATTTGTGTGCCGATCCGCTGCTCGGTGATCTCGTGTCCAGTGCCCATCAACTGTTGTTCACAAACGTACATCAGGAACTTTGGAAGAAGGTCGGATTTGCGCAACCTCTTACTCGAAGCGATCCGGCGTGCCAACTGCCACTCTGGCCGGGACTGCAGGGATGCCGCGTTGTCATCCAGCGACTCCTCTATGAGCATTCCAGCGCTGCCCGGAGAGTACGTTGCAATGCTGACACTCCTTGATCCAGCATTCACCGGACGCGAGCTGTCTCCACGCATTCGCTGTTGGTTACCGGGCATACGAGCAGCATAGCTTCGGTGCGTGAAATTTCTATGAACACGAGTTTGAGCCTGCTGTGTATCTGCCTGAAAAATAGAGGGGTGAAGGAGGGGTGCGATGACAGTGTCGGGTACTTTTCCACCATTCTCACCCTTTCAGCGACGCCAATATTGTGTCCATCATCAAGCCACCCTTTGATCTGCCCACGGTTTTGAGCTCAGCCCTCCCAGAGCTCATCGCCAGAGTCTCATGGCTCGTCAACACAAACGCATCGCAATCTCTCCTGGAGCTTATGGTGAAACGTCTTGTCTTGTTCGCAGTAGTGGTCTGCCTCTTCGTTATAAATGTCGCGCCACTTTCGGCGCAGTTTGAAACCGCTTCAGTACTTGGCTATGTTCGCGACAGCTCGGGGTCCGTGCTGGCTGGAGCTACTGTCTCCCTGATCAACGAGGGCACCAAAACGCAGGTGACGGCACAAACGGACGCACAGGGGTCCTATCAATTTACAGATGTCAAAATCGGTGAGTACCGAGTGAGCGTGCAAGCACCTGGCTTCGGCACCTCAGACACTGCTCCCTTCACCGTCACCGTAAACGCCCGGCAGCGTGTCGATGTGACTCTGAAGATCGGGTCGAGCACCGAAGTCGTCACGGTCGACCTCTGCTGCGGAATTGCTGGAAACGGATTCCAGCGAGCGCGGCCAGGTGATCGGCACTCGCGAGGTCGAAAATCTGCCGCTCAACGGCCGCGCCTATGCCGACCTCGCTGCATCTGGTTCCCGGCGTTCGCCGCAATATCCTTCGAGAACACCACCGACTCCAGCCGCGACGCCTCCTTCAACGTCAATGGCCAGCGCAGCGAATTCAACAACTTCCTCCTCGACGGCCTCGACAACAACGCGTACGGCACCTCCAACCAGGGCTTTTCCAACCAGGCCATTCCGCCCTCGCCGGATGCCATCTACGAGTTCCGCGTCGAGACAGACAACTACAGCGCCGAGTACGGCCGCTCCGCCGGCGCCGTCATCAACGTCAGCATCCGCAGCGGCACCAACCAGTTTCCACGGCAAGGCTTACGACTATCTGCGCAACACTGTATTCAATGCCATCGGCCCTTTCACGCCGCCCACCAACCCGCTTACCGGCCAGCCGCAAAAGCCGATCCTGATCCGCAACCAGTTCGGCGGAACCTTCGGCGGCCCAATCTGGAAGGATCACACCTTCTTCTTTGCCGACTACGAAGGTACGCGGCAGGTGGTTCACGCCTTCAACTCGGCCACCGTCCCGACGGCCAACCAGCTCGGCATCAGCTCGCTCGCCAAGGCCAACGGAGGCTACACCTTCTTTACCGCAGTCAGCAGCAGCAGAGAGCGGCACCCCAGTGCCATTGCGCAACCCGCTCACAGGCCAGAGCTATCCTAATGGCGTGATTCCGTTCAGCGATCCATCGGTCTCCTCCTTCGCAAAGGGAGTCATCGCGGCTCTTCCCACTCCAAACGTTCCGGGCAATCCCTTTAGCAACAACTATGCCTCGCTTACCGCCAGACACGATCAACGACGATAAGGGCGACATCCGTGTCGACCAGACCTTCAACCCGAAGACCACGGCTTTCGTCCGCTACAGCGAACACTCAAGGACGCATTCTCTCTCCGCCCAATATTCAGGGCCCTGCGGGTGGCAACAGCAACGGCATCGTCAACATCTTCAATCAGCAGGTCGCCGGCGGCGTCACACACATCTTCAACCAGAACTCCATCCTCGATGCGCGCTTTGCCTTACCCGCACCGATGGCGGCAAGAGCCCCTATGGCGCCGGATCTGCCCAGCCTGATGGCCGGCATCCCCGGCCTGCCGACCGATCCCGCTGTGGTCCGCAGCCTCAACGTGCAGAGCGTGAACGCCTACTCGCAGTTCGGCAACCAGGGCAGCAACCCACAGTTCCAGAACCCTACGGTCTACAACCCCAAGATCAACTACACCCTGCATCGTGGCCGCAGCACTTACAAGGTGGGCTATGAGTACCAGGTCGATCTTCACCGACGATCGACGACTTCAATCCCGTCTACGGCCAGGATACTTATAACGGCGGCTTCAGTTACGCCGGCGCTTCTGCGCCAGACGCTCAGCGCCTCCGACACCGGCACCAAAGAAGCTGTCGCTCTGGCTGACTTCCTCTTTGGCGCACGCACACGCTACCAGCTCAACAACTTCGTTATCGTCCACCTCAACCAGCGGATGCACTACATGTACTTGCAGGACGATATTCGCGTCAACTCGCGCCTGACTGTCAATGCGGGTCTGCGCTATGAGCTGGTGACTCCGCAATGGGAGTCCAACAACCTGCTGTCGAACTACGATCCGGGCTCTGCAGTCGCTCATTCCGGCCAGTGGTGGCTCGCTCTACAACCGCGCCCTGGTCAACATGCCGAAGCTGGACTTCGCGCCACGCTTTGGCTTGCGTACTCGATGGACCCGAAGACGGTCATCCGTGCAGGTTATGGAATCAGCTATGCGCAGTTCAATCGTGAAGGCGGTGAGAATCTGCTCGTCTATAACCTTCCCGAATATCGTCAATACAAACGTGAACCAGATTCCGAACAACGCCAACCCCGGCATCATAGGCACGGCTCAAACGCCATACCCTTTGCACCGCGGCGCAGGCTCGGCGCTGCCTATAATCCCGCGAATCCCACGCCTTGCTTCCGCACGACTCACTCAGGGCTATCCGACGTCGCTTCACCAGCCCTTCCATCGTGACGGCCGCGAGCAATGCAAACACGCAGGCACGCTACATCCCCAAGCAACCTGCCCACCGGCTACGTGCAAAGCTAGCATCTCACGACGCAGCGCCAGCTTGGCCCTGCGACAACCCTTGAGGTCTCTTACATTGGCGAGCATGGCGTGAAGATCCAGGTCCTTGCGGACTACAATCAGGCGAACGCAAACCCAGTGACAGCAACCTGCAACGCGACCATCAACTCAGGCTGCGTCAACCTCCTAAACCAGAACGCAGGCCGCCCCCTCCAGACCTTCACCACGATCGAAGAGACGCTGCCCGCGGGCTTCCTCTCCTACAATGCTCTGCAGGCGAAAGTGGAGCATCGCACGGGTCATGGCCTCTATCTGCTCAACTCATTCACTTAGTCTCGCGCTATCGACAACGCCTCCGGCCACCTCGATACGCCAAACGGTGACAACTCCCGCATCAATCTGGCAAATCCACTCGGCGAGCGTGGTCCTTCCGCCTACAACCAGCCGGTCAACGACATTCTCTCCATCGTCTACGATCTGCCCTATGGCAAGGGACGCATGTTCGGCTCCAGCGCTCCGCTTCTCATGCAGGAGATTCTGGGCGGCTGGCAGGTCACTGCAATCAACAGCTCCAGCAGCGGCCTGCCCGTCAACATAACTTACTCGCCTAACAGCTTCCAAGCGGTCAGCACCATCCTCAACCAGCGCCCCAACCAGATCAGCAGCGCCGCTGTTCTGCCGAGAGTCGCAGCGCGTGCGCATCAACGGCAACCAGGGCATCACTGACCCTGCAACCTGGCCGCATTCAGTCCTGCCTGACCGAATCACCCTTACGGTAACGGCCGGACGCAATTCGGTCCGCTTCGATCCGTACTACAACTCGGACATAGGCCTGCATAAGAACTTCCCACTCTATCCCGAAGGTGTCTCGTTCGACTTCCGGGCCGAAGCTTTCAACATCTTCAACCAGACCAACTATGGTTTCCCGCAGAGCGGCTATAGCCCAACTTCGACGAGCTTCGGAGTCGTAACCGCTTCCACAACTGCCCGGCGCGTATCCTGCAGTTCGCCGGAAAGATCATCTTTTAGTCATAACCCACGGAGGTTGATCTCATGATGGATCGCAGACAGTTCGGTACCCTCGCCGGCGCATCGCTCGGTTGCCTGCTCACCCGGAAGCTATGGGCTGAGCAGGTGCGAGCAGCCGCCACGCCGGATAAGTTCTACTTCGCACTCGTCGCCGATTCCCACATCATCGACAACTTTTACGTCAAAGGCAGCGAGAACGGCGTGGAGGACAATGAGAGCATTCTCGTCACCACGCCTCGCTTGATCTCAGCGCGCGATCTCATCAACTCGCTCAATCCTGCCATCGAACAGGTCTTCCTCATCGGCGACTACTTCCACAACTACCCCTCAACCGACTATGACTTCTACTTCAAGAACACCACTCGCCTCGACAACGCCAAGGCCATCACCGATGGCTTCAAGATGCCTGTTCACCTGGGCTTCGGCAATCATGACTACGATGTAAAACATGTCCCTCGCGAGATGAGCCACCGTCTCTTCGAGGCAAAGTTCAAAGCTAAGCCCTACTCCGTTTTGGACTACAAAGGTTACAAATTCGTCCACCTGAACAATTTTCTCGGCAGTACTCAGGACCGCACGGCAGCGGACTTCAACCCCGGCGTCGGATCGCTCGGCGAAGAGCAGCTCCACTGGTTCGAGGCGCAGCTACAGCAGCACCAGGCCTACCTTCGTCTTCATCCACTATCCGCTCCATCTCGACAAGCCAACGGAGTTCGCAGACTACGGTCTGCTATCCCTTACTGCAAAAATATAAGGACAACATCCAGATGGTCGTCTCCGGCCACGTCCACAAGTGGAACGACTACCACAAAGACTATGGCCCGCAGCACTACACCATGGCAGCAACGCGCTACGATCCCAACGCCTACATGCTGATGGAGGTCGACACGAAACATGCAACGTGGCGCTTTCTGAATATCGATCTCGTCGAGTGGTCCACGCATTACAGCAAGCCCTACCACTCGGTGTAACTCGCTGCTGCAACAGCTGTCTTCAACATACGACAAGGACCGTTAATGTCTCCGAAGAGCCGTCGTCCTGCCACTTCAGCTGCTCTGGCCGCGATCCTGGGCAGCCTTCTCCCCTGTGCCTACTCACAAACTGCCGCGGGCGACGGCGCTCTAAAGCTCAACCAGATTCAGGTTATCGGCACACACAACAGCTACCACGCCGGTATCGCGCCAAGCGAGAGCAAACTCTGGCAGGTGAAGTATCCCGACGCCTACAAAGGCCTCGACTACCAGCACCAGCCTCTGCCGCAGCAGTTCGACAGCGGCGTTCGGCAGATTGAGCTCGACATCTACGCCGACAGCAAGGGCGGCCTCTACGCTCATCCCTCCGGACCCGCGGATGGTCGCAGCAGCCCATCTTCCGGCTGATCCTGAGTTCGATCCCACGGGCATCATGAGCAAGCCCGGCTTCAAGGTGATGCATGTGCAGGACGTCGACTACCGCAGCACCTGTCAGCCCTTTACCGGCTGCCTCGAGCAGGTCCGGGAGTGGTCTCGCGCGCACCCCGCCCACATCCCCATCTTCATCCTCGTCGAGACCAAGCAGGGCCACTCCGACAGTGAACGTTCACCTCACTGAGCCTGAGCCTTTCACCTCCGCAACCTTCGATGCGCTCGACGCAGAGATCCGCTCGGTCTTCACGCCCGGCGAAATAATCACCCCCGACGACGTTCGCGGCAGTTACAAAACGCTCAACGAAGCGGTCCTCGCCGGCAACTGGCCAACTCTGGCCAGCGCACGGGGCAAGATCATCTTTCTGTTAGATCAGCGCAATGTCTGGCCGGTCTACCTCACCGGCCATCCTTCGTTGCGCGGCCGCGTCCTCTTCACCAACGCGGAGCCAGGCCAGCCAGACGCCGCCTTCATCGAGCGCAACGATGGCCCCGCCGCCGATATTGCTACTCTCGTCCGGCAAGGCTATCTTGTCCGCGCCCGCACCGACTCCGACACGAAGCAGGCGCGCGCCAATGACATTACGACGCGCGACGCCATGTTAGCCAGCGGGGCCCAACTTCTCAGCACCGACTATCCTGTCAACGAACCCGCCCGTTGGGACGGTCACTTCGTCGTCGTGTTGCCTGGCGATGCTGTGGCTCGCTGTAACCCTGTCAACGCTATATCCGGTTGCCGAGTCGGGCCGCAGAAATGATGTCGTGCCTCGCCAAAATTTTGATTCGGGTGGTTGACTGTCTATAAGACTAGACAATCTCGGAAAGCCGCCGCAGAAGTTCTCGTTGTTCCTCTCGGATATATTCGTTTGCCTCACTGATTGAAAACCAACGGCCACGATCCACTTCGGAGATTTCAAGACGACGCCCGGAACGTGGCGGCCATTCGATCTCACACGTATTGCTCGTCAATTCAGCCGGGTTGCAATCACCCTCAAAGGCCCATGCCTTCACGAGCTTGCCACTCTTCTGTTTGATGGAGCCCAGATCGAGAAATTCTCCGGTCGCCTGAAAACCGGTCTCCTCTTCAAACTCACGCCGAGCAGCAGTGAGCGGAGTCTCGTCCTGCTCATATTCGCCTTTCGGAATCGTCCACGCACCTTGGTCCTTCTTGGCCCAGATCGGTCCTCCAGGATGCACCAGAAAGACCTCCGGCTCTTCGGCCAATCGGCGATACATCAATAGACCCGCGCTTCGTTTGGGCATTTGCGATCTAAGTGTTCCTTCGAGGTTTTCTCATCCGGATGAACTGGAAGCCCTGAAACGGAAATAACTTCTTCGGGCACTGGCGCGTTTATCACTGATCCGTGTAGAGCGACATCATCGTCCCATATCCCCGGGCTGGAACCGAAGGAGTGGGGACAGTCTCGGAAGCGGTGCCTTGCGTCTCGGAGACCTGGGTCTGGAAGTTAGGGTATTGGCCTGCGGTGGGATTTGAGTAATTCGAAGTTGCGTAGATTAACGAGGCGTGGGAGTTATTGATGACGAATGCAGACTGATTCAAGGGAACGCTCTGGACCGGGTAAAGAAGGCCTCCCAACAATTCTGTCGAGCCGGCATTATCCGTTTCTATATTCGTTCCCGTCTGTTCTGTTTTTAGTCCCATGATCCACAAGGTCCCGCCGTTGTTCAACACTTTCGTTGCACTGGTTTCAGGATTGAGTTGCCTGGCGAAGACATTCTGAGGGAAGAGTATCTGCCACGGACCGAGACTTGCAGCGTCTTCCACAAAGAGCGAGCCGGTTCCCTGACTCGTATTCTGATAGGCGGCGGTCATGCTCGCCGCGCTAAAGTAGGCATTCACTAAGGCGACCGGCCGGGATGAGTTTTGTTGTATGAAGACGATGCCTGGGTAAGAACCTTGCCAGTCGCCGGGGTGAATGTGGCGGAAGGACACATCCGCCGTTCCTGCATCGATGCGGAACAGGGGAGTGGGATTGGTAGCATCCTGGAATGCGCTCCCGGATGGAGCGATGTAGGAGTCAAAGCCCTCGATCATTCTTACTTTGCCGCGAACGATAATCGTCTTCGAGACCAGGTACCCTCCGACCGGGAAGTATACGGTCGTCGCCCCGGAATCGATTGCCGCCTGAATCGCAGCTGAGCTATCCGCGGAGCCCTTTGGATCTGCACCGAAGGAGACGACATTCGCCCAGTTGGCGAGATTGGTATCTTCGAATTGTGGTGTCTCCAGGATCGGAAGGTTCAAGGAGGATTTGGAACTTGAAAAGAGATTGGTGACGGGACCGGAGTCGTATTCCGTAATTGTGGAGCCGGCGATGACTTGCGTGCCATTCTGAAGCGTGGAGCGGTATCCCGCGGACGTCACGTTCCGTGCGTAGAGCGTTCCGTTGTTTTGTATGGCAGACACACCGGACGCCCCTCCCTGGAGCGACGCCTGAAGCAATGTGATCAAGCCATACTGACCCTGGTTGTAAATGGCAGGCACGGTATTCGTTGAGACAAGACCACGAATGCTGAGGACGTCGGTCGAGTTATAGATGCCATACAACCGCTGATTGAGCAGAGTCAGCCCCTCGAACGTCACACTGTACTCCAGAGTTGTCGCCTCGATGCCATAATCAAACCCGTTGATCACGACATTCTTCATGAGGCACGGACCGGACGCGTACCGGAGCATGCTTAGGCCGACGGCACCAGCATGGTTGGGATCGCTCGATCGAAGGGTGACGTTTCGCAGCCCGCAGTAGTTGTTGCCCATGAAATCGAGTGCGACCGCGCCGGGGTTTCCCATGCCAACGTCGATCGTGATGTCGAAGAGATAGTTATCGAATCCGTTATTGCCGCCACCGCTATTCGAATCGAGCGGCTGGAGTGATCCCATATCAAGCACATCTGCCGGGCTGCTGCTGCTTTGATAAGAAGGGTCGTTATCCGTGAGTTTGATGATGGTGCGGCCTTGATTCTCCCCTTGAAAGGTAAGTTGGGACTGCCAGGTTCCGTGGAGATCCTTTTCTATCAGTGGGCGACTTACCAGATAGGTGCCAGATGGGAAATAGAGAATAGCCCCGTTCCCACTCCGGATTACGGAGGAGATGGCCTTTTGCAGCGCTGCAGTGTCGTCAGTGACACCATCTCCCTTGGCGCCATACTGGGTCTTCACGTTAACCATCCCACTGTCAGCCGGGAAGGTGCGCTCCGTGTTCAGCAACGGATATCCAGCGATGATGGAATTGACGGTGAGGGTAACCGCGATGGTCTGCGGTGGAGTCTGCCCGCTGGAATCTATGAACATGGCCGTGGCGTTGTAGATGCCAAGACCCAGCCCCGTAGGATTCACAACAAGGGAGACAGGCGTACTGGCGCCGCCTGCGATCGAGCCTGAAGACGAGCTGAGGGTCAGCCAGGTGTCTGTCGACGTTGCCGACCAGTTCAGGGATGTACTCGGCGACCCGGTGTTTTGGAGCGTGACCGACTGAGATGAAGTCGTCGAACTGCCCTGAATTGCGGAGAAGACTATGGGAGTAGAGACCGCGACAGAGAGGGTTGCCGGAATTACCGGAGGAACAAGCGATACGATCGCACTCGCCACCTTAGTCGAGTTCGCTGCGCTGGTTGCGGTAATGGTAACAGTCTGCAAAGTGGAGATCGACGAGGGCGCTGTGTATAGACCGGATGCGGAAATGCTGCCTAGGGCAGGACTCAGCGACCAGCTGACAGCAGCGTTCGAGGCGTTAGCTACGACTGCCGTGAATGCCTGGATCTGCGACGGCAGGAGCGTGGCGCTCAGCGGACTCAAGGCGACGCTGACCGGAGGAGTCAGCAAGACATTCGCGCTGGCCACCTTGGTCGAGTCCGCGGCGCTGGTCGCTGTGACGGCGACGGTCTGCGAAGTGGAGATCGATGCGGGCGCCGTGTATAGACCGGATGCGGAGATGCTGCCTAGCGCGGGGCTCAGCGACCAGCTGACGGCAGTGTTCGAGGTGTTAGCAACGGCTGCCGTGAATGCCTGGGCCTGCGAGGGCAGGAGCGTCGCGCCCAGCGGACTCAAGGCGACACTGATCGGCAAAAGCACACTGAAGGTCTTCGAAGCGACCGAGCTTCTCAGAGAGTCCTTGATTGCGACCGCATTGATGGTTACCGAACTTGTCAACATAATCGGTCCTGTATACGGAATCGAAGATGCAGATGGTACGCTGCCATCCATAGTGTAATAAACCGCCGCGCCCGAGGAATTTTCTGCGATAGTGACAGGTTGCCCGGATGACAGCGATCCAGTGTCGGGCGAGATCACAGGGGTGGCGGGCACTGTGAGGATGGGCAAGGTCCAGTCCGCGGGCGGGGTGGTCAGAACGGATTGAAAGGCCGGGTTCGACGGAGAAAGATTGAAGATTGCGTCCACATTCCGGGTCGGATTCTGGGCGATCACAAGAGCCGCAGAAAAAGTGTCGGATGGCGGAGGTACTCCTGGCGAAGACGCAAACGAGAACAACTGGCCGCACGGCGTTCCATCCCCGGCGGACCCACCTGCCGAATTTACGCACGCCGCAAGGATCGATGCGAGGGTGTTGAGCTTCACAGTCGGCGCAATCTCACTTGAAGCGAGCAGCGGACCCGGGGCCGTGCCTTCGCTTACACTCACCAGCTTGCCGATTGTTTCGAGTGCGGAGGTCAATCCTTGCGCGTCCGAGTTTGATGCACCAATAGCTTCAGCGGACGCTGCATAGGGTGCGAGAGGCCAAATCGAACCGACGGTAGTTATCTCATTGATGGTAGCGGTATCGACGCTGCCAAGGGTGTCGCACGGACCTAAGGCAGTCATCAGGCTGATAGCGGGATTTACGGCGCCGGAGGAAAGCCCTGGATTTCCACCTGTGGCTACGAGGTAGACCTGGGATGTTGCGGATGGGCAGGTATATGCACCCGGGATCTTAAAATTTACCATCGCTGCCAGTCTCGAAAGCCTGAGACAAGAGCACCGTGGAAGGAGATCCGTCTCCGTTGAGGCTGGTCGCATACAAACGCAGGGATGCGCCGGAGATCGGTTGTTGTCCTCCCTGCACTGAACCCGAGAGACTGAGGGTGCTCCCGGGGGTGAGAGTGATGACCTTTGAATCTCCGCATCCTGTCCACAACAAAGACGGCAACAGTACGACAAAAAGGAAAAGACTAGCTGGATTCAGTTTTGCTGATGCAGGATTTGCTTCACGGCTAAACGGTTTTTGGCCCACACTCCCAACTATCCGTGCTCCGTCTTCCTTCGCAAATGCCACTAAGGTGTGATTACTCGCCGTGACGTGGTTGCCTGATCAGCGATTGGGTATTAGCTTGCACCGATTCCATCTGCCGTTGATGGCACTTTTGCAGCAGCGCTCCCTACAGTCTCATGAGACTGTGGAGACTCATTCTTATCTGCGGATCATGGATTTGGATTATGTTGATAGCGAGACTTACAGAAACCCACAAATGCCTTGCCGGGAAAACTTAGCTCGGGCATACCGACTTCACTTCAATTGCCAGCTCGATTGGCACACTCCCACAGGAATGATGAATCAGAAACGGATCTCTAGAGCGAGCTGAAGAAGCCGCGGCGGCGCGGCGGCGACCACATAACCAAAGGTCGGGTCATTGATATTCCCATCTACTGACTGAGGACCATAGAACTGGGCGTGATTGAATGTGTTGAAAGCATCCGCGCGAAAGTTCAGGGATTTCGATTCCGCGAGCTTCGTGATCTTCTGAACTGTCGTATCGAAATTGCTAATCCCCGGTCCAGAGAAGAAGCGACGACCGCTATTCCCTATCGTGTTTGCGACTGTATTGCCTACCGCAGGGTCGTCGACTGGCAAACTAAAAAGCGAAGCATTGAAGTAGCTCTGCCCCGTGCGTGGGTTGTGGTTCACGCTGAGTCGACCGGGCGTGAAATCGAGTTCGTCAACCGTCAGGTTGTTGATGCCATTCCCGAAGGTTCCAATTAGAGACGTGTCGTCGGGATTCATGAGCGTCACAGGGAAACCTGTGGTAAACCGTGCGATTCCGGAGATCGACCAACCCTCTGTCCAACGGTTGGCTGCGCGAAAAAAACTTTCGAAAGGAATTGAGTAGCTGTAACTCGCCACAAAGTTGTGCTTCATGTTGAAAGAGGAGAGCCCTCTCAGGAGGTGTAGATCGTATGGGTCGACTTGCTCGCCAAAATTCGAGGCCAAGTCAAGAGATTTACTGTAGGTGTAGCTGGCCAGTAATTGCAGTCGACGGCTGTTGTGCTGAACGCTCGCTTCGAGAGCGTTATAGTTGGAGTTACCTATGGTCGCTTGATAGCTGACGCTGCCAAAATCAGGTCCTAAGGGACTGCGCGTACCATTAATCATCTGTCCAGCGGCATTTGGATACACAGTGTCCTCGCCGTCGGGACCACATCCGGGTAGGCTCAGGCACAACGCGGGATCTCCGGGGTTTGCTGCTTCGAGTATAAGAAGATGATGACCTTCGTTCCCTACGTAATTAATGCTGAGCAATGTGCTTGTTCCAAGCTGTCGCTGCATTGACAGCATGTACTCCTCGGTGTACGGAATTGTGTTAGTCACTTTGTAGCCCGGCGTCGCACCGATGGGCTCGAACTGGGAAAAGTCGATAGTAGTATCCGGATTGCTTCGCGATACGTTGGAGGGCGCGAGTTGCGCGGGGAAACGCTGTCCTTCTATGTTGCCGGTGTCTCCATCAATAAAGGGAGTGACAAAAAGAGGATTGGAAGAATTCTGGAAGGTATATCCATACGGAGGATTGTCGCTAATCAGCCCCAAACTCTCTCCTGCGATCGCCGCATAGAAGATGCCAAAGCCAGCGCGAATGCTTGTCTTTCCGGGACCACCCAGGATCTTGCCAATCACTGAATCCGGGTCGGGGTAGGGCGAATAGGCCAAACCGATTCGGGGAGCGAAACTCTTGTTTCCTGGTGGGGCCGCCGTGCGCGAAACTCCGGGATCGCCCGGATAGACGATGCCCGTAGGCGCCGCAGGGAAGACAACGGACTGCTCACCGGGTATAAACGTTATGTTGTTGTTGTATTTTTCGTACCAGGGCTCGATCCGGTCCCATCGCAGCCCGTAGTTTAGCGTAAGGTTGGATCTGACACGCCAGCTATCTTCAGCGTAAAGACCGATGTACTTATTACGACCGTAGAATGGCCTGAGCTGATTTTGGGTATATTGGCTCGAAATTCCGAGAAGAAAATCCGCGTAGGCTGAGCCTGTTTCGGTCCCGTTGAAGTTAAAGCTGCCATTCAGAAAGGCGGAGGGATAGGTGTTGATCTGATCGTATTCCAACTGCACTCCGACTTTCAGCAAGTGCGTTCGCAACACTTTGGAGAAGTTCTCAGTGATACCGAAGTCGTTGTTGATTTGTTCAAACTGAGCCGGCACGGTTCCGATGACCAAGCTACCGTCGTTGAATACGACATTTTCGACACCCTCGGGAGCTCCGGGGACAATTCCCAATGTCCCTGTTCCGGTAACAAACCCCTGCGAGGCAAGGCTGACCCCCAATCCACCTGCAGGCTTTCCTAAGTCATTTGAGTCACGCGTGTAACTCACATGAAACTCGTTGACAGCACTCGCTCCCAGCATCCTGGTGGCACCCAGGTCGTACAACTGTGCACGACCCGTATACAAGCCATTGAAGCCGGGGACATTGGCTCCTCCCTGGGCGGTCGGATACGGATTATCTACAGAGTAGTTATCGAAAGAGTAGTAACCGAAGAGAGTGCCCCAGCGCGTATTGGCGTCAACCCGCTCACCAAGCTTATCGTCATGGAGGATTTGGTTATACGCGGATGTCGAAAATTCAGCGGGACCGACGTTCGGTGCGGGGATATATTTCAATAGGTTGGCAGCCGGAGCAGACCATGTGCTCTGCGGAATCATTCCGTAAGGCAGAACGCACTGCGCGCTACTTACACAGCCGGTGAAGTAGTAGGGTTCATTGATCGAAACGGGATACCCGAGTTGATTCGATAATCTGTTCGCAAAGTACGGCGTCGTCACCGTGCTAGTCAGCGAAGACGACTCGTCAATCAGGTTGCCCGTGCGGTCCTGCGCCGTAGGCACTGGTATCAGGCCGCTGTCCACGCCCTGAATCTGCCGAGTGCCTTGATAATCTGAGAAGAAGTACAACTTCTTCGGCGTGATTGGCCCGCCGATGGTTCCGCCAAACTGGTTTTGTATGAATTTGCCACGAGAAGGAGAGAAATAGTTTCGCGCATCGAAATCGGTATTGCGTAGAAACTCGAAGACATTTCCGTGGAACTGATTCGTTCCCGACTTTGTGATGACGTTAATCTGTCCCCCCGTATATCTCCCATACTCCGCGTCAAAGTTGTTGGACAGAATTCGAAATTCGGCGATTGAATCGAGATTTGGAACGATCGCGGCAGCCAGGCTACCGGTCTCTTCCGCATCGGCGCCGTTGACCAGAAATCCGTTCGCGGATTCCCTTTGACCGTTGATCGAAAGTATGCCCGGGTTCAAATCGCCTGATGGAGAAAATACGCTCTGCCCTAGCCCCTGAACCGTAAGCGGCGTGATCGATGTGGCGGGCACTACACCAGGCTGAAGTGCAAGAAGGTCGGTGTAACTGCGCCCATTGAGAGGCATAGCCACAATTTGCGCGTCTTTGATGACATCTCCCAGCTGCGTGCTGGATGTTTCAACCTGCACCGCAGATTCATTCACAGTGACAGTCTCGGTTCGTGTTCCTAATTCGAGGGCGGCATCCACTAAAATCACCCCATTGATATCTACCACCACACCTGCCCGACGATATGGCCTAAACCCTGTAGCCGCGATAGCAACATCGTAGCGACCGACAGCCAGATTGGGGATGAAATAGACTCCAACGCTGTTGGTTGTGACTGCTTGTTTCACGCCCGTGTCCAGGTTGGTTGCCGTGACATTTGCCCCCGGAATTAGCGCATGGCTTTGATCCATCACCGTTCCAGAGATACTCCCCCCAACGGCTGCATAGGCCGCTGTTGGAAGGAAAAGCGGCAACGTCGAGAACCAAATGAAAAGGACAAGCCGTTTGGCCAACATCAACGAATTCCTTGAGCCTCGTAAGCGATGCCCACCAACTTACGGGGATTTTTATGAGCACAATCCCTTCCGGTTGAGGATAAGACTGGTCGCGGCGCTCCTTACAAAATACAGCACTGCTCAACATGTAGTCGACAGTATTGTATTATGAGGAAATGATTGCACGGGCATAACAACAGGCAGTTTCCTTTTGAGAGCTGATAGAGGAGATCCGGCGACTGGGGTGGGGCAAGCTCTTTTCCTATGCCCTTCTATATCTGTCTATTTAGACTGCCGTATTGTGCCCTCGGCAGTTCAATGAAAGGGGGATGATGAGCGCTACTACCATCGACCGACGCAAGTTCTTCAAAACTGCAACCGCCGCCGGGGTTACGCTGATTCCATCACTCAGGCTCTTGTCCCAGCAGAAAGCGGATACGCCGGCTGATTACACGCTGAATATTCGAAATGGTCTGGTCGAAATCGGCAAGAACCGGTTTGTCGCGACCACGACATTCAACGGTCAGTTTCCGGGGCCGCTCCTGCGTTTTCGGGAAGGCGAGCGAGTCACAGTCGACATCCACAACGAAACGGAGGTTTCCGAACAGCTCCACTGGCACGGCCAGACAGTGCCGGTGGATGTCGATGGCGCAGCCGAAGAGGGTACGCCGCCGGTTCTTCCATTCGCCACCAGGAGAATCTCGTTCGTCCCCAAGCCCTCGGGACTCCGCTTCTATCACACCCATCTTCGCGCCGGTGGGGACTTAAATCGCGGTCAATACACTGGCCAGGTCGGCCCCGTCTATATCGAGGCAAAGAACAATCCCGGCCGCTACGACCGCGAGGTATTTCTCACTCTGAAAGAATTTGAACCCTGGTTCAGCCACGGAGGGGATATGTCCAGCGACTTCCTCGCAGGCGTGCCTGTCGTTGAACTGAAGGAACGTGGCGAATCGGAGATGAAAGCATCTTTGAAACAAGGTAATCCAGCCGGCTTTGAAGTCAACTACCGCTCGTTCACAATCAACGGCCGCATGCTGGGCCAGGGTGAGCCCATTCGAGTGAAGCAGGGTGAGCGCGTACTGCTCCATATCCTCAATGGCAGCGCAACTGAGATTCGCAGCGTGGCCCTGCCTGGCCATACCTTCACCGTCGTGGCATTGGACGGCAATCCGGTACCCACTCCTGCCCGCGTGCCGGTACTCTGGTTGGGGACCGCAGAGCGGATCTCGGCCATCGTGACCATGAATCATCCTGGTGTTTGGATTCTGGGAGATACAGCAGACGACGACCGCCATCATGGCATGGGGATCGTGGTCGAATACTCCGGCCAACAAGGCAAGCCCCAATGGATCGCACCAAAGCCCTTCCACTGGAATTATCTCCATTTCGGGAACGCGAGTGGGCCGGTATCGACTCCGGATGAAGTATTTGAGATGACCTTCGCAAAGCAGAATGCCGCGCTGGCTGGCTTCAATCAATGGACAATCAACGGAACTCCCTATCCGGCTACCCAGATGATGGCTCCGCCTCTGTTTCACCTGAAGGAGGGAAAGCGATATCGGATCCACATGAAAAATGCGAGCGATGATGTCCACCCGATCCACCTGCACCGGCACAGCTTCGAGCTGACTCGTATCGCAGGGAAGTCCACTTCCGGAGTGATGAAGGACGTGGTCATGCTCGGAGGGTACCAGGAAGCTGAGGTTGACTTCATCGCTGACAACCCAGGCAATACGCTTTTTCATTGCCACCAGCAGCTCCATATGGACTTCGGCTTTATGTGTCTGTTCGATTACGTCTGATGAAATAGACGGATTCCTCGCGTCAAACCAAGGTAGGGATTCCCTTCGAAAGGGGCTCTGCGTTTACCTGCTGCTAGGGAAGCAATTGAGAAAGCTCCAAAAATATCCTACAGACTTGGTTTCTTTCGAAGCACCCCCAGCTGAAGTTCGCTAGACGGTTCCCGCTTCCGTTGACAGATACCAATGTCAAGTCGCAACTGTTCGAACACCAACGGATCAATGTGGCGCCACGCATCGAGCAGAGCAGAAAGCGTCATGCTCGGCTCGTGTCCGACTGTAGACCTGCTTGTAAGCCTGCTCTCTGACCGGTCCATAAGTGCACGAAGTAGCGAAGAATATTCTGCCTTCACCCTTCACGATTGAATACTCAGGCCTCGGCAATGACCGCGATAGACACTCTCAAACCGGGAATTCGAGCCAGTAACTTCGCACCTTGCCGCGCTGGCGGGTTCGTCGGAAACCATTTAACCCACTCCTCATTCATGCCAGCAAAGCCTGATCCTCAATGAGAATGACAGTGGCACTCACGACTCGTTCGAGGTAGGTGCCTGCGGTTTGGGGGATGGCAGACACATTCTCTAAGCACTGTCTGGTCTCTTGAATCGACTCTCCAATAATCATTGAGTGTGAACGAACTGCATGCACGCGGGAGTATGGATAGGAATCGATACGCCTGAATTCGATAGCTTTCCATTCTCGTGATCGATGCGATAGAGTTCGACCCGATTGGTCTGTTGACCGCCGATAACCATGTACCCACCGGTGGGATCGATAGAGAAACAGCGCGGGATGGATCCTCCCATGTCGATGTCCTGAACCTCGGTCAATGCTCCAGTCTCCTGGTTCACCTGGAAAGCCACGATGCTGTCGGGACCCGGATCATGGGAAGCCCCATGCGTGCGCCGGTTCGATTCATAGAGAAACTTTCCATTGGGAGTGATCCCAATCTCCGCGCTCGTGTTAACGGCGTCGAGGCCCTTGGGAAACGAGGTAGCTGTCTGCACTGGCGAGAGTGTGCCCGAGGGATCCCAGCGAAACACCTCGATGTTTCCCGAGGTCTGGCCGATCATATAGCCAAATTTTCCATCTGGGGAAAAGACGAAGTGGCGTGGCCCGTCATCGGGCACAAGGTCGACGACCGTGGCTGGGATGGCAAGAGCGCCCTTGTCGGCATCGAACTTGTAAACGAAGATCTTGTTCAGTCCCAGGTCGGGCACAACGACGAAGCGGTTATCGGGAGAAGCGACCGTGGCATGTGGGCGTGGTACAGCTGGCGCCCCACCGCCGGCCGCGCGCCGGGCGGAGTGCAGAACAAAAGAGGTCAATTGCCCCAGAGAACCATCGGGATTGACCTGAATGACGGTAACACTGGCGCTTCCGTAATTGGCCAGCAGGATAAACCTGCCCGTCTTATCCAGCGACAGGTATGCGGTTCCCGAGCCGCCAGTGGGCAGCCTGTTGAGCATTCGAAGCGCGCCTGTGTGCCGGTCAATTGCATAGGAACTGACGAAGGCCTCCGGATCACTCTCCGTAATAGCATAGAGGAACCGCTGGTCGCGCGAGACAGCCAGAAATGTGGGGTTGGCGATCTCGGCGGCAAGCACCGGCGCACTCAACGCGCCGGTCTCTGCATTGAAGCGTGCCATATAAATACCCTTGCTCGGCGGGTTACCGTCTGGATGCCCACCGGGCGTTGAGCCGATGAAACTGCCTATATAGAGAAAGAAGCTCTTCGGAGCGGTGTTATGTCTCACTTGAAGCGTGGCTGTGTTCCCTTGTGCGAATACTATGCACGCGGAGAGGACTGTAAGAACGAGAATTGAGCTAATGCTTCGAGCAAATTTCATTACGCTCCACCTGCCGGATATCTTTGGTCACGATATTAGCTGGCTCATAACAGCTATCTCACCTACCAGTTCGTGATTGAACCATCGGGCCGGAAGTAGGTTTGAGCGCGTGCATTGTTTGGCTCGGTGAACTCTGCAATCTGCTTCAATTGTTTGTAGTCCAGTTCCACTCCTAGGCCAGGCCGCTCATTCGGGTATAGCTTTCCGTTCTTGAAATCGAGACACGCCGGCAGGTACGAGAGGGTGCGGCCCTGATAGTTGTATTCCATCAGTACAGGCCCCGAAAACGTACCCAGCGTATTGACAAGAGCGGCGGTAGCGATCGGACCGGTGAAGTGTGGAACTATACCTACGAAGTGCGTCTCGCAGATCGCGGCAATCCTGAGCATCTCGGTGATGCCGCCGACATTCGGCAGTGTTGCACGAACGAAATCGATGTCATGATGTTCGACCAGCGTGTTGAAGTCCCACTTGTTACCCCACTCTTCGCCAGCAGCTATTGGCACGTTGACTTTGGTGCGCAGGATAGGGAGGTCCTGCAGAAAGGCGTCGGCTCGGACTGGGTCTTCTACGAAGAATGGCGCAAGGCTCTCAATCTCATTACATCCGCGGATGGCGTCGGGAAGATCGAAGCGCTGATGGAAGTCGATGACCCAGTCGCCGTCGGGCCCGACACCTTCCCTTACGGCTGCACATTGATCGCGCAGATGATTAATTCGCTCCCGCGTGTTGAACGTCGTGTTGGCTGGCAGATCCACCGCTCCAAACCGAAAAGCCCGATAACCCGCTTCAATGGTCGCGCGAGCGCGCTCCTTGATAGGCGTGGAGCCGGTGACCCCAGGAATAACGCCAGCTGTGTTGTAGCATTCGCAATAGTTGCGGACCATTCCGCCAAGCAACTCGTGTACGGGAAGATTCTGAACCTTACCCTTGATGTCCCAAAGGGCCAAATCGAGAGCGCCAATGGCGTCGGTTCGCTCGCGCCCCGCCGGATAAAATAAGGAGCGGTTCATATCCTGCCATAAGCGCTCAATATACTGCGGATCTCTGCCGATCAACCTGCCAGCGGCCGGCGCCAACAAATCTTTCGTTCCGCCTTCACCTATGCCGGTGATACCAGCATCGGTCTCAATCGTGACCACTAAATCGCTCTGATAGAGTAGCGCACTGGGATTGGGCGTCTGATAGGCCCTTATTCGCGTTATCTTCATCTTCGGAACCGAGCCAAACGCAGGAAGCGCGCTCGTTGCAGTTGCAATGGTTGCGGCCGACAAGGACTGAAGGAAGTTGCGCCGGTTCATATATTCAAGCTCCTCTAAAATACTCGCTACGATAGTGGTTGGAAATGCTTGAGCCAAAGGAATTTATGCCGATACGAAGCAGTACGCAAGTGAAGGCAAAGCAAGAAGGGCTAGAAGTCGGTAAATGCATTGCATGTCTCCTGGCGATCTTTGTTTCCGCGAAGCACGCGAACACTTAAGTCTCGGCAGCGGAATTATAGTCAGATCCCCTATTTGGATATTTACGTATAGGATGAACCTTTGCGGCTGAATGGATAATTACGGTATGTTCCGAGTTTTCTTGAGGGTTACACGCCCCGAGATTATTTTTAGGATGATTTCTTAGCTCGCATAACCGGCCCATTGAACCGATGGCTAGAAATAACAAGATCATCAGAGGATAAGGCTTGATCGGCATTGATTGGGGTAGCACAAACCTCCGCGCATTCCGCTTCAATCATGCTGGAGAGGTTATCGAGACGCGCTTCTCCCCTGAAGGCGTTCTTCGCGTCCATAATCGATCTTTCGGCGAAATCTTACGCGAGAAGGTTGGCGACTGGTTGGAAGCTGGAGAGACTCGCATCCTGCTCTGCGGCATGATTGGAAGTCGTCAGGGTTGGATAGAAGTCGAATATGTCTCTTCTCCGGTAGGAATTGCGGATCTGGCGATTGGGGTGATGAAAGTGCCTTTTTCCGGCGCCGAGGTCTTATTAATTCCCGGGGTTAGAGGAATCGATGCATGCGGCATTCCTGAAGTCATGCGCGGCGAAGAGACCCAGGTAATGGGTATGGCGCAGACTCTTAAAGGGACCGGCCTTGCTTGTTTACCCGGCACGCACTCCAAGTGGGTTCGATTCACCGACGGAATCATTGAGAGTTTCATCACCTGCATGACAGGCGATGTGTACGCTGCGTTGCGTGCCAATACGATCCTGGGACGTATCATGACGGCCAATGAAGCCGGCAACAATGACGCATTCCTTCGCGGGGTGGGTCGATCCGCGGATGAAGGTGGATTGCTGCATCATCTCTTCGGCGTGCGAACATTGACGTTGATGGATCAATTGAAGGAAGACGCATCAGCATCCTACCTTTCGGGTTTGCTCATTGGCCACGAAGTTAGGACTGTCATGCCTGCGGGAGCTCATATTCATCTGGCAGGTGATTCCCAGCTTTGTTCTCTCTACGCGCAGGCCATCCAGAGCTGCGGAGGCTCCTTCACGCTTGAAGATGAACATGCAGCGGCCCGCGGTCTGGCCGCCATAGGCAGGAGACTGTTATGGATCTGAAGACCTGGCTGGAGCGCTGTCCTGTCATAGCGATTCTGCGAGGCATACGGCCCGAAGAAGCAGAATCGATTGGCACCGCATTGGAGAGGGCCGGAATCAGCATTGTCGAGGTGCCGCTCAACTCGCCCGACCCGTTCGAGAGTATCTCCATCCTGTCACGGGCCCTTGGTCCTCGTATGCTAGTCGGAGCCGGAACGCTGACTGATCCGAAGCAGGTCTCAGAAGTTGCTGCTGCCGGTGGCCGGTTGATCGTAACTCCGCACGCTAATACCGAGATCGTTCGCGCGGCAAAAGCGATCGGTCTTTTCGCGGTTCCGGGATTTTTCAATCCTACAGAGGCATTTACACTGCTGGATGCTGGCGCGGACGCGATCAAACTTTTCCCTTCAGAGGTGCTGGGCGTCCCTATGCTGAAGGCGCTCCTGGCTGTCCTCCCAAAGAATGCGCTTGTCATTCCGGTCGGAGGCATCCAAGCGAGCAATATCGCACCGTGGATGTGCGCAGGAGCGCAGGGCGTTGGTGCAGGATCATCGATCTATCGACAGGGCGATGATGCAACAAACGTCCAAACCAAGGCAGAAGCCCTGGTCGATGCTGTACGTGCCTATAAGACAGCCGCCGCAAACCACGTTTCTCGCAGGTAATCGTTCGGTAAGTATATGAACGCGGATCACCTGGTGCTTTCACTTTCTCAGCTTGGCATGCCCGGATGAAGTCTCCCAAATCGCCCTTTTCACGGGCTGTTCAGGGTTTGCGCTATCGATCCGTGTTCCACTTCGATGAGCTGCCTCGCTATAAAGTCGACCGCTTGACCAGGTCATTAGCCAACTTCGCCAAGATCGTCGAGAGCTTTGACGGCAAAGGAGCGAGCTTCGTATCGGTCAATCAGCAGTTCAATACCACGATCTCGATGGGCAGGCTGACCCTGAACATCCTCCTCTCCTTCGCTCAGTTTGAGCGAGAGGTTACAGGTGAGCGTATCCGGGATAAGGTTGCGGCTTCGAAGAAAAAGGCATGTGGATGGGTGAGATTGTTCCTCTCGGCTATGATCACAGCGATCGACAGTTGCATATTAATGAGGCTGAAGCAAAGCAAGTCCGCGAGATCTTTAGACGATTAGCTCAATTCCCTTCTCCGCAGTCCAAAAAGAACAGGGGATTTTTCGACCGTATCAGGGAATTTTCAGGCATCGAACAAGGAATTCGAATGCGTTACAGGGATTCAAATTTGAAGCCGTATAGGCCCCTACATGAGCTATAGCCACGCACCTTATGGTCCGTTCTTCGCATTCGTTATGATCATCTTCCCGCCGGGGAACTCGCCTTGAACTGGGTGTTCTTGCCAATGCTGATCAGGTTGGCCATGATGCGGAAAGCACCTGGAACACCCTCAGGCATCTGACGAAAGAATGCGTATGCCATGTAGACATACGCTCCCTTGCCGTAGTGGGCATAAAGCAGACCACCCTTTTGCGGGTTCTGACCGGCATCGTGCATCTCTGTCGGAGCAATATATTCCGGTCCCCACGACTGCGGAAAACCATGCCCCCGCTCCTCGATCCAACCGTCGAAGTCCGATTCCTTAATGTGGTTGGGGAAGTTGAGAACAGGGTCGTTGGGGAGGAGGATGGTGGCTTTATTGTCCTCTTCAACAACGCGTTCACCGTTGCCCCCGAGCACGAAAGGGTAAGGAGTGAAACCCGCATTGAATTCGGTCGACTGATATTGGACGATGACTACGCCGCCCGCCCTAGCATAGTTGAGGAGGCGTGCGTTGGCGCGGGCAAGTTCAGGACGGGCAGAGTAAGTGCGAATGCCCAGAATGACCGCATCGTAGGACGATAGGTCTGCGGTAGAGACATCTTGCGACGAAAGCATCGTAACGTGGATGCCCATATCTTCGAGGCTCGCAGGAACGTCATCGCCGGTCCCCATAATGTATGCAACCTTCAGGCCCGGTGCAACTTTTAGGTCGACGCCCGTAGTTTGGTAGGTGGATGGGCGATAAAACGGATAAGGTCGGAGGCCGACGTAACCGGCCATTTCGAAGCCTTCTTTGTAAGTCTTACCGCCGGACTCGGCGACCGCGGTGATCGTGTATGGCTTCTGCTGAACACCCTTGGGCGTGATTGTGAAGTTGACGATGCGCTCGTCGTTATAAGCCTCAGTGCTGAATGGAGCAGCGGTTGGGTTGCTCGTCCAGCCTTCAGGCAGGTCAAGCTTAACCAAGCCATCGGCTGCGCCCTTGGCGCTGCTATGCACCGTCACCTGCAGATGAAGGGTCGCGTTGCCGATGGGAACAACTCCGGCCTGCGGTGAAACCGTGAGCGAGATCGCCGGCGCCACGAGCAATGGTTCCAGCACAGGGCCCGGGCCGATATAACGATGTGTAGCCTGCACTACGCCAGAGATATGCGCCTCCGCGCCACCATATTTATAGGCGATCTCGGCAGTGAGAGGGTAGGGTGTCGTTGGCAGGTTAAAGGTAGCGTGGGTCGAGTATGTCGTAGTAACTCTGCTCGACGGTCTTACGGCTGAAGTAAGGTTTGGTCAATTCTGCTGTTGCCGGCACCGTGACGGCGACGGCCTGATCGCGGGCATCGCCTGCAGCCAGTGGACCCGTTCCAGGCGAAGAAAATTTGAAGGACCAACCATCTCCGGAGTAAGAGACGAGCTTGCTGTCGGTGATCTCGATTGGTTCCTTGCCTTCGTCGGCAATGTGCACGGTAACGCGGAAGGCATCGCCAGGAACAACACTCTGAAAGCTATTGTCGCGACCAGGACCGCCTTCGCCACCTTCACCGCCTGCGGGTGCTGCAATCGGAGTAGGACCAATGGCGGGGCCCTGCGGCGGGGTTGCTGCCGCGGGTGCCGGCCCACCAGCGCCTCCTCGACCGCCTCCACCAGTTCCGACGGTGGCAACGAGGCTCACACTAAGTGCATCGTTGAGCGCCTGGTTGAACTGGTCGCGCTTGATGTCGAGCTCATGTTCAATGTTGTACTTTGCGTCGGCCGGCAGCGCGCTTGCCTTGACGTCCGCGATCAGTGCAACAGTCTGCGAGAGACCTTTAGCGAGTGCCGGTGCTGACTTAGCCGGGTTAGCAGCGTCAAAACTTGCGGTGGCTGACTGGACCGACGCGTCAAGGTTCTTGAGACGTTCCCGCCATGGCGCCTGCTGCTCCGCCGGAGCATAGGAGGCGATCGCTTCGAGCGAGGTGTCGATGCCTTCGAATAAATTATTCTCATGAGTTGGTGCTGCTGAGCTGACCCGCGTTGCATAGAGGTGATATTGCGAGGCGGAGGGGCGGGGTAAAGGAACGGCTGTACCGCCGTTCTGGGATTTCTGGCTACCGAGACCGATGCGCGCAACGGCAAGGGGGCTGTCGCCGAAAAATGGGTTGTAGTTGCTCACAGTTACTGCGAGCGTTGCCGGGGGGAAGCCTTCGATGGTGGAATTGTGGACGTAATCGCGGAAGCGGACCGGGCTATAGTGGCCGGTCGCGTAATCAAATATTCCCTGGGATGTAGTCCGTCCAATCGGGGCGCGGGCATAGACCTTCAGGGGCGTCCACGGCAGCAGACCGGCGGCGATCTGGTCTGGGAATACATTCGGGTCGGCGGCGGCGTTGAAGACCTCCTGAGTCATCTCTCCGGAGGTCTGGTGGTGACCGTGCCCATCGGAGACGCCGCCAACGAAAGACGAGGCGAGGACCATCGGACGGGTCATGCGCACTACACGAACTACATCGTAGAGGACGCGATCGTGTCCCCACTGCTGCATCGCCTCTTCCAGAGTCTTCGAAAACCCATAGTCCGCAACACGCGTGAAATACTGGTGAACTCCGTAGGCTTCGCCGGCGGCAAGAAGCTCCTGGGTACGGACCTCCCCAAGCCGATCCCAAAGATCATTTGACATAAGGTTCTGCCCACCTTCGCCTCGATTTAAAGTGAGCAGACTTGTATAGACACCCTGGTCCCTGCTTTCATACGCGAGCAAGGCGCCATCTTCGTCATCGGGGTGGGCAACAATAAACATAAGGCTCCCCCGCGTCTTCAGCTTCTGCAGGTCTTGCCAGACAGCGGATGCACCGCGGTCGATCTGGAGCGGCCGGGACGCTCCATAGAGATAATGGGGCGGTTCCTGAGCATGTAGTGCAGGTGCGCAAATAATGCCGACAACGGCAGACACAATCGCTGCCCGGAAACCTGTACGAAGGATGATTTCTTTCATGCTGAGGCACCTCTTGAAAGTAGGGCGGATGCGAATGGATCGGCATATTGGCCGCGTGAAGCAGGATTATCACGGGGTTCGATCTTTGTAAAGTTTATTTAGATACTTGCGATATGATGTTTGCGGAGCTGATGTTTCACGTCACTCAAGAACTCTTATGCAATGTTGAAGATTGTTTCGAATCCGCAGTCCCTTCCCTCGCGGCCTGCACACTTGCGGCAAGCAAACGCGCGTAATCTCCTGCGACTCATCCAAACGCATAGTCCATGCTCTAAAGCCGACCTCGTCCGCTATTCGGGACTCAGCGCTCCGACCATTACAAGCTGCGTGGCATTGCTCGAAAAACTTGACCTTGTAGAACCGATCGGTGACGGGCAATCGAACGGCGGGCGGCCGCCTGGGCTCATGCGATTCAACGCGCGGCGCGGTTACGTGGCAGCCGTCGATATTGGTGGCACCAGGGTTCGCATGACTCTCGCTGACCTGAACGGTACTGCGTTGACGCAGTGGTCACAGATTCTCCGCCATCGCGAGAGGATTCCCGCTGGAATATGTGCTCTGGTGCAAGACGGTTTAAAAGAGATGTGCGAGGTGAGTGGAATTCCGACGTCAAGAGTGCTGCATCTCACGGCTGGCGCTCCCGGCATCACGGATGTAAATACAGGTGTAGTTCTCTCCGCCCCGAATCTCACTAATTGGAATGACGTCCCGTTGCGATCTATGCTGAGTGCAAAGCTTGGGATTCCCGTCGTAGTGGAGAATGACACGAATCTGGCTGCCGTCGGCGAACATTTATGCGGCGTGGCGCGAGAGTCGGCCGACTTTGTCTTCCTCGCTTTAGGTACAGGGGCAGGCGCGGGCATATTTATCGACGGGCATCTGCACCGGGGCGCAAACTGGAGTGCGGGCGAGATCGGTTATTTCGGCGTGGGGGGAAAGCCACGTGATCCCATGCGGATTCGGAAGACTGGCCAACTGGAGGAAGTAATCGGCGGTAAAGGAATCGAAAGCCGCTGGCAAAAGGCGTTGGAACGAGCCAAGCCCCGACCACCAACAGAGATGTTGAGACTCCGTGCATCCCAGATCCTTGATCAGGCTGCACACGGCGACCGCATCGCCCAGGAGGTAGCCGCGAAGACCGCTGCCTTGCTTGCAGATGCAATCGCAGACATTGTTCTCCTCCTGAATCCTCAACTTGTGGTTTTAGGCGGTGGAGTAGGGTCTCATCCTGAACTCTGCCGCCTCACTCAGGAGATGATTGAGCGCCACGAGTTAACGAGCCGACTCATCATCCGCTCTAGCTCGCTAGGCACTCACGCTCAACTGCGCGGAGCCATATCGACCAGCTTGGAGGCGGTGAGCGCGCTCATCCTTCCGGTGTAGGCACGCTTTTTTGTTGACAGGCCCTTTATGTTGCCGTAACTTGAGTGTCACAAGACTTCCTAAAACATCTTTACTAAGACTGGTTTTTGCTTCACTGTCAATCTGATTGCATTCCAGATAATGCACCTTAAGGGCGAGCCAGCGTACCGGTCTATCAATCGTTTCTCCCGGCCTACCCGTTCGCGCCTGCCTTCATTCACGTTTGAAGTTACTGGATCGGCTCCATAACCTTCCGTTATTTGCAGGAGGCACCGGCATGACAACTTCCTTTCTCACCCGCCTTAAAGTCAAAGCAGTCATCAAGACTTTCGTCTCATATGCTCTCGTATTGCTGCTGGGAGCCTTGGTGCTGCCCCCCATGGCGCTGGCTCAACAGCAGTCGATCAATGGATCGATCCGCGGAACCATTACAGACCCATCTAATGCCCCGATCCCAGCAGTCACGGTCACCGTCAAGAATCTGGACAACGGCTTCACTCGGCAGGTCACTACATCCGCGGATGGCGTCTACCTTGCACCCAATCTACCCATCGGAACCTACTCCGTCTCCACAACTGCGAACGGCTTCGCACCCTTCTCGCAAAGCGGCATTCATCTGGACGCTGGTTCTGACGTGACCGTCGATCAGCAACTTCGCCTCGGCAGCGTGGCCACTGAAATTCAAGTCGCTGCAGACGCCCCGATCATCGAGACTGCGCGCTTTGATCTGGGACGCACCATCTCATCGGAGGAAACCGAGAATCTCCCCCTCACCTCCCGCAATCCATATAACTTCATTCTCTTCCAGCCGGGCGTGAGCGGACACCCTAACACCGAGAACGGCATCCCCAACACCCTGAATACCAATGGCCTGGTCGACCGTGTCAACTACCAGCTTGACGGTGAGGTCGACACCGAAACAGACCGCTACGGCTTGCGTCTGTTTGCGATCTCAGACTCTTACGTTCAGGAAGTCCAGACTATCTCGAACAGTTTCGCGCCGGAGTTCGGCAACATGGCCGGGATCATCTACAACGTCATCACTGGATCGGGATCGAACAGCTTGCATGGATTGGCTCAATACATCTGGCGTCCTAAGGTCGCTGCTGCCTGCCCCATCCTCTCGAACTGTAACCCCAGTGCCCCAGGCGGTATTGTTAAGCCCAGCATTCACGTCGACGATGTTGTGGGCCGTTTGAGCGGACCCATCATCAAGAACAAGCTCTTCGCCTATGGCGCATATGAGCATTTGAAACGAGCCACACCCGCGCCGGTCACTCCGTCCGCTGCACTCACGATGATGGCAGCGGGAGTTCCTTCATCCGACATTCAAACCGCTCCACAAGTGCAACACGCGCAGTGGGTGGACGTGCGCGTTGACTATACGATCAATCAGAAGAACCAGGCGTTCGTCCGGTACAACTACTTCCGTAACAACTATCCTTTCAATACTGCTGCCGGCGGATCCAACGCACTCAGTGCCGCGTCCGACTTCCAGGATCGCGCACACGACATCGGCACACAGCTGCTGACGACCTTCAAGCCAAACCTGCTGAACGAATTCCGCGCCTCGTGGCCGTACCGCAACGAGCACCACGTCGCCGATCCTCTCACCGGCCCCGGTCCCGCTATTGCCATTGCATCGTCCACCTTGAACGGCGTCAGCTACGCGGCCGCGAACTTCGGCGGATCGACCGGCGCCGGCGATAAGTTCCAGGAGAAGATTCCTTCCTTCAACGACAATGTCACCCTCATTAAGGGGCCGCACTCCTTCAAATTCGGCGCCGGCTTTCAGAAAAACAACGACACTCAACTGGCTGATATCTATACGCAATTCACCTTTACAGGCCTTGCTCAGTACCTGGCTATCAAGAACGCTCCGTCGGGTACCAGCAACACATACAACAAGCTGAATGCGAGCATTGGGCAGCCAGGTGCGGCCTACCATTCGGTATTCTTCGACTTCTTCGCTCAAGACACGTGGCAGCTCTCCAGGAAGCTGCTCGCCAGCTATGGCGTCCGTTACGATCAATACCGCGCACCTACACCACCCCCGAACGAACCGTTTATCTACACCCAGAGCTTCAACACGCCCAAAGGCAACTTCGCGCCGCGTATCGGCTTTGCCTACTCGGTAACTGACCGAACAGTAGTTCGTCTCAACGCCGGCATGTTCTATGAGCAGACTCCTACCAACACCTGGTACAACCCGCTCTACAATAACGGCGCATATGGAACCGGATCTTACATCTTGTCGACCTCTGGCGGCGCATGCACACCGGCCTTCCCGAACCTTGGGTCAATACCAGGCTGCCCGTCAGCGAGTACGACTATTCCCACACAGAGTATTTATGCAGTGACGCCCCACTTCAAGAACGAATATACTTGGAATGCTAACGTCCAACTCGCCCAGCAACTTGCCAGAAACGACTCCCTTACGCTCAGCTACGTCATGACCAACGGAAGAAACATGCAGTTCTTCCGCAATATGAACCTCATCAACCCCATCAGCTTCCTCGCGGATGGACGGCCTGTCTACAACTCTACCCCCGGTACTGCGACGCGCCTGTACCCTACTCTTTCCAATGGCACGCCGCTGAACAACATTACGTTGATCGACGTTGGCTCAAACACCTCCTATAACGGTCTTAGCGCTACCTATACGCATCGTCTCTCCGCCGGCCTCACCACCAGCGCCTCCTATACCTGGTCTCACTCCATCTCAAACACGCCGGAAGGAAACTCGTACCAGTTCAGCGCTTCTGTAGAAGATCCTTCCAACCCCAAGCGCGATCGCGGCAGAAGCAACATCAACCGGCCCAATGCCTTCACCTTCAGCACTGTCTATGCCCCGAAGTTCAGCATCGAAAATAAAATCGCAAGGGCACTGGCCAACGGCAATGAGATTGGTGTCCTCGGCAACTTCCTCTCCGGTGACCCGTTGAACTTGACTTCAACCTCGACCCTCAATGGCGACTCGACAGCAACCAGCCGTCCGCTCTTTATCGGTCGCAACACGCTCGTCTCACCCATCGTTGCCCAGGTGGATGCAAGGTACACCCGTACCTTAGTCACTATCAAAGACCGCATCAATACCAGGCTCATCATTGAATCGACGAACGTCCTGAACCGCAGCAACTTCACCACACTGAGCACCTCGGCAACGACCAATTCAGCCGGGGTCATCACTACACCTCCGACTTTCCTCCACACCGGCGGTCTGGACGCGCGCATCCTCCAGTTCGGTCTCAAGATCGACTTCTAACCTATCAGCTTAGCAACCAAACGATGAATCAAAGTCAGCGAGTTCGAAGCGGGTCCGGCAAAAAGCCGGGCCCGCTTCGGTTTAGGATGAATGACGTGCAATCAACCTTCCCCGCCCCTATCTATCGCGACACAGTCCTCCTCCAGATCTTCGAGGATGCCAAACGCTACTTCCTCGAGCCTCTGCTCGACATCCAATACGCTCACACCCTCATGCTCACCAAACAGGGCATCCTCTCCGCAGAGGAGGCCACGCAATGTCTCCACGCCCTGGACACCCTCGATCTTGATGCCATCCGCACCGCCTCGTATGACGGCAGCTTCGAAGATCTTTTCTTCCTGATGGAGAAAAAACTCGCAGCAACGTGCGGCGCTTCGCTTGCCGGCAAGATGCATACAGCGCGCAGCAGAAACGACATCGATCTCACAATGTATCGTATGGTGCTTCGCGGGCGCCTATCCGAGGTGATCGGAGAGCTCCTGGATTTGCGGAAGCAGTTGGTCGATCTCGCATGGAAACATCGTGCCTCTCTGATGCCCGCCTACACACACAATCAGCCAGCCCAGCCGACAACACTCGGCCACTACCTCATGGCGGCAATCGAATGTTTTGAACGTGACACAGAGCGCCTGCAGGCCGCCTACGAACGGGTAAACCGATCTCCCATGGGGGCCTGCGCCATCACCACAACCGGCTTCCCAATCGACCGCCAGTACACAGCCGAACTACTGGGCTTCGATAGCCTGCAGACCAACTCGTATGGAGCGATTGCCGCCGTAGACTATCTCACCGAGTCCTGCGCAATACTAGCGGTCGCCATGCTGAATCTCGGTCGGCTCGCGCAGGACCTGCTGCAGTGGAGCACCGTCGAATTCAATTATCTTCGCTTGAGCGATGGTTATGTGCAGATCAGCAGCATAATGCCGCAAAAGCGCAACCCGGTCCCGCTCGAACATGTTCGCATACTTGCGAGCCGCGCTATGACACAAGCTCATGCTGTTATCGGCAGCCTCCATAACACGCCATTTGCCGATATCAATGATGGCGAAGATGATCTGCAGCCGCTTGTGTACACGGCTTTCGATGATGCAGTGCGTAGCCTGCGTCTAGCCACCGGCACCCTGCAGGAGGCGAAGTTCGACACGGTCCGCATGGCTGAAAGCGCTGAAGGCAATTTTATGACAGTGACCGAGCTTGCAGACACTCTGGTGCGAACCACAACCATGGACTTCCGAACAGCGCATGAGGTCGTGAGCGCGGCCGTGAAGGATTTGCACGGTAAATATGATCTGGAGAAAATGGCTTCCGCAGTCGAGCAAATCCTCTTTAGCCACAAGCCACCCTTCAAGGTCGATCCTCATATTCTTCGAACAGCTCTTACTGCGAGCAACTTCATCCATGTGCGAAAAATCCCTGGTGGTCCAGCAGCAGAGGTGCTCGATGCGGAGATCGAACGTGCACGAGCGGCCTGTGAGCAAGATGCCACATGGCTCGAAGCTAAGCGGTCGAACCTTAAGAGAGCGGCAGATCGCAGACGTCTTGAATGTCTTGCCATTAATTAGGGATGATTCTGACTCAGAACTGAAATTCTACTGCGGGGAAAAGGCGACATCCGCAGTCACGGTTTAGGGTTGCTGACAAGTTGTTCTGGGTGATGTTGCTACAGCTCTGACCGGGTTGGAAGCGAGCGCTTGTTCTGGTGCACCAGAGACAGCTGTTAGCTGGCATCGCGCCGGTTTCAAGCAGTACTGGAAGTGGATCTCCCGGCATCGCACTACTGCCGGCAGAAGATGTGTGAGTACGGCACTGCGCGAACTCATCTTCCGCATCGTGGCCGAGAACCGAACTTGGGGTGCGCAACGCATCCACGGCGAACTGAAGATGCACGACTTCGATATTTCTGAACAGACGGTTCTGCGCTGGATGAGGAAGGCACCGAAGCTCCCTGAGCCGGCAAAACGATGGACGGCGTTCCTGAAGAATCACCGTGAGGCGATTGCTGCGATGGACTTTCTTCACCGTGCCGACGCTCACCTTCGGCGTGCTCTATTGCTTCATCGTCATCTCCCACGGCCGACGGCACATCCTGCACTGCAACACTACCAGGCATCCGAGCAGTGTTTGGGTCGCACAACAGATGCGCGAAACCTTTGCCGTATGACTCTGCTTCGAAGTACCTGATATTCGATCGTGTGCCGCCAACTTCAACGCTGAGATTGTCAGCATCATCAAGAGCTTCAGAATCGAGCCCAAGCGGACCAGCCCCTCAGTCCGTGGCAGAACGGCTTCGCCGAGCGATTCGTCGGCAACTGCCGCAGGGGAACAGCTGGATCACGTCATCGTAATAAGCGAACGACATCTGAAGCGTCTGATGACCGAGTACGTCCGCTACTACCACGACGACCGGACCCACCTCGGGTTGGAGAAGCAGACCCCGGCAGGACGCGAGGCCGTTCGAGTTGCGAGCCCAGGTAGCCGGGTGATTTCAATGCCGAGGCTCGGCGGTCTGCACCATCGCTAGGAGCTCGCCGCATAGAAGTGCTCCACCGTGACAGAGCCTTGTGGAAAGCGCCGGCGGCCGTTCATTTTTCTCCAGTTACATTTCCAAATTTGAGTTCGCGAATTTGCCGCAGAAATGTAACTGTGGCTGTTTCAATTCCTTGTATCTTCTTGACAAAAAAGAAGATGGCGGCGAATGCAGTCCGCTGCGAACCGCTCTCCAGGGGCAAATTCCCGTTAACGCCGGGCGGGCTCAACTGGTCGATGCAACACTGGCTTGGAGTCTACTCGCTGGAGTTTGAAAGTCCAAAGTCTTGCGCGGGCGTTGATTGAGGCGCAGGGCTACCTTGTTGAGATCGGCTTGAGAGTAACCGGACAAATCGGTTTTTCTGGGGAAGTACTGTCGTAGGAATCCGTTGGTGTTTTCGTTAGTGCCGCGCTGCCAGGGGCTCTGCGGATCACAAAAGTAGACGTTCACCTTCGTGGCTACGGTGAAGCTCTTGTGTCTGGACATCTCAGCCCTCGGTCCCAGGTCAACGAGCGTCGCAGAGACGCGGGGAGTTTACGAACCTGCCGGGTCAGCGCGGCGACGACGGTTGCTGTATCTTTGCTCGGCGTTTTAACCAGGATGACAAAACGTGAATGTCGTTCCACCAGGGTTGCGATATGACTGTTGCCAGTGCCGGCGAGCAGATCACCCCTCCCAATGGCCGGGAATGGCGCGGTCTTCAATCTCTGCGGGCCGCTCGCGGATGGAGATGGCATCAACGATCTGACCGCGGGACTGTCCGTCAGCTCGAGCGTGCACGGAGCGACGGATCAGCCGCCTGGACCGCAGGTGCTGCATCAGCTCCTTTTTCAGCACTCCTCGAGCCTGGATGAACAAGCTGCGGTAGATAGTCTCATGGGACACGCGCATGCGCTCGTTGCTGGGATACCGTCTCTTCAACTAACCCGAAATCTGTTCCGGCGACCAGTCCAGGATCAGTTTACTGGCAATGATCGTGCGCAACTTCCTGTGCCTGGCAAGCAGGCATGGCTTGGGTCGCAGAGCCAACTTCCAGGCTTGCTGATCGGCTTCACCGGCTCGATATACTGGCCGGCCACCGTGGCGTGCGACCTCCCGGCTTACCGTCGACGCAGTTCGTTGAAGCTCTCTGGCGATCTCACGAATCGACGAACCGGAAGCAATGCCTCGTGAGATCTCTTCCCGTTCCGCCAGCGTGAGCGTTCGCTGCGAGCGGCGACGAACGGCTGGAGCGATCCCGCCGCGCTGCAATAACAGGAACTGAATCGAGCCATGATCCTTGCCGAACGCACGGCCAATCTCATGCAACGACTCGCCAGCCTTCCAGCGTCGCCAAATCTCGCCCTTCTGCTCCGCAGAAAGCCCATAACGTCTTCCTTGTCTCATCAACACCACCTCCAAATCAGATAGTGTTGCATCGACCAGTTGAGACCGCCGGGGAAAATACAGGGAATTTTCAACACCCTGACGATCGGCGATGGTGGGTTTCTCCAGTGTTTACGCGCCGATTAGCTCGATTCCCTTCTCCGCAGTCCAAAAAGAACAGGGAATTTTTTCGACCGTATCAGGGAATTTTCAGGCATTGAACAAGGAATTCGAATGCGTTACAGGGATTCGAATCTAAAGCCGTATAGGCCGCCACATGAGCTATAGCCGACCTCTCATACTAACCATATCCGGATGAAGCGAAGTGGAGTACCGGTTTGATCACGCTTCCGATCGAAGTACCTTCTGAAGCTCCGCGAGTTCGGTCCTGTCAGCGCTCTATTTGCGCTATATAACGACGATTCAATGGTAACCGAAGCGGGCTGTGCCCCACCAGCCCGAAGCGACTCCGATACTCTGTGGGAGTCAGTCCAATAACCTTCTTGAACACCTGACGAAACGCACTGCAGTCGCGGTATCCGACCATGGTAGTGATCTCTTCGATGGTGTGAGTTGAAAACTTAAGCGCCTCTTGTGCCCTGCTCACTCGAACGTTCCGGAAGTATTCGCTCGGCTTTAGGCCGGTTGCCTGGTGGAACCGGCGCAGCAGAGTGCGCTCTCCCATAGCGGCAAACCTGGCTATCGTTGCAACGCACAAGTCTTTGGAATAATTGCCGTGGATCCAGTGCTGAAGCTGGAGAATTTTGGCGTCACCGTGAAGCAGGTTCGGAGAGAAGATGGCATACAGGCGCTGCTCGCAACGCGGCGGGTCTATAACGAAGAATCGCGCCGCCCCAACATCACCGTTGGGCTCATCATCTTTTTGATCCATCGGAGGCCCAGCGTGGCCCAGTCCAACCATCCTGGGATACCATTTGTGACAGCCGTCATGAGGCCGTCTCTGGGATTTCTAATTGCTAATGGGAAGTCGTGCCACGAATGGCATGATCGTGCTATTCTCCAATTTTCCAGGGAGAGGCAACTCTCTTCGAAGGAGTGACCATGGGCGTCCTTAGCAGAATCGGAGTTGCACTCGATTCTGATCTCCTCGAACGCTTTGATAGTTTCATCTCTCGGCTGGGCTATACCAACCGATCCGAGGCCTTCCGCGACCTGATCCGCGATCGCCTGGTCGTGGAGCGGACGTCAAATCCCAATGCGATGGTAGTCGGCACGGTCACACTGATTTACGACCATCACGCCCATGGGGTGACGGAAAAGCTGACCGAAATTCAGCACGCGAACCACGAGCTAGTGGTCTCGACTAGTCATGCGCACCTCGACCATGACTCGTGCCTGGAAGTCCTTATTGTCCACGGCAAATCTGGACCAGTCGAAGAATTCGCAGGTCGCCTGATCGGATTGAAGGGTGTGCAGCACGGTCGCCTGGTCATGACGGTCGCTAAGCCAGTATCGGGGAATCATCTTCACGCGAAGGAAAAGTCTCACACTCACAAACATTGATGCCTGTCGCCGATTCCGGAAAGGACTCTATTTGTGAAAATTAGTAACACGAAACTTAATAATCGTAATACTGGCTTTATCATTTCGTATTTTGGCCACAACTTTGTTCGTTGTAACGGCAGCTTTAGCGCAAACGGGGAGCATGAACGGTGCCCTGCAGGAAAGTACGCCGGTTGCCACCAGGAATAAGGCTTATCCTCCTCAGCTATCGGGAACTATCGTCGACACGTCCGGCGCGGTGGTTGCCCGGGCCACCGTGCTGGTTCGAAGCGCGAACGGTGTTGTACAAAGAACAACAGAGTCGGACAAGAACGGCTCGTTCATTATTTCTGGACTCTCGGCAGGTAATTATCGGCTCGTCATATCGAATGCCGGTTTTCAGACCAAAGAAATCTCCGTCACCATAGGAACCACCGGGGTTCTGGCCCCGCTGCAAATCTCTCTTGCTGTGAAGGCCGTGAGCACCACCATAAACGTGCAGGGGCGGGAGGACGATCTGATCGGAATTGCCGATTCCGCCACCCAGGGAACGGTGGGCGCGAAGGAAATCGAAGATCGTCCGATCCTTCGTTCGGGAGAGGTTTTGGAGACGATTCCCGGTCTCATCATCACTCAACACGCCGGCGGCGGTAAGGCCAACCAATATTTCCTTCGCGGCTTCAATCTCGACCACGGCACAGATTTCGCCGTATTCCTCGACGGTATGCCTCTTAACCTGCCGTCGCACGGGCACGGCGAGGGTTATGCGGACATGAACATTGTCATCCCGGAGTTTGTGCGGCGGCTAAATTACGAGAAAGGTCCCTATTACGCTGCGGTCGGCAACTATAGCTCAGCCGGATCGGCCAACATCCAATTTTTTAAGACTCTGTCGCAGAACTTCTTCCAGGTGGAAGGCGGCATGTATGGCTATGGGCGAGCCGTTTTCGGCGTATCGCAAAAGCTCGGATCGGGCAATTTGCTGTACGGTGGAGAAGCGTATCACGATAACGGCCCATGGACGCATCCGGATAACTATTACAAATTCAACGGCCTTTTAACCTACAGCCGGGGCGACAGCACCAATGGCCTCAGTATCACGGCGCGCGGTTACCATGGCAATTGGCACTCAAGCGATCAAATCCCCGTTACCGCTATACCCCTCGTTGGCTTCTTCGGCGCACTGAACCCAACTGACGGTGGCCATTCACAGCGTTATAGCTTACAGGCTGAATGGCATCGACAAGGCGCAAATTCTGCGACGACGATCACGGGCTACGGATTTTGTTATGATCTCAATTTATTTTCCGATTTCACTTACTACCTGGATGACCCCATAAAGGGCGATCAATTCGAACAGCAGGATAGGCGTTGGGTGGCTGGGTTTGACGCGGGCCACACGATTTTCAGCCGATGGTTTGGCCGCAAGGTGGAAAATACGTTCGGCCTGCAGGTCCGCAACGATTGGGTTCACAACGGCCTTTACCGGACGGAAGATCGTGTGCGTACGGACAAGAATGATATCAACGCCTGCAACGACGAACCCATCCCCGAGTGCGATACCAATCCGGATCTGATCGCGGTCCTGCCCGCAGCTACGGATCTGAATAGATTTACCGACACGATGGTGGGTTTTTATGTAGAAAATAAAACCCAGTGGGCGGAAAAATTTCGCTCAGTCCTGGCCCTTCGCGGCGACGAAGCAATCTATATCGTCACCAACTTGACTCCCCCCTACGTCGCCACCGAATTGCCTGGCGCTCCGGTGGTCAACTTTGCGGAACTCAATTCCGGCACCGCCAGCAAGTTCCTGCCTAGCCCCAAAGCGAGTTTGATTTTCGGACCGTGGTTCAATACTGAGTTCTATGTACAGGGTGGGTTCAGTTTTCACAGCAACGACGCGCGCGGTACAACGCAAAGGATTGAACCGATTTCGCCGGACTATCCTTTTCCGACGCCCTCCACCCCAATTACCCCTCTCGTCCCAACCAAAGGCGCGGAAATCGGCGTGCGTACTGTGGCCGTCCCACATCTGCAAAGTACCCTGTCGCTCTGGTATCTTTATAGTGCTTCCGAACTGCAGCAGGATGGTGATACCGGAGGCACGGTTGCTTCAGCATCGCCGAGCAATCGCTATGGGATCGAATGGGCGAACTACTATACGCCACTGGAACATTTGGCTGTTGATTTTGACCTTGCGGACTCTAAGGCCCTTTTCACCACAATAGACCCGGATGACGCGGCGCCGGACAACCCGGGCGGTAAGCGTGTGCCCGAAGCGGTTGGATCGGTCATCTCATCGGGTATCACACTGCACGATTACAAAGGCTTTTCATCGAGTTTGCGCCTGCGCTACTTCGGTCCGCGCGATTTGACGTCTGACGGAATTTATCGCTCAGACTCAACGGCGTTGCTCAATGGAGAGGTCCGTTATCAAATTGGCGAGAAATGGCACGTTTCGGCCGATTTTTTAATTTGCTTAACCGCCGCGATCACGACATTGACTACGCCTATACCTCCCGAATAACTCCACCAGCCGCGCCGGCGTTCACAGACGTTTTTCATCCCGTCGAACCGTTTCAGATGCGATTCATCCTAGGAAGAACCTTTTGACAAATGCCGCGCGCGCCGACTGCGTTAACGGAAGATCGTTAGGCTGGAATCTAAGCCAAGATTCGCGGAGAGACCTCTTCTATTACTAGGGCGTGTTCACACTAAGTTCTAGTTATCTGTTAATCTATCTTCAACCGATGGAGATCACAGAAGAGCAGTACGAGCGGATCAAGAGTGCGCTGCCGGTGCAGCGTGGGAATGTGAGTCTGAGCAACCTGCAAGTGTTGAACGCGGTACTGTATGTGGCGGAGCAGGGCTGCAAGTGGCGCGGTCTTCCCAAGCGTTTCGGCCGCTGGCACACGATCTATACCCGCATGAACCGCTGGTCCAAGAACGGCGTTCTGGATCGCGTGTTCGAGAAGTTGCAGGTCGAGCAGATCGTCCGCATCAGGCTGGAAGCGGTTTGCTTGGACTCCACTTCGGTGAAGGTGCATCCGGACGGCACTGGCGCTCTAAAAAAAACGGGCCACAGTCCATCGGCAAGTCTCGGGGCGGATGGAACACCAAGATTCATATGGTTGCCGCGGATGCTCGAACGGCCATAGCCTTCGCCCTGTCGCCGGGCAACGCGCACGATGCACCCGAAGGCCGCGAGTTGCTCTGGGAGCTTCCACGCATGCCGGAGGGCCTTCCCATGCTGATGGATCGTGCCTATGAGGGCGATGAAACACGCCAGCTGGTGCTCGATCTGGGGATGCTCCCGGTGGTTCCTCCCAAGTCCAACCGCGTCGATCCCTGGGTCTACGACCGCGCCCTCTACAGCAAACGCAATGAGATCGAGAGGCTCTTCCGGCGGCTCAAGGGCTTCCGCAGAATCTTCTCCCGCTTCGAAAAGCTCGATGTCCTGTTCCTCGGCTTCCTCAACTTCGCCCTCATCGTCGAAGCTCTCCGCTAGTGGGAACACGCCCTAATAGAATCTGTATCTTGCAGTTTCCTGCGTGCGGAAAATGTCGAATGGCAACAAATGACCGGCGTTGCAATCGCTTGTATATATTTTTTTCGTATTCATTGAGAGATAAGACGAATTACGGAATCTATCGTATCCGCGGGACGGTCGTGACCCTTTAGTACGATCTTCTGGCACTGCAAAATTCGTGACCGCACTGGACACAAACTTGCCGAAGTTCTATTTCGGGCACAAGATGATTCGTAGTGCCAGAGCACAATAGAAAGGGGGCCTGTGGAGAGCTGGGATCAACATTCGCCGCCGGTTGTCGAAATAGATGTACTTTGGATTACCGCGGGGCTGGGTTGCGATGGAGACACAATCGCGATGACCGCCGCAACACAGCCCAGTATTGAGGACATCGTCCTCGGAGGCATTCCCTGGATTCCCAAGGTAAATTTCCATAACCCCTTTCTGTCCTCTGAGGTTGGAGACGATTTTTTGCGACGTTTCCACCTGGCGGCGGAGGGCAAGTTGGAGCCCTTTATCCTTGTGATTGAGGGCTCTATCCCCAACGAGAGGAATAAGGCGGAGGGATACTGGGCCTCTCTGGGCACAGACGCATCGACCGGGCAGCCAATTACAACATGCGAATGGATTGACCGATTGGCACCCCATGCCTGGGCCGTGATCGCTGTGGGAACCTGTGCAACTTACGGCGGCATTCACGCGATGGAGGGCAATCCGACGGGATGCATGGGCCTGCCCGACTATCTGGGTTGGCAGTGGAAATCCAAGACCGCAATACCCATCGTTTGTGTTCCGGGTTGTCCCGTCCAGCCGGATAATTTCATGGAAACCCTGTTGTATCTGCTTTATATGGCCACCGGCCGTGCACCTATAATCCCTCTCGATGAAGCGCTGCGCCCCACATGGCTTTTTGGAAGTACTGTGCATGAAGGATGCGATCGTGGCGGTTATTACGAGCAGGCGCAGTTTGCCGAACAGTATGGGTCACCGTTGTGCATCGTAAAGCTAGGTTGTTGGGGGCCTGTGGTCCAGTGCAATGTCGGAAAGCGAGGATGGATGGGCGGAATTGGTGGTTGCCCCAACGTGGGCGGCATTTGTATCGGGTGCACAATGCCCGGATTTCCGGACAAATTTATGCCATTTATGGACCAACCGCCGGGATCGCTATTATCGTCCGCGGCGGTCCAGACATATGGCCGTGCAATCCATGCATTGCGCAAGTTCACGCAGGCGTCGCTGAACAGGGTGCCGAGCTGGCGGCAGCAACGCCTCCCGTCCGGCAATCAGTCCTGAAGTCGATAGCTGGAATGCTGTTGTCGAGCGGAGAAATAGATGGCCCTGTTTTCACAAGCCGAACGAGAACGCGGAAATCCGGAGTCCGAGAGTGTCGGGCTACTGCCGGACGTCAGCGAAGCTGAAGCGGTCCTGCTGGAGTTGGCTGGCCTGTTCAATGGCTTGCCCATAAGTCCACCTTCGGATCCTCGCCAGCCCGTCTCGACTGGGGATGGTCACGCTTCAAATCTTGAAGCCAAGTATCGCGCGCTCCTGGAGCAGATTCCTGCTGTGGTTTTCATGGCTTATCTGGATCGCGGCATCAGTGAGGCATATGTTAGTCCGCAGATCGAGGCAGCGCTTGGATATTCGCGAGAGGAGTGGCTTGAAGACCCTATCCGTTGGTATCAACACATTCATCCGGACGACAAGCAGCGCTGGAGCCTGGAGGCGGCTAGCATGTTTCTCTCCGGAAAGCCGCTGCGCTCGTCCTATCGAGTAATCGCGCGCGATGGACACGTGATCTGGTTCCACTGCGATGCCAAGATGATGCGACGGTCTGACGGTCAGCCCTGGTTCATCCATGGCGTAGCCTTTGATATCTCCGATTTGAAACGCACCGAGGAGGCTCTTGAACAGGAGCGCAATGTAGTCTCCGCAATCCTCGACACCGTCGGAGCCCTGGTCGTGGTCCTTGACCCGGATGGACGTATCACGCGATTTAACCGGGCCTGCGAATTGACCACCGGATATTCGCTGGAAGAGGTCCGCGGTAAACGCATCTGGGATTTCTTTCTCGTGCCGGAGGAAGTAGACCGCTTTAAGTCCATTTTTGCTCAACTGAGTGCCGACCTGTTGCCCGAAGACTATCAAAGTTACTGGGTCACACGGCACGGGGTAAAGCGGCTCATTGCTTGGTCAAGCACAATGCTGCCCGGCAAAAACGGAACACCAAACTACATCATTGCGACTGGAATTGACATCACCGAGCGCGAGCAGCTGGAGAAGGCGCTATTGAATGTTAGCTCACGAGAACAGCGACGTATCGGACAGGACCTCCATGATGGCTTGGGACAGCACCTGACGGGCATCGCCTTTATGGCAAAGGTGCACGAAGCGAAGTTGACGGAAAAGCGTTTAGCTGACGCTCTGGATGCAGCCAAGATCGTGCGGCTGGTGAACGAAGCAATTCACAAAACGCGAGAGTTGGCCCGAGGTCTGCTTCCAGTCGTTTCGGACGCGCAGGGATTGATGTCGGCCTTGCAAATCTGGGCCTCTGAGGTAGAGGATATTTTTGGGATATCCTGTCGCTTCGAATGCGGAACTGCCGTTTTGATCTATGACGATGCCATGGCCACGCATCTCTACCATATAGCACAGGAATCGGTGAACAATGCTCTCAAGCACGGTCATGCGCGCAACATCCTGATCCGTCTGACCGCAGAGAATGGCCGTGGCACACTGCTCATCAAAGATGACGGTTCCGGTATTGTCGAAAACCGTGGGAACAATCAGGGCATGGGACTTCACATCATGAACTATCGAGCGGGCATGATCGGCGGAACCCTTGAAGTTGCGCCCGACTCTATCCGAGGGACAACCGTGACCTGTACATTTCCAATGAAACCCGGCGAGTAGTTATGGCTGCGACAAACATTCCGAGGCCACCTGGATACTCCGGCAAGAAGAGAGTCTTCGTGGTCGACGATCATCCACTGCTGCGTCAGGGTCTGGCGCTCTTGATCAACCAACAGCACGATCTGGAAGTTTGTGGCGAGGCTGAAGAAGCCCAGGCTGCGATGCAGGCAATCGCAAGACAAGTACCCGACATTCTGATCGTTGACATCTCTCTCAACGGCCCAGACGGGTTAGATTTGCTTAAAAGCATTCGGGCATCGCATTCAGACCTTCCCGTATTAATTCTCTCAATGCACGATGAGGCCATCTACGCAGAGCGTGCACTGCGTGCTCGCGCGAATGGCTACATTATGAAGCAGGAGGCCACTGAAAAAGTGCTGGTGGCCGTGCGACGCATCCTGAATGGCGAAGTATATTTGAGCGATCGCATGGCCAACAAGATGCTCCGGCAGTACATCGGCGGAACTCCGGCAGCGATTCAATCTCGTATCTCAGCACTCTCTGATCGAGAGTTGGAGGTCTTTTGCCTTATCGGCGAAGGTCGCGGTACGCGCGAGATTGCGGAGGAGCTTCATCTCAGCGTCAAAACTGTCGAAACTTACCAGGCTCATATTAAGGAAAAACTCTCCCTGCACAGCGGACGCGAACTGATCCAACACGCAATCCAGTGGAAGATCGACGAGAAGGCCGGCTGACCCCCGGCAATGTGCGAGTTCTTTTAGGCGAAAACCTCATTCTGGGAATCAGGAAATCCCTTACCTCCTCCTAAGTATTAGGCATGAGGAGAAAATAGGGTCTGTCCCGCTTGCGAGTTGGGCCACGCAACCTCTCTACTGGCTGAGAAGTCTTGCAGTTACATCTCAGGTTGCGCCACGCGACGCCACCCCATTCTCTAAGTAAGACCAGCCTGCATTCCGAAGAGGAGAACCCAGGTTATGGCTCAAGACACTGTACCTTACGGTCGAGTCACGCAGAAGAAACCTGCCGTGGCTGAACTGCACATTCTGTGGATCACCGCGGGCCTGGGATGCGATGGAGACACCGTATCCATTACTGCAGCCACACAGCCAAGCATCGAGGACGTTCTTCTCGGAGCGATTCCCGGCCTACCCAAGGTTCACCTTCACAATCCAGTACTCGCGTTTGAAGTTGGGGACGACTTCATGAAGTCCTTTTATATGGCGGAGAAGGGGCAGCTTGAGCCCTTCGTGCTCGTTGTGGAAGGCTCGATCCCCAACGAGAAGATCAAGAAGGAAGGCTATTGGGCGGCCCTCGGAACCGATCCTAAGACGGGACAGCCGATCACCACCAATGAGTGGATCGATCGCTTGACGCCGAAAGCCCTCGCTGTCGTGGCCTGTGGTACGTGTGCTACGTACGGCGGCATCCACGCGATGCAGGGGAATCCGACGGGCGCGATGGGGCTCGCAGACTATCTGGGCTGGGGCTGGAAGTCGAAGGCTGGCTTGCCTATCGTGAACGTTCCGGGTTGCCCGGTACAGCCAGACAATTTCATGGAGACGGTTCTCTACCTTCTCTATCAGGTAGCGGGACTAGCGCCCATGATTCCCCTCGACGATCAGCTGCGACCAACGTGGCTCTTTGGCAAAACTGTTCATGAGGGCTGCGACCGAGCCGGATACTACGAGCAGGGTGACTTCGCCACTTCTTATGGCTCGCCGAAGTGCATCGTCAAACTTGGATGCTGGGGACCAGTGGTGAACTGCAATGTGCCCAAACGTGGGTGGATGGCCGGCGTCGGAGGTTGTCCTAACGTTGGCGGCATCTGCATCGGTTGCACGATGCCCGGCTTCCCTGACAAGTTCATGCCTTTTATGGACGAGCCTCCCGGCGGCAAGCTGTCGAGCACTGCGGTCGGCGTGTATGGGACGGCGATCCGGGCTTTACGCAAGATGACGAATGACACTGTGAACAAAGAGCCCAAGTGGCGGCATCCTCGCGCCGAACTGACTACCGGCTACCACAGCAGTTCCTACTAACGAAGCAAAAGGAGATACCACGATGGGCACGATGACCGCCGCACATAAAGAGGAAGCTGCCGACACAAGCAGGTTAGTGGAGATGAATTGGGATCCGATTACCAGGATCGTGGGCAGTCTCGGCATCTTTACAAAGATCGACTTCGGCAAACGCAAGGTTGCGGAGTGTCACAGCACTTCTTCGATCTTCCGCGGCTACAGCATCTTCATGAAGGGTAAGGACCCTCGGGACTCGCACTTCATTACCAGCCGCATCTGCGGCATCTGTGGTGATAACCATGCAACTTGCGCAACCTATGCGCAAAACATGGCGTTTGGCGTTCGTCCTCCCGCTATCGCCGAGTGGATCGTGAACTTGGGCGAGGCTGCGGAGTACATGTTCGACCATAACATCTTTCAGGACAATCTGGTCGGCGTGGACTTCTGCGAAAAGATGGTGAAGGAGACTAACCCCGGAGTTTGGGAGAAGGCGACGAAGACCGCCGCGCCGCATGCGGAACAGCATGGTTTCAAGACTATCGCTGACATTATGACGGCCCTCAATCCGTTTACGGGGTCGTTCTATCTTGAGACGTTGCAGGTGAGCCGTTACACGCGCGAGATGTTCTGTCTGATGGAAGGACGGCACGTTCATCCTTCCACTTTGTATCCCGGCGGCGTCGGCACTGTGCCCACCGTGCAGCTCTTCACGGACTACATCGTCCGGCTGATGAAGTATGTGGAGTTCATGAAGAAGGTCGTGCCCCTGCATGATGATCTGTTTGATTTCTTCTACGAAGCCTTGCCGGGCTATGAAGAAGTGGGACGTAGGCGGATTCTTCTGGGATGTTGGGGATCGTTTAATAACCCTGATGTCTGCGACTACACCTACGAGAAGATGACGGACTGGGGCCGCGGAATGTTTGTCACTCCGGGGGTAGTTATCGATGGCAAGCTGGTGACGACGGACCTGGTGGACATTAACCTGAACATCCGCATTCTGCTCGGTAGCTCGTACTATGACGATTGGCAGAACTCCGAGACCTTCGTCAGAAAAGATCCTCTGGGGAATCCTGTCGATCAGCGCCATCCATGGAATCAGAGCACCTTTCCCAAGCCACAAAAGCGTGACTTCAAAGATAAGTACACCTGGGTTATGTCCCCACGTTGGTATGACAAGCGGACGAAAGACTATCTTGCACTTGATACCGGTGGCGGCCCAATCGCACGTTTCTGGGCGACAGCGCTGGCAGGTCTTGTTGACATAGGCTATGTCAAGGCCACCGGACACAGCGTTAAGATTTATCTTCCTAAGACCATGTCGAAACCAGAGGTAGAGCTTGAGTGGAAGATTCCACAGTGGAGCAACGCGATCGAGCGGGATCGGGCACGCACTTATTTCCAGGCTTATGCAGCCGCCTGCGCGCTTCATTTTGCCGAGCAAGCGCTGGCGGAGCTGCATGCCGGTCGCACGAAGACCTGGAATGATTTCAAGGTGCCCGAGGAAGCCATTGGCTGCGGCTTCCACGAAGCGGTGCGCGGAGTTTTGTCGCATCACGTCGTGATCCGCAATCACAAGATCGCCAACTACCACCCTTATCCGCCTACTCCCTGGAACGCCAATCCACGCGATATGTATGGAACTCCGGGACCGTATGAAGATGCGGTACAAAACACACCGATCTTCGAGGAGAACGGTCCGGACAAATTCAAGGGAATCGATATTATGCGTGCTGTGCGCAGCTTCGATCCTTGTTTGCCTTGCGGCGTGCACATGTATCTCGGGAATGGAAAGGTGCTGGAGACTAGCCATTCGCCGATGTTCGGCATCCAGCAGTAATTGGTGTTTGGACGGATCGACGATCAGAAGGAGACGTGTGGCTAACGACGGCGAATTCCAGGAACAAGTCCGGCAACTCGGTAAGTTAGTCGCTCAACTTGACGAATTGCCGGATGGCGCCACAAAGACTGCAGCCAGGGAGTTGGTGCAGCTCTTGATGGATGTTCATGGGAGGGGGCTGGAGCGTGTGATGGAGATTGTCTTCGATTCCGGAGATTCCGGCCCAACGATCATCGATAAATTGGGCCAGGATTCAATTGTTGGCAACCTGCTGCTTCTTTACTCTCTTCATCCAGATGGGCTGGAAGCCCGCGTACAGAGTGCTTTGGACCACATACGGCCTCGATTGCGCAAACTTGCCTGCACAATCGAGCTTGAGAGCGTACACGAAGGCGCCGTGCAAGTGCGGCTTGCGACTTCAGGGCATAGCTGCGGATCTTCCACCAAAGATCTGCGATCGATCGTGGAAGATGGCATGTACGAGTTCGCGCCAGACGTGACATCGCTCGAGATTCTAGGCCTAGAGGAACCAACGCCTATCGGCTTTGTCACGCTGGAAAGCTTATTGGGGCAACAATTCGCTGGGGCTGATTCGAGCGTACGAGCGCTGGAAAGAGAAGGTGGCGATTGAAATCGCCCTTCAGCATCGCGGAGAGGGTTCTCTATGCGTGAAGAGAGCCTACCGGCCTTTGAGCAGGCCTTAGGGACGTTGCGCCGGTTCACTAGCGTGCGGCGCTCACCGTCGCGTCCGATGGAGCAGTGCGAGCTGTGCAGTGCCGGGCTGGCACAGGAGCATCCTCATTTGGTCGAACTGACGTCACGGCAGATCCTATGTGCCTGCGATGCATGCGCGATGCTCTTCGACGGGATGGAGCGGACGAAGTACAAGCGTGTCTCCAGGCGCGCTCAATATCTGCTCGACTTCGAGATGACGGACGGGCAATGGGAAAGCCTGCTCATTCCGATCAATATGGCGTTCTTCTTTGGTTCGAGCATCGCGGGCAGAGTGATTGCGCTTTATCCCAGTCCCGCTGGAGCGGTCGAGTCACTGCTGCCGCTTGAAGCGTGGAATGAAATTGCAGCGAGCAATAAAGCGTTGAGCCATCTCCTCCCCGACGTCGAGGCCTTGTTGGTCAACCGGGTGGGCCATGCCCATGGGCTCACGCGCGCCGAATACTATATCGCGCCCATCGACGAGTGCTACAAGCTTGTCGGTCTGATCCGTACCAACTGGAAGGGCCTCTCTGGAGGAAGCGAGGTCTGGACGGAGATAGGGCGATTCTTCTCAGAGCTGCGGTCGAAGGCCGATGTCATTAGCGGAGACGCCAATGCCTAACCTGAGCTTTCAGATCGAAGAAGCGAGCGTAGTCCCCTTCGCGGCAGCGCCCACGCTCTCCTTGAAGATGCAGATCAAGAATGCCGCGGCTGATGAGACCATCCATACGATCGCCCTGCGGTGTCAGATTCAAGTTGAAGTTACCCGCCGGCGTTACACACCAGAGGAGCAGGAGCGCATGCTCGATCTTTTCGGCACCCCCGACAGATGGAGTCAGACCTTGCGCAGCCTGCTTTGGACCAATCTCAACATGGTTGTTCCCGGCTTTCCGGGCACAAGCACGATTGCCGATCTTCAAGTGCCCTGTACCTTCGACTTCAATGTTGCCGCGACCAAATATTTCGAAGGCCTTACGGACGGGGACATTCCTCTCAACATCATGTTTAGCGGAACGGTCTTTTATGCGCCGCCGGGTAGCGGACTGCAAGTCGCACCTATCTCCTGGGAACAGGAGGCGAAATTCAAACTTCCGGTGAAGATGTGGCGCGAGATGATGGATTCCTACTACCCCAATAGTGTCTGGCTCAATTTGCGCCGAGATGTGTTTGATCGCCTCTATCGCTATAAGATGCAGCACGGTATTCCCACCTGGGAGCAGACGCTGGAAGAAGTACTTCCTCTGGAAGAGGCGGTGAGATCGTGAATTTCGATCGGGTGGAAAAGATCGCGGAGGCAGTGCTCTACGAGGGGTACATGCTGTACCCTTACCGGCCCTCATCTGTTAAGAATCAGCAGCGCTGGAACTTCGGTGTGCTTTGCCCCCGGTCCTACTGTGAACTGCAGCAAGGATCAGAGGCGTGGATAATGCAGACAGAGTGCCTGATCAAGAAGACCGCGTCTACGCGGTTCGTCGCAAAGATACGTTTTCTGCAAATCGTTCGCCGCTCGGTTGGCAAGCTTCGTACGTCAGGACGAGAAGAGCGCGAAGGTGCGGAGCCAGAGTTTGATTTTGTTGATCGCCTCGAAGTGGATGGCCGTGTCTATCAGCCCTGGGAGGAGGCAGTGGAGCGAGAACATACTTCCTCCTTAATGGATCCCGCCACGCTCTCATTCCTTTCCCCGCTATGCCTTACCTTCCCAATGGGAAGACGATTCGAGTATCTGCATGACGAACAGGGACAGGCAGTTGGCGTGCTTGTGAGGCAGTGTGAAGCATTGACGGCATCGGTTCAGTTTGGTGCGGCCGCGTGCCGCAACGGCGTCGTCAAGGTTACGGTGCGCGTCCACAATCTCACGTCCTTTGATCCCCGGGAGACAGTTGCCCGCGAAGAGGCTCTCAATTTCTCACTGGTATCTGCCCACACCATTCTGGGTGTCGAGGAGGGGGAGTTTCTCTCTTTACTCGATCCCCCGATAGGGTTTGAAGATCTCGTTGGCCAATGCAGCAACATCGGAACCTGGCCGGTACTGATCGGGGATCAGGCGGAGACGATGTTATCGTCACCTATTATCTTGTACGACCATCCGCAGATTGCCCCGGAGAGCGCAGGGAATCTCTTTGACTCAACCGAAATTGACGAGATTCTTTCTCTGCGCATTCTCACCCTGACCGACGATGAGAAGCGGGAGATGCGGCAGTCCGATGACCGTGTCAGGCAGATTCTGGAACGCACTGAGAATATGCCAGAAGAACAATTCATGAAGCTTCATGGCGTATTGCGCGGTCTGACGTCTTTCAAAGAGGAGGCGCGATGAACGAGTGGGAATGGAATCTCCTCGAGGATAAAACGCAGGTGGACCATGTGCTGATCGGTGGCGTCAAGGTAAAGACGGGCAATCGCGTACGTCTGAAACCTCGTGACGGCGGAGATATTCTGGACCTCGCGCTGCGTGGGCAGATCGCCACTGTTGAGAGTCTCGAGCAGGATTACGAAGGACAGCAACACGTCTGTGTGGTTCTCGAAGATGATCCTGGGCGTGACCTGGGGCTGATGCGCCAGCCGGGCCACCGCTTCTTTTTCGATCCAACAGAGGTTGAGCCACTACCAGAAGAAGAGCAAGGCGAGAGGGCTGTTGCGCTGAAGCCCAGTATTCTGATCGCGGGTATCGGCAACATCTTCCTGGGAGATGACGGCTTTGGTGTGGAAGTCGTGCGCCGACTTGCCAGCTCCACGCTGCCGCAGACTGTGCGTGTCGTTGATTTCGGCATTCGCGGCCTGGATCTGGTGTATGCGTTGCAGAGCGACTATGAGACGACCATTCTCATCGACGCCTATCCTCATGGAAAACCGCCAGGAACGGTCTCCGTCGTTGAACTAGATCCAAGCGAAGCTGCCGATTCGCCTGGCAATTTTATTGAGCCGCATAGCATGCATCCAATGAATGTCCTGCGTATGGCCAGTGCCATGAATGGGCCGCTGAAACGAATTCTGTTGATCGGATGCGAACCAGCCAGCTTAGGCGGAGATGAAGGACATATGGGTCTGAGCGAATCAGTTGAGGCTGCGATAGAAGAAGCAGTAAAGGCAACGGAGTCGTTAGTGAAAAGAGTTCTAGATGGACAGACGATCTGAAGTGAACGAACCCAAAAATCACGGCAAGAGGAGAATTGAGATGTCGATGGAACTGGAAAGCACAAATGGAAATGGCAACGACAAAGATACCCTCTACATGTTGGGAGGTGTGGCCCTGGTGGTGTTTGGAGCGGGTTTGATTCTCTCCAATCCTTTCGTTCGTCGTTATATGTCCCGGATCGGCGTGGGGAATCTTGCCCATACCGTGATGCCTGATATTGAGCGTTATCTCAAGCTGCGAGCGATGTGAGAGATCTAAGACGAAAAGCTTCGCGTCCGCTTGCGCAAACGACTGGAAGGATACGAGAAGTTCAATGGAAACTGCAAAGGCTGCTCTCGCTCACTACATTGTTGATGCCAAGGCGAGCAAATTTACTGTGCAAGCCTTTGCCACCGGCATTCTGTCCGCCGTGGGACACAATCCGACGCTCGGCATCCGTAACTTTCAACGGCGACGTGGAGTTCTCTCCAGAGGTGCTCCAAGGTAATGGATTTCACCTGAGCGTTAGGGCCGCTTCGTTGAGCGTCCAGGATGACGTCAGCGATAAAGATCGTCGTGAGATCGAACGGCTCATGAACGAACAGGTTCTGGAAGTTACAAAATACCCGGAGATCATGTACGAGGCTCCCGTCCTTTCGATCACCAGTCTGGGAGATTCCTTATACTCCGCTGCTCTCGAGGGGAACCTGACTCTTCATGGTGTCACATGCCGACAGCAGGTGACCGCACGTATCGCTGTCTTCGGAACGATGTTGCGAGCCTCGGGCGAATTCACCCTGAAACAAACGGACTATCAGATCAAACTGATCTCCGTAGCTGGCGGGGCGATCAAACTGAAAGACGAACTGAAGTTGTCTTTCGAGATGGTCGCACGGGAACAGGGGTAATCGATGGGAGCTTCACGTTGGAATCTTGTGTCCAGGAAGAGAGTCACAGAATGTGTCTAGCCATACCAGGAAAGATTGTCGAGCTTGTTGCGGGCCAGAATTGCGTCGGCACCGTAGAAGTGACCGGGGTCCGACGCAAAGTCCAGCTGGGTCTTCTCGAAGACGATATGCCGAAGGTCGGGGACTGGGTTCTGATCCATGTCGGATTTGCAATGTCGAAGATTAGCGAGCAAGACGCGATGGAGCAGATGCGGCTACTGAGAGCGCTGGGAGAAACGGAACAGGCCATGGAGGAGGTCCGGGGGTATGGTCTGGAAGACGATGTTGGCCATGATAACCCGATTCAATGAATTTAAAGCCCCGAGGCAGATGGAGATCCAGCATGCGATATGTCGACGAATTCCGAGATCCTGAACTGATCACGAAGGCTTCTGAAGAAATACGCCGTTTGGCCAACCCCGCACGGCACTACCGCGTTATGGAAGTATGTGGGGGCCACACGCATGCCATTTACCGCTTCGGTCTCAAGGATATCCTGCCTTCAAATATTGAACTGATCCATGGGCCCGGCTGTCCGGTTTGCGTTCTGCCGATGGGAAGAATCGACGATGGGCTGGCCATTGCGAAAGATCCGAACATCATCTTCGCGGCCTTTGGTGACATGATGCGCGTGCCGGGGGCGCATGGTAGCCCCTTCGAACACAAGGCACGGGGGACCGATGTGCGCATCGTGTACTCGCCTGCGGATGCGTTGGAGCTGGCGAAGAAATATCCTGAGAGAGACGTTATATTCTTTGCAATCGGATTCGAGACGACGGCGCCCTCCACTGCACTGACGCTCATGAGCGCGAAAGCTCAGGACATCCATAATTTTTCCGTCTTCTGCAATCACGTCACGATCGTCCCCGCGATCCGCGCCATCCTCGATTCTCCGGATATGCGTCTCGACGGATTCATTGGACCTGGACATGTTTCGACGGTGATCGGTTGCAGGCCGTATGAGTGGATTGCAAGGAATGAAGGTAAGCCAGTCGTTACCTCGGGCTTCGAGCCGTTGGATTTGCTCCAATCCATCGTTATGCTTTTGCGGCAGCTGCATGCGGGCGAAGCCAGGGTCGAGAATCAATATAAGCGCGTTGTGCCATGGGAGGGCAATCGCGCAGCGCTCAAGGTAATGGCTGAAGTCTTCGAGCTGCGGCCTTATTTTGAGTGGCGCGGGCTTGGCTTCATCTCTCAGTCGGCATTGCGCATTCGCGACCAATACGCCATGTGGGACGCCGAGAAGCGCTACGCTGTCCCTGAGACGCGCGTAGCTGACCCGAAGTCGGCGCAATGCGGAGAAGTACTTAAAGGTGTTTTGAAACCAGCGCAGTGCAAGCTGTTCGGAAAAGAATGCACCCCTGAACATCCGATTGGCGCACTTATGGTTTCGTCAGAGGGCTCATGCGCAGCATATTACAACTACGAGTACCGGAAGTCGCTGGTGACAAGGATCGCCTCCGTAGCTTGAAGGTTGAAACCTTGGGCGAAAGTTCGTCGGCCGTGGTGCGCTTCCGCGATCCACAGATCGAAATGGCGCACGGGGCTGGCGGGAAAGCCAGCCGCAGACTCGTAGAGGGCCTGTTTGCGCCTCTTCTCTTTCCAGGCTCTGTTGAACCACTCAGTGATGCAGCTCACCTCCAAGTCAACGGCACACCCGTTGCCTTCACCACCGACAGTTTTGTGGTCAAGCCTCTCCGTTTTCCCGGCGGCTCCATTGGTGAACTTGCCGTCAACGGCACCATGAACGACCTCGCCGTATCCGGAGCCAAAGGCTGCGCCATGGTCGTGACTTTCATTCTTGAAGAAGGGCTTCCCACATCTGTCCTTGCCGCCGAGGTCCGTGCTATGTCCGAAGCGCTTAAGCGAGCAGGCGTCACGATGTGCGGCGGAGATACCAAGGTTGTGGAACGTGGCAAAGCGGATGGCATGTATATCACTACCGCCGGCATCGGCAGTTCACTACCAGGCGTGAAAGTTGATGCGCGTTCCGTGCGTCCGGGCGACAAGATACTGTTGTCCGGCCCAATTGGCGATCACGGAATTACGATACTTTTGGCGCGCGGTGACCTCGATCTTGAGGCAGATCTATGTTCCGACACTCGGTCGGTGCTTCCTCTGGTGGAAGCGCTAGTCGCGGTGTGCGGTCCGGGAGTTCGCTGGATGCGTGATCCGACTCGAGGTGGCGTCGCAACCTCTCTCAACGAGCTGGCGCGCGATTGCGGCCTGGGGATTGAATTGCTCGAAGAGGAGATTCCCATGCGTGATGCGGTTCGCGGCGCCTGCGAACTGCTTGGATTGGACCCTCTGCATATCGCGAATGAAGGTCAGTTTCTCGCCGTCGTCTCCCAGGACTATGCTGACATGGCCGTGAATGCTTTGCAGCAGACGGACGGCGGAGAAGGAGCCCGCATCATCGGGCAGGTTCATGAAGAGCCCGCCAATGCCGTCCTGGTCACCACCCGTTATGGAGGCAGCCGGATCGTAGACATGCTGGTCGGCGATCCTCTGCCGCGGATCTGTTAGGACTTGATATGCAAACGACGTGCACTCTCGCAGTACAAATCGAAGAAAGATTGTTGCTGCGTAACGATATCTTCGAGAGCTTCTTTTCCCAGCAGGCTCGTGCACTGGCTGTAGCCTGCCGGGAGATGTCGGAGCACTTTTTACGCGGAGGGCGTCTGCTGGCATTCGGGCGCGGCTCGTACTCGACCGATGCTCAACACGTTTCCGTTGAATTCGTGCACCCTGTCATCGTTGGCAAACGGGCTCTCCCTGCGCTCGATCTTTCGGCGCTCATGCGCCCGTGGCTCGAGGTCATCCTTCGCCCTGAAGATATTGTGATGGGCTTCGGTCCGCCGGAAGGCGATACGGAGGTATTGGCCGCTTTGGAGTCTGCTCATGCACGCGGAGCGATGACCTTCGCGTTGCCCGGCCCGAGGGGGTCCTATGCGCTCAAGCCTGCAACTCAAGACCCGTTCATCCATCAGGAGCTGGTCGAAATTTTCTATCACACACTTTGGGAGACCGTGCACGTCTTTCTGGAGCACCGCGAGCTAGGCCAGGATGTCGGGCAAACAGAGTTCCTCTACCCCTTCCTCGGCCAGAAGAAGCAGGAAACCGCCGGCATCGTGGACGATGTCGCCGCATCGATCCAGATGAAGGTGCACGATGACACTTCGTTGCGAACTCGCCTGGCCAAAGAGCAATCCGAACAGATCGGCGCCGCTGCTCTGGCGATGCGTGAGCGTTTATCTTGTGGGGGCAAGTTAATTCTCTTCGGCAACGGCGGTTCTGCGACCGATGCTAACGACTGGGCGATGGATTGTGTGCTTCCTCCGTCAGGATACCGGTCTGTTCCGGCAATCTCCCTCTCCATGGAACCGGCCAACATTACTGCGCTGGCTAACGATGTAGGAGTAGAGGTCATTTTTCTGCGCCAGCTCCTCGCGCAAGCACAACCGCAGGATGTAGCGATTGGCATCTCTACAAGCGGCGGCTCACGCAACATCGTGATGGCGCTCGAAGGCGCGCGTAAACGCAATCTGTTGACTGTGGCGCTTCTAGGTAACGAGGGTGGAGAGGTCTACCGCCGCGGACTGGCAGACCATCCAATCATTGTTCGCAGTGACTATATTCCGCGCATTCAAGAAGTGCAGGCATCCGCGTATCACGTGCTGCGCGAGACATTGGAGGCGTTGAACAATGGCCACACTTGAGCTCTACGGAAGCTCCCGGTGCCCCTACACGCAGGAGTTACGTGAGTGGCTGGAGTGGACCAGGTGCGACTTTAAGGAGTATGACGTGGAAGCGGACTCCAATGCGCGTGCCCGCATGCATGCGCTTGATAGCAGTGTGCGCACCGTCCCTGTCTTGGTAGAAGACGGCAAGGTGATCCAGGTGGGCTGGCAGGGCCGCGGCTGCATCGTGGGGTCAGAATAAACATGGCGAACGCCTGCTCAGTTCGCGTACGTGGCGTGGTGCAGGGGGTTGGTTTTCGCCCTTTTGTTTATCGTCTGGCGCATGCGAATAGCCTCGCTGGCTGGGTCCTCAACGGCGGCCAGGGAGTGGAGATCCATCTGGAAGGCACTGAACGAGACATGGAGGCGTTCGTTCAAGAGATGCGAAGTAACCCTCCGTCGGCCTCCACGATCTCCGAGGTTGAGGTCGAACCCGCGCCCTGTGAAGACCTGAAGGAATTCAGTATCCGCGAGAGCCATCACGCGGAGCGCCCTACGGTCCATGTCTCGCCCGATTTGCCTGTTTGCGAAGACTGCCTGAAAGAATGCTTCGACTCTTCCAACCAGCGCTATAGATATCCCTACATCAACTGCACAAACTGCGGACCTCGCTACAGCGTCATCCTTTCCTTGCCCTACGATCGCGACAATACCACCATGAGAGATTGGCCGATGGACGCGTATTGCGATGCGGAATACCGCGGCCCTGCAAACCGCAGATTTCATGCACAACCAGTATCCTGTCCTACTTGCGGCCCGAATTTTGCTTTGCACCAGAAGGGCGCCTTGGTTGCGTATGGCTGGAACGCTATCAAGAGGACAGCAGAACTTCTTTGTGAAGGCGGGATCGTCGCGATAAAAGGGCTGGGTGGATATCATCTGGCCTGCGATGCACGAAACCCTGCAGCAAACGCTGCCCTGCGCGAGAGAAAGTTCCGCAAGGAAAGACCTTTTGCCATCATGGCCAAGGACATCGAGGTTGCAAGCCGGTTGGTTTTGCTTACTCCCGACACCGAGGTATTGCTCACCTCTCTGGCTCGTCCAATTGTGATTGTGCCGGCTCGATTCGAACTCGAAGGTGTTGCGCCGGACAATCACGATCTCGGCATAATGTTGCCTTACACACCACTGCAGCACCTGCTCTTCGCCGCGGGCGCTCCGGAAGCGCTGGTTATGACCAGCGCCAACCGGTCGAGCGAACCAATTGCATATAAAGACGCGGATGCGTTGAAGCGGCTCTCCGGAACCGCAGATGCATTTCTGATCGGCGAACGGCCCATCGCGCGGCGGGTGGACGATTCTATCGTAAGAGCTGGTGCATTCGGTCCGGTAATTCTCAGACGTTCTCGTGGATATGCGCCCAGCGCGGTGGCGACGCTGCCGATTAAACGCCCTGTGCTGGCGCTCGGTGCGGACCTCAAAAACACGATCACGCTTGTAGTCGACGGCCAGGCATTTATAAGCCAGCATATTGGCGACCTTTCGCACTACCAGGCGTTCCATAGCTTTATGGAGACTATCCAAGACCTTATCGCGATGTATGACATCGACACTCGCGATCTGCTTTTAGTGCACGATAGTCATCCTCAATATGTTTCAACCAGCCATGGCGCCACGATACCCGCCAACGAGACACGAGCAATACAGCACCATCGAGCGCATTTGGCCTCTGTTCTTGCGGAGCGCGGCGAATGGGCGAAAAGGATTGTCGGCGTCAGCTTCGACGGAACCGGCTTCGGAGACGACGGCAGCATCTGGGGGGGCGAGATCTTTGTGGGGAGCCTCGAAAGCGGCTTCGAACGTGCTGCGCACTTGCGCGCCGCCGCTCTTCCCGGTGGCGATAGTGCGGCGCAATATCCGGTGCAAGCTGCATCCGGTTACCTCGCACAGATCGACGGCTTACCCGATCTAACCCAGCCGCCGTTCAACTTTGGTTCGCGCTATCAACACGCGACGCAATTGATCCATCATGAAGTACGTACCTTTTCAACGACTTCTATGGGGAGGCTCTTCGATGCCGCTGCTGCGCTGCTCGGTTTTGTGAGGGAGAGTACATTTGAAGGGCAGGCCGCAATTTGGCTCGAACACTTAGCACGGAACTCCTCAAATTTAGACCCCTATCCTCTCCCGATAACTGGCGGGGACCTCGATTTCCGTCCGCTGCTCCATGCCGTCATCCGGGACCGTCTACTTGGACGGGCAATATCTGAAATTGCGCGTTCCTTCCAACGTGGCGTGGCCGCGGGATCGGTCAAGGCAATTGTGCAGCTTTGCCACAGTCACGAGATAGATACAGTCGTGCTTTCTGGAGGTGTCTTCCAGAACGAACTGCTACTTGAAGATATGCGATCAGTCCTCGCGCCCCACCGGCTTGAGATTTGGACTAACCATGCAGTGCCTCCGAACGACGGAGGAATCAGCCTTGGACAGGCGGCGCTTGCCACATTCGGCCACTTCAATGAAACAAAATCTTCTAGTCTTGAAGGGGCGCTCCATGCATGAACTTTCGATTGCAATGAGCATCGTGGATATGGCACAGGAAGAAGCGGCGCGGCGCAAAGTGTATATCGAGGCCGTTCACCTCGAGCTTGGCACTCTCTCAGGCGTGGTCAAGGAGGCGCTTCTTTTTTCTTACGAAGTAGCTTGTGGCGGCACACCACTCGAGGGCTCGCGCCTGGTTGTTAAAGAGATACCGATTGAGGTTTACTGCCCATCATGCAAAATGCCCAAAACCCTGAAATCGATGCAGCTGTTTTGTTGTCCCGACTGCGGCACGCAAACGCCTGAAGTCATTCACGGAAAAGAGCTGACCGTCACTGCTCTGGAGCTGAAATAATGAATCCAGAACCGCGCATGTTAGAAGTTCGCAAGAACATTCTCAAGCAAAATGATGTGATCGCACGTGCATTACGCAATCGCTTTCGCACCCAGGGAACACTTGCGGTGAGCCTCGTCTCAAGCCCTGGCGCCGGTAAGACCACGTTTCTTGAGAAGACTCTTACCCTGCTCAAGCCGCATTTTCGGGTAGCTGCGCTGGTTGGCGATCTGGCCACGGAGAACGATGCACTGCGACTGGCGCGCAGCGAGGTGCCCGTAAGGCAGATCACTACCGGAACGCTCTGCCATCTTGAAGCGGCCATGATTGAGCACGCATTGGAAGACTGGAATCTGGGCCAACTAGACATACTTTTCGTTGAAAACGTGGGCAATCTGGTTTGTCCTGCCTCCTATGATTTGGGTGAGGATCTTCGTATGGTGTTGCTGTCAGTAACGGAAGGCGAAGATAAGCCGTTGAAGTATCCCACCATCTTCAACAGTGCCGACGTAGCGGTGATCACCAAGATCGACTTAGCAGCGGCGGTCGAGTTTGACGAGCATGCAGCCAACGCAAACATTCAAGCGGTACGGCCTGGAATGCAAGTGTTCAAGGTCTCTGCAAAGACTAACGAGGGCATGGACGACTGTTTGCAATTCCTTGCGGATGCGTTGACAGAACGATCGCAAAAAATGACCGTGTAGACGATGGCACAATGAAATGCATCCAAGTAAACGAAGTTGCAAAGCAAATCGATGAGGTGATTGACATGATGAAGTTGATATGTGCCGCTGTGGGAATCGGGGCAATTGTGATTGCGATTTCGTTAGCTCCTGACATCAAGCGTTATCTAAGAATCCGTGCCATGTGACAGAATGCCTTATCAAGGAACTCGTCAGCGTGCACTGCGGCATTGTGATTGGATGGTCCGTATCAGTAGCGGATTGAGCAACACGGGTTGAAGCAGGAAAATCGGTTCGAGTCTCAAGACAGGCATCGCATGACGAACTTGCTGGCAGTGATTGGAGTCGGATTTCTTCTCGGAGTTCGCCACGCCACGGATCCCGATCATGTCATTGCCGTGTCCACGATCGTAAGTCGTCAGCGAAGTGTCAGGCAGGCAGGTCTGATTGGCGCATTGTGGGGAGTAGGCCACACCATCACGATCTTTCTAGTAGGAGTGGCCATTATCTTATTCAACCTTGCAATTCCGCCTCGCGTCGGCCTCACTATGGAACTGGCTGTAGGCTTTATGCTGATTCTCCTTGGAGTCCTGAATCTCGCCGGCGTCACGCAATGGATCACCCATCGGTTTACACCGGTTCATAGCCACACCGGAGTGGGAATTGTGCACTCCCATGTCCACGAACGTGAGGGTGTTCTCCATGGGCATATTCACATGCACAGGCCGGAGATTCACATGCATTTGGACCAAAAACCCAGAGGTGCATTTCAGATTGGGTTGCAGCGGTTAGGGCTGTATCAGTTTCTGCGGCCCTTGGCAGTTGGACTCATTCACGGACTCGCCGGATCGGCCGCCGTCGCTCTACTTGTCTTGACCGCCATTCGCGATCCTCGGTGGGCGATCGCCTATCTTCTGGTTTTTGGTCTGGGAACGATCGCTGGAATGATGCTGATCACGATGATTATTGGTGCGCCGTTTGCCTACACAGGCAAGCGGTTTGCACCCTTAAATCGTAGCCTTGGACTAGCATCGGGATTGGTCAGCATAGCCTTCGGACTGTTTATCACCTTTCAGATCGGCTTTATGGATGGACTCTTCACCACTCACCCCCATTGGGCACCGCATTAATCAAAAGTTTTGTGGTAGCTCCGTGACGAGCGCATTGGCCTGATATGGAGTGACCGTGTCAACCTGCGCAATCGACGGGTTTGTTGTTGTGGTTGGTTTCGTCGTTTTTCGAGGACAGAGCGAGCAGCAGTCGGGGCAGTTTTCAGCGACGATTGATCAGTCTGATATTCGCGGGTCGAAACCGCATAATCTTGATCCGTCGGGAGCTGCCTCTGACTGTTATCGCGAGTCCGGCTGAGCCTGTCGCATAGGCCAAACGAGGATTCTCCTTCGTGCTTGCTCCGGCTGCTGCTGGCACTGTGCTCGATTTGGACGACGTTTTTCATCAGTTGATTCGCTTTTGTTTTTTCCTTTCTCAGAGAGGTTTTTGCTTTTTCTCAAGCTGCTGTTCGCTGCCTGACAGTGGCTTCGGCTTTAGTTCCTATGGCCCAGATAAAACCCAGGAGTTCGCGGCCCACCGCTGTGACGATCTTTCTCTTGTCTTTGCCCGTGGCCGCGAGTCTCGCGTACCGTTTATGCAGTCGGTGTTGTGCCTTCCACGCAATCTCTTTAGCCTCTTCCGACACGCTCTGCTGGCGTTTTCGCAACCCGGCCCAGATGGCAGGAGGACGATGGTAACTCCATGCTGCTTCGACGACGATCCGTCTCAGGTGAGCGTTCCCCGTCTTCGTAATGCTGCCTCGTCGAGTCCGCTTGCCACTGGAGTTCTCGCTCGGCACAGCGCCGCAATAACCCATCAGCTCTCGAGCACCTGCAAAGCGAGACACCTGGCCTAACTCAGCCGCGATCGTCACCGCCGAAATGTGCGCGATGCCGCGCAATGCCTGCAGATCCGTAATGACTTCCTGCAATACTGGCGATGCCAGCTTCACCGCCTCGGCGATGGCCTGCTCAAGTCGCAGGACCCGCTCTCGCATATGCTCCACTTCATGCAGATAGTCCAGCCGCGTGGCCTCTTGAGCCACCTGCGCAAATCGTATCTGCGAGACCCAGATCAGATGGAGATGGGTCCAGGCTCTAACTCCAGGCGGCGGACGGTGACCCGAGCGCAGTAGAAACTTGCCCAGCCGGTGACGAGCTCGCAACTGATCCTGCTTCGCCGCCTCACGCGCACGCACCAGATCGCGTAACGCCTCAGAACCCTCGTCCGGAACCCAGACCGCCGTCAGATCGCCGGATCGGTAGCTTCGCGCCAGCTTCTCGGCGTCGCGCCGATCGGTCTTCACCCGGTCGCCGGCCTTCACCGGGACCAGTGACGGGGCGATCACCTCGCACTGCACACCTAGTTCAGCCAACTGCCAGTACAGTACATAGCCAGTCGGCCCAGCTTCATAGCAGACCCGCAACTTCTCTACCGGGCCAAGCTTCTTCAACAGCTTGCGTACCGACTCCATCCGGTTGGGAATCGTACCCAGACTTCGTACCTCGCCATCCGGTTCGGCTATCGCTGCAGCAATCGTTTCGGCATGGACATCCATGCCCAGAAATCGTAACTTCTCCTTCATGACCGGCTCCTTCCGCTTGTGGCTCTGAACTGTGCGTCCTTCGGACGATCACAGCTTAACCCACGTCAGCGCATCGCGCCGGTCACTCCATAATGACTGTTAGCGCTCTACATCGACACCATCATTCGTCGATGGCAAAGACAGACCAAGCTCGACGCAACACATGTAGAAACTGGGGAAACATTCAACCGCAGAGATAAGGCGAGGAGCGAATAAATCATGGCCGATGATTTATTTCCCGAGGAAGCTCGGGAAACCCTAGGAACTTATTGAAATAGGCACCCTGTATGCGGCGTTGGCCAGGGTGTATTCGTCTTACAGATATGCGTGGAGACGAGCGAGTTCAGGACGGGATGTTCAGTTATGTGTCGTTGCAGCAGCGAGTGCCTTCAGATCATCCGTTGCGCGAAGTGCGCAGGGTGACCGACACCGTACTGCGCAGGCTGAGTCCGGAGTTGGACGCGCTGTACGCGGACTCTGGGCGGCCGTCGATTGCGCCGGAGTACATTCTGCGAGCGCTGCTGTTGCAGGTATTCTTTTCCATCCGCTCCGAGCGTCTGCTGGTCGAGCAGATCGACTACAACCTGCTCTTTCGCTGGTTTGTGGGCCTGGGCATGGATGATGCAGTGTGGAATCACGCGGTGTTTTCGAAGAACCGCGACCGTCTGCTGACCTCCGAGGTAGCGCAGCGGTTCTTCGCCGAAGTGAACAGGCAGGCGAAGAAGTTTATGTCGGACGAGCACTTCACTGTGGATGGCACGCTGATCCAGGCCTGGGCCTCGCAGAAGAGTTTCCGCCCCAAGGATGATTCCGGAGACAGTGATGGGACCAACTTCCATGGCCAGAAGCGCAGCAACAAGACGCACCAGTCCACGACGGATCCCGATGCGCGGCTGTACAAGAAGAGCTATGGCAAGGAATCGAAGTTGAGCTACCTGGGCCATGCGCTGGTGGAGAACCGCAACGGACTGATTGCCGCGGCCATGGTCACCCATGCCGACGGATTCGCCGAACGCGATGCCGCGCTGTTGATGCTCCACCGCAAGCAGATGGGCCGCTCCCGGCGCATCACCGTGGGCGCAGACAAGGCGTACGACACCAGGGATTTTGTGCGCACGGTGCGGGAACTTAACGTGACCCCGCATGTGGCGAAGAACGACAAAGGCCGCGCGAGCAACCTGGACCGTAGAACCACACGCCAGCCTGGCTATGCCGTCAGTCGCAGCCGTCGCTGGCTCATTGAAAAGAGCTTCGGTTGGCTCAAGCAGACCGGCCCGCTGCGCCAGGTCAAGCTGCGTGGCTTGGAGAAAGTAGACTGGCTGTTCGTCTTCAGTTGCGCCGCACACAACTTGCTGCGCCTGCCCAGGATGCTTACACAACAACAACCGCCACCCCTCAGGAAGCAGTGTGTCTGAACGGCGGTTGCAGGCCTCGGGGGTGCTTCCCTGTGGCCCGTAAACCCTATGAACACCGGCCAGACGCGCATTTCAAACAGATTTCAACTGGACAAAGACACAAACCGCACGGAAACCCTCCACAATGCGACGAATTTCAACGAGTTCCTAGAGGACGCCCCAAGAAAGCTCTAGATTTTGATAGCGAATTACTTCGGGAAGCTGAATCCATCACCATCAACGAAAACGGACAAAAGAAACGTATCCCGAAGATCAAAGCCATAGCCAAACAGGTGACAAACAAAGCCTTGACAGGAAGCATTTAGGCCGCTCGAGACTATTTTAAGCTTTATCTACCAGCGATCGAAAGGGCCACTCTGGCAGCAGGCGCCCAAGTCCGCGACTCCGGGAAGGTCATCACGGCTGCAGACTTAACAGACGACCAATTGGCGGCGTACCTCCTTACTGGTGATTGGACAAAAGGCGGAACATGAAGTGCAGAGGGATAACTATCGAATACGGAATGAATCGGCGGTCGTGCTCTGCAGCAGCTGCCTCCCGGTTCGAGCTCTCTTTCAGTGTCCGCAGAGCCGGAGATCCGAAACAGAGATTATCCAGTTTTTCGAGAAAGAACACGAGGACATTGATGTGAGTCACGTCGTTGAACTCCGGATCGGCCGGCCACCGTGGCGTGCGACCTCCCGGCTTACCGTCGACGCAGTTCGTTGAAGCTCTCTGGCGATCTCACGAATCGACGAACCGGAAGCAATGCCTCGTGAGATCTCTTCCCGTTCCGCCAGCGTGAGCGTTCGCTGCGAGCGGCGACGAACGGCTGGAGCGATCCCGCCGCGCTGCAATAACAGGAACTGAATCGAGCCATGATCCTTGCCGAACGCACGGCCAATCTCATGCAACGACTCGCCAGCCTTCCAGCGTCGCCAAATCTCGCCCTTCTGCTCCGCAGAAAGCCCATAACGTCTTCCTTGTCTCATCAACACCACCTCCAAATCAGATAGTGTTGCATCGACCAGTTGAGACCGCCGGGGAAAATACAGGGAATTTTAACACCCTGACGATCGGCGATGGTGGGTTTCTCCAGTGTTTACGCGCCGATTAGCTCGATTCCCTTCTCCGCAGTCCAAAAAGAACAGGGAATTTTTTCGACCGTATCAGGGAATTTTCAGGCATTGAACAAGGAATTCGAATGCCTAACAGGGTTCGCCTTTGAAGGCGTATAGTGTCTGCGTGAGAACTACGGATAGCACTTGATTTCCACTGCTGTGTGAGCGACAAGGGATCATGTCGCGATTCAAGAGCTACAGCCCTGAGCAGTGCTATCTGCTTCCTCCGAGTGTGCAGGACGAGTTGAGTGGCGATCATCTTTGCTTCTTTCTTCGCCGGGTGGTGGAACGTCTGGACCTGAGCGGTTTCGAGCAGGCGTATTCGTCCGAAGGCGGATCGCTGTATGCGCCCGAGCTGATGCTGAGCGTCTGGCTGTACGCGTACGCGACGGGCATCACGAGCGCCCGGCAACTGGAACGTCGTCTGGTGGAAGATCTTCCACTGCGCTATCTTGCGGCCGGGGCGCGGGTGGATAACTGGGCGTTGAGCGCGTTCCGGCGGCGTCATGCGCGGGCGTTGAACGACTGCTTCACGCAGGTGCTGGAGATGGCCCGCGAGCTGGGCATGGGCAAGCTGGGCAAGGTTGCCATCGACTCGACCCGGATCAAGGCCTCTGCCTGCCGGGACAAGCTGGACACCGAGCAGCATCTGCGCGATCTGCGTGCGGACCTGCGCCGCCAGGTGCGGCGCTGGCAGCAGATGCTGGACACGGACGATGCCGATGCGGGCGGCCTGGAGGTGGCCATCGATCACCTGGAGAGCAAGCTGGAGGAGCTTCCGCAGCGGCTTCAGAGGCTCAACAAGAGCGGCCTGAAGAAGCTCTCGCGCACCGATCCGGACGCCCGTTTTCTGTGCACCCGCAGCGGCTTCGATCTGGCCTACACGGCGGAGATCGCGGTCTCGGACGATCACCTGATCGTGGCCCAGCGGTTGACCCAGAGCACGGCCGACAACGCGTCCCTGCTGCCGATGGTCGAGCAGGTGCGCCAACGCTGCGGCCAGCCGCCCGGACAGACCCTGGCCGACAGCGGGTTCTTCTCCATCGCGAACCTGGAACAGATGGAGGCACAAAACCTCGACGCTTATGTGCCCGACTCGAACCTTGCGCGCAGCCTCAACCTGGGGGTTCGCTGCCGCCAAAAAGCCTGTGCCCCAGCGCATCGGCGGATGCGCCGCAAGCTGCAGACCGACGACGGGAGGATCACTTACGGACGCAGAAAAGCCATCGTCGAACCGGTCTTCGGAGTCCTGAAACAACAGCGCGGCATGCGCCAGTTCCGCACCCGCGGCATCGATAACGTGGGCAACGAATGGACACTTGCAGCCTTGGCCTACAACCTCACCCGCATCCATGCCGCCGGAGCGAGCCAAAAACCGCTCAACCCATGATCCGTTAGCCGCCCCGCTCCTCCAAAAAACCCTGCATCGGAACCCGGAACCGCATCACCCGATATATCCTCGAAACGCACGAGGCGTTCTCACGCAGACACTTTAGGCGCTACATGAGCTATGGCCGACCTCTCAGCCGATCAGATTGGTTGAAGCGCAGGTGAAGTACGGTTCGGTTACTCTCACGTAATTCTGATGCTTCGCAAGTTTGACCCTGTCGCCGCTCTAGGAACTCGTTGAAATTCGTCGCATTGTGGAGGGTTTCCGTGCGGTTTGTGTCTTTGTCCAGTTGAAATCTGTTTGAAATGCGCGTCTGGCCGGTGTTCATAGGGTTTACGGGCCACAGGGAAGCACCCCCGAGGCCTGCAACCGCCGTTCAGACACACTGCTTCCTGAGGGGTGGCGGTTGTTGTTGTGTAAGCATCCTGGGCAGGCGCAGCAAGTTGTGTGCGGCGCAACTGAAGACGAACAGCCAGTCTACTTTCTCCAAGCCACGCAGCTTGACCTGGCGCAGCGGGCCGGTCTGCTTGAGCCAACCGAAGCTCTTTTCAATGAGCCAGCGACGGCTGCGACTGACGGCATAGCCAGGCTGGCGTGTGGTTCTACGGTCCAGGTTGCTCGCGCGGCCTTTGTCGTTCTTCGCCACATGCGGGGTCACGTTAAGTTCCCGCACCGTGCGCACAAAATCCCTGGTGTCGTACGCCTTGTCTGCGCCCACGGTGATGCGCCGGGAGCGGCCCATCTGCTTGCGGTGGAGCATCAACAGCGCGGCATCGCGTTCGGCGAATCCGTCGGCATGGGTGACCATGGCCGCGGCAATCAGTCCGTTGCGGTTCTCCACCAGCGCATGGCCCAGGTAGCTCAACTTCGATTCCTTGCCATAGCTCTTCTTGTACAGCCGCGCATCGGGATCCGTCGTGGACTGGTGCGTCTTGTTGCTGCGCTTCTGGCCATGGAAGTTGGTCCCATCACTGTCTCCGGAATCATCCTTGGGGCGGAAACTCTTCTGCGAGGCCCAGGCCTGGATCAGCGTGCCATCCACAGTGAAGTGCTCGTCCGACATAAACTTCTTCGCCTGCCTGTTCACTTCGGCGAAGAACCGCTGCGCTACCTCGGAGGTCAGCAGACGGTCGCGGTTCTTCGAAAACACCGCGTGATTCCACACTGCATCATCCATGCCCAGGCCCACAAACCAGCGAAAGAGCAGGTTGTAGTCGATCTGCTCGACCAGCAGACGCTCGGAGCGGATGGAAAAGAATACCTGCAACAGCAGCGCTCGCAGAATGTACTCCGGCGCAATCGACGGCCGCCCAGAGTCCGCGTACAGCGCGTCCAACTCCGGACTCAGCCTGCGCAGTACGGTGTCGGTCACCCTGCGCACTTCGCGCAACGGATGATCTGAAGGCACTCGCTGCTGCAACGACACATAACTGAACATCCCGTCCTGAACTCGCTCGTCTCCACGCATATCTGTAAGACGAATACACCCTGGCCAACACCGCATACAGGGTGCCTATTTCAACAAGTTCCTAGCGATTGGTTCGGATGAAAGACTTCCGGCAAAGAAACTAGACGCGTAACTACCGGTTTGGTTTTATTGAATGCGGCTTAGCTGGTGGGCGTAGAGGGGGTTTTGCGGGAAGTCTCTTGCGAGTTCGCCGAGTAGTTGGCGGGCCTCGGTCCTCTCCCCTTCGCGTAGTACTGCGACGGCGAGGAGGAGCTTGGCGAAGTTGGCGAGATAGCGGCCGTGCTCCGCGGTAATTCTTAGTTCGCTGATGCCTTTGGCCTTGTCGGTCTGGCCACCCATGAGGCGGACGACAAAGCGGACGGGCGCGGGCTTGAGGCTGAGCATGTAGTTCTCGAAGCCGGTGGCGATGTGGGCGTCGTAGAGCTGGGGATCGGCCTGAAGCGCCTGCTCGGAGTAGGCGGCGCCCTTCTTGCTGAACTGGAGGGCCTTGAAGTCGCTCTTGTCGAGCATCTCGGCGTAGTCGGCGCGAAGGCCATAGATGAACATTTTGACGAAGAGCGCGTGAGCGTCTTTGGGTGATTTGGTGAGGATGGTGTCGGCGAGCTTTTCGGCCTGCTGGGTGCGCTGGTCGAAGTCGGAGCGCAGGTTTGGATTTGGCGGGGGGAGTTGCCTGTCGACGGTTGGATTGGGTTCGTTGAAGAGTTGGATTTCGACGATGCTGCGGCGGTCGAACTCGGTGAAGAGAAGAGCGGCTGCATCTGAGGCAGGGCCGAATGGGTCTTCGGGATGGGCTGCCATCCAAGAGCGAAAATCGGCGCGGCCCGCTTCGTAATTGCGGTTGTAAAGGTGGCGATAGCCGTCGTCGAGCTCGGTGGCGTGGGCTCGGGCTGTGGTGGCGAAGATCAGGATGAGGAGGCAGAGTGCCTGCCGGTGCAGTCGAGACATGGTGTGGTGTTGACCTGTTTTCCCGTCTAAGCCCATGAACGTTGGATGCGGGTTGTTTGGCGAGGTGAGCCGATTGAGATAGGAAGGTGAGCAAAAGACGGCACACCCTCTAGGAGAGCGAAGGAGGCATACTTGTCTCGTAGTCTCCGAAGATGATTTTAGCTCTCTCGACTCGGCGGTTCTGGAGGTGGGGCGAGCCATCCGTTGTCAGAAGCCTCGTTATCCTGGCAGCACACGCGAATACGCATGGGGCCACCTCCGCGACATTCGCACCCGCATGCCCCGCGATGGGCCGGACCTGCGAAGCGAAACAACGCCCGTATCGTACAATGTGCTCATCCCTGCGTGAATACACGTCCCAGTGCGGCGGCTTTTCTTGTCCTATTTCTCTGTAATTTCATTCTTGGCTGTGGCTCAGGCATAGCTCCACTCCCTCCACTTAACATTCCTCAGACCGACGATGTCATCTTCATCGGCGATTCCATCACTTTTCTCTGGGGGCAGGATCAAAGTTTCCAAGCCAATCCAAACTGGATCTCGAAGGGGGTCAGCGGAGATACTTCTCTTCTGGTCGCGCAGCGCTTCGTGAAGGATGCGATCTCTCATTATCCGAAGACGATTCACATCCTTGTCGGCACCAATGACCTCAATTCCTCCAGTTGGCAACTATGCACCGAACCCCAATATGGGGTTATCATCCCAGGCGACATCTGCGCGAACTTACTCTATATGGTGCAGACAGCCGAGTACTACGGCATCAAAGTTGTTATCGGCACAATACCCCCATGGGGATGCTACGACAATCCATATTGTGTGAATAGCAACACGGTCGATCAGTCTGCTACCCGCTACACACACATCTCCGAACTCAATGGCTTCCTCAAGGCCTTCGCATTGCGGCACAACATCACGCTCCTCGACTATCACACCATACTGCAGGATTCCACAGGTCTTCATTACGGACCGAATCTTACCGGCGATGGCGTCCATCCGGATGCGGCTGGTTTCAGTTTGATGACCCCGGTCGCCGAAGCCGCGCTCAAATGACCTTTCTGCCGCCTGAGCGCCCGACCGGGTTCGCTCGTTACACATTGATTAGTCCATTAGCTTGCGGGTGAGGTAGAGTGAACTCGGTGGCGTAGGTGTTGGCGGATTGTTTGAGGTCAGCGCCGGCGCCGTGGCCGCCTTCGATGATCTCCTGGTAGTAGAAGGGCTTGTTGAGTTCTTTCATGAGGGCGGCGAATTTGCGGGCGTGGACTGGGCCGACGCGGTCGTCTTTGGTGGTGGTGAAGATGAGCGGCTCGGGGTAGTTCGACGTCGGCGTGGAGGTTGTTGTAGGGCGAGATGGAGGCGAGGAAATTGCGCTCGTCGGGGTTGGAGACGGAGCCGTACTCGCCGACCCAGGAGGCGCCGGCGGCGATGTGTTCGAAGCGGAGCATGTCGAGCAGCGGGACCTGGATGACGATGGCGTTGTAGAGCTCGGGGTGCTGGGTCATCTGGACGCCCATGAGGAGGCCGCCGTTGGAGCCGCCGACGATTCCGAGGCGGCGGGGTGAGGTGATCTTGCGGGTGATGAGGTCTTCGGCTGACGGCGGTGAAGTCGTCATAGATGCGCTGGCGGTGGGTTTTGAGGCCGGCCTCGTGCCAGGCGGGGCCGAACTCGCCGCCGCCGCGGATGTTGGCGAGGACGTAGACGCCGCCGTGCTCGAGCCAGAGCTTGCCGAGGGTGCCGGAGTAGGAGGGCGTGTTGGAGACCTGGAAGCCGCCGTATGCGGTGAGGAGCGTGGGGTTGGAGCCGTCGTACTTGAGGTCTTTGCGGTGGACGACGAAGTAGGGGATCTTGGTGCCGTCTTTGGAGGTGGCGTAGAGTTGCTCGACGATGTCGCTTGGAGGCGTCGAACTGGGGCGGCATGGATCTTGCGAGCTTGAGTGAGTTGCGTGGCGGCGTCGCCGAGCAGCAGCGAGGATGGGGTGAGGAAGCTGGTGACGCTGAGGAAGAAGCTGGTCGTCGGTGTTGCTGGTGGTGACGATGGAGATGGCCTGGTTGTCGGGGACGTCGAGTCTTGTGGAGCGACCATGTGCCGTCGGAGTTGCGGGTGTAGATGGAGGCGCGGCCCTGCACGTTTTCGAGCGTGGTGAGGAGGAGATGGTTTTTGGTGGTGCTGACCTCCTGGACGAATTCAGTGGCGGTGGGCGTGAAGACTGATGGTGGGCTTGAGGTGCTGGGGATCTTTGAGGATGGCGTCGAGGGCTAGCGAGATGACGGAGCCTTGCGTGAAGGTTTTATCGATGGCCTTCGGGCTTCCAGGCTTCGTTGAGTGTGACGATGAGTTGGCCGTGGAGGAGGCCGTCGAGGTCGGATCTTGCCGGGGAGGGCGAGATGGACGGGGCCTTTGGGGGTGAGGATGAGGTACTTCGCTGTTGAAGAAGTCGATGCCGCGGGTGAAGATGGTGGCGTGGTGGCCCTGGGCGTCGTGGAGGGTGATAGCCGTTGGCGCTGACGTCGGTTTCCTTGCCGCGGAAGATCTCTTTTGCGGAGTCGAGGGGCGTGCCGCGCTTCCACTCTTGACGACGAAGGGATAGCCGGATTTGGTCATGGTGCCGGCGACCCCAGTCGCGGCGTACGAGGAGGGTGTCTTTGTCCATCCAGGCGACGTCTTGTTTGGAGCGGGGGAGGGTGAAGCCGTTGGGGACGAAGGTCTCCGGTCTTGAGATCGAACTCGCGCTGGGTGTCGGCGTCTTCGCCGCCGGCGGAGAGGGTGACGAGGCAGAGGCGGTCGCCGGGGTAGAGGCAGCGGAGGCCGTGCTGGACCCAGCTCTGCTTGTCGGCTTTGGCGAGAGCGTCGTAGTCGATGACGGTGTGCCAGTTGGGATTGGGGGTGAGGTAGTCGGCGAGCGTGGTGCGGCGGAAGATGCCGCGGACGTGGTCGGCGTCCTGCCAGGTGTTGTAGACGAGGTCTCGATGGAGGTCGGGGAATGGGAGGCGGTCGGGGGATTCGAGGACCTTGAGGGCGGTGGCTTCGAAGCGGGCGAAGCGTGGGTCGGCTTCGAGGATTTTGGCGGAGCGCTCATTCTCGGCTTTGACCCAGGCGATGGAGCGTCGCCGTAGACGTCTTCGAGCCATTGGTACTTGTCGGCTGGGATGACTGGGTGCTGCGGCGCTGGGGTGGGGCGTTTTGGGCGGGTGCGGATGGCATGAGTGCTCCTGTGGCTGTGATGAGGGCGAGGGATAGGGCGACGTGGCGAGGAGCGAAGGTGCATGGGTGTCTCCGGGTAGGGTCTGGGGAGGTGGCTCAGGAGAGAACTGCGGTGTCAGTGGTTCAGATGGAGTGTTACTCGTATTTGAGGGTTTCTACGGGGTCGAGGCGGGCGGCGCGGTTGGCGGGCAGGGTGCCGAAGACGACGCCTACGATGACGGAGGTGGAGAGTGCGATGACCGCGGACCAGGGATTGATGGGAATGGTGAAGGGCGTGAAGAAGCGGACGGAGAATGGGAATCGCGAGGCCGATGAGAGTGCCGACGATGCCTCCGCTGAGCGAGAGGAAGACGGCTTCAGTGAGGAACTGGAGGCGGATCTCGCGGCTGGTGGCTCCGAGGGCTTTGCGGATGCCGATCTCGCGGATGCGGGCCTGGACGTTGGCGAGCATGGAGTTCATGATGCCGACGCCGGAGACGATGAGGGTGATGAGGGCGGCGAGGATGAGGACGACGGTGAGCATGTTGGCGATGCGGGCCATCATGCTAAGGATGCCGGTCATGATGAAGGCGTTATAGACGGAGTTGGCGCGGTGGCGGCTCTTGATGATGGCGAGGATGCGTTTGGAGCCGGGGATGACGTCGCTGGCCGTCTTCATGGAGAAGAAGATCTCTTTGACGGTGTCGGTGCCGGTGAAGTAGCGGGCGACAGGGTAGGGGATGAGGATGGTCTGGTCGCTGAGCTCGGATTGACCGAAGGTGTCGATGCGCATCTCGGCAGACGCCGATGATGGCGAAGGGGATGTCCCTCGATGGTGATGGTGCGGTCGATGGCGGCAGTCGGGCGTGCCGAAGATGGTCTTGGCGAGAGGCGTGACGAGGACGGCGACCTTGGTGTGGGCGATGGTGTCCTGCTCGTCGAAGAAACGGCCGGCGACGAGCCTGAGGTTGCGGACGTCTTTGTACTGAGGCGAGACGCCGAGGATCATGGTGTCCTTGGAGACTCCGTTGCCGATGCTGATGTTGTCGTGGAGACTCGAGCATGGGGGAGTAGAGGCGATGTTGGGGACCTGCTCGATGACGGCGTTCATGTCTTCGCGGGTCATGTAGTCGGGGGTGGTGGTGTTGTCGGGGCCTGCGATGCTGCCGCCGGCGAACTGCATCTCGACGATGTTGGGGGCGATGGAGGAGAGCTGGTCGAGGGCGAAGCGCTTGCCGGTGTCGCCGAGGGTGACGACGAGGATGATGGAGGCAGAGCCGATGATCATGCCGAGCATGGTGAGGAGAAAGCGGACCTTGCTGGCGCGGAAGCTGTCGATGGCGAGGCGGACGATCTCGCTGAAGAGCAGGGTGGAGCGGGCGCTGGCGAGCGTTCGGTCGAAGGAGGTGGCTTTCTGGTGGTCGGGACTGCCATAGACAGAGATTAGACGCTTTCCAGTATCGCAGCGGTGCGTATTTCGCGCTATTCGCGCTAACTGGGGTGGTATTATCATGGTGTTACGGAAGTGTGGCCGAGTGGTTTAAGGCAGGCGGTCTTGAAAACCGCTTTACCTTAACGGGTAACGGGGGTTCGAATCCCTCTCCCTCCGCCAGCCTTTATTATCAATGACTTACAGGCAAGTTGAGCACGAAAAAGTTACATTTTCGGGCAGTTTTGCGAAAGAAAATTGGAAGTGTAACGAGAGAATTTGCCCGAGCCCGTGAAACCATCCGAGCTCTCTTTCTTTCTCTAAATCCGGCTCTCTTTCGCTGTTAAGACTTGGCGAGCAGAGTTCTATTTCCGAAGCTTTCCACCTGAGCCAGCGGCGATAACACGAATTGGTTTGACGCACCAGTCCAGGGTGTATAAAAATGCCAACCGGCTCAGGAACCGCCGGTTTTGCGTCCTCATTCCGAGGAGGTCCCCGATGCGAGCTCTCAAAGCGGTCTGCTTAGCGTTCGCTGTTTTCGCGATCTTTTATCTCATCGTGGCGCGCATTCCTGTGCGCGCGCAAAGCGCCGAACCGGAAATCGACGCCGACGATATCGGTGGAGTAGTGACCAGCGCCAACGGGCCGGAAGCAGGCGTCTGGGTGATCGCGGAAACCACGGATCTGCCGACGCGCTACATCAAGGAAGTGGTCACGGACGATCGTGGCCGCTACGTGCTTCCCGATCTGCCGAAGGCGAGTTATGCGGTGTGGGCGCGCGGTTACGGCCTGATGGATTCCCCGAAGGTGCAGAGCCGATCCGGGAAAAATTGTCGATCTGAAGCCGACCGTCGCGCCGGACGCAAAGCGCAGCCGCGCAATACTATCCAGCGAATTACTGGTATGCCCTTCTCAAGGTGCCCGCAAAGAAATGAATTTCCCGGCACGGGGCCGAGTGGCAACGGCATCTCGCCCAACGTGAAGAGCCAGGACGAGTGGATTCGGACCTCGTCAAGACCGATAGCTGCGAATCCTGCCATCAACTCGGCAATGAATATACGCGCATGATTCCGCCGCTTTTCGCGAATTTCTCGACTCCAGGCGAGTCCTGGATGCGCCGCGTGCAATCCGGGCAGGCGGGATCGGCGATGGTCGGTGGGCTCACGCAGCTGGGGCCTCAGCGGGCCGCCGATCTCTTCGCGCGATTGGACCAATCGCATCGCGCATGGCGAGCTTCCGTCTGAAACGCCGTCGCGCCCGCAGGGCGTGGAGCGCAACGTGGTGATCACGCAGTGGGACTGGGCCGATCCCACGGCTTATCTTCATGACGAAATCTCAACGGACAAGCGCGATCCACATTTGAACGCCAACGGGCTGATCTACGGCTCGCCGGAGGAAAGCCGCGACTATCTTCCGGTGCTCGATCCCGTCCACAACACGATCAGCCATGTGAAGACTCCTTACCGCGACGCGGACACGCCCGGACAACCTCCGCCGTTGCAGGCCTCGAATTTCTGGGGCGAAGAGCCGATCTGGGACAGCCATACAACAGTCCACAATCCGATGTTCGATGAGCACGGACGGGTGTGGTACACCTCGCGAATCCGTGCCAACACCGATCCGGCGTTTTGTAAGGCTGGATCGAGCCTCATTTCGGCGAAGCTTACCCCTGTCGAAAGCTCGGGCCGCCAACTGGCGGTGTACGACCCGGCAACCAAAAAAGTGTCATGATCGATACCTGCTTCAGCACACACCATCTGATTTTCGCCAGCGACGCGAACGACACGCTGTGGACCAGCAGCGGAGGCGGAGGCGGCGTGGTGGGCTGGCTGAATACCAAAATGTGGGATCAGACTCACGACGACGCGAAATCGCAAGGCTGGACCGCGCTGGTTCTCGATACGAACGGCAATGGCAAGCGCGATGCATACATCGAAGGCACGCAGAGCGTGGTCACGGCGCCGAGCGGCGAAAGCCTTGGCGTGTCCAAAGTGCTGAACGCGACGCCCGATCCGACAAAAGACACGCGCCTCAATGCAGCGTTCTACGGGCTCGCCGTAGCGCCGGACGGAATGGTGTGGGGCAGCGTGCTGGGTTTTCCCGGCGGGATCGTGCGTTTGAATCCGGGCTCGAATCCGCCCGAGACAGCTCTCGCCGAATATTATGAAGTCCCGTGGAACGATCCGCAAGCGCGCCCGTCTCGGGCTTCTCCCCACGGGGAATGGACGTGGACGGCAACGGCGTTGCGTGGGTGGCGCTGGGCAGCGGCCATCTCGCGAGCTTCGACCGGCGCAAGTGCAAAGGCCCGCTCAACGGGCCGAAAGCAACCGGCCGGCAATGCCCGGAAGGCTGGACGCTCTATCAAACGCCGGGCCCGAAATTCAAGAACGTGACGCGATTCGGGCAGCGACGATTCGCACTATTACGATTGGGTCGACCGTTTCGATACCCTAGGCCTGGGCCCGAACACGCCCATCGTCACCGGCAACTCCTCTGATTCGCTGATCGCCCTGGTCAATGGCAAGTTCGTGATCATGCGCGTACCTTATCCGATGGGATTCTTCGCCAAAGGCATGGATGGGCGTATCGACGATGTAAACGCCGGCTGGAAGGGCAAGGGTGTATGGACCACATGGGGCACGCGCACACCGTTCCACAGCGAAACGGGAAAAGGCACGATGCCCAAGGTCGTCCACTTTCAAACCCGCCCTGATCCGCTCGCGCACTAGCTTTGCAGTGCCCCTTTCACGCCAGTATTGTCTGGGATTTCGCACCGATAACTCACTTCGGAGTTCTTTGCTTCCCTCAAGATTGGACAGTCTTCTCGTCAAGATCAGTCGGCCACCCTAGTTGAACGCATCTCTCATCCAGATATTCATTCGTCCGAACGCTTCTTCCAGTGAAGTACTGACCGAACCACGACAACTATCAGATTTCCTCTTCTCTCTCTCTCTCTCTAAATCTTGCTCTCTTTCTCTCTCTTAAAGAGAAACACCGGTTCGAAAATTAATTGAAGGGCATTTCGCTTTTCCTTCAAACCTTTGTTTCCCCCAAAGAGAAACAGAGGTTCGAGAGACTGTTCGGCCGCCATTTAGTCTGCTGGGCCGTTCTCTCCGCTTGGAAGAATTAGAAACCCGCTGAAATACCCGGAAAATCTCCCCTTCCTAGAAACACTCTTGTGTTTGGAGAATTGCGCTGCCTACGTATGGTCAGGGCGGTTGGTGTCTTTCTCTAGAGGGAATTGTTGGCGGTTATCGGCGGTTCGATCCTTCCTCTGGCCACCACCATTACACACTTCTAGCGGCGTAATGGCACTCGAATCAGTCCCTGGCCACCGCCACCATTACACACGTTTGGTGATTCCACTCACCGGACTTGTTCTCCGGCTAGCAGCTTAACAAGGTCATCTGTCACACGGAATGGGTGACTAAATGGCGGCTAACCGACAGATTTGCAATAGCTTGGCCTCCGGCAGGGATGTGTATGATGTACTGTAAGCATCTGCTACGCGCTCCAGATTGCTTCGCTCCATGCGAGGTGAATGGCAAGGGGGAAAACCCTGCAGATTGAAGATCGATGAACTGTTCGCTAAACGCCATCTGTCCCTATTTCACGATGTATCCCTTGGATTTTCCTCTGCGCGTACTCGCGCGCGAAAAGAACAAAAAAAAGTGGATTTTCGACCCATACTGTGGGCGTGGCACGACAAATTTTGCAGCTCGTTTATTAGGGATGTCCTCTGCCGGATTTGATAGCAGTCCCGTAGCTACGGCTATCGCACAAGCCAAATTAGCGAATTGTTCTTCGCGCGGAGTTCTGGCCTCTCTCCAGGCAATACTCAGGGAGGGCAAAGATCCAGATGACATCCCGACCGGACCTTTTTGGGATCTCGCCTTCCATCCCAGCACTCTGGTAGATCTCTGTCGAATTCGCGAGGAACTCTTGCGAAACTCTTCAAGTCCTTCCCGCAAAATGCTCCGTGCGATTGTCATGGGAGCACTTCATGGCCCTTTGAGCAAAGGCGAGCCATCCTATTTTTCAAATCAATGCCCAAGAACCTTTGCGCCAAAACCAGCCTATGCGGTGAAGTTTTGGTGTGAGCGCCAAATGAACCCGATCTCTGTTGATATCGAGCAGGTCGTGAAGCGTCGTGCTAATAGATTTCTCGCGGAGCCTATGCCGGAAATAGAAGGAGTTGTGACATGCAGGGACAGCCGCCAACCAACTAGGCGACAGTTCGCCGCAAAGTTCTCATGGGTGATCACGTCGCCTCCCTACTATGGACTTCGTACGTATCGCCAGGATCAATGGTTACGATATTGGTTTGTTGGAGGTCCAGCTGAAATCAATTATGTTCAGCAAAAATCAGACCTTGAACATTCCTCAGCCGAAGACTTCACCAAGCAGCTAAGGAAAGTGTGGAAGAATTCGGCTTCCCTTTGTCATACAGGTGCTAAGCTCGTATGTCGATTCGGCGGCATCAATGATCGCAGTCAGGATTCCTTGAGCATCATCAAGAATTCCTTCTCAGAAAGTGGTTGGCGGCTGCTGACCGTACGTCCTGCTGGCTCGGCGCTCAGCGGCACCGGAGAAGCCGCTGACAGCGCGGCCACCCGGCACGGCATTCAACTGGAGGTGGTCAAGCACACGCAGGCCAAACGCGGCTTCGTCCTGCTGCCGCGCCGATGGGTCGTGGAGAGAAGCTTCGCTTGGGCCGCACGATTCCGCCGCCTGGCCAGAGACTACGAACGCCTCTCGCAAACCCTCGCCGCCTTCCACTACTTCGCCTTCGCATGCCTCATGCTCAGTAAAATCTTCAAAATCCTCAACTCAAGTCATTAACAGCCTCTAGGGCGTGTTCACACTAGCTAATTTTTCAACGGCGATCTAATTTTGGCGAGGTACACGACTTGGACAGCGATCAAAATGCTCTTGAGCTACCAGATGCTCGAATATCCAGGTGATTACGCGATTGACCAACGAGCGTCTGTCGCCCCAGTCGCGCTCACCGAGTACTCAATCTATGCATAATTCAGTTATAATCCTCTCAGCGAGTCTGCCCGGCACCTTAGGCCATTCTCCGGTTGCGAAGCCAATGAAAGTAGACCACCTGGTCTGCAAACAGTTGATAACTTAGACGTCTAAGGACGCCGAAGGTGCGAATGAACTCTAGATCATCCACATCGAATGGCATAACGACGGCCCAGTCGTCTGATTCACGGCAGCGTCTTTATCAGGCCTCGAAGTTCAGCGGTAACGGACGAAAAACGGAGCTTCGCATAGCTGCTTGGGATGATGGGCTTCTGTTGAGGGTCGGCTCGCGGAACCTGACCCAATCCTTGGTCGACAAGCTTTCACAAAGTATTCGTAACTCAGCCATAAAACCTGGCGAAAAACTTCCCTCCGAAGCGACGATTAGAGAGCGCTATGGCGTTAGCCGTACCGTAGTTCGCGAGGCGATTACCAGCTTGCAAGCTGCGGGCCTGATCGAAACGCGTCACGGCATTGGCTCTTTTGTGCGCCCTATTCCCACCTATTTTGATTTGCAATTTGACGAAGCTGCAATTCTCACTGTACGAGAGGTGTTGGCGATGCTGGAGCTCCGTATCAGCGTGGAAACCGAGGCAGCGGCATTTGCAGCGGCACGCCGGACAGAGAATCAATTGGAAGAAATGCAGCGAGCTCTGGACTTACTTCGCACGAACATGAATTCCGGTGGGAATGCGGCGGAGGCTGATTTTCAGTTCCATCTGCAGATTGCCAACGCTACTAGCAATCCTTATTTCGTGGAGATCATGAGCCATCTCGGCACCCAGTCAATTCCGCGCGCTCGCCTCAATGCTCATCAGACCCCCGAGGAGCGGCTTCAGTATCTCAATTTGGTGAGCAAAGAGCATGTACGCATCTTCGACGCCATTGTCCGGCGCGATCCGGAAGAAGCAAGAGTGGCGATGCGCACTCATCTGGCCAGCAGCCGGGAGAGACTCCGTCGCGCCCAAGATCTGGCAAGCCATAAAGAAAGTCAGTAAAACGATCGGTAGTAGCCCATATCTCGATTGAGCTTTTCGCAAAGGGATTCCGCTATCCTCTTATAACTTCCCGTCAGCCATGCGAATTTGCTTCAGCAGTTCAGATGATGGGGCAATGCAAAACTTCCGGCAGGGGATTGATTGACTTTGAGCACGTACGCAACGATTTTGGCCTTTTGATCGAACTAAGCGAACCAGGTTTATCGGCGGGCATCGTAGTGCGGATACGGTCAAACAGATCGCTAAGATTCTTCCCCTGCCTAGTGGATAGGAACTCGAGTCCCCTCAACGCTGTGACATGAGGCGCAGTTGGACTCATATAAAGCTTGGCCGTGGTCCGTTTGATCGTCAGAGCAAACTCTATCTCCATCCGCGCGTAGCGGGAACAAATCGGTTATGACTTGCCTTCGAGGAGTATCGATAATTCTTCGAACTCCCCTTCGGTCAGGTCCATCAGAGGGGGCCGAACAGGCCCGGCACTCCGACCCATAGCCTTCATTCCGGCTTTAACAATCGAAACCGCGTAGCCTTTGCGGCGGTTGCGCAGATTTCTGAAAGGCACGATGAAATCGCGTAAGCTCCTGGTGATGGTCTCGAAGTCGCGTCTGCAAACAGCCCCATAGAAGCTCAGCGCGAATTTGGGAAGAAAATTGAATATTGCAGAAGAATATGTTGTCACGCCCATTTGCATATAGGGCAGCGCGAACATTTCCGCCGTTGGTAATCCATTAATATAGATGAGGCGGTCGCCCACCCTGGTGTGGATACTGGTCATGCGCTCAATGTCCCCTACGCCATCTTTGAAACCTACAAGGTTGGGGCACTTCTCGCAGAGCTGTTCGATGGTTATCTCATCGAGAACCGCGTTATCCCGGTTATATAGGATCACGCCCAACCGGGTGGAAGCGCATACGGCTTCGACGTGCGCAGCCAAGCCTGCTTGTTCTGCATGCAGAAGGTAGGGCGGCAAGAGTAAGATCCCATCGGCGCCAGACTCCTCAGCCGCCTTGGCGAACTCCTTGGCCATCGCTGTTCCGTATCCACATCCGGCGACCACCGGAACCTCTTTATCTGCTTCCACAACCGCGGTCTTCACAACCGTGGCGAACTCGGCCGGAGTGAGAGAGAAGAACTCCCCCGTACCGCCGGCAACAAACAAGCCTGAAGGCGAGTTCGATATCTGCCAGGCAATGTGCTCCCTGTAGGGACCTGGGGCAAACTCCAGGTTCTCTCCAAAGTGAGTCACCGGAAAGCAAAGCAGCCCTTTGCTGACTCTTCCGGCCATTTCTATCGGGCTCATACTGTTCATAGAAAGTGCTCCTTATCCTTGCTTGCGTCGACCGGAGTCATCACATGTCGTACATCTTATGGGAACCGGTTTCAGACTGTCAAGAGGGGAAGGTTGGAGACCGGTCCCGAGGCAGGCGCCACGGCCGGTGAAATGTGCACACTAGCGATCTGAAGCATAGACAAATTTTTACCTTGACATTCATTTTGGCACATGTCTATAGTCCGTGACTTGTATGATGTCCTGCGAGGTCTAGATACTCCTATGCCCATCCAAAAGAGCGTTAGAAAGTTACTGCCGGTCTTCGTTGCCGGTTTGATGTGGTTCTCACTATCCTGCCTGAGCGCCCATGCTCAGGTGCTGACCGGGTCGGTTGTGGGCAATGTCACCGACGCTTCTGGCGCCGTCGTTCCAGGGGCAGACGTGACGCTTCGGAATGTGGACACCAACGACACTCGGCGCACGACAGCCAGCGCGAGCGGCGCATATTCTTTCGAGTCAATTCCACCGGGAACTTATGAAGTCAAGGTAGCGAAGAGTGGATTCAGCCAGCAGTTACTATCCGGCGTTATCGTTACCGTCAACACTGTCGCTCGGGCCAACGCGGCGCTCACAGTAGGGGCGGTCACGCAGACTGTCTCTGTGGATGCAACCGCCGCACAATTGCAGACGGATACTGCAGACGTGAATGCCCAGATTACCACCATCCCTCTCTCGAACCTCCCTGTCCAACCAGGCAGAGACTTCCAGGCGCTGTTTGTCATGGAACCCGGTTTCACCATGCCGTCGACCAACACCTCGACCCCGGGCAACCCCGACCGATCACTTGAGTTCACCGCGAACGGAGCTAACGAAGAGGGCAATGTCACCCGCATTGATGGAGCCATCAACTCGAATATATGGCGCCCTTACGCCATAGCCTACGTCCCGGCGCTGGATGCCATCGAGACGGTCTCTGCTGTTACGGCTGCGTTTACCGCGGAGAACGGGACGGCCGGCGGCGCAGTGATCAACGTGACCATCAAAAGCGGCACGAATGCGCTTCACGGATCGGCATTTGAGTATTACAACGGAAGCGCGACTATGGCAAAGCCTTACTTCCTCCCTGCGGGCCAAAGCCAGGGCTTACTTGTGGAAAATCAGTTCGGAGGGACGGTGGGCGGCCCGATCATAAAGGACAAGCTGTTCTACTTTGCCAGCGTCCAAGGCCACACGAATCACCAGGTGCAAGAAGGCGGGCTGGTTTCAGTTCCCACGGCGGCTGAGAAAGCCGGCGACTTCAGCGCTTCGACTACGAAAATCTATGATCCGCTGACCGGCAACCAGACCACCGGGGCTGGCCGCACGCAGATCTCGTGCGGCGGCGTCCCGAACACGATCTGCCCAAATCGCATTCCCTCTCAAATTGCGAAGATCCTGCCGTTGTGGCCCAATCCCACTCTGCCAGGCGACCAGAACAATCTTTACGTATCCGGTCCTTATTATGAGGACCTCACTACCCTTGACGTCAAGGTCAATTGGACTCCCACATCCAAGCTAAATACCTTTATCCGCGTCGGCGGCATGGATTGGGTTTCATACAATAGCCAGGATTTCGGTGACGCCCTTGGCGGCCCGCCGATGCCGCCGGTCGGCGGCCAGTCGGGCAATTCGCATGGAAGCACCCTCAGCCTCACTGCTTCTGCTACTTACGTTAAGAGTCCAACGCTTGTCTTTGATACCTACTATGGCTATACCCGTGCCAAAGCCGACAGTCGTCAAGCTAACTTGGACCAAAACATAGGCCTCGACGTTCTGGGCATTCCCGGTACAAATGGTCCGTACTGGTTTCAGGGCGGGTGGCCCCAGATCACGATCGCCAATTTTACCGCGATCGGCGCGCCGAGCAACTTTCAACCGAATTTGTTAAACGATCCCGAGTACGAGTGGGTCTTCGATGTGGGCAAGACCAAGGGAGCGCATTCTATGCGTTTTGGAATCGATATTATCCGGGGCGATCTAAATGAACTGCAGATACAACCTCTTTCAGGAGCTGGGGCTCAGGGCGCGATAGGGTTCGCCGTAGGGCAAACCTCCACTACCGGAGCAACCACCAGCGAGACGAATTCATTTGCGTCCTTCATGCTCGGGGAAACGAGTACTTTGGGAACGAGCGCGGTTGCGCCCGCTATAGCTAATGCCGGCGGGTTCACGAATCGCAGCTGGGAATTCGCAGCCTACGGACAGGACCAGTGGCAGGTGAATAATAAGCTGACCCTCAGTTACGGATTACGATGGCAGTACTTTCCAATGGTCACGCGCGCCGACCGCGGTATCGAGTTCTACGATATTGCCAGCAATAACATGTATATCTGCGGTTATGCCCTGATTCCTACGGACTGTGGGATATCGATGAGCAAGAAACTGTTCGAACCCCGCGTAGGGATCGCCTACCGTCTTTCGGATAAGTTCGTAGTTCGCACCGGCTTCGGTATTTCTCACGATCCGTTCGATCTTGTCCGAATCTTCCGAGTCAACTATCCGGAAATCATCACTTCAGCTCTTACTGCGCCCAACAGCCTCGTTCCTCTTAGTAACATTTCGACTGGCATTCCTGCAATCACGTTTCCGTCCTACGGTAATGGAATCATTCCAATGCCAGGACAATACGCCGCCAGCACAATCCTTCCCCACAACTGGAAACGGGGGTACACCATGTCGTGGAACCTCACACTTGAGAGAACCCTGGGCAAGGGGTGGTCCGCCAAGGCTAGGTATGTGGGAACACGCGAAGTGGGCCAGTTATCCATCGTCAATGAGAATCCTGGGACGGTCGGTGGTGGGACTGCCAGCGAGCCGCTCAACATCCTGTTTGGCCGCACAGCGACCACCCAAACGGAAGGACCGGTGGGGACCTACAAGTACGATGGATTGCAGACTTCACTCAAGCACAGGTTTACCTCGGGCTTTGAAACACAAGTTGGCTACACATTCTCAAAGGATCTGGGTATTTGCGGCAGCACGGATAACGACGGTACCCCATGCGTCGCGGCGCCCGGCTATTACAGCCTCAATCGCGCTCGCACGACCTATGATCATACCCATAATTTTGAGATTAGCGCCGTGGCCGACCTCCCATTCGGCGCTGGCAAGATGTTTGCCCATGGCCGCGCGGCCTCGGCTATATTAGGGGGCTGGCGGGTGAATGCATTGTTCAGTTATATTACCGCTGCGCCATTCAATGTGACTGCACCCGCTACTTCACTCAACGCTCCGGGAAGTACCCAACGAGCCAATCTTGTTGGTCCGATACAGAAACTCGGCGGCAAAGGTTCTGGGCACCCATACTATAATCCGAGTTCCTTCGCGCAAGTGACCACAGTCTCGTTTGGAAACTTTCCCTTCTATAAGCTCACTGGTCCTCCCATTCACCCCTTCAACGCGGGTATAGTCCGCGATTTCAAGATTCTGGAGCGGTTTAAATTACAATTTCGCGCCGACGCATTTAACGTCACGAATTCTCCCAATTTCGCGAATCCAAATGGAACTGTCGGCAGTAGTTCCTTCATGACGATCACGAGCGTTGCAAACACAGGCCGTGAAGGGATCGATCAGCGGATGTGGCGATTCGGTATGCGATTGTCGTTCTAATCCGGGAAGATGTGTAGCCACTGCATTTTATCTATGCATAGGACGAAACGGGCGGTTCCACAATTCGCATTTCCCGAACCGGTCGGCATTTAGCAGCCGGATGCGGGCCCAAGATTGGTGCAAGGAAGCACCGTGGGATTGTGAATTGTGGGATTGCACGGTAGACCCGGCGCAAAGGTCGGGAGGGGGTAGGTCTGACCAGAATAGGTGCTTCAAATTTGACTGAATCCGATAAGACTGCTTTGACTGAATCCGGGAAGACTACGCGCGTCCGCTATCTCATCATCTGCATTCTCTTCGCGGTAAGTTGCTTCAGCTACGCTGATCGTTCGGCATTATCCCAAGCCGTCACTGCGATGCCGAAAGACCTCGACATGAATGCTGAGCGTTTGGGCCGCCTGCTCTTCGGATTCGGCTTGGCCTACGCTTTCGGACAACTGCCGGCGGGCGGCTTGCTTGACCGCTTTGGATCGAAGCGCGTCTACGGAATCAGCATTATCCTCTGGTCGATCTTCGCCTGCCTCATCGGTTGCGCCGGCTATCTGAGAGCCAGCGAAGCATTCAGCGCCATATTCCTGCTCAGGGTTCTTGCCGGTTTGGCGCAGGCCCCGGTCTTTCCCGGCAACGGGCGCATCGTGGCCGCCTGGTTCCCGGCCGAGGAACGGGGGCGCGCCTCGGCCATTTTCAATAGCTCGCAATACTTCGCGTTGCCGGTCTTCGCGCCTATCTTTGGATGGCTTATTCATGTTTCGGGGTGGCAGAGCTGCTTCTGGTTCATGGGAGCTTTGGGGGCCGTCCTTACTGTCGTCTGGTTCGCCAACATCTACGGGGTCAAGGAGCATCCGCGCATCTCCACGGAGGAGATCGACCTGATCGAGCGCGGCGGAGGTCTTGTCAACACCGACACCCGGGCAGGCGCGAAGAAGAACACGCTCACTTGGGGCACGGTGAAGATGTTGCTCAGTCACCGCATGCTGGTGGGCGTCTATATCGGCCAATATTGCATCACCACGCTCACTTGGTTTTTTCTCACATGGTTCCCGCTCTATCTATCGCAGGCGCGGCACATGTCCGTCCTGAAGGTGGGACTCGCGGCCGCGGTGCCGGGACTTTGCGGAGGCTTCGGTGGCATCCTTGGCGGCGTCATCTCGGACAAGCTGCTCGACCGCGGCTACTCCCTCAGCTTCGCGCGCAAACTCCCGATCATGGCGGGGATGGGGCTGGCGATGACCATGATTGCCTGCAACTACGCGAGCGCCCAGGCCGTCATGCTGTTTTTCATGTCGCTTTCGTTTTTCGGAAAGGGTATCGGCGCCTTGGGATGGACGGTGATCTCCGATACTTCGCCCAAGGGCATGGTGGGCATCAACGGCGCACTGTTCAATCTCTGCGGAAACATGGCCGGCATCACCACACCGCTCATCATCGGGTACATCGTCGAAAAGACACACTCATACAACGGTGCGCTGGTCTTTGTGAGTCTTATCGCCTTTTGCGCCATTATCAGCTACGGTCCCATCGTTGGGGAGATCAAGCGGCTGGAGCTGGTCACGCCGGAAAACGTGAGCGTCGGTAAATACAGGCCGTAGGAAGATGCGGAAGATTCGGCAGCTGGAGTGACCTTCCCTTTACCGAATCAATGCGGGGCGCTTCGGGTCGAAGTGCCAGCCCGGGGATGAGGAATTGCATCGCCGCTGCATCGTTGCGCGTGTTGGAAGCGATGCGCCGATACAACCGATGCGCTTCTTCGATCTGGGACATATCGCACTCGATTCCAATGCCCGCCTGCTGAGGAACTTCGATCGCGCCGCCGACAATGCGCAAAGGATCGCGAGTTAGCCGCTGGCCATCTTGCCAGATCCAGTGGGAATCAATCGCAGTGACTTTGCCGAGCGCCGCTGCGGCAACGTGAGTGAACATAGCCAGCGAAATATCAAAATGATTATTGGAATGCGAGCCCCAACAGAGGCCATAATCGCGGCAAAACTCGGAGACACGTACTGAGCCTCGCATTGTCCAGAAGTGCGGATCGGCAAGAAGAATATCAAAGGCATGCAACTGCGCGGCATGGTGAAGCTGCCGCCAGTCGGTGGCAATCATGTTTGTGGCGACCGGCATACCCGTAGATTTGCGGAACTCGGCCATGATTTCACGGCCAGAGTAGCCGTCTTCGGCACCGCACGGATCTTCCGCGTAGGCGAGAACCGATTGCTTGCCAGTGAACAGCGCGATGGATTCCGCCAGCGACCAGGCGCCGTTCGGATCGAGCGAGACGCGCCCGCCGGGGAATTGTTCCGCAAGCGCACCGGCGGCCTCTATTTCGAATGCTCCTTCGAAGACACCACCCTTCAGCTTAAAGTCCCGAAATCCGTACCGCTGCTGTGCAGCTTGGGCCAGCCGTAAAAGATGTGGGACTGTGACAGTCTCTCTGTTGCGCAGTTGAAGCCAAGGATCGGATTCGTCTTCGCCTGTGCGATAATCCAACGGCGTTCGCCTTCTGTCGCCGACGAAGAACAAATAGCCGAGCACATCCACCCGGCTACGCTGTTGGCCATCGCCGAGCAGCGCACACACCGGAAGATCAAAGAGTTTCCCAAGCAGGTCGAGTAGTGCAGCTTCAATCGCGGCAACAGCATGGATGGCGATGCGCTCGTCGTAGGTTTGCAGGCCCCGGCCCTTTGTGTCGCGATTGGCAAATGCCGTCATGACAGCAGCGAGGGTCCGGCGCATGTCGCCGATCTTCGTTCCGATAACAAGTGAGCGCGCTTGTTCGAGAACTTCGCGGATAGCTTCGCCGCCCGGCACCTCGCCTGCGCCGGTATTGCCGGCAGTATCTTCCAACAAGACAAGATTGCGCGTGAAGTAGGGAGCATGCGCGCCGCTTAGATTGAGCAGCATGCTATCCCAGCCGGCGACCGGGACAACGCGCATAGTGGTGACGCGAGGAGTGTCGTTCTTGGAATCATGATTCATATAGTGATTTCCGCAGGCGTGGCCGAAGCATCGATGCGCTTGATTTCGGCAACAATAAGAATGTACGCGACTATCGCAAGCAGTGTATTGGCGGATTCATCGATCTTCGTTACTCTGGGCCATCGAAGATCTGTTCACAAGGCGAGCGTTCAACAGAAAGATTCGGAAACGGTGATTTCGGAAGAATCTAGGGTTCGAGTGACGCCAGATAAGCTGTAATTGCCACTATGTCCTCGTCGGTCAGCCTTGATGCCGGCAGCTTCATCATTGCGGCTCCAGGACCATTCCTTGTGCCGTTTCTGAAGTCGATGAGCTGCCGTGTCATCTGGCTCGGCGAGCGGCCCGCGATTCCGGGTATATCGCCTACACCTTGAAGATTCGGTCCGTGGCAGATCGTACATGCGATCGTCTTCCCATCGCCGCCGGTTTTCACAAGCGCCTCGCCTGTTTTCAAGCTGCCTTCCGGCACATAAGCGATGAACCCTGACTTAGGATTACGCAACTCCGTTTGCTCGTAGTCTTCCGAAACCTCGATGATGCGCGAACCGATCGGCTCCGTGCCATTGGCTTCGGCCGCCAGCATGCCTCCCACGATGCGCGTCTTAGGCACCGTCTTGGTTTCCACTACGCGTATCCACTTCGTAAGTTTCAGCTGCGAGAAGTAATCGGCAGCGGCTTTCACCTCGTGAGGTGTGATAGCCTTGGCGGCGAGGACCATATGGTTGACAGAATCCATACGAGGTTCTGAGCTGTGCCGCGACCCGTCCCGGAAATCTTTGAGCTGTTCGATGATGTATGCCTTGGAAAGACCGGCGATACTCTCGTTTTCAGGCCTGCCCAGCCCGTTGGGAAGATGACAGTGGCCGCAGGCACAAGCGTCCGGTCTTTTGCCCTCACGTACCGGTGTCGGCATCGGAGGATGCTCATTTGGAAACCAGTCAGGAACAGTGAAATGCATCCCCGATGTAACCCCTCGTGTAGGTCTGGTTGCTGCCGGGAACGTGGCGAGGAGTTTCATCGGGAGCGGCCGTGGGCCGTGGACCGGGCGCGCCGGCAGGCCGCGGTGGCGGCGGCGGCAAAACCGGATACGCCCACAGCGGCAGCGCGGGAGCTCCCACTGCATCGCTTGAGAGAGCCGAAGCCGGTGAAGGCGAGGCCTGAGCCTGACCTTCCCCAGTCATAGTCGGCGAGACTGAATAAGAGAAGAGTGCCTGGAAGCACAGCGCGAAGAGCGGACCAACATTCCATGCGGTATCCCCGATTGGTAAATTAAAAGAATTCTATGAAATTTGGATTGCACGTACAGAGCCGGCCACTTGCGGCTCGTGGCTGCCCATCTCCAAAGGCCGCGCGCCCTTCTCTCGGGCCCCCGCTGCTAACAGCCAATGCGTCGTTTTCAGCTACTGTCCCATCGTGCGGGAGATCAAGCGAGATAACGCACGCGATGAAGGCGGCTTCGAAGTCACGCAAAGGGCCAGACGCGCTGTACGGTCTTCGCGAGTATCCAGCTCTTATCTTCCGCGTTGAGAAACTTCATATCGTCGCGGACCACACTTAGGGTCTTCTCATAGACCGTCGATCCCAGGTCCACCGGCCAGTCGGACGCCCACATGAGTCTCTGCGGACCATAGACGGCGTAGAGGCGCTTGACGTATTCCTGCGCGTCCAGCCAGGGATAGGGTTGGCGGGAAATCGACCAGGTGTGGGAGATTTTGACAAACACTCGCGGATAGCGCGCCAGAGCGATGAGCTTGTCGAGCTCCTGGGGTCGATCTATGGGACAGTCGGCCATGTGATCGATCACCACGGTCAGATCGGGGCACTGCTCGATCAAATGGACGATGTCCGGTATGCGCGTGATGGGCGCGTAGTACTGCATGGGAATTTTCAGCGATTCAGTCCGCTTCCACAAGGGCGGCATGAGGGGACCGTTGATCCAATCGCCGCTCGCGTTCCCAGCGGGACTGATCCGCACCCCGTGAAATCCTTGCTCCGTGAGCTTGGAAAGCTGGTCAGGGGCTGCCGGATCCGTTGGGTCGACGCGGCAAACACCCATAAAGTAAGGCGCGTATTTCTTGATGGAATCAAGGGTGTAGCGATTGTCCCAGCGGTAGCCGATGTACTGCGCAATCACCGTTCGCTGGACGCCATTCGCTTTCATCAATTCGAGCGCCATGGCTGGCGTCCCGTTCTCTTTCGGCGGATTCTTTGTTTCCGGAGCCCAAGGGTACTGCGGATCGTTGATCCAGACATGGATCTGAGCATCGATAATGCTGTATTTCTGCTCTTGCGCCCACGTCGGCGCAGCCATAGCCAATGTGCCCAGTGCAAATTCCCGGCGATTCATCTTCATAAATAGATTGGCTCCAACTTGTTGACGATGTAGTCGCCGCAGCGTATGTAGTCTGCCATCGGACCCAACGGGGCCCTATCCAGATCGACAACAATCCACCCGCGATAATTCACACTCTTCAGGATCCGGTGGCAGCTAGGGTAATCGACCTGTTGATCGCCCAGGTCTTGGCTGCTGGTTTAGGAGTATCCTGGCGGAATTCGTCGGAGGCGCGCTTCCGTTCGGCTCGACCTTGCCCACGTGGAGGGCGGGTCCACTTGGCGTCCTTATAGTCGAGCATATGTATGCGATGCTTATAGCGTGTCAGAGGTCCCCACTACATCGCAACCGGCCTGATTCAGATGGCTGGTGTCGGGCGAGAGGCCAAAGAGTTTCGGATCGGTCATGGACATAAACCGGTCCACCTCCTCCTGAGTTTGGACCATCTGGCCCATGTGATTGTGCAGGCCGGCTGTGAACCCCATTTCACCTGCTATCTCGCCGATCTGGTTACAGCGCTCGCATAACTCCTTAAAGCCGGCTGGCGTATCCGCTCCCGGCGCACGGCGACTCGGCGAAAACACCACCAGGTGATTGGCGCCAAAGTCAGCTAGAAACTTCATCGCAGTCCGCGCATTGTCCAGATCCTGCTGGCGAGCGGCCGGGTCTTGCAGATGACCGTTCCAGGAGATGGTAACCACGTGGAGACCACGCTTGGAAAACTCGCTCTGCATCTGCGCCTTCGTCACCCCGTACTTCTCGAAGCTGTTCGGGAAATCGGTCACACGGATGCCGATAAAGCCCCTTTCCTGCATCACGTCGAGGATGTCGGTGAAAGGGCCGAGAGGGGGATGCCAGAGCGCCTCCGAGAGAGCCCATTTGATATTACGGTTCGCGGGCTTTCGATATTCACCTTGCGAGAAGCCCGTTTGTGCAAGCGTCAAAGAAGCTGAGAGAGAGGCAAGGAAATTCCGTCGGCTCATCGCCGGCAATCTCCGTGGCTTCATACCGGCGTGACAACGTTCGAACAGATCCATGATTTCCTCCCTTATCTGGAAATAAACTCAAAACGAGAATGTCGCCGTCCTCTCAGCGAGGGGACGGACGGTCCGGTGTACGCTCTCGAATTCGGAAAACGGAAAGCCCTGCTGCGTCTTATGCGCCAAGATGTGGCGTTTCATTCACAGCCTGAATCAAAGCCCGGATGTAGCCAAAACAGAAAATGAAAGATTTTTCTCCGCCGGGATCGTTGGGACTTTGAACTGCGTGGTCCGGCATTAGCGAGTGGGAATAGCCAACCTCTTTGTAAACCTGGATTGCTTTCACAAAATCGACAGATCCCTCGTCTGGATACACCTCCATAAAGTTATTGCGATGGCCGCGAATATTGCGGAAGTGGACATTGAAGATCTTGTTGCGCGATCCGAAGTAACGGATGACGTCAAAAATCTCTTCTCCGGGATTTTGAAGCATCTCGGAAACAGTCCCTTGGCAGAAATTGAGCCCGTGATAGGGGCTCTCCTGGATGCTGATGAATTTTTTCAGCCCATCCACCGTTCCGAGAACGCGATCCACACCCTGGTAGCCCTCTGGCGGTACGCCAGGGTCCTGCGGATGGCACGCCATACGAACCTTGTACTCGCTAGCGACTGGGACCGTATGGTCGAGGAAATAAGTGATCCTCTCCCAAAACATATCGGCATCTACATGTCCCGCTCGGGTGAGTGGCGTCTCCGGATGGGCTTGTGAAAGGTCCCATTGGGCGTACGAAGAATTGCCTCGACCAGGCGCACGGCCCGAACGAAGCACGCCCAGAATACTCATGTTGTACTTAATCGCGGGAATCCCGGCCGCCGCGCAGTTCTTGATGTATGTATTGAAGGCATCGATGTCGCGATCGCGTTCGGGGCTCTGAGCCAACATGATTGCCGGATGCTTCTCGCGATCGATATGGCTGGACGCCAGGATGGGCGGTGTGACCAGATCGTAAGTGAGACCATTTTTCTGACAAATATCTCGGGTCTTTTCAAGTTCCTCTACAGTCGCATAAAGGCGGTCTTTGTCCGCAATCACAGGAGGGCCACCAACGTTCGTGACGCTATAGTTCACCAATCCTTTCAAGTGATCGTCGTCAAGGCCGCGGTATTCATGGCCCAGTTTTATGTCAGATGGCTTCGCCAACGCTTGCTTGGTCGGGGCAGCGGCTATGGGGCGGGTAAGAGCGGCGGCCGCTACGGCCGAGGCAGATGCGGACAGAAATTGTCTACGTCTCATCTTGTCAGACCTCATACGAGTAAAGCAAACTATGGATAAATGAATCCCCATAGCGTTGTCAAGGACTAAACGCGAAAAATATCTTCCTGTTTGCCAACGTTTATAGAGGCTACTTAAGGATTTTCTTGTGGCCTTACTTGTATGACATGTGACCGCATTTATGTCGCAAATCACGTCTCGTGTCCGTGAATCACCGTTTCGCTTAATCTCACACCTCCGCGAACCCGATCACTGGCAGGCCGACAAAGAGGTAAAAGCTAGCGGATTGAATCTGATCGATTATTTATCCGTCTTCGCAGTGTCAATGCGAATCTGCTTCAGCGACTCGGCATTGGAAGGCATCTCCATCGTCCCTGCTGGATATTTATTGAACGATAGAATGTAGGCGGTAATATCTGTAGCCTGTTCGCGGCTCAATATCCCGGGGCTATTGGAAGGCATCGTTTTTTGAATGCGATCGACCACTTCACCAACATTGTGCCCTTCCCAAGCCAACTTGAAGTCGTTACCGGAAAGCGAAGGTGCAGACTCACTTCCATCCATCTCCTCGCCATGACACACGGCACAGTTGGTCCCAAAAGAGGTTTGGCCACGCTTCGCTTGTTCGACGGTAAAGACCCCGTCTGAGGCATTGCGAGTAACAACCTGAGATATAGCCGTAGCAGCAGCAAGGACTGCCAGCCCCCAGGCGACAACAATTGCGAGTTTGATTTGCATATTCATGTCCGCCGGCAACAAAATAGCCCCGCAGGCTAATGAGAAAGAAGCCATGCCATGTCGCAATCCAGCACAAATTGTCTCGTACGACCAGGTGACTGCAACATTTCATTCCTTGACACAATCATTTGTCATTTTTCCTGACTCACTGTCGCTCCAACAACTTCACGAATCGTTCCATCCACCTTGCTAAGGATGTAAAGATTTTCTTCGTTATCCATGCCCAATCGAATGTCGACGCGTCCCCCCGAGATTGTTGCCCGGCCTGGCAGGCCAGTCTCCACAGCCTTTCCGCCGCGGGCGCGGTACGCGATTTCTCCAATCGGGAACATTGAGTCATACGGCTCCTTCCCTGCCTGAGGAGAGTCCCACACAATCTTGATCCTGTGTATCGGGGCCATGCTGCTGGCATTACTGGGATGCTTGCCGTCCACGGCGAGCATGTCGGAGTAATTAGCCCACCAGAGTCGTCCTGTGGTGATATCGCCGAAGATGAATTTTCCCCGCAGCGCAGCGATCTTCCCGTTGTAGACATATCCATTGCATATCGCATCGCCACTGTCTTGGGATGCCTTGTCATGACTGTAGACGATGACCGGATAAGTTGGAGCAACCATCGCCTGCAGTTTCAGTTTCGTTAATCTCAACCGGAATTTTGTCATCTGCGGGAAGCGGGCTTGTCTTGTTGTCCGTCCCAAGTTGCTCGTTGCCCTCGCGCAAGGAATACCCATAGTTCAATCCTTTGTGCACGATATCAACCCACTCATAGGTATGCAGACCTATCACGCCGACGATAAGGTTGTCTTTACTTGGGTCTTTAGGATCGACGTACCAGCTTAACCTCTGCGGGTTGCGAAAGCCATATGCCCAAATTTCTTTGCGCGCGCCCTTGACGTTAGCAAAGGGATTGTCATTCGGGATGCGATATCTGCCGTTGTCGCTCACTGTGCTTGAATCCTTGTGAGTGTCCAGGTCGGGAATGATTCGCAGGATCTTTCCAAGAACCATATCCAGGCGCTGCGGAATATGCCGAATGAGAAGATCGCGCGATTCTCCCGCGGCGCCTTCTCCCACCGACATGTACATCACTCGCCAATCAGGGCTGCCCGGCTTGGCTGTCGGATTGAAGATCATGTCGCCCATGGGATGTGAGACCGTGCCAATCTGCACGCGCATTAGCTCGCGAGCCGTTCCTTCGAACGTGGAACTGGCTGGATTCTTTGCGGTCCACTCGATCAGTACGCCCTCGCGCTTGAGTCGGACCGGGCTTCTCGATTGCTTTTGTCAGGGTGTAGCCATCGAGATTAACGCCTGGGAAGTGGCTGTTATCCGGCATGGCAGAGCCGGGCAGATCGGGATCTTCAATATGGATCGTGTAGAACTTGCCATTGTGTGCGAAGTCCGGATCAAACATGAAATTGCTGAAGCCATTGCCGAAGCCTCGTGCGACAGTGAGCTTGTGAAATAGGCCCGGCTGGCCATTCGCTCCGTTGAAATTCAGATAGGTGGTAATCTGTTTCGTTTTTTTGTTCAAGATGTACAACGGCCCATTTAGATCCGTTATGAAAAGTCGATCCTTGTCTCCGCCGGGTTCCTCGCGAATATAGCTCTCGCGCGCCAGAAGAGACGAATTTGATCCTTTACTTGCCGGATCTCCGGTAATCGGCATCTGCACAAAATCCTTGATGTGAATCGTTAGATCCTGCGCTTGGAGTTCGGTCGGGCGAGCGCACAATATGCCAGCTGCAAGCGCAAAGAAATAGGCGAACCGCTCTGTAGCGCGAATTGCATAGATAGTCCTAAACTTGAAAGTCAGCTGAAACCAATTCATTGATCTCTCTCCGTTTGTTATCAGACGTCAGACAGGCTATAGGTAATTCACTCGCACTGTCAAGACGAATTTCAGCAAGCCGGTCGTTCTTGTGGTTTTCAGCAAATTGGGCGTATCCTGGCGATTTTGAGCTTCGACGGGAGAGCATCACCCCCCTCCCGCCCTCGAGGTTCCCGAGGAAGATCGAGGGCTGCACGATATGCCTCCGATATGCGGTATTCGCCATGAAGCTAGATATTTACGCTTTGTGCAACTCCTGAAATCATATGTTCTTCGTGCCCCTTCAAGGTCTTCCCAACCGACGACTCTCGCTTTGCATTCCCCTCGAAGAGTATTTGCTCCAAAGATTCGCCTTGACATCAATTTTATCTTCCATATACGATTCCCCATCTATACGATGTCTGACGACATAACGCAGGCATTAACTATGAGGAGATAAGGAGAAGGCATGCTTTCCCGACGAAAACTATTGAAAGTGGGCGGCGCATTTGTCGCCGCCCGTACCTGGGCAGGATTTGGTCAGGATGCAGACAACCAAACCGTAGTTCGCCCTCCGGGAATCCTGATCGAGTCGCACGTCCACATGATTTCCGATGATCCGGTGAAGTTCCCGTTCGCGCGAAAGACTGGCGCGAGTCGGCCGGAACCAGTTGAAACGTTCATGAAGTTTGCTCAGGAGGCGAAGCTCGACCACGCCGTCATTGTTACGCCAGAGCCGTACCAGGACGACCCGAGTTACATGGAGTCTTGCCTTTCGGGACCTGATGGAAGCTTCTTCAAGGCGATTTGTTTGTTGGATCCCATCAGTCCGGCGACACCAAAAAGGCTGGCCGATCTGTCAGCACGGCATCCTGGCAAGATTGTGGGCATGCGAATCCATGAGCTTCATCCCGTGGGTACGCCCTCCACAACGACCGGTGTCTTGCGGGACCGCGATTTGAAAGACCCGCAGATGGCCGTGACCTGGCGCGCCGTGCATGAGCTGGGGATGGGCATTCTGATCCAGTGCACTCCGCATTTTGCTCCAGAAATAGGAGCGCTTGCCAAGCAGTTCCCTGACATGCCGGTCATGCTGGACCATCTGGCACGGCCAGGGCAGGGAACAGCAGAAGAGTACGTCGAAGTTTTAAAGATCGGCAAGCTCAAAAACCTTTACATGAAATTCACTACTACTGGAGTGACTTCCGCGTCTAAGCAGCCGTTTCCTCATCTCGATGCCAAGCCACTGGTGAAGCAGGTCTATGAGACATTCGGGGCAGATCGAATGATGTGGGGAGAACTCGGCTTAAATATGGCGCAATTTGGCCAAGCGATCAAGCTATTCGATGCCCAACTGGATTTTGTGCCCGAACCGGAAAAGGCAAAGATTCGCGGACTGACCGCCAAAAAGCTCTACAAATTTTCTTGACTGAGTTCTCTCCGATAAGTCGACCTGTGGCTCGCCGAATTGACGGACGTCAGAACGATTGCAAAAGTGGCGAAGGCCTCGTCTAGAGACAGCAAATCTGACAGACTGAAAGTTGCCTGGATGATCGCGTTACTCGTTGGCGTCGAAGGTGCCATGCTGGCGGACGCCTTCATGATTGCTCTGGTAGTGATTACGTTCTACATGAAGAGCATCGCGACTGTGATGGTGTATGTCAACTCTCGTTTGTCCTCCCTTTTTCTTCGCGATTGGTGTCATCGTTTCGCTCGTGCGGGGAACGGTTAGGCGGCCTGTCGCGGCACTTCAATTCGGCTGGCCGGGTACTCACCCATTGTCATCGCGTTGCTTGAGGGGATGACCCTTGGGGCAGCCTTGGCTACGGATTCGGAGAAACCGGGTGGCCTCCTCGTGGATGCGCCAGGCGCAACATATGGGATCACGCCAGTCCACTTTACCTTGATGGCGGCCATTGTGTTTGGCGTAGGAGCGATAATCAACGCATTTGCGCGAACGCCGGAGATCCAGGTTCGACCGACACCAGACGCGGCTTTGAGGCAGTCCTTACGGTATACAACTGTTTACTTCTCGCTGTCAGTTGCGATCGGTCTCATCGGCATTGCAGCGCTCCTGGGGTTGCATCATCGCAGTTCAGACGGCACGATGAGCACTACCGCGGCCGTGGTCGGCGCTTTCGGTTTTCTCGGTTGGGTAGGCTTCTTCTTTGCGCTGGAGAAGGGCGGATATTTTCTTCTGGATCACTTCATCAGCCTCCGAATGATCACGCGCAGTAAGGCCATCCCTCCTGATCTGCGGGGTTCCTGGACTTCTGCTGCGACCGAGCACTCTTGCGCCGAGTCGGCACGGGCTACCTCTTCTTCCACAGACTCCTCTTGGATTACTTTTCGAGGGGTTGCCCAAGGTATTCGCAGGCGGTAGATCCGCGGCGAGTGTCGGCACCGGATGCGTCATGGCCTGATGCAGGCTACGAAACCGCCGGAGAATCTGCGTGATTCCCTATGTCGAGTTCCGTCAAGTCGACTTCCTAGGGCTGCATCTGCCTGTGTTCGGTTCTCTCGTGGTTCTCGCAGTCCTCCTGGCGAGATGGAGACTCGGCCAGATGGGAAAAGAACTGGACGCGGGTGGTCTCCGTGACGTTGAGTTGCTGTCCCTCGTGATGTTGGCGTCAGGATTTTTGTGCGCCCATATTGTGAAGCTCGCTGCAGCGAGTCTGTCCGCTTCCCTCGCGTGGCCATATGAGAGCTTCTTCGGTCGTACCGGAATGATGTCGATTGGGGGCTTTACCGAGGACTCGCCGGAGGAGTCATCTTCTGCTTGGTGCGCGGCAGATCCCCGCGCCAGATTCTCTTCCTCTTGGATCGAGTCGCTTTTGTCCTTCCAGCTTCATGGCTGGTCGGTAGACTGGGCTGTGCGCTGATTCACGATCATATCGGCCACACATCAACGAACATCCTTGCGGTCCGTTTCCCAACGGGGACAGCGTACGATCTTGGAGTTCTGGAGTTCCTCTTCCGGATCCCATTGACGATCTTGTTCGAAGTGCTCGCGCATTTTGAGTGGTACCCCGGTTTTTTGGGGGGGTGTTCGGTGTGCTCTACGGCTCGTTAAGGACGTGGCTCGAGATGCATCAGCGACATTTGAACTGGGGAGTGAAAGCCGGCATTTCTGGTGTGCTTGTAGGTGTTCTGGGGTGCCTGTCGATGTGGTGGTTCGCGCGATCATTCCCGGGATAGCGCCCGGTAGCGATCATTAAAGTGAGCCCGGAAATCGCTGCGGGGTGGAGTCCAGTTGACGGATGGAAGCGAAGAGCTAGGTTGGATGCGCCTCGGACGCGCACTCCTGACAGCGGCGGCGTAGGAGCAGTGATCTACGCTGCCATCCGCTGGCTGCCGGCCTCAATCTCGGGCCGGCCATCCCGTTCGCCCTGAGGTCGATCGCAACACTCACGAGGTGAGGCTCGCTGGTGTGCATATTCCACCAAGCACTTTTGTCGACGGCCATGAACTGGTCCTGAATGGCGTCGGCTTGAGATCCATGTTCATGGTCAGAGTGTATGTAGCATCACTCTATTTGGAGACCCCATCTTCAAATCCCGCCCTGATCATATCGAACAGGCAGGAGAAGGTTCCCACACGCCACTTCCTCCACAGCATCGACGCCGATCAGATGATCGCTTCCATGGAACAAGGCATCAGAGACAACAGCCCAGACCTGTCGCAGGATCAGATCGTTGATCGAAATCAACTACTGAAGTCTCTCAAGGATGTGCAGCCCGGGGATGAACTGAGGTTCGTTATCGGTAAGACAGGAGAGACGCTTGTCTTTCAGAATGGAAAGATGAGCGCGGATTTGAAGTCGCCTTCGTCTAGCGAAATGCTGCTTTCCGTATGGATGGGACAGGCGCCACCTACCGCTGATGTGAAGGCCGGCCTTTTGCGGATGCCATAGACATTTCGCTGAGGGGCGACCGGCCTCTTTATTCTGTACTACCGCAGCAGGATAAGTAAACCAGGATCAGTAGCAATTTCCGTAACACGCGTCGTTCGTAAGCAGCCTTTTGGCCGACGCTGGGGAGTGATCCGAACCAGCCTTGTTGTGGACATTGTTTGTGGCGAAGACCTGACGAGGGCCATCGTCGAGTCACGCCTCTCTGGTGATCTTCTGCCACTCGCGAAAGCCGTCTCCTGGGACCTGACAGCCTGGAAGGCGAAGTTCGGCGGCATGGACGCCAGTGAGGCGCAGAAGCTGCGAGCACTGGAAGATGAGAACGGGCGGCTCAAGCGGCTGGTGGCCGATCTGAGCCTGGACCGCGAGATGCTGAAGGCGGTGGTCGCAAAAAAACGGCCTGAGCTCGTAGACCGGAGGACGGACGCTCATTGGCTGGAGGAACAGTTCCAGTTCAGCGAGCGCCGGGTATGCGGGCTGATGTCGATCGCCGTGAGCAGCTTTCGCTATCGCTCCCGGCGGTCGGATGAAGACCTGAAGGAGAAGCTGGCTCGGCTGGCCAGGGAGAAGCCGCGCTATGGCTACCGGAGGTTACAGGTATTGATGGAGCGGGAAGGCGAGCGGGTGAACCACCAGCGGCTCTACCGGGTCTACCGCGAGGCGGGGCTTTGCCTGAAGCGGAAGAAGCGTAAACACTGCGCCCGCGTTGGATCGCCGCCCGTGCAGTTGACCGCGGCCAACCAGGAGTGGGCGCTGGACTTCGCTCATGATGTGGTCGCGGCGGGACGCACGATCCGGGTGTTGAGCGTGGTCGATGCCTTTACCCGCGAGTGCCTGGCGCTGGAAGTGGACACCGGCTTCGCCAGCCGCCGTGTGACCCGCGTGCTGGATGAAGTGATCGGCCAACGTGGCCTGCCGCAGGCGATTCGCTGCGACAACGGCCCCGAACTGACCAGCCGGCACTTCCTCGCCTGGGGACTGGAATGGAAGATCGAGCTACGCCACATCCAGCCAGGCCGTCCCATGCAGAACGGCCATGTCGAGAGTTTCCACGGACGACTGCGCGAGGAGTGCCTGCGGGCCAACTGGTTCAGCAACCTCTTCGACGCACGCTCAAAAATCACAGACTGGAGAAAGGAGTACAACGAACTTCGGCCTCACAGCAGCCTCGACTATAGAACACCCAACGAATTCGCTCGCACACTCAGGAAGGCGAGCTATGGAAAAGACGCAGGCTACGCCTGCTTGAAACGCCGCTGGCGTTTCCCACTTTGCCACAGCTCCGACGACGGGATAAATTCATAGGATCAACCGCGCGGATTTGGGGGCACGTCAGGGCGACCAGTGGTAGCGACGAGAAAAAGAAATCTTGAAAAGAGCGGGGCACTTCTTGAAATTGAATCCATCAAAGCCGGTTCGGAAATCAAACGGAAATGCCTTGGGAGGCAACTTGGTAATTTTTAGAGTCTCACCGTCAATCTGATAAACCCCGCCATTAGGCTCGTGAACAGACACAGTTATAAGTTTCGAATCAGGGTCGCGCTCGTGCGCAAACCGTTCCACGCACACTGTACTTTTTCATTTGCGTCTTCTGCATCTGCTTCTGGCCCGTTGAGATCAATAGTCTCTGTCGTCTTTAAAGAAGTCGGGGCGAGAACGTGTATAGACGACTTGGACACAAGTAGAGGTCGCTGGTTAGCGTCCAACATCAAACTGAAGGAATGTGGCAGTGCTGGAATTGCCCGGCGATTGGAAATAACTCCAGTACGTGTGTCGATTTCTAAGATGGTGTATACATTTGTTTCTCTTGCGTCATCACAACGCGTGTAGAGATCACTGGAAATTAGTATCCGGTTATTCGAGATAATCTTCATGCCAAGCGAAATCTGAGTCTCTATAAGACTTCCGACCCGTGGTGCAAAAGCAGGCTCACTCGATAGGTCGATGACTTGGGCTCCTAATACCTGTGATAGAGCCGTCAGAAAAATGAAAATGTATATTTTTGTGGTTCGCATGTTGGCCTAAAAATCTATGGATTCTGCAATTTATCATCGGTCGTTGCGGTCTGCTTGATCAAACAGAAACGCTCTGCCTATCCGCGAACGGACAGAGCAGAGCGTCTTGATTTCGAAGCTACAGTAACAGCGAAGGACTAGACAGCCGGAGCAGTCTCTTCTTCCGAAGCCTCGCCCTTCACCGTCACCTTCACGTGGCTCGTCACCTCGCGGTGCAGCTTCACCGGAACGTGATACTCGCCAAGCGACTTCAGCGGCTCGTCCAGCGCAATCTTGCGCCGATCGACCGTGAAGCCCTTCGCCTCAAGCTGCTGCGCGATATCGCCCGACGTCACCGAACCGAACAGGTGGTCATGCTCGCCCACCTTGCGCTCGAACACCAGCTCGACTTCGTTCAGCTGCTTCGCCAGCTCCTCTGCGCCGGCCTTCTCCTTCGCCGACTTGCGCACCGCCGAGGCCTTCATCTGCTCGATCACGGCCTTGTTCGCCGCCGTCGCCTCGATCGCCAGCTTACCCGGCAGCAGATAGTTGCGCCCATAACCGTCGGCAACCTTCACCACATCGCCGCGATGTCCAAGCTTGTTGTACATCTTCCTTCAAAATGACTTCCATTGCAGTCTCTCCAGATTTCCGTGTCGTGCCCGCACGGGTCAGCTCTGCAATCTCATAAGCCGGCTTCATCTGCTGAAGCCGGTACAAAGTTAGAAGCGCGCCGCAAACGCCAGCAGCGCGATGTTGCGCGACTGCTTGATCGCCTGGCTCAGCCTGCGCTGGTGCCGTGTGCATACGCCCGTCAACCGGCGCGGAACGATCTTGCCGCGCTCTGCCACAAAGCCCTGCAGCAGCCGCACATCGCGGTAGCAGATCGCATCGATCTTCTCCGTGCAGAACTTGCAGACCTTCTTGCGCCGGAAAAACTTCCGTCCGCCAGGGCCACCGCGCCAGGAGCGCCCGCCGGACGCGGAGGACGCGGTCCACCCGGCCCAGCATAAGCCGGACGCGGTGTGTGTGCGGGAGCCTGTTGCTCCGAAGATTGTGTGCTGTTCGTTTCGTCAGCCATGTTCATATCCTTTCAATTCCGTTGGCCTTCACCTGCTCCAGACACGCCGTGGTGTCTCTGAAACGACGGGCTTCATTCAATCCCATCGGAAGCCGGCTGCAGCAATTCATCCTGCGTTACGCAATGCCGAGATCTCGCCTCGCCATCGCAAAATCTCTTTAGCGCGCGAAACCTAAACCTCTGCGGAACAGTCTCTGCCGGAGCCTCAGCCGCAACCGCCGCCGGAGTCTCAGCAACAGGCAGCCTCAGCAGCAGGCGCTCTCCGCAGCGGGAGCAGCAACAGCAGCAGGAGCCTGCACCGGAGCGGCACTCGGCTGCGCACTGCGCTTCACCTTCGTATCCCGCAGCGCCTTCACCTTCGCCAGCCGCTTCTCTTCCTCATCCATGCGCACCGTGATGAACTTGATCACCGGCTCCGACACGCGCAGACGCCGCTCGATCTCGAGCACGCCCGTGCCCGCGATCGCAACATTCATCAGCACATAGAAGCCATCGTTGAACTTGCGAACGGTGTAAGCCAGCCGGCGCCGTCCCATCTTCTCAACGCTCTTCACCTCACCGCCGCCACTCACCACATTCGCGGAGAAGCCTTCAATCAGCTTGTCGAGGTCTGCTTCTTCAACGTCCGGCCGGACGATGAACATAATTTCGTAAGTACGATTCATTTCGTCTACTTCTTTCTGCGAAGTTCTGCTTCGCACCGCGCTGGCGTATCGTCTGCCAACCCGGTCTGGAATAAAACCCTGTTAGAAAATCATTCCTGCAACTGCAAGCTTCATCGCTCAACAAACTTGCTTCAACTGCACTTTGCTTCTAGGTACCCCAAGGCTTTAGCCTTGGGTCTCATATCTACTCCAGAAGACTGGGCTTTAGTCCCCTGGGGTATGCCTTCTTTCAACTGCAACATCTGTTCACTCTACTACGAATCGCTTCTATTGAAGAAATTCATCGCAGGACCTGGGCCCTTCGTCAGCACCATCTCAACCGCACTCTTCGCCCGGTCGAGCACTTCATCCAGCACCGCAAGCTCCTGCTTGCGCATCGGCGACAGCAGATAATCACTGCCGCCCGCCTTCACTTCTCTGCCATCCTCCAGCGGCGGCTTCCCAACGCCGATGCGGATGCGAATCCACTCCTCCGTCCCAAGCGTCCCGAGGATCGACTTCACCCCGTTATGCCCGCCGCCCGAACCACGCTCGCTAATCCGAAGCGTGCCCAGCGGAAACGCCAGCTCGTCATGCAGCACAATCAAGCCGTCCGACGGTACCTCAATCTCAAACTCCTGAATCAGCGCGGCCACCGAAAGCCCGCTCAGATTCATATACGTCTCCGGCTTCACCAGCAGAACATCCTGTCCCGCCAGCTTCGCCTTCGCCGTCAAAGCCCTGCCCCGCCGGTTGGTGACCACCACACCGCAATCCTCCGCGATCCGATCCACCGCCAGAAACCCGGCGTTGTGCGGCGTGAACTGATACTCGATACCGGGATTCCCAAGTCCGACAATCAACTTCACGCCGCTCTACCTTGTCACCTAGCACCTAGCAACTAGCAACTGTGCCTTACTTCTTCTTCGCGTCCTTAGCATCGGCAGCAGGAGCAGCAGCGCGCAGCAGCAGCATCCGTCTTACCCTTCTTCGCAACTTCAGGCTCCGCAGCAGTCGCCACAGCAGCATCCACTCTTCAACAACCTCTTCGCGGATAGCCGTCACGTGCGCAACCGTCGCATCCTCATCGCCCAGGAACTTGATGCTGCCCGAGTGCGGCAGGTCCGACACGCGAATCACGCCATGAAGCTCAAGCCCCGTCACATCCACATCAAGGTGGCTCGGAATATCGCTCGGCAGGCACTCAATCTCAACCTCGCGCAGCACATGCTCCAGAATCCCGCCCTGGTTCTTCACGCCCGTCGGCACGCCGACCAGCTGGATCGGCACCGACACGCGCATCGTCTTGTCCATCGCAATCCGCTTCAGGTCGATGTGCAGCAGATGGCCCTTCATCGGCTCGTTCTGCCAGTCCACGATCATCGCCTTCACCACCGCCGAGCCTTCAACGTTCAAATCAAAAATCGTATTGTGGCCCGAGTCCGAGTGCAGAATCTTCGTAATCACCTTCGGGTCCACGCTCACCGCCACCGCATCCTGTCCCGCGCCATAAACCACCGCAGGAATCTTCCCCGCCACACGCACCCGCCGCGCATGGTTCTTATTGAACTTGCCCGTGCGCGGAGTAGCCACTACTGCTTCAATCGTCGACTGATGCCATTGTCCATCTTCCTTTCGGGCACGGAGTCCATCCGCTCCCTTTGCAGCAGCAAAATCGCTCGCTGTTAGTCCTTCGCCTCGGCAGTTACTAACAACTAACAACCAGCAACTAACAACTGCCCTAGTTGAACAGCGTACTAACGCTGGTCTCCATATGAATGCTCTCAATCGCCCGGCCCAACAGCCCTGCTATCGAAAGCACCTTGATCTTCTCGACTCGCTTCGCCTCTTCGCGCAGCGGAATCGTATTCGTCACGATCAGTTGCTTCCAACCGTGAATTCGCAATGCGCTCAACCGCCGGCCCGCTCAGCACCGGATGCGTTGCGCACGCATAAACCTTGTCCGCGCCCTGCTCCAGCAGCGCATCCACCGTCTTCACCAGCGTTCCCGCCGTGTCGATGATGTCGTCCAGGATCAGACACGTCCGGCCCCGTACATCGCCGATCACGTTCATCACCTCGGTCACATTGATGTCCGTCCGCCGCTTATCAACGATGGCCAACGGAACATCCAGCTTCTTGGCGAAGAATCTCGCCCGCTCCACGCCTCCCGCATCCGGTGAAACCACCGTAAGGTTCGGCAGGTTCAACTCCCGGAAGTAGCCCACCAGCACCGGGCTGGCAAACAAATGATCCACCGGAATATTGAAGAAGCCCTGAATCTGCGCTGCATGAAGATCGACCAGCAGCGCTCTGTTCGCGCCCGCCGTGGTCAGCAAATCAGCAACCAGCTTCGATGTAATCGCCACACGCGGCCGGTCCTTGCGGTCCTGCCTCGCGTAGCCGTAGTACGGAATCACAACCGTGATTCTCCCGGCCGATGCGCGCTTCAGCGCGTCCATCATGATCAGCAGCTCAACCAGATGCTGATCCACCGGACAACACGTAGGCTGCACCAGGAAAACGTCCGCGCCGCGAACGTTCTCCAGCAGCTGAAAATGTACCTCGCCGTCGGAGAATCTCTGCAACCGGGTCTCGCCCAGCGGCACACCGACGAACTTGCAGATCTCCTCGCACAGCGCAGGATTTGCCGATCCGCAAAAAATCTTGAAGCGCTTCGCTTCACTCAGCTTCCCGGTGCGCTTCCGCTCCGGTGCTGCCTTAGCCTTGTCCGCTGGATAGGCCCAGCTCCGAGCTCGCTGGCACAGCCGAGGAGTTCGTTTCCATCTCCTCAGCCGGCCCTGAAATAGGGGAAAGTACCGCAGTCGTGTCTTGTTTACTCACGTTTGAAACCCTCCAGGCTGTTTGACCTTGGTAGTTCCTGCTGTTGTCTCTTTCGAAGCCTTGTTGCGGCTCCGTACTTGTCTACAAAATCAACGTTGAATCTGCAGCTAAATAAAGACTTCGGTACTTCTAACTACTGAAACCTGAATCTTGAAACTTAAAAGTCGCTAACTTCAACCTTCAAAACTTCAACTTCCTTCAACCGCCGAGACTCCCCTATTCATTCAATCGCGGCCGAATCTGCTTTGTGCTTCCGCGGCCAGCGGCTCTCGAATTCATTCCATCTCTGCGGCAAGTTGCGCCGCCCAAAGAAACCCTAATTACATCCAAACTCGTCGCATTCCGGCGTCGACTTGATGGTTGGGCGACTAGGATTCGAACCTAGACAAAGAGATTCAAAGTCTCTGGACCTACCGTTAGTCGATCGCCCAATAAGGTAGTCTGTCGTTGCCCTCAGAATGTCATCCGTATCCCGGATGTGTCATCCTGAGCGATGGCGAAGCGCGAGTCGAAGGACCTGCTTTTCGCTTTTTCGCCAACAACAAACTCAGCCTACCCTGCGAACATTCTCGCCCAGTACTCAGCCCGAGGCAAGGTTTCAGTAACGAAAGCCGTAACACCAGACTGCCTGGACACGCTGTTGAGCTAACTCAGCATCCGCCACGGACCGGTAAAGTCCAAACAGAGCCGAACCCGATCCCGAAAGCGCCGCATACAAAGCAGGTGCCTCCGGAATCAATACCCATCAATAAACGCTTGATCTCACGCAGGGAGGGATATTCAGGAAAGACGACCTCTTCAAAGTCGTTTTCAACCCCGGTGCGGACAAGCGAGAGAAGGATATTCTCCGCGAGATCATTCCCCAAACCCATCCGACCTGTCGTCAGAGTCAACCTGTTTTTTCTCAGGGTTTTGGTCGGGAACGATACCGGAAGTGCCAGGCTTCTGCCCAAAAACGGACGCATAAGCAAGACTCAACTCCTTTAATCTATCGGGAACCAGCCCCAAAGTCAACCCGACCGCATCCGTACCTGGGGCTAAGCCTGCGACTTCAGAGGCTGTTCGAAGACTCGGCTTGCTTCAAGCGCACGCTTCAGCCGTGCCGTCAGAGATCCCATCCCCGACCCACCGGAACTTTAGTCCCGTGCTCTTCAACTAACAACTCACAACCAGCAACCAACAACTGCCTTCGCCGATCCCACTCCCGAAACGCCGCCGGAGTACTAACCCCCACCCCAGGAACCGCCACCACACAAGCAGTCCGCGGCAGATCCGCGCACCGCCTCCACAATCTCCCCCCGCCCAGTCCCCAAAACCGCCCCACCAACCAAAAACAGCGGCACATCCGACCCCACCTCCGCCGCCAACGCCAACCTCTCCTCCTCGGCCAGCGCAACCCCCAACTCCCGCTCCAACCCAATCAGCGCCGCCGCCGCATTCGCACTCCCCGCCCCCATCCCCCCCTGCACCGGCAGATTCTTCTCAATATGGATCCGCAACCTCCGCCCCCAACACCCATCTTTGCCAGACACCTCTCCACCATCTTCCAAACCGTATTCCGCGCATCAACCGGGACCCGAGGATGATTCGTACTCAACGCAATCTTCGTCTCCCCCGCCCGCCGCGCCGTAACCGTCACCAAATCATGCACATCCAGCGTCTGATAAAGCGTCACCAACCCATGAAACCCATCCCCCCGCACCGGCCCAATCCCCAGCCCCAGGTTAATCTTCGAATACGACCTGACACGCGTAGCCATGTACCCCAATTCTATCTGTGGCAAACAAGCAAGCATGTCACATCCACCGCATGAGGCATTGCAGGAGCAGCAGCCGGCTTTGTTGTATTAATTGTCTTTCCATGGGGCTTTCAACGTCTCCTAATGCTGGGCGGATTCCCAGAATCCCCAAAACGCGCTTTTTCGGTGCAAACTTGTCAAGCCCCAAAACCACCCAACTCCATCAAAACAATCAGGATAAAACTTGAGCATTAGTTATGCGCCATTTAGTAAAATAGAACCAGAAGAGAAAAGCCCCGCAAACCAACCGGCTCGGGGCTTTTGCCTTTTAGACCAAATTCAAGGGAGAGCACCAGGAAATACGCGTAAATCAAGCTGGATGAATACTTTGCAGTACTTACTCTTTAGAATCATGACTTTACCACTGAAGTCCAGCCATAAGCATAAACGAATGAATACTTTGCACACAAATAGCGGGGGGACACGTCACGTCCCAGAAAGGAGAAAATATGAACCACACAACGCAGATCCACCCAGCTCAAAAGATCGGCGTCTGCGCGGCGCACCCCAGCCGAGCTATCCTGTTCTCAGCGATCCAGAACCACCACTCCCGGAGCCAGCACTTGAACCTGATCAGCACCAGGCACACTCGCCTCACCGCAGCCGCCACAATCCTTGCCCTCATCGCCACCCCGCTACTGGGCCAAACCGCGCCTAAACCGGCGCCCGCTGCGACAACCACCCCCTCCGAAGAGCCCGTCCGCGCCCGGCACGCCATGGTCGTCACCATTCAGCACGACGCCTCCGACGCCGGCCTCGCCATCCTCAAGCAAGGCGGCAATGCCGTCGATGCAGCCGTCGCCGTCGGCTTTGCCCTCGCCGTCGTTTATCCCTTCGCCGGCAATCTCGGCGGAGGCGGCTTCATGCTCATCCGGGAGAAGTACCGGCAAGACCCACTTCCTCGACTACCGCGAGAAGGCCCCCGCCGCCGCCACCCGCGACATGTACCTCGACGCCAACGGCAACATCGTGCCCGGCTTGTCCACCCAGGGCTTCAAAGCATCCGGCGTCCCCGGCTCCGTCGCCGGCCTCACCTACGCGCAGTCCCACTTCGGCAAGCTCACCCTCGCCCAGGACATGGCGCCCGCCATCAAACTAGCCACCGACGGCTGCGTCCTCACAGCAACAGGAGGCCACGCTCTCTCCAAAGCAGAAATATCACCCGCAATCCCAGCCTCCGCCCACATCTATCCAACGCGACGGCAACTTCTACAAGACAGGCGAGACCTTCAAGCTCCCTCTGCTCGCAGCAACTCTCACCGCAATCTCCAAAGACCCCACAACTTTTTATAAAGGAGCGATGGCGCAACAGATCGCCGCATTCGAGAAAGCAGGTGGCGGCCTCATCACCGCTGCCGACCTCGCCGCATACGAGGTCAAGGACCGCGAGCCCGTCGTCGGCCACTATCACGGCTACGAGGTCATCACCGCCCCGCCACCCTCATCCGGCGGCATCGTGCTGGTCGAGATCCTCAACATCCTCTCCGGCTACGACCTCCCCAAGATCGGCCCCGACCGCAGCGCCGCCCAGGTTCACATCATCACCGAAGCCTTCCGCCGCGCCTACATGGACCGCGCCGACTACCTCGGCGACCCCGACTTCAACACGCTTCCGCTCAAAGCAAATGGCCGACCCGAAGTACGCCGCCGCCTGGCGCAAATCCATTGACCCCAACAAGCCCACCCCGTCCAAAGACCTCGTTCGCCCCGCCGGCTTCCTCCCTCCGCCGCCCACCACCGTCGCCCACAAGGAGCCCAACGACACCACCCACTTCTCCATCGTCGATAAGGACGGCAACGCCGTCTCCAACACCTATACCCTCAACGGCGGCTACGGCAACGGCATCGCCGTCGATGGCCTCGGCTTCCTGATGAACAACGAGATGGACGACTTCACCTCCAAGGTCGGCGTGCCCAACATCTTCGGCCTCATGCAAAGCTCCGCCAACGCCATCGCCCCCGGCAAGCGCCCGCTCTCCGCCATGACCCCCACCATCATCACCAAAAACGAACAAGGTCGCCTATGTCATGGGCTCCCCCGGCGGCTCGACCATCATTACCACCGTCGCCAACGACATCATCAGCGTCATCGACAATGGCCTCAACATCCAGGCAGCCGCGGACGCTCCCCGCTTCCACCATCAGTACCTGCCCGACCGCCTCGACCTCGAGAAGACCTTTTCCGTTGACGTCGGCAACCAGCTCAAAGCCATGGGCTACGCCACCAATCGCAATCAGGCTGCGGACGAGAGGACCGGCGGCACCTGGGGCGACTCCGAACTCATCGCAGTAGACCCCAAAACCGGAGAACTCCTCAGCGGTCATGACAACCGCAGAAACTACGGCAAAGCCGCCGGCTACTGACACCGTTACAAGGATGCTGCTTAATCCGCGCTTAAGGTTCGAGCGCTATAAAGGTGTGCCTTAACAGATCTTTATTCTTCGCACGCCAGGAGTCCATTATGCGCACTACCTATTTCGCCCTAGCAGCATGTATGAGTCTCCTGCCCATCGCCGCCCAGCCTGCGCTCGCGCAAGCTGGCCCTTATAAAATCATCAAGACCCTCAAGGTAGGCGGCGACGGCGGCTTCGACTACGTCAACGCCGACTCCGCGAACCGTCGCCTCTACATCGCCCGCTCCGGCGCAGCTCCCGTAGGCCGCATCACTGTCTTCGACCTCGACACCCTCGCGCCGATCGGTGAGATCGCCAGCGGCACCGCCCACGGCGCAGTCATCGACGTCGCCTCCAGCCACGGCTTCGCCTCCAGCAAGCCCGTCACGATGTTCGACGCCAAGACCCTCGCCATCATCAAGACCATCGACGTCAGCGGCAACCCTGACGGCCTCTTCGCCGAACCCTCCACCGGCCGCGTCTACGTCCTCTCCCACGCCACCCCCAACGTCACCGTCATCAACGCCAAGGACGGCTCCATCGCCGGCACCATCGACCTCGGCGGCGCCCCCGAGCAGGCCGCCTCCGACGGCAAAGGCCACCTCTACATTGACCTCGAGGACAAGGACAAGATCGCCGTCGTCGACACCAAAACCATGGCCCTCACCACCACCTACGACCTCGCCGGCAAAGGCGGCGGCTGCTCCGGCCTCGCCCTTGACGCTAAAAACAACATCCTCTTCGCCACCTGCCACAAGCCCCAGAACATGGTCATCCTCAACGCCACAACCGGCGCCATCCTTGACGCGCTACCCATCGGCATGGGCACCGACGGCGCAGCCTTCAATCCCGCCACGCTCGAGGCCTTCAGCTCCAACGGCGACGGCACCCTCACCATCGTCAAAGAAAAATCCCCCACCAGCTTCGTCGTCGAGCAGAACCTCACCACCATGCCCCGCGCCAAGACCCTCACCCTCGACACCAAAACCGGCAACGTCTACCTCATCACCGCTGAGTTCGGCGCTACGCCACCTCCCGCCCCGGCTGCTAACGGCGCACCACCCGCACGTCCGCCCCGCCCGATGATGATTCCGGGCACCTTTACCATCGTTGTAGCCGGAAAATAAACGAAGCTGGAACCTTCGCTGCAGTGTGCCCGCTGTGGTAAACGGAAGCACACCGCAGCGATTTTTTTAAATACGGCTGCGCAGCGCTACACTCCCACGCTACTGCTTCAACTTCACCGGAGGCCCGCTGACGCGCTTCGCCTTCAGGTCGATATTTACCTCAACGCGGTCCGCGATCTTGATGAATGGGATGCCACTATTCATCCCATAATCCTTGCGATCGAACGCCATTGTCCCCACGATTGCACCCGAACCCGTTCCCGCTCCCGAGACCGTCAAGGTCAGCGTCTCCTGTTTAGAGACGCCGCGTATCGTAAAAGTACCCGGCACATCAAACGTGTCCGGACCCTTCTGGACGATGCTCGTTGACTTGAACGTGATCAGCGGGTTCTGGTCAACGTCGAAGAAGTCTTTGCTCTTCAGCTTGTCGTTCTTCATCCCGCTTCCGGTATTTACAGAAGCCGCCTGAATCTTGATATCCAGGACTCCGGTGGAGACATCAGCAGACTTGAACGTCAGCGTGGCGTCCCACTTATCGAAGTTGCCTGTTATCGGCACCGAGGCCTTCACTCCGAACTTTATCGTGCTCGTTCCCGGCGTAACTGCAAATACAGGAACTTGTGCGCGAACCACCGCCGGCATCAAGACGAACGCGAGCAACAGCAGTAGTGCCTGGAGTTTGATCTTCATTGATTGTCCTTCCCTTAGGCCGGCTAAGCACATGCTATGGCTCAACCGCCAGGAAGGACACTAGCAAATCAACTAGTCGTGAGGCAGCACGTCACTCAATGAGCTGCTATCAGGCCATGGCTCACTTCGTCCCCAACGTCTTGTCGATCGCCGCCTGCGCCAGAGGCCCCATAATCGCATACCCCGCTGCATTCGGATGCACTCCATCCACGCTCGTCCCTTCCTTCATCCCGCCTTTGTCATCCACCAGCGCCGAGTAATAGTCGATATAGGTCACACCCTTCTCCTTGCAGTAAGCCTCGATCTGCATATTCAGCGCCTTGATCTTCTCCGCCGGCTCTAACCCTCGCCTCCACGGAAAGTCCGACGACGGCGGAATCGAACCCACAATCGCCTTAATCCCATTCGCCCTCGCCATATCGACCATCGAGGCGATGTTGTCCAAGGTCATCTTTGGCGTCATCGGTCCCGTATTGCCCGCAACATCGTTCGTCCCGATCAGGATCACCACCGCCGCCGGCTTCAGATCAACCACATCCGGCCGAAACCGCAACACTAGCTGCGCCGAAGTCTGCCCGCTGATCCCCCGGTTCACATAAGGCTTACCTGGAAAAAACGTCCCCGTCCCCGGCTTGGTCCCCCAGCCATCCGTAATCGAGTCCCCAAAGAACACCACACGCTTCTCTCCCTGCATTGGAGCTCCCAACTCGACATTCGCCGCACGATACCGGCTCAACTGCGGCCAGTCATCCAGCTTTTTCTGCATCGTCGCGATTTGCTGCACTGGATCAACCGGAGCAGCTACAGGAGCAGGAGCAGTCTGCGAATAGCCCGCTGCGACAAACATCGCCAGGACCGATGCCATTATCCAAATCCGTCTCGTCACATCTACCTCCTCGCAAACATCATCACCACCGCTGTTGCACCAGCGGCCGAATCCGTTCGTCATAGATCCCCTTCACCCCCGCCATCACCTCTGCCGACAACCCCGGTAAATCCGACGCCTTCGCGTTGTCCGCCACCTGCTCGGGCCTCTTCCCACCCGGAATCGCGCACGTCACCGCGTCGAACATCAATATCCATTTCAGCGCAAACTGCGACATCGTCATCCCTGCCGGCACCAGCGGCTTCAACTCCTCCACTGCCGCCAGCGCGACATCATAGTCCACCCCGGAAAAAGTCTCGCCCACATCGAACGCCTCTCCATGCCGGTTGAAGTTCCTGTGATCGTTCGCCTCGAACTGAGTCTCCTTCGTCATCTTTCCCGTCAGCATCCCGCTCGCCAGCGGCACCCGCGCCAGAATCCCGACCTGCTTCTTCTTCGCCTGCTCAAAAAACACCTCCGCCGGCTTCTGCCGGAAGCAATTAAAGATGATCTGCACCGTCTGCACCCCTTCATACTCGATCGCCTTCAACGCCTCTTCCACCTTCTCCACGCTCACCCCGTACGAGAGAATCTTCCCCTTCTTCACAAAGTCATCCAGAGTTTCGAATATCTCCGCGTGGTCGTATGCGCTCGTCGGCGGACAGTGCAGTTGCAACAGGTCCAGGCAATCCGTATCCAGATTCTTCAGGCTCTCATTGATCCAACCCTCCAGGTTCTCCTTGCTGTACCCTTCCACCGCCTGCTTCGGCAGCTTCCTCCCGGCCTTCGTGGCAACGACAATCACCTCGCCTTTACGTTCCTTCTTCAACTGCGCAATCAGCCGCTCACTGCGCCCGTCCCCATACACATCCGCCGTGTCGATGAAGTTGATCCCTGAGTCCACCGCCTTATTCAGTGCCGCCATCGCATCCTTGTCAGAGACATTCCCCCACGCGCCGCCGATCGCCCACGCGCCGAAGCTCACCTCCGAAACCTTCCAACCAGTCCGTCCCAAAGCTCGATAGTTCATGTCAATTTTCCTCCCCAACAGCATACCTGCACCATCCAAGCCAACCGGCCCGCGTTCAAAACTTCACACCGCTGTTGTACTTTTACTAATAGATGCAACCCGGTCTCTCAACCCACGTCTTCCTGCAGCAGCGCCTGCACCCCGGCCTGCTCGACGCAGTCCTCCGCGGCCTCGCCCCCTACGGCAGCCCAATCATCGAGATCTTCGCCGCCCGCCATCACTTCGACTACACTGATCGTTCCGCCGTCCGCGACATCGCCGCCTGGTTCCGCGACACCAACACCGCTGCCACCCTCCATCAGCCACTCTTCTTCAGCGACCGCGGCTCCGGCCACTGGTCCCGTCACGTCGCCCCCAACATCAATCTCATCGACCCCGAAAAATCCCATCGCATCACCGCCATGGACGAGGTCAAGCGCGCCCTTGACTCCGCCGAGCAGATCCCCTTCACCGCCCTCGCCCTCCACCTCGGCCTCAAGGACGACCCCTGGAACCTCCGCGCCCTCGAGAACTCCCTCACCGCCATCGAGCACGTCAAAGCCTTCGCCCACCCTCTTGGCGTCAAGGTCCTCCTCGAAAACCTGCCCAACGAAGTCACCACACCCGAGCACCTCCTCGAGATCCTCCACGCCGGCCACTTCACCAACGTCGGCGTCGCCCTCGACCTTGGCCACGCCCACCTCGCCGACCCCGAAAAGAATCGCGGCATCGACACCGCCATCGAGCTGCTCAAACCCCGCATCGCCCAGCTCCACCTCCACGACAACCACGGCTCCAAAGACGAGCACCTATGGCCCGCCATCGAATCGTCATCCAGACAAGCAACCGAAGAAGTTACAATTAACTGGACCAACATCGCCCGCCACATCGCCACCCTCCCCGCCAACACCCCAGCCATCCTCGAAATCTCCCACGACTTCGAAGAAACCGCAGACTCCGTCGCCCGCAAAGCCACATCCTTCTTCGATCACCTCAAACGCGTCGCCGAAGCGCAGGCCTCCGAAGCATGAAGCGACGCTACAGGCCAGTGGTTGTGTTCTCCTTGTTCGCGCTGACTTGGAGCGCAAGCTCGCAAACGTTAAAGGTTCAGATTCTTGACGGAAAGAGTGGCAAGCCCCTCGCGAACCAACACGTCGTTTTAATGGGCCAATCCGGCCCAGAAGTTGCTCGCCACATCGGAGATTTCCATACAGAGGCGGACGGAAACATCACTGTTTCGCCAATCAATCCTGAGAATCGCTCTTTCTCTGTCTACGTGGAATGGCATCATCCATGTGCAAAGACTCAGGCAATATTTTCAGTGATGAGTGTATTGTCGACAGGTTTTGTAAGCGAAAATTCCTGTAACCCGAAGCTCGAACAACCACCCTCCAAACCCGGAACGCTCATCCTCTTCGTCCGTGACGAAACATTCTTCGAGAAAATGGCGCACTAGTAGACTGATAATGCCATGTCGACTGAAGCCGCTCCCATCGCGACCATCGCCTCCCTCTCCGCGCACGAAGGCCAGACCATAACCCTCCGCGGCTGGCTCTACAACCTCCGCGCCTCCGGCAAGCTTCTCTTCCCCATCTTCCGCGACGGCACCGGCACCATCCAGGGCATCGTCCCCAAGGCCGCCGTCCCCGAAGAGGTCTTCAATACCCTCAAAGCCCTCACCCTCGAGTCCTCCGTCATCGTTACCGGCAACGTCCGCGCCGACTCCCGCGCCCCATCCGGCTTCGAGCTCGACGTAGAAAACGTCGAAGTCATCCAGCGCGTCCCCGACGAAACTCCCTTCCCCATCCAACTCAAAGAAGCCGGCGTCGACTTCCTCATGGAGCACCGCCACCTCTGGCTCCGCACCCCGCGCCAGTCCGCAATCCTCCGCGTCCGCGCCACCATCATGCGCGCCGCAGCCGAGTACTTCGACACCAACGGCTTCATCCGCACCGACCCACCGATCTTAACGCCGAACGCGTGTGAGGGAACTTCAGAACTCTTCGAGATGGACTACTTCGACGACGACAAGGCCTACCTCACCCAATCCGGCCAGCTCTACGTCGAAGCCACCGCCCTCGCCCTCGGCAAAGTCTACAGCTTCGGCCCCACCTTCCGCGCCGAGAAGTCGAAGACGCGTCGGCACCTAACCGAGTTCTGGATGATCGAACCCGAAGTCGCCTACATGGACCTCGAAGGCGACATGCAACTCGCCGAGGAGTTCCTGCGCCACATCGTCTCCACGGTCCTAACCCATCACCGGGCCGACCTGAAAGTAATCGGCCGCGACATCTCCAAACTCGAAGCCGTCATCGGCTCCAATCCAGCCACGGCTTCCGCCACAGCAAATAACGCCGTCATTCCGAACGAGCGCAGCGAGCCGAGGAACCCCCGCATTTCGCCCGAAGCGCCACAAACTTTAAGCGTAGCCACAGAATCGCCTCAAACGGAGGCGGCGCACTCTGCCGCCTCTACGGAGGGAGCAGGGGGCTTTAGCCCCCTGGATACCCCCGCCACCGAAGCGGGCTTTAGCCCCGGGCCTTCCTCTTCCGCCGCCAACAAATTTCCTCGCCTCACCTACGACCAGGCCCACGACATGCTCGAAAAAGCCTTCGCCGAGGGCAAGCTCGAATCCCCCCACAAATACGGCGACGACTTCGGCTCCCCCGACGAGACCTACATCTCCAGCCAATTCGACAAGCCCGTAATGATCCACCGCTACCCCGCCGCTATCAAGGCCTTCTACATGCAGCCCGACCCCCTCGACCCCACCAAGGCCCTCTGCGTAGACGTCCTCGCCCCCGAGGGCTACGGCGAAATCATCGGCGGCAGCCAGCGCGTCGACAGCTACGACCTCCTCAAGCAGCGCATCGAAGACCACAACCTCCCGCTAGCCGCCTTCCAGTGGTACCTCGACCTGCGCAAGTACGGCTCCGTCCCCCACGCCGGCTTCGGCATGGGCATCGAGCGAGCCGTAGCCTGGATCTGCGGCCTCGACCACGTCCGAGAAACCATCCCCTTCGCCCGAACCCTCAATAGAATTTACCCGTAATAGCAGGCCATTTTACGTGTAAGCTGTAGCGACATATTCTCGGCGCGCGAAGACGACATGCTCAAGAAAACAATCAAGAAAGCCGCATCGTCGAAAAAACCGATCAAAAAGAGCACGAAGCAAATACATGCCGATGCTGTCGGCTCTGTCATGAAGGCGCTCTCGAAATAGCGGCTGGCGCATTGGGATTCCCAATAGTGCTCGTTGAAATGGAGGCTGGATGGCAGTATTGCTAAGTGGCAAGAAACTCAGAAGTCGCCTTCGAGAACTCGTAAAGGAGAGCGAACGAGTAGACATCGCTGTAGCTTGGGCCACCGCTTGGGATGGGCTTGATGAAGTACTCAGCTTAACCAAGAAACAAGGCGAAGGCGCGGTACGGATTCTCGTGGGAGTCGGCGGCCACATCACTTCTCCGATGGCGCTCAGAAAAATCAGGCAGTCCGCAACGCTTTCTATATACGGAAAGCCGGATGGCCTGCTATTTCATCCAAAGCTGTATATCTTTCATACTCCAAAGGGCCGCATCTGCTGGGTGGGGAGCGCCAATCTGACGTGGGCTGCATACGGCAGCAACATTGAAGTTGTTTCTGAAACCGATGATGCTGACGGCTCGGCTGTCTGCCATTTCAACGACCTTTGGAAAGTTGGCGAAGAAAACTCTAAAAGCTTCGATTTGGACGAGTACGAAAAGCAGTGGCGGAAAGCCGCGAAGAAGAGACCAGCTTTCTTGAAAGATGAATCAGACGCATCGGCTGATCCAACAATACTTAGAGAGCGGTGGTCGGAATATGCAGCGAAATTGCAAGCCACATCTGATCTTGAGAGGAGGATACAAGTTCTGGATGCAGGCTATGCGTTTGTACGACGAGATTGGGAGCAGCCTCTGACTCGTCGCGATGCAGCCATCATGTTTGGATTTTCCGATGAAGGCGAATCGTTTGCACACTTCGGCGCACTTAAGAACGTTAATAGAACCTTCGGAAATTACTTCAAAGACTCATCGGATACAGCGGTGAAAAATCGAAGGCAAATTAGGAAGGCTCTGAATCGGCTCATCGATAGCGAGCAGTTTCCATTGCATTCGGTCCAGGAGGAGGCCCTAGCCGAACTATATGAAATTAAAGGTTGCAACTTGGGACTTGCGACTCGTCTGCTTATATTTGCACGTCCAGATTGGTTCGTTGTCTGTAATAAAAAATCTAGGGAATGGCAAGCAGAAGAGTTCAAGCTCGTTTTGGATGAAAAGCCATCGGCCAGTCAATATCTAAATCTGATCGGGAAGATTCAGCGCAGGCCATGGTGGCGATCTTCTCTCCCGGAAAATCCTAAAGACCGAAAACTCTGGAAATATCGAGCGGCACTAACAGATTGCTTTGCGTTCGAAAACTACAAGGCAGGTGGTCTTACCCCAAAATAGGGAGTTGCACGAAGCTCGACCGCTTTCCCTCTAAGCCACCCCCTAAAAACTAACCCGCAACTCAAACAAATCCGCCACCGGCTCCACAATCTTTACCCTGCCATGCCCCGGATTGATCTCTTCCCGAGTCCGCACCACGCCATACTGTTCCAGCTTCGCCACATCTCTCCGCACCGACTTCGGGTCCCGCCCCAGCTTCTTCGCCAGCGCCGTCACAGAGTAGGGCTTCGTCCGCGCCACCTTCACCACCCGCAGGCGCTGCGCAGTCAACACCTCAAACATCTGCATCGGCGACTCAAACGTCAGAGCGCGAGAAGGCACTACCCGTTCCCCACGCGCCAACTTCCGCGCACGCTCCAGCGAACGTTTCTTGTAGCCCTCAAAACCGTCTACATGTATCGTCAGGTTCATCGTTTCACCTTTCGCAGAATCGCGACCTCATCAAGAAAGCGTTCAAACAATACGTCATAGCTCTCAGGTTTTACCGTCCCTACTGCCCCGTAAAAATGCCGATGTGGCTCGCCATGAGCATTGTCATAGCCCAGCACCCGTCCATTATCTTCGGGCGTCATAAAGTGATTGATAAACGCAAGGTTGTATCGCGCGACCTCACCTACGTCATCAACCCAGACCTCTTCGCGAATCAACCCAGTCCCATTCGCACAGGACACAAGCGTTTCATCATCGATCGTCTTCCGCAACTTACTCTTAGGCGGCACACGTAAATCGTACCACAGCTAGGTCATGGTACGCCCTATCTGTAGGGAACAGCAGTTCTCTCGGGCGCCTGGTCTGCCCCATACCGCTGCATTCCGCTTCAAAACGCAGAACAGTCAGATCTCCACATAATCCCCCGTTCGAGAACTTTTGCCACGCCTATCCGTTAACCTCCTGTAGAGTCCAAGCAGATAGAATTGCCAAACTTCACTTTCACATAAGTCATCGGGCCACCCAGGAGATCGCACATGAAACGAACCCTGTTGTCGACGGTTGCGCTCACTCTAATGTTTGCAACAACCCTGCACGCGCAGGACAAGGACATCACCGGTAACTGGCAGGGCACACTTCAGGCCGGCCAGGGCCTGCGAACCCTGCTCAAGATAACCAAAGACGACGGCAAGCTGAAAGCCGTGATGTACAGCATCGACCAGGGCAGCCAACCCTTCCCTGTCACATCGATCTCGGTGCAGGGACAGACCGTCAACTTTACTATCAAGCCCCTCGACGTGACCTACGCCGGCACCCTTAGCGCAGATGGCAAATCCATCGCCGGCAGCGCCACGCAAAGCGGCCATACGAATGTCCTCAACCTCGATCACGTCACCCCCGAAGCCACCTGGGCCATCCCCGAGCCGCCCAAGGCAATGGCCGCCGACGCCACGCCCAAGTTCGACGTCGTCACCATCAAGCCCAGCGATCCCAGCCGCCAGGGCAAGGGCTTCGGCTTCAACGGCACCCATGCCAGGACCTTCAACACCAATCTGAACGATCTGATCGCCTTTGCTTACGACCTCCACCCCAAGCAGATCGTCAACGCCCCCGCCTGGTTCGGCACGGATAAATTCGACATCGACGGCGTACCCGATACCCCCGGCCGCCCCACCACCAAGCAGCTGAAGCTCCTCGTCCAGTCCGTTCTCGCGGATCGCTTCCAGCTCAGCTTCCATCGTGACGAGCGCGAGCTCACCGTATACGCCATCACCGTCGCCAAGGGTGGCCCCAAACTTACCGAGAGCATCCACAAGCCCACCGACCCCCAGGGCTTCCTCTACCGCAAACTCGGGCAGCTAGCAGTCACCAACGAAACCATCAAGGACTTCTGCGACGGCATGCAGGGCTCAGCCCTGGACAAACCTGTAGTCGACCACACGGGCCTTACCGCCCACTACGACTTCACCCTCGACTGGACCCCGGACGAAACGCAGTTTTTGCAGTTCGGTCCCCGGCCCCCTGCTCCCGCCACCGAAGACCCCAACGCACCTCCGGTCCTCAACACCGCCCTGCAGGAGCAGCTCGGCCTTAAGATCGACTCCACCAAAGCTTCCGCCCCTGTCCTCGTCATCGACAAAGTCGAAAAGCCCTCCCCGAACTAGGCCCTATAGGGCACTCCCCCTATTTGTGGGCAAAGTATTCAAAATATTATGGTTACCTTTGGACTTCAGATCCTGGGAACCAGACTTAGGACGTGGACTATCGGGCAGGCAGACGATCAATACCCACAATCTCTGCCCACAGAGGTGGGGTGTTCCGAGGCGAAGATTTGTCAAGTGGAGGCGGCTGCTGCCTAGCTCCTTAGCACCTTCGCCAGCTCACTCCGCGGCACCTTAATCTGTTCCCCGGCCTCAAAGTTTTTCACCGTAAACATCCCCGAAACCACCTCGTCCTCACCCACCATCACCATCCTGTGGGCCAGCTTATCCGCTGCCTCAAACGACTTCCGCAGCCGGAACGCCCCATCCCCAACCTCCACCCGCAACCCTGCCGCTCTCAACTCCCGCGCCAGCGCCAACGCGGCTGCATTCTGCGCCACTCCGATCGGCGCTACAAAGGCGTCCAGCTTCTCTGACGCGCTCTCCGCCGCGGCCTGCGCCTGCAGCGTCAGAATCAGCCTGTCCTCGCCAATCGCAAATCCGATCCCCGGAGCCTTCGGCCCACCCAGCATCTCGCTGAGCCCGTCATAACGCCCACCACCGAGCAAAGCATTCTGCGTCCCCAACCCACTCCCATCCGGCACCGTGAACTCAAACGTCGTCCGCGTGTAGTAATCCAGCCCCCGCACCAGCCGCGGCTCGACGACATACGGCACCCCACAAGCATCCAGCACCGCCTTTACCTGCTCAAAATGTTCGCGCGATGCATCGTCCAGGTAGTCCGCAATCTTCGGCAGCCCGTTGATGATCTCCTGGTCGTTCGGCTCCTTCGAGTCCAGCACCCGCAGCGGATTCGTCTCCGCCCGCCGTTGATTGTCCTCGCACATCCGCGACTTCACCGGCTCCAGCGCCGCTCGCAGCGCCTCAACATACCGCGGCCTGTCCGTCGCCGAACCAACTGAGTTCAACGCCAGCCGCCACCCCTTCACGCCCAGCTCATCCAGCAGAGTCGCGAGCATCTCCAGCACCTCGGCGTCGCGTATCGCGCTCTCCGACCCCGACCACGCCGGCCCAATCACCTCCGCGCCAATCTGCCAGAACTGCCTGTACCGTCCCCGCTGCGGACGCTCCCGCCTGAACTGCGGCCCAATGTAGAAGAGCTTCTGCAGCAGCCCGCTCTCATCCATCCTGTGCTCGATGTAGGCCCTCACGACCCCCGCCGTGTTCTCCGGCCGCAGCGTCAGGCTCTGTGCCTTTTCGCTCGCCGCCCGCGCACGGTCGTCCCACGTGTACATCTCTTTGGAGACGATGTCCGTCTCCTCGCCCACGCCCCGCGCAAACAGCTCCGTCACCTCAAACATCGGCGTCCGAATCTCGCCGAACCCATACCGCGCAAACACCGCCCGCGCCGTAGCCTCTACGCGGTTCCACAGCTCCGTCTCCGGAGGCAGCAGATCGCGCGTGCCTCGTACTGCCTTCAGAATTGCCATTGTCTCTCTTAGTGTAGCGAAGATGGAGCCTGCGAAGGAGCCGGAACCCCGGGGTGCGGATCTTCATATGGAGGGTCATGGTGGCGGCGCTCCAGCACAAACTCCGTGAACAAGTGCCCGCCAACCCGCGTGACCGCCACCGTCCGCGATGCCACCAGTCCATCCACCGCCCCATGCCCCGGAATCCAGTAGCTGTTCGCAATAATCGGGCCTGAAAAATCCGACACAATCGGCGTCACCGTAAAAAAGCGGTGGCCATCGCTCGCATGTCGAGCGGTAACCTCCGCCAGAAACGCATTCCCAATCTTCTTCTTCACGCTGCAACCATGGCACGGGATATAGCGCATATCTTCCTTCAGCACCATCTCCATCCCATACCGCACATTCCCATTGATCGCCGTCGTCGCAAGCGACGTTCCCACTCTCTGCCCGAACCCCGGCCAGTCCTGTCCCCACTCCTCCGGCTTACCAATGCCCTGGCCATACAGCGCCCGCGCCATCGACCGCGCCATCCCTGGCCACCAGTAAGTATCCCGCACGTAATAGTTGAACTGCGCCCTCGCCGTCGGCTTTACATAAGGACGGCCATTCACCATAGCCATCGGCCTCGCGGGCTTTATCCCAGTTGGCGCAGGCAGCAGAGTCCTCGCCGCTGGCGCGGTTACAGGAGCCTCCGGCAGCTGCGTCTGAGCCGCACCCTGCGCGACGCCTGCCGTAACGATGATAAAAACCATCACAGCGGCTGGTCTGAGCAACCGTCTCTGCATAAAACTCTCCGGGAGTGCACCCATCCTACACGCGCGGATAGATGCGTCACTAGAAAATCTTTGCAATAGAACGACGCTCTCGCCGCCTGCACCCGCGACCTATCTTCGCAGCTAGCTACTTCTCCAACTCCGCAGATAGATCCTGGTGTAGTCCAGATAGTTCTGCGCATACATCAGGATCATCTTCCGGTCCTCATCCCCCAGAGTCTTCTTCACCTTCCCCGGCACACCCGCCACCAGCGAGTTCGGTGGAACCACCGTCTGCTCCGGAATCACCGCCCCCGCCGCGATAATCGATCCCTCGCCGATACGCGCATTGTTCAGAATCGCCGCCCCAATCCCCACCAGCACCGCGTCCTCGATCACACACCCATGCACCGTCGCATTGTGCCCGATCGTCACCATCTCGCCTACGATCACCGGGTACTTGTACCTCATCCCATGCAGCACTGCACAATCCTGCACATTGCTCTTCGCTCCAATGCGAATCGAGTTCACATCCCCTCGGACCACTGCATTCATCCACACGCTGGCCTGAGGGCCAAGCTCTACATCTCCGATAACCTGCGCCGATACATCGATATAGCAGCCCTCTCCAATCAACGGCACCTTGCCCTGATAACTCCGAATCATCCCGTAGCTCCCCTCAGCAGCCGATTCTACGCCAACGCGACACAGCGCCACTCCCTCATCTCGATCGCCCAAACAGCGGAATTCTCAATGTTTGTCAGCCACCAGGCCGGCAAAACAAGGTATTCTGATAACGTCCCAGTTCAGGACTGTTTGGAGGTGTATTTTTCTTGGCAGAGGTTCGAGTACAAGAAGGCGAACCCCTTGAGAATGCCCTGCGGCGCTTCAAGCGCAAGGTGCAGACCGAAGACATTATCAAGGAAGTCAAGCGCCACTCTTTTTACCTGAAACCAGGCGAAAAGAAGCGTGTGAAGGAAGCACTGGCCCGCAAGCGTAATCGTAAAAAGGTTCGCAAAGAGCAGGACTAGTTGCTTCAAAGGTAGTAACAGTTACTTTTTTTGATTTGCCAGAATGGAACGGAGCGATATATGCTCCGAAAACGAATTCAGGAGCGGGCCCCAACTCCCGCTCCCCAACCCGAAGGCAGGCCGTCTCCGCCTCCCCCTTCCGCTGACCACATGTGCTCGCGGAAAGAAAGTTGAGACGGCCGCCCGAACCACCAGAGGATGGACTCCCGCCATTCCATGGTTCCGGCAGCGACGGTCAACCAGCTCACAGCTGGCAACTGCGTCGACCGGCAAACCCGCAGTTACCGCCTTCGCGCGGTCGGCCCCGGTTACGCGGACGAACGTAACAGACCGTTCATCGCGAATCAGCAGTAAAGGTTGACCGCCCGGCGGGTTCAGCTCTCCTGCCTCGGCCTTCAGCCTTATCCGCAAGCATCATTGGGAGAAGCGGCTATGGAATTTGTAGACAGGCTATTGACGTGTGCAGACTGTGGCGGGGAATTCATCTTTACCGCCGGCGAACAACTCTTCTTCTTCGACAAGCAGTTCAAGAACGACCCCAAGCGCTGCAAACCCTGTAAGTCGAAGCGCTCTGCCTCCTCGAGCCGTCCCGGCAGTGGACCCGCTGCAGCGGGTCTCTCGCGCACTGAAACTCGCACCGAATGCTCGGAGTGCGGGGTCGAAACCACTGTTCCCTTCAAACCCACTCAGGGCCGCCCCGTCCTCTGCCGGCAGTGCTTCCAGGCCAAGCGCCCGGCTACCGATGGAGCCATCACCGCGTCCGCTGCCGCTTCCGCAACAGCAGAGCTCGTAGCAGCCGCCAACGCCGATAGAACCGTCGTCAGCCCCGAACTGGTTGCAGCATCCGCCCAGGCACCCCGAGCATAACGCCACCACTGCCACCGTCGAAGACACTTCCGGCCTCCAGGCTGCGCGAAACCCTTGTCTCGCTTGACCCGTCGGCCTACGAACTTCGTCCGCCTTCGCTATTCTGTTTCAAGGCTGAGGCGATCTGGCCTCTGCGACGGAGCAGAAGATTGTCCCCAGTAAACGTAGATGAAGATAAAGCCGAACTCGAGCGATACAGTGCAATGCTGCAGGTCGCGCTCGATGAAGCCCGCACCGGCCGAGCCGAGGGCGGCATCCCCATCGGGGCTGCGATGTTCGATGCATCCGGCAAGCTGCTCGCCTCCGGACGCAACCGGCGGGTCCAGCAGAACGACCCCTCGATCCACGGGGAGACTGACGCCTTCCGCCGCGCCGGACGCCAGCGCAGCTACAAAGACAAGATCATGGTCACCACACTGGCCCCCTGTTGGTACTGCAGCGGCCTCGTGCGTCAGTTCGGAATCCGAACCCTCGTAGTCGGCGAAAGCCGGACCTTCTCCGGCGGTCTCGACTGGCTCAGGGAACTCGGGGTCAAAGTAATCGACCTCGATTCGAAAGACTGCCGCGAGTTGCTCGAAGGCTATATCGCAGAACATCCCGAGGTCTGGAACGAAGACATCGGCGAAGACTAGCACCGAGGACTGGCACCGAAGACTAGCACCAATAATCAGCGCAAGGCGCAAAAGCGGCGAGACCGCAGTCCCGCCGCTTCACTAAAAAGAACGCTTATCTCTGAGGCGCCGGAGGAACCTTCTTCCCTTCCTTCCGCGCCTCAGACAAGCCAATCGCGATCGCCTGCTTAGGATTCGTCACCTTCTTGCCGCTGCGGCCGCTCTTCAGCTTGCCCTCCTTCATCGCCTTCATCTCGCGCTCAACGTCCTTGCCCGCCGAAGGTTCGTACTTCCGCCTCGTACTCTTCTTTGCTGATTTCTTCGTAGCTTTCTTTGCCGCCTTCCTGGTTGCCATGGTCGATTCTCCCTCCCACATAGGAAGCCCAAGCCGACACCAGAGTTGCATCAGCAACAATCAACCATGAGTGTGTGCCCTCGCGCGCCTGCGTCTCCAAATCAAAACCCCACCCAGCACCACCAACACACCGGCAGCAATCAGCCGAGTAGTCAGCTTCTGTATCCCTGACCGCGTCCTCTCGAGCGACCCATCCTGCCACGCCGCATGCACCGCATCCAGATCGGCGGCCAAGCCAGGAATCGTAATCCGATGGAAATCTGTAACCGGCAGCGACCCAAAGATCCTCTCCGGTGCGGGCGGCGCTCCATTACGGTCCTTCGGAATCGCCAATATCATCGCATTGATCTCGGCATCGCGAGGATCGTCAAACAGCGCGCCATCCGCTGTGTTCGGGAACAACGTGTCCGTCCCCGTCATCTTCTTCTCGATCGCCGCCACGCCGTCCTGGCAGACGCCCAGCGGATAATATCCGCCAAACGGCAGATCCGGCCGTCTCTCATGCTGATGCACATAAGCGACCAGCATCTTTCCCACCAGCCGCGTCACCTCCACCGCGTCCGCATCGCGGTACTCATGCGCATGACGCCCAAGCACCCACGCCTGATCCAGCGTATCCATCGTGCGAAACTCGGCCTTCCCATCGATGCCAAAGTAAAAGCTCACATTCGCATTCACCTTCGGCCCGCGAATCTCCCACTCATACTCCGCATGGCTCACCGGAACCAGCAGCGATCGCGGCTCGCCAAAGGCCCCGCCCGTTCCCGGAATCGCAATCTGCGAGTTCACAAAGAACGGCATCATCACATCCTGCCCTTTGAAGTGAAAATGCCCGAAGTTGGCAAAGTACCGCGCATCCGAAACCACCACCGAATGCCCCGTCGCCATCAGCGCCGAGACCAGACTCCTCCGGCGACGAAGCAAGCTTCCCCTCAATCGATGCCTGGAACTGTGGCGCCCCACCTGCAGATCCATCAGCAGAGTTCAGCGCCAGCCGATTCAAAACATCCGCCAGCCGCTGACTCTCCGGATGCATCGGCGCAAGCGTCGGATTCCCCACATCGCCCCGCACAATACCCGCGCCCACCTCACTCACCAGTTCCGCATCCGAAAGCCCCGGCAGAGTCGAAGGCTCATCCAGACTCACCGTCTCCGCCTTCTGCGGCGAATAACTCCCCAGGTCAAGATACTTCGCAATGGTTGCCTCGTCGCCAGCAGAGGCCCACTTCTCCGTGGGCGCTCCCGACGGAGTTCCAGCCGGCGTCTCCGGAGTCTTCGTCGCCTTCTTGCTGATAATCCCTACCACCGGACTAACCGCCTGCATCGTCCATCCCGGAAAACGATCCAGCCCCTGCCAATCCTTACCAAGAATCAGCTCCCGCAGCCGCTTGATGAGCTCGGGGGTCATCAAGGCCGGCCCCTTCTTCTCGCCCTTGTCCAACTTCGCCAGCAGCGCATCCGTAAACCCGGGCGTCGCCGAAAGCTCTCGCATCATCTGCGACAACAGCACCGTGTTCGGAGGCATCGGCCCCTCCGGCACCACGTAAGGCGCCTCTGTCCTGCACCCAATCACCGCCAGCAGAACACTCACCCACACCCTCCGCCAGACACCCTGGGACAAGAAGACACGCATTCGCATCCGCCTATTAGACCCCAATCGCAGTTGCGCCGCCATCTAGTCATTTAGCAAGTGAGAAATGCAGTCGCTCTAAGCAATCAGCGACTCATGAGGGGCAATTTGCTAAGACAATCGAGGCAGTGAGAAGACTTTTACCGGCCACCGGAGCGAACCAACGTCTTTGGATCAAGATTCTCTAATTCCGAAAGTGACTTGTTGGCATGCTTCACCATCAACGCTCCCACGAAGTTGCCAGACGCCGATTCGAAGTAAATATTCCCGGTCATACCTGAACCCGAAAACCCTACCTGCTCCAATTGCTTCTGCGGCGTCATAGCTTTCAACTTCTTTAGAAGAGCCTCCGCTCCATAGAGACGATTTTTACGGCTTAAACTGTTTTGGAGCCGCACCTCCCACAGATGCGCCGCTTCATAAACTGTTGTTCGCGCGACTCGACTCAATACCGTGATATTGGTTTGGGCAAGCCACTTCGCCGCCTCTTGAGCAGTTTCATCATCAGACGATCCAAGCCGGTAGAGGATCGTCGGTAGATTAGCCACCATGGAGCACCTCAATGTTCATTCTAATCCCACGAAGTAATACTTCATCCTCGCTGAAGGCATCGGGTGAGATTTCCCATCGAGAAGCATCTTCAGGCGAATCCATCGTTCGGTCAATCCGTAAGATGACAAAACCGCCGCCACGGTCGGTAGCGTATCGATTCGCTACATCGTAAGAATAAGACCAGGATGTATAGGGACTAACTGCTCCGTAGCTTCCCAGATTGTGTTCGAAAGGCGTAACTGTGCCGTCTATGTCACCCGGAATGACAACGCCCCGTCGGGCAGCTTCAAGCATAGGATGCTGACTGTGGACGCCGCGATATACGTAGTTGCGAGAACTGCTAGTCGTGCCGGCCAAGTTGTGTGCGCAAAGCTCCTAAGCACCGTAAAGTGACGAGAAAAATCTACCCCAGCGGTCACACCACATCCAGCTTCTTCGTCACCAGTTCATTCAGCACAGCCGGATTCGCCTGCCCCTTGACGGCCTTCATCACCTGCCCCACAAAGAACGCCGCCACCGTCTTCTTGCCGCCGCGATACTGCTCCACCTGCTTCGGATTCGCCGCAATCACCTCGTCGATCATCTTCTCAATCGCGCCCGTATCCGAAATCTGCTGCGGCTTGTCCCGCTCGTACACCGCCGGAAAATCCTCGTTCTTCTCAAAGCAAATGTCCAGCAGCTGCTTCAGCATCTTGCTCGAAATCTCCCCCGACTCCGCCAGATCCGCCGCCATCACAATCCCGTCCAGCGTCACCGGCGACTGCTCCAGCTCCAGCCCCGCCGCCCGCAGCCGCATCGTAATCTCGCTCAGCAGCACCGACGCCACCCGCTTCGGACACTTCGCCTTCTTCGCCGCCGCCTCAAACCGATCCGCAAACTCCCGCGTAGCCGTCAGCGTCGCCGCATCCTGCGCCGAAATCTCATACTCCGCAATCATCCGCGCCCGCCGTGCCTCCGGCAGCTCCGGCAGCGTCTTCAGAATCTCCGTCTGCCACTCCGCTCCCACCACCAGCGGCGGCAGGTCCGGCTCCGGAAAATACCGGTAGTCATGCGCCTGCTCCTTCGACCGCATCGAGTACGTCCGCCCCTCGGCGTTGTTCCACAGCCGCGACTCCTGCACCACGCGCCCGCCATCTTCAATCACGCCAATCTGCCGCTCAATCTCGTACTCCAGCGCCGCGCGAATATACCGAAAGCTGTTGACATTCTTCACTTCAGCCTTCGTCCCGAACTCCTTCGCACCCTTCAGCATCACGCTCACGTTCGCGTCGCAGCGCAGCGAGCCCTCTTCCATGTTGCAGTCGCTCACGCCCGTATAGAGCAGAATCTCCTTCAGCCGCGTCAGGTACTCAAACACCTCATCCGCCGTCCGCAGGTCCGGCTCGCTCACAATCTCCACCAGCGGAGTCCCGCACCGGTTCAGATCGATATACGTCTTCGACACCGAGTCCGCAAACCCATCATGGATGCTCTTTCCCGCATCCTCTTCCATATGCAGCCGCGTCACGCCAATCCGCTTCGTAATCGCCGCGCCGCTCTCGTCAAACGCGGCACCTCAATCCACCCATGCTCCGCAACCGGCTTATCGAACTGCGAAATCTGATAGCCCTTCGGCGAGTCCGGATAAAAATAGTTCTTCCGCGAAAAGATACTCGTCTCGCGAATCTCGCAGTGAATCGCCTTCGCCGCCAGCACCGCAAACTCCACCGCCTTGCGATTCAGCACCGGCAGCGCCCCCGGCAACCCCAGGCAAGTCGGGCAAACATGCGTATTCGGCTCGCCGCCATACTTATTCACGCAGCCGCAAAAAGCCTTCGTCTCCGTCAGCAGCTGAACGTGAACCTCCAGCCCAATCACAGGCTGGTACTTGGCAAGAACGTCAGGCGAAAGAGCGGTAGCAGTAGACATATTCAATTCCGATTCTACCAAGTCACCACCCAACACCCACAAAACACAGCCTCCACTTCTATGTGGAACCGCACACCCCCGCGTGTAGCGACCTCTATTTCATTCCTCCTCCACCCGCAATACTCTCAACCATGTCGGAACAAAAATTCAAAAAACAAAGCCCAGATGGAGAGACTCAAATGCGCACCTTCAAAATCAAGTCGGCCGTAATCGCGGCCATTATCCTGCTCGGCACAGTCTGCGGCATCTCCTACGCCCAGCAGTCCATGCTTGACCAGACCCCCGTCAATCTCACCGGCACCTGGTCCGTCTACGCCAACAACATCGACAAGGCCGGCAGCTCCCTCAAGACCCTCACCATTACCCAGGACGGCAACATCATCACCGGCCGCTTCAAAGGCCCAAATCAGTCCGGCAAGATCCAGGGCTGGGTCAACGGCAATCACTTCGAGATCAGCACAGACACCCGCACCGTCCTCACCTTCCGCGGAGATCTGCAGAACAACATGCTCAACGGGCTCTACGGCATCAACGGCCGTCACGCCGAATTCCGTGGCGAGCGCACCAACTAATCTCCCCTGCGCCCGCATTTCTAATCCTGCTTACCACAATGGAGGATGTCATGAGTCGTTCGCGTTCTAAGTCATTCGTTCTTACCGTAGTCATTTTCATGGCGATCTTATGGGGCGTGTCGTCGGCCCAGCGATCTGAGCAACCTCCGGTGCAGCATCCCTGGCAACAGGACGATCTGCGCCAATAGCAACTATCGGAGGGCTATCTTTGCCTTCACCGAGGAAGATACCGCATAAACTCAAGCTTCGATGGCTTATGTCCACCGAAGTCCCCGGACGGCGCATCGTTCAGATCCTTGAAGATGCGCCGGCTGAACGGGATAGAATCAGCTTGCTCATGCCGACGTCTCCCAGCAAACGTACATCCATCGCGATCCTGCTCGGCATCGGCGTACTCGTCAATTACTTTGACCGTGTAAATCTCTCCGTCGCTCACGACGCCCTCGAGCACACCTTCGGCATCTCGGATGTCGTCTTCGGCTATCTCCTCAGCTCCTACAACTGGACGTACGCCGCTATGCAGCTTCCCAGCGGTTCGCTCCTCGACAGGTTCGGCGTCCGCCGTGTCATGTTGGCAGCGATCCTACTCTGGGCTCTCGCCTCCGGCCTGGCGGCTGTCGCTCCCACCATCGTGTTCCTCTTCGCGGCACGCTTTCTGCTCGGCATCGGAGAGGCTCCCACCTTCCCAGCCAACGCCAAGGCCATCGGCCTCTGGTTCCCGCAGCGCGAACGCGGAGCGCCAACAGCTACCTTTGACGCCGCAGCCAAGCTCTCTATAGGCCTGGGCACGCCCATCCTTGGTCTCATCCTTCTGCGCTACGGCCTGCGGGCCAACTTCGCGACCACAACCATCCTCAGTCTTCTCTTCGCAGGCCTCTTCGCCGCCATCTACCGCGACCCGCAATCCCTCGAGACCTCGCACGATGAACCGGTCCCGCAGGACACAGCCCAACAGGTTCCCTTCTCCGTCCTCCTGCGGCAACGTAAGGTCTGGGGCGCTGCTTTAGGCTCTGGCGCTTATAACTATTGCTTCTATCTCCTCATCGCGTGGCTGCCGGTCTATCTGCAAAGAGGTCTGAAGATGACACCTCATGCAGCCGTCCTATGGTCCGCTGTCCCCTGGCTCTTCGCAGCAGCCTCCGGACTCGGGATTGGCGGCGTGCTGGTCGACACACTACTACGCCGCGGAGCAAACGAAAATCTGGTCCGCAAAACCGTGCTCATCGGCGGCACAGCATTCGGATTATTCGTGCTCGCCCCCGCTTACCTCCATCAGCCTCGCCTCGTCCTCGCTTGCCTCAGCCTGGCGCTCGGCGGATTGGCAGCGGCATCTCCGGTCATCTGGACACTCCCCTCTCTGCTAGCTCCTCCAGGCGCCACAGGACGAGTAGGAGGCATCGTTAATCTCTCCAATCAGATCGCCGGCATCGTCGCCCCAATAATCACGGGCTACATCAGCGGCTCGACCCATTCATTTGCCGGAGCATTCCTGCTCGCCGCCGCCATCCTCCTGCTCGGCATCGCAAGCTACGTCTTCCTGCTCGGCCGCATCGAGCGCATCCACCTGCCCACCGCATCCACCTGAGCGCGCGTCCGCAATCTCGCGCCGCACAACACTACTTCCCCGAAGCTCCAGGAATAGCCCGCGTAGCGCCGGTCGATATCCCTCCGTCGACCAGCAGCGTCTGTCCCGTCACGTAGCGACTCTCCTCCGACGCAAGAAAAACAATCGGCCCATCCAAATCATGCGGACGTCCCGGCCGCTTCACCGGAATGCGATCGCTAATATATTCAACCCACTCCTTGTTCTCGTACAGCACCTTGTTCTGCTCCGTTCGAAACCACCCCGGCGCCAGGCAGTTCACCGTAACCCCATGCGGCCCCCAGTCATCCGCCAGGCTCATCGTGAGTTGGCGAATCCCTCCACGGCTCGCGCCATAAGGAGCCAGCCCCGCATAACCCGCCACACTGGTCACCGAGCCGATATTAATAATCCGCCCATAGCCTCTCGCGATCATCCCCTTCGCCACCGCCTGCGCTACGAAGAAGCTGCCCCGCAGATTTGTATCCAGTATCTGGTTCCAGTCGTCCCACGTCACATCGAGTGCCGGCTTTCTGATGTTCATCCCCGCATTGTTCACCAGAATATCGATAGCACCAAAGGCCTTCTCAGCCTCCTCCACAGCCGAGCGTATCGATAACTCATCGCAGACATCCAGCGACACCGAAAAGCACCGCCGCCCCAGCGCAACAATCTCCACCTCAAAGTCCCTCAGCGTGTTTCTATCCCGACTGGTCAGAATCAAATCAGCGCCGCTGCGAGCCAGCGCACGCGCAAAATACTGACCAAGTCCCCGGCTCGCCCCCGTAACCAGCGCAACCCGCCCACTCAAATCAAAGATTCTCGAATTCGCCGCGTCGATTCGTTCCTCAAAGCTCATGCGCAGTCTCCCACGCGAGCCGCCACTTCATCACGCGCAACAACCTCCGCCGTCTCGATCTTCAGATACTCCAACAACACCACAGCCTTCATCGTCTCCACTTTATACAATAGAAAGCCTCATCAGGACCGCCACCCTACTCCAACTCAACAGCCCTGGTCCGCTCCAGCATCGGCCCCACATTGCTCTTGTCCACCAGCGAGACTCCCGTATCGACGAACGCCGGGAACGGAGAAAACGGATCCAGTTCATAATCTCCCGTGAACTTTTTCATCTTGGAGTGATGAACCTCGTCCAATGCCTTCAGTCCCAGCAGTCCCATCGTGTATGGCTTCTGCGAGATCGTCGAATCGATCGTTCCATCCTGCACCCCGAGCAGCGTCCCCACCGCCAGGTCCATCCCAATCAGCAACCGGTCCTTCACATTTTTCCGCTTCAGCACCTCACCTACATCCTTCGCGGAGGTGGACTCCAGGCACACAATCGCATCCACCCGGTCCGCTCCCGTTCGCCCAAGGTACTCTTCGGTCTTGTCCATCGCCAGCCCCGAGTCGCCCTGCATATCAAACACATCCACCACCTTGATACCCGGGTACCCATCAAAGATCTCTTTGTATCCCTTCAGCCGTTCCTGCAGATTCGGCTGTCCCGGATTGGTGATGAACACCACGTTCCCCTTGCCGTTCAACCGCGCCGCAACCCTTTGTCCACCCAGGTGCCCAGCCTCCAGATTGTTCGTCCCGATAAAGTATAGCCGCTTGCTCTCCGGTGAATCCGAATCCATCGTGATCACCGGAATCCCCGCATCGATCGCCGCATTGATCTCCGGCATCATCAACTGCGAGTTCGCCACCGACACCAATATCCCCGCCGGCTTTAACGCAACCACCGATTTGAACTCCGCCACCTCAGCCTGCGGATCGAAGCCCTTCGGCCCTCGCATCTCCGCGGTGACACCATAATCCGTGGCGGCCTTATTAAACCCATCCCCGGCCGACTTCCAGTACGGCACACCCGTATTCGTCGCAACCAGGTAGTAGTGCTCACTCTTGCTATGCCGCGCGCATCCCGTAAACATCGGTAGCAGCGCCACCGTAAACAGCACAAAAAATCCCTGCTTCCTTAAGCTGATCATGTTCTTCCTCCAGCGAATCAAACGCTGTCCGAAGAATTGCAAACGATCAAGATCGGGCAGCCACGCAAATCCACGTTACTGCGCGACCAGATATTACTCCTCCAGCACTAAACGGTTCCACCGCCTGCATTACCGTCTTCCTCATGTACGGCATGGTCTGGCTTCGCCTTACCAACTCGCTCGCAGCGTAAGTTTCGCATTGCTATCCCATCCGCTACCCCTTCATGTATCGTCATCTCGCACTGGAACGGAGTCCGAAATGAGTCGATCATCCCTGAGGCTACTAACCGCAGCGCTGGCACTCACAACCCTCACGGCACATCCCCAAACACCCCCCGCCAACGCCGATCCTTACGCGAATAACCCGGACGCAGGCAAAATGCAGTTCCCGCTCGCCGCGCCCGCCGGTAAGGACTCCGGCGAAATCGCCAAACCTCCCGCCGGAGCCGTCAATCAAGGCCCGCTCGATCCCGCCAAATGGAAGTTCGGCCCCGCATACGACGTCCCGCGCGGCTCCAAAATCTGGAACCCCGTCATGCTCAAAATGATGCGAGGCGAAAAAGTCACCGGCGGCACCGTATTCAGCACCGACACCCCTGAAACCTACTGTGCCATGGCCAACGCCGGCTACGACTTCATCTGGACCGAGATGCAGCACAACCAGCGCGATTGGGAGACCGTCGGCCGCATGTGGAAGTCCTGCCCCCACGCCAAGGCCGTGCCCGGCGTCCGCGTGGCCTACAGCGATGAGCGCGAGATCCAGCACGCCATGGACCTCGGCGCGCTGGTCATCGTCATCCCCACCGTTCGCTCCGTCGAGGAAGGCAAAGCCGCCCGCGATTGGACCATGTACCCTCCCCTCGGCAAGCGCAGCCTCGGAGGAGGTCAGGCCTTCGATCCTGACGTCTGGGGCAACGTCCCCGGCGGCTACCGCAACACCATCAACAGCAACATCGTCCTCATCGAGATGATCGAGACCCTCGAAGGCGCCAAGGACGCCCGCGAGATCGCTGCCATCCCCGGCGTCACTGCCGTCTTCGCCGCCAGCGGAGACCTCGCCAACTTCTCCGGCTACAAGCAGGGCACGCCTGACTACGAACGCCTTATCAACATCGTCCACGACGCCGCCCTCGCCTCCGGCAAACGCTTGTGCGGTCCCATCGCATGGCGCGACCGCCCCGACTTCACCTGCTTTCAGGCAGGCAGCGAGACTCTGGCCATAGGCCGTGGCGTCACCGACGAACTCGGTCCACTCAAAGATACTCAAGGCAAGCCCGAAGTCGGCCCATACGCCCCAAAGAAGTAGGCCTGTCTCCACCAGCCGCTACAATTAGCTAAGCAATGATTCTCCCCTTCGTCCGCGAGCTCCTCTCGGACCTGGAGCACTCCGAACCCTTCGAGCGTGTGCGACGCCACTTAAGCGCCGGCACGGGGCGCAGAAGTGTCTCCGGACTCACCTTCACCGCCCGCGCGCTCTATCTTCCCCTCTTCGTCCGCGCCGCTGCAACACCCTGCGTCATCATCGTCGCCGACAACAAGGCCGCCGAGGCCCTCCACGCCGCTGTCCTCGCCGCCTGCGACCTCACCGCCGCGCTCCCCGCCGAGACCGTCCTCCGTCTCCCGGCCCACGACGTCCTTCCCTTCGAGAACCTATCCCCTCACCCCGAGATCCAGGAGCAGCGCGCCGCCACCCTCTGGAAGATCGCAACAAATCAGGCCCGCCTCATCATCGCCCCGCTCGAAGCCGCCTGCATGAAGCTCTTCTCCCGCGACTACTACCGCGCCCTCGCCCTCCACCTCCGCGTAGGCGAAGAGCACCTCCCCGACATGGTCGTCGAGCACCTACTCTCCGTCGGCTACACCCGCGTAGACGTAGTAGAAATGCCCGGCCAGGTCACCCTCCGCGGCGGCATCCTCGACGTCTACTCTCCCGAATCAGAGCGCCCCGTCCGCATCGACTTCTTCGGCGACGAGATCGAATCCATCCGTCGCTTCGACCCCGACACCCAGCGCTCCAGCGGCTCCCTCGACGACACCCTCCTGCTCCCCCTCACCGAAACCCCCGTCACCGAAAAACTCCTCGCCGCCATCAACGCCCGCCTCACCCGCGGCAGCCTCGCCGGAGCAGCCCTCGAAGGCGGCGAAGAGCCCACCGAGCTCCTAACCCACATTGAAAGCCCGGACTCGACCGACGTCACCATCTTCCCCGGCTGGGAGTTCTTCGCCCCCGTAGCCGGCGCCACCCAAACCCTCCTCGACCTCCTCGGCCCCACTACCCGCGTCTTCCTCGAAGAGCCATCCATGGTCAAAAACCAGGGCGAGCGCTGGTGGAACAAGGTAGAGCAGCGCCATGATCGCTCCGGCATCGGCAACCTCGTCCGCCCCGGCGACATCTACCTCTCCCCCTGGGACCTCGAAGACCGGCTCCGCACCTTCTCCGGCATCGAGCTCGATCAACTCGGTGCTGTTGATGTTCTGGATCCAGACCGCGGCGATCTCTCCGAGGTCGACTTCGCCACCCGCCCCACCCAGCGCTTCCACGGCTCCATCCCCGCCCTCATCGACGCCTTGAAAGCCCTCATGAACGAGGACGCACGCATCCTACTCGCCGCGCCCAATCAAGGCGAAGTTGAGCGTCTCGCCGGCCTCCTCCAGGAATATCAAGTCCCCTACCGCCTCGGCTCCCGCAGCGAAGCCCCCGGCAGCACCACCGTCTACTCCGAGTCCAGCTACCTCGCTGGCGATCTACGAACCCCAGTCATCGTCAAAACCCCCATCGCCACCGGCATCCAGATACTCGACCTCAACAAAGCCACCGCCTCGCAGATCATCCTCTTCGGCGCACAAGACCTCACCGACGAAGCCGAGATCACCGCCCGTCCCACCCCCCGCCGAGGCCGCTCCAAAGCCGCCGCCTTCATCTCCGACCTCCGCGACCTCGCCGTCGGCGACTACGTTGTCCACGTAGAGCACGGCATCTCCCGCTACATGGGCCTGCGCGTCATAGAAGAAAACGGCCAGCCCCCGCTCGAGCTCATGATCCTCGAGTTCGCCGACGAAGCCAAACTCTACGTCCCATTAACTCGCCTCGACCTGATCCAGAAATATCGCTCCACTGACACCGGCCCCGTCCCGCAGCTCAATAAGCTCGGCACCCAGGCCTGGCAGAAGACCAAGGCCCGCGTAAAAAAAGCCATGGCGGACATGACCGCCGAGCTCCTCATCCTCTACGCCCAGCGCAAAGCCGCCCAGGGCACGCCATTCTCACCCGACACCAACATGCAGCGCGAGTTCGAAGACGCCTTCGACTTCAACGAAACCGACGATCAGCTGACCGCCATCGCCGACATCAAAGCCGACATGGAGTCCATCCAGCCCATGGACCGCCTCCTATGCGGCGACGTCGGCTACGGCAAAACCGAAGTAGCCATGCGAGCCGCCTTCAAAGCCGTGCAGGACTCGAAACAAGTAGCGGTCCTCACCCCCACCACCGTCCTCTCCTTCCAGCACTTCGAATCCTTCAAGCGCCGCTTCGCCAACTTCCCCGTCAACATCGAGATGATCTCCCGCTTCCGCACCCCGCGCGAGCAAAAAGTTATCCTCGAAAAAGTAGCCGACGGCAAGGTCGACATCCTCATCGGCACCCACCGCCTCCTCTCCAAAGACCTCAAGTTCCAGGACCTGGGGTTGCTTGTCGTAGACGAAGAGCAGCGCTTCGGTGTCCGTCACAAAGAGCGCCTCAAACAAATGCGCGCGCACATCGACGTCCTCTCCATGTCCGCAACGCCAATCCCGCGAACCCTGCATATGTCACTCATCGGGTTACGTGATATGTCCGTCATCGAAACCCCGCCCAAAGACCGCATGGCCATCCAGACCATCGTCGCCAAGTTCGACGAAAAGCTCGTCCGCACCGCCATTGAGATGGAGTTAGAACGCGGCGGCCAGGTCTACTTCGTCCACAACCGCGTCGAAACCATCTACGAACTAGCCACCAAAATCCGCGAACTCGTCCCATCCGCCCGAGTAGTCATAGGCCACGGCCAACTCCCCGAGACCGAGCTCGAGCGCGTCATGCTCGCCTTCATGAACCACGAGTACGACGTCCTCGTCGCCACCAGCATCATCGAAAACGGCCTCGACATCCCACTCGCCAACACCATCATCATCAACCGAGCCGACCGTCACGGCCTAAGCGAGCTCTATCAACTCCGCGGCCGAGTAGGCCGCAGCAATCGCCGCGCCTACAGCTACCTCCTAATCCCACCCGAAAAAGAGCTCACTGAAATCTCCCGCCGCCGCCTCGCCGCGCTAAAAGAATTCTCCGACCTCGGCGCCGGCTTCAAAATCGCCGCCCTCGACCTAGAACTCCGCGGCGCCGGCAACATGCTCGGCGGCGAGCAGTCCGGTCACATCGAAGCCATCGGCTTCGAGATGTACACCTCCATGCTCGAAGAGGCCGTCCGCAAGATGAAGGGCGAAGAAGAGAAACCCGCGCATGCCGGCACCACCATCAACCTCGGCGTCTCCGTCCGCATCGACTCGGACTACATCCCTGAGGAAAACCAGCGCCTCCGCATGTACAAACGCATAGCTGCAGCCGAAGACCAGGCCGCCCTCGCCGACGTCCGCGCCGAGTTGCAAGACCGCTATGGAGACCCACCTGAATCCGTTCTCAACCTCCTCGCCGCCGGCGAAATCCGCCTCCGCTGTGAGCAACTGGGCATCGCCCAACTAGACCGCAAGCGCACCCAGATCGAACTCCCCAACCCAAACGGCAACAAGAAACAACCGTTGAAGACCTTCGTAGAGATGCTCCACTTGAAATTCGCCGACCCACTCTCCGGCGAAGCATCCACCCGCCCATCCCCTATAGACCCCGGCACTCTAATGCGCCTCGTAAGCCGCAACACCAAACGCGGAGCCCAGTTCACCCCGCAAGGCACCCTCCGCTGGCCCCTGACCTCCGCCAAGGCCGAAGACGTCCTCACCGAAACCCGCGCCCTCCTCGACTCCCTCACCACCCAAACACCAAAACCCACTAAACTGCTCCTCATGCCAATGGCCCCTCACATAACCGCCGCGAATTCATCACCGCCGCTGCAACTCTGGCCGCAACATCCCGCCTCCTCGCAAAGATCCCCCAAACTCCACTTCTGATCTCGCCGCCATCGAACGCCCCCGCGTCATCCCCGCCGCCAATCGTTATCTCACCGAATCCCCCATCACCATCACCGCCACCTCTGCCCCCGCAGCACCGGCGGCCTCCACGACTTCTTCTCCGAGGGCGACTACTGGTGGCCCGATCCCAAGAACCCCACCGGCCCCTACATCCGCCGCGACGGCTTCTCCAACCCCGACAACTTCGTCGCCCACCGCCAGGCCCTCCTCCGCCTCTCTATCCAGATGCCCACCCTCACCGCCGCCTGGCGCATCACTTCCGGCAAAAAATACGCAACCCACGCAGCCGCTCATCTCCGCGCCTGGTTTGTCACTCCAGCCACCCGCATGAACCCCAACCTCGAGCACGCCCAGGCCATCTCCGGGGTCACTCCCGGCCGCGGCGTCGGCATCATCGACACCCTCCACCTCGTCGAAGTAGCCCGAGCCGCCACCCTCCTCGACGAAGCCGGCATGCTCCCACCCGCAGACGCCACCGCCATCCGCGCCTGGTTCGCCGACTATCTCAACTGGATGGCCACCTCCAAAAACGGCATCGAAGAGCGCGACTCCAAAAACAACCACGCCTCCTGCTGGGTCCTGCAAGCTGCCGAGTTCGCCCGCTACACCCGCAACTCCGCCATCACCCAGCTCTGCATCGACCGCTTCCGCACCGCTCTGATCCCCGACCAGGTAGCCCCCGACGGCTCACTCCCCCTCGAGCTCGCCCGCACTAAACCCTACAGCTACTCCCTCTTCGATCTCGACGTCCTCGCCACCATCTGCCAGGTAATCACCTCAGCCCCCTCAGCTCCGGACCTCTGGCACTTCACCCCACCCGCCAAAGCCGGAGTCCCTCAATCCGGCGTCGAAAAAGCCGTAGCCTTCATGGCCCCCTACATCCGCGACAAAAAATCCTGGCCTCACCCACCCGACGTCGAGTACTTCGAAGACCTCCCCGTCCGCCAGCCGAACCTCCTCTTCGCCGGCCTCGCCTACCACCGCTCCGACTACATCGCCCTCTGGCGCACCCTCCCCGCCGACCCCACCGTCGACGAGATCATCCGCAACTTCCCCATCCGCCAACCCATCCTCTGGGTCACCCCGACGACGCCAGTCTAACTCACCCCTTCGGCAGCAAAGCCCGCAGCCACCTCGGAACTGGTCGCTCCAGCTTCACAACCTGTCCATCTTCACATCGCACCACCATATGATAGGGATTGGCCAGATCATCGTTGTCGTACACCCACACCTCAGCAAGCGTCGTCATCGCAAGCTTCAGATTCTCCATCGTCCGGGGATACCTCGTCGCCAGCTTGTCCGAAGGCACATCATGTCCTCCCTTCGAAACCCGCATCGACACTCGCATCTCACAGGTCTCCACCGCCGAGATCCCGATGAAGCAAAGCACCACAATGTACCCCGCCCGTTCCATCTCTCTCAGAAACTCCACCTTCTCGCCAACCGGATCAGAAAACACCGTCTCAAAAACAAAGCTCTCCCGTTGCCGCATCAACTCGCGACGAATCGCATCTGCAGCCGCCGCCGCTGCATAGGCATCCAGATCAAGCTGTCGCGCAAGATTATCTGCATTTATAAAGATCAGGCCCGCTGACTTCAATTGGGTCTCATAGAAAGTGCTCTTGCCCGCCCCATTCGGCCCGGCAATAGCCACCACCATCGGCCTGCGATCCAGATTGGATTTCGATTCCCTTTTCAAGCAGCAGTCGTCTTTCCGCCACGCTTTACCGCAACAAATTCGCGGTTCACAAATCTCCCCGCTACTTTTCGACCATTCTCATCTTCCCGAATCACCAGGTCCTTCTCTTCCGGATGCGCAAAGTAATGGGGGTAAGGCTCACTCGCCAGATAATCCCTCACTCGCTGACGACCCTCCGGCGTATCCGCCCCTTCCAACCGCTCTCGAATCGTGTCGATTGAGACCTCTCGACCCAGCGTCATCATCTGTTGACCTTTCAACAATCCCTCAACCGCCTTTCCCAGGCGAGCCCAGAACTCCACCTGCCCCGCAATGGACCGCTCCATCGCCGCCCCGGCAATCCGGGCATCCAGCACCAATCCATCCGAAAGTTTCACCGGTTGACTCATAATATGCGAACGGTAGCATAATGCTACCTGACCACGCAATGCCCGAATCCCAGCCTGAATGCATCACACCCAGAGATGCTTCTATCTGACCTAAAACGCCGCTTCCAGACATCACTCCAGGCATTATTACTCTGCCTCATCTGCACCCTCTACGCCCCCGCCCAGCAACCAGATATCCTCACCTACATCCACACCAGCTGGGACACCCTCTCCCGCTCCATGACCGACTGCAAATCCGTCATCGACCCCAAAACCGACCCCACAGCAAACCCCAACGAACATCCATCAGCGCCACCCGTCATCTACCTTCCCGCCAACACCCCCGAACCCCCCGCCCTCGAATCCATGCAGCAACAATGCAACCTCCAGATCACCCACCTCCCTCGCCCCATCCACCACCTCGCCGAAGTCCCCGTCTCCAACATCCCCAAAGAAGGCCTTCTCTACCTCCCCAACCCCTACGTCGTCCCCGGCGGCCGCTTCAATGAGCAGTACGGCTGGGACAGCTACTTCATCATCCTCGGTCTCCTCACTGATGCCACCGATAAACCTCATCACCTCGACCTGGCCCGCGGCATGATCGAAAACTTCTTCTACGAAATCGACCACTACGGCGCCCTCCTCAACGCCAACCGCACCTACTACCTCACCCGCTCCCAACCCCCGCTGCTCAGCAGCATGATCCGCGAGGTCTACGAGCACGACCCCGACCCCACCCACGCTCGCACGTGGCTCCAATCCGCATACGAGTTCGCGACCCGCGACTACGCCCTATGGACCTCGCCCCTCCATCGCGCCGGCACCTCCGGCCTCGCGCGCTACCGCGACGCAGCCTCCGGTCCCGTCCCCGAGATGGCCGACGACAGCACCTACTACCCCGACGTCATCCGCTGGCTCCTCTCCCACCCCGCCACCCATACCTCCTACCTCATCAAAGCCCCCGAACACCCAACAAGCACCGAAGCCGCCGCACTCACCAAAACCAGTTGCGACCCACGCACCCTCGAAAGTCTGCGCCACCGCCTACGCCGGCGGCTACCGCCTCACCGCCGCCTTCTTCCGCGGCGACCGCGCCATGCGCGAGTCCGGCTTCGACACCTCATTCCGCTTCGGTCCCTTCAGCGGCAGCACACGACGACTACGCCCCCATCTGCCTCAACTCCCTCCTCTACAAATACGAGACCGACATGCAGCACTTCGCCGAGATCCTCAACCGCCCCCGCGAAGCCACCCTCTGGGCCCGCCGCGCCGCCGCCCGCAAAGCCGCCATCAACCGCCTCCTCTGGCATGCAGGACACCGGCATGTTCTACGACTACAACTACGTCACCCACACCCCCTCCACCTACAACTACATCACCGCCTTCTACCCCCTCTGGGCCGGTCTCGCCTCGCCACAACAAGCCGCCGCCATCGAGCACCACCTCGGGCTCTTCGAGCGCGATGGCGGCCTCGCCACAAGCGACCGCGACTCTGGCACCCAGTGGGATCTTCCCTACGGCTGGGCCCCCACCAACTGGCTCGCCGTCAAAGGCCTCGACACCTATGGCTTCCACTCGGACGCCCGCCGCATCGCCCAGCACTTCACCCGCACCATCGAAGACAACTACCTCCACGACGGCACCATCCGCGAGAAATACAACGTAGTCAGCGGCTCCGCCAACATTCAGGTCGCCGCCGGATACAAAGCCAACGTCGTAGGCTTCGGCTGGACCAACGCGGTCTACCTCTGCATGAACGCGCTGCTCGCGAACCCTCCCGCCGCCGCGTCCAAACCTTAGCAGCGACCACCCCAAATCCCTCGATTTACACTCTCCTCAGAGGTCCGAATCACATGTCCCGTCTCTCGCGCGCCACTGCAGCTCTCGCCGTCACTCTTCTCATCGCGCCCTGCGCAGCCCTCGCACAGCGCGTCTCCTCCGACGGCGCACCTCAGACCTTCTCCTTCCTCTCCGACCAGTACTTCACCGACGTCTTCTTCAAATTCTCTCCTACCACCGGCACCGCCGTCGGCTACCACCAGTACGACAGCCAGCTCGAGGACTACTCCGCCGCCGCCGCACAAAAAGAGATCGCCGCCCTCCACGACTACGAGAAAAAAATCTCCGCCATCGATCCCACCGCCCTCGATGCCTCCGTAGCCGCCGACCGCGAGATGCTCCTCAACAGCATCCGCTCCCAGCTCCTCACCCTCGAAGTCATCCGCCCGCTCGAAAAAAATCCCGACAGCTACTCCTCCGGCGTCACCAGCTCCATCTTCGTCATCATGGAGCGCCCCTACGCCCCACGAACGACCGCTTGCGGTCAGCTGTAGCTCGCGAAAAGCAAATCCCCCAGGTCTTCACCGAAGCTCGCAAAAACCTGAAGAATCCTGCGAAGATCTCCACCGAAATCGCCCTCGAACAGATCGACGGCCTCATCAGCTTCTTCCAGAACGACGTCCCCACCGCCTTCCTCAAAGGCCCTGACGCCGCCACCGACGCCTCCGCCAAAGCCGACTTCGCCAAAGCCAACGCCGCCGTCATCTCCGCCCTCCAGTCCTACAGCGCGTGGCTCAAGTCCGACCTTCTCCCCCGCTCCAACGGCGACTTCCGCCTCGGCGCCGACACCTTCCGCAAAAAACTCCTCTATGACGAGATGGTCGACATCCCTCTCGACCGCCTCCTCCAGATCGCCTACGACGACCTCCACAAGAATCAAGCCGACTTCAAGCGCATCGCCCACGAACTCGACCCCACTAAAACCCCCGGCCAGGTCCTCGCCGAACTCGCCACTATCCACCCCGCCCCCGACAAGCTCCTCGACTCCTTCCAGTCCACCTTCTCCAGCCTCATCGCCTTCATCAACGACCACCACATCATCACCATCCCCTCCAAAGTCGAGCCCGTCCTCGAAGAGACCCCGCCCTTCATGCGCGCCACCACCTCCGCGTCCATGGATCCACCCGGCCCCTTCGAGACCCACTCCACCAAGGCCTACTTCAACGTCACCCTCCCTGAAAAAGGCTGGACCCCCGAGCACGTAGCCGAGCACATGGCCGAGTTCAACGTCGGCACCATCATCTCCACCGCCGTCCACGAGGCCTACCCCGGCCACTACATCCAGTTCCTCTGGCAAAATCAGTTCCCCTCCAAGATCCGCAAGCTCGTCGGCGCTAACACCAACATCGAGGGCTGGGCCCACTACTGCGAGCAGATGATGCTCGACCAGGGCTACGGAGCCCCCGGCACCATCGGCCCCGAGGGCAAACCCCTCACCAACCGCGAGTCCAAGCTAATCAAGCTCGGCCAACTCCAGGACGCCCTCCTCCGCGACGCCCGCTTCGTCAACTCCATCAAGCTCCACACCGCCCAGGGCGAAAAATCCGGCACCTGGACCACCGACCAGGCCGTAGACTTCTTCGTCAAAGAGGGCTACCAATCCCCCGCCGTAGGCCTCATGGAGACCAAGCGCGGCACCGCCGACGCCACCTACCTCTACTACACCCTCGGCAAGCTCGAAATCATGAAGCTCCGCGAAGACATGAAAACCAAGCAAGGCGCCGCCTTCAACCTCCAGCAATTCCACGACAACTTCATGCGCCAGGGCCCGGCCCCCATCAAAATCATCCGCAAAGCCATGCTCCACGACGATTCACCGGTCCTCTAATCTATGAAACTTTCTCGACAGAACCGAGCACGTCTCGCGTGGGCGATCTCGCTCTTCAAATCGCGTTGGAGATTTGAGGACTACCCTATTGATTACATAGATCAGGGAGAGTGCTCACCTGATCTTCCAGAGCGACGCCGACATAAACGTTGGCGCGCCGATCTCATCAATTGGTATGCACTTTCAGGCGTTGGAGACACTCCAAAAGCCGCTCTTGCGGATGCAAGGCTGAAATTTGCTGCCCACACTGCGAGTGGAGAAAAAATATGGCGCCCTGGAAGAGGTCCTGGTATCGTCTTCGCTTCAAGCGAGTCTATAAATCTCTATCCTGAACTCCGAGATGACTTCATTCATAAAGTTCTAGAGCTTTCGTGGGCATTCACGTCCGACGAGTCCACGCTATGGGACTTTCACGAAGAACTAGACAATTCCTCTCTTGTCCTCAAAGTCGGGGAAGTCTACGGAGTAGACGTCTCACACATTGAGAATGGAAACATAGCAAAAATTCTTTCTCAGATTATGGAAGAGATTAGAGAATTTCCTGAGGACTCTATCCATCGAGCGATTAGGCTTTCACGTGACGCTCGCGATCGTCACGTTGCCGGATTACCGGAGCTACCTTGGAATCAATACTGCTGAAGTGTCCGATCTTGCAATAACCATTCCAAAGGACTCACAACATATGCTCCGACGCTGCGAAACCCACGACTTCGACGCAATCCACGCCATCATCAACGACGGCGCACAAGCCTATAAAGGCGTCATCCCCGCAGATCGCTGGACCGAACCCTATATGTCCGCCGGTCATCTCCAGCACGAAATAGAAAAAGGCGTCATCTTCTGGGGCTACGACCACACCGGCACCCTCGCCGGCGTCATGGGCATTCAGGATGTACAGGACGTAACCTTGATCCGCCACGCCTACGTCCGCACCGCAAATCAGAAGCAGGGCATCGGAGCCCACCTGTTCTCCCACCTACGCGAGCTCACCGACCGCCCCGTCTTAATCGGCACCTGGGCCGACGCCACATGGGCCATCAGCTTCTACGAAAAATACGGCTTCCAAAAAGTAGGCTCCGAAGAAAAGGCCCGCCTCCTCAAAAAATATTGGACCATCCCAGACCGCCAGGTCGAAACCTCGGTAGTCCTCGCCGACAACAAATGGCGCAGCACCCCGCGCTAAATCACCGCCACAAATTCGTCTTAGCCATATCCAGAACATCCGTCCCATTTCCATGCAGCATGGCCTTCACCATATAAAGGTTGAAGCCCACCCCCTGCGCCGCAGTAATCATCGGCGGCAGACTAAGCTCCTGCCGAGCCACCTTAACATCGATCAACGCCGCTCCATCAAACGCAAACGCCTCCGCCAGCGCCCCTTTCACATCCTCCGCCTTGTCCACCCGCCACCCCTTGATCCCCACGCCCTCCGCGATCTTCGCAAAGTTCGTCGGCACAAACTCCGTGCCGTACGAGTCGATCCCCGCCGCTTTCATCTCTTGTTCCACAAATGCCAGCGCGCCATTGTTAAACACCACCACCTTCACCGGCAGCTTCAACTGCCGCAGCGTCACCAAATCCCCCATCAGCATCGACAACCCGCCATCACCTGACAGCGTCACCACCTGTCGCCCCGGATGCGAAGCCTGCACTCCGATCGCCTGCGGCAGCGCATTCGCCATCGTCCCATGGTTGAACGACCCCAGCAGCCTCCGCCCTCCACCCATCTTCAAGTAACGCGCCGACCACGTCGTTGGTGTCCCCACATCGCACGCGAACACCGCATCCTCCGCCGCCGCCTCGCTGATACAAGCCGCCAGATACTGCGGATGCGCCACCCCCTCCGTGCCCGCCACCGCCCGTTCATCCAGCTCCTTCCGAACCTTAGTGAACGCCTTCACCGCATCCTCAAGATGCTCGCTCTCCTTGCCCTTCAGCAGCGGCATCAACGCCCCCAGCGTGCCTTTCACATCCCCGATCAGCCCCACATCCACCTTCGTCCGCCGTCCAATCTGCTCCCCACGAATATCCACCTGAATCACCTTCGCGTGGTCCGGATAAAACTGCGAATAAGGAAAATCCGTCCCCAGCATCAGCAGCGTGTCGCACTCCATCACCGCCCGATGGTCCCAATAACGGTCAATCAGCGCCGACATCCTGAAATTCACTTCTCGTTTCACATCAAGGTGCCGGTTTTCATCCCGCGCAGACATCTTCTTTCGCTCGATCTTTTTGGCCAGCTCATACGATCCGTGAACGCGCTGAGCCTTATTGCGTCCTCCTTCCCTCCAGCGGACTTCAAATATTCCATCTTTCTTGTGAATTGACATACAAGCTTCTCCCTTAGTCGATGGTCTCGATTGTGTGTTCTTCAATGAAGCGCGAAAGCGCCATCACATCGAACCGCAATGCTCGACCGACCTTGACGCTTGGAAGTTCCCGCAATCTTGCCTTTTTGTAGATCGTGTCCACTTCGAGGCCGAGATATTAGGCCGCTTCCTCGACGTTCAGGAGCCGCCTACCGATAGGATTATTTGACACCATTTCGACCGCATTGTGGGGAAACTTCATGTTTCACCTCGGCCTCTGCCTCACGCGACGGACGGTTCGTCCTGCCGTTTGGAGAAGGGATACTTTGGTCTTGCGTGCAGCTGATCGTTCCAGTCCTTGAAGCCAAAGGGTTCCTGAAAGACAAAGGCGAGATCATCGCGGCCAGACAGCCGGACCGCTTCACGTACCATTTCCGCAAGCCTCGCCCCGTCGGCATCCGCATCCATCGCCGCCACGATCGTTGCCTTCAGAGGCAGGGGGGAGCCAAGAACCGTCATTAACAGCGAGCGGCGACGGCTAAGGTGCTTGCATCCCGCCAGTTCTGGGTCGCGAGACGAGGGAGGTCGGATCGAAATCTCAAGTCTTCGATTGAGGAAAGGATGGGTAGTTTTTCTTAACTGGAATAGGTGTAAGCTATTGTCTTGGTGGCACTTCCAAGCGGCCATGGCCCCAACGGGCCAGTCTCGACTTTCCGGGGTTTGGTCGCTATATTTTGGGCCTCATTTCGACGGTCGTTGATCAAGAACAGATGTCTTGCTCTATCGCGCCGTCCGAACGACAATGAAGGAAAGGCGACGCTCTATGACGATCATGATCGAAATCAAACCCGAAGTCGAAGCTGAGCTAAGCCGTCAGGCCGCCGCGCAAGGTGTTGACGTGAACGCATATGCCGCAAGCCTTTTGGAAGAGGCGGCTCACAGTCCCTCTGTCGCTAAGACCGCAGCTCATAGTGAGAGCACGAACCCACGCAAAAGCCTTCGGGACGTATTTGAGGCCGTAAGGGGTTTGGCTGACGACATCAATTTCAGCCGCAATCCATCCGTGGGACGCCCGGTTGATCTCGCGTGAGCGGTTTTCTTCTCGACACCAACATACCGTCTGAACTCATACGCACAAACCCTGAGCCTCGGGTTTCCGGTTGGGTTTACGCCCAAGACGAACAGTCGCTGTTTCTGAGTGTTGTCACGATCCGCGAACTGCGCCGTGGCTTCGTCATCCTCCCGGCTAGCAAGCGACGCACGGAGTTGGAGACATGGTTTGAAAATGACCTGCTACCGAGATTCCAAGCCCGCATCCTGCCCGTCACTCAATCGATCGCGGATCGCTGGGGGGCGCTCGACGCTCAGCGGCAGTTGAATGGATCGCCGCTCAACACGGCGGACGGCATGATAGCCGCAACGGCCCTGGAACATGGCTTGGCGGTTGTTACACGCAATGTGAAGGACTTCGCAGGTCTTGGCGTTGACATCCTCAACCCATGGGATGCTGCTGGATAGTCTTGCCGGCTCGGCTACGGGCCAGCAAAATTTGTGAAACGTAAAATGGAGCTTTGCACCATCTGAGAAGTACCTCGATTGTCATCATGGAAGCGTTGCTTCAGAGATTTATACCAATCGTCCGGCATGGGCCGGCAATTTCCAGTTTCAAACGGAACCTAGATGACCAAGGAACAACTGAAACAGCTTGAAGCAGATCTCTGGAGTGCGGCCGACAATCTGCGGGCCAATTCGGACTTGAAATCCAGTGAGTATGCGACGCCTGTTCTCGGGCTCATTTTCTTGAAATTTGCTGACAACAACTATCGTCGCCATGAGGCTGAGATTATCGCGGAGTACCAGAAGCTGAAGGGTACACGGCGGGAGAAACCCCTCTCTGACATTGCCATTGAAAAATGCGGTTTTTACCTCCCGGACCATGCGCGCTATGGGCAGGGTAATCGGCGGGGTTGCGGTCAAACTCATCTATTACCGTGGCACGAACGAATGCGCGGCAAGCGACTGGTACCGCGATCCGGACATCCTGAGCGACTGTATGCGGCGGCTGGACTGCGAAACAGGCGAGACGCAGATAGCGCGTGTTCTGCGACTCGCACTCGCCGAGACAGAAAAACTCTCAGGTGTCGTCTTCGTCGGCGACCATTGCGAGGATGATCCCAGTGAGCTTAGTCAATTGGCGCGCGAACTGGGGAGAAAGTCAGTTCCGATCTTTCTGTTTCATGAATGTGCCGATCACGACGAACGGTCTCTGAAAGCAAAACCGATTTTCAAACAGTTGGCCGAAGCGAGCCATGGGATTTATGTGGAATTTAAGCCGGACAGTGGCGATGTCCTGCGTGAGATGCTGCCGAGCCTCGGTGCATTTTCAGCGGCTGGTACCGAAGGGGTCAGACGTATTGCACTCCCCCGAACGCCTGAGGCGCGCGAGTTGCGGAGCCGGTTGCTCCTCAGTTCCGGCAATGAACCGAAAAGGTTGAAGTAGTGGAACAAGACGGATCTTGCGGTTTCGAAGTCAGGGGCTAGGATGCGAGAGGCTTACGGAGGTGGTTTATGAGACCGGACCAATTTCCCAGAGTGAACGATGTGATGCTCGCGGAAGCGATGCGCCAGCTGCTGCCGGTAGCCGAGCTTGGACTGCATGCGGTCCAGACTTCGGATTTAATCGGACCCTTCCGGCGGGCAGAAACAGTTCTTTTCATGTGGACGCGTCAACAGCGGGGCCGTGAGAGAAAGCTGGATGGCCCCCTGCCCCCATCACCAAACTTTCCTCCCGATTACTTCATTGAGGTGGACGCTCCCGAAACGACGCAGTCGATACCGCCGGAGTGCAAGCGGCAGAAACGGGCGCGAAAAAGCTGGGCAGTAGGAAAAGAGATGGAGGGCTAGTCATGGATACCGAACTGGATGAATTCAAAAGACGCATTGATCTCCGCGCTTACGCCGCCGGACAGGGTTTTCAGCTTGACCGACGCGAGTCCTGGCGTGGGGCTACCGTCATGCGTCATCCGAACGGCGACAAAATCATCGTCAAGCGGAATGGGGCCGATGGTCACTATCTTTACTTCTCCGTGCGTGACGAGGCCGATAACGGAACGATCATCGATTTCGTATAGAAGAGACAGCGCCTGAGTTTAGGGGCGGTGCGGAAGGAACTGCGCGCATGGATGGGTGTCTCGCCGGCCGTTCTGCCGAGTTTCCCGCCCCTGCGCCCCTCCCCGCGCAACCGGATGAAGGTCGAGGCGGAATCCAGAAAGATGCAGGATGCGCACCGGCATCCCTATCTTGAGAATGAACGCGCCCTGCCCGCTTTGCTTCTGGAACTGCCGCGCTTTGTCGGCCGCATTCGCATCAATACGCAAGGCAGTGCCGTCTTCCCGCACTGGGATCTGGACGGCCTGTGCGGCTATGAAATTCGCAACGCCGGGTTTAAGGGCTTCAGTTCGGGTGGGACGAAAGGCCTTTGGCTTAGCCATCAGCTGCCGGATGATAACCGGCTCGTGATCTGTGAAAGCGCAATCGATGCCCTCAGCCATGCGGTGCTGTTCCCGGATGCGGAGGCACGTTACGCGAGCATCGGCGGCAAGCCGAACCCGCTGCAGCCGGAACTTATCCGGGCGGCGGCGGCGCGTATGCCCAACACTTCCCTCATACGAGCTTTCCAGAGCGGCGATCCACGCTGGATGACCTATCAGCAGGCGCAGGAGAAGCACTGGCAGGTCCGAAAGGGCGAACGGTCAACCACCATCTTCTTTACGAAGCCCTATGAGGTCGACGACCACGACAGTGATGACGGTAGGAAGATGATACGGGTTCTGAAACACTACGCCGTGTTCCACGCATCGCAGATCGAAGGCATTCCTGGCTATAAAGCGCCGGCGATCGAAGAGGCCCCCTGGACCCGTCCGGAAGCGTCCGAAATCATCCTGAGGAACAGCCGTGCTGTTGTCCGTATCGGCGGAGACCGAGCGTTCTATTCACCCACGACCGATCACATTCAGCTTCCACCCGAGCACGCGTTTCGAGGCCCGGAGGAGTACGCGGCGACAGCCCTGCATGAACTCGCACACTGGACAGGCCACCCATCACGCCTCAATCGCGACCTGCAGAACCGTTTTGGATCTTCAGCCTATGCAATGGAAGAGCTACGCGCTGAGCTTGCATCAGCCTTCGTCGCGAACGAACTCGGCATCCCAACGGATATTCCGCATCACGCGAGCTATATCGCCAGTTGGATCAAGCCCCTCAAGGACGATAAGCGTGAAATCTTCCGCGCCGCCGCCGATGCGCAGCGGATCGCCACCATGGAACTTGGTTTTCATCCCGCCTATGCGGAACAGGTCGAAGGCGAAGTCTATGCCGTAGCGGATTGAACTCACGGTGTGGCCTGAGCGTCCGCACCGCGCCGCGATTTAGAAAAACTATCCATTTTTTCTAAATGGCATATACAGTGGCCGACGCCGCGAGGTGACAAAAAACGGTTTATAAGTATTGCTCCGATCGAGGGGAAATTCTTCGCCGGTATCTGGACCTGGCGCGACGGAGCCCTACGAATTGTCAGAGCAAGGAGAGCGAGACATTAAGAAGAAAAGCGATACCGTGCGCTATACGGCTAAGCAGATCAAAGCCAGGATTGCGCGCGGTGAAGACCGGACGGACTGGGCCAGGACGCGCTCCATGACCGGCAAAAAGCTTGAAGCGTCCATACGCAGAGACGCCGATGATGTTCACGGGGAACCCGACTGGGTCCAGGCCATCATGAGTGTCCCGGCGCCAAAAGGCCATATCAACTCCCGGCAGCAGCGGAGCAATCCGAAATCAAAGTAGGAGCCGATATCATCATGAGCGGTGAATAGAACCCCTAATCTCCATATCTTCGGCTTCGGCGATCGCCGTGCGAGTCAACTGAACTCTTTCCCTGTGATCCTGCGAGATGGCGGGTTGATGGCACTCTAGCCGCCGCCGCTTGCCGTCAATGACGGATTGTGGCTCCCCCTGCCCGTTCCGGTCAGGGTCCCCCCAAAATCCTATGACTGCCGCGCGTTGAACGGCGGCATCCCCTGCCCTCTTTCAACCCCGCCACGGGGATCACCAAACCGAAAGAGGCAGAACATGACAAACACGTCGAAACTCACTCAATCCGATCTCGACCAATTCACGGGCAGCGAGAACTGGTATCGCCACGGACTCAACCGGACTGTCACCTATACCGACGGCGCACAATACCTTGCCGAGAAAGGCGGAGCCTACTGGCTTCTCGATACCATCGCGATCTGCCAGCTGCATGAGAAGCACGTTGCCAACGAGGAATTCCAGGTCTGGAAACTCACCGTGCGCGAGGACCGCACTGCGAGCCTCGTTTGCGATGATGGCAACGACAATATCGTCTACACCCAGCACATCGAGTTCACCGACTTTCCGCTCGATGAGGTCGCGCTGTACTTCGCGAACAACGTGATCCATTTGCCGAGCGAATATTAGCCGGTACTTGCCAGCGCCGGTATATCCGGCGCGGGCCTCTCACCTCCACTACCCCGCCTTCACCGCATCGCCGGCTTATCAAGCCCCCATGCACTCCATGACACGCGCCCTTGACAAGTGTTAGGCTACAGGCTACAGTCGTTGCCGATGAAGATACGGAACTTCGTTCATAAGGGCCTAAAGAAGCTCTACGCCGAAGACGGTGCGAAAGGCGTTCCGCCCGATACGGTGGACAAGCTCCGGAAGATGTTTGCGTTTCTGGACGACATGGACGACCCCGAAGAATTACGGGCGCTCCCGTCATGGAAGGTTCATACGTTGACGGGCGATCGCAAAGGAACATGGAGCCTGAGCGTGACCCGAAACCGACGCCTGACGTTTCGTATCGATATGGCCGAACGCGAGATTTGCGACCTGAATTTGGAAGACTACCACTAGCACCGAGGGAGAAAGCACGATGCCCATGAAGAACCCGCCCCATCCCGGCGATTTTATTCGGACCGAGATCATTGAACCCGCAGGCCTGTCCGTTACGGCAGCGGCGGAAGCGCTGCATGTCTCCCGTCCCACTTTGTCCAGCCTGCTCAACAGCAAAGCCGATCTGTCCGGAGACATGGCACTCCGTCTCGAAAAGGCCTTTGGCGTGAAGATGGACACGCTAATGCGGATGCAGTCGTCTTACGACATTGCGCGGACCCGCAAACGCGAGAAGCTCATCAATGTGCGACGCGTTCCGGCGCTCGTTGCTCACTAGCGGAGATTTGCAAGGGCTGCCCTGCCCCCACTTCAGCTCATCGCCAGTTCTACAAGACTCTTCTCCCAAGGCAGGCCAACCGCATGCGTGGATATAAACTCTTGATCGACAATGACAGCCAACGGCTCTGTCGATGTACGTGATCTTGGTCGCTGCTTCTACTGCCAGAAGATCCAAGCTGAAGAAGCACGATGAGTGAGTCCGCCTAGCTCTTCGCCCCTTCTCTCTCCAAAGCCGCCAAGGCCAGTTCCAGCAATTCGCCAAGCGTCACTTTCTTCTCATCGGCGAGCTTATAGATCTTCGCGTTTGTCTCGGCTGTCACCTTCGAATTGAATTGCACGTTGCGTCCGGTCCGGTGCGTGCGCGGCTTGCGGCGTTCCGGCTTCGCCGGCTTTGTCGCCTGACGGCTCGGGAAATTATTCTGCTCGGCGAGCGCCGTGATCGTAGCTTCCTCGACCGACTTTGCCGCTTTCGGCTTTGTCGCGAATGTCGGAGGATTGCTCAGATCAGCAAATGGATTGATACGTTCATTCATGCAGCACCTGCTTCGACAGAGGTTTCATCTTCTTTCCTACCGCCCTGCTCCACGATCAGGCGCTCGAATACCTCCTGCACGAATTCGAGAACATTGAGCTTGGCCTTGTCGAGATTGGGCACCTCGGCCGGGTCGAGACCATCGAGCGTCTGACGGAACGAGAACACGGCTTTGAAAGCGTCACGCTCCTTCAGTTCTGTTTCGAGAACTGGGATGCCGGCCGCGACCAATCCATTCTGAATATGTGCGAGGCCGCGTGTCCGGATGGATGCGCTTGTGCGTGTCAGCAGGACGGCATAAGGTTTCGGCTTGCCGGTGAGCTTCTCGCTTTGAAGCACAACGCGGATCGCCCGGCTCGCTTCGTTGGCGTCGAGCTGCGACCCTTGCGTCGGAATGACGACAAAATCGGCCTGTGAGATTGCATAGATCACCATCTTCGAGGCTGTGCCTTCGAGGTCAACCACGACAAACGGAGTTTGTTCGGCGGCATCCTCGATGCGCTCGATAATCGTGTCTTCATCGGCGTCCGAAACAATCGTCAGCCGCGCCGGCGTCTTGCCGCCGGCTGCCCAGGTCGCGATCGGATGATTGGGATCAGCATCGATGATGGTGACCTGGTAAATTTTCGCCAGACCGGTCGCGAACAGGAAAGCGGATGTCGTCTTTCCGACGCCTCCCTTCGGCGACACGAATGCAATTGTCGGCATGCCCCCTCCTCAGTCTCGAATCGACGCTCGAAAGATACCAGATAGCCGTCCGATATCAAGTGGCATCCCGATTGGCTCCGGTCTGTCACCTGAATACCAAAAGATATCCATCAGATATCCGAAAGGCGTCCGGCTTCCATTGGAATTCCGATTGGTATCGGGAGGCTTTCGGAAAGCCATATTTGGCTGGTTTCCGGCACGGACGAGGGGAGGCGCATGCGGCACCGACGGATAGATTTGACGCCAGACGGGGTAGGTTTGGCAGGGATTCGATTTCAGGAACTGGATAACCCCAGGCCGCGAAGATAGTTGAAAACGCATCCATGGTCATTTATCGAGTCCGACGTTTTTTGGTGGGAGGAGGGGGCTGATCGTCGTCCCCGTAGGTCTCGCGCTTGATCGGAGCACGTTTGTGACGGCTCCGGCAGAAACCCACGAAGGCAGCCGGAGGATCGGCCAGCTTCGGCCTGCCGGAACTCTCCCAGAATTCCCGCCATTCAGTTTCAAGATGATAGATGTCATAGCCAGGAGCCTCATTGCGTCCATCCTCGTAGGCCTCCTCGGGCAAAGGCGGCAGGATTTCACCGTCCTGGGGCAGCGGGCGTTCCACCCATTTTCCATCGCGATTGAAGAAGATGACCATATCGGCATCTTCATCAAAAACGAGCCGGTAATCCGGCAGATGATCGTATTGCGCAATCTCTTTGACATGCTGACGAAAGCGTTTGATCGGACTTTGCGAGCCGGATTTCTTGAGCAATGTTTCGAGAGAGATCTGCCACGTCGTCTGACGCCCGCAATGCTTGCGCGCCAATTCGTAGACGCGCCGCTCAAGGGGCTTGCCGAGCCGGAAATAGTCGCGATGAAGCGTGAGCACTTCCTGGCCCCGGATGGCGTTGAAGACCCAATCGGAAAGCTTGATTTCAACCCAGAGCAGGCGGCCATCGAGACCGTGTTTACGGCGAATGGCGGCCGCGTCAATCAATCCGAAGCTTTCGCGCTGCTCTTCGTCGCCGGTACGGATATTGGTGGTGATGCGAGTTCCAGCCAGCCGATCAATCGCTTTGACGAGCCCGTCATATTCCGGCCCCGAAGTGCCGCGATTGGTAAACACCAGCAGATCGTAGCTCGTGATCTTCACGCGCGGCCCGACGGGCTCTTTCCGTTTCAGCTTTTCCATGATCTGCGAGATGCAGTAAATCAGGATGTCCTTGTCATAGATCGTCGCCAGCCCTTTGACGCTGGGCACGATCTCCAGCCAGTTGCCGTTGTGCTCGTACCGACGAATCGCTGTGTCGGGTTTCTTTGACAGTGAGAAGAAGGGATGCTCCATTTGCGGAATGAGATCCTTCAGCGCCGCATCAGCTACGTCGCAGATAAACAGATCGCCGTTGCTGTGCTTTGCCGGCAGAAGATGTTCATCGGGATTCGTAGTTTTAGGTACCATCCCGCCATATTCGTAGTTTTAGGTACCACGTCAAGAGATTTCGTAGTTTCAGGTACCAAAATCCGCGATTCGTGGTTTCAGGTCCAGAACTTCGTAGTTTCAGGTACCAAGGCGATGAAATTCACAAGCGCGAACAGAGGCTTGATAACAATTTTTCAGGGCGTAACACTACTTAACACAGACTCTAACCTTATTAACACTCAACGGATCTCAAACAGCTTCAAAACACAAACCAAACCCACGAGGCGATAGGAAAGGAATGCGGGTTTTGCGATCATCTCTCAACTGTCTGCCAGTCTCGAAAAAGGTATTGCGGGAGAGCCTCTTACAAGCCCAACTTTTGTAACGGGCCAAAGTAACACAATCAATCGGCGAGTTTGACTGCTTTCACTGAGAATTTCGAAACGGGTTGTCTATATGTCAATCCGTGCGAAACTTTGCAGAATATTCACCTTGAGAGCGATGATACCCACGTCGCCGACAGCGATTTTTTCGCTCTGCTCATTTGACGCTACAACTCTCTGCCTTGTGCGATCCGTACTCTCAACCGTCAGGAAAAAAGTCTCCTCATTGTTTCGCGTCTTTTCAATAACCTGGCACGGAAAACGTTTGGCAGGCATCGTCTCGTACTCTTTGATCTCCCGGAACCCGGGCCGATCGAGCACGATCTTAAGGACGAACACTCCTATTAGGACGTCTCCAAATAATGAAGCATCCAGACCGTAAAGGATCGAGCAGATAATAATCACCAACATTCCAACAACCACTGCAACTGTTGCCCAAACTGCTTTTTTCAAAGCGCCAGGCGGATAAGGAAGCACTCCATCTTCAGAGGAAACAATTTCAGTCGCCGCGGTGAGGTCTCCCTCTTCAATTAGTTGCAACTGAGCTTTTCCGATCGCCATCCGAATCGCCCCGGCTTGCGGACCTTGGAATGTAACTGAAATATTTCTGTAGGTGTTATGGTCCCCGGTAATGATCACTGAATCCTGTGCAGAGCCTATTCCGACTGATCGAGACCCTTGAACCTTTATTGATTTGAGCTTTAGCGCATCTGCAAGCGAGGCAATGTCCGCCGACGTTCCGGTATCGCTCCGAAGGCGCTCAAGCGTTGTTTGCAGAGCATCAGATTCTGTCGCAGGGCTCACTTTCCTCCTCGCAATGCTGAAAGATCATCAAGAATCAGCATTGACAGCTTCAACGTTATTTTTATTGTGTAGGATAGCATCCATGATTGAGATCATCGCCCTCGCGTCAACGGTTGTCACATGGCTTGCACCGACCCTGCCGTACATAATTTCAGGAAGCGAAAAAGCGGTGAAATCATTCGGGGAAAAGCTCGGGGAGGGGGCATTTGACAAGGCGAAGGAGCTCTACCATCTCCTTCGACCTGCAATTGAAAATAAGCCGGCGGCTAAAGAAGCCGTTATCGACGCGTCGAAGGCTCCAACCGACAAAGTTGCGCTTAGCGCTTTGGAGATGCAATTGCGAAAGATCCTCACCGAGGAACCCTTGCTGGCTTCCCGCGTCCAATCCCTGGTGACCGAAAATTCCGCAGTTGGAAACACAATTGTCGCGTATGGAGTGCGGTCCGTTGCCGCTGGAACCGTTACGAGTGCGACCGTGATCACTGGCGATCACAATACCGTTACTTAATCGACCACGCCAGTCGGTTTTCAATGCTGGGTAAGCGCGAACCATGCGCGAACATCGACGAACCGAAATCAGCTTACATAGTCTCAAACCGTACTAAAGCAGCCTCGATATAACTGTCGTTCCCTCAACTACATCCACTGATTTCAAACCGCTTGTGCAATCCGGTAGGCGGCCCTGAAAAGGCCGGCGTCGGCGGTTCGATCCCGTCTCTGGCCACCACATTCCAAGTGACTTACGGTATTTTCCCGGAAACGCGTAACCCACACTCAACCCACAATTGCAATTTCCGTCTGGTCGCCGAGGTCCACATTTCGGTCTGAGGAGGGCGATAGGTGTCTCCTTGGCCAGATCCAGGCAGTTCAGACGCAGGGCCATGTGGTTCGCTCCACTTATAAAGACCCTGGGAGTGGAGTCGGTTCCGCTCCAGCACAAAGACTATCGCAACTATGCTGTTGCCCTCGAGCAGCAGTATCAAAAGCTCAGAGCCAAACTCAATCCCGCAATCGGCCGGAAGGCCCGGATCGCGGGCCCGGGGTCCATCAAGGCCGATGGCTTTTATGGAAGGGTCGCATTCATCATCTCTACGAAATTGTCGACGATGGCCTTCTCGGCGCATCCACGGACAAAGGCCTGCCCATTCCCCTGGTGATCCCAGCCAGCGTCATCCGGAATGTAGCCATCGCGATCGTTGGATAGGGTAATCATGATGTTTTCGGGGAAGGGGGATTCCTTCTTCAGATGTTGAAAAATCTGAGAACCAACCTCGCCGGAGACACCCGTGATCGCGAGTTGATTGATACGGATGAGTCCTATTTGAATATCGAGTTTGTCACCCGGCTTTGGCGGCGGAATTAATTGCTTTGGGGGCGTTTGCGGTGGCCGCGGCGCGGCGGCGGGTGCGCCGTTCGGGGTTGCGCCGGCACCGCCATTAGGAGCACCGTTCGGGCCAGGACCGCCGGGATTGTTTTGCGCCAAATTCATTTCGCAAGGAATAGCGCGTGCGGAAGCGTAGATCTCCGCCGCATCCGTCATTTGCGTAGTGCGCTTGACGACCTTCATGACTTCGCCGCCAATCATGCCTCCCTGCATCTCAGCCGGTTCATACACCGACGACTTGTCGTCTAGCAGCCCCATATCCCAGTTGTATTTTGGGTACTGGTCTGCGGCCGCTCCCATGCTCCACAGCGCGACTACTTTGTCCTTGTACTGATGCTCGATGAATTTTTCCGCATTGCCGGCAATATCACCGTTGATCAGGTTGCTGGGCTCGCCGGTCATGGAATTCGAATGCACGGCATAGTTGAACAGGATCGCGATCGGTATACCTGCCGAAGTCTCGAACTTCACGACCGACAGGGTCTTGTCGGAGAAGCCATCCTCATTCGGGTTCTCGCGCCAGCCTCTCTCCGGCGTGTAGCCGTACCGTGCAACATTTACGTCGACCTTACCCGTCCCGAATCCTATCCGTGCCGGCTGCAGCGCGGCCTTGGCCTGCCTCAAAGAATCGACAATGGAGTCATCGACCTGCTGGACATAAGCCGGAGTCGAATACGGCCGCCCTTGAGCAGAAGAGGTTCCAGGAGTGATGGGCCCACCCCTGGGAGCGTTGTGGTCGTGGCTGGCGTTGATAATGATGTGGTCGGCGGGGATTGCCAACTCCCTGGCAATCCGCTGCCGCAACACCGTGGTATCGCCCATCTCCACCAGGCCCAGCGCCACAATGGCGGCGGTGTTGACGCCGTTGTTCAGCACCAGCGCACGGGCATAGAGACGATCGTGCACTCCTCCGTATGGCCTGGGAACGATACCCACCAATCCCGTCAGATCTTTCGGCGTGATATCGACCTTAGCGACGCCTACCTTCAAGTTATGCGTCTGGGCGCTACAAATTGGCGCTGCACAAAGATAGGCGCAAACTGCAAAGACCGGCAAAACAACACTCCGTTTGAATGAACCCATCGCGTACGACCTTTCTTTGCTAATTTCTGCGAGTCCGTTCGTATCCTCGAAAGTTTCGGACCGCGGCCAGGAGCATCTTGAGGAACTTTTACTGATGCTGCCGGAAAAGCCAATCTCGGATGCCTTCTATCGTGTAGGCGATTCGCCACGTATTGATGTGGTCGCTGCCGCCATTATCGTTTTGACCAGGCGGGACGACAGTGCCCTTCTCCAAAGCGACATACTTGATCGGGTTCCCCTCGGCTTCCATTTTGGCCACATTGGCCGCGAACTGTTGCGGAGTGGACCGACCGTCCCAGACGGCACGGCTCACCCTGGCGCCTTCCTTCTCCAGCGCGGCAGTGATTGCGTTCTCGCCCGGGTAGGCCTTCAGATCGCCCTGGGACACAATGATCCAAAGCTTCTGCTTGGCCAGCGGTTTCACTAGCGCTGCATCCCATTGGCCGGCGACAATGTAGGACGCTGCGAACAGATGGGGGTATTTGATGTCCATGGCGATGGACATCATCGCACCGCCGGATTGGCCGGTGGTGTAGAGCCGCTTACGATCGATGCTGTACTGCGAGGCCAGATGCTCGACGAGATCGATGGTAGTGTCGAGCATGCTGGAGGCCTCGGAGTTGTCATTAACGATTTGCGTGGCGTACTGCGGAGCAAGCACGAACGACGGATGCTTGGCCTGTTCGGCAGGACTGGCCCAGATGACCGCGCCGAGTCCTTGCCGAAGCGTGGTGAAGGGTCCGGACTGGTCGCACTTGCATCAGGCATGAACAATACAAGCGGATACGACTTGCTCTTGTCATAGCCCTTCGGAGTGAAGAGGTTGTACTTCAGAGTGTCACCCGTCTTCGGATCGTGATACTCGAACTGCTGGAAGTCGTCGACGATCAGGTTCTTCACCCGATCCGTGGTCATGACTGCGTGGCTTGGCGCGTAGCTTTTGCCATCGGTGGTGAAGACGACAGACATCTGCGTCACGGACGCAACGGCTGGCTTGTACGTCTGTGTCATTCCCCCTGGTGGCGGCCCTCCCATAGGACCCCGAGGGTCACCCTGACGGCCTGGTCCATCGGTTGGGGCACCCGGCCTGCCTGGCCCACCTGGGCCACGTCCGGCGCCCATCGACCTCAGTGCGGCGGCCGGATCATCGGGCGAGAGCTCAATGACCACATAGGGTCCGGTGCCCTGTTTCGTCGGGATTATTCCGCCGCGCCGATGTACATCATGAGCTTGCCTCCCTGCTTGAGGAATGCACTCAGATTCGGATCAGCGTAGAGAACGGGATCTGTTTCCTTCACGGCCTTCGTGATCGCGGTATCAAAGTCCATCGTCTTCCAGTCCCAATTGGGGTCCTGATAGACCGCGTTCAGATGGGCCGCTCCCGGCGCATCACCGTGGGCGCAGACAAGGCGTACGACACCAGGGATTTTGTGCGCACGGTGCGGGAACTTAACGTGACCCCGCATGTGGCGAAGAACGACAAAGGCCGCGCGAGCAACCTGGACCGCAGAACCACACGCCAGCCTGGCTATGCCGTCAGTCGCAGCCGTCGCTGGCTCATTGAAAAGAGCTTCGGTTGGCTCAAGCAGACCGGCCCGCTGCGCCAGGTCAAGCTGCGTGGCTTGGAGAAAGTAGACTGGCTGTTCGTCTTCAGTTGCGCCGCACACAACTTGCTGCGCCTGCCCAGGATGCTTACACAACAACAACCGCCACCCCTCAGGAAGCAGTGTGTCTGAACGGCGGTTGCAGGCCTCGGGGGTGCTTCCCTGTGGCCCGTAAACCCTATGAACACCGGCCAGACGCGCATTTCAAACAGATTTCAACTGGACAAAGACACAAACCGCACGGAAACCCTCCACAATGCGACGAATTTCAACGAGTTCCTAGGGAAGCTTACTGCCCCACATAATGCTAAGTGCGTTTCCGCTTTTCGCCTCAATCGTTGGACCCGGCCAAGAGCCGTTATAGCCCCCACACCGTGGTGGGTGGAAGGTCTCGATGGACCTTTTGGCGAAACTGGAGCATTTCGATCTCAACAATCTCGTCGGGCTTGCCAGATGGTCGGATTGTCTGCGGAATGCGAAGGGGATCGACATAGCGAGTTAGTCTGACGTCACTACGTACTGGAGTCGGTGACGCCATGGCCTGACCGAGCGCCGGTACACCTTTGCTGATCGATACTCCGACCGCTGTATAGACACTCCGCTGAAGAAGCCTACGTCTGCTCAACATTGTTAAAAGCCAAAGTCAGCAACGAATTTTGTTGGTGAAATGCTCACGGAGCCTGTTCCGTAGTTAGCCTTCTTAAGACGATAGTCGGGAATTGTTGCCGGATCATGAACGACTGCGCAACCAAATAGTGAGAAAGCTGATTCCTCAGAATGGTGCGATCAGGAACCTCCTGGCCCGGCTGGAGTTGAATAAGATCGGAATGCCGAAGCCGCTCCGCTCTGGCAGGGAAAAGCTACCGCGTCTTGAAGACTGCTTATTGCTTAGGGGGAGCGGGAGCTGGATTGGACTGAATGACAACGCCCGCACCTGCCGGGACGCCCTTAGGATTCTCGGGAAGCAGCAGGGTGACGTGACTTTCTTCATTGGGAGTATTGTTCACATTGCTATGAACCATGCCTGCAGGAATGATTAAGAGCGAGTTCGGTGTAATGTCAAACTTTGCTAGTCCATATTGAACCGTCATCGTGCCTTTTCTGATGAAATAGACCTGATCAAATGGATGGATATGGGTCTCTGCCCGGCCGCCACCCGTGAGCGTTGCATCAAGACGTTCCAACACGTGCTCGGAACCAGTTGCGCGTGAAGCAAGTACACGCTCATTCAATCCGACTCCACCCCTGTTACCAGCCTGGAGCTCGCCCAGTGGCGGCGGGACGCGAATATATTGGGCTGCGTTCTCGATCTTGGTCGGTTTAGCCTCTTTCATCATGGAAGCCAAGTCTCTGGAAGGAGCTGGCGTCACAACTTCAAGATCGGCTTCAGGTTCTGAACCTGCGTTCCAGGCCTGATGTGGCACGCCTGCGGGAACAAACACAAGCGTGTCGGTTTCCACAACAAATTCGTCGGTTCCCAATTGAACATTCAATTTTCCTGAAAGTACGAGATACGTTGAATCGACCGGGAGAGTATACAAACCCCTCTTGCGTGCGCCCGCGGCCATGCGAGTGTAAATTACGAAGGCGCTGTCCAGCCCATTCGCCGGTCCAGCCAGGATTTCACTCGATACTGGTTGAGTTAGCGGTGACAAGTCCACGTGTCGAACGGGGCCTCGTTCCGGGCTCAAATGGTAAACTCCAGTCGCATCGCCAGGTGCGCCAGAATCTCGTGCACTTGCGCTCAAGCGGTTTGGCTCGCCGCATGCCCAGATAACCACCGCGGCGACTGCTATGACGAAGGACTTGTTCTTTCGGCGTTTCAACTGGAACCTCTCAGACTGTTGACTATCGGGCCATTCTGTCGTGCAACCTCAGCTCTCTATGAAGAGCTTTTGATCCAGGAAGAGATTCTGGAGTAACTCTGCGATTCGGTTTCAGCACGGCCGCGCAGGCGCAGTGAACCTATAGCCTCGCTTGACAACTGTCTGGATATATTTCGATTGCTTTCGCGTATCCCCGAGAGCCTTACGAATCATCGAGATCGTCACAGCGAGGTTGCCCTCCTCGATGAACGAATCTTTCCACACGGCAGACATGATCTCCGATTTTTCGACAAGATGCCCATTCCTGGCGATCAAGACCTGAAGCGTCTCGAACGCTTTATTAGTAAGCGGAATTGGGATGCCATCGGATAAGAGTTGTTGCTCGCTGGGACAGAAGTGAAATGGGCCGAATTCATAGTTAACATTTGACATTTGGGACTCCTATTTTTGATCGCGTTGCAATTGCGGTTTTTCTGCACAGACAAAACTGTTTGCGTCGTTGGCGTTTCCGGTTCCATTCCATGTCGGGACTTTCGGATAAGCACAGATGGGGCGCGTCATATCAACGGTGCCGGTCTTCTGGTCTACGACGTGAGAGCCGATGAATTTGTCCGGTGCCATTCCCTTTTCAACCCAGGCTTCGAGCGCACTCATGGGCTCTCCTTGAGCGAAGCTGTTCGCCCCGGGCCCTCCGCTGCAATGTCCCATGCCGGGCACCATAAACAGTCGGTAAAATTCCTCGGTCTCCTGCTGAGCTTTCTGCGAAGTCAAGCCGTGACGCTTAGCCTGATCCGCTACAACCTCTTGAAAGAAATCCACGGCCTCAAGCGCGGGAATATTGGGATCGTCCCATCCGTGATACTGAATAACTTTTCCACCTTCCGCCTTTACAGGGTCGAGATCTCGGCTCTTGGTGTTGAACACGGATTCCAGGGTTTCACCGCTAAGCTTCTTCTGCCTGACAGCCGCAAGATCTGTACCAAAATTGAATGAGAGATATTTTTCCTTGGTCAGGTAGTCCGGATCGGACATAGCCACGTAGGCCATAAAGCCGGCCCACGGACGCTCGGTTCCAACCGGGTTCGTCTTGCCCGAAATATATCTATCCCAGGTTCCTTCAGCTCCATACGTTAGGCCCGCGAGGATAGGCTTGTGCGTGCTGGAGTCAGTAGGCCCCTTGTAGACCGCCGTAACCTCCGCGATCTGTTTTTGACTCAGGCAACTTGACGGATCTTGTCCAGCAGCACAGGCAACCGTCTTCGGATCGAAGTTACAAGCCAGTGGATTGGAAAGGAAAGCGTCTGTGCCGACCCCTCCATCCTTCCCTGCACATTGGCGCAGAATTTCATTGTGGAGAGCCTTGATCTGGCTTGGCTTCAGAGCTTCGCCGGCATCTGCGAGCGAGACCTGCATCGTATTCCAGAAGGCACCAATCTCCTGGCCGAGGTGATCGGGAGTTGCATCGCCGATGATGTAGCCGTCGAAGTCCTTCGGATAGCGCAGCATTTCGACCATGCCCTGAATGCCGCCTGCCGAACAACCGGTGTAATAGGAATGGGTCGGCTCAGAGCCGTAATAGGCGTCGATGATCTGCTTGCTCGCAACGGTCGACAAGTGTTCCGCGCGATAGGAATAGTCGATAAATTTCTCAGGATGACCTAAAGCCCAGGATAGGTCTTCCACCGGGTTCGATGGATCGCCGATATGGCCTTCGTCAGTCGTCATGCCCGCATATCCTCGGGTAAGGACAGGGACCAATCCGCGAAGGTTGAGGCTGCCAGCGAAGCCGCCGTTGCCGATTGCCTGAAATTTATGATTCCAGTCGGCTGCGGGCGGAAGCCAGACTTCAAACCCGATATGCGAATCGCTGGTTGGAGTCAAAAAGCCTTCGACCCTACAGAATGGCTTCGTAATCGTCGGTCCGTTCGGGCCGCCCGGAATCTTGTAGGGCGGTTCTGCCGCTATGGCGCTGGTAATCGTCACATTTGGCGCATGAAATTGGGCCAAGCTCTCACAACTAGCAGGTTCGAGCGCCCACGCCGATGCGGTGACGACAGGAGATGCCATCAGTACAACGCCGCCAAAAACCACCAAGAAAAATTTGTATGCCATCTTTACGGCCCTCATTGGTCTCGTTTGGGCGAGACTATAGCGAACGGTATACATCGTGTCAAGCACTTGTTTATGCACCATTGTATTCAATTGACGCTCCGGCGCCCATCTCAACGAGGCCCTTCTGGATATGCCCGATCGCACTATCATGCAGCGGATTCGAAATAGCACTGACATCTCGAGACCCTTCTGACTGGTTTACACAGTCGTATAACTTCGCTACATCGAATGTCAAAGTCCGCCCGCTCCATCTGACGGCAATGGCTCATTCGGGGCATTCGGATGGGATGGAGAATCCCTCTTATCGTGGGAGGGATCGAAGTCGAAACCGCGGCGCTCCTTGCCGAAGAACGCAAACACCGACGCGAGTACGAAAACGCTGGCAGCCGTCAGAGCCATGGCCATGCCATAACTGGTTCGTTGAGCGTACGATGCCTCGATATACACGACAGAACTCGCTAGAACGCCTGCAGTTTGATAGGCAAACCCAGGAAGGAATGCTCTCACTGAGGTCGGCGAAAGCTCAGACAAATGCGCTGGAATGACACCCCAGGCTGCCTGCACCATGAACTGCATGAAGAAAGCACCGGTCACAAGCAAGATCTCGGTGGGAGCAAAAGCCCATAGAGGAATCAAAAGAGTGCCGCAGACGAAGGCCAAAATAATGACGCGACGGCGGCCCAACCGGTCTGAAAAATGGCCGCCGACGATTCCCCCGATAATTGCTCCGATGCCGGCAATTGCGGTGATTGCTGACCTCCGCATGGGCGTGAAATGCCATTGCCGTTGCAGGAACGTTGGGTACATGTCCTGGGTGCCGTGCGACGCAAAGAGCATCATCGTCATAAATGCCAGGAGATACAGGAACAGGCGCCAGTGCGAGATGATTTCCCGAGACTGTTCCCCCCACGTTTGTGACTTGGCATTCTTCCAGACCTCGGACTCCTGCACCTTGAAACGAATGAATAGCAATACGGCCAGAGCAGGCAGGGTTCCAACGAAGAACAATGAACGCCACCCCAGTCGGCCATAGAGAGAGAAAAAGGTGAGCGCCGCGAGGACATTCCCGGCAGCGTAGCCTTCCTGGAGCAATCCGGACAGGATGCCTCGTTTGCTAGCTGGCGCTTTTTCCATCACCAACGACGAGCCCACACCCCACTGGCCACCCATAACAATCCCGAAGAGGGCGCGGACAACCAGGAGCATCCCATAACTTGTGGCCAGACCAGTGAGAACCTCAGCGATCGCAAAGAGTCCGAGATTGACCATCAGCGGGATGCGCCGGCCATAGCGGTCGGCGATTAATCCGAAGACGAATCCTCCGACCGGCCTGAACGCGAGGGTCATCGTGATCACGAGAGCGATTTGGACATCCGACTTGTGAAAGTCCCTCGCAATCGCTGTGAGGCAAAACGTCATCAGGAAGAAATCAAAGGCGTCCAGCAGCCAGCCGGAGAATCCGGCCACCATCGCCGGGCGATAGCTGTTCGTGGTTTTTGCGTAAGCTGGGGGCGTCGCGACGGCTTCAATCATCTTCATTCCCATCCCTTTACGATCCCATCCTTACCGGCGTTTGGCTCACGAAGCGCTTGCCGCACAATAACGGTCTCGCCCTGAACGCCGGATGCACCGAATTACACACTTGGCTAATCGGGAGGAACACTACCTCAAACCGAAGGGAACGGCGAGGAAAACGTGGTATGAAACGGGTTTGTCACGTGTGACATCGCCCTGTGGCGACATAAACTCAGGCAGACGGGATTCCGCACTGTTCATGTTATGAACCGCAACCTATTTTATTTTTAGCCACTTAGCTTGCAATCGCCGTTCAAATCGCTGCCTGGACGACCGACTTGGGAGTCTGAGAGCTGCTTCGTCGCGTGAGTACGACGAGCGGGGTTATGATGGACGCCATGGAGCGAACGACCCCAAAGATTGATGAACGTAAACAAGTTGACGTCATCTTGCACAGTGAAACCCTCCGTGGATCGGAAGTTCTGCGGCACCTCTTGAGGTTCCTGGCAGAGAAGACATTTTCGGGCGAAGCCGATGGTCTAAAGGAATACACAGTGGCGATCGACGCGCTGCAAAAGCCGTCTACCTACAATCCCCAACACGACTCCACCGTACGGATTCAAGTCAGCCGCCTCCGGCAAAAACTGAGGGAATATTATCGAAGCGAAGGGAATAGCGATCCGTTGGTCGTCGATATCCCCAAGGGCCGATTTAAGCTGACATTTGAGACCCGTCTGGCTGCCGAGATAGACCCGTTGTCCGAAGTGCGGGAAAGTCTGGTAAAGCCTCAGCGAAACACGATCACCATTGCAATGGCGGTCCTGCTGGTCGCCGCCATTGCCTGGGGAAGCTACCTGGCAATCAGGCTCCGTCAGGTCCAGGCGATATCCTCAACGAACCTCGCCGACCATCCTGCCTGGGCTCCTGACATTCAAAAACTATGGTCCCCATTCTTCGACAACAGTCGCCCACTGATTCTTGGAGTTGAGGACCCTCTCTTCATGGAGTTGCAAGTGGGCGATGGAATCTATTATCGCGATCGAGCCATTGACGACTGGGGAAAGCTCATCGGAACCCAAGAAACAGCAGGGCTTCGTCAGCTTCTCGGTAACCCGACCGTCCAGCCAAGCCACTATTACACGCCGGTGGGGGAGGTGTCCGCGGCATTCCTGGTGGGGAAGCTGTCGGCTACGAGACAGCAGAACGTATCGATAGTGAGAGCCAGCGAACTCTCCTGGCAACAGTTGGCTGACAACAATATATTAATAGTAGGCAAGGAAAGTTTCTTTGACGCTCAGATTCGAGCAATGCCGTTGCATCCGCCCTTCTTCACAAATGAAAAGGGCATTGAAAACTCAAATCCTAATCCTGGAGAGCCAAAGTTTTTCGCCAACCGGTATTCCGGAGCTCCTGCCGAAGAGGGCGAGATCTATGCGCTTGTGACACACCTCCCGGGCGCAGCGGGCAAGGGAGAATTTGCGAGCTTCCTCAGCAATCGAGCCGCCGGCTATGTGGGTGCTCTGCAGTGGTTTGCGGACCCGCAATCAGCACAGACACTTGTGGCGAAATTGACCAATGCGCGGGGCCAGTTCCCCAAGCACTATCAAGTCGTATTGAAGATCAAATTCAAGGATGAGGTTCCTTTGGAAATCTCCTATGTTCTAAGCCGCGTACTCGATTAGATCGAGCCCGGAAGAAGACTCCGCTGCCAGCGCCCCAGTGTTCCGAGCGGACCGACTGGGCTTTGCGGGTTCTGGCATCAAAATGAACCTTTATTTCAAGGCCAACCCCTTACTTCTTTTCGACTTTCGATTTCCAGTATTCCCAGCCGCGTTCGAATCCGCCCTGATCCGATGCCTTGACGGCCTCTTCCGGTGAGAGATAGTTGACTTTACCGCCGCTGATGGAAATAGCTTGTAACTCAGCTTTGGCATCCACGGTCATGTAGTAAGCCCTTCCGACAGCTGCATGCAGACCAGGACCTACGACGACGGCGCCATGGCCCCGCAATAGCACCATGCTCTTGTCACCGAGCGTTTGAGCCAACGCATGGCCCAGTTCGTTGGTTCCAATCAGCATGTCCGTCATACCGGCGACGTTGCGTATCTCAAAAACAGGTACCGCCTGAGGCATAAAACCAGCCATGTGAATCATGGGTCGGAGCGGCACCGAGGTCACGGTGAAAGGAATCACTTCAGGCGCGTGGGAGTGGATGACAGCCATTACGTCAGGCCTCGCCTTGTAGATTTCTCCGTGAATAAAGCGTTCCAGATAGCTGGCGGCTCCTGTGTCCTTCACAGGCTTTGAGTCGAGGTCGTATTCAATAATATCTGCCGCCGTGACCATACCCGGGGGGACGGCCCGAGAGAGCAGAAAACGATTGGGATTTCGCACATCGCGCACGCTGACATGTCCCCATGCATCGAGCACGCCTTCGTTGGCGAGAATGTGGTCGGCAAGCACGAGATCTGCTACCTGGGCGGGGTCCGGACCGTCCTTCGCTGCTGTTTGCGCCCACAGACCAGGCACCGCCATGAACGCAATCGTAAAAGCTATCAATCGCCTGCACTTCATGTGCTCGCCTCTGAAGATACTGATACGCAGGCCGGTGATGTAATCGCACGGCGACCTGGGTCACTTCTTAACGTATTTCTTCAAATCTTTAGGACCCACCTCAGCACCGTAAATATTGCCATCGGCATCGGCGGCCGCAAACTCCGCGGCGCTTGTGTTGAAAAAGTTCGGGTCAGTATTGGGATCGGGAATGAAATACTTCACCGTTCCGTCAGTGGCGCTCCCGATGCGGATGCCTCTCTGCCAACCGGGATGGACCTTCGAGTTGGAGTCGGAGTCTGCGACATAGATATTGTTCTTTTTGTCGATGTAGATCCCAGCCGGTCTCCCGAATTGCTTCCATTCCGTGATGTAGTTCCCATCCTGATCAAATATCTGAATGCGATTGTTGCCTTTATCCCCGACGAGCAACCGCCCGTTCATGTCGAAGGCGATCGTGTGCAGAGCGCCGAACTCACCTGGGCCACTTCCCTTCTTACCCCAGGTTTTTATGAACTTCCCATCTTTTGAAAATTTGACTATGCGGGCATTTGACCCCGGTTGTCCGTGCCCGTCGGCGACGAAGATCTCACCCTTAGGGGAGATTGCGACAGCCGCGGGTTGACTAAATTCATCCGGGCCGTCGCCCGCAACTCCAGCTTTACCCAGAGTCATCAATATTTTCCCGTCCGGGCTGAATTCGAACACCTGCATTCCCTTGCCGTTTTTTGCCTGGTAATCAGCGACCCATATGTGTCCGTCACCATCAATGGTGATGCTGTGCGGTACGGCAAACACGCCGGTTCCGAAACTCTTGAGGAGTTTACCGGACTTGTCGAATTCAAGAATGGGATCCTGAGTTGCATTGATGCATGTCTCACCACCACAACGGGTCAGAACCCAGACATTGCCGGCAGCATCAATTGACACTCCACCCGTTGCACCCCAGGTCCACCCTTCCGGGAGCTTCGCCCAGTCGCTAATGGTTTTGTACGGATTCGGTAGATCGTTTACAGGTTGGACGTCATTGGCAGCAGCCTGTGCGTAAAGGGTACCGCTTGCGAAAGCCAGGATCGTGCCAAGGATCACGTTCGCCATCATTGGGAGCCCCATGGTCAGGGTAAGCCGGTGCCCAAACGTCTTCGTAAGATTGCTCACTGTCATATAGTTTTTTGCAACAGCCCGCGCAGCTCCCGAATGTCGCTCACACTTTCAATGGCAAATATCCGATCGATAAGTTGTGACGTGGTGGACTCGCCCAGTGTCGGAATCATAAGGTCACGCGCCTTAGCTTTGACCTCATCACTCGTCATCGGATTCGAAACTGTGCCCCGGACCGAATCAACATGCTCCCGGAAGGTCTGCCCGTCTGTTAGAGTAACCTCGACGATGGACTGCCGATGCGGCATCAGCTTTCCGAGTTCCTCGTCAGGAACAAGCTTGATCTTCTCCCGCTCCTTGAGAATGGTCGGGTCCTGCATGCGGGCTATGTCGTGCGACGATTTGAACGTGATCGTTCCGTCCAGCAACATCACGGCCATCAGATGTTGCAGCGAAATGTCGGGCAGCACACGACCGTCGACGATTGCTCCCTCCTGTGGAGCGAGCCTAACGTCGATTTCTTTCACCTGGTCCGGGGTGAATGGGTGCTGCTTTCTAATATTCAGCAACGCATCGGCAGGAGCCTGGATTGGCATGCCAATGCTCCATCGTTTGATATCCGTTCGGGCCACCTCATATCGTGATCCCAGTTTGTCGACCACGCCTGCGGGGTTCGCTTCCGGGTTGAACGCAAGGAAGAAGTTGTTAGGCCCTGAAAAGACGTCATCGAGTCCCGTCCAGCCAGATTTGACCACCATGGCGCCTGTCACTCCATTGCGCGCTGGTTCACCTGCAAAGTCGAAGGCCTTCTCGATGTGGTCGGGATCGCGATTCCAAAGCGCAAGACCTGAGGACTGTTCGGCTGCGTAGTTGAGCACCCATCGCATCTGCTGCGCGGTCAGGCTTGCAGCGCATCCAGCGGCCGCAGAAGCCCCAAAAGTAGTCGCAATGGCATGGGTGCTGCGGTGACTTGAGCTCTCATAGGGTTCTGCTCCGAGAGTCATCGTGATCCGACAACCAACGTCATATCCCAACGCGACCGAACGCAAAAAGTGCGTTCCGCCTACATGAAATTGTTCACCGGCAGCCAGGGCGGCCGGCACAATCGCGCATCCTGGATGCGATTGCGATGGCGCGTGCGAATCATCCGTCTCGTCTGAGTGCGCCAGCATCCCATTTGCCATGGCCGCCTCAATTGGACCGCACAGAATATTGGAAGCAACTACAGTGCATACTTCCTTTCCGCCGTATGAACGCGCATACTTAAGGGCCTCCTTACCGGGAGGCAGACCGGAGCCCGACACCATTGCCGCGATCGTATCCAATATGTGCTGCTTCGCTTTTTCAACCACCTCAGGCGGCAAGGCCTGGTCCTTCGCCTTGGCCATATAGGTGCTCAGCTCCAACATGATCGGACCGATCTTAGGAGCTGCCGCCGCCTGCCCCAATGCACCATGAGCCACACGAGGAACAAGAGCTGCGCCAGCCAGGGACAGCCCACCAACGCGAATCAAAGAACGACGAGTCCACCCAGAGGGAATCCCGGTTTCCGTATGCTGCGCCATCTATCTTTCCTTTAGGTGCTTTCTTTAGGTCTAAATCTAACGGATGCGACTCGCAAGCAGATTTCGACTTGCGATCGCACCCAGAGGTTTTCGCGAAGTCAATTCGCCTTCGGGAACTTGATATCAAGATAGACCACGTTCCCGTCAACCTTCTTCCACTGATGTGGAGTGCCCGCAGGAACCAGAACCATATCGCCCGCATGGACAACCTGGTCAATGCCGCCCTCAATCGAAGTACCCGAAGCGTCAGCGAGCGGAGGCGGATCGCCCGGCTGGTTAAACTTGTTTTCGCTGGCCGCCGTTGTCTTTCCATCCTCGCCCTTAAACATCGCCTGATGCACGGCGCTGCCTTTGGCCCAGGGCCCCTTCATGGTGCCGCCAGTCTCCATAGTGCCCGAGCCCGATTGAATAATGTACACCTCGCTCCAATCTCCGTGGGTGTGCGGCCCGTCCGACTCGGTGATCCGGATGAAGGCGCAACTGAACGTGCTTGCATTGAACAGCCGGGTGCTGAACGGGCCCGGCTTTCCGTCCTTCATTGGCATCTTCGCCATGATGTCCTGCATCTGCTGGGCGGTAATCAACATGTCCTGGCCGGGGCCAGGCGCCTTGTTGGAAGTTGAATTCTGGGCAAGAGCTGCTGCGCAGGTGAGAACGGCAATGGCTAACATCGTCTTTCGCATGATTCCTCCGGAGTTCTCAATCTCATAATTAGCGATACTGCGCCAGTTCGACTCGAAATCATAAGTGCTACAGCTTAAAGAGCTCGCGGCATCCCCCTCAAGATCAATTACAAGCTGCCGCAGCAACGCAAAGAATCAAGATAACTTGAAAAGCCGCTTCAGGTTGCCCCGCAGAATAAGGTCACGGTCCTCAGCGGATAGATCGAGTTGATCCACAACGGAATGAGGTCCACCTCCCTGCCCTACTCTTCCCGGAGTTGCGTTCGGGTTTTGTGCCTGCGGCCCCATGCTGTCGGTTCCAATAACCACACGGTCGGAACCGACGAGAGTAATCAGGTAATCCAGCGTAGGGGGATAGAATGCGAGCGAGTCAAAGTAGAACCTGCGGATGTAATCCTTCATCCGGTGCTGAAGCTTGGGCAGTGATGGGGCACGGAAGTCAAGCCGGCCGACGATGTATGGGAAGGCTCCACCCGCATGGGCAATAACCATTTGCAGACCGGGATATTTATCGAGCGTTCCGCTCACGATAAGCTTTGATACTGTCGTCCCCTGTTCATACATTTCCCCAACCGTATTTGTCAGGCCGGGAAAGCGGTTAGCCCCGGGAGTCATCTCCCCGGAATATGCATCGGCGAGCCTGTGACCTGCATACCAGTTCGGTTCGCCGTCCAGCGGGTGAATCAGAAGCGGCAACCCCAATTGCTCGATCCTGGCCAGAACGGGGGCAAACGCCGACTCGAACATGTATTCACGCCCCGCCAGCGAGTTGGGAATATGCGCCGCCACCATGCCCGGCTTGCCTGCCACGCGGTTCAATTCCTTCAGCGAACCCACTGGATCCCCAACAGGCAACTCGATTCCCGCGACAAATCGCTCCGGGAACGCAGCATGTGCTTCTATCGCGGCATCATTGGCGATCTGGGCTATGCGAGCGCCTTGCTCCGCCGTTGCCCATTGCCACGGCATAAACCCACCCAAAGTCAGCACCTGCATCTGAACACCTTGAGCGTCCATCTGCTTGGCTCGCTCTGCGAGGTTCGCGTTATTCGGATTCGACAGATCGGGTTGACCATACTCGGCCTTTGCCTTCATATAGGCATCAGGGGCCCAATGCGTATGCACATCAATGGAGATAGGCGGAGTTGGACGCTGGGGAACATTCCAGGGCTTCGGGGGGGTCGGCTTACCTGCCCAGCTATTTTCGCCGGCGCGGCTCCGCTTAGGTGCCGGGCTCTGTGTGCTTGATTTCTCGGGGACGAGCACGGTCGCGGCGGCGACTGCTGCACTTACCTTAATGAAATCCCGTCTGCAGATTACATTTTTCTTCGCTGCCGCGCTGAATTCAGTCATTCGCCTTTCTCCTCCATCCGACTACCGCTAGCTTAGTTCAGAAGATTAATTTCAAGGCAAGTTGAATCTGCCTGGACTACGTAAGAGTTGACGTGATTTGGCTAGCAGTGGAAATCGGGGCCTCCGAAAAAGTACCTATGTCTGACTGTTTTCGCAAACACGGATCCGTTAGGAAGGCCGAATTAGCTTTGTTGAGCAGGTTGAAGAACTCTGCACGGAACTGCAGGCTTCCTTTGTCCCCCCAGGAAATGAACGTGGGTATTCTTGACCGCTGAGGCGTTCCATACAAGAAGATAGGGACTCCGCGGCATTCGGAACCGCCAAAGGACACGCCCGATTTGTGCCTGCAAGCCTAACTATATGATTCCGCATACATTGCGGCCCGTTCATCTGCTCCCTCCAAAATAACTGCGTTTAAATAGCGGCCTATTGCGAGGCAACAGTTCTTATAAATGAGGCGAAGGTAGCAGGGGCGGTATAGGACAGTCCTTTAAGCGTTCTTAAAGTCTGCTTAAACGTTTTAGAGATGCGGAAGAGGGTCCGCAGCATCGAGGTGCGCCTGGCAAGAGCCCGTCGCGACTCAAGAAGTCCTTTCTCAGGAATAAGCGCCGCGGCGATGTGTCGAATGAGTGATTGCCTATAGAGAAGGACGGGTGCACTATTTCCAGTGAAACTCGGCTCGCGGAAACTGCGCGACATCGCCGATGCGATCCTTCTGGCAGAAGAGCTGCGACGAGCACAGACGAGCGTTAAGATATCTGCGGAAAAATTGTCTTTGCGACGCCTGCATTTGCGTTGGCGGCGGTGAGTGTCGCTTCGGCGTACCGAATATCAGTGCGACGCTCCAAAAGCGTGGACGGCAAACCCAGGTGTTGGCTATCATTCACTTTTAACTGACCTGCGGAGAGGCTGTGTGTGTTGACAGAAGCGATCGTGCGAGGCCTGACCATGCGCAGCGCTCCACCGATTGCCGCTTCAACGCGGCTTCGGCTGTGGAGACAGTGGCTCGGCCTTATCCTTGTCTACGCCTGCTCCAGACCGATCACCGCAGAGGCCCAATGCGCAGCAATCGCTTCGACTCCCGCCGCCGCTGCCCAATGTGCAGCTCAGGCGATTCCGGTCGATTCAGTGGCTGTACTTGACCCAGCCCATCGGTACACACTTGCCGAGTTGATCGACATCGCAGAGCACAACAATCCCCGTACGCGCATCACATGGGAGCGTGCGAAACAGAAGGCCGAGGCGCTCGGCATCGCCAAAAGTGCATACTATCCCGTGCTTGCCGGAGTAGCGGCATTCGGGGACGAGCGCATCATCAACCCTTTTCCCAAGCCGCTCGCGCCACGAGGCTACGTCATGGTCGAGGTACCGGCAGTCGTCCCTGAGGTCACGCTCAATTATCTGCTCTTCGACTTCGGCAAGCGCGGGGCAACCGTAGATGCCGCTACTGCCGAGAAGCTCGCTGCCGGAGCCAATTTCATCCAGGCCAATCAGCAAGTCGCCTTCACGGTGGCGAGCGCCTACTATAAGTTGCTCTCCCAACAGGAGCGCCTCGAAGCCGCACAACAGACATTGAAGACCGCCCAGACGACCCAGGACGCCGCCGAAGCGCAGTTGGCAAACGGGCGTTCCACGCTGCCCGATGTATTGAACGCGCGCGCAGAAACCGCCCAGGCCGCCTTTGATCTCGAATCGGCTGATGGCGATGAGAAGATAGCTCGAGTGACCCTGACCGAAGCGGTTGGTGTTGATCCTTCTCCCGACATCACTATAGATAAAGAAGAGAACACTCCTCTGCCCGACTCGCTGACCATGCCTATTGACGCCTTGATAAGCCGAGCACTTGCAGACCGTCCCGACTTGATGGCTCAGGCCGCGGAGATTCGCGCGGCGGACGATGCAATTCGCTCTGCGAGATCGGAATACTGGCCGCGATCGTTCTCTCCGGCACTGCCGCCCAGACATCCATCTGGCCCACCGCGGACTATGGCGAGCTTGGCAATGTCAGCCAGCCGACCTGGTCCGCAGAATTAGCTATTGAGTGGCGGATCTTCGACGCAGGTGCGCGCAAGAATGAGGTTGCTGCCGCGACTTCGAAGAAACGGGAGGCGCAGGACGAACTGCGTGAGAAACGCGACCAGGCCACACGCGAGGTATGGACGGCCTACATTGCCTTCCGCACCGCGCTGCGCAAACAACAGGCTGCAGTTGCCCTCCTCGATTCGGCCAACTCCTCCTACTCGTCCTCGCTCGAGGCGTACAGGTACGGCGTGAAAAATCTCATCGACGTCGTAACGGCAGAGAAGCAATTGGCACAAGCCCGTTACTCCGGAGTCTCGGCACGCTCGCAGGTGTTTCTCGAAGCAGTCGATCTGGAGTTCAGCACCGGCAATCTGCTTCGGCCACTTCCACCAGCAACGACGGTCACGCCCCGGCAACCACAGGATAATCACCCATAATGACCCGACGAACCCTCATCTTCGCTCAAGCGGTCTGCCTGCTCTCCGTGGGCTGCGGTCGCGCGCCGGCGGTCGATATCATCGGCTCCTTTTTCCCTGTATGGATGGTCTGTCTCACTATCGCGATCATTCTTGCTTCCATCCTGCGAATTATTCTGCTGCGTTATCGATTCGAATCTGAAATAGGACCAGTCGCTCTCTTCTATCCTTCCGTCGTTATTCTCATCAGCTGCGTGCTGTGGCTGATTTTCTTCAGCTAAGGATTCCCCATGGATCAAGTAGCGCAAGACTCTCATCGAAAACGCCTCGGGCGCCTCATCCTCATCGGTGTCGTCGTAACGGCGGCGCTCGCGCTTCTATGGGTCATTCTTGCTCTTGATCGCCATCCGCGCACCGACGACGCGAACGTCTGGGCCAACTATATCGAGATCGCCCCGGAGGTAAGCGGCCGTCTCGTAGAATTGCCGGTCAAGGACAACGACTTCATCAAGAAAGGCGACTTGCTATTCGTCATCGACCCGCGGCCCTACGAGTACGCCCTGCAACAAGCACTCGCGGATCAGGAGTTGCTCGAGCAGCAGATCATTGACGAGAGACGAAGAATCGCCGCCCAGAACAGCGCTGTCGACGCTGCCGGGGCTACGGTTCGTGTGAGCAAAACCGGTATCCAGACCGCGAGCAGCAACATCGATCTGGCCAGAGCCGCCGTCACTCGTGCACAGGCCGCCCAGGCCGCTGCGGCCGCCCGGCTCAAGTACGCAACCAACGACCTTAATCGCATACAGCCGTTGTTGCAGAAGCAATACGTTACGGTCGATCAGGTCGACCAGGCCAACACGGCCGTGCGCGTCGCGCAGGGCAACTACGACGAATCCCAGGCTGCACTCGCGCAGGCTCAGGCGTCTCTCGACGAAGCGCTCCTTCGCCACGAACAGGCCGGGAGCACAGCCATCGAGTCGCAGGCTCGCCTCGGTCAGGCTGTACACACCGTCGACCGCATCGAGACTTTGCTGGCACAGCGGCCAGCCAAAGCTGCCAAAGTAGACAGTGCGCGGCTCGATCTCGAGCGCACCCGAGTCCCTGCCCCCTTCGATGCCTACGTCACCAACATGAACATCTCCGTGGGCGCCTACGCCCATCCGGGCACTCCCATCTTCACCCTTATCGACTCTCGGAACTGGTACGTTATCGCCAACTACCGCGAGTCCAAGCTCAAAAATATAAGTATCGGCTCGCACGTCGACGTATACGTTATGGCGCACCCTGACCACAGGTTTTCAGGCCACGTCGAGAGCATCGGCTACGGCGTCTTCCCGGAAGATGGCAGCGTAGCCAACGGCCTGCCCAATATCGAGCGTACGCTCAACTGGGTGCATCTCTCCGCCAGGTTCCCCGTCCGCGTACACATCGACGATCCCGACCCATCGTTGTTTCGCATTGGAGCCACGGCCGTCACGGTCGTAAGGTAAGGGCATGGGCGACGGTCTTGGTGTGTGGATCGAACGGATCTGGCAGGACCTGCAGCCAACGCCCGGCCGCCTCAACAGCACCCTGCGCATCGTTCTTACCTCAGCCGTTGCACTCATTCTGCTGATGGTTCTCAGATTGCCTCTGGCCTCGTTGGGACTTTACTTCATATTTCTCATTGGGCGAGACTCCCCGTCAGTCACTTTCCGCTCGGGTTTCTTCTCGCTCCTGGCTTTGGCGGCGTCCGCGGCAGCCGTTCTCGCAGTAGTCTCCCTTACCGACAACGATCCATTCGCACGCCTCATGAGTGTGGCCGTCGTGACCTTCCTTGCCGGCATGCTCATGCTGGGAACGAATTTGACCGTGCTCGCCTCCACCTGGGGACTTATCTATTGCACTCTGATCGCATTCTGGGAGACCCACGCGCCGGCGGGATATCTCGTCAAACAGACCCTTTATATCATCGGGACAGTCGCAGTCGCGGTCATCTGCGCCATCGCCGTCGAGTACATCTTCGGCAACAAAGATCCGGTAAAAGAATTGCTGCAGCAGAGCAGGACCCGCTACCAGGCACTTGAGACAATGTTTTCGCTCTACGCTCAGGGAGCCCCGCAAGATCAGCTCGTGCCTGCGATCACCGCTGTCGTTCGTCTCTCCGCCGGCGGTCAAAGAGGCATGCTGGCGCTGTACAACGCCATCGTCGACCGCAATCTCGACCCCGGCTCACTGCCCATCGGCTCTCGAGTGCGTATCACCATGCAGGCGCAGCTCATGGACATCGCAGGTGCATTCGGGACACAGAATCCCTTCATCACCGATCCGGAGTTGCGCAGCCGCTGCGGTCATATCGCCGCGCTTTGCAGCAAACTGAAAGACAACGGTCGAATGACCGTTGAAGACCGTACAACGGGCCACACCGGCGAGGCCATACTCATCATCGACCGCCTCGATGCTATCCTCCACGACATCCTCTTGATGCCGTCCCGCAGCGAAGACAAGCAGGACAAGGAGTTGATAGCGCTGCCTTCCAACAAAGTTGCTGTCTTCGTCCCTGGCGCATTGACTAGCCACGAAACCGTTGCTTTCGCACTCAAACTCAGTCTCTGTGCCACCCTTTGTTACATTATCGTTCGCGCCGTGGACTGGCCGGGCATTTCGACCTCGGTCATTACCGTTCTCATCACTGGCCTCGGCACCAGCGGAGCCATCAAGCAAAAGCTGATCTTTCGCCTGGTCGGCTCCGCCATCGGTGGCCTGATCTTCGGACTTGGAGCTACGGTCTACCTCTTCCCTCACATGGATTCAATCTCGTCTCTGGTTCTGTTAGTCGCAGCCGTTGCATTTCTTTCGGCGTGGTGCGCAGGCGGGCGGCATTTCAACTATGTCGGCGTGCAGATTGCCTTTTCCTTTTTCCTTGTGGCATTTGAGGGATTCAGCGCCCCCACCGAGTTGGCGCCTGCTCGCGACCGCCTCATCGGAATCCTTCTCGCGCTGGTTATTATGGCCTTAGTGTTCGATCTTATCTGGCCTGTTCGGACCGTCACCGCCATGCGCACTGCTCTGGCGGACCTCCTGAGCAGTGAGGCCAGATTCCTGCGACTCTCCAAGGCATCCAACAGCCCGCTCGAACTGCAGCGCGATGCAGATCAACTTCGAGATCAAATCGGCAAGAGCGTTGCCGGTATCCGCACCATGAATGACGTCGTGATATACGAGTTCGGTACTGATCATGAGGAGCAGCTTCGTTCCGGAAAGGTGATTCTCCAAGTTGCGCTTTCGTCTGTTGCCTTCTTTTGGAATCAGTTCGCCGCGCTGCATAATCCCCAGGCGCGCGAGTTTCTCGCACAGCCCCAGCTATCCGAAATGCGCCATCGAATGGCTGACAGACTCGATGCGTTGGCCAGCTCTGTCCGTCAAAAGACATTACCTCACATCGAGCACGCCGTGACACTCGACGCCTCCCTGCTCGCAAACCCTCTCTACGGGGAATACGCCCGCAACTCGATCGATCGCTTCCATGAGCTCGAAAGCCTTGTCACAGACCTGCGAACGAGGGCGTGAAGTCTTTCACTCACCAACACCATTCGGCGTCTGAGGCCAAAGTTTTCTAATCACTTTCAGTGAATCCCGACGTGCATTAATTATGCATAAGGGCGATACTTACGCATTTTAATGCCGTTGCCGAGGAATCGATCTGTCCGATCCATATCAGAGAATTTGATGACTTTATGCCGAATGCCGCAAAGCTGCTTGTGCGGCATGAAAGCCTGCCATACCGTGAACTCCGCCGCCGGGTGGTGTCGACGCTCCGCAGAGAAAAAGACCGTCCAAGGGCGTCCGATACAGCGACGCCGTTGGGCGAAAGAAAAGCTGCAAAAGGTCCATGGCGCCGGCCGAAAGATCGCCTCCGATCAGGTTCGGATTCCAACGCTCGAGCGCGGCGGGAGGAGAAACAGATCGAGCCACAACGCAGTCCCGGAACCCGGAAGCGAAGCGTTCGATCTGCATCTCGATCGAATGAATGCGATCGGCATCACAACCATTAGGAACATGGCAGTAGGCCCATGCAGTATGTCGACCGGCAGGCGCCCGGCTCGGATCGAACAACGAAGGCTGGACCAGCAGGACGAAAGGAGTGTCGGAGGTGAAATGCCGTTCGGATACAGCAATCTCATCCAAAGATCCGCCGAGATGCACGGTTGCTGCACGAGAGCATTCCTTCGCAGTCCATGGAATCGCGCAGCTGAGAGCGTAATCGATCTTGAATGTACCGGCTCCGTAACGAAACTTTTCAAGCTTCTTGCGATATGTCGGCGGCAACGCGGTTCCTGCTATTCCAAGAAGTTGACGAGGCGTCACGTCTGCAAGGATAAGGTCAGTCTCTGGCAATCGCGTAACTTCGTGGCCAGTCTCGATGTGGCCACCGAGTGAGTCAAAATACCGCGCCAATGCGTTTGAAAGTGTCTGCGCGCCACCTCGAACAATTGGCCAACCGCTGGCGTGTCCCGCAGCCATCAGCACTAGAGCCACGGCAGCAGAGCCCGGTTTCTCCAACGGCAGAACCGAGTGAGCAGCCATTCCTGCGAAGAGGGCCCTTGCACGGGAACCAGAGAAGTGTGTGCGAATCAGCCTTGCAGCCGGCAGGAGTGCTGAAAGGCCGAAGCGCGCAAGCATCAGAGGATGCCGAGGAAGATGCTGAATCGGTCCAAGAATATCTGCGGCGAGATCGGCAAAGCCATCCGCCAGCGGCTCAATTAGTGAACGATACCTGGCGCCATCCGCGGCGTCGAGATTGTCGACAGTATCTTCGATAGAATGCTCGAGCAACACCGCCGTGCCGTCATCCAGTGGGTGCGCGCATGGAGCAGGCGGTTCTATCCACGGTATGTCGATAGGCAGAGAACGGAAGAACGGACTCGCAATACCCATCGGATAGACCGAAGAACCAAGATCATGCCGGTACCCTGGCAACGTGACCTCGGCGGTGGAACAGGCCCCGCCAATCTGCTGGTTGAGCTCGGCAATCGTCGTCGCAACACCCGCAGAGGCGAGCATGATGGCAGCCGAAAGACCATTGGGTCCGGAACCGATGATCGTGGCTGTTCTCATAAGTCCAGCGTCTCGCCGCGGGTATTGGGTTCGTCAGTCGACAACATCGCCTTAGTCAGATACACATCAGTTCAAGATGCAAAATTGTCCCACGAAGCACTCAGAAGCATCCAAATTGTGAAGATCAAGGCTCACGAATGGAAAGGGTCGAAAGCATATACCGCTATCTCTTCGATTCGACGCAGGGGTCGGAGCATCACTTCATCGCGAGATGGTTATTTCTCCGCGCCTTCGCCCTTATTTACTTCTCAGCCTTCTACGCACTTCTCTTCCAGATACGCGGACTCATCGGACCGCAGGGCATTCTTTCGGCAACGGTATACCTGCAATCTGCCCGCGGACTGGGCATTCTACGCCTCTGGTACATTCCTTCCCTGCTTTGGCTCTCCAGCAGCGACCACATGTTGCTGGGGATCTGCTGGGCGGGGCTCATCGCCTCTCTTCTTCTCCTCATTGGGTTCTGGCCCCGAGCGATGCTGTTCATCTGCTTCGTTTGCTTTCTTTTCGTTCGTGACCGCGGCACAGGATTTCTCCGGCTACCAATCGGACGGCATGCTTCTGGAGGCCGGATTTATTTCTCTGTTTCTTGCGCCCTCCGGCTTCTTCCCCGGCTTAGGAAAAAAGCAGCCGCCCGTGCGGGCTGTAATGTTTCTGCTTCTCTGGGAGTGGTTTCGTATCTACTTCGAGTCGGGTATCGTCAAGCTCGAAAGTGGAGACCCAACCTGGAGAAATCTGACAGCGATGTATGAGTATTACCAGAACGGTCCGCTGCCCACCTGGATTGGATGGTACCTCCAGCATCTGCCGCACTGGTTTCACATCGCCACAGCCGGCCTGACGCTTGCGATGGAACTCGTACTCGTCTGGATGGCGTTTCTCCCCCGGCCTTGGAAGATCGCCTGCTTCCTTATCGTGACGGTATGGCAGATCGGAGTCATCGGCACCGCAAACTACGCATTCCTGAATTATCTTGTCCTGATACTGGCAGTTCTGCTTCTTGATGACGAGTTCCTTGAGCGCTTCATCCCATCACGCTGGCGAAAATCTCTGGCTCCCGAAACCCTCCCGGCTCGCGACGCAGGATTCGCGGATACTCACAGTCCAGATACGCACAGTGAAAGTGAAGAGTCGCAACCTCAGTCACAAACTCAGCCGCACACCAATCTGCTTGGTTCTTTTCAGACCGCATTTGTTGCTCTCGTGATGACGTGGATCTTCTACGCGACCACCGCTCCTCTCGTCTGGATGTTCTGGCGTGAAGCTCCGCTTCCCACCGGACCCGTTACCGTACTCGGACCATTTCGCATCGCGAATCAGTACGGTTTGTTTGCCGTCATGACGCCGCATCGTTATGAGATTGAATTTCAAGGATCCAACGACGGCGAGCACTGGCTTGCTTATCCCTTTCGCTACAAACCGCAGGGGCTGAATCAGCGTCCTGGTATCTATGCGCCCTATCAGCCTCGCTTCGATTGGAATCTCTGGTTCGCGTCGCTGGGCACATGGCAGCAGAATGCTATGGTTCCGCGCACCGAGGAACTTCTCCTCGAGAACGACCCGGCAGTCCTCGGACTTTTTGCAGGCAATCCATTCGCGGGTTCTCCACCGCGTTTCGTCCGCGCCGTACTCTGGCAATACTGGTTCAGCAGCTGGGAAGAAAAGCGTCTGCAAGGAGTATGGTGGCGACGCGAATATCTCGGCACCTATACCCCAACCCTGACCCGGCTTCCTGACGGTCGTTTCGGAATAGTTAATGAAGCGACTCTCGGCGGCACCCCGCAACCCTGACGCTAACGTTTCCCCCCCACACACCCCCCTATTACCGGACGTAAAGTATTTTATTACAATAACTTACGGCAAGTTTGACCTGCCAAATTCGTCCAAACAAAGGACTTATAGCTAAATTCGTCTCAGCATTGGAGTTAACTGCTTTCTTTCAGTTTTAAAAGAGCGAAGCCCCGGATGACGGGGCTTTTTTCTACTTCTATATCTATTTCTTTTCTATTTCTATATCTATTATATCGAGTGGCATGAAACTAATGCGCACTGGCTATCTTGTTTTATTTGTTTTGCTTACATGTTTTTTGGGCTTGACATGCGATTTTGCCTAGGTTTTTTATGAAAATAGTTATAAGTGGCAGAAAATAATACGTTTCCTGGCAGCATTATCTGACAGTCGCGGATTCGGTTGGCGGAGGATGTCGCTGTTTCACATTAGCCCGGGGTTTATGGCAACGCAAAGGCGAACACGTTGTCTCCTGCCGCCACTGCAAAATATTGTTTGCCGTTGATACCGTACGACATTGGTGAAGCGTGCATCGACTTTCCGAGATTGAAGGTCCACAGCTGCTTCCCTGTATGAGCATCGTCGATCTCGAACCCCTGGTTGTCATTGCCGAAGGCCACCAGTCCGCTGGCGGTCGACATCACACCCGCCGATGCATTCGCGGGTCCAGGCAGCTGGGTGCGCCAGGCAAAGTCCAGCGTGTTCAGGTCGAAGGCGTTGAGGTATCCAGTGTCGGGCGACCCCTCCTTCGGAGTCTCAGCTCCGGTCGCGTAATACCCCTGACCCTCCTGGAAGGGTTCCGGTTTAGCCACGAAGGAGCTGCATGCCTCCAGCGAGCGAAAGTAGAACATATGCGTCGCCTCGTTGTAGCTGGGCGAGTACCAGTTGGTCCCTCCCCCGTAGCTGGGGCACACAGTTACGCCCTTCTCATTCGGTATCAATCCCAGCGAGATGGGCCGGCCATTCTCGTCGATTCTCTTAGCCCAGTTCATGATCTTGATGAACTGCTTGGAGTAGAGATACTTTCCATTTGTCCGGTCGAGGATGTAAAGAAAACCGTTGCGGTTCGCCGTTATCACGAGCTTGCGTGGCTGGCCCTTGAAGGTTGCATTCACCAGCACCGGTGTCTGCACGGCATCGTAGTCATACAGGTCGTGCGGGCTGAATTGGAAGTGCCACTTCAGCTTGCCGGTATCCGGGTCCAGCGCCAGGAGTGAGCAGGTATAGAGGTCATCTCCCGGCCGCACGCTGCCATCGAAGTCCGGGCTGGGATTGCCTGTACCCCAGAATATTGTGTTCAGCTCCGGATCGTAGGTTCCGGGCATCCATGTGGTTCCACCGCCGTGCTTCCACGTGTCGCCCGGCCAACTCTCGGATCCCTTTTCGCCCGGGGCTGGAATCGTCCAGAACCGCCACGCCTCTTTACCAGTCGTTGCATCGAAGGCCGCCACGAAGCCGCGCACGCCGTCGTCGCCGCCCGACGTACCGACAATTACCTTGTCCTTCACGATCAGCGGAGCGCTGGTCGCTCCGTAGTTCTTGTTGCCGGTGGCATACGCAACATCCCAGATCACATCGCCCGAGCGCGCATCGACGCACAGCAGATGAGCGTTGTCCGTCTCCATGTAGACACGCGTTCCCAAGACCGCAACGCCACGGTTGATATGGCCGGAGGCATCGTCGATCAGCCCCTCTGAAAGCGGACGCGTACGGTGCCAGAGTTGCTTGCCGGTCTCGGCATCCAGCGCGAAGGCATCGTTCGACCTTGTAATGAACATCACGCCGGCCACCACTACTGGTGTTACCTGCAGCACGCCCGCGTTCTGAGTATGAAAGACCCACTTCGCTGCCAGGCGGCTTACGTTTGCCGGTGTCACCTCGATCAGGCTGGAGTAGCGCCGCCCGGTGTAGTCGCCGTTATACGAGACCCAGTTATCTTTAATAGCCTTCTGCAGCAGGTCGCTCTGCTGCACATCGATCAGTCCAGGTCCGGCTCCGTCAGCCGAGCCGTTCGGTCTGGCGGCAGACGCAGTGGCAGCAGGCTGTGCGGTCTGCCCACACGTCGCGCCTACACCCATCGACAGTGCGCACGCTGCCGAAATCCCAAGAACTCTCTTGCGAAATCCTGCCATCGTTTCGTGCCCTTCAGTGATGTAGCTCTTTTGCGGTCAGCCGTATCCCTTGGTCGCGCGGCATCCGCGAGTGGCCGGTGTAGTGTACCTCCGCGAGTCCTCTTCACAACAGTAATGCACGATGTTGATAAACTGCAGGTGTTATGAAAATTGCAAACAGGGCGGGTTTTCTCGTGGGAGTGGTTGTCGCTTGCGGTATAGCACTGCTTGCTCCCAAAGTGGCGTCAGCGCACGCCGTGTTGGTGGACTCTCAGCCGGTAGCGAACAGCACTGTCTCGGGGACGGAGGTCTCTGTCCGCCTCAAATACAGTTCAAGGGTCGATGCTGAACACTCGACTCTGACGTTGCTCGAGCCTGACGGCAAGGTGGAGAAGGTCGCCATCGAGAGCGAGACCACTCCCGGAGTACTGTCGGCAAAGTTAACCGGGCTAGTCAAGGGAGCGTATGTGCTACGCTGGCAGGTCCTGGCCACGGACGGACACGTCACTCGCGGCAAGGTCCCCTTTCAAGTAAAGTAGAACCCAACAATCTTGATCTGGCTCCTACGCGATATCGATCTGTTGATTGTTCTCCTCCGCGCGGCCGCGCTGGCTCTCGAGGCGTTGCTGCTGGGCGGCGTTGTGTATTTTCTGGCAGTGGCAAGGCGGGCGAGGGCAGGCGCGACCATCGAAGACCTTTGCCGCAGGGGAATCCGAATGGCGGCGCTTGGGTTGGTTGCCACCGAGGTCGCCATCATTGTGGCATCGGGCGCTGTCCTGATGAGTGGCTCCGACCTGACGCTCAAGGATGTAACCACCACAAGCTTCTTCCGCGCCGACTCTTTTGCGATCCTGTTCGCACTCGGGCTGTGGATCTGCGCACGGCTGAAAGGCAGCAGAGCCGCGACGGCGATGCTCCCCTGTGGCCTGCTGCTGTTAGCGGCCACGGTATCGACCAGCCACGCGATGGCACGCATCGACCATCGAATTCTTTTGACGATCCTGACGGCTGCTCATCACCTCGGAACAGCCGCGTGGCTTGGCGCAATGCCCTACCTGTGGATGTCCCTGGGCCGTGTCGAAGATGCGGACGAGGCGCGCCGCTTGAGCGAGCGCTACTCGCGGATGGCGTTGGTGGGCGTGGCGACACTGGTGTTGGCCGGCGCAGGCATGGCCTGGTTCTACGTGGGAGCGTGGAGCGGCCTATATACGACCGCGTACGGCATTATGCTGATGGCCAAGATCTGTATTCTGCTGGTGATGGTGGCACTCGGCGCCGGGAACTGGTTTCTGGTGCGACGCCTGGCCAGCGATCCTCAGCCTTTGCTGACGCGGCTGCGACGGGTCGTCGAAGCAGAGATTTGCCTGGGATTCCTCGCAGTATTGACCGCGGCTTCGCTGACCGCGCAGGCACCCGCGGTCGACGTTACCGCGCAGGAGAGACTGACACCTCACGAGATTTACGCGCGCATGCATCCGGAACCGCCGCGGATGAGCAGTCCGCCACTGGCTGCGCTGACTCCTCCGAGTTCACTCGAAGCGGCCGTCGTGGACAGTCAGTTCGTTGCTACGGTCGGGAGCGATGATACTGACAGGGCGTGGTCGGAGTATAACCACCACTGGGCAGGGTTGATCGTGCTGATGGCCGGTCTTCTGGCGCTGATGAGCCGGCACCCTGCGATGCGCTGGGCTCGCTTCTGGCCGCTGAGCTTTGCCGGTCTGGCCGCCTTTATCCTGCTGCGGGCGGACCCGGAGAACTGGCCGCTGGGGCCACGTCCCTTCTGGGAGAGCTTTGCCTCGCCCGACGTTTTGCAACATCGTTTCGGGGCGCTGTTGATCGTGGTCTTCGCGGCCTTCGAATGCGGAGTGCAGGCAGGCAGGCTGAAGGCGCGGTGGGCCACTTACGTTTTTCCCGCGATGTGCGCGCTCGGCGCCGCGTTGTTGCTTACACACGAGCACTCGGCCAGCAACGTGAAGGAAGCTCTGCTTGCAGAGATGAGCCATACCCCTATTGCACTGCTTGGCGTTATAGCAGCTTGCGGCCGATGGCTGGAACTGCGTTTGCCCAGAAGCCGCATGGCCACAATGGCAGGCTACCTTTGGCCGCTGTGCTTAACTCTGGTCGGCTTGATCCTGCTGAACTACCGCGAATTGGCATAGCACATAGAGGACCTTGTAACCGACTTAGAAGAGGAAATCGAAGTCGAGTAACTCGTGGCGTCCGTAATTTCCAAAAAATGTTCCGTAGAGTGGGTCGCCGGAGTTATCGTGCACCTGCAGCGGATTGTTATGGTTGGTCAGGTTACGGATCGTCACCGAAAAACGCACGGCATGTTTTGGACCGATATTAACGTCCTTGCCTATTCGAAAATCAGCCGTGAAATATCGCGGATATCGCGGCTGCGCCAAAGATTCAAGCGGGAGGTAATTCTGTAACTCGTCGACGGGCTGCCAGGTAAAGCCGTTGCGATATTCGACGCGTGGCCAGAGATGCATCCGCCACGGGAGAGTGGTTGCACCCCAGAAGAGAAATCGATTAGGGATCTCGCCCGCAGTGTGAGCTGTGATTTGGGACCGTACCACAGGAAAAGGAAAGTCGCCTAGATATGAGGACGCGTCGGTAATGTCTCCGGCTGCCAATTGGCGCACGTAAGAGAAGAAGAATTGACGCTCCTTGGTCGAACCGATACGCGACGTGAATTCAATCTGGCGAGTCCGCAGAAAGCCGGAGGCGGCAAGCACCAGGGCACTTTCACTCGCGCTTGTTTGCGGAGTGAGTACAAGCTGGTTGCGGGCATTTGCGTGAAAATAACGCAGGCGAAGAGAGAGAAATCGATTGACGGTTTGTTCACCCTCAATATTCCAGGCAAAGCTGTAAGGGGCGAAGTTGCCGTTACGGCTCAATTGATGGATGAATGGGAACCCTGACGGAGAGTTACTGATCAGGTTAAGAAACTGGCGGGGGCCGTCGGTGATATTTCCCTTGCCATCGTAGGTCGTAACGATCTGCTCGGGATAACTGCTGAAGGCGTAGGTCTCAAGCGGTATCGAGTCATAGAAGACACCGAGACCGCCTCGGATGACCGTCGAATTATCGCCCAATGGAGACCAGCTCACGCCCCCTCGAGGCGCAAAGCGGGAGGTGTAGGTGAGCGACTGGGTTTCATAACGCAGCCCCGCATCGATGGCCAGGTGTTTACCCAGGATCCAGTGGTCCTGCGCGTATAAAGCAGGCTCAAAGTCCGAAAGGCTGAAGCTACCCGCGCCGGCAAAAGAGATGGTTTGCAGAAGTTGCCCGGCGGCATTCACGATGCTTACGTTGCGGCCTGCTACAGCGCCTTCGTCTTCCGCATGCGCGAGAATGCCGCCGACCTGGAAGGCATGTTGACCGTGCCACTGCACATTCGCAGGAGACCATGATTCGATCCACTGAAAACGCGTCGCCTCACGGCTCTGCTGACCGTAGTAGCTGCCGGAGTTCCCGACAGGTGAGAGAACCATCGTCCCCGGGGACTGACCGTCGACGTTAGTCGCGACTCGAGTACCCGCAAAGGTGGACGTAAGAAGGCCGTTCGCGACGGCAAAACGGTGGGTGATCGTACCGGTGTCTTCGCCATAGGTGGCATTTGGCGTGACCGGCTGCGGATCGAAATAGTTCAGGTTGGCATATTCAATCGAGTGCGGCGCGAAGTGAAGAGTCGCAGTGATGGTATTTCGTGAATCGATCACGCCATCAAACTGGGTGAATGAGTTGATCGCCTTGGAGCGAGTCTCATTTACCGGAAATGGAAGTGTGCGCACTTCAGCGTTATTGACCAGGTACTCGAACCCTTCCACAAAATACAGATGATTTTTGATCAGGGGGCCGCTGAAGTTCAATCGTGGTGAGGCATCGCGCACACCTTCGAGGTGCCAGCTGCGAATTCGCCAATCAGGAAAAGGATCATTCAGACTGTATTCCCACTTATCGCCACCGGGACGAGTCTCCGCACTTACTACTCCAACGGTGAAACTTCCATATTGGGCAAGATAAGGAGACTGCATGACCTTGAGCAGATCGACAGTATCTATGGGCACGCTCAGGCCAAAATCTCCCGTCGCAGGATCATTGACGTTGACTGCATTGACGAGGAGGCTGCTGTGCACTTCGTCCACGCCGGCGATCTGCACGCGGCCTGCAGGAGTACGGATGACGCCGGGCACCAGCGGCAACACCTCGATCGCAGTGCTGGGGCGCAGTGGACTGGACTTGGCATCGGTGACAGGTAGCTTGGTCTCATTGCTGGAGCTTGCCGCCAGCGGGTTTTCCGGAGCGCTCTGCACGGTTACGCTCTGGTGCACGGTCATTGCAGGCGCGAGTTCGATCTCGAGGCTCTTTTGGTCCTCGATATTGAGGTCGGTCGCCGCAGCCATGTATCCCTGGAGGTGCGCAGCGATATGAAGGGTTACAGAATCGCTGCTACAGCCAAGCAGGCTCCCTTGCCCCTGTTTGTTGGTGATGGTTCTGCATACGATTCCTGCTTGTGAGCTTGCCTCGACGATCACGCCGGGCAACGGCCGTCCATCCTTACTGACGGTATGCACATGGATTGTGCCTATGCCGGTTGGCTGGGCATGCACTGCTGAAGTCACGCAGCAGCACACCGCTGCCATGGCGAGTGCCAGCCTGCTCCAATGCGCAAGCAAGCGGAGGACTTTGCTGCGTTTCCGTCCTGCTTTCCGTTCTGGAATGACGGGTATCAAGCGCGAAGCCCTTTTTACTCTGACGATTGAATAAGTTGCGTTCGCTCTGGATCCGCGAAAGACACTATCACGATGTTCATTTTGATTCTCGACCGCAGCAATTGGACGCTTAGTTACACACGAGTGCCAGAGCCCAGAACCCGCTTCGGTACCCAAGTCATCGCAACTGGCTGCGGCAGTCTCTGCCATATAAACCCATTGACTTCAAATAGTTGCACGTGGCTGTGTTCGGTGCGCGCGGACGTACGCGCTGGATTATTCTCTGTAAATACGTGTGTCGATTATATTTAGAAACGTCTTTCGGAGGACTCAGCTCTTACCCAGAAAGACCAGAGTTACGCCGATTGCGACCAGCAGTACTCCCATCCAGCGCTGGAAGCTGACTCGTTCATGCAGAAAAACGACTCCTCCCAGGGCTCCGGCGACGTAACTCAATGCCGTTACCGGAACGACGAAGCTGACGTTGTACATGGACAACGCTCCCAGCAGGGCAAAGAAAGCGAGCGCCATCATGGAGATGCCAGCCCACATCCAGGGTTCGCGAAATGCCCGCAGGACGACCCTGACGATCTCCGCGGGACGGAAGCTGGTGGCCTCGCCGACACTCTTCATCGCGCGCGAGACGCAGAGTTCGCCGCCGGTACCTGCCGTCACGATCACCGCAAAGAGAGCGAAGTCCCGCAATTAAATTTGCCTCGTAGTTTCCTGAGAGGTTGTCCGCGGAGCGGTGTGGCTTATGACAAACACCCCCAGACAGATGATTGCGATGCCTGCCCATCGCAGGGGCGAAACGGCCTCACCCAGGATGAAATAACTAAGCAGCGCGACCACACCATAAGCCAGCGACGAGGCAGGTTGCACGAAGCTATAGTCCGCCCAGGAAAGCACCAGCATGTAGGACACAAAAAACAGGATCAGAGACAAAATTCCCAGCCAGATGGATGGCGACGCAAAGATCTTGAGCGCGGTGTGGAGCAACTGGGATGGCGGCCAGATTGCCACGACACCCATGTGCTTCATTCCCTTTCCCAGAAGGACATTGCCGAGGGGGCCAGTCACTACCATCACCAAAATCATGAGAAAGGTCTTCAGGTGAAGCGGCTTGTGTGCCGTCTTCGATTCAGGCCCTTCACTGGTAGCGTCTACTAACACGAATCTTATTGTATAGGCTCTGCTAAAAGGAACAGCTGAGTGCGCGGTGGTCTGGCCAGAGCTCCGGGCGTACATGTGGCAAACTATTGTGCTACGGTGTTTAAGAGTCCCAAGTCTTACACCGGAGCTGTCTACTTCTCTAGAGGCCAATGGAACTTGTGCGGCATAGTCGGATTCACAGCAAAGACGTGGTGTCCCGGTCCGGAGCGTATCAGGCAAGCAACCGGGACCCTGCTTCATCGCGGCCCTGATGAACAGGGCGTTTACCAATCGACTGCCTGCTCCCTTGGCGCAACTCGCCTGAAGATTGTCGACCTATCCGGCGGCGACCAGCCAATCTACTCTGATGACCGCGACACCGTCATCGTTTTCAACGGGGAGATTTATAACCATCTCGAAGTTCGCAAGACACTCGAGGCGCGCGGTCACCGCTTTCAAATCGCATTGTGACACAGAAACGGTGCTGCATGCGTTCCTTGAATGGGACACAGAATGCTTTGAGCAGCTTCGAGGCATGTTCGCGGTTGCCCTCTGGTGTGAGTCCAGGCAACGGCTGGTGCTTGCCCGTGATCGCGTAGGAATCAAGCCGCTCTATATTGCCGAGCGGGGCGAGGACCTCTTCTTCGCGTCCGAACTAAAAGGAATCCTGATTCATCCTGAGATTGAGCGGCGACTTAGCCTGGAAGGTCTGGACTGCTTTCTCTCCATGAACTATGTGCCGACTCCATGGACGTTGATCGATGGCATCCAAAAGCTGCCTCCGGGCTACTGGCTTGAGTGGCAGAATGGCCGCGTCGACAAGCGGGCTTACTGGCAGCTGCCGAACATGGCGCCGTCGCCAATGTCGCTCGATGACGCGAAGTCAGAGCTCGATCGGCTGCTGGCGCAATCGGTTCGCGAGCACCTGATGTCAGACGTGCCGCTTTGCGTATGGCTCAGCGGCGGAGTCGACTCGACCACAATTTTGCACTACGCAGCGGAGGCCTCTGGCTCAAGGCTGCGGACATTTTCAATTTCATTCAACGGCTACAGCTTTGATGAGTCCTCGTGCATCAGCGATGTCGTTAAAGAGTATGGCACCGAGCATGAACAATTAGATCTGAATCCGGCGTTGGATCTTGAAGGCGCCATACGGGAACTCTCGTACTATTCCGATGAGCCAAGCGCAGATTCCGGAGCGCTGCCTGTGTGGTTCCTCTCCAGGCTTTGCAAGACACGCTGTACGGTCGCGTTCAGTGGTGAGGGAGCGGACGAGGTCTTCGGCGGCTATCTCACGTACAGGGCAAATCGCATTGCTGCACCGCTGAGGCAGGTTCCGGAAGGTGCGATCCGGCTGGCATTGCGAGGGCTGAATGCATGGCCGGTCTCCAACGAGAAGATCAGCATGGAATATAAAGTTCGGCGGCTGCTGCAGGGCAGCCTTCTGCCGGCTGAGCAAGCCCACGTCTATTGGAATGGAACTTTCTCGGAGACGGAGAAGGCAAATCTATTTAAGGCGCCCCTGCCCGGCGCGCTGCGCGACCTACTTTTGCCGTTGCGTTCGAGACTTCCGGGCGACGGGATCGCGCCCTATCTCGAGTTCGATCAAAAGTATTATCTTCCTGACGATATCCTCGTGAAGTCGGATCGCATCAGCATGGCTCATTCCGTGGAAGTACGGCCGCCATTTCTGGATCATCGAATTATCGAGTTTGCTGCAACCATACCCACGGCGTTAAAGATTCGCGGCGACAACCAGAAGTATGTCCTCAAGGAGTTGATGAAGCCGAAGCTGAGGTCTCCGATTACGCAGCGCAGAAAAGTCGGGTTCGACATCCCGGCGCACGAGTGGTTTCGCGGGCCGCTTCGCGGCTTGCTGATGGAGACGCTGGAATCCGCGGAGATCGACCACGCAGACTTATTCAACTTCGAGGCGATCGACAGGCTGACAAAATTGCACATGAGCCGGAAGATTCAATATTGGATATCATCTCTGGGGCCTGATGACTTTATTTCTATGGATGAAGCGATGGAACGTACAGTCAGCGCCGGTTCATCAATCGAGCGGACAGGCGCTCATGACGGGATGATAAGTCGGCGTCAGATATTCCTTATCATTCTGTTTTTCTCGGCTGCCGTATATCTCGGCTGCATTCTTTCCCCTCCATCGCTGATGGACGACGTGGACGCGGTGCAGGCGCAGATTGCACGCAATATGCTGAACTCCGGGGACTGGGTGACAGCGCGTCTCGACGGAGTGCCTTATCTTGAGAAGCCGCCGCTCCTGTACTGGATGATCGCGGTTACGTACAAGATCTTCGGCGTGCATGACTGGTCGGCCCGCATCCCTGTCGCGTTATCTGCAATCGCTCTTTGCTGGGTTACTGCGGCCTTTGGTCTCTGGGCATTCGGAAGGCGCGCGGGATTTTATGCCGGCCTTTGCATGTCCACATGCATCGGACTCTTCCTCTTCACCCGCATCCTGATCCCGGATGCGATGCTGACCTTCACGATCGGTTTAGCACTTTGGGCATTGCTGCGGGCGCTGGACGAGGAAGAGCCGCATCCGAGAGCCTGGGCAGCCGTGATGGCGGCGAGCTTCGCCGCTGGCCTGCTGCTAAAGAGCCTGATCGGCATCGTGTTTCCGATCGGGGCTGCTATCGTCTATCTGCTGATCACTCGGCAGTTTTTCACCGCACGCACATGGAAGCGGCTTCGGCCATTCAGCGGACTTCTGATCATTCTGTTGATTGCCGCGCCCTGGCACATCCTCGCGACGATAAGAAACCCTCCTTATTTCAGCTTCACGATGCAGAGTCTTCCAGGCGAATACCACGGCTTCTGGTGGTTCTTTTTCTTCAACGAGCAGCTGCTTCGTTTTTTGAATCTCCGCTATCCGCGCGATTACGACACGGTGCCGCCCATCCTCTTCTGGCTCTTCAATCTAATCTGGCTCTTTCCCTGGAGCGTCTATCTGCCCGCGGCATTTAAACTGTCTTATCGGCCTGTCGATCGTGCCGGAAGAACCAGGCTGATGGCTTTGTGCTGGATCGGGTTCGTAATGGTGTTCTTCACCTTTTCGACCACGCAGGAGTACTACTCGATGCCCATCTATCCTGCGATGGCACTTCTCATCGGCTCAGCCATGGCGCTCGAAGACAGGACCGTTCGTGCCGGAACCAGGGTAGTAACTATCTTCTGCGCCATTGCGGCGGTCGTTGCCATCTTTGTGCTGGTGGCTGTGCGCCATGTCCCAACGCCGGGAGATATCTCGCAGGCGCTGACTTCCAACCCATCTGCCTACAGGCTCTCGCTGGGACACATGGAGGACCTGACGCTCGCTTCGTTCGCTTATCTTCGCCTCCCGCTTGCGCTGGCTGTAATAGCGGTTGTTATCGGCGGCATCAGCACACTTCGGGCAACCGGGAAGAACGCTTATCTTGGCATGGCAATCATGATGGTGGTCTTCTTCCATGCGGCCAGGCTGGCGATGGTCACCTTTGATCCTTATCTCTCCTCGCGGCCCCTGATAAACGCTCTTGAGCGCTCACCCGAGGGCGAGCTGATTATCGATCACCACTATTACTGGTTCTCGTCAGTCTTCTTCTACACAGACAGGACTGCGCTGCTGCTCAACGGCAGATTCCAAAACCTGGTTTATGGCTCCTACGCGCCAACCTCAGCCAACGTCTTTATCGACGACGGCCAGTTCAAAGATCTGTGGCAAAAACCCACTCGATACTACATCTTCGCCAAAACCGAGCAGATCGATGAACTGGCATCTATTGTCGGCAAGGATCAGTTGATCACAGTGAGCGCCAGCGGAGGAAAAGTCCTTTTTACCAATCTCCCCCTGTCACATCAAACAGGGCCTGAAAAAAAATAAAAAATGGCGAGTCTTTCGCCGGGAACCTGGGTTAGACGCGCATCTAAACGGGCAAGCGAAAAGCTGTAAATCTTGTGCGTCCTAATGTTACGGAGATGCGTCGAAATAAAAAGCTTGAGTTGAGTATCGGGGATATCTATGCGAATTGCTATTCTTGGCGGTGACGGTTATTGCGGATGGGCGACAGCCCTTTATCTGTCGAGCAGAGGACATACCGTCGCGATTATCGACAATTTCTCGCGCCGGCAATGGGACTTCGAACTCGGCGTTCAGACACTTACACCCATCAGGCCGCTCTCTGAGCGGTTGAACGTCTGGCAGCAACTGACAGGCCGATGGATCGAACTGTTCGTGGGTGACGTGTCAGATAACGATTTCCTCGCGTCCATGATCCGCGAATTCAGGCCGGAGGCGATCGTGCACTTCGCCGAACAGCGCTCCGCTCCATACTCGATGATCGACCAGAAGCACGCTGTCTTCACCCAGGTGAACAATGTCGTGGGGACGCTGAATCTGCTCTTTGCCGTTCGAGAATTAGCGCCGGACTGTCACATCATCAAGCTCGGAACGATGGGTGAGTATGGCACGCCCAACATCGATATTGAGGAAGGCTTTATCACGATCGAACACAATGGCCGCAAGGATACGCTCCCTTTCCCGAAGCAGCCCGGCTCGTTCTATCACCTGTCCAAGGTCCATGACAGTCACAACGTCATGTTCGCCTGCAAGGTATGGGGCCTTCGCGCCACAGACCTGAACCAGGGCGTTGTGTACGGCACGATCACGGATGAAGTTCAAATGGACGAAGCGTTAATTAACCGCTTCGACTACGATGAGGTCTTCGGTACGGTTCTGAACCGTTTCTGCGCCCAGGCGGCAATCGGCTCTCCGCTCACGGTTTATGGAAAGGGTGGCCAGACGCGAGGGTTTCTCGATATTCGCGACACCGTCCGCTGCGTTGAACTCGTCTGCCTGAACCCCGCAAATCGGGGTGAGTTCCGTGTCTTCAATCAGTTCACCGAGCAGTTTTCCGTGTTGGAGCTTGCTCAGACGATTCAGACGGTCGCCGGAAAGATGGGCCTTCCGGTAGAGATCGATTATTTACCCGATCCCCGGGTCGAGGCAGAAGCGCATTACTATAACGCCAAGCATTCCAAGTTGACCGATCTCGGCCTTGAGCCCCATCTGCTCTCCGACTCACTCGTTGATTCGCTCATCAGTATTGCGCTTCGCTACCGCGACCGTATCGATCCTGCGATGTTCGCTCCACAGGTCAACTGGCGTGTAACGCGAAACCAGCGACGTACTGTAAGCACCCTGAGTCCTGAGGACTTCGCGCAAGAGCAGGCAGAGCCCAGGATTCGTTAACACGCGCAGAATGCGGCTTTGCACCGGAGACGCCGTGTCTATTCCGTCGGCGTGACTGGTACCAGATCGCCATTCACGATGAAGTAATCGTGCCCGCGCCAGCGGATCGATCTGCGCGTGAAGCTTGCCAGCCAAATTATGCTGGCCATTGCATCCCACACCGGAATCAATGCCAGCTTTCCCCACACGCCTGGCTGCTTGAGACCGCCTGAGCCTACCAATAACATCAAAAAACAGCGCACGAGAAGATAGCCGCCAAGGTAGACAGCAGCCACCGTGGCTGTAGGCGCGATAGCAACCGCCAGCAGCGACCATGGCAATCCCAACGTGAAGATCAGGCCCAGATGGCCCCACGGCCGCATGTGGCGCATCACTGTAATCCAACGTAACCGCTTAAAAAACAACTCCCGCAAAGACTGATAATCCGGGACGGTCACAATCGTATAGGGTAGCAATACGACTTCACGGCCGTGCTCCGCGATCAGGCGCCCAATCAACAGATCATCGGCGGGCTTGTTTTCGATGGAGGCGTAGCCGCCGAACTCCTGAAGATAGGATCGGGTCGTAGCGATCGTCGGCCCGAGCGCAAACTTCACACCGTCAAGTTGCCAAGCAACGAGGATGCCTGGATAGAAATCGGAGAGCATTCCGACATCCTGCAAGCGCTGCACCCAGGTCTTTTCTTCGCCGGGCACATAGAAGCAGGTGACCGCGCCTGTTCCTGCATCTGCCAGGGGCGCGACAAGCCGGCGCAGGTATGTCGGCTCGACGCGCACATCGCTGTCGCTGATAACCAGGTGCTCATGAGCCGCCTCTGCGACCAGCCGCGCGAGCTTGGCAACTTTGTCGTTGGTAGCCTCGCTGCCAGATCCGATCACAATACGAATTTGCGTCTCGGGAAAGTCGTCGATCAATCTCTGCAGCACGGGCAGCGCGGGGTCGCTGGTGTCTCCTACACAGAAGAGAATCTCGTAATCTGGATAATCCTGCCGGCAAAAGCTTGCAAAATTTTCGTAGGCGTCCGGATCGAGTCCGCGCACCGGCTTTAAATTACTGACCGGCGGCAAAAATTCGTTCGCCGCGTTTAATTTTGATTTGGCCGCCCCAAAAAATCGCAGGCAGCTGAACACAGCAATGCCGTAGTAGACGAAAGGAATTGCGGCTATTCCGAGTAGTGCTGTTCGCATTGGCGGGACGATAAGCAGCACGACACACACATTTTAGCTCTTTTCATGGACGAGCAGTCGACGCTTCGATGGATGATCCCTTTTGCTGCGTGGTTCGCGCTCCGCATCGTCAACCTCGACGCGATTATTTCCCGGCGGTCTGGACCTGGAAGACCGTTTCAACTGCATGTCCAAACGCCTCGATGATCTGGTCCTCATCGGAACGGCTCAGACACGAGGGGATGGCCAGAATCTGGCTCCGGTTGAAGAGGTCATCGGCGCGCGGGCAGGTGCCCTTGCCATAGCTGCAGGAGGACGCCTGATTCTCCGCGAGCGTCCATGGGGACCCTCGCTGGTCGGTGCCAACCTTTTTAACCAGAGCCGGAATGTTGTAGTAGATGTGCATCCCGTAGTCCGCGAGGATGACATTGCTGGTCTCGACCGAGGTGGCCGCAATGCCCTGCTCGCGCAGGAGACTGTTTACCGAGTGGGCAGAAGCAGAGTCGGGAAAGGTGGTGATGAGGAAGCCACTGGTATCGCCCGCGGGATCGAGCACGCGCCGGAGCGAGATCTCCGGATAGGCGTGGAGCGCGCGGATGATCCTGTATTTGCTTTGGTGCATGCGATTGAGCGTGCGGGGCAGCTTTCTGAGTTGCACGCGCAGAACCGCGGCGCGCAGTTCGTCCAGACGAACGCCTCTTCCCCAACCCTGCGAGGCGTTATCGTCCATCAGCAATTTGCCGAACGCGTCGCGGGCGTATCCTGCGTCGTGAGCGGAGATGGCCCGCCGGTGAAGCTCTTCGTCGCGTGTCACCACGGCGCCGGCCTCACCGGAGGTCATGTTCTTGTTCAACTGAAAGCTGAAGATGGCCATATCGCCGAAGGTGCCGACGCGCCTGCCGTCGATGGAACCTCCGACGCACTGGGCGCAATCCTCGAGCAGGAAGATATTGTTTGCCCGGGCCACTTCAGCGAGACGGACGACGTCCACCGGTGCTCCGCTCATGTGGACGGCAATCATGCCCACGGTGCGCGGCGTTATCCTGCGCTGCACGTCTTCGGGATCGAGGCCGAAGGTTTCGTCGATGTCGGCGAGGACGGGGATGGCGCCGAGATTGACCACCGCGGCGATCACCGAGACCCACATGTACGCCGGAACGATGACCTCGCATCCCGGCCCGACGCGAAGCGCGGACAGCGCTGTGTGGAGTGCAGCCGTACCGCTGGTAACCGCTACGACGTGGGGGATGTCAAGAAACCTGGCAAACTCTTCCTCGAACGAAGAGGTCTCTTTCTGGAGGTCCATGCCGTAGTAGCGATAGAGCGAACGGCTGCGGCAGACACGGGCTGCGGCTTCGGCTTCCTCTTCTCCCATGACGTGGGCGCCCGGAAACTCATCCGGCAGCGGGGTATTGCGAATTCGTCTTACTGGGCCGCTGATTTCCATACCACTCCCGAGACCGCTCTGGTCTCGTGTAAGCTGGTTCCGATTTCACGGAGTGCTTGCTTAGCGTTCCTTTGTAGCCTTCAAAAGCGACGAAAGTCAATGAGGAAAAGGCCGTGAGGGCGCAGCAGGAATACAGGCACCTAATATTGATAGACCGATTATGATGGGTAGTTATATGTCTCAACGCGCGCCAAGCCGGGTTGGCAGGAAATCATCGCAGACAGAACTGAGCGTGCTGAAGCTCGTCCAGATGTCGCCATCTATCTCACGGGTCGAACTTTCGGGCCTCTCGGGGTTGAGCAGTGCCGCCATTACGGGAGTCATCGGCGGGCTGATCGGCAAGGGATTTCTGGTTGAGGAGCCTTCTGCCACACGGGCAATCGGGCGAAAGCGGGTCGAGTTGCGGTTGCGGCCGAGCCTCGGTTGTGTTGTCGGGATTGATCTGGGGACCTTCAATCTCCGCATCGCCGTAACCGATCTGAACGGCGAGATTCTGGCTAAGTGCCAGGTGAAGACAGAGATGTGGCGCGGCAGGGAGGGAGTGCTCGAGCGCTGCTTCGGCCTGATGCGCGAGACCCTGAAGGCGGCGGGATGCGACCACTCAACCCTGCTGGGAATCGGGGTGGCTTTCTCGGGGGTGATTGATGTTCAGAACGGCCGCATCCTCTCCTATCCGCGGCTGGGGCAGGTGGAACAATGGCGCAATGTTCCACTGAAGAAGATCATTGAAGAGGAGTTTGGCGTGCCATGCCTGCTCGAGGACAGCGTTCGGGCGGTGGCAACCAGTGAGAGGAGCCTGGGGGCCGGTCAGAACCTTAAAGACTTCGTCTACGTGGATGTGGGGATGGGGGTGGGGGCTTCGATCTTCATCAATGGCCAGATCTATCGCGGCTTCAATGGCAGCGCAGGCGAGTTTGGGCACATGACCGTGGACGAAGATGGTCCGCTGTGCTGCTGCGGAAGCAACGGCTGCCTGGAGGCCGTGGCCACCTGCACCACCATCATCGAGACGGTGCGGGTGGCGATCGCGAAAGGAGTTGGGTCGAAGACGCTGGAGCTGGCGGGCGCCGATCCAAACGCCATCACGATTGAGATTATCGCGCAGGCCGCGGAGCAGAATGACAGCCTCGCCTATCGCGCGCTGATGGAGGCTGGGTCGCACATCGGTGCTGCGGCGGCGGACCTGGTGAACCTGTTGAATCCGCAAGCCATCATCTTCGGGGGAGCGTTGTTTCGCGCGGCGCCGACGCTGCTGCTGGATCAGGTACATCGCGTGGTGCGGCATCGCGCCATGGAGAAGTCCGCCAATGATGTCTCTTTGTTGCTCTCCCCGCTCGAAAGCGACGCCGGTTCGAGAGGCATGGCCCGATTGATCGCCGCAGATCTGGTGGGGTCAGTCTACGCAAACGAGATAACCCAGCATTCCGCTCTGAATGGTGGCGCGGCACTTTCCGCTTAAGTCCACCACGCATCTCAAGTCCACCATGCATCGACCGGCGGATCCTTCAGGATGATGCGCGAAAGCATCCCAACGGCAGCAGACAGGCCCTCGTCGATGGAGGCCAGGGCGTCCTCATGCTCGATGCTCATTACGTAGTCGTAGCCGGCCAGCCGCAGGGCAGACGCGATGCCCTTCCACTCCAGCTCGCCGTGGCCCCAGCCGACGCTGCGAAATAGCCAGGAGCGTTCCTGCATGCGCGTGTAGGACTTGCCGTCCAGCACGCCGTTTCTCGCGACCCGCGCGGGGTTGAGAGCGACGTCCTTGGCGTGTACATGAAAGATTGCATCTTTCAAGGTGTCGATGACCACGGGAATATCCATCCCCTGCCAATAGAGATGACTGGGATCGAGGTTGATGCCAAGCGATGGATTGGTCGCCTCGCGCAGGCGTAACAGCGTCTCCGGGTTGTAGACGCAGAAGCTGGGATGGGCCTCAAGCGCGACCTTTACTCCGCTGTTCGCGGCAAACTGCGCAGCTTCGGACCAGTACGGAATCACCTTTTCCGCCCACTGCCACTCGAGTGCCTCAAGGTTCTCCGGCGGCCAGGGAGTGATGATCCAATTGGGAGTCTGGTCTTTGGGGCCACCGCCTGGACAGCCCGAAAATGTTATGACAACCGGGACGTGCAGCCTTTCCGCTAGTCGAACCGTCTTGCGGTACGTCTCGTCGTACATGCCCGCGATGGCCGGATCGGGATGCAGCGGATTTCCGTGACAGGAGAGAGCGCTGATGATGAGACCGGCGTCCGCGATCCGGCGAGCATACTCGTTCGCGGCATCCTTGCTGGTGAGACACTTGTCGACATCGATGTGCTGGCTTCCGGGCCATGCTCCGGTGCCAATCTCTATCGCGCTGATCTGCTTGTAACTCGAGACCGCTTTCAGCATTTCTTCAAATGGCAGTTGGCCGAAGACAGGCGTAAAGAGACCTAGTTGCAACAAACACCTCCGCTACAAAGGATCCTGCCATCATAACGCTTGATACCTCAATGGCGGGTGGCCGACATTTTTATTCTCAAATTTGAACTTACCACAAGGATTGACCGAGTTCAGGACAGAATCCTCTTCAGGCATTCGTTCCCTGGCCCGCAACCATGCAAATGGTTGAGGCAGTGTTGAGTGTGCAATTAGACCCAGGCGCGGATTCAGAATGACTTTTGCTGGAGCGTGAGTCTCCGCGAACCGATAACAGGCCCTTTCCTTTTAAGGGATCGGCTGTATCCGCCGCATACAGGTCGCCCGTGGAAAAATCACTCAACTTTTCTTTGACAACTTATCTTTCTCAGCCAGGATACGGTTCTCTATGGTATAAATACCTCGATTCTGAAAGAACGCCCGCACTGGTCTGCACAAAATGGTTTTTCTGGTTCCGTGTTCAGGCATATGCTCTCGTGCACGATCCGCACTGCTTCCCAAATGCTCCATATGATCGATGCCAAAGGATTTCGAAGGTTTAATGTGCAGACAGCGGTTCAACTCATTGTGCCGCGCAAGATAAATGACGATGCTAACTATGAGCGAGACGCGAGGGACGTCTCACCGTGCAAAAAGATGAGGACAATTCGGGGAGCTATTTTGTGAAGAAAATCGGAATGGGACTGATCGGCCCGGGTTTCATTGCGCCGCAGCACATCGACGCCGTTCGCCGGTTGGGATTTGTAGATGTTGTTGCGATCGCGGGCTCGAGCCACGCAGCAGCGGCGAAAAAGGCGAAGCTGTGGAATGTGGCGCGGTCCTATGGCTGCTACCAGGATCTGATCGCCGATCCTGACATCACTGTGATCCACAACACGACACCGAGCTACCTCCATTTTCCCATCAGCATGGCGGTCATCGAGGCCGGCAAACATATCATCTCGGACAAGCCTCTCGCGATCAGTGCGAAAGAGGGAGCCAAGCTTCGCGATGCGGCCGCGGCTGCCGGCGTGGTGAATGCTGTGACGTTCAACTACCGCGGCAATCCACTGGTGCAGCAGGCACGCCTGATGACCGCGCAGGACGAAATAGGCAAAGTATTCTTCGTCCACGGACAGTACCTTCAGGACTGGATGGCGGATCCGACGGTGTACTCCTGGCGCTCCGACCCGGCGAAGAGTGGACCGAGCTCCGCACTGGCAGATATCGGATCGCACTGGTGTGATCTCGCCGAGCACCTGACGGGCAAGCGCATCACTGCCGTTCTGGCCGACCTGACAACAGTGATCAAGACGAGATACTCGGCTGGAGGATCGGCCGAAGCTTTCAGTCATAACGGCGCCGCGGAGAGAGCTCCTGTTGAGATAAGCGGCGAAGACCTCGCAAGCGTGCTGGTGCGGTTCGACGATGGCGCAAAGGGGTGCTTATCTGTGGGGCAGGTGCTGCCGGGCCATAAGAATGGCTTGCAGATTGAGTTAAATGGCCGGAAAGCATCGCTGCGCTGGAACCAGGAGCAGCAAAATGAATTGTGGATCGGACGCTACGATCAGCCGAACTCGGTGATGGCGAAGGAGCCACCGCTTATGTTACCCGAGGCGGCGAAGTACGCCCACCTGCCCGCGGGTCACCAGGAGGGCTGGACCGATGCATTTCGCAACGTCGTCGGCGATATCTATGAGTGGATCCAGAGCGGACAGAAGCCGGCCACGGTCTGCACATTCGCCGATGCGCAACGGATCTGCATCATCATCGAAGCGATGCTGAAGAGCTACGCAGCAGGCTGTGTGTGGCAGAGTGTTGACGATCTTCGTGAAGAAGATATGATGGCGAAGCAGCGGGAAGCCGTTTACTAAACATAATGACCGAAGCAAGAAGTAAGGGGAACAGGCAGGGAAGATCCGCATGAAGCTGCAAATGAGAGCACGGCTGAGCACGATGATGTTTCTGGAGTACTTTATCTGGGGCGCATGGTATGTCACGCTCGGCACGTGGCTCTCAGGACCGCTTCATTTCTCCGGAGAACAGGTAGGTCTCGCAGCCGGCGCAACTGCCGTTGGAGCGATCATCGCGCCATTCTTTGTCGGCTTGATTGCAGACAGGATGTTCGCGACCCAGAAGATACTCGCACTGCTCCATCTGGTTGGGGCAGGTCTATTGTTCGCGGCCTCTGTGCAGACGTCCTTCGGCATCTTCTACGGGCTGATTCTGCTGTACTGCCTCTGCTTCATGCCTACTCTCGCTCTGACTAATTCTTTGGCTTTCCGACAAATGAAGGACACGAAGGCAGAGTTTGCGGTGATTCGCGTTCTCGGTTCTCTTGGCTGGATTGTCGCCGGATTGCTGATTGGGCATGCGCAGATCGAGGCGACGTCGACGCCCATGAAGCTGGCCGCTCTATCGTCACTGGTAATGGGTCTCTACTGTCTGACGTTGCCTCCGACTCCTCCGCTTGGAAATAAGAGCGACCATTTTTCTATCAACAGTATCTTCCCGCGTGAGGCAGTGGCTCTGTTGAAGGAACGGTCGATGATGATCTTCGTCATCGCTTCCTTTTTCATTTGTATTCCGCTTCAGTTCTATTACGCGTTTACCAATCTCTTTCTGAATCAGGTTGGAGTCCAGAATGCGGCCGGAAAGATGACCGGCGGCCAGATGTCCGAAGTGCTCTGCATGGTTCTGATCCCGTGGTTCTTCCGCAGGCTGGGGGTGAAGTACATGTTGGTAGCAGGCATGGGGGCGTGGGTTCTGCGTTATATCTTCTTCGCCTATGGCGATGTGACGGCAGGCATGTGGATGTTGTGGGGCGGGATACTTCTGCATGGCGTCTGCTATGACTTCTTCTTCGTTACGGGCCAGATATATATAGACCAGAAGGCGGATATCGGCCTTCGCGCCGCGGCGCAAGGGCTCATCACATTTATCACTTATGGATTGGGGATGTTTGTCGGCTCGTGGCTGTCGGGCTTCGTGGTACAGCATTACGCTCTTGCTACTGCGATAGGCTCCGTGACGTATGAATGGCGATCGATCTGGCTGTTTTCAGCGATCGTCTCCGCGCTTGTATTACTGTTCTTCATGTTTACGTTCTCTGAGAAAGAAAGACGCAGTGTTGATTCTCTCGCTGCGGACAGGGCAGCAGAGCTGGGCTCCAGCGCGGTACCTCAATAGCACGTTCAGATTTTCGCCGTTCTGTTGTTAGCTTTTAGAGCACCGCAGCATTCAGGAGAAAAGAGCATCATGAAACTTCATACTCGCAGAGAATTCCTGGCAGCGTCCGGCACTGTCGGCCTGGCTGCTGCAGCAAGCTCAGTGCTTCCACGGCTGGCATGGGGCGAGGCTATGGGCCTTCCTCCCGGCATTCAGCTCTATACCGTGCGCGAAGATCTTCCCAAGGACACTCCGGGAACCCTGAAGCAGCTTTATGCCATCGGCTTCCGTGAAGTTGAGACCTTCAGCTTCGGCAAGTACACGTCCAAGGAGTATCGCAAGATGTTGGATGATGCCGGCCTCAAGGTTCCAAGCGCACATCTCAACATGAATGCAGCCGATCTCGGCCCCATCTTCGAGGATGCGCATACGCTCGGAGCGCACTATGCAACCAGTTCCAGCCTGGCGACGGGCAACATGCCGCGTCCGCCCGCGGGTGCGCCAAGACCGCAGATGGGCCCGCTCGGTCTCGAGGGCTTCACCAAACTCGCGGCGCAGATGAACGAGATTGGCGCCAAGACCAAGGCCGCCGGACTCCAATATGCTTACCACAACCATAACTATGAGTTCGAGAAGATGCCCGACGGCAGCTATGGCTATGACGTACTTGTTAACCACACTGACCACGATCTGGTGAAGTTCGAGATCGACTGCGGCTGGATGTGTGCCGGCGGCGCGAATCCCATCACCTATTTCCAGAAGTATCCGGGCCGCTTCAAGATGATTCATGTAAAAGAATTCGAGCCACTCAGCAAACCTTCGATCAGCCTCGGCGGACCGGACCGGCCCAAGGGCACGGACCTTGGACAAGGTTTTATCGACTACAAACCTATCTTTGCTGCCGGCAAGAAAGCCGGCATTGAACACGCGTTCTCGGAACAGGAAGATCCGTTCCCTGTCTCGCAGATGGCTTCAGCCAAAGTGGCCTACGCTTTCCTGAAGGCATCTTCGTAAGCTGCAAGAGTCGTCGCCGTTCGCGGAATTAAGGCGGCCGCATCGTTACAGGTGCGGCGCCCATCCCTTCTCATAGGTACGGCTCCGCATTTTGGTGGCCTCGGCGTCGCCGATGAAGTCGCTTGTCTCGGGATTCAAGTTCAACGAGCGCTGCGTTTCCCAGGCAATGTTGGCCATCAACAGGATAGACACAGAGGGATAGACTTCCGCGATGGGTGAGTGCAGAGGCTCACCAGCGCGGATGCCATCGATGAAATTGGCGAAGTGTGCGTCGGTCATCGAGTCGCGTCCAACCAGGTCAGCGCTTGAGGTCTTGCCATCTTTCTTGACGTGGAATTGGTCGATCATCTTTCCGTTCAGATCGTGCACCTCGTACCCGTCCCGATCGAGGATGACCGTGCCGTTTGTCCCGTGAATGGCTGATCCCCGGTCCCTGCCGTAGAGCGGCATGGCGTTGCAACTCATACTCTCCCAGGAGATGAACTTGTCCTCATATTCAAAGTTCGTGACGAGCGTATCGTAAAACTGCCAGTCGTCTTTAAATTGATAGCGGCCGCCGGATGCGCTGATCTGCTTCGGCCACGTCACACCCAACGCCCAGCGGCATACATCGACCTCATGCGTGCCATTGTTGAGCGTTTCACCGGTCCCATAAATGCGGAGCCAGTGCCAGTTGTAAGGATGGATGTTGTCCTTGTACGGTTGCCGCGGCGCGGGCCCCTGCCATAGGTCCCAGTTCAGTGTCGCCGGCACGGCTGCGACTTTGCCAATGCCCATGGATTTTCGCGAGTTGCTGTACCAGGATTTCGCGTAGTAGGCGCGGCCGATCAGCCCATCATGAATTTTTTTGATGATGTCGATCGAGTATTGCGACGAGCGCTGCTGATTCCCCATCTGCACCACCAAGCCACATTTCTTCTGTGCAGCAACTATTAACTCGCACTCTGCCACATTCTGGCTGCAGGGCTTCTCGACGTACACGTGCTTGCCGGCCTGCATCCCCAGGATCGCCATTGGCGTATGCCAGTGATCCGGCGTCGCAATCGTGATCGCGTCCACATCCTTTGACTCAAGGGTCCGGCGGAAGTCGCCTTCAGCCTTCGGAGCATCGCCCATGGACTTCTGGGTCTCGCTCGCGAACTTCTCGAGAATCGTCGAATCGACATCAACGACCTGAGTGATTGCGGCGGACGCTTTATTCGTAGTCAACGCTGACAGGTGCGCGTAGGCCCGGCTGTTCAGGCCAATGACCGCGAAGTTGACGCGCTCATTCGCACCGACGATTCGCGCATAACTTTTCGCCGTGGTCCCCACCGCAAGCGCCCCGGCTGATAACGCAATTGACTTCGAAAATTCACGACGAGTAAGCATCCATTCTCTCCCTGAAATTGGCCCCGATTTATCAGCCGGCTTTGTTTCGATGCCGATATTACACGGATTTTTAGAGTGCTGCACAAGTGAAGCGCGGCGGGACCTAAATCTCGACGGGCGGCAGATACTCCGGCAATGAAGGGAATCGCGGCTGGCGCACCTTATAGCCACTCAGCGCGAAGTAGATCAGGTATGCGTAGCAGAGCAGCACGATAATAAAGCTGTGCTGGTAGCCGAACTTGTCGGCGAGCAGACCCTGCAGTTCGGGAATGACCGCGCCTCCTACGACCATTGTCACCAGAATCCCCGACCCCTGGCCGGTGAACTTACCCAGGCCTTTCAGCGAAAGCGGGAAGATGCACGGCCACATCACCGAGTTGAAGAGACCACAGGAGACGATAGCCCACATTGCCGCGTGGCCGTGCCCGAAGATGGTCACGGCAACCAGGATCAGCGCGGACACCGCAACCGCCGCCAGCGCTCGCTGCGCACGAATGTAGAGCAGCGCAAAGGATCCGATGAAGCGGCCGACCATCGCTCCACCCCAGTACAGCGAAACGTAACCCGCAGCGACAGCATGCGAGAGGCTGCCCATCGAAGGCTGGCCGAGAAAGTTGATGAGGATGCTCCCAATGGCTACCTCTGCTCCAACGTAGGTGAAGATCGCAACCGCTCCGAGGCGCAGATGCGCGAAGCTCCATGCGCTGCCGTCTCCGGGTGAACTCTCGACCGGCTTCTCGATGAGCTCGGGCAGATGGACGAAGTAAGTGACGATCGCCACCAGGAAGGTAAACGCCGCAAGGATAACGTAGGGAGCGCGGACGGAACGAGCGAGTTCAGCCGTCGTCGCGCCCGCCGCGATGAAGATGAAGGCTGCGCCAACCTTGGGTGCGATGGTCGTCGCCAGAGAGTTGAGTCCGCCACAGAGGTTGAGTCGCGCCGCGGCGGTTTCGGGCTTTCCAAGCGCGCCGACGTATGGGTTGATCGCTACCTGCAGCAATGCGAGTCCGCTGCCGACGACGAACAGCGCGAAAAGAAATATCGGATAGGCGATCACTATCGACGCGGGAACGAAGAGCAGCAACCCAGCTCCCATCGTGCATAGGGCAACAATGATTCCCGGCTTGTATCCGATGCGGCTGACGATCCTGCCCGAAGGCAGCGACATGACGAAGTACGCGCCGAAGAAGCAGAACTGCACCAGGAGCGCATGTACGTTATCCAGGCTGAAGAGCAGCTTGAAGTGCGGGACGAGGATATCGTTCAGAGCGGTGATGAAGCCGATGCTGAAGTACAGCGACACCATCAGGACCATGGGGAGCACATAGCTCTCCGACCTTTCGCTACGAACCGAGGCGGATGTGTCTCCCGCAGTCCCAACTGCCATGCCTGTCTCCTCCGGATGTCTATCTATATATACAAGTCTTCTGCGATGAAGGCATATACAAGCCTTCTGCGAGCAAGGCGATTGCAACCTTACCGGCATGGCTCGGAAGCCAGACCGGCGGGAATTCAAGCGGTCTGGAGCTGATGAATGATGGATCGAACATCACCGGCATCGACGACATAACGAACTCCGAACGCGGCGGACTCGCTGACCTCCGCGTTCGCTGGCCCCGCATCATTCAGCCTGCGTCGCAGAGAGCCGTGGAAGTGCGCCGCCCCGGTAAGCTGCGCGAGCAACGCCGCATCCTTGAGCCGCAGACCGCCGCCAATAGCGACCGCGATGCGATGCTTCGCCTGTGCAACCAGCTTTGCCAGAGTCGCAGCGCCGGCTACGACATCGCTCTGGCCGCCCGAACTCAGAACACGGTCGCAGCCGGCGGCGATAACATCCTCAAGCGCATTGGGCAGCGAGGGCGTTACATCGAAGGCCCTGTGAAAGGTAACCCGCATCGGATGCGCGAGCTGGACAAGCTCTCGCGTCCCTTCCACATCCACCGTACCATCGGGCCGCAGGAGCCCGAGGACCACTCCAGCTGCGCCCAGTTGCTTCACGTGCTGGATGTCTTCGCGCATCACGTCGAGCTCGGCCTCGGCGTAGAGGAAGTCTCCACCGCGAGGTCGAAGCAGGACATGTACCGGCAGGCCGCTGCGCTCGATGGCTGCCTGTGTCAGGCCGTGGCTGGGTGTCATGCCTCCTTCGCTCAGGCCGGTGCAGAGTTCGATACGGTGTGCGCCGCCTTCCTTCGCTATCAGGCAGGCATCGATGGTTTCGGCACAAAGCTCAAAGATCATGTTGCGCATTTCGAATGCCTTGACTCCAAAGTTCTCCGGAACAACGCGGGTCCGGAGAGTCATAAGAAAAAAAGGACTCCGCAGGGGACGGCCTGCGGAGTCCCAGTGTTGAGGATCAGTAGTTCAGCTTGAGTGAGAGTACGACCTGGCGCCCGGGGTTCGTGCCGTCCAGCAACCCAAACTGACCAACCGTGCCGCTGCCGCCGCCGTTGAAGCCGGTGGTGCGAACGCCATTGCAGCTTGCGCATGAGCTGTACTGCCCCCACCAGCTTGCCGGTACGCTGAAGATCGGCGTATTCGTCAGGTTGATGAACTGCGCTGCGAAGGCTGCATGGACCCCTCCGTGATCGGGAAGTTCTTGGTTACGTTCAGGTTGGCCGTCTTGAGGCTCGGACCGCGGAACTCGCCGGTAGGAGCAGTTGCCGAACTGGCCGTTGGTCGTTCCCGTAACCGCCGCCGGATTCAGGTCGGTTTTGCCGATGCTGCTGCCGATCTGGACTGTTTGCATAGCCTGGCTTCCAGAGACACCTTGCACGCAGTTTGGTCGAGGCTGATAGGAACCGGTGAGCGAGGATGCGGACAGCGGGTTGAAGTCGCCGGCATACTGGCCCGCGAAGGGAGTGATGCCGAAGCCGGAGCGGAAGGACATGTCGGTCGCAACCTTCCAGCCGCCGATGACCTGGTCCACAGCCCTGTTGACGTTAGAGCCGAACATCTTGCCGTGGCCGAAGGGAAGGTTGTAGAGCGCGTAGCCGCCGAAGTTCGACGCGGCGTCAGTGGTGCAACGTCCGTAGTCAGCCTTGGGGTTGTACTCGTTCTGGAAGAAGTTCTGCGTAGCCTGGGTCTGCGATTCGCCGGTGCCCTCTTCATCGCCGTAGGAGCCGAAGTAGCCCAGGGTGTTGGTGAGGCACTTCGACCAGGTGTATGCGAACTGAAGATCGAGGCCGTGGAAGTTTCTCTGTGCAACGGTAGCTTCGAGCGCATTGAAGGGGAGATGCCGTCAGAGCCGTTGAAGCGAGCCTGTCCGATGCCATTCGCGATGAGCTGCTTCATATAAGGACCCGGAACAACCTGACCGGCCGAGTTGAGCTCCTTCTGGTTGTAGAGATAGATGTCGGACAGATGGTCGATCTTGTTGCCCACATAGCCGACCGAGAAGGTAGCGTTCCCACTGAACTGTTGCTGCACAACCAGATTCCACTGCTGGTCCACTGCCGGCCGAAGATTGGGGTCGGTCGCGTGGGCCTGAACTCCGGAGATGCAGTTCGGAGCGAAAGCAAGCAGTTGCGCAGGGGTGCAGGCCGCCGAGAACGTCGAGTAGCCCTGGTCCAGCGTGGTCTGCGGATAGGTTCAGTGCAGCGCCAGTGTTGTTCTTGATGTCCGTCAGGATGACGTTGGGAGGATTGACGACGGCCATATTGTTGACGCCGTTGCCTTCCATGTACTGGAGATGTCGTAGCGCTGCGCGAACGACGCGTGTTCGGATAGACCTTCCATGCAAGCCGATGCGCGGCTGGAAGTTGGTGATCCCGGTGTAGGTGTTGTAGTTCGTCCCGATCTCCGGCTGCGCCGGTGATCAGATCGTAGTTCACGTTCTTGCTGGCGTTCTTGTCGCCGCGAGCCGTCGTAAGCTCGTAGCGCAGACGCCAGGGTGAGCGTCAGGTTGGAGGAAGCCTGGTAGTTGTCCTGCACGAAGGCACCGAAGAGGCTGTTGCGCAGGTGGAAGTTCAGCGGCGCGCCCTGCTGAACTTCCTGCGGCAGGCCGAGTAGGAAGTCGGCGAACGCGTTTCCCGCGCAGCGACGGGTTGTGCCGTTCGACCGTACAGGTCGCACGAGTTCGGGTTGCCGGTGTACTGGCCGGTGAAGATGAACTGGCCCGAAGCGCCCTGAGTTGCCGGCGTAGACGTCGTTCATGATGTAGTGGTAGTACTCGAAGCCGGCATGGATGGAGTGCTTGCCGTGCGTCCAGGTGAGCGAATCCTCCGCTTCGATAGTGGTGTCGTGGAAGATCTCGACGCCGTTGGTGCTACCGATGGGCTGGTAGCCGAAGTTCATCTCGGGCAGAATGTCTCCCTGCACGCCGGGAAGACCAAACTCCTGAGGCAGATTCCCGCCAGCTGCGTTGGTGTAAGATCTGGTCGTTGGCCGGGAAGATCTGCGCGCCGAGCCGGAACTCATTGACCAGCGTCGGGGTGATCGTGCGATCGTAGTTGATGACGAAGTTCTTGAGCGGATACTCGCGGGTGAGGTTCGGCGTCAGCACGTTGGTGCCGTTGCTCATGGCGTTGAGGGTGTACATCTGGGAGTAGCGGCCCATGACGTGATCCTTGGGCGACGCCTGCCAGTCGATCTTCACGTCGCCCTGGTAGCAGTGGACGTAAGCCGCTGGTGGCGTAGTTCTGCTGCGTCTCCTGCTGCGTGAACAAGCGGAGAAGCGATGATCGTCCCCGCCACCTTGCTGCTGATGGGCACCTGGTTGTTCAGGAAAGGCTGCGCGGCTGCCGGGGCTAGTGCCGCTGGCCGGCTGCGTAGAGCTGGTAGACGGGATTCGAGCAGACGCCATTGACGAATGAGGCGCCCTGGCTGGTGCAGAGCGTTGCTGAAGTCGCCGTTGAGAATACTGCGTCGGGAATGACGGTGTTCGTCTGCGCGGTCCGGGCGTGTTGTCGATCATGCCTTGGACAGTCGGCGAAGAAGAATAGCTTGTTCTTGATGATCGGACCGCCGACCGTCCCGCCAAAGTCGTTCCACTGCAGAACGGGCGCGGCAAGGTGGATCCGGTGACGTTGCCCGTTCGCGCCCGTGAGGAAAGCGTTGGCCTTGTTCTGCCAGGTGTTCGCGTCGAGATCGGTATTGCGGAAGTACTCGAAGACGCCGCCATGGAATTGCGTTGGTGCCGGACTTGAGCGTCTCCACGATTACGCCGCCGATGTAGTTGCCGAAGTCCGCCGGCGCGTTGCTGGTGATGATGTTGAATTCCTGGATGGCATCCGGGGCAGGGGACGTAGGCTACATCGTTATTGTCCGCCTGGTTGACGTCCATGCCGTCGAGCGTGAAGTTGTTGTCCTGCTCACGCGCGCCGTTGACGTAGGGACGGCCGGTGCCGAAGGTGTGTCTGCGACGACTGGAAGGCGAAGATATTGGGGCTGACCACGCCGGGAGCCAGCAGCGTCAGTTGGTTGGTGTCACGCGTGGCCAGCGGGAGAGAGGTCGCGGCATTCGCGTCGATCAGCGTGCTCATGTCAGTGGAGGCAGTCTGAAGCAGCGGAGGAGCAGCCTCCACCTCGACGGTCGTGCTCACATTGCCGACCTTCAGCGTGAAGTCCACCCGCGCGACCTGGTTCAACACCAGAGTGAACGCGCTGCGCCGCGCCGCGGCGAAGCCATTCGCCTCCACCGTGACCTGGACGTTGCCGACGGTGATCTGCGGAAACTCGTAGATACCGGCGCTGCTGGTCTTAGCAGTCCACGTGGTGCCCCGATCCATGTCCCGGACGGTCACCAGCGCGTTCTCAACGGCTGCGCCGGCCTGATCGACTACAGTACCGGTGATTGCACCGGCAGCTTGTTGGGCATACGCCGATGGCGCGAATCCGAGGATAAGGCACGAGGCGCCAGCAAACAGCAACGCAAGATTCAGCGTTGCGGCGGATAGGAGTTTATTTGTGCGGTATTTGACGGACATTGGAGGGGTCTCCTGGCTTTCAATGTTGTTCATTGCTGAAATACTGTTGCTAGAGCTAACCGCAGCCACTTTTTTGTTCATATGGGCCCAAGATGCTCAGAACTTGTTGGCGATGGTGTGAAATGTATCCTTCTTAGTAACGATGTGCAAGGGAAAAATTAAACATTTTTTCAAAAAGATTGTTCCTTGAGCCGCTTTGCGACCATCTATTCTGTCCTAATGGTGGCCAAATGCTCATTTTTCATCGGCTTGCATAACTCTCCAATGCGCGCCAGTCTGCATCGCTTTGCCTGCTGAATAGCCTGGAAGTAAGTTTGATTTGCCAGGATTTCCACAGGCCTCAATCGACCTAAGGCTCTGATTGGCGGGGTTGGAGGGTCTTTGAGGGTGCTACGCGGCCCATCTCGGGCCACGGCTCCATCTCAGGCGAGTTGGCAACTTACTCGATCTGCCGCCCATGGAGGATGCTTCCCAGACGCTCTCCTTGGTCATTATACCGGTTAAAGTTCGCCGGAGCCCCCAGTCCCAGGCCTACGAGATGCTCCAGCCCCAGCATGCGAGCGGGATTCCGCGACGCCAGCCGAACCGCTGTTCCGAGCGGCGCTCCGGTAAACCGCTGCAGGTTCTCGACAGCCCGGTCCATCGTCAATACGCTGCCCGCCAGAGTCCCATTCGAGAGACAGACGCCGTCCTTCACCTCGACCGAAAAATCGCCCAGCATATAGCTGCCATCGGGCATCCCCGTCGCCGACATGCCATCCGTCACCAGAATCGCCCGCTCCTCGCCCTTCATCTTCAGCCACAGCCGGACGATCGCCGGATGCACATGGATGCCGTCGCAGATCACCTCCGCATACACATCGTCCCGGTCGAGTATCGTTCCGATAATTCCCGGCTCGCGATGATCAAGCGCCCTCATCGCATTGAAGAGATGCGTTGAGCTCGTCGCCCCGGCTGCAATCGCCGCAAGCGTATCTGAAGCAGTCGCATCGCTATGCCCCATCGTGACCCGCACTCCGCTTGCTGCAGCGTGCTCAATCAGCTCCATTGCTTGAGGCAGCCCAGGCGCTATGGTTATCAAACGAATCTGTCCGCGCGCCGCCTGCTGAAATCTCTCGAAGAGCTCGACGCTCGGCTCCTGAAGGCAGCATGCAGGATGGACGCCGCGTTTAGCGTGCGAGATGAACGGCCCTTCCAGATGAATCCCCACTGGAACTGCAGCAGCGCCGTCCGTCGCGCCCGCTTCGATTGCGCCCGCGAGAGTGTCCAGCGCGCGCAGCGTCACATCGATAGGTCCGGTCACCGTCGTCGGCAGGTAGTGCCCAACGCCGCGCCGCGCCAGAAATCTCCCCACCACCGCGATCTCGCTCTGCGACGACGCCATGAAGTCATGCGAGCACGCGCCATGGACGTGGATATCGAAGAACGCCGCCGTCAACGTCTCCGTCGATACATTAGCTCCATGGGGCGTACCGCTCTCAATGCTGACGATCCGGCCGTCCTCGACGGTCACAACGGGATAGTCGATCTGTTCAGTTTCAGTCAGCAGTCTGCGAGCGGTAAGTTTAGTGAGCATTCATCCTTCATTCTTCCGGCCGTTGCCAGCCGGAGCCTGCATAGCCCTGAACTCGTAGTTTCCGGTCAAAATGTATCCATCATGTATTCATCCAGGAAGGCCGATTGCTAAAATCTGCTCGTTTGAATATAAAACAATCACTTTTTCGTGTATAGGATAACCGTATGACCTTTCCCGTAACATTTAGCGGCAAGCCGGCCGCCTCCACGCTCTGCAGGCATGCATCTGCCTTTCTCCTGACCGCGCTGCTCGGCGCCTCTGCTCATGCATTCGCGCAATCCAGGCCGATGCTCTCGCCGCAGCCTCGCGAGCTTCAGGCAGGAGAACTCTTCCCGGTACACATCGCTGCAGTCGCGGTTCCCGGTGCAGACGCGGAAGATTTCTTTGCCGCGCAGAATCTCGAAGTGGCTATGACCCAGAGTGGCGTACTAGTCTCTCCCTCAGCCGGAGCCGTCGACCTGACTGTCCAGCTATTGCGCGACACCGCCGACAGCGCAAAGCAACTGCTCGCCGCAAACAAGCTCTCGCTCGAAGCCCCCATGCAGGACGAGGGCTACGTCCTTATCTCGCGCCATACAACCGACGGTCATAGCACCGTCACGATCATCGGCCACACCGCCGCAGGCGTCTTCTACGGCGCTCAAACCCTCAAGCAGATGCTCCAGCAGGACGCCGGTGTCACTGAGCTGTGGACCGGCACCATCCGCGACTGGCCCGCGATGAAGTACCGCGGCGTACATGACGATCTCTCGCGAGGCCCCTTCCCTACCCTCGCCTTCCAGAAGCATCAGCTTGAAGTCTTCGCCGCCAACAAGGTCAATCTCTACTCGCCTTACTTCGAGCACACGCTGCAGTACTCCAGCGATCCTCTCGCCGCGCCACCAGGCAGCTCGCTCACTCGCGCCGAGGCGCAGGAGCTGCAGGCCTTCGCGCTCCGCCTGCACATCATGATCGTGCCCGAGCAGGAGGCCTTCGGCCACCTCCACCACGTCCTACAGTATGAAAAATACTCCGACCTCGCCGAGACTCCGCACGGCCACGTCATCGCCCCCGGCCAGCCCGGCTCGCAGCCGCTCATCAAGAGCTGGTTCACCCAGATCGCCGAGGACTTCCCCAGCCCATTCCTGCACATCGGCGCGGACGAGACCACAGAGCTCGGCACCGGCCGCACCAAGGCCGATGTAGACAAGCGCGGCCTCGGCCCTGTCTACGCTGACTTCCTCGCCACCATCCACGCCACGCTCGCTCCCCTGCACCGCCGCCTGCTCTTCTGGGGCGACGTCGCCACCTCTGACCCCGCAGCCATCCCCGGCATTCCGAAAGACATGATCGCCATTCCATGGATCTACTGGCACAAAGACAGCTACGACGGCGACATACTGCCCTTCAAAAACGCCGGCATCGAAACCTGGGTCGCTCCCGGCGACGCCAACTGGCGGCAGGTCTATCCCCTCGGCAACGTCGCGCTCGATAACATCTCCGGCTTCATCGAGGCCGGCCAGCGCCTTGGCAGCACCGGCGAGCTCACGACCGTCTGGGACGACGACGGCGAAGGTCTCTTCAATCAAGACTGGTTCGGCGTTCTCTTTGGAGCTGCAGCAGGCTGGCAACCCGGCAAGAGCACCGCCGCCCCCTATCAGGCCGCCTTCGGCCACGTCTTCTACGGCGACCCCACCGGCCACATCGACGAAGCACAGAAAGAGTTGATGGCCGCTCAAACACTGATGGACGTCAGCAACGAGACCTTCTGGCTCGATCCCTGGAGCCCAGCCGGCCTCGCCAAGGCCGCCAAGATGCGCGCAAAGATCCCCGAGGCCCGCATCCACGCAGAACATGCAATCGAGCTAATCGAAACAGCACTGGCCACCCAACCCACTCTGCGCGAAACCAACGCGCTCGAAGCAATGGAACTCGGAGCGCGGCGCATCGACTTCATTGGCCTCAAGTTCCAGCTAAGCGACGAGATGCGCGCGGCCTACGCCAAAGCCTACGCCATGCAATCCGACAAGAAGCGCGAGAACGAGACGCTCGACACCCTCTACTCCATCACCAGCATGAACGGCCGCTGCCAGGATCTTCGCGACGGCTACTCAATGCTGAAGAATCTCTATCGCGATAGCTGGCTCGCCGAGAACCGCCCCTACTGGCTCGACAACGTGCTCGTCCGCTACGATCTGCAAATTCAGCAATGGCAGCGCCGCGGCGATCAGATCAACACGCTGCTAGAAACCTGGCAGGACACCAGGAAGCTCCCACCCCCCGATCAGGCCGGCATCCCCGCACCCGATCCACAGTAGAACCTAAGCGAGAATGACCTCTACCCCGCGCGCAATCAGCTCGTCATGCACATGCTTCGGAATATCGTGATCCGTCACCAGCACATGTATCGCAGAGATAGGACAGATCAGCGCAGGACTGACGTGCCCGATCTTCTTCGAGTCCGCCACCACGATCACGCGCTTCGCATTGCGAAGCATCGCCAGCGAGACCGCGGCCTCCTCGGACTCCAGCGTCGTAACTCCTCGCTCGAGATCGAATCCCGTAATGCCGATGAACGCCTTGTCGAGATACACGTCGCGCAGAAAATTCAGCGCAGGCTGTCCCGCCAGCGCAAAGGTCCAGGCCCATGCAAGCGTCCCGCCCGTCAGCATCGTCTTAATCGCTGGCTGATTGCACAGCTCCATCCCAATGTTCAGAGCATTCGTGATGACCGAAATCCCCCTGCGGTGCCGCAGCGACCGGCCAATCTGCGTAGTGGTCGTTCCCGCAGTCAACCCGATGGTCTCGCTCTCGCCAATCAACTCGCTCGCAGCCAGGCCGATCCTCCGCTTCGCTTCGGCCGACCTCAGCTCTCTGGCCTGAAACGACGTGTCATGACGGAACGGCTCATAGAGCAGCGGCTCAACCAGCGTCGCTCCCCCATGCGTCCGGAGCACAAGCCCCTTCCTCTCCAGCCGCGCCAGGTCCCTCCGTATACTCGGCGCCGATGTTCCAACCTGATCAACAAGCTCCTGCACGGAAATGTCTCCGGCGCGGAGCAGAGCCTTCATAATGCGGTCTGCGCGTATATCAGTCTTCGTGGACATGGTTTCAATTCTGCCGGTCTAACTCGGCAAAGTGGCTCGAAAATGGAATATTTCGCCTTGCAGCATCTTCAAATGTACTCTATTCTGAGCATATCAGCACTAAACGCTCATTTCCAACAGGAATCCACCTAACGTGATGACCCCAAACAATCCCTCCCCCTACCCCCACTGGATGCTGCGGGAGATCTACGAACAGCCGGCAACTCTCGCCGCCACGCTCGACCAATACGTCGATGGCGACGGCTTCCGCGCAGACACCTGCGCCTCCACGCTCGCCTGGCTGCCCAGCATCCACGGCAAGCTCGTCATCGCTGCCAGCGGCTCCAGCCGTCACGCGGGCCTGTTCGCCGAGCTCATCATCGAAGACCTCAGCGGCATCGCCGTCGACGTCGAGTACGCCAGCGAATACTGCTACCGCTCCGAGAAATCCATGATCGACGCCGCCGTCCTGGTCGTCTCGCAGTCCGGCGAGACAGCCGATACGCTCGCCGCGCTCCGCAAAGCCAACCTCGCAGGCCACGCAACCCTGGCCATCACCAACGTCGATCATTCCACTATGGCGCGCGAGGCCACTGCCTCCTTCCCTACCGTCGCCGGCCGCGAACGCGCCATTCCCGCCACCAAGAGCTTCACCGCGCAGCTCCTCAATCTCTATCTGCTCGCTCTCATGAACGCCGCAGCGCGCGGTGCCATCGATCGCTCCGAACTCGCCGTACGCCTCGTGGAAGCCGCGCAACTTCCGCAGCAGATCGAAGCCCAGCTCAAGGGCTGGGACGACGCCATGCGCGAGGTCGCCGATGAATACCGCGAGGCAAAGAATTTTCTCTTCCTCGGACGGGGTCTCCACTACGCGATCGCTCGCGAGGGCGCGCTGAAGCTCAAGGAATCCGCCTACCTCCACGCCGAGGGCTATCCCAGCGGAGAGCTCAAGCACGGCCCCAACGCCCTCGTCGCCGAAGGCACGCCGCTGGTGATGATCGCCACCGTCGACCGCGCCGACGCCGACTCCGTTCAGCGCTACGAAAAGATCCTGCAACTCATGCGCGATATGCGCGAGCAGGGCGCGAACGTGCTCGCCATCGCGAACACCGGCGACGAGACCGTAGGCGCGCTCGCCAGCCACACCGTCTACGTCGAAGAGCGACGCGAGGCTCTCCTGGCAATCTGCGAGGTCATTCCGCTACAGTTGCTCTCGTACTGGATGGCCGTCAACAACGGCATCGACGTCGACCATCCGCGCAACCTGACCAAGGCCGTCCTCGCTGAATAATTTCGGCTGAATAGTCCAGCCGAATAGTTCCAGCTGAATAGATAAAAGCTCGAATCACCGATGCAACCGGAGTAACCGATAGCATGGCATTCTTTCTGGGTCTCGACGCCGGCGGCACGAAGACCGACTATGTTCTCGCCGACGAGACCCGCGAACTCGCCCGTGTTCGCACCGGCACCATCAAGCGCCTGCGCGCCGACTCAGACACTGCAGCGGCCAATCTCGAACAAGGCCTCGCCGAGCTGACCGCGCAGACTGGCATTTCGATGCAGTCCATCACTCGCACCTGTATCGGAACCGCGGGCGAATCCGTCCCTCTCGTTACCGATTGGCTGCGCGAGTCCTTCGCCGCCCGCGTCTCCGGAGAATTGATTCTGCTCGGCGATGTCGAGATAGCGCTCGACGCCGCATTTCACGGCGACCCTGGCGTCCTCGTCCTCGCCGGCACCGGCTCCAACGTCGCAGGCCGCGCTTCCGATGGAACCCTCACCACCGCCGGCGGATGGGGACCGGTCCTTGCCGATCAAGGCTCCGGCCACCGCATCGGCCACGAAGCCTTGCGCGCTGCTTTTCTCGCAATCGATGAGCGCAGACCCACAGGCCTGATCGACGCAATCCTCAAACAGTGGCAATTAGCCTCAGTTGATCTGCTGATCGAGCACGCCAACAGCCGCCCCTCGCCCGATTTTTCTCAGCTCACTGAACTCGTCGTCCGCCTCGCCGAAGCAGGCGACGAGGTCGCCGCCTCAGTTCTCAAGAAAGAAGCCGAAGAGCTGGCCTGGCTCGTGCGCCTTGTAATCCGCCGCCTGCAAGCCACTCAGCTCCAGATAGCCTTCGCCGGCTCCATCATGGAAAAGGTCAAACCCGTCCGCGAAGCACTAATCGCCTCAGTCTGCCAGGAGTTCCCCGCCATCAAGCCCCTCGACGGCGTCATCGACCCCATCACCGGAGCCCTCTGGCGCGCACGAACCGCAAGCAAGGCCTAGCGGTCTGAGCTAGCCGATCAGAGTCGTTTAAGTAAGACCAAGCACCTGCGCAATCACATCGGTGTACTTATTACCCGACCCCGTATTGAACAGCACAACCCGGTCCGACGGCTTCAGAAATCCCGTCCCCAGCAGATGATCGTAGGCCGCAGTCGCAGCCGCGCCCTCCGGCGACAGCAGAATTCCCTCATGCGATGCCCAGTCCTTCAGCGAAGCTAAGATCTGCTCATCCGTCAGCGCCACAACCGTGCCCATCGACTTACGCACTACATCAAGAATGATGTAGTCGCCATAAGGCTTCGGCACCCGCAGTCCGGATGCAAACGTAGCGGCGTTCTGCCACATCTGGCTCACTGCCTCGCCCTGTTCGTAGGCCCGCGCCACCGGAGCGCATCCCGCAGCCTGTATCGCAATCATCTTCGGCCGCTTGCCCTTCACCCATCCAAGCTCTTCAAGCTCCGCAAACGCCTTCCACATCCCAATCAGCCCCACACCGCCGCCCGTCGGATAGAACACCGCATCCGGATACTCCCACCCAAGCTGCTCGACCAACTCGTAGCCCATCGTCTTCTTACCTTCGACGCGGAAGGGTTCCTTCAGCGTCGAGAGATCGAACCAACCCTCCTTCTCCTTGCGCTCGCCCACAATACGTGCGCAGTCCGAGATAAGACCGTCCACCAGCGTCATGTGCGCGCCATACGCAGTGCACTCCACCTGGTTCGCCAGCGGCACATCCTTCGGCATAAAGATGTGCGCCTCCATCCCCGCAGCCGCCGCATAAGCCGCAACCGCGCCGCCGGCATTCCCCGCCGAAGGCACTGCAACCTTTTTGATCCCATAGTGCCGCGCCATCGTAATGGCCAGCGCCAGCCCACGTGCCTTGAAGGTCCCAGTCGGATTCGCACCTTCTTCTTTCAGGAAGACATTCTCATAGCGGCGGCTCGGCAGCATCGGAGTCCAGCCTTCGCCAAGCGTTACCGGCTCAACCGAAGGCAGCACCGCGCTATAGCGCCACATCCCCGACCATGAGCGATCCTTCGCAGTCGTTCCAATCGCATCGCGCACTGCGGTTCCCGCAGCCGGTGTCAAGTCATACCGCACATAAAGAGAACCCGCACACTTCGGGCAAACTGTCTGAGGAGTGGAAGCGTCAAGGCGAGCATCACACCGAGAGCATTCAAGAAAAGTAATCTGAGGCATTTCAGTAATATCTCATTTATCGCCACGGGGCTGTTGCACAGACTCGACATGGCTGTACGATGCAACGAAGCAACCACTGATAATAAAGATCCAGCCGCGCAGGTCGCGGTCTGATTTAGCCGAACAGGCTGCCCGACTTTGTTCGCTGGAAGGCAGCCATGCTGAATCGTTCGTTTCCAACCCGGACTCTGCAAATCTCCGCCATCGCCGGCCTGTTAATCTACGGCATTGGCGTCGGCCTTGCCGAACATCATACCCTCGGCATCGCTCTTCGGCTGGTAGCGACTCGCAATCCTGTTGCTGGTTGTGGTGTCGCGCCGTTCCATCACAGTCTGGACCTTCTTCGCCATCCTCGCCGGTACAGAGCTCGGTGTGGATGCACCCGCCGTTGCGCTCCATCTTCACGTGCTTGCAGATATATTCCTGCGGCTCGTGCGCGTCGTCGTCGCACCACTCATCCTGGGCTCGCTGGCCACAGGTATCGCCGGACACGGGCACCTGCGCAGCCTCGGCCGTATCGCGTGGAAGACCCTGCTCTACTTTGAAATCGTTACAACGCTCGGACTTCTGCTTGGAGCCGTAGCCATCAACCTCACTCGCGCCGGAGAAGGAGTAGTCCCGCCAGCCTCACTGGCCAGCAGCGCAACTCCAAACGTCACCCACCCAAGCTTCGAGTCGTTCCTGCTGAACATGTTTCCCGAGAACATCGCGCTCGCCGTCGCTCAGAATCAGATCCTGCAGGTCGCCGTCTTCTCCATCCTCTTCGGCATCGCGCTCGCTCTGCTGCCTGACGAAAAGAAGGCGCCCCTCCTGTCACTCCTCAAATCTCTGACCGACACGATGTTTCAATTCACGAAAATCATCATGTACTTCGCCCCCATCGCCGCCGGAGCCGCAATGGCCTACACAGTCGCCAGCATGGGCCTCAGCAGCCTCCTGCCACTTGCAAAGCTGCTGGCTACGTTCTACGGCACAATCGTCGCGTTCATCTTCGTCGTCCTGGTGCCAATCATCCTGCTCACCAAGATTCCTCTGAGCAAATTCGTGAAAGCTGTCAGCGAGCCGGCCGCCATCGGATTCGCAACCAGCGCCTCCGAAGCCGCTCTGCCTCTGGCCATGGAGCGCATGGAGGAGTTCGGCGTGCCTCGCTGGATCGTCTCCTTCGTCATCCCCTCCGGCTATAGCTTCAACATGGACGGCTCCAGCCTCTACTTATCGGTAGCAGCCATCTTCGCCGCGCAGGCATCGGGGATACATCTCTCCATCGGCGATCAGGCCACGATGCTTTTAATTCTGATGGTCACCAGCAAGGGCATCGCCGGCGTGCCCCGAGCCACGCTCGCGATTCTCCTCGGCACCGCCGCCGCCTTCCATCTCGCACCCCCCCCATCTTGATGATCGTAGGAGTCGACGCGCTGATGGACATGGGCAGAACGGCAATGAACGTCACCGGCAATTGCCTCGCAGCCGCGGTCATAAACCAGTGGGAAGCCAGCAGCTCCGCCCTCAATAACTAGAGAGCAGGCCGCAATCACTCCCTACGCTCGAACCGCGAAGGCCCAGTTATCTCCCCAGGGAGAAATTAACTACAGAGCAGCACAAAATCGCGATACAGTTCGGGCGAAGCAGGCAATCAGACGGCAGCAGCAGTTCGCAGGACTTGGCAACTCGCAGATCGGCAGAGTCGAACTCCAACGCGCAAGTACCCGCTGCTTGACACCCCCTGATAAAACTTAAAAGCAGAGGTGCACATAAAATAGATAAGCGGTCCGGCTTGCTGCCGGGCGTTCGTATTTAGTCTTCGATAAAACTTAAGTCCGGATCTAAGCTTATCGTTTTGAATACTTTGCCCGCTTTTGGTGGGGGAGGGGGGAGTCTCCTCTACCACTGGAGCAGGACCAGTTCCGAGCAGAAGGCCGGCCCCATAGCCGCCAGAATGCTATACGACCCCGACACGCCAGGGTGGAGCGTGAGGTAGTCATCGAGAACTGCGAGGACCGAGGCAGCAGAAAGATTGCCGACCTCGCGGAGGGACTTCCAGGAGGGAGCGAGCGCGTCGGGCGGAAGGCTCAACGCAGTCTCCATAGCCTCGAGCACCTTAGGCCCGCCCGAGTGGAAGATGTAGCTGGCAATATCGGCCTGGGTAAGGTTGTTGTCGGCGAGAAAACCCTCCACGTCGCCGAGGATATTTTCGAGGACGACCTTGGGGACATCGGGCGAGAGAACGATTTTGAAGCCGGTGTCCACAACATCCCAGCCCATGACGTACTCGGTGTTGCGGTAAAAAGTGGATCGTGTGGCAAGGATCTTTGGCGCGGGAATGGTAGGGGCGGCCAGCTTGCTCTCCGCTCCTGCAATGACCACCGCGGCGGCGCCATCAGCGAAGAGGCCGGTGGAGATGAGGTTGGCGACGGACTGGTCATCGTCCTGCCACGTCAGGGAGCAGAGCTCGACCGAAAGTAGCAGGGCGATCTCTTTGGGAAAGGCACGGACGTAGTCGGCAGCCCGGGCAATGCCCGCAGCGCCGGCAACGCATCCAAGGCCGAAGATCGGCGTCCGCTTCACGTGAGTGGGGAACGGAAGCCGATTGATGAGCCGGGCGTCGATGGTAGGACTGGAGATCCCGGTGACCGAGGCAAAGAAGATGGCGGAGACATCGGCCGCAGTGATGCCCGCGCGCTGGAGAGCACGGAGGACGGCACACTCGCCGAGCGAGAGAGCAGCGTCGATCCAGGCGTCGTTGGTGCTCCGGAAACCTACCAGGGTTGGGTAGCGTTCCAACGGGAAGACGATATTGCGAAACTCTACGCCGCAATTGGCATGCAGGCGGGTGAGCAGCCGGGGTTCCGGCATCTTGTGCTGCCAACGCTCTGCAAGGGCCTGGGCGATCACGGCCTGTGGATAGCGATGGGGGGGATAGGCCGTACCGACGGAGGAGATGCGCATCGTGAAGAAGAAGCCCTTCTGGACAGCTGGATTATTGGCTACCGGGTCCAGAAGGATCGGCGCCTCGAATAGAAAGCGAGAAGATTCTATGCTAGCAGCTACTTTTGTCTTTGCGGCCTGACGCGCTAGTGCACGCTGTTCCTGTTGAAAACAGATGCCGGCTAAGCTTCAGCCTATACACCTTACATTGCTTCGAGAAAGAAGTGGAACTGAGCAATGTGAGGAAGCTTTAGGGAGTGCCCAAATTTTGCCACAGGAACATGCAAACTTTTGCTTAAACATGGACTCTGCCGAGCCTAAACCGCTGTTCTGTGAAGTTTAGAGTTTGGCATCCAATCTGCACTAACCAAGGCGAAGCTAATGAGCAGAGCCACAGGGAGCATCTGGCGGATATCAGCATTGGCTTAACAGGCAGGCTCCTCCTCAGCAGAGGAGAAGAATCACGTAATGCTCTTTGCTACGGTTGCGGAAAATGCAAAGTTTTTCCCCTAATTCATGCAAAGATTTTCAGTTTCTATGCAGTAAGGAACGGCAAGGTATTGATTTGAGGTAGCTTCTGTTTGGCTATCTAAATGCACTTTAGCTTAGATGCAATCAGTGTGTGTCGACTTTTTCGACTCTGTTGTTTGGTTGGAAAGTTCGAGGCCAGCACGACCGGCAAATTCGCGACGTTTTGAACGAAATTGATAACGATGCAAGACCGGGCCCCGCTGCAAGCGGAAACTAAGGAGGAACTGATAATGAACCTTTTAAAACTCTCTGCCGTAGCAGCGGTATTAGTAGCGTCAGCTACATACGCCTCTGCTGCATCCATCACTCTCAACAGCGCTGGTGGTAGCAGCGGTTTCACGAACGGAACGCTTGAGTTTCTTGGTTACAACTCGACCGCCGGGACTTCCGACCCCACCACCCTTACCTATACAACCAACCTTGGTGTTGAGACCACCACAACCGTGAACCTTACTGGTACCAGCCCCACATGGGGTGGACCTCTTGGTTCCAGCAACTGGGTTTCGTTCGCAGCCACTGGCCCTGGCGGCTCTATTGCCAGCGACGGCGACTATGTCTACGAGACGACGTTCGATACGACGAGCTTAGGCGGAGCCTGGGCCGGAAGTCTCGACATTCTCGCTGATGACACGGTCTCAGTTTTTCTGAACGGTACGGAAATAGAGACTGCGGCTAGTGTAGGCGCTGATTCTCACTGCTCTGGCGGACTGCCGAGCTGCGGCTCCACCGGGGACCCGTTCTCGTTTTCCGGAACCACAAGTGGAGTGCAAACGCTGGTGTTTGTTGTCGAACAGACCGGTCTTGCATCGACGGGCGTGGATTTCACCGGGTCTGTCTCGAGTGTCCCTGAGCCGAGCACGTTGCTGATGCTTGGCACGGGCTTGCTTGGTTCGGCGGGTGCGATCTTCCGCCGGATGCGCCGTTCGTAGTTCTTAATCTCCGGCATGCAGGTAGCCGTCGGGAGCGGCGATCTACAGGTCAGAGCAATTGAAAGAAGAAGCCACCAGCAACTCTGGTGGCTTCTTCTTTTAACAAAACTTCCCAAGGGGAAAAATTGGGGCAGGAGATATTTGGGGCGGAATAAACGATTGATTTTGGCCGTTTCGTCCTTCGACCACGGATATCGGATTCCCGGGCATTTCGGTGCCGGCCTAGAGAGGATGCTGAAAAGTCCCTTGGACCAATATCAACATTCCCTCAGGGGGAAAGAGGGTGCTGAAAAAATCATTTGTGGCTTGGAAGCATTCCCTCAGTGGCTAAAGCCACATTGATTTTGTTGTGCTTACGGCGCGGCTGAAGCCGCACCCCCTTTAAAACGACGACTTTTCAGAATCCTTTAAAGCCCCTTGAAATTATTGCCTTTACGGCTGGGAGACCCAAAGCTAAAGCATTGGGCTACCAGTTCCCGCCCCTTCAAAGGGCGGCTAGCTGCTTTTTCTCTTTTTCCTCGAGGTACCAGGCTACGGTCTTGCGTGCAGGCCGTCGTGGAACTGGGCTTTGGGCTGGTAGCCGAGTTCGGTGCGGGCGCGGTCGATGTCGGCCAGCGAGTGCTTGATGTCGCCCTCGCGCGGCGGGCCGTAGATGGGCTTGGCGGAGAAGCCGAGCTGGTCGGCGATGGCGGCATAGACTTCATTGAGGGTGTGGCTCTTGCCGGTGCCGATATTGAAGACGCGGCCGGTGGCGACCGCGCTGGGAGCCTGGCAGGCGAGCAGGTTGGCGCTGACGGCGTTGTCGACGTAGTTGAAGTCGCGGCTGGTGAGTCCGTCGCCGAAGATGGTGGGAGTATCGCCGGCCATCATCTTGAAGGTGAACTGCGCGATCACGCCGGAGTAGGGCGAGTCGGCCGCCTGGCGCGGGCCGAAGATGTTGAAGTAGCGCAGGCAGACTCCCTCCAGGCCGTAGGCGCGGTAGAAGGACTGAATGTAGTACTCGCAGGTGAGCTTCTGCACCGCGTAGGGCGAGAGCGGCGGCGGGAGCATGTCCTCCTGCTTGGGCTGGGTGGGCTGGTCGCCGTAGGCGGAGGAGGAGGCGGCATAGACGATGCGGCGCACCTTGGCGTCGCGCGCGGCGATGAGCAGGTTGAGGGTGCCGTTGATGTTGGACTCGTGCGAGGTGAGCGGATCCTTGACGGAGCGCGGCACGGAGGCGAGCGCGGCCTGGTGCAGCACGTAGTCGACGCCTTCGCAGGCAGCCTTCATCCCGGGACGTCCTGCAGATCCATCTGCTCGAAGGAGATTTGGTGGCGAATGTCGGCGAGGTTATCGAGGTTGCCGGTGGAGAGATTATCGATCCCCCGCACCGTCGTGGCCCTGCTCGACCAGCGCGTGGGCCAGGGTCGACCCGATAAAGCCTGCGATCCCCGTGATCAAGTAGCGGGCCATCTATCCTCCACCTAGGCCGATGCCGAGAACTCCTGGCTATTGAGAATTGTACCGAATGAAATTTACTGACGTGACGCCGATTGCCGCGGCTTTACTGTCCTAAGAGCTCGAGAATCGGCATGAAGCATCAGTTTCGCAAGCGCAATGGTCCGAGTCGATGCAACTTTTGTGCAGTTCTGGACCAGGATGGGCATGATCTTGAGAGTGCGAACGACTCAGTCGAATTGCCTGCCAAATGTGGCATTTTGCGGTTATGTCGAACCGCGCCGGAAAGTGATGATGCTGATTTGCTGAACTGCCAAGTGCGAGAGGATAACAAAACGCAGAATTTACGGGGTAATTATAAGTTCGGGTTCAGACTGCCGGAAGGGAGCGCGGAGGATGGGCCGGATGCGATAATCGTGGACATGTCGAATACCAGCGAAGTCATTTTGCCGAAGATTGCCCAGGAGCGTCTGAATCGCCTGGAGACACCGCACCGCCAGGATCGGAGTGATCGGGCTCGGCTACGTGGGATTGCCGCTTTCGCTGCTTCTTGTCCGGAGGCCGGCTTCAAGGTGACAGGCTTCGATATCGATGCCAGAAGAAGGTGACCGATCTGGAAGCGGGGCGGTCGTACATCTTCCGCATCCCGGCTACGGAGATTCAGACGCGCGCGGAAGCATGGGTTCGCGGCGACCACGGACTTTTCGCGGCTGTCGGACAGGACGCCATCATCATGTGCGTGCCGACTCCGCTGACGGAGCATCGCGAGCCGGACCTGAGCTTTGTGGAGAAGACCGCTGAGGCAGCGGCCCCATGGATTCGGGAGGGCCAGCTGGTGGTGCTGGAGAGCACGACCTATCCGGGAACGACGGAAGAGCTGATGATTCCGGTGCTGGAGGCGGGGAACACGCAGGGCTTGAAGGTGCAGAGCAAGGGCGAGGCGGCGGAGAAGGGCGTCTTCTACGTTGCCTTTTCGCCGGAGCGCGAAGACCCGGGCAATATTACGGTGGCGCGGCGCGATATTCCGAAGGTGGTGGGCGGGCACGAAGCGATCGCTACGGAGCTGGCGGCGGCGCTCTATGAGGGCATCTTTACGCGCGCGGTTCGGGTGTCGTCGACGCGCGTGGCGGAGATGACCAAGCTGCTGGAGAACATTTATCGCTGCGTGAACATTGCGCTGGTGAATGAACTGAAGCTGCTTTCGCTGCGCATGGGCGTGGATATATGGGAGGTAATCGACGCTGCGTCGACGAAGCCTTTCGGGTTCCATCCGTTCTATCCGGGGCCGGGTCTGGGCGGGCACTGCATTCCGATCGACCCGTTCTATCTGAGTTGGAAGGCGAAGGAGTACGACTTCAATACGCGGTTCATCGAGCTGGCCGGAGAGGTGAACGAGTCCATGCCGGCGCACGTGGTGCAGTCCGTGTGCGAAGGGCCTGAACCAGCAGAAGAAGGCGATGAACGGTCGCGAAGATACTGATGCTGGGCATGGCGTACAAGAAGGACATCGACGACCTGCGCGAGTCGCCTTCGCTGACGGTCATTGAGCTGCTGCGGCGAGAGGGCGCGGAGGTTCTGATACAACGACCCTTACTTCCCGACGGTCGGCCGGGGGCGTCATTACAACCTGAATATGACGTGCACGCCGCTCGAGAATCTTGGGCAGTACGACTGCGTGCTGATCATGACGGACCACTCCGACTATGACTACAAGAAGATAGTGGAGGAGTCGCAGCTGGTGGTGGATTCGCGCAATGCAACCAAGGGGATCAAGTCTGCGAAGATTGTTCGCTGCTAGGTTTTGGGCTGACGCAGAGCGGCGATGGCGCGCCGGGCGCTGTTGAGATAGAAGCCGTTGTCGTAGCGGTGCGGCCCGATGAAGTGAATGAAGGATGACTGCTCGTACTGGACGTCGGGGTGCGCCCAGTAGGAGCAGTACTTCGGAAACGGAAGTGGGTAAGGGTTCTCGGAGTCTGCGATGAGCAGATTTGAGGTGAGCTGCTCGCTGCCCCATGTGTCCCATTTCTCGTTGACGAGGCGGCGCATGAGATCGGAGAACCATGCCACCTTGTCGCGATTGAAAGCGCCTTTTGCGAAGCCGGTGAAGCCGGCGTTGCCGCGGATGTATTTGAGCGAGGCGCTCTCGGGCAACTGATCGAAGGAGCGTTCGCAAACGGCCTGGACCTGAGGGTCAACACTGGTCTTGTAGCGGAGAGATGCGCTCAACATCGGCTCGACCTCGGAGAAGGACTTGTCTCCGAGCAGAGTGAAGCTGCGGTTGGCGGCGATGGACTCTTTGACTTCAGGAATCGGACGCGAGGTGAGGGTGTCGGAGTCGAGTTGCACGACGTAGGAGTCCTGGACGATATCGCTGATGAGAAGAAGCCGCTCCCAGCAAGCGCCTTTAGGGCAACGGTCGTTCACGATCGCGGAGATGTGGAGGAGGCTGGCGGCGGGGATGTGGGCGAGGATGGTGGCTTGATCGTCCTTGGTCAGAGAGCCGTCATTGAGGATGATTACGTTGGGATTGCTGTCCAGATGGCGAGAGAAAGACTTGGCCGCCAGGAGGTACATCAGGACCTCACCATGACAGACCATTGATACGAGGGTGAGTGAGCCATCGCCGCAATCAAGCGGCGGAGTATCGAGAAGGCCACGACAGTTGAAGTTGAACCAGGCACGGCGTAAGGCCCGCTTACCGCGATAAAACATTCTGAACACCTTTCACTGGTTGGCCGCCTCTGTAATTTCAGGTTACATGAGGCAAAAGAGATGGAGAAGGACTTACGCGCCCGCAACGAGATGCAAACGGGACGATGGCGGTGCGTGAGACACTATGGCTGGAAGCTTTAATTACAGATGAAAGCTTTAATTGCGTAATCAGAGACCTGACAACCATTGGGTGCTCATGAGGAACCTGCAGAGATGCCGACTGTCGACGTCATTATGCCGACGTACAACGCCGCTAAATACCTGCCTCTCGCGATTGAAAGTGTTATAGCGCAGACCTTCGAGGACTGGCGCATCCTGATTGTCGACGACGGAAGCAGTGACAACACCGCCGAGATCGTCGCTTCGTTCGCTGAGCGGCTGGGACCGAAACTAAAGTACATCCAACAGGCTAACGGAGGACCGTCGAAGGCGCGGAACAATGCGATTCGGCAATCGACAGCCGAGTTTCTGGCCTTTCTGGATGCAGATGACATCTGGATGCCGAACCGGCTGTCCGAATCGCTGAAGCGCTTTGAGGGCCGTCCGGGGATAGGACTGACTTATGGGTTTGTGACGCGCATCGATTCGGTGGGGAAGGAGATCGACACGTTAGCAGACCGGCAGAAGTACAGCGAAGGGCGTATCGCCCCCTATATCTATATGAGGATGATTGACCTGACGTGCGTGACCATCACGATACGCAAAGAGTGCATCGACGCTGTGGGCCTGTTCGATGAGTCGCTGCTGGTGACGGAAGATCGCGATCTATGGCTGCGGATCGCACTGAAGTACGAGGTGGCGCTGGTGCCGCAGGTCGTAGCACTCTACCGAAGCTCTCCTGGCTCTTTGACCACGAACCCCAATCGAATGCTGGAGGGCCAGCTCAAGTTTCTTGACAAGAATTACGGCGCGCCGGGTTGCGGCTGGATGGCACGCCAAGCAGCTTTGTCCAATATCTACCGGCAGCGGGCGGAGGCGTTCGCAATTCGCAAGCAGCCGTGGGACGCCTTGCGGAGCTCGCTGCAGGCGGTGGCTCTTTATCCACTGGAGATCCGCAATGCACGCACTGCCGGCTCTTTGCTGATGCGTTGGGCAGGGCTGCGGCGGTGAAGCGCTCAGTGGCGAGTTGCCATAACCTGGGTATCGAGTGGCCGGCTGCGTGTTGCTTCGGCATCGGGGACGCGAAAGAGAAGAAGATTCTCGCCGCGCAGGATGACGTCGAAGCTGTGCTCGGCTAAGCGCTTGAAGAAGTTTCTGCTTGTACCCTGCCCGGGCATGAGCCAGTCGTGCAGCTCGATGATCAGCACGGTGGTTGATTCGAGCCATTCCGCGGGGCCTTGAAATACCTGGGCCTCGGCACCTTCGATGTCCATTTTGACGAGGAACAAGTGGTTGGCTGGATCGCAGTGAGCGAGCTCGTCGATGGAGTAGCCGCGCAGCAGGCCGGGGGTGTCGACGGGCACTTCGCGGAGGCGGAATGACGCGCTCCCAGCGAGAGGATTCTCTATCTCAAGGCAGCAGGTCCGGTTCCAGATACCGCCATTCAAGGCGGAAACGTTTTTATAGGCAGCGGTATTTTTCTGAAGCAGGCTGAAGTTGGAGTCGTTTGGTTCGATGCTATAGACCACAGCCTCGGGAAACCGCGAGGCAAACCAGATGGCCGAGGTCCCGATATGGCCACCGCAATCCACAATGACAGGCTTATGTCCTTCCGACAGGATGGCCTTGTAGGCCTCCTTGACGCGGCTGGCCTGGGGCAATGAGTCGAAATCATTCTCCTGCATCACCAGGATTTGCCAGAAGATGGGCAGATCCGTGGGGCGAAGATGTATCGGCGCCGCGAGGCCGGGAACAGGCAGCTTCAGCAGTTTGGAGTTATATTGGAGCAGCAGGGCGAACCAAAGACGAATGCCTCCCGCGATACCAAAGACCCGCATGAACTTGAGGAGTTGCCGCAGGCGAGATTTAGGCATGGCATAGTATGGCGCAGCGCCGAGAGACCCGCAAATGAATTTTGGCTTCTTCCGCGGCCTGCCCGGTAACGCCGCCGGACTAAACGGCACGCTTTTTGGCAAATAGCACTTCGCAGTGCTGATGCGAGTGCTCCGGTTATGGCTCAACTGCACCGATGGAGGGAGGGCTGGGCCGGGGAGCCCCGTAGAAGTCGGCAGCGAGACCGGTGATGGCAGCTCCAGCGCCGATGGCAGGACTACCCTTGCGCGGATGGAAGTTGAAGTTGTCGAGCTGCGACTCGCTGCTGAGGGTCCGGGGAGGCTGATTAACGAACTGGGGATCCGAGCAGATATTCGACGACGCCACACAGGTGCGTAGTCGTGTATTGAAGTAAATATTGTGCTCGCCGGTTATGGAGTCGGATGGATCGCTTATGTAGTACAGGCCGGGGACGTTCGGATTGGTGGGGTCGAGTTTGGGATTAAGAAAGCCGAGCATGATGTTGTTCTGAAATAGAAATTTAGCCGACTTGCAGGTGTTCTTCTTTTCGCAATCCAGATCGACCATGGTTTGCGAGTATCCGACGATGGTGTTGTTGGTGAACAGAACGGTGCTATTTGCGGCGCTGTAGAACGAGAACATATCTCCGGATGCGCGGCAGAAGAGGCTGAGGTACTTGTTGTAGCCGGGGGGCGCGCCTGGGAGAGGTTCGGACATTCTGCGGCAGTTGCCGACGGTGATGTTGTTCTGGAAGGTGGTGGTTGAGTTGGGCGTTGCACCCCACTTCCACTGCTGGCCCATGTTTCCGTACGACATCGAGTTGGTGATGGTCAGCTTTGTTGTCTTGGTGTGCGGCCCGATGAACCCGTCCTTGGTGTTGTAGGCCTGAACGCAATGGTCGCAGGTGAACGAATCGAGAACCGTATCCTGTCCACTCCACGAGTCACCAAAGCCGCCGCTGTTGAGGTCGTAGCAGGATATCGCAGGGAATGCGTGAACGATTGGGTATTCCTCATTGCAACCGTTTCCGATCATCGTGACATAATGGGCGTCGATCGTGGAGCCGGGAGCATCTGGTGTGCTTTTACCATCGTCAAAGTTCCATCCGGCGAAGCCATTGAACGATACGTTGACTCGCGTCATGGTGATGGGGCCGCCGATCGGTCCCTGGATACCGGCGGCGGTGTTGCCGTGTATCGAGAGATCCTGCAGCAGGATATTGGAGGTCTTTTCGTTCATCCAGATGCCGTTTGAACCGTAATCGTCCATGCCTGGGCCACTTCTGTTGCAGTATTTAGGGTATGGGGGGCTGCCATGGGTAACGCATTTTCCGTTGTGCTCGGTTATCTCCAGACACTGAACATCGACGTAGCGGGCACCGGCCAGATTGAGCGTATTGACGACACCAAAGCCGCCAAGGATCTGAGTGAGGGCGGAATGGTTGGTTGTATTGCCGGTCGAGCAGTTGGCAAAGTGCTCTCCGAGAATGCGGGTATGGTGGTCAGGGGTGCCGGAGGGGATGGTGGGGTTGAAGCAGGCGTACGGGCCCTGGCCTCCGAAGCACCATTTGATGCTGGCAGCGGAGTCGAACCCGACGCGCCAGGGACCGCCCCGGATGATGACGGTGTCGCCTCCGGCGATAGCCCATGCAGAGTTTCCGTAACTTAGATCGTCCCAGAGAAGACGGTAGTCGTTGAAGGCGCAGTGCCTGTGGGCGCCGGGGCTGTATGGAGCATCGGATTTGCCATCGCACTGCCCCTTGGGCGACTTTTCCGTGTAGCGCGTGCCGCCATCGGGGCGGACGTACCAGGTTTCGGCGCACAGTGGCATCGCCACAAATATAAGGAAGAGAACGGAGAGCAGGCCGCGACGGATTCGCATAGTTGGAATGATCCTTAGCAGGAGTGTCTTCGTAACAGCGTTTTGAAAGATCAGAATTTCGGAGCGAGCAGTTCTGCGTACTTGACGGTGATTTTACTCAGCATGGCATGGGTCGTAAATTTCTCTTCGACGATTCGTCTTCCTGCCGCGCCCATTCGAGCCCTGCGAGCGGGATCCTCGATCAGACTGAGGATGGCGGCGGCGAGCGCTTCCGGATCTTCGGGCGGGACGATGAGGCCGCTGACACCATCCTGCAAGGCCTCGGCATTGCCTCCGACGGCGGTGGCCACTACAGGGAGGGATGCAGCCATGGCTTCAACAATTGCGTTCGAGAAGCCTTCGCTGCGGGAGGGAAGGACGAAGATGTCGGCGGCGGCGAGATGAGCGCGAAGGTCAGTGACTCCGCCTGAGAAGTGAAAGCGTCCGGAGAGACCGAGGTCGCGAATGAGGTTTTGGAGTTGGGCGTAGTATTCCAGCTCAAGGACTTCGCCGGCGATGCTGAAGGAGACGGATGGAATGCGTCCGGCGATAAGAGCAGCAGCTTTGATGAAGACGTCGTGACCCTTTACATGGCGTATGTTGCCTACGGTGGTGACGACCAACTCGCCCGACTGTCTGGGAGCCCTTTGAGTCGCGACCCAGGATTCGAGGTTGAGACCGTTGTGGATGGTCTGGACACGAGCGGGATCGATTCGATCCACCTGGATCGAGTGCTGGCGGACAAGCTCGGAGACGGCAAAGACGGCATCGGGCATCGGCGCCATGAGGCGATAGGCGAGCTGGTGTTTGTGAGCGCGGAGAATGCCCATATCCCTGCGGCTCCAGATGAGCTTGGCCGAGGATGTGGCCTTGGCGACCAGACCTGCCCAGAGATCGGAGCTCTCGAAGAAGGTCTGGACGATCTGGACGTGCTGGTCTTCGAGGAACCGCTTCAGGTGAAGGGCCGCCCGGAGCGCGTTGAGATCGTAGGTGCGCTGAAGAGGCAGCAGGTAGACAGGACAGGGTGCGGACTGGAGAGCCGCGCTTTCGGGATGGACGAAGAAGGTCAGGATGGACGCGCGATAGCCATATTGGGGCAAGAGGGCGGCGAGTTTGAGAACGATGCGCTCTCCTCCACCGAGCGTCCTGGGGAATTGATCGACCACGAGCAGGACATGCGGCAAGGATGCATTGTCCGCGTCCTCGCCAGGTGGGCGCGATGACGATAAGAGCTGAATCATGCCCGGCTGCAAGGTCTTTCGGCGAAGGTTGGGATTTTCATCGGTACGCCATATAGGGATTGACGGTCACTTCTTCGGCCATGTGCATTGCCTGGGTCGACTCATCGTGCCTAAACTCAAGGGCGCAGGCTGCGGTGCCGGCGAGAATCCAGATGGGACCAGTAATCTCGATGTATGTCCATCTGTCTCCGAAGCAATTTGCAATGAGGCAGGCAACGATCGCCAATAACAGACCCAGGCCCAGGCCTCGATACAAGGGGTCGATGGACCGCTTGTACAGACGGTAGGCGAGTGCGACCAACTGCTGCAGCATGATCAAGGTCAGAATCAGCCCGATGATGCCGGTTTCGACCATGACCTTGAGATACCAGTCGTGCGTATCCTTGAGACCATCCACATGCTGTCCGAGGAAATAGGTTGCAAAACCGTTTCCGAAGATAGGATCGCTCAAGATGTATCTCTGGGCCTCCTCCAGCAGGAGGACACGCTCCTCTGCCGAAGCCTCGAGCTTCCCGTTTGAACTCTCGGTCATGCTGATGCGCTGTTGGACGGCATTAGGAAGAACGATCTGCCAGGTGAACAGAAAGACCGCGCCGAGGACCAGGAGTTTGCGATCCTGAAGAAGAGCGAGGACAACAAGTCCACCAAAAAGCGCAAGGTAGGAGCCTCGGGAGAAGGTGTACAGGTCTGCAAGGACGGTGATTCCGACCAGACCGTAACCCATGATCTTATACTTCTTCGTTTTTACGAATTTGGTGAAGCCCCAGAAGAACATGGCAAACTGAGCGAGAAAAGCAGCGGTCTGATTCGAACCATAGCCAAGTGGGCCGCCACCGCGTTTGTTCTCGTCAAAGTTGGCCCAGGTGTGGGTCATGCTGTCCATCAGACAACTCCGGTCGATAGCGAGCACGGTAAAGGCCGTAATAGCAATGACGGTGCGAACCGCCTTGCGATCCTTGACGACCAGACTGGCGGCTACAAACATGAGTGGAATGAGCATGTAGTCTTTCCACACCATGAAGTTGGGATCCCCTACCCAGAGAGGCGGCGGAGCATTTCCGATGAGCGCGCCAAACCACATGGAGAGGTACAAATAGACTGCCGTGACCAGCCAGATTATATATAGCTTTGACTTGGGAAGGGGCTTGCCGTAGAGCAGGCCTCCGATTACGACTGACGCGACGAGGATGGTAAGGACATTACCGCCGAGGGGATAGTCAAGGAAATGATCCCGCATAGTGCGGTAGGGGACGAACGGAATCATGTAGTAGAAGCCGAGAAGCGGCCTGCCGGTCAAGGAGACGAGAGACATGACCCAGAAGCCCAGGTAGGCAACAAACGGAATGTAATGCACTAATCCTGTTCCCACGACGCGCTCTCCCGGGCTCCGCTCCCACCGATGGTCGGCGGATTTGCAGCACCAGAATACTAGACCCAAACCCCCTTACGACCGACCGCAAAGTTGTACAAGGCCATGGCCGCCGCCGTATTGAGCATGACGAAAGTGGCGGCAATGGCTATGGGCTTGAACCTCCTGGCAGGGGGAAACCAAATTCCAGCGAGAGCCAACCCGTAGAATACCACCTGAAGCCATAGCACCGTCCTATAGAACGCGCCTGCGGCGAACGCGGAGACCACGAACATGAGGACCAGCAGGAGAGGGACGAGAAGCCTCAGTATCTTGTGACTGATGAAGCGAAAGAGGAGCGGGTTGGCTGGAGAGAGGAGCCAGGGGGCGCGGCGGATCAGCTGGTAGTTTCCCGTCAGGGTCCTGACTTTGCGGGAGAACTCCTTGCCCTTCTCGTCGAAGATTCGGTCGCGGGCTATGGCGGTGGGCTGGAAGACGACGCGTCTGCCCTGTTTGACCACATACATGGGAACAAAGACGTCATCGAGAATTGTTCCGGGCGGTATTTCGGTGTACAGCTCACAGCGTATTGCGTAGATGGCCCCGGTGACGCCAACGACCGATCCCGACGCCGACTCGAGCCTGCGCACCATCTTCTCTATCTTCCAATAGATTCCAAGCGCGTCTCCGTCGGCTGCGCCGTCCGCAGTCTCGAGGAGGAGTTCGCCGCTTACGGCACCGACGGTTGGATCTGCAAAACAGGAGACCAGCTCGGTGATCGCGTTGGAGTCGACCGACTGCCGGGCGTCGAGGAAGACGAGAATCTCTCCGGTGGCGACGCGGACCGCAGCATTGAGGGCGGCCGCTTTGCCATTCGACTGGTTGAGGATGACGGGGAGGATTGCAGGCGCGTGCCGGGCCAGTATTTCCGGTGTGCTGTCGGTTGAGCCGTCAGAGGCAATGACGATCTGGAACTTGCCGGCGGGGTAGTCCAGACGGCTGAGATTCTGGAGCTTGGCGGGAAGGTTCGATTGCTCGTTCCGCACCGCCATGACGATGGAGATGCTGGGCGTAATGGGCTGGATGCGAATGGGGCGCTCGCGAAGAGCGACCTGAAGCCTGAGCCAGATGACGTACCCGAAGTACGTATAGGCGGTCGTCAGGAGAGAGATCCAGAAGAGCAGCCTCATCGTTTCCCTCGCGAGGGGAAGTGGGGTGGCGGCAGGGTGGCTGATCCGGTCCGATTCATTTGGCGGGTTCCAACTGCCGCTTCTTCGTCACGTAGCTCCACAGGATGGGGATATCGCTTCTAAAGATGACGAGAGCGCCTAACGCGGCTACCGGCAGCAGGACGGCAACCTGGAGGAAGAAGACCGGAAGGTTATGAGGATGCCAATACCGGTCGGCCAGGTAAGAGGCCAGGGCGAAGGGCAGGATCGCAACGATTGGCCGCAGCCAGGATTGGATCATGTAGTGGATGGTGGACATTCGAATGAGCCTGCAGACATATTGAGGCCAGAAGAACAGAGAGGTGAAGACTGCAGGCACTACCGTTCCTATGGCGACGCCGATCACACCGATCCGGCGGACGAGGAAGATGCTAAGGAGCAGATTTGCAACACCCTCCGCAGCCGTCACCAATGCGAGCATGCGCTGGCGGTCGAGGGCAAGCGCAAGGCCGCTCATGCTTGAGTTCGTAAGCATGATCGCAGCCGCAGAGACCAGAACCTGAAGGATGGGAGTGGATTGCGCAGAGAACTCCGGGCTGATCCAGAGGCGGAAGAAGGTGCCGCCGCGCAGCACCAGGGTCGCGACGATGGGAAAGGTTACAAGCAGGACCGCCTGGGTTCCGCGGAGGTTGAGTTGCTGGAGTCGATCGTAACGCTGGTTCGCTTCGAAGGAACTCGCCAACGGCATGAAGTACTTCAGGATCGCGACAGCCGTCTGACGGAGGTACTCGACCATCTTTGCCGCGACGGCGTAGTAGCTGACGGCCGCGGCGGCGATGAAGATACCCACCACCAGATTGTCAGTGTAGAGAATGAGCTGTCCAGCGCCATTATAGAGCAGCACGTAGACCCCGAGGCTCCAGAGGGACCGCAGTATCTCGGGCTCGGGCTTTTTGAAGTTGCAGGTAAGTTGGGGATAGACGCGAAAGCACAGGATAGTGGTGATGATGTTGGATGCTGTGACAACCGTAAATTGCCACAGAGCCATTGCGACGATGCCATGTCCGGCCCGAATGATCGGGACGAGCCCCAACGCAGTGATAAGAATTTGAGAGAGTTCAAGAATGCCCAATAGATCAAAACGGCCGAGCCCTGAGAGAACCGCGCTGAAGACACTGAAGATGAGCGTCGACGCCAGGGTGGCGCCAACCAGCAGGAGGGCAATGCGGGCGGCAGAGGAGTATTGAGGGGTAATTTTGACGACATGAGGCAACAGCGCTGCCATTGTGAAGACGATGCTCATGACCAGAGCAGAGGTCCATACTCGCACCCAGATGGCGGCGGAGACGACGCGGCTGACCTCTTCGTGGTCTCCCCTGGCCTGAGCACGGGCTGAGAAGCGAACGACGGTGGTTCGCAACCCAAGATCCATTACATACATGTAGGAGACCGCGGACTGAACCAGAATCCAGACACCGTAGCCTGCTACTCCGAGGTGGTGGATCAGGAACGGCGACATGAAGAGGCCGATGACGATGGACGAGAGGGTAGCCGCCCAGCCAATGAAAACTCCACTCGCAAGCCGTCGCAGAGACAACATTAGTTTGCACCCTGAGAACGGGGATCGGTGGACCGGGCGGGCTTGTTGGTTCGGAGACGGCCCATAAAGGTTAGCGCCTGAGATGCGAGGCCGGGATGCGCGAGCGGAGGATAGTGGGCGAGCGCATCGCTCCAGGAGGGGTCCTCGGGATCTCGGAATTGTTCGCTGCGCTGCAGCTCGGCAATGCGGCGGCTGTAGTGCCTGAGCAGACGAAATCGATTTATCGGCGAGCGGCGCAGCGGCTTGTAGGCCGGCGCATGCAGATAGTCGTGCAGGAGCACGATACTGTCGAGGCGATCTTTACGGACGGTGTTCTGCCGGTTTGTTTCGGTCGCGGAATGGGCGTGAATGCGGAAGGTGATGAGCGGCTCGTCGACATAGGCGATGCCGGTGTGAACGGCGATGCGTGCCCAGTATTCAAAGTCGACGAGTTGTCTCATACCGTCGTGAAAGGGGCCAAATTGAGCGAGAGTAGTGCGATGGAGCATCACGGCGGTCGGTTCACCGACGAAGTTCGCCAATGGCGTGAGGGCGAGTTGGGAGGAGAATTGCGATGCGGTCACGAAGGCGCTGCGGGGAAAATAGTGCGCGAAGGCGTGCGTCTCGACGTAGGAGAGGAACCGTTCCCGCGTAGCCTGCGGAATCTCAGGGAAGAAGGTAAACTCGCGGCGGCAACATACTATCGGGACTGAATTTCGGTTGGCTGCCTCGACCATTTTTTCGACGCAATTAGAGTGGAGCAGGTCGTCATGGAAGAGGAAGGTGATCCATTCACCCGAAGCAAGCTCGCGGCAGCGATCCCAATTTTTGGGAAGGCCGAGGTTTTGAGGATTGCGATGCACCTTGATGCGACTGTCTTTGCGCGCAAACTCTTCTGCGATCTTGATCGTGTCGTCCGACGAGCCGTCGTCGACGACAAGAACCTCCAAGTCGGAAAAGGTCTGGGAGAGCGCGCCCTCCAATGCCTCCGCTATAAAGCGAGCACCGTTATATGTTGGGATGCAGATACTGACGCGCGGCATGATTGATACTCAAGGCTACCAAACGGCTTGCATAATTCGTCTCATCATACTGTCAACGAGAGCGCATAACGTGCATTTCATCGGACTGGCTGATATATGAAGGTAGATGCTGATCGATGTTGTGGAACCAGGCGTTTCCGAGCATTACGCATGGTTCAGGACGCTTTTGCCAGCCCGTCACGGCAGCGGCGCGTTGGCCACCAGTAGCGGAGATTGAAACGGGGCTTGCGCAGCCGCGTATAGAACATGTGGGCGAAGACCAGATAGCGTTGGGGAGTGACTATATCTCCCCAGAACGGCCACTTCAGGAGGGAGGCGATGACATACTCCCAGTGGCGATCGCTCCCGATTTCGCGTAGACCAAGTGAAAGGTTGTAGTAGATCTTCGCCTCGATCTTACGTTTCCATATTGCCCGCTCCCAACCGGTGAGACCGTCGAGGAGGAAGGCATCGAGCATGGCGAGAACCTGACCTGCTATGGGCATGAAGTTCCTGCTCTCATTGCCCTCCCACCAGCGATACATGGTGAGGCTTTCGGGGATCTCTTGAAATGCGCTGGGCGAGTAGCGGCGGATGAGACGGAACCAGAGGTCCCAATCATCCGTGCCATAGAACTTTCGGAAGCCACCAATCTCCAGCAGAGCGGAGCGCCGCACGAGCGCGGTGGATGGAAGAATCGGCGTGCGGTAACGGATGGCAGGCCAGAGATCTTTCGCGGGGAAGACAGGCATGTCCTTAGTACTGCCATCGGAGTAAAGGTAGGTGAAGGTCGAGTAGGCGACAACAAGCTCGGGGTTGGAGTCCACGACGGCGACCAGCTTTTCCAGCTTGGTGGGCAGGAAGAGATCGTCGTGGTCGAGAAAGGCGATCCAGTCTCCGGTGGCATTCTGAATGGCCGTGTTGCGCGCTCCGGCAATCCCTTGGTTCGGTTGCTTGATGTATCTGACCCGGTCGCCAAAGGAGCGCACTATATCTTCGGTCCCATCCGACGAGCCATCGTCGACCACGAGAATCTCATGCGGAGATAGAGTCTGGGCTAACACGCTCTCAAGCGTCTCCCGGAGACAGCGCTCAGCGTTGTAGGCGGGGATGGCAACCGTAACCTTAGCGCTCATTTGACAGCCGTGGGCCTTCCTTCTCCTGAAAACACCTTACTTCCATTGGCCAGAACGGACGTAGCCACGCATTGAGCTTAACGTATCCCGGCAGTAAATTGGGGACGAGGTCATTATACTAAAGGGTCAGTTGCGGAGCATGGAGTTATGGACGGACGTGTGTTCAACTATTCGGGTCGTCACCTCTTCGAGTTGTAACTAGGCGTCGGGCTCTTCTATCACTTCAGGGCGCTCCTATTGCTGGAGGGGAAGCGGATGCTTCGGCATAAGTTCGATCTAGTTGGGGCGGACCAATAAAGTGCATCTGCGGTGTGGCGCCTGCTTGAAAGCAACTCAATCGAAAGGATGTTCTTGGACCAGCCACAGCACTGTCTTCACCTTCTGTATCACGAACTGCGCAAAGAGAGCAGCGGCTATTCGTATGTGACAGATGCTACCGAGTTCGAGAAGCATGTTGACCTGTTCGCACGGATCCAGGCGGGAGGCACCAGCTATGTGCGGCCTGAGATCACATTCGACGATGGGCATATTTCAAACTATGAGTTGGCCTTTCCAGTTCTGCAGTCACGTGGGCTTAGGGCACATTTCTTTATTACCGCGGGCTGGACGGAGCAACGGCAAGAGTACATGGGATGGACGGAGTTGCGATCTTTGCATGATGCAGGGCAAATGATTGGAGCTCACGGCTGGACTCATACTTTGCTCACGCATTGCAGCGACACGGAGTTGAAGCAGGAGCTGGAAGGCGCGCGATTGAGTCTCGAAGACCATCTGGGCGCGGCGATTACTACGATGTCGCTTCCGGGGGGACGTTCGAATCAGCGTGTATTTGCTGCGTGTTTTGCTGCCGGTTACAAACAGATTTACACCTCGATACCGCGAGTCGAAGCTCCGCCACTGGGAACGATAGTTGGGCGTTTTAATATTCTGCGAGGGATGGATACGCAAGGGCTTTCAAGTTTGCTCGAGCGCGACAGCAAGGCTCTGGCGAGAAGCGAGCGGGGCTATCGCATCAAGGAAGCGGCGAAGGCACTGTTGGGAGATCGAATGTATGAAAGGATTTGGGCGACGCTGAATCACCAGGAAGCGCAGAGCAAGGACGGCGAGGCCGTTGACGGATGAAAATTTTGCATATCATCAGCAGCGGGGGCATGTATGGCGCCGAAGCTGTCATTCTGAATATGTCAAGGATGATGAATGATTCCCAAACTATCCGCACTGCTTCCGATTGCGTCGTATTGGGTATATTTTCAAACTCTTCCAACCCCAATATTCAGTTGCATGCTGCGGCTCTGGCAGAAGGGATTGAGGCGCACTTGATTCCCTGCACCGGCCAGATTGATCGCACCGTGCCAGCAAAGATTCGCGGATTGGTCGCACAAACGGGGGCGGATGTCGTCCATGCACATGGTTATAAAGCAGATATTTATACCTACTTTGCTCTGCGCAAGACGAAGACGCCTTTCGTGTCTACCTGCCATACGTGGTACGACAATGACTTGATGGTCACGCTTTACGGTGTGGCGGACCGATTGGTGTTGCGAGAGTATGCAGCTGTTGTGGCGGTTTCGGACGAGGTGAAGCAGCGTCTGTTGAATGCCGGCGTTCGTGAGCAGAGGATTTATTCGATCCGCAATGGTATTGATCTGCGCCCCACGGCTGGAGCCGCTCCGGTGCTGCGAAGAGGGAGCGCAGGAAGAGACGGCTTGTTGGTTGGGTTAGTGGGTCGGCTTTCTAAAGAGAAAGGTGTCGATCTTTTTCTGCGAGCTGCTGCAGTTGTGTCCAATCAGATTCCAGACGTGAAATTTGTAGTGGCCGGCGAAGGGCCGGAACGCGAACAGCTTGAGTTGCTCATCGATGAACTCAAGCTGCATGAAACAGTTACCATGCTTGGTCGTCGAGACGACATGCCTTCGGTGTACGCGTCGCTCGATGTGATGGTCTCCGCCTCGCGACAGGAGGGATTGCCGATGGCGATTCTGGAGGGCATGGCCAGCCAACGGGCTGTGATCGCGACCGCAGTGGGCGAGCTGCCTTCGGTAATTCGGAATGGGGAATCAGGAGTTCTAGTGCCAGCCGAGAATGTGGATGCGCTGGCGGCAAAGATGTCGGAGTTGCTGCGAGACCCTGCGTTGAGAGAACGACTAGGGGTTGCAGCGAGAAGACGAGTAGAGGAGGAATATTCCGCTGAACGAATGACTGCGGAGTATGTTCGGGTTTATGAAAAGGTCCTTGCTGAACGCGATCGGAAAACGATAAATACTGCGCATGGCAGTGCGTCCGGAGCGGCAAAGGTGAGCACAGAGAACGCCGCTCCGGGAGCTCGAAAGCCGCGAGTGTTCATGATGGACCTTTGGGCCATTGTTCCGTACTACACAGCCTATCTTTCCAGGGCTCTGCTGAAAGAGGGGGCTAATTTACAGGTGGGGTCGATAACCTACTATCTGGATAGATACTGCTTTTCAAGCCGCGGGATTAAAAACGATCCGGGACTCATTGATATTGTCGGGAGGTTCAACTTTCCACGCCTTCCGCGCAGAGTTCTAAAGATGGTGGAAGCGATGGTTAATCTTGCCGCATTGACGTTGCGGTTTTCGGTTTCAGCCCCGGAGATCGTTCATGTTCAGTACCTGCCGATGCTCAAGCAACGCATACCACTTGATTTCTGGTTTCTGGAGTTTTGTATCAGAAGGGGCTCCAAGGTAGTGCTGACCGTGCATGATCTGCTTCCGCACGACACCGATGAGATTCATAAACGTACGTTCCAGAAACTCTATCGCATGGTAGACGGAATTATCTGCCACTCGGACCATATACGGACGAGATTACGAGAGGAATTTGGGATCGACGAGGATAAGGTATCGGTTATTCCACATGGCCCTTTCTTCTACGACCTTCCGACTGGCGATGCTGCATATACCTTTCTCAAAGAAGAACCTGCTTCTGTGATTGTGCTGTGGCAAGGCATCATTTTCCCGTACAAGGGGATCGACCTATTACTAGAGGCATGGCGACTAGTTGAGGCGAACGGAATTGCCGCGCGACTTGTAATTGCAGGGACGGGCTCCGCAGAGATCCTCGCGGCTATACAAGAACAGATCGCGAAGCTTGAATTAAAACGGGTAACACTGCAACTCCGTTTCATCTCCGCAGAGGAGTTGGTTGCGGTCTACCGAAGGGCAGATATTGTTGTCTATCCGTACCGTGCAATCACGACGAGTGGAGCACTCGCAACCGGCCTGGCGCTCGGTAAGACTATAGTCGCGAGTGATCTGGCGGTGTTCCGAGAGCTGCTGAAAGATGAAGAAAACGCGCTGCTGGTGAATCCAGAGAAAACGGAAGAGTTGGCATCTGCATTGATTCGACTGATTGGGAGCGCGGAACTGCGAGAAGAACTCGCTGCAAACGTTCGAGCCATGAACTTCGGCGACGCCTCCTGGCTCTTCATCGCGAAGAAAACCATGGCCACTTACGAGAGTATCCTCACCCAACCAGTGTGACGATGTTTCGCATACTTTGCCCGTAGTGCAACTACAAGTCATCTCACATACAACTTTCGATGGACAAATGGGCTTTAAACGCTCACTTAACTCATTTACAAAAAATTGGTAAATATTGCTAAGTTCCGTCCATTAATTACCTTGTTGCCGGCACATTTTTCTCTAACTGATCCCATTACTGCTCTATAGTTTAGGCATTTTTCTTTCTTCATCTCCAAGGCTGTACAATCAATGCTTTCGTGCCACTTTTGTGTAATTACACCACCTAGCCCTCCCCCCTAGTCTCGCAATTGGCCCCAGTTGTCGGTTATCCGGCAATGCCGGGCAATAACCGTGTAACACCATCAATACAGCGGAAAAAATAAATGAAGAGAATCATCCTCCCCATCTTCCTGGTAATACTGTGTATTTCCGCACATGCAACAACGTGGTATGTCAATTCCTCTACAGGAGGGACCCGATATAGCACTGCCAATCCTAACGGCCAATGCAACGGTCAATCCGATTCGGCGTATCCGGGTTCAGGAACGAATCGGCCTTGCGCGTTTAATGATCCGCGCCTCCTGTGGAATGATCCATACGCCTATAACAACGCAGTGTGGGTGATGGCGCCGGGCGATACCGCAATCCTGGAGACCGGAGGCCAAATCTCTGGTTCGGCGAACGCTTCTGCGGTGGGCGATTTTTGTTTTGGGACGGGCCCTACCTGTGCACCGCCGGACATTCCATCCGGCACGAGTGGAGCTCATACCAGACTACTGGGGATGAACTATGCCTCCTGTTCCACCACCAAGACCTTTATCAATGCAAGCTCTGCCACGCTCGTAGGCGACCCTGCAAAACAAACCTTCATATATGCCGTGGACTCGGTTCCTTGGGCACTTTCCCTCGCAAGCAGCCAGTATGTCGATGTTGAATGTCTGGACGTCGCCGGGAACGGGGCAAGTGCGGGAGTGGGAATATTTTCCGGCAACACCTCCAGCCCGACCAATGGGAATGTTCTGATTCAGGACTTGACCATTCACGGATTTGCGGACTCCGGGTGGCGCGGCAACATCGGCGGTACATGGACCCTGATTCGCGATACGTTCCAGTTCAACGCGCAGGCTGGCATAGATAACGATCCTGGCAACGGTCAATCGAGCAACGGGACCATCGTCGGAAGCTATGTGTCGATCTTCGGGAATGGTTGTAGTGAAGAATACCCCATTGTTGATGCATTTCCCGCTCAAAATTGTAAAGATCAAAATGATGGTGGTTATGGAGATGGTTGGGGAACTCCCATCACTGCAAACCTTAACGCATCCTGCGACCATTGCCTCTCTGCTTACAACACGCAGGACGGAATAGACTGGGGCCACACAGTAAATAGCATACTCAGCATCACTAACTCCCAGATGTACGGCAATATGGGCGGTAATCTGAAAGGCGGCCCATCGGGCACGACTACTTTCACTAATAACATCATTGACGCAAACTGCCAGAGAATGAATGCCCCTATTCCTGGGGCTCCTTCGGGTTTTAATACCGGGTTGACACTATGGTGCCGTGCTGGAGACGAGAACTCGATGGCAGCGTTGACAAATGCTACGGCGATCGACGGGCAGATGACATCGAGCGGAACTACGGTGACTGGCTCCGGAACGCGCTTCACGACGGAGCTAGCGGTGGGTGATACGATCCTTCCCGGATATGAGTCGCTGAGCACCTCTGCCCGGGTCGTGACGGCAATTTCATCCGACACCTCGCTCACTGTAGCCAGCGCCTTCCCGGGGGACATTACCTCCAACGAGCCTATAATCCTCATTCCTCCCGGTGGCGCGACGAGCAACTCAGTTCTGACGGTTGAAGCTAATACGTTTACTGGATACGGCGCGACGGTATGGGACGTTCCGTGTCAGACAGGTATCCCTCAGGTGCAGGTCGATAACATGCTCTGCGCTGGCCTCGTTTACCATTTCAAATCCAACATCAATCAGGGGTATTCCGAGACAGCCTATAACGGGGGGCAGTCTCCAGGGATGTTTTACAACAACACTCCGACAGATGAGGATTACAACATCTTCAATGGGTACAGATCAGCTTATGGAACCGGGGCACATGATGTTCAATCCAGTCCGCTCTTCGTAGGTCAGCTTGCAAGTCCACTGACGGCAGAGTCGCAGATGGACAGCTTCAACTTCAATCTGACGTCCGCCAGCCCCGCGAAGTGGGCTGGTTTAGCTATCTCCGGCTTCGCGACTGACTACAACGGATTTACCCGGCATACTCCTCCGAGCATAGGGGCGATTGAGTTTGGAAGCGTTCCCGCGCTTTTGACGGCTCCGGCGGTAACCCTCGGCATCTCATCAAATCCGGCGACGGCTTTACAACCACTGACGCTCACGGCTTCGGCGATCGGACTCTCCGGCACAGTTCCAACGGGAACCGTCACTTTTTCGCTTGCCGGCGTTACGATCGGAACGGGGGCGCTGAACAGCTCGGGAACGGCCACATTCACCACGTCCACGCTTACGGCGGGATCGTATTTGGCGACGGCATCTTATTCGGGCGATTCGGCGTATTCTTCTGTAGCTTCAAACTCAGTCTCGTTGACAGTGAATCCAGCAACGAAGCCAACGCCGGTAGTGACTCTGGGACTCTCGTCGAGCGCTATTACTCTGGGGCAGCCGGTGACGCTGACGGCTTCAGTGGCGACATCAGCTGGCACAGTACCTACTGGTACCGTCTCGTTCACGGTCGGGGGTATACCAATCGGATCGGCGACGGTAAATAGCTCCGGCGTTGCAACCTATGTGGCAACGCCCAGCGCAGCAGGTACGCTCGCGGCAACTGCGAGCTACTCTGGCGATTCCAATTACAACCCTAATATCTCTAACATCCTATCGCTGACGGTAACTCCGGCGCCAAAGACGACGCCGGTAGTGACGCTAGGACTTTCATCGAGCGCTGTAACTCTGGGGCAGCCGGTTACGCTGACTGCCTCCGTCCTGACACTGGCTGGCGGGGTGCCAACCGGTACAGTCTCGTTCACGGTTGCAGGCGTAACTGCAGGATCGGCAACGTTGAATAGCTCGGGCGTTGCGACCTATGTGATTACTTCCAGCGCAACCGGCACGCTCGCGTTGACTGTAAGCTACTCGGGCGACTCCAATTACAACGCTAATATCTCGAACGCCGTATCGCTGACTGTAAATCCAGCACAGAAGATAACGCCATCGGTGGCCCTGGGGCTTTCATCGAGCACCATCACCCTGGGACAACCAGTGACACTGACGGCTTCAGTGGCAACACTAGCTGGTGTAGTGCCTACTGGGACGGTCTCGTTCACAGTCGCGGGCGTAACAGTCGGATCGGCGGCGCTGAATGGCTCTGGCGTTGCGACCTATGTGACTACGCCCAGCGGGACGGGCGCGCTGTCGGTAACTGCGAGCTACTCCGGCGACTCAAGCTATAACGCTACTACCTCGAACACGGCATCGGTTACAGTGAATCCAACGACGAAGACGACACCCGTAGTGACTTTGGGGCTTTCGTCGGGCACTATTACTCTGGCGCAGCCGGTAACGCTGACGGTATCCGTGACTACGCAGGCTGGCGTGGTGCCTACAGGCAACGTCTCTTTCATAGTCGCTGGTGCGATCGTTGGGTCAGCTGCGCTGAACGGCGCCGGCGTTGCGACCTACGTGAGTACGCCTAGTGCTATAGGTGCACTTGCAGTGACTGCGAGTTACTCGGGCGACTCCAACTATGCTGCTGGAGCTTCGAATACTGGCTCTCTGACGGTGAATCCTGCGCCCAAAACAACGCCGGTGGTGACGCTGGAGGTTTCGTCGAGCACTATTGCTCTGGCGCAGCCGGTGACGCTGACGGTATCCGTGGCGACGCAGGCTGGCGTGGTGCCTACAGGCAACGTCTCCTTCACGGCTGCTGGTTCGGTTGTCGGATCGGCTGCGCTAAATGGCGCTGGTGTTGCGACCTACGTGAGTACGCCTAGTATTACAGGCGCACTTGCAGTGACTGCAAGCTATTCGGGTGATTCGAACTACGCTGCTGGAAGCTCGAATACTGTATCGCTGACAGTGAACCCCGCGGTGGCTACCGTGTCGATTGCGGTGGGCCAGCCGGAGTTCGGGTTCAACGTTATTCCTGGATCGACGCGGAGAATCTTCGCGACTGTGACGAATGGCAGTACAAACCAGGTTCTGTGGACCTTGAAATCCGGCAACGCTACACTCTCGTCCGGTGCCGGGTCGTGGATCGATGTTATGGCTCCGTCGACGGGCAGTTCCTGCTCAATGCCGCTTGCGGGTGGAGCGTACTCGGTTACTTCGGCGACGCAGTTTACGGTTGAAGCAACCGCTGTCGATGACGCGACGCAGAAGGCGGATGTGACCTTCAATGTCTGCAATCCGGCGGTACAGGTTTCGGTGGTTCCCTTCTATCGGACCTTGTACGCGAAGCAGGCGGCAGACGTTCAGAGCCTGGTCGTTGGTTCGGTGAACCAGAACGCTCACTGGGCTATTACGTCGGGCCCAATTGGCGGCGACGGGAAGCTGGGTGATACGACCTCACGCGACACCGTGTTCACCGCCACTGTTCCGGGCCGTTACCAACTTACCGCGACGAGCGTGGCTGATCCGTCGAAGACGGCTACCGCAATCATGTACGTTACGGGCCACACTATTCCGTACACGAATCCGGTGACTCCGAACCAGACAGAGCCTGTGGACTGCAGCGTGGATCCTGCGATGGCTGGAACGGTGTACGACGTTGGTCCATCGCAGGCGTTCAAGACGCTGGCGAGCGTGCCTTTCCCGACGCTGGTTGCCGGCTCGACGGTGCGAGTGCACAACGAGGATACGAGTGGGATGAATCCGACTGTGTATCACGAGTATGTGCAGATGTCGCAGGCTGGAACGGCGACGCAACCGATTCGCGTCTGCGGCGTTCCGGATTCGGCTGGTAACGAGCCGGTCATCGACGGGTCGAACGCGACTGGGCGCAGCGATACGAGCAGCGCGATCGGCGGTTTCGGGTTGTTGACGCTGCACACGGACAACAACACGAATGTGTGGCCGAACTTCAGCGGAGCAGCTTATATCGCAGTGGAAGGAATTCACTTCCGCAATGCGAAGACCGGCTACTCGTATGTTGCGCCGAACGGATCGGGAGGAAGCTGGACGGCTAACTCCGCTTGCGTTCGGGTGAATCAAGGTCAGAACCTGGCGTTCGTCGGGAACGACTTTGAAAACTGCGGCGACGGCGTGTACTCGGCCTGGAACAGTGCGAACGGCTGGGGCTCTTCCGACGTGAACGTGCTGTGGGAGGGCAACCATCTGCACGGCAACGGCGTTGCCAGCTCGACGACATCGCACCAGATGTATCTGGAGGCGTGGGGCGAGGTGGTGCAGTTCAATCGTCTCGACAACTTTACGGCGGGCGGCCTGGGCGCGAACCTGAAGTCGAGGGGCGTGCAGGGTATCGTCCGGTACAACTACTTCGGTGACGGCCCGGCACGGCAGCTGGACCTGGTGGACGTGACGGACGCGCAGACGTATATGTCGTTCAGCGGGTTCCTGGGTGGCGGATCCGGTTCCTACCATGCGATGAATCCGACGGACGGCTTCACGGCCGATATGCTGGCGGCAGAGCAGGAGACATGGAACTCGCACTACGCTTACGGGAACCTGTACCAGAACAGCGTTTCGCTGGCGCCGATCCACTTCTCCATGGATACCAATGGAGGAGAGCAGGCTCGCAAGGGTTCACTGTACTGGTTCAACAACACGTTCTACGGGACTCCGTGCGCGGGATGCAGCGGGCAGACGATGACCCTGTTCGATACCTCTGCAGGAGGCGGCAACTACATCGCTCAGACGGAGTTCCAGACGGTGCAGAGCTATAACAACATCGTCTGGCAGTCGAGCACGTCGTCGCCTGCGCTCCAATGGAACAACTACGACGCGTTCATCGGCGTGTTTGGAACGAACGTGCTGACCACCGGCTGGGGAAGCAACAATCCGGCGGGCGGCGCGGGGACAGGGTGGAACTCCACCACGAACCCGGCAGCGTACCAAAACGCCGGCAACCTGATGCTGCACCTGAGCGGCTACTCCCAGATCTCGACGATGTCGACGATTCCGTTCGACACAGCATCGTGGGCGCTGAAGACTGACGTTCCAGGCAACCAGGTTGTACCGAACCAGGTGTGCGAGATGCCAACGCGGTTCTCGTATCTGCCGAACATCGGTTATGCAGTTCCACGCGTTGCTAATCCGAACGCCGGAGCCACGGATACCGTGGCTGAAGCGGCGGCGGAGATGACCACGCTCACCGGACCAGCGCAGTACAACACGCACTACTCGAACTGCCAGTGATTCGTCTCCGGCAATAAGGGGGACACCCCCCCATTGCCCGGCGATAAATCCTTTGTTTTTAATGATTTGCAGAGTATTGGTATCTGCAAAATCCTCCAAACAAAGGACTTACGGCTAAAATAGCCAGAATCAATGAGTTAGGCCCGGCTTTCGGCCGGGCCTGCTCTTGTCAGATATCTTAAAAAGGCGAAAGACTCTGTCTATGATCTAGGAGACTTTTGTTTGTCTTTTCTATATCTATTTTACCAAGTGGCACAAAACTAATGTGCACTTTTCTTTCGTTTGCTAAGTATTGGCGGGAGTTGAGTTAGATGAATTTTAGGGGTGAGGTGGGGCTTGACATGCGATTTTGCTGAGGAATTTCGCGAAAAATAGTTTGGGGCTTAGACCGACCGCGGATCTGTGCGGATAACACGGATTTAAAACAGGAACGGGGATGAAGCGGGATTAAGACGGGATTGGAGCGGATCGGCTGTGATGGACGGAACTGCCAACGGCCAAGGCAATTGAGTATCAGTAACGAGCAATGAGTAATGAGTAAGAACCGGCAACGGCCGAAGGCAAGTACAAGCAACGGCGTTTCGGGGTTCCAGCTACGAGCTACGAGCTGTGAGCAAAAACAAAGGCTTCTGGGCTGGGATGGGGCATGGGTCGAGAAGCGGATTCCATTCGACTTCGCTCAGGACAAGCTCTCCGCTCAAGCGATTCACGGTGAGGCTGTGAATCGCTTCGGTCGAAATGACAGGATTTTTGGGGGGATGGAGAGAGAAGAACAGACAACAGCAAAGGCAGAAACACTGAGATTCTGGCTTCGCCAGAATGACGAGCGGAAACATTCAAAATCATTATTGAGTTGTTCTTTTATCTGATCGGCTACCTCGTTATCTGATCAGCTACTTGGTGGCGCATTTGTAAGACGTGCTTTGGTGCGGGTCTCCGCTGATGTAGCGTGGGTACTCCGGATAGGAGCAGAGCGGAAGAGAGCTGTCTTTGCCGGTCACCAGCTCCTCCTTAGGGGGAGCGAGGCCCTTTTCCACCCACTGGCGGAGGGCGGCGACGCGGTCGAACTGGTTCGGCAGCTCGTGAGCCGGGGCCTTTTCTCCGTTGCCGTTGGTCTCGTAGGCTCGTCCTTCGAGGCCATGGCTGGCCTGCGGAAGAACCCACATCCGCGCGAAGTTATCGATGGTGGGGCGTCCCATTTTGTCGAGAAGGCTCTGGTAATAGTCGAGCTGCGCGCCGGGTGAGGCGACTGTGTCGTTCGTGCCGATGATCATGAGCAGCTTGCCTCCTCGCTTGTGAAAAGCGCTGAGGTCTGGATTGGTGGCGTCCATCCATTGCGAGATTTCAAGCCTGCGCGCCTCATACTGGCCGCCCTCGACGTAATCGAGCGCATTCGCGTTGAGGTCCTGCTGGACGAAGCCGATGGAGCCCAGAATGCCGAGGTGGGTGAACATGGGTGCATCCGCTGCGGCGCCTTCCTGCCCCTTATATCGCTGGCCGACTAGCAATCCCCCACCCGCTCCCACCGGAGGACGACCAGCCGATGGCGGACCCGCAGCGCCCGCAGACGGCCCAGCAGCAGCCGGGGGCGGGCCTGGCGGTCTTCCCGGAGCACCGCCCATCCCGGGGCCGCCGCCGGGCGCGACCGCCGTGGTGGGAGTCCACATGCCAAAGGAGGTAACGCCGTTCGCGTGAGGATCGGGGAACGGATAACGCGAAAAGATGAACTCGAGCGTGTTGGATTGAGCGACGGTGAGGCACGCCTTTTCGCTGTCGTCCTTAGGATTGGGGTTGACATCGCCGGGGCAGAGCTTATCCGCCCATGGGTTCTGGCCGCCGGGGTTCCCGGTTCGGTCGAAGATCGCGCGGCAGGCCTGGTAGTTGTTGATGATTCCATCTTCGAGCCGATCGAGGCCGTCGCAACGCTTCATGAACTCTGCCGCAATGGCGCGTCCCTTTACGGGTGGAACCCAGTTCTTGAGCGGCTTTTCCTCGATGCGGATCAGTACCGGTCCGAGCATGAGCGCGGAAAAGTTGACGATGGGCACGGCTGCGGAGATGCCGTCGTAGTCCGCCGGATAGCGCTGTGCCACGGTCAGCCCCTCGCGTCCGCCCTGCGAATTGCCGATGTAGTAGCTGTAGCGCGGAGCCGAACCGTACATCCTCCTGATGAGCACCATCGCGGCGTCGTGCGTCTTCTTCATCTGCATGTACGACAGGTTTCTGATGGCTTCGTCGTCGAGCGCCCAGGTTGAATCGCTCATAGTGTGGCCTGAGTCGCTGCCATAGGTGACGGCGCCGTCGGCTAGGGCGTTGGTGAGGCCGCCGGCAGGATTGCCCGCGAGCCGCGGCAAGACGCCGTTCATGCCTCCGCCGCCGAACTGAATGGCAATCCGCTGCCACGTCGCGGGGAGCATGACCCGGAAGTGGATGGGCTGCGCGTGGGGTCCTTTGCTTACGGGCAACATCACGCCGTCGATGGAGCAGTTGGCGGGCACGTCGCCGGTAGCCTCGTTCCAGACGGGCGAGCTAAGCCGTACGCCGGCTACCGGCTCTCCGATGGAGGCGATGGGAATCTCGACTCCCAGGCGGGCAGCGCTGCAGTCGACGGGCGTGATGGTCTTCAATGAGTCTGCCGCCTTCATCGTTCCATGAAAGCCTGCGCACAGGGTGAGAACCACCATGCTGTTTAGCCATCTACCGTTCGTGGACATTGTTCACCTTGATTCGGATGTGCTGCGAAGATTTTGGCAGATTCCGACTCTAGCAAGCGAATACCATGGGGCGCAATCAATGCGGCCGCTCTGCGAACAAGTGTTCGCATGACGACAGCCCGCTGATATGCGCTGCCTGATGGCTTTTATAAGGGGAGTTGGTCTTCGAACTGGAAGCAGCGAAAGGACAAACAAAGATGTCCCGCGCTTCGCACGATGCGAAGAGCGAGGCATGGTTGGGCTGTCTAACCGAGAGAGGCTAGCTGAGAGAGGCGAGGGCCTTCTGGGCGTCCTTGCCGGCGGTGGAGTCGGGAGCGATGGTGGCGGCCTTCTTGAGATGGAGGATTGCGTTGGCCTTGTCGTCGAGCTTGCTGTAGGTCATACCGAGGTGATAGTGAATCGACGGGTCGTTCGGGGCGGTCTTGAGGGCGTCTTCGAAGAGGTCGCGGGCAGAGTAGTAGGACGCCTTGTTGTAGTAAGCCCAGCCGAGGGTGTCGGCTGTGCTGGGTGCGTTGGGCATGGCACGACGGGCGGTCTCAGCGAGCGAGAGCGCGACGTCAACGTTCTGGCCGGACTGAAGCATGAGGTAGGCGAGGTTGTTGGCGGCGACGCCCTGCTCAGGCTGGATGGCGAGGGCCTTCTTGTAGGAGGCGGTGGCGGCGTCCTTGTCGCCCTGGGAGTCCTGTAGAGAGCCGAGGATGGTGTAGGCGCCGGCGTCGGTGGGGTGGTCCTTGACCCACTGCTGCCAGGTAGCGATGGCCTGGGTGGGGTTGCCGTGAGCGATCTGGGCGCGCGCAAAGGCCATTACGGCGGCACTGTCGGCGGGATTGATCTTCATGGCCTTGCCGGCGGAGTCGAGAGCACCATCCTTGTTTCCGGTCATGAGCTGGAGCTGGGAGAGCTCGTCATACATCTCGCTGTTGTTGGGCGATTTGGTGATCTGGTCCTGCACGCGGGCGATGGCCTTGTCGGGCTGCTTGTCGTTGAGGTCGAGAGCAACCTGAAGGCTGAGGGCGCGGGAGGAGTTGGGGTCGTTGGCCAGGGTCTGGTCGAGGAGGGTGCGGGCCTCTGGGAAGTGCTTTTGCGACACGAGGAGGTAAGCGAGCTCGAGAGAGGCGATGGCGTTCTTGGGATTGAGCTTGAGGGCCTGGCGGTAATCTGCTTCGGCTTTTTCGGGCTCCTTCTGGTTGGCCTCCGCAACTCCGCGCCAAACATATGCGGGAGAGTACTGAGGCGCCATGCCGATGACGGTGTTCGCAACCTGGGCGAGGGTGGTGAAGTCGTTCTTGCGCATCGCCATGGTGGCCAGTCCATCCTGCGCCTCTACACTTCTGGGATTGAGGTGAGTGGCGTCTAGGTAGCTCTGCTCGGCGACCTGGTACTCGCCCTTGGCAACGGCGGCGGCGGCGAGGCGCAGCTTGACCTCGAGGTTGTCGGGATTGTTCTTGGCGGCCTTGAGGAGGGCGCTGTAGGCGTCGTTGAGCTTGCCGTCGTTGACCATGAGCGCGGCGTTGAGGACGACGACGTCAGGGTTACTGCCGTTGAGCTTGACGAGATCGGCGATGACCGGTCGAGCCTTGTCAATTTCCTTCCTGCCGAGCAGGACGCGCGCGTAGACGAGCTTGATGGGCACGGTGGGATGTTTGGCGTTGAGATCTGCGTAGATGGATTCTTCGCGGTCGGCCTGGTTGGTCCTGACGAGGTAGCCATGCATTAACTGCGCGCCTTCGGGGGTGTCGGCGAGATCGCCGGTGGCCTGGAGGACGACGGCCTCGGCCTGGGCTTTGTCGCCCTGGCGGAGCAGAAAAGTAGCGAAGTTCGCGCGGGCGGAGACATTTTTGGGATCGGCGGCGATTCCCTGCTTGTATTGCTCGGTAGCGCCGGGGATGTCCCCCTTGCGCTCGAGGAGGGCGGCGAGGACGAGATGAGCGGTGGCGTTCTTGGTGTCGAGCTCGACGGCCTGGTGGAGCTGGCTCTCGGCAGAGGCCTCGTTGCCGGGATCGCCGGCCTGGAGAAGGCCGTAGGCGGCGTGGAAGCTGGCCTTCTTGGGGTCGACGGCCAGGGCCTTCTGGATCTCGGCGATGGCGGTGGGGCGGTCGTTCTTGGAGGCGGCGATGGTGGAGAGAAGAGCGTGTGCGTCCGCGTTATTGCTGTCGATGGCGAGGACGGCGTTGGCCTGCTCGGCGGCACGGTCGGCCTGGCGACCAGCGACGAGCATGTTGCCGAGATCGATGCGGGCCGGGATGTTGCCGGGCTGGAGATCGACGGTGCGAAGCAGCTCAGAGTAGGCAGGCAGCATGGAGCCGGTTTTGAGGTAGGCCTTGGACAGCTCATAGTGGGCGGCGGCAAAGTTCTTGTCGACCTTGAGAGCGTTGGCGAATTGAATCTCCGCCTCCTTGTACTTGCCCTGATCGGCGTAGCGCTTGCCGCTGGCGAGATACTTCTGCTTCTCGACATTGGGATCGCGATGACAACCAAGCGCGGATCCTAAAGCCAGTGACGCAGCCAGCATTGCGGAGACTTTAAATGCCGTGAGAATGGATTGTTTCTTCATCGCGATGTTCCCTTCAAGACCTTTCAAACCGACCATTATATGTATGTTCCGTTCCCTGCGGCTACGAGAAATGCTGGCGGAGGGATGCGGGCACGCCAATCTTCGGTATCGCCGCGAGAGCCTTCCCAGCATGGCTAATCAGGGATGAATCGAGGCAGCGAGGGCGCCATCTGCGCCGTGAAACGAACCACGCGGTCGCGCGCGGCGGACTCGGACTCGGACGGGAGCATGGGGGTGATGACGCGGACGATTGCGCCATCGGTGCGGTTCATGCGAATCGCGTCGAGAATCATGTAGAGCTTGGCGGCGTATTCGTTGGCGATGCTGCGGCCGTGGGACTGGTACCAGTAGAGGACGTACTGCCGGTCGCCATTGTTGCTGATGACGTATTCGCCGACGTGAAAGACACGACCGTTGTCGGCGGTGATGTCAGTGTAGCGTTTGGAATCAAAGGTCCAGCCGGCGCCGGGGAGACAGTTCTGCGGAGAGTGGATGGACTGTCCGGTGCGCTGCGAGGCGAAGTAGCCGATGAAGAGGCTGATGGGGATTGCCGCTGGGTGCGTTCCCGCCGGCGCGGAGTAGGTGCGGTTGAGGAAGTCTCCCTTGCCTAGAATGGCGAGGACGTCGTCGCTCATGGGGAAATCGCGGGCGGTGAGGCCGTCGATGGTCGAGGGCATGAGGCTGAGAGGCTGGCTATAGGGGGCATTGTCGGCGTCGCCGCGCGTGTGCAGGACGAAGGCGGTCGCGACGAGGAGCAGGACGACGGTCCAGAAGCGGGGGGATTTCATTGGGAGGCGGCCTCCTGGGTCTTTGCCTGGAGCTTCTGCTTGGCCCGATCAGGAAAGATAAGGCTCAGCAGCCGGTGGAGCAGGAAGAGACAGGTAAGAGAGATGACGAACATGACCCAGCCCTGGAACTCATGGAAGAAGCCAAGGGCTTTGTCGGGGTCCCAATATTGAACGCAGAGGCCGGTGCCTACGATGCGTGCGGCGTTGGCTGCGACGGCGATGGGGATGCTGGCCAGAGCGAGGATGAGGCGGCGGAGGGTGGTGCGCTCAAGGAAGTATCCGTAGAAGAGCGCGAGAGTGAAGAGGCTCATGAGCGAGCGGATTCCGCTGCAGGCCTCGGCGACCTCAAGCGGCATGACGGGGAGATTGATGACGTTGCCCTCCTGCAGGACCGGAACGCCAAGCCAAGGCAGGATGGTGCTGGCGAGCTGTGAGGCGAACAACTGGAGGGGGAAGGTTATCTGGTTGAAGACAATTGCGGGGAATGGAATAGCCAGCAGAAGCACGCCGAGAGGAAAGCGGATGACCTTGAGCATGGGCAGGCCAAAGAATAACCAGATAAGGCCGGACAACAGGATGAGGAAAGAGATTCGGGAGAGGAAGAGATCGGCTCCATAGATGCCTAGAATGAGGACGAGCAGACCGAGGACGACTAGGGGGAGGCCGCTCCATGATTGCCGGAGAGGGGTCTGGCGAATGGCAACCCGGTTATCCCAGAGCAGGAAGAGGGAGAAGAAGGGGACGAGGAAGCCGTGGCCGTAATCGGGTAGGTCGTACCAGTCAAAGACGAGCTTGGCTGCGACCTTGTAATAGAGGATTCCGAGCAGGATTGCAATGATGGCGTAGGGCAACCAGCGCCTGAGAGAGGATTCGCCTGAGAGGCCGGGACCAGGGGGGGACTCTGCTTGTGGGGCGGGGACCGGGTCCGGGGTGAAAGGCTCGGCTTGAACACTGCCCGCTGTAGTTCTAAGGGCGATATACTTCACAAGATCACCTGTACGATTTTAATAGGGTCCGCACTGCTTAATAGGACCCGCACTGCCGGCATCTTCTCTTCTCTGAATACAATGCCAAGGTATACCAAAAAAACGGCTAACGAACCTACAAAAGTGGTAGACGAGAGGTACGAAAGAAGAGAAGCAATTTTCTCACCAAGTGCTAATCTTCACAGTGAAGAAGCGGCCTGCACTGACATTCTAAATGCTGCCGGCGGGAGAGGCAGCCGAAGGAATTGCAGAGGAGGTGCTTTACGAGCACGATTTTACTGGTTTTCTGCCGAGAATTCCCAGAGCATATCGGTTTGGCATTCGTCGTGCGGGAAGTGGAGTGCATCCCCTTGATGTCGTTTCGCGGAAGACTGCGGCGAACCTGGACGAGTTTGCCTGGTGAAGAGGTAGTCGCGCCAGTAAACTAAAGAGGAGACTGGGATAAGGGCTCACAGGCAGAGTAAGAGGGAAGTCTTAAGCATCAGAACCTTACTGAAGGATAAGTGTTTAGAGAAGGAAATGGAGTCATTTTGATGAGACGGTTTTGTGTGTTGCTGGCGCCAGTGCTACTGGCAATCCCCGTCGCAGGGTTCGGGCAGACGCCAACGGCGGGTGCCGCGGGCACTCCCGAGCCTGCACCCCCAGCTGGAGCTGCCGCCCCCGCCCCGACGACGCCAACGACTGCTGCAAGTAGCGGGGTTGCGGGGACGACCGCGCCTGTAGTTGATCCCTCGACCTACATTATCGGACCGCAGGATGGCCTGGTGGTGACGGTGTGGAAGGACTCCACACTCTCCGGAGCATTTCCAGTGCGGCCGGATGGGATGATCTCGCTCACATTGATCGGAGATATCAAGGCAGCCGGGCTGACCCCGATGGAACTGGCCGCGAATATTACGGAAAAGCTGAAGAAGTACATCCAGGACCCGATCGTGAGCGTGGTGGTGACGGCGGTGAACAGCAAGGTCATCTATGTAGTGGGGGAGGTGGGCAAGGTCGGGCCAATGGGGATGACACCAGGCATGACGGCGTTGCAGGCGATCGCGACGGCGGGCGGGTTGTCAGCGTTCGCGCACCCAAAGAATATTTATATTTTGCGCGGCAAGGAGCAGCAGCACATTCCGTTCGACTATAAGAAGGCCTTGAAGGGCGATCCAAAGCAAGAGATTTCACTACAGCCTGGTGACACGATTGTGGTGCCATGAGGTGGACGATGAGAGCGTCGGTCGTGATAATCGGGGCGGTCCTGGGGTTTAGCGGGCTGGCACGCGGCCAGGCTGCGCCAGCTGCGTCGGTGAGCGGGCCGGGCTTCAATCCGGGCCCGAGTCTGCCTGCGATCGACGGGACATTTTCGTATGCGGTAAGCGTGTCGGAGGGAATACAGTCCGGTTATTTTGGGAACTCGGGCGTTACGTACTCGACGAACCTTGCGGGGAATGCGGAGTATGTCTCGCCGAGCCTGGTTCATCCGTTCAGCATGCTGTACAGCGGCGGCACGCAGTTCTCGTCGTATTCGACGGCGAATGTACAGGTATATCAGAACTTCACCATTTCGCAGGGATGGGTTGGGCATGGATGGGCGTTTGGTCTCTCGGACTCGGTCTCTTTCCTGCCGCAGTCGCCGACGACGGGACTCTCGGGCATTCCCGGCGTGGGAGACCTGGGATTGCAGCCCATTCCGGACCCAAATGCGCCATCACAGCTTGTGCTGACGAACTATGGGAAGCGGGTAAGCAATACCGTAAATGGCAGCATTGAACGGCAGCTGAACGGGCGGACGTCTATCAGCGGCTCGGCGAATTATGGAATTCTTCGGTTTATCGGGGACACCGGATCGAGCAGTTCGACAGACAACGGACTGGACAGCACGGAGATCGGCGGGAACGTCGGATTGAACCGCAGACTGGACCCGCGCAGCGGTGTGAGCGTGAGCGGATACTACTCCGACTTCAGCTACAGCGGGAACCTGACGTCATTCCACTCCACGGGGGTCAGCCTTTCCTACAACCGGCAACTGACCAAGAGCCTGAGCATGGTGGCGTCGGCCGGGCCGCAGTTTGTGGGCGGGTTCGAGGCCTATCCTGTTGAAAAGACCGTCATCTCCGTGGCGGTGCCGTCGTCAGTGGATATGGCAGCCAACGCAAGCCTAAACTATACTCACAGGCAGCTTTCCATGGTTGTCGCCTATAACCGCGGCATCAACGAGGGGTCGGGCCTGCAGACGGGAGCCTTTTCGGACAGTGTGACGGCAGGAGTACAGCGGACGGTTCGGCGCGACTGGTCGACCAGCCTGACGGCAAGCTACTCGCGAACCACGGCGCTGGCTGTGCCGGGTACTACCCAAACGGTTTATGGCGGGGTGCAGGTTTCACGCCGGCTCGGCCGTTCTACATCTTTGTTCCTGAGCTATACAGCGGTTGATCAATTGACCGCTGCTGCTCTTGCAGGATCGAATGCATTCAGCGGTTTCTCTCAGGGAGGCTCAATCGGAGTGACATTTTCGCCCCGGGGAACCCGCCTGGGGCAGTTTTAAGGAGTTATTATGCTTGGTCATCGAACGCTAACACCGCAAGACTATTTGAACATCCTGAAGAAGCGCTGGTGGGTCATCGCGGTCCCGGCTGTGTTGCTGGGGATTGTGGGCACGGGGCTGACGTATTTCGTGCCGCCGAAGTATGTCTCTCAGGCGCTGGTGATTATCGAACAACAGAAGGTGCCGGACAGCATCGTCAAGTCGCTGGTGACGGAGGACCTGAACTCGCGGCTGTCGTCGATGCAGCAACAGATCGAAAGCAGGGCGCGACTGCAGCCTGTGATCGAAAAGTTCAACCTGTATGGTTCGAAAGGCATGGGGATGGACGCGCGGATCGACGCGGTGCGCAAGGACATCGAGATCCTGCCGATTGAGTCGCAGATTGCAAGGAGCGGGGGGCTGCCCGGGTTCTTTATCTCGTACACCGCGGCCGATGCACATACTGCGCAACAGGTGTGCGCCGAGATTACGTCACTATTCATCAGCGCGAGCCTGAGTGATCAGGCGCGATCGGCCGAGGGAACGACGGAGTTCGTGAAGGGTCAACTGGAGGAGGCAAAGCGCGCCCTTGACGACCAGGACGCAAAGCTGGCGGATTTCCAGCGGCAATATATGGGGAAGCTTCCGGACCAGGAGGGCGCCAACCTGGGCATGTTGTCAACCCTGAATACGCAACTGGATGCCGTGACCCAGACGATCGCTCAACTACAGCAGAACAAGAACTACGGAGAGGCGCTGCTGGCGCAACAGTTGCGCGCTGAGACGCCGGGCGCGGCGACACCGCGCGTACAGCCTCAGACCCAGCAAAGAGAGTTGGACCAGCTGCTGGCGGCGGAGTCGGACCTGGCGTCGCGCTATACGGACAATTGGCCCGATCTGGTTGCGGTGCGGCGAAAGATCGCCGATCTGCGGGCCGAGATGGCGAAGCCGCAGCCTCCTGAAGAGCCGGCTGAATCACCGACAGCCGCCCCGAAGGGACCTGAGCCGATGGACATCTTCAAGCTGCGGCAGCAACTGAAGGCGCAAGACGTGCTGATCGAACAGAAGAAACACGATCAGGCGTCGATACAGGCGCAGCTGCGGCAGTATCAGGACCGGGTGTCGGCTTCGCCCGAGGTGCAGGAACAGTTCAAGCAGGTTACGCGCGACCATGACACGGCGCTGGCGTTCTATAACGACCTGAGGACGAAGATGAACAACTCGAACATGGCGACGGCCCTCGAACGGCGTCAGCAGGGCGAGACGTTCAAGCTGATGGACGAGGCGAACCTTCCGGACGGCCCATCCTACCCGAAGCGCAGCGTGTTTATGAGCGGCGGAGTGGCCGCGGGCATCGCGCTTGGGTTGCTGATCGTAGGCTGGATTGAATATCGGGATACGGCGGTCCGCACCGAGCAGGACTTGTGGGCCTTTACCAAGCTTCCGACATTGGCCGTAATCTCACTGGCGGCCGAGATCGCTCCGCACGAGCCACGATCACGATTCAGGATTGGCGGTAGCGGCAAAGCCGCGACGGCAAGCAAACCGCTGATGAATGCGGGTGGATAACGATGTATAAAGCCTTCTTCAAACTACAGAGCAACCCCTTTGGGACGAGTCCGGATCCGCGGTTCCTCTACATGATGCCGCACACCCGGGAAGCTCTGGCGTGCCTGGAGTATGGGATTTCAGCGCGTAAGGGATTTACGGTGCTGACAGGCGAGGTGGGGACGGGCAAGACGACGTTGCTGCGCCGGGCGCTGAGCTCATTCAGCAACCGGCGGGTGTCTACGGCGTTTGTGTTCAACCCGCGGCTCGATGTGCTGGACTTTTTGGAGTTCGTGCTGACTGACTTCGGCCTGGCGCCGACGGTGCGGACCAAGTCCGGAATGCTGCTGCAGCTGAACCGTTGGCTGATTGAACGGTACCGGATGGAAGAGACGTGCGTGGTGGTGGTGGATGAGGCACAGAACCTTTCCTGGGAGTTGCTGGAAGAGATACGGCTGCTGACAAACCTGGAGACATCGTCGGAGAAGCTGCTACAGATTGTGCTCTCGGGACAACCGGAGCTCGAAGAGAAGCTGCGGCATCCGAGTGTGCGGCAGTTGCGGCAGAGGGTCTCGCTGTGGTGCAGAACGCAGGCTCTAACGGAGGCGCAGACACAGGCATACGTGGGCGAGCGTCTGCGCATCGCAGGAGCTACGTGGCAGATATTCCAGCCGGAGGCGCTGGAGATGGTGCACCGCTACAGCCGGGGGATTCCACGCATTATCAATCTCCTCTGCGAACATGCGCTGATTGTGGCTTATGTGGAGCAGGTGAAGCAGGTGACGCCGGCGATATTGGAAGGCGTGGCGGTCGAGCTGGAACTGGAGTCGCAGCCGTTCCTGATCTCTACCGCTGCGATGGGCGGTGGACAGGGAGCGCGCAACGCGCAAGGCGATCCCCTGAACTTGATTGCAGATTTTAATAGGGACCCTAAGGAAAGGCGGGATCGATGAGCCGCATTTACGAAGCACTGCAGAAGGCAGAATCGGAGCGGAAGGCGGATCGATCGGATCGGACAGTGGCGCCGGCGGAGCATCCTGCGCCGGCCGGTCCTCCCTACGAGTCGGCAGTGGCGGTGTTCGACGTGCCGGGGGCGACGGTGGCTTCCGATCATTCCGCAGCTCCGCCCATGGACCTGGCGGAGATCGCTGAGACCCAGTTGGGAGCACCGGCAGGAGTCCTGAACCTGAACAATGTTCCGCGGCGTGCGTGGCTGCCGTCCTACGAACATCTGCCTGCGCTGCAGGAGCGGGGCGCGGCGGTCGAGCAGTTCCGGAGCCTGCGTTCGCGCATCCATGAGTTGCGGGACATCAGCCCGCTGAAGTCTATCCTGATAAGCAGCGGTCTGCCGCAGGAGGGTAAAAGCTTCGTCGCGGCCAACCTGGCCATCAGCCTGGCGCGGCACAAGAACAGTAAGGTGCTGCTGATCGACGGCGATATGCGCCGCTACACCCTCCACCAGTTGCTGGGATGCGAGGCGCATCCAGGGCTGGCGGATTATCTGGCCGGCAAGGCGGGGATCGTGGAGGTGATGCAACGCGCGGAAGAATCTTCAGTGCCGGACAAGACGCGGCCTGCGATCCTGCCGAACCTGACGTTTATCGCCGGCGGACATGGCGGGGACAAGGCGGCCGATCTCTCCGGCAATCCGCGGTTTCGCGAGCTCATCGAAACGGTATCGCCGTACTTCGACTGGATCATAGTGGATTCATCGCCGGTGCTGCCGGTTTCGGACGCGGTGAACCTGGCTCGGGCATGCGATGGCGTGTTGCTGATCGCGCGTTCAGGCATTACGAAGTATCCCGTGGCGCAACGAGCACAGAGCGAAATGAAGGCGGCTAAAGTTCTGGGGTTTGTGTTGAATGCCGCAACGAAGCATTCAACCCCGGGGACCTACTATGGATATTCCAGCTACGATGCGGAGATAGAGTAGGCGGAACAGATGGAGCCACCGACGCAATGATACGTCTGTTCAACGTTTACTACCCTACCAGGACAATCGTACTGCTGATCTGTGAAGGGCTGATCGTAAGCGGCTGCTTTCTGCTGGCGACGCTGCTGCTGGCGGGACCGGATACGTCTCTGGTGCTGAACTATGAGTATGGCGGGTGGAAGATACTCGGGCTGACCGTTCTGACGCTGCTTAGCTCTTATTACTTCGACCTGTATGAGCCGCAACGCATCTCGGCGCGGTGGGAGATTTATTTCAGGCTGCTGCTGGTGCTGGGATTTCTGTCCTTTCTGCTTTCGGCGCTGATGTACTTTTTTCCCGTGCTCGATATCAGACCCTATGTGCTGGTGCTGGGGCTGGCATTTCTGACGGCTGCGCTGCTGGCGTGGAGGAGTGCCTACGAGTGGATCATCGGGCACAAGATATTTCGCGAGCGGGTGTACGTGCTGGGCGCGGGGGCACGGGCGCGATCTGTCGTGCATACGCTGCAGACCAGGAAAGACGCGGGGATGGAGGTCATCGGGTGGGATGAAGTCTCAGCCGACAAGGCGGAGCGCAAGGAGGCGTTCGCGTCGGCCCTGGCGCAGTTTCAGGGGCCCAAGCCGGGGGTGGACCGCCTGATTGTCGCGCTCGAAGATCGGCGGGGTGAACTGCCGGTTCGCGAACTGCTGAAGCTTCGCTTCAACGGCGTGGTTATCGAAGAGGCGGGTCCGCTGCTGGAGCGGCTGACAGGCAAACTGCACCTCGATACTCTGCGGCCGAGCACATTTATCTACAGCGAAGGGTTTCGGGTGAAGCCGTCGCAGCAGATTGCACGGCGTATCGTTTCGACGCTGACGGCAGCTGTGGGACTGTTGCTGTTCCTTCCCTTCTTTCCGTTTGTGGCGCTGCTGGTTCGGCTGTCGTCGCCGGGACCGATTTTTTTTCACCAGACGCGGGTGGGGATGGGGGGCGCACCTTCTCGGTGCACAAGTTTCGGACCATGAGGACGGACGCCGAGGCCGCCGGGGCGAAGTGGGCGACGAAGAATGACCCACGCGTGACAGGGATCGGAATGTTCATGCGCAAGACACGGCTGGATGAGGTTCCGCAGTTGTGGAATGTGCTGTGTGGGGATATGGGGTTCGTGGGGCCACGGCCTGAGCGGCCGGAGTTTGTGCCAATGCTGGCGGAGAAGATTCCTTACTTCGAGCTCCGGCACATGATTCGGCCGGGGCTGACCGGGTGGGCGCAGGTCCGGTATGGCTACGGAGCGACGCTGGCGGAGGCACGAGAGAAGCTCGAGTACGACCTTTACTACATCAAGCACATGACGCTGGGGCTCGATCTGCTGATCATGTTTGAGACCGTCAAGACTATCGTCCGGCGGCAGGGCGCGCAGTAACATCCACCCCCGTGATATGCGTCAAAGTATTCAAACGATTGGTGATAGGTTTGGACTTCGGGGCGATCGGCTGGTGTGATTTGTTTACGGCGGGGTGGCCTGGCGGGTATCTCCGGGGCAGAGTCTGTCAAGTGGGGCGTTCGTTTTTGAGGGCAAAACGTTTGCCGGCCGGCACAGCTTGAAGCTGTGCCGGCCGGGATGTGGGTAGACCTTCGTCAGTAGATTCGGGTGCGGGAAGAGAGGGCGGGTTTGACGGTCCGCTCCTCGGGCTTTTTGAGAAGCTGAGGCATTCGAATGGGGCGGGGCGGTACCTCGGGCATCCCGGCTTCGCTGAGCTTGTAGAGCAGCGAGCGGTAGCTTATCTGGAGCCATTTGGCGGTCTTCTGGCGGTTCCAGCTGTTGGCCTGGAGGACCTTGAGGATGATCTGGCGTTCGAGGTCCCGGGTGGCTTGTTTAGTGATTCGCTTGAGTGAAACCGGCTCGTTGAGGTCGATTTCGGTGGTGATCCCACCTCCGCGGGACGTTTCGGGCATCATCTCGGCCACCAGAGCCTCTTCGCTACCGATGAGGACGTAGCTGCGGATGAGGTTTTCGAGCTGGCGGATGTTACCCGGCCAGTGGTAGTTCTGCATGAGGCGGACGGCGCTCTTGGAGAGCAGTTCAGGGGTGGTGTGGAAGGCTTTGGCGTAATGGTCGATGAAATAGTCGATCAGGACCGGCAAATCGGCAATTCTTTGCCGTAAAGGTGGCAAATTAATCGTCACTGCGTTAATGCGGAAGAGGAAATCGAGGCGGAAGGTACCCTCTTCGACCTGGGTGCGGAGGTCTCCGTTGGAGGCGGAGACGAGGCGTGTGGCGATGGAGCGGGGCTCGTGGCCGCCGACACGGACAAAGGTACCGTCCTGGAGGACCTGAAGGAGCTTGGATTGAACGGCAAGATCAAGGCTGCCAACCTCATCGAGGAAGAGGGTGCCGTTGTGGGCCTGCTCGACGCGGCCGACTTTGGTGTTCATGGCTCCGGTGAAAGCGCCTTTTTCGTAGCCAAAGAGTTCGGTTTCAAGCAGTGAGTTCGGGATTGCAGGACAGCTCACTTTCACAAGTGAACCGCGTGCGCGGAGAGAGAGGGCATGAAGGAGGCGAACAGAGATCTCTTTCCCTGTGCCACTTTCTCCCTGGATCAGAACGGGCACGTCAGTCTCTGCTACTCGCTCCAGCTTATTTCGGACGGCCTGCATGGCAGCAGTTTTGCCGAAGATAATATCCAGGGGTGGCAGATTAGGTGCTGCAGCGGACTCATTATTATGGGCCAAGGTTGTTTTTTCCTATGAAGGTATGGCAGGACAGCAACTTTGCATACAGGTATGAGAGAGCACGTCGACCACCATTCTTCGTAAATTGTCTAAAAAAAACTCATGGCATTCTTTGGACGGAAGTGGTGGGATGCAAGATAGCGGAGAAAGGGTGCTCCGTAACCGCCTGTTTATCAGTGTACAAACGGTCACCATCATTCTACTTACTAAGGTAACAACCCAAAAAAACACGATTTTTTCTCTCAACAAGAACGTTGTTAGCATGTAAGCTTGCAATACTTGAGGGGAGAAAGGGAAATCCTTTATCTCTTTTGTCAGCAAAATTGTTAACATTCATCTGTCGAAGTTCTTAGAATCTTTCACTCTGGGCCTCCTTTTTACACAGTACGCCAAACGGGGGAGCCTGAACGGCTCGATCCTCGCCGGGTTCGCGCCGGGGTGGATGATTCGATGGTCAGCACCGGGCTTGAGATGAGCAATCACAAGTCCATGAGGGACGCTAGTGCAAATAAATGGCGAGCGCTGGTGGAAATAGGGGTCTTTCTATGTCGGCATCTTTTGCTTACCCATTGTCTGTTTTGAAGTCGAGTGCCAAATCCCGATCGCAGATTCTGATTATGGAGCCGGATCTGGCTGTGCTGGACTACCTCCGGTCAACGCTTGGGAACCAATATTCACTAAGTCTCTTTTCGGAGGAGCAGACGCTGCTCGACCGATTGGAGCAGCCGGGCGATCCTGACCTGCTGTTGCTGGCATTGCACAGCAACCGGGATCCGATGCCTTTGCTGACGCATATCCGTTGCACCAAGCCTCATTTGCCGGTGATTGTGCTCTCGTGCTCGGCTGAGCTGGGCGATCTGGAGATGGTGATCCGCCTGGGAGTTCGGGCGATCGTGATGAAGCCGTTCCTGGGGTCGGATGTGGAGCAGGCGATCGAAGAGCACCTGGCCAGCGCCGCCACGGAGCGGGACAAGAAGGTATCGGCTGAGACGATGCGGGAGATTCCGCTGAACGAGACGCACTCGTTTGTGCGGTCGAGCAAACGGATGCGCGACCTCGAGGCGCAGGCTTCGCTGGTGGCACGCGCGGATATTCCTCTGCTTATCCTGGGGGAGAGCGGAACGGGCAAGGAGATTCTGGCGCTTTATACGCACAAGATGTCGGCGCGCAGCTCGAAGATCTTTCTGAAGGTGAACTGTGCGGCGGTGCCGGCGGACCTGCTGGAGAGTGAACTGTTCGGCTACGAGCAGGGCGCGTTCACGGGCGCGGTGAAGACCAAGCCGGGCAAGTTCGAGACGTGCTCGGGCGGAACGATCTTTCTGGACGAGATCGGCGAGATGCCGGCGATTCTGCAGGCGAAGCTGCTGCAGGTTCTGCAGGACGGGACGTTCTCGCGACTGGGCAGTCGGTCGCCGATGAAGGTGGACGTGCGGGTGATTGCCGCGACGAACATCAATATGAAGGAAGCGATGGCGAACAAGACCTTCCGCGAGGATCTTTACTATCGCCTGAACGGCTTTACGCTGAGCATTCCTCCGCTGCGCGAGCGCAAGGACGAGATTGCCGTGCTGTCGGAGTATTTCATGCGGAAGGGCGCGAAGAAGTACGGGCGGGACGTGCTGAGCTTCTCGACGTCGCTGATGGATGCCCTGATGGAGCATAACTGGCCAGGCAACCTTCGCGAGCTGGAGAACGTAGTGAACCGGTATCTGGTGCTGGGCGATGAGAGGTCCATCCTTGAAGAGCTGACTCCGCGGGATACTGTCGAAGGGGCGGCGGAGAACGGCGAGGCTTCGAACGGAACTGGACTGAAGGCGCTGGTCCGCAACCTTAAGGGCGAGGCCGAGTCTACAGCTATTGCGCAGGTACTGGAGGAAGTTGGATGGAATCGGAAGGCAGCGGCAAACGACCTGCAAATCAGCTACAAGGCTCTGCTGTACAAGATCAAGCAGTACGATCTGTCGCCGCAGAACCGGGTCTAGCGGGGAGCAGTGTGGAACCCGAATCTGCTTCGACATATCGCATCGTAATCCGCTATGAGGATCATGCTGTGCGCGGCTTCGCGGACGCCAGCGATCTGGGCACGATTGAGCAGTTGCTGCGCAATGAGCCGGTGTCACAGCTCGACTCCATACGCCTGAAGATGGTGGACTCAGAGGCGACCAAGGACGTATCGACCAGGAATGCGAAGGCAGTCTTCTTCGTGAAGACCTTCGACGGCGATACGCGGCACCGGGCGCTGCACTTCCATGAGAACGCGCCTATCGTGCAGGGATTGTGGGTACGGATCGCCTTTCATGATGGCGAGACGATTGAGGGCATCATCAGCAACAGCCGCGACTACGTGCTGGAGCATGGTTTTTTTATGATGCCGACAGATCCGAACGGCAACAACCGGCTTATCTATGTGCTGAAGGACCGGTTGAAGGACTTCAATGTGCTGGGGATGCGGAACGCTCCTAAGATGTTCAGACCGAGCTGAGGCTCTGACTGGAACAGGAGAGGGTTTCCTAGCTGCGGCAGGTTCGGCTTTTTGCCGATGATTCCTGCGGCGGCGATGCACGACTCCAGCCTCGAGGCAAAGACCTCAGAGACTCGCGACGTACGATCTCGCGCGGAGAACCTAAAAGGAATGATTTGCATCCTATCTGGTTCAACGATGAGTCATTTTTGTTTTCGGCCAACCCGGACGACGCAGGTAACGGTACAGGCACGCGGGGGTGACCCGAAAGTGTTAGGACAAGGGTTTTGAAAGAGACCTAAACTTACTGGGATTCAACGCTCTCCAGAGCAAGCGAGGATGGTCTAACTACCAGAATGCTGTCTACTTCCATCTACGATCAGGTGCCTGAGCAGATAGAGCAACTCTCGCTGCGAGGCTTCCATTGGCTATTGTTTCCGGAGCTGCTGGAGAGCCGCTTCGAAGCGGAGACGTCTTCCTATCGCTCGGCCAGGCTGTGGATTGAAGGACTGGTTGCAATCGGGCTTTTCAACCTGTTTTTATTTGCGAATCACTTTCTTCTTAACACCATTTCGTGGCATGCCGTGCTGGTGCGGACGGCGCTAATCACTCCGCTGGCGCTGGTGGTGAACTTCACGATGCGGCGGAATCCGGGAGCCTTCTACCGGGAAGCGAGTCTCGCGGTGGCGACGTGCTGGATATGCTTCATGCACCTTTACCTGGAGCGGGGCCAGTATGCGCTGGGGCCAACGTATGCGCAGGTGGGCGTGATCGTGGCGGTGCTGTTTGCCAACATGGTGATGCGGCTGCGATTCCCTTTCGCGCTGTTTGCTTCGGTTGCGATTATGTCCGGCGACCTGGTGTTCCTGAGCATGGATAAAGCGCACAGTCCGGCGGAGCGCATATTCGGCGCGAGCCTGATGATGTGCGCGGTGGCGATGACGCTGATGGCGAACTACAGCCTTGGGCGCGAGGAACGGCTGGCCTATCTGCTGCGACTGCGGGGCGAACTGCAGAGCGCTGCGCTGTCGACGAGCAACGAAGAGCTGCAACGGCTCTCCAGCAGCGACGCGCTGACCGGGCTGGCGAACCGGCATGCCTTCGGAAGCCAGTACATGAAGCTGTGGAAGCAGGCGCTGACGTCGCGCGCGCCGGTGTCGGCTGTGCTTATCGACATTGATAATTTCAAGGCCGTGAACGATCTTTGCGGGCATCTGTACGGTGACCAGGTTCTGAAGCGCATAGCATTGCTGATCCATGAGGCGCTGCGCGGCAAGGGCGACTTTGCGGCGCGGTTCGGCGGCGAGGAGTTCGTGGTGCTGCTGCCGGGAGCGACTCCGGAGGTGGCGATGAGGGTGGCGGAACGCATCCGGAAACTGGTTGAGGTGGCAGGTGCGCCGGCGCTCGAGGACACGCAGAACCTGCCGTCGCTGTGGGCGACGGTGAGCTGCGGCGTTTCGACCTGCTGGCCGACGCATACCGACCTACAGGACCACCTGATCGAGGCTGCCGACCAAGCACTGTACAAAGCCAAGGCTAATGGGCGCAACTGCATTCGCTATGGCGAGATCGCGGCTATTTCGCCGTTTTCGATCAGAGCCAAGGCACTTGAAGAGGCGTTGCGGAGCTAGGCACTCTAACCGAGACACCATCATGGTGCGGTATGATTCTTCCAAACATCCAGGAAGCGCACGACAGGAGAAGATCCGCCATCGCTATGCCCATTGCTACACCTACTGCCTCCCGGATCTCCCGACTCCAACTACTTGTCTGCAGTTTGCTACTGCTCGCTCCGCTGGCGAGCCCGGCGCAGGACTCAGCAGACCCCAATGTTCAACTTCCCATACCGCCGATCCGTGGCTTTGCGCACATCGCTATTCGCGTGGCGGATATTGCCAGATCAAAGGCCTTCTACGAGAAGCTTGGCTATCAGCAGGCATTCGACTCCAGTAAGGACGGCGTTGTTACCCAGTCGTTCATCAAAGTGAACGACCGTCAGTATATCGAGCTCTACCCGAAGACGGCAGCGGATCCCAACATCGGCTTCCTGCATCTGTGTTTCGATGGCGAGGATCTCGCGGCGCTCTACACGTACGACGTCACGCAGGGCCTGACGCCTACCCAGATACGCACGGCGGGCGCCGGCAACCTGCTGTTCACGCTGCGCGGGCCGGAGAACCAGAACATCGAGTACACGCAGTACATGCCGGGGTCGAGGCACTCGGGCGACCAGGGGCAGCACCTGGGGACGAACCGCATCGCGGATAACTTCTTCGCCGTCACGCTGGGGATGAAGGACCCGGCTGCAGCCAGCGCGTTCTATACGCAGAAGCTGGGGTTCACCACCATCGGCGGAAATCCTAATTTGCTGCGCATCACTGGCTCCAGGGATCCGACGGCGGATGGCATGGGTCCGAGCTCCCAGCAGATTCTTATCGAGCCGTTTGCGGGGCCGGCTTCGAAGATCTTTCTTTTCGTACCCGATATCGGGAAGGCGTCAGCCGCTCTCAAGCAGCGCGGCGTGGCATTCAAGACCGGTCGGAAGGCTGTGACAGTTACCGACCCTGATGGCAATGCGCTGGTGTTTACCAGCAGTAAGACTGCCAGTTAAGGGGTACCCACACCCCCTATTGCCCGGCGACAAAGTCTTTGTTTCTAGTGGCTTGCAGGATGTAAGCGCCTGCAAAATCCTCTAAACAAACGACTTATGGCTAAAATAGCCAGAATCAATAAGTTAGGTTCGGCTGGTGGCCGGGCCTGTTGTTTAATCTTCTAGTTCTATTTTACTAAGCGGCACATAACTAATGCGCACTTTTCTTCTGTTGGCTAAGTGCTGACAGGGATGGAGTTACTGGATTTTTGAGGAGCGCAGGGGCTTGACATGCGATTTTGCTGAGGAATTTCGTGGAAATAGTTTGGTGGGCCTGAAACAAAGGCGTTTTCGGATTCCAGCTACGAGCTACGAGCTATGAGCTGTGAGCTGCGAGTTAAAACAAAGGCTTCTGGGCGGGGATGAGGCATGGGTAGAAAAGCAGATTCCATTCGACTTCGCTCAGGACAAGCTCTCCGCTGCGCGATTCACGGTGAAGCTGTGAATCGCTTCGGTCGAAATGACAGAGTTTTGGATAGGCGAAGGAGAACAGGCAACGACAAAAGCAAAAGCGAAATGCGGGGATTCTTCGTTACGCTCAAGAATGACAGACAAGCTGCGCTCAAGAATGACAGACAAATAGATTGGTTCGAGGCATGGTGGGTTACTTGAAGACTTCGCGGGTTACTTGAAGACTTCGGGGGTGCAGGTGCGGGCGCGGTCGAATTTGCCGGTGAAGTGGTTGAAAGTGGAATTTTTCGCAGGTGATGTAGCGGGGGGTGCGCTCGGTGCTGGACTCGGTTTCGAACTGGATGGAGAAGGAGACCTTGCCGGTGGCGACGGCGTCGGGGGTGAAGCCTACGGGGACGACGACGGTGGGGGTGAGGTAGGTGACGGAGTCGACGGGCTCGCCGGGCTCGAAGGCGACGGTCTGGCGGGCCTCCTGCTTGATGCTCTTCTTGTTGTCGGTAGTGACGACCTCGGCGACGTGGAGGTCGTGCATGGGGAGACGGCCCTGGTTCTGGATCTTGTAGTGGAGGAGGGTCTCTTCGGAGTCGGCGTCGTCGGGGTAGGTGGCGGTCAGCTGGAGGTCAGTGAAGGCGAGACGCGGAGTGAAGGCGTCCTCTGCGAGGCGGCTGGAGTTGCGCCAGGATAAGACGCTGAGGACGAGTGCAGCGACACTGATGCCGAGGACGGCGAGGTATTTTGCGTCAAATTTCGAGGCCATGAGAAGAGGGTAAAGGGTAGAGGGTAGAGGGTAAAGGGAAAAGAAGAGGGATCAGGGATCAGGGTTGAAAGACGCGGCGACGACCGGAAGCTACCGCCGTGAAAGCGTATGTCTCCGGCTTGAGACGCATGCAGACGAGCATATCCCGGGGGCTAAAGCCCGATTTGTGGCAGACATGGAATGTCCGGGCTAAAGCCCGGACCTGTCTCAGAAGCAAGAGCAAAGACAATGGCAAGGACAAAAATAATGAACACTGGATAACAATGAACACTGGATTATGCGAGTTCGAGTTCGATTTGTTTGGATTCGGGGTTTAGCGTGGTGATGCGGAAGGTGCGGATTTGGCCGGGGGCGGGGGCTTCGGATTTGGGTTTGGCGGTGGCGGCGGGGGTGGAGCCTTGCCATTTGGCTTTGAGGAGAGAGCCGAGGGCTGAGAGGTCGACTGCGCCTGCGGCGGGTGCTCCGACGGCAGCGGGGGTCGTGGTTTCTTCGGCTTTGGGGGTGGGCAGGGTGGCGGGGGCTACGATGCCTTCGCCTAGTTCTACGCTGGCTCTGCTGCCGTGGATGCTGATGATGCGGCCGGTGACCTTGTCGCCTTGTTTGTGGTCGGTGAGGAAGTCGTCGATGCCGGTGGGGATGAGTTGCTTGATGGAGAGGCGGAGCTGGCGCTTTTCCTTGTCGACGTCGAGGACGAGGGCTTTGACTGTCTCGCCGACATGGAGCGCGTCGGAGGGGTGGTTTAGGCGGCGGTCGGCGACTATTTCGGAGATGTGGACCATGCCTTCTACGCCTTCGGACAGCTGGAGGAAGGCTCCGAATTTGGTGAAGCTGGTGACGGGGGCTTCGATGGCGGAGCCCACGGGGAATTTTTCTGAGATGTTGGCCCAGGGGTCGCCGAGGGCTTGCTTCAGGCCGAGGCCGATGCGGCGGGCGGTGGGGTCGATGGCTAGGATGACGGTCTCGACGGTGTCGCCGACTTTGAGCATGTCGCTGGGCTTGCGGACTTTTTTGGCCCAGGACATCTCGGAGATGTGGACGAGGCCTTCTACGCCGGGCTCGATCTCGATGAAGGAGCCGAAGTCGGCGTCGCGGGTGACGGTGCCGCGGACGCGGTCGCCTACGTGATATTTGTCGGGGACGGCGTCCCAGGGGTGGGGGAGGAGCTGCTTGAGGCCGAGAGAGATCTTGCCGGTCTCGGGATCGGACTTGAGGACCTGGAGGTCGAGGCCGTCGCCGACGGAGAGGACGTCTTCGGGCTTGGTGACGCGGGCCCAGGCGATGTCGGAGATGTGGAGGAGGCCGTCGGTGCCGCCGATGTCGATGAAGGCGCCGTAGGGGGTGAGGGAGCGGACGGTGCCGTGGACGACCTGGCCGGGCTGGATCTCGGCGAGGCGGGTGGCGCGGGTGGATTTTTCTTCGTCCTCGAGGACGGAGCGGCGGTCGACGACCATGTCGGTGACGTCCTCATCTTCGATCTCGAGCTTGGTGATGCGGATGCGAATCTCCTGGCCTACGAGGTTTTGCATCTCGGCGGTGTCGCGGACGCCGCTGCGCGAGGCGGGCAGGAAGGCGCGGATGCCGCCTACGTCGACAGTGAAGCCGCCTTTGTTGGCCGCGGTGACGGCGCCGGCGATGACGGACCTCCGGTCGTAGGCCTCTTGAAGGCTGGTGAGGTCTTTGGGCTGGGCGAATTTGAGGAGCGAGAGCTGGTAGTAGCCGTCGTCGTCGCGGCTGCCGCGGGGGGTGACGAGGATGGTGTCGCCGACGGCGGGTGGGGTGGTGAAGGCGGTGAGGGGCAGGATGCCTTCGGTTTTGTAGCCGATGTCGAGGAGCGCGGAGTCGGGGGTAAGAGCGGCGATGGTGGCGTGGATCTGCTTCTGGCCGGAGCCGGAGATGGAGGCGTGGCTCTGCTCGTACTGGCGGAGGAGGTCTTTGAAGTCTTCCGGCGTGGTCTCGGGGGCTTCGGGCTCGACGTGTGGGATGGATGCGAGGGTTTCGGGAACTGCCGAGGTTTCGGGGACGGCGGGGGCCTGAGGAGCTTCGAGGGGCTGGGTGGCTTCGCTGGAGGCTTCGGGGGACGATGGGGCGGCGGAAGGATCGGACGGATTGGACATGAGATGAACTGCTTTTATTTTTGCATAAGCAGGGGATGGGACGCAGAGACGCGCTTCCCTGCTCTACTGGTGGGCATCTGAGTCCTGCTTGGCGGTGTTCTGTGATGGTTCTGGGGTAGGCTTGAAGAGAACAGTTTAATTGGGTTTGGGCGAGGCAGGGATGAGAGTGATTCGGCTGGGGCGACGGGTGCTGCGGTGCGGTGTACTCGCGGCGGCTTGCGCGGTGGCTGTCGGTGACTTGATGGCGCAGGCGGCGGGCGGGGCGGCGAAGAAGGTCGCGGCGAATGCTGCTGCTCCGGTTGATGCGGTGATGATGAGCGATATTCACTTCGATCCATTTCGCGATCCGGCGAAGGCGCAGCGGCTGGTGGACGCTCCGGAGGGGGAATGGAACGAGATATTGGGCGAGATGGATTCGCTGGACCAGAGGCAGGCTTATGCGAATCTGCGGACGACCTGCCACGAGACTTCCGATGACTCGTCGTATGCGCTGCTGCAGTCGAGCCTGACGCAGATGAAGTTGGAGGCGCCGGAGGCGAGGTTTGCGACGGTGAGCGGCGACCTGCTGGTGCATAGCCTGCCCTGCAGGTTCAAGCAGCTGGCGCCGGGAAAGACGGAGAGCGACTACAAGGCGTTTGTGGAGAAGACGGAACGATATGTTATCGACCAGGTGAGGCTGGGGCTGGGCGGGATGCCGGTGTATGCGGCGCTGGGGAATGTCGATACGGAGTGCGAGGCTGACTATTCGCTTGAGCCGGGGGACCCGTTGCTGGCGGCGACGAAGGATGCGGTGTTGGGATGGCTGCCGGCTGGGGCGGAGAAGAACGCGGCGCTCGCGAGCTATGCGGAGATGGGCAGCTACTCCGTCATGATGGCGAAGCCGATGCAGCGGACGCGGCTGATTGTGCTGGACGATCTTTTTCAGTCGCGAAGGTACAGGGACTGCAGCGGGAAGGTGAACCAGGCGGCGGTCGACGCGCAGCTTGCGTGGCTGGAGAAGGAGCTGGCGGGGGCGAAGAGGCGCGGGGAGCGGGTGTGGGTGCTGGGACATATTCCGCCGGGGATCGATTCATACGCGACGATCACGCAGCAGAAGAACGTTTGCAAGGGAGATCAGCCGGTGACGTTTCTTTCGAGCGAGCGGCTGGCGGATGTGATGGCGAAGTATGCTGACGTGATTAAGCTGGGAATCTTCGGGCACTCGCATATGGACGAGATGCGGCTGTTTGGCGGGGAGCAGGAGAGCGAAGGGGCGAAGGGGAAGGTGGCGATCAAGATGGTGTCGTCGATTACGCCGCTGGCGTCGGGGGTGCCGTCGTTTACTGTGGCGAAGGTGAATACGCAGACGGCGCAGATGGTGGACTATACGGTGTACTCGGGGTCGAATGCGTCGGGGGTGAATGAGGTGTGGAAGAAGAGGTACTCGTTCGGAGCGACGTACCATCAGACGGCTTATACGCCTGAAGCGTTGAACAGCCTGATGGAAGGATTTGAGGCCGACCCGGAGGTGCAGGACTCGGCGAGCGGAGCTTATTTGAGGAATGTGATTGCAGGAGAGAAGGCACTGCTGCTGCTGGGGTTGTGGCCGGAGTACTCGTGCGTGCTGGAGCACAATACGGTGAAGGGTTTCGCGGCTTGTACCTGTCCGGCGAATTAATAGAGAAGCGTAACGGAAGAGAGTGTGTAACGGATGTTGATTCCTTCGATTGATTTGATGGGCGGACGGATTGTGCAGCTGGTGCAGGGCGAGAGGCTGAAGCTGGCGTTCGATGACTTTGATTACTGGATTGAGCGGTTCTCGAAGTATCCGATGGTGCAGCTGATTGACCTGGATGCGGCGATGCGGCAGGGTGAGAATCGCAAGCTGATCGAGATGATCTGCAAGCGGCTGCCGTGCCAGGTGGGTGGCGGGCTGAAGACCGCGGAGGATGGGCAGGCGCTGCTGGATGCGGGGGCTAAGAGGGTGATCTATGGGTCTCGTCTGTTTGGGGCGAGTGGGGTGAATAAACGGCGGCATAAGGTGATTCGGCTGGAGTTTGCGGAGGGTTGAAGAAGGCGCTGGGTGAGGAGGCGCTGTGCTTCTAGCGTGGATACGAAGGGCGGCAAGGTGGCGGTGAAGGGGTGGAAGGATCGGTGGATCTGACGCCGGAGGAGGCGGTGACGTGGCTGGAGGATTATTGTGCCGCGTTTCTGTACACGCATGTGGATACCGAGGGGACGATGCGGGGTTTCCGATGGATGTGGCGGCGGTGCTGCGGGCTTGTACGGCGAAGCAGCTGATTGTGGCGGGAGGGATCAAGGGCGCGGCGGAGGTGGATGACGCTGGATGCGATGGGGGTGGATGCGGTGGCGGGGATGGCGGTTTATTCGGGGGCTATGGAGGCCTGAGCTCTTGCCTTTTGGCGATTCCCTCAGCGGCTGAAAGCCGCGATCACAATAATTGATGGGCTGAACGGCGGGACCAATGAGGGTATTGAAAAAATCCGTTTGTCATATCAACATTCCCTCAGGGGCTAAAGCCCATTGAAATTATCCCCTTTACGGCGGGACTAAAGTCGCCGCCCCTTCAAAGCAAGTACTTTTTCAGCAGCCTCTGAAAGCCCATCCCCCCTTCAAGACAGTAACGCGATGGAGGCCTAGTTGTCGTTGCCCATCGAGTCGGCCATGGCGTAGTAGCCTTTGCGGGCCTGGACTTTGGTGTCTTTGCCGCAGGTGACGTTGAGGGTGCGGAAGGTGCCGTCGAGCTTGAGGTTGCTGGGGGTGTAGCTGACGAGGTATTGGGTGCGGAGCTCGTCCTGGATCTGGTTGAAGGCGTCTTCGAGCTTTCTTGCCGTTGTTGCCGACGTTGATGACGCGGCCGCCGGTGTCGTTGGCGAGCTTTTCCATGTCGCGGGCGCCGGTGTCGGCGAGGTTGATGCCGAAGCCGCCTCCGCCGTAGAAGCGGCGGTCGGCGATGAGGATGACGTAGATGATGGCGTTGGCCTTCTGGGCGGCCTCGGTGGCGGTCTTGAGGGTCTCCTGAGAGCCCTGATCGCCGCCGTCGGTGAGCAGGACGAGGATCTTGCGGCCGGCCTCCTGGCGGAGCTTGTCGTTGGCGGCGAGGTAGACGGCGTCGAAGAGCAGGGTGCCGCGGGGGTTGCCGTTGCCGGTGATGGAGCCGGTGCCGGCGCCGGTGTTGATCTGGGCCTTGTTCATGGCGCGCGCGAGCTCGCGGGGGGAGTTGGTGTAGTCGGCGAGGAGGTCGACGTTGATGTCGAAGGAGATGAGGAAGGCCTCGTCCTTGGGGGTGAGGACGTCTTTGAGGAACTCGGCGCCGGACTGCTGCTCGAGCGGGCAGGACGTTCATCTGGCGAGCCGGAGGTGTCGAGCAGAATGCCGATGGTGAGAGGCAGGTTCTTCTCCTGGGTGAAGTTCTTGATCGTCTGGGGCTCTTTGTCCTCGAGGAGGCTGCAGTCGTCCTTGTGGAGGTTGGTGATGTAGCCGTTCTTGTCGCGGACGGAGAAGTAGAGGTTGACGAGATTGACGGTGACCTTGAGGGTCTCAGTGTCGAGGCCTTCGATTTTCTGAGGTTTCGCGTTGCTCTCGGGCGGGGGGCCATCGGGGGATGGGGCTTCCTGGGCGAGGAGGGAGTTGGGCAGGACGAGGGCGAAGGCTAGCGAAAGGCAGACAGCGGCGGAAGCGCAGAGGAGACGCATACCCCATTAGACGACGAAGAATGCCGGGCGTACAACGGAATTTGCAAATAGAGCCGGGTCGTTACGGCATTGCAGAGGGAGCGGAGCGCGGCTGAGGCGAGGTCGCGGCCGCGGTAGGGTAATAACCCTTCTTGGCCGTGACTGTCAGGTTGGGACGAAGAACGTCGATGCGGATGGTACGGTACTTGCCATCGAGGATCTCCTCGTGGGAGTTATAGCCGACGGTGTACTGGTTGCGTACGTCGTCGGTGAGCCTGGCGAAGCTCTCCTCGATACCCTTCTGACGGAACTCGGGGTCGATCTCGCCGCCGGTGGCCTTGGCGTACTGGGGCAGGATGTTGTCGTGCATGGTGAGGGGGAGATGGATGCTGTCCATGAAGCCGAGGCCGGGGATGGCGGAGTCGCCGACGAGGGTGGCGTAGACGGCGATCTTATTGGTCTGAAGGTATTTGATGACGTCCTTGGCCTTGGCAACGCTGCCGTACTCCTTGCCGTCGGAGATGACATAGACGATGCGGCGGCGGCCGGGGCCGGCCTTGGCGGTGGCGACGGCGGCGGCGAGGATGGCGTCGTTGAGAGTGTGGACCTCACGAGGGACGATCTGGTTGCTGCTCTGACTGGTGCCGTGGGTGGAGTTAACCAGCGGCATCTGGCTGGCCATGGCACCGTTATTGACGTCGATGTTCTGGGCCAGAGGGCCGGTGGTGTCGGCCCAAATGGGATCGCGGCCGGTGGTCTTGGCACGCTCGAGAACGGCTCCGAGGCGGGCGCTCTGGCCGGCGGTGAAGCCGTCCTGCTGCTTTGGACCGTTGTTGTAGGTGAAGACGGCGACCTCGTCGTACGCGCTGAAGGCTCCCTGGAGGGCGGCGAGGGAGTTGTTAATCTTGGCCATGGTGTCCGGGGTTACGCTCTGGTCGATGACCAGCGCCACGGACAGGGGGAAGGGATCGACGGTCCAGAGGACCAGCTGCTGGCGGACGTTGTTCTCGTAGACGCGGACATCGCGCCAGTTGAGACCGGCGACGAGATGGTTTTTGGAGTCCTTGACGGTGAAGGGGACTTCGACGAAGTTGACGCCGCGACCGGTAATCGTGAATACCTTTGCTCCTTCGCCAGCCGGGGGAATCTGGGGCGGGGCACCGTCATCAGCGTGGATGGTAGGAGCGGTGGGAGTGGAAGGAATGCTGGAGCCTGGAGCGGTCTGCTGAAAGTCGTCCGGAGCTTCGCTGTCGGAGGTGGTTCCTTTGCCGGGTGTGATGCTACCGGCTCCGGGCAGGGCCTGCGGGGTGGGAGCATCAGGGATGGCCTGCGGGGGTTGTTGCGCGGCAGGGCGCGGACCATCGGGCAGAGAAGACGCCTGCTGCTGCGGCTGGCCGCTGGGCACCGCCATGAAAAATGCCATTGCCCCCGAAAGTACTATGTTCCTTACCAAATCGAACGCTCCTGTGCTGCACTACCGCCCAGCATTATTGCAGCTGCCGCGAACGGCGTGAAGCTGTCCGCCAACCTTGAGAGTAGCCGACCTTAAGAGTAACAGCGCCAGGCCGAGTCCGTCACCCCTGGCCCCTGCCCGGATTTTACTCTCACTACTTAGTTGGACGCTCGATGTGGGGCTTCAGTTGCGGTGATTCAGCTGACGGATGAAGGAAAATGGGTGTTTTTGCGATGGGTTGTGTATATTACATTTATCCGAAAATTGTTTGCATCAGCTGTTTGCTTTGCAGTGGACCGCTCCCTCCAAACCAGCCCTGTCGCTGTAAGCGGTTGAACCTGAGACTCTGCGAAGTGAGCATTCGGCGATTTCTATAATTTTTGACGACCTGCCCAATCCCAAGGATTGGTCGGAAGTTCGGCACCGAGTCGCTGCCCTAGTTCTGGCCTTAGACCATTGATTCGCAGTCCCAACCGGCGCGAAGAGCGCAGAGTGGATAGAACCGATGAAGATCAAGATGTCGTGGGGAATTGCCGTAAAGGCGCTGAAGAAGAATAAACTGCAGACCGCGCTGACGATGATGGGAATGACGATCGGGGTGGCGACGGTGCTGACGATGATCGCGCTGGGATCGGGCGCGGAGGCGTCGATCCAGGAGCAGGTGCGCGCGGCGGGAATGAACCTGATCATCGTGGAAGGCGGGAACTGGAGCCGCGGGACGAACTCTGGCTACGGCGGGCAGATGTCGGCGTACCATCCGGAGGCTGCGTTCAGCGCGCACATAGAGACGGCGGTGTGGGACCCGAGCCAGCGGGCGAGCTTCAGACTGATGCAGGGGGATGCGGATAGCGCAGGTACCGGCGGAGCCTTTGTGAAGAACGGGCGGCCTGGGGACAAGATGGACGGACTTGGCGCGGCGACGACGCTGGTGGACGCGGACGTGGCGGCGATTCGCAAGGTGAAGGGCGTGCAGTATGCCTCGGGCGGCGTGCATGACAAGGTTGTGATCGTGAACGATGGCACGCGCGTCCTGACGTCGATGCATGGCGACGATACGGAGCTGCCGCGCATTCGGCGAGGATGGATGTTTCCGTATGGGCGCTTCTACAACCGCAAGGAAGAGAAGAGTGGAGAGAATGTGGTGGTGCTGGGGCAGTTCGTGAGCGAGAAGCTCTTCGGCAAGACGAACCCGGTGGGCAAGACGCTGGCGTTGAAGGGAGAGACGTTCAAGATTGTGGGCGTGGTGGGAAGCGGGAGCTGGATGGTGACGGCATCGGAGGGTGACGACCAGTTCGACGCGGTGTACGTGCCGGTGGCGACGATGCAGAGAATCATGAAGCAGAACTACCTGAGCCAGGTTGCGGTGACGACCGAGTCTACCGGCGATGTGCTGCGCGTGGAGAACGAGATCAAGGCGCTGATGCGGGATCGTCACCACATCTCGGACAACCAGCCAGACGACTTTACGGTGAAGGGCGAGGCGCACAAGACGATGGCGCACAGCATGAGGCCGGACGTCGCGAACGCGGTGATGGGCAACGCGGCTGGGCTGGACCGGTTGACGCTGACGCAACTGGCGAAGACGCTGGACCAGGCGAGCGCGACGATGTCCGCGCTGCTGACGAGCATTGCGGCGGTGAGCCTGATTGTGGGGGGGATTGGGGTGATGAACATCATGCTGCTGTCGGTGTCGCAGCGGACGCGGGAGATCGGGATACGGCGGGCTATCGGGGCGCGGGCGAATGATGTGCTGGCGCAGTTCCTGCTGGAGGCGACGACGTTGAGCGTGTTTGGCGGGCTGCTGGGGATTATCGTGGGGTGCATAGCGTCGGTGGGGATTGCCCGGTTGGTGCAGTGGTCGACGGCCATCTCGACTCCGGCGATTCTGATCTCGTTCTGCGTGTCGGCGGCGATTGGGATCTTCTTCGGGTACTATCCGGCGAAGCAGGCGTCGGAGGTGTTGCCGATTAATGCGTTGAAGTATGAGTAGAGGGTAGAGGGGAACGCGCAAAGGCCGCCTGGGCTGACAGGCGGCTTTTATGCGTTTGGAGGTTAGTGTTGGGTAGAACATGCAAAAGCAAAGACAAAAGCAAATGCGGGGGTTCTTCGCTGCGCTCAGAATGACAAACGATTAGAAGGCGCAGCAAATAATTACAAGATCAGAGTGGCGAACATTACAGCTTGAGTTTGGAGATGTCGGCTGTGGGCTTGGGGTATTCGAGCTTTAGGGATTGCATGGCGTGGACCAGGATGCCGGAGATGATGATGTTGCGGTACCACTTGTGGTCGGAGGGGATGACGAACCAGGGGGCGTGCTTGTGGCTGGTGGTTTCGAAGACGCGCTCGTAGGCCTGCTGGTAGGCGGACCAGAATTTGCGCTCGGCGAAATCGGCCGGGGAGAGCTTCCAGTGCTTGTTGGGGTCGTCGAGACGGGCCTGCAGGCGGCGGGTCTGCTCGGCGTGGGAGATATGGAGAAAGAACTTGAGGATGACTACGTTGTTGTCTGCGAGCATGTCCTCGAACTCGTTGATGTCGTCGAGACGGCTGTCAACGATTTTGGATGAGATGAGCTTGTGGACCGCGGGGGAGAGGACATCCTCGTAGTGGGAGCGGTTGAAGATGCCGATGGTGCCGCGGGCCGGGACGGCATTGTGGGCGCGCCAGAGGAAGTCGTGGCGAGCTTCGAGCGGAGTGGGGACTTTGAAGGGGGTGACGTCGCAGCCCTGCGGGTTGACCCCGGAGAAGATGTGGCGGATGGTGCCGTCCTTGCCGGCGGTGTCCATGCCCTGGAGGACGATGAGGATGGATTTTTTCTGGCTGGCGTAGAGGACATTCTGGAGATCGTCGAGGTCGCCCCGGTGCTTCTCGAAGACGGCGTCGGCTTCCTTCTCCGATTTGAAGGCGGGTGTGGAGGAGGTGGAAAGACGGGCGAGTTTGACGGTGGAGTGAGGCTTAATGAGGTAGGGCGACTTGAGCTTCATGGGAGAAGTCTAAGGCCTGCAACGGAATTTGAAAGGGCAAACGTCATCCTGCGCGAAGCAAGGCCAAGGTTAATGCCCAGGAAAAGGCTTACGACTTGACGGACTCTTCGGGCTTGGGGGTGACGTTGCGGGCGGTGTCGGCGGGCTTGTTGACCTCGTCGGTGACGCCCTTCATTCCGTCCTTGAACCCTTTGAGACCTTCGCCGAGGCCCTTGCCGAGCTCAGGGAGCTTCTTGCCTCCGAAGAGGACGATAACGATGATCGCGAGGATGATCAGATGCCATGGCTGGAACAGGTCGCCCATACTTTATCTCCGGTGCAGCGGGGGCAGATACAGGCGCCGGGCTGCAAAGACTATTGTCGCACAAGGAGAGCCCTGAAGGCAGCGGGATAGATAGAGGCGGGGATTGAGGGCAGATGTGGGCCGGACGTTATATCTTGGATAGAGACAAAGAAACAAGCTTGCCGGGCCGGACCGGGAAAGAACGCTCGCCGCGAGACGACGGGTGGGAGCCGGGAATGGCCTTGATCTGAAGATGCAGGGAAAGAAGACCTTGAGAATGAAGTTTCGAATGAAGAAGGCGCTGACGGGCAGGACCGTAGCGCAGGTTGGCGGCAGAGTTCTAATGATGGGCTTAATGGCGGGCGTGCTGGCGGCGGGCGCGGGAAAGACCGAGGCACAGACGAGCGCGCCGGCGTCAAGCACCAGTGGAGCAGAGGCACAGACGGTCGCGGCTGAAAACGGGAAGCTGGCAGCGGCGCCTCCGGTTACGTACGCCAACAAGTGGGAGATCTACGGCGGCCTGAACTTTATGAACTTCCAGGCCGGGCAGGCACTCCCGAAGCGGATGAACATGGGCGGCGGCGAGGTGCTGGGGACTTACTGGCTGAACAAGAAGCTGGGTATCTCGGCGGACTATCGCGGCGAGGCGGGGACGACGCCGGTGCTGGCGAACCCGTACGCGAACCGGCCGCTGGTGTACATGAATATGGCGCTGTTCGGCGCGCAGTACCGTGGACCGAAGAGCCAGCACTTCGCGATGAACTATCATGCCTTTGGCGGCCCATCGTATGGGGTGTTCGACCACACGATTGAGGCGGACAAGATTCCGCCGCAGTACAACAACCTGGGTTTGTACGGGAACAAGTGGGCGCCGATGTTCGCGCTGGGCGGGAGCGTTGACTTCAACCGGTCGAGGTGGGTGGCTCTACGGCTGCAGCCGGATTTGATCCTGGAGCACTTCGGGACAGAGACACGTGTGTTCTTTGCTATCTCGGGGGGCGTGGTTTACCGGTTCGGGAAGAAGTAGAAGCCGACCACGGATTTGCGCGGATAAAACGGATAAAGACAGAAGACGGATTTAACAGAGACGGATCAGGAATGAGGCTTAGGCGCCTTCTTCCTAATCCGTTCTCATTTCTTATCCGCTCTCGGGAGCCTGGTTTATCGGTCGACCGCGGATTTGCGCGGATAAAAACGGATAAAGACGGAAGACGGATTTTAAGAACAGAAACGGATCGGGAGTTCGGCTTAGCTGCCTTCTTCCTGATCCGTTTTTATCCGTGTTATCCGCGGTCGGCTTTAGTTGCCGCCTTGCTGGAGGAATTCGGGGGAGACTGGGTTTTCGTAGACGGAGTAGTCGCGGGTGACGACGGTGAGGCCGCTGGCGGTGACGAAGTAGTTCTTCTTGTCCTCGTTGGGGTCGTAGCCGATGACGGTGCCGTCGGGGATGTGGACGTCGCGGTCGATGATGGCGTGGCGGATGCGGCAGTGGCGGCCAATGTTGACGTGGGAGAAGATGATGCTGGAGTCGACGTCGGCGTAGGAGTTGACGCGGACGTCGTGGGAGAGGACGGAGTTGCGGACGACGGAGCCGGAGACGATGGAGCCGGCGCAGACGATGGAGTTGATGGCCATGCCGGTGCGGCCGGGCTCGCCGAAGACGAACTTGGCGGGCGGGTACTGGTAGGGGCGGGTGCGCATGGGCCAGGACTTGTCGTAGAGGTTGAAGGTGGGGGTGACGCCGGCGACGTCCATGTTGGCCTCGTAGTAGGCCTCGAGGGTGCCGACGTCGCGCCAGTAGAGGGCGTGCTGCTTGTTCTCGTCGACGAAGTTGAAGGCGTTCATTTTGTAGCGGCCGAGGAGCTTGGGCAGGATGTCGTGGCCGAAGTCGTGCTTGGAGTCGGGGTCTTCGGCGTCTTTCATCAATTCAGGGAGCAGGACGTCGGTGTTGAAGAGGTAGATGCCCATGGAGACGTCGACCATGTCGGGGTTGAAGGGCGAGCGGAGGTCGGTGGCGTTGGGCTTCTCGACGAAGCCGGTGACCTCGCCGTTGCGGGCGACTTCGACGACGCCGAAGGCGGAGACCTCGTCGGGGGTGATGGGCAGGGTGGCGAGGGTGACGTCGGCGCCGGAGTCCTTGTGCTGCTGGAGCATGCGGCCGTAGTTCATCTTGTAGATGTGGTCGCCGGAGAGGATGAGGACGTACTTGGGCTCTTCGGCGCCGATGGAGTAGATGTTCTGGTAGACGGCGTCGGCGGTGCCCTGGTACCAGGACTTGGAGACGCGCTGCATGGGGGGGAGGATCTCGATGAACTCGCCGAGTTCGTTGGCGACGACCGGGCCCCAGCCCTCGCGGATGTGGCGGTTGAGCGAGAGCGCCTTGTACTGGGTGAGGATGTAGACGTGGCGCAGATCGGAGTTGATGCAGTTGGAGAGGGTGATGTCGATGATGCGGTACTGGCCGGCGAAGGGGACGGCAGGCTTGGCGCGGTCGCGGGTGAGTGGGAAGAGCCGTTCGCCGGCACCACCAGCGAGCAGAACACCGAGCGTATCTCTCATAGTCTTGCAACCTCACTGCAGTTGTTCGCCTGGTTGTGTGTGCCGCTCTTGCAAAAACCAGGCGCTTTCGTCTTTCTGCCACCGGCATCTCCAAGCAAGCCGAATGAACAGAGCCTCAGAGAAACGAGAGTCTACCACGGTGGGATGGACTTTGCGCTCTACAAGATGCCGGGCTTGTTCGAAGCAAGCGAGCGGACACGCAACAATGCCGAAGCGAAGGATAGCGCTTACGGAGCAGAGGCTATGGTCCGGTGCTATGGCTCGGTGCCGGGAGCGGCAGGGGCTTCCGGTTCTTCAGAGAGGCTGATGCGCAGAGACTTCAGGAAGGTCAGATCGCTGCTGGTGAAGGGACCTTCGGCGGGTTCGCCGGATGCATCCACGGTATCTGAGCTGTCCTTGGCGCTGTCGTCGGCGACTTCATTGAGGCCGATGGTGGCCTCAAGCATAAGGAGCACGTCGAAGCCCTGCTCGCGGATGTTTTTGACAACGCCGGCGATGTCCTCGGACTCTGAGACAGATTCGTGGATTGCCTCGCCAAGCTTCTGAATAAGGTTCTTGACCTTCTGATTCAATGCCACCTCCGGCCTGCCCTGGGTTCGAACTGTAAACCTCGCATAGGGTATTCCCGGCCCAAGAGACCGGCGGGAACGGCATTGCGGGTACTGCTGTCCAGCACCTGTACTTAGGTACTAAAGACACAATACCCCGTGAGGGGACTCGACTGCAACGGAATTTGAGAGGTATCTGGCTAGACGCTGGTATGGTTGTCAGCCCAGGCGAGTTCGAGACGATGGGCGAGTTCCTCCACGGGCCGGGTGCGGCTGGGGCCCCAGACAATAATTCCGAACAGGGCTGCGCAGATACTACCGGCCATCCATAGAAAGCTCTTCATAATGGCACCTTCCCCTTTGTTGCTGATTCCATTGCTTTATTGCTCCGGCGCTTCCGGCACTACAGCCTTCTTTGAGCATCAGGCTCTGGCTGAAACCGACGCTCCGGCTGTTGCCGATGTGGGTTGGATGCAGAGAATGGGTGCTTGGATGGGCGCGAGAGTGAAGCTACACTTTGTAAATGGATTCGGCTCGGTTTGGACGGGTGCTGGGGATTGGGACACGGCTGGCGGCGAAGACGGTGGCGTCGGCGGTGGATGCGGCGATGGCGCCGAATCCTAATGCTGCCGCGACCGCCGGGGCAAAGGCTGAGCAGGGTGGAGATGGTGGGGGCGATGCCAAGGTTACAGGGGCTGCTGCGAGCCCTGCTTCTGGCGCGAGGCTGGTCGAGAAGGCTGCACAGAGCACGGCGCAGGTTGTGCAGACCGGGCAGGGGCTGAAGCGCGGAGGAAAGCAGTTTGGGGAGACGGTTGGGCGATCTTTCGTGCGGCTCTCCGGCGTGCTGTGGCTGGAGTTTACCGGGGTGTTCTTCGGGTTGTTTGCGGTTTCGGCTGGGGTCGGGGCGTGGAAGCTGCGGGCGGGCCTCCAGGGGGGAACGTTGCATACGCAGTTTCTTATAGCGGCAGCGGTGATGGTGGTGTTTGGGTACTTCTGCGTGAGCAGTTTTGTGCGGGCGGCGCGGCGGGAACGGAAGAGATAAGGGACAGTTGTTAGTTGCTGGTTGTTAGTTGTTAGTTGCTGCTTGTGTGGGTGGGGGCAGTACACTACGCGGCATGGGGCAGACGCCTAAGACGAGTTCCGGAGTGCCGGTGAAGGTGGTTTACCGGGAGGAAGATCTGCGCTCGGGAGATGGCTCGGACTTCGACGCGGCGATGCTGTTGGGGGAGCCGGGAGAGTATCCGTTTACGCGCGGGATACAGCCGACGATGTATCGCGGGCGGCTGTGGACGATGCGGCAGTATGCGGGGATGGGGGATGCGGAGGAATCGAACCGGCGATATAAATTTCTGCTGTCGCATGGAGCTGGTGGGGGAAAAGGCAAGGGTGGGCTGAGTGTGGCGTTCGACCTGCCGACGCAGATTGGATATGACTCAGATTCACCGCTGGCGCTGGGCGAGGTGGGTAAAGTGGGGGTCGCGATCGACTCGATCGAGGACATGGAGCGGCTATTCGGCGGGATACCGCTGGATACAGTGTCGACTTCGATGACTATCAATGCTACGGCGTCGATTCTGCTGGCGCTCTATGTGGCGGTGGCGAGGCGGCAGGGCGTCGATACGAAGAAGCTGAGCGGGACTGTACAGAACGATATTTTGAAGGAGTACATTGCGCGGGGGACGTACATCTATCCGGTGGAAGATGCGATGCGGCTCGTGACGGATGTGTTTGCGTGGGCGGCAGAGGAGGTGCCGGAGTGGAACACGATTTCGATCTCGGGCTACCACATGCGCGAGGCGGGCTGCACGGCGGTGCAGGAGGTTGCGTTCACGCTGGCGAACGGGATGACCTATGTGCAGGCGGCGATCGATGCAGGGTTGGAGGTGGACTCGTTTGCTCCGCGGCTGAGCTTTTTCTTCAATGCACATAACAATCTGCTGGAGGAGGTCGCGAAGTTTCGCGCGGCGCGGCGGATGTGGGCGCGGATTATGCGGGAGCACTTTGGCGCGAAGAACGAGCGGAGCTGGATGCTACGGTTTCATACGCAGACGGCGGGTTCGACACTGACGGCGCAGCAGCCGGAGAACAATATTGTGCGGACGACGCTGCAGGCGCTCGCGGGGGTGCTGGGTGGGACGCAGAGTTTGCATACGAACGGGTTCGATGAGGCGCTGGCGTTGCCGACGGAGAATGCGGCGCGGGTTGCTCTGCGGACTCAGCAGATTCTGGCGCACGAGAGCGGCGTGGCACAGACGGTGGATCCGCTGGCGGGATCGTATTATGTGGAGTCGCTGACGAATGAGATCGAGCGGCGGGCTGATATTTATCTGGCCGCGATCGCGGGGTTTGATAAGACGGGCAGGTATGGAATGCTGCGGGCGATTGAGCAGGGGTATGTGCAGCGGGAGATTCAGAACGCGGCGTATGAGTATCAGCGGGCGGTGGAGGCTAAGGAGCAGATTGTCGTCGGGGTGAATGAGTTTGCGAGTGAGGGCGATGTGGCGGTGCCTATTCAGCGCATCGATGAGGCGCTGGAGGCTCGGCAGGTGGAGCGGGTGAAGGCGCTGCGGCTGCGGCGGGATGCGGCGGTTCATGCGTCGGCGCTGCGAGGTGTTGAGGATGCTGCGCGGGATGGGGGGAATCTGATGCCGCGGATTTTGAATGCTGTTGAGAGCTATGCGACAGTGGGGGAGATTGCGAATGTGCTGCGCGGGGTACTGGGGGAGTATCGGGAGACGGTGGTGATTTAGATAAGCTGCGTCCGACTATCGGCCAAGCCGGCAAGTAGGGCAATCTTGAGGTCGCGGGACAGGATGCTGCAGTGCTATCGTTGATTATCCAATCAGATTTGAAGGAAGCAGGATATACCTCGATGGCTGAAGCTACTGCAACTCTTCGCAAGACTGCACTGAACACAAAGCACCGGGCACACAAGGCCAAGATGGTGGATTTTGGCGGGTGGGATATGCCGGTGGAGTACTCCGGACTGATTGCAGAGCATATGGCGGTACGGACTAGCGTGGGCGTGTTCGATGTGTCGCATATGGGTGACATTCAACTGCGTGGGCCGGGATCGCTGGCGGCTGTGAACGAGCTCTGCATGAACGATGCTTCGAAGCTGCAGGCGGGACAGGCGCACTACTCGGCGATGCTGTATCCGAATGGGACGTTTGTGGATGACGTGGTGGTGCACAAGCTCTCGGACAACGACTACCTGATTGTGATCAATGCGGGGACGCGGGAGAAGGATGTGGAGTGGGTGAGATCGCAGATTGGGCATATGTCAGGTGTGCATGTGAACGACTTCTCGGACTACTACACGCAGCTTGCGATACAGGGGCCGAAAGCGGCGGAGACGCTGCAGAAGCTGACGTCGACGGATTTGAGCACGATCAAGAACTACTGGTTTACGTGGGGCATGGTGTGTGGCCTGCACAATGTGATGATCGCGCGGACGGGCTATACGGGTGAGGATGGGTTCGAGATCTATGTGCCGTCAGACGAGCCGACGAGCGCGCGGGTCTGGGGCGAGGTGCTGGAGGCGGGCGCGGAGTTCGGGATAATTCCATGCGGGCTTGGAGCGCGGAATACGCTGCGGCTGGAGGCAGCGATGGCGCTGTATGGACATGAGATCTCGGACACGATCAATGTGTTTGAGGCGGGTCTGGGGCGGTATGCGAAGCTCGACAAGCCTTCGTTTGTGGGGCGGGATGCTCTGCTCGCCATTCAGGCTGAGGGCGGGTCGAAGCGCAAGCTGGTTGGGCTGGAGATGATTGACCGGGGGATTGCGCGGGATGGTTATCCGGTGGCCGCGCTGGATGGGACGAAGATTGGCGAGGTGACTAGCGGATCGCCGGCGCCGTTTCTGAAGAAGAATATTGCGATGGCTTATGTGCCGGTGCAGTATGCAGGCATTGATGAGGTGATTGCGGTGGAGATACGCGGGCAACTGGTGAAGGCGCGAGTGACGGCGCTTCCCTTTTATAAAAAGCCGAAGAAGACTGCTTAGCTCGCGGGCTGATTCGGATTGCAGCATCTACAATAAAATTCCAACTGAAACTGAACTGCGAAAAACTGGAGAGAATGAATGTCTTATCCTGCTGGGTACCGGTATACGAAGGAACATGAGTGGATCGATGTGAGTGGCGGCGTTGGGTCCGTCGGGATTACGGACTACGCGCAGAACTCACTGGGCGATATCGTGTTCGTCGAGTTGCCAAAGGTGGGCGACGTGCTCGAGGCCGGGAAGGTCTTCGGGTCGGTGGAGTCGGTTAAGGCTGTGTCGGACCTGTTCTGCCCGGTTTCGGGGACGGTGACGGCGGTGAATGAGGAGTTGGTGAATGCGCCGGAGAAGATCAACTCGGATGCGAATACGACCTGGATTCTGAAGCTGGAGCTGAGCGATGCGAAGCAGGTGGATGGGCTGCTGACGGCTGCGGATTACGAGAAGTTCATCAGCGAAGAGACAGGACACTAACGATGGAGATCGAAGGGCTGGTCGGGCAGTCGCTGAGCTCGGTTGAGTTCTCGCAGGACTTTGTTGAACTGCACTTCGATGGGCCTACGCTGACTCTTTATGAGTGGCCGGAGGTCTTTCGTGAGGAAGGCTCGTATGCCTTCGGCGAACCGGAGTATCGCAATGTGCTTTGCGCGCTGATCGCTGAGGATGTGTCGGCCGCCTCGCTGGAGGAGGGCGAGGCGATCGAGGTTCAGTTTGAGAACGGCGCGAGCATACGGACCTCGCTGCGGCCCGAGGACGTGACGACCCCGGAGGCGGGGTCACTGACGTCGGGTGAACCGGGTGACGAGATGCTGGTTTTCTGACCGCTAGTTGCTATTTAGCGGTTACGGGGACGTACTCGTCGGTGGTGTCCCATTTGACGTGGAGTTCGGTGGAGGCTCCTTTGGTGTTTTCAAAGGAGATCGACATGTTCTCCTGGGACGAGGGCAGGGTTTTTCCGGTCATCGGGGTGCGACCGAGGTCGTTGCCTTCGGGGTAGGGGATGCCCCACTCGCCGGTCTTCCTGCTGACGATGAAGAGCCACTTGTCCTTGTTGGGAAGGGCGAAGAGGGTGTAGGTGCCGGCGGGGACGTCTAATGTTCCTATCTTCAGGTTGGCGGCGGTGACGAGGGTGGTGGCCTCGTTAGCGCCCACGCGCCAGACTTCGCCGTAGGGGACGACATCTCCCATGATCTTGCGGCCGCGCTTGCGCGGGGAGCCGTAGCTGACGGTGATGGCTTTGCCGTTGAGGGTGACCCTGGCGGTGGCGGGTGGGCTCAGGAGGGGCTCACCTGGCTTCTCTCCACCCATCTGCATCTGGGCTGGGAGTGCGAGGCTTAGAAGGGCGGTACAGGCGAGGGCTGCGAGTAGGCTGTGGCGCATGATGGTCGGTTCTCTCTTTCCGTGCTTTGGCGCGATCTGCGCGGTTCATTTGCGATAAATTGCCGGCGTACTAGTAGCATTTATGACTGGTTTTGATGCTCGGCGGTTACAGGGTGAGCTGTCAAACGTTGGCGAGTGTGGGAGCGGCTGATCGTGCTAGGCTAGAGGTATGCGCCCGTAGCTCAGCTGGATAGAGCGGCAGCCTCCGAAGCTGTAGGTCAGAAGTTCGAATCTTCTCGGGCGCACCATCTCTTCCCTGCTTTATCTCCCACTCTCTTCCTCATTTGCCCCTTTCTCTGTTTCATTCCTTTGCCATCCTGTTCCGATTTCTATCCGTCGGGGTACCCCCCTCCCCCCCGCGAGGGTATTTTGGACGGATATTATTGATTCTAATTGACTTACTAGCGGAGCCTCCTTCCAAAATATTGATTCTAAACCAGTTGCGTCCAAAATATTCAGCCAGCTTGAGTTACGTGGATTCCCGGCTTTGTTCTGGTCGAGACGCTGGTTAAATGCAAAGGCCCGGCGGGTGGCCGGGCCTGCTTTGTCTTACCTTCCAGTTCTATTTTACCAAGTGGCACATAACTAATGAGCACTTTTCTTTGTTGGGGTAAGTGCTGGTGGAGCGTTAGTTGCAGGATTTCTTGAGGTCGCGGGGGCTTGACATGCGATTTTGCTGAGGAATTTCGCGAAAAATAGTTGGTGGGATTGGAAACAAAGGCTTCGGATTTCCAGCTGTGAGCTGCGAGCTATGAGCTGCCAGGCTTCTGGGCTGGGAGGGTGCATGGGTAGAGAAGCGGATTCCATTCGACTTCGCTCCGGACAAGCTCTCCGCTGCGCGATTCACGGTAGTGCTGTGAATCGCTCCGGTCGAAATGACTGGGTTTGGATTAGTCGAAGGAGAACAGGCAACGGCAAAGACAACAGCAGATCCCTCCGCTTCGCTGCGGGATGACAAACAAAAGAACAAACAACAGCAAAGGCAACAGCAACAGCAACAGCAAAGGCAACGGCAACAGCAACAGCAACAGCAACAGCAAAGGCAACGGCAACAGCAACAGCAACAGCAACAGCAACAGCAAAGGCAACGGCAACAGCAACAGCAGATCCCTCCGCTTCGCTGCGGGATGACAAACAAAAGAACAAACAACAACGGCCCCGGGGTTAGCCGGAGCCGTTTCGGGTTGAATGGCTGGGCTAGAAGAACAGCTTTGCCGAGAACTGGAGCTGACGCGCGCCATAGAGGACGCCGCTGGTGGTGGTGGGAGTTCCGAAGGGGGTCGAGGTGTACGGTGCGATGCAGACGTTTGAATGGACCAGGCTGGAACAGCTGCCAGTGGTGGAGGTGGGGTTGACGTACTGGTAAGCGAGGCCGCTGACTGCGGCAACATATCTGTGGTTGGCGAGGTTGAAGACTTCCCCGAAGATCTGGAAGTTCAGTTTGTCGTGGATGGGAAAGGTGCGAGCGATGCGCATATCCGCGTTGTGAACGCCGGCGAATGAAGAGTTGTTGCGGTGGACGAAGGGCGCGCGGCCGGGTCCGGCTGCGTTGTTGAGGGTTTCGGCCATGCCGGTGGCGCCGCCATCCAGACTAGCGAATGGCGCAGTAAGCGTGCCGGACATCAGCGAGACGAGCGGGGTGCCGCTCTGAGCGGTGTATGTGCCGGAGATGGTCCAGCCGTTGAGAGCGTATTTGGCGAAGGTGGGCATACTGCCCTCGACGACAGGAGCGTATACGAGACTGCCTACGAACCGGCCCCGGACGTCGAGGTCGGAGCGGCCGTACTCGCCGGTCATGTTGATGTTACCGCTGTAGTGGCCTTTGATGTTGTAGGGGTCAAGGATGATGTTGGTGCCCTGGAAGGTGCCGCCGCCGCTGTTCTGGGTAGAGCTGCCCCCAGCGACCTGGGACATGTCCATGGCGTGTGACCAGGTGTAGTTCACGAGCACTTCGACGCCGTGGTTGAAGGGTTTTTTGAAGGAGAATGCGCCGGAGTTATACCAGCTGTTGATACCGCTGAAGCCGACAAGGATGTTGCCATCGTTGGGCGACGGACGCGGAGTTCCTGCGGGGGTGAAGGGCACGGTGACAGTGCTGGTGGTGGCTCCGGCTGCATTGACGATGTCGTAGGTGCGGGTGGTGGTGGGCGGATTCTGGTTGACATCTACGTTATAGGGCAGGCGCAGACCGCGGGTGCCTACGTAGGCGAGGGTGAGGGTGGAGTGCCAGGGAAGTTCCTGCTCTACCGCGAGGTCAAAGGAGTAGGTGTAAGGGTTGGTGAAATGCGGGTCGAGACCGCGGAAGGAGAGTGCAGAGAGGCCACCGCCTGCAGCAATGCCCGGGACAGCTGCGCCAGCGAAGGGAGCAGCAAGCGGCGGCCCGGGAGGCGTAAAGAGGACGTTCGGAGCATTGATGGCGTTGCTCGCGGTGGGCGAGCTGATGTTGTACTGCTGTTGATAGACGCCATTTTCCACGCGCGTGGTGTAGTAGATGGAGTTGGAGATGAGGCCGTAGAACGTGCCAGCGCCGCCGCGGACAACGGTACCCGCCTGTGGATTCCAGGAGAAGCCGATGCGAGGCTGCAGCATCTTGTAGTTGATGTTGATGGTCCTGGTGTAGAAGTTGCCGAGGGGGCTGGCGACGCCGTTGAAGCTGGTGGTGTAGGGGTGTGGGGGCTGCGGGACCAGCTGGACGTCGTAACGCAGGCCGGCGCTAATGAGCAGCTTAGGAGTGATCTTCCAGGCGTCTTCCGCGAAGCCGGCGAGGTTCTTGTTCCAGAAGTCGTCTGCGCCGATGTGGGTAATGGGGTCGTAGACCTGAGTGAAGCTCGAGTAGTGGCGGGCTCCATTGAGGCCGTAGACGTCCTGAACCCATGAGCCGAAGTTGGCTGCTGCGTTGGCACCCGAGGTAGGAGTAGTTGCCATTGCCCTGGAAGAGGTTGGCGAGCTGCTCGTGGATGAAGTTGGTGTCTACACCAAACTTGAAGGTATGCCGGCCGTGCGAGAGCGTGTAGACGTCTGCTGCCTGCCAGCGGTGCTCGTCGGGGAAGGCTCCGCGCGGCAGGGCAAGGGACATGCCGTAGGTCGAAGATGCCGGTGACAGCGACGGCAGGGCCGGGCGCATTGGCAGTGTCGGTTTCGAGGTCACGACCCCACTGGAAGTGGAAGGCGTTGACGGAGTTTGGAGTGAGAACGGTCTCCCAGTTGGCAATGAGGATGCGCTCGTGGAAGTTCGCTGTTCCGTTCTGCGAGATAGCGGAGTTGGTGGCGGTAAGAGAGGAGTTGTAGCCGTTGGGCTGATGGTAGTCCTCCCAGAGGAACTGGGCGCTGAGATGGTTCTTGCCGTTGAGCTGGTAATCAAGCCTGGGGAAGAAGATGTCCTGCTTGAGGTTGCGCGGGAAGGCGGTGAGGTTGCTGACGAGGAACTGAGCGGCGGCGAGACACTGGTTGTAGCGTGACGCCAGTGGGGCAGGTGGCGCTGGGCGTGGCTGTGGCGTAGCCAAGGATGGTCGCCGCGGCGACGGAAGAGGTGTAGAGGATGGGGTTGACCTTGCGGTAGCCATCGTAGGTGAAGAAGCCGAAGAGCTTGTCCTTGATGACGGGGCCGCCGACGCTGCCGCCGAACTGCTGCTGCTGGTGGACGGTGGGCGTGAGCAGGAAGGGATTGTTATTGATGCGGCCGGTGTACTTGGCGAAGGGATCGAGGGCGTTCAGCGCAGGATAGCGGAGGTAGTAGAAGAGATCGCCGTGGAGGTTGTTGGTGCCGGATTTGGTGATGGCGTTGATCTGTCCGCCGGCGGCCTGGCCGAGCTCGGCGGAGTAACCGGAGGCGGAGCTTTCGAACTCCTTGATGGAGTCCTGCGAGTAGACGTAGGGGGTGTTGATGGAACGGCCACGAGCCTCAGAGAAGAAGGCCTGCTGGTTGCTGGTGCCGTCGACGAGGTTGGAGTTATAGAGGCCGGAGATGCCGCGGTAAGAGATGAGGCCGCTGGAGCCGTCGGGAACGACGTTGGGGGTGAGGAGGACGAAGTTGTCGTAGCGGCGGCCGTTGACGGGGAGGTTGCTGACGATGTTCTGCGAGAGGGTCTGGGAGACTTCGACCTTGTTGGAATCGAGGACCGGAGCGACATCGGTGACGGTGATCTCAGTGGAGGCAGAGCCTGCGGGGAGCGAGGCGTCGACGGTGAGGATCTGACCGACGGTGAGGACGAGGTTCTTGCGATCGACCTTGGCGAAGGCGCCGCCGCCGAAGACGATCTCATAGTGGCCGGATTGCATCGCGGGAGCGGTGTAGTAGCCGTCGGCGTTGGTGATGAGGGTGCGGAGCGCGCCGGTATCGGTGTCCTTGATGACGACTTCGGTGTTGGGCACGAGGGCGCCGGTGGTGTCGGTGACGGTGCCGTTAATGGTTCCGTTGCCGGCTGACTGGGCGGAGGCGGGAATCGCAGCGGAGAGAAGGACAGCGGAGACGGCAAGGACAAAAAGCCGCCTGCAGACAGAGATTTTGCTCATTAGAAATGCCTCCTAAAACGGTAGATCCCGGGGGAAAGATATCTACTCGTGAATCGAGAAGGCTGGCTGCTTATATATGGAGATCAGCCCCAAAAGGAGGTAGCTGTCGAGCGCGGCCAGCACATTGTAAGTATTTGCGTAACTTTAGATTGGACGATTAGTACAGTAAAGTCAAGCAGTTGAACCCGTATGGATACGATGCGACTTTCGCGGCGACGGGGCCGGGGAATCGACGTCTAGTGGAGCTGCTTAGGTATTACGGCAAATTGGATGAGAAGTTCAAAGGGAACGATGCGCAGAGTGTTCTCGTGAGTTGCTTCGAGGACGACGGGGCAGCCGGAGCCGGCCTGCTGGACCTCGAGCCAGCGGGCGGCGCAGACGCACCAGCGGTCGCCGGGCTTGAGGCCGGCGAATCCGTATTGCGGCATGGGGGTGGAGAGGTCGTTGCCGAGAGCTTTGGAGGCGGCGAGGAATGGGGCGTCGACGATGCAACAGATGGTGTGGACGCCGAGATCGTTGGGGCCGGTGTTGCAGCAGCCATCGCGGTAGAAGCCGGTCATTGGCTCGCAGCCGCAGGTGGCCAGAGGTTGGCCGAGGACGTTGCGGGCGGGGTCTTTGATGGGCTCTTCGGTGGGCATAAGGAGTTGTCGGTTCTCAGTTGTCGGTCGTCAGTTGCTGATTATTCGTTGCTTGATTTTAGTCTTCTATCTGAGAACGGAGAACGGACAACTGAGAACCGGTAGCTACTTCGCGGTGAGGGCTAGTTGCTGTTGATATTCCTCGTAGGGGCCCTTGTGGTCTGTGATGTGGAAGTCGGTGGGGCCGCCCTCGAAGTGCCAGATGCGGGTGCCGGCCTCTTCGATGAGGTCCTGGTCGTGGGTGACGAGGAAGACAGTGCCCTCGTACTTCTGGATGGCCTGGTTGAGGGCGTTGATGGATTCGAGGTCGAGGTGGTTGGTGGGCTCGTCGAAGACGAGGACGTTGGGCTTCTGGAGCATGAGCTTGCAGAAGAGCAGGCGCGCGGCTTCGCCACCGGAGAGGGCTTCGGTCTTCTTGAGGCCTTCTTCGCCGCGGAAGAGCATCTGGCCGAGTATGCCGCGGATGTCCTCCTTGGTGGCCTTGGGGTCGAAGCTGTGGAGCCAGTCGGCGGCGGTGGCGCCTTTGGGGATGGAGGCGGTGTGGTCCTGGGCGAAGTAGCCGATCTGGGCCTCGTGGCCCCACTTTACGGTGCCGGAATCGATAGCGGAGGCGTCGGATTCGTCTAGACCGGCGTTGGCGAGGAGCGCCTTGATGAGGGTGGTCTTGCCCTGGCCGTTGCGGCCGACGAGGACGACCTTGTCTCCGCGAAGGACGGAGGCGGAGAAGTTGCGGATGACGTGCTCGGTCTTGCCGTCGGGCTGGGCGTAGGACTTGTTGACGAGTTCGAACTCGAGGACGTGCTTGCCGGAGGGACGCTCCATCTTGAAGCTGATGTAGGGGCGCTGGATGTTGGAGCGGGCGAGCTCGGTGGTGGCGAGTCGCTCGACTTCTTTCTTGCGCGAGTTGACCTGCGAGCTGCGGGTACCGGCCGAGAAGCGGGCGATGAAGTCGTTGAGCTGGGCGATCTTCTTCTCGCGCTGCTCGTTCTGGCTCTCGATGCGGGCGCGGACCTGGGTCTTCTGCAGGACCATGTCGTCGTAGCCGCCGGTATAGATGATGATGGTCTCGTAGTCGATGTCGGCGATGTGGGTGCAGACGGAGTTGAGGAAGTAGCGGTCGTGGGAGATGGTGATGACCGTGCCTTCGTAGCGGTTGAGGAAGTTTTCGAGCCAGTGGATGGACTCGAGGTCGAGGTAGTTGGTGGGCTCGTCGAGGAGCAGCGCCTGGGGGTTGCCGAAGAGGGCCTGGGCGAGGAGGACTCGGACCTTCTGGCCGCCCTGCAGCTCGGACATCTTGCGCTCGTGGAGCTCATCTGGAATATCCAGACCCTGTAACAGGACGGCGGCGTTGGACTCGGCCTCGTAGCCGTCCTCGTCGCCGACGATGCCTTCGAGCTCGCCGAGGCGTGAGCCGTCCTCGTCGGTCATCTCGGGTTTGGCGTAGATGAGCTCGCGCTCCTCGAGTGCAGCCCAGAGGGCGGCGTTGCCCATGATGACGGTGTCGATGACGCGGTAGGCGTCGAACTCGTACTGGTTCTGTTTGAGGACGCCGATCTTGCGGGGACGGACGACGGTGCCCTTCTGGGCGTCGATCTCGCCGGTGAGCACCTTCATGAAGGTGGACTTGCCGGCGCCGTTGGGGCCGGTGAGGCCGTAGCGACGGCCGGTGGTGAAGGTGACGGAGACATCCTCGAAGAGGAGCTTCGAGCCGTAGCGCATGGTGACATTGGAGACAGATATCATGGGGATGTCTTCTATTTTACAGGCTTTTTCCGATGCGGCGTGACGCGAGCGCCAGGCATTGGGTATAGAGATGATGAAAATGAAGTTACGTTTGCGCCAATCACGACACTTACAGGGTGGGAGCTAATTTCTGTTCCACGATCTGGCGACCTGGGCTTACGAATGGCCGCTCGAAGATCACGTGAAAGACGTAGCTGGCGGCTACGGCGAGCGGAGCGACGATAAAGACCATTACCACCGCCATCTTTGCGTGAGAGTCAGCCAGGTGTCCGACGTTCGATTCCAATATCCATCGACGTACGGGCCACTGAAAAAAGTTGTGGACAAGATAGATGCTGTAAGAGAAGGTGCCGAGCCAGGCCAGAAGCCTCCATCCCAGGATTTTGCCGGCCCAGTGCTGAGGATTACGGGTGAGGTACGCCATGGTCAGGGCGGCACTTAGAGCGATGAAGATGTCGGAGATGACGTAGGGTGTGCGGGGAATCAAAAGACTAAGCAGGTAGGCGGCGATGCTCGACAGAGTTGCGATGCCGAGCCAGTTTTTATGCTCATCGGAAAATGCCAGTTCGGCGCCGAGCATCCCAACCACGAATAGAAAGAGGAAGTTTGCGTATCCTCCGTAGTGGGTTGCATAGAGGAGGCCGTGCGCTACGACGAAGCTTACGAGCAATGTGAGCCACCTGCCGCCGTAGCGCCAAAGCAGAATAATCAACGGAAAAAGAATGTATATCTGCCACTCAACGGCGATCGACCAGAGAGGTCCGTCGAGAGTGTACATCTGGCTCCGACTCCAATTTTGCACCAGAAGAACATGGGTAATGACGGTGGCCGAGCTGACAGGGGCACCAGCGTAATCCTGCAGATCGCTTTTGTGGCTGTAGACGAGAACGAAGAATAGTCCGATGGCTACTGCGGCAAAGTAGGGCGGCAGAATTCTCCGGGCCCGCTTCTTGTAGAAGCGCCAGGTCTGGAGGTTCCAGCGTCCGTGTTGCGCCATGGGAAGCGCCAGACAAAAGCCTGAGATCGCAATGAAGATAGCGACCACATCGTGACCACGCCCGAGGAAGGACAGCCACGGGGAAGCGTATTCGGCTGATTGCAGGGAATGATTGAGAACGATGTAAAGGGCGGCGAGAGCTCGCATGCCATCGATGAAATCCAGCCTCAACCGGTGGGGCGTCGCCATGAATGAATTTTACTCGCTTTGAGTGATGGGAGAGTTGCTCCTTGTCGCTCCGGAGATATTGCCGGGTTGGACACTGCGATGCAGCTGAACGCGGCGATAGAGAAGGCTGACGCAGTGGAGGAGCAGAAGCGCGTCGAGGGGGACGCGAAAGCGGGGGTCAGAGTTGGTGATAAGAAAGGGCACGATGTAGGCAGCTTCAAAGAGGAAAAGAAGGCGGTCAGAGGGCAGGAGCGAGGGACGTCGCGGCCAGAGGAGAAGGCCGAGAAAGAGCACTATCGGGAGCGCCAGTAGAGCCTGCGCGAGGCCGGCAGGGCTGGCCAGAGGATGCACCTTGGTATCGGGCCGGAAGAAGGTGAGGAGCTTCAAAGGCACCAATGCGATTTCGGCAACGGGGTGGGTGCGGATGAAGAGGATGGCCTGCCGGCTATAAAAGGCGCGAATGGAGGGGCTGCTGAAGTCGACGTTTGGATCGGCAGAGTAGCCTTTGTGGACCTCATCTATGAGGGAAGGTTCCCCGTTCAGATTGACGAGGAGTGAGTGCGCGGCCTGGGGGTTGTGGCCGGCGTAGAGGTTGTATGAGCCGTTGTTGGGGAAGAAGACGCTGCCATGAGCCGCTATGGCCAGCAATGTCCAGGTTGCGAGGGCTACCACTGCGAAGGAAAGGGTTGCCGCGGAGAGCATCGAGAGCTGAATCGACTTGCGGCGATGGATGAGGACGAGCCCGAAGACGGGAAGCAGAAGAAGATAGTTCGGGCGGCAGAAGGCTCCTGCGGCGAAGACCAGTCCTGCCACAGTGGCCGTCCACAGAAAGGACGCGGCGTGGGCCCGTTGCAGGCGCAGGCAGAACAGGACGAAGAGAAGAAAGAGGAGGGTGCTGAGCTGCACGTCCCATATCTTGGTGATTGAGAACAGGAGGACCGGATTGAGAGCGAGGGGGAGGGCTCCGAAGGCACTCCATCTTTCAGGAAGGCCGAGCTCGCGTAGCAACAGGATGCCGACGTAGGTGGTGACGACGTGCAGCGCGAGCTGGAGCAGGATGATGCCTAGCGAGCCGGCGATTTTGAGGACCACTCCTATGAGGAGGCAGTAGCCGAGCGGAGCGAAGATGTCCGCGATGCTGCCGGTGGTGGCCCATGTCTGGGCGCGCGAGAGGTAGGCAGGCATTGGAGAGGCGAGTGGAACGAAGAGAGCGACGCAAAGGCCCGAGAGAGATGCCAGCGTGAGGGTTATCCAAAGAGGCTTGCGAAGAACCATGAATAGGGCTGATGTTAGGGACTCAGCGGTGCTGCGTCAACCGAAAGCATGGGACTGGTGGGAGCTCAGATAAAATCACCGTGCCGTTTGCGACGTTGGTTGACGTGGGAAGCGGCACGGCGATTTTTTGAGAGCTCGAAGCTGGAACTGAACGGATTTTTAGCGGCCACGATTTCCGCGGGTTGGGCGCGAGCCTGCGTTGCTGCCGCGGTGACTGCCGGGCCGTCCGGAGCTGCGTCCGCCGGAGAAGCCGCCGCCTCCGTTGCCGCCGCGCTTGCGGAAGCCGCCTCCGTTGCCGCCGCCGTTGTTGGAACGGTAAGGCGTGGCCGAGGCCATCGGAGTGACTGGATCGTTGCCCTTCCAGGAACGGGTCTCCATCATCAGCAGATCCTGCACCGGCTTTGAGATGTCGATCGGCTGATTGCGGACTTCCTTCTCGAGGTTCTTATCGGCCTCGCGCCACTCGAACTTTATCTTGAGCTCGCGCTCGAGCTTGCGGGCGTCGGAGCGCTCCTGGGGCATGACGAAGGTGGTGGCTACGCCCTTCTTGCCGGCGCGGCCGGTGCGGCCGATGCGGTGAACGAAGTCGTCGGAGCGCGTTGGGCAGGTCGTAGTTGACGACGTGCGCGATGTCCTGGACGTCGATGCCGCGCGCGGCTACGTCGGTTGCGACGAGGACGCGGTGCTTGCCGTTCTGGAAGCCCTTGAGGGCGGCGGTTCGCTGCGACTGGCTGCGGTCGCCATGGATGACGTCGGCGTCGTGGCCGAGACTTCTCGAGCTTTTTGCTGATGCGGTCGGCGCCGTGCTTGGTGCGCGAGAAGACGAGGAAGGTGCCTTCCTCTTCGCGCAGCATCTGGTCGAGCAGGCCGAGCTTCTGGTCCTGCATGACGGTGTAGACGCGGAGCTCGACGCGGTCAGAGGGCTTGGAGGTGACGCCAATCTCGACGCGGACGGGGTTGCGGACGTAGTCGCGGACGATCTCGGTGATGTTGGCGTCGAGGGTCGCGGAGTAGCACATGGTCTGGCGGGTCTTCGGCAATGCGCCGACGATGCGGCGGATGGCGGGAAGGAAGCCCATGTCGAGCATGCGGTCTACTTCATCAAGGACCAACATTTCGACGGAGCCGATGTTGATCTCGCGGCGGCGGAGGAAGTCTTCGAGGCGGCCGGGAGTGGCTACGACGAGGCGCGGGCCGCGGTCGAGCTGGTCAAGCTGCGTGTTCTCAGAGAGACCGCCGCAGACGAGCACGGAGTCGTGCTTCGCGCTGGGGACGAGCTTGTGGTAGGCCTCGAGGACCTGCATGGCGAGCTCGCGCGTGGGCAGCAGGATGAGCGAACGGATAGGACCGCGCTTGCCCTTGGTGCTGGGGACGGAGTTCGCATCCATGCGCTGGATCATGGGGACGAGGAAGCTGAGGGTCTTGCCGGTGCCGGTGGAGGCGGTGGCGAGAATGTCGTTGCCGTCGAGCGCGGGCGGGATGGCCTTGGCCTGCACGGGCGTCGGCGTGATGAAGCCGGCGTTGGTGAGGCGGTTCTTCAGGGAGTCGGAGACGTTGAAGTCAGTGAAGCGGGAGTTCTGGTCGAGCGTGAGGCCGAGTGGCGCTTCGTGACGGTGGGGAGTAGTGTGGTTCTGGGGTTCAGGCTGGGCCTGAATCTGAGGTTCAAGAGTTGCGGAGTTCAAGATTATTCCTTTAGGTGTAGGTACAGCTCTGCCGACGCGATGGACGGCGGGTGACGCAGGGGCACAAAAGCGCCAATAGATTTATCTAGTCAGCATTGCTGTCGGAATGAATCGAAGCGCTGCTGCTGCACGGCGAGATTCGTCCGATGACGAATCTTCCAGCCAGAGCAACCAGCGCGGCTTCCAGGGGGAAGGTATGCGGTGGGTGAGGCGAATCGCAGTCTCTGGCCAGACCCATGATGTTGCGACGGAGTCTTTGCCTGCGATGCCTGCACTCCTGAGAGTGCAACACCAGTGTAGCACAGAGGGCTCGAGCGAGGAGTGCAAAGCTAGATGGGGCGCAGATAGGCGCCATGTCGAAAGATATGGCGAAGGACAGCTTGAAGAGCGCGTGTGAGCTTATTGATAGTCTTTAGAACTGCGTGGGCCGCACGAGCGAGAGGCAGGGGCAGGACAGCGATGGGGTAAACAAAGATCCAATAACGCCAATTATGACCGTACACAGGCTGGAGTGTGCGGGTGACGTCTTCGTTGTGTTTACCGCTGTCGACCCCAAGCCGCATGTCCATCACGCTGTCACACATCCAGTAGCGAATGACGCCGTTCATGAGGCTGCGAGCAAGCAGAGGATCTGCAGAAAGATATTGGTAGGCGATGCGGTGGAGTCCTATGCCAAAAATCTGGCAGACCCCCCAGCCCCCACTGTTGTAACGGCGATATGCAAACAGGCGCTCCCAAACGTAAAGTACGCGGGTAGACCGATGCACAAGAGGGAATATCCAACCTACCTGCAGGAGGTTCGTTCCATTGAGCTGTTCGATGGGAGGATAGCCCCGTTCAAGGAGGCGGCGCTTATTGACGATCATGCAACTGACGAGACCGATAAGAGCATTCATTTTATTGAGGACGTAAGGTGTATTGATAACATCCTCGGCGAATCGTCCGAGACGATCGTGCAAAACAGTTTCTGAAGGAGTTTGATAGTTGCCGGTGAAGCCGAATCCGGAGAGATGGACGAGATCGCAGGGGCACTGATCGATGAGAGAGGCGAGTGAGTGAATGGCGTCGGGCAGAATAATCTCATCGTCACCGAGTACCCAGACGTAGTCGCCGGCGGCCTGATTGAAGCATTGGAGAAAGTTGGCGTCCGCACCGATATTGGTTGAGTTGGCCAGCAGGCGGAAGGCAAGACCCCGGGTGCGAAAGGATTCGAGGAGCTGAAGCGTGTCATCAGGCGACGCGTTATCGGAGATGAGGAGCTCAACGCGAGGTTCTGCAAGAAGTTGAGGTAACAGGCAATCGAGCAACTCGGAGAGGAAGGCAGAGCGGTTGTAGGTGGGGATGGCGATGGTGAGGAGAGGTCGATCCTCTATCGAAGCGATCTCAGGCATGCCAGAGCCTTCGATATTTAAGAAAGACGTGAGAACCGTATCCGAGACCGATTATCAGACCGAGCACGACTTGCCCGGTTGTCATTCCAAGAGCGCCATAGCGGGATCCGAGTAAGAAACTGGAAAGTGTGACACCGATGGCTCCGAGAATGGAGTTAATCAGAAACTTCTCCTGCTTGTGCGCACGAAGATAGAGAGCCATTGATGCGACGATCTGGTTGATGTTCATCGAAATAAGCAGCAGCGCGAAGGGAAGAGGTGGAAGCAGGCGCTGGGCGAAGGGGACGTGGTGCCGGGCAAAGAAAAAGGGAACCTAGCCAGACAAGGAGCGAGCTTATCGCACACAGGACGACCGACTGGCTGGCAGAGCGAAAGAATATCTGGTCGAGCCGGTCAAATTCGCGACGGGCTATCATGGCGCCGAATGGGGCTGCCTTGGTGTTGATCCAGGCGATGGCGACAGCAGCGAGGGCATTCGAAATAGTAATGGACATACCCATGCGTCCGGCAGCAGCCGGGCCCCAGTAGCGGAAAAGGATGGGATTGAAGAGCTGGAAGATGAAAAAACCACAGGCGTAGCTGACGGCGATCCGCCATTGAAAGGGCCAGACCTCCTGCCACCAGTCGATGGCGTGCCTGTCGACAGGGCGGCGCAGGAGATTGAGGAGCAGTCCGCGGCGCCGAACGATCCATAGAAGACCCGCGAGAGCCTGGCCGGAAATGAGAAGCGCCGGAGCAAAGAGTCCGTGATGCAGCAGAAGAGCGGCCCAGGCGAAAACACTGCCAAAAACGGATTGCAACAACCGCATCCGGGCGACGCGCGCGACAAAGCCGCACCCTTCCATAAACGAGAAGATGGGATCGATTTGAAACGTGACACTGGAGGCGAGGACTACGGCGATCCAGGGCAGCTGCCATCGAATGCCATGGTTGCCGCCGGGCGCGGTCGAGAAAAAATACCAACCGGCCGGGGCCAGAACACATGCCATGAACACCGAGGCAACCCCATACCATTTCACGCTTTTGCGAAGGACTGAGGCGAGGCGGCTGTGTGAGTCGACGGGGCCGAGGATACGGTCATCCGGCGTTAGAGTAAGATGCGCCACCTCGTGAGTTGCGAGTTGGAGAATGACGACCGAGAAGCCGAGCTCGAAGATTATCTGAAGAGCGACGATCGATCCGAAGGTGTAGTAGTAGCCTTGTTCGGCTGGGGAAAGAAAACGTGCGATGAGAGCGATCGTAACGAGACCGGCTATCGAAGCCCATCCGCGGCCGAGAACGGTATATGCAATCGCCCGATCGATGCCGACAAAGCGCAGGAGCTTCCGGAGAGGGGACGGCGTGCCTGAAGCGGGCTGAGTGAGACCAGCGGGAGGAATGTTGTGCGGGGTGATGGACAAGGTTGTGTTCAGCACAAGGGTGGCAGGTGCCCTTGCCTCAATCATACCACTGTGAATTCATATCAAATGAAGAGCGAGGCACCCGGAAAATGCTGGCAGATTCGATGCTAAGGCTGATGCAGATTCGATGCTAAGGCTGATGCAGATTCGATGCTAAGGCTGATGCAGATTCGATGCTAGATGTGACAGTGGACCATGCCGCGCTTTTCGAGGTAACGCTGGTGGTACTCCTCGGCCTTCCAGAAGGTAGTGGCGGGGAAGACCTGGGTGGCGATGGGCTGGCGGTAGGTGCCGGAGGCGTTGAGCTCGGCGACGCGGGCGCGGGCCTGGGCGAACTGCTCGGCGGAGAGAGTGAAGATGACGCTGCGGTACTGGGTTCCGAAATCCGGACCCTGGCGGTTGACCTGGGTGGGATCGTGCATGGCGAAAAAGGCGTCGAGGAGCGCGTCGTAGGAGAGGCGGCTGTTGTCGAAGGTGACTTCTACTGTCTCAGCGTGGCCGGTGCGGCCGGTACAGACTTCCTTGTAGGTGGGGTGGTCAAGATCGCCGCCTGCATATCCTACGGCTGTGTCGATTACACCAGTTAGTTCGGAGAAACGGGCTTCTACACCCCAAAAACAACCTGCACCAAATACCGCTTTTTCAATTGCCACTGATGAAACTCCTTTGCAATTCATTGGATGCTCGAGGGGTTGAATTTGTCATCGAGCATCCTGTGAATTGCCGGAGTATTTTTGGCCTCATTATGGACAAGTGTCAAGGGGGGTGACCAGAAAGTTGTAGCAGGTGGTCCGATGAAGACAACATTGGGTTTAGGGCCGGTGAAAATCGCACGTGGAGGGTCTTAACAGGAAGGCATATTCAGCAGGTTGGCACTCTGGATTTTCGCGGATTTTTAACGACCAAACTGAAACCTGGATGAGCTCTTCCCTGCTGGCTCTCAGCTGCTGGCTCTCAACGACCTGGAGAGGACTTTGAGGCCGGGCGGCGGCGGCCAAAGGTGGGTTTCTTTTTGGTGGGGGACTTGAGCTGGGCGAACTCGGGAGTCTTCTTTTTGGGGACTACTTTTTTGCCCTTGGCAGCGCGGTCAAGGGCCTGGACCTCGCCGGGGGTCAGCTCGCGGAATCCGCCGGGTGGGACGTCCAGGCGAAGAGCTCCGTAGCCGATGCGGCGGATCTTTTCTACGTGGTGACCGATCTCTTCGAACATTTTGCGGAGCTGGCGGTTGCGGCCTTCGATGAGCGTGACCTGGTACCAGGGGTTGTCGCCGCCGCGAGCGAGTTCGACCTGGGCAGGAGCGGTGATGATGCGGTCGCGACGGCCGGAGCGGACCTCGTCGAGGCGGCCACGGTCGATCATGATACCGCGGCGGATCTGCTCGATGCCGGACTCGGGCGGGTTGCCGGAGACTTTGACCAGGTAGGTCTTTTCGACGCCGGCGGAGGCTTTGGAGAGAGAGTTGGCGAGGTCGCCGTCGTTGGTCATCAGCAGTAAACCTTCAGACAGATAATCGAGGCGGCCTACGGGGTAGAGGCGGGGCAGCTTGCCGTGGACGCCGGTGATCCTCTTCTGGGTGGCCTCGGCGAGGAGCTGGGCGACGGTGGGGCGGTGCTGGGGGTCGTCGAGGGTGGTGACGTAGCCGCGGGGCTTGTTGAGCATGTAGTAGCGGTGGGGCTCGGGGCCGTGGAGGAGTTTTCCGTCGACGCGGATGTGGTCGCGGGTGGCGTCGTGGCGGGTGCCGAGGGTGGTGATGGTGACGCCGTTGACCTGGACGCGGCCTTCGAGGATGATTTCCTCGGCTTTGCGGCGGGAGGCTATGCCGGCCTGGGCAAGAATTTTCTGGAGGCGGTCGCCGGTGGATTCTTCAGGAGTGGCGGGGGTGGGCTTGGTTGTCATTTGTTGCCGGCCTTCTGACTGCGGAGGAGCTCGTCGCGGTCTGGTGGTGCTTATACAAGTGTACGCGCTATGGCTTCGTCACCAGGGAGAGGCCGAATTGATCGAATATCTCGAGGATGCGGGGCATGTCAGTCGCGGGGGAGAGGCCGGAGAGATTCTCGAAGAAGGCTTCGAAACCGCCAGGAGAGATGGTGGTCATCAGTTTGCCGGTCGTGGTGCCGGCATTGCGGAAGGTGTGCGGAACGTTGCGCGGGGCAAAGATGGGAACGTTGACAGGGATGGGGCGCCAGACGCCTTCGCTCCAGATTTCGTAGCTCCCTTCGAGGACGCAAAAGGTTTCGTCTTCGCGGGTGTGCATGTGGGGAGGCGGACCGCCGCCGGGACGGGTGGAACCCACTACGACAGTAAGGGAGCCTCCGGTCATCTCACTGCTGACGAAGAGATCGACGGTGTCGCCAAGGATGTTGAACGTTTGAACAGGCTTCATGATTGGATCCTTAGCTGAATGGATGGGAATACGCGACTATATAACATTTGCGCTGCGGTGAAATTGTATAGTTATTCAATTCGAAGACCAGGAAGGGACTAACGCATTTATGTCAGTATCCAGCAGCGCCGTAATTCAACGTTTTATTGAAGAGGTTCTGAACCAGAAGAAGCTTGCTGTTCCCGATGAGATTGTTGCCGAGAACTTTGTTGAACTCGATCCTTTTCCCGGGCAGGGGCCGGGCCGGCAAGGGCTGAAGGATGTGCTGTCCGCGTTTATGGCTGGATTTCCCGATATGCACTGGGTTATCGAAGAGCAGATCGCTGAAGGGGACAAGGTGATGACGCGCTTTTCGTGGACCGGAACTCACCAGGGAGCGTTTATGGGAATACCGGCGACGGGAAAACCGGTGAAGGTGAAGGGCGTCGTAATCGACCGCGTAGTGGATAGCTGGATGGTGGATAGCCGCATTCTTATGGATTCGATGGGAATGTTGCAGCAGTTGGGAGTGCTGCCTGCGTAGATTACTGAGGGCTGATTACTGAGTGCTATAGAGCAGCACTATCGATGCGACGTGATACAGCAGCGATACGACCAGCAGCGTGTATTGGACGCGGCGGTTCGCGGTGAACATTGCGATGAAGCAGATGGCGAGGTTTACGACGATGCGAATTGGGTATTCGATACCGAAGGAATGGACGTAGGCGGAACCCTTGAGGCTGGTATCGATGACGTCGGCGATGAAGGTGGCGGCGAGGAAGCCGAAGAACCATTTTCGGCGAGAGAGGAAGTACTGCTCGTAACCGGCGTAGTCGCGCAGGTCGGCGGGAAAGAGCAGGGTGCAGAGGAAGTAGTAAAGGACCGCGTAGACGATGATGAAGAGATATTTCTCGAAGGTCCACTGCGGGACCAGCGAGAGACGGAACTCCCACCACCAGAAGTGGATTATCCAGAGGAGAAGCGACGCGGCCCAGCCGAGATGGAGGAGCGAGACGTGCTCGCGGCGGGGATGCTGGACGAAACGGGCGAATCCGCTGAGCAGCGTCGTGATACAGAGCCCCACGATGATGGAGATGACGACGCGGACGTGGAGGTAGACGTCGGAGTTGGCGGGTTGGAGGGTCATGCAGGGCACCCCGGATTTACGCGGCGCTCGCCTACATGTACTCGCCGCGGACTACTTCATCGACGAACTTTTCCACGCCTTTGGGTTTCTCGGCCTCGATGGGTTTGGGCGCGCTGCCGGGTGGGATGAGTATGGCGTCGGGGAGCGGGGCGAGCGGCTCGTCAGGGGCGAATTCGCCGTCGCCTTCAGGGGTGGCTATGACGTCGGGCAGGTTGGCGTCGGGGATGAGCTTGGTCATTCTTCCTCCTGATGAACGCTTACTTCATTGCCGCTTGCTTCGACGCCAGGCTCGGCGTCGTGTTCTGCGAGGGGGGCCGAAAGAACGGTAGAGGCGCTGCGGAGCGGGTTGTCTTCGAGGGCGTCTTGGACGGTGATGTCGAGCGGATTTTCGGCGATGTCAGGGCTGCCGTCGGCCTGGAGAGCGTGGTGGTGCGCAGACATCTGGATCTCCTCCTGGATGGGCTCAGTGTCGGCGAGCTCGCTGGCCATCTTCTCGAACTCTTCGATGCTGGGCAGCTCGGAGATCTCTTTGAGGCCGAAGCGGAGGAGGAAGTCCTTGGTGGTCTTGTAGAGGATGGGGCGGCCGATGACCTGCTTGCGGCCGGCGGTGGTGATGAGCTTGCGCGTGATGAGCGAGCCGAGGACGCCGCCGGAGTCGACGCCACGGATCTCGGAGATCTCAGGGGCGGTGACGGGCTGCTTGTAGGCGACGACGGCGAGGGTCTCAAGAGCCTGCAAGGAGAGCTTCAGGGGCGGCTTGAGGGATTTGACGAAGCCGCGGACAGCGTCGTGGTACTCGGGCTTGGTGGCGAGACGGTAGCCGCCGGCGACCTCGCGAATCTCGATGCCGCGGTCGTTGGTGGTGGAGGCGTAGTCGGCGATGAGAGAGTCGAGGATAGAACGGAAGTAGTCGCGGAGACGGCGGGCTTTTTCTTTTTCGGCGCGGGCAGCTTTGTCGTCCCTGGTAGCGGAAGATTCTTCTGCTGGTGTGACTTCACTTCCCTGCTCTGCCGGCGTCTCGGCGGATGCTGCGGCTGACTCTGCTGGGGCGTCCTCCGGCTGCGGAGGCGCATCGGCGAGGATCTCGCTGTTGAGAGCGTCGGGATTGAGGGTTGGCTCGGACTCGGAGTTGGGATTGAGGGTGGGGTCGGACTCGGCGGCGGCTTCGAGGTCGAGTTCGGTCTCGTTGAGCGAGAGCGAGCGCTGGGCGGAGGTGAGGTGGTCGAGCTCGGCCTGGGCCTCGTGGCCGAGGAGGCCGATAAGCTGGGTCAGGGTTACGGGCTCTTCAGATGCGTAGATGACGGCTTCGATTTTTGCTTTGAGGCTCATGAGTTGTCAGAGGTAAGAATACCAACCTAAGAGGCCTGCAGGGGGCAGGGACGGGACCGGGACTGCTTGCTGGGGCGCGTATTTTGTGGAAAAGAAAGGCCCGCCGGGTGGCGGGCCAGTTTACGGAGGATACAACCTAGCGGGCGATGGTGTTGAAGAGCCAGAAGAGGCAGCCGGAGAGGACGGCTGCAGCCGGCAGGGTGAAGACCCAGGCGAGCGCGATATCGCGCACGGTGGACATCTGCAGACCGCTCTTGTTGGCCGCCATCGTTCCGGCGATGCCGGAGCTGAGGACGTGAGTGGTACTGACGGGCAGGCCGAGGTTGTCGGCCATCCAGATGGTGACCATGGCGGTTATCTCAGCAGAGGCGCCCTGCGCGTAGGTGAGGTGGGTCTTGCCGATCTTCTCGCCGACGGTGACGACGATGCGCTTCCAGCCGATCATGGTTCCCATGCCGAGCGCGAGAGCGACGGCAACCTTAACCCATGTGGGGATGAAGCGGGTCGAGGTGTCGAGAAACTTCTTATAGTTGGCGATGGCCTTGGTGTCGGCGTCGGAGAACTTCGGGGCGGTCGTCTTTGGCAGGATGCGGAGGGTTTCGCTGGTGAGGTACATCTCGTTGCGGACGTTGGCCTGCATGTCGGGTGGGACCTTGGCAAGGGAGCCATAGCTGGTGGCCTGGTTGCGGATGTCGTTAATCATCTGCTGAAGGGCAAGCATGACGCCGGGCTCGTAGGTCTTGTTGGCGACGAACTTCTCAAGCTCAGGGTCCGCGGCCTGGATCACGGCTCCTGGCTCGACATAGTTGCCGATAGCGCCGGCTACCTGTGTGGAGACGGCGGCGAAGGTCTGGACCTGCGAGGCGGTGACGGTGTGGTTGAGCGCGTATGCGGTGGGAACGGTGCCGACCAGGATGAGCATGATGAGGCCCATGCCCTTCTGGCCGTCGTTGGAGCCGTGGAAGTAGCTGACGCCGCCACAGGTGCCGATGAGCAACAGACGTATGTAGAACGGCGGCGGCGCGGTGCCCTCGGGGGCCTTGTAGAGGCGAGGATCGCGGGCCAGCAGCTTGAACAGCAGGAAGAGCACTGCAGCCATAGCAAAACCGACCAAGGGGGAGACCAGAAGCGCCTTGAAGACCTTGGTGACCTGCTCCCACTCGACGCCGGAGGTGCCGGGGTTACCCTGCATGAGCTGGTTGGCGACGCCTACACCGATGATGGAGCCGATCATGGTATGCGAGCTGGAAGCAGGAAGGCCCTTCCACCAGGTGGCGAGGTTCCAGAGAATCGCGGCTGTAAGCAGCGCAAAGACCATCGAAAAGCCGGAGCCCTTGCTGACCTTGAGGATGAGCTCGACCGGCAGCAGGGTGATGATCGAGAAGGCAACTGCTCCGGAGCTAAGCAGCACACCCGTGAAGTTCAAGATGCCGGAGTAGACGACTGCTACGTGAGGCTCAAGCGAGTGGGTGTAGATGCAGGTGGCGACGGCGTTGGCGGTGTCGTGGAAGCCATTGACGAACTCGAAGCCAAGAGCGATGAACAGTGCCAGGCCCAGCAGAATATAAGGGTAGATGGAGGCCTGGTGGACGATGGAGAGGTCGTTGGACAACGCTCGGACGATGTAGAAGAGGCCGGCGACGAGCATGACGACGAAGAGAATGATGCCCCACTTGCCGGGGCTGGACTTGGCGAGCTTCTGATCGAGCAGAGAGCCATGAGCGAGTACAGCCGGGTCTGTTACTGGAGATGCCATGGTTTTAGCCACCTTAGGTTTTCGAATTCGGAATGTTCCAAAGGTATAGGCTGTTTTTGCAACGGGAGTGTTACAGGAGAGTGAAATCCTGTGCTAAGTTGAGGGCAGCGCGGGGTCAGCGGAACGCTGGCGCTGGCGGGTACCGGTATGCTGACGCTTGTTGCAGCCGCGGCGATTCGCCGTCAGAAGCTTACTTAGTCGATAGCAGACGATTCTCCAGCGAAGTGCCCGGTGATGCCGGGGCATTTTTTGTTCTCGATAATGGAGAACGAATGGCTAGCACCAGTCGTCGCGGGTGGTTTTGACGCAAAGCGCGAGGCGAGATGTTTCGCTAACGCAGGTCGGCCCGTGCGGTTTTGACGCAAAGCGTGAGGCTAGATGTTTCGCTAGCGCCAGTCGTCGCGGGTGGCCGGCTGATCGGCGAAGACGGAGTCGAAGTTATCGGTCTTCTTGATGAGGATGTCGCCCTGCTGGGTGGGTTGGTGGAGCAGCACGGCCTGCAGCCGAACGAGCTCGAGCATCGCCAGGAACATGCAGATGAGCGCGCGCTCGGTATGGGTGTTGTGCAGCAGGCGTCGCAGGCTGACGGGCTTCTCTTCCATGAGCAGGCGACGGCGGACGTAGTCGATCATCTGGGCGACAGTGACGGACTCCTCGTCTACGTTGAGGACGGGGCGCGTGCGGAGGCGGTCAAGGACCTCGCGAAAGACGCGGACGAGGTCGATCGTGTCGGCCGCTATCTCGCGGGCGTCAAGGTCATCGAGGGTTGAATCGCCGCCTGCCGCGTCGCGGCGGAAGTTGCGCAGGCCGGGGGTGGTCCAGGTGGCCTCTTCGATCTGCTGCTTCTGGAGGAGCATCTGTGCGGCGGCTTTGAAGCGCTCGTGTTCGAGCAGGCGCTCGACGAGTTCGCGGCGCGGGTCTTCGGAATCGGAGTCGCTTACGCCGGAAGGGTCTCGGGGCAGCAGGGTCTTCGACTTGATATGGATGAGGAGCGAGGCCATGTAGATGAACTCGCCGGCGGCATCGACGTCGGTCTGCTGGAGCTGGTGGGTGTAGTCGAGGAACTGCGAGGTGATGCGCGCGATGGGGATGTCGTAGATGTCGATGTTCTGCTTGCGGATGAGGTCGAGCAGGAGGTCGAGTGGGCCGTCGTAGACCTGGCCTACGGTGACGGAGAACGGTGACTGCGAGGCCTCTTCGCGGGCCTTGTCTTTGGAATCCTTTTCCGCTTTGGGCTCAGGCGGCGCGGGGACAGGCTTAGGCTCCAGGATGAAAGGCGGGTGCGAGGCAGCCTCGGAAATTTCCTCTGCCTGGCGGCCATCCAGATCCGGTTCTTCCGTTTGCGGTTCGCGGTTCGGGTTGTTGTGCTGCTGATCCAAAGTTCTGCTCTCTTCTAATTCATCGGCGTGTATTCGCCGCGATATTGCGTGATCTCGATAGGTTCGGCATTAGGCACCTTCAACAGAAATCGTGCACCTTCATTTTGAACCCGTAGGACAGTAATTTCATTTTTTCCTATTGTCTTTTTGTGAGCTGTCCAGGGGGCTTGGAAGGCGATCTGGGGAATGATGAAGTCATGCAAAATATTATGGTCGTCCCAACAGAGCAGCGATAATAGTTCGTAGGTCTTCGGCTTAATTTCGAAGCCCCAGGATCCATCCTCTCCCATCCTTGCGACGTTCACGTAGACGCGCTTCTTCTTCCCGGTTATGTAGACCTGTTCAGTGTCCTGGGTGAGTCTGATCTCTGCGGGGACAATGTTCGCGAGCCAATACTCGCGGACGTTTTTAGCTCGCAGGTTAGTCTCCTGATCGAGCCACGCGGTGTGGGTGCTGAGATCATGACCGCTCCGGCTGGCTTCAGAGGCACTGTATGCGCGCCGATCCGAAGATGCGATTGCCGGGCGATTGCGCGACAGGCCTGTCACGGCGCGTACCTGTTCCATGGTTACTTCCGCCCGGGTTGCAGCCCGCGTGCCTCCTTGCTCGAGGATGGACCATAGCTGATCAGGATTTTTTTCTAAAGCCTCTCTGCGTTCGCGAATGGGGAACAGATGCAGATTGATCGAACCGGCGGCAAGTGCCTTGCAGTCGGCGCAGAGAATGTCCGCAGTTCTGCAGCGAGTACGAATCATCTCGTTCGTCATTTGCGTACTGAAGAGAGCGTGCATGTCGCCGACGGGGCAGATGTCCGGGTTTCCTGCCAACGTCTGTGGATTGCGCTGCCCCCCGTTGCTCATCCGGGATATTTTTTCGAGTATGACTGCTGGATGATCGCTGAGAAGAATGCTGTTCCCATAGCTCTTCGACATCTTGCGGCCATCTATGCCGGGAACCTTCGGCGATGGAGTGAGCATGACCTCGGGCTCTGGCAGTATCAGTTTGTTCGGGTCGGGTTCTTCAGCGAGTCCGGAGAGACTTACGAGCCTCTTCGGTGAGTAGAGTTCATTGAAGCGACGCGCAACCTCGCGCGTGAGCTCAACGTGAGCGGCCTGATCCTGCCCGACGGGGACGTAGCGCGGCTGATAGAGCAGGATATCCGCCGATTGAAGGAGGGGATAACCCAGGAAGCCATACGTGGCGAGGTCTTTGTCACGAAGCTGCTCCTGCTGATCCTTATAGGTCGGAACGCGTTCAAGCAGGCTGAGCGGTGTAAACATGCTGAGGAGCAGGTGAAGTTCCGCGTGTTGCGGAACATGGGATTGGATAAAGATGGTGCAGAGTGCTGGGTCGAGGCCGGCGGCAAGGAAGTCGAGGGCGACCTCGCGAATGTTGTCCTTGAGGCTGCTGGTGTCGGCGTAGTCGGTGGTGAGGGCGTGGTAGTCGGCGATGAAGAAGTAGCACTCGTACTGGTGCTGGAGCTGGACCCAGTTGTAGAGGGCCCCCATGTAGTTGCCGAGATGCAGGCGGCCAGTGGGACGCATGCCCGAAAGGACGCGGGGGCGTGAAGGAATAGGGCTTTTATCGGTCATTCTGTCATTGGTGATGATACGGGAAATACAGGGGGGCCGTCCCCCGCCTTAGAGATTGAAGAGGAGGCTATTGAAGATTCCCTGCAACGGAGTCAGGAAGGTGCGGAAGATGATGCTGCCGCCCAGGATCATGATGACAAACATGCCCAGCATGCCGATGCGGTCGTAGAAGCGCAACAAGTTGTAAGGGAGGAAGTGGCGGAGGATGTGGCTGCCGTCCAGCGGCGGAACCGGGATGAGGTTGAAGACGAAGAGCAGCAGGTTGAGCAGGATGACGTAATAGAGAAAGAGCGCAACGGGAAAGAGCTGAGGCAGGTTCTCGGTCGAGACGGGAATGTGGCGGGCGAGAGCGACAGCGGTGCCAATGGCGACGTCTCCGCCGGCCAGGGCGTGCTTCATGATGATGAGCAGGATAAGGGCGATCGTGGCTGAGAGCAGGTTGCTGGCAGGGCCGGCGAGAGAGACGATGATGTCGTCACGCATGTAGTGCTTGAAGTTGCGGGCGGTGACGGGGGTGGGTTTCGCCCAGCCGAAGAGCATGCCGCCGTAGAAGAGGCCGATGAGCGGGAAGATCACGGAGCCGAGAGGATCGAGGTGCTTTAGGGGATTGAGGGTGACGCGGCCGAGCATCATGGCGGTGGGGTCGCCAAGGCGGTAGGCGGTCCAGGCGTGAGCACACTCATGGATGCTGAAGGCAAGGATGAGAACGACAACCTGAAAGAGAATGAGAACAACTTCCTGACTCATGTCTACTAGCTTATCGAAGTTGCCGTGACAGGGCGGCTTTCACTTTGGGTACAGGTTGAGGAAATTGACTCAACGGGGGGTGCGAAGAGGGTTTGCGGTCTGTTAGTGTCTGTCGTGATAACCCTTGCAATGGGAACATTTGGACGATAAATCGAGGTGAAACGATGGCATGCGATCCACAGGAATTGAGACATGTTCCGCTGTTTGCGCTGCTGGACGACGACGAGCTGGCGGTGCTGGCGGCGCAGGTTGATTTGAAGAAATTTGCGCCGCGGCAGCGGATTTACAAGATAGGCGATCCCGGCTCACAGGCTTACATCCTGATGTCGGGGCACGTGCAGGTGACGACCGTCGACGAGGACCAGATGGAGGTGCTGGTGGATGAGCCCGCGCATGGCGAGTTCTTCGGCTTTGCATCCATGCTGGAGCAGACTCCGCACCAGACGAGCGCCCTGGCGACAGAGCCGACAGAGTGTATCGAGGTGAGCCGCAATGACATCTCCGTGCTGCTGCAACGCAAGCCGATGGCGGGTATGGATATGCTGACGGTGCTGGGGCGTCAGTTCCATGCTTCGCAGCATCTGGTGCGGCTGCGCGCGAACCGAAATGCGAACGAGGTGATTGCGGAAGAGATGAGCTTCGGGGATCGAGTCGCGGATTCGGTGGCGCGATTCGGCGGCTCGTGGAGCTTCATCATCTCGTTTTTAGTTCTGACACTCGTATATACGGCGATCAATATCATTCTGCGTGGAAAGGCCTGGGATCCTTATCCATTTATTCTGCTGAATCTCTTTCTATCGATGCTGGCTGCGATCCAGGCGCCGGTGATCATGATGAGCCAGAATCGCCAAGACACGAAGGACCGCGTCCGCAGCGAGCTGGACTATGACGTGAATCGCAAGGCGGAGTCGGAGGTTCAGATGCTTTCACGAAAGCTGAATCTGCTGACAGACAAGATCGACGATGTGGACGACCTGCTGCGGGAAAAGCTGAAGTAGGTCTGCTAGGTGGCCGCGTCCTTCTCGCGTTTGACCTTGGCGGGGATGCCTACTGAGACGGTGCCGGGTGGAACAGGTTTGGTGGCGAGGGCCATTGCGCCGAGCATGGCGTTCTCTCCTATGCTGGCGCCGGCCAGGACGGTGGCGTGATAGGTGACGCGGGCGTTGGGGCCGAGCTCGGTGACCTTGTTGGTGACGTCGGCCTGGTGGTTGATGTCGTGGGTGTGGGAGTAGACGTTGGCGTAGTCGGAGACGCTGGTGCCTTCATGAAGGATGATCTCGCCGCGGTCGTCGAGCAGGACGTTCTTGTGGATGGTGCAGTTGTCCTCAATGGTCAGGTTGTAACCGAAGGTGAACTCGACGTTGTGGAATATCTTCACGCCTTTGCCGATGTGCTTGAAGATGTGGCGGCCGAGCATGCAGCGGAAGCGGAAGCCGAGCCAGTGGTTGAGGCCGACGGGCGAGCGGTCGAACATCTGCCAGAACCAGATGAGGGGTTTGCGGATGCCGTACTGCTCGGGATCGACGTCGCCGTAGTACTCGGGCTCGAGGGTTGCGTTGCGCGGATCGAGGGACTCCGTCAGGACGTTTGAGCCCAGCTCGGTGATGAGCATCGACTGCTTGCGCCCAGTGCCCGCGGGACGCGCGAGGTAGAGCTGGATGAGCTCGTCACGGACGATCTCGGAGCGGCGATCGACGGATTGGTGGCGTGTGAACTCTTCGTTGAGATGGGAGAGCCAGCGGCGGAAGGTTGCTTCGGCTTCAGGGGTCGGCTTGAGTTCGCGGTATGGAAGGATCGTCATGGGGTCCAGTTGTCAGTTTTCAGTTGCTAGTTGTTGGTTGCTGGTTGCTGGTTGTGGTGATTAGCTTACTCGATGGAGAAGACGGCGTAGACGGTGGCGGATTTTTCAATCCGGCGAGGGTTGATGGCTAGGGGCGGTACAGCGGGCGCTGCTGCCAAACCTGCGACGCCCATTCTCATCTGCATCAGGGGCTGGACTGGCGAGGTCTGGGTCTCGTTGCTGGCAAAGACGAGGGCGCCTAGTTTGACGTTGAGGCCGGCGGCCATCTGGGCGGCTACGGTGCGGGCGCGCTTGAGGGCGTTGGCGGCAGCCTGGGCCTGCGCGGCGTTCTCGTCCTTAAGGCTCCAGTCGATCTGGCCGGACTGGTTGGCTCCGGCTTTTACCGCGGCGTCGAGGACCTTCGAGGCGTCGTCGGCGCTGGTGTGGACGCTCCAGCTCTGGGTGAGCTGGAACTTGCGCTGGGCCCTCTCGGCGGGGGTGAGTTTTTCGTTCTGGTAGTCCTGCACGGGCGAGACCTTCTGGTCTTCGCTCTCGATGGCGTCGGGGGAGACGCCGACGCCGGCGACGGCTTCGACGATCGCGTTCGAGAGGCGGGAGCCGCTGGCGTAGGCCCAATCGGCGTCGGGACCGTAGACGATGTAGCCGATGTGGACGGTGGCGATGTCGGCCATCGCAGTGGTGTGGTCGGTGGCGGTGACGGCGATAGTGCGGTTTTCTTTGTTGACCTGGAGGGTCTGGCTCTGTAGCGGCGCGGTGCCAGCCAGAACTGCGACGGCGGCGCTGAGGACGATAACGGCGGATCGAGAGAGGCTCATGCATCATCTCCTGTGCTGGTGAGGAGGTCGGCCAGGGTCTTCTTGTGTTTTGGGTTGGCGGCGGCCTTTTGTTTGGGGTCAGGGAGAGTGCGAGCGGGGGGCGGGGTTCCCACGCGGGCGCGAGCGTTGGCCTTGACGGCGGCGACCTTCGAAAATGTCTTTTTCTTCGACTTGCTCATGGCTGTTTTCTTCTGCTTGCTTATTGCTGCTTCTCCGGCTTGCTCATAAAGGAACCGCCGTCCTGAAAGACGGGTTGGGGACGCGAAGCCCATGGTGATTATGCAATATACTCGTCTTCGCAAGGGCTTCCCGCAGAAGCAGGACGCTGGACTGCGGTGAAGTGACGAGGTGCCGGATGGAAGAGCGTGATTTTTTCGATGAGCGACCGGAGCAGCGTACGCATGTGATGACATGCCCGCACTGCGGGCAGCAGGGCGACTATGAGCTGAGCTGGCTGGTGCGCCGGAAGAAGGCGCAGCTGCCGCGCGGGGCCGATGACCGCGACAGGGCCCGGTTCGCCAAGGCGCAGAGCTACATGGTGCGCCGGGACGACATGGTCGGATGCAAGAACATCCGCTGCCGGAAGCGGTTCGATGTGGCTGGCATCCAGTCGGTGGCATTTATCTAAGATCCTTTCCGGGGGGGACACCCCCCTATTTCCGGCCGTAAGTCCAATGATTGCCTTAAGATAGCGGCGGGTCTGGTCGCTAAATTCGTGCAATCATTGGACTTATGGCTAAATTCGTCCAATCAAAAGAGTTAGGCCCGGCGGGTGGCCGGGCCTTGCTCTGGTTTCGTTTGTTTTCAATCTTCTAAATCTGATTTTAACAAGGCGCACATAACTAATGTGCACATTTCTTTGTTTGGCTAAGTGCTGGCGGGAATGGAGTTATGGTTTTTTTCATGGCCGGGGGGCTTGACATGCGATTTTGCTGAGGAATTTCGCGAAAAAGGCTGTAAATGCCTTAGAGTAAAGGCTTTTTTGGCCTTCTGCTGCGAGCTGCGAAGCTGTGAGCAAAGACAAAGCGTCTGGGCTGGGATGGGAAAATGGGTAGAAAAGCGGATCCCATTCGACTTCGCTCAGGACAAACCCTCCGTTCCACGATTCACGGTGAGGCTGTGTGAATCGCTTCGGTTGAAATGACAGATTTATGACATCGATTAGTTGAAGGAGAACCCGAAAAGACAACGACAAAGACAAATGCGGGGATTCTTCGCTGCGCTCAGAATGACAAACCTTGTGCACGGTCAGAATGACAAGTGTGGACGCGGTCAGAATGACAGTGGACGCTCAGAACGGCAAATGTGTGAACGCTCAGAATGACGAACGGTGCGCGGCCAGAACCGGCAAACTTGATGGATGACAAAAGGGGGTGAGATTTCGCAACCGGGGGGCTGGCGTGTCACTCTAATTGAAGTGACCATGAAGAATAGATTGAGCGGATTAGGCGTTGGTGTGAAGGTGTGGCTGGCGGGGCTGGCGGTTTTGTTGGCTTTGGCGCCGATGGCGCGGGCGCAGGGTGGAGCGGCTGAGGTTGCTCAGGCGACTGGTTCTTCGACGGGTTCTCCCCAGGGCGCGAGTTCTTCGCAGAGCGGGGCTGACCTGCCGTCTGCTCCGGTGCCGGCGGCAAAGCCGGCGAATATGCTGCAACTGCCGTATGCGCCGCAGCAGGCGACGCCGGGTGTGCTGCCGCTGAGCCTGGATGACGCGATTGCGCGGGGCGAGGACCAGAACCTGAACGTGAAGCTGGCGCGGGAGAACCAGCTCACAGTGCATGGGCAGATTCTGGCGGTGGGGAATGCGCTGCTGCCGAATATGAACATCGTCGCGACGTCAAGCGCACAGCAGATTAACCTGGCGGCGCTGGGCTTCAAGGGGACTTCACTGCCGCCGGCCGACAGGGCGGAGTTCAGCCCGATTATCAAGGTGAACGTGACGACGGCTGAGTTTCAGATGAGCCAGCAGCTGTTCAACGTGCCGGCGTACTACCTGTGGCGGGCGGCGGAGCGCGCGGCGAAGGGCGCGGAGCTGACGACGCTGAATGAGCGCGGCGCCGTGGTGCTGGCGGTGGGAACGTACTATCTGCGGGCGCTGGCGGATGATTCGCAGATCGAGAATGCGAGGGCGCTGGAACGGGCCGACCAGGAGGTGCTACGGCAGGCAACGGCTTCGCACGAGGCGGGCGTGGGGACGAACCTGGATGTGCTGCGGGCGCGGGTGCAGCTGCAGACGCAGCAGCAGGTGGAGATCAACGACGAGAACATATTTGAGAAGGACAAGATTGCGCTGAATCGGCTGATCGGATTGCCGGCGGACCAGCAGATCCAGCTGACCGACACGACCCCCTACGCGGAGTACGCGACGCTGTCGCAGAAGGACGCGCTGGCGCTGGGGTTTGAACGGCGCAAGGACCTGCTGAACCTGGAGGCGCAGATCGATATCGCCGTACAGACGAAGAAGGCTGTGAAGGCGGAACGGTTTCCGGTGCTGGCGTTTGATGGGTACTACGGCGTGGTGGGCGAGACTGGCGGACTGTACCACGGATCGTTTGTAGCGCAGGGGACGCTGCAGGTGCCTGTCTTCCAGGAGGCGACGCTACGCGGACAGCGCGAGGTGGCGGATGCGCAGTTGACGGCGCTGAAACAGCAGGAGGCGAGCCTGAAGGTGACGATCGACCAGCAGATACGGTCGGCGATGCTGGATGTCGAGAGCGCGAACGAGCAGGTGAAGGTGGCGCGGAGCAATGTGGACCTTGCGACGCAGGCGCTGCAGGATGCGACGGACAGGTTTGCGGCGGGTGTCGACGATAACCTGCCGGTGGTGGAGGCGCAGGCTACGCTGGCGAGCGCGCAGACCCGGCTGGTGGAGACGCTGTATCAGTACAACCAGTCGAAGCTGACGCTGGCGCGGAACACGGGTGTGGTGGAGACGCAGTACAAGGTTTATCTGGGACGGTAACTGTAGTTGCCAGTTCTCAGTTGTCAGGTATCAGTTGTCAGGTATCAGTTCTTGAATCAATGTGGTCGCTGAAGTGTGAAAGCATAGGATATGGCTGAAGGTGGCAGTACAGCGACGTTGGGGACGGCGGGGCGGTTCAAGGCTGCATTCAAGTCGCGGGATTTCAGGCTGTATCAGACGGCGCGGCTGATGGTGATTGTGGGGGCCGAGGCGCAGTCGGTGGCGGTGGCATGGCAGGTGTATGCGATGACCCACTCGGCGCTGGACCTGGGGTATACGGGGCTGGCGCTGTTTGCGCCGGGGCTGCTGTTTATGCTGGCGGCGGGGCATGTGGCGGACCGGTACGACCGGCGATGGATCATCCTGTGTTGTTATGGGCTGCAGGCGGTGTGTACGGGGGCGCTGATGGCGCTGTCGCTGAGCAGCAGGTTTATGGCGAGCGGGCAGATATGGCCCATCTACGCGGTGCTGGTGGGGATTGGGCTGGGCAGAGCCTTTAGCGGGCCGGCGGCGAGCGCGATGCTGCCGAGCCTGGTGCCGAAGGAAGATTTCGTGAACGCGGTGACGTGGGGCGCGACGGTATTTCAGATTGCGAACATGTCCGGACCGGCGGTGGGTGGATTGCTGTTTACGCTGCCGTTGACCGGCGCGCTGTTGCAGTGGAATGGAGCTGCGATTGTGTATGCGTTTACGCTGGCGATGCTGCTGAGCTTCATGGTGCTGGTGGGGATGATCCGGGCGCGGATGGACCGCAGCGAGAAGAAGGCCTTCAGTTTGAAGACAGTGCTCGCCGGGCTCGAATATGTGTTCAGGACGAAGCTGCTGCTGGGGTCGATCTCGCTGGACCTGTTTGCCGTAATGCTGGGTGGGGCGACTGCGCTGCTGCCGATCTTCGCGACCGACATTCTGCATGCAGGGCCGCGCGGGCTGGGGCTGCTGCGCGCGATGCCGAGTGTGGGCGCGCTGGCGGTGAGTCTGACGATGCTGATGAAGCCTATCAAACGAAGGGCCGGCGTGACGATGCTGTGCTGCGTGGGGATCTTTGGGGCGGCCACGGCGGTGTTCGGGTTGTCGAAGAGCATGTGGCTGAGCATGGCGGCGCTGGTCGTCGTCGGCGCGAGCGATATGGTGAGCGTGGTGGTGAGGTCGAGCATTCTGCAGCTGGCTACTCCGCCAGAGATGCGCGGGCGAGTGAGCGCGGTGAACTGGCTGTTCATTGGGGCTTCGAATGAGTTCGGCGAATTTGAGAGCGGACTGACGGCGCAGTGGTGGGGCGCGGTGAGAGCGGTCGTAATCGGCGGCATCGCTTCGATGGCGGTGACGGCGAGCTGCGGCGGCGCTGTTTCCGAAGCTGAGGAACGCTGATGCGCTGACGGCCGAATCGCTGCTGGAGGTGGAGCGGGAGTTGAGCGGGGCGGAGCCGGTGGGATAGATTCAGTTGTTAGTTGCTGGTTGCTGATTGAGAGAGCGAGGCTGAATGCAGACTGGTGTGAAGGCGGCGATTGGGGCATTGGTGGTGGGAGTGCTGGCGATTGGGGGCGAGGTGCTGTATCTGAAGCACGAACGCAATAAGCCGGTAGTGATCAATAAGCCGGTGGAGCAGAAAGTCGACGACGATGACCTGGTGTTTCTGAAGCACAAGCGGCCGTCGAATATGGCGGATTTGAAGGATATTTTTGGGACGACGGTGTGGGTGTCGGCGGGTGGGCAGATGGAGTACTACCCGGTGACGGGCAAGTCGGCGCAGTATGCGAAGCCCGCGGGAACGCTGCTGGGCGCGGATGAGATGAAGGTGACGGGCGCGTTTGAGCAGGTGGCTCCGAAGAACGCGACATTTCGGATTCCGGGCGGCGACAGGCAGGTGCTGCTGACGTTCACGCTGCCGAAGAGCGCGGACCCGGCGAAGGAGTATGCCGTGCCGGTGGGGTATCAGCAGGGCAAGGACTTTACGTTCTACACGGACGAGATCTTTTTCTATGACGATCCGCATGTGCTGTACAAGCACTGGGGTCCGGAGATATGGAAGGCCGTGGATAGCCACACCGTAATCAATGGAATGAATGAGCGGCAGGTGGAGCTGTCGCTGGGGCAGGTGTCGAAGAGCGATAGCAAGGACTATGGGAATCGCACGGTGGTCTTCGACAACATGGGCAAGCCGATGGCCGTGACGTTTGAGAAGAATAAGGTGACGGGGTTCAGGGCGGATTAGTGGGCGTCGAGGGGCGATCAGTCAGGCTTCAAGTGAGATGTATTCGAGCGGTATGATGATCCGCGTGCCGGCGTATGAGCCAAGCACGAGAAGGTCCTTGTCGCCGGCGATTAGGTAGTCGGCCTTAGCGAGAGCGGCGCACTCGAGGAACTTGTTGTCTTTGGGATCGCGACAGACTTTGGTGGTGTGGATCAGACGAACTGCAATTGAGCGGGCGAGGAAGCCATTCAACAAGTATTCAGTTCGCGATGATGTCCACTTAAATTTGTGGGTTAAAAGTATGCGTTATTTCACCGCGTAGTTCTTCGCTAATCGCAATAGTGTCTTGGCGGACGGCGCGTTGGAGTGCGCGAAGTGGAACGCTTTGAGGCTTGCTGAATAGCAGTGCAGAGATCCAGACATTCGTATCAACGACGACGACCAATCGTTTCTGCCTCAACTTTCTCTGCTTCCTCTCTATCCATCTCGGCACGCACCTCGCGAATCAGGCGGGGAACATCGGCTTCTGTATAGCCATGAGGATTGCGTGTTGCGGCGTAGGCTCTGGCTTCCTCAAAGAAATCTTTTACCTGCTGGTGCTGGTTGTAATAACTTCGGAAGGCCTCGCGAAAGAGTTCACTCATGCTGCGGCTTTCGTGTTTCGCTAACAGCTCTGCCTTGGCCGCGAGCTCTGGCGGGAGGCTGATGGTGTAAGTCTTTGAATTACGCGTCGAGGTCGCCATACATTTATCTTACATTGTAATGGGTTTGATTGCACCGTAAGTAATTGTAGTGGATTGTAGATATCAGCCGGTGTTGCGCAGGCCGGCGCTGATGCCGTTGATGGTGGCGGAGATGGCGCGGTTGAGTTCGGAGCTCGGGTGTCGGCGGTGGGGTTGGCGGCTATGATGGCTCGTTTGCGGCGGATGAGTTCGACCTGGATGAGGGACATGGGGTCGACGTAGGGGTTGCGGAGGCGGATGGAGCGCTCGAGGACGGGGTTGGTCTCGAGGAGGCGCTGCTGGCCGGTGATCTGCGAGGATCATGCGGCGGGTGAGGTTGAACTCGGCTTCGAGGGTGGTGAAGACGCGGTTGCGGAGGGCTTCGTCTTCGACGAGCGAGGCGTAGAGGCGGGCGATGCCGAAGTCGGCTTTGGCGAGGGCCATCTCGACGTTGCGGATGATGTCGAGGAAGAGCGGGAAGTCGCGGGCCATGGTCTGGAGGAGGGCGAGGCCGTCGGGGGTCGATTCGATGAAGGCGTTGAGGGCGTGGCCTACGCCGAAGTAGGCGGGGACGAGCTGGCGGGACTGCATCCAGCCGAAGACCCAGGGGATGGCGCGGAGGTCGGCCATGGATTTTTCTGGCGCTGCGCTTGGCGGGGCGGGAGCCGAGGCGGGCGTGTTCGAGTTCGGCGACCGGGGTGGACTGCTCGAAGTAGGTGAAGGTGTCGGGGTTGTCGATGATGTGTTTTTTGTAGAAGGCGAAGGAGGTGGCGGAGAGCTGGTCGAGGGCGGACTCCCAGGCGGGGAGGATTTCGCCGGTGAGGTGGGGGAGTATGCGGGAGTTCCCGGGCGCTTCGGACGAAATACGGGGTTCTTCGCTCCGCTCAGAATGACGGATTTTGAGTGACGGTGGACACCTGGTGCGGGGATGGCAGACCTCGCTTCGCTGCGGATGTTGGAGTTGACTGGCGTCGGGGCGGGCGAGGGCGTCGAGCGAGGCGGCGATCATGAGCTCGAGGTTGCGCTCGGCGAGGACTACGTCGGAGTACTTCCAGTTGAGGACTTCGCCTTGCTCGGTGATGCGGAGTTCGCCGGTGAAGCTGTCGATGGGTTGGGCGAAGATGGCGCGGTGGGTGGGGCCGCCGCCGCGGCCTACGGTGCCTCCGCGGCCGTGGAAGAGGCGAGGTGTGACGCCGCAGTCGCGGGCGACCTGATGGAGGGCGCGGTGGGCCTTGTAGATCTCCCAGGTGCTGGTGATCATGCCGCCGTCTTTGTTGGAGTCGGAGTAGCCGAGCATGACCTCCTGGCGGTGGTTCCAGGATTCGAGGAGAGGCTTGTAGGCATCGCTGGACCAGAGTTCGCGCATGATGGCGGGGGCGTTCTGGAGGTCTTCGATGGATTCGAAGAGCGGGACGGGCTGGAGGCCGGGGTCGTGGCTCTGCGAGCCGTGGCGGCTGACGGCTTCGACTTTGACTCCGCCGAGGCGGGCGAGCCGGAGGACGTTGAGGACGTCTTCTGCGGAGGTGGCTCCGCTGATGACGTACTGGCGGATGGCCTCGGGGGCGTAGGTGTGTTTGAGCTCGGCGATGGTGCGGAAGGTGTCGAGGACTTCGGCGGTTTGAGGGGTGAAGCGGCGGGCGGGAGCGTGGATTCGCGGAGCGCTTCGGTGGTATGCGGCGCAGCTCGGCGATGGCGGCGGCGTGGATGCGGGCGTGCTGGCGGATGTCGAGGGTCTGGAGGTGCAGGCCGTAGGTGCGGACTTCGAGCAGGAGCGGGTCGATGAGCAGCTTGGCGAGGCGGTGGCCGCGGTTCTGGATGAGCGAGTCGCGGAGGATGGTGAGGTCGGTGAGGAGATCTTCGGCGCGGGTGTAGAGGGCGAGCGCCGGGTTGGGCGGCAGCGGGACGGCGGACTGCGGCGTGGCTCCGAGGCGCATCATGATGCAGGCGAGGAGCAGGCGGACGGATTCGTGGGGGAAGCGCTCTTCGAGGGCGGTCTGGCCGGCGGTGCGGAGGTGTGTCGAGTGTAGCGATCGAGCAGCGCGGTGAGCTCGGGCGAGACGGGGACTTGCTGGGTGGAGCTGCCGAGCTGCTCGAAGATGTTCTGCAGGCGGCGGCGATAGTGGATGAGGAGCAGCGAGTGCGCCATGGCGAGGGCTTCGCGCGTGGCCTGCGGGGTGACGAAGGGATTGCCGTCGCGGTCGCCGCCGATCCAGGAGCCGAAGCTGATGAGCTGAGGGAGACGGCGAGGCAGAATACTTTGGAGGCTGGTGGCTCTTCCGGAAGAGCCTGCGGAACTTCGGACGAAATGCGGGGGTTCTTCACTTCGCTCAGAATGACAGCATTTTTATCGGGGTATTCGGCTTTATCGGGGTATTCGGCGGCGAGGGCGGCGGCTACTTCGGAGTAGAGGACGGGGAGGGTGTCGAAGAGGCTGGACTCGTAGTAGTCGAGCGCCATGCGGATCTCGTCGCGGACGGTGGGGCGGGCGGACGGACGTCGTCGGTCTGCCAGAGGGCGGTGATCTCGGCGATGAGGTCGTGTTCGAGGGTTTCGAGTTCGGCGGTCGGGGACGGGGATGCGGTCGAGCTGCTCGAGGAGGTCGGAGATGCGGCGACGCTTGAACATGACGGAGCGGCGCGCGACCTCGGTGGGGTGCGCGGTGAAGACGGGGGTGATGCAGACTCGCTGAGGAGCGCGTAGGCCTTCTCGGCGGAGACGCCGGCTGGCGGAGGCGGCGGAGGGTTCCGCGGAGGCTGCCGCGCTGGACCTGCTCGTGCGCCGGGCTCGTCGTCGAGCGCGGTGGAGAGGCGGCGGCGTTTGCGGTGGTTGGTCTCGGCGAGGTTGATGAGCTCGAAGTAGAAGCCGAAGGCGCGCGCGAGCTGGTAGGCGGTGGCAGGGTCGAAGGAGCGGACGTGGGCGAGGGCCTGCTGGAGCTGCGCGGGGCGGCGTTAGCAGCGGAATGCTGCTGGTGGGGGTCTGGTTGTCGGCCTCGCGGCGGGCGATGGCGGTGCGGCGGAGGGCTTCGACGGCGTCGAAGAGGGGCTCGCCGGCCTGCTCGCGGAGGACGTCGCCGAGCAGCGTGCCGAGGGAGCGGACGTCGCGGCGCAGCGGGGCTTCTTTGAGCTCGCCGGTGGGCGGCCTGCAGCTCGGCGAGCCGATCAGACCAACTGGAGGGTGTCCAAAGAGAGGGCATCTTTTGATTATGCCTTGCGCGGCGCTCGTGCTGTTATTCGCGAGGACCTGTCACCTAGAAGCCGAGATCGCTGAGGCCGGGGTGATCGTCGGGACGGCGGCCCTGCGGCCAGTGGAAGAGGCGCTCGGACTCGTTGATGGGGAGGTCGTTGATGCTGGCGTGGCGGTGGGTCATCAGGCCGAACTCATTGAACTGCCAGTTCTCGTTGCCGTAGGAGCGGAACCACTGGCCGCTGGTGTTGTGGCACTCGTAGGCGAAGCGGACGGCGATGCGGTCTTCGCTGAAGGCCCAGAGCTCTTTGATGAGGCGATAGTCGAGCTCGCGCTCCCACTTGCGGGTGAGGAAGGCTACGACCTGCTCGCGGCCGGTGATGAATTCGGAGCGGTTCCGCCACTTGCTGTCGATGGAGTAGGCGAGCGAGACGCGCTGCGGATCGCGGGTGTTCCAGCCGTCTTCGGCGGCGCGGACTTTGAGGATGGCCGTTTCGCGGGTGAAGGGCGGGAAGGGCGGCCTTGTCTCAGGAGGCATAGTGGTCCTCGTTGCGTGGCGGATTACAAGAGTTTGCCAGGGGTGAAGACGACTTACGATGCCGTCCTCGCCGAGGGCATCTTGATTATGCGCTGAGGGCTCCTGATTATGCACTGTGGGAAGGGGTAGAACGGGGGTTAACCCGCTTCGTCGCGTGGAGTCGCAAGGAAACGGGTAACCAGCGTACCGGTGGTAAAGCTGCGTTACTTTGCCATGCAGGCGAGGAGCTCGGACTTAATAGTGGAGCTGTCGCGGAACAGAGCGACGAAGGCGTCATAAGCAGCGTCGTGAGGCGGAGTCTTGGGCATGCCTGCGGGCTCGATGTGGGTGGTGATGGCCTGGGTTTCGGAGTAGGCGCCAGTCTTCTCGTCGACGACGCGCATCACCGCGATCTCGTCGGTCCTGCCGGCCTTCTTGTACCAGGCTTTTTGCGCGGCGACAGCGTCGAGGAACTTCTGGAGCATACCGGGCTTGATGTCAGAGATGCGGACGATGTTGAACTGTCCACTGCATGCGGGGAGCGGGGTTCTGGCCTGCTGAGCGGCAGACGGCGTAGACGACAAAAGAATGGGAGAGGTGAAGGCAGCAAAGGCTAACAGACATGTTGCAAGGCGCATAGGTTTTCTCCTAGGCGTTGACAATACCTGATAATTGGCGCTCACGGCGGGCTATTTTATTTATTTTTCAATCAATTAGAAAAGCTTGCCGAGGGTGAAGACGAACTTACGGTGGTCGTAGTCGCCGATGGCGGGGGCGATGGTGATGAGCCCGAGCGGAGTTTCGGCGAGCAGGCCGAAGTATACGTCCTGACGCGTGACAGTGCTGAAGTCAGGCGCGCGCATCTGGCCGGCCTCATAGGAGAGGCCCACGTAGATGTTCTGGCCGAGTGGGTCGGGCAGCTTGGCGATGCGACGGAGATAGGCGGGAGTGAAGAGGAAGTAGTCGGTGCCGCGGTACTCGTCGATGGCGCTGGCGGCGAGGCGGACGGGACCGCCCAGCGTGAAGCGGAAGGGCTGAGCGACGTTGCGATTGAACAGCGTGCCGCCCTCAGCGCCGACGAGGATGACGTTCTTCGCGCCGAGAGTGTGCGCGAAACCGATCCTGCCGGAGAACGTTGGGGCGTTGGGACTGTCGACGGCGTTGTAGAGGTAGCCGAACTCGCCGGTGGCGCGGATGCCAAACTGCGGCACGAGATTGCGGTCCTGAGTGTCATAGGTATAACGGAAGCGGGCGTGCTGCGCACTCCCTGCGAGAGTGGGAGGCGAGAGCGTGTCGGAGCCGACGTAGGTGGTCCAGCGAATATTGCTGGCCGACCAGCCGAGGCGGACCTCCTGGTTGTGGGCGTCGGACCAGCCGATGTCGGCGCCGCCGCTGGTGTCCTGCAGGAGGCGCTCGGAGATCTGCTGCTGGTTGGCATAGATGTAGAAGGGATTGCGCAGGAAGCTGCCGTTGGGCGCGACGAAGAAGCCGCCGGTGGTGCCGGTCGGCAGGAAGCGGCGGTAGTACTCGGCATCCAGCTTGGTGAGAAAGCCTACGGTGGCGTGGCCGCGCAGCTCGGACCCGTAGCCGCCGAGACCCTGCCAGATAAAAATGGTTTCGAGTGTGCCGCGGGTGACGCCGGAGGTCTGAGCCTGGACGTTGGCGCCGACCAGCAGGAAGGGCGGACCGATGGCCTTGTTCGGGACCGTAACGAGGACAACAGGACGATCGGCGTCGGCCGCGGAGGCGTTCTCATCGTAGCCGACGCTGTAGTCGGCGTCGTATTGGCCGCCGCTGCGGATCTGGCCGAGGAGCTCGTCGATCTGGTCAGTGTCGATGGGCTTGCCGACCAGAGGGTTGAACTTGCGCTGCACCGCTTTGGTCACGCTATCGTTGGGCGCATTGATGCGCACGCGCAGCACGTTGCCGGCGGCGTGAGGCCGGCGCGATGCACGCTGCGCCATGTAAACCTGCCACTGCTCGTCGGAGATGGCGTATTTGAGCAGCTGTGCCTTGTGCGCCTCGGTGGCGTCGTAGCCGCGCTGGGCGAGCGCCACGCCTTTGAGGTAGTCGGTCTGGCCGAAGCCGTCGACGTTCGGCGTGATGACTACGTCGGCGAGCCTGCGCGACTGGCGCTCGTTGCCCTCGATGGCGACGCCGAAGCTGCGTCCCAACACGCCGAAGAGAGAATCAAGGCTACTGTCGTTGAGCTTTCCGAGGGGCAGGCTGAAGGCGATGACGACGTCGGCCTTCATGTCATGGACGGTCTGGGTGGGAAGGTTCTCGAGGACGGCGCCATCGACGAACTCGTGGCCATCGATCGCGACTGGACGGAAGACGCCGGGAATCGAGATCGAGGCACGAACAGCATCTGGGAAGGGAGCCGCGGGCGAAGGTGACGGTATGGGCGATGTTGAGATCGGTGGAGAGACAGCGCAGCGGAATGGGGAGGTCGTTGAACTCGATGCGGTCGTCGTAGCGGAGGAACTGGCGGTCGAGGAAGGCGTTCAGGCCCTGATCGGTGAGGACGGAGTTGCGGAAGGAGACGCCGTGGCGGAGGCCGATGGTGACGGCGTTGGGAAGCTCGCGGCTGTCCTCGCGGCGGCGGAAGTTGCGGCTCTTGTATGAGGGGTTGAAGCTGAAGACGGAGTTGAAGACCGTGTCGTTCATGATGGTCTTCAGCTGCGCGGGCGTCTTGCCGGTGGAGTAGAGCGCGCTGACCATGCAGCCCATGCTGGTGCCGGCGATGACGTCGACGGGGATGTGGTGCTCTTCAAACCACTCGAGCGCGCCGATCTCGGTGAGGCCGAGCGCGCCGCCGCCGCCGAGCGCCAGGCCAATGCGCGGGCGGCCATTGTTATTCGGGGGCGCGGGAGCAGGAGCGGTCGCAGGCAGATCCAGCGGCTTGCCCAGCGCGGTGCTGTAATCTTCGTCGACTTGCTGGGTGTCTGTCGGAGCGGAGGAAGGCGTCTGGCCGGTCTCCTTGGTTGTGGCTCCGACCTTCTGCGCGGTCTTCTCTGCAGACTGGGCTGCGCTGTCAGGGGTGGTTGCAGGGGCTTGCGCGAGTGCCGGAACCGAGAGAACCAGCAGAAGAAGAACAGGCAGTGACCGAGCGCGAAGGGGAGGATTCATGCTCATGACGACCAGAATACGCGAGAACGTAACTGCATTCGCGTCATGAGTACCGCTTAAAGCACGAGGGCCCGATTCAAGCATCCGGCCCTGGCGCGTGAAACTGCGAGCCGGTTACATCACAAGAGCCAGCTTCTCGATCTCCTCCTGCATGTGCTCGAGCGAGCAGCCGTGCATGCCGATGCTCGAGGCTGCATTGCGCGCCGAGACGGTGGAGACTCCGTATCCACGACCGGCGAGATAGGAGCGGATAAGATCAGCGGCCTGCCAGGAGTCCAGTCCGGAATGCATCAAATCTTCGCGCAGGACGGAGAGATCGGCAGCAGGGAATTTTTCGTATTTGGTTGCGTACATCGTGGGCCTCACTTTCCTCCGCCGCACGGACGCCGGCTCTTTTAATTGGATGCTATACGGAAGCCTAAGTTGCAGGGCGTTCAATTGGGAAAGCGTTTTCTTGAACGGAAAAGGGCCAATAAGGGCCGAGGCTAAAGAGCGCGCGCGGCGAGAAGAATGGGAAGACCGTCCACGACCGGATAGCGGCGGGCGCAGCCGGTGCAGAGAATCGTCGCGGCTTCAAGGCGCAGCGCCGCATGGCAGACGGGGCAGACGAGGTGAAGAAGGTCTTGCTTAGTGAGCATCTTGCGCGGGGTCAGCGCCTCTCTGGGAGGAGTTGGAGGAGGAGTTGGATTCTGAGGCATGGGTTGAATTCTAGCCGGTTGCGCCTGAGCTCAGAGGGTTAGGGGTAACCGGTTGCATCGCAGCACGATAGGCTGCGAGCGCGATACCATCAATATGCCTATGAAAATGAATGAGTCGAACAGTGCATCGGGGAACAGCGCATCGGGTTTGAAGCCGCGGGTTCTGGATGGCGTCGCCATCGCGGCGGAGATCAAGGCAGAGGTCGCCGCGGAGGTGCGCGCGGCTGAAGGAGCGCGGCATCACCCCGGGGCTGGCGGTGGTCCTGGTGGGTCGAGGTGCCGGCGTCGGAGATCTACGTGCGCAGCAAGGTGAAGACGTGCGGCGGAGCTGGGCATCTACAGCGAGATGCTGACGCCGCCGGAGACCATGACGACCGAAGAGATGCTGCAACTGATTGCAGAGTTGAATGCGCGCGAGGAGATCGACGGGATACTGATTCAACTGCCGCTGCCGGAGCATGTGGATACGAAGCGGCTGCTCGAGGCGGTGTCTCCGGAGAAGGATGTGGACGGCTTCCATCCGGTGAACGTGGGGCGGCTGCAGAGCGGGCAGCCGGCGCTGGCCCATGCACGCCGGCGGGGATTATGGAGATTTTGGGCGCGGCGAAATCTGCCGGTCGCTGGGCAAGAACGCAGTGGTGGTGGGGCGGTCGGACATTGTGGGCAAGCCGGTAGCGATGATGCTGCTGAATGCTTCGGCGACGGTGACGGTGTGCCACAGCAAGACGAAGGATCTGACGAGGTTTACGCGCGATGCGGAGATTCTCGTTGCGGCGATCGGGCGGCCGGGGTTTATCACGGCGGAGATGGTGAGGCCGGGCGCGACGCTGATCGATGTCGGGATCAATCGCGTGACGGATGCGGCAGAGGTGGAGAGATTCTTCCCCGGCGATGGCACTCGCGGAGAGCAGCTTCTCAAACGCGGCTCGACCGTGGTGGGCGACATCGATCCGGCGGCGTTTGCGCTGTCGGGCGCGTATACGCCGGTGCCCGGCGGCGTTGGCGCGCTGACGATTGCGATGCTGATGCAGAACACGGTGACGGCGGCGAAGGCGCGACGCGCAGTAAAGCTGCATCCAGCGGAAGCCGCTGCCGGAGCGTAGATGCTGCGCGTCGGGCTTACAGGCGGGTTGGGAGCGGGAAAGTCGACCGCCGCGCGGATGTTTCGCGAGCTTGGCGCGCATGTGCTTTCATCCGGACGAGATCGGGCGCGAGATGATGCAGCCGGGTCAGGCGGTGTATCACGCGATTGTGGAGCACTTCGGCCCGGAGGTGGTGTTGGCCACGGGATGACCTGGATCGCGTGGCGCTGGCGCGGATTGCGTTCGGCTCAGGACGGGTGGAGGAGCTGAACAGCGATCGTGCATCCGGCGGTGATCGCGCGAGCAGGCAGAGATGTGCGGAGACCATTGCCCAGAAGGAGCCCGGAGCGGTGGTGATGGTGGAGTCGGCGCTGGTCTTCGAGACGAAGCATTGCGGCGCGGAGGGCTGGCGGCGGCGGTTCGACAAGGTGATTCTGGTGACGGCGTCCGAGGAGACGAAGATGGCGCGCTTCGTAGCACGAGCGGCGGCGGGAGCCGTATTAGGCGAGGCCGAGCGGGAGGCACTCGAGGCCGAGGCGCGCAGGCGAATGGCGCAACAGATTCCCGACGGGCAGAAGATTGCGCTCAGCGACTATGTGCTGACCAACGACGGATCGCAGACAGAGCTGGAGTGGCAGGTGGACCAGTTGTGGCCGATCCTGCAGGTGGAGGCGCAGAAGCACCGGCCAGCCGGGTGAAGGTTGTTTTTGCAGGAAATCGCTACAATATAGGGAACGGCAGACCCGGTCTTGCCGTAGAATTTCGAAGGTCGAAACGATGAAACTGCGTCCTGTTCTGCTGGTGATTCTTCTGCTCTCTGGCTTTTATTACGTGACAACGCGAGTCACGTCCACGGGAGCTCTTGCGCCGTGGCTGCACCCCGCTCCGGCCTCAACGCCAAACCCGGGCGCGGCTGGGAACGCTCAAGAAGTCCGCTGAATCCGGGTTCGACCTGACTGTCGCCGATGCCGCGCCGGCGTACGACACCGAGGAGCTGCAGAACATCGCCGTGTACAAGAAGGCGCTACCGAGCGTGGTGAACATCACATCGACGACGGTGCAGTTCGACTTCTTCTACGGACCGGTTCCGCAGCAGGGCCAGGGCTCGGGCTTCATCCTGAATAAAGATGGCTTGATCCTGACCAACAACCACGTGATCGCCAATGCACAAAATATTGAAGTGAAGCTGTCGAACAAGAAAACCTACAAGGCTCAACGTGCTCGGAGTGGACCCGAACCACGATCTGGCGCTGCTGAAGATCAACGCGCCGAACCTGGTGCCGGCGACGCTGGCCAGCTCGAACGGACTCGTCGTGGGCCAGCGCGTGTATGCCATCGGCAATCCCTTCGGCCTGCAGGGAACGATGACGCGCGGCATCATCTCGGCGATACGTTCGATCCGCGGGCCGCAGGGCAATCCGATTGAGGACGCGATCCAGACCGATGCGGCGGTGAATCCGGGCAACTCGGGTGGCCCACTGCTGAACTCGAAGGGCGAGGTCATCGGCATTACGACGCTTATCGCCAACAACGGCGCGGACCAGAGCTCGGGCATCGGATTTGCGATTCCGATTAACACGGCGAAGGCTGTGCTCGACGACTTCGCGAAGTACGGACGAGTGCGCAGGCCAACACTGGACGTCGTAACGCTGCCGATAGGGCCGGACATCGCCGAACAGATTGGGCTCCCCGCGGACTATGGGATCCTGATTGAGCGCGTGCTGCCCGGCGGCGCCGCGGACAAGGCAGGCCTGAAGGGCGGCACGCAGCGCGCGTACCAGGGCAATACGCCGGTGATGCTGGGCGGCGACCTCATCATCGCGATGGACGGGCAGGACATTGCGAGCCCGCAGGACATGTCGGCCGCGATGAACTCGCACCGCGCCGGCGATGTGGTGACGCTGACGATCTTCCGCGGGCGCAAGAAGCTCGACTTCAAGGTGAAGCTCGGTGACGCAACAGAGCAGCAGAACAACGGGCAGCAGAGCTAGCCGCCGCGGTTACAGCTCAAACATCACCTCGTCCACGTAGCACCACAGCCAGTCTTCGCCGGGCTCGATGGATTGGATGATGGGGTGCTTCGTCGCGTGGAAGTGCTTCGTTGCGTGCTTGCCAATCGAGGAGTCGCAACAGCCTACGTGGTTGCATTCTCTGCAAAGGCGAAGGTGGACCCAGGACTGGCCGATCTTCAGGCATTCCTCACAACCCTTCGTGTGAGGATGGGCAGGCTTAATCGTGTTTAGATGGCTGCAATTGACACTCATGCGAGCCAGTCTACCCCACAGGGGTCGTGCAGCGGTAACGGCGCGCGACCCGTCGAAGCGTTACATGATTCGAAAACGCTCGCGCATCAGCCTCTGGAAGCGCGGCCGCCAAATAAGGTCGTAGGCCAGTTCCTTGCCGGGGAACATCGCAAGCGCGGCCTTGCGGCTGTCGGCGATCATCTGCGAGGCGTCGTCCACCGTAAGGCTGGCATCCTGCGCGATCACCTGCATCACCATGTTCATCATCATCTGCAGCCGGCGGATGAGCTTCTGCTCTTCTGCGCGCTCCTCGGCGCTCATCGCGGCCGCAACTTCAGGTTGGCCTGTCAGTATAGGTTGGCTTGCATTGTTATCTTCCGTCGGGTCGTTGAGATCGAGATCCATTCACCAGCCTCCTGGTTCATTAGACTTCCCCACTATCTCCCGGATACCCCCATCTTTGTCCAGCAGAAATGTTGTCAAACCGAATTCGTCCGTGCGATAAAGCCGGGTGTGCGCCTCCGCGATGCGGTCGATGACCTCGGCCCGCGGATGTCCGAAGGTGTTGTTCCTGCCAACCGAGACGACTGCATCTCGCGGTCGCGCCGCGGCAAAAAACTCCGGCGTAGTCGAGGTCTTGCTGCCGTGATGCCCCACCTTAAGCAGCGTCACTGGAGCAACCTCGCCGCTCGCAACCATGGCCCCCTCACTGGGTGCCTCGGCGTCACCCTCCAGCAGCGCGGAGGACCTGCCATACTGCAGGCGCAGCACCAGCGAATCGTCGTTCTTCGGATCGGCGGCATTCACGTAGGTCGCCGCCGGCGACAGCGCCGTCACCTCCACGCCGTTCCAGGCGACACTATCGCCGGCGCGAAGACGGCGCACCGCTACGCCCAGCTCCGCGGCCTCTGCCAGCAGCGCACGATAGGCGGTCGAGTTGGCATCGACACCGACCCAAAGCTCGCGCGGCCGAAAGCTTCGCATCGCGGCGGCCATCCCGCCCATGTGATCGCTGTGCGCGTGGCTCAGCACGATTACGTCGAGCCGCCGTATGCGCCGCGACCACAGGTACGGCGACACAATCTCTTCGCCAATATCGAATGCAGCCTGCGCCTCTGCGGTCTCTTTGATGCTGCCCACCGGACCGCCCGCGTCGACCAGCATGGTGCCGCCCTCCGGTCCCGCGACCAGCAGCGAGTCACCCTGCCCAACGTCGATCGCCGTCACCTCCATCATGCGAGGAGAGAGCAGCGCCGGCTCCGGCCACAGCGTCGCCGCCGCAATTACCGGCAGCGTCGCAAGCACGGTCCACAAAGCCCAGTCGCTACCAATCCGCCGAATCGTCCAGCTCTTCCTGCGCAGCCTGACAATCCAGATGCACGAAGCCCACGCCACCACCGCAATCGTCATCACCCAACCAGCCGGCGGTGGAACGCGCACGTCGGCGACACGCACGCGGCTCATTGCGCCGACCGTCCACGTCACGCCGTGCAGCAGCAGCGCAGTCACGGCGCCGGGAACAAGCGCCAGCCAGTTGCTCAGCAAGCTTGCAACAAAGGTGAGCACACCCATGGGGGCGAGCACTGCGACCATCGGCACGCTCAACATATTTGCAGGCAATGCAAACGGAGTTGCGCGATGGAAGTAGATCGCCATCGGCAGCACCATCACCATCTCCACAACGAAGCCCAGCATCGCGAGCTCGGCAATCCACAACGCGCAACGCACGAACATCGACGGCAGCCAAAAAGCCCAGCGGCCAAATGCTGCGGCCAAAGCGTTGCTCCACAGCCGCAGCATCACTCGAAACTGCGCCACACGCGGCGGCAGAACGCGATCCACCCAATCCTCCCGCAACGCACGCGCGGCATAGGTGTAGGGCGCGAAGCTGCGCTCGCCCAACGGCACCGCGATTCCGCCAATAGACATCACCGCAAGAAAGGTCATCTGAAAGCTCGAGTCGAACAGGCTGCGCGGCGACCACACCAGCACGCCCAGCGCCGCTGCACCCAGCGCGTTGAGCACACTGCGATCGCGATACATCAGGCGAGCAACGAGGAAGATCGCCGTCATCCATAGAGCCCGCTGCACCGGCGCACCAAATCCCGTAAGCACCGCATACCCTGTCGCCAGCACGAGCGTCAACAGCGTAGCCAGCCAATCGCGCAGCCGCAGCCTCCGCGCCAGCCAGAAGACCGCACCAGCCAACAGCGTAACGTGCAATCCCGAAACGACGAAGAGATGAAACGAGCCCGTCCGCTGGAAGCCGAGGCGCTGCGGCTGGCTCAACCCCGTCCGGTCGCCGAACAGCATCGCCTTCAGCATGGCCGCATCCTCGGGGCTCAATCGCAGCGCGCGCGGCAACCGCCGGTTCGCAGGCGAATGGAGATAGCCGTCGAGCCGCGCCGCAGCCCAGCTCTGCGCCGCAAAGATTCTGCACTGCGCGCTCGCCGTGCCATCGTTTATCTTGCGAAACTTCGTGGAACGCACGCTCGCATGCGTGCCGATTCCCTGCTCCAGTAAGTAGTCCGCATACTGCCACGCGCCCGGGTCGTTGTATCGCTCCGGCACGCGCAGTTGCATCGGAGCTTCGACGATATCGCCGCACCGAAGCTCCGGCAGTGAACCACTCTGTGTCGTCAGTGTTACGCGAACGCCGCCCTCCATCGGCACCATCCGCGACACATCGGGCGTTACCTCTTCGATCGCCTCCACCTGCACATCGACCGAAACCGCCTGTGCGGCCACAGGCTCCGTCTCATGCCACTGCGTGTTGTCGGAGTCCTGGTCCGCCGGAGTCGACAGTGCGCGCGGCGGCAGCTCTCTTGCGCGCACTACCCTGCCCCGAACCACTCGGCTCAGTCCGTCGGCATACTGCAGCAACGTGGTCTGCTGCGACGGCGCGGGCTGCACCTCCGCGCACCACATCCCCGCCACGATCCACGCGCCAGCCAGCGGCACAACCGCAACGCGCAGCCAGCCGCGCAGCGCCACCGCAGTCAGGCCTGCAAGCAATATCAAAGCCGCCAGCAAAATTACAGCGGGCTGCCAGTGCCGCGCCATCACCGTGCCCACGGCAAACCACACAGCAGCAGCCAGCAGCGGCGCTCGCCGAAACGCCAGCGGCTCCGGCCGCAAGCCCGCGCGGGCCCAAAGCTCAGGGTTGGGCCCTTCCTGCTGCTCGGTCGTCGAAGCTCTACCTGCTGACCGCAATTCCCGTCCAATTTACCGCAATGACACCGCGATTAACGTCTCAACACCGCCACCGTCTCCAGATGAAACGTCTGCGGAAACATATCCATCATATGCAGCTGCACCAGCTTGTAGCCGGAGTCTACCATCACCCTCAGGTCGCGCGACAGCGTAACCGGATCGCACGATACATACACGATCTCCGCTGCCCTCAATCGCGCCAGCAACGCGCAAACCTCCGCGCCGACTCCGGCCCGCGGAGGATCCAGCACCACCAGTTCGGGTCGCTCTCGCTGCACGACAGCTCCACGCAGAAAATCCACCGTAGCTGCATGGATCGCGCGCGCGCCCTTGCCTTTCAAACTTTGCGCCAGGTCCGCCGCTGCTGTTTCGCTCCCTTCCACCGCGACCACCTGCGCGAAGGTCCGCGTAAGCGCCTGCGAAAAAAGCCCTACGCCAGCGTATAGATCCCACGCGAGCTGTCCGCTTCGCCCCTCCGTCACCACGCGCACCATCTCGTCAATTAGGCAGCGGTTCACCTGGAAGAACCCACCACGACTTACCCAGTAATCTGTTCCCGCCGCATTGTAGCGAAGCCCCTCCGCACCCCACCGTGCTCCGGCTGCGGGCCGCTCCGTCCGGCGTCTTTTTTGCGCGGACTCTTTCGCAAGAATCGATACTCCCGCTCCTGCAAGCTCCGGTATCACTGCCTTCAACCGATCGCAGAGCTCGTTGAAGCCGGCAGAGATCGGCTTGCGTGTAAAGAGCGTCATCTGCAATCTGTTCTCCTCACCATTTGCAAAAAGCTCTACCTCTGCTGCTGCCCTCATCCACCGCTGCACCTCGACATCTTTTTCGCTCAGGTGAAGCATCGCCGAAGCTGCGCGCCACAGCAACGGTGCTGCGATTGGGCACTCCGCAATCGGATAAAACTCCTCTCCTCCGCGACGGTTATACCCCAGTCGAATCGCTCCATCCTTCTCTGCTACGCGCAGTCTTATCCGGTTGCGATATCCCCACGGCTCACCGCTATGAACTTGCATCTCCGGCAACTCCATCAAGCCTGCACGCTCAAGAGTCTCGCGGAGAATCTCCGCTTTAATTCGAACCTGCGCGGGATACCGCGCGTGTTGCAGCTGGCATCCGCCGCACTCACCGAAGTGGGCGCACCTCGCCTCCATGCGCTCGGAAGACGGTTCAATCACGCGCAACGGTGATGCCTCGCCATAGCCGCTCTTCTCCGCGGACAGCTGCGCCTCCACGGTCTCTCCGGGCAGCGTGAATGGCACAAAAACGGCCCTACCAGCCTCTGCGCCCTCAGTCTGATGCGCCAGCCCGGCTCCGCCGTAGACGATCTTTTCTATTTGTAACCTCATTCGTGGCTCATATAGAAAAGACTCAGCCGCGGCAGCCGTCGCGCCTCCAGTAAGCGCTTCTGCAGGAACTGCTGCTGCACCTGCTTAATCTGGACGGCCTGCATCTTACCGCGATACGGCGCCAGCTCGCGTGCCGCCTGCTCGCGCAGAGCCACCAACTCATCTTCAGGCGCGGCCGTCAGCAGGGCAGCAAATATCTTTTCCTCCAGCACGCTCAACGTGCGGTCCAACTCCTCCAGTGATCCCGCGGCTCCGGTTCGCACAGTCGTCGCCAATCCGCGCAGCCGCCGCACGACTTCAGCGGCCACGCCATCTGCAGGAGCGCGCGGAGCTGCCGCCTCTATCTTCGCCGCGTTCTCTTCCATGTAGGCTGCAATTCGCGCCGCTTCAAATCCGCTGTCGACTGGCTCCTTTGTGCTTGGGGCTGCGGCGCCAATGGACGCTTCCTTCGCCAGTTCCACCGACTCCATCACGCTCTGCGCGCACCACGCGAGCCCGTTGACCTTGCGCGTTCTTCCCTTCGCGCTCATGGTCTTTGCGTCATGTTTGTCGAACGCCGCGTCGATGCCGCGCAGTACTGCTTCGAGCGGCACCCCCGCCTCGCGCCACGTCTCAATCAGCGCCCAGTCAAGCGTAGAGAGCATCAGCAGCGACCCGCGCCTCTGCTGGAAGCGCTCCTCGATCTCCGTAAAGTAGTTGAAGTAATTCTGCATGGAAGCTCTTGCCGCTGATTTCGATTGCACGCGCTTCCTGTTCCGGTCGAGGTTGCGCTCGTAGATGATGCGCAGCCCTGTCAGCGTGAGCATCTCGTCCACCTCGCCGATATACTTCGAGCCGCCTGCGATCAGCTTCGCCAGGCCGCCGGTCGCGACTGTCTTCGTCGCCGGCCCCATCTCCGCGATCATGCGCTCGAGGATGCCATCCACCAGCCCGATATAGCCGTAGTACAGACCGATCTGAATGTTGTCGACCGTCCCCGTGCCGATCACCTTGGCGGGCTTCTTCACATCGATCCGCGGCAGCCGCGCCGCCCGCGCAAACAGCGCATCGGCAGAGATGCCGAGTCCCGGCGCAATCGCGCCGCCGATAAACTCGCCCTTCTTCGAGATCGCATCGAAGGTAGTCGCCGTGCCCATGTCGACGACGATCGAGGGCCCGCCGAAGCGCTCGAACGCGGCGACGCAGTTCACGATGCGGTCCGCGCCGACCTCGGCCGGATTGTCGGTCAGCACGGGCAGGCCGGTCCTCACGCCGGGCTCGATGAACAGCGGCTTCACATGGAAGTAGAGCTCGCAGACCTGCCGCAGCATCGAATCAAGCGGCGGCACCACCGACGAGATCGCCACGCCGTCACAGCCTCAGAGTCGAACCCGCGCAGCGCAAACAGACTCCGCAGCAGCACGCCGAACTCATCGACTGTCTGTCTCGCGGGCGTGGTGATGCGCCAGTTTGCGGCCAACTCCGACGGCGAGCCTTCAGCGGCAGCGCTCTCGTTCGCAAGCCGGTAAAGGCCCATCACCATATTCGAGTTGCCTACATCGAGTCGCCAGCAGCATCGTTGCTCTCCCGTCCGTCGTTTATACTCTCTTTTCAGCTCAATCTCGCACGCCGCCCGAGAGCACCGTACGCTGCACGCCATCGTCCCCGTCACACGCAGAAAGCCGCGCGAATCGAGGCCGTCCGTCACGCCAGTATATCCGCCAGCTTCTTCCACGCGCACCCGCTTGCCCTTCACCCAGGTCGATGCCGCAGCAAATCGCTCCAGCAGACCTCGCCCGTTATGCGTTCCGCCATGCGTCGAGAACCAGCAGGCGAATCTCGGCATCCAGCGCGCGCAGCAGAGCCGCCAGCAGCGTCTCTCGCACGCACCTGCTCGCCGCTCGCGATGCGCAGCGAAGTCGCCAGCCGCTCCAGCTCGGCCGGAAAGCACGCGTGGTTCAGATTGATCCCCACGCCGATCACCGCGTACCGCAGCATCGCTGGCGCGTCGCTCTCTGCTGAAGCCGCCGCTGTCTCGACCAGGATGCCGCCGCACTTCTTCCGCTCGATCATCAGATCGTTCGGCCAGCGAATGTCGACGTGCCAGCCCGGTCGTCTCTGCGATCGCCGCCTGTCGCCGCCAGCCCCGTCGCCAGCGAGAGCCACAGCGCCGTCGTCATCGGCAGCGGCGGGCGTCATCAGCGCGCTCACATACAGCCCCTCGCCCGCGCGCCGAGTGCCACTGTGGCCGCCGCGCCCGCGGCCGGCCGTCTGTTCATCGGCGACCCAGACGCCGCCGCGCGCTCCGCCTGCGCCGCCTCGAGCGCCAGCGCATTCGTCGAAGCCGACCGACGCAAAGTGCTTCACGCGTCCTGCGAACTCCGTCCCGGCAATTCCTGCTTCAACAGCCGCGACGTCGAAACTGCTGACACGGCATCGACCTCAGTAAACGTCCGCCGTGATGCGCATGCTCAGGTCCACCGCGGCGGCGGAGTGCGTCAGCGCGCCCACCGAAACAAAGTCGACGCCAGCAAGCGCGTACTTGCGCACCATCTTCAGATTCATGCTGCCGGAAGCCTCAATCGGCACCCCCGGAAGCGTCGCGCGAATCTGCTTGACCGCCTTCTTCACCTGCGCTGGCGTCATGTTGTCCAGCAGAATCGACTCCGCGCCTCCCGCGATAGCCTGCTGTAGCTCGACCTGCGCTGCGCACCTCCACCTGCACCATCTGCCCCGCCTTTCGGCCTTCCAACGCATGCTCCAGCGCAGCCGGCAGTCCGCCGCCCAGCGAGATGTGGTTGTTCTTGATCAGGATGCCGTCCTGCAGATCGAGCCGATGGTTTACACCGCCGCCGCAGCCCACCGCGTACTTGTCCAGCACACGCAGCCCGGGGATGGTCTTGCGCGTGTCCAGCACCTTGGTTTTCGTTCCCGCAACAGCTCTCACGAACTCGTTGGTCAGCGTCGCAATGCCGCTCATGCGCTGCATCAGGTTCAGAATCACGCGCTCGCAGGAGAGGATCGCCCGCGCATTGTGCCGGATCACCGCGAGCGTCTGTCCCTTCCTCACCTTCACGCCGTCGAAGATCTCCGGATGGCTGACGACCTCGAAGCGGCCCACCGGCGCGTTGCACATCTTCGCGTATATCTCCAGAAAAACCGGTATCGAGCCCAGCCCCGCGACGACGCAAGCCTGCTTCGCCACAATCGTCCCGGAGGCGCGCAGTCCCGCCGGAATCGTCAGCGCCGTCGTCACATCGTTGGCCACCTTATCCTCGGCCAGCGCCGCCTCCAGGATGGTCCTGATCCGTTTGCTCTTCCAATCCATCTGCTGCTCCTCTCACTGCCTCGTTACTTATTCCGCGGGCAGCCCTTCCAGCGCGGCCTTCGCTTTGTCATGGAGCATCTTCGTCTCCGCCGCCTGTTTGCGCAAGCCTTCCACGATGTGCGCCGGCGCCTTCGCCATAAATACATCGTTGCCAAGCTGCTTCTCCGCTGCTGCCAAACCCTTTTCATACTTCACAAGATCTTTGGTCAAGCGCTCGCGCTCGGCAGCCACATCGATCTGCCGCTCATATACCACCGCGACATCGAAGCCCGCAGTGCTGCGAGTTCCCTCGCCACTGAGCGCAGCAGAGGCAAACTCCACTTCGCTCACTCGCGCGAGGCGTCGCAGCAGATCTATGTTTGCGCCCGCAAGAGCGGCCGTCTGCCAATCCGCAAAAACCCGCACCGGTGCAGGCTCCTTCTCCGGCACGCCCATCTCCTTGCGCAGTCCGCGTATGGCGACGATCATCTGCTGCATCGTCTCCATCGCATACACGCTGCCTTCGTCGAAGGCCATATCCTCGGTGCGCGGAAAACGCGTCAGCGCGATCGACTTCACAGGCGCCTCATTGTCGTAGAAAGCGTGCCAGATCTCCTCCGTGATGAACGGCATAAACGGAGAGAGCAGCCGCAGCGCCGCCTCAAACACCGCCAGCAGCGTGGTCAGCGCGGCCTTACTCACAGCCAGATCAGCACCTTCGCCAAACTCCAGCCGCAGCTTGACAATCTCGATATACCAGTCGCAGAGGTCGCCCCAGAAGAACTGATACACCGCGCTCGCGGCCTCGTCGAAGCGATACTGCGACAGCGCGCGTTCGACCTCAGCTGCCGCCCTGCTCAGCTTCGCGAGAATCCAGCGCGTCTCCAGCGGGGCGACGTCGATATCCTTCAACGCAGCATCCAACGTCGCAGGTCGATCACCACGCCAGCCTCGCGCGCCCGCTCCACATTCATAAACAGGAATCGCGCCGCATTCCAGATCTTGTTCGCGAACGCGCGATACCCTTCCGTCCGCGCTTCGCTGAACGCGATGTCCGTCCCGGCGAAGCCATGCTGGCCAGCGTAAAGCGCACCGCATCCGTGCCGAAGCGCTCGATGATGTCGATCGGGTCGATCACATTGCCTTTGGTCTTCGACATCTTCTGGCGGTTCGGCATCGCGCACCAGCGCGTGGATGTAGACCTCGCGAAATGGCACCGCATCGGCAAGCGTGCGCTTGCTGCCGTCCTCCATCGGCACGTCCAGCATGAAGTGGCAGCCCAGCATGATCATCCGCGCGACCCAGAAGAACAGGATGTCGAAGCCCGTCACCAGCAACTGCGTCGGATAGAACGCCGCCAGGTCCGGCGTAGCGACGGCGCACCGCTCGCATCGGCATTCGGCCATCCGAAGACGGTAAACGGCAGCAGCCCCGAGGAGAACCACGTGTCCAGCACATCCGTCTCCTGCACAATTTCGCGCTGAGCCGCAGTTCTCACACGACCTTAGGCGTCTCGCGCGCAACTGTAATTCCGCTGCACGTGCCGCAGTGCCACGCCGGAATCTGATGTCCCCACCAAAGCTGCCGTGAGATGCACCAGTCATGGATGTTGTTCATCCACTCGAAGTAGGTCTTCGAGTACATCTCCGGCGTGAACTTGATGTGCCCATCGCGCACTGCCTCGATGGCATTCTTCGCAATGGAACTCCCGCCGGAGGCTGGCGCTTTATTCACCGACAGGAACCACTGCGCGAAAGCCTCGGCTCCATCGACCACGCCGCTCCGCTGGCTCACGCCGATGGCCAGTGCGTGGTCCTTCACCTCGACCAGCAGACCCGCGCTCGCCAGGTCTTCTACGATCTTCTCGCGTGCGGCATAGCGATCCAGCCCGTTATACGGCGAGCCCGGCAGCAGCACGCGCGCCGTCTCGTCCAGAATGTTCAGGCTAGGCAGATTATGCCGCTGCCCAATCGCAAAGTCGTTCGGATCATGCGCCGGCGTCACCTTCACCGCGCCGGTGCCGAACTCCGGCTTCGCCCAGTCATCGGCCAGAATCGGAATCTCTCGCTCCGGCCCACCATTCACGCCGCTCAACGGCAGCGCGCACCATCTTCCCATGCAGCGCCCGGTAGCGCTCATCGTCCGGATTCACCGCCACCGCAACGTCGCCCAGCATCGTCTCCGGCCGCGTCGTCGCCACAGTGATCGCACCAGAGCCATCCACCAGCGGATAGCGTATGTGGTACAGCTTGCCCGCGCGCTCCTCGTGCGTTACTTCGAGATCGCTCACCGCCGTGCGCAGCACCGGATCCCAGTTCACGATGTACGCGCCGCGATAGATCAGCCCCTGCTCGTGCAGGCGAACGAACGCCTCCTTCACCGCGACGCTCAGGCGAGCATCCATCGTGAAGTACTCGCGCGCTCCAGTCCACGCTCGCGCCCAGCCGCTTCATCTGGTCCAGGATCGCGCCGCCGTAGACGCCACTTCCACTTCCACACCCGCTCCGTCGAACGCTTCGCGCCCCAAGCTCCTGCCGCGTTGTCGCCCTCGCCCGCAAGCTGTCGCTCCACCATCATCTGCGTCGCGATGCCCGCGTGGTCGGTGCCCGGAACCCACAGCGACACGTCGCCCAACATCCGATGCCAGCGCGTGAGGATGTCCATCTCCGTCTGGTTCAGCATGTGCCCCATGTGCAGGCGGCCGGTCACATTCGGCGGCGGCAGCAGTTGGACGAATTTATTCGCGCCAGCCTGCGCCTTCGTCCTCCCGGCTGCAATGGCATCGGGGGTGGCAACATCGAACAGGTGCTGGCTGACCCAGTATTTCGCCCAACGTTCTTCAATATCGGACGGATCGTATGCCTTCGGCAGGTCGTGGCTCATCGGTATCCTTTAAGGGTAGCACCGACACCGCAACCCTCTCGCCGCAAGCTCCGCCACTCAGCACAAATTATGCAGCGCGCATTATGCAGGCGCTGCTGAGACTAAGCTCAAGCGGCTGCGATATAGTTATCCCCAGAAGAGGGATGCACCATGCGAACATTCGCGCCGGAGCCAGATTCGCCCCGCCCCATCACCCGCTCTCTGCTCATCGCGGCGCTCCTCGTTCTTCCGCCTTCAGCCGCGAGTCTTGCCCAAACCTCTGAGTCAAATTCGGCCGATCATGCCGGCATCGGACGCGACATAACCGTCGCCGAGGGCGAGACCGCCGGAGACATCGCCTGCGCCTTCTGCTCGGTCCGCATCCACGGCGATGTCCGCGGCGATGTCGCTGTGCTCTTCGGCAGTGTCCGCGTAGACGCGGAGCGCAATATCTCCGGGGACGTCGCACTCCTGGCGGCGACCTCAGCCTTGGCGACGACTCTCAAGTCTCCGGTGACGTTGCCATCGCCGCCGGAGACCTCTACAAATCCTCCGGTGCTGTCATCCGTGGCAGCCAGGCCGTCTTCCCCGGCCGCCTGTGGCTGCTGGTGCCCTTTGCGCCGCTGCTCATACTCATTGGCCTCATCTGGCTCGTCGTCTATCTGGTCCGCCGCAACCGCTACCGCGTCCCGGTCTACCCCAGCGGCCGCCGCATCTGAACATCTCCCTGAAATCACGCTCGCCTCAAATCGAGGCAGAGAAAGAAAAGAGGGTGCAGCTTCTCGGGCTGCACCCTCTTTGTCTGGATCCGGATTCGGCTCTCAGCAACTCACCCTTAGAATGGGTTCAGCTTCCCGAGACCCTTCTTCTTCTTCTTCTGTGCTGCAGGACTCGTCCTTCTTATCCATGCCGGCTTGGCATTCTTCTTGCCATTGGCGGACGGCTGCTGCGCGGGAGGTGCCTCTCCCGGCTTGATGTCGTTCACCGCATCCGGAGCCTCAGCCGGCTTCTCAACCGGTGGCAGCGGAGTGGCATTTGCCGGACCGACAGCCTTCAGGCCGTAGTTATCCGCCGGTGCTGCAGCCGCTGGCGCCGTAGTCGCGGGGGTATCCGCGGGGTGGTTGACAATCTCTATGCCCACTGAGTTTCCTGCGGCCGGAGTAGCATTGCTGGAGCCGCAGTCATCCCACCGCGCTGCTGCCACCTGTCGCCGCGTCCGCTGAGTTCGGAACCTCGTTCAACTGCAGCGGAGCCGCCGGCGCCGCCGGATTGGCCGCAGCCGCGGGAGCAGGCGCGTGCGGCGACCGCGGCAGGCGCAGCCGGAGCCTTGGGAGCATTCGGGTTTATCGCATCGTTGAAGCTGTTTGTAATCGCCTTCAAGACCTCCGGCGCCATCGTCGGCTTCGGGTCTGCCAGCGGCGGATCGTCCCGATCGTCGCCGCCTGCACTACGTCCGGCTTGTGCAGGAACAGCAGCCCAAGCCGGTCCTGCAGCCTGTACTGGCGCGGCTGTTTTCAAGCGCCGCGCTCGCAGCCACCTGCTCCGGCGTCGGCGCCGGAATAGGCAGGTTCATCGCCGCCAGCCGGTCGCGCGCATCCTCCACGTGCGGAGACGCCGCGTGCTCCAGCACCACCTTGCGGTACGCCGCTGCCGCCTGGTCGTCGTAGTCCTTCTCCAGCCGCGCTTTGGCCGCCTCCGGCAGCTTCAGCGTCCGAATATACTTAGCCTGCGTCTCATACGCGTCGCCCAGCCCCACCAGCACATCGTCCATGTGGCTGTACTGCGGATAGCTGTCGACCACCGTCTGGTAGCGCGCAATCGTCGCCGGCCAGTTCGCGTGGGTCGCATAGAACGCCGCCAATCTCCGCCTCGCGCGTCGCCAGCACCTCCTGCACCTCGCGCAGCCGCTGCTTCGCCTCCGGCACCAGCATCGATGTCCGGATAATCCGTCAGCATCCGCCGGTACTCTTCCTCCGCATGCGTGGCCTTCGAGTAATCGCGGTCCGGCTTGTCCATCTGCCGGAAATAAATGTCGCCGATGCGCATCTGCGCCTCCGCGGCCTCAGGCGCGTTGGGGAAGAACACGCGGAAGTCCGCATACTCCGCCTCGGCCTGGGTCAGCGCCGCCGTGCCGCCCTCCTTGTACCAGCTATCCGCGATCGCCAGCTTGGCGCGCATCTGGTACTGCGAGTCGGGATAGGTATTCAGCAGCGTCTGCAGGTCCAGCCGCGCCACATCGTAGTGGCCCTTGCTCGATCGCGCGATCGCCTTGTCGTACAGCTGCTTATCCGGCAGCTTCGAGTCCATCCCCGGCCAGCGGATCGGTCTTCTTCTGTCTTCTTGACTCTTTCTTGGTGTCCTTGGACTCGACCACGCTTGTCGTCCTTCTTCGCTGCTTCTTGCCGGCGGCTCGTAGGAGACGTCTGCACGGTCTGCGTCTCGGCGCTGCGGCCGCCGGTGGTCGTAGCCGGTCGTCTGTGCGTCCGGCTCTGCGGCGACACCGGCGCTCATCGCCATCGCCGGACATCAACACCGGCCGCCGTGGTCACGCCAGCCATCCTGCCGGCATGCGGAAACTTGGGAAAAAAGAACGATTCTTCAATCAATTGGTGAACCCCATCCGCCCCCTCGGCATCGCCGCCGGGACTACGCCTATTCTAGCCTTTCCGGCCCGAAATTACCTCTTCTGCCTTCGGCGCCATTCCGGCACGCCTCCGCCTCACGCGCCAGCCTCCAAAAGCTCTGCTGCATTCTCCTCGGTCCTGCCGGGCCGGAGCAAAATCGCCGAGCCGGCCACCAGCATCTCCGCTCCTGCTTCGACCACCTGAGCCACCGTATCGTGAGCAATGCCCGCCATCCACTTCGATCCGGAAATTCAGCCCCATCTCTGTGCCGCAGCTCCGCCAGATAGGCAATCTTTTCAAGCGCCAGCGGCAGAAATTTCTGCCCGCCGAAGCCCGGATTCACGCTCATCACCAGCACATGATGCACCATCGGAAGCACTTCAATCAGCATCTCCACCGGCGTCGCAGGGTTGATAACCACCCCCGGCTGCATCCCGTGATGCTCAATCAGTTGCAGCGTGCGGTGCAGATGCCGGCACGCCTCCTGGTGTACGCTGATCATGTCCGCGCCCGCCTCGGCAAACGCCGGAATAAACTCGTCCGGATTCTCGATCATCAGGTGGCAGTCGAGCGGCAGCTTCGTCACCGGCCGCAGCGCCTTCACCATCGGCGGCCCAAACGTAATGTTCGGCACAAAATGCCCATCCATCACATCCACATGGACGATCGTCCCACCGCCGCGCTCCGCCGCCGCCACCTCATCGGCCAGATGCGCAAAATCGGACGCCAATATCGAAAACGCCAGTTCAACCACAGTGTTCCTGATTGTGCCCAGTCTAACCAACGCCATATCCTCAATCACCAGTTTGCGAAGTGGTACCCAGCGGCCCGACCGTCCTTTCCCTCGCAGCTCCCTGTCTCCTGGCTGTGATCCCCGTTGCCCTATTCTTCGCTACCACCGGCACCACCCGCTCCACACCCTCGCCGCCCCTCATGCAGAATCTTCGTCTTTGCCGCCGCAGCCGCATCCCGCTGCGTCTCCGCCATCACCTTCGGCTCGCCGATCGCCATCCGCGCCGCACCGCGCAGAATCCGCCGCACCGGCCACTCCCCATCGCATTCTGAAAGAACATCTCGCCCCCCCGCTGCTTCTCCGGCCGGTAATACCACCGCCGCAGCAGCGAAAGATGATCGCTCAACGTCGCCAGATCCTGGTCGCCTCGGCCACCGCGACTCCAGCCGCGCAATCACCCCCTTCGCCCGTACCTCCGGCGACTCCACCGCGATCCTTCGCCACGCTCTCCGCAATCAACTCGCCATCAGCGGAACCGCCTGCAACATCAGCGGCTGCGCAAACAAGCAGCTCCCCACGCTCGTCTGCTCCTTCACCGCCCTCACCCCCAGCGTCGACAGCCGCTCCGGCCCCGCAATACACCCACCCTCCATCAAAAACACCGCCGCCTCCAGAGCATCCTTCGTCTCCGCCCACTCCGCTGCCTCCTGCACGATCACCCCCGCAGCTTCGGCACCGGCTTCACCAGCTCATCCGCCAACGAAGCCGCAGCCTTCACCTGTGCCATCGCTCATGCAGCACCGCCGCCTCCTCAAACTCCATCCGCCGAAGCGCCTCCTCGCGCTCCAGCCCAATCGCATCCATCATGCTCCACCATGCGTATCGAAGAACCGCTTCACCGCCTCCGCCTCCGCCGCATACGCCTCATCCGAGCACGCCAGCTTGCAAGGCTCCAGGCACTTCTTCATCTCCCCATACACACACCCCGGATGCTCCGGATAGGGCTGCAAATCCTCATAACACCGCCGCAGCTTGAACAAATCCAGCACCGCATCGCAGTACCGCTCCGCCGCAGCCCGCGAAGGAAACGGTCCATACATCTGCGCCAGCCCCCGCTTGCTCAACCGATTCGTCGACATAAACCCGCGGATAAGCATTCTCCACCGTCATCCGCAAAAAATAAGGCGTCCGTAGCTTCAACCGCCGCCGCGCCTCCTCATACCCAAACAGCGCCGCCGCCGCGTCATAAAGCACCAGCGAAGACTCAAACTCCGACCCCGTGACGCAGTACTCAATCCGCGCCACCTTGTCCCGCAGATTCAGCCGCTTCGACTGCGCCTCCGGAGGATCGAGCAGCCGCCGCATCCTCCGCCGCATATCCGCCGTCCGCGTCAGATAAGGCTCATCCCCCTCCCGCGCCCCACGCAGCGCAAACACCCCCGGAGCCGCCGGCACCCCACGCAGAATCTCCTCCGCCCGCGCCGCCTCAAACTCCACCGTCACGTCAAAATGAAAATCAGCCGCCACGGCACCATTCTACTGAGTCAAATAAATTTGGTAAGGATGCCCAATTGGCCTATACGATCAACGATGCATCATTAGTCCAATTAGATAGGAGCTTTTATGGCGCTTTCGAAGGACGATTCCAAGAAAATTCAACAGCTGGCCATGGAGGGAAAACAGACTAAGAGAATTCGTGAAGATTACTTCCCTCATCTCTCTTACGCCGAGGTTGCGACTGAGGTGCGCGAGTGGGGTGAGCGAAGCGCTCTTGGACGTATGCGCATGATCACCAGACGCATTAACGAAATGGCTCTGAGCGGAAATGGTACCGAGAGGACTGAGATAGCCAAAGAACTTCATAAATTAGTGAAGCAACTTTACAGTAATCACAAGACAAGCCACGACAAACTGACGACAATTCGGGATGCGTTAGACGGATAAGGAGCAAACGAAGCCGAACCCTAACGATCATCGTCCTCACAAGTTGAGGGTATGTCAAGCCCACAAGTTGACACCACATCAACACCCATCGAAGACTAAATCCATGGACCCCACCTTCGCCCATCACTTCGCCGCCGACTGGATCGACTCCTGGAACACCCGCGATCTACCCCGCGTCCTCTCCCACTACTCCGACGACTTCGAGATGACCTCACCCGTCATCATCCGTGTCGTCAACGAACCCACCGGCCACCTCAAAGGCAAAGCCGCCATAGCCGACTACTGGACCAAGGCCCTCGCCGCAATTCCCAACCTGCACTTCGAGCTCATCTCTACCCTCATCGGAGTCAACACCATCACCCTCTACTACAAAAACCACGCAGGCAAATTCTCCGCCGAGGTCTTCCACTTCGGCCCCGACCAAAAGGTCCACAAATCCTTCGCCCACTACACCGAATAGCCCACGCAGAAACGCGCCGCCCCTTCGAGCAGCGCGTCACCACGTCCATTTACACGCTTTCTAGGCGCTCGCTACACTCTTCCACGGAGCAAACGCATTATCAACTCCGCGCAGCGTAGCCTCCAGCCCCGGATAATGCCGCAGCAGCACTGAACTCATCGTGTTGTCCTGGATCCACTGCATTCCGGCCTTGCTGTACACCTCTTCGGTAAAGTCCGTCGTAAAGAAGCGATCACTATTCAGCCGTCGCGAAGCCATCAGCACGAAGATCCGGAACGCCGTATCGCTGAACCCGAACCCCTTCGGCGGAGTCTCCGAAAACAGCCCCACGATCACGTCCACACGGTCGATATCGTTCTCATACACCCTGCGAATCTGCTCGCGCCACACTGGATTATCCGTCAGCTCCTCAAACGTGCGCACCGGCTTCAAATGCAGCATCTCGCGAAACTTCGTATACCGCGGAACGCCCAGCTCTCTGCAGCGCATAATGTCATGCGACGCCAGGTCGATCAGCACGCCATCCGGCCGCGTGAACTGCTGCAGCGCGCGCGGATAGTTATGCAGCACCACCGCGCCCGGATTCATCTGCCCAAACGAGTAGAAGAGGTCCGTAATGTCCACGTCGTCGCATATCTTCTGCGCAAAGTTCCCCGCGATCTCCCCAAACTGCAGCGTCTACAGCTCCTTCCCATCTTTCGCCGACCAGAACGTAATATCGTCCGGTATGAGCGGATGCATCCTGTACACCGCCACAAACTCCTCGGTCAGCGTGTACGGCACGCCATAGTCCTCGGTCGCCGACCCCGGAATTCCGCTCAGCAACTCGCTTCCGCTCAGCCGCCCGAACATGTTTTTGATCTTCTCGCCCGCCAGCCCCCACCAGTTGGCCCGCATCGCAATCTGCAGCACCGGATGCCCCAGGATCGCCGTCGTCCACTCCACGGTATGTATCTTGGCCAGCAGCGCCGCATTCACAAGCCGCGCATGTTCGAACAGCTCATCATCGTTCCACTCCGGATATGCCTGCTTCAACGCATCGCATATCGCGTTGTGTTCCAGCGTAAACAGCGTGAATAGCATCTCCAGCCCCACCCACCAGCCAGCCAGCGCCGCGCTCTGCAACTGCACCAGAGCCTGCGCATCCGGATGCACCAGGTGGTCCTTGCCTATCTTGATCTTTCCGTCCACGCCCGTCCGCGCATTGTTCCTGTAAGCCACATTGCTTCCATAAAGCTGCGACCCATCCCACCAATGCGACTCGGTGTTGATGTGCGTCGTAGGCTTTCCGCTGTCGGCGCTGGTAGCCGTCGGGTCCGGCATCGTGCGCAGCACCCTCATATCCGGCTGCGGCCACGTGTCATTCTGAGCCAGCGGAATCTCCCACGGATTATCCTTCACGCTCTGCCCATGGCTGAACCAGTCGCGTATCTGGAACTGCAGCCAGCTCGCCGCCAGCAGGTTCAGCGTCGTCGCCGGAGTAAATTTATCCCGTGTCATCAGCTCGCGGCTCACCACCCGCGGGCTCGGAGTCATAAGCGCCGGCATAGGATCCTGCCACGTCCACGAGAGCTGCGCGTTCCTCCCAAACCGCGTCCCGGCGCTGCCCATAAACGGGCACTTCAAATCGTTCGACGTCCCATCCGGTGTCCGCCACACCTCCACATTCGGATACGAAGGCAGCTGATTCGCAGCCGTCACCTCCGGCACGCCCGTATCGAACAGATTCTCCGCCCGCAGCTTATTCCGAACGCCGATCAACGTCACCAGCCCGCCCGGCGTCGGCAATGTGCTCCACCCCTTGGTCTGGTCCACACGCGTGCACGCCTCGTCAAACATATCTTTCAACTTCTGTTGGCACTTCGGTTGGCGCAGCATCTTCACGAGCACGAAGGCCGCAGCGGCCCCTCCGGCTATCAATGCAGAGATCTTCAACACCCTGTTTTCCAAAGTCGCGTCTCCTTTCAAGCTAAGGGACCCAAGAGGGCACGATTCTAAAGCTCGCAAAGAAAAAACGCCAACTGTCGCTACAACAGTCAGGGCTGCCTCAGAGTGCTAAAAGGCGGTGTTTTAGATCGTGTCCCACGGATTGAAGACAGCAACTCCGGTCCCCGCAAAATCCGCCACATTTCGCGTCACCACCGTCATCCCATGCACCAGCGCCGTCGCTGCGATCAAGCCATCCTCAGTTGGAAACGGATTAGGCACATGAAGCTGAGCGCTCCGCAGAGCAATCGCGGTATCGATAGGAAGAATCCTTCCATCGAAGGCCTGAAGCACATGGCGGTCAAGCCACGCTTGCAGAATTGCGCCCTGCCGCGAATCTCTCCGATCGATTCGCCGTACTCCAATCTCAAGCTCATGAACTGTCATGACCGAAAGATAGAAGTCCGCGGAATTTTGTCTGCCTATCCAGTTCGAGACGTTCCAATCGGCTCGGCCAGGAACAATCTTCCGCATCTCAGACACAACATTCGTATCGAGCAAAAACATTAACTGAAATCCGCCCCTCGAGCCAGTTCACTCCTCGGAGGAATCTCCGATTCCAGATCGATATCCTCGGCTCCCGGCATATAGAGCAACTCCGCAAGACTCTTCTCCGGCCCCTTCAACCGTTCATACTCGGTTATCGTCAACAGAACATGCGCAGGCCGCCCACGGTCCGTAATAAAAACCGGCCCATTCGCCGCAGCCTTCTTCGCCTTGCTCGTGTCCTGATTGAATTCCCGGCTGGAAATAGTAGTGATGATAGCCATAAGTCACCTCCCGGATGTAGCAATGTATCAACGTTTCTACTGTAGCAACATTTCTACACTACTCCCAAATGTCAGCTGAAGGCAATAACCCTCTCCCAAACCCCACAAAGTCCATGTAAAAGAATAAGATAGCGGCAAGAACCAGCGATGAAGGCCTCGCAGCCTAAGCCCCAGCGATCATCATTCCCTCAACCCGCAGCGTTGGAGCAGCGCTCGCTCCACGAAACACCAGGTCGTTCCCAATGGCAACGATGTTCTTGTACATATCCTTCAGGTTCCCCGCGATGGTGATCTCCTCCACCGGATAAGCGATCTCGCCATTCTCGATCCACATCCCGCTGGCGCCCTGCGAATAATCGCCCGTCACCAGGTTCACCCCGAACCCCATCACCTCCGTGACGTACAACCCGCTCTTCACGTCGCCGATGATCTCCTCGTGAGTCAGCGCCCCCGGCTCAAGGAAGAAGTTCCCCGCGCCCGTCCCGGGATTCCCCGCCAGCCCCCGCGAAGCGTTGCCGGTCGACTGCATGCCCAGCTTGCGCGCCGTGTAGCTGTTCATCACATAGTTCTTCAGCACCCCGCGTTCGACCAGCACCGTCCGCCGCGTAGGCAGACCCTCGCCGTCAAAAGGCGACGTCCCAAACCCTCCATAGCGAACGCCGTCGCGCTCGAAGACCATCGTTCCGTCGTCGACAACGGTGATGTTCTCCCCTGCCACCTGCTCACCCAGTTGCCCCGACAAAAAACTCGCATGGCGATAGACAGCGTCCCCCTCAGCCGCGCTGAAGATGTTGCCGATGATTCCCCGCGCGATCTCCGGCGAGAACACCACCGGCGCACGCTGCGTCTTCACCTGTCGCGCGCCCAGCCGCCGCAACGCGCGCCGGGCCGCCTCATGCCCGACCTCCTCCGGCGACTCGAGCAACCGAGTCGTCCGCGAGCTCGAGTACCAGTAGTTCCGCTGCATCCCGCCCTTTTCATCCACCGCAATCGGCGATGCAGAAAACCCGCAGTAGCTCCGCCTGTACTCCCCAACAAAGCCGCGCGAGTTCACCAGAATCTTGTGCGAAGTAGCAGTATCGAAGTCCCCGCCGCCCGAATTCTGGATGCGCGTGTCATACGCCATCGCCGCCGCCTCGCAGCGCCGCGCAATCTCGATCCGCTCCGCCGGCGGCTGGTCGTGAACGTCGCCAAAGTAAAGGTGCTGGTCGTCCTCGATCTTCCCGAACGCCTCAGTCTCGGGCAGCCCCGCAAACGGATCCTCGCTGGTGATCTTCGCCAGCGTAATCGCCCCATCGACCAGCCGCTCAATCGACTCCGCCGAAAAGTCCGAAGATGAAGTGCTCGCCGTCCGCTGCCCGATAAACACCCGCAGCCCCACCGCCCGCGAGCCCGACTCCTTCAGCGTCTCCACCTGCCCCAGCCGCACCAGCGCCGAAAACTCGTCGCCCTCATACACCACCGCCTCGGCATCCGTAGCCCCGGCCTTCATGGCCTTGGCCAGGACATCCGAAGCAAGCTGTTTCAAATCAGGCGATACAAGCGGAGCGGCAGTCTGGCACAAGCTTCAACACCTCATTCATTCAAAAAATATCTAACGAACCGGAGCCTGCGACATCCGCGCCGACCGCCCATCCGTCGCCTTCAGAAAGTACATCCCGGAGACGCAGTACTCAGAGTCGCTCTTCAGCTTGTGCTCCAGATGCGGCGGCGGAGCGCCCTCCGTGTGCCTGCGATAAAGCTTCACCGCTCCCCCGCAGTCCTTGCAGCGAAACTCCGTGTCCTCATCCGCCAGCGCCTCGGCCACCAGCTTCACCTTCCAGAACGGCTCATACCCGCCCGCTGCGCGAACCCGGCGACGCTTCACCTCGCACTCATAAAACTTTTCGCGTTCGACTCCCATGATTTCACCTCCGGCGTGCATTTTGTTCGGTTAGGCGCGAGATCGACTCCACGCTCCAGAAAAGCAGTTCATCCAGCTCGTCGCAGATGAAACGAACAGCAGAATTATTCGACCGGCCGCGCCGAGGGCTTAGCCTCGCGGCCGTCTGTGGCCCTCTTGAAGAGCAGCCCGCTCACGCAATACTCCGAGTCCTCCGCCAGCTTGTGCTCCACGTAAGGCGGCGCGCCCACTTTGCTGTTTTTGCCCATCAGCTTCACCTCGCCGAAGCAATCCTTGCAGCGGAACTCGGTGTCGCTGTCGGCCAGTGCAACGGCAACGCTCTTCACCTTCCAGAACGGCTCATAGCCCCCGCCAACCTTCACTCGGCGGCGCTTCACTTCGCACTCGTAGATCTTCTCGCGTTCCGCCGCCATTATTGTCCTGTCCCTCCGACCGTCATGCGGTCGAGCTTCACCGTCGGCATCCCAACGCCAACCGGCACGCTCTGCCCGGCCTTGCCGCAAGTCCCAATCCCCTCGTCCAACGCCAGATCATTCCCCACCATCGACACATACTTCAGCGCCTCCGGCCCATTGCCGATCAGCGTCGCGCCCTTCACCGGCCGCGTCACCTTGCCGTCCTCAATCAGGTAAGCCTCGCTGGCCGAGAACACAAACTTGCCATTCGTAATATCCACCTGCCCGCCGCCAAAGTTCACCGCATAAAGCCCGCGCTTCACGCTCTTGATAATGTCTTCCGGCATATCCTCGCCATTCAGCATGTACGTGTTCGTCATGCGCGGCATCGGAATGTGGTGGTAGCTCTCGCGCCGTCCCGCTGCCGGTGTTCGGCGTCCCCATCAGCCGCGACGACAGCTTGTCCGAGAGATAGCCCTTCAGAATGCCATTCTCGATAAGCACCGTCTCCTGCGTCGGATTGCCCTCATCATCCATGTTGATCGACCCGCGCCGGTTCGGCATCAGGCCGTTATCAACGACCGTCACCTTGCTCGACGCCACCTGCTGCCCAATCAACCCCGCAAACGCCGACGTCTTCTTGCGATTGAAGTCCGCCTCCAGCCCATGCCCCACAGCCTCATGCAGCAGCACTCCCGGCCATCCCGGCCCAAGCACCACCTCCATCTCGCCCGCCGGAGCCTCCACCGCTCCAAGCTGCAACACCGCAGTCCGCGCAGCCTCGCGCGCATAGTGCTCCGGGCACTTATCGCCTTCGAAAAAGTCCAGCGTCACACGTCCGCCGCCGCCACTCGTCCCACGCGCGGTACTGCCAGGCCCTGATTACCAGCCGCATCCTTCGCAATCACAAAGACATTCAGCCGAGCCAGTGGCTGCGTATCGCTCGCAAACGTCCCATCGCGACGCCGCCACCAGAATCCGCCGCAGCTCATCGTTGAACCCCGCCCGCACCTGCGTAATCCGCGAGTCGTACGCCCGCGCCGCCTTATCCGCCCGCTGGATCAGCTTCAGTTTCTCCGCGATCTCCGCATCATTCGTCGCGCCGGCCACCGGATACAGCGACTTCGGCGTCTCGGCATGCCGAAACCCGCTCATCAACTCCTTCGCCGGCCCGCTGGCGATCAGCGCCGCAGTCCGCGCCGCACGCAGCAGCCGCTCGCTCGAAAGATCATCCGTATACGCATAGCCAGTGCGCTCGCCCGAAACCACGCGAATCCCGCACCCCACGCTGATCCCCTGGCTGGCAGACTTCACCAAAGATTCATCGATTCCCAGCGAAGTAGACGTAACCGACTCAAAGTAAAGGTCCGCATAGTCGCCACCCGCCGACAGCGCCTCGCCCAGACACCGCTCCATCAGCCGTTCGGACAGACCAAGTTTTTCAATGAAATAGCGTTTATGGTCGGACGTAGGAAAAGCCTGTGGAAGAGTCACATTCTATATTCTAGGCTGCTAAGCGCCATGCGGCAAATGAAACGCGAATCGAATGGTGGGTGAGTTTCCGTATTGCCCGCCGCTATTGACTTCAATTCTCGTTGAGTCGCCGTCGGTGCCGATTAAGCAAATAATTTGCGAATTGCACTGCAAATCTTTGCTGATTTTTTTCAACCCCGGATTAGTGATCTAGATGTAAATAACTCTGTTATCGTCCCTTAGCACTCTTCCTCTGTGTTCGAAAAGTGGTTGCCCGCTTGCTCGCCATAGCAACAAAGCACGTTCTTCCCCGAGGTGCTCATGAAGCTCTCCCTCTCCTTCCTTTCGGCTCTCTGCCTTGCAACCTTCACAATAGTTGGAGCGGCTGCCCACGCTGAAACCTTGATCTTCACCTTCACCTCAACAGGCCTGGACGAGGGCAATGGCTCCGGCACTATCACCACCGTCTCCGATCCAACCATTTCAGGCGCCTTCGATGTAACCGCCATCTTCGGCACCAGCGATGGCCAAACCATCACCGGCCTCTTGCCCTGCGCCACTTACAATCCAGCCACCCCTTGCACCAGCTCTGGCAACGAGTTCTTTTACGACAACCTGCTCTACAGCCCGGACCCATTCTCGTTCTGGATAACTACGGCATCGGCTTTTCCATAGGAGATTCCGGCTTGGAGGGCAACCTCGCATCCGCAAGCACCCACACCTACAGATTCGATACCAATAGTCCAGTTGACCGCGGTAACATCGTCGATTTCTCCGTCACCGCCGTTCCGGAACCCGGCAGTTTAATCCTGCTCGGGACTGGCCTCTCCGGCATAGCCGGCGCCGTTCGCCGCCGCCTCCGAAGCTAGTGTCAAAGTTTCGGTCACACGTAGCGCCGGCTCGCCGCTAATCCAGCGCGCTCAAACCGCATACGCTCGAGGCGTCCGAGCGATTCTTGTCCTCTTCCACCGATCGCATCCACCGCGGAAACTTGAATGCGGCCGCCTCATCGCGGCATTCTCTGCGGATCTCCTCGCCCACCCACTTCACTGCACACTTCTTCGCGACCCAGATCACAAATACATCGTCCATCTGCCCTAACACCGGGATGAAGTTCGGTATCAATTGAATCGGCGAACAAAGGTACATCACAGGAAGAAACAGCGCCCCTTTCGCATGCCACGGCGTATTCGGATGCCGCAGCAACCGGTAAAGAAAAACAATGTCCTGAATGAACGCCACCGTACCTGCCAGTGACTTGTTTCTCGTAGTCGCCAGCCAGGAACGTGGCAGCTTTTTATTCTCGTCCAGCATCAGCTCCGGCTCCTGACCGGGGCTCTCCGGATTCGCTGTTGCAATGTACATCCGGTCGGCTGATCTATCAGCCGTAACCTCCACAGGCAACTCCGGAAAATGCCGGAGAGGCATAGGACTGGCGTTTTCATTGCGCAACGGAACGATTGAGCTCAACGGCGATCCCCCCTCCGGAGTAATCAGGCTTTAGCGGCAATCAGAGAAGAAAGCTTTGGTCCTGGATGCGAGATAGCACCCAGGACCAGGCCAGTTAGTTAATTGCCGGTTGGCAGCGGGATACTGATGCCGCCCTTTTCGAGATGTTCCCGCACATGCGCGAACCGTTCGTAGTGTGTGATCGTAATCGGGCCCGAATAAGTTTCGCTCTGCAGCTTGCGCGGAGGATACTTCAGATACGTCTTCATGAGCGCCGAAACAGCCTCGTTGATTGTGACCAGCGTCCACGTGCGTTCCGTGTAATTGTTCATGAAGATGTCGTACCGCTCCTGCGGGTCCTGCCACAGATCGAAGACCTGGGGCACCGTAGCCACATAGCTTGACGCGCCCTTCCAGCCCAGGTTGGAATCCACAGCCAGGCCGCCGGTTGCCATTCCATTGTCGCCCCGCAGGTTGAAGACCGCTTTGTAGTTCCCCACCCGCGCTGCTCCCGGAGTCAGTTCGTCCTCCGTAAAGTAGAACCACGAGTTGCGCTTCGACTTTCCAGTTCCAAAGAGAACTGGAGACATGTCTTCACTGTCGAAGATGATGGGTTTGCCCTCGCGATCGTTCTCCGGAAGTTTAACGCCCGCCAGCGAAGCACAGGTGGCCATAAAATCGAGCGTTCCCAGGATGTCGTGATTCTTGGTGGCAGGCTTGATCCTTCCCGGCGCCCAGATAATCGCAGGAACACGGGCTCCGCCTTCGCGAACCGTGCCCTTCGTCCCGCGGAACGGTGTATAGCCGGCGTCCGGATACACGTCCTGCCACGCTCCATTGTCCGTCGTCCAGAAGACGATGGTGTCCTTCTCGATCCCCAGCGCACGCACCTTGTCCATGATGCGTCCGATCCGGGAGTCCAGTTCGACGATGGAGTCGGCAAACTTGCTCTTGGACATCGACTTTCCGATGTAGTCGGGATGCGGCAGATTCGGCTGGTGCACCTTCATGAAATTGACGGCCATGTAGAACGGCGTGTCGGATTTACCTGCCTTGTCAAGGTATTCAAGGGCGGCCTTCTCGACGTATCCGTCGAAGAAGGGTATTCCAACTACTCCCTTTTCCGGGGTGTCGACATACTGCCCGTTGATCTTGAAGTCTTCCTTTGCCTTCTCGCCTGCGTTGCCGGACAGGGCTCCTTTTGTGACCTTGGCGAACATGGCGCGCAGATCGTCGCTCATGTCCGGGAACCAGGTCGGGTCGGCATAGGTGTAGGCGTTGAGATGGTACAGGCCGGCGTACCTCATCTCGTCGAATCCCTGCGCATTGGGCAGAGCGTAGTCGTCCTCGCCGAGATGCCATTTCCCCGTGAAGAAGGTGTTATAGCCCGCGGTCTTCAACAAGGATGCAACCGTCCACTCGGCAGCGGGCAAACCGCCGCCCTGGCCCTGGAACGCGACTGTTGTCATTCCACTGCGATTCGGAATGCGGCCCGTCATGATGGCAGCGCGTCCGGGCGTGCAACTGGGCTGGCCGTAGAAGGAGAAGAAGGTCATGCCTTCCGCCGCCATCCGGTCAAAATTAGGCGTGGGCATGCCTCTTCCCTCGCCGCCGCCATAAGCGCCGAGATCGCCCCAGCCGGTATCGTCTGTGATCAGAAAAACAATATTTGGCTTCTTCTTCGACTCTGCCATGATTTCTCTCCTTGAGAAGATTTGGTGGATTGGGATTCAAAAAATCCCGCATTAGAAAACGGGCGGAGTATGAATCGTAAATGCGCAACCGCCCATACTTAGGGCTGCTCCATGGCAGCGATTTCGTAACGAAAAAGTTATAGGAGGGGAACAGAAGTATGTAACTGTCACATGCGACAGCTTGTTATTAGCGCTCAGCCAAAAAGGAATCGAGGCAGGAACAGCCGTCCACAGTTCGCTAAAACATCATCCATAGTTTCGCTGAAACATTCAGCTAAATATTCAACGAAACACTCAGCTAAATATGTCAGTTACACATTCAACTAAACATGCATATGGATGTACCGCGACCTTCGCCGGTTAGCTCGCCTTGCGGACCACGCAACGAAAACCAATGTGACTCATGCCGCTATCTCAGGGAACAACATGCAGCTCAGGTGCGGCATTCTCGCCGCTATCAGCCCAATAGCTGCTCCTGGCGGTAACCTCAAGATTTGCATAATCCGGCAATCGCAGGCCGATCGCATGCAGGCCGGGGTGCGGCGACTGTGGCTGGAAGCTGAGAATATAGCGGTTCGGCATGTGGTTCGAGATAGTCGCGAGATCGCGTTCAAGACTCTTCGCGTCGGTGAGCTTGAAGTACTCGCCGCCGGTCAATCGAGCCACCGTCTCGGGAATATTGCGGCGCAACCCGTCGGTCGCCGCGATCGCAGCCATCTTGGCCAGCGCCAGTGGAGGCACAAGTTGAGTCAGGCAGTCATACGCCTGAACCGCCTTGTTCTGCGTAGCATCAGGGTCAGGGTCGGGATCCTTGCCCATGCATCCATGCGGAGGATTAGGGTGATGGTTCGCGAGTTCCCCTCCCATCCCTCCGGACGGCTGCGTCGGCAGCTCTCTCGATCCGTAGTGCGCAGCCTCCGACTTCCCCGTCGAAAATCCAATGCTATAGATAGCTGTATTGGTGTCGCTGATCGCGCGCAACGCATCTTCGAGCTTCATGTGGCTGCCACGATCAAGCGTCTCGCTGATCAGCAGAATCGCGCGGCGATATTGTGATGGCTGCTTGCGCAGAAGGTCGACAGAGAATCCGATGCTGTCCAGAATGGCTGCTCCGTTGTCTCCCAGACCCACGTCATGAACCGCCAGCGGCGAAGCGCAGTCATCGAGGTGATGTTGTCGCGTGCAACCCGGCGCAAGCCCTTCGATCGCCGCTGCCGCCGCTTCAATGTTCGGAGTAAAGTCCTGCTCCAGCGTGGCCTGACTATCGAAAGCCACCACGGCAACCTTGTGCGGCACATCCCCGACGACCGACTCAATCATCGGAGCAAGCGCGCCCATCTTATCGAACTCACGCACCCCTGCCCCGCCAATCTCAATGGCCACAACCAGAGCCAAAGGCTCGCCGCCTGTGTCTTCCTCCAGCGTTAGCTTTTGCGGAACGCCATCATCCGTGAGCACAAAATCGCCGGCGCTAAGGGTATGGACCAACTGGCCACCTTTAGTTCGCACCAGCGTCGGAACCAGCACCAGCGTAGAACGCGCGCTAAGAGTAGAAGCCTCCGGCGCAGGAGCGGCTGGCGTCTGCGAAAACGCTGCATGAAAACCACCCGCCCACGCTGCGCATACGACCGCGAGTGCCACACGGCATCTCATAACCGAGCCCTCACCACCAGTGTAGTCGCCAGCGTTCGTGCGACGACTCCGTCGAACTCGGTTACGTAGGCAGTCGTCGCGAAATTCGACCTAGTCAAGCCACATGGGTTCCTTCATTAGAGCCCGGATGTAGAAGAACGCTATCAGCAACAGAAGAATCCACGACAGAACAGCGAGGATTGTGCTCACCCAACCTGAAGGGACAAACTTCCGCATCGCGCCCGTCCTCAGACCTGTACCGGAGCCTGCTCGTGACTGGCAATCCCGGCCTCTTCCCTGGGCGGCAGCAGTCGCGTCGAATTCAGAATGAACGTCAATTCGGATGCGACGTGAATAAACGCCGCGAGCAGCGGGTTCAACAATCCAACGGCAGCCAGGCCGATGCCGATGGCATCGACGATGAGAGTGCCGTAGAAATTCTGGAAGATAATCCGCCGGCAATTGCGGGCGATGCGGACGGTTTCGACGAACTTCATCAGATCATTACCAATCAGCACGACGTCAGCGCTTTCACGGGCAACGTCGGTGCCCGCTCCCATGGCGACACCAACGGTCGCCTCGCTGAGCGCGGGAGCGTCGTTGATGCCGTCTCCGAGCATCGCTACCGTATAGCCTTTCCTGACTTGCTCGGCAATAAAGGCGGTCTTCTGCTCCGGCAGGAGTTCGGAATAGGCCTGAATGATGCCAAGGCTATCGGCAACGGCCTCCGCTACCGCCTTTGCATCTCCGGTCAGCAGGACGACTTTGATGCCCATATCCGCGAGCGCTTTTACCGCTGGCGCGGAACTGTTACGCAGCTTATCCGTTACCAGAATAGAGCCAAGGTAGCGGCCTCCTTGTGCGACCAGAACCTCGGTCCCGTGAGCGACATCTGCTCGCTGGGGCAAGTCAATCCCGAGTTCTGTCAGTAAGGAACGGCTACCGACGATGGTCTGCTGCCCATGCAGCGAGGCCACCACCCCACGGCCAATCCTGTACTCGAAATCTTCGGGATGGGAGACTGGAATATTCTGCTGTTCCGCAAAGCGAACGATGGCGCGCCCAATCGGATGCTCCGAGCCGCTCTCGGCACTGGCCGCCGCTTTGAGAATCGTCTGCCCCGAGATGCCCGGTGCTGCGCTGATCTCGGTGACCAGAGGCATCCCGTAAGTCAGCGTGCCGGTCTTGTCGAGAAAGACGGTATCAAGATGCCCTAACGCCTCCAGATAAATTCCACCTTTGATGATGGAACCTTGGCGCGCGGCGCGGCCAATCGCGCCGAGGATGGCAAGCGGAGTACCCGCTGCGATGCCACACGCCCCAGCCACAATGACAACCGATATCGTGGCCCGGATGTTGTGCGTGATGAGAAAGGTAAGCACCGCCGCGCCCAGCGCGAAGTAGACCAGATAGCCGGCAAGCCGGTCTGCCGTCTTCTGGATTGGCGCACGCGAATGTTCCGCCCTTTCGACCGCTTCAATAATCTTGCCGAAGGTGGTTTCCTTGCCCAGGCGCTCGGCGGCGACCTGAAGAGTGCCGGTCTGGTTGATGGCGCCTGCATAGATAACGCTTCCGGCTGTCTTTTCGCTGGGCATCGGCTCACCTGTAATCGCTGCCTCCTCCACAAACGAGTGCCCACTGAGGACCTGGCCATCAACTGGAATCCGGCCGCCAGGACGAATGAGGACAATCTCTCCCGGGAGGATCGTATCCGTAGCCACTTCGAGAGTCTGACCGTCTCGCACTACACTGGCGGTCTGCGGAAGAAAGTTGAGCATGTCCTGAATGGCACGCCGCCCGCGGCCCACAGTCAGACCTTCGAGGATTTCGGCCCCCAGCACGAACGCAGTGATGACCAGCGCGGTAAAGAACTCTCCGATGGCCAACGCCGAGACAAGTGCGATGGTCATCGAAAGCTCCATCGTCATGCGACGTTCAACGATATTCTCGAATGCTTCTTTGAAGATGGGATAACCGCCAATCAGCGTGGCAGCCAGTCCGATCACACTGACTCGATGAAACGGCTCCCACAGGTGGAACCAGACCGCCGCCGCTGCGAGTGCTACGAAGACGACACGGAGAACCTCGACGACCTCAAAGCCGTGTTCATGGCCGTGGTCAGCATCTACTTCGCAGCAGAATGCGCTTGCGGAATTGGTGTTGGTGTGAGCCCCGCCCATGATTTCGGCACTGGTGTTCTGTTCGCTTGAAACGCTCATGGAAAATCTCCAGGATTCAGTTCAAATATCTCTTGACGACTGCCATTAGCTCGTCTGCGGCCTCAAGTTGTGAGGGATGGGTTTTCTGGGCTGGATCGAGCACATGGAAGCGCAGATGACCCTCGATCAACTCCGCCATCAACCCGTTGAGCGCACCACGGCAGGAAGCAACCAGCTGCAAAATCTCTTCACATTCCACTTCGCCCTCGAGGGCGCGTTCAATCGCCTCGGACTGTCCTTTGATTCTGCGGATGCGCGACAACAACTTCTTCTTGTCCTTGGTCGTATGCGACATTTTCATGACCTCTCATAATAATATAACCCCCTATAGTATATTCTGGACTATGCGTTCGGACGAGCAGCGTTCCCATTGGGATCTCAAATACGAGCAAGGCCTCCCCTCTCTTGAAAGACCAGACCCTTTCTACCTGTCTGCGTTCGATCAGTTTGTAGCAGATTCGTTCCCAAACGGCGGTACTGCCCTCGACCTGGCTGGCGGGATTGGCAGACATGCGCTCTGGCTGGCAAAGAGAAACTGGCAGGTCACCGTCGTTGACATCTCCGAGGTCGCAATCCGAAAACTCGACCAGAAAGCGCGTCAACTCGATTTGGAGACCTGATCGTGATGTTTTACCACTTTGACCGGGACATTTGTCCGAAGGTACTATCGACCCTCAAGGTTGGCGGCATTTTGATTTGCAAGAGCAGTCTGAGTTGGGATTCCTATGAAGGAACCGCGCCGGTCAACATGAGGCCATTGGCGAAGAGCGAAATACTATCAATGCTCCCAGGGCTGTGCGTGATGCACCATCAAGAACGGCCCGTGCGCAACCGTGGTGTGGTGGAGTATGTCGGGAAGAAGCCTGGGTCTAGAGAAATCACCACACCCTGACTTCCACTTTTTTCTGTCAAGCCCACACCTGTCCCAAAAAACCAGCAACCCAAACTCCATCAGCACTTACGCCGACAAAGAAATGTGGCCATTAGTTATGTGCCACTTGGTAAAATAGAACTAGAAGATCAAAAGAGCAGCCCGGCCACCCTGCCGGGCTTTTCCTTTTGGAAAGAGAATAAGGTAAGTCATTTGAATGGAATATTTTAGCTATAAGTCATTTGTTTGGAATATCTTGGCGACAGGCATCAACGCTAAGTCGAAACGAATGAATATTTTAGCCGTAAGTGCTTTATTTGGAATATTTTGGCGGAAGAAGCCCCAGCTAAGCCCAAACAAATGAGTACCTTATCTCCGGATAAGGAGGAAAGGGGGAGGGGGGAGGGGGAGGGGTCTAGGGTAGCTGCTCAACGCCCATGAGACGGGTCCGCCGAGCCGGCAAGATCCAGGTCAAGATGCATTCCACCCACACCAGGCACATAGCAATTGCCGTCCGGAGCATAGGTCTTCGCGCACGCAGCCGTATTCTCCTTGCGCCGCGGAGACTGCGCATACTGCCAAACCTCGGCATCCGGAGTGCCGCTGGCACTCAACGCCGGCGGCTGCACCGTACACCCATTAGAAGGAGGACAGGCATCCTGATAGACCCACAGCACCACCTTCTGCTGCAACTCGCTGTCCACCCGCGCGCGAATATCCTGCGCAGTCGTAATCGTCGCGCCCGGCCCATCGTCCACCGGCTGCCCGCTGCCATACACCCCGGGCCGGTAGCCGGCCTCGGTCACAGCCTTCGCCCAGCCGCGTATATATCCCAATTGATCGTCAGTGAGCCGCCCACCCTGCTCCTGATCGAGAAAGATGATCGTACCCGCCCCAAAGTGCTCCCGCTTCGCCGCCGCGGCCGCCGCGGCGCCATCGGTCTGCCCCTGGACCACCCCGGTGCGGCCGCTCGCCTTGCGCGCAGCCCGAATCTGCGCGTCCTCACGCCCGTTCGCAAGCACCAGAAAACCAAAACCATTCTTCACCAGAAGATCGCGCTTCCCGACCCAGCCATTCGTCCGCGCACCCGGCGGATTCGTCAGCCAATACCCCACAAACGAAAACTGCTTCCGCAGCGCGGGCAGCGCACTGTCGCCTGGATAATCGTTCCGATCAAAGCCAACAAATTGCCCCTTGGCTGCGCCGGCCACAGGCTGCTGCCCGCCGGCGAAACCGCTCAACATCAGCAACACAAACACAATTGTCAGTATGCGCATCGGCAGGCTCGAAGCTCCCTCTGTTCTTTAGCTGTCGTTAGTCTGTAACACATTGCAGAAGCAAATCATCGGCTGTGCTACCTTGCACTCAGAGTCTATCCAAAGGAAGGCGTTCCTTCTTACAACTCTATGCCCGACACCAATCTCGATCCTAGCTTCCCCATCGGCAAGTTCTACCCGCCGCAACCCGTCACCCGCGACGATGTCATAGGCGCCATCGCCGCCATCGCCGACCTGCCCAGCGAACTCCGCAACGCCGTCCACGGCCTCGACTACGCCCAGCTCAACTCCCCCTACCGCGACGGCGGCTGGACCGTCCGCCAGCTCGTCCACCACATCGCCGACAGCCACATGAACGCCGTCATCCGCATTCGCCTCGCCCTTACCGAGGACTGGCCCACCATCAAGCCCTACGACGAGAAGGCGTGGGCCACCCTCCACGACTCCACCGCTCCCGTCGAGTGGTCCCTCGAGCTCATCGAAGCTCTCCACGCCCGCTGGGTCATGCTCCTCCAATCCCTCACAAATGACCAGTGGCAGCGCGGCTTCCGCCACCCCGAGCACGGTCCCCAGACCGTCGAGCAATCCACCCTCACCTACGCCTGGCACAGCCGCCACCACGTCGCGCACATCAACCACCTGCGCGCTGCGAAAGGTTGGTAGCACCTCCAACAATGCGCACGCCGCCGCCCAGAGCAACCTCCGCGGAACCCGAGCAATCTCCCCAGCAGATCGCCGCCGCACTCGAATCCTTCCTCGCCGAGCACCCCTCCTCCGTCCTCCTCGAAGACGGTAAGGTCCTCTTCGACCTCCACTTCGCCAAATACTCCCTCGCCACCGAGCATAACCGCTGCACCCTCCACCTCTGGTCCGAAGACCGCAACATCGTTCGCCGCATCACCGCAACTACTCTTCGCAACGGAGTCCTCCGCCTCACCACCCACCGCTTCGGCCAGACCAAACCCCAAACCCTCGAGCTCTCTCCTGATAAAGACCGCCGCACCCCATCCACCCGCGAAGCCACGCGCACGAAATATCTCCGCATCCTCGATCGCGTCCTCCTTCGCAACTTCCCCGACTGGAAGCCCGACGCCTTCCGCACCGCGATGGACCTCGAAAAATCCTTCGGCCCCGCCTACGCCCGCGGCTCGCTCATCCAGGGCCAGAAGGCCTGGGCCGTCATCGCCGTCAACGAGGAAGAGTCGCAGTCCACCATCGACGGTATCCTCACCCTCGGCGTCCTCTGGCTGCATCACTGCCGCGAATCCGGCAACGGCCGCCGCATCTACCAGGGCCTCAAACTCATCGTCCCCCGCGGCGCCGCCACGTTAACGCTCTCCCGCCTCGCCTGGCTCAACACCACCGCCGCACAGTGGGAGCTCTACGAACTCGATCAATCTACCGAAGAACTCACCCAGCGCGAAGCCGCCGACCACGGCAACCTGACCACCCGCCTCATTCACACACCGAACCAACAGGCCGCCCACGAACGCTTCGCAGAATCCGCCGACCGAGTCCTCGCACTTGTGCCCACGCCCATGCGCGAGATAGTAGAACAAAGAATCCGCAACGCCTCCGAGCTCGCCTTCCTCCTCCATGGCCTCGAATTCGCCCGCATCCGCACCGGTTTCTCCGGCAACTCCTTCAACCAATCGCAGGAGATAACCTTCGGCTCCGGCATCAACGAAACCCCACTCACCGAAGACAACGCCGCCGAGCTCCGCGAGCTAACCGCCCGCCTCTTCCAGCGCCGCACCGCCAGCCCAAACGATGAAAAACCGGACAAAAGAGATCCCCTCTACCGTACCCAGCCAGAGCGCTGGCTCGAGTCCGTCCTCCGCCGCAACATCCAGCTCATCGACGACCACCTCGACCCCGCCCACGTCTATACCCAGGTCCCCGCCTTCGCCGCCTCCGACCGCGGCATGCTCGACCTGCTCTCCGTCACCCGCACCAACAGCCCGCAAGCCGGCCGCCTCGCCGTCATCGAGCTCAAAGCCGACGACGACCTCCACCTCGCCCTGCAAGGCCTCGATTACTGGATCCGCGTCCGCTTCCACCACCTCCAGACCGCCGACTCCGCCACCGGCCCCACCTTCGGCCTGGGTGAATTCCAGCGCCACGGCTACTTCTCCAGCCTCCGCCTCTCACCCGAGCCACCACGCCTCTACCTCGTAGCCCCCGCCCTCCACATCCACCCCGCCACCGAAACCATCCTCCGCTACCTCTCCCCCCGCGTCGACTGGACCCTCCTCGCCCTCGACGAGCGCTGGCGCCAGCACATCAAAGTCGTCTGGCGCAAGCGCAGTTCGGATAGATTGTAATTGCATTGTATGTACAATAGGAGCATTTTAATGTTCGAATGGGACGAAGAAAATAGATCACACATCGTACGTCATGGTGTGACACCAGAAGAAGCCGAACAGGTTCTCCTCAACGATCCAATAGATGGTGGAACGCAGGACCACGAAGGTGAAGAAAGGTTCGTTGAGATAGGTACCACCGATAAGGCACGCATTCTCGTCGTGATTACAACCCAACGGGGCGAGCTGACACGAGTCGTTACGGCATATCCAGCTTCACCCGCTTTTCGTCAGTTTTATGCAACGGAAAAGAGGATCAAACCATGAGCAATAAGCAATTGAAGATGCCAAGATTCGCGAGCGAAAAAGAGGAAGCTGACTGGTGGTTCAACAACCAGGATTTCGCACTCCAGGTGCTGCAACGTGCGAAGGCCGAAGGTCGTCTTGGCAATGGCACCCTCAGACGGAAACTCACTGATAGGGAGCCCGCAATAAGCACAACAATCCGGCTTGACCCAACCGATCTCACGCTCGCAAAGCAACAGGCCGAGCGCAAAGGCCTTCGCTACCAAACCTATCTGAAGATGCTGATTCACGAGGCGCTGGGCCGTGAAGAAACAACCACCCGCAAATCAAAATAATATGGCGAATGCGTGAGGAGGTAAGCCTTGAATCCATCAAAATGGTTGCTGCCAGCCTCTCTCATCGCAACAAGTCTCTTCACGTTGCCACTCGAAGCCAAGACCGTCACGCTAACCTCCGTAGACGACCGCACCGCCATCACCCTCAACCTCGGCGACACGTTGATCGTGGAGCTACCCTCCCCTCTCCCCGGCCAGTACCACTGGGTCTCGCATCTGCCCAACCCCGCCTCGCTCACCGCGCTCAACGAGACCTTCCAGCCCTCCACCGACACTAAAAAGCCAGGCGAGGGCATGCAGATATTCCGCTACAACGCCGCGATCGTCGGCGACACAACCCTCACCCTCGGATTCGAGATCATCCCAAAAGGCAGTCCCGCTCCACAGACCACCTCGACCTTCACCGTCCTCGTCCACATCGCCTCAGGCGATCCCACCATCGCGATCCCAGGCAGCAAACCCGCGGTTCTCATGGGCATCTACAAAGGGACGTTCCCCTGCGCCGACTGCAGCGGCCTCGACACCGAACTCCGTCTCTACGCAGCAGGAAAGTTCAACTTCACCGACACCATCTTCATTCGCACCCGGACCTATCGCGGCGCCCCACACGGCGACGTTGTCCTCAGCGACCGCGGAGAGTGGACCCTTCTGCGCGGCGACGCAGTCGACGAGAACGCTTCCATCTATCAACTCAATCCAGACAGCCCGGAGAAATCCGAGTCCTACCTAGTTCAAAAGAATGGCGACGCATTAGTGCAGTTGGACCGCGAGCAGCGTCCCATCCAGTCGAAGATGAACCTGACTCTGCAGAGAACAAGGTAGAGACTTCTCGCAGCTCCAACTCACAGCTGCCCACACACCCACGCCGGTCCACGTCTCTTGCCCCGAATCTGTAATCTATATCCATGGAAAACTTCAGACTGCGGGTCTTTCGAGCAGTCGCGCAACACCTGAACTTTCGCATCGCAGCAGAAGAGCTGCTGCTAACCCAGCCAGCCGTCACCCAGCAGATTAAAGCGCTCGAGACCGAGTTGGGCGTTCCGCTCTTCGAGCGTGCAAACGGCCGCATCGCACTCACACCGGCCGGCGAAGTCCTGCTGCCGTTCGCCGAGCAGCTAAGAGCTCTCGCCGATCAGGCAGTCGCAGCCATCGCCTCTGCATCCGGCACCACCGCAGGCGAACTCACCATCGGCGCCTCCCAGACCATCGGTCAATATCTGCTGCCTCGCCTGGTTGCTGCATTTCTGCGTGCACACCCCAAAGTAAAGTTGAACCTCACCGGAGGTAACACACAGTCTATGCTTGAGGCCCTCGCGGCCCATCGTGTGCAGATTGCGCTCATCGAGGGTCCCGCCATGCGTTCCGACGTCAACGTACAGCCATTTCTCCAGGACCACATGGTCTGCATTGTGCCCACCGGACACGAGTGGGCCGGCGAGGAGATCGATGCAAGCGAGCTTCCCCGCATGAAGCTCGTCATGCGTGAACTCGGCTCTGGCTCCCGCCGCATCATAGAGGCGGCTATCGAAGCGGCTGGTCTGCGCCTGAAAGATCTCGACCTCGGCATGACCTTCGACTCTACCGAAGGATTGCTCAGTGCCGTCGAAGCCGGACTCGGCATCGGCTTCGTCTCGCGCTGGGCCGTACGCAACCAGCTCGCGCTAGGTACGCTGCAGCTCGCGCACATCCGCGGATTGAAGCTCGCGCGGATGTTCTCCGTCGCAACCGTGGCGGGGCCCGAACCAACGGGAGCAGCAGGCGAGTTTCATCGCTTCCTTCTCCAGAACGCGGAACAGCTCGCACCGCGCTCAACCGGAAAAAGGAAGTTTGTTCCGCCCGTCAAATCCCGATCCAGTGCAGAGTAATCGCCGCAAGAGAAAGCCCCGCGACCACGATCCAAAGCGTTAGCCCCTGCAAAAATGGACGCATTCCAACCTGCTGTACGGTGCGCTTTGAAAGACTCGTCCCGATCAAAAATAATGTCGCTGTAAGCCCAGCCTTACCCAGATGGTTCATGGTCGAGTACGACGTCGCGAAACGCGGCAGATACATGCTCACCACCGTCGCACCGCAAAACAGCACAATGAACCACGGCACGCTCACCCTCACCCTCCTACGGCCACTGCTCTCTTTTACCGCCGCCTTCCTGACATATGCAGCCGTCAGCAACGACACGGGAATAATCCACATTGCCCGCGCCAACTTCACCGTCGTTCCAATTGCCAGCGCCTGGTCGCCATACTTCGCCGCCGCGCCCACCACCGAGCTCGTATCGTGAATCGCCAATGCCGCCCACAGACCAAACTGGTTCTGACTCAAATGCAGCGCATGTCCAATCGCCGGAAACAGTAGCAGCGCGACAGAGTTCAACAGAAATACCGTACCCATCGAGACGCTGATCTCCTCTTCGCTCGCCTCTGAGATCGGCGCAATCGCCGCAATCGCGCTTCCTCCACAAATCGCCGTTCCTGCGGTAATCAGGAACGAAGCCTTACCACCCACTTGAAAGAGCCGCCCCATCGCCAGGCCAAGCGCCATCGCAACAACGATGCTGATCGCCGTATAAACAAATCCCGAGCGCCCCGCACGTAACACCTGATGCAGATTCATTCCAAACCCAAGCGCCACCACTGACGCCTGCAGCAGCAACCGCGCCAACGAAGCACTCTCCGCGCGATATGGATGCACCACCAGAAACCCAAAAGCGATGCCACCTACCAGCGCAACTGGCGGCGACACCAAACCACTGCCTGCCAGCAACAGGCCGAGAAAGAAAATTGTCTTGCTATCCAGCTTGAAGAATGCTGCCTTGTTGCCCTGCGCCGACTTCGTGCACGTTTCGATTGCAGTGACCATTGCTCTTGCCTCTGCATCTACTCTCGACCGCGCACCCACCCCGCGTCCAAGCAGAAGTTCTTATGAGCCATAAGCGCCAGCTCTAATCGCAGTAAGCTGCCGCCGCGCCCACCAGTTCTTCATTCACCCCGGACGCGTCCACTGCAGCGTTCACCGCAGAGCCCACCGGCTCGCCCAGCGCACGCCCCTCAAAGAAACGCTCCACCGCATCAATCACCGCAGTTCCCTTCTTCGCCTCAAAGATCTCCTTGCGCAGCCCGCCGCCCCCCGGAACGCCATGCGTAAACCAGCTTGCGAACTGCTTCATCTTGCCTACCGCATCGCGATTCCGCTGCTCCCTGGCAATCTGCCCCGAGGCCGTAATCGCCGCAGCACGAGCCGCCTCCGCCGCCTCTTCAATCGCAATCTCATCCACCAGCATCTGGAAGTACGTCTTGATCATCCGATAGCGGTCCTGGTCCGTAGGCTGGTCATAAACACCCACGCCCGTGGCCTCTTTAGAAGCCGTGTACTGCGCAATCTGCCGGAAGATCCACGGATTGCTCGGGGCTGCCCGCCCGATCATCACCGCATCGCACCGCGTCGCATCCACCATCGCGGCAGCGTCCTCCGGCGTGCGAACATCCCCATTCCCAATCACCGGAATCCCCACTGCATCTTTCACCGCAGCGATGTACTCCCACCGCGCCCGCCCGGTATATCCATCCTCGCGCGTCCGAGCGTGCAGCGCGACCGCGTTCAGCCCGCAGTCCTCCGCCATCTTCGCCAGCTCCACGCAAACGATGTACCTGTCGTTCCATCCCATCCGAAACTTCACGGTGAACGGAATCGAAACCGCCGCCCGGACCGCCTTGAAGATCTTCTCAATCGTCGGCAGATCGCGCAGCAACCCCGAGCCACCATTGCAGGCCACCACCCGCTTCGCCGGACACCCCAGGTTCAGGTCGACCAGATCGAAACCCGCATCCTGCACAATCCGTGCCGAGTCCGCCAGCGTCTCCGGGTTCGACCCAAAAAGCTGCGCCGAGATCGGGTGCTCATCGTCGTAGTACGTCAGATACCGCTTACGCTTCGTCTCCCGCATCCGCGAAAGCCCATCCGCCGAAGTAAACTCCGTCATAATCAGCCCGCACCCCGACTGCTGATTCGAAGTCTCCAACTCCACATCACCAGGCGCAACGCCCGTTCCGGCCGCAGTCGCCGCCGCAGAAAACTGACTGGCATTCTTGATGAACCGCCGAAACACCGTATCCGTCACACCCGCCATCGGAGCCAGCACCGTCGCCGGCGCAATCCGCACGTTGCCAATCGCAAACTCCGCAGGCACGCGAGCATGCTCCGGCATCGCATGCCCCGCCGGATCGTCCCATCGCTTCTGCTCGAGTGTGTAGCGCTTCTTCATTTAAAGTCGGACTTCCATATCTGGATTTGCCTTTGCAATAAATTTTTCTACGGCCACTAATTGTTCTCCGCGCACTCTAAAGCGTTCTGGACGGACTGTAAGAGATATCGAATTAGTTTCAATTACTGAGGAGGCCTTAAGAATATTTGGATCGTAGGAAATAATTCCAATGCGACCAATACCAGATTCATCGAAAAGTTCTGCATAATCCGCAAACTTCTTAAAATCAGAAAGGTCGGGGGAAAATCCCGGCATCGCAAGATACTTGTAATGAAAAGGGAGCGTTTTCAGTTGAGCTACCAAAGATCGCATCTGAGTGCGAGTTGGGAATATAGAAAAAATCTTAATCTCTGCAGCATGAAAATCTCCGCTTCCGGCGCGGTCAACGGCAAGAACATCTACCGGCTTGACGCTCGAAATGTGAGGTTCCAAATAAATCTCAGGTACCGTTAAATGACGTCGCAGTAGATCGGCAACGGCATTGATAACCCTTCCTTGAGCCCGTCGGTTGCTCAGTCGGGGAACTTTTTCGATTAGCGGCGTCATGACAACTCCTGAATTCGTTTATAAGCCCAGACTTCAAATCTTTGCGACGCTTGAGAGAGGAGTAAAGCGAAGTCGAAAGATATCGATTTATCTCCATAAGAAACTTTAGATTTTGCTGAGATAAGTTTTCGGAGTTGCGCAACACCGCTGTCATCCAGCCTTCCCTTCTCAGTTTGCAATGTTTCTCCGTTTCCCGAACGGCAACCATATGGTCATCATTCTTCGCCCTTTTCCCGGCTAACTTCAATAACAGGGCATCGTTCAGCGCGATCGCCGTATGTATCGAAAGCAAAGCGGTCGCTGCTGCGTAAGGCGGATCGGCATGAATTCGATCGCGTGCCTTTGAAAGTTGTACTGCCCGCTCAATATAGATCTCGATCACGCGCTGGGCTCACTCTCCACTCTGAAGCATAAAACAAAAGGCCTCCGCACCTGGCGGAGGCCCCTTGGGTGTCTTCGGCTTCCGCTTACTTCGCGGCTTCGGCCTTACCGGCGTCCGACTTCGCAAACTTCCGGCGGAACCGCTCCACGCGCCCGGCCGTATCCACCAGCTTCTGCTTACCCGTAAAAAACGGGTGGCAGGCAGAGCAGATTTCCAGGTTAATGTCGCCTTTATGCGTCGAGCTGGTCTCAAAGTGCGAGCCGCACGCGCATTTCACAGTAATGGTGCCGTACTTCGGATGAATTCCTTCTTTTGGCATCTCGAATATCCTTCTCTTGGCCCTCAACGGGGCAAAATTTTAGCGCTCGCATACTTCACGCTGGCTCGCGGATCGCTTGCGACGGTGCGCTCACGTCACATCGAACTGCCTCTCGCGTCTACCCTCGTGCTCCGTTTCGCGGAGCATTCAAGCGCTCTTTCAAGTCTATCTTGGATTCCCGCCCCCCGCAATTGGATTCAACCCGCAAAAATGCCCCAAAGGCCCCAACTCCCAAGGCATTTTCACTGCATTCTAACCCGCCTGCTTCCATCAATTTGCAGGAAACGGCGTAGCCGGAGGCGCTCCACCACCCACCGCCGCTCCTCCGCGCGCCGAGCCAGGCGCCGACTCCCCAATCAAATCCGGCCCCAGCTCCACCCGAGTCTTCACAATCGCATCCGCCACCATACGCCCAAACACCTTCTGCCCATATGGATTCAAGTGCGTCCGATCCATCGCCGGAGCCTTTCCAGCAACACCCGCAGGCACTGCATCCACGCCAGTTGCCGTCGCACTCACGGCATCCGTCCCTTGCGCCATCAGCTTCCCGGTCTCCGGATCATTCCCCTTGTCGAACTTATCCGCCTCCGCCTGATTCATCTTCTTCAGCAGCGCCATTGACATCTGATTCAGATCAATCACAGTTACATACTCCTCCGCCCCCACCTTCTTCGCAGCATCCACATAAGCCGTCAAATCCTCCACCAGCACGCCATCCTTATACGTCCGCCGCGAGAGCGAAGTCACCAGAATCGGCACCGCGCCAATCGCCCGCACATCCGCGATATACCTATGCAGATTCTCCTGAAACGTCGTATCCGCATCCGTATAAAGCGCCGGGATCTTCTTCTGATCGTTATGCCCAAACTGGATCAGGTAGTAGTCCCCCTTCAGATCCAGTGCCTTCTTCCACGCACCCTCGTCGATAAAGCTCTTCGAGCTCCGACCATTCAGCGCCACATCCACGCAGTCGATCTTCTTGTTGAAGTCCGCACAGAACCCCGGTCCCCACCCCCCGCCGGTCGCCACCGTCGAGTCGCCCACCAACACAATCTTTGCCGGCGCGCCCTCAATAATGCTCATCATCTTCACACCCTCAGGAGGCAGCTCCGCCGCCTTCGGCCTCACATACTTCGCCAGCTCCGGAACTGCCTTGCCCAGGTCCACGGCCACCATACGCCCGAACACATAGCTCCCCGCCCAGTTCAAATGCGTCTTATCGTAGATCGTCGCGCCCGTCGCATCCTTCTTCGTAATCTCAAACTTGTGCCCTGCCTGCTCGCCCACCTTCTCGAGATAAGCAATGCTGTCATTCTGTAACTCAATCAGTGGCACATTCATCTCCTTCGCCACCATCCGCATCGTCTCCGAGTGCGCCGTCTGGTCCGAATGAATCTTTCCATCCGCCTCAAAGTACTGCCGCGTCAGCGGAGTCACCAGCACCGGCTTGATCCCCGCCGCCCGCGCCTCCGTCACATACCGCCGCAGATTCTTCTCATAGTCCGCAGGATCGTTCAGAGCCCGCCCGCCATCCGCCGGCACCGCGTTCGGATCAGTCCCCGGCCGAGCCGGAATCACCGCATCGTTATGCCCAAACTGAATCAGCATGTAATCCGGCTTAGTCTCGAGCGACTTCTCCCATAATCCCTGCAGCCGAAAAGACTGTGTACTCGCTCCCCCACGAGCCATATTCACGCAGTCCACCTCTGCCGTCATGTTCGCGCAGAACCCGCGCCCATACCCCGCATGATCCGTCTGCGTCGAATCCCCAATCAGGTCGATCCTCACCTTCGTCCCCGGCTTTCTCACTGCCGCCGTCGCCAGGTCGAACGCCTTCACCGGATCGCCCTGCGCCATCGCGCTAACCACCATCCCCCCAGTCAATAAACAGCTCAAAAATCCAGCCACAACCGCCACCTTGGTCCAACCAATTCTCATCGCCGCACCCTCAGCACGAAAGTTTACCCCACCCCCAACTTTCCTGCCCTCCCGATTCCACCGCTTGCACGGCAGATTACCAAGCTGTGCACAACTCGGAAAACCAGCCTCAACGAAGCACCGCGTCACCTGCGATACTAGCCTCTGTGCCTGACCCTGTGCCTGACCCGTGCCCCATCTGCAACGACCTCGGCCTGCGCCCCGTCGACCGCGACGGCGTCCGCTACATGCAGCCCTGCGAGTGCCGCATCCAGCGCCGCGCCGCCCGCCGCCTCGAGCAGGCCAATATCCCCCGCCGCTACGAGCACTGCGCCCTCGACAACTACGAGACGCAGTTCGCCACAGCAAGCCCCAGTCTCGCCGGAGCACTCCTGCAGGCGCGCAAATTCGTCGAAACCTACCCACTCGAGACCGACGACAAGGGCCTGCTCATCACCGGTCCCATCGGCGTAGGCAAGACCCATCTCGCCGTCGGGATCCTCAGGACCCTGGTCGCCGAGCGCGGCGCAAACGGCCTCTTCGTCGACTACCGCGACCTCCTCAAGCAGGTCCAGAACAGCTACAACCCCCAGGTCGCCGCCACCGAGATGCAGGTCCTCGCTCCCGTCTTCGAAGCCGAAGTCCTTGTCCTCGACGAGCTCGGCGCGTCCAAACCCACCGACTGGGTCTGGGATACCGTCGCCCACATCCTCAACACCCGCTACAACGACAAGCGCATCACCATCATCACCACCAACTACGCCAACGCCGCCCCACTCGAAGGCCCGCTGAAAGACAAAGCCAAAACCACCCGCGAAGAATCCCTCGGCGACCGCATCGGCGAACGCATGCGCTCGCGCCTGCAGGAGATGTGTGTAGCTCTTGAAATGTCCGGAGAAGACTTCCGTCAAACGGTCAAGCGCGCCCGCTTCGCATAGACAGTATTCGTTGTCTGATCCCTGATCCCTATTTATCGGATCCCCGCCTAAAGCAGGGTAGCCAGCAGCGAAATAACAGCCGTCACCGTAGCGATCCTGTAGACCACATCCTCCGCCGTGACTTGCTTCTTCGCCGCGAACTTCAGTTCCGCCCCATCACCGCTCAGCCCTATTTCGATTCCAGAGCCCGTAATATGAGTCGCCCCACCCGTATATTGATGGCCCGTAATCATTGACGCCTCCTAAATCAATCCACTGCCTCTGTTAACGGCATCCTGCACCAGATAGTTCCGGTGTTTGATGAAAATAAGACAAACTCCCCGTGAAGAGAGTATCCAACTGGCTTCCTTTTAAGACAGATTCACCGCGCACTACTTTAGATGCAGACAAGCCCTGAAATTTTGTCCCGCACAAGGTATAAAATCTGCCTTCATGAGCGAGTTGCAACAGCAAGGAGACTCACCCCAGCAGAAACCCGCCGAAGCCCCCGGCTTCTTCGCCCCTCCGCCGGAGCGCGGCGAGACTCCCGTCGTCGCCTGGCTCGTAGCCGGCCTCGTCGTCCTGCTGATCGTCGGCATCCTTATCTTTGCCACGCACAAGTCCTCCTCGGCGCCGACCAACACCCTCCAGCCCCTGGCCGACTACTCCTCCTCGCTCGCCATCTCCCAACTCGCCATGAGCGAGTCCGAAAACATCTCCGGCGGCAAGTACACCTACATCGACGGCCACATCAAAAATACCGGCGCCCAAACCGTCACCAGCATCACCGTCCAGGTCATCTTCAAAAACGACCTCGATCTTCCCCCTCAGGTCGACACCGTCCCGCTCGCCCTCATCCGCACCCACGAACCATACATCGATACCGAACCCGTCAGCGCCGCTCCCATCAAGCCCGGCGACGACCGCGAGTTTCGCTTGATCTTCGAGACTATTCCCCTCAATTGGAATCAGGAGATGCCCCAGGTCCGTGTCACCAGTGTCGAAACAAAATAGCCCGTAACACCCTCAAAATAATCCCTGAATACTGGCCAACCCCGCTCGCCACCGGGAATTCTTACCTGCCAGCCGGTAGAAACTTCTTAAACCGGCCTTATCTTCCCAGTCCCTCCCCACTCCCTTACAGCGCATAAATATAACAATCTAAATGGATTGGCCAGTTTGGCGAGTTTGGCTCCTCACTTGCTCTATCAATCCGTGCGTAGCAGCGCGGCAATACATGAAGAGCGTAATAAATCAGGAGCAAAAACGACAATGACTACAAAATCACTCAATACTTTAGGCCTCTCGGTTTTCGTACTCGGTAGTGTCCTTTCAGCCCAGGCGCAGTCCCCAGCCCAGTCCCCCGATTCCTCGTCCCAGCCCGCGCAGGCATCCTCCTCGGCCAGCTCCAGCACCAACATGAACCCCGCCGACAATTCGACTTACGCCACCGGCCAGCCGCTTGAGAATCAGTCCAAGGAAGGCTTCTGGGGCAAAGTGAACCCCTTCGCCCGCAAGAAGTGGGTAGCCCGCCAGGTCGATCCCATCAAGGATCGCGCCAACGAGCTCGACCAGCTCCAGGCCAAGAACGCCAACGACATCAAGGACGTCGACTCCCGCGCACAGGCTGGCATCAGCAAGGCCATGACCACCGCCAACACCGCTGACCAGCACGCGCAGGACGCCGCCAACCGCGCCAACTCCGCCAACCAGCTCGCCAGCAACGCCAGCGATCGCACCACCGCTCTCAATGGCACCGTCTCGAACCTCGACCAGTACCAGACCGTGACCTCAACCAACGTCCCCTTCGTCTCCGGGCGCACCACGCTCGGTCCCCAGGCAAAGTCTGACCTCGACGGCATCGCCACCAGGCTCGAAGGCGAGAAGGGCTTCATCATCGAAGTCCAGGGCTACAGCAAGGCCGGCGTCCAGACCTCGCAGGCCATGGCTGACTCCGTCGTCCGCTACCTGGTCACCGAGCATCAGGTTCCCATCTACCGCATCTACCGCAGCGGCCTTGGCAAGAACACCAACACCGCGGCAGCAGACGGCGACAAGGTCCTCTTGAACGGCGTCCGCGTGACGCTGCTCCACAACAGTTTGGCAACGATGAACACCACGGCCAGCAACACCACCGCCCCGTTGCCCACCACCTCCTCCGCGACGACCGGAGTGAGCGCACCACCGGCTGACAGATAGCCCTCCCCCCAGGGCGGCATGGCCTCCGTCGTGCCGCCCGACAGTTTGTGGGATAGCGCCATCAGAGCGCACTCGCAAAACCCTCTCCTAACCAGAGAGAACCAAGGCAGATTGGCCCCTCCATAGAGGGGCCGCTTTTTTAACCTTTTATTGCAATACGCTCTTATCTCAATCCCGATCGCGAGCCGCTAATTCGCCGTGGGCCTCTCGACATGGTCAACGATGAATAAGACCGAAGAGCCTTTCCGCTTCTCCAGCGAGAGCCCCAGTTGATCTCTCAGGGCATCCTTGAACGCTGGTGTCGTGGCATCAGGCGCGGTGGCGTTGCCATTAATAGTGGCCGACGGCTCGAGCACAGGCGCAAACTCGATGACAAAATCGAAGTTCCCGCCGAGCCCCGTTTGATCCTGGATAACCAGATCCGACTCTCCAGCTCCAGTAAGCCAGTTTGCAATCTGCTCCATGCTCATATCGCGCCCACCCGCCCGCACACGGTGCGGCGACCATATCTCGTCTCCTTCGTTACACACCGCCGGCCAAACGCCCAGAAGGCTGCTAATAGGAGCTGACGCAGCTGGCCTCCCAGGCGATGAACTCCCACCTTCAGCCGGACACGGCGAACTGCTCGAATGTGGCTTGAGTTGCGCTCCAGTCCTTCCAGGCTTGGCAAGAACCATGGCAAAGACCTCCATCGGCCTGCTCTCCCTATGAACCACCAGCTTGAAGCGATCCTCAAGCAGAGATTGCATCATCAGGCGCATCTGGTCTTTTGTTGGATTAGGGAGCTCCGTCTTCGCTTGTATGTCGAAGTGATCTGTAATCACCCAGTCCGGCAGTGAGCGCAGCAAATGATCGTGCGTCTCGGTGACCTTCACTTTATACGCGAACAAGAGATAGCCCAGCAGCGATTCGCCTCTCGCCGAAAAGACGCCGCCGTTAGCAGAGTAGGATGTCCCTTCTGTAAGGGGTACGTTTGAACTCGGCTTCTCGCTCGATTTGTTCTGCCGGACCGAAGCTACGTCAAAACTCAACCTGCGGCCAGCTGCTGGTGGTGATCCCATTGGTGGTGATTCTTGCCCGATGGCTTGAGTCTGTTGCCCCCCAACCGGCTGGCCAAACATCGTTACTTCAGCCATCGCGAGTACAAGCGCAACAAGCGGCTGGCCTCCACTGATGCACGATCTCCATCCAGCTCTTTTACCCATCAGAGGCCATCCTTTATTTCGGCGCCCGATTCACCGCCGCATGCACCGCCAGCAACTCCTCCAGCACACCCTTCAGCGCATCCAGCCGCAGAGCATTCGCTCCATCGCTCTTCGCCTCCGCCGGATTGTCATGCACCTCCAGGAACACCCCATCCACCCCTGACGCTACCGCCGCCCGCGCCAGCACCGGAATAAACTCCGGCTGCCCTCCGCTCACGCCGTTCCCCGCGCTCGGCGTCTGCACCGAGTGCGTCCCATCGAACACCACCGGCGCAAACTCCCGCATAATCGGCAGCGACCGCATATCCACCACCAGGTTGTTGTACCCGAAGCTCGACCCTCGCTCCGTCAGAAACACGCGCTCATTCCCGCTCTCGCGAATCTTCGCCACCGCATGCTTCATATCCGCCGGAGCCACAAACTGCCCCTTCTTCACATTGATAGCCCGCCCCGTCTCCGCCGCGGCAATCAACAGATCCGTCTGCCTGCAAAGAAACGCCGGAATCTGCAACACATCCACAGCCTCCGCTACCTCAGCACAATCAATCGCCGTATGCACATCCGTCAGCACCGGCAGCCCTGTGCCCTCGCCAATCGCCTTCAAAATCCAACAACCCTCCTTCAACCCCGGCCCGCGAAAGCTCTTCATCGAAGTCCGATTCGCCTTGTCGTAACTCGCCTTGAAGATATAAGGCACACCCAGATCAGCCGTAATCCGCTGAATCGCCTCAGCCATCTTCCGGGCATGGCCTTCGCTCTCAATCACACAAGGCCCCGCAATCAAAAACAACTGTCCCCGCCCCACGACCACATCTTTAATCTCAAACGAATAGCTCATGTCTTTATTTGACCACGCTCAGCCGCCGCGGTCTCCTATCGATGCATCGGCGAGTAATAGCCGGAGCGAATGGTTACGCTCTCCACTCGTGGCGGCGTCTTCAGCTCAATCCGGTGGAACGATCCGTCTGCTTTAAGTTCAGCGGGCCCGTAGATCAATCGATATTGCGTGCGAAGATTCGCCTCGATCGAACGCAGATTCTTATCGATCTCCGTCTGCGAATCGTCATCGTAGAACATCCGTCCGCCGGTCTTTGTCGTAAGCTCCGTCAACATCTTCGCGCCCGCAGCGTCACCGAAATTTGGCGCAGGACGAAACGCATAGATCGCTGTATTAGCCCGTTGGCAGATATCAACAGCCTTCTCGATAGGAATGCGGCTTGCATTATCTTCGCCATCGGTAAAGAGAAGAATAAAGTTGCCGGTCGTCGCATTCTCCAAATGGCCGAACTGGTTCAAGCACGCCTCATACACCGTATCGAAGATAGCAGTGCCCTCCCGATGAACTCGTCTGCTCTCGCCCACATCGCGGTTGCGGATTCCATTGGCAAGCTCATACGGATTGTTGGTCCACCCCGGCCCAATCGTCGCAAGCCTTTCAAAATTAATCACAAAGGCCTGATCGGTCTCCTGCCTCAAAAGCTGTTGAACATATTGAATCGCAATCGCCCGATCCACCCCCCGGTTTGCATTCATCGACTCGCTGATGTCCATCAGAATTCCAGCGCGAATCGGCAGGTTCTCGAGCGCCTGAAAGACAAGAACTCGCATCGGCGCAGTGCCGTTGTCCAAAATGCTTAATTCACCAAGCTTCAGATCATTTACCGGCAAGCCGTGCGCATCGGCCGCATGAAAAGTCAGACTAACCTCATCGACCGCAACATTGAGATGGAAAGAAGCTGCACTCTGCTCAGTCGCTGAACTCGTCTGCCCCGCTGTGCGCAATCCAAACAGCATACAGATTGCGATGACGCAGATAGGCCATGGTCGATACATGATTCAGCTCACCGCTCCATTTGACCACAGCCGCTCTTACCCCTTCAGAGCCCGCCCAAACCCCGCTAGCAGCATCGTCGCAAACGACAGCCCCCGCCGCCCATCCTCGCTCATCGCCCGTCGCGCAATCTCCCACAAGCTCGGAGCCTCCACCTCCTGAGCATGCTCCGCCGCCGCACTCCCAGCCTCTCGCGAGAGCCTGTCCAGCAACTCCGGATCGAACGCCGTCAAAATCTTCAGCGCTGCAATCAGATTCCGAATCCCCGCAATCCCCTCCGGTAGCTTCGCGTACTCCGCCACCTTTCCCGTGATCGCATCCTTCGCCTCGATCATCCCGTGCAGCGCATCGAGCAATCCTTTATCATGCGCCGCCTGCAGCACATCCCACGCCACCAGCATCGCCTCAGCATGCTCCGTCGGCGCAGCGTCCAACCGCCGCTGCAACTCCAGCTTCGGATCGATCGGCAACGGCACAAACGTAATCGGATTCGCCATAAAGAAAACTCCTCACCACATTAGCTTCAAACTTTAGTCGAAGTAATCTGCACCAGCTTATCCGCGGCCTGCGTCCCCGGCACATGATAGTCCGCCCGCGCCCACTTCCGCTCCACCTCGACGCCGTTCTGCGGAGTCCGCTTCCCATACCTGAAATTCCTTCGCGGCAATGGATTCTCACCCTGCTCCGGCAGCACCGTCATAAACACCGCCGTCTCCTTGTACGCCGGAGTATGCGTAGACCGGTCCGTATGGCTGCTCGTCAGCCTGTTCACAGGCTCTGTTACGGAGTTCAGCGGCATATAAAGCTGCTTCCCCTCCACCCTGTCCGACACCAGCACCGGCACCTCAACCCGCCCATAAGGCGACGTAAGATGCACAAGCCGCCCACTCGCAATCCCCCGCTCCGTCGCCAGCTCCGGCGACACCTCAACAAACACACTCGGCGTAATCTCCTTGATGCCCGCCGTCCGGTACGTCATACTCCCCTGCTCGAAGTGCTCCAGCAATCGCCCATTGTTCAGGTGCAGATCGAAGTCCTCGTTCTGCTCCTCCGACGGAGGAACATACTCCACCGGAAAGAACCGCGCCTTCCCATCAGGAAACGGAAACTTCTCCGTGAACAGCAGCGGCGAGTCCGTCCCATCCGCATGCACAGGCCACTGCAGACTCTTGTACCCCTCCAGCCTCTCGTAACTCACTCCCGCAAACAGCGGAGTCAGCCGAGCCACCTCATCCATCACCTCCGAAGGATGCTTGTACCTCCACTTCCCACCCATGCGGTTCGCAATCAGTTGAATAATCTCCCAATCCGCCTTTGCCTCGCCCAACGGCTCCAGTGCCTTGTATATCCGCTGAATCCGCCGCTCCGTACTCGTGAACGTCCCATCCTTCTCGAGCGAAGGCGCAGCCGGCAGCACCACATCCGCATACCGCGCCGTCTCCGAAAAATTAATATCCTGCACAACCAGGAACGGACAAATCCTCAGCGCGTCGCCAACATCACCTGCGTTGGCATCCGACGTGATCGTATCCTCCCCCTTGAGATAGAGGCTCTTAAGCTTCCCATCCTGGATCGCCCGAATCATCTCGTGGTTATCAAGCCCAGGCGTCGTCGGCAGCGTAACGCCCCACTCCGCCTCAAACTTCGCCCGTATCTCCCCGTCATCCACCTTCTGATAACCCGAGAACACATTCGGCATCGACCCAAAATCACTGGCCCCCTGCACATTGTTATGCCCGCGCAGCGGATAAGCCCCCGCCCCCGGCCGCATATAGTTCCCCGTCAGCAGCAGCAGATTCGACAGCGACGTAGCCGTATCCGACCCGCCACAATGCTGCGTCACTCCCATGGCAAACAAAATACAAACACTATCCGCCGCTGCAATTTCATTCGCAACCGTAATCAGCGTCGCCCGTGGCACTCCTGCCACCCGCTCCGCATATTCCAGCGTGAACGGCTCAAGCGACCTCTTATATTCCTCAAAATGATTCACCCACTTCTTCACGAACTCCATCTTCGCCAGGCCATTGTCCAGAATGTACTTCGCCACAGCGCATAGCCACACGGCGTCTGTCGAAGGATTCGGCCGAAAGAAAATATCCGCCCGCTCCGCCATCTCATGCTTCCGCAGGTCTGCAACGATCAATCGCTGCCCGCGAAACTTATGCGACCGCTTCACCCGCGTCGCCAGCACCGGATGGTTCTCCGCCGTATTCGACCCGATAATCAGCACCAGCCCGGCCTTCTCAATATCCGAGATCGACCCCGAATCCCCCCCATAACCCACCGTCCGCTGCAGCCCCATCGTCGCCGGATTCTGGCAGTAGCGCGCGCAGTTATCCACGTTGTTCGTCCCAATCACCGCCCGCGAAAGCTTCTGCATCAAAAAGCTCTCTTCATTCGTGCACTTCGACGACGCAATAAACGCCAGCGCATCGGGCCCATGCTCCTTCAGAATGCTCTTGAACCGCGACTCAATCACATCCAGCGCCTCATCCCAGCTCGCCTCGCGAAACCCATCGCCCTCACGCAGCAGCGGCTTCGTCAGCCTGTCGTCCGAGTTGATATGCCCCCACGCAAACTTCCCCTTGATGCACGTCGAAATCCCATTCGCCGGCCCATGCATCGGCTCAATCTTCAAAATGTTCCGGTCCCGCGTCCACACATCGAAAGTGCATCCCACCGCACAGTACGTGCACACCGTCTTCGTCCGCTTCACCCGCGCCTTCCGCATCTCCGACTCAATCTCCGACAGCGCCAGAATCGGCCCATACCCAATCGGCGGCTCAATCCCCTTCACCACCTCGATCATGTCGTCCAGCACCTTATCCGGCGTATTCGTCAGATACCCCGCATGCCCCAGCATCGACTTCTCCATCAGCGCATTGCACGGACACACCGTCACGCAATGCCCACAACTCACGCAGCTCGACCCATCAATCTTCTCGCCCCCATCCCACAGCACCCGCGGATGCTCGCGTTCCCAATCAATCGTCAGCGTCTCGTTCACCTGCACATTCTGGCAAGCCTCCACGCACCGCCCGCACAGAATGCACTGGTCCGGGTCATATCGATAAAACGGATTCGACATGTCCTTCTCATAAGGCTTTGGCGTATAAGGCCGCGACTGGTGCTTCACATCCAGTTCCTTCGTCGTGTTATGAATCGTGCAGTTCTGGTTGTTGTTGTCGCACACCGTGCAGTACAGCATGTGGTTCTTGAGAATGCGATCGAACGCCTCCCGCTGCGCCACATCCACCGCCTCACCCTCGGTTGCAACCACCATCCCCGCCACTACCGTGGTCGCGCAAGCCCGCACCAACTTGGCCGGCTCCCCTGCCGCGCCGCTAACCTGCACCATGCACGTATCGCAGCTCTGAATCGGCCCCATCATCGGCACATAGCAAACCTGCGGCACCCGCTTTGCCTCCTGCGCCGCGGCATGGCGATTCAACGCCTCAATCAGCAGCTCACCCCCATGCGCCGGCACAGAGATTCCATTAACCATCAGTTGTGTATCGGGAGTAGTGTCCGGAGGAGTATTCAGCAGAGACTTGGCGTAATCCATAACACCTCAGATGCCAAGCATCATACCAACGATGCCGCACACCCCGTCACCACCGCCATACTGCCCTTAAGAGGGTGGGAAAAGAGGTGTCATCCTGAGGGTGAGAAAAGAGGTGTCATCCTGAGAGTGTCATCCTGAGGGTGAGAAAAGAGGTGTCATCCTGAGAGTGTCATCCTGAGGATGAGAAAAGAGGTGTCATCCTGAGAGTGTCATCCTGAGGGTGAGAAAAGAGGTGTCATCCTGAGAGTGTCATCCTGAGGATGAGAAAAGAGGTGTCATCCTGAGGATGAGAAAAGAGGTGTCATCCTGAGCGAAGTTGCTCGCGCACTTCGCGAGCAACAGAGTCGAAGGACCTGCTTTTGCTTTTGTCGTTGCCTGTTCTTTCTTCTCATTCCGCACCCTGAGCGCAGCCGAAGGGGACGGAATCTGCTATTGCCTTGCCTGTTCTCCTCCATTCTTTCGCGTACTTTGCGAAAGGGTGGGATGTAAGAGTTCGATGCGCCACAACTACCGCTCAGCCGTTGCCTGTCCTACATCCCCGAAGCCACTCCATTCTCCTTGCTCCACGTCGCATAATTCTCAATCGTCTTCTGCTCCGCGTTGCTGTACCACGCATAGCCATTCCGCCGCTCCAGCGAAAGCTCATTCACATTGTCGTGCAGAGTCTTATCGCGATCGCCAAAGATAGGCTTCTGCTCCGGAATGCTGTAGTACCGCGCCCAGAGAGGCCCCGCACCATCCTTCGGCTTCAATTGCCGCCCACCCTCCGTACCGCGCCCGCCGACATACTCATACCCATACACCGCCGCACCCTTCAGCCACGCCACTCCCGCCGCAATCGACGCCTTCAACTCCCCCGAAGGCTTCGGCAGCGACATCAGATAATCCAGCAAATCCGCGCTCTCCGAAGCCGCCAGCGCACCCGGCTCATAGTTCCTCGCCGACACCGGCTCCAGCGTCAGCGCGTCCTCCTGCTGCGCCCAAACCGTCTTCTTCCCATTGATCACGATCTGCGACTTCAGAATGCACTTCAGCGCATTCGCCGCGGCCTCACCTGCCTTCTTCCGCAAATCCGCTGGCACAAACGCATAGTCTCCCTGCGCCTCCGACACCCAAGTCAGCGTCTCCGCCGACTCCGAAACCGCGTTGTCATTGAACGTAATCGCATCGTGATACCCGCCCTCCAGCGGATAAACCTGCGGAAACCCGCCATTCGGATACTGCGCCGCCAGCAGATACCTCACGCCCTTCAAAAAACTCGACCGATACGCATCCCCATCCTTGCCCGGCGTCTGTCCCGACACCTTCGCCAGAAACCGCAGCTGCGTATTCGTCGAATCGTTATCCAGAGTCCCCACATAATTCCACTTCGGATCCTTAGGCTTATCAAAATCATTTGGATCGGGAAACTGGTTCAGATTATTCGCCGCATAAGGCTGCCCCGCCTTACGCAGTTCGCCGCAGAAACACATATTCTTACTCCACCCGCCCACCGGAGTCTGAAAACTCACAATCACATCCGCAATATGCCTTGCCGGAGCCGTCCCGTAGTACGCCAAATCGTCATGCCGCAGCGACATCCCCTGCCCAAACCCACCCCTGCCCTCCGCCGGCTGTGGCGGAGCCACCTCGCCCGGCTTCAACTCCCCCGCCAGCGCCGCCTTATCCATCTTCATCTGCTCCTGCGACCGCTTCAAATACTCGAGCCACGGCCCACGCTCCTTCGCCGGAAGCAGCTTATTAATCCGCTCCTCCGTCAACGACTCCGCAACCTTGTTCGTACCAATTACAGACGCGTTCAGGCGACTCACAACCGGCACGCAGAGCACGCCAGCCATCAAAAGGGGTAGTACCAATCGCTTCATTTTCATAAGAGAAAACTCTACACCGTTCGACGCATCACTGTCCCGCCAAGTCTCACGGAAGCCAGACCAATCCAAACAAAACCATCAAAATTCACCCGCTCTACCCACCCATTCCTCTCAGCGGAACCGAGCCAAGGTTGTCCGTCCACTTGCCTCCGCCGCAGTTGCTTCGCCCGCCCTTCCACAACTGCGTCATCCTGAGCGAAGCGCAGTGGAGTCGAAGGACCCCGACACCGCCTGCACAACCGTACCGCTCGACCCTTTCTAACCAAAGGCTCGTCGTTGCCTTGCTTTTGCCGTCACTTCTTGACCACCCACATCCCACCTCAATTAGACATCCCGCCCTTATCCCGCCGTCATCCCCGTTCCTGTTTCCGCGGCTCCCCAAACCGCTCCCTCACCACCGCCATCCCCTCCTCCGTCGTCCTCGCCGACCCCTCCAGCTGCGCATCCTCCGCCGCCTCCAGCATCGCCTTGAACTCCGGCCCCGGCCGATACCCCGCCGCAATCAGATCCGCCCCCGTCACCAGCAACTTAGGCCGAGCAGCCTCCTCCGGCTCCGCCAGAAACCGCTCCCGCGCAAATTCATAAAGCCGCAAATTCTTATTACTCGAACTAACATCCAGCCAATGCAGCGCCAGGTGCTCCTCAAACTTCGGCAGCCGCAGAAACCTCTTCAGCGTCGACGCCCGCATCTCCATCACATCCCCAAACCGCATGTGATTCTTCACCAGCGCCAAAATCTGCGCCGCATCCTCATTCGAAAACCGCAGCCGCCGCAGAATCTCCTCCGAAATCCGAACCCCCACCTCCACATGCCCATTGAACCGAATCCGATCGCCCGGCACATCTGGCTTCGGCGGTTGAAACGTAGCCGGCTTCCCCACATCATGCAGCAGCGCCCCCCAAGCCAGCGTCGCCGAAACCTTATCGTCATAAGGCACATCCTTCAGCTTCTCCAGTAATAGGATCGTATGCACCCACACATCCCCCTCCGGATGAAACTCCGGCGGCTGCGGGACACCCCTCAGCTTCACCACCTCCGGCAACACCTCCTGCAGCAGCCCCAACTCATACAGCAGTTCCACCCCGCGCGCCGCGCCACCTTCCGTCAAAATCCGCGTCAACTCCTCACGAATCCGCTCACAACTCACCTGCCCAATCTCAGACGCCGTCGCCCGAATCGCCCCCGCCGTCCTGCTCTCAATCTCAAACCCCAGCCTCGCCGCAAACCGCACCGCCCGCAGCATCCGCAGCTTATCCTCCTCAAACCGCAGCCTCGGCTCCCCAATCGCCCTTACCACCCCAGCCTCTAAATCCGCCCGCCCACCCACAAAATCCAGCACCGCAGCCCCGGCATCCTCCTTAGCGTCCCCGTTGTTCTGTTCATAGCCCTCCGGATCAAGCATCATCCCATTGATAGTGAAGTCCCGCCGCAGCACATCCTCCCGAGCCTCGGTCGAAAATCGCACCGCATCCGGTCGCCGCCCATCACTGTAAGCGCCATCATTCCTAAATGTAGCAACTTCAGTTACAACCTCTATCCCATCCGCCCCCAGCAGGCAAACCAGCACCACCCCAAAGTGCGCCCCCACGCTAAACGTCTTCTCAAACAACCCCATCACCACATCCGGAGTAGCATTCGTCGCCACATCAAAGTCCTTAGCCACCACCCCCAGCAACAAATCCCTTACACACCCACCCACAAAATAGGTCTGATGCCCAGCCCCTCGCAGCACGCGCACAATCTCCACCGCCGCGTCATACTGTGTATTGTCCTTCAATCGCCCAGCCATAGTCCCCTGTCTCCCGTCTCTCCCATCATAGAGAGATGTTCTCAGAGCAAACTACGGCCTAAAATGGGGAATTCAAAACGCATAAGAAAGATGCGAATTGGCCGTTAAGAGTTACATTGCCCGATAGCATCGGAGATAACAATTCCATGATGAGCACTCGCAGAGCAATTCTGCAGCGTACGGCTGGGCTGGCCGTCACATGCTTTTTCGGCAAACTCCCCAAGGCATGGGGAGCCGTACTCCCCGAAACCACAAGTCAAAGCAGCCGGCCAACAGGCTGGTATGACCGCCCAATGCGTTGGGCGCAGATTGGTTTCGCCGAAGACGACCCCGGCAACTACAACCCTCAGTTCTGGCTCGACTACTTCAAACGCCTCCACATCGACGCCGTCTGCCTCAACGCCGGCGGCGCAGTCGCCTTCTATCCCACGCAAATCCCCATGCACTATCGCTCCAAATGGCTCGGCACGATGGATACATTCGGCGACCTCGCGAAGAGTTGCCGCTCGCTGGGCATGAATGTCATCGCACGCACTGACGCCCACGCCTGCCATCAGGATGTCTACGACGCGCACCCGGACTGGATCGCCATAGACGCCGCCGGAAAAAAGCGCAAGCATCCCTCCGATCCCGACTTCTGGATCACCTGCGCGCTCGGCCCCTACAACTTCGAATTCCTCACATCCGTCCACGAAGAGATCATGACCCGTTACAAACCAGACGGCATCTTCACGAACCGCTGGTCCGGCTCAGGCATGTGCTATTGCGAGCACTGCACGGCAAATTTTCATGCCTTCAGCGGCCTCGCTCTTCCCCGCACCCTCGATCCCAGAGATCCCGCTCGCCGCCAATATCTGGTCTGGCACCAGCAAAGACTCTTGAACTATGGCGCCTGTGGAATGATCGCATTCAAGCCATCAATCCCAACGCAAGCTATATCGCCAACGCCGGCGGTGGTGCGCTAAGCGAGCTCGATATGAAGACCGTGGGAGAACTCGCGCCCACCCTCTTCGCCGACCGGCAGGGCCGCTCCGGCCTCACGCCGCCCTGGATAAACGGCAAGAACGGCAAAGAGTATCGCGCCACCATGGGCAACAAGGCCATCGTCGGCATCTTCAGCATGGGCCTCGAAGACAGGAACCGCTGGAAAGACTCCGTGCAGAGCCCCGATGAAATTCGCCTATGGGTAATGGATGGAGTCGCTCAAGGTCTCCGTCCCTGGTTCACCAAGTTTGACGCCAAGGTGATCGATCCCCGCTGGCTGCCGGTAGTGGAAGAGATCTACAAATGGCACGCCGCCAATGAAGCCTACCTGCGCAACGAGCGCCCCCTCGCGCGAGTCGGACTGGTGTACTCGCAGCAGACCGCAATGTACTACGGCGGACCGAACGCACAAGCCAAAGTAGAAGACCCCGGCCTCGGCTTTTATCAAGCTCTGATTGAAGCGCGTATTCCCTTCGAAATGGTTCACGACCATCTGCTCGATCGCGAGCACATCGATCAATTCAAAACCCTGATCCTCCCAAATATCGCAGCACTATCGACCGATCAGTGCAAACAGATCCAGGCGTTCGTGGAACGAGGCGGCAGCGTAGTCGCCACATTCGAAACCTCGTTATATGACGAGTGGGGCGACCGCAGAGCAGACTTCGGCCTGGCGTCGCTCTTCGGAGTGAAGTATGGCGGCAAAACAGAAGGCCCCATGCTGAACTCCTATCTGACCCTCAATAAAGATTCAGCAACAGGAACATATCATCCGCTGTTACGAGGCTTCGAAGATTCAGTTCGTATCATCAACGGAACCAATCAAGTCGCAATCACCACCGAAGGAGCAGGTGTATATCCTCTGCAGGTCGTTCCTACCTATCCAGATCTACCCATGGAAGAAGTCTTCCCTCGTCCCAATTCACACGGGCAGGTTGGAGCGATCATCCGCAAAGTCGGCAAAGGACGCGTCGTTTATCTGCCCTCCGACATCGATCGCACCTTCTGGGAGACACTCGATTTCGATCACGCCAAACTTCTGCGCAACGCCGTGCTCTGGGCGACGAACGAAACCGCGCCGCTCGCAGTCGCAGGAAAAGGAATCTTGGACGTCTCAATCTGGAGCCAGAAAAACTCGATCACCGCCCATCTCGTAAACCTCACCAATCCAATGATGATGAAAGGCCCCATCCGCGAACTCATCCCCATCGGAGAGCAGCAGGTCACAATCTCTATCCCTCACGGAAAGACCGTAAAACGGGTATACCTGCTGGTCGCTAAGCGCGATGTAAAGTACACGAACCAGGACGGCGCGATCCGTCTCAACATATCAACCATTCTTCTGCACGAAGTTGTTGCGATCGATCTTGCGTAAATATCAGGGTTGAATCCGACCACCGGAGTTTCACTTTAAGCCGAACACCGAAGGTCAGACATGGCTAACGTATGCGGCTCCAAAATAATAGGCTTCGATTCTGCGCCGCAAGAACCGAAAACGCTTCTGCTAGGTCACCTCACAAAGTACCGCGTTCGTACCCGGACAAAATTCGTCTTTAGGACACTTTCAGAAGTGTCACAAGCCGTCGGATAAGACACTGGCCAGTCCACCAGATTCGAGCGCGATTTACCTACCGCTTCTTGCCACAGGCTAGCGAAGCTCCCCAGGTAAAAGCCCACGGCAAGAAGAAATAGGTAGAAACGGATTACTTCTTGAAGGTAGCCACCAGATTGGGGCCAGCTTCGCCATCATCAATCACAGGCACGACGGTGATTGAAAGCAGATCGGCCCACTTCGCGGCCCCCAAATGCAGCGCGGCGGCATTACTGGACTCGTAAAGCGTGAATCCGCCGCTGCAGTCCGCCTTATGCCAGCGGCCGAGAAGGGTGACACCCTCCCCCTCAAATCCTCCGCCAGCCAGAAACTGCTCCGCGGCAGCTTTCACAGATCCAGGTAACAGGGCCCAGGTTGACATGAATTTCATTGGTTTCGTCCTTTAGTTTGAATTTGTCATGGAAAGAATCTCGGGAATTCCGAGAAGCCCGAGTATAGAGGAATCCTTGCGCACCGGAGCGAAATAATTCAATAACTTACATTAGGTCAACCTCCTCTCGGCCCCCTCGTCCAGACCGTCCTCCCCTTGACGCACCTGCTAAAATGAAATCAGTGAAAGAGTGTGAGTCCGGCCACCGCGCCGGACTTTTGACGTTAATGCAGGATCGAGAAGTCCAGACTTAAGTCTTTATTCAACTAGACTTTGTCCAAAACTCGCAGGGGGAGGGGGGTACAACTAGACATGATCAACACCGGCCTAATCTTAGGCATTGAATCCTCCTGCGACGAGACCGCCGCCGCCATAGTCCGCCGCGGCTCCGAAGCCCTCTCGAACGTAGTAGCCTCCCAGATGGCCCTCCACGCCAACTACGGCGGAGTAGTCCCCGAGCTGGCCTCCCGCGAGCACCTCCGCAACATAGTCCCCATAGTCCGTGAAGCCCTCACCCGCGCCAGCACCGCCGCCGGAACCCCCATCACCTTCGCCGACCTCGACGCCATAGCCGTAACCTCCGGCCCCGGCCTCGCCGGCGCGCTCCTCGTCGGCATCACCTACGCCAAGGCCCTGGCCTTCGCCCTCAACAAACCCCTAATCGCCGTCAACCACCTCGAAGGCCACATCCACGCCGTCCTAATGGACGCAGCAAATACCCTGGGCGCGCCGCTGACAACTCCGGATGGCCCACCCACAAATCCGGGTGCCCCACCTTCGGCGGCTTCATCGCCTAAGGTGGGTTACCCCTCCTCGCCCTCGTAGTCTCCGGAGGCCACACCCACCTCTACCTAGCCAACCACCCCAAAGAAGAATCAGCAAACCACCCCGCCAACTGGACATACAAAAACATAGGCCGCACCGTAGACGACGCCGCCGGCGAAGCCTTCGACAAGGTCGCCAAGCTCCTCGGCCTCGGCTACCCCGGCGGCCCCTGGCTCGACACCCTCGCCCCCCGCGGCAACCCCCGCGCCGTCCCCTTCACCTTCGCCCAGATCAAACCCCGCGTCCAAAAGTCAGCCCCTGCCTCCAATCGACAACTGACAACTGACAACCGACAACCGTCTTTCGACTTCTCCTTCAGCGGCATAAAAACCGCCGTCCTCCGCTACACCCAAACCCACAACATGCACGACTCAATCGAGACCCGCCGCCGCACCCTAGCCGCCAACCCCAGCCTAAAACCCTCCGAAGCCCTGGCCGCCGGAATCCTCGACCAACAAACCCTGGACCTGATCGCCAGCTTCCAATACGGAGTAGTAGGCAATCTCCTCAAACAGACCTTCGCCGCAGCCGAGCACTTCGGCGCTCGCTCCCTCGTAGTCTCCGGCGGAGTAGCCGCCAACTCCGAGCTTCGCCGCCGCTTCACCGCCGAGGCCGCGCGCCGCAGCATCCCCGCAGCCTTCCCCTCGCTCGCCCTCTCCACCGACAACGCCGCCATGATCGCTGCCGCCGCCTGGCCCCGCCTCCTCGCCAACGACCTCGCCCCCGAAGACCTAACCGCCACCCCCCAACTCCGTCTCGGCTAAACTTCTTTGCCTTCAGCTAAAATCGTAAAAGAAACTCAAGCGAGAGCAGTCTGCACCGGGCCACGCGCCGGCTGCGGCGGAAAAATAACGCAACGTGGCATCCATCGAACTCTTCAACACCCTCAGCGGCACCATCGAGACCCTCTCGCCCCAGGGCGCGCCAGAGCTGCGAATGTACTGTTGCGGCCCCACCGTCTACGACTACGGCCACATCGGCAACTTCCGCACCTTCCTCCACGTCGACGTCCTCCGCCGCTTCGTCCGCCAGCAGGGCATCCCCACCCGCCACGTCATGAACGTCACCGACGTCGACGACAAGATCATCCGCAACGCCGCCGCCGCCAACCTCCCCATCGACGAGTACACCGCCAAGTACGTCAAAGCCTTCTTCGAGGACCTCGACGCCCTCTCCATCCAGCACGCAGAGCACATCGCCTACGCCACCGAGTCCATCCCCGACATGGTCGCCCTCATCCAGCAGCTCGCCGCCAAAGACATCGCCTACCGCACCGAAGACGGCTCCTGGTACTTCCGCCTCTCCCGCGATCCCGAATACGGCAAGCTCTCCAAAAAGGATCTAGCAAACATTACCGACGGCGCCCGCGTCGATCTCGACGAGTACGACAAAGACTCCGCCCGCGACTTCGCCCTCTGGAAGGCCGCCAAGCCCGGCGAAAAATTCTGGGACACCAGCCTCGGCCCCGGCCGCCCCGGCTGGCACATCGAGTGCTCCGCCATGGCCACCAAATATCTCGGCCCCACCTTCGACCTTCACGCCGGCGGCGAAGACCTCATGTTTCCGCACCACGAGAACGAGATCGCCCAATCCGAATGCGCCTCCGGAGTCACCTTCGCCCGCCACTGGATGCACGTCCGCTTCCTCCTCGTCGAAGGCCGCAAGATGTCCAAGTCCGAGGGCAACTTCTACACCCTCCGCGACCTTCTCCTCAAGGGCTGGCGCGCCTCCGCCATCCGTTTCCTGCTCATCTCCGTCCCCTACCGCAACCAGATGAACTTCACCTTCGACGGCCTCATCGAGTCCACCGCGGCCGTCGACCGCCTCCGCACCTTCCACCAGCGCATGTTATCTGGTCTCGCGCAAAATAAAGCTGTCATCCCGAGTACAGGCGATCCGGGCACAAATAGAAGTGTCATCCTGAGCGGAGCCCTGAGTGAGCAGAGCGAATCGAAGGGCGCAGTCGAAGGACCTGCTTTTGGGAGCGGCACAAAATCCCAAAGCACAACGTTCCCCCCCGGCCTCGATGCCAGCATCGCCGCCGCCACCGCCAAAGCCGCCGCCGACTACACCGCTGCCCTCGCCAACGATCTCAACACCGCCGAAGCCCGCGCCGCCATCTTCGACCTCGTCCGCGCTGCCAACTCCGCCGCCGACAACGGAACCCTTCGCGCAGACAACGTAGCAGAAATCCTCGCTGTCCTCGACCTGTTCGACGGCGTCTTCGCCATCCTCGAAGACCGCGACGCCGACCACACCCGCGCCGCCCTCGCCTGGGCCGAGAGCGAAGGCCGCCTCAACGAAGCCGCCCCCGAGCTCCTCGCCACCCTGTCCCTTTCCGACGCCGACATCGACGCCCTCGTAGCCGAGCGCACCCAGGCCAAAAAGACCCGCAACTTCGCCCGAGCCGATGCCATCCGCAACGACCTCCTCGCAAAAGGCATCCTCATCGAAGACAGCAAAGACGGCGTCCGCTGGAAAAGAAAATAAGCCCGCTGGAAGCGCAAGTAGCCATCCGAGCAAAAAAGACCAGGAGGCCCTGCCATGTACACGCCAAAAGCTTTTGCCGTCGATGACCTTGCAACTCTGCAAGCCGACATCCATCAAAGCGGCTTAGCCACCCTAGTCTCGATAACAAAAAGCGGCCTGGTCGCCACCCATCTCCCCATCCTGCTCGACGAATGTCACGGAGCGGATGGAACCATCCTCGGCCACATCTCACGTGCCAATCTCCAATGGCGCGACACCGATCCCGGCACTGAGGCCCTCATCATCTTCACCGGCCCCGACGCTTACATCACCCCATCCTGGTATCCGGCCAAACAGGAGACAGGCCGCGTCGTACCCACCTGGAACTACGCCGCCATCCACGCCTACGGCCCCCTCACCTTCTTCGACGACCCCGAGCGACTGCGCGACATCGTCACTCGCCTCACCAATAAGTTCGAAGCTCAGCGTCCAGAGCCATGGCAGGTCACCGACGCGCCCAGCGTGTACATCGAATCCCAGCTAAAGGCCATCGTCGGCTTCGAGATGCCCATCCTCCGCATCGAGGGCAAGCGCAAGTTCAACCAGAACCGCTCTGCCGCCGACCGGGCCGGTGTAATCCAGGGACTACGCAACTCAGGCGGCGATCAAAAGAACAACGTCGCAGACCTGATGGAGCAGATCGAATCCAGCCTCACTTCATCCAGCTAGCCTTCACCCAGTTAGGTCCAACTCTCACAGCCGTACCCCCGTCGCCGCCGGCTCCGCCGTGGCATCCTCATCCTCGCCCGGTCTCATCTTCACCCGCGACAGAATCACCATCGCAACCGCCGCCACAATAATCGCCATCCCCAGAATCTCCGACGGCTGCAGCCGCTCGCCCAGCAGCACCACGCCCAGCAGCACCGCCACCAGCGGATTCACAAACGCATACGTCGACACCTTCGTCACCGGCACATGCTGCAGCAGATACGTATAAGCGCTCAGTCCCACCACCGATCCAAACACCGACAAATAAGCAATCGCCATCACGCCACTGCGCGTCCAAACTGCCGTCTGAAAACTTCCCGCCACCCCCGCAATACTCATATTCAAAATCCCCGCGCAGCCGATCTGCCACGCCGTCGCCACCAGCGGATCCTCCTTGAACCGGAACCGCCGCGACAGCACCGACCCCACCGCAAAGCACAGACCCGCCACCAGCAACAGCGCAAACGGCAGCAGACGAGTCATCGCCGCACCGCCGCGATGCAGCGAAGGCCACACCAGCGCCACCATCCCTGCCGTACCCAGCAGCACACCCGTCCACCCGCGCTTATTCAGCTTCTCCCCACCCGGCAGCCCCGTCTCTATCAGCGCCACCATAATCGGTATCGTCGCAATCACCAGCGACGCCAGCCCCGAAGGCATCATCGTCTCCGACCACGTCAGCAGCACATTATTCCCCGTCATAAACAGCACGCCCACCAGCGCCAGCCGCCACGCCGCCCCTCTGCTCACCCGCAGGCTCTTGCCCCGCAGCAGCACAATCGTCCCGATGATCACCGCCGAAAGCAGCGACCTGCACCCCGCCACCAACGGAGGAGCCAGATGCATCCCCGCCACCCGTATCGCCGTATACGTCGACCCCCAGAAGAAGTAAACGCACCCAAACGCAATCAGCACCCCTGAGCGGGTCCCAGTGCTATTCGCTTTTATGCCGGAAGAAGAGGCCACACATCCATCTTAATTGCAGCCACGCAAAACAACCTCGCACAATCTGGATGCCCCACACTTTCCAGCCCTAACCGATACCACCTGTGACCCATCCTTTCCAGTGTAACCAAATACCATCGGGTGTGGCCCATCCTTTTCCAGTCGTAACCAACACCATCGGGTGGCCCATCCTTTTCCAGTCGTAACCAACACCATCGGGTGGCCCATCCTTTCCAGCTTTATCGGAAAGGGTGGGTTGCCTTTGCTCTTGTTCTTGCCTTTGCTCTTGCTCTTGCCTTTGCTCTTGCTCTTCTCTTTCCTTTGCTCTTGCCTTTGCCTTTGCCCTTGCCCTTGCTCTTGCCGTTGCTTCTAGGTACCCCAAGGCTTCAGCCTTGGGTCTCTCAGAGAGCAGGCAAGAATCGGGCTTTAGAGGTTGCTGAAAAAGTCTTTGCTTTGAAGGGGCGGGACTTCAGTCCCGCCGTAAAGGCAATAATTTCAATGGGCTTTAGCCCCCGAGGGAATGTTTATTGTGGCCCAAAGGACTTTTTCAACACCCTCTTTTAGCCCCTGGGGTATGCTCTCCGATCCACCGGATGACTCATCCTCACGGCCTTTACAAAAAAGGCCCCGTCACCCGCCACGCCCCAAAACATCATCTCTACCGAAGGGCATAGCTTCAGACCCACCCACCACTCTCGCCACCGCGGAAGGGCACACCTTCAGGTGTGCCAAAAAAACGCCCCGCCGCAGGCGGATACCATTCTGCCGAAGGCAGCATTTAGGATGCACTTATACCGCCGCCACCCAGCCCATACCCCCACACCAGACTCATCAATCCGTCACAACGCGATGCTACGATATTGCAATGCTGTCCCGCCTCGCCGCCCTCTCCCTGCTCCTTCTCATCGCCATCGCCCCCGCCCAATCGTCGAACTCCTCGCAACTCCCGGCCATGAAGACCTTCAAGGAGCCTGACTTCGACATGACCTTCATCTACCCCGCCAGCTTCGTCCCTGTCGATCCCAAAGCCGCGGCCCCCTCCACCTACTCCATGCCTAAATCCAGGCCCGACAAGCCACCCTGCGTGCAAACGCCCCTGGCCGTCGGCACCAACACCCCCGACACCTCCGCCCTCGTCTTCTCCATCATCGACGACGCCTGCCCCACCATCCTCCACGACGCTCAAAAACTCGGCGACTTCGTCAACACCCAGATCCTCCGCCAACTCAAGCGCTACGGCACCCCGGCCATCACCAAGGGCCCCAGCCTCTATACCTTCGACGGACGCTCCGCCGCCGTCATCCTCGCCAGCGCGACCACGGACGCTCCAAAGCCAATCACCACCTATGCCGCCAAAGTCTGCATGTTCGGCAACGTCACCGCCTACACCTTCGGCAAAATCCCCAGCCAGCTCACCGCCGCGAACAGCGTCATCTGCTTCGACTTCACCACCCGCCAGCACGACGGGCTTGAGCCTCTGTTCTCCCTGCCCCTCATCTTCGAAGACCTCGCCCCGCGCTCGCTCGTCCCCGCCGCCATCCTCCGCTAGAAACAGTTCTCCAACTATTTTTCACGAAATTGCTAAGCAAAACCACATGGCAAGCCGACAATCCACCCGGAACACGCAACCAATGGCTCCTCGATGAGCGCATTGTCTTGTTGTCATCAGTTGCCAGGAGAAGACCCCTGTCCGATGAGCCACTTATCCTCTAAGACACCAAGAGCTTCAATGACTAACGTCTTCTGTTAGTTGGCCTTTAAAAGGTGCTCTAGTGTTCACCGCAGTCCCATCGTTTTTACCGTAGCGTTAAGTGCTGGCAGACGCACTCGCGTATATTGAATTCGTGGTCTGCATTTCCACCGGCTCCCGCCGCCACTTCGCACGGAGACGCTTAACCGCAAGCCGCTGCTCGATCCTGATAGGCTTTATAAACAGGTCAGAAGTTCCGAAAGAAGATACAGGTCACTTTTCCGCGTTTCCACGGTCGATCTCACTTTTGGACAACTCTATGAATATGCAATGGCTGGACCAAGGCTTAGAGAAAATTTCGCATCTTCGTCATAGTGAAATCATTCCCGCCGATCGGGTCTATGAATGGCAGCGCAACGGACCTTCGCTGCCGGAGCGCAAGCGCGTCCCACTCTCTCCGGAGGCCCAATCTTACCTGCGGTCGGATAATCCGAAATTGCTGGACCTGCAACGGCGGTATTCAGCATTCAATCTCAAAGCGACCACTCCGCTGCTCTGGGAAGAGGGTCTCCTGAACGGGGACGATATTCCATACTTTCGCGGAGATAATGCCTATGTTTGGCAGGTCAGGGGCCAGACATACTCAAACGTTCTTGCTTACGCCCTCGCATTTTATTACCTCAAATCGATTGATCGATTCAACTTCCTCGACCGTATGACCGAGGATGGAGCGTTCGGAGGCTTCGCCTTCCACATCGGCGATCGCGATGTCTCACGAGACGTGCTGGATTCCATAGCGGAAATCTACTTCCTCGAACGCAATCTCGATGTGTCGAATAGCACTGGCTTGAAGATCGTCGATATCGGCGCGGGATATGGCAGACTTGCCCACCGTGCCAACCAGGCATGGCCGAAACTTGGAAACTATCTCTGCACCGACGCCATCGCAAGCTCGTCCTTCATCTCAGAGTTCTACCTGAGTTATCGTGCCATCGGAGATAAAGCCAAGGTCGTTCCGCTCGATGAGGTCGAACAGACTCTGGGCTTGGCTGGCATCAACCTGGCAGTCAACATTCACAGCTTCTCCGAGTGCCAGCTCGAGGCCATCGATTGGTGGGTCGGCCTCATCGCACGAAGTGGTATCAGGCACTTCATGATCGTTCCAAACGCCACTGACTCCGGCTGCAGGCGTCTCCTGACCAACGATCGGAAAGACTTCACGCCCGTCCTCGAAAAACATGGTTATCGGCTGCTCACAGCGGAACCAAAATTTCAGGACCCCTTTGTTCAGCAATATGCCCTTTATCCTGCGACGCACTTCCTCTTCGAATTGGCTTAAGAGGCTGAATTAACTCTATGTCTGGTAAGGGCGGCTCGCTACAGTTGTTGCGAAATCTCTGATGCTCTCATTGAGTTCCATCAAGCTTGGCACTTTCCCCCTAATTTAGCCGGAAACCCTTGAAACAGCATCCCTTTTCAAGGTTTCCAGCTATTTTTCGCGAAATTCCTGAGCAAAATCGGATGTCAAGCCCCATTGCTCCCCAAAAATCCTGTAACTAATGCTCTGCCAATATTTAGCCACCCAAATAAAAGTGGCCATTAGTTATGCGCCATTCGCTAAAATAGAATTAGAAGATTAAACGAGAGCAAGGCCCGACTCACAGTCGGGCCTAACTCATTGATTTTGGCTAATTTAGCTATAAGTCATTTGTTTGGAAGAATTTGCAGACATCAAATTCTGCAAATCGTTAAAAACAAATACCTTACGATGGGCAATGGGGGGTGTCCCCCGGCGCCTCAGAAGTTGAAGCTCACCTCCGCGGTCAGGCTGCGCGGCGAAACATAGTGCGTGCCCGAAAACGTCGAAAGGAAGTTATACAGCGCATAGTTGTTCGTTATGTTCACAGCGGTCAGCTTTAGTGCCACCTTGTGCTTGTCGCCGTGGAAGAGATTATCCTCTCCCACCGACATGTCGAAGAGATTGCGTGGCGCAATCCGTTGCGGGTTCTTGTCATCGTCCTCCGTATTGGGCGCGGGGATCGTCACCAGCTGCGACGTAAATTGCGACGCCGCGCACTGCGTGAAGCCCGTCGTCGGAGTAGCCTTCACCCCGTTGCAGGTCAGGCCCGCTTGAAACTCTTCGTCCGGAGTCAACCCGCTCAGGTCAATCCCCGGGACTCCGCCCGGAAGCATAATCGAAGTCGCCGCACACGCCGTATTCAGGCCGATCACGTTGTAGCAGGGCACCGCACCCGCCACCTGTCCGCTGTCATATCGCCAGTTGAAGGCGAACCACATGCTCTTATGCATCGGCAACGTGTACTGCACATGAGTCGTCTGATTGAACCTCTCGTCGTGGTCGATCCGGAACGGCAGTGTACTGCCAACCACGCCCGGCGTCGCCCCTACGCCGCCAATCTGCGGATTGAAGAACCGCGCCGCCACCGACGACATCACCGTATACACGCTCACCCCATGCGTCTCTGGGATGTTCGCGCGTATCGCAAACCCCGGAATCTTCGAGTTGTGCCATTCAATCGGAAATGTAATCGGCGTCGCGCCAAACACGCTGAAGTCATACGCATTATGCGTGTACTTCCAGATGTAATCGCCGCCAATCACGAAGTGCTTTCCAAAGGCCTGCTGTAGCCCGGCGTGAAACTCGTTCCGGAACCCCGGATTGAACGGCGCCGGCGCGCACGACCCCAGCGTCTCAAACACCGCCTGGATCACCGGGTCGTAGCAGCCATTGGTCGACAGCACGAGGTTTTCATTGAATGGTGTTTCCATGCTGCGTGCATAAGAAATCCGCAGCACCGTGCCCGTCTTCTTCACGTTGTACGATGCGCCGACTCTGGGCTCCACCTGCCGCTGGATCGCCAGCCCGTTATAGAGATCGCCGCGCACGCCCACATTGAACAGCCACGGTCCCACCGTGATCTGGTCCTGGGCATACATCGCAAGTTGCTTCACGTCCGTGCGCCCGTGCCATGTGTACTGGATGCCGCCCCGCGTCAGATCATATGGCAGCAGGATCGGGTTGAAGTCCGGGTTCGGCTGATAGCCCGGCGTCAGATGGCACATGTTTGGGTTCGTAAACCCGGCTACCGGATTGCCGCTCGCATCCAGGCACGGCGAGTTCAGCGTCGCATCGACCACCCCCAGCGTGTTGTTCTCACGCAGAAACGTCTGTTCGTACACCGCGCCGACCTTCACATTGTTGATGCCCTTGGCATACGAGACATCCGAGCGCACCCCCGCATTGGTCAGGGTGCGAAACTGCTTCACCGTCTCCTGCTGAATCGGTCCCAGGTCGGCCAGCGGATCGTTGCTCGGATAGTAGTTGAATCCGTCCCTGCGCACGAACACCGCAAAGTTCAGGACGCTGTTGTCATTGATCGTCCGCGTGTACGTCGGCGCAATATCGTAGGTCTCGATCTTCGATCGCTGGTCCGTCGGCCCCACCGGATTGCCGAACTGCGTGTCAAACGAGTTCGGTGTCTGAAACCACGACCGCGTGTACTGCAGGTTCGTATGAAACGCGTTCTTCGGCGAGAACTGATAGTCCACCCGGTCGAAGAAGTTCGCCTCATTACCCTTGTCATGCATCACCGTAAACTCCGGCCCATCCAGGAAGCGCCCCGAGTTCATTCCATTCGCTGCAACAAAGTTGCCCCAGTTCTTTCCGCCGTAAGCGACACTACCGCTCAAATTCGACGTGCCGAACGACCCGTAGGACAATGCAACACTGCCATGCGGCGTCGTCACCCCTTGGCCCGAGCGCGTCGTCGCCACAATCACCAGGCTCGTCTTGTCGCCAAACTCCGCCGGCGGCGCGCCATCGATCACCGTCAGCGACTGCACCGCGTCCGAAGGCAGCTGGTTCGAGAACACCTTGCTCTGCTGGTCCGTAATCGGCTGCCCGTCCACCGAAAATGAGTTCTCGGCATGATCCCCAAGCCCGTGAAACAGTCCGTTCGAGTCCGCCGACACGCCCGGCGACGACAGCGTCACAATCGAGCTCAGCGAAGACGACGCGCTCTCCAGCGGCATCTTGTCGATCATCTGCCGGTCCACGTCAGTATGAAAATTGGAGTCCGTCTCCACCAGGTCCGAGGTCGCCTCCACCGTGACACTCGTGTTGGTGCCTTCGATGTCCATCTTTATCGCCGCCTGAACCGGCACAGCGGTGTTCACCTCGATGCTCCGGTTCGCAGGCGCAAAGCCCGGTGCCGTCACCGCCAGCCGATACGGGCTGAAAGGAACGTTGAAGAACTGAAACTGGCCCTTGGTGTCCGTCGTTGTCATGCGCGAAAACCCGCTCACCGGATTCGAAATCTGTACCGTAGCCCCGGGTATCACTGCGCCCGTGCCGTCGGTCACACTCCCCGAGATGCCCCCGGACCCACTCTGGGCATTGGCTGAAACGATAGCTAATAAAAATACAAAAAGAAGCGGTAAAAAGCGGTTCGTCTGGGGGCTCTGCATCGAAATACTCCTGTCGGCTGAAAAAGCACGGTCGAGCGAGACAACCTCGCTCGGAGTGACAGGGAAAAAAGACTTTTGAAATAACTGAAGCGTCCTTGCGCCTGCCGCCGCTATGCCACGGAAGACACAGCGGGAGGGGGCCTGCTGAACAGCTCATAGCTCCACTGCTGGACGCGCTGCACCGCAACCGCCCTCGGAGCCACCGGCTGCGCCTGCAGCACCGGATCCGGCGCCGTATGCCACGTCGCAGGCAGAGCAGTGTGCATCGCAACGCACAGCGGGCAATGATCGGGCCCCGGTGCATTCTGCCGGGAATCCTTCGAGGTCGAAGAGATAACCTGGTGAGTGTGGCAAACCTCTGCCGTGCTCGCAATGCAAAGCAAAAGCACGCACATCATCGCCATCACGCGCAACCATGTGGGCTGCCGCTCCGCGATCCGTCCGGGCTGAAACTTCCTCTGCATTTTTTTAGTGGGCGCTGCTATCTGTTTAGCACAGTTGCTCTAACCGCGGCAAAGTTCAACTTTCCCGGTTGAACGCCTTTCCAGAGGAAAGCACTTCCAGGCTCTGCTGCGTCTAAACTAGACAGTCAGCGATAGTGTTATGACGAGCCAGAGACGAATAAAGTTAGCTGCCGCCGGCTTAATCCTTGCAGGACTGCCTCTTGCCGGATCTCCCCACCTGTCCGCCGCGCAACAGAAGCCTCTGCCCGCGGACACTGCAGTCACTCCTCATCGCACCCGCCTCATCCTCAAAGACGGCAGTTACCAGATCGTCATGAGCTACCGCATCGTAGGCAACGTCGTCCGCTACATCAGCGCCGAACGTGGCGGAGCCGAAGAGGATATCCCTCTCTCCCTCGTCGACCTCGACGCCACCCGCCTCTATGAGGCCCGCCGAGCCGCAGGCACAGATGACCAATCCGGTCAGCCACCGGCCATCGATCCCGAACTCCTCAAGGAAGAGGCAGAGCGCGCCTCTCTCACCCCCGAGGTAGCCCCCCAGCTCCGTCTCCCTGAGGATGACAGCGTCCTCGCCCTGGACACCTTTCACGGCGCCCCCGAGCTCGTCCCCCTCCCCCAGTCCCAGGGCGACCTCAACCGCAACACCGCCCACAGCATCGTCCGCGGTCCCATCAACCCGCTCTCCAGCCCCCACATGATCGACCAGATCAAAGGCGAATCCGCCTACGCCCAGCTCCACGTCAACGACCCCGTCATCTATCTGCGCATCGGCGACGCAAACGCGCCGCCCACCGGCGGCACTCCCATCACCGTCGACACCCACGGCGCCAGCGACCTGGCTCCCAACACCTCCGCCGGAGGCGCAGCCAACAGCCGCTACGTTATCGTCCACGCCGACGTCCGTGTCGGCGCTCGAGTCATCGACAGCTTCAAAATCAGCCTCATCGGCAGCGGCCGCACCCAGCCGGACGTCGTCGAAACCACCACCGAGCTACTCCCCGGCGGCCACTGGATGAAAATTACCCCCCGCGAATCCCTCGGCTTCGGCGAATACGCTCTCGTCGAGGTCCTCTCCGACCGTGACATCAACCTCGGCGTCTGGGACTTTGGCGTCCACCCCGTAGCCCCCGATAACAAAGACGCCCTCAAGCCTCAACCCAAGCGCCCCTACGCCCTCGAACACCGCACAAACTGAGCCCCCGTATCACCTCGCTTCCATCCAGCTCACTTCCGCGCAGCTCACTTCCGGCCCACCCTCGCAGCGCCAAGAGCCCGGTCCATCTCCAGCAGAATGCCTCGCCCGGCCACCGCGACGTTGTCCCGCGTCGCATTCTTCGCCTCATACATCATCGTGTCGGCGGCCCGCAGTATCGTCGCCACAGTCTCTCCGTCCTCTGGGTACGTTGCCATGCCGAAGCTCCCCGAAATACGCAGCGAAAGCCCCGCTCCCTCGAGATACCGGGCGCACCGCAGATCATCCCGCAGCTTCAAAGTGGCTTCGATTCCCGCAGCTTTGCCCATGCCGGGCATCAGCGCCACAAACTCATCTCCTCCATACCGGAACGCGGCGCACGCCGGCCCCAGGGATCGCTTCATCAGCCCTCCCACCTCGGCCAGCAACCGGCTTCCCACCAGGTGCCCATGCGTGTCGTTCACCGCCTTGAAGTGGTCGAGGTCCACAAACAGCAGGCTGAACTCCTTATGCGACGCCACCTGTTCTTCCAGCATCGTGTAGAGATGCCGCGCATTGAACAGGCCCGTCACATCGTCCGTGATGGTCAACTCCTGAATCAGCGTCATGGACCGCGCGTTCTGAATTGCGATCGCCGCGTAGTCGCACAATATCCGCAGAAACGAGATCGAGTACTCCGACAGCAGGTCCAGCTTGCTGTTCAGCAGTTGGATCACGCCCAGCGTCTTGTTCGCCGAGCGGATCGGCACGCACGCAATCGACTGTATATGCAGGTCCGGAAACCGCTTCGAAAAAGCCGACCAGTGCGGATCGAGCGACACATCCGGCACCACCAGCGGATTGCCCGTCTCCGCCACCCACCCCGCCACGCCCTCGCCCATCTTCACCCGCAGCCCCTTCAGGCTCTCCTGGTTCTCGCCTACGGCGATCGCGTAGTAAAGCTCCTGTGTCGCCTCGTCCACCATCAGCAGCGACCATCGCTCCGGCCCGAAGAACTGCGCCATCTTCTCCATGATGGTGCCCAGAATGTCCTCGAGCTCCAGCATCACCGTCAGCGCGCGCGCCACATCATGGAACACCCGCAGATGGTCCATCTGGCGGCTTTCGATCACCTCAAACTGGCGCCGTTCTTTCAAAGGTTCACCTGGGGAGTTTGTTTACAGGTGTTTCAATTACGTTCTAGCAGGAAGTGGAGTTTCACAAACTCATTGAAGGTTACCGTGGTTATCCAATCCTGAAGACTGAAGAAAACTTGCGTCAGCCGCCGATGTGGACCATGCTCCGCGACGGCTTCTCAAATCCCGGCTCGCCAATATGATGCCGGGCCTCCTTGTGCTGCACTATGTGCCGTATATACGCAGCCAGCTCTGCATCCGTTCCACCGCGCGCCATCCTTCCGGCCAGGTCATGGTCGCTCTGCGAAAACAGGCACGTCCGTATCTTCCCATCCGAAGTCAGCCTCACCCGGCTGCAATGGCCGCAGAACGGGCGCGACACCGGCGCGATGATCCCCATCTCTCCCACCCCGTCGTCAAACGTGAACCTCCGCGCCGTCTCGCTCGCGCTATGCGCCGGCAGCTCCACCAGCGGCCGATAGGCGTTCAGCCGCGTCACAATCTCATCCATCGGAACCACCGTCTCCGGCTTCCAGGTCCTGTCTTCTTCAAGCGGCATAAATTCTATGAACCGCACCACGACATTTTCGTTGCGCGAAAACTCGGCGAATTCCTCTATCTGTCCGTCGTTGAACCCCCGCAGTAACACGCAGTTCACCTTCACCGGCCCCAGACCCACCTCGCGCGCCTTGCGAATCCCCGCCAGCACCCGGTCAAAGCTCCTCGGCACCCGCGTAATCGCGCTGAAGGTCTCCGCGTCCACCGCATCCATGCTCACCGTCACCCGCCCCAGCCCCGCGCGCTTCAAAGCCTCCGCCAGTCCCTCCAGCAGATGCCCATTCGTCGTCAGCGCAATGTCGAGTACCCGACCCTCAGCCGTCGCGCTTCCATCCGGCAGATACGCAGTTCGCATCCGGGCCAGCTCCTCCACCATCTCCACCAGCCCCGCCCGAAGCAGCGGCTCACCCCCTGTAAGCCGTATCTTCTCCACGCCCAGCGAAACAAATATCCTCACCATCCGCATGTAGTCCGCGATCGGCAGCTCCGTGTACTGTGCTCCCTCATTGCCCGTCCGGCAGTAGACGCACCGGTAGTTGCACCGGTCAGTCACCGACACCCGCAGATCCGTAATCGCTCGCCCGAACCTGTCCCGCAGCCGCCCATCACCCTCGGGTTCGACCGCGTGTTTGTCCAGCAAAGCCGTTCCTTCATCGTCGATCGTTATCAAAGGCATTTCGACGGCCAGATACCTCTCGATCTAACCTCATTCGATGCACAAAGATCGAAATAGGAGGCGATCGGGGGTTCCAACCAGTATAACCATTACACTTCCGTTGCATGTCGCATTCGCTTCCGACACCTGATACTGAACCAGTTGCACGAAGCAGGAGAGCACCGCATGTCCTTCGCTCAAACCATTTCGCCCTGGCTGGGGTCCAACACGTTCCACGTTCTCGTCCTTATCTGCTGCCTCGTCCTGGCATTCAAGCTCTACTTCAATGCCTTCAGCCGCCGCATCTTTGTGACCCTCCAGAATCACCGCCTCAAAACGGTTCTTAAGCGCCCGGGCAATAAAGCGACTGTCACCATACCCGCCGGCGCAACAACCGTTTCCTACGCCGAAAACCAAAAGATCCTCTAAGCCTTCGCGGCCAGCACCGCCTTCGTCAGCTCCGGCACCACCTCGAACAGGTCGCCCACGACGCCAAAGTCTGCCACTTCGAAGATCGGCGCATTCTCGTCTTTGTTGATCGCAATCACCGCCTTCGATCCCTTCATCCCCACCAGGTGTTGAATCGCCCCTGAGATTCCCACCGCCAGATACAGCTTCGGCGACACCGTCTGCCCCGAGCTGCCCACCTGCCGCTCCATCGGCAGCCAGCCGTTATCGCAGATAGGCCGGCTCGCCGCCAGCTCCGCTCCCAGCGCATCTGCCAACTCCTTCACCAGCTCAATATTCGCCTCTTCGCCGATCCCACGCCCAACCGAAACAATCACCGGCGCAGCACTCAAATCCACCGTCTGCGCCGACTCCCGGAATGGCTCGTCCGGCTTGCTGCGAATCTGCGCCGCCGCAATCTCCGGCACAAAAACCTCCACCGCTGCCGCAGACTCCGAACCCTCGGCATCCGCCCGAAAACTTCCCGCCTGCACCGAAACAAAACAAGGCCCGCTGCCCGTCTGCTGATAATCAGCATTCAGCTTCCCCTGCAGCAACTGCCGCACAAACACAGGCCCGCCGTCGCCATCATGAATCGCCACCACATCGCTGATAAGCACCGCGCCAAACCGCGTCGCCAGCGCCGGAGCAAAATCCCTCACCTGATACGTATGCGGAAACACCACATAGCTCGGCGCAATCTTCTTCACCAACTGCTCCAGCGCCGCGCAGTACCCATCCGCCGTGTACTCCTTCAACAACGGGTGCTCAACCGAATAGACCTTAGCCGCCTTCCCGCTAACACTCACCCCACCCGCCGCAGAAAGCACCGCAGCCGAACAATCCCCGCCCACCTTCGCCGCCAGCATCTGCCCGGCCGCCAACGCCTCAAGACTCATGCGGTTCAATCCGCCCCCACGCTGCGCCTGCAACGTCTCCATCACCACTAGAACTCCGCTCATAGCACCTTCACCTCAAACTTCAGCTTCTCTACCAGCTTCGCTGCAACCTCTGCCGGCGTTCCCGTCAGCATCTCCGTCTTCTTCTGCTTCTCCGGCAGATACACCCGTTCAAGCGTCACCACCCTGGCCTCCGCGGCCGCCGCCGCAACCGTCTTCGTCTCCTTCGTCTTGGCCTTCTTGATCCCCATCAGCGTCGCATACCGCAGCTTGTTCCCTCCGCTCTGAATCGTCAGCAGCGCCGGCAGCGGCATCTCCACATACTGAAACCACCCGTCCTCAAGCTCGCGTTTCACGCGCAATCCGTTGTCCGTCTTCTCCACATGCATAATCAGCGTCGCATGCGGAATCCCCAACAGCTCCGCCATCACCACCCCCGTCTGCCCCAGCCCAAGGTCGTCAGATTGTAACCCGGTAAGTATCAAATCCACCGCCTGTCCGCTGGCAGCCTCACTCTTCGCCGCCTCCGCCAGCAGCTTCGCAACACCCAGCGTATCCCGCTCACCCAGATCGTCCGTCTCAATATGAATCGCCCGATCGGCTCCCTTCGCCAGCGCCTCCCGCAGCGTGCTCGTCACCCGCTCCGGTCCCGCGCATACAACGACCACCTCGCCGCCGTTCTTCTCCTTCAACTGCAGTGCCTCCTCCAGCGCATACGCATCAGGCTCATTGATCGTGTACGACAGATCACCCTCATCGATCCACTTGCCATCCGCAGCCACACGCACCTGCGCATCCCGCTCCGGAACCTGCTTCACCGCCACCAATATCTTCATCAACAAACCTCACTCTCGAATCTGATGCCCAGTCCTTGGGTCCTGATACTAAACCCTGCAATTACTTGCATTTAGGCGAAAATTGTGATATAATTCTAAAGCGGCATCTTTCGCAAATCTCTGCGCCGAACGCAACCATGTCTATTCAAAAGGAGCCCCTATGCCATCTCAACGCGACGTTATCGAAGCCTTCTTCACGGAATATGAAGACGCAAGTAATACCGTCAATACCGTACAACTCCTCACTCAATTCGCGGATAACTTCGTGGTGGCAACCCCGCAGGGGACAAAATCGATCCGCGCCTCCGACTTCGTCACCATTCTGCCCCAACGAAAGGCGCTCTTCGAAGCGATGGGACGTCAATCGGCTCGCCTCCACTCTCTTCGCAGTACGACTCTCGGCCAACATTACGCTCTTGTGGATACCACGTGGCGCTTTTACTTCTCGCTTCCTGGCAATCGATCCGAAGAGGTCGATGTGGACTCCACATTCCTCATCCACACCGCGAACGACGCGTTGAAGATCGTCCTCTATCTCCCTCATCAGGACATCATGGCCGTCTTGCACGATCGCGGCATTACGCCACCTGCATCCTCCTGATGTCATTTCAACTCACCTGCAACCGCAGTTGTCGGCAACGCCCGCGCTGTCAACTGAGCAATATCCAGCAACTGCGGCTGCACATCCATCCCCGCCACCGCATCGCGAAACATCGTATTGCAGAAAGGACAAGCCGTCCCAATGGTCTGCGCCCCCGTCTCCACCAACTCCTTCGCCCGCACATGGCTAACACGCTCACCCTTCTCTTCACCCAGAAACGCCAACCCACCACCAGCACCACAGCAGAAACTTCGCTCATGCGACCGCGGAGCCTCCACCAGCTTGCCCGCCAGCGAAACAATCTCCCGCGGCGCCTCATAAACATCGCGATAGCGCCCCAGATAGCAAGGATCGTGATAAACAATCGACTCACCCGAGCCCTGCTTCGGCAGACGATCCTTGTGCCGAGCCATGAACTCCGAGTGATGCTCAATCACCGGAGCCACTCCATACTCCCGCCAGTCATTCGAAATCGTCCTCACACAATGCGGACAAATCGCCACAATCTTCTGCACCTTCGCCGTCTCCAGCGCCTTCAGCCCCGCCTCCGCCAGCGATCCAAACACCAGATCGTTCCCCAGCCGCCGCGCCGGATCACCCGTGCACTTCTCCTTCTTCAAAACCCCAAACGTAGTCCCCAGATAATCCATCACCCGCGCAAAATCGGCGATAATCTCGCGCCCCTTCGGATCATACCCACCCATGCAACCCAGCCAGAGACAGTACTCCTGAGTCCCATCAAAGATGGGCAGACCTGCTTTAGTTACAAATTTATCCCGCTCCATTGCGCTCAACCCCAGCGCATTGCCATTCTTCTCGAGCGCCAGAAACAGCTTCGTCCCATACGTGTCCTCCCACACCCCCGTATTCGTCGCGCCTCGCCGCAGCCCAACAATAATCGGCACATGCTGTATCCCCACCGGACACTGATACTCACAGCTCCCGCAAGTCGTGCACTCAAACGCCGCTTCCATCGATAGCGTCGCCCCAAAATCCGTACCCGGCCGCTGCTCCGCCAGCAAAGCCACGTCGCTAGCCGGCCCCAGTTCATTCATATACGACCGCATCCCCAGAACAATCTCCTTGGGATTCAGAACCTTCCCCGTAGTCGAAGCTGGACAGTGCTCCGTACACCGCCCGCATTCCACGCAACTATAGGTTTGTAACGAAATGAGTTGCGTAATATCCTTTCCGGCCACCAGACCAAAATCCTCGTCGCCCTCGAGCGGAGGAATCTTCGAAAATCCATCCCGCTTCAAAAACACCGTCACCGGACTCAGCACCAGATGCAAATGCTTCGTATGCGGAATCAGCGGCAAAAACACCAGCAGCGCCAGCGTATGCGTCCACCACAACACCTTCACCGCAACCCCACCATCTTCCACAAAGAACGCCGCCAGATATGTAACCATCAGGGTGAAGATCAGAAATGCAATCACCCCTGACTCATACGAAACCTTCTTGCCCAGCCAAACCGGCCGCACAAAGAACCGCCGCACAAACAGTCCCGCGATCGACACCGCCACCAGCAGCGCCCACACCGCCGCAAACACAAAGTAGAACCCGCCGACATATCCATCCGGCGAAAGAAATCCCAGCCCCAGCCCATTCGCAACATGGTTCAGACTCACCAGCGCAAACGCCAGAAACCCCCAGAACACAAATGCATGCGCCAGCCCCGGCAGCGGGCGCTGCTTAATAACCTTCGCCTGGCACAACACCTCCCAGAAGAAGTCCCACACCCTTCGTCCTAGCGGCTGTAGCGAAAAATCCGTATCCTTTTTTGAACGTAGAATATTCCGCAGAATCGGCCCAAACCGCCAGAAGAACAGCGCCCCGGAAGCCACCGCGCAAGCCACCAGCAGCACCATCTCCATGGTGGAGAAGTGCCCCGGCTCCGCCACCTGCGGCACAAATTGCATACCGCCGCCCCCGCACAGGATCAGGTCAGGCAGCGCTGAATTTCGAGAAGCAGCCGAATCCGCAAAACAGGGACCCACCGCGGCGACCAGCATTGCATCCACCATCCGAACCCATCCGCGGGCAGCGCCTTAATCAGCGCGGACTCGCACCTTGCAGTTCTCCGCAGAAGGCTCCGAACATTCCATCAGCTACAGATTAGTAGCTGATGAACTCCGTGCTTCCGCGCCGCAGACGTATCCCGGCAATCCCAAAAAACAGTGCGCCTCCAAACATCAGTGCGTTCCAGTACGCCATCGGATGCGCCCAGCCCGGCGAGTACGTCAGGTCCTGCCCGGTCCATAACGTCACTATCGTCCCAACTACGATCAGTTGCAGGCAGATCACCAGAAAAAGCTGGCCGCGGCGCCGCCGCCTGTCCAGTTGTTCGACCTGTTCGGGGGTTAGGTTCCGTTCCTCGGGGGGAAGCAGTGTGTTAGCCATTGCGTTCTGTATCTCCTGCGGCGTAAGCCTTGCCTGCTGCGTTTGCCTGTTGCGTTCGCCTGCTGCGTTCGGTTTCAGAGGGTTCCGTCGCACCGCGTCAGATCAACCTGCGCGCAAATCGCGACATCCTCATTAAATCACAGCCTTGCCCGGTGTCCACGCCGCAGCCGGTAAACCTCTCCGTCTGCACGGCCCAATATAACTGAATGACCATTCATTCGTAAAGCCAGAAAACGCCTCTCCCTCCGATTTGCCCCGCCAGGCCACCATTCTCTCCCCCGCCCCAAAAAAGTCCGCCGTCAAAAAAACCGGCGTAATAAAATGTAGCCTTATGCGTCTTACACCCATGACCTCGTCCCGACTCGCCCTCGCTGCCGCGCTTCTGCTTGCCGTCCCGGCATTCGCTCAGTTCTCCGCGCCACCCAATACCGCGAACAACTTCAAAGACACCTCCATGGTGAAGCCCCCCGCCGGAGCCCGCGTCGCCATCTTCGAGTTCGAAGACCTCGAGTGCCCCGCCTGCGCACACGCCTTCCCCATCGTCCACGCGGCCATCGAAAAGTACAAGATCCCCCTCGTCCGCCACGACTTCCCTCTCTCCATGCACGTCTGGAGCCGCGACGCCGCCATCATCGCCCGCTACATCCAGGACAAGATCGACCCCAAGGCCGCTGAGGACTATCGCCGCGCAGTCTTCGCCTCCCAGACCGCTATCGGCTCCAAGGACGACCTCCAGCGCTTCACCCAGAAGTACTTCCAGTCCCACGGCCGCGTCATGCCGTTCGTAATCGACCCCACCGGCCAGTTCGCCAAAGAGGTCCAGGCCGACTACGCTCTCGGCGAGAAGATCGGACTCACCCAGACGCCAACCATCTTCGTCGTAACCCCCACCCAGTGGGTCCAGGTCACTGACGTCAACTACCTCTACCAGACCATAGACACCCTCCTCGCGCAAACCCCCTCTGCCACCGCCTCCGCCCAAACACCCAACTCCAAACTCAAGCACGCCACCGTCCCAACCAAGTAGTCGCGTAGAAACGGTACAAGGAGGGTCGTCGCTTTGAACGGGCGGGACTTCAGGAAGCGGCAAAGGCCGTCGCATTGACGTGGCGGAACTCTAGAGGACGCGAGAAGGTCGTAGCTTTGAACGGGCGGAACTTCAGGAAGCAGCAAAAGCAGTAGCTTTGAAGGGGCGGGACTTCAGTCCCGCCATAAAGACACCAATTTCAACGTGGCTTTAGCCACTGAGGGAATGCTTATGGTGGTCAGACGCCTTTTCAGCACCCTCCGCAATCCAAATCGCCTCCGCACCGGCCTCCTGGCCGCGCTTCTCTGTATTCCCCTCACAGCCGGCCCATCGAGGCCGGCTGTCGCCACAGGACACCCAGCGCCCCACCAGCAAGCCCTACACCGGCGACCTCTCCATCTTCGAATACCCTGACCGCGACAAGAAGCTCCAGATCGACCGCGTCATGGATCTCCTCAGCATCACTCCCGGCAAGACCGTAGCCGACATCGGCGCCGGCTCAGGCTGGTTCAGCGTCCGCGCCGCCCGCCGCGTCACAGACAGGGCGCCGTCATCGCCGAGGACATCAACCCCAGGGCCATCGACTACATCCACCAGCGCGCCATCACCGAGAAGCTGCCCAACATCCGCACCATCCTGGGCACACCCGATGACCCCAAACTCACCCCCAACACCGTCGACGCGGTCCTGCTCCTCAAGGTCTACCACGAGGTCGCGCATCCCATCCCCTTCATGAAGCTCGTCCGCGCAGCGCTCAAGCCCGGAGCCAAGGTCGGCATCATCGACCGCAATGGCAACGGAACCGACCACGGCCTCAACCACGACGTAGTCGAGCGCGAGATGACCGAGGCCGGCTACAAACTCGCCGAACACTACGACTTCACCAAGGCCGACGGCCAGGACTACTTCCTCATCTTCGTATCGAAATAGCTCTTTATCGGAATAGCTTTATATCGAATATCCTGCGCTTGGAGCCTCCCCTATGTCTTCCGCCCAAAAACTCGACACTCACCATAAAGCACTCACCCTCAATCTCGATCCGACCAAGTTCGGTTCCTTCGCCGAGATCGGCGCAGGACAGGAGGTCGCCCGCTGGTTCCTCCTCGTAGGAGGCGCCTCCGGCACCGTCGCCAAAACCATCTCCGCCTACGACAAAGAGGTGAGCGACGATCTCTACGGCTCCAGCTCGCGCTATGTCTCCAAACAACGCCTCGAGGCCATGCTGGACAACGAATGGAATCAGCTCCTCACGCAGCTCAGCAAAACCCGCGGGTCGAACACCCGCTTCTTCTCTTTTGTCGATACCATCTCCGCGCGTAACTTCGCCGGCACCAACGAACCCCACGGCTGGGTCGGTCTCCGTTTTCAGTTGCAGCCCGGCGGCCCTCCCAGCGACGTCCTCTTGCACATCAACATGCTCGATCCCGCCAACGTCCGCGAGCAGGAAGCCATCGGCACTCTCGGCGTCAATCTCATCTACGCTGCCTTCTACGAACTGCAAACCAGGGAATCTTTTCTCGAAGGCGTGACCCAGGACGTCGTCCACGACCGCATCGAAATCGACTACATCGATCTTCGCGGGCCCGCATTCGAGAACCTGGGACCTGCGTGCCCTCCCGGCCTACCTCGTGTCCAAGGGATTCGCTGAAGCTGTCTATTTTCCCTCCAAAGGTCCCACGGTCCCCCCCACCGAGGCTCTCTACAAGAAAGCCGTCGTGCTTGCGCCCGGATACTTCGGCCACGTCGATCCCGATCACGCGCAAGTTCACGCGCGGCTGTTGGCGTCGGGTGTTCAGGAGCTTCGGAATGAGCTGGGCGATACACACGATTCGCCTGCCGGCTTTTTTTGCCTTACAGCCAGTTCAATCACGCCCGACGAACCGGCTCCGCAGATCCCTGATCTGATGCGCCGCATCGATGCCCTTCTCGCCACCGGCAGCGACCTGCTCCTTTTTCGCCAAAGCGAGCTCTACAAAATGACCGCGCTCGTAAACCGCTACACCAAGGCGCCTGTGCGCTTCGTCTCGGGTCTTTCCCTGGTCATTCGAGCGTTTGAATACCTTTACGGCAATCCCGAAGCCAATAGACTCGAGGCCCTCGGACACCTCTTCGCCGAGAACGTCCGCATCTATGTCTATCCGATGACGGCCGCCGATCTCCGCGATTGGCTCACCAGTTATTCCACCACCGCCTGGCAATGGAATGAAACCAATGGATGGGTCACCGCCGACCAACTGCGGCGCGCGCTCCCTCTCGGACACTTGTTCAACTATCTTCTCGCCAGCAACTTTCTCGTCCCCATGCCAGCCCCCGCCGCTCCCAGCGCCGGCGCCTGACCGCCCCGCGTGAAACACCGCTCCTGGAACCTTCCGGGCGTATAGCCAAATGCACCAACGCTAATCTGCAACCCACAATCCAGTCCTATCCGTTCGGCGCGGGAATTTAAACCCCAGTGAGACAAGCCGAGGGAAAGGTAGAGCTTTCCTTGTTTGAGCCATTCAACCACTCAACCTTATCCGATCACTTACTTCAGTTACTGTGCGGTCTGGACTGCCACCGTCCAAGTTTACTTTTTGACCCACCTGGAATGAGCTTCTTGTTTCTAGAGCGGTTCCAAAGTAGTTATACCCAAGGTGTGGGTTTGTGGAGCAGAGTGGGAGAGGCGATTTTTCTGCGACACGATGACGATGGGGCGAGCATTTTCTGATGATCTGCGTTGCCGGATACTTGCGGCTTACGCACGAGGTGGGGTGTCGCTGCGGATGTTGGCTGAACGCTATGCGGTGAGCTTCGAGCATGTGCGGAAGATCCGCAAGCAGCACTTGCTGAGCGGTCAGTTGGAGCGGGTGCGGCAGCGGAGGCATCGTCCGCAACGGCGGGTGACGCCTGAACTTGCCGAGCGCATCCGGGACGAGGTAGCGCGGCGGCCGGATGTCACGCTGGAAGAGCTTGGGGAGTGGGTCGCGAATCAGTCTGGGGTCCGGCTGAGCCGGTCGCTGGTCTGGCTAAGGCTTACGCGGCTGGGGTTGCCGATGAAAAAAAGTCGCTCCACGCCCTCGAACGCGACACCGCGATGAACCTTCAGCGGCGGATCGAGTTCCTCGACCACATCCGCACGATCCCTGCGGAAAAGCTGATCTTCCTGGATGAAAGTGGTGTAACGACCAGCATGACGCGGCTCGATGGCCGTGCCCCAAGAGGCAGGCGGGTCCACGAAGCCACGCCCGGCGGTCACTGGAAGACCTTGACCATCCTGGGGGCCATGAACCTTGGCGGCATGCTTGCCCCCATGACGGTCGAGGCAGCGACCGACACCGATATCTTCCTTGCGTATCTCGACCAGGTCCTCTGCCCGCGACTGCGGCCGGGCGACGTCGTGGTCATGGACAACCTCAGCTCGCACAAGGTCGATGGCGTGCGCCAACGACTTCAGCAGCGTGGTGCCGAGCTGCTCTACCTGCCACCCTACTCGCCCGACCTCAACCCCATCGAGAAGGCATGGGCAAAGCTCAAACAACGCCTACGCGCCACCAAGGCAAGAAGCTCAGAGACGCTCAACATAGCCATCTCCAATGCCCTCCCAACCATCACAGCCCACCATGCAACAGCATGGTTCAGACTCTGCAACTATAGGGTGCAGCTACCTTGAATCCGCTCTAACATATGATGTTCGTATCTTCCTTGGAGAAAACTGAAATGAGTGAATTTAAACCCGGAGACGTGGTTGTCTTGAAATCTGGTGGTCCAAAGATGACCGTAGATCAAATTGATGGCAGTTCTTCGCGCCAAAGAGTCTGGTGTGATTGGTTTGAGGGGAGTAAGAAATTTAGTGATGCATTCCCGTTTACCTCGCTGGAACTCTCCAAATAGATAAACTCCCTCGAGGGGCCAAACACTATTTGGTAAGCTATCACCTATTTTCCAGTGACTTCTCTGCATAAATAAATATGCAGACTAATCCGAGCTATCAAATGTAGATGTGTTCTGGAATTCCATACGCCTTAAGTTCATGGGCAGGCACACGAAAGATTCCGCGTATGTTGTCAATATTCCTTACTGCGATTTGTACGTGGGTTTTCTTCAAGAAACCTGCACCAGGATAAAGCTCATCCCCCTCTGGAAAAAGAGCGCGGAGGGTGTCGTAATCCTTGATTCCAGCCGCCTTCATGTTGTTCTGTAGATGCGTGATAACTGCTCGATCAAGAAACCGAAGAGCTAAATTTCCAGAGGCACGGCCCTTGAGATCTTTATTATTAGGAAATCTGTTCTCCAGATTGCTGCATGTAAGCAACAAAATTTTGGTATGCCGCCTCAACTGCCTCAGCGCCACGGAATGTTGAGAGATCAAGGCAATTACCTAGTTCAATCGCAGCGCCAACTACAGAAGCATCTTTCTCGCCTCTGAATTCTTTCGCCCAATCATACGCACGAGCGTAATCCCATTCCCAGAAATAAGCACCACTACCCAACCAATCGTATCTATTGTCACTCATGCGAAATAGCGAACCGCCCAGCAGGGCGTGGGCGGTTTCTATGGTGCATCCGTGATATGCGAGAACGATTGACAATCAATTATCAGAGTTCGCGGAAAGCTTCAGCCAGTTTGCCAGAAGCATCCAATATGCCCTCTTCTTGGAGAAGAGCACGAGCTTTCTCCGGAGTATCATTCTCCATGCGAGATTTTTCAAAGTACGCGAGAAGCTTTTTGAGATCGGATTCACTCATTATATTGGCCTCTCCATGGGATTAACCCATTTAGCGGGAACATCCCCGCTTAAAGTCAAAGCGAATGAATATTTTAGCTCCGGGTAAGGGAGGGCAGGGGGGAGGGGAGGGGGGAGGAAGAATCTTAGAGACCTACTGGATCTGCACCAACTCCGTCGCCCCATGGCCTTGCGAGGTGCCCGGCGTCGTAAAGCTCTTCTGCGGAGCCCGCCAATGGTCGATGTAGCTCACCTGGTGGACGCAGCTGATCGTGCAGTTCGGCGCGCAGCTCTTCTCAGTGAGGAACTCCCGCTTCACGTCGGCAGTCTTATAGCCCGACAGCGGGACCCCGGGATACCCGCGCTGCTGCGAACAGTAGTGCACCAGCCCGAACTCGCAGATGTACAGGTAGCGCCCGCCCGCACGGCAACGCCAGTCGTTAGTTTTGCCGTTCGCGATCGCTTCCTGAAAATGGTTGAAGCGCGAGTAGCTGCGCCGCGTAAGCTTCCGGACCTGGTCCCAGACGCTGCGCTCGCGCTCGCCCAGCGGCTTCAACTGCCCGCTGCCGTCGTGGATGATCCCAATGGTCGAGCTGAACCCCAGCGCCAGCGCCCGCTCGCTCACCGTCGCGCGTCGTCAGGGTTCGCAATACCTCCGCCCACCACGGAGTTGATGTTCACGTGGAAGTCGGCATGCTCGGCCAGCATCTTGAGCTTGGCGTCCAGCACCTTCAGGCTCTTCTTCGACACCGCATCCGGCATCACGTTGTCGATAGAGATCTGCATATGGTCGAGACCCGCTGCGTTCAGCCGCTTGATCCGGTCCGGCATCAGCAGATAGCCGTTCGTAATCATCCCGGCAATCGCGCCCGTTCTTACGAATGCGAGCGATAATCTGGTCGAGCTCCGGGTGCAGCAACGGCTCGCCGCCCGAGATCGTAATCACCGAGGTCCCCAGCCGGCCAAGATGGTCGATCCTGCGCAGCATCTCATCCAGCGGCACCGGGTCCGAGACGTCGTCGAACTCGTTGCAATAAGTGCAGGCAAGATTGCAACGCCGCATGGGCACGATATGCGCCATGTACGGGTGCCCGGTCGAAGCGAGCGCAGACCCAATCGACGCAAGCTCGCGCACCTTCCGCGTCACCGCCCTCCAGCGCCGGCCAAGCGGCATGGGACGGGGGGTGGGGGCTGTCGTTGTACTGGGAACTGTAGAGGTCTGGGCGGCTTGCGTCATCCCTTTAAGTATAAATCCACAGGACTAATCCAGCCTTGCCAACAGGAGTGACTTCTCAGGAGGGGTTTTTAGCGGAACGAAAAGTTCATGTGCGCCAGCATCACCGGATCGGATGGATCATCCCAGTCCGGCCTCTGCACGCTGGAGCGCTTCTTGCTGTCCGGGATCAGCTTCAGGGTCTGCTCTTGCTTGTCGCGCAGCACCACGACCTCGACTGTCTTGCCGCGGTTTTCACGAACTACCTTCATCCAGTCCGAGCTCGTCGCCATCTTCACCGAGTTGGCCCGCAGCACCACGTCGCCCGCCCTCAGCCCCGCCGTCGCCGCCGGCGAGTTGGCGTCGACACTATGCACCAGCACACCGCCCTCCGCGGCGCCGAAGAACTCCGCCAGTTGCGGGCCCATCGTCTCCACCATCGCCCCGGTGTAAGACGAGCCCGGCGTCAGCGCGCCAATAATCGCCTTCTCACTGCGAGTTGCGGTCGCAGCCGAAAAGAAGCCCGTCCCCTTGGGGGTCGAGCCCGAAGATCCCTCTGCCTTCCCATTTCCTGCGCTCGCTGGAGCAGCCTGCGCCGGCGCTGCCGTGCTGACCGCGCTATCCTCTGTGGGCACCGGCACCACCCAGCGCTGCTCCCAGGCCTGGCGTTCCACCTCGAGGCGGTTGGCCAGACTGGTAGTAACGGTCAGCAGCTGGCCCGCGCGGCTCAGAATCAGCGTCACTGTGTGGCCCGCGGGGGTATCGCGCAGCATCCGCCGAAGCTGGTCCTGGCCCTCGATCGCAGTTCCGTTCATCTGCAGGATCACGTCCTGCTCGCGCAGCCCAGCCTTGCCTGCCGGGCCGTCGTGGTCTACGCGGATGACCTCGGCTCCGCGCGGCTCCTTCAACTTCAAAGCCGCCAGCTCCGCGTCGTTGACGTCGCGAATATCAACCCCAAGATACCCCTGCGAATGTGCGGTCGCGCTGCCGCCGGCGGAGGCCTCAAAGCCGCCCAATGGCGGAGTAACCGCCCAGGCCGTCGTGCACGAAGCCAACCCGAGGCCCGCAGTCACTGCCGCCACCTGCACCGCTCGCATCGTCGCTCGTCCAACCAATTGCATAACTGATCCCTGTCTTCCCAGCCACCTATTGAAAATCTACTGAATATCTCCGGAGCCCTGCAACGCCTGGTAAGAGGCCGTCCTGATATACGGGTTCTCATCCTGCGTGGACACCGTGCGCAGCACCTGCCGCACGCTCGAGTCCGACTCCACCGGCTCCAGCAGCCCGATCGCCGCCGTCCTGACCTGTGCGTCGTCGTCATGCATCAGCGCCTCAAGCACCGCATCCCGGACCTTGCGGTCCTGCCCGACATAGTGCTCCAGACCCTCAAGCGCCCTCAACCGCACGCCGGGATCTTTGTCATAGCGCAGCGCCACCATCAACTGCCCGCGGATACCCTTGCCATCCGGCTGCACGCTGCAATCGTGCCCCGCGCCGCACTCCCCGGCGAGCATGTTCACCGCGTCTTTTCTCACCCCGCTCGCGGCCGACGGCTTCATGCCCAGCATCAGCAGCTCGCGGATGCGCGGCTCGTCGAGCGAGCCCTCCACCGTCTCCGGAACCACTCGGTTGTAATGCACCTGCACCAGCTCCGAGTTCGGCGTCTGCACAATTCCCGTCACATTGGTAATCACGCCATCCGCCGGATGCATAATCACTCGCTCGACCGCAGGGCGGGCCTCATGCGCCACCTGGTATCGATGCACAAAGTTGCCCGACAGAAAGCCCACCCCGACCAGCAGCGTCGCCAGCGCCGGTGCGCTCTGCAGATGCCCCACCCACGCGAAGAAATTCACCCGCAGCCGCGTCATGAACCCATGCGCCGGAATCGCATCGAGCTCCTCATCCAGCCGCATTCTGCTCTGTGCCAGCAGGTTCGGCGAAGGCTCCAGCACCGGCAACATCGCCAGGTGCTCGTCCATGGCCTTCATCGCGTTCAGTTCTCTGCGGCAGTTCTCGCAACCTGCGAGGTGTTGTTCAAGCGCGTCGGCCAGCTCATCGGGCAGCTCGCCATATCCCATCAGTACGATTTGGTCCTGCGCTGTTTCACACTTCATTGCTCTGCCTCTTCCAGCCTCAAAAGAATTTCTGTACGTCTCACTGCACCTGGGTCTGTACCAACGCCCAATCTCAAACCAATCAAACTCTCAACCAAGAGTCAGCAACAGCAATTGCCTTACCGTACCTCCGCCAGATTCGCCCGTAGCTTGCGCGTCGCGCGGAAGAGCGTATTTTTCGCTGTCTCCTCCGTTGTGCTCAGCATCTCGCCGATGGTTCGCAGCTTCAGCCCCTGGTAGTGCTTCAGCTCGAACACCGTACGTTCCCGCGGCGTTAGTTTATCCAGCGCCTCGTTAATCTGTTCACTCATCACCTTGCGGTCCAGCTCACGTGCCGGATTCGCCATCGCCCGGTCGTCCGTGATGTTGGCCATCAGGTCCATCTCATCGCCACTGGCATCCAGGACCGTCGCCGGATCTTCTCTACGGCTCTTTCTCCGCCGTAGCTGATCGAGGCAAAGGTTCGTAACAATCCGATACAGCCACGTATAGAACGAGCACTCGAACCGGAAGTTGCCCAGGTGTCGGTATGCCTTAATGAAGGCCTCCTGGTGCACATCCTGTGCGTCCTGCTCATTGCCGAGCATATGCAGGGCGAGCCGCAGCACGCTCTGGTCGTACCGCCGGACGAGGGCGTCGAACGCCGACCGCTGGCCACGCTGCGCCTCGCGGATAAGGTCGTCGTCCTCGCTGCGCTGCTGGGCGCGGGCTTCAATCTGCGCCGGCGTCAGCTTGCCGCTGCGCGTTCCGGGTTGGGCGGCGGCCTTTGCCATCGCTGGCAAAGATTCTACTGCCTGCGCGGCAATCGCGCCTGCATACCCAGGGAAAACGGACCCTGGACGCCGTCCCCGCACACTAACGCCCCGCGAAGCTGACAGCTCTGCAGCTCTCCCGTTGACGCCTAACCCGTTCGAGCCCAATCCATCGGCCAGACCCATCCCTGCAGCATCTACACTCATTATTCCGACTCCGGAGTCAGAAAATCATTTTTCACTCCAATAGACCCCTCCAGCCGCAAAAAGGTGAGCAGCCGAATCCTCCCTCGAAAGGGTCACCCGACCGACCGCTCCGGCTCCGGTAGACTTCCTCTATGCCCTCTCGCTCCACATCCCCCGGCCTGTTCAGCGAATCCTCTGCAAAGACCCCCTCCACCGGCTGGATTACCGCCCACTGCGACGGCGGCGCCCGCGGCAACCCCGGCCCGGCCGGCTATGGCGCGGAGATCACCGACGCCGACGGCAACGTCATCGCCGAACTCTCCGAGTTCCTGGGCATCCGGACCAACAACTACGCCGAATACTCCGGCCTGCTGGCCAGCCTGGCCTGGGCGCTCGAGCACGGCCACCAGCGGCTGCGCGTCATCTCGGATTCGGAACTGATGGTCAAGCAGATACAGGGTAAGTACAAGGTGAACTCACCCGACCTCAAACCACTCTGGCAGGAGGCGCGGTCGCGCATCGCTCGGCTGGAGGCGTTCGAGATTACCCACGCCCTCCGCCACAAAAACAAGGCCGCCGACGCCCTCGCCAACCAGGCCATGGACCGCGGCATGAATCGCACCCTCAGCCCCGGACCGGGGTCCGCCAAACTTCAGGAAGATTCTCATCCTTCGCGCAGCGGAAAACCCGCTTCTCGTCTTTCTCCGCCACCCCAAACCCAGAACGCCAACCCCAAACCCGGCCCAATGCTCCGCGGCTTCACCCGCGACGGCGTCGTCCACCTGCTCGGCAGCGCCACCCTCCCCGACGGCATCTTCGTAAAAATCATCCCCGAATAAACCGGGTGCCTCAGATGCGAGTGCCTGTGCATACAATTCCTCGTCATGCCCGTGTCCTCGACAAACGTTTTTACCCGTTGAGCGGGAAGTTTGGGGCACAGGGCCTGCGCAGGTCCAAACGTGTCAACAAAAACCGGATAACTATAAATAAATCAGCAACATGCAAATCATTTCACAACTTACTCCCTGCTATAATGGAAGGTGCAGGCAAAAAACCACCGCCCAGGCGGACCGGCATCATCGGATCTTTGACAACCGACCCAAATAAAATCTCATAAGTATAAATTTATGAATACTTTGCAGACTCTAACCCGATTTTATAAGACTTTTTTGACTTATGCGAGGCGAAGTCAAAGCTTAAAACATCTACTTTGAATACTTTGCATCAATTTGATGGGGAGCAGAGACTCAGGAAACTAATGAGACTCAGGCTTCGATTGCGGTAACGGCTTCGTCCCGTTTGACCCGTCCTGCTCATCGCCGTGAAGATGCTTCAAGTCCAGCCCGAACTTCGGCTCGGACTTCGTTCCCTGAATCGTGACCGGAATCTGCGCGCCTTTCCCGTCCTTGGTGAAAAACGGGTCCGCCGCCTTCAATAGAAACGACTTCCACCCCGAAGCCACCATCTGCGACAGCTTCGCCTGCGTCTGCACATTGCCGTGGAAGTCGAACTGCTCCCCATCCAGCGAATAAACCCCCATCAGCCGCGCCTCGGCGCCCGGCACGTCATAGGTAAGCGTGGGGAAGGTCATCTTGCCCTTATCCATCACAAACTGCCCCTTCATCTGCGATTTCACGTCCGAGGCTCCCGGCTTTGCCTCCTTCGGGTCGCCCTGTGCGCGCAGGCTCAGCATATCCACCTTGTCCTGCACCTGCGGATTCGTGAAGTGCAGCGCGGCCAGCGTAAAGCTGCCCTTCAGCCCCATCTTCTTCGAGACGCTCTCCTTGCCGTAGGGAATATGCACCTGCGCCTTCATCCCCAGTATCCCGGTCAGAAACACCGGCTGTGTCTTCACCGCCAGTTCCAGAAAATCCTGTATCCGCCCGTTCGGCACGTCCACATCAAGATCCACAATATGGCCCTGCCCCTTTACATTCACCACCTCGCCCTTGCAGCTGAACTCCGTCTGCGCCAGCTTCGCCTTCACGTCGTGCAGATAGGTGTCACCCGTTGTCCCATCCACCACTGCCGCGAACTGCGTATGCAGGGGCATCTCGCGATTCGCAGTGTCAAGAGAGAAGTCCGGCACGTCCGCAGTCCCAATTACCTCAATCCGGTTCAGCAACCCGCTGAACGCGCCTACCGACGAAAGAATTCCGCCGATTCCCTTAATCGTATTCAGGTCCGCACGGTCGAAGGTGTAGTTGCCCGTCACCGGCGAGTCGCCGGGGCTCTCAACATTCCATGGTCCGAACATCCCCTTTGCGTGAATATCGCCTTTAGGAATCGCATTCACCAGCGTCGCATCATATTTCCACGGCTCGTTCGGCCCAACATCGTGCATCACGATGTGCTGCAGTTCGAAGTCCTTCGGGTCCTTCCCCGGCTTCGCCGTCTCAATCAGCAGACGCGAATCATCGCACACAATCTCATCCACGACGATCTTCAGCTTCCCTTTGCGCTCTTTTTTCTCTGCCGGGGTTTCAGCCCGCCGCATCTCCCGCGGAGGAATCTTCACCTCCAGCCCCGTCACATGCACCGTCCCCACATGCATCGGCTTTAAAAACAGACCACGCATTCCCGAGTAGAACTGGAAATGTTTGATCGTAATCTCCGGATAATCCGCCCCGGCTGCCACCACATCATCCGGCGGATAGATTCGCAGCCCGTCCCCGGAGACCTCCAGCCCACGCCCCAGCGATACGCTGAGCCTATCCAGTTCCACCTTGCTGTTGAACCGCGTGCTCAGCGTCTCGATCACTCGCCCCTTCAGGATCGGCCCCGCCCGCCGCACCACCACGAAGCCCACCACCCCCAGCACCGCCATTGCAAGACCCACCGCAAACACAATCCACTGCCATTTGCCCTTCGGCCTTCTCGGCGCCCTCCTCCTCACTGCTATAGTTTCAGCCGCCACAATGCTCTCCCAGGGCGTTGGATGCAATCCGTATCGTGAGAGTGCAACACCCTCGCCCCAGACCTGCCCCGTTACTCATCTACCAATCCCTTTACTCATCGGTCATTAACGACCCACAAACCCTCTTTTTGTTCCGCAAACGAGCGCATACAATCCTCTTGAGACATCGGAGGCATCCGCCGGCACCTCTTTCGCCTCCAACTCCTTTGGAGAACTTCGCATGGCAGCTCGTCCCTTCTGGTCCGGTTACATCCAAATCTCTCTCGTCTCCTTCGGCGTAAAGCTCTTCACCGCAACCGAGACAAAGAACGAGATCCGCTTCCACCAGCTTTCCCGCAAGACCGGCGAGCGCATCCGCCACCAGAAGGTCTCTGGCGACGCCGAATCCGATTCCGCCGAGAAGGTCGAAAAGGATGAGATCGTCAAAGGATACGAGTACACCAAAGGCCAGTACGTCGTCATCGAGCCCTCCGAGATAGAGAACCTCCGCATCCCCTCCCGCCACACGCTCGAGGTCACCCAGTTCGTCGACCTCGCCGATCTCGACCCCGCCTTCTACGAGAAGCCCTACTTCGTCGTCCCCGACAACGAGCAGCAGGCGGAGGCCTTCGCCGTCGTCCGCAAGGCGCTGCAGTCCACCCACAAAGCCGCCATCGGCAAGATCGCCTTCAGCGGCCGTGAGCACCTCGTCGCCATCTCGGCACTGCCCGAATCGAAAGAGGACACGCCCGCAACTCGCGGCCTGATGGCCTACACCCTCCGCTACGCCGAAGAGCTCCGCAACCCCGCCGAGTACTTCAGCGAGATAAAAAAGGTCACCATCGACAGCGATCAGCTCTCACTCGCCAAAGAGCTCATCAAGCGCAAAGCCGCCAAGTTCGACCCCGAAAAATTCACCGACCAGTACGAGGTCGCCCTCCGCGAGCTAGTCGACGCCAAGATTCAAGCATCTCCCCATCCCCCACGACGAGCCCGCGAAAAAATCCGCGCAGGTCATCAACCTCATGGACGCGCTTCGCAAGAGCGTCGGCGCTGGAGCCGATGCCAAAGAAGTAGTCGTCTCCAAAAAGAAGCCGCCAGCCCGCGCAGTTGCCGAGGCCAGTGAAGGACTCAGCCTGGTCAAGCCCGCCAAATCCACACGCACGCGCAAGTCGGCATAAGCGACGATGGCCTCCGCGAAGAAAAGCGCTCCGGTCAAAAAGAGCGGCGCGAAGTCTGTCTCAAAGAAAGCCACTAGGAAAGAAACCACAGCTAAAAAAGCGGCGCCCAAGAAAAAGTCCGCTTCGAAAAACACCGCAGCAGATGCTATAGACGAGCAGCTCGCGCGCTATCGATCGATGCGCGACTTCAACGTCACAGCCGAACCCAGCGGTAAAGCAAAAAATCAGCAGCAAACCCACCGGCCAGCTTCCCTTCGTAATCCAGAAGCACGCCGCCTCGCACCTACATTACGACTTCCGCCTCGGCTGGAACGGCGTCCTCAAATCCTGGGCCGTCGCCAAAGGCCCCAGCTACGTCGTTGCGGACAAGCGCCTCGCCGTCCAGGTCGAGGACCACCCCATGGAGTACGGCGGCTTCGAGGGCATCATCCCCAAAGGCCAGTACGGCGGCGGCACCGTCATGCTCTGGGACCAGGGCACCTGGGAGCCGCAGCCCGCCTATCCAGACGTCGAAGCCGGCCTGCGCGACGGCTCGCTCAAGTTCATCCTCCACGGCGCCAAGCTCAAAGGAAAATGGGCCCTCATCCGCATGAAGGGCGGCCGCTTCGGCTCCGACAACAAGCCCGGAGCCAAGCCCAACTGGCTCCTCATCAAGGAACACGACCCCTTCGAGCGCACCGACCAAGACCCGCCCATCACCGAAGCGGAGCCCAACTCCGTCGTCACCGGCCGCAGCATCGAGCAGATCGCCGCCAGCGAAGACCACGTCTGGAACTCCAAAGACACCGCCAACCCCAACGCCAAGCCTGGCATCGCAGCGACAAATAGCTCTGACGCCCCATCCCTCGCAACCTCCACGCCAAAGGTGGTGGCGAACATCGCTCACCCTGTCGCGCCCGCCGTCGCCATCAAACTCCCGCAAGCCCCCAAAGAATCCCAACCCGCCATTCATCCCGCCACAACTCGCCCAGCAGGCCAACCTCCCGCCCTCCGCAGCAGGCTGGCTCACGAGCTCAAACTCGACGGCTACCGCATCCAGGCGCGCAAAAACGGCAGCCAGGTCCAGCTCCTCACCCGCACCGGCCTCGACTGGACCCATCGCATGAAGTCCATCGCCGCCGACGTCGCGACGCTGCCCGCCGCAGACCGCCATGCTCGATGGCGAGGTCGTCGTCCTCGCGCCCCGACGGCACCACCAGCTTCGCCGACCTGCAGGCCGCATTCCAGGAAGGCGCCAAACGCACAGCCACCTCACCTACTTCGTCTTCGACCTCCTCCACCTCAACGGCCGCAACCCGCGCAACCTTCCGCTCGCCGAGCGCAAAGCCCTCCTCGCCCAACTCCTCGCCAAATCGCCCCTGACATATCCGCGTCAGCGAGCACCTCGACTCCGACGGCGCCGCCATCTTCCGCGGAGCCTGCGAGCTGCACGCCGAGGGCATCGTCTCCAAGCGCGCCGACGCCGAATACACCTCCGGCCGCTCCAGCTCCGACTGGCTCAAGATGCAAATGCCTCCGCGAGCAGGAGTTCGTCATCGGCGGCTTCACCCTCCCCGCCAAGGGCCACGCCGGCATCCACGGCGTCGGCGCGCTGTTGCTCGGCTACTACGACAAAAGCCCTTCAGCAAAAAGCTCTTCCGTTTCTAAAGAAAATCAGCCCAACCTAATCTACGCCGGCCGCACCGGCACCGGCTTCACCCAAAAGACCCACAAGCTCCTCCGCGACCAAACTCGATAAACTCTCGCACCAACCACCAACCCCTTCGACAAACCACCCGCCGAAGCCCGCAGCGGCGTCATCTGGGTCAAGCCCACGCTCGTCGCCCAGGTCCGCTTCGCCACCTGGACCGCCGACAACCTCGTCCGCCAGGCCGCCTTCCTCGGCCTCCGCGAAGACAAGCCCGCCACCGAAGTCCGCCGCGAAGTCCCCACCCCCACGCCCGAACCCCGCAGCCCAAAACACGCCGTCAAACAAGCTTCAGCTCGCCGCTCCTGCACCCATCGCCGCGAAGATCTGCTCCCGCTAAAAAACCACGATCCACCAGTAAACACCAACTAGCAACTAACAACCAGCAACTACACAACTAGCCCACCCATCCGCCTGACCCATCCCGACAAGATCCTCGACCCCGAATCCCGCCTCACCAAGCAGCAGCTCGCCGACTACTACTGGGCCATCGCCCCGCACATGCTGCCCCACATCGCCGGCCGCCCGCTCTCACTTGTCCGCTGCCCCGACGGCGCCGCCAAGCCCTGCTTCTTCCAAAAACACGTCAACGCCACGCTGCCCCCCGGCATCGGCTCCGTCGACGTCCCCGACAAAAAGACCGGCAAGATCGAGCCCTACATCACGCTCTCCACCTCCGAGGCACTCGCCTGACTCGCCCAGCTCGGCGTCCTCGAAGTCCACCCCTGGGGTTCGCGCAACCAAGACCTCGAACACCCCGACCGCCTCATCTTCGACCTCGATCCCGACGCCGCCATCCCCTGGCCCACCCTCGCCGACTCTGCCGCCGAAGTCCGCAAACAGCTAAAGAAACTCAGCCTCGAATCAGCTTCCTGAAGTCCACCGGCGGCAAAGGCCTCCACGTCGTCATCCCCATCGAGCCCACCCACGACTGGGCCACCGTCAAGCAGTTCGCCCACGCCTTCGTCCTGCAGCTCGAAAAGGCGAACCCCACACTCTACCTCACCAAGATGTCCAAGGCCGCCCGCGCCGGCAAGATCTACCTCGACTACCTCCGCAACGAGCGCGGCGCCACCGCCGTCGCCGCCTTCAGCCCTCGCGCCCGTACTGGAGCACCCGTCTCGTTGCCTCTTTCATGGTCCGATCTCGACGCAGATTCCCGCCCCCACTTCCAGGTCTCCACCTACGAGACCTGGAAGCCGCGCCTCTCCCGCGACCCCTGGCAGCAGCTCCCACAAACCAAACAAAGCCTCACCGCCGACGCTCTCGCCTCCTTGAAGGTCACCGCATGATCACGAACCGTTCCGTCCCAACCGACGTTGTCGTGCCCCACGTCGTCTATCAGGATCTCCCCGCCGCCCTCGCGTGGCTAACCAAGGCCTTCGGCTTCACCGAGCACTTCCGCTACGGCGATCCAGGCGACCCGAGCGGCGTGCAGGTCTTTTTCGGCAAAGCCGTCATCATGCTCCAGGGCCCGCGCGGCCGCTCATCTCCGACGCAACTCGGATTCGGAACGCAATCCCTCACCCTGTTCGTCGAAGACGTCCTCGCCCACTACGCCAACGCAAAATCCGCCGGCGCAACCATCGTCGAAGAGCCTCACGAGACCGAGTACGGCGAGTACCAGTACGCCGCCCTCGACCTCGACGGCCACCACTGGCTCTTCTCCCGCCACGCCCACGACAGAAGCCCCGACGAATGGGGAGCAATCATCGCCACTCGTCCCTGAACCTCCAATCAAACCTACTTCGACAGCTCCGCCTTCACCATCTCGCTCACAACCTTGCCATCCGCCCGTACCCCACTCGCGGCAATCCTCTGCTGAGCCACCTTCATCACCGCGCCCATATCCTTCATCCCCGGCTTCGCTCCGCCATTCGCCTCGGTGACATGCGCCACCGCCCCCTGCACCACGGCGCGTATCTCATCCTCACTAGCCACCTTCGGCAGATACCCCTCGATCATCCCGATCTCGTCCTGCTCCTTCGCCGCCAACTCCGGCCGCCCACCCTTCGTAAACGACTCAACCGACTCCCGCCGCTGCTTGATCAGCGTCGTCAGAATCTGCTGCTCCTCGGCGTCCGTCAGCGCCTCGCGCTTGTCGATCTCCTTGTTCTTCAGCGCAGACTTCACCATCCGCAGCGTCGTCAGCCTATGCTCATCCTTCGCCTTCATCGCCGTAATAATGTCGGTTTGAATCCGTGCTCCAATGCTCATCGCGCCCTCATCTCCATAAAGTCAGACCCCCATTATAGAAACATCCGGCGCCTCGCTCACTCATGAATCCCAATCAAGCTTTATCCGTGTAATCCAACAAGTCCATGGTAGGCCTTATTGCCGGCGCCGCGCCCCCACTCGCTACAATAGAACCATATGATTCGTAAAACCCGTCTCTTCACTCCCGGCCCGACCCCGTTGCTTCCGGCCGCTCAATTCGCGATGGCAGCAGCGGACATCCACCATCGCACACCCGAGTTCCGCGCCATGTACACGCGCGTCCTCGCCCTGCTCAAGGAGTTCGTCGGCACCAAAAACGACGTCCTCATCCTCTCGAGCGGCGGCACCGGCGCCATGGAGGCCTCCGTCTCCAACCTCACCTCGCCAGGCGACCGCGTCCTCGTCCTCACCGCCGGCAAGTTCGGCGAGCGCTGGGTCTCTCTCGTCAAAGCCTTCGGCTGCCACGCCGACGTCATCGAAAAGCCCTACGGCGAGACCTTCTCGCTCGACGAGATCAAAGCCGCCCTCAAGCTCGAAACCCGTGCCGTCTTCGTCCAGGCCACCGAGTCCTCTACCGGCGTCCGCCACGACGTCGAAGGCATCGCCAAACTCCTCAAATCCGAAAACTCCGAGGCCCTCTTCGTAGTCGACGCCATCACCGGCCTCGGCACCACCCACCTCGACATGGACGGTTGGGGTATCGACGTCCTCATTGGCGGCTCACAGAAGGCCGTCATGATCCCTCCCGGCCTCGCCTACCTCGCCGTCAGCCCCCGCGCCTGGGATCGCATGGAGGCCACCTACAACCCGCGCTACTACTTCGACCTCCGCAAGGAGCGCAAGAACGCCCTCAAAGGCGAGTCCGCCTACACCCCGTCGGTCGCTCTCATCGCCGGCCTCGGAGCCTCGCTCGACTACATCGCCGGCCAGGCCGCAACCCCCGACAATCCGGCAGGCAATCTCGTCGAAGGCCGCAAAAAGCTCGTAGACAACGCCGAGACCTGCGCCGCCATGACCCGCGCCGCCGCCACCGCCATGGGCCTCAAGCTCTTCGCGCCCGTCGGCTACGAAGCAGCCGCCGCCACCGCCATCGTCTCACCCGAGGGCGTCGACTCCGGCGTCATCGTCAAGGGCCTCAAGTCAAAGTTCGCCGCCATCGTCACCGACGGCCAGGGCGAGATGAAGGGTCACCTCTTCCGCATCGCCCACCTCGGCTACTTCGACTACATGGACACCATCGCCATCATCGGCGCGTTGGAGCAGGTAGCCGTCGCCGCCAAACTCCCGCTCCCCAACCTCGCCTTCGGCACCGGCCTCATCGCCGCGCAAAAGCTCTTCGCCGACCACGTCAAATAGCTTCGCGGCACCGAAACAAAAAGCCCGATCCTTACGCACGGAACGCCGCAAGGATCGGGCCCTTTATTGGTTCAGCCTTCAGATAGGTTCAGCCTTCAGATAAAAGAGAGGCACGCCGAGTCCACTTCAGCGTGCCCCAAAGTCCACCTACCAGAGCACCTTGAGTGCGAGCTGGATGCTGCGGTTATCCGCCGATGTAGCTGTGATCTTTCCAACAGAGGTCGGTGTACCGAGCGCTCCCGATGGGTTGGAGAAGATTCCATGGTTGATGATGTTGTAGGCTTCGGCGCGGAACTGCGCGTTCACCCGCTCGTAAACTTTGAAGTTCTTGATTCCCGAGAAGTCAAACGACGCGGTTCCAGGACCACGGCCTACGTTACGCGTCACCCAGCCTTGAAGGTTCGGCTGAAGACGAGCTGCCGAGGTGTAGGATCCAGGAGTGCCGGCGAAGGTCGCAACCAGTGGATCCTGCGAAAAGGCCGTGGGATCAAACCAGTTGCTGATGCCCCGAAGCTGTCTCGGCTTGATGGAGCTTGCGAGTGTACGACCGGGAGCCAGAAAGACGCGGCAACCGTTGTAGGAAGCGAAGGTGCAACCAGAACCGGAGATGTCGAACGGATAACCGGTACGTAGCTGGACAGCCGGCTGCAGCGACCAGCCGCCGAGGATCGCATTACCCACGCGTGAGGTATTCAGCCATTGCTGGCCCTTGCCGAACGGCAACTGATAACCGCCCGAGATGACCGCGCGATTACGGGTGTCGAAGTTCGAGTAGGAGTGGTCAAACTTCATCGTGGTCGCGTACGACGAGTCGTTGGCAGCCGCCTCACCCGAGAAGTTGTCCAGGTTCTTCGACCACTGATAGCTGCCCAGGTAGTAGAAGCCGTTCTTGACGCGCTTCTCGACCTTAACCGAGCCGCCGTTGAAGTTCGCCGAACCGTACGTGCTGCTTGTCAGCACGCCGTTCCCAAACTGCGGATACGGCCGCACAAACGATGTGGGGATCTGGAAAGGAACCTGAATGTACATGTTCTGGTCGTAGCGCTTCCAAGAGTGATGCGTGTTGCTGCCCGTGTAGGCCATCTCCAGTACCAGGCCATGGCCTAGCTCCTGCTGCACACTCGCATTCCACTCCTGAGTTAGCGGACGGCTGTTATTCGGAAGGATGGAGAAGGGCGATGGAATCTGAGTGTTCGTCGTCGGATCCGGGTACAGTCCGGGTCCAAAGGAGTTCGCGCTGACAAATACGTTCGTAAAGGCCTGCTGGTAGTACAGCGGAGCGGCATAGCGTGTGAACTGCAGCTCGTTTGTATTGATGTTGTCAAAGTAGATGCCGAAGCCTGCGCGGAACACCGTACCCGGCCGTGCCTCAAAGGCGAGGCCGACGCGCGGCATGAAACCAAGGTACTTCGGTTGCACGATACCCCGTGGGTAGGTGTGGTTGAAATCGATGTACTTGGTGTACGCGGCCGGAATGACACTCGGAATCTTGACAAAGGTGATTAAACCCGTCCCAGGATCGAGTGAGCCTTCTAATTCGTTCTGTTCGTGAAACGGCGAGTTATACTCCCAGCGCATCCCGGCATTGATGGTCAGATGGTGACCGACATCCCATATGTCACTGATGAATGCTCCATAGGTATTATCGCGATAGTGGCCCAGGGTGTTACCGAAGTTGCCGTTACAGCCGGAGGTACACATGCCGCGCGCGTAATTCTGGAACTTATTGTAGAAGTAGTAGTTTCCGTTGAGCTGGTAACCCTTTTGGCCGATGGGACAGTTACCAATGCTGTTGCCCGCAGGCACGTTCGGATCATCCGGGCTGGTTGGCTTGTAGCCTGCGGCGTAGGTAGCCGACGTGCAATTATCGAACGTTGCTGCGCCACGAGCGTTGTTATCTGCAATCTGCCAGAGGCGGCGATTCTGGTACTGGAAACCAGCCTTCAGTGTGTGCTTGCCCAGGACGTCTGAGACGGAATCACCGACATTGTAGATATTCTCTTGGCCGCCCTGATCGCCGGCGCCGTCACCCTCGCTGCCAAAGCCGTTTATGGTGAAGGGTGCACGGCCATTCTGACGTGGGCTGTTGATAGCAGTAATGTTGGTCAAACCCTCAGCGGCCGCCCACTGCGTGTTCGGGAATGCTATGACGGCAAGTCCGATATTATAGAACTCATTCCAGCCGATGCGAGCTTCATTCACGATCCTTGAAGTGATCAGGTAGGTATTGCCGAGTACTGCGTTACGGCCGAGGAGCGGGTTGGTATTTACCGCACCAGTCACCTGCGGGCTGGCCTGGAATGCATTGAAGTTTACATAGCGGCCGAAGAGCGAACTCTTCTGACTCATCACCCAGTCGCCACGAATCGTGTACTGGTCATAATTGTCTGTAAATGGAGCAGTCGCCTGGTAGTTGGAGGTTCCTAGAATGGTTGCCGCATCGGAGGTCACAACAGGGTAAGTCGGGTTTAGCGCCAGGACCGCCTTAGCAGTTGCACCTGCCCAGCTGGCCGGACTTGATTTGGTATATCCAAACCCACCTGTACCGCTGGCACCCGGAAGAGCCTGGCTGCTGACCGTATCCCACGTGCCGTTCAATTCGTTCTGGGTCGGGTAAAGAGCGGTTACAACCGTTCCCTTCTCTGAACGCTGCCCCTCATAACCTCCGAACATAAAGAGTTTGTCCTTGATGATGGGGAACCCAATCGTTGCACCGAACTGGTTGCGATAAAAGTCAGGTTTTGGATTGAATACCTGCTTGCCGCCGATAATGCTGTATGCTGGCGCGAAATAGTTGCGAGCGTCGAAGATTGCATTCCGAGTGAACTCATAAGCACTACCGTGGATCTGGTTGGTGCCAGACTTGGTCACCATGGAGACTACCGATTGGCCTTGGCCGTACTCCGTGGAAAAGGTCGAGCGCAACAGGTTGAACTCCTGCAGAGTATCGACGTTCGGCTGGATCGACATGTTGTTGAACCGGATGGAACGAATATATGTACCGTCAAGCACATAGTTCGTCGACGATGCACGGCCGCCGTCTACCGTGATGTAAAGATTGCGCGTGCCGTATTGACCTGGCGTTCCGGTCTGACCCTGCTGCGGTGGCGAGACACCCGGAGCCAGTGTCGCAAGCTGAAGCACGTTACGGCCATTCAAAGGCAGATCGTTGATCTGCTTCTGGTCGATAACCTGGCCAACCGTCGACTCCTGCGTCTGCAGCTGCGGAGGCAGTGTGCTGACCTCGACCGTATCAGTCACCGCACCGACGGCCAGCGTAACCGAGCCGTTCGCCGTCTTGCCGATTTCAACGTCGATCGCAGGAATCTGCGCAACCTTGAAGCCCGGCTTCTCGATACGCAGCTTATAGTTGGCCGGCGGAATGTTAGGAATCGACCAATCGCCCGCATCGTTCGTCGTGGTGGTACGCTGCGCGCCGGTTCCGTTGTTGGTAAGCAGAACGGTCGCTCCGGGGATGTTGGCTCCAGTGGCGTCGGTCACCTTGCCGGCGATGTCAGAGCTTGTACTCGCCTGGCCAAAGGCCGCTGGCGCCAGAACGCTCAGTGCAGCCACAGGCCCGATAGCCAACAAACTGGCGAGCACGGTACGCCGCACAACGCCTCTCGAATATAACGAACTGCCGATCCGATATAGATTCATTTGCATTCCAGTGAACATAGTGTTGCCTCCAAAATTGTCGTTACTTCCTTGCTTCCGCCCGTTTTTTTCATCACGAGCCCGCGAAAACCTTCACTCTCTGCATTGGCCTTGGTGCAATATCTGCCGCTCAAATCTCTGACAACAGTCACAACAAACGTTCCAACCCGGCAAGATTCGCTCCATTCACCGGCAGATAAACCCTCAAAATTGAGAAATCTTTAGATTGAGACGTCTCAAATGAGACGTCTCAATAGCAGAGGCATACTACGCACGCAGCGAAACAAGTGTCAAGATTTTTGTGAGAGCAAGCAAAATTCGCCGCGCCAGAACATCCTGGCCAGCATTCTCAATAACTTGGAAACCCTGGCACCCGAACCCGAGACACCTTCCGCCAGGATCGACCTCGACGGCAATTGGGCGATTAGCAGTTCGACCGCCCGGCAGCTTCGACAGCCGCCGCGAGCTCGCCATCGAGGTCGTCACCCCCTCACATCATCAAGCGCATCCGCGAAGCACTCCTCGCATCGCTGCTGACCCACGCCCTCACTCACTCAAGGAAAAAACCACCGTCACCGTTCCCCGCTCGGCCTTCGGCATCATCAGAAAACGCCAATGCGAGACGCAGTCCTCTGCCGCCTGCATCAACAGCGGATGCCCCGAGATCGCCTTGACATGCGAGACCGAACCATCAGGCATCGCAGTCACCTCCACCACCACGGTCCCTTCCACATGCATGCGCCGCGCAATCTCAGGATAGTTCGGAGGAATACGCGAAAGGATCGCCCGCTGTACCTCCGCCCGCTGCATCTCTGCGGTCCATCCCGTCATCGTCGTGCCCAAGAACAACATCGCCGCCATCGCAAAAGTCCTGCAATACCTCAAACGCCTCATAGGTCCTCGCTCCATCCTCGGTATCGGCAAACTTCGGCGACCCATGATGCCCTGCCAAACAAATTCATCAAGCCGTTACACGCCGCCAGCTCAGCAGCCTCGCACGACAACACCATGCCTTTTCACTAACAACTAACAATTGGCAACTGACAACTGGCAACTGACAACTAACCGCCCGTCTCACCCCTTTGCTATCCTTAGCGAATCCTTCACCCATGCGCCGATCCTCCCAGGTAACCGCCCCGCTCCTCGCCACCGCCGCCCTTCTCATGGCCGCCGGCTGTCAACGTCCCGAGATGCAGCGCTGCGTCGACGAGCAGAACATGGTCGTCGACGACGATCTCTGCCACGCCGTCAACGAGCAGCGCATGTTCGGCAGCACCGCCAGGCCCTCCACCTTCCGCTATTACTACGGAGGGACCGGCAGCACCGAATCCGGCACCATCGCCCAGGGCGGAAGCTACGAGCCCGATCAGGGCCACACCTATAAAGTCGCAAACTCCTCCACCAGCCGCGGCGGCTTCGGTGCCATCGGCAACACCTACGCCCCTTGGATCATCGGCGCCGCCGCACTCCTGCTCCTTTGGAGAGCGGGCGAATAACCCCAACCATGAAACGTTCGACCCACGTCACCGCTTTGCTCTTCGCCGCGGCTGCCGTCATCTTCGTCGCCTCCGCTTCCGCTGCTGCGCCCACCTACACCTACAAAGTCATCGCCAGATACCCTCACTCCACCAGCAGTTACACCGAAGGCTTCTTTTATCTCGACGGCCTCTTCTATGAGAGCACCGGCCTAAAAGGCCACTCCGCCGTCATGGCGATCCAGCCCGAGACCGGCAAGCCGCTCCAGCGGTACAACCTCCCGCAGCAATACTTCGGCGAAGGCATCGTCGACTGGGGACCGAACATCATCGGCTGGACATGGGAGACTCACACCGGCTTCGTCTACGATCGCGCTTCCTTCCGCGTTCTCAGCACCTTCAGCTACACAGGCGAGGGCTGGGGCATCACCCGCACCGCCAAAGAGCGCATCACCAGCGACGGCAGTTCTACCCTCACCTTCCGCGACCCGCCAACCTTCAAAGAAACGCGCCGCCTCCTCGTCTACGACGGCCCCACCCTCATTGACCAGCTCAACGAGCTCGAATACATCCACGGCGAGATCTACGCCAACATCTGGCACTCCGACTAGATCGCCCGCATCTCCCCCGTGGACGGCCACGTCATCGCCTGGATCGACCTCACCGGCATCCTTCCACCCAACCAGAAGATCAACGCCGAGTCCGTCCTCAACGGCATCGCCTACGACGCCAAACGCGACCGCCTCTTCGTCACCGGCAAACAGTGGCCCTTCATCTTCGAGATAAAAATGCTCCCTAAATCAAAATAAGCCGGCGCAGGTTACGCCTTACTATGGCTTGGTACTCTGATCTCCCAACATGAAACGTTCGACCCACGTCGCCGCTCCACTCCTCGCCGCAGCCGCCCTCGCCATCACCACCGGCTGTGAAAAGCCCCAGATGCAGCGCTGCGTCGACGAAAATAACAAAGTCGTTGCCGACAGCTTCTGCGCCAATCTCCCCCCCGCCAACCAGAACCAGCAGAACCAGAATCTCGGCAGTCCCGGCACCGGCATCTATATCTCCCCCTACCGCTACTACTACGGCGGCTGGGGAGGGTACGGGTACGGCACCCCCGTCGGCGGCGGCAGCTACTTCCCCGACCCAGCCCACAGCTACGCCTCTCGCTCCGGAGCCGTCACCACCCGCGGAGGCTTCGGCCGCTTTTTCAGTAGTAGCAGCGGCGAAGGCGGCGGCCACAGTAGTTCCGGCGAATAAAAGACTCAAGAGAATTCCAGTAAAAATAGCCAAAAGAATTTCGGCGAATAACCAGCCCAGGAGAATAATGCAGCGTATCCCACTAACCCCCCGCGAAAACTGGCAGCAAACCGTCGAATCCCAGGGCCTCATCTTCCACACTCTCGAAGACGGCACTCCCTACTGGGACGAATCGGCGGCCTATCAATTTACAAGCAGTGAGGTAGACACCCTCGAAGCCGCCGGCAACGCTCTCCAGGAGATGTGCCTCAGCGCCGCCCAGCACATCATCGACAACAAACGCTACACCGAGCTCAACATCCCCGACGCCGCAATCCCCGCCATCGAGTGGGCCTGGAACAACGAGCCTCCCGCCATCTACGGTCGCTTCGACCTGAGCTGGGCCGGCGCGCAATCCGGCCAGCCTCCCAAGCTGCTCGAGTACAACGCCGACACCCCCACCTCGCTCCTCGAAGCCGCCGTCATCCAGTGGAACTGGCTCGAAGACATGCCCCACTCACTCGTCTCCGCGCAGCCCGACCAGTTCAACTCCCTCCACGAGAAGCTCATCGCCAAGTGGCGTGACGTCTCGCCCTACCTCTCCAAACCCATCTACTTCGCCGGCCTCGACAACCCCGAAGACCAACTCACCCTCACCTACCTCCGCGACACCGCCGAGCAGGCCGGCCTCAAAACCCTCCCCATCCTCATGCCCGACATCGGCTGGAACGATAGTCCAGACGCACAGCAAGGCTTCGTCGACCTCGACCAACACCCCATGTTCTCCATCTTCAAGCTGTACCCCTGGGAGGCCATGCTCAACGAGGAGTTCGCCCCGCAAACCCTCGACACCTACCAGTCCATCCGCTGGATCGAGCCCATCTGGAAGCTCCTCCTCTCCAACAAAGGCATTCTCCCCATCCTCTGGCAGGTCTACCCCAACCACGATCTACTGCTCGAATCCCACTTCGACTCACCCGGCAACCTCCGCAACTACGTCCGAAAGCCCCTCCACTCCCGCGAAGGCGCCAACATCACCATCGTCCGCGACAACGCCACCATCGCCACCACCCCCGGCCCCTACGACGGCCCCGCAATCTATCAGGCCCTCGCCCCCGAAGCAGTATTCAACCAGCGCCATCCCATCCTCGGCCTCTGGATGGTCGACCAGAACTGCTGCGGCCTTGGAATCCGCGAGTCATCCGGCCCAATCACTGATAATCTAAGCTCCTTCGTCCCCCATTTCTTCACCTGAGCTCACCCGTGCCGATCGATATCGATCGCCTGAGCAACTTCCGCTAAGATAGGACTCAGCGTTCCCGCATTTGGTTGACGTCTTTCAGGGAGTGACTCTGAATGCTGCGTTTCATAGGCGGTCTAATCCGGCCATACCGCCGCAACCTGATCATCATCTTCCTCGCGATGCTGATCGAGACCGCCATGAGCCTCGCCACCCCATGGCCCCTCAAAATCATCCTCGACAACGTCGTCAGCGACCACAAGATGTCGCCCTGGCTCCACGATCTTCTCCGCCCGGTGCTCGAAAGCGGCACTCGCCTGCAGGTTGCGCTGGTCGCCGCCTTGCTCTACGTCGGCATCACCATAGTCGGCGCCGTAGCCTCCTACATTGACAACTACTACACCGAGAGCGTAGGCCAGTATGTCGCTCACGACCTGCGCATGCGCATGTACAACCACCTGCAGCGCCTCTCACTCGGCTACTACAGCACCCACCAGACCGGCACCGTCCTCAGCACCCTCACCACAGACATCCAGACCATCCAGGGCTTCGCCTCCTCCTCCACCCTCAGCATTCTCGTCGACATGCTCACCATCGTCTGCATGCTCGGCCTCATGTTCTGGCTCAATTGGGACTTCACCCTCATCGCCCTCGCCATCACGCCCTTTCTTCTGCTCTTCGTCTCCCGTTTCAAGAAGGCCGTTAAAGCCGCCACAAAAGAGGTCCGCAAAGAGCAGAGCCAGATAGTAGCTGTAGCCCAGCAGGGCCTCGAGTCCATGCAGGTCGTCCAGGCCTTCGGCCAGGAGCGCACCGAAGAAGAGCTCCTCTCCGTCGTCAGTCATGCCACCGTCGCCGCCGCGCTCAAGGCCCGCAGCGTTAAAGCCCTTCTCTCTCCCGTCGTCACCATCACCGTATCCATCTGCACCGCGCTCGTGCTATGGCGCGGCGCGGCGCTGATCCTCGCCGGCTCCATGACCGTCGGCGAGCTCACCGTCTACCTCGCCTACCTTACCCGCTTCTTCAAGCCCGTCAAAGACCTCGCGACCACCACCAACGCCATCGCGCAGGTCACCGTCGGCGCCGAGCGCGTCCGCGAGATCCTCGACACCGACACCATCATCCCTGAGAAGCCCGACGGCATCGAACCCGAAACCCTCCAGGGCGCCATCGAGCTCCGCAACGTCGCCTTCGCCTACGAGCCCGACAACCCCATCCTTACCGACGTCTCCTTCAGCATTAAACCGGGCGAGTTCGTCGGCGTCGTCGGCCCCACCGGCTCCGGCAAGTCCACCGTCGTCAGCCTTCTTCCCCGCTTCTACGACGTCCAGTCCGGCGAGGTCATCATCGACGGCCACGACGTCCGCGACTACAAGCTCAAGCCTCTCCGCGACCAGATTGGCTACGTCCTCCAGGAGACCGTCCTCTTTCACGGCACCATCTACGACAACATCGCCTTCGGCCGCCCTGCCGCCACCAAAGAAGAGGTCATCGCCGCCGCCAGACTCGCCAACGCCGACGAGTTCATCTCCCGCATGCCCCTCGGCTACAACACGCTCGTCGGCGAGCGCGGCTCCACCCTCTCCGGAGGCCAGCGCCAGCGCATCGGCATCGCCCGCGTCATGGTCCGCAACAGCCCCATCCTCCTGCTCGACGAACCCACCGCCGCCCTCGACAGCGAGTCCGAGAAACTCGTCATCGACGCCCTCGAAAAGCTCATGAAGGGCAAGACCGTCATCGCCATCGCTCATCGCCTCAGCACCATCCGCGACACCGACAAGATCCTCGTCATCGACGGCGGCGTCGTCGCCGAGAGCGGTAGCCACGACCAGCTCATGGCCCAAAACGGCATCTACGCCGAGCTCCACCGTACCCAGTTCGACGCCGGCTCAGTTAAAGTGGTTTCATAGCCAATAACTACTGAAAGTCGCCGCTTTAAAGGGGCGGGACTTTAGAGGATGCTGAAAACTCTCTGCTTTGAAGCGGCGGGACTTTAGAGGATGCTGAAAAACTCTCTGCTTTGAAGGGGCGGGACTTTAGTCCCGCCGTAAACGCGACCATTTCAACGTGGCTTTAGCCACTGAGGGAATGTTTATATGGGCCAACAAGACTTCTTCATCACCCTCTTTAGTCCCGCCGCAAAGCCAACAACTTCAACGTGGCTTTAGCCACTGAGGGAAATACTTAAGGGAAATACTTATTGGTCCAATAAACTTTCAACGCCCGGCTGAAATCGCTCCACTAGTTATTCCTAGTAGAATCCATCACGACCCTGAGGAATCGCATGTCTCGTTCAGTAATTGTTCTGCCCGACGACTCCGCCCAGCCCATCCTGGACGCTATCAACGGCGCGAAAAAGTCGATTCGTGTAAAGATGTTCGTCTTCTCCGACCCCTCGCTTCTCGATGCGGTCATCGCCGCCCACAAGCGCGGCGTAAAGGTCCGCGTCATGCTCAACCCCGAGCGGCGCGACGGCGAAAAAGAAAACGGCGAGTGCCGCATCTCCCTCACCGCCGCCGGTGTCGAGGTCCTCGACAGCAATCCGCGCTTCGACCTCACCCACGAGAAGTCCATGGTCATCGACGATAGCCTCGCCTTCGTCGCCTCACTCAACTGGCAAACCCGCAACCTGACTGAGACCCGCGACTACGCCATCCTCACCTCTCACAAGCACGAGGTCGAAGAGATCATCCAGGGCTTCGACGCCGACTGGGATCGCACCGAATTCACCCCCGGCGACCACTCCCACCTCATCTGGTGCGTCGGCAACGGACGCCAGCGCCTCGGCAGGCTCATCGACGAGGCCAAACACACCCTCTTCCTCCAGAACGAGCGCTACCAGGACCCCACCATCATCGAGCACCTCGTCCGCGCTTACGCCCGCGGAGTCAAAATTCACGTCATGGCCCGCCCCCCGCACAAACTCAAAATAGACAAGCTCATCGAAGGCGTCAGCGGACTTCGCGTGCTCCAGGATCTCGGCGTCAAGATCCACAAGCTCAAGCACATCAAGCTCCACGCCAAACTGCTCTTCGCCGACGACGCCGTCGCCATCATAGGCTCCATCAACCTCGCTCCCGGTAGTTTCGACAGCCGCCGCGAGTTAGCCATCGAGGTCGACGACCCGCACATCATCAAACGCATCCGCGAGGTAATCGACCACGACTGGGAAAACTCCAAACTCCTCGATCTCTCCGACGCTGGTCTCCTCGCCGAGCTCTCCGAAAACGACCCCCACGTAGCTGAAGACCTGGCCCTTCAGGTCAAAGGTCACGGCAAATAAATTTGCGCTTTCATATTCACACTGAATCTCCCGTGCCCGAGGAACCTGTCCGATGATTGACGTCCATCCGGCTCCGCACGCAGCGCACACCTGGAAAGACTTCCTCATCCACATCGCCACCATCGTCGTCGGCCTGCTTATCGCCCTCAGCCTCGAGCAGACCATCGAGTTCTTCCATCACCGCGCCGAGATCCAGGAGCTCCGGCACTCCCTCGCTGAAGAGCGCGAGCACAATCGCGCCATCTACCGCCGCGCCACCGAAGTCTATCTTCAGGACGCAGCCATGCTGCACAACAACCTCCGCATCTTCACCTACCTGCGCGACCACCCGGGCACCCCCGAGGCCAAGCTTCCCGGCGTTCTCTTCTGGCCGCGCCACACCTTCGAGCCCACCATGTCCGCCTGGAATGACTCCGGACAGGCCAGCGTCCTCGCTATGATGCCCCGCGATGAGGTCGACAAATACTCCAGCACCTACTTCAACCTCCAGCGCGCACTCGACGGCTACAACGCCGCCAGCGTCGCCATCGCCACCGCCGCCGCCATCAACTCCGAGACCTCCGACCCCACAACCCTCTCGCCCGAAGCCATCAAGCAGGAGATCGAGCTCATCGAGCGCGCCAACGCCCTCCACATGCTCTACGGCCTCTGGCTCCAGAGCATCAATCGCAATCACCCCGACTTCCAACCCGGATTCTCCGATCAGGAGGTCTTCCTCTTCGCCGACTTTCCCAGCCTCGAAAAACTGCGCACCATCTACCCCCAGGCCGCCGGCTACACCCAGCGCGATCTCGACGACGCCGAGCACCTCTTCTCCACCTTCGCCTCACCCAGCCCTCAATCCAAGTAAACTAAAGCCAGAGTTTCCCCGGTAAGCCATCCCATTTTCACAGTCGCATCGTCGCGGCAAAACCATGCTCTCGTCGAGCATAAGAGGATCCATGAAGATCGTTCTCGCCGAAAAAGTCTCCCCAGCCACCCTCGCCGTCTTCAAACAGGAACCAGGCTGGGACGTCGTCACCCCCGACCAGATTAAAAACGGCCTCCCTGCAGAATTAGCCGACGCCGACGCCCTCGTCGTCCGCTCCGCCGTCCAGGTCGACGCCAAGCTCCTCGAGTCCGCCCCCAAGCTCCGCATCATCGGCCGCGCCGGCGTCGGCGTCGACAACATCGACACCCCCGCCGCCACCCATCGCGGCATCGTCGTCATGAACACCCCCGGAGCCAACGCCGTCGCCGTCGCCGAGCTCACCCTCGGCCTCATGGTCTCCATGGCCCGCGACATCCCCCGCGCCAACTCCACCATGCACGCCGGCAAGTGGGAGAAAAAATCCCTCCAGGGCTCCGAGCTCCGCGGCAAGACCCTCGGCATCGTAGGCCTCGGCCGCATCGGCCTCGAAGTCGCCCGCCGCGCCCGCGCCTTCGGCATGGAGCTCATTGGCTACGACCCCTTCATCGCCCCCGTCGTCGCCCGCGAGAACGAGGTCACCCTTGTCCCCATCGACGAAATCTTCAAATCCTCCGACTACCTCACCCTCCACGTCGGCCTTACCACCCAGACCGAGGGCCTCATCAACGCCACCTCCCTCGCCATCATGAAAAAAGGCGTCCGCATCATCAACTGCGCCCGCGGCGAGCTCATCGTCGAACAGGCCCTCGCCGACGCCCTCAAGTCCGGCCACGTCGCCGGAGCCGCCCTTGACGTCTTCCACGCCGAGCCCCTCAAAGACTCGCCCTTCTTCAATCTCCCCAGCGTCCTCCTCTCCCCGCACGTCGCCGGCTCCACCGACGAGGCCCAGGAGGCCATCGGCATCCAGCTCGCCATGCAGGTCCGCGACTACCTCAAGCTCGGCGTCGTCCAGAACGCCGTCAACGTCCCCTCGCTCTCCCGCGAGGAGTACGAAGAGATCGCCCCCTACGTCGAGATGGCCGACCGCCTCGGCCAGTTCCTCTCCCACGCCCTTCCCGGCAACCTCGAAAACATCCAGATCACCTACTCCGGCCGCCTCGCCACCGGCAAAACCGAGCTCATCCGCAACGCCGCCATCGCCGGCATCTTCTCCGGTTCAGACGGCGAGGGCAGCGCAGCCAACCGCATCAACGCCGCCGCCATCGCGCAGGAGCGCGGCATCCGCCTCCAGGAGGACAAGAAGGAGTTCGTCACTGGCGGCAGCGGCTCCGTCCTCAAAATCACCCTCCATTCCTCTGAAGGCGACACCGCTGCCTCCGCCACCGTCCTCCACGGCAACTCGCCCCGCCTCCTCACCTGCGACGGCATCGACATCGAAGCCCCGCTCCACGGCACCCTCATCGCCATCCGCAACCACGACGTCCCCGGCGTCATCGGCCGCGTAGGCACCATCCTCGGCGACCACGGCCTCAACATCGCCAACTTCGCACTCGGCCGCGCCAGCGCAACCGGCTCCCAGCGCGTCCCAGCAGGCCAGGCCCTCGCCGTAGTCCAGATAGATGTCCCCAACGCCGCCGCCGCTCAACCCGCCATCGAGGCCCTCCGCAAGGTCGAAGCCATCGCCAGCGTCCGCCTCATCGAGCTCGGCAAATTATAGTTATTGACAAAACAATTTTACGGTGTAACTATATATAGGTCTCCGAACTAGTCGGAGGCCTATACTATAAGTAGGTAAAATATGAAGACGATTCGTGAGGTAGAAGCCAAAGTGCAGGCTGGCCTGGAAGCCCTGCGAAACGTTCCATTAAGTCCAGAAATAACGCTGGCACTCAAGTTCCTGTTGCCAGACGGTTTAAGTCCAGTCGTCCAATTTGAAGAAGATGGCCGCAAGAAACGAAGTAGCGCAGATGCAAGCAACTGGAACCCTAGGACAGGTGAAATCCGGATTTATTTCGATCCTATTTCAGCCGTAGGTGAACAAAAAAACAGTTCAGACCCAACGCCTTCTTCCCCTCAGGCAGTCACCACTCAGGAAACTCCGGTTCAAGGAGAGCCTTTCAAACCCCAAGGCCAATCTTCACAGTCGGCGCTTCACTCGAAGGCGTCAGATCCCGTCAGCCCACAAGAGATCATTGAGTGCTGCCAGGCATTGGCTGCGGCAGAAAAATCAAATCGGCAGTTCATTGCTCTCAAATGGTTTCGCGATGACTATCTCGCTACTGTCGACCTGCCATGGGCTACCTCACTCCAACGCCGTCAACGTGTGCTCTCTCAAGCAATTGAGATGGGGAAAATCGACGCGAAGAAGATTCCCAACCCCCGAGCACCTCAGTTTCCTACAACAACCATTAGCCTCAATCGCTCCATGCCTACCCCGGGCGTACCACCTCGCTTCCAGCCGGTCGCAATCCGCGGTGAAGCCGCATCGACAACGCTGCTGCGTGACAGGGGGAGCATCTGACTCACTCATTTTTTGATTCCAGCTCGTACGTAAAACTGTTCGTGTTTGAGCCTGGTTCACAAGAAATGATTGACCTCTTTACCCGCAGCGAGGACCGCACACTTCTGGTGTCGGTTCTCGCTGCGCTTGAAGTTCGTTCTGCGATTCGCCGGAGGCACCTTTCCGGCGATATCGACGCAAGCGACGCTAACCTCGCAATTTCTACTCTTATTCAGGAAACAGGTCGCATCGTTGAACATCCTGTTTCAGGTTCGGTAATTGCCGAGGCGACTGGACTAGTCGACCGCCATGGCCTACGAGCTTTAGATTCCTTACAACTTGCCACCGCGATTGTCGCGCGAGCAATGCTGCATAGGAACGATTCCATGACATTCGCTGCTTCTGATCGCAAACTCCTTTTAGCGGCGGAAAAAGAAGGGTTTTCAGTCTGGAATCCGGTGCCAACTGCACCTTAATCTTTTCTATATTCGTTGCTGGCTGCATCGCCAGCGTTCGCCTCATCGAGCTCGGCAAACTCTAACCTCAAACCCTAATCAGCCCTACTAATGGAGTGCCCAAATGAACCAGAGACGCACACTAAAAAGCCTTGCCGCAACACTAGCGCTTCTGGTATGCACACCGTGGGCGGGCGGATTCAGCGGCCAGCAGGCCGCCACCACAACATGCTCGCAATGCGCGGTCTGGAACGTACCCCAGAAACCCTTCAAAATCTATGGAAACACCTACTACGTCGGCCCCCACGGCCTGAGTTCAATCCTCATCTCGACCAACGCCGGCCTCATCCTCATCGACGGCGCACTCTCCGACTCCGTCCCCCAGATAGTGGCCAACATCAAGTCCCTCGGCTTCCGCATCGAAGACGTCAAGCTCATCCTCAACTCCCACGTCCACTACGACCACGCCGGAGGAATCGCCCAACTCCAGCATCTCAGCGGAGCCAAAGTCTTCGCCAGCCCCTGGACCGCCGCCGTCATGAAGACCGGCGCAGACGATCCCGCAGATCCTCAATTCGGAACCCTCCCACCCATCGCCCCCATCCCCGCGGTGCAAACCCTCCACGACGGACAAACCCTTCACCTCGGCCAGCTCGCCATCACCGCCCACTTCACCCCCGGCCACACCCCGGGCGGAACCAGCTGGACATGGCAGTCCTGCGAGTCCGGCAGCTGCCGGAACATCGTCTACGCCGACAGCCTCTCCCCCGTCTCCTCCCCGTCCTTCAAGTTCACCCAGACCACCGAACATCCCCACTCCCTCACCGGCTTCGAAACCAGCTTTGCCTTCCTCAACACCACCCCCTGCGACATCCTCCTCACCCCGCACCCCGAGGCCTCAAACCTCTGGGACCGCCTCGAAAAACTCCAGCAAGGCGTCAAACCAGACCCCATGATCGACCCCACAGCTTGCAAACGCCTCGCCGACCAGTCCCGCGAAACCCTGAAAAAGCGAGTCGCCGAAGAATCAGCCGCCCGCTAGCCTCATCTAACCAACTTATAATCAGCAACATTGCGCCTGTTGGCAATCTTTGCCAATAGGCGTAATCTTTTAGAAGGAGCAGCGCCCATGCCCACCAGAAACATCAGCCTGACCCCCGAACTCGACAGCTTCATAGCCGCCAAGATTGCAAGCGGCCGTTATGACAACGCCAGCGAGGTAGTACGCGATGCTCTTCGCAGTCTCGAACGCGTCGAAAAAGAGTACGACGTCAAGCTCGCCGCACTCATGAAGGCCATTGCCGATGGTGATGCCAGCGGCATAGCTCAGGGAGACGTCTTTCAGGAAATTCTGGATGAAATCGACAGCGACGCGATCCTCACGCAGCGGGAGCGTGTTGCCTCTTGAGTATGCTCCAGCTTTCACAGAACGCAAAATCAGACCTTCGGGACATCGCCACATACACCCGCCGAAAATGGGGACAGACACAAGCCAGACACTACATCCTGCAAATAAGAAACAGTTGTGAGCAGCTCACATTGACGCCAAACCTTGGCCGGCCCTATCCCTCCAACAACTCCACACTCAGGACCTTAAAACAAGGTAGTCATGTCATCTTTTATCGCCAGCACGATCAAGGCATCTTTGTCTCGCGCATCCGCCACCAGAGCACGCTGCCCGAGCGACACCCATTGGAATAAGCCGCCTGCACGCAAAATCGTGCTCGCCACCCGTTAGACTAAGACAAGCACACTGAAAGACAGGAATCAGAACCAATGCCCCTCTACGAATACGAATGCACCGCCTGCCACAAGCGCACTGAAAAGATCCAGAAGTTCTCCGACCCCGAGATAACCACCTGCCCCCACTGCGGCGGCCACATCGAGCGCGTCCTCTCCGCCCCTGCCGTCTCCTTCAAAGGAGGAGGCTGGTACGCCGACGGCTACGGCAATGCCAAACCCAAATCCTCCTCCGACTCTGCCCCTGGCAACGGCAACAGCTCCGACTCCAAACCCGCCTCCTCCGACGGCGCCTCCACTTCAACGCCAGCCGCCACCCCAGCCCCAGCCTCGGCACCCGCCGCCACAACCTCGTCCGACAAGAAATAATCTGCAACTTCGTTTGTCTGTCCCGAAAACCCCATCATTCTGACCCTGAGCGTAGTCGAAGGGGAAGAACCCCCGCATTTGCCTTTGCTGTTGCCTTTGCCTTTGCTGTTGCCTGTCCTTTTGTTTGTCATCCCGTAGGGATCTGCTGTTGTCTTTGCCGTTGCCTGTTCTCCTTCACCCATCCCAAAACCCTGTCATTTCGACCGGAGCGATTCACAGCCTCACCGTGAATCGCGCAGCGGAGAGCTTGTCCTGAGCGAAGCCGAATGGAATCCGCTTCTCTACCCATGCCTCATCCCAGCCCAGAAGCCTTTGTCTTTAACTCGCGGCTCGTAGCTCACAGCTCGTAGCTGGAACCCGAAAAAGCCTTTGTTTCCAACGCCACCAACTATTTTTCACGAAATCCCTAAGCAAAATCGCATGTCAAGCCCCGCGACCTTCGAAAAACTAACTAACTCAAACCCCACCAGCACTTAGCCGCCAAAAGAAAAGTGCGCATTAGTTATATGCCATTCAGTAAAATAGAACTAGAAGATTGAAACAAACGAAAGGTCTTTCGTCTCTGAAAGATCCAGTTGAGAGATCCAGCCAGGCCCAGCCACCCGCCAGGCCTAACTCACTGATTCTGGCTATTTTAGCCATAAGTCCTTTGTTTAGAAGATTTTGCAGACACATACACCCTGCAAACCACTAAAAACAAAGACTTTGTCGCCAGGCAATAGGGGGGTGGGGGGTATGAGGCCTATCGAGCGGATAGAACCACCGGTTTGCCCTTCTCATTCAGGCCGACACGCCTCATCGGTGTCTCGTGGTCGTGCGTGAAGAGCACCAGCCAGTTCTCCGGGATAGCCCGCTCATAGAAACGTTTACGCTGCTCGATGCACGTCAGCGGATCGAGGTCATAGCCCATCACCCACGTAGGGTCCAGGTGGTGGGCAGTCGGAATCAGATCGGAGATATAGCAGGCGTGCTCACTCGCTCCGCCGTGCGACTTCGACTCGATGTGGATGCCCATGAGCTGCGCAGTGTGCCCGGGGAACAGCTCGACCGAGATGCCCGGAACGATCTCGGGGTTGGCGCGGATGCCTTCGGTCGTCAGCAGCGTCATCTGCCCGGACTCAATCAGCGGATCGTAATTAGGCGAGAGGTAGCTGACCCGATCGCGCTCAAGCTGGAGGTGCCCATGCGCAACCTCCCCGGCGTGCGCAAAGTAGCGAGCATTCGGGAAGGTAGGAGTAACGGAGCCGTCGGGTTGAAGCGTCGTGTTCCAGCCGCAGTGGTCGAAGTGAAGATGTGAGTTGATCACCACGTCGACCTCGGCGGGATCAACTCCCGCCGCAGCCAGCGATGCCGGAAGAAGCTCCTGGTTGGCCTGAATCTCGCGCATCTTGGCAGACTGCTTGTTGCCGATGCCGGTTTCGATCACGACGGTGTATTTGCCGGTGCGGACGACAGTAGTATTCAGGCCGAGAAGGATCCGGTTCTGGCCGTCCGCCGCGATGCGCTTCTGCCACAGCGTCTTCGGAACAACTCCGAACATCGCGCCGCCGTCCAGCAGGTATGTCCCATCAGTGCACAGGGTTAACTCAAAGTCGCCCAGCAGTGTGCGGCCGCGGACAAGCTCCGCCTCGGTAGGCAACGACGCTACCCGGGGGATTACAAGTTCCGGCGCCACACCATCCATGCCGCTGCCTCCTCTCTCCGAGAATACCCGAAGAGAGATCGCGAGCGAACCTGGAGCAGCAGCCTTCTAACTAATGAGATGGTCCGCCGCTGTAACCCTCCGCCAGGCGGAGGATATAAGCAGCGGTTTCATAAGGAGGATCATCGACATGCAGATACGTTCGGTAGGCATTGATTTGGGCAAGACGACGTTTCACCTTGTTGCGTTGGGAGCTTCGGGCAAGGTGCTGGTGAAGAAGAAGTTTTCACAGAAGCAGTTGCTAGCGTTCACGGCGAACATGCAGACTTCGCTGATCGGCCTCGAAGCCTGTTCCGGAGCGCATTTCCTCGGAAGGGCTTTGAAGCAGCAGAGCCACGACGTCAGGCTGATTGCGGCGCAGTTCGTGAAGCCATTTGCGAAGTCCAACAAGAACGATTTCGTCGATGCGGAGGCTATCACCGAGGCTGTTGAACGCAAGAACATGCGCTTCGTCCCGATCAAGACGGATGACCAGCTGGACCTGCAAGCGATCCACCGGGTTCGAGACCGACTTGTCTCCCGGCGCACAGCGGTCATCAACCAGACACGAGCCTTTCTACTGGAGCGCGGCATGGTCTTTGCGCAGAAGCCGGCGAAGCTCAAGGCCGCGATGGTCGATGTTCTCGAGAACGCAGACAACGCGCTGACACCGATGATGCGCAACATGATCGGCATCCTGTGGGACGAGTGGAAGACCGTCGAACAGCAGATCGACGAGCTGACCGACAGGCTCGAACAGATCGCCGCCAGTGATGCGGGCTGCTGCCGCATTCGACAGATCCCCGGTATCGGTCCCATCGTTGCGACTGCCATCGTTGCCGCCATCGGCAACGGCGCGGCGTTCCGCAAGGGACGAGACTTCACTGCGTGGCTCGGGCTTGTGCCTCGACAGTATTCGACCGGCGGCAAGGCCAAGCTGCTGGCATCAGCAAGCGCGGCAACACCTATCTGCGCAAGGTGCTGATACACGGCGCTCGCGCTGCTGCGATGCGCATAAAACGAGACCGCTTTCCGATCGGAGCATGGATGAATGCGCTCGAAGCACGAGCGCCGCGCAACGTACTGGTCGTCGCGATGGCCAACAAGCTCGCACGCATCGCTTGGGCCGTGCTCTCCAGCGGAGAAGACTATCGGCCCAGAGTTACCGAAGCCGTAGCAGCATAGGCACTCTCTGCGCTAATCTTGCACCACAGCGAAGGGGAAGGACCGCATCCGCAAGGATGCCAGAGGGTAATGCTGACCGCGCCCAGGGGCTTGGGCACCGTCTGCGAGCAACGGTCGAGCGCAGACCATGCCTTCGCTGCAATTCATCTTCCACGAAGTCTGCACAGGAACAGTAAGGACGAAAGAACAGTCAAAACGGCGCGTCTGCAACCTGATACCGATAATGGTCCTCAACGGCCGACCGACTTGTAAGGACAGACGCGCAGCGGAACTCATCCTGGCCAGGAGCACGCGGCTCCATCAAAGGCCGAATACATTGCCGCAGACTTGTCTTCTCGACCAAGCTAATCCTTGCAGTCACGCGGCGGACCATACATTTCAGGTACTTCCAAACGCAGAAAAGCCCTGCCGAAGCAAGGCTTTTCTCACAGCCAAAGATTTAGCGAGCTTCGGCGTGAACCTCAGCTGGCTCTACGTTCACGAAGCGTCCGTGTTGGCCACGGTCCTGGAACTGCACCACGCCGCTGACCTTCGCGAAGAGGGTGTCGTCCTTGCCACGGCCGACGTTTGCGCCGGGCTTCAGCGGCGTCCCGCGCTGGCGCACGATGATGCCGCCACCGAGGATCGCCTGTCCGCCGAACACCTTAACTCCGAGCCGCTGCGCATTTGAGTCGCGGCCGTTTTTGGAAGAACCTAAACCTTTTTTATGTGCCATTTCGAATTGCCTCTTTCACGCCGGCCTTTGGCCCAGCGCTCTCAAATAAAGTCTAAAGACAGAAACCACAAGCTCTTCTACTGAGAAGCTTTCTTTAAGACAAAAACCAAAGCTTTTTGCTGAGAAGCTTTTTATGCCTTGAAGCTCTTGCCGCCTACCACGATCTCGTTGATCTTTACCTCAACGAAGTTCTGCCGGTGGCCCTGCATCTTCTTGTACTGCTTCTTGCGCTTCAGTTTGAAGACCAGGATCTTGTCACCGCGGCCCGTGCCGACGACTTCGCCCAGTACCTTCGCGCCGTCGAGCTTCGGCTCAAACTTGCCCTCTTCGCCGCTAAATGCCAGCACATCGGAGAACTCTACCGCGCCGTTCTCGTGTGCTGTCGTCTCGATCTTCAACTTGTCGCCCGGGGCTACCCGGTACTGCTTGCCGCCTGTGCGTATCACTGCGTACATTGCCAAACCTCAAGCGTCGCGCACACGAACCAGCGCCGACTGCTTCCTTCATGAATTGTGCTGCATGGGGGCGTATTAGAACCGACCGGCTCGCATCGCAGCTTCAACTCCAGCCACGCACTCAACCCAGCCTGCACCCGGGGATACCGGCTGCATCGCCAAACTTAAAAAGTGTATCGTGTTCCCGGCTCAGGGTCAATTGGATTGGACCGAATTCGTCGTGATGTCTCGCGGTCCTCGTTTGGCGCTCTGAAACAAATAAACCCCCAAAAGACATATCAGAGGCTCAAGCGGGTGCCTGAAGCGCGCATGCACCGTCACCAGGTAGTACGTGAACGGCAGCAGCACGAATGCCCAGGCCATCAGCCCAGCCGCCGGAACTCGCCGTCGAAGAGCTAAACCCAGTCCCATCAGTCCGCAGAGGCTTACAGATGCAAAATTAAAGACCCGCCCCGCCTCCACATACCAGGCATCATCCGCCGGATGCGGAACGCTTACCCAGAAGAAATAAATTCGCTTCAAACAAATCGCCACATAGTGCGCCGGATGTTCTGCGATAAATTGCTCGGCCAGCGCACCCCGCATTGCAACATAGCGCACCTCGCCCATTGCCGCGTACTCTCTGAGCTGCTCGGCAGACTGAAAAGGATGCAGGTTCTCCATCAGCAGCCCCGTGGACCCCGGCCCGTTGCCCATATACAACTCGGCACCCAGATTTCCCCGTAACGGAATGAACGTGTGGAAGACCGTCCAGTTGCGCCAGGTCCACGGCGCAATACAGGCTAGAAAGATCGCTCCTGCGAGCACTGCCCCCTGTGCCGCTCCTTTTCTGCCCCAGGTTCCCATCAGAATCCAGATTCCGCACACCGGCAGAAAGAGCAGCAGCGTCGAGTTCGACAGCGCAATCACTCCCCAGAGCAGCCCGAACAGACACCAGCGCTTCAGAAGTCTCCCCCGGCTATTCTCCTCCACGGCATCAAGCCCCAACTCTGCTGAACCCACCTCTCGCATTCGCAGCGCCAGCAGAAATACCCAGGTGAAGAGCGCTGTCGTGATGGTCATCTCCCAGATCCAGCGCACCGCATACTGCATTGCTGCCGGATATAGCGCCCACAGCCATGCCGCCCACAGCGCCACTCTTGGCGAGAAGCACCGCAGCCCTATCTCCCACACCGCTATTGCCGTTGCAGCCGACGCGGCACAGTTGATCGCCAGCAGCACCCACGCTGACTTCAGCGTGTAAATCCCAAACACCTTGAACACTGCCGCAATCAGAAGCGGATAGAGTGGCGGCAACCAAGCCGTCGGACCGGTATGCGCCAACACAATATTTGAGAACGGATCGGCGTACCCATATCCCGTCACCAGCGCCCGGGCAATGCGCGCCGCCTCCCACCCAAATTGAAAGTGATCCTGCAGCGGCCGCACCTTGTAGGTGTGGGCAAACGTCATGTACAGCAGCCGCACCACAAAGCCCGCCCAGAAGATTGGCCACAATGTCTTCGATCGATCGCGCCACGCATCGCGTGGGTCTTGGGCTCCAGCCGGCATCTCAACGATTGTAGTCGAACAAACTCGCGGCTATGGAACGCGGACGATTGATCCGAACGCCACTGAATCTCGCGACGCGATCTCCGTGTAATGAAACTCCGCTGGGATCTGCGCGACGAGGCCTTTATCCAGCAGAATTAGCCGCGGCTCTGCCATTGCAGCCTCACGTAGCGGCTTCGGATCAAACAGGTATTTATCTCTTTCCTGATTCGCAGACACAGGAAGAAGCTCCACCAACTGCACCGGCCTCCCTGCATAAAAGACATCTGTCGCAATCGACCGATGCGGCCCCTGACGCCAAACAAGAAGCGGCCCGTCCACATCCTGAGGATGACTGAACACGTCCTTCAGCAAAAGAATCGACTCGGTATTGTTCTGCAGCAGCGTCCCATCCGAAAGTTTCGTCTCCCGCAGACCTCTTCGCGCCGGCGCAGTCAGCAGCACACTCGCGACACACAAAGGCACCCCAATCGCCGCCCACTTTAATCCAGAAAGATGCAGGCTGCCTTTGAATCACGAAAGGCCTGAGCCGCTCGCCTAAAAATACTGCCGCAATTACTGCCAATGCCGGATAAGCAGGCGCGATGTAATGCGGCAGACGCGTCTGCACCACCGTGAAAAATCCCACGACTACCACCGCGAAGATCACCCAGGCGCGAAGCTCAGCCCGCCGCCACAGATCGTAGATGGCCAGCGGATAAATCACCACGAAAGGCGCAGCCGAGGCCAGCAGCACCCAAAAGTAGTACCACCAGTGCGAAGTATGACCTTCGATCTGGCCGGTTGCACGCGCCACTACGTGCAGCCCGACGTACTCAGCCAAAAAGCGTTCTCCGAACAGGCGATACATCGCTAAATGCCAAGGCAACACGACCAGCAAAAAGCCAGACAGTCCCACCCAGAACGCCTTACCAAACCTATCCAGCGGCCACCGCTGCAACGTCGCAAACACCACCCCGGCCAACGGAATCACAACAGCCGCCGCGCCCTTCGTCATCACCGCAATAGCAAAACCGCCCCAGAATAAGTACCAGCCCGAGCCATTACGCTCATCCACATCAGTAAGGCCCATCAGCGCGATGCAGCATCCCAGCGAGAGCAGCGCATCCGTCTCACCCACACGGCACACCCGCAGAAATCCGAATGTCGACAGCAAAATCAGCGTGCTCAACCACGCCGTAAGGCTACCCTTCCTTTTCTCCAGCCAGCCATGCAGCAGTCCAACCAGCGCCACCCCCGACAGCGCTGACCCAGCCCGCGCCCACAGTTCGCTCACGCCGAAGGTCTTGAAGAACACCGCAGTAATCCAGAGCATCAGCGGCGGCTTCTCGAGCCACACCTCGCCATTCCAATGCGGAATCAACCAACCGCGTTGCAGCATCTCCCTAGAAACCTCGGCATAGATACCCTCATCCCACTCCGCTAGCGGCTTGTGCCCCAGCAGCGGAAGCAGCACCACCGCTGCAAGCAACGTCGCCAAGGCCGTAGAGATCAGTCTTCTTTGCCGGTCGTTCGAATTGGCGTGTCGCAGTTCGGGCAATGTACTCGCTAATGGCGGACTTGATCTCATCGGTCCCTAATATTATCTGTCGCCAACCCGTACCCAGGAGTTACCCACCGCAACGAGCGATAAACTTCCTTTATGCAAGCCATCCGACCCATCGTCAAAGTCAAAAGACTCCACCCTGAAGCGAAACTTCCTCGCTACTCCCACGACGGCCCCTGGGGCGACCTCGCCGCCGATCTCTCCTCCGTTGCCTCGGCCACTCTCGCCCCGGCCGGAACTCCCGGCTGCACCCAGGCCATCCCCACCGGCCTTGCGCTGGAGTTCCCCGCCACCCACGGTGCTCTCGTCGAAGACCGTTCCGGCCTCGCACTCCGCGGTCTCACTACCCTCGCGGGCGTCATCGACCCCGGCTACCGAGGTGAGATCAGGATCGTCCTCACCAACCTCACCCCCGAACCCATCAAGATCGCCTCCGGCGACCGCATCGCCCAGCTCCGCATCGTCCAGCGCATCGAAGCCGCTTTCGAAGAGGTCGCCGAGCTCGTCGAAGCCGCCCGCGGAGCCTCAGGCTTTGGTTCAACCGGCAACTAACGAGCGACCGCTATATTCTTTCTGAAATACGCGCACTCGGAGAAACTCTGCATGAAACCATCTACCGATAGCACCGACACCACCTGGCCCTCTCTCCCCTGGGCCGAATGGGAGCCCACCGCCACCACGCTGCACATGTGGACGCAGATCGTCGGCAAGACTCGACTCGCCCTCACGCCTCTCCAAAACCACTGGTGGAACGTACCGCTCTACGTCACTGCGCACGGCTTGACCACCTCATCCATGCCCTATGGAAGCAACGAACTCCTCGATATCGAGTTCGACTTCATCGCCCACCAACTTCACTTCCGCCTAAGTTCCGGAAAAGCCCTTGCAACTCCCTTGCGCCCTCAGTCCGTCGCTGACTTTTATCGCGAGTACCAGCAATCTCTCGCCACCCTCGGCCTCAGCATTCCATCTAACCCGATGCCCTGCGAACTCGCCGCCCCCATCCGCTTCGACCTGGATCACATTCACGCATCCTACGACCCTGATTACGCCCACCGCTTCTGGCAGATCCTCGCCCTCACTGAGACCGTCTTCCGCCGTTTCAACGAAAACTTCCTCGGCAAGATCAGCCCCATTCACTTCTTCTGGGGCAGCTTCGACCTCGCTGCCACCCGCTTCTGCGGCGGCTCCGCCCCGCCACGCGCCGGAGCCGACCGCATCACTCGCGAGGCCTACTCGCACGAGGTCATCAGCGCCGGATTCTGGCCTGGCAACGGCGGTTTCGGCGAATCGGCCTTCTACTGCTATGCCGCTCCTTCCCCCGCTGGCCTCGCCGAAGCTCCCATCCTTCCGCCCAAAGCCGCCTACAATCAACAACTCGGCGAATTCATCCTCAAATATGAAGACGTCCGCACCCTCCCCGATCCCGCCCAGGCCGTCCTCGACTTCCTCAACTCCACCTACTCCGTCGCCGCCGATCTCGCCAAATGGGACCGCATGGCCCTCGAACGTTAATTACAATTACCGCCGCGCTGCGGGTAAAAACTACGGTGCAGCCGCGGTTCTGATCGGTTGCTCTTCGATCTTGACCATTTGGCTAAGCCCTGCCTTGGTAACACAACAGATAGATATGGCAAATAAGGCAGCGTATACCAGGCGTCGCATAGAAACCTCTTTGGCAGCGAGAATTGTAAGCCAGCCGGCAGTTCTGGGCAGCAGATATCTTCGCTCGCGCTACTCCTCTCGCAACGCCGCATTAACATGCGACAATCTAACTCTAGCGAGCCATGCCCAATCAGCAAGTTCAGCCCACCCTCCAGACCCCCACGCCAGCCACCATCACCCCTGGGCTGCTGAAGACCCACAGCATCACGCTCGAAGAATACAAATCCATTGAAGCCAAGCTCCGCCGCACGCCATCTCTCACTGAGCTCGGCATCTTCTCTGTCATGTGGTCGGAGCACTGCTCCTATAAATCCTCCCGCGTCCACCTCAAGCGCCTCCCCACACGTGGCACGCGCACAAGCGGCCCCGGCTCGGTCGTTCAGGGCCCCGGTGAAAACGCCGGCATCATCGACGTTGGCGACGGCTGGGCCTGCGCCTTCAAGATCGAGTCCCACAACCACCCCAGTTACATCGAGCCCTATCAGGGGGCAGCCACCGGCGTCGGCGGCATTCTCCGCGACATATTCACCATGAACGCCCGTCCCCTCGCCGTCATGGACTCCCTCCGCTTCGGCCCGCTCGACGAGGCCGAGCCCGACCCTACCCTCCGCGCCAAGAACCATCAGATAACCCGCGGCGTCGTCCACGGCGTCGCCGGCTACGGCAACTGCTTCGGTGTCCCCAACCTCGGCGGTGAGACCCGCTTCGAACCCTGTTACTCCGGCAACCCGCTGGTCAATGCCTTTGCCCTCGGCCTCGTCCGCACCAACGAGATCTTCTACGCCAAGGCCACCGGCGTCGGCAACCCGGTCATCTATGTCGGCGCCAAGACCGGCCGCGACGGCATTCATGGGGCAACCATGGCCTCAGAAGAGTTCACCGAAGGCTCCGAGCAAAAACGTCCCAACGTCCAGATGGGCGATCCGTTCATGGAGAAGCTGCTCCTCGAAGCTTGCCTTGAAGCCATGGCCACCGGCGCCGTGCTCGGCATCCAGGACATGGGCGCAGCCGGCCTCACCTGCTCCACCTGCGAGATGGGCGCGCGTGGCGAACTCGGCGTCTCCATCGAACTCGACCTCGTCCCCCAGCGCGAGACCGGCATGAGCTCCTACGAGATCATGCTGTCTGAGAGCCAAGAACGCATGTTGTTCGTTGCAGCCAAAGGCCGCGAGCACGAAGTCCTCGAAGTCTTCACCAAGTGGGGTCTCGACGCCTCCATCGTCGGCATCGTCACCGCCGACGACGTCATGCGCGTCCACCACCACGGCGAGCTAGTCGCCGAAATCCCCAACAAAGCCCTCACTGACGAAGCCCCCGTCTATAACCGGCCGGTAGGCACCTGGACCCCACCCGTCCCCAAAGACCCACCCGCCCACATCCTCGAAGAGCTCAAGAAGCCCCGCGACTACACCGCCGACCTCAAAAAACTCCTCGCCTCCGCCAACATCTGCGACAAGCGCTGGGTCTTCGAGCAGTACGACTCCATGGTCCAGACCAACACCGTCCAGGGCCCCGGCGGCGAAGCCGGCGTAATGCGAATCAAGGGCACCGGCCCTGCCTCAAACCCTTCTTATCGTCATCCTCCGCGAAGCGAGGATCTGCTTCTGATCCCGCCACGAACCCCGCCTTGCTTAAGGCACGGCTTCGCCGTGCAACAGCTCACCCCAAAAAGAAGGGGCTTTAGCCCCTGAGGGCAAACCCGAGCGTGGCCTCGCCATGGCGCTCGCCGGCAACGGCCGCTGGTGCTACCTCGACCCCAAACTAGGCGCAATGCACGCCGTAGCCGAAGCCGCCCGCAAGGTAGCCTGCACCGGAGCCACCCCCGTAGCCGCCACCAACTGCCTGAACTTCGGCAGCCCCGAAAAGCCCGAGATCATGGCCCAGCTCTCCGCCGCCATCGACGGCATCGCCGAAGCCTGCACCACCCTCGGAACCCCCATCACCGGCGGCAACGTCTCCCTCTACAACGAAACCAAAGGCGTAGGCATCTACCCCACCCCCGTAGTAGGAGTAGTAGGCATCATCGACGACGTAACTAAAGCCGTGCCGAGTGCATTCCAGCGGGCCGGAGACGATGTGCTCTTTCTTTTCTTCCGCAAGAACACTTATGGGATTCATGGCACTCCTCCCAATGACCCCGGCGGATTCGGTTCTTCAACCTTTGCCAATTCGGTTCTTCAAACGATGTGGGGAGGACCGCCTGCTCTCAGTCTTGAGGATGAATCCAATTTGCAACAGTGTTTGTTAGCACTAGCGCAGGAAAGTCTGCTGAGTTCCGCGAGCGATGTTTCGGATGGCGGACCATTCGTTGCTTTGGCAAGAGCAAGTTTTTCCAACGGCATCGGCATATACGCTGACCAGCCAACTCATGGAATGAACGAAGACTATGAGGAATTTCATCCGACAGCTCTCTGGCTGGAATCATCCAGCATGGCTGTAGTCAGTTGCGATCCTGCAAATACTGAACGCGTCATCAAGATTGCTAACGCACTCGGAGCAGTCGATGGAGCTTATAAGGTCGGCGTGACCGTAAACGAACGATTTAAGATTGAACCATTCTTCGATACCACTGTTTCGGACCTCCGCGCCGCCTACTCTGGAGCCCTCGAATCCCAACTAGCTGCCGAGGTGATCGGATGAACAATCCAGAACTCACCCCCAATCCTCGAAGAAGAACAAGAAGACGCTAACCCCCTTCGACAAGCTCCGCGAAGAATGCGGAGTAATGGCCGTCTACAACCACCCCGACGCCGCTCGCCTTACCTACTGGGGCCTTTATGCCCTCCAGCATCGCGGCCAGGAGTCCGCCGGCATCGCCTCCGCCGACGGCCATTCCGTCAACGACATCAAGGGCATGGGTTTCGTCTCCGAGATATTCACCGACGACGTCCTCCAGCGGCTGCCCGGCCATATCGCTATCGGCCATACCCGCTACTCCACTACCGGCGATTCTGCGCTGCTCAACGCCCAGCCTATCTCGGTCGAGTCCACCAAAGGGCTCATCGTTATTGCGCACAACGGCAACCTCGTCAATCTCGGCACCTCGAAGGCCCGCCTTGAGCGCGACGGCGCCGTCTTCCAAACAACCTCCGACTCCGAGATCATCATCCAGCTCATCGCCCACTCCGGTGCACTCACGCTGGTCGACTGCATCGCCGAGTCGCTCGCCCAGGTCGAAGGCGCCTTCTCCATCGTCATGATGACGCGCAACCGCATCTTCGCCGCCCGCGACCCCCACGGCTTCCGCCCGCTCTCCATCGGCCGCATCGCCGGCGTCGATGGCGCACCTGATACCTTCGTCTTCGCCTCTGAGACCTGCGCCTTCGATCTCCTCCACGCAAAATACGAGCGCGATGTCGAACCTGGCGAGTTGGTCATGATCTCCGAAGACGGGCTGACCAGCAGGCGGTTCAGCGCCGAGACTGTGCCCACTGCTTCGTGCATCTTTGAGCACGTCTATTTTGCCCGCCCCGACTCAAAAATCTACGGCCGCTGGGTCCAGAAGAGCCGGGAAGAGATGGGACGCCAGCTCGCCCGCGAATCGGCCGTCGCAGCCGACCTCGTCGTCCCCGTCCCCGACTCCGGCGTCACCGCAGCAATCGGCTACGCTGCCGAGTCCGGCATCCCCTTCAACCTCGGCCTCATCCGCAACCACTACGTCGGGCGAACATTCATCCAGCCCGAGCAGCGCGTCCGCGACTTCGGCGTCCGCATGAAGCTCAACCCCGTCCGCTCGCTCCTCGAAGGCAAGCGCGTCATCCTCATCGACGACTCCATCATCCGCGGCACTACATCGCGAAAGATTGTGCGAATGGTCAGGGCCGCCGGAGCCACTGAGGTCCACCTGCGCATCTCCTGCCCGCCCACAATTTCTCCCTGCTTCTACGGCGTCGATACTCCCAGCAAAAAGGACCTGATCGCAGCCAACAATTCCATCGCCGAGATATGTAAGTACATCGAGGCCGACTCGCTCGCCTACCTATCGCTGCCCGGCCTTACCTACGCCTGCACCACCGGCGAACCCGTGAACGGCCTGTCGCCCGCCAGCTTTTGTACGGCCTGTTATACCGGGCACTACCCCACCCAATGGGTCGATGTCGAAGAGATACTACCCGCCAAAGTGCTGGTCTGAAACTCGGGTCTTCGCAGCACAACCAGGCTACTTGTCCTCGACCTCACTCGGCATTCTTGCCCAGGAACGGCGAACAGTGATGGCGGGACGGGCTGGCCTGCGCCCAGCCCATACCCGCCACCATCGTGAGGGTCCGGTCAATCGTTACGCGAGGTCGAAGAGCAGGAACTCCCCGCCCGAATTGCTGCTGATCTCGAGCACCCTCTCACCGCTAACCTTCAGCCCGTCGCCGGCCTTCAGAGTTCCGCCAGCCACTGAGACCTCGCCGCGAGCCACCTGCAGCCAGCCGTAACCGTGCTTGAAGGTGTGGGTTACCTTGTTCTTCGGCTCAAGCTTTGCCGCCAGCAATTCCGCGTCGGAGTAGATCTTGAACGACCCATCGCGCGCGTCTTCGCTGGCCAGCAGATGTAGCTTGTTCGGCTCCTGCTGTATGGGGAATTTCTTCTGCTCGTATTTGGGTGGGATACCTGTCTTGTTTGGGACCAGCCATATCTGCAGCAGGTGAAGAGTTTCCGTGTCGCTCGGGTTCATCTCCGAGTGGCGTATGCCGCTGCCGGCCGACATGTGCTGCAACTCGCCGGGGACGAGCGTTTCGCTCGAACCCACTGAATCTTCGTGCTTTACTGCGCCCTCCAAAACGTAGGTGAGGATCTCCATATCCCGGTGGGGGTGTTTTCCGAAGCCCATCGAGGGGGCTACGTAGTCTTCGTTGATGACCCTGAGGGCGCGAAAACCCATCTGCGCCGGGTCATAGTAATCCGCAAAGCTGTAGCTGAAGTTCGAGTCCAGCCAGCCGTGATTTGCATGTCCTCTTTCTGCCGCCTGCCTGATAGCCAACATCTGTCGTTTACCTCCGCGTTATAGGATGGGTGCGCTCCGGAAAGGATTCATACCACCCCCACCCCCTCCCGTATTTTTGGGCAAAGTCTAGTGTTGATTGGACTTAGGTTTTGGGGTACAAGCTGCGTGCCATGCAGGTGGAGGGCATCCCGGCGATAAGAGGGGTGGCCTGAAGGGGTGGTTTGTCAAGCCGCGGCAGCCAAAAGTCACACTCGGGTCGCGCCCATCATCAGGTAGTCCATCTGCCAGTCGGGCTTGAAGCCGTGTTGCCGGGCCAGGGTTGCGAGCTGGGCGTAGTGGCGGATGGAATGCATCACGGCGTGGACAAACAAGGTCTTGCGCGAGGCCCTGAGCTTACCAAGGGTGATGGTCACGAACTCCATTTCTTTCCCCCAGTCGTACTCGGGGTTGGCGAGCACGGCGCGCAGCAGCGCCACGGCCTTGTCGTGGGTGGCCAGAATCTCGTCGCCCGAGCCGTACTTCACGTCGGCGTAGTCGCTCTCCGGCAGCGCCGACAGCCGCTGCGCGAAGCGCAGTTCGACCGCGACGACGTGCTGCAGCGCCTGCCCTACGGTTGCCGAGTCGCGAATGTCGCAGGGTATCGCCAGGAGCGCAGGGTTCGCGGTGACGAAGTCCCTCCACTTGTGTGCCGTGAGGTCGTTCCACTTCAATAAGTCCTCGCCGCTCACGCTCAGTTCACTCATGAATCCTCCTTCTTTTTGCGTGCCGGCGGCTACTTTGCCAAAGCCCGCCAGCCGATGTCCCGCCGGTACTGCATTCCCTGAAACGAGATCTGTCCCAGCGCCGAATACGCCTTATCCAAGGCCTCGCGAAGATCGTCCGCGATTGCCGTAACCCCCAGCACCCTGCCGCCCGCCGTCACCAGCTGCCCATCCTTTAGAGCTGTACCGGAATGAAACACCACCACATCTTCGGTCAAGCCAGCGGAGTCAAGCCCTGCAATGACTTTTCCGTTCTCGACCTTGCCCGGATACCCGCCGCTGGCTGCAATGACGCAGACACTCGCCCCCGGCTTCATCTTTACTTCCAAGGTGTCCGCTGTGCCGTCGATCGCCGCCTCGAAGAGCTCCATTACATCGGTCTCCATGCGCATCATCAGAGCCTGCGTCTCGGGGTCGCCGAAGCGGGTGTTGAACTCGAGCACCATCGGCTGAATTCCGCCCTCGCGCTCGGCCATCATCATCCCGCAGAAGAGAATGCCAGCGAAGGGCGTGCCCTCCGCGTGCATTCCGTCGACCACCTTCTGGGCGACCTCGCGGGTGAGCCACTCGCGCAGCTCCGGCGTCATCAGTGCGTCGGTCGAGTAGGCGCCCATGCCGCCGGTGTTCGGGCCGGTGTCGCGCTCTCCGATGCGCTTGTGATCCTGCGCCGCAGCGATGCGCCACGGCGTGGCGGCCGTCGCAGAGCGCGAAGAACGAAAGCTCCTCGCCTTCGAGAAACTCCTCCAGCACCAGCTCAGTCTGCGCCGCGCCCAGCAGGGCGCCCGAGAACATCTCCTCCGCCGCAGCCTCGGCCTCGGCGTGGGTCGCGCAGATGACGACGCCTTTGCCCGCGGCCAGCCCGTCCGCCTTCACAACCACCGCCGGCGCGAAACGCTTGCAGCTCCTGCTTCACCTGCGCGAGCGATGTGCACAGCGCGTAAGCCGCGGTCGGGATCCCATGCCGCTGCATGAACTCCTTTGCGAACGCCTTGCTGGTCTCGAGGCGCGCCGCGGCCTGCGTCGGTCCGAAGACGTAGAACCCGCGCCGCTGCAGCTCGTCGACGACTCCGAGCGACAGCGGCAGCTCCGGCCCAATCACGGTAAGCCCCGGCTGCTCGCGCTCGACCACCGCGACCAGGGCCGCTGCGAGATCGGCGCCATCCTTTGGAATCACGGGCACACAGCGCGCGAGCGCCGAAATTCCGCCGTTGCCCGGAGAGCACACCACCTCGCTTACCCGCTCGCTTCTGCTCAAAGCCCACACCAGGGCATGCTCCCGCCCCCCGCCGCCAATCACCAGAACCTTCATCCAACTCCTCAAATCTCTCTAAAAAGTCTTGCTGAAATCTATTTTGCGCAGGGCACGATACGAATGTCGCCGGCAGCCTCCGCAGTAAGGGCTACGGCCTTCGCCGAGCGGCCAACGCACACCGAGTAGCACGTCGTATCGCCCTTAACCGCTCCCCGCGGCCTTACCCGCAGCTTCGCGCCGGCCTTGATGCCGCAGGCCTCGATCAGCCGCAGGTTGCGCGCGTCGCGGTCGGCGACGCTGTCGATCACAAACGTCCCGTCCTCGCACCACGTCGGCCAGCAGCATCGACTCCCGCGCCGCCATCTCGCCCTCCATGGTCGGGATCGAGTGCCCATGCGGATCGATCTTCGGGTGTCCCAGCTTGGCCGCGATCCGCTCCTCGAAGCGCTCCGAGATGAAGTGCTCCAGCCGCTCCGCCTCCTCATGCACCTCTTCGATCGGGTAGTCCAGCACCTCGTACAGAAACGTCTCGATCAGCCGATGATGCCGCACCACCTCCAGCGCGCGCCGCTTGCCCGCGCGCGAGAGCTGCACGCCGCCGATGCCGCTCATACTCCACCAGCGGCGCGGCCGCTGCGGCCAGCTTCTGCAGCATGTTCGTCACGGAGGCCGGCGCAACCCCCAGCTGCTCCGCCAGCGCACTTGATCGTCACCCGGTGCTCCTCCGCGCCCGCCCAGGGACAGGATGGCCTTCAGATAGTTATCCACCGATTCGCTGTTGCCGTTCGCCTGCCGGCCGTGCTGGCATTCGCCGTTCTCCCATTCACTTCAGATTCCAGTTTGACCTCATTTCCTTAATTTAGGTATACCTAATTAGTAGGCTACCTAATTTGATGTGCCGTCCTCCAGGCTCCCCGCCGGAGAGATCTGGCCGACCTGCTAACCGCCATCAATCTCGAAACCACTCAGCCGGCCGCCGCGCCCACGCTCGATGTCCGGCCAGCGCCACCTCGCCGAGTAGCTGCCGCTGCATCCGGTCGCCGCGCCGCGGCTTCCTGCCCAACTTCCAGCGCAACCAGATGTGGAGCTACTTCGGCCCGGCCTTCGTCGCCTCGGTCGCCTACATCGATCCCGGCAACTTCGCCACCAACATCCTGGGCGGCACGCAGTTCGGCTACCGGCTGCTCTGGGTGCTGCTGTGGTCGAACGCCATGGCGATGCTCATCCAGTACCTCTCGGCCAAGCTCGGGCATCGTCACCGGCCTCACCCTGCCGCAGAACTGCCGCAAGCATTTCTCCCGCCCCACGACCCTCGGCCTCTGGGTCGCGGCCGAGATCGCCGCCATCGCCACCGACCTCGCCGAGTTCCTCGGCGCGGCCATCGGCCTCGATCTGCTCTTCGGCCCTGCTGCTCTACGCCCACGGCTGTCAGCGCACCAGGAATCGCTGCTCGCCGCGGCGCTGCGTCTCCACCGTCGCTGGTCTTCGCCATCCTCGCGCTCGACCTCGCCGGCTTCCGCTGGCTGGAGCGCGGCATCATGGCCTTCGTCGCCATCATCGGCGTCTCCTACGCGCTTCGAGGTCTTCCTCGTCCATCCCGACTGGAAGCTCGCCACCATCCACACCCTGCTGCCCACGCTCGACCGCTCCTCCGCGGAGAACTTCCACGACAGCATCTACGCCGCCGTCGCCATGCTCGGCGCGACGGTCATGCCGCACGTCGTCTATCTGCACTCCGCGCTGGTGCAGCCGCGCCTCAAGGAGCTCACCGGCTCCGCGCTGCCCGCCACCGAGACCTCAAGACCTCGCCGCGCGCAATCTCTACGCGCGCGCCGCGCCGCCTCATCCTCTGCCGCTTCCTCGTTCGAGCTCATCGACGTCTTCGTCGCCATGAACGGCGCGTGGCTCATCAACTCCGCCATGATCCTGATGGCCGCCGTCGCCTTCGTCCACACCAGCAACCTGCAGCCCACCATTCAGGAGGCCTACCACACCCTCGGCCCGCTCTTCGGCCGCGCCGCCGCCGTCGTCTTCGCCGTCGCGCTGCTCTGCTCCGGCCTGTCGTCCTCCACCGTCGGCGTCATGGCCGGCCAGGTCATCATCGAGGGCTTCCTCGACATCAAGTTCCCCATCTTCCTGCGCCGCCTCATCACCGTCATCCCGGCCGATCGCCATCATCGCCACCGGCCTCGACCCGCTGCAGCATCCTCGTCCTCTCGCAGGTCGTGCTCAGCTTCGCGCTGCCCTTCGCGCTCATCCCGCTGCTTCTGCTCACCAGCCGCCAGCGACGTGATGCACAGCTTCGCCAGCGCCCCGCGCACCCGCATCGCCGGCTGGGCTGCAGTCGCCGTCATCATCACGCTGAACGCCGTCCTGCTCGGCCAGCTCGCCTTCGGAGGCTGATTCTACTGCTGAGAACTCGGCTGCGCCGGGGGCGGCTGTGGGGGATTCGACGGCGGTGGGATTGGGGTGTCCTGAATGCGCGCGGGGCCCTGGTCCGTCTGGGGCACCGGGATGGGAGTCATGCCGCTCTGCGTGGGAGCCTCCTGAATCCGCGGCTCGTTTGCCTGCCTCGCCTTCTCGCGCGCCAGAGCGGCGGCCTGCTGGTCCTGCTGTTGCTGCTGCCGCTGCGACTCGGCCTGCTGCTGCTTGAGGAGCGCGGCGTCCTTCTGGCGTTGCGCAGCCTCCTGCGCGGCCCGAGTCTGGAGATCGACCGGCTGCTGCTGGTCGGCGCTGGAGTTGGTCCGACCTCGGCGAGGACCTGAGCCTGCCGGTGGCACCACCGTCTGCACTACGACCGGAGTCGTCATTGGCGCAGGAACGCCCTCGCCCGCGGCACCGTCACCGGGTTGAATCGCAGTCACCGGCGCGACGGGAGGCTGCTGTGTATCGACCTGGTGCGAGGCACGCCAACCGGCCAACTCCCACCCCGTAAAGCCAGCAGCGGCAGCGACGCTCAGAGCCAGAATCGCGATTCCTAATGGCGTGCGGAGCCTGCCCATGGTCATCTCCCTGTTGATTTGGATGCTAAATCCTCTCGCAATCGCCTGCAGTGGGCGAAGCGACGAGCAGAAGCCTGTCTTAAACCGCACGATTTGTTAGGCCTGGACCACTGTGCGGAATTGGTCGAACCTTTTTATCGAAAATACGCGACAAACGCCCTCACAACTTTGTACACTTCGCACGCGGTGGCGTGTGCCGTTTTTCTCGCCGCCTGCTGAGACGTTTCATCCACAGCCGCGCGCTTCACCTAGAAGGAGCATCCATGAAGAACCAGAATCCGGACACTAATCGTCGCGACTTCCTCAAGCTTGGCAGCGCGGCGGTCGCCACTACCGCCGTCTCCTGGAGCGCAACCAGCTACGCCGCCATCGTCGGCGCGAACGACCGCGTGCGCGTCGGCGTCGTCGGCTGCGGCGACCGCATGCAGAGGCGGCGACATCCCGGCCTTCCTGGCCCGTCCGAAGGAGATGAACTTCGAGCTCGTCGCCGTCTCCGACATCTGGAACCGCCGCCGCGAAGAGGGCGCCGCTTACGTCGAGAAGCTGTGCGGCAAGCAAGATCGATCCCGTCGTCAACAACGACGAGCTGTACGCCCGCAAGGACATCGACGCGGTCCTCATCGCCACCGCCGACTTCCAGCACGCGCAGCACGGCATCGAGGCCGTCAAGGCCGGCCGCGACGCCTACGTCGAAAAGCCCACCGCCCACACGCATGGACGACGCGCGCGCCTTCCTCAAGGCCGTCGAAGGCTCGAAGCAGGTCATCGCCGTCGGCACGCAGCGCCGCTCTACGCCCGCCTACATCAAGGCGTCCGAGTACATCCAGTCCGGCAAGTTCGGCGACATCGTGATGGTCGAGATGACCTGGAACGTCAACCAGCCCGGACGCTGGCGCCGCCCCGACGTCGTGCCTCTGCTGAAGGAAGCAGACACCGACTGGACGCGCTATCTGCTCGGCGTGCATCAAGGACAACGTTCGACGCGCGCAAGTATCTTGAGTTCCGGCTCTTCTGGCCGTACTCCTCCGGCATTCCCGACCAGTGGCTCGTCCACCAGATCGACACCGTGCACTGGTTCACCGGCCTGCCGCATCCGCGCTCTGTCGTCGCCAACGGCGGCATCTACCTGTGGAAGGACGGCCGCACCAACTGGGACACCATGACCGCGGTCTTCGACTACGGCCCGCTCGACGACCTCACCAAGGGCTTCCAGGTGCAGTACACCTCGCGCTTCACCAACTCCGCCGGCGGCGTCAAGGAGCTCTACTACTCCAACGGCGGCATGATCGACATGGACAAGCAGACCGTCACGCCCACCGGCGGCCTGACGCAGAAGTTCGCCGACGAGATGAAGATGCAGCCCAACCTGCTGCCCAGCTTCTCGCTGATGGAAAAGGCCGAGAAGATGGCGACCGACGCCAACACCTCCGGCGTACAGGGCGATCCGCAGACCGCGGCCAACATGCGCAACTGGATGGAGTGCGTCCGCTCGCGCAAGACGCCGAACGCCAGCATCCAGCGCCGGCTACAGCCACTCCATCGCGCTGTGCATGAACGTCGCCGCGATCCAGACCGGCCAGAAGGTCACCTTCGACGAGAAGACGCAGCAGGTGATGGTCGGAGGCAAGGTCTATGAGCATGCTAAGCTGCTCGCCGTCGGCGCTCGCTATGCTGTCGCTATGCCCTTACGGCCATCCGCCGCCAGCCCGGTAAAGGGCGGCGTCGCAGGTCGTCACCGACGAAGCGCAGCACCGCGTCGACATCACCATCGACGGCCAGCCCTTCACCTCCTACCTGTGGGGCACCGACCAGCGCAAGCCCGTGCTCTACCCGCTGATCGCGCCCGACGGCACCACCCTCACCCGCGGCTATCCCCTCGACCCGCTCCCCGGCGAGCGCACCGACCATCCCCACCACGCCGGCCTCTGGTTCAACTACTGCAACGTCAACGACATCGACTACTGGAACAACTCCGACGCCATCAAGCCAGAAGACCGCGCCAAGTACGGCACCATCGACCACGGTGACAAGCGCATCGTCTCCACGCAAGAGCGGCCCAGACTCCGGCGAACTCGTCACCGAATCCACCTGGTACCCTGGCGTCCGACGTCCCATCCGTCGGCAGCCAACCAGCAGCCGCACCCGTCCTCCACCAGACCACGCGCTACGTCTTCTCCAAGCTCACCATCGACGGCAAGCCCGCCCGCGCCATCGATCATGATCGTGACCCTCACGGCGCTCACCCCAGTCGTCTTCCACGACGACAAGGAAGGCATGCTCGGCATTCGCGTCGCGCACTTCCTGGAGTCCGCCACCGAGAAATCCGGCGTCTTACTGCGACGCCAACGGCAAGCGCCACGCCCGTCGACGGCGCCAGCCGCCGGAGCCAACGGCGTCTACCTCACCAGCGAAGGCAAGGTCGGCGACGACGTCTGGGGCACGCGCGGCCGCTGGTGCATCGCTCACCGGCACCACCGCCGACGGCAAGACCGAGACCATCGCCATCCTCGACAACCCGGACAACCCCAACTACCCCACCTACTGGCACGCCCGCGGCTACGGTCTCTTCGCCGCCAACCCGCTCGGCCAGCACATCTTCGACCCCAAGGCCCCAGAGCTCGACTACACTCTCAAAGCAGGCCAGGACGCCACCTTCCGCTACCGCGTTCTCTTCATCACCGGCGCCCCCACCCCCGCCGAGATGAACAAGCAGGCCGATACCTTCAGCGCAGAGTATAAGTAATAAATGCCAAGCGACACTCCACAGACCAGCGACCTTACACAGCTCTACAGCACCTATGGCGATGCAGAGCTGCTGTCCCTTGCCCGCACCTTCAACGATCTGACCGACTCCGCCCAACAGGCTCTCAAGTCCGAGCTCGCTCGCCGCGGTCTCTCCATGCCCGGCCCCGGCGCGCCCAGGCCTCAGCCGGAGCCCAATGCCCCCGAGTGTGTCTTCGAGTTCGGCGAGCTCGAAAATGCCTACCTTGCACAGAGCATCCTTCGCTCGGCCGGCATCGAGAGCATGGTTCCCAGTTCCGAGATCAGCGCCATCGACACGCCGCGCCTCATCGTTGCCCCTGACGACGCGAACGCCGCGCAGCGCATCCTGACCAGCGCCAAACTCATGGCCTCTGAGGCTGACGCTGACCGACCAGAGGCCTTCGTTGAACCCACCTGCCCGAACTGCGGCACATCCGATCCTCTGCTCGAATCGGTAGAACCCACCAACCAGTGGCGCTGCGAGGCCTGCAACCACGCGTGGAGCGACCCCGAGTCCGCTGACGGCTAGCGCTGATTAGTGCGGCTGACGATTAGTGGGTCGGGGCCACATACTCCTTCGGCAGATGTCCACCCTCGCCGAAGAAGAACTCGTTCATCTGTTCCACCAGGAAATCCTGCGCCTCGCGCGTCCACGGCTGCAGACGGTACTCGTTCAGCAGCATCTTCTGCCGCTCCACCCACTCGCCCCAAGCCTTCTTGCTGACGCTCTTGTAAATCTTCTGGCCAAAGTCCGAGTCGAACGGCGGTTCATCGAGCCCCTCCATCTCAGCCTTGTACTTCGCGCAAAAAACCATGTGTGCCATCGCGTGCAGTTCTCCTCCCGTTATTGTATGGGAATACCGGACACGGCATTTACGGCAACATCACCGCGGGTAACCACATCTAATCTCCCATGGTTAACTCTATCGGTCTCATCACCCTCCTCATCATCGGTCTTATGGTGGGCAACGAGTTCGCCGTTGCAGCCTTCGTGCACCCTGCCATCAGCAAACTTGATGAAACCTGCCACAGCCGCGCCGCCTCAGTTATCGCCGCAGTCCTCGGCAAAGTCATGCCCTTCTGGTACGCCCTCAGTCTGCTTCTGATTTTGCTGGAACTATGGTTGCACCGGCCTCTGGGGCTGAACGGCAATGGGCCCCTGATCGCCGCTGCAACCCTCTGGGCACTCACTATCATCGCCACCATTCTCTTTATGGTGCCGATCAATAACCGCATCGCCGCCATCCAAACGAGTGGCATCTATTCCGGATGGCTCAACGATCGCAAGCGCTGGGACACTCTCCACCGCATACGCGTCGCCATCCTCGTAGCCGCGTTCGCTCTCCTGCTCATCGCACTGGCGCCGCGAAGTTAGCGCCGCTTGCCTTTGCTCTTCTTATCCCGCAGCCTCGCCTTGGACTTCGTCTTCGCGCCCTTACTCTTCCTGGGCTTGCCCGAGCGATCCGGCGAAACATGCGCCACCCGCCCGTCCTCACCCACCGGTATTTTCTTCTTCCCAGACCGCAGCGATCCCATCCCCTTCGCTACAATCCTCTCTTCGTCCACCGATGGCAGCAGTGCAAACTGTAGCCGTCGCTGTTGCCTGTCGATTCGATCCAGTAGCACGCGAACCTTCAACCCCAGCTTGAACATCCGACCATTCGTCGCCCCAACGATCGTGCGGTCGGTATCGCGAAAGAAGTAGCGCTCATCCTGCAGCGACGCAATCGGCACCAGCCCTTCGATAAACAAATCATCCAGCTCCACAAAGAATCCATACTTCGTGCAGCGACAGGATGATCCCGCCAAAGTCCTCGCCCACGCGGTCCTCCATGAACCGCATCTTCTTCCACTCCATCAGCTCGCGCTCGGCATCGTCCGCGCGCCGCTCGGCCTGGCTCGTCTCGGCCGCAATCGCCGCCAGCTCCGCCTCCGGAATCGGCCCGCTGGTAGCTCACTCGCGTTCCACTGACCGAGCGCTGCTCCGGACGCTTACCTTCCTGCAGCGTCAACCGCTGCTTGCCACGGCTGCGGATCCGTGCTCAAGAATCGCCCCGCCGCGCGTGTCATCGCCCGCTCTGAATCAGGTCCCGCACCAGCCGATGCACAATCAAATCCGGATACCGCCGGATCGGCGAAGTGAAGTGCGTATAGCACGGGCTCGCCAGCGCAAAGTGCCCCTCGTTCTTCTCGCTGTACCGCGCCTGCTTCAGCGACCGCAGCATCAGGTAGCGCAGAATCCGCTCCTCCGGCTTGCCCGCAATCTTCGCCGTCAGCCGCTGATACATCTGCGGCGTCACCGGAATCGCCTGCGCAACCTCATGCGTCTTCGCCGGCCGCCCGCCCACCGCCGCGCCCTTCGCCGAACATCTCTCCGGTCGCCTTCATCGTCATCTGCTTCACCGGCAGGCTCGCGAACGCCCAGCGAATAGCCAAACCCGCTCGCCGTCTCCTCAAAATCCAGAATCCGCTTCGGGTCCGGCATCTCGTGGATGCGATAGATGCTCGGCATCGCCATTCTTCTCAATCCACGTCGCCACGCACTCATTCGCGCTCAGCATGAACTCTTCGATCAGCCGGTGCGCCCATCCCCGCTCCGACGCGCACGATCGACTCCATGTTCCCCTCCGGATCGAATTCAATCACCGGCTCCGGCAGATCGAAATCGATCGACCCTCTCCGCTGCCGTTTCGCGTTCAGCTTCAGCGCCAGCTCGTGCATCCGCTCAAAATCGGTTACAAAATCCGCAAACTCCGCGCACGGCCTTGTCCACATCGTCGCCGCATCCGTCCCGATCCAGAATCGCCTGCACCTGCGTATACGTCATCCGCTTCGCGCTGCGGATGATCCCCTCGCACACCTCGTACCCCAGCACCTCGCCGCGCCCGTCGATCTCCATCACGCAGCTCAGCACCAGCCGGTCCTCATCCGGCCGCAGGCTGCACATCCCGCTCGAAAGCTGCGGCGGCAGCATCGGCACCGCGCGGTCCGGAAAATAAACGCTCGTCCCGCGCAGCCGCGCCTCCAGGTCCAGCGCCGTTCCCGGCCGCACATAGTGGCTCACATCCGCAATGTGTACCTGCAACTCCCAGTTGCCATTCTTCAGTCGGCGTCACCAGCACCGCATCGTCGAAGTCCCGCGCCGTCTCGCCATCGATGGTCACAATCGGCAGCCCGCGAAAATCCCTCTCGCCGCCTCATGATCACCGCGGGACGTAGTCCCAAGGTTATCGTGGGGATTGTCTCTTCCAACCGTCTGCGGGCTATAAGTCTCCGCCGCGCTGCTCCGCCTCCGCCAGCACATTCGCCGGAAACACATGCGGCAGATGATGCTTGCGAATCACAATCTCCACATCCACGCCAAACGCATCCGGAGGCCCCAGCACCTCGATCACGCGCCCCTTCGCCGGCCGTCCCGGGGCCAGGGAAGTCCGTGATCTCCACATCCACCGCCAGCCCTTCCAAGCGTGCGTGCGCGCTCGGATCGTCCTCGGCAGACTCCACCGCCGCTGCTGCGTCTGCGCCTCTTCGCCCAGCACGCGATGCGGTGTCTCCACCGCAGCCGCCACAATCTCCGCGCCCTCCGGAATCAGGATCGCCCCGCCGCCCGGCGCGCCCGCCATCCGCTCATCCAGCGGCGTCACATAGTTCCCATGCACACACCGGCGCATCGTCCCACGCGCCTCTGCCCCTGCCGTCCGCGCGCGTAATGGAAGATCCCCACCACCGTCGGATTCCGCCGCGTCAGACACCCGCGCAATCCGCCCGACCGCCGCCCATCGCGCCCCGGCGGAGCCTCATCCACCAGCACCTCATCGCCCTGCATCGCGCCGTTCAACTCATTCGGCGGAATAAACAAATCGTCGTCGCGATTGGTGCTCCCATTCGGCCGCACAAACCCATACCCATCGCGATGCAGATCCAGCCTCCCCGCCACCAGCCGGTCCCGCGTAGCCCGCAACTCTCTGCACCCGCGGCCTTCCACTCCGCGCATCGTCATCACGCTTCTGCGCCGCCCGCGCCGTCTTCTCGAACGTCGGCCTCCGGCATCGCCCACTGCTCGAACTCCGTCTTCACCAATTCGCCGCGCGCCGTAATCCGCGCCAGCTGCTCCAGCAGCAGCCGCCGCTCGCGTCCGCCGCCCAGCCCCAGCTCCCGAACCAGTTGCTTATATCCCGCGCGATGCCCCGCCGAGCGCTCAATGCGCCGAATCAACTCGCGGTCGGTCTGTGGATACGGAGTCTTCGCCATCAATCAGAGCATACCGCGCACACACTCTTGCGCAGTTGTGCCATGAGCTACCGCTCTGCGTTCAACGCCATCGGCTCACCCTTCAGCATCCCCACCGCCTGCTCCAGCGTCGTTCCCAGCGGCACCAGCGTGAAGTCCGACTTCACCTCGTCCTCCTGCTCCCGATCGTCTTGAAGAACAGCGCATGCCCGCTGATGTGCACATGCGTCTCCGTAATCTGCCACATTCCCGGCGCCACCTCGCGCCGCTCGATGTCGAACGTGCCCCCGTCTTGATCCTCGCCAGCAATCCGAACCCGATCGTCACATCGTTCACCAGCGACCCTTTGAACGTCCGAATGCGATGCTGCGCCTGGTCGTCACCATCATCGTCCCGCCATCGCCCCATCACCCGCGCCTCCATGTCCGGCGGATCGAAGTTCGGGTCCGGCTCGTACGAGCAGCGTAATCATCTCCGGCGTCTGGCTCTCCACCCTCCACACAAACGCCTGCGGCATCAGGTTCAGCAGCTCGATCGCGCTCTTGTCGTCGTGCACTCCGTTCTGCCGCTGCTTCTGCCTGCTGCGACGGATCGTGGATGAATTTCTGGATGTTCTCGTTATCCTCCGCCAGCACCGCCGGCGACAGCGGCCGGCCGTTCACCTCGATGTGCGCTTTGATCGCCCCATCTCCGTCTCCACCACCACGATACCGTTTCTCCGTCGTCCGGCTCGCTCCACATTGTAGCGCCAGTGCGAGTTGTCGTCGTCCGCCGCCAGCTGCTCGCCGTCACCGCCTACTGCACAATCTGCTGCGCTTGATCCTGCTTCGCGCACCTGCGCAGCGCCTGCACCCCGCGCCAGCGCAACAAGCCAGATACAGCCCGATCGCTTTCCAGCTCCCATAGACGCTGCCTGTCACAGAATCAATGTCTTCGTTTTAGCGCTTGCCAGCATCAAATTTTCTACTCACTTTATAGACTTTAGACGTGTCAAGCTCATAAATCCGTTGCCGCAGCGCCAAAGAATTGTAACGAAACGGCTAACGCTGTATGTTGCAACAGCCATTCGAGGTTTCACACGCAGCTCTTACTCACCCACTCCACTCACACTCTTCTTGCCCAGCCGCAGCGCCACCGATCCGCCCGCATTCACGCCCCTCAGCAACTTATCCGAATACTTCTCGCCATCCACGCTCACCGCGTTCTCGCCAATCTTCCGCGTCGCCTCGCCCGCCGAACTCGCCAGCCCCGCCAGCACCAGCAGCTTCGGCAGCCGCACCACGCCCGGCCTCCACCACCAATCCCTCCGCCGCCAGCGAAATCTCCACCACCGGCGCATCCTCGCTCACCGCCCGCTGCTGAAACTGCTTCGCCCAATTCTCCGCCGCCGCGTCCGCCTCCGCAGCCGAGTGGAAGTCCCGCACAATCCCCCACGCCAGGTCTTTCTTCGCCTTCATCGGGTGCAGCCCGCCGTGCGACACCTCGTCCTGCATCGCGTCAATCTCGCTCCCGCGCAGGTCGGTCAGCAGCGTGTAGTACTTCCACATCAGTTCGTCGGAGATCGACATCAGCTTCCCATACATCTCGCCCGGCGGCTCCTGGATGCCAATCGCGTTCCCCAGCGACTTCGACATCTTCTGTACGCCGTCCAGCCCCTCCAGGATCGGCGTCATCAGAACAATCTGCGGCGGCTGCCCCGCATCCCGCTGCAGGTCGCGCCCGCGCATCAGGTTGAACTTCTGGTCCGTCCCGCCCAGCTCCACATCGCACTTCAGCATCACCGAGTCGTACCCCTGCGCCAGCGGATACAGCAGCTCGTGCACGCTGATCGGCTGCTCCTCCTTGAACCGCTTGTGGAACTCCTCGCGCTCCAGCATCTGGCTCAGCGTCGCCTTCGCCGCCAGCCGGATCACCCCCGCATACCCCAGCTTGTCCAGCCACTCCGAGTTGTAGCGAACCTCGGTCTTCTCGCGGTCCAGGATCTTGAACACCTGCTCCTTGTAGGTCTCGGCGTTCCGGTCGATCTCCTCGCGGGTCAGCGGCTTCCGCGTCACATTCCGCCCCGTCGGATCGCCGATCAGCGCCGTCGAATCGCCAATCAGGAAGATCACCGTATGCCCGAGCTGCTGAAAGTGCCGCAGCTTGCGAATCAGCACCGTATGCCCCAGGTGCAGGTCCGGCGCCGTCGGATCGAACCCCGCCTTGATCCGCATCGGCACGCCCGTCGCCAATGACTTAGCGATGCGCTCCTTCAGCGCCTCCAGCGGGATAATCTCCGCCGCCCCCTTCGTAATCAAATCCAACTGCTCTTCCACCGAACCGAACGTAGACATATCCTTCCAAGTATAAAGAGTCAGTCCCGCTTGAGAAGATCGGCATCTAAACGACTCTCAATCCATCGAAACTCCTGTCATAACCTGTCCAGATCCAATCCGCCCCGGCCATAACCTGCGATACGATATTCCCGTCGATTAAACGTGCGTTTGAAATCCTCAGACCAACCCACAAACGAACTCGAGGACCACCCCATGACCCGCTTCACTCCCTTCATCCTTGCTACCCTAACCCTCCCCCTCCTCGCCCAGACACCCCCAAAACAGCGCGACCCCATCGTCCTCCCTGAGACCACGAAACAAATCTCGCCTCACGTCTACGCCATTCCTGACACCGACACCACGCAGGGCCTGCCCAACATCGGCATCATCGTCGGCACCCGCGCCGCGCTCGTCGTCGACACCGGCATGGGCAACCCCAACGGCGCACTCGTCTACGGCGAAGCCCTGAAGCTCGCGCCCAACCACCAGCTCTACCTCGTCACCACCCATATCCACCCCGAGCACGATCTCGGCGCCAATGCCTTCCCGCCGTCCACCAAGATGATCCGCTCCACCGACGAAGAGAAAGACATCGCCCAGTCCGGCCTCGACACGGCCCACGCCTTCGCCGCCCGCAACGCCGTCGACGCTAACCTCCTCAAGGACGCCGCCTTCCGCAAGGCCGACATCACCTTCGACAAGGAGTATTCGCTCGACCTCGGTGGCGTCCAGGTCCGCATCATCGCCGTCGGCCCCGACCACACCCTTGGCGACACCGTCACCCTGGTCTCGCCCGACTCCGTTCTCTTCTCCGGCGACACCGCCATGCGCGGCCAACCTGCCTTCACCGGCCCCCAATCCTCCCTCAACCACTGGCTCGGCACCCTGGACCTGCTCGACTCGCTCCACCCCAAAATCGTCGTTCCCAGCCACGGCCCCATCGGTGACACCGCCTTCATCTCCGGTTATCGCACCTATCTCACTCATATCCGCGACCGCGCCGCCGCCCTCAAACACCAGGGCAAGAGCGTCGACGAAGCCGTCGCCACCATTACCGCCGAGATGAAGTCGCAATACCCCGACACCAACCGCCTCGCCGGAGCCATCCGTGTCGCTTACAAAGAAGCGTCGTAGCCGTAGCAGCCATATACTGCTGCCATGAACGCCCACAAGCTTCTCGGTACCGAGCTGCCGATCATACAAGCGCCCATGGCGGGCGTTCAGGGCAGCGCCCTGGCGATCGCGGTCTCGAACGCCGGCGGCCTCGGTTCACTCCCCTGCGCAATGCTGAGCCCCGCTGACCTGCACGCGGAGCTGTCCGCCATTCGCGCCGGAACCGACAAGCCATTCAGCGTGAACTTCTTTTGCCACACGCAACCTGAGCCCGATCCTCACCGCGAAGAGGCCTGGCGCGCGATGCTCTCAAAGTACTATGCAGAATTTGGAATCGATCCAGCCGCCATGGCCTCCAACAAGCCGGGGCGAGCGCCATTCAACGAAGACGCCGCCGATCTGCTCGAAGCGTATAAACCTGCCGTCGTCAGCTTTCACTTCGGATTGCCTTCACCAACCCTAATGGCGCGAGTAAAAGCTCTCGGCTCCACAATCGTCGCTTCTGCAACGACCGTCAAAGAGGCCTGCTGGCTCGAAAAAAATGGCGTGGATGCCGTCATCGCGCAGGGCCTCGAAGCAGGCGGGCATCGCGGCATGTTTCTGTCCGACGATTTGACCGAGCAGATGGGCACATTTGCGTTGCTGCCCCAGATCGTCCATCGCGTAAAGGTCCCCGTAATCGCCGCAGGCGGCATTGCAGACGCCGCGGGAGTCGCCGCAGCGATGGCGCTCGGAGCAACCGCAGTGCAGGTGGGCACAGCCTACCTCCTCTGTCCGGAGACGACCACATCGTCCGTCCATCGTCGCGCTCTCAAGAGCGACGCCGCGCACCACACCGCCCTGACCAATCTTTTCTCAGGAGGCCCCGCCCGTGGAATCACCAACCGGCTCATGAAGGAACTCGGCCCACTCAACGGCGCAATACCAGCCTTCCCGTTGGCGTCGTCCGCCCTCGCGCCCTTGCGCGTAAAGGCCGAAAGCCTCGGCGACGGCGGCTTCTCTCCTCTCTGGTGCGGGCAAAACGCCAGCCAGTGCGTTGAGCGCCCCGCTGCCGAAGTGACACGCATGCTTGCAGACTAAGCCGACAAATCGCAGCCATCTTGCACCCGAACCCTGTACCCCGTACCTTTACCCCATGGACGCCGAGCGCATCCGCGCCTTTCTCCTCACCCTTCCGCACGTCGTCGAGACCCGCCAGTGGGGCAACAACCTGGTTTTCTGGGTCGGCGACAAAGCCATCGGCGGCAAGATGTTCGCCCTCATCAACCTCGACGACCCCGGCCCGCGCCTCGCACGCAGCGACCTCATGTTCGCCGCCAACCCCGAACGCTTCCACGAGCTCCTCGAGATAGAAGGCATCATCCCCGCGCCCTACCTCGCCCGCGCCCACTGGGTCGCGCTCGAACATTGGAGCGTCCTCTCGCGCACTGAGCTCGAAGACCTCCTGCGCGATGCCAACGCCGTCGTCCTCTCCAAACTCCCGCTCCGCGTCCGCAAAATCTTCGACCTGCCCGTTACCGCCCAGCGCAAGTTAATCCGCGAGCGCCGCGTCATTCTCGCTGAGCAGGAGAAGTCACGCCCCCAACACAAATCCGCCCACACCCGGCCAAAGAAAACAAAGATCCGCCCCGCCTAGTCCGACCGTCAGCCCAACTTGCACCGAAAGACCTGATTCGGTAGCGTCCACTATAGACATGCCTGAGACAGCCATGCCCAAGACAGCCAGTTCCTCCGTCCCACTCTCGCTCGCCGGCCGCACCGCCCTCATCACCGGCGGCTCCCGCGGAATCGGCGCGGCCACCGTCCGGCTCTTCCGCCAGGCCGGAGCCCGCGTCGCCTTCAGCTATCAGTCCGCCGCCGATACGGCCCTCACCCTCGCCGCCGAGTGCGCCGGCCCCGACTCCGAAGCCCCTCTCTGCATCCCCATCCGCCAATCCCTCAACACCGTCGAAGACGGCCAGTCCCTCATCGCCGCCGCTACCGCAGCTCTAGGCCGCCTCGACTGCCTCGTCGTCAACCACGGCGTCTGGCCCTCCCACGATGTCCCCATCGCCTCCATGTCCAGCGTCCAGTGGCGCAGCACCCTCAGCATCAATCTCGACAGCGTCTTCGGCCTGATCCAATCCGCCGTAGCCCAGATGCAAAGCCAGCCGCAAAGCCAGCCGCAAACCTCAAGCACCCGCGGCCACATCATCCTCGTAGCATCCACCGCCGCCCAGCGCGGCGAGGCCTTCCACGCGGACTACGCCGCCAGCAAAGGCGCGCTCATCTCCCTTACCAAGAGCCTCTCCACCGAGCTCGCCCCTCAGGGCATCCTCTGCAACTGCGTCGCTCCTGGCTGGGTCGCCACCGACATGTCCGCCGCTGCCCTCGCCCACCCCGAGACGTCTAAAAAGGTGATGTCCACCATCCCTCTCGGCCGTCCCGCACACCCCCAGGAGATCGCCGGTCCCGTACTATTTCTCTGTACCCCACTCGCCGGATTCATCTCCGGAGAGATCTTCAACGTCAACGGCGGAGCGGTCCTCACAGGTTGAAACACCGCAACACTCTGTATCGAAACACTCTGTACCGCAACACCAACCAAACCGGAGCACCAATGAGACCGGCATCGCCGATGAAACCCGCAGCACTCACCCTCGCCGTCCTGCTCACTGCGCTGGCGCCGCTCCGCGCCCATTCGCAGGCCAGCGAGATTCCCAGCGCCGCTCCCACCCATCCCTCCGGCTCCACCGCCGAGCAGCGTGGCCGTGCTCTGCTCGACCAGATGGTCACAGCGCTCGGCGGCGAAGCCTGGCTCAATCGCAAGGACATGTCCGTCCACGGCCACACTGCCTCCTTCTTCCACGGCGCGCCCACCGGCTTTAACGTCGAATTCTCCGCCGCCCATCAATTCCCCGTAGACGGCCGCCCCGAGGCCGAGCGCATCGGCTTCATCACCGAGAAGAGCATGATCCTCCCCGGCAAAAAGACCGACGTCGTGCAGATATGGACTAAGGGCGAAGGCTACGAGGTCACCTACAAAGGTCGCACCACCCTTCCCGTGGACCAGGTCGAAGACTACTTCCGCCGCCAGCATCACTCCATCGAGAGCGTCATCAACGAATGGCTCAAGAAGCCCGGCGTCATGGTCATCGATGAGGGGAACTCCATGGTCGAGCGCCGCCTCGCCGAAAAGGTCACCGTCCTCAGCGAGGATAACGATGCCGTCACCATCGAGATCGACGCCAACACCCACCTCCCCCTTCGCCGCACCTTCGAGTCGCGCAACGAGAAGTTCAAAGACATCGACACCGACGTCGAAGAGTACGATGACTACCACACCTTCCAGGGCCTTCCCACCGCCATGACCCTCACTCGCTACCACGATGGCGACATGTCCAGCCAGCGCTTCTTCTCCACCGTCGAGTACAACAAAGGCCTCGACCCCGCTCTCTTCAACCCCGACAACCTGCTTCCCAAAAAGAAGTAGCCGTTATCTGCAGCAGCACTGAGCCCTACTGCGCCAGTTGATAAACATCCACGCCCCCGTTGTAGTTGGGCACGTATATCTGTCCGCCATCAATCACCGGCGGATCGAATTTGTTGTAGAGGAACGCCACGCCCCACCTTTGCGAATCCCACAGAACCCTCAGCGACCCATCCGCCGCCAGGTGCACTGGGTCGTACACCAGCAGACGCCCATTTACCACCTGCGCATTCGCATCGCCATAAGGAATCGTGCACACCAGAATCGCCGAGTTCGGGTCTGCTCCATTGCTCGACCCCGAGCAGAATCCTCCCGGCATCCCTCCCGGCGGTCGGCCCCGAACATCCGCGCTGGCATATTCATTGCTCTCGGAGACATAGCTCAGCGTCCCGGTCGCACTCACAGCCCACTTGTGCAACTGCGCATTCTCCCCCCACACAAAGATCGTCCATGACTTCAGCACCGGGTCATAGTACTGCACCGGCGTCATGTGCAGATGCGCGGTATCGCCCCACGGAAAGAAGTTCAGCGTGGTCGGGTCCGTAGGACATGGATCGACCGGTCCCGGGCTCATCGTCAGCCACACCGGAGCACCCGCAAGCTTGCCGCAGTTCGATTTCGGGTTCGCCAGGTCCGTAGCCGCCGTCGCGCCCATGTTCGCTACCTTAATCGGATACCCGATCCCATCCTTTCCCGTCGCAACGCAAATCCCAATCGCAAAGATGCACGCCGGCCCCGCCGAACCCCAGTCCTCATCCGCCCAGTTCCCCGTAGCCATATCCGGATACACCAGCACAACCGGCACACCGCGCTCGTTGATCGTCCCAACTGTCTTCGCATTCTTCAGCGACATGTTCATCCCGCCGCCGACAGGCTTCAACGCTTCGCTCGGAGCGCTCTGCCCTGCCAGCTTTGTCGACTCCAGCCGCGCCTGCCCGGATCGCACCAGATCCGTCCACGGCGTCCAGTGATCCACCACCTTCAAACTCGCCGCAGTCCCTCCCGCGGCCGGCTTGTACTGTATCTTCACAAACGACTCACCCCACTGCGTCTGCCCATCGAAGTCCCCGTTGCCTGTAATCGCATACAGAAAGCCCTGCGCATCCGCCGCAAGTCCCTGCCCGCCCATCCAGATCCCCGCGCCTTCTCCCGACGTCATCGCCAGCGCAGCCGTAATCGTATTCGTCGCGCAGTCGAATGCGAACACCCATCCTGCCGCTCCCGCGCCCGTCTCCTGCACCGTCCCCGAAGCCCAGAACACCATCTTCCGCCCGTTGATGTTCGTCAGCACCAGCGAGCTCCGCTGCTTTCTCATCGAACTCGCGTAGTCCTGTCCCACGCTCTTACCGGCAACTAAAACCTTTGGCGCCACAAGCGTCCCGTCAGCAACCTTCAGCACAAAAACATAGTGCTTGGCATTCTGCGGCGTGCCGTCCGGCGAGATCCACGCCACCATATACACCCGCTGCGTATCCGCATCGATCACGCCTGTGCTCAACACGCCCCACTTGTCATTAATCGCGTGACAATCGATCGTCGGGAAATCGCCCACACACCCATCCGGGTTAGCCTTCCTCGGGCCAGTCGGTGTGCTTCCAACAATCGGAGTCCCTAAATTAACGCTCCACAAACCCGCGCCCGTATGGGCGTCCACGCCACGCACAACATTCGCCATCGATGGCAGCACCATCACATCGTGCGTGCTGCCGTCGGCAACCTTCACTCCGGGCAGTATCAGCGGCTGCGCCTCCATTCCACGCGCATCGCCGGTGACAGGAATAATTGTCGCTCGCCGAATCCCCTTGGTCCCCACCGAGGCCTGCGTCAACGCTGTCTCATGAGGATTCCATCCGCTGCGTGAGTTATCCGCCGAACGCGTAACCCACGGCACCATCGTCTGCGCCGCGAGGTTTACAGCCATCAGGCCCGCCCAGACTCCCATCGCTATACGCAGCATCACGCACCTCCATGCTCAGCAGATTGGTAAGAGGCCCAGTTGCGCATGATTACAACCCATGCCCGCTCGAAAGGCAAGTACCGGACCTGCTCAAAATCCTTCGCTTCGCAACGCCAGAACTTCACTCCGGACGTAAACGCCACAGTTTCAACACCGCAAAACCCGCAGCGCTTATTTTTCATCGATCGCTCAATACGCAGCCCGCGGCTCCCATGTAAAGTGAATCGTGCCTCGCCTGAATCCACTGGGACTAAATCCAATGGGCCAAAATTCATTTACTGAACAGAGAGATCAACCATGCCCCTTACAACTGACGAAAAACTGTTGACCCTGAGCAAAAATGCCATCGAAGCCTTCGACAAAATCAACGGCGGCGTCCATTCCGGCTTCCGCCCCGCCCACGCCAAGGGAATTCTCCTCACCGGCACCTTCACTCCCTCCGCTGAGGCCGCGTCCCTCACCCGCGCCCCGCACATCCTGTACGCCTCAACACCTGTCACCGTGCGCCTCTCTGACTTCGCCGGCGTCCCCAACATCCCCGACAACAACGACCACGCCAGCCCTCGCGGCTGCGTCATCCGCTTCCACCTCGCCGAGCACGTCCACACCGACATCGTCGCCCACTCCGTAGACGCCTTCCCCGCCAACACCGCCGAGGGCTTCGTCGACTTCCTCAACGCCCTCATCGCCACCGACTTCGCCGGCCTCCACCCCAACGCAATCGAGCAGTTCCTCGGCTCGCATCCCGCCGCTCTCGCCTTCGTCCAGACCCCCAAGCCCATCCCCACCAGCTTCGCCCACGAGTCCTTCTTCGCCGTCTCCGCCTTTAAGTTCACCAATGCCACCGGCGCAAGTTGCTTCGGCCGCTATCGAATCCTGCCGGTCGACGGCAATGAATATCTCGATGCCGCAGCAGCAGCCGCGCAGCCTCCCAACTTCCTCTTCGACGAGCTCAAAACCCGCATCGCCGCCGGTCCAGTCAAATTCCGCATCGTCATCCAACTCGCTCATGACGGCGACCCCACCGACGACGCCACCATCCGCTGGCCCGAAGACCGCCCGCAGCTCACCCTCGGCGAAATCGCACTAACCGCAGTCGCCCCAAACGACGCCGCCGAGCAGCAGCAACTCATCTTCGATCCCATCCCCCGCGTCGACGGCATCGAAGCCTCCGCCGACCCGCTCTTCGAGCCCCGCGCCAACGTCTACCTCATCTCCGGAAGACGACGCAGACAAGCAAAGCAGTAGCCGCCGGCAATACCAAGTGCAATCAGGTCTGCAGACAAGCATGGCCCTATGCAGGAAAATCAGGCGACACACCCGCTGCACTTGCATCAATCGCCGCAAACCCGGATGATTGCCTAGCCCAATTAAGGCCGCCCAAGAATCCCCTGAAGGAGCCCTACTCGATGAAGTTCGACAACATCCTCGGCACCGTCGGCAACACGCCCGTCGTCCGCATTAACAAGCTCGCGCCCGCCGGCATCAACCTCTACGTCAAGATCGAGGCCTTCAACCCCCTCGGCTCAGTCAAAGACCGCCTCGCCCTCGGCATCATCGAAGACGCCGAGCGCACCGGCGTCCTCAAGCCCGGTCAGACCGTCGTCGAGGCCACCAGCGGCAACACCGGCATCGGCCTCGCCATGGTCTGCGCCCAGAAGGGCTACCCCCTCGTCGTCACCATGGCCGAGTCCTTCTCCATCGAGCGCCGCCGCCTTATGCGTTTCCTCGGCGCCAAGGTCGTCATCACTCCGGCTTCCGCACGCGGCTTCGGCATGGTCAAAAAAGCCAACGAGCTCGCCGAGAAAAACGGCTGGTTCCTCACCCGCCAGTTCGAGAACGAGGCCAACGCCAACTTCCACTCCAAAACCACCGCGCAGGAGATCCTCCGCGACTTCGAGGACCAGCCCCTCGACTACTGGGTCACCGGTTTCGGCACCGGAGGCACCCTCAAAGGCGTCGCCCGCGTCCTCAGCGTCGATCGCCCCGCCACAAAGATCGTCGTCTGCGAGCCCGACCCCGCGCCGATGCTCTCGAGCGGCCAGCCCCAGCCCAAAAACCCCGACGGCACTCCCACCGCCAGCCATCCCGCCTGGACCCCGCACCCCCAGCAGGGCTGGAGCCCAGACTTCATCGCCAAGCTCGTCCAGGACGCCGTCGACTCCTACAAGATAGACCGCATCCTCCGCATCCCCAACGCCGACGCCATGCACTGGAGCCGCGAACTCGCCACCAAAGAGGGCATCTTCGTCGGCATCAGCTCCGGCGCCACCTTCAGCGGAGCACTCCGCGTCGCCGCCGAAGCCCCCACCGGTTCCACCATCCTCTGCATGCTGCCCGACACCGGCGAGCGCTACCTCTCCACCCCGCTCTTCGCCGACGTCCCCGCAGACATGACCCCAGAGGAGCTTGAGCTCTCCCTCTCAACCCCCAGCGCCCAAATGCCAGTGGCTGTCACTTAGCCTTAGCGACCTTCAAAGACCGGTGGTTTATTGATTCGCGAATCTGCTGCTGGGCAGGGGGCAGATTTGGTGACAGCCATGTCGGCGCAAGACTGACGACAGTGTATCTACTGCTTCATCACATCGAAGGTCGCGGTCCTGTTCTGCAGCTTGTCCTCGTTGGTAGCCTTTGCACTTTTACCGTCGCCTGCGACCGTCAATTTGAATACATCGACCACCTTGCCATCACGCTTGTCCGTCTCTTCCAATGTGTCCTTGCCGATCATCTTCACCGAAACGCTGGTGACGCCCGGATCGCCCTTCATTGGCGCGTCAGCGCCATTCAGCTTGGCCGTGTAAGCCTGGCCCGTCGGCGCCGTCATCGTGATCTGGTCACCACTCACCTTGTAAGTCCATACGATCGCATTGTCCGAGATCCCTTCTATCTTGGTCGTTCGCCACGAACCGGATACCGCATGCGATCCTGCCGGCCCACTCGCTACGCGTGTCGCCTCACGTGAGCCCGTCACCGGCGGACCGCCGTTGGCGTTGCTGCTGTCATTAAATTTGACCGTCGCCGACTTGCCGTCTGCCGAAACAATAGCGGTCGAAGTCGCGACGACCTTGCCACCCTTCTTGTCCGTCTCGTCGACCTCATGGTCGCTCACCACCTTGATCGCCACCGTGTCGAAATAGGGATACCCTCTGACCGGTTGGTCCGTGCCATCCGCTTTGATCGTGAAAGGCGGCGCGCACGACTTGCACGAATACATCCCACCCTGCAGCAAAAACACATCCGGCTTCTTCGAAAAATCGACCTTGTTCATGTCGATCTTCCACGTACCGTCGAACACATTCTGCGCCACCATCGGCGCCGGTGCCAAAAGACCAGCCAACACTATCAGGGAGAACTGCATTTTCATCGCAAACCTCCATCGCTTGAAGCTGTGGCCGTGGAGTCTATCAGAATCGGCGCAGACATTCCCAGACCCGCATCTAAGGTGCGGATCAGTTCGTCGTGTAGATAGTCTTGCCCCCTTGTCTTCCTCAGCGCCCATTTATACTCATCCTTGCCATGAGTGAAGAGACGCTAACCGAAGCCAGGGCCACAGAAGCCCCTGCCAAAATCGAGCAGGTGATGGACATCAATCGCATCATGTCCATCCTTCCTCACCGCTACCCGTTCCTCCTCATCGACCGCGTCCTCGAGATCGAGCGCAAAAAGCGCATCGTCGCCATCAAGAATGTCACCATCAACGAGCCATACTTCCAGGGCCACTTCCCCGGCTATCCCATCATGCCCGGCGTCCTGATCGTCGAAGCCATCGCCCAGACCGGCGGCCTGCTCATCCTCACCGAGATCCCCGACCCCGAGACCACCCTCATGGTCTTCACCGGAATCGACGGCGCCCGCTTCCGCCGCCCCGTAATCCCCGGCGACCAGGTCCGCATCGAGGTCACCACCATCAACTGGCGCAGCCGTGCCGTCAAGATGCTCGGCTCAGGCCACCGTCGACGGCAAGCTCGTCTGCGAGGCCACCGCCACCTGCGGCCTCATTCCCCGCCCCGCCATCTCCCCCATGCACCCACCCACCGAGGCTCCCACCCCCTGATGAGCCAAGCAAGTATCCACCCCACCGCGATCATCGCCGCAGGCGCGCAGATCCCCGCTCCTGCACCATCGGCCCCTACTGCACCATCGGCCCTAACGTCATCCTCGGCGAAGACTGCGTACTCATCTCCCACGTCGTCCTCGAAGGCCACCTGACGATGGGCAACGGCAACCGCATCTCGCCCTTCGCCGCCTCGGCGTAGCCCCACAAGACCTCAAGTACGCCAACGAACCCACCGGCGTCCGCATCGGCGACAGCAACACCATCCGCGAGTACGTCACCATCTCCCGCGGCACCACCGGCGGCGGCGGCCTCACCACTCTCGGCAGCAATTGCCTCATCATGTGCTCCGGCCACATCGGCCACGACTCCCACGTCGGCGACCACTGCATCCTCGCCAACGTCGGCCACCCTCGCCGGCCACGTCACCGTCGAGGACTACGCCGTCATCGGCGCCTTCAGCGCCGTTCACCAGTTCTGCCGCGTCGGCAAACACGCCTACATCGGCGGAGGCACCATGGCCACCCAGGACGTTCTCCCCTACTCCATCACCTCCGCCGAGCGCAACAACCACGCCTACAGCATCAACAAGGTAGGCCTCGAGCGCCGCGGCTTCACCCCAGAACAAATCAAGCAACTCCGCGCCGCCTACCGCCTCCTCCAGGCCTCGAAACTCAACACCACCGACGCCCTCGCCACCATCCGCGAAACCCTCGCCCCCACCAGCGAACACGTAGCCTACCTCGTCGACTTCATCGCCAACAGCCACCGCGGCATCATCAAATAATCCGCATACCCCACTACCACTCCTATCTGCTTTCACATTGATTTGTCATTCTGACCCAGAGCTTGTCGAAGGGGAAGAACCCCGCATTTGCTTTTGGCGTTGCTTATTCTTTTGTTTCTCTTCCACCACCAAACCGTCATTCGACCAGAGCGATTCACCCTGAATCGCAGAGCGGAGAAACCCGAGGCCCCCCGGCGAGCTCGCCATCTTCACAATTGACACGCTGACAGCCGCGAACCATACTCTTAGGCACATCGCAGCGCACATCGTTGGCGAAGGTAACTGACATGATAGGTCGGGTGTCCGGACCGCATTGGTCCAAGGACTACGTCGAGCATCTGCGGACGATTCATTTCAGTCTGATCGCCCTCTGCCTGGGCGCCATCGTAATCGCATTCTCCGCAGGCCCAAGCGAAATCCAGCAGGCCCGCAAAGAGATCGCCGCCATCCAGGAACTGACCAAGGAATGGAAGAGCGATTGGATTCAGTCGCAGGCAGAAGCGCTCGTCAACGCGGAGAAACAAAAGCCGGAGGGCGCCAGATCCATCGATCCGAGCCACTTCGATCAACTGCCGCAGCCAAAGAACAGATCGGCCTCCATTACCTTGGAGCTGATCGAGCAGGAGAGGAAATTTCTAGCCGAAAAACCCAACATCGCGATAAACGATGGGCAGATTATTAACTCGATTAAACGAAATAAATTCCCCAAATAAACATCTCGTTCGCTTTACAGGGCCGAACTGGATCGTAGAAGGCCCTCTTCGGAATTACACGGAAAGCCAGACACAAAGTGCGCCGGCCGATGTACTCTTTCTACCGGCCGAGGTCCACCTGGACCCACCAACAACATTGCAGCAGTTCCGCGATTGCTGGAATACGTTAAGTCAGAACCATAAACTGCGAATTCCTATTGAGGTTTCAAACAAGGTCTACTACCTGGGGGAAAGAGCTCTGCTGCCGGCAAAGTTAGATTGGGTTGAAGACTCAGGAAGATCAAATATTCGCTCCTCCTTGTTTCCGGACGAATCGGGACCACGCGTATTGAACTGGAGCACTCTCAAAAATACCCCTCCGACGCCTCCATCAAAAGAGGTACGCCTGCTTGTCGGTCGTGCACGCGTCAGGGGACAACTGCTCGATCGAGTCAAAGACTCATCCTATTACGTATTGAGGGATGAAGACCTTGTCATCCCAATCACAAAATACGAAGAGTTGGATTTCAACCCGCAGGTGGCTATACAGACTCACCTCAAGGACTTCGCGGCGCCGCTGGGAACATTCGCCACCTCATTTCCCAACCTGGACACATTTGCGCCTAGCTATGGGAACGTCGGCATTAATCAGATTGACAATATTCTCAAGGAGCTGCAGGCACGTGCGGGAGGCAACTCCTTCGAGGCATTTGGGGTCAAGTTCCCCGCCGAAGCCACAACCCGCTGGGGAATACTCATCATTCTCTCCGTGCAGATGTATCTGTGGATTCATCTCCACGAGCTGAAGCAGAAGTTGCAACCCGATGACCCCGGCTGGGAGGTCGCATTCATCGGCATGTACTCCTCGTGGCCATCACAGATCGTGTACTTCATTACCTCGTATCTGCTACCGGTCTTTGCCATTATTGCGCTGGGCGTCAAAGGAATCCACATCGGCGAGAACCGCGCAGTGATCGCGAACCTCATCACCCTCGGCACGGCGGTATCTCTCCTCCTATCCTTCGCGATATGGAAATCCTCCCCACACCGTCCGAAAACATAGCCGAACGAAACTGCATGTAACCCCCTAGCCAAACCACCAACTCAAACGCCATCAAAGAAGAGACCGCCCCCGAGATTGACTCCGCGCCGCCGCCGACCTCTCTTCCGACTGGTCTACACTTGAATGAACCCTTGGAAACCTATCGAATCCATTCCCCCACTGACCTCGCATTCGCAGCATTGGTCAAACTCTATACCAATGCCATTCCGCAAAGCGAGCGCAAGAGCATCGAGGAGCTAGCCTCCATGCTGCAACGCCCCGAATACATCTTCCTCGTAGCTTCCCGCGAGAATACGGTGATCGGCTTTGCCATCACTCTCTGCTTCACCGGCTGCGACGCTGGTCTGCTTGAGTACTTGGCTGTTTGTGACAGCCTCCGAGGCAATGGGATAGGCCGATACCTCTTCACCGAAGTCACAAAGCGTACCGAAGTAGCCGGTCGCTTTCTGCTGGTGGAAGTCGATTCAGACAAGACCCGGACAGCCGACACAGCCAAAGCGCAAAGAAAAGCCTTCTATCGAAGACTCGGCTGCCAAGAGGTCGAGGAGAGCTTCGCTACATCATGCCCCCGGTCGCGAACATCCAACCGCCCGAGATGCATCTCCTCGCCTACAAGCAAAATCCACCACCATTCATCGAGAGGGTTCATCTGCAAACATGGCTGCTGTGCAGCTATGTCGAAGTCTACGGACTCACTGCAAGCGATCTCCGAATCGAACAAATGCTTAATGGTCTTCCGGAGAACGTCCGTCTGACATAATTCTTCGAAGGTGGTTCATACCTGGGCATCTAACGAACGAAGTCATCGCTCTTGCGTCAACACGAAATTGATCGCGGTTCAGGATCCACGTTTGCCACTCAAAGCACCAAAACGTGTCCACGTTTTGCATCCAAAATTGCGCTCAAAAATACACAATTTCTTTTTTTCCACAACTAATTGGTCCATCCATGCCTCTTGACTGTGCCAGCCTCAGGAAAAGCCCCTTCATTCCCCAGCACTCATCCCCGCATGCGCTAGAGTAGAGCTGAATGTCCAAACTGGGTCTCATCGCCGGCAACGGCCGCTTTCCTTTCCTGCTGCTCGAAGCCGCCCGCGCCCACGGCCTCACCGTCGTCGTCGCCGCCATCAAGGAAGAGACCGACCCCGAGATCGACGCCCGCGCCGCCGCCGATCCTGAAATCCACGTCCACTGGATGTCGCTCGGCGAACTCTCCCGCCTCATCGAAACCTTTCAGCGCTGAAGGCGTTACCCGCGCCGTCATGGCCGGCCAGGTCAAGCACACGCAGATCTTCTCCTCCATCCGCCCCGACTGGCGCCTCGCCAAGCTCCTCCTCAACCTCCGCACCCGCAACACCGACATGCTGCTCGGCGCCGTCGCCAAGGTCCTCGCCGACGAAGGCATCGAACTCATCTCCTCCACCCACTACCTCGAGCCGCTCCTCGCCAAGCCCGGCGTCCTCACCAGCCGCGCCCCCAGCGAAGAGGAACAAAAGGACATCGCCTACGGCCGCGATCGTAGCCCGCGGCAATCGCCGCCTAGGACCTCGGCCAGACCGTCGTCATCGCCGCCCAGGCCTGCGTCGCCGTCGAGGCCATGGAAGGCACCGACGCCACCATCGACCGCGCCGGCGCGCTCTTGCGCACCCTCGATCGCGCCAGCGAAGAACCTCTTCCGGCGAAGCCGCCGACAACATCCTCAGCCGCGCCCTCACCGTCGTCAAAGTCGCCAAACCCAATCAGGACATGCGCTTCGACGTCCCCGTCATCGGCGTCGCCACCATCGAGGCCATGGCGCGCGCCGGCGCAACCTGCCTCGCCCTCGAGGCCGGCCGGACCCTGCTCTTCGACACGGCGGCCATCATCGCCGCCGCCGACGCCGCTGGCATCGCCATCGTCGCGGAGTAGAATGGCTCCGTGACGTCGGGCACACCGTAACTGCGCTGTAACCAGTACGCAAGTCGCCACGTCACATCGCTGCCTCACCGAGCCCCAAAGCCACCTAACCTCGAAACACAAGGAGAATCCATGGTTCGCAAAGAGTCTATGGATCGCAGTCATCCTCGCCATTGCCACCGCAGGCACCCTCGGTGTCCGGGCACTCGCGGACGTGATCGCCGTCGGCGCCACTGCTCCCAACTTCAGCCTGCCCTCGCAGGAAGACAAGAACGTCTGCCTCTCCGCAGTACAAGGGCAAGTGGGTCGTCCTCTACTTCTATCCCAAGGACATGACCACCGGCTGCACCATCGAGGCCCACAACTTCCAGCGCGACCTGCCCAAGTACGACGCGCTCAACGCAGTCGTGCTCGGCGTCTCGCTCGATACCGTCGAAAGCCACAAGACCTTCTGCACCAAGGACTCGCTCACCTTCAAGCTGCTCGCCGATCCCGACCACAAGGTCATCGACGCTTACGGCGTTCCGCTCGCCGCGCATGGCGACAACAAATTCGCTCAGCGCGACACGTTCCTCATCTCGCCCTCCGGCAAGATGGTCAAGGCTGGGACTGAAGGATCAATCCGAACACCCACAGCGACGACGTCCTCGCCGACCATCGCCGCGCGAAAAGAAATAAATCGCCACACAATTACCTCCAGACGCAAAAAGGCCCGGGCGCTCAATGAGGAGTCCGGGCCTTTTTGCTTGCCTTTGATGGTTAGGTTACTTCTTCTTCGCAGCCTTCTTCGCGGCCTTCTTCGCAGCCTTCTTTGCTGGCCTTCTTGACTGCCTTCTTTACTGCCTTCTTTGCTGCTTTCTTAGTTGCCAAGGTAGTACCTCTCTTCGTTGATTTTTTGCTTCTCAAGTGCTCTTCTTGCCGGCCGCCTTTTTCAAGGCAACCTTACCGCCGCGCAGAGCACTGGACTTCTTCGCGGCAGATTTCAATGTCTTTCTGGCGCAGCCTTCTTCGCCGCCTTCTTCGCGGCCTTCTTCACGGCAGCTCTTCTTCGCGACCGTCTTCTTGGCAGGCTCCTTCTTGGCTGCGACCTTCTTCGCAGCGGCTTTCTTCGCCGGCGCTTTCTTAGCCGGCGCTTTCTTCGCTGCAGCAGCTTTCTTCGCCACCGCTTTCTTTGCTGACGCCTTCACCGGCTTCGCGACCACCGGTTCCGCCACTACGCTCTTCTCCGGAACTTCAGACTCCCGGGTAGGAGGCGCATACATCTCCACAGGAGATGGAGGCGGAGAGAAGATCACCGCCTCTTCAGCGTGTTTGCTCACAAACAGCTCATCATCATCATCGTCCGGAACCTCGTCATCATCATCGTCAGAGGTCATCGTCACCTCTTCCTCATCATCCTCATCGTCGAAGGAATGCGATTCGTTGTCGTCAGTCATCAGTAAAATCGTGGCCGTCATCATCTGCGGCAGATGCATACAGCTTGAGCGCTTCATCGAACATCATCTCTGCTCCCCTTCTTCCACTCGCTGTGCTCTCTTGGTTGCCCCACTGCATTCGCTTCTTGTCTTCGTCTCGCGTCGCAACGGAACAGCTTCACATCGCGGCATGAATTCTAGCAACAGAGTGCATCTGTTTGCTACTGATAGCAAGCACTCTTTTTGTTAAGGAAACTCATCGTGCAGCGTGGATTTCGTCTCGATCATCGCAACGCGCTTGCCGGAGTTGTCTTCGCACCGCCCGTCTTGCTCTTCGCAACACCGGATGTATTCTTCGTTCCACTCTTCGTCGCGCTCGACTGCGTCCCCGTACCCTTCGTTCCGGTGCTCTTCGCGGTTGTCGATCCTGCACTGCGGTGCGTTTTCTTTGCACTTACTCGCGTCGCAGGAGCCAGCCTCACCGGCGCGGCGACATTCAACTGCACGCCGGCCTTCAACGTGCTCGATGTCAGATGATTCCACCTTCGCAACTGGCTTGTGGTTACATTGAACCGGTCCGCGACCGTCACCAGCGTATCGCCTGCGCGCACCGTGTACCGTGGCGTATGCACCGCGCTGGTAGCGGTCGCTACAGGTATCACCAACTCATCGCCCACATCCAGACCTTGTCCCACTCCAATACCGTTCACCGTTGCAATCTCGCTCGGCTTCGCATGAAGCACCGCCGCAATCCCGTCCAGCGATTCGCCGCTCCGCACCACATGGAACCGCCAGCTCGTCCGCTTCTCCTCAGGAATACTCTTAATTCGCTCGAGATATACATCTTTCGTCCCAACCGGAAGATGCAGATCAAAATCCATGGTCCCGCGGCGTCGTCATTCGCAGCAGGCTCGGATTCAGCGCAACGATCTCCTCGAGCGATGCGCCCGCCACATCCGCCACCAGCCGCAGGTCCACCGCATAGTCCACCGTCACCTTGTCCGACACCACCGGCGCCTCAGGCACCAAATCTCCAACCCATACTGCTGCGGGTTCTTCGCCATGATGATCGCCGCGATAATACCCGGCACATAATTCTTCGTCTCTGCCGGCAGCATATTTCTCTTGTACAGCTCCCAGAAGTCCGCGTAGCCCGTCTTCATCACCGCGCGCTGAATATTCCCCGGCCCCCAGTCGTACGCCGCCATCGCCAGGTACCAGTCCCCGAACTGATCGTAGAGCGTCCGCATATACTTTGCATAAGCCTTCGAAGACTTCTCCGGATCGAATCGCTCATCGAACCATCCATTACGCGATAGCCCATAAGCGCCCGTCGGCATAAACTGCCACATCCCGCCCGCGCCCGATCGCGCGTTCAGAGCCTGCGGTTGGAACCCGCTCTCCGCCACCGCCAGATAGATCAGGTCCTGCGGCACGCCCTCTGCGCGCAGGTTCTCCGCAATCATGTCCTTGTACTTCCCCGCCCGTTCCAGCGACCGCAGCAGATGCGCATGACCACCCGGCGAGTTCGAAAAGTAACTGATGAATCCGGCGACATAATCATTCACCACCAGCGGAAAGTCCGATTGTGTTGTTTTCAACTCCGCCGCCAGCTTCGCCGTCAACTCTGCATTGGGCGGAAACGTCACTTCGTTCGCAGCATCCAAGGGTGCGGCCTCGAGCGTCGGTGAAAACCCATTGCCCTGCTTCAGAGCCGACATCTCCAGCGAGTTCACCGCATCCAGCAGATGCGTAAACTCATCCGACAGCTGCGCATCGCCCTTCAGGTCCATCCCGCTCGTCAGCATCGTATCCACGGCGGAATCGAAATCCATCCGCGCCGCATCCAGCCGCCCAGCGCGATAGTTATCCACGCCGCTGCGATACATCCTCTCCGCGTCGTTAATCAGCTGCTGCGCCTTATACGCATTGGCCGCGATATCGACAGACTGCGCCGTCGCAGGCGCCTCCTGCCCAGCGGCAACCGCAGCCAAATCTTTAGCCGGAGCAGCAGCCGCACTCGCATTCGCACCAGCGCTCACCGCCGGCGCAGTGCTCTGCGGAGCGACCTTCCCCGGAGCACCAGCATTCTCCTGCGGACACCCCGTCAGCAGCGCCAGCGGCACGCACGCCACCGCCAGCACACACCTCCACGCCCATTTCTCTACGCTAATCCGTCGTATCATCTGCGCTCATTGATTGTAGACGCGCCGCACCCCAATACGCCTCACTACCGGCGCTCGGGTGTTAACATAGAGACTGAGGCCATCCCGCTACAAAATGGATCCAAGCCACATCCGCAACTTCGCGATCATCGCGCACATCGACCACGGCAAGTCCACTCTCTCCGACCGGCTCCTCGAGCTCACCGGCTCGCTCACCGCCCGCGAGATGCAGGCCCAGGTCCTTGACGCCATGGATCTCGAGCGCGAGCGCGGCATCACCATCAAGGCCCACACCGTCCGCATGATGTACAAGGCGCACGACGGCGACACCTTCCAGCTCAACCTCATCGACACCCCCGGCCACGTCGACTTCTCCTACGAGGTCTCGCGCTCACTCGCCTCCTGCGAAGGCGCGCTGCTGGTCGTCGACGCATCACAAGGCGTCGAAGCCCAGACCCTCGCCAATGCCTACCTCGCCATCTCCAACGGACTCGAGATCATCCCCATCATCAACAAGATCGATCTCCCCAGCGCCGACATCGAGCGCACCAAGGAGATGATCGAGAAATCCGTAGGGCTACCAGCCGATGATGCCATCGCCGTCTCCGCAAAGACCGGCCTCAACGTAGAGAGCATCCTCGAAGCTGTAGTCACATTGCTCCCGCCGCCGCAAGGCGACCCAGAAGCACCGCTGCAGGCTCTCATCTTCGATAGCTGGTTCGATCCCTATAAAGGCGTCATCGTCCTCGCCCGTATCATCAATGGCCGCCTTGCCAAGGGCATGAAGATCAAAGTCATGTCCAACGGTCGCGTCTTCGACGTCGAGTCCATGGGCGTCATGACGCCCAAGCCCGTCGAAATCGCCGAGCTCACCGCCGGCGAGGTCGGCTTCTTCGTCGCCACCATTAAAAACGTAGCCGACACCAAGGTCGGCGACACCATCACCTCCGTCGAACGTCCCTGCGCCGAGCCTCTCCCCGGCTTCGAAGACATCAAGTCCATGGTCTTCGCCGGCCTCTACACCGTCGACTCCCACGAGCACGCCATGCTCCGCGACGCCCTCGAAAAACTTCGCCTCAACGATGCCTCCTTCTCCTTCGAACCCGAGTCCTCTGTCGCTCTCGGCTTCGGTTTCCGCTGTGGCTTCCTCGGGCTCCTCCATCTCGAAATCATTCAGGAGCGCCTCGAGCGTGAGTACAACCTCGACCTCATCACAACAGCGCCCGGTGTTCGTTACAAAATTACCCTCACCGATGGATCTGTGATCGAAGTTGACAATCCGTCCCGCTGGCCCGATCCCTCCGAGATCGAATCCATCGAAGAGCCCGTCATCACCGCGAAAATCCTCACCAACGAAGAGTATGTCGGCGGCATCCTCAAGCTCGTCGAAGACAAACGCGGCCGCCAGCAGAACTTCGAGTATGTCTCCGAGACCCGCGTTCTGCTTACCTATGAGCTCCCACTCAATGAAATTGTTCTCGATTTCTACGACAAATTAAAAAGTGTCTCTCGCGGTTACGCATCGCTTGACTACCATCTTGCCGGCACCTGGATCTCACCCATGGTCAAGATGGACATCCTCGTCTCCGGCGAACCCGTCGACGCGCTCTCCATCATCGTCCATCGCGACTTCGCCTACGAGCGCGGCAAAGCCCTCGTCTCCAAGATGCGCGAACTGATTCCGCGACAAATGTTCGAGGTCGCCATCCAGGCCGCCATCGGCTCCAAGATCATCGCGCGCGAAACCGTCACAGCCATTCGCAAAAATGTAATCGCAAAGTGCTACGGCGGCGACATCTCCCGAAAGCGCAAACTCCTCGATAAACAAAAAGAAGGCAAAAAGCGCATGAAGCGTATCGGCAAGGTTGACATTCCGCAGGAAGCCTTCCTTGCCGTCCTCAAAGTAGGCGAAGAATAAGCCTTTTTGAGATTATGTAACACGTTAAATTACAAAATAATTCGGGCGAACTTCAAAGGTCACAAGTTGGAAACGTCTTTCTCGATGCTGCAATCGCTACCGGGATTGCTTTTGCGCCAACCCGTTTTTGTAACCACCTCGTAACTCATATCTGTGGAAAGCGTTGAAATCCGCGCATTTGCCTCCCGCCAAAAAGAAAGAGCCTCGCAAGGTCCGCTTATACCCGTATAACTCGAAGAAACGGTTGCGGTTAAACAACGCGTCTCAATCCCTTTGTAAAACTCGAAATCCAAAAGGATACCGGTTCTCATCGTCACCCCCACCCCGCGATCCACAGAGTTTTCCACAGGTGCCAGTCAGGGACTCCTCGACCGGAAATCAAAAGGGAGGCCATCGATGGCCTCCCTTTGAATCGCTCTTCCGCCTCTTGATTTACCTGGTGGGTGCGGCCGGCTTAGGTGCAGTCGGGGTAGCAGGCCTCGGAGCCGGACGGCTCGCCGAAGGTGCAGCAGGCGGAGGAGCCGCGACACCCGAAGTCGTGTTGTATGCCTTCACAACCGCCTCCGTCACATCCGTATTCGGCAGCGCCCACATCACCGCGCTCTGCTGATTGCTCACATCGATAAGGATCGTGTAGCCGTTCTGCGCAACGTAGTTCTTCAGCGTCACCGAGAACTTCTGCGCCACCTTGCCATACGCATCCTGCAGATCTCCGTTATACGACGTCTGCGCATCCTCGGCCTGGCGCTGCAGTTCCTTGTCCTTGGTGTCGATAGTCCGCTGACGCGCCGCGCGATCCTCTGCGCTCGCGGTAGCCGGCAGGGCCTGGAGCTGCTGCTTCAGCGAATCGATCTCCGCCGACAGCGAGTTGATCTGCGCCTTCTTCGGCTCGTACTTCTTCTGTACATCTGCGACGGTCTTCTGGCCTTCGTTGGTTGCAAACACCGCCTGCTCAAACGCGATCAGCGCGATCTTTGCAGGAATCGCCTGGGGCACGATCGGCGCAGGCGCGGCAGCTGCGGGTGGCAGGAGCCGGTGCGGGGGCCTGCGGAGCGGCGGTCTGAGCCACTCCATAGGACGTCATCAATCCCGCGCCAAGGGCGGAGACGAGTAATAGGTTGCGGTTCATGCGGTGTGGGGTACTCCTTCGAAAAATCGGTCGAACTTTAATCTCTCTTGCAATCATTGGACGGTTTCACGCTCAAAACCGCCGCATTCTGAATTTAGCCGCATTTTGAATGGAGCGGCATTCTGAATTAGCGAGCCGATTGGTATGCTTGCCTCGCATCTGCGGCATTCAGGCCGCTTACCAGCCCGCGCCTACTTACCTGGCGTGGTAGCTGGCTTAGTCGTGGCTGGCTTCGGCGCAGTCCCTGCAGCCGGAGCAGTCGTGCGCGGACGGCTCGCCGAGGGCGCCGACGGCACCGGAGCCGCTATGCCCGAAGACGCGTTGTAAGCATCCACAATCGCCTGCGAGATGTCGCTTCCTTCCTGCGACCACAGCACCTTTACCGCGCCGCCCTGCTGTCCCGTAACGTCCAGCAGCATGGTGAAGCCGTTCTTCTTCACATAATCGATGACCACCGGCCCGAGCTTCTGCGCCACCTTGCCGATCGCGTCCTGCACATCTGCGTTGTACGCAGTCGATGCATCTTCGCCATCGCGCTGATACTGCTTCTGCTTCGCATCAAGATTCCGCGCCCTCGATGCCCTCTCATCTTCCGGCATCGTTGCGGGCGCCGCCTGCAACTGCTTCGTCAGCGTGTCGATCTCCGCGGCCAACTGCATCCAGCTGCGCCTTCTTCGGTTCATACTTCTTCTGCAGATCCAGCAGAGCGCGCTGACCCTCATTGGTCGCCGCAGCCACCTGCTCGAACTCAATCAACGCAATCTTCGCGGGAACTGCCTGGGGTGCGGACCGGGGCCGGGGCGGACAGCCGCAGGAGCCTGGGGGCCTGCTGCCTGTGCAACTGCAGAGAAGGTCATTAGGCCCGCAGCAAGGGCTGAGACTAGAACTAGCTTGGATTTCATGCGAACTGTGATGCTCCTTAGACGGCTTAGACGGCCAAATCCTGCTTCGGCCTCACCCCATGCTTCTGGCCGCATATTTACATCCGGACACCATAAGTCCGGGACTAAATACAGCTATAACCTCAATCAGCAAACCCGTTGGTTGGGAGATCGGAGGGGGTGGGCAGAACTTACAAGATTATAGAGGCCCTGCCACCCCCGGTCAAACATCTCTTCATCCCTTTTGCTTGCCTCGCTCGGCCAATCCTCGCAACCGCCGCTTCAGACATTATCCAAAATTACGGAGACCGCCCGCCGCACCCTTCAGTTTTTAGAGAACTTCTCCCGTTACCACCTCTAAAACCCCAACAAAACCGCCCTTCACCATTTGGCATCAAAATTGCTTCATAATCAGCATCGCGATATTACGTGGTCACAGAGCCATCCGATAGAGCAGCTTCTCTGTGGAGTTTTTGCCCTTCCCCGGAAGAATCCAGCACCCAAGAATGGTGCGGTCGTCGGATAGAGTGCAGCTTCCTCCGGAAGCACCATTCAGGAGGCCAGTGACTGGCCATCATCACAAAAGCCGCCCAACCCAGGGCGGCTTTTGTAATTCCTGTCTTTTGGAAATTGCTAGAGGGAGAGGATAGTGGCGGCGGCGGAGGCCCAGGCCCATTGGAGGTTGTAGCCGCCTAGCCAGCCGGTGACGTCGACCACCTCGCCGATGAAGTAGAGACCGGGGACTTTTTTGGATTGCATGGTTTGAGAGTCGAGCTCGGCGGTATCGACACCGCCGGCGGTGACCTCGGCCTTGGCGTACCCCTCGGTTCCGGCGGGAGTGATGGTCCAGGCGTGGAGTTGCTGCTCGAAGGCGCTGAGGCCGGCGTTTGTCCAGTTGGGAGGAGGGTGGAGCGTCAGCCAGCGCTCGGCCAGACGGGCAGGTAAGGTACCCCGGAGCGCGCTGAGGGCGGCGTTCAGGTCGCGACGAGCGTTTTGGGCGAGCAGAGGAGCCGTGATGTTGAGGCCGGGGGCCAGATCAAGCCGGACAGGTTGGCCTGGTTGCCAGTAGGAGGACGCCTGCAGGATAGCGGGGCCGCTGAGGCCGCGGTGGGTGATGAGAAATTTTTCGCGGAATGCAGGGACAGGCGCTACGCGGGGATTTGATCTACGCGAGCCGGAATCTCCTGTCGCCGACGTCGCAGAAGAGATGGCAGTGGCGACGACCTCGGCGGAGAGGCCGCTCAGGTCGCACCAGCGGTCGTGGTCTTCGGGCGTGAAGACAAGGGGCGCCAGCGCAGGGCGGGTGGGGATGATGTTGAGTCCGAACTGCGCGGCCAGTTGATAGCCAAATGCAGTAGCGCCCATCTTGGGGATGGAGAGGCCGCCCGTGGCGACCACAACGGAGTTTGAGTGGAAGATACCGGCCGAGGTCTCGACGCGAAAGCGACTTGTTAGTTGCCGGTTGTTAGTTGCCAGTTGGACTGAGGAGATCTTCGTGCCGAGGAGAGTGCGGACGTTGGCGGCGACGGCTTCGCGCTCGAGCATAGTGACAATCTCCTGGGCGGAGCGATCGCAGAAGAGCTGGCCGAGAGTTTTTTCGTGGTAGGGGATATTGTGTTGCTCGACGAGGGCGATGAAGTCGGCGGGGGTGAAACGGGAGAGTGCGGAGCGGGCGAAGTGAGGGTTGGCGGAGAGAAAGTTTTCCGGACGGGTGTGGATGTTGGTGAAGTTGCAGCGGCCTCCTCCGGAGATGAGTATCTTTTTGCCGGCCTTGTCGGCGTGGTCGAGGAGCAGAACGCGGCGTCGGCGCCGGCCGGCGAGGATGGCGCAGAAGAGACCGGCGGCGCCGGCGCCGAGGACGATGACGTCGAACGAGGTGCTGTTAGAGGGCATGAGCGTTGGTGGGCCAGTGCGTGACGGAAGGCGGCGTTATGGCTCGATTTTTCGCTGCGCCGTGCACGGCGTTCGTCAATCCCCCGTTCGTGTGATGAAGGTGCCACCTTTAGGTTCTCACGGTAGCAACATATAGTGCGTAGGCTGAGGTCACGCGTCGCGAATCTACGCGCTGAATGCCTGTAGTCCTTGTGTTTAAAAGCGATTGGAAGCCTTGGGGTCTGTGCATGCATGAGTTCATAAAGAGAAGCGGGTTTGTCCCATTTCGGGCTTTGCTTGCGTTTTTGGCAGGTGGTCTGGCGCTGACGCTTTCAGGTTGCGGGAGCACGGCGATGGAGGCTGTGCCGGTGAACGGGCAGCAGTTCAGCGGTTCGGCGCACGGCGGACAGCAGCCGGTGGCGTATGCGACGATCAAGTTGTTTTCGCCGGGAACAAACGGGTATGGAACGGCGGCAATCTCGATGCTGACCGCGCCCGTGACGACGGACGCGAACGGGAACTTTTCAATTACCGGGGACTATACGTGCCCTTCGGCATCGACGCCGGTCTACATGGTGGTGACGGGCGGAAACCCAGGTCTGGCGCCGGGAACGAACAATACCGCGCTGTCGCTGATGGGTCTGCTGGGACAGTGCGGTACGCTGGGACCGTCAACCTTCATCGTTATCAACGAGCGGACGACGGTGGCAGCGGTGTGGGCGCTCACGCCATTCATGGTGGACGCAACGCACATCGGAACGAGCCCGACCAATGTGCAGGGAATGCTGAACGCGTTTTCGATAGCGCAGATGCTGGTGGATATCGCAAGCGGAAGCACGCCGGGGAGCGCGGCATCGATCGCAACCATTCCTACAGCCGAGATCAATACGCTGGCGGATATTATCTCGGGCTGCGTGAACTCGACCGGCAGCACAGTCTCCACAGCGGCGTGCGGACGGCTATTTACCGCAGCGACGCCTCCGGGCGGTTTTGCGCCGACCGATACGGTGGCGGCGGCGCTGGATATCAGCCGCAACCCGAGCAATAATGCGGGGTCGATCTTCTCGACGCTGGCAGCTGCGCCGGTCTATCAGCCGACGCTGGGAATTGCGCCAAGCGATTGGACGATCGCGGTCAACTACGGGTCGCCGTCGTTCAAAACGCCGAGCGACCTGGCTATCGATTCGCAGGGGAATGCGTGGGTGGTAGCTTCGTCGGGCGGAGGAAGCAGCACGGTGAGCTCGGTGAACTGGACCGGACTTACCGGGAACTTTCCGCAGGCGGGCGCGAACTACGGGCACCTGGCGCTCGATCCCTATGACGACCCATGGCTGACGAACTCGCTGTCGTCGAACGTGATGGTGCTGACGAACTCGGGAACGCGGGCGACCACGAATCCCTATACCGCGGGCGGGTTGCAGGGACCGGGACCACTGGCATTCGACGGCAACGGCAACTTGTGGGTGGGCAATAACGGAGCGACGGTGACGAAGCTGAGCCCCAACGGCGCGGGGCTCTCGCCTTCAATGGGATGGGCCACAGGCGGAGTGAGCGGAGCGGCGGCGCTGGCGCTGGACACGCTGGGGAACTCGTGGATCGCGGACAGCGGCGGCAACGACATTACGGTGCTGAGCGCGAACGGCGTGGCGATTCCGAACTCGCCGTATCTGGGCAACGGGTTGTCTGGACCGTTCGCGATTGCGATCGACTCGACGGGCGGCGCGTGGGTAGCGAACAGGACAGGAAGCAGCCTGAGCAGATTTTCGAACTCGGGGGCGACGATTCCCGGAAGCCCGTTCTATGGAGCTGGGCTGAATGCCCCGGTGGATATGGCGCTCGATGGACTGGGGAATGTGTGGCTGGTGAACTCGGGGAGCAACAGCATCTCTGAGTTTTTGAGCTCGGGGAAGGCGCAGTCAGGCGCGGGTGGGTATGGAAGTTCGGTGCTGGCGAATCCGTACCGTCTTGCGATCGACCGGTCGGGAAGCGTGTGGGTGACGAACCTCGGCGGCAGCTCACCGACGAACGGCACGATCACGCAGATTGTGGGCGTGGCGGCGCCGGTGGTTACGCCAAAGTCTCTGGCGATTCAGAATAATGCTTTGAACCAGCGGCCTTGAAGGCAGTTGCCAGTTACTCGTTGTTAGTTGTGTGGCGTGCTGTGCGACCATGGTTGGATGGCGAAACGTGGTGTAGAGCGTGATGTACCAGCGCCGGGAGAACTGCAGACGGTGGTGAAGGTGACCCGGCGAGCGGCAGATAGGCTGCGTGCCGGGCATCTTTGGGTGTATCTGTCGGATGTCGTGGAGTTATTGCCGGCGGTGGATGCTGGCGGCATTATCGCGCCCGGTGCTCTGGTGACGGTGGTTGATGGGCGGGGGATTCCGCTGGGGACGGCGATTTATAGCGATGCTTCGCAGATTGCTTTGCGGATGGTTTCAGCGAAGGGCGGGATGACGCGGGAGGGGTATCTGGGGCAGGTGCGCGCGCGCGTTGAGGCGGCAATTGATCTGCGCGCGAAGATGAGGGGCGCAGGTGAGGGTGATGCGGGGCGGCTGATCTTTTCAGAGGCGGATGGGCTGCCGGGGATTGTGGCGGATAAGTACAACGACCTGGTGGTGCTCCAACTGTTGACGCAGGGGACGGCGCAGGATGATGTGCGCGAGGCGCTCGCTGGCGTATTGGTGGAGCGGCTGGGGCGAGGGATTACGGTTTTGGAGCGGCCGGATGCCCGGGTGAGAGAGCTGGAGCGATTGGACGCTCCGAAGGCTGGGCCTTTGTTTGGTGAGGCTGCCAAGACGAGCACGATTTTTACGATCAATGGGCTGCGGTATCACTTCGACGCAGGCGCGGGACAGAAGACGGGGGCTTTTCTGGATCAGCGGCTGAACTATGCCGCTGCAGCGCGGTATGCGCGGGGAATAGCGCTCGATGTTTGTACATATCAGGGCGGGTTTGCGCTGCATCTGGCACAATCGTGCGAGCGCGTGACAGGCGTGGATGCGAGCCGCGCGGCTCTGGAGGTGGCGGAGAGGAATCGCGAGCTGAATCCGCAGTTGAAGGCAGAGGTGGACTGGATGGAGGCCGACGCGTTCGAACTGCTGCGGGATTATGAGGCCACAGGGGAGAGGTATGACACGATCGTGCTCGATCCGCCGGCGTTCGCGAAGACCAAGCGCGCGGCGGAGGGTGCGATGCGCGGGTACAAGGAGCTGAATCTTCGCGCGATGAAGATGCTCAGCGCGGGCGGAACGCTGGTGACATGTTCGTGCTCGCACCATGTGTCGCTGGCGGAGTTTACGGAAGTGGTAGCAGCCGCGGCGAGCGACGCGGGGCGGCGAGTGCAGTTGTTGGAAACGCGCGGGGCAGCGCCGGACCATCCTGCGGTGCTGACGCTGCCGGAGACGAGTTACCTGAAATGCCTGATCTGCAGAGTGGGCTAGGCTGCTGCGAATACGACGAAGGCTACTCGGCCAGTTCGACGAGGAGCACTTGTTCCTGGCCGTCGACTTCGTTGAGTTTGACTTCGATGATCTCGCGGCTGGAGGTGGGGATGGAGCGGCCGGTGTAGGTGGCCTGGATGGGTAGCTCACGGTGGCCGCGATCGATGAGGACGAGCAGTTGGACGCTCTTGGGGCGGCCGTGGTCGAAGAGGGCGTCAAGGGCGGCGCGGATGGTACGGCCGGTGTAGAGGACGTCGTCCATAAGAACGATGTCGCGGCCGGTGACGTCGAAGCCGAGGTCGCCTTTGGTGACGGTGGGGCGAGGGCCGGCGGTGGAGAGATCGTCGCGGTAGAACTGGATGTCGAGCGTGCCGACGTCGACCGGGTGCTTCTCGATCTTGGCGATAATGGCGGCGATGCGTTGGGCAAGCGGGACACCGCGGCGCTTGATGCCGACGAGGCCGAGATTGGAGCCGCCGTCGTTCTTTTCGACGATCTCGTGGGCAAGGCGAACCAGGGTGCGCTCGATCTCAGAGGCCGACATGAGGCGGCCTTTTTCGCGGAGCTTTGGAGTGCGGGTAGCAGTATCGGTCATGACTGGGGTTGATGATAGCAGCATGAGCGCGGTGGATGGGAGGGTCGCCCGACCTTCAGGCCGCCGGCGCGCGGCGGGCGCGGAGCAGTCCGGCAAGCGCCCCGCCAAGCGTGGAGAGAAAGAGAATAATAGCCGCGTATACACTGATGCCGGCGAGCATGAGGCCGGCGCGGAACTCGGGGAGATCGAAGAAGCTGAGCATCTGCGGCGACTGGGCGCTGGCGATGAGCGTGGCCCGGGCGGCGGCCCAGCGCTGGGCGGTCTCGGCGTCGAACTGGGTCATGGAATGAAGGCCATAGCGCGCGACGAGCCCGGAGATAGCGAGCGCGATGCCGAGGCCGGCGACCAGCAGCAGGCCGGTGGTAAGGCCGATGCGCGCGCCGATGGCGGCGTCCATGCGAGCGACCGGGCGACGGCGTTGGTAGAGGGCGAGGGTGGTCATGGAGGCGGAAAGAATCCAGCAAATGCAAAGCAGGCTGATGTAAGGCAGGCCAAGCGAGGCCAAGCTGAAGATTACAGCGACAGCGGTGACCAGCGCGGCGCAGCGAATGGCCGTCTGCCAATCGACCAGCTGGGGGTGCAGGATGGGTTGCGTCTCAGTGGAGGCAGAACCCGCAGTGGCGGTGGTGCTCTCGTAGTCGGGAAGATAGAGCTGGGGCGCGCCGCAATGGGGGCAGAATGGGGTGATGTCGTTGCCGGGGGCGAGTTCTCCGCCGCAGCGATGGCAGTGTTGCTGCATAGTTCGAAGCTATCGCAGTAGGAGGCGGGGTGCAAGGACGCAACGCCGTGAAGTAGGTCGTTAACCGTGGAGAATTGCACTCCGGGTATTGTGTGGACTAAGTTTGATGCGTTTGAGGCATGCAGATTCTGCCGTTCTCTAATCTCCGGATTCGCTTTCTTTGAATTGGATAACAACCGCTCCAGGTGGCTGTACCGGTGTTCGATGCAAACGCTTTCGAACCAACCGCACAACACGATATGGAAGCGACAGAATTGAAGAGGTTGGATGGGCGGGCTTCGGCATTGCCCTCCAATGATGATCATGAAGCTTTTTGAAAGAGGATTCCGTGGGCAGCAGCCAGTACATTCTTGCTTTGGATCAGGGAACTACGAGTTCGCGCGCAATGATTGTCGATGCCGCCGGAGTGGTGCGCGGCATCGCGCAGAGACCGTTTCGCCAGATATTTCCGCAGCCCGGCTGGGTGGAGCATGACGCCACGGAGATATGGTCATCGCAGATTGGCACCGCGACAGAGGCACTCGCAAGCGCAGGATTGACTGCGGCGGACATCGCCGGTCTCGGCATTACAAATCAGCGCGAGACCACTGTGGTTTGGAAACGCGATACCGGCACGCCAATTCACAACGCAATCGTCTGGCAGGACCGGCGAACAGCAGAGTTTTGCGACAGCCTGCGGACTGGCGGACATGCGGAGATGATCCAGCAGAAGACCGGGCTGCTGCCGGACGCGTACTTCTCCGGCAGCAAGATTCACTGGCTGCTCGAAAATGTGCCGGGAGCGCGCACGCTTGCAGAGGACGGCAAGCTGGCCTTCGGGACCATTGACACATGGCTCATCTGGAAGCTGACGAACGGCAGGCGCCATGTGACTGATCCGAGCAACGCCTCGCGGACGATGATCTTCAACATCCATACGCTGGCGTGGGATGACGAATTGCTGGAGCTGCTGCGAATTCCGAGATCGATGCTGCCGGAGATCGTGGAGTCGAGCGGTGTGTGCGCGACAACAGAGGGCGTGCTCGACGGCATTCCCATCGCGGGCATCGCGGGCGATCAGCAGGCGGCACTCTTCGGTCAGATGTGTATCAAGCCGGGCATGGTGAAGTGCACGTTTGGCACAGGAAGTTTCATGCTCCTGAATATCGGAGACAAGCCCGCTCCGTCGCAGCATAAGCTTTTGACGACTGTGGCGTGGCGGATGAATGGCCGGACCGAGTATGCGCTCGAAGGCAGCATGCTGATGGCCGGCGCCGTAGTGCAGTGGCTGCGCGACGAACTGCAGATGATTCGCACCTCCGCGGAGATCGAAGCGCTGGCTCAGTCGGTTCCGGACTCGGGCGGTGTGGTGCTGGTGCCAGCCTTTTCCGGATTGGGCGCTCCTCATTGGGACCAGTATGCGCGAGGCGCGTTGCTGGGCATGACGCGCGGCACTACACGCGCGCACATTGCTCGCGCAGCGCTGGAAGGCATCGCACTGCAGGTGATGGACGTGCTGCGCGCGATGCAGTCGGACTACGGTCTGCCGCTGGCGGAGTTGCGTGTGGATGGCGGCGCTGCTGCAAACAACATGCTGATGCAGATGCAGGCCGATGTGCTCGGCGTAAGCGTCGTACGGCCGAAGAACGCTGAGTCCACGGCACTCGGCGCGGCCTATCTCGCAGGACTCGGCGTCGGCTACTGGGCAAACGTGGAAAGCATTGCGCGACAGTGGCAGATCGATCGCACCTTTACACCTTCGATCGGCGATGCGGCACGCAACGAGATGCTGGCACGCTGGCATAAGGCTCTGGGCCGCGCTGGAGCATGGGAGAGCGTATGAGCGATGAGCGCTCAGCCCAATGGCGCGAAGTGCAGCAGGAGAAACAATGGGACGTGGTTGTCATTGGTGGTGGCGCCACCGGACTGGGCGCCGCGGTGGAGGCAGCCTCTCGTGGATATCGCACCCTGCTGCTGGAGCGCGATGACTTTGCCAAAGGCACCTCGAGCCGCAGCACTAAGCTGGTGCATGGCGGGGTGCGCTACCTGGAGCAGATGAACCTCACGCTGGTGCTCGATGCTCTACGCGAGCGCGGATACATGTTGCGTAACGTGCCCCATATCGTCCATAAGCTCGGATTTGTTGTGCCAATTTACAGCTACACCGCTCTGCCCTACTACGGTTTTGGCCTGAAGATTTATGAGTGGATGTCGGGCAAGCTCTCCTTCGGCCGCTCGGAGATGCTCTCGCGCGAAGAGACGATACGCCGGTTGCCAACTGTAACCACTACAGGCCTCAAGGGCGGTATTCACTATTGGGATGGCCAGTTCGACGATGCGCGGTATGCGATCGCGCTGATGCGAACGCTTGAGGACGAGGGCGGCATTGCATTGAACCACGCCGCGGTGGTGAAGCTGCTGCATCGCAACGGAAGACTCGAAGGGGTACGTGTAAAGGATTGCGAGACGGGCGATGAGTGCGACGTGTTGGCGCGGGTCGTGATCAATGCAACAGGTGTATTCGCAGAGCAACTGCTGGAGCTGGACGTCCCGGGTAGGAAGAACATCTTTTTGCTCAGCCGCGGCGCACACTTCGTCCTCCCGCGGCAATTTTTTCCCAGCGTGGATGCGATGATGGTACCGAAGACGGCAGATGGCCGCGTGCTGTTTGCAATTCCCTGGCATGGGCACGTTTTGGTGGGTACGACCGATGTACCGGTGAACGAGAGCACGGTAGAGCCTCGAGCCTCTGATGCAGAGGCGGATTTTTTGCGCCAGCATATTCAACGTTATCTGGGCAGGCGTCCGCAGACGGACGAGGTACTCTCCGTTTGGGCTGGCCTACGGCCGCTATTGAAAACCAGCAGGATGAGTACCGCGAAGCTCTCCCGCGACCATAAAGTGCTGGTGTCCGAGACAGGGCTGGTGACAGTGACCGGCGGAAAGTGGACCACCTATCGACGCATGGGGGAGGACGCGGTCAATCGCGCGGCGGCCATCGCCGGCCTGGCCTCTGCGCCTTCGCGAACGGCAACCCTGAAGCTGCATGGTTGTGCGGAGCCCGCATCGAGTGCAGGGATGGAAGAGACCGATAGCGTGTACGGCTCCGATCTCGCGAATGTTCGCGCACTCGGCGATGCCTCGCCTGTATTGAATGAAAAGCTGCATGAACTGTTGCCCTATCGCAGGCGCGACGTTGTATGGGCCGTGCTTCATGAGAAGGCGCGCACGGTGGAGGATGTCCTGGCGCGGCGAACGCGAGCTCTGTTCCTGAACGCGCGAGCCGCGATAGAAGCCGCGCCGGAAGTTTCGCATGTCATCGCCCGTGAATTGCAGCGGAGCGAACATTCCCGCGCCAGGGATTTACAGGACTTTCTGAAGATTGCCGAAGGCTACGTATATCGTGATTGATGGTTGAAGATCAGGGACGGAGTGATGCTTATGAACTTTGCTGCACCATGGTGGGGAGAATTTTTTGGAACGGCAGTGCTCGTCACGCTGGGCAACGGCGTAGTCGCAGGTGCGCTGCTGAACAGGTCGAAGGCGCAGAACGCCGGATGGATCTCCATCACTGCCGGTTGGGCGCTTGCGGTCTTTGCCGGTGTCGCCGTAGCTGCGGCGATGGGTGACTCCGATGCGCACCTCAATCCTGCGGTGACGCTGGCATCGGTGATCATGACCGGGAACGCTACGCGATTGTTTACTTATATTCCAGCACAGGTTCTGGGAGCATTGGTGGGCGCAGTGCTGGTCTGGATGCACTACAAACCGCACTGGGCGGTGACTCCGGAACCGGAGTTGAAGTTGGCGTGCTTCTCCACATCGCCGGCGATACGATCGCTGTTCTGGAACTTCTTCAGCGAATTTCTGGGAACCTTTGTGTTGGTTCTTGTGGCCACGGCGCTGTTTTCGCGACGCGTGGCGCCGGGCGGCATGACGGTTGGGCTTGGGCCCATGCTGGTGGGCGCGGTAGTGTGGGGGATCGGCCTCTCGCTGGGCGGAAGCACCGGATATGCGATCAATCCCGCGCGCGACCTGGGCCCGCGGCTGGCTCATTTTCTGCTGCCTATTCAGGGGAAGAAGGGCTCGGAGTGGGACTATGCGTGGGTGCCGATTCTCGGCCCGCTCGCGGGTGCCGCCGCCGCGGCGCTTTTCATCCGAGGCTTCGGCATCATTTAGCGCTTGGCTTCAATCCCAGACCTGCTGATAGATCTGCTCAATTTCAGCAACGGTTGGAATCCGGGGATTGTTTTGCGGTGAGCCGGAGGCCATTGCCTGCGCCGCCATCGTCGGGATCACCTCGCGGTAGCGCGTCTCCGAGATGCCAAACTTTTTCGGCGAAGGCACCTGCAACTCTTTATTCCTGCGAAAGAGAGCATCCGCCAATTTATCAACCGCAGCTTCCGATGAATCGGCCGGTCCGGCGATTCCCATGCTTCTCGCGCAATCTGCATACCGGTCTGGTGCCGCGCTTGCGGAGAAGGCTGTTACGGCGGGCAGCAGCATGGCATTCGAAAGCCCATGGGGGACATGAAAAAAGACGCCGATGGGGCGACTCATCCCGTGAACCAGAGCGACGCTGGCATTCGAAAAGGCAACTCCGGCAAAAGTAGCTGCAAGCATCATGGCCTCGCGTGCCGAACGGTTACCGGGCTCATGAAACGCGATAGGAAGCTGCTCCCATATCGTCTTCATCGCCGTAAGCGCAAAGGCATCGGTAAACCGATTGGCTTTGCGGCTCACATACGCTTCGATCGCGTGGGTCAACGAATCGGTGCCTGTATCGGCTGTCAGCCGCGCCGGCATGGTCAAGGTCAACTCATAGTCGATCGCGGCCGCCGACGGCATCAGGATGTCCATCCCGCAATGAGCATCTTTTCATCGCGAGCAGAATCGGTGATGACAGTAAAGCGAGTAACCTCGGAGCCCGTACCGGCAGTGGTTGGAATCGCGATATGGGGAGGCCCGGCCTTCGGAATCACATTCGGAACCTTGTAGTCGCGCGCGTGGCCGCCATTTGCCACCAGCATTCCAATTGCCTTGGCGGTATCGATCGGGCTGCCTCCGCCAAAACTAACCAGGCTGTCGTGGTTACCGGCCACAAAAGCGCGCACCCCTGCGTCGACCGCATCAGTGGTGGGATCGGGAACGGTTCCCGAGAATATCTTCGCAGGCCACTCCACTGGCGACAATCTGATCTCGCAGCTTAGCGGGCAATACCCTGACCCACGAGAAACAAATCTGTGACGATCAGCGGACGGCTGCAGTTCAGGCGCTTGAGAACGGCTGGTATCTCACCGAACGCGCCCGCGCCAATCTTCATAATTGGAGGAATCTGAATGTCGGCAATCATCTTAGAAGTACCCGGAAGTAAGCGCGTGCGGCTCGGAGAACAGGACGTTCCACGAAGCATCGAGATAGATCCACCGCTGCGTGCTGAACCAACTGGTAGGCATCTCCGGAACATGCAACAGGCCGTGGCCGCCGGTACAAATCAGCTCGATTCCGTTCCACGCCAGGAAGCTGTGCGACGCCTGCCCCACCTTTGCCGGATGCTTTAGCAAATTCAGGCACACCGGGCACCGCTGCCGCTGGTCACGCAGCATCCAGCGAAGCCCGAAGAGACAGATAGAGAATGACGCGATGAGCTGAGCGTACACCGCGGACGATGCCTGCAACGTCGTGCTCGAATAGGCAATATCCAGGGGAACGTAGAAAGCAATCGGCAGCAACATGCCGGTCTTCGCGGCCAGGAAGCTCCAGCGGCGCAGCCGGATCGACCGCGAAGGCCTCTGCGTGCTCACGCGGTATTCGCCAAGCGGAAGCGACGTAGTAGCCGGCAGCGCAAGAAACGCCACAAAGATGGCGAAGACAAATACTCCCCACGCTCCCGGGGCGCGATCCTCCAGAGGAGTGCAAAGAAACTCGCCCGGCGTCAGCCCCGGTCTCGGCGACGTGACGCGGCCATTTACGTTCCAGAGTTCGCGCCTCTCGTAACGATCGACATGGGCAATCACGAACCCCGGCAGATCTGAAAAAAGATAGTCGGTAGGCTCCAGGAGCCACGCATCAACCTTGCCGGGAAGCCCATGGAAGCCGGCAGGAGTAACGCCGCTAACCCAAACCTCTCTTTCGCCGACACGTATCGTCCGCCCCACGATATCTGCCCTCGCTCCGAAGTCGCGCCTCCAAACCTCGTCGCTGAGAACCACGCTCGCTCCGGCGGCCTGCCTCTCGCCTGGCGGCCGAGCGAATCGCAGCGGCACGCCAAGCAGCTTGAAGAGATTCGGGCTGGCGTACGCAATCGATAAAGCCGGCTCCGAGGCCTGCGAGAGAGGCTGCTGCATCACCTGGTAGAAGGCAAGACCGTCGAAGAGCTGCCGTCCCCGGCTCTTCCACAGGAGAAATTGTCCTGCCCCAATGGTTGGCTCAGTATCGTCATTTGCGAGCGCACTCCTGACGAGAACGAGCTCAGACCGCAGCTGGTTGAGCTCCTTCTGACGCTCGTTTCGCACCCCAGGCTCAAGCAGCGAAACGCCATAGCCAGCGGCTAGAACCGCGCCGAGGAGAAGCAGGCAACGTGCTGCGGACCCCTTGGATACTGCCAGCCAACGGACGCCATGCCCGTGCTGCTGACGAATGTAGAAGGCGTCCTGAAACGCGCCGAAACAAAAATCTGCAATCTCCCGCTCCGCATCGAGCGAGAAGCCGGCGGTCATACGCCCCCGGCGAACATGCCAGAGCTCCGAGTGCCACTCCTTGAACCACTCAGCTCGCTCAGACGGAGGCACAAACAGCGACGCGCAGCAAAGCAGGCACAGATAGAACAGGTCAGCGATGAGCGTAAACGGTGTCCTCATACCGATTCCACCTTCTCCGGAATCAGCCTCGCCAGCAGCGGATAGCGTTTGAGCGATGCGTCCAGCGTCGACTTCCCAGCTGGCGTAAGCCTGTAGTATTTGCGCGGAGGCCGCTGCTCAGCGTCCGCGATCGACTGCTTCTCCCAGCTGGAACGAATCAACTCGTCGCGCTCCAGTCGCCGCATCGCGGGATAGACGGTACCGCTGGGCAGTCCTGTCATCTCCATCACGCTGAAGCCGTAGATGTAGCCCTCATTGATAGCTCTGAGGATCATCGCGGCGGTGTGCGAAAGTTTTGCCTCGACAGCCATGGAAGAACTCTACCTATGTAGCAAGCTACTTGACTAGTCCTATTTAGAATGCTACATAGGGTAGCGAGAGGTCCCCATGCTCGAGGTGAAGTCGCTCTACAAAAGCTATCGCGGTCTGCCCGCCATCGACAACGTCAGCTTCTCCGTCGGCGCCGGGGAGATCGTCGGTTACGTCGGACCGAACGGCTCCGGCAAATCCACGACGGTCAAGATCATTACCGGCCTGCTCGAGCCCAGCGACGGCCAGGTACTCTTCCAGGGCAAGAGCATTCGCGGAGACCTGCAGGCGTATCGCTCGGCGTTCGGCTACGTCCCTGAGGAGGCGCACGTCTACACCCACCTCTCCGGCCTCGAGTATCTGCAACTGGTCGGCCGCCTGCGCAGAATGCCGGAACGCCTCATCGACTTGAAGGCCAACCGGCTGCTGAGCCTGCTCGGCCTCGAATCCTGGCGGCACTCGCCGATCTCGCTGTACTCCAAAGGTATGAAGCAGCGGATTTTTAATCTCCGCTGCGCTGCTGCACGATCCAAAGCTCCTGATCTTCGACGAGCCTCTCTCGGGACTCGATGTAGTCTCAGCGCGACTCTTCAAAGATCTGCTCGAAGCACTCGCCGCGCAAGGCAAGGCAATCCTCTACATCTCGCACGTCCTTGAGGTCGTAGAGCTGGTTTGCAATCGCGTAATCGTGATCGCCAAAGGAAAGATATTGGCTGATGCCCAGCCCGGACAGCTGAAGGCGACCCTTCAGCTTGCGAATCTCGAGAGCGTCTTCGCACAACTGGTGCAGCAGCAAGAGACCCAGAGCATCGCCCGGGAACTAGTCGAAATCATGGCGGTGAATCATGTATGAGCGATTCGAATTCTTCCGGCCTCCGCGACATGCAGTGCAGTCTCTCAGCGTACAGGCAGAGTTCACCCCCGGTCGCAGTCGCGAATGGTTCGAGGTTCTGGTACGCCATTTCCTCTCGCGCTTCTTTCATAACGAGCTACTGACAGGAGATGGCGAAGAGACCAAACGCATCATGATCATTAGCTACGCCGTCGCTCTGCCCGGCCTGCTCGTAGCGATGTTCCTCTATCCCGCGTATCACGGCTTTCCGCCGCATCCGCTGCAGCGCACCTTCTGGCAGCAAACCGGCGATCACTACTTCTATGTGATGTACGCGCTGATCATCATGGGGGGCGCAACGGTCTACGAATGGGATCTGCTCTTCCCCGATCTTCTCGATGTCTTCGTCCTCTCTGTCCTGCCGATAGAAAAACGACATCTGCTCTTCGCAAGAGTTCTCGCAATCGCAATTTTTCTCGGGCTCGTACTCGTGGGCACAAGCATCTTCGGCACCTTGCTTTTGCCAGCCGTCGCTGAACATCCCCAACTCCTGATCCACATATTCGCCCACGCCACCGCGGTCTTTGCCAGCGGAGCCTTCGCCGCCGCCACGTTTCTCGCGCTGCAGGGCATTCTGATTAACCTGCTCGGCGAAAATATTTTTCGCCGCATCACTCCGCTGCTGCAGGGAGCATCGGTCCTTATTCTGCTTGCAATCCTGCTATTGCAGCCGACAATCGTTCGCTCTCTACAGCCGCTGCTCGCTTCGAACTCTGCGGCAGTCCGCTATTTTCCTCCCATGTGGTTTCTCGGCATCTACGAGTCGCTTCTGGCGGGATCTTCGGCGCTGCCTGTCTTTCATCAACTCGCCCACACGGGCTGGTGCGCCCTGCTCATCGCGCTGGCCTGCGCGCTAATTACCTATCCACTGGCTTACCGACTCAGAGTCCGCCAATTGATAGAGGGAGGCAGAGCAAGTCGCGCTAGTCGACGTCCGATAGCTCGCGCATTCCGAATGCCGCTCGCGATCTTCCTGCGCCGGCCCGAGCAGCGGGCGATCTTCCATTTCATCAGCCAGACCATCCTCCGGGCGCAGCGGCAGCGAGTCATGCTGGCCATGTACGGAGGCCTTGGACTCGCAATCGCGCTGTCCGGCATGATCGTCCTGCAAGTCGGAGGTAATCAACTGCACTGTGCGCTCCTGCCGGACGGCATTCGCTCAGCAACCCTGATCATGGCCTTTTGGACGATCGCAGGCCTGTCCTCAGTTCTCAGAACTGCCATCGACACGCGCGGCGCGTGGATCTTTCGCGTAGTGCATGGCCGGCCCGGCCTGCATCATCATGAGGGCACAAGAATCTGGGTGACGTTTTGGGCAATACTTATCAGCCTCTCAACGGTCTTCCTCCTGCACAGGCTCTCGCCCGAAAGGCTTCGAACGCCGGCCACCACCGCCACTCAAGTGCTCTTCGCCTTGAGTGTTTCTTTAGTCCTCGCAGAACTCTTTCTCTACTCGATGCGAACCGTTCCGTTCACCCACATCCGCAAGAGTTCCATAGCCGATTTCCCAATGGTCGCGGTGCGCTACCTGATACTTTTCCCCATCTTCATATCGGTCTTCGTTGATTTAGAGAAATGGAGTGAACTAAAGGCCCTGCATCTATTGGTGATCTTCGATATTTTTGTTGCGGTGCATCTCTTCTTTCGTATGTTCCACAGTCGAGCCGTGCAGCGGTCGCCCCCGAACGAGGACGATGAATTTCCTCAGGGCCTCGGACTGCGAGATGGCTAAAACACTCGCTAAGCCACAGGATTCTCCAACATTCCAATGCCTTCGATCTGGATGCGAACGACATCGCCACTTGCCAGCGTAAACGTATCCTCCGGAATGATGCCGGTCCCGGTCATAAGCAAAGCTCCATGCGGGAAGCTGTTATCGCGAAACAGAAAACTGACCAGCTCTTTGGGATCACGTTTCAGCTCCGCCAGGGTCGTGCTGCCTGCAAATTCGATTCGTCCATCGCGCTCGATATCAACTCGGATCTCCGTACTCTTCGGCATCGGCTCCCGCGAGATCAACACACATGGACCGATAGCACAACTGCCGTCATAGACCTTTGCCTGCGGCAGATAAAGTGGATTCTCTCCTTCGATATCGCGAGAGCTCATGTCATTCCCGATGGTGTACCCAACGATCTCTCCCGCTTTATCGATCACCAGCGTGAGCTCCGGTTCAGGCACGGACCACTTCGCGTCGGACCGAATCCGCACCGCGCCGAATGGGCCAACCACACGGCGTCCAGTCGCCTTGAAGAACAGCTCCGGTCTCTCGGCGCTATAGACGCGATCGTAAAAGGTTCCTCCGCCAGCATCCCTGGACTCCTCGATGCGCGCGCTGCGGCTGCGGTAATAGGTCACCCCTGCGGCCCAGACCTCCTGGCTCGCTACCGGCGCGAGGATACTGGCCGCATCCGGCGCCGCGACCGGCGTTCCCTTGCAAGAGGCTATGGCTCGCGCATGGAGACCTGCGCTTCCGATCAGATCATCCCAGTCGCTCGACTCGACAGCGAAGAAAGAGCCTGCATCCTCAACAAAGATGCCCTTGGTAGTGCGATACAGTTTCACGAAGTTAACCTCTTCAGGCTTTTATTCCTGCAATAACAATTTCTCTGCTGTTACTCTGCTGACGCCCCGCTCCAACTGACGGACAATTGCATCCGTATCGTAGACGCAGCCGCCCCAGACTCCTCCGCTGGCCTGCACCAGCGCCGCCCAAAGCCGCGTATCGTCCGGCAACGCGGGATGCGGAGCCAGATCTCTGCGTGGTGCGCGCGCAGCGAGATGAAAAGCGCCTTCGCTGGCATCGAACCGGTTGTCCCCTTCGCCGATAAAGTTCACTGTCCCGGTTAGCGCGTTGCGATCGATGACGATCTCGATCATGTCCCCCTCCAGAATTTTGCCGATAGGACCACCCGCCAGCGCCTCCGGCGAAATATGCCCAATGCACGCGCCTGTCGACACTCCGCTGAATCGCGCATCCGTAAGTACCGCGACATGCTTGCAGAACGGCAGACTCTTCAGCGCCGACGTTATCTGATAGATCTCCTGCATTCCGGCGCCCGCAGGACCGCCGCAGATCAGCACCATCACGTCTCCCTGCGACACCGTACCGTGCTTGATCGCGTCGATTGCCGCCGCCTCGGTGATAAAGACTCGCGCAGGGCCGACGTGCCGATACACGTTGTTCTCGTCGATCAGCGAGGGATCGATCGCTGTGCTCTTGATGACAGCGCCCTCCGGCGCGAGATTGCCGACCGGGAAGCAAACCGTGGCGGTCAGACCGCGCGCCCGCGCCCGCGTCCGGCGAAAGAATCACGTCATCGGCGTCGACACCATCGAGCGTGCGCAGCCGTTCCTTCAGCACAATGCCGCCGCTCGCTCTGCTCCCACCAGTCGAGATTTGCATCGAGAGTCTCGCCGGTCACCGTCTTCACCGACGTATCGAGCAGACCGGCCTGACGCAGATGCAGCATCACCTCCGGCACACCTCCAGCGAGAAATACCTGCACTGTGGCGAAGTTCTTGGGCCCATTCGGCAGCGCGTCGACAAGTCTCGGCACCGCGCGATTGATAGCGGCCCAATCGCTTGCAGCTGGACGCCTCAAGCCGGCGGCATGCGCAATCGCCGGCACGTGCAGCAACAGGTTAGTCGAGCCTCCGAACGCGGCATGGAGCACCATCGCATTTCGCATCGCCGCATCCGTAAGCACATCGCTTGTGCCCATGCCGAGTGCAGCCATCCTCAACAACGCGCGCGCGGAGCGAGTAGCGGCATCGAGCCAAATCGCCTGCCCCGACGGTGCCAGCGCGGCATGAGGCAGGCTCAATCCCAGCGCCTCGCGCCACTACCTGCGAGGTAGCAGCGGTCCCAAGAAACTGGCAGCCGCCACCCGGCGTCGCGCAGGCGCGGCACCCTACATCCGCCGCATACTCCAGCGTGATCTGATGCTGCGCAAATCGTGCGCCGATAGTCTGTACCTTGCCTGCGTCCTCGCCCTCATCCGGCAGCAGAGTCACGCCGCCGGGCACCAGGATGCTCGGAAACGCGCCGGACGACGCAAGCGCCATCATCATCGCGGGCAGGCCCTTGTCGCAGGTCGCCACGCCCATCACGCCTCGGCGTGTCGGCAGCGAACGCATCAGCCGTCGCAGCACGATTGCAGCGTCGTTGCGATAAGGAAGCGAGTCCAGCATGCCCTCGGTTCCCTGAGTCCGGCCGTCGCATGGGTCGGTGCACGCCCCGGCAAACGGCAAACGCATGCAGATTGCGCAGCTCCCGCGCCGCCTCCGCCACCAGCAGGCCAACCTCCCAATGTCCGGAGTGAAAGCCCAGCGCGATAGGCGTACCGTCCTGCGCGCGCATACCGCCATGCGTGCTCAAAATCAGAAACTCGGGGTCGAGCAGACGTGCAGGCTCCCAACCCATCCCGGCGTTCTGCGTCAGGCCGAAGAGATTGCCGGATGGTTGTGTGAGCAGCATCTCTGCCGTAATCGGCAGGCTGCCCTGCAGGGCCGGGCGCATGCGTCTCGGCCTGAGCGAACAACGAGCGGTCAGCTTCAAGCACCTGCACTGCTGTTATCGTAGGCATTTTTATTCGACGTTCCTTCGTGATTCCATTCTAAGGAAGAACTCTTAGACAGGCGTCGCCCGCCTATTTAAAGGTACGACGTCGTGAACGCCGAGTTCACCTCAATGGGCTTTTTAAGCACGTGCAGATCAAGCAGCTGAGCATACATCTTCTGCCATCGCGTCGCATCGAACTGCCCCACCATCGCTCCGCTCTTGTCGTCGCCTGTAATGAAGTTGCCGTTCTTTAAGCTGCTGTGTAGCTGTATTGCATCCAGTCCGGACTCAGCGCCGGATTCAGCTTGAGGATTGTGGCATTCGCAGCCGTGGGATCGTTCATGTAATCACGCCATCCGCGCACGCTGGCGCGTACAAACTTCGCCACAATGTCAGGATGATCGCGAAGATAGTCCTTCGATGTGTAGAACACACGATATGGATCGTAGCCAGCATCGCTGTTCAACAACATGCGTGTTTGCACGCCGCCCTGCTTCGCGAAGTAGGGCTCCGAGGTCACGAACGCCTGCTGAATGTAGTTCGGGTCCTGCAGAAAGTTGGCCACACTGTATGTAGCAGGAATCTCGTGTACGCGGTCCAGTTGAAACTTGTGGACCATGAACTCCCACCACGTGGACCCGGGCTTTACCGCCACTGTCCGGCCGTTCAGGTCGGTCCAGGTGTGCACCGGCGAATCTGCATGGACCATGACTCCCTGCGGATCATGCTGCATCGTTGCGCCCACTGCGATAATCGGTTCATCTGAATTCGCAATCGACTCCATCACATGATCTGAGGAGTTCATACCAAACTGGACAGCTCCGCTCGCAACCAGCGGCTCACTGGATATGTACGGACCACCGGGCAGTATCTGCACATCCAGCCCCTCGTCCTTGTAGTAGCCCTTGACGATGGCATCGTAGAAGCCGCCATGCTCCGGCTGCGGGTACCAGTCTGCCTGCAGCTTCACCGTCGTAAGGCCCCCCGGCTTTTGCGAAGACGAAGACCGGCATCCGCTAATCAGCAACCCGGTCGCAAGCAGTGCAGCGGCGACGATAGAGCGTGCAGAATTCATGCCAGCAGACTAGCATTCATTCGCCACGCAGAGAACAGTCGCAAAGAACAGTCTTAGCCGCGACGCAAATCAGACGTCCTTCTCCTGGTCCAGCCGACGCGCATCCTCCGCAAGCGCAGCGCTCAGAGCCAGCAGTTCAGCATCGCCGTTGAGCCGGCCCACAAGCTGAGGCCCGCCGCGACGGCTCGGCAGTGTCACCGCTGGCCGGCCCAGCAAGCTCACCGGCACGGTGTAGCGCAGCAACCTCGGCCGCGTTCCGGAGTGATCTTCGCCCGCTCGCATCTCAGCCATCGGCGAACTGGGCAGCAGCAGAACATCGAAGGTCCCCAATCTCCGCTCATTCTCCTGCCGAAAACCCGCGTGCCGCTTACGCAACTCAGCAATCTCCTCCGCAGATCGCGCGGCTCCCCACCGCAGCCGTTCCGCGATCGCCGGTTCAAAGACATCACGCGGCTCCGGATGCAATACCGCAGCCTCGCTTGCCTGCAGCGGCACAAAGATATCCATCGCATCGCGCCAAATTGCCGTGTCGAATCGCTCAACCACCGCCCCGCGCCGCTGCAGAACCGTTATCCATTGCTCCAGCGTGGCGAGCACCTCTTCCTCGCAGTCGTGCATAAACGATGCCTCTGGCACTCCCACACGAAGTCCACGCAAAATCGGAGCAGCAACCTCCAGCAGACCAAACAGCGCAGCGCCCAGCAGGGGCCCATCCCCGAGATCCCGATACAGCCATCCAATCGTGTCGAAGGACGGCGCAAGATGGTCGCCGCCGCGCCAAAGATCGACGCCATTTGTATTACCAAGAGTGATAGAAGCACGATACCCCGCCAATCCGCATAGAAAAGCGGGAACCCGTATGGAGCCGCCGGTATCCGTGCCAATCGCCGCCATCGCAGAACCCTCCTGCACACTCGCCGCGCTGCCGCTCGACGAACCACCCGTCAGAAGCTTCGAATCCGCCGGCTGAAGACAATCTCCAAAGTCCCGATTCTCGCCCGTAATGCCATAAGCAAGCTGATGCAGATGAGTCTTGCCCGTGATAACCGCGCCGCTCTTCCTCAGCCGCGCAGCAATCGCCGAGTCCTCCTTCGCCGCCTCGCGAGACCCACCGAGAAACCGCGATCCGCAGGTCGTAACGAATCCCTGAAGGTCGAAACAATCCTTTATCGCAACCGGCACCCCCCAGAGCAGCTGTCTCGCCATGTCTTCAGCGCCCGGCAGATCGCGCGTCAGGCTCTCCGCCACTTGCCGCGACCACGCCTCATCCCGCGCCAGATACACATTCTTTCCGGCATTCGAGTTTGCCCGCGAAAGCGCGGCCGCCACCTCTTCCCGCGGATCGGCGATACCAGTCTGGTAGCGTTCGCGCAAATCTCGAATTGACGTGGACATCTCACCGGCGGATTGCATAAGTGCATTGTAAGCACGCCTGAACGCCCGGAACAGCTAACCCATTGAATCGCCATCGAAAATGCAGCCTTGTATGCTACGTTCAAATATGGCGCCTCACAGCGAATCGGGTCCACCGTCAGATGGCATCGCCCTGCTCGACAGGCAGCGAATGACTGCGCTCGCCCGCTGGACCGCGCGCACTCTTTCGACCTCACACCCCGTGCCATTTGGCTCAGAGATTCTCTACACCACCAGCGGCGAACGCCTGATGCGCGCCCTGAATGCCGTCGCACGCGAAAACGATCCCAGCGCCCACGCCGAGTTGCGCACCATCCGTCGCGCCTGTCGCAAGCTCGGCTCCTACTCCCTCCGCGGCTACACCCTCTACTCCACCTGCGAGCCATGTCCCATGTGCATGGCCGGTGCCCTGTGGGCCAGTCTGGATCGCGTCGTCTACGGCGCCACCATCGCAGACGCCAACGTCTACTGCCGCCAGATCCAAATCCCCGCCACAGAGGTCGCTGCGCGGTCTGATATGAGCTCAACCATCGTCACCGGCCCCGTCTGCCGCGATGAGTGTCTCGCTCTCTTCACTCATCCGAAGATGCAGGAGACCTTCAAGACATGGAGCACCGCAAAACAAGTTGCAACTTCCCTGTAAAGCAGTCGCACCGGGAGTCGAAACGCCGTCGTTCTGAAAGGAGGCCATCGATTGGAGACGCTCGCAACGCAGTTAGCCCACGTACTCGGTGATCCTTCTCGCGTTATCACGCAGTCCTCTGTGGTCGAGCGCCTCTCCCGCGACTTCTACTGGTACTCGCCTATCCTGCGTCCGCTGCTCGACGGCAAGTGCGCCGATGTAGCCGTGCAGCCGCTGTCTGCCGAAGAGATCATTGCCGTGCTTCGCCTCTGTTACAACCTCGACGTTCCTGTCACTGTCCGAGGCGCGGGCACAGGCAACTACGGTCAGGCCGTGCCACTCGAACGCGGAGTCGTTCTCGATCTCTCGCGGATGGATCAGATTGAGAGCATCACCTCCGATGGCGTAGCCATATGTCAACCCGGCGTCCGCCTCGGCGCGCTCGAATCAACCGCTCGCGACGCAGGCTGGGAGCTGCGCTGTTATCCCTCCACTATCGTCAAGGCAACCGTGGGCGGCTTCCTCGGTGGGGGCTCAGGAGGCATCGGTTCGGTCGCGCACGGCGGCCTGCGCGATTTCAACACCGTTCGCGCCTTCGAAGCCATCACCATGGAACCCGAGCCCCGGCTCCTTTTTCACGAAGGCGAAGCCGTCCACGGCATCCTCCACGCTTGGGGCACCAATAGCGTGATTACCCGCATCTGGCTTGCACTCACGCCCGCCGTCGATTGGGCTCAATGCGCCATCTGCTTCCCCACCTTCGACGCGGCCTTCGACTTCAGCGCTGCAATTGCGACCACCTCCGAGTGGACCAAGCGCCTCATTACCGTCTTCGAGTGGCCCGTTCCCTCGTTCTTCTCTACCGTCCGCAACATAACGCGCGAAGGAGAGGCGTCGATCTTTCTGCTCATCGCAAACTCTCAGGCCGCCCAACTCACGACGGCCGCCGAAGCCGCCGGAGGCAAGGTGACACTCTCCACACCCTACGCCGGTCTGCGCTCTTCGCCTCTTCTCTCCGACTACACCTGGAACCACACCACCCTCTGGGCCATGAAGTCCGACCCCGCATGGACATACCTGCAATGCGGGTTTGACTCTGACCTCAGCTGCGCCCGCCAGCAGTTGCACTTGCTCAAGCAGCACTTCGGCAATGAATTTCTTCACCACATCGAATGGATGAAGAACGGCGCCGGTGCCATCTTCCCCGCCGCGATTCCAGTCGTCCGCTTCAGCACTACAGAGCGTCTCAATGAGATGATCGAAACCTGCCGCGCCAACGGAGTCTTCGTGGCCAATCCCCACGTCAAACAACGTCGAGGGCGGCGGCCGATACCGCGCCGACAACCTACAGCTTCAGGCCAAATATCTCTACGACCCCATGGGCCTGCTCAATCCAGGCAAGATGGCCACCTTCCATCGCCCCGAACCCCGCCGCCCCCAACCGCGCCCAGCCCCGCCATCTCCCGAGGAATCTCTGGCATGAAGACTTCCATCGCCGACAGCCGCAATTTCGCCTACCTCAACTGGAAGCAGGTCGACGCTCTGCCGCGCGACCGTACACTCCTTATTCTTCCCACTGCTGCGATCGAGCAGCACGGCCCCCACCTTCCGCTCGCCACCGATACACTGATCAACAACGTCGCTCCTCGGCCGCGCCCTCGAATTGCTCCCTATCGACGCTCCTGTCTATGCCCTTCCACCGGTCTGCTATGGCAAAAGCAACGAGCATCTCGGCTTCCCGGGCACTCTCTCCGTCTCCTCCGCCACCTTCATGGCAGTCCTGCGCGACCTCGGCGCAAGCGTTGCTGCCACGGGCTTCCAACGACTTGTCCTCTTCAACACCCACGGCGGCAACACCTCGCTCGTAGACGTGATGGCACGCGACCTCCGCGCAGAGTTCGGCCTCCGCACCTTCACCATCTTCGGCTCCGGCGGCGCAACCTTCGAAGGTCTCAACCCGCAGGAACGCACCTACGGCTTCCACGCCGGCGAATTCGAGACCGCATATCTTCTCGCCGCCACGCCTGAGCTCGTAGACACCACCGCCTACACCGTCAACTACATCGCATCATCGACGACAAAAAGCTCCTCGCACCCGAGAACGGTGCCGCCAACTTCGCATGGCTCACACGCGACATCGCCCCCAGCGGCGTCATGGGCGACCCTCGCCCCGCCACCGCCGCCAACGGCGAGCTCTGGCTCAACGCCGCAGCCAAACGCATCGCCGCCGTATTGCAGGCGATCCTCGAATTTCGCGAGGGGGGCACGTCGGCGTGAGCCAATGCCTCCGCGGCCCATGGCGAAGCACGTATCGACTGCGGCGGAGGCGTCACGCTCCAACGCGGCGTCCGCTTTCAGCTCTCCGACGGAACCACTCTGGTCTCCGATCACTACTATCCACCCGGCAACACGCCGCAGCCCACGCTCCTCATGCGCCAACCCTACGGGCGCGACATCGCCTCCACCGTCGTCTACGCTCACCCCGCATGGTTCGCACGCCACGGCTACAACGTCGTCATCCAGGACGTCCGCGGCCGCGGCGGCTCCGAAGGCTCGTTCTATCCTTTCCGCCACGAAGGTCCCGACGGTGCCGAAACCATCGCATGGCTTCGCAGCCGCCCTGAGTCCAACGGCCGCATCGGCATGTACGGCTTCTCCTATCAAGGCGCAACGCAGTTGCTCGCCGCCGCCGAACGCCCCGAGGGCCTCGAGTGCATCGCCCCCGCAATGACCGCCTGCGACCTCTTCGCCGGATGGTTCTATCACAACGGCGCGCTGCGGCTTGCCTCCTCACTCGGCTGGGGCCTGCAGATGCTCAAGGAGGACGCGCGCCGCCTCAACCTCCGCGAAGCCAGCGCTCGCCTCGAGACCGCCTGGCAAAACGTGCGCTCACAATCCGCGCACCTGCCCTACGGCGCGCACCCCGCCATCACGGATCCCGCGCCTGCCCTCCTACGTCCGCGACTGGTTCGAGCACTCCGCGCCCGGCGACTTCTGGTCCGCCATGGACATCAGCCAGCGCGCACATACCATCGAGATCCCCGCCCTTCACATCTCAGGCTGGTACGACACCTATCTCGAAGGCAGCATCCGCGGCTTCGATCTTCTGCCGCCGATCCGCAGGCACTGCGCACGCCCGCAAAACCAATACCTGCTCGCGGGGCCGTGGGTTCATATCCCCTGGAGCGACCGCGCAGGCGAGGGCAGCCTTCGGCCCCGAGGCCCTCCTCGACACCGACTCGCTCCTCCTCCGCTGGTTCGATCACTGGTTGAAGGACGCCGACACCTGGTCCTCCGAGCCTCGCGTCCGCCACTTCGCGCTTGGCTCGAACACCTGGCACCTGGCCGACGACTGGCACAGTTCCACCTCAGCAACGCTCTACCTCCACAGCAACGGCCGCGCCGACTCCCGCAAAAGCAGCGGCACGCTAAGCAATACACCGCCCGGCAACAACGAATCCCCAGACCTCTTCGTCTATGACCCCGAGGTCCCCGTCACTGCACCGGGCGGCCCTCAATCGCTTCCCGGCCTCTTCGATCAGTCCGCAATAGAGGCCGGCAACAACCTCCTCGTCTACACCACCGAACCACTTCCCGAACCCCTACACGTCTTCGGAGCTCCGCGCGTCACCCTCTACGCGGCCACCTCTGCCCCCTCCGCCGACCTCACCGCCAAGCTCGTTCGCGTTCTCCCCTCGGCCGCGCCGAGTTCATCTGCATAGGAATCGCGCGCTCCACATTCCTCTTCCGCGACCACTACCTCGCCGACTCAATCCACCTCTGGGAGTTCCATCTCGAACCCACCTCCTGCATCTTCGGTGCAGGCGAGTGCCTTCGCCTCGAAATCGCCGGCTGCGCCTTTCCACTCTACGACCGCAACCCCGGCAACGCCACACCACCCCATGAGATGACGCCCTTCAACTGGAGCCGCTCCACGCACATCATCCATCACAGCAGCGAATACCCCTCCGCACTGCATCTTCCGGTGACCGGCATGAATCCTGTCCCCGAGATACTCTTCAGCAACGTAACCAAGCGCTTCAGCGCCGCAACCCCACCCGTGCTCGAGGGCATCGACCTCGTCGTCCAGCGCGGCGAATTCGTAACCATCCTCGGCCCTTCCGGCTGCGGCAAATCCACCATGCTCAAGCTTGTCGCCGGCCTTGAGCCCGTCACCAGCGGCCAGATCGCGTCCACGGCATGAGCCCCGCAACGCGCGCGAACTCGTGTCCTTCATCTTTCAGGACGCGACTCTGCTCCCATGGCGCACCGTCGAGCGCAACGTCGCTCTTGCGCTCGAGCTCGAAGGCGCTCGCGCAGGATGACGCTCTCCGCACCACCGGCAAGCTGCTCGAACTCGTAGGCCTCTCCCACGTCGCCCAAAGCTATCCTCGCCAGCTCTCCGGCGGCATGAAGATGCGCGTCTCCATCGCCCGCGCGCTCGCAACCAAACCGCAACTCCTCCTCATGGATGAGCCCTTCGCCGCGCTCGACGAGATGACACGCGACCACATGAACGAAGAGATCCTACGCCTGCGCGAAGCTGGCAACTGGACCGTGCTCTTCGTCACCCACTCCGTCTCCGAGGCTATCTTCCTCTCCTCGCGCGTCGTCGTTCTGTCGCCGCAGCCGGGCCGCATTGCCCACACTATCGACATCGATCTGACCTACCCAAGAAACGCAGCCCTGCGTGAAACCGCCGAGTTCGACGCGCTCGTCAACCACGTCTCCCGCCTCCTCCGCGAGGCCCACCGCATATGAAGAGCAAGCTGCTTCTCGCTGCCAACGCCGCGCTCGTCTTTGCCGCGCTGCTCCTGGTGTGGCAAGCCGCAGTCTGGGCGCTCAACGTCCCGCCCTACATGCTCCCGCCACCGCTAAAGGTCGCGCGCGCCATCTGGACACGCCTGCCTGCCCTATGGACCTCATTCCTGATCTCCGCAGAGGCCGCCGCCCTCGGCCTGGCAGGAAGCATTATCGGCGGTCTGCTCATAGCTCTCCTCTTCGCACGCCTGCCATGGCTCCGCCGCATGCTCTTCCCTTACACAATTCTTCTGCAAACAGTCCCCATCGTAGCCATCGCGCCGCTGATTCTCATGTGGGCCGGCCAGGGCCTGCTCGCAGTATCCCTCGTCACCTTCATCATCTGCCTCGCACCCATCATCGCCAACGCCACGCAGGGACTCATCAGCGTCGATACCAACCTGGTCCAGCTCTTCCTCATGCACAACGCCACCCAGGGACAAATCCTCCGCAAGCTTCGACTCCCGCACTCGCTGCCCTATCTCTTCGTCGGAATCCGCATCTCCAGCGGCATCGCCGTCATCGGCGCCATCACCGGCGAGCTCTTCGCCGGCTCCACACGCGTCGGCCAGGGCGGCCTTGGTTACTCTATCCTGTATGCCATGGCGCAACTGCAGACGGACTATCTCTTCGCCCTCGTCTTCGCCGCTACCATGCTCGGCTTCAGCTTCTTCTTCACCGTCATGTTCTTCGAGTGGCTCTTCCTGCACAAGTGGCACGAATCCGCACGATCAGAAGTAAACCTCTAAGAAAAGAGTCCTGCCAAACAATGCTTCGCCTCGCAACACAAGACGGCTGGTGCCTCATAACTCACCCGGATCACGCACAGCTCGCGGGCAAGTTCGCCGCAGCCTGGGGAAACGCTCCTTCGCTCCACCCGAGCCTCGCACCCATGTCCTTCGCGGCATCTATCAACACGACGACGGCTGGCTGGCCCGCGACGCTGCACCAGTAATCACCCGTGAAGGAAAGCCCGCAGCCTTCTCCACCGAACTCGTCGGCAAATACTCAGCCTTCGAGGAGATCGACCTCGAAGCCTATCTCGCAGTCCGTCGCGACGCCGTGCTCGCCATGGCCGAAGAAGACCCATACGCCGCCATGCTCATCTCGATGCACACGCACAATCTCCTCTCAGAGCGCGCCGACCGCAGCACCATCAACCCGGAGCAGCTACCTCTGCTCGACACCTTCCTCGCCACCCAACAAACTCTCCAGCACCGACTACGTCAGCGATTGCAAGCCGCCGCCGCACTACCCTCTGACAAGCTCGACGGCCAGACATTCACCGAAAACTTCCGCCTCTTGCAAGCCACCGATAATCTCTCCCTCCTAAGCTGCGTCGACTTCACCGGCCCCGCAACGCTCCTGCACCCTCTGCGAATGCAGGACAGCACAGCACAGCAAGTCGAAGTCGAAAGAATAGCCGCGCGCAGTTTTCGGCTCTCGCCCTACCCGCTGCGCGAACCCGTCATGCGCTTCGCCCTCCGCGCGCGCTTTGTCCCCGGCACGCGCTTCACCTCCTCAGCCGAACTCGCAGATCGGCTCGCCAAAGCACCCATGCAAACCCTTGATGTCACCATCTCCCAGTAAACAGCGGCTCGCACGAACACACTACTTCGCCAGCAGCGTAGACACATGGGCCGACACAATCCGCCAGCCCTCATCAAGCCTCACCCACACCTGGCTCTGTCGTCCGCGCACGACGCCGCCTCCCGGAGCATCGCGCTCGAACTCCAGCGTCACGCTTCCAAAGTCCTTGCCAAACGTCACAATCTCCAGCCGCACCGTTCGCCGCGCAAGATTGACCGCCGGCCGGCTCTTCCGAAACGCTTCAATCTCAGCCACCCCATAAAGATTCTCGCCCGCCCCAAACCGTATCGCCAGCGGCGAAGCCCAGAACATCTTCGTCAACACTTCGACATCGTTACCCACCAACGCCTCTTCGTAGCGCGGATAAAGCGCCTCAAGCTCAGCGACCGTCTCAGGATCGTTCACAATCATTAGGTTTCCTCAATAGAAGCGAGCAGCAAATTCATACGATTCAGAACAACACCCGCTCCGGCAGCACGCTCTTCGGAATAGCCGCGGCAACCGTAATCATCGGCTCGTTTACCACCTGGCTCAACTGCAGCTTCATCGCCACGCTGCATAGCAGATAAGCATGAACCGCCTCCATGCTCCACCGCTCAACCAACAGATCGACCATGCGACCCGTCGCCACCCGCGCGGCCTCTATCGCATCCGCGGCAGACTCCACCACCACCCAGCTTCCGCCATCCACTCCCTGCGTCGCCGCCGACTCCACCATCGGCCCGCGCAGCGTCCGCCCTTTGTGCAGTGTGAAGCGCAACGTAACATCCGCCGGGCACTCGACGCCATTGATGCAAACCTCGCCGTCACCCTGCGCCGCATGTGCGTCGCCACAGGAGAACAACGCCCCCGGCTGTTGCACCGGAAGATACAACGTCGCGCCCGTGCACAGTTCACGCACATCCATGTTGCCGCCGAACACACCCGGCGCTCTCGTTCGAAACTCACCTCTCTCAGCCCGTGCCACACCCATGATGCCGCAGAACGGCCGCAGCGGAACCACCGCCGGCGCGAGCGAATGCGTAACATCCGCGTCAAGCTCCCAGTGAAACAGGAACGGCTCGTGAAAGCGCTGCTTCAGAAAACCCAGGCCTTCGATCACGCTCGACCAGCCCCAGCCTTTATGCCGCACCTCGAGTACATCCACCTGCAGCACGTCACCCGGAGCCGCCCCATCTATCGCGACCGGCCCGGTCAGCGCATGTATCTTGCCACGGTCAATCTGGCCGAACTCCTGAACCGTCATTCCCGGCCGCACCTGCGCCCCACTCGAGTCCTGGCATTCAAAATGCACCACATCGCCGGATTCAACTGTGAGCCGCGGAGGCAGCTCGGCGTTCCAGCGCGAGTGCGTAGGCTCGGCGCACAGCGTGTGCTTCATCAAGCCACCGTCTCCACAACCATCTGCAACTCAACCAGCGCGTTGCGCGGCAGCCCGCTCACCCCGATCGCCGCCCGCACATGACGTCCCGCCTCTCCAAACACCGCCATCAGCAGATCACTCGCCCCATTGATCGCCTTGGGCGAGTCTGCAAAACCCGCCACACTATTCACATACCCGTTCACCGAGACCACGCTCTTTACCCGCGCCAATGACCCCAGATGCTGCTCGAGAACCGCAAGCTGCAACAGAGCACAGCTTCGCGCCGCAGCATAAGCCTCCTCGACTGTCCGGCCCGCGCCCACCGTCCCACTCACGACTCCACTTGAATCCTGCGAGATAACCCCGGCCAGAAATACCAGCGCACCCACTGTCTTCGCAGCACAATAATTGCCACCCGGAGCCGGCGGCGGCGGAAGCTTCAACCCAAGCTCGTTCAACACAGAATAGGGATCCACGATGGAGCTACTCTAGCATGCGACAAACTTCCAGGGCACCCACCAACGCGAGTGATATCATCGCAGCCGTTGATCCCGACCTCTCACAACCCGGTTGCGTTCCTCGTCATTGGAATCTATCTGGTCGCAACCATCGTGGTCGGATACCTCGTCCGGAAGCGTACCTCAACCTCCTCGCGATTTCTTCACGCCCGGCGTGCGCTCCCCACCGTCGTCACCGCCTTCGCCTTTTTGGCCGCAAACTGTGGCGCACTGGAGATCGTCGGAATCGTCGCTGCCAGTGCGCAATACGGTGCCCTCGCGCTCCATTTTTACTGGATGGGCGCAATACCCGCCATGTTGTTTCTCGCGCTTTTTATGATGCCCATCTACGCCACGCAGCGGCGCCATGACCGTCCCCGACTTTCTACGGGTTCGCTACGAACCGCCACCCATATATCTGAGCGCGCTGTCCCTGGCCGTCATGATGACTTTTATATCCGGCATCAGCCTCTATGCGATCTCTTCTCTCCTTCACATGTTCTTTGGCTGGAGATTCTTCAACGTGGCCATCGTCGGCTCTGGCGCGATTCTCTGTTACTCCTTGGCCGGAGGCCTGCAGGGCGACGATCTACACCGAAATCCTGCAATTCACTCTCACCATCGCAGGCCTCGTGCCGTTGACGATCCTGTGTTCCGCGATTTTCATGGCATCCACGGCATCTTGCAGAAACTTGCCCCCTGGACATGACCCACATCTGGACCTCACTGCCTGCGGCACAACCCCACACGCGACCATGGATGTCCTCGGACTGTGTCATCGGCCTGGGTTTCATCCTCAGTTGCGGCTATTGGTGCACAGACTTCTCCTCATTCAACGAGCGCTCGCCGCAAAAACATCGAAGGCTCCATCAATACACCGCTCTTCGCCGCGATCCCAAGCTCGTTCTTCCCACTACTCGTATCGTTCCCGGCATGGCGGCAGCGGTCTTCTTCCGTCGAACCAGCACCGTTCAATACGACCAGGCGCTGCCATTCGTCATGCAGCATTACTACGGCTATTCCCTGCTGGGATTGGGCATCTCCGCGATTCTGGCCAGCCTGATGTCGGGGCTGGCCGGCAATATCACCGCATTCTCGGCTGTCTGGACTCACGATCTCTACCGAGCCATACATCAGACCGGACCAAAGCGACGCTCATTATTTGCTATGTCGGCAGGATATCAGCTGCGGTCGCATGCATGTTCTCAGTGTTCTCACCGCGTATATCGCATTCCGCTACAACAACCTGATGGACTATCTTCAGCTCTTATTTTCCCTCTTCAACGCTCCATTGTTTGCCACGTTCCTCCTGGGAATGTTCACCACCTGGGCGACGCCCAGTGCTGGATTCTGGGGATTCTCTCCGGCGTTCTCGTCGCTGCTGCTCATAACCTGGGCGTCCACTATGGCGTCATCGTCTACGGAAGCCAGATGCTCGCCAACTTTTACGGAGCCATCTACGGCTGGACCGCCTGCATGGCCATCACCGCTCATCGTCAGCACGATTCACCGAAGCCAAGACCCTGGCTGAATTGAAAGGCATCACCTATTCCACTCAGAACCAAAAATGGCAGCATATCGCCACTCGATCCTGGCTGATCGCCGGTTCAGTGTTAATCGCGTGCCTCACGCTAAACTTCGTCTTTCGCTGATGAGCTGAAGTTCACAGACCACTCATTTTCGTCTGCGAACAGGCCCAGTCGAGCTCCGTACCACCAGCGAAGTCTTGACCGTATACTGCTTCCCCACCGCGTGCGAATCCTTTGCCGATGACTCCAGCGCCGTAACGAACATCTCCGCAAGTCGATGCCGCGGCAGTCGGATCGTCGTCAATGGCGGATACACAACATCGCTCAACTCAATATCGTCAAAGCCCACAACCGAAAAATCCCCCGGCACCGACAACCCTCGCCGATGGATGACACGCAACGCGCCAATCGCAGTCAAATCGTTCGCAGCCATGAATCGCAGTTGGCCTGATCCTTCATCTCCAGCAGTTCCGCCATCGCGGCCTCCCCACCACTGAATCCGGTAATTCCCCACTCGCACGAACTCTCGGATCAACCTGAAGTCCAACCCGCCCATCGCCTTTTCGAAGGCCTGTTGCCGATGGTCTGAGATCGTCAGTCCCGCCGACCCCCCAATGTATCCGATCTTCTGATGGTGCAGTTGACTCAGATGCTCAATCGCCTGGTTCATCCCGCTGCGAAAAGTGAATCGACACATCGCTCAACCCCTGGCCAACCAGTCGCCGGTCCATTGTCACCAGCGGAACACGGTTATGAATCAGCGTTTCGATCGGCTCTGTCTCAATCTCTGAGGCAAGCAGAGCCACACCATCCACCTGACGAACCAGCATTCGACGAATCGTCTGCTGCATCTCTCGATGCATGCAGGTCAGTCGTCGCCATCAGCATGTCCTGGTTCTTCTCCACCAGAATTCCCTCAAAGCTGCGAATAAAATCCGGAAAAAACGGATTCGTAATGTCAGGGATAATCAGCCCGTAACTGCTGCTTCGCCCATATTTCAGCGTCGTGGCGCTTCCGTTCGGGACAAATTTCCGTTCCTCGATCACCCGGCGAACCCGCTCTGCCGTCGCCGGCCGCACCAGATTCGATCCATTGATCACGCGCGATACAGTCGCACTTGAAACGCCGGCGATCTTCGCAATATCGCGCATATCCATCGGTTGTCCTTCACACGTCTGTAATGAGCATATCGTTCTCACGGCGAAACACGCAAATTTAGCTTTGAGAAATCTCTACAAATTCAAGTCCCTGCTAGCCCGTAGTTGGCAGCCTCACCCATTCATCGCAGATAAAAATCGAAATTTCATTTGCAAATTGTATACGAATACATTTACTGTGTTGCGGATATAAAATCATGCGTACCCGCTCCACTCTGCACTCCGTATCCCTGCATTCTCCCGTCAAGCTCCGAGCCGAGGTCTTACCTTGATCAACAATAAGAGGTCTGCGCCATGAACATCGATCATCCCGAGCAGGAAATCCGACGACCTCTGCTGACGCGCCGCAAGTGGCTAGGCCAAGCTGCCACTGCCTGCACTCGCCGCCGAAGACCATGGCTTCCATCGGCGACGAGAGACTTGCACGCGCAGGTCTCACGACCAGCAACACCGGCAACGATCTCGGCGCCCGCGTCTACAATATCCGCGACTACGGAGCAAAAGGTGACGGCAGCACACTCGATACAGCCGCACTGCAAGCGGCCATCGATGCCTGCACTCACGACGGCGGAGGCACGGTCCTCGTCCCCGCCGGCACTTTCCAGATCGGCGCCACCGAGCTCAAGAGCAACGTCACCTTGCATATCGCCGCCTCCGCCAAACTTCTGGGAAGCTTTGACGGCAAGCAGTATCACGCAGTCGATGCCATTCCCCTCTCGCGGCGATACCACCCTGAACGATGGCAACTGGGCGCTCCTCTTCGCCGTCAACGCCAAGAAACGTAACCTTCGAAGGCCCCGGCACCATCGACGGCCAGGGCTTTCAGTTCCACTCGCCCGTTCGCGGCCAGCTTGCCGCCCAGCGGAATAGGCGGCAGCAATCGCCCGTACCATCTCCTCGCCTATCGATGCGAAGGCCTCACCGTTCGCAATATCGACCTGCTCGACTGCGCCTACCACAGCGTGCGCATCATCCAGAGCAAGCGCGTCCATATGGAACGCATCTACATCCACAACCGAGTCAACGGCAACAACGACGGCTTTCACTTCATCAGCGCTCAGAATACTCACCGTCACCAACTGCATCGTGCTCTCGCAGGACGACGCCTGCGCCCTCTTCGGCAGCTGCCAGTTCGTCACTATCACCAACAGCATCTTCAGCACACGCTGGTCCGTATTCCGCTTCGGCGGCGGCGCTTTCCGGCAACATCGCAATCTCCAACTGCGTCCTCTACCAGGTCTACGGTTGCCCCATCAAATTTCAGGGCAACCCCGGATCCAGCTACGAAAACATCTCCTTCTCGAACATCGTCCTCGAGGACGTCACCGGCCCAATCCATGTCGGCGTCGGACCCCGCGACCTCGCGCCCAGCTCCTGGCCCGGCGCACCGCCACCCGCAGCCATCGACGACACGACCATCCGATCGGCGCCGACCCGGCGGCCCACCCGCAGTCATGCGCAACATCTCCTTCTCGCAACATTCACGGAAACGTCACCACCAATCCGGCCAGATCGCCGAAGCCAAGGTCACCAGCACTGCCAACCCCGGCGAAAGCACTCCTGCATCATCTTCAACTGCGTCGGCGGAGCCACCATGGAAAACATCTCCCTCAACGACATCAACCTCACCTTCGGCGGCGGCGGCACCGCCGAACAAGCCGCGCGCCGCGAATCCCCCAGTTCGCCGGCGAATACTTCATGCTCGGCCCCATGCCTGCCTACGGCCTTTACGCCCGCGGTGTCCACGGCCTCACGCTCCAGAACATCCGCTTCCAGACCGCCACGCCCGACCTGCGCCCTGCCCTCATCTTCGACCGCATCACGGATGCCGCCCTCCACGGGCTAAGCGTTCAGGGCAAACCCGCAGGCGGAGTCGGCCCTGCGTTTCACCGCCAGCAAACATGTCCTCATCACTGCCCCGCGCCTGTCCTCGACTCCACCGCAATCTTCCTGCAAGCCGAAGGCGCCGGCAACGAGCAGATCAGTCATCGATGGCGGCGACATCTCCAGCCCAGAACACCACTCGCCTTCAAAGACGGCGCCACCAAAGCCGCCGTCCGAATCCGCACATAACTCATCATAAAAAGGCCAACAGCACATGAACAACATCAATCGTCGCGACAGCCGTCAAGCTCGGCCTCCCTCTCTCCACTGCCTGCCAATCGCATCGCGCACACGCGCTCGCTTCGCAGCACCCAAACCAGAGCAGCAGGACTGGTCCAAGGCGTAATCGACGACACCATGCACCGCATGCCACGGCAACGGACCTGCCCAACTGGGGCTACGCCGTCTCGCTCTTCCTCTACGGCCAATATCTCGTCTATCAGCGCACCCACGACAAGAGATATCTCGACTATATCCAGGCCTGGGTCGACGTCACATCAGCGCCGACGGCTCGATCGATAGAAAAATCGACGCCCTCGACTACATGCTCCCCGGCAACCTCCTTCTCGTCCTCTACAAAGAGACGAAGCAGCAAAAGTACAAGGCCGCCGCCGAAAGCATCCGCAAGACCTTCGACACCTATCCCCGCACCAAGGATGGTGGCCTCTGGCACGCCTACTCGCGCCAGCATCAGCTCTGGCTCGACGGCATATTCATGTCCATGCCCTTCCTCGTCCGCTATGGCGCTGCCTTCAATGACAGCCAGTACGCCTTCGACGAAGCCGCCAGGCAACTCCTCATCTACGCCAGCCATCTCAACGATCCCGACACCGGCCTCATGTTCCACGCCTACGACGAGTCCGGCGAGCAGCCCTGGGCCACCCCTCCCGGCAACCACTCCGCCTTCTTCTGGTGCCGCGCCATCGGCTGGTTCGGCATGGCCATCATCGAAGTCCTCGAGATCATGCCCCACAACCACCCCCACCGCGCCGACTTCATCGCCCAGCTCCGCCAGCTCGCCACCGCCTACGAAAAATACCAGGACCCCGCCACCGGCCTCTGGTATCAAATCGTCGACAAGGGCACCCTCCCCGGCAACTGGCTCGAAACCTCCAGCTCCTGCATGTACACCTACACCCTCTCCCGCGCCATGGAGCGCGGCTACATCGGCAAACAATTCGCCGCCACCACCAAAAAGGGCTACGCCGGAGTCCTGACCAAACTCTCCCGCGACCCCGACGGCTTCGCCCACATCGCCGACATCTGCGAAGGCACCAACGTAGCCGGCCTCGACTACTACCTCACCCGCCCCCGCAGCACCGACGACTTCCACGGCCTCGGCGCCTTCCTCATCATGAACGAACAACTCCGCAAGAAAAGTGTCTAAAACCCTTTCACTCACCTCCGTTGTTTGTCATTCCCGAGCGCCTTTTTCGTTTGTCATTCCCGAGCACTTCTTTTGTTTGTCATTCTGAGCGAAGCGAGGAATCCCCGCATTTCGCCTTTGCCTTTGCTGTTGTCCGTTCTCCTTTGCCTTTGCTGTTGCCTGCTCTTTTGTTTGTCATCCCGTAGGGATCTGCTCTTGCCTTTGCTGTTGCCTGCTCTCCTTCATCCATCAAAACCCTGTCATTCCGACCGGAGCGATGCACAGCACTACCGTGAATCGCTTGAGCGGAGAGCTTGTCTTGAGCGAAGTCGAATGGAATCCGCTTTTCTACCCATGCCCCCTCCCAGCCCAGACGCCTTCGTCTTCACCTGATAGCTGATTCCTGATTCCTGATTCCTGATTCCTGATTCCTGATTCCTGATTCCTGATTCCAAAACGCCATTACCAGTTCTTACTCATTGCTCGCTACTCGTTACTGATACTCAATCGCCTTGGCTGTTGACAGTTCCATCCCGTCCTGGCAAATCCGCCTCATCCCGCTTCTATCCCCGTTCCTGTTTCTAATCCGTGGTTATCCGCGCAGGTCCGCGGTCGGCGTAAGCCAAAACTATTTTTCGCGAAATTCCTCAGCAAAATCGCATGTCAAGCCCCCGTCCCCCCACTGCAAATGAGACCGGAAGACGAAGACCTACAGGTCTCTCTCACCAACCTTATCTTCGACGACGTCCTTAATGTAGCGGCTTCCAAACACCCGGAACCCGCTAACGTCCTTGAGCCTGAAGTTCGGTGCACTCGGTTCCTTATTCGCCGTGATGCGGAAGAAGTCGGCGCCATCAACATCCCGCAGCCAGAAAGCAGCACGAAGATCCGGCTTCTCGGTTGCAATCTCCACGTTGCCGAACTCAATGTTCTTCACGTTGCGCACATAAAACCCGGTGGCCGGCAAAGTCCCGAAGTTCCGTGGCTCCGGATAGTCCTCCGGCTTCTCCACCGGTTCCAGAGCGGCCATCTCCTTCGTGCCTCCGCCCCTCTGCTGGATGTACACATCGCTGATCTTGACGTCCTCGATCATGTGGCCAGGAACGCCGCTGATGATAGACGGCAGCTCCGTAACCGCATCATGGCAGGTGATGTTGCTCATGATGATCCGCTTCAGCGTTCCAACCGCTGCGTCCTTCGGCCCGCGCATCCGCATGCCCAGCCGCAGAAAAATCGGTGAGTTGCGAATGTCGCGCATCGTGATGCCCACAAACGTCACGTCCTCGAGCAGCGCGCCATCCACCGTCTCGAGCGCAAAGCCCCTGCAACTCTCGAAGACGCAATTCGAGATGGTGATGTTCTTGAAGCCGCCATTCGACTCCGTCCCGCACTTGATCCGCCCGGTCGGAACCACCTTGAAGTCCGGCCCCCACCGCTTGAAGGTGCCGTCCAGCAAAGTGCCGAGCTGGTAGCCGCCCGTCACATAGCAGTTCGTGATGGTTACATTCTCTGTAGCGCGCGCATATCCCAGCGCGAACGAACTCTTCGGACAGATCCCATCGTCCCACGGAGAATTCACGCTGCAGTTGGAGACCCGCACATTGCGGCAGCAATCGATGTCCATGCCGTCGCGGTTGGTGTCGATCTTCAGGTTGTCGATAGTCAGGTTGTCGACGCCAGTCGCGAGAATGCCGAAGTGGCCACCCTCCAGAATGGAGAAGTCGCGCAGGATCACGTTGTAGCAGTTCTTCAGCGCGATCGCCTTGTTGCCCGCGCCCGGCATCTCGGCGCGAGGCCGGTCCTTGTCGGACGTGCCACGGCTCAGACCCTTTGCCCCAGATCAGCCCGGGGCCGAGGATGGCAACGTTGTGAATCCCTTCGCCCCAGATGAGGCTGTTGTGCCAGTGGTTGTGGCCATAGTCCTGATAGGCCTCCCAGGGCTTATTGGACTCGGCAGGGTCGTAGCCGTTGGTCGTCCCCTCGAGCGCCGTGCTCGCGCCAAGGATCGTCGCCCCCTGGTCGAGGTAAAGCGCAATGTTGCTCTTCAGCCGTATCGAGTAGCTCGCATACGCGCCCGGCGGAAAGCGAACCGTACCGCCGCCGGCCGCCGCAGCCGCCTCAATCGCCCTGTTGATAGCCGGCGAATCGATAGTCTTCCCGTCGCCGGCCGCGCCATACACCCGCACGTCGTGGACACCGCCCGAACTGGCAGGCGCCGGGGCACCCGCACCACTCTGCGCACCAGCCGCGGACGAAGCGGCCACACCCGCCAGGCCCGGCCCGGCAAGCTTCAAAAAGTCTCTGCGAAATAGCTCCATCGTATGTTTCACCCAGTCGATATCAGTTACTGCCACACTTTAAGGAACACAACACCATGAGCCGGAATCTTCACGACATACTGCCCTTTGATATCTCCGAGATCCTTCTTCTGCCAAAGATCTCTCGCCTTCACCACACCGGAGAACCCGACGCTGTGCAGGTCCACCTGCGCAGTCAGCGGAGTCTGATGCCGATTGAAGATACCAACCGCCTTCGACCCATCAGCCAAAGGCCGCGCCCACACCTCGATAGGCCCCTCGGCGCTGACCCGGTCGCCCTGCTTTCCGGCAGCATCCTGGTCGACAGCGATCACATCACGGTTGGTCAGCAGCGCCACCGTCTCCGCGGTCATCGTCGAAAGGTCGTTGCCCGCCAGCAGAGGCGCGGCGAGGATGGCCCACAGGCTCATGTGGGTACGGTACTCATCCGTCGTCATCCCGCCATTACCCACCTCGAGCATGTCAGGATCGTTCCAATGTCCCGGACCCGCGAACCGCGCCAGCCCCGCCTGGCCGAACCCGATCTCGGCCATCCGCGCATACTTGTCCGAGATGTCTCCAGTTGTCCGCCACAGGTTGCCGCCAACCTCCGGCCCCCACTCCCACACAGCGTCGTCTCCATATTGGCAGAGACTGTAAACAATCGGACGGCCGGTGCTGCGCAGCGCATCGTCCATCTTCTTATATGCATCGATCATGATCTGGTGGGCAGCCTCCGGCGAAGGAGCCGCCTTCATCTGGTCCCGCAGGCCGCACAGGTCGTACTTCAGGTAGTCGATCCCCCACGCGGCATAGGTCTGCGCATCCTGCAGCTCATGGCCATAGCTGCCCTCGAACTTCGCGCAGGTCTTCGGCCCCGGCGAAGAGTAGATGCCCAGCTTCAGCCCTTTGCTATGCACAAAGTCGGCCAGCGCCTTCATGTCGGGGAACTTGCTGTTGGTCTGGATATTGCCTTTGGCGTCGCGCTCACCCTCCCAGGTGTCGTCGATATTGATGTACGTGTAGCCGGCATCGCGCATCCCGCTCGAAACCATCGCCTCCGCCTGTGCCCGGACGGCGGCATCGTCGACATTGCGCTTGAAAGTGGTTCCAACTGTTCCAACCCATCGGCGGGCGTGCCGCCAGGTCGTTCTTCTGTGCTGGAACAGGGCGTGCAAAAAATAACGAAATTACTGCCAATACAAGACAGTCAAGCGCATCATCGAAACTCTCATAGAAGAAAACCCCTGAAGTACGGCCAAATCGATTTTGTCATGCGCAACGATGAAATGCGATCTCGAAGAGCGCATCGAGCTGGTCCATGCCGGTCGACGAAGAACCGGCATGGAAGCTAAGTGACTGTATCTTCTCAGAACGAAAGCCGTAAAGCCAATTGCATGAGGCGTGGAGAGAGTCGTGCTGAACTGCCCTAAAATGGCCTGCGTTTGCGGATTCGTGGTGCTGCTTTGCGAATTCGCATGTGTGAAAGTAGCCGTAGTGTTTACACCATTGAACTCCGCATGATTGAAGGTGTTATAGGTCTCCACACGTAACTGCAGTGGACGTTCCCTTCCAAAGGCCAGTTCTTGAACAAAGCCGTATTGAAGTTCGGATAGCCCGGCTGAAAGAAGTTATCTTCGGAGCAAACACGCCAGTTCCAGTCGAGTAAGGGACCACGGCAGCTGCCGGAGAGACCAGAGCACCAGCACTGTTGTAAAGATTTTGATGAGCCGCAGAACCTGCGAGCGGAGGCTACGCAGGAAGCATTGAACCATGCGAGAAGGTATGCGGTGCATGTGTGGGGTCGCAGGGGAGAACAGCTCGCGAGCCATCGCCTCCACCGGTAACATTTGACTGTTGCTCAGGCTAAGCGCCATTTGTATTCGGCGGACCGGTGATATACGAAGCAATACCGGATATCATCCAGCCATCCAGCACTTCGCGCGTGGCAAAGATTATTCCAGAGACGGCTGGCCTTGGGAATACTCCACAGATAGTTCGATACGAAGTTGTGCCTGATATCGTGCCTGCCGGTCCATAGTTCCAGGCGCGCAGGTTCTGGTACAGAGCGGCGGTAAAGTTATAAACTCCGAACGGTTGCACCCGAGCACGACCATAGTCCAGATTCTTGGAATAGGTCCAGGCCACACCAAACTCAAGTCCATTGCTGAAGCGGCGAGTGACACGGACCTGCAGAGGAGTTGTAGTTGGCGGTGAGGTTGAATATCTGCCTGCTGATGGAACCAAACCCTGGATAGGGACGGAAGAAATTGTCGGGAAGAATTGAGCTCGCCGTTGCTTGGCCGAGGGAGTTGACACCAGAGACGTACTGGTTTGCCTGCGCAAATTCGGCTCCGTACGGAACCTCGTTGATCGGATAATACGCGCTCGCGTGCTTGGTAAAAGTACCCACATAGGCCACGTCGAAGACAATGCTCCAGGGAAACTGGTGCTGTACACCGAAACTCGTTTGTTCGGTGTAGGGTTGCGCCGAATGCAGAGGAAGAGCGTGCCCAACGCCGAATGGGCCATTCAGATTGCTCTGCCAGCAGATGCATAGTAGCCTGGCAGTGCCTGGGTTGACGTTCGAATAGTACTGAGTCGGGGTATTGGTGGTTGGAGCATTGTTGGTCAGATCGCCCTCCTGTCCGGAGCGTGCGCGGACGTTGTAGAACATGCCAAATCCACCGCGAATGACGGTTTTCGGGTTAACGGAATAGGCAAAGCCCACGCGCGGCGCCCAAAGTAGCCCATTGCCATAAATTGTCCCCTGCGGATACCCCGGTGTATTGACGTAGACAATGCCGTTGTTCAGGTTGCCCGTATTAGGCACGAACAGGCCAGCGTACGCCTTGGGATAGGTCAGCCCGGTTGTAGGGTCAACCGCGTTCGCGCCATTCGCGCTATACTGGTACAGCGTTGGAGCCTGCGCTGCATTGAATAGGCTCGGCACAAAGTTGTTGCCCACCTTGAGCCCCTGCGCCATAGCCCACGAGTTGCGAATGCCAAAATCCAGCACCAATTTCGGCGTAGCCTTCCAGGTGTCCTGGTAATACCACTCAAACGAGTTCGTGGTAGGAAAGTAATTCACCAATTGCGTGGTCTGGGAATAATTATTCAGGTTTCCCAGGATGGCATTGCCGTAACCGTAGTTACTCTCGTTCGGATTGCTGGTGTTCACGCTGGTGTCAAATTTTCCAACTCGGTTGTGGTTCGGCTGCAGGTAAGTGTCCTGCTCCCAATCCACGCCAAACTTGAAAGTGTGGTTGCGCCAAATCTTGGTTACATTGTCCGTGATCGTCCATGATCTGACCTGGTCCGCCATTGGGAACCGCGAGTCCCAGCCATAGTTCGCCGCATTCGTCCCGCCAAAGCTCGTTGCCGGAAACAGATTCAGTGGGTTCACACCCGAGTACAGAGAAGGCAGATTGAAGCCTCCTGCTCCCAGCGTAACCTTGGCCAAATCGGATTGTGCATAGAGCTGGTGCTCGCTCCATCCCGCCGTTCCTAGATTCAACTCATTCACAATCGTCGGACTGAACGTATACGTGATATTGTAGACGCATTAGGATTCGTAGTCTTGTAGTTCACCGGCATCAACCACGTCATTGTGTTGGCCGGCGAGCTGTAGTCATTGTCGTTGACCGTCTCAAACTGCGCACGCCCGAACATGTGGATCTTCTCCGTCGGCGCATAGTCGATGCGGAAGACCTCCTGATTCACCGGCTTATCCGCCGAATAGTTGGTCTGGTAGTTGTAATTGTTATTGCTGACCGCGAGATTCGTAAATGCATACTGCGGATTCCTCGCAAGCGTGTTGTCATACATGATCTGCATCAGCGCCTGCATCTGCGCATTGATTTGGCCCGGTGGAATGACGTTGCCCGGGAAGCATCCTGCGCCTGCCGTGGCGGAGTTTGTCGCGCAACTGCTCGCCGACGCGCTCGGCATCCTGATGTGAATTAGCGTCGCGGGACTTTGCGTCGCCGTTCCCTGGTTATATGTCTGCGAGAAATCGCCATGAACCTGCGCCAGCGTCGGCACCATGTAATTCTTCAATCCATCGGGCGACGTGATCGGCGAGTCTTCGACAGAGACGAAGAAGAACAACTTGTTCTTGTTTGTATTGAAGTGACCCGGCCAGTAAATCGGGCCGCCGAGCGTGCCCCCAATCGTGTTGTACCGATATCGCGGACGCGGTTGACTGTTGCCGAACTTGTTGAAATAGGGATTGGCGTTCAGGTCCTCATTGCGAAAGTAGTAATAAACTCCCCCATGAAATTGATTCGTGCCATTCTTCGTCACGAAGTTGAAGTTTCCTCCGGCCGTCTTCCCATACTGCGCCTGGTAATTTGAGCCCAGCAAAGTCATCTGCTGAACGGCATCCATATTCAGCGGTGTATCCAGCGTATTAAGACCGCGCGTATTACCGGTAACGCCGTCGATCGTCGCCAGATTGTATTCGCTGTTTACGCCGTTCACCGTCGGTGTTCCCGAAGTACCCAGGCTGCTTGAACCATAGCCACCAGAGCCACCAGGTTCTACCACGCCCGGCAGCACGCGAGTCAGAGCCATCGAATCACGCCCTATCGCCAGCAGATTCTCCAGCTGCTGGTTATCCAAAACAGCGGAGCGTTCGGAACTCGTCGTCTGCAGTGGCGTGATCGCTGCTTGCACAGTCACAGATTCAGTAACCGTTCCAATCTGCAACGTCAGCGTCCCCGCGGAGAGGTTCTGTGAAGCGCTCAGCACCAGATCGACCTGCCGCAGTTCCTTGTAGCCCGGAGCCTTCACGATCACCGTAAACGTGCCAGGCTGCACATCCGGGAATATAAAATCCCCGTTGGACAACACGTGCGTCGTCACCGCTACATTGGTCTTCTGGTTCAGCAGCGTAACATCCGCCTTGGACACGGCGCCTCTGCTTTGATCGACAATGTGGCCGCTGATAGTTGCGCTCGAGGTTTGGGCCCGCGCGTGGGAGATGAAGCTCAACGTAATAACGACTGCAATCAGCCTCGCAATAATCTTCATGGAAATACTCCTGTCCTTTTGTGTTCGGAGAGGCCTTTTACGACCTGCCTTGGTCGGGTAAATCATTGCCGGTTCTACTGTTTGAATACGTATACATTTCTAAGCAAACCTTCTTGGCCACCGAGATTCCTTGCTAATGTGGTACGGCAGATACTTCTACCTGCAAACGAGTATGTTCGTCAATAAAAAAATACGCCTCCCGGCGCCAGCCCCGGACGCCAGCCCCCAGCGCCATCTGATAGGTTGTCTGGGAGGTGTTAATTTCCGGATACTTATGACTAAACCTAAATCCAAGCGATACTATCCCACACCAGCGCTCGAGAAAGGCCTGGATATTCTGGAGCTGTTCGCAAGCACTCCAGGCGGCCTGACCGTCAGCGAGGTCTCCCGCTGTCTGAATCGCACCATCTCCGAAATCTTTCGGATGATCCTCTGCCTGGAACAACGCGGCTATCTCGCACAGTCCCCCGACCAGGAGGGATATCACCTCACGCTTCGCCTCTTCCGCCTCGCGCAGGAGCACCCTCCCACCAAGAGATTGGTGACCGAGGCCTTGCCCGTCATGCATTGGCTGGCCCACGAGCTCCGCCAATCCTGCCATCTTGGAATCATCGACGGAGGACACGTCGTCATCCTCGCTCAGGTCGATTCCCCTGAATCGACGGGCTTTTACGTCAAGATGGGCTCGAAGGTTGACTTGATGCACGCTGCCACCGGGCACGTCATCCTCGCCCATCAGAATGAGGATGCAAGACAGCGAGCCATCGATGAGTGGCGGCGCGAGACGAAGAAGACAAAGCCCACCGACCTGGATGGACATCTTGCAGCCATCCGCTCGCGCGGATACGAGCGGCGAGCCAGCTATGAGGTCGCCGGCATCGTGAACATCAGCTTTCCCGTCTTGAACGTCCAGGGCCACGCAATCGCCGGACTGACGGTCCCATACGTCAAGCGGATCGAGGACAAAGTCAGCATCTCGGGAGTCGTAGCTTCGCTTCGCGAGGCCAGCCAAAAGATATCGGAAGCCATGGGCGCCACGCCGGCCTCCACGCAGGACGCACCTACCCCTAAGCGTCCCGCGGGAAAGCCCGCTCAACAGCGTCAAACAAAGCATTGAGGACCTGGCGACCGCTAAACCACTCGCGGCTTGTTGTTGCGCACAAAGATCACGTCTTGTTTAGGCTCGCCTTCGCATTCGATCGCGATCGTTGTTACCGGCGAGTCTGGTGCCTCTGACGGCAGGCCCGTCAGGTGCACACGATAAGGATCCTGCGCAACCTCCACCTTCCGGTTGCCCTTCAGCAGATATGCGGACTTCACCTTCACCGTAAGTCCCGATATCGCAACATCGGAGCCCGGCCAGAAGTGCACATGCATATAGAGCGTGTTGCCGGTCCGTGTAAAGGAGCCGTAGTTCGAGCGGCGCGGATTGCACAGGTCGGATTTGTAGATCGTTGCGCCGTTGGTGTCCATCCATCGACCCACCTCACTCAGCACGCGGACCGACTCCTCCGGAATCGAGCCATCCCCTCTGGGCCCGATATTCAGCAGGTAATTTCCTCCGTCCCTCACGCAGGAAATCAGGTTTCGAATCACGGTCTTCGAACTCTTCCAGTTATCGTCGGCCCGCTGGTATCCCCAGCTATCGTTCAGAGTCATGCAACTCTCCCAGGCGCGGCCGTTCGTCTCCGCCACAATCCTCTGCTCCGGAGTCGAGAAGTCCCCAGGCAGCTGATTGCGATTGTTCACAATGATGTCCGGCTGCAACTCGAACACCATCTTGTTCATACGCTCCGACTCCCACCCCTTTACATTCAGCGGCCACGAAACGTCGTACCACAGCACATCGATCTTCCCGTAATTCGTCATCAACTCGCGAATCAATCCATGCGTGTACTCCACAAACCGTTGACGCGCAGCCTCATCGGTCGCGCATCGCGCCCCATCCGGATGATGCCAGTCCATCAGCGAGTAATAAAAGCCCACGTGCAGCCCCTCCGAACGCGCGGCTTCCACATACTCACGCACCAGGTCGCGCTTCGGCCCCTGCTTGGTCGCGCAGTAATCCGTCAGCTTGCTGTCGAAGTTGCAGAATCCCTCGTGGTGCTTGGTCGTCATCACCATGTACTTCATGCCGGCAGCCTTCGCCAGCTTGGCCCAGGCATATGCCGAGCCCGGCTTCGGACTAAATTGCTTGGCCAGCGGCTGGTACTCGGCCATGGGGACAGCTTCGGTCTCGAGCGACCACTCATGCCGGGCGCGCAGACTGTAGAGGCCAAAATGAATAAACATACCGAACTTGGCCGCGTGCCACCACTCCATCCGCCGGATCTGGTCCGCGGTAGGAGCGAGCGGTATCGGATCCTGGCTGCTGAAAACCGTCTGCGGCGCGGGTGTCGTTGCCTGTCCTGTAGCGGCAACTCCAGTTTGTGCTGCTGTGAGCGCAGCCAGAGACGCGCCCGTCCCAAGCAACATCTTCCGGCGACTTACCTTCAAAGTATCCATTCCTGCTTCCGCCTCCATCGCAATTGCGACTCTGTTCAACCCCGGCCAACACGCAGTGGGTTCCAGTTTTATTCAGTACAAGCGTTGTATCGAGGTGCCATCATGAATGTCAACAATAAAAAAGTATTTCACCCAATAAAAATCACCCCGGTGAGAAAAGCAGCACTCCCGTAACCCGAATTTGACAGATTGGAGTTAGATCGGAGCTCCCGGATAGTGATTCACGAAGAGCCCTGCGCCACATAAAAGTTCACCGCGACCCTCTGGGGGTGATCCGCGTTCCACCCCAGCAGATGTGAGGACCTGGTCTCTGCAAAGCATCCTTGCACAGGGCGAGACCTTGACACCGCTGGTAAATTAAAGGAGCAGCAAGCCAACGGTCCGGCTCGAAGCCGGACCATCACATTTAACCATCGGCCCAGACCAAGTCTGGACCTAAACCTATTGTTTCTTAGACTTTGCGCAAAATGGGGGGGGGGGGGGGGGACCTGAATTCAGAGCCGTTTCAGTCAGAGCAGCACCGGATTCATCCATTCCGAGAGCTTGTTCGAACTGAAGTTAGAAGACTGCCTTTGCTTGTCTTCCGTCGGACTTCCAGGCGCGCGTTTAGTAAGTTGCCCGCCCGCCGCTTACGTCATAGCATTGCGCCGTGACAAATGAGCAGTCCGGACTGGCGAGAAAGTGGACGACTGCAGCGACCTCTTCCGGCGTACCCGTCCGGCGCATGGGAATACGCTCCGTCATATAGTTCACCTGCTCCTCAGTCAGCGTATCGAGCAGGCTGGTTCTGACCACGGCAGGAGAGACAGCGTTCACGCAGATTCCATCGGTCGCTACCTCTTTTCCAAGCGACTTCGTCAACGCGATGACGCCAGCCTTGGTCGCCGAATATGGAACCATGCGCGGATTGCCTTCCTTGCCGGCGATCGAAGCGATGTTCACAACGCGACCGTATCCCCGCTCCCTCATGTGTGGAATCACCGCATGACAGAAGTGAAAGACGCCGCTTAGATTAATTGCAATCGCAAGCTCCCAGTCTGCCGTCGACTGCTCCCAGAGAGGAGCCGCTTTCCCTGCGATACCTGCATTGTTGACCAGGATATCGATCCGGCCGGTCCGGCGAAGAACCTCTGCCACCGCCCCCCGTATCGACGCAGGATTACTCACATCGGCCTGAACAGCAAATGATGAATGCCCAATGCGGCTCGCGACATCCTGAGCTCCTGGAAAATTAATGTCTGCGACGGCGACGCATGCACCAGCGCTGGCAAACCGCTCTGCAACGGCTCTTCCAATACCCGCTGCCGCACCTGTTACGATAGCCGTCTGCCCATCGAGTTCAAACATCGCGCCTCCGCAATTAGGGCCGAGAAACGAAAAAATCGAGAAGTAGAGTTTCCTTGTGAGGTTGCTTTCATCTGGTTCAGAGGCTCATGCCTCCGTCAATGACAATATTAGATCCGGTCATGAACGGAGCCTCGTCTGAGGCAAGCAGTACGGCAATCTCGGCGATCTCCTGCGCCGTACCGATGCGGCCCATTGGTTGCCGCGCTATAAACGATGCGCGCGCAGTCTCCAGGTCGCCCATCGATCTCATGCGAGCCTCAAGAGATGGAGTATCCACCGTGCCAGGACTGATCGCGTTGCAACGCACACCATCCGCCACATAATCGCGCGCCACGGACATCGTCAATCCGATCACTGCGGCCTTTGTCGTTCCATAGGCAAATCGATTTGGTGCCGCCATTACAGAGGAAACGACTGACGCGATGTTGATGATAGAACCATCGCGGCGTTGCCGCATAGCCGGCAGAAAACTCCGGATAGTGTTTGTCATAGATGAAACATTGATGCTGAAACTACGCTCCAGATCATCCACGCTGCAATCGAGAATCGAACCTACCGCAACAAACCCGGCAACATTTACAAGAACATTTACTTCTGGATGCGCCGCGGCGACCACTGCCACATTCTCAGGACTGGTTACATCCATGCGCTCGCATTGAACACCAGGGACGTCAACAAATCCTGACCTCAATTTATCCAGTTGAAGATCGGTTGCAACGATCTTTGCACCTTCACGCACGTAAGCGTCTGCAATAGCTTTACCAATCCCTTGAGCCGCGCCCGTTATGAGACACACTTTACTTGTGAGTCTTCCCCCCATTACATATCATCCTTCTGGAGTACCTTTAGGCGGCGAAAAGGGTAGCTCCCCCATCGACACGCAATACTTGTCCACTTATAAAGCTGCTTTGATTGCTCGCAAGAAAGGCCACCACTTCAGCTATCTCCGATGGTGCGGCGTACCGCTCAAGGTTCGCACCTTCACCCATCATCTTCTCGTCGGTATCTCGTGTCGCCAGGAATCTGGCACTCTTTGTCGGCCCGGGACTGACGACATTCACCCGCACGCCTCGGGGACGCATTTCAAGAGCCAGGCAACGCGTGTAATGAACAATAGCGGCCTTGGCGCATCCGTAAATCACCTCAGGGGATACACCCTGATGCGCGTTCATTGAACCGAAGTTGATGATCGTCCCCTTTTCGCGAATCGCCATACCCGGGCAGACAGCACGACACATCAGGAACGTTCCCACGAAATTGCGCTCAAACACCGCGGCCATATCCGCAAGCGAAATATTAAGCGCACCGTTGGGGTTGGGCTTTTTCCCTTCCGCACCAATATCGCCACCGGCGCAGTTCACCAGTATTGAGATCGGCCCTAGGGTTTTCTCGATCTTCTCCACCATCTGCTGGACGAGATCCTCCTTGGTAATGTCTCCGGTGACGCTCATAATCTTCGTGCGGCCTCCGGCTAAGATCGACGCAACTTCTGCAAGATTTGCAGCTTCGCCATATTGTGAAGGCGCTTCTTCCGAAATATCGTGAATCGCGGCATCCGCTCCTAAACTGATGAGCTTTTCTGCAATGGTTCTTCCCAGGCCGCGGCCGGAGCCGGTAACAAAGGCAACAGAACCTGCGAGAGGTCGAACCATGTCGGAGAGTCGGTCCGCGAGTTGCCCTTCATCCAATATCGTGGAGCTTTCCATAATTGTTTCTCCGTCCCCCTCAATGAGGAATGAAAGATCGCGTAGTCTCCCTTGATATATATGGCCGCATTAACTCTACTTAGTATACAGTACCCCGGGAAATTTATCTTCCTAACGCACGTTTCAGTTCTTTAGCTAATTTCAGGGCCGGTGGAGGCGGCGGCGCAACCAGGCTCGAAAAGCGTTCGGGATCCGTGTAAGCCATTCTCAAATGCATTAAGACAGCGTTCTGTGGGTCTTCGTCTGATTGATTCAATGCAACTTGCAAAAGTGCGCGATGATGACTCAGGCGCCAGCGCCGAATCTCATGACTCACATGCTCGAGCGTCTTATAGGCGAACAACACTGTTGCCAGAGGACTAAGTGTCTTCACCAGATAGGAGTTTCCGGTTGCCTCCCAGATTGTTCGATGAAATCGGAAATCGAGCGCGGCCGCTTCAGAAAGCGACCCCTGCCATCCGTCCATTTGCTCAACCAGATTGGTCAGTTTAGCGGCAATCTCCTGCGTCATGTGAGCTCGCGCCAACTTCAACGCCTCTGCTTCCAGGATGATCCGAACACTATTGATCTTCTGGACATCTTCGGCCGAAAGCTGGGTAACGAACATTCCTCGCCGCTCGAGGTTCATCACCAGGCCTGATTCCTGCAATTGGATCAGCGCCTCCCGAACCGGAATTCGACTGATCTCAAATTCGCGCGCGATAAGACTTTCGTTCAGACGCTCACCCGGCTTGTATTTGCCGGCGAGAATGGCATCCCTGAGCTTCTGAACGAGATGAACTTTGAGAGTCGATGGAATCGGCTCGAGCAATGAGACCTCCCCGCCTAAACGGTCGATTATGTATCGCTGTTTCTATCCTATGCGCACTATATACACAACCGATTCTTTATAAGAAAAGCTCCATCATCTAAATGTTAGAATTGTTGACAGGCGATTTTCTAGTATTTAGTATACAGATATACACTCCTTAGCGCGCATTGCACTTAACAATTGGGAAAATGGGTGTTATGCAGCCGAGTCGAGTCCGATACCGTGTCGTTGCCCTGGCAATTGGTCTTGCTGTCCTTTCCTACATCCAGCGGGTCGCCATTTCGCAGGCCGCCGGACCCATTTCGCACGATCTCAACCTGAATAAATCGGCCATGGGGCTCGTCTTTGGAGCCTTCGGACTTTCGTACGCGCTCTTTGAACTTCCGATGGGCCTGCTAGGCGATCGGGTTGGAGTTCGACGCGTACTGATCCAGATCGTACTGGCCTGGTCGCTGTTCACGGCGCTGACGGGTGCCGCATGGAACTTTGTGTCGTTATATGTCATTCGCTTCTTGTTCGGCGCAGGCGAGGCAGGCTGCTTTCCGAACCTGACTCGCATGCTCGGGGTGTGGCTCCCTGCGCGCGAACGCGTCACCGCTCAATCTCTGATGTGGGCGTGTACACGGTGGGGTGGTGCTGCCACGCCTCCACTCGTTCTGGCTATCGTTACGATCTTCGGTTGGCGCTGGGCCTTTGTCGCGTTCGCTTTACTGGGAGTAATCTGGTGCGCCATATTTTTTGTCTGGTTCAGAAATGATCCCGCAGAGCATCCATCTGTGAACATTACTGAACTCCAACTCATTGAAACGAGCCGCAACCTGCAGAACCACCAGGCCGCCAGCCGCAAATGGTTAACCGTGTTGATGACTCCTCAGGTAGCCATCCTTGTCCTGCAGTACTTTTGCTTCTCGTTCGTCTGGTATTTCTACGTGACCTGGCTGCCAACGTATCTGCGCGAGGCGCGTAGTCAGGCGCCCGGCAGAGCCGCTGCCCTCTCGGTACTGCCCCTTTTGTTTGGGGGTTTTGGCTCACTCCTCAGTGGCCTTTTACCGATACGCATCCCACGACGCCGGATTGCGCTTTTCGGCTTCCTTGGTGCCGCTATTCTGCTCTTCGCGTTCTCACGTACGCAAGCTGTCGTCCCGGCGATGCTGTGCATGGGGATGGCCAGCTTCTGTAGCGACCTGACCATGCCAATCTCATGGAACGCCTGCGTCGAGATCGGTGGTTCCTATACCGCAACAGTGGCCGCCACGATGAATATGCTCGGAAATCTGGCAGGATTCGTCGCTCCAGTGGTTGGAGGATTCATCCTGCAGCGCACTGGTGGCAACTGGAATCCACTCATTTATCTCATGGTGGGCGCTTCCATCATTTCAGCTGTGTGCTGGCTGTTTCTCGATCCAAATCCACCCGCCCACGACTTGCCGGCGCGCTCGGATCGGTTGCAAACAATTGCCAACTTCGAAGGGTAGGCATCGAAAATTTGTATACAGTTATGGCCTATAACTCATCCTTTTGGGAGCAGGCAATGCTGCCTCAAAATCCCTTCGAAAGCCCGAGTTACCTCATTTTTCCATTCATCGATCGTTTACTTACCCGTTCGCGATGGCTAAATTCTTGACATAGAGACCGATTTTTTGTATACAGATTTAGCTTAGAGATTGTGGTGCGTCCATACTGGCTCACTCGGTATTTCAAAACAAGCCTCCGATATCCAGGAACTAAATGAAAATTGATTTGACCGGAAAAACTGCAGTTATTACTGGCGCCAGCCGTGGTTTAGGCGAAGCGATGGCGTACTCGCTCGCGAACTCCGGCGCGCAGATCGCCCTGGTAGCACGCGATTTAGGCCGCCTCGAGTCAGTACGTGATGCGCTCACAAAGAACGGCAGCGTTGCCGAAGTTTTTACCGCGGACGTTACGAGTGAAGCTGACGTCGCCGCCGCAGCAGCAGCCATTCAGAAACGGTTCGGGCACCCGCAGATCCTGATTAATAATGCCGGTGCAAATAACCGCAAGGACCTTGTCGATTTCACGCTCGACGAATTTCGCGCTGTGATCGACGCGAGTCTGACATCCACATTCCTGATGTGTCGGGCGTTTATCCCGGGCATGAAGGGTACAGGGTACGGCCGGATCATCAACATGACGTCGATCATGAGTCATGTGTCATTGCCGGGTCGCACGGCTTATTCCTCTGCCAAGACCTCGCTACTGGGCCTGACGCGCGCTCTGGCGCTTGAACTCGCTCGCGAAGGCATCACCGTCAACGGCATCAGCCCCGGTCCGTTTGCCACGGATATGAACACAGCTGTCATCAATAATCCCGAAGCCAATGCACTGTTTCTCGCAAGCCTGCCGGTCGGTCGCTGGGGGAACGTCGAAGAGATTGGCGGCCTCGCTTGCTACCTGTGTTCCGATCTCGCAGGGTTCATCACTGGCACTGATATCCTGATCGATGGTGGGTGGACCGCCAAGTGATTCGCCTTACTAATCTATTAGATCTTTCATGAGCTGGCCTTCAGGACAGCTCATGTATTGATGATTGCCATAGCCCGTTTCTGCCTTTGGGCTGGCAATCAGCCATGAAGAATACAGGCAGACTTGAAGTTGCGCGGAGCAAAGCATGAAATCCAAGAGGACTCTTCGGTCACGAGCCTGGTTCACCCCAACTGACAAAGATGGATTCATCCACCGAAGCTGGATGCGCGGGTACCCGGAGGACGTGTTCGACGGTCGACCGGTCATCGGCATCTGCAATACATGGTCTGAACTCACTCCCTGCAATGCCCACTTTCGCGATCTTGCCGATCGGGTCAAGCGCGGCGTCTGGGAAGCGGGCGGATTTCCTCTGGAATTTCCCGTAACTTCACTTGGCGAGACAAATACTCGGCCCACTGCCATGCTGTTTCGGAACCTGGTCAGCATGGACGTGGAGGAGTCCATTCGCGCCAACCCGATCGACGGTGTCGTCCTGCTCTGCGGTTGCGACAAGACCACGCCGGCGCTCATCATGGGTGCTGCAAGTTGCGATGTTCCTACTATCGTTTTGTCGGGTGGGCCGATGCTGAACGGAAAGTTCCGCGGCAAGGACATCGGCTCCGGCACCGACGTATGGCGCTTTAGCGAAGAGGTCCGTTCGGGCGAAATGAGCCTTGTGCAATTTCGCGAAGCGGAGACCTGCATGTCGCGTTCAGCAGGCCACTGCATGACCATGGGTACCGCCTCTACGATGGCCTGCATGGTTGAAGCGCTGGGGCTCGGCATGCCTCAGAACGCTGCGATCCCCGCCTCTGATTCGCGCCGCTTGACCATGGCGCACCTCGCCGGACGCCGCATCGTTGAGATGGTCCATGAAGATCTTCGCATTTCAAAGATCCTCACGCGCGAAGCCTTTGAGAATGCAGTTCGCGTCAACGGCGCTGTGGGCGGGTCGACAAATGCTGTACTCCATTCACTCGCGATGGCGGGCCGTACCGAGGTTCCGTTCTCGCTTGAAGACTGGAACGAGCTGGGCAAGCAGGTTCCTACTCTTCTAAACCTTATGCCGTCGGGTCAGTTCCTCATGGAGGACTTTTACTACGCCGGCGGCCTTCCTGTCGTTCTGCGTCTGCTTGGAGAGAATGGCCTGCTCCATAAGGACGCAATCACCGTGAACGGCAAGACAATCTGGGAGAACTCCAAAGATGCCACGAACTGGAATCCCGACGTCATCCGCTCCGTGGACAATCCCCTTGCGAAGAATGGGGGCATCGTCGTGTTGCGAGGCAATCTCGCGCCGGATGGAGCCGTACTGAAGCCGTCGGCCGCTTCACCGCATTTGCTCAAACACCGCGGTCCGGCAGTTGTCTTCTCCAGCATTGAACATTACAACCAGCGCATCGCCGATCCCGATCTAAACGTCGATGAAAACTCTGTTCTGGTGATGCAGAACTGCGGGCCTTGCGGCTACCCGGGCATGCCGGAGGTCGGCAATATGGGCCTTCCTCCAAAGGTCCTCAAAGCCGGCTTCAAGGACATGGTTCGAATCTCCGATGCGCGCATGAGCGGAACGGCTTATGGGACTGCGGTGCTTCATGTGGCTCCTGAGGCCGCGGTCGGGGGGCCGCTTGCGCTGGTCAGGGACGGCGACATGATTGAGCTCGACGTCGAAAACAGGAGGCTGCATCTCGATGTCTGCGAGCAGGAGTTGGCCACCCGCCGCGCTGCGTGGCGTAAACCCATTCCTGCCATGAAGGGTGGCTATCAGCAGTTGTACGTGGAACACGTTACGCAGGCTGACAAGGGCGTCGACTTCGACTTTCTGCAAGGCTGCCGCGGAGCGGACGTACCTCGCGAATCCCGTTAACCCAACCTTCAGGGGTACCCCCCACCCCCCCATTGCCCGGCGATAAAGTCTTTGTTTTTATCGATTTAGAGGCATTTAGTGCCGCCAAATTCTTCCAAACAAATGACTTGTGGCTAAAATAGCCAGAATCAATGAGTTAGGCCCGGCGGGTGACCGGGCTCTGGCTATTGTTAAATCTTCTAGTTCTATTTTACTAAGTGGCACATAACTAATGCACACTTTTCTTCTGCTGGCTAAGTGCTGGTGGGGCGTTAGTTGCTGGATTTTTTGAGGACGCGGGGGCTTGACATGCGATTTTGCTGAGGGATCTCGCGAAAAATAGTTGGTGGGGTTGAAAACAAAGGCGGTTCGGATTCCAGCTACGAGTTGTGAGCTGTCAGCTACGAGCTAAATACAAAGGCTTCTGGACTGGGAGAGTGCATGGGTAGAGAAGCGGATTTCTCCGCTGCGGCGGCAAAGTACGCCGCCTCCGGTCGAAATGACAGGTGGTTCAGGTCATGAGGACAGGTGGTTCGGGTCACGGTGACGCGTGGTTCACATCACGGTGACAGGTGGTTCAGGTCACGGTGATGGGGTGGTTCAGGTCATGGCATCCGCTGAACCCATTGGCTTCGCCAGGCCGGCGCCTCGAAGGGATCAGCGAAGTACTGTGTCTCGTGGACGACCTTACCGTTGCGGAACTCCATAATGCTCACTGTGTATGCCGGTCTTCCCTGATAGGTGATGGTGTATTCCGTGACCCAGAGATTACCTGCTCCGGTTATTCGCTTGACTTTGAAACCGGAGGGCTTGCCGGGATGATGACTCCGCAAGGCCTGCAGGTTCTTTGGTCCGAGGATTCGTTCGCCTGACTGAGGGTAGTCACAGATGGCGTCGTCAGCGTAGATAGCGTGCTCCATGTCGAAGTCGCCGGCTGCCGACGCCTGCCAGTGCGCATTCAGGGCTTCACGTATTTGATCCTCTTGCATGAATTGCCTCCGGACGTTTGGCGTTGATCTTTTGGTGCGTCAGACATTTGATTCCCTTCTGTGTAGAGCGTGGCTCAGGCAAAGAGGGCGCGGGCTAAAGCCCGCGCCCCACAAACTAAACTGAGGCTGTTACGGCAGGGCTAAAGAGGCTGCTGAAAAGTCCGTTGGCCCACAATAAGCATTCCCTCAGGGGCTAAAGCCCATTGAAGTTATTGCCTTCACGGCGGGACTGAAGTCCCGCCCTTTCAAAGCAAAGACTTTTTCAGCAACCTCTAAAGCCATGCCCTTCGGTTGCAGATAGATCGTCGCAACGGTGTGGTCTCGGTTCATATCAGCTACCTTGTGGAATGAAGCCGGGACTGCCAGTCTTCACCACTTGATTGAACCTCTGTCTTGTCTGAATGCGATTGATCTCGTCAAACGCGTCTTCCGGAAGGGCGGAGATGTTGAAGTTCTCTCTCGCCCGATCCGCGGTCCGGGGCGTGGTGAGCAAAGCCGTGCCACGCTGCACCGCCCAGGCCAGCAGCACCTGCGCCGGCGTCTTTCCAACTCGTGCGGCGATTGCCGAAATGACTGGATCTTCAAGCGGCCCGGGCCTCATTCCGTGACCCAATGGCGCGAAGGCCAAAAGGACGATGCCCTTCTGCCTGCAGAATTCAAGAAGCTCGGTCTCCGGCAGATACGGATGTGACTCGACCTGGACCACGGCCGGCTTGATTCTCGCGGATTCATAGATGGGCATCAGTTCGTTCAAGCTGACGTCCGACAATCCGATGGCACGGCATCTGCCATGGTCTACGAGAGTTTCCATCGCTCTCCAGGTGTCGAGCAAGGTCACTCCGTTGTCGTAGATGACGTTGCCGTTGTGATCCCGCGGATCCTGGTCGTCGCCGGGTTGAAACGCGAATGGAGTGTGAATGAGATAGAGATCGAGATAGTTGAGCCGGAGTCTGTCCAGACTCGCATTGAAGGCCGGTTCGACGCGTTCGGGCCGATGATTGGTGTTCCACAACTTTGTGGTGACGAAGATGTCTTCGCGGGCGATTCCTCCAGCGGCAAGTCCTGCATGCAAGGCCTCGCCTACTTCACGCTCGTTTCGGTATCGCTCCGCACAATCGAAGTGTCGAAAGCCAGCTTCCAGCGCGCCTCTGGTAGCACTTATCGTCACGGCTGCATCGGGAATCAGGGTGCCAAACCCGAGTGCGGGCATATTGCCGGCTCCGTGGTTGAGCGGCATTTTGGTAGTCCGAAGATCGGAAGATTCGATCATGATGACACCTCGACGGTATCTCGTGCTCAGTATCATGTCAGGATACGCGGACGTGCTGATCTTCGTATAAGAAGTCGATTAATGCGATGGTGTTGGGGTGACCTCTCCATTCCACACGATGTCGCGGGAGGCGATCTTTCTCACGTTATTGCCCGGGAGTACGCGGCGGCCGAACAGGGGCAGGAGGCGCCTTGTAGTCGACGAGTTCGTTCACCGGATGCTTGCCGGCCCAGGCGATGCCGCGCAGCAGCATCTGCTGGATTTGATAGTTGCTGAAGTCGGCGTAGGTGTGGCCCTGCATCCAGACGAAGGCACGTGCGGGCTGTCCGCCGGGGAGTGTGTGCTCGTAGGTCCAGATTTGAGGGGCGACTTCGCCCTTGTGTGTGCCGGCGCTGGGCGTGCCGGCGATTACGGCTGTCGCGAGGACGTGAATCTTGGGATTTTGCGACCAGGTCATGTTGAAGAAGGCTTCGTCCAGAATCGTGAAGTCGGTCATGCCTTCCATGATGGGGTTGGTCTTGTCGACGATGGTGTAGGGGATTGGCGCTTCAAGCGTGTAGTTAACTTCTCCGTGCTTCTTCGCGCCACCGACAAGGGTCGCGAAGTATGAGGGATCGGGGCCGCAAAGTGAATCATGGATGGAGACGAGGCCGCCGCCACGCTTCACAAAAGCTTCGATGTTCGCCTTCGAGTCTCCGCCGAGGTATGCGGCGTCGCCCTTGTAGATGACGACGACGTCGGTGTGCTCGAGGTCGGCGGCGCTGGGTGGGTGAAATGCGCCGTCGACGACAGCGCCGTGCTCAGTGAGGAGCTTGCTCCAGTCGGCGAGCCATTGAGGATAGTCATGCTGTCCTTCGCCGTGTGACTTGAGACCTCCCCAGAGGAAGATGTGCATGCCGTTCATGTTCTGACCAGGAGTGTTCAGAAAGCCGCTGGGACCGGGTGGCGGCGGCGCTGGGCGAGTTGGTGCACCCTGCTGTTGCTGCTGCCCGAGGGCAATCGGGCCGGAGAGCAATATAGCAACCGCTATGGCGGCAACGAAGGAAAGGCGTACACTCTTCAAATTCATAGGTGCTCCTGATTCATAGATGCTCGGGTTCATAGATGCTCGGGTTCATGGATGCTCGGGGTTCATGGATGCTTCTGGCTATCTGACCGGTGGCGATCTAACCAGATCTCCTCAATAGACGAATAGACGAAGATTCACTGAAATAATATTGACTGCCATTCAAATCGTGTCAAAGTTCTAAATAATTGCATACTGTATATAACGGAGCGAAACAAGGTTCGTCAAGCGGCAGCAGAGTGACTTGCCGGGTTGGGCGGTCGTGATGCCAATTGGCTGACCTGACTGTCGGGAAGCAGATAAATTGGCGGTCGCTGGTCCTGAATTGTATACTGTCGACTAAATGGCGCTGTACAATATGCTGTTAATGAAAACTCTGAGAAATATGAGTGAGGCCACATGCCCCTGAATAAAGCGGCCGTTCGCGCACGCCTAGTTGCTGCGCTCGTCCTGGTTCTTTCCATTCCGCTCTCGGCACAGTACTCCGTTCACCGCGAAGGTGAGGTTGTGCGGCTGGAGGATGGCAAAGACCAGACCGTGGTTTCAATTCTTCCTGGAGTCGGAGATGTCGTCTTTGAGATGACTGTGAAGGGGCAGAATATTCTGCGGTTCCCCTTTCCATCTATCGAAGCTTTTAAGGCGCGGCCCAGCCTGGTCGGCATCCCTTTTCTTGCTCCATGGGCCAATCGATTGGACGAGCAGGGCTTCTACGCCAATGGCAAGCATTACGCCTTTAATATGACGCTGGGCAACATACGCGGCGCCACTCCGATCCATGGGTTCCTGACTCAGAATCCTTACTGGGAGGTGGTCGAGGCCAAAGCTGACGACAAGGCTGCGTGGGTGACAAGCCGTCTTGACTTCTACCGCCATCCTGACTGGATGGCACAGTTTCCGTTTGCTCATACGATTGAAATTACGCACAGGTTGGAGAATGGTGTTCTGGAGGTGCGGACGCGCATCGTCAACCTGAGCACCGAGCCGATGCCAGTGTCGATCGGCTTCCATCCCTACTATCAACTTACCGACTCGAAGCGCGAAGACTGGGTAATCAGTGTTGGCGCACGCACGCACTGGCTGCTGGCCGCCAATAAAATCCCCACCGGCGAGACGACACCGATTACAAAATTTTTCCCTGACCCCAAGGCGGCGGCATTGAAAGATTACGATCTTGATGACGTATTCAGTGATCTGGAGCGCGACTCCTCGGGACGTGCAACGCTGTCGGTCAAGGGTAAGCATCAGATGATCGAGGTGCAGTTTGGCCCTAACTACCGGGCGGCGGTGGTCTACTCGCCGAATCCAAACAAGCCGGCACCGCCTCCGCCGGCGGGGACGCCTGCTCGCCCTCCGCAAGATCCCAACTTCGTAGCCTTCGAGCCGATGGCGGGGATCACGGACGCGATGAATCTCGCGCAGAAGGGCCTGTACAAGGAGCTCCAATCTATTCCACCAGGCGGAAGCTGGCAGGAGAGCTTCTGGGTCAAGCCGAGCGGTTTCTGATCTTTCAGGTGATAGATCATGATCTATCGAGCAAAAGACCACATAGTTGAGCTGCAACTAAGCGTGGTTAAAGAAAACACGGGCCAGCGCAATAAGCGCTGCCCCTGCCGTGATTGTGGTTTTTCTTAGAAAAGCAGTTTGAGTGCGAACTGCAGCACCCGAGGTGAATATGCGGGTGACATAGCGGTGATCGTACCGTAGCTGCCTGTCTGGACGGTAACATTCGGTGTTGAGAAGTTGGCTGTGTTGGTGATATTGAAGCCCTCAGCACGGAATTCGAGATAGATATCTTCGTGGATGGGGAACGATTTGACGAAAGACAGTCCTGAAAACTTGAACGCGACACCTAATTTCGCAAGTTGCAGAGCGGGGTCTGTATACTAAATACGGTTGTGACATGTCAAGCGCCATTTCACCGGAGGTCACGATCCAACCCTCGGGGCACCCCTCAAGAATCTCTTTAAGTGGCTCCAGCAGGGCATAAAAGCAACTATTGCTGCTGGTAATATTTGTATCTAGCGGTGCGCGGCAGACCACTGTGAGACGGGATCGAGCGGGCTGTCTCAAACTTTTCTGTATACAATAATCTCTCGTTTGGTGTAGGGTTTTGGCCATGTCTGGAATGGACTGCCTTCGGCGATAAGAGGTCGACGATGATCCTGGATACGACTTGTGTGATGCAGGACGACCTGGATGGCCAAGCCATAAAAATTGTCGCCGAAATTACGGCGTAGGCATGCGCGAGGCTTTGGTAGGCCAGAGGTCCACCTTCGTAGAGTATGAGGACATCGGGTTCAACTCCAGCTTCGCGCAAGTACCGCCCTCCTGTAGGGGGCGGTACTTTCCTCTTTCCACTGCAACAAAGGACCGTCGACGATACAGCCCAAGTTAGCGGCACGTTTAAGACGCGCCATTTACGATCCATATAGCCATCGAAAAGACTATGAACGTCATGACCGAGAATACGAAGAGGGCGGACCGGGGAAATGCATCGCAAACGACCTTTCAGCTTGATCGGAGATCGTTCCTGAGCACTGCCGCTGTTTGTGTGGGTGGAGCAGCCGCAAGCACAATCCTTCCTTCGCAGGCGTCGGCACAGACATCTGCTACCAAGGCAGCACCTCCGATCGATGGCCGCACGATTACCGCTTCAGCGGACAGCGCCGTCGTAGAGACTGCTTACGGCAAAGTGCGCGGGTATACGCGCAACGGGATCTTCACGTTCAAAGGCATGCCATACGGCGATACGACTGCTGGCGCCAACCGCTTCATGGTAGCGAAGAAACCGAAGCCGTGGACGGGTGTGCGTAGTTCGCTGCACTATGGCCACACCTGTCCGCAGGTTGCCCGCGAGGGTTGGAACCATGACGAAGAGGCCTGGTTGATGAACTGGAGCGACGGGATAGCGGGCGAGGACTGTCTTTGCCTCAATGTTTGGACACCGGGTATCAACGATAACCGCAAGCGCACTGTGATGTTCTGGATCCATGGCGGCGGCTTTAGTGCCGGCTCCGGCGAAGAGCTGCCGAGCTACGATGGTGAGCGGCTGGCGAAGCGCGGGGATGCCGTGGTCGTCTCGATCAACCACCGCCTTAACGTTTTAGGTTTTCTGGATCTGGAGAAGTGCGGCGAGCAGTTTAAGCACTCCGCTAACCTTAGCCAGCTCGATATCGTTGCGGCGCTGGAGTGGGTGAAAGAAAACATCTCGCAGTTTGGTGGCGACCCGAATTCTGTAACCATCTTCGGGCAGTCCGGAGGCGGGGGCAAGGTCAGTTTTCTGATGGGTATGCCTTCTGCTCAGGGGCTCTTCCACAGGGCCATCATTGAAAGCGGCACGCAACCCCGCCTTTACACGCCGGAGACATCGGCGAAGGTCTCCGAGCTTCTTCTTGCGGAGTTGCAGATCTCTCCCGATCGCATTAGTGAACTGCAGGCAACACCGTATCCCAAACTGCTTGCGGCCAGCAACCAAGTGCTACAGAAGCTACGCCCACCCGCTAAACCAGGAATGCTTCGGCAGTCGGGAATAGGAGGTCCTGGCTGGGCGCCGGTTACTGATGGCGACGTCATTCCGGTGACCCCGTTCTCACCTGATGCACCCGCAATGTCGGCAAAGGTTCCTATCCTTATCGGGTCGACCTTGAATGAATTCGTTACGGCGACGAACAGTCCCGAACTGGATAAGATGACCGAGCAGGAGATGGTGAGCAAAGTGGAGGTAGCACTTCCAGGCAAGGCTGCTGAGGCCATTGCGATCTATCGTCGCTCAGAACCGTCGCTTTCGCCCTTTGATGTCTGGTCAAGGATGAATGCGACGACTGCAATGCGCCGCAATGCCGTAGAGCAAGCCACGCGAAAATCCGCACAGGGAACAGATGCTTATATCTATCAATTCCGCTGGCAGACGCCGATGCTGAACGGACGGCCTCGTGCTTTCCATTGCGCCGAGATTTCTTTTGCATTCGACAATACCGACCGCTGCGACACCTCGACCGGCGGCGGAGAAGACGCGCGTCAACTTGCCGCAAAGGTGAGCGAAGCGTGGATTCATTTCGCCAAAACCGGGAATCCAAATCACCCCGGCCTGCCCAAATGGGAGGCGGTCTCAGGCAATCGCGCTCCTACGATGTATCTCGATAACAAGTGCGAGCTCAAAATAAATCCTGATCAGGATGAGCTTCGCATTACAGCCTAGCCGGCTTTTGAATAGTATTTAGATGAAAGATTGTCAGGAGGATTATGTTCCAGCGGAAAACTGCGGGCGCGGTAGCCATATGCCTGCTTGGGTTAGCGACGGCGAAGGCCGGGGCACAGGCCAAGGTCACGAAAGCATCGAAAGATCTCAAAATCACGATGGTCGACGTCGAGGGTGGCGCCGCTATGTTGTTCGTTACACCCGAGGGCAAATCACTTCTGATCGACACTGGCTGGCCGCCGGGCATGGGTGGCCCTCGCCCTGCTCCGGGCGCTACTGCTTCAGTCGCTACCCCGACCAGCGCAGACCGCATCGCCGCCGCAGCGGCGTCGCTCGGAGTCAAGAAGATCGACTACCTGATCATGACTCACTACCACATCGATCACGTCGGAGGGGCCGAGGCCCTGCTCGCGAAACTGCCGGTCGGGACCTTTATCGATCACGGTCCGAATCGTGAAGAGATACCGGCAGATGCCACCCCTCACGAAGTGGCTATAGCTCCCGCTAACTCCTACCCGAAGTGGGAGAAGGTTATCAAGGGGCGCGACCACATCACGGCCGAGGTCGGCCATACACTCGATATCGGCTCTATGCACCTTGAGTTTGTCACCGCCGACGGGAAGGTGCCGGTCAAGCCTCTTCCAGGCGCCGGGCAGCCGAATCCGCTGTGCGCCGGTGTGCCGCCAATGGAGCAGGATGGCGGCGAAGAGAATGCGCGCTCTGTCGGCACACTCATCACCTTCGGCAAGACGCGGATTCTCGACATGGGCGACCTGACGTGGAACAAGGAAGTTGAGTTACTTTGCCCCGTCAATAAAATTGGTAAGGTCGATGTCTATGTAATCGACGGCCATGGCATGGATATCTCCAGCAGTCCGCCGACCGCGGCTCTCGATCCTACGGTCGCTCTGATGCAGAATGGCCCCACGAAAGGCGGCGACCAGGCGGTGCTAAAGACGGTACATAGCTATGCTGACTTGAAGGGCCTTTGGAGCAATCATTACTCAGTTCGCTATCCCAATCTGAATGGCGACCCTAACTACATCGCGAATCTCAATGTAACACCTGATCAGGGCAATTCAATAGGTCTGGATATCACGCCGGACGGCAGCATAACTGTCACCAACAGTCGCAATAAGTTCAGCCAGAGCTATAAAGCACGCGCAGCAAAGTAGCAATATCAAATAGCAGAGGAGTTAGTTCCAATAACAAAGCAGCCACGAACCGTTACCGTGTGGGATTACCGGTATAAGTTCGTGGCTGCGGAGTTTAAACCGAACTACTTAGCAGGTAGGCTATAGGCGTAGAGGCTATCGCCTGCAGCAAAAAGAAGCCATTGTTTGCCGTCCAGCATATAAGTAATTGGACCGTTGGAGGTATTGGCTGTGAGGTCTTTATGCCACAGGATCTTTCCTTTATCAGCGCTTAAGATGATGACGTTTTTCTGATCGTCGCCAGTAACAAGCAGGTTGCCTGCCGTCGTCAGAAGGCTTGGACCCACGGTACCCGGTGCAGCATTCATATTCGGATACTCGTGCGTCCACACCGGGTCGCCGGTGAGCGGATCGATCGCCTTGAGCACTCGCTTAGTAAGTCCTATGCCGCCACCGCCACCGCCACCGCCACCGCCATAACCTGCCGGATGATCGCTGGTGTCTTCCAGATAATAGATGGACTTCCCTTCCGTTGCGTTTACGTAGAACAAGCCGGTCTGCGGGTTATAGGCGGGCGCCTCCCAGTTGGTAGCATTGGTGATGTTGATGGAACCACCGACCTGAGGATCCTTGTCAGGGATTGGAATCGGTTCACCTTTCGGCGATAGACCCGAGACATAATCCAGAGGCACAAACGGCTTGGCGACAAGATATTTGCCGGTCACACGGTCCAGGGTCACAAAGTAGCCGCTGCGCGATGCCTGCGAGAGTAGCTTGCGTGGCTGCCCATTGACTACCTTGTCAAAAATAATCGGCGCCGTGGTGTTGTCGAAGTCGTGCGTATCGTGCGGCGAAACCTGGTAATACCATTTCAGCTTGCCGGTGTCGGCATCGAGCGCCACGATCGACTCCGTCCAGAGATTCGCGCCAGGACGTCCCTGACCTGCAAATACCGGATTGGTGTTGCCCGTCGGCCAATACAGCAGATTGAGCTCCGGGTCATACGTGCCAGGCATCCACGTCATGCCGCCACCGTGGTCCGACGTAGCTTCGTTAGGCCAGGTTGCGAGCGCGGGATCGCCCTTGCGGGGCGTAGACCACCAGGTCCATTCGAGATCGCCGGTCACTGGATTGAACGAGTCGAGGAAACCGGGCATATCCATCGCGTCTCCGCCGACACCGACGATCACGTGGTTCTTCACAATCAGCGGCGCAGAGGTCGAAAAGTATTGCTTACGGGCGTCAGCGTAGTTTTTCTTCCACAGCTCTTTCCCCGTTGTGGCATTGAGAGCGATCAGCCAGTTATCCGGCGTCTGGAAGAAGAGTGTTGTGTTCCAGATGCCGACTCCGCGCTGCCCCACCAGGTGGCCGCCGTGGTCGACCCAATCGTAATGCCATACCTCTTTCCCTGTGCGGGCATCGAGTGCCCAAATATGATCCGGAATGGTGATGTAGAGGAGACCGTTTACCAGCAGCGGCGTACTTTTGATGATCGGTTCTGCCGCGCCGCGCTGCGCCCCAACCGAGGTGATTTTATATATCCATTGCTGGGCGATCTGGCCCACATCGGCCGCATTGATCTCTTTCAAAGTGCTGAAGCGCTGTCCCGTATAGTCGCCGTTGAAGGTAGGCCAGCTATTGATTGGCGGCTTTCCGAGAGTTTTAGGATCAACTGAGACGTCCGTTGCAGCGAAGGCTGGAACGATCAACGCAGCCGCGACAGCCATGCAAAACGTAGTGCGCAATTTCATTTAAGCGTCTCCAGATAGGCTGTTACGTTATGCAGGTCATCGTTCTTCAGGGTCATGATCATCTTCTGATGCGGCGCCAATGGATCCTTCATCTCAACGTCCACTCCGGCGCCCCGGTCGATGACATGCGTCTGGCCGTCGCTGCCGACTAACGTGATCTTGAAATCGCTCACCTGGGTGACGCGGCCTGCGATTGTTGCGCCATCCGCCGTCTTCACTGTCGCTGTGATAGCGAGCGAATTATTTGCAGGACGGGTCGGCCATACCCAGCCCCGCTGCAGTTGATCCGGAGAGCGGAACTTTGCAGCGATATGCTCAAAGTTCGCAGCGGTATGGCAGGACATGCAATTAGCCGCAACATAAACCTGCCCCTTCGCAGGGTCGCCCACCAGAATGTTGGGCAGATGATATGTCCCGCGGTTCGCAACATCTTCCACCTGCTGATGCAGAAACTCCGCGAGGTCCTTTAGCTGATCGTCTGGAATTTGCGCGAACGAAGGCATACCTTTTTCCGGGCGGCCTTTTTTCAGGAATGGCACGAGATGCTCGCCGTGATCGTCGCCCAACACAACGTCCGACACGACCAGGCTGGGACCAGATGATCCGCGGGCCTGAGGTCCATGGCAAAACGAACAGTTCTGCTGGTACAGGGGCGCCGCACGAGCGGCGGCCTCTTTATCCGGCGCTGCGCCCAGGCCTAGAAATTCGCGGGTTGAGGCGGCCCGTTGTTCCGGAGTTGCATTGGCGCCACCCCTGCCGGTCGTAGGAGCTTCCTGACCGATCAATGCGATCACCAGAAACGTAAAGGTTCCGGCGAACGTAATAGTAAGGAGTGTGTGACGCATGGAATTTCCTCCGCGGCTTATTAGGGAGTTTGAATGACAATCATCAGGCTATTTGGTGACCCAACTAGCAGTACATTGTATACATCTCATTGTCAACCTTAATCCAAAACATCTGACGGGTCGCGGCCAGTGTAAACCATAGTATCTTGCACTGAATAGTACGAACAGCCGTGCGGATAAGTTGCCTGATCGGCCTCCGAATGTCTATCGATTGTTGCTCAAATATACCTCTATTGACAGTTATCCTTCGCATTTAGTATACAGTCGTTGGGAAGCGTCAATTTCAGCCGTAACCTCACGGTTGGACAAGCCCAATCGCCCCCTTGGTGCCTCTAACTTCAGCAGAATTCAGAACCATCCGGTCGAGACGCCCCCGATCGTTGAACCTTCGACCAAAAACATAGCCATTGTGAGGAATATGCAGAAGGGCAAGAGGGTCCCGGAAAATTACGCAGTCAGACGCTCCTCATTCATCTGGTTGACTATCGCATTCGTTGGCGTGGGAACCTCACTGCTGGCCCAGAATGCATCCGTACCTGATGCGATGAATAATCCCTTCGCGTCGGACCCTGCCGCTGTTCCGGCAGGCAAGCTGCTTTACGAACAGACTTGTCAGTCCTGCCACGGAGGAGACGCCAGGGGCGACCGTGGTCCTGCGCTTACCGGTAATTTCAGGCACGGAAGCCAGGATGCCGACATCTTCCAAAACATCCGGACCGGTATTCCCGGCACGCAGATGCCTGCCTTCTCTGCCCTGCCGGCCGATTCAGTCTGGCGCATCATCACCTACCTGCGCAGCCTCGATACCAACCGCGGCAACGCTTCAGAAAAGGTTGCTGGTAATCCGGCAGCTGGAGAGAGCATCTTCTTCGGCAAAGCCAACTGCGCGCAATGCCACGAGGTGAATGGCAGAGGCGGCGTCTTTGCGGGCGATCTCTCCGCGATTGGGATCAATTCTGTGGAGTATCTGCGCGGCTGGATTTTAAATCCCGGCGCGCCTGGGTTGCCGGCTGCTACCTCCGCAACGCCTCGCGCAGCTGCAGCATATCGCGGCGGCGGCGGTGGCAACGGCGGCCCGACCGCCGCGGTAACCGAGACCCTCAAGACGCGCGACGGTAAAGAGGTGCAGGGAGTACGAATCGCCGATGACGGCTTCACTCTGATCATCCGCGATACCTCAGGAGCAGTGCGGCGTTTCGACATGAGCAATTTGCTTGAGAAGCACGAAGATCCCAAGCCGCTGATGCCTGCCGATTACGGCAAAACTCTCTCACCCACGGAACTTGAGGATCTAATCGCGTATCTGAAGACTCAAACTGCTCGCGACATGACCAAAACGGCGCATGCGGACATCCCCGGCGGGCTATCCTCGGAGCGGTTGGTGAAGTCGAGTGCCGAGCCGCAAAACTGGTTGAGCTATTGGGGCGACTATCGGGGCGATCACTTCGCGCCGCTTACACAGATAACTCCAGCGAACGTCAAGAATCTTGCAGCAAAATGGTCGGTGCAGATGCCCGGTGCCTCAGTGCTCGAGACGACGCCTCTGGTCGTCGATGGAATCATGTACACCTCCGGGCCGCCCGGAGATGTCTACGCACTCGATGCCAAAACCGGCCTGCAGATATGGAAGTACGAGCGTCGCCAGAAGATAACGAATCCCTATGAGACAAATCCCTATAACCGCGGGGTAGCAGTTTTGGGAAATCGCGTCTTCGTCGGAACTCTGGACGCTGCCCTCGTCGCGCTCGATGCCCGCACCGGCCGCGTGCTGTGGGAGACCCAAGTGGCCGACACCATGAAGGGAAACACAATCACTGCCGCGCCGTTGGCGGTGAAGGACAAGGTCATCGTGGGCGTGGCCGGTGGCGAGTTCGGTATCAGCGGCTTCCTCGATGCTTACGACGCCCAGACCGGAAAGCTGGTGTGGCGCTTTAAAACCATTCCCGAACCAGGCGAATTCGGCAACGATACCTGGGCAGGCGACAGCTGGAAGTACGGCAGCGCTGCGACCTGGATGACCGGCAGCTACGACCCTGAGCTAAACACTCTTTATTGGACCACGGGCAACCCTTCCCCGTCGCAAAACAGCTCCATGCGCGCGGGAGACAATCTCTTTAGCTGTTCAGTCCTGGCACTTGACCCCGACACCGGCAAGCGCAAATGGCACTATCAATTCACGCCGGGCGATACCCACGACTGGGACTCCAACGAAGACGTCGTCCTTGCCGATCAGACGGTTGATGGCAAGATGCGCAAGGTGCTTTTGCACGCCGATCGCAATGGCATGTTTTACACGCTGGACCGCACCAATGGAAAGTTTATTTCGGCCACACCTTACGTAAAGCAGACATGGAACACGGGTTTCGATGCGAATGGCCGCCCCATCTTCTCTCTTAACTGGAAGGCATCTCCTCAGGGGTCCGTCGTAGCGCCGAGCCTCGTCGGTGGGGCGAATTGGCAGAACCCATCCTACGACGCCGCGCGCAATATGTTCTTTGTCATCGGCTACGACGGTGCCATGACGTATCGGAGTGCGGCGGTGCAGTATGAGGCTGGGCGTCAATACTCCGGCGGCGGAGGCGGTGGTGGCGGCGGCAACCGCGAGCCTGGCGTGACCCGGATACTCGCGCTCGATGCGATCACTGGAAAGGCCAAATGGTCTTATCCGCTCATCCGCAGATCGTTCGCCATCGGCGTACTTGCAACTCGCACGGGCCTGCTCTTTGCTGCGACTGGCGAAGGAAACGTGGTCGCACTAGACAGCATGACCGGGAAACCGCTCTGGCATTTTCAGGCCGGCGGAAATATTGCCGACGCGCCCATGAGCTACGCGGTTGATGGCAAGCAGTACATCGCCATAGGTGCCGGCAACGTCCTGTACAGCTTTGCTCTGCCGGATCAATAGCCGGATCTCGGCTGAGTTTTTAATGACATGAAAACCTATCCAGGCGAGCACGAGTCGGGGCTCTGGCTCCGCTCGCTCGTCGACATGGGGCCTCTGCTTTTCACCTGGACGACTCGGCAATCCATGTGGCAGCAACAGCGCGCCTAACAAGGCGGATAGATTGCCGAAGTTACTCTATACTTGCTCGCGAGCCCAGAACCTGTATGAACCGTCGTGAATTCCATAGATATTCGATGGCTGCATTGCTTACGCCGTTCGTGCCCGGCGAGATGTTCGCCTCGCTCGCTCCCGTTGCGCTGTCGGACAATGGCGGCCACAAATTCTCCGTCATGCTGTGGACGCTACCCAAGGGCCTGACCTTTGAGCAGCAGTTGGAGATCGCAGCGGCGGCTGGATTCGATGGCGTCGAGGTCGGCAATGAGTATGAGAGGTGGACGCCGGAGGAGTGGAAGCGAAATCTTGCAAAGAAGCAGGCGCTCAACATCGAGGTCGATAGCGCGGTGCCAGGACGCAACGCGTTGGCCGACCATTCCAGGCGGGCTGCCCTTCATGACGATCTGATGAGAGCAATTCCCGGCGCAAAGGAACTGGGTTGCAAACAGTTCATCTACACCGCATTCACGCGCGTTCCGGAACAGACGCCGGAGCAGCAGACTGCCGCGATTGTTGACACGTTGAAGTATGCTGCGGACCTGCTCGAGAAAGAGGAGATAGAGATAGTGCTGGAGCCGATCGACATTCTGGAGCACAAGCAGGAAGCGGTGACCAGCGTCGCCGAGGCCTTCGAGATCACACGCACGGTAGGGAGCCCGCGGGTCAAAGTCCTGTATGACTTCTACCACGAGCAGCGACAGACGGGAAATCTGATTGAAAAGCTCGAAAAGAACATCGACCAGGTCGGACTCGTGCACATTGCCGACGTTCCGGGTCGACACCAGCCGGGCACGGGTGAGGTGAACTATGGAAACATCTACCGCAAACTGGCTGCACTCCATTATGACCGCTATATCTGCATGGAGTTCTTGCCGATAGGCGATCCGGTGACGATTCTTAAGGCAGCACGGCTTGAGGCCATCGCTGCGATGGAGATCGACTAGGCGTATTATGCTGAGGGCGCCGCGCCACCTGCACTGCGATCTAATTTTTCCGCCCTATGGAATTTTGGCCGGGCACAATTAATTGTTTGGAAGCTGCGATGAATTCCATCCCCCGCCAAGTACCACCTGAAGCTGCGCGCTTGCGACGATCCGTTGCGTTACCAGCGATGCAGCAGTACGCTCATTGGACAACTGGAGAGCCTGGTTCGTCAGCACTTCCAAATAAGTGGCCAGTCCGCTTTTGTAGCGCATCATGGAAAGCTCCGTGCTGCGTTGCGCCGCTGCTACTGCACGTCCGGTTACAGTCGACTCGTCTTCGAGCACACGCAGCGCCGCGAGCTGGTCCTCGACATCGCGAAACGCAGAGAGTACCTGCTCTCGATAGAGAGCTGTGGCCTGTTCACGTTGAGCCAGCGCATAGTCTACCTGCGCCTTTCTACGGCCGGCATCGTAAATAATCTCGCTTGCAGTCGGTCCGGCGCTCCAGGTGGCACTACCCGCTTTGAAGAGCTGGCTGATCAGATCGCTTTCGATGCCACCGCTCGCACCCAGGACGATGCTTGGATAGTATGCAGACTTCGCAACGCCAATCAGGGCGTTTGCAGACGCAACTCGCCGTTCCGCGCCAGCGATATCCGGACGCCGCTGGAGCAGCTCTGACGGAATACCGGTGGGCACGCTGGGAGGATCGCCGGTCAAAGGCTTTTCCGCGATGTGGAAGTTAGTGGCAGGCTCACCAATGAGCAAGGCAATCGCGTGCTCATAAATTGCTCGCTGCACGCCAAGATCAACCAGCTGCGCCCGCGTCTGCTCAAGCTGGGTCAGAGCCTGCTCTACGTCGCTCTCCGAGGCTAGACCGCCTTTCTGCCGGAACTGTGTGAGCTCCAGAGACTGCTGGTAAGAGTCGATCGTTGACCGAAGCAGTTGTGCTTGCAAGTCAATGCCACGCAGTTGAAAAAAGGTGACAGCCAACATTCCCTGCAGACTGACGCGCGTATTGGCAAGATCGGCGGCGGTGGCTTGTGCTGTGGCTGAGCTTGACTCGATCTGCCTGCGAATGCCTCCCCAGAAGTCTGGCTCCCAGGAGATATTCAACGGAATCAGGAAATCCCAATAGTTCGTTGGCAGGCCCGGCGTGTGCAGCGGCTTGGTTTCGGAGATGCGGTTTCGGGTCGCCCCGGCACCAATCGACGCTGTTGGGTATAGCGCTGCCTTGTTCTCGCGGACCAGATCATGCGCTTGCTCGTAGGCATGCAGAGCGGCCGCAATGTTCTGGTTCGCTGTCGCGCAACGCTGCTCTAAATCGTTCAGCTCGGCGTCCTGATAGATCGTCCACCAATCTCCGCGTCTGGCGCTATCGGCGGGAGCGGCCGTCGCCCAGTTGCCGTTATGGCCGTCATCGCTGTAGGCAGGAGGCGCCGGTGTCGCAGGCACCTTGTAGTTCGGACCGACCCTGCATCCTCCCAGCGCAACAAGCGCAAATAGCACACCTGCTGTTGGAAGACTGGATGTTCTCATTGCTGTGCTCCCGCCGGCTTGGGAGTCACGACGCGGACCTTCTCACCGTCAGTCAACGAGTCGGGCGGATTGGCGATGACACCCTGGCCTGCCTCCAGCCCAGTTAAAATCTCCACGGTAGTTCCGAAGTCGCGGCCTGGGGATACATGAATTAAGTGCGCGATATTGTTCGAATCGACGGTCGCTACTCGCAGTCCGTCCGGTTCCAGGATCAGCGCACTGACCGGCACGAGCAGTGCCGGAGCTGACTTCGAAGTATTCAGATGAACCTCTGTATAGCTGCCTGGTAAAAGTTCGCCCGATGGATTTTTTACATCCACCTCTACGAGCAAAGTTCGCGTCGCAGGGTCCACTGCATTTGAAGTTCGCACCAGCCTGCCTTCAAACTTGCGTCCCGGATACTGCGGCAGCGTCAGTGTCGCGACAACACCGTTCTTCGCATCGGGCGCATTGATCTGCGGCACATTAACGAACACTCGCAACGTGCCGATTGCGGCTAGATCGAAGATCTCCTTGTTTCCAACAATCGTGCCCGCGCCAGCAGTCGTCGTGCTGCCTGTTGTCGAAATCAGTTGACCGATGTCAATATTGCGCGTGGTGATTACGCCATCGAAGGGCGCCTCGACGCGTTCGAACGACACCAGTTCCTCCAACCGACGTACATTCGCTGTCGCCGAGTTTACTTGCGTAGTAGTTGACTGCAGCTGAGTGACTGCATTGTCCGTGTCTTGCTGCGAGACCGCGTTATCGCCGATCAGGCCCTTGTAACGGTCGGCTGTCGTCTTGGCAAGTGCGTTATTGCTCTGCGCTGTCGCCAAGTCCGCCTTTGCCTGTGCCAGTTGCTGGTCCAGTTCCGGCGTCTCGATAACAGCGAGCAGCTCACCCTTGCTCACATGCGAACCGATGTCGTGATACCAGGCCTTCACGTAGCCCGTTGTTCGCGCGTATATCGGTGCGAGCGTAAATGCCTGCATGTTGCCCGGCAGCACGATCTCCTGCGCACTCTTCTGCAGCACCGGCTGCTCTACGGACACAGTGGGTAGTGAGGCGGTTTCGGTGTATTTTGCAAGAACGGTGCTTGCATGCTGACGCCGAACGATGCCGACGATGGCGAGGATAACCGTCACGATAAAGACGATGACAACCGGCGTCAGGACCGATGTGCGCGAGACCTTCGGCGGCGGCTGATGCTTCCCTGGCTCAGGGACGTGGGTAGCAGATTGTTTCGATTGCTCTTCGGCACTCATCGCTTTATCTCCATGTGCGCCATAGACGCGTCCTTCTGTGAAATTCGCCTGTTTCTCACTTTATTCCTCATCTCTGCCCGGGTTAAGAGGAGGATCGTTGCGGTGCATGAAGGAGAAGAAGACCGGTACAAAGGTTAGCGTGCCAAAGGTCGCCAGCAGCAGACCTCCAATGACAGCACGGCCCAGCGGCGCGTTTTGTTCGCCGCCGTCACCGAGGCCCAGGGCCATCGGCACCATTCCGATCATCATAGCGAGCGCAGTCATAATGACAGGGCGGAAGCGTGTGAAGCCCGCAGAGAGTGCAGCGTCCACCGAATTCATCCCCACTTCCATCTGCTCTTTCGCGAAGCTAACCACCAATATCGAGTTGGCCGTCGCCACGCCTACGCACATGATCGCGCCGGTCAACGCCGGAACGCTGATGTGCGTTCCGGTGAGGAACAATAACCAAACGATCCCGGCCAACGCACCGGGCAGCGCTGCAATGATGATGAATGGATCCAGCCAACTCTGGAAGTTAACAACTATCAGAGCGTAGACCAGGACGATCGAAAAAATCAGGCCGGAGACCAGCCCGACGAAGGAGGTACGCATTGTCTGGATCTGTCCACGCACAATGATCTCACTCCCGCGCGGCAGCTTGCTTTTATAGTCCTTAACGACCCGGTCGACCTCGCGGGCAACACTGGCCAGATCGGCGCCCTCAACCGAACCGTATATGTCGATGACCGGCCTGGCGTTGTAGTGGCTGACGGTGCCCTGCTCCGCGCCGCGATCGATCGACGCAATGTTGCCGAGGATCTGCGGCTGTTGGCCCGAGCCATTGATGGCAATGGGGAAGTTCCTTAGCTGATCCAAATTCTGTACGTCGTACTGAGGCGTCTGCACTGCGATGTTATAGCTCACGTGGTTCTGCGGATTGAGATAAAACGTCGGGGAAGTCTGGAAGCTGCCGCTAAGGCTGGTCAGCACATCGCTGGCCACGTCGTGCTGACTGTAACCAACCTGCTGAGCCCGTGTGCGATCGACATTAACGGTCCAGTTCAGCAGATTGAAAGGCTGCTGGATTCTCAGATCGGTTGTGCCCGGGATTTGAGCAATCTGCTGCATCATCTGCTCGGCCAGTACATGATCCTGCTCGATCGCATTTCCGACTACCTGTATATCGATCTGCGCCGGCAGGCCGAAGTTCAGGATCTGGCTCACCATGTCCGTGGGAAGGTAATAAAACTCAGTGCCCGGGAACTGCTTGGTCAGCTTGTCACGTAGATCATGAGTGTATTCGGCGGTTGGCCGGTGCTTCTCAGCTAGCGTTACTAGAATATCGGCGTCCGCAGTGCCCACCGTTGCAGAGTTCGAATAGGAAAGATTCAGGCCCGAGTATGGAATGCCGATGTTGTCGATGACCGTTCCCCTCTCCGCCTGTGGAATCTCCTGACGAATCACCTCTTCGATCTCGTCGCATAGCCGGGCTGTGTCTTCAACGCGCGTTCCTGTGTGCGCCCGGACATGCAGCTTGAACTGACCGCCGTCCACGGATGGGAAGAAGTCCTGCCCCAACCATGGATAGAGAAGCGCGATCGATCCAACCCAGAAAGCCACGATAGCCACCAGGAAGACCATGCGGTATTCCATGCAGAAGCCTAAAACTCCGTGATACCAGGTACGCAGCTTCTCGAAGTAATGCTCGAAGGTGATCTGGAAACGAATAAACGGGTTGCGGCTCGCCTTCGCGGTATCCACACGATCGTGCTCATGTCCCTTGAGCAGATACTTTGCCATCGTCGGCACGATGGTTCGCGAGAGAAAGTAAGATGCAAGCATCGCGAAGACGACCGCCTCGGCCAAAGGAACAAAGAGATACCGCGCAACACCGCCAAGGAAGAACATCGGCACGAATACGATGCAGATAGAAAGGGTCGAAACGAAGGCCGGAACCGCAATCTGTGCAGCTCCGGTCAGGATGGCATCTTCGACCTCTTTGCCCTCTTCCAGGTTGCGATTGATATTCTCGATTTCAACTGTTGCATCGTCTACCAGGATGCCGACCGCCAGCGCGAGGCCGCCAAGGGTCATGATGTTGATCGTCTCGCCGAGTGCCGACAACGTTATCAGTGAGCAGATGATCGACAATGGGATTGATACCGCGATGATGACTGTCGAGCGCCAGCTTCCGAGAAAGATAAGGATCATCGACGCTGTCAGACACGCAGCGATGATTGCCTCACGCACCACTCCGCTGATTGCCGAGCGCACAAAGATCGATTGATCCGCGATCGGCGTGAGCCGCAAAGCGGGGGGCAGCTGGGCCAGAATCGACGGCAGTTGAGCGCGCACATTCGCGATGATGTCCAGTGTAGAGGAGTCACCTGTCTTCTGGACACTCAGCAGCGAAGACCGTTGCCCGTCTACGCGAACGATGTTCGTCTGCGGCGGAAAGCCATCCCGGACGTTGCCGATATCGCGAATGTAGATCGTAGCGCCGTTCACGGTCTTGATCGGCAGATTGTTGAGCGCCTCGATCGAAGTTGGCGCACTGTTGGTCTCTACCGGGTAGTCGACGTGGCCCATCTTTACATTGCCGCCCGGCAGAATGATGTTCTGCGCGCTCACGGCGTTCACTACGTCCGTGGCGGAAAGCCCAAACGCCTGCAGCTTGCGCGTATTGATGTCGACCTGCACCTGTCGCTGTTTCCCACCATAGGGAAACGCCAGCGCGGCGCCTTGCACCGTCGCAAGCTGCGTGCGTACAAAGTTCTGTCCAAAGTCGTTCAACTGCTGCTCAGTCAGGCCATCACCGGAGACTCCCAACTGCAACACGGGCACGCTGGAGGCGCTGTACTGAATTATCAGTGGAGGTGTCGTTCCCTGCGGATACTGACGGAGCGCTGTTTGTGAGACCGCGGTAACCTGCGCCACCGCCTGCGAGATATTGACCGACGGGCGGAAGAATATCTTCGTGACGGAGACGCCGTTCAGCGTCTGAGACTCGGAGTGTTCGATGTCGTTGACCGTAGTCGTAAGGCTGCGCTCGTAGGGGAGTATGATGCGGTCGCTTAGTTCCTGAGGCGACATGCCGGTGTAGCTCCAGATGACGGAGACGACCGGGATGTCAATATTGGGAAAGATATCGACGGGTGTCCGCAGGATTACTACGGGGCCCAAAATGAAGAGCAGCAGTGATAACACCACGAAGGTATAGGGTCTCCTAAGTGCGAGACGGACGATCCACATCGCGACTCCTTTGGGTGTGTATCCCTACGGGTGGCTGACTTGGCCTACACCGTTGCCGGAACGTATTGAATCAAGAAAAGGATAAGGTTCTGTTTGCGTTATGTAAAGATTGCTGAACCTGCAGTCTAGTATTAGACGATGCCGGGCACTTTTGGACTCAAAGATGTTTCGAGACGCGCTTGCGGCTTTGATCTTTCTGTTCCGACTTCTTGGGGCAGTTGTAATCCGGATGTCTCAGGCCACCGAAGATTGCATCGATCATCACCTCCGACTCGTGATCGTTGAGCGAGCCGTGTCCGGCAAGCAAGCGAAAGATCATGGGTCCATATATCAGGTCGAGGACTGTCTCGCTATCGATTTCTTTGCGAATCTCGCCACGGTCGACGCCGCGACGCCACATCACGCGCGCTGCGTCTCGCCTTGCATAAAGAAATCGCTCTCGAAACAGTGCAAGAAACCCAGGGTCACTCTGACCTTCCGCAATGAACTGGCAGAATAACCGCCCAAGAGGAGTTTTGTAGAAGGCGGTCACCGACTTCAACTGGACCGTAAAATCCAGTTCTGCAGACCCGGTGTCTGGCATTGCGACCCGCTCTGTCATGCCTCCCAGGTATGCATCGAGCGCTACCAGATTCTTATTGGGCCACCATTTGTAGATCGTCGCTTTGCTTACACCTGCTCGGCGGGCGATCGCATCCGCGGTAACCTGACGGAGTGTTTTGCGCCCCAATAGGTCAAGTGCTGCCTTCAGGATTGATGCTTCTGCCTCCAGGCTTCGATGTCGCCCACGAGTTTTCTGTTCATCCATGAAATAACCTGTTTATCTAAACTGTACCTCCAGTATATATAATCCTGATTGACATCGATATCATTCGCGATTCGCCCTCATGGGCACCCTGCGCGCTGTGGCGAGGCCGCCAGGCCACCAGTTCCAATCGCCCGCAATACGAAGCAGCGCGGGACCGATCACAATACGAACGAGTGTCGCGTCAATCAACACGGCGACCGCCAACGTAAATCCGATCATCTTGACCACCAGGAAATCTCCGAAGGTAAACGCCGCGAATACCACGATCATGATCGCGGCGGCACTCGTAATCAGGCCCGCGGTTCTGGCCATACCCTCCGGAATCGCATCCTTTTCACTCAGTCCGTTCCTTCTGGCCTCGAGAACGCGTGCGACCAGAAATACTTCGTAATCCATGCTTAATCCGAAGACGATGGCAAAGGTGACAATCGGAACAAGGGGGAACACGCTGCCGGTTCCCCCGGGAACTCCCAGGAACCTGCTTCCATGCCCTGATTGGAAGACGAAGACCAATGCTCCGAAGGACGCCGCGACTGAGAGCAGATTGAGTGCGATGGCTTTCAGTGCGGCGAAGATCGATCGGAAGCCGCAGAGTAGCGCAAGGAGCGTTCCCCCTACTACCAGCGCCGTTACCGACGGAAAGCGGTCTCTGATAATCGTTTCATAATCGGCGTTGAGTGCTGGGATGCCGCCAACAAGGAGTGTTGCGCCGGGCACTCCGGTGAGAGCCGGTGCGCCGGTCTTCCGGAGCTCGCGTACCCAGTTGACCTGGTCGCGCAGGGAGACAGAACTCGCAGGTAGCACCTCAAGCAGCGCTGCTCGCCCGTCGCTGCTCAGAAACGTTCGACGTGTCTCCCGCGAGAGGTCAAGAAGGGATGCACGGTTGCCCTCCGCAATCGAAGTGATAGAGATCACGCGCTCAGAGCGAGGGTCACTCGCTAAGCGCCTGGTGAGACGATCGAGCGCATCCCAGCCGGCGTCGGTTTGCGCGATGGAATCTGTTGGAAGCTCGACAATGACGCGCAACGATTCAACAATACCGCCCCGATCCATCCGTTCAAGGGTGTGGAGCGCATGGACTGATTCCGCCGTCTGCGGAAGCCAGTCTCCTCGGGGGAGACTGGTATCCAATCCCCTGACCTGCCAGGCGAGCAGAAGCAAAGGAGTGCCTGCCAACAAGAGAGCAAGCAAGGGATGCGCGACAATCACCTTTCCCCACCGCCGCCAGCGATTTCCCGTACGTGCGGCGCGATTCGCATCCAGCTTTGGAGTAAAGGGCATTCGGCCAAGATCGATCCGCGGACCGAGCCACGCCAGCGCCGCCGGAACGAGGGTATTTGTGAGCAACACACTCATTCCCGCCACCAGGAATCCCGCGATACCAATGGAACGGATCTCGCTGATCGGGACTGTCAAGAGGGCTAGAAACCCGATGGCTACCGTTGAGGCTGAAATCAGGAGCGTGCGGCCTGCCTGACGTGCGGCGATGACCGAGGCCGTAGGTCCGTCGTTCCCAGCAGAAACCGCTTCCCGGAAGCGGCTGACCATGAGAAGCGCGTAGTCGATTCCCAGGCCCAGGCCGAGCATCGTGGCCAGATTCTGAACCAGAATGGACAAGTGCCAGCGTTGGGCCAGAAATCCCGTAATCGCAAGAGTGGTGGCGATGGCAAGCTGGCCAACCGCCAATGGAATCAGGGCGGCAATCAGGCTTCCGAAAGCCACCAGTAGAAGTGCGAAGGTCGCGGGGATTACCAGGCTTTCAGCGCGCTGCACGTCGTTGGCGCTTGCCTTCCGAATGTCGAAATTGAGTGGAATCTCGCCGGTAAGTTCGAGTTTTACAGCCGGATAACGGCCTCGCAGCTGATTTTCAAGCGAGCCTGCCACCAGGTGAAGCTTCGGAACGAGCGACTCCACGGGACCGTCGGTCGACGTGAGTCCCACGAGGACAAATGTTCCCCCTCCCCGGCCCAGAAAAATGGAATCGCGCAACTCGAGATAGGACACCACTCCCGAGACGCCGGGTTGGTCCTTCAGTTCTGCCACGATGGTTTCTAACGCCTGGCCGCCTTCCTCCGAATCGGCAGGTGGGAGTCCCTGAATCACCAGGACCACGCGGTCCACGAACGGCGACCGAAAACGATCGGCAAGCTCCTGCCGGACAGTTTCGGCCTGGCTCCCTTCGACACGGGTTGCGGTCTCCAGGCGTCGCTCCGCGTGAAAAGAGAATGGGAGAAGCGCAATGGCTGCTGCGAGGACGATCACCGACACCCAAAAACGGCGCACATGCATGGCACTCATCATTTCATACAAGATCATCGCTACTAAACGCCTTTATCCGAATCTGTTAACTCTTCCCCATCGACTTAGGAGGATCAATTCGTACCTTACTGTTGCTCGCGCTTCTCGCCGCCTTTCAACCTGGAGTAGCAGACCCTCGCCTTGGGGCCTGGCTTGGCACCTGGACGCTCGTATCTGCGCAGTCGACGCTGGATCCTCCGAACCGGCTCTCCATTACACATCTGAAAGACGGGACACACGTCGTGATGTCAGGCGAGACTCATCTCGATTTCACCGTCAATGGGAACGGCCACGAATCACCCGCACCAGGCAATCTCGGGTTCAACAAAGTTGAGCTGCACAGGATCGATAAGAGGCAGGCGGAGGTCAAGGAAGAGAAGGACGGAGCTGTCGTGGCGACGGTTCGCGAAAAACTTTCGCCCAATGGGAACGAGCTGACGACCACGACGGCGACCCGGGGCAAAGCCGATCAGATTACAGTGTGGACGCGAAGCGGAGGCGCGAAGGTCGCCAACGACTTGTTCGCAGGCGAGTGGACGCAGGATCTCAGCAAGACCCGTTTGCGGCAAGGTCTGGTGCTCAAAATCGAAGCGGACGGAAGGGGTGGGGTCCGTTTTCTGGGTGACTTCAGCTATACCGCCCGTTTTGACGGAAAGCAATATGATCTCAAGAACTCGCGCAACGATACCGTGACGCTTGAACTTGTCGATCCTCACACGGTGGATGCGATTTACCGACGGGACAACCAAGTCGCTCAAAAGGACAGGTGGGTGGTCTCCGCGGATGGGCAGATGACGCTCTCCACCGCTGGCACGTTGGAAACGGGCCAGCGGGTAACGGAGAAGCTCTTGTTTAAGAAGCAGTAGCGGCGGATAATGCATCGGTGAAATCCAGAAGCGGAACGGCCCCACTCGCGATGGACGGCACCGGGCTGACCTCACGAGCCGCGACCGAAATGATACCTTTGCGATACATGAATTTCAGAATGCCGTTGACCGTATCTTCGAGAGACGGGTCAGCTTTGCCCCACACAGAGGCATCCCGGGCCATTTGATAGGAAGAGTTGTCGTAGCGTTTGAACTCCATCGCGGAGATGTTGTCGACAGAGCCCACCAGAAAATCCAGCAGCGGGAAGAGAAGATCTTCCTTCCGGCATCTCCGAATCAGCTCAGGAACGAAATCAGGAAGCGCGAATGCTTCGAATTGCCGGCCAGTTGCCTGGGTAATGAGCCCGGTAATCTCCATCATGTTCGAATAATCGTCCCGCACGACATGGTATGTCTTATTCGCTGTGCCGGGAGTGGTTGAGATTGCAACGATGTTGTTCGCGACAATGTCCGCCGGCACAAAGCTGACCTGGTTGAGAGTATCGACACCAATGCCGTGATTCACCATGAAGGCAACCAGGCGCACGGCGATATCGAAGTTGTTACCTCCACCAGTGACGGAAGGACTCACAAGAGCCGGACGGAAGACACGAGCGGAAAGTCCTCGGCTGCGCGCGTCGAAGACCACCTGTTCGGCTACCCATTTCGATTGGCTGTAACCAAAATCGAGAAGCTCCATATCCTCATTCATGTCGGTCTCGTTCAGGACTGATTTGACAGCCCAACCAAACACGAAGGTAGTCGAGACATAATTGAACTCTTTGGGCCTTCCCTCGAAGGCCAACCTTATGACCTCGTTGGTTCCCATAACGTTCGCGTCACGCATCCGATCGTAGTTGAACAGGTAGTTCACGGTTGCGCCGTTATGGAAGACCGTGTCGATTTCACTCGCGAGGCAATCCCATACCTCCTGCGTCAGGCCCAGGTTTTGCTGTCCCAGATCGCCGCAGACAGGGATCACGCGGGACTCGAACATCTCCATCAGCTCTGCCTCGCAGGGTCCCATTGACTCCATCGCAGCTCTCAACCTTTGCCTGCCCTGCTTTTCGTCGGAAGACCTGACGAGAACGTGAATCTTCGCCGATGTCTGTTCCAGCAGGCTTTTTATGAGGAATGGCCCTATGAAGCCGGTCCCGCCTGTGAGCAGCACCTGATTCAGCATCGGAATCTCCGGCAGGGGCGAAGGCACCGGAGGCTCGAAGACGAGCTTCCTGTCGTTGCTCATCATCTCCTTCTCAGCGGCGGACTGCTCTTCACGGAAGGCCGCAAGAGCGTGACGCAGATAAACCAGTGCCTCCTCGGGAGCGCGCTCCAGCTGTTCGGCTATTCCAAACAGCTCGGCTACGCTGACGCGCTGGATGACACCAATATCTACCTGCCTCGCCAGCATCTCGGCGCCCTTATCTTTCAGGAGTTCCTTGAGCTCATGCATAAACACAACAAGATCCAGGGAATCCAGGCCGGCTTCGATGAGGTTGTACGATTCCTGACCGGTCAGGTTGTACCGGGCTTTCAATTCGGCGAAAGCGGAGTTCATGTCGGAATCGCACGCAGAGTTCCCGGCGTCCTTCTCCCGCGCGAAGTCGGAAAGAACGGTGAACTGACCTTGCAGCCACATCTGTTTGGTCTTGTGGCGCATGATCTTCCCCGAACTCGTTCTCGGTATCGCGCGAGGCGCGATGAGGGAGATCACCGCTACCTCCACATTGAGATAATTCCGGACCGCGGCAGCAATCTTTCGTGCTTCGGGAAGCGACCTGGGATTTTTGACCTCAGCGACGATCGCCAGCGCAGGCTCGCTGTCTTCCTGAATCTGGAACGCGGCGACGCAATTGTGCCGGATCAGATTGGATGATTTCTCCACGACGTTCTCAATGTCCTGCGGGTAATAGTTTTGCCCGCGGAGAATAATCATGTCCTTGATGCGGCCGCAGACGTAGAGTTCGCCGTTGTGGAAGAACCCCATGTCGCCGGTCCGGAGGTAGCCTTCGTCATAGGGGCTATCGTCGACGAGCCGCGCACGGAACTGTTTCAGCGTCAATTCAGGATTGTTCCAGTAACCCAGGCACTTACCGCTTCCAGCGACCCAGATTTCGCCGATGCGATCTGACTCAAGAGCGAAATGCCCTTCGGGATCGACGATCTTGACGTCGATATCCGCGAGCGGGGTTCCACAACTGACGATCTGCGTGGCGCTATCGATCTCCGAGACCTCAGTCGTCAAGCGGGCCTTGCCCAAGGCTAAGGCACGCTTGTTGACGGAAACGATGTTGCGGCCACGCAATGAGACCGCGAGAGTATTTTCGGCCAGCCCATAGGCGACGTAGAAGCTCTCGGACTTAAGTCCATAGGGCTGAAACGTTTCCAGAAAGCGAGTGTAGGTATCCGCCTTTACGGGTTCCGCAGCGCACATCAACACGCGAAGCGAACTGAGATCACACGCCTCCAGGCTCTCCCTGGAAAGCCTCCCGGCGCGCAGGCAATAGTCGTAGGCGAAGTTGGGGGCGGCCGTGGCGGTGGCCTGGTAGGTCGTTATCGCATCGAACCACAGGATCGGCCGCTGAATGAAGTCCATGGGAGCGAACCCGTAGGTCGTGCCGCCTTTGAGCGCCGGATACAGATAGCAGCCGACCAATCCCATGTCGTGATACTGCGGAAGCCAGGAGACGACGACCGGCGAGGGGTGGTCGATCACGAGTGGACAGGTCTTTAGGATGTTTTCGTGCGTCACGATCACGCCCTTGGGCTCCATCGTCGAACCCGAGGTGTACTGGAGAAACAAGATCTTCGGCTGATCGACAGTCGGCAGGTCCCAAATCGTATCGACGAAATCTTCCGTTGGGATCCATGGAAGACTGGAGATGTAATCTACGTCGACGCCGGAGGCGGAAACTCCGCTTCTGGCGAGATTCGTCTTGAGGGATGCGTGGTAGTCTTTGCTCGTTAAGATCCCAGCCGCCTGGCAATCCTTTGCGATGTGGACCATCTTGTAGAGGGCGCTCTGGAAGCCACGCGAACTGGGAGGATAGACCGGCACGGGAATTAATCCGGCGCGCACGCAACCAAAGAACGCACAGATCATCTCAAGTCCAGGCGGGTAGGCAAGCAGAAGCCGGTCACCCGTCACGAAACGACCATCTTTTCGCAAATGTCCGGCGATCGCCTGCGCTCGGTCGAGAAACGACGCGTAGGTATAGCTTTCGAGCGGATCGCCGTTTACGTCAAGATACGAATAAAGGAGTTTGCCCGGGTGCTCATCTGCAAGCCTGTCCAAGTGGTCTAAAACCGACGCCATCATCTATCAGCGATCCTCCAATGTTGAATAGAACGCGAGTTAGTAAACAAAAACATCCCCTCCCCCGTCAGGCGAGGTGAACACGATTGAGATCTCGAAGTGCAGACCTTAAATGTGGCGTCTGTGAAAATATACACGTAATTTTTTCTCAAATGGTCTCCTTTTTGCAGCACAGGACGCGAAGGAGACTTGCGGAACTCCGTCGAGCTTCTATGGCCACCTGCAGGAGCCGCCGTTCGTTACGGTTCATTGGTGAACCTATGTTAGCAAAGCATTTGGACAATGCCATGCGTAATCGCTTCCAGGAATGAAGGGGGCACCGAGACTTTATCCGTTCCGAATTTTCTTGATTGTCCTTAATGGATCGCACTACAATTGCCTCTGCGAGGTGTCGGCGGCGCGGCAATTTTGCTGCGGGTCAGGACCACGAATGCGCCGTATGGAACGCGTCGGGCCCAATTACGATGATCGCGGAGGCGCCGGGTGACGTTCGAAACCGAAGCGGTGATCGCTCGAGAGCCGGAGTCGGCGGATCTTGTACCATCGGAAACCCCAGCAGTGTCGCCGATTATCGAACCGGCAGATGTGTCTTCCTTCCCTAAAGTCCTACGCCGCCGCCTGGACAGTTTTTTTGCCGACCAGAAGATTTCTCCCAAAGCGGACCGTACGATGTGGCTCAAGATTGCGATGGGTCTGGCGGTCCTTCTGGGCGTCTGGATTGCTCTGTATGCGCTCAAACCCGGTTCCTGGAAGTTTGTTGCCCTCTATCTTTTAGGCGGCCTCGCGCAGACATTCCTTTTGCTGAATATCGCCCATGACAGCAATCACAACGCCATCTCGTCCCGGCCGCTCGTCAACAAAACCCTGAACTATGTCTTCGATCTGTGCGGAATCAGCTCATACATGTGGCGCTTCCTCCATCACCGGGGTCATCACTCCTGCATCAATGTCCACGAAGAGGACGATGCAATTTCGGGCCGCGGCATCTTTCGCTTTACACCCTACGAAGTCCGGACGCCTTTGCACCGCTTCCAGCATATCTACGCGCTATTTCTTTATGCGCTGTTCTCTCTCGACTACGTGTTCCTCAAGGACTTCCGGTGCTTTTTCTTCCCATCTCATGAATATCTGAGAAGCGCCAGGCATCCTCTGCGCGAATACGCTATTCTCTTTGCCGGCAAGGGTTTCTACATCACTTACATGCTTATCTTGCCGGTGATGGCGCTGGGAACATCGCCGCTGCTGGTCGCGGGGGCGTTCCTTCTTGTCCATTTGGTCGTCGGTTTATCCGTGACGCTCGTATTCCAGACGACTCACACCATCGATACCACCTACTTTCCTGCAGACCGCGGTGAATTTGAGAACGGGGTGTATCACATCTTCGCGACAACGGCCGATTATGCGACGGAAAACCCGCTTGTCGGCTGGCTCGCGGGCGGGCTCAACCATCATATCGTCCACCATCTATGCCCATTCGTGTGCCATACCCACTATGCTCCCCTGACCAGGATCGTAAGGGAGACCGCCGAAGAGTTTGGGGTTCCCTATCGGCAGCACCCCACCATGACCCGGGCAATCCGGCATCATCTGATACTTTTGAAGCAACTGGGGAACGAAAACTGATTCCGGCGTTTTATCCTCTAACTATGGCCCCGCTACCACTTTCTACGGTTGACATGAAATCTTCTGCAGTTCGACGCACGTGTCTGGATGGCTGGGCATGACCTCATCCATGTCTATACCCGCTGTTTCCCGGTTTCGCAGCTTTGCGGATTCTGCCGCGATGGCCCGTAATCCCGTGCCGGTTTTGTCCCGGTATAACGAGACCTTGGGCGACACATTCCGGTTCTATCTGGGTGGTCTCAAGGAGGCGATCGTTACCATCGATCCTGCTGTGATTCAGCACGTGTTGAAGACCAATGCCGAGAACTACCAGAAATCCGAAATTCAGGTAAAGCGGATGGGCCACTTCCTGGGGAAGGGTCTTCTCACGACCCACGGAGAGCCCTGGCGCACCCAACGGCGTCTCATTCAGAAGGGCTTCGATCGTAAGCAACTCGATGCGCTGTCTTCCATCATGCAGGACTCCCTGACCGAGTCGCTGCGGGATTTCGACAGAAAGGTCCAGGACGGCCCCGTTGATATCTACCCTCACCTGATGAAAATTACCTTCGCGATGGTCGCCCGATCGCTGTTTGGCGCACGGTTGAAGGACGAGGACATCGATCTTGTCAGCCATACCATCTGCACCGTCCAGGAATTCATCGTTCGGCAAACCCTTCAGCCCTATCTGAATCCCTGGTTCGCCGTCTCGGGCGAACTGCGCAGACATGAAGAGATGCGAACCAGCGCGGACGCTGTTCTGATGGAATATATCAAGAAGCGCCGCAACGAACCGCCCGGCAATGATCTGCTGCAGACTTTGATGGATGCGCGTTACAGCGATGGCGAAGGGATGCCCGATGAACTCATCCTAAGCGAGAGCATGCAGCTTCTGGTCGCCGGCCATGAAACATCATCGAATGCGTTGTCGTGGCTTCTTTATCTTTTGAGCTCGCGTCCGGATTGTCTCGAAAGGGTACGGCAGGAGTTTGATTCCGTGCTCGGTGAAGCGCCTCTGAATCACAGCGACGTCCCCAAATTCGAATTTGCGACTCAGGTTATTCAGGAGGCGCTCCGCCTCTACCCGCCGTTCTGGATGATCGACCGCATGGCTGTCGCGGACGACCGTGTAGGCGACGTCGCCATACCCCGTGGATCGATGGTCATTGTGTATGTGTACGGCGCGCACCATGCTCCGCGCTACTGGCAGAATCCGGGGAACTTCGATACAGACCGGTTTGTTAAAGGGAGCGAGAAGTTGCGCACGCCCTTCACCTACCTTCCCTTCGGGGGCGGACCGCGAGTCTGTATCGGCAATCAATACGCGATGCTGCAGATGCTCATGATTTTGAGAGATCTGCTTAGAAAATACGATTTTCAGCTGGCCCCGGGCCAAACGATCGAAGCTCGTCCGATGGTCATCCTGCGCCCGTCACACGGAATTCGTATGACGTTCACCAACACCACCGCGCGTGTCCCGAGCGTCGCATAAAGGCGCGGCCTGCAGATTCACATTTACAAAATCCTCCTGCTGCTGATTTCTTAGTTTCACCTTGCCAGAAGGCGCAACGTTCCCCGCCGCTACCCGCTCAATGTCTGAGCGGACAGTTGAGGGAAAGCGAGGATTCTTTCAGGGGAATCACCCACTCCGCCGCACGACTGGGAGATGCTTTGACACCCCTCTGGTGGTTTGGCTGATGGCACTCGTAACCTGGCGTGGCTTTCATTGTCCTTGGTATTGTTAGCCTGATCTGGGTCTTGCCCATTGCTCTTACTGGTGACCAATGACCGATCTGAATTCACTTGTTGTGTTCGCACATGTGGTCGATGCAAACAGCTTCTCAGGGGCAGCCCGCATTCTCAAAATGCCGACCTCGACCGTGAGCCGACGCATCGCCGAGCTGGAAGATCAACTTGGAATACGTCTGATCGAGCGTTCTACGCGGAAACTGCGGCTGACAGATGCTGGATCAGAGGTCCTCGAACACGCGCGGCGCATGGTTGAACTCGGCGATGCCGTCGAAAATGCAGCCTCCAATCTCTTGTCGCATGTTTCCGGTACGCTACGGCTTGCGTCTCCACCCAGCCTTTCGGACACCTTGCTGGCACCGATCATAGGTGCCTTTCAGAAAACCTATCCCGACGTTCGCGTTCAAATTTTTATCACCGATCGCATCGTAGACCATGTTTCCGAGGGGGTTGACCTAACCTTCAGAGTGGGGGATCTTGAAGATTCCTCCCTTGTCGCCCGGAGGATTCTGAAATACCGGCATCAGCTTGTCGCGAGTCCGGCATACATGAAGAAACACAAAGCACATCTTCATCGCTTTGCAAAAGGTCCATAATATCTTCATCCACTCTCGTTTGAGTGTTCAGAAAAGTGTCGCGCTCCAATTCCACACTACAATCAGGCCCTCTGCGCAAGTAGGACGTTCTCCTTTTGGAGAGTGGTATTGAGAAAGAAGAGCTGATGGAATCTTCAACACAATCTCCCGAGAAGCCGCTATTGAGCACAAAATGTGCACAGAACGCGTCAGGTCTGCTTTCCTCCGAATCGGTGCTTAACATTCTGCGGTTGATTCTCGCAGAAGCTCCTTTAGCAGAAGTGCTCACAATCATTGCTGAACTGGTTGAATCTCAGGGCGACGGGACATTGTGCACTATCTGGCTGCCGCACGACGACGGAAAGCAGCTTTATTGTGCGGTGGCGCCCAGCCTTCCAGAATTCATCGCTCACGTCGGGTCAATGCTTATTGGTCCAAAAGGCGGCTCTTGCGGTACAGCCGTCTATCGCAAGCACCCGTATATGTGGCCGATATTCTCAATGACCCCATCTGAGATCATTACCGTCACCTGCTTTTGCCTTATGGAATTCGAGCAGTGTGGTCGCAGCCCCTGTTCACGAGCGAGGGCAGTGTCCTGGGAACTTTTGCGATTCACTACCGTGAAGCACGTAGCCCTGACGCTATCGATCTGGAGTTAATCGAGAATTTCAGTCACATCGCCGGAATCGCGATTGAACGTAACGCATTGCGGTTGGCACGCGATTTCTCAGGGGTTGTACTTGTAGCAAGAAATAAGGACGAGTTGGACAAGACTGCATCCGACGTCAACTCTGCCGGCGCTGAGCCACTGATGTTCGCGCTCGACCTGCAAGAACCTCAATCGGCTGAAATCCTTATTAAGGGTACACTCGATCGTTTTGGCAGAATCGATGCGCTGCTCAACATCGCCGGTGCCGTGCCACAAATCGATTTGTTCGAGATGACAGATGCACAGTGGGATGACGGCATGGCGCTGAAGCTACACTGTGCACGCCGGCTTACGGTACAAGCCTGGGATGCACTGAAGTCTTCGAACGGATCTGTCGTCATGATCTCCGGAAGCGCTGCTCTCGATCCCAAACCAGGATTCGCTGCGGTCGCTACGGTAAATGCCGCAATCATCGCACTTGCAAAGGCGTTCGCAGAACAAGGCATCAAAGACGGCGTGCAGGTCAATAGCCGTGGTACCAGGCGCTGTAATGACCGGACGCAGACAATCGTTTTTTGAAAAATGGGCGCCGGCGCACAAGCTCACAGTGGAAGAGACGATGAAGAAGTTCCCCTAAGAGGTCGGCATCACTCGTTTTGGCAAACCGGAAGAGATTGCTGACCTGATGGCCTATCTAATCTCTCCTGGGGCGAAGTGGATGACGGGAGCTTCTGTGCGCATGGACGGGGGCGAAATCAAAGGCATTTAGTGCCAGCATCGCATCACAACTTAGGCGCGGAAGAGTAAGGGCCAAGGAGGTTTCACCTGGAGGAGGTATGCCTCAAAGTAGAGCAGCAGTCGAGCGATTGGGATCCTTCTCGGACTCCGTATTTGCCGTCATTATCATCATCATGGTTCTAGAACTGAAGCCACCCGAGCACCCCACGTTTGCAGCTCTTTTGCCCCTGTGGCCCACGGCACTGAGCTATGCAGTGAGCTATCAGTTCATCGCAATTGTATGGATAAATCATCATCACCTTCTGCGCTTCGCCGATGAGGCGACAGCGCGATTGATCTGGATCAATTTCACGCTCCTATTTATGGTGTCGCTGGTACCCTTTTCTACCGCCTGGGTCGCGAGGACGCATCTGGCAGCCGTTCCTGTCTTCATCTACGCAGCGGTGTTTATCCTGGTGGAATTGACCTACTTTCAGTTCGAACGTCACGCCTCGGCCCAGGCCGCCGTGGACAAGATCTCACACCCGACTCGCCGCCTTCCAGGATTGCGTTCCCTGGTCGCTTTTGGACCTTATCTAGTGGCGATGCTCGTATCGCTGAAGTTTCCCTGGTGGGGTTTTGCAACGGTATGCTGCCTATTCCTTTATCTGCGTCCAGATCTTGCCAAGCCCCGAAGAGAAAGCATGGTTACAGTGGCAGGAAATAACGATATAACTGCGAAACAGGGATCAGACTCCCCAGGCACATCCAACTCACCGTGACGCTTTTGATCTCTAAAGTCTTAGGTCAAACTGACCTTTGCGGAAGTCGACGGAATTGCTTCAGACGAATCGTGACGTACCTTTCGAATCTGCAAACTAAGCTCTAAGCCACCATCCGAAGGAGAACAGTTCACATGGATTTTCAAGGACAACCAGAGGATTACGACCTCCTCATACTTGGCAGCGGCACGGGCGCGAAACTGCTGGCCTGGACATTCGCAGGCCGAGGACAGCGCGTCGCCGTTGTAGAGCGCAAGTATGTCGGCGGATCCTGCCCCAACATCGCATGTCTGCCAAGTAAAAATGTCATTCACACGGCGAAGGACTGATTGCTCTGTTTTCTGCCGCGCCGCGAGATCCCAGCAGAGCCCTTTAGCGAGACACAGACCACGCAAAATCAGTGATTCTTCACCTGCAGATCGACGGAGCCCATGCGGCCGGTGGTAGAGTCGCGAACGACGAAACGAAGTGCTGTTGCCTTCGGCGCAGGCGGTACTGTGAAAACAAAGTCGGCGAGGCTGGAGCCATCATGCAGGTCCACGCGAGGTCCCGCGTTCGCCGTCATGCCGTGGAGGGTATGGCCGAGCATCTTGTTTTTCGCGTCGAGCGAAACAGCCATTACGTAGACCGAGGCAGTCGAACCGCCATTGGCCTTCGGCTTCCAGCTGAGGTTCGCCGCTTCAACCCGAACGATGTACGTATTAGGCGGAGCGTCGGCAGCACTGTCTGGCTCGACGCTAACGTGCAAGCCGTTGAGCGGCATGGAGTCTTCTGCGGCAGTGGTGAGATCGTAAGCCGCAGTGGCGGTGGACTTCTCCTGCTGGCTCTGGCCGGAGTAGTATCCGTTACGCGTAGAAACGGTGAGCCCCGGGCGCAGGCACACAATCTTGACCGTACGATACTGTGCGGCGGCTTCGCTGGCGGAGTCCGGCGTGTAGGTAAGGGTATAGAAATTTGCGCCGAGATCGACGGCCGTAGCAATCTGCTGGGCGATGTCGTTGAGACCGCGAATGACGCGGCCGCCGGTGAGTGGACCAAGTTTGTCAAAGTCATCTGTATCGCTGAAGGGGTCGACGCCTCCGGCGGCAGCGTCGCCTGCAGCCTGCATGAAGGCCATTTCTGAGGCGTCAGTGATCTCGGTCATGCCGGCGGCGGAACTGGAAGGATCGATCGCATAGAGGGTAATGCGTGTGTCGAGCAAAACGTCAGTGATGTGCCGCAGGGCGTCCTTGACCTCGCGCGCATCGTCGCCGTCGAGAGCTTCGGGATCAAGCGTGGGAAAGCCCCCACCGACCCATATGAGATTCTTTCGGCCGGAGATAGGAGCGTAACTCTGCGCGATCTGCTCGAGAGCGCGAAGGCTCTGGTCAAGACGTTCGATGGGACCGTGGTCGGTCTTGCCGTTCACCTCGAGCTTCCAGGCGTACTTCGTAGGAGCAGCGGCGAGAGCACGAAGCAGGGCGTCGCGATCGCGTGTAAAGTTCTGCAGCCGTTGAAACTGGTTGTCGTACACGGTAAGCAGAGTGGTGGGTTGCGGCAACAGCGCAGGCTGTTTGGCCAGATAGTCATGCACCGAGCGGCGCGCGAAGGAGCTGTCGGCGAAGTGCGTGTTCAACTGATCGAGCACAAGGACGTTAACAGGTGAGTGGCCGAAGCTGGCAGGTTGTGCTGGATCGAAGACTGCCGCGGCGCCGCCTGCGAGCGAGGTTTGCGGCAGCACATGTTCGGAGGGGCGCTCAAGCGAGCGGATCCGCTGCAGTTTGCCGTCCTCGAAGACCTGGAAATCTTTCTCGGTAAGGTCATTGACGGGCTTGCCATCCTTGCCCGTAACGACAACATCGAGTACTACAAGGCGCGCATTCACTGTAAGAGTCGAGGGAGATTGCGCCGGCGGTTGTTGCAGGCCCTGGGCTGCGAGGTTCGGCAGAGGCATCACGAGGCACAAAACCAGAGCCGGCAGCGATGCCAATGCGCAAAGCCTGCGTCTCACGAGGAGCAATAACGTCATTTTTCCTCTTTCCACTTCCTCTGGTTGGAATTTTAAGCCTTATGTACAAGGCATCGCCATGCGGTCATCTGCCGGTTCGGTGTCGCCAAAATGTCAAAGGGCCGATCCTTTGTGATGGACCGGCCCTTTGTGGGGATGCGAGATGGCTAGAAGTAGAACCGCCCTGCAATCTGCATCTGGCGTGGGGTCAGCAAGGTATTGCTGTTTGAGTTGTTGTAGGTTCCGAACGCCGGGTTAGCCACTAGAGTATGTTGCTTGCCGTTGGGATCGTTACCACCACCTGCGGGCAGGCCACTCCCGTGTTCGGCGCCGAGGTTGAAGGTGAGGTTGTCACGCAGTAGGCCTGCGTGTTTACAGAGGTGATGTTCTGATGGTTGAAGAGGTTGAACGCCTCTCCCAGCACCTCCAACCGGTATCGCGAATCGCCGGGTCCCAGCCGAAAGGTCTTGCTGATGCGCAGGTCGACCGTGGCAGTCTTGGGCATGGTAAAGATGTTGCGTCCCAGATCGGGTACGCGTGCCGTGCCTCCGGCGCCAATGATGCCACCGTAAAGGCTGCTGCTCACGCTGCCGCTCGTGCCCGCGCTATAGGGAAGCCCGGCTTGCATCTGAACGATAGGAGCAATCCCCCAGCCATTGAATGAGTATTTCTTCCAGCCAGACAGGTCGCTGATGTTCGTCCGGTAAGTGGCGGCAGCCACAAATCGATTCGGCACATTCAGGGCACTGTTAGCGTGTTCCAGACTAGGATTCAGCGGATCCAGTAGCTCGCTCGCGCTGCCGTAACCTGTGCTTAGGTACGGGTTATAGTCCAGTGCGTGAGACCAGGTGTAGTTCGAGAGGAAGGAGAAGTTGTCCGAGAAACTGTGGTTCAACTGCACGACCAGCGCGTTGTAGCTCGAATTCACTTCGCTCTTGAAGTCCAGAACATGGTAGTAGTTCGGGAACAGACCATTGGTTGCGGTGTACTTCTTGTAGGTATGCATGCTGTTGGCCATCAGCGGCAGCGCCTTGCCACCATGCGGATACGTGACATAGCCTGGTGCCGACGGCGCCACATTATTGAGCACCAGGAACGTCGCTGTGGTGGTCGCCGGTGCGACGCTCTGATCGACAGCTGCGGCAAGCTCGCGGCCCAGTGAGCCCATATAGCTTAGTGAGAAGACCGTATTCCAGCCGAGGTCCTGCTCGACGGCCAGGTCGAACTCGTGCACCTGCGGGTTCTGAAGATGCTTGTCGAGATAGGCAATCGTACTGGAGTAGTTTCCGCAGGCAGTCTCATACGCCGTCGCCGAAGCGAAGATGGTAGGGAACGCGAGGCAGGAGTTGGAGCCGTTGGCGGTCAACGCCACCTGGCTGCCGACGCCACCCGACAACAGGTAGGTCTGAAGAATGTTCGAGTTGATTACCCGTCCGTAATAAATGCCATAACCGCCGCGCAGCGTCGTCCTGCCGTTGCCGTAGACATTATAGGCAAAGCCCACGCGTGGGCCAACATTGTTGCGATCGTCCGGCTGGTTCGCGGTTTGCGGAACGGGGCCGCCACCGGTACCAATCGCGCCGCCCGTATTAGGGATCGGATTTGGTGGAATGTATTCGTACTCGTACCGTACCCCAAGCGTAAGGGTGAGGCGGGGTGTGAGACGCCAGTCGTCGGTCAGAAAGCCAGCGTAATCTGTCGTCGCAAGTGACAGCCGCGGATTTCCGAAGCCCTGGCTGAACGAGTAGTACTGCTGTTTATAGTTCGCTCCGCCCACGCCCGTCGTCGCATGCAGATAGTCTGCAATGAAATCCCAGTTATAGTCGTAGCTGTAGCTTCCGCCTTCCTCATAAAGATTGTCTACGTAGTCGAAGACCCTGTTGACCTCCAGGCCCGCCTTCGTGACATGGCGTCCATGGCTCCACGTTGCCATGTCCAGGCCTTGGATGCGACGCTCATTGGGCAGCGCGCGCCGCTCCAGGAAGTACACGCG
>CAWHVZ010000012.1:0-664451 GCA_963832995.1 uncultured Acidobacteriaceae bacterium
TAAAAAAGGGAAGGAAGGAGCCGGTCAGAAGAACGGTCCCTTGAGGAGCTAGACTCTGCGCTTACGCAATAACACAACTCCCATCAATCCACTACCTAACAACTCCAAAGACATAGGCTCCGGTACGGGCGCAGAAGACGGTGCAGCAAAATCTACGTCGACCGTGACAGTGGAGCCAGCATCGAGGGTTGAGAAGGGCGGGAAAGGAAAGTCGACGTAGACGTCATTAGTGTCGGAGGTGAGATCCGACGCCACATATCCTGCGATATTGGTTGAGTCAAGAGAAACACCAGTGATATCCGCTGTGGGATCCGTTATCACCAACCCGTCAAATGTCTTGGAAGCCGTACTGAAGCCCCATCCCCCCGGAAAAGTGACTACAACAGTTGAACCTGTCACATCGACGATGACTCCTCCACTCGAGAGGATAAAGGCCGTTCCGGTAGGCACGATGACTGAAGTGCCACCAGGGTAAAGAACAGTTCCTAGTGAAGGCCATTCGTAATTTACAGGAGACGCTGTCGCCCACAAAATCAGCCTTCGCGCGTAGAAAGCAGTCGCAAATAAAAGGACGACGAAAATCGCCGCCATCCGCATGTATTGTGACCTCATAACTCCTCCTGGATGTTTTATCCTCTGGGCCCGAGACAAGTTCTTACCCAATAGCGGGAGAGATCATCTATTGCGTTCGCCATACGCGTAACCAGTCCCTTGCAAGAGTCACTGCCAACGGGATATTCGTGAACCCTACGAACAACCGGCGACGCCCTCATGCCAAGTTTCGATGATTGCAAGATAATATAACGAAATAGCTGATATGGACTTGTTTAGTGGCTTTTTTAACATAGCGGCCCGACGCGTCTTGCAACACTTTGCACAAGGACTCGCGACATGCGGGACAAAGATAGTTTTCCAACTCTTATTTCGACTCGTCGTAGGTTCGATCCCCACCGTGTCCATTATTTTCCTTCCCGGCAAGACGTTTAGAGAGATACCACAATATTTAGCCGTTTAAAATCCGGTCGACGACTGTTGTATCAGCATCTAAATCCGTGCGCTAATTCTTTCGCAAGGAGATTAAGACTGACATGCCATCCAAGCCCGAACTCATCGCCCGCCAGAAAGCTCCTCTGACAACACCATCGGATCTTGATCCGAAAGCTGTGGTTAATAGCACCGCGGCGCTCAATGCGCTGCTGGCGGATGTCTTCAGTCTTTACCTCAAAACCAAGAACTTTCACTGGCACATGAGCGGCCCCCACTTCCGCGACTACCATCTTCTGCTCGACGACCATGGCGATCAGATCTTCGCCATGACCGATGACATCGCCGAGCGCGTCCGCAAGATCGGCGGGACAACCATTCGCTCCATCGGCCATATTGCCCGCCTGCAGCGCATCCCCGACAACGACGCGGACTACGTGACCCCGCAGGACATGCTGAGCGAACTGCACGAGGACGAAAAAGCCCTGGTTCTGAGCATGCGCGCCGTACACACGCTCTGCGATGACGCCGGAGATGTTGCGACCGCCAGCTTGCTCGAGAATTGGATTGATCGAGCCCCAGCGCCGCAGTTGGTTCCTTTTCGAGGCTACTCGGCAGTAATCGGAAGACGTCTTGAGGAGGTGTGCTGAAAAAGTTATTTTTTTGTATGGAAGAGATTCCCTCAGCGGCTAAAGCCGCATTCGAGTGATTGACCTTACGGCGCGGCTGAAGCCGCGCCCTTTTCAAAACAACGACGTCCTCTTTTCAGCACAATATCAAATCGCGAACGGCCAGGAGAATATCCTGGCCGTTCGTGCGTGTTACGAGGTTTATTGCAGCGTTCCCCCGAGAAGGTGTTGCCGGAGTGCTGCGGGTAGTTGACTACGAAGACTACGTCGTCGTGGGGTTTGAGTTTGGTGACGATGGCGCGGTAGGTGGCCTCGTCGGTGACGGGCTGCTTGTTGATCGCGACGATGATGGTGCCCTTGGCGAGGCCGATCTCGTCGGCGAAGGAGCCGGGGCGAACGGTGGTGACGATGACGCCGCCTTTGATGCCGAGCTTGGAGGCGAGGCGCGGCGGGATGGCGGCGACCTTGATGCCGAGCTTGCCTTCGGCCGGCGTCGGCCTCGGGCGGGCGCGGCGTTGTCGTCGCCGGCGTTGCCGGTGTCCGGCGAAGAGCTTGGCGCGGTCGGCGATGCCGACGGTGACGGTCGGCGGCTTGCCGTTGCGCATGTATGCCGAGCTGGACGGTGGAGCCGACCTTGCGGGCGGAGATGTCGGCGACCAGCGAGTCGCCATCCTTGATGGGCTTGCCGTCGATGGAGACGATGACGTCGCCGGGCTTGACTCCGGCCTTGGCGGCGGGGCCGTTGGCGGGTTGACCGTGTTGACCAGGACGCCGCCGTTGGCGAAGCCGTAGACGCGGCCGACGGCGGAGGAAGGCGGAGTGCTCTGGAAGCTGATGCCGATGGAGCCGCGGATGACCTTATGGTCCGGGCCGATGAGCATGTTGTAGACGCTGGCGATGACGTTGGAGGGCATGGCGAAGCCGACGCCCTGCGAGCCCATGGACTGGGTGTAGATGGCGGTGTTCATGCCGATGACCTGGCCGGCCATATCGACCAGCGGGCCGCCGGAGTTGCCGGGGTTGATGGCGGCGTCGGTCTGGATGAACTTCTGGAACTGGTTGCGGCGCGCCGTTGGGGCCGGGGTCGTCGATGGAGCGGTTCTTGGCGGAGACGATGCCGGCGGTGACGGTCTCGGAGAGCGAGAAGGGGCTGCCGATGGCGAGCACCCAGTCGCCGACCTGGGCGCCGTCGGAGTTGCCGAGCTTGACCGTGGGCAGAGGCTCCGGCGCGTCGATCTTGATGACGGCGATGTCGGTCTCGGGGTCGACGCCGATGACGTGGGCGGGACGGCCGTGCTCGGTGTCGCTGTCGGGATCGGTGGAGAGCTTGACGTAGATCTTGTCGGCCTTGTCGACGACGTGGTTGTTGGTGATGATGTAGCCGCGCGAATCGACGATGAAGCCGGAGCCGAGGGCCTCGCGCTCGCCGCCGCCCTGGTCGCCGTCATCGCCGCCCTGGCCGCCCTGGCCGCCGAAGAAGCGGTTGAAGAAGTCCTGCATGTCGCCCTGGTCTGGCTGCCCTGGTCGCCGTCGTCGCCGTTGGGCGCGGGCTGGCCGCCGCGGGCCGCGGCGGCGCGGGGCTGTTGGCGGACTGCTTGGGCAGCGTCACGGTGTTGATGTTGACGACGGCGGGGCCGACATCCTTGGCGATCTTGCGAGAAGTCGTTGGAGAGGTCGACCGGGCTGGGGATGGCCAGCGGACGCGCGTCGGAGGAGTCGACGGTCTGCTCCTTGCCGCTGACCGAGCGGGTGAGGACGGAGCCGGCGAGGATGCCGAGCGAGAGCGTGGCCAGCAGCGCGAAGGTCGTGGTGAGGCGGTGGTTGCGGATGCGTTCGAAGAGGCGTGGCGGCGGGTTGCTTTGGAGTGTCCATGGGTCGATCTGACCTCGTATGTACTGTGCTCTGCCGCGGGCTGGACCGGATTATCCGAGTGAACGTTGCGCGCTCGGCAAAGATTAAGTATAGTCGCGGCGCCGCGTGTCTCAATGAGTTGATAGATGCTCCGGTGATGTTTCAGGATGTTTAGACGCATAAATCGAACGAAAAGTGGCGTTAAGTGATGTAAAAGGCGCGCGTCAGGCTGGTAATGTCATGACGCGGGGTAGGTGGGGACAGGGACGGCGGGGGACAGGAGCTCGGCGCAGGCGATTCCAGCGAGGATGAGGGCGGCGCCGGTGAGGGAGCGGGTGCCAGAGGCGCTCATGGTAGAAGATGAGCGAGGTGAGCCAGGCGAAGACAGGCTCGAAGGTGAGGACGATTGCGGTGTGAGTGGGAGGAAGATGTTGCTCGGGCCCAGCTTTGGATGGTGAAAGCGGCGGCCGTGGCAAGGAGGCTGGTGATGGCGAAGGCGATGACGAGGCGAGGGGTGAGGGTGAGGTGAATGGGGCCGTTGTCGAGGGGGAGGGTGATGCGCTGTGACGAGCGCGGCAGCGCCTATCTGGAGGGTGGCGAGTTGACGGATGGGCACGTGGGTTGAGGTTGCGGGCTAGGACAAGGAGATGCGTAGGCGAAGGCAGATGGCGCAGCGCAGGGTGAGGAGATCGCCGGGGCCGATGCTGGAGAAGAGGCGGGCGCATTGGGTGCTGGGAGGGGTGGTGAGAAGAAGCAGGCCGGCGAAGGCGAGGAGCGCGCCGAGGGCGGCGTTCCAGCCGGGAGGGCGGGTTCCGGGGGGACGGAGCGCAGGGAAGGCGGTGAAGAGCGGGGACGAAGACCACGATGAGGCCGGTAATGAAGGCGCATTTGGCGGGGGTGGTGCGAGCGAGGCCGGCGGTCTGGAACTGGTATCCGGCGGCGAGGAAGGTGCCGACGACGAGGCCGGAGAGGACGGCGCGGCGGTTGAAGTGGCGCAGGCTGCGGTGGTTGACGAGAGCTAGCGCGAGAAAGGCGAAGGTCATGCGAGAGGCAGATTGAAGAGGAGCGGGGAGATGTCCTGAAAGGCGTGTTTGATGAGGGTGAAGGTGGCTCCCCAGACGAAGACGTCGCCGAGGAGGAGGATATGGGCGAGGGTGCTGGGGCTGAGGCGGCGCGTCATCTGTTGAGAGATTCGACAGCTCTTCGAGTGTAGCGAGCAGGGTAAGCAGGATGCGGCGCAGGGCGGGGTTGCGGCCGGTCGGGTCGTACCACTCCTGCAGGGTGTGGATGCCGCCGCCCGGGCCGCCGGCGCCGATGGCAATGGCGGGGATGCCGAGCGAGAGCGGGATGTTGGCGTCGGTGGAGCCGAGGCCGGGCTCGGTGCGCAGGTTGAGGTGACGGTCGACGGCGCGCAGGGTGGTGAAGCAGCGGGGCGTCGTCGGGGAGAGCGCCGCCGGGACGGTCGCCGATGGTTTCGATGGTGGAGGCGGGCGCGGGATGCGGAGGCTTTCTGCGTTGGCGGGTGCGTGCGCGTTGGCATGATCCAGCGTCGAGGATGCGGCAGAGCGTCTTCGGCGGCCTGGAGAGCTGGTCGGAGTCGGTGGAGCGGAGGTCGAGCCAGGCGGTGGCGGACGCAGGGATGGAGTTGATCGAGGTGCCGCCGGCGATCTGGCCGATGTTGAGGGTGGTGCGCGGGTCGTGCGTGGGGCAGGTCGAGGGATCGCTCGAGCGCGAGCAGGGCGCGGGCGAGGATCAGGATCGGGTTGGGCGCGCCGGCGTCGGTCCAGGAGTGGCCGCCGGGGCCGGTGACGGTGATGCGGAAGCGGCGGCTGGCCAGGGCGCGGGTGACGACGGCGGACGAGCCGCCGCCTTCCAGCGCAATGGCGGTGGCGATGCGCGGGCGTAAGGACTGCGCGGTGAAGAGATGCGCATGCCGCGGAGGTCGCCTTCGCCTTCTTCGCCCACGTTGGCGGCGAACAGGATGGGAACGGCGGGTGCGAGTTCGGCGTGGCGCATGGCGGCGGCGAGGCCGAGCAGACCGGAGAGGCCGGCGGCATTGTCGCAGGCGCCGGGAGCGAGGATGCGGGTGTCCGACTCGGTGGGTTCGGTGGGGGTGCCGGCGGGGAAGACGGTGTCGAGGTGGGCGGAGAGGAGGATGAAGGGAGTGGCTGCTTGCAGTTGGAGGTTTGTCGGAGTTGGCAGCGAGTTCGGCGAGGGCATTGCCGGCGGCGTCGAGGTGGGGGTTGGCGAGGCCGAGCTGCGTGGAAGCGCTCGAGGAACCAGGCCGCGCGGGCCTGTTCGCCGAAGGGCGGCGCGGGGATGCGGAGCAGTTCGAGCTGCCACTGGCGAGCTGCGGCTGATGCAGATGCAGCCAGTGGAAGGCGCGATGCACCGCGGGGGTGGCGGCGAGGCGCGCGATGCGGAGTTGGGCAGTGGAGACGGCATCAGGCGAGGACGCTCGGGGTTCGGAGTAGATCGACGCAGACAAGGAAGAGGCCGCGGCGGGGCGGTGGGGCCGGCGGCGGAGCGGTTACGGGCGGCAAGGAGGGTCGGGGATGGAGTCGGGCGAGGGCGGTGCGCGCCGGCCTGGACAAAGGTGCCGACCAGGTTGCGCACCATGTGATGGAGGAAGCCGTTGCCGGTGACGCGGTAGATGAGCAGGTTGTCCGCGCGTGCCAGGAGGAGTGGTGATGGTGCGGATGCGGCGAGGGGGTCGGGGTCGGTGCAGCAGTTGCCGGCACGGGCGAAGTCGGCGCGCGTGGCGAGGTCGGGGTCGACGGCGGCGAAGGTGGTGAAGTCGTGGGTGCCGATGACGTGGGCGGCGGCGGCGTTGAGGGCGTCGAGATCCAGAGGGCCAGGGACAGGGCCAGACGTAGGGCGCGAGCATGGGGAGCAGATGAGAGGCATGGATCAGGTCGAGGGGTGCAGGTTGGCGAGCGGAAAGATGCGGTACTCGTAGGTCTTGCGCGGCGGCGCTGTGGCGGGCGTGGAAGCCGGCGGGACGGTCTCGGCGAGAGGATGCGGATGCTGGGCGGGAGGCAGCGGTTGAGCGCGCGGTGGAGGTTGGCGGCGGGGATGGGGGCTGGCGAGCGAGAAGGAGGCGACCTGGCCGAGCGCATGGACGCCGGTGTCGGTGCGGCCGGAGCCCTGCGGGAGGACGCGTTCGCCAGTGGTGCGGTGGATGGCGTCGGCGAGGGAGCCCTGGACGGTGGGCAGGCCGGGCTGAATCTGCCAGCCGTGGAAGGGCGTGCCGTCGTAGGCGAGAATGGGCTTCCAGTGCGTCATGGCGTTGCTTTGCACGGTATCACGATGGTTGCGGCTGACGCTTGCAGGTAATTCGTGCGAAGGATTGCTATACTTGGAGTTGCTGCTGACCAGCACTGAGCATTTCGTATTGGACTCTGGAAGCGGGAACGAAGCCAACACGGACGAAGTGCTGATCGCGTGAGCGCGTTCGGCAAACTGATATTCAGGAGTACGGAGATCGGACGGCGTCGGAACCAAGCAGCTTGTAGTGCGTATTACATCGCAAAGTGTCTGTGTGATGCGTTTGCCGGTCCGGATGACGAACTTTTCGAGTCGTTCGGGACCGTGCTGCGCGTCTAGATAAGAATCGGTTCAGCAAGTCTTTGGCGGCGTCCGTGTCGACGTGGCTCGGTTCTATCGCAGATGGGACGAAGCCGGCGAGCGTGTTCCGGTCGAACCGGAGCATCACCGGATGCGGAAGACTGTAGGCACGCGAGGCTCATTCGAAGACAGAGAAAGAGCTGGAGAGCACAACGTGAGATTAAGGGACATGCAGGCGACAGCGGCATTGCGCTGCTGGTGATGAGCGTGACCACACAACCGGCACTGGCGCAGGCAGCAGCTAGCGCCGACCGCACCGGCGGCAGCCGCAGCCAGTTCGTCGAACGATACGACTGGCCAGGCCGGGACTGTCGCAGCGCCGGCAGCCGAAGCTGACCGAGCCGCTGTTTCTGCGCGATACCGGCACGGACTACACGCATCTGCACAGCTTCTTTCCCAATCCGCTGAAGCTGTATACGCCGACCGATGTGCCGCAGCCGCGGCTGGGCAACTACTCCGCGTCTGGACCGCTGCTGCGCGATGGCAAGATCTATCTGAGCCTGTCGGACGCGGTGGTGCTGGCGCTGGAGAACAACTTCGACATCGCGATCGCGCGCATCAACCTGGACATTGCGGACACGGACATGCTGCGGGCGAAGGCGGGCTCGAACGCTGCGCGGCGTCTCGACCGGCCTGGTGACGGATACGCTGGGCGGGTCTGAGGCACTACGGTGACGGGCGGCGGCGGCCCGGGTGGAACGTCGGCGGCGGTCGGCGGCGGCGGCACGGGCGCAGCGGGTCTGGTGCTGAGCACCAACGGCGGCGGCCCTCCGCCGGAGAACCTGGATCCGACGCTGACGGGGACATCTGCAGTACGAAGTCGCGGAGCAGCAGCAGTCGAACCTGTTGTTCAGCGGCGGCTGAACTCGCTGATCACGGACACGGCGACCTACAACTTCGGCTACAGCAGGGATTCCTGACCGGCACGCACTGAGCGTGACGTTCAACAATACTCGGGTCAGACACCAACAACCCTTCACCGATTACAGCCCGACATTCACGACGAGCTTCCGCGCGACAGGCGACGCAGCATCTGCTGCAGGGATTCGGGCCGGGGATCAACGGGCGGTTTATCGTGCAGGCGAAGAACGACCGGCGGATCACCGACTCGGCGTTCCGGCAGCAGTTGCTGTACACCGTCAACCAGGTGGAGAACATCTACTGGGGACTGGTGAGCGCGTACGAGGATGAGCAGGCGAAGGAACGCGCGCTGGCCCAGTCGACGCAGTTGACCGAGGACAACCGCCGGCAGTTGCAGATTGGCACGCTGGCGCCGCTGGATGTGGTGAACTCGGACGCGGCGGTGGCGACGGACAAGCAGGCGCTGGTGGCTTCGCAGTCGAACCTGGAGTATCAGCAGCTGATTATGAAGCAGGCGATCGCGCGGAACCTGGAGGATCCGCGCTGGCGAATGCGCCGGTGATTCCGACCGACCGTGTCGCGCTGGACCGGCTGCCGGAAGAGGACATGTCGCAGGATGACCTGGTGCAGCAGGCCTATGTCAACAATCCGCAGATCGAGCAGGCGGTGCTGAGCATGAAGAACAACGAGATCACCATCAAGGCGGAGAAGAACGGGCTGCTGCCGGTGGTGGATGCGTATGCGTTCTACGGCGCAAGCGCGCTGGCCGGCGGCCAGAACCCGGGTGCGCTGCCGAACTTCGATCGACCGGCACCATAACCTGTCCGCCGGGACAGTTTCCTTCCGTCGGGTACGGTCGGCGTTTGGAGAACCTGTTCAACAGCACGTCGCCGGACAAAGGCGTGGGCGTGAACATCACGATTCCGCTGCGCAACCGTATGGCGCAGGCGGACCAGGCGCGGTCGCAGATGGAGTACCGCCAGGCGCAGATGCGGCTGCAGCAGCTCTACACGCAGATCCGGATCCAGGTGATCAATGCGCAGTATGCGTTGACCAACGACCGGGCGCAGGTGCAGGCGGCGCAGGCGGGGCGCGAGTATGCGGCGCAGTCGCTGGACGCGGAGCAGAAGAAGTACAAGCTGGGCGCGTCGACCTCGGCGCTGGTGCTGCAGCAGCGGCGGAACCTGGCGAAGGCGGAGAACAAGCTGATCTCCGCGACGGCGGCGTATGCAAAGGACCGCGCGGCGCTGCGGCAACTGCTCTCGAGCACGCTGGACGCCTACGGCATCAGCATTCCGAATGCGGCGGCAGGGGTAGTGAACCAGGCGCCGGTGATTCCAGGGCTGACGGCGCCGACGGCGCCGGCGCCGCCGAAGCCGATTACGACTGCCTCCAACGCCGTAGCTAAAGGCTGGCGGCAGCCGGTTGTCAGAAGAGCAGCAGGAAGCGGTGAAGCTGCAGCCGAAGGGGCGGATCTCGCCGGGTTGCACTTCACCGCTTTCTGATTTGGGGCGCGAGGACTCATCCATGAACGCGTTGGCGAATTTACCCGGGGTTAGACTTTTTGAATGCAAGATTGGGGAATTAATGTCTGGCCTGCAGATACCGCAGGCGGGTTTTCGTATTCGATGAACGCGCTGTCGCAGTACGGTGAGTGTCGGAGCAGACTGAACGTCTGATGAGATACGGCGAAGGAACGAACTGCCTTGCGCGGGCGGCCTCCGCCTATCTGCGTTCGGCGATGCACCAGCCGGTGGACTGGATGGAGTGGGGCGAGGCGGCGTTCGACGCGGCGATGAAGGAAGACAAGCCGATCCTGCTGGACATTGGCGCGGTGTGGTGCCACTGGTGCCACGTGATGGACCGCGAGTCGTACGAGGACCCGGCGACGGCGCAGGATGATCAACGAAAATTTTATTGCGGTGAAGGTGGACCGGGACGAGCGGCCGGATGTGGATACGCGCTACCAGGCGGCGGTGTCGGCGATCAGCGGGCAGGGCGGATGGCCGCTGACGGCGTTTCTGACTCCGGAGGGCAAGCCGTACTTTGGCGGGACGTATTTTCCGCCGGAGGACCGGCATGGGCGGCCCGAGCTTTCAGCGCGTGCTGCTGACCATGGCGGAGGCGTTTGCGAAGCCGGCGCGCCGAGGTGGACGAGTCCGCGGCCAGCGTGATGGACGCGATCGAGCACAACGAGTCGTTCTCCGGGACGCGCGGGCAATCCGGGGCCGGAGCTGGTGGAGAAGATGGTGCTGGCGGCGCTGAAGAGCGTCGACCTGCGCCACGGCGGATTCGGCGCGCAGCCGAAGTTTCCGCATTCCGGGCGCGTTGGATCTGCTGATCGATGTCGGCTTCGCGCGGCGTGGTCGACCGGTGAAGATGAATGGGCAGGGACCGTGACGGTGTCGGAGGCGGCCAAGGGAAGCGGTGCTGCGAGACGCTGGACAAGATGGCGAAGGGCGGGATCTACGATCACCTGGCGGGCGGGTTTCATCGCTACTCGGTGGACGAGCACTGGGTGGTGCCGCACTTCGAGAAGATGGCCTACGACAACAGCGAGCTGCTGAAGAACTACGTGCACGCCTACCAGGCGTTTGGCGAGCCGGAGTTCGCGCGGGTGGCGCGGGACATCATGCGCTGGATGGACGAGTGGCTGAGCGACCGCGAACGGGGCGGATTCTATGCGTCGCAGGATGCGGATTTTTCGCTGGACGACGATGGCGACTACTTTACCTGGACTCGCGATGAGGCGGCCGAGGTGCTGACGCCGGAGGAACTGGCGATCGCGGCGGCATACTACGACATCGGCGAGATCGGCGACATGCAGCACAATCGTGGCGAAGAACGTGCTGCACGTGAAGACGACGGGCTGGATGTGGTTGCGCGCAAGGTCGGGATCGAGCGTGGACGAGGCGAAGCGAGCTGCTGGAGTCGGCGAAGCGGAAGCTGTACGCGGCGCGGCTGCAGCGTCCGACGCCGTATGTGGACAAGACGATCTACGTGGCGTGGAACGCGATGTGCATCTCGGCCTACCTGGAGGCTGCGCGCGTGCTGGATGTGCCGGAGGCGAAGGAGTTTGCGCTGAAGTCGCTGGACCGCGTGCTGCGCGAGGCGTGGGACGAGAAGACCGGTGCTGGCGCACGTGGTGGCGTACGGCGAGAAGGGAGGCCAGCGGACCGACGCGTGGCCGGCGTGCTGGACGATTATGTGTTCCTGGGGCATGCGGCGCTGGATGCGTGGGAGGCGACCGGCGAGTTGCGCTACTACGAGGCGGCGGCGGAGTTGATGGAGAGCGCGCTGGGGCGGTTCTACGATCGCGGGGCGGCGCATTCTTCGATACGGAGACGCCGGCGGAGGGCGAGCGCAGGCTGGGCGCGCTGGTGACGCGGCGCAAGCCGCTGCAGGATTCGCCCACTCCGGCGGGGAACCCGATGGCGGCGGCGCTGCTGATGCGGCTGGAGCGAGCTGAACGGACGGCTGGACTACGCGGAGAAGGCGCAGGAGACGCTGGAGACGTTTGCCGGCGTGGTGGAGCACTTTGGCCTGTACGCGGCGACCTATGCGCTGGCGTTGCAGCGGCTGGTGCGCGAGCCGGTGCAGGTGTGCGTGATCGGCGACGACGACGCAAGGCGCGGCGCTGGAGGCGGCGGCGCTGGCGCGATATGCGGTGAACAAGAGCGTGGTGCGGCTGCGGCGGGAGCAGTTGGTCGCTGCCGCCGGTGCTGGAGACGACACTGCCGCGCCTGCCGAAGATGAAGGGCAGCTTCGCGGTGGTTGTGCAGCGGCAAGGGGTGTCTGCCTCCGGTATGCGACGGTAGATGAGCTTATTTGTGGCGATGAATCAAGTCGCTGTAGGGTGCCGGCTGATTCGCGGGTGAACCGGACTCGCTGTCAGGTGCCGATGGCCGGGGCTGCTGGCTGGGGCGGTGGGGTCGGTGTGCTGCATGATGAGCATGTTGGCGGGGTCGGTGCCGAGAGGGACTCCTTCTGCCTCGAAGGCCTTGATGATGCGGAGGCGCAGCTCGCGGAGGACGCCGTCCTTCTGGTTGGCGCGCACGCGGATGTTGATGGGATAGAAGACCTCGCGGCCTTTGATCTGATCGACTCCGGGAACATCGGGGTCGGAGATGATTATCTGTTTGAAGGCGGGGTCGTTGCGGACTTCAAAGGCCAGAGATTTGAGGATGGCGAGGACCTTGTCGGGGTTGGCGCTGGCGTCGACGCTGAGATTGAGGACTGGCGACGGAGTAGTCGCGGGAGAGATTGGAGACGGTGGCAATCTGGCTGTTGGGAATGATGTAGACGGTGCCGTCGCCGTCGCGGAGGGTGGTGCAGCGGAGGGTGAGATCTTCGACGGTGCCCTGGAGTCCGGCAATTTTGACGACCTCGCCGACGTTGTACTGGTCCTCGATGAGGATGAAGATGCCGTTGAGCATGTCTTTGAAGATGGACTGCGCGCCCAGACCGATGCCTACGCCGACGACTCCGGCAGAGGCAAGCAGGGGAGTTAGGTTAATGCTGAAGATGGAGAGAACGTGCAGCAGGACGATGAAGCCAATGACGCCGTAGCTGGTGCCGCGCAGAATGGCGGCCATGGTGCGAAGCTGCGCGGCGCGCTGCGAGTTGCCGACCTGGTGGTGGGCGAGGCGGAGCATGCGATTGACGAAGAACAGGCAGATGCGCTGCAAGATGAAGGCGAGCAGGAGGATAGCCAGCAGGCGAGGGAGGTCTGTGCGGATGAAGGTAAGGATGTCGTCGTGCCAATCATTTTTCAGAACATGAAAGATACGTTCATCTTGCGGGGGTACCGTCTGAAGGAGCATTATTACCGCATCTCACTTTCTTTAAAAGCGTTCTTTGATTGGAAGGATGCTTCAGCTACAGAGGGAGATGCTAGCAGACGGGAAAGCTGAGATCAGGGCCGCCGACAGGCGTAAAACGAGGTGCGCGATGAGGATGAGCAAAGGGGATTCATTTCGGACAGTAGCAGCCAGCGCGATTTTTTCATTGCTCTTCTTTGGCGCAACGACGAGCGGATGGCCGCAATCGGGCGGTGGAAACGGCGGGCTCTCCGGACAGCAGCCGGGGTCAGGGATACAAGTGCCCTTACCATCCAGCTCCAGAAGCACAATGCCGAGGACGCCGATCGACATTAACGATCCGGATGATGTAAAGAAGCTGGAGGAGCAGCAGGCAACTTCACGGAACGCCGACCGGCAGAAGCGGCTGCAGATGGACACAGATAAACTGCTGTCGCTGGCGACGGAGTTGAAGGAGCAGGTGGATAAGACGGATAAGAACACACTCTCTCTGGATGTCATCAAGAAGGCCGACGAGATCGAGAAGCTAGCCAAGAGCGTGAAGGACAGGATGAAGGGCTGAACGGGAGTTGTTAGTTGCTGGTTGTCAGTTGGAGTGCTGATGGGGTTGTTAGTGGGCCAGGGCCGTGGCAGCGTTGACCTGGCCTACCGGAAGTCCGGGTGCGGGGACGGCAGTAGAGCGCATGGCGGCGACGACGGTGTCCGCGGTCCAGTCGGGGTGGGCGGCGATGAGCAGCGCGGCGACTCCGGCGGCGAGTGGAGCGGCGGCGCTTGTTCCCATGGCCTGAACGTAAGGGGTGTGACCGAGATTAAAGCAGCCGTAGCTCTGGCCTGGATTTGAAGGCGGTCCGTCGGCGGTGGAGGGGATACCGGAGCTGCAGGCTCCGCGGACCCATCCGCTGACGGCGGTGTCGGTACTGGTGGGATCTTGGTTAGAGGGATAGCTGCCTCCTGGGGCGGCCAGGGCATTCATCGGAGCGCCGTAGTTGCTGTAGTAGGCCAGCGTGACGGGGCCGGGGGCGCAGGTGGCTCGTGCTGCGAGATTCTCGGCGCAGTCGGGATTTGTGGATGCGACGATCGCGAGGACGCCGCGCGCCTGTGCGGGGAGTTCGATGTAGCGTGGGTTGGCGAGGTCGTAGCCGTCGTTGCCGGCTGCGGCGACGAGTATGATTCCGGCTTGTGAAGCGGCGAAGGTGATGCGATCGAAGGCGGCCTTGAGGCCGGCGCCCTCGCCGGTGCTGAGATCGACGGTGGTTCCGAGAGACATGGAGATGACATTGGCGCGGTTCGTCATGGCGTCCTGGATGCCCTGGATGACCCAGCTAAGCAGTCCGGTGGCCTGACCACCTGAGCATTGCGCCGCGAGATTGAGACCGGCAGTGGTGCTGGGAATTCGCTCGAGGACTTTGATGTTGAGGAGCGTGGCGGCGGGAGCGACGCCGATGATGTCTCCGTGCCCGGGCCTTGCGCGGCAGCGGCGAGCGAGGCGGTCCAGGTGCCGTGGCCGGTCTGGTCCTGTGGCGATCCATCGTCGCAGGAGCTGGGCAGGCCGGTCTGGGGGTCCTGACTTACCTCGGTGATATTGAGGGCGAGATTGGGGGCGATGTCGGGATGAGTGGCGTCGACGCCGCTGTCGAGGATGGCGATGCGAACGCCTTTGCCCATGGTGGTGTCCCAGGGGCCGTGCGCGGGGCCGCCGGGGACGTTGTTGCCGTAGCCTCCGGCCTGACGGACGGCCCAACCCTGCGGCGAGTTGTAGAAAATGTCCGTTGGCGGCGCGGGAGGCGCAGGCGGCACGGGCGTAAGACTGGAGTCAGGATCGTGGCCGGTGGCGGGGCCAATTGGGTGAACAGTGACTGGGACGGGTCCGAGCACGACGCTGAAGGATGGGTGAATCGCAGGACCAAGGATGAGTTTGCTTGCGGAGACGGTGCGGTCGTGCAGGACGTAGTCGACATCAGGCATGGCGGCGAGACGGCGCATCATAGAAGCATCGTCGATGCTGGCGGCCGCGACGTAGTCGACGACGGCCATTCCGAAGCGATCATGACGATGCAGGAGGCGAGCACCGGCGGAGTGAGTGCGCGAGTCAGCGTCGCCAGGTACTGTGGCGTTACGGTAAACGACGATGTAATGGTGAGGAACGATGGCAGTATCGAACTGCGCGTCGAGCCGCGAGGCCGATGCGGTGAGTAGAAGGAGGGCAACGGCGCAGAGTCTGTGGTGTACGCGAGACGATGAAATGCATCGAAGAAAGAGAGACACTGGTCTGACCTCATGAAAGCTAAGTTGAGCTGTAGTGTCTATCGGAGCGGCTGGAGTGGAGTTCATCGAGCGGACTGTGGACGATCATTACTTTGGTGCCCAATACTGTGCAGGGGGTTTGAGTTGCATCTTCCCTGCAATTGACCCTGTCAGAGTTCACATGCTCTAATTCGCGCTACATGACCTTCGTGATTTGATTGATTTTCAGGAGACCGTTGAATGATTGCAGTAAGCCTTTTGGCCGTGACTGTACAGGAGCAGACTGTTCCATTTATTTCTTCCGGCGGGGTTGTGGACGACGGCCGAATCTATCTTTGGGTAGCACTTGCGATAGGGGTGCTGGCATTGCTGGCGGCGCTGCTGCTGGCGAGGTCAGTGGTGGCGGCCGACAGCGGAACTGCGGAGATGCAGGCGATTTCGAATGCCATTCGCGAAGGAGCGGAGGCGTTCCTGAGCCGGCAATACAAGACGATTGGGGCGATGGCGCTGGTGCTGGCGGTGGTGGTGTTCGTGGGCTACCACCTGTCGCCGAACGGACCGCACCATATGCGACCAAGACAGTGATCAGTTTTCTGGTGGGCGCGATCTGCTCGGGGCTGGCGGGGTATACGGGGATGTACTGCTCCATCCGGGCGAATATCCGGACGGCTGCGGCGGCGCGCAAGAGCTTGAACGGCGCGCTGCAGATGGCTCTTCGCGGCGGCGCGGTGACCGGGTTGGTGGTGGTCGCGCTCTCGCTGCTGGGCGTGGGGTCGCTGTTCCTGTTCTTTGGCGGCCTCGAGCATCCGGAGCAGGTGCCATACCAACTGGTGGGATTTGGATTTGGAGCTTCGCTGGTGGCGCTGTTCGCGCAGCTTGGGCGGCGGTATCTATACCAAGGCCGCCGACGTGGGCGCGGACCTGGTGGGCAAGGTCGAGGCGGGTATTCCGGAAGACGATCCGCGCAATCCGGCGGTGATCGCTGACCTGGTTGGCGACAACGTTGGCGACTGCGCGGGCCGCGGAGCGGACATCTTCGAATCGACGGCGGCGGAAAATGTAGGCGCGATGATTCTGGGCGCGGCGCTGTATCCGGTGTTCGGAGTGAAGGGAATTCTGTTTCCGTTGATTGTGCTGGCGATCAATCTGGTTGCCAGCATCGCTGGCGTCTTCGTGGTGAAGACGACGGAGAATGAAGACCCGATGCATGCGCTGAACCGGGGGTTCTACGTGACGTCGGCGCTGGCGCTGGTGGGGTTTGCGTGGGGCGTGTTCTCGATGCTGAAGGGCTGCCGGGACAGATGGTGCATTCGTGGTGGCTGCTGGGATGCGGCGTCATCGGATTGGTGACGTCGTTTCTGTTTGTGTGGATCACGGAGTACTACACGGAGTCGCGTCTATCGGCCGGTGCAATCGATTGCCGAGGCTTCGCTGACGGGGCCGGCGACGAACATCATCAGCGGACTTGCGGTGGGGATGGAGACTCCGGCGATGCCGGTGGTCGTGATTTCTGCGGCGCTGCTGCTGAGCTACTACTTCGGCGTGCAGGGACTGTCATGATGTGGCAGGCATCAGCGACTACGCGAAGGGCATCTACGGGACGGCGATTGCGACGATGGGCATGCTGTCTGCGCGGCGTACATCCTGGCGATGGATACGTTCGGGCCGATCACGGACAACGCCGGCGGCATTATCGAGATGTCGAATCAGCCGGATGCGATCCGCGTGCGGACGGACAAGCTGGACTCGGCGGGCAACACGACGAAGGCGCTGACCAAGGGCTATGCGGTCGGGTCGGCTTCGCTGGCGGCGTTTCTGCTGTTCTCGGCATATCTCGAAGAGATCAAGACGATCGTGACGGAGAAGGTTGCCGCGGCTGGTGGATATATGCCGGCGGGTTGGAGCTTCACGAATATCAACCTGGCGCAGGTGCCGGTGTTCGTGGGCGCGCTGCTGGGCGCGATGCTGACGTATCTGTTCAGTTCGATGGCGATCAAAGCCGTGGGCCGCACGGCGCAGATGGTGGTGCAGGATGTGCGCGCGCAGTTCAAGGAGAACCCGGGCATCATGGCGGGGACTTCGAAGCCGGACTATGCGCGCTGCGTGCATATCGTGACGGGCGCTGCGCTGAAGGAGATGGTGCTGCCGGGTCTGCTGGCGGTAGGGTTGCCGGTGGCGGTGGGATTGATCTTCCGGCACTTCAGCTCGAGCTATCAGGCGGACCGGCGATGTATGCTGCGGGCACGATACTGCCGGTGCCGGCGATTGCGGGCAAGGCAGTGAATCTTGCCGGCGCAGAGGCTGTCGCGGGACTGCTGATGGTCGGGACGATTTCGGGCGTGCTGCTGGCGATGCTGATGAACAACGGCGGCGGCGCGTGGGACAACGCGAAGAAGTTCATCGAGACGGGCCAGTATCGGCGGGAAGAAGTCTGAGGCGCACAAGGCCGCGGTGGTAGGAGATACGGTCGGCGATCCGTTCAAGGACACGGCGGGGCCGAGCCTGCATGTGCTGATCAAGCTGCTGGCGACGATCACGCTGGTGCTGGCTCCGCTGTTTATTTGAGAAAAGCGAATTGAGACGGGCAGCCCCGGATCTTCGAGGCTGCCCGTTGTACGTTTTGGTCCGACGATGCAGGGTGGTCGGCGCTGCCTGTTTCTCCAAAGCAAAGGATGAGGCTTTGGTGAGAGAATCGTAATGACGCAGAGGCTGGTTTTCTGCATCTTTTTGTATGGCGTCGCGGGAGTACGACGGTGTTCCGGCAGGACTGCGGGTTAGAGTGGTAGAAATTGGCTGAGGAGATGGGCATGGGTCGTCGCTCGGGAGGGGTCGCGGAGGAGCGAAGGGTGGAGACGGGTGACTGGCTGCAACGGGGCTGACGCGCGAGCAGCTGATCGAGTTCTATCGGCTGATGTATCTGTCGCGGCGGACGGATGATCGCGAGATCGTGCTGAAGCGGCAGCAGAAGATCTTCTTTCAGATATCGTGCGCCGGGCATGAGGCGCTGCTGGTGGCGGCAGGGATGGCGATGCGGCCGGGGTATGACTGGTTCTTTCCGTACTATCGCGACCGGGCGATCTGCCTGGCGCTGGGCAATACGGTGGAGGAGCAGCTGCTGCAGGCGGTGGGCGCGGCGGACGATCCGGCGAGCGGCGGGCGGCAGATGCCGTCGCACTGGTCGAGCAGGAAGCTGAATATCGTGACGCCGAGTTCGGCGACGGCGACGCAGTGCCTGCATGCGATTGGGTGCGCGGAGGCGGGACGGTACTTCTCGCGGCATCCTGAGGCGGCGGAGAAGCACGGATGGGGACTATCGCGAGAGCATCTACAAGGACGTGAAGTTCCACGGCGACGAGGTGGTTTATGTCTCGATCGGCGAGGGGTCGACTAGCCAGGGCGAGTTCTGGGAGTCGCTGAACACGGCGAGCAACGGGAAGCTGCCGGTGGTGTATGTGGTCGAGGACAACGGGTACGCGATCTCGACGCCGGTGGAGGCGAATACTCCGGGCGGAAACATCTCGCGGCTGGTCGCGAACTTTCCTAACTTCCACTTTGCGGAGATCGACGGGACAGATCCGATTGCGAGTTATAAGGCGATGGTGGAGGCGGTGGCTTACTGCCGCGCGGGGCATGGGCCGGCGCTGGTGCATGGGCATGTGTGCGGCCTTACTCGCACTCGCTGAGCGAGGACGAGCGGATTACCGAGCGGCGAGGAGCTGGAGGCCGATGCGCTGCGCGATCCGATTGCGCGGATGCAGATGTGGCTGCTGCGCGAGGGGATTCTGGACGAGGACGGGATCAACGCGCTGGAGCGAGGTGGACGACGAGGTGCAGCGGGCGGCGGACCGCGCGATACTGGCGGCTGCTTCCGGAGCCGGAGTCGATTCTCGAAGCATGTGTACTCGGAGGACCTGAGGCCGACGGATGCGCGATTTGCTACCGAGCCGAAGCCGACGGCGGATGCGCCGGAGCGGACGATGGCCGACCTGATCAACGCCTGCCTGAAGGACGAGATGCGGCGGGATGAGCGCATTGTCGTCTTCGGCGAGGACGTGGCCGATGCTACCCGAGAAGAGATTCTGAAGGGCGGCAAGGTGAAGGGCAAGGGCGGCGTCTTCAAGCTGACCGCCGGATTGCAGACGGAGTTCGGCAGCGACCGGGTGCTGGAACTCGCCGCTGGCGGAGGCGAATATTGTGGGCCGCGCCATCGGCATGGCGGTGCGCGGGCTGAAGCCGGTGGTGGAGATCCAGTTCTTCGACTACATCTGGCCGGCGATGCACCAGATGCGCAATGAGCTGTCGCTGATTCGCTGGCGGTCGAATGGCGGATTCAGCTGCCCGCTGGTGATTCGCGTGCCCATTGGCGGCTATCTGACTGGCGGCTCGATCTATCACTCGCAGAGCGGGCGAGAGCATCTTTACGCATACGCCGGGCGTGCGGGTGGTGATGCCTTCAAACGCGCTGGACGCGCTGGGCCTGCTGCGGACGGCGATTCGCTGCGACGACCCGGTGCTGTTCCTCGAGCACAAGCGGCTGTATCGCGAGACTTTTGGACGGGCGACTGTATCCGGGGCCGGAGTACTCGATTCCGTTCGGCAAGGCCAAGGTCGTGCGTCCGGGCAAGGACCTGACGGTGGTGACCTATGGGGCTGTGGTTCCGCAGAGCCCTGCAGGCGGCGGAAAGGCTGCAGCGCGAGAAGGGAATCGACGTTGAGCTGATCGATCTGCGCAGCCTAAGCCCGTACGACTGGGAGAGCATTGCGGAGACCGTGTCGCAAGACCAACCGCGTGATCGTCGCGCATGAGGACATGCTTAGCTGGGGCTACGGCGCGGAGATCGCGGCGCGGATCGGCGAGGAGCTGTTCCACGATCTGGATGCCCCGGTGCGCCGGGTCGCGGCGATGGACACGTTTGTGGCGTATCAGCCGATGCTGGAGGATGTCGATCCTGCCGCAGCCGGAGGACCTGTATCGGGCTATGGCAGAGCTGGCAGCGTTCTAGACTTGTCACCCCCACCCCCCCGTTGCCCAGCGACAAAGTATTTGTTTTTATGGATTTGCGGGGCGGTCGTGTCCGCAAAATCCTCCAAACAAAGGAGTTATGGCTAAATTCTTCCAGGCAAAGGAGTTATGACATTTCCTCCCCAGGCAAATCAATTGTTAAAGAGCGAAGCCCCGGTTGGCCGGGGCTTTCTTTTACTTACTACATCTAGTTTAGCAACTGGCAGATAACTAATGGCCACTTTTCTTTTGCTTGGTAAGTGCTGGTAGAGGTTTAGTTATGAGCGTTTCCCGGGTGGGTGGGGATTGACATGCGATTTTGCCGAGGGATTTCGTGAAAAATAGTTGGAGGGCCTGAAAGCAAAGGCGTTTTTGGATTCCAGCTGTGAGCTACGAGCTATGAGCTGCGAGCTAAAGGCAACGGCTTCTGGGCTGGGATAGGGTCTGGGTAGAGAAGCGGATTCCATTCGACTTCGCTCAGGACAAGCTCTCCGCTACGCGATTCACGGTGAGGCTGTGAATCGCTCCGGTCGAAATGACAGGTTTTACGGGGCGAAGGAGAACAGACAACAGCAAAGGCAACGACAAATGCAACAGCAGATCCCTACGGGATGACAAATAAAAGAACAAACAACGACAAGGCAAAAAGAACAGGCAACGGCAAAAGCAAATGCGGGGGTTCTTCCCCTTCGGCAAGCTCAGGGTCAGAATGACAACATTTTCATCAACAGGGCGGAAATCGGTTGAGGGCGCAACTATGTGGGTGGGCGGGGTTATTTTGGGTGTGCGACTGATACGTCGCGGGGCTATGCTCGTAGCGCGAGGTTTATATCGCCGGGTTCTGGAATTGGCTGGCGCGCTGGGCGAAGGAGAGATTTTATGAACGGGAACAGGTCCTTTGCTGAGTTTAAAGTGAACAGGTCCTTTGCTGAGTTTGGAGCGGGTGCATTACGGGGTGGGGTGGTTGGGGTGCTTTGCGTGTTGTTGGCGGGGCAGCCTTTGCTGGCGGCGGGCGTGCCAGTGAAGAAAACGGCTCCGGTTCCGCCGACCGCGCAGATTCAGGGTGAGGAGAGAGTTCTGCATGCGCTGAACCGGTTGACCTTTGGGCCGAGACCGGGTGAGGTGCAGGCAGTGGAGGCGATGGGGCTCGAGAGGTGGTTTGAGCAGCAGATGAATCCGCAGTCGATTGACGACTCGGCGCTGGAGCAGCGGCTGGAGATGTTTCCTGCGATGAAGATGCAGCAGGCGGAGTTGATGCAGCGGTATCCCAGTCCTCAGCTGATACGGCAGATTATTGACAACAAGGAGCCGCTGCCGAGCGACCCGACGGAACGGGCCATGTACCAGGACCAGATTGCGTTCTACAAGATACAGCAGGCGAAGAAGCAGGCGGACGATGCGGCCAAGGCCGCTACTGCGAAGGCGGATACGAACGGCGCGCCTGCGATGGACGGGATGTCCATGGAGGCCGATCCGGCGGCGGCTAATATGGCCGGCGGCGATGCGGGGATGGCTTCGAGGACGGCGGCGAGCACAGGCTCTGGCGGGAGCTCTGGCGCCAGCACAGGTTCGGGCGCGAAAGTGAAGGGCAAGAAGGGAGTCGACGTGCTGGGCGCCGGGACGGCGAATCCGAAGAAGAAGGCCAATAACGACTCGATGGCGATAAATGCCGGGAAGGCTGCGCTGCCGGGCGATGGGGTCGATCCTTCGACTCCGGCGATGACGACGCATGAGGAGCAGTTTTATTCAGGACTGGAGGCGGTGAAGATCATCAACCTTCCGCCGGATGAGCGGGTGAGGCGGATACTGGCGATGCAGCCGAAGGAGCTTATCGACTTCCGCAAGAGCCTGAGCGCGCAGGAGCTGGCGGCGATGAACGATGGGCTGAGCCCGTTGCAGCGGGAGACGCTGTTGTCGCTGCAGGGGTCGCCGCGGATTGTGGGCGCGGAGGTGCTGCAGTCGCGGCTGCTGCGCGATATCTACAGCGAGCGGCAGCTTGAGGCGGTGATGACCGACTTCTGGCTGAATCACTTCAATGTGTATATCCGCAAGAACCAGAATGAGCCGTATCTGCTGCCGGCGTATGAGCGGGACGTGATTCGACCGAACGCGCTGGGCAACTTCGAAGACCTGCTGGTGGCAGTGGCGAAGAGTCCCGCGATGCTGGTGTATCTGGATAACTGGCAGAGCATCGGACCGGATTCGCAGGCGGCGAAGAATGCAGCGCAGAGGTCTGAACGACCGCTGGTTGGGGCACGGTTTGGACCGATGCCGACTGCTCCGAAGCTGCCGGTAAACAAGGCGAAGGACCGCGGGTTGAATGAGAACTATGCGCGCGAGCTGATGGAGCTGCATACGCTGGGCGTGCAGTGCGAGGTGAGCGCGGACAGGCCGGTGAACGAGCTGCCGAAGGCCTGTGGGCAGGGATATACGCAGAAGGACGTAACCGAGGTAGCTAAGGTGCTGACGGGCTGGACTATCGAACGGCCGTTGCGCGGAGGTGAGTTCCAGTTCGAACCGAAGCGGCATGAGCCGGGCGCGAAGACGGTGCTGGGGCGGACGATCGAGCAGAGCGGTGAGCAGGAGGGGCTGCAGGTGCTGCACATGCTGGCGAGCAGCCCGGCTACGGCGGAGTTTGTCTCGCGCAAGCTGGCGGTGCGGTTTGTGAGCGACACGCCTCCGCAGTCGCTGGTGGACCGGATGGCGAGGTCGTTTGAGACGACGCATGGGGACATCAAGGCGGTGCTGCGGACGATGTTCAATGCGCCGGAGTTCTGGTCGCCGGAGGTTTACAGGGCGAAGGTGAAGACGCCGCTGGAGTTTGTGGTGTCGGCGGTGCGGGCGAGCGATGCCGAGGTGGCGAACGCGCAGCCGCTGGTGCAGTCGCTGGAGCGGCTGGGGATGCCGCTGTATGGGATGCAGACTCCGAATGGCTATAACTGGACCGCTGAGCCGTGGGTGAACACGGGGGACCTGGTGAACCGGATGAACTTCGCGCTGGTGTTGAGTGGGAACAGGCTGGGCGGGACGAGGACGGATTGGCCGCGGGTGCTGGAGGCGCAGAGTTCGAATTCGACGAACGGCATGAAGGCGAAGCCGGTTGATATGGACGGGAGCGGGTCTGGCTCGGATGTAGCTGCGCTGAAGGAGAAGACGCTGGAGGCGCTGCTGCTGGGCCAGCCGGCGAGCGACAGGACGAGAGAGACGGTGCTGAAGCAGTTCGACGACGCCTCGGCACAGCAGCAGGCGGTGAAGGATTTCTCGATCAAGGCGCAGGATCCGGAGTTGATGGCGGGAGCGCTGCCGGGAGGATCGATGGCAGCGAATCCGAATCGGCCGCGAGTGCTGGCGGTGGATCAGCAGGCGGCGATTATGGCAGGGCTGCTGCTGGGGTCGCCGGAGTTTCAGAGGAGATAGTGCTGCCGGCAAGTGGCTGGAAGGGCTGAAGTAAGCGGTATCACCCGAAAGGGGCGAAACTAACCAGGCGATACCGCGTTATAGATAGCAGGTGGATGCAGGAACCGGTTGAGCCGCACAACCTCTCTCCCGCGACCGGTGGCCTGGCAACGACGCCGGCTGCAGGCAACGTAGCCGCAGCCGGCGACAAGGAGTATCGATATGAGCTGGGACAAACGAGACATTACGGACTGCAGCGATTGGGGCTGCGACATAGAAGGACGCGACCTGGCTCGGCGAGCGGTGAGCCGCAGAGGATTTATGAAGGGCGGCGCGCTGGCGCTGTTCGGGACATCGGTGATTCCGGCGTTTCTGACGCGCAGTGTGATGGCAGAGATGACGACCGCAGCGGCGAATAAGAAGAAGCTGGTGGTACTGTTTCAGCGCGGGGCGGCGGATGGATTGAACATCGTGGTGCCATACGAGGAGAAGAACTACTATGCGATGCGACCGACTATCGCGATCCAGAAGAAGGATGTGCTGGACCTGAACGGATTTTTTGGGCTGCACCCTTCGATGGCGGCGTTCAAGCCGCTGTATGAGCAGGGACACCTGGCGATTATTCACGCGGCGGGATCGCCGGATACGACGCGGTCGCACTTTGATGCGCAGGACTACATGGAGAGCGGTACGCCGGGGGTGAAGTCAACCGAAGACGGCTGGCTGAACCGGGCGTTGCGCGTTGAGCCGGCTGGGGCAGACGACGCCGTTTCGCGCCGTGGCGCTGGGGACGCAGGTGCCGAGGACGCTGCAGGGCAAGGTGCCGGCGATTGCGGTGAATAATCTGGCGGATTTCTCAGTGGGCGGCAGGGGGCCGCAGGCTTCGCCGATATCGAACGCGTTTGAGGCGATGTATGACCAGAGCACGGACGCGGTGCTGCATGGGACGGGGCAGGAGACGTTCGAGGCGGTGAAGATGCTGAAGGCGGCGGACCCGGGACATTATCAGCCGGCGGCGGGGGTAGTGTATCCGAATGGGCCGTTCGGCAATAGCTTGAAGCAGATTGCGCAGCTGCTGAAGGCGAATCTGGGAGTGGAGGCGGCATTCTCGGACATCGGCGGATGGGATACGCACCAGAACCAGGGGAATGTGAATGGGCAACTGGCGAATCGGCTGCGTGAATTTTCGGAGACGATTGCGGCGTTCTGGAAGGATATGGGAGACGACGCGGAGAATGTGACGCTGGTGACGATGTCGGAGTTCGGCAGGACGGCCAGGCAGAACGGGACGGGCGGGACGGACCATGGGCACGCGAATGTGATGTTCGTGCTGGGCGGGGCGGTGAAGGGCGGCAAGGTTTATGGGAAGTGGCCAGGGTTGGGCAACGAGCAACTGAATGAAGGCCGTGATTTGACGGTGACGACGGACTTCAGGAGGGTGCTGGGCGAGGCGGCGTGGAAGACATTAGGATCCAGAAAACTGGATATCGTTTTTCCGGGTGCTAGTGTGAACCCTGATTCATTTTTAAACTTTATTTAGAATCTGCAACTTTCGAGGGGTGCAAAAAATGTTTTCTGGTGCTAGCATCCCCAGTATCGAATTCTGGATACGCTTTTCAGGAATATCTGAAAAATGGTGTACAACTTTTTTTCAGAAAGCGCGTCTTATTCGATGTAGTAACCAACGCCGGACTTTCAATCCCTTCGGTCCGGTTTCCCTAATCTGCAACACCCCTCCCCTCCTTTACGTAAGGCCCCCAGAGCACCGGGGGCCTTCACTTCATTGCGGCTGGATCGGTTTTAGGCGAGATCCTGGCTTTGCGGGCTAGGCGAAGCCGAGCTTGCGGTCGATTGCAAGGGCGCCGGGGCCGTAGAACAGCAGCATGACGGCAATAGCGGCGAAGGCGAGGGTGTAATCGAAGCTGCCGAGGCCGCGGTGGATGCCGACCGTGAAGAACGCGACGAACATGTTAACGGCGACGAAGGCGGCGGCGAGGCGGGTGAAGAGGCCGAGAATCAATAGGATGCCTCCGATTAGCTCGGTGTAGGCCGAGATGTAGCCGAGCCAGGCGGGAAATCCCATTCCGGCGACCATGTGGACGTGGCGGGAGAGCGCGCCGGGGGGTATGACCTTTTTATAGCCGTACATGGCGATCGCGATGCCCAGGACGAGGCGCAGGAAGAGTGCGCCGCAGGGTTGGAACTTATTGAGCCATTTAGACATGAGTGGGCCTTTCTGGAGGAGCGTTGGTTGGATCTTACAGCGAGGGCTGGTGTTGCGCTGGAGCCGGGGTGGGGGCGAGGTACTCGTCGAGGAAGCTGGAGATCTGGTTGAGGTAGATGGGGCCGTTGTAATCCGCTGGGTGGAGACTGACGGTGGTTTTTGGGGAGGATGCGCCGTCGACCATGCTCTTTAAGGCTTGCAGGATCGCGGTATTTGACTGGCTGTTGGTGGAGTTTTGTGTGGTTTCGGTGAGCAGAAAGAGTTTGGGGGTGGGGAGAGTGGTGGTTAGCTCGAAGCGCTCGCGGAAGAGGAGGCTGAGGGGCAGGAGGTGGGTTCGGGGGTCGTCGCGGATGGTCAGGGCGACGTCGGGGATGGGGTCCTGCAGGATGATGACGGGGATCTGTGGGTGGGTGGCGGCGAGATGGGTGGCGAGGGCGGCGCCAAGACCGAGGCCGTAAGGGATGATTTGTTGGTCAGAGAGGTTGCGGATGGTTCGGAGATACTGCCAGGCGGAGTCGGCGTCCTGGGTCATACGGAGCTGGTTGGGGTGGATGGCGGCGCTTTGGCCGTAGCCGCGGTAGTCGAACGCGAAGATGTTGATGCCGAGGCCGTGGAGTGCGGTGAGGAGGGCGGAGTCGTCGGCGAGGGAGCCGTCGCCGGATGGGAGCAGGAGGATGGTGGATTGGGAGTAGCGGCTGCCGGGCGGGGCTGGGATCCACCAGCCGGTGAGCTGCGGGACAGCGGACTCGTCGGGGGCGAAGTGGACGAGCTCGGCTGCGGTTTGAGAGTCAACGACTGGGAGCTGGCTGCCGGTGGGGCGTTTGGGGTGCAGGATCAGCTGCCACTGGCCTTGATAGAAGAGCAGGCAGAGGGTGAGGTAGCCGCAGACAAGCGCGGCGAGGATGGTGAGGGCGCCAGCCTTCAGGAGCCAGCGAGGGTCTACATCGGCAGCGGAGTTCGCAGAGGCGGCTTTGGCGCGCTGGGTGGGGGGTGTGCGTTTGCCTGGGGATGGGGTGGGGCGGGGCATCGATCTCTTCGGAGTCTCTTCTTCAAGAAGGGTAGCATTCTGCTGCGTGGTGCATGGGCGGCTAGTATTGAGACATAGGGGCAGGAATATCAAGAGATGGGAAGCAGGTCGGGAGGGTTCGCTTTGGGGCAGTGGGTTCGGTTGTGCGGCGTGGGAGAGGCTCCTGCGGCGGAGCAGGTGATGGAGGCGGAGGCGCACGGGGTGGCGATCTGCCTGGCGAATGTGGGTGGGGAGCTTTCGGCGCTCGATAACTGGTGTCCGCATCGGCAGGGGCCGCTGGGGCAGGGGTGGATAGAGGGTGAGTCGGTGGTGTGTCCGTGGCACTCGTGGACGTTCAATGTAAGGACGGGTGAGGCGGAGTATCCGGTGCGCGAACGAGTGACGGTCTTTCCGCTGAAGACGGAGGGCGACGACGTGATGGTGGAGCTCGAGCCAAGGGCTGCGGCTGAGATAGCCGCGGCGGAGTGAAGGGAATCAAAGCAGGAACATTTTAGCGGGGCGCAACAAAATTTCCTTGAGCGGGTATCTCTCAGCAGAGCTATGCTGAGTCATCTTCGCTGGGCCGATAAGGTTCTGGAGATGAAAAAGGGGAGTGTCATGAAGCTTCGTCGTCTGGTTCTCGCGTTATTTGCCCTGGTTGTGTTTGCTGGATCTGTTGCTCCGGCGCATGCCGCCACCCATCATCACAAGAAGCATCATCATAAAAAAGCGTAATTAGAATCAAGGTTTTTGAGGACCCGGCCGGTGTGCCGGGTCTTTTTCTGCGCTGTTTTTGTGTTGCCGCAGGATTAATCGAAGCGGTGACCCGGGTGGGCCGGATTTTCCGCTCCGATACTGATAGAATCGATTGAATCCACTCCTTTTCGGATTCAGCAGGAGAGGCGATGCAGGCAATTCTGGCGCTTGAGGATGGGCGCATCTTTCGTGGCACGAGTTATGGCGCCAGGGTGGAGTGCTCTGGCGAGGTGGTCTTCAATACATCGCTGAGCGGCTACCAGGAGATCTTTACGGATCCCTCGTACGCTGGCCAGATCGTCGTTCTGACGAACCCACACATTGGAAACTACGGGACTACGCCGCGGGATGCGGAGTCGGCGAAGCCTTATATCGAGGGGCTGGTGACGCGGGAGTTTTCGCCGATCAGCTCGAACTGGCGGTCTACAGAAGTAGCTGACGAATACCTGGAAAGAAATGGCGTGCCGGTGATCTCGGACGTGGATACGCGGGCGGTGGTGCGGCATCTGCGCGCCAATGGCGTGATGCGCGGCGTGATTGCAAGCGGCGACAACCTCGACGTGGATGCGCTGGTCGCGAAGGCGCGGTCGATTCGCAAGATGGATGGCACGGATCTCGCGAGCGTGGTGACGACCAAGAAGATCTACGAGTGGGGCGCGGATGAGCCGAAGAACCAGACCGGCGACAAGCTGCTGCCCGCGGCCGAGAACGGCGACGGCGAGCAGATGCATGTGGTGGCGTACGACTTCGGCGTGAAGGAGAATATTCTGCGGATGCTGACGCGCGAGAACTGCCGCGTGACGGTGGTGCCGGCGACGACGCCTGCCAAGGACGTGCTGGCGATGAATCCGGATGGTGTGTTCTTTTCAAACGGGCCGGGCGATCCGGAGCCGCTGGATTACGCGGTGAAGACGGTGCAGGAGCTGCAGGGGAAGAAGCCGATCTTCGGGATTTGCCTGGGGCACCAGATATTCGGACTGGCGCTGGGCGGGAAGACTTACAAGCTGAAGTTTGGGCACCACGGCGGGAATCATCCGATCATGAACCACCAGACGGGCAAGGTGGAGATCACGGCGCAGAATCATAACTTCAACGTCGATCCTAAGTCGCTGCCAGACGACGTGGAACAGACGCATACGAATTTGAATGACCAGACGCTGGCGGGGTTGAAGCATAAGACGGACCCGATGTTCAGCGTGCAGTACCACCCGGAGGCTAGTCCGGGGCCGCATGACTCGCATTATCTGTTCAGGGATTTTCGGAAGATGATGGAGGAGTGGAAGAAGTAGATGCGATTCTGAAGGGGCGCGGCTTTAGCCGCGCCGTAATGTAGAGAGAATTTCTTGGGGCTTTAGCCCCCGAGGGAGTGGATTGCGACCTAGTAGAGAACTTGTAAGAAAGACCGGGGAAAGTTACTTCGTCAGTTCACGGACTGCACAGCGAAAACCGTTTTTCAGGCATGAACGTTGGGCACAACTCTTTCTTGATACTTTGGAAAGCTATCGTGCAGCCTACCTACTTCATGCTTATGTATTAATGCCGGACCATATTCACCTGTTACTTACTCCCAAGGAAAGCCTTGAAAAGGCAGTGCAACAAATAAAGGGCGGGTTCTCCTATCGGGCGAAAAAGGAATTGAATTGGCAAGGCGAAGTTTGGCAAAAAGGATTTAGCGATCACCGCATCCGGGACAATACGGATTGGGAAAGCCATCTTGAGTACATCCGGCTAAATCCTGTTAAGGCCAGCCTTTGTGCAGATCCAAATGAATACCGGTACGGCTTCCATAAGGGACCTTTGGTAATGGACGCAATCCCTCAGCGGCTAAAGCCGGTTGATTTTTATACAGCTAACGGCGGGGCTGAAGCCCCGCCCCTTCAAGAAATCAGTTGAGGAAGAAGAGTAATGCCGCGTAGGAATGACATTGCGAAGATTTTGGTGATCGGCTCGGGGCCGATTGTGATTGGGCAGTCGGCGGAGTTCGACTACTCCGGTACGCAGGCGTGCAAGGCGCTGAAGGCCGAGGGGTATGAGGTGGTGCTGGTGAACTCGAATCCGGCGTCGATCATGACCGACCCGGAGGTTGCCGACCGGACTTATATTGAGCCGCTGAATACGGCGTATATCGAGGAGATCATCCGCGTTGAAGTGGAGATGATGCGAGAGGCAGATTCCTTCCCCCTCGACAAGCTCGGGGTACGGAATGACAAAAAAGGCGTGTTTGCGTTGCTGCCGACGGTGGGTGGGCAGACGGCGCTGAACCTTGCGGTCGATCTCGCGGAGTCGGGTGTGCTGGAGAAGTACAACGTCGAGCTGATTGGCGCGAAGCTGGAGGCCATCAAGAAGGCCGAGGACCGGCTGCTGTTCAAGGACGCGATGAACAAGATCGGGCTCGATATGCCGCGGTCTGCGCTGGTGAACACGGTGAGCGGCGGACTGGACTTTGCGGGGAAGATCGGGTTCCCGGTGGTGATACGGCCTTCGTTCACGCTGGGTGGCTCGGGCGGCGGCATTGCTTATAACCGCGAGGAGATGACGGAGATTCTTTCGCGTGGCATCGACCTGTCGCCGGTGGGCGAGTGCCTGATTGAAGAGAGCGTCCTGGGCTGGAAGGAGTACGAGCTCGAGGTGGTAAGGGACCTGAAGGACAACGTCATCATCATCTGCTCGATTGAGAATTTCGATCCGATGGGCGTGCATACGGGCGACTCGATTACGGTGGCTCCGGCGCAGACGCTGACCGACCGCGAGTACCAGGCGATGCGCGATGCGGCGATTGCGGTGATACGTGAGATCGGCGTGGAGACGGGCGGGAGCAACGTGCAGTTCGCGGTGAATCCGCAGAATGGCCGGATGACGGTGATCGAGATGAACCCGCGGGTTTCGCGCTCGTCTGCACTGGCGAGTAAGGCTACGGGATTTCCGATTGCGAAGATTGCGGCTCGGCTGGCGGTCGGTTACACGCTGGACGAGATTCAGAACGATATTACGAAGGCGACGCCGGCTTGCTTTGAACCGACGATTGATTATGTCGTCTGCAAGATTCCGAAGTGGCAGTTTGAGAAGTTTCCCGGCGCCGATGAGGGGCTGGGGCCGCAGATGAAATCTGTCGGCGAGGTGATGGCGATTGGGCGGACCTTCAAAGAGGCGTCTGATGAAGGCTGTGCGCTCGCTCGAGACGGGCAAGAAGGCGAGCGCGGCGGACATTGAACCGCGGCGGTTGACGCAGCGGCTGGTGACGCCGCATCCGGACCGGCTGGCGTATATCCGCTACGCGTTTGAGAAGGGTATGACGGTGCGCGAGGTGATGCGGCTGACGTCGATGGACCCCTGGTTTCTGTACCAGATCAAACAGATTACGGACGAGATCAAGGCTATCTGCTCGAAGAGCATCGACGAGATTACTGCGCATGAGTTGCGGACGGCGAAGCGGATGGGTGTCTCGGACGAGCGGCTGGCTGCGGGCTGGGGTTTGTCGAGCACGGCTGAGGTGCGCGCGCTGAGGAAGAAGCTGGGCGTGATGCCGGTGTTCAAGCTGGTGGACACGTGCGCGGCGGAGTTCGAGAGCTATACGCCGTATCTGTATAGCTGCTATGACGAGGAGGATGAGGCGCCGCCGACCTCGAAGAAGAAGATCATGATCCTGGGCAGCGGGCCGAACCGGATCGGGCAGGGGATCGAGTTCGATTACTGCTGCTGCCATGCGGCGTTTGCGCTGAGGGAGGACGGCTACGAGACGATCATGGTGAACTGCAATCCGGAGACGGTGTCGACGGACTACGACACGAGCGACCGTCTGTACTTTGAGCCGTTGACGCTCGAGGACGTGCTTGCGGTGTATGAGCATGAGGCGTCGAGCGGTGCGGAGATAGGGATGATCGTGCAGTTCGGCGGGCAGACTCCGCTGAATTTGTCGCTGCCGCTGAAGAAGGCAGGTGTGCCGATCATCGGGACTTCGCCAGAGTCTATTGATCTGGCTGAGGATCGTAAGCGGTTTGGCAAGCTGATTGAGGAGTTGAAGATTCCGCAGCCTGAGGGCGCGATGGCGACGAGCGTTGATGAGGCGCTGGCTGGGGCGAACCGCGTGGGCTATCCGGTGCTGGTGCGGCCGAGCTATGTGCTGGGCGGACGCGCGATGGTGATTGCTTATGACGATGAGGCTATCGTTCGCTACATGAGCACAGCGATTGAGTACTCGCAGGAGCGGCCGGTGTTGATCGACCACTTCCTGGAGGATGCTACCGAGGTCGATGTCGATGCGCTGTGTGATGGCGATGATGTGGTGATTGCGGGCATTATGCAGCATATCGAGGAGGCGGGGATTCACTCGGGCGACTCGTCGTGTGTGCTGCCGGCGGTGGATATCGCTGAGGATGTGCTGGATACGATTCGTAAATATACGCGGCGGCTTGCGAAGGCGCTGAACGTGATGGGGCTGGTGAATATTCAGTTCGCAATTCAGCGGGGCAAGGTGTTTGTGATTGAGGTGAATCCGCGGGCCTCGCGGACGGTGCCTTATGTCTCGAAGGCGACGGGGATTCCGCTGGCGAAGATTGCTTCGCGGCTGATGGTGGGGCGCAAGCTGAAGGAGCTGCTGCCGGAGCAGGTGGCGAGTGGGAAGGACCTGGAGACGGGGTCGCACTTCTTTGTGAAGTCGCCGGTGTTTCCGTGGGGCAAGTTCCCGGGCGTCGACACGGTGCTGGGGCCGGAGATGAAGTCGACCGGCGAGGTGATGGGCGTTGCGGACAACTTCGGCGGTGCTTTTGCGAAGGCGCAGAGCGCGGCTGGACAGGTGCTGCCGCTGAGCGGAACGATCTTCCTGAGCGTGAACGATCGCGACAAGGAGGGGCTGGTGTCGCTGGCGAAGGATTTCGTCAACATGGGCTTCCACCTGGTGGCGACGCATGGCACGGCGGAGGTGCTGGAAGCGGCGAAGCTGCAGCCGGAGCGCGTGTACAAGGTGAAGGAAGGACGGCCGAACGTTGTCGACCTCATCAAGGGCGATCGCATCCAGCTTATCGTCAATACTCCGCGCGGGCAGGATACCTTTTTCGACGAGCAGGCTATTCGACGGGCGGCGGTGACGGCGCGGATTCCGACGATTACGACGCTGGCGGCCGCGCGTGCGGCGGCGGAGGGGATCTCGGCTCTGCAGCAGGGGACGCTGAGCGTGGTTGCGCTGCAGACGTTGCATGCCGAGAGAGATCCGGCGAAGGTTTAAATTGCAGAGTAGGGGCGGGACTGGAGAGGTGTGCTGAAAAGTGCAGTTGAGGCGGGAATGGCAAACGACCCGGGGCTAAAGCCCGCTCTAAGTTGCAGATTATTCGCAGGGCTAAAGCCCTGCGCCCCCTCCGAAAAACAACACACTGATTTTTCAACAACCTCTGAAGTCTCGCTCTTTCAAAGCAGAGCGTACTTTTGAGCTTGTCTAGTTGCAAGTGGGTCTATCTGCAGGCTGTTTAGGCTTCGAGGCCGAACCAGGCGCCGACGGAGTAGCCGATCATCGAGAGCGGGAGCCACGTGCCGTAGAGCAGGCCGTCCCCGCCCATGAGGCCGCTGCCGTTGCCGATGTCGAAGAAGGTGCGCCAGAGCTTTTCGACGGCGCCGCAGTTCTCGCACAGACCGTTCCCGGTGGGCAGGTCGAGGACGTACACGCAGATGACGGAGAAGAGCAGCAGGCCGGAGATCCAGGTGTAGCGGGCTATCTCGTTCTGCTGCATCTTGGCGACGATGAAGCCGCCGATCATCGGGACGACGAAGGCCAGGACCGTGCCCAGCAGCTTGGGCGTGGTCGAATCCGGATCGGGGTGGGACATCCATACGCCGGCGAGCATCAGCGCGAGCAGCAGGACGGCGAGCAGGGTATGGGTGATAAACCAGAAGGCTTCGCGGCCCAGGTCGCCGAGCGATTTTCCCTGCGTGATGTCTTGTTTGATAGCCATAGCGCTTCTTTGCTGAGATTACTGCATTTGATTGGCTGGCAGACAGATTTTGCCTACCCCTTTTGTTGCAGGAGTGCATTCGTTGATAAATTAGCCGCGATAAAGTCCGCCGGGGGTTAGGGCCGCAGTGCGTTGTGGCCTGCAAGCTCTTAGAATAGGGGCATGTTGCTTGAAGGACTTTTTCTACCCCTGACGACTCCGTTCTACCTGGACGGACGCCTGAATCTGCGCAAGCTGGAGCACAACGTCGATCGTTACTCGAGGACTCCAGTGAGCGGGTTCGCGGTGCTGAGCGAACATGGCGACCCGACGCTGCTGACCGATGAGGAGACGCGCGAGGCGCTGCGCTGCGCGCTGGAGGCCGCCGCGCCGGAGAAGGTGATGCTGGCGGGGATTGCGCGAGACAGCGTCTTCGCGGCGCTGGAGCTTGCCGGGTATGCCGCCGGGCTGGGCTACGATGCGGTGCTGGTTGGGCCTCCGTCCATTCTGCGCGGGGCTTCCGTGGAGCAGCATCAGCGGGTGTTGACCTACTTTCAGGCGGTGGCGGACCAGTCTCCGCTGCCGGTAGTGCTGGCGAGTCCTGCGGCGATGAGCGGCGGCATGATCTCGGTCGCGGCGGTGCTTGAACTGGCGAGACACGGCAACATCCTGGGGCTGGTGGATGGCGAGGGTGATGCCGGGAGGGTCACGCAGATCAAGGCCGGCACGGGTTCGGTGAAGCGCGAGGTCACGGTGACGAATGTCTTCGCGGCGGTGACGGGGAGGATGCTTGCGCAGCGAGAGACCGGAGCGGGCTTGACATTTATAGCGGCGGAGACTTTGACGGAGGGTGCGACGGCGCTGGCCGTGGCTCCGCCGAAGCCCGCGCTGAAGACGCGGACGAAGACAGTGGGCTTTCAGATTCTGGCGGGCGGGACGGCGTCCATGCTGGGGGCGCTGATGTCAGGCGCGGACGGCGCGATGGCGGCGTTTGGAGCTTGCGCTCCGCAGGCGTGCTATGAGGTGCTGGCGGCGTGGAAGGACGGCGACGGACCGCTCGCGGCAGAGAAGCAGGCCAGGATTCAGAGAGCGGCGGAGAGGGTCGAAGGGGAGCTGGGCTCGGCGGGCATCCGCTATGTGTGCGACCTGAATGGTTACTTCGGCGGACGGCCTCGGCTTCCTCTGCTCCCGGTAAGCGGAGAACAGCGCGAGGTGATCGAGGCGCTGATGAGGACTATTCGTAACTGAATCGGTTGCAAATAAAATTGTCGTCGCAGGATAGGCGAACGGTGTTGGGGTGACTACTGATCTGTTGTCGGGTGCTTTGGAGTGGGTGTGATTCCCATGCCATTCAGCTTGCTGCGTGCCGACATCGCTTCAGGCGAGTTGGGGAAGCGCTGGATGAGGGCGCGCAGCTCGCGTACACCGGCATCGGTCTGCTTCATTTCAATAAGCGCCTGGCCCTTGTGCAGGAGGGATACGGGGACTTTGTTGCTGTCGGGGTACTGCTGGATGACCTTGTCGTAGTTCTTCACGGCGTTGGTGTACTTGGCGTAGCGGTAGTCGATCTCGGCCTGGTAGTAGTAGGCGTTTCCGGCAAGCGCGTTCGACGGGTAGAACTTGGCGACGTCGCCGAACTCGGTTGCAGCCAGTGCATACTTCGCCGTCATGTAGTCACCGAGCGCAGTCTTGTAGAGCTCGTCGACCGGTGGTGGAGCCTCGGCGGTAGGCGGCGTGTTGGGTAACGCAGGAGCCGGCGTGTCCAAGGCGATGTCGGGTGAGGGTTTGCCCTTCTTGCCGGGGGCGGTTTTAGTGGGCGGAACTACTGGCGGTGCCGGCTCGGTTACGGCGAGCCCGTCAGCCGTTGGAGCGGCGCCGGGCTGCGGCAGCGCCTGTATGTTTGCGCTCATCGACTGCTGCTGGCTCTGGATGGTCTGGGTGAGCTTCTCCAGGCGGGTGAGCCGCGCCTTGAGCTCGTCGAGGGAATCGTTGAGAGACTGAATCTGACCGGAGATCAGGTCGATCTTTCCGTTCTGCGCCTCCTGCAGAGATCCCATCTGCTTTTGCAGCGCGTCGACGCTGACCGACATCCTGTTGACCGAGTCTACGTTTTGCTGGACGAGCTCTTTCAAGGCGCCCATGCGCTCGTCGTTCGCCTGCTGCAGCCGGGCGACTGCATCCTGCAGCTCCTGGAGCTGGGCCTGCAGCTGTTTATCGACGGCGAAGGCTGGCGTCGAGAACGAAGCAAAAGAGATGGCGACGGCGAGCACAACGGCAGGGAGGAGACGGCTGGCCTTCCGTTGGGCTGGCGCTGGTCTGGACTGGCGGTGGATTGTGCTGTTGAGATCTCTTGACATGGCGGCCTCACCTGTCTGGCTTTCTATAGCTTACTTCGATATTGGCTTGGACGCTGCGGGGCCCCCGCCGGTGAGTGCGGGGGCCCTGACAGATCCGACAGGTCTAGCGATCGAGCGTGAACTGGGCGCGGCGGTTTTCCTGCCAGCACGTCTCGTTCTCTTCGGTGCAGAACTGCTTCTCCTTGCCGTAGCTGATGACGCGCAGGCGGTTGGGAGCGACACCGGCCGAGACCAGCGCGCTGCGAGCAGCATTGGCGCGGTTTTCGCCGAGCGCCAGGTTGTATTCCGCCGAGCCGCGATCGTCGCAGTATCCGCCGATGACGACCCTGATGGCGGGATGCGCGGCGAGATAGCTGGCGGCCTGAGCGACGGAGGCCTGAGCATCCGGGCGGAGATCGAAGCTGTCGTAGTCGAAGAAGGCATCCTGAACGTTGCGGTGGAACTCCTCGTCCGTACCCATATCGCCGGCCAGGGCGCCGGTGTTGGGAGGCACGGTGGGCGCGACGGGTACGCGCACGGTGACGCGGATGTTCGCCTCACTGGTACCGCCATCACCCTTGGCGGTGAGATGGAAGTTGGTCGAGTTCGAGGGCGAGACGGTCTGGGTGCCGTTGGCGTTCACCTGGCCGATGCCGTCGATGGTGACGACGGTTGCGTTCTGCGTGCGCCAGTTGAGAACGACGGACTGACCGAGATCAATCGCCAGCGGATCGGCGGTGATGGTCGCTGTGGGAGCAGCCGCCGCCTCGGGCGCGGTGGGCCCGAGCGTGTTGGGATTTACACCGCTGGCCTTCTTGTGGCAACCGGTAACGGCGCCGAGAGCGACCGCTAATGCAGCTACTGCGAGGGCTTTGCGAAAGGGCGTGGGGTTCGAGCTCATGTACTTTCTCCTGCACGGTTGTAGTGAATCAAAGTACTTCATTCAGGGCTGAGGATATGGCGAAAGAACTGCAGATGCTACAATCGACTACTTCCAACTCCAGTTTGGCATGTCTGCGCCGGGTCCGGTAAGTGCTCGCTTCTGTGTGCCGTCGGCGAGCATGGTCCAGATCTTCATGTGGTCGGCCCTGCCGTCGGCGGTGTTCGCGTAGACGATGTGGCGGCCGTCAGGCGACCAGGAAGGGAAGTCGCAGCGGCCGCCGTCGTGGGTGAGCTGAATCCAGCGCTTGGTGGCGACCTCCATGACGTAGATGTCCTGCCCGCCGGGAGCGCCGGGGCCGTATTTGCGATCCCATGCGAAGGCGATGAACTGGCCGTTGGGCGACCACGACGGCGAGGTGGCGTAGCCGCCGTCCGTGAGGCGCGTGACGCCGGAGCCGTCGGTGTTCATGATGTAGAGCTGCGGCAGGCCGGTGCGCCCGCTGATCCAGGCGATCTGCGCGCCGGTCTTGGGGTTATAGGTGGGTGAGACGTCGGGGCCGCGAAAGGCGGTGACCTTGCGTGCCAGGGCGCCGTTCACGTCCGAGATCCAGATCTCGGGGTCGTTGGAGCGCGAAGAGGAGTAGGCGATCTCCTTGCCGTCGGGCGACCACGCGGGCGAAAGATTCGTGCCGCCGGCTGATGGGAAGTTGACCATGCGGCCCAGCAGCAGGGAGTACATTCTGATCTGAAAACCTTCGCGGCCGAGGGACGAGAAGGCGATGCGCGAGTTGTCGGGCGAGACGCGCGGCGAGAGTGAGACGGTACCCAGATGGGTGATGGCGTGCTGGTTCGCGCCGTCGTAGTCCATCTCCCAGATCTCTTTGTTACCGCCGCCCATCTTCACGTAGTAGAGCTTGGTCTCGGCGATGCCGGGGACGCCGCCGCCGAGGCGGAAGATGATCTCGTCCGCGAAGCGATGCGCTACCTGGCGGGCTGAGTCCTCGGTGGGATCTTCGTTGTACTGCTTGGCGAGCACCTGCGGGTACTGCGCGTTCTTCGCATCGAAGAGAAAACCATTAACGACGAGCCGGCCGTTCTGCACGCCGAAGCTGCCGAAGACGACCATCGCCGCGGAGACAGGATCGCCGGACCACTGCGCGAGGCTGATCTCGGCAGGCGTGCCGGGCGAGACCTGCGGGAGAAGACTCTTCGAGACGATGTCGAAGATACCGGCGCTGGCGAGGTCAGAGTAGAGCGTCGTGTCGAAGGTGCTCTTGAAGGGAATGGTCTGGGGGTCGGTAGAGCCGGGCTTGAAGTCGGCGACGGCGATGCGGATGGTGGCAATGCCGGAGTTTGTGCCGGTAAAAACATTGTCCTGCGCGAAGAGGAGCGCCGGAAACAAAAGCACACACAAGGCTGCGAAAGATAAGAGAGACTGGGCAGTGCGGAGATAGGTCTTGCGAGGTGCTCGAAACATACTCTCCTTATAGTAGATGCGAAAAAGCCTCGTCCGTGTAGTGTCCATGCAGTTACGGCTACTCGGGGGGGTCGAAGTAGTACACAACGTTGATGTAGTTGCCGGAGTATCCGTCGGGCAATGGACCGAAGGTGTCGATGTGTTGCACAGCGCGCAGAGCAGTTTCGTCGAGCGTCCTGTCTCCGCTGGGCTGCTGGATCTTTATGTTCGACGGAGTGCCATCACGAGCGACCTGAAAGACTATGTAGACGCGGTGTCCCCTGGCTGCGGGGTCGAGCATGGGGGTGAGCCACTGCGAGGCGACCTTCTGGGTGAGCTCGCGAACGTAGTACGCATAGCGGACGCCGAAGGCTGGATCGGAGATGCCGATGCTGGTGGTGCCGGCCCTTGTCTGGCTGCTGGTCATGGCGATGCGCACTCCGGTGGCCTCGCCGCTGGTGGCTTTATCGGGCTGCGGCTTGACTGGCTGCGGGTGAGGCGTGGATGGGATGGGCTTCTCGGTCGCTTTTACTGGCTTGGTGGGCTTCTCCGGAATAGCGAGCGCCTTCGGGTCGGGGATTGGAGCGGCTTTCTCCTTGGTCTCTGGTGGAGCGGGGCTGGGCTTGTCGGAGGTGAGGACGTTGTCCGGATTGACCGGCTGGCGCGGCGGCAGCGGGATCGCCGAGACCATCGTCGCCTGGATCGCGCCGGTAGTCTCGCTGGCTTCGCCCCAGTGGCGGCCGGTGTTGGAGATCAGCGCCCAGGCGAAGATCGCGCCGAAGACCGCGGCGTGCAGGAACAGCGAGCCGGCGAAGTTGCCGCCGAAGCGATCCTGCGGCAGGTACTCGTTGCGGCTCCAGTTGAGTTGGCTGCTCACCGTGCGCTACCTCTGCTCTATTGGACGAGTGACGATGCTGATATTGGTGATGCCGGCGCGCTTGACGGCGTCCATCACTGAGGCGAAGGCGCCGAAGGGCACCTGCTCGTCGGCGCGGAGGTAGATGATGCGCTTGGCGGGATCGGCGTTCCCGACTGCTTTAAGTTTCTCCGGCAACTCATTCACATTGATAGGCTTGTCCTGCAGGAAGACGTTCTGGTCCTTGTCGATGGTGACGACCATGCGCTCCTCGGTGAGCTGATTGACGGTGCGGGTCTTAGGAATCGAGACCTCGACGCCGGACTGCAGCACCGGCGCGGTGAGCATGAAGATGAGCAGAAGCACCAGCACCACGTCCACCAGGGGAGTGATATTGATCTCAGCCAGCGCCGTCTGGGTTCGAATCTGGCCGCTGCTGCGCGTGGAGAAGGCCATGCTAGAAGGTCCTCCGGCGGGATTCCTCTACCGGCGGTGCAGCCGGCGGCGCGAGCATCGCGGCGTTCTCGATGGCGTTGAGCAGTTCGCGGCCGAAGTCGTCCATGCGCGCGCCGAACTCGCGCAGCCGCGCGGTTAGCTGGTTGTAGCCGACAACCGCGGGGATGGCGACGACCAGGCCGGCGGCGGTGGTGATGAGCGCCTCTGAGATTCCGGGGGCAACCGCGCGCAACGTTGCCGCGCCGGCGGTTCCAAGGCCGTGGAAGGCGTCGATGATTCCCCAGACGGTGCCGAAGAGGCCGATAAACGGCGCGATGGCGGCGATGGTGGCAAGCCAGGTCATTCGGCTCTCCATCGCGGTGAGGGCCTCGCTCGAGGCGGTCTGCGCGGCGCGCTCCAGCGCGAAGGGATTGCGCGGGAGGCCGCGTCCCTGGGTCTGGCGCTGGTACTCGTCGTGAATCTCGTTGAAGACGGAGACCAGCGGACTGGGCTTGAACTGGTCGGCGATCGCGGCCAACTCGCTCAGCCGCGTCGACTTGCGGAAGGCGCGCAGGAAGCGCTGGCTCTGTGTCGCCGCCTTGCTGAAACTGGACCACTTGGAGAGCATGATCGTCCAGGAAAAGATGCTGGCGATAAGCAGGATGACCAGAACGGTGAATGCGACCGGGCCGCTGTTGTGCACCATCTCGGCCAGAGCGCTGCTGTCGGCAACGGGTGGCAGGGAGGCGACAGAGTCGTCCTGGAACAAGAGCAGAGCGAGGGCATAGAACAAGGGCATAATTTTTAGGACCGCCAGAGCCTAGTGTAAATCGGCGGTATTTCTCTAGGACGCTTAAACTTGGCAAGGGGCATCTTCCGTGGTGCGTTGAGGTTGTGGAATAAAGCTGAAGATAGTCGTCGCCGAGGTTTGCTATTCTCGCGATACATCGTTGGGTTTGAAGAGGAATCTGGGGGACTGATGCTGCTGGAGCTGCGCGCGGAGAACTACGCCGTCATCGATCACGCCATCGCCGGTTTCGGTCATGGATTGAACCTTTTGACAGGTGAGACGGGCGCGGGTAAGTCGATTCTTATCGACGCGCTGGCTCTGTTGCTGGGTGGAAAGGCGTCGTCAGATATAGTCCGGCACGGCGCAGAGAAGGCCGTGGTGAGCTGCGTCTTCGAGATGACACCGGGCGCGAGTGCGGTGCTCGAGGCAAACGGCATCGACGCGGAGGCCGACGAGATTCTGCTGCGGCGCGAGATTGGCGCCAGCGGGAAGGGAAGGGTCTTCGTCAACAACCAGCCGGCGACGGTGGGCGTGCTGCGGCAGCTTGCGCCGGAGCTGGCGCTGGTGCACTCGCAGGGGGAGACGCTGGGCTCGTTCGATCAGGCCCAGCAGCGTTTGTTACTAGATCGCTTCGGCAGCATCAGCGAGGAGGCTGTTGCGGCGGCGTTCGCGGCGTGGCGCGCGACGTCGGACAAACTCGAAGAGCTCCAGTCCGCCGAACAGGACCGCCTGCGCATGGCCGACCTGTGGCGCTTCCAGAGCAAAGAGATTGAGCAGGCCGGGCTGAGCGCGGAGGACGAGGACGCGCAGCTTGAGGCCGAGAAGCGTGTGCTCGCCAACGCGGAGAAGCTCTACGCAGCGGCGATGAGCGCGCATGAGCTGCTCTATGAGTCGGAGGGCTCGGCCGAGAGCACGCTTGGAGCGGCGCTCAAAAATCTTGAGGAGCTGGCGCGCTACGATGACCGCTTCAAAGAGCCCGCGCAGCAGCTGGCCGCGGCGAAGGCCACCATCGAGGACGTCGACGCCGAGGTGCGCGACTTCGCCGACAACATCAACGCCGCGCCCGGCCGTCTGGAGGAGATTGAAGACCGCCTCGCCGCGCTCGACCGGCTGAAGCGCAAGTACGGCCAGACGCTGGCCGAGGTGATGGCGTTCGGGGTTGAGGCTGCGCGGCGGCTGTCCGAGCTGGAGAACCGCGATGCTCTGCTGGTGGAGTTGAAAGCTCGACAGGCGAAAGAGGCAGAGGCTTATCGGGCTGCCGCGGAGGCCTTGTCCGCCGGCCGGCTTGAGGCTGCGCGGCGGCTCGAGCCTCTCGCGGAGGCGCAGATTAACGATCTTGCAATGAATGTGCGGTTCAAGGTGCAGGTGACTGCGGACCGCTCCGACGCCGGCTGGAGCCCGCACGGCTGGGACCAGGTGGAGTGCCTCATCGCCACCAACGCCGGTGAACCGCTAAAGCCGCTGCACGAGATCGCCTCAGGCGGCGAAATGTCGCGTGTGATGCTGGCGCTGTAAGGTCACGGTCGAAGAAGCCGCCAGTAGCCGCGCCAGCCGTAAAAAGAAGACTGTGCTGCCGCGGACGCTGGTCTTCGACGAGATAGACATCGGCATCGGCGGGCGGGCGGCGGAGGCGGTGGGGCGCAAGCTGAAGACGCTCTCCGGCGGGCAGCAGGTGTTGTGCATCACCCACCTGCCGCAGATAGCGGCGTTTGCCGATCAGCATTTCCTTATCGAAAAGTCTGAAAAGCGGGGGCGCACCCAGACCGACGTCCGGCGGATGGACGACACCGAGCGCGTCCAGGAGATCGCCCGCATGCTGAGCGGAGCGAAGCTCACCGAGACCAGCCTGAAGCACGCCGAAAATCTTCTCCAAAGCAGCCGTTAATCACACTGCGGATCACACATCCATCTGCGGACTGGCCGCATCCGAGGCAGGCAGGTGCGCTTGCACCTGAGGAGACCACCCATGGCAGCACCATTAACGGCTAAGAAATGCGCGCACGAGCCCTGCACCTGTATTGCACCCGAGGGCAAGAAATTCTGCAGCACCATCTGCGAAGATTCCAAAGGAGTGACCTCGCTGAAGTGTCACTGCGATCATCCGGATTGCAAATAGCAGGGGAATCCGGCTGATCTCTCTGATAACGCATGGCATAGTGATTGGCAGGATGGCTTTATTCGCGACAGCGGCAATTCTGTCCCCTCCAGGAGTGTTTTTTGCCGCGTAAGTGTGCCATCCGAGGCACCAGAAATGGTTCAAATCTATCCACTTGGGCCAGCGAACGCGGTATACTTGGAGGGTGACTACGACAGCCATTGAGCCCACCGGCGTTAACCAGAACGACAACATTGTAACCACCAAGCGAGTACTGCTCCTGAAGCCTCGCGGCTTCTGCGCGGGCGTGGTGCGGGCCATCGATATTGTCCAGATTGCGCTTGAGACCTTTGGCGCCCCCATCTACGTGCGCAAGGAGATCGTCCACAACAGCTACGTGGTGACCGATCTGGCCAAAAAGGGCGCAATCTTCGTCAACGAGCTGGATGAGGTGCCCCAGGGCGCCCGAGTCATTTATTCGGCTCACGGAGTTTCACCGGCGGTCCGGCAGCGCGCCAGGGAGCGCGGTCTGAAGGTGGTCGATGCCACCTGCCCGCTGGTGACCAAGGTACATGTCGAGGCTATCAAGTTCGCCAAGCAGGGCTACTCGCTGGTGCTGGTTGGCCACCGCGACCATGAAGAGGTTGAGGGCACGCAGGGCGAGGCGCCGGATGTGACGCAGGTCGTCTCCACGGTCGCAGAGGTTGAGGCGCTGATCGTCCCCGATCCCGACAAGGTCGCCTACCTGACACAAACGACGCTCTCGCTCGACGAGGCGCGCTACATGATCGAGGCGTTGAAGAAAAAGTTCCCCAACATCGTCGGTCCCCACGCGCAGGACATCTGCTATGCCACCGAGAACCGTCAAACAGCAGTGAAGAATGTCGCTCACGGCGCGGATCTGGTGCTGGTGGTCGGCTCGAAGAACAGCTCGAACTCGAACCGGCTGGTTGAGGTTTCGCGGAATCTCGACACCAACTCCTACCTGATCGACACTGCGGACGCTATTCAGCCGGAGTGGCTGGACGGCGTGAATACCGTTGCCGTGACGGCCGGAGCATCCGCGCCCGAGGTACTGGTGAAGGATGTTGTTGAGTATCTACAGTCCATGGGCTACGGCAACGTGGATGAGGTAGAGGTGATGCCCGAGAATGTGCGCTTCGGTCTGCCTCCGGAGATCGTTCAGGCTATCGCTTCGGCGCCACCTGCTCGCTAACAAGAAGAGAACTAAGTCAGAGAGTGTCAGCCGTACATGAGTAAGCTCCCAGGAAATCAACAGACCGGTTCGCAGCAGTCGACCAAGCCGGCACAGCCGCGCTATGGCCGGATGGATCTCGCCCTGGAGCACGTCGTCGACGGCATCAGTCGCGCGAAGAGCTGGCTGCTCGGCGAGCAGCAGCCTGCGGGCTACTGGTGCGGCGAACTCGAAGCCGACGTAATGCTCGAGGCCGACTACATCTTCATGCACATGCTGCTGGGCACCGGCGACCCCGGCAAGATGGAGCGCGCGGTCAATGAGATTCTCCGCCACCAGAATGCAGACGGTGGATGGAGCCAGTATCCCGGTGGCCCCTCGGACATCAACTACGGCGTAAAGAGCTACTTCGCGCTGAAGCTGATGGGCTGGTCGCCCGACCACCCGGTGTTGGTAAAGGCACGCGAGTGGGTGCTGGCACACGGCGGCGTGGTGCAGTGCAACACCTTTACCAAGATCTACCTCTGTTCGCTCGGCCAGTACGATTACGACGCGGTCCCCGCGGTTCCGCCGGAGATTGTTCTCTTTCCAAACTGGTTCTACTTCAATATCTACGAGATCTCGTCCTGGTCGCGCGGCATTCTGGTTCCGCTCTCCATCATCTACGCGAAGAAGCCGTTCAAGAAGATCGCGCCGGAGCAGGGTATCGAGGAACTCTTCGTCGGCGGACGCGCCAATGCCAACCTGCATCTGCGCTGGGACAACAAGAAGCCGGTCAGCTGGCGCAACTTCTTTCTCTTCACGGACCGCATGGTCCACTGGTTCGAGCGTGTTCATATCCGCCCGCTGCGCAAGGTCGCGATCAGGAAGGCTGAGAAGTGGATGCTGGCGCGCTTCGAGAAGTCGGACGGCCTCGGCGCAATCTATCCGGCAATGATGAACTCGATTATCGCGATGCGCGTGCTGGGCTACTCCTTCGACGACCCGCAGATGATTCGGGCGATGGACGAGTTCGAGAAGCTCGGCATCGACTGCCCCGAGGGCGAACCCAACTACCCGACGCCAACCTTCCGCATGCAGCCCTGCTTCCCGCCGGTGTGGGACACGGCGCAGGTCATCTCCGCGCTGGGCGAGGCCGGTGTTCCGCGCAACGATCCGCGCCTGCTGCGCGCAGCCGACTGGCTCCTCTCGAAGGAGGTCCGGCACAAGGGCGACTGGGCCGAGAAGGTGAAGAACGTCGAGCCCGGCGGCTGGTACTTCGAGTTCAACAACGAGTTCTATCCCGACGTCGACGACACCGGCGAGGTACTGCTGGCGCTGAACTGCGTGGACAACCCGCGCGAGCGTTACCAGCACGAGGTCTGCCAGCGCGCCCTCAACTGGATCTGGGCCATGCAGTGCAAGAACGGCGGCTGGGCGGCATTCGACAAGGACAACACCAAGACCATTTTCCAGTACATTCCCTTCGCGGACCACAACGCGATGCTCGACCCGCCGACGGTGGACATCACCGGGCGCATGCTCGAGATGCTGGCGCAGTACGGCTTCACGCGCGACGACAAGCGCGTCGCGAAGGCGATCCAGTTCATCCTCAAGGAGCAGTGCCCGGACGGAAGCTGGTTTGGCCGTTGGGGCGTGAACTACCTCTACGGCACCTTCCTTGTCCTGCGCGGCCTCGAAGCCATGGGTGTTTGGAGCCACGAGCCCGCAATCCTGCAGGCCACCGAGTGGATTCGCATGGTGCAGAACTCCGATGGCGGATGGGGCGAGACCTGCGGCACCTACGACGATTCGCTCAATAAAGGCATCGGCCCCAGCACTCCGTCGCAGACGGCGTGGGCGCTGCTCGGCCTGCTCGCAGGCGGCGATGTGCGCTCGGACTCCGTCGCCAAGGGCGTTCGCTGGCTGATCGATCGCCAGCACGAAGATGGAAGCTGGGACGAACTCGTCCCCGGCCGCAACGGCGAGAGTTACTACACCGGAACCGGATTTCCCCGCGTCTTTTATCTGGGGTATCACCTGTATAAGCAGTACTTTCCGCTGCTCGCGCTGACGACCTACAAGCGCGCGCTCGAGAGGGAATCGGCCGCGCATCTTTAGGCCATTGCCAGTCATCAAGATGGCAGCAGATTTTTTCAGGTTTTTGATCTTAGGGTTTAGAGTTTTTTCAAGGAGTCTTCCTGATGGCAGTCCCAGTCTCGCAAGCCTGGACCGTTGCAACTTATGTATTGAAGCAGAAGCTCAGCGGGCGCAAGCGGTATCCGCTCGTGCTGATGCTCGAGCCATTATTCCGCTGCAACCTCGCCTGCGCGGGCTGCGGCAAGATTCAGTACCCGGCGCACATCCTGAAGGCCGAGCTCTCGCCGGAGGAGTGCTTCAAAGCGGTTGAAGAGTGCGGCGCCCCGATGGTCTCGATCCCCGGCGGCGAGCCGCTGCTGCACCCGCAGATGCCGGAGATCGTAGCCGGCCTCGTCGCGCGCAAGAAGTACGTCTACATGTGCACCAATGCGCTTCTGCTCAAAGAGAAGCTGCACCTCTTCAAGCCCAGCAAGTACCTCTCGTTCTCGGTGCACGTCGACGGTCAGCGCGAGCACCACGACTTCTCCGTCTGCCGCGAGGGTGGCTACGATATCGCGATGGAGGGCGTGCGAGCTGCTGTTGCCGCGGGCTTCCGTGTTACCACCAACACCACGCTCTTCGACGGCGCAGACCCCAACAGCGTGCGTGCGCACTTCGACGAGATGATGGCGGCAGGCGTCGAGAGCATGATGGTCTCGCCGGGTTACACCTACGATAAGGCGCCCGACCAGAATCATTTCCTCGGCAAGGCGAAGTCGCGCAGGATGTTCCGCGCCATTCTTTCCAACCGCAAGAAGGAGTGGCAGTTCAATACCCATCCGCTCTTCTCCGAGTTCCTGATGGGCAAGCAGAACTTCGAGTGCACCCCGTGGGGCATGCCGACCTTTTCGATCTTTGGCTGGCAGAAGCCTTGCTATCTTCTGCAGGACGGCTACGCCGACACCTTTGAAGAGCTGATGACGACCACGCAGTGGGAAAATTACGGAGCTAAAAGCGGCAATCCGCAATGTGCGAATTGCATGGTCCACTCCGGCCATGAGGCCAGTGCAGTCGATTACAACTTCGGCTCGTTGAAGGGCTTTCTCGTAACCGCCAAGAAATACATGTTCCCGTCGACCTATCCGGACGAGGGCGCACTGCAGTTGCTGAACGAGTGGCGGCCGGAGCATAAGGGCCCGCTGGTCCAGATTCAGACCCCTGCAAATACAGTCGGCAACGAGCTGCAGTCGGTCTCGGGAGATTAATAGCATGGCGACAGAGCAGCAGGAGCACTTGAAGATCGAACAGCTGAAGCAGCACAGAGCCGACGAGCTGGAACACATTGAAGGCCGTGAGAAAGAAAACCTCGAGGGCTGGATTCCCACGCTCGCGACCGAGTCCGAGATTCGCGAGGCGCTCGAGAAGGCCTTCGACTATCGCGGCGACATCACCGTCACGCGTAAGGACGGCTCGAAGGTTGAGGGTTATCTCTTTGACCGCCGCTCCGGTGCGACGCTCGCTGACTCGTTCATTCGCATCATTCCGAACAACCAGAAGGCCAAGCTGAACGTCTCCTACGCGGACATCGGCGCGCTGGCATTCAGCGGCCGTGACACCGCCGCCGGCAAAACCTTTGAGGCCTGGGTGGCTAAGTACTGGGCGAAGAAAGCCGCCGGCGAAAAGAATATCCAGATTGAGCCGGAGAAGCTGGACTGACACCTCCGTAAACTCCTACGCGGAAAGAGCACGAGTTGCGCGCATTCATCACAGGAGCGACCGGCTTCGTTGGCAGTCATGTCGCGCGTTGCTATGCCGATGCAGGCGCGGAGCTTCGTCTGCTTACGCGAGCCACCAGCCGGCTGGACTCGCTCGCCGGACTGAACGCTGAGACTGTTGTCGGCGACCTACGCAAACCCGCCGAGCTGCGCGGCGCATTGACGGGCTGCGATGCTCTGGTCCACGTCGCGGCGGACTACCGCCTCTGGGTCCGCGATCCCAAAGAGATGTACGCCGTAAACGTAGATGGCACGCGCGAGTTGCTGAAGCTGGCTCGCGAGGTAGGCGTACCACGCGTCGTCTACACCTCCAGCGTCGCGACCATGGGCTTCAGGTCCGACGGCTCCATCGTCGACGAGACCACCCCCGTCTCGCTCGCCGATATGATTGGCCACTATAAACGCTCAAAGTTCCTCGCCGAGCAGGAGGCCATCGCCGCCGCTCGCGCAGGCCAGCACGTCATGATCCTAAACCCGACCACTCCCATCGGCCCTGGCGACGCCAAGCCCACTCCGACGGGCAGAATCATCGTTGACTTCCTGAACAAAAATTTTCCCGCCTACGTCGACACCGGTCTCAACCTCGTCGACGTCGCCGAGGTCGCGCGCATGCACCTCGTCGCGCTTGAACGCGGCACGCCCGGCGAGCGCTACATCCTTGGCGGAGAAAATCTTACGCTGAAGCAGATCCTCGACCGCATGTCCGCCATCACCGGTCTGCCTTCGCCGAACATGAAGGTGCCCCACTCCGTCGCGATGGCCTTCGCCTTCTTCGACGAAAATTTCACCGGCAAACTGCGCGGCAAGGAGCCTCGCGCAACCGTCGAAGCCGTTCGCATGGGCAAAAAGATGATGTTCGCCTCGTCCGCCAAAGCCGAGCGCGAACTTGGCTTCAAGGTGCTGCCGATCTACAACGCCCTTCGCTCCGCCATCGAGTGGTTTATCGCGCACGGATACGCGCCCCGGCCATGAGAATCGCGATCATCGCAGCGTTGCCCGCTGAATTGAAGCCGCTGGTGCGCGGCTGGGACCGTGTGCCCTCGCCTACGCGCGGAATCGCGCTCTGGGTCAAAAACGAAGGCGAGGACGAGTACATCGCCGTATCCGGCGGCATGGGAACGGCGGCCGCAATGCGCAGCTTTGCCGCGGCGGAGCACATCGGCACGCTGGACATGGTGCTCTCCGTCGGTTTCGCCGGCGCGCTCGACGACGAGATGCAGCCGGGCCACTGCTACATTGCGTCTGAGGTCATCGACGTCCTCACCGGCGAGCGTCTATCGCTGTGCGATGGTGGTAGAAAGCTGCGCGTGGTCACCACGCCGCGAGTCGCCAACGAGGCGGAAAAGCTTCGTCTCCGCGACACCTACGGCGCAGCTCTGGTAGACATGGAGGCCGCTGCCGTCGCGCGACTTGCGCAGATCCGAAGCATTCCGGTGTGCTGCTTCAAGGCTGTCTCCGACGAGCGGATTGCAAAGCTGCCTGACCTCAACCGTTTTATCGACGAGCACGGTCAGCTACGGATGGCGGCGTTTCTTGGCCACGTCGCGCTGAGGCCGCAATACTGGAGCCCGCTGATAAAACTGGGAGCGACTAGCAGGAAAGCGGCGCAATCGCTTGCATTCGCAATCACCAAGTTTCTCGAAGAGAAAGACGCCGCGGAAACAAACCGAACAGGAGATCTGTAACAAGTGAAGAACGAGATCGCAGAAGTTCCTGCTACCATGCGCGCCGCCGTCTATCGCGGCATCAACGACGTTCGCGTCGAGACCATCCCGGTGCCTCTGAACGAAGACGGCACGCTCGGTCCTGGCGAGGTGCTGGTCAAGATTCATACCTGCGGCATCTGCGGCACCGACCTCAAAAAGATTCACACCGGCTCACACTCTGCGCCGCGCGTCTTCGGGCACGAGATGTCCGGCACCATTGCGATGGTCGGCGAAGCCGTCACCGGCTTTAGCATCGGCGATCGCGTGATGGCCTACCACCACATCCCCTGCGGCGAGTGCTACTACTGCCGCAAGCAGACCTTCGCGCAGTGCGAGACCTATAAGAAAGTCGGCTGCACCGCGGGCTTCGCGCCCTCAGGCGGAGGCTTCGCCGAGTACATCCGCGTGATGGACTGGATCGTTGGCCGGGAAGGGAAGCCGGGCGGCCTCATCAAAATTCCTGACGAAATCTCCTTCGAACAGGCTGCCTTCATCGAGCCCGTCAACACCTGCTACAAGGCCATCCAACTCCTCAACCTGCAACCCGACGAGACTGTCCTCGTCATCGGCCAGGGCTCCATTGGAATCCTGCTCGCCGCTCTCGCTCGCAAGACCGGCGCGACCGTGCTGACCAGCGATCTTTACCCCGAGCGCCACGCTGTCGCAGCGAATTTCGGCCTCGACCATCCTCTCGATGCACGCGGAGATATTATTGCAGCGGCGAAGGCCGCCACCGAGGGCCGCGGCGCCGATGTAGCTCTCGTCGCCGTCGGCGGCAATGCGCTTATCAAGCTGGCGATGGACGCCATCCGCCCCGGAGGCCGCGTGATGCTCTTCGCAAGCACGCAGCACGGGGAAGCACTCTTCGATCCCGCTGCCGTCTGCATGGACGAGAAGACCCTGATGGGTTCGTACAGCGCATCGGTGGCGATTCAGGACAATGTCACAAAGATGGTCTTCGACGGTTACAAAAGCGGCTTCGATTTAACCCAACTCATCTCGCATCGCTTCTCGCTCGAAGACGCTGTAGCTGCAATCGAGCTGGCATCGAACCCGCAGCCCGACTCGTTGAAGATTGTGATTCAACCCGGTATATAGAGCTAGTCGCGGCCGCGCTTCTTCATCTCCACATTCAGCCGCTTGATCTTCTGGTTCAGCGTGGAGAGCGGAATCTTGAAGTACTCCGCCGCCTCGGTCTGGTTCCAGTGGCAGCGCTCCAGCCGGTCGGCAATGATGCGCCGCTCGATCTCTTCCATCAGATCGAACAGGCGACGCGTCCGGCCTTTGGTCCAGCAGGCTCGCCGAGTAGGTGTTGCCGGTCAGCGCCGCAGGCAGCAGATCCGGCGTAATCGTCTGCGTGGTCGCCAGCACCACGCCGCGCTCCATCGCATTCTCCAGCTCGCGCACGTTGCCCGGCCACTCGTAGTCCATCAGAATGCGCATCGCTTCCGGCGAAAGCGACTCGGCACCGGCACATCGTTCTCGTCCGCATAGAACTTCAGAAAGTGCGCCGCCAGCAGAGGAATGTCCTGCGCGCCGCGCCCGCAGCGGCGGCAGTTCCAGGCAGATCACGTTCAGCCGGTAGAAAAGATCTTCGCGGAATCGCCCTTCGCGCACTGCCTGCTGCAGGTTCACGTTGGTGGCCGCGACGATCCGCACATCCACCTGGATCTCCTGCGTTCCCCCCAGATGCATGAAGCGCCGGTCCTGCAGCACGCGCAGGATCTTCGCCTGCATGTCCATGCCCCATGGTGCCGATCTCGTCGAGGAACAGCGTGCCGCCATTGGCAACCTCGAACAGCCCCTTCTTCGCCGCGATCGCCGAGGTGAACGCGCCCTTCACATGTCCGAACAGCGTCGACTCCAGCAGGTCCGACGGCACCGCGCCCGTGTTCACGGGCACAAACGGCTTGTCGCGGCGCGGCGAGTTCGCATGCATCGCCTTCGCGATCAGCTCCTTGCCGGTGCCGCTCTCGCCCTGCACCAGCACGGTCGAGCGGCTCGGCGCAACCTGCGCCACCAGGTCGAACAGCCGCAGCATCGGCTCGCTCTTGCCCACGATGTTCTCGAAGTTGTAGCGCTGCTTCAGCGTCCGCTTGAGCTGGACAACCTCTTCCTCGGCGCGATGCCTGCCCGATCGCCGCGCGAATGTCCGCCAGCAGCTTCTCGTTGTCCCACGGCTTCTGGACGAAGTTCTCCGCGCCCGCGCGAATCGCGTCCACCACGTTGCGCCACCGTGCCGTACGCCGTAATCATGATCACCGGCAGGCTCGGCTGCATCTCCAGGATGCGCGGCAGCAGGTCGATCCCGCTCTCGCCCGGCAGCGCCAGGTCCAGCAGCAGCAGGTCGAACTCATTGCGGCAGAGCAGTTGTCCAGTCCCGCCGGGCCGTCGCCGGCCGTCGTGACGTGAAAGCCTTCCATGCGTCAGCAGAGTATCCAGCGATTCGCGGATCGCCGCCTCGTCATCAATGATCAGGATGCGTGCGGGCCAACTGCACGCGCGTTCGTCCGTGCGAGTGCGCTCCGATTGTTTCGGGCATTACAGCCAGCTCAATCGCTTCAGACATGAATCGTATTTCTCCCGACTTCTTCGTCGCTCGACCCGCGACTCGCTCCAGCTGCGCGTCTCCGGCGATCGACGGCAGGCGCGTCATCGCCTGCCCGATGCCCCGGAAACTCCAGCCGGAACGTGGTGCCCACGCCGACCTCGCTCTCCACATGGATCTTGCCGGCGTGTTCCTGCATGATGCCGTAGCTCACCGCCAAGCCCAGCCCGGTGCCCTTGTGCTGCCCTCGCTGCGGCTTGGTCTTGGTGGTAAAGAACGGGTCGAAGATGCGATGCAGGTGATCGCGTTCGATGCCTGCGCCGAAGTCCTGCACCACGCACCCAGCACTCTGTCCGCCAGCCTGCTCCGTCGCAATCCGTCATCACGCGCGATTTGGCGTGCCATGCATCGCGTCGCTTGCGCGTTCAGCAGCAGGTTCAGCACCACCTGCTGCAGCTTGCCCTCGTTGCCGTGGATCGTCGGCAGCATCGGATCGAGGTCGGTCTCCACGCGGATCTGCGCGGTCTTCAACTGGTGCTCCAGCAGCGTCAGCGTATCCATGCAGCAGCCTGGTTCAGGTCGACTGAGGTGAACTCCGTGCCGCCGGTGCGCGAGAAGTTCAGCAGCCCGTTCACAATCTCCGACGCACGGAAGGTCTGCTGCGTAATCTTTTCCAGCACCGGCGCCATGCGGTCGTTCTGTTCCATCATCGGACGCATCTGCTTGGCCAGCATCTGCGTGTAGCTCGAGATGACCGCCAGCGGCGTGTTCACCTCGTGCGCCACGCCTGCCGCCAGCAGGCCAATCGACGAGAGCTTCTCCGCCTGCGTCAGCTGCGTCTCCAACTGCGATGCGGTCGGTGATGTCGTCGACCAGGATGATCCGCCCCACCAGCCGCGAAATCGCGCGTCAGCAGCGGCGCAATCGCAATGTTCGCGATGCGCGCCTCGCCCGTCGGCAGCGCCAGCCGGAACTTGTAGAGCGTGTGCGTGCCCTGCTCGTCCGCGCACGCTGTCGAAGCGTGCCATGAACTCCGCGGGAAAGATCGGCGCCAGCGGCTGCCGCAGCGCATCTGCCCGCGGCTTCGCGTACATCACCTCCATCTGCGCGTTCCAGCTCTCGATCCGGTCCTCCAGATCGACCGCGAAGATGCCGATGTGGATGGACTCGACGATGTTCTCGTGGAACTCCTTCAGCCGCTCGAACTCCGTAATCTTCTGCTCCAGCCGGCGATAGAGCTGCGCGTTCTGGATCGCGATGCCGATGTAGCCCGCCAGCGACTCCAGCACCTCCATGTCTTCGCTGGAAAGAAAATCGCCGTCGTCCGTGCGGCCCAGGCCGATCATCGCGACCGTGCGCGTCCCTCCGCCTTCGCGGTTCGCCACGCGGCAGGGCAGGTAGTAGTTCAGGTCCAGCAGGCCTGCGCTGCGCTGCTGCGCATTCGGCAGGCGCAGCACCTGCTGCGGGTTTTCAAGGAAGATGATGGTCGTTTGCGCCGTCGCGGTCGAAGTCGAGGAAGCGCACATCCAGCGTCACGCAGCTCCGCCGCCTGCAGGTTGGTCAGGCCATGCGATGCAGCCAGTTCGAAGCGTGCCTCGTGCCCGTCGCCTGGCTTCATCCGGTCGTCTTCGCCAGGAACACCGCGACGCGCGTCACCAGCAGCGTCTGCGGCAGCCGCTCCACAATCGAGTCCACCAGACGCGCGCAGGTCGGTCTGCGATTCAGGCTGCGGCCGAAGTCGACCAGCGTCTCCCGGTAGTCGAACCTCTTCTGATCGAAGACACGATCGACCCGCGCCTGGATCGCCCGCTTCAGCGGATCGAAGGCCAGCGCCGTCACAATAATCGCCACCAGCAGGCCCCACACTCCAAGGTATGGCAGCGCGTAGTGCACCATCTCCGCCGACAGCGCGACCACGCTGAAGTAAACGCCCACCAGCGCCGCCGTCGCCAGCGTATAGGTCACGCCGCGCTTGAAGATCAGGTCGACGTCCATCAGCCGGTAGCGCACAATCGCCCAGCTGAAGGTCAGCGGCAGCAATCACCAGCGAACAGCCAGCCAGCTTGGTCAGCAGGCTCGGGACCTCGCGGTCGGCGAGGTAGGGAATCGCATAGAAGACCGTGAACGGCCCGACCGCCAGCAGCGTTCCGCGCGTCAGCCACTTCAATTGCTGCCGCTCCAGCGCCGACGCCGCGTGCATGTAGCGCGAAGCGGAAGACCACCGCCGCGATCACGTAGTAGAGCGCCAGGTAGCCCACTGAGATCTGGTCCAGCCGGTGATTGAGAACCTCGGTCGCCGACCAGTGTGGATTGCGGTGAACTGCAGCCAGATCAGGAAGATGCCCGGCGCATAGAGCAGCGCCACCAGCAGCCTTCTGCGGCAGACGGTTCCGTTCTGTCTCCGGCGCGAAGGTGTCCGAGAAGCTCACCGCGAAGTGCAGGAACAGCGCCGGCTGCAACGCCCCCGCCACGACATTGCCCCAGTAGATCGATCGGAGTCCAGCACATCCAGCTCGCCCGTGTATTTGAACGCGTACAGCACGAACGAGACCAGGCAGAAGACGTAAAAATGCGTGGACTTCGGCGCCGTCCACCGTCGGAACAGAACATACATCCCGATGCACAGATACACCAGCGCGATAAATCGCATGCCCTGGTTGAAGGAGCGGTCCTTCGGCTCCAGGATGACCTGAATGTCGAGCTTGCTGTCGTCGGCCTTATCGCGGGTTTTTACGCCCGGACGAAAGATGGAGTAGGTCGCATGGGACCATATGCCGCTGCGGAAGGTCTCCTTCACATAGGGCGCAAGCCGCAGGGTGGGATGGTCATTGATCGCCTGCAGGATATCTCCGGGCCGTACTCCCGCCCGTCCGGCCGGCGAATCCATCGGCACACGCTCAAAACGAAGCCCGCCCTGCGCCTCCACAAGCCACGCGCCGTCCGTCGGGACCTGGAAGTTGCCCTCCTGACGAAGATTCAGCGCGGCCAGAACGCAAATTACCAGCGTCATCACCGCAAGGCCTGTAGCGAGGATTCGTGTTTGAAAGACGTTCTTCATCAACAGTTCTCAAAAACACTTACTCGAACAATAGTTTAAGCACATCGAATGCCAAATCCAATGCCAAGCTAATGAACAAATATACGTGCATTCTTGGCTTTCGCCCGATTATCACCTACTGAAATTCATAACCCCATCCGCTATTGCGGATTCCCCGGCAACACGTAGCTTCGCCCTAACTTCCTGCATCTACTCTACTACCTTTCCGTTAACACCTGGAGGGGTACGATTTTCACGTTAAGTTTTGGATTTTTATTAGCATTCCTGTAACATATGAACTTTTGGGTGTGCTATTTCTCCATATCTAGCGCACCACTCTTTCAGAAGGTGGCAGTTGCGAAATGGCGGTCGAGAAGGCGAATCTGGGTGGTGACGACACGGTGGAGGATCTGTTCGTTGAGGTCGACGGCGCCCGCGTGCATTATCAGCGCGCCGGTTCAGGCCGCCCCCTGCTGCTCATTCATGGCCTGGTAGGCTCGGCGAAAAACTGGCGCCGCAACATCAGCGATCTCGCCCACGATGCCACCGTCTATGCCATCGACCTGCTCAACATGGGCGAGTCGGATCGCGTCCCGGGGCTCGACGCCAGTCTCGAATTCACGGCCGACGCCGTCGCCCGATGGATGCAGGCGGTCGGCCTGGCCGAAGCTGACGTGGCAGCCGTCTCGCACGGCGGCGCCGTGGCCATGATGCTCGCCGCGCGCCACCCGGAACGCGTCGGCAAGCTCATCCTCTTTGCGCCCGCGAATCCATTCTGCAACCTCGGCCACCAACTCATCCGGTTCTACACCTCGCGCCCCGGCAGCTGGATCGCCCGCATGATCCCATTCCTGCCCAGGTTCATCCCGACCATCGCGCTCGGCCGCATGTACGGCGACGCCCGGCGCGTCACCCCGGAGGCGCTCCACGGCTACACCGCCGGCCTCGCGAAGCCCGGCACCGTCGAACATGTCCTGGCGATCGTCCGCCGCTGGCATACCGACATGAATCTGCTGCACTCGGTCCTCCCATGGCTGGCCGAGCGGCCGGTACTGCTTCTGTGGGGCGACCGCGACCGCGCCGTCGGCCTCGCCTCCGCGCAGAGGCTGCAACAGTTCCTCCCGCAGTCTGAGCTTCTCATCGTTCCCGGCGCCGGCCACCTTGCCTTCGAAGAGATGCCTGAGATCTGCAACCACGCCATGCGCGAGTGGCTCGCCTCCCGCGAGCAGCCGGCCCGCGCAGTCGCTATGCGCTATTCCACCGAGCCCATGCGACGCCTGGAAACGATCTAGGCACCGCCCGAAGATAGAAGACATCAGCTTCCCGCCAGTCCAAACTTCTCCGCCAGCCACCCCCGCAGGATTCCCTGCATCTGCTCCAGCTTCGATCCCGGCGATTCAGAAGTCCCTTGAAAGAAGTGGTCCGCCCCGGCTACCCAGTGGATCTCCTTCGGCTCGGCTGCATGCCCAGCACCTCTTCCACCTGCTCCCGCGGCCCATACTGGTCGTGATCCCCGCTGATAAAGAGCTTCGGCCCCGGGCACGTCGCAGAAAGCCGTAGCTATAGTCACGTCCCTCCGCATGCACCGGCACACCCAGCCCCACCAATCCCTTTACCCGCGGATCGCCGCAGCACGCCTGCAGCCCCACATTCGATCCAAACGAGAACCCCGCAAACAGAATCGGCAGCTTCAGATTCGCCTCCATCCAGTCCAGCACCGCGCGAACATCGTCCTGCTCGCCGCGTCCGCCGTCGTGCTCGCCCTCGCTCAGCCCTACTCCGCGAAAGTTGAACCGCAGCACCGGCAGCCCCAACGACGAGAAGGCCTTCATCGCGTGATACACCACCTTGTTGTGCATCGTGCCGCCGCCCGTCGGGTGCGGATGGCAGACCAACGCGGCATAGGGCGCGTCCGTCACGGCCGGTGTTCAGAATCGCCTCCAGCCGTCCGGCCGGCCCGCGCAGGTCCTCGATCGTCCACACGTGCGGCAAATGTTGCGCTGCATCGCTCATGATCTCCAGTGTACGGCGGCACGTCTGCTTCGCTTGCATCGTCTCGTAATCACGCGTGTCGTATCCTGATGGCCATGGCGATCGATCCCATCGCAACTCACCAAGCAGCTCGTCGACATCGATTCCACCACCTATCACGAGGGCCTCGCCGGCGATTTCTCCACGAATATCCTCACCGCCCAGCGCTACGCCGTCGAACGCATGCCCGTCACCCAGCCCGACCGCGCACTCACTCCCGGCGCCGGCACCGGACCAGCGCTTCAACGTCTACGCCGCGCTTCCCGGCGTCACGCCCGATGTCGTTCTCTCCACCCACATGGACACCGTGCCGCCCTTCTTCGGCAGCAGCGAAGACGACGAGTACCTCTACGGCCGCGGCTCCTGCGACGCCAAGGGCATCATCGCCGCGCAGATCGCCGCCGCTGATCGCCTGCGCGACGCCGGCGTCAAGGTCGGCCTGCTCTTCGTCGTCGGCGAGGAGCGCGACTCCGCCGGCGCCATCGTCGCCAACCAGAGCCCACGCGGCTCGCGCTTCCTCATCAACGGCGAGCCCACCGACAACCGCCTCGCCATCGCCTCCAAAGGCGCACTCCGCGTCGAAATCCGCGCCAAGGGCCGCATGGCCCACTCCGCCTACCCCGAACTCGGCGAATCCGCCATCGACAAGCTCATCGCCGCGCTGAACGACATCCTCGCCCTGCCCCTGCCGGTCGAACCGGAGGATCGGTGCCTCCACCCTGAACATCGGCCTCATCAGCGGCGGCCACGCCCCCAACGTCATCGCCGACAAAGCCGAGGCCCACATGCTCATCCGCCTCGTCGGCCCATCCGAAGAGTTGAAGCAGGCCGATCCTCGCCGCCGTGGCGGCCGCTGCCGAAGTCGACTTCTCGCTCGACCTGCCCTTCGTCCGAATGCGCGCGGTCGGCGAACTCCCCACCATGATCGCCAAGTTCACCACCGACATCCCCGCGCTCACCAACTGGGGCGAACCATTCCTCCTCGGCCCCGGCTCCATCCACGTAGCCCACACGCCCGACGAGAAGATCGCAAAGAAAGAGCTCCTCGAAGCCGTCGACCTCTATGTGCAAGTCGCGACCAACCTGGTCAAAAAACTTTAATCAGGAATCCAAGGCGGCCTCTTCGCAAGCTTCTTCTCGTCCTGCTGGCGGTTCTCGCAGTCACCCTCGTCGCAGCTATCTTCCTTGTCGAAACCATCCCAACTCACAACACCAACATCACTCACTTCGACGCTATCATCGTCCTCGGCACTCCCGCCAACGCCGACGGCACTCCATCACCCGAACAGCGCGAGCGCACACTCGAAGGCATTCGCGAATATCAAGGCCGGCGTTGCTCCCGCCATCATCTTCACCGGAGGGCCAGCCCACAACCAGTTCGTCGAAGCCCACATCATGGCCCTGTTCGCCTATCGCAAGGCGTCCCAACCGCCGCAATTATCGAAGAAGGTCAGCGCCCAGAACACAATCCAGAACATCTTCTACAGCAACCGCATCATGGCCAGTCACCACTGGGCAGTGCAGAGGTTGTCAGTTCCCCCAGCCATCTTCCTCGCGCACAGCCCTCATCCTCGAGCATTACCCCTCACTCCAGTGGCGCACCCACGCCGCTCCGTGGCCGGCCGAGTATTCGCTCTCAGACCGCGCGCTCCACTACGCCGTAGAAGACGAGTACTGCCTCAGGCTCCAAATCTTCGGTTTTCCCAAATCAGGTTTTCTGCCGGCCCTTCCCACAATTCCTTAATCGGCGTCTGGTCAATTCCATTACATCATCGTTGATTATTTTCCAAGACTCGGTGACCCGGTCACCCAAACTCTAACGATACAATAGCAGTAACCCAGCAATAACCCAGGCTAGGCTACCCCGCCTTCGGCCCGCTATAAATCTCAAACGGCAGCATCCCCGAATTATCCTCCCGCAACACAAAATTCCTGTCCGGATTCTTGGAGTCATACCGAACATAGATCTTCGGCGTACCCTGCGCCATCCGCTCCGCCTCCCGCCGAACCATCGGTTCGCTCCGGACGTAGCCGCCAAAGTACTCGCCATTCACGATGAAGTGAAACCCAGCCTCGATCTGGCTGTCCAGGCCGAAGGACGCATCCGTCTCAGTCTGCACGATCTTCCATCCATTCACCTCGCCCTGCACCGTCGGCCAGTTCCGGGCCTCGGCAATCTTCTTCGCAAAGCTTCTGCGCAGAAGCCACAGCCTCAACCAGTCGGGATTCAGAAAGCCACCCATGCGCTTCGATTTTAGTACCTGAGTAGCGTCTGCCTGTGTCTCTCAACGCCATCCCGACCGCACGTTGTAAAATAGTCGCATGGCAAGCCTTTCCAAGACCGAGCCGTCCGCCGTGCATCAGGCGCCCGATCCCCTTGCCAGGGTTGGCACTCCAGAGTTTGAAGCCGAATACCGTCGGCAAATGGCAGTGATCGCCGAGCACGACCGGCGGACAAATTTCGCCGACCGCATGGATGTCGACTGGGAAGCGTTGCCTGATTGGGAATGAAGAAGGGTGACATCGTCATCGTCGCGCCACCCGGTGATTTCAGTAAGCCGCGTCCCGCTCTGGTAATCCAGCAAAGAATCTATCCCGAGACAGAGAATGTCACGCTCGCATTGATCACCAGCGATCTTTCGCGGGCTCCTCATATTCGCATTCGCGTGGAGCCCGATGGCACCAATGGCCTCCGCAAGACATCGGAGATCATGGTAGACAACCTCCAGACAATACGAGTTGGCCGCATCGGCTCTGTCATCGGTTCGCTCGACGAAGCGACCATGGATCGAGTTGGAAAGGCGCTGTTTGTATTTCTTGGATTCCATTAACATGCTGGATATCGGGACCGATTTTCCTCAGTCTTTGCCGAATGCATCAGAACTAAACTAGCAACATGGCAGCAGAGTTCACCCACCTCCATCTCCACACCGACTACTCGCTCCTCGACGGAGCCTGCGACGTCGACAAACTCGCCGCCCATCTCAAAAATCTCGGCCAGACCGCCGCCGCCATGACCGACCACGGCAACATCTACGGCGCCGTCCACTTCTTCGACGCCATGAAGAAGAAGGACCTCAAGCCCATCCTCGGCTGCGAGCTCTACATCTGCAAGAACGAAGACCACCGCGCCCCCGGCAACGGCGACACCTACAACCACTTCCTCGTCCTCGCCGAAAACGAAGCCGGCTACCGCAACCTCGTCCGCCTCACCAGCGAGGCCGCGCTGCACGGCTTCTACTCGAAGCCCCGCGTCTCCAAAGAATTTCTCTCCCGCCACACCGAGGGCCTCATAGGCTTCTCCGGCTGCCTCGCCGGCGAGGTCAATCAGCACCTGATGGCAGGGAAGTACGACGAAGCCAAACGCACCGCCGGCCAGTTCCAGGAGATGTTCGGCAAGGGCAACTTCTTCCTAGAGGTTCAGGACCACGGCCTCGCCCCCGACCGCGAGGTCTGCGAAGCACTCTTCAGGATGGAGCGCGACCTCAACATCCCCGTCGTCGCCACCAACGACAGCCACTACGTAGCCTCCGACGACTCCCGCGCCCACGAGATTCTCCTCTGCGTTCAGACCGCCGGCAGCATGAACGACCCCAAGCGCTTCAAGTTCGACACGCAGGAGTTCTACATCAAGTCCGCCGACGAGATGTATCGCACCTTCAGCGAGCGACCCGACGTCTGCGCCAACACCATGCAGTTCGTCGACCGCTGCAACCTTAACTTCTCCAAGGTCGACAACCCATTCCCCGACTTCCCGGTTCCCGAAGGTGAAACCCTCTTCAGCTACTTCGAAAAGGTCTGCCGCGACGGCCTGCAAAAGCGCCTAGACACCGCCGTAGCCCACCTGCGCTCTCGCGGTCTCCTGCGCAAGACTATCCCCGACTACTACGCCCGCCTCGACCGCGAGATCGGCATCATCAAGGACATGAAGTTTCCCGGCTATTTCATGATCGTCTGGGACTTTATCCGTTACGCCCGCGAGCAGAACATCCCCGTAGGTCCCGGCCGTGGCTCCGCCGCCGGATCGCTCGTCGCCTACTGCATGGAGATTACGGACATCGATCCGCTCCAGAACGAGCTGCTCTTCGAGCGCTTCCTCAACCCCGAGCGCGTCTCCATGCCCGATATCGATATCGACTTCTGCATGAACCGCCGCGGCGAGGTCATCGAGTACGTCAAGCGCAAGTACGGCAGCGATCAGGTCGCGCAGATCATCACCTTCAACACCATGGCCGCCAAAGCGGCAATCAAAGACGTAGGCCGCGCGCTCGACATGCCCTACGGCGAGGTCGATCGCATCGCCAAGATGATCCCGCCCACCATCGGCATCACCATCGATCAGGCCCTCAAGGACAAAGGCCCGCTCGCCACCGCCTACGACGGCGACCCCAAGATCAAAGAGCTCATCGACGCCGCACTCCGCCTCGAAGGCCTCATCCGCGGCGCAGGAGTTCACGCCGCCGGCGTCGTCATTGCACCTAAGCCGCTCACTGAGCTGGTCCCCGTCACTCGCACCAAGGACGAATCCGTCGTCACCTCCTACGACATGGGTGCCATCGAAAAGATGGGCCTGCTCAAAATGGACTTTCTCGGCCTCACGACCCTCACCGTCATTGACGACTGCCTCAAGCTCATCAGGATCAGCAAGGGCATCGACGTCGACATGGCCACCGTCCCGCTCGACGACCACGAGACCTACGAGAAGGTCTTCCACCGCGCACTCACCTCCGGCGTCTTCCAGTTTGAATCGGGCGGCATGCGCGATGTGCTTCGCCGCTACAAGCCCAACACCGTCGAGGACCTCACCGCCCTCAACGCGCTCTATCGCCCCGGCCCCATCCAGGGTGGCATGATCGACGACTTCATCGAGCGTAAGTGGGGCCGCCGCGCCGTCGCCTACGAGCTGCCCGAGCTTGAAGTCATCCTGCACGAGACCCTCGGCGTCATCGTCTACCAGGAACAGGTCATGCAGATCTCGAACGCCCTTGCCGGCTACTCACTCGGCGAAGCCGACCTGCTCCGTCGCGCGATGGGTAAAAAAGATCCCAAAGAAATGGCCAAGCAGCGCGACCGCTTCATGTCCGGCGCCGCGGAGAAGAAGCACAAAAAAGAGATCGCCGGAAAAATCTTCGATCTCATGGAACAGTTCGCCGGCTACGGCTTCAACAAGTCGCACTCCGCCGCCTACGCGCTGCTCGCCTATCACACCGCCTGGCTCAAGACTCACTACCCCATCGAGTTCATGGCCGCGCTGCTCACCAGCGAAACCTCCAAGCCCGAGAACGTCGTCAAGTACATCTCCGAGTGCCGCGAGATGAACATCGCCGTGGTCCCGCCCAACGTCCAGGTCTCCGACTCCAACTTCACCCCCACCCGCACCGCACAGGGCGACGACGCCATCGGCTTCGGCCTCGCCGCCATCAAGAATGTCGGCCACAACGCCATCGAATCCATCATCGCCGCGCGCGCCGAGCTACGGGCAGCAGGGAAGCAGGGCTTCAGCAGCCTCTGGGAGTTCTGCGAAAAAGTCGACCTGCGTCTGCTCAACAAGCGGGTCCTCGAGTCCCTCATCAAGGCCGGCGCAATGGATTCATTCGGAGGCCGCGCCCAGGTCACCGCTGCGCTCGATAAAGCAATGGAACTCGCACAAAAATCTCAGAAAGACGCCGCCGCAGGCCAGCACGGCCTCTTCGGAATCTTCGACGCAGATCTCGGCCCTGCCTCGAACGGCAACTCCAGATTCGAAGACGCGCTCCCCAACGTAGCCGAGTGGGACGAGCACACTCGCCTGCAAAACGAAAAAGAGGTCCTCGGCTTCTTCGTCTCCGGCCACCCCATGGACAAGTACCGCGAGAAGCTTCGCAACATGAAGGTCGTCGACACCGCCACCGCCATCGAGATGAAGCCCGAGCCCCAAACCTTCCGTCGCGGCAACCAGGAGCCGCAAAACGAGATCGCCATAGCCGGCGTCATCACCGGCCTCAAGGTCGCCAAGTCCAAGCGCTCCGGCGAGCTCTACGCCCAGGCCGCGCTCGAAGACACCGTAGGCAAGATCGAACTTATTGCCTTCCCACAGTCCTACGAAAAACTCGCCGAGAAATTAAAGATCGACGTCCCCGTAGTAGTCCGCGGCGTCCTCCGCGGCGAAGAAGACTCCGCCCCCAAGCTAGCCGTCAACAGCATCCAGGCGCTCGAAGACGTAAAGCTCAAGCTCCCCGAAGCCCTTCGCATCAAGGTCCCACTCCACAACCCCGACGCCGCCCTGCTCGAAAAGCTGCACGCCATCCTCATCAACGCGCCCGGCAAGGGCAAACTCCTGCTCGACCTCGAAGAACCGGGCGAGTTCTGCGCCGTCCTCGAACCCGCCGGCGTCACTAGTCGCCGCCGACCGCCTCTTCATCGACCAGATAGAAGAACTCGTAGGCCGAGGCGGCGTCCGCGTCATCGACTAAGCGACCACCAAGCCGCCACTGCCGTTTTCCGCAGACCGGCAGGTCCGCATTTGAACAAATCGGATATTGCCACCATCACTCCTTACAGTACAGTTGCTTATGGCTGTTCATCCGCTCGACAATCCCATCTGGACAGCACTGACCACCACGCAACAATACTTCGCGCAGACCACCGCGCTCGCGCGTAAATTTCCCATTGAAGTCTCCCCGCTGGCGGGCCTCGAAGCCCCCACCACCGAAGCCCTCGACTCACTGGCCACCATCGTGCCGGAAGGCGCAGTCGTAGCATTGTTCCTTGAACAGCACCCAGACTTCTCTTCGCAGTGGACGCCGCTTGAGCTGTCCACGATGCCCCAGATGATCTACCCCCACAAAGACCTGCCTCCATCCTCCATCGATTTCATCGAGCTCACCGACGATGATATCCCCGAGATGATTGCCCTCACCGCACTCACCAAGCCCGGCCCCTTCGACGCCCGCACCCGCGAGTTCGGCGACTACATCGGCATCCGCAGGGAAGGGAAGCTCGCCGCCATGGCCGGCCAGCGCCTGCACGTCCCCGGCTACCGAGAGGTCAGCGCCGTCTGCACCCATCCCGATTATCTCGGTCAGGGTTACGCTCGCGCTCTCATGCTCGAGATCATGCGCCGGATCATCGCCAGCGGCGAAACCCCCTTCCTTCACGTCCGCTCGCTGAACACCCGCGCCATCGATGTCTATCGCCGCATGGGCTTTATCGAGCGCCGCAGCATCGAGCTCGCCATCCTGCGCAGAAACGGCTCCTAGCCCGACAAGCCATCCCATCGCATACAATCAAAGAGCAGCACCTTGACACCATGGCCGAACATGAATCAGGCAGATCCGCTCACGCTCATCCAATGACCACACCAACACCCGAGGCCTGGGTCAGGACCGAGCTGGCCCGCCACCCTCAGCGCCCCTACCCGATGGACTTCATCGAAGCACTCTTCACCGACTTCAGCGAGATTCACGGCGACCGCGCCTTCGGCGACGATCCCGCGATGAGCTGCGGCATGGCCTTCTTCCACGGCGAACCCGTCCTCGTCATCGCCAACCTCAAGGGCCGCACCCTCAAAGAGCGTGTCACCCGCAAATTCGGCTCGCCCGAGCCCGAGGGTTACCGCAAAGCCCTCCGAGCCATGCGCATCGCAGAAAAGTTCAACCGCCCCGTCTTCACCTTCCTCGATCTCGCCGGAGCCTACCCCGGCATCGGCGCCGAGGAGCGCGGCCAGGGCGAAGCCATCGCCCGCAACCTCATCGAGATGTCCCGCCTCCGCGTCCCCACCATCGCCACCATCACCGGCGAAGGCGGCTCCGGCGGCGCATTGGCACTTGCGGTTGCGGATAGAGTCCTCATGCTCGAGAACGCCATCTACTCTGTCATCTCGCCCGAGGGCTGCGCCTCCATCATGTGGAAGGACGCGAGCAAAAAACAGCAGGCCGCTGCCGCTCTCAAGTACACCGCCTACGACGTCCAGGCCCTGGGCTGCGTCGACGATGTCCTGCCCGAGCCCGAAGGAGGCACGCAGAACGACCCTCCCGCCGCTATGGAGCTCCTCGACGAAAAGCTCCGCTACCATCTCGGCTCCATCCGCTCCATTCCCATCGACGAGCTCATCGAGCAGCGCTACCGGAAGTTCCGCAACATCGCCCAGTTCTACACCACCGAATAGCACTCCGCAGCTTCTCTCAACCGTTCTTCATCCAACCAACAGGAGCCCATCACTTTTGCAGGCGTTGAATTCCAGCCCGTCGCCGCGCTTCACACGCACGCTGAACTTCGCCCTGTTCCTGACCTCGCTCCTCTGGGTCTTCGCCTCGCAGACCATCGCCGCCGCCGCCTCGCGAGGAATCTGCAACTGGCTCGATCTCGTCGACGAGCGCCTCCTCATCAGCTCCATCCTCCAGCTCTTCCTGCTCGCCATCGGCTTCGTCGTCTTGCAGTCCATATCCGGACGCCCGCGCAAACTCGGAGAGGTCCTCGGCCTGCCCCGCCGCGCCACCGCTCGCGAGGAGTGGACCATCGGCGCCGCTCTCGGCTGGGGAGCCATGGTTCTCGCCGTCCTGCCCATCGCCATCTTCGGCTCGCTGCGCATCCAGTTCTCCACCCAGCTTCATTCCTTTCAGTTGCTCCTCATCAATCTCGCGACACTCTTCGCAGCTGCCCTCGCCGAAGAGGTCGCCTTCCGCGGCTTTCCTTTCCGCCGCCTCATCGATGCGACCGGCCCCGTCACCGCCACCCTCACCACCGCGATCGTCTTCGGACTCCTCCACCTCCAGAACCCCGACTCCACCTGGATAGGCGTCCTCATCACCATGCTCGCCGGCGTCCTCTTCTCCGTCGCGTGGTTCCGCACCCACGGCCTCTGGCTTCCCTGGGGATTTCATTTCGCCTGGAACGCCAGCATGGGTCTGCTCTTCGGACTGCCCGTCAGCGGCTACACCATCTTCTCCTCCGTCATCCAGACCCGCGCCGTCGGCCGCACCTGGATCACCGGCGGAAATTACGGCCCCGAAGCGGCCTTCTTCACCATCTTTGTCGTCCTCGCCAGCATCGTCGTCATCATCTTCGTCACCCGCGACTACGCCTGGAACTACACCCACACCCCCATCATCCCCGGCGGCTACCCCCTCGACGTCGCTCCGCCGCCCGCGCACACCGCAATGGAGCAGCAGACCCAGCAGGCCGCCGCCGGCTCTCTGGTCCAGATACTCCCCACCACCCCGGGCACCATGTCCGTAGACCATCAGCCCATTCCATCCCCGCCCGAGCAGCCGCGGCCAGCCGATCCCCAGCCCATCGAGCCCTTCGAGCAGTCATCTTGAGCTCAATCCTCCTAAGCTCAGTCATCTTAAGCCCAGTTCTCTTAAGCTCGGTCGTCACAAGCTCCAGACCAGGCGCGACTTTGTCTCCATGTTGTAATCATTTCTTCCTCAGCTACCCTCCCCCTTGTCAAATGCATCAATAAGGTGCAAGATTTTCTCTATCTGAGGTGCTTTATGGCACTCCGCACATCCAGATGGGCTCTCGTTCTAACCCTCCTCGCGCCAATATTTCCCCGTGCCCAGGCTCAGGTCTTCGTCGTAGGCGAAAAGACCGCCACCGCTGACATCGACACCACCTTCAAGCCCACCCGCGTCGACCTTCCCGACAACCGCATCGACGAGCGTGGCCGCCGCGAGCTCGTCCGCGACCTCGAGGACGAGCAGGGCTTCGCGCACCGAGCCATTCCCATGGGCGGCGCAGGCGTCACCCTCATCGCCAACGGCAACATCTCCCCCGGCCCCGACGCCTACCGCAAGATGATCTTCGAGAAGGGCCAGGCCGCCGCTCCCGGCGATCGCGTCATGATCACCGCCCTGCAGCATCAAGCCCGACCGCATCATCCTCGACATCAACGGCGGCCCCTACGCCAAGCACCGTTTCCTCAGCCACGTCACCCTCAACGACACACCCGTCGTAGCCACCAACCCCGACGAGCGGCCCACCGGCGCCCGCATTACCCTCGTCTTCGAGGGCCAGCTTCCCGAGCTCTCCGCCCCCGAGGTCAAGGCGCTGCTTGAGCCCCTCATCGACTTCGGCGTCAAATCCAGCGATCAGGCTTACGCCGACACTCTACCCGCCCCGCTTAAGGACGCCATCGCCGCCCACGACGTACTCGTCGGCATGACCCATCGCATGGTCCTCGCCGCCCTAGGCGCACCCGACAGTAAGCTCCGTGAGCAGGTCGACGGCGACCCCAACGGCGCCCGCTACGAGGAGTGGATCTACGGCCACGTCCCCCAGACCGTCCGCTTCGTCCGCTTCGTCGGTGACCGCGTCACCATGGTCGAAATCGCCGAGATGGGCAAACCCATCCAGGTTCACGACAAGGACGAGATGGCCGGCTACGAAGATCCCTCGCTCACCCACGAGGTAGCCGTCGGCGACCGTCAGGCCCGCAACGACGGAGACGGCGCCGCGCCCAAGCCCCCCACCCTGCACCAGGCCGGCGACCCCGAAGACGCCCCCAATGCTCAGGGCAAAGTGCAGTTCCCGGACGATCCCGACGCCAAATCAACCAGCTCCAAATCAACCACCACCAAGCCCGCCGCTACTGACTCCCAACCCGACAATTCAACGCCCGCCGATTCCACCACCGCCCCCCGGTCCAAACCATCCCTCGGCTCAGACCCGTCCTCGCAGCTGTTGTAACGCTGCTTACTTCGCTCGGGGCAACTCCTCGATCAGCTCAACTGTCGTCCCCCACGGGTCCGTGAAGCTCGCCGCGGCAATCGACATTCCGGGAACCTTCGCGTAAGGCTGGTCCATCTTGATTCCTGAGGCTTCCAGTTTTGCAATGAAGCCCTTCAGGTCCTTGACCTCAAATCCAATCTTGTCCAGCGCGCGACCCTTGGTCGGAGCCGGAGAGGTAGGTGACGAAGCAAAAGTCAGCTCGATCCCCGGCAGATTCGCGGTCTCAAACTGGGCACGCTTGCCGGCCACCGCGCCGAACATCTTCACATACCACGCCTGCATCGCCGGAATATCCTGCGTATAAAAGTGAATGTGGTGTGCCGCAATCGGAGTGGCCAGCGAAGGCTCCTCCAGTATCTCCACGCGAACATCATCCGGCGTCCGCAGATAAAGCTGCGTAGGCCGTGTCATCGGTTCAATCTTCAGCCCGGCGGCCTGCCACTTCGGCAGCCACTCCTTCATGTCCTTCACCTCGAAGCCGAAGTGGTTGATAATCGAGCCGATCGACCCGCCTGCCGGATCGCCCTTTTCAAGCACCACGTACATACCCGGAAACGTCATCCTCTGGAGCGATCCATCCATTACCGGTACGCCACCCAGCCGCTTGAAGAAGTCTTTCTCCGCATCCACATCACGCGCTGTCAGATGCACCTCTCTCATCGCGACCCCTGCGGCGTTCGGAGCGGCAAGCTGCGCCGTAGCAGAGCACGCGCAGGCAATCACGAAGACGAATTCCAGACAGAGCTTTCTTGATAATGAACGGGATCTCATGGTCAGCCAGTATACGGGTCTCCGCCAAACCTCGTTCCGAATCGCGGCTGCACAAATCTGATAAACTCAGAGACTGAGCATTTGCGCAGTTCTTCTCCTCTGTGATTCCCGCCGCGGCTCTGCCTCGTCCCGTGAAAATCGATCTGAGAAGTTCGTGAAGATCCGGTCCAGCTTGGCCCCACAAAGCCAGTCCGATGGTCCTCCAACGCGCAAAACGCCAAATATACGTACCAGGGGAGATTCATCATGGCAAAAGTAGCCAAGACCGGCGACCGCAAGAAGGTCATGGACACCAACAAGAGCACCGACTGTCCGAAGTGTTCCAAACCCACCCGCATCGTCAAGCGCGTAAAGGACCGTGAGCGCGGCACCCCCGGCGGAGTCTACATCTCCTGCTCGGCCTGCGACTTCTTCGAGAAACTCTAGCCTCCTTCGAAAAGCTCTAACCCGGCGCGCTGCTGCTCTCGTTCTTGCTTCTAGGTAACCCAAGGCTTCAGCCTTGGGCCTCATAGGCATAGTGAAGGGAAATGGGCTTTAGCCCCTGGGGTATGCTCTCTTTTCCCCGCCCATACTTTTGAAGGAAGAGTGATGGATGGGAACTATGTAATTGCACAAGTGGTGACGCGAAAAGAAAGCCCCTCAGTTGGGGCTTTCTTTTCGCGCGTCTTCGCGTCTCATCTTCTGTGTCGAACCTGCTCCAAAGCGTCCCGAACTCCGCCCCCCGTCCGCGGACAAACGAACCCGAAATCATACCCTTAGGGTCCGCTCAGCAGGTTACGAAAAAATTAACCTTCATTGAACCAAAGTTGTACAAAATCTTTACCCACCCCCACTTGACGATCGTTACTCTAAGTGGGCAGACTTACGCAGGAAAGTAGGCACCTAGTTTTTATGATTACCACCTCTTCTGCACCTCTTGCACCGGCTTCTAGCCTTGCTTCTTCGAATCTGGCTCCCACCCCGCAGTTTGACCGGCCAACCTATCTGATGTGCCCGCCGGAGTTCTATGACGTCAACTACGTCATCAACCCCTGGATGGCAGGCAACCTCCACCGTCCCTCCCGCGACACAGCTTTCACCCAGTGGCGCGACCTCTACCGCCAGCTCCAGCGCATCGCCGACGTCCGCCTGCTCCACGCGCGTCCCGGCTCGCCGGACATGGTCTTCGTAGCCCATACGGCGCTCATCTCTCATGGCATCGCCGCGCTCTCGAGCTTCGCCCATCCCCAGCGCCGCAAGGAAGAAGCATCGCTCCGCCGCTGGCTTGAGGACGCCGGCTTCCTCATCTGGGATACCCCCGCGAGACCGCCTTCGAGGGCGAGGGCGACGCTGCCTTCGACGCCGACGGCAACCGTCTCTGGATAGCCCACGGCGTCCGCACCTGCCAGCACGCACATCGTCACGTAGCCGACGCCTGGCACACGCCCGTCACCTCCCTCCACCTGGTCGACCCACGCTTCTACCATCTCGACACCTGCTTCGCGCCACTCGCCAACGGCTACCTGCTCTACTTCCCGGCAGCCTTTGACGCCGCCTCGCTCGCCAAAATCGAAGCCGCCTACCCTGCCGAGAAGCGCATCACCGTCACCGAAGCCGAAGCCACCCAGTTCGCCTGCACCGTCATCAACATCGGCCGCAACATCATCATGGGCTCTCCCAACCTCGTCGACCTCTCGGCCCGGCTCGCCGACAACGGCTTCGACGTCGTCCAGACCGACCTGAGCGAGTTCCACCGCGGCGGCGGCTCCGCAAAATCCCTCGCCCTACGCCTAAGCGACCTCCAGCTCGCCGAAGCCGTCTAAAACCAACCCCGTTCTCTTACAGTTGCCTCCTGTCGGCCCAGCCGCAGGAGGCAGCTTTCATTTGCAGAAGAGTGCGTTGAAGAGTCGCCGTCTTGAAAGGGCGGGACTTTAGTCCCGTCGTAAAGCTATCATTTCAAGGGGCTTTAGCCCCTGAGGGAATGTTTCGACGCTCGAATGACTTTTTCAGCACCTTCTGATGGCCCGACCTACAGCTCAGCGAAAATTTCCCGCCCCTTTAGCAATCGCCAACCCAGATACGGCGCCAGCGTCACCACCAGAATCAACAATAGATGCAGCAGCCCATAAGGACTCCCCTGAACCGAAGGCGCCAGCGTAAAGCCCAGGCTGATATGCCGCCCGCCCCCAGCGATCTGGTCCGCATGAACCTTAGCCGAGCCCCCAATCAACGCCAGCAGCACCAGACCCGCAACCGGCCACGCCACCCTCAACCGCTGACGCGCAGCCATCAGCCCAATCGCCCATCCGGCAAGCACCGGCGCGCCCAAAAAGATCGACCGGCCCAAACCAAAATACAAGATCGCCATCCCGTGAATCGGCACGAACGGTGTCTCCTCACCCCGAAGAAACATCCTCCACCCCGACCACAAAAGCAGCAGCGCAATGCACCACGCACCCGCCAGAAAAAGCAGGGGACTAACCCCAAACACCGCCCATGGTGCCCGCGCCGACCACGACTGAAACTCCGGCCTCTCCATCATCGCCCTCGACAGCTCCTCCACCCCGCCCAGCCGCGCCAGCGCCGCAGACCTCGCATCAGCCCGATTGCGTCCCGCGCGTTCCTCTTCCGCTGTCAGGTCCTTCCAATGGTCGGAGAGCTCGTTCAAATAGCGCCGCACATGCCGCGGAGCCACTCCAGCCTCAAGCAGACGTTCACGAACCTCATCCGGCAGCTTCGGCATAACTACCTCCTGTCAACATCCCTTGCACCGCGCTCGTAATATTCGTCCAGACCTTCGACAGCTCCTCCAGCCGTCGCCGGCCCGCCGGTGTCACCGAGTAGTAGATTCTGCTACGCCCGTTCACCGTCTTCCGCCGCGACCTCAGCGCCCCATCTTTCTCCAGCCCATGCAGCACCGGATAGACCACCCCTTCGCCCACCGCGATTACCTCGCCGGTACGCTCCCGAATCGCCTGCACAATCTCATACCCATACATCTCCTCCTGTTCAAGCAGCCTCAGGATCAGCAACTCCGGAACCCCGTTCATAAAATTCGGATTGGTCTCGCGCGTCGCCATGGAACACATGATACATCGAAGTTCGAGGTATTGAAATTTTAAATTAAAGAAGGGAACTGCTACAGCTCCGAGAAAGGAATTTCAAAGGTTCAGAAACCCCATCAAAAACCACTCAGAACCGACCCACCCCCTTGACAAAAACCACCCCAAAAGCAACCCGTCGGAAGGTCTCAAAAAGTGCCCACCACCTCACATCATCACCCTGCAAATATCGAAGTCCAACCCTAAACACTGTAGTTCGAAGACTTTGCACAAAAATCACCGGGGGAGTGGGTAACCCGCCGAATCTCCTCCAGAATCCCCCGCGCCGCCGCCGCCGGATCGCTCGCCCGAGTAATCGGCCTTCCCACCACCAGCATCGAAGCCCCCCTCGAAATCGCCTCTGCCGCCGTAGCCACCCGCCGCTGATCCCCCACAGCCTCACCCGCCGCCCGAATCCCCGGAGTCACCAGCATCACCTCATCCCCCAAGTCCCTCCTGAGCGCAGACACCTCTTCAGCCGAGCAAACCAGCCCTGAAATCCCCGAATCCACCGCCAATCGCCCCAACCGCAAGACCTGCTCCGCCGGAGCCTCATTCACCCCGACACCCGCCAGTTCTTCCTTATCCGTACTCGTCAAAACCGTCACCGCCAGCAGCCTCAAATTCGACCCACCAGCCGCCTCAGCCGCAGCCCGCATCATCGAGCGACCGCCGCCTGCATGAATCGTAAGCAGGGAAGCACCCGTCCCCGCAACCGACCTCACCGCCCCTGCCACAGTATTGGGAATGTCGTGCAGTTTCAAATCCAGAAAGACCTCAAACCCGCGCGCCTTCAGCCGCTCCACCAGTCCATTTCCAGCGGCATAGTAAAGTTCCATCCCCACCTTCAGCCACTTGCACGATCTCTGGAGCTTATCCACCATCGCCAAAGCCTCAGCCTCGGAAGGGAAGTCAAGCGCCACCGCCAGCCGCTCCTGCGCCGCCTCCAGATTCATCACATCGTCCATAAGCTCAGTCTAGCCGAACCCGCCTGTAAACTGCCCTAATGCGAACCGTCCTGACCATCGCCGGCTTTGATCCCTCCTCTGGCGCCGGCATCACCGCCGATCTCATGGTCTTCGCCGCCCACGGCCTCTTCGGCGCCTCCTGCATCACCGCCCTCACCGTCCAGTCCACCCGCGGAGTCCTCTCCACCCATCCCGTCGCCACCACCATCCTCGACGACACCCTCCACCACCTGACCGAAGACCTACCCCCCGCCGGCATAAAAATCGGCATGCTCTCCACCTCCGCCACCGTCACCTCAGTCGCCGCATTTCTAACCCGCCTTCGCAGCAACGGCCCGCGCATCCCTGTAGTCCTCGACCCCATCCTCCGCTCAACCTCCGGCAGCGAACTCCTCGAACCCGCCGCCCTCACGCCCTTACGCGAACAACTCCTCCCCCTCGTCGACTGGATCACCCCCAACCTGGCCGAACTAGCCATTCTCACCGGCCTCTCGGTCGAGACCCGCGAAGACCTGCCCGCCGCCGCCCTAGCCCTCCAAAAACTAGGCGGCCCACACCTCAACGTCCTCGCCACCGGCGGCCACCTCAACCCACCCGACGATCTCCTCCTCGCCGTCAACGCCGCCGCAATCTGGCTCCCCGGCGAACACATAGCCTCCACCTCGACCCACGGCACCGGCTGCGCCCTCTCAAGCGCCCTCCTCAGCCGCCTCGTCCTCGGCGACCAACCCCACGCCGCCGCCCTCGCCGCCAAAGACTACGTCGCCCAGGCCATCCGCACCGCCACCCCCCTCGGCAGCGGCAAAGGCCCTCTCAATCACCTCTGGCCTCTCCAATAATCTCGCCTCACCAAAAATTCATTCGTAATGCCCCAGCCTCCTCCGCCGATAGGGAATGAGACGGAGGCTTCACCCATGTCCACCGCAGTCATTCCCATTCCGAGCCCGAACCCCGCGCCCAACTTCGACCCCACCACCGCTGAATCGATCTATGGTCAAATTGGCGGCCAAATCGGCGGCAACCCCGCCCTCGACGACCTCAACCTCGTCAACCTGCAATCCTCCGGCCTCGGTGTCCGCCGCCGCGCAACCCGGCAGCAAGGGCGCGGTCTCGAGATCCTCGGTCACGCCGTCGAATACCTCGTCGACTCCCGCATGTTCCTCATCGACCAGCCCTCCACCCGCGCCGACGCCGAAGCCGTCCAGCTCCTCATGCTCCTCAGCCGCCAGGTCTTCGCCGAGTGCGCCCAGGTTCCTCCACCAGCACGCCGTCTCCGCCATTGGATCGCCGAGCGCCTCAACGCTCCAGCCGCCTGCTAGGCTTGAGAGTGTCATGTCACTCACTCTCACGCTGAACGGCCACCCCCGCACCTTCGACTCGCTCTCCGACCCCGCCACCCTGGACCAGCTCATCGCCGAGCTCAGCCTCAAGGGCGACCGCGTCGCCATCGAGCACAACGGCGCCATCGCCCCCCGCGCTGCATGGCCCGAAACCACCCTCAAAACCGGAGACCGCCTCGAAGTAGTTCACTTTGTAGGCGGTGGCGCCTTCGCCTGAGACTTTCAAATTTTTCCGGTAAGTTCCTTCAATAACGCCTCCCAGCGATCACCATACTCGTCCCACCCGCCGATACTCCGCACCCGCCGCAGCGCCGCCTCGCTCATCCTCTGCTGCAGCGCCGGATCGTCCGCCAGCCGCTGCATCCTGTCCGTCAGCGCCTCCACATCGCGCACCGGCACGATAAACCCCTCCACCCCATCCGTAAACAAATCCTCGCCGCCAGTATTCGTCGAAGCCAGCACCGGACATCCACACGCCAGCGCCTGTCCTTGCACCAGCGCCAACCCCTCCTCGATGCTCGGCAGCACCATCACGTGGCTGGTGCTCATCAGCTCCGCCAGCCTCGCCTGCGGCACCGCCCCCAGCATCTCCACCTGCTCCTGCGGCAGCCGTGCTAACACCGTCCGCAGATCAGGATGCAGCGCCCCGGCCACCCGCAGCCGCTTCGCCGGATGCCTGACCTTCGCAAACGCCTCCAGCAGGTAGGGAACTCCTTTCCGCAGCCCTACCGACCCCGCAAACAGCACCTCAAACCGCCCCTCCGGCGGCTCGCCAGCTCGGATAAACTGCTCTAGCCGCACCCCATACGGAATTACCCGCATCTTCTCCGTCGGAACCCCCTCCTCTACGAACGACCGCGCCGCAAAGCTCGATGGCACCGTAATAGCGTCCGCCACGGCGTAAATCTTCTCCTCGCGCACAATATCCCGCACATCCGACACGGGCCGCTCCACCCCCCAACGCCCATACTCTTCCGCGACAATCCGCTCCTGGTACCGTTGGTGCGAAGACCCCCGGTCGCAGATAAACCGCCCGCCTCGAGCCTGCACCTCCTGCCCGGTCTTCAAACTTGATCCCGAGATCCCAATCAGCGCATCCGGAGCCTCACCCGCCACCACCCGCTGCGAAGTCCACCAATCGAATGCAAGTGCATTGGCATAACCCGTGCGGTCTAAGAGCCATACAGGATGGAACCCAAAGCGCTGGATGAGCATATCCGGCCCATGTATCCACGGAAAAGTCTCCACCAGTTCGCGGGGAAGTCCTTCGCGGTCGACACGCATCCGAGGCCAGGTCGAATAAATCCGCTGCAGATGCCCACGCTGATGAAGCTGCCGCGCCAGTTCAAAGTGGTGGAACACACCAAAGACGGTCTGAACGATCCGCATATAAAAATAGACCAGCCTCGTGGGAAAAGCAGCAGCCTCAGCCCATCCTAACAAAAGACGCTCCGCGCAAAATCCAGACAGAGAACACCCCTCCCCGGGCCGGATTGTCATAACTATACATAATATGTGTTATCGGACGTAGCTAAGCAGGTAGGCCATTCGCCCTCTATCCCCGTCAATGCCAATGCGAACAATCTAAACAACGACTGCCCTGCAGTCTCGCTCACAGTTATGATCGTCCGACAGTCTCAACTCTGCCACTCCTTCCCTCGGCTGCTCGGAGACCAAGAGGTGCGTTCCGTGACCGCAGTTCGGTCTTGCCCTGACAAACAAGCTCGTGGCATCACTCTGCGCACGATCGCTGCGGCAGCCCTGACAGCCGTTTTCGTGGCCCCAGCCACCTCCAGCGCCCAGATTAGCTCCCAATCCAGCACACAGTCCCAAAGCAGCATCACAACATCCACTGCCGCCAGCTTCACTCCCGCCTCCGTAAGCCTCTCCGGACGGGTCATCAACGCTGCCACCGGCCTGCCCGTCCCCCGAGCGCTCGTTCGCTTTGGCCAACGCGCCATGCTGGCTGACCACGAGGGCCGCTTCGAGTTCGACCAGGTCACCGACACCACCATCAACCTCCAGGCCATCAAGCCCGGCTTCTCCATGACCACCGAGCCCTCCGATCCCGGCGGCCAATCCCTCCAGGTCGCCCAGATCACCGGCTCGCTCGAGATCCGCCTGTACCCCGAGGCCATCCTCACTGGCACCATCACCTCACCCGACGGCATGCCCCTCCCCCAGATCTCCGTCGTCGCCCGTCGCAGCACCTATGACGAAAACGGCCATCGCTGGACCCAGGCTGGCCAGACCCAGACTGACCGTCACGGCGACTTCCGCATCCCCGTCCCTGCCGGCGACTACAGGCTTGAGACCCGCTACTCCGCCCGCAACGCCGCCACCTCAGACGCCGTCCTCCCCGTCACCCTTCCATCCTCCGGCGACTCCCAGACCATCCACCTCCGCCCCGGGCAGGAAGAGCACTTCGACATCCAGCCCCCCGTCCGGCCCACCTATCCTGTCTCCGTTGGCGTCGAATCCCACAGCGAGCGCGGCATCCCCGCCGTCACCGCCCACACCTCTGACGGAGCCAGTTTCAGCGTCGGAGCCTCCCGCACCCCCGATCAGCCCCGGCAGAACCAGACCCAGGCCACCTTCAACCTACCCACCGGCACCTACACCCTTACCGCCCGCTCCCAGGACCGCGATACCAGCGAGACAGCCGAGACCCGCGTCAGTGTTACCGGCTCCAGCTCCGGTGCTCCTCAGGCGTCCGGTGCTGTCCTCCGCTTCGTCCCCACCCCATCCATTCCCGTAGAGCTCTCCATCGATCCCGACGCAACGTCCGATAACACGACAACCTCTTCCCTCACCACATCCTCAATCCAGTCCTCTACTTCCTCCAATACCTCAGGCATAACTTCATCTTCCACCCAGAACCTACCGACAATCCAGCAGTTCGGCATCACTCTTCAACGGCTTGACCCCACATCCGAAGACGATCCCCAGACCATCTCGCTCTCTGCCCCCCGCAACGGCACATCCACCTTCAACGCCCCGCCCGGAACCTATCGCCTCGCAGGACGCAACGCAGGACGCTGGTACATCCGCTCCGCCAGCTACGGCGCCACCGACCTCCTCACCGACCCTCTCATCCTCTCCGCCGGCGCCGCCACCGCGACCATACATCTCGTCGTCAGCAACCTCACAGGCAGCCTTCAGGGCACCGTCCTTTTGAATGGCTCACCCACCTCCTCCTGGCTCTACCTCATCGCCACCGGCCCCAGCATCCCGTCCGTCATCATGGTTCACAGCGGCAGCAGCGGCGCCCTCAACAACCCCTACCTCCCTCCCGGCGCCTATCGCGCCATCGCGTTTGAGCGCCGCCACTCCGCCGACTTCACCAACCCCGACACTCTCGCTCACTACTCCAGCTACATTCAATCGGTCACCATCACCTCCGGGGCAGCCTCTTCAGTCAACCTCAACGCCGTTCCCCAGCTCGACGTCGATTCCGATTCGAATTCCAATTCTGAGGCTCACCCATGAACCTCACCTTGCGCAGCCTCGCTTCCCTGCTTTCCATCGCCTGCCTTACAGCGGCGGCCGCGGCTCAGCCTGCGCAGACCCGCACTACTCCTCAGCCACGCGAATCCGTCTTCAGCATCACCGGCGCCATCGTCAACTCCACCACCGGAGCCCCCGTCCCACGCTGTCGAATAACCGCCACAGCCAGCCGTATCGATAGCGCCGCCAATGCCAATGACCGTGGCGCTGGCAACAACCGTGGCCCCGGAGGCCCGGGCGGCGCTCGTCGTGTTCAACAGACCGCCGCCGAGACCGACGATAGCGGTCATTTCACCTTGCAACTGCCCTCCGCTGGCCATTGGTCCCTCCGCGCCACTGCCTCCGGCTACCGCTCGCAGACCTACGACGAGCACGAGCAGTACTCCACCGCTGTCGTCCTCACCGAGCAGGCCCCCACCTACGACCTCCTCTTCCACCTCATCCCCGACGCCGCCATCACCGGCCTCATCATCGACGAGGCCGGCGAACCCGTCCGTCAGGCGCGCGTCGCCGCCTACCCCATTCCCGCCTCAGCCGACGCCGCAACCGACTCCGCCTCCCAGCAGCGCGCCTTTCAAGCCACCACCGACGACCGCGGCCACTACGAGATCGCCAGCCTCGCCCCCGGCAACTACCGTCTCTCCGTCGACGCCCACCCCTGGTACGCCGTCGCATCCCAGAACGCGCGCAACATCACCCTCACGAACTCCACCTCCACACAACCTCCGCCCGACCCTGCCCTCGACGTCATCTATCCCACCACCTGGTACCCCGGCACTACTGACGACAGGACCGCCACCACCATCACCCTCGGCGACGGCGAGAGCCGCGAGGCCGACATCCGCCTCCTTCCCGTCCCATCCGTTCACCTCCGCATCCCCATGCCTACCCCTTTGGCGGCGACCACCCCCGGCAATCCCCGCAACGCCACCGCCGCCCGTATCCCTCAGGTCGAACCCGTCTCTAACGGCCCAGGCGGCTTCGGGAACTTCGGCAACTTCGCTCCCATGGTCTCCATCTCCGCCGGTCAGGTCGACTACGGCGGCCTCGGCCCCGGCGTCTACCGCGTCGTCACGCCCGGTGAGAACGGTCGCCCCGGCGGCCCGTCCACCCTCATCCAGATAACCTCCAACTCCGCCCGCACACTCGATCTCGCCGCCGCCCAGGTAAGCGCCACCGTCACCATCCAGACCGACGGCGTCACCGGCGACGAGTCCGTCCCTCTCCTCTTCGTCGACGTCAACAACCCCCGCAACATCTTCCGCGAAGGCCGCGGCGAAGGATTCGGCCGCGACGAAGGATTCGGAGGTGGCGAAGGATTCGGAGGCCCGGAACGCGGCTTTGAAGGCCCCATAAACTTCGGCGGTCCCCGCGGAATGTTGCAAGCCCCACTCACCCCATCGCAGCCCCCGACACTTCAGTCTGCCCTGTTTCAGGCCACCGGCGCCCAGCCCGTCCAACTCCTAGACGTCCTGCAACGCGGCGGCGCCGCCCAACCTCCCGGCAACCCTCGCCAGCAAGGCGGCGCGAACGGCTCCCGCGGCCAGCGCGAACGACCCCCTCGCACCATCGAGCTCCCACCCGGCGACTACCTCGTCTACCAGGAGAGCAGCTCCAACCTCTTCCTCACCGGCCTCACCCTCGGCGCCAAGGATCTCCCCGGCCGACTAGTAACCATTCCCGACGGCGCCTCTACCTTAACCGTCCACCTCAGCTCCGGCCGAGCCAGCATCTCCGGCTTCGCCACCCTAGACTCCAAACCCTCCGTCGGAGCCATGGTCGTGCTCGTCCCCATCACCCTCGGCCAGCCCGGCGGTATCGCCCAGATCCGTCGCGACCAGACCAACACCGACGGCAGCTACGACCTCCCCAACGTCATCCCCGGCCAGTACATCCTCATCGCCATCGACCGCGGCTGGAACATTCGCTGGACCGACCCCGCCACCCTCGACCGCTACCTCGACCACGGCATCCCGCTCGACCTCCGCTCCTCCGCCACCATCAAACAAAACCTCGACGCCCAACTCCCCTGAGGCGCCCACTTCACCCCTCCAACTGTGGTAGATTCAAAAAGGCCCGCAATCCCGCGGAGAGATGGCCGAGTGGCTGAAGGCGCACGCTTGGAAAGCGTGTATACCGCAAGGTATCCAGGGTTCGAATCCCTGTCTCTCCGCCATAAATCACAAAATAAACGACTTACGGACAGCGAAAGCTAAAAGCGGCTTCAGAAAAGGACACACGCCTTTATGAGCCGTTTCGATGACTTCGTCCGCCTTATTTGTACGCGCTAAATGGCTTTCTTATTTTGATTTATCCAAAAAATGGAATCTATTTTTGCTTGTGTAAATTTTTGATTGGCGGAGGTCTTTTTATGACCCTGTTTTCAACATTTTACCTGCCCCCGGTCTTTTGATATCTAATAGAATGAGGAGTTAGCAGCGGCAAATGGAAGCCGAGGCGCAAGTTATCCAAGCGAGCAAAGGCCACAGCACCCATGAACCCGGAATGGTCAGATCGATCTAAGCTATTTTTTGGGAGGTCTTTCAACAGTTATATACCAGCAGACATCGTCCGTGCCCGCGTAACACATGCATACACAGACGCGCACGGGTACATCGGGGCTCGCTATGGGAGGGTTCTGAATTACAACCGTTGGAATCTGCTCGCCCTGCTTGTTAAACGCGGTCCATTCAACGACCTTTCCTCCCTCCATATGAGCGACTAATTTTCCATACTCCTTGTCATGAGCAACAACATGTTCTCCGTCCTTTAGCCCTTTCAATTCTGTCAGGCAAAGGTGGAAGCTCCGCGACTGCCCTCTTTCTGAAAATGATCGTATTAATCATCCGCAACACGCGCACCAAACGCCATATTCCGATACCTCGGTTTCAGAAAACTTGATTTCGTCGCTAGGCTACGCCCCAGATTTTCTAAAAGTCAAGCCACCAGGCCAGCCATGCTAACCCAACCTACGCAAAAACCGCGCTGGTAATCCCACCAACGATTTACAGCGATAGTCGTTAAGTCCAATCCCATCTCACCTGTAGACGCCGACACCACATGCTGCTGTACTGCGGCCAGCTGCCACATTAACTGTAGTAGTTCCTCCCTATGGGCGACCCTACTCTTTTTCTTGTCAAGCCCCCATCTGTTCAAAAAATCCATCAACCCAAACCCCATCAGCACTTACGCCGACAAAGAAATGTGCCCATTAGTTATGCACCACTTGGTGAAATAGAACTGGAAGATCAAAAGTGCAGATGAGGCAGGGCAGACGAGGAGATGGGACACAAAGCGGTAAAGGGTTTGCCCGCAGCTGGGCCAACCCTCGATTTACTTTCAGAGTGTAGCTAGTGGAAATGGTTTACGCGAAACGTTTGCGGCTCGCGTAAAGAAGGCCCGCTCCCGCGAGACCGGTGGCCAGCAGCAAGAAAGAAGATGGCTCGGGAGTCGTGGCTGCGGGAGCGACAGTGTACACGCCGTTAGAAAAGGCCATGACTGTCTTGGAATTGTCCGGTGGCTGTGCACGGAAAAGATGCACATTCGCGCAAGGCCATCCTCGGAAAGAACGTTTTCCTTATCGAACATGTCACCGGTGGGGTTGTAAAATACCGGGACGGAGAAATTTACGATATAGTTGCTGATCGGCGTGTTGGGGTCAATTGAGACCGTTCCCGCCAACGTTCCTCCCGTCGGCCCCGTCAGACTTCCTTCGGCGTAGTCCAAAGGATCGCTGAAAGAATAGGTGACGGGCAGCGTCACCCCGGTTCCGGGGATCACAGTGGGCACGTCGAAAGTGGCCGACAGCGTCGATCCAGGATGCAAATCACCCAGATTGAAGGTGATCGTCTCTAAAGTGTCAGCCTTCGCCAAACCGGCTCCGGCCATTAGTAAGACAGCGGAAAGCAATACCTTCATAAAGGTTCCTCACCTTGAATTAGTCTCCTTGGCCGGGTGCTGACTTTAACACACGTCGTTTTCCCGTGTCAAAATGACGTGCATCAGCATTTACAATGCACTGTAGGTTGTCCTCTCTGTGGTGACCCTACTCTTTTCTTGTCAAGCTCCCATCTGTTCAAAAAAATCCAGCAACCCGAACCCCATCAGCACTTACGCCAACAAAGAAATGTGGCCATTAGTTATGTGCCACTTGGTAAAATAGAACTAGAAGATCAAAAGAGCAGCCCGGCCACCCAGTCGGGCTGTTCCTTTTTAGCAGAAAAGAGAGCACGATAAGTCATTTGAATGGAATATTTTAGCCGTAACCCCTTTGTTTGGAATATTTTGTCGGGAAGCACCCGCCCTAAGTCCAAACAAATGAATATTTTAGCCCCGGATAAGGGGAGGGGGGAGGGGGTACCCGGAGATTGATTCCAAACCACTTAGCTCCAGGATCCGCCAGGCACTTTTTGGCACTGGATGCATCGGTTTTGGCACGTCAGGGGAGAATCACCAACTCCGGGCTCCTGTTGCCGCTCATTCCGTAAACCGTCCCCGAACGGAACGCTCCGACATCGTATTTGTAGCAGCCCGGAGTGCTTGCTTTCGTCGTTATCGACTTCTGGCCGCCTCCGACGATCGGGCCGTCCGGGACAAACGGCGAGTCCGTGCCGAACGAAACCATGAATCCGTTGTTCTTGTTGGAGCTCATCCACACCACGGTAGTACCAGCCTTGACGCAGAATAACTGGTTGTTCTTCGCGTCGGGAATACCAGGCTTTACGTTGGCGGAGTCGCCTGACCTTGTAACGTCAACCGTGCACGTAGACGAAGCCGAACCGCAGGTGTTGGCCGCGCTGCACATGCTCTCGGGTGGTTGGCTTTCTTCACATGCATATCTGCTCTTCTTCTGCGCCTGCGCGGGCACGCAGCTCAAGACGGCAATGTAAGAGAATAAAGCCAACCTGCTCGAAGCGTAGAACTGTCGTCGAAAGTTCATAGTCATATACCCTGCAACGCAGCCGTCCGGAGTTAGCGGGCTCACGCCCTCTAAGAACCTCCACCAGCCGCGCGCCTCTCTCGGAAAATCAAGATGATCAGTCTCCCCGGGTCCTGCTTCACTTCCTCGAAACAGTAATCCAGAATCTGTAAACGTGCAACCTTCCAGCGGCCTGCTTCCCGGGCATCACGCACAAAAAACTGCCGCCTCTGGTCTCCCAGAAGCGGCAATCATCCTGCTCCCAAACCGCCGGAACCTCAGAAGGTTAATCGACCACCCAACTGAATAATGCGGGGGAAGCCCAGCGTCGTAGTGATTGAACCAAATGTGGAGCTCGAGATGCTGTTCGCAGGGGTCGCAAACTGCGGTTTGTTGAAGGCGTTCAAAGCCTCGGCGCGGAACTGAATCTTGACCCGCTCCCCAGCTTTGAAGTCCTTGTTCACTGACATATCCGAGTTGATATACCCAGGCCCCGAGCAGCTGATCTGTCGCGGCACATTGCCATAGGCATAGGCCAATGTAGGCGTAAACGCTCCAATGTTCATGTAAGGAGTAACCCCTGTGCCACCCAGCCTCCCTTCAGGCTTACCCGATCCGCACGGATTCACGCCCGAGTTAGACCAGGTAGGACGCTGCACGCTGCCTCCAACACCGTTGACACCCGTGCCGCTGTTTGCATTGGTCTGCGTAATTGCAAGCGGACCGCCGTTCTGCAGAATGGTCACGTCATTCACCGTCCATCCGCCCACAGCCATGTCGATCCAGCGATTCACGCCGCTGAGGAACTGTTTGCCACGGCCAAAGGGCAACTCATACGATCCCGATACGGTAAAGCGGTTGGGAATGTCGTTGACGGCGCGCGAGAACTCTGCACCGATATTATAGAAGTCCTGCGGACCGCTCCCGACCGTATTCAAAGTGTCCGAAGCACCCCACGAGTTATCCCAGTTGGAAGACCATGTGTAACCCGAAAGTATGGTCAAGCCTTTACTGAACCGCTTCTGTAATTTGACTATCAATGAGTTGTACCGATTCTTGCCTACACTTTGCGACAGTGAAACCGTAGAAAATTCCGGGAAAGGTAGATAGAACTGTCCCTGCTGTTGAGTCTTATTTGCAAGAAATCCAGTTCCCGTCGCGCTGTAAAAAGGGTTAGTAATTTTCGTCGCCAGCGCCGATCCCTGGGATAGATACGAGTCAGGAATCTGGTTGATGTTCACTGTGTTAGGCAGATTGCGAGCATGTTCACCCACCCAGCCGAGCTTCAGTGCCATTCCATAAGGTAACTCCTGCTGCACGTCGAACGAGTACTGGTCGACAATCGGGGACCGGCGATACTGGTCCGGGAAGGCAGAAGGAAATGCGACACCACCTACGCCGGTCAGCAGGCCCAAGGTATTTCCGGTTGGCTGTCCCAGGCCGGCCGAAAATGGATTGCTAAGATAGCCGCCCGCTCCAATCGTTGCAGCCGTTACAGCACCCGGGGCAGTTCCTGTTGATGTAGATGCACTCGCCACAGGGCTGTAGCTTGTCGTGGCTGAATAGCCAGGCGGAAGAGTGGTTGGACTGATCGAAACCGGAGCATAGAACACGCCGATACCCGCGTGGATAACAGTCGTCGGTTGGGCCGCATACGCGATACCGAAGCGTGGGCCAAACTTCAGATTGCTGTAGTCGCAGCAATAGGTCGGATTGCCATTTACACCCGCGTATAGGACACCTCCCAGCGGGCTCGCGCCGGTGGTCGGAATCGGGTTGACCACGGTACGGCTAAACCCGACAGCAAATTTGTTGTTGATCTCGTGAAAGCCCGGCTCATGCTCATACCGAATGCCGGCGTTAATGGTTAGTTTCGACGTCAGACGGATGTCGTCCTGGAAGTAGACAGCGTTGTACTTTGTATTGACTTCATATAGGCCGCTGTTGATCTGAACGGATGCCGCCGAAGGAAGACCCAGCAACAGGTCAGCCACTGGTGTGCCGGTCGAAGTCGTCGACAGCGATGAACTGGACGCTTTTTGCGATGTGTAAGACCCGTTAAAGGTGAACGATCCGTTGCCACCCGACAAGCTGTAGCTGTCCGCGCTGATACTGCGGAAGACATACCCCGCCTTCAGCTGGTGTTTGCCGATTGTCTTTGAGATGCCAACGATGACATTGCGAGAGTAGTAGGATGACGGACCTGAGTCAGCACCACCCAGCGAAGCCCACGAAGAACCAAGACTGAGACTTGGAGGATTCTTAGCTGGCAGGGAATTCACATAAGACGCAGGCAGTCCGAGTGTCGTCTGGTCGAAGCCGCTGGACGCCTGAGGGCTGTTGTTTGGATAGCGGTTGAAGCCGAAGCCAAAGGTTGCAATGGTAGTGGGATTGATGGTGAAGGTGTTATTAGTTGCAACCGCATCGACCTTGCGGAAAAGCAGGCTGTAAGACTCTGCAGGCACATGCAACGCGTTTCCACTGGGCTCCTTGCTCGCGTAGTGCACATACGACACATTCCCGAGCCACCACCGGAATACCTGGTGATCCAGCTTGCCTACGAACTCATCGGCGCGCGTCTTGAAGTCATCGCTGCCGAAGAAGTTATTGTTGCCATAAGTCGCTCCCGCCGCGGACGGAACTGGATACAAGTTGACCAGTGACTGACCAACCTTATTGATGTAGCTCGGCTGGAGGCAGTTATTCGTCGAAATACCGTTCTTGATGCACGACACTAATACAGTCCGTGCGCCATTGGTGAAGGGTTGCGTAGGATCGTAGATGGGGATTCCGTCTCCGGTGAAGTCGCCCAACCGTTCGGCCACAGTCGGAACGTACGTAGCCGTCGCAGGCAGCAACGGCTGCGCCTGCCGATACCCCTCCTCAGCCAGCCAGAAAAAGGTCTTGTTTCTACCGTCGTAAATATGCGGAATCCAAATCGGACCACCAATTGCACCGGCATACTTGTAGGTCTCCGTGGCCGGACGAGGCGTTTGAGGAGATTCGATGGCGCCAGTAGTCGGGTTCACCAGCGGCTGACGGTTGTTGAAGAACAGGTTGGCATCCCAGTTGGTTTGCGTTGTCATGCCCCAAAGAGCTCCGTGCAGAGTATTGGAACCGCTCTTTAGCGTAGTGTTCAACATGCCGCCGCCGGTACGTCCTACCTCCGCGTCATAAGTGTTCGCCTGAACCTTAGTCTCAGCAACCGCTTCAATCGTAGGAATAAAAGTCGGCGTGTTATTTGCCGCCGTAATAGGAATGCCGTCCACCGCGAAGTTATTCGTCTGAATCGGTCCGCCACCGATGGAGATAGTGGACGACCCCGTCTGATCTTCAAAACGAACGTAGCGCGGGTCGCCGACCGGTGTAACGTTGTTATCCTGCTTGCCAAACTCAAATGGATTCCGGCCAAGATTGGGCAGCGTCTGCAGCTTCTGCTCGTCAAACGATTGGCCGCCGGATGCAGTCGCGGTGCTGATCAACGGCTCTGTAGCGGTAACCTCCACCGTCTCTGAAGTTGCCCCGAGCTCAAGCTTCAGGTCAGCCGTGGCAATCGCACCCAGTTCAACGATGATGCCTTTCTGCTCAACCTTCTTGAAGCCTGACACATCGACCGTAACCGCGTACCGGCCGGGAGCCACTGAGCTGAAAAAGTACTCGCCGGCGCCTGTAGTCTCCGCGTTGCGAACCAGGTGAGTGGATTCCTCGGTAAGAACCACGTTCGCACGAGCTATCGCGGCTCCTTGCGTGTCGGTCACCAGGCCGCGAATGGAACCATACGTCGTCTGCGCTTCCGCATGCGTAGCAAGGGCAAACATTGCGATTGCTAGCAAGATGCAATACAGATTCCTCTTGAGATTAATCACGATACAAAGCCTCCGAGCAAAAGTGGACAGCGTTGATAGTTCCGGCTATAACTCTGAACCAACAGAACTTATATGCCGTCGATAAGCGATATTGTTTGAACTAATTCTTAACCGCACTTTAAGACGCAAAAGGGGTTAAAGTCGCCATAAGTGGCAGCTGGGTCGAGCCGAATGGTAGGTACACCAATCCTTCGACCTCTAAGGCTTTAGCTAAAAGAAAAATAAACGTTAGAAAGCTTTACTGGACTAACTACTAATCTGCTCTCCGGCGACATTGACGGAGTCAAGGCGAAAGCAAATTACCACTACCTCCCAGCGGGAGCTGGTTTAGAGCCATTTCACAGAACAATCAATGCGTTTAAAAGCACTAGGGTCAATGCCACAACAACTGTTCACCCTCACAGGACGTGAGGAATAGCTTTTAGGTGTTAGGCGAAAGACTAACGTAGTGTCAACACTATGTCAATAAAAAATGTAAGTTCCTAATAATTCAGCCTAATTGGAGGTCCAGGTTGCCCCTTATAGGCGATTAAAAATCTATTCACACCGCGCACGCGCCTGCTCTATGTAGATATCTGTGGATGAGTTACAAGCGAACTATCGTCGATTCATCGCATGCATCAAGTTGATCGTCGAGTTGGCCATTGTAGTGCCGAAGTTCGAAAGCTGCGCCGCCTGATGCGAACGTCTCTGCAACTCCTGAATTGCCTCCTCTGAAGACAGCCCGGAAACTTGCTGACCTTGTGATGCCTGCTGCCTCCAGTCAGCAATACGCCCCCGAACGTGCTCCTGCGTCTCAGCCGCATGAGCCTGCGCCAGCACAGGTTCCAGCATCCATAGCATGCTCGGCAGTTCCACCGCCCATTGCTGGATAAGTGCGCCGCGCTGCCAGGGGTTTAGCAGCTGCCATTGTGAATTAATGCTGGCCAATGTCATCGGAGCATTCGCATACCAATACTGCGTCTCCATAGGCAGGCTGGGAAACCAGGAGGCCAGGTGCGTACGCCACAGCGGCCTCACCACATTGGTTACCTCGATAGCATCGACTCCCCACACCGCCGTCGCGATGAAGTGAATCACATCGAGCGCCGCGTCGGCCGCCTCCTGCGTGAGCGGCGGTTGTCCGTTATACAAAATGGTCTGCTGCATGTGACCTCCCTTTCGATGAAACCTCCGGAGCTGCCGGCTTCAATGGATCAGGAAAACCGCAACCTTCCGGTATAGATCAAAGGCTGGACCGCAAATCAGGGCCCCACAGCAGTTCGTTGGCAAAATCCTAGTCCTTTTTTCGATGACACGTCTGCTCGTCTTTTTTGAATCGGGCACAAGCGCCAGAAAATGCACCGCCCCCAAACTCGATCCACTTTCAAGAATGCTAAGAGATGAATATCAAGCTTGAACAGGCGAATATAAGGCGATAGTATGTTTTTCATGAAGATACGCAGAAGCAAGATGCTGACGGTACAGGGATTTCGTACTCTGTTTGGGGAAGAGTGGCAGTGTGGTGCGCAGTTGACGAGGCAGCGCTGGCCTGCGGGGTTCGAGTGTCCGCGCTGCAGCGGCCCCAGCCGTGGCTACCTAGTCAGCCGGCAGGTGCATGAGTGCGCTGGTTGCGGCTATCAGGGTTCGGTCACCGCAGGCACGATCTTTCACAAGCCCGGACTCCGCTGTCGAGCTGGTTCTGGGCCATTTATCGCATGAGCTACGACAAGAAGGGCATCTCGGCGGTGCAACTGTCCAAGGAGATCGGGGTCAGCTATCCGACCGCATGGCTGATGCAACACAAGATCCGCAAGGCCATGGAAGACCGCGACCAGCACTATACGTTGCGCGGTCTGGTCGAGGTCGCGAGGGCTATGTGGGCGGCCAGGAACACGGTGAACCTCGCCAGGGCCGCGGCGCCAAGAGCAAGGCGGTGGTAGCGGTGGCCGTCGAACACCGCGCCCAAGGCCAGCCTGGCAGGCCGCCGGTGCCTGGATACGCCCTGTCGGTGCTGGCCAACGCCGGCTCCAGCAGTCTGGATGGCTTCCTCAAGGCCAAGGTGGAACCCGGAAGCCATGTGCTGACGGATGGCTGGAATGGCTACTGGCACGTCCAACAAAACGGCTTCACCCACACCGCCATCGAACTCTCCAAACAGGATAAGCCGGCTCACAAGCTCTTCCCCTGGGTCCATATCACGCTGTCCAATCTGAAGCGGTTCCTGCTCGGAACCCACCACCGGGTCGAGCGAAAACACCTCCAACGCTATGTCGCAGAGTTCAACTACCGCCTCAACCGAAGATCCATGGAGCAGGACCTCCTCACACGACTCCTCCGCGCAGCCCTCGCCACACCCACCATCACCTATAAACAGCTCACCGCTATGCCTGACCTAACTTGATATTCATCAAGCTGTTTTCAAGAGCGTCACTAAAAGTTATGCACCGTTCCGCACCCATATCTACTGAATCTACTGGATTTACTGGATTTCCCGTTTCCGCCCCCCAAATAGCCGTCATGGAAGCCTTCACTATGACTTATGCACCGTTCCGCACCCGGAAATAGCTGGCTTTCACGATTTTCTCGGCTAAAGTTGGCGTTCCTGACCATCCGACTGGGACTTATGCACCATGCTCTATTTTGGCCATATCGATGATCGCTTCAAGGCCGTTTCGATCTGCCAAATCACGCTCCAGGCAGCCCTTTTCCAGGGGTGAACTCGAAGTACTTCTTCTTGTAGGTGACTCGGACGCGGTTTCAAATCCAGGCGCGGCGAGGCTGTCTAGGGGGGTGCCTCTTCACTTCAAACCCACCAGATGGTGACGCCCCGCGCTCCGCCTGTTTGTTATGCAGAGACTTTGCCCCACCGCGTCCGCCATAACCAAGGGGATTAGTGTCAATTTTCCGCCAAAATGGGTAGGGTTTTGGCGGAGGCATTAGGTTGGTCCAACGGATTTGGAAAGAGCGAGAGGCGCTCGGAAAGACCAACCCGGAGAGTATTCTAGAACTGATTGCTGCCACTCAGAAGATGGAATTCAGTTGAATCTTCCGTCTTAGACGCCTGCCGAGTCTGACTGACAGCTCAATAAGCGGGGTGGCCTATTAGCGCCAGTCGAGAAGTACTTCTGGTTGCCTGTGATTCGGGAGTGACCGGAATCGATTACGAACTTCTCATGGGCGATCATACGCAGGGCGCGAGACTGGCCTGCCAATTGTGAGAGGCCCGAATTAGTCTATTTCGAGATATTTTCCGCCAGAAAGCTGCTTCTTATGACAGGTGACGGACCTCTGTGCCCGGCATAGATTTTCGTTTCAGTAGGCGAGCTTCTTGACCGCCTGCGCTTTGATCTGGGTTCACGTAAGGCGATTGCATCTGCAAGAGTCGATTTCTACGCCTGCACGCGCGCGTCGGATCCGGGCAATGTTTTGAGTCATTTGCAAGGCTCGTCTTCCAGATAATCCATCTGTGCAAGGCCGGTCCATGGTTCTGCTCAAGGTTCTCCATCACATCCTACGAAGAAGACGTGGTTTCCTGCTGCTGGGCCTCATAGCCATCACTGCCCAGCTGATGGGGCAGAGCCTGGTTGGCACCGGCTCCGAGCCATTTGCCGTGGCGGTTAATCCGGCGACCAACAAGATTTATGTCGTGAACCGTGGTCCGAATACGGTCACCGTCATCGATGGTGCGACGAACACGAGGCGGACCGTGACGGTGGGACTCACCCCGGTAGCGATCGCAGTTAATCCCGTCACCAATGAAGTGTATGTTGCCAACTCCGGCGACGGCACTGTGACGGTTATCAACGAAGCACAGGGCAGCGCAAGAAACATCTCAGTAGGGCTAAATCCCCAGGCCATCCTTGTCAATCCGGTAACGAACAAGATTTACGTTGCCGCTGCCAACGGCCTCGCGACTTCTACCACCATCTTCAACCAAGATGGCAACGTCGTTGTTATCGACGGAAGGACCGATACAGTCACGACCACTATCGAGGTGGGAAGAGATCCTTTCGCGCTCGCTGTCAATCCGGTCACCAACCGCATCTATGTGGCGAACGCCGGCAATGACATTTTCGGCACCGTGAACGTGATCGATGGCTCCAGTGATACCGTCAGCGGCTCCCCTATAGTGCTTGGGGACTCTCCTCATGCTCTGGCTGTCAATCCGGTGACCAACAAGATTTATGTCATCAACGCCAGGTTCGAATTAGACGTCATCGACGGAGCAAGTAACACCTTCACCGCGACGTCATTCACCACGACGGGACTGCTGCCCAGCGCGCTTACAGCGATCGCGGTGAACCCGGTCACAAACTTTATTTATGTCACTGAGAGCTCAGGCATCGGTACCTTGATCGCGGTCAACGGCGCGACCAATGCTATATCCGGGGTTGCTCCGATAGGCCTCAATGCTGAGGCGTTGGCGGTGAACTCGCTGACGAACCGGATCTATGTCACGGACAGCGCGATTTTTGGGAATGTGGTCGTGATTGATGGCAGTAGCAATACCAGGGTGGATTCCATCTCTACTGGCAACGGCCCGGGCGCGGTGGCAGTGAACCCTGTAACGAATCGGGTTTACGTCGCCAACTATGGAAGCAGTAGTGTTGCCGTCGTCGATGGGGCAACCAAAACAACCAACACGATTAATGCCGGAAACAACCCTTACGCGGTGGCGGTGAACCAGCTGACGAACCAGGTGTACGTGCCCAACATGGGGGACAACACCGTAACCGTGATCGACGCTGCGAATGGAAGTACTACATCTACCGTGAGTACGGGGACCGGTCCGACGGCGGTAGCAGTGAATCCGGCGACCAACAAGATCTATGTACCTAACAGCGGCAGTGCAGATGTAACTGTCATTGACGCCATCAATGGCGATGCGACGACCCAGGTCGGCGCAGGGCAAGGTCCCTTTGCTATAGCTGTCAATACGGTAACCAATAGGGCCTATGTCACGAACTCCACTTCGAACAACGTGACCGTCATCGACGGAACTACCAATGGAACCTCCAACATCCCCGTTGGAACAGCGCCACAAGGACTGGCGCTCAATGAAGTGACCAATACGATTGTTGTCGCCAACCAGGGATCGAACAACGTCACCGTTCTCAACGGCGTAACCAATGCACCAGTTGGGACGGTGACTGTTGGCGACCGCCCGGTTGCTGTGGGAGTGAACACTGCGGAGAATAACTACTACGTTGTCAATCAAGGCAGTAACAATGTCACCGTCATCGACGGAGACACACTGCAACGAATCGACTTAATCCCCGTGGGGAGGCAGTCCGGGTGCTGTGGTTGTGGATCCACTTACCAACAGGATCTATGTCGCCAATCAAAGCGACAACAGCGTGAACGTAATTGATGGGTCATCAGGGACCGTCATCGCCACGGTTCCTACCGGGAGATTGCCGTACGCGCTCGATCTGAATCCTCTCACCAACAAGATCTATGTGGCGAACCAGAACGACGCCACCGTAACGGTGATCGACGGAACCGGTGACACGGTGAGTGCGACAGTGCCGACCGGGTTACTTCCCTCCGGTGTAGCCGTGAATCCCGTCACGAACCAGGTTTATATCTCGAATCGCGGCAGCGGGAACGTCACGGTAATCACTGTGGGAGCGCAACAGCCAGTTCCGCTGAACATTGCACTAACCCCTGTGGTATCGGGCAACGATAGCTTCACGAGCGGCGGCGTCTTTGCGACCTTCAATGAGACGCCAAGCTTCAACGTCACCGTCACCAGCGCCTACACCAGCAGCCCTCCCTACACCGGCATTGGCAATACCACCAATCCACCGCCCACGCAGGTCTACTTTTCGGCGGACGGGGCAACTCCTTGGAGCCTGGCCACGCCGACCAGCGCCAGCGGCGCCAATCCGGCGACCTTCACGATAACTCTGAGTCCACTGGATTCCGGACTGCACACGCTGTATGTCTTTGCCGCTTACGGGAACGAGGCGGGGCACAATACCAGTGGGAACGGCACCGGAAACTCACCCGAGATGAGCAACCTTCAGAGAGTGCCTCTGCTCGTTCTGCCGAATGCGACGACGACGGCTCTTGTTTCGGACGCTCCCAATGGAGCACAGGAGGGCACGAGGATTACGTTTACCGCGACCGTCACAGAGAGTGGCAGTCCGGTTACCGAGGGTCTGGTTCAGTTCACGGCAGACGGTAAAACCCAGGGCCTTCCCGTCCAGGTCAACTCGAATGGCGTGGCCATAGACACGAACAATTCGCTCACCTCCGGCTCGCACACCATCCAGGCTATCTACCTCGGCACGGACAAGTTCGTCGAGAGTTCAGCCAGCCTGACCCAGATCATCTACGGTCTCCCGACTTCGATCACTGTTTCCAGCGGCAGCAACCAGAGTGCGGCGGTGAATACGAACTACGCGAGTCCGCTGGTGGCTATCGTAAAGGACGCAGTTGGTGATCCTGTGCCGAATATCACTGTCACGTGGGCGACGAATGGAACCACAACCACGCCCGGCGGGACGCTTTCTGCGGCAACCAGCACCACGGACGCCAATGGGCTCGCGTCGGTCAACGTCACAGCTAACGGCAAGGCCGGTTCTTTCCAGGTGACGGCGTCCGCCGTGGGACCTCCAGCGCAGTTCACTCTCACCAACACGGCCGGTGCTGCCACCTCGATTACTACCTTTGGTGGAAGCTCCCCGCAGACTGCGGTGATCAATACACAGTTCACGCAGCCGCTGACGGTTTTTGTCACCGATGCCGGCAGCAACCCTGTCCAGGGTGTGACTGTCACCTATGTGGCCAACGGTACGACAGCCAACGCCAGCCTGAGTGCGTCATCTGCTGTGACCGACATCGACGGATTTGCACACGTGATCGCTACCGCCAACGGAACCACCGGAGCCTATACCGTCACAGCGGCTGCTGGATCTGTGGGATCGGTGAACTTTGCTCTCAGAAACAGTGCGGCAGCAACGACTACATCGTTGGCGCCGCCTACGCAGACAGCGATCTACGGCAATACGATTAGCTTCACTGCGACCGTAAATCAGACTGCCGCGACCGGTACGGTGAACTTTTTCCTCGGCACGGAACTGCTTGGCAGTGCAACGCTCAACGCCGGATCCGCAACTCTGGCGCTTAATCAGATACCGGGAACAGGGCAATATCTTCCGGTGGGAACGTATAGCAACATCACGGCGACTTACACAGGGGATAACAACTTCGCTGGCAGCTCTTCAGGGCCGGTGCAGGTCACTGTAACCAAGAAGACGGCGGCTGGTGGTGGCCCCGCGCTGACGGTGGTGGCCAACAGCGTGACCAGACCCTTCGGCCAGCCGAATCCTCCTTTCAGCTATACGGTGGTGGGAACCCTTGTACCTGGGGACACCGCCGCCAGCGCCGTGACGGGGACCGCCGTGTACACGACCAGCGCAGTGCTCACCTCTCTTGTGGGCACGTACCCTCTGTCTGTCTCCGGGTTGGTATCGGCGAACTATGAGATCGCCTTCCAGGATGGCACCGTTACGGTCACGCAAGGGAATTCGACTACGACGATTGCGACAGCGTCGACGAACATCATGTATGGGGACCAGGAGGTGCTGACAGCAGCCGTTACCCAGGGAGCTACCGGAACGGTGAGCTTCTACGAAGGGTCCACGCTGCTGGGAACCGCGTCGCTCGACAGCGCCACACAGGCCGAGTTGCCGATCGAGCAACCTGCCAGCGGGCGTTCATACGATCACTGCGACCTTCAATGGCGGCCCAAATCTGCTGCCCAGCACCAGTTCTCCAGCGACGGTGACCGTCACACAGAGGACTGCCGGTGAAGATCAGGCGCCGGCGCTGACCATCGTCGTCAGAAATGCAACGCGCCCTGCGAGTGCGGCGAATCCGCCGCTTCAGCTATTACGTCACCGGTCAGTTATTCAACAACGACACGTACGGAACAGCGATCACTGGAACGCCAAGCTTCGCTACGCCAGCAGGTTCGGATCCGGGCACATACCCGATCACCATATCGGGTCTGACCTCAAACAACTACACGACAACAATCATCAGCGGAACTCTGAGTCGTAACGGATGATGCAATCGGCATGCCCTCGACCACCACGCTTACGGTCAATCCAAGCTCGGGCCAGTATGGTGATCCTATTACCCTCACCGCAACCATGAGCCCTACAGTCGCGTCGGGAAGGGTGACCTTCTACGATGTGCTGCCATCCGGTGGCACAGTCTTCATCGGGGATGCGACGCTGTCCGGCGGCACGGCGACGTTCGTGACATCCACCCTTACCGCCGGAACCCACTCAGTTGAGGCGGCCTACTCCGGCGATGGGATCTACTCCACCAGCATCAGCCAGCCGTCGACTGTGACTGTAGCTAAAAAACAAGGACCTGGCCGGCGGCGCTGCCCTGACGATAACCGTGCAAAACGCCAGCCGTCAGTTCGGGACCGCGAATCCGTATTTTGCCTTTATTGTCACTGGCACTCTTCTGCCCGGGCGATAGCTTTGACTCCGCCGTAACCGGAGTAGCTGCCTATGCCACGACCGACACTGCGTCCTCGGCCGTCGGCACGACGTACCCGATTACTTTCAGCGGGCTGGTAAGTCAGAACTACGAGATCGCCACCGTCCCCGGCACGTTGACGATCGTGGCCGCTTCGTCCACGACAACTCTGGCCGCAGCCTCAGCTGGGACCACGGGCTTCACGGCAGCTCAATACGGCGACACGGTAACACTGACTGCCACCGTTGCACCGACGACGGCGACAGGGACCGTCGTCTTCCTCGAAGGACAGAACGTGCTCGGCACAGCACAGGTCGGCTCTGGAACCGGCGTCGCAACTCTGGCGATAACCACCCTCCAGACGGGCAGGCATACGATCACCGCCGCGTATCTCGGAGACAACAACCTCGGTGCGAGCACGAGCACGCCTGTCACTATCGTCGTTTCCCAGAAGACTGGCCCGAGTGGGGAACCGTACCTGATCGTGACCCCAAATGACACAAGCCGTATATATGGTCAGGCAAACCCAGCCTTCACTTATACGGTGTCGGGCGCACTCCTGAATGGAGATACGCCGGCCACGGCCGTCACGGGCGTGCCCATTTACTCAACACCGGCGTCGCTGGGATCACCAGCTGGAACATATCCAGTGTCGATTGTCGGCGGTCTAAGCTCGCTCAACTACCTGATCGAGTTCCAGGACGGCACTTTCACCGTAACACCGACGTCGCTCACGGTCGCCCTGGCTTCATCGGCGAATCCAGTGGCATACGGCAGCTTGGTGCTCTTCACTGCTACCCTCCCTATCGATGCAACGGGCACAGTGACGTTTCTCGATGGCACGACAGTTCTTGGTACGGGAAGCATCAGCGGTGGAGTCGCTACCCAGCTGGCCAACTCGCTTACGGCAGGCACACATTCGATCACGGCGCAGTATGGCGGGGATGTCAACTATAACGCTGCTGTTTCAACGCCGTTATCCCAAGTGGTGAATTTGGCAACCCCGACCGTTACCTTGGCCTCCTCGCTCAATCCCGTCGACCTTCGGGGGAAGTGTTACCTTTACGGCCACACTTCCGGCCGATGCCACGGGTATAGTGACATTTCTCGATGGCGCAACCTCTCTCGGTCCAGGAACGATCAGCAGTGGCGTCGCCACGCTAACGACCAGTTCACTCACGGCGGGCACACACTCGATCACTGCGCAGTATGGCGGAGATGCCAACTACAACGCCGCAATCTCAACAGCGGTATCCCAGGTCGTGACGCAGGTGACGCCTGTGATTACGTGGGCGAATCCTGCAGTCATCACTTATGGCACACCGTTGAGCGGAACCCAGCTCAATGCAACGGCCAGTGTGCCGGGAACCTTTGCGTACAGTCCGGCGGCGGGAGCGGTGTTGAACGCTGGGACGCAGACTCTGAACGTCACATTTACGCCGACCGACGCGACTAACTACACCACCGCAACCGCAAGTGTCTCGCTTGTGGTAAACAAGGCAGGATTGACTGTAGCGGCGAGCGACGCCGGACGTATTTATGGGACGGCAAATCCTGCCTTTACGAGCACGATCACGGGCTTTGTGAACGGCGACACGCAGGCATCGGCGGTTACAGGAGCACCTGATCTGACCACGGCGGCGACGACGACGTCGCCCGCAGGAACCTATCCCATCACTGCTGCGCTGGGAACACTCGCTGCAACCAACTACACCTTTACCTTCGTCAATGGCACGCTGACCGTGAACAAGGCACCCCTGACCGTCACAGCGAATGACGCCGCCCGTCCTTATGGAGCCGCAAATCCTGCCTTCACCAGCACGATCACGGGCTTCGTGAACGGCGACACACAGGCGTCGTCGGTTACGGGAGCACCTGATCTGACCACAGCGGCGACGACGACGTCGCCGGTAGGAACCTATCCCATCACTGCCGCGCTGGGAACGCTGGCTGCAACCAACTACACCTTCACCTTCGTCAACGGCACGCTGACTGTGAACAAGGGGACGCCTGGGTCCGGAGGTGTGGCAGCGGTGACGGTAAGCCCGTCGCTGAACCCATCGACCTTCGGTGCCAACTGTGACCTTTACGGCGACGGTTCCAGCGGGAGCCACCGGGACGGTGACCTTCGAGGATAACGGCGCGGCGATCAGCGGTGCAGTGCCGATCTCCGGCACCACTGCCACCTTCACGACCTCGACGCTGGTGGCGGGTACGCATCCGATCACCGCGGTGTACAGCGGAGACAGTAACTACAACGGAGCGGCTTCGTCCGTACTGACGCAGGGAGTGAACAAGGCAACGCTGACCGTGACGGCGAACAGCGCCAGCCGTCCTCATGGGACGGCAAATCCCGCCTTCACCAGCGCGATTACCGGCTTCGTGAATGGCGACACGCAGGCGTCGGCAGTTACGGGAGCACCAAGCCTGACCACGACGGCGACGACGGCTTCCCCTGCAGGGACCTATCCCGATCACTGCGGCGGTGGGAACGCTGGCTGCGGCCAACTATACCTTTACCTTCGTCAACGGCACGCTGACAGTGACGCCAGCGGTGGGTGAAACGACGACGCTGAGCGTGAGCCCGACGACGGTGATGTATGGGGACCCTGCGGTACTGACGGCAGTCGTCGGACCTACCGTCTGGGGCGACGGGCACGGTGAGCTTCCACGAGGGCACCACCCTGCTGGGCACGTCGTCGTTGGATAGCAGTGCTACGGCGGTGTTCTCAGTGAGCACACTGAGCGCGGGCACGCATACGATCACGGCTACCTATAACGGGGACGTGAGTTTTCCTGCGAGCACGAGCAACTCGGTGACACTGACGGTGACGCAACGGACGGGCGCTGGCGGGGGAGCATCGTTGACCGTGACAGTCAACGATGCATCGCGGACGACGACCGAGGCGAACCCGCCATTCAGTCACACGGTTGCGGGCGAGCTGGTCAACGGTGATACCTATGCCACCGCAGTGACGGGCACGCCGACTTACTCAACGACCGCCGGAACGACGGCGGGCACCTTTGCAATTACGGTGTCGGGACTGACGAGCCAAAACTATGTGCTTGCGTTCGTTCCCGGCACTTTGACGGTGGTGCCGTCCTCGTCGTCAACGACGCTGGCAGCCTCTCCGAACTCATCGCAGTACGGCGATCCGGTGACCCTGACGGCGACGGTCACCTCAGGCGCAACGGGCACCGCGAGTTTCTATGATAGTTCGGTGTTTCTGGGCGAGGGCACGGTCACCGGCGGCGTGGCGACATTGATCACGACGACATTGAATGCGGGCAACGCATACGATCACGGCGACCTACAACGGCGACGCGACTTATGCGAGCAGCACGAGCGGGCCAGCGACGGTGACGGTGGCGAAGAAGACGGCTGCGGCGGAGGTCCCGCGCTGACGGTGACGGTTGAAAACGCAAGCCGTGAGTACGGGACCGCGAATCCGGAGTTTGCGTATATCGTTTCGGGCACGCTGGTGAACGGAGATACGTATGCCACGGCGGTGACCGGAGTTCCGGTTTACAGTTTGACGGACACTCCGACCTCTCCGGTGGGTTCGACCTTCCCGATCAACGTAAGCGGTCTGGTGAGCGAAAACTATACGCTGACCACTGTTCCTGGAACCCTGACGATCGTGACTGCCGCCACAACGACAGCGCTGACCACGAGCGTGACCTCGACGCAATATGGCGATCCGGTCACCCTGACGGCCACGGTAGCTCCGAGTAGCGCAACCGGAACCGTCGTCTTCTCCAACGGCTCCACGGTGCTGGGCACCGCTACGGTATCTGGCGGGACAGCGACGTTGTCGACCTCGGCGCTGAGTGTGGGCACATACACCATCACGGCGTCCTATGAGGGCGACGGGAACTATGCGGAAAGTACGAGCTCAGCGGTGACCGTAACCGTGGCAAAGAGAACTGGTCCGGGCGGCGCGGCAGCCCTTACAGTTACGGTGACGGACGCAAGTCGCCAGTATGGGCAGGGTAACCCGGCGTTCAGCTATACCGTCTCGGGCACGCTGGTCAACGGCGACACGTATGCCACAGCAGTGACCGGCGTGCCGGTCTACTCGACGACTGCAACGGTGACATCGCCAGTGGGAACTTATCCGGTATCGATTACCGGAGGTCTGAGCTCCGCCAACTACTCGATCACTTTCGTGAACGGCACCCTGACGGTGAGCAAGGGAACTCCGTCGGTGACCGTAGCCTCCTCACAGAATCCATCGACATCTGCGGCATCAGTGACGTTCACCGCGACGCTCTCCGCAGGCGCCAGCGGAACGGTGACCTTCATGGATGGAACGACGGTGATGGGCACCGGGACCGTATCCAATGGCTCGGCGAGTTTCTCGACCTCGACGCTGTCAGTGGGAACGCACTCGATCACAGCGGTGTATAGCGGTGATGCGAACTACAACGGCGCGACTTCGGCGGCGCTGGCGCAGGTGGTAAACAAGACCACGCTGGGAGTTGGTGGCACGCCACCTCTGACCGTAACTTCGTCGCTCAATCCAGCGCCCCAAGGCAGCCCCGTAACCTTCACCGCGACGATGCCTGCCGGAGCGACGGGCACCGTGAGCTTCTCCGACGTGATAACGTTGCCGGGGACCACAGGCATACTGGGGACCGTCACGATCAGTGGCGGCAAAGCAAGCTTTACCACCTCCACGCTGGCCGTGGGAACTCACTCCGTCACGGCCGTTTATAGTGGCGACAGCAACTACAACGGAGCCATTTCATCTGTCCTCACGCAGGTGATTGTTTCAGTGGCAGATTTTACGGTGACTTCGACTACCGGGCCGCAGTTGATTCCTCCGGGAGCGTCGGCCAACTACATCATTACCGTGACTGCCGTGAATGGGAGCTTCACTAATGTGGTCACAATGACGGCGACGAACCTGCCGCCGGGCTCAAGCTACGCCTTCGCACCAACGGCCGTGACTCCCGGCTCTGCGAGCGCAACTTCCACCTTCACCGTCAGCGTGCCGAAGCAAAGCGCAGCATTGCGCGACGCTTCGAAGACGCCGTTCGTATTAGCGGTATTGCTGTTGCCGCTTGCACTTTTTAGGCGACACCCGAGCGAGGCCACAACGGCTGCTGCTGTGGCTGCTGCTTGGCGTTGCTTCCTTCGGAGCGATCTCAGGCTGCGGAGCGGGAGGTTACTTCAACCAACCCCAGCAGACCTACAACGTCACTATCACCGCCACCAGCGGAACCGTAACGCACAGCACCACTGTAACTCTTACCGTTCAATAGGAGGAGTGATGAACAAGCTGACTTATGTCTTCGTCTACGCGTTGCTGTCGTCGCTCTCTACGGCAGTGCATGCGCAACGTCCCGCAAACGCCATCGAAGGCTACGCCACCTATAGTGCGATGTACGCCAACGCGCCTGTAGGCGGCTGCGGATGTTTTTGGATGACTGGAGCTTTGGGCGGCTTCTCAATACCGGTGTGGCACAACTTCTCGGTGGTAGTCGAGTCGGGTGGTCACGCGACCGGCAACATCCCAAATTTCAACACCGGCCTAAGCCTCTTTTACGGTATGGGCGGGGTTCGCATGCGAGTCTCGAATCACACAAAATTCCAGCCCTTCGGGCAGGCTCTCTTCGGCGGCGTCCACGGCTTCGACGGCTACTTCCCGGCGCCTGTAGGCAAGTTGCCCACGAGCTACGACACGTCCTTCGCCTACACCGTTGGTGGGGGCCTCGACATCGCTGTTTCAAAACACATCTGGATTCGAGCTGTGCAGGCCGACTACTTCTACTCCGAACTTAGAAACATTCAAGGAGACAGACAAAATCAATTCCGCATCGGCGCTGGCGTCCTCTTCCGCGGACCTGACTGGCACTAAAAACATTGAACCTGTTCTTTTTCCAAGTTCAATCAAGTCACTATGCACATCACTACGTTGCCTGTTTCTTGCCCGTGCCGATGATCGGGAATGACAAGCGGTTCTCAGTTCGCGACTACAGAACGAGCGCTCATTCAACTCGAACTGCTGCGTGTTAGCCAGTACATTCGTGCGCTAGGTGAAACATTGCGCCACGATGCGGATCACGTGCAGATTTGCCGCGTGGGGCGTACGCTAGATGCCCAACTGTATTTGGGGGATGACGCAGGTCTTTTTAGAGAGAACCAAGATCCTGCGCTACAGGTTTCGGAAGGCTTACTACCAACATGATCTGCTGCGGCAAATTCCCTGACTTGGATGGTCTCCCGCGATTCCTGATGCTTATCACTTTATGTCTCCGCACTCATCTTGGATTCCCCATGTTACGCCGAGACCATTCTGCCACGGCAGAGGTCATGGGTTCGAAGCCCGAGTCTCATTTCCAGATTCGTACTAATCAATGGCTCGGGTGATTTGTCGTTCCTCTGTAATAGACCAGCATGTGCTGACCACCTAGAATTCCAGAGAAGTCCGAAAACTAGCACGTGGAGGAGACGTTCTCACACGTCACGGGGGGAGTAAGTCCAGTGTGACCAAAGTGTGCCCAACAGTGGCCGATAATTGGCGATAACCACAACGATCCGAGCGGTGGGAGGTTCCCCTGCGTGCGAGAGTTTCTACGATTAAGTTATTTAGAATGAGTAGGGAGTTTGGTGGACGCGGTAGGGATCGAACCTACGACCAGTCGATTAAGAGTCGAATGCTCTACCAGCTGAGCTACGCGTCCAGGGTGGGTTTGTGTCCCAAATAACAGGAGCCGTTGAGTGACGCTCGCGACCGCAAAATAACGCCTGCAGCGCTCAACTGACTCCCTAAGAATATCACAATCAGACGCTCGAAAAACGTCTCTGCGCGCGAAGATCAGCCGACAAAATCTACATGTACTTTATGCGGGATGATGCCGCGCTCGAAGCCCATCTCGAGAAACTTGGCGATAGCCGCGCGGCCATCCGCCGCGTAATCGAGCGTCCGATCGTTCACGTACATCCCGACAAACCGATTCGCCGACGTCGAGTCCAGATCGCGCGCAAACTGCATCGCATACGCCAGCGCCTCGTCGCGATTGTCGAGAGCATGTTGAATGCTGTCGCGCAGCGCCTTGGTCGTCGTCCGAATAGCCTCCGTGCCCAGCGACCTGCGAATTGCATTGCCCCCCAAAGGCAGAGGCAGCCCCGTCTGCTCATGCCACCAGTGGCCCAGATCGAGCAGTTTCACCAGTCCGTCGTTCGCGTAAGTAAGCTGCCCCTCATGGATGATAAGTCCCGCATCGAACTCCCCCGACGTCACCGCCGGAATAATCCTGTCGAACGGAATCGTAACCGTCTCAACCTCCGGAGCAAAAAGCTTCAGCGTCAGGTACGCCGAGGTCAAAGTCCCCGGCACGGCGATGCGCGTCTTCCTCACCTCATCCAGCGTCAGTCTGCGCGGAGACACGATCATCGGCCCGTACCCCTCGCCCATGCTGCCGCCGCACGCCATAATCGCGTAGTTCTCCTGCAGGTACGGGTACGCGTGGAAAGAGATCGCCGTAACGTCGAAGAACGCCTCGTCGATGGCCTTATGGTTCAGCGTCTCGATATCCGTCAGCGTGTGGGTGAACTTATAGCCCGGCACGCGGACCTTGTTCGTCGCGAGGCCATAAAACATAAAGGCGTCGTCGGAGTCCGGGGAGTGGGCAATGCTTATCTGTTGCAGGGCGGTGCTGGCGGAACGCATGATTCGAATGTCCTTCGGAAAGTTATCTTCAAGTTTACGATGTGCGGAGAGACTCTTCGGACAGAGGTATCCACAGAGGTTCAATCTGCCGTCTTGGCAGGGCTAGCTCTGGTTGGAAGACCGGCGCCACCGTTGAACACTCGAGAAGATTCCCGCGGCAGCCGTTATCTTTACAATCTCGCCAGGCAGAAACGGCGCAACGGCAAGACTCCACCCCGTCGCGGCGCTCAGATGAAACTCCCAGGCATACCACGCCATTCCCATCGCAAAGATAGGAAGGCTCGCGATCGCTCCGGCGATGATGCCGTTGGTGAACGTCGAGCGTGAGAGCCGTACTCTCTGCGCGAACAACCCTGCCACGGCGGCGGCAATCGGATACGAGAACAGATAGCCTGCGGTCGGGCCATGCAGCTGCGCCACTCCACTCAGGCCATGCGGACTAAAAACCGGCAGCCCCGCCGCGCCCTCGGCAAGATACAGCGCCAGCGACGAAAATCCCGCCACCGGCCCCAGCAGCATCCCCACCAGAATCACCGCGAACGTCTGCAGCGTAAGTGGAACTGCCGTGAACAACAGAGGCAGCGAGATATGCGCGCAGATGGCAACCAGTCCGGTCGCCGCAACAGCCAGCGCGGCCTGCCCGGTCAGTGTCTGCTGCATCGGCTGCGAAAAGCCAGGAGATTTGAGGCCCAGAGACTTGGAGAAAGCGGATGACATACTGCAGTTCCTTTCGAGCGCCTTGCAGCGCTTCGACTAGTTCGATCTGCTCCGGCCGTTCACGCGGAGGTTGCTTGGTTGAGGGTCCGTGAGGTCTCCCAGGTCTTTGTTGAAATACGCAGGGTCGAGCAGTTCCATCCGTCCGTAGCGCGCGGACTGCGGAGGTTTGCGCATCGCCGATACACCTTCGCCACCTTCGACCGCGCGAACCGGCAGCCGGCCCATATGCACAGCCTGCGGCGGCAACATCCACTGCTTGCTAGCCGTAATGTCGTGTACCGACTGCTGCAGGACCGTCTGCCGCGTGCTGCGCGTGGTCTCAGAAACTCTCTCCGGCACTATCTGTATCTGCATCGGTGGAGTCGTTTCGATTATCGACAAGAAACGCGTCTTGAAGTCTGGTTGCGGCGAAGCAGCGCCTCTGCTCCGCAACTGGTTCGCCTTCACATGGCGAGCGAAAGCGAGCGCAGCCCATAGCACTCCCGCGAAGCACAGCACCGAGATGGCGAACAGTATCTGCATCCCCAACCAAGAATAACAAGCCGCCGTCGATTTCGTGCAGCTTATTCGTCTCCCCCAAATGGGGAGGTCTGGCACGATGGTTGCAGGTACAAACTTGATACCCTGCCCCATCCAGGGGCTTTTCCACTTGACCCTGACCACCTCAGTGTTTGTACTTAGACCAATGGCAGCACAGCAAACAGGACGAAAGCAGGACACCGCGAAGCCCACCGGCCGAACCTGGCTGGATCGCGGCGCCCGCAGCTGGCGAAAGGTCGCTACTGTTGCAGCAGCAGCGCTTGCGATAGGTCTGGGATACCATGTCGTCTTCGGCCAGAACGGCCTCACCGCCTACCAGCAGAAGCGCCAGGAAGCCCGTGCGCTAAGCCAGCAGCTGCAAAGCCTCCAGCACGAGAATGACCTCTTGAAGGGCCACGTGGACCGCCTCCAGGACGATCCCAATGCCATCGAACACCAGGCACGCGAGGAGCTCCACTACACCCGCCCCGGCGAGGTCATCTACACCATGCCCGACTCCCCTACGCCAAAGTCGCACTGATTCCTGGGCAATAAGCCAAACCCTATCGGTTGGATTGGCTCGCACTCCCTGTGGTCTGAGCCGCCTGACTGCCGGCAGCTGGGTCTTTGGGGCCCCTGTGGAAGTGCCTCATCACATCCGGATAGAACTCAATCAACAGTGCGCCAAACACGCCTTCAGCAGTCACCAGCAGAGCCTGTTCGGCGGTTAGTGCGAACCCTCGATCCGCAGCCGGGTAGTAGAGGTTGGAGATTCCCCCGGCTGCGAAATTACCCAGCACATTAGAGTAGTTGGCTTGCCACTTGCCATTGTCGCCCCTGCAACGGACCGTCGAGAGAGCGGCATAGATAAAGCGGATCTTTTTTGGACCTTCGCCCAGCCGGAAGTAACGCGGGTCCTGGTGGAAAAGCGCGGGGAATATGCCGTTTCCGATCATCGTCCCGTCGAACTGATCGGCGAAATTGGCGCCGTACCTCTTCGCATAGCCGGTCCACCCCTGCTCATAACCGTGGCGAAAGCCATTCGAATCGATCGAGCTATGCGAGTCGGTTGCCTGACCTATGGCGGAGGTAAAGCCCGCGAGCGCGAATTGGTAGGGGTCAATGGCGCTCCGCCAAGCTAAACGTATCTTCTGTCCGCCGGTCAAACGCACTGCCTTGCCGTTCATCACCGCGTTGAAGTTGGGAATCACGCCGACCATGCGCTGCTTCTGCTCGATCTCCAGTTCTTTCTCGGCCTCCTCCTTATCCTGCTCCTTCTTCTTCTTTGCCTCATCCTCCGCCGAACCCGCACTCGAGTCCGTAGCCGGCTCCGACGCCTGCGAGTTCGGCGGAGTCGAAGAGCTCTGTGCAGGTGAAGAATTCTGCGCAGAATCAGACCGAGCCCCAGAAGCCGAGCTGGATTCGAACCTGGGTTGTGGCAGCGGTTCGTCCGGCAGATCGTCACCGAACGGAGCCAGTGTCGCCACAAGGCTCAACGGCCGGGCTGAAGTCTGGCTAATAAGCGAGGTTGGCGCGGTCAGAATGAGGAGAAGCAAAACCGGCCGAAGGGGAGTCCAAATCTTTGATTTCACGTATTCTGTTTGACGTGTTTTTGCGGGTTAAGTTTCGGTTCAGGCGGATTTGGCGGAACTCGACACCAGGCAACCGCGGCTTCCGGAATCAAGCGGCAGGCATTCGCAAAGATCGAGGTTCGCAGGTGGTGCTCAGGATAAATTGGCGGAAAATAGGGAGATTAAAATTGGAGGGAAACAAGGAGATTAAAATTGGCGGAAAGTAACGAGATTAATAGCTGGAGTGGATCGGGGCCGTCACAGCCGACTGCAGAGAGGCAATGTTGTCCTGCGCAGGGCCCAGGCCGAGTTTGATAATCGCCCGCGAATCAGGTACCAGCTTGGTCTGCCATCCGTTATCGGCCTGCAGCTTCTGCATCGCCGCCTGGGTCTGGGCATCCCACGTCCCCGAAGCGGGGCCGGTCAGATAGCCGTATTTGATCAGCGCCGTCTGCAACTCGGTCGCCCGAGCCGGATCAATCCCGGTCTGAGAGGCCTTCTTCGGCGTGGTCTTCGAGTGTTTGGTATTCGTCCTTTGAGCGGTGGGGCCGCGGTGCACCGGCGCAGCCAGCGACGGAATCGCAGCGACCAGAGAGAATGTCAGGAGCGTCGTGCTCAGCAGGATTCGGCCAGACCGCATAATTCTTATATGACCTTCGTGAGAGATTGAATGCAATTTGAAACAAAGGCCGACGCAAGGGCCGACTGACTCCGCACAACTAGAGCTAGAGTAGCGTTCCTCCTTGTTTCGTGCAATAGAAAAGGTTTCCCAATTGCCGGAAGAATCTGCCCATCTACGGGCAGAAAACGGCTCCCCCCGGTCTCTTCGGAACTCCACCCACGCTCACCAATGGTTTAATACAACTTTGAGCACCCTGGCGAACCGTTCCCCGCATCAAAATGCCGCATCGGCCAAATCTGCATCTAATCCCCTGTTCCTCCAACAGATATAAGAGTCGCGGAGAAATCTATGAAGCGCATCGCCTGCATTATCGCACTCGCTCTCCTCAGCACCTTCACCTTCGGACAGGACGTCACCGGCGTGAAAGGCTGGATCGAAGACGGACTCGCCCACAAGCCCGGCACCTCGTCCGCAGACGTCAAGAAGAACATCGCCGGCGGCGCAAACTACGTCTTCGTCGACGACGCGTCCAAGCAGGTCTGGAAGATCGACAACCCCGAAGCCGTCAAAGGCCACGAAGGCCATCACATCTCCTTCAACGGCGGCATGGACAAAGTCTCCATGACCGTCCACATCGGCACCATCACCATGCTCAAGAACCAGAAGCCCGGCTCCGCAGCCGAAGCCGTCGGCCACTAATCACCGCTAACTAATATCCACCCTCAGCCGCCCGCGCTCATCAAAGTGCCCTGAGCGTAGTCGAAGGGGAGAGTGTGCTTCTGCCTTCGTTTTAACGTTGTCATTCTGAGCGAAGCGAAGAACCCCCGTATTTGCTTTTGTCGTTGCTGGTTCTTTCATTTGTCACTCCGCACGGAGCGGAGGAATCGTCATCTGCCCACTTACTCCGCCTCCCCGATATCAAGCCGCCGAATCTTCCCCGCAGCAGAAAGATGAAATTTGAAGTAGGTCCTGAAGTCTCCCCACTGGTCAGAGTGAAACGCCCCAAACACATCCAGCCCATCATTTTCGACACGATCAATCGAACTGAAGCGCTCATGACCGAGAGCATCGGCAGTGAACTTGTCGAGGCTCCTGGTGCTGCCATCGTCATACAACCGCGCATCAGGCTCAAAGAGCGCAGCCCAGGCATCTCGATCGCCCTTTTGAAGAGCATCAATCGCAGCTTTGACGATTGGAATCGTGAGTGAATCAGTAATCAAGGGTTTCTCCCTTAGGATCCGATTTCACGGGACGGGGCGCGTATGATAAAGCTTCTCCCAGAGGTTTCACTAATGGCCAAGAAAGTCAACCTGGACGCAATGATTCCGCGCGAGGATTTTGCTGTCAAAGAAGTTGAGGGGGAGTTTGCATTGAACCTATTCCAAGATTTTCCGATCACACATCTGTACTCCGATTCGCCAGTCTTGAAGCTGCTGCGCAAGCCCGATTTTCAGCGGGAGACTAACCACTGGACTCCTGAGCAAATGCAGACTTTTATTGAAAGCTTTCTCGATAATGAAGTGATTCCGTCGCTCATTCTCTGGAAGTCCCCATCATATGTTTTTGTGATCGATGGGGGACATCGCCTAAGCGCGTTACGCGCATGGATGGAAGATGACTATGGCGACGGCGCACTCTCGGCCGCTTTCTACAAGACAGAGATTTCGGACGACCAGAAGCGCATTGCGAAACGGGCGCGCAAGCTGATTGAGCAGAAAATTGGTCGGTACTCTACATTGAAGAGCCATGTAGATGCCAAAACGGATTCCACTATATCTAGGCGAGCAAAGGTTCTATTCACTCGTGCGCTGGCTCTTCAATGGGTACAGGGTAGTCCGCTCGTTGCTGAATCCTCGTTCTTCAAAATCAACTCACAAGGTACACCGCTAGACGAAACTGAAAGGTCATTGATTGAGAATCGACGTAAACCAATAGCCATTAGTGCTAGGAACTTGTTGAAATAGGCACCCTGTATGCGGTGTTGGCCAGGGTGTATTCGTCTTACAGATATGCGTGGAGACGAGCGAGTTCAGGACGGGATGTTCAGTTATGTGTCGTTGCAGCAGCGAGTGCCTTCAGATCATCCGTTGCGCGAAGTGCGCAGGGTGACCGACACCGTACTGCGCAGGCTGAGTCCGGAGTTGGACGCGCTGTACGCGGACTCTGGGCGGCCGTCGATTGCGCCGGAGTACATTCTGCGAGCGCTGCTGTTGCAGGTATTCTTTTCCATCCGCTCCGAGCGTCTGCTGGTCGAGCAGATCGACTACAACCTGCTCTTTCGCTGGTTTGTGGGCCTGGGCATGGATGATGCAGTGTGGAATCACGCGGTGTTTTCGAAGAACCGCGACCGTCTGCTGACCTCCGAGGTAGCGCAGCGGTTCTTCGCCGAAGTGAACAGGCAGGCGAAGAAGTTTATGTCGGACGAGCACTTCACTGTGGATGGCACGCTGATCCAGGCCTGGGCCTCGCAGAAGAGTTTCCGCCCCAAGGATGATTCCGGAGACAGTGATGGGACCAACTTCCATGGCCAGAAGCGCAGCAACAAGACGCACCAGTCCACGACGGATCCCGATGCGCGGCTGTACAAGAAGAGCTATGGCAAGGAATCGAAGTTGAGCTACCTGGGCCATGCGCTGGTGGAGAACCGCAACGGACTGATTGCCGCGGCCATGGTCACCCATGCCGACGGATTCGCCGAACGCGATGCCGCGCTGTTGATGCTCCACCGCAAGCAGATGGGCCGCTCCCGGCGCATCACCGTGGGCGCAGACAAGGCGTACGACACCAGGGATTTTGTGCGCACGGTGCGGGAACTTAACGTGACCCCGCATGTGGCGAAGAACGACAAAGGCCGCGCGAGCAACCTGGACCGTAGAACCACACGCCAGCCTGGCTATGCCGTCAGTCGCAGCCGTCGCTGGCTCATTGAAAAGAGCTTCGGTTGGCTCAAGCAGACCGGCCCGCTGCGCCAGGTCAAGCTGCGTGGCTTGGAGAAAGTAGACTGGCTGTTCGTCTTCAGTTGCGCCGCACACAACTTGCTGCGCCTGCCCAGGATGCTTACACAACAACAACCGCCACCCCTCAGGAAGCAGTGTGTCTGAACGGCGGTTGCAGGCCTCGGGGGTGCTTCCCTGTGGCCCGTAAACCCTATGAACACCGGCCAGACGCGCATTTCAAACAGATTTCAACTGGACAAAGACACAAACCGCACGGAAACCCTCCACAATGCGACGAATTTCAACGAGTTCCTAGGGCAATTTTGCGAGCCGGTAGTGGTCATAAGTATTGGTCCTCGTTCGATGAGGGTACTGGAAAGGAAATCGTAGAGCTTGCGCAAGGATTGCATAAACTTCTCTTTGAGCCGGAGACAGAGCTGCCGGCTTAAGACCCTAGATGTTCCCATTGGAGGGTCTATATCTCCGGTAGACGCCCTCTCTCTTCTGATTGAATTCTTGACGATTGCTGGGAGTAGAGAACAGCCAATAATCACTATCAGCGGCTATTTGGACGACAATAGCGGAGACGGAACGTTGAGGGTATTGAGAAATTCACTTCAGGTCCTGACCAGGCTGACAGGGAATGGCCCAGGCAGCTTGGGTCTGCATCCCGCAGTCTATTTCTACAATGAGCAGGGCAAGTACAGTAGATTCCTTTTTCTTGGCATGACCGCGCTCGTGTCTGAGAAGCTGCGCAACAACAATTCTGCTTGGTTTAGAACTTTTACGTCGGTAAGACAGAAAATCGAACAGTTCTTGATAATCAATAAGTCGACAATCGGGCTTCTCTTGCAGAATATGGGAAAATCTCAGCGGGTTCCGAAAATGCGAGATATGTTCGACTTCCTCGTGAGTGAGGCTGCAAAGGACGGGAGCTTAGAAATCGACAAGGTCATTGCTCATATGGGAATAACTGGCCGAATCCTTGAGGTTAACGGCAAACAGACTTCATCGCACATTTCAGATGATACAAAGTCGATGCTATTCATTCAGAATTCCATCGCGAAAGCTCTCCCTTGTCCAATTTGTTCCGGTTTGCTGGACCCGCAGAAGTCTGTATCTTACGATCACATCAAGCCGCAACGAGATGGCGGTTCTGGTCACATTGATAATGTCCAGATGGCACATCCCTACTGCAATACTGGCTACAAAGAGTTCCAAGTCAGTAATTAGCTTTGTTTTGTTGCGTTTGTATCTTCTTTCTCAAAAACACTCAGCAAAACAGCATGTCAAGCCCCCCGCGCCTCAAAAAATCCAGCAACCCAAGCCCCACCAGCACTTAGCGAAAACAAAATAAGTGCCCATTAGTTATGTGCCATTCTAAAATAGAACTAGAGAATTAAACAAGAAGCTTTTAGATTTTGAGGATAGCGAAACAAACAGCAGGCCCAGCACAAAGCCGGGCCTAACTTGTTGATTCCGGCTATTTTAGCCGTAACCCCTTTGTTTGGACGAATTTGCAGACACTAATAGTCCGCATCCAAATGAAAACAAGAGACTTATCGCCGGGTAATAGGGGGGGGTAGGGGGTAGCAAAAGGAGGAAAAACTAGAAGTTGAACGCCAACCCGGCCTGAAGACTCCTCGGAGCCTGCGCCAGATAAAGCGTCCGGCCATCAGCCGACAGGAACGGCCGATAACCCTGAGCCAGCAGGTTGGTCACATCCACCGTAGCCTCGAGCCCCGCCGGCAGCCAGCCGCCGCAGCTAATAGGCTGCCGCACAAAGAAACTCAGGTAAGCCTGATCGCTGAACGCCGCATACGGATTCACCGCGGTCACCAGGTATCCCGGCTGCCAGCGATAAGCCGCCCGAACATTGGTCCGCGAATGCAGCAGCGTGCCCTTCAGCGCCAGTGTCGCCGACTCACCCGTCGCCGGCCTCAACCCCGATTCCACGTCCAGCAGCGTCAACGTCCCGGTATCCCGCATCGCAAGCGCCGAGCCGTTCTCATACTCCACTGCCGCCCAGACGCCGGCAATCACCGGCTGGCTCAACAAAACGCTCAAACCCTGCGAACGATAACCCGCAGTCAGCAACTTGAAACCGCCAGTAGTAGTGTCTGCAATCACTCCAGCCGAAGGAATATTCGTAGTCCCGCCATCCAGATCGCTCGCACTAAGCTGTCCGCCGCCCGAAACCAGAACACTGCTCAGGTTGTCCCGATAGTAGCTGGCCTGAATCATCCCGCGGCCAGTCTTCCGCCGCACCGAGAACTCCTGATGCACCCCGCGCTCGAGGCTTGGACGACCCTCCGGCGACGTCACCGCCACCGGCAGCTCAGGCTGCACCGTATCCAGACTGTTGAACGCCTGCATATCCCGCGAAGTCGCCATGCGATAACCAACCGTCCAGTCCTCGGAAGGATGAACCGCCATTCGCAGGAAAGGACGCATGGCATTCGCATAACCCGAGGTGTGAACCAGCACTAGCGAGCCGCCGACCTCCAAATCGGCCATATCGCCGAACTGCGTCCTCTGCGCCGAAGCTATCTGCACAGCATCCAGCCCCGGAACATGCCCAGTCCCCATCAACTCCGGATGCGACTGATAGCTCACCACCGTCCGCGAAGCACCCGCGAACCCAAGCTGCTTCTGAATACCCGTCTGCAGCTCAACCGACGGCCGCCCCACCGGAGGCATTCCCTGGGCCAGCCCGCTGCCAATATCGGTCCGCACTCGAACGTCGGCTCCATCCGCCAACCCGCGGTCGAGCGAGAGTGTATTGTGCACCCCACCCTGCCCAAAGCTCCCGTCCCCCGCCGTCACTGCATTTTTACCCGATTCATAAGGCTTCGTCGACTCAGTCGCGCTCGAAGAAACAAGCACGATCTGCCCATCCTCGACCATCCGCAGAATCGGCCGATTCGCTGCCGAACGCAGCGTCCACTTCCAGTCGTCGCCAGGCTCATCCGCCTTGCGTCGTTCCGCCGGAATCCAGGCGGATGTCTCGAACAGAGTGCTGAGCGTCAGATTGACCACCGTTCTCGCCCCGGACCGCAGCAGCAGGTTCTCCCGCGTCACCGGAACAAACAACGCCGCCGAGGCCTTGACGTGGTACTTGCCCGGCACAAGGTTCGCAACCACGTACCGTCCATGCAGATCGGTAAACGCCGTCGCTGCCGTCGCTGAATTGTTGGCTACCACCTGGATCAACGCGCCCATCTGGGCTACACCCTGCGCATCGCGCACGATACCGGACACCACCGCGCCCGTTGCCTGTCCCTCTGCGGCTGTACTCTGACCCACAGCCCACCTCGTCGATGCCGGAACCAGCATCACAGCCAGAACGACGAGTTTTACCTGGTATCGCTGCACAGTTTTCAACTCACCTGCGCGCCGAAGGCCTGCCTCAAAAGAACCCGGAAAAGGAGGGGTCAGCTTAACCGGCTTGTGCCAGCCGAGGTCGTCGCCGCACAATCCGCGCAACCATCCAGCCATGCTTGACACATCTGCCTCAGTCAACCACAAACGGCGCAGACTCTGCGATCTGCTGTTTGGTGACGCCGTCGTTCACCTTGATCGTAATCTGATATTTGCCCGGCTGCAAACTCGCCAGCGGGACACTTCTCTCCAGAGTCACCTGGTCGGAATTGGGGCTTAACTTCGTCGTCGACTCCTGCGTCTGAAGCAGCACCTTATTGGTAGCCAAGTCCGTGATCTCATAATCCACCACGGCGCCGTTCTGCCTGCTCTTTTCGTCGATGCCAAGGTTATACACCTGCATCCAGAAATTCAAGTTCTGTGCCCGGTGGAATGTCACAGGTTGAGCGATGCCGCTGGGTACGCGTGGTGTAAGGTGCGTGTTGCCGATAACAAAGCTGCCCTCGCCGATCTCCTTCGACGGAACACGATACATCTGGTCCGCCAGTATCAGCGAAGACGATGCCAACTTGTCGTCATCGTACTTCGGAACGTTGATGCTGCGCTCCCAACGTCCAATATGATCCTGGTTATTGACGTCCTTGATGACGATCTCGACTTTATACAGCCCGGGCCGTAAAGGAAGCGCCTTCCAGTAGACCTTCATGTTGTTCTGCACCTGAGCCAGCAGTTCGCTCGGCTCCTGAACAGTTACGGTGTCCTCGAACGTCTGAATAGGCTTATGGTTCAGGTTCGACACCCGCCCCAGGATATTCACCGTTCCGGTAGCTACGCCGTCTTTCGTGTTGAATGTGATGTCCTTGTTTCTAATCTGCAGCGTCAACGGCACAAGAACTGTATCGTTCGTCACCTTCACATAATCGGTGCGTACATCGAAGAGGAACGGCGGCCCAGTCAGTATCTTCGAGGTCGCCATATACGCCTCGAGATCCTTGAACTTGATCTCCGGCGCAGCCATCAGCTTCGCATAACGATCCAACCGGTCAAACTGCTTGCTCTGGTTGTTCGCCATGGTCGGCCCATTTCCAAGCTGCTCCAGCCCACCACCAGAGAAGCGATCGCTCTTCTGCGACTGTCCCTCCTGCTCAGCCATTGTCAGTCCCGCGCCCGGCACGTACTTCAGCGCGTCCTTCTCTGAGCGGTCGATCGTCATGTGGTAGTCCCCGCACATGCAGGTATCCACAAACTCGATATCGATGTTGTCTCCGATCCCCTCGAGATACCGATAGTGCCAAATTTCAAATGGAAAGGTCGACGTACTTCCGCCGCCTTCGTCCATCGGACGGTCATAGGTGCCGCCGCTGGGGTGCGAGTCGATATTGTCAGGCTTGCCATAGGCAATATAGATGTGGCCGCGGTCCGTCTTCCAGCCCGGCTTGCCCGCTGCAAAATGCTCATTCGCGTATGCAATGCGAGCGTAGTGCTCTTCGCGGTATTCATTCTCAGGAGAGTCGGGGTTTGGGTTCCGGCGCAGCCAGAAATTCTCGATGAAGGTCTCTCGCTCTTCGTCGTTGCTCAGGCTCTTGAACGCCTGCAACTCCTCGTCGGTGATGATCCAGCGGACATCCTCATCGACCCACTTCTTGTACTCGCCGTGGAGCTCGCCCTTCAGCGCCTTCTGCTGCTTGAACTTGTCTTTGTCGCTCAATGGTCTCTTCAGCGGATCGGGCTTCTCCACCGTCGCAGGCGCCTGCGTGACGCCATCCGGAGGAGCGCTGCTGCCGGACGCGCTCTGTGCCGCTAGGCTCTTCCCTCCTGCGGCTACGAGAAACACGAAGGCAACTGCTGAAACGAGAAAACGCGAGGTGTTCATATGAAAGGCCGGCACTCCTGATACCTCCTGCCATTGTAGAACCCTTGTCCCTCCGATACAAGCATCCATACAGGCTCTCCCATGGGCGCCCAGACCGCCTCGCCCCCTGTTATCATCGAACTCGTTCTGACCTGACAAAATCCCAATCGCCCACTCTCTCCGATGAGCCCGTCGAAGATCGGGTTGAAAACCTAAGGAGCCGGGCAACATCCATGCCGAACTCCTCTGATGGAACCTGTTAAGTGGCGCTTGCGTACAGCTATATAGACGTTTTTCATAATGAAATGGTGTGCGAACCTACCGGCGCATACGGAAGCAAAGAGAGCAGTTGAATGAGTGCAAAAAAAGTTATCCTGATCGTCCTGGCGGTTCTCGTTCTGGCAGGGGTCGTCGCCGCCAGCATCTACCACAGCCAGTCCAATGTCACCCAGGTTGTTACCGGCAAGGCTGTCCGTCAGGATCTCGTCTCAATCGTCAGCGGAACCGGCCAAATTAAGCCCAAGACCTACGTCAACGTCGGTGCCACCGCCTTCGGCCGCATCACACATCTCTACGTAAAAGAAGGCGACTACGTAAAAGAAGGCCAGCTCATCGCTACGGTGGAAAACGAGCAGCCCGCCTCCGCCGTCGGGGCGCAGGAGGCCACCATCGCTGCTAACAAGACCACCGTCGAATCCTACATCGCCGCGGAGAAAACTGCCGCCGCGGCCGTCGAGCAGGCCAAGGCCGACCTCGTCCAGAAAAAATTCGACATCGAACGTTACGAGCAGCTCTATAAAGAGCAACTTGTAGCCAAGCAGGACTATGACGCCAAAAAGGCCGCTTACGACGTCGACGTCGCCACCCTCGCTCAGCGTGAAGCATCCTACGCGCAGGCCAAAGCCCAGACGGCCTCCGCCCGCAGCCAGGTGGCGCAGTCCGTCGCCATGCTGGCCGGCAACACCTACCAGCTAGGCCTCACCGAGAGCCGCGCCCCTTTCGACGCCCTCGTCACCAACGTCCCCGTCCGCGAGGGCGAGACCGTCGTCGTCGGCATCCAGAACGCCGAGGGATCCACCCTCATGACCCTCGCAGACATGTCCGTCATCACCGCCGAGGTCAAGGTCGACGAGACCGACATCGTCAATGTGAAGCTCAACCAGTCCGCCGACGTCACCGTCGATGCCCTGCCCGGCCGCATCTTCAAAGGCCATGTCACCGAGGTCGGCGACCAGGCTCTGCTTCGCACCACCGGACTCGCCACCAGCCAGAGCACCACCGGCACCGAGGAGGCCAAGGACTTCAAGGTCGTCGTCACCCTCGATCCCACACCCGGCGCCAACTTCAACGAGCTTCGCCCCGGCCTCTCCACAACCGCCAAAATTACGACTGCGCATCAGACCAACGCCCTCACCATCCCCATTCAGGCGCTTGTCCAGCGCGACGTCGCCACCGAAAAGCAGTTCGCCGCCAACAACGGCAAGACCCCCACCACCCCCGCTGCTAACCCGGCGAAACCTCAATTAGTCCAGGGAGTCTACCTGGTTAACACCGCCGGCGGGAAGATGCGTGTCTCCTTTGTTCCTGTAACCACTGGCATCACCGGCGCTACGGACATAGAAGTCCTAAGCGGTCTCAAGGCTGGCAACGAAATAGTTACAGGGCGCTACAAGGTCCTTCGCGCCCTCAAGAGCGGCGTCGCCGTCAAACGAGACACCACCCCCGACACCCCTCTGGCCAGCGGCTCCTGACCTCCGCCGCAACGTACAGACTGGTGTCGCCTTCGGCTTCCCGCTCAGTTGCCCTCTACGGAACCGTTGGCGCCGGCAAAACGTAATATCCTTGAATCGTCGTCAGCATCGCCACAATCGCATAACGTAACCCGGAGAACCGGATGGCCATCGACACCGAACTGGACCCCAACCTGATCAACGCAGCCGGCCCAAACCCGGGAGATGTCATCGTCACCTCCAATCTCTGGAAGACCTACGAGATGGGGGACCAGCAGGTCAACGCCCTCCGCGGCGTCAACCTTCGCATCCGTCATAACGAATACGTCGCCATCATGGGCCCATCCGGCTCCGGTAAATCCACGCTGATGAACCTCATCGGGTGCCTCGACTCGCCCTCTCAAGGCAAGTACTGGCTCAACGGCCATGACGTCTCCGAGCTCAACGACGACGAGCTCGCCCGCATCCGCAACAAGGAGATCGGCTTCGTCTTCCAGACCTTCAACCTTCTCGCCCGCGCGACCTCCCTCCACAACGTCGAGCTGCCCCTCGTCTATAACGGCACCCCCGCCGCCGAGCGCCTCGAGCGCGCAAAGGCCGTCCTCGAGTCCGTTAATCTCGGCTCCCGCATGATGCACAAGCCCAACGAGCTCTCCGGCGGCCAGCGCCAGCGCGTCGCCATCGCCCGCGCCCTTGTCAACAACCCCTCCATCATCCTCGCCGACGAACCCACCGGCAACCTCGACTCCAAGACCGGCGACGAGATCATGGCCCTCTTCGACGACCTCCACGCCCGCGGAAACACCATCGTCGTCGTAACCCACGAGCCCGACATCGCCGAATACGCCCACCGGGTCATCACCATACGCGACGGCGTCATCGCCAGTGACCAACCCTCATCCCGTTTTGCTAATCAGCCTTAACCCTGAATATTCCCCGCAACAGACTCACAGGAAAACGGCGCTCGGGCGCCCCGGGTTCACCCCTGCACCGTCTAAAATAATGTGATGGAGAAGTTTCCCCTCAGCCTCTGGCTTCGCTGTGCCCTGGCCGCGCTTCTTCTTGCTTTTCTTCCCCTCGCGGCGTCCGCCGACGGCGCGCGCTTCGATCTGACCGGCCCCAAGATCGACGCCCGCGTCACCCGCGACGGCAAGACCCTTCCCATCGCTTACGTCCCCAATCTCCAGCCCGGCGACAAGCTCTGGCTCCATCTTGACCTGCCTCCCACTCAGTCCGTCCACCTTCTGCTCATCGTCGCGTTCCTTCGCGGCAGCACCAACCCACCTCCCGACGAGTGGTTCACCAAGATCGAGACCTGGAATCACAAAACCGACGAGGGAGTCACCGTCACCGTTCCCGACGAGGCCCAGCAGGCCCTCCTCTTCCTCGCTCCCGAAACCGGCGGCGACTTCACCACCCTTAAAAAAGCAGTCCGCGGCCGCCCCGGCACCTTCGTCCGCGCCTCCCAGGACCTGCTCGAGGCAGGCTTCGAGCAGGCTCGCATCGAGAAATACATCGCCTCCATTCGCCAGGCCCCCGCCTCCGATCCCAAGGCCCTCCTCGACCACTCCAACCTTCTCGCCCGCACCCTCAACCTCAAGCCCAACGAGGACTGCTTCAAGCGTCCCGTGGACCTGCAGTACAACTGCCTCATCCAGTCCGGCAACCAGACCCTGCTCGACGACGGGCACGCCCAGTCCGTCATCTCCGTCCTCTCCACCGGCTCCAACTCCGACTTCATCACTGCAGCCAGCTACACCAGCATCGGAGGCGGAGGCACCTACAGCGCCTACGTCGGCGCCGTCGTCGATCTCTTCCGCATCCTCGGCGGCCTCCACACCGCTCAGTACCAGTACATCCCAGCCATCTCCTTCCCCGAGGAGGAGAGCCTCAACCTCCGCCTCAACACCGCTCCCTCCTTTCGCAATCCCAAGTCCGTCATCGTCATCGGTCTGCCCTCCATCCAGAAGTCCGTCCCTCCGCCTCTCCGCCCGACTGACCCCAAATCCGTCGCCTGCCTGCTTAAACCCAAAGTCGTCCTTCCCATAGAAGGTGCCCCGCTCGTCTTCTCCACCAGCTTCGCCCACAACCTCGTTCTTCACCTCAACGTCCCTCAATCCGGTGGCCAGCGCGCCGGCGAGCAGTCCGCCGCCTCGACAGACATCCCTCTCATCCCCGACGCCTATCGCGGCGGCCTCATCGTCGATCACGCTCCCGCGCGCCGTGCGCTCCCCACGCCCACTGAGGCCGAACTTACCAATCCCACCGCGGACCCTGCGCAGTCAGACTCTGAAGCGCCCACCGGCAAACCCGCCACCGCCAGCCCTCCCGGCTCAATAACCGGGACCATAACCGGCTCCTGGGGCTTCGACACCTTCACCGGCCCCACCCTCCACCTACAGGACATCCCCGGCGCCAACTGGAAGCTCGCGGCCGACGATCCCCTCATCGCCGGCCGCGAAAATCACGTCCTGCTCTCCTCCACCGGAACCGCCTGCATAGCCTCCATTACCACCGAAGCCACTCCCGGCACCTTCGCTCCCGCGGTCTGGAAGCCCGCCAATCTCCCTGACCTCATCGACGTCAATCTCCCCCTCAAATCCCACGATCCCGGCTCACTGCACATCTCCATCCAGCAGTTCGGCGAGAACACCCCGGCAACCGTCACCGCCCGGACCTTCAGCGAGCCCGCCACCCTCACCGCCCTCGCGCTTCATGCCGGCGATACCTCCATCACCGCCACCGGCACTCACCTCTCCCAGGTCCGTCAGCTAAAGGTCGATAACCTTACCTTCACCCCGGCGCCCGCGCCCACCGCCGCAAACGAGCCAGCCGCCAACCCCGAGACCACTCTCCGCCTTAGCCTCCCCGACTCCACCCCCGCTCCCAGATTCAAAGCCGGAGAAAAGCTCAGCGCCACCGTCACGCTCAACGACGGCCGCAACATCATCCTCCCCGTCACCATAGGCCTCGCCCGGCCTAACCTCACCCTTCTCAGCCGCAACATGGGTCACCCCGCCGATCCCACCGTCCGCCTCGGAAGCGACGAAGACCTCCCCATCAGCCAGCAGTTGACCTTCTCGCTCAAATCCGCCGCACCCTTCCCGCGCAACGCCAAAATAGAGATCGCCAACGCCGACGAGACCCTCCGCGCCGAGCTCACCCTCGCCACCGGCACCCTCGTCCTCCAGAACCCCCACACCATCCTCGGCACCCTCGACCCCCTCAAGACCTTCGGCACCTCCGCCTTCGGCCCACTCCGCCTCCGCGCCGTCTCCCCCGAAGGCATCCCAGGCGACTGGATCCCCCTCACCACCCTCGTCCGCCTCCCATCCCTCGACAGCATTACCTGCCCAGCCGATCCTTCCACCCTTTGCACCCTCTCTGGCGCCAAGCTCTACCTTCTCGAAGCCATCTCCACCGATCCCGGATTCACAACTCCCATCACCATCCCCGACGGCTTCGTAGCGTCCACCATCGCAATTCCCCACCCAACCGACCTCCCCGCAGCCCGCACGAAATCCCGCACCACCACTCTCTACCTCCGTCTTCGCGACGACCCCGTCTCCACCAGCTCCGCTACCATTCAAGTCCTGCCAATACCCGCGTCGCCACCTCCTGCTGCGTCAGCACCTGCTGCCACAGCGCCGACGACCCCAACCCCTCTCCAACCTGACGCCTCAACCAAGTCCACCCCCACCCCCGCACCCACAGCAGCGTATACCCCCGCGCCCGCAGCCTCCGCAGCACCAACCACCCCTCCCCCACCCGCCGCAACCTCTGCCACTCCTTAAAATGGAGACGCCCAGCCGAAGCCAGGCGTCCTTTACGCTTCCTGCGCCCGGCTTAATCTCCAGCGGTGACCTTTTCGGCTTCCTGCACCTTGCTGTGCTTTGTGCTGTAGAAAAAGTAAACGAACAACCCTACGATCAGCCAACCCACCAGCCGTATCCAGTTCCACTTCCCCAGCTTGATCATCATGTAGCCGTTGAAGAGCACGCCCAGAATTGGAACGATTGGAATCGGCCACACAAGCGGTGCACGGAAAGGCCGCGCCCGGTCCGGGTCCTTCTTCCGCAGAACCACAACCGCGATGCACACAATCACGAACGCCAGCAGCGTCCCGATGTTCACCATCTTGCCAATGTCGTCAATCGGCGTAATCGAACCCACAATCGCCGCCACCAACCCCGCCAGAATCGTCGCCTTCCATGGCGTACGGAACTTGTGGTGGACATCCCCGAAGAACTTCTTCGGCAACAGTCCGTCATGCGCCATCGCGTACAGCACACGCGACTGCCCCAGCAACATTACCAGCATCACCGAGGTCAGCCCCGCCAATGCACCCAGCGTAATGATGTCCGAAGCCCAGCCCAGATTATGATCCAGAAACGCCCGCGCAATCGGCGCCTCGATATTCACCTGCTTCCACGGCACCATCCCTGTAAGCACCGCCGCCACGCCGATATACAGGAACGTGCAGATAGTCAGCGAAACGATAATTCCGATAGGCAGATCCCGCTGCGGATTCTTGGCCTCCTGCGCCGTCGTCGACACCGCGTCAAACCCGATGTACGAGAAGAAAATCAACCCCGCCGCCAGCCCGATCCCGCCGAAACCCGCCGGTGCAAACGTGCTCCAGTCGTGCCCCCAGTTTGCCGGATTCACATAGTGCGATCCCAGCCCCAGCACAAACAGCACCACCGCCACCTTCAGCGCCACGATGAAGCTGTTGAACTTCGCGCTCTCCCCAATCCCGATCACCAGAATCACTGTGATGATCAGCGCGATGATGAACGCCGGCAAATTAAACCCAAACTCGACACCGCCGATCGTCGGAGCATTCAGCAGAGTGTGCGCCCGCGAAAGCAGCTCCGGAGATGCAGCCGTCTTCACCGCATCCAGCGCCGTACCAAACTCCGGTGTACCCGAAATCAGCGAAGGATTGGCCGCATTCACCATCTGCCGCGCCACCGTATCCGTCGCCAGTTTCAATCCCGTCCAGTGGTCATACGCCAGCCACAGCGGAAACTTCAGCCCAAAGATATTCAGAAACTCCACAAAGTGATTCGACCACCCCGAGCTCACCGTACTCGCGCCCATCGCGTACTCCAGCGTCAGGTCCCAGCCGATGATCCACGCCATCAGCTCGCCCAGCGTCGCATACGCATACGTATAAGCCGACCCCGCCAGCGGAATCATCGCCGCAAACTCCGCGTAGCAAAGTCCCGCGAACGCGCAGCCCAGTCCGCTCAGCACAAACGACAGCATCAGCGCCGGCCCCGCCGTCTGCGCCCCCAGCCCGCTCAATACAAAGATGCCCGCGCCAATCACCGCGCCGATTCCTAGCATCGTCAACTGCACCGGCCCCAGTACTCGTTCCAGCGTGTCGGCCCCCGTCTCCTTCGACTCGGCCAACAGCACGTTCATCGACTTCTTCGCAAACAGATTTGCCATGCGTTTCCCTTATCTCCTATCCAGTTTCAACCTAGTCCATCGGATCGGTCTACAGGGACCGCCATACTCAAACTGCCGCACTCCAACCTCACGCCAACCGGCTCGGTGCCTGTCTGCGCCATACCAGGTACACAGGTATACCCAGCAAAACAATCAGCAACCCCGGCCATGTGTATTGAGGCTTATAACGCAAGAGTACAACAGAAATCCATATCGCCAATACGATATAAAGCGCTGGCAGCACCGGATACCCGAACGCCCTGTAAGGCCTCACCGCATCCGGCCTCGTCCGCCGCAGCACAAACAGCCCCACAATCGTCAGAATATAGAACACCAGCACCGCAAACACCACATAATCCAGCAACTGCCCATAGCTCCCGCTCAGGCACAACAGACACGTCCACCCCCACTGCACCCATAACGAATTCACCGGCGTCTTGCTCCTCTCGCTCAGCGTCCCCGCCGCCTTAAAGAACAACCCATCCCGGCTCATCGCGTAATAAACCCGAGCCCCCGCCAGCAGCATCCCGTTCACACACCCAAACGTCGACACCAGAATCGCCGCCGCCATCAGCTTCGCGCCGATACCGCCAAAAGCCTGCTCCATCACCGCCGTCGCCACCCTGTCCTGAGCGGCAAACTGAATTCCCCGCCCCGCCACAGTCGCCGCATCCGCGCTACCCGCCAGAGGCAGCACACTCAGATAAACAAAGTTGCAAGCTATATAAAGCAGCAGCACCACGCCCGTCCCAATCGCCAGACTTAATGGCAAATTCCGCCGCGGATTCCGTATCTCCCCCGCCGTAAACGTCACATTGTTCCATGCATCACTCGAGAACAACGACCCTACCTGCACAATCGCAATCAAGATCGCAGCTTGAATGCAAAATTCGGTAAAACCGGCGCCTGGGAAAAAGCCAGATTTCCACTGAAAAACAACATCGCCGTATCTGTCTGACCATGGCGGAGAAAATATGGTTTTTGCAGTCGGTCCAAAATTCGCCTCAATAGCCGCTGCATTTCGCGCCACCAGTCCCACCAACACCACCGCCGCCAGCGCCAGCACCTTCGCAGACGTAAAAACATTCTGCACCGCCGCGCCCATCCTCACGCCCAGCGTATTCGTAAATGTCAGCAGCGTAATCACAGCAATCGCCGCCAGATTAGCCGTATTCAACCCGACATTCCCGCTCCCCACATGCAGCAGCCAGTTCCCCTGGCTCACGCTCGGAAAGAACACCCCCAGAAACTTCCCAAATGCCACTCCCACAGCCGCAATCGTCCCCGACTGAATCACCAGAAACAGCGTCCACCCATAAAGAAATCCCCAAAGCGGCCCCAGCGATTCGCGCAGATAAACATACTGCCCACCCGCCTTAGGCATCATCGCCGCCAGCTCCCCATAGCTCAGCGCCCCGATGATCGTCATCGCCGCCGTCACCAGCCACGCCCCAATCAGCAGTGCAGGCGACCCCAGCGTCCGGCTCATATCCGCCGACACAATAAAGATCCCCGACCCAATCATCGACCCCATCACAATCGCCGTAGCCGAAAACAGCCCCATCCCCTGCACAAACTCCGCCGCCATCGCATCTCGCCCCACAGCAGAGGCATTATCCCCCACCACCACAGCAGAGGTGTTATCCAACACCACAGCAGAGGTGTTATCCGCCAACACAGCAGAGGTGTTATCCGCCAACACAGATGTGTCATCCTGAGCGGAGCGCAGCGAAGTCGAAGGACCTGCTTCTGCTTTTGCTTTTGCCGTTGTATCCACGTTCCCCAGTTCTACCCCAAAATCCGAAGAAAGTCCCGTGCCACTTCCTCCACGGTCTCCCCATCCCCAAACAACCCACTAATCACCGCCACTGAATCCGCCCCCGCCTCAATCACACTACGAGCATTCCCCCGAGTAATCCCCCCAATCGCCACCAGTGGCTTCGATGTCAATGCCCGAGCCCGCCTCACCCCCTCCAACCCCACCACCGATTCCGCATCCACCTTAGTCCCGGTAGCAAACACCGGCCCTATCGCCACATAGTCGGCACAGGAAACCTCCGCAGCCATCACCTGCTCCTCCGTATGCGTAGAAACCCCCACAATCCCGCCCATCCTGCCACCAATCCGGGTGGCCCATCCTTTCTCGCTTTCTGAGAAAGGGTGGGTTGCCTTCTCTTCCACCGACGAACCATCTCCACGAGACATCACCCGCCGAGCATCCTCCGGCAACAAATCCCCCTGCCCCACATGCACCCCACCAAACCCAGCCAGCACAGCCAGATCAGCCCGGTCATTCATAATCAACAGCGGGTGTCTCATGATCGAAGGGTGCCCCATGATCGCGACGGCCCCACCGTCGCTATCGTGGGGTTTGTCACTTTCGCCAAACACCTCCAGCAACACCTCCGCCCCAGCCAACACCTCCCGCGCAGCCCCACCCTTATCCCGCCACTGCACCAACCCCACCCCAGCCGCCTGCAACCCCTCCGCAAACCCTCGCAGCCCCACACCGCGCCGATGCAAAACCTCAGCATCCGCAATCGCGTAAAGCTTGGGCAATCTCAGACCATCCACTCTCGACCATCCCATACAAAAGAAAATCCAGCTCTTATCCCGCCGTTATCCCCGTTCCTGTTTCTTCAACCCACCCTTGCAATCATTCCTCATTGTCAACCGCCGAAATCGAGCCTTCCCTCCAAATGCCAGGACCATTCCTACCTCCACCGTAGAAGCACGCAGATAGTGCAACACTTGCGCCTCGAACTGGCGGCTAATCTCCTCTGCCGTCTTCAACTCCAGTAGCACCACGCCATCCACAATAATGTCCGCTTTGAACATCCCCACACTCTGCCCACGAAACCAGACCTCCAGCGGGGCTTCCTCTTCTACCCAAAGCCCCCACCTCTCGCAGAGCGACACACATAGCCCGTCGATACACCGACTCAAGAAACCCAGACCCCAACTCATTCGCCACCCCAAAGAAAACCCCGATGATTTGCTCCGTTAACTCATGAAACTCGCCCCGAAACGCCCCCTCTACACCTTCAGAATTCATCAATATTCCGTTCTTATCCCGTTCTTATCCCGCATTCATCCCCGTTCCTGTTTCTCTTCCTTCTGCCGCTCAAAAAACCGCTCCATAAACTTAGTATCAATTGCCCCCGACCGAAACTCCTCATCCGCAAATATCTTCTGGTGCAGCGGAATCGTAGTATGAATCCCCTGCACCACAAACTGCGAAAGCGCCCGCTGCATCTTGTTCATAGCCTCCTCACGGTCCGCTCCATGGCAGATCAGCTTCGCGATCAGCGAGTCATAATAAGGAGGCACCACCCCCTCCGCATACTGCGCCGTATCCACGCGAACGCCATTTCCCCCCGGCAAATTAAACGCTGTAATCTTCCCCGCGCTAGGCGTGAACTTCTCCGGATGCTCCGCATTGATCCTGCACTCAATCGCGTGCCCCCTAATTTCCACCGGCTTCGTAATAATCGAGCTCAGCCTCTCCCCCGAAGCAATCCGGATCTGCGCCTTCACCAGATCAATTCCTGTAACCATCTCAGTTACACAATGCTCCACCTGGATCCGCGTATTCATCTCGATGAAGTAGATCTTCCCATCCTCATCCATCAAAAACTCAATCGTCCCGGCGTTCCAGTACCCAATATCCTTCAGCGACCGCTCAATCGTCTTGCCCAGCTCCGCCCGTAGCTTCGGCGAAACCTGCAGACTCGGAGCCTCTTCAATCAGCTTCTGGTGCCGCCGCTGTATCGAGCACTCACGCTCCCCCAGGCTCATCACGTTCCCGTGCTCATCCGCCAGCACCTGGAACTCGATATGCCTGGGCCGCTCGATAAACTTCTCCATATACATATCGCCGTTGCCAAACGCCGCCGCGGCCTCCGCCGACGCCTGCTGATACAGCCCCGGCAGCTCCTCAGCATTCCTGCATATCCGCATCCCCCGTCCACCGCCACCCGCGACCGCCTTCAAAATCACCGGATACCCGACGCTCTTCGCCCAGTCCAGCGCCTCTTTCTCGTCCGCGATCACCCCGTCCGAACCCGGCAGAATCGGCACCTTCGCCTTCTTCATCGTCTGCCGCGCCGTCGACTTCTCCCCCATCATCCGCGTCACCTCCGGCGGCGGCCCGATGAACTTGATATTCGAAGCCCGGCACACCTCCGCGAAGTTCGCATTCTCGCTCAACAGCCCATACCCCGGATGGATCGCGTCCACATCCGCAATCTCCGCCGCCGAGATCACCGCCGGCACATTCAAATAGCTCTCCGCCGACCGCGGAGGCCCAATACAAATCGCCTCATCCGCAAACCGCGCATGCAGCGAGTTCCTGTCCGCCTCGCTATACACCGCGACCGTGCGAATCCCCATCTCCTTGCAGGCGTTAATCACCCGCAGCGCGATCTCACCCCGATTTGCAATCAGAACCTTACGAAACATAAACGCCAAAGCCTTCCAAAGAAAATCCGGTTAAGAGGTCTTACAAAATCTTCGAGAAAAGAGCCGGCTACTTACGCCGCTCCACCCGAGCCCGTATCGCAAACAGCGGCTGTCCATACTCCACCGGCTGCCCGCTCTGCGCAATCTGCCGGACCACCTCGCCCGCCACATCCGATTCGATCTCGTTCATCAGCTTCATCGCCTCAACGATGCACAGCACCTGGCCCACCTCCACCTGGTCCCCCACCTTCACAAACGTAGGTGCTCCCGGCGACGGCGACTCATAGAACGTCCCCACAATCGGTGACTTCACCTCATGCAGCGCCTCTTCAGCAGGAGCCGCCGCAGCTTCAGCCGCCGGCGCAACAACCGCCTTCATGCCGCCCGCATCCGCCGTGGTCCCGCTCCCCGCGCCATGCGCCATCAACTGCGCAAGCAGCGCCGCATCTATACCCGAAGCAGCGCCCGCCGCCCCGGCAAACTTGATGTTCACCTTCAGGTCGTCCCGTTCCATTCCGAACTCTGCAATCCCGTTCGCCTTCAGGAACTCGACCAGCTCTTTCAACTCATCCAGCTTATTTCCGTCCATCATCACTCCCGCGCACGCAGCGCTCGTATTCACTGACAACTAGCAACTAACAACTGCCTCACAACTCTGTCCAGGCCTTCACGCTGGGCGTCAAAACCTCACCGCCCTTCGCCGTCACCAGGACCATATCCTCAATCCGCAGCCCGAATCTCCCCGGCATATAAACTCCGGGCTCGATCGTAATTACCATGCCTTCCGCTAAAACCTGTTCCTGCTTCGCGGCAATCCGCGGCCCTTCGTGAATCTCCAGCCCAACACCGTGTCCCGTCGAATGGCTGAAGTACTTATCCAGTCCATTCCGACGCAACACGCTCCGGGCAGCTTCGTCCACCTCGCCGGCCGTCACTCCCGGGGCCACCTTCGCCACCGCTGCCGTCTGGGCTTCCAGAACAAAATCATACACTTCCCACTCACCCCTCATGGCACTGCCTAAATGCACAGTGCGCGTCATATCCGAGCAGTAACCACCCAGCACCACACCAAAATCCATCGTTACAAATCCCCGCCGCGGCAGTTTCGCCATCGTCGCCCGCCCGTGCGGCAGAGCACTCCGCTCACCGCTCGCCACAATCGTCTCGAAGCTCATCCCTTCCGCCCCGCGCAGTCTCGCCCGATGCTCCAGCTCCGCGGCCACCTCCATCTCCGTTAGCCCCGCCCGCAGATACCCCAGCATCCCCCCGTCTTTAGAATTACAGAACAACTCGCACCCTAACGCCGCAGCCGCGCGCATCGCCGCAATCTCGTCCCCATCCTTTACCTCACGCAGCCTCGCCACCAGCGCTCCTACATCCACAAACATCCCCCGCCGCACCTTCCCACTCACCGCCTTCCGCATTCCCGCGAGCCCCGTCACCGTAGTCTGCGTCCCATCGAACCCGCACCGCTTCACCCCCGCGGCCTCCAGCCACGCACAAGCCGCTCCCACGGCAGACTTCTTCTCAATCACCACCTTCACCCCACGCGCCTCCGCCCGCGCCTGCGCCATATACCTGCCGTCAGTAAATAAGACCGCGCGAAAGCCGTCGCGCCCACCCACCAGCACCACCGCGCCATTCGACCCCGTAAACCCCGTCAAATATCTAACATCCGGAGGATGCGTCACCATCAGCGCGTCCACCTTCGCGCCCTGCGCCGCCACCCAGACCTTCTTCCTGCGAACACCAAAGTTCATCTATCTGATTCTACTCAACCGTCGCGCCAAATCTCCCACAGAGTCAAGGCCATAGGACTAAGGCTCGTAATCCTCACCAAGCTGCGCGATAAGCGCCTCCATCAGCGGCTTTCGCGCCAGCCAGCGAATGATCGGTTGGCCGACGCTGAGAAACACACGCAGCGGCCACTTTTTAATCATAGCGAGCGCACTCCCCATCACCTCTTTGAACCGCGACAGAATCAGCGTCACGATCAGCTCAAGATCCTTATGTTTCAACTTGGCCCGAGGCACCTCCGGTATCGGTGTCCGCAGCGCATCCGTGCACAGCGGAATAATCGGCACCCACAACGGCCCTGCCTCCGCCTGCCCCGGCGGCAACGGCAGGTTCCTCTCCTTCAACTCCTCGGCAGTCAATCCATAAGTCCCCGGCGCCGAGCGTCTGAATATCTCAGGCGCCTCACCCAAAGGCCCCAATCCATCCTTTATTAGCTTGTTCGTTACCGGCAGCACAAAAGAATCGCTCAAAAACTTCTGGCAGTTGCGCCGTCCCAGCGCATAATCATGAGCCCGAAACCCGCGCTCAAAGAATCCGCCGAACGCCCCCAGCGAAGCGCACTGCAGCGCCGGAGGCTGATCGCTAAGCTTCCCCCGCGCGCCAGATGACGCTTCGTCAGCTCATTGTCCGACGGAGCGATAATGAACCGGCTGAACGTTATGCCGTGCATGATGTCATCCAGCGACTCACCAAAAAATCTCGACTGCGCAATCAGCGCCGAGAACAACCGCGGAAGCGCCGCAAACACAGAAGAGCTCTCCTCCGGATCGAACTTCACCTGGAACGGATCGGTCGTCGGAAACGGAGCGACTGTAATCACAGCGCGATCCGCCATCACCGGATCAGGATCGTTATGACCATCCGTTCGCTTCGGATCAAGCATTGTCAGATAATCATGCGAAAAGTTGAACGGATCGTTATTCGTCACACCGCCATCAACATTCAGAGTCTGGAACGGCTCCGCGAAACCCGCCGGAAAGTTCGGCGGTGGCAGCGTCTCATCAGACACCACCGGTTGCCAGTGCGGCGGAATATATTCGCTCTCATATCGCTCCAGAATGCGCGGCGCCAGAAACACCGGAAACCCGCCGGTCGCCATCGCCGCCGTCTGCAGCACATCCCACCCGCCCGCAGCGCCTGGTGTCGTTAGATTCAGCGTCCGCACCGTGCTGGTCAACGGCTTCGTCGGCAACTCGATCCTGCTGGTCTGAAAACGAATATGGTCTCCATAAAAAAGCGTATTCTCCTCCACTGACCCCGGAGCCGCGCCATCCAGCGAATACGGAGTGCCCCGCAGGTTCGTCAGTGAAAGAAAAAGGTTCAGATTCGGCGAAACATATGCGCGCGGCTCCGCCATCGGCGCTCCAGGCACCAGAGCGTAGTTCGCAATCTCGCTGATGATGCTCGAGTCCAGCAGCGACACCACCGGGCCCTTCGTCTTCAAATCATCCGCCTTCAGCAGCTCCCGGATGTCGATCTTATTCACCCAGCTCTCGAAGAAGCGGTTATTAGTCCCCTTCTGGTTCGTATCGTGAATGTGCTCGAAGTTCTGCTGCAGCATCACCGCCGAGATAGCCGCGCACATCCCACCCGCCGATGCACCCGAGAAGACCTCAATCGAGACGTCATGCATCGGCACCGCCTCGCCATTCTTCTTCGCCGAATACCACGCATCCAGCGCCTCGGTAAGAAAGTCGAGAACGCCAGCGGTATAGGCGCCTGCCGAAATAGCGCCCGCCATATTGATACCAATCTTGAACGTTGCCATAGTGGACCGGTCTCCATTACAAAATGCAGTGACGATAGCCAGGGCCCAAACAGCAGTTACGACAGTCTATTGCAGTTCCCCCAGCCGCAACGGACGAATCCGTCTGGCTTTCTTACAAACTTTATCGCCTTTTTCCCCGTTCCTGTCTTCCCTATACCGCTGAGGAATAAAGTACCCACACCCAACCTCTGGCCATCCCCCGCCTCAAACCGTTATCATGGACTATGTCCGTGCTGATCGCTAACCAAACCTCACGGATGACCCGCCGCCAGTTTCTCATCGGCTCAGGCGCGGCCGCCGCGGCTCTCGCCCTCTACGCCGGCGAGATCGCCCGCCATGAGATCGACATCGTCGACCGCCCCATCCCCATCCGCAACCTCCCGTCGCCTTTCCACGGCTACCGCATCGTTCAGCTCAGCGACATCCACCTCGACGAATACACCGAGCCCTTCTTCCTCGAGCGCGTCGTCCAGCGCGTCAACGACCTCCGCCCCGACTGCGTCCTCCTCACCGGAGACTACGTCACCCTCGGAGCCTTCACCGCCATCGCCGTCAGCGCCGCACACCGCGGCGCCGAGATCCTCTCCACCCTCACCGCCCCGCTCCGCTTCGCCGTCCTCGGCAACCACGACGTCGCCGTCAGCGCGCCCCTCGTAATCCAGGCCATCGAGAGCAAAGGCATCCCCGTCCTCGTCAACCGTCACATCCCCATCGACCGCAACGGCTCCCGCCTCTGGATCTGCGGAGTCGACGACCCCGGCACCAGCTTTCCCGACCTCAACCTCGCCGTCCCAGACCAGCCCAACGGCCCCGTCATCCTCCTCGCCCACGAGCCCGACTACGCCGACGCCGTAGTCCAGCACCCCCGCTTTCCTCTCATCGACCTCATGCTCTCCGGCCACGCCCACGGCGGCCAGATCCGCCTTCCATTCCTCGGCCCCCTTGTCCTTCCCCCCATGGGCCGCAACTACCCCGAAGGCCTCTTCCGCTTCAGCCAGATGCAACTCTACGTCAACCGCGGCATAGGCACCGTGGGCCTGCCCTTCCGCCTGAACTGCCCCCCCGAAATCACCGTCCTGACCCTCAACCCCACCGCTTGACCGCGCCGCCTATGCAAAAGCCGTCAGTGAAGATCGTGCAGTTGATCTCCGCAAACGACGAGACGCAGGTGGGGAGAGTCGACCGGCTGCATCGGTCAGATTTTCATCCGTCGCTCATCAGTTCGCCCGATCAAGGACGGGGATCGAAGCGTCGGGCGAGTTCCTGTATGCGAGGGTCGGAGCGGAGGTCGGCAAGTTGAGGATCGAACCTATAGTCCTCAAACCCCCCAGTGCGGTTTTGGTAAGCTGTCGCGAGCCACCCAATTGCTTTGTTTTTGTCTCCCAAGATAGCGTAGTCACGCGCAATCCAAAACACATTCTCTGGGACAGTCCCGCTCTTCGCTTGCTTTTCCGCCCAGTCGACCTCGCCCCGTAGAAGCGTCCCTTTAGCTTCAGCGTAGCCCGATGAGAGGTAACTTCGTTCCACTCTTGCGGCAAGATCGGCCTTAGCTCCGAATCTTAGCGAGGCCACAAATTCCGCGATGGCTTCTTTTTGCATCCCCTTGTGCTCGTAAATCTCAGCCATGCGGCGATGCCGCCTTTCAGAGTCCAGGTCAGGATCAGGAACTTGATGAAACCATTCAAGCGCCTCGTCATATCGCCCGACAAAGTAAAGCGCAACGCCCAGATTGTTTTTCTTCTTGGGAGTTAGCGGGTCAAGCTCCTCTGCGCGCTCCATCTCCGCGAGGGATTGATCTAGCCGCCCGTATTGGCGGAGATAAATGCCGTAGACTTGATGAGCCCAGACGTTGCTTGGGTCAAGCGCGATGGCTCGCTGCAATTCTTTCTCGGCGGCGGATGGCATCCCACTCAGCAGCAGCGGTGCTGGTTGCGACCGAGACGTGGGCTTCGGACAGTGTCTCGTCGAGTTCGAGTGCTTTCTGAGCGGCAGCCCTTGCTTTTGGCAAGGTCTCCGCCTAGGGCGCAATACCAACCTGCCCCCATTCGAGGTATGCATCCGACAACCCAGCCCAGGCTTCCGCAAACGCGGGGTCCTCCTGAACGGCCTGTTGAAAGTATCTGAAGCCCTCCTTGAAGCCCTCGCGGGTCCACTTGTCCATCTCGTACCGACCCCTCAGATAGGCTATCTCCGCCTCAGGGTCGACTTGGCGGACGGTCCCCAACCGGGCCTGCTCCTGGGGTTGCAAGTCCACCTTGATCTCGCTGGCGATGGCACGGGCGACTTGGCTCTGCAAAGCCGGAACGTCCCGCAAGTCTCGCTCGTAACTCTTCGTCCAAAGATTCCTGTCATTCCGCGCGTCAATCAACTGTGCGGTTATCCGCACGCGGCTCCCCGAGCGCTCAACGGTGCCTTCTACCAACGCGTCCACATTCAGTTCTTTGGCAATTTGCTGCAAAGGCTTCTTCGTCCCTTTGAATTTCATTGACGACGTCCGTGAAATGACCTTCAGCGTGCTGATCTTTGCCAAGTCTGTCGTCAATCCATCCGTCATGCCCTCGGCAAAGTATTCCTGGTCCGGGTCGCCTGAAAGATTTTCAAGCGGCAGCACGGCGAGGGACTGAATCGATTGTTGCCCAGTCCCCGGACGCAGCCGGGTTTCGGCCCCGAGCCTCTCGCGCCATCGCGCGCCGTACGTCCCGATGAAGATGAAGAGGAGAACGAGGACCCCGGCGCCGACCATTACTGGCAACCGGTACCGGCTCAATCGCCGGCCAGCCAGAGCCTGGACGGGTGGCTCGAAGCTTGTGCTTGGGCCGGGAGCTGCGGACTCCGCATCCTCGACCGGCGCGATGAACCTGTACCCACGCCGCGGCAAAGTTTCGATAAATCGTGAGCTCTCCCTCGAGTCCCCGAGGGCTTCGCGCAGTCTCTTTATGGCGGAGTTCAGGCTAGAATCGAAATCGACGAACGTATCTTCCGGCCACAATTCCTTCCGCAGCGCCTCCCGGGTGACCATCTCGCCCGGCCGTGCCAGCAGGATTGCGAGGATCTTCACCGGCTGTCCCCGGAGCTTGACCTTGTTTCCATGCTTGCGCAGTTCCTCGGATCGAAAGTCAAGCTCAAACGCACCGAAGCGCACGCATTGGCGAGAAGTTGCCGGAGCTTCCATGGGAATGCCCACTTTCCGTTGAGGCTGCGAGGCTACCCGTTGAGGTTATGAGGCTACCTTTCAGGTCAGGAGAAGTCAACAGTTCGGCTCGATAACCGATAAGTTGCTCCGTGGGAACGATTTGCAAAATCAGAGTCATTTCAGACTCAAATCAGATGGCATCCATTGACCCTTCTCCAACCCGGAGCGAAAGTTGACAAACAAAGATGCTTCAAAGGATGCGCAGAATTCGGCAGTGGGTCAGTTTGATGTGAACAACTCAATTTGCCGAAACCCGACATTGCAGGAACTACCGGAATTGTCACTTTCGACATGCACTGCGATCCGGCCCAATCGTCCCCGCACTGAAGAATGGCGGTCAAACTGACCGAAGCAGCAAATTGGAGGAAGCACAATGAAGAGTGGGAATGGTAGCGCAAGAACGAGGACTTTTGGCGTATGCATGTTGATGGCGACTCTACTGTTCGGGCCGGCGGTCGCAAGGGCCGATGCGGTTCTGGACTGGAACCTGATTGCGGTAAACACAAGCATCGCGAATGGCCAGAGCCCGTTCGCCCAGGCCCGATACGCAGCGATTGTCCAACTCGCCGTCTTTGAAGCCGTCAACGCCATCGCCCGGGACTACCAGCCATATCTTGGGAGCATCGTCGCCCCCCATGGCGCTTCCGCCGACGCAGCAGCCATCCAGGCTGCCTATCATGTGCTCAGTTATTATTTCCCGGCCAGCTCGTCCACCCTCCTCACTGCTCGCGCAAACTCGCTGGCTTTGATACCGGACGGTCAAGCCAAGAGTGACGGCATAGCGACGGGCGACGCCGCAGCTCTTGCCATGATCACTCTTCGTGCTAACGACGGCTCGTCGCCCCCACAATTCAAGATACCCGGGCCAGCCGTTCCCGGCGAATATCAGGCTACGCCGAGTTGTCCAATGATGAATGGAATCCGGGTCGGAACCTTGTTTCAATGGCAAAACGTAACCCCGTTCGGTATCCCGAGTGCCAGTGAGTTTCTCCTCGATCCGCCGCCAGCGCTTGACAGCAACCAATACGCTAAGACATACAACGAAGTGAAGGAGGTAGGGAGCGCGAGCGCCAACAGCACAGAGCGGCCACCAGATAGGGCTAATGTCGTGCTCTATTACGCGGCCTCCTCGCCAACCCAGGTATTCAATCAGGCTGCAAGGCAGGTCGCGCAAGAACGCTGGCATTCGCTGTCCGAGAACGCACAGGCTTTCGCCCTGATCAACATGGCGCTCAGCGACGGCGCGGTCACCACATTCTTCAACAAGTACCACTACAACTTCTGGCGTCCCGAAACCGCGATCCATGCAGGTGACACGGACGACAACCGGAAAACCGACGCCGATCCGAACTGGGTCCCATTCATCCCGGCCCCATGTTTCCCGAGCTATCCCTCAGCCCACGGCACCTTATCCGGTGCGGGAGCCGAGGTCATGAGACGTCTTTACGGCGAAGCTGGACATGCGATTACGTTGTCAAACCCGGCGGTCCCCACCATCGCGTTGTACTACGGATCATTCAGGCAGATCACCGACGACATTTCCGACGCTCGCGTTTACGGCGGGATTCATTTTCGAACCGACCAGGATGCAGGTGCGCGTTTGGGCCGAGCTGTCGGCACAGCAATCTACAAGAACAACTTGCGTGCCAAGCACGGTAATGACCGGCATGATGACGACTGGGATGATGAATGAATGATTAGAGAACGACTCACTATTCGTAGGATGCTTTGCGATGTTCTCTACGCACTGCGGGTCCGGTCCGGTACTCAGCCTTCACAATTCGGGAGTTGATGCTATATGCACATTCCGCCTCCATTCAGATCATTTGGTCTTAAACCGTTAGAGTTGAATCGCACTGCGAAAAAGTGGCGGAAGTGCGGTCCTGCAATCCCCGCCCTGGTTGTTCTTGCAGTTTGTCTGGCGATTGCCGGGTGCGCAGGCGGAACGCCTTCCACACCCGGTGGCAATCCGGTCTCAACGACCTCCGCCCCAACGATCTCCGCGATATCGCCGGCCAGTAACCTGGTGGGCAGTCCAGCGTTTACCCTGACCGTTAGTGGGGCAAATTTCCTCTCTTCTTCGGTGATCAACTTTGGCGGAAACGCATTCGCCGCCACGTTCGTTAGCTCCACGCAGTTGACTGCAGCTGTCCCTGCGGCGTTCATTGCGTCGGTTGGCACTGCGACAGTGACCGTGACCAACCCGGTGCCGATCGCGGAAACGTCGAATGCGGCGAATTTTACGATCAACCCACAATTTTCACCCCAGTTCACCCCAACCGGCAACATGACCACACCGCGAACCGGCCACACAGCAACACTGCTTCCTAACGGCAAGGTCTTGATCGCCGGGGGTTCGGATGGTTTCCAAACCCTTGCCAGCGCCGAGCTCTACGATCCTTCCACCCGCACGTTCGCCCCCACTGGCAGCATGATCACGCCTCGCAGTGGCCACTCATCAACGCTGCTGGCTGACGGCCGCGTCTTGATCGCTGGCGGAAGTCGAGACTTGATTGCGGCGTATACAGCGGCACTTCCGTCTTTACCGCGGAGATCTACGATCCTTCTACAGGAGCTTTCACCGCTACGGGTGATTTGACCTCGATTGACGGAGAAGCATATGTGGCCGTGGCGATCTTGCTTCCGGACCGGAGGGTCTTTGTCGCCGCGACCAACAATGCGGATATCTATGATCCCCAAAGCGGCACTTTTACCCCCACAGGCCCATATGCGGATCTGAGTGACGCGTATGGAATCACCCTCACTTTGCTCACCAACGGCAAGGTCCTGGTCACCGGGTGCTCCGACGCACACGGATCTTGTAGCGTTGGGGTGGCCGAGCTCTTCGATCCGCAGAGCGGGACGTTCGGCGTGACCGGCCCCATGATGGCTAAGTACTATCCGGACGATGGGTACACCGCGACGTTGCTTACGGACGGCAGAGTCTTGTTTCTAGGCAGTAGCTGGCCTGACCCCGCCTATGATGCCGAGGTCTACGACCCGGCGGCTGGGACATTCGCTTCCACTGGAAGCGCGGACAGTCAAGCATTCGCCCCTGCTTCCCGCCTTACCGATGGAACGGTCTTGATTGCCGGTGGCCAGTTGGTGGGGGGGAACGGGAGCACCGACGCGCAACTTTATGTACCTGCTACCGGCATGTTCGAGTTTGCGGGTGAGATGACCGCAGGCCGCAATTCGCCCACAGCCACTCCGCTCCCCGATAACACAGTTCTGATCACTGGCGGCGTTAGCGTTTGGCCTACACCGACGTCCAGCGCGGAAATCTACAAGCATTGAAGCGGCAAAGAGAATTCATTTGAGATGGGAATCCCGCTGGGCGAGCTTGGACGGGTGACCCACGCATTTCAACTGGGATCATCCATTGCCCGTTTCTTGTCCCAGTTTTCCTTGTCAAGACCCTACCCTTGTTAAAAAGTCCATAAACCACAGCCCACAAGCACTTAGCCAATCAAAGAAAAGTGGCCATTAGTTATGTGCCATTCGCTAAAATAGAACTAGAAGATTAAACAACAGCAGGCCCGGCTTACCCGCCGGGCCTAACTTATTGATTCTGGCTATTTTAGCCATAACTCCTTTGTTTGGAAGATTTTGCAGACACCGACAGTCTGCATCTAAATGAAAACAAGGGACTTATCGCCGGACAAGGGGGGGGGTGGGGGGGATATATGTGCCGTAATTGGTTACAAGACGAAGATAGGAACCCACCCGCCGGACGAACAAGGCTACTTAGCGGCGTCTGCAATCCGCAGCTGATCGCCAACGCTGACCTGGCATTCATCAATCCGGCCAGGCGGCAGTTCAATAACGCTGCGAAGCTTGAGACTAACGGATGTCACTCGGAAAGGAACCAGTCGCGACCAGAGCTTGATAACCTTCAAGTCCCGGTCCAGACCGATCACATCGATGCTGAACTTCATGCCAAAGGTATGAACGCCGGAGGAGGGCTTGATCCAAAGCCCTTCTCCGGCGTCCAGCCCACGCTTTCCCAGCAATCCGACCATCCGGCTCAGAGAACTATCAGCTACCTTGATCTCATCTCCAATCAAGGTCCCGCGAGTCTGGTTGACAACCCGAACTACTCGCATCCTCTGATCGGCTCCCGGAAGTTACTAAGCAACAGTCTTCTGCTTCCTGCGGTAAACGATAACAGACAGGGTTACGACCGCCAAAATACCTGCAACAACGCGAACAATGGTAACTGCATCCATAAAATAGATACCTCCTTTCTGTAAGCTGACAACAGGGGCGAACTCTCTAGCCCGAGACTAGGTTGATTAAATTAGCCTCACAATGACCATTTAGTGTGACAAGCCACACCTTTAGCCCAATCAAATCAGGCGCAAAGGTGCAGCCGGCATCGTGGACCCCGGCTCCTACAAGACCCCAGCCCACAGTTCCCAACCAGCACTACCAACTAACAGCTGACAACTGACAACTAACAACTGACAACTAACAACTGACAACCAACTTACCGCCCCTTAACCACCGCCTCATTCAACAGCCCCTGCCCCCGGTCCGCCTGCTGCCACAGCCCCTCGAACCTCCGATAAGCCGTAGTGCTGTTCGCCTTATCTCCCATCGCCGCATAAGCCCGCGCCAGCCCGATCTGCGCCATCGGATACACATTGCTCCCCGCAATAAACGCCGCTCCCCTGTGGTCAATAATCGATTGGAAGTCCGCCACTGCCAGCGTCGCCTCACCTGTCCCCAGATGCGCCAGCCCGCGCAGATACGGCGTCAGCGAAATCTCGTCATACGCCCCCGCGCTCCCCAGCGCGGCCAGCGCACCCTTCGGATCGTTCGCCGCCAGCGCCATAGCCGCCTTCAGATTCGCCACATAGTAGCCCGTCACGGCAGCGTTCTTAGGAAAGCTCCCCTGCAACCCCGCTATAACTCTCTCAGCTCCGGCCTTATCGCCGCACAGCGCCGATGCCATCCCTGCATCGAATCCTGCCGTCGGTCCCACCGTCAGCGCCTCAGCCTTCTTCGCAAACTCCGTCGCCTGGCTGCACGCCTTGGTTAACGCCCGGTCCAAAGCTCCCTGCGCCAGCAGATAAGGCTCCGCCGACGCCAGCCCGCCCGAGTCCGCCGCACTCCCTGCCGCCACCGTCCAGAAAGCAGTCCCCACCGCTATCCTTCCCTCGTTGTCCAGATACAGCCCGTAGTCGGCCAGGCTCCCATAAGACTCCTGCGCCCCCGTCCCCGACACCCCCGCAATCATGCCTCTCGCCCCGGCCGTCTCCCGCGCCAGCAAATCCGTCTCTCCCGCCAGATAGGCCGCCGCCATCGTGCTTCCGTTCGGAACCACCCCCAGCCGTCTCGCCTGCTCATTCAGTTGCAGCACACCCTGATACCGGTCCATCCCCAGCATTGCATACTCAGCCTCCGCATACGCGTCCGCGCTATACGGATTCTCCCCATAAGCCAGCTGCGCTGCCTGCAACGCCTCCGGAAGATGCCCTTCCGCCCGCAGCAACCGCGCCTGCGCCAGCGCCAGTTCTCCCTCCTCATCCTGCGGATAAAGCTCTTTGAACTGCCGCAGCACCCCCGCCGCCCGGCTGTAATCTCCGGTCGCATTCATCTCATAGCAGAACTCCGCCAGCAGCTTCAGCTTGTCACTCGCGTTCTCCGTCGTCGTCTCCTGCGCCAGCTTGGCCTCACCGGCCGCAGCCGGCTCCGCCATCTCTGCCTTGTAAAGCCACGCCAGCCTCATATGAGCCAGTGCAAACTTCGGATCTGCCGCCTTGGCCTTCTCGTACGATGCGATTGCGTCCCCGATTCGCCCGCTCTCGAGCGCCATCTCTCCCGTCTCATACGCCTTCATCGCCTCTAAAGACGTCGTCCCTTCATACTTCAGCGGCACATCAGACTTCGCAATCGTCCTGTCCGCTTCGCCCATATCCGAGCGCACCCGCCGCGCAATCCTGTCGACAGCAGCCGCTATCTGTTCCTTGCTCTCTGCCTTCTCCTCAATGCTCGTCAGCTTATCGTTCGAGTCCGTCTTCAGCACGTCCACGACGATCGTGTACGGTCCGCTGTCCTGCCCCTGTATCTCGCCATACAGATAAGCCTTCGCTCCTACCATCTGCGCCAGTCTGCGATTTGACGTCTGTACGTTCCCACCCTCCGCCTGCGCTTGTCGCAACGCCGCCTCATACGCATCGCCCCCGCGAATCGTCAGGTACTGCGTCTGGTCGAGCATCACCTCCAGCCCCTCCATCACCGACCCATCCAGCGTCCCATCGTGCGTCCGGTTCTGAATCACCGTCAACAGCACCGGATCGCCCTGCAACAGCAGCACCGGTCGAAGCTTCCCGCTGTTCACCAGCACAAACCCGGCAATCGCCACTACGGCCAGCACGCACGCCACCACCGCGATGCGAATATTCTTCCCCCGTCTCTCAGCCGCTTCCTCGTCCTCGTCCTTGGCCTCGTGTTTCGGCTCAGTCCACCGCGCTGCATCGATCGCCGCTTGTTCGGCAGCCTTCTCCCTTGCCCGCGCATCGGCAATCGCCTCTGCCTCCGCACCCTCCACCCCAAACTCAAATTGCGTCGCCCCCGACCGGCTCCGCGCCGGCACCGCCACATCCTCCTCCACCTGCTTCATCTCCGGGCTTGCTGCCACATCCGCGGCTCCCAGCAGCGATTCCAGAACCTCAGGCGCAGCCTCAATCTGGTCCGAAGAGCTAACCGCCACCCCCGCCGCCGCCCCGTCGGACACAGACCGGCCCGGCACAGGCCGACCCGACACCGTCCTATCCCCGCGCAGCACCCCCTCGTCGCGGCGCCCTGCTTCTCTCTGCAGAGACCGTGCCACCGGCCGTATCAGCGTATTCTCGCCACTCAGCGCCGGACTCGGCCGCCTCACCGCCGCAGCCGGTATAGCCGCTGCGGCCGCGGGCGACACCTTCTCTCTCAAGCTCGCACGCTGGGCATCCGGCTCAGGACGAACCGGCCGCTTCGCTCGCGCCACCGGATCCGAAGCCCTCACCAGCGGCACCGCCGAAGCAGCCCGCTTCAGCCACCCACCCGACCGGAAAGGTATCTTCCGCAGCACCTTCGCCAAATCCTCCGCCGATTGATACCGATCATTCGGGTCCTTCGACAGCAGCTTCAGGATCACCCTCTCCAGATCCTTCGGTATCGAGTCGTTCCAGTCATGCACCGGCTCCGGAGCATGATTCAGCAGCTGCACAAAGATCAGCGCGCTGGTCGCACCCTTGAAAGGCACCTGCCGCGTCGCCATCTCATACATCACCACGCCCAGCGAAAACAGATCAGACCGGGCATCCAGCACCTGCCCCCGCGCCTGCTCCGGAGACATATACGACAACGTCCCCACCGTCGCTCCCGCCAGCGTCAGATCCAGTTGCCGTGACACCACCCCTCCCGGCATCGCCAGCCCGATCTTCGCCAGCCCAAAGTCCAGCACCTTCGCCTGCTTCCTCCCGTTCGGCAGGTCCACCAGGAAGATATTCGCCGGCTTGATGTCCCTGTGCACAATCCCCTTCGCATGCGCCGCCGCCAGCGCGTCCGCCACCTCCTGCGAGTACGCCACAATCTCGTCCGCCGGCACCGCCCCGCGCGCGATCCTCTCCTTCAGCGTCTCGCCCTCCAGCAGCTCCATTACCAGATATGGTTCTCCGTTCTGCTCACCCAGATCGAAGATCGTGCAAATATTCGGATGATTCAGTGCCGAAGCCGCCCGCGCCTCCTGCAGAAACCGCTGCCGCATCCCCGGCATCGTGTAGTCATCGTGCAATACCTTGATCGCGACCTCGCGATGCAGGCGCGCGTCCCATGCCCGGAACACCACACCCATGGCTCCGCCGCCAAGCTTACCCAGTATCTCGTAAGGTCCGAATCGTTCGCCTATTTCAGGAATCATGCTTCGATTTCACTTCCATTCTCGTTCTTCGGAGCGTTCGGCTGGCTCGGTGGGCCCGCTGCGACCCTCATCATACCGACTGCCCGTCCCCGCCAGTATCCCCACCTTGTGTTAGTCCCACACTCGGTAACCTGCCCTGTTTTCAACAGAACAGCCTCCATAGGCTGCAACTGGCCCGCTTTGTATTAAGTCACCTAGGAAAGAAGGTCGAGATAGGAAAAGCCGTTTGCTTGGGGCCACGACTTCATAGCCTGTCTTGAGCGAAGTCGAACCGATGCCGCAAACATCCTCTTCGCTCTACGGCTTTACCCGCTGGGATACGCTTTCTGTCGCACTAGGACTTTTCATCCGCCCTTGCTGCGCATCTCCCGATGCTCACATTCTCAAACTCTACAACCTCACCGTCAAGCCGCCCTTCTCTCGGGTAGGGGTCAGTTTGGTTTCAATGTCTCCGGAAGTCGGCGAATGCCTTCAATGTCGCGAAAGGGATAATGACTACAAAGAAAGCGGCGACAGTCCAAGCCGTAGAAATAACGTGGTAGGCATGAAGCACCAAAACAAGGCCGTCTATGAGAATTAGGATAGTCATTGGTAGCTGGGCTCTACCACGGTTGATAGGATTCGCCATGTCGGCCATACTCTCACGCCTCTAACAGCCCTACAAGTTTTTCAATCGTCCAAACCCAAGATTTCAAACTGATCCTCTACCTTCTCTCGCCACACCTATAATTAAGCCGTGAGCCCCCCACCCCCTCCAGCCCGCCGCTCCCACCGCCAGACCCTCCTCATCGACGCGGACGACACCCTCTGGGAGAACAACATCTACTTCGAGCGCGCCATCACCTCCTTCATCTCCTACCTCGACCATCGCGTCCACACCGATGAGGAGGTCCGCGACCACCTCAACCGCGTCGAGCACGCCACCATCAAGACCCGCGGCTACGGCCTCCACAGCTTCCGTCATTCCCTCATCATGTGCTTCGAGCAGCTCACCGACCGCCCCCTCACCCCCGAGAAGCGCGACCGCATCGTCAGCTTCGCCCAGTCCATCGCCGACCAGGAGATCGAACTCCTCCCCGGCGTCGCCACCACCCTCGCCGAACTCGCCTCCCGCCACCGCGTCATCCTCGTCACCAAGGGCGACCCCGACGAGCAGCAGAACAAGCTCCGCCGCTCCGGCCTCGCCCGCCACTTCTCCGCCATCGAGATCCTCCCCGAAAAACACGCCGACGCCTATCACTCCCTCGTCGCCCACCACGCCTGCGAGGCCTCCTGCACCTGGATGATCGGCAACAGTCCCCGCTCCGACATCAACCCAGCCCTCGCCGCCGGCCTCCACGCCGTCTTCATCCCCCACGACTTCACCTGGGTCCTCGAGCACGAGGTAGTCAACCAACCCCCACCCGGCCAAACCCTCCTCGAACTCCCCGGCTTCGCCGACCTCGCCCACCACTTCTAACCCACTGGCACACTCAGGCTTCGCCGATCTTGCCCACCACTTCTAACCCACCTGCCACACCTCAGAACCCTCTTCGAGCTCTTTAAGTCTTCGCACTACTGCGCAACCCCTTCGCGCAAAAGCGCGAACCCGGAGGGAGCAGGGGCCTTCAGGCCCCTGAATATTGCGCCAGGAAAAATGAGGGGCTTCAGCCCCGGGCCGTTGCTTTTGCCGTTGCCCTTCTCCTCCGTTCAAGCATTCCACGAAGGAACAGTCCGCACCATATTCCACATCATCTGATCGATAGCCGTATCGATCTGGTTCGAAGGCTGAGTCCGTGTATTCGCCAGCGCAGCCCAGCAAAAACCGGTAGGTGTGCGAACCATCACGGTAGTCGATCCCGGCAGGCTGCCGCTGTGCCACCAGTTCCCCGCTCCATTGCCCCGCACCATCCACCCGCGCGCATAACGCGTATCTCCAGCCGGATAAGCCGTCGCAGGAGTCGTCATCATCTTGATCGTCGCAGGCTTCAGTAGCGCCGGAATACCAGGCGCGCCCGCAACATGGTTGAGAAACTGGACCATCTCCGTCGAAGACGCGATCCATCCACCATGCGAGTCCATCCGCGTGACATTAAGCTTGTAAGGGTCTTCCGAATACTGACCAACGTACACCACCTCGTTCGGCGCACGCTGGCTCTCTTTATTCCTCGCAATCTGCATCGTCGTAATTCCGCACGGCGCAAGAATATTCGTCTGCACATAAGCTTCATAAGTCTGCCCCGTCACCTGCTCAATCACCCGCCCCAACACACAATAGCCAAAGTTGGAATAAGCCCAGTGCGTACCTGGCGGGTTAGCCAAAGGATTATTAGCGATAGTCTCCGTGATGAGTTTGGTCTGGTCCCAGCCGTCGTTGTGCATCATCGGGTCATTATCGTCGTTGGGCCAGCCGCCCTCGGTATGTGTCAGCAGATGGTCGACAGTGATGTCAGCAACGTACTGCTTATAAGGCGGTTTGCCGTACTTAATGCCAAGAATTCCCGCAGGCCCAAACACCTTGTCCGTCAGCTTGAGCTTGCCTTGCTCCATCAAAGAGAAGATCGTCACCGACGTAATCGGCTTGGTGATCGAAGCGATGCGAAACAACGAGTCCTGCGAAGCCTGTGTCAGATGCTGACGGTCCGCCATCCCTACGGCCTGGTCATAGACAAACCGCCCATCACGCGAGATGGCGATCGACGTGGCCGGAACTGAGAATTGGCGGCGGAACTCTCCCGCAATGCGCCCCATCTCGCCACGTTCCTGCCCGTTCGAACCACCGTACTGCGCCTGTGCGAAAACCCTCGGAATCGGCACACTTGCGGCTGCAGCCGTGACGCCCAGATTCCGGAGCAGGTTTCGACGGGTCACGGTTCGGCGCAAGAGCCTTTCAGTTGATGGATCCGGCATAATCACAGATATCCTTTCGATGAACCGTCAGAGTCTTTCAACTTTGGAATTCGACCAGAATTTTATCCTGCCACCATCTCCGCAGTCTTAAAGGGTGAAAGAGCTCCATAATTCCTGTAGATTTTTGCTGTACCGTCGCATCGCTCGGAGGATGCAGTGAAGAGACACAGTTTCACGATATTCGCCTTCAGTTTCGCATTATTGATCTTCGCAGCCACCTATTCCTCCGCCCAGCAACCGCCCGCGCAACAACAGCCGGCCAACGCCGCCGGCAAGTGGACCCTGTACTGCAAGGACCCCAACGGATCAACCTCCAGCAAGTACCTCGAGCTTGAGCAAAAAGGAAATGTAATTACCGGGCATTTCAAAGGGCCGAATCAATCCGGCGGCGTCGAAGGCACCATCGACAACCAGCATCTCGTGGTTCGCACCAAGACGCGCGACGTTCTAACCTTTCGCGGCCGGGTCGATGGGCCGCGCGTCGATGGCATAGTTCAGGGCAACGCCTACAACGGCACCTTCCACGACAGGGGAGGCACAGGTTCGTTCCAGGGCGTTCGCTCAAATTAACTCGAGCACCAGAATTTAACTCGAGCGGCCGAATCTTTTTAGTTTGTCATTCCGTAGCGCAGCGAAGGAATCTGCTTTTGTTTTTAGTTTGTAATCCTGCCCCGAGAGCTAGCCGAAGGAAAAGAATCCTCGTAATTCGCTTTTGCCATCGTCCTCCCTCACTTCAAAGGCGAGGCCTCGTTAATCGTTAGCGCCACATCCTCCATTAGGAAGCTCTCCCAAACCAGCGCCCCATCGCCTCTTCAAGCCCGCTCAAATCGGACTCCGAATCCGCCGCCCACGCAACAAATCCATCCGGCCTCACCAGCACCGCCGCAAGCCCTTTACCATCCTTGGCTTTCGCCGCCACATACTTCAAGCGACCCGGCCATCGTTTGCCCAATACGGCCAGCTCATCGTTCCCTGCAAGCTCCAGCAAGAGCCCTTTGCCATCCTCCAGAAGCATCCCCACCCGAGTCCCATCCTCGAACTCAAGATCCGGCACACTGCGGCCAATCAGCGCATGATCGCCCGGCAGATCGTATCGCAACGAAACCCCCGATATCTTTTCAACGAAATACGATGTGCCTTCGCGTGTCTCAATCAGGTCCCGTATAACATTCGCGATAGCGCGAGCATGCGGATCAGGCCTCATGATCGCCACCTGCGCTCGTGTCCACTCCAGAGCCCACGCTCCCGGCGGATGGCGTTCGGCCGTATAAGTATCAAGCAGGCCATCCGGAGCCCAGCCCTTGATCGTGGCCGCAAGCTTCCAGCCAAGATTCATCGCATCGCTAAGACCCGTATTGAGCCCCTGCCCTCCCAGCGGCGAATGGATATGCGCGGCGTCACCCGCCAGCAGCACCCGCCCCTTGCGGTACGTCGTCGCCTGCCGCGCTCTGTCCGTATAGGTCGAAGCAGCATGAACAGCCCTCAGCGTCACATCCGTACCCGACACTCTGCGCAGAACCCCCTGCAGCCTTTCGAGCGTAATCGCCTCGGAGCGATCCACCGTATCGTCGAACTCCACCATCCCGACACGTCCCGGCCCCGGCCCCATGATGTACATGCCCGTCGTCGTCAGATTGAAACCGGGCTTCAGCTTTTCAGGATCGGCAATCTCGACCCACGCCGTATACCCGGTAAACTCCGGATCGGTGCCGGCAAACTCAAATCCAGCCAGCTTGCGCACCGTACTGCGTCCGCCATCGCAACCCACCAGCCATCGGCCTTCGAAGGACTCACCACCTGCCCGCACCGTTACGCCATCCTCTGCTTGCGTGAAATCCGTGACCTCCATTCCCCGCCGTATCTCGACACCAAGCCTCTCGGCACGCTCAGTCAGCAACTCCTCGATCCCCTCCAGCGACACCAGCCCGCCGGTAGCGGACGGCCCCGCAGTCAGATACTTCCTGCCCGAGAGGTCTATCTTGTTCGCATTAAGCATGATGCCCGCGAAGTGACCCGCAAACCGCGGCCCCGACGAAGGTCCAGCCGAGGCCCCCGCCGGACCTCCAGCCGCCCCAGCCGGAGACTCAGCAGAAGAACCAGCCGTCCCTCCCGGCCCCCCCGCGCGATTCAACTCCATCCCCGGCCTTTCCACCGTATCCATCCACGCCAGTGACGTCCTGCGCACCTCCGGCAGCATCCCACGCCGGTAGAACGCCTCGACCGAAGGAAAATTCAGCCCGCGCATCCCCATCCATGCCGCCTTCAACGGCGTATGCAAATCATCCATTCGCTCCAGCACCAGCACAGAAACTCCAGCCAGCCCCAGCTCACAGGCAAGAAACAGACCCACAGGTCCCCCACCCGCAATCACCACGTCATAAGTCATTCACACTCTCCAATATCCAAACAGAAGTACACGAGCTCTAGTTCATTCTCCCTGAACACCGGCGATCATGCGGCCCCACAAATCCTGTCAACCCTCCAAATCAGTGGAAATCCCTGTAACCCAACCCCCACCAACACATACCCACCACAAGAAGTGTGGCCATTAGTTATGTGCCATTTCGTAAAATAGAAGTATAGAAAGACAACGAAAAGCTTTTCGTTTCTTCAGACAACAAAAGCTTTTTGTTTCTCCAGACAACGAAGAGCTTTTCGTTTCTGTCGAAGATCAACCACAGGCCCGGCCACCGCCGGGTCTAAGCATTTAACCGCAAAGAGCCTTAGCCCTCGGACGAAGTCCGGACCTAAAGCCTTTGATCCGAAGACTTTGCACACAAATACCGGGGGGAGGGGGACATCAATATGAACAAATCTGCCACTAGCGATCAGCAACTAACAACTAGCAACCAACAACTAGCAACTCGCACTTACCGCCAGCTAACCGCCAGATGCCACCGCATCTCCCGCGCCTCGGTCTTTTCGAGCACCGTCTTGTACTCTCGCAACTCCGACAACACCTGCGCCCCTTCAGACCCTAGCAACTGCGGATCCTCCCGCAGCACCCGCAGCAGCGCCCTCACAGTCGCCAGCCCATCCGCCGGCGAATACCACTGCGGCGGAGGCAGCTTTCGCATCAGCTCCTGGTTCCCAGCCCCCTCCTCAATCAGCAGCGACATCGAGTTCTCGTCCGCCGAGAAAAAATCGATCAGCGGCCTCACTCCCAGCCGCAGCGCCAGCCTCTCCAGCGCATCCTCATGCCGAGCCAGCGAACGTCCATTCACGAAGATGTCGAACCCCGGATCTTCGCCCTCAACCACGATGTACATTGAAGCAGCCATTCACCGCAGTTTATCCTCCCCCGAGCCGCTCCGGAAGACTCAGCGCAGTGACAGCGAAGACACCTCTTCCACCCGCCGCGACACCACCAGCATCCCCACCGCACCCACCATCAACCCCACTCCCACCACCACCCGCCACGTCAACTCCGGCCGCAACACCACCACCCCCTCCACAATCGTCAGCAGCGGAACCGCCAGAAACCGCGCCGCCAACCGCACTGGCTCCATCCCCCACAACAGCACCCCCAGCAACACCGCCTCACCCGCCACCACCCCGGCCGAGATCAACGCACTTCCGTCCATCCCCCACCCACTCCCCTCAAAAACCCCCGTCCCCAGCAACACCACCGCATTCGCTAGACAAAAAATCGCCACCGCCTGCGCCCCGCCAAATCCCCGCAACCACCGAAAGATCAAAACACCAGCTACAGCAACCAACCCAGCACTCCCAATCAAAACCACAAACGAGACCCACCCCACCACCGACCTCGGGAACCCCAGCGGCACGATCAGCAAAAATCCACCCAGCCCAGCCAAAGCCGGAGCCATCAACCGCCAAGCCGTTTCTGACTCACCCTCCCCAACCTGCGACGTCACCAGCACCACCATCGCCGGAATCAGCGTCAACACCGCGGTCTCCAGATTGCTCCCTACATGCCGCTCCACCAACCCCGCCACCACCTCCGGAACTCCCACCACCAACGCCGCGCACAGAGCAACGCGCCCCACTTCGCCCAGCGAACCCCACCGCCGTCGCCCATTCACCAACACCGCCGCAATCCCCACCACCCCATACACCACCCCGCGAACATTTTCAGAAACCGGCGTCAGCAACCATGCCGTCGAAGCCAGTAGACAATACACCGCAAACATCACCCACAAACCGCGCCTCATCACCAGCCCTCCACCCAAACCAAAGGGCCGCGCATCAGCGCGACCCTCGGTCGAAACAGTAGAAGTTGGAGCAGCCTATCGATTCCCGTCTCCACGTGGAGCGCCACCACCCGAACCACCCGGCCCGCCTGGACGACGGCCGCCGCGGCGACGACGTCCACCAGGACGACGCTGCCCGCCAGGCCCACCACCCGGTCCACCCGGTCCACGTCCCGCCGGAGCGCCAACCAGCGGAGCCGGCGCACCATCAGCACGATTGAAGTTCGGCTCGTCTGCCTCATCCAGTTCGTCGTCAAGATCGCCGTCCTCGAGATCGGCATCATCAGCGGCCTCTGCACTAACGCTCGGCACAGGATGCGAATCTGCCCCCGGTGCACCCGGCTCCGGCAGCCCCAGCTTCGCGCGCTGCTCACGAAGAACAGCCTTGCGCGAAAGCTTAATCCGATTGCCTTCGATCGAGAGCACCTTCACCAGAATCTGGTCGCCCTCGCGCAGCTCGTCCTTCACTTCCTTCACGCGATGCTCGGCAATCTCCGAAACATGCAGCAGCCCATCGGTGCCCGGGAAGATCTCGACAAACGCCCCAAACTCCGCCAGCCGCACGACCTTGCCGAGATAAATCTTGCCAACCTCCGGCACCGCCGTAATGTCGCTGATCATCTGAATCGCGCGCGCCAAACCATCGGCATCGCTCGAAGCCACATTCACACGACCCGTATCATCGACATCGATCTTCACGCCAGTCGCGTCGATGATCCCGCGGATTACCTTCCCGCCCGGCCCGATCAGATCGCGAATCTTGTCCGTCGGAATCTGCAGCGTATGGATGCGCGGAGCGAACTGCGACTTCTCCGTGCTCGCCGAAGCGATAGTCGCATCCATCGTATCCAGCAGCCACAGCCGGCCCTTGCGCGCCTGCTCCAGAGCCTCACGCATAATCTGCGGAGTGATGCCCATGATCTTGATGTCCATCTGCAGCGCAGTAATACCGCTCCGCGTTCCGGCCACCTTGAAGTCCATATCGCCGTAGTGATCCTCAGCGCCCGCGATATCGGAGAGGACAGCGTAGTTATCGCCTTCCTTCACCAGGCCCATAGCCACACCGGCCACTGCGCCCTTCAGCGGAATACCCGCCTGCATCAGCGCCAGCGAAGCACCGCAAACCGTCGCCATCGAAGACGACCCATTCGACTCCAAGATGTCCGACACCACTCGCAGCGTGTAAGGCGACTCATCCTCACCCGGCAGCACCGCCTCAATCGCGCGCGACGCCAACGCGCCATGCCCAATCTCACGCCGCCCCACGCCACTCATGCGGCCAACCTCACCCACCGAAAACGGCGGGAAGTTGTAATGCAGCATAAAGCGCCGCTTCTGCTCGCCCTCATAGCTTTCCAGCCTTTGCGCATCATCGGTTGTCCCGAGCGTCGCCGAAACCAGCGCCTGCGTCTCACCGCGCGTAAACAGCGCCGAGCCATGCACTCGCGGCAGCACCCCAACCTCCACCGTAACCGCACGAATCTCATCGAACGCGCGGTGATCCGGACGGATACGGTCATTCAGCACCTGCTCGCGAAAGATCTTCTCGCGCAGCAGCTCATAGTACTTGCTGAGCTTCTTCGCCGCAGCAGCATCGCCTTCAGGCAGCTCGTTCTTCAGCTCGTCCTTGATCTGCTTCACCAACTCGTAGCTCTCGAACTTCGGATGCTTCTGCGTATTCAGCGCGTCCCGCAGCCTGTCGCCAACCTTCGCCGTCAACTGCGCCATGTACTCGGTATCAACTTCAGCAGCGCTCACCAGCCGCTTCGTCTTACCCGCGCGGCTCACCAGGTCCTCGATCGCCGAGCAGATCTTCTTGATCTGCTCATGCGCAAACTCAATCGCGCCGACAACCTTCTCCTCCGAGATCTCCTTCGCGCCGGACTCCACCATCACAATGCCGTCCTTCGTGCCGACGACCATAATGTTCAGCAAGCTCTTCGCGCGCTCATCATACGTCGGGTTCACGATGAACTGGTCATCGACGATTCCGATGCGAACCGCACCCACCGGCCCATGAAACGGAATATCGCTCAGCGCCAGCGCGCAGCTTGCGCCGTTGATTCCCAGCACATCCGGATCATTCTCTTTGTCCGCCGAATAGACAAACGCAACCACCTGCGTCTCGTTCCGGAAGGTCTCCGGAAACAAGGGACGGATCGGCCTGTCGATCTGACGGCTTGTCAGAATCTCCTTCTCGCTCGGACGGCCTTCGCGCTTGATGAAGCCGCCCGGAATCCGTCCACCTGCATAGGTGAACTCGCGATACTCCACGGTCAACGGGAAAAAGTCGATGCCTTCCTTGGGGTCCGGCGAAGCAACCGCTGTCGCCAGAATCACATTATCGCCACTCGATGTCAGCGCTGCGCCGGAGGCCTGCTTGGCCATGCGCCCTGTCTCAAACTTGATCTGCTTGCCACCGGCAAGCTCAACTGTCACATCCTGTTTCATCTTCGTCCTCTTCTCTCTCTTCACTCACGGTTTAAACTTGGGGGCGCGTCATCCGTTATGCGGGCGCGCAAAAAGCAGCTTTGGGGTCAGCATCATTAAGCTGCCGCCAAAGCTGCAATGTCTTTTGAATCTCTTATTGGGAGCAAGACTCTTCACTGGGGATTGTCCCGTCTCGGCCCATGGCAACGTCGCCTCAATGCGCATAGTCATCCTCGACCCTGCATAGAGACCGCGGACAGACCATAGATGGCCCTGCGTACGTTTGCATGATTGGAACGGTATCTCCGGAACAATGAGCTTACTTGCGGATCCCGAGCTTGCCGATTACATCGCGATAGCGATCAGCGTCACACTTCTTCAAATAGTCCAGCAGCCGGCGCCGCTTACTCACAAGCATCAGCAGGCCGCGACGCGACCCATGATCCTTCTTGTGCTCTTTGAAGTGTTCCGTCAATTCACCGATGCGTTCGCTCAAAATCGCGATCTGTACCTCGGGACTCCCGGTGTCTGAGTCATGCGTGCGGAACTTCTCAATAATATCTGTCTTTTTTGCGGATGCTAACACAGGTGTTTCTACTCCTGATCTTCTAATTCACTCGTCGTGTCTGTTATTCAGGATAGCACTGCTCACTCCCCGGCGGCAATGCTTGCAACCCCTGTACCATCTGCCAGTCCGTTCTTTTTCGGGCCTTATCTCTTCTCGTGCTCGACCGCGTAGCCTCGAATCTCGTCCGTCCAGCGCAGGAATCGCAAAAACTGCCCCTTCTCGCTCCACCCGAAGTGCAGAAAGTCCCGCGCCGTCAGCGACTCAGCCTTCTTGCCCGAATAAGTCTCCAGCCGCCAGCGAAGATACGCGCTCCGCCAGGGCCTCAGCCTGTTGCCTCGCGTCGCATTCCACAGAAATCTCAGACCTTCGATCATGCCGGCTCTTCTTCAGTATATCGAGAAGAACCTCCCCACCCAATCCAACACTGTCATTTCGACCGAAGTGATTCACAGTCTCACTGTGAATCGCTGGAGCGGAGAAATCCGCTTCTCTACCAATACCTCATCCCGGCCATGACGTCTTTGCCGTTGTCTGTTCTTCCCAACCCATGCCTTGCAACCCGCGCCGCAGCTATTTCATATAGCTGAACAAGTCCGTCCCGCCCAGCGCCGTCATCACACTCAATATCGCCTGATGCTGCATCTCCGCCGACTGCAACTGCGTCGCCACCGTAGCCATGTCCGCGGAGACAAGCGTCCCCTGCTGCGCGGTCAACTGAGTCTCATCCGTCTGCGTGTACGTGCTCGTCTGCTGCAGCCGGCTCAACGAACTATCCAGAACACTCCGCTGAGAAGAGAGCTGCACCAGCGCAGATGTCAGAGCGCTCGTATCGGTCACCATGCTCGCACTGGCCGTGCCGCTCTGAAAGTCCGCGATCAGCTGATTCAACGCCGTCAGCACACCCGTGCTGGCGCCCGCGCCAAAGATCGCAGAGCCCGGCACATTAGTCTGCACCTTCTGCCCTGTCGTTGTCTCAATCGATTGCACGTTGCTATCGCCCGAGTACACCACCGTAGCCGGAGTAGTCGTCGTATCCAGCGAGAACGGCGGCGTCGACCCGTTGCTGCCGCCAAAAATATAGCTTCCCGTATAGCTGGTATTCGCCAGCGAAAGCACCTGGTCGCGTATGCCCGTCAGCTGCTGCGCAATGCTCAACGTATTCGAGGTGTTCTGCGTCCCATCGCTTCCCTGCACCGCCAACGACAGCGCCGATGTTATCTGCGTCACCACCTCCCCCAGCGTGGAGTCCGTCACCTGCAACATCGACTGCACTCCCGAAGAGGCTTGAACATAAGTATCATCTCTCGCAATCGCGCTCCCCAGCAGAGTGCTGCTCGCAATCGCTCCCGGATTATCCTGCAACGAGGTGACGCTCAAGCCGCTCGACAGCTCCTGCGTCAGGTTGCTTTCAACACTGCTCGACTGATCCACAGCCGCGGCCAGCCCGCTCAGGTAATTAGGATCTACGCGCAAAACAACTCCTCCTTTTTACGAGACAGTCGTCTCCACACCCAGGTTGATGGCACTCGCCATCAGCGTGTTGACAATATTGAACACCTGCGACGCGGCCTGGTAAGACCGCTGATATTGAGTCAGATTCGCCGCCTCTTCATCGAGCGACACCCCCGATAGGGCATCTTGCTGCGTCGTAAGCTGCGTCAGCGCCGCCTGCTGTTGCGTGCTGTCAGCCGTCGCATCCGCTGCCATGTTACCCACCTGTCCCAGATACGTCGCGTAATACGAATCGGCAGTAGTCCCTCCCGCAATCGCCGCCGTAGAGAGATCCGCCAGCGCCAGCGCATTCGTATCGCCCAGACTCCCCTCACCAATCCCTGCCGCAGCAATCTCCAGCGGATCGCTGGTAGACACCGCAATCGATGCCGCAGAGCCCGGAACGCTGCCCGCAACGGAGAACAACGTCACCCCCGCTGCGCTTCCATATGCGTTGACTCCCTGCTCGTTCACCGTATTCACATTCGTGGCAATCGCATTGGCCAACGTATCCAACCCCGACATCACAGTGGGAATCTGCGTGTCCCGCGCGTCAAGCACTCCCCCAAGTTGTCCGCCGGAAATATTCCCGGTGATGTCCTGCCCTGTTGAATCCAGAACATCAGTCGCCCCGCTCACCTGCGAGGTCGACAGCGCATACGAGGCGTTCGCGCTTACCAGCACTGAGCCGCCGCTGGTCGTCAGCGTGATCCCATTATTCTCCGTCGTAATTTGATTCAGCCCAATGTACTGCGAAAGCTGCGCAATCGCCGCCTGCCTCTGATCCTCCAGTGTCCCGGCGTCCGCCTTCGGACTAAGTTCCGAGATCTGTCCATTCAGGCTCGCAATCGTCGCCGTTAGGCTATTAACCTGACTAACCACCGACCCAACCTGCTGGTCCAGTCCGGCACTTATCTGCGTCAATTGGTTCGCGGCCGAGTTGAACTGCTCGGCAAGCGTGTTCGCGGCATTCAAAACACTCTGCCGCGTCGAGGTGTCCGACGGATCGCTCGCCAGCGCCGTCAGCGAGCTGAAGAATCCATCTATCGCCGTTCCCAGTGCAGTCGTGCTGGCCGACGTAGAACTAGAGCTGAGGTTGAAAATACTCTGCACCTGTTCCATTGCCGACTCCAGCGCTGCGCTCTGGCTCTGCGTCTGCGTCTGCTGCTGCACACGCTGCTCCAGCACCCGGTCCCGCTGCGAGACAGGCCCGCTCCCGATGCTCACTCCATCCCCGGTCGAGCCGTTCAGTGTCACCACGTCGGTCGTCTGAAAATTCACCACCTCGCGCGTATAGCCCACCGTATTCTGGTTGGCTACATTGTTCGAGGTAGCATCCAGCGCAGCCTGGTCGGCCTGCAGCGCCGACAGCGACGTATTCATCAACGCGGTCAGGCTGCTCATCACAGCACCGCCTTCTCGCCGCGAAGACGATACAACACCTTCAGGTTCTCCGCGGTCGTATTCAGGCAAGCGCCCAGCAGATCCGCCTTTGACCGCAATTCGCGCGTCGCTCGCAGGCCCTCAGAGCCGAGCGACTCCATAATCCTCGTCGCCCGTCTCTCCAGCTCTTCGAGCTCGTCCGTTTGCAGCCGCGACAGCGCCGCAATCGTCTCACTCAAAATCTGCTCGACCTCTTCGATCTGTCCGCCTGCCGTCATGCGCTCATCCCAACATCGATTCAATCAACTTGTTCGCCACAGCCGAGGCCGAGACGTTGTAGGTTCCCGCCGCGATCGCCTGCTGCAGAGCCTCCACCTTGCCGGCGCGCGTGTCATCGCCCGAAAGAGCCTGCGTCAGCAATCCGCCCGCGGCCGTCAGGCTCGTCGCGTCGCTCTGCGGCTGCACCGAAGCAGTCGACCCGCCGTTGTTGGTCTGCTTCAGAGCATCGGCCGCGTTGGTCGACGTCGTCGAAAGCACGTTCAAAGCCTGGGCTGCACTTCCAATTCCGCTCGTAATGTTCATGGGTGGTACCTCCGTCTGCATGAGCTTATCGGCCTGCCGCGAAAACACTTTAGTACCCTAATGTTCTTTTTTCGTCCGGTTATCGTGTTCCGCCGTCACCTGCTTCACCACGCTCTTCGCAATCCCCAGGCCCCCGGCCTTCGAGATCGCCGTCGCCACCGCCTGCGTGCCATAGCTGCTCAGCGTATCCATAGACTTATCCGCGTCCTTATCATCGCCATCCCACTTATTTTCAGACGACTGCATCGGCTTCAGCATCTCCTGCAACATCATCCCCTCAAACTGCTGCGCCGCATCCACCAGCTTCGCCTTGTCACGCGCCGCCGGATCCCCCATCGTCAAACCAGCCGCTGCTCCATCGACCCTCATAGCACCTCAATCTCCGCCTCCAGCGCCCCCGCTGACTTCATCGCCTGCAGAATCGAAATCACATCCCTCGCCGTAGCTCCAATCGTCTGCAGACTCCTCACCAGGTCATCCACCGTCGCGCCCTGTTTCAACTCGATCCTGTTCACCGGCTTGTCCCTCGCCTCCACCTTCGTCTGCTCCACCACCTGCGTCGTCCCGCTCGAAAGCCCATTCGGCTGCGACACCTGAAACTCGCTCACCACATTCACCGTCAGCCCGCCATGCAGTATCGACACCGGCTGCAGCACCACCTTCCCCCCAATCACCACCGTCCCCGTCCGCTCATTCACAATCACCTTCGCCCGCCCATACACCGGCATCTCAATCGCCTCGACCCGCCCCAGCAGCTCCGGCACATCCTCACCCTTCGCCACCATCAGCTCCACCCGTCTGCTATCGACAGCGTGCGCAGCGCTTCTTCCCAGCTCCCGATTAATCACCTGAGCCATCGTCTCCGCCGTCTTAAAGTCCGCATCATCCAGCAGCAGCGAAAACTCCTCCCGCCCCGCCAACTCCAGCGGAACCCCGCGCTCCACCATCGCACCCGCCGGAATCCGCGCCGTATTCGGATGATTGAACTGCTTCGAATTCCCATTCACATTAATCGAGTACCCACCCACCACCAGCGGCCCCTGCGCCTGCGCATAGATCTTCCCATCCGCGCCATACAAGCGCCGTCAGCAACAACAACCCACCCTCCAGGCTCCTCGCATCCCCAGCCGATGAAGCCGTAATATCCAGCTTCGTCCCCGGCCGCGCAAACGGCGGCAGCGTAGCCGACACAAACACCGCCGCCAGATTCTGCACCCGTATCGCCGAAGCCGGCACACTCACACCCATCCGCAACAGCGTCGCCGCCAGCGTCTGCGTCGGAAACGTAGTCTGCTGGCTATCCCCCGTGCCCTGCAGCCCCACCACAATCCCATACCCCACCAACTGGTTGTCGCGAATCCCTTCAATCGAAGCGATGTCCTTGATCCGAGCCTGCCGCGCCGCGCCCGACGCAACATCCTCCGCAAACAATCCACCGCTTACCGCAAGCATCAAGCCCAGCAAACCAAACTTACTCAGCATCATCCCTCACTCAAAGCCAAAACCAGCAACTGACAACTACCAACTAACAACCAGCACCTAAAAAACCAGAATCGACTGGATAAACCGAACCAGCGCATTCTGCCGGTGCGTATAGTCGTTCACAATTCCCTTACCCTTTACCTGCAGCTCCAGGTCCGATATCGACGTCGAAAGAATTTGGTTCTGCTGCGAAATATCCTCCGGCCTCACCAGTCCGCGCAGAATGATCGTCTGCTTCTGCTGGCTAAACTCCACCTCACGCGCCGCCTCAATCACCAACATCCCATTCGGCAGCACCTCCACCACCTGCCCGCCCAGCGTCGTGCTCAGGCTTGAGTTCGTCGCGCTCGTTCCTTGCGCATTCAGCCCCGAACTCGAGTTCTGCGTAATCAAATTCTGCAGCGCATTACCCGCCTTCAGCGTCCCAATCAATCCCGAGATCCCCGACGTCGCATTCGACGCCCGCGAGTTCTTCACAGTCCCATCCGTCTCCGCCGCCAGGTTCTCCGACACCACCACCGACACCAGGTCATGCGGCCGCATCGCCCTCACATCCGTCATTAGCCGCGTAAACCGCCCACTCTCCACCCATATCGAACCCGCCTCTGCCTTCTCTCCCGAAGCCTGCGTCCGCACCCGCTGCAAATAAGCATCCAGCGACACCGCAGCCGTGCCTGTTGCTGTCGCCTGCATCTGCGATGTCGCCTGCACCTGCGCAACCTGCGTCTGCGACAAGCCAATCGAAGTCACGCTCATCATCACCGCTGCAATCAACGCCGTCCACTCATACACGCCAACTCTCAATCCCCTCATTGCAAAATCTCCACGCTGCCCAATCCATCCACCACGCCAATCACAAATATCTCCGCCTCATCGCTGTTCATTCCCTGCCGCAGCAGCCGCACGCGAACCTGCTTCCCCGCGGCGCCACTCTCCTGCGCCACTCCTGTCGTCTCCAACCTCGTCACGTCATCCTGGCTCCAAAGCCTCACCGTCTCACCCGCCCTCACCAGCATCGTTGCCACCGGCTCGACCCGCACGCTACGAACCTCCGCAGCCTTCACTCCATCCGCCGCAGCAGCGTTATCCCTAAGCAGCACCATCCGCGCAGGCCGCTCCGGATGCTCACAATCAACCGTCACCGCCCACTGCAAACTCAACAACGAATCACGCTTCACCGAGACAATCGCCTTATGCCCCGCATCGCAGCCCCCAGCATCCGGACTAAACGCCATCGCGCGCGCAGTCGGCAACATCGCCCCAGCCACAACGCAAGCCACCATCAAAAGCATCCTTCTACTCCAACCCATTACCGCTCCTATCGAACCAGTCCATTGATCTGCGAGTACATGTCATCCGCCACATGAATCACCTTCGAGTTACTCTCATAAGCCCGCTGCGCCAGAATCATGTTCACAAACTCCGCCACCACATCCACATTCGAGTTCTCCAGATACCCCTGCTGCAGCTGTCCCATCCCCGTGCTCCCGCCCGGAGTATCTGTAATCGCATTCCCCGACGCCGACGTCGGCTGCATCAAATTCGCACCCATCGAGTTCAGCCCACCCGGATTAGGAAACGTTGCCAACTGTATCTGCCCCAGCTGCGTCGCCGCAGTCTGTCCCGGCAGCGTCGCCGTCACCACGCCGTAGTTCGAGATCGTCACCGCCGTCGCATTCGAAGGAATCGTCAACGCCGGCAGCAACTGGTTCCCGCTCGCATCCACCACCTGCCCGGCATTGTTCATGCTGAAGTTCCCATCGCGCGTATACCCAATCGTCCCGTTAGGCAGTTGCACCTGAAAGAATCCCGCCCCGGAAATAGCCAGATCCAACTGGTTCCCCGTCTGGTTAAAGTCCCCCTGGGTCATAATCACCTCGCTCGAAAGTGACTTAGTCCCCAACCCGATCTGCAGTCCCGCCGACACCGTCTGCTGACTCTGCGCCGCGCCCGGCGTAACCATGTTCTGGTAGATCATGTCCTCAAACTGCAGCCGCCGCCCCTTGAATCCAGCCGTAGCCGAGTTCGAAAGGTTATTCGAAACCGTATCCAAATTCGCCTGCTGCGCGCTCATCCCGCTAGCCGCCGTATAAAGTGCTCGAATCATCCCGCCTCCATCTCACAAAAGTCTGTATCATTCTGACCCTGAGCTTGCCGAAGGGGAAGAACCCCCGCATTTGCTTTTGTCTTTGCTGTTGCTCGTTCTCTCTCCCAAAAACCAACTCAACCCCAAGCCACCAACTAACAACTGACAACTGACAACTGACAACTGACAACTGACAACTGACAACTGACAACTGACAACTGAATCTAGACCCTCGGCAACTCCTCCGCCGCCGTCTTATCAAAATCGTTATTAAAAACCGTCAAAGCCTTCTGCATCATCTCCGCCTGCCGCTGCACCAGCACCAGCTGCATCGTCCCCTGCACCGAGTCCTCATTCGACCCTTCGATCGCACCCTGCTCCATCTCGCCATTCCCAGCCACAGGCACCATTCCCGCCCCAGCAGAGAGCAGCCCTCCGCTAGCCGCCTGCAACTGCGTCTCATCCGCAAAATCGAACACCCCTATCTGCCCCACAATCGCGCTCCCGGCATCCGTTGAGACCGAGATGCTTCCATCCGGAGCAATATTCACCGTCCCCGTAGGCACGGTAATGCTCTTACCGTTCACATCCAGAACCGCCTCGCCCTGCGCCGTCTGCAACACCCCTGTCGCCGACACCGAAAACGAACCATCCCGCGTATAGAGCGTCTGCCCTTTACCCTCCACCGCAAAAAAGCCATTCCCGCGCAGCGCCACATCCAGCGGATTCCCCGTCTTCACCAGGTTCCCCTGGCTCATGTCCAGCTCATCCCCACCCAGCACCCCAAACCCATTCACCGAATTCCCCACCTGCGAGGCCACCGCCGGGTCTGCCCGCGACACGTCCGCCATCATCCCCCGAAAATAGTCCTTCTCCGCCCGAAACCCATTGGTCCCCGCGTTTGCCAGATTATTGGCCGCCGTATCCAGCGCCTGCGTCCGCGCCATCAAACCCGTATAAGCGGCATAGAGACCACTATCCATGCCACCATCCAAGCAACCCGATGGCCCAAAACCCACCCACCACCTTAAAACTCTCTTAGAGTCTCGCCTTCAGAGGTGCTGCTGAAAAATAGTCATTGAATGGGCGGACTTCAGAGGATGCTGAAAAAGTCGTCGTTTTGAAGGGGCGCGGCAGCCCAATGCTTTAGCTTTGGTCTCCGCTGAGGGAATGCCTGGGCAACGGTAGAACTTTTTCTGGGCCCGCGGCAAGCTATCCTCGCCGCTCACCTACTCATGTACTTTGTGAAAACGTAGTCCCGATCTTTCGCAGCCATACGGCACGCGACCCCGCACTTCGCATCATGCCCTTGCGGCGGCTTGTCGTTCGTATCGCCCACTCTGAACGCCTGCGATGCCGGGTCATACTCAAACTCGGCATACCCCCATCCGTGGCCGTCCGGAAACCGCTTGTTATCCTTCGCCATAAAATCGACATCATGCTGACTGGTCGGCATTATCGGCTGACCGGGGTAGGTCTCATTCTTTGCCGCATTCCAATGGACCTTCGCCATCTTGGCGCCATCCGGGAACGGCTTGCCATTCTCAGGAAAGCCGGCCTTATAGGCCTTGATCATCTCAGGATTTCCGACAGTCGTGGCGAAGTGATCTCCGTTGTAGCTGACGGCGATCACCTCCCAGCTCTCATATCCCTTGAACTCCGAGAAAGCGAGTCCACCGGGCACTTTTAAGGTGTACTTGTCCCGGGTCGCGGAGATTGCAATCCCCGAAACAGCGGCAAGCGACACCGCAATACCCACGCTCATCAGCATGACTTTGCCCTTTCATATCCGCAGCTCCTCACATCTGATTGATTGAACAAATAGGCCCAGGAAGACGCGCAGATCACGCGCTATCTCACAGCATTACAACTGATCCAACGTAGCTGCAAGCTCAGAATCAATTAAGAGATCAGGGGCCCATAGCGACATCCGGGGAACCTCCACTGAAGTGGTTCCACCCCAGATGCGGCCCTGTTCGTCGGGCCTTCTGCGGCGAACGGATTCTCTCACACTGCATGCATAAGTGTGAACCAGAACCTGTCATTTCGACCGGAGGCGGCGCACTTTGCCGCCGCAGCGGAGAGCTTGTCCTGAGCGAAGTCGAATGGAATCCGCTTCTCTACCCATGCCCCTCCCCGCCCAGGCGCCGTTGTCTTTAGCTCGTTGCTCATCGCTGGAACTCGAACGCCTTTTTCTTAACTCGCAGCTCGCAGCTCATAGCTCGCAGCTGGAAATCCAAAACACCTTTGCTTTCAGGATCTTCCAACTATTTTTCGCGAAATCCCTCAGTAAAATCGCATGTCAAGCCCCCTCAACCTCAAAAAATGCCGCAACTCCAACTCCGGCCAGCACTTAGCCTACAAAAGAAAAGTGGGCATTAGTTATGTGCCATTCGCTAGAATAGAACTAGAAGATTGAAAACAAACGAAAGATCTTTCGCTTCTGAGAGATTCACCAAGGCCCGGCCACGAGTCGGGCCTAACTCATTGATTCTGGCTATTTTAGCCATAAGTCATTTGTTTAGAAGATTTTGCAGACACTAACACCCTGCAAACTACTAAAAACAAAGACTTTGTCGCCGGGCAATAGGGGGGTGTGGGGGTACCATTCGGCGTCAGAGACGAGGCCCCTCAAGCCTTCCCGGGGATCAGCCGATAAAGCCCACAGGCAGGGAAATCCGGGAGGCGTAGTGCGGGCACTGATTGTCGATGATTCAGCGGTAATGCGGAAGGTGATCGAAAGGACTCTGCGTCAGGCTGGCCTGGCTCTCCTCGAAGTCCTCCAGGCCTCGAACGGCGAAGAAGCCCTGCAGCTCCTCCGAGACGACGCCGCAGCCGAGCGCCGTCTCAACATCATCCTCACCGACATGAACATGCCGGTCATGGACGGCCTCAAGTTCCTCGAGCAGAAGCGCCACGAGAACCTGGCCGCAGGCGTTCCCGTCGTCATCATCACCACCGAGGGCAGCCAGTCGCTGGTCCTCGGAGCGATCGCCGCCGGAGCAAAGGGTTACATCTGCAAACCCTTCACCGCCGACCAGATTAAGCAGCGCATCGTTCCGCTCCTGCAAGCCGCGTAGTCATCTGTCCCGGTCGCATCGACGCGGCCTAACTGCTGACCGATTGGAGTGAGACGACCAGCATGACCGAACTGCGAACCATCCCTGCAGACACCACGATGCCCCGGCCGCTGATGCCGGGGTCGCTGATCATAGCGCGCCTCGACTCTGCCGTCGCCGAAGTCTTCGAGAACATGCTCGGAATGACCTGCTGCCCCGTCGATCCGGAGATTCGCTTCGTCACCAACCTGTCGGTCACCATCGGCTTCACGGGATTGATCGAAGGCCGCTGCCGAATCTGCCTGAGCCGCGCAGCGGCCCGGACGGTCATGGAAGCGCTCCTCGGAGAGGCGCCTGAGTGCGGCGAATCGATGGTCGAAGACGCCGCCGGAGAGTTGTGCAACATGATCGTAGGAAGCTGGAAGAGTCGCCTGCCGCCCTTACAGGCGTCGGCGCTCCTCTCGATCCCCGTGGCCTCTCAAGAGGTCAGTTGCAACTCTGCATTAGACGACAGCGCAACACCGCCGTTGAAGCGGCTCTACAGCTTCAACAGCAACCTGTTGGCGATGGTGCTAAGGGTTCAGGAGTGCTCAGAGTGTATGATGACTACTTGACCACCGATTGGAACAGCGGCGAGCTCAGCAGCGATGCAAACTGGCTGTCCGAAGAAGAGTAGGACACCGTAAGCGTCCCGGCGTTCGAGTCAATCGTAGTCTGATCCAGCGCAGTCTTCTCAAGCGGAGAACCAGAGGTCTTCCGCATCAGGGAAACGCCCTTCATCAGGGTGGCGGCGGTAGCAGCGGTAATGGTGTCCGACATAACAACGGCCATGTCGAACTTCACGCCGTTCTGGAAGTCCATCGTGTAGCGCGAGCTCTTCATGCGATTGCGAACGGTGTCGTAGTCGGCGAGCTGAGCAGCCTCGCCAAGAACGCTCTTCATCATCGTCTGCGTGCCCTTTTGATCGAGCAGGCTCCAGACAGCCTTCGAATCGACGGTAATCATGTCATTCATCATGTCGCCGTTCGAGAGAAAGTTCGGAGCGATTCCGTCGCGAGCATCGAGCGCAGCCTTCACCGCCTCGAGGTCACCGAAGACCATGGTCGTCTGGTTCAGGAACACAACGCTCATCCCATTCGAACCCATCGGGTAGATAGTATTGTTGCGTATCGTAGCGGTCTTGACCTTGTCCTTGGTGAACTTGGCAATCAGATCGCGAGTATGAAACTGTCCCTGCGCGATGCCGACGATCCTGGTGCCTTCTCCACCGGTGCGAAATGCCGCGAAAGCAAGAGTGTCTGCATCCTGATCCACCTTGAGGCCGGAGCTCTTCATCGCCGTCTCGAGACGCTTGAGCTCAGGCGGAAGCACGCGGTCCTTCAGTTCCATGGCCGCGGTAGAGTTCTGCATGGCCCGATAGTCGACCACGATAATCTGCTGCACGTCGTGGGGGATGGAGGCCTTCCCGTCGTTGCTGAGCTGCGCGGCATGGGCAGCAGCAGGAGTAAGAGCGGCAACGATTGCAAGCACTACTGCGTGGAGTTTCTTAGGGGAGTTCGTCATCATTACTAATATTTCCTCAACTAACACTATTCTTTCGTGAATAAGAAGCTCAGGCAAGTGCGGATAGCGGCACATGCCTTCAACTTTTGGGCCATTCCATAGGCGCGTAGAGCCTTCGTTCCAGCACCTTATCCGCCGGATCGAATCCAGGGATTTGACGTATCCAATCGGAATCCGGCTCATAAGCGGCCTCGGGAATCAGACCAATCAACTCGCCATCAGCGATCTGAACGCCATACCGGCGAGCGAGCTGCCCGACGGTGGCGTGGACCTCACTGACAGGGGTGACACGATATTCCGTGACGTTCATGCTCACCTGCGCCCGCCCATTTGCAATCACTCCAATGGCCTTAACCCCCTGCATGCCACCGTTGGAAGCCCTGATATCACGTGCGATCGCACGCGCGATGGAGATGTCGGGAGGCTGAGCTGAAACCGGGTCCGAAGCCAGGTAGATATTGTAGGCAATGAGGAAACTGCGCGCGCCGACTGCACTGGCTCCGGCGGTGGGGTGCAGCTCAGGACCGCCAACGTCGGGACGGCGAGCAGTGTCGCGGAGCGACGCCTCGCGCAGGCCCTCGAACTGGCCGCGACGAAGGTCCTCCAACTGGACGCGATCGGGGCGGGTGGCTGCGGCACTGTAGAAGTAGACTGGGACACCGTAGTTGCGCCAGATCTGGAGTCCAGCCTGACGGGCCAGCATTGCGCACTCGGCAAGGGAGATGCCGCTGACGGGCACGAACGGTACTACGTCGGCGGCGCCGATGCGTGGGTGGACGCCGGTCTGACGGGTGAGGTCGATCAACTCTGCGGCCCTGCCAACCGCGCGAACGGCCGCCTCGACCACTGCGTTGGGTGATCCGGCGATAGTGACGACGGAGCGATTGTGTGCGGTGTCGAGTGACCAATCCAGTAGACGGACGCCCTCAACCTGCATTGAAGCTACGATCTGTTGGACCTTACCGGCGTCGGTCCCTTCAGAAAAATTTGGAACACATTCGATGATTGCGTCGGGATTCATGCTGTGTCACTTCCACCAAGTGTAGCCAACGGAGAACTGAACGCTGGCGTTTACGCCGGGGTTTTTATCACCGAGGCTGGCGCTCGATATGTGGATGGCGTTAGCGCCAAAATCGATCGAACGGTTGGGATGGACGAAGTAGTGGAGGCCCACCCCTCCCTGGGGGGTGAAGTTCCAAACACTGGTGTCGGAGTTGGGGCCCGAGTTGGCGATGGTGGGGGCGGTGAAGGGGCCGTAGGCTGGGTACTTGTGGTTAGTCCAGAGAAGGCCTCCGGCGGCCTGGGCCCAGTAGGAGAAGCGTTTGGTGCCGGTGAAGTTCCACCGGAAGATCACCGGGGTCAGGGTAATACCGGTGAAGGTTCCTCCAACGGTGTAGGGCGGTGAGCAGGAGATAACTGCAGTGGTGCCGGGAATGGGGGTACAGCTGACGCGCTGGAATGTTGGAGTATAGGACTGCCAGAAGGGGAATAATTCGGCTGCCATTTCGAAGTTTCCGTGGAGGATGCCGGGGCCTTTATTGGGGGTGAGGACCTTGCCGGCGTGGACGCCGGCCATGAAGAATTTGAAGCCGCCGCGATCTTCGGTTAGGCCGGTACCCCCCTGGACCAGAGCTCCGTACTCCAGCGGCCTGTCGGTGTCCCGAACCGGGTTCGTGATGTTCGGGGTGGCCTGGGCGTGGGCGGCCATTGGGAGGAAGAGGCAGATGGCTAATCTGCACAGGCTGCGGCGAACTGCCTTCGTTCGCCCCCGAAGGCGATTCTCACTGATTGTCGACAGCCCCATTCCTGCGTCTCTCTACCCGGGTGAATTGTGTGCAAAGTCTTCAAAAAACTAGACTTAGGCTTGGACTTCACTCGTAAAGTCTTGATTCCATTAGAGCATTGCTACAAAGTCTTGATTGCAGAGCAGATACATACGCTTTTGGGGGATCGAAGCGCAATGCAGCTGTCTGAATCCTGAGTCAGCCCCAGCCTCTATTATACCTTCCGGGTCAAGCGATTGAGGCTTAACGAAGGAAGGGCCCGGGGAGACCCAAAGCTAAAGCATTGGGCTACCAGCCCCAAAATTTGTTGACCTTTTCGTGGGGCTAAAGCCCCACGCTCCCTCCGAAAAGCGGCGACTCATTAACCGATTAAGCGTTGACCTGGGCCTCGTCCATGTCGAAGTTGGAGTAGACGTTCTGGGTGTCGTCGAGGTCTTCGATGGCTTCGAGGAGCCGGATCATGGCGCTGGCCTGGGTGCCTTCGAGCTTGGTGTAGGTGGAGGCTATCTTGGTGACCTCGGCGTGCTCGGGGGTGATTTTGGCGGATTTAGAGCTTCGGTGACGGCCTCGTAGTCCTTGGGGTCGGTGAGGACCTCCCAGTTTTCGCCCTCGTCGGAGAGGTCTTCGGCTCCAGCGTCGAGGACGATCTCGGTGAGTTTGTCTTCCGAGGCGGCGTCCTTGGCGATGGTGATGACGCCCTTCTTGGTGAACATCCAGGCGACTGCGCCTTCAGCGCCCATGTTGCCGCCGTTCTTGGAGAAGGCGTGGCGGACTTCGGAGACGGCGCGGTTCTTGTTGTCGGTGAGGACCTCGACGATGATGGCGACGCCGCCAGGGCCATAGCCCTCGTAGGTGATCTCCTCGTAGGAGACGCCTTCGAGCTCGCCGGTGCCGCGCTGGATGGCGCGCTTAATGTTCTCGGCGGGCATGTTCTCGGCCTTGGCGGCGGCTATGGCTCCGCGAAGGCGGGGGTTGCCGTCGGGGTCTCCGCCACCCTGCTTGGCAGCGATGGTGATTTCCTTGATGAGGCGGGTGAAGATCTTGCCGCGTTTGGCGTCGAGCGCGCCCTTTTTATGCTTGATTGTTGCCCATTTTGAATGGCCCGACATGATGCGTCCTCAAATGCTGAATTTGTAGTGGTTTTGCGGGAGTGGGCGGGCTGATTGCTGCCCTGCCTGAGCGCTTGCTACCACGAGGAAGTATAGCAGAGGGGTGGGGTGAACGAGGTCAAGCGACAGCCGCTGACTACTTCTTCGCCGTAACGTACTTCACGTGCACCTGGTCGATGGTCCCGTTGAACTTGAACGGTACCTTGTCGTAGTAGTCGAGCGACACCGGTGAACCATGGGCAATGCCTATGTCGAGACAGTCGTTGGCCGTGAAGATCAGCGGCGCGGATATCGGTACCTGACCGGTCGCAACCACTTCACCGTTGACCTTCATGGTGATGTTGAGCGGTCCACCGGGCCTTGGCACTGCGTACATCGTCTCGATCTCGATCTTCGCCTTGCCGATGGGGAGTTTCTGCTTAGCACGGATTTTCGTGCGCTGGATGATGAAGAGGTTGTACTCGTAGCAGAGGACGCTGTCCTCGACGAAGCAGGTGAGGCCGCCGGAATTAGCCCCTAGCTTGTATAGAACACCATTGGCGTTGGCCGGTATATCGGCGTCAATAGTTACCACATTGGGTTTGTTGCCCAAGGCTGGCGCGCAGAACTCCGGCATGCGGACGATGCCGCCGGAGAAGGTCCATTCGGTATAGGGGGGCGCGATGCGCATCTCCGGGTGTAGTAAGGGAACAAAAAGACCGCCGCCGATGGGAAGCGCCTTGTTCTTCGTAGCCTCTATGAGAAAGAGCTCCTTTAGTTGCGCCAGCTTTTCCGGCATTGTTGCAGCGAGGTCGTTCGCCTGGGTCCAGTCGTCTTCAAGGTTGTAGAGCTCCCAGGCGTCCTTGTCCGGTGTCCACTCTTGAATGCCCGGCGGTATGCCTGTCTCCCACGGGGCACGCGGGCCGAAGGCCGAGGCCATCCAGCCGTTGTGGTAGATTGAGCGGCTGCCCATGATCTCAAAGTATTGGGTGAGCAGTTGACCTTTGGCCTTTGGGTCGTCAAAGCTGTAGGCGAAACTGACGCCGTCGATCGGGTCTTGAGGGACGCCGTTGACCTCCAGCGGCGGTGTGATGCCGATGGCTTCGTAGATAGTCGGGACGACATCGTTGCAGTGATGGAACTGTGGGCGCGGTGTGGCATCGGGTTTGATCTTCGCCGGCCATCGCACGGCCATTGGGTTGCGCGTGCCGCCGAAGTAGGAAGCCAGAAGCTTGGTCCCTTTGTAGGGAGTGCTCCCTGCCCAGGCCCACCCGGCATGGTACTGATTGTCGACTTTGGGCGAGCCGAGCGCGTCGAGTCCGCCGAGTTCATCGAGCGCCTTGATGTGCTGCTTGATGGTGGTGGGAATGCCATTTTGCGCCAAAAGTTCGCTGATCGTGCCGCCCTGCCCTTCCGCCGAGGAACCGTTGTCACCCCAGATGTAGAAGATGAGCGTGTTGTCACCATAGCCGAGCCTGTCGATCTCGTCGATGAGCCGGCCTACCTGAACGTCCACGTGTTCCGTGAATCCGGCGGCCACTTCCATCAATCGGCGCTGGAATGGTTTCTCGTCCTCAGGAATGCTCTCCCATGACGGCATAGTTTCGTGCCGTGGCGTGAGTTGAGCCTCAGCCGGAATCCAGCCCTTCTCCTTAGCGTGCATGAAGACGCGCTCACGGTAGGCGTCCCAGCCATCGTCGAACTTGCCCTTATATTTGTCAGCCCACTCCTTCATGATGTGGTGCGGGCCGTGGATCGCACCGCTTGCCCAATACAAATAAAACGGCTTGTCCGCCTGCAATGCTTTGTGGTTTTGTAGCCAGTGGATGGCGTCGTCCGCTAAGTCTTCACTGAGGTGATAGCCCTGCTCCGGGCTCTTTGGCGGCAGGACGACGGTCGTGTTCCGCACCAGGTTGGGCTCATACTGCGAGGCCTCGCCCGCGAGGAATCCGTAGAAGTATTCGAAACCCAGGCCAGCCGGCCAGTTCTCGAAGGGGCCGGCGGCGGTCGTTTCCTCGGCGGGTGTGTTGTGCCACTTTCCCCATGCCCCCGTGTTGTAGCCGTAGTCCTTCAGCACCTCGGCGGCCAGCGCACTGCTCTTGGGGATGTGGCCCGAGTATCCGTCCCAGTCGTTCGCAAGCTCGGCGATCTGTCCGGAGCCGACGCGGTGATGATTCCGCCCGGTCAGCAATGACGCCCGGGTAGGCGAGCACATCGCCGTAGTGTGGAAGCGGTTGTACGCAATCCCCTCCCCAACGACGCGGTCCATCGTCTTGGTTTGGACCTCGCCGCCGAAGGTAGACGGTAGGCCGGGGCCTGCGTCGTCGATCAGAACGATAAGGATGTTCGGAGTATCAGCCGGAAGCCGACGCGGTTCAACGCGCCGCTTGTAGACCGATTCCTGCATCGTGCGGCCGGCGATGCTTGCGGATGGCGTTGGCGGAAAAGGCAGGGAATCCTGTTTATCTATTTTTCCGTCCTCACTCATGTGTTTTTTCCTTGTCGAACCTAATTCAGTTCGTAGGTATAGGCCGCATGCCACCTCTTAGTGAACTGATAAAAATACTAGTTGACGTGGGAGATTGTCCGATGTGTGGATCATCTCCCTTACTTTGTGAACGAGGGTAGTCTGTAGCAGTTTGTTCCCTGCGTGATTCTCTCTTGACGCTCATTTCTGGCACTTTTTCATTGAATTTTTCGCCGGCGAATATTACTGTGCGATTAATACTTTTGGGATTGCGGAGCGTCTATCGGACTACTCTGCCTTCACAACGGGCCAATAGCAAGGAGAACTACTCTGACCATCCCAGGACTCACAGACTTATTTAAAGAGATAAAAACGCTTGAGGACTATGCACGCGCCTGTCACTCAAGGGAAGAACTACAAATGATGCTCGTTACACGGGAAGAGGCGGACGTAATCGACTCGTTCCGTCGCTTTAAGATCGAGGACTACGCATAATATGCAGGTGGCGCAACTTCGTTAGTCCGATGAAGAACCCTGGTTTGAAGACCCGACGTGGTGTAGGAGAGTAACCCCACGATAGGCGCGGTGGGGCTGCGCCGATCATGGGGCACCCGCTAGAGGAGTTCGGGGGCGAGGAGGTCGCGCATGGTTTCGCGGCGGCGGATCAGCTTTGCGGATTTTCCAGTGATGAGGACTTCGGCGGGGCGGGGGCGGGTGTTGTAGTTGGAGCTTAGGCTCATGCCGTAGGCTCCGGCGTCGAGGAGCAGGACGAGGTCTCCGGGTTTGACGGCTGAGAGCGCGCGATCGCGAGCGAAGAAGTCGCCGGACTCGCAGACGGGGCCTACTACGTCGGCGGTGATCGAGGGTGCGCTGGCGCGGGGCTGGCGGATGGGGATGATTTCGTGGTGGGCCTGATAGAGCGTGGGGCGGATGAGGTCGTTCATGCCGGCGTCGGTGATGACGAAGGTCTTGACGCCGTTCTGCTTGACGAAGAGGACGCGGGTGAGGAGCGCGCCGGCCTGGGCGACGATGAAGCGGCCGGGTTCGAGGAGAAGATGGGCTTCGACGCCGGAGAGGACTTTGGCGAGGGCTGCGGCGTACTGCTGGACCTGTTTGGCGGGATCGAATGATGAGGCTTCGAGGGCATCGTGGTAGTCGATGCCGAGGCCACCGCCGGCGTCGAGGTAGCGGATCTTGTGGCCGTCTTTACGGAGGTCGGCGATGAGGTCGAGGACGCGCTGGGTGGCGGCGGCGAAGGGGCCTACGGAGCGGATCTGTGAGCCGATATGGACGCTGACGCCGGCGGGGTCGAGCCATTTGGACTTTGCGGCTTTGCGGTAGATGGCGCGGGCGAGGGTGATGTCGATGCCGAACTTGTGGTCGCGGAGGCCGGTGGAGATGTAGGGGTGGGTGTCGGCGAAGACGTCGGGGTTGACGCGGAGGGCGAAGCGGGCGCGGATGCTGAGGGCTTCGGCGCGCGCGGCGAGGAGGTGGAGCTCGGCCTCGGACTCGACGTTGAAGAGGAGGATGTTGGCGCGGAGGGCGGCGTCTATCTCCCAGGGTTGCTTGCCTACGCCGGAGAAGACGACCTTCTGGAGGGCGGGTTTGTGGGCGCGGCGGACGCGCTCGAGCTCGCCACCGGAGACGATGTCGAAGCCTGCTCCCTGCTGGGCGAGGAGGCGGAGGATGGCGAGCGAGGAGTTGGCCTTGACGGCGTAGCAGATGGTGTGGGGACGGGCGGCAGGGCCGGTTGAGAGAGCGTCGTCGAAGAGGTGAAAGCGGTCTGCGATCTGCTGGGCGGAGTAGATGTAGAGTGGCGTACCGTGGGCTTCGGCGAGGGTGACGAGGGAGACTCCGTCGCAGTGGAGGGTGCGGTTGCGATAGCTGAAGGGGCGGGCTGCCGGGTGGGGCTTTGCTGCCGGCTGGGCTGAGGTCTTTGCTGCGGACGGACGGGTTGATTGGGAGGCGGCTTTCGGCAAGGCGAGAAACTCTTTCTATAGCTGGCTAGCTGGGAGACTGAGGGGTTCCGACACTCTGTGGCGGGAGGGCGAAAGGAGCTTCGGGGATGATGATCCAGGCGATGATGTAGGCGAGCACTCCGGTGCCGCCGAAGAGGACACAGAGGACAAGGACTAGACGGACGATGGTGACGTCCCAGCCGTAATGTTGCGCGAGGCCGCCGCAGACGCCCGCGATCACGCGGACGTCACGCGAGCGCATGAGAGGGGTGGCGGGGGGATAGAAGCCGGGATTGGTGGGGCCGGCGGAGGGGTTGCAGGCGGCTCCGCAGACGGAGCAGAAACGGGCTTCGGGTGCTATTTGATTGCCACAACTGGAGCAGAACATTTGCATCTCCGGAGAACTTTATTTTGACACACGCTGGAGAGGATACGCAGGAGAGGATGGCTCAGTTCCGGGGTGAGAGAAGCCACCCTCTGTATTCTGGTTAAGCTCCATGACATATCCGACAAATAATCTCAGAATCAAGTCCAGCCGCGTCGTTATTCCTCCAACTTTCCTTGAGGAGGAGATGCCTGTCACAGATAACGCTTCGCGCACCGTCTTTGAAGCGCGTCGCCAGATCGTTGACATCCTCAACGGGTCAAATGATCGCGCGATCGTCGTTGTAGGACCATGCTCCATCCACGATCCGATTGCCGCCAAAGAATATGCGGGATTACTGAAGGAGGCAATCGCAGAGCTTTCCGACGATCTTATGATCGTCATGCGGGTGTATTTCGAGAAGCCGCGCACCACGCTCGGCTGGAAGGGGTTGATCAACGATCCTTACTTCGATGAATCCTTCCGCATCAGCGACGGACTGCGCATTGCGCGGCACCTTCTGCTCGATCTGGCCGAGATGGGCGTGCCTGCTGGTACCGAGTACCTCGATATGATCTCGCCACAATATGTGTCCGACCTCGTAAGCTGGGGAGCTATCGGCGCACGAACGACGGAGAGCCAGGTTCACCGGCAGCTCGCCTCCGGCCTCTCCTGCCCGGTCGGCTTCAAGAACGGCACATCCGGAAACGTACAGATTGCGGTGGAAGCCATTCTCTCCGCAAGCCATCCGCATACCTTCCTGGGAACCACGGAGACGGGGCAATCGGCGATCCTTCTCACCTCCGGTAATCCGGACTGCCATATTATTCTGCGCGGCGGACGGCAGGTCACCAACTACGATGCCGCCTCCGTCGATTCGACCGCCAAGCAGATGGAAAAGACGGGCGTCAAACCACGCATCATGATCGACTGCAGTCATGCAAACAGCGGCAAAGACCATCGCAGGCAGGGCGCAGTGTGCCGCGACGTGTCCGAGCAGATCGCGGGGGGAGAACGCCGCATCATGGGTGTCATGATCGAAAGCAACATTGTCGCTGGATCGCAACCTCTCGTAATCGGCAAGCCGCTTGTGTATGGACAAAGCATCACCGACGCCTGCATCGACTGGCCTGAGACCCACATGCTGCTGCGTGAACTCGCCACCACTGTTCAAAAGCGGCGGACTCACCTGCTTGCCGGACAAGCTTAGTCATGAGGGAACCCCGTAGAGGCGTCTGCAGGCCTATTTACCGGTGTAGGGGGAGCTTAGATATTTACGGGCGGCCTCTGCCTGGGACTGGTCGCCACCGCCGGCGGAGGCGAGTTGGTATTGGCGGATGGCTTCGGGGCGGTTGTGGAGGAGGTCGAACATCTCGCCGGCGTTTAGCTGAGCTCGCTTGCGGAGCCAGTCGGTGTTGCTGGGTTGGTTGGCGGCGAGGAGGTAGTTGTCGGCGGCGTCCTGGATGAGGTTCTGGCCGCGCTGGGTGTCGGCGAGACCGAAGTAGGCGAGCTGGGGGCGTGGGGCGATGAAGTAGCCGGGCTTCTGAGTATCGGCGATGACGGCCTTGTAGATGGCGATGGCGCCGGGGCCGTTGCCGGAGTCCTTGGTGAGGTTGGCCTCTTCAAGACGGTAGAGGAAATCGTTAGGGTACTCGGCGGCGAGGCCGTGCTGGATGACGATGGCTTCGGCGTAGCGCCCATCGTGACGAAGGAAGAGCGAGAGGATGGTGCGGGATTCGACGGAGGTGATGGTGCCGTGGGCGGCGCAGTCACGAAGGAGGGCAAGGCCTTTTTCACGGTTGCCACCGACGCCGGCGATGCCTACGAGGATGCGGACGAAGCGTGGAAGGCTGGCGACGGCAAACTGCTGGATGCCGATGGGCATCTTGGCGTCGACGTAGTCGGGGTCGAGTCTGAGGACCTGCTCGGCGTCGTTGCGGGAGTCGAGGCCCTGGCGGGCGGCGGAGACGAAGCTGTGGTCGACGAGGGTGATGAAGACGGCGTGCATACCGCGGGCGTAGGAGCGGGCGAAGTATGCGTCCTTGTCGTTGGGGTTGGACTTGATGCGCTGGTCGGCGAGCGAGATGGCAGTGCTGGTGAGGGACTCGATGCGGTCGCGGGTGGCCTGGGGGACGTTGACGGAGCGCTTGGAGCTGAGGAAGGAGTTATGGGCGTAGTAGGTAGTGTCGAGCAGGTCCTGGTTATAGAGCTCGCGGAAGACCATATCCATGAGGACGTAGCCGGAGGCCATGGGATCTTTGGGGTGAGAGGCGAGGACGGACTCGAAGCGGGCGAGGGCTCCGTCGAAATCGAGGATGTAGAAGCGCTGGAAGCCGTCGCGGACTACGGGGTCGAGGTTGAGAGGGTTGGTGTGGAGCGGGTTGGATTGGGCGGCCAGAGCTGGAACAGCCGCGATGGATACCACCAGTATGAGAGGCAGGATGAGAACGCGAAACATGTATCTGACAAAAAGACATGCGATTGAGTTGTTGCACCGGATGCTTCTGCTGCTCATGGTTTCCTTATCGGGGAGGATGGTGGTGGCTCCGGAGGCCGCTCAAAGTACACTATAGCCCGGGCGACGGATGGTATCAGTCGCGCGACACATTTTTGGACGAAGGTTGGCGGACGAAACTTGCCTGGACGGGCCATTTATGACGCGGTTTGAACTGCTGCAGCTGCTGATAGGACAGGCTCGTGCGAACGGGTTTGAGTTTCGACGATGGTATGTGGGTAAGCTGCGGTTGCCGTGGGTTAGCGCACGCGAAGCCATAGAGACATTGTCGGCGGAACGACGCTACTATGCGCTGCTGTTCTCGCACGAATTTGCGTCGAGCTTCTGGAAGGCGGGCGAGCGAATCACGTTCGAGGTGCCGCAACAGACGTGGCAGAGAAAGATGGCGGATGGGAGCATAGGGACGGTGGTCCGCAAAGGATATACACGGCGGAGCACGCGCGACGACGCGTGGCGATACCATCTGCGGGAGTTGGCGGTGGCAGCGGAGCCGCTGCGGTATATGAAGCGGTATCTCCGGGTGCATGAGGAGATGGATGTGGATCCTGTGGAGGACGAAGAGTGAGCGCGGGGCGGTTGCGAAAGGCGCAGCTACTGGAGCTGGGCGAGGGCTTTGTGGGCGGACTTAATCTGCTTGTCTGAGGCGTCGAGCTTGAGGGTGGCCTTGTATTCGGCGACGGCTTCGTCACGCTTGTTGAGCTTCTGGGCGATCTCGGCGAGGAGGAAATGGGCGTCGGGGTCGTCGGGCAGATGCTGGACGGCGTCCTTGCTGCGGAGGTAGGCAGCGTTTAAATCGCCCTTGTCGCGGTAGAAGCGGGCGACGTTGAGGTCTTCGGCCTCGCGCTCGTCGTCGGTCTGGAGATTCTGGGGCTTGGCGAGTTTGCGGCGGCCGGTTTGCTTTGGCGCCGGCTTGACCGGTGGATTGTCGGGGTCTGGGAAGGAGTCAGGGTTGGTGTCGGCGGAGGAACTACTGCTGCTCGATGAACTGCCGGAATCAGGCGCGGGCGTGTCGCCTGGATAAGGGAACTGCTTCGCGGCGTCTGAGGCGGGAGCCGGCGTGGGGGGGGATGGAGTGGGCGCGTCAGTTTGAGGCGCGGTGTTCGCGGGCGGGGTGGAATCGCCTGGGTATGGGAATTGCTCGGCGGCGGACGGCTTCTTCGCGGTGGGCGTCTGGGGGGTGGGAGAATCGGGAGCAGTCTGGGCGCGGAGCAGGCCGGAGGTGAAGAGGAGCGCAAAAAGGATAGCGAGGGCGCATTCGGAGCGAAACGCGGTAGGTCGTGATGGGGCGGCGACGGCCATGTTATCCAGTTTATCGCGGTACTGCATGATTGTTTGACGCCGACGGCAGAGGCTTTGTTATATTCGGGTCGAGAGGCAACCCTCTCAATCCCTTAGCTGAAGCTTGTCTGGATGTTGGCAGCCAGACTTTCTCTTATGGTCTGCTGAAGCTTCTCGGCGAATCGCGGGATTGGAAGCTGGTGGATTTGCCTCAACTCTTTCTTTGCTGGAGCTTTTGACGCATGCTTAATGGACTTGTCATTCGATCTTCTTCGATTCACGCAGCTGGATGCTATACGACCAGGGCGATAAAAAAAGGCGCACGGGTGTGCGAGTACGATGGACCGCGGTTCACCAAAGAAGAAGCCGACGAAAGATACAAAGACCGCTACATTACCTACCTGTTCGCGTGCGGCGATTCGGGTTCAGTAATCGACGGGTTCGGCAGCGCGATGTTCATCAACCACTGCTGCGAGCCGAACTGCGAGACGGAAGACATCGATGGGCGCGTCTATGTGTGTGCTGTGCGTGATATTGCGGCGGGCGAGGAGCTTACCTACGAGTACCATCTGCATGACTCGGATGACGCAGATGGCGACTGCTACTGCGGCGCGCCGAAGTGCAAAGGGACGATGTTCAGTGACGACGAGGTGAAGCGGCGGGCTCGGAAGGCAAAGCGGGATGCTGCAAAGGCAAGCAAGGCAAAGGCCTAATTTTCAGATTGTGAGAGCGGTGGATTTGCCTCGAGGCATGGGCGATACAATAGAGGTTCGGCGCCGATGGCGTTGAGCATTCTTAGTGTTGGGCTTCTATGGCTTATCAGGTTCTTGCAAGAAAATACCGGCCTCAGCGTTTTGCGGATGTTGCGGGGCAGGACCACGTCACTGTTACGTTGATGAACGCGCTGACCCAGGGGCGGATTGCGCATGGGTATATCTTCAGCGGGCACAGAGGCATCGGGAAGACGACTATTGCGCGCATCCTGGCGATGGCGCTGAACTGCCGGAACGCGATCGGCAGCGCGGCGCGTCCTACGGCGGAGCCCTGCGAGGTGTGCGAGAGCTGCACGGAGATTCGCGCGGGGAATTCGGTGGATGTGATCGAGATCGACGCGGCGACCAACCGCGGCATCGACGAGATTCGTGAGCTGCGCGATGCGGCGCGGTACAGGCCGGCGCGGGACAAGTACAAGATCTATATCCTCGATGAGGCACACCAGATTACGGATGCGGCGTTCAACGCGCTGCTGAAGACTCTGGAGGAGCCGCCGGAGCACATCGTGTTTATGATGGCGACGACGCAGCCGGAGGATATTCCGCAGACGGTGCGGTCGCGGTGCCAGCACTTCAGTTTTCATGCGGTGAAGCTGGTGGATATATTGGGCGAGCTGCGCGGGATCGCGGAGCGAGAGGGCCTGGATGCGGATGATGCTGCGCTGGGTCTGCTGGCTGAGGCCGGGGATGGATCGATGCGCGATGCATTGTCGATCATGGACCAGGCGATCGCGAGCGCGCCGGTGGAGGATGGACGGCCGCGCCTGGATGCAGCGCAGATTCGTGAGCTGATGGGTACTGTGCCGAACGCGGCGTTCGAGACGATCTTCGAAGCAGTGAACGGGAATCGCAGCGCAGAGGTGATGACGCTGGCGAATAATCTACTCGACGCTGGGAATAGTCCGGCGCAGCTGGCGCGGCAGTGTGTGAGGTATCTGCGGAACTGTCTGATCGCGAAGGTCGCGGGAATTGGGACGAATGGCGAAGGTGCTGACGGCGTCGGGAGTGAGTTGCTGCAGATCTCGGCTGATGAGCAAAGGCGTGCTGGACGGACGGCGGCGCTGTTCAGCGAAGAGGAGCTGACGCGGTTTCTGCAGATGATGCTGCGGACGTTTGATGAGCTAGGGTACAGGCAGGAGCAGCGTTTTCACTTTGAGCTGGGGTTGCTGAAGCTGGTGCATCTGCGGCGGCTGTTGCCGGTGGAGGAACTGCTGAGCCAGTTCCCTGCTGCGCCGGGGGGCACTGTCGCGCGCTCGGGTGGAGGATCTGCTCCTGCTGGGCGAGCTGGCTCGGGTTCGAGCGGTGCTGGCCCGGGTGTCTGCGAGGACTGTTGCTCCTGTGACAGCGGCGCCTTCGGCAGTGGCGTCGTTCTCACCGTTTGAGCAGAGTAAGAGGCGGTTTGATGAGAAGGTTCCGGAGGCATCGGTTAAGGTTGCTGCTCCGGTGTCGGTGGCCGCGGTTGCCACGCCTGTTGAGGTGAAGGTGCAGGTGATGGAGACGCCGAAGATCGTCGCTCCTGTGAAAGAAGCAGCTGTCGAAGTTGTTCCTGTTATTCAGGCGACCGCCTTGACGGAGTCAGGAACAGCACAGCCTGCGGACGAGTTGCAGAAGGCAGTGATAGAGGCGCTGCAGGGTGTAGCGAGACAGCAGACGGCGGCGGATGCACTGGACGATGCGACGTGGACGATCGAGGGTGACGAGTTGCGTGTGCAGATGCTGGTGTCGAAGGCGATGATGGCGGTGGTGGTGAATGCCGAGGCGGAGAAGGTGGTTCGTGCTGCTCTGCGAGAACGCGGAGCTGGGGCGCTGAGGCTGGCGTTGTTGCCGGGGAATGAGACGATGGCTGCCGCGGCGAAGAAACCTCGCGCCACGAAGAGTGGTTCTGCAGCTGACCTGGCGGCGAAGCATCCGGTTGTGCAGCAGGCGCAGCGGCTGTTCAACGCGGAGATACGCAACGTGATCGATCTTAGGGATTCAGAGTAACGGCGGGACTCAGATTAGTTTGTAACCGTGATGGGAGCTTGTATGAACCTTTCCGATCTTGGGAAGATGAAAGAGATGATGGGCCAGGCGAAGCAGATGCAGGAGCAGATGGAGCGGAAGCTCGCTGAGACGGTGGTGGAGGCTAGTAGCGGGGGTGGGGTGGTTACGGTGCGGATGAATGGGAAGAAGGAGGTTCTGCGCATCCGGATTGAGCCGTCGGCGATTGGCAGCAGCGGAAGTGATCTGGAACTGCTGGAGGATTTGATTGCCGCGGCGGTGAATGAGGCGGGGCGGCGAGCGGATGAAGCGATAAAGGCGAGCGTGGCGGGGATGATGGGTGGGCTTGGGCTGCCGGATATACCGGGGTTGACTTAGTGAGCGGATCGTTCACGCCGAACTCGGGGCGGTTTGCGGAGCCGATGACGCGGCTGATTGATGAGCTGCGCAAGCTGCCGGGGATTGGGACCAAGAGCGCGCAACGGCTGGCGTTTCATGTGCTGCGGTCGAGTGATTCCGATGCGCGCTCGCTTGCCGATGCGATTCTGGTGCTGCGGGAGAAGCTTCGGCTGTGCTCGGTTTGCAACAACATTACGGATGTTGACCCGTGCAGCTACTGCACGAGCGCGGTGCGGAATCAGCGGTTGATCTGCGTTATCGAAGAGCCTACCAATATCGCTACGATTGAAAAGACTCGCAGCTACGGCGGGGTGTACCACGTGCTGCATGGGACGCTCTCGCCGGTGAATGGGGTGGGGCCGGAACATCTGCGAATTAGCAACTTGCTTACTCGGCTGGCGGAGGCCGATGAGGTAATTCTGGCTACTTCGCCGACAACTGAGGGCGAGGCCACGGCTGGTTATCTTGCGAATGAGATTCGCAAGGTGAACAGCGATCTGCGAGTTACGCGGATTGCTACCGGCGTGCCGGCGGGGAGCGATATCGAGTATGCCGACGAGGTTACGATGACACGGGCCATGGAGGGCCGGCGCGAAGTTTAGGTCTTCAGGCTCCTGCCCTAGGAACTTGTTGAAATAGGCACCCTGTATGCGGTGTTGGCCAGGGTGTATTCGTCTTACAGATATGCGTGGAGACGAGCGAGTTCAGGACGGGATGTTCAGTTATGTGTCGTTGCAGCAGCGAGTGCCTTCAGATCATCCGTTGCGCGAAGTGCGCAGGGTGACCGACACCGTACTGCGCAGGCTGAGTCCGGAGTTGGACGCGCTGTACGCGGACTCTGGGCGGCCGTCGATTGCGCCGGAGTACATTCTGCGAGCGCTGCTGTTGCAGGTATTCTTTTCCATCCGCTCCGAGCGTCTGCTGGTCGAGCAGATCGACTACAACCTGCTCTTTCGCTGGTTTGTGGGCCTGGGCATGGATGATGCAGTGTGGAATCACGCGGTGTTTTCGAAGAACCGCGACCGTCTGCTGACCTCCGAGGTAGCGCAGCGGTTCTTCGCCGAAGTGAACAGGCAGGCGAAGAAGTTTATGTCGGACGAGCACTTCACTGTGGATGGCACGCTGATCCAGGCCTGGGCCTCGCAGAAGAGTTTCCGCCCCAAGGATGATTCCGGAGACAGTGATGGGACCAACTTCCATGGCCAGAAGCGCAGCAACAAGACGCACCAGTCCACGACGGATCCCGATGCGCGGCTGTACAAGAAGAGCTATGGCAAGGAATCGAAGTTGAGCTACCTGGGCCATGCGCTGGTGGAGAACCGCAACGGACTGATTGCCGCGGCCATGGTCACCCATGCCGACGGATTCGCCGAACGCGATGCCGCGCTGTTGATGCTCCACCGCAAGCAGATGGGCCGCTCCCGGCGCATCACCGTGGGCGCAGACAAGGCGTACGACACCAGGGATTTTGTGCGCACGGTGCGGGAACTTAACGTGACCCCGCATGTGGCGAAGAACGACAAAGGCCGCGCGAGCAACCTGGACCGCAGAACCACACGCCAGCCTGGCTATGCCGTCAGTCGCAGCCGTCGCTGGCTCATTGAAAAGAGCTTCGGTTGGCTCAAGCAGACCGGCCCGCTGCGCCAGGTCAAGCTGCGTGGCTTGGAGAAAGTAGACTGGCTGTTCGTCTTCAGTTGCGCCGCACACAACTTGCTGCGCCTGCCCAGGATGCTTACACAACAACAACCGCCACCCCTCAGGAAGCAGTGTGTCTGAACGGCGGTTGCAGGCCTCGGGGGTGCTTCCCTGTGGCCCGTAAACCCTATGAACACCGGCCAGACGCGCATTTCAAACAGATTTCAACTGGACAAAGACACAAACCGCACGGAAACCCTCCACAATGCGACGAATTTCAACGAGTTCCTAGAGGATCGTCACCTTGCCATCGAGCCCTTTTGCAAAGGCATGAATGGTCTTTGCAGACTCGTCCAAATGCCGCAATACCAGCTTCTCAGGCGTAACCTCAAGATGGCTGAACCCGTAGATCTTCGCTGCGTAAGGCCCCCGCTTGTCGGGGTCGATCTTCAGGTTGTAAAGATCTGAGCCGCCTCCACCTGACAGCGCAAACGAAGTCGGATGCCCTTCGAACTCGAGGTGCTGCATATCATGGTCATGTCCGGCCAGGTACAGAGGCACCTTGTGCTTCCGGAACAGCGGCTCCCAATCCTGCACCAGCGCGGCTGTGTCTCCGTGAGGCCCATTTGAAAACACGGGGTGATGTCCCATCACGACCAGCCACGGCGTCGTCCGCGGCTTCTCCAACTCTGCCGTCAGCCACGCCAACTGTTCCGCCTTTGCCTCCGGCGTCAAAGTAAAGTTCGTCCCAAAATCCCATTTGCCGTCGTCATGCGGCATGTTGCTATCGAGCGCAATTACCGTCATCAGCGGCATCTGCGTTGGAAACTCGAAGCTGTACCAGCGCGCCGGCATCGTCCATCGGGTCGCGCCGTTCTTCGCATACTCCAGCTCCGCGTCCAGCTTGCTTAGCGGCATCCTCTGGTAGTCATGGTTTCCGAGGATTGCATATGCGGTGCAATCGAATACGCTCTTGGGATACATCTCTTCAAACTGCGTCCGCCAGCGCTTGTCCTTTGCGCCCTCCGGCAGCGGTCCGTACCAGTTGTCGCCCAGCATCAGCAGCGCATCGGTCGTCAGCTTCCGGGCCTTCACATAGCTCTGCATTCCAGCTGCTACGCGCGTCTGTGCCTTTGGATCTTCATCGCCCCAGTCGCCGACCATGAGCAGGTTCGTCGAGCCGGCGGAGGTCGCAGCAAATGAGGGAAGCGCGCCGATTCCGGCAAGCGCACTGAATGCAAAACTCTGACGAAGAAAGCGGCGGCGCGACAACATATCGATTTCACTCATAATGGCCTTGTATCACAGCAATATGACTTCATTCTAACTATGTTCCTCGAGTTGGCTCAGGTTGCTGCCGGTCATCTCGTGGGGTTGGGTGAGATCGAGGAGTGACAGGATGGTGGGTGAGATATCGCGGAGGCTGCCGCCGGGGCGCAGGATGCGGTGGTCGGGACGCGGGTCTGGGGATACGAGAATGAACGGGACGGGGTTGGTGGTGTGGGCGGTGTGGGGGCCTCCGGTGACGGGGTCGATGAGCATCTCGGCGTTGCCGTGGTCGGCGGTGATGAGCCAGGTGCCGCTGCGCTGTTTTATCGCGTTGTAGATTCGGCCTAGCTGGGCGTCGACGGTCTCGACGGCGCGGATGGTCGGCTCGAGTTTGCCGGAGTGGCCGACCATGTCAGCGTTGGCGAAGTTGACGATAATGAGGTCGAAGGCGGTGTCGTTGATGGCTTTGATGACGGCGTCGGCGATACCGGGGGCGGACATCTCGGGCGCGAGGTCGTAGGTGGCGACCTTCTGCGAGGGGACGAGCGCGCGGTCTTCGCCGGGGAAGGGTTTTTCGATGCCGCCGTTGAAGAAGTAGGTGACGTGGGCGTACTTCTCGGTCTCGGCTACGCGAAGGTTGCGGAGGTTGGCGTCGGCCATGACGTTGGCGAGGAGGTTGTCCATGGACTCGGGCGGTATGACGACGGGGAGTTGGAAGTTTTTGTCGTACTGGGTCATGCAGACGTAGTGGAGGTTGGCGGGGACGAGGTGTAGGGGGATGGCGTCGTCGAGTTCGAGGGCTTTGGGGAGTGCGAGGCCCTGGGCGCCTACGGGGTCGGCGGTGAGGCCCGAGCGGCGGGTGAGGACGCGTGTTATCTGGCGGACACGGTCGGCGCGGTAGTTGAAGTTGATGACTACGTCTTCGTCGCGGATGAGGCCGATGGGTTCGCCGCCGGGGGTGGTGCAGGTGAAGGGCGGGATGAACTCGTCGGTGATGTTGTTGTTATAGAGCTCGGCGATGCGGGCGGTGGGGTCGTGGTAGGCGCCGCCTTCGGGATGACCGGTGACGAGGGCGTCGAAGGCCTGGAGTTCCTTTTCCCAGCGGAGGTCGCGGTCCATGGCGTAGTAGCGGCCGGAGACGGAGGCGATTTCACCGATGCCGATTTCGCGCATCTGCTGCTGAAGCTCTTCGATGTAGTCGAGGCCGCTGGTAGGCATGGTGTCGCGGCCGTCCATGAAGGCGTGGACGAAGACGTGGGTGAGCTTCTGCTGTTTTGCGAGGCGCAGGAGGGCGTAGAGGTGGCGCTGGTGGGAGTGGACTCCGCCGTCGGAGACCAGGCCGATGAGGTGCAGTGCCCTGCCCTTTTGCGCGGCGAGTTCGCAGGCGCGGACGAGGGTGGGGTCGGTGTAGAAGGAGCCGTCGGCGATGGCGGTGTCGATGCGGGTCATGTCCATGCGGACGATGCGGCCGGCGCCGAGGTTGAGGTGACCGACCTCGGAGTTGCCCATTTGGCCCTCGGGGAGTCCGACGAAGTGCTCGCTGGCGCGGATGAGGGTGTTGGGGTATTGGGCGATGAGAGCGTCGTAGGTCGGCTTGCGGGCGAGGGCGATGGCGTTGCCGTGCGGATTGGGGCTGTAGCCCCAGCCGTCGAGGATGGTGAGAACTATCGGTGTTCTTGGCATGGTCGATTTCAAGGATAACAAAGTACCCCCTCCCGGGTGATTTGTGTGCAAAGTCTTCGAAGGAAAAGCTTTAGGTCCGGACTTCGGTTTGAGCTATTCGGGTTAAATGCGATGGCCCGGCTTTTTGGCCGGGCCTGTTGGCTTATGTCTCTATTTCTATTTTACAAAATGGCACATAACTCATGGCCACTTTTCTTTGTGCTTGTAAGTGGATGAAGGTTGGTTGGTTACGGGGATTTCCTCAGTTTTTCGGGCTTGACATCTCTAACGACGTTGGCTTACCCCGCTGCCCAGCCAGGGGCCGGCGTCGTTATGCAATCAAGAAAAACAGGAACGGGGATGAGGCGGGATAAGAACGGGATCAATAAGAGGGCCCCTGGCCATCGTCGTGGGGGCAAAGTGAGAAGAACAAGCAACAGCAAGAACGACTGCAGGTCCTTCGACTCCATTGCTCGCAAAGTGCGCGAGCAACTTCGCTCAGGATGACACCTCAGTAGGTGGGTGCGCAGGAAAAGGCAACAACGAAAGATGTGAGTCGGCTAGCCGCGGATCTGGGCGAGGAGGCGCTTCCAGTTTTTCTGGTTGCGGCGGTAGGACTTTTTGAGGTCTTCGAGGATGCGCTCGAAGTCGGCGTGGCCGGAGAGGTTTTTCCAGGCTGGGTTGATGGAGAACCAGGGGTAGTTCTCGTTGCCGAGGTAGATGGCGCGGCGGAGCCAGTGGAGGGCCTCGGATTCGTCGCCTTCGACCGCAAAATATGTGGCGAGGCGGTAGGCCATTTCGCTGTCGGCTTCGGCGGCAGCGAGGGTCTCGTCGATGATGAAGGTGGCGGCCTTTTTGCGATCGCCCAGCTGGAGGTAGCAGAGGGCGATGGTGGGGTAGACGATGCGCAGGGACTTCTCTTCGCGGGTGACGGCCTCGAGGGTGTCGATGGCGCGGGTGAGGTCGCCGGTGCGCATCTGCTGGTAGCCGAGGGAGATGCGGAGGAGGGGTTGTTTGGGCTCGAGGGTGAGGCCTTTTTCTATCTCGTCGGCGGCGAGCTCCATCTGGTTTTGATACTGGTAGACGCGGGCGCGGTGGTTGTAGATGGTCGCGGCGTTGGCAGGGTTAAGGCGAAGCGAGATGTTGAACTGGTCAAGGGCCTCGTTGTACATACCGTCGATGCGGAGGGTCTGGCCAGCGACGTTGTGAACGTTCCAGTCGTTGCCGGCGGTCTGGAGGAGATGCTCGATGCCGTGGCGAGCGGACTCTTTTTCGCCGCGGGAGAGGAGCATGTAGACGCGGTAGAGGTTGGCCTCGACGGAGCCGGGGTCGAGCTCGAGGGCACGGTCGAAGGCGCGGCGGGCCTCGATGACGTGCATCTGGCCGCCGAGACCGTGGCGGGCGTACTGGAGGTGGGTGATGCCGAGGCCGGACCATGCGGGGGCGTAGTTGTCGTCCTGTCGGGTGACCGAGGCGAAGAGCTCGCGGGCGCGGTCGAGGTCGTCGCGGCTACCGGTTCGGGACATGAAAGAGGAGAGGACGGCTCTGGCCTGGAGGTATTGCTCGGAGACGGCCTGGTTGAGAGAGACGGAGCTGTGGGCGGAGGCGAGCGAGGAGTTGCGGGAGTTCTCGTGGAGACCGTGAAGGTCGCCGAAGCCCTGGAGTGTGCTGAAGACCTCGTTGCATATCTCGGACTGTACGCTGACGAGATCGAAGGAGGCGACGTTAATGGAGCCGCCGGCGCGGACGGACTGGCTGGGGACGTCGAGCAATTGCCAGTTAAGGTCGAAGCCTTTGTCGGAGCGAAGGAAGTTGCCGGTGAGGACGAAGTTAACGAGGAGTTTTTTGCCGATGGAGAGCGGGTCGAGCTGCTGGGTGGAGACGGTCATCAGCGAACTGGAGGGACGGACGACGAGCGAGGGCATGCGGGCGAGGCGGGCAGCGATGGCGTCGGCGAGGGCATAGCCGTAGAGGGGTGCTACGTCGGCGGGGCCGAAGTTGACGAAGGGGAGGACGACGATGCTGTTTTGTTTGGCGGCGTCGGCAGGGTTGGACTCACGGAAGCGCTCGGCGAGCATGGAGAGGATGCCGGTGGTGCGCTTCTCTTCTTCGGGGGTTTCGGTGGTGTTGAGCGGCAGACTCCCCTGCGAGGGAAGGAATGAGACGGAGTCTCCGGGCATGCCGACGGAGTCGAGCTGCATGGAGCGCATGATCATCTTGAGGGACTCGCGGACGTCGGCAGCGGAGGCGAAGCGGGCGGATGGCTGCTTTTCGAGGCAGCGGAGGATGAGCGACTCGAGCTCGATGGGGAGGTTGGGGGCTATCTCGCGGATGGAGGGCGGGTCGGCGAACTGGGTGGCGCGGATGGTCTGGAACTCGGCTGCGTCGGGGCGGTGGAACGGGTGGCGGCCGGTGGCGAGCTCGTAGAGGATGAGGCCGAGGGCGAAGATGTCGGACTGGACGGAGGACTGGCCGGTGACGAACTGCTCGGGCGCCATGTAGGCGATGGTGCCGCCGCGGGCGGTGTAGGTGGGGCCGGGGACGTGGTGGGGGTCGGATTTGCCCTTCTTGACGGGGCCGGAGGGGTCGAACTCGGCCTGCTCGCGGGTGAGGCGACGGGCGAGGCCGAAGTCGAGGATCTTGATGAGGCCGCCGTCGGTGAGCATGACGTTGGCGGGCTTGAGGTCGCGATGAAAGATGCCGAGGCCGTGCGCGGCGGCGAGGCCATCGGAGACCTGGATGCCGGCGGAGAGGACGAGCTGGAGGGAAAACGGGCCCTCGGCGATTATCTTGTCGAGCGATTTGCCGGGGATGTACTGCATGACGATGTAGGCTTCGCGCGTACCGACGGCGGTCTCATCGCCGGGCTCGGCGCCGGTTTCACCGACTTCGTAGATGGCGCAGACGTTGGGGTGGTCGATGGCGGAGGCGAGACGGGCCTCACGGAGCTGGGTGGTGCGCATCTGTTCGACGGTGAGGTTGCCGCGCTTGAGGAGCTTAAGGACGACGGGCCGCTGGAGGAGAGTGTCGGTGGCGAGAAACACGACGCCGCTGCCGCCGGTCCCAATCCTGCGGATGAACTCGTAGTGGCCGATTGTGCGGCGCTTCATGGTTCTATTATCGCTTGGGTTGGGCGGTAAAAGATGAATCGGTCCGGTTACCGAATGGTGACGGTTTCGAGGATGGATTTACTGGCGCGGGTAGATGTTTGCGGTGCAGTAGGTTTGCCACTCGGAGGCGCGGGCGCAGACGGCTGGGTTGGGTTGGAGGGTGAAGCCGGGGCGCGGCGCGGGGATGGGCGGCAGAGGCATGGAGTAGCCGTGCATCTTCGACCAGGGCGTGCCGTCGAGAGGGATATTGTGGGCGACGCACTGATCGACGAAGGCGATGACCTTGCGGCAGGAGCGGAGCTGATCGGTGTGAGAGACGGCGACGTCGGGGGAGAGTTCGATGGGGCCTTCGAGAGGTGGAGCGGGCGGAGGGTCTTCGTTGCGGAGCTCTTCCTGCTCGAGCTGTTCGACGGTTGTGTGTGGGGCGATTGCGACGGATTGGCTGGGGAGCGGGACGCGGTGTTGGTGCCACCAGAGAACGCCGCCTGCGATGGCGGCAATGATAACGATAGATGCAGCCCACGGCAGTATGGTCTTTGCGGAGTGCATCGATGGCCTCTTGAGGCGCTTCTTGCGAGATTACTGGCTAAGATTACTGCGATTACTTCGAATCGAAGTACTCGGCATTTGAAGCGGGGGTTGATGCAGAGAAGCCGCGATTTGATATCGCGGCCTCTCTGCTGGTGGTGATGAGTTGATGGCTACTGCACGGTGAAGGTGACGTTGGTGCTGTGAGCGACGGATCCTGCAGAGGTAGTGGCCGTGGCAGTGACCAGGATGTTGTAGGTTCCCGGAGCTGCGGGGGTTGTAGTGCCGCCACCTCCGCCACCACCTCCGCTGTTGCTGCTGGATGATCCGCCGCAGCCTATCGCGGCGCCCAGAGCAGCGACGGAGAGTACTACGGCCAGCAGGGCGCTCCAGCGCCGCCGGCGCGGGAGAACGAGGAGCAGTGCGCAGGCGAGGGTCGCTCCGGAGGCGGGGACGTACCAGGGCGCGCGAGGCGGTTCCTGCTTCGCGGTTGCCTTGAGGCGGTTGCGACCCTGGGTGGTGATGGCATCACTGGCGTAGGCGTAGAGGACGAAGCTGGTCGTGCCGCTGGTGGTGACGGTCGTCGGAGTGAAGGCGAAGGTGGCGTCGACGGCGTCGAGCGAGGAGGCTGAGAAGGTGACGGTTCCAGTGAAGCCGTTGACCGGAGTCACGGTGAAGCTGACGCCGGGGGCGGCGGCACCGGGCAGCGCCGAGGTGGTGGCGGTGCAAGGGGTGAAGGAGAAGTCTGGCGCGGTTGAGGAGACGATGTCCGCGGTGATGGAGTTCTTGGAGCTGGCGTTTATGGAGTCGCCGGAGTAGACGGCGGAGATGGTGTGGAAGCCAGAGGAGACTCCGGCGGTGCTGAAGTTGATGGTAGCTTTGCCGCCGGAGAGAGTAGCGGTTGTGGTGGAGGCGACGTTATCCACGAGTATTGTGATGGTGCCGGCGGGAGTATTACCGGCTACCGAGCTGGCTACCGCAACCGAGAGTGACAAAGACTGGGTGCTGCCGGAGACGCCGCAGAGCGGGCTGGTGGTCGTGAGACTGGTCGCGGAGATGTTCGTACCGATGATGGTGCCGGGACCGATGGGCGGGACCTGGTGCCAGGAGCCAGCGAGGTTGTAGGCGTTGATGGAGCCCCAACCGGTGGCGAGGTCGTAGCCTACGCCGGCGTTGAAACCGATGCTACCCCCTGAGGGGCAGTTAGGAGTTCCGCCGGTGCAGGGACTGTCGTTGTTGCCGGTGGTGATGTCGTTAAACGCGCTGGCGTAGATGGTTGAGTTGCCGGCCAGGGCGTAGAGCTGAGGGCCGATGTTGCCGAGACCTGTGGTGGAGCTGGTCTTTTGTTCGATGAGAGCAAGGATGCCGGCGAAGGAAGGCGCGGCCACGGAGGTGCCACCGACGACGGTGAGGTTGGAGGCGGCGTTGCGAAAGGTGCCGTTGACGCAAGAGCCCTGTACGCAGTAGAGCGTGCCGTCGTGGTTGGAGGCGGCGTTGAGGGAGATGTCGGGGACGTCGCGGGAGAAGTCGGCGGGGGTGAGGCCGATCTGCCAGTAGGGCTTGGAGGAGTAGATGCTGGCGCCACCGCCGCCGGCGGCGAGGCCGTTGGTGGAGCTGGTCTCGTTCCAGACCGCTTCAGGGATATAGGAGAGAGCAGAGCCGGCGTTATTTGTGCCGCTCGCGCTGTTTGTGTTCCAGTAGCTGGTCGCACCGGTGGCAGCGCCTTCATTGAACATCGAGCCGCCGGCAGCGGTGACGAAGGGCGAGGCAGCGGGGTAGTCGACGGCCAGGCCGCCGACTGCGGGGTAGTTTACGAAGTCGCAGTCCGTGGCGCCGGAGTCGCCTCCCGGACCGACGATGGTCTGACCCTGGGCGTTGGCCTGCTCGAAGAACTGGTTGTACTGAGTGACCATGCTTACCCCAAAGTCGGACTCACAGTCACCGTAGCTGATGGAGATAATGTGAGCCAGGTTGTTATTGATGGTTTGGAGCAGCGAGGTGCCGATGACGTCGGTCGAGTTTACGTAGAGGATATTGGCGTTGGGTGCGACTGCTCCGGACCACTCGACGTCGAGCGATGCTTCGTCGATGTCGTTCGTGGAGGTGCCTGGGTCTGGCCCGTAGACTTTTAATGGTAGGGAGAGGGTTGGGGCACGTTGAGCTGACGGTGGTGCAGAGTCCGGATGCAGTGCGGAATGCAGTCACGTCCGCTGTGCTGATGTCGGTCTGGCCCATGATGGCGATGGTGACACCCTGGCCGGTGATGGAACCGGCGATCAGCGGAGATACGTTGTAGATGGTGTAGAAGTCACCGGGAGCGATGTAGTGGGTGCCGGTGAGGGACGAGGTGAAGTCGGGCTTGACCGTGTGCGGGTGAACGCGGGCCTTGAGCTTGAAGTCATTCAGGCCGGAGAGATTGGTGACCACGGCGGCGATTCCGGCAGGGAGCACGGGATCGGTAAGGTTCGAGACGTGGGTCTCACCGTTGACGTTGAGGGTGTAGATGGTGGTCGCGAAGGCCTGCTGTACCTGGCCGACTGTGCCGGAGAAGGTGATGAAATTGGACGCGCGCCCAACACCGGTAATGGTGAAGCCCTGCGAACTGAGCCAGGAGGAGACCTGGGAGATATCTGAGGAGCTGAGGCCGAACTGCTGGCCGAACTGTTCGGGCGTGAGCCACTGGTGATAACGGGGGGAGCTGGGGTCCTGGAGGTCGATGAGGAGCTGGGTGAGCGCGGCCTGCTGGGCGTCGGTCATGTTGAAGGTGAGCATGAGCGAGCCGAGTTGGTGGTTGGAGGGAGCTTCCCCGAGGTCGGTCCCGGCAAGCGCGCGAGCGGGAACCGTGTGGGGAAGAGCCACGCGGGCGGCGCCGTTGATGGCGGCGATTCGGTTCTTGACTGCGGCAGGGCTCGAAATTGTGAAGGCAGAGAGAAAGATCAGGGGGAGGATGAGACTGAGCGACGATCTGGTGCGCATTGGGAGTCTACCTACATAACCGTGGTGGGTGGGATCCAGGCTCCAGGCGGGGGAAGCAAAGTCTCCTGGCGCAGTTCTGCACGAATTGAATGGAAAAACGGAACTCTACCTAAGACTAGACGAGTTTTTTGCAGTCAGGTTTACAGAACCACGTACTTAGACCTGAGGGCGGGGAAAAGGTTGCGCTCTCGGAGAGGTTTCGGGCCATCAGGGGTGCCGAACCGGCACCGGAGAGCTGAATCCTTAGAACCGTGGGGCTGCAGACCACTCGACAGGTAGTTGAGCAATTGGCGACAAGCTATTGAACTGTAACTTGATACTGGTAGTCGTGACGGGCGGTGTTGACCCCATCGTAACCGGCGGCGGTAATGGTGAAGGACTGGGTCCCGAGCGGCGTTCCGGGGTCGGAGGTGGTGGTACTGGAAGAGGAACTGGCGGTGTCTGTCGTGGGAGTGCCACCGAGTCCGCAGCCAAGGCTGGGGATAAGGGACAGGGCCACCAGCGAGCTGAAGAGGAGCGGCAGAGCACGCCGACGGCGAGGCAGAGCAAAACATAGAAGAGCTGCGAGAGCGGAACCTGCGCCAAGAGACCATGGACTGCCGCGGCTGGTGTTGCGAGCGGATTGGGTGGGTTTAGCTTGAGCGGCGGTGGTGACGATGCTCATGGTGGTGCTGCCGCCGCCCTGCAGTGACGCGGGGCTGAAGGAGCAGGTGGCCTCCGCGCTGGAGGGCGGGGTGCAACCGAAGCTGACGGATCCGTTGAAGCCGCCTACCAGGCCGATGAGCATGACAACCTGACCGGTCTGTCCTGCCTTAAGCGTAAGGGTCTGGGGGACCATGGTGACGTTGAAGTCGGTGATGTTAAGCGGCATGGTTGATGAGGTGGCGGGCGCGAAATTGGCGTCGCCGCTGTAGACGGCGTAGATGCTGTGACCGCCGGCGAGCAGGCCGGTGGTGGTAAAGCGGGCGATGGACTGGTTGGGACCGTTGGGCGTGAGAGTGATGGCGCCGCCGCTTCCGTTGAGCTGGACGATGCTGTTATTGAAGGTGTCGTAGAAGCTGATGGTGCCGGTGGGGCCAACGGTGTTGGCCGCGGTCGTGAAGACGGTCGCAGTGATGACGATGTTGACCCCGACTAGCGCACTGGTGGTGTTGGAGGTGATCGTGAGCGTAGAGGGCAGCAGCGTGGGCGTGACCTGCACCGGGTTGGAGGCGCTGCCATTCCAGTTGGCATCGCCTGAGTAGGTCGCGATGATGTTGTGCTGGATATTGCCGGAGAGGGTTTGAGAGGTGGCGGCCGTATTGGTTCCGACCGGGACAGTGGCCAGGGTCTTTCCGGTGGTGCTGTCGGTAAAGGTGATGTTGCCGGAGAAGGTGTAGGTCCCGGTGCCGTTGCCGTTGTTGTTGACCGTAGCGGTGATAGTAACGGGCTGACCGGCCTGGGGAGCTGCAGGGGTGAGGCTGATGGTGGTGTTGGTGTTGCCCTTGGCGGTGGTGAAGGTGGGGGTCGCGGGAGTCTGGCACTGGAAGTTCTGGGTGCCGGCGCAGGTGACGGAGACGGTATAGGCACTTGTCTGCGGCGTGGGCGCGTTGATGTTGATATTCGCGGTAGCGGTGTTGCCGCCGGGATTGGGCGTAAGGGTCGCGGAGGCGCTGGCTCCGGTGACGCCTTCAACGACTGCCGTTACAGTGCCGGTTGGAGCGGCATTTGAACCCGGCAGGGCGACCGTGGCCGTAATCGTCGCGGTGCTTCCGTAAGGAACGTTGGTAGTAGGTGCAATGGTGGCGGTGAGAGTCGCGTTGACGATGCTGACGGTGACGATGACGCTGCTGGTGCTGGCGCTCCCGGAGTAGTTCGAGTCGCCCGCGTAGGTCGCGGTGAGATTGTAGGTGCCGACGTTGAGGGGGGTGCTGACGGTCAGCGTGGCGATGCCGTTGGATCCGACAGTTGCTGTACCGATGGTGCCCTGTGTGGACGCCGCGAAGGTGACGGTGCCGGTGGGCGGCTGAGACGCGTAGGTGGCGGGCAGGATGGTGGCCGTGAGGGTGAACTGCTGTCCGTAGTTCACACCGTAGCTGCTGGAGACAAGTGCGGTGGTGGTGGAGTTTGTCCCGGTGGCACGGGGGAAGACCTTGGCCAGGACGGTGAGGTCCACGGTGCCGAGGCCGGTGGCGGACTCCCATGTGCCGGCGGGGGCGTTGTCGGGCTGAGTGTAGAGGTCGGGCGTGGTGGCGAGTGAGTAGAGGGTGGAGTTGATGTTGCCCTGGCGGCCGTCGGAGGTGGTGAGGATATTGGCGATGGTCCGGGTGAAGGCGGTTGGGCTGTTGGTGGTGAGATCGGGTTGATGGCGCAGTGCGTCGTCGGGTAAGCCGGTTGCTACCTGCCATGCGGGACGGGCGTCGGTAAGCTGCAGGCTTGCGTCGGAGGGCTCGGCGGCGGTGGTGATGGCGGTGATCCCGGGCAGCGCGAGTAGCGAGTTGGGCTGGCTGGTCGAGCTGTCCGAACTGGTGCAGGTGTTGGTGGCGAGGACAGTGATGCCCTGCGCGTTGGCCTGACGGAGGAGCGCACGGTAGGCGTCGAGGTCGGACTGCGCCAGGCTGCTGCCGTCACAGGCAGTCATGTTCAGGGTGAGGATGGGCGCGGCGTTGGCGTCTATCGCAGAGGCGGCGTCTGAGAATGGGTCGGAGTCCGCGGTGGAGAGCGATGAGGTGATGCCGATGGTTGAGGTGGCGAGGACCTTGGCGGAGATCGCCGGCGGAAGGCTGTCGAGGCCGGAGATGCTGGAGATCATGGGCGCGATGGCCATGGGAACGGTTGGCGCTGCGGTCGCGGCGAAGCGTGGTTGTGCCGAACCCGTGACGAGGTAGTTGTGCAGTGTGGTGCTGAAGGCGCGCTGGACCTGGTCGACGGAGCCGGAGAGAGTGAGGCGCGTTCTGGCGGCGGAGACGGAGGCGATGGTGAGGCCCTGCGACTGCGCCCAGGTGGTGAGGGCGGTGAGCTGGTCGTCGGTGGCGCCGTAGCTGGCGGCGTACTGCTGCGGCGTGAGCCAGTAATGATAGCTGGTTGATCCTGGAGTGATCTGGCTGGTGAGGAGCTGGTCGAGGGCTGCAGCGCGGTCCGGTGTGGGAGCGAGACGGAGAGTTACGGTGATGGGTTGCGAGACGGGAACAGCGCCGTTGTCGGCGTTGGCGTTGGTGAGCACGCGGGCGGCGATGGCGACTTGCTGGGCTTGAGCTGATGGAGACAGCAGCAGCGATACAGCGCAGAGAAAGAGGAGCGCTGCGAGTGCGGCTATCGATGGTCTGCGGAGCGAGGGCTGAGTCGACATAATTTATCGACTCGATGGTTACAAAAGAAGAGGGGCATTCATATCATCCTTTTGTGGGATATGGCGATGCGATTGCTTAAAGGGTTCGGTTAAAGCCTGATTAGAGGGCGTATTTGCCTGCCTGGATGACGTGTTGGGCGACCTGACGGCGGAGGGCAATGGTATCGGCGGGGTCGTGCTTGGAGAGGCGGCGAAGAATAGTGAGTTGGGTACGCAGCATGTCGCCCTCGGCTACGGCAGCGATGACCTTGCGGGCGGCCAGTTCGATTTTTTCGAAGGCGGCGGCGGTGTAGATGCGCGCCATGGCCAGCGGTATTGCAGGATTCGTTTTTGCCGGGGAGGCGCTTCCCTTCCCGTTCGACATTTTTTCGGCGCGGAGGAGGGCGGACTCCATGGCGAAGACCTCGATGATGCTGTCGGCGATGGTGGCCATGACCTCCTGCTCGTCGGCCAGTTTCGTCATGTACTTTTGCGTGGCGGCTCCCGCGGCGAAGAGGGTTAGTTTTTTTGCTTGAGAGAGTAATGCGAACTCTTCGGCTAGCGGGCCTTCGCGGTCTTCTTTTTCGGTGGGGCCGGCCATGACCTCGTCCATGAGGGTTTTGATGGCGGGCATGAGGGCGAGCTTGCCGGACATGGCCGACTTGATGAGCCAGCCGGTGATGATGAGGCGGTTGATCTCGTTGGTGCCTTCGAAGATGCGGTTGATGCGGGAGTCGCGGTAGGCGCGCTCGGCTGGGTACTCCTCGACGTAGCCGTAACCGGCGTAGATTTGCAGGACCTCATCGACATTGCGGTCGAGCATCTCGGATGCCCAGACTTTTACGATGCTGCACTCGACGGCGTAGTCTTCGATGGCTTTCTGGATGGCGGCGGTGTCGTGCTTGTCGACTTGGGAGAGCGCACCGTCGATGAGGCCGACGGTGCGGTAGCTGAGGGCTTCGCCGACGAAGATGCCTACGGCGCAGTCGGCGAGTTTTTCCTGGATGAGGCCGAACTCGGAGATGGATTTGCCGAAGGCTTTGCGGTCTTTGGCGTAGCGGATGCCGTTGCCGAGCGACATGCGCGCGCCGCCGACGGCTGCGTTGCCGAGCTTGTAGCGGCCGACGTTGAGGATGTTGAAGGCGATGTGGTGGCCTTTGCCCACCTCGCCGAGGAGGTTGGCCGCGGGGATGACACAGTTATTAAGAATGAGCGGGCAGGTGCTGGAGCCGCGGATGCCGAGTTTGTGCTCTTCGTGACCGATGGTGAAGCCGGGGGTGCCTTTTTCGACGAGGAAGGCGGTGAGACGTTCCTGAATTCCGCCGGGGCCGGCGTTGGGGTCGACGGGAACGGCGCACTTGGCGAAGATGGTGAAGATGTCGGCGAAGCCGGCGTTCGAGATCCACATCTTTTCGCCGTTGAGGGTGTAGGTGAGGCCGTCACCGGAGAGGACGGCGCGGGTGCGGGCGTTGAGGGCGTCGGAGCCGGAGGTGGATTCGGAGAGCGCGTAGGCGCCGATGAAGGTGCCGTCGGCTAGTTTGGGGAGGTACTTTTTCTTTTGCTCGGGGGTGCCGTACCAGACTATGGGTAGCGTGCCGATGCCGGTGTGGGCTGAGAACGCAACGGAGAAGCTGGCCAACTTGGCGATGTTGTCGGCGATGATGGCGGAGGTCATCTTGTCCATCTCGAGGCCGCCGTACTCCTCGGGGATGTCGACGGAGGTGAGGCCGAGGTCGGCGGCTTCTTTGATGAGGCGGCGGGTGACGGTGAAGTCTTTGGCCTCGATGGCGTCAGTTGCGGGGAGAACCTCATTGGTGGCGAAGTCGGAGGTGGTCTGGGCGATCTGGCGGTGCTCTTCGGTGAAGTCCTCGGGGAAGAAACAGTCGGCGGGCGAGGGGTTGGAGATGAGAAAGCTGCCGCCTGCGATGCGGTTGGTTTGCCGGATTTGTTCTGCTGTTGCCATGTCCCTACCCCTCCTCTAATTTTGGACAAAGTCCAGTAACGATTGGACTTAGCCCTTTGCTTGTTTTGTAAAACTTTGAATCTAAAGAGCATATTCGCAAAATATTCCAACCATGGGACTTAGCTGCGATTTCGCAGGCTGGATAACTTGCATGTGGTGTTGCCCCCAACTTCTATTATATGGACGCTGTCAAGGCGATTTGGGACGGTTAGAGTGACCAAGGAGTTATTCCCTTTCGAATATGCAGCTGGCGCATGGCAAATGCCATCAGGATTGCGTTGAACGTGAACGGGATTCCCTCCCATGCCCACAGTGAAAACGGCGTGCCGAAGTACAGAGGATCGTAGAGCTTTTGAGAACGGGTCAGGAGAACCAGGCCATATCCCGAGGCCAACATCATTGCTGATGAACTGACCATTGCGAATATTGGGCCGTGGCGGCTTTGCGAATCGATGAGAAACAACGGGGTGAGACTGCAGATCACCCAGACTCCGGCGATCAGCCAGACGGTGAGGGAAAAAGGACTCCCGGCTCCAGCCCATAAAGCCGCAGCGGAAATTGGGAGAAGTTGCATGAGGCCCGCAATGAAGGCCAGGAGCAGTGCGGTTGCGTATAAGCCGGGTTCCAGGGTGTTGGCGGTTTGCATGTTAGGTCTGTTGGCGTGCAAAGGCGAAATACGGAGATTCTGGCTTCGCCAGAATGACGGGCGAAGGCAAAGGCAAAGCCGAGGGGGTTAGAGATGTCGGCAGAAAGGTACGAACGGTTATGGTGAGACCGGAACCTTCGGGGTCCTTCGACTGCGCAGCTTGCAAAGTGCGCAAGCTGCTTCGCTCAGGATGACGGGATTTGAGGCTGGTCGAGACAAAGCAAAAGCAACGACAAAAGCGAGAAGCAGGTCCTTCGACTTCGCTCAGGGCAGGCTCTTCGACTCCAGCGGCAAAGACGCCGCTTTCGCTCAGGATGACAATTTCTGAAGGATAACAATTGCTGAGGGGGTCGTTAGTCGTGAACATCAGTTCACCGCCTCGAAGATTCCCGCGGCGCCCATGCCTCCGCCTACGCACATGGTGACCATGCCGTACTTGGCTTTGCGGCGGGGCATCTCGCGTAGGAGGGTGGCGGTTAGTTTGGCTCCGGTGCAGCCGAGGGGGTGACCGAGGGCTATGGCTCCACCGTTGACGTTGACGCGGGCGGGGTCGAGGCCGAGGACCTTGATGACGGCGAGGGACTGGGCGGCGAAGGCTTCGTTGAGCTCGATGAGGTCGATTTGATCGAGGGTGAGGCCGGCGAGTTTTAGGGCCTTGGGGATGGCGTAGATGGGGCCGATGCCCATCTCCTCGGGGTCGCAGCCGGCGTAGGCGAAGGCGACGAAGCGGGCGAGGGCGGGAATGCCGAGGGCTGGCGCGCGGGCTGGCGGACATGACTACGGCGGCGGCGGCTCCGTCGGAGGTTTGCGAGGAGTTGCCGGCGGTGACGGTGCCCTTGGCGTGGAAGACGGGCTTCAGTTTGGCTAGGGCTTCGAGGGAGGTGTCGGCGCGGGGGCCTTCGTCTTGTTTGAAGATGGATTCGGTGGGCTTTGGTTTTTCCTTGTTCCGTTGGGCGTTGAATTTGTAACTGTTACGGGTACTATTTCGTTTTCGAATTTTCCGGCGGCTATGGCGGCGAGGGCCTTCTGGTGGGATTCGAAGGCGAATCGTCTTGTTGCTTCGCGGGTGATGCCGTAGTGAGTGGCTACGCGCTCGGCGGTGAGGCCCATGGACATGTAGGAGCCGGGGTAGTTGTCGACGAGCCAGGGGTTGACGGAGATCTTGTTGCCGCCCATGGGGACTGCGGACATGGACTCGACGCCGCCGGCGAGGATGACGTCGGCGCTGCCCGCTGCGGATGCGGTCGGCGGCCAGCGCGATGGATTGCAGGCCGGAGGCGCAGAAGCGGTTGATGGTCATTCCGGGAACGGTTACAGGCAGTCCGGCGCGAAAGGCCGCGATTTTAGCGACGTTCATGCCCTGCTCGGCCTCGGGCATGGCGCAGCCCAGGATAACGTCTTCGATCTCTTCTGAGGACAGATTTGGAATGCGGGCCAGGGCTCCGGTGATGACGGCGGCGGCGAGGTCGTCGGGGCGCGTGGTGCGGAGGGCTCCGCGCGGGGCTTTGCCGATGGGGGTGCGGACGGCGGAGGTGATGACGACTTCATTCATTGGGTGGACCTTTTGTTGATGACTTTTATCGTGACCTTTGCCCCGTCGGGTACATCTTGAATCTGGTGGTGGAAGTCACCCATAAAGCTGATGTATTCGGTAAGCGTAGCGACATACACGTTGGATGGTTGAAGGGACCCGCCTGTAACGAGCTGAATTCTGTAGCCGAAACATTGACCCTCTTGCGGCATCAAGCCTGCGTTGACGTAGTCGGATGCAATCCGAAAATCAAAGGCGATGGGAAATAAGTGAGCTGGGCTATTGCCAGCGATCTCTGCGTATTGCAACTCGCCCATGTTGATATCGAGCAGGCAGAATGCATCTGTCGAGTCCTTCATAAAGAGATCCCCGAACGGCGATATTTCAATCAGGGTGAATTGATCGAGATCGATCAACCAACTCCAATCCCTCGCAATCTGTTTCAGTTCAGGTAGCAATCGAAACGTACCTCAGGGGCTGAAGCCCGGATGATTCTGTGGCTGTTACGGCACGGCTGAAGCCATGCCCTTAAGCAAAACAAACTGCAAGAACAACAGCAAAAACAAATACAACAGCAGATCCCTACGGGATGACAAACAAAAGAACACAACAAAGTGCATCAGTTCCTCAATGGCTTGCCGGTTTTCAGGGTGAAGGCTATGCGCTCCTGGGTTTTCTTTTCGCCGCATAGGGAGAGGAAGGCTTCGCGTTCGAGGTCGAGGAGGTATTGTTCGGTGACGAGGGTGCCGGGGGTGATTGGGCCTCCGGAGAGGATGTTGGCGGCGCTGGTTGGCGACCTTGGCGTCGTGGTCGGAGATGAACTGGCCTTCGCGCATGCTCCAGACGGCGAGTTTTAGGGTGGCGAGGACGGAGGCGCCGGGAGCGGGGATGTCGGCGCGGGGGATGGGCGGTGCGTAGCCGTTGGCGGCGAGGTCACGGGCGCGGTGCTTGGATTCGGTGATGAGGCGGTCGCGATTCATGGTGATGTTGTCGGAGGGGCGGAGGAAGTTCAGGCTGCGGGCCTCGGGGGCGGAGGTGGAGACGGTGGCCTTGGCGATGGTTTCGAAGTTTTTCTTGATGGCTTCGAAGATTTCTATTCCCTCGCCGCGGGCGTCGGGACGGATAGAGGAGCCGGCTTCGATGCTGCGGAGGAGCATCTCTTTGCAGCCTCCGCCGCCGGGGATGAGGCCGACGCCGGTTTCGACGAGGCCCATGTAAAGCTCGGCGTGGGGCTGGCGGGCGGCAGCGTGGAGCGAGATTTCGACGCCGCCGCCGAGGCACATGCCGTAGGGCGCGACGACGACGGGGCGCGGGCAGAATTTGATGGCCTGGGTCATGTTCTGGAAGGCGCGGACCATGAGGTCGACGTCGTCCCACTCCTCGTCCTGGACGGCGAGCAGGAGCTGCATGAGGTTGGCGCCGACGGAGAAGTTGGTACCATCGCCGGAGATGATGAAGGCTTCGAAGTTGGCGACGGGGTCGCTGGTGGGCTTTAGGGTTTGGGTGATGAGGGAGACGATGTCGTCGCCGAGGGCGTTCATCTTGGAGTGGAGCTCGATGGCGGCGATGTTGTCGCCGAGGTCGATTACGGAAGCTCCGGGATTCTTTTTGATGACGCCGTTGAATTTTTTGATGATGCTGAAGGAGGTGACGCCGGGGGCGATGGGGACGGGCTTGTAGGTGCTGGTGACGGGGTCGAAGTAGAGACGGCCGCTGGGGGTGGTGGGGTCGTCTTTGTACCAGGTTTCTCCTGCTGCGAGGAGTTTTTCGACGTTGGCGGCGATGGGGGAGCCAGCGGCGCGCATCTTTTCGGTGGTGGCGCGGGGGCCGGCGGCGTCGAACATCTCGAAGGGGCCTAGCTCCCAGTTGAAGCCGGTGCGCATGGCGGTGTCGATTTCTACGATGTTGTCGGCTATTTCGGGGACGCGGTTGGCGGCGTAGGTGAAGAGCTCGGTGAGGAATGGCCAGTAGAAGGCGGCGGCTTTGTCAGATTTGGAGTCGGCGTGGAGTAGCTGGGGAATGCGGGTGGCGGTGGACTCGACGTTTTTGGCCATGTCGAGCGCGGGGAATTTGGGGCGGGTGCTGGGGTGGTAGTCGAGGGTCTGCCAGTCGAGGACGTGGCGGAGGTCGCGGCCTTGCTCGTCGCGACCCTCTTTTTTGTAAAAGCCTTGCTTGGTCTTGTCGCCTAGCCATTTCTTTTCGAGCATCTGCTGGATGAAGGCCGGGAGCTTTACTTCGGCGCGCTCGTCTTGGATGCGCTCGGCTTGCGCGGAGAAATTCGTGGCTACGTGGGCGAGGATGTCGATGCCGACCATGTCGGCGAGGCGGAAGGTGCCGGTGCGAGGCCAGCCGAGGGCAGTGCCGGTCAGGGCGTCGACCTCTTCGATGGTGAGGTGCTGCTCCATCATGAGGCGGATGGCGTTCATCAGGCTGAAGGTGCCGATGCGGTTGGCGATGAAGTTGGGCGTGTCGTGGGAGTGGACGATGGACTTGCCGAGGCGCTGGTCGCAGAGGTGGGCTATGGTTGTGATTGCTTCGGGGGCGGTCTGGGCGGTGGGGATGATCTCGACGAGGCGCATGTAGCGCGGGGGGTTGAAGAAGTGGGTGCCGAAGAAGCGCGGCTTGATTTGATCGGGGAGGCCGGTTGCAACGCTGGAGATTGGCAGGCCGCTGGTGTTGGTGGTGAGGATGGCGTGGGGAGCGAGATGCTCGGCGACGCGGGCCAGGAGGGTGTGCTTGATTTCGAGGTTCTCGGCTACGGCTTCGATGACCCAGTCGCAGGAGGTAAGGAGCGCGAGGTCGTCTTCGAAGTTGCCGAGGGTCAGGAGGCGGGCGTTTTCGGGGGTGAAGAAGGCCGCGGGTTTGGATTTCTTGAGAGTGTCGAGGGCGGCGAGGACGATTTTGTTGCGCTCGGGCTTTGGCGCGTCGGTGGCGGTATTGGGCGGGACGATGTCGAGCAGGACTACGGGCAGGGCGGCGTTGGCGAGGTGTGCGGCGATGCGCGAGCCCATGGTTCCGGCTCCGAGGACTGCTGCTTTGCGGATCTGGCTGGGGAGGCCGGATGCGGCGGGGGTGGTGCTGGAGGGCATTTTGCTGCTCCGGCGGGCGAAAAACCCGACGGGGTGAAGGATACTGAATGGTCATTCAGTGCGTCAAGTGAATCATCGGTTACAGGGGTGACGAAAAAGTGCAATTGAGGCTGGAATGGCAAACGATCCGGGTTAAAGCCCGCTCTAAGTTACAGATTATTCGTAGTGCTAAAGAGGATGCTGAAAAGGGGCCCTTATGGTCGAGCAGAGAGAACCCGAGGCTAAAGCCCGTCGAATTTGAGAGCCTTTTCGTGGGGCTGAAGCCCCACGCTCCCTCCGAAAAAGCAACACATCAAGTTTTAACATCCTCTACAGGCGGTATGTACTCTTGCGGTGGTGGCTGCTGAATGTAGTACATCGCGTAGTGTTCAGTGCAACTCCGCCGCGATGAAGCGCGAAAGTGGTGGACTGTTTTTCGGGCCGGCGGTGGGGGAATTCGAAGGCTGGGTGATGAGTTTTGTGGCGGAGGCTGCGTGGCCTTTATAGGGTGGGGCGCGTCTATCTCACAGGAATACAGGCTCACAGGAATCCTGAAAGTTCGGGCTCTTGCATGGAGTTACCGGGAGTGATGGAACGGGCGGCTCCGCTAATCCGTTGCTAATCCGTTATTGTTAAAGCTCTGTTGCTAACGAGGTGTCGATTGCGTTTATTGCGTGGAGTGCCGTGGCTGGCGAGTTTTTGTCTCGGTTTGAGCATGGTTGTGGCGACGGCCACGGCCCAGGATCTGGCGAGTTTTGAGAAGCGCATTACGGTGAAGGTGCTGCCGAACGGGCTGACGCTGATTGTGTGCGAGCGGCCGGAGGCTCCGGTGTTCAGCTTCTACACGCTGGTGGATGCGGGCTCGGCGGATGATCCGCAGGGGACAGCGGACTGGCGCACATGTTCGAGCACATCGCGTTCAAGGGGACGACAGAGATCGGGACGACCGACTATCCGGCGGAGAAGGTAGCGCTGGCAAAGGTGGAGGTGGCGTATGCAGCATACGATGCCGAGTTCCGCAAGGAGGTGGGCCAGGACCCGGCGAAGCTGGCGGAGCTGAAGAAGGCCTTCGACGATGCGGTGGCGGCGGCGGAGAAGTATGTTATCCCGAACCAGTTCTCGGAGATCGCGGAGGAGAACGGCGCGGTGGACCTGAACGCTTCGACGGCGGAGGATTCGACGCAGTACTTCTGGAGCATGCCATCGAACCGGCTGGAGTTGTGGGCGTATATGGAGAGCAGCCGCATCGGGCATCCGGTGGCGCGCGAGTTCTACAAGGAGCGCGACGTGGTGCAGGAGGAGCGGCGGATGAGGATCGACTCGTCGCCGACGGGACGGATGGTGGAGCAGTTCCTGGCGACGGCTTACGTTGCGCATCCGTATGGGCGCAGCGGCGTGGGTTGGGAGAGCGAGATTAGTCAGGTGACCGCGACCGAGGCAGAGGCCTTCCATAAGAAGTACTATGTGCCGTCGAACATCGTGGTGGCGGTGGTAGGCGATGTGAAGGCCAGCGAGGCGATGCCGATTCTGGAGAAGTACTTCTCGCCGATTCCGGCGGGGCCGAAGCCGGAGCCGATGACGACTATCGAGCCGAAGCAGTTCGCGGAGAAGTCGGTGGTGATTCGAGAGGCGACGCAGCCCTTCTATCTTGAGGGTTACCACAAGCCGGACTATCGCGACCCGGATGATGCGGTGTATGACGCTATCTCGGACATCTTTTCGAATGGGCGGACGGCGCGGCTGTATCGCAGCCTGGTGAGGGACCAGCAGATTGCGGCTGAGGCTGAAGGGTTCAGCGGGTTTCCTGGGGTGAAGTATCCAGGGCTGTTTGCGGTGTATGCGGTGCCGCTGCCCGGACACACGCCGGATGAGATGGCCGCAGCCATCCATAAAGAGCTGGAGAAGATGAAGACAGAGGACGTGACGGACGAAGAGTTGGAGCGCTATAAGACGCGAGCCAAGGCGGACCTGCTGCGGGGGCTCGCGGACAATGAGGGGCTGGCGCATCAGTTGGCGGAGTACCAGACGCGCTATGGCGACTGGCGCGAGCTGTTCAACCAGTTGAAGAAGGTGGATGCGGTGACGAAGGCGGATGTGCGGCGGGTGGCGAACAAGACATTTGTGGAGAGCAACCGGACGAGCGCGCGAATTGAATATGTGGCTCCGGCGAAGACTCAAAGGCCAGCGAGCGCACCGAAGACCGACGGAGGTGCTAAGTGAAGATCTCCGTGAGCAGGGTGGTGGTGGGAGTTGCGTTGACATTATCCGGGCCGGCGATTTGTGGGCATGCCGCGTTGGCACAGAATGCAGCGCCGACGGCTGCGGCTGAACCCTGGACGAAGATTCCCATTCCGCCGCTGCATGACTTCAAGCCAGTGGAGCCGAAGCGTATCGAGCTGGCGAATGGGCTGGTGATCTTTCTGCAGGAGGACCATGAGCTTCCGTTTATCAGCGGAACGATTCTGATTCGCGGTGGCGCGCGGGATGAGCCGGCAGCGAAGATCGGACTGGTGAGTCTCTATGGGCAGACGTGGCGGACGAGCGGCACGGCGGCGGCGAATGGCGACGTGCTCGACGACCGCTTGGAGGCGAAGGCGGCTTCTGTCGAGACGAGCGGCGGTGGCGCGACCACGTCAGTGAACTGGAACAGCCTGAAGGATGATTTCGACGGCGTGTTTGCAACGACGATGGACCTGCTGCTGCATCCTGTCTTCAACGAGGAGAAGCTGACACTGGCGAAGCAGCAGATGATGACGGGTATTGCACGGCGAAATGACGATGCCAGCTCGATTGCAGCGCGCGAGGCAGCGATTGTGGTGTATGGGGCGACGAGTCCTTATGCGCGGCTGGCGCAGTACGCCACGGTCGATGCGGTGAAACTGGATGATCTGAAGGCGTGGCACGACCGGACGGTGGTGCCGAACGGGATGATCGTGGCGGTGTCGGGCGATTTCGAATCGGCGAAGATGGAGGCGACGCTGCGCAAGGCGTTTGAGCCGCTGAAGAAGGGTACGCTGATACAGACGGCGAAGATGGAGTTCCCGGGGCCTACTCCGGGTGTCTATTTTGCGAACAAGAGCGACGTGGACCAGTCAACTGTTTACATCGTGGGGCTGGGCACGGAGCGGAGCAATCCGGACTACTATGCACTGACGGTGATGAATGAGATATTCTCGGGCGGCTTCGGATCGCGGATCGTGCAGAATGTAAGAACGAAGCTGGGGCTGGCCTACAGCGTGGGCGGCACCTACGGTGCGCAGTACGACCATCCGGGGATGTTCCGCGTGGGCGCGGGAACCAAGAGCACCAGCACGGTGGCCGCGACCAAGGCCATGATGGAGGAGATTGGCCGTCTGAAGACCGAGCCTCCGACGGTGGACGAGCTGCGCAAAGCCAAGGACCAGGTGCTGAACTCGTTCATCTTCAACTACGACTCGCGGGACAAGACGCTGAATGAGCAGGTAATGCTAGCGTTCTACGGGTATCCGTCGGATTTTCTGGAGAAGTATAAGGCGGCAGTTGAGAAGGTGACTGCGGCGGATATTTCGCGCGTGGCAAACAAATATATCGACACGTCGAAGCTTGCGATTGTGGTGGTGGGGAATGAGAGCGAGTTGACGCCGCCGCTCTCGACGCTGGGCAAGGTGACGACGCTGGATATTTCGATTCCGCCACCACCGGGTGGGGTCGCGCAGTAGAGGCTGGTGACAGATGCAGGTGAAAGGGCGGGGTTGATTCCCTGCCCTTTTGCGTTGATACGGTTTTAAGCCTGGTCCAGAACGCTGAAGATCTGCTCGATCGGAACGGTGATTGGCGAGCCGGGCAGGATGAGATCGCCAGCTGTCTGCTCGACCATTGTATTGCCGGAGCAGATGATGGCCGTGCGAGTCTTCGGTTCGAGCAGCCACACCTGAGGGACGCCCATCTGCAGATAGTCGTGGATCCGGTCGCGCATCCTGTAAACCGTGTCTTCCGGTGAAAGCACTTCGATGCAGAGAAGGGGCGGATGATGGACGATCTGCTCTTTCGGGGCCGCCGCGTCGAGGACGCAGATGTCGGGGACGCGGAAGCGGTTCTCGCTTACCTGGACGCGAAGTTCGGTGGCAACGCGAATGTGCCATTCAGCGGATTTACCCAAAAGCAATGCCCCAACCGACAGCTGAATGCTGCCGTGATCGTACTCACCCAAGTTGCGCTCCTGTAATTCTCCGTCCACATAGTCGCAGTCGGGCCGATAGGTGGTTGCCAGGTATTCGCTGACCGGGATGGCGGTGGTAGTCGTCATAAAGAGACCTTTGTCACCTTGATTATGCTCCAGAGACGTGTCGAAACCAAGACAATCTCCATGAGAAGATAGCCATGCTATGGACTCTCTATCGAATAAAGGTTTTGCAATCGCAATTATGGCGGCGGGCAAAGGGACGCGGCTGAAGAGCAGGCGTCCTAAGGTGCTGCATGAGATCGGCGGACAGGCGCTGCTGCTGCATGTTATCGCCGCGGCGAAGAAGGTGGTCGCACCGGAGCATATCTACTGCATTGTTGGGCATGAGGCCGATAAGGTGAAAGCCGCCGTTGCGCCGAGCGGCGTGAAGTTTGTGATGCAGGAGGAGCAGCGCGGCACCGGGCATGCCCTGCAGATGGTGAAGGCGTACTTCGCGCTGACAGGTGAGGCGATTCCGAAGCATCTGCTGGTGCTGTCGGGCGATGTGCCGCTGATTCGGCCGGAGACGATTGCCTCGATATGCGAGCTGCATCTGGCGGAGAAGGCGGCGATGACGATTCTTACGGCTGTGCCGACGGATCCTACGGGCTATGGACGGGTGTTGCGGCGCAGTAAGGATGGCCCCGAGGTGACAACGATCGTGGAGCAGAAGTCGCTGCGGCCGGATCAACTGGACGCGCCGGAGATTAATTCGGGGATCTATTGCTTCGAGACGAAGCTGCTGTTTGAGAAGCTTGATCTGCTATCGACCGACAACGCGCACGGCGAGTACTATCTGACCGACGTTGCGGCGATGCTGGTGGGCGATGGGCAGCGGGTGGTTGCGGTGAAGGCGGACAGCGTCGATGAGGTGCTGGGGGCAAACACTATCGCGGAGATGATGCACCTGGATGCGGCGATGCGGCTGGCTACAACGCGGCGGTTGATGGCGCAGGGCGTGACCATCTTTCGGCCGGAGACGTGTGTGATCGATGCGCAGGTGGAGGTGGGTGCGGATACGGTGATTGAGCCGTATGTGCAGCTGTTGGGCGCTACGAAGATTGGGGTTGAGAGCCGGGTGCGATCTTATTCTGTGGTGCAGGACTCGGTGCTGGGCGATGGCGTGATGGTGCGCAATGGCTGCGTTCTGGATGGCGCGCAGGTGAGCGATGGTGCAGTGCTGGGGCCTTATGCGCATCTGCGTCCGGAGAGCAGGATTGGCGAGGGCGCGCATATCGGCAACTTTGTCGAGACGAAGAAGGTGAGCATCGGCAAGGGCTCGAAGGCGAACCACCTGAACTATCTGGGCGATGCGGTGATCGGGGCGGGCGTGAATATTGGGGCCGGAGCGATTACGTGCAACTACGACGGCGTACATAAACACCAGACGACGATCGGCGATGGCGTGTTTGTGGGGTCGGACTCGACGCTGGTGGCGCCGGTGACGATCGAGGATGGCGCGTATATTGCGGCGGGGAGTTGCATTACGCATAATGTGCCGGCGGGGTCGCTGGCGCTGGGACGAAGCCGGCAGGTGACCAAGCCGGGCTGGGTGGCGGCGAAGGCGATCGCGAGGTCTAAACCCTGCTGATGGGCTCGCGCGATCTGCTAATGAGCTGGCGAGATTCTGCCGATAGACACTGGAAGCTGGTCTGAGTCGGACGCGCTGTTGAGCGCGTGGCCGAGGGCTTGAGGAGTATCCGGGTCATGCAGCGGGAACGCATTCTGGTGGTCGATGATGAAGAGGCGGTGCGGGGAGTCGTGTCGGCGCTGCTGGAGTTGAGCGGCTACGCGACCACAGTGGCCGAGAGCGCCGACGAGGCGCTGCTGCGGCTGCGCGAAGGGCCGGACTACGGCCTGGTGCTGTCCGACATCATGATGCCCGGGACCGATGGGCTGAGCCTGCTGCAGAGCATCCGCTCCGACCATCCCGGTACGCCGGTGGTGATGGTGACGGCACTGCAGGACGTGCATGTGGCGACGAAGGCCTTTCGCAATGGCGCGATCGACTATCTGCTGAAGCCGTTTGCACGCGCGCAGCTGGAGAGCGTCGTGACGCGTGCGCTGGAGCATGGTCGGCTGATGAAACAGAGTGCTGCGTACCGGCAGAATCTCGAGGAGATCGTCTCGTCACGGACGGGGCGGCTGCGAGCGACGATGGAGGACCTGGAGCGCAGCTATGACACCACGCTCGAGGCGATGGGGAATGCGCTGGATCTGCGCGATGAGGATACCGAGGGGCACTCGAGGCGCGTGACGGCTTACACTATCGCGCTGGCGCGGGCCATGGGGTTGAAAGCGGATGAGTTGAAGGTGATCGCGCGCGGGGCGTTTCTGCACGACCTGGGCAAGATCGCGACGCCGGACAGCATTCTGCTGAAGCCGGGCAAGCTGAACGATGAGGAGATGAGCATCATGCGCGAGCACTGCGCGCGCGGATATGAGATTGTGTGCAAGATTCCGTTTTTGAGCGATGCCTCGGAGATCGTGTACGCGCACCAGGAGCGGTTTGACGGCACGGGCTATCCGCGCGGCCTGCGCGGCGAGGAGATTCCGCTGGGGGCGCGCATCTTTGCAATTGCCGACACCTTGGATGCGATGACTTCGGACCGGCCTTATCGCAAGGGGACGACGTTTGAGTCTGCCCGCGATGAGATTGTGCGTTGCAGCGGCACGCAGTTCGACCCTGAGGTCGTCGAGGTATTTCTGCGTATACCTGTCGAGTCGTGGGATGAGCTGCGCCGGGAGATTGCGAGATTGTCGCCGGCGATGCTGTCGGCGCGGCTCTGCAGGCCGGCGGTTGCACAGGCGGCGATGGGGGTCTAGAGCAAACCTCTTGATACTGTGAATGGAAGATCTCGTGCAGTGCCGTTTTTCCTGACAAAAACGGCCATAAGTGCTATGGCCCCCTATACACCTTCAGGAGATTTGCTCTAGCATCGCAGGCATTGGAGGCGACGATGCCTGCGTTGAGTGAGATTCAGATACAAGGTTTGTTAGGGCGCGAGCCGGAGTGGAAGCTGGAGAGCGGCAAACTGGTGCGCGACTGGAGCTTCAAGGACTTCGTCGAGGCGATGGTGTTCGTGAATCGCATTGCGGCGCTGGCGGAACAGGTGGGTCACCATCCGGACATCGATATCCGCTACAACAAGGTGCGGCTGGGGCTGGTGTCGCACGATGCCGGGGGGATAACGGAACGCGATGCCGGCATGGCCTCGCGGATCAGCGAGATGGCGAGGCAGCGGAAGGGGAGCTAGTCGCGGCCAAAGCGCGGGGGTGGCGTTACGGTTGGCCTGTGTCTGGCGGCGATGAGGCACGATAGCGTGACCACAGCGGCGAAGGTAATCGCGTAGAGCAGGCTGCGCCCGGCGAGGCCCGGAAGAAGCGCCGAAGAGGGCAGCCTGGCGATGGATGCCGCGGGCGAGTTTTGAAATTGGTAGAGGCTTACGGCGTTGTCGATGAGAGTACCGGCAAGGCCCAGCCAGGCGAGCAGGCGAAGTTTAGTGGAGAGATTCTGGCGTGGTCGGACCAGCCGTGGCCCTGTGACTAGCCATGCCGCCGCGAAGACTGCCACCCATAAGCCAATCGACAGGGAGAAGTGATCGCCGGCGTAGCTCAGTAAACCGGGCGCGCCGGCGCAAAGAGGGCTTGAGGGGGACAGGAGAAAGGGCAGTACGGAGGTAGTCAGCCCTGCGGTAACGGCTGCGGCCAGAAAGGTAATGCGCTCATTGAGGGAGCGGGCGTCCAGTGGCATATTTAGAGCTTAATCCTTTTAATACTTGTACTTATTACCAGTTTGGAGTATGCCTTCGGGCCATGTGTAGCATGCAGCATCTTCATAAATTCATATGTTCCAAGAAGAAAAATGTGACAAAACAGATTTTTTGCTACTTTTTATACCAATCCGTGTTATTTTGATTGTAACGAGTGCGTGAGTTCCCGCCCGTGAAAGTTTTCGGCTGTAAGATATGCGCCGACACAAGTTGCGTCACTGGCCTCCCGGCATGTACAAACTACCGTGCATGCCGCCTTTTTTTGCCTTTTTCGGGCTTCAACCGCGGCCGGAACCGTTTATGATGTTGAACATGAAGCGAATACTCGGTTGTCTGGCGCTTGGATTGGTGACGTTGGCTGCATCGGCTCAGTGGTCGAACCCTGCGGACGAGATTCCGGCCTACAACGCGAAGCCGCCGGTGAAGCCGATGAAGCCGCTGCTGGCCGGCGATCAGTTGACCGGCGAGTATTTCTCCCACTCCTACCAAGTAACGGCCTATAAGATGGCCGCGAAGGTTCCGGCAGTGCTGTTCCAGCAGCCTTGCTACTGCCATTGCGACCGCGCGCTGGGGCACAATAGTCTGCACAGTTGTTTCGAAGGAACGCATGGCGCGACCTGCTCCACCTGCATGAAGGAGGCAGTGTACTCCTACGAGCAGACCAAGCTGGGCAAGACGCCGGCGCAGATTCGTGCCGGGATCGAGCGCGGCGAGTGGCAATCGGTGGATCTGGAAGCGGCCTCGCTCTAGGATTCGCTAAACCTGACAACCTACTTCACGGTACTCGGCATAACGGCCTTCCCCTTCGCTGAGAAATACTTCGCTACAGGATCGTGGGGCAGCGCCTTGAGGCCTGCAACGACGCACTCGGCGTTGAGTTCGGCACCGGCGCGGCTGGTGTGGGTGTTGGGGTCGGCGAAGAGCGGCTCGACCGCGGCCTGACCGAGCGCGTCGTAGCGGCGGGCGATGATCTCGTTCAGATCGATGAAGCCGATGTGCTCCTGCTCGGCCACTTGCCGGGCCCAGCCGCCGTAGTTGTCGGCGTTGCGAACGATCTTGCCGTCCTTCCAGGTCTTGCGCGGGATGGGCGAGCAGATGATGGGGATGGCACCTTTGGCCTTGGTGTCCTCTACGTACTTGCGGAGATACCAGCCGTAGGTGTGAACCGTCTCGTTGATTTTGAGAATGGGATTGTAAATCTCTTTGGTCTCGTCGCCGATGCCCTTGAGCGTTCCGCGGGCTCGGGCTGGATCGTCAAGCGGACCGTTGTCGTTGTGTCCCCACTGGAAGAGGATGATGTCGCCGGGTTTGACGAAGGCGAGGGTCTCGGCCCACTCGTCCTCCATGATGTAGGAGCGGCTGCTGCGGCCGCCGATGGCGCGATTGTCGACGTTGATTTTGGTGAGGTCGAAGAGATCGGCGAGCGGCTCGCCCCATCCCCACTGGCCGCCTGCGCCGTCGGCGTGGCCGTTGCGGACGGTGGAGTCGCCTACCAGGAAGAGCGTCGGCAGCTTTGGATTCGCGGGAGGCTTGAGGCCTATGGCGATGTGGGTCGCGGGGTCGGCGGTGGCGCCCTCCATGGGGACTAGTTTGGAGGGGTCCTGCACGGTCTGCGCGAATAAGAAGACGGCGGGCAGGCAGAGGCTTAGCAGAGCGATCCTGTGCGAAAGTTTCAGCATAGAAATTGTTTACGCTTTGCAGATACGGCGCGTCAAGGGCGCGCATAAACGGGTATGCTCGATTGCATGAGCTGGCTCTTCTGGGCGTTACTCTCCGCGTTGTTTGCTGCTGCAACTGCACTGCTGGCCAAGGTCGGCGTTGCCGGCATCGATTCCAACCTCGCGACCGCTGTCCGCACTACGGTGATTCTGCTATTTACCTGGGGCATCGCGCTGGCGCTTGAGAAGCACCATGGGCTGGCGGAGATCGGCCGCCGCAGCTGGCTGTTCCTGGTGCTGTCGGGTATATGCACTGGGCTGTCGTGGCTGTGCTACTTTCGCGCACTGCAACTGGGGCCGGCGTCGAGCGTCGCGCCGGTCGATAAGCTGAGCGTGGTGCTGGTGATTCTCGGCGCGTGGGTTTTTCTGGGCGAGCACCTGACGCCCCTGAAGTTGGTGGGCGGATCGCTGGTGACGCTCGGCGCGATTATTCTTGCATTCGCGTAGTCGGAGCGCGCAGGGTCGCGAGCCAGCCCACTCACAACGGGTCGGCTTGAGAGTGGAATGCCAAATATTTCGTCAGGGAATGACGATTAGCTCGGCGCTGGTGTCTCCGCACATTCCGTAGATCGCTCCTGAAATACAAGCTCCTGCGGAATACTTGTAGCACCCGGGTTTTTTGGCGACCACAGAGACGGTGCGGTCAGAGCCGCCCAGAATAGCCCCGTCAGGAATGAAGGGGGAAATAGGGCCGAGATCGACGACGAAGCCTACGTTCTTGGCTGTGCTCTTCCACTGGACGGTCGTTCCGGCCTTCACGCAGAAGAGAGCGTTAGTCTTTGGGTTTGCTATGCTGGCCGTGGATGAAGCTGCATTCGCACTCCGTTTTACGTCTACAGAACATGGATTGGACGCCGAACCGCAAGTATTGGCGGCACTGCACAGTTGGGCAGGATTTGGCTCTGTGCAAGCATATTTGCTGCTCTTCGACTGGGCCACGGCATAGTTGGACAGCACAATCATCGTCAGCAATAGCGAAGAATACTTCATGGCAAAGCATCGATTCGTAGTCATAGTTTCCTCACGGTGGGTTTTATGCCGCACGACAAAACCGGGCGGGCTCACGATTTGATCCAAGTTCGTTTGCGCAGCAATAGAACTCAACTTACTGCGCTAGTTGACACCGGACGTTCCGGCCCAATCGAGGACGTCAACGAGTTTCCAGGCGTTCTGAGTCAAATCCAGCTGCAATTTGCCTTCTTTATCCATGATGAGTTGCGCTGCGGGATAGACTGACCCGGTGCTCTTGCTCTTGTCCTGGTCGTTGAGGTCAATGATGCCGGCGGTGAGGTTGAAGGACTGCGATTGGGTGTCGAAGAAGGCTTCGCCAAAGCGAATCTGCCGATTGGTGACAAAGACGATATGGCGTCCAGTCGCCGTGGGCGTCATCTTGATGTAGGAACAGTCATAGCCCAGTGTTCCGGTTATTTCGACGTGGCCTACCGCCTTCATCTTCGAAAGCGCATTGACCAATCCCTGGTTCTGGCCCTTCTCGAAGGCCTGGACCAGGTTGACCCGGTCAGCCGGCGTGGAGAACTCGTAGATGTTCAACGAAACGCCGATGTTTTGCCCTAGTTGCGTACCGGTTCCCATGGCCTGGGCCTCGACAGTTTCGTACTTATCACGGGCCCACACGCGCTGGAGCGGGACAGCAATAATGGCCAATACCAAGAGGTTGGCAGCGATGATTTTAGACACCTTTGAATGAATCGGCATATCTCTTTCTCCTTCTTCGGGAGCCGTAATTTTGAAAGCAGTTCTGCGGCTTCGCGGGGAGTATACGTCGGTGGTTGGATAAACCGGTATTAGCAAAAGTACTAGAAAAACCGGACAAGACATGTCTTAAGTCGCCATATGTGGGTTGTCGTCTGCTGAAATCACTGGAGATTGGCCCAAACCGGAGGCTGTATAGACGACGTATAATGGAACCAGTTCTTTGAGTGCCCCAACGCAATGTTGGTGCCAGTCTCCATAGTGGGGGCGTCACGGCTTCGACGGGATTGCTTGCGGCAGAGAGGCATGCCGGGGTGTGGACACCCGTAATCGCTCACAAAACTATAAGTGCCGAACCTCAATTCGCGCTTGCTGCTTAATTAATTAAGTAGCCGATCGCTCAGGCTTCGCCTACGGGCTTGTACCGATCGTCGCACAGTAGGCTGGTCTTCCCTGCTCCGTCTGAGCGGCGGAAGACGAGATCGATCAGGCTGGTCGTCGTCGCATCTTCGCCCGTTCTAAGCGTCGATGACGAGACAAAGATGAACACGGGAAAAGCATGAACGCTCTCTGTTGAAAGTTTTTTCGGACGCGGGTTCGACTCCCGCCGCCTCCACCACTTACAAAGCAATTACATTTCAATTACTTATGTATGCTTTACAAGCTGTACGATAAATGCACGGTCATTGATTTACGAAAGAACCGAGATTGGCGCGATGTAAAACCGCAGGGACTACTTAACCAATCTAGAGTTGATTGACGCATACAGTAGCCGCTCGTTTGACACCCGTCGAGGATCTTTGATGAGAACTGTCCAGCAGAGGTATCCAGTGTGTTATTGGCTAACCCTGGCCTATGTTGTCGGTATATCTACAGTGATATCGGTTTTACAGCAGTGATGGCTGTGATGTTTGTAGTTGTAACCGCCCTCTCCAGAGAGGGCCTTTTTGTCAGGAAGTTCAAGTTCAATGGAGCGATATGGCCCGCACTGCTGATTGGTCTGACTTTATCGACTCTGTTGCAGCCAGACCCGTGGTCTATCCGCCTAAAACCATAGATGCGCTGATTAGCCTCTATCGACTGGACTGGAAACTCGCCGAAGTGGAAGTGTAGGGAACATTGTGGTTGAAAGCGAGGTCGAGAAAAATGATTTCCCCATGGTTACAAATCGATTTAACCGCTATCAAATTATGATTCGTCCTCGTCGGCGTAATGAGAAAGTCTGGCCGGATCATGAGAATTCAATCACATACAGTGGTCCGCAAATCGGTCATCGCAAAATAATTCACACACAGTGCACTCTTCGAACGGGATTTTGCCAACCATGTGAAATTTCGCTAAAGTTTAGGTCGATCAGGTTGAGCCCATGATATGATTTTTGTACTATCACGATCGATCTAGATGCAGAGATAATCGGCTACAGACCAGTTTTGTCACGACCTAGATAGATAACCCTCAAGGATAGACAAACCCTCAAGACCAACTTCGCACGACCTAGGATAGATAACCCTCAAGACCAGCTTTGAGAGGGCATTTGGCGACTTCGCTTGGTGTCTGTTCAGCGAAAATGTCCTCTGATCGGTGCAATCAAGTTACCTCTATTAGCTGACATGGCTGACCGCAATTGGGTTGTGCAGCTATTTTGATCCGTTGGATACAAATTGTCTGCCACGCGCACTCTATTTTTGGAATCCAACAGCCTGACTAGTCTTCCGAGGTATATAGATCATGAGCCCTCCCCACAGGTACTCTGCCTCTCTTCAGGACGCCAGCGGGGCAACACAAGAAATATCGTGGCCTCCTGCTTTTGGATCGACGCGGCCGGTTCGAGGCCAGTCGGACTCTAAACCTTCATCATTCAACTACAGCACAATCATCGCCATATTGCTGGATTACTTGTCTGTAGCTGCAGGAATTGTTGCCGGGCTCTTCGTCTATCAGCTTTTTGGGGGAGTTTGGCTCAACCGTGAACCGCTGGGACTGTTCATGTTGTCGCTGCAGTATGGAGTGACGCTTGTCCTTTTTGGTCGGATTCACTATCTATACAGTCACAGGCACTGCCTTCTTCAGGTTAGAGAGACTGCAAGGATATTGCGCGTGTCGGTCTACTCTTTCACTCTGCTATCGATAGGCGTCGGCTTTGGGAAGATTGACTTTCCACGTCTTCTACTTCTTCTGAGTTGGTCTTTCATCACGCTGTTTGTGATTCTACAAAAGCATCTAACCAGAAAAATGCTGGCCCGGTGGAAGGCAACGCATCTGTTCGATCGTCGCGTTCTTATCGTCGGGTCCGGTTCAGAGGCTCGCCGAATCTTCTCCTTTCTTTTGAATTCGCCTGATCTACGGCTCCGACCTGTCGCTTTCCTCCAGGAGCAGAGCGGGAGCGCGCCATTAATCTATAGCCATGATTACCGTTTCAAAGATCATGCACCGGTTTATGAAAGAGAGCTTGACAAAGACCTGCTGTCGGAACTGGGCGTGTCCGATATATTTGTCGCCGATCCAAGCTTGTCACCTCAGCGCATCCATGACATAGGAGCAATCGCCGCCGACCACTCGGTGCAAGTCTCCTTCGTTGGATCCGGGCAGTCTAACCTCTCCGGACGTTTGTTTTGCCTGCAGGAGATGGATGGCTTGCTGGTTAGTTCTTCAACTTACCACTCAAGACAGAACAGTAGTTACGAAATTTGCAAAAGAATAGTCGACATTGCTGGATCGCTACTCGCTATTCTCGTAAGCCTCCCGGTCTGGGTGGGCATCGCCGTCTGGATCAAGCTCACCTCCGAGGGCCCGGTGTTTTTTATGCAGGAGCGAATTGGACATGGAGGCAAGTTATTCAAGATGTATAAATTCCGCAGCATGTACATCACAGCTCCGAAGTACAGCCGTTCACCGGAAAGCGGAGAAGATCCCCGGATTACGCCGGCAGGGCGTTTCCTCCGTAAGACCAGTCTTGATGAGCTGCCACAGCTTCTAAATGTGCTGCGCGGAGAGATGTCCCTTGTCGGACCGCGGCCGGAGATGCCTTACATTGTCAGCGAATACGATTCGCACCAAGCCCAACGTCTCAATGTGAAGCAGGGGCTTACGGGAATTTGGCAACTTAGCGCTGATCGACAATTTGCCATCCACGAGAGCGTTGAATACGACCTGTATTACATCGAGCACCGCGGCTTTTTCCTGGATCTCGCTATTCTGCTTCACACAGTTGCATTCGCGATGAAAGGAGTTTAGACGCCGGCCATCAGTGTGGTCGCGACGTTCAATTTACTCCGGTACTCCAGCGATGAGTCTAGCGGCTTTCCGGGCGCAGATCAGCAGCTTTGCGAGATATCTGCCAGAACCGATCCGCCCGCACCGTTCCGCTCCAGAATAGCCCCACAATGAAACCAATCCAGCAGCCAAGAACTAAGTAAATAAATTGATGCATTATTGCTATCCTCAAGGTGGTAGTGCTAATCCGTTCTTACAGCATCGATCCTTCACCAAGGATTGCATCGGACGGCGCCCAAGAGGATGCTACTTTAGTGGCAGAAGAACTGCAACAAGTTGTTGCGTGGAAACTGTACTTCACTTCTCTAAACCTTGGATCAATCGATTTGCAAGAGCCAGATCCTTATACCCCGGGGATAGAGCAGGCGCCGCGAAGACATGGATGCTCCCGTGCAAAGAAACCAGATAGTTCAGATCACAACGCTCCTGGAAGGCTGGTCGAAAGTTGTTCGCGTTGCCTATCGACAGTTGAAGCGGGATGGAACTTGGCAGCTCCAGGACAGGGATTTGCTCGATCGCGGACATGGAGTGAGCGTCCTGTTATACAACCGTGCTAAACAAACGGTGCTTCTGCTCCGCCAGCCTCGAGTCGTTGCAACCCTATCAGGAGACCCGTCGGGGGAGACGCTCGAGGTTTGTAGTGGATTGATCGAAGACGAGACTGCATTGGAGTGTGCGCTTCGAGAGGTCGAACAGGAGACGGGTCATCGTTTGACGGAACTCACTCTCGTTACAGAGATGTATGCGAGCCCTCTCGGAAGTCTGGAAATTGTGCACCTCTTCATGGGCGAATACAGCGACGAAACAAGAATCACACCTGGGGGTGGTGTTCACCATGAAGGCGAGGACATCGAGATCCTCGAGGTGGACCTCAAACAGGCGCTAAAGTGGATTGAAAATAGATACATTCGAGACGGGCGCTCAATTATCCTCCTGCAGCGCCTCTGCCTCGAGGAAAAGCTGTATTTCGATAATGTGCTGATTCCGCAGGTGGAATAATGCGTTGAGATGAAGTTGGAGGTTGTGCCCTGCTGTGCCGTCGTCGGGCGCGTCCGTCCATTACATCCGAATCATTTGACCGGCCAACTGGTCGCGCACAGTCTCCCAGGTAAGCCGGATTCCATCCTCGAGACCGGTCCTGTGCCGCCACCCTAGCGAATGCAACCGACTGACGTCCAGCAGCTTCCGCGGTGTGCCATCTGGCTTCGTGGTGTCAAAGACGAGTGTGCCTTCGAACTCCAAGACACGCGCAACCACCTCCGCAAGTTCGCGAATGGTAACATCCTCGCCCGTTCCAATATTGATGAGTGGCGGCGCGTCATCGTTCAGAAGGGAGTCGAAACTCACTTCATCGAGGTTCATTAGGAAGCAGCATGCCTCCGCCAGATCAGCGGCGTAGAGCAGCTCGCGGCGCGGGGTGCCAGTGCCCCAGACGACCAGTTCCCTTCTCCCTGCGGCCTTCGCCTCAGCAGTTTTGCGGATGAGAGCCGGCAGAACGTGCGAGTTGGCCAGGTCGAAATGGTCACCAGGTCCGTAGAGATTCGTCGGCATCGCGGCGAGGTATTTCGTGCCGTACTGCCGGTTGTAACTCCAGCACATCTCAATACCTGCAATTTTAGCCAGCGCGTAAGGCCGATTCGTCGGTTCAAGCGGGCCTGTAAGCAGGTACTCCTCCTTCATCGGCTGCGGGCAAAGCTTTGGATAGATGCAGGAAGAGCCAAGGAAGAGAAGCCGCTTAACGTTTGCTTTGCGGCTTGCCTCGATTACGTTGGTCTGGATCTTGAGATTGTCGCGGATGAAGTCGGCTGGGTAAGTGTTGTTCGCCAGGATACCGCCAACTTTGGCAGCGGCCAGGAAGACGTAGTCTGGCTTTTCGTCGGCGAAAAACGCATTGACGCGGGCCTCATCCAACAGGTCAAGTTCCTGGTGCGTCTGCGTCAGGATGTGCCGGTATCCCTGGCTCTCCAATTCGTGGTGAATGGCGGAGCCAACCAGTCCGCGATGGCCGGCGATGTAGATGCGACTGTCGTAATGCATGAAAAGCGATGTCATCGGGTTCTCGCAAACTCGGGAAACATTACGTAGCGTTCTCCAGTCGTACATGAACCGTCAAGAGTTTAGGATCTCGCGTACGTTGTAAGCGTGGAAGCCGTGTCGACGCACCAAGGCATCGCGCTCCGCGGCCTCCAGGTCAGCCTCTACCATCTCGCGAACCAGTTCTTCAAAGCTTGTCCTCGGCACCCAGCCAAGTTGCCGTTGCGCCTTGCTTGGATCTCCAAGCAGCGTCTCCACCTCCGTGGGCCGGAAGTAGCGCGGATCGACGGCAACGATCAACCTACCCTGCGGGTCAACCGCCTTCTCTTCGACGCCCGATCCCGACCATTCGAGCTCCAGTTCCAGCAGCTTCGCGCTACGTTGGACAAATTCCCGCACACTGTATTGCCGCCCAGTGGCGATGACGAAGTCCTGCGGCTTTTCCTGCTGCAGCATCAGCCACTGCATTTCGACGTAGTCGCGAGCGTGGCCCCAATCGCGTTTGGCGTCCAGGTTGCCCAGGAACAGGGCCGATTGCAAACCCAATTTGATGCGAGCCAGACCGCGTGTAATCTTCCGCGTGACAAACGTCTCTCCACGCAGAGGAGACTCATGGTTAAAGAGAATTCCGTTGCAAGCGTACATTCCGTAAGCTTCCCGATAATTTACGACGATCCAGTAGCCGTACAACTTCGCAACGGCATACGGCGAACGTGGATAAAATGGCGTCGTTTCCTTCTGCGGTATCTCTTGAACGAGGCCGTACAGCTCTGAAGTGCTCGCCTGGTAAAACCTGGTCTTCTTGTCAAGCCCCAGGATTCGAATTGCTTCGAGAAGCCTAAGCACGCCAAGTGCGTCCGAATTCGCCGTATACTCCGGCTCTTCAAATGAGACCTGCACATGTGACTGCGCCGCCAGATTGTAGATCTCATCCGGCTGCACCTTCTGCACGATGTGGATCAGCGACGACGAATCGGTCATGTCGCCATAATGCAGAATGAATTTGGGATTCTGGTTGTGTGGATCTTCGTAGATATGATCGATGCGCGCGGTGTTGAACAAGGAAGAGCGGCGCTTGATACCATGCACCTCATACCCCTTAGCCAAAAGAAATTCGGCCAGATAGGCCCCGTCCTGGCCGGTAACTCCCGTAATCAGGGCAGTCTTCAAGCGTTATCCCTCACTCCCACTTGTTAGGTTGATTTTCTTAAGTTGTCGGAACGCGGGCAAGATAGGTCGTCATGCAATTGCCTTGCTTGATTTTACAATATGCCACCTCACCGCGACATGTTAAAGAACAACACTTCTTCTTCACTTGATTTCTCTGCTAACACATTCATCACCGTCAGGATGTGTGTGGTGAGTGTTCCGAGTACGCCGTCTCCCAATGCATGTTCCACCTAATCTTCATGATAAGTTGAGATGATTTCAGGATAAGCTTAACTCACCACTTATGGGAGTACAGCGCAACACAGCATACAATTTGTTGGGTTCGTTTGTTCCGATGATTGTCGGGGTGGTCACTGTTCCGATCTACCTTCGATTGATCGGGGAAGCACGTTACGGGGTGTTGGCGCTTGTCTGGCTCTTTCTTGGTTACTTCGGACTCTTTGATCCGGGAATCACCAGGGCTGCCCTGTTTCACATTGCAAGGCTGGACGGCCGTGAGCATGAGAAAGAGCGCGAGAGTGTCCTCTGGACGGCACTGGCGATCAATCTTTGCTTCGGTCTGGTAGGCGGGATTGTTCTTTATGCCGCGGGCAAGCCGTTCTTCATGTCGACGTTCAAAATGCCAGAATCTATGAGAGTAGAGGTAATCGCAAGCCTCCCATGGCTTGCGGCATCCGTCCCGGTTTCCATCGTAATGGGAGTGTTGGGTGGCGCGCTACAGGCGCGTGAGGGCTTCGGCGCATACAACTTAATCTCTGGTTTCAATGCTTTCGCTACGCTATTGATTCCTTTGGCTGTAGCTTACTGGCATGGGCCTGATCTGAGATGGCTCATCGCGTCGGTTCTGATTGTACGCATGGCAGGTGCCATACCAAGCTTAGTCGTATTGAGATTCCTCCTGCCGTTGGGGGTAGGTGGGCATTTCGAGAAAAGTCGTGTTCGGACGCTCTTCACCTATGGAGGGTGGGTTACAATCTCGAATCTAATCAATCCAATCCTCACCTCGATGGATCGGATGGTCATTGGCAGCATCATCGGTGCACAAGGGGTTGCAATTTATACCGTTCCTTTCAATCTCACCAGCCGGATTTCGATGTTGCCTGCGGCTTTTGCGACCAGTCTCTTTCCAAAACTCTCTCGCGGCAGCCGAGAGGACAGTGAACGCCTGGCACAAGACGCGATCACCGCCCTGAGCGCGGTCATGACGCCTTTGGTCGTCGCCACCGCGGCAATTTTGCCGACCTTCATGCGGCTATGGGTTGGTGCAAGCTTTTCGCAGCAAGCAGCGCCAATTGGCGTTGTTCTGTTAGCCGGAATTTGGATCAATAGCTTAGCGGTGGTCCCCTTTGAACATCTGCAGGCAATCGATCGTCCCGACGTTACAGCCAAGTTTCACGCCATTGAGTGCCTACCCTTCCTCGCGGTGCTCTGGCTAGGACTGCACTTCTATGGCTTGATAGGGGCTGCCTGGGCTTGGTCGCTCCGCGTCACCTTTGATGCTGTCCTGTTGCTTTTCGTGGCTGGACAGAAACCTGCGTGGGGCAAAATGCTCCCAGGAGGTGTATTGGTACTAACTGCAGTTCTGTTTTCTCCTGCAAATGTTGCGTCTAGGAAAAGTCTTATAGAACTGCTGTTGCTCGTCATCTCTTTAGTATGGTCGTGGAACGTAAGCCCTATGCTGCGTCATTCGATCACGAAACAGGCAAGATCCTTCTCTAGACGGGTTCATGTGGGGAATGGCTAAACAGATGCTTGCACCTAAAATGCTCGTCTGTCGAGCGCCTACTGGGGTCTGGTGTTGAGAAATCTTGCAAGGAGAGCTTGCCTTATTTGCATCTTCAACCTTTGCTTCAGGCCCATTTGCCAGACTCGCCCCTGACTTCCGGAAGTTCCTTGAATCTGAAGAGGAAAGGGTGGCAGAGCCCATTTACCATTGTTTGCCATGACCAAATGCGCAGCTCTTGCGAGTACATGCTCGAAACAGGATCCCTCGCTGTCATTCAGTTGGTCCAGCATCGGACATAAGTATGTCCGAAGGAATTCTGCGTCACCTCCGAAGGCCCGACTATCGGCCCAGCTGAGGTTCAGCAACATATCGCAGATTACCGCAGCGTCACGCCGAGTATTTACAAACTCCAATACGGCGGAGGCATTCGTCAAATAGTAACGTCCTGTCACCTTCAGAAAGCGTGGCGAGAGCGCTAGTAGTTTTGAATGATGCAGAAAGTGCTCCATGCAAAGCATCTCTCCGTAACCTTTGCCCAACGAGCCATCGAAGTCCGGACACACAAAGGAAAGAAACTCCACATTCTTGTCTGGCACACGACTGGCCATTTCAGCAAACACCGTGAGATCAAAACCGGAATTTTCAACTACCACCAGCGACTTGACGTCTGGGCAGGCGAGCCACAATCGGAATGCCTGCTTGTAATCTTCAAGCCGAGTTTCTGTATCTCTCCTGGCCGTAAATACCATGCTGTCCTTTACCTGAACAGTGGCAGTCATCAACAGGCAAGTCGACGAATCAATCGGGGTTGAAGGCATCGTAGCACTAGTTTACAAGAGAACATTATCGCAACATCCAGTGCGTTTTAATGCACCGTTCGCCGCTGGAAGCATGCACAGTTGGCACGATATCTTCCAGGCTCGGTGCATTCCGGCTCGGGTATACTACAAAAAGGACGACTAATTCACGTTAAGCAATTTGGACGCCTGGTTTCCGTTTGGCTGATTCTAGGCGCAGTGAGACGACCATGGTTGCCCCCGTTCAGCAGCGTTACCCAATCCGCTACTGGTTGACGCTGTCCTATTTTATCGGCTTGCCCAACTTTGTGCACTTTGACCCTACCGGTCTCACCCATACGCAGGGGCTGTTCAACCCCTCGTCTCTGATCGGTCTCGGATGGACGTTATCCACGGCGCTCGCGTTCACCGTTCTCACGGGGCTTAGCCGGGAAGGTATTTTTGTCCGCAAGTTCAAGTTCCACGGTCGCGTCTGGATGGCGCTCCTTCTCGGGCTTGTACTATCGACGCTGCTCGAACCCGCCCCGAAGTTCTTCGCCGCCAAAGCAACCGATAGCCTGAGCAGCCTTTACCTTCTTGGCCAATGGCTGCTCAGCTTTCTGCTAATCGTCGGCCTCTATTCACGCGAAACCGAGGAGCGGGCGCCGGCCATGCTCACCCAATTCATGGTGCGCATGTGCTGGGGCACGCTGCTCCCCATTTGGATTATGGTTCCTTTGGCGCCTTCGCTTGCGTACGTTTCCGAGGATGGCACCCGCGGCGGCATACCAAGGTTGGGAGGCATCGCGCTTCATCCGAGCATGGTCGCCTTGATGGCCAGCATTATTTTTCTTCACGGCTTTATCATGTTGCGCGGGACCCGGCGTATTGCAAGCTGCGGCTTCGCCGCCATCAGTTTGGCGTTGACTTACACGCGCAGCACGCAGATCGTCTTTCTTGTCGTGTTCTGGATTTATTTGCTTTTCTTTACGCGTCGAGGTTCTCTCCGGTGGGCCGGCATCGCCGGGCTCACCTTAGTGCTGGCCGGTGGGGCGATCTTTCACAGCAAGGTGGAAAGCTACATCTCCCGCGGGCAAAAGGAATCCGATGTGAGTTCGGGCAGCGACCGAACCCTCATTTGGCAGGTAGGTATGGAAGCCTGGGCGCAACACCCGTTAATAGGCTACGGTTACGTCTCCGGCCCCAGGAACGCCTTTAAAGACAATTGGAAGCAGGCCCACTGGCTTCCACCCCATGCGCACAACGAGTTTGTGCAGGCTCTGATGTCGGGTGGCCTGCTCAGTGGCGCCTTAATTATCTGGTTCTATCTTTACATCACTTGGAAGGGACTATGGCGCGCACGCTACGATGACACATCGACGTTGTTCTTTCTTCTGTGGTTGGAGTTGTTGCTTATTTCGATCGCGTCTACCAACATCACGACCGGATTCGGCAAGCCGGGTGTCATGTTCGTCTGCTGCTTCCTTATTTTGATTGTAGAAGGAAAAAAGAAGGCTACAGAGGCGACACTTCAGCGACCCTCTCTCGAAGCTCTCAACAGTTTGCCCATCCAAAGCAGGCCCTTGGCTTTACCCCTGGCAACCAGTAATGTGCTCACAGCTATCGAGTGAACGACGTAGTGGAGTGACAGGAACTTTAGGACTACGTTTGATTCGGCCCAGAGAACCTGGGATCATGAGGCTGAATTGCCCTTATATAGAGGGGGTTAGACTCGTTGTATATGTCTAATCTCGCTAGCGATGTCGTATTTAGGGGTTTTAAACGCGACCATCATTAAATGATGGTCCAACTGCCTGGCAACAGATCCGGAAAGTAGCTGTCCTGTTTGAGCTTCCAGTATTTAGGAGCAATGACATTCCTGTTGGATCTAGGATTCAGCCAAGCGCCCCACCAGGAGAAGCTACTGTTTGCGATGATATGGTCGTGACAAGCAGACATAAGGCGAAGATCTTCGAGGGCTGTAAAGTCGTTGTTGTGATCAACAAACACAGCTTCAATATCGGATGGCATTCGTTGTCGTGCATACGAAATATCGTCCGAAAAGACGAAGAACACTGGGTTGGGAAGCCGCTTTCTTGTTAGGGCGATTGCCTGCTCGTAATAGTCAAACGGTAAGGAAATGTTTCCCTCCGCGGCCAGCGTGTAATCCCCTCTACGGATATGCAGAGAGATCGGGTTCGTACAGTTGCAAATCCTTTGCAGTAGTTCCCTGTTCTTTCCTTCTGGAGCGTCCTTGAACTGCAAGTCTTTCCTTAGTTCAGCTTCAACTGCACCAGAATATTGGTGAGCCTGCCAGTATCCGAAGAGATACAGGCTTCTCAGCGCGGCTCTTCTTGGGAGGTCTTTAACGAAGGTATAGCGTTGATCCGAGGCCTCAGCGATCACCTGTACGCCGGAGAGCAGCTTGAATACACGAGACATCTGCTGGAGTGCATCTGTCTTCGGCATCACAAGTCGATCCATAATCCCCGGTGGATGCATGGCATGTGGAATATTGAAGCGACTAAGCAGAAAAGGACGCGGATAACCGTAGGAATTAGATGCCTCGGGCGGATCCACAATCAGGCGTAGATCAGCTCCATAAAGCCTTGCAAAGTAGACTCCAGCGCTGTATTGAAAGAGCTGATTGCCTAAACCACTGATCTGTCTAACTACAACTTGCATAGAGGTCCCTAGTCTTTCGACGACTCCTGTTCGCTAATCCTATTCCGTCATCGCTATGGCCAAGCCTCTCCAATGTATCAGCCCGACGTGGGCTGCAGATTGTTTGGCTCAGTTCACAAAGTGACAGACAATCGATCGACCGAGCACGCCATGAAATGTGCGCTAACGCCAAGTCGCATCACGAAACTGCACTACCTTTGGATGATTTCGCTAGTTTCTGCCGCATGACGATAGCCCTTGGCACGAAAGTGCGTAACGAAAGCGTGCAGGATGCGCCCGGGAAACCAAGCACGCGTCATCAAATCCATCAATGCCGCGACTGGTGACCACATCAATCGGCTAGTAAGAAACGCTATGACCAGACCACCTGACTCTGGCGGCTGCTGATGCTCTGGCCAGAGTTCTCCAAATTTGTAGATGTTCTCTCCAACCTTTAAAGAGCGGTCGCAGATATTGGAAAAGGTTATCGGATGGACATGGTTCGCGATGGCTTCGGGCAGGAAAGTCATTTGTAAATTGCAGCGAGCGTGCAATCGGTATCCTAACTCGATATCTTCCATGCCATAGTGCTTGAAGGTCTCATCGAACCTGTTATCGCGTAGATACGCGGTCTTGAAAGATAGATTAGCTGTATAGAAGTGACGCCAACTGGCCGACCTGCCAGCTAACAGCTCTCCATATGCAAACTGAACGCCATCGGAGTTCAGCCAGCGCATGAACGGCGTTACACGTTGATGCTCCTCACTGTAGCGGGTGTAACCAACTGCGACGCTATCCAGTTCAGGATGAAGTTGATGAAATCCAAGATGCAGGCGGATAAAGTCAACTGCAGGGTAGGTATCATCTCCTATAAGTACGGTTATGGGTGTCCGCATAAGCGCGATGCCACGATTACGTGCCGCAGCAGGGCCTCCATTTTTCTGCGTCTCGAAGAAGATTGGGAACGGAGCATTATTACGGTATCGCTCTATTTGAGAGGCCGTATCGTCGGTCGATCCATCGTTGATGATGACCACTTCGAAGTCTTTGTAGGTCTGCGCTCCCAGGTGGTCCAGGGTCCTTACCAGATCATGAGAGCGATTGTACGTTGGGATGAGTACACCGATTGCGGGCGTTACGGATGTCCGCTCAGACAAATTCTGCATGACACAAACCTTCCTCCGTTCCAAGACCGTGGTCGACGATGCCTTCTCCAGTGTTCATTGCAACGCAATCTTGAGGTGTCGATAGGCCGTGCGGAACTGTCCGCGTGCGATACGGCCGAAGATGAGCCACGCCTTCCAGAAAAAATGCCAGAAAAGCTCACTTCCTCTTGCGAATCGATTCTTATAGCGCTGGTGCGCTTCGATGAGTGGCCAGAACCTCTGTTGAAAGCCTGGAGTATCCCAGCCCCCCTCTATGGACAACTCATGGGAAAGCGTTGAGCGCAATACGTACACACTGTGGCCCTTTCGCTGAAGCTGACGAAATGTTGTGTGATCCAGGTAATCCAGAGGAAAGTCCTCGTCGAACCCCCCTATGTCGTTGAGAGCTGATAAACGAAGAACCGCGCCCGAGTTAAAGGCCTGCAGTTCTCCATGAATTTCACCTGAAAATTCCAACGGAACGGGTTTCGGGCGTGATGGCTTGCGATGGTTCGGCCATTGAGGCGAAAGAGATTTGCTGCCCTGGATAAGCTTGGGAACTATAGCTGCGATCGCAGTATCTCCGGCAATACTCTGCGACACCTCAAGAACCTCCACTAGATACTCCCTGGTAATAACAGTATCGTGATCGAGCAGCAGCAACCAGGTAGCACCGGCGGCCTCAGCTCGCTGGCGCCCCACATTGTAGGCACGCGCCAACCCCGGATTGCTAGGATCGGATATGTACTCGCAAGGAAAGCTGCCTGGCTGGACGGCATGTTGCTCTGGGGAGTTATCGTAGACGAGACAGTCGATCCTTCCGTTTGCTTCGAACAGGGCGCCCATCACCTCGATCAGCGAAAGAAAAGCCTCACTCTGTTCGGGCGTTCGCTTGTACAAAACCACCACAACGAATACTTTCGCGGGCAATCCTCCCATCGTCTAAACCTCCAGTTGCCTCTCAATCGTCTGGCGCTAGATCATCTAGCCAATCGATTTATGAGATAGTTTCGGTCAACGTGCCAGTATATTCTGCAAAAGTCTATGTCTCAAACCTTGCTTGAACCTGTTCACCTTATATGCCTCTCCGAGAGTGCCGGAGATACCTCGCACCTCGAGCCACTCTGGCGTGGCGGACCATTTCCCGCCATTGGCCATCAGTTGATGGACGGCGCGCGCCAACACTTGCTCGATGCCGAGATCTCCTACTTCGTCAATCAGGTCGCGCATCGGCAATAGATAGTCTTGTAGAAATGCATTGGTTGCACCGAAGACCCTGCTATCACCCCAGGTCAGGTTGCGATATAGGTTGCAAACGACGTCGATCTCCGGACGATCCGCAAGAAGCCTCATGACACTGTGTGCATTTGGAACATAATATCTTCCCGTAACCTTCAGAAAACTTGACGCGGACTTCAATACCTCCGAGTTAGCGAGACAGTGTTCAAAGCAAAGCATCTCCCCGAGGCTCTTGCCTCCTAATGCGCCGTTAAAAGTAGGACACCTAAAGGATAAGAACTCTACATGCTTGCTGGGGAACGCTCGAGCGATGGCTTGGAGGTCGGACAGATCAAAACCCGAGTTTTCTACAAACACTACAGACCTCACCGCGGGATTACCGAGCCATCGCCCAAGCGATGTCTTGTAATCATTTAATCGGACAGCCGTATCCCGCCGGGGCGTCTGGCGCATATCCATTGGAACCTGAATGGTTGCGGTGAGCATCAGGGGTGGCAGACTCGGCTTTTCAGCGTCTCGCATATGTTTCCTCGGAGTGTCTTGTTTTCTCGGCGCTGCGCAACTTTGCGTACGGCGCATTATGACATGGCATTTTCGAGGCGTTCTCTATACACAAGCGTTAAACGGGCAATGGCTTTGACTCCAACAAAATAGGATTGTTGCCGATCAGCACAGTTCCGTTGGCCACAGGTGTTACATGTCCGGACAAATCTCGATACTCAACAGCCCATCCGGGAACGCGATAGCCAATGTCAGATGTCGTTTTAGAATTCCAGACGATTAATGCCCGATATCCTTCAGGTCGAGAAACTTGACAGGTCCATGTGCCCGCGGAGTCGGACGCACACTCACTTTCGAGGACAGCTCCCACCAGCCATTTGTGTGTCTCGACATATGCAACTCCATCGGGTAACAAACGATTTTGAGAATCGATCAACCTGCCCCATCGAGGATCACCGTCGTAGGCGTACCAGAGCACTCGCGACACCTTCACCGACCACTGCAATATAAAGTATTTCGCGAGAAAGGCGGCTCGATGAGCGTCGTCGCCTATTGGGTTATCGCCCCAGCTACACTCTGTATCAATCACCGGAAGGTCCAGCTTGTAGGAAGTCAGGGCGTGCCTATAGACCGCAACGATGGGAAGAATGGCTTCAGCGATGGTGCCTTCGTAACCGTGAAACGCCACTGCATCGAAGGTTCCGCGCCCACCGCCGGCTATGAATGTTGCGAGCACGCCCGCACCTGCTCCACCCGACATAGCTGGCGAGAGGACCACGGCGGAGGGATCAAGCCGCTTGATAATGGTGTAGGCATGCTGAGCCATACTCACCAACTGAGGAATATCTCCGCAGTAGAACCTAGGCAGATCTGGCTCGTTCCATAACTCCCAGTAGTGAATTCGTCCTGCGGCATGTTGGACAATAGCTCTAACGTACGCATCCCAGGCATCAAGATCGGGTGCTCCGCATTCCCCATCAGAATAAGCGCCCTTTTGATCCGGCTTGGACGAAGCCCATCGTGGAGTTCTTCCGAAGGTGTAGATGACCTCCCGACCTTCGCCTAACGTGGAGAGGTACGTGTCCAAGGGCCGGAATTCGTATTTGCCCGGCGCCGGATTTGCCTCAGCCCAGTCCAGACCAGGATGTGCGTCCCAAGTCCGTGTGATGCTAAATGGCAATGCCGCCTTTATGTGCTGATAGTCGAGCACGGTCATACCAAAAAAGTGAGCAGGAAGACCATCAGCTGGACTTGTCTCGCTCGCAGCAGCATCCGCTCTCTTACTCTCGTCAGCGGCGGATATCTCATGCGCGCTTAAGGCATTCGTAAACGAAGATCGATTCTTGAAGAGGAGCAGCAGAACGGCGAGCGCTAGTATGAATGACAAAAACGTGCGCCGCGAATATAGAAACCGTCCTAGCTGACCATCAAACATATAAACTCCTCAAGATGCTGACCAGTGAAGAAGCTAGTTATCTCGAATCCATCAAGATTGAACGAATTCGCCCGAGCACTTCATCAACAGTGATGGAGTAGATGCACTTTTTCCCCTCTGCAATACAGACCTCGAGCCCACACTTTTCGCAGTCTACGTGGTGGTAGATTACCTGGTGCTCTTTCCCGTATGGAAACCAAACACCTGCCGGGTTGCGAGCACTGAATATGGCAACACAGGGCGTCTGGGCAGCAGCGGCTAGGTGCATTGGGCCCGAGTCGTGCCCCAAGGCTATAACAGCTCTACGAAAGACTGCTGCGCTCTCTCGCGGTGTAAGCATTCCGCACAAGTTCATTACAGGCGCGGCAGATTTTTCGCGCCATTCAGAGACGGTGTTTTCGGCTTCACTCGCTTCCACTTGCGCGCCGCAGATGGCCAGGGCATGCGTGTGATACAAAACAGCAAGTCTGCCTAAGAGCTCGCGCCATCTCTCCTGGCCCCAATCGTTAGACTGATTTTTGGTTCCAAAGCTGACTGCAATGATAGGTCTTCCGCCAGCGGGCGTGAGTACTTCCGCGGCGCGAGAGTGTTCAGCAGTTGTCAACTTGAGATCCCAATTAGTAGAGCTGTCGAGATCGATGTTGCCAAGCGGTGCTATGTTTCTCACCAGTCGAGAGCACTCATATTCATATCTTTCTCCCGCAGGTTGTCCGCCCGCCGATGCGAGGAGCCGCGGCTTCTGCATGTCCTCCGTGAGTGGAACTCCGATCTGGCGACTGAGACCGCAAAAGCGGAAGAAGATAGAATTCCGTTTGGCATCGGCAATTCCGGAGGCGGGGCTGAGATCGATCAATACCTGAGGCCGCCACCGGGCAATGCTCCACCAGAGCCTGATCAATTCTGCAAGGCTGCGTGTGCGCAGCCTGTAACGAAAGTAGCCATGAACTAACCCGGTGTGCTCCAGGACAGTGGATGCTGCCGATGCCTTCGCCATAGGAGGAATGCTGGTGAGCATACGTCTCTCTGCAGCTGGAAAGGTTCGCGCGACGAGGTTTAGTGCGGGAAGAGCTACAACCGTGTCGCCGAGCGTGCCGAGCCGATAGATGAGAACACGCTTCGCCAATCGCGCTCGTGAGTCCAATCCAGTCATCAGTGGAGGTAGATTGCCGCGGTAGCCGCAGAGGTAAGCAGAGCTGATGTCAGTACTACCTTCATCTTGCTTGTCGGCACATAAAGGACGTCTTCCGCCTGCAATTTTGGCGGAGGCTCTTTGCCCTTTTGTATTTCGCTGAGGCGAATGTCTGTCTCGCTGACTTGACCATCCGGCTGTTTCCGTATCAAACGAATGGTACCCACCGACGCCTGAACTTCTGTTCCGGACGCCAAAGCGATCGCCTGAGTCACGTTAAGTTCCCCGTTCTCCTGCATCAGGTAACCGCCGGGACGCTTGACGGCGCCCAACACATACACAATCCCCGCACGACGCACGGTAACCGTGTCTCCCGGCAGCACTGAGAATTGCGAGGCGCTACTGTCGACGTTATTGCGGGAATAGTGGACTGTAGTCGAGTGAGAAGCTCCGTTGTCCGGTCGCAGAATCTCTACCGAGTTTCCAGCATATTCGGTCTCACCTCCAGCGTCGGCGATCACCTCCGCCAATGAATGTGGCGCAAGCAACTGGACGCGGCCCGGGTTGTGAACCTCGCCAAGAACAGTCACATTTTGGGCGGCATACTGCACGATATTGATCGTCACCTGCGGGTCATTGAGGATCTTGTCGTCGAGGAAAAGCTTTTGGATAGCTGCAGCAGCTTCTGGAACGGTTTGGCCTTGTACATACACCTTTCCGATCATGGGAATCGTCACATCCCCGCTGGCATCTACACGCAACTCGGAAGAGAGCTCTGGGGTGTCATAGACCTCCATGCTAAGTAGAAATCCCGGCGAAAGGCGCAGTTTCGCGAAGTCTTCGGGGATCACAGCCAGCGGTGAGCTGAGCACTCGGCGGCCCGTGTTCCCGGATAGGCCAGGACTGTTATCGAAAGTGCTCGATCCGCCCACCGTCTGGGCAACCAGCTGCGTAAAAGAGCTGAGAGGGAGAAGGCCTGCCAGACCAATAAGGCATGCAGCGCTGTACGAGATGGATATTCTACGAGTTCGCATTCAAGGTCCTCCTGTTCTCAGGTGTTTCACCGTAGCCATATACACCGTACAAGCCATCCCGAGAAGGATTTTGAACATCGTTCAGCACAAGGCCGAGTACTGAGACTTGGGTTCGATCAAGGGCTTGTGCCAGCCCGGCCAGCAAGGAACGGGTAGTTCGATGCGAGCGGACTACGGCCAAAACTGCATCGGCGTTTGTTGCGATGATCGCCGCATCGGTGACGGCCATCATGGGAGGGCTATCAATCAGCACATAATCATATTCAGATGCACAGCTCTGTAGAAGCGCCTCGAACCGATTCGATCCGACCAACTCAGACGCCAACTCAGGCAGAGTCCCCGCAGGTAGAAGAAACAGATTCTCCAGCTTTGAATGACGAATCACCTCGGGTTCCCCACTATGTCCCCTATCCAAAAACTCGCTGAGGCCGGGGGATCGAGACACCCCGAAGCTCTCGTGCAGATGGGGGTTTCGCAGATCGCCATCGATCAACAGTATCTTGGCGCCTTGTTGCGCAAAAGCAACGCCGAGGTTGTATACAACCGTGGTTTTGCCGTCGCCCTTTGTAGCACTTGTCACCAGCAGCGTCTTCATGCGCCTTCCTGCAAACGAAAGCAGGATCGAGGTACGGAGTGACCGGAACGCTTCAGAGAAAGGCGCCGTGGGTGTTTCAATCAACACGCTCTGCCCCGCGTCCGCACTTGAGCGGCCACCTAGGCCGTACCTTGGAACAAATGCAAGCATGTCCAGCTTCGGTACTTCTCCAAGATCGCGTACCGTCCGCACGGTCTGATCGAAGCTCTCCCGAGCGAACGCCCACAACATTCCAAGCAATAGACCGCCCCCAGTGAACGCCGCCATTACCTTTGGGACATTCGGAACGCTTGGGCTACCCGCAGGCGGGGCTGCATCCACCAGATCGATACGCGACGGACGTGTCCCGGCAGCGAGACTTGCCGACTGCAACTTGGAAAACAAGCTCTCATAGAGAGCTCGATTTGAGGCTGCCTCTTGTCCAAGCACCTGCAACTGAATTGTTTTATCGTTTAGCAGGTTGGCTTCTGTTTGCTGTTTGGTAAGCTGCTCACGAATACTGTCTTCATTTTGCTTTGCATAGAGATAGGCGTTCTCCGCCCGCTGGCTAATCCTCTGTAACTCAGCTTCCATTTGCTGCTGCACTGCGACGATCTGTTGTTTCACCTCAGCCAATCGCGGATTGTTTGTCCCGTATTTGACGGCGTAGCCCGCGTACTCGCGGTTTAGATTAGCTTCCTGCGAGCGTAAAGAGCGCACCAACTCGATGCCGCTGTCCGCCGTAAGTGCGCCGCCTGTCGAACCAGACCCATTGGACACGCTCATTGAGCCTAGACCCAGGACGAGCTCTGGGTCATGTGTACGTACCAAGCGGTACACGGTTTCCGTTGAAATGCGATTGGCTTCAGCCGAAGTCAGTTCCTGACTCAAAGCAAACAGTCTGTCAGTTACTGGATTGTGCGGTGATATCTCCACGCTACTTCCGCCATCGCTTGTTGTAGAGCTACTTAGCTGCACTCCCGCTAAACCGGTCTCACTTTCATAGTCCGCCAGCTTTTTCTCCGATACTTCTACCTGGTTCTTGAGGTCGGCGAGCTCCTTTTGCAGCCAGTACGAAGACTGCGTTGTCGACTGATGCTGACGGTCCAAATTTTGTTGAATGAAGCGTTCTGCCAGACCATTGGCAATCTGGGCGGCAACTTGAGCGTCCGGGTTCTGCACTGTTATGTTGATCAGTCGCGTGTCGGCAGGCGAATCAACCTTAACATAGCGTTTGAACATCCCGACCATGCTCTCACGAGTCTTTGGAGCGCGGTCCAGAGGTCTGCCCTTCTCAGATGAAATGATCGCGGACCGAAAGGGTGGCTTATCGGCGAGCCCAAGCGATTCGATAACAGAGACGGCCAACCCATCGCTTTGAATAACGCTGATATCGGTCTCTATCTCGGACTTGAGTTCATCGGCGTTAAAGAAGTCTGCGGACTGCCGCTGGTGTCGTGATCCTCGGGCTTGACCTGCAGGGTTGCTGTAGAAGAGTAACGCGGCGTTATCACAAAACAGGCCAGCACGCCCAGGACGATCATACTCGCCAGAACCTGAGCAATGGCCACCCAACGCCTGCGCAACACTCCGAGGAGCCCGCTAACGGTTTCGTACTCCGAAGGTGCAGGAAGTTGCGCCTGGTCCCGGGTGAATACTGCAGGAGTTCCTGAACGCTGCTTCCACTCTGCAATTTGCCAAGCCGTTTCAGACTGGTTCATTATGAGTCCCTCGCTGGATGCCGGTACATCGTTAGGGTGTAGGTGTCTCATACACACGAAGCCTCGAGTGTTGCGTATTCGATCTCGATTGCCAGCTTGCGATCTACAGAAAGAAGTGGAGAACTCCTTCTTCAGCGTTCGATTGCCCTGTGCAAGCTGACCTATCTAGAAAGGCCGGATTACATGCACACTTACTCTGTAGGATTCCTCCTCCCATCTTAGCCCGGCACCGGTCGTTAGACAAGAGAAAGCGCCAACCACGAGTCAGGGTCGCTACCAGGACCCATGGACGAATGACGCTAAGCCGATAAATCCAGAGACTTTTGTCTCCGCCGAGACGCGAGTTGCCGCGCAAAATACCACACGAAGCGCGGATTCTGCCTGGCATATCGCCGGTACAACCTCCTCGGCTCCGTCGCCAATCGAAAGAGCCATTCCGTTCCCGAACGCATCATCCAGCGCGGTGCTTGCTGCTTGGTTCCGGCAATGAAATCAAACGCGGCACCTACGGCAAACATCACTGCAGGGATCCGCCCGGCGTGGCTCATCATCCATAATTCCTGCTTGGGACAACCCAGCCCGATAAAGAGAATGCCGGTTCCTGAATCTATTATTTTTTGAATAAAAGAGGCATCTTCTTCTGCTGTCGTCGCGCGAAACGGGGGTGAGATCGAAATAGAAATGGTTATTCCGGGATATCTCTCGCGCACAGCTGTAGATAGCTTTTCGAGCGTATCCGGCGATCCGCCATAGAAGCCCACAGGAATGCCGTTGCTAGCCGCTGCCTTCAGCATCGCAAGGGTGCAGTCCGGTCCATACACCCGCGATGCCTGCGTATTCCCCAGTAGTTTCAAAGCCCAAACCAAGGGGACGCCATCCGGGTTTACGAGATCGGCTGCATTTAAGCTATCGCGGAACTCCGGGTTATCATAGGCCTCCATGATCACGTGTACGTTAGCAAAGACCAGCGTGCGTGACTGCCGAGTTTTCGCCCATTCTACTGACTTGGCTACCACTTCGGCGTAACTGGTTGAAGCGACGTTTACGCCGAGAATGTCACTCATCGTTTCTTTACCTCTTGTGAAAGCATCCCGAATACTTTTACGCGACCCTCAGAAAACCGTAGTGTCCAATCGAATTCCCCAAGCGGAACATCTTCAATCCTGGCCACGCAAGGAACGACTCAAGATGCAACCGCTATCGATCGGGCTGGTTCCGCGGTGCCCTGGAAGCAGGCTGCCGTGCGTGAATACGTCTGATCTATGCCAAACAGCTGGCGGACACGCGCCTGGCTGGCTCGCCCCATGCTTTGCCTTAGCTGATCGTTTTCCAGCAGACAGGCGAGAGCCTGTGCGAGTTCCTGCTCATTTCCGGGCTCGAAGAGCAAACCCGTCTCGCCGTCAACCACCTGCTCGGGAATACCGCCGCAGCGGCTCCCCACGACCGGCGTCCCGAGCGCCATGGACTCCACAACTACCATGCCAAACGGTTCGGCCTGGATCGATGGCACGACCGTGATATCCAGCGCAGCATAGACATTACGTACGTCGTTTATGTCACCGGTAAATAAAAAACAATCTTCCAGTCCATTGGCGCGTATCAGTTCCTTTAGTCGCTCCAGATGATCTTCGTTCCCAGGAGACACTGTTCCCACAATCAGGTAACGGACGTTTGGAAAGCGCTCGCGTAATAGAGCCGCCGCCTTAACCAGAACCTCCTGCCCCTTTCGGACAAACTTTATGCGGCCCACGACCCCAACCAACTGCATGGGGCTTCCCACGCTTTTGCGCAGAGCCAGCGCGGCCTCCGGATCGCTCATCGCGTCGTTCGCGTCGAGACCGTCGTAGATGACTGTGCACTTGGAGCGAAGCCTCGGCGTAAATTGGACCTCAACCGCATTTGAAATCGTAATCAGCCGCGACGAGAGCAGACCTATATAGTGTTGATAGAAGCGCCAGAGACCCGGAAACTCGGAGAAAAATTCCCGGAGGTGAAATACACTTCGTCGCCCTGTCAGTGTGGCAGCCAAAGGCGCCGTAGGCAGTACTGCGGTATTCGTGTGAACCACATCCACTCTGTAACGCAGAATCAATGCAATCAGAACTGCTGTGGAGGATATGAATCGAAAGGGAAAGACGAGCTTGCCACCTATTGTGCCCATTTGGGCTCTATCAATGATCGATAAATTCTGCAGAATGTGAATCCGAACACCGCTCTTCTCCAGTAACTGTACCAACGGGCCCTGGCATGGAAGTACAACGTGAACTTCGTGTCCGTCCTTAACGAACAGGCTCATGTTCCTCAACAAACAGCGACTTGCGCCGTAAATGTCTGCGGAATTATGGACCGACAGGATGATCATCTTATCCCCCATGTCTAATGGTATGCGAAGCACTTAGCTGCGGAACTTGATCGATCTGCCCACATTATAGCCTGCGTTGGAGCACACATTGGCGCTCACGTCGTGAGGGTCTACATAACTAAACTGAGGAATTCGCCTTGACATTAAGTCTGATCTCCTATGGAACAAATGCGTCAAACTACATTGTCTGATGCGTTACTCTGTACTGGAGGACCTCGACAGAATGGCCACTATTCTTGTGACAGGCGGTAGCGGTTTCATCGGCACCAACCTCATGGAAAACCTGCTGGAGCGCGGGGAAACCAACGTGGTGAATTTAGATGCCTCTGAGCCTCAAATATCCTCACATAAACCTTTTTGGAGGGCATGTGACCTCCTCGATGCTGAAGCCATTCTCCAGGCATTTCGGGAGTTCAATCCGCAAGAGGTAGTGCATCTGGGCGGACGCACAGATATGTTCGGCACCACTCTCGATGACTACGCTGTGAATCATGTCGGCACCGCGAATATAGTGCGTGCAATTCAGCAAAGCCCTGGCGTGAAGCGGGTGGTGTTTACTTCCAGTCAATTCGTGGTGAGTCCAGGCCCCCCGCCTGCGAGCGACCTTGAATTTCGGCCGCACACGGTTTACGGCCAAAGCAAAGTCGAGTCAGAGAAAATCGTGCGCGCAGCCGAGCTATCCTGCGTGTGGACGATCATCCGACCGACAAACATCTGGGGCAAATGGCATCCGCGGTATCCAACTGAATTCTGGCGTGTGCTTAAGCAGGGACGTTACATTCATCCCGGCGGCAAGAGTGTTCGCCGCTGTTATGGATACGTCGGAACAGTAGTCGAACAGATACAGAAAATTTTAGTTAGCGACCCCGGCCTGGTAGATCGCAGCGTGTTCTACGTCGGCGACGCTCCCATCGATCTGCTCGATTGGACCAACGCCTTTTCTATCGAACTGACCGGCCGCCCCGTTCGTGTCGTACCGCGTGCCGCCCTTCGCACGATCGCCATGGTGGGCGATGTCGTCAATACCTTTGGCGGCAAATTTCCCCTCTTTAGCAGTAGATACAGAAGCATGACGGAAAACTATGTTGCACCGATGGAGAAGACGCTCGATCGGCTAGGAATGCCAACAACTCCCCTGCAACAGGGCGTAAAGACCACAGCGGAGTGGTTGCGCTCCACCGATCCTTTCTGGCGCTGAGATCGTGCCAAGGCGGATTCGCTGTTGCGACGCATTGCCCCTACAGCCGAATGTCCCGCTCGGTAATTTTCTCTCCGGCGATGCTCAGGGTAACCGTGTCGAACAATAGCCGCGTCAAGCTGTGATTGGAGATCATCGCAAGCAAAAGCGTCCCTGAGGCTCTTATCATGTCTCCCTTCAGCCTCATTGCCCAGAGGTTGTAGGGCTGACAGGATCGTCGAAACGGAAGGCCAGGAGCGTAAGATCGTCCTCCGGTTCGCGGCCGGACGCAAGGTTTGACCATTGCGACAACTTTTCAAGAAGCTTGTCGGCGAATTGCCCCGCTGACAATTCATAATTGTCCTGAAGAAATTGCTTGAAGCGATCCAACCCAAATTGTTCGTCAGCCGGGTCGGTCATTTCCAGGATTCCATCGGTGTAAAGCACGCCCGAGTCGCCCGCTTTAAATGGAATCTCTATCGCGGTGTATGTAGCCTCCGGAAAGGAACCCAGAAATAGGCCGTTCTCGACGTAATGGCGAGCCTCTCCTGCAGAGTGGTCCATCAAGATGAGCGGCGGGTGTCCGGCGCCCGCATAGAGAATGCTTTGCTTTTCTGTATCTACTACCACGTACACGGCGGTGACGAAGTGCCCCTGGAATTTTCCGCATAAGGAGTGATTCAAGCCATCCAAAACGCGCGCAGGCTCCAGGGCGTGTTCGCTTTGCCCTGCAAGTGCAATCTTAAGCATGGAAGATATAAGTGCCGCAGGCATGCCGTGGCCAGAGACATCCGCCACCAGAATTCCGATTCGCTTTTCGTCTATCGGGATGAAGTCGTAGAAATCGCCCGCAACCGAGGTCATGGGAATGTAACGGGCAGAGATGTCCAGACCCTCGATTGCCGGAATCTCCCGCGGCAGGATGGACAATTGAATCTTGCGCGCAGTGTCCATTTCGGCTTGGATGGCCTGCAACTGACGCGCTAGTTGTTCGCGTATGCCGCGGAGCACGAGGTGTGTTCGTACCCGTGCTTGTACGACCGCCGGCGAGAACGGCTTGTGGATGTAGTCGACCGCCCCCACTTCGAATCCCCTGGTTTCATCATTAATCTCAGTTTGACCTGTGAGGAAGATCACGGGGATGTCCCGCGTATGGTCGGCTGACTTGAGGCGGGAGCATACTTCGTACCCGTCCATCTCCGGCATCATGACATCGAGAAGGATCAAATCGGGAGCTGGCTCCTGGTTGGCTAGCTCCAAAGCCTTCGCGCCATTTGTAGCAATGCGAGTCTTATAGACGTCCTTGAGAATCGAGTTCACAATCTGGATATTCGCCGGCTCGTCGTCGACAAGCAATACGGTTTTCAGTTCGGCGCTCATTTCTTTACTCCTTCTGGATTCAGGCTGTGCTCTCTAACAATGCCGTCCAGCTTCAGCAGCGCTCCAGTGAAATCGAAATCGCTTATATCTTCACCGAGTGCGTCCAGTTGCGCCTTGTCGACCTGGCCTTTGAGAAGATCTCGTACAGCGTGAAACTCCTCCTCCGAATTGCCGTCGCTGGCCTCGAGTTGGGTCCGCAGTCGCGCAATTTCATGGGAAGCAGCTATGGGGTCAAAGCTCTTCCTCGGATCAATTTCGAGCACCAGGGCTTCGAGTGGCAACGCCTGCTCAATAGCATCCATCTGAGAACGCAAGGTGGTGGCAAAATCCTGAAGCATGGTCAGGACTGAGGAATCGTTCTCTCGAATTGCCTTCTCCAATTTTTCCGCGGTAAATTGAACCTGTTTCATGCTGAGGTTCCCGGCAACACCTTTTACTGTATGAGCAACGCGCTCAGCCGTGCTGCGGTCACCGATCTGCAGAGCATCGGCGATCTGCAAAACAGAGTCACTATGTTTCGCCGCGAATTTCATGAGCAGATCCCGGTATAGACGGCTGTTCCCTCCCACCCTCTTGAGACCATCCTGAATGTCGATGCCTTCTATCTCAGGGATCTCCTGGGAGTCTTGAGAGCCGGCAGCCTCAACTTTCTGAGCCGGCTGCTCAGATGGCTGAACGCGACGCGGCTTCGCCCAGTGCATTACTGTCGCAAACATCGCATCCGGATCAATGGGCTTGCTCAGATGATCGTTCATGCCCGCTTGCCGACACATTTCACGGTCTGTGTCCATCGCATTGGCAGTCATAGCCACGATGGGGAGATCGCGAAAGCGCGGGTTAGACCGAATGGCTTTTGTCGCCGCGATCCCATCCATTACCGGCATCTGCATGTCCATCAGCACAAGATCGTAATCGTGCTCGCTCACCATCCTGACTGCTATCTCACCGTTCTCAGCCACGTCGACGGACATATGGGCGGCACCGAGAAGTCCCATTGCAACTTCGCGATTGAGTTCATTGTCTTCGACCAGCAAAACTCGAACACCACGTAATCGCTCGAGATCTAAACCCGAACTGGCCTGAACCTCGGCGATTCTTTCATCGTGGATCCCCAGGGCTTGAATGGATGAATCGAAGAGCATGGATGCTGTGACCGGCTTGACGAGCACACTGGAAAAGGAATTCTGCTCGGCTTGCTTTAGAACCTCCTCGCGCCCGTAAGCAGTGACCATCACCAAGCGTGGTGGAACGGCAAGATCAGGCAACGCGCGGATTCGCTTCCCGGTTTCGATTCCGTCCAGGCCTGGCATTTGCCAGTCGACAAACACGATTTCGTATGGCTCACCTGACGCGCCTGCCTTACGAACCATTTCGATGCCCTCCAGCCCGGAGGGCGCCTCGTGCGCGATGAAGGTCATACTGGTGAGCATGCTCGCCAACACCTCTCGAGCCTGAGAATTGTCGTCGATGATCAAAACACGCCGGCCACGCAAGTCCGGCCGCGAGAGTTCCCGCAACGGCGCAGTGCTCTTGCCGAGGCGCGCGGTAAACCAAAACGTGCTTCCCTTCCCCAACTCGCTGGTGACACCGACATCCCCGCCCATCAACTTCGCCAATTGTTTCGAGATAGCTAGCCCGAGTCCGGTGCCACCGAACTGCCGAGTAGTTGATGTGTCAGCCTGTTCGAACGCCTGGAACAACCGTCCCATCTGTTCCTCAGTCAGCCCGATGCCAGTATCGGTCACCGAGAAGGAGAGAAGTTTACTGTCCTCATCTTCCTCCTGAGTTCTGACTTTGACGACGATCTCGCCCTTCTCGGTGAACTTGACGGCGTTGTTGCAGAAGTTGATCAGAATTTGGCCCAGTCTTAGCGGGTCACCTTTTAGTTGAGTCGACGCTGAAGGCTCGATGTCGAAGATAAGTTCCAACCCCTTTGCCGATGCTTTCTCGGAGATCAAGTTGCTGACGTTCTCCAACACCTTGTCGAGACTGAAGTCGATATTTTCGACAGACAGTTTGCCGGCTTCGATCTTCGAGAAATCAAGAATGTCGTTGATGATGCCCAGCAGATGCTGGCCGGACTGTTGAATCTTTTTGACGTAATCCCTTTGCCGAGGATCGAGTTCAGTCTTGAGTGTCAAATGCGACATGCCGATAATGGCATTCATCGGCGTGCGAATCTCATGGCTCATGTTGGCGAGGAAATCGGACTTCGCCTTCGTGCCCGCTTCCGCCACCTCCTTGGCCTCAAGGATCGCCGCCTCTGCCCACTTACGTTCGGTGATGTCCTTAACGTTGGCGACGACAATCTGCTGGTTCATGTAGTCCGCGGTGTATAGAGTGACCTCAGCATCGAATTCGCGCCCATCTTTGGCTCGATGTTTTGACTCTCGAGTTAAGACACCCTTCTCTCTTAGGGTTGCTGTAAGTTCGGCTAGCTTGTCGCAGGTGAATTCAGGGGCGAATTCGCTGACGGACAGGGCGAGTAGTTCCTCTCGCGTATAGCCGAGGCTCTGGCATGCGGCATAATTCACGTACTCCAATCCACCATCTGTCACACGCATCCAAAAGACTGCGTCAGCGGCATTGTCCACTGCATACTGGGTAAACCGAAGACGCTTCTCGACCCTCTGTCGCTCCGTTATGTCTTCGTGCAGTGAGATGACATACTGCGGTTTGCCCTGTGCGTCGCGGATAAGTTTGAATCTTCCGCTCGCGACGATGACGCTGCCATCGGGTCGGACGAAGCGCTGTATATATTCATCCTCGTCGCACTTCCCTTCAATCAGCCTCGCGTACCGCTCCGCTCCGTCTGCGCGGTCATCCGGATGAACGATCCTGTCCCATTTCTCGGTGTTGCTCAACTCCTCCGCGCTATAGCCTAACTGATCGAGTTGAGTGCGATTACTTAGATGCTCGTGAGTATTGACGGAATAGATACCGATTCCAATCTGCGCATTCTCGAAGATGGAACGGAACCGCTTCTCGCTTTCCTGTATGGCTTGCTCGCTCCGTATTCGTTCCGTGATGTCGTGGATCGCAACTACCGCACCTACAACCTGATCGCCCTTTCGAATCGGCGTAGTGCTGTACTCGACGGAGAGGCAGCTTCCGTCTTTCTTCCAGAGGACTTCGTCCGAAGATATGTGGCGTTGCCCATCATGGATCGTTTTGAACATCCAGCAATCTTCTGGCGGATAAGGCGACCCATCGGCATGGGCGTAATGAACGGCGGCATGCATCGACTTGCCAACAAGTTCTTCCGGCTGATACCCCAACATTTTTGCACCGGCAGGATTCACGAATGCAACTGATCCATCTTCGCTGAGGCCCCAGATGCCTTCGTCGACGGAAGACAGGATCAAGCGAGATCTCTCCTCTACCGCCGCTATGGCCTCCGCCTGTTGCTGAGTCTGTTCGAGAAGTTTTCTGGTCTTGATGTTGACGGACAATATTTCAGAGTTCACCGCCACAACGGGCATTAAGGCTTCGAGCAGAGCTTGCTGGCGGTCCAATAACGTTAACGTTGCGCGCCAATTCGAGGACTCCCGTCACAACATCCTGGTGAATCACCGGCATAAGGATGAGACCGCGGGGTTTGACCGTTCCGGCGCCGGTCGAAATATGGAGGTTATCTCCGTCGCTTGCGGGAACCAGGAGTCTGCGCCGCTCGACTGCGGCTTGACCAACGAGCCCTTCCCCAAAACTAAACTCCCGAGGCTCATGTGGGTCATCAAGAGCAAAGCCACTAACACGAAACAAACGAGTTCGACGCTCATCGGCAACATAAAGAGCTCCGTAGAGCAGCGCGATGGACTGTGAAAGACGCGAAAACAAATACTTCCCGAACGCTGCAAAATCCTCTGAGGATTGCAATCCCTCCGCGATCGCCGAAACCTCGGCCTTCACCCAGTGCTGGATCTCTCGTTCGCGGGCACCGACCTGAAGGGTGCTCAGTGCACGGCTGATGGCCCCGATTTCGTTCGTCTGGTTGAGATAGGGGATAGTTTGATCCAGTTGCCCATCGGCAAGAGCTTGGACGCTGCCACGCACAGCCAGCAACTCGCCGATGACCTGAGTTTGAACGATATAAAGGGTGAAGGTTAGAGTCGCCCCAAGGCCGAGGCAGACGACTAGCCATGTGATCAGAATGGTGCGGTGAGTTTTTCTGCTGAGGTCGTCAGATTGCCGGTCTACGGAAGCTCGCAATTCGTCCACCGAGTCGATAGCAGCCAGCCTCGCCTCCTGCAATTCGGCGCCCGCGTCCCCACGTATCAAACTAAGAGCCTTTTCGGTGTTGTTCGCCAAGGCTGCAGCACGAATGGGACGTGCATCTGACATCGCCTTGTCGAAAAGATCCGACGTAAGTTTAATTCGCTGGGCATGTGCGGGACTATCGCGCAGCGCATCCGTGATTCGTGTTTGAAAGTCGGCGTAGATGCTGTCTAACTCAGCATCGATCTGCACCCTTTTATCGGGATTGGGCTCGGCTATCTCCTCATACAGGAAGAGGCCGATTCGATTGGTATGTGCACGCGCTATCGTGAGGTTCTGCAGCGTTTTGGCGTCGTGGTTGATCAAATCGCTATACTGGTTGTCTATCCTCCTGCTTGCGGTCGACGAATATAGTGTCGCCAGGATAACCATCAGCGCCAGTGGAAGCACGGCGAGAAGCAGCTTGGCTCGAATTTTCAGGTTAGCAAGTTGAGCCATCCATTTTCTCCTCGGTAGCTGTCCACGTCCTATCAAATCCGCCGTAACGCATGCAAGTCTTCCGGGGATGAGCCCTCGGCTCTGGAAAGTCAGTTCAAGCCGTTTCTGTTGTCGAACCACGTTCCAAAGAGCGGGTCCGCAGAGCAGATCAATACTAGGACTTGCCTGCAGGATTTGTCGCGAAGTACTGGTTAAGCCCAGCCGTGACCTCTTTCAGTCCGCGCTCGAGATTCGTATCGAGCGCCGTGACGACATCAGGAATCTCCTTGCCTTGCGCTGGCTCGGATTGGGAATAGAAATGTGTCCAGAGAATCTTGCCGGACTTCCGGTCATAGAGTTCAAACTCCATCGACACGAGTCCGGTGATATTCGCACCATCGACTTCCTCGAAGTTGTAGAGCCTGCCTCGCACCACAAATTGTCCATTGGAGTTACTGCCGAGACTGGTGACAGATTGATAATTACCTGAAGTCCTCAGCATGCGAATTAATTTGTCCTTCAGCAGTTCGACCGGCGGCTCCACCCAACGGCTGTACTGGTATGCGCCAATCTGGTTGGCTCCGACACGATAAAGAATTGGCGTATCCTCATATATCTCCGCTCCCGAAACACGGCCAACCAATAAAGATACTGGGTGCGCGCTCGGCTGAATTGCGGGAGCCACTGGGAGCTGTACCGTGTAATAGTGAACTGGCTTGGGCCCATGGCAACCATTCAGGCTTAAGATGAGCGGCAATATTAGAACGAGTCGGACTATTCGATGCATAGAGAACCTCTTGTGTAGACACTAGATATTGTTCAAGAACATCAGCCATTCTCTTGTGAAAACCCTACTTGGGTATCTCGCCGGGTTTTCGATCCTTTTCGCCATTTCCACGAATGAGCAGTGACGGCCTGTTCTTCAACTCATTCGTCAGTACCTTCATGTTTTCGGTCGTAACACGGATATTCAATATGATCTGGTCGATATTGTCCGAGTTGTCATCCGCCGTGTTTTTCAGTTGATCGATGAGCGATGATGCCGTAAGCATCGTCCCTTTCAGCTCGACGACTATTGCCCGGATGTCCTCACGATTCTCCACTACCACGGAGTCAATGTGCGACAAAGCCTCATTCGCCTGATTCATCGTTGTCTTGAGATTGTCGAGCAAGGGTACGAGCTTGGCGCTTGCTGCCTGCACGTTCGCTAAGCTTCTGGATACCATTGGCCGGTCTTCAGCAAGCATGCCGTTAAGGTTCGCCAAAGTGTTGCTAATGTTCTCGCGGTTTCTGTCGTTGAGAAGATCGTTGACGCGGGCCAGTGTCACCTGCAGTTCTACGAGGCGTTGGTTCAGGGTCTGCATAACCTGCTTGGCAACGGGGGTCAGGCTGCCAATCATGTCGCTCAGATCACCGATTCCCAATGTTTCGACGGACTTTAGTTCGCTGCCGGGAGGCGCGAGTTGACCATTCTTGGTTCCTGTTCCAATCTCGACATAGTTATCAGAAAGCGCCCCCAGGCTGGAGATCTTCGCAATACTATCGGTTTTCACTGGGATATCAGGCTTCACCTTAAAATCAATCTCGATACGGGTTGAGTCGTTGGGGTCTACGTGCACAGCGTCAACCTTGCCGGCGCTCATGCCGCCATAGCGAACGGCGGCGCCGGGTAAAATACCTCCGGCAGATTTAAAATAGGAATAATGTTTTACTCCACCAGAATTGAAGGCGCCGGATACAGCTAAGATCGTCCCAATCAGCAGGCCCGCGGCCACTAATACAAAGAAACCTACCGCGGCCTGCTCACGTTTACTGTTCATAGGTCCTCATTTTCGATGGCTCCATGTCTTCAACCCTTTTTGCTCTTGTGATCCGCCGTGAGCATCTGCAGGTAATCCATCTCTTCAACAACCTCAGGCTCCGGCACTCGGTCCAGAAACTGCCGCACGCGGGGATGAGTGCTTGCCTGAAATTCTTCTTTTGTCCCCAGCGCCACGATATTACCTCGGTCCACATAGACCATACGGTCAGCTATCAGAAAAGCGCTGGCCAATTCGTGAGTTACCACAACAATCGTTATGGCATAAGCCTTCTTCAGGTCCAGTATCAATTCGTCGAGCCCCGCGGCGATGATGGGGTCCAGGCCTGCCGAAGGTTCATCGAAAAACAGTATCTCGGGATCCATGGCTAATGCACGCGCGACAGCAGCGCGCTTTTTCATACCGCCGCTCAATTCCGACGGCATGAAGTCTTCAAAATTACTGAGACCCACCTGCCCGAGCTTAATCCTCACCATGATCTCAATAGTGGAGTCTTCAAGATTTGTGTGTTCGCGCAATGGCAATGCAACGTTCTCGCCAACGGTCATCGATCCGAACAGCGCGGAGCCTTGAAACGACATGCCTATCTTCTTACGAATCGCATCCATCTCTCGCTCGGAGATTTTGGCGGTATTGACGCCCTGAATCCACACTTCGCCCGAACTCGGCTTTTCCAAACCGACCAGTGTCCGCAGCAGGGTGCTCTTTCCTGAGCCTGACCCGCCCAGGATCACCATAGTTTCCCCCCGGCGAACATCAAAGGTGATGCCGTGAAGAATTTCGCGTTCGCCGTATGCCACACGCAGATCGACCACTGAGATTGCCGCCTCGCTAAGGTCGCCGCTAGTCATCTTCGACTCCTGTCCACGGGTGATTTGCAAGCCAACTCGGGAGTCGCTGGCGGTTCCAACTCCGAGGTCGGCGGATACTGAGACGTCATGCGGACACTCCTGCGTTAGGTGGGATTAATAAAATAGAACAAGCTTGTAAACACAAGGTCGACAACAATCACCAAAGCTATCGAGGTGACAACTGCCGCAGTTGTCGAGCGCCCGACCTCTTCGGCGCCCGCACCTGTTGCGAAGCCCTCCTTGCAACCGACAGCCGTGATCACAAGACCGAACAGCGCGCTTTTGATGAGACCGGTATAGATATCGCGAGAGACAATCGCGTCTCGCGTAGCGATAAAGTAAGAGTGGATTGTAAAACCAGCGCCGGTAACACCAAAGACACACCCTCCCACAATGCCCATGAAGTCCGCCCATATTGTGAGGCACGGCACCATCAACAGCATCGCGAGAAATTTAGGCGCCACCAGAAAAGCAACCGGATCGAATGCCATTGTCCTGAGAGCATCTACTTCTTCAGTCACCTTCTTGGTGCCGATCTCCGCAGCGAAAGCCGACCCCGAACGACCGATGACAACGATGGCTGTGAGTAACGGTCCAAGTTCTCGAAGAATCGAGACTGCCACGGCCCCGGCCACCAATTGCATCGCTCCTAATTGACGCAGTTCGTAGGCACTCTGCAGTGCCATAATTAAACCGACGAAGAACGTAATCAGCGAGACAATGGGTATGGCTTCGACGCCTACGGCCATGGCTTGATGTATTGCCCGACTAAGGCGAAAACGCTGACCTCGGAAAGGAGCCACGAAAGTGACATTAGCGGATTGGCCCGCAAGGATGGCCAAGTCCCCTACGTAGGCCAAGCCGCTTATTGTCCAGAAGCCGACAAGGCTTGGTACAGCCATGATCTTTTCAGTAACTTTCAGCGCCATATGCTTCCGATCCAGAAAATTGTTGCAGCTAGATTCCGATCTGCGGCCATCGATGAGGAGTCTGATTCAGGACGTACATTTCAAGCACCTATAACCTGCGCCTCGGTTTCGCAGATTTCAAAAACTCCGGTCAGGCGCGTGAGTTGTAAGACCTGAAGGACAGCGCCCGTTAGCCCAAACAGAACAAGCCTTTTATTGGTATTGCGGGCCGCTCTAAGCACCTCCACGAGTGAGGCGATTCCGGAGCTATCGATGTACTTCACGGCGCTCAGGTTTATGGCTACACTTTTTGCGCCATTCAACGACTCCAAAAGTGTTTTGCGAAGAGCAGGCGAGCTACCAAGGTCTATCTGACCTACGACATCCACGATTATGATCCCTCTTTCAATCCGCGTCGAAGACGTCATTTGTCTTTCCATGTTTATCCCCTATCAGATTAAGAACCATCGATACCAGTTGACCTTCAGCGACCCATTGTCCTCAAGCCCGCAGCGCTTCATGTGAAAAGCTTTGATAATCAGTGAGGCGCCGATCGGTCGCCGGCGGTCCTCACTTTGTCACCTGGCAGGCGCTTAATAAGCCTTACCTGGTTTACTCCCTGGACTTGCTCGTAATGCACCTCATCCATGATCGCCTTCATTATGTGCGTTCCTCGTCCACTCAGAGAAACCTCATCTAGCGGCTGCCCGCATATCCTGGCTGGGTCTGGCGGCTCGCCTCGATCGAGGAGCGTAAACATTATCTGATCAGGACCAGCCTGACAGTTCAATTCAATCTCCTGGTCGCGAAGATTCTTGTAGGCATGTCGAATGATATTGGCTAAGCCCTCATCGATGGCTAAAGTAACTCCTCCGCAAAGCTCCTCCGACAAACCGCAAATCGCACATGCCTCTCTTACTGCCGTACGGGCAATGGATAGGAAACGAGGATCGCTTGGCACAATCAGCTTTAAATGAAAGTTCATCTGTCGTTGCTCAAATTTCCTCCGTTGGGGACAGTACCCTGAGTTTTTACGTACCCATGTGCGTTGCGACGAATTTGATGGGCCCGGATTTCCGACTGTTCCTTCCGGTTCAGAGTAGCACTGCCAACGGACGAGGCGTGGCACTTTGCCTGGATGACAGAGCCGCTGATGGTTTTTGCCTTGTCCGTCAACGCTAATAGTTGACGATTATATTCGGATCGACTCAAGCCAAGATATTGCAGAAATATGCAGTTTCCTTATCGAGAATATAGTGCTATCGTCATTAGCCGGAGTGCGTCTGGCCTTACGCGATCGTGCTCAGCAGCACGAGCACTCTAAACGACGTGACTACGGACGATGCGCTTTTATGTATCTGCAAGCCGTCATAGCTTCTTCTTTCTATTTCAGGTAAATCGTTGGCTAAAAGTAGAGATTAAGGATGAGTCCCCCAGCATTCACCTGCTCATTAGGATGCTTTCCTGTGTTGTTCTGGTGCTCGTAGTATGGATCGAGTTGGACATGTTTACCCAACGGCATCAGGCACCCTGCATAGAGGTCGGTGCTACTCCACTTGCCGTATTGGCTTTCGTAGAAGGCCTCGGCACTGACGTACGGTGCAGGATGGTAAGAGTGAATCGTAAAGCGCCGCTCCACTGTAAATCGATTGCGGTAACGCCAGCTGAAACCACCATTGGACCAGTCCAGATCGGCTCGGTTCCTATCCGTGGCCAGTAACCCTGCCTTCAACGGAAAGTGAGATGTGGCTACCGGCTCCATGCGATTTGTAGATGGCTTGTCCGCTGCCGGCAGGTATCGATACCCGAGCGCCAATACCAGTGGCCTGGACTTCGCATCGTCCAGATCGAAAATGGTGATTTTTTTGAGCTTGATCAAAGGCTTCAGATAAAACTCCATGCTCGGTCCTATCTCCGCTTGTGTGGGTTCTCCCCCTTCTCTTGTCTCTTTCGCCTGAAACAAAAATCTGACATTGGAATTTAAGCTGACATTAGCGTCAATCTCAGGGAAAAACTCTGTTGACGATGTTTGTGCGGACGCTGGTACACACGGCAATAACACCGACAGTGCCGCAGTTAGCCATTTTTTCCTTCTCTGAACACGATTCATTTGCTCAATAGACCGAAGACCAACGCAGCTACAAACTACCTCCCCTCACTCGTATGGAAGGTGAAGTTCACATGCAATTGTCAGACTTCGTCGCGACCACACCTACTGGCAGAAGTCCCAGTTAATCGTGAAAGGGGCGTGATTGAGTCCTAAGACGCAATATGGACCTTTCCATCGCATGGCCCAACATCTCCGTGGTGCTAACCTGCCTTTCGCCGCCCGATGACTTACTCTTTTCACAAGTCTTCCAGAGCGTCGTCAATCGAGTCATACTGTTTTACTTCGTATCTCTCGCACACAACATCGACATTTCCCTTTTTCCAGAACCCTTCAGGACAAACGACAAGCATTCTGCCTGTACGCGCAAAAAGACCAAGTTCGAGGAGTGAAATCGGCGAATCTGTGCCTGGAGCAAAGTACATCAGAATTGTCGTGGCTTCCATCTCCTGCGCATTCAACTCCCAATCTACCTGTTCCCGAAACTCAAAGTTATCTTTGCTTTCGACCCAGGAACTGTCCCAGTCATCACGGCGCGGATTCAGAATTATCCAATCGCTATCTTCGAGTTGAACGCAAACCCGTTCCTGCCAGTTTTCTACGCTCCCCACCTCAACACTCCCAGCAAGGAACAAGTATCGTGGTTGTGGCAATCCGCCTTTGCGGGGGGTAAGAGGGATTTCGTCGGGCGCTTTGATTTGAACCATCAAAGAATCAAACCATACCGCGAATAGCCTCGCAATGGCCGACATATTGATCGGCAAGCGTCCGGATGACCTAGAACGGTCTTCCCCTGAATAAATAGACCAATTCAATGATCAGAATGATTACAACGGTCAATTCAAGAAAGAAGGCACGGCTCTGGTTGAACTGGTCCACCATGAAGCGATAAAGCTCCTCGGCGGTCTGCACCTTTTGCGTAACCAGGTCTTTGTAATCCGGGACCCCTACCTTCGCCGCCGCCAGCTTATATAGTCTGGCCGAGAACATATCGCTCAGAAATTTAATTGCATTGTCAGCATGCTCTGTCAACTCGGTTACCTCGAGCAGCATGGTATGCAGATGTGTCGCAGACCGCGCCAATCGCCAGCGCGCAAACATGCCCGTGCCGTCTTCGAGCCGCACATAGACGAGTTCCAGTTCGCGAGTCAGCAGCTCATCATAGTGGCGAAACTCCAGCAACTGCGAATTTGCGTATTCCAATAGCTGGATGGCCGTCTCCGCGCCGGCCGCAGTGTCGTACAGGAACGCGGCATTCCAGCCAATCACGGCCAGATCCGTGGCATAGTAAGAGATCCTCGAATGCAGCACCTCGGCGATTTCTCCCTCGGCCAATGTCAACGTATCGCCGCGCACCACCTGTGTAATTTGGCCGCCGTAGTCAGCCACCAGTGCCTTCGCCGTCGGAGCGCCGGTCATCTCTCGCACATGGAAGATCAGATAATCCTCGCTCAGCCACTCCGCGTACGGCTTGGTCATTGCAGCTTCCGCCCGCTCGACCTTCGCGCGGACGATGCCGCGGGCATGCGCGGCGAAGTCCACGTCCCACACCCATCGGCTCGCCAGTCCAACCAACCGGTTCCAGTCCCCCGAAAACGGAAGCTGAAAGATTACACTCAGCACGCCATAGTCGTAGTACTTAATCTCGCCGCTCAGCCGCTCTCCGCTCTCAAGCACCAGCTCGTCGATATGTTCCACCACCGGAGGCCGCTCGTAGCGAACATATCCCGGCGAGGGCGGTTTCATACTCGGCTGCGCTACAGTGCGTGCGCCCAGAATCGTGCGCAGCCTATCCAGCCGAATCTCCTCGCAGACATCAAACTGCACCAGTACCAACACCACCCCTGTCAGTAGCGGTCCCGTCAGCGCCGCCGCCTGTGTGGTCTCCACCGCCATTCCCGAGAGTTTATTGGACGTGGACATAAATGCGCCAGGCAGATGAATTTTATGCAAAGAAGAGGCTGGCGAGCATCCACCAGCCTCTTCTTTGCAGCTCAGGGATTCTAGCGAACCTGCGGGAAACCCAGGTCGACCTTGCTCGTTCCGGGATCCGGCCAGCGGCTCGTCACTACTTTACCGCGCGTGTAGAACTGCACGCCCTCCGGCCCATACATGTGCAGATCGCCGAACAGCGAACCTTTCCAGCCGCCGAAGCTGTAGTACGAGACAGGCACCGGAATCGGCACATTCACTCCGACCATGCCGACCTCGACATCGAACTGGAACTGCCGTGCCGCGCCACCGTTCTGCGTGAAGATGGCGGTGCCGTTCCCGTAGGGATTGTCGTTGATAATCTTCAACGCCTCGGCATAAGTGTGCGTGCGCACCACGCTCAGCACCGGGCCAAATATCTCATGTTCGTAGCAACGCGTGCCGGGTACGACGTTATCGATCAGCGAAGGTCCCAGAAAGAAGCCCTCGCGCTCCGTCGCTCCGCCCAGCCTTCCGTCCACCGCGACAATCGCACCGTCAGCTGCGGCGTGGTCCAGGTACGAGGCCACGCGGTCGCGCTGTTCGCGCGTCACCAGCGGCCCCATCTCGCTGCCCTGCTCCAGCCCCGGCCCAACCTTGATCTTCGGAATGCGCTTTGCGATCGCAGCCACCAGCGGGTCAGCGACGTCGCCCACCGCCACCACCACTGAGATCGCCATGCAGCGCTGCCCCGCCGCTCCATAGGCCGCCGACACCGCAGCGTCCGCGGCTGCATCCACGTCGGCGTCCGGCAGCACCAGCATGTGATTCTTCGCGCCGCCCAGCGCCTGCACGCGCTTTCCATGCCGTGTGCCTGCTTCGTAGATCGCCTTTGCCACCGGCGTCGATCCCACGAAACTGATCGCGCGCACATCAGGATGCTCAAGCAGGCGGTCGACTGCCACCTTATCTCCCTGCAGAACGTTCAGCACGCCCGCCGGCAGCCCGGCTTCGTGAGCCAACTCCGCAAGCAGCAGGCTCGCCGAAGGCACCCTCTCCGACGGCTTCAGAATAAAAGTATTGCCGCACGCAATCGCGTTTGCGAACATCCACATCGGCACCATCGCCGGAAAGTTGAATGGCGTAATCCCGGCAACCACGCCGAGCGGCTGCCGTATCTGGTAAACATCCACGCCGGTACTCACCTGCTCGGAGTACCCGCCCTTCAACAGCACCGGAATCCCGCACGCAAACTCGACGTTCTCCAGGCCACGCGCAACCTCGCCGCGCGCATCCGCGAGTGTCTTGCCGTTCTCGGTCGAGATAATCTCCGCCAGCCGTCGACGATTTGCATCGATAAGGCTGCGCAGCTTGAACAGTATCTCCGTCCGCCGTGACAGCGAAGACTTGCGCCACTCCGCGTATGCCGTCTTTGCCACAGCCACTGCGTGGTCTACGTCCTTCACGTTGGCCAGATTTACCGCGCCGATCTGCCGGCCAGTGGCCGGGTTCCATACCGGGCCAGTGCGACCTGAGCCCGACTCCAGCGTAACTCCGCCGATCCAATGATTGATAAGCAGCATCTCTTCCAGTGACTGTGGCATCTTTGATTCCTCCAACAAACCGTAAGAATAGCGAATTAATCGCACCCTTCGAAATACACATTGCTTATTGCGCATTAACCCAGCTTATTGTCTTCGCAGCTAACCTACTGAAGGCCTCTACCGCCAGCTGCAGGTCGCCAATGCTAGTATCTTCGATCTTATTGTGGCTAATACCCTTTAGCGACTGCACGAACATCATCACCGTCGGAATTCCGGCACGCGACACCTCCGCTGCATCGTGCAACGGTCCTGAAGGCATCCGGTGCGATCTGCCGGCAGTCTCCATGATCGCCAAGTCGCAAAGCTCAATCAGCGCCGGATGAAATGGCACCGGCTCAATGTCCCAAATTCGCGACCACTCCACGGTGCAGTTCTCTTCCTCGGCAAATCGCTGGCTGGCATTTTTCGCCTCACGAAACATCTCCGCCAGCACGCGTGCATCAAGATCACGCTGATCGAGCGTCGCCTCACATCGCCCCACCACCGCCGTCACGATTCCCGGAAACGTCTTCACCGAGCCCATCGTGCACACCGCGTCTTCGTGCTTCATCGCGATGCTGCGAATCTCAAGCGCCAGCTTCGCCGCGGCTGCTAACGCATCCTTCCGGTCGCGCATCGGCGTCGAGCCGGAGTGCGCCTCCTGCCCATGGAATGTAATCGCATGCCGCTCCACGCCCTTGGTCCCCAGCACCACCGCCAGCGGCAGCCCCAACCGCTCCAGCACCGGTCCCTGCTCAATGTGCAGTTCAAGATAGGCAGCCGCGTTCTGTCGCTCCTTCGCCGCATCGCCAATCGCATCCACATCGACGCCGCACTGCGCCAGCGCCGCCTCGAGCGTCACACCATCACGGTCGGTGCGCACGCGGTCCGCAGCAATCGTATGCGTCCCGGCAAAGGCCGACGAGCCAAGCAGACTGCGTCCAAAGCGCGCACCCTCCTCGTCCGCCCAGTCCACCACGCGCACCGTCACCGGCGGCTTGCCGTTGTACTCCTTTGAGATCGCTCGCAGCACCTCCAGCGATGTCACCACGCCCAGCGCGCCATCCAGCCATCCGCCGTTCGGCACCGAGTCCAGATGTCCGCCCATAATCAGCGCACGCTCTGACTCACCCTTCAGCGTCACCCACCTGTTCCCCGCAGCATCCAGATGATGCTCTACCGGAAGCCCTTTGAGCTGCTTTAGAAACCACTCCCGCGCCTTCAGCCACACCGGTCCCCAAGCCACTCGCTGCGCGCCGTTCGCATCACCTGTAAGCGCGCGCAGCTCCTGCAGCTCCGCGATCACCCTGTCTGCATCCGCCATCATCACGCCTGCACCTCGCGTCGCAGCAGCTTGCCAATTCCCTGCTCACCTACAAACTTTCCATCGCGCACCTGCACCCTGCCTCGCACCGTCACCATCGACGGCCGCCCTTCGATCTCAAACCCTTCGAAGCCGCTGTAGTCGCAGTTCATATGCTGCGTCTTTACCGACACGACGCCGCGATACTCCGGGTCGTAGATCACCAGATCAGCATCGCTGCCCACCGCAACCGTACCCTTCCCCGGATACAGCCCGAACAGCTTCGCCGCCCGCGTGCTCAGCGCATCGACAAACCGCTCCAGGCTCAACCCGCCGCGCTTTACGCCGTACGTGTACATCAGGTTCACGCGATCCTCGATCCCCGGAATCCCGTTCGGTATCTGCGTAAACGCGTCCTTGCCCATCAGCTTCTGCTCCACGTCGAACGGGCAATGGTCCGTCCCCACCGTATCGACGTCACCCACCGCCAGCGCCTTCCACAACACCGCCTGATTGCGCTTCTCGCGCAGCGGCGGCGACATGATGTGTTTCAACCCCTCCGCTCCCTCGCGTTCAGCATAGGTCTTGTCCAGCAGAAAATGCGGCAGCACCGACTCCACCGAGATCTTCACACCCCTTGCCTTTGCATCCATCGCCGCCTTCAACGCCGGTGCGCACGAGAGGTGCACCACATACCCCGTCGCACCCGTCGTCTCCAGAAACGTCGCGAACCGCGTCGTTCCTTCCATCTCGACCGTCTCGGGCCGGCTCGGCTCATGCCACTCGGCGCCGGTCTTGCCCTCAGCCAACAGCTTCTGCTGCAGCCTGCTCACCAGCTCCGCGTTCTCGCAGTGCGCTGTCACAATCACGCCCAGCTCTGCGGCCAGCTTCAGCACCTGGTACATCTCGCCGTCATCCACGCCGAAGAAGTTCTTATACGAGAGAAATATCTTGAACGACGTCGTCCCATCCGCAACGATCTGCCTTAGCTGCTTCTCCGTCGCATCATCCCAGCGGGTCACGGCCATGTGAAATGCATAGTCACACGCGCTATCCCCCTCCGCTTTGCCCTTCCAAAGTTCGTAGCCTTCTAACGTGTCCTCCCCACGCGAAGGACAGACCATCTCGATAAAGCATGTCGTCCCACCCACCAGCGCAGCCATGCTCGCTGTCGCGTGAGTGTCCTTCGCAAACGTCCCCATGAACGGCAGGTAGATATGAACATGAGGATCGATGAACCCCGGAAAGACGAACTTTCCCGTCGCATCCACTATCTCGACCCCTGCGGGCGCAACAATCCCCTCGCCAATCTGGGTAATCTTCTCGCCTTCCACCAGGACATCGGCGCGAAACCGCCTTCCGTCCGTAACTACCTCGCCATTGCGAATAAGCAGGCTCATCAGTCTCCCGAAATAGTCGCTGAAGTGAATCTCCAGGCCCTACAGTCTACGACAGCCGCTCATCAGCCGCCTTTTCGAGTCCGGGCGATTCTCTTTGATTACAATTCGTGGCATGGCCGACGATATAGCCAAAGACCCCCGAGTCGCCTTCGCCGCCGAGCGCACACTGCTCGCCTGGATACGCACCGGCCTTGCGCTCATGGGCGGCGGGTTTGCGATGAGCCGTTTCGGGCTCTACCTTCGCGTGCTCGCCTCCGCCGATGCTCACATTACCCTCCATTCGAACGGTGTGTTCATCTGGGGCGGAGCCGGGTTATTGGCTCTCGGCGTTCTCCTCAATCTCGTTGCGGTGGCCAGCTATCTTCGTACCCTGCGCGATCTCGCCGCCGGGACCTGGATTTCCGGACGCCCTTCGCGCGAAGGAATCGCCCTCGCATTGCTGCTCGCGGCCATGGGCGCCGCGACGGCGGTCTACGTGATCGTCGTTCGCTGACAATCGACAACTGGCCGGGAACCTGTTGAGCCTTAAATCCCCCCGGCCATCATGCCATCCACGCCGATTCCTTGGTATACTTATCTACGGATTGCTCACCGCTACCTCGCGTTTTTCACGCAGGTCCTAATGCGGAGGTGGCGAAATTGGCAGACGCACTAGCTTGAGGTGCTAGCGCCGCAAGGCATAGGGGTTCAAGTCCCCTCCTCCGCACCAATCCAGAGAATAAGCTTCACGAAAAATCAGCTTCAGGAAACTCCAGAGGTCGTAGAGCTCAATCAGATGGTCTATCTAGTAGTTGTCCTCCACATCATCGTCTCGTTCTTTCTTATTGGCGTAGTCCTGCTTCAGCAGGGCAAATCAGCCGACCTCGCCGGCGCATTTGGCGGCCAGGGCTCACAGACCGCTTTTGGCCCGCGCGGGGCAGCCAACCTGCTCACCAAGCTGACCACCTACTCCGCCATCTGCTTCATGCTCACCTCGCTCGGACTCACCATCCTGCTCGCTCGCGCCAATACCGACCGCTCGGTTCTGTCCGGCGTCAAGACAACCCAGAGCGCGCCAGTCAAGACCGGAACCCCGGCCGCACCGGCGACTCCCGCGGCGCCAGCCAAGAAGTAAGCTTCACGAATCATCGAAGATTCACCCTGCGCAGGCCGAACGGTCTGCGCATTTTCACGTCGCGTATTTTCAAGCCGCAAGGAGGCCGGCAAACATGATTCACGAGATCCTCGTAGTCGGTCCGCTCCAGTGCAACTGCTCCATCCTCGGCGACGAAACCTCCCGCGAGGCCATGGTCATCGATCCCGGTGACGACATCTCCCGCATCGTCGAGACCCTCGCCCACCACCACCTCACGCTCAAGCAAATCGTCGTCACCCACGCCCACATCGACCACATCGCCGGCGCTCTCCAGCTCAAGCGCCTCACTGGCGCGCCCATCCTCTACAACCAGCTCGACCTTCCACTGGTCAAGATGATGGCCGTCCAGGCCACCTGGCTTGGCATCCCCACCCCCGAGGTCGCCCCGCCCGACGCCAACCTAGCCGACAACCAGACCGTCGCCATCAACGGCCTCACCGCCACCGTCCTCCACACCCCCGGCCACACCCAGGGCAGCTCCTGCCTTTACCTGCCGGACCACGGGCTACTTATCGCCGGAGACACTCTCTTCGCCGGCTCCGTAGGCCGCACCGACCTCCCCGGCGGCGATACCCGCCAGCTAATCCGCTCCATCCACGACCGTCTCCTCACCCTCCCCGACGACGTCAAAGTCATCCCTGGACACGGAGAAACAACATTCATCGCCGAAGAACGAGAAAATAACCCATTCCTGCAAAACTAAAAGAAACAGTTATTTACGGTCATAAATGAAGGCAACACTATATGAGCATCACATGAACCAATAACTATCTTGGTTCAAGTATTCCATTCACTCAGCCGCCCAACTCCCTCTGCAAACTCACCCGTTGGGACGATCAGGCTCACCACCACAATCCCACCGCCAGCCATGCCATAGAACGACCCTGGATGCACCACCACCCCAGTCAGCCGCAACATCTCCACAGCCAGATCAGCTCCCGTTCCCCTTCTCTGCTTCAGCCGCAGGATTGCGCTCCATCCCGCCTCCACCTCCAAAACCTCCAGTCCAGCCAGCCGCGCCGCCGCAAGATTGCCCCGCACCCGCGTCCGTATCTGCTCCTGAATTCCTTGCCGCCCCGCCAGCCACCTCGGCAGAGCCAACTGCACCGGTGCGTTCATCGACAGAAACGTATCCGCGATGACCTCCAACCGCTCTAGCCCCTCCACCCTCGGCCCGTCCGGTCCGAATACCGCCATCCAACCCACCTTCATCTGCGGCAGCCCAGCAATCTTGCTCATGCCGCTAAGAACAAACGTCAGCACCGGATGCGGCCCCACCGCAAAGCTCGTCAGTTCGACCCCCTCCGCCACTGGGTAGTCGAGAAACACCTCATCCACAATCAGCGCCAGCCCATGCCGCGCGCAGATATCCTCCAGCCGCTGCCGTTCCTCTGTCCTCACCCCGTTTCCCGTCGGATTGTTCGGATGCACCACCACAATCGCCCGCGTCTGCTCACTCACCCACCGCTCCAGCTCCGCAAAGTCGATCCACCAGCCATAGTCATAAAACAGCGGATACGTCCTCAGGCGCACATCCTCGAGGTCCGCCAGAAAATCGAACAGCGGATAGCTCGGCTGCGCAACCAGCACCTCATCCCCGGCGTCGCACAGCAGCCGGAACAGATACCCATACCCCTCGCTGGTGCTCGTCGTCAGCACCAGTCGATCCGGATCGACCACACCTGCTCCATGCCCCGCGTAGTACTCCGCCACCGCCTCTCGCGCGCTCCTCATCCCGCGCGGGTCGGGATCATATACCAGCGCCCGGACCAGCGCCCGCTCATCCCTCAGTCCCCCCAGCACCCACTCCGCGTCGTAAGAAAACCCACAAACCGTGGGGTTCGAAATCGTCAGATCACAGAGCCGTCGCCCACTCGCCCGCGCCTCGCGAATAGCAGCAGCCAGCCCGCTCTCCTCCACATCCCAACCCGTACGCCTCGAAAATCGAGAATCCATTCACTCATGCTACTGTGTGGCACGGTGTAACTCTGCAAGGACGCTGCTACGCATCTTCACCTGTGGCCGAATCCACATACTTGATAAGCAGAACTTCATTCCCAATCTCGCTGTAGATCAACTCGTCTACCGTACCGCTCGCCAGGAGAAGGCCATACCCCCCAGGGCGAATCCCTTCTCCTTCACGCTTCTCAAGATGGGCTGTTGGATCATGTGCGGTAGCCGTATGATTCACCAAATCGCGGCGAAAGCCAGACCCCGGATCGCGCACGTAAAACACCATCGTTCTTTTTGTGCGGACAGCCGTGACCTCGACCACCTGCTCCGGGTTGAACGCTGCTCCATGCTCCATCGCGTTCATCAAAATCTCTCGCAGCGCATACATCATCTCCTGCCGCGTGTCCTCGGGCAGTCTTGAGCTAAGCTCCTTCACGAACGTCAGCAGGCGCTCCGCCGTGATCAATCGACAATTCACTCGGACAGACACCCACCCGGGCCGGGCCGACAAAACCTGTATATCGTCCCGCCACTGACTCTCCGATGCCGCGCTCCTCGTCAGGTGCGCGATCTCGTGCACCTCAAACGGAGGCGTAAGACACGCATACACTCGAGCCCGCAATGCAGCAATTACCTCATCCGGAGTGCTCTGATGAGCCAGAACAATGCACTTCACCCCAGGCCTGATGCCACGCATCTCCTCAAGCAGTGCCAGATCTTCATCGACAGTACTGTCAGGATCAGTAATGACAACCCCAAAGGATCGCGCACGCAATCGCTGCAGCGCATCGGCATTTCCGGACGAATACTCCATAGGAAAATCAGCGGCAGAAAGCCCATCGCCAATCGCGCGGCTCACGTGGTGGCGATCTCCAATAACCAGGACCCGGCTCATAGGCTGCTCCGATGGGATGACCCCATACTATGATGCGACGATCTTATGAAGGAGTCGAACCACCTAGTACTTTTGCCAATAGAAAAGCCTCAACCGATCAGCTAAACTTCAGCGCATAGAGACGTTTCCGGCGCACTAACTTACGCGCCGTAGAAGCAGCGGCAGCAACCGGGATGCCTCGTCCAATCCTCCATGGGCGAGGCACCTTTTTATCCCTGCACAAACGCCTTCTGCGCCACGGCCAGCTTCGGATCAAAGCCTTGCGACCCTTACAATAAATAGCCATGGCTCTTGTACAGGCAGTTCTCTTCGACTACGGCATGGTTCTCTCCGGCCCACCCGATCCCGCAGCCTGGGCTCGCATGCGCACCATCACCGGTCTTAGTGAAGAATCGCTCGATCGCGCCTACTGGGCCTACCGCCACCCCTATGACCGCGGCGACCTCAACGCCGCTTCCTTCTGGAAGAGCGTCGCCTCCAGCGTCGGAATCGACCTCACCTCCGTCCAGCTCACCGAACTCATCGCAGCCGACACCGATCTTTGGTCACAACTCAATCCGCCCATGCTCGAATGGGCGCAACGCCTCCAACGCGCCGGCATCCGTACCGGTATCCTCTCCAACATGCCCGAGGACATCGAGACCGGCCTCCGTGCCCGTCACCTCTGGATCGAAGCCTTCGACCACCACACCTGGTCCCACGCCATCAACCTCGCCAAGCCCGAGCCCGCCATCTACCGCCACGCAGCCGAGTCCCTCCACACCCCGCCCGCCAACATCCTCTTCATCGACGACAAGCCTGAGAACATCGATGCCGCCATCGCCAGTGGCATGCAGGCCATTCAGTACCTCGACTACGCCGCCTTCGAGCGCGAGATGCACTCCCGCAACCTCGACCACCTTCTCAACCCGATACCTTCCGCAAACTAATCCAACCCTGTCCCAAAATGGGACTGTATAGTACCTCTCGTCATCCTTTCGCAAAACAGGACACCCTAACCCAAGCAGCACCATGGATATTGAGGGCAGGCTGCACCCAGCGCAGTAACCGCAGCCACTACCATGACGACCAGACATCTCCGGCCAAACTTCGCTCCGCTCTTAGTCCGCCTCCTCGTCTTCACCCTTGTCGCCATCGGGCTCAGCGCAACCGTCAACGCTCGAGCCCAGACCTCCAGCCTCGCGCAAACCGGCCTCCGCACTGCCGCCAACCAGGGTCAGTTCAACGCGGTCCAATCCGACACATCCGGCAACCTCTACCTCCTTCTCGATCAACACGACGGCCTCCGCCTCCTCAAGACCGACCCCACCGCCAGCACCGTCCTCGCCCAAGTCCACCTCGGCGCCCAGGGCGACATCGGCCTCGCCCTCGCGCTCGATCCCGCCGGCAACGTCTACGTCACCGGCACCACCACCTCAGGCACACTCGTCGCCACCCCCAACGCCGCATTCCCCACCCTCACCGGCGCCTCCACCAACTCCTTCGTCGCCAAGTTCGACGCCAGCCTCAACCCCGTCTTCCTCACCTTCGCCGGCAGTGGCAAGATGGCCGTCGCCTCCATCGCCGCCACCTCCAACGCCGTCTTCATCACCGGCAGCATCTTCTCCGCGACCCTCCCGGTCACCCCCTTCGCGATCTTCCAGTCGCCCGCCTCCGGCAGCTTCCAGAACGGCTTCGTCGAAGCCTTCAACCCCGCCGGCACCACCCTCCTCTACGCCACCTACCTCACCGGCCTCGGCGGCGACACCACCCCCGCCGCCATTGCCGCCGACGCCGCAGGCAACGCCTACATCGCCGGCTACACCACCGCCTTCGGCTACCCCACCCTAAACGCCCTCGTCCCCGAGATCATCCCCGCCACCACCGGCGCAACCTCTGGCTTTCTCACCAAACTCACTCCCGCCGGCGACGGCCTCCTCTTCTCCACCTTCATCCCCGGCGCCGGCCTCACCTCCATCGCCTTCGACTCCGCCGCGTCCAATCTCCTCGTAACCGGTTCCATCGCCCCCGGCGATTTCCCCATCACCACCGTCGCCACGCCGCTCATTCCCACCACCTACCAAACCCTCCTTCGCCTGCCCCTCGACGGCAGCGTCGTCCTCGCCTCAACCCTCCTCGCTCCCGGCACGCAATCCTTCGTCACACCTGCCCCATCCGGCACAGCATGGATAGCCGGCAGCCTAACCACGCCACTTCTCCCGACCACTCCCCTTGCATCTATCGGCAACAGCTTCGCCGCCCACGTTACCGCGCAAAATACCGTCGACCAGACCGCCCGCTTCGGCGGCCTTCCTACCTCCAAGCCCACCTTCGCCAGCGCTCCAGTCAACCTCACCTCCCTCACCACCGACTCCACCGGCCAACCCACCTTCACCGGCTCCGTCACCCCCACCGCAAGCTCCAGCCTCCTCGCCACCGAGACCTTCGATCTCCCTCTCTTCAACGCCCCCACTTCCGCGCTTCCATCCGCACTCCGCGACGCCGTCCTCTCGACCGCCTCCTGCAACGGCAGCATCTGCCCCGGATCCGCTGCCTACCTCGCCCGCCTCTCCGACACCGCCGCCCCCAGCCTCGCGCTCTCCTACGACGCAGCCCCCAACCTCACACTCCGCAATCTCGGATCCCTCCAGGCCAACGCCCTCAACATCACCTCCTCCACCTTCACCCTGGCCACCAACTGCGGCCCCACCCTCGGCGCCGGAGTAGAATGCAGCATCGCCCTCACCGGCACAGGCCCTGGCAGCATTACCATTCAAGCCTCCAATGTTCCAACCCAAACCATCGCGATCCCCGCCTTCACCGCCGCCCCCGCGCCCGTAGTCTTCTCGCCCAAAGAGCTGGACTTCGGCATCCAAACCGCCGCCAGCGCTCCCGCCACCCGCACCATCACTATCACTAACCTCACCACCCAGCCCCAATCTTTCGCCTCCCAGCAGGACACCTCCGCCTACTCGCTCCCCTACACCCTCGCCGAGTCCGCCTCCGACTGCACCATCTCCGCCCCCGCCACCAAGCTCCTCGCCCCCCGCGCCACCTGCCACATCACCCTCTCACTCATTGCATCCCCTACCGCCGCCAACGACGGCCCCATCTCCGCCCAATGGACCATCGGCCCCGCAGGCAGCGGCCGCGACGTCCTCATCACCGGCTACACTCAGGCCGCCTCTCTCAGCCTCTCCGCCTCGACGATAGACTTTGGCACCCAATACACCGGAGGCCTCCGCCAGCCCCGCTATCTCTACCTCTCAAACAGCTCCGACGCCCCCGCCACCCATGCTCTCATCACCTCGTCCGCATCCTCGCCCTTCTCCATCGCCGACCGCTGCCCCACCCAGCTCGAACCCCGAACCCTCTGCCAGCTTCAAATCGACTACGTCCCCACCCAGACTCCATCTGCCGACTCCACCACCCTTTCGCTCGACCAGGGCCTCACCGCTCTGCTCACCGGCCAGTCGCTCCCGCAGCCCGGCGTCAACGGCGCCTCCGTCAATCCCAACCTCTCTGTCACCCCCACAACCCTCAACTTCCCCAACGCAGTAGTCGTCACCACTGCCTCCAGCGGCACTCAGACCATCACCATCGGCAATACCGGCCCCTCCGCCTTCACTCTCGCCCTCAGCCTCACCGACAACTTCACCGGCACCACCAACTGCCCCGCCACGCTGCCCGGCAACAGTACCTGCTCCGTCGTCCTGACCTTCACTCCCTCGCAGCCCGGCACCCTCCAGGGCATCCTCGCCATCACCGCCGGCGCCGGCACTACGCCCATCTATGTCACCCTCAATGGCACCGCCACCCCCATCCTCCCGGCTAATAACGGCACGATCGACCTCGGCAGCGTAATCGTCAACCAACCCTCCGTCCAATGGTTCAAGATCTCGCGGCCCTTCAGCGCCTTCACCGCCGCCAGCTCCAACCCCGACTTCAGCGTCATCCTCGTCGAAGACATCGGCTACGGTCACGGCCAGCCTCCCACGACCGCCTTCTCTTCAACCGCCTCCGGAACCTGCCTCAACTGCTGGCTCGGCATCCAGTTCACTCCGTCCTCCACCGGCCCCCGTACCGGAACCCTCACGCTCTCCTCGACCCCCTCCGGCAGCTCCTACGTCATCAGCCTGACCGGAACCGGTCTGCCTCTAGTCGGCCTCGTCCTCACACCCGTCACGCAGGACTTCGGCACCATCCCCATCAACAGCATCAGCGCCCCGACCCTCTTCACCCTCACCAACCTCACCTCCAACGCCACCCCAATCACCCTCACGGCCCCCGCCGCCACCGGAGACTTCGCTGTCAGCTCCATCTCCACCGGCGGCGCCTCCTGCACAGGCACCCTTAGCGTCGGAGCCTCCTGCTTTGTCCCGATCGTCTTCGCACCCACCGCCCCCGGTCAGCGAACCGGCGCCCTCACTCTCAGCACCTCCGCCGGAACCGTCTCCGCGCAACTCAACCGGCTTCGGCGCTCCCGACCCCGGCCTCTCGCTCAATCCCGCCGCCCTCATCTTCCAGAATGTCCCCGGCCCAACCTCCACCCTCCAAACCATCACCCTGACCAACACCGGCAACATCTCTATCCAAATAGCAACTCCCACCGTTACAATATCCAACTTCTTCTCAACCACCACCTGCTCCACCCTCGCCCCCGCGGCCACCTGCACCATCTCGGTTGGCTTCATCCCCGCGTCGGCCACGGTCACCGGAGCCCTGCAGATCCCCGTCACCGCCACCATCGCAGGTGATCCGACTCTCACCACATACACCGTCCCGCTCACCGGCGCCTATACCACCGAGTCCGCCGGCCTTCAGATAATTCCCGCCCAGGCCGACTTCGGCCCCAACCCCACCAGCACCCTCGGCCTCACCCGTCAGTTCACCATCAACAACCTCACCGCCAAATCGCTTAGCCTCAACATCGCATTCCCCCGCCAGTTCGCCTTCACCGGTCCACCCTGCGCCGGCCTCGCCCCCAACGCCAGCTGCAGCTTCGACGTCACCTTCCTGCCCCTCACCAACGGCGACATCACCGGCACCCTCTTCGCCCAGGCCGACCCCACCGACGGCAGCGCCACCCTGAACGCCCTCGGATATGTAGAAGGCTACGGCATCGGCGCGAACGCTCTAACCATCACCGGCCCGCTCTCACCCGGCAACATTCTCAACTTCAATCAGGTCAGCTCCGGCCAATCCTCCAGCCAGACCCTCACCGTCACCAACAAGGGCGGCTTCTCTACGAACCTGACCATCCGCCGCATCACCACCCAGTGGCCCTTCTCTCTCCACCTCCACCTGCACCCAGCCCCTGGCCCTCAACCAGAGCTGCACCGTCACCGTCACCTATACGCCGCTCAACCAGCTCGCCACCGGGTCCACCTCGCTGCTTCCCACCTCCGACGCCGGCATCCTCACCGTCGAGAGCGACTCCCTCGCCAGCCCAACCCTCATCAACCTCGCCGGCGCCGCTGCTCCTATCCTCGTCGCCTCACCCGCCAACATCGCGCCGCTGCTCTCCTACACCGCCTCGCAAAACTCACTTACCTTCGCCCAAACCTCCGTTGGCAACGCCTCCATCCCCCAGACCGTCACGCTCTCCAACACCGGCACGGTCACCCTCCACATTCTCTCCCTCCAAATCGATCCCAACTTCAGCGTCACCCAGAACGTTCAGCGCACCTGCTCCACCATCGTGCCCGGAGCGAGCTGCGACCTCACCGTCGCCTTCACCCCCCAAACCCCCGGCACCCGTATCGGTGCACTCGAGATCTTCTCCGACTCATCCTCCTCTCTCGATTTCATCAGCCTCATTGGCGCCGCCACTCCCTCCTTCCTCACCCTCTCGCCCGCCGCGCTGGACTTCGGCACAGTCCTCCTCGGTAACAATGGTCTGCTCCCCCTGACCGTCACCAACACCAGCAACGCCGCCGCCACCTTCAACGGCGTCACCGCCACCGGAGACTACACCGCCTCCCTCGGTGGGTGCCCCACCTCCGGCAACACCCTCCCGCCGGCCTCAAGCTGCACCCTCCAGGTCACCTTCACTCCCACCCAGACCGGCACCCGCACCGGTAGTCTCTTGCTCTCCACCTCCGCCTCGACCCTGCCCCTGACCGCCGCCCTTACCGGCATCGGTGCACAGTCTCACCTCCAGATAACCCCCGCCACCCTCAACTTCGGCAGTATCGCCGTCGGAGCCTCCGCGATCCTCACCTTCACCTTAAGCAACACTGGCAACGCCCCCATCTACAACCTCGCATTAGCCACCTCACCGGACGACTTCGCCATCACTGTCCCCTGCGCCCTCACCACTCTCGCGCCCGGAACCAGTTGCTCGGTCACCGTCACCTTCACCCCGTCCGCGCTCGGCGCTCGCAGCGGCACCGTTACCGTCACCAGCTCCGCCTCCACCTCACCCGACCAACTCCCCCTGACCGGCGCCGGCGTCGTCAATGGCACCTTCACCCTCACCGTCAACGGCGCCTCCACCTCCGCCGCCACGGTCACCAGCGGCCATCCCGCCGCTTACACCCTCACCCTGACCCCCATCAACAACTTCGGCGGCACCGTTGCCCTCACCTGCACCCCCATCCAGCCCGCCGACTACGCCTCCTGCTCCCTCCTGCCCTCGAACATCACTCTCAACGGCGCCCCCCAGAACGCCGTCGCCACCATCCAGACCCTAACCTCCGTCAACCTCTCCCGAAACACTCCGGCCACCACAAGACCCGGCGAATTCGGCAGCGCCGTCCTCTGTCTCCTGACCCCCGCGCTCTGGCTCTTCTGGAGAACGCCCCGCCGCGCTCTCCTACGCCTTACCACCCTCTGGACCACCCTGCTGACCGCAGCCGCCCTCGCCACCCTGCTCGCCACCAACGGCTGCGGCAACGGAGGCGACCCCAGCATCCGCTACAGCACTCCCGGCGCCTACCAGTACCAGGTCACCGCCAGCTCCACCAGCGGCATCCAGATAACCCAGACCGTCACCCTGAACCTCACAATTCAGCCGCGCTAATACCGCACCCTACCCACCCAAACGCCGCCATCCACGAGCCATCCACAACAGCCTAGCGCTTCTCCTGCTTCCCCACCGCCACCGGCACCTGCTCCACAATCTCAATCCCAAAACCCTGCAACGCCGGCACGTGCGTAGGAGTATTTGTCAGCAAACGAATCTTCCGAATCCCCAGATCCGAAAGAATCTGTCCCCCCAATCCCACCTGCCGCAGCGTCCTCTCGCTCCGTTCGCCCGTCCGCTCCTTCGCCCGCTGCTCCCGATGAAAGACCACGCGATGCGGCCCGGCACCGGTGCTGCAATCGATCCCGAAACCCTTCGTCCCATTGTGCAGATAGATCAGCGCGCCCCGCCCAGCCTCCGCAATCATCCTCAGCGACTCCGCCACCAAAGCCTTGCAATCGCACAACGTAGTCCCGAACACATCCCCCGCCAGGCAGTGCGTATGCACCCGCACCGGCACTGCTTCATCGCCCGTTATATCGCCAAACACCAGCGCCACATGCGATTCGCCGCCATCCACCTCACTCTCATAAGCGATCATCCGGAACTCGCCATGCTCGGTCGGCATCAACGCCTCAGCTACCCGGTGGATGTATCTTTCATTTTGTAACCGGTACCGTATCAAATCGGCCACGGTCACCATTTTCAGCCCATACTCCGCGCAGAACTTCACCAGGTCCGGCACTCTCGCCATCGACCCATCGTCGTTCATGATCTCGCAGATAACCCCCGCCGGAATCAGTCCCGCCATCCTTGCGAGGTCCACCGACGCCTCCGTCTGCCCCGCCCGCACCAGCACGCCGCCCTTCCGCGCCCGCAGCGGAAACACATGCCCCGGCCGCGCCAGATCCTGCGCCGTCGAGCCCGGATCGATCGCTACCCGAATCGTGTGCGACCGGTCTGCCGCCGAGATCCCCGTCGTCACACCCTCACGCGCCTCGATCGACTCCGTAAACGCCGTGCCAAACCGCGAAGTATTGTCCTGCGTCATCGGCCCCAGCCGCAGATAGTCCGCCCGCTCCTCGGTCAGCGTCAGGCAGATTAGCCCCCGCCCGAACTTCGCCATAAAGTTGATCGCTTCGGGTGTCACGAATTCCGCCGCCAGCGTCAGGTCGCCCTCGTTCTCGCGGTCCTCATCATCGACCACGACGACCATCCGCCCCGCCTTGATCTCTTCGACCGCCTCAGCAACCGTCGCAAAGTCCGTCTTTGGCATTTCTCTACCTCCGGCCCACTGCATTTGGACTCTCAAATATCATACCCAGACGCAAAAAGACGCCGCCCATAAGGACGGCGCTCTCTATAAACCACGCACATACTACAGCGTGGATTCAATCTCAAATCCCCAGGCCTCCAGCAGCGCCTCCGGGATGTACTTCGAGTTCTTGTTCCGCCGCGCCCACTCCCGTAGACGCGTCGAGCGGACATACTGGTCCGGCGTCAACTTGTACTCTTTGACCACTTGCTCGAACGATGTCACCGTCGGTGTAACCGGTCCAATCGGTTCCGGCTTACCCCAGTTCGGATTTCCACGACGCTTTGCCATTGTGCTGTGTTCCCTCTTGTGTCGAATTCAACCTACAGCTCGCGTCGAATAAAAGACGGAAAGCCGCACTCTCATTCTAAGGCGGTTAAGTCAGAAAATCAAGTCCCTTCACAGTTACAAAAACCGCCTCGCCGACAGAGGCCCGAAGCCATCCGTAATCAGCCCGGTCACCCCTTTATGACTCAACATCATCAAAAGCAAAGTGGAAGGGCTATGATTCTCTCACGCGCGAAAGCACGTTAAACCTCCGAGGCAAACCTCATGAGCATCTCTCCCTGCTCCGACCCCGACATCCTCGAACCGGAACCCGAAGCCACCTCAGCCGAAATCGAAATCTCCCGCCGTAGCTTCCTCAAGGCAGCGAGCATGATCGGCACCGCCGCGGCTGCAGGCCTTCCTGCCCTGGCCGCCGCAAACCACGCCACTGCTCCCGCCACCACGGTCGATCTCACCCTCAAGGTCAACGGCGCCTCGCACGCTCTTTCTCTCGACACCCGCACCTCGCTCCTCGACGCCCTGCGCGAGCACCTCGACCTCACTGGCAGCAAGAAAGGCTGCGACCACGGCCAGTGCGGAGCCTGCACCGTTCTCGTCGACGGCCGCCGCGTCAACTCCTGCCTCACCCTCGCCGTCGCCGCCAGCGGCGCCGAAATCACCACCGTCGAAGGCCTCGCCCACGGCGAAACCCTCAGCGCCGTCCAGTCCGCCTTCCTCGAGCACGACGCCTTCCAATGCGGCTACTGCACCTCCGGCCAGATCTGCTCCGCGACCGCGCTCATCGAAGAGCACCGCCACAACAACCTCAGCATCGTCTCCTGGCAGACCGGCGCCGCCGCCAAACCCACCCTCCCCCCAACCTCACAGACGACGAGATCCGCGAGCGCATGTCCGGCAACCTATGCCGCTGCGGAGCCTACCCCAACATCGTCGCCGCCGTCCGCGCCGCTTCCCGGGCCACGAAGACAGGAGTCTCCGCATGAACCCCTTCACCTACCATCGCGCTACTGCTCCCACCGACGCCCTCCAGGCCGTCGCCGCTGGCAATGCCAAATTCCTCGGCGGAGGCACCAACCTCGTCGACCTCATGAAATACGGCGTCGAGACCCCAACCGCTCTGGTCGACATCACCCACCTCGACCTCAACCAGATCACCACATCACCCAACGGCTCCATCACTATCGGCGCCATGGTCCGCAACAGTGACCTCGCCAACCACCCGCTCGTCCGCGCCAGCTACCCGCTGCTCTCGCAGGCCCTCCTCTCCGGAGCGTCCCCACAACTCCGCAACATGGCTACCACCGGCGGCAATCTTCTCCAGCGCACCCGTTGCTACTACTTCATGGATACCGCCTTCCCTGCCTGCAACAAGCGCAACCCCGGCAGCGGATGCGCCGCCATCAACGGCATCAACCGCATCCACGCCATTCTCGGCCAATCTGACCAAGGCGCAACCGGCGGCGAAACATGCATCGCCACCAACCCCTCCGACATGAACGTCGCGCTTGCGGCACTCAACGCCACCATCCACGTGCAAAGCGCCGCGGGCAAGCGCGCCATCCCCATCGCCGACTTCCTTCGCCTGCCCGGCGCCACGCCGCAACTCGACAACGACCTCAAACCCGGCGAGCTCATCGTAGCCGTCGAACTCCCTGCGCCGAAGTTCGCAAAGAACTCCCATTACCTCAAAATCCGAGATCGACAGAGCTACGCCTTCGCCCTCATCTCTGTCGCCGCAGGCCTCGAAATCTCCGGCGGTACCATCCGCTCTGCAGGGCTCGCTCTCGGCGGAGTAGCCCACAAGCCCTGGCGCTCCGACACCGCCGAAAAATCTCTCATCGGCGCAACGCCCAGTCCAGCGGCCTTCAGCAAAGCCGCCGACCTCGCCCTAACCGGAGCCAAAGGCTACGACCACAACGCCTTCAAGATCGAGCTAGCCAAACAAGGCATCGTCCGCGCCCTAACCCTCGCTGCCGCCGGCACCACAGGAGCATAGGCATGAACACCCCTCTCTTAGACGCCATGATGCAGGACGCCGGCAATAGAGCAGCGTCGGAAAAAACCACCTCCGTCCCCAATCTCCCGCAGCCGCCTAACCGTTACGACGGCCGCCTCAAGGTCACCGGCAAAGCGAAGTACGCCGTCGAGTTCCCTCTCAAAGACGTCGCCTACGCGTTCATGGTCCAGAGCACCATCCCCGCCGGCGCCATCGCCTCTATCAACCAGGACGACGCCGCCCGCGCCCCCGGTGTCCTCGCCGTTCTCACTCCATTCAACGCACCAAAGCTCCCTCTGCAACAGCAGGACGGCCACCGCCACGTTACGCTTCTCCAGGAGCCCACTGTCTTCTACAACGGCCAGCCCATCGCCGTCGTCGTTGCCCGCTCGCTCGATCAGGCCCGCTATGCCGCCACTCTGCTTAAGATCAACTACGCGTCCCAGCCCGCCAGACTCGACTTCGCCGGCCGCCTGAGCGAAGCCCGCGCCCCTCGCAACGGCAACCCCGACACCAAACGCGGAGACTTCGCCGCCTCCCTCGCACAATCTACGAAGAAGGTCGAAGTCATCTACACCACGCCCTTCCAGTACCACAACCCCATGGAGCCCCACGCCATCACCGCCTGGTGGGAGGGCGAAAAGCTCAGCGTCTACAACTCCACCCAATACATCGATGGCGACCGCATGAGCCTCGCCCGCACCTTCGGCATCCCGCTCGAGAATGTTCACGTTCAGGGTCCCTTCGTCGGCGGAGGATTCGGCTCCAAGGGCTCAGCCTGGTCGCACGTATACCTCGCCGCCATGGCCTCCCGCGTCGTCGGCAAACCCGTCAAGCTCGCCGTCGACCGCAACCAGATGTTCGGCACCGTCGGCGGTCGCCCCAGCACTCACCAGAAGATCACCCTCGGCGCCAGCCCCGAAGGCAGGCTTCTTGCCGTCCAGCACGACGTCATCATGCACAACTCCTTCATGGAGGACTTCCTCGAAGGCGCCGCCCGCCTCACCACCATGCTCTACGACTCGCAGTCCAACGTCACCAGCCACCGCATGGTCGACATGAACGTCGGCGTCGCCACCTATCAGCGCGCCCCAGGCGAAGCTCCCGGTACCGCCGCGCTCGAGTCCGCCATGGACGAGCTCGCCTACGAGCTCAAAATTGACCCCGTCCAGCTGCGCCTCATCAACTACGCCGAAAAAGATCCCAGCCGCGACCGCCCCTGGACCTCCAAACACCTCCGCGAATGCTACCTCCAGGGCGCCGAGCGCTTCGGCTGGTCCAAACGCAACCCCACCCCCGCTCAGGTTCGCGAAGGCAACAACCTCATCGGCTACGGCATGGCCACCGCCTTCTATGGTGCCGGCCGCTCCGGTGCCGGAGCCACCGTCCGCGTCCTCCCCGACGGCGCCGTCTGGGTCGGCAGCGCCACCCACGATATGGGCACCGGCATGTACACCCTCATGGCCCAAATCACCGGCTACGCCCTCGGCCTCGATCCTCTCAAAGTCCAGGTCAAACTCGGCGACTCCGATCTCCCCAACGCTCCTGTCGCTGGCGGCTCTCAGTCCACCGCCAGCGTCGCGCCGGCCGTCCTCGAAGCCGCAACCCAGGCCCGCCTCAAACTAGCCGACCTCGCCATCAACGACGCCCAGTCGCCCCTTCACAACTGCCCTCCCGACGACATCGAAGCCAGGTCCGGCCGTCTCATCTCCAAATCCTCCCCCTCCAAATCCGACAGCATCGTCGACATCATCCGCCGCGCTGGCGGCAAGCCCATCGAGGTCACCGCCAACGCCCAGCCTGACCCCGCCGCAAGAACCGCCTTCACCGCCCAGTCCTGGGGAGCCGTCTTCGCCGAGGTCGCCGTCGACGCCGACACTCACATGGTCAAGGTCCGCCGCGTCTCCGGAACCTACGACATCGGCACCCTCCTCAACAAGCAGACCGGCACTAACCAGATGCACGGCGGCATCGTCTGGGGCATCGGTTTCGCCCTCCACGAAGAGGCCTTCCTCGACCCCGTCTACGGCCGTATCGCCAACTCGAACTTCGGCGAATACCACGTCCCCGCCAACGCCGACGTCCCCGAGATCGATGTCGTCTGCCTCGACATCCCCGACACCAACCTCAACCCGCTCGGCGCGCGCGGCATCGGCGAGATAGGCATCACCGGTGTCGCCGCCGCCATCAACAACGCCATCTTCAACGCCACCGGCAAGCGCATCCGCGAGTACCCCATCACCCCCGACAAGATCATGCTCGCAAAATCGATCGTCTAAGCCAATTGCCCCTTGATCCGCCGCGCACGGAGGTGTAAGTTCCGAAGCGACTCACCCTTCCGCTGGAGCGAGCGACTATGTCAACCGTCAAGCTCAACTGGATCGCAATCCTCGTTGCAGCCTTCGCCTCCGTGTTCCTTGAACTCGTCTGGATCTCGGTCTTCATCATTCCCTGGCTCGCCGGCATCGGCCGCACCAACGACGCAATCTTTGCCATCGCAATTCCCGCCGTCCAATACGGCGTGGTCTTCCTGTGCTCCGTCATCGCGGCCACCGTCCTCAGCATCCTCACCCAACTCACCGGCCCCCAGACCGCAAAGCGCGGCATCCTCATCGCCGTCCTCGTCTGGCTAGGCTTCGTCGCCACCACCTGGGCTCGCGAATACATCTTCGAGGTCCGCACCTTTCAGATCTACTTCATCAACGCCGGCCACTCCCTCCTCGACCTGATCCTCATGGGCGCCATCACGGGAGCCTGGAAAGCCAGGCGCCCAGCAAACTAGAGCAAGTCCAAGCTAGGGCAAGTCCAAAGCTGTTTACGAACGATAAAATGCCGTCATGCTGAGCGCGTTCTCCTTTGCTTGTCATTCTGAGCGCAGCGAAGAATCCCCGCATTTCAGCTTTTGCTGTTGAGTGTTTTCCGGCTCCCCTTGACAAATCCCTTTAGCAAAACAGCCTCAAAACAGATCAGTCCCACCCGTTCCAGCACCTCCTGCAAATCCGAAGTCCAAACCTATCCATAATCTTTAGAAGACTTTGCGCACAAATACCCGGGGGAGGGGGCTACCAGGGTAAAGGAGCCCAGTCTGGTGATACTGCGACTTGATTCGCAAAGATTCACCAGTACCGGCGCTCCAAAGGTACCCACCCAACCACTCTTTGCACACGCGAAGAACATGCGAAACTGTACCAGCCGCATGAACCTCGAAACCATCCTCCACCAGACCTTCGGCCACTCTGCCTTCCGCGCCAATCAGGAATCCGTCTGCCGCGCCGCCACCGACGGTCGCGACGTCCTGCTCGTCATGCCCACCGGAGCCGGCAAATCCCTCTGCTACCAGCTTCCGGCCATCGCCCGCGGAGGCACCGCACTCGTCATCTCGCCGCTCATCGCCCTCATGGATGACCAGGCCGCCAAGCTCACTGCTCTCGGCGTCCGCGTAGCTCGCATCCACTCCGGCCTCTCCCGCGACGAAGCCCGCCAGGCCTGCCGCGACTACCTCGACGGCACTCTCAACTTCCTCTTCATCGCCCCCGAGCGTCTCCGCGTTCCCGGCTTCCCCGAGATGCTCGCCCGCAAAAAACCCGCCCTCATCGCCATCGACGAGGCCCACTGCATCAGCGCCTGGGGCCACGACTTCCGCCCCGACTACCGCACCCTCGGCGATTACCTCCCATCCTTACGACCCGCCCCCATCCTCGCCCTCACCGCGACAGCCACGCCCACCGTCCAGAAAGACATCGTAGCCCAGCTCCGGCTCGACAATCCTGCCCTCTTCATCCACGGCTTCCGCCGCCACAACCTCGCTATCGAGGTTGTCGAACTCTCCAAACCCCGCCGCAACGAGTTCACCGTAAAGCTCCTCAGCAAACCCGAAAACCGCCCCGCCATCGTCTACGCCCCTTCCCGCAAATCCGCCGAAGAACTCGCCGCACTTCTCGGCAGCAAAACAGCCGCCTACCACGCGGGCCTCGATCCGACCACACGCGAACGAGTCCAGCGCACCTTCTTGTCAGGCAAACTCGAGATCGTCGTAGCCACCATCGCCTTCGGCATGGGCATTGACAAAGCCGACGTCCGCACCGTCATCCACACCGCACTCCCCGGCTCCGTCGAGCAGTACTACCAGGAGATAGGCCGCGCCGGCCGCGATGGTCTCCCCTCCCGCACCGTCCTCCTGCACTCCTTCGCCGATCGCAAGATGCATGACTTCTTCCTCGAGCGCGACTATCCCGCCGCCACCGAGCTGGTACGCGTAGCCGCCCTCCTAACCGCCGAACATCAGCTCCCCACCGTCCTCCGCCAACGCCTCAAGATGGACGAAGAGACCTTCAACCGCGCCGTAGAAAAACTAGCCTCACAAGGCGCTGCCTCCATCGACTTCGATGGCAACGTCCGCGCCACCGACCACACGGCAAATAACAAGTCATGGCGCAACGGCTACGATCAGCAGCTCGCCTTTCGCCGCTCCCAGATCGAGCGCATGGTCCAGTACGCCGAGTCCCCCCAGTGCCGCATGGCTGCCCTCATCCAGCACTTCGGCGACACCGCCGACGGCCTCCGCCCCTGCGGCCACTGCGACTTCTGCTCCCCCGAGCGCGCCACCGCCCAACCCTTCCGCGCCCCTACGCCCCACGAAGATCGTCAACTTCGCGCCATCCTCCGCGCCCTCGATGGCAGCACCCCCAAAGCCACAGGCAAGCTCCACACCGATCTTGCCCTCGGCATCGACCGCAAACAATTTGACGCCTACCTGGACGCCCTGACCCGCGCCGGCCTGATCACTCTTACAACCGACACCTTTACCAGCAAAGACGATGGCCGCGAGATCACCTTCAAGCGCGCCTCTCTGACCCACGAAGGCCGCACCCGCGACGAATCCGAAGACCTCGCCGTTCTCCTGCGCGAAGCCGAAGAACCACCCACGAAATCCCGCACCAGCTCACGAAGCACCGGCACAAACCCAAGAGCCCTCAAAAAAGCCGCCGACAAAATCCAAGTAAGCTCCTTCACACCCGAACAAACTGCTCTTGAAGCCCGCCTCCGCGAGTGGCGCAAAGCCGAAGCCGCCAAGACAGGCAAACCCGCCTTCATCGTCTTCGGCGACTCTGTCCTTCAGAACCTCGTCGCCGCGACCCCAAAGACAATTCCCGAACTCCTCACCGTCTCTGGCATAGGCACCGAAAAAGCCGACCGCTTCGGAGCCGCCATCGTCGCCCTGTGCACCTCAACTCCAGTCCCCGGCGAGTACGGTGCACCTGTCGTAGCAACGTCGAAACCTTCACCACCCCCAAAAGCCCGGACGCCCCATGCTTCGCAGCCTCGCCGCGAAGAGCCTGCCCTGAGCCTGTCGAAGGAGTGGGGTGCAAAACCCACCCCAACCAAGTCTTCCTCATCACCCCGCACCACTACATCCAAACACCCAACAACAATCGAAGCGCCCCTCACCCTAACCCCCACCCAGCAAGCACTCGACGCCCGCCTCCGCGACTGGCGCAAGGCCGCTGCCGAAGAGATGGGCATGCCCCAATTCTTCGTCCTGAGCTCCTCCGCCCTCCGCTCCATCGTCCTCTTGCAGCCCCGCACCCTCGACCACCTCCACACCATCTCAGGCATCGACCAGCAGAAACTCGAACAATATGGCCCCGGTATCCTAGCCATCTGCAACGCCTAGCAGAGCATGCTACGATGCGCCCAACAACAGAGAGGGCCGCCATGCAGGACAAGATCAACCTCGCCGACAAGCTCGCGCTCTTCACCGACCACTGGTCACCCCGCACCGTCACACAGTTCAACAACTGCGACGTGATGCTTGTCAAGGTCCAGGGCGAGTTCGTCTGGCATAAGCACGACGACACCGACGATTTCTTCCTCGTCATCAAAGGCACACTCGATATTCAACTCCGCGACCGCATCATCACCCTACAGCCCGGAGAGCTTTACATTGTCCCTCGCGGCGTCGAGCACTGTCCTCGCGCCGCCCAAGAGGTCCACCTGCTTTTGATCGAGCCCACCGGCACGCCAAACACCGGCAACCAGAAGACGGCAGCTCCCCGCCGAATCGCCTAAACTCGATATAGCCATGTCCGACACCACCCACCACGCTTCAAACTCCCCCTCCGACCACCCCATCGCAGGCGAGCGCTTCAACCACTGTTTCGGATGCGGCCCCAACAACCCGCAGGGCATGCACCTCTCCTTCGTAATCGACGCAACCGATCCCACCCACATCACCTCCACCGCAACCGTGCAGCTGACTTCCGTCTACCAGGGCCCACCCGGCTTCATCCACGGCGGCATCATTGCGACACTCATGGACGAGGCCATGAGCAAGCTCAACCGCCCGCTCAACGTCACCGCTATGACCCGCCACATGGAGATCGACTATCTCCGACCCGCCCCACTCAATCAGCCTCTGCTCCTCGTTGGCACCCACCTCTCGCGCAACGGTCGCAAACTCTTCCACCAGGCTGACCTTCAGAGCCCCGATGGCACCGTCCACGCTCGCGCTAGAGGCCTCTTCATCGCTCTCGACGAAAGAATCCTTGCCGCCGCCGGCTTCACCGCTCCCCAACCATAAGAGCAGTTGTCCTTTGCCGTCGACTCCCTGCCCCCTATTTACCGCTGAAACATAACGCACTGCCCCTTGTAATTGATCTGAACACTGACGAAAGATCGAAGTACATCTTGTCCAATAATTCCTCCGATCTTCCTGCCATAGATCTTCGATAGAAGATGCAGATCGGCAATCTCAATTGGTTGCTGCTTCCACGCTTGCTCTCCTATCTCGAAATCGGCAGTTCGCAACACAACATCCGCGTCGAGCCCCAGGCCTCGGCTATTCATTCGTGCCACTTGGAGTTGCATTGCCGATAATCCAAATTCACTGACGTCGAACATCGAATGGCTGGCGCCTGTATCAAGAATCATGACGACCGGTTGCCCATTCACCGACGCGTCCACAAGAATGGTCCCGGTACTTTTATCCGAGATAAGCCGCACGCCAATGCTCCCTTTGGGAAGATCTTCGGCGAACAGAATATTGGATGAGATTCCCACGATCGAAGTGAAAAGCAACAGCAGCGTAGTGAAGTTTCTTGTTTGCATCTCTACCTTTCCCACCACAAAGAAACAGTCGACCGATCGATGAACAACGGATACGAGCAAGCGAACGACGGCCTCGCGTTTACGATGTCGAATTGCTCCGACTGTCGCGTTTATTCAACGTAGTGTATCAAGCTGAACTCGATCCGACTTTGCCTCACCCAGCTTCGCCCCAATACCCGCGGTCCCGCAGAAAGTACTCGTCATCCCAGCTATGCAGCATCGTCTGAAAGAACATGAACACCATCCGCCCATGTCCCAGCTTCTGGAACCGCCGATTGGTCGTCAGTATCTTCCCCTTCACGATTCTGAACCGCTTCGCCGCCACGCCTTTTGACAGCAGGTAGTCCTCCGCGAACAGCGCACTCTCATTGAATCCACCCAGCTCCCAGAACACCTCGCGCTCAAACAGCATGAACATCCCCGTAGCAAACGGCTTCAGGTACGACCCGACGTACTGCATCAAATTATTCCCCGCATACAGCATGTCGTCGAAGAACCCGCCATGGCGGCAGGCAATATTCGTCGTCACCAGGTGCAGACTCCGTCGTCGCATCGTCCACAACGCCCGCCTTAGCAGAGTCGGCTCCGGCAGTTCCACGTCCGCGTCCAGAAACAGCACAAACCTCGTCGCAGCCAGCCGCGCGCCCGCATTTCGCCCCACCGAAGGCAGCCCGCCCGGAATAATCTCCACCGCCAGCCGGTCGCGAAAGGTCAGCGCCACCTCCACCGTTCCGTCGGTCGACCCCGCATCCGCCACCAGGATCCGCGTCTCAGCCATCCCCGAATAATCCTGCCTGCACAACGAAGCCAGCAGCTTCGGCAGCATCGTTAACCTCATTCTTTGCGGGGATTACGATCGTCAGTTCAGGCTGCATTGGACCTCCGTGCACGGTCTGCACACCACTTCCTCAACTTAGAATCGCGTCTTCGCCTGCCATCACTTGTGAATAGCCGTTGAATTTTCAGCAAAACCAGCTATCATGTTCTTTCCTGATCAACAAAAATCAGCCTCTCCGCACCTGTCCGCCTCAAACTGCTAAACTGAAGATTCCCGCGGTCACGCTTTTCTTCAGTTCCTGACCGTTGTCACAGCGCAAGGAGACCTTCCATGACAAAGCACGCGACCCCCAACACGAACAACGGCAACGGTAACTTCACCTCCTCTTCTCTGCGCCTCAAAACCGGTCTCGCCGAGATGCTCAAAGGCGGCGTCATCATGGACGTCATGAACGTCGAGCAGGCCCGTATCGCCGAAGAGGCCGGCGCCATCTCCGTCATGGCCCTTGAGCGCGTCCCCGCCATCATCCGCGCCGAAGGCGGCGTCGCCCGCATGGCGAACCCCAAGCTCATCAAGCAGATCATCGGCTGCCGTCACCATCCCTGTCATGGCCAAGGCCCGTATCGGGCACTTTGCCGAAGCCCAGGTCCTCCAGACCCTCGGCGTTGACTTCATCGACGAGTCCGAGGTCCTTACCCCCGCCGACGAGACCTACCACATCGACAAGCACGCCTTCACCACGCCCTTCGTCTGTGGCGCACGCAACCTCGGCGAGGCCCTCCGCCGCATCGCCGAAGGAGCAGCCATGATCCGCACCAAGGGCGAACCCGGCACCGGCGACGTCGTCCACGCCGTCCAGCACATGCGCCAGATCGTCCGCGAAATCAAAGCTCTCACCGTGCTCGGCGACGAAGAGCTTTACAACGCCGCCAAGGTCCACGGCGCGCCCTACGAGCTCGTCCAGATGGTCGCCAAGGCCGGCAAGCTCCCCGTCCCCAACTTCTCGGCAGGCGGCATCGCAACTCCCGCCGACGCAGCCCTCATGATGCAGCTCGGCGCCGAGACCATCTTCGTCGGCTCCGGCATCTTCATGAAGCAGGGCGCCACTCCGCTCGACGTCGAGAACAACCCTCTCGAACGCGACGAAGCCGTCTCCCGCGCCAAGGCCATCGTCCTCGCCACCACCCACTTCAACGATCCCAAGATCGTCGCCGAGGCCAGCGAAGCCGTCCTCGGCAGCATGAAGGGCCTTGCAGCCGCAGCCATCGAGGAAAAAGACCTCATGCAGACCCGCGGCTGGTAAATCGAGCCCCGCTTCCATTCCAGACCGGGGCATCTGCTCCGGCCTTTCCACTTTGCGTGCAATAAACACCTAAAGAGACTCGATGAGCACCCAGACCCTCCCCAATCCAGGCCTCGCCGCCGAACAAAACAAGAAGACCCTCTTCCGCATCCTTGCCGCCGTAAGCTTCTGCCATCTCCTCAACGACATGGTGCAGTCGCTGCTGCCCTCCATCTACCCCATCCTCAAGACCTCCTTCCACCTTAACTTCACCCAGATCGGTCTCATCACCCTCACCTATCAGATCACCGCCTCGCTTCTGCAGCCCATCATCGGCCACTTCACTGACAAGAAGCCCATCCCCTACTCGCTCCCCATCGGCATGGTCTTCACCCTCATCGGCATTCTCCTGCTCTCCGTAGCGCCCAACTTCCCGCTGCTCCTCGTCGCCGCCTCCATCATCGGCATGGGTTCCGCCGTCTTCCACCCCGAATCCTCCCGCGTAGCCCGCCTCGCCTCCGGTGGCAAGCACGGCTTCGCACAATCCTTCTTCCAGGTCGGCGGAAACTCCGGAGCAGCCATAGGTCCCTTGCTAGCAGCCATCATCATCCTGCCCCGCGGACAATCCGGCACCGCATGGTTCGCCATCGCCGTCCTGCTCGCCATCTTCATCCTCACCCGCGTAGGCCGCTGGTACAGCCAGCACCTCGACGAGCTGCAAAAGCGCCCCGCCCGCCCCGACCAGAGGCCCAGCCATCTCTCCCTCAGCAAGGTGATCATCGCCATCGGAGTCCTCAGCGCACTCGTCTTCTCCAAGTACGTCTACCTCGCCAGCCTCACCAGCTACTACACCTTCTATCTCATCACCCACTTCCACGTATCCGTGCGCAGCTCGCAGCTCCACCTCTTTGCCTTCCTCGCCGCCGTCGCCGCCGGCACGCTCATCGGCGGTCCCATCGGCGACAAGGTCGGCCGCAAAGCCGTCATCTGGTGCTCCATCCTCGGCGCGCTTCCCTTCACCCTTGTCCTGCCATACGCCAATCTCTTCTGGACCGGCATCCTCTCCGTCATCATCGGCTTCATCATCGCCTCGGCCTTCTCGGCCATCCTCGTCTACGCGCAGGAGCTTGTCCCCAACCGCATCGGCATGATCTCCGGCCTCTTCTTCGGATTCGCCTTCGGCATGGGCGGCATCGGAGCCGCAATCCTCGGCAAGCTCGCCGACATGACCAGCATCGTCTTCGTCTACAAGGTCTGCGCCTTTCTCCCCGCAATCGGCCTGCTCACCGGCCTCCTGCCCAACACTCGTAAGCCGGAGCCCGCATAGAACCACCATCGCGCCTTCTTAACCTCTAATAATCCAAGCGAGGTGCCATGTCTCCCGACGCTTCCACCAAGATAATACGCAGCATAAGCCCCATCCTTTGCGTCTCTGACATGAAGCGCGCCATCGCCTTCTACTCCCTCCTGGGCTTCAAGGCTCAGTTCTACCGCGACGGCGGAGCCTACGCCTTCCTCACCCGCGACAACTTCGAGCTCCACCTCAGCCACTCCGATTGGCTCGTCGAAGGACGCAACCCCGGCAACGGAGTCTACTTCTACCTCACCCGGGGCACCGCAGCCGTGCTCGAAGCTGAATTCCGCGCCGCCGGTGCCCCTATTCTCTCGCCCTTATCCCCACGCGAGTGGAAGATGAACGAGTTCGTCATCGCCGACCCCGACGCCAACCTCCTCCGCTTCGGTAAAGATCTGCCCGGGAACAACAGGTCTTGAAATACGCCATGCTAGTTCTCCGATGGTGCCTCAGAGCTTTACAATTCGCTCCAGCTTCCTCAGCTCCCCTTCTGCGTCAAAGAGATTCCCACCAGGGAAGCCCCGCCCTGGTAAGCGCCCGGGAACAGCTCATACTGAATCACGCTCTCCCCATAAGCCGGATCGCAGATCAAAAGTTGATCGTCCATTACCCCGGCAATCGCAACCACATGCTGCCCTGCTCCGCCGCTCCAGGCAATATCCACACAGATAGGACGCCCTGCTGCAAGCTCGCTCGTAACCAGGTCCAGCGTCAGCGTTCCACTTCCGGCATTATTTCCATGAACGTTCAACGCATCGCCCACGCCACCAGACTTGATGTACTCCGTGGGCGTCACCAGATTCTGCAGTACATTCTCCGCCACCGGTGTATATGGGTTCGCCAGGATCGTAGCCAGTCCCGGCACTGCCGCAATCGCCTGAGCCGTGGGACAGGCGCTCGTGTTCTTCGGGAAACCATTAATGTTCTGTCCGACCGTCGTCATAATCGCGCACTGCGTGGCCGTGCTCGCTGGATTGTAAAAATGATTGATGCTCGTCGCCACCGCCATCCAGCACCACTCAGTAGTCTCCTGATACTGCATCTTCAAACCGATGTTCTGCGGCGTATCCTGCCCCGTATTTCCCGGAATCGTGGCCTGCGCCGACCACGTCGTTCCATCAAACGATGCATACCACAGCCGCTGGTCCGTATTCGCGCCCTTCCACATCGCGTACAGCTTTGCCGTTGGATGAAGGACAATCCGGGAAATAACGGCATACTCCGCCAGCGCCGGACCCATGCTGCTCGCCACTCCAGGTATCAGAGCCTGCGGAGACCACTTCGTGAAATCGTACGACGCATACCACAACCCCTGGTCGCCGCTCTCACCCTTCCACGCTGCGTACAGCTTGCCATTAAAGCCCGCCAGCGATGGCCCCACGCTGCTCGCCGTTCCCGGAATCAGCGCCTGCGGAGACCAGAACGCTCCATTGAACGATGCGTAGTAAAGACCCTGATCGTTGTTCATCCCTTTCCACGCCATATACAGCGTATTGTTGATGAACGCCAGCGACGGCGCCATGCTGGTCGCTACATTCGGAACCAGCGCCTGAGGCGTCCAGACCGATCCATTAAACGATGCGTAATAGATCCCCTGGTCATTCCCCATCCCCTTCCACGCTGCGAAGAGCTTGTTCCCGAGCGCGGCAATCGCCGGACCGGTACTGCTCGCCACGTTTGGAATCTGCGCCTGCGGCCCCCACGCCCCGCCTAAGAACTTTGCGAAGAACAACCGCTGATCGCTGCCCTCGCCCTTCCACGCAGCATACATCGCGCCACCATAATCCGCGAGAGAAGGCCCCGTGCTGCTGTTGCCGGGAATCATCGCCTGGGGTGCCCAAACCGTTCCGTTGAACGACGAATAAAAAAGCCGGTCATCACCGGCTTCACCCTTCCAGGCCGCATAAAGCAGCCCGTTATAGTTGCATAGCGCTTGGAGTACGCTCATCGTCCCTTACCTCGATATATGAAGTTGGGGGCCCACCTGCGGAGTGCTCACCATCCTACACGCAATTCGATTTTGAGGGTTCGCAACAAGGCCATCTGACACTGGCAAAAGCATTTTTGAATCTCCACCAATCCTCAAACGTCCTATACTCAGAGCGCGAGTGCACCGCTCCGGGAAGGGGCCTGCTCAACCGATGGCCCACCAGTTCTCCACCCTCACCTTTACAGACGACGTCAAAGCAGTACAGAGCGAGCAGGGCAGCCGCTCCGCCAACGAAAAGCTCACCGAACGCGGTCCCTCAAACGACACCTTCAGCGAATTCGAAAAAGACTTCATCTCCCGCCGCGACGGCGTCTACATCTCCACCGTCGGCTCCGGTGGCTGGCCCTACATCCAGTTTCGCGGGGGCCCGGTCGGTTTCCTCCACATCATTGACGACCGCACCCTCGCCTACGCTGACGTTACTGGCAACCGCCAGTACATCACCACCGGCAACCTCCGCGCCGACAACCGCGCCGCCCTTTTCCTCATGGACTACCCCCATCAGGCCCGCCTCAAAATCCTCGCCCACCTCGAAACCATTCCCTGGTCTGAAGCCCCCGCTTGGAAGCATGAGCTAAAGATCGACCCCAAAGCCCGCCCCGAACGCGTCATCCTCATCCACCTCGCCGCCTTCGACTGGAACTGCCCCCGGCACATCTCTCAGCGCTGGACCATCGACGAGCTCAAGCAAACTCCACTCTTCCATCGCATCGAGTCCCTCGAGCAGGAGAACCGCGACCTCCGCGCCGCTCTCGCATCCGCTCACTCGCAATCAACTCCATAGGTTGCCTGCCACACATAAAATAGATTCCCCAAAGTAAAACCTGCTCGTCACAACTGCGGCCGCACTCTCCGCATCGCATTAACTGCTCGAGTCGCTCAACGAAGTCAACAAAACAGCCTGGTTCGTCAAAGGAGAAGTTGCAATGCTTGCAAAATGGATTCAAGTTGGATTTATCTCCGCAGCTCTGACCCTCACCGCCCACGCCGCGGACAACCAAAAGCTCGACGACCGCGTCGAGGCCGCCCACACAGTTCTGCACGAACTCATGGCCACCCCCGACAAAGGCATCCCCGACGACATCGCCGCCAAAGCCACCTGCGTCGCCGTCGTTCCCGGCTTCAAGAAAGGAGCATTCATCGTCGGTGGTCAATACGGCCAGGGCATCGTCTCCTGCCGCACCGGCCACGGCTGGAGCGCCCCCGCCTTCATCCAGATGACTGGCGCCAGCTTCGGCTTTCAAGCCGGGGGCGAGTCCACTGACCTCGTCCTCATCGGCATGACGCACGACGCCGCCCAGCGTCTGCTCCACGATAAGATCAAGCTCGGAGCCGACGCCTCCGTCGCCGCTGGCCCGGTTGGACGAAATACCAATGCCAACACCACTGAAATCGCCAACGCCGCCTTCCTCTCCTACTCCCGCAACAAGGGCATCTTCGCTGGAGTCGACCTCACCGGCGACGTCGTCAACCAGAACCAGAACGACACCGACGCCTACTACGGCAAGCACCTCACCTACGAAGAGATACTTAACGGTAGAGTCCGTCCCGAGCCCGGGTCCGCGCACTTCATCGCTACCGTCAATCAGCTCTTCCATGCCCAGGCGAGAGAAAACGCCGCCAAGCGATAACCTCTTTCAACCCAAAAACAACTCCGTTCAGCACAGGCCTTCGACATCCTTCGAAGGCCTTTTCTTCGCAATGCAATAAAATCAATCAACCATGCCAGATTCCCTCACCATCGGCGTCCTCGCGCTACAGGGCGCATATGAGGCCCATGCCCAGGCACTCCGCCTCCTCGGCGCAACCCCCCGACTCGTCCGCACCCCGGCCGAACTCGAAGGCATCGACGGCCTCATCATGCCCGGCGGCGAGTCCACCACCATGCTCAAGTTCCTCGAACGCAATGACTTCTTCGAAACCCTGAAGACCTTCGTCGAAAAGACCCCCACCTTCGGCACCTGCGCCGGAGCCATCCTGCTCGCCACCCACGTCGAGCACCCCCCGCAAAGATCCCTCGCCGCCCTCGACATCACCGTCGAGCGCAATGCCTACGGCCGCCAGATCGACTCCACCATCCTCCTCGCCGACACCACCCTGCCCGGCGGCCCCATCGAGATGGTCTTCATCCGCGCCCCCCGCATCAGCCCCACCGGCCCCACCGTCGAAACCCTCGCCACCCGCGAAGGCTTCCCCACCCTCATCCGCTCCGGCCACATCCTCGCCGCCACCTTCCACCCCGAGCTCTCCGACGACACCCGCATCCACAAACTCTTCCTCGACCTCGTTCGCAAGAGCTGCCCAAAAGGTAAATAAGACCTGGCCGAAACAACCCAAACCCTCAATGCACTGTCTGCGGATTCCCGCCCACCCGCGGAGCCTCAAAGCTCGTCACCACCACACCCTCCGTCTCGAAGTGTGTCACCTGGTGCTCCCCGCCATGCCCCAGCATAACCGCCTTCTTCAGCATTCGTATCAGCGGCTCCGACCGCTCTGGAAACCACCGGTCGTTTGCCTGGTCCCAGTCCGCAATCAGGTTATAGGTCGCCTCGCACCTCGGACACCTCGCCTGCTCCTCCAGCGTCTTGGGAAACGACCCGCTCGGCAGTTTACCCACCGGATCGGTCCCGGACCGTACCGCCGCGATCTTCAGCCTCACTCCAGACACCTTATGGCCCACCGCTCCAACCTTCATCCTCATCGATTTCCAGCCTAGCACCGATTATCGAAGAAACTTTTCGCGCCCGAAAGCAATCAGACACACAACAGATCGTCAAACCGGAGTAAGCTGTCCACAGCGCGCGCCCTCGAAAGGCTCCCCATGGCTGCAACCATCACCCCTATCGACTCCGACCGAGTCAAAAAGCGCCGTCCCGAAGACCACGACCACGGTTCAGGCCGGCGTCCGCCCAACGACAAGGGCGACAAGCGCACCGGCGGCGGAGGCGACGGCGACAACTGGAACAACCGTCCCGCCGGCCGCCGCGGTCCCCGCGAGAAACTCGCTCGCTACCGTCTCGGCATATTCTTCGCCCTCGGCGGCGACCTCATGTTCTTCACCGCCCTGGTCAGCGTCTTCTTCGTCTCCCAGTCCAGCGGCCACTTCGACGCCGCCAACCATTACGTCAACGACTGGCTCCCCACCAGCGTCCCGCCCATCCTCTGGCTCAACACCGCCGTCCTCCTGCTAAGCTCCGTCTCCATGGAGATCGCCCGTCGCCGCATGTTCGAAGAGTCCCACGCCATGGAAGAGTGGCTCGGCATCGGACGCCCCACCTCCCGCCGCGCCATGCCCTGGCTCGTCACCACCATCTTCCTCGGCGGCCTATTCCTCGCCGGACAGGCGGCAGCCTGGCATCAGCTCTCCACCGAGCACGTTCTCTTCACCACCAGCCAGAGCAGCCACTTCTTCTACCTCATCACCTACACCCACGCCATCCACCTCTTCCTCGGCCTCGGCTTTCTCCTGGCCGCCCTCTACGGCCTATACGTCTCCCGCCAGATGGAAAATCGCCAGATCCTCGTCGACTCCTCCGCCTGGTACTGGCACAGCATGGGCCTCTTCTGGCTCTTCCTCTTCGCCCTGCTCGCCTTCTTCCAATAACTTAATCCACGTTTCGTGTCTTTGGCGATTGTGGTGAGCGAGGGAACAGGCGCCGTATGACTAGCATGCCGCAGAGTAGAACGTGAGCATCCTGTTTCATCAGCCCCTCATACTTTCATGAAAAAAATGTCATATGACAACTTCAAGAAGAAATTTTCTCAAGATGGCGGCGATGTTATCCGGAGCAGCGGGTGCAGGCGGCTTCGTACCCGATTCCATCCGCCGCGCGTTCGCGATCGAGCCTGACCCCGGCTCCACTTATGTAGACGCGGAGCACATCGTCATCCTGATGCAGGAGAACCGCTCTTTCGATCATGCGCTCGGGACCTTGCAGGGCGTACGTGGCTTCAACGATCCACGGGCCATTCGCCTGGCCAATGGCAACTCGGTCTTTGTGCAAACGGATGCTGCTGGAAAGTCCTACGCCCCCTGGCGCTTGGACATACGCGATACCCGCATCACATGGATGGGCTCCATCCCTCACTCCCGCAACAGCCAGGTCGATGCATGGAATGAGGGCCGGTACGATGGATGGCTGGAAGCCAAACGCTCCGGTAACCGCGCCTACTCTGATCTGCCTCTGACGATGGGCCACTACACGCGCGAGGACCTTCCCTTCTACTACGCGCTCGCCGATGCATTCACTGTGTGCGACCAGAGCTACTGTGGCGTGATGACCAGCACGACCCCCAACCGCAGTACCTTCTGGACAGGCACGGTGCGCGACGCGCAGCGTACCGACTCGAAGGTTTACATGAGGAATGACGAGTTCTTCCGCAGCAATATGCCATGGAAGACCTATCCTGAGCGTCTGCACGAGGCCGGCATCTCGTGGAAGTTTTACCAGAACGACCTGACCTTCGCCGGTGGAATGACGGCGGAAGAACATGCGTGGCTTTCGAACTTTGGTTGCAATCTCCTCGAGTGCTTCGCCGCTTACAAAGTTGAAGCGAACCCCGGATACGTGGCTTACGCGCAGGAGAAGATCGATGCGCTGACGGAGCAGATCGAGAAGGACGAACAAACGCTCTCGACCGAAAATGACACCATCCACGAGACACAACTGCGTGCCAGGCTCGAAGACAATAAGCGCCAGCTGGAACAATGCAAAGCATTGCTGCCCCATAGCGGTGAGGTCCTCTACAAACAGCTCACTTCTCCGCAGCGCCAGTTGCACGATGCAGCCTTTGTTACCAACAGGCAGGATCCTCATTATCGGTTGCTGGAGTCTCTCAGCTTCCAGGATGACGGCAAAGACCTGAACATGAACGTGCCCAAGGGCGATCTCTTCTATCAGTTCCGGAAGGACGTAGACTCCGGCAAACTGCCTGCCGTCTCGTGGCTATCGGCTCCGGAGAAGTTCTCCGACCACCCCACTTCGCCCTGGTATGGAGCGTGGTACGTCTCCGAGGTGATGGACATCCTGACGAAGAACCCCGAGGTCTGGAAGAAGACGATCTTCATCCTGACCTACGACGAAAACGACGGCTACTTCGACCACGCTCCGTCGTTCGTGGCCGCCGATCCGAAGCGGCCCGAGCACCGGAGGAGCTTCTTCCGGTATCGACACGGGGCTCGAGTACACCTACGCCCAGGATGAGCTCGCACAGGGCGTGTCCGCCCGCGAGGCGCGGTCCGGGCCGATCGGCCTGGGCTATCGAATCCCAACGATTGTGGCATCACCCTGGAGCCGTGGCGGGTGGGTGAACTCCCAGCTGTTCGACCATACCTCGACCCTGATGTTCCTTGAGGACTTCGTGCAGAAGAAGTTCGGCAAACAGGTCAGAGAAGAGAATATCAGCGCGTGGCGGCGCGCCATCAGCGGGAACCTGACCTCCTGCTTCCGTCTCACGATGCCACCGAACCGAAGCTTGATTTTCTGGACCGTGACAAGTTTGTCGTCAGCATTCAGAAAGCCCGCTTCAAGGAGCTGCCCTCCAACTACAAAGAACTCAGCCCAACGGAGATCGAGCAGATCAACCGCAGCCCGCTCCACTCTCCATTGACGGCACATCAGGAGCCGGGAGTCCGCCCATCGTGTGCCATTCCCTATGAACTCTATGCCGACGGTGGCCTGAGCAATGATGCGAAGAAGTTCGAGCTGCGCATGACCGCCGCCAATGACATTCATGGTGCGCGTTCCTCCGGTGCCCCATTCAATGTCTACCTGCACGGAATCAGGAGTGATGGGAAGACCGCTCATGGCATGACGGCCGCAACCTACGCCGTGAAGCCGGGGGACACTCTTCACCGGGAGTTTCCGTTGGAGGTCTTCGCGGACTCGCGCTACCTCATCGACGTGCACGGCCCCAATGGCTTCTACCGCTCCTTTACGGGAACCTCCCAGGCATCGCCGCTTCATGTGCAGGTTGTGCATGAACGCAAGGGTTCGCAGGCAAGCGGCAACGTAGAAGTCCGGCTTCGCAACTCCGGGGAAAGCTCACTCGCGGTGACCATGCAGGACAACTCCTATAAGGCAGCGGCCATCGCGAAGACGATCCCGGCTGGTGGGACGAAGTCCGTCGTCCTGGATCTCAGTAAGAGTCACAGCTGGTACGACTTCACCGTGTCGACCGAAGCTGTCGGCTCCATGGCGCGTTATGCAGGACATGTGGATACAGGCAAGCCCAGCTTCAGCGATCTCTTGATGGCAGCAGAAGTTTAGGCGATACAAGCCGCAGCCTAGCACCACCTTTCCACCCGTCATCCACTCATGAAGCCGTCATTCTGAGCGAAGCGAAGAACAGCATATGACGCGGAAAACTCTCGACAAAAGGATGAATGGGCACAAAGTGGCAGCCCCGGCAAAATCACCGGAGCTGCCACTTTCGAAACCCAAAACCCTTACCGCTTCTTCTTAGCCGGAGCCTTCTTCGCCACAGCCTTCTTGACCGCGACCTTCTTTGCAGGAGGAGCCTTCTTCACCACAGCCTTCTTCGCCGCAGGCTTTTTGGCGATCGCCTTCTTAGCCGGAGCCTTCACAACCTTCTTAGCGGCCACCTTCTTCGCCGGAGCCTTGGCAGCCGCCTTCACCGGAGCTTTCACAGCCGCCTTCTTCACCGCCGGCTTCTCAGCAGCCTTCACCGGAGCGGCAACCTTCTTCCCAGCCGCCTTCGCCGGAGCCTCTACCGGAGCCGCCTTGGCAGGAACAGCCGCCTTCACCGGCTTGGCGCTCTCCGCAGCCTCAACCGGTTCCGCGCCCTCGCCATTCTCGGCCACGAGAATCTCTTCACCCTCCGCGGCCTCTTTCTTCTTCTTCGCCGGCTTGGCGTCCTTCTTCGGCGCGCGCGGCCGTCGCAGATGGACCGGCGGCGGTGGCGCCGGCGGCGAGTACGGCTCCAGAAACGCCTTCATCTCCTCCACCGTCGTCAGCTTCCCATCCATCAGCTCAAAGAACAGCTTCTCCACCAGTTCCTCGTACTCGGACAGCCCCGGAATAATCCGCATCTCCTGCATCAGCGGATACGGAATCTTCTGCCTCGCCTGCGGCCACTCCGTATAGAACGCCTTGAACTTGTCCTGCACCGCCGCCGCTCTTGCTCGTATGCGCCGCCCACAACACCGCCTCCGGCCTGGCCGCATCAGCAGCTTCCACGCCTGCGAAGGCGTCGCCGCTCCCTTGCCGTGAACTGCGCCGCAAACTCCTTGGCCTCCTTCTCCAGCGCCGCAATCTCCTCCACAAATCCCTGCCGCGGAAAGCTGCTTCTTCAGCGCCGACATGTCCTTCGGCGCCATCTTCGCCGTCAAGCAGCGGAAAGTTCGCCGCCGCCGTCTCCGGATGGATCCCCGCAGCTCCAGCTGCGTCTGGCTCTCCCGCAGCTTCTCCAGCTCCGCCACATTCGCCTTCGCCGAGCTCCAGCGCCGGGAACAGGTGCTTCATCCACCCCTCATGCTCCAGCCGCTTCAGCACCCGCAGCGGATCCTCCTCGTGGAAGATCTCTTCCGCCTCATAGCCGCGCTGGAACGCCCCCATCGCCGAGATGTACTCCTCTTCCTTGCCCGTCTCATACCGAGCCGCGGTCTTCTCTTCCATCTGCCAGCCCAGCCGCGCCATGAACCGCGCCGCCCGGATCATCCGCACCGGGTCTTCGATGAACCCATAGTTGCTCACCAGCCGCAGCTCGCGGTTCTCGATATCCGCCACGCCGTTCAGCGGATCCATCAGCAGCCCATACGACCCATCGTTCAGCGACAGCGCCATCGCGTTCGCCGTAAAGTCCCGCCGCCGCAGGTCGTCCAGAATGCTGGCCGGCTTGGTCACCATGGCTTCCCCGGCTTCGGGAAGTCGACGGCAGCGTGCTGCCAACCTCCATCCGAACACCGCCCGGAAACCGCACAAACAGCGCCTGTGACGCCTCATTTTCGCCCGCGATCTCACCGCCGGCTTTCTCCAGATCTTTCTTCAGCTTGAGAGCATTTCCCTGAACCGCTACATCCAGGTCGCGCACCGGCGACCCGCTGGTCAGGTCGCGCACCGCTCCGCCCACCAGAAACACCGTAAGCCCTTTAGCCGAGCAACTTCTCGAACCTTTAGACAATGCCGTCTGCTGTGCAGGGGAAAGTCGGTTTTCAAGCAGGTAGATATAATCGGCCATATTTGCTGCGTACACTCCATACCGGCTATTGCCGGAATGCGCCGCTCAGCCTAAACTTTCCGTCTACGACCCGAACTATTGCCCGCCCTGAAATCGCCAGGAGAAGCCAGCTCTAAAGTCCGACAAATCAATCGCTTAGAAAGATCTTGACGCTCAACGCAAAGTTCAAATGTAGCACAAGAGTGGCAAATTCGCTACCTAAACTGCACCTTTTTCGCTGCCACCCCGTCACTCATGCGACAATCCGCGCTGTCCGCCATGCCCTCTTCCACCCACAAAAAAGTCATCATCCGTCGCAACCGCGGTCACCGGCCAGACCGATATCCTCCCCGGCTATCTCGCCCTCTCCGACTTCGTCCGCAATCGCGCGCTCGATCTGCTCGACCTCACGGTCGCATCATCCCCCTTCCCCTCAACGACATCAAGCTCATCAGCTACGTCCGCGACTTCAATCTCTCCGACACCATCAACCCCGAGCGCCTCCCCGCCGCACCTTCCTAGCCCGCCCCCGCACCGAAGGCCTCTGGCTCCGCCTCACCTTCACCACCGGCGAACTCCTCGAAGGCCTAGCCCCCATCGACATCACCCTGCTCGACGACCTGGTCAACGACGCCGGTCTCTTCCTCATCCCACCCGACACCCGCTCCAACACCCAACGCCTCTACGTCCCGCGCACCTCAATCGCCGAGTTAGCCCTCCTGGCCGTCATCACCTCACCTTCCAAAAAGAAACCCACCCCCACCCCACCCAACCCCCAGCAAGACCTCTTCAACACAAACCTCCCATCCAACGCCCGCCCCAATTAGTAGCGCCAATTCAGGTTTTTGATCGAGGTGCCCCGCAAGTCCGGGTGCCCCGCATCTTGAGTTTGAGCTGTGACCGCTCGCGAAGCGAACCCCACACCCCTCCTCGCCAACTCCGCTAAAATCCCCTAATGACGTTAGCCGATCTAGCCGCCCACCTCGGAGCCCAACTCCACGGGGACCCCAACGTTGAAATCACCCGCGTAACCGCCATTGACACCGCCGGCCCCGGCGACATCACCTTCGTCTCAAATCCCAAGTACATCTCCTTGGCCAGCACCACCAAGGCCACCGCGGTCATAGTCGAGCCCAACTTCGCCGAAATCCCCGCCGCCACCCTCCGCATCGCGAACCCCTACCTCTCCTTCGCACGCGCCATCGAGCTCTTCTACACCCCACCCACCTACGCCCCCGGCATCCATCCCACCGCCATCGTCGCCCCCACGGCCAGGATCGGTCCCAACGCCCACATCGGCGCCTACGCCGTCATCATGGACCACGTCACCCTCGGCGACAACGCTATCATTCTCCCGCACGTCGTCCTTTACCCTCATGCCACTATCGGCGACCACTTCTTCGCCCACACACACTCCGTCATCCGCGAGTACTGCCAGCTGGGCGACCACGTCACCCTCCAGAACGGCTCCATCATCGGAGCTGACGGCTTCGGCTTCGCCCGCGACCACACTGCCCCCAGTGGCTCAGCCTGGTACAAGATCCTTCAGTCCGGCCCCGCCATTCTAGGCGACAACGTCGAGGTTCAGGCCAACGCCACCATCGACCGCGCTTCTATAGGAGAAACGCGTATCAGCGCTGGGGCGAAGATCGACAATCTCGTCCAGGTCGGCCACGGCTGCACTGTCGGCGAAGACACCCTCCTCTGCGCCCAGGTCGGCCTCGCCGGCTCCACGAAGGTCGGCAAGAACGTCATCTTCGCCGGCCAGGCCGCAAGCGCCGGCCACAACACCATCGGCGACGGCGTCATCGTCACTGCCCAGTCCGGCATCGGAGGCGACGTAGCGGCCGGCAAAGTTGTCTCTGGCTCCCCCGCCATCGACAACGCCGACTGGCTCAAAGCGACAGCCCGCTTCAATAAACTCCCCGAACTAATCCGCGACCTAAAACGCTCCACCCGAAGCACGGAAGCTCCCGGCAAATCAGAAGAAGTGTCTTCCTGAGCGAAGGCGCTCCCGGTCCCATCCTGATTCCCCAAGTCGAAGTATCCACGGTCGTGTTTTTGTTTGTCATTCCGCTGTGGGTGGTCGAAGAGCTACGGGGCGAAGTGGAACTGGCGGCCTCCGCCGCCACTCATGCCTCCGCCGCCGGGAACTCCAGTGGTGCCGCTCGATCCTCCGGGGCCTTTGTACATCGAGCGGCGGCTGGAGCCGCGGTCGGCTTGCAGCTTGGTCCACTGGTCAGCGGTCAGGACGCCGCGGATGCCGAGGAGCATTTTGGCGTTGGCCTTTTCGAGTTCGGCGCGGGCCTGAGCTACGTGGTCGATCTGGGCGAGGACCTTGTTGGTGTCGGGCGGGTTGGCGTCGAGCATGGGCTGCAGGATGACCTCCTGCTTTTCAAGGCTGGCTTTGAGATCGATGAGCTTGAGGCGGCTGTCCTGGAAGATGGTGTCCATCTTCTTCTGCTGGTCGTCGGTGAGGGAGAGTTTTTGGATGATGTCGGGATTCTTCCACCACAGGCCGGGGGGGGCGATGCGGGAGCCAGGACTCATGTCGTCGCTGCTGCGGTAGCCGCGAGTCATCATCGGCGGCTGCTGGCGGGACGGGCGGGGGGTGGAACGGACAATGGGAGCGGCGGAGCCGTCAGGTGGAGGAGGCGAGCCGGCGGGTGGCGGTGGTTGCTGGGCTAATGCGTAAGCAGGAGAGAGCAGAGCTGCGGCGAGCAGGGCTGCGAAGAGTGAGGTTAGTGGCTTGGCGGTCATTGTTTCCTTTTTCAAAGTCTTTGTGGCGGGACTAAAATCCCGCCCTTTCAAAGCAACTGCCTTTTCAGCGGTCGCTCGCATTAGTTTGACTCCCGGATGGAGACGGTATCGGCGGTAACGGCAGGGCTGGCAAGCGGTTGCATCGGCTCTGGGACGGAGGCGGAGAGGTCCTGGTTGATGTCATCGAGGAGGGCGGCGTCGGAGTCGACGTCGGGTGTGACGGGCTGCGCGGCGACCGTGGCCGTGGGGGAGGTTTGCGGTGTGATGGCCGGGTGACGCAGGAGCGGATTCGGCTTGAGGTGAAGCAGGCTCAGCGGAAGCAGCGAGGCGACGAGCAGGGCGGCGGCAGCCCAGATGAAGGCAGGGGGCGAGTAGCTGCGGGAACGCGCGCTGATGAGGGAGCTGAAGGGGGTTGGAAGTGGCCGGCGGTCGAGCTCGCGCGCGGTGAGGGCGGCGGCGGTGGTCTGGAAACGGCCGACGGCGCCGCGCATGATCTCGAGCTCGGCGGAGCAGATGAGACAGTTGCGGAGATGCTCCTGGAAGGCGGCGAGCTGGTCGGCGGCGGCGGTCGAGAAGACGGCATCGCCGTGAAGAGCGTGGACGTCGAGGTCGTCGTGGAGGAGGACGTCGCAGAGCTGGTCGTGGTTAAGGTGCTGCGCGAGCGGCTGGATGCTGGGCTGGATGGGGAGGTGATGAGGGGTTTTGGGGTTCATAGGGCCTCCGGGGCGGAGTCGGTGGAGAGGCTGTGGCGGGCTCGAATGGCAGCGAGGGCGCGGTAGAGGTGGCTTTTAACGGTGCTGACGGGAAGGTTAGTGGCCTGGGCTATCTCGGCGAGGCCCATCTGCTCGACGAAGCGGAGGATGAAGATGCTGCGCTGGCGGGCGGAGAGCCTGGCAACAGTGTCCCAGATGAGGGCCATCTGCTCGCTGGCGATGAGACGGGATTCGACGGAACTGGCGGCTTGAGGGAGGTCGAAGGCAGGATCGTCGACGTCGATGGCGCTGGCAGCGGCGCGCTTCCAGAAGCGGAAGCGCTCGGTGCGAGTGTGGTCGCGGAGGAGGTTGATAGCGATGTGCATGAGCCAGGTGTGGATGGCGCACTCGTTGCGGAAGGAGGCTCGGGCAGACCAGGCGCGGAGGAAGGTGTCCTGGGTGAGGGAGTCGGCTATGTCGGGGTCGCGGGTGGAGACGAGGAGAAAACGGAAGATGCGCTGACGATGAAGGGCGACGATGGAGTCGATATCGTCAAAGGGCGTTGCGGGTGATTCCGAGATGGAAAGGCTGGCCGGGTTGAGGGCTTGTGATGGCATCGGGAATAAAGGTACCGCAAGCTGCCTGTAAATGGCAGGTAAAAGCTGCAACACATTGAGAGACGGGGTGGACTGGCGAGAAGACTACAGTCCGGTGAATTTTTCCGACGAATCAGGCGCGGGACCGTTCGGGATTTGTGGCTGGTTTGCGGGGTAAGAGGTATGCTGCTTTAGACATGCATACAGTGAAGGCAATTTATCCGGGGACGTTCGATCCGCTGACCAACGGTCATCTGGACCTGATTGCGCGCGGGGCGAAGATTGTGGATGAGCTGGTGGTGGCGATTCTGCGGAACAGCGAGAAGGGCACACCGCTTTTTACGGTTCCTGAGCGCAAGGAGATGATCTTCGAGGCTACGCGGGGTTTCAGGAACGTGACGGTGACGACGTTCGATGGGTTGCTGGTGGATTTTGCGCGGCAGCAGGGGGCGAAGGCGGTCTTGAGAGGGATTCGCGCTATTTCGGACTACGAATACGAGTTCCAGATGGCGATGATGAACCGGAAGCTTGACCCGGAGCTGGAGACGCTGTTCATGATGCCGGCGGAGAAGTATACGTATGTGAGCTCGCGGCTGATTAAAGGGGTCTTTCGTCTGGGTGGGGATGTGACGGCGCTGGTGCCTCCGCTGGTGATGGAGCGGTTGAAGGCTAAGGTACCGGCGGTTTGATACCCCCCTCCCCCCCGGCATTTTGGACAAAGTCTAGGAAACAAATGGGATAGGTCCAGGCCTGGATTGGGCCAGGGGGTTGGATTTGGGTGGGCTGGCGGTGGGTGGGGGGTGCTTTGGAGGCCTTCTGACGGGTAGATTTGTCAAGTGATGGGGCTCTGAGAATGGGAGCGAAGGGAGGTTCGTGATGGCGACTCGTGTCAGCCGGCAGACTGTGGACCTGTCGCAGTATCCGGATCTGGTGGTTGTGTACCTGGGGATGCGGGTGAACCGGGTGACAGGGTTGAAGATGCTGATGAGGATGGGGCCGCAGATTGCCGATTCGGTGAAGGCGCAGCCGGATGGGTTGCTGCTGCATGAGCAGTTCGTGTTCTCGCTGGTTCCGACACATCTGGGGATGAGGCAGTACTGGCGGGATATGGAGTCGTTGATGGCGTGGACGAGGTCTGATCCGCACCGGGAGTGGTGGAAGAGGTTTCTGAAGGACTCGGGCGGGACGGGGTTCTGGCATGAGACGTACATGATGCGGGGTGGGATGGAGGCTATCTACGACGACATGCCGGAGTTGCTGGGGTTTGCGAAGTTTGCGCCGGTAAAGATGGCGCGGGGTGCGATGTTCGGGGCGGCGCAGCGGGCGGCGGCTAAGGAGCAGACGGGGGAACCGGTGCTGAGCGAGATGGAGCTCTACGAGAAGTAACACGGATTATGCCGTTGAGGCGGCTTGATGGCGCGTGGAGATCGCAGCCATTGCGAGGCAGAGAGCCGTGAGCATGGAGAGGATTGCGGGGCCTGTGGAGAAGTATCGCAAGGAGAGGGCCAGTCCGACGATTTGAACGGCGAACATGGCCCAGGTAATGGTTTGGGTGTCTGATGGGGCTCGGCGGGACATCGAGCCAAGCTGCCAGCACAGCCATGCGGTGAAGAGTTCAAAGAGGGTGATGAAGAGGCCGAAGCCGAGGTAGAAGCCGCCGTAGGTGAAGGTGGTTGAGCCTACGATAAGAGGCGTGTTGTTCATGGCATCCAAGACGGCGCGACCCTCGGGATTCGAGGGCCGGAAGGTGAGGAAGCCGTAGGTGTGTCCGACGGCGAAGAGCAGGAAGCGAGCGGCGGCGATGCGGAACCAGAGGGCTGGTTTCATCGAGGCGAGTTTCATTGGGCTTGCTCCGCTTTGGCTGCGAAGAGGATGAGCAGGCCACCCCATCCGCCTTCAGCGTTGACGGCTTCGCGCATTTTGGCGCAAGCTCCGCCGTGGCGGTGGATGCCGCGGTGCTCCAGCTCAACGAGGGTGGTGCCATCGTCGGCGGGGGTGAAACGGAGCTCTACCTCGCTGCATTTGGAGAGGTCGGGCTCGTACTTCCAGTCGGGGTTGACCTGCCAGGCCATGACGAAGCGGTGGGGTGGGTCCCAGACGAGGACGGTGCCCCAGGGGCAGATGGCGCCGTCCTCCTGGTCGGTGTAGATGGCGCCCTGGGGGTGGGGCTCGACGACTACGCGCTTCATGGGGGAACTGCCGATGTGATGAGTGCGGGGCCACCAGCTATCCATCTCCTGGGTGAAGACCCGGTAGGCGCGGTCGGCGGGCGCTTTGACGCGGATGCTCTTCGAAACCGGCTGAAGGTCATGGTCGGTGACGGTTGTGGGGGTGTCGGCGAGGGTCATTTTTGGCGGCATCGGTTTATTTCTCCTCTACTTTGGCTTTGAAGGCCTGGAGAGCCTCGGTCCAGAAGCTGTCGAAGTAGGACCTGAGATCGGCGAAGCCTTTGGGGTCAAGCTGGTAGTAACGGCGGGTTCCGGCGGCGCGGGATTGTACGAGCTGAGCTTGTTTAAGGACGCGCAGATGCTGGGAGACGGCTGGACGGGTTACGGGGAGTTCGCCGGCGAGTTCGCCGACAGTGAGTGGGCCGCGGCGGAGGCGCTCGAGGATGGTGCGGCGGGTGAGGTCGCCTATGGCGTCGAGTTGGGATTGGTAAGTTTTCACTAACGGTAAGTTAGTGCTTACGGATTTGATTGTCAATCAATTTTTTGGTGTTGAAACGAGGATTTGTGGCTGAGACGAGAAGGCCCGGAGGCTAAAGCCCCATTTCTTTGGCCAATATTCATGGGCCTGAAGGCCCCTGCTCTCTCTGAGTTCGCGCTTCACGCGAAGGACTTGCGCGGCTGTGGCTAAGGACGCGGCTGTGGCTAAGGAATCGTTTAACAAAGTTACCTCTGGAGCCCACGCTCCCTCCGGAACGGTGAAACATGTGCGAGGCTTGTTTTGAGGCGATTCTACGAGGCTTGTTTTGAGGCGATTCGAGGTGTCGATGGGATTGGCGGAGCGGTTTGGGAATATCGATATTTATCTGTTTGATCAGTTGCTGCGGGGGAATATTGCTCCAGGGATGCGGGTGGTGGATGCGGGGTGTGGGGGCGGGCGGAATCTGGTTTATCTGCTGCGGGAGGGGTATGAGTGCTTTGGGGTGGATGAGAGCGCGGAGGCAGTGGCGTATGTGAGGGCGATGGCGGCTCGGCTGGCACCGAAGCTGCCGGCTGGGAACTTTCGGGTGGAGGCGATTGAGGCGATGTCGTTCGCGGATGGATTTGCGGATGTGGTGGTGTGCAATTCGGTGCTGCACTTTGCGCGGGATGAGGGGCAGTTCAACGGGATGGTGCGGGAGGTGTGGCGGGTGCTGCGGCCGGGTGGATTGCTGTTCTGCAGGCTGGGTTCGACGATTGGGAAGGACTTTAAGCGGGTGATGGGGCGGCGGTTTCTAATGCCGGATGGGCAGGAGTGGTTTCTGGTGGATGAGGAGATGTTGATGGGGTTGACGGCGGGGTTGGGCGGGAGGCTGGTCGATCCGCTGAAGACTACGGTGGTGCAGGGGTCGCGATGCATGACTACGTGGGTGGTGCGGAAGCAGAGGTGATGACGGCGCCGCCGTGTGCTGCCGATAGCCCTCTTCGAGAAGAGAGAGGTCTGCTCGCGATCTACGAGCTTTATCTTGGGGGGTAAATCTGCGAAACTGTTGAATATGAGCACAGCGACAGCAATAAAGGTATTTGCGGACCGCATCGGGCGCATTGAAGTTTCGGCGACGATGGCGATTACGGCAGCGGCACAGAAGCTGAAGGCCGAGGGTGTTGACCTGGCGGATTTTGGCGCGGGCGAGCCGCACTTTGCGACGCCGCAGCACATCAAGGATGCTGCGATCGACGCGATCAATAAGAACTTTACACGCTATACCAACGTGGCCGGCATACCGGAGGTTCGCAAGGCGATTGTTGACCGTCATGCGGCGGACTTCGGGTCGAACTATACGGCGGAAGAGTGCGTGTTTACGACGGGCGGGAAGCTGGCGCTGTTCAATGCGGTGCAGGTGCTGGTGGACCATGGCGATGAGGTGATTCTGCCGGCGCCGTACTGGGTGAGCTTCAAGGACATCATCGAGTATGCGGGCGGCGTGCCGGTTTATGTGGAGAGCAGCGAGTCGGAGAATTTCCGGGTGACAGCGGGGATGATCGAGGCTGCGATTACGCCGAGGACGAAGGCGATTATTTTGAATACGCCGTCGAATCCCTCGGGCGCGGTGATGCCGCGTGAAGACCTGGAGGCGATCGTTCGGCTGGCGCATCAGCGCGGGATCTTTGTGCTGCTGGATGAGTGCTACGTGTACCTGAGCTTCAATGGCGAGATGGTGAGCGGCGGGTCGTTCACGGATTGCAAGGAGCATGTGGTGGTGCTGGGGTCGCTTTCGAAGACGTATGCGATGACGGGCTGGCGCGCGGGCTTTGCGCTGGGGCCGAAGGCGATTATCTCGGCGATGGCAAGCTGCAGTCGCAGAGCACGTCGAACACGGCGAGCTTGGTGCAGAAGGCTTCGATTGCGGCAGTGAGCGGCGACCAGACGTGCGTGGCAGAGATGCGAGCGGACTACATCAAGCTGAGGGACCGGATGCTGGCGGGCTTTGCGGAGATTCCGGGGATTACTTGCACGGTGCCGCAGGGCGCGTTCTATGTGTATCCGAATGTGAGCCAGTTCTTCGGCAAGGGCGGGATCAAGACGGCGTCGGATGTGGCGGCGAAGCTGCTGAGCGAGGCGCATGTGGTGGTGGTTCCGGGCGAGCCGTTTGGGACGGACGAGCATATACGGCTGTGCTATGCGGTGTCGGCTGATGTGATTGATAAAGGGCTGAAGCGCATGAAGGAGTACTTTGCGTCTTTAGGGTAGGAAGAAATACTGCAAATGGGCCGCGCCATTTTTTAAAGATGGCGCGGCTTTTTCCGTTAAGATGAAATGGTTATGTCTAAAGAACAGAAAATACGGTTTGCGCCGGTAATTCTGGCGGGTGGCAGCGGAACGCGGTTTTGGCCGCGCAGCCGGCGGGCGCAGGCAAAGCAGGTGCTGGCGCTGGATGGCGAGCGGACGATGATTCAGCAGACGCTGGACCGGCTGCTGCCGGTGGCGGCTGCGAGCGATGTTTGGGTGATTACGAATGAGATGCTGGCGGGGGTTATCTGCGAGCAGCTGCCGACGGTGCCTTGCGAGCAGATTCTGAGCGAGCCGGCGGCGCGGAATACTGCTCCGGCGTGCGCGCTGGCGGCGTTTCTGCTGGAGAGGACGGAGCCGGAGACGGTGATCGGGATGTTTCCGTCGGACCATGTGGTGAAGGATGGGGCGCGGTTTGCCGAGGTGCTGCGGGCGGGAGTGGAGCTGGCGGCGAAGGGCGAGACGATTGTGGTGCTGGGGGTTCCTCCGACTCGGGCGGAGACAGGGTATGGGTATATCGAGCTGGGGGACGCTATCGATTCGGCCGGTGGGGTAGAGGCGAAGCGGGTGCGGCGGTTTACCGAGAAGCCGGTGAAGGAGAAGGCTGAGGAGTTTCTGGCGGCGGGAAATTATGCGTGGAATGGCGGGATATTTTTCTGGAGCGCGCGAACGCTGGCGAATGCGATACGGGAGTATCGGCCGGCGATGGCTCCGCCGCTGGAGAAGATTGCCGCGGCGTTTGGGACGGCGGACTTTGAGCGGGTGTTTGCGGAGGTTTATCCGCAGATGCGAGTCGATCAGCGTGGACTATGCGGTGCTGGAGCCGCGGTCGCACCGAGAGGACTCGGGGATTGTTTCTCTGCCGGGGGACTTTGGGTGGAACGATCTGGGGTCGTGGGCGGCGCTGCATGAGCATCACATGGGGAGGCCGGAGTACAGCAATGATCCTTGCGCGAATGTGGTGGAGGCTTCGGATGATGTGGTGATCGATGCGACGGGCAATTATGTGTTTGCGCCGGGAGTGTCGGTGGCCCTAGTGGGCGTACAGGGACTTGTGGTGGTGCAGACGGAGGATGCTCTGCTGATTACTACGCGTGCGCAGTGCCAGGATGTGGGGAAGGTTGTGAAGACGCTGCAGGAGACGGGGCGCGGTGGGCTGACTTAGAGGCAGTTGTCAGTGATCGGTTGTCAGTTGTCAGAGTTAGTCGAGGGTTTGGGATGAGTGATGGTAAGACGGTGGTGAAGTTTGGGACGGATGGTTGGCGCGGGATCATTGCCGATGACTTCACTTATGCCAATGTGCGGGTGGCGGCGGCGGCGATTGCGAACTATGTGCTGGCGCATGAGGATGCGGCGGCGGGCGTCTGCATTGGGTGGGATACGCGGTTTGGGTCGCGATCGTTTGCGGGGGTGGTGGCGAAGGTGCTTTCGGGGGCGGGGATTGCGGTGGTGATTGCGGACAGGGAGACGCCGACGCCGGCGCTGTCGTTCGAGGTGAGGCGGCGGAAGGCGGCGGGCGGGGTGATGATTACGTCGAGCCACAATCCGGCGGAGTGGAACGGGGTGAAGTACAAGGCGACTTATGGGGGGTCGGGTAAGCCTTCGATCATGACGTCGATTGAGAGCTATCTGGATAAGCCGCTGGCTGAGGCTAAGACTCCGGGGGCGATTGCGGAAGCTGATTTTCATGGCGGAGTACATGAGGCGTTTGGAGGCTTTTGTCGATCTGAAGAAGATCAAGGCCTCGGGGTACAGAGTTTCTGATCGACACGATGTATGGGTCGGGGCGTGGGGTGATCGCGGGGATATTCGGGCGGGCGGGGATTCCGTTTGTGGAGATGCGCGGGGAGATTAATCCGGCGTTTCCTGGGATCAATCCGGAGCCGATTCTGCCGCATATTGCAGAGACGCAGAAGAGGGTGGTCGCAGACAGGTGCGATGCAGGGCTGATTACCGATGGGGATGCGGATCGGATTGGGGCTGTCGACGAGCATGGGAATGTGGTGGATGCGCACAAGATTCTGGCGCTGCTGACTTACTGGCTGCTGGAGCGGAAGAAGTGGCCGGGGGATGTTACGCGGGCGTTCAACACGACGAAGATGATGGACCGCATCGCGGCGAAGTATGGGCGGCGGTTGCATGAGCATGGGATTGGGTTCAAGTATGTCGTGGACCTGATGCTGGAGCATGAAATTTTGATTGGGGGCGAGGAGTCGGGCGGGGTGGGGATCAGCAAGCATCTGCCCGAGCGGGATGGGCTGCTGAATTCCCTGCTGGTGGCGAATGTGATGGCGGATGAGGGCAAGACGCTGGGTGAGCTGGTGGCGGCGCTGCAGGCGGAGTTTGGCGAGCATCAATATGGGCGTGTGGATATGCATATTGATGAGGGGCTGAAGCAGTCTGCGATTGCGCGGGCTCGCGGGATGAAGGCTGGGGATGAGATGGCCGGGATGAAGGTGCTGCGAGTGGAGACGATGGATGGGATCAAATTCTTTTTGGAGAACGCGGATTGTACTGTGATGGAAAACGCCGCGGAGACCTGGTTGCTGCTGAGGGCTTCGGGGACGGAGCCGCTGCTGCGGGTTTATTGCGAGAGCTGCTCGCAGGAGGCAGTGGGGAAGATTCTGAAGGCGGCGCAGGGGTTTGTGCTGCAGGGCGGTGCTGCTTGAGCTATGAACTTCGCGACGAGGCGGGGTTGGTGGTGATGGGGATTGCCGCGAGAGTATCGAATGCGACTCCGGAGCAGATTGGGGATTTGTGGCGAAGATTTCATGCCATGGGCGACGCTCAATGCGTTGAGGGGCGATTGGATGACGCGGTTTACTGCGTGTATTGCGAGTATGAGGGGGATTACACGCAGGAGTTTACTGTGGTGGTTGGATGCGCGGTTGGTGATGGCGTGAGCGTTCCTGAGGGGATGAAAAAGATCGAGGTTGCTGCGGGGAGTTTTGCTGTGCTGCAGGTGACGGGGAAGGTGCCGCAGGGAGTGTTTGAGGCGTGGGATGAGGTTTGGAAGGCGCCGTTCGACCGGCGGTATCAGGCAGATTTCGACAGGTACGGCACGGACGGCGCGGTGAGCGTGCATGTGGGGGTGCGATGAAGGTTGAGACGAAGGGTTTGCTGTTCGATATGGATGGCGTGCTTATCAGCTCGATTGGGTCGGTGGAGCGGTGTTGGCGGCGGTGGGCGAAGATGTATGAGATTCCGGACGCGGATAACTATGTTGTGCCGCATGGGATGAGGGCTATCGACATTGTGAAGATGCTGCGGCCGGACATCGATGCGCAGTCGGGGCTGCGAGCTATCGAGGACCTGGAGATCATGGACATGGCGGACCTGAGGGTGCTGCCGGGGGTGAAGGCGCTGCTGGAGGCGCTGCCGCAAGAGCAATGGGCGATCGTGACCTCATGCACGCGGAGGCTGATGCTGGGCCGGCTGGCGGCGGCGGGGTTGCCGGTGCCGGGAAAGATTATCAGCGGGGATATGGTGGAGCGGGGCAAGCCTGATCCGGAGCCTTACAGGCGCGGGGCGGAGCTGCTGGGATTCGATGCGGAGGATTGCGTGGTGGTGGAGGATGCGCCGTCGGGCGTGGGCGCGGGCGTGGCGGCGGGGTGCAGGGTGCTGGGAGTGCTGGGGACACACTCGGCTGAGGAGTTGAAGGCGGCGGACTGGGTGGCGGAGTCGCTGGACGAAGTGATGGTGGTGACGCGCGAGGGTGTGCTGGAGCTCTGGTTCGAAGAGGTGGGGTAGCGTGGTGGCTACGACAAAGGCTGCCGGGCGGTAGCTTTGAGTCTTACAAATAAATCTTTTGGGTTGTGAGCGATTGTGGGCGGGAAACGTCCATCTGGAAACCTTTATTTTGAGCTGGTGACCTGGTATGCGCAGCAATCCCAAGAACGAGAAGAGGACTGTTCGAATGATGACTGGAACCGTTGTGCGACGAGGGATGTTGCTGATGGCGGCGATGTGGATGGCCGTTGCGTTGCCGGTGTGGAGTCAGGACGCGTCGGCGGGAGCAAAGCCGCCGGAGTATGACGCGGTGTCGATCAAACCGTATCAGCCTGAGGGCGACCGCATGATGATCCGGGTGCAGATGCTGGGGGACAGGTACTCGGCGGCAGGAGTGTCGATGAAGGCGCTGATTCAGTATGCGTACAACCTGAAGTCAGAGGACCAGATTTCGGGCGCGGGGGCGGTGGGGGATAAACGGTTCAACGTAGAGGCGAAGATGGATGCTGAGACGGTGGCGGCGCTGGCGAAGCTTTCGCCTGAGGAGAGGACCGCGCAGCAACGGCTGATGATGCAGGCGCTGATGGCTGACCGGTTCAAGCTGAAGGTGCATCGCGAGAGCAAGGATCTGCCGATCTATGCGCTGGTGGTGGCGAAGGGTGGGCCGAAGTTGAAGGAGGCTGATCCGAATGCCGCGCCTCCGAGTCTTCCGAATGGAATGAAGATGCCGGATGGAGGACCGAACGCGACTGGGATGAAGATTCCGGAGGGGGCGCCTCGCGGGAATGGGATGATGATGATGCGGCCGGGATCGATTACTGCGCAGGGTGTTCCGATCTCAAGTCTGGTGAATATTCTGACGATGCAACTGCACCGGCAGGTAGTGGATAAGACGGGGCTGACGGGAAAGTACGATATTGAACTGAAGTTCGGGCCGGAGGATGGGAAGGTGGGGATGATGCAGGGGGATCCATCGGCCGAAGCTGGGCCGGTGACGACGGACTCGGGGCCTTCAATCTTTACGGCGCTGCAGGAGCAGTTGGGGCTGAAGCTGGAGCCGACTAAGGGCCCGGTGGATACGATTGTGGTGGATCATTTGGAGATGCCTTCGGAGAATTAAAACAGGCAACGGCAAAAGCGAAATGCGGGGGTTCTTCGCTGCGCTCAGAATGACACACATTCTTGTCGATGCAACCCGAATTTACTAGCGGTTGAGGAGGAGGGCTTCTACGCGATGGAGGTCGTCTTCGGTGTCGACGCCTATGGTGTCGAAGTCGGTGGGGGCTACGTGGATGTTGAAGCCGTTTTCGAGGAAGCGGAGTTGTTCGAGGCGCTCGGCGTGCTCGAGGGTGCGGTGGGGGAGGGTGGGAAAGAGGTTGAGGGCGGCGGCGCGGTAGGCGTAGAGGCCTATGTGCTTCCAGTATTGGGGGCGGTTGGTGGTCTCGACGGCGAGGCTCTGGTCACGGTCGTAAGGGATGGTGGCGCGGGAGAAGTAGAGGGCGCGGTCGTGGGCGTCGGTGACTACTTTGACGGCGTTGGGGTTGGAGATGTTCTCGGGGGTGCAGAGGACCTTGAGGGTGGTGACGGCTACTTCATATTCGATGGCCGGATCAGTGAATGGGGTGAGGAGCGCGGTGAGGTGCTCGGGTTTGAGGAGGGGTTCGTCGCCTTGAATGTTGACGTAGATGGCGGCGGGGTGGAGCTGGGCTACGGCGTGGAGGCGGTCGGTGCCGGAGGGAAGGTCGGGCGAGGTCATCTGGACGGGCCAGGAGTTACGGGCGCAGAGGTCGGCGACCTCTTCGGAGTCGGTGGCGACGAGGACGCGGTCGAGCTGGGGGCAGGCGCGGGCGGCCTCGTAGACCCAGGCAAGCATGGGGCGTCCGGCGATGGGGCGGAGGACCTTGCGAGAGAGCCGGGTGGAGGCGAGGCGAGCGGGAATGATGCCGAGGACGGAGGCGGGCTGCTTTTCGGGCTGCGCGGAATCAAGTATGATTGGAGATGCTGGTGCCGTGGCTAGGTCCTCTTTCTGTGTGGGCTTTCCTTGTGGTGCTGTCCGGCAGGAGTTGCGGGCCGGATGGTTGGAACGGGTACAGCAACAGGCTGAAACACATACAGCCAACGGCTGGAATAAATACAGCCAACACCCAAGGGGCGGTGTAGCTCAGATGGTTAGAGCGACGGACTCATAACCCGTAGGTCGACAGTTCGATTCTGTCCACCGCCACCAGAAATCAGCGCTGCCCGGGTGGGGGTGCTAAAGTCTCGATAGACGGCAAAAGCCAGAATTGCAGGTTCGAGAGTATCATTTTGGCAGCGGGGTTCGTCTAATCTCTGTGCGCCGCTGGCCGAACGTTTCGTAAACCCTCTGGAGTTGATTTCGCCTTATGCCTAAGTTTTCCAAGATACTTCTTCTCGTCGCATCGGTGGTGCTGGTGTTGACGGTGTTCCTGGGTGTGGATTCGAACTTTGTGAATGCTGCGTCCACGGGTCAGGATGGGGCGTACCGGCAGATCAACGTGTACACCGAGGTGCTGCGGCACATCCAGACGGACTACGTGGTGGACCCGAATATTCCGGCGGTGACGAATGGCGCGCTGCGCGGACTGCTGGAGTCGCTGGATGCGGACTCGAGCTATCTGACGCCGGAGGAGTACAAGACTTACAAGGCGGCCGAGGCGAACAACGGTGGCGCAAAGGCGCAGGTGGGGATCAACGTGTCCAAGCGCTATGGATACGCGACGGTGGTGTCGGTGGTGCCGGGGAGCCCGGCGGACAAGGCCAACCTGACGGATGGAGACATCCTGGAGGCTATTGGCGGGCAGGATACGCGGGAGATCTCGCTGGCGATGATCCAATTGCTGCTGGAGGGTAAGCCGGGGAGCGAGGTTACGGTGTCGGTGGTGAGGCCGCGACGTGCCACTCCGGAGAAGGTGACGATGACGCGGCTGGTGGAGACGGAACTGCCGGTTGCGGAGACGATGTATGAGAACTCGACGATCCTGTATCTGAAGCCGCGGATAATCGACCATGATCACGTGCAGCAGATTGAAACGAAGCTGAAGGCGATGCCGAAGTCCGGGAACAAGAAGATCCTGCTGGACCTGCGCGATGTGGCTGCGGGGGACATGACCGAAGCGACGCGGATGGCAAACTTCTTTTTGAGCAGCGGGACGATTGCATCGCTTGAGGGACAGAAGTTTCCGAAGCAGACGTTTACGGCGGAGGCATCGAAGTCGATCAATACGACGGCTCCGCTGGTGGTGCTGACCAACCGGGGGACCGCCGGGCCGGCTGAGCTGGTGGCGGCGGCGATGCTGGACAACAAGCGCGGCGACCTGGTGGGCGAGAGGACGTTCGGCGAGGGCACGCAGCAGAAGACGTTCGACCTGCCGGATGGCGGAGCGGTGATTCTTTCGGTGGCGAAGTACGAGTCACCGTCGGGCAAGAAGCTGGAGGATGAGGGCGTAACTCCGGGTGTGCTGGTGGCGTCGAGCCAGGATGACGGATCGGCACCGGATGAGGATGAGACAGAGGCTCCTGCGGCTCCGGTTACGAAGCCGGCGGTTACGGTGGATGAACAACTTACCAAGGCGCTGGATCTGTTGAAGAACAAGGCTGCTTAGGGAGAACCAAGACTTGTTCGACTGACTGGTTGAATTGACTGGTTCAATTAACAAGGGGTTTATGACTGGCTTCCCGAGGATGGGAGGCCAGTTCTGCGTTGGGCGCAACATGCTATCGTGAAGAGGCCGTGCAGAGCTTATTCAGCCGCGAAACCGAATCCCAGGTGGAGCCGAAGCCGTGGTGGCGACGGGTCTTCGAACGGGTTACGCTGCGAGGGCCGGCGTTTCGGACGAGACGGCTGGCGGCGCGGGTTACGTTCCTTGGATTGCTGACGGCCTCGGCGGTGTTTGGGGCGTTGTGCGGGTTGATGCTGGTGTACTCGATCGATCTGCCGCAGATGGAAGATCTGGCGCGCTATCGTCCGGATACGACGACGGAGCTTTACGACATTCATGGGAAGGTGTTTCGGGTCGTTTGCGCAGGAGCGGCGGGTGGTGGTGCCGTACAGCGATTTTCCCCCGGTGCTGCAGCAGGCGATTCTGTCGATTGAGGACAAGAGCTTCGAGAGGAACTGGGGGGTGAACCTGGTGCGCGCTGTGGAGGCGGCGTACACGGACCTGCACACGAGCGGCAAGACGCAGGGGGCATCGACGCTGACGATGCAACTGGCGCGGAACCTTTTTCTTTCGAACGAGAAGACCTATGGGCGGAAGTTCCAGGAGATTCTGCTCTCGGTGCAGATCGAGCGGCGGTTTACCAAGGCGCAGATCTTTGAGCTTTATGCCAACCAGATTTATCTGGGGCGCGGGACTTATGGATTCGAAGCGGGGTCAGAGTACTACTTCAGCAAGCGTGTGAAGGACCTGACGCTGCCTGAGGCGGCTCTGCTGGCCGCGTTGCCGAAGGGACCGGAGTACTACTCGCCGGTGCGGTTTCCAGATCGTGCGCTGAAGCGGCGGAACCTGGTACTGACCGAGATGGAGCAGGACAAAAAGATTACGCCAGCGCAGGCGCAGGCGGCGATGAACGCCCCATTGGGACTGCATATTGAGCCGCCGGCGAACAGCCTCGCACCGTACTTTATCGAAGAGGTACGGCGGCAGTTGGAGAAGGAGTATGGCGTCGATGAGGTGCATGGATCGGGGCTGAAGGTTTATACGACGCTCGATCTCGACCTGCAGGTGGTGGCCAACAGTGCGGTGATGGATAACCTTGCGACGTATGAGCGGCGGCATGGGTGGAAGGGGCATCTGCAGAATATTGTGCTGGAGGGGATAGACACGGAGAGCTACAGGCATCCGGATTGGGGGCTGCCGGTTGAGAAGGGCAGCTATCTGCATGGGCTGGTGACGGCTACGGGGGCGAAGCGGGTGGTGGTGAAGCTGGGAGCGAAGCAGGTGGTGCTCACTCCGCCGGATTGGAAGTGGACCGGATTTCCCGATGGCGACAGCTTTCTGAAGAATGGTGATGTGGTGTATGTGAAGGTGGATGGAGTGGCGGCGGACGGGGTTGTTCATGCGACGCTGCAGGAGGATTCGGGCGCACAGGCTTCGATGATGGCGGTGGACAACGCCAGCGGCGAGGTGCTGGCGATGGTGGGCGGCAGGGACTTTGCGCTGAGCCAGTTCAATCGCGCGACGCAGGCGCAGCGGCAGGTGGGATCGTCGTTCAAGCCGTATGTTTATACGACGGCTATAGAGGCGGGAGCTAAACCGACGGATTTGATTGTGGACGGGCCGGTCTCCTTCCCTACTCCGAATGGGCCTTATACGCCGCATAACTACGAGGCCGATTACAAAGGGGCAATGACGCTGCTGGACGCGTTCAAGGAGTCGCGGAATATTCCGGCGCTGAAGCTGGCGGATAGATTGGGAATTCGCAAGGTTATCGAGACGGCGCACAGGTTCGGCGTGACAACGGATATGCCTGCGTTTCTGCCGATTGCGATTGGCGCGGCGGACATAACGCTGTTTGAGCAGGTGCAGTCGTACAGCGTATTTCCGAATGACGGGATTCGGATTGCGCCGCACTACATCCGCAAGGTGGTAAGGGCGGATGGGATGGCGATGCCGCAGGATCCGCCGGAGGTGACTGAGGTTATTTCAGTGGACACGGCGCGGACGATGATGCAGCTTCTGCAGGCAGTGGTGAAGTCGGGGACGGGCGCTTCGGCGGGAGCGCAGATCAAGCATCCGCTGGGCGGCAAGACGGGGACGACGAACGATTTCACGGACGCGTGGTTTATTGGGTTTTCGCCTTCGGTGACGTGCGGGACGTGGATCGGATTTGATAACCCCGCGGAGTCGCTGGGGTCGAAGGAGACGGGCGCGAAGGCGGCGCTGCCGATGTGGATCGAATTCATGAAGGCGGCGATTGCGAACAAGCCGAATGAGGCGTTTGCAACGGGAGGCGAACCGAAGAAGGAGCTGGATGTTCCGCTGACGCCGGCAGGTGGAGATGTGTTGAAGAAGGCCACACCGAAGGAGGATGTCGATCCGGATGCTCCAGATGAGGCGCCTGCTCCGGTGAAGGCTGCGCCTCAGCCTGCTGCGGTTGCTCCGGCTACGGCTACGCCTGCGGGTGATGCACGGATGGGCGTTTCGAGCCCACCGTCCGACACAAACTGAAGTAGCGCTGGGCGCGGCGGACGTCGCGGCCTATCTGTTCGCGGAGGGCTTCGGGGCTGGGCCAGCGGATCTCCGGGCGGAGGCGTTTCAGGAAGGTCAGGTGGAGTGGGGTTGATTCGCTGAGGTCGATGGGGTGGAAGTTTAAGAGGTGGGACTCTACAGTGATGGGGTTTGAGGCGAAGTCGGCTTCGAAGGTGGGGCGGTTGCCGATGTTGGTGACGGCTTCGAAGGTCTCGGCAGCAGGGCCAGTGCCGATGGTGAGGGTGGTTACGTAGACGCCGTTGGCGGGGAGCAGATCGGGGTAGGGGGTGAGGTTGATGGTGGGGACGGTGTAGCGCGTGCCGTAGCCGCGGCCTGAGGCCGGGTGGCTGATGATGGAGAATGGGTGACCGAGAAGAGCGCGGGCGTGGCTGACTTCGCCGGTGGTGATGAGTTGGCGGACGCGGCTGGAGGAGATGGGGACGCCGCGCAGGAGTCGCGGGGAGTAAACGCGGACGGTAAAGCCGAGGTCGCGGCCGAGGGCTTCGAGCGAGTCAACTCCGGCTTCTGCCTGGTGGCCGAAGCGAAAGTTTTCGCCTTCGTGAAGCTCGCGGATGTTGCAGGCGTTGCAGAGTATCTCTGTGGCGAAGGCGCGGGGGGATAGTTTGGAGAATTGTTCGGTAAAGGGCAGGATTACGACATTTTCGATTCCGGTGGCGGCGAGCAGGTCGAGCTTTTGGGCGAGGGGGGTGATGAGGGGAAGGCTCGAAGCTGGGCGGAGGACGCGGGCTGGGTGGGGATCGAAGGTGATGGCGAGCGAGGTGCAGTGGAACTGGCGGGCGCGGGCGACGACCTCCGCGATGACCCATTGGTGGCCGAGGTGTACGCCGTCGAAGTTGCCGATGGTGGCGACGGAAGGGCCGAAGTTTTGCGGGAGTTCGCGGTAGATGTTCATGCGGCAGGCTCCGGCTTTAATTCCGGTCTTATCTCGAAATCGAGTTGGAGGCCGTCGTAGGCGAGGTGGATGTTGGGCGGGAGCGCGGCCTCGGTGGTGTCGTGGTCGAGGCTGTGACCCATGTGGGTGAAGAAGGCGCGCTTTGGCTTGAGGAGGTCGACGAAGCTGATGGATTTGTCGAGGTGGGAGTGGCTGTAGTGGGGCTCGCGGCGGAGGGCGTCGAGGATGAGGAGATCGAGGTTCTGGAGGAGCGGAACGCTCTCGGTCGGGATGTCGCTCATGTCGGTGAGGTAGGCGGCAGAGCCGAAGCGATAGCCAGTGATGGTCTCGCGGCCGTGGGTGACGGGGATGCGCTGGAACGTGGCACCGAAGAGCTCCAGGGGCGCGCCGGGGGTGGGGTCGAGGCGGTGGATTTCGACGCGGGCGCTGGTGGGGTAGCGGTTTTCGATGCGGAAGTTGTAATCGAAGACGCGCTCGAGGGAGGTGGCGGTGGGGTCGTCGGCGTAGATGGGCAGGTTGTCTGGCAGATGGAAGCTCAAAGGGCGAAGGTCGTCGAAGCCCATGACGTGGTCGGCGTGGCCGTGGGTGTAGAGGACGGCATCGACGTGGTGGATGCCCTCGCGAATGGCCTGGGCGTGGAAGTCGGGGCCGGTGTCGATGATGACGATGTGGTTGTTGTAGGCGAGGCGGATGGAGGGCCGGGTGCGACGGTTGCGAGGGGACGACGGAGCGACGCCGGGGGCGGACGAAACGGCAGAGGCGCAGACGGCACAGTCGCAGCCCAGGGTCGGGATGCCCATGGAGGTTCCGCTGCCGAGGAAGGTGAGGGTTGCTTGCATCCGCTAACGGGTTACCTGACGATACTGGGACCGAGTGGGCTGGGTGCGCCACCGGGGGCTTTAGCGGCGGCGGAACGGGCGAGGGCCTGTGTGACCTCGAGGAAGGCCATGCGCAACTCAAAGAGAGCGCTGTCGAGGAGGCGGTCCTCGTCGGGGAGAAGATTGCCTTTGGTCTTCTCGGCGAGGATGGCGAGCATGTCGATGCTCTGGCGGGCGCCGAGGATGTCGACCTTGGGCTGCTGACCCTCGGGGGTGGAGCCGCCGAGCTGCATGATGGCGGTGAGATAGATGGACTGAACGATCTGGTCAAAGCTGACGGGAGGCTGATGGTCCATGCCGGGGTTGGCGGCGCGGATGGCGGTGTCGAGGCGGTCGGCAGTGGCCTGATAGGCGTCGTTGGCCTGTTTGGTCTGGTCGGCGGTGGGGCCGGCGGGGAGATCGTCCTCGGCGACGGTTTGCTGAGAGGTTTGCACAGCGGCTGGCGTGGAGGTGGGTGCCGATGTCGCTGCCGGGGCGGGGGTTGGGACGGATTCCAGGACCGTGGCGCGGGACTCTTTTTCGGGCGAGGGGTCGGCGTCGGGACGTGGTTCGCCATCGAGGGTGAACTTGCGGCGGTCGGTGACTACGAAGGGCTTGTTTTGTTCAGGCATGGTTACAGTCTCTCAAAAAATATCAGATGCCGTTCGGCGTCAGTTGGCTGCGGCTGCGAACGGGGTGGGGACGGGGACAGCGGCGCCGCCGGAATAGACGAGGGGAAGATTGCGGTCGAGGGCTTCGCGGCGAACGTAGCCGAGGGCCAGTTGGACGATTCCGCCTGGAAGCGGGATGGCGGCGACGCTGGTAAGCTCACCGACTTGTTTGCCTTCCGCTTCGAGGAGGGTGCCAACGGCGGGGAGCGCGCCCTCGAGGCGGAAAGCGGTGAAGGTGCGATGGACGTTGCCGCGGGAGCGGATGCGCTCGACTATCTCCTGGCCGAGGTAGCAGCCTTTGTTGAAGTGGAGGGCGCGGGACTGGCCGGTGGCGGGGGCGGTCTCCTGAGGGAGCTCTTTGTCGCGGATGTCGGCGCCGTAGCGGGGGGTGCATTCGAGGATTCGGAGGTGTTCGAGGGCCTGCGGAGGGACAGGCGTGGCTCCGGCTTGGTCGAGGGCGGCGCTCAGCGTCCTGATGGCAGCGGGGCTGGCCCAGAGTTCGAAGCGCGGGACGAGAGGACTGTAGGCGTGGAGGACAGTAATTTCTTCGTCGCGCCAGGAGATGGTCTTTTGCTGGAGCTGGACGATGTCCGCGACAAGGATGCCGAGCTGGGCCAGCATGGCTGGTGCGGCAGGACCAGCGACGAGAACGCCGGAGCGTGCGGCAGATATGTCTGTGAGTTCGACGTCGTCCATGATGATGAAGCGATCGAGCAAGGCTGTGAGGTTGGGGAGCTGTTCAGCAGTGGTTTCGAGGAGCAGGAGTTCGGGTTCGGCGAAGACGTACGCGTCACCTTGAATGCGGCCCTGCGCGCTGAGTACAAAGTTGTAGTTGCCATGCCCGGGTTGCAGATCCTGTATGGAGTTGGTGACCATTCCGTTGAGCCAGCGAACTCGGTCTTCGCCGGTGATTCGAAGCCAACCGATGTTATTGAGAAGAGAGGCGCCTGCGGCGGAGAGGAGTGCGGAGAGTGAAGATCTGGCGAGGTCGCTATCTGTAGCGGACCGGATTTCAGGGTGGATTTCGGGCTGGGGAACTGAGCTCATCGCGGACGGGGCGCACCAACTCTGCGTACACTGTGATTATACGTGTTTGGGAGGATAGCTTTGCACCAGGCAGGCGGCAGGGGACGTAGAAGGCTCAATGTGGGGGCAGGCGTTTGGGTGGGAGTTCTGGTGCTGCTGGCAACCAGCAGCCTCATGCAGGCGCAGACGCCGGCGCCGGGAACTCCTCCGGCGGCAGATGCGTCGAAGCAGACGCCGATGACGAAGGAACAGGCGAAGGAACTGTTCAAGTCAGTGGACGAGATTCTGAGCTTTGTGAGCAGCGATACGAAGCTGCCGATCGTGCATCCGGTAAAGCGGAAGCTGATCTCGCGGGACGAGGTTAACAAGTATTTGGAGAAGAAGTTCGCGGAGGACGAAGGTGCGAAGAGGATGGAGAAGGACGAGATCATCCTGAAGAAGTTCGGGCTGCTGGATCGTGACTTCCATCTGCGGCCTTTCCTGGTTGCCCTACTGACGGAGCAGATCGCTGGGTTTTACGACAACAAGACGAAGACCGTAAACCTGCTGGACTGGATACAGCCGGAGGAGCAGAAACCGGTGTTGGCGCACGAACTGACGCATGCTCTGCAGGACCAGCGCGTGGATCTGACGAAGTGGTCGGATGTGAGCATTAATACAACGGCAAAAAATGTTGAAGAAGACAATCGTCATCTGCAGGTTGATGAGGCTGAGACGGCGCGCAGCGCGGTGACCGAAGGTCAGGCAATGGTCACATTTATCGATTACACGCTGCGACCCTTGGGAAAGACGCTGGCGGATGCTCCGGAGCTGGCCGACAAACTGAAGGAGACTGTGGAGGACACGAGCGGATCACCGATCCTGGCGCGAGCGCCGCTGCTGCTGCAGGAATCGCTGCTGTTTCCCTACAGCGAGGGTTTGAACTTTGAGCAGGCTGTGCTGATAAAGGCAGGTAAGGAGGCGGCGTTTGCGGGAACGCTGGCGAACCCGCCGTCGTCGAGCTTCGAGATTATGACTCCGGAGGCATACCTGGTGCACACCCCGGTACCGCTGCTGCGGCTGCCGGATATTCATCCGCTGCTCGAGCCTGAGTACACGCCCTATGACGTTGGGGTGATGGGAGAACTGGACGTTCGAATACTGACCGAGCTTTTTGGGGGACAGCAGATCGCAGAGGCGCTCGCCCCGGCGTGGAATGGCGGACTCTATTACGCAGCGCAGCGGAAGGCGGCGACGGAGGCACAGAAGGATTCTCCCGCATCGATAGGGCTGTTGTATTCATCCCGCTGGAAGAACGCGGATTCGGCGCGGACCTTTATGAAGGTGTACGCGGGCCAGCTTGGACGGAAGTATGCTCATGTAACGGAACGCAAGCAGGATGAGGCGGACGATTCGGAGCAGGTTTATTCGACCGAAGAGGGCGACGTGCTGCTCTCTATCTCAGGCGCGGGCGTCTTTGTGAGCGAAGGATTTGAGTTGCCGCTGGCGCGTAAGCTGCGCGACAGCATTACGTCGCTGCAATCGGACGCGCCGCTGAAGGTGGCGTCGGCTGGACGCGAGATGCCAGGCAACGACGCGAAGGAACACGAACTTTCGTTGGGGATCGTTGAGGGGCTTACTTCGTTTGGCATGATGAAGGCCGCGATGCTGCCAGCGATATACTCGATAGGGCATTAATTTGTGCGGTGGGCCGGAAAAGTCCCGGCAAGAGGAGCAGGGTACTTGAAGAAGGCAGAGATAGGAATCATCGGGGGCAGCGGTCTATACAGCATGCCCGGTCTGGAGAAGGTGCGCGAAGAACGGATGATGACCCCGTTTGGCGAGCCTTCGGACGCTTTTGTGATTGGCGAGATTGAAGGCCGCAGCGTTGCGTTTCTTGCTCGTCACGGCCGTGGACACCGGTTGCTACCGAGTGAGTTGAACTTTCGCGCGAATATCTTTGCGATGAAGATGCTGGGCGTGGAGAGAATTCTTTCTGTGTCTGCTGTGGGCTCACTGAAAGAGGAGCACGAGCCTACTGACTTCGTGATCCCGGATCAATTTATCGACCGGACCTTCGCGCGTGTAGGAACGTTCTTCGGGGATGGGATTGTTGCACATGTGGGCTTTGGTGATCCGGTGTGCGCGACGGTGCTGAATACCTTGACCGAGGCTTGCGCTGCGGTGGGCGTGGTCGGCAAACGAGGCGGGACCTATGTGTGCATGGAGGGCCCGCAGTTTTCTACGCGCGCGGAATCGAACCTATATCGAAGCTGGGGCGCCGACGTTATCGGAATGACGAACCTGCAGGAAGCTAAGCTGGCCCGTGAGGCGGAGATCTGCTACGCCACGATGGCGATGGTTACGGACTACGACTGCTGGCGCGAGGGTCACGATGATGTGACGGTTGACCAGATCGTCGCGGTGCTGCACAAGAACGCGGATAATGCAGCGAAAGTAGTAAGGGCTGCGTTGACAAACATGCCCACGGAACGTACCTGCGCATGCGTGAATGCTCTGCAATATGCGGTGCTTACTGATCGGAAGGCTATTCCGGCGAGTACGAGAGATCGTCTTGCATTGTTACTCGACAAATATCTCTAAGGCATTCTCTTTACTGGCTGTTTGTTCACATTTTTTGGAAAATTGATTTCAAAAATATCTTTCGAGGGGAATAAAAACTGCATGTCAATTCTGGTCGTAGGTTCAGTGGCGTTCGATAGCGTGGAGACGCCGCATGGGTCGGTAGACCATTGCCTGGGTGGGGCGGCGACGTTCTTTTCACTGGCTGCAAGCAACTTCACGAGTGTACGGGTAATTGGGGTGGTAGGAGAGGACTTCCGTCCAGAGCACGAGAAGGTACTTACAGACCGAGGCATCGACACGCGAGGCATTGAGCGCGCTCCGGGATTGAGCTTTCATTGGAAGGGTTCGTATGTCGGGAATCTAAACGAAGCGAAGACTCTGGGTACAGACCTAAATGTATTTGAGTCATTCGAACCGAAGATTCCTGTGGAGTATCAGGACAGCGACTATCTTTTTCTTGCGAACATCGATCCGGTGCTGCAAGCAAGAGTGCGGAGCCTGATGCCGGACGTGAAGATGGTGTGCGGCGACACGATGAATTACTGGATTGCGGATCATAGAGCTAACCTTGCCAAAGTATTGCATGAGCTGGATATTTTGCTTATCAATGACGCGGAGGCGAAGATGCTCTCCGGCGAAAGCAACCTGATGCAGGCCGCTGCAAAGGTGATGGACATGGGTCCGAAGATTCTGGTGGTGAAGCACGGGGAGTACGGTGCGACAGCGTTTTTCTGCGACCGCTCATTTGTGGGCTCTTCGGTGTCGATGCCATTCCGAGCTCCAGCACTGCCGCTTTCCGAGGTTGTGGATCCAACTGGCGCGGGCGATTCGTTTGCCGGCGGGTTCTATGGATACCTGGCTTCTCAGCCGCTGCTTACTCCCGCGGTCTTTCGGGCCGCGATGTTCTACGGCGGGGTGATGGGGTCGTTCGCGGTAGAACGGTTTGGAACCGAACGGCTGCAGACGGTGACCCGCGAGGAGATCGACGCGCGTTTCCAGCTATTCCGGGAGATATCGCACCTTGAGTAGACGAAGGCGCACGGTATTCCGCCCGGGGAGCGCGAAGATGCTCGAAGGAAGCGGAGTTGCAGCTACTAGAGAAGAACTAGGGAACGGCGTGCGGCCAGCGAGCCGTGAGGAGACCTTTCCGATTGCTCTCGCGGCGGTCGTGATGAGCTTTATTTCATTTTTGGTTTGCTACACTCGCGGTTACATACTTTTATATGGGGACGCAGTTGCGCATCTTGGGATCGCGCGGCGAATCCTGGACTCGCGCAACCCTGGCCTAATCCAGCTTGGAGGGGTATGGCTGCCGCTTCCGCATATCCTCATGATGCCGTTTGTACGTGATATGCAGTGGTGGCAGACGGGTCTTGCGGGAGCGTGGCCTTCCCTCGCTTTTTACATACTGGGGATTATTGGTTTTTACCGCCTGGCGCGCAGGATGATGACGCCGAAGTGGGCAGCAGTAGCAACGATGTTCTACGGACTGAATCCGAATCTGCTCTACCTGGCGACGACGGCGATGACGGAGCCGCTGTTTCTTGCGGAGATGATCTGGCTTGTGCTGCTTACGATGGAGTGTATTGCCGCGATACGCGCGGGGCGCGCCAGTGGGGCTGCGTTGCGACTGGTCGCTATCGGATGGCTGATCCTGGCGGCGGTACTGACGCGATACGATGGATGGATCCTGGGTGCGACGATTTGGTGCTTGCTGACGTGGATACTCTCTCGCAATCGAGACACGTTGCGACTTGTTGCGCCATCGTTCGTCATATTCACACTGTTAACGATTGCGGGCCCGATTAGCTGGCTCGCCTACAATCAGCACTTCTATCACGATGCGCTGGATTTTCTACGCGGACCGTACTCGGCGGCCGCTATCGAAAAGAAGACGGCGACACCGGGCTCTGGTCATTATCCCGGCTGGCATAGTCCAGCGTGGGCTTTGGTCCTCTATACGCGGACCGCACAGCTTGATGTATCGGTGTGGGAGACAGGTTTTGCGGTGATGGCCGCGGCAATTACTGGATTAGTGCTCGCGATCCGCCGCGGGATAGGGTTGGCGTCAATGCTGCTGTGGGTGCCACTTCCCTTCTACGTCTATTCGATTGCCTATGGATCGGTGCCAATCTTTATTCCACCGTTTTGGCCGCACTCGTTTTATAACTCACGCTATGGAATGGCGTTGCTGCCGGCGCTCGCTTTGTTTGCGGCGTTAAGTCTGAATTGTTTGGATGATTACTGGAAGACGTCCCGGCCGCTGTGGTCGCGGTTGCTGGCTCCCATCACGATATTGCTGGTGGCGCTCAATATGATTGGGATGATGTACCGGGTTCCGCTGGTACTGAAAGAGGCTCAAGTAAATTCCACGACGAGGATTCCGTTTGAGTCTGCAGTAGCAAGAGAGATTGCGTCGTTTACGCCGGGGTTGCCGATCCTGATGTACAACTCCGACCATGTCGGCGTGTTGCAGCAGGCCGGAATTCCTTTGCAACAGACGATAAACGAAGGCGATTACGATAGCTGGAAGGTCGCGTTGAGCGCGCCTGCAACACATGCTGCGTATGTAGTCGCGATAGCGGGCGATGCGGTTTCCCAGGCTGTGGCGGCGCACCCCGAGGGGCTGACGGAGTTGACTGTGTTGTGCACGACGGGTCAGCCGTGCGCACGGATCTATCGTTCCAACTTATATAACTCATCTGCCGGAAGTCATTAGCGGACGTGATTTCGATGCTAGTATCTCCTGCAGACTTGATTTATTTGGCGAATAATTTTCGCGTCGTTCCGGTCACCTAACACCAATATTTTTCGAGCCTTACATGATCCCTTTTGTAAAAGCACACGCCTGCGGCAATGATTTTTTGATTATCGATGAGCACTTTGCGGCGCGAAAGCACGCTGATCTGGCGCGCAAGCTGTGCTCTCGAAATACGAGCATAGGAGCCGACGGAATTGAGTTCCTGGAGCGCAGGCCGGATGGAGAGTTTTTTCTGCGCCTGTTCAACGCTGATGGCAGCGAGGCCGAACTCTCCGGCAATGGAACACGTTGCGTTGCAGCGTGGCTTTCACACAGCGAAGGGCTTAAAGAGACGGCGTTGGGAACACATGGAGGAGTGCGGAACTGCACGGTGATCGAGGAGTCCGATCCGAATTATCTGATTGAAAGCGAGATGGGTGTGCCGCAGGTGATGCAACGAACCATCGTGGTGGACGGCGTCGGCAACGTGGCGGGAGCGATGGTGAATGTGGGGAATCCGCACTTCGTGATTCTGGTGGAGACTGACGACTTCAGCGTGCAGGGGTTGCCATGGCAGGAGATCGGCGGGCGCATTAGTAGCAGCCCGCTGTTTCCACATGGGACGAACGTGGAGTTTGTGCGTGTGCTGTCGGAGACGGAGATTGCCTTTCGGATCTTTGAGCGTGGATGCGGGCCTACGACCTCATCCGGCACTGGGACGTGTGCTTCTTCCGCCGCTGCGATGGTGTTGTCAGGAGTCGATCGCAGCCTAACTGCATGGGCTGAAGGCGGGGCTCAACGCACGGTGTGGCCAGCGAACGACCAGGTGATGCGGCTGACCGGGCCGGCAGAGATCGTCTGTGTCGGCGAGGTGTTCGGACTGTGAGTGCTACCGGAGTGGAGCGGGTGGTACGCCCAGCGGCTCTGGCTGTGGGATCGAGGCTGGCAGTGCTGTCTCCGGCGAGCACGCCGAATCCTCAGTTGGTGCAGCGCGGAGTCGAACGGCTTGAAGCGCTCGGGTATAGGCCGGTGGTGAGCGGCCATGCGCTGGATCGAGGGCCTCTCTATTACGCTGGAACGCGTGAAGAACGGCTGGCCGATCTTCACGCTGCATTTGCGAATCCGGAGATCGATGGAATTCTCTGCACGCGTGGGGGATGGGGTTCCGCTGAGTTGCTGCCCTTTCTGGATGCTGGAGTTGATTCGTGCGAATCCGAAGGTATTCATCGGATACAGCGACCATACTGCCCTGCATTGCTGGCTGCAGAATGAAGCCAATTTGGTTACATTTTATGGGCCGATGGTGGCCGCGGATTTTGGCCGGGATGAGGGTGTCGACCTGGCGAGTTGGCAGAGCAGCATCGGCGCAAACAAGAGCTGGGCGGTGACGGCTGAAGATGGGTTGCGGGTGCTGCGATCGGGCGTTGCGGAGGGAATGCTGCGCGGCGGCTGTCTTTCAATTCTTGCTGAAGGCCTGGGAACGCCCTATGCAGTGCAAACCGCAGGACAGCATTCTCTTTCTCGAAGACATCGGTACAAAGCCGTATCAGTGGGACCGGATGCTGCTACATCTGCGCTATTCAGGGCGACTGGAGACGGTGAGCGGAATCGTCTTTGGTGATATGGGGCAATGTGTGGCAGCGGCCGAGATGGATTTTCTGGAACGTGCGATTCTTCATGCATTGCGGGACTTTGAGGGGCCGATTGCAATTGGGCTGCGCAGTGGACATGTGAGTGCGCCAAATATTACTCTGCCACTGAATGTTCGAGTACGCCTGGATCTGTCGAGCATCGAGAAACCTGAGTTACAGTTTGTCGAAGCTGCCACGACGGAACTAGTTGGGTAGAGGTGAGAGATGCAGACGAAACACATCCATCTGATAGGAATTTGCGGGACGGCCATGGCGTCGCTGGCAGGAATGTTACAAGTGCTGGGTCATCGCGTGACGGGGTCAGATGCAGCGGCTTATCCGCCAATGAGCGATCAGCTTGCGGGATTGAAGATACCCGTGCTGGAACCTTATGCCGAGCAGAATCTGGAGCCGCGGCCAGATCTTGTTGTAGTGGGCAATGCGATCTCGCGAGGAAATGTCGAGTTGGAGTATGTGCTGGATGCGCGAATTCCCTTCTGCTCGATGGCGGCGATTCTGCATGACGAGTTCATAACTGGTCGGGAATCAATCGTGGTTGCGGGAACGCATGGAAAGACGACGACGACGAGCATGTTGGCCTGGATCTATGAGGTGGCCTCCAGGAAGGACGCTGCGTTTGCGCCTTCATTCCTGATTGGCGGCGTGGCAGAAAACTTTGGCAGCAGCTTCAAGGTTCGGCCCCTCGGCGATGGCAAGACTCGACAACCTTTCCTGATTGAAGGCGATGAGTACGATACGGCGTTCTTCGACAAGGGACCTAAATTTTTGCACTACTTCCCTGATGCGGCGATTCTGACGCATGTGGAATTTGATCATGCTGATATTTATGCGGATTTGAATGCCGTCAAGACTGCTTTCAAACGCTTTGTGAATCTGATTCCGCGGCATGGGCGGATTGTGGCGTTCGATGGCAGCGAGAATGTTGCGGAGTGCGTCGCAAAGGCCTTCTGCAAGGTAGAGCGATATGGATTTCATCCCAACTCGTATTGGCGCATCTCCGATCTTCGGCATGATGAGACAGAGACTCGCTGGAAGGTGACCCGAGGTGACGAACTCTTCGCAGAGCTGAGCCTGCCGATGGCGGGTGAGCATAATGCATTGAATGCTACTGCGGCGGCGGCTTTAGCAGCGGGGCAAGGGATTCCGGTTGCGGCCGTTCAGGAGGCTCTGGCGACGTTTCGCAGCGTAAAGCGGCGGCTGGAGGTGCGGGCGGAGATAGGCGGAGTCACGGTGGTGGATGACTTTGCGCATCATCCTACGGCGATTCGGGAGACGCTGCGAGCGTTGCGGGAAAGATATCCGGGGCGGAGACTTTGGGCGGTGCTGGAGCCGCGGTCGAATACGCTGCGAAGGAATGTGTTCGCCTCAGCACTCGTGGACAGCCTGGCGCTAGCGGACCGCGTGGTGCTGGCCGCGGTGTTCAAGTCGGAGAGTATTCCGGTTGCTGAGCGATTGGTTCCGGAAGAGGTCGTTGCGAACCTGAATGTGTCGGGAACTCCGGCTTCTTTGTATGCAGATGCGGATGCCATCGTTGCATCGCTGGCAGAGCTGGCTCGCGAGGGCGATGTTGTGACCATCATGTCGAACGGCGGGTTCGGTGGTATCTACGAGAAGCTGCCGCGAGCGTTGGAGGCGAGGCTGCGCTGATCACGGCTTCGGGTGATCAGGGCCATGCGGTTGCGATATTCTGGGTAGTGAATGTTCTCTACGCTGAAGCTGCTGTTGGTGTATCTCACGCTTGGTCCGATTGCAGGGCTGATAGGAATTCCTTACTCGTTTCTGGTGCGAGACATTGGCCTACTCTATCGGGTCGCCATGTGGATCGCACATGCTGGAATCCGCGCAGCTGGGATTCGCACGGAGATCAGCGGAGTTGAGCATGTTCCAGCGGGTAAGAGCTGCATCTTCATGTGTAACCATGTGTCGAACCTCGATCCGCCGGTGGTGCTGCCTTTGTTGCCGGGACGATGCTCGGTGCTGCTGAAGAAGGAGCTGATGAATATTCCGATCCTTGGTCTGGCGATGAGGATGGGGAAGTTCGTTCCGGTAGAGCGAGGCAATAAGCGCGAGGCGGCTAAGGCGAGCGTTGCAGCGGCTGCGGATGCTCTGCGATCTGGATTGCACATTCTGGTGTTTCCTGAGGGAACTCGTTCGCGCGATGGAAGACTTGCGGCGTTCAAGAAAGGGCCGTTTTATCTGGCTCAGGAGACAAAGGCTCCGATCGTTCCGATTGCGATTTCAGGGACGGAACGAATGATGAAAAAAGGGAGTGCCGCGATTACTCCGGGGGTGGCACGGGTGCAGATGCTGCCGGCGATCGATCCGGCGCAGTATGCGACGCGGGAGGAGCTGATACGCGCGGTGCGTGAGGCGATTGCCAGGGCGCTGCCGGAGGAGATGAGGCCGGCCGGACCTGGAGAGACGGGGCTACTTGACGATGGCGTTGTAACCGTCGGCGAGTAGGTGCTGGCGCATGGCGTCGGCGTCTCTGCGGGTGGTGAAGGGGCCGATCTGGACGTGGAGGAGCTTGTCCTGCGGCTCCTGGCGGATGTAGACAACGTAGCCGCGCTGCTCGAGAGCGGCGAGCAGGCTGTCGGCGTCTTCACGGTGCGAGACTGCGGCGATCTGGACGAGGTAGCTCGCTGATGCTGGATTCGAGGCTGCTGCAGGTTTTGGGGTGGGCTTTTCGGAATTTCCGGGGGTGGCGGGGGTTAGCGGGACGGTGGCGGTTGGAGTGGTGGTGGGGGGTGGGGGCTGAACGGGTGTCAGGGAGCCTGCGGCGGCTTCAGGCGAGGGCTTGTTGGCGGTGGCGGGTTCGGGGGGTGGAACGGCGGCGACTGCGGTCTGGGCGGAGCGGCGGCCCATGGAGAAGCCGAGGCCGAAGAAGAGGGCGCAGACCAGGGTGAGAGCGAGGAAGATGCCAAGGATGGTCGTGGCGCCGAGGGATATCTCGCGGTCGCGGACGGGCTCGTCCAGGTCGTCGTGGTGCATGCCGTTGTAGGAACCTTGCAACTCGCTACTCCTTTCGTGGCGCTTCGGCGGGCGCGATGGTTCGGTTGAGGAGGTTGAGCAGCTCCATCGGGAGGGGGAAGACGATGGTGGTGTTCTTCTCTACTCCTATTTCGGTGAGGGTCTGGAGGTAGCGGAGCTGCAGGGTCATGGGCTGCGTGGCCATGAGCTGGGCGGCTTCGACGAGCTTGGCGGCGGCGTTGAACTCGCCCTCGGCGTGGATGATCTTGGCGCGGCGCTCGCGCTCGGCCTCGGCCTGCTTGGCCATGGCGCGGAGCATGGATTCGGGCATGTCGACCTGCTTGACCTCGACGGAGACGACCTTTACGCCGAAGGGCGCGGTGTGACCGTCGATGATGGTCTGGATGCGCTGGTTGAGCTGTTCGCGGTGGGCGAGAACGCCGTCGAGATCGACCTCGCCGAGGACGGAGCGAAGCGTGGTCTGGGCGAACTGCGAGGTTTGATAGATGTAGTTCGAGACCTCGATGACGGCTTTGGTCGGATCGATGACTCGAAGGGTTATGACCGCGTTAACTTTGAGCGTGACGTTATCGCGGGTGATGACGTCCTGCGGGGGGACCTCCATGGCTTCCTGCCGGAGGCTGACCCGGACGATCTGGTGGAGGGGTTGAACACGAAAACAACACCGGGGCCGGCGGCGGCCTGCCTGACTCGTCCGAGGCTGAAGACGACGCCGCGCTCGTACTCTTTGAGGATGTTGATGCAGTTGAGTACGTAGAGGACGAGGATTCCGACGACGACGAGTAATGGGATTGACATAAGTACCGAGTACTTTCTGGCCGTCGATTCACGGCCTGAGCGATTGTAATGCAGTTTCGCCCATTCTTTGGGGGGACACCCCCGGGGGTATCTTGGGCGTAAGCCCAATGGTTGCTATAGGATAGACATCCAATACCGTTCCAAATTCGTCCAAACAAAGGACTTATGGCTAAATTCGTCCAATCAAAAGAGTTAGGCCCGGCGATAGCCGGGCCTGCTCTTGTTTAGTTCAATCTCAAAAAGCGAAAGGCTCTTTGTTTAATCTTCTAAACTTATTTTAGCAAGTAGCACATAACTAATGTGCAATTTTCTGAAGTCTCTAAGTAGTTGGTAGAGTGGGGTTTGTTGGGCCCAAGGGGAGTTTGGGGGCTTGACATGCGATTTTGCTTAGGAAAATCGCGAAAAATAAATTTGGGGGCTCTGAGCGTGGGAGAGGCGGTTCTTCGCTACAGCAACTTCGCGTACTCCGCTTTCGCCTGTTGCAGGACGGGAATGTCAGGGTCGGCGTCTTTCCAGAGGCCCAGGAAATCCTCATAGGCAGCTCTCGCTTTCGTCGTATCTCCCGACAGGGCATAAGCCCGGCCCAGTCCAAGAAGCGCAAGCGCTCCAATCGGTACGTTCACCACAATTTCGCGATGATTGAGTATCTTCTGAAACTCAGCGGCGGCTTCGTTCACCCGATGCGCGGCAAGATAACCTTCCGCGCGCACATAAACGGAGTACAGCTTTCCTACTGAACTCAATTCGTACGGCGTCGCAGCCTGAATAATCTCGATGGCACTTGAGGCATCGTTGCGGTTCAGCGCCAGTTGAGCGCGAATCGCCGGAACGAAAGACGACTGAACCAACGTATGGTCTGGAAACCGGTTGACCAGGTCATCGGCCAGTGTCTGTGCCCGCGCGTCACCTGCGAATGCGAGCGCCAGGGCCGCATGACGTTGCACATCCCAACCGTTTGAAATCTCCAGTGCGGCCTCAGCTCGCTCGATTGCTTTAGCTCGATTTCCAAACAAAGCCTCCTGCAATGCGGCGTCGCCTTCGTACAGGGCAGCCACCTCTTTCTTTTCCTCTCGTTTGGCCAAAGCCACTGCCTGGCGGGAAAGGTTCCGAGCCTGCTCCTGCTTTCCGTAGTAGGCGGCACTGAGCGCCTCTCGATACGGCGCCTCATCTGCCATTCCCGGTTTGCCTCGGGTCCAGAGGCTCTGTTGGGCCATTCCGGCTGCATCATTTTCCACGAAGGCAAGTTGATACATGGCGTTGTGAAGGCCCTCGGACTCTAACTGTTTTGCTTGAGCTTCTTCCCCTGTTGCCCGGGCTTCCTTCCGGCGGCCCAGACGGAAATACGCCAGGAAGAGATTGGAATAACCCACGCCGGTCGGGTTTAGCCGAATGGTTTCAAGTCCTTCAGACAGCGTTTTGTCCAAGTCGCCCAGAGAAGAGTAGGCAGCGCATAAGTCCACTCGCGGCACCCAGTCTCGCGGATAGGCCTGGGCCCATGTCTCATGAGCCCGGACGGCCTTCTCGAGGTTTCCCACCCCGTAATCGTAGTAGTGCCCCTCGATGTAGAACCTTTCGGGTGCACTTACCTGTTCGCGTAGCTCGAAGGCCTTCAGAAGGTTTTCGGACCCCAGGGTGAACTCATTACGATTTCTATAGTTCGTTCCGAGCCGGGCGTAAGCCATCGCGAACTTCGGGTCGAGAGCGATCGCTCTTTGGAAAAAGGGAATCGCGCCCGACCAGTCTGCCCGTGCACTTGCCTTTCTGCCCAGCGTATAGGCCTGCAGTGCCTCAAGCGATCCCGTGGTGGCTTGTTCGAGGGGGGTATCGAATCTCTGCACAGTGCTGAGCGACTCGCCCAGTTTGTTCCGCATCTCCGAAGCTGTCTTTCCCAGGGCATCGAGCACCTGGTTCTTGTCGTTCGCCTGTGCCTCCGCGCTGGCCAGCGTTTCGCCGTTTGCGCAGTTGGCAGCCTCAAGAGTCAGCAGGTACCGCGTGCCGATCTGGGAGATTGAGCCATTCAGCACGGCCGAGCTTCCTGCTCTCAGGCAGAGCTCCCGTGCTATAGCTGGCGTAAGCTTCGCATCGACAGGCTGGCCCATCATCTTCAGGGTCTGCTGGATCCGTCCTTCGGAGAGGATGCTCAGAAAGGGCGACTGCTCCAGCTGTATGGCAAGCCCCTGCTGAAGTGTCTCGTCGAACATGGCATCGCCGGTGGTGTTGTTGAAGTCGGCGAGGATCAGCGCATCTTTGTTCGTGAGCGGTTTGGTTTGCTCACGATGCAGCCAAAGGAAGACGCCGGCAGCCGCGAGGATAAGGATGACGGCAACGAACCCATATCTGAACAGGGCATTGTTCTTCGGGCTGGTAGCGACTGGGATTGCTTCCGTTGGTAAAGCGTTCTTACCATTCCGTACTTCCACGGGGTCGCGGGCAACATCAATCCGGCGTACTTCCGGAACAAGGAACCGGTATCCGTGCTTCGGTATCGTCTCAATGTATCGGGGATCTTCGGCGTCATCGTCCAACGCCTCCCTGAGCTTGCGGACCGCCACCCGGAGGCTGCCGTCGAAGTCCACGAAGGTATCGCCGGGCCAGAGGCGTCTGCGAAGTTCCTCGCGGCTGACGATTTCTCCGGGAGTTTCGAGGAGCACGAGGAGGAGCCGATAGGGTTGCTCCTGCAACCTTATCGGTCTCCCGTTCTTCAGGAGCTCGGCTGAGGGGGCGTTTACCTCAAACGGGCCAAATCGATAGACAACTCCGGGATATGTTTGCACACGTTGGCACCCAAAGCCGTAGAGGACTGATCAGGAGTTGAGTCTACCACTACGCCAGGACGGTTCACAGGCTGCCCCTACTCGCTTTAGAGGCATGAAGTTAGCAGTTAACAAAGACTTCACGGCAAGTTCCTTTGACCTTGAGGGCCGTGTGAGCTTTGATGGCCGTGCTGAACCCACTTATTGCCCTTTGGTTTACCGGTTATTTCACAGAAGTACTCACAAAATGCGAAAGCAGGAGGCACAAATGAAATACATAGCAATTATGGCGCTGATGCTCAATCTCGGTGTCGCAAGCGTTTACGCAGAACACCAACCTGTAAAGATGACTGTTTCGGGAAATGCCGGGGCCAGCCCGATCAATCTACAGCAGCCCAACACATCTAACAGCGAAGACAATTTCGCCGGGAACGGTACGCTGGGCTCATTCACCCTTCGTGATGTCACGGCTATCACAAATTCTCCACAACCATCCACCACCTGCTCCGGCCCAAATAAGATTGCTTTTGCAGCTTATGTCGGCGCGGGTGTATTTCGTTTCCAGGATGGGAGTCTATTGAACGTTAATCTCACGCTGGAAACCGATTGCATAGATCTCGCGGCTGGGCAGGCACACTGTGTTTTGAACTTTCAAATCACTGGTGGAACCGGCCGTTTCAATAATGCGTCCGGCTTCCTTACCTTGACTGAGACGGTAGTGCCGGTGTTGGCCGACGCCTTTCACAACCCTGTCTTCTTTGCCACTACGGGAGAGATTACGGGAACGATCTCCGGAGTAGCCAAAGAGCCGGATCACCCAGGGGAGTGGTAATAGGAAGACACATTTCTTTGCCCTCGGCGCTCACTCTGCGCATAGCGTCCATGGCGAACGCCGAGGGCAAAAGATGCTTTACCACCAGTTGCCGACGTCGTGGCTTTTATTGCGTCCGATGGAGCGCGCTGGATTACGGGTGCAAGTATTCCGGTGGATGGCGGCTCGAAGCTGTAGCTGGTACAGGCAACGGCGATCAGTCGGTGCGTTTGGCGCGGTCGAGGAGTAGGAAGATGGGGACGGCGATGAGGGTGTTGGCTACGGCGCGGAGTAGTTCGTGCGTCCAGAGGAGCTGGTAGCCGGGCTGGCCGATGAGGCGACGGTTGATGAGGAAGAGGAGGATGGAGTTGAGAAGCGAGAAGCCGAAGTTCATGAGGACGCGGGTGGTGAGGTTCTCGACGTCTATCTGGAGACCGATGCTGGCGGCGGCGTAGCCGATGACGGTCTTGGCGAGACCGTTGATGCCGATGGCCTGGGCGGTGAGGGCGTCCTGGAGGAGACCGATGGCGGCTCCGGTGAGCGCTCCGGCGACAGGTGAACGGCGGGAGACGGCGAAGAAGATCGTGACGATGAGAGGGAGATCGAAGATGTTGAAATTCGGAAACGGCCGGGAGAGCAGCGCCTGCAGAACAATGGCCGCGACAGGTACAAGCAGCGTGACAGCTGGGTGGAAGCTGTGCTGTTCGAGTTCGCGGCGAGAGGTGAAGCTGTGGGTGGGCATGGGGGAGGCAGTTGTCAGTTGTCAGTTGTTAGTTGTTAGTTGTTAGTTGTTAGTTGTTGGGCTGGTTGTTGGACTGTGGTTCGGTGGATGGGGTAGGAGTGCGGGGTTGTGGTGGCGGCACCGTGGTGGAGTGGGGGGAGCCGGGGGTTAGATCGGCGGCGGGGGGAGTGGTGCCGGGGGTATAGCGGTCCGGGTGGATGGTGGGGAGTGGGCGGACGCGGACGGTTGTGGCGTCTGCGGCGTTGGGATTGTTAGGGTCGGTGGGGTGGTTGGGGTCCTGGTTGCCGTTGTTGAGGCTGGGGAGGCGGTCGGCTATGATCTCGGCGGCGGTGCGAGCGGTGGCCTCGGCAGCGGCCTGAGCGGCGGCTTGATCGCGAGCTTTGGCGGCAGCGGTTTCGGCGCCGAGGGCCAGGTCGTGCTGGGCCTGGGGTGGGAGTTGGGATTGCGTGCCGGTGATGACGAGCACCTCTTCGAGTTGAGAGAGGTGGGCGGCGGGGCGGACCTGGATGATGGTGTAGGGCTGGTGGTCGAGGTCTGGGGCGATGGACTCGACGGTGCCGACGGGGAGGCCGCGGGGGTAGACCTGGTCGCCGCCGGATGTGAGAACGGTCTCGCCGGGATGGATGCGGGAGTCGGGGGTGAGGTTAGTGATGACGACGCGGCCGGCGGCGTCGCCATGGAGGATAGCGCGGATGCGGGAGCTGGAGAGAAGGACGCCGGCGCCGGAGGACTGGTCGTCGATGAGGAGTATCTGGGCGGTGTGGGGGAAGACGTCGCGGATCTTGCCGACGATGCCGTCGGGGGTGATGACGGCCTGGTCGGGCTTAAGGCCCTCTTCCCTGCCCTTGTCGATGTAAAGGACGCGGGAGAGCTCTGTGCCGCTGGTGCCGATGACCTGCGCGGCGACGGTGCTGGTGACGTAGTGCTGCTGGAAGTCGAGGAGCGCCTGGAGGCGATGGCCCTGGAGGGCGTCCTGCGCGATGGCTGCCTGCTGGATGCGCATGTCGGCGAGCTGCTGCTGGAGCGCGGCGTTCTGCTGGCGGACGTGGCGGAGATCGACGTAGTTGGACCAGCCGGCGTAGATGTTGTGGCCGATGCCGTGGAAGAAGCTCTCAAACGGCGTGACGATGGAGACAACCCAGTAGCGGACGAGCGAGATGCTGCGAGGGTCGGACGCGGCGGAGTCGATAATGCCTGGAGCGACGGGCCGGCGCACCTGGACGGCGAGGCCGATGGTCTGCAGAAGCAGAACAACGACGAGGATGAGCGGATTCTTGAAACGAACGAAAAATGATTCCATGCTGCTGGTACAGGGCCCTGATCCCTGACTCTATTATCCGCGAGATGGACGCTGGACGGAGAGATGCAGCGGGTGATGACGCTAAAGGCTTAACACGAATTTGAGCTGATGGCACGGATTAGGAAACAGGCAACGGTCTGACGGAGTGGATGGCTAATTGAGCGAGGGGCTTGTTTTTGGGAAATTTGCGGACTGCTTGTTGTGATTTATCGGAGACAATAAGGGCAGATTCCTTCCATTCCGGACTTGCAAGCGATGAGGTGACGCCTTGGTTCGTTGGCTGTTGATGACGTGGCTTTTGATGGCGGGTTTTCAATCGACGGGGGTGTCTGGCGGGGCGGCGACGGCCGTTGCCGGACCGACGTACACCGCTGATGGACAGTTGAAGTTTCCGGCGGACTATCGGGAGTGGGTGTTTTTGAGCTCGGGGGTGGATATGAGCTATACCCGGGCGGCTGCCACAGCGGCGCATCCGGTGTTCGACAATGTGTTTGTGAATCCGGCGGCATACAAAGTGTTTATGAAGACGGGGACCTGGCCGAATGGCAGCTTATTCATGCTGGAGAATCGCGGGTCGGAGTCGAATCACTCCATCAATACGCGGGGGCTGACGCAGGGCGCGGAGGTGACGGGGATGGAGGTGCACGTAAAGGACTCGTCGCGGCTGAAGGGTGGGTGGGGATTTTACGGCTTCGGGAAGGGCGGGGTGAGCGCGAAGATGATTGAGCGACCGGCGGTCTGCTACTCGTGCCATGAGCAGCATGGGGCGGTGGATACTACGTTCGTGCAGTTTTATCCGACGATGATGGGGGTGGCGAAAGAGAAAGGGACGCTTAGCGCGGAGTATTTGAAAGACGAAGCGGCGACGGCGGCGCAGACGCCTGCCAATTTAAGGTAATTGGGACGTCTTGTTTGTGCGCATTCCGTTGCGCACAAGACGTCAGTTTCGACAAAAATTAATTCAATTCCTTGAGATTTTCATTTGCGGCAGCCGAAGATTGCTCTATATTGAAGTTCTTCCCCCGGACATTTCTTGTTGAAAGAGGCGCACGATGCTCAGTCAACTTTCGCGAAGAATCCAGACTATCTGCTTTCAGTCTTGTGTTTCGGCATCAGGCAGCCGAAACGCACTCTTCGGACTCCTTGGAGTCTTTCTTCTTTTCTGCCCCGTAGGCGCTCGCGCCGATATCTACTACGTCACCATCACCAATGCGACGTTCACAGCAACGTGCATTGGCGGCGGCACGTGTACGGAGGTCATCAACGGTACGGGTTTCTACGATCCGGTGGCCAACACAGCCACAGATGTATCGGTTTCGTTTGCAGGAACTTTGAATGGATCCCTTGACATCTATGGAATCCCCACTTGTACCGCATCAGGATGCATTTCAGGCGCTGTTTTGTATGACGCGGGCGCCCTACCGGGATTCAATCCGATAGAGTTTGCGCCGGACATAGACAATTTCGATGCGCCAACATCCCAGCCACTCCTGGCAGGCCCGACCGGTGCCGAATTGTTCGTTCCGGGTCTATGCGGGGGAGATCAGCCGGCGTGCAACACCACCGGCGCCTTTCCGGGCAACGGAGCGATAGACTACTTCCTTGCCTCCGGCACATATACATCTGTGGACGTGGGTCCGAGCCTCGTCCCTGAGCCCAGTTCAGTCATTCTTCTTACGACAGGAGCGGGAATGCTGGGATTGCTGTCGCGGCGCAGGGTCTGACGTCTCCTTAGAAACTCGGTTGAACTTTTCATACCCAATTCCCTTCTCCTGCGGATCAGAAGCGATGGCGCGAGTCCTCTTTCAAGTCCTCGCTCTCGCCTACCGATTACTTTGGAAGAGCAGTGGGGCGAATTGGATGAGGTTCTCGCGCCAGACGAGAGCGGTGTGGCGGCCGGGCGTCTCGATGGGAGTGACGGGCATGTCTTTGGTTTTGAGCCAGGCGATGAACTTTCGATTGGTGGCAAGGAGAGCATCGTCGGTGCCGCAGGCTATCCAGAGAAGATGAAGGTTGGCAGTCTTCGGGTTGAGGGTGGGGAAGGTCTTTTCGGCGTCGAGCTGAGAGATGGCGGAGCTGAGACCGAGAACGTACGCGAACTTATCAGGGTTGGTGAGGCCGATGGTGAGGCTCTCGAGGCCACCCATGGAGAGGCCGGCGATGGCGCGGCCTTCGCGCTTGCGAGAGACGTTATAGGTGGATTCGACCTGGGGAAGAACCTCGGTGAGAAGGGTTTGAGAGAAGAGGCGGGTGTTGCGGTCGACGGCGGCGGGATTGGTCCAGACTTTCTCGGTCGTGACGAAGGACATGTCGCCGTAGGCGAGAGGCATGACGACGACCATGGGCTTGATTTTATGCTGGGCGAGGAGATTGTCGAGGATGATATCTGCCTGATTGGTAGTGGTCCAGGAGGCGGAGGTCTGGCTCCAGCCGTGGAGAAGATAGAGGACGGGGTAGGGAGTTTTGGATTTGGGGTCGTAGCCGGGTGGCGTGTAGACGATGTAGTTGTCCTGGTTGGCGGGGAGACCGACGACAGCGTTTGTGGTGTAGGTGTGGCGATGGATGGTGCCGTGAGGGACCGCGGCGACGTCCCAGAGCAAGGGTGTGGCGGCGGGAACTTCAACCTGGGCGCCTTGGTAGTAGAGGTTGGGTGTGATGTCGAAGTTCCAGGGATCGAAGTTCTGGCGGCCGTCGACATCGATGCGGTAGGCGTAAATCTGAGGGGCAAGAGGCGGGGTGGTGACGGTCCAGATGCCGGTGGAGTCCTGCGCCATGGGAACGGGCTTGGGGAGGCCGTCGATGTTGACGACTACGTTTTTTGCGCCAGGGTCCTGATAGCGAAAGGTGATGCTGTGATCGGAATTGACTTGATGCGAGTCGAATGGCGGCTGGGCATGCAGCGAGAGTGCAAGAAGCGCAGTGAGAATCGGAGCCGCGAAGGCGAGACGCATGAAGAAAGTGTAACCGGGCGGCAGGGGAGATAATAAGGGATGGCTTTTCGCTCAGGATTTGTATCGATTATTGGCCGGCCTAACGCCGGCAAGTCTACGCTGCTGAATGCCCTGCTGGGGCAGAAGCTGGCGATTGTGACGCATAAACCGCAGACTACGCGGACGCGGATTCATGGCGTGCTTGAGGTGCCGCTGAAGAAAAAGACGAAGAGCGAGGCGGGGCATCCGGCGGCGCAGGTGGTGCTGGTGGATACGCCGGGGGTGCACAAGCCTGACACACAGCTCGACCGGCGGATGATGCAGGAGGTGCATGATGCGCTGGAGTCGCGGGATGCGGTGCTGTTTATTGTGGATGTGACGCATCGGCTGGCTAAGGCTTCGGGTGATGGTGGGTCCGTGAAGGCTACAGGGCGGATGGCGCTGAGCGCGGCGGAGGATGACTTTGCGCTGTCGCTGGTGAAGAAGCTGGATTGCCCGGTGATCCTGGTGCTGAATAAGATCGACGCGGTGAGGAAGGAAGAGCTGCTGCCGCTGATTGCGCACTGGTCGTCGCTGCATGATTTTGCTGAGGTGGTACCTATCTCGGCGCGGAAGAAGGAAGGGTTGGGGCTGCTGCTGGAGAAGATCGTCGGGGTGTTGAAGGAGGGGCAGAGATATTTTCCGAAGCATCAGTTGACGGATCAGCCGGAGAGATTTCTGGTTGCGGAGCTGATTCGCGAGAAGATTTTGATGCTGACGGGTGAAGAGGTTCCTTATGCGACGGCGGTGGTGATTGAGAAGTTTGAAGAGCCGGCTTCGATGAAGAAGATGAAAGATGGGAAGCTGCCGGTGACTAAGATTGCTGCCGCGATCTACTGCGAGCGCGTGGGGCAGAAGGCGATCCTTATCGGCAAAGGTGGGGAGATGCTGAAAAAGATTGGCACGGCTGCTCGGAAGGATATTGAAGGGCTACTGGGGACTCGGGTGTTTCTGGAGCTGTTTGTGAAGGTGCAGGAGGAGTGGCGTAGTAGCCGGGGGTTTGTGGAGGAGCTGGATTGGAGAAGGCAGTTGGAGGAGATTGCGGCTAAGCAGATGGCGGAGGAGAAGTAGAGATTCTGATCACCAACACTAGCATTCGATAATGCTGAGATAGTCAGGGTTTTCTCTTACGAGCTTGACGATCTTTGTGTCTCTGGTTACGAGGGTGAGTTTGCGGATGCGGGCGGTGGCGATGAGGAAGCAGTCGCCGGGGTCGCCTGAACCGTAGATAGAGGGAACATTGGCTGCTTCGACGGCGATACGACTCGTGATGCGAAGCGATCGGATACCGTAGGAGGTTGCCTTTTTGGCAAACCACGCCTCCAGAGTGAGCCCCTGAAGGTCTGGCCTGCGCTCAAACACCTTTTTATGGGATGCGACGCCAAGCTCCCACAGCGAGATATCTGACATGTAGAGTTTTGCCGATGCCTTGGCAACTGCAATTGCGAGTTGTGTCTGAAGACGGACCTGAGACTCGGACTCCAACCAAAGCAATACATGACTATCGAGCAACAAACCCTGAGTCATGTGGCTTTTGAAGGACGCTTGCGTTTCTTTGCCCTGGCTTCGGCAGCTTTGTCTTTTGCCTGGAGCCTCATCACCTGCTCATAGATCGGCTTAGTCAGATCGATGCGCGGATCAATGTCCAGAAGGAGCGGCCTCTCTGTGCTGCGCGGAAGCGTATAAGACTTCCCAGATCCATCCGAGAGGATGATCTGTGTCTTTGTTTTCTTTACTGTAACTTTTCCAGAGGCCGGCATGGTGAACTCCCTGCCGTATTATGACACTTCTTTTCAGAGCAACCTCTACTCTTTCACGCTGACTCCTAGGGCTTTCATTTTGCGGTAGAGGTGGGAGCGTTCGAGGCCGAGGGATTCGGCGGTGCGGGAGACGTTGCCGTGGCACTCGTCCAGTTTTTTGAGGATGTAGTCGCGCTCGTAGGCTTCGCGGGCTTCGAGGAGGGTGGTGAACTCTTCGGCGCGGGCGGGGTGGGCGGCGGGGCGGGCGGTGCTGCCGGGTTCGCGGAAGACGAGCATAGGGAGATGCTTGCGCTCGATCCGCTGGGTCTTGGGGTTGAGGATGAGGACGCGCTCGACGAGGTTGCGAAGCTCGCGGACGTTGCCGGGCCAGTGGTATTGGCGGAGGGCGGCGAGGGCGTCTTCGGTCATCTCGACGTGGGGACGGCCGTACTCGGCGCCGAACTCCTGCATGAATTCCTTGACGAGAAGCGGAATGTCCTCTTTGCGGTCACGCAGCGGCGGGACGAAGAAGGGGATGACGTTGAGGCGGTAGAAGAGGTCTTCGCGGAAGTTGCCGCGGGCGATCTCTTCTTCGAGGTCCTTGTTGGTGGCGGCGATGACGCGGACGTCGACGTGGATCGGGTGCGATGCGCCGACGGGATAGAAGCGCTGTTCGTCGAGAGCGCGGAGGACCTTGGCCTGAGTTTTGAGGCTCATGTCGCCTACTTCGTCGAGGAAGAGGGTGCCACCGTCAGCTCGCTCGAAGGTGCCGCGCTTTTCGGTGGGGCCTCCGGGCATCGCGCCGTGGCGATAGCCGAAGAGCTCGGACTCGATGTAGTCCTCGGGGATGGCGGCGCAGTTGAGCTCGACGAAGACGCGATCTTTGCGGAGGCTCTCCGCGTGCATGGCTCGGCCGATTAGTTCTTTGCCCGTGCCGGATTCGCCGAAGATGAGGACGCGGCCGTTGGTGGGGGCCATGAGTTTTATCTGCTGGCGCAGGGCTTTCATGGGGACGGACTGGCCGGTGACGGTGCCGCGGGAGAGCTGACGAGCGAACTCCTGGTTGTCCTCGCGCATCTGGCGGGCGCGCATGGCGTTCTTGACGACGATGAGGGTGCGGTCGAGGGAGAGAGGCTTTTCAAGGAAGTCGTATGCGCCAAGCTTGGTGGCGCGAACAGCGGCTTCGATGGTGCCGTGGCCGCTGATGATGACGACCTCGGGGACGTTGGCGCGGTCGAGGGTGCGGATCTCGGTGAGGGCGTCGAGACCGTCGCGGTCGGGGAGCCAGATGTCGAGCAGGACGACGTCATAGGCGGCGTCGCGAAGGAGGATGAGGGCCTCGGCGGCAGTGGCGGCGGTGGTGACGAGATAATCCTCTTCCTTGAGGATGGATTCGAGCGACTCGCGGATCTCGGCTTCGTCGTCGACGATGAGGATGTGGTTCATTTGGTTGTCGGCAGCTCGCTGATGGTCGTGGGTTGGGCTTCAGTAGATTCGACTTCGGGGTCGATGTAGGGCATGACGTGGTCGGAACTGCGGCGGCGCGGCGTTTCTGCTTCCGCTGGAGCGACGTCGGCATCGCTTTCGGCTGCTGTCGCAGGGCGTAGCTCGATGATGAAACGGGCGCCTGCAGGTTCGTTCTTCTCGGCACGGATGGAGCCGCTGTGTTCCTGGATAATCTTGGCGGCGATGGCCAGGCCGAGGCCGGTGCCGCGCTGTTTCGTCGAGAAATAAGGAAGAAACAGCCGCTCGCGCATTTCGTCGGTGAGGCCGGTGCCGGAGTCGGCGACCGTGAGTTCGATCATGCCGGTATCAAGCAGGGTGGTGGAGAGGCGGAGCTCGCGGAAGAGGCTCTTTTGCATGGCCTCGGCGGCGTTGTCGATGATATTGCCTAGAGCGCGCTTGAGGGCTTCGGGGTCAGCGAGGACCAGCGGCAGGTTTGGAGCGAGGTCCCGCACGATGCGGATGCTGGTCATACGGCCGGCGAAGAGCGCGAGAGAGTTTTCGACGATGGTGTTGAGGTCTGCGGGGCGCGGGCGCGCGGTGGGAAATTCGGCGAGTGCGCCAAACTGGTCTACGAGCGAGCGCATGGATTCAACAGATGATGTGATGACCTCGCTGCAACGACGAATTACGGGGACTGATGGCGACTCGATGGATTGCTCGTTGAGGGCGCGGGCGAGGCGGTCGATGTGACGGCGGATTTGTTCTGCCGATAGAGAGATGGGCGTGAGCGGGTTTTTTATCTCATGGGCTACGCGGCGGGCGACCTCTTTCCACGCGGACTGCTTCTGGGCGCGGAGGAGCTCGGTGGCGTTTTCGATGACGAGGACGTAGCCCTGGTGTTCACGGTGATGGCCGTGGCCGGGGACTTCGAGAAGCGCGACGGTGACGAGCAGGTTGGTGGTGCCGCTGAAGCTGACCTTGCGGTCGCCGCTGGACTGGGTGAGATCGATCTCCGAGGAGGCGCTGCCCATGCGATGGCTGCGGAGGATGAGGCGGTCGAGGACCTCATTGACCTCGGCGGGGAAGACGGCTTCGATGGGCATGCCGAGGAAGGGACGCTGGCCGCCGGGGTCCATCATCTCGGAGAGGGCGCGATTGGTGAGGATGATGCGGCGCGCGGGATCGAGGGTGGCGACGCCGTTGGGGATGGTCTCGAGCATGGTCTCGAGCTCGCCGCGACGGGCTTCGAGGGCGGTGTTAGCGGCGGAGAGCTGGATAGTGGAGCGCTCGACGGCGCGGCGGCTGTCCTCGAGATCTGAGGCCATGTGGTTGAAGCTGCGGACAAGGTCGCCGAGCTCCTGCGTGGCGCTTTCTTTGACGCGGTGGGCGTAGTCGCCGGCGGCGATGGCCTCCATGGCGTCGGCGAGGGCTTCGACGGGCTTGGTGACCTGCTTGGAGAGATGCAAGGCGAGCCAGCTCGAGGCGAAGAGCGCGAGCGAGGTCAGCATCAGCAACAGCAGCATGTAGAGGTTGCGGATGCGGCGGCGGTTGCGATAGAGGTTCCAATAGTCGTCGATGGCAGCGCGAAGACGAGTGACTGTGGCCGCCATGCCGTTGGGCGTGGGCAGGCCGACGACGACAGTGCCACCCTCCTTCATGCCGGCGGTGCCGAGCGCGTAGTCGACGTCGCCGATAGAGAAGATGGGAAGGTCGGTGCGCTGCGCCGCTGCAAGGACGGCAGCATCGGTTGGGCCATCTACGACACGATCATCGCCGGGCTCGTGAATAGAGGCTTTAGGAGTTGCGTCTGTGTCTTCGCCATCTACGTCCACCGCGTTCTGCTCGGGCATCCAGGGCTTGACGTGCGCGGGCGTGCCGGTGCGCTGCGGCATGTGGAAGGCGGCGAAGGCCTGACCCTCGCGATAGACGATCGCAAAGCCGTTCTGCAAGGTGATCTCATGCTGGTGCAGAACACTGTCGATGGCGGCACGGTCGCGGCTGTCCAGGGAGGGCAGCGATGCAGCGATCGATTCGGCCTCGACGCGGGCGTTGGCTGAGGTGTACTGAGCAAGCTGAAGCCCAAGGCGATTCGAGTCGTCACGCATCTCGTTGGGCGACTGCGAAAACCAGCGGTCGACGGCACGATTCATCAGGCCGTAGCTGAAGAGGGTCATGAAGACGATAGGAATGAGGCTGACCAGCACAGCTCCCCACAACATGCGGGTGCGAAGGCGGGCTCCCATGACGCGGCTGCGCTGATCGGCGTAGAGCTTGAGGACGTTGCGGACGAGCAGAAGCAGGACCGTAACGAAGAGCAGAAACGCGACTATCGAGAGCGCGGTAAAGAGAAAGATCTGCCCGGTGGTGGTGGGATCGAGAAACTTTTTGTTGAATGCGTTGAGAGTTAGCAGCGCGGAGAAGAGCACGAGCAGGCAGGCGCCGAGGGCGATGGTTATACCCTTTCTCCTGTTCTCGCTGATGGGCATGAGCGTGCCGTTCCTCCGTGAAGCGATTATAGGCGCGAGGCTGCGAAAGATACTCGGCCTAACGTCTCCAATGGGTCAATGTAGTCCGTGCGGTCTGAGAACCGCAATCCGAAGGACGAACACTATCGCCTGAGCGATTGCCGCGATGAGGATGGCATTTTTGTTGCGCTGGAGAAGCTCGATAAAGGAAAGCATGTATACCCTTCGCGCGGATGTTGTTTGTTGCTGGAAATCTAGACGATTTCCGCGACTGGCTTCCAGTCGCGCTGCTGGGCGGCGGCGACAGCGGCGTAGGTAAGGGTGCCGTCGAAGGTGTTGACACCTTCTGCGATGCCTTTGTCCTCGGCGATGGCGGCCTTTGCGCCGAGGCGCGCGAGCTTGAGGACGTAGGGGAAGGTGGCATTGGTGAGCGCGAGGGTGGAGGTATTGGGCACGGCGGCGGGCATGTTGGTGACGCAGTAGTGGACGACGCCGTCGACGACGTAGGAGGGGTCGCTGTGCGTGGTGGGGTGGGCGGTCTCGATGCAGCCGCCCTGGTCGATGGCGACGTCGACGATGACGGCGCCCTTCTTCATTTTGGAGACCATGGCCTTGGTGACGATCTTGGGCGCGGCAGCGCCGGGGATGAGGACGCCGCCGATGACGAGATCGGCCTCGCAGACGGCTCGGTGGATGTTGTAGCTGTTCGATGCGACGGTGAAGACGCGGCCGTTGAAGATGTCGTCGAGCTCGCGAAGGCGATTGAGGTTGAGATCGATCAGCGTGACCTTGGCGCCCATGCCGAGGGCGATCTTGGCGGCGTTGGTGCCGACGACGCCGCCGCCGATGATGCAGACGTTGCCGGGGGCGACGCCGGGGACTCCGCCGAGCAGGACGCCGCGGCCGCCGTGCTCTTTTTCGAGATAGGCAGCGCCGACCTGGACGGACATGCGGCCGGCGACCTCGCTCATCGGGGTGAGGAGCGGGAGCGCGCCGGAGCGGTCGCGGACGGTCTCGTAGGCGATGCCGGTGACCTTCTTTTCGAGCAGGGCGTTGGTGAGCTCGGCAAGTGGCGCGAGATGGAGGTAGGTGAAGAGGACGAGGCCTTCGCGGAAGTTGCGGTACTCTTTTTCGACTGGCTCCTTGACCTTGACGACCATGTCGGCGAGGCGCCAGACGTCGTAGGCGGAGCCGACAATCTCAGCGCCGGCGGACTGGTATTCGTCGTCGGGCATGGCGGAGAGGGCTCCGGCGCAGTGCTCGACGAGAACCTCATGGCCGGCTTCGACGAGCGCCTTGACACCGGCAGGGGTAATGCCGACGCGACTCTCATGGTCTTTCACTTCTTTGGGGACGCCAATAAGCATGGTGTTCTCCGCGGCTTGCTGCTTCGATTGTATCGAGATTGCAACGGGACGCGGGGTTGGCACTCGCATACACTGCATCGTAGACCGCCTACATTGCGACCTGCGGCGACCATTCTGGAGCTATGACGCGAGCTACGACCATCTTTTACGACCATCGATTTCATGACGCGCTTTCCTGCCCTGGACGGCATACGCGGGGTAGCCGTGACGATGGTGTTCGCATTCCACTACGGAGGCGGCGCAAAGGGCGGAATGCTGCTGAGGGCGATGAACAAGCGTCCGGCTGCGAGGATGGGTGGGCGTGGATGTGTTCTTTGTGCTGTCGGGTTTTTTGATTACGGGAATACTGTATGACACGCGGGACGACAGCGGTTATTTCCGGCGGTTCTATGCGCGGCGAGTTCTGAGAACTGTTCCGGTCTTTTACCGGCCGCGCTGGTGCTTCTGCTATTGACTGCGGTCTTTTTGTACAGATGGCATGCCGATGCACCTACTGTTTCTGGTGTATCTGGGCAATTTCCCGGCGGACCTTACTCCTGCGCTTTACCAGATAGCATGCACGGACTCCCGCTGCTGACGTTTACATTGGGCATCTGTGGTCGCTTTGCGTTGAGGAGCAGTTCTACCTGCTGTGGCCGATGCTGGTGTGGATGGTGCGTGATCGGTTGAAGTTGCTGTGGACCGCGGTCGGCTTGAGCGTAATCGCGTTCCTGCTGCGATGCTGGATGGTCTTTGGCGGCGTCGACCTGCGCGGGGGCTGGCTGCTGAAGATGCTTCCCTTCCAGATGGATGCACTGCTTATCGGGGCGGTGCTGGCGCTGGTGATGCGAGGCGAACAGGGCACCCCGCTGGCAACAGGGGTGCAGGTGGCTTCTGGTCTGCGCCGGCGGAGCGATTGCGGGCTGGCTGTGGTCGTTGGCGATCAGTATGACCACTGGATGCCGACCATTGGGTTTACGCTGATTGCGCTGACCAGCGCGGGGCTGGTCGGATGGGCGCTGGATCCGGGGTCTGTGGTGTACCGGGTGCTACGCTGCGGCCTCTGCGGCTGATGGGGCGGTACAGCTATGGGTTTTACGTCTACCAGCGCTGTTTGCGGCGGCATGGGCCGCCGCTACGGCGGTACTGGTGAGGCGGCTGCACTCCCAGATGCTGGGAGCAGCGCTGGTGCTAGCAGTCAACTTTGCGGTCACATTTATGATGGCGAAGTTGAGTTATGAGCTGATTTGAGGGGCGCTTTCTACGCTGAAGCGGCATTTGCTTACGCTCGAGCGACGCTAGAGGACCGCCGCGAAAAGTGGATCGACAGTGGGCGCAGGTCGGCCAGGCCGTACAATAGTGGATAAGACCCGCTTTCAGGAATGACTCGCCAGAATGTCTTCGAATAACTTTCAGATGCGTTACTCCCGCATACACAATATGCGGTCGCTTTTCAGCCTCTTTTCGAGCGACCTTGCCATCGACCTCGGCACGGCGAATACGCTGGTGTTCGCCCATGGCAAAGGGATCATCGTCAACGAGCCCTCCATCATCGCGGTGAACAAGCTGACCAACGAGGTGGAAGCCGTCGGCAAGGAGGCCAAGGAGATGCTCGGCCGCACGCCCGGCAACATCGTCGCCATCAAGCCGATGAAGGACGGCGTGATCGCCGACTTCCGGCACACGGAGAAGATGCTGAACTACTTCATCCATGAAGGCGCACAACCGCAAGATGATGGTGCATCCGCGCATCGTGATCGGCGTGCCGAGCGAGATTACGCAGGTGGAAAAGCGCGCGGTCATGGACTCGGCCTACCGGGCCAAGGCTTCTGAGGTGCATCTGGTCGAACAGGCGATGGTCGCGGCCATCGGCGCCGGACTGCCGATTACGGAGCCGGGCGGCAACATGGTGGTCGATATCGGCGGCGGCACGACCGACATCGCGGTGATCTCGCTGGCGGGCATCGTGTACTCGCGTTCGGTTCGCATGGCCGGCAACCAGATGGACGAGGCGGTGATGACCTACCTGAAGCGCAAGTACAACCTGCTGGTTGGCGAGCGCACGGCGGAGCTGATCAAGATCACGCTGGGCTCGGCGTTTCCGCTGGACAAGCCGATCACGATGGAGGTCAAAGGACGCAACCTTATCGAGGGCGTGCCGAAGACCATCACGATCGAGGATGCCGAGATTCGCGAGGCGCTGAGCGAGTGCATTGCGACGATAATCAACGCGATTCGCGTGGCGCTGGAGCGGACTCCGCCGGAGCTTTCGGCGGATATCTCGGACCGCGGCATCGTGCTGACGGGCGGCGGCGCGCTGATCAAGAATCTGGACAAGCGGATTCGCGAGGAGACCGGGCTGCCGGTGTCGATTGCGGACGATCCTCTGGCCTCGGTGGTGCTTGGGACCGGCAAGATGCTGTCGGACTTCAAGCTGCTGCGGAAGATCTCTATCGACTAATACCTTTCGAGGGGGGACACCCCCATTGCCAGGCGATAAAGTCTTTGTTTTTAACGATTTAGAGGCGCTGCTTGTCTCCAAATTATTCCAAACAAATGACTTATGGCTAAAATAGCCAGAATCAATAAGTTAGGGTCAAAATCTCTTGATGATCGATTGTTTAAGAACTAAGCCCCGGGTTTGCCGGGGCTTTCTTTCTTACTTCTAGTTCTATTTTACCGGATGGCGCATAACTAATGCGCAGTTATTATCTCTTTTGGGGTGAATGACTTAGGTGGTTTTTGGACTTGACATGCGATTTTGCCTAGGAAAATTGCCAAAAATAGTTGGAGGGATTGAAAACAAAGGCGTTTTTGGGTTCCAGCTGTGAGCTGCGAGTTAAGACAAAGGCGTCTGGGCAGGGATAGTGCATGGGTAGAAAAGCGGATTCCATTCGACTTCGCTCAGGACAAACTCTCCACTGCGCGATTCACGGTGAGGCTGTGAAGCGCTCCGGTCGAAATGACAGGGTTTTGGATGGGCGAAGAAGAACAGGCAACGGCAAAAGCAACAGCAGATCCCTGCGGGATGACAAACAAAAGAACGGGCAACGACAAAAGCGAATGCGGGGATTCTTCGCTGCGCTCAGAATAACAACTGGACGCTGCGCTCAGAATGACAATTGGACGTTGCGATCGGAATGACAAAACTGAAGATGATGGCCTGGCTTTGAAAGTGATATTTGCGGTGGTAGATTTCTAAAATGCCGCCTGCAAAATTTGAATTCAAATCCCTGGCCGGAATGGGCTTTGGCGCTTTGGCTCTCCTGGTGAGTCTGTATTCGTGCCATACGGCGAATCGGGTTGCTGAGGAGGTGCTGGCGCCGCGGCTGACTATCGCGGACCTTCAACTCCAGGGGACGCATCCTGACGATGTTGCAGAGGAAGAGCCGATCCTCCACTACAAGATCGCGAATCAGGGCGGCTCAAGCCTGCATAACGTGCAGATGGCTGAGGTCATAACGACGGATAAGAGCAAGAAGATTAATCACGAGAATCGAGTGATTGAATCGGTCGATCCGGGCGACCCTGTCGATGGGGTTACCTATTTGACGCCGAGTGTGTTGATTCCGACTGGCTTTACCGCGATGGACATGGAGGATGGCAAGGTGCCCCTGACCGTCCAGTTTGAAACCGAGGCGAGCACGGATGAGACACCGCAGTATCGGACCTGCCAGAGGTTCACTTACGACCACCTCAAGCAGAAATTCAACCGCGCGGCGGCTTGCACTCTCGAGGTATTCAAATAGAGCATGTTCCGGGAGTCCGGCAGCGATTATTTCTTGTCGTCATCGTTGAGTGAGTAGTCGATTGCCCCCGTCTGCCGCTCCAGCACCCATCGATTGGTCTGTACTCCGAGAGGACCTTTGGACCTCTCTTCTTCGACCAAGGTGTTGCCGTTGTCTTCGAGGGTGTAATGAATGGTCGTGGTGACGGTTTGACCTTGGTCGGTCTTGACGTATTCCAGCATCACCAGCGCATCTCCCTGGCGGTAGATGCGCGACCGAAAGGTAAGAGGCTCTTCCTTCTCCACATGAAAGACCGGTGAGCCGACGACCATTGTGACCTGCCACGCGTCCTCCTGCTGGTCGTAGCCGTTCCATTTGATGTGGATGTAATGCCAGGTCTTGCCGTCGTATTGAATCACCGCACGGCTTTTGCCCGACGGGCGATCCCCTTCTATCTTGCTGCGCTTCAGGTTCAGTAGCCATGTCCCGGAGAATGGAGGCAGCTTCTGGCTGGCGGCGGGGGTTGGCTTGGCGGGTACGGATTTTACCGGCGTGTTCTGGGCTGAAACGAGAGAGGGCATCCACGAAAGTACAAGAACACAAAGGGCAGCCAGCGATTTCATCGGACAAGTCTACCCAAGTTTTCGGCTGGCGGGATAGGATGATCTGGACGGGATTGAACTATTGCCGACCGGGGGAGTTGTGATGCGGCGGATGGAATGGCTCGGGAAGATACGGCCGGCTTCGCTGCGAGAGAGCGTCGGCGTCTCGATGCTGCTGCACCTTCTGGTGATCGCCGCTGTGTCGTACAGCTGGTGGGGCTGGGCCAGACAAAGACCTCGCGTGGGGACGGTGCATGGTTCGCGCAGGGTTCTTCTGTATTCGCCGGGAAGACCGGCGATCTCCGCGCCGGAGACGAAGAAGTTTGTGCAGGCGCGCAAGCCGGCGACCAAGGGCGCATCACTCCATATAGCCACCGAACGGCCTTCGACGGCCAGTACAACTTCGCCGATTGCGCTCCGTCCTGATGGAACAACCGGGAACGACGCGCTGGGCACGGATACGGCGAGCATCATGCTTATTACGGGATTCCCCGCACAGGCGCCGGATATGTCGCATCTGCCGCTGGGAGCGTCAGGGGATCTCGTGGTCGAATTGCTGATTGACAGCGACGGCAGGGTGCAAAACGCCAGGACAAAGAAGGGCGTGGGAAATGGGGTCGACGAGATGGTGATCGCCACGGTTGAGCATTGGCTGTTTCATCCCGTGACGAAGGATGGCAGGCCGGTGACGAGCGCGCAGGAGCTTCACTTTCATTACGAACGTGGATGCGATCCGACGCGCGGGTGGGGATGTTTCGAGCTGGCGCCATAAATCTGCTGACTACGGCGTGCAGCGCTTATAATTCTCTTCGGGAAAATGGTTAGACCAATTTGCGTCGCGGAGTGCGTGGGCATTCGGCGAGCGGATGGAGGGCTAAGATGAAGAGTTTGCGCTGGCTGGCTGCGGCCGTGGGTCTGGGATTGGCGGGGATGGTTCTGGCTTTGGGAGCGGAGCCGGGGTGGTCACAGGCTGCGGGGGGTCCACCAGCTGCGCCTGCGGCGGCTCGCGGTGGGCACACTGGCGGCGTGGGCGCGGCGGTTCCGGCAGAGAAGCCGGCGACAGATTTTACGGCGAAGCAGAATACGGCTCGGCTGGCGGCATGGCGGGAGCAGATACGGAAGATTCTCTATGTGCCGGATAAGCTGCCGGCACTGGAGGCGAAGACGTGGTCGACGTTCTCGCCGACGCCGGGGGTGCTGGCGGACCGCGTGACATATCACACGATGGATGGAATGCTGGTGACGGCGATTGTTTATCGGCCGGACCCAAAGGTGGCGAAGTGGAAGGGCAAGCTGCCGGGCATTGTGATGGTGAACGGGCATGGGTCGGACAAGTTTGGCTGGTACGCGATGTACACCGGCATGGAGTACGCCAAGGCCGGCGCGATGGTGGTGACGTACGACATGATCGGCGAGGGCGAGCGGAATATCGACAAGAAGTCGCACGCGAGTTCGCATGACAAGCGGGTGACTCCGCCAGATGGAGTGCCGGCGACGGACTGGGGGCAGCGGGTTGCGGGGTTGATGCAGGTGGATCTGATGCAGGGAGTGAGCTACCTGATCGCGCAACCGGAGGTCGATGCGAAGCGGATTGCGGTGCTGGGGTATTCGATGGGGTCGTTCGTGACCGGGATTGCAGGGGCGATCGATACGCGGATACATGCGGTTGTGCTGAGCGGCGGCGGGGTCTTCGATGGGCCGGGAGGTTATTTTGATTCGGGACAGCTTCCCTGCCAGGGGCCACCGTATCGCGCGCTGCAGGTGATTGGCGACAGGAGCGCGATTCTCTATGCGCTGAACGCAGAGCGCGGGCCGATGTACATCATGAATGGAACCGTGGACACGGTGATGGATATTCCGCATCACGAGCAGCCGTGGTTTGACGAGGTGAGGGCGCGGGCGATTGCGGTGCGCGGGACGGACAAGGACATGTTTACGACGGTCTTCTATCCGGGCGTGAGCCACAGACCCAGCTGGGAGAATCGCGATGCTGCGCTAGTGGTTGGACGCGAATATTCACTTTGCGATCTGGACGGAGAAGCAGATTGCCGCGCTGCCGACGGTGAAGGTGTCGGACTGGGCAGAGGAAGAATGGCGTCACGGTGGGCAACGAGTGAGATGCGCGAGGACCACGAGGGTGGGGTTGAGGCGCTGGATGTGGGGTTGCCGAATATCAAGCGGGAGGATCTGATGGTGTTGCCGGATGCGGACTGGACGGCAATGAAAGACCAGTTGACGTATGAGGCGTGGGCGGCGAAGGCTTCGGCAGCCGAGGCTGCGATGGCGGCGAAGGCGAAGGGGACGGCCTCGAATTAACGGGCTGCAGAAAGTCAGGCCGGTCAGCATGATTGCGGACCGGCCCTTTTTTATTTTGATTCGAGCGCTTGATTTATTTTGGCTGCGCGGTTGTGCGGAGGTAGGGTTTGACGGTCTTGTAGCCGGGGAAGATCTTGTCGGCTTCCTCGTTCGAGACAGCGCCAGTGATGATGACGTCGTCGCCCTGCTTCCAGTTGGCGGGCGTGGCGACCTTGTGTTTGGCAGTGAGTTGCATTGAATCGAGGACGCGGAGAATCTCGTCGAAGTTGCGGCCGGTGGTCATCGGATAGCTGAGCTGCAGCTTGATCTTCTTGTCCGGGCCGATGACGAAGACCGTGCGGACTGCGGCGTTGTTGGCCGGGGTACGGCCTTCGCAGGAGTCGCCCTCGTCGGCGGGGAGCATGTTGTAGAGCTTCGCGACCTCGAGCTTCGGATCACCGATCATCGGGTAATTGACCTTGTAGCCGCCGACCTCTTCGATGTCGACTGCCCACTTGCCGTGGCTCTCGACGGGATCGACAGAGAGGCCGATGACCTTAGTGCCGCGCTTGGCGAACTCGCCCTCGAGGCCTGCCATGGCGCCGAGCTCAGTGGTGCAGACGGGGGTGAAGTCCTTGGGGTGCGAGAAGAGTACAGCCCAGTTGTCGCCGATCCACTCGTGGAAGTGAATGGGACCCTGGGTGGTGTCGGCGGTGAAGTCGGGCGCTTCGTCGTTAATGCGTAAAAGGGACATGATCGATCTTTCTCCTGAAGAAGCTTGGAGCCTCAGATTTAATTCTATGGGCCTGCCGAATGAGTGTAAACCAGCGAGGCAGCGTCGCGCGATGGCATGACCAATTGATGCCGAAGACGGCGGCGGCTATGCTGAGGAGTGTAGCGGATGGTTCCAGGCGGCGCGGATTGACGTGGGATTGATGTGGGTTGTGTCGGATGGAGGAGGCGGTGCATCTAAATTGGAGGAGCTGCTGGTGACCATGGCGAATGGAACGCGGGACAGAAGGTTCGAGGTACGGAAGCTGGGGCAATTAGTAAAGCTGGTTCGCGAGAGTCACGAGCAGCCGATGATGGGTGAGACGAGAACGGTCGAGGTAGTGCAGCCGAATGAGGTGGGGGTGACGTTTATCGGGCACTCGTCGTTTCTGCTGCAGATGGGCGGGAGAAATATTCTGGTGGATCCGGTGTTTGCGACGCGGCTGGTGGTGCTGCGCCGGCAACGGAGGCCGGGGCTGGCGATTCCGGCGCTGCCGCCAATCGACATAGTGCTGGTGACGCATGCGCACATGGACCACTTGAACCTGCCGTCGTTGCGCTGGGTTGCGCGGGCGACAAAGGCTTTACGTGGGTTTGCGCCGACGATTGTGGTGCCGCGCGGAGTCGAGGACCTGGTGGAGCGGCTGGGATTTGCGCGAGTGCATGGGATGCAGTGGTGGGAGGAGCGCAGAGTCGCCGGGCTGCGGGTGACGATGACTCCGTGCCGGCACTGGGGCGCGCGAATGTTCAAGGACACTCATCGCGGGTATGGCGGATACTGCATCGCGGATGCGGCGCATGGCTCGACGACGGTCTATCACTCGGGTGACACGGCTTACTTCGATGGATTCAAAGAGGTTGGGCGCAGGCTGCGGCCGGATGTTGCGCTGCTGCCGATCGGCGCCTACTTTCCGGACAGCCACCGGACCGTGCACACGAGTCCTGAGGAGGCGGTGCGGGGGTTCGTCGAGACGGGCGCGGAGTGGATGGTGCCGATGCACTTCGGGACGTTCCGGCTGGGCCGTGAGCCGATGGATGAGCCGGTGATTCGGCTGCGCGCGGAGGCTGCGCGGCTGGGGATTGCAGATCGGGTGAAGGTTCTTGAGGAGGGTGAGACGATGCGGGTAGAGCATACGGGTCTTGCCGGAACAGAAGCGCAGAACGAGATGACCATGCGACGAGTGAGCTGAACTGCGCATCCAAGTGAACTGCACGTAACCATCTGAATGGTTAACGAACGGTGACTTCGAGCGAGTTGAAGAGGTGAACTAACATGGCGACTGTGACAGAAGTAAATGCGGCGGCGAGCGGTACCTTTGTGCTAGGCGGCGATCTGACAGTGAACCGGCTGGGCTATGGTGCAATGCGGATAACCGGGGACGGCATCTGGGGGGAACCGAAGGACCCCGCGGAGTGCAAGCGCGTTCTCCGGCGGGCGGTAGAACTGGGCGTAAATTTCATTGATACGGCTGACTCTTACGGACCCGAAGTGAGCGAGCGGCTTATCGGCGAGGCGCTGAGTCCTTATGCCAAGGGCGTAGTGATTGCAACCAAAGCCGGCTTCACCCGGCAGGGGCCGAACCAATGGAAAGAAGTGGGCAGGCCGGAGTATCTGCAACAGGAGGTGGAGATGAGCCTGCGCAGATTGAAGGTGGAGCGGCTCGACCTCTGGCAACTGCACCGGATCGATCCGAAGGTGCCGCTGGAGGAGTCGCTGGGAATCATCAAGAAGATGCAGGAGCAAGGCAAGATTCGGCACGTGGGGCTCAGCGAGGTAAAGCCGCACGAGATCGACCAGGCACGGAAGGTCATCAAGATTGTGAGCGTGCAAAACAGATACAACATCAGCGACCGCGTGCATGAGGATGTGGTCGACTACTGCACGAAGCACAACATCGCGTTTATTCCGTGGTTTCCGGTAGCATCGGGCAAGCTGGCGCAGGCGGGCGGAAAGCTCGATGCGGCGGCGAAGAAACATAAGGCGACGATGAGCCAGTTGTCGTTGGCATGGCTGCTGCATCACAGTCCGGTGATGCTGCCGATTCCAGGCACCTCGAGCGTGAAGCATCTGGAAGAGAATGTTGCCGCGGCCGGCGTAAAGCTAAGCGACGCGGAGTGGAAAGAGATTGTGTCGGCGGCGAGTTGAGCGAGTGTATGCGTTGGGATAGAGCCGCCCTTCGAGGCGGCTTTTCTCTTTGGCGGCAGGAGCGAAATGAGTAGGATGGAAGTAGTGGCAACGGTAAAGAAAAGTCGGTTGAGCGAGAAACAGTTCGGGTTAATCGCCCGTGCGCTGGCGGACCCGCGACGGTACGAGATTCTGAAGCAGATCGGCTCGCAGGACTGCGTGGCATGTGTCGACGTGCGGGAATGTCACCCGGTGAGCGCGGCGACTCTCTCGCACCATATGAAGGAGCTGGAAACGGCCGGTCTGATTGAGATTATTCGCGAAGGCAAATTCGCCAGAATGACATTGCAGAGGGATGTATTGCAGGCGTATATGGCTCAATTGGCTGAGATTTAGGGCGAATTCAGAGGCGCCGGAGGAATTCAACATAAATTTGCAAACGACTTGAACCCTTTTGCGGTACGTTCCATCTATTAGATGGTTATCGAAATGTCGAAGCAATGACATTCGGCCCAGGAGATAGGTTCAATGAGCAGATTAGCGAACAAGGTAGCTGTGGTAACGGGAGCTTCGAAGGGCATTGGCGCGGGCATAGCGAAGGGCCTGGCCGCGGAGGGCGCGTCGGTTGTCGTGAACTATTCCTCAAGTCGTGAGGGAGCTGACAAAGTTGTCGCCGAGATTAAAAGCAAGGGCGGTAAAGCGATCGCGGTCCAGGGCGATGTGGCAAAGGCCGAAGATGTGAAGAAGATCTTCGCCGAGGCGAAGAAGGCCTTTGGAAAGCTGGACGTGCTGGTGAACAACGCAGGCGTGTACCAGTTTGGAGCGTTGGAAGATATCTCAGAGGAGAACTTCAACAAGATGTTCAACACGAACGTGCTGGGATTGCTGCTTGCCACGCAGGAAGCGGCGAAGAACTTTGGCCCCGAGGGTGGAAGCGTGATCAACATCGGATCTGCGGTGACTACGCTGAATCCTCCGACTTCTGCTGTGTATACGGCGACAAAGGGCGCAGTGAACTCGGTGACGAAGGTGTTGTCAAAGGAACTGGGACCGAAGAAGATTCGCGTGAACGCGATCAATCCCGGCATGGTCGAGACTGAAGGCACACACACGGCAGGCTTCATCGGCAGCGACTTCCAGAAGAATCTCGAGGGCCAGACTCCGCTGGGCCGCATTGGACAGACCGATGACATCACTCCGATTGCGGTGTTCCTCGCATCGAATGAGTCGGGATGGCTGACGGGTGAGTTGCTGAGTGCGTCAGGTGGTTTGCAGTAAGAGTTATTCGGGCTTCCAGCCGGGCTTGGATTTGTTCAGCTCGTTCTGCTGTTTGAGCCACTGATAGAGCGGCTGGAAGTATTCGAGCATAGGGCCGGCATCGAGATGATCGGTGCCGGTCATCTGTTTAAGCGTGATCTGCCAAGGCTGTGACTGGCCGGCCTCGAGCATCGTGTTGAGCTTATCGCCTGCGGCTTTGCTGCCGTAGAAGGTGCAGCGATTGAGCGGGCCTTTGTAACCGGATGCGTCACACATTGCCTTGTAGAACTGGAACTGATAGATGCGCGCGAGAAAGTAGCGCGCGTAGGGGACGTTGCCGGGGATGTGGTATTTGGCGCCGGGATCGAAATCGGCCTCGGAGCGGGCGACGGGCGGGGCGATGCCCTGGTACTTTTCGCGCAGTGCCCACCAGGCCTTGTTGTAGTCGGCGGGCTTGACCTCGCCGGAGAAGACCTCCCAGCGCCACTTGTCGATGAGCAGGCCGAAGGGCAGGAAGGCGACCTTGTCGAGCGCGGTGCGAAGCTGCAGCGGGAATGTCGGCCTCGGGCGGCGGAATCTGGTCGATGAGGCCGATCTGCTTCAGGTACGCAGGCGTGATGGCGAGCGCGATCGAGTCGCCGATGGCCTCGTGGAAGCCGTCGTTGGCGCCATTGCGAAACATGAAGGGCTGTTTGTTGTAGGCGCGCTGATACATGAGGTGGCCCTCCTCATGGTGGACGGTGGTGAGATCGTCGGCGTCGACCATGGTGCACATCTTGATGCGCAGGTCCTGGATGTTGTCGATGTCCCAGGCAGAGGCGTGGCAGACGACGTCGCCGTCGCGCGGCTTGATGAACTGCGAACGTTGCCAGAAGGTGTCAGGCAGCGGCGCGAAGCCGATGGAGGTGTAGAAGCGCTCGCCGTAGCGGGCCATGGCCTTGCCGGCGACGAGGTCGGCGGCGTGGAATGCGTCCGTGCTGGGGTCAAGCGAACTGTTAAAAGCAGGCGCGGCAGCGGGATCGCTGGTTGCAATCTGCTTCTTGAGGGCAGACTCGATGTCGTACATCTTGAAGTTGGAGAATTTGGGGTCGGTGGGCGCGACGATGTCGTAGATGTTGCCCCACTCCTGCGCCCATGGGTTGCCGAGCAGGTGCGCGGGGATCATGCCGTCGGGGCGGCTGGCTGCGGCACCGTACTTCTCGATGAGCTTGAAGCGGACGTAGGCGTGGAGTTCGTCGTAAAGGGGCTGGAGCTGAGTCCAGGCGTGCTCAAGCTCAGCAGAAAACTCAGCCGGGGTCATGTCGTAGCCGGAGCGCCAGAGGTCACCGGTGTCCTTGAAGCCGAACTCGGTGGCGCCTTTGTTCGATAGCTCGACGAGGCGCGCATACTTGTCGCGCATCGACGGGGAGATGGTGCGCCAGCCGGTCCAGAGGTCCTGAAGCTCCTTGGGGTCGCGAGACTTGGCCATGATGACGCCAATCTCCTCGATGCCGAGGCACTTCGCCTGGTCGTTACCCGGGCAGTACTTCCCTTTCCCGTACATGCCGTCGAGCGAGGCCGCGACCTGCGTCAGTTCGGCGACGAGTTTGGGGTCAGTGGGCGTGCCGTTGAGCCGGAGCAGCATATACTTGCGGGCCAGCGCGGGCGGGAGCGTGAGCTTATCGTAGCGGCGCGCTGCGATGACGATCTCGTTGGTGCGCAGGGCAAGGCGCTCGTTGGCCTTGGCGGCGATGGACTCGGTGTCATCGGTGATGTGGGTCTCCTGGACCCACGCGGCGCGGCTGGCCTCGACGGTGAGGTCGTTCAGCTCGACCTCGGCCTTATCCATGAAGTCCTGGGCCTCGGCGACGGTTGGCGGACCTTTGGGCGCGGGCTTCTGGGCGATAACGGTGAGCGGGGCGAGAAGGGCGGCGGCAAGGAGAAGAGATTTCAGGCGCATGCCGCGAGTTTACCGGAGCGGAGGAGATTCTGAGTAGTTCACGTAGCGTGGTATGACCAATTTAGGATAGGATGCTGCTGATATTAAGTAGAGGCGCTGACGTGCGCTGGAGGCAGGATGAACAGGTTTCGGTTGGTGATGACGGTGGCAGGGATGGCCGGCGTGATGCTCGGCGCGCAGAGCGCAATGGCCGCCGGTAAGGTCTGCAACGTGAAGAAGTATGGCGCCAAGGGCGATGGAACGACCAAGGATACGGCCGCGGTGCAGAAGGCGGTCGACGATTGCACGGCGGGTAAAGGCGGCGGGACCGTCGAGGTACCTGAGGGCACGTTCGTGATTGCGCCTATCTCGCTGAAGAGCAACATGACGCTGCACCTGGCAAAGGGCGCTACGCTGCTCGGCTCGCCCGACATTCCGGATTATCCGAAGGCGACATTTGCGCGGCATGCGACGGTGATGCCGCTGCTGGGATCGGTGAATGCGGAGAACATTACTATCAACGGCGAGGGTACGATCGACGGCAACGGCCACGTTTGGTGGGACTATGTGAAGGGCGTGAAGGACGCGGGCGTCCTCGGCAACGACCGCCCCCGTCCTATGGGCGTCGTCTTCGACCACTCCAAACACATCCATATGGAGGGCGTGACGGTGCAGAACTCGGGGTTCTGGCAGATCGTGCCGTACTATGCGGATGATGTGACCTTCCGGAATATGCGGATACTGGCGCCGCGCTCGCCGAACACGGACGCGATCGATCCGTTCAGCTCGAGCAACATCGTGATCGACCATGTTTTCTCGAGCGTGGGCGATGATAACGTCGCGATCAAGTCGGGCGAGATCAATTCGCCCGGCCCGGATAACCCGAGCAAGAACATCACGATTACGGACTGCACCTTTGAGAATGGCCACGGCCTCTCGATAGGCAGCGAGATCGCAGGCGGCGTGCAGAATGTGCATGCCGAGCGGATCCACTTCAAGGGGACCGATCAGGGGATTCGAATCAAGGCGGCGCGCGATCGTGGCAATGATGTTTCGAACATCTCTTACAAGGACATCACCATGGAGGACGTAAAGACCGCCATCCTCATCACGGAGTACTATCCGCAGCAACCACCGGCGGGCGAGGTTCCGTCGGTGCCGGTGGGCAGGCTAACGCCGAAGTTCCACAACATAACGATTGAAAATGTGACGGCGAAGAACAGTGGTTCGGCTGGATATATCGTGGGTCTGCCGGAGTCACCGGTAACTGACCTGACGCTGAAGAATGTTCACCTGGAGGGCAAGACGGGGTTCTCGATCGCCTACGCAAACATTACGACGGATGACTTTACGGTAAAGGCTGAGACGGGCGATGCGATCAAAGTCGCGCCCACGGCGAAGGTGACTAAAAAGTAGCGGCCCGGCTCCCTTCAACGGTACGATATGTCGGTGAGGGCCGACTGTGGATAGCATGGGCAACAGAGACTGGCTGATTGCGGCGAATCAGATCCAGACCATGATCATGTCTTTGAGGACTGAGTACATCGCGGTTGCCGCTTCGGTGATCGCGCTGTGCACCGCCCGCCTCGATATATTTCAAAGGCCTGCAGCGAGACGCCTGATCATCGCTATATACCTGGCCGCAGCCGCGTTGAATCTATGGGCTACTCTGAATCTGCGCAGGCAGCACGACCTCATGGTCTCCTACCTCGTGGGCCCCGAGATGGATCCACTGAAGCGCTATATGCTGCGTCCGGCGCAGGGTACGTATATCGCCATGCACCTATGTGTCGACATCGGGGTGGCTATCGCGGTGTGGTTTCTTCCAATAAAGTTACGGAAAAGCTAATCGCTTCGATGACCTCGAAAGTAACCGTTTCGTACAGTTAAATAGCGAGTTGCGATGTCTGCGCCAGCCATTGTTGATATTCAATAGAGTCATGGCCAGAACACTTACCGACGATGAAAAACAGTTGGCGCAGGATATGTTGCAGAATGCCCGCGCCGCAATGAAGGCACTCGAGCCCTACGACCAGGCGGGCGTGGACAGACTTTGCCAGGCGGTTGCGTGGGCCACCGCGAATGAACCGACCTTTGCCGCCCTCGCGCAGATGAGCGTGAAGGAGAGCGGCATGGGGAACGCCGACGGCGTTCCGGCGCGACGGATGAAGATCGTTGGAATACTGCGCGATGCCCTGCGCACCAAGAGCGTGGGCATCGTGGAGGAGATTCCGGAGAAGGGTCTGGTGAAGTACGGCAAACCTGCCGGGGTGATCGCGGGATTGCTGCCGGTGACGAATCCTGTAGTGACGATGGTGGCGATGTCGATTAATTCGCTCAAATGCCGCGATGCTGTGATCTTCTCGCCGCATCCTCTGAGCAAGGCTTCGGCGCTTGAGGCTACGCGAATTCTACGCGCCGCGGTGAAGGATGCCGGCGGGCCTGAGGATGCTATCCAATGTCTGCCAAAGCCGAGCATTCCGCTGGCGCAGGAGTTGATGTCGATCTGCGATCTGACGGTTGCGACGGGTGGACCGGCGATGGTGAAGGCAGCTTACTCGTCGGGCAAGCCGGCGTACGGCGTGGGTGCGGGCAACGCCACGATGCTGATCGACGAGACCGCCGACGTTGCCGAGGCTGCGATGAACACGCGCATCAGCAAGACCCAGAACTACGGCTCGGGCTGCTCATGCGACGGCAATCTGCTGATCGATGAGCGCGTGTACGACGGACTGCTCGAGGCGTTGCAGAAAGAAGGGGGCTATCTTGCGTCCGAGGAGGAGAAGAAGAAGCTCGAGGCCGCGATGTGGGACGCAGAGGGCCACCGGATCCTCGATACCGTCGCGCGTCCGGCGACGACGATTGCGGAGAAGGCCGGCTTTACGCTTCCGGCGGGGAAGACGTTCATCATGGTAAAGGAGGACAAGATCGGCAAGCAGCATCGCTTTTCGGGCGAGAAGCTGTCGGTGGTGCTGGCTATCTTCAAGTACACCGGCGGCTTCGACAATGGGCTGAAGATGGTGGAACAGATCTATGAGGTCGGCGGGAAGGGTCACTCGTGCGGCATCTACTCCTTCGATCCGGATCATATCAATCGGCTGGCGCTGATGGCTCCGGTGAGCCGCATTATGGTTCGCCAACCGCAGGTGCGGGGTAATGCGGGATCGTTCAACAACGGTATGCCGCAGACTGCGAGCCTGGGGTGCGGCACATGGGGCGGCAATATCATCAGCGAAAATATCAGCGTCAAGCACTTTATGAATACGACGTGGGTGAGCACAACGATTCCGGAGGACAAGCCGAAGGAGGAAGATATCTTCGGCGAGTTCTACAACAGCAAGATCTACATCGACGTGCCTGTGGCGCAGTAGAGCCTCAACAGCAGAGAGTCGGAGACAGCGCGGCGTGAACTTCAGCCGCGCTTTTTCCTGTGATACGAAGCGTCTTGGAGCGGCTGGTGGCGCCGCTCACAAGAGTGACACGAGATTTGGGAATGCGCAGCGACTCTGCAAGGAAGGCGATCAAGGCTTCGTTCGCGCGCCCCTCCACAGGCGGAGTAGTCAGGGAGATCTTCAGCGCGGAGTCGTGGACGCCGGTGATGGCATTTTTGCGGGCTCCGGGATGAATGCGGACGCGGAGGGTGCAGCCGTCCGGCGTGTCCTGAGCAATGGATTGGTCAGTCATGCGTAGATTCGCTTGCCGAAGATAGCGGTGCCGATGCGAACGCAGGTGCTGCCCTCTTCAATCGCGACGATGAAGTCGTTGGACATGCCGATGGAGAGTTGCGTAAGAGTGGGATAAAAGCGTTGCTGCTCGTCGCGCAGACGGCGGAGGTGCTGAAAATATGGGCGCGCAGGCTCGGGATCCTCGGGGCCGGTCCAGGGCGGTACAGTCATCAGGCCACGGGGAATGAGGTTTTCGAGGGGCGCGATCTGATCGAGAAGCGCAGGAAGATCTTCGGGGGCGAGCCCGTGTTTCGACTCTTCGGAAGAGAGTTTGACCTCAATGAGGATGGGCAGTTTCTTGTTGAGCTCCGCGCTCGCAGAGTTTAGCCGCTGCGCAATCTTTAGAGAGTCGACGGTGTCGATGGCGTCGAAGAGTTCAGCCGCCTTGCCGGTCTTGTTGGATTGCAGCGGGCCGATCAGGTGGTACTGCGTGCCGGGAAGCGAAGCGACGGCCGGAGATTTCTCTGCAAACTCCTGCACGCGGTTTTCACCGAAGAGGCGCTGCCCTGCGGCATATGCTTCGAGAATGGCCTCGACGGAGTGCATCTTGCTGACGGCCATCAGGGCGACGCCGGCAGTCGGGCGATTGACGCGGGCGCAGGCAGCAGCGATGCTCTCGTGGAGCCGGGCAAGATTTTCAGCAATGGACATTGAGGCCTATTTTACGGGGCGTCAGCAAGCAAACGGTCAGCGCGGCGGCTGAGACAGAATTATGTCTGATTTCCGTTGTGGCGTTTTGAACATCGAGAGTATATTGGCAATCACTCTCCGCGGGCCCCGGTGTCGGTTTTCTGCAGTTCAAAATCATCTTGTTCAGCAATGAGGAGACCCCACGATGGACGAACCTATCGCATCTGTTCCCCAAGCCTCTGCCGGCCTTGCAGACAACGTAGCCGGCGCACTGGCCTATGTCACGATCATTCCCGCAATTCTGTTTCTGATACTGGAGCCGTATAACAGACGGCCGTTTGTGCGATTCCACGCATTTCAGTGCTTGTGCCTGGCGGCCACCGGCTTTGTTTTGTCGTTCGTCTGCGCCATTATTCCCATCGTTGGATGGTTTCTTCTCGGCCCGCTGGTGGGGCTCACCGTATTCGTCTGTGCAATCCTGTGCATCGTGAAGGCGTACAACGGTGTGATGTATAAGCTGCCGATTATAGGAAACTACGCCGAGAATTTTTCTAAGTAGGATCCGCTGCGAGCTGCTGCGTGGCTGAACAGCTCCACCAACTGGATGACAATGCCCTTCTCGCCCGTGCGGGAGGGTATTGTTGCGTCAGAGAGATCCCCTGGAGAATCTCGTCAGCGAAGCGCGGCGAAGTGCATCAAACTACTGATATGTGGACAATACTTCTGCTGATTGGCTCGAATATCTTTATGACCTTTGCCTGGTACGGACACCTCAAATTTCGCGAGGTGCCGCTCTGGAAGGTGATTGTGGTGAGCTGGGGCATCGCCTTCTTTGAATACTGCCTGCAGGTACCCGCAAACCGTATCGGCGCACGAACCTTTTCGCCCGACCAGTTGAAGGTGATTCAGGAGGTCATCACGCTGTCAGTGTTTGGCGTGTTCTCAACGTTTTACTTTGGAGACAAGCTGCACTGGAACCACTTCGCGGCGTTCGGATGCCTGGTTGCCGGAGCATTCTTCATGTTCCACAAGTTCTAAGGCGGGAACAGGTCTTCCTTGCTCCCGCCCTCGAGATTACTTCTCCTCGGTGCCGGGCCGGGGAACGTTTTCCAGCCGGTTGGCGCCCTGAAAAGGAAGCATCCAGCCGGGATATTCAGGAGGAAGCGCGCTCACCTCGTCGAGCTGCTTGAGTTCGTCGGCGGAGAGTTGAAGGTTAACCGCGGCGAGATTGTCGTTGAGCTGGTCGAGCCGTTTGGCGCCGATGATCACCGAGGTGACAAATGGCTTGGCCAGGACGTAAGCCAGCGCAACCGTGGCCGGTGATGCATTGCGCGCCTCCGCCATCGGCACGAGCACGTCCATGATGTTCCACACGCGGTCTTTGTTGACGATGGGAAAGTCGAAGGTGGAGCGTCGCGAATCCTCAGGCTTCTGATTTGCACGGGTGTATTTGCCGGAGAGCAGGCCTCCGGCGAGCGGGCTCCAGACCAGCAGTCCCATCTTTTCGGCTTCGAGCAACGGGACGATGTCGCGTTCGAGGTCGCGGCCGGCGATGGAGTAGTAGGCCTGCAACGTGTCGAAGCTGGCGAGGTTCTTAACTCGGAGATCCCCAGGGCTCTGGCAATCTTCCATGCATGCCAGTTGGAGATGCCGATGTAGCGGACTTTGCCTGAAGTGACCAGCGTATCCAGCGCACGAAGCGTCTCCTCGACGGGAGTTATAGCGTCGTTGCCGTGAATCTGGTAGAGGTCGATATGGTCGGTCCGGAGACGGCGCAGGCTCGCCTCAACGGCGTCCATGATGTGTCCGCGCGAGGCGCCGACGTCGTTCTTGCCGGGGCCGGTGCGGCCATAGACCTTGGTGGCAATCACAACATCCGTGCGGGTGATGTTGAGGTTCTTCAACGCCTGGCCGACCGAAATCTCGGACTTGCCCTCCGAGTAGACGTCGGCGGTGTCGATGAAATTGACGCCGGCCTCGACGGAGGCCTTGATGAGCGCGTCGACCTCGGACTGCCCGACTTGCCCGATGTGCTTCCAGATGGCCGCATTTGCGGAGAGAGCCGCGGGATCGTCGCCGGCGAAGGTCATGGCGCCGAGACATATCCGCGAGACGAGAAGACCAGTATTACCGAGGGTTTTGTATTGCATGGCTGAAGTCCCTTCTGCAGTGAATTAATCCATTGGATTCAGATGGGCACAGTCACGAACGTGGATTTTCTGAGAATTTCCGAGCCAGGAACAGATACGCAGAATCCGACGCAAAAGTGGAACGCGCTACTGGCCTAAGGCCGCCGCCGCATCGCGAGCGGCCAAAGCCGCCACCTTTTCCCGATGCTTGCGGATGTAGTGCGAGGCAATGTCGGGGTAAAACTCGCGGAGGGAAGAAAACGCGACGTCGCGCATCACCGAGTAGCCGAACTTGGTGGCGAGCACCGAGAAACTCGTTGCTGAGGATGGATAGTAGTAACGCGAGATGTACTGGGTGAGGACCTTGCCGCCGAGCCCTGCGATGTTTGGCGTCTGGCTCCCGCCGTAGGTGCGCGCAACCGCCTGCCGGCTGATCACGTAGAGCACGCGGACCGGGATGCTGTGTTCGTTGCCGAGGGCGTAGTAGCGGGTGTCTTCGTGCAGGATGCTCGGCAGCAGCCACGCCGAGAGATAAGTGTTGTCGGTCTTGTCGAGGAATCCGCGCCAGGTGTAAGCGTAGAAACCGCCGACACCTTTCCCGAGCGCAGGGTGCGCGTTCGTGCCCTCGGCCGTGATGGAGGTGAGGCCAAGAAAGATGAACGTCGAGTAGTCGAGCGCCTGATGCGTGGCAATCTTGAAGTTATTTGTGAACGTCGGAGGCGGCGGAACCGCGCCTCCCGACACGCTGCGGAAGTTGGGCATCAGGCCCAGAATGCGCTTAGGCTGCTGACGTTCCAGTGGGATGGGATTGCCGTTGGCGTCGAGATCGCCCGTCGGGGTCTTAGGACGGTCGCTGTCCTTCGCTGCCTGGGCTTCGTCCTGTCCCGTCACCTGTGGCTCGAAGCCGGCAGGGTAGAAGCTGTATTCAAAGGGGTCCGAGGAGGCGACAGACGACGAGCTCGCAACGGCCTCCGGAGCTGTCGATGAAGCCGGAGCCGCAGACGCCAGCAGCGTGCGCGAAGGTGCATCGGGCAGTCCCGGCTGCTCAACCTGGACCAGGGCCTGGGGAGCAGACTCGGAGAATAAAGGAACTGCCGGGAGCAAACAGAGAATCGCTGCAACGAGGCGCAAAATGGAGCCTTCCAATCTGGATAAATTCGATCTATGAGGGGGATAGTAGGAGGATCTCCCGCTTACTAATTAGACGGTTCATTCTCGCAGTAGTTGCAAAAATGTGCGCGGTTTCTCTATCGAAAGCAGACGCCTCCCCCAAGCTCGTAAACTATTGTATCTAAAGTAGAAATTCTAGTTGGTAGAGGAAGGGTTCACCGGAACAGTAAACTGCTTTGGCCGCTCCTGTATCGCCTGCGTATTGCCGCTCAGGAAGACCCGCAGCGCTGGCCGCTTCCAGTAGACCTCCTGCGAGACCTGGACGATCGCCCCATTTCGCAGCAGCAGATAAATGTAGTCGTGGACGGTCACCGTAAGGGTGCATCTCGCCGGCGGAAGAGGACGGCCGTTCACCGGAATCTCGTCGGACGGAATCAGAACCTCCAGCTTCTTCCCCGGCCTCTTCCAGCGGGCCGGCAGCGACTGAAAGCCCATGGGCACCCGCATACGGCCGCAGTTGTCATAGTGGAAGCTGAACCCCTGCGTACCGGCTGGCGGAGACACCAGGTCGGCCCGTCCCTCGCCCGAGAACACCGGGTCGTAGTCCTGAATGTCCAGCAGGCGGCCCGTAATCATCTCCGGATGAAGCGAGCACGCATCGCCGCTGAGCCCAAAAAGCGGCCCGCTAACTGAGATCGACCCTCCGGAGTTAGGCCCGATCGAGGTTAGGGCGCTATCGATTGCGTCGCAGACCACCGCGTCCCCGGGACTCATCCTCGGGGTTCTGTAGCTCGTGTCGGAGGCCAGCACATGAACACGCAAAGGATATTTTTCTGGATTAGGATTGCGCGCGACAGCCGGCGTAGCGAATAGAGATGCGAACAGCAGGAGCGGCAGAACTCTGAGGAAGCACGAGATGGGAAGACCTGGCCTTCGCATGGCTCACCTCTGCTGCATAGCACGGCACGTTGCACGAATTTAGTTTCCGCAAATTTAGTTTCCGCGAAATCTAGTTTCAAAGACACAAATTTCAGATCGGCAACGCATTAATCTATATCAGAAGCGCACCGGCCCCATCAACGGCTGTAGTCCCCGAGGCAGCCAGGACGTCTATAGAGATCAGAATAGATCAGAGCGCTGAAAACATTTCCTCGTAAGACGTGTTTGAACTTTATACTTACTCTCCGGTCGTCGTGAACACGCTGAACTCCTGGGCCCTTAAAGTCTAGTTCGACTAACGGGGGAACCTATTGGCAAACGGTCGAGATGGTGGCTATGTATTCGTCCTACGCAGGAGTGGGCGTCGCCTCGCCGCCAACCCTCGTGTCCTGCGCCTCTCCCTGCTGGCCGCCGGTTGCCTGCTTCTGTCACAACCCGCGCACTCTCAGCAGATCGAAGCCCCGGTGCAGATCGATGCTCCGGCGCCACAAATGCCATAGCTGCAACAGACGACCCGCCCGCCACGAACACCATAGCGGAAACAGGCGACGCGCCGCCCGCAACCGGCAACGCCATAGCCGCGAAAGACGCGCCCCCGGCGACGAGCACCGTATCAGGGACAAGCTCCTCGCTGGCCACAGGCGCCATCATGACGCCAAAGCCGGTCCCCACAAAAAAACAGCATGCGAGCGACATCTCCGTCATCGGCCATGTTTCCCTACGGCGACTACCGGCTCTTCGCCGCCACGGTACGTTGCAACGCCTGGACCGTCGGGGTCGAGTACGACCGCAATAGTTGGGGCCACTTCATAGGATCACGCGTGGACTATTCCGTGGAGATCATTCCCGTCCTTCTTCTGAACCAACCGGCCGAACCTGATTTCTGGGGTGGCGGAATCACTGCGGCCCAGAAGTGGGTGCCTGGAATATCCATCATCGCCCTTCGGCTTTCGCTTTCTGTGGCGCAGCAACAAGGCCATCAAGCCTTACGTAATCGGCAAACTAGGCGCCGCAGTCTTTACCCAGAAGGCGCTTTCGCCCGAGGCCAGCTACGTGAACTTCAACATTCAGGCCGCCTTCGGCCTTCAAATCAAAATGACCGAAAATTGGGACCTACGCGTAGACCCCTTCGAGTTCTTTCACGTCTCGAACGGCTACTTAGCAGCAAGCAATCCCGGAATGGATGAACTGGCAGTGAAGATCGGGGTCACCTACCACCTCACCAAAGGAAACCAGGTCAAATAGCGCGACAGCGGAGGCGATCAGTGCCCGTGCTCCTCAAGATACTTCTCCGCCTCCAGCGCCGCCATGCAACCGGATCCCGCCGCCGTAATCGCCTGCCGGTACCGCCGGTCCTGAATATCTCCGCACGCGAATACACCGGGAATCACATTGCCATTCAGCGTAGTAAAGACATTGTTGCGGGTGAGGATGTAGCCGTCAGCATCCAGGTCCATCATCCCCTCAAACGCCTTCGCATTGGGAATATGCCCGATGCCGAGGAACATGAACGACACCGGCAGAACCGACTCCACGCCACTGGCGCGGTCCTTCAGCCGCAGACCTTTGACGTCCTTCTCCTCTACGCCGAGCACCTCTTCGACCGTAGTATTCGGCAGGAACTTGATCTGCGGATGCGCCATCGCGCGCTCCAGCATGATCTTGCTGGCGCGAAAGTTCGAGGTGCGGTTAATCAGCGTGACCTTGGTCGCGAAGCGCGTCAGAAACAGCGCCTCCTCCATCGCCGAGTCGCCCCCGCCGATGACCGCGATCTCCTTGCCCGAGGCAAAGAAGCCGTCGCACGTCGCGCAGGAGCTCACGCCGTAGCCGATCAGCGCCTGCTCCGAGGGCAGATTCAGCCACCGAGCACTCGCGCCGCTCGCGATAATCAGCGTGCGCGTGTGGATGGTCTCTTTGCCGACGCGCAGCTCGATCGGGTGCCTGGTTAGGTCGACCGCGTCGAGATGCGTCAGGCGCAGCTCCGCGCCGAAGCGGGTCGCCTGCTGCTTCATGTTTTCGATAAGCTGCGGCCCCTGAACACCCTCGGGCCAGCCGGGAAAGTTCTCGACCAGCGTCGTGATAGAGAGTTGTCCGCCCGGCTCATGGCCCTCAAGCACGAGCGGCTTCAGATTCGCGCGGGCGGTGTAGATGGCGGCGGTCAGTCCGGCGCAGCCGGAGCCGAGGATGACAGTATCGCGGGTCGTGTTTTCGGACATATGGGCTTCCTTAGTGTAAATGCGCCAGATGAGGAAAGGATTCAAACGCAGGAATAGGATGGAGGAATGGCAAATCTTACGTTGATCTATGGAATGCGATTGCTGCCCGCCGACGAAGTGGCGGGCGTGGGCGATGCCCCGGTAAAGCTGAAGAACGGCAACGAAGCTCGCGTGACGATGCACGTCCTCGAAGGCAGCAGAGAGCAGATCGAGGCCCAGCTGAAACTGAGCCTGGATGCATTCTTCGATTTCTACCCGGAGATATAAGGCTCATCAGAACGCCGGTAAGCCTCCGTGTGGAGGCCCGGCCTGCGAGTTTATCTGTGTGTCGAAATGCGCCACGCGCATCGTGTTACGCCGCTCCTGACGAAGAGAGGAGTGGAGGCATGACGGATGGCCCGGGCTTCAACAACAAAAAGACTAAAGTGGCTGCGGGCCGCGCCAGCCGTCGGAGTTCTGTCGCTGATGATGGCCACCGGAGCATCCTGCCAGACCGCACCGGCGATGCCCCCTGCAACCGTCGAAGATGCGTTGCACGAGATGTCCGACGCCGCCGGCGTAATCTTCACCGGCCAGGTGACAGCGATACGACGGATTCCTGGCGAGGGCGGCGCATCGGGCGTAGTCGAGGTTGATTTCCGCATAGACAAAGCCGTGCGCGGATGCGTCGCCGGCTCAACCTACACGCTGCGCGAGTGGGCAGGATTATGGGCCGACAGCAACGGCCGTTACCGCGTCGGCCAGCGCCTCCTGATGATGCTCCACGCGCCCGGCGCCTCCGGAATGAGCTCACCGGTAGGCGGGATGGATGGCGCAGTCCCCATCCGCGGCATCGAAAGCCAGATTACGCCCAGCGCTTCACCAACTGCGACAGGCGCAACGGTCACTGCCGCCAGCTTCACCGCAACAGCCCCCGCAAGCGCTCCCGCCGCAACGGCTACCGCGCCGATCGAAATGGTCGATCTCCGCTGGGTCGGAACCAGAGTCCTCAGGAGCACCAACGTCAACGCCGCCACAGGCACAACCGTCAGCAGCGCAAGCGTCAGTGGCACTAGTGACACGGGCAAAACTGGCGCCGGCTCGCTTCCCGCAGTCGACGGCAGCTCCTCCACCCCCGCACAGGCCGCCGCCGTAGACACCGTAATCGGAATGCTCAGCGCATGGGAGCAAACGCGTGCCACGCGGTAGCACCCGGCATCGGCCAGCCCTGCAACTAGCCGGCCGCGTCCTTCGGCAGCTCGCAGCAGCGGCCTTGCTGCTTCTGGCCGCGGCATCCGCATTGGCCGCCGGTCCGCGCTGGGTCACAGGCGCGCCCTACTTCACCACCAGCGGCCTGCCGGTCGTCTGGTACACCAACTCGCCCCAGTACTTCACCGACCCCGGCGACCTCAGCTCCACCGTCAACCACGCAGCCGCGGACGCGCTCGTAGCCGCCGCAGCAGCCGTCTGGAACATCCCAACCTCGGCGCTGGTGCTGGCCCAGGGCGGCACGCTCGCCGAGCACGTCAGTGGCTCAAACTCCTACATCACTTCATCCGGCGTTGTCTTTCCTGCCGACGTGCAACCGTCGAACTCCGCGGCGATCCAGATCGCCGTCATCTATGACCACGACGGCTCCGTCACCGACCTTCTCCTCGGCACCGGCGCCAGCGATCCCAGCGGCTGCCGCCAGAGCGCCGTCACCGAGAGCGTCGACTCCATCACCTCCGACGGCTACATCCACCACGCCGTGCTGGTCCTCAACGGCCGCTGCACCGGCGCCGATCCCGCCATGCAGACCCAGATGCAGTATCAGCTCATGCGCGCGTTCGGTCGCATCCTCGGCCTCGGCTGGTCGCAGGCCAACGACAACGTCTTCACCGGCAGCCCCACCCCCACGCCCCAGCAGGCGCTCCACTGGCCCCTGATGCACCCCATCGACATCCTCTGCGGCCCCTACTCCTATCAATGTCTGCCGCAGCCCTTTACCCCCCGCATGGACGACATCTCCGGCATGGCCCAGCTCTACTTCATCGACCAGGGCCAGGCCACCGCCGGCAAGACCGATTCCCTGCTCAACGCCAGCCGCATCGAAGGCCGTCTCTACTTCCCCAACGGCCAGGGCATGCAGGGGGTTAACGTCGTCGCCCGCCGCCTCGCCGGCGACGTGCCCGCCTCCGACGTCGAGCAGTGGGACTCCGTCTCATCCGTCACCGGATTCGCCTTCCGTCAAACCAACCCGACTTCAATAACCGGCCAGGATACCTCGCTCACCGACAGCATGGGGACGCTTTACAACTACTATGAGGGCTGGTACGAGTTCGGCCGCATCGACGTCATCTGGGGCGCCTGGCAGTTTCTGGTCATCAATACCGAACCCGTCAATCCCCTCTACACCGGCGCCTACGCCGTCGGCCCCTACACCGCCAACACCGTCCAACCCTCGGGCAGCAATGAGTCCATCCAGTGGGGCATCTTCGGCAGTTACTCCAACGTCGGCTGGATCGACCTGCCCGCCCCACCCGGCTCCGGCGCCACCTGCGCAGGCACCGGCACCAACTGGGAGGGCGCCCCGCAGCCCATCGACCCCACGGGATGGTGGCAGGGCCAGTTATGCGGCTACGGCTGGACCTCCTGGTCCTCCTTCACCGTGCAGGCCAACCGTACCTTCACCATCGAGGTCACCGCCGAGGACGAGCAAGGCTTCGCCTCCTCGCAAAAGGCAGTCCCGGTCATCGGTGTATGGCAGGCCACCGATCCGCTCGGCACCACGCCCACCGTCGCAGCCGTAACCGAGGGCCTGAACACCCCCTCGAACGGCCTCACCTCTCTCGTAGTCACCGCACCGTCCGCCGAAGGCCTTCGCTTCGCCATCGCCGACCAGCGCGGCGACGGCCGCCCCGACTACAACTTCGGCGCCCGCGTCCTCTACGCCGACTCCATCACCCCGGCGAACGTAAGCGCCGCCGGCGGCTTAGTCACCATCACCGGAACCGGATTCCGCCCCGGCAACACCGTCACCGTTGACGGCGTAGCCGCCACCGTCCAAAGCTGGACCTCCACTCAGATCGTCGCAACCGTACCCACCTCGCACGCTCTCGGCCACGGAACCGCAGCCATCACCGCGGACGTAGCCGTCACCGACCCCTCCACCGGCGGAACCACGGTCATGTCGCAGGCTCTCGCCTACGCCGCCGCGGCAGCAGAGAACATGCAACTCATCTCCGCGCCCACCGGCACACTCACCACCGGCACCACAGCCGCCACTGCCTTCGCAGTCAAGATCCTCGCCGCCGACGGCGTCACCCCCGTAGTCGGCGAGTCTGTCACCTTCTCGGCCAGCGGAACCGGCGCCGGAACCGCCGCGCTCTTCAACCCATGCGGCACAGCCACCTGCACCCTGATAACCGACGCTAACGGAGTCGCCTCAACCACGGTAACTCCGATCACCGCAGGCACAATCACCCTCACAGCCGTCAGCAACAGCAGCAACGCCTCAACCACCTTCACAGCAGTCGATCCCCCACCGCAGATGACGCTCATCTCAACGCCGTCGGGAACGGTATACGTAGGCAACCTCGCATCGCCCGCCTTCGCCGTGCGCGTCCTCAAGGCCGACGGAGTCACGCCCGTCTCCGGTGTGTCCATCACATTCTCGGCCACCGGAACCTCAGTCTCGCTCGGAGCCTGCGGAGCATCCACCTGCACCGTTCAGACCAACGCCGCCGGAGTCGCATCCACCACAGCAACGCCCCTCGCCGCCGGAACCGTCGCATTAACCGCGACCGGAACCCCCGGCACCGAAGCAGCATCGTTCACCGCCGTCCTTCCCCCACCCCAGATAACGCTCATCTCCGCGCCATCCGGCACTATCTACATCGGCGACGCCGCACCAACCGCCTTCGCCGTCCGCGTCCTCATAGGCGACGGAGTAACCCCCGTAGCAGGTACCCCGATAGTCTTCGCCGCCACCGGCGCAGCAGTATCCTTCACCGCCTGCGGCGCGGCAACCTGCACCGTCCTCACCAACGCCTCCGGAGTCGCATCCACCACCGTCATCCCCATGTCCGCCGGAATAGCAGTGCTCACCGCCACCGGCAGCGCCGGCAGCCAGACAGCCTCATTCACAGCCGTAGCGCGCGTAAGAACCCTCACCATGATGACGCCGACCTTATATGTAGCAACCGGTTCCACCGTAGCCTGGACCCAGCAGGCCATCCTCGCCGACAACTCCGGCACTCCCGCAGGTGTCGCGGTCAGCTGGACCAGCTCCGCAGGCCTCACCCTTTCCACCAGCTCCTCAACCGCAAACGCTGCCGGCGTAGCAACAGCCGCAGCAACCGCAGGCCCACTCGCCTCCGGAACCCAGGCGGTCGCATCCGCCTGCGCCTGGGCCGGCACCGTATGCACGAACTTCGCCGCACAGGCCGTCGATCCCTCAGCGCTGCAGGTCCAGGTAATCAGCGGAGCAGGCCACGCCATCCCCGCAACCGAAACCCTGGGAACAGTCGTCGTCCAAATAACCGACCTCGCAGGCCATCCCGTCGCAGGAGCCGCAGTCCAGATCTACCAGACCCTCGAGCCCGGCGCAGCCTGCCCCTCGCGAGGTCGTTGCCCATCGCAAGCGGTCGAGCAACAGGCCCAAAGCGCCGCGGTCTCAGACGCCAACGGCCTCGTAAGCGTAACGCCGCTCGACCAGGCTGGCGTAGCCGAGGTCACAAACATCGTCGTAACCGCAGGCACACAGGGCTTCGCGTCACTGGCCCTCACAAAAGGCTGGTAACGAAACTCCGCCCCCCAAAAAGGCGAAAGTCCGAGCGAAAAGATCAAGCTAAAAGAAGTTGTTGTTCAGAGAAGACCGCGACTACCGCCGAACCCCGGCGCTAACCTTAACCACCGGCTTCACCGGCTCGGTCACCATCGTGCTGGTGTCCTTCATCGCCGCGATAGCCTCGTCGTACCGTCCCCGCACCGAGTTCCCCCGTATCACCGCCATGTCCTCCAGCATCTTCATGCCGTCCTTCAGGTAGCTTATGCGGCTGCGCTCGTCGTGACCCCATGTCACCGGCACCTCGCGAATCACGTACTTCAGCTTGCGCGCAATAAACAGAATCTCCGGATCGAACCCCCAGCGCTCGATCGTCTGCAGCCGAAAGATAACCTGTGCCGCCTCGCGCTTGAACGCCTTGAAGCCGCACTGCGTGTCCTTGAACGGAAGCCCCATTACCCGACGCGTAATCCAGTTGAAGCACCGCCCAAAGAACTGCCGGTACAGCGGTTGATGAATCGTCTGCCGCGTGCGATCCAGCCAGCGCGAGCCAATCGCCACATCCGCGCCATCTCCAATCGCCGCAATCAGCCGCTCCGCCTCTTCCATCGGCGACGAGAGATCGGCATCGGTGAACATCACGATGTCGCCGGCAGCCTGCAGCAATCCGTTGCGCACTGAGTAGCCTTTGCCCCGATTGCCAACATTCTTTATCAGGTGCAGCCGCGAATGTGCCGTCATCCAACGCTCAACAATCGCCGCCGTATTGTCCTTCGAGCCGTCATCCACCACCAGGACCTCGGCGTCCCACTGCTGCTCTGCGACGCAGCTCAGCACCCGCTCCAGCGCGTCTTCGATTCGTGCACTCTCATTGTAAGCAGGAATAACAATACTCAATTGCGGATGCGGCATAGTGGCTTACGGACTTTCTCTTGCTCTTTCAGCAGGTCGGGAGGGTATGCTTGCGGCGTTCGAATGCCGCACACTATCATACTTCAATTATTAGACGATTGACGGCGCTTTTAGACGCTTTTAACCCGACCAATCCCGCCAACTAATTTCGACCACAAACCCGCCCCGTTCAACCTGCCCGCGGTCTCCTCACGCACGCTTCCGCCCCCGCCAAAAGCGTTCAACTCCCATGCCCTTGACGCTCAGCCCCTCCATCATTTGCCCCTCACACCCTCTCCCCTGCATTTGCTACACTCCTCACCATGATGGAAGACGCCAACCCCAACCCCGCGCCGCAGCCTGACCAGCCCACTCCCGCGCCCAGCCCAGCAGCCAGTCCCGCTGCAACTCCCGCGGCCGCGCCCTATGCAGCGCAGCAGTCCCCCGACCCCCGCGCTCCCTACGCCTATGCGCCCGGCCCCTACGGCTCCGGTCCTTACACCTCGGGCCCCTACGCCACAAATCCCGCCGCCTACTCCGAGTCCTCCCGCCCTCGCCGCTCTGCCTGGTTCTACATCGCGGTCATTGGCGGCTCAGCCGCAATCATCTTCATGCTCATGACCGGCATGGTCTGGCTCGCCATGCGCGCCGGCGGTGGCGTCTCCGGCTCGCTCAGCCTCGGCAGCGGAGACGAGATCGCCGTCCTGGACATCGACGGCGTCATCACCGACGCCGACAAGGTCAACACCCAGCTACGCAAGTTCGGCGACGATGCCTCCGTCAAAGCCATCATCCTCCACATCGACTCCCCCGGCGGCGGCGCCGCTGCCTCCCAGGAGATCTACCACGAGGTCCTCCGCATCCGCCAGGAGAAGCACAAGAAGGTCGTCGCCTCCGTCGAGTCCGTCGGTGCTTCCGGCGCCTACTACATCGCCAGCGCCTGCGACAAGATCTACGCCAACGAGGCCTCCGTCGTCGGCTCCATCGGCGTCATCATGGAGTGGACCAACTACGGCGATCTCTTCAAATGGGCCAAGCTCAAATCCGTCGCCATCCACGCCGGCGCCCTCAAGGACGCAGGCGATCCCACCCGCGACGTCACCCCCGAGGAGCAGGTCTACTTCCAGTCCCTCGTCGATAACATGTACGCCCAGTTCATCCGCGACGTAGCCTCCGGCCGCCACACCACCGACGACAAGATCAAGCCCCTCGCCACCGGCCAGGTCTGGACCGGCCAGCAGTCGCTCCCCCTCGGCCTCATCGACGAGGTCGGCGGCTTCCGCACCGCCCTCATGAAGACCGCGAAAGACGTGGGCATCTCCGGCGAGCCCACTATCGTCCGCCCCGCCAAGATCAACCGCGGCCTGCTCTCCGCCCTCACCGACGGCGACGACCTCTTCCCCAACCCCAGCCAGTACCTCAACCAGGCCCCCGGCTTCTACTTCATGTGGAAATAGCCGCCATCACGCGGAAATACTCGACCGTGGTAATCGTGGGGCTTATGGGGTCAGCCTGAGCCGGGTCGGCAACATTGACTTGTGAAGGACCCTGAGGATCTCAATCCCCTTCCCACCCTTCCCTTCTCTGTAAAAGACCACATGACTGCCATGTTCGAAGCGCCGGATACCCGCTGGGATCAGGTCTGATGTTCTGCTCAGACCCGGAGAGTCGGCAAGCAACTGAAAGCAGTCCGACAACATGTCTACGTAGGCGTCAGCCTGCCTCCATCCCCACTGATCCACGGTGTAGTCAAAAATGCCCGCCAGGTCAGACTCGGCCTTCGGCCTGATCCGGTAGATGCCGCCGCTCAAGTTGTCAGCGCTTCAGCTCTCCGGCGAACCCGCTCACGCATCTCGGCCATGACGGTAGGCCCGTCGCGGAGAGGACCTTTTTCGCCCTCGATGATGGCGAGCCGCAAGGCTTCCAGCTTGGCCTCATCTTCCCTTTCGTCTTCCTCCAACGCACGGAGACCGGCACGCACCACCTCGCTGGCATTGGCGTACTGCCCGCGTTTGATTCGATCTGCCACAGCCTTGTCCATCTGCGGAGTCAGGTTGATATTTCTCGTCGGCACAGTATCCCTCTCGATATCAATTTAACTTCGTTGGCAATAGTTGGCAAGACGTTCCTCGTCCTCTGCGGAAATCCACTGGAATCCGACAGTCAGGCCATTAACATTCCTGACCCCTTCCAGGAACCAATATTCCGCAAAGCGGACTCCACTCTTTCGTACCCAGCCCGATCAATATCACCTTTAGCGAGTAAATCGCCACCCTACAGCTTTTACGCCCCCGGAACCCTGCAAGTTACACAGAGCACAAGACTTTATTTCATTTTGCCGCAACCCTTCCTCATATCCCTGCGTCCTATGCCTCAATGGATACCTCTGGTAAATTCCTGCCTTGCAACTCCGCCAGCGACGGGATCTCGTCTATAATCATAGGTATAGTCACCTTCGACCCTGCGCGGGCCAAACGCAATCTCCTGTTGAGCGTGTGCCAACATCCCCAAAGTGCCTCTTCCCGGCACGAAAGGACACTCCCCCGATGACTAAAGCTGACCTAGTCGATAAAGTAACTGCCCTCGGTGACCTCACCCGCCGCGACGGAGAGATCATCGTCGATACCCTGTTTGAATCCGTCATCGGCGCCCTTCAATCCGGCGACAAGATCGAAATCCGCGGCTTCGGAAGCTTCCGGACCCGCCAGCGCAACGCCCGCGTAGGCCGCAACCCCAAGACCGGAGAAAAGGTCGACGTACCGGCAAAACGCGTCCCCTTCTTCAAGCCCAGCAAAGAGCTGCGCGACTCCGTAAACCCCCCCACCACCTCAAACTCGATCGACCCCCACCACCCACCTGCCATGTAATTAACAGAGAGGTGCTGAAAAGTAGTCGTTTTGAAGCAGCGCGGCTGGTAGCCCAATGCTCAGCTTTGGGTCTCCCCACTGCAAGGTTAATTGCTTTTTTAATGCCCTGGCATCCCATCCTTTCCCGTCGTATCGGAAAGGATGGGATGCCTGTTCTTCGTCGCTGAATTTCACCCCCTACCCTCAAACCACCCCCACCACGCTCATCATCCGCCCAGTCATCCCTTTATCCACTCGATGCGAGAAATACCGCCTGCGCCCCGCCTCATCCACCGCACACCCTGAGCACTCCCCCAACACCGAAATCCTCCTCGCCTCCACCCCCGCCGCCAGAAGCTGCCGCCGGTTAGCCTCCCACAGATCCAGCCGCATCCCCCCATTCGAAGCCCGAAACAGCTCACCCGCATACCCGAACGCTGCCTCAAACTCCTCCCTCACCTCGTCTCCCACCCGATAGCAGCAGGCCCCGATACTCGGCCCCACCGCCGCCACCAGGTCCTCCGGCCTCGATCCAAACTCCTCCTCCATCGCCGCAATCCCATGCTCGACGATCCTCGCCACCGTCCCCCGCCACCCGGCATGGAACGCCCCCACCACCCGCTTGTCCGTATCCGCCACCAGCACCGGCACGCAGTCCGCCGTCTGAATCCCCACCAGCACCCCCGCCAACCCGGTCATCAACCCATCCCCCTTCAACACCGCCTTCCCCTCCGCGGTCTCAAGTCGGCCCTCCAGCGCCCCATCCCCCTTCAGCACCGCCTGAGTCACCGCCCCATGCTCCTGCCGCACCGTAACTATCTTCATATCAGCGGCTTCCGAGCCCTCACCCCTCACCGCCAGCACAAATCGCCGCCGATTCTCCGCCACCGCCGCCGGGTCGTCCTCCGCGGTCCAGCCCAGATTCAGTTCTCCCGAGCCAGCCGCCTGTCCAGCGCAATACACCGTTGAAACACCACCGGAGCGCGCACTGAAACCATGCCGCAGCCACCCATATCGCTCCCACCCCGGCACCTGCACTACGCCATTCGACACCGCAACTCCCTTACCATCAATCATCTAAACCCCACCCCATTCTAATTCGACTTTTCCTAAGCTTTTTTCAATCCGAACCCCTGCGAGCCCGGAGAATCTGCAATAATGGCGCGTGCTCTAAAGCATTTCGAGTACCCCGCAAGATCAGCAGTCTCCGGACCCCTAACGTTTCAATGATTTATGCGTCTATTCCCGGTGCCCAATCTGCCCCTCAAGCATCGAATCTCAGTGAGTTTCGTCAGCCCGGAGAGCCATGTGTTCGACCCAGCCGTCTCCGCTTCGCAGAATCCAGAAATTTCATCCACCAGGTTTGCATCCTAACCGGCGGGTCTGTAATATACCGCGATTGTACCCATGAGAACGAATGTGCCCACTGTAGTCCCGCAGTTCCTCCGCCCGCGAATCGGCAAAGTCTGTGTCGCCATCATCGGCAGCACCCCAGCCGAGATGCTCGAGAAAGCCGCCGCCGTCGTCAAGGACACCACCCCTTTCCTTGAGTTCCGCCTCGACTACCTCGACAACCCGCTTGCCGCGCTGCCCAAATTCAAGCAGTTCCTCAGCGACAACACCGCGGTCACCGCCATCGCCACCTGTCGGCGCGCAGCCAACAACGGCAAGTTCCCCGGCAACGTCGCCGCCGAGCTAGAGGTCCTCACCAAGGCTGCGGCCGCCGGCTTCCAGATAGCAGACCTCGAACTCGAGTCCGCCGAGCACCTCAAGAAGTCCGACATTCAGCACCTCCGCGAAACCGGCATCGCCCTCATCGTCAGCTATCACGACTTCAACGCCACCAGGGACCTCGAGGGCATCTACGATCGCATCGTCCCCTTCGCGCCCGACTTCATCAAGATCGTCCCCACCGCCAAGTCCCTCTCGGACAACGTCACTCTCATGCATTTCCTTGAGAAGATGGACGACCACTCCAACATCATCGGCATCTGCATGGGCGACGCCGGCATCATCTCGCGCGTCCTCGGCGTCCGCGCCGGCTCGGCGTTCACCTTCGCCGCCGCCACACCCGGTGAGGAGACCGGCCCCGGCCAGATCGCCGCCCGCACTCTCATCGACACCTATCGCATCGAGCAGGTCGACGCCGCCACCAAGGTCTATGGTGTCGCCGGCAACCCCATCCGTTCATCGCTCTCGCCCATCATGATGAACACCGCCTTCCGCCGCGAGACCGTCAACGCCGTCTACCTCGCGCTCCAGGCCACCAAGCTCACCGATCTCCTCAAGCTCGTCCAGGAAATTCCCATCCAGGGCCTCTCCGTCACCATGCCTCTCAAGCAGGAGATGATGGAGCATCTTGCTCACACTGACCCGCTCTCCGCAAAAATCGGCGCCGTCAACACTGTCGTCCGTCAGGAAGGCAAGCTCTACGGTTTCAACACCGACGTCGCCGGCATCACCGGCCCGCTCGAAAAGCGTCTCTCCCTCCGCGGAGCCAAAGTCCTCGTCCTCGGAGCCGGCGGAGCCGCACGCGCAGCCGTCTTCGGCACCCGCGACAAGGGCGCCGACGTCTTCATCCTCAACCGCACCCCCGAGACCGCGCAAAAACTAGCCCGCCAGTCCGGAGCCAAGACCATCAAGAAGGACGCCCTCGCCAAGACCACCTTCGACGTCGTCATCAACGCCACGCCCATCGGCATGGCCGGCAACAAGGCCCCGCAGATCCTCGAAGCCAAGGATCTCAACACCCGCCTCGTCTTCGACCTCGTCTACAACCCGCTCGAGACGCCGCTCCTTCGCCTCGCCCGCCAGATGAACATCCCCATCATCACCGGCATCGAGATGTTCGTGCAGCAGGGTGCCCGCCAGTTCGAGATCTTCACCGGCAAGCCCGCCCCGGAGGAAGAGATGCTCCGCGTAGTCCTCCACGCCCTCCGCCAGCAGGCTGAGGCAGCCGCCACCCACGAGGCCGAGCCCGAAGCGAAGATCAAAGCCGAGCCCGCAAAGGCCGTCTCAAAACCCACCCCCGAGCCCAAACCCGCGGCACACGCTCCCGCAAAGACTGCGCCCGCCAAGGCTGCCGCCGCCCGCACGCCGGTAAACGGCACAAAGCACGCAGCCGCCAACGGCGCAAAACACGCTCCAGCCCACGCTCCAGCCAAGACCGCCGCGAAGCCCGCTCCCCACAAAGCAGCTCCGGCCAAGGCAGCCCCGGCAAAAGCCAAAAAGAAGGCCTAGCCTCCGCGCTGCCCTGGTCTTTCTCTTCCCCGTACCCAAACCGCCCCGATCCCCATCCTTCGCTCACCTGCGAAGAGCCTGCCCTGAGCCCGTCGAATGGGTGGGATGCCGCACGCCGGAGGGACTCACCCACCGGTTCGGCCCCACCCCAGACAGACTATAAGGCATTTGACATCCTCAGCTATTTAGGTGTACCTAATTATTAGGTAAGCCTAATTATGTCCAGCACAGTAGGAAGGACCATCCTGGCCGTCACCTTGATCCTGGCGACGGTGATCGCCCTGCCGGTCTGGGCACAGAGCGGCACCAGCAGCGCCCTCGCCGGAGTGGTCGCGGACAAAAGCGGCGCGGTGATTCCGAACGCCCAGGTGAAGGCCACCGAGGTCAATACGGGTGCGGCCCGAGCCGTTGAAAGCAACATGGACGGGCGCTTTCTCTTCTCCCAGCTCAACCCCGGGATCTACCGTATTCAGGTTCAGGCAGCGGGATTCGCACCCGGCGAGTCGCAATCGGTAAGCGTCACCGTGGGCCAGACCGCCGCGGTAAACTTTACGCTCTCTCCCGCGGCCACTTCGCAGTCCATCGACGTAACCGCGAAGTCCGGGCTGATGAGTCTCGAGAACGCGAACACCTCCACCACGCTCGATGAGAAGACCATCAAGAGCCTGCCCAACCCCGGCCAGGATCTCACCTACATCGCGCAGTTTGCCGAGGGCGCTCTGATGAATACGGCGGGGTCGTCGAATGACGCGAAGGCGGCCGGCGGCTATGGCAACGTCGAATTCAACGGGCTACCGGCAACATCGAACGGCTATATCCTCGACGGCTACGACGCGAACGATCCGTTCCTCGGCTTGAACATCGGGCTGTCGACGAATCTGGTCATCGGATTGGATGCGTTGCAGGACGCAACCGTGAATACCAACTCCTATGCCGTCGATCTCGGACGGTACGGTGCGTCGCAGACCAACTACTTCACTAAATCGGGGGCGAACCAGTTTCACGGCGATCTCTACGAAATATGGAACGGCTCGCTCTTCAATGCGAGCAACTACTTTCTCCATGCCAACGACACGCCCGGAAACATCGCGAAGAAGCCGCGCTCGACCGTAAATGAGTTTGGAGTGAGCGTCGGCGGACCGATCCGGAGGAACAAGCTCTTCTTCTTCGCGACACTATGAAGGCATTCGCATTGCGCTTCCGCTGGTCGCCCGCACGACCGTGCCCTCGCTGGCGTATCAGCAATATGTGCTGCAGCAACTGCCGCTCGGCGGGAGCGATCCGATCAATGGCACCACGCTTCCCGCGCAGCCGCAGGAGGTTCCGTTCTACCGGAACATGTTCGCGCTCTACAGCAACACATCGGGCACGCCGACGCCGGTCCTCACCTGCTCGCTCGATGCGAATGGCGCGCCCCTGCCCGGCACACAATCTCCCGCCAATCTTTTGGATGGTTCAGGCTGCGCGAATATACGTACCGAGTCGCTCAACAACAGCGACAGCGAAAACCTGATCGTGGTCAAGATCGACCATACGATCGACACAAACAACAGCGTCTGGTATCGCTTCCAGCAGGACACAGGCTTGCAGGCTGCATACACTGACCCGATCAATCCAATCTTCAATTCGTACTCCCCGCAGCCGCAGAGGACGCTTGTGCTCGGCTACACCCACCTGTTCACTCCGAATCTGGTCAATCAATTCAACCCCGGCGCAAGCTGGTACTCAAGCCTCTTTCAGCCCAACAATTATGCGCAGGTCCTTCAGACGTTTCCCATCGTACTCGCTGGAGGCAGCTCCAATGCGCCCTTCACCACCATCGGCGGCAACAACCAGACCTATACTCAGGGACGCAAGGTGACGCAGTGGCAGATCAACGACAACCTCATCTGGACGCGCGCGCGCCACAGCTTCAAGTTCGGCGAGAACTCGCGCAGGCTCGATGTGAGCGACTACGATCTCGGCCAGGGAGTTGTGCCCGCCGTAATCTATAGCGACCTCGCGCAGTTCACTTACGGCGCCGCGTCCACGGCGACCGCCGGCTTTCCAGTCACCCAGAAGGAGAGCATCGCTCTCGGCAACCTCGATATGTATGCCATGGACACCTACAATCCAAGCCGACGCTGGACCTTCACCGGCGGTCTCCGATTGACGTGGAACACCAACCCGGTCAATCGGCACGGACTGTTTGCGCGCCCCACGGGATCGTTCCTCGATATGTCACATGACATCAGCCAGCCACTGAGCCAGGCGATCCAGACGAATGTGCGAACGCTCTTCCCAGCCACGCCGCTCTTCAGCTGGCAGCCACGCGCTTCAGCGGCCTACAAGTTATCGGACAAGATGGCGATCCATGCCGGTGGCGGCATCTTCAACGACATCATTCCGGCGCAGGTTGCCGACCTCGGCGCGATCAACCCTCCGTACGCCCCGGTCTTCGTCGGTGGAATCTACGGACAGGTTGGCGGGGTGGGCATTGCGCCCGGAGTTCCAGACAGCGCCGTCGATGCGACCGTCGAGGCCAATCAATCGTTCCAGTCCGCCTTCCGGTCAAACTCTGCATCGCCGCTGGCAGTCAATCTGAACACCTTTCCCAGCGGCAAGCTGAAGACGCCGTACTTCTTGCAATGGAGCCTCGGCCTTGAACGCGAACTGGGCGCGCGCGGTTCAGTGCGCGTGGACTACGTCGGAACCCGCGCCGTGCACGAGCCCTACCAGGTGCAGTTGAATGGATACCAGACAGTGTGCGATGGTTGCTTCGCGCCCTTCGCGTACAACCACCCGCTCGATTCGCGCTTTGGCAGCGTGAATGAGTTCCGCACCGGCGCGGGCAGCCACTACTCCGGCCTGCAGACCAGCGCGACCAAACAGTTCGCAGGCCTGACGCTCAAAGGAAACTACACCTTCAGCCACTGCATCGACGAGGTATCGAATGGGGGCCTGCTTCCGTTTTCGAGCCTCGGCATCATCGCTCCACTGCCGGGCGATCTGCGCAAAGAGTATGGCAATTGCGACTACGACATACGCCATAACGTCTCAGCTTTTGGCATATATGAGATCCCGTTTCATTCGCAGCATGTGCTGCTCAGGCAGATGCTTGGCGGCTGGCAGATATCGGAGACGGCGTTCCTTCATAGCGGAGTGCCGTTCAGCGTGCTCAGCGCGCCCTATACGGCGAACAACAAGGGCATCTTTCAGGGCAGCGGACCGCAGTACGCGAACCGCGTACCCGGCGTTCCGCTCTACCGCAAAACCTCGGTCGCCGGTGTCACCCAGACAGGCACTCGGCAGTGGCTCAACCCGGACGCGTTCGCCTCGGCGGTCGAACCCGCCACAGGCGCATGCGCCGGTGGCGATTCGCCCGCCAACTGCCAGTTCGGAGACTCCGGTCGCAACAACTACCGCGGACCTCACTTCACCTACTCCGAGATATATGTAACTAAAAAGACTACAATAAGGGAGCATGTGATCTTCCGCCTGGACATGCAATGCTTCAACGTCTTCAACCATCCCAACTTTGCGCTGCCCAACAACCAGGCAGGCACGCCGGGCGAACCGGCGACGCAGACCGGCTTCGGTGCGCTGACATCCACCATCTCTCCCCCTACGGGGCTACTAGGCGTGGGCCTTGGCGGTGACAGTTCACCGCGCATGATCGCATTTCAGGGAAGGCTTGAGTTCTGAAGTCTCAGGCTGGCTCTGGACTAGGGGGCACAGCTCCAGGGACGCGGCACAACAGAAATCTGCGGGCTGTAGAAAGTGCTGAAAAGTCTTTGCTTTGAAGGGGCGGGACTTCAGTCCCGCCGTAAAGGCATTAATTCCAATGGACTTTAAAGGCTGCTGAAAAAGTAGTTGTTTTGAAAGGGAGCGGCTTCAGCCGCTCCGTAAGCGCAACAAAATCAATGTGGCTTTAGCCACCGAGGGAATGCTTCCAAGCCACAAATGACTTTTCAGATGGGATGAGACGGCTGGTCTGGCGAGGCAGATTTAATCTGTTCGCACGCACTCGAAGTGCAAAAGGAGACCAGCCGATGCAGAAGCTTATCAAATCCGCCGCTCGTTTGGAAAAACCGATGGAAAAGCCAGCCATAACCGTAGGTCTCGATGTTGGGGATCGATTCAGTCATTACTGCCTGCTCAACCGGGAGGGTGAGGTGATCGAGACCGGCCGTATCCCAACCACGGAAGCTGCTCTTCGCCGCCACTTCGAGGGCGAGCCGACCATGCGTGTTGCTTTGGAGTGCGGCACTCACTCCGCCTGGATAAGCCGGTTGCTGGGGCAGCTCGGCCATCAGGTGCTGGTGGCCAACACGCGCAAGATCCGTGCCATCACCGCCAGCGAGTCCAAGAACGACCGCAACGATGCCGAGAAGCTGGCCCGCTTCGCCGCGCATGACCCGCGTCTGCTGTCGCCCATCCGTCACCGCAGTGCGGAGCGGCAACGCGACCTTGATCTGATCCATGCCCGCAGCACCCTGGTGCGCGCCCGGACCATGATCGTCAACTCGCTGCGCGGCCTGGTCAAGAGCGCCGGCGGACGCCTGCCCGCCTGCTCGACGGCCAGCTTCCAGACCCGCGCGGCGGACGCCATTCCAACAACCCTGATTGCTGCAGCCAGGCCGCTGCTGGAGCAAGTCGAAGCGTTGAACCGGAGCATCGCCGGGATGGACCGGATGATCGAACAACTGGCTGCGCGCTATCCCGAGATCGAGCGGTTGCGCAGCGTGCCCGGCGTCGGCCCGGTGGTCGCCGCAACCTATGTGCTCACCCTGGACAGCAAGGACAAGATCCGGCACAGCCGCCAGGCGGGAGCTTTTCTCGGTCTGCGTCCGCGCCAGAGCCAATCAGGCGACTCGAACCCGCAGCAGCGCATATCCAAGACCGGCAACCTCTACCTGCGCAGCCTGCTGGTGCAGGCGGCACAATACGTGCTGGGCCGCTTCGGGCCGGACTCCCAGCTGCGCCGCTGGGGACTGAAGCTGGCCGCGTCCGGAGGCAAGCGCGGCAAGAAGCGAGCCATCGTCGCGGTGGCGCGCAAGCTGGCCGTCATCCTGCATCGCATCTGGCAGACAGGAAATAGCTGGCATCCGTTTCCGCAATCCATCTCCGAGCCCGCAGGCACCGCCTAGCCCTGTTTCAGGAAAGGAATCAATACCAAATCGTTTTGCCAACCTGTCAACCGAGAATCCGGGTCCTGGCGACTGCGCAAGAGGGTTAGGCCAGCAAGGCCGCTTTTCAGATAGCAGCGCCACTTCATCATCATCGGACACCAACAGGCACCGAACCCACACGGTTCACTCAGAGTGCGAATAGAAGCCCGAGATGAACGCTACCAACACCAAGGCAAAGACAAAAAACGCCATGAAGAAAAAAAACAAAACACCTTGACAGCCACCAGCCGTCTCATAGAAGTACCCTCTGAATCCCCCAAGGGAATGTTTTACGTGCGCCAACAAACGTCTTCAGCATCCTGTTCAGACCTCGGGGTATGCCTTCCAATTCCAGCCCCAAAATTATTTTTTGCGAAATCCCCCAGCAAAATCGCATGTCAAGCCCCACTCCCACCAAAAACTCAACCAACTCCATCCTCACCAGACACTTAGCCAACAAAAGAAAAGTGGCCATTAGTTATGTGCCATTCGCTAGAATAGAACTAGAAGTAAGAAAGAAAGCCCCGGGCAAACCGGGGCTTCGCTCTTTAACAATCGATTTCCCAAAAGAATCGCCGCAACTCCTTTGCCTGGACGAATTTAGTCATAAGCCCTTTGTTTGGACGAATTTGCAGACACATACACCCTGCAAATCACTAAAAACAAAGCATTTATCGCCGGGCAATGGGGGGGGTACCCTGAAGTCATGCCCGCCCGGCAATACTGAAGATGCAATCATGCATATCCTCACGGCTTCTGGGCAGGTTGCCTGCATCTCCCCTGGTCCCGCTCTCCAGCCAAAGACGCAGCCAGTAGAACTGGTGCAGCCGGACCAGCCGCGAAGCCAAAGGCTGCCTCTGCTCGAGCACAGCAGTGATCTGTGCCGCCAGAGCATCCTGGTCCGCGACCGCTTTCACCGTCGTCGGAATGCCTTCAACCGCGAGCAGGCTCGCACGCGCCGCGCGCAGTTGATTGGATTCCACCAGGCCGCTCTCCACCCGCAGTCCGGACATCTGTTCCACCGCGTAGGCCACCGAAGCGTTCAACCGGTCCTCGCAACCCAGGTAGAGCAGCCGCCCGCCGGCCACGCGCAGAGGAACCAGTCCAAACTCCTCGACGAACTCCCGCGGCATCACCAGCGCCATCTCGCGCGGCGAAAAGCCCTGCACCGTCAGCACCGGGCAGCTCCACTGCACGCTTAGCCCCCGAGTCACCTGCTCCCGCTCAAGCCCGCACTCGGACACCAGCCAGTCGCCGATCCGCCCGCTGCCGCTCGCCCGCTGCGCCTCCAGCGCCGCCTGCAGCTGCGGATGCGTAATCCAACCCTGCGCCAGCATCACCAGCCCCAGCGGAATCCGGTGCCGATGCGCCTCCGGCGCATGCGCCCGCACATCCCCCGCCTCCCGCTGCAAAGCCGCCGTAACAACCCCCACCATGCACCGCCCGGAACAAGCCCACTGCCCCTCAAAAATCGGTCGCTTCCGATTCCGCCACGGCGCCATCCAGACACTCGCACAATCAACATGGCTGCAGGACCGCTTCGCAGTTTCATCAAACGAAACCCGCTCGATCGCAGCAGCATCAGTTGTCCCATAACTCTCCAGCAGCGAATCATCAATCCGAGCCGAGAACCGCCTCGAACTCTCTGCCTCACGTCGATTCAATCCTAGAAAAGGCATCGTATGCTCTCCAGCCGCATTTGCGGCGTTGCAACCTCAGTGATCCTCAGCGCGAAGTTGCCGCTCACAACCACGACTTCGCCACGCGCAATGATGCGATCTCCAACCACCAGATCCACAGGCTCAGAGATGTGCCGATTCAGCTCCACCACATCGCCCGGACCAAGATCCAGCACTTCATGCAGCGGCATCTCGCGCGACCCGAACTGCAACGTCGCATCCAGCTCGATGTCGTACAACAGGCTTAAACCCTGCTCGACACTCTGCATCTCATCCGCCGGAATCTCAGCTTCCATCGCCTCGTCCATCAATCCATCTCCTCAGTTGACAGCCATCGTTTGTCCACCACCATTCAACGACTCCAGTTGAGCCCCTCGATGCTCGCTCGTCCTCACCGGATGTGCTTGCCCAAGAATCAGACCACCGATGCGCAACTCGGCTTCGGCATGCTTCGGCAGCGGCAGACGCAGCACCGATCCCACCGACAGACTCGCCAACTCCCGCGTCCTCAATCGCATAGGAGGAAACTGCAGCACAGCTCCCACCTTCGCCTCTCCCATCAACTCCCTCATCCTCGTCCGCGCCTCGCTCGGACGTCGTCGCGGCCGACCGCCCTGAGCCATCAACCGCCGCAGAATGGCATTCAACGCCGACGCAGGAAAGCAGAGATTCAGTACTCCCTGCGCCTCTGGAACCCGAATCTCGAAGCTCACGCAAAGCGTCTTCTCCATCGGAGCCATCATCCTCTCAAGCTGGTCCTCAGTCTCGCGCCTCTCATATGTCATCTGTAAGCCGACAGGCTTCCAGGCGACATTCAGCTCCTGCACGATTCTGCGAACCACCGATCCCAGAATCTCCTCTTCGATGTCCGTCAATTCCCGCGCACGCGCTGCCTGCCCCAATCCCCCCAACAGGACGTCAACCATAGGCCACGCCAGCGTCAGGTCCAGTTCCATCAACCCGATAGAGTCGAATGGCTCCAGACGAACGGAACAGACATAGACTGGCTTCGATAGCCGCTCCACAAAGTCGCCATACGGCAATTGCTCACCCGCCACCAGCCTCACATCGAACTGGGTCCTAAGCCACGCGCCCAGCGCATGCATCAGGTTCCTGGCAAACAAGTCGTTCACTGAACTGATCGCGCGCATCTGCTCATTGCTGATCTGTCCAGCCCGGCTGAAGTTGTACAGCTCGGCCTCACCCATGGCATTCAAACGCGAAACCGCAACCGCCTCGCCGGTGGCCGCCTGCGCCGCCGCGAACAGCGCATCAATACTCTCCTGCCCTAGTTGTTTCTCCATCGCTTTCCCTCTAGTTGGGCGGTTTTGGTCGCAGGTTTAAATCCGTCGCGTCGCTTGTCGCTTACCACTCGTAACCGCCGATCGCCCTTTATCGTCCTTGGCCAGTTTGGCGTCTCTTTTTCCAGCACCCGTCCCGCCCTTCCGCAACGCAGACAACGCAACCCGGAGCCGAAGCACCGCTGAGGAGTGTATCTGTGATACCCGCGACTCCACCACGCCAAGAGTCTGTCCGATCTCCTTCATCGTCAGCTCCTCGTAGTAGTAAAGCGTCAACACCATTCGCTCCTTCTCCGGCAGTTCCTCAATGGCATCGATCAGCCGCTGCTTCAGTTCGCCCTGCAGACAGCGAAACAGTGGATCTTCGTCAGGAGAACCAGGCACGTACGCTAGTTCCTCATCACCCGAATCCTCCGACCGCTCCAAGTGCAGGCTACCGATCTCCAGACCTTTCAAGTCGCCCAGCAGTTGCTGATACTCCTCCAGGCTCAATCCCATCTCACCAGCGATCTCCTGCTCTGCCGGTGCTCTTCCCAGTCGCTGCGTCAATGCACGAATCGTCTCCTCGACAGCGCGGCCTTTGCGCCGCAACTCACGCGGACTCCAATCCAGAATGCGCAACGAATCCAGAATTGCCCCGCGAATTCGAAACTGCGCATAGCTCTTGAACTGCACTTTTTTCCCGTGGTCGAACTTCGCAAAAGCATCGATTAGACCTACTACTCCTGCCGAGATCAGATCGTCGAGTTCCACATGTTGCGGCAGCCGTTCATGGATGCGACGTGCAATAAACCGCACCGTCGGAAGGTGCTCCATCAGCATTCGATCCCGTTCGGCTGCAACCTCACTCTCACAAGCAATGTTCCCAGCTACTGGATCTCCAGTAAACGGCTTGAATAGCGGCCCAACCGGCACTACCATTCCTGCAAGTTCAGCCCCATCCTCAAACAAGGTCCTATCGTTCGCAAACACGTTGTCCTTCTCCGAGCTTCGCAACATCGCCGCGTTCATCAAATCGCCTGCACCCATCAAGTCCTCCGTAGTCCTGCATCAACCTGCCAAGATCGCGCTCTAAGAGCTCTCTAACCAACCGTCCCTACGCTGCGGACCCTGATCTCCGGAGGAATCTCTCCCGGAGCCAGCACCGTCACCTTGGGTAAGAACGGCTCCAGCCATCGCCTGACGTGATAACGGGCTGGACTTGGAATTAGAAGCACGGGTAATGCCGCACTGGAGGCTCCTCCGGTTAGCCGTTTCACAGACTCCACCAGCCGTTTCATGAAGTCACCGGACATCCCCGCCGGTCGCGTGCCATCTCCCAACAGCAATGCCGAGCTCTGCGGGTCGAACGTATTCACCAACTCCGTCTCCAGCCCATGCTCCAGCATCAGTACCTTCAACCCGCCATCAACGTCGAGAAGAGGATGGATCAATCCCCGCCCCAGCGACTGCCGAACGCTCTCCACCAGGTGAACGACATTCTTCGACTGCTGCGCCGCCTCAACCAGTACTTCGAGAATTGCTCCGAGATCGCGTATTGACACCTGCTCGCGCAGCAACTGCTGAAGTACGCGTTGCACCTCGCCAAGTGTCATCAGCTTCGGCACAAGCTCCTCCACCAATTTGGGATGGCTCTCATTCATGCTGTCCAGCAGTCGCTTTACCTCTTGTCGGCCCAGCAACTCATGGGCGTGCCTCCGGATTAGCTCGCCCAGATGTGTCCCAATCACCGTGGTCTGGTCGATCACGGAATACCCCGCCGCCAGCGCAGACTCTTCAAGCCCTGGTTGAATCCAGCGAGCAATGACACCAAACGCCGGCTCGCGCGTCTCGATCCCCGGAAGCTGCCGCGCCTTCGGATCGGAGTTCACAGCCAACATGCAGTTCTGCTCCGTCTGCCAGCGCGCTATCTCGGTTCCGCGCAGACTCACCACATACTCACGTGGCTTCAGCCGAAGATTGTCCGTAATGTGCACCGCCGGAACAATAAAGCCCAGCTCAGTCGCCAGATGTCGCCGCAGTGCCCGCACCCTGTTCAACATCTGGCCTCCTTGTCTCTCATCCACCAGTGGAATCAGTTGGAAGCCAATCTCAAGAGTCAGCTCGTCCATTTTTAGAAGCGACGCCAGGTTCTCGCCTTTTGCTATCTCCGGTGCCTTCGACTTGCCACTGGCGGCATCCGCTGCCGACTCCTCAGCCAATAGCACCGCCTCATCCTTCGCAGCAGGAAGCCTGCGTGCCATCAATGCAACACCAGCAGCCATCAGCACAAACGAGAACTTGGGAAGCCCCGGAATCAACGCGAGCGCAAGCAACACTCCGCATGCGATCCACAACGTATTCCGCCCCTTCAATAGCTGGGTATTCAACTCATCATTCAGAGTCCCTGCTGAGGAAGCTCGAGTCAGCACCATCCCACCTGCAATCGAAACCAGCAGGCTCGGAATCATCGTCACCAAACCATCACCAACAGTTAGGATTGTGTAGGTTTTTAGCGCAGTCGCAATATCGACGCCCTGCTGCAGTACGCCGATCAACAATCCCGCCACAATATTGATTGCCGTAATAAGGATGGTCGCCAGCGAGTCTCTTTGATTGAACTTCGCAGCGCCGTCCATCGCGCCATAGAACTCAGCCTCTCGTGCAATCGCCTGCCGCCGCTTGCGCGCTCCTTGCTCGTCGATCAGACCGGCGTTCATGTCTGCGTCAATTGCCATCTGCTTGCCCGGCAGCGCATCAAGCGTAAACCGCGCTGTCACCTCAGCCGTTCGGACCGCGCCATGGCTTACCACCAGAAACTGAATCGCGATTAGTGCCAGGAACAATACAAACCCCACAACATAATTACCGCCCACCACAAATTGCCCGAAGGCCTCGATCACAGCTCCTGCTGCGTGAGTTCCTTCATGCCCGTGCAACAATATCCGCCGGCTCGAAGCCAGGTTCAGTGAAAGACGGAACAGTGTCAGCAATAGAAGTAGCGTCGGAAAGACCGAGAAGTCTACTGCCCGACGAATCTGTACCGCAGTAAGGAACACAATCACCGAAGCTGTAATGGAGGCTGCAAGCAGCATATCCAGAACAAAACTCGGCAGCGGAATCAGCATCACGAAAACCATGCTGATCGCCGTCACCGGCAGCAACAGTACACGCAGCTTCCCGCTCGACAAGCCACCCTTCGCCTGCTGTGCAGCTTCACTCACATGCCACCTCCAAATCCTCGTAGACCCATCGTGCTCGGCCCCATCCTCAACCCGGCCTGCTGCCGCGCGGCCTCGGCATGACGCTCCCGCCGTCTCCGTTCATCCACCTTCATTCGATAGAGGTAGGCCAGGATCCCCGCCACCGCCGCATACAGTTCAAATGGGATCGACTGCCCCGGCTCCACCATGCGATACAAGCTGCGCGCCAGGGGAGGATTCTCAATCAGCGGAATTCCGAGCCATCGCGCCTCTTCACGGATCTCAGCCGCCAGCAGATCGCGACCCTTCGCCAGCACCGTCGGAGCCTGCATCGTCTCAAAACTGAACTCCAGGGCGACGGCATAGTGAGTCGGATTCGTGATTACGACGCTGGCTCTGCTCATGTCCGCCTTGACCCTTCGCTTCCGCATCGCCATCTGTATCTGGCGCACACGCATCTTTATCTGCGGATTCCCCATCGCATCGCGAATCTCTTCCTTCATCTCCTGCTTGCTCATCTTTAAACGCTCATTCCAGCTTCTCCACTCAATGGCATAGTCCAGACCCGACCACGCCAACGTGACCCACGCAGCGTCTAGTGTCAGCTGGTACGCAGTTGAAAAAGTAGATGGTAATCGCAACAGACTCATCACCGGCATGGCCAGCATCAACGCCTTCAGCGCACCCCATCCCAACGCCACCATCACCGCTGCCGGCACCAGCGACTTAACCGTTCGGGCTGCGGACCGCAGACTAAACAGGTTGCCGAGATTCGTCACAGGATTCAGCCGTTCAAACTTTAATCCAAGCGCATTAGGATGAATCGATACGCCGCCGCTCTGTGCAACTCCGGCAATCAGCGCACCCGCAAAGCTAGCCGCCAGCGTTAGCCCTACCGGTATCAACGCCGGCGCCAACATTCGCTGCACCGCCGAAATCCAGCTCTGCTCCGCCACCTCGCCTACCGCCGCCGACCGCAGACTCTCCACAAAAACTCCTCCCCAACTTGAGACGAAGCCCCGCGCTGTCGCACCGAGCATTACAACGCCACCCAGCATCGCTATTGCCGACAATAGCTCCCGGCTGCGAACGGTATCGCCTCTCTCCCTGGCCTTCTGTTTCCTTTGCGGTGTCGCCTGTTCTGTTCCCTTAGTGCTCACGGTGCCACCATGAGCTTGCCGGCCGCATCGAGAAGCGCTGTAAAGTGGCTCTCAATCCATCCCGGCCACACCGCCAGACTGCCGATTAGCACCGTATAAGAAACCAAAGTCTTCAGCGGAACGCTAACCACCATCGCCGGCAATTGCGGTGCAAGCCTAGCCACCAAAGCGATCGTCACCTCCACCGCCAGCGCGGCTGCAATCACTGGAGCCGCAAGCTGCAGACCTGCCATAAATATTCCGCCTGCCATAAACAGCAATGCCGTTCCCGTCTTCGCCTGAATCAATGCCCGCCCCACCGGCACCGCACCAAAACTTCGAACGATAGCAGAGATCAAGCTTCGGTCCAGCCCCGATCCAATAACAACCAGCACCCCAAGCCACCCCAGCAGCTCCCCCAGCACCGGTGTCTCGATCTTGGAATTTGGATCTACAAGATTCACCAACGAGAAACTAAACTGCATTCCCAGTAGCGCCCCCGCGAACGTCAACGCCTCATTCAGCAATGAAAGGCACAGTCCAAATACCAGTCCTACGCCCAGTTCGCCAAGTACCGCAGTCATATCAAGGATCGCTCGTGCGCCCGGCACTGCAGCTACGGGCGGAGCCAGCAACGCCGTCAGTGCAATTACAAATCCTGCTTTTACACGGGGCGAGATCGCCGCGGATGAAAACACAGGCGCGAAGACCATCAATCCGCTCAGCCGCACCATCACCAGCAACGCTGCCGTCAGGTACCGGGGCCAATCTTCTATCGATCCACTCAATTCACTCACCCCACCGCTCATCGGCTCTATCCCAAATACCTGTGAAAGTCTGTAAACAGCCGCAGCGTAAAGCTCACCAATCGATGGACCATCCAGGGCATCGCAACCATCGCCACTACAAACACCACCACCAGCCTCGGCACTGCCGTCAGCGTCTGCTCCTGCACGCCGGTGAGTGTCTGCGCCAGGCTCACCAGCACGCTAATTGTGCAGGCGCTCACCAGTAGCGGGACACTTAGTATCATCGCCTCGACCAACACCGCCCTCATGATCTCCACCGTCTGGTCCGGCCCCATAGCCCATCTCTCCATCCTGTACTTCAACCTTCAGAAGCTCTTGATCAACTGCTCACCCAGCAAGTGCCATCCATCAACCATCACAAACAGCAGAATCTTCAGCGGTGTCGACACAACTACCGGTGGCAGCTGCATCATGCCAATCGAAGTCGTCACACTAGCCACCACCAGATCCACCAAAAGAAATGGCAGAAACAAAACAGCGCCGATTTGAAAACCAGCCTTCAACTCGCTAAGGATGTATGCAGGCACCACAACCTGAATTGGAAGATCCTGCTTTGTAGCGGGACGCGTACTCATGCCGGCAGCCGCAAACACCTCAAGATCCTTTTCACGCGCATAGCGAAGCATGTACTGCTTCACCGGCTGCGCGCCACGATCCAGCGCCTCCATCCCGGAGATCGTGCCAGCCTGATAGGGTGCAATAGCTTGCTGCTCAACCTGAAGCAAAACCGGCTGAATAAGAAACCAGGTCATCATCAACGCCAGCCCCATCAGAACCTGATTCGACGGAGCAGTCTGTGTTCCGAGCGCCTGCCGCAAAAAATGGAAGACCACCAACAGTCGGACCAAAGGTGTCATCGACAACAAGAGTGCCGGCAATAACGTCAGCAGCGTCAGTCCTACAACAATCGACCACGGTACACTTTTGTTTCCCGCAAGCTCTGCCGCAATCGAGTCAGCGCTATTGACGGCCGGAGCAACCTTTGCAGGCTCGCTTTCAGTCTTGGCTCGAGCCTTCTCGACTGCTCCATAGTGGCCAGCCGTCACACTCCTCTTCATGGCAGGTTTTACCCAAAACGACGTCGCCGGGCTAACGGTCGCCTGCACCGTCATCTCATTCCTTACACCTTCTTGCAACGGATAAGCGGACGCAGGAAAGATCGCGAACATCATTGCAGCCAGTGCGAGAGTCATCCACCGTTTCACTGGAGTTCCTCGATCACGGTCTTATCTGACAGAGGCACCCTTGTCTCTACCTGCACAATCGTCTCCACGCTTTCAGCACCGCCTCCTACCAGAAAGCGTTGTCCTCCGCACTCCACCAGCATTAGCTGCCGTCTCCCTCCCAAAGAAAGAGTCTCCAGCAGATGCATCTCTTTGCGCGTCGAGGCACACGTTCCGCGATACTCCCGAAGCCGCGCAAGCACCCATCCCGCCACCCCTTCCAGTTCACGCGGTGCAGTTTTTTCTGAGGTCTGCTCGACCGTACGCACTTTCAACATCTACTATTCCTCTCCACTAAAGCAGCTGCGTCAGTCGAACACCAATCTGTTGCCCGGAGACCTCAAACTCGCCCCAGCACAACCTCACCTTGCCCACAGCCACAGGTACGTCGTTCGTCTGCGACCATGAACTTTCAAGAACCTGACCCTTGTCGAGCCTCAACAGGTCACGAACCTTAAGCCGGTTCAAACCGATGCAAACCGTCAGCAGCACCGGCAACTGCGACAGGACAGGCCACGCAATATGGTCTTCAATTCTTGTCATCCACGGAGCGGCCGTCACAGCACCTTCCACCAATGCGCTCCCTGGCTCAACGACTGCTAGTTGCGTCTCGTTCATCTCTCTCCTCTATCCATTCAACGCACAGCCAGCAGGCAATCATCTCTGCACCAGAAACTCGGTGAAAAAGATATCAGTCACCTTTTGATCGGGATTGTGTTTTGCGATCGCGGCCTTCAGTTCCGTCTTCAAATTTTCTTTGCCCTCAGGGGCTAGTAGGGCCTCTGCGGTCTGACGACCTAGCACCTCCAGCGCCGTATCGCGGACCGCCGCCTCGACATCGCTGTCGCCTTTTAGATCTTTCGGCTTTTCTTCCTTTGGCTTCTCGTTCTTCAGCTCCGCATCCTGAACGCGCAGAGTAATGCCAATTCGCAGGTAGGTCTTCCCACCTTCGTCCGCCAGGTTCACAACCACCGGCTCCAACGCTATCGAATGAGTTGGCGGCAACACCACCTGTTCAGCCTTTGTATTCGGTGCAGATGCCCCTAACAGGAGAGCCAGGCGCCCACTCTTTGCCAGATAGTAAGCAGCTCCCATCAGCAGCAGCATCGAGACAACCACCGCGGCGACCGTGGCTAACAGCACCGGCATAACTGCGCCCCCTGACCGGGCGCTCGAGGATGTTTCGGTCGCGTCTGCAGAACTTGCCATAGTGCACGGACACGTTGCATGTCAGTGGCCAGTCTCTGCAGTTTATGGATTAGCAAAAATTCAGGATTGCCTGGCGTCGGCCGACGCTACGCGTCTCGATTGCATGGCACTTCTCGGCGTTATCACCCGAAGAAAAGCGGGGCCTAGGGACGATCTCTCCCATAACGCCCCGCCTCCTCGCACGGTTTTCTACCGGATCATCGAAATAGTGTCTTGTGCGACCGTATCGAATGTAGTCACGGTCTTGGAGTTTGCCTCAAACGAACGCTGAGCAACAATCAGATCAGAGAACGCTGTCGCGATGTCCACATTTGATTCCTCTAATGTGTCATCTTCGATAGTCCCCCGTTCTCCGGTCCCCGCCGTGCCGATGCTCGCCGGTCCCGACGCGGCATTCGTTTTGTAGTCATTATTGCCCGCCAGGGTAAGGCCCTGCTCGTTATTCACTGACGCGATAGCCAACTGCCCAATCACCACTGTGTTTGAGTTGCTGTACGAAGCACTGATCACACCATTCGAATCCACTGTAAAGCTCTGATAAGTGCCGCTCGCAAACCCATCTTGCGTCGTGGCAGTTGAAGAAGACGCCGCAGTCGACTGCCCGATGAGTCCGTTGCCGTTTGAATCGTAGAGATTCCAATTCATCGTCATATTGCTTGCGCCGTCCGCAAGGCCGGTAAAGCTGATGCCGGTCACATTGCTCGCCGGCGTCACCAGATTGCCCGATGAATCGAACGTCAGTGTCCCCGTATTGCCAGTAGCGCCCGTCGCATCTCCAGCCGGCAAGGTCACCGAATAGTCCCACGTGTTCGCTCCCGTCTTCGTATACTCCACAGTCGCCACATGGCTCTGCCCTAGCGAGTCGTAGGTCGTCACCGGTGTTGAAAACTGCGTTCCTGTTGCAGCCGCCGCATTCAGGTTAGCCGTGACGGAAAAATTCTGCGTAGGGTTCGCGGACTCCGTCGTGCCTATCGGAAGTTGCAGCGGCACCAGCACGCCGCCTCCGGTCGGCACGCCGTTCGCCGCGGCATAGCCCATCACCTGCTCACCATTCTGGGTCTGCAGATTGCCATATTCGTCCAGTTGGAAGTTGCCCGCCCGCGTCAACGATTGAGACCCGCCCTGTTGGACAACAAAGAATCCGTCGCCGCTCAACGCCATGTCTGTGGCATTGCCGGTCGTGTCCAGACTGCCCTGGAGAAAGCTCGTATTCGTCCCCGCAACTTTTGTCCCCACCCCCACCTGGATTGCATCATTCGCGCCATTCGTGCCAATCTGCTGATAAAACAAGTCCTCAAAACTTGTTGTTTGCCCCTTGAATGCAGTCGTATTCAGGTTCGCAAGATTGTTCCCGATAGTGTTGAGTGCGACAGAATCCGCCTGCAACCCGCTTAATGCACTTGAAAATGATGGCATCGCCTTCTCCTTGATTAGTTTGATCTTCTAGCTGCGGCTTCGTCGCCGGTCTGCTAACTGAGCTTTCAACCAATTCTTTGCTAACTTGTCGCTGTCACCGAACTAGTTGTAGACGGTTCTATCGTCGTAAGACCCTGGTTGATCTGAATCAGCTGCTGCAAACTGTTCACTCCAACCAACTGCGTAATATAAGCATTTGGATCCGTAGGCTGCGTCGGATCCTGGTTCTTCAATTCACTCACCAGCAGCGTCAGAAAGTCACTGGATGTAATAGTGTCTGTCGACGAACTGTCGCTTGTTGTACTGGAATTGTCCGTCGCGGTCGTCCCGCTCGATGTCATTGCTCTCGCTCCCTGCGGAGCCAGGGCCGACGCAACTCTCGCCTCTGCCGCCGTTCCCGCTGCCGTTATCGAATTACTTCCAAAAACGCTCATCACTCAACCTCTCGATTTCAAGTTCTCTCGTTCGCTGCCGCTTACGTTCAAAGCAATCCTCATCACACTCGCACATTCAACCAACCGCCGCTGCCTGCCGTCATCGTAGGCAGAAATGCCGCGCCATCACTCATGCCCTGCCACATCTCATGCATCGCAACCTGATCGCCGGAACCCCAGACTCTTTCATCACTCCCTGCTGCCGTACCGTCGCCCTTTCCATTTGAATTCTGTTGTGCTGCTCGTCCTTGTTGTTGCATTCCACTGCCGTAGCTCATGTCTTCCGCGCCTGCAGATGATGTCTGCCTGACCATCACCGAACTCACGCCAATCTTCTCCTCTTGCAGAAACGCAGTAAGTGACGGCAGTTCGTGGTGCAACATCTCCTGAGTCGCAGGCGACCTCACCGAAAGTGACGCGGTCACAACGCCATCCTCAATCTCTGCCCTGATCTTTAGCCATCCATGCGTGCCGCTTGCCATCCCAACCTCAAGCGTCTTAGAAGTCGTAGCCAATAATGCGGGTCCTGATTCCAAAGCCAGGCCTGAGTTATCTCGATAACCAGCGTCGTGCGAAGCCAGTGAAGCTTTCGCCTCCAGTTCTCGAGCCTGTCCCCCTCCCGCATTAGCGCCTTGAATCATGTTCAAGTGGTGAGACGTCCCTGCATTATCCTGGCTGATTAATCCCGCGCTGACATGCTGAATCGCCGTGGTCATAACACCGCCGACCTCGACTTCGACCTTCACCGAACTCGTAGCACTGCCCGCGGTCATATCCTTGTTAGCAGCACTCTCTCCACCACCCTTCTGCAGTCCCGCGTCCGTAACATCTTTTACAAGAGCATTTTTGGAATCCGCGGTGACGGAGTGTTCCTCCACAACCTTCGTCGGACGATTTTTACTATTCTCCGCTTCCTTAGCGGCTCGCTGGCCACCATTCATAACCGCCTGGCCGTCAGAAGACCCTACTTGACGCTTGCCACTACTACTGTCTTCTGGAGCGCCTCCGCATGGAACGCTCGATTGCATCCCAATCTCTTTAACCTGGCACTGCAGCCGCGCTGTCTCCTCTCCGGAAGTCGATATCTGCATACTCCTGGGCTCCCCGGCCTGCGTCGCGTCTGTAATAGCTCCCTTTCCACTCTTCGTCGCCTCCAGCTTCTTCAATTTCGCAGTAGATGTCTCCTTCGTCGCAGCCGCAGATTTGCTCTTCGGTGCGTCGGCGATTTCGTTTCCAGTCGGCTCCCTGCTAGCCGCATCCGGAATCGTACTCAACTTGACTTCACCTTGCGCTACTCGCCATGCCTCGTCGTTCTCTTCTCTATGCGGCGCCTTTCCACCCGAATCCAGCCCGGCAATCATGTCCTTACCCTGAACCTCAGTCTTCTGCGTGACTAAGGCGCCAGGGTCAGTGGCATTTTTTTTCAAATCCCCCTCGATAACGAGCAGGCCCGTTATTTTGCTCACGGTTTTTATATTTGTTTGCTTCGGATCGCCCAGGCCACTCTCTTTCAGGCTCTGAGCAAATGTCTCTTTGCCGCTTATATCCTGCAATTGGTTCCGCGCGGCGTTGGTCGTCTTGCTACTCCACGACACCTCAATCGCCATCGCTTTCATCGAAGCAGATTCTCCTGTCCCACCGACAGAAGTGCACTCTGCTCTCCAAAGCAGAGTCCCGCATAATTAGAAGCTACTTATTCCTTATTAGCCTTTTTTCTGTCAACACTTCGGCACGCATCTGCATCCATCGTTTGCGCGAGAGATATCGATCATCGACAGTCGTCTGCCCTCGTCGCAATTCAGCCAGATCTGTCTTCCGGGTCTCATCCCCTAACAGTTGGTTCATCTGCTCGCTCTGTACTCGACTGGTCCGATGCTGTTCCTTAGCCGCCTCATAGAGTTCACTCCGCTCTTCACGAATGATCTCCAGTTGTTCGCTGCTCCACGCTGCCAGCGCAGCCTGGGTTCCCGCTTGCTTCCATCCCAGAAGATCGCTCTGATTCAAGCGCCCCGCCCGGCTTCTTGGGCTGTCCAGATTATCGTCTCCTGGGCTGCGATCGCCTGCTCGGCCTCGTCCAGCAGCGCCAGTCGTCGACGCATCTCCACGGACCGAGCCTCTTCCACAACTCCATACAGCGCCGCCAATCGTTTCAATGTTCTCTTTCGTTCCCTCATCGGCTAGATCTCCATGGCAGCCAGCCGCGCAATCGTCTGCTCCATCGTCACCCGCTCTAAGCTCCCTTGCATAAGAAATCTTTGCAGCTCCGGCAATGCCTGCATTGCTCGATCAAGCTCCAGATCAGTGCCGCTCTTGTACGCTCCAATGCGCACGAGATCCTCCGAGCGCGCATACGTTGCCAACAGCCTTCGTGCAAGCGCGGCCCTGCGTCTGTGTTCGTCTGTAGTAACAGCCGGCATCAATCGGCTCAGCGAGTCCAGTACATCCACCGGAGGATAATGGCCGGCACTGGCCAGCTTTCGCGACAGCACAATATGTCCGTCCAGCAGAGAACGAACTGCATCCACCACAGGATCCTGCTGATCATCACCTTCCATCAGCACCGTATAAAAAGCCGTGATGCTTCCTCTACGAAAATTTCCTGCGCGCTCAACCAACTTCGCAAGCCGTGAAAATACACTCGGCGTGTATCCTTTGCTCGCCGGCGGTTCACCCGCAGCCAGTCCTACCTCTCGCGCCGCCATCGCATACCGGGTTAGTGAATCCAGCACCAGCAGCACATGTTTTCCTTGTGCCGCATGAAACTCAGCCACCGCGGTCGCAGCCATCGCTGCGCGCATCCTCAACAGCGGACTCTCGTCTGAAGTAGATGCCAGCACCACAGAACGGCGTCTGCCCTCCTCACCCAGCGCATCTTCCACAAACTCCCGCACCTCGCGTCCGCGTTCGCCTACCAGCCCCACCACCGTGACATCCGCCGCCGTATTGCGTGTCATCATTCCAATCAGCGTGCTCTTGCCTACCCCCGATCCGCCGAAGATCCCCACCCTTTGCCCGCGTCCTATCGTCAACAACCCATCAAGCACACGTAATCCGGTCTGTAGTGGATCGCAGATAGGCTCCCGTTCCATCGGCCCAGGCACCACCCCATCGAGTGGCCACATATGCCCCGCCTGTACAAATGGAAGCCCATCCAGCGGTGTACCCAGCGCATTCAATATCCGCCCTTGCATCTGTTCGCTCGCCGCGATGCTCGGAGCAACACCCATCGCTCTCACCTGATCGCCAAATCGAATGCCACGTGTCGCTTCCAGCAGCATCGCCAGAACATGCCGCCCGCGAAACCCTATTACTTCGGCGCGATGCCGCCCTCCCTGCCCATCCACAATCTCGCAGCATTCTCCCACCGAACACAAGGGGCCCTCGGCCTCGACCGTCTGCCCGCTTGCCTCAGCTACGCGGCCGTTCCAACGCCACGCAGGGCGCGTCATCAACTGCGCAAGAAAGGGTTCCAACGTCACACTGCGGGATGGATTGCCTCCATCACCGTCCTCGTTCCAATCTGCTTCAAGCATCATTACGCTGGCCTCTGCTGCAGCAGATCGAAGAAACCCTTCTCAATCTCTTCAAGTTGCGCGCTCAATCCCAGCTCGACTCGCCCCACCCTTGTCTCAAGCACACACTCTCCCCGCTCCATCCGTGAATCGCCTGACACCTCGACCGTTCCAACCTCCTCGGCCCGCATCATTTCGCGCCACGTTGCAACATCCTCTTTGGGGACCCGAAGAACAGTGCCACTTTCTTCCTTTACCTTCTCCAGTGCGACCTTCACAACGGCCTGCAGCAGCATCCGGTCCAGCTTCGCCTCGCGGTGCAGCACTCGTGCCGCTATCGCCAGCGCCAGCTTTACCACCTCAGCTTCGACAGCCGCGAAGTACTTGTCGCGCTCCTGCTGAAACGCCGTGGATAGCCGCAACACCTTTTGCCGCTCCGCTGCAATCCGGCTCTCACACCCCATCTCTGCCTCTTCACGACCCGCCGCTCTTCCCGCCACGCGCGCTGCCTCTAACTCCTCCGCAAATCTCCGCTGCTCCAACTGCGTCTGCATCTCATACGTAGCGCTCTTTTCCACCTGTGGCGCTGCCCGCGCCGGCTCATGACCTGCAATCAAATCCGCAAGTCTTGTGCTCCGTGGCATCTCCATTGCCTTGAACTCCAGACGAACCACAGCTCCGTTGCCACCCCCCAATGATGGCGTCGTCTCTTCTCCCCTGCTCGCAGCGCTGCGTTCAGACTGCAAAATCATCATCGCTCTCCATCTTCAAAATAATCTTGCCTTCGTCCTCCATGGTTCGTGCCAGCGCAAGCAACGCCTGCCTAGCTCCCATCACATCCTTGCTTCGTACCGGCCCCATCGAATCGATATCATCCTTCAGCATCTCCACTGCTCTCGAGCTCATCGCCTGGAACAGATGTGCCTTGACATTATCCGGCGCGCCCTTCAATGCCAGCGCGAGCACCTTCTTGTCTGCTGCGCTAATAAGTTCGCGAATACTCTGTGCCGGCACCGTCACCAGATCTTCAAAAGTAAACATCAGATCGCGAATCCCAATTGCCAGCTCCGGCTTCTGCGCCTCAATTTTTTCGAGAATCCCCTTACTCATTCCCTGCTCCAGGTCATTCAGAATGTCCGCCACCGCCTTAAAGCCCGAGTAGGTCTTACGTCCATTCGTGCCCAGCCCCTCCACCCGCTTATGCAGCACCAGTGCCACCTTCTGTGCCATCTCCGGCGAGAACTGACGCATCTCCGCCAACTTTCGAACCACTTCAACGCGCAGCGACTCTTCCAGGTTGGCGAGCACCACCGCCCCTCGTCTCGTCTCAAGATGTGCCAGCACCAGAGCCACTGTTTGCGGCTGTTCCTTCTCAAGAAATTTGCTCAGTTGCTGCGGGTCGATCTTCTGAAGAACAGCGAGATCGCCAGTCATCCTCTCCTTGAGTTTTCCCACCTGCTCCAGCAATTGCTGCGCCTTCTGTGAGCCGAAAGCCTCTGTCAGCAGTTTCTTCGCATACTCCATCCCGCCACGAACCATGTATTGCTGCGTCTCGAGCAACCCATAGAACTCCGTCAGCACCTGAGTCAACTGCACCGGAGTTACTTCGCCCATCCGTGTAATCTCATGCGTCACTCGTTGAACATTTCGCTCTGACAGCTTTTGAAACAATGTCTTCGCCAGATCATCTCCCAACGCGACCATAAGAATCGCCGCCTTGCGAAGCCCCGACACCTCGGCCGGCACGAATCCTGACTCCGCCAGCAGCAGCGGTGGACCTTGCTGCATGATTCCCCCTCCAGCCACCTGAGTTCCTGCTCCCATCACTAGTCCTCACCCTCTGCGCCGATCCACGATTCCAACAGCTTAATGCTCTGCGCCGGTTCGCGCCGTATGTGTTCAGATACATGTTCAAACACCCCACTCTGTATCGCACGCTGCGACGTCCTCGGCTTGAATTTCGCGGGCTCCTCATCCTGCGCCTTTCCATTCAGCTCAGACACTCCTCCATCTGGCAATCCCGCTGGCTGCAAGCCTGCTGCCAACAACAGCGGCTCCCTTAAAGTTGCATTCACCTGCTTCGCCACAGGCCTCAACACAAACAGCACCAGCAGGACGCCACACAGCCCAACCATCAGCGTTCGCATCAAACCCGGCTCGGCATGCAACACTCCTCGCAGCTCATCCATCATCTTTTCCGCAGACGCAGTCTTCCCCTCCGGCACATTTGTACTGAAGCTCACATTCTCAATCACCACCTGGTCGCCCCGATTCGCATCAAAGCCAACCGCCGCCTGCGCCAACTGTTCCAGTCGATGCATCTCGTCTGCGCTTCTCGGCTTCCATACCGCCTGTGCTGCCTTTCCCTCGCCCTGCGTCACCATCCGGTCGTTCACCAGCACAGCAGCCGTCACCCGTCGTATCCGGCCCGGTCCCTGCTCTATATGTGTCGTATGTTTTGTAACCGCATAAGTACCATTCTCCTGATGCAGTGTCTGTCCGGCTCCACCGGCCTGCGGATACACCGGCAGTCCCTCCTTCTGCAACAGCGGCGGAGTTCCCGGCGATGCTGCTTGCGATCCCGCCACCGCTCCCACAGGCGAGCCGGCCGGCGAGTTGCTCGCCGTCCCTGGAACCCCCTGCGCCCTCGTCGCCTGCATCGAACTCTGGTCGCTCTTCTGCATCGAAAGTGCCGCCACCTGCGTCGGATCGTAGACCTCGTCGGTCCGCTCCTCCGCACCCTCGTCGTAGCTCACGTTCACCGTGGCCCTCACATTATCCTGTCCGGCCAAAGGCTCCAGCATTGCAACCAGCTTGGACTCCATCCCCTGCTCCATATCTCCTGCGGCAGCGTCCTTCGATCGCGGCTTCATGCTCACGCGACCCTCAGCGTCCACCAGTGTCACTTGATCCGGATTCAGGTTCTCCACCGATCCCGCTACCAGGCTGCGAATCGCCTCCGCCTGTTCCGGGTCCATCGACGATCGCTTCAACTTCAACACCACCGATGCCTTCGCCTCCTTCTGCTCTCCGGAAAACAAGCTCTGCTGCGGCAGCACCAGGTGCACTCGTGCCGACCTCACCACGCTGATCGTCCCAATCGTGTGCTCAAGTTCGCCCTCGAGCGCTCTCTGATAGTTCACCCGTTCATCAAACTCGCTCCCCACCCAGTTCGGCTTGTCGAACAGCTCAAATCCCAGCCGCCCCGTCTGCGGCATTCCCTTCGCCGCCACTTCCATTCTTGCCTTGTCCAACAAATCCGCAGGCACCTGCACTCCACCGCCGTCCGCCGTCATCTCATACGGAATTCCCGCCGCAGCCAACTCCTGCGAAACCTGCTGCGCATCCTTGCCATCCAACCCGGAGAACAACACTCTCCAATCCGGCCGCTCAGCGAACCACACCATTCCGCCAATCGCCGCTATCAGAAACAGCAGCGAAGCAATCAGCCAGCTCTGCTTCTTCACCGGCATCGCCTGAAATCGTTCTCGCAGCGTCGACAACATCGCGAGCGCCTGCTCACCAGGTCCCCCGCCCGGCTCCGTCCGCTGCAGTGCAGTTTGGCCGGCTCCCGCCGGTCTGTTTCCTGCCTGTACGGTACCCGTCTGTCCTATCTCAGCCATCCGCTCCACTCAATGTCCAGAATTCCTGCGAAGAGATGCAAAGCACCCCACGCCCCATGACTAAAACTGCATATTCATCATCTGCTGGTAGGCCGCGACCGCCTTGTTGCGCACCTGCAACGCCAGTTCGAACGCGATGTCCGCCTTCTGCGTCGCAATCATCGCATCGTGAATCTCAACTCCCTGTCCGTTCATCACTCCCGCCACCGCCTGCGAAGCCTGCTGATCCAGAGCACTCGTCTGCTCCACCATCGCTCGCATCATGCCTGCAAATGGAGTTCCTGTGGTCGCCGCAGCTGTGCTCTGCGCCTGGCTGTCAAACGCGCTCTTCAACTGTCCTGCAACCTGACCAACTCCAGTCATCTCATCCCTCAATTCCCTACTTCAATATGTCCAGCGACGAGCTCAGCATGTTCTTCTCCGCCTGCACCGCCGAAGCGTTCATTCCATAGGCTCGCGTCGCGCCCATCAGGTCCACCATCTCCGTCAGCGGATTGATATCCGGATACGCAACATACCCATCCGGTCCCGCGTCCGGATGCTGTGGGTCATACCTCCTCAACGGCTCACTCTCGTCCTCGATAACTCCGGTCACCGCAACGCCGCCCGGCACCGTCTTCGAATCGGTCGATCCCCCACCAAGCTTGTTATTCCATCCCTCTCCAAAGTTGCTGCTCGTGATGCTACCCAGGCTGCTCATCTGCTCCGTCATCGACTCCGCGAAATCCCCGTCGCCCTGCGTGCCAAACACCACATGATGCCGCCGGTAAGGCCCGCCCTCCGCAGTCTTCGTCGTCTCGGCGTTCGCCATATTTGAAGCCACCACCTCAGCACGAACCCGCTCCGCCTTCAGCGCCGACGCGCTCACATCCATCACTCCAAATAAATTCATCGCTTACTTCGCCTCCGCGTGGATTGCGCTCATCACACTCGCAAACTCATGTTTCAGCAGTTCGATCCCCATCCGAAACTGCAACTGCGACTTCGCCAGCTGCAGCCCTTCGCGGTCCATCGAAACGTTGTTTCCATCCGGCCTCGCCACCAATCCATCTACGTCCTCCACCTGTGCGGCAGGTGGGTTCGCCGCGCTTCCATTCAGCTGTCGCGCCATCTCTTCGGAGAAGTCAAATCCCTGCGTCTTGTACCCCGGAGTATCGACGTTGGCCATATTGCTGGCCGTCAGACTTATTTCCTGGCTGGTCAGATCCAGGTATCGCCCCAGAGCATCGCTCAGCGCTGTCGTCACCTGCATCGTCTGCACCTCCGTGCGAAAGACAAATGCACCTCAGCGGCCAAACAAAAGCGCCCTCGAATAAGGGCGCTCTTATAAATCTATCCACTTATGCAACTAAATAAGTTACATACAACCTAAGAACTCGTTGAAATTCGTCGCATTGTGGAGGGTTTCCGTGCGGTTTGTGTCTTTGTCCAGTTGAAATCTGTTTGAAATGCGCGTCTGGCCGGTGTTCATAGGGTTTACGGGCCACAGGGAAGCACCCCCGAGGCCTGCAACCGCCGTTCAGACACACTGCTTCCTGAGGGGTGGCGGTTGTTGTTGTGTAAGCATCCTGGGCAGGCGCAGCAAGTTGTGTGCGGCGCAACTGAAGACGAACAGCCAGTCTACTTTCTCCAAGCCACGCAGCTTGACCTGGCGCAGCGGGCCGGTCTGCTTGAGCCAACCGAAGCTCTTTTCAATGAGCCAGCGACGGCTGCGACTGACGGCATAGCCAGGCTGGCGTGTGGTTCTGCGGTCCAGGTTGCTCGCGCGGCCTTTGTCGTTCTTCGCCACATGCGGGGTCACGTTAAGTTCCCGCACCGTGCGCACAAAATCCCTGGTGTCGTACGCCTTGTCTGCGCCCACGGTGATGCGCCGGGAGCGGCCCATCTGCTTGCGGTGGAGCATCAACAGCGCGGCATCGCGTTCGGCGAATCCGTCGGCATGGGTGACCATGGCCGCGGCAATCAGTCCGTTGCGGTTCTCCACCAGCGCATGGCCCAGGTAGCTCAACTTCGATTCCTTGCCATAGCTCTTCTTGTACAGCCGCGCATCGGGATCCGTCGTGGACTGGTGCGTCTTGTTGCTGCGCTTCTGGCCATGGAAGTTGGTCCCATCACTGTCTCCGGAATCATCCTTGGGGCGGAAACTCTTCTGCGAGGCCCAGGCCTGGATCAGCGTGCCATCCACAGTGAAGTGCTCGTCCGACATAAACTTCTTCGCCTGCCTGTTCACTTCGGCGAAGAACCGCTGCGCTACCTCGGAGGTCAGCAGACGGTCGCGGTTCTTCGAAAACACCGCGTGATTCCACACTGCATCATCCATGCCCAGGCCCACAAACCAGCGAAAGAGCAGGTTGTAGTCGATCTGCTCGACCAGCAGACGCTCGGAGCGGATGGAAAAGAATACCTGCAACAGCAGCGCTCGCAGAATGTACTCCGGCGCAATCGACGGCCGCCCAGAGTCCGCGTACAGCGCGTCCAACTCCGGACTCAGCCTGCGCAGTACGGTGTCGGTCACCCTGCGCACTTCGCGCAACGGATGATCTGAAGGCACTCGCTGCTGCAACGACACATAACTGAACATCCCGTCCTGAACTCGCTCGTCTCCACGCATATCTGTAAGACGAATACACCCTGGCCAACACCGCATACAGGGTGCCTATTTCAACAAGTTCCTAAGTGTTACCGCCCTAACATGAACACCAGGCCTTAATTCCCATAAGCGCGGCTCACTCGTCCAAAGCGTATCTCCTCCACCCCGATCTCTGGCCGCTCCCCGCACAAGATCGCTCCCCGTTCCAACACATGCATCAGCTCTCGCACATTTCCCGGCCAGTTGTATTCCTTCAGCTTCGCCGCCGCTTCAGCCGTGAGCCTCTTCCTCGGCATCTCCTGTCCCATCTGCGCCAGAAAGTGTTCAGCTAGCAGATCGATGTCCTCCATCCGAGTCCGCAACGCCGGCACCTCAATCGGAAAGACCGCCAGCCGGTGATAAAGATCCAGCCGAAATGTCTTCTCCGCGGCTCTCTGTTCCAGCGGCTGATGCGTCGCCGCAATCACGCGCACATCCACGCGCATCGTCTCGTTATCGCCGACTCGTTGCAGTTCGCCGCACTCCAGAAAGCGCAGCATCTTCGCCTGCAGCGCCAGCGGCATCTCGCCGATCTCATCCAGAAACAGCGTGCCTCCATCCGCAGCCTCGATCCTTCCTGTCCGCGACTGCACCGCTCCCGTAAACGCTCCTCGCGTATGCCCGAACAACTCAGCCTCGAGCAGTGCCTCCGGGATTGCCGCGCAGTTCAGCACCGCAAACGCCCGCCCCGCGCGCGAACTCAGGCGATGCAGCGCCCGCGCCACTACTTCCTTACCCGTCCCCGTCTCCCCCTCAATCAGCACCGTCGTCAACCGCTGCGCCACCATCCTGATCAAGCCCGCCAGCTCCTGCATCGACTCACTTGCACCAACCAGCTCCGGCAGCATTCCCAGAGCGCGCGGCACTATCGCCGGCGCCACGGTCGCTCCAAACACCACAGCCTCCCGCCGACCCGTCTCCACCGCTTTAGACGGGGGCGCCAGCAAACTGCCGCCCGCGCGCAGCATCCACCACCCCACGAGAACCCGCCACCGAAGCGCCTGCCCCACCAAAAACCGGCACTGCAGTCGGCGCCGCGGCCCACGCCGCTGTATCGTTGATCGGAGCCTCCTGCGCCTCCCGCAGCGCATGCAGCAGCTCATTCCTCCTCGGGCTCCGCACCGTTCCGCTGTCCGCCGCTCCATCCACGCGCAACAACTCCATCGCCGGATACATCTGCCGTATCTGCCCCGCAAACTCCCCTACCTCCAGGTCCGGCAGCCAGCTATCGACCAGCAATGCCTCCGCTCGCGACTCCTCCAGAAACGCCATCGCCTCCGCCCCCCCGCCGGCTTCTCTCACCTGCCACCTCAGCCCCATCAGCGACATCCGCAGTCTCTGCCTCAGCCCTGCATCCGCGCTCGCCAGCACCACCGTCCGTGTCATCGACATGTCCATCACGCCCATCTTTGCCCCCACAGCAGCCATCGTTATTCCTTCCTTTCATGCCCCATCTTGCTGACATCACCATCCAGCTTTGTCCGCACCAGATCGCGCATCGTCATCACCGTCGCATTCAATCGCCTGCACTCGTGCAGTCCATCCCGCACCGCGGCGTAGACGGCCTCGTCTCCGCCATCCAGCAGGCTCAACTCCAGCTTGCACTGCAGCACCGTCAGAGGTTGGCACAGATCATGCAGCGCCTGCTCAATCCTCACAATCGTCTCATCTGCTCCCAGGCTGATCTCCATCACGCGCCGGCCGCGGCAGTCTCCCCTGCATACAGAGCAGCAACGTCGCGAACCGAGACAACGGGCTTCCTCACGCCGCCCATCTTGTACCCTTCACCGCGCACCGTCTCGATCACAGCATTAGCCGCATCTCCCTCCGCCGCCACCGCTCCCAGCTTCTTCCTTAAATAGTTGATGTACACATCCACCACATTCGTCCCGGCATCCGGAGACATCTGCCACACCTCGCGCAACAGCTCGCTCCTGCTGCAGCACCGTCCGCCGCGCTGCATCAGAAACTCCAGCAACCCAAACTCCTTCACCGTCAGCTCTACAGCTCGCCCATAGTGCGTCACCTTATGCTCAATGCGGTTCAGCTCCACCTCGCCATGCCGCAGCATCGGATCGGCAAACGTCTCCCGCCGCCGCAGCAGCGCCCGGCACCGCGCCGTCAGCTCATGGAAGCTGAACGGCTTCAGCAGGCAGTCATCCGCACCCAGGTTCAGGCAGCGGACACGCTCCTCCACGTTGCTCCGCCCCGTCAGCACCAGCACGGCAGTCCCATCGAACCGCCCGCGCATCTCCTCCAACACCTCGGTCCCATCCTTCTTCGGAAGGCTCAGGTCCAGCACAATCAGGTCTGGCCGGTCCTGTCGAGCGCGCTCCAGTCCGGCTTCCCCATCCCCCACCCAATCCACTTCATGCCCTTCCAGCTTCAAACCCTTCTGCAGAAATAATCCAAGCGCAGCATCATCTTCAACAATCAAAACTCGCATCCACAAGCCTCTCTATTTATCGCCTGTAACCCCTAAAGTCCTTTGCCCGCCCTTCAGAGGTTACGTAGGCGTTGCACTGTCCTATTACCTTGGTGCATCGCTCTCGGGACATTCAAGCCAAATCTGCAAAGTCAGTAGTTACTAATCCCAAAGTGGGAAAAATCTCCGCTCGCCGTCCATGTTCCTTTTTCGATAACTACTTCATGAAAATTTCTAAAATACCTATCCAATTCGCTTTTTATTCGCTACAATTCGCCCATGGCTATTACCAGGCGGCAAAAAGAGGTTCTCGACTTCCTCTCCGGCTTCACCCAGAAGAACGGCTACTCCCCCTCCTATGAAGAGATCGCCGCAGGCCTCGGCGTCAGCTCTCTCGCCACCGTCCACAAACACATCACCAATCTGCAGAACAAGGGTCTCCTCCAGCGCGCGCATAATCGCAGCCGCTCCATCGATGTGTTGCCTCCCCGCTCCAGCAAGCGTGGCGCAGACCGCCTCCCGCTGCTCGGCCGCATCGCCGCAGGCAAACCCGTCGAAGCCATCGAAACCGCCGAGAGCATCTCCCTCAACGACATCATCGGCAACCGCGAGGTCTTCGCCCTCGAAGTCCGCGGCGACTCCATGCGCGACGAGCACATCGTCTCCGGAGATTATGTGCTGGTCGAAAGGACCCGCACCGCCCGCGAGGGTGAAATCATCGTCGCCCTCATCGACGGCGCCGACGCCACCCTCAAACGCTTCTATCGCGAGGGCACCATGATCCGCCTCCAGCCGTCTAATACTGAGATGGCTCCTATCTACGCCCCGGCCGCCAGCGTCAGCATCCAGGGCAAGGTCCTCGGAGTCCTCCGTAAGTACGCCTGACCCAACGCACGATCAGTCCCGCACCGTTGGGTCAACTTGGAGCACTTTCACTGTCCTTGGTGTCTAACTCAATATGACCTTCAAAAAGTGGGCTGTACGCATTGTCCTCTTTGCAGGTGGAGTTGTTCTGTCTCTAGCGCTGGTCACTTTTCTGTCCGTGCAAATTCAGCAGCGAATGTTGCGCTGGCGCGCGGAGCAACTATTGGCGGATATGCACCAGATCCGCCTCTATCAAACCACCTGGGCCGATGCGCAGCGGCTGATGCACCGCTGGGGAGCATGGGGCCACTACGACGGAAGCTGCACGGCTGCCAGCTGCAAGTACGAAATCGCAATGGGCAGCATCGCCTCTGGTATCCCTCCACGCCATGCCTGGCTGGTTTGGCTTCTCATCCACGATCGATTAAATCTCTTCGAATGGTTCGGCGGACGCGGCTCAGTGGTTAAAGCCTCCTTCACAGTTCACGACGGGACCATCTGGAGGGAAAGTACCATGATGGGCGTCAGCGTCCCCAGAAGGAAGTTGCGAAGGATTACCACTCCCGACACAGTTCTCGTCGACGATGATCTCGAATGGTCTCTCTCTATTGGTGCCGGGAGTTACCAGAGACTTCATCAGACATTAGAGAACCCGTTCCCGAGCATGGGCTCCGATGAGAGTCTCATCGGACACCCATACTACAAAGTGTGGAGGCCGAGTGGCTGCATGATCCTCTGCCAGTTAGTTTCTGTCTACTATTCCACCCACACTCCACCTGCCGAGATTGAACGTCTGACCTCGTATAACTTTTCCTGCTTGACCCGGTTCCACCCTTGTGTGCGGATTGTAGATTTGTTGCCTGCGGCCGAAGAGTGGCATCTCTATGACAACCCATACGAGTCCAGCCCCACTCGGATGACCCCACCACCGAGGCCTGAATCCGACCCCTCTGTGCCGAAGCCAAGCCTGCCGGTATCCTGCAGCAACATTCCTGTCTGGGCGCAGGCGCGAGACGCTCACTATGTTCTGGCCGTCGAGGCGCTTTCGACGAAGATCGTGGAGGATCAGGAGATCCATCAACTGGGTCGCAAGGTCACAAAGGTAAGGGTTGTCAATTCACTCAAGGAGCCTGCCCCTTGGCTGCCTGGCACAATCGTCGACGCCGACAACCGTGAATGGTTCGACAAGGATTCGCTGTCCAGCCAATACCAACCCCTGGTCCCAGGAAGACGATACATCGTGTTTGCCATCGGGAATGATAGCCGGCAAGAACTCGTAACCAAGGACTCGCCACTCAGCTTCGACCGTTGCGGTGTCCAGGAAGACACTCCCGAAATACGCCGCGATATTGAGAAGGGTTTTGCGCAAAACGATACGCTGCGCCCTTAGTGCGAATCCCCTTGGTATCAGTGAAATAGTCCAAACCGACGTTGCGATTGGTTAATCAGACTGTCAGAAAACTGACTCACCACTACCAGTAAAGGCCTTTGACACACACGCTATAATTAACCCAACAGAAGAAATCAGAATCACGATCCGGCCACCCGCCGGATCGTCGCATTTAACCCCGGACTACGCGCACCGAAGTCCGGACTCAAAGTATTTAGTTTGAATACTTTGAGCAAAACGAAGGGGAGGGGGAGTATGTACAAACCAGCCGCAACACCTGCCGCAAAACATCTCGGCACTCTTGCGCTCCGAATCCCTGATCCCTGTCTCCCACCTGCTACGAAAATTTACGTATATATTTCACGGAACTACCTGCGCTTCTGCCACGTAATAGAGCCCGAGACCATATCGGCCTCAACCAGAACCGCAGGGGAGCTCCATAGTGGCCGCAAACCGAAAAGGCAAACGCAAAATCTGGCTCTGGACCGGCCTCATTGTCCTCGTGGTGGTCGCTGTCCTCGGCATGGCCGTCGCCGCCAGCGGCAACTCCACAAAATTCGATCCCTCCCAACTCGGAAAGGCCGAGCGCGGCGACATCGCCCGTTCCGTCGTCGCCACCGGCAAGGTCCAGCCCATCACCAAGGTAGAGGTCAAATCCAAGGCCTCCGGCATCGTCACCGAGCTAAACGTCGACATCAACGACAAGGTAAAACTCGGCCAGAACGTCGCACAGCTCGATCAGATCGAAATCCTCGCTCAGGTTGACGCGCAGAAGGCCAACCTCAATGCAGCCCAGTCCAACGCCCGCGCCGCCGCCGCCGCCATCGAGTACGACAAGGTCAGCGCCGAAGCCCCCGATCTCCCCATGTACAAGAACACCTACGACCGCGCCAACTCGATGGCCAAGGACGGCGTCGTCTCCCAGCAGTCCCTCGACGACGCCGAGCAGAAATACCTCGCCGCGGCCAACACCCGCGACAAGGCCGTCGCTCAGATCGCCGTCGACCAGTCCCGCCTCCGTCAGGCCGACGCCCAGACCCAGCAATCCCTGGCTTCCCTCAAGCAGCTAGAGGAGCAGCTCTCCTACACCGTCATCCAGTCCCCCATGGACGGCGTCATCCTCTCCCGCGACGTCGAAAAAGGTGACGCCGTCTCCTCCATCCTCGTCAACGGCAGCACCGCAACCCTCATCATGACCATCGGCGACATCCGCCAGGTCTACGTCCAGGGCAAGGTCGACGAGTCCGACATCGGCAAGGTCTACCTCGGCCAGCCCGCCCGCATCAAGGTCGAGTCCTTCAAGGACAAGACCTTCCTCGGCAAAGTCACCCGCATCGCACCCCTCGGCGTAGAAAAGGACAACGTCACCACCTTCGAGGTCCGCGTCTCCATCGACAACCCCGGCGGCGAGCTCAAGGCCAACATGACCGCCAACGCCGAAATCATCCTCGAAGAGCACAAAAATCCATCACTGTCCCTGAGCAGGCTGTCATCTACGACAAAGACCGTAACGCCTCCGTCGAGGTCCCCGACCCCAGCCAGAAAAAAGGCCGCCGCGCCGTCGCCATCAAGGCCGGCATCTCCAACGGAACCCGCACCGAAGTCCTCTCCGGCCTCAACCCCGGCGACACCGTCATCCTCCAGCAATAGGTCTTTGAACCCAACCGCCAAAATTCAAAGGAGCCACCAATGACCGCCAGCATCCTCACCCGAGTCCGAGCCTTTGCACTCCCAACCATCCTCGCAGTGGCCACCATCTCTGCCCATGCCGCCGACTTCGACCGCACCCTCACCGTCGGCAACTCTCCTGATGTCTCTGTCTCCAACGGCGCCGGCTATATCCACATGCACCCCGGCTCCGGTTCACAGGTTCACATCATCGGCCACGTCCGTGCCGGCCAGGGTTCGTTCTTCGATAGCAGCGCCAACATCGACGCCCGCATCAACCAGATCGCCACCAACCCACCCATCGCCCAGAGCGGCAATCAAGTCACCATCGGCGATCGCAACAACGACGACCTCTATCGCAACATTGTCATCGACTACGACATCACCCTTCCCCGCGCCTCCGCCATCAAAGCCTCCAGCGGCTCCGGCAGCCTCGACATTCAGGACGTCGGCGCCAGCCTCAACGCGCACTCCGGCTCCGGCTCCATCCACGCCCACGGCATCCAGGGACCCGCCACCGTCCAGACCGGCTCCGGCCAGATCGAACTCGATGTAACCGCCCCCGGCGACGTCCGCGCCCAGACCGGATCAGGCTCCATTCACATCAATGCCATCTCAGGCGGTCTCTATGCCCGCACCGGCTCCGGCGGCATCGAGGTCACCGGCAAGCCCACCTCCGACTGGAAGCTTGACACCGGCTCCGGCAGCATTCACCTCACCGTCGGCAACGCTCCCTTTACCCTCAACGCCAACACCGGCTCCGGCGGAATCCAGGTCGCCCAGCCTATCGCAATGCAAAGCGCCCTCAACCGCCATCACATCAGCGCCGCCGTCAACGGCGGAGGCCCCAGCATCAATATCTCCACCGGCTCCGGAGACATCCATATCCAGTAGAACAACGCCCCCGAGAGCTATCCTCGGGGGCGTCATCTTCTCATCAATGACCTTCAGCTAAAATTTGATCGCAAACTTAGCCGCCATTCCAATAAGCGCGTGACTGATAGCCACCGTCACATACATCATCGCCACCGCCGCCCCCAGCGCTATAAACGTCGTCACCAGTCCATACTCGATCAGGCTCTGCCGGGACCCATCCGTCGCCAAACCCATCAGAATCCGGATTCTGCGCAAAGCCTTTTCCCTAAAGCCTGCGGCATTCGAACCCTTCCTCATCGCAGCAGTTCTCCCACCACGAGCATAGTCACCGCAACTGCTCACGCAATGACGCGAAGGTGTTATCAATCTCCCATAGGCGTCGGCGTCGGCCTCTCCCGGCTACCATAGTCGTATGGCCATCGAACCCACCCCCCGCCTCCTCGTCTTCGACCTCGACGGCACCCTCATCGACTCCCGCGTCGACCTCTGCAACTCCGTCAACGCCACACTCACTTACCTCGGCAAGCCCGAACTCCCCGAGGCCGTCATCTCCAGCTACATCGGCGACGGTGTCTCCATGCTCGTCCGCCGCGCCCTCGGCGATCCCGAAGGCGACTTCCACGATGAAGAATATGTAACCAACGCAATTACTTTCTTCCTCGACTACTACCGCATCCACAAGCTCGACTTCACCTACGTCTACCCCGGCGTCCTCGACTCACTCGCCGCCGTCCGCGCCGCCCATCCCATCCTCCCCATGGCCGTCCTCACCAACAAGCCCGTCAACCCCTCCCGCGCCATCTGCTCCCACTTCGGCCTCGACCGCTTCTTCTTCCAGAACTACGGCGGCAACAGCTTCCACACCAAAAAGCCCGACCCCCACGGCCTGCTCACCCTCATCGCTGAGGCCAACGCCCTCGATCCCGACCAACCACTCGTCACTCCATCCACCACCGTCATGATCGGCGACTCCGACATCGACGTCCTCACCGCCCGCAACTGCGGCGCTCTCAGCATCGGCTGCACCTTCGGCCTGGCCCCCCACTCACTCGCCGCTGCCCAGCCCACCCTACTCGCAAACTCCGCCGCCGACTGGCCAGCGTTACTCGGTCTAGCCCAGCTCGCCAACAACGCATCAAACTAATACCTATGCCGGATTCCGCCCTCACCACACACCAAACCACCTGTTGCATCGTCGGCGGAGGCCCCGCAGGCATGATGCTTGCGCTCCTCCTCGCCCGCCAGGGCATCGACGTCACCGTCCTCGAAAAACACAAAGATTTCTTCCGCGACTTCCGCGGCGACACCGTCCACCCCTCCACCCAGGAACTCCTCTACGAGCTAGGCATCCTCGACGACTTCCTCTCCATGCCCCACCAGGAGCTCCAACAGATCGGCCTCACCATGGGCACCGAAACCTTCCTAATCGCCGACTGCAGCCAACTCCCCACCCACTCCAAATTTGTCGCCCTCATGCCCCAGTGGGACTTCCTCAACTTTCTCACTCGCCACGCCTCGCAATACCCCAACTTCCACCTCCTCATGGAGCACAACGTCACCGAACTCATCCACCAGAACGGCCGCATTTACGGCGCCCATGCCGAAACCCCCAACGGCCCTGTCGATATCCGCGCCAACCTCACCGTCGGCTGCGACGGCCGCCACTCCACCTCCCGCGCCGTCGCCCACCTCAAGGTCCGTGACAAAGGCGTCCCCATCGACGTCCTCTGGCTACGCCTCAGCAAACGCCCCGGCGACCCCAGCACCTCCCTCGGCAACATCAACCCCGGCGGCCTCATCGTCCTCATCGATCGCGCCGACTACTATCAAACCGCCGTCATCATCAACAAAGGCACCTTTGAGTCCGTCATCCAGCCCGCCGGCCTTCCAGCCTTCCACCAGCGCATCGTCGGTATCGCACCCATCCTCTCCGATCGCGTCGCCGAAATCACCTCCTGGGATCAGGTCAAACTCCTTTCCGTCCAGGTCAACATGCTTGACCGCTGGCATCTCCCCGGCCTGCTCTGCATCGGCGACGCCGCGCACGCAATGTCCCCTGTCGGCGGCATCGGCATCAACCTCGCCATTCAGGATGCAGTCGCCGCTGCCAACATCCTTACCGCACCCCTCCGCTCCGGCGCCCTCGTCACCGAACAAACCCTCGTCCATATCCAGTCCCGCCGCGAACTACCCACCCGCATCACTCAGCGCTTCCAGGTCATCGCCCACGGCTTCATCAAGAAGACCCTCGAAAACCCCAACCCCGTCCGAGCCCCCTGGATCATCCGCTACCTCTCATCCAAACCTTGGTTCCATCACCTCACCGCACGATTCATAGGCCTCGGCGTCCGCCCTGAACACATCAAGCCACACTGATTCGCGCCTCAGTCTTCATTGAAGAACATCGACAGCAACTAAGCCATGGCCTCCGCCGGAGGCAGCGGTACAGACGCCGCCTTGCGCAGCCGCATAGGCTGTCTCTTCCAGTAAGTCAGCGACCGCCACACCCACTCCATCGGTCCAAACTCAAAGTACCGCAGCCATATCGAGCTGAACGTCATATTGAAGATCCACATCCCCAGCACCGCATAGTAGATCTTGTAGTACTCCACATACCCGTACCAATGCCACGGACCCCATACGAAGATCGTCATCATCGTGATGCTCGTCAGCAGATAGTTCGATAGCGCCATCTGCCCCACCGCCGCAACTCGCGCCAGCAGCCACTTGAACATTCCGGCCTTCACCAGAATCAGCAGCAGCGCAGCATTTCCCACTGCGCCCGTAATTCTCCCGATATCGTACGGAGCCTGCATCCACAGAGCCGTCTTGAACATGTCGAAGTGCCCTGCCCACGCCTTCCAGGCGCCGATACCCACCACGCTCCACCCCACCCCAAGACCGATCACCGCGGTCCACACATAGGTCTTCATGCTTAGCCGTCCAGGCAGAAATCCATTCTTGTACAGCGCCATGCCCAGCAGCATCATCCCCACCCAGTCGCCGAACCCGAAATAAGCTCCCTTCAACTCGCCCGTCAGCACATCCGGCGCCTCATGAGCCTGTGCCTTCCAATACCCCTTCTGCATGGCGGCAATGTCCTCGGCCCTCTTCTTCGGACTCATTCGCCATTGCTCCTGGATGGTGCTCCACTTCTTCAACGCAGCCTCTTCATCTTGAGTCAACGTCTGATGCTGCGCCAGCTTGGCATTCGCTTTGTCCGCTGCCTTCTTCGCGCTGTATGCGCTGCCATACAAATGGCCAATGCCCATCACGGAATTAAGCAACAGAATGATCCCTGCCACCCACATCAACCGCTTCACCCGCACATTACGGAAGGGAAACAAAAACAGCAGTCCTGCCAGCCCGTAATAGAACAGGATGTCGCCGCTCCAGATCAGATAGCCATGCAGCATCCCGAACAGCACCAACCACATGTTTCGCCGCGTATAGATATCGGCCACCCTCACCCCGCCACCCCGCGCCAAAGCCCGCTCCGTCAGCAGAATCACGCCCGCCCCGAACAGCATCGAGAACAGCGCACGCATCTTGCCCTCCGCAAGAATCCAGCGCAGAAACCAGGCGATCGTATTCACCCGCCAGTGCGGCCCACTGAACACCGGCTTCACCGTACTCAGCGGATATGCGTAGTTCGTGAACCCATACGCAAAATCGCAGACATTCATTACCAGGATGCCCATCAGCGAGAAGCCTCGCAGCACATCCATGCTGTTTATCCGCTCCTGCCGCGTCACCGGCCGCATCGCATCTGCATGAGCCGGCCCCGCCAGCTCCTCCGGAGCCCCCGGCGCAACCATCCCCTCATCGAACCCCAACCTCGTCACATCCGATGCACTCGCCAAGTTGACCTCCCCAGGGAATCAAATAGGAGAATCAGATACACGACACCGCAAGCCGACCCACTCAAAGCCGCGCACCAAACCGCGGATTTCCCGAAGTATTCCACCAAGCCCCGTCACAAGCAAGCGGACTTCTCTGGCTACTCTTCAAATTCCCGGTTCCACCTGCCAATCACTCGAGTCTCTCGCTCCCATCCCAGCACGCTCAAGCTGCCAGTCCCCAGCGCGAACAGCTGTCCTCCAACTGCCGGCAACCCGATCCACCGCGCCGCCAGTATCCGCAGAATATGCGCATGTGCAAACAAAATCGCTCTCTGAGCCGCCGGAGCATACACCTCCGGATCGCCCGCCCCAGCCCCTAATCCCGGCTGCCCCGCCTCCGCACGTTCAGGCAAAGGCTCCAGGGCCCGGGCAATCACTCCATCTGCCCGCTCGCCCACATGCTCCACCGACTCTCCACCCACAATCTCATTCTTCCAGACGCTCCACCCCGGTATCTCTGCTCTTATATCCGCAGTCGTCCGTCCCTCATAAACCCCATAGTCCCACTCCCGCAGCCCCTCATCCACCACCGCCTGGCTCCCATACCCCGCAATCGCGCAAGTCTCCCGCGCCCGCTGCATCGGACTCACCAGCACCCGATCAAACTTCCTCCCCGCCAGATAATCCCGCAGCACCGCCGCCCTCCGCCGCCCCTGCTCCGTCAACGCAATATCCGTCCGGCTCGTATGTTTCCCGCTCAAACTCCACTCCGTCTCCCCATGCCGCACCAGCCAAAGCTCCACGCTCATCTCATCTCCTTCAGACTCTCATGCAGCGCTACACCTGAATCCAATCCCTGCTCCCTTTATCCTATAGAGATGGACTTCCAGCTCACCACGCCCTACAAGCCCCAGGGCGACCAGCCCCGCGCCATCTCCGAGCTCCTCTCCGGCCTCGCCGCCGGCGAAAAAGATCAGGTGCTCCTCGGCGTCACCGGCTCCGGCAAGACCTTCACCATGGCCTCCATCATCGCCGAGTCCAACCGCCCCGCCCTCATCCTCGCGCACAACAAGACCCTCGCCGCCCAGCTCTACCACGAGTTCAAGCAGTTCTTCCCCCAAAACGCCGTCGAATACTTCGTCTCCTACTACGACTACTACCAACCCGAAGCCTACATCCCCGCCGGCGACCTCTTCATCGAAAAAGAAGCCACCATCAACGAAGAGCTAGACAAACTCCGCCTCTCCGCCACCCGCAGTCTCTTCGAAAGAAGAGACGCCATCATCGTCTCCTCCGTCTCCTGCATCTACGGCCTCGGCTCGCCCGAAGCCTACTACGGCATGTTGCTCCTCCTCGAAAAAGGCCAGCGCATCAAGCGCGAAGACATCACCCGCCGCCTCGTCGAAATCCTCTACGACCGCAACGACGTCGACTTCCGCCGCGGCACCTTCCGCGTCCGCGGCGACATCATCGAGATCTACCCCACCTACGACGAAAATGCCTACCGCATCGAGCTCTTCGGCGACGAGATCGACTCCCTCTCCCAGATCGACCCACTCTTCGGCACCGTCCGCCAAAAATATTCCCGCCTCCCCATCTATCCAAAGTCCCACTACGTCGTCCAGCCCGAGCGTAAAAAATCCGCCACCGAATCCATCCTCGCCGAACTCTTCGAGTGGGAGGCACAGCTCGAAAAAGAAGGCCGCCTCGTCGAGTCCCAGCGCATCCACCAGCGCACCCGCTTCGACCTCGAGATGATCAAGTCCGTCGGCTACTGCCACGGCATCGAAAACTACTCCCGCCACTTCTCCGGCCGCCTCCCCGGCGAGCCACCACCCACCCTCCTCGACTACTTCCCCCGCGACTTCCTCATCTTCATCGACGAGTCCCACGTCACCATCCCCCAGCTCCACGGCATGTGGCACGGCGACCGCTCCCGCAAACAAAACCTCGTCGACTACGGCTTCCGCCTCCCCTCCGCCATGGACAACCGCCCCCTCCGCTTCGAGGAGTTCGAGTCCCGCACCGGCCAGATCATCTACGTCTCCGCGACCCCCGGTCCCTACGAGCTCACCAAATCCGCCGGCGTAGTCGTCGAGCAGATCATCCGCCCCACCGGCCTCACCGACCCCGAGGTAGAAATCCGCCCCGTCAAAGGACAAATAGACGACTTGCTCGCAGAAATTCGCGACCGAGCCGAAAAAAATCAGCGCGTCTTAGTAACTACACTTACAAAGCGCATGTCCGAGGACTTAGCCAACTACTACACCGAGGTTGGCGTCCGCTGCCGCTACATGCACTCAGAAATAGAAACCCTCGAACGCATAAAACTCCTCCGCGACCTACGCAAAGGCGAGTACGATGTCCTCATCGGCATAAATCTTTTAAGAGAAGGTTTGGATCTTCCAGAAGTTTCTTTAGTCGCCATCCTCGACGCCGACAAAGAAGGCTTCCTCCGCTCCCAGGGCTCCCTCATCCAAACCATAGGCCGAGCCGCCCGCCACCTCGAAGGCCGAGCCATCCTCTACGCCGACAAGATGACCGACTCCATGCGCCGCGCCATCGACGAGACCAACCGCCGCCGCGAAAAACAGGAGATCTTCAACGAAGAAAACGGCATCACCCCCGCCTCCATCATCAGCCACATCGACATGGGCCTCGCCGGCATCCTCAAAGCCGACTACGCCGACCTCACCGACGAAGCCGAAGGGCTACCCGACTTCGCCACCCAGCAAGAGCTCGACACCTACATAGGCAAACTAGAATCCGACATGCGCGAAGCCGCCAAAAAATTTGATTTCGAAAAAGCCGCCAAACTACGCGACACAGTAAAAGAACTCCGCACCAAAGAATTCCTCTTCAGCTAACGCGATGTCACCGCCACTGTCGTCGTAGTAGTCGTCGCTTTTGTTTTCTTCCAACCCCACCCATACACCGTCATCCTGAGCGAAGCAGCTTGCGCACTTTGCAAGCTGCGCAGTCGAAGGACCCCGACGCTGCCAACATCACCAAAACCGCTCGAACCTTTCAGCCAACAAAGCCGTGGTTTTGCCTTTGCAGTTGTTCCCTCCAATCCTACCCATACACCGTCATCCTGAGCGAAGCAGCTTGCGCACTTTGCAAGCTGCGCAGTCGAAGGACCCCGACGCTGCCAACATCACCAAAACTGCTCTAACCTTTCAGCCGACAACGTCGTTGCTTTTTGTCTTTCTCCACCACACCCCAAACCCCGATAATCTATACTCACCAAAACCTTCAACCTTTTTCACCACCGAGCTCAAAAGGAACAACATGAAATCCGGCTACACCTACATCATGGGCAGCCACACCGGCACACTCTACATAGGCGTAACCAGCGACATCTACGTCCGCGTCCAACAACACAAAAACGGCGCCTTCGACGGCTTCTCAAAAGAGCACGGCTGCACCCGCCTCCTCTACTACGAAGCCCACGAAACCATCCTTGAATCCATAGCAAGAGAGAAACAACTAAAAGGCTGGCGCCGAGAAAAGAAACTAAACCTAATCCGCACCCAAAACCCCAACTTCAAAGACCTGGCCGAACAATGGGGCTGGAAGTTCATCACGGTCCACGAAAAGATGAACCCCTGAGACCTATCATCCAATTGGCGCCCTGGTCTTCTTCAAACCACACAAACTAAGTCCGTCATCCTGAGCGAAGCGGCTTGCGTACTTTGCAAGCTGCGCAGTCGAAGGACCCCGACACCTCCAGCATCACCATAACCTCCGGACCTTTTCAACCACGGTGCAGTTGTATTTTGCTTTGTTTATACCGTTGTCCTCTTCTAACACCGTCCCCAAACCCGTCATCCTGAGCGGAGCGCAGCGAAGTCGAAGGACCCCCGATACGCTCCACGCACCCCCCAACCTCCCCGACCTTTTCAACCGATGGCGTTGCTCTTGTGGTTACCTTTGCACTTGCTTCTCTCTGACCCACCCCCCAAACCCTGTCATCCTGAGCGAAGCGCAGCGAAGTCGAAGGACCCCGATACGCTCCACGCACCCCCCAACCTCCCCGACCTTTTCAACCGATGGCGTTGCTCTTGTGGTTACCTTTGCACTTGCTTCTCTCTGACCCACCCCCCCAAACCCCGTCATCCTGAGCGGAGCGCAGCGAAGTCGAAGGACCCCGATACGCTCCACGCACCCCCAACCTCCCGGACCTTTTCAACCGATGGCGTTGCTCTTGTGGTTACCTTTGCACTTGCTTCTCTCTGACCCACCCCCAAAACCCCGTCATCCTGAGCGGAGCGCAGCGAAGCCGAAGGACCCCGACGTTCTATACTCACCACAATCGCTCAACCCTTTTCAACCACGTGGCAGCAGCCTAACGCAGCCGCTACACGCTACGCGACACCGTAAAAAGAACTCCGCACCAAAGAATTCTTTTCAGCTGATTGTGAATGCTTTGCACCGAGGAACGAAAGCAATATATCTGAGGATTGATTGCAATGAAGAGCGTGGCAAACTCCCTTTCCGGCAGACTTGAGGAATATCGGCAACTTCTAGCAATCCTGAATGAGTGTTACGATGCCGGGCACGATGTGGTTGCTGTCTCGATTGCAACTGCAATCCGCGTTCTCGTCCACGATACCGCCTCAAGTACCTCGCTGCTTCGTCATCTCAATAAAAAGGACGGGAAATACTTAAGCACAAATCTCCGAAAGCCAGAAGGTCCAATTCGTCTCGGGCTGGTGCGCAGAATCAATGTCGGAGTCGCCGATGGCCGCGGTGGTGAGGCGCGCTACTGGCCCCTCTGCGATATAAGATATTTTCCTTCACCCAACGAACGAACCTGGCTTCTTTTCGAGGATTGGTGGGCAGAACGCGTGTTCGACGACAATTGTCATTCCTTAAGTCGTCGTGATCTCGTCTTGGCGATAACCAATAAGGACGGTGGTGCTCATTTTGACGCCGAGGTCGAAACACGATACGACCGGTTTCGACATTCCTGGTCAGGCGGATCTTCTTTAGTCGGACGTCGTTCTGGCATTTCACGCGGCTACGACAACATTCCTACGTGGGCTGCTGTCAGACAGATTTCTTATGAGTTGTTGGAGAGTCTCAGTCAGACCGCTGGCCCGTTCATCTCCTGACCCTGCGGATGGTCCGATCATTTCGACACTCAGAACATCTATAGCGCGGGAACCCCATCCGTACACGCTTTTGCGGACAGGCGGAGAAGTAGGATGTAAAGTACAAAAATCTCCACAAAGAATATGAAAGCACCCCCAAAAACCCATCACCCTTCCAAACTCCTCCCAAAAACCTTCTACTCCCGCTCTCCCGAAATCGTCGCCCGAGCCCTACTCGGCAAGCTCCTCATCCGCGATCTCCACGGCGAGCGGCTCACCGGCCGCATCACCGAGGTCGAGGCCTACCTCGGCCTCACCGATCCCGCCTCCCACGCCTACCGCGGCCTCACCCCCAACAACTTCCCTCTCTTCGGCCCGCCCGGCCGCACCCACGTCTACTTCATCTACGGCATGTACTACTGCCTCAACACCTCCGCCCACCTCCCCGGCGAGGCCGGCGGAGTCCTCATCCGCGCCATCACCCCCATCGAAGGCATCGAGACCATGGCCCATCTCCGCCGCCTCTCCCCCACCGCCAAACCCAAATTCCTTACCGGAGGCCCCGGCCGCCTCTGCCAGGCACTCGACATCACCCGCAAAAACTCCAACGACCTCGACGTAACCGCCCCCGACTCCCCCATCCAGATCGCCGACGACGGCACGCACCCCACCGACATCCAAACCACCCCACGCATAGGCCTCTCAAAAGCCGCCGACCGCCCCCTCCGCTTCCTCACCACCGAAATCACCAAAGCCGCCACTACCCGATCATCAAAAACCCCACGTGGGACATGAGTGGGAGCTACCTAAGGCCGCCCCAGCAGCAGACAAGTCTCTTCATCTACCTCAAGAAATCCGCGAATCTTCTCGTATGCAAAACGAAGTAGGCTTTCAACATCGTCCGTCGAACAATTACCGAGACGAATCCAGATAATCTTCGGCGGGTCGCTCTCCAACACACTTCGCGCAGCGAAATCTCGCAAACCCATGCAGCTTGGCGAAGTCCCATACATCAGAATCTTTGGCCCCGCCTAGATTGAGATTGTGAACCTGATCTGAACCGGGATACAGATCACGCAGCGATTCTGCTAGTCGCGGCGACAGGTTCTCGTCGAACAGAAGCTTCATGCCACCAGCGTCTCTGACTTCCGTTCACGATCCGCCGCGAACGCCAGGCAGGCACGAATATCCTCTTCCGCCAGATATGGAAAATCATGCAAAATCTCCGCATGCGTCATTCCCGACGCAAGATATCCCAGCACGTCTCCCACGGTGATACGCAGCCCTCGAATGCAAGGCTTCCCGTTACGCTTGCCTGGTTCAATCGTGATGATCTGCGAGTAATCCATAGACCTATAAGTTAAGCGATCCCCAGACCACAGTAAAGGCAATTCATTCGCACCTACTTGCACCTAAGCCGGCTTAACCGGCACCAACCCATACCGCAGCATCACCTCGCCCATCGCCTTAGGATCAGGCGGCCCACCCCCACCCAGCAGCCCACGAATCTCCCGAAAATACTCTGCCCCCAGAAGCCCCGGAGTGATCGTGCAAAGCACCACCGCGGGCTCGTCAAACGGATTCGAAAACCCATGCACCTTGCCACGCTCAATCCACACCAGGTCCCCCGCCCCACGTCGAGCGTCTCGCCCTCCAGCGTGAACTTCAGCCTCCCGCTCACTCCATACCCCGTCTCATCGAACCCCACATGATGATGCGGAACCGGCATCCCCGCCCCCGGCGCCACCGTCATCTCAAACATCGTCACTCCTGACCCACTCACAGTCCCATCAACCAAAAACCGCAGCACAATCCCACCCAGCCGAATCTCCTCCACCTCAACCAGCCCGCCCCTCACACTCATAGCCCGCTCCATTCAAAAATAATATTCGACCATTAGTATCAGCAATTTACGACTCTTACCATTACAAATCACTTGACTCCACCCAATATAATAAAGAGAGAACACAATACTGAGACTCGGTTGGGTGCCGGGCCTTCGAATTAACCATCAGACCGCGCCGTAATCCCATCCCGGGGCTAGGGTGAGTCTCTTGACCAGGCATAAGTCTTTTCCCAACTAGACTTTGTCCAAAAACCCGGGAGGGGTGGGGGTACAGCATGCCGAACGTAGAAATAACCGAAGCAGTAAAAGACATCCGAGTCCTCTGCACCCACGTCCTCGACGGCGATCATCGCTGCGCCTCACCCGCCCTCCGCGGCGAGACCTTCTGCTACTACCATCACCCCACGCGCCGCCCCACCCGCGAGACGCGCGCCGCCTGGCGCATCGCCCGCCGTAACTTCTCCATCCCCACCCCCGTCACCCACGAGCAGAGCCTCGACGCCCTCACCTGTGTCTTACAGGCCATCGCCGACGACCGGGTCAAGATCACCCGCGCGCGCCGTATCCTCTACGCCCTCCAGCAGGTGGGCATCAACCTGCAAAAGGCCGAATCCACCAACCTCCATCTCACCTTGCCTGGTTCTCGCGCCGCGAGCCCACCCCGCTTCTCCGAGAAATTATTACTCCGCCGCCAGCCCCCAAGCTACAATTTCCCTGACCCAACCTCGCTCGAAACCGCGGCCGCACGCCTTATGCCGATCACCTCGCCCGACGCCCATCTCGTCCTCAACTGCACTCCTCAGCTCACCTGTACCACCGCGCCCGACGGCACCATCCTCTTCCTCAATAACCGCTGGTTCGAGTTCACCGGCCGTCCCTGCTCCAACATCGTCGACAACGACCTCGAGTCCTTCTGGATCGCCTGCGTCCACCCCGACGACCGCGACACCGTCTACGAGCAATGGGCCGCCGGCGTCCCCATCGGCAAACCCTTCGAAGGCCGCTACCGCATCCTCGGCAAGGACGGCGAATACCACTGGTTCCTCTCCAACGCCATTCCCATGTTCGACACGCCCAACGCCGCTAACAGCAGCACGTCCACACTCATCGGATGGGTCTGCACCTCCACCAACATCCAGCCCCAGATCGATGCCGAATCCCGCTTCAGCCGTCTCATCGAAACCAGCTTCGTCGGCCTCTGCATCAGCAACCCCGACAGCACCATCACCTACATGAACCCCTCCCTCCTCAATCTGCTCGGCTACGAAAAAAGCGACGTCGACAGCGGCACAATGCGCTGGAAGGATCTCACCCCACCCGAGTTCGCTGCCGCCGACGCCGAAGCCGATCGCCAGCTCAGCACCACCGGCGTCTGCCAGCCCTACGAGAAGATAAACATCGCCCGCGACGGACGCCACGTTCCCATCCTGGTCGGAGCCACCTGCATGCGCGACGACTCCGGCGCCCGCACCGAGAACGCCGCCTTCATCCTCGACCTCACCCAGCTCAAACGCGCCGAAGCGGCTCTCATCCAATCAGAAAAACTCGCCGCCGTCGGTCGCCTCGCAGCCTCCATCTCCCACGAAATTAACAATCCCCTCGAAGCCATCACCAACCTCATCTACATCGCCAAAAGCCACCGTGATCTCCCGCCCGAGATCGCCGAACACCTCGCCATCGCAGAGTCCGAGGTCCTCCGCTGCTCTCAGATAACCACCCAGACCCTGCGCTTCCATCGCCAGAGCGCAGGCCCTACCTCCACCACCGCTGCCCAGCTCTTCGACTCCGTCATCACCCTCTATCAAGGTCGCCTCTCCAACCGCAACATCACCGTCCATCGCGGCGCCGTCACACCAACCGCGTTCCACTGCCTCGAAGGCGAGATACGTCAGGTCCTCAGCAACCTCGTAGCCAACGCCATCGATGCCATGCGCCAGGGCGGTCGCCTTCTCCTCCGCGCTCACCGCGCCACCCATCGCACCGGTGCGCCCGGCATCCGCATCACCATCGCCGACGACGGCCACGGCATGTCCCCCGAGATTCAGGAACGCATCTTCCAGCCCTTCTACACTACCCGCGAAGCGGCCGGCACCGGCCTCGGCCTCTGGATCTCCAAAGACATTATCGACAGCCACGACGGTCACCTCAAAGTCCGCAGCCGCCCCCACAACGGCACCGTCTTCAGTCTCTTCCTGCCCATCCGTCATTCATCTATGCTCGAACCACCACCAACCGCCTCATCTCCCATTCCAATAACCGTAGTGCAGGAAATAACTACAGTCTGAGCGTCACTCTTCACCAGCCCATACCGTGACAACTTCCGCTCCGAACCGGCGTCTATAAATCCATCGGCAAACCCTGCCGAAAAGGACGAGGAATGACTAAGTTATCCAAATCACTTTGCGCTGCTGCACTCTCCGCTCTCACCGCCGTTGCATTCTCCCAGGCCCCTGTCGTCCGCCAGCCGCCCTCCGGCGCCCAGCAGTATCCCGACCAGCAACCGGCCTCGCAATACCCGGATTCATCCGCGCCGCCGCCGCAATATCCTCAACCGGCCCCGATGCCTCCGCAGCAGGCCCCGCCACCGCCCGCGATGGCGCCCCAGCAACTCGAGCAGCTCGTCAACCGCATCGCTCTCTATCCTGACCCGCTCCTCGCCCAGACCCTCACCGCCGCCACCTACTGGGATCAGATTCCGCCGCCGCCGCCGCCTGGGCCAACCAGCACAGCTATCTCCGCGGAGACGACCTCAGCGCCGCCATCACCGCCGACAATCTCCCCTGGGATCCCAGCGTCCTCGCACTCCTGCCCTTCCCCACCGTCCTCGACATGATGGCCCGCGACCCCGCCTGGACCTCTCAGCTCGGCAACGCCGTCCTCAACCAGCGCCAGGACGTCATGGACGCCGTCCAGCGTCTCCGCCGCCGCGCCCGCGACTACGGTTACCTCACCACCAACACCAACGTCGACGTCATCGACGACGGCGGCTACATCCAGATCCAGCCCTACAACCCCTACCTCTACTACGTCCCCATCTACAACCCTCTAGTCGTCTTCGCCCCGCCGCGTCCTGGCTTCTATGTCGCCGGCGCCATCCGCTTCGGTCCCGTCATCGCCATCGGCCCATCCTTCGGCCGCTTCGGCTGGTTCGGAGCCGGCTTCGGCTGGAGCACGCACTCCATCCTCATCGATCACCGTCCCTGGACCCGCACCTACATCAACCGCGGAGTCTACGTCCACCCCTACGCCCATCCCTACCTCCGACCCACGGCCCCCCGCGCCGAACACCACGCGCCGCCTCCGCAACACAACAACAGCAATCACCACTAAACTATCAGCAGGTGAGACGAGACCCTCCGCAACCAGGCAGCGTCTAGTCTCACTCACACTCCCGCGCCAAGGAGCAACCATGGCAAACGGCATCATCACTCTCTCCAGCGCCCACTCCGTCCCCGCCACCCTCGACCGCCTCGAAGCCATCCTCCGCTCCAAAAACATCACCGTCTTTGCCCGCGTCGATCACAGCGGCGAAGCCCAAAAAGTCGGCCTGCAAATGCCTCCCACCCAGCTTCTCATCTTCGGCAATCCCAAAGGCGGCACACCCATCATGGTCGCCGCGCCCGTCTCCGCCATCGACCTGCCTCTCAAGGCTCTCGCCTGGCAGGACGCCGAAGGCAAGGTCTTCCTCAGTTATAACGATCCCCAATACCTCCAGCAGCGCTTCTCCCTTCCCGCCGAGTTGCTCGCACCCATCACCGCGCCCACCGCACTACTCCAGAAGGCCGTGACGTAGCAATTTTCGGCAACGGCAGCTAAGCCATAACCCGATTCCGGTGCTCCATCACGCCCAGTTGTTCCAGAATCCCCAACTCATCCATCACACCCCACCGCTCCACCAGGCGTCCGCCGTAGAATCGCCCCATCATCATGCCTCGCACGATAATCGTGTGGCCCGTCGGTGGCACATGCAGAAAGCGTCCTTTGTGGATGCCGGTCATCTTGTAGGCCATCGCAACATAGTGTTCATCCGCTACCGTATGTTTGATCTCAATCTTCAAATTCGAAAATGAATTCCGCAGATCGGTGAAGAACTTGATATACCCCTCAGCTCCCGGTGCCTGCCCTTCCGCCGCATCGTGGTCCACCACATTGTCTTCCACAAGCTCGTTCAAAGCCTCCAGCTTGCCCGAGTTAATAGCATCTACAAACCGCTTCAACGCATCGATATTTCGTTGGCTCATTGGCTTGCCTCCATTCGCGGCATCCGCGAGCAGGCCGCTCGGCCAGTCATTATAGGCACAATGCACTTCGCCGCGCCACACCGGCTGCCGCTTCTATTGATTACTCGGATGCGCCGCCCCCGCGCTCGGATACCTACGGCAGCACAATCCTGCTCGTCGCCCCGAACAATCTGTAGTCCGAATATCTGTGCCGCTCAGCTCCCGCCTGGTCCTTCGACAGCCACCGTATCTCCACATCGTCCGGCATCCACAGCGTCAAATTCCGTTCTGGAATCCTCACTTCACCTAACGAGACCAACGAATAAAGCTTCGTCAAATTCAGGTCTGTCAGCGGAGCCAGCAGATCCGTCTCCACGCGCACAACCTGAAACATCGACTCGTCGATCCACACCACTCCCTGCATCAGGTATGAGCACGCCGACGCTCCCCCCATCGTAATCTCCGCGGGCACCAGCACCTCGCCCGGAATCTGCGCGAACGCCAGCACCACCGTCTCATGCTTGCCCACCTTCTCGTGCCCCAGGTACCGATACCGCGTATCGTCCACATCCCTCGGTTTGAACATCATCCACGAGCTGCTGAACCCAACGCCTTGCGGGTTTCCCGGACTCAAATGCGACACATCCACCGCTTCATTCTCCGCGTTCGTCCGATACTCATTCAGCATCGGGCCGTACGTCGGGTCCACGATCGACTGGATCCGGTAGCCAAACACCGGGTGCTTGCCTCCATTCGACAGCATCCCATCCAGCACCTTCTGCAACTCCTCGCCCTCAACGCCACGCGACGAGCTGTCGTAAAGCTGCGCCGCATTCCTCCGCCCGCCTCCACTCGCCGCGTTTTGCGCCGTTGTCTCCTGCACCACGTACGGCAGCTTCAACGTCGCCTGCGCCAGCTCCTCCTTGGCAATCAGGTTGGGCACCCGCGGCAACATCGTCGTAATCGTCTCGCCCGTCTTGCTCAGAATCTCCTTGCTCTTCTCCGGTTCAGCCGCCGGGTCCGCCTCAAACTTCAGTCCGCGCAGCAACGGCGCCTCCGCCTTCAACTGCGAAAAAGAGTCATCCATATACGAAGGAAAGTGCGCACTCCCCCTCTGCGTCTCCGTCGGCCCCATTCTGCACATGTCCGCCGGAACCAACTCCTTCACCGGCTCTTCCGCCGGCGCCGCCCCTGCCGTGTTCCCTGGCGGCTCCGCGGCCTCCCTCGCGCTCTGGCCTGGCAACTGCATCCCACCCCACAACATCGCTGCCAGCACCACCCCTGCGGTCTGCCTCAGAACGCTCATGCCAGCACTATAATCCAACACCCTTATCCTGGGCACTCGCTCTGAGAACTCGCTCAACTCCCAGCTCTTATATCTGCATCAGACTTGAAAGCTTGAATATTCCTCCGAGGCAAATATGACCGACGTCACACCGGAAGTGAAAGCCCGAGCCACAGACGACTGGTTCGGCAAATTTGCTGCCTCAGCCGCCGGCTGGCTCGGCTCGACATGGGCCTTCGCCGGAGCCGCCCTGATCATCCTCGTCTGGGCCGTCACCGGCCCGCTCTTCCACTTCTCCGATACCTGGCAGCTCATCATCAACACCGGCACCACCATCGTCACCTTCCTGATGGTCTTCCTCATCCAGAACACCCAGAACCGCGACGCCCGCGCCATCAATCTCAAATTAAACGAGCTCATCCGCGCCATCGACAAAGCCGGCAACCAGATGATTGACATCGAAAACCTAAGCGACCTGGAGCTCGACGAACTCCAGTCCCGCTACGAAAAAATCAAAGCCGCCCACCACGAACGCAAAGCCAATCAACCCTCCCACCCCAAACCGTAACCACCCCACCGCCAGTCCCCTTTGGTCATTCCCCAGCCTTTTGTCATACCACAGCCTTTTGTCACTCCGCAGCGCAGCGAAGTCCGCTTTTGCCTTTGCCGTTGTCTATCCGTTTGTTTGTCATCCCGCAGATATCTGCTGTTGCATTTGCCGTCGTCTGTTCTCCTTCGCCCATCCAAAACCCTGTCATTTCGACCGAAGCGATTCACAGCACCACCGTGAATCGCGCAGCGGAGAAATCCGCTTCTCTACCCATACTCCCTCCCAGCCCAGAAGCCTTTGTCTTTGCTCACAGCTCATAGCTCGTAGCTCGTAGCTCGTAGCTGGAACCCGAAAACGCCGTTGCCTGTACTTGCCGTCGGCCGTTGCCTGTTCTTACTCACTCATTACTCGTTACTGATATTCAATCGCCCTGACCGTTGGGGGGTTCCATCCCATACCAGCCGATCCGCTCTAATCCCGCTTTCCTCCCCTTTCCTGTTTTAAACCCGTAGTTATCCGCGCAGATCCGTGGTCGGCCGTTAGCCCTCACCAACTATTTTTCGCGAAATCCCTCAGCAAAATCGCATGTCAAGCCTCCGCGACCTCTAAAAATCCAGCAACTAACACCCCACCACTACTTAGCCAACAAAAGAGAAGTGTGCATTAGTTATGCGCCATTCGGTAAAATAGAACTAGAAGATTGAAAACAAACGAAAATATCTGAGAGATTCAGCTAAGGCCCAGCTATCAGCCGGGCCTAACTCATTGATTCTGGATATCTTATCCATAAGTCCTTTGTTTAGAATATTTTGCAGGCACAGCAACCTTGCAAACCGCTAAAAACAAAGACTTTATCGCCAGGCAATAGGGGGTGTACCCTCAGCCATATAGGTAAAAACCCAACAACCCACCGGCTCTCAAGAAGAGAATCCGGCGGGCTGTTGGGTTGGACGCGCTGAACGTCCTTCTCTGGGGAGGAACCTGGTTATTGGGGGCGACCGTTGGAAGCGGTGGTGCTATTCGCGTCCGCCCGGTTGGTCAGCAGCTTGATATCAACGCGACGGTTCTGAGCGCGGCCCTGCGGTATTGTCGTCCGCCACCTGCTGGTCCTTGCCAATGCCAACGAGGTAGAACTTGTGCGGCGGGATGTTGTACTTCGTCTGCAGGTAGTTCGCAACGGCATCCGCGCGGCGCTGGCTAAGCTGGTAGTTGTAATTGCGCGTCGCCGGTCGTATCGGTGCCACCGGTGAGTTCGAGGATGTATCCGCGTGCGGTCTGGAGCTTCGTCGCGAGCTCGTCGAGCTGCTCTTTATCGTCGGCGGTCAGCACCGACTTGTCGAAGGCAAAGGTGACATTCACATCCGCCATCGGCGTGTAATTATCCAGATTGGCAACAACGCCGCTCAAGCGTGTCGACGCGGTTGTAAGCTTCCTGCGCCGACTTCCTGCCGCGTCGGCTGACTGACCTGCCGCCAGCGCATGCTGGTCGGCGGTATTCGCGGCGGCCTGCGCGCCGGCGATACCCGACTGCGCGCGCGCGTCCGTGTCCTGAATCGCGCTTGTGGTCGGCTGCAGTCTTCGGCGTCCAGCTCATTCGTCTGCTGGACGAGCGGCGTGGTCTGCGACCGAACGTAGTTCTTGGTGGAGCAGCCAACAGTCAGCAGCAGAACGAGGCCGGTTGCGAGTGCCGTCCACAGATGGCAAAGGCTCTCATCGCCATCCTTCCGGTGGATGTAGTTTTTACCGCTGGGCTGGATATCATAACGTCATTCTCCTGTAAATCGTCAATCCTGAATACCTGAAGCACTACTGAAACACAGCAAGCAACTAAAGAATGGGATGCAATCCGAGTGCCAAAGGAAACATCCCGGGGTCATTCCAGTAAACGGCTGAGCAGGATTGACTTACGCAGAACCCTCCGGGAACGGAAGGCGCCAGCGCACAAAATTGCGGCAAGAAAATTTGACTGGAAACCACGTCAAATCTTCCCGGTTCAGGCAGTTACGCCGATTCAACAGGCAGCCCTCAACCAACCGGAGCCGCCTGCAACTACACTAGGTCTCGGAGACCGCTGCGAAGCTGTCCACAGCTCTCCGACAGCCTCCAATGGATCTGCTGCAAAAATGGATCTGCTCGCAAAAAATCCGCACCCTCCCCACCCAGCCCGGCTGCTACCTCTACAAGAACGCCGAGGGCGAGGTGATCTACGTCGGCAAGGCGAAGAACCTGCGCGCGCGCGTGCGCTCGTATTTTCTGGAAGCCTCGCAGGCCAACGCCAAGACCGGCTCGCTGATGCGCGAGGCCGTCGACGTCGACTACATCACCGTCGCCAACGAGCACGAAGCGCTGGCGCTCGAAAACAACCTCATCAAGCAGCGCAAGCCGCGCTTCAACATCCTGCTGCGCGACGACAAGACCTACCCCTACATCAAGCTCACGATCGGCGACCGCTACCCCAAGGTCTTCGTCACGCGCCGCCTGCGCAAGGACGGCAGCGCCTACTTCGGCCCCTACTTCCCCGGCAACCTCGCGCACCGCCTGGTCGACCTCATCCATCGCAGCTTCCTCATCCCCAGCTGCAAGGTCGATCTCTCGCGCTACCATCCGCGCGCCTGCCTGCAGTACTACATCAAGCGCTGCCTCGGCCCCTGCGTCGAAGGCCTGACCACGCCCGAGACCTACAAACAGACCGTCCGCGACGTGCAGCTCTTCCTCGAAGGCAAGCCCAGCGAGCTGGAAGCAGTCGCTGACCGCGCGCATGGAAGCCGCCGCCGAGGCCGAGCAGTTCGAGCTGGCCGCGCGCCTGCGCGACCAGATCGTCACCGTCCACCAGATGCAGGACAAGCAGCGCATCGCCACCGCCGACAACGAGGACGCCGACGTCTTCGGCTACCACTACGAGAACGGGATGCTGGCGGTGAATCTCTTCCACATGCGCGGCGGCAAGATCGTCGACCGCCGCGACTTCTTCTGGGAAGAGCTGCCCGAGTTCGCTCGCCGAGACCCTGAACGAAGCCGCGGAACGAGCTGCCGAAGACCGTCGTCACTGAACGGAAGCCGCGCCGCGTCTGGAGCCCGACCCGCCGCAGCCCGCCCCAGAGGTCGTCGAAGACTCTGTCATCAGTAACGCCAGCACTCCGGCCATGACCGGAACTGCAGCGGACGCATTCTCGCCGGCGCTCTTCTTCTCTGCGCTGCTCAAGCAGCTCTATCTCGACCAGAGCTACGTCCCGCGCTCGGTCCTCGTGCCGGTCGACTTCCCCGACCGCGCTGTGCTGGCCGAGCTGCTGACCGAGCGCGCCGGCCACAAGATCGAAATTGCCGCGCCGCAGCGCGGCGAGAAGCGCTCGCTCGTCGACCTCGTCTGCCAGAACGCCAAGCAGTCCTACGACCAGCGCTTCCGCGTGCTGCAGCCCAGCATCAAGGCCATTCAGGAAGCGCTGCAGGACGCGCTCACGCTCGAAGAGCTGCCCCGCCGCATCGAGTGCTTCGACATCTCGCACATCCAGGGCGCGGAGACCGTCGCCTCCATGGTCGTCTGGGAAGACGGCGCGATGAAGAAGTCCGACTACCGCAAGTTCCAGGTCAAGACCGTCACCGGCGTCGACGACTTCGCCTCCATGCGCGAGATCATCCAGCCGCCGCTACAAGCGCCTGCTGGACGACAAGAAGCCGTTCCCCTCGCTCATCCTCATCGACGGCGGCCTCGGCCAGCTGCACGCCGCCGTACGCAGCGCTCGAAGAGATCGGCATCACCCTGCAGCCGCTCGCCTACGCATCGCCAAGCGCGAGGAGATCATCTACGTCTACGGCCAGGAGGACGAGCCCATCGTGCTCGACCGCCGCTCGCCCGTGCTGCACCTGATGCAGAAGATCCGCGACGAGAGCCACCGCTTCGCCGTCACCTACCACCGCAAGCGCCGCGAGATGCGCGACCGCGACAGCGAGCTGCTCGCCATCCCCGGCGTCGGCCCGCGCACCCGCCAGCGCCTGCTCGAACACTTCGGCAGCCTGCGCGGCATCCGCCAGGCTCCGCCCGACGCCCTCACCGCAGTGGTCAACGCCGCCACCGCAGAAAAGATTCGGAAACACTTTGCGCAAGAGGCTAAGTCCAACGATGCAAATCCTCTTCAGATCGTTGGCTAGAAGGGCGGGTTTGTGAAATCCGCGATGAATTGAATCCCCGGTACATACAGCCTCTTATTCAGAAGTTGTTTGTCGCCAGTAAGGAATAGGTCCGTCCTGGCCGCTGCGGCACAGGCCAGATGGATTGAGTCCGGCGCTTTCAAACGCATTTCAGATCGAAGTTTTGCAAAAATCGGCATGCAGTCCTCGTCAAAAGGAACGAAGAAGAAGCCGAGTTCCTGAATAGTTGAGCGTGCAGTTTCAGCATCGCTTAGATCACCACTGCCACCAGCCATAACCTCGCCCACTGCAAGACAACTCGTCAAGAGAGTGTCACCTCGTTTGGAACATCGCTGCAAAGAACCTTTAACAGCACTGGAAAAATCCGGATTGTCCTCAAGAAGATAGACGAACATCATGGCATCAAAAAAGATTCGGCTCATTCTGAATCCTCATCCGAACGAACCCAACGGATGTATCCTTCAGTTCCCCCATGTTCGGCAATTTTGTCTTTCATAAGTCCGCGCAGCTTCTCTGCTAGACGGACGGCCCTTTCAGCGGGAGTTTCTTTGGCAATTTGAGAATTCTTTGGTTCTTCCAGGAATCTGAATTCCAGAACGGTGTCTACACTTCTTTTTTGTCCTCGGGGTGAGCACATTTCCAGTCCCAACGGTTTCCAAAACTTTGGGGATTCAAGTGGACTGGCGATCTGATTCGCATTTCCTTGCGGAAATCCCAACTTCACCATTTTGGCTTTGAGATCTCCAAATGGAATTTTGATACGGGCTTTGTTAGGGCGAGCCGGTTGAACATAATCTCTCTCAGCAACCTTGCGCACTCGTTCACTCCAACCCGTCTTTACACTTGGCACAATTCCTCCTCGGCATCACCGCTGATAAATCATACATCAAATCAATCAAATCAATCACTTTAATGATGAGCAAAATCATCAATCCTCTTTATGCATCTCAAATTACTCATAACTATAAAGATAACTCTTTTAGAGAATCTTACGGCGCGTTGTCGTCGCCCGTCGGTTGGAAGGTGTTGCAGCTCTTCACGGAGCCGCCCTCAAGTCCGTGCCGGAACCATGCCGTCCTCTGCGCGCTGGATCCGTGCGTAAACTGCTCCGGACTTACCGTACCTCGCACCATCTTCTGGATATGATCGTCGCCCACCGCAGCCACCGCCTTCATTCCGGCGTCGATGTCCTCCGAGTGGATCATGTTCCGCTGCTCGCCGCTATGGGCCCAGACGCCGGCAAAGCAATCCGCTTGCAACTCCAGGTCCACCGAGAGCTGATTCTGTTGGGAAGGGTTCCACTGCTGCTGCTTTCGCACCTGCCTCTCGATTCCGAGGATATTCTGCACGTGGTGTCCCAGCTCGTGTGCGATGACATAAGCCTGCGCAAAGTCGGCAGTGCTGCCTCCCAGTCTACTTAGCTCGTCCCAGAAACTCAGATCAATGTAAACCTTCTCATCCAGCGGACAATAGAACGGTCCCGTCGCCGCTTGAGCGGTCCCGCAGCCGGAATATGTCTGCCCGCGGAACAGCACCAGCTTCGCCTTTCGATACTGAACGCCTTGTTCCGCCAGGATCGATGGCCAGGTCTTCTGTACGTCATCTAGCACAAAGGAGATCAGGTGCGCCGAGCGGTCCTCCTCGGGCGACTCCGCCAGCGGTTGCCCACTCGCATCAGCAGCAGGCCGGCTCTGCTGCACCGGGGCGCCACCGCTCAGATAGCTACCGATATAATTTCTGCCCGTAATAAGGCTGATAATGACCAGCACCACGACGCCGCCAATGCCCAGCCCGCCACCACCTATCTGAAAACCGCCACCACCGCCCGAATCGCCGCGACGATCCTCGACGTCCGAACTCATGTCCCCAGGAGTCCAATCCATATAAATGCCTCCAACCTAATGTTAGCTGCGGTTCTGGATCACGCGCTCGTACACGCGCACATACTCCTGCGCCGGCTTATCCCAGGAGAAGTCCTGCTCCATACCGCGCCGCATCATGCGCTTCCACTATATCCTTGTCTGGAAGGTCTCCAACGCTCGCTGCAGCGCGTCTCAGCAGTGCCTGCGGGTCTGTAACCCCAGAACTTGAACCCATTGCCGCCGCCAACTGGCTGCTCGTCGATCGTGTCTTCCAGTCCGCCGGTCGCGCGCACTACAGGAATCGTTCCATACTTCAGACTGTAGATCTGATTTAGCCCGCCGGGCTCATAGCGCGAAGGCATCAGGAAGAGGTCCGAACCCGCCTCGATCTTGTGCGCCACCACGTTGTCATACTTCACCTGCACGCGAACCTTGTCGGGATAGCGGGCCGCCATCTCGGTCAGCAGCTGTTCGTAGTACTCTTCGCCGTTGCCCAGCACCACCAGCACAATGTCCTGCTGGATCAGCCTGTCCATAATCGCCACGATAAAGTCGAAGCCCTTCTGCGTCGCAAAGCGCGAGACCATGCCAATCACCGCGGTCTTCTCGCTCAACTCCCTCCAGCCCAAAGGATGCAGCAGATCGCGCCTGCACTCCTTCTTGCCGTCGAGCTTCTCCGCGGTGTAATGCGCCGCGATGTGCGGGTCGGTCGCCGGATTCCACTCGCTGTAGTCCACGCCGTTCATGATGCCGAAGAGATCGCCGCTGCGCTGCCGAATCGGTTCCTCCAGCCCATTGCCGAACTCCGCCGTCTGAATCTCCTCCGCATATCTTGCGGCTCACCGTCGTCAGTCGCGTCCGCGTATACGATGCCGCCTTTCAGAAAGTTCACCGTGTCATAGTGCTCGAGCTTCGGTAAAGGTGAACATGTCCCAAGGCAGCAGCAGCGTCTCGATCGTGCGCGGCGGGAACCAGCCCTGGTAGCCCGCGTTGTGGATCGTCAACACCGCTGGCACATGTCGCAGCACAGGATCGAAGTAGTAGGTCGAGCGCATCAGCACCGCGACCATCGCCGCCTGCCAGTCGTGCACATGGAACACATCCGGCACACCCAGCATCTTGCTCGCCTCGATCACCGCGCGGCTGAACAGTCCGAAGCGCTCGCGCGTTATCCGCGATAGTCGCCCGACGGCGTCGCGTAGAAACTTTCGCGATCGAACAGCTCCGGACGAATCAACAAAATAATGCTGCACGCCATCCGTCAAGCCACCGTTCAGAATGCGCACGAAACGGTTATACGAAGGAAACGGAATTGTCACGCTCGGCATCGCCACCGGCAGCATTAGGCAGCCAGCTTCGCCACCTGCCGGTAGTACGGAATAAATACGCTCGCTCGATGTCCGAGCTTGCCAGCGCCCGTGGAAGCGCGCCCACCACGTCCGCCAGGCCTGCCGGTCTTCGCCCAGGGCGTGCACTCCGATGCTGCAAACACTATATGCATGCAGTCGTCCTCAATCCTGCCAAGCAGTTAGTCTATACAAGCCACGCAATATTGGATGCTCATGCCCCACAATAAGCCCGAAGAAGCTCGGACAAAATTTTCTTGTCGACGACGCCGCCCGCCACGCCATCGCAGACGCACTCGGCGACATCAGCCAGCGCACCGTTATCGAGATCGGTCCCGGCCACGGCGCGATCACCGACATCCTCGCCGGACGCGCCAGGACGCCTCATCGCCCTGGAGCTCGACCGCGCCCTCGCCGCCGAGCTGACCTTCCGCTTCCGCGACAGTCCCAATGTTCAGATCGTCGAGATCAGATTTCCTCAAAGCCGACCTCAGCACCGCTCATCCCAGCTGGAGAGAACGCCGACGTCATCGGCAATCTTCCCTACTACATCACATCGGACATTCTGCTCAAGCTCTTCGCCGCCGGTTCCGCGGGTCTCATCGCAGCGCGCCGTCCTGATGATGCAGCGCGAGGTCGCAGAACGCGTCGCCGCTTCGCCCGGCAGTACGCGACTACGGCCTGCTCTCCGCCACCGCGCAGATGAACGCGCAGGTCGACGCGCTGTTCACCCTGCCGCCATCGGCCTTCTCGCCGCCGCCCGACGTCTACTCCACTGTGCTGCGCCTCGAGTTCGCACCGCGCTTTGCCGAACTCGGCGTCGACCCCGCAGGCTTCGACGCCTTCCTGCGCCAGTGCTTCGCCCAGAAGCGCAAAACCCTCCGCAACAACCTGCGCGTCGCCGGATACACCGCTGAGACTATCGCGCAGGCCTGGCCCATCTACCATCCCCGAGCAGGCGCGCGCCGAATCGCTCGACCTGGCCGCTATGGCCGCAGCTATACCGCGCCCTCAAGACACATCATCTTAGATCCTCGCTGTCTACTTGCCGCGGCCGCTCTAGCACCAGCAGCTTTCGCCGCGCGAACGTCTGCACGCGCTGCATCCATCTCCGGATCCTCAGCGATCTTCGCAGCGTCTGCGCGATATTCCCCAGCTCCATCGCATGCTTATCGACTCCACCGCCTGCTCCAGCGCGATCATTCTGCGTCCAGCCCCAGCCGGTCAAAGCGCCGCTCAAAGTCCAGCTTCCGCCCTACGTCCATCGTGTAAACGATGCCGTAGAAGAGGTCCGTCAGCATCCATCACATTCTTATCGTCCGAGTAGTTGTACGTGCACGATCCCGCTCCCATCGGATCCCGCATAGCTCAGCGTCTTCTTGCCCGTATCGGCGATGTTCTTCACCTTCGTGCCGCAGAACACATTGAAGCGATTCAGACGACCGCGCCGTCTGGAATATCTTCGCCGTCGTCTCCGCGGTCACCGTCATCGGCCGGTCGACTGCTTGGCTGTCACCTGCTGCAGCGCAGAGTCCGCCGAGCGCCGCTCCACCTCCTCGGCGTGATACGTTCCGCTGCCATCCTCATGCAGCACCACCGTATACCGCGGCACCGAAACACCCGGCGCGGTGCGGTCGAACTGAAATGTAACCGTCGCCTGGACCGGCGTATTCCCTTCCGCTGCTGCTGGAGGCTGGCCGCTGTCTGCTGCATCTCCACCGCATATACATCCGGGTTGCAGAGATCGACAGTCGCAGCCACCAACCAAACTCGGCAAGCATCCGCTCACCGCCGCGCCCCCTGCAGCAGCAGCGTCTGCGTCGTATGGATGTGGCAGATCGCAATCGCCAGCGCGTCTGCCGCGTCGGGCGACTCCGGCGCGTGGTCCAGTTCCAGCAGCCGCGTCACCATGAACTGCACCTGCTCCTTCGCTGCCAGCCCATACCCCACCACCGAGCTCTTGATCGACAGCGGCGCATACTCCGCCACCGGCATCCCACACGTCGCCGCAGCCAGCATCGCTACGCCGCGCACCTGCCCCAGCTTCAGCGCCGACTTCGCGTTCGCCGAAAAAAACACCTCTTCGATCGCCACGACTCCGGCTCATGCAGCGTAATCAGCGCCACCAACTCGGAGTAAACCTGCGCCAGCCGCTGCGGCGTCTTCTCTTTCTTGTTCAGCCGAATCGTCCCTGCCGCAAGATGCACCAGTTTCGGCAGCCGCGCATCGCAGTCCATCTCGACCACACCATACCCGGTGAACTCCGTGCCGCAATCAATTCCAAACACCCGCATGGGCAGAAAGTTTACTCGCATCCACCATACGTCTTCGACTAGCAAGATGGATTCGTCAGACTGCTACCGCTGAATTCCCTCCAACGGCGAACTAGCTGTCGCATACAGCTTCCTCTGCATCCGCCCCGCCAGAAACGCCTGCCGCCCCGCCAACACCGCATGCTGCATCGCCTCCGCCATCAGCAGCGGATCCTTCGCCTGCGCAATCGCCGTATTCATCAGCACCGCATCGAATCCCAGCTCCATCGCCACCGCCGCATCCGACGCCGTCCCCACGCCCGCATCCACGATCAGCGGAACCTCCGTAATCAGCTCGCGCAAAATCCGCAGGTTCGCCGTATTCTGCAACCCCAGCCCGCTGCCGATCGGCGCGCCCAGCGGCATCACCGCCGCCGCGCCCGCATCGATCAGCCGCTTCGCAAACACAATGTCGTCCGACGTATACGGCAGCACCGTGAAGCCCTCCTTCACCAGCACCCGCGTAGCCTCGAGCGTCGCCTGAATGTCCGGATACAGCGTCTTCTGGTCGCCGATCACCTCGATCTTCACCCAGTCCGACAGCCCCACCTCGCGCCCCAGCCGAGCCGCGCGAATCGCCTCATCGGCCGTGTAGCAGCCGGCCGTATTCGGCAGCAGAAAATACCGCTGCGGATCGATGAAGTCCAGCAGCGACTCGCTCGAGCGGTCGAGATTCACCCGCCGCACCGCGACCGTCACCATCTCCGCGCCCGAAGCCTCGATGGCCGCCTGCGTCTCCGGTCCATCCTTATACTTCCCCGTGCCAACAATCAGCCGTCGATTGAAACGCTCTGCCCGCAATGACCAGTGGTTGCATGGCATCCATTCTAAAGCCACTCGCAGAATCTTGCACAACCCGCTATAGATAACCGGTAAACACAAACGGCCCGCGCTCTAAGAGCATCGGGCCGTCTGGCGGTGATCTGTTGAGATTGACCTGAGGCGTCCATACTCGGACATTGGCCTCGGCGTGAGAACTTCGCTATACCGCCAGGACTAGAGCAATGGACGCTCTAAGCCTCAGTCACCTCACGTCTGTTGATGCAACTTTTACTGTCAATTTTCATAGGCTGGATCATCCTCCTTTCCCGTGTACGCCCACATTACACCCACCGGCCTGCAGGGATCAAGCTGCATGCGAGTTACAGGCGCAGCACATCTCCATCCAGCACTGTGGCATCACACCCCATGTCGACAAATTAGAGCAGCGGCATAAAAGGACACACATGAAACCCGCAACCATCATTGGATTTCTTCTTATTCTCCTCGGCATCATTGGATTCGCTGTCGGAGGCATCAGCTTCACCCACGAAAAGAAGGACGTAGATATAGGTCCAGTCCAGATCGACCACAAACAGACCAGCACCTTCCCTATCTCCCCGGTCCTCAGCACCATTGCCCTCATCTGTGGCATCGGATTGGTCGTCGTGGGGTCCAAATCCAGCGCGTAGCTCGCGCTGTTTCGCTCACTTCAAATAAGCGCGCACCAGATCGATCAGGTCCTCGCCCAGGTCGGGCGTCGGCGGAGTATGCCCATCCTGCAGCAGATGCAGCCGTATATGGTCCTCCAGCACCTCGGCCATCAGCCCATTAATTCCACCCCTCACTGCTGCCAGCAGCATCAGCACCTCTGCGCAGTTGTGGTCCTCGGCGGAAAGAGAGCGTTCCACGCGGTCCATCTGCCCGCGTATGCGCTTCGCCCTGTTCAAAAGCTTCGCCTGTTCCCGCTTTGTATGGGACATTATTTTCATACTCCATATACCCTATGGGGGTATACTATACATGTTATCACCTGGCCGCCGCAAGGCGACTCAGAATCTTCTGGAATCATCTCCAAGTTTTAGAGTTTTCTGCCCTGAAAGGCCAGTCCCCGGCATGACGATTCGCATTCTATTCACGAACAAACCGGAAGATAAAGCTTCCATGTTCGATCGCCACGCCCCCAGGCAGGTCTTGATCTTGCTCGTATTTTTGCTGGCCTGCCTCTCCGGCCATGCGCTGGCCCAGAGCACCGATCTTAACGGCAAGAACTCTACCGCCGCGGTTGCAAACTCGTCGCTCCCCGAAGCTCCAACCCCAACGAATTCAAGGCCGGACGATCCCAAGCCATCCGTCGAAGATGCCGCCTCAGAAGGCGGCGATGTAGGTCCCGTCACCCTCTTCCCGCACTCCGAAACCTCGCGCTACCTCATCACCGGCCAGGCCAACATCATCTTTCAGGCGCACGGCCCATTCCACTCGCCCTACGAAGGCACCAACAGCCTCCTCAGCCGCGGCGAGTACAAGGTCTCGCTCGTCGGCACGCTCTTTCTCGGCTGCGCAGCTCCGCCGCAATCCCCGCACCACCACCGACGTCATCTTCGATGTCGAATCCGCCGGCGGCCGCGGCATCTCCGAGGCGCTCGGCCTGGCCGGCTTCACCAATCTCGACGTCGTCCGCAACCCCAACCTCGGCTCCGTCGCCTTACATCGCCCGCGTCCAGCTCCACCAGACCATCGGCTTCACCAGCAAGCTCGTCGAGGCCGACCGCACGCCCTTCTCACTCGCCACCCAGGTCCCGGAGCGCCGTCTCGAGCTCCGCGCCGGCAAGATGGGCCTGCCCGACTTCCTCGACATCAACAGCGTCGGCACCGACAGCCATCTCCAGTTCATGAACTGGACCGTCGACAACAACGGCGCCTGGGACTACGCCGCCGACACCCGCGGCTACACCTACGGCACCGTCGCCGAGTACGACGACAAAGACTGGTCACCGCGCGCTACGCTCTCGCGCTGATGCCCACCGTCGCCAACGGCATCGACCTCGAGTGGAACCTCCGCCGCGCCAGCGGCCAGAACATCGAGTTCGAACTCCGCCAAATCCCCGCTTGGCCTCTGCTCGGCCGGCACCTCTCACCGGAGCGCAGAGGCGTCGTCCGCGTCCTCAGCTACGTCAATCACGCCAACATGGGCGTCTACCGCGACGCAAAATAACTCTTGCGCTGGCTGCGCACACGACGCCGGACATCACCGCACACCCGCAATTCGACCACCATCAAATACGGCTTCGGCCTCAACTTCGAGCAGGAGCTCACCTCCAACCTCCGCGTCTTCGGCCGCTTCGGCTGGAACGAGGGCCAGCACGAGTCCTTCGCCTACACCGAGGTCGACCAGACCTTCGAGTTCGGCGGCGACTATGCCGGCAGACCCTGGTCGCGCCCCAACGACAAGCTCGGCCTCACCTTCGTCTCCAACGCCATCAAGCGCGACCATCAGCAGCTATCTTGAAGCTCGGCGGCCTCGGATTTCTGCTCGGCGACGGCAAGCTCAACTACGCCCGCGAAGACATCCTCGAGGGCTACTACAACCTCGCACACCTGGCGCGGCCTCTTCTACGCGCTCGACCTCCAGTACATCGACCACCCCGGCTACAACCAGGATCGCGGGCCGGTGCTGGTCGAGTCAGTGCGCATGCATGTGGACTTTTGAGCTTTGACCCTCCACCCGGTATTTGTGTGCAAAGTATTCAATCGATAAAACTTAGGTCCGGACTTCCTTTCCCAGACTCCACATAGGGGATGGCACTTTAGACCGTATACTCTTTCGGTGGCCATACCCCTTGTCTTCGAACTCGCTGCCTTCCTTCTTGGGCTGCTCATGGGCAGCTTTCTGAACGTCTGCATCTCGCGTCTGCCGAGGCACGAGTCCATCGTCAAGCCGCGCTCCCGCTGTCCCGAGTGTGGAGCTACCATCCGTTGGTACGACAACGTTCCGCTCTTGAGCTGGATTCTCCTTCGCGCCCGCTGCCGCGACTGCAAAGCCAAAATCTCCTGGCGGTACCCGTTGGTTGAGCTAGCCATGGGGATTTGGTTCGTAGGTATTGCTACAAATATTCTTTACGCACCGTTTACAGCCTTCTATGCGAAACCTCGCATAACTCTCACTACGAACTGGTGGATCAATTTCTCTATTGAGCAGGTAGGCATCGCCATCCTCGGCTTCCTCCTCATCGGCCTGATCGTCATGGACTGGCAGACTCACCTGCTCCCTGACGCCTTCACCCTCACCGGCATCGCCATCGGCATCTTCCTCGTCTGCGCCCAGGCGATCTTCCTTGCCCCGCACGAGGGCGACGTCGTCCTCGACACCACACATCAGCTGCGAATCAGCAGCCCCGGCAGCAATGGAATTCATGGCAACATCTTCCTCACCGGCACCGAGGCGCTCATCTTCGGCCGCATCGCCGCCATCCTCGGAGCAGCCGCTGCTACTGCTACTCATCCGCTGGCTCTACAAGCTCTCCGCCACCGCGAAGGCATGGGCCTCGGCGACGTCAAGCTGCTCGCCATGATCGCGGCCTTCCTCGGCTTCTGGCCGCGATTCTCGCTCTCTTCGTCGGAGTGCTCATCGCTACTGCGCTACGCTCTCGTCCTGCTCATCCGCAGGCCGTGCCCATGCGCCTCACCCGTCTCCCCCTCGGCAGCTTTCTCTCTGTCGGAGGCCTCATCGCCGCACTGTTCGGAGAACGCCTGATCGACATCTACGCCACAATGTTTCGTTAGACTTAAAACGAGACCCGGCACAGTACCTCCTGCTGCTTGACACTTGCCAGCCACAATCTTAGAGTCGAAGATGGCCATGCAGACGTACCCATACATCTGGAACTACCTTCCGCTGGTCCTTCAGATTCTTGCCGCTCTTGGCTCTGGCGTGCGGCATGGTGGCGGCTTCCTTCCTCATCGGCAAGCACAAAAACTCCCGCACCAAGCTCGGCGCCTACGAGTGCGGCATGGATCCCGTCGGCGACGCCCGCGGCCGCTTCTCCGTCCGCTTCTACATGGTCGCGATGCTCTTCATCCTCTTCGACGTCGAAGCGGTCTTCATGCTGCCCTGGGCGGTCATCTTCCGCCGCCTGCCCGGCATCACCGGCTCGCGCATCTTCGGCTTCTGGGAGATGCTCGTCTACCTCGGCTTCGTCGCCGTCGGCCTCTTCTACGTCTGGAAGAAGGGCATCCTCGACTGGGCCGACGACAAGGGAGACCTCTAAATGTGACCGACCCCGCCACGCGCCGTCAACAGGCCTCTGAAGCTGTACGCCGCGGCCCATCGCCTGACAACCGCAGCCCTCAAAGCCCTCGCCGGCATCTGCCTCCGACGCCAAGTGCGACCGCAACGAGCTGACCATCACCGTCGCCCCGCGAGAGCATCATCGCTGCATGCCGCGCCGCTGCAGGCCGCCGGCTACAACTTCCTCGAGGACGTCACCGCCGTCGACTGGTACCCCTCAGAGCCGCGCTTCCAGATCGTCGTACCACATCCTCTCGCATCGGCCTGAAGCAGCGCATCCGCCTCATCGCCCGGCTCGATCCGGACGACGAGCCTCGCATCGACTCCATCACCTCCGTCTGGCCCTCGGCCAACTTCTACGAGCGCGAAGTCTTCGACCTCTTCGGCGTCCACTTCGCCGGCCACCCCCGCCTCACCCGCATCATGATGCCCGACAACTGGAAGGGCCACCCGCTGCGCAAGGACTACCCCGTCGAGGGCTACCGGTAAAGAAGGCTACTCGCATGCGCGCCAATCGCACGAAGAACCCGCCGCTCCCGACCGATGCTCATTCCCGGCGTCGAAGACGTCGTCGCCGACGCGCGCCCACCACGACGGCACCGACCCATCCAAAGACCACACCATGGTCCTCAACATGGGCCCGCAGCATCCTTCCACCCACGGCGTCCTGCGCCTGGTGCTTGAGATCGACGGCGAAACCGTCGTCTCGCTCGCGCCCGACATCGGCTACCTGCACACCGGCATCGAAAAGACCTGCGAGGCCAAGTTCTACCAGCAGGTCGTCCCGCTCACCGACCGCATCGACTACCTCTGCCCGATGACCAACAACCTGGCCTACGCCTGGCGGTCGAAAAGCTGCTCGGCCTCGAGATTCCCGAGACGCGCGCAGTACCTGCGCGTGCTGCTCAACGAGCTGACCCGCATCCAGTCGCACCTGGTCTGGCTGGGCACGCACGCCATGGACATCGGCGCGCTCACCGTCTTCCTCTACTGCTTCCGCGAGCGCGAAGACAGTCCTCCGCATCTTCGAGGCCGTCAGCGGCCAGCGCATGATGACCAGCTACATCCGCATCGGCGGCGTCAGCGCTGGAGCCGCCCCTCGGACTTCTACGAGACGCATTCGCGAATTCCTCAACGACTTCCCTCCGAAGATCGACGAGTACGAAGGCCTGCTCACACGGCAATCCCATCTGGATCGGCCGCCTCAAGGGCGTCGGCTACATCTCTCGCGCGAGGACGCCATCGCGCTCGGCGTCACCGGGCCCCCGCTGCGCGCCTCCGGCGTCGACTGGGACCTGCGCCGCGACATGCCCTACTCCGGCTACGAGAAGTTCCAGTTCAACGTGCCCGTCTCCAACGATCGGCGACGTCTGGGCGCGCTACGTCGTCCGCATGCAGGAGATGCGCGAGTCGGTCAAGATCTGCCAGCAGGCGCTCGACCTCTCGCCATGCCTCGACGGCCGCATCGTCGCCGACGCGCCCAAGATCATCCTGCCCGACCGCGAGCAGATGAAGACCCAGATGGAGTCGCTCATCCATCACTTCAAGATCGTCACCGAAGGCTTCGCCGTACCCGCCGGCGAGGCTACCAGGTCCGTCGAAGCGCCCCACGGCGAGATGGACTACTACGTCGTCTCCGACGGCACCGCCAAGCCCTACCGCGTGCACATGCGCAACGCCGACTTCGCAACCTGCAGGCCCTCGAGACCATGTGCAAGGGCCGCCTGCTCGCGGACGTGGTCGCCGTCATCGGATCGCATCGATATCGTGCTCGGGGCGATCGACCGCTAGTGCAGCAGCATCGTTGTAGGCACACTGAGGTAAGGATTGATCAACGAACGTCTCCACACCGAACTCTGGACCTCCTGGGCCTCGCTGCTTCGCAGCTACGGAGCGGCCCACGGACTCAACAGCCGCCACCAGGCCGTCGTAGAAGTAGGCAGTGACGAGATCACTCCTCCGCGTCGGAACGCCGCTGGCTGCGCTTCACCCCCAGCGAGATGACCGAAGACAACAACCGCTCGCACCCGTTCCGCCTCAACGAAGACGGAACCGTAACCGTCGGATCAGGACCCGGGCAGTAACCGAAGAGATGGACATCACCGCCGAACGGCTGACGCGGGAGCTGATGCAGTGAGCGCTATCGCCAACACGATCTTCTCGCCGGAGCTGGCCGCCCGCTTCGACAAGCTGGTGACCATCTATCCCGTCTGAGCCGCTCCGCGCTCGTGCCCATGCTGCTCTACGCGCAGGATGAGGTCGGCTACGTCTCCGACGCCGTCGTCACCGAGATCGCCGAGCGCATCGACATCCTCGAGCTCGACGTCCGCAACGTGCCTCAGCTACTACTCCATGCTGCGCACCAAGCCCGCCGGCAAGTACAACGTGCAGGTCTGCACCAACATCTCCTGCATGCTGCGCGGCGGCTACGAGATCCTCGACCACTGCAAGCACAAGCTCGGCATCGGGCATAAAGAGGTAACGAAAGATGGCATGTTTTCTTTGGAAGAAGTCGAGTGCATCGGCGCCTGCTGCTGGGCTCCCGCCATGCAGGTCAACTACGACTTCCACGACGACCTCACGCCCGAAAAGGTGGACGTCGATCCTCGAGACCTACCAAGCCGGAGCTATGTTCCAACGGCGAAAGGAAGCGACGAAAGATAATGCCAACCCTCGTCTCCCATCCCGATGAAGTGAAAGTCCTCTCCCGCCGCTTCGGCATGGGCGCCGCCAACATCGACAAGTACATCGAGCTCGACGGCTACAAGGCCGTGCAAAAGGCCATCGCCGAAGGCCCCGAGTGGATCATCAACACCATGAAGGCCTCCGGCCTGCGCGGCCGCGGCGGCGCCGGCTTCCCCACCGGCATGAAGTGGTCGCTTCGTCCCCAAGAGTCTCCGAGAAGCCGAAGTACGTCCTCGTCAACGGCGACGAGTCCGAGCCCGGCACCTGCAAAGACCACGTCATCTTCCTGCGAAGACCCGCACTCCGTCATCGAAGGCACCATGATCGCCGGCCTCGCCATCGGCTCGAAGATGGGCTTCATCTATCTGCGCGGCGAGTACCGCTACCTGCTCAACATCGTCGAGAAGGCCGTCGCCGACGCCTACGCCAAAGGCTTCCTCGGCAAGAACATCTTCGGCACCAGGGCGTCGACTTCGACATCATCACCCAGACCGGCGCCGGCGCCTACGAGGTCGGCGAAGAGTCCGCGCTGATGGAGTCGCTCGAAGGCAAGCGCGGCGTGCCCCGCATCAAGCCGCCCTTCCCTGCCGTCGTCGGCCTCTACGGCGGCCCCACGGTCATCAACAATGCCGAGACCATCGCCAACGCCCCGCACATCCTGCTCATGGGCGGCGAGGCCTACGCCAAGCTCGGCACCGAACGCAACGGCGGCACGCGCCTCTTCGGCATCTCCGGCCACGTCGAGCGCCCCGGCGTCTACGAGCTGCCCATGGGCTACTCCCTCCGCAAGGCCATCTACGAGGTCGCCGGCGGCATCAAGGGCGGCAAGCAACTCAAGGCCGTCGTCCCCGGCGGCGCGTCCTGCCCCGTCCTCAACGCCGACGAGATCGACGTCGGCCTCGACTTCGACCAGATGGCCAAGGCCGGCACCATGCTCGGCTCTGGCGGCATCGTCGTGCTCGACGAGACCGTCTCCATCGTCGAGTTCGCCCTGCGCACCATCGCGCTTCTACCAGCACGAGTCCTGCGGCTGGTGCATCCCCTGCCGCGAAGGCACGGACTGGATCAAGAAGACCCTCACCCGCTTCCACGCCGGCGGCGGCACCAAGAAGGACATCGACAACGTCCAGTACCTCGCCGAAAACATGATGGGCCGCACCTTCTGCCCGCTCGGCGACGCGGCCGCCATGCCCACGCTCGGCTTCGTCAAAAAATTCCGCAAGAGTTCGAGATACATCGAAGGCAAGTACCTCGACCGGCAAGCCGCGGTGCCGCAGCCAACCCCCTCATCCAGATCCAACCGAGTCGGCGCAACCCGAACACGCAGGAGCCTCGACGTAGCACCATAGCGCTAGACGTAACCTTCACCGTAGACGGCAAGAAACTCACCGCCCCCGCAGGCACGCTGCTCATCGACGCCTGCAAGTCCGCACGGCATCGAGATCCCCGCCTTCTGTTACTACCCCGGCCTCTCGCTGCAGGCCGCCTGCCGCATGTGCGTCGTCCGCATCGAGAAGATGCCCAAGCTCCAGACCGCCTGCACCACCCCGGTCGCCGAGGGCATGGTCGTCACCACCGAGACCCCCGAGATCGCTCAGGCCCGCAAAGCCACCCTGCAACTCCTGCTCGGCAACCACCCCCTCGACTGCCCCGTCTGCGACGCCGGCGGCGAGTGCGAGCTGCAGGACATGACCTTCAAGTACGGCGCCGCCGACAGCTTCTACGCCGAGCCCAAGAACCACCGCGACGAGCAGAAGTGGTCGCCCGTCGTCTACTTCGATCGCCCCCGCTGCATCCTCTGCTACCGCTGCGTCCGCATGTGCGGCGAAGGCATGGACGTCTTCGCGCTCGGCATCCAGAACCGCGGCGCCTCCTCCGTCATCGCGCCCAACATCCCCGCCGGCCTCTCCGCCCGAAGGCACGACTCGCCCACCTCGACTGCGAGCAGTGCGGCATGTGCATCGACGCCTGCCCCGTCGGCGCGCTCACCTCCGGCACCTATCGCTACAAGACCCGGCCCTGGGAGATGAACCACGTCGCCACCGTCTGCACCCACTGCGGCGACGGCTGCAAGACCACCCTCGGCGTGCGCTCCGTCATCCGACGGCAGCGAGATCGTTCGCGGCGACAACCGCGACAAGTCCGGCATCAACGGCGACTTCCTCTGCAACAAGGGCCGCTACGCCTTCGACTTCGCCAACCACATCGAGCGCCTCACCCAGCCGCTCATCCGCCAGCCAACGGCGAGCTCAAGCCCGTCTCGCTGGGAGGAAGCCCTCGACCTTCGCCGGCAAAAGCCTCCGCGAGCTCCGCGACGACGCGCGGCGGCAACTCCATCGGCGTCATCGGCTGCAACCGCACTCACCAACGAGGAGGCCTACCTCCTGCAGAAGTTCGCCCGCACCGTCCTCGGCACCAACAACATCGACCACCACCGCACCGCCGACTACGTCACCTTCGCCAAGCTCTCGCAGGCACAGCACCGGCCGCACCGCCTCGCTGCGCGACATCCTCACCGCCCCGGCCATCCTGCTCGTCGGCGGCGATCCCACCAACCAGGCCCCCGCCACCGCCTGGAACATCCGCACCAACGTCCGCCTCAACAGCGCCCGCGCTCTACATCGCCAACCACGCCGAGATCAAGCTCCGCCGCCAGGCCAAGGCCTTCGTCCAGATCGCCCAGTTCGGCTACGGCGCACTCGCCAGCTATCTCGCCGGCGACGACTCCGCCGCCAGCCACCGCCACCACCGACGCAGCCGCGCTCGCAGCCTTCCGCGACGCCGTCGACGCCGAAGAAAAACTCCTCGTCCTCATCGGCTCCGAACTCCGCGGCGGCGAGCTCAAGCGCCTCATCGACTTCGGCCTCACCTTGCCGAAGCGCAAGTTCGCCCTGCTCTCCGACTACGCCAACTCGCGCGGCGCCGCCGACATGGGCCTGCTCCCCGACATGCTCCCCGGCTACACGCCCCGTCGACGGCAACGCCGCGCATCGCCGCCGAGTACGACGCTCCCCACCGACCCCCGGCCTCGACATGCTCGCAGATGTTCGACGCCGCAGCCGCCAAGGCGAACTCTCTGCGCTCTACGTCGTCGGCTCCAACCCCGTCGCGCGCTACGGCATCGATCCCGCCACTCTCAAGAACACCTTCGTCGTCGTGCAGGACATGTTCCTCACCGAGACCGCCGCGCTCGCCGACGTCGTCCTCCCCGCCGCCAACCTCTACGAGAAATCCGGCTCCGTCACCAACAGCTACGGCGACCTCCAGCAGGTCAAGAAGGCCGGCGACCGCGCCGGCGTCCGCACCGACTTCGAGATGATCGTCCGCATCGCCGACAAGATGGGCGCCGACGTCCGCACGCTCGTCCCCTTCGGCAAGGGCCTCCGCGCCGACATGGGCCAGACCCGCGGCGCGCAGTCCGGCGAGGCCGACCGCCACGCCGTCTGGCTCACCGCCAACAACCTCGAGCCGCGACTCAGCCCCTTCGATCCCTTCGCCATCCTCGACGAGATCCAGCGCCTCGTCCCCGGCTACGACAAGCTTCTCCGCCTGCAGCTGCTCTCCGGCAACGACCAGCACATCGCAACCCGCAGCGCCTGCGCCTCGTGCAAATCAGCCAACCGCCGCGACCTCGTCCTCCCGGCCAATGACACGCTCTTCACCTCCGGCACTCTCGGCCGCTACTCCGCCATGCTCACCGATCTGCAGCAGGACCGTCCAGCGACCGACTAATCCAGATCGAAACCGCGCCGATTAGCCACATCACAACCCGAGCCTGCGCCAACTTCGAAGAGAATAACGCTAGAAGCTGAGCAAGCTAACACCATGAGCCATCTGAACCACTTCCAGATCATTTCTGCTGCTCAGCATCCTCAAGATCGCCGTCGTGCTCGTCATCACGCTGACGGCGTCGCCTACACGGTGCTGCTGGAGCGCAAGGTCCTCGGCCGCATGCAGAACCGCTGGGGGCCCTCGCGCGTCGGCCCCTTCGGCCTGCTGCAGCCGCTCGCCGACGGCATCAAGCTCTTCCTCAAGGAAGACCTGATGCCCCTCGCCGTCGAGCGCCCGCTCTTCATCCTCGCGCCCATCATCGCGCTCGGCTGCGCGCTCATCTCCATCGCCGTCGTTCCCTTCGGCGCGTCACACCAGTCACTGTCAACGGCGTCAGCGTCGACATCTTCCAGGTCGCCAACCTCAACATCGGCCTGCTGGTCATCCTCGGCATCACCTCCATCGGCGTCTACGGCATCGCGCTCTCCGGCTGGAGTCGAACAACAAGTACTCGCGCTGCTCGGCTCGCTCCGCGCCACCGCGCAGATGATCAGCTACGAGCTGGCCCTCGGCCTCTCGCTGGTCGGCGTCGTCCTCCGCGCCCGGTCGCTCAACCTGCGCGACATCGTCGACAGCCAGTCCGCCCACGGCGCGCTCTCCTGGAACATCTTCGGCGGCTTCCAGTTCGTCGCCTTCTTCATCTACCTGATGGCCGCCTACGCCGAGACCAACCGCTCGCCCTTCGACCTCCCCGAGGCCGAATCCGAACTCGTCGCCGGCTACCACACCGAGTACTCCTCCATGAAGTTCGCCATGTTCTTCATGGCCGAGTACGCCAACATGATCACCGTCGCCTGCGTCGCCACCCTGCTCTTCTTCGGCGGCGCCATCCAGTCCCTTCGGCCACCTTCTTCGACCACTTCGGCGGCCCGGTCCTTCACCGCCGTCTTTCCCATCTTCTGGTTCGTCGTCAAAGTCTTCGCGTTCCTGCTCCTCTACATCTGGGTGCGCGGCACGCTGCCCCGCTTCCGCTACGACCAGCTCATGGGCTTCGGCTGGAAGTTCCTGCTGCCCGTCGCCATGGTCAACATCGTCGCCACCAGCCTCGTGCTTGGCCCTGCGCGGACTAGACCACTGCTTTACAATCAGCACATAGCCCATACATCGTGCTCTGTTTCAAAAGTTTCACGAAGGAACCTGAGCGTTTCGACATGCAACTGGCACTCTTCATCATCTTCGGGCTGCTGGCGGTCGCAGGAGCACTCAATCTGCTCTTCCAGCGCCACCCCATCAACTCCGCCCTCTCGCTGGTCGTCGTCATGATGTCGCTCGCCGTCCTCTACTGGTCCCTCGGCGCCGAGTTCCTCGCCGCCGCCCAGGTCATCGTCTACTCCGGCGCCATCATGGTGCTCTTCGTCTTCGTCATCATGCTGCTCAACGCCGGCGAAGAAGAGCACACCCACGGCAGCCGCGCCGCCTACATCGCCGGCTTCCCCGGCGCCGCGGCCATCTTCTGCCTGCTCAGCTTCGTCTTCCTCTCGGAGCGCAAGGCCCTCGGCCTCACCAACCTCGGCGGCTAGCTCTCGCACGCCACCAGCAACATCGCCGAGATTAGCCCATCCTCTTCACCACACTCCTGCTGCCCTTTGAGGTCACGTCCATCCTCATCCTCGTCGCCATCCTCGGCGCCGTCGTCCTCGCGCGAAAGGAGCAGTAGCGCATGTCCGCTCAAGTCCCCGTCGCCTACTACCTCATCCTCGCCGCCATCCTCTTCTCCATCGGCATCGCCGCCTTTCTCATCAAGCGCAACATCATCACCATCTTCATGTCCATTGAGCTGATGCTCAACGCCGTCAACCTGACCTTCGTCGCCTTCGCCCACATGTGGCACCAGGTCTCACGGCCAGATCTTTGTCTTCTTCGTCATGGTCGTCGCCGCGGCGGAGGCCGCCGTCGGCCTCGCCATCATCATCGCCATCTTCCGCACGCGCCAGACACTCAACGTCGACCAGATCAACTTATTGAAAAATTAGTAAAAGAGTTCTTCAAACTTAACACCCATGCCCACTTCGTATCTCTGGCTCATTCCGCTGCTTCCCTTCGCCGGCTTCCTCATCAACGGAACCGTCGGCCGCAAGCTGCCCCGCGCCCTGGTCTCGGCCATCGCGCTTACTCTTCACCTTCATCCCCGCCGTGCTCGTCGCTCTGGCTCTGGATCACCATGAAGTCCGCCGGCGCGCCCCCGTCCATCACCTCGGACATCGGCCCCTGGATCGCAGATCACCGGCTTCACCGTCAACTTCGCCTTCACCGTCGACCACCTCACCCTGATCATGCTCGGCGTAGTCACCGGCGTCGGCTTCCTCATCCACATCTACTCCGTCGGCTACATGGCGCATGAAGAGGGCTACTGGCGCTTCTTCGCCTATCTCAACCTCTTCATGTTCTTCATGCTGGTCCTGGTCCTCTCCTCGAGCTTCCTGCTGCTCTTTGTCGGCTGGGAGGGCGTCGGCCTAGCCTCCTACCTGCTCATCGGCTTCTACTTCAAGAAAGACTCCGCCGTCAACGCCGGCAAAAAGGCCTTCATCGTCAACCGTATCGGCGACTTCGGCTTCCTGCTCGCGATGTTCCTGCTGGTCTACACACTTCGGCTGGCTCGACTTCGACAAAGTCTTCAGCATCATCTCTGCACAGCCGAACTGGCAGGGCGGGACCCTCACTGCTATCGCCCTGCTGCTGGTCCTCGGAGCCGTCGGCAAGTCCGCCCAGATCCCGCTCTACGTCTGGCTCCCCGACGCCATGGAAGGCCCCACCCCGGTCTCCGCGCTCATCCACGCGGCAACCATGGTCACGGCAGGCGTCTACATGGTCGCCCGCTGCCACACCTTGTTTGACCGCTCGCCATTCGCACTCACCGTCGTAGCCTGCATCGGAGCTGCAACGGCCCTCTTCGCCGCCTGCATCGGCCTCGTCCAGCACGACATCAAGCGCGTCCTCGCCTACTCCACCGTCTCGCAGCTCGGCTACATGTTTCTCGCCTGCGGAGTCGGCGCCTACGCAGTCCGGCATCTTCCACCTGATGACCCACGCCTTCTTCAAAGCGCTGCTCTTCCTCGCAGCAGGCTCCGTCATCCACGCCCTCAGCGGCGAGCAGGATATGCGCAAGATGGGCGGCCTCCGCAAGCGCATCCCGATCACCTTCTGGACCATGACCGCCGGCGTCTTCGCCATCGCAGGAATTCCACCCCTCGCCGGCTTCTTCTCGAAGGACGAAATCCTCTTCCGCGTCTTCACCAGCGACAACCCTCTCGGCAAGCTCCTCTGGTTCGTCGGCCTCGTCACCGCCGGCATGACCTCGTTCTACATGTTCCGGCTCTGGTTCAAGACCTTTTTCGGCCCTGAGCATTTCGACGAGCACGCCGCGCTCGAAGATCACGGCGCATCGGTCCACGCGCACTCCGGCACCCACGCCGTCATGCTCGCCGAACCTGACGAAGAACACGCCGTCCAGTCCCACGGCATCCACGAGTCCCCGTGGATCATGACCCTCCCTCTGATCATCCTCGCCATCCTCTCCGTCATCGGCGGATGGGTCGGCATCCCCATCGCCTTCGGCGGCAGCGACGAAGCCGAGCACTTCCTCGAACCCGTCTTCCGCGCCGGCGTAGAGGGAGCCGGAAACCACACCCTCGAATACACGCTCGCGGGAATCTCCATCCTGACCGCGTTCCTCGGCCTCTTCATCGCCTACGTCTTCTACTACAAAAAGCCCGGCACCGCCGCAGCCCTCGCCGCCAAATACCCATCCCTCTACCACATCGTCGACCACAAGTTCTACGTCGACGAGATCTACCACGCCGCTATCGTCACGCCGCTGCTCATGTTCACCCGCCTCATCCTTGGCGGCCTCGTCGACAGCGGCCTCGTCAACGGCTTCGGCTCACTCGCCGGCGCCACCACCCGTGGCCTCAGCTACGTCACCCGCCGCGTTCAGTCAGGAAACATCCGATCCTACGCCGGATGGCTCGCTCTCGGAGCAGCAGCCGTCCTCATCGTCATGGTCTTCGGCCGAGGCCTCTGGCCCCACTAACCAACCGTTGTCATCCTTCGCCGAAGGCGGAGGGCGTTTCGAATCATCAGAGCACCAAGTAAACCGAATATGAACTTCGACCACATCATCCTGACGCTCCTCATCTTCACCCCGCTCGCCGGCGCAGTCCTGCTCGCGCTGCTGCCGGACCGCGGCAAGATCATGCAGGCCACCGCCCTCGCCATCTCGCTGCTCATCTTCCTGATGACCCTGCACCTCCCAGCGCACTTCGCCTACGGCGCCGCCGCCGGAACCTACCAGTTCGAGCAGAACATCCCCTGGATCGACGCCCCGGCCATCCGCTATGCCGTCGGCGTAGACGGCCTCTCCATGTGGCTCGTCGTCCTCACCGGCTTCCTCGCTCCCCTCGGCGTCCTCATCTCCTGGAACACCATCTCCGAGCGCAAGAAGCTCTTCTACGTCCTCTTCATGCTCCAGCAAGTCGCCATGCTGGGCATCTTCGTCTCGCTCGATCTCTTCCTCTACTTCGCTTTCTGGGAGCTCTCGCTGGTTCCCATGGTGATGCTCATCGCCACCTTCGGCCGCACCGACAAGCGCCGCCGCGCCGCCATCAAGTTCTTCCTCTACGCCTTCATTCCCTCGGCCTTCCTGCTCGTCACCATCCTCTGGCTCTACTCCAAAACCGGCACCTTCTCCATCCCGGTCCTCGCAAGCTCCGCCGCCGCCGGCACGCTCTCGCCTAACTCCGCCGCCCTGTGGCTGGCCTCGCTCGGCTTCCTGGTCGCCTTCGCCGTCAAGGTCCCCATCTTCCCGCTGCACGGCTGGCTCTCTGACGCCGTCAGTGAGGCCCCCACCGCCGTCGTCATGGTCCTCGCCGGCAAGCTGGGCCTCTACTCCATCCTGCGACTCTCCTTCGGCATCTTTCCCAACGAGTCCCGCCACATCGCCCCGCTCCTCATCGCCCTCGGAGCCATCGGCATCGTCTACGGCGCGCTGCTCGCCCTCGTCCAGAAGGACCTCAAGAAACTCGCCGCCTACGGAACCCTCGGCCACGTCAGCGTCGTCATCCTCGGCATCTTCACCTTCAGCATCGCCGGCCTCGACGGCGGGATCTACCAGACCCTCAACGAAGGCATCGGCGGCGCAGCCCTCTTCATGCTCCTCGGCATCCTCTACGAGCGCTACGGCACCTACGACATGCGCGAGTACGGCGGCCTCGCCGCAAAGCTCCCCTGGATGGTCACCCTCTTCGTCATCACCACGCTCTCCGTTATCGGCCTGCCCATGCTCAACGGCTTCGTCGGCGAGTTCCTCGTCTTCTCAGGCTCCATGCAGGCCGCCGTCGTACACCACGCCTTCTGGACCGCCCTCGGCACCTCCGGCGTCATCCTCACCGCGGCTTACATGCTCTCCATGATCCAGAAAGTCTTCTACGGCAACCTCGGCCTCAAGTCCCGCTCCGTCGCCGCCCCGGACCTCGACGCCCGCGAGCATCTCGCCCTGTGGCCTGTCATACTCGTGATGCTCGCCATGGGCCTCGCCTCGCCCGTCTGGATGCGGGCCATCGACGCCGCCGGCACCGCCCTCGCCAGATCCATCCCCACCGCATCCAACTACACCGGCAGCAACTTCCGTCTTCTCCCCACCAGCAGCATCTACATGGTGCCGGGCTCGAACTTCCCGCAAGGCTCGCTCGTCAGCGGAGGTCCGCGCTAATGCCTACCCTCTCGCCCAACGTCATCGGCCTGCTGCCTGAGTACATCCTCACCCTCGCCGGCATCGTCATCATGCTCGCCGAGCCTCTCCTCAAGCCCGCCGGCTCGCGCAAGCCCCTGGGCTGGATCGCCATCGTCGGCACCATCCTCGCCGGCGGCGCCAGCGGCCTCCAGACCCTCTACGCCTCCGACCGCCCCGTCTACGCCTTCTCCGGCACCATCCAGGTCGACACCTTCTCGATCTTCTTCCACCTGCTCATCGTTGCCATCGTGCTCGTCACCCTGCTCACCTCGCTCGAGTACTTCCAGGGCCACGCCACCCACGCGGGCGAGTACTTTGCCCTGGTCCTCCTCGGAGCCACCGGCATGATGCTCATGACCTGCTCGGTCGAGCTCCTCATGGTCTTCATCGGCCTCGAGATCTCCTCCATCTCCACCTACATCATGGCCGGCATGCGCAAGGGCTACTCCACCGCCCCCGAATCCTCGATCAAGTACTTCCTGCTCGGCTCCTTCGCGACCGCCTTCTTCCTCTATGGCATAGCCCTCGCCTACGGAGCCACCGGCTCTACCTCCATCTACGCCATAGCGGCAGCGCTCGGCGCGACCGCCACTCCCACCCTGGCCTTCACCGCCCTGGCCATGATGCTTGTCGGCCTCGGCTTCAAGGTCTCCGCCGCACCCTTCCACGTCTGGACCCCCGACGTCTATCAAGGCGCGCCGTCACCTGTAGTTGGGTTAATGTCCACCGCCCCCAAGGTAGCCGCCTTCGCCGTCCTGCTGCGCATCACCTTTTCGGGCTTCCCCACCATGCAGCACCGCTGGGCGATCATGATCTGGATCCTCGCCGCCCTATCGATGACCATCGGCAACCTCGGCGCGCTCCTCCAGAAGGACGTCAAGCGCATGCTGGCCTACTCCTCGATCGCCCACGCCGGATATCTGCTGGTCGCCTTCACCGCCTTCCCGCTCGAAGGCATCGCCGCCGCCGCCTTCTACACCGCCGCCTACTCCGCCATGAACGTCGGGGCCTTCGCCGTCATCACGCAGGTCAGCGGCTTCAGCGAGCGCGCCCACACCATCGACGACTACACAGGCCTCGCCACCCGTCGCCCCGTGCTCGCCGCCACCTTCGCCTTCTTCCTGCTCTCGCTCATCGGAATCCCCTTCACCGGCGGTTTCTTCGGCAAGTTCTACGTCTTCTCCGCCGCCATCGGTGCAGGCCACACCGGGCTCGCCGTCATCGGCCTGCTGAACTCCGGCGTAGCCTGCTTCTACTACCTCCGCCTGCTCGCCGCCATCTACTCCCGGCCCTCCGCCGAAGCCGCCGCCAAGGCCTCCGCCGCCCCATCCCGTCCCACCAGTGTCCCGGCCCTCATCGGCCTCACCCTGGCCGTCGTGGCCACCCTGGCGCTCGGCATCCTCCCGGGGAACGTCCTCGGCATGGCCCAGTACGCCGGCACCAGCACCATGGTTGAAAACGCCCGCCAGCAATGCGCCGCCCACCCCGACAACTGCCACCTACAGGTCCAGATGGAGCACCGCTAAACAGCCTGAAGAAAAAACTCCCCGCGCCCGCCGATTCGCAGCCCTGGCGGTTTACTCCAGCCCCTACTCCCCAAGCATGATCCGCTGGATGTAGTGAGCCCGCCCAGTAGCTCCATCGCACTCGATAAAAGTGGCGCACATCTTGGGATTCCCCTTCGCGGCCTCAAACTTCCCCGGCATTCCGGTCAGAAATCGTGCCAGAACCAGTTCCTTTTCCACCCCAATCACCGAGTCGTACGGCCCCGACATCCCCACATCGGTCTGGTAAGCCGTTCCGCCCGGCAGAATCCGCTCGTCAGCCGTCGGAATATGGGTGTGCGTGCCCAGCACAGCCGTCATTCGTCCATCGAGATACCACCCCAGCGCCACCTTCTCGCTCGTCGCCTCGCCATGCAGGTCCAGCAGAATAACCTTCGCCCCCGACTCCCGCTCGATCTCCGCCAGCAGCTCATCAGCCTTGCGAAAAGGGTCGTCGCACGAGGACATGAACACCCGGCACTGCAGATTCATCACGGCATACGCCTGCCCATTGCCCAGCGCCCCCTGGTAAAGCCCAAATCCAGGCGTCCCCACCGCATAGTTCGCCGGCCGAAGCACCCGCCGCCCTCGAACATGCGAGTCCTCCGGCACCGCCATGTACTCGAAGATCTCTTTCTTGTCCCAGATATGGTTGCCCGTCGTAATCACATGGGCGCCCATGTCGAAGAGCTCCTCCGCAAGCGACGGCGTAAGCCCGAAGCCGCCCGCGGCGTTCTCCCCGTTGATAACCAGCAGGTCGACGGCATTCGACTCGAGCACGTGCGGCAGGTGTTCACGAACAATATGGCGGCCGGCGGACCCGAAAACGTCGCCGACAAAGAGGATATTCACTCAAAAAAGGTTAGCAGATTTTGCCTCGCCCACGCTGCAGCGCAAAAACCTGCCAAGATTCATATGCCCCGGCTGTGGTAGCTTTTTTGCATGGCACAAAGTGGACGGTTCCAGTTGAGCGTGCGGGTGTTGACGGTTCTGGCGGAGGCGCCGGACGCGATGCATACGTCAGCGGCGATTGCAAAAGAGTTGAAGGAGAGCGCGGTCATGGTGCGCCGATCGTTCCTCCTGCTCCACAAGGCCGGCCTGATCGAGCAACGCAAAGGCCCCAACGGCGGAGCCAAGCTCAAAGTCCCCGCCAAACAGATCGGCCTCGGCGACGTCTTCGTGGCAACCGAGGGCGAGTGGCTCACGCTCGATGACAAAGCCGTCGCGCAACTCATGAAAAAAGTGCGCGGCGACGCCGTAGCCGCAATGAACGAGCATTCCGTGGCCGGCATCGTCAAGCGCATGAAGAAGGCGAAGTAGCGACATCTAAGCTGCCTGTTGTTTGCTTGCGCATGTGGTTGTCGTTGCGGCTACATCCAAACCCATTGAGACGAGCCTATGCCGGATATCTTGATCAAAAAGCCATGCCATGAATCCATGGAAGACGTAACCTATGGAGACGTCTTCTCTCGGTTCCTGGAGCATTACGAAACCCAAAGCCTGGGAGCGCTTCTTCTGTTGACGTTTGTCGCGGCAATGCTAATCAGCCATTACCGGACATTCTGGTTCGACGAGTTATTCACGATGCTGGTTGCGAGCCAGCCTGATTTCCACTCATTGTCTATGGCCCTGGCTGCAGATGGGAATCCCCCTTTGCTGCATCTGATCGTCCGCGCTCTCATCCCTGTTTTTGGGCATACAACGCTCTCAGCACGGCTGCCATCCATGTTGGGTTTCGTTTTTGCCTGCCTGGGAGTGTATGTCTTTGTTCGCCGCAGGTGTGGCGTTCTTGCAGGAATGCTTGCAGTTGTGCTCCTGGTCTGCGAGCCCGGATGGAGCTATGCCTATGAAGCTCGCCCATACGGCCTGTTGATCGCTTTTCTGATGTTGACAATGGTGAGTTGGCAGACCGCTGCCTCCAGGAGGGGGGAACGCCGGCTCGCCCTCATCGGAATGGTGATCGGCATTGCAGCCTGCATGTTGAGCCATCATGTCGGTTTGATCGAATGTGGCCTTCCGATTTTATTTGGGGAAACGATGAGATGGTATCGGACGCGCAGATTCGATTGGCGGTTGTACTCCACTTTTTTGATCGCGGCGCCGGTACTTGCAATCACGCTTCCCATGATGCGTCGGACGCGAGAGCAGTTGCAGCTTCATGCGCCGGCGGTCAAGGAAAGTCTCTCGCTGGTGGTCTTCAAACACGATTGGCTCAAGAATGCGTGGCTTTCTCTTCCTTTGATACTGGAATTGTCCTCGGCGCTGTTGATCGGCTGTCTGGTTTTGGCAAGTTGGCGGCGACCTGAAGCCACTGTGGCGCACTCCGAGCGAGCAGACGATACAGTCCACATTCCCACACATGAGATAGCGGCAGCAGTGGGAGCGGCATTACTCATTCCGGTGACACTCGTCATTATGATGTCGTCTACCGGCTACTACAACTGCCGTTATGGCATCGGTTCGATGGCAGGAATTGCAATCCTGGCGGCGTTCGGGATGGCAAAGGTAATGGCCCGCAGGCGCGATGTAACTGTGGCGCTGATAGTTTTTTTCGTAATACTCTTTATGCAGAAAGCAGTGCGTGAAGTACACCGCGGGAGACTACCAGTGAACGCTCACGCATTGCCTCATGAGAGTTCAGATCTGCCGATTGTTCTCCCCGATCCCTTCGAGTTCTTTCCCACATGGTGGTACGCCTCAGACGAGCAGAGAGACCGCCTGCACTATCTCGCTGACCAGAAGGTCGCAATTCAGAATCGAAATACAGTTCCTGAAGTGTCCCTGATGCTTGAACGTGGTCGCTTTCCCGCTCACCTGGATCAATATAGTGAGTTTGTTGCGAGCCATCCGCATTTTCTCGTCTACTTCCCCGGCAATCAGGTAGACGGCTCGTTTGTTGAGCGGCTGATGGAGTCCGGCTATCGCGTGAATCCGCTGAAAGGCGAGGCAAAAGGTCTTTATGACGTGCAGCGTACTCCCTCGTAGCTTGATCTGCTATGCCCCCCGGCTACTCTTTTTCATGGGATAAGCTGGATTCGTCCGAGGGCTCTTGCCTTGTTTGGGGCCGCATCAGCGGAAACAGAATCACATCGCGTATCGAGCGCGACCCGGTAAGGATCATCGTCAACCGGTCGATGCCGATCCCCTCCCCCGCAGTAGGCGGAAGCCCATAGCCCAGCGCACGGACAAAGTCCTCGTCCATGTCATTGGCCTCCTCATCACCGCGCTCTTTCTCCTTGAGTTGATCTTCAAAGCGACCCAGCTGATCGACAGGGTCGTTCAACTCAGAGAAAGCATTCCCAACCTCAAACCCGCCAATATAAAACTCAAACCGCTCCACCCAATCCGGCTCATCCGGCTTCTTCTTCGAAAGCGGCGAAACCGCCAGCGGAAAGTCATAGATGATGGTGGGTTGAACGAGGTGAGATTCGGCAACTGCTTCGAACACGCCTGCGATAGCCTTACCGACGGGCTCGGGTTCGACCGTCATTGGGCCGCTTACTTCCGGTAAGCCCAACGCGCGAACGAATGCGTTGTAGACGTCTGTGCGATCTGATGACAGCAAGCTTCTGTGACCATTGAAAATAACTAGCAAGCTTCGTCTATATCGGTGACGTTCAATGTCAACCCCAGTCACCTCCGCCGTAGGGGTACTAATCTGCGGGTACTCCGAATGTAGATGCAAGAGTGCCCCTTCAAGAAACTTCGCGAATCGATCCTCGGACGTGAAGTCGTCATCTTGTGGCGGATTTCCGAACCCGTCAGGCCAGAACTTGATAATCGCTTCGCGCATCGAAAGCCGCTGCCACTTACCCAAATCAATCTCAACAACCTCCCCAGCCCTCGGCCCCTTCGGCAACGGAAAACGAGTAACCGTAGTCCCATTCACTTCCTTCGCAACAAAAGAAATCAACTCCTCCGTCAAATCCATCAGGTCGTGATAGTTCGCATAAGCCTGATAAAACTCGATCATCGTGAATTCAGGATTGTGCTGCGTGCTCACGCCCTCATTCCTGAAGTTGCGATTGATCTCATACACCCGATCCAGCCCACCAACAACCAGCCTCTTCAGATAAAGCTCCGGAGCGATCCGCAGAAACAAATCAATATCGAGCGCGTTGTGATGCGTCGTAAACGGCCGCGCAGCCGCACCGCCCGCCACCTGCTGCATCATCGGCGTCTCGACCTCCAGATACCCGCGCGAGTCGAAAAAAGTACGAATCGCCCGCAGAATCGCGGCCCGCTTCACAAACACCTCGCGAACATTCCGCGGAGCTTCAGTCTCAGCCTCAGCCGTCTCATCAGCCTGCTTCACAACATGGCCGGTGTTCATAAACAGGTCGACATACCGCTGCCGATAGCGCAGCTCCGTATCCGCCAGCCCATGGAATTTATCCGGCAGCGCAAGCATCGCCTTGGTCAAAAACGTAATCGCCGGCTTGCCCTCATGCCCCGGCAGCCCAATCTGCGACACATGCACCGTAAGCTCGCCGGTCCGCGTGCGAAACAAAAATCCGCGCACGCCGATGTGGTCGCCAAGATCCAGCAGCTTGTACAGCGCAAACGCATCCTCGCCCACGTCATCCTTGCGCACGTAGATCTGCAGCCGCTGCCCACCCTGCTGCAGCTGCGCAAATCCAGCTTTACCCTGCGACCGGTGCGCCATCGCGCGCCCCGCAATCGACACCTCGATCTTCTTCCCCGCAGCCAGGTCGGCCTCAAACTGCTCCGCCGTCATCGGGTCATACGCCGCGCGAATCTCCGGAATCGTGTGCGTAAACGCGTAGCTGTTGGGATAGGTCGCCTCGGCGGCGCTCAGTCCAGCCTTTTCGCCCAGCGCGGCGATCTTCTCGAGCGTCTCTCTGCGCTGCGCATATAACTTCTCTTCAAACTCTGACTCGAACACTGTGCTTCCTTGGGGAATGGAGTTGACAGTTAAGTATAGCGGTCTGCGCAGCGCAAAATCGCAGCCGCGCCCATATGACCGCAGCCCACCGCGCGTGATGTAATGATGCTGCTATGGCGGACGACCCAACCAGCAGCAACAAGAAGAACACCGGCCTCAGCGGCGGCCTCGGCGACCTCGTCAAAGCCGAGTCGATGATTCAGCTCGCCATTGCCCTTCCCGTCGGCTGCCTCATCGGCTGGCTGCTCGGCAGCTGGGCCGACCGCCACTTCCACCAGAGCTGGATCGCCATCACAGGAATCATCCTCGGCGCCATCGGCGGCTTCATCCAGCTTTTTACCACCGCATCAAAGTTCCTGAAAAAAGGCTAGAAGACTGTTCAGAAAGAAACTATCCAATGAACATGCTCGCAAATTTCAGCGACGCCGACTTCCGCCGCACCATGCTCAGCGCGCTGCGCCTGCTGGCAATTCTTGCAGTGGTCCTCGCCGCGCTCGTAGCCTGGAAGCTCGGCTGGCAGAGCGCCGCGCTGCTGCTCGTCGGCGCTGCCATCTCCGCCGCCGGCCTCTGGGAGTGGCTCCGCCTCATGACCGTCGTCATGGAGCGCATGGACGCCGGGTCCGTAGACAAAACAGACAAAAAAGTCCGCCCCCTCGGCATGGTCCTGGTCAACTTCTTCCTCCGCCTGGGGCTGACGGTGGTGGTCCTGTATGTTAGCCTTAAGCTACTGCATGGTTCGGTCTACGCGCTCGCTGGAGGCCTCGTTCTGGGAGTATTCGCGCTCTCAATCGAAGGAATCCGACTCATGAAGGCGTGGACTGTCTAGCGGGAGAATCCTGTAACACCAAAGACCCTTCTTCAATCTTTTATGGCACAGCTTTTATTTACCCGAGTACTGAACGACCACCTCGCCGCGCCCGTCACAGGCCTGCTCGAGGCGCTCCACGTTCATCCCGCGCACCCCCGGGCTCCCATCACCAACGCCTTCGCCATGGAGCTGCTGGTCTTCCTGGTGCTGCTGGCCTACTTCCTGCTGGTGCGCCTCACGCTCAGCGTCGAAAAGCCCGCCCCCGTACAGCACCTCGCCGAGATAACGCAGGACTTTGTGTCGGAGCAGGCGGAGTCGATCATCGGGCACGGCTCGGAGCGGTTCCTGAGCTATCTGACGGCGCTGCTGCTGTTCATCCTGCTGAGCAACCTGCTGGGGTTGATCCCGGGCCTCGAATCCCCCACCGCCGACATTGTCGTGCCGCTGGGCTTCGCGATCGTCACCTTCATCTACTACCACTACCACGGCATCCGCTCGAACGGCTTCAGCTACTACAAGCAGTTCGTCGGCCCGGTCTGGTGGCTTTCGCCGCTGCTCCTCGTCATCGAGGTGATCTCGCACTTCGCGCGCGTGCTCTCGCTCTCGGTACGACTTTACGCGAACATCTTTGCCGGAGACCTGGTGACCCTGGCGTTCTTCTCGCTGGTGCCGCTGGGGATCCCGCTGGTCTTCATGAGCCTGCACATGTTCGTGGCGGTGGTGCAGGCGTATGTGTTCTTCCTGCTGGCGGCGGTGTACCTGTCGATGGCAGTGGCGCACGATCACTAGCGCTAAGCGCTAGCCCAAGGCTAAAGCCTTGTGCTAGCAAGTTTGACTTTGCCGCGAAGGGACTCCCTCTTCCCGGTACGCACCAACGCCGTTCAGCGTGAGGGTGCCAGCACGGTGAGCATCAACCACCCACTGGCGGCGCAATCGATGGGAGAAGGAGTACTACAATGAAGCAGCTTCAATACCTCTTTATGACGTTGGCCGCCATGTTGCTCGCAACACCGGCCTTTGCACAGAGCGCAGGCGGTCACGACCTCGCAAACCAGTGGGTGCCGATCGGCGCCGGTCTGGGCATGGCTCTCGCCGCCGGCCTCTGCGGTCTCGGACAGGGTAAGGCAACCGCCTCCGCCACCGAGGCCCTCGCCCGCAACCCCGGCGCTCGCCCCGGAATCTTCATCTTCCTGATTCTCGGCCTCGCCTTCATCGAGTCCCTCGCGCTCTTCACCTTCGTCATCATCTTCCTCAAGGTCCAGCCTCTCTAAGACCCCATTCCGATTCAAAGCAAGGCCTCCGCAATCGCGGAGGCTTTTCTATATTTGCACTTATAGGAATTTAGAAAAGTCTCTGTTTTGAAAGGGCGGGACTGGTAGCCCAATGCTTTAGCTTTGGGGCTCCGCGCCGTAAAGACAACAATTTCAATGAGCTTTAGAGGTTGCTGAAAAAGTCGTGGCGGTTCTTTTTCGGAGGGAGCGTAGGGCTTCAGAGGATGCCGAAAAGTCTTTGCTTTGAAAGGGCGGGACTTCAGTCCCGCCGTAAAGGCAATCACTTCAATGGGCTTTAGCCCCGGGTTCTCTCCGCTCGGACCACAAGTGCCCTTTTTAGCACCCTCTTTAGCCCAGGCACTTCCCACAGATAAATCCTCGTCCATCACTGCTATCAAATAGCCTTCTCCAGAATGACAAAGTGCAGGTCATCCCTCATCGGCCTCCCAAACCTCTCATCACCATACGGGAAGGCCTCCGTCTCACCGGTCTTCACATAGCCGCGACGCTCATACCACGCAATCAGTGTCTCCCGGACGTTCATCACCGAGATGCGCATCCTATGCGCGCCTCTCTCCTTTGCAGTCTCTTCGGCCGCGGCCAGCAGCCTCCGTCCCAGCTGCCTCTCCTGCAGCGCCGGTCTAACACACAGTAGTCCCAGATACCAGGCAGCATCCTGAACCGGTTCCAGCCACACCGATCCCAGCAGCGACCCATCCTCCTCGTCCTTCCAAACCAGTTGCAGCGCCTCCGGCTTCGCCGCCAGTTGCTCGCGAAGCCCGGCCAGACTAATCCGTTCGCCCTCCATCACCTTTGCTTCGATGGCCCACCCTTCGGTACCCCGGTAGGCACGATTGATCAGCGCAACCACCTCTGGAAGTTCCTCTAATGTCGCGGATTGCAATACCATACGAACGTTCTACCCCACCCTCCCACGCCACGCAAACGTCCTGACCATCGCTTTTTTTGTCTGTCATGACGGCCTGTTTTTTATCTGTCATGACAGCTTGTTTTTTGTCTGTCATTCTGAGCGCAGCGAAGAACCCCCGCATTTCGCTTTTTGCCGTTGCTTGTTCTGCCCCAATCCTCCCAGCAAGATCCTTGACACCCCCGATACAATAGAAACAGGGGGCAAGACCAACCATTCAACTTTCTACTCCTTCGCCCGGGCCAGCTCAGGGTGCGCTAAGTCCCACGTTTGGAGGACTTTGCGGTAATCGTTCTTTGAAATCAGGGCTTTACAGGCAACCCGTGGACGAAGTCCAAGGCTAAAGCTTTTCATTCGAAGACTTTGCACACAAATCCCGGGTGGGTACCCACCGAGTTCAGCGCCACTCCTGGCCAATCTATTGGGAGACGTTGCTGCACTTTTAATTAGAAGAGGCAGCCCGCAGGCCGCCTCTTCTAGATTGCTCTTCTCGAAAGTTACTGGGTTACTGCTTCTTTGCAGGAGTAGTCGGACGGTGAGCCGGAGTTGGTTTCTTCGCCGGAGTAGCCTTCGGCAGCACCACCTCGCCGTCGGTCATCGTGATCATAATCGGCTTGGGCGTGAAGGAATCGTACGTACCGGTCAAAGTTACCTTCGATCCCACTGTGGTCGCCGCTGCGATGGCGTCTTCCTTCTTCTTCTGCTCCACCTCCTCAAGGTGGGTCAGCTTCTTGCCCTCTTCAGGAGCCTTCAGATTGAAGGTGAAGTCCGCGGTCTTCGACTGCACCGCATCATCAGAGACTGCCACTTGGATGGAGGTCGGGGTCGAGGCAATCACAGTTGCATCCGGAATTTCCACCGACTTGCCCTTCACGGTATCCCATACCTTTGCGGCGTCATCCGGCTTACCGTTCTGAAGGATGAACTCCTTGTCCGAGACCGCCAGCGTTGATAAATCTGGAGTGGTCGCGATCACGTTGGCCACGATATCCGCAGGAGTCGGCGCCGGCTTGATCGAAGCGGCGTAGTCAGCGGGCGGATTCACATTTGCCGCCGCGGCCGTCATCACGGTGTCAAAACCGTCGTCACCACCGTGATACTTCTTGTAGCAATACTTCGCCAGCGGCATCATCTGCGTCTTGTAGGGTTCTGGAGCGAAATTAGCCGCCCGCGCAGCATAGAACGCGCAGCTCAATAGGTCCGGCGGGGTCGATTGATAATAAGCGGAGCCCAGGGTATAGGTATCCTGCAAAATCGGCCCAGGAGTCGTCGTCTGCGCCACCGGCACGCTCGCCAGCTCCTTCTTGAAGTTGTCGATAGCCGTCGCCGTATCCTTCTTGTTCAGCGCCGCGGTGGCAATAGCGGAGTAGAAGACCGGCGTTGCGGTTGCCTTCATCTTCGCGAAGTCTGCATCGCTCATGTCCTTCGGCTTCGGTGCCGTAAAGCCCTTCTGCGCATAGCCTGCAGCAGCGTCCAGTGCAGCCTGCTTGGCGGCAGGATCGGTGAGGCTCTCCGCGTTCGACTTGCGGACCAGGACCTCGTAGGTCAGAGCCGCCAGATTGGTCGGATCGACCTGTAGCAGACGATCGGCTGTATCCAGTGTTTTTGCCGCGTCAAACGTGCTGTAGGTCACCATCAGCGTCTGCAGCGCAGCGGCCTTCACTGTTGACTGCGGATACTTGGTCAAATAGGCCTCAAGCGCAGCGGCCTTCGCCTTGGGATCTGTCTGACCCATCGCAGCGGTGTAGTCCGCATACTCTGCCGGCGACAGCTGCACTTCGCCGCCAGCTGCCTGAGAACCAAGATTGACCTGCGTTTGAGCAAAGGCGACATGCGCACCACACCCAATGCCAGTGGCCGCCGAAAACGCCAGAAGAGATGCAACGACTGCCTTCTTCATTCAATACTCCTCAAAACACTCTTCCTAAGATGCTGCCGCCGGTAAACCCGGGGTCAGAAACGAACCTGCTCTGTCTTGAATATAGTGCATCCACCCGGTTACGATATCTTCCCAATTCGTCTTACAGTCCGTCCATCCTCGATGATTGTCAGCACATCAGCACTTACGGGGGGTTGATGCGGATTATAGAAATCCTATAGCCCGCTGGCAAGTCGCATTATTCTGCCGCTCCGCGCACGGGCTTTTCAGCCGTCCCTATCCGGCTTTTGCCACCATCACAACAACACCCTCCCCGGCTCTCCGGAGAGGGTGTCGCAATAACAGCGGCTGGATTCGGTTACTGGTGCATCTGGTGTGTTGCATGCGCGTCGGTCGAGTGCTGGTGCGCCGCCGTAGAATGCTCATGCGCTTTCGTTGCATGCTCAGCCGCGGCCTCGTGGTTGCCATTTGCAAGGTGCTCTGCTGCTTCATGGTGGGCCTTCGCTGCATGTTCATGGTGCTCTGCTGCCTTCTTGTGTGCTTCGTGTGACATGGCTTTCTCCTTTTTGGCACTTGAATGCCTGTCGCCAGACACTACGCGCAGCTCATCGCTACAACTCACAATATTCAAAGACAAATTGAATAATTTTTCGCCCTCTTGAGACCGCCCAGACCACTCCAGACCACTCCAGGACCTGCCCTGATTTCAAAGCGCGCAGCTCAATGGGCCAATTCAGCAGCTAACACCCATTTGTGGGGTTCCTGCCCGCTTATCCACAATAGCTAGGGCTATTACTGTTGATTCCCCGCAGCCCCGAAGCTAAAGTTGAATCAGTCAGAGAAGGGTGTGTACGCCCGTAGCCTATTCCCCTCCCTGTGCGAGGTCCCATGCTCAAGCTGAAAAAAGTCCAGATTCTCGGCTTCAAGTCCTTCTGCGATCGTACCGAAGTCCAGCTCTCCGGAGAAGGCATCGCGGTCGTCGTCGGCCCCAACGGCTGCGGCAAGTCCAATATCTCCGACGCCATCAACTGGGTCCTCGGCGAGCAATCCGCAAAGTCCCTCCGCGGCATCAAGATGGAGGACGTCATCTTCGCCGGCACCCGCGAGCGCAAGGCCACCGGCATGGCCGAGGTCTCCCTCACCCTCGTCGACCCCGAGGTCTACGACGCCGCCTCCCTGCAAAACGGCCCCGAAATCGTCATCGACGACCGCGAACCGGCTGTCACCGACTGGAATGAGACCACCCTCCGCCAGCAGAACGCCGCCGAAACCGAAGACGCAGTGGCCGAAGCCCAGCCCGGCACCATCCTCGAAGGCGACCCCGCCCAGGCGACCCTCCCCACCCGCCCCGAAGCCGAAGACTCCGAAATCGTCTCCGGCCCCGAAGCCAAAAATAACGTCGTCCTCAAGATCCGTCGCCGCAAGTTCGGCCGCGCTCCGGTACGTGCCGGCGAGCTCACCATCACCCGCCGCCTCTTCCGTACCGGCGACTCTGAATACCTTCTCAACGGCAAGATATGTCGCCTACGCGACATTCAGGACATCTTCATGGGCACCGGCCTCGGCGGCGAGTCCTACGCCATGATCGGCCAGGAGCGCATCGGCCAGCTCCTCTCCTCCAAGCCACTCGACCGCCGCGGCATCATCGAAGAGGCCGCCGGAATCACCCGATTCAAGACCAAAAAGCGCCTCGCCGAGCTCCGCCTCGAGTCCGCCAAGCAGAACCTCTCCCGCGTCAACGACATCTTCGAGGAAGTCACCCGCCAGATGTCTACGCTCAAGCGCCAGGCCGCCAAAGCCGAGCGCTACAGCGCCCTCCGTGACGAGCTGCGCACCCGTCTCCGCGTCGTCCTCGCCAGCCGCATGGCCCAGATGGACCTCGAGTCCGCAGCCACCGCGGCACAGATCGCCACCCTCACCACCCAGATCGACGCGCAAGCCACAGATATTGAAGCGATGGACGCCCAGCACTCCGAAGGAGTCCGCAGCGGCTATGCGCTCGACGAGCAAATTCGCGAGTCCGGCGCCCAGGCCAACCAATCCGCGGTAGAACTCGAACGCATCGCCGCCCGCACCACCTCCAACGCCGACCGCATCGCCGAACTCACCACCCGTCTAGCCTCCGGCGCCGAAGAGCTGACCCAGGCACAGGCCCAACTTGCCACCCTCTCCGGTGACCTCGAGCAGCAGCGCAGCTTCCTCGAAAACGCCACCGCCGAGGCCACCCAGTCCCGCGAAACCGCCAATCGCCAGCAGGCCGAGGCCCAGGCTGCCCTGCGCTCCGTCACCCAGGCCGAGCAGGCAGCCGAGCAGAACCGCCGCTCCACCATGCACCTAGTCCAGCGCATCAGCCAGACCCGCAACGAAGAGGCACAGGCAGCCGCAGCTCTCGCTGGTCTCGAGCAGGAGGCCGAGCGCCTCGCCCGCGAGTCCGAGACCGCACGCCAGGAGCTGGATACCCTCGGCCTCCAACGCGGCCAGGTCGCTCTCTCCTTCGAGTCCGTCACTGAGCGAGTCAAGCGTCTCGAAGCTGAGATCGCTGAGCTTCGCCTGCAGCTCGGTACGCGCCGCAACGACGAGGCTGAATCCAAAAAGCTTGGCGACCGTCTCCGCGGAGAGGTAGCCACCCTCACCGGCCGCAGCGCCTCGCTCGAAGCCCTCATCCGCGACCATAGCTACTCCACCGAGACGGTTCGCAACATCTTCAAGCTCGAAGCCAATCGCGGCGACCTCAACGGCATGGCCCCCATCGGCACCCTCGCCGATTTCCTCGAGGTCGACGCCAAATACGAGTCTGTCGTCGACGAGTTCCTCCGCGACGAGCTCAACTACATCGTCGTCAAATCCTGGGACGCCGCCAACGCCGGCATGGCCCTCCTCCAGACCGACGTCTCCGGACGCGCGACCTTCCTCGTCCGCCCCAACGACGCGCAGGCCAACTTCGCCTTCGCCGAAGGCATGACCAGCGATGCCGTCCAGAACATCGCAGCCATCGAAGGCGTCGTCGCTCTCAAGGACTGCGTCCGAGTCCTGCCCGCCGCAGGCGAGCAAGGCTTCGGCAAATCGCTCGAGATCATCCTGCCCAAGCTCCGCGAAGGCTTCGTCGCGCCCGATTCCTATACGGCGCGCACCCTCGCTCTATCGAACCCCCACGCCTTCTTCCTCTCGCCCACCGGCGAGACCTTCCACAACGTCACCGTCACCGGCGGCCGCCCCCGCGCGCAGGGTCCGCTCGCCCTCAAACGCGAGCTCACCGAGGTCCAGCAGAAGGTCGAGGAAGCCCAGGCAAAGCTCGCCCAGACCGACCTCGCCACCGCCAGCCTCCAACGCCAGATCGCCGAGCTCACGTCCACCCTGGAGGCCCAGAGCCAATCCCTCCGCGAAGCCGAGCGTGAATCCGCCAACTCTGGCGCCGCTCTGCGTCAGATGGATAGCGAGGCCCAGCGCATCACTCGCCGCCTGGAAGACTGGATCCTCTCCACCGAGCGCAATCGCAACGCCCGCGACCAGAAGGCCGAACTCATTGCCAGCCGCCAGCAGGCAGCCTCGACCCTCGAGGAAGAACGCGCGCAACCTGGAATCCTCGCTCGCCGATCTCAGCGCCCAACTCGACGGTCTACGTCAGCAACGCGAGCAACTTCAACAAGAGGCCTCTGCGGCAGCCGCCGCGCTGGCAGGCCTTGAGGAACGCCGCCGCAACGCCGCCGCGAACTTCGATCAGACCACCCGTCTCTACAACGGGCAGGATCAGCGCATTCAGCAACTCAACCAGCAGCTAGGCAACGCGGGCGCGGAAAAACTCCGCCGCGAAGAAGAGACCGCTGCTCTCGCCACCCAGCACACGCAACTCACTCAGGCCCGCGCGACCGCAGTGGCCCAGGGCGCACGCCTTAGCGAAGAGGCCCATGCCCTGCGCACCGCCATGGCCGATCTCGACGCTCGCCTGCGCACTCTCCGGCACGAGACCGAAGCCCTCCGCGAGCAACGCTCCACCCTCACCGCCCGCGCCGCCAAACTGGCCTCCGATATCGAGCACATCGAAGCAACATGCCTCAATGACCTCGCCGTCGAAGCCATCGCTCTCCGTGAAGACACTTCCATCGCTCGCATCGAAGGTGACGCTCTCCACACCGAGGAAGAAGAGTCCCGTGCGCTCAAGCAACGCCTCGAAGCCATGGGTCCCGTCAACATGATGGCCCTCGAGGAGTACACCGAGACCACCCAGCGCCACGCCTTCCTCGAAGCCCAGCGCAAAGATCTCCTCGACGCCATCGAGAACACCCAGGCCTCCATCAAGGAGATCGACGATGTCTCGCGCATCAAGTTCGACGAGGCCTTCAAAGTCATCAACGAGAACTTCTCCGTCACCTTCTCCAAGCTCTTCGGCGGTGGCCAGGCCTTCATGAAGCTCACCGACGTCGAGAACGCTGCCGAGTCCGGCATCGACATCGTCGCCTCGCCTCCCGGCAAAAAGCTCCAGAGCATCCTCCTGCTCTCCGGTGGAGAAAAAGCCCTCACCGCGCTCTCACTCCTCGTCGGCATCTTCCAGTTCCAGCCCGCGCCCTTCTGCGTCCTCGACGAAGTCGACGCCCCCCTCGACGAGACCAACGTCGGCCGCTTCGCCAAGCTCATCTCCGAGATGGCCGCCACCACTCAGTTCATCGTCATCACCCACTCCAAGCGCACCATGGCCCAGGCCGACGTCATCTACGGTGTCACCATGCAGGAGCCCGGCGTCTCAAAGATCGTCAGCGTCAACCTCAACCGCCGCGACCTTCCCTCGGACAACCGCCGCGCCGTCGCCTGATCGGGGTAACAAAGCTGGTGAGCCAAGTTTCGACTCACCAGTTTTGTTAACACCGTTCCACCCCGACCATCTATCCTCAACTTTGTGCACGTCCCTGCAACCATCCTCACGCTGGCCCTCTTCACAGCGCTATTTGTATTGCTGCGCATCCGTTGGCCTCATCTCTCCCACAGGTTCAAGCGCCTTCTGGTCCTCTTCGCCACCGCCTCTATCGCTCTCATGGCGATCGCCTTCGTCTCCCGTATCTCCACCACCAGTGACCACATCAACACCACCGTCTACTGGTGTGCCGTCCTCAGCTACATCTTCTTCGTTGTTCTCTTCACTCGCCTCAGGCCCATGTGGCTCACGACACTTATCGCCGTTGTCGTGATCCTTCCTCTTCTTTCAGCCAGCGCCATCCTTCCTCTCGCCGCTATCTTCGCGAATCAACCCCACAACATTAAGCCCATCGGCGACAACCTCGTCAGCGACCTCGTTCCAATCGACGCCATCACCGCGGGAGCCTCCGGCGCGGACCTGACCATCTACCGCCGAGCCTCCTGGGCGCCCTTCCTGCAGCGCAAAGGCATGGGCGTCCGCTACTTCAATACCCAGTGCGACACCTCATCCGCCTATGCCATCCTGCAGCCCGATCTCATCCATGTGCTCATGATCTGCCCCGCCAAACCTGGCCGCCCACCCCAGGACGGACGCTCGTTCCTCGTCAGACTCTACTCTCGCTAGCTGCGCCCAATCGCACCGCGATTTCATAAAATGGTACTGTCATCCCAATGAACCAGCCTCTCCTCCAAACCAATCTCGGCGACCTTCCGCTTCTGGCTCGCGGCAAAGTTCGCGACATCTATGCGCTCGGCGAAGACCAGCTCCTTTTCATCGCGACCGACCGCATCTCAGCCTTCGACCACGTCCTCGCCACCGGTATCCCGGACAAAGGCCGAATCCTCACCCAGCTCTCGCTCTTCTGGTTCGAATTTCTCAAAGAGTACGTCCCGAACCATCTGATTACCGCGAACGTCCACGATTTTCCCACGCATCTGCACTCCTTTTTCTGCCCAGCTCGAAGGCCGCAGCATGATCGTCCGCCGCGCCCAGATGTTCCCAGTGGAATGCGTCGCCCGTGGTTATGTCTCCGGCTCCGGCTGGAAAGACTACCAGCAAACCGGCGCAATCTGCGGCATCTCTCTCCCTTCCGGCCTCCGCGAGTCCGACCCCCTCCCCGAACCCATCTTCACTCCCGCTGCAAAGATCAACACCGGCGGCCACGACGAAAACATCTCCTTCAGCCAGGTCGAATCCATCATCGGCTTCAAATATGCCGACGCCCTGCGCCTCCTCACGCTGGACATCTTCGACCGCGCCTCCAGTCACGCCGCCAGTAAAGGTCTCATTCTCGCCGATACAAAGTTCGAGTTCGGCCTCATCGACGGCCAGATCACCCTCGCCGACGAGGTCCTCACTCCGGACTCCTCCCGCTACTGGCCCGCCGCCACTTACGCGCCCGGCGGCCCGCAACCTTCCTTCGACAAGCAGTTCGTCCGCGACTACCTCGAATCAATCTCCTGGAATAAACAGCCGCCTGTACCGTCGCTGCCCGACGACGTCGTCGCCCGCACACGCGAAAAATACATGGAGGCCTTCCGCCTCATCACCGGGCGGGCCAGTCTCACCGCATGAATGCATTCGACTGGCTCCTCATCGCCATCCTGGCCTGGTCTACGCTCTCTGCCTTGCTGCGCGGCATCGTCATGGAGCTCTTCACATTCGGCGGCCTCATCACCGGCATCCTTGTCGCCAGCTGGAACTACCAGCATCTCTCGCCGCTCCTGGAGCGCTTGCTCCACCCTGTTTTCAACCTCTCTGCAGTCACTTGCAATATTCTTGCGTTCCTGTTCATGATCGTCGGAATCATGCTGCTCGCCGCCCTCACCGGCAGGCTCATCCGCCGTACTGCTCACACCATTGGACTTGGCTTCTTCGACCGCCTCTTGGGCGGTCTCTTCGGTTTCGCCCGGGGTTGCCTGCTGGGCATCGCCCTCATCATGGCAGGCGCCGCCTTTCTTCCTCATTCTGCTTGGATTTCAGATTCCCACTTAACTCCCTATTTCCTAGACGGGGTTCATGCGGTATCCTTCGTTGTACCCCAGGGTCTCCGGCAGCAACTTCTGGACGGCATCGCACAGATTAACCACAATGTGCCCGACTGGATCAAACTGCCTTCCTGAGGTCAAAATAAAATTACAGCCCGAATCCACGGACTGATAGCGAGGCGAAAATTGAAGCGCGAACTTGACGGTTTAATCGTACAGATGCACAGCTCCGGCATTGCCTACTCCGATGCCGTGCGCCAATTCAAGAAGCGCTACATCCTCGAAGTACTCGCGCACCACAAGGGCAACCAGTGCAAGGCCGCCGACGAGCTCGGCATGCATCGCAACACGCTCAGCCGCACCCTCTCCGAACTCGACCTCGATACCGCCCAGATTCGCTCCCAGTTGCGCGAGCAGATCCGCAACGGCCTCCGCCGCCCACCCACCAGCGAGCGCCCTCTCATGCAGAACGTCGCCCAGAATGTAGCCCAGGGCGGAGCCCATAACACCGGCCAGAGCATCACCCAGGGTAACGTTCAGCGCATAGCCCGCCTCCGTTAGCCTCGAGCTCCGTCTAAACTGGTAGCAGCCTTCGCCAGCATGACACCGGACTCCCTATTTCGCCGCGCCCTGCTCCACCGCCTCCTGCATGCCACAGCCATGCTGGCGCTTCTGCTGCTCTTTCTCAATACATCAGTTGCGTCTTTAGCCCAGAGCCCGGCGACTCCCTCGCAAGCCACCGCTCCTGCAAACTCAAATCTGCCAACCCAAGGCCCCGCAACATCACCCTCACCCGAGCCCACTACCAAACCAACCGCGCCGCCAGCCCCGCCCGGCAAGCGCCAGATCAAGGCCGCTGAGGACGCCTATCTGGACGGCGCCCGCCTCCTTGACCGCAACGACCTCGCCGCTGCTGAACTCCAGATTGCTAAGGCGGTCCGTCTGAATCCTGATGACGCCGAGTACGCCCGCGCCCTCGACATCGTCCGCGAGCATCGCATCGCAGAACTCGTCCAGCAGGCCGGTAAAGCCCGCCTCCTCGGTCAGAGTGCCACCGCCGATTCCCTGCTCGCCCAGGCCCGCGCCATCGATCCACAGAACTCCATCGTCTTGCAGCATACCGATCCCGGCCCGCTGCCTCCCAACTTCATCCCCTCCCTTGCCGCGGTCGCCGGCCCCGACAGGACCCAGGACACCCCTGTTGATCTCACCGGCTCCAGCGCCGTCGGCCGCCCCGGCATCGCCTTTTCCGGTGTCACCGTCCTCGCCCCCACCACCAGGCCGCAGAGCTTCCATCTGCGCGCCGATGTCCAACAGGTCATCTCTCGAGTCGCCACCTCCTATGGCATTCGCACCGTCTACGACTCATCGGTTACCACGCAGAACCTTCGCTTCGACCTCGACGACACCACCTACGCCCAGGCTATGCCCATCCTCCTTCAGATGGGTCATCTGTTTGCCGTCCCGCTTGATCCCCACTCCATACTCATCGCCAAAGACACTCTGGAGAATCGCCAGCGTCTCGAACGCTTGTACGAAGAGACCATCTATTTCCCTGGGTTCACGCAGGAGCAGTTGACCGAGCTCAGCACCGTCATCCGCAACGTCTTCGACCTCAAGCAGGTCAGCGTGCAGAACGGTGCCGGCACCATGGTCGTCCGTGCCCCGGAGTCCGTCCTTTCCGCCATGAATCTCACCCTCGCCGATCTCGTCGACGGAGGCTCAGAGGTAATGCTGGACCTCAAGCTCTACTCCATCGACAAGAGCCATACCCACACCATCGGCACCCAGCTTCCCCAGCAGGCCGGCATTTATAACGTCGAAGCCGCCGCCCAAAGCCTGGTCGCAGCCAATCAATCCCTTGTCAATCAGGCCATCGCCTCGGGCCTCATCCCCGCAGGCGCCAATGACATTACCATCGCCCTGGCCCTCGTCTCCTCCGGCCTCGTTCAGAGCGCCCTGCTCTCCAGTACCTTCGGCTTCTTCGGCGGAGGCCTGACTCTCACCGGCCTCACCGCCAATCCCAATACCGCCACCTTCACTCTAGCCCTCAACTCCAGTGACGTCCGCGCGATCGAAGACATCCAGCTCCGCGTCGGCGACCGCCAGCCGGCCGTCTTCCGCATCGGTTCCCGCTATCCGATTACTACCTCCACCTACTCCTTCTCGACCGTCTCCTCCTCAACCACAGCCCTGGCCGGCCTCACGATCAACGGGGTCAGCGCCGCCAACCTGCTCAACAGCGTCTCAACCAGCACCATCCCGCAAATCCAGTACGAAGACCTCGGCCTTACCCTCAAGGCCACACCCACGGTTCAAAAGTCCAACAACGTCACCGTCCACCTCGAATTCAAGATCGAGGCTCTTGCCGGCGCCTCGCTTAACAACATTCCAGTCCTCTCCAGCCGTCAATTCACAGGCGATGTCACCATCGCCGACAGCCAGACCGCTCTGCTCGTCAGCAGCCTGAGTAAGACCGAGTCCGGCGCTGTCTCGGGACTCCCGGGCCTCGGCGAACTCCCTGGCTTCCAGAGCGCCTTCGCCCAAAACACCACCGAGACCGCCACCAGCGATCTCCTCATTCTCGTCACCCCGCACATCGTGCGCCGCCGCTCCAGCATCATCGCCGGCCCGCGTATCGCACTCAACCTGCCGCTCGGTCCAGATTAAGGCCACCCTCCAGCGGCAACCACACTGCAAACACTGTTCCACCGCAGGCCGTATCCCCCGCCGGCGGCCGCGACCGTACCCTGATCGTCCCCCCATGCTTCTCCACGATTCCTTTGCTTACCCAAAGACCTAGCCCCGTTCCTGTCGCTTCCTTGCTGGTCTGAAACATCTCAAACAGCCGCCCCTTCATGTCTGGGCTGATCCCCTCGCCCGTATCGGCCACCGTCACCCGCACGCCCGGCCGATAGCCCTTCAACTCGCAAGACGGGCTCACTCGTATCATCAGCCTGCCTCCCACCGGAGTCGCATCCAGCGCGTTTCGCACCAGGTTGTTCAGCACTTGGCGCATCTCGCCCTCCAACGCCAGCACCCTTGGCGCGGTACGCACCCTCCACCGCATCTCTATCTTCCGCAGCAGCATCCGGCTGGAGTAGAGCGCGACAACACTATGCGCAAGCGCGCCCAGATCCACCCATGTCGGCTTGCTCGCGTGCCGATGAAAACGAAGCGTCTGCGAGGTAATCTCAGTCACCCGCGCCAGTTCCACCTGCGCAATGCTCACGTAACGCTGCACTTCTTCCAGCGAATCTGACAATTTCATCAAATACAGCAGGTTCGTCAGCGACTCCAGAGGATTATTGATCTCGTGCGCAATCGTCGACGCCTCCTGCCCCACCGCAGCCAACTTCTCCAACCGGCGAAGCGCATCCTTCCGTCTCTCTTCTTCCGATGCCGTCATTGGATCGGTACTCATTGCCGGATCCTTCTCCTGCCCGCTACCTTAGGGGAACTCCATTTCTTTCTCACCCCACATCAGATGCAGGATTCGGAACCCGCGGCCCGTCCCATCCCTGATTCATAAGCCGGCCGCGATTCATGGGCCGGTCGCATGGCTCCAAACTGCGTTGCGCGACGGTCCTATCCTGTAACTCTCGCAAACACTGCAAAGCAGTCCATGCATTAGCTAACCGGACACGCGCGCGTTGACCATCCCCTCCGCGACCGATATACTTCAATATGTGTGAGCGGGAGTAGCTCAGTGGTAGAGTGCTTCCTTGCCAAGGAAGATGTCGCCGGTTCGACCCCGGTCTCCCGCTCCAATTTATTCGTTCCAGTCTGATGGTTAACAGCCTCGGTGCTGAACGCCGGTCACTCTGGCACGTGGTTAGTTTGGTAGCTCCAGCCACACTGAAACAGCCAAGCCGCTCTCGTCTGCAACATCCTGGGCTGGCGTACGGTGGCCCACCGCGAGGCGCGGTACCCAAGTGGTAAGGGAGAGGTCTGCAAAACCTTTATGCGTCGGTTCGATCCCGACCCGCGCCTCCATTATTTCCTCAAAAGCCTGCGGCTTATTTTTTCAGTAGCTACTACCTTTCGGGTTTCCGGTATTAAGTTTTGCATTAAGCGATTCTTGAGACAATACTCCTCAGGGATTTGAGCATGCGTGTGCTTGTCATCGAGGACGAACAAAGGCTGGCGGAAAATATTGTGGCCGCGCTTCGCGAAACAGGATTAGCGGTGGATTATGCAATCGATGGGGAAGAGGGATCGCATCTCGCCGAGCAGGGAGTGTATGACGCAATCGTCCTCGACCTGATGCTGCCCGGCAAGAGCGGCCAGAGGGTCCTTCACGATCTCCGCCAACGGAAGCTTCACACTCCGGTTCTTATCCTGACCGCACAGGAGGGCAAGGAATCCGTCATCGAACTGCTCAACGCCGGCGCCGACGACTATCTAAGCAAGCCATTCAATCTGGGCGAGTTGCTGGCAAGAGTGAAGGCGCTGATTCGGCGCGCAAAAGGCGTGTCGACCTCGGTGCTGACGGTATCGGACGTCGAACTCAATACAGTACAGCAGACCGTAATCCGCCGCGGCAAAGTCATCGACCTCTCGCCGACAGAGTATCGAGTGCTTGAGTACCTGATCCATCGTCCCCGCGCCATCGTCTCTAAGCAGGAACTACTTGAGCATTTGTACGACTTCGAATGGGAGCACCACTCCAACGTAATCGAAGCGCACGTCTCGAACCTGCGGCGAAAGCTGAACATAGCGGGCACGGAGCCGTTGATCGAGACACTCCGGCACCGGGGGTACAGGCTGCGGGACGGGGCTAGCGCCGCATGAAACGATCTATATCCATTACGCGCCGGCTGGTCGTGACCGTCCTTCTGCTTGAACTGGCTTCTGCAATAGCACTGATCAGCGCCATTGCAATTCATGAGCGGCATATTCAGATGAAGGCCTTCGACGCCATGCTGTCGGGAACCGCGCAGTCCCTCATGGGTGCGGTCCAGGACGCGGAGGATAAAGACGATAACGTTATGCTCGAACTTCGTGGCGTCCAGTTGGGCAGGGACGCGATCTATCGCGTTGAAGATGAAAAAGGAAGAGTCCTTGGTGCCGCCGGCGACGTCCCGAGTCTCGTTTCCTCGTCCTCCACCTCACCGGCCTTCCAGAGCATCGCTACACCAGGACCAGGCCGCCATTACCGTTTCGTTGTTCTCCACGGCCTGCGCATCATTGATCCCGGCGAACCGGGTGGCGGAATCAGCCACAGAATCACCATCATCTACGGCACTCCCGCCAATCGAATCTGGCACGAGACGCTCGAGGCCACTCGCTTCTTCGCGGTCGCGACGCTGCTGCTGCTCGGCGTTACGGCGGCTGTTATGGTGTGGCTGGTGCGCAAGCAACTCTCGCCCCTGCATGATCTCGCGATAGAAGCGGGTCGAATCAACTCAAGTGACTGGAGCTTCCACCCTTCAGCGACGGCGAAGAAGACAGTTGAACTGCGTCCATTGATTACTGCGTTGGATGCAGCCCTCGGGCGTTTGCAGCGTTCCTTCGAGCAGCAGAAGAGATTTACCAGCGATGCAGCGCATGAGTTGAAGACAGACCTTGCCATCGTCAAATCCTCGATGCAGCTGCTATCAATGCGCAGGCGAACCGTGGAAGAGTACGAGCGAGGACTGGCCCTGAGCCTCGACGACTTTACCCGGCTTGAACTGACGGTCCAGAAACTGTTGACACTGGCCCGGCTGGAACAACCGCTACAAAGCACCGGCGCGAAGACTACCCCGTCTTCGACATCCTTGCGCGACGCGGTCGAGGAGGCCATCCATCAGAGCAAGCCGCTGGCGCAGCTAAGAGGAGTTGAAGTCAGGTTCGATTCCACTCTTGATGCGATTGTGCCTATCGACAGCCGCGATGTGCTTCTGCTGTGCTGCAATATTCTGCTCAACGCGTTGCAGCACAGCCGGAGCGGGGGAAGCGTCCTCATTTCGTTGACGATTCACTCGCAGACCGTTCAGCTGACGATACGCGATCATGGCGAAGGAATTGCCGAGGAGGACCGCACGTATATCTTCGAGCCTTTCTATCGCGGCGATCCATCCCGCAGCAGAAAGAGTGGAGGAACGGGGCTTGGACTCTCGATATGCAAGGCAATCTGTGACCGTGCCAACGGCTCCATTGAAGGTGGCCAATCATCCAGCCGGAGGTGTGCTGGCTACGGTAGCGCTTCCCACTCTGTCTGCGCCTCCTTCACCGGTCCTTTCAGCTTCGATTAAGGCAGATTAGAGAAACTCGAGAAGCCGGTATTTGAAAGCCGAGCTTGCTCTCAGGAGTTTCACCATGCGTTTTTATCAAGTCGCAGCAACTGCGGCCTTCCTCTCGCTCGCAGGCGCTGCCATTGCGCAGGACTATCACGTCATTGACCACTGGAAGATAGGCGGCCAGGGCGGCTGGGATTATCTGCTGAGTGACGATGCCGCTCACAGACTCTACATCACCCACAACTCCCGGGTAGAGGTCAGTGGACACCACCACCGGCAAGCTCGCAGGCGCGGTGACCGGTCTGAAGAGCACCCACGGCGTTGCGCTCAATCCCGATGGGAAGACCGGATACATCAGCGACGGAGCAGGAAACGCCATCGTGGTCTTCAATCGCTCGGACCTTTCCATTAAGGCCACCGTTCCGGCAGGCACCAATCCGGACGGCATCACCTATCGAGCCGCGACGAAAACGGTGTGGGCATTCAACGGGCGCAGCAAGAACGTATCCGTACTGGATACAGGCACTAACACCGTCGTTGCGACTGTGCCATTGCCTGGCAAGCCGGAGTTTCCGCAAGCGGACGGGCGGGCTCGGTCTTCGTGAACATTGAGGACAAGAACGAGATCGTGAAGCTGGACGCTGCAAGCCACAAGGTAGTTGCACGTGGCCGCTGCACAGGCTGCGAATCGCCCTCCGGGATGGCAATCGACCGTGCCGGGCATCGCCTCTTCTCCGTGTGTGACGGAGGAAAGATGGCCATCGTCGATTACGAGACAGGCAAAGTGCTCGGACTGGCTGTCGATCGGAGACTCGCCCGATGCTGCCGCGCTTCGATCCGAAGCACGGAGTGGCCTTCTCTTCGAATGGCGGCGACGGCACGCTGACGGTCGTCGACACCACCAAAGCCCGGCTTTCCCACCCTCCAGACACTGAAGACGGCAAGAGGCGCGCGAACCATGGCGTTCGATGCAGAGACCGGACGCGTGTACCTTGTGACCGCTCAGTTCGGTCCTGCACCGGCGCCGCACCGCAGCGATGCCGCACCCGCGTCCCAGCTGTTGCCGGATACCTTTGAGATCATCGTCGTCGAGAAATAGAAATCCGAAAACGATCAGCGGCCTGCGACTCACAGTCGCAGGCTTTCTTATGCCGCTACAGTGTCTGGGCCGAGTGAGCAGGTAATAGACCACCGGCGTGACAATCAGGCTGAGCACCATCGAGATAACGAGCCCTCCGATCACCGCGATGGCCAGGGGCTGAAGCATCTGCGATCCGAGCCCGATGCGCGAATGCCAGGGGCAGCATTCCGCAGATTGCGGCAGTGGCCGTCATGAGGATGGGGCGCAGGCGGCGTTGTGCCGCATGGATCATGGCATCGCTGCCGGGCTCATCTGCTCGTCGGCGAAATCGCTCGTCAGCGTCGAGCAGCAGAATGCCATTCTTCGCAACGATTCCAATGACCATGATGAGGCCCATGAAGGACGCAACATTGAAGGTCGTGCCGGTAATGAGTAGAGCAAACACGACTCCCGCGATGGAGAGCACCGAAGAGGTGAGGATGGCGATCGGCGCGGAGAAGTTGCGAAACTCGGTCAGCAGCACGCCGAAGACCAGAGCCAGCGAAAGCAGAAGGACGCGCAAGAACTCGTGGAAGGACTGCTGCTGCTCCTGGTAGGTGCCGCCGTACTCGATGCGGACCGTAGGCGGGAGATGCATGGACTCGAGACGTCGCTGAACCTTGGCGATGCCGGTGCCGAGTGTCGGAGCCTTCGAGCCGTGCCGTGACGGTGATGAGTTGCTGCAGGTTCTCGCGCTTGATCTCGTTCTGCGGCGGCAGTTGCGTGATCTGTCGCCAGCGAGCCAAGGTTGCGAGCTTGCCGGTATGAACTGTTGAAGACGGTGTTCTCGATGGCGTCGAGCGATTGGCGGGTCTCGTCGCCCAGGCGGACACGAACGGTGTAGGGTCGGCCATTGGCAATGAGGGGTCGGTCTGTGGTGACGCCGTCGAGGATGGAGGTGGCATCTTCGGCGATCTCGGTGGGGGTGAAGCCGAGGCGGCGGCGACACTGGGGTCGATTTGGAAGTTGGTCGCGGGCCCGCTGATGGTGTTGTCGATTCCGTTTTCGACATCAACGACTCCGCTGATCTTGCCGATGGCGTCGCCGATGCGCGGACCAAGAGAGGCGAGCAGGGCGGGATCGTTAGCGAAGACCTTGATCTGGATAGGTTCGGGTGCATTGGAGAGGTCGCCGATGTTGTCCTGCAGGACCTGCGTGAATTCGACATCGAGTTCGGGTTCGGTCTTCTTGATCTGGGCGCGAGCCTCAGCGATCACTTCGTCGATGCCGCGGTCGCGTTTTGCTTTCAGACTCACGGTGATGTCGCCGTAGTTGGCCTCAGTGACAGCAGCGAATCCCATCTGCAGACCGGTGCGGCGGGAGGTGCGTCGACCTCGGGCATGGAGTGGAGGATGTGCTCAATGTGGTCGAGGACTCGATTGGTCTCGGTGAGCGAGCTGCCGGCGGGCATGATGTAGTCGAGGATAAACCCGCCTTCATCCATCTCGGGCAGAAGGTCCGAGCCGAGGTGCTGATAACAGAACCAGCTGCCCGACTACGAGGAGCACGCAGATGCCTAAGAGAGCAAGGGGGTGTTCGAGCGACCAGCTGAGACCGCGTCTGATGCCAGCTGTAAGACCTTCGTCATGAAGCGACCATGCTCTTCGTGAGAGCTGGGCTTTTCGGGGTCGCTTTCGCGGCGCTCTTTGAGGAAGACCAGGCTCAGGGCAGGGGTCCAGGTGACGGCGAGAAGGAGTGAGGTAAGCAGCGCGACCGTCATGGTGACGGCAAGGGCGCGGAAGAAGCTTCCCGTGACGCCGGTGACGGAGATAAGCGGAAGGAAGACGACGACGGGGGTGATCGTTGAGCCGACGAGCGGGACGGCAATCTCGCGGAGGGCAGCGCGGGTGGCGTTGACGCGGGTCTCGCCATGGTCGCGGTGGAGGACAATGTTTTCGACGACGACGATGGCGTCATCGATGACCAGTCCGATGGCTGCTGCGAGTCCGCCGAGGGTCATAAGGTTGAAGCTTTCGCCGATCGCCCAGAGAAAGAGTATGGTGATGGCGACGGTGACAGGGATGACGAGCCCGGCAACAAGCGAAGAGGTCCAGTCGCCAAGGAAGAGGAACAGAATGATGCAGGCGAGGACGAGGCCTGATGAGAATGGCGTCGCGCACGCTTGTGATGCTCTCGCGCACGAGGTCGACTGATCGTAGAAGGGAGCGAGTGTAGCCCCCGCGGGGAGGGTTTTGCGGAGCTGATCAATTTGAGCGGCGACTGCATCCGCGACGGCGACGGTGTTGCTCGACGGCTGGCGGGCGATGTTGAGCAGGACGGCCGGTTGGCCGTTCGCTGTGACGTCGGTGTAGACGGGGAACACGCCGGGCTGGACGGTGGCGACGTCAGCGACGCGGACCGCTGCGCCAGCTGGAGTAGTTTTGACGACAAGCTGGCCGAGCTGGTCGGCGTCGTGCGCCTGCGCGCCTACCAGGCCGAGGATGAGCTGATGGTCGGCCTCGTAGAGCCCGGGCGAGTCGATAATGTTGGAGATCTGGACGGCGTTGACGAGGTCGAGGATGGTGACGCCCGCGGTCTGCATGCGCGCCATGTTCGGGACGATGTGGAACTCAGGCACCTTGCCGCCCTGCACAGTGACGGTGCTGACGCCGGCGACGCGGTTGAGCGGCGGTTTGAGCTGGTAGGTGGCGAGCTCCCAGAGCTGTGTCTGCGAAAGCTTATCGGAGGTGAGGCTGTAGCCGAGGATGGGGAAGGTGGCGAACGTGAGGCGGTTGGTGGTGATGACTGCGGTGGCGGGAAGAGTCTGCCGCACTTTGCCGATAGCCGCATCGACTAGCTGCAGCGTACGGAACATGTCGACGCTCCAGTCGAAGAAGAGGCTCACTTCGGCCGAGCCGCGGCTGGTCGTCGATCGTACCGTCACCAAACCGGGAACCGAGTTAACTGCGTCCTCGATCGGCTTCGTGATGGTCACCTGCATCTGTTCGACTGGCATTACGCCGTTATCGACGCCGATAACAACGCGAGGGAAGTTCGTCTCCGGAAAGACTGAAATGGGCACCTGCTGCGCCGCATAGATGCCTGCAAGCGAAAGCACGATAAGAAAGAAGAATATCGTCCCGCGATGCCGTACCAGCCAGAACGGAGCCTCTGCCTGCGGGACTGAGTCTGTGTCGCCTGTTCTGTCACTTAGTCTCTCCACCCGGCTCACCCACGTCGGGTTTGTCCGCCTTTTCCTTGGGCGCTCCCGGCTCATCTTCGTCGGCCTTGCCCACCTTTACCTTGGTGCCCTCGTCCAGGCCATATGCTCCGGTTGTGATGACGGTCTCCGAGCCATTGAGGCCATCCGTCACCTGCACATCCTCGCCATCATTGATGCCGAGCTTCACTGCCACCTTGTGAGCGCTGCCGTCCGATCCGATCACCATCACAGACTTCGCTCCGTCCTGGCTGGTCAGAACGGCAGAGAGCGGAATTTTGACTGCCTTGGCAACCGTCCGCACAGTGATGGCTACTTTCGCAGGAGTACCAGCTTTATATGTCCCCGCTTTGTTCTCGACGCGTAGCCAGACCTCTACCGTCGTGCTGCCCGGATCGAGCGCAGGACTCACCAGAAAGACCTTGGCCGGAATGGGTTCGTCAACACCGGTAATGGTCACCGACGCCTCATCGCCAACCTTCATGCGCTGTGCGACCGATTGCGCCAGATGAACCTTCGCAAGCAGCGCGGAGGTATCCATCACTGTGAGCAGAGCGGTCCCTGGATTTGCCGTCTCTCCGGCAAACAGCGGACGGTCAGTCACCACGCCGGCGATAGGACTGCGAATCTCCGTATAGGAGACCTGCTGCCTGTGCGTTAAGATACTTGCCCTTGGCGGACGAGAGCTGACCCTGCGCCTGCTTTAGCGCGGCCTCCCGGCTTACCTCCTTCAGCGATTTCGAGGTGCTGTGCCGCAACATCGTATGTCGCCTGCGCCTGCACCAGTGCCGCCGCCGCGGTGTCGTAGTCTCTTCCAGCGATCGCGCCTTCCTGCAGAAGTTTCTGCCGCGCCTCTGTAATCGAGCGCTGCAGGTCGAGCTGCGCTTTGGCCTGCGCCACATCCAGCTCGGCCTTGTGGTAGTCCTCTGGAACCTGGGCCTTCGTCTCCATATCGTAAGCGGCCTGCGCGGCTTTGTATTGGCCTTCGTTGTCGAGAGCCTGGGCCGTGAGGTCGCTGTTTTCAAGCACGGCCAGCAGCTGTCCCTCTTTCACCTTTGCGCCGCGCTGCACATAAAACTTGCGCACCGGTGCGGTAATCTTCGGAGTGATCGCAGCCTGCGCGAGTGGCGACAGCGTCGCATCTGCAGTAACGCGCGCAGAGATCTCGCCGATCTCCGGCTTCTCGGCCTGCACGGTGACCTGCGCTGCCGTCACCGCTTCGTCTTCCTTCTTGCAGCCTTGCGGCCACAGCACGCAGAGCAGCAAAACACCGGCCAGCAGGGCGCGCCTGCCGTAGAAATAGTCAGTTAGGCCCACATTTATCGTTCATAACGTTCCAGTCAGTATTTGCAGTGCCGCAAGGGCGTTCTGGTAGCGTGCAACTCCATCGGCCTGTGCTGTCGCCACCTTCAGATAAGCGTCCTGTGCGTCCACAACTTCAAGCGCCGTCGCCTCGCCCGCGGAATAGCGAAGCTTCGTCAGCCGCAAGCTCTCAGCAGCCGTCAGAACGCTCTGATCCAGAAGGCTGGTCTGCTCATGCGCAGCCGCCGCCTCGCCGTACGCCTCCTCAAGCGCGGCGATAAGATGCCGTTGCGTCGCCGTCAGATTGACTTTGGCCACATCGCGCCGAATCTCGCTCTGCTTCACTCGCTTCTGCGTGGAAAACCAATCCCACACCGGAATATCCAGCGTCCCGCTGATCGGAGTAGCCGAGGTTGGGAACGCCATCCGGCCCATGCGTCGCAAACTGCGGAGCGTCAATACCGTAGGTAAAGTTCAAAAGAAGATCAGGCACATACGCCGCTTTGGCCGCCAATGTTTCGGCGTTTCCGGCCTGCACTTCAGCAAGGGCGCTGCGCAGCTCAGGATTGGAGGCAGAGGCCAGCCGGTCCACTTCATCGCTGGCTGGAAGAGGCGGAGGAGCTGTCGACGCTTCCGTCGTATAAGGCGTCCGCGGATCCGGGAAGAGAAGCACAGCCAGCTCCAGACGCGCCTTTTGCGCCTCCAGACCGGCGTCGCTAAGGTCGCGCTGCCGCTGCTGCTGCTCCAATTGCGCCTTCACCACGTCGGCATGCGCAGCCTCACGCGCAGTCTCGCGTTTTTGGGTCAGGTCAGTGAATGCCGTCGCCTCTTGCAGCGCCTGCGCCACCAGACGCTGCTTCGTCTCACTCGCGGCAACCTCAAAGTACAATCCGACTACCGTCTGAACCAACCCGCGCCGCGCGACCTCCAACTCAGCGGACGCTCGCGCGGCATTGGCAGCTGCCGCCTGCACATTCGCGAACTGTTTCAGCCCGATCCTCTCATCAATAGAAGCCTGGCTTGCATATTCCCGAACCGCATTATTCGCGATAAAGATTGGAGAATCCTGCGAGCCCACCTGGCCCGCCTGATTTCTCTGGCCGTTGGGCTGTGTGTAGAGCACCTGGTTATGATAGGTGGCCGACGGAAGCAGCGTGGTCTTCGCCAGATATTGATCGATGGAGGCATTTTTTTGCGCTGCCAGGGTCGCCGCGAAGGTAACCTCGTTTTGTTGAGCGCGTCGGATTGCCTCCGAAAGCGAAATCGTCTCAGTGGCGGCCGGCGGCTGTTGAGCCAAAGCGAGCACTGAGCAATTTACAGAACATAATAGGGTGAGCCCCAATACTCTCGGGCGAATCCGAGCCGGTTGCATCCAAAACATGTCCCTTAGCCTAGATGCACAACCTTAAGGTCGACTTAAGCCTGCGCTCCTGAAGACCAATTTATCCAAAGACAGCAGCTTGAACTGCTCTGGTGCGCTGCCGCTGCAGCCGATAGCTCCGGCACCCGGGGATGCGAATGGACTATAAATAGCTCGTAACTTCTCGCAGGATTCGCTGAGCCGAGCTCATCCGTCTCCGCCTGGAGAGCACCCAACAATAATTAAGCTCGTTATAGGCGCGGCAGACACTGATGTGCGTATAGCGGACATTAGTTCGCACTGCGCATTGACAGAGCAAACCTCACTAAACGAAAATAATCACGTTCTCGTCCGGCGATCTGACAGAGATTCCTATGGCAAAGATTTGTACACTCTCCGAAGCAGTCCGGGATCTCGTCAACGACGGTGACATCGTCGCGATGGAAGGATTCACGCATCTGATTCCCTTCGCCGCCGGCCATGAGATCATCCGGCAGCGTAAACGGGACCTCACCCTCATTCGCATGACGCCGGACGTCATCTACGATCAATTGATCGGCGCCGGCTGCGCCCGGAAGCTGATCTTCTCCTGGGGAGGAAATCCGGGAGTAGGAAGCCTCCACCGCCTTCGCGATGCCGTCGAGAATCAATGGCCAGCCCCGCTCGAGATACAGGAACACTCTCACGCAGACCTCGCCAATGCCTATGTCGCCGGAGCCTCGAATCTTCCCTTTGCAGTTATGCGTGGCTACGCCGGCTGCGAGCTTCCAAAATATAACCCAACCATCAAGACCATCGAATGCCCTTTCACCGGCGAACTACTAGCTGCCGTACCCGCGATTCGCCCCGACGTCACAGTTATCCACGCCCAGAAAGCGGACCGCAAAGGCAACGTTCTTATTTGGGGCATTCTCGGAGTCCAGAAGGAAGCTGTCCTCGCCGCAAAGCGGTCAATCGTGACCGTCGAAGAGATCGTCGACGACCTCAACGCGTGGCCCAATGCCTGCATCCTCCCAAACTGGGTCGTCAACTCCGTCTGCAGGGTTCTCCGTGGCGCCACTCCGTCATACGCCCACGGCTACTACTCCCGCGACAATCGCTTCTACAGCGCGTGGGATGCGATCAGCCGTACTCGCGAGTCGTTCGAGCAGTGGATAGATTCCAATATCCACGGCGTCGCTACCTTTGAAGAGTTCCTCGCCAGCCAGGGTGAGTTAGCCGGGGAGGCCTCATGATAGACACTGCGCAGCCCGCAACCACCACAGAGATCATGACCATCGCCTCCGCGAGGCTGCTCAAAAACCATCAGGTCTGCTTCGTCGGCATCGGTCTGCCTTCAGCCGCCGCGAATCTCGCTCGTCTAACTCATGCGCCCGATGTCGTCCTGATCTACGAAAGCGGCCCCATAGGCGCCAAGCCTCACATACTGCCGCTCTCCATTGGCGACGGCGACCTCGCCGAAACGGCTGACACCGTCGTATCCACTCCGGAGATCTTTCGCTACTGGCTCCAGGGCGGCCGCATCGACATTGGATTTCTAGGCGCGGCCCAGATCGACAAGTTCGCCAATCTCAATACCACGGTCATTGGCAGCTACAGCAAACCAAAGATCCGCCTACCCGGCGCCGGCGGCGCTCCAGAGATAGCCAGTTCAGCCCACGAAATCTTCATCATCATCCGCCACTCCAAGCGCACCTTCGTCGACAAACTCGACTTCCTCACCTCCATCGGCCACGGCGAAGGCAGCAACCATCGCGAGCGCCTCGGGCTGCCTGGAAAAGGCCCTACCACCGTAGTCACCGACCTCTGCATCTTCCGCCCGGACCCAATCACCCGTGAGTTGTTCGTCACCGATCTTCAGCCTGGAATCACCCGCGAACAAGTTATCGCGGCAACCGGTTGGCCGGTACGCTTCGCGCAGGAAGTAACCACCATTCCGCCCCCCACCGAAGACGAACTCGTCGTCCTCCGCGATCTGCAGAATCGCACCATGATCGCTCACGGAACAGCAACAGGAGATTGAACCGAATGCCCGCCGCCTTTATCTGCGATGCAATCAGGACTCCCATCGGTCGATACGGCGGCGCCCTGGCCACAGTGCGCCCGGATGACCTCGCCGCCCTGACCATCCGCACTCTGCGCGAAAGAAATCCCTCCGTTGATTGGGACGCCCTCGACGAAGTCTTCCTCGGCTGCGCTAACCAGTCCGGCGAAGATAACCGCAACGTAGCCCGCATGGCAACACTCCTCTCCGGCCTACCCCACACCATCCCCGGAGTCACGCTGAACCGCCTCTGCGCCTCCGGAATGGACGCCGTCGGCACCGCGGCACGTTCCATCGCCGCTGGCGAATTGAATCTCGCACTCGCAGGCGGCGTTGAATCCATGAGCCGTGCCCCCTTCGTCATGGGCAAAGCCGAAAGCGCCTTTCAGCGCGGAGCGACTCTCTACGACACCACGCTCGGCTGGCGATTCGTCAATCCGGCCATGGAGCAGGCATACGGCGTCGACTCCATGGCGCAGACCAGCGACAACGTCGCAGTCGATTGCAAAGTCTCCCGCGAAGATCAAGACGCCTTCGCACTACGCAGCCAGCAACGCGCCGCAACCGCACAGGCAGCGGGATTCTTCGCCGAAGAGATTGTCCCCGTGCCGGTCATTCTCAAACAGAACGCATCCATCATCGACCGCGACGAACACCCCCGCAGCGACACAACGATTGAAGCCCTCGCGAAGCTCAAGCCCGTAAATCCCGGCGGCTCGTCAACCGCAGGCAACTCATCCGGCATCAACGACGGAGCAGCCACCATGATTCTCGCGTCCGAAGAGGCCGCTCACCGTCACGGTCTTACCCCGCAGGCTCGCGTGCTCGGCATGGCAACCTCCGGAGTGCTGCCTCGCGTCATGGGCATCGGCCCCGTTTCAGCGACCAACAAGCTTCTCGCGAGACTCGGCCTTAACATCTCCGACTTCGCAGTAATTGAATTAAACGAAGCATTCGCCAGCCAGTCGCTCGCCTGTCTGCGAATGCTGGGCATTCCCGATGATGCTCCGCACGTAAACGCCAACGGAGGCGCCATCGCGCTCGGCCATCCCCTCGGAATGAGCGGTGCACGCCTTATCATGACCGCAGTGCACCAAATGAAAAAGACCGGAGCGCAACGCGCGCTTGCTACCATGTGCGTAGGCGTTGGCCAGGGAGTCGCAATCGCGCTCGAACGAGCATAACCGGCTCGAAGAGTTTGGAGGAAGTCCCGTGCAGCGAACACCCATAGCGACCGACGAGAGAGAATCGATGAACGAACTCAGCCGTCCTTTCCTCATGACGCAGCCCGGAACGCAGCCGGACTATCTCCATCCGCCCTACGTCTCAAGCGTTCTCAGGGCACCGCAGCGCCCTCTCATTGTCGTCCCGCAGACACTCTCAGAGTTGAGCGGCCCAGTCTTTGGCGATAGCCAGTTCAGCGAGTTCGACAAAGACCTCACCCGCCAGCACACTGGCGAGCCGCTGGGAGAGCGCATCATCGTAAGCGGACGCGTGCTCGACGAGAACGACCGCCCCGTCCGAGGCGCGCTCGTCGAAATCTGGCAGGCCAATGCAGCCGGCCGCTATCGGCACAAAATCGACCAGCACGACGCCCCGCTCGATCCAAACTTCAGCGGCGCCGGCCGCTTCCTCACCGATGACTCCGGCTTCTACCGCTTCGTCACCATCAAGCCTGGCTCCTACCCCTGGAAGAACCACGCCAACGCGTGGCGCCCCGCTCACATCCACTTCTCGCTCTTCGGAGCCGGCCTCCTCACGCGCCTCGTCACCCAGATGTACTTTCCCGGCGACCCGCTTCTCCCCTACGACCCCATCTACAACTGCATCAGCGACGAGAACGCCAAACGCCGCATGATCTCCAGCTTCGACCTTGCAACCACCATCCCCGGCACGGCCCTTGGCTTTCACTACGACATCGTTCTGCGCGGCCGCGACGCCACGCCCATGGAGACCCACCCATGAGCGTCCCGGCAACCGCCTCTCAGACCGTAGGTCCCTACTTCAGCATCGGCCTGTCGTATCGCAACGGCACCGCCACCTGCGACGAAGCCACCGAGGGCGAGCACATCGAAATCTCCGGACATGTCTTCGACGGAGAAGGAGTCCCCGTTCCCGACGCCCAACTCGAACTCTGGCAGGCCGACTCAAAAGGCAGGTTTGCCGGCGCCGATTCATTCGAACGAGAACCTGCCTCCCCGGGCTTTCATGGCTTCGCACGCGTCCCCACCGACGCGCAGGGAGCCTTTCGCTTCCGCACCGTTCGCCCGGGAGCGGTCGCCAGCCCCTCCGGCACTCCGCAGGCTCCTCACATCGTCGTTCTCCTCTCGATGCGCGGTCTCTTGAGGCACCTCTTCACCCGAATCTACTTCGCAAGTAATCCCCTGAACACCAGCGACCCCATACTCCTCGCCATCCCTCCGGAGCGGCGCCCTACACTTTTCGCCCAACCCATTGAAGGCCAGCCTCAAAGCTACCGTTGGGATATCCGCCTTCAAGGTGAAAATGAGACTGTATTTTTCATGTATTAAATGATCACTGAGTTAGTTATATTTAGCGCCCACTGAGTTAGTTGTATTTAGCGCCCACTGAGTTCGTTGTATTGAGCACCCACTGGATTCTTCGCTGCACAGAAGGAGATAGCCTGCAAAACGCCTCTCCAGAACGCATATACGATCCGCTCTTCAGCACGGCTGCCATGACCGCTGCACTCTCCGAGCGAAACTTCGTTCACCAGATGCATCATTTTGAGGTGGCGCTCACTCAAGCCCTGGAAGACAGCGGCCTCGCTCCACGCGGGACCGCCGCTGACGTCAAAGCCATCGATCCCGACACACTCGACCTTGCTACCCTCGCTCACGAAGCCCGCTCCTCCGGCAATCTATGTATTCCGTTTTTGAAAAAACTCACCGCTGCGGTCCGCAGTATCAACCCCACCTCAGCAGGCTATGTCCATTGGGGCGCAACCAGTCAGGACGCAATCGACACTGCAACCATGTTGCAACTCAAGCAGGCCATCCCTCTCCTTCAGGACGACCTCAAAGCAACCTGCGCACACCTCACCTCCATCATCGAAGCCAATAAAGACACCATAATGCCCGGCAGAACGTGGCTCCAGCAGGGCCCGCCCATCACGCTCGGACTAAAGATCGCTACCTGGCTGGACGCACTGCACCGTCACCAGAAGAGACTCGCCGAAGTCGCCTCCCGCGACATCGTCCTCCAGTTCGGCGGAGCCGTCGGCACCCTCGCCGCTCTCGGCAAGCACGGCATCGCGGTCACCCAAAGCCTCGCGCTTCACCTCGACCTCCCTGCTCCCACTCTGCCCTGGCACACCCAGCGCGACCGCGTCGCCGAAATCGCAACCACCCTCGGCATTCTCGTCGGAACCCTCGGCAAGATCGCTCGCGACACCTCTCTCCTCATGCAGACCGAGGTCGCCGAATTTCTCGAACCCGCGGAGCCTGGCCGCGGCGGCTCCAGCACCATGCCCCACAAACGCAACCCCGTCGGCTCCGCAATCGCCCTCAGCGCAGCCATCCGCGTTCCCGGCCTCGTAAGCACCATGCTCTCAGCGATGCTTCAGGAGCACGAGCGCGGCGTCGGCGGCTGGAGCGCCGAATGGGAGACCCTCACCGAAATCCTTCGCCTCACCGCAGGCTCGCTAGCCGCCATTAATGAAATAGCAGCCAGCGCAACCATTGATTCCGCCGCGATGCAGCATAACCTTGACATCCTCCACGGCGTCACCATGGCCGAAGCCGTATCCTTCGCTCTCGCCGGCAAAATAGGAAAAGAAAAAGCACATCAACTTCTCGAGGCAGTCAGCAAACGCGCGCTTCACGAAAAAATCTCCCTGCACAAGGCGCTCGCGCAGGAGCCCTCGATTCGCGAGTCCTTCACCTCAGACCAACTCGCAAAGCTGCTTGAACCCTGCAACTATCTCGGAGCAAGTCGCGTCTTCATCGATCGCGTGCTCCTCCATCAACAAGGAGACGACCGTGTCTCAGATTGATCTCCAGAATGTAACGCTCAACTACACCTTGACCGACACATCGCCCGGTGTATCCGACGCCCCCGTCCTCATGTTCTCCAACTCCTTGGGCACTAACCTCACTATGTGGGATCCACAACTGGAGTTCCTCGAACCGCACTACCGCATACTCCGTTACGACATGCGTGGCCACGGGTTAAGCTCCGTACCTCCCGGCCCCTACACCATCGCTCAGTTAGGGAACGACGTAGTCGGCCTGCTCGATGCACTCAAAATTGAAACCATCAATTTCTGCGGTCTCTCGATCGGCGGGATCATCGGTCAGTGGCTCGGCATTAACGCCGCCTCGCGCCTAGACAAGCTGATCTTAAGCAACACCGCTGCCAAAATCGGCACCACTGAAACCTGGAACAAGCGCATCGCCGAGGTCACCGATAACGGCGTCGCATCCATCGCCGATGGCGTAGTCCAACGCTGGTTCACCCCCGGCTTCCCAGCCATTCACGCACCAGTCGTCTCCCGAATGAAGCAGATGCTGCTCGCAACCAATCCCACTGGATACACCGCGTCATGCGCCGCCCTTCGCGACAACGATCTGCGCGACGCGATCAGCACAATCCGTACTCCAGTCTGCGTCATCGCCGGCAGCCAGGACCCCGTCACCACCGTAGCCGACGCCCAGTTCATCAAAGACCGCATCCCCGGAGCAGAGCTCACAGTTCTACCCGCCGCTCATATCTCGAATGCCCAAGTACCCGAGCTCTTCAGCACCACAGTCCTTGATTTTCTCGCAAAGGATGTACACCAATGACCGACGAAGAACGCCTGCAGCAGGGCTCGAACATCCGGCGATCCGTCCTCGGCGATGCCCATGTAAACCGCGCCGAAGCCTCTAAAACAGCGCTCAACGCAGATTTTCAAAACTTCATCACCCGCTACGCCTGGGGTGAAATATGGGCGCGCCCCGGCTTGACGCGACACACCCGCAGCCTCATCACCATCGCTATGCTCATCGCACTCAACCGATCAGATGAACTCAAAATGCACCTCGCCGCCGCCTTCAACAACGGGGTAACAGAAGATGAAATGAAGGAGGTCATCATGCATAGCTCTATCTACTGCGGGCTGCCGGCCGCTAACAGCGCCTTCCATCTGGCCGCAGAGGTATTTCATGCGCGGCAAAAAACCTGATCTATTTGGCGCTCCCCACATCACGTTCTATAGTCAGACTGCAAAATACACTCGACTTCCAGAGGTTCCCTTGACCAGACGCACCAACAATACAGTTCTCGACACACGCGAACCGAAGGAGGAGTCTACGCCGAAAGGGTTCGACCGTATCGGCGAGTTCGAAAAAGATCGCAACTTCGTAGCATCGTTCGCTCGCGGACTGGAGGTCATCCAGAGTTTTTACAACGAGTCCCAGGGCATCACCGCCGCCAAGATCGCGCGCAAGACCGGCTTCTCCCGCGCAGCCGTTCGCCGCTTCCTCATCACGCTGCAGATGCTCGGCTACGCCGAAGACTCTGACGGCGTCTATCACCTCAAGCCCTCCGTGCTTCGCCTCGGCTGCTCGTATCTCACCTCGACCTCGCTTCCCTCTCTGGCCCAGCCGATCCTCGAACAGGTCTCGGAGACGATTCACGAATCCACCTCCTTGAGCGCGCTGGACGAAGACAACATCATCTACCTCGCCCGCCACACCAGCTCGCGCGTACTTTCGGTCGGCCTCTCCGTCGGCAGCCGCCTTCCGGCCTACTGCACCTCCATGGGCCGCGTCCTGCTTGCCGACTTGCCGCCGAAGCAGCTCAACCTGTATCTATCCCGCGTCCGCATGAAGAAATGGACCAGCAAAACCGTAACCACCAAAGCCGGCCTGATGAATATCCTCAATCAGGTCGCGAAGGATCGCTATGCGCTTGTCGATGGCGAACTGGAGCCCGGCCTGCGATCGATCGCCGTGCCCATCCGCACTCCTCAAGGCAAAACCATCGCTGCCATGAACGTCGGAGCCCACGTCTCCAGCGTCACAATTGACGACATGATCGAACGCTTTTTACCCGTATTGCGCCAGCACGCCGAGATCCTCTCGCAACTACTCTGACCAGTTACATAGCAACAAGTGGCTCCGCCACCTTCTCGATGTGCTTCCTCAGGATCGTCAGCGCAACAAAGACGCCCGCCATCCCCAGCGCCAGTATCAGGAAATAACTCTGATGCCCAATCTTGAGAACGACAGCTCCAAAAAATGCGCTCACAATGGCCCCCATTCTTCCGACCGCCAGAGCCGCGGCCACGCCCGTTGCACGAACTCGAGTCACGTATACGTGAGCAGCAAGAGCATACAACAATGTCTGGACGGCGTTGACAAACAGCCCATGGGCCGCCAATCCTGCCAGCAACAGCGTCTGATCTCCACCAGGGCCAATATCCATCGACCGCAGCAGCAACGCCGTCACAAACCCGCCCGCAGCCCCAACCAGCAACGGCACGCGCGATCCCTGGCGGCTGATCCACCAAGCAAAGAGCAGCGCCCCAAAGACTCCGCCGAAGTTATACGCGGCCAACCCCTCACTCGCCAGCTTGATGCTCAAGCCATCACCGGTCAGCAGACTCGGCAGCCAGTTGAAAACCAGGTACACGGTTATCAGGCACAGCAGAAACGCACTCCACAGCGGCAGCGTATTCATCAGCTGTCCTTTACCAAAGAGCGCCGCCATGATTCCGCCGCCATCACCTTTGTACGACACCGGCTCAACGAACGTCGTATCCGCAGGCACAATCTTTCCCATCCGCTTCAGCAGCCTCATTAGTTCCTCGCGGCGAGCGGGCTTGCGAGCCAGAAAGCGCGGAGACTCAGGCAGCAGAAAGAACAGAGCCAACGCCAGCACCATCGGCGAAGTGCCGCCGATCCAGAAAAGCTCTCGCCAGTTGCCCACCGACAACACCCGCGCAGAGATAGTGCCCGCCAGCACGCCGCCAAGCGGAATACAAACAATGGCCAGCGTAACCGCCACCGGACGCTTCTGCAGCGGCGTAAACTCCGCTGTAAGCGTAGTCGCGTTCGGCAGCGCGCCGCCAATTCCCGCACCCGCGATCAACCTCAAAATCAGCAACGCAGTCAAAGTATGCACGAACGCAATCGCAAGCGTTGCCGCGCCAAACAGCGCAACATTACCGATCAACGCAGCTCTCCGTCCAATCCGGTCGCCAAGCAGACCACCCATCGCCGTCCCCGCCGACATGCCAAACAGACCCAGCCCCAGGATCGATGCGAAATCGCCGCGCGGAACCCCCCAGTCCTTCGCAATCGCGGGAATCGCAAATCCCATCATCTGGATATCCATGCCGTCGAAGATAATCGCCAGCGCGGACAGTGCGACAATCGCCTTCTGCATCGTCCCCCAGCTACCGAAATCCAGCAGCCTCCCGATATCTGTGCCCGCGGACGCCTTCCCCTCGCTCGTCTCCAGATCCTCGCCCGCTTCATGCTTCGGCATTCGCTTCTCCAGTTCGCTTTGCGCACAAAACACCGCATTGCGCACAATAGATTTGCATCCTTATATCACGTCGTCCTCACAATTTACTACGGCAGTGTGCGCAAAGCGGCGAAGGATCCCGATCTCAGATCCATCGGCAGAAAATAACAAAGGCAGGACGCCCGCATTCAAGCCCCTGCCCAGTCAATACGTTCGTAATCGGATCCCACCACGCCGCAATCTAGTTTGCTGACTTTTTCCTCTTGGTGGACGACAACTCCTCATCAATAATCTTTTCAAAATCCGCGGCCGTCCGAGCGCCGCTGACAAAGACACCGTTGACAAAAAATGACGGCGCGGCAACTACACCCACGCGGCCTCCCAGTTGCAGGTCCTGCTCGATCTCCGTTTTGGTGTGCTCACTGCTCAGGCAGGCATCGAACTGCTTGTCGTCAAGCTTCAGGCCCCTTGCATACTCCATCAAATCGTCACGCCCTTGCTTGCTGGAATTCGCAAACAGCACATCGTGATACTCCCAGTATTTCCCTTGCTCCGCTGCGCAGCGAGAAGCCTCAGCCGCCAGCTGCGCATTGGGATGCACCAGCATCAATGGGAAATCCCGATATACCACCTTTAGCTGTCCCGGATACTTCGCCAGCAAAGCACTCATCGTCGATTCCGCTGTCTTGCAGGAGGCGCAACTGAAATCTGAGAACTCGACGATAGTGATCGGCGCTTTGGCATCTCCTCTCATCCGAGCCGGATCAACAGGTAAGTCAGATTTAGGCGGCGTCAGCAGGAACACGAGTTCTCCATCATCCACTGCCTTTTGCAGAAGGCTTTGCACATAAGTCACTTCGGTTTTCTTGATCTCCGTCCCCTTCATTCCCTCCCGAATCTGCTCCTTGACCGCGTCGTACGGCTGCCCCTTGTACTGTGCCTGCCGCGCCACGTAGTACGCCTTCACCTCGTCTTCAGTAGGCTCCGCGGCCTTGGCAACCACCTCTGTCTTGAATAGCTCTTCTTCGCTGACGCCTCTCTTCTTCGCCTCATCTGCGATCAACTTTTTATCCAGCACTCCATGCAGTCCGCGGAGTTCCACTCCATACACCTGCGCCATCATCTTCTGCAGTTGTGTCGCCTCGGCAGGTGGAAGCTCGCTCTCATAAATGGGTTGGCCGTCGAGCACAGCGAGCGGCTGTTTGTCTATCGGTGACCCCATAAACTGCGCGGCGGCAAAAGCCGGCAGCAGAGTCCAGACAGTCACTCCCCGCAACGCGCGGCCACGCCGGTCGATCTTCAATCGCAAGCCGCAATATTGTCCTATCCAACCCATGGGCCACAATCTCTTCGCCTTCCACCAAACCATGTCACAGCACCTCAATGCATTGCATAGGAAATTCAGGGACTGACTTTAAAAAGGGCGTACATCCCCCCATCGAAGTGATCGTTCACGTGGCAGTGAAATAGCCATGTGCCCGGATTGTCCGGCACCATGTCCGCCACTATCATTCCCATCGGCCCCATGTTCACCGTGTCCATCCGCATCTTGTTCACCAGAACGGTCTGCCCATGCCAGTGCGGCACATGCGCGTCGTCCTCGTTGCTGTTTCCCATCAGGTACCAGCGCACGCGCTCGCCCTTCTTCATAGTCAGCAGCGGCATCGTGCCTTTTATGTACCCATTCAGCGTGTAGTACTCCAGCATCTTCACAAAGTTCGGATTATTGATCTCGGCCACCGTGTACTTCTGGTCGTGCACGATGTTCATCATGAAGAAGCCGCTGCTGTTCTCTTCGAAGATTGCGAACGCCACCACAAATTCGCGGTCCACATCCTTCGGCGTCCCATCCGGCTTCGTTGAGCCCTTCCTCGAGATGATGATCGGCCCCAGCAGCCCCGAGTTCATGTCCCGCGACTCATTGAAGTGCGAGTGATACATCCATAGGATCGAGCTGGGGTCCATCGGCCCTGGCCCTGCGCGCTCCGGCACGCCCCATATATAGGTAAACACCTCGCCCCTCTTCACCATATCGCCCTTCAGCGTTATGTCCGGAGGCGTCCCCGCGGCATCGGCATAGTATGCCCCCTCCGAAGCCTTGTCGTACGACAACCCATGCGGATGCATGCTGCATATCAGCCGCGAGTTGTTCTTGAACACCACCTTGATCGTGTCCCCCACCTCCGCGCGAATCACCGGCCCCAGTATCCCCAGGTGCTCCCACTCCGGCGCACGCGGCTTCAGCGTCGTAAAGCTGTCCGACGTGTACTCGCGATAGACCACCTTCGTATAGGTGTTCGTCTTCAGCTCCGGCTGCGACCCCCTGATCTCGTTATCACCCGTCAGAATGTTCAGCGCCGGGCCCGGCTGATAGTTCCATTGCACCTCGTCCGCCGCAATGTAGTAGGTGCGTACCTTCCCCGGGGACCCGTCATTGGCCGGTGTCTGCGCCTTCGCATTCCATGAAAAAACCAGTAAGACTACTAAGAGCCCTGTGCAGCGCCAACCCCTCATCCTCTACTCCTGGTGTCCGGACCTTTTGGAACAGCTCGGCAACAAATATACAAAATAGAACAGTACTCCAGCCATGTCGCCCAAAATCCCGGGACAACGACACTCGTGATCCAAGCCGTTTGGTCCTGCGTCAAAACAGAAAAACCCGGCTGAGAGAGGCCTTCCTGGTTCTCTCTCAGCCCGGTCTCGAATTCACTTCCGCCGCTGCACAGCAACTACGGAACAGCTACATACCGTGTGCAGGCAGAGGCATTGCCGATTACGTTATGCGTCCCTGCAGCCCGCGGCAGCCCCAGTACGCATTGCAGGTCGACTACCCCCAGATAAGTTGGGTAGCCAAACACCCAGTCGGAAAAGACTGCATAAGACTTGCCGCTGTTCGGGCTCGTATATGCAGTAATGGTGTGAGGGTCATATCCGGCTTCGAACGGCTCACTGTCCGGAGTGTTCGGCATCGACCCGACATACGCATAGTCTACAAGTGTCGGCGTGCCGGTGCCCGAGGTAGCAGGAAGCTGCAGCGCTGCATACGAGCTGCCGCCGAACTCACCCGTCACGACCGCCAGGTGGTTCGTCCCGGGCGCCGAGCTGATGCCCGAGGTTCCGGCAGAATAATTGCCGTCATTGAGATTGAATATCTGATCCGCGGTGGTCCACGTCCCGGCAGGCGAGCCCGGAGTAAACGTGGCCTGGGTCAGATCGCCAATATAAATCGTGTCGGTGAACTCAATCGCGGACAATGCAATTCCCGTGGTGCAATCCTCGGCGGCCGAGTCAAGATACGATGCCACATAATGCGAATATTCGGTAATGGTGTTGCCGGAGCCGATCTTCAACAGGTCGTAGTACCCACTTTCAGACGGCGACAGAATCAGATTGCGCCCTGAATCGATCGAGATATCTTCCGACACCTCTTTGCTCAACGGGATCGGAGTGTTGAAGGTCGCCGGTGACGTCAGGTTCAGGAACTGAATACCGGAGTCGCCGATGGGGCTGGAAAGTCCCATCGCAATCACCGCGGTATTGTTGGCCGCATTGATCCCCACGCCGCAGTCGTAGCAGCTGCCGCCGCTGAAGCCGGCAGTTGAGTTCGAACCGCTGGTCACAGTGGTCAACGTTGCACCGTTAATCAGGTCGACTGTCGTGCCGTTCTCCGTGCACACTACCTCGCCCGTCACTGAGTTTGCAGCGCAGGAGTTCACAGCGTTCGTGGTCGCGAAGTTCATCGCAGTCCCGCTGCCCTCCAGCGGCACCTCTTCGATTCCCGTGTCGCCACCGCCCCACGAGCCGAACGGGACAAACGCATTCACGTTCGGACCAACCACCACCGCCAGCGAGCTCGTCGGAACGCAGGCAGCTAGCGTGGTTGTGGTCGCCGTCACTTGGATCTCAGAACAATTGGTGCTCGAAAACGACACATCCGCCGCATTCGTGCCCGACACCGCAACATAGTAATCCCCGGTCGTCAGCGTCGACGGCACCGTGAACAGCATGCGATCAGTGCTGCCGATAAGCGTGACCACTGCGCTCGGAGAGGTGCTCGCAATCGGAGTACCGCCGCAGCTGGCCGCGAACGTCAGGGTCGCCGAGCCCGGATTGATCGACGGAGGAAAACCACTGCCCGTCAAACCCACGTTCACCGCGCCGACAAGGTCAGAACCTGGCGAAGTATATGTGTTCAACTTCACCTGGGCGCCGGCCGTCATCGCGAACAGACCCGCGAAGACCACCGTCATGCCCAGCACTCGCCGCGACATCCTGCTCGCCAGCGTCTGCAGTATCCTGCGCCGGAAGCCGGCTAGCCCTGCAAAACCCGTCGCAACCAGCATCAGCGACTCCGGCTCCGGAACGGTTCCACCACCACCGCCACTCGACCCAGTCGTCGCATAGATGACTGCAAAGTCATCGGCACTGATTCCACTCGGGTCCGAGAGCGTCACGCTAAACGACGGGTTCACCGTCACCGTCGAACTGTCGAACAACGTCAGCGTCGTCGGGCTCAGCGTCCCGGTCAACGTCACCGAGTCCACACCAGTCAGGCTCGACAGAGGGAAGTCCGAGCCGTCCCACGAGAGACCGTCCACATCCAGGCTAAAGGTCTCCGAGACCCCACTCAGGCTCAGGCCCGATAAAGTTACAGTCGTACTCACGGGGAATGTCGAATCCCCGGAGGAATTGGGACCCGTCTGATTCACGACATCGAAATCGCCTGTAGTCGGCGAGTCTGCGGTGAAGATGATATATCCGATAGCTTCATCGGCGTGCGCGGTGGGAGTATACGCTACCCCAACCAGTAGGAAGGCAAGGAAACAAATCAGTTTACGGCTCATCTAAATCCACCTCAAACTTTCATAGTTATTGAACGAACCAGAACAGCACCGATCAGATATAGAGGAATATCGCGCACTGCTCTGCCGGAAACTACGCGTCAAGAAGGGGCCTGAAGTCACTAACAAACAACCAGATGACACAAGAGAAATCCGCGAAAACTTCTGCCGCGAAAACTGCGAGTGGTTCACAAGGGCCTGTAATCACTAAAAAGGGCAACAACCAGATACCAGGAAATGACCGCGTTACACCAACTTATCCGGGAAAACCTACACACCAGTTTCGGGGGACCCGACTGAGGATGAGCACTTGGCGTGCCATTCTAACTACACGCAACATCAAGCCCTTATGATCCGACATTTCGCAATTGCTGCACCATTTTGCGCAGCCAGGGAAGTCACTTTCGCTATCGATTGGCTAATCGATCGGCTAATTTCTATCGCCGGCTGCTCCACAACCGCAACCCTATTCATCTACAACCGTCAAACTCCCGGCATCTCCAAATCAATCGTTCGCAGAGGCACGCTATAATCGGTTCCGCCAACTCCTTCGCCCCGAAAGGATTCTCCATGCGTCTCACCCTCAGCTCCACCCTCGCCGTCCTTGTCGTCCTCGCCCCCACACTTCTTCACGCGCAGGCCCCCACCGAGGCCTCCCGCTCCATCGCCGGCGGAGGCATCTCCGTGCCCGGCTGGCAGGGCAAGGTCGATGACTCCGCCGAGAAGGCCGGGCAGGGCGTCAACGACTCCAAGCTCACCAAGGAAGGCAACGCCCTCCACGTCGTCACCGGCCCTGCCATCACCTACTGGAACCCCTCCCAGAAGGCCTCCGGCGACTACACCGTCTCCGCCACCTTCACTGAGCCCAAGTACATGAACCTCAACAGTCATCCCCACCCCTACGGCATCGTGATCGCAGGCAATGATCTCGGCACCGCCTCCGAGAGTTACCTCTACTGCGCCGCCTACGGCAACGGCACCTTCATCGTCCGCGGCATGGGCCCCCAGCCCTTCCAGATGAACGGCCGTGGCGGCCCCAACGACGCCATCCACAAAGCCGCCGGCCCCGGCGAACCCGTCACCCAGCAGATCGCTATGTCCGTCAAGGGTGACTCCGTCTCATGCTCCATCAACGGCGCCGTCGTCGGCACCTATCCCAAAGCCGACCTCGTCACCGCCGGCAAGCTCAAGTCCACCGACGGCGTCTACGGCATCCGCTTCGCCCACAACACCGACGCCACCGTCACCGACCTCAAGCTCACAAAGCCTTAGCCCACGGCAACCTGGTGGCCCATCCTTTCCAGCCTCATCGGAAAGCCGAGGTCCCCGCCGAGTGCTGTTTACTCGGAGGGTGGAAGGGGTGGGTTGCCTTTCCCGCCAAACCAAACTTTCCGCCCCCTGAAAGCCCGCCCCGTCCTCGCCCAGGCAATCCCCCATCCCCGCCATGCCAGCAGCCGTCGAACGGTGCTAATATTGCGCCATTATGCCGTGCTCAGCAGGTCGCGAACTCAAGCAGATGCTGGCCAACGCAATCATCGAACTGGCTGCCGCATCTGAAGCCATGTCAGACGACACTGTCCCCCTCCACCAGCGCGAACGCCGCCTCCATCACGCCAAAGAAAACCATACCTGGACATCCACCACCCTCCTCGAGCACGTAGGCCGCTGCTCCGCCTGCCGCGAGCGCGAAAGCGCCTTCCGCCCCGCCTACAAAGAAACCCTCCTCAACCCTAAACTCCGCTGAACAGCCTCAGTAACACACTTCCAAAACTTCAAAACGAAGAACTTGCTTTCATGAGATCTTGCAGAAATTGGTTCCTCTCTGCTTGCACACTGTGTGCACGGACGCTTAGCGCGTGGTGAGCAGCAGCAAACGCGTGGATTGAGGATTCCAGCTCCGAAAGCTTGCCATCAACATCCTGTTCAACTCCTATTATTAGGGGGAGTTGCCGAATCTCCTCCCGTCGCTCCGACGGTGAGAGGTTCGTTCGCCTTATATAACTATTCTCCTCCTCTGCGACCTCTCGGAAATCAACTCTCGATTGCTGACGCATCACTGTGATGTCTGCAAAAAGCAATAAACAAAGATTGTCAATGTGAGGGTCCATGGCAACAACTATCTTGGGAAAGGCAGACCGTAGTTTCTGCGATGCCAAATATTGCCCAAGAGCGACCAGACTGGTTTGACTTTTATCAACCATGTCTTTAGGTGCAAAAGATGGCACCCCTGCCCGATCAGATGGGATGCTACTCATTAGCGGACCTATTTGCGTTGTAAGAGAGATGAGACTCAAACCTGTCCTTCTCGTTTCCTCATCCAATTCCTTGGATTGAACACCTTCGTTCAAATCGACCAGCGACTGCGCATAGGTCCGAAGGGCTTTCAAAACGATTACACGTGCCTGTAACTGGGCTGTTGATAAAAGATGCGGACTATTCCTGTACGGACTCCATTGGGGATCCTTTTCATAGTCGAAAGGTACCTGATAGCGATCCAGTTGCTGATCATGCAACTTCAACGGTAATTCCAGACCACTTGATCTAGGATCGGTAGGTGACTCTTTGCCAATAACAATAGTATTAAAACTTCCCGCTACGACTGGACTGTTAGCACCGGATGTACTCACTCTGCCTGTGCTCACGCTACCTGTATGTTGTTGTGCGCAGCTACTAGCTGTTACCAGGCATAACGTTATCGCAACAAGGCGCATTATCATCTCTTTTCGCTTGTACCGTTCGAGTTGTTATTGCCAACTACTACACCGGAGTTAGAACCATGAGTAGTGATATTTCCCGTGGAGATACTGTTAGCCCCGGAAGTCTGAGGAGTATTTGAGGTTGGTTGACTGGCCTCTAGCCTGAATTCTGCCTTCGTATCTTTAGAATTCATCTCTCGAGATGAAGTGACGTACCCCTTAGCTTCAACACTGATCTTTAATGAGTGCGCATCAGGCGGAATCGGAAAAATAAAAGTTCCTGATGAGTCGGTATAGACATTCATTACCTTCTCACTGTCGGACAGGACTACCACCGTCGCAGCATTAATGCCGTTGCCGTCGGAATTCAAAACTCTGCCGGTAAAACTGGCCGGCTCACTGGTCTTTAGCTTATTAATCGCGACTGGCGCAAAAGCAGCGAAAATTACTCCTAAAGCACCGATGATCGCTACCCATAGGCTTGTCTTATTCTTGTCAGGCGGCATGTCACGGAGTCTAATCCAATCTTTCGCCTTAGGCGCTCCCAAATTTAATGGCCTTCCGGTTTTACCGCCGCGTCAACTCCCCAATCATCTCCCGCCACTCCGGCCACTCCGCGCTCAACTCTTCCCGCCACCCCTCCTCATAATCCTCAAACTCAAACCCCGGGCTAACCGAGCACCCCATCAGCGCCCACCTCCCGCCAGCCTTCAGCCGAGACCCCTGCCAAACCCCGCGCCGCGCCACCACCTGCGGCCTCTCCCCCGCCGCCAGATCCGTCCCAATCAAAATCCTCTCCCCCCGCCCACCCGGAGTGAGCTGCAACATCTCCACCGCATCCCCCATGTAGAAGTGAAATATCTCATCCGACTTCAGCCGGTGCATCTCGCTGAAGGTCTCCGGCTCCAGCAAGTAATAGATCGCGGTCCCTGTCCATCGCGCCCCCGGATATCGCCCATCCTCAAACGCCTCCGCCGCAACTCTCTCTCCCGACTCATACGTCCTCACAAACCACCCACCTTCCACCGGATGCGGTTGTAGCCCCAGCAGCTTCTTCACCTCATCAGCCGTCATGCTTCTTCCTTAGATAGATCCGTTGCTCCAAACAATATCGTCCCTGCGTTATATCTTCAAAAGATGGCATCCGATCAGGCACGTTCGCTCTGGGACCAGAAGTACGAGCAGGGCCTCCCCTCGCTGGAAAAGCCGGACCCCTTCTTCCTTGACGCCTTCAGTCATTTTGTAGCCGGCCCTTTCCCGAAAGGCGGCGACGCCTTAGACCTTGCGGGAGGGGTCGGACGACACGCGCTATGGTTGGCAAAGCAGAATTGGAGTGTCAGCGTCGTAGACATCTCGGAGGTCGCAATCCAAAAACTCGCTCACGAGGCTGGCAGGCTCGGAGTCTCGCTGGACCTATTCGCCATGGATGTCGCGGAGTTCCACTTCAAACCCGCCCAGTTCGACCTGATCGTTATGTTCTACCACTTTGATCGGGATGTTTGCCCCAGCGTTCTATCCACGTTGAGGTCCGGCGGCCTTCTCATCTGCAAGAGCGGCGTAGCTTGGAACACCTACGAGGGAACCGCTCCGCCCAACCTGCAGCCATTGGGAAAAGGAGAAATCCTCTCCATGCTGCCGGGACTTAAGGTGCTGCTACATCACGAACGACCGGTCCGGGACAGAGGGGTAGTCGAGTACGTTGGACAGAAGCCTTGACCCGGACAAGGTGTTGACTCCTGTCAAGCAAAAACTCCTAAACCACTGACTCCAAAATTCTTACAACAACAGACTCTCCTAACCCTTCAGTTATACTAGATGAACAGCTTCAAAACCAAAGCCAAAGCCCCGGCCCAGCTAACCGGATGGCTAAGCCTTTATTTTTGAATACTTTGAAGCTAAGACATTTGTAATGAACATTTTGCGGCGCAGAAAAACAGAAGTCCGGAACTAAGTAACATGAATTGAATACTTTGAGCAAAAGGGTGGGGTGGGGATGGTCAAAAAACTCGAACGGTACTTCCGTTTCGTCCAGCTCAACACCACCTGGCGCACCGAGATCCTCGCCGGCATCACCACCTTCATCACGATGGCGTACATCATCTTCGTGAACCCCTCCATCCTCGCCCAGACCGGCATGCCCATCGCCGCCGTCACCGCCGCCACCTGCCTCTGCGCAGCTTTTGGCAGCATCCTGATGGGCGCCATCGCCAATTACCCCCTCGCCCTCGCCCCCGGCATGGGCCTCAACGCCTACTTCACCTACACCGTCGTCAAAGGCATGGGCGTCCCCTGGCAGACCGCCCTCGGAGCCGTCTTCTTCTCCGGCGTTATCTTCCTCCTCCTCACCATCGGAGGCATCCGTCAGCGTCTCGTCGGAGCCATCCCCCATCAACTCCACGCAGCCGTCGGCGGAGGCATCGGCCTCTTCATCGCCTTCATCGGCTTCCGCAACGCCGGCATCATCGTCCCCAGCTCCGCCACCACCGTCACCCTCGGCAACCTCCGCGCTCCCGAGACCGCCCTCTCCATCTTCGGCCTGCTCCTGATCGCAATCCTGCAGGTCCTCAAAGTCCGAGCCTCCATGCTCATCGGAGTCCTCACCACCATGGGCCTCGGCATCGTCTTCCACCAACTCCACTGGCAGCCCCAGCACTACGACCTCGCCGCGCTCAAACAAACCGCCTTCCACCTCGACATCCCCGGAGCCCTTCACGTCGGCGCCTTCGAGATAATCTTCGTCTTCCTCTTCGTCGATCTCTTCGACAACATCGGCACCCTCGTCGCCGTCACCCAGCGCGCCGGATTGATCTCCGAAGACCACACCATCCCCCGCCTCAACCGCATCTTCTTCGCCGACGCCACCTCCACCATCTTCGGCTCGCTCCTCGGCACCTCCACCGTCACCAGTTACATCGAGTCCACCGCCGGAGTAGCCGCCGGAGGCCGCACCGGAGTAGCCGCCATCGTCACCGGCCTGCTCTTCTTCCTCTCTCTCTTCATCGCCCCCATCGTAGGAGCCATCCCCAACTTCGCCACCGCCCCCGCCCTCATCCTCGTCGGAGCCCTCATGCTTACCGGCGTAGGCGAGATAGACTGGCGCGACCCCCAGATAGGCATCCCCGCCTTCTTCACCATCGCAACCATCCCCTTAACCTGGTCCATCGCCAACGGCCTAAGCTTCGGCCTCACCAGCTACGCCCTCATCCAGCTCTTCACTGGCCGCGCCAAGAAAAAAGACTGGATGCTCTACCTCCTCGCCGCCCTCTTCCTCATCCGCTTCATCTACCTGGCCCAGGGCTAAACTCCGGCAGGCTCAAAAAATCCCACCGTCATCTCCTCTTCCGCTGTCATTCTGAGCGCAGCGAAGAACCCCCGCATTTGCTTTTGTTGTTGCCTGTTCTCTATCGACCAACCCCAACCGCTCGGCTGCCCATCCTTCGCAGCCTTACCGCGAAGGGTGGGATGCAGAATGCCCACCCGCAGCAGCACTCGAGGAAGAAATGCAAAGGCGACAAGGCGCAAAAGTGCGCCTCACCACCCTCACAAAGAAGTAGTCCACCCCCACCACCTATCGACGGTCGTAACTGAATGTTCGAATAACCCCCGGCAGAGGCGCGCTTCCAAAGTGACCGGCTGCTGGCGCCGTAGATGGAAACGTCAGTGAGATATTGGAAAATTTGACGTCTGTGCCCCCCGAAACAACGATGGTCAACGTTGAAACCTGGGCAAAAGGCGTCGCCCCGCCATTAAGCGTAACGAACGCCGGTCCAACTACTTGAAATCCGCCACCTGAAAGCATCGTAACCGTGCCATTGCTCATGGTGATGTTGTGAGTGTGGGCGTTCCTCGTGGTCGGATCAAAGTTCGGCGGAGTGGTGCCGTTCGTCAGCACCCAACCATCCGACAGCACCATGTTCAGCTCCGTCGAAAAATCCGCCAGCGTTCCATCCCTCTTCAACTGCATGGACCACGGGCCTCGAATCTCATACGGCCCGGTCGGCGCTTTGGTCGTTGTGGGTGTATATGCATTGATCTGCCCCCTAAAACTCGTAGGCAATCTGTCTGCTCCCCAAAATTGAGCCAGAGCGCCGGTACCAGCGGCCAGCGCCAGGACTGCCGCAACGCATAGTGTCCAACCGAAAGTTTTCTTCTGCATAAAAGATCTCCAAAATCTAGGATTTGAGAACGCTCGGATACAGTCGGACACTCCGCTCACACTTTCAACCCGTAAGGCGCGGAACCGCATTGGTTCCGCAACTTACCGTCGAATACCGCGGTTTGCCGTGCCTTCGAAGGCCAGAGCACGCTACAATTCGGGTTCCCCGCCCGCAAGAACCACGGGCCAATCAGGAGCGCACAATGGGCGAACCATCTTCCGGCGCACCCCCATCCGAGAAATCGCTCGCAGACCGGCTCCCAAACCGGCTCCCAGACCGGCCGGAAGACCGCCTCGACTCGTGGAAGGAGATTGCTGTCTATCTCAACCGCGACGTCACAACCGTCCAGCGCTGGGAGAAGCGGGAGGGAATGCCCATCCACCGCCACCTCCACGACAAGCTCGGCTCCGTCTACGCCTCCCGGGCAGAACTGGATGCCTGGACCCGCAGCCGAAATCTTCGCGCAGCGCAGGAGAATGGCAGCGACTCCCCTCCAGCCGAGCCCCCGCCACCACCGCCGGTTCCGGCAAAACCCACCTCCAACCGATGGAAATTCGTCCTGCTCCTCACAGCAGCGGCAGCCACGCTGGCAATTTGTGCAGGTCTCTGGCTCCAGCGGACCGAGCATTTCTGGCGAAGCCCCATCGCGAATGCGCGATTTCAGCCGGTCACCGACTTCGGTGAAGTGAATCAGGCCGCCGCCATATCCCGTGACGGTCATTTCATCGCGTTTCTGTCCGACCGCGAAGGCCGCGAGGACGTCTGGGTCACGCAGGTCGGCTCCGGAGAGTTCCACAACCTCACCCACGGCGCCGCGCAGGAGATCGTAAATCCATCCATCCGCGAGCTCGGCTTTTCCCCAGACGGCTCTCTCGTCACCTTCTGGATCCGCAGGCAAAACGGCTCCACCGAGCAGAACAGCCCCACCGGCAGCGACATCAGCATCTGGGCCGTCCCAACCCTCGGCGGAGAGCCCAGACCATACCTCGCGGGCGTGGCCGAGTACGACTGGTCGGGCGACGGCTCCCGGCTCGCATATCACACTCCCGGCCCCGGAGACCCATTGTTCGTCTCCAACGGCAATCTGCAATCGGCAGCAGCGCCCATCTTCACCGCGCCTGCAGGTCTCCACGCTCACTTTCCCCTATGGTCGCCGGACGCCGCATTCATCTACTTCGTCCAGGGCTCGCTGCCGGACAAGCTGGACATCTGGCGTATCTCCTCCGCCGGCGGAGCTCCCGAGCGGATCACGTCGCACAATGCACAAGTGATTGATCCTGTGCTCATGGATCGACGAACGCTGCTCTATCTCACCACTGATTCCGATGGCTCCGGCCCGTGGCTTTACAGCATGGACGTCGAGCGCCGCATTCCCCACCGCCTTGCCTCCGGTCCTCAACCATATACGTCGCTGGCGGCCAGTGCGGACGGTCGTCGCCTCGTTGCCACCATCGCGAATCCGAAGACAACCCTCTGGCGCCTGCCGATCCCCGAGCCACAAACGCAAACCCAGACAGGAGCCCAGACCGAAGCACCAGCACCCACCCCAATTCCCCTCACCACCGGAACAGGCTTCTCCCCGCGTCTGGGGCCAGATTTCCTTGTGTACGTCTCCGCCACTGGCAAAGGCGAAAGTATCTGGAAGTTGACCAGCGGAACCAGCTCCGAGTTGTGGAGCGGCGACGGAGCCCAAATCTTTGGCAGCCCTGCAATCTCCCCCGATGGACATTACTTCGCATTCTCTGCCAGCCAGCACGGCAAAACGCTCCTGTACGTAATGCAGGCCGACGGCTCAAACGCCCGCGTCGTTACCGATTCACTCGATCTGCAAGGCACTCCAGCCTGGGCGCCCGACGGACAATCGATCACATCGGCAGTGGTCGATCACGGCGTCCCACACCTCTTCCGCATTCCACTCGACGGTCATTCCCCCAATCCCCTTGTCCGCGAGTATTCGGTCGATCCCGCGTGGACCCGCGAAGGACGGTTCGCCGTCTACTCCGGCCCCGACATCGGCACCACGTTCTCCGTGAAGGCCGTCGCTGACGACGCAACCCCGCGTCCACTGCACACGCTCACCCTCACTCGCGGAGCCCGGCGCCTCGCATTCCTGCCCGGAGGACGCATGCTCGTCTTCCTCAGAGGAGATATGCAACACAAGGATCTCTGGCTCATCGACCTCAACTCGGGTGCAGAGCGGCAGCTCACCAACCTCCCGCCTGAATTCGATCTTCGAGACTTCGACATCTCCCCGGACGGCCACGAGCTTGTCCTCGAGCGAGTGCAGCAGCGCTCAGACGTAGTGCTGCTCGATCTCCCGCACCCTTAACAGACTTTTGTTTGTCATCCCGTTAGGGAATCTGCTGTTGCATTTGCTGTTGCATTTCTCTCCCGAACGGACCCCGACGCCACTCGCACCATCCATACTGCTCGAATCCACATCAGTGAGCTTTCGTTTCCTCCCCTCTGATAAAGTTCCACCCATGCGCCCCCCAGCCGTCCCACAAGACCTAAAGCGCCGCATCACCAAAGACGCCCTCCGCAAAAACGAACCCCGCGACGCCGCCTTCCGCCGCATCATCCGCTCCGTCCCCAAAGGCAAGGTCTCGACCTACGGCAAAGTAGCCGCGGCCGCAGGCTATCCGCTCTACCACCGGGCCGTCGCAAAGTTACTTCGTAGCGCCGAACTCCACGGACTACCCTGGCAGCGCATAGTAGGCGCCGGCGGCGAGATCAAGCTACGCGGCGAAGCCGCCGTCGAACAGCGCCTCCGCCTCACCATGGAGGGCGTAAAATTTCGCGGCAAGCGCGTCAACATGGCCATCTACGAACACACCCTCCGCAGTTGGGAGACGTTCGACTAACCGAGCGCGAAGATTTCAACGAAACAGCTGTCAGAGGCTGCTGAAAAAGCCGTCGTTTTGAAAGGGCGCGGCTTCAGCCGCGCCGCAAGTGCCATAGCTACAATGTGGCTTTAGCCACTGAGGGAATACTCCGATACTAAGAATGATTTCTCAGCACCCTCTTCAGCTCGCAGCCATTCGCGAGAGCCCGGCAGAAACCTCATTGCCCGGCACTTCAACCAGCCGTTCCCGGAACGCGAATTGAACCAGATCCGCGTTCGTCTTCAGCCCGAACTCCTCCATCACCCGGTATTTATGAAACGCCACCGTTCTGGGCTTGATATTCAGAGTCGCGGCCACCTGTTTCATCGATCGGCCTTCCGCCAGAAGCTGTAATACCTCGCGTTGACGAGAAGTAAACTTTCTGACGCGGTCAGGGTTCGGATCACGGATAAAATCCGCCGTCAGCTTTTTAGCGATGATGGGCGTCACATACGACTCATCGCGCAGAACCGTTGAGATCGCCTTTCTCAACTCGCTGCCCGCGGATTTCTTTAGAAGATAGCCATTCGCAAACTGGCGCAGCGCTCTCGCCGCCACATCGGAATCTTCATTCACCGTCAGGACGATAAATTTCGTTCTGGGCAGAAGTTTCTTTAGCCGCTCACCCGCATCGAGACCGTTCAGAAGCGGCAGGCCCAGATCCTGAAGAACGATCTCAGGTTTCAATTCCACCGCGGCATCAACCAGGCTCCGCCCGTCAGCCACCATCCTGACGACTTCGTACTCTGGTTCAATCAGGTTCTTGATCGCCTCGGCAACCAGCGTATGGTCATCCGCAATCAGAATTCGGATCCGAGACATTTTGAACCCCCAACTTGGGTTTCAATTCAGAACGACAAAATGGTCGACCGGACATTCCTGCCGGTTGGCCTCGCAGGATGACTAGCAGAATTCAGCCTTTGAACTGGGAATAGGGGAGGTGCTCCCGACTTCAGGTCTTTCATGGAGAAGAACTCAAAACCCGGGGCCTGTCACAGAAAACTATCCTGGCGACTTATTGCAATCGATCGCCCACTGTATCCATCCGTGATATCACAAACCGGACCACAAATGTATCCGGCTCGCGTCTGCCCTTGAACTGTCATAATTGACAGGTTCCCTCCCTCCCTCCTCAGCGCAGAAATCCGCTTCTCTATCTATGCCCCATCCCCTGCCCAGATGCCTTCGTCTTTACCTCATAGCTAATATCCGATACTTGATACCTGATTCAAAAATCCCGTTGCCAGTTCTTACTCATTACTCGTTACTCGTTACTCGTTACTGATACTCAATCGCCTTGGCCTTTGTCGGTTCCATCCCATACCAGCCGATCCGCTCAAATCCAGCTTCATCCCCTTTCCTGTTTTTAATCCGTGGTTGTCCGCGCAGATCGCGGTCGGCGTAAGCCCCAATTATTTTTCGCGAAATTCCTCAGCAAAATCGCATGTCAAGCCCCACCCACCGTATGAATTCGACTAACTCAATTTCCACCAACACTTAGCCAACAAAAGAAAAGTGCGCATTAGTTATGCGCCACTTGGTAAACTAGATCCAGTAAGCAAAAGAAAGCCCCAGCTAAACCCGGGCTTAGCTCTTTAACAATCGATTCCCAAAGGATATCGCCCATAACTCCTTTACCTGGAAGAATTTAGCGATAAGTCATTTGTTTAGAATATTTTGCAGACACAAACACCCTGCAAACAGATGAAAACAAAGCACTTGCAGCCGGGCAATGGGGGGTACCCTGGAAAGAAAGAAGAACTTAAGCCTGCCAGCGCGAGTTCGCCGACTCACCCTCCGCCGGAGCCGTGTTACCCGGCAAAAATCTCTCCTCCCGGGTCTTAAGTTCACGCGGCAACACCCTGCCCGCCTCCGGATCGCGCGCCGCAATCACCCACGCGTCGCGAACGTTCCGGACGCAGCCGATCACCGCCTGGAATCTCACCGCCGATGCAAAGTGCGAAGCCTCCAGCGTCTGCGTAAACATCGCCGCGTAGAAGTCCGACAGCGCCGCCGCAGCATCGCCGCCAACGTCGGGCCGAAGCCGGCCCTGCAGATACATCAGTATGTCGACCACCCTCTTCACCGCCGCGCGTCGCGCGCGGACGTCGCCATCCTCGGTCGCCTGCAGCGCCCGATACAGAAAGCGGATCGCCGCGTCGTAGAGCGCCACGATCAGCTCTACTCCCGTCGCGCCCGCCAGAAACTGCTCCTGGTACCCGTTGTCCGCCATCGTTTTATCCGTTCCCCGTGTTGTAGCCGGTGATTGCGCTGTACATCTCGTTCACTTCGTTCAACTGCGAAGGGATTGACTGTAATATCTCGTTCGCCGTATTCAGCTCCGCCGTCAGGGTCGTCTTCTGCGCCGCGATCAGCGCATTCTGGTTGGTGATGCTCGCATTCAGGCTCGTCTCCTGCGCGCTGTTCTGCTGCTGCGCCAGGTACACCGTCCCATCCGGCGCCTGAGTTCCCAGCGAATTCAGCGTCGAAGCAAAGTTCTGCCCGAAGCTCCCGGAGTTCTGCAGAAAGCCTGTAACGTCGGAGAAGTTGTTATTCAGCGCCGAGTCCAGCGTGTCCGTGTCCAGCGTCAGCGTTCCGTCGTTGTTCACGCTGATTCCCAGTTGCGTCACGCTGCTGATAGCCCCGCTCGCCGTGCCGCCCAGCAGCGCCTGCGACAACTGGCTCTGGATCAGCGCCAGCGTCGGGCTGCCATACAGCGGCTCCGCGTTGCCGGAGGAGTCCTTCCCCTCCTGCGTGTTCACGTCCTTTACCACCGCGTTATAAGCCGTCACCAGCGAGCTGAACGCCGACTCGATTGCGCTGTTATCGTTTGTAATCACCACCTGCACCGGCGTTCCCACCGACGCCGACAGCAATTGAAACGTCACCCCAGGGATCGCACCGCTCACCGTATTGCTCGCACTACTCAGCGATACTCCATCCACCGTCAGGCTGGCATTCGCGCCCGTCTCCCCGGTGTTAATCCCAGCGTCGAACTCGTCGTCGCATCCTCGAGCGAGCCCGAAATCGTCAACTGCCCAGCCGTCCCGCCCGTCCCGCTAACCAGCGACAGTCGTGACCCCGACGAGTCAGAAATAATGCTCGCCGTCACCCCAATATCTGCGGAATTAATCGCAGCCGCCAACGAGCTTAGCGTATTGCTGCTGCTGTCGACATTGATCGTCTGAGCGGTGCCCGAGCCCACCTGGATCGTCACGTTGCCCGAAAGCGTGTCGCTCGCGTCCGCCACTGTGTCCGAGTACTCTGACGACGTCTGCGCCAGCGAGTTCACCACCACCGTATGTGTTCCCGCTGTCGCCGTCGCGCTCGCCGAGGTCAGGCTCAGCACATCCGTGTTCGAGCTCGATCCCTGCTTCTGAGCCAGCACGCCCACAAAGTCCGTCAGCGACTGTACGCTCGTCGTCAACGTGGAAAGGTCCGTGCCAATCGTCGACAGCGCCGTGTCCTGCGCCTGCAGCGCCGTCAGCTGATTCTGCCACGGAGTCTCAATTCCCTGCTGGATAGCCAGAATAGACGTCACCGTCGACGCCACATCAAACCCCTGCCCGCTGCTCGCCGATCCGAAACTGATCCCAACCGTTCCCATAATTACCTGCTGTCTAAAAGCACTCAAGCAACCCCGGCGCCACAACTCAAACTCACTCAATGAGAGAAATCTAACCTTCTCTCAAACGAAAAGACGGCCACGAACGAAGCAGGTTCACTCCATTCGCAGCCGCTATCCGAAGAATTACTGCAGCAGCTTCAGAACCTCCTGCTGCACGCTGTTGGCCTGCGCCAGCGCGCTGATACCGGTCTGGCTCAGCACCTGGTACTTCGCCAGGTCGCTGGTCGCCTGACCATAGTTGGTCGAAAGGATGGCGTTCTGTGCCGAGGCCAGGTTGACATCCTCTGAGCTCGCCACATTGGCCGCCGCATTCAACTGGTTGATGCTGGCGCCAAGAGTGCCGCGCTGGGCCGAAATACCCGAGACGGCCGTAGTAATATCCGCCAGCGCAGTCGTAGCATTGGCCGTCGAGGTCAGGCTATCTCCGCTAAGGTCCGCGCCTCCAACGTTCGCTGAAGTCAGAGCTCCAACGGTCGCAGAGATCGTCGTCGTTCCCGAAGTTGTGCCGTCGCTCACCACAAAGTTGGTCGCGCTCGCCGAGAAAACAGAGCTGCTGTTGAAGTTTGTCGTGCTCCCGATGTTGCCGATCTCGGTGACGATGCTCTGAAACTCCGTATCGGCAGCCGTAGCCTGCGCAGTCGTCAAACCGCCGTTCGAGGCCTCAGTAGCAAGGGTCGTAGCGCGATCCAGCAGCGTCGTCACCTGCGACAGCGCACCGTCAGCGGTCTGCAACAGACCCACGCCGTTCTGCGCGTTCTGTGCGGATTGCGTCAGCGCCGCTTGATTGGCCGCAAGACCGTCGGAGACCGACAGGCCCGCCGCATCGTCCGCGCCGCTGTTGATGCGCGAACCCGAGGAGAGCTGCTGCAGAGTCGTCTGCAGACTGTTCTGCGTCTGGTTCAGATTGTTCTGTGCATAGATTGCTGCAATGTTGTTTAACACACTCAGGGACATGGTTTGACACTCCTGTATTGCTCAATTTGACCTACCGCGACGCCTGTCCCTGGTGGTTCTCCGAAATCGCCTGCAGCCGTTTCATCAACGCCTGCAACTCGGTTCACCCTGCGGAAGGTTCCGCGTTCCCACACCTCATCGGCACGCCCCCCACGCACATTAGCTCCACCCCGCCCCACCCAGCCAAAAGTACCGTCACCTATAGATATCCGTATCTCCGCCGATACAGCACATGGAAGGAAAATTTCCTCATGATCGAACTCACCCGGCTAAACGGCTGCCGCCTCGACGTCAACTGCGACCTCATCAAATACGCTGAGGCCTCACCCGACACCGTCCTCACCCTTATCACCGGAGAAAAATTGGTCGTCCTCGAATCCTGCGACGAAGTCTCCGCGCGCACGCGCATCTATCGCGCCGCGGTCCTCCGCGAGGCCTGGCCCGAAGCCCCATCCTCCCTCGCCGCGAAGTCCGCCTTCGACGCCCACAGAATCGTTCACGATCACGCCCATCAACGCTGAGTTACATCACTAGACCGCACCAGACACACAAGGACCTCTTATGGACATCGCCAGCATCGGTGGAATTCTTCTCGCCGTCATCGGCATTCTCGCCGGCATGATGATCGAAGGCGGCAGCATCGCCCAGATTACCCAGCCCACCGCCGCCATGATCGTCTGCGGAGGCACCGCCGGCGCCGTCATGCTGCAGTTTCCTCTCAGCATCTTCCTCGCCGCACTTAAGCAAATCGTAAAAGTCTTCCTCCACAAAGGAGAAGACGGTGAAGCCATCCTCGCCCAGCTCGTAGAGTTCGCCAACAAGGCCCGCAAGAGCGGCATCGTCTCGCTCGACTCCGAGCTCGCCGCCGTCCACGACCCCTTCCTCAAGCAAGCCCTCATGCTCGCCGTCGACGGCACCGAGCCCGCCGAGGTCCGCAAGATCATGCAGCTCGAGCTCGACAACAAATCCGAAATAGAAGAAAAAATCCCGGCCGTCTTCGAGGCCGCTGGCGGCTACTCTCCCACCGTCGGCATCATCGGCGCGGTCCTCGGCTTAATCCAGGTCATGAAAAACCTCTCCAACATCGACGAGGTCGGCCGCGGCATCGCCGTCGCCTTCGTCGCAACCATCTACGGCGTCGCCATCGCCAACCTCATCTGCCTCCCCGCCGCCGGCAAGCTCAAGTTCCGCCACCGCGAAGAGCAGATGATCAAAGAGATGATGCTCGAAGGCGTCATCTCCATCCTCGAGGGCATGAACCCTCGCATGATCGAAACCAAACTTCGCACCTTCCTCTTCGACTCCAAAGGAGCTCCCGCCGACAAATCCGCCGCAGCCGGCAAACCAAGAGAGGTCGCAGCATAAGCAGAGAGATCTCAGCCTAAAGAGCTTTCAGTGGCCGCTGAAAAAGTCACTGTCTTAAAAAAGTCACTGTCTTTGAAAAGTCATTGTCTTAAGAAGTCACTGTCTTGAAAAGTCACTGTCTTGAAAAGTCGCTGTCTTTGAAAAGTCGCTCCCCTTGAAAGGGCGCTCCCTTGAAGTCGCTGTCTTGAAAGGGCGGGACTTCAGTCCCGCCGTAAAAGCTCCCTTTTGAACGGGGCTTTAGCCCCTGAGGGAATATTTGTCGCTGCAAATAATTTTTAGAGCCTCTTCAACATTGCCAAGGAGCCTTCAACATGAGCAAAAAGAAACATCCCGAGCACGTCAATCACGAGCGCTGGCTGGTCTCCTACGCCGACTTCATCACCCTGCTCTTCGCCTTCTTCGTCGTCCTCTTCGCCTCCAGCCAATCGGACAAGAAGAAGCAGACCCAGCTAGCCGCCGCCATGCAGAGCGCCTTCACCCCTCTCGGCACCTTCGATGCTCACTCCGTCACGCCGCCTCTCGACCCCAACTCCGGATCGCCCAGCATCTCCACCCCCGCGCCAATCCAGCCTCCGCTGCCCACCGCCGAACGGCTCTCTGCCCAGCTGGCCACACAAAAATTCGCCCAGACCGAAGGTCACATAGAAAAGATGCTCGGCGAAAAAACCACCGGCGCCCAACCACCTCCCGGCAGCGTCACTGTCCACATCACGCAGGAGGGCCTCGTCATCTCTCTCCACGAAGCCGGCTTCTTCGCCTCTGGCTCAGCCGAGGTCCGCCCTTACTCCATCTCTCTACTCGCAAAACTCGCGGCAACCCTCCCATCAGGCCCACTCCGCGTAGAAGGACACACCGACGACGTCCCCATCCACACCGCGCAGTTCGCCTCAAACTGGGAGCTCTCCACCGCCCGCGCCGCCGCCATCGCCCGCCTGCTCCTCGAACGCGGCAACGTCCACCCCGAAGATCTCTCCGCCGCAGGCTACGCCGAGTTCCACCCCATCGCTTCCAATGCCACCGAAGAAGGCCGCGCTCAGAACCGCCGCGTCGACATCATCGTTTTGCGACCCCCAGCACCTTCACGATAATCTGCTTCTCCCGCTGCCCATCGAACTCCGCATAAAAGATCCTCTGCCACATCCCCAGGTCCAGCCGCCCCTCCGTCACTGGCAGCGTCGTCTCATGGTGCAGCAGCAGCGCCTTCAGATGCGCATCAGCATGTTCGCCGATATGCAGTTGTTGAAACTCCGGCCATCGCGGCAACTTCTCCTCCAGCCAGGCCCCAATCTCCTCGTTCAACCCTTCTTTGTTGTCGTTCAGATAGATCGCCGCCGTAGTATGCATCGGCGACACATAACAAAGCCCGTCGTCGACCCCGCTCCGCTGCACCACCTCCGCCACCAGCGGCGTCATGTGCACCATCTCATAGCGCCTGTCCGTCTTGATAGTCAGATACTCCGTGTGCGCCTTCATCTTCGCCATACCAACCCCCTCGATAGAACTCCCAGCCCCCAGCAGCCTTGAAACATCTCCAGCCGTGCCTATCGATACTTACTACTCGCACCTCCATCAAACCCGCAACTGCCAAATCAGCTAATCCACTAGCCGCCATCTTGAACCGTCGCGTTTCACTTTCATCCCTTGGCAACCCCCATCACTTTCACAATGATTCGCTTCTGCCTCTGCCCGTCGAACTCCGCATAAAAGATCCTCTGCCACGTCCCCAGGTCCAGCCGTCCATTCGTCACTGGCAACGTCGTCTCGTGGTGAAGCAGCAAGGCCTTCAAGTGCGCATCGGCATTATCTTCGCCCGTCTGATGATGCTTATATCCCGACCACCGCGGCGCCAGCTTCTCCAGCCACTCGCTGATGTCCTCAATCAATCCGTCCTCATTGTCATTCACATAGATCGCCGCCGTAATATGCATTGGCGAAACAAAGCAAATCCCATCCTCAATCCCGCTCCGCCGAACAATCTCCTCCACCTGCGGCGTCAGATGCACCATCTCATACCGCTCATCCGTATTCACCGTCAGATACTCCGTGTGCGCCTTCAGCATTCCCATCGATGTCTCTTTGGCCGTCATCTAACCCCCTTTTTTGTTTGTCATTCCATATCCTGAGCGTAGTCGAAGCGGAGAAATCTGCTGTTGCTTTCGCCGTTGCTTCTCTCCTCAACCCGCCCCAAACGATCGGGTGCCCCATCCATGACAGTTTCATCGTCATGGGTGGGAATGTAAGCCGCCAGAATCCACTTGGTTTTGCTATTGCCTTTGCTTTGTTCTTGTCCTTGTCGTTGTCTTTGGTTCTTGTTTTTTAGGTTGTCATCCTTTGCCGAAAGCGGAGGATCCGCTTCTGTCTTTGCTGTTGTTGTTGCCGCTGTTGTTGTTGCCTGCTGTTGTTGTTGCTGCTGTTGTTGTCTTTAGCTTTGTCCTTCTGAGCGAAGCGAAGAACCCCCGCATTTGCCTTTGCCGTTGCCTGTTCTTTGTTCGTCATTCTCCCCATGCTCCATCCTTATCGCCGAATCTATACTAGGTAGACCTTCACCCATGGTCCTCTACGTAGCCACCTCCAACCCAGGCAAGCTCCGCGACTTCGCCTATCGCCGCCGCCATCAGCCGACCGCATCACCATCGAACCCCTCCCCAATCTCAACCAGACATCCCCGCCCCCGCAGAAGACGAACCCACCTTCGAAGGCAACGCCCGCCTCAAAGCCATCGCCTACTCCCTCCACGCCCCCGGCCAAATCGTCATCGCCGACGACTCCGGCCTCGAAGTCGACGCCCTCAACGGAGCACCCGGCGTCCGCTCCGCCCGCTACGCTGACGATCGCAACTTCCCCACCACTGCCGGCTCCACAGTCGACGAGCGCAACAACGCCGCCCTCCTCCGCGCCATGAACGCATCCCCCCGAACTGCCGCCATGCCCGTTACCGTTGCGTCCTCGCCGCCGCGCGCAGCAACGCCGGAGACCGGGCGAAGTCATCTCCACCGCCACACGGCACACTCGAAGGCCACATCCTCACCGCCCCTCAGGCGAATCCGGCTTCGGCTACGACCCACTCTTCTACATCCCCGAACACAAACTCACCATGGCCGAGATCGACCCCATCACCCGCCTCTCCCTAAGCCATCGCGGCCGCGCCCTCCGCAACCCTCCTCGATAACCTTCTCCCCCAACTCCAAACCGCCTGAAATCAGCCCGATAGTACTTATTTCGCACAAACAAATCGATAACCGCACAAATTACCCCGGTTTTCTTGACGCTCATTCAGCCACAGCGGAATAATCACCCTGCCGAGTGAATTTTACGCCACAGGTTGTACCATGTCAGCGTCGCCAGAATCAGTTAGCACCAAAATCCAGAACCGTAGCAGGCTACACTTCAGTATTCCGTAAAGCCTCCAGGAGTCCTCATGGCCACCGTCGCCCCGCCAGCCACCCACCCTCCGCGGCGTGCAGCCTCTCCGCGCCGGCGAGGGCAACTCCTTCTTCTGGCGCAAGCTCCACTCCCTCTCCGGCATCGTCCCCATCGGCGCCTTCCTCGTCGAGCACATCGTCTCCAACTTCGAGACCCTCAACGGCCCTCTCGCCTACGCCAAGCAGGTCCTCTTCCTCAACTCCCTGCCCCTCGTCCGCGTCCTCGAGTGGACCTTCATCTTCATCCCCCTCGCCTTCCACGCCCTCTACGGCGTCTTCATCGCCTTCCGCGGCCGCTCCAACATCAACATCTACCCCTGGGCTGGCAACTGCATGTATCTCATCCAGCGCATCACCGGCCTCATCGCCTTCGTCTACATCATCCATCACGTCTGGACGTCAGCGCTTCACCGGCGTCTCGCTCCCCGAGCACCCCGGCGCAGCCTTCGCCAAGGTCCAGCACGAGCTCGCCAACCCCTGGTGCTCGCCATCTACGTCATCGCCATGATCGCCACCACCTGGCACTTCGCCTACGGCATCTGGCTCTTCGCCGCCAAGTGGGGCATCACCCCCGGCGAAAAGGCCCGCAAAAAGTTCGGCTACGTCTGCGCCTTCGTCGGCATCGTCCTCTGCCTCATGGGCCTCGCCAGCATCTACGCCGTAGTCAGCGCACCACCCGCTCCCGATGACGTCATGCCTGCGCAGATCCACTAGCGTCTCCTTGCCCGCACCAGACGACGGCTACACCTGGAACGACGAATCCAGCACAGTCAGGACAGGTGCAGTAATGCCATTTTCGACCACAGTCTGGACGGCTGGCCTCGCGATGCTCGTTTTATGTGGGCATCATGTATATTTGCATCGTCAGAATGATCGATGCAATCAAGGAAGATGCTGGACTAGAAGGGCTGATTATCAACTGTGGACTATCGTTTCTGCGAACCATCCTTCTTACACTTGCTTCAACGCTAGCAGAACAAAGAATGACAAAGAGTCTATTTATAAGCTTACGCACGATGGTCGTTGGCATTCGGTCTTCGGTTTGCGGCCTTCTTGGTGCTATTCGGTATGCTACTTTCATCTGCCACATAGTGACGCATCGGTATCAAAAGGAAGGAACACATGGCAGCAGCAACCCCAGAATCATCGTAGTAGGCGGCGGCCTGGCCGGCCTCGCCGCCGTCATCAAGATCGCCGAAGCCGGCGGCACCGTCGACCTCTTCTCCATCGTCCCCGTCAAGCGCTCGCACTCCGTCTGCGCCCAGGGCGGCATCAACGCCGCCAAGAACCTCAAGGGCGAGGGCGACGACGTCTTCAAGCACTTCGACGACACCATCTACGGCGGCGACTTCCTCGCCAACCAGACCCCCGTCAAGAACATGACCGCGCAGGGCCCCGCCATCATCGACCTGCTCGACCGCATGGGCGTCCCCTTCAACCGCACCCCCGAAGGCCTCCTCGACTTCCGCCGCTTCGGCGGCACCCTCTACCACCGCACCGCCTTCGCCGGAGCCACCACCGGCCAGCAGCTCCTCTACGCCCTCGACGAACAAGTCCGCCGCTACGAGGCCGAAGGCAAAGTCACCAAGTACGAAGGCTGGGAGTTCCTCTCCGCCGTCCTCGACAGCAAGGGCGCCTGCCGCGGCATCGCGCCATGGACCTCCGCACCATGGAGACCCGCACCTTCCCCGCCGACGCCATCATCGTCTGCACCGGCGGCAACGGAGCCATCTTCGGCAAGTCCACCAACTCCGTCGTCTGCACCGGCTCCGCCCAGTCCGCCCTCTACCAGCAGGGCGCCTACTACGCCAACGGCGAGTTCATCCAGGTCCACCCCACCGCCATCCCCGGCGAAGACAAGCTCCGCCTCATGTCCGAGTCCGCCCGCGGCGAAGGCGGCCGCGTCTGGGTCCCCAAAGACACGAACGACAAGCGCGCCGCGCGCAGTCCATCCCCGAGAGCGAGCGCTGGTACTTCCTCGAGGAGCGCTACCCCGAGTACGGCAACCTCGTCCCCCGCGACATCGCCACCCGCGAGATCTTCAAGGTCGTCTACGAAGACGACATGGGCATCGACGGCCAGCCCATGGTCTACCTCGACGTCTCGCACCTCCCGCCCGAGCGCCAGCACAAGCTCGAAGGCATCCTCGAAATCTACGAGAAGTTCGTCGGCGACGACCCCCGCAAGGTCCCCATGAAGATCTTCCCCGGCATGCACTACACCATGGGCGGCCTCTGGGTCGACTTCAACCAGCAGACCAACATCCCCGGCGTCTTCGCCGCCGGCGAGGCCGACTACTCCATCCACGGCGCCAACCGCCTCGGCGCCAACTCGCTCCTCTCCTGCATCTACGGCGGCTTCGTAGCCGGCCCGCAAGCCATGCAGTACGCCAAGTCCCTCCCCGCGCAGGAAGGCGACGGAGGCCACGCCGCCGAACTCGCCCGCCAGAACGAGTTCAACAAGCAGCTCCTCAACAACCCCGGCACCGAGAACCCCTTCAAGATCTGGCGCGAGCTCGGCGACACCATGACCAAGCACGCCACCATCGTCCGCTACAACGCCGGCCTCGACGAAGCCGACGCCAAGCTCGTCGAACTCTTAGCTCGCTACGAAAACGTCAACCTCTCCGACAAGAGCCAGTGGGCCAACACCAGCTTCGCCTTCACCCGCCAGCTCTACAACATGCTCGAACTAGCCCGCGTCATCGTTCAGGGCGCACGCCTCCGCGACGAATCCCGCGGAGCCCACTACAAACCCGACTTCCCCAACCGCGACGACGAAAAGTTCCTCAAAACCACCAAGGCCGCCTTCGTCAACGGCGCGCCCCAAATCTCCTTCGAAGAGGTCGACATCAGCCACATCAAACCACGCCCCCGCGTCTACACCTCCACCTAGAAGAGCACCAGATAGAGAAGCACAGGAGGTAGTCGCGATACCAAAGAAGCATGAAGCGCCAACGGCGCGTTCTATACCAGCCTGGGGTGAAGCCCCAGGTAGAAGTCGCAAGAAAATAAGAGGGCTGAAAGCCCGACCTATTGCTTCAGTCGCAATGAAACACCAAGGCAGCCAACACGAAGATGCTCGCAGACCACCAAAAACCCGGCCCTCACCGTCAAACCAGATATGATGGAAACCATCGATATCGTCTACACGGTACTGGCTATCATCTTTGTCTGCGTAATGACTTGGATGTTCCTCTACACCCGCGATTTAAGCGCCAGGATCCGCAAACTCGAGGCCTCCGGACACAAGATTCACAGTGTGGAAGAGGGCATCGCCTTGGCTGTGCTCGACAAGGAGCAATCCAGGCATCACGCCTAAGCGATCCCGCCCGTAGGGCGCCAGGCCCATCGGCCCGCACCGCCACGGGACATCCCTGCTCAAGCCCCGTCTTTAGGCACCTTCGCGCCATTTCACTTCCCGTCTTCACAATCACCCGCCGCAGTTCGGAAGGGCACGGCTTTAGCCGTGCCGATTGCACCACCAAAAATGTCTGTCATTCTGACCCTGAGCGTAGTCGAAGGGGAAGAATCCCCGCATTTCGCTTCGGTCGGCAAAATGTCGAAGGATTAGCAAATGCCAGGCACCATCAAGGTCGACACCAGTCACACCAAGCGCCAACGGCGCGTCCTATACCAGCCTGGGGCGAAGCCCCAGGTAGAAGTTGCAAGGAAATAAGAGGGCTGAAGGCCCGATCTATAGAGTTTGCTGTAGGGCAGCTTCAAATGTGCCAACAAGTATTACCGGTAGCAAGGAAAGGCGCGGTTGGTAGCCATAGGCTTTATCCTATGGTCTCCGTGCCGCAATAGAACACAGAGGGATCGGGGCTTCAGCCCCTGAGGGCAATCAACCATGCCAAGCACCATCAAAGTCGAGATCAAGCGCCAGTCCAATCCGGACGCCCCCGCCACCACCGAGAAGTTCGAGATCCCCTACCGCCCGAACATGAACATCACCTCGCTCCTCGGCGAGATCGCGCTCAACCCCGTCGACGTCACCGGCAAGCCCACCACCCCCATCACCTACGACTCCAACTGCCTCGAAGAGATCTGCGGCTCCTGCGCCATGCTCATCAACGGCAAGGCCACCATGGCCTGCTCCGCCCTCGTCGACAAGCTCACCGGCCCCAACAAAGACCAGGCCATCACCCTCGCCCCGCTCAGCAAATTCCCCGTAGTCCGCGACCTCGCCGTAGACCGCTCCGTCCTCTTCGAAAATCTCAAGAAGGTCAAAGCCTGGGTCCCCATCGACGGCTCGTACGATCTGGGAGCCGGCCCGCGCCAGGCGCCCCAGATACAGGAGCAGCGCTACCCGCTCTCCAACTGCATCTGCTGCTCCATGCTGCATGGAGGTCTGCCCCCAGTTCAACGACGTCACCGGCTTCGTCGGCGCAGCCACCATCGCCCAGGCCAAGCTCTTCAACATGGATCCCGCCGGCGCAGTCCTCAAGGAAGACCGCCTCCGCGCCCTCGCCGGCGACGGCGGCATTCAGGAGTGCGGCTTCGCGCAGAACTGCGTCCAGGCCTGCCCCAAACAGCTCCCCCTCACCGAGGCCATCTCCGACATGGGCCGCGACGTCTTTATCCAGCAGGTAAAGGACCTCTTCAGCCGCTAGCCTTTAAAGCGGTATTGCTTCAGAAGTTGCCAGCAGTTACCCTTACCCCATGAAGGAACTCGTCTTCGAGGTTACTCAGGAAGAAGATGGCGGCTACTGCGCTAAGGCGGTAGGCGAAGGCATCTTCACGCAAGGAGATACTTGGGAAGAGCTCCGCGAGATGGTGCTTGACGCCACCAAAGGCTACTTCTACGATTCAACTCCGCCCGAGACCATCCGGCTTCATCTCATCAAGGACGAGGTTCTCGCGGTCGCTTGAAGATTCCTCGGAACGTATACGGCAGAGACCTCGCCAATCATCTAATCCGCCGCTGGGACTTTCACGAACTTCGGCAAACAGGAAGCCATATCATCCTGCGCACCGAAACTCCGGCAGGGCGAACGATCTCTGTTCCAGCTCACAAGCCTCTTCGCGTGGGAACCCTTCGCAACATCGTCACGGATGTAGCCCAGCACAGAAACATTTCGATCGAGGACGTACTCAACAACCTCTAACGAAATCGTGCTCCTCGTGCGCTACCATCGTTTTCTATAGATCGCCGCCATCTCCGCCGCAACCACTACCTACTCCGCTCTGCCCCTGGACGCCGAACAGCGTCTTCATCCAGCAAGTAAGGGACCTCTTCGGCCGCTAGAATCGCCGCAAATCTACTACGGCGCGTTCAAGTCGTCGTCCTTGTAATACTTCGTGCCTTGCAGGGTCAACTGCAGAGCCAGGCCGTTCTTGGTGATCTGGTAAACCCATACGTCCGGATTCACCTCAACCGCTCCCGAGTACGCACCACCGCTGCTGCCTGCCTTCGCGGCAGCATCCGTCTGCGCCGAGCCTGACCACCCGGAGTTAAGAAACTGATTCAGCGCATTGTCATCCCCAAACACAAAAATCACCCTGTAATCCTTCACCCCGATGCCCAGTCCGCCACCGACTGAGATCATCTTCATGAAAGTTTCCTTCTTGGTCTTGGAGTTGACGGCGACTCCCTTGCCATTTGCCGTGCTTAAAGCCAGCACATTCGTCCCCTTGTTTATAAACACAGCGTACCCAGCGGACTTTCCGACTGCCGCCTGTGACGTCGGCTGCAGCTTGTACAACTCCTTCAATGTCTTATCCGCTTCCTTGCGAATCTTCTCCCGGTTTTTTTCGTTCTTGTCCGCTGCCATGGATACGTTGGCAAAAAGCAGAGCCACAATGACACCCGACACGATGGTCTTGAATCTCATCAGAGCGCCCTCCGCGAGCTCGGCAAGCTACACACCAAACCCTTTACGTTGCATTGTGAGACCGCGACATGACACCGTCCACTAGGGGAATCCCTCAGTCACTGACTTGATCAGCTTCATATTCCCGGCTTCTGTCTTTCAGGGTTGCCGAGTATCCAATCCTGAACACGCCTTTACCGCCACAGACCCCGCGACGCGCTACCATTCCCGTATGACCCATCTCGACCGCCGCCGCTTCCTAACCCTCTCCGCCGCCACCGCCGCCTACTCCGCCTTACCCCTCGCCGCCCAGCAACCCGCGCCCAAAGCAGCCACCCCCGGCAACCTCCGCTTCATCTTCTTCACCGACACCCACAACCAGCCTGAGCTCTCCGCCAACGAAGGCACCACCCTCGCCCTCCGCAAGATCAAATCCCTTAAACCCGACCTCTGCATCCAGGGCGGGGATCACTGCTTCGACCTCAACGCCGTCCCTCGCGAGCGCTCCATCATGCTTCTCGACCAATATCAAAAGACCGAGCACCTCCTCGACGGCATCCCCATCCACCACGTCCTCGGCAATCACGACATCTTCGGCCTCACCCCCGCTTCCGCAGTCACCCCCTCAGACCCCCTCTACGGCAAGCAAGCCTTCGAGCAGCGCTTCAACACCAAAACCTATCGCTCCTTCGATCGCTCCGGCTACCACTTCATCCTCCTCGACTCCATCGGCATCACTCCCCAGCGCGGCTACCAAGGCCTCATCGACCCCGCGCAACTCACCTGGCTCGCAGCAGACCTCGCCGCCACGCCTCCCGGCACGCCCATCGTCGTCGCCACCCACATCCCTCTGGTCAGTGCCGTCTTTCAGTACGCACCCCCCGGCGACAAAATCGCCAACGCTCCGATGAACACACTGCTTATCGGCAACGCCTCGCAGGTCATTCCTCTCTTCGACGGTCACAACGTCATCGCTGTCCTCCAGGGCCACACCCACATCAACGAGACCGTCTACTGGCGCAACATCCCCTTCATCACCAGCGGAGCCGTCTGCGGCAACTGGTGGCAAGGCTCCCGCTGGGGCTGCCCCGAAGGCTTCACCATCCTCGAGCTGGCAGGCGGCAACGCCCACTGGCGCTATGAACCCTACGGCTGGCACAGCCCCGCATCCGTGCCCGATCCCCTCCCCATCATCGACCATCCGCGCGTCGGCACAGCCGCTCTCTGAAACCGAAGCCACTTGACAATACCGTGCCTCCTGGCAGGGGTCCCGTTCCCACCTCACGCACAACACCTCAGCTACCCCGAACCGGAGGTCCAAACCTAAACCCAATGATTCGAAGACTTTGCACACAAAACCGGGGAGGGGGCACATCAGGAATCAGATTCCATCAGCCCACAAGAAAACCCCGCCAAAGCGGGGCTTTTCTCTCACAGCAGTCATCAGTTACTTCGTGAACATCGAATTCCCCGGAGTCGAATCCTCATCCGCACCGATCCTGTTATTCGCTCGTTTGGCGCTCTCCATCGCCAAATCGTCCAGCTTCTGCTGCTTAGTCCTGCCAACTTCAGTAGCAGGATCGTTCTGTTCAATCGCTTCATGTGACGGTCGTGCCGCGGTCTTGGTCGAATCAATTCCCTGTGCCATACATCACCTCTACATAGACGGATGACACCCTACACTGCAAGGTTGCCCTTGGAAATCCACACACCCGATAAGATGAAGCAAATGAACGATCTATGCAATCCGGCCGAAATCCATCACTCCGCCCTCATCCTCGACACCCACGTCGACACCCCCCAGCGCTTCGCCGACGATTCCTGGGACTTCACCAGCCACCTCGGCGACGGCCATCTCTCGCTTCCCACCGCCCGCCAGGGCAACCTCGCCGGTGCCTTCTTCGCCCTCTGGGCCGAACCCACCCAATGGCACAACCGCTACGCCCACCGCACCCTCACCCTCCTCGACAGCGTCCTCGAGCAGATCCACCGCCACCCCAGCGACCTCGCCCTCTGCACCTCGCCGCACGAAATCCTCGTCGCCCGCGCCCTGAATAAATTTGCGATCCTCCTCGGTATCGAAGGCGGTCACTCCATCGAGAACTCTCTCGCCCTGCTCCGCCTTTACCATCGCCTCGGCGTCCGTTACATGACCCTCACCTGGGCCAACTCCAACGACTGGGCAGAATCCTCCACCGACCTCCGCTCCCCCCACGGCCTGACTCACTTCGGTCGCGATGTCATCGCCGAGATGAACCGCCTCGGCATGATCATCGATGTCTCCCACTCCTCTGACCAAACCCTCGCGGACGTCCTCGAAACCACCCGCGCCCCCATCCTCGCCACCCACTCCTGCGCCCGCGCCCTCACCAACAGCCCGCGCAACCTCACCGACGATCAACTCCGAGCCATCGCCCAAAACAACGGCGCCGTCATGGTCAACTTCTACTCCGCCTTCATCGACGAGCGCTACCTCCAGCAGTGGGTCGCCCTCAAACCCGAACGCGACCTCGCCCACCTCGAACTCGCAGCCGAATACGCCACCCGCGCAGAACCCATCCCCTTCTCCGCCTCAAACACTATCGACCGCGCCTTCGCCGCCCGCATCCCGCGACCGCCGTTACGCTCCCTCATCGACCACATCGATCACATATCCCGCACCGCCGGCATCGACCACGTAGGCATCGGAACCGACTTCGACGGCATCTCCTCCCTGCCCCAGGGCATCGACTCCGCCGCCGACCTCCCCAAAATCACAGCAGCCCTCCACGCCCGCGGCTACACCGCCGAAGACCTCCACAAACTACTCGGCGGCAACCTGCTCCGCGTCTTCAACGCAGCACAAGCCGCCGCCGATCCCAATCCCTGAAAGATTCCACCGGCTACTTCTCCGCCAGAATCTCAATCTTGTTAATCTGCAACTCTCCCTCAAATAGAACACTCCAGTTCGCCATCAGCGCCTTCGCAATATCACCGCTCAGGTGTGCATCGCGTCCTGCTTCGTCGTTGAAGGTGTCGAAGACGCTGTAGTGTCCCTCGCGCTCCTTCAGTCCGTACCAGCTCACGGTCCCCTTCTCAGCCCCGGCCATCTGCGCTCCCTGTTTCAGAAAAGCCTCAACGTCCTTCTCCTTGCCTGCCTTCGCCCTTAAAGGAACATACAACGCAAACTTCGCCATACCTATCTCCTTTGCCGAATTCACTTTGTTCTGCGTGTCTTTCAGTTGCATCCATTGGATGCACAAAGGCAAAGGAGTTACAGCTACCAATCATTAATTTCAGCCCATCCTTACCCCATTCCTCGCTCCCGGCATTTTGCGTCATCCCCGCCAGTACGATAGCCTTATCGATGGAGCTGTGCACCGAATGACCATTCGTTCTCTCGTGCTTTTGTTTACCCTCGCCCCACCGCTTTTTGCCCAGACATCCACCCCACCACCCTCCGCAAACGATCTCCCCGACGCCCCCAGCACCACCTCTCACGCTCACCCGCCCGTCGTCCCCACCGGCCCCACCGCCGTCATCGACACCTCCATGGGACGCCTCACCTGCAAGCTCTACGACACTCAGGCCCCCGTCACCGTCGCCAACTTCATCGGCCTCGCCGAGGGTACCAAGGATTGGACCGACCCCATCACCCTCAAGAAAGTCCACGGCACCCGCTACTACGACGGCACCACCTTCCACCGCGTCATCCCCGGCTTCATGATCCAGGGCGGCGACCGCGTCGGCAACGGCACCGGCGACCCCGGCTACTTCTTCGACGACGAGTTCGACCCCAACCTCACCTTCGACCAGCCCGGCCGCCTCGCCATGGCCAACTCCGGCCCCCGCACCAATGGCAGCCAGTTCTTCATCACCGAAGTACCCGTCCCCGAGCTCAACGGCAAGCACACCATCTTCGGCCAGTGTGACGCCCACTCCGTCGAGCTCGTAGCCTCCATCGCCCGCGTCGACCGCAACCCCGACGACAAACCCATCACTCCCGTCGTCGTCCGCCACATCACCATCGTCCGCGAAGGCCAGCCAATGCCACCCGAGCCAGCCATCCCTGCAACCTCCACCCCCGCCATTCAACCCGCTCCTAAATGATCCTCACGCAGGAGCCGCACTCATTTGCTTCTAGGTAAGCCAAGGCTTTAGCCTTGGCCCTCTTGGACCGCCAAACGAAAGTGGGCTTTAGCCCCTGGGGTATGCTCTCTTCTCTCAGGCACCCCGCTCGCAGAAAGCAAGCAGTTCACAAACCCGGCTCACATCAATCGAGCCCACTCACCGAAGGAGATCATCGAAATGCCAACCAAGCCCGGCACTTACGTCACTTTCAAAACCACCGAAGGCACCATCGTCTGCGAGCTCTTCGAAGCAGACGCCCCCCAGACCGTCGCCAACTTCATCGGCCTCGCCGAAGGCACCAAAGACTGGAACAGCCGCAGCAAGAAGGGTCCCAAGCTCTACGACGGCACCATCTTCCACCGCGTCATCCCCAACTTCATGATCCAGGGCGGCGACCCAGAGGGCACCGGCATGGGCGGCCCCGGCTACAAGTTCGCCGACGAGACCCGCGGCTCCCGCCACGGCTTCCAGAAGCCCGGCAAGCTCGCCATGGCCAACGCCGGCCCCAACACCAACGGCAGCCAGTTCTTCATCACCACCGCCGACACCAGCTGGCTCACCGGCAAACACACCATCTTCGGCGAAGTAGTCGAAGGCTACGACGTAGTAGAAAAAATCAGCAAAGTGAACCGCGACGGCATGGACCGCCCCAAAACCCCAGTCACCCTCGAGTCCGTAACCATCGAGCGCGTAGCGTAGTCTCGACTGCCAATGCGACAAGGGCTGCCCCCGTTGGCAGCCCTTGGTTTTAGCGCCATGGTTACTTAACGCTTATCTTCCAAAAAGAGCGCCGTAGGAAAGATCGTCTCATCGAGCTCTCCTTTGCCAAGCCTCTCGTAGTAAATCAGCCGAGTCGCCGGTTCAACGTGCCCATACTTCAGGATGGCCTCCGGCAGATCCCTGACATGCCCAAACATTGCTGGATCGCGACTTACTATGGCGAACTGCCACAGATTTGCCATACAGAACAAGACACTCAGCAATGCCACTGCAGTTCCGGCGGGCTGACGCCACGGAATAAAAAATAGCGTCACGGAGATCAACATCAACAGTAATCGCGATCCTGGATCGGATGTCCCCAGCATGGTGTGCGGAAGTAACAGTGATATCGCCAGCAGTATGCCTGCAAAAACTCTCACGGCCTGGCGAGCTGGATCGCTCTGGAAGGCGAAAAAACGAGCGATCAACAAAAGCCCCATCACAGCGATACACAACGAAGCCACAATGAGAGCGAGATACAAGCCACGGCCGAAGATGATTTCGCTCAAAGAACGCCCGGTTAGATCGCAAGCATTCACATATCCAAATGTCTTGAAGTACATGTTGACCTTGTAGACCAGGAACGGCGGAGATGCGTAACGATAGCTCTGGCCGCCGCTTACCTTTGCATCCATGTTACCAGTCGAAAACCTTGCAGCCGCATACCACCCAGTCAATAGGACCGTGGGGACACAAGCCCACAGCAGCTTGAACCGTTTCCTCTGGAAACACCACGCCCCCACCATCAACAGTGCGCACGCGCATGCTTCCATGTGTGTGAAAAAGATCGCGATGAGGAGCAGCGTCGTCCACAAGATGGACGGTCCGCGAAGCAGCATCGCCAGCAGAATGATTACCAGGCAGACGCCAATCTCAAAATTAATGTGGCCATACCAGAAATTGAGATTGAGAAACGCTATCCCAGGAAGCGCTAGAAATAGGCGCCAATCGCTTCCCACCGTCCTCGACAAAATCCAGGTCGCAAAACCAGCCAGAGAAAGATAGAGGCATACCCATACTTTTGCTGCCCACTGCCAGGGCAAAACCATGTCTAACAGGCTCAGGCCTATCGTTGTGGTGCTATTGGGTACTGGATAGTGTTTGAGAGCATACCCTGCGAACGAGTGGTCCGTCAGTACCCCATGAAACAAAAAACCCTGGTAGACCCAGTCAGGGTAATCGACGAACGGCGGCGGATTCTTGGCTAGAAGAATCACGCCCATATAAGCCAACATCGCTGCAATAAAGTACACGCTGGCTAGGCGAGTCCCGCGGGCTTCTACTGTATTTGTCATAAACGAAAGTATAGGACGCCACCACCCAATGGCGTCCTGTGATCTGCTGGCTTACGCCACCCCAATCACCGAGCAAAGCTCCTTCACCGAGTCCGCGCTCTTTTGCAGCGCAGCCTGCTCCTCAGGAGTCAGCTTGATCTGGATAATCTGCTCCAGCCCCTTAGCTCCCAGCTTGCAAGGCACGCCAACATACAGCCCCGAGATCCCATACTCCCCCTCGAGATAAGCCGCGCAGGGCAGAATCTTCTTCTTGTCCTTCAGGATCGCCTCCACCATCTCCACCGCCGCAGCGCTCGGAGCATAGTAAGCCGACCCCGTCTTCAGGTGCTTCACAATCTCTGCGCCGCCATTGGCCGTCCGCGTCTCCAGCTCCTTCAGCCGGCCAGCCTCGATCAGCTCCGTAATCGGAATCCCCGCCACGGTCGAGTACCGCGACAGCGGCACCATCGTATCGCCATGCCCACCCAGAACAAAAGCGGTTACATTCTCGACCGATACCTTCAACTCCTCCGCAATAAACGTCCGGAACCGCGCCGAATCCAGCACTCCCGCCATCCCAATCACGCGCTCCCTTGGCAGCCCGAGCTTCTTGAACGCCGTCTGCGCCATCGCGTCCAGCGGATTCGACACAATGATGAAGATCGCATTCGGCGAAGCCGCCAGCGCCTTGCCCGCCACATCGCTCATAATTCCGAAGTTCGTGTTCAGCAGATCATCGCGGCTCATACCCGGCTTGCGCGCGATACCCGCCGTGATCACAACAATGTCCGAGCCCGCCGTATCCGCATAGTCGTTCGTTCCAATCACGGACACGTCCCGCTTCTCAATCGGCATCGCTTGCAGCAGGTCGAGCGCCTTGCCCTGCGGCACGCCCTCCACCACATCGATCAGCACCACATCCGCAAGCTCCTTCGCCGCAACCCAGTGCGCCGCCGTAGCCCCAACATTTCCCGCGCCAACAATCGTTACCTTCTTCCGCATGAGGTTAACTTTTCCTTAGTTGAATGATATTCCAAACCTTCTACCATGATAGTCCTGTCCCGGCGGCTTCGTCCTGAAACCATGGTCGAATATCGACGATACTGGTCGATATTTTAATTTTTGCTAAACTAGTCTGTGAACTAGTCATAAGGATAAATGAGATGAGCACATGGCCACTACAAGACGCAAAAGCCAGACTAAGTGAAGTAATCAAGACGGCTAAAAAGAATGGCCCGCAAATCATTACACAACGCGGCGTAAAAAGCGCCGTAGTGCTGCCCTTCGAAGAATGGGAACGCAGTCAACAGCATAGTAAGCCCACATTGCTCGAAATCTTGCGATCCGGCCCCGAAGGAGATCTGCCTATTCCCCCCCGGGGTAGTTGGAGAATGCGAAAGCCGGTGAAGCTTTGAAATTTCTCCTTGACACGAACATCCTGTCAGAGATTCGTAAAACACGGCCGCATGGCGGCGTTCTCGCGTGGTTCACAGCACATCAGTCGGCCTTCTTTGCAACACCCGTTATCGCTCTGTTCGAACTCCAGATGGGAGTGGAAAAGCTACGAGCTCAAGACCCCAACCGAGCTGCTGGATTCGAGTTTTGGATCGCGCGCCTGGAAGCGGGAGACCATGTACTTCCATTTGACGCGGCTGCCAGCAGGGAAACTGCGCGCTTGCTCCACAAGCAACCGATGAGTCTCATGGTCGACGCCATGATTGCCGCCATCGCCAAAGTAAATGGGCTCACTCTCGCCACACGGAACACTCGCGATTTCGACCGGTTCAAGGTGCCGTTGGTGAACCCATTCACGTACCGCGGCTAAGTCCTTCAATCCGCCGCTACCCCATATTCTCGATCATGCGCGTCGCGAACTCGCTCGTCTTCACCTTCGTCGCGCCCTGCATTCCGCGCTCGAAGTCGTACGTCACATACTTCTGGCTGATGGTCTTCTCCATCGAGTCCTCAATCAGCCGCGCTGCCTCTGTCCAGCCCATAAAATCGAACATCATCACCCCGCTCAGCATCACGCTGCCCGGATTGATCACATCCTTATCCGCATACTTCGGAGCCGTACCATGCGTCGCCTCGAACACGGCATATCCATCGCCAATGTTCCCGCCCGGAGCAATCCCCAACCCCCCAACCTGCGCAGCAGCAGCATCGGAGATATAGTCTCCATTCAAATTCGTGGTAGCCAGCACACTATAGTCATCAGGCCGCAAAATAATCTGTTGGAAGATCGAATCCGCGATCCTGTCATTCACCAGGACCTTCTTCTTCCACTGTCCATTGCCATGCGATTTGCTGATTGAGGCGATCACATCCTTCACTTCCTTCACGACGCTCTCGGCAAACTCCTTGGACGCGAACTCAATCCCCGGCTCAATCAACGCCGCATTCTCCTCCGCCGTCAGCTTCGGGTTCGCCTCAATATTGCCCAGTATCCAGCTCTCACGCTCCGTCACCGTCTGCTCGCGGAACTCCTGCGAAGCAACCTCATATCCCCACTCGCGGAACGCGCCCTCCGTAAACTTCTGAATGTTGCCTTTATGAACCAGCGTCACCACCTTGCGCCCGCTGTCCAGCGCATACTGGATCGCCGCCCGCACCAGCCGCTTCGAGCCCGTAATCGAGATAGGCTTCACCCCCACGCCCGAATCCAGCCGCACCTGCTTCTTGCCACCCTTCAGCATCACGTCGTTCACAAAAGCGATAAACTTCTCCGCCTCAGGCGTCCCTTCGCGAAACTCAATGCCCGCATAAATATCCTCCGTATTCTCGCGGAAGATAACCACATCCAGCTTCTCCGGACTCTTCACCGGGCTCGGCACGCCCGCGTAGTACTTCACCGGCCGCACGCACTGGTACAGATCCATCAACTGCCGCAACGCCACATTCAGCGAGCGAATCCCGCCACCCACCGGAGTCGTCAGCGGTCCCTTGATCGACACGCGAAAGTCGATCGTCGCCTTCACGGTGTCATCCGGCAGCCAGTTCTGCATCTGCCGATACGCCTTCTCGCCCGCCAGCACTTCGTACCACTTCACCACCCGTTTCCCGCCGTAAGCCTTCGCCACCGCCGCATCGAACACCCGCTGCGACGCCTTCCAGATGTCCCGCCCCGTCCCATCGCCTTCGATAAACGGAATGATCGGGTTATCGGGAATCGTAAACTTGCCATTCGCATACGTAATCGCCTGACCATCGGTCGGCACGGGAATTCCGTTGTAGCTCGATTGCATGAAATTAATCTCCGTAATCTATGGGGGACTCACTTTGTTCTGAAAGGTCTGAAAACCTTGAGGAAAACTTCTCAATTTCGAAGCTAACATTCACGCCGAAGACATGGCAACGAAACCCGGCCGTTTCCAGCCGAAAATCGCTCCAACAGTCCGATAATCGCGCCGGGGCCTCCTCGCCAGCCCCGCAAATCGAACCCTACTTCACCAGGTAATAATCCACCGTCGTCACCACCCGAACCGTCTTCATGATGCTCGAATCCGGACTGGCACCACCTCCACCACCCGGCCCGTCCTCACCTCCACCCCCGCTATCCCCGCCATTCGCAGCTGAAATAGAAAACACCCCCTGGTTCGCCGTCCGTATCGACCCCACCTGGCTCCCCCCTGCGCCGCAAAAAACTTCAGCACCGCATTCTTGTCCTCCTCGCTCTTCGCGAACACCTGCGGCAGGTCGTTCCCTGCCTCCTTAAAACTCACCGGCCACACCGCCGAGTCAGACTTCACCGTCCGCTCCACCAGCCCTTTCACCGTCACATAGCGGTCCGCCAACCTGGTCGCCTTGATCTGCCCGCCCAACAGCCACCCACCCAGAATCAGCCCCACCATCACGCACACACCCAACACCGCCGCCGGCCTCAAATCTCCGCTCCCCTCGCGACCGTCCATGCCTGCACCTCAATCCGTGAGTAGAGTGCAGCATTCCCACTCAACCGGTCAACCCTTATCGCAAAAAGAAAAAGCCGGCGAAATATCGCCGGCCCTTCAATCGATGCAGCACTCTTAGAAAATATTCCAGAGCAGCTGGTTGTAAACCTCATGATGGAACTGTATCTCGGCTGGTTTCACAATCGTGCCCAGCAGACGCGGGCAGCGATCCGCGGAAGCCTGCTTCAGGTCCGCATACCGACCCTTCACATCTTCGCCCAGCAGCTTCGAAGCCCACTCCGAATTCCGGAAGTTTTCAAGCGCCGTATAGATGTTGTCCGGCAGGTACCGTTCCGCCTGGCGCAGGTTCTTGATCTTCGAAATATCGCCCTGCAGGCCGCTCTTGAAGACCGAGTACAGCACCATGTAGGGGTTCGCATCCGGAGCCACAGCGCGCACTTCGACACGCGATGACTTCTCGTTGCCGATAGGAATCCGGACCATCGCCCCGCGGTTCACCGCCGAAGCAATCAACTGGTTCGGAGCCTCAAAGTGCGGGTCCAGACGGCGATATGCATTCACGCTCGAGTTCATCAGCAGGCACAGATCGTTGCCATGCGTCAGAATGCGGTCCACAAACTGCCAGGCCAGCTTCGAAATCTTCTCCTCGCCCTTCGGGTCCCAGAAAAGATTCTTGCCGCCCTTGGTGACCGACACGTTGGTATGCATGCCTGAGCCGTTGATCCCAACCACCGGCTTCGGCAGGAAGGTCGCCGTCATGCCCATCTGCGTCGCCACCTGCCGGCAGATCAGCTTGTAAAGCTGAATCTGGTCAGCCGCAGCCACCACTTCGCCGTAGCTGTAGTTAATCTCAAACTGCGAAGGCGCAACCTCAGGATGGTCCTTCTCATTCTCGAAGCCCATCGCCCGCTGAACCTCAGCCGTCGTGTCGATGAACTCCCGCAGCGGATCGCCCGGCAGCGAGTGGTAGTACCCGCCCTTGTTCACATACTCGAACGAGCCCGTCTCATGGAACCGCCGTTCCGCATCGATCCCCTCGAACAGGAAGCCTTCAATCTCGTTCGCCGCATTCAGCGTGTAGCCATTCTTCGCAAACTGCTCGTCGGAGAACGCCTTCAGCACGCCCCGTATGTCGCCCGGGTACGGCTCGCCGTTCTTGTCGATCACCTCGCCGAACACCAGCACCTTGCCCGCGCCAAACACATCCGCCGGCACCCAGTAGAACGCGCTCCAGTCGATTCCCAGCCGCAGGTCGCTCTCCCGCTGCGCCGTAAATCCGCGGATCGACGAGCCGTCGAACGTCAGGTTGTCGTAGCTCTTCACCAGAAACTTCTTGTCGTAGTCCAGCATGTGCAGGCGGCCTTCCAGGTCGCTGAACAGCACCGTCACGGCCTTGATCCGCTTTTCGTCGGTCAGATATTTCAGCCGCTCCTCCCGAATCACGTCGATGGCAACGCGCTTCCTGCGCTGCTCTTTCGCGGCCAGGTTCAGGTCTTCGAGTTCGGCATACGACAGTTCCAGAAAATCACGAAATTCGTTCACTTGAATGACACTCCTTCTTAGGCAACAAAAATATTGGGGGCACAAAACACCGGCTGCAAAATTGTACGGAGAATGTCGCAGCATCACCCACTCGACCTGGAGCGGTAAACGGCAACAACTCCAACCTATCAGATATCGTTCCGCGACAAAAGAGGTTCCCAAGCCTTTATGAAATGCTTACGAATCGGCTCCAGTTTGCTTCTCTGCCAAACCGGGTCGCAGTAATATTGAAATGGAACCGATCAAGTATGCAAAACAAAACCTCGTGGGACCAGGGCATTACGGTGGACAGCGTCCAGAAGTTCGTCGAGACGACCTGCCGATACCGCGATCTATGGATCGGTGACGGTGAGTACTTTGACCCTTGGTTTCGCGGTCAGACTCGTGCCAGCAAGGTCCTTGAGCCCAACATCTTTCGCTACCGCCTGCTCGACTCGGAGGATGAGATACGCGCCGAATTTCAAAAGACGCGCACCACAGTACATCTCAGAACTGGCACCCGGCGATTATTTGGGCTGGTACTTCCTTATGCAGCACTTTGGTGCTCCAACTAGATTGCTCGACTGGACAGACTCAGCTCTGGTGGCACTCTTCTTTGCCCTGAATTCAGATTCGATGGATCCGCAAGACGAGCGAAGACGCGGTGGTTTGGATGCTCGATCCGTGGTGGCTGAACAATAGAGTTTATCCGAATGAAGCGCTCCTCTCACATACCTCCGCTAGAGCCGGACGGTACCTTGCACAGCCTTACACGAATATCGACGGATCTGATCGGACCGTGTAGAACCAGAGTATCCAGTTGCGATCGATCCTCCCTTTATCGCCAGGCGGGTCGCTGCTCAGCGAAGCCACTTCACCATATTCGGCTGGGCACGCGATGCACTGACCCGCTTGGGGAATGAACCGGGATTCGCATCTATGTAAAACTTGTTCTCGCAAAAAGAAGCGCTCACCCAAATGAGATCCGACCTGCTCACCCTGGGAATCACGGATACCAGCGTGTATCCCGATCTCCGCGGTCTCGCTTTCGAACTCATTCGGTATCACTTTCGAAGTGAGCCGTCGGATGGGCCCGCTAACATCGAAATCGTTCCCCGCCGACGCCGCTACAGCCAAGGCAGCAGACCGGAGTATAAAGAGAGACATTCAGTGACAACAAGCTCCTCCACCACCCGCGTCGCCCTCATCCAGATGTCCTGCGCCCCCGACACCCACACCAACCTCGACAAGGCCGCCGAGCGCGTCTACGAAGCCGCCCGTCTCGGCGCCAACATCGTCTGCCTCCCCGAGCTCTTCCGCGCTCAGTACTTCTGCCAGCGCGAGGACCACGCCCTCTTCGGCCTTGCCGAATCCATCCCCGGCCCCTCCACCGACGTCCTCACCCGCGTCTGTCAGGAGACCGGCGTCGTCCTCGTCGCCTCCCTCTTCGAGCGCCGTGCCCCCGGCCTCTACCACAACACCGCCGTCACCATCGAAAAAGACGGCCGCATCGCCGACGTCTACCGCAAGATGCACATCCCCGACGACCCCCTCTACTACGAAAAGTTCTACTTCACCCCCGGCGACCTCGGCTTCAAAGCTACCGCCACCACCGCCGGCAAGATCGGCACCCTCGTCTGCTGGGACCAGTGGTACCCCGAAGGCGCCCGCCTTACCGCGCTCCGCGGAGCCGAGATCCTCTTCTTCCCCACCGCCATCGGCTGGCACCCCTCCGAGAAAGAGGAGTTCGGCACCGCCCAGTACGAAGCCTGGCAGACAGCCCAGCGCGCCCACGCCATCGCCAACGGAGTCTTCGCCTGCGCCGTCAACCGCGTAGGCCACGAGCACGGCGACGTCAAATTCAAAACCCCCGCCGCCGACGGCAACCCCGCCACGGTCGAACTCCACGGCCCCGGCGACCACACCCCGCACTCAGGCCTCGAATTCTGGGGCGGCAGCTTCATCGCCGACCCCTTCGGCCGAATCATCGCCCAGGCCAGCCACAACAAAGAAGAAGTCCTCATCGCCGACCTCGACCCAAAGCTAATCGAGATCACCCGCCAACACTGGCCCTTCCTACGCGACCGCCGCATAGACGCCTACGAAGGCATAGCCAAACGCTTCCTCGACTAAACAGCTCACCACACCCCCTGCTTCCCGCCGTACCACCACACCATGCCCACCGTAAGCGTGTCCTGGTTCGACGAGAGCACACCCACCTTGTTCGTCAAAAAGAACGGCACGTTACTCCAATCGCGTCGATACTCCAGCCGCGTCAAAAAACCATCCCCAACCTTGTACTCATATGTCCCCGTAACCTCCTTCAACGCCTGCGTCGTCCCGCTGTACAACCCACCGCGGTCCGATAGATACTCTGTCCTTCCCGCCAGCGCCATCTTCGGAGTCCACTGATATCGCGCATACCCTGCTCCGCCCGCGACATGCGAAGGCGCGGAAGACTCTCCAGGAGCGGCATTCGCCCACTGCCGTGCGATCACATAATCTCCTTCCAGCGCCAGCGTAACCTTCGGCGTGACATTCCACGTCGCGTAGCTATCGAAGATATGCTGCTTTCCATCCGGGGCCGGGTTAATTGGCGTCAGGCACAACCCCGGCTGAATCGGCACCGAACCGCAGCCCTGCGGATTCTGCGCCACATCTGGATGATCCTGTCCAACATAGTAGTTGACCGTCCACGACAGGTTCTTCTTCGGTTCGAGCGCCAGCCCGAACAACTCATCCTTGTAAGAGTTTGTAGGCTCGGTCTGCTGCGTACCATTAACTAGCCAATAATTCACTGCTACCTTGTCATTCAGCTTGTAATTCGTCCTTATTCCCATGTGATAGAACGGCAGGTAATCGAACCAGTACGACCGCGTATAGTTCATCTGGTCTTTCGTATAGTTCCCCTCAATTCCGATCGAACTCGCCCACTTCCCGAAATCCACCGTCAATCCCTTGCCTACAGGAAACACATATGTTCCATACGCCTGAAAGATATTCCTGTAGATCTCCGGCCTCGGTTCGTTCGCAGGATTCCCCTGCAGCGTCGCTGTCGCCTGCCCAAACTGCAGGTCCAGCCGCACTCCATAACGCTTCCCCTCATCCACATTCGGATCAAGCTCCAGTACAATTCCCGTCTGGTTGATGCTGAATACATTGCTCAGAACGTCGTAAGCTCGCAGATATTGCACCCGCCCGATCGGATGATTGAAGTCGTACCCGTAATAGCCGTCGAAGTAATAGTTCAACGTAGCGCCGCCCGGAAGCTGAGCCGGCACGATGGACGGCTGAGACCCACCACCGGCCAATGCCTTGGCATTCGCAACAACCTGCGTGCTGGCCGCGTTCGAAGCTATCTCGCCTGAAGCCTTCGCAGCTGTCGGACCACCTGCCTTGTCCTGCGAGTCCGTAGGGATCCCCACATCGGATACGCTCGCAGACAAAGCAGAGGCTCCCTGCCCCAACCCGGCATTCTGCCTGCGCAATTGCTCTTCCAGAGCGCTGACTCTGACTGCTAACTGCCGCACCGTTTGGCGCAACTCTTGTACATCATCCTCTTTCGTCCCATCCACGGCTTGCGCCCGACTACTGGCAACAAAGCACAGCGCCATCAAGCCAATAACAGAAAACCTGCGCGAAATCCGTCCGAGTGAATGCATAATTCGGCCTTTCAACTGACCCAATAAGCAAACCACAGGCAACCATAAGTTTTCCGTAAAGACCCGAGCGAGAGAAGCTCTTTGAGGCTTGGCCCTCTCTAATCGAGCTACAAATCCGGGCTTAAGAGGATGCTCTCTTGGCATAACCGCAATTCGCCAGAGCAGAGCATATACGCCCCCTAAGAAGCCACAACCAACCCCTCCTTCGCCCGTCCCCGCCTCAAGAAATAAGCCAGCAACCCCAGCCCAAAACAAAACCCCAGCAAAGCATCAATCGCCGGAAGCCCCCGCGGCCCCCACCTTGCATACCCCCACCCATCCATAAAAGTCATATAAGCCACCGGCACATTCCCCAGCGAATTGATCAGTGAGTACCGCGTACTCCCGCTCTTCCCCGAGTGCCCAAGAAACTCCAGCACCACCGCCGTAAACATCGCATAGCAGGTCCCCACCGTAAACAGATACAGCGTCGCCCCCAAGAAATAAGTCGCCGGCGTCTGCGGTCCCAACCAAAGCACCCCCAACGTCACCTCATTCAACAAACATGTCAACAGATAAGCCACCGGTGCCGGCACCTTCACCGGAATCAGCGTAGCCGCCAGCGCACCCAGCGCCGTCAACGCCGTCCCTGCAAATCCATTCATCCAGGCCACCTGCAATGAACTCACGTGATAATCCACCGCCAACCCCGGCAGCAGTCCAATCGCCGCACCGCTCCCCATCGGAAACAGCATCGCCAGCGTATAAGGAATCGCCTCCCACCGCAGAAACGTCCCACGAAACTCCCCGCCAATCCGTCGCAGCGCATCCCCAAAGCCCTGCGTCGCAATCACCTCCTGCTCCGGAGCAGCCAGCGCCACCAGCGAAGGCGCCGCCACCACAAACCCGATAATCCACCCCAGCGGTCCCAGCTTCATCCTCTCCGCCAGCATCGCCAGGATAAAGATCCCCACCGCCCCAAACGCCAGCGATCCTCCCTGGTAGAAGCTGCTCGCCTGCCGCTTCGCCGCCTCGCTCCGCAGTGCCCCCATCATTCCGCCGCAGGCAGCAACCACTAGTTGCCCAAAGCACGCACTCAAAAACAACAGCGTCACCGCCGCCGGAGAGGCCAGCGCCTTCGAATAGAACGCAGCCACCACCGTCACCGCTGCCAGTGTCGACCCCAGCATCAGCCACGTCCGCCGCCGCACCCAGAAGTCCGTTATCGGACTCCACAAAAAATAGATCATCTGCGGCAATGAAAGCAGCGAAACAATGCTCGCAGCCCGCGCCATCCCCGTCCCCTGCTGCCGCAGCAGCAGCGAGAGCGCACCTGCAATCAGCCCATTCCCCAGCAGAGCCATCGGCGCAATCAGAAACGCAAACAGCCACGGCCTCTCCCGCGCCGAACTGCCAACTCCCACCGAACCCGGTGAAGAGACCTCAACCGCATCATGCATGAAGCGCATCCTAACACGCCTTCAACGCGCACTCGCGGCCGGGCGGGAATTCTCCCGGAGTCCGAACTTCATTCCCTGCCCACTGCCCACTCACGACCGGCAGCGCGAAGCCCTCACCGCATCCCCACCACCACCTTCGCCGTCGTCACCGCCTGCCCCACATGCCGCTGTGTATGGTCCGCGCAATGCACCAGCAGCCCGCCAACGCTGGTCGGCAGCATCTTCCTCCCAACCCCGCGCGCATCCTCCATCGACCCCGGCGAAAATGCCACCACCCGCCGCCTCGCAGCCTCAAGCCCCTCCTTCAACTCCGCAAACAACCCCTCCCGAGTAGCCCCACCATCCAGCTCCGCCTTCATCACCGTAATCTGCTCACCGGAGAGCTGCCCGCCCTCCGCATAAGTCAGCAGCCGATCCAGACTCCGCGGAATATGCCGCAGATGAAAGGCCACCGGAGCAACCTCAAACGGACGCGCATTCAGCTCCTCATCGCTAAGCGGCCCGCACCAAAGCTCCAAATCCTCCGCAGCCATCTCCAGCGCATGCAGCACCGCCCGCTGCACCGCACCCACCTCCGTCAAAGTCCCTCTCAACCAAGGCTCAACCGCCATCCAACCCTCCCAATCATCAACATCCATCAACTGACAACCGACAACTAGCAACTCTAACCCACTCCAGCAACGCGCACCGCCGCATCCTGTACCTGACTCCAACCCGCCTCACCCAACTCCCGTCGCAGACGCCTCTGCGCCAGTTGCCAATAAGGCGCAACCCGCCTGTACTCCTTCAGCCCCTCCGCAGTCAGAAACAGCCGAAGCGCTCGCCGATCCTCTCCAGCCTCCGACCGCAGCCAGCCCTTGCGGCGCAGCAAAGCCAGCGTCCGCGTCAACGTAGTGCTGTCCAACCCCAGCAACCCCGCCAACCTCTTCTGCGACACCCCCGGCGCCAGCTTCAACGTCTGCAACAGCGTGAACTGCGCCGTCAGCAGACCGCTCGGCCGCATCGCCTCATCGTAAATCTGCGCCACCACCCGAGCCGCCCTGCGCAGATTCGCGCACATGCAGGGCAGCGTGATCACCGCCGCCCTCTCAACCTTCGCACTCTCTCGTCGCGCCATTTTAATATACCTGCATCTACACCCATATCAGTTCTTTACGATATGAGCAAATTTAGTGAGTCCCCTATAGATGTACTTACATCTATTTTCGCAGCAGTCCTTTCGAGGTGAAATTGACCATGAACACCCCCGCCGCCCCCAGCTTCCTGTTCCCCTTCATCCTCTACGGATCCCTCGCATCCATGGCCGCCCTGATCTTCGGCCTCAACCGCGCCCTCAAGCTCGCCAACTGGCCCACACGCGACCGCACCCGCGCAGTCTGGAGCGGCGCCGCGCTCCTCGCAGCCTTCTTCCTCGCAGCCCTCCTCCCCGCGCAACTCGGCCTCTACCACGCCTCCTCCATCCAAATCCCAACCATCGAATTCGGCATCCTCATCCCCATCGCCATCGGCATCCTCTTCTTCCTGCGCTGGCCCTCCTTCAGACGCGTCATCGAAGCCATCCCCCAACAATGGCTCGTCGGTCTGCAGCTCTATCGCACCGAAGGCATAATTTTCCTCGCCCTCTACTCAATCGGCAGCCTGCCCGCCGCGTTCGCCATCCCTGCCGGCGTAGGCGACGTCCTCGTCGGCCTCTTCGCCCCACTAGTCGCCTTCGCATATCTCCGCAAATGGCCCAACGCCAACACGCTCCTGCGCATCTGGAACCTCCTCGGCATAGCCGACCTCGTCACCGCCATAACCACCGGCTTCCTCACCTCACCCTCGCCGCTCCAGGTCCTCGCACTCGACAAACCCAACCATCTCATCAGCCAATATCCACTCGTGATGATCCCCGTGTTCCTCGTCCCGCTGGCCATCCTCCTGCATCTGGCCTCACTACAAAAACTGCGGTTGTCCGAGTCCAACAAACAAGCCCGCCAGCCAATACCGGTCACCGAGGGACGTTAGGAGCTCCAAGCCAACCCTCCTCTTTGGTAGGGTGGCGGAATCAACATTCAAATTGTGTTTCGCGCGTGACTTGTGATTCACTCGGGCCATGAGCCCTCAAGCCCAAGGCCCCCTGCTTCCAATTGCGTCGGCGTGGCACACTTGCTGTTTGCTGGCCATTATCGCGGCACCTGCAGGTCTTTCATTAGTCCTCCAGATGGGGCACACCCACACGAAACTAAATCATCTTCCGTCATACGCGATCGCCATAGCATTTGAGTGGGCAGCCTTCGCGTTCAGCCTGTGGCGCTCCGACGCCGCTTTCGTAGGATATGTTGCACGCGCAATCCACAGTCCCCGATCCTTGCTGTGGGACATCCCGGTGGCTCTCCTTCTCGTTATGGTTTTACTCGTAACCTCACCTTTGATTGTCCGTATTTTGGGCCCAGCCGGTTGGGGCTCGACAGAAGGGATGCTGCCTAAGGGCGGCGTGGAAGTCGTTGCCTGGATAGTGATGGCAATCAGCGCCGCCATATGCGAGGAAACAATATACCGTGGCTATTTGCAGCAACAACTCTCCGGATGGACCGGACATTTGCTTTTCGGAGTCGTCGGCCAGGCCATCATCTTTGGCTTAGCCCACGGATACCAGGGATGGAAAAAGATGGTGCTCATCTCTGTGTGGGGTTGCATATTCGGTATTTTCGCGTGGTGGCGTAGAGGTCTGCGCGCCAATATGATCGCACATGCAGCGATAGACATCTCCGCGGCCTTTTAGAGCATTTGCCGAGGGAATGAAATAGTTGTTGTCTTGAAAGGGAGCGGCTTCAGCCGCTCAGTAAGCCACAAAAATCAATGTGGCTTTAGAGGATGCTGAAAAAGCCGCTGTTTTGAAAGGGCGGGACTTCAGTCCCGCCGTAAAGGCAATAATTTCGATGGGCTTTAGCCCCTGAGGGAATGTTTATGTGGACCAATCGACTTTTCCGCACCTCTTTAGCCACCAAGGGAATACGTTTCTGGTCTATGTGAAACCTCTTCGGACAAACGATCAACCCTTGGAAACGGACTTAAAGGCGATCCGCCTCCAGCGCATGGCGAGTCGCCGCCAAAGTGATCTCACTGGACTGGTCGCCGCGAACAAGCAGCAGACTCCCCATAAACTACAGTCCCTTCCCCCTCCGAAACTCCCTAACCACATCCCCCACATCCCGGTGCTGCCCATCCACGGCATCATTCATCCCCCTCACCTCATCGGCCGACACCTTCCCCGCCAGCCGATCCATAGCCACTTGTATCTCCGGATGCTTCTTCAGCGAGTCCTCTCGGAACAGCGGCACCGCCTCATACGGAGGAAAGTAGTGCTTATCATCCTCCAGCGCCACAAACCCCAGCGCCCGTATCGGCCCATCGGTCGAGTTCCCCGACACCATATCCACCTGCCCATTCACCAGCGCCCGATACAACAACCCCAGATCCATCACCCGGGGCGCCCATCAAACTTCAACCCATAAGCCGCCTCCAGCCCCACCAACCCATCCGGTCGCGACTGAAACTCATACCCCACCCCCAGCCGCCACGCCATCGGCGCTCTCACATCCCGACCCGTCTCAGCAGGGCTCACAGCCTGCCCCGAGCCTGCCGAAGAAGCCTGCCCTGAGCCCTCCGAAGGAACCTGCCCTGAGCCTGCCGAAGGAGCCTGCCCTGAGCCTGCCGAAGGGCCCGCATTCTCGGACACAGGCTCTGAAACCCGCACCGCATCCGAGATCGTCCTCACCCCATACTTCTTCGCATCCGTCCCCCGGATCACCATCGCAAACAGTCCTCAAACCCCAACCCCCGCTCCACCCTCACTCGATATTTCTGCTCATACAACCGCCTCACCGTCGCAAACACCTTCGCCGCCTCCCGCTCGCCCACCGGAGGCAGCGGCTGCTTCAAAATAGCCGTCAACGCCGTCCCCGTATACTCCACGTACCCATCGATCCGCCCGCTCACCAGCGCCTGCTGGCAGAGATAGCTCCCCGCCAGATAGAACCTCCGATCCACCGTTTCCGGTTTGCCCCGCTCCGCCGAAACCGCCTCAATCTCCTGCGCCACCAACTCCCCCAGCACCACCTGCTCGGTAAAGTTCTTGGCCCCCACCACCACCCGCCCCGACCTCGGCGGAGCACAAGCCACCATTCCCACCAGCCCAGCCACCCCGGACACCACCAGCAACCACCTGAAAACAACCCGCCCCACTTGACAAAAACCCCCTCCGGAAACCCGCCTCGCGCGGCGATCCGCACAACCCGCCCGCCACAACCCAAAACCGAAGTCCACCCCTAAAGTATCTCGTTCGAAGACTTTGCCCACAAACACCGGGGTAGGCCCCCACTCCCTGATCCCTGATCCCTGTTCCCTGATCCCTGCCTTCCTCACCGCCGCACCGCCACCCGCTTCTCCACCCACCCCAAACCCGCATCCGCCACCAGCGCCAGCAAAGCCGCCGGCACCGCCCCCGCCAGAACCAGCCCATTATCAACACTGGCGACCCCGCGAAAGATCAACTCCCCCAACCCCCCAGCCCCAATCGCCGCCGCAATCGTAGCCACCCCCACACAAGTCACCGTAGCCGTCCGCAATCCAGCCAGAATCACACTCCCAGCCAACGGAAGCTCAACTTTAAATAACCTCTGCATATCGCTCATTCCAAGCGCATTGGCTACATCAATCAAAGCCGGATCAACACTCCCCACCCCCGCATAAGTATTGCGCAAAATCGGCAGCAAAGCATATCCAGTCAATGCCAGAATCGCCAGCCTAGCCGCATTTTCCCCCAGCCACGGCACCGGCAGCAGCAACCCAAAAAGCGCCAGACTAGGCACCGTCTGCACCACATTCGCAAACCCGATCACCGGCTTCGCCCACGCCTTCTTCCGAGTAAGCAAAACCCCCAGCGGCAGCCCAATCGCCGCCGCCAGCGCCATCGCGCTCAGCGTCAGCCACAGGTGCTCAAACGTCAGCCGCCCAATCTCCCACCCATGCGCTCGCAGAAAGTCCATCATCTTTCATCCACTCGATGTACAGCCGAAACATAATCTCTTACATAAGGATTATCTGACCCAACAACCTCCTCAGGAGACACATCTGCCGCCACCGATCCCTCCGAAAGAAACACCACCCGATCCGCCAGATAAAGCGCCTCATCCAGATCATGGGTCACCAGTAGCACCGTCTTCTTCACCCGCCCCAACAGCTCCCGCAACATCGTCTGCATCTCCGCCCGCGTAATCGGATCCAGTGCCCCGAATGGCTCATCCATCAGCAGCACCACCGGGTCCATCGCCAACGCCCGCGCCAGCCCCACCCTCTGCCTCTGTCCTCCGCTCAACTGCCACGGGTACCGCCCCCGGAACTCCTCAAACTCCAGCCCCACCAGCCCCAGCACCTCCTTCGCCCGAGCCGCAATCTCCCCGCGTGAGCGCCCTGCCAGTTCCAGAGCCAGCCCCGCATTCCGCTCCACCGTCATATGCGGAAACAACCCCGTCTCCTGGATCACATACCCAATCCCCCGCCGCAATTCGATCGCATCCGAATCATCCACCACCCAATCGCCCACGCGAACTACACCGGCAGTCGGCCGCACCAGCCCATTCACCATCCGCAGCAGCGTCGTCTTGCCTGACCCACTCCGCCCCAGCAGCGCAGTCGTCCTCTCCGCTTCCAACCGCAGCGAAACATCGCGCAATAAAACATGCCCACCTGCCAGCGTGTAGCTCACCTTCGCGAACTCTACGCCAACACTGGGCATGTCGATCAATCCTTACCGCTAATCCTGAACCCTACTCTGCTGCCTCTGGATAGTGCTCCGGCGCCTCCGGTGACTCCTGCTCGGCCGCCGCCGGCACATCGCCCGCCGTCACCGGCAGACTCCCCGGCTGCCCCTTCACCCGCACAACGGTGATCTTTTCAAACCCTTCTTTAAAGGTCGGAGGCTTCAACCGCTCCGCCATCTTCTGCATCACCTCGTCCGTCACGGCGCGCTCGCGTTTGCTGTTCCGCTCCATGCATACCGCCAGCGGCACGTCGAAGAACACCGCCTGCACCTCATACCCGAAGCTCTTCGCCATCTTGATCCACTGCTTCCGCTCATGCGGACTCAGGTTCGTGGCGTCAACATAGTTCCAGGGCATCTTCGCAATCAACCGCGCTCGCAGCAGGCTCCGCAGCGTCGAGAACACCAGCCCCTGGTACCGCTGCTCCGCAATATCGTCAAACAGCAGCGTCCGCAGCAGGTCGCTCGACAGCGGAGTCACTCCCCGCCGCTTGTACCACGTCGTCTTCCCTGAGCCCGGCAACCCGATCGTCAGCACCACGTATCCCCGCGGAGACTTCGCCGCCGTCGGCTCCGGCGGAGGCGTACGCTCAGCGACTCCGGCTGCGTCTCCACCACCATCTTCTGTTCCGCAGCAGGTGCAAACGGCACCGCCACCGGCTCCGGCATACTCGCCGCAATCGGTTCTTCCACTGCAACAGGCGCCTGGGGCGCCGCAGGTCGTGCCGGCAACGCTTCGGGATAGGTTGGCCTCAGGGGAGCCAGCTGGTTGGAAGGCAGCTCCTGCCCGCTTTTGCCGGTGGACTCTGACTCATTCGGTCCACGTCTAGGGCGTCGTCTCATTTTTTCGCTTATCCAATCAAACATCAGACACTTGGTCGCGCACTTGCGCTGACTCGCTTGTAACACAGCCCGGAACACCCCCGCAAATCCTCGCACCTCTCCAGACACCCCGGCATACCCGTGAGTCGCCGACGCCTGAAATCCTTTGGTCCGTCCTCTGTTCTACAATGAAAGCAAAGTATTCAACACACAGGAGTGTAAGTCTCTATGGCAGTCAAGGTAGGCATCAACGGCTTCGGCCGCATCGGGCGCAATGTGTTCCGCACAGCCCTCGGAAACCCCGAAATCGAATTCGTCGCAGTCAACGACCTCACCACCCCGGCGACCCTCGCCCACCTTCTCAAGTACGATTCCATCCTCGGAAACCTCAAGCAGGAGATCACCCACGGCCCCGACTTCATCGCCGTAGACGGCAAGCAGATCAAGGTATTCGCCGAGCGCGACCCCGCCAAGCTCGACTGGGCCTCCGTCGGCGCGCAGGTCGTCGTCGAGTCCACCGGCTTCTTCACCGATGCCGAAAAGGCAAAGCTCCACCTCGGCTCCACCGTCAAGAAGGTCATCATCTCCGCCCCCGCCTCCAACGAGGACATCACCATCGTCCTCGGCGTCAACGACGACAAGTACGACGCCGCCAAGCACAACATCATCTCCAACGCCTCCTGCACCACCAACTGCCTCGCCCCGGTCGTCAAAGTCATCAACGACACCTTCGGCATCACCAGCGGCATCATGACCACGATCCACTCCTACACCAACGATCAGGTCATCCTGGACACCCCCCACAAGGACCTCCGCCGCGCCCGCGCCGCAGCCCTGTCGATGATCCCTAGCTCCACCGGAGCCGCCAAGGCCCTCAAGCTGGTTATCCCGGCCATGGACGGCAAGCTCGACGGCTTCGCCATCCGCGTCCCCACCCCCAACGTCTCGGTCGTCGACCTCACCTTCGTCTCCGAGAAGCCCATCGACGTCAAGAGCGTAAACGCCGCCCTGAAGGCCGCTGCGGAAGGCCCTCTCAAGGGCATCCTCGGCTACACCGACGAAGAGCTCGTCAGCTCCGATTTCAAGGGCAACGCGCTCTCCAGCATCGTCGACTCCAAGCTGACCAAGGTCATCGCCAACACCGGCAAGGTCATCAGCTGGTACGACAACGAGTGGGGCTACTCAAACCGCGTAAAGGATCTCATCCTCTTCCTCGTGAAGAAGGGCCTGTAGGTATCTCGACAACTCCACGACAGGAGAGCGCGTTCCCGCACGCGCTCTCCTGTTTTGCTTTATGACATATCCTTGAAGTCATGGTTCGAGCCCTTTCCCTCCTTCTTTCCATCGGCCTCATCAACAGCGTCGCTCACTCTCAGGCGCCCGTCCGCATCCAGCTCGACCAACAAACTCCTGCCACCCGGATCCCTTCCGATTTTCTCGGTCTCAGCTTCGAGACCCTCACCCTCCTGCCCCACCAGGACGGCATGCCCGCATACTTCACCCCGGACAATCGCCCCCTCATTCAGCTCTTCCACACCCTCGGCATCCACAGCCTTCGCATCGGCGGCAACACCGCGGACACACCCTCAATCCCAATCCCCACCAAATCAGAGATTGACCAGCTCTATCAATTCGCCCGGCTCGCCGACGTCAAAGTCATCTACACCCTCCGTCTTCGCGAATCCTCCATCCCCCAGGTCGCAGCAGCCGCGAAGTATCTCATGGATCACCACGCAGCGCAGACCGACTGCCTCGCCATCGGCAACGAGCCAAACATCTACGAGAAGACATTCCCAAAATATGCCGACGACATAAGAGCGTACACTCCAGCCATCCTCGCCGTAGCTCCGAACGTACGCTTCTGCGGCCCCGGCACGACTGGCATTGGCGTCTGGGCCAACGACTACATCCAGGAGTTTGGCCATTCTCCGCAACTCCTCTGGCTCACCCAGCACGCCTACCCAGGCGGAGCCGGAGGAAAAGTCACCGACCCTGTAACCGGCATCAGCCAAATGCTCTCCACAACGTTCGAGCAGCATTACCAGAACTACGCAAGCACCTTCGTCCCCGCCGCCACGGCCGCAAACGTCCGCTACCGCATCGAGGAGACCAACAGCTTTTACAACGGAGGAGCTAAAGACGTCAGCAACACCTTCGCCAGCTCTCTCTGGGCCCTCGACTACCTTTACTTCTGGCTCAGCCACTCGGCCTCCGGCGTCAACTTCCACACCGGAGACACCGTCGCCGCCGCCGACCACCAGACTCCATGCTGGTACGCCACCTTCTGGACCCATCCCGACGGCACTCTTGATGCCCACCCCATCGCCTACGCCATGAAGGCCTTCGACCTCGCCGCCCACGGCACATTGCTCTCTCCCAGAATCGACGGAGCACCCGACTCACTGAAGATCTACGCCACCCGGGATTCTGCGCAAACCATCTACATCACAATCATCAACAAGCAGATCGACCCAAACCAGCCACCCGTCACGATCTCGTCTTCTCTACCCACTCATTACCGCCACATCTCCGCCCTTAGCCTCACCGCTCCAGCCCTGTCGTCAACATCAGGCGTAACCCTCGGCAGCGCATCCATCACCAGCGACGGCCTATGGAAGGGAATCTGGAAACCCGTCCCCGCGACCGGCCCAACCTTGCAACTCAAGGTGCCATCTGCCTCCGCCATTCTCCTTAAAATCGAACAATAGCTCTATTCCCAAATTGCTGCATCTGGAGACCTCTTCGCATACGCCGCTTTTCCAGAGTGTCAACTTCCGCCCCCACTGCCATCAAAAACCCCTGAAGTAAACTGAACATGCCTGCTCATCGGCAATCCATCCCCATGGAGCTCCGGCTTGGCCTCACAGACCCGCCACTTCAGCCCCATCGACTTCAAAACCCGCTTCCCCGCGCTTGATGGCATACGAGCACTCGCCGTGACAATGGTCTTTCTCGCTCACTACGGCGGTGGCGCCCATGGCGGAGTCGTACTCCGCCTCCTAAATCAGATTCGTTCCCAGGGCTGGATCGGAGTCGATCTGTTTCTCGTTCTCTCAGGCTTCTTTAATTACCGGCATTCTCTTTGACACCCAGGACGACTCCCACTTCTTCAAGCGTTTCTTCGCTCGCCGCAGCCTGCGCATCTTTCCGGTGTTTTATCTCACCTGCACCATCCTCCTACTGCTTACTCCAATCTTCCATTACCAGTGGCGCTGGCTGCAGCTTACGTTCCTCGTCTACTTCGGCAATTTCTTCGCGAACCACGATTTCAGCCTATACGACGTCATCAGTCGCACCAATCCCATCGCAAAGATCTCCATCGGGCACTTCTGGTCCCTCTGCGTCGAGGAGCAGTTCTACCTGCTCTGGCCTCTTGCCATCTGGACCGTACGCGACCGCATTCGGCTTCTCTGGGTAGCCGCCAGCGTCTCGGGGCTCGCCTTTTTCCTCCGCGTGGTCACCTTCCTCACGATCCCCGCTACCGCCGAGGGATGGATCATCCGCACACTCCCCTTCCGGATGGACTCCCTCCTCATAGGCGCCATGCTCGCCCTGCTCCTGCGCGGCCCCAACGCAGACAAGTGGCAGCGCAGCTGCAAGTGGCTCTTTCTTGGAGGAACGGCTCTCACCTTCCCGCTCTTCATCCACTCCGCCGGCATCGATTCCCCGTGGGTGCTTACCATCGGTCTTACTCTCATTGCCATCGCGTCCGCCGGACTCATCGGCATTACACTGCGGTCCGGCTCCCCAGCCTTCAGGCTCTTTTATCTCAAGCCGCTAAGAACTCTCGGCAAATACAGCTATGGCTTCTACATCTACCACGCCATCTTCCAAACTGCCTGGATACATCTCCTTGTCCTGCTCTATTTCAAGACCTACTCCCTTGCCATCAGCGGAATTATTGAGCTGAGCTGCGCCTTCGCCACCACCTTCATCGTCTCCAAACTCAGCTACGATCTATTCGAGGTTCGCTTCCTTCGCTGGAAAAAACGCTTCGAGTACGACTCCGAAGTGGCCGTGCACAAACATGCCTTCGTGACGAAGTAGCCTGCGGCCATCTTCAACCCCAGATCGCCTCCCCATACTTGAACGGCCTCGTCAGCCGGCTCTTCCAGAAATAAGCCAGGATAATCACGCTCGCCACCGCCGCATAGGCACACCACAGCGAAGTGAACGCATACCGCTTCACAGCCATCACCACTAGCAGAATAATCAGGTTCGCCGCGCCAAAGATCACCATGCCCCTCACCTTCGAGAAAAACAGCGTGCCGCACGTCGCAATCACATACAACACCGCCAGCGTCGTATTGTTGGTCCCGTCATTGATGTAGACGATGCTGTTCCCCTCCACAGAAATCTTCAGCGGATAAGCAATCAGCGCCCACAATATATACAGCGTCGTCGCCGTGCCAATCGCCAGAAACGGCAGCATCCGCCTGCGACTCTTCACATCAGGTTCAAACAGCACCACGCTCAGCGGAATCAGAAACGGCAGCAGCCCCTGCGCATACAATACAAACGCCGCGCCCATATCATGCGTCACCGCAGGCGACAGAACCCCATCAAGCCCCAGCCACACAAACCCTTCGATAAACTGGTGCACCGCAAACAGCGTAGGCAACGACGCGAACAGCAGCTCGCGCCTATGCTTCACCTTGGTCAGGGTCACCACCCCCACTGCTCCGAGTACGCCGCTGCCAACAAAGTTCGCTGTCGCCGAAAAGCACATGTTCTGCTCCCTCAAGCCCGCATCGCATCGATGCTGCCGATCATACTCGAGTCCCACCCGGCATCGGCTATCATTTGAGACATAATGAGCAATCCGATCACCCGCATCAACATCCCTGGAACATCCCCCTACGAACCCATCATCGGTTTCTCCCGCGCCGTCCGCATCGGCAACCACATCCACGTCTCCGGCACCGGCCCGGTGGGCGCCGACGACGGCGATATCGCCCAGCAGACCGAACAAGCTCTTACCATCATCGCTGCCGCGCTCAAAAACGCCGGCAGTTCCATCGAGCACATCTACCGCACCCGCCTCTACCTCACCCGCGCCGAAGACTGGGAGGCCGCCGGACGCATCCACGGCAAGTTCTTCTCCATCACCCGTCCCGCCGCCACCATGGTCGTCGTGGCCGCGCTGCTCAACCCCACGTGGCGCATCGAAATCGAAGCCGACGCCTTTATCCCGGAATAAGCCTTAACAGAATATTCGCAATCTTCGTCCTGGTCGGCCTGCCCATCTCATTGGCGAATCGACGCTTCCCACCGTATTCTCATAGGTGACATGTCTAAACTATCTATCCGTGATCTCGATCTCACCGACAAGCGCGTCTTTATCCGCGTCGACTTCAACGTTCCCCTAAAAGACGGCGTCATCACCGACGACACTCGCATCCGCGAGACCATCCCCACCATCGAGTACGCCCTCCGCCACAAAGCCAAGGTCATCCTCGCCTCTCACCTCGGCCGCCCCAAAGGCAAGCGCGTCGAGTCCATGAGCCTTCGCCCCGTCGTCGACCGCCTTCGCCTCCTCCTCGATCACGTAATCGACCAGGACGAGAACGTCGCCTTCTCCCCCGATTGCGTCGGCGACATCGCCTCCGAGCTCGCCGGCAACCTCGAGTCCGGCCAGACCCTCCTGCTCGAAAACCTGCGCTTCCACGCCGAAGAGGAGGCCAACGACCCCGCCTTCGCCAAACAGCTCGCCAGCCTCTGCGACATCTACGTCAACGACGCCTTCGGCAGCGCCCACCGCGCCCACGCCTCCACCGAAGGCATCACCCACTTCGTCGCGCAGTCCGCCGCCGGCCTCCTCATGGACAAGGAGCTCAAGTACCTCGGCAAGGCCGTCACCGACCCCATCAAACCCTTCGTCGCCATCATCGGCGGAGCCAAGGTCTCCGACAAGATCATGGTCATCGACAATCTTCTCTCCAAGGCGGACGCCATCATCATCGGTGGAGGCATGGCCTACACCTTCCTCAACGCGCAGGGCCAGGCCACCGGCAAGTCTCTCGTCGAAACCGACAAACTCGACGTCGCCAAAGCCGCCCTCGCCAAAGCTAAAAAGAATGGCGTCCGTTTCCTCCTGCCGGTCGACCACATCCTCGCCGACAAGTTCGCACCCGACGCCAAAACCCAGATCTTCTCCGGCACCGGCGCCTTCCCCGCCGACCTCATGGCCCTCGACATCGGCCCCAAATCCATTGCCCTCTTCTCGAAGGAGATCGCCGACGCCCACACCATCATCTGGAACGGCCCCATGGGCGTCTTCGAGATGCCCGCCTTCGCCAAGGGCACCAACGCCATCGCTCACGCCGTAGCCTCCAACCACAACGCCACCACCATCGTCGGCGGCGGAGACTCAGTCGCCGCAGTCCAGCAGTCCGGCGTCGCCACAAAGATCACCCACATCTCCACCGGCGGAGGAGCCTCCCTCGAATTCCTCGAAGGCAAAGTCCTCCCCGGCGTCGCCGCCCTCACAGACAAATAGCGTTACAACTTTCTCAGCAACCCCGAAACCATCTTCCTCACTTCTATCGTCGCACCCGTCAAACGCTCGTGACCTGTCTTTTCGACATAAGACAGGTCATGGGCGAGAAGCAATAAATACTCAAGTTCTGAAGTTGAGGCCATGACTTTGCGCAGATCCACCCCAAATTCTGCGTCGTCTGCTACGTCCACACCCCTCGGCAATTCGCATTGCGACACCACTTGCGCTTCGCCGAAGCTGAATCGTTAATCCGAAGTTTTCAGTTTGCGGAAACTTCTCCGTAACTCGGTATATCCCCAAAACCAGAGCATGTGCCTTCTTCCATACGTCCAATTCACGAAAATCCTGCACCATTACCTCGTTCTAGCTCGCAGCTCATAGCTGACAGCTCGTAGCTGATTATTGAAAACCACCGCGGCGGCTGTGTTTACCAGAGCATAACAATATTCGAGCTTCCATCGAAGCACCCTCGGCTCTCCATCCAACATCAAAAGATGGAATACTAAAAACATATGCGTAAGCTCTTAATCGCCGCCAACTGGAAGATGTTCAAGACCCCCACCGAATCCGTCGCTTTCATCGACGCGTTCCTTCCTCTCATCGCCCATCATCGCCACGCCGAGATTGTCCTCTGTCCCGCCATGACCTCGCTCGTCGCCGCCATCGCAGCCGCGCGCAACGCCCCCTTCCACATCGGCGCCCAGACCATGCACTGGCTCGACAACGGCGCCTACACCGGCGAGACCTCACCCACGCAGCTCACCGCCATCGGCGCCACCCACGTCCTCATCGGCCACTCCGAGCGCCGCCAGTACTTCAACGAGACCGACACCACCGTCAACCTCAAACTCAAGGCCGCCCTCGCCCACAAGCTCATCCCCATCGTCTGCGTCGGCGAGCAACTCACCGAGCGCGAGTCCAACCTCACCGCCGACGTCCTCACCCTCCAAACCACCGTCGCGCTCGAGGGCATCGACCCCGCCCACGCCTCCTCCATCGTCTTCGCCTATGAGCCCGTCTGGGCCATCGGCACCGGCCGCACCGCCACCCCGGAGATAGCCGACGAGGCCCACAAGATCATCCGCTCCCAGATCGCCAAATCCCTCACTCCGGCCCTCGCCGACTCCATCCGCATCCTCTACGGCGGCTCCGTCAAGCCCGACAACACGGCCAGCCTATGTAGTCTGGACGACATAGACGGCGCCCTCGTCGGCGGAGCCAGCCTCGACCCCGCCTGCTTCGCCCAGATTGTCATGAACTCCACCACACACCAGCCAGCCTGACCCACCCGCTCCAAACAAAAGCGCCGCACAGTCCCACTGTGCGGCACTTCTCACTAACAACTAGCAACTAACAACTGGCAACTGCCTTATCGAACCACTCCCGCCTGATCCATCGGCCAGTACACAAACGCCGCCTTCCCATAGATAAGGCTTCGGTCCACCGGCCCAAAGTCCCGGCTGTCGCTTGATATGGACCGATGGTCCCCCATCACCCAGTACTCATTCGGCCTCAATACCATCGCCGGCTGACCGGCTGTCCTCGAACCGCACTGGAACATAGCCTCTCACCAGCTCTTTGCCATTCACATACACCTGCCCATGTTCAATCCGCAGCCGGTCGCCCGGCAATGCGATCACCCGCTTGATGTAGCTCTTCGAGTGGTCATGCGGATACAGAAACACCACAACATCCCCGCGATGTATCTCACCCACCCTGTATGCCAGCTTGTTTACAAACAGCCTATCCTGGTCCTCGAGCATCGGCAGCATGCTCGTCCCCTCCACCCGGACCGGTTGGTACAGAAACATAATGATGAATGCCGACACCAGCACCGACACCACCATGTCGCGCAACCACGACAACGCCCCACTGCTACCTGGTCTGCCTGGCGTCCTCGTGCCCGTCGCAGGTCCCATCTCTTCCGTCATCCGCGTCTCTCGCTATACCGTAAATTCTCACCCAATTCTATTGGACGAACCGGCCGGCCCATTCGCCAACAGGGGCAACCACCACACCCACTCTGCATCTTACAGTATAGACCGCATTGGTCCCAGATGCCATTTCTGTCCCCATCCGGCATCGCAGTCCGCTGCCCCTTTCAGGGCTCATCCAGCCCGTCGTCTCACGCCCCCCTCACGAAACCGTTCCTTCCCCCCCCGGGGAGCAAACGTTTGTACCTGCCAACTTCAACGATTCTTAACGCATCAAGGCTCGTTAGGTCTAGAATTGGATTTGTTCCAAAATAGGATTCTTTATGGCATCTATAACCATGCTTGAACAGGCACCCTCTCCCAAACCCCTCAGCAGAGGCCCTTTCGACCTCCACGATCTCACCACCGAAACCTCCAATGCAGCCTCCGAAGGCTTCGACACTAAATCGGCCCTTGAGATCGCTCGCATCATTAACCACGAAGACGCCAAGATCGCCGCCGCCGTCAAAAAAGCGCTGCCCGAGATAGCCATCGTCATCGACACCGTCGCCCGATCCCTCCGCGACGGAGGCCGTCTCATCTACGTCGGCGCCGGCTCCAGCGGCCGCATCGCCGCTCTCGACTCCTCCGAGTGCCCACCCACCTTCTCCACTCAACCCTCGCAAGTCCAATACATCATGGCCGGCGGCCCCAAGGCCCTTGCCTCCGCCTCCGACGTCAACGAAGACTCCCCCGAACTCGGGCAACGTGACATCGCCCGCCGCCGCCCCACCCGCAAAGACATCGTCATCGGCGTCTCCGCCTCCGGCCGCACCCCCTACGTCGTCGGAGCAGTCGAATACGCCCGCGCCCGCGGCGCCAAAACCGCCTCCATTACCTGCAACCTCAACACCGCCCTTGCCGAGGTCTCCGACACCACCATCATCGCCGAGGTCGGCCCCGAGGTCATCTCCGGATCCACCCGCATGAAGGCCTCCACCGCCCAGAAGATGATCTGCAACATGATCACCACCGGCGCCATGACCCGTCTCGGCTACGTCTACGACAACCTCATGGTCAACGTGCACATGAAGAACGCCAAGCTCGTAGAGCGCGGCATCCGCATCCTCATGACCGTCTGCGACATCGACCGCGACACCGCCATCCGCACCATCAAATCCGCCGGCAAGTCCATCCCCATCGCCGTAGTCATGCTCAAGGCCAACGTAGACAAGATGGAAGCCGTCCGCCGCCTAACTAAATCCGACGGCAACGTCCGCCTCGCCATCGACGACTCCCGCCTCGAACTCTAAGCCAACTATGCGGCCACTGAGACGTCCGGAAGATCTTCTCTTTCGCCAACCCCTGCGTCTATCACTCTCGATGTGTACCTGCTTCGCCGCTGTTTTGCTTTGCGCTGCCCGCCACCACGTCCATATCACCCTATCCGACCCTGGCACCTACCACAGCGTCACTGAACATCGCTGCGGATGGGCCTTCCTTCTAGCCTTCACCTGGACTCTCATCGAGACCTCGATTTCAACCACCCGCCTCCTCCTCGCCGACTAGATGGCCCAAAACGTCACCGCCCCGGACTTTCGCGGAATCCCCGTCTACTGGCGCCTCATCGACTCCAGCTTCGGCCTCTTCGGCTGCGTCCCACTCCTCATGGCCCTCCGCAGAACCACCCAGCTCGAACAATCACCCGCGCCCCTTACAATCTCAAGGTGAACGCGACCCTCTCCCGTCGAGCCCAATACACCCTCGCTGCGCTCCTCTTCGTCGCGACCGCCGCCGTCACTCTCTGGCAGAACGCCCACGTAGCCATCTTCTGGGACCTCAGCTACCTCCTCGACAGCGCCTGCCGCATCTCCCTCGGCCAAATCCCCTACCGCGACTTCCCTTTCGCCCACGCCCCGCTCACCTTCCTTATTCAAGCCGCGATTATCCGCCTCACCGGCCGCGTCTACCTCCATCACATCCTCTACGCAGCCATCGCCGGAGCCACCGCAACCCTCCTCACCTGGCGCATCCTCACCCAACTCCTGCGCGACCGCCTCCAACACTCCGCCCTCATCGCCACTCTGCTAGCCGCTCCACTCACCGTCCTTGGCATCTACAGCATCTACCCTCATCCCATCTACGACAGCGACTGCGCCCTCGCCATCCTAATCGCCATCTACCTGCTCCAACGCAGCTCCCCAACCACCCCACTCCGCAGCCTCATCACCGGAGCCGCTCTCATCCCACCTCTCTTCTTCAAACAAAACATCGGCCTTCTCTTCCTCGCCACCTCGTTAGCAGCCATCATCGCCATAGCAATCGCAAATCGTCTCAACCGCAAACCCATTCGCTCCGAGCTCTACATCATCCTCGGAGCCACCATCACCCTCACCCTGGCCATCATCGCCATCCACCTGATCGCCGGCCTCGACAACTATCTCTACTGGACCATCACCTTCGCCGCCCAACGCCGCCTCCCCGGCCTCGCCACAATCCTTACCATCTACCACCAAACCTCGCTCCTCTGGACCATTCCCGCCGCAATAACAGCCCTCATCATCCTCTACCGAAGCCCCACCAACCGCTGGAGCAAGCCAGCAGCACTACTTCTCCTCGCTGCCCCCTTCCTTTACACCATCATCACCCTCCCTTTCCTCGACGACCCCTCCGACCGCGCCGATCAACTCCTCTCCCTCTGGCCGCATCTCCTCCTGCTCGCCGCGCTTCTTGCCCTCTACAACCTCCGCCGCACCCCCACCTTCAACTCACTCCTCCCTCTAATCCTCCTCGCCACCATCCACGGCACCTTCCTCGCCCAGCAGCTATGGGGCTCCACCTACTCCACCTGGCCGCTCCTCACCCTCCTCATCGCCAGCCTCCTTACCGCTGTCCCAACCGTCGCCACTCCACTAGCCGCAATCATCACCGCCACATTCCTGATCTGCGGCACCCCCTACGCCCTTAGCCACGAGCGCCTAAGCTACACCCAGCTCTCCGGCCCCCTCACCCACTCGACCCTCCCCCAACTCCGCGGCCTCGCTACCCCGGGCCCCTGGATCCCCGCATTCGAAGAGCTAATCCGCTACACAAATCAAACCATCCCTCCGCCGGATGCCATCCTCCTCCTCCCCGGCCAGGACCCCTTCTACTACGCCACCGGCCGCACCCCACTCTTCCCTGTCCTCCTCTTCGATCCCGCCACCAACCCCTACACCCCCCAGCAAACCCTCGAAGCTGCCCGCGCCCACAATGTCCGCTGGCTCATCGTCAACCGAACCCTCCAACTCACCGCCGACCCCATTCCCAACCTCCCCGACTACCTCCACGCCCTCCAGCAGGACTTCATCCTCGACCACACCCTCACCAACTACGACATCTACCGCCGAAAATAATCCACGACTCTTTGCGCTCCGTTCGCATCTGGCTCTCGACACTTAATGCAAGTACGTCCGTTTTCCCGGCGGCCCCTACTTATTGTTTTCGAGCTCCGCCGTACTTCTCTTCCAACTGCTCAGACATTCGAAACCCTAAGCTCTTCAATTCAGCTACAGCATCCGGTAAATTCAACAACCCTCGTTCTTGGGCTTGAATCAACACGGCTAACGTACCTGCGGGGATTAGCGATCGCGCTTTTGCAGCCTTCCTACCTTCCCCATCGTCGAGTAGGATGACTGTTGCAGACAACTTCATCGCCAGGCTGATCGCTTCTCTTTCCCCTTGTCCAAGCACTGCGGGCAAACTTATATCCAGAGTGAAATCATTCGACATGCTTACCCAGGCCGGCAGGTTGCCAGCCCACATCCGTACCACGACCGGCGCACGTAGGTCACTCAGTTCCGCAAGCACTGCCGGCGGCACGATGACGCTACCATATATTTCGTGGAGGATGGTCTCTCGTCCCATCAGAACCAGATAGTTCAGAGGACTGGTATCTGCGATAACAATCAACGCGTAAGCCGCCGGAGATTCGCAAGATCTTCTTCCAGCATGTCCACCGTATAGTCGTAAATCTCATACTTCAGCAGAAATGGATCCACATGCATCCGCGTCGGCAAACCAAGAATCTGCTGCACCTGGTACATCGTCAGCTTGCCGTCCCGATAGGCCTGAGCCGTATGGTCCTCAAGCAGCTTCCGCGCCACGTCCTCACCCTCAGGAGCCAGCACAGCCGCAAACTCATCCGGAATTTCCACCGTCACCTGCATGCCCTTAAAGATACACCCGCCAGCACCACCCTCATCACCCATTTCCACCTCACTCCCTCGTAAACTAATCGAATGGATAAGTTCGTAGTACGCGGCGGCAACCCTCTTCTCGGCACCATCAAAGTCTCAGGAGCAAAAAACTCCGCGCTCCCCTGCATGGCCGCCGCCATCCTCACCGAGGGCGAAGTCATCCTCGAAAACATCCCCCAGGTCCGCGACATCGAGACCGAGCGCAAGCTCCTCGTCAGCATGGGCGCAGAGGTCGAGCTCGGCTACGGCCGCGCCCAGCACCGCACCTCCATCAAGTGCGCCGTCCTCTCCGACCCCGTCGCCAAATACGAGATCGTCAAAACCATGCGAGCCTCGTCGCTCGTCCTCGGCCCCCTCATCGCCCGCACCGGCATCGCCCGCGTCGCCATGCCCGGCGGATGCGCCATCGGCGGCCGCCCCATCGATCTCCACATCAAAGGCCTCGAATCCATGGGTGCCACCATCGCCTACGACCACGGCTACCTCGAAGCCCGCTCCCCCAACAACGGTGACTCACCCCTCAAAGGCGCGCACATCGTCTTCGACAAGATCACCGTCACCGGCACCGAAGACCTCCTCATGGCCGCCGCCCTCGCCGAAGGCGAATCCCTCTTCGAAAACTGCGCTCGCGAGCCCGAGGTCACCGACCTCGCCGCTCTCCTCATCGCCATGGGCGCAAAAATTGAAGGCGCCGGCACCTCCACCATCCGCGTCCAGGGCGTCCCAAAACTCCACGGAGCCCGTCACAAGATCAACCCCGACCGCATCGAAGCCGGCACCTTCCTCATCGCCGGAGCCATCACCGGCGGCGACCTCAGCGTCGACTGTTGCGAACCACGCCACCTCGGCGCTCTCATCTCCAAGCTCGAGCAGTGCGGAGTCCGCATCGACGTCGGCGCCGACAAAGTCCGCGTCCGCTCCGGCGGCAGCCTCATCGCATCCGACATCTCCACCGAAGAGTACCCCGGCTTCCCCACCGACATGCAGGCCCAGTTTATGGCCCTCGCCACTCAGGCCGAAGGCACCACCACCGTCACTGAGAACATCTTCGAAAACCGCTTCATGCACGTGCAGGAACTCAACCGCATGGGCGCCAACATTACCGTCTCCGGCCGCACCGCCACCATCCGCGGCAAGTCCGACCTCCAGTCCGCCGCCGTCATGTGCTCCGACCTCCGAGCCTCTGCGTCTCTCGTCCTCGCTGCCCTCGTCGCAGACGGCGAGACCATCCTCGACCGCGTCTACCACCTCGACCGCGGCTACGAGCGCTTCGAAGAAAAGCTCCGCGGCGTAGGCGCGCAAATCCGCCGCATGGGCGACGTCTTCAGCAAAACCCGCCGCGTCACCGACCTCGCCAGCTGAAACAATCGCCGATCGTTGTAGAAGTGACGTTCGGGATGCGAGGATCGTGCTCCGGATCTTGCGCTGAACGCACGCTCTATATCCGAACCTTGCGCTGAAGGCGCGATCTATACCAGCCTGGGGCAACGCCCCAGGTTTACGGTCGACGAAGATCCAGAGGCTGAAGGCCCGATCTATAGCTCTCTACTCAGCCAACTGAATCCTCGGCTTACTTCGCTGCCTTCGCGCGCACTCGCCGCACCACCGGTGCCAGCCCAGCCGTCACACCACTCAGCATCAAAAAGATTGAAGCCGGCTCCGGCACAGTGGCCACCGCAAAATTCGCACTGCCGATGACGTCCTGCGCACCGCCATCCGTCCCACCCAGCAGATCATAGGTGCCCAGGTACGTCCCCATCGCATCCAGCAGCGGATTGCTCACCGTCACATCGAACAGCTCGATGTCCCCCGAGGAATCGCCCACCTGCCCGCTCGGCGCCAGCGAGATAGGCACCGTGCTGAAGAACTGGTCATCGACCGTTAGACTAAGCCCGGCCAGCGTGAAGTCATCGCTGTTCAGAAAGATCGTCGAGCCGGTGTTGTTCGTAATCGTCCCGAAGAACTCGACAGTCTCGCCCGGCACAGCACCCTGGACCGGCTGGTCGAACGTAATCGTCACTGTATCGGCCTTCGCCGCAACAGTCCCGAGCAAGGCAAGCATCAATCCACAAAATAAAGTCTTCATAGTCTCCTCTTCTCTGTCTCTCTTTTTCGTTAAGGCAGCGTAATGCGAGCACTTGAGCCGAACGTCCCGCCGTTATAAGTCCCGCTCAACGTCAGCGAGCTCGCCGCGCCCGAAGCCCCAACCGAACCCGGCACCGTCTCCGTCACAATCGCCGACGCACCAGCCGCAATCGTACCCACGCTCACCGGCAGCGGCGTCGCAACGTCCGCGCCCACCTTCAGGGCGCTCAGCGTCACGTTCCCCGTCGCGGTCCCGCCCGTGTTGGTAATCGTCACTTGCACCACCACGTTGCCGCTGCTGCGTGTCAGCGCCTTCGTCACCACCAGGTTCGCTGGCGTAGCCGACGGCGGAGCAACCGGCGCAAACGACACGCCCTTGAAGTTCGAGTCCTGCGGAGCAGTCGCCAGCACGCTGAACGACTCACCCGCCGCCTGCGACGCCGTCGTAAAGCTCAGCGTATCCGTAATGCCGAAGAGATGCGTCGGATCAAGATCGGTCAGCGTCAGATCGGTCGCATAAAGCTGCACCGTACCACCCGTCACCACACCCGTCAGTCCATACAGTCCACTCGAACCAGAAGCGCTCGTATTCAAAACCAGCCCCAGATTCTGGTGAAGCGTATACGCCAGGCTCCACGTTCCCGATCCATCCGCCGCGCTGTTGATCCACTTCTGCAGCCCGCCATCGCCCAGCGTGCTGTTCGCCGAATTATTCTTCGGGTTCCCGCCATCCGCCACATACAGCGTCGACGCATTCGCGAAGAAATAGTTCTCCGGGCTCAGATTGATCTGCAACCCCGCATTCAAGCCGTTGCCATTGCCGTTCGCGCCGGTCGTGATGGTCTCCTTGCCCGTGCCGCCGCTGTTGCCAAAGCTGTTCAGCATCACCGGCGCGCCCACCGTAGTCGTCGGCGGGGTCCCGGCAGTCCCCAGCGTCCCAATGTAGCTTCGCGCCGACCCCGAACCCTCCTTGGTGTCCACCGACAAATACAGCGTGCTCACGCCGTTCAGGGTCACAATCTGCACATCACGCGTGTCCTGCGACAGCGTATTGCCCGTCGTATCCAGTCCCGTAATCGGCGTCGGAGCATTGTTCACCGCGCCCATTGTCGTATAAAAAACGCCGCCCGTAGCATCGCTCCCGCTGCCCTGCCCCGACACATACGCCGCCGTCGTGCCATCCGCCGTAAAAATACTCCGCGGATTGTTCGTGTTGTAGATATTGAACAGCGCCGTCGTCGAGCTCACATTCCCATAAGCATCAATCACCGCCACCACTCGCGGCACCGGCGTGTAGCTCTGCCCCGTCAGACTCCCCGACTGCCCCAGCGCCAGCGAAGGCGCCGCCCCATACGTCGTCGGGTTCGCGTCGAACGCCGCCGCATTCACCCCATACCCCATGATCGTCAAATACTGCCCCGACCCCGAAAGCTGCAGCGTCGCCTCCGAAGAAGACCCATACTCCCCTGACACCGGAAAGTTTGACCCCTGCATGTTCTGCGGCAGCACCACCGAATTCACATACACCGCGCCCGTCGTCCCAACCGGCGCATACTGAAACAGCGTCAGCGGCGAAGCCTGGTTATCTCCATACCCCCCCACCGAGCTGTTCCCCGCGCCCGTCCCGTTTCCATTCGGAACGCCGGTGCAATTCCCCCCGCCGTTCACCCCGCACCCCTCCACCGCCACCACCAGGTTGCCCGGAACAAATACCTGACTCTGCGCAAAAGCCGCCCCAGGAGCCAGCCCTGACCCCGCAATCAGCAAAGCAGTTGTAAAAGTGATCTTTCCGGCAAACGCTTCCCACGAAGCGCAGATTTCCTTCTGAATCAGTCTGTTCACATTAGCTCCGAAAAATGCCGCGTTCTCGGAAAGTACCAAGTCAACATTACAAGAATGTAACTACGAAAGATTTATTTCTCCTCGAAAACCCTCCCACCACCATACTCCCTCAATACTGACACTGGCACACCCCTTCACAGCCGATAATTCCCAACTGATAGACTGCCTCCAACCCACTCTCCACTGAGGCCCCTGTGCTCCTGCGGCACACCATCGACGGAGTCAGCTACACCTTCCCCACCCTCAAAGACCTCCTCGCGAAAGCCACGCCCCCGCGCTCCGGAGACGAGCTCGCTGGCATCGCCGCCCGCACCTCAGTCGAGCGCGTCGCCGCCCAGCTCGTCCTCGCCGATGTGCCCCTCACCACATTCCTTCAACGAACCCCTCATCCCCTACGAGACCGACGAAGTAACCCGCCTCATCTTCGACACCCACTCGCCCTCAGCCTTCGCCCCCATCGCCTCCCTCACCGTCGGCGAGCTCCGCGACTGGCTGCTCGCCACGAGACCACCACCGAAACCCTCGCCGCCCTCGCCCCCGGCCTCACCCCCGAAATGGCCGCCGCCGTCTGCAAGCTCATGCGCGTGCAGGACCTCATCACCGTAGCCCGCAAAATCCGCGTCGTCACCCGCTTCCGCACCACCGTCGGCCTACCCGGCCGCCTCTCCACCCGCCTCCAGCCCAACCACCCCACCGACGATCCCGTCGGCATCGCCGCCGTCCATCCTCGACGGCCTCCTCCTCGGCTCCGGCGACGCCGTCATCGGCATCAACCCCGCCGGCGACGACGTAGCCAACACCACCCGCCTCCTGCGCCTGATCGACACCATCCGCCAGCGCTACGCCATCCCCACCCAAGCTGCGTCCTCGCCCACATCACCACGCAGCTCGCCGCTCTCGAACAAGGCGCACCTGTCGACCTCCTCTTCCAATCCATCGCCGGCACCGAAGCCGGCCAACACATGCTTCGGCATCAACCTCGCGCTGCTCCGCGAAGCCCACCAGGCAGCCCGCGAGCTCAACCGCGCCGAACTCCTCGACAACGTACCAGCCAACGTCATGTACTTCGAAACCGGCCAGGGCAGCGCCCTCTCCGCCAACGCTCACCACGGCGTCGACCAGCAAACCCTCGAAGCCCGCGCCTACGCCGTCGCGCGTCACTTCTCTCCCATGCTCGTCAACACCGTCGTCGGCTTCATCGGCCCCGAGTACCTCTACGACGGCAAACAAATCCTCCGCGCCGGCCTCGAAGACCACTTCTGCGGCAAGCTCCTCGGCCTCCCCATGGGCTGCGACATCTGCTACACCAACCACGCCGAAGCCGACCAGGACGACATGGACACCCTGCTCACCCTCCTCGGCGCAGCCGGCGTCAACTACATCATGGGCGTCCCCGGAGCCGACGACGTCATGCTCCAGTACCAGAGCACCTCCTTCCACGACGCCCTATACCTCCGCTCCACCCTAAACCTCCGCCCAGCCCCCGAGTTCGAAGCCTGGCTAGCCACCGACCAGCGCAAACAACTCCCCCAACTCCTCCAGCTACAACTAACAGCCAACAAATAATCGGGTGTCTGTCGGTGTACGCTTAGAGAAACCCGAGAACGCGAAGGACACCCTTCACTTCCGGAGAATGCCAATTCGACACCGAAGAAGCACAGGCAAGAAATCGCCGGTGAGCTGGGTGCGGTACAGGAAAGAATTGCGTATGCGTAAACATGTTTGGTCGCTGGCTTCAGTGGTTTTGACTGCGGTATTGCTCATCTCCGGTTCGGCGCGGGCGGAGAAGCTGAAGGGGTTTTATGTGGGGAACGGTGGTATCACCCAGGATGTGAGCCGCGTCGTGATGGTCGAGTTTGCCACAGATGGCACAGTAATCGTGCAGCAGAACTGGACTGGCAAGGATCCGCAAACGTGGCATGCGCACTGGACGAAGGATGGCGATACGGTGACGCTGAAGTTTGATCCGGTGAAGGATCAGGCGGCGATAGAGCCTCTGGTGATGACGTTCAAGCGGGGGACGCTGACGCCTACATCGTGGGATCCGGTGATGGGAGTGCTGGGGCCTCCCAAGCTGGCTCCGTTCGGTGGAAAGAATGTGCAGACGGGGAGCGTGCAGAGTTGCAGGTCGCTGGCGTCGACGAGCGGCGGCGGTAAGTGCGTGCTTTGGGATTCGCGCGATTCGGGAAAGTGAGTGAGGGCTGCAGATGCGCATCGCCGCCGTGCTCAAACTTTCCTCCGAAATGCTCCCGCATCGCTTTCCGGCTAAACCGACCTATCAGGTAAATACTGCGCCGTTTGTAGCGACGTAAAACTGGACAACCCCGAGATTGCCTATCGGATGGACATGGAATGACATGGGCTCTACGCTCATAGAATGCCGTACCGATCGAAAACTGCGGTGCTCGTCGCTCCCTCCTCGATCTCTTTCCGGACGCGCTTCTCGCCAGCGACCTTTTCAAGCGCCTTTTCGATTACACGCTGTTCAATCTCCTGCGGAATCACAACGACACCATCGCAGTCGCCAAAGACCAAGTCGCCAGGCTCTACAAGAACTTCGCCGACTTTGACGGTGCATCGGAATGCAGAGACCACGGATCGCACCCCCGCGTCTTGGGCGAAGCTGCCGCGGCTGAATACTGGCCAATCCTGTTCAATAACTTTGGGTGTATCCCGATGAAACCCATCAATCACCGCACCTGCCGCGCCTCGTGTCCTCGCGGTCGCTGTCATAATCTCGCCCCACGCCGCACAATTCATCGGTCCACCTGTCGCGAGATAGATTTCACCCGGTTGAAGAGAGTCCAGGGCATCCGTCAGCAATCCGAATGGCCGATGCTGTGGGCCTGTAACTTCCGAGATCTGAACGGGCATCGCTCGGCCCATCAACTTGTGTTCATGCCGAAGCGGTTTTATTGGTTGCGGTAGAATTTGGTGCCATCGCCGCTCGACATCCAGTATGTCGCCGATCACGGGTGTAAACAGTTGGTCGCGGATGATCTGAAAAAGGTGATCGTCTGTAAGAACACTCATAACGTCGAAACTCTATCACCCTGACATAGGATTGAGAATATTCATAAATATCGAATTGGTGATCGGCTTACCGATTCGACCAACATCTCCCCTGGACTCGTAGTTCCCTTGAAAGTCGGCCTTCAGAAACTTCAGTGTTCAATCCAAGCTGACGACTACCCACAATCGATACACTCACAATCAATGCCCAACCCCACCTCCAACCTGATCAGGCCATCCACTCCTAGCCTCCGCGAGCTAACCCCCGCCCGCGTCTCTCTTCCCACCACCGGCCAAAGCATCGCCACCTCCGAGGTCCTCGCCTTCCAGCTGGCCCACGCCCAGGCCCGCGACGCCGTCCACGCCACCCTCCACCTTCCCTCCCTCATCCAGCGCCTCCTCACTGAGCTCCCGATCCTCACCGAGCACTCCATCCCCATCCTCCAGCTCCGCAGCAACGCCCCCGACCGCGCCACCTACCTCCGCCACCCCAACCTCGGCCGCACCCTCCACCCCGACTCCGCCGCCATCCTCCACCCCACCCACAGCGACCTCTCCATCACCATAGCCGACGGCCTCTCCGCCCTCGCCATCGAGCGCCACGCCATCCCCGTCCTCACCCACCTCCTCCCCCAACTCATCGCCGCCAACCACACCATCGCCCCCATCACTCTCGTCCAACAAGCCCGAGTAGCCATCGCCGACCCCATCGGCTCCACCCTCGCCGCACATTGCAGCCTCATCCTCATCGGCGAGCGCCCCGGCCTCTCCTCACCCGACAGCATGGGCGCCTACATCACCTGGTCTCCCCACCCCACCCGCACCGACGCCGACCGCAACTGCCTCTCCAACATCCGCCACGGAGGCCTCACCCCCGAAGCCGCCGCCGCCCGCCTCTTCTGGTACCTCCAGACAGCACGCACAAACCAGCAAACCGGCATCGCTCTCAAAGAGGGCGCCTCGAACCCCCATCTAAAACCTCCACTCTAAGACGCGATCTGAGCCACCGCGCACCCACCGAAATCATGATCATCCGGCACGCTGAAAAACCCCCTAAACAACCACGCTGGAGCCGGCAATCGCTGGCTCCAGCTCTATTTGTAACAAATTATGTAACAAATCCAGAAGTCGTGAGTGGCATCGGCGATTTATTCTATCGCCAGTTAACCACGACCTCGATGGGCGCGCTGCTGGTCTTCTCCAATGGGGTGAGGACCAGGAACCGCTGGCCGTCATGGGTGACCACAAACGGCTGCCCCCCGCCCGTATTGGAAAATATCGTGGGAGCCTCGAACAGGAGCCTGGGGACACCGGCTTCGAAGGACGCGCCGTCGGTCTTCACGTCCACTGCAAAGTATCCGCTGTTGAACTGGTAGTAGAGTTCTTTGCCGTCGCGACGCCATCTGGGTATCTCCCCTCCCGCCACCGAAACCTGCCATTTGCCACGGGTTTGTGATGAGTCCAGCGAGAACCCCTGGACATAAACCTCCGGCCTTCCCGATTCCGTCGAGCGGTAGGCGACCCATCGGCCATTCGGAGAGAACTGACCCTGCTGGGTGCGGAATTCCGTATTCACGAAAGGCACAGGCTTCCGATCGCCGGCGAGAGGCAGCACATAGAGATGGGCCGCATTCTGCGGCTGTGCGTTATACATAAGATACTTGCCGTCTCGTGACCAGTCTTCTACGTTTTCCTGTGCTTCCTTTCCTCCGACCAACAGCTCCTCCGAGCCTGAACCGTCGGCGGGCTTCCAATAGATGTTTCTTTGGCCGGTGCGGTCGGAGCTAAAGGCTATCCGTGTTGCGTCCGGCGACCAGATGGAGTCCAGATCGTCGGCAGGATCGAAGGTCAGCCGTGTCCTGGTGCCGCGTAACAGGTCAAAGATCCAGATGTCGCGGGTCTTTGTCTGCGGATCGCGGATGCCGATGGCCAGTTTCGTATCGTCCGGTGAGAGTGCGGGGTTCGAGTAATCTGCGACCTCTCCGATGACGGAGAGTCTCTTGCCGCTGCGATCGAACCACTGCAGTGAAGACTGAGAGGACTGGGTGTTGCGGCGCCACACCAGCACGCCGCCGGGAGAGGCAGAGAAGGTGGCGATGGGGAGTGCGCCAGGGGCTTGCACCGGTGTCTCGATATGGTCTGCGATCACACGCGGCTCGCCCGTCAAGGTCAGATTCTCTAGATCGAATGGCTGCGCCATGAGGACATTTCCTCTCGTGAACAGCAGTTGGCCCGATTGGAGATATGAGGCGTTGCTGTCGGTGGCTATGATGAGCTTGCGATCATTCGAGTCCAGCGAAGCGGCGTAGATACCCTGCTGATCGGGCCGATTACTCCAGGAGAGATAGAGGTAGTGCTTTCCATCGGGAAGAAACTCCGGCCAAAACTGATAAATTTCGCCCTCCGCCAGTGTTCGAAGCGGTTTCGGATCGCCCCCGGAAGCTGATACACGGTACAGTCTGCCGGCTCTATTTGTGGACAGGATCACCCCGTCACGATTCCACGTCCCGCCATAACCGCCACCGCAGGTGCAGATGGTGACGGGCGGTCCTCCGGAGACATCCACTCTCATCAGGGTTGTTCCGGAGGTGAATGCGATCTGCCGCCCGTCCGGTGACCAGAAGGGAAATCGAATATCAATACCTGGGATTGGCATCTCGGTCGCGGTGGCTGCATTCAAGGGACGAATAAAGAGCCTGCCATTTTCGAGCAGGCTGGCTGATGCGGTAAAAGCAATGCGTTCGCCGTCCGGCGACACCGCAGGCAGCTGGTTGGGGAAGAAGTTCAGTTTATCCGGTACGGGTATCTGGAAACGGATCTCTGCAGCTGCCGCAGATTCTTTCCGAATATGGGTCGCGATCCAGACCAGCGATCCGAGGAGCAGCACTGCAGTCAGCCCAGCCGCCAGCCACGCGAGGCGTTCGCGATTGCGGCGTCTGGCTGCGACTGGCGCGGGGATGCCGGCCTTTGAGCCTGATTCGGTGATCCATTCTAGCTCGCTTAGCAGATCGCCCGCGTTCTGCCATCGATCGTCCGGATTCTTCGCAAGGCATTTTCGCACGACGCGATCCAGCGCCGGTGAGGCCATCGGCTGGACCGTCGAAACCGGTGGCGGATTGGCCGACATCACCGCCACAATTAGGCTCGCATGGCTCGAACCCTCAAACCCTTTGCGGCCGGTAATCATCTCGTAGAGCATCGCACCGAACGCAAAGATGTCGGAGCGCGCATCGGTCTCCTTGCCTTCGAGTTGCTCGGGAGACATGTACTGGAAGGTGCCGAGGATCGTCCCTTCAGCCGTGATCGGCGCCGCGGCGGTGAGGGTGTCCACTTCGGACACCACCGGCCTCGCCATCTTGGCCAACCCGAAGTCAAGCAGCTTGGCCCCGCTGCGCGTCAGCATCACGTTGCCCGGCTTCAGGTCCCGGTGGACCACTCCCTTGCGATGCGCGGCATCGAGGGCGCCGGCAATCTGGACAGCGATCCGTAGCGCCTCTTCGATCGGCAGAGCTCCCTTGCGGAGCCGCGCCTCCAGGCTTTCGCCCTCGATGTACTCCATGACGAGGAACTCAACCGAACCCTCGCGGCCAATATCGTAAAGCGCGCAGATGTGAGGATGATTCAGGCTGGAAATAGCCCGCGCCTCGCGTTCGAAGCGCTCGGTGATTCGGCCCTTGCAGATTTTGATGGCAACCGTACGGTCCAGGCGCGTATCACGCGCTTCGTAAACTTCGCCCATTCCCCCTGCACCCAGCAGGGAGACGATCTCGTATGGCCCGAAGCGGGTCTTCTCAGCCAGGAGCATAGACCCGCCATGATACACGACGGTCCTTCGCGGAACGCCACGCGACACCCTCCACAAAAGCACCACTCATAAAGTGGTGTTGCTTCATCATCCAATCTCCCCAAAATTCAAGGTTATCGGCACGTTTTGATCGTCAGTTGCCTCTAACCGGCAAGTCACTCAACCAGCCGCCTTAAGCGGACGCAGCAAGATAGCTACTGGCGAACGCGCTGATCTATTAGTGAACGCACTGATCTATTGGCGAATGTGCTGATCTACTGCGAACGCGCTGATATTGATCTAACCGCGGACAAGATTCCCTCATCGTCGTTACCCCGCCAGCACCTTCCGGTAAACAAGCGCATCCAACCCCGACGCTCCATAGAACCTCTTCACCAACCCCGTCCGCCCGTACCCCCGTCCCTCATAGAACCGTATCGCCCCCTCATTCCCGGTCCAGACGTGCAGGTCCATCACCACCGCTCCGCCACTCCGCGCCTGCGTCTCAACCAAATCCATCAACTCACTCGCCAACCCCCGCCTCCGCCAACCCTCCGCCACATCCAGAGTCACCACATACCCCCGCGCCGCCCGCCCACGCCCTTCCATATGCACAATACAAAACCCCGCCACCTCACCCCCATCAGCCACCTCACCCCCATCAGTCACATCGCTACCCTCAGTCGCATCGCCACCCTCAGTCGCATCGCCACCCTCAGTCGCATCGCCACCCTCAATCGCATCGCTACCCTCAGTCGCGTCTCCATCCTGCAACGCCTCCGCCACCACCACAATCGCTCCCCGCCGCCCAACAAACCGCCGCATTGCCCCCCTGTCGAACCGGAACTCCGCCGCAAAACACGCCTCGTCCAGCCGGCAAATAGCCGTCAGATCACCATCTCGATACCGCCGGAAAACCACCTCTTGCCGTCCAGCTTCCATCCTCATCCCATCCCGGCTCTCCACTACCTTACCCCCTTCTCAACCCAGACCCCATCCGTTTGCCTTTGCCGTTGCCTGTTCTTTTGTTTGTCCTTTTGTTTGTCATCCCGCAGGGATCTGCTGTTGCTTTTGCCGTTGCTGTTCTCCTTCGCCCTTCCAAAACCCTGTCATTTCGACCGGAGCGATTCACAGCCTCACCGTGAATCGCGTAGCGGAGAGCTTGTCCTGAGCGAAGTCGAATGGAATCCGCTTTTCTACCCATGCCTCCTCCCAGCCCAGACGCCTTTGTCTTTACCTGATACCCGATACCCGATACCCGATTCCAAAGCGCTGTTACCGGTCCTTACTCATGACTCGTTACTCGTTACTGATATTCAATCCCCTCGCCTGTTGTCAGTTCCATCCCATTTCCGATCCGCTCTAATCCCGCTTTCATCCCCATTCCTGTTTTTAATCCGTGGTTATCCGCGCAGATCCGCGCGGTCGGCTCCAAACTATTTTTCGCGAAATTCCTCAGCAAAATCGCATGTCAAGCCCCCGCGACCCCTAAAAATCCAGCAACTAACGCCCCACCAGCACTTAGCCAACAAAAGAAAAGTGAGCATTAGTTATGTGCCACTTGGTAAAATAAATCTATAGACAAGAAAAGCCCCAGCCATTTGGCCGGGGCCTTTGCATTTCAGGAGAAAAGGAAGTGGGGATACGGCATTTGAAGTTGGATAAAGGAGAAAACGAATCCTAACTCCCATTAAATCAATATTTTGATGGTTAAGTTGTCTGGAATCAATATTTTACAGCCGAATTACACCGCTAAGTCGCATCGAATGAATATTTTGCGCAGAAAATACCCGGGGGGGAGGGGGTACCCCTGACAAAAAAGTCGCCGGAGAGATCCTCTCGGATCCCCCCGGCATTCCAGTTGATCGCCTGCTTGCAGGCATTTTTTCGCCTCAGGCAATAACGCCAGTACGCGTAGTCGACTGGCATCAAACCAACACGCTACGCGCGACAGAACCTCCGCTTCGTCGCGCCAGCAACTCCGAGCAGTCCCGAACCCAGCAACACCAGGCTCGATGGCTCGGGAACAGAAGGTGGATCGCCGACATAGACCGGCGGAGCCCCGCAATCCTTGCCGTAGCTGTCGAAGCCATCGCCGGTTGGGATATAAAACTCCGCCGAATCGATCACACTGGCGCTGATAGGTCCGGACTTGGCATCACTTACCAGCTCCAGCGCCCAGCTATCGATGGTGAATTGGCCAAAGATGTTCCATATCGCATCCTGAACGTCGGTTCCGGTTACCGTATGCGTAAACGTCGTCTTTCCGATAGTCTCGGAAAGCGTGCTCCCGAGTTCGCTTAGGACATAGGCCGTCTCATCGTACTCCTTGGTAAGAGTCGAACCGAGATGCAAGCTGGCAAGGTTCGCACCGTTCACGGCAGTGACGTTCCAGGACTCTCCTACGGCCAGCCCGACATAATCGAGGCTGAACAACTCGAGGGTTTTGCTGTCATACTTGAATTGCTCAGGGCCGGTCGTGCCGAAGCTTGGATCTCCCGTCAATTTAAGTGTGTCGGCCTTGGAAATCGATGGCATCGAAAGCACTGCAAGGCAGAGAACTGGAACAATTACTGCAAGGGTCTTCTTCATTGCGAAAGTCTCCTGGGCCTGTCAGGCAGGCGTTCGTTGACAAAGTGCTTAGCTTGATCGAACGGTGGTAAAGCCCCGTCGAGCCGCACTCTGGTGTCTGCGGCAGGTACCTCCCAATTCCGGGATTCGCCTGCAACAAAGACAGTGACTGGTTTCCAACCACCCGTATTCCCTAACCAGGGATATGGGCAGCCAGGTTTGTAATGCTTGTCAATGAGGTAAGCAATTCAGCGCCCAAATAAGCATAGGAAAAAGAGCTAAATCAGGCATTTTTTCCCATGAATATGCAAAGGATGGCATCTTGAATGGCTGAAATCGCTCGATTTGTAGGCAAAACTTTGCCTATATCGAGAAATTTAGTTCTCCATTTGGGTTTGGAATTTGCAGTTGTCCGATTTTGTTACACCGCGATAGTAAACGTATCCTCGCTGCGGATCACCGCGCGATACATGGTGTCCCGCTCGAACGGATCGCGCCCAGCCTCGGTAATCAGCCGAACCAGGTCCGCCCGGCGCATTCCCTGCGGAGTCGTCGCTCCGGCATCGTGGTAGATCTTCTCCTCGATCACCGTGCCGTCGATGTCGTCGGCCCCGAAGCGCAACGAAATCTGAGCCATCTTCGGCGACACCATCTGCCAGTAGCTCTTGATGTGCTCGAAGTTGTCCAGCATCAGCCGTCCCACCGCAATCTGCCTCATGTCCAGCATCCCCGTCGTCTTCGGGATATGTGCCAGCGCGGTATGGTCAGGATGAAACGCCAGCGGTATAAACGTCTGGAAGCCGCCCGTCTCATCCTGCACCTCGCGCAGCTTCAGCAGGTGGTCTACCCGGTCCTCGTCATTCTCCACATGCCCGTACAGCATCGTGGCATTTGACCGCAAACCCATCAGATGAGCGGTACGCGCCGTCTCCAGCCACTCGCTGCCGTCAATCTTATGGTCGCAGATGATGTGCCTCACCCGGTCGGCGAAGATCTCCGCCCCGCCGCCCGGCAACGAATCCACGCCGGCATCCTTCATCTGCCGCAGCGTCTCGGCGATCGTCATCTTGCCGCGCTTCGCAAGAAACGTCACCTCCACCATGGTGAACGCCTTGATATGCACCTTCGGAAACCGCGTCTTCAACCCGCGCACCAGATCCATGAAGTACTCAAACGGCAGATCAGGATGCAGGCCGCCTACGATGTGAAACTCCGTCACCGCCTCCGTCAGGCCGGTGCCGGCCGTCTCCCACGCCTCTTCTAGAGCCATCGTGTAAGTCCCGGCGTCGCCCTTTTTTCTTCCAAAAGCGCACAGCCGGCACGACGCAACACAGACGTTGGTCGGATTAATATGCCGGTTCACGTTGAAGTAAGCAATATTGCCGTGCTTGAGCTCGCGCACCCAGTTCGCCAGCCACGCCACGGCCAGTATGTCGCCGCTCCGATACAACGTCACGCCATCCGCGAAGTTCAATCGCTCGCCGTTCTGCACCTTGTCTGCAATAGGCAGCAGCGCGGCATCGTCTGTTTGAAACGAGTGGCGTGTTCGTTGGATCGTCGCAGGAACGCTCATAGATTTATTCTACCGCCCCGAGTCCTGCACTCGTTCACTTCGATGCGCGGCCACCTCGGCGGAGTCGACCATCTGCGGTTGGACGACAATCCCATCAAACAGAGTCGCTGCAACCATATGGTCGCCAACCGGACGCGCAAACCGCAGGTTCCAACCCGTATCCCAGAACTTCACCGTTCGATCCGGCACATGGATAGCGAACGCCATATGGCTCGCCCCTCCGGCCGTAACAATTACGCGTGCCGACCCCGCATCGTAGAAGACGCTGTTTACGTCGCGAATATAGACGTTCTTAAGGGTCTCCCAGGTGGCTCCACCATCCTTCGTAAAGAATGCGCCCTCTCGCCCACCCACCCATATCGCCCCGGTTTCGTCGGCTGCCACTCCTGCCACTTGGGTCAGCGGCACCGGCAACTTTATCTCTTCCCAGGTCTTGCCGCTATCGGTTGAAGCCATCACCTTCCTCAAGCCGGCCGTAACAATTGTGCTCTTCGCCACCGATACGAATTGCAACTCCTCCCTGTCGAGCCCTGGAACCCACTTCCAACTCTCTCCAGCCGTGCCGCTCGCCAGCAGTCCATCCGAAGTTGCCGCATAGAGTCTGTCGCCCGCCTGCGCGATTGCATACACGCTTCCATCAAATGAATCGGCGCTCTGTCCCTCTTTTGCCTTTGGTGTCCCTGTGGTTCTCACTGCGTGCACTTCCGCAGTCCGCTTCCCTGCTGTCTGCGTCACCTTCCGCGGCGTGACGAACGCTGGCGCCGCCACTTCACCCGCCGGTGGCTTGCCATCCGCCCGGCTCCACATTGCGCCATTCAACCGATAGATACCGTGCGACGTACCCGCAAGAATCGTCCCATCCGACGCCTGCCCCAGGCTGAAGACGTCTCGTCCACCCAGCCCGGCGCTCTCCTGTATCCAGCTTAGCCCACCATTTTCGCTGGCAAAGATTCCACCCCACTCCTTGTCGTTCACCACACCTACATAAACATTTGAGGGACGCCGCATATCCGTAACAAACGAAGTAATCTGCCGCGCAGAGAAACCCGCGTTCGATGGTTCAAACGAATTTCCTCGGTCGTGGCTCGTGAGCACCCCGCCTCGGTCCGTCGCGATTACAACATGGGTCGAGTCGGTCGGGTCAACATATACGTCGTTCACGATCAACTCCGGCCCCGTTGTCCGGACCCAGGTCTCGCCCGCGTCGTCCGACCGGAACAGTCCCTCTGTCGTCCCAGCGAATATCGTCTCCAAATGTTCGGGATCCTGCATCAACACACGCGTCCGCCGTGCCGAGGTTGGAATTCCCTGGATCTTCTTAAATTTCTCTCCGCCGTTCTCGCTCTTGTAAATTCCCGAACACGCACTCGCAAACACCGTGCTGGGCTGCTTCGGATCGACAATAATCGAAAACACATCCGAGTCGTCGATTACGCCTTCCTTGATATTGCTCCAGTGCGCGCCACCATCCTTCGTCTTCCACGGCAGGTGCCACGTCCCGGCATAGATGATTCTTGGATCCGTCGGATCTATCGCCACCGACTCCACTTCATGCAGTTCGCGGCTGCCCTTCGGACTGATCAACTCCCACGTCGTCCCACCATCCACCGACCGGTAAACCCCCAACAAGGTCCCCGCAACCATAGTCTTCGAATCAGATGTCGACGCAGCAAGAGCGCGAATCGACTGACCCGCCATCATCGCATTGCTGGTCCAGGTCAAGCCTGCATCCTGGCTCTCATATATGCCGCCGTCATCACGGCCCAGCACCCATGCCCCAACCACAATATGCTTCGGGTCGGCTGTATCCACCACGATATTGTCCAGCACCAGATCGTCGCGTTTGCCAACCTGCGCCAGCCGCCTCCACGTCTTGCCGCCATCTCGCGACTCGAACATCCAACCGTTAGCCGCTCCAAGATACAAGTGCTTCGAATCGCGCGGGTCGGACGCGAACCCGCGCGCATCTCCGCCATCCGGCCCAAAAGGGAGCCAGGTCACTGCACGGCCCTGACCGCAGCAAAGCATCAGGACAAAACTGAGTAAGCCTATCGAATGTCCAAACAGTCGTTTCAACGGATTCCCATCCAGTTCAAAAGGTTCTACTGAAAGTATGCAATAGACCCGTCCACCCTCAACACAAAGGCTGACTGGGAACCAGCCCAGTCAGCCTCAGTGCTTACTTCTGCCTGCTATCGATACTACTTCCCGCCTCTGACAGGAAGCGGCTTACGAGCCACAGGCTTCACTGTGCTCTCGTCTACCGGTGTACCTGGCGTACTCAGCGTTGCGCCGGCGGGAACCAGAGTCGTGGTGACCGTCTCCCCATCCGTCGAACCGGTGTACACCGAGATGCGCGATGCGTCGATGCCCTTCTCGGTTACCAGGTAGTCCTTCGCATTGACTGCTCGAGCCGCTGCGGGGTCAACCGGAGGAGTCTTAGTCTTGCGCTTTTGCTGTTTCGCAAGAGCATCCTTCTCCGCCTGGGTTGAGTTGCCGACCAACGCCAGCTTGGCGTCCGAACTACGCTGCAGGCTGAGTGCAACATCGTCCAGGCAGGCCTTCGCTTCGTTGTTCACGCGCGTCGGGCGTCTCTTGTCAAGCTGGAAGTCAAGCGTGCACAGGCTCGACGTGGTAGGTGCAGGTGGTGGCGGCGGCGCGTTGATTGTCACCGTCGTTGTAGCGGATGCAGATTGACCCTTATCATCCACCACGTTACATGTAACCGTCACAGTACCCGGCGCAGCACCTGCCGTAGACAGCGTGGCAGTGGTTCCGCTGCCGGTCACTGAACCCGCTGATGCGCTGTAGCTATAGGTCAGTGGACGGTTCTGCGGGCTATTGCCGGTTGCAGTGATTGTGGACGAATCGCCAGGACGCACTGTCGAAGGATTCGCCGAGCAGGAGATCGTGGGCGGCTCAAACTGCTTCACCGTGTAGCTCGCCGTGCAATCCGCCATCTGGCCCGGCTTCACGCCCTCGGACACATGCCCCTTCACCGTGTAGGTGCCCGGAGCAGCAGTTTTGGTGTCAATATTCGCAATATTCGAAGTGCCGGAGATTGTACCGCCGTCAGCAGACCAGCTATATGTCGACGTCTTCTTCGGATTCAGATTCAACGCCGTACCCGTCACCGTGATCGGGTCGCCCGGATACACGCTGGCTGGAGAAACCGCGCAGGAGTATGTCACCGGCGGCGGCGGAATAACGTGACCGAAGTGCATCAGGATACCAGTGCTGAGTTCGACACCGCTCAGGTTCGCACGTCCACCGATTGCTCCACCCGTTGGGGGATTGACCGCCGGGCCGAAGTTCGCATGGATGTACTTATAGTCTGCTTCAAACAAACGAAGCGAAAAGCGGTTGTCGAGGAATGGCAGGTCGTAGTCCATGCCGCCACCAACCGTAAGCCCAACTCCCCATTGATAGGGATTGTGGTACGGGAAGGTGCCTTCATTGTTCGGACCACCCAGTCGAGCTGCGCCAACCAGCCCGTGAGCGAAGACGGTGAAGTCCTGCATCGGGGCACGGAATATAGGACCGGCCGAGATCGAGGACATACCGTCATTCTTACCGTCCGGATGGTTCACATACAGAATTTCGCCACCGGCAAACTTGTTCAGGTAGTATGCGCCGCTGCCGATCGCACCCAGGTTGATCGACGAGTACGCAATGCCCTGCGGTTGTATCGTGCCGTGTGCGCCGTAATACGAGTAGCCCATGAAGACATCGACACGCGAAGGGTTCGGCCCCGAGGGGGCGGTCGTGCTGGGCGCAGTCTGCGCGCTAAGACTTACTACGCCAAAACTGACGGCACAAGCAGTCAGCAGAAACCGGCCAATTTTTTGAAACGGGTGATAGAGCATTCGACTTCCTCCGCGTAATTTCCTGCAATTTTTTAGATGGGGGCCCACGAATTCAAAACCGGCTTACCATCTTTTGATGCTGTTGTTACTGTTATTATTCTTCGAGTCTACAGTACTTTAAACAAAAATCAGACAAAAAAGCTAATTGCATCTAACCTGTCTTCAAGACTTTACCAGCCTAATCCGTCTTTTGGACCAACCATCGCTACAAAAGAGAACCTCGGAAGTAACCCAAAATCTTGCGCAGTTATCCTAATCCAGATTCAATGTCTTGCGTAGTGTCCCGCGTTCTTTCTGTATCTTTTCCTGTAATAACGTAATGGCATACAGCAATTGCTCTGGACGCGGAGGGCACCCCGGAACGTAAATATCCACCGGAATAATCTGGTTCACCCCCTGCAGCAGCGCGTAGTTGTTGAATACTCCACCTGACGTCGCGCAGGCGCCCATCGAGATCACCCACTTCGGCTCAGGCATCTGCTCATAGAGCCGCCGGATCACTGGTGCCATCTTCTGCGACACCCGCCCTGCAATAATCATCAGATCGCTCTGCCGCGGCGACGGCCGAAATACCTCCGCCCCGAAACGCGCAATATCGTAGCGCGACCCACCCATCGACATCATCTCAATCGCGCAGCATGCCAGCCCGAACGTCATCGGCCACACTGAATTCTTCCTCACCCAGTTGATCGCCGCGTCCATCGAGGCCAGCACAACACCCTCAGGCTGGTCGTATCCCCAGCTCACCTCGTTCACCTTGTCGCGGTTTTTTCCCAGGCTGGCCAGGTTTCCGAACAGGTACCGATCGCTCTGCCCCGTGCCGGCAGTCGATCCATTGTTGCTCGAACTATGATTTTCCGAAATGCTCATATGTAGAGAGTATAAAACGATTAACCCGACGGGTAACTTTTACCGGGATTACGGGAAAAAAGCGACTAGTTCTTTTACTAGGGATGCATACAAAGGACTTGGAGTTGGTCGCCTGCAGCATTTAACTCTAATTACAGCCACCGGACTCAACTTTTATTCCCTTATCCGGCTCAAAACTACGCAGCAGTTCCACGCTGATTCGAAACCTCACCCACGTCAACCTCCCCAGCGGCAACCCTTTGCCATCGGCCGGTTCCTCCACCGTATGCGCCGTCGTGCTGAAGTGCGACGCCACCAGGGCCGCCGTCCCAGCCTGGTTCGCAGTCCCCGGAATCAGCCGTGCGTCCAGTATCTGCAGCGTCCCCTCCGGCTCGGCGCTTACCATTGTTGCCAGTTCGTTCTCTGCCTGAGCCGTCGGGGGCGTTATCCGCATGTACCGTTCGTACGCCGCCTCCAATCGCGCAAACTCCGCCGCATCTCCCGCATATCGGAACCGCCGCGGGTTCCAAGCCACAGCATCCTGTGCCCTGAAGCTGAAGTCTGTGCTCAACAGCAGGGGGTTCACCGCAGAATACGGTGGCGTCGCCAGTTGCGCATAATCCTGCACCCCCACCGGCCTGGTCTTCGGCATTCCGCTCGCTGGAAGCACGCGCAGCGCCCACCCCGACCCCCACGACAGCGCATCCAGCCTCACGATCAACCCGCCGCCGATTGGCCTCTCAAAGCTCTCCCCTGCGCGAACCTCGCCCTCGATTACCCCGACCCTGCAGACGCCCGTCTCCGCCGCTTTCCCTGTCGCGGCGCTCGCTCTATCTGCCGCGCTGCTCCCCGCCGCCAGCACAACTCCCGCGATACAGGCCACCCACCGCCCGCGCCCCACTCTCTTCAGAAAATTACCGAGCATTCTCCTCCATGGCCCTCATCAGCTCCACCCGCAGCCCCTCCTGTGCCTCCGGAACAAGCTTCGCCCCGTCCTTCGTCAGGTAGAACACATCGATCGCGGTTTCACCCTCCGTATCCACCAGCGCCACCTCGATGTTGAAGCCCCCCGCGCCCAGCGTCAGGCTCAGCGCACGCAACAGCCCCGGATTGTCCTGCGCTACCACCTCCAGCAGCGTGCTGTGCGACGACGACACATCGTCGAAGTCCACCCGCGACTCTGTAACCACCTTCGGCGTCTTCTTCCGAGCCCGCTTACGCCCGCTCAACAGCTTTTCAACCGGCACCACCCCGGCCACCACATCGTGCACGCTCTTCACAAACCGTTCGCGCTCCGACTCATTCAACTCCAGCGTCTGAAAGCTGTCCGTGAACCGGAAGCTGTCCACCACCACCCCCTGCCGGTTCGAGAACGCGTCCGCAGTCACAATATTCATCCCCCAAGCCGCCAGTGCGCCCGCCATATTTGCGAACAGCAGCGCCCTGTCCCGCGTCACCAGCGTAATCTCGCTCACCGTCGGCGAGTATTTGAACTCCAGTTGCACCCCGTCCTCGCCAAACCGTCCCGCGCTCAGAAAATTCGACCGCACCTGCTCCGCGGTCCTCGTTCTGATGTACCGCTCCGGAAATCCCTCCAGAAACGCCCTCACCTCCGCGGCCTGCCCCGGCAGCAGCGCCGTCACCCGGTACACGAGTTCACTGTCCTCCCGCGCTCCCAGCCGTTCATCGTCGACATTCCGATCCAGATAGTTCAGCGTCGCGACATATAGCCGCCACAGGTTCTCAGCCTTCCACGGAGTCAATGCATCCGGATGCACCGCATTAATGTCCGCATAGGTAAACAACGTCAGCATCCGCAGCGCCTCGGGAGTCGGCACCTTCTCCCCAAACGCCTCCACCGTCTCGCCATCCGCGACATCCCGTCGCAGTGCAACCGACATCTCCAGATGATTCTCAATCAGCCCCAGCACCAGTCCGCTCTCATACCCATCCAGTTCCAGCCGCCCCAGCACGCCCCGCGCCATGCGTGCGCTCTCCACCGCATGGTCACCCGTGTTTCGCCCTTTGCCCGTGTCATGCAGCAGCGCAGCCAGGTACAGCAGCGCCGGATGCGGTAGCTCTCGTAGCACCAGCCCGAACCGCGCAGGCCACTCGCCAAGCGAGCTCTCCTGCTGCTTCCCCAGCCCATGCAGAGTATCGATCAGCACGAACGTATGCTCATCCACCGTATACCGGTGGTACGCATCCCGTATCACCAGCGCGTCGATACCATGAAACTCCGGAATCAGCAGCTCCAGAACCCCCAGAGCATGCATCGATCGCAGCGCATCGCCGGCATACGGCTCCGTCAACACCGCTTGCAGCTGCCGCCACAGCGTCGGTCCCTCCTCTATGTGCGCCGACATCAGCGGCAGCGCCTGTGATATCCGCTCCTCCGCCCTCCGTCCTAAAGTGCATCCCGTTCGCGCGATCGCAGCAAACACCTTCAGCACCACATCCGGATCCTCCGCCGGATCGTACGCGCCCTTGGCCTCCGCGGCGCTCCCCACCCTCATCGCCGGGTCGAGCACCACTCGTCCCCGCTCCACCAGAAAACCTTCCTGCTGCTCCTCCGCCCGACCCTTCACCCCGAATCCAAACAGCCTCGACGCGACCCTCCCGCCGCGCGGCTTGCCCTCTGGAATCTCCTCCATCTTTTTCTTTAGCTGTCGCTCAATACTCCGTGCATGACGAAAATAGAGCCGCATCCAGTACGCTGCGTCCGCACGCCCCTCCTTGCCCGGAAGCCCGATTCCCGCCGCCGCGGCAGCATCCTGGGCCTGCCAGTCCAGCGTATTGTCATCCCGTCCATGCCGGTAATGCAGAAAGCACCGCACCCGATACAGAAACTCCACCGCCTGGTTGAACTCCTCCCGGTCGTTCCGTTCAACGGCGCCTGCGCCATTTCCCGTCTCCGCCAGCCGCTCCGCACTCTCTCCGTCCGGGTTCTGAATCTTCGTGATCCACCCGCAAACATGCACGTCCCGCAGCCCGCCCGGACAATCCTTGATATTCGGCTCCAGGTGGAACAGCGTCCCGCCATACTTGGCATGGCGAGCCCGAGTCATCTCCGCCAGTTGCGTCAGCAGTATCTTCTGCTCTCGCTGCAACAGCTTCGGCAGAGTCTGCTCGTGCAGTTTTTTGTACAGATCGGCATCGCCCGTCAGCAGCCGGTGGTTCAGCAGCGAGATAGTAAACTCGATGTTCTCCCCATCCAGCTTCTCGCACTCCGCCAGCCGCCGCGTCGTCGGAGCAGCCCGTATCCCGCAGTCCCACAACTCCTGCCCCACGCGCCGCACCGCGTCCTTCAGGTCCTTCTCCGCAACCTTCCCATCCAGCAGAAACAGCAAATCCACATCCGAGCATGGAAACAGCTCTCGCCGCCCATAACCACCCACCGCCAGCAGCGAAACCCCCACTCCCAGCCGCCTGTCCCGCTCTACTTCAGCCGCCCACAGCTCCCGGACCATCCCATCCAGCAACGCCGCCCGCGCCTCAATCGTCGCCGCGCCTGTCGCGCCAGCGTCGAACGCCGCCTGTGTCTCTATCATCCTCCGCTGATACTCGCCACGCAGCCTATTCCCCGCGGACTCTGTCCCGACTCCAATCGATCCGCCTGATTCGTTCCCCCGCATGGTGTTCGCCCCTTAGAGAAACTAAAGCACAACAGCCATTCAGCAGTCACCTCGACCGACGGCCCACACTCCGATCGCGGAATAGAATCTACAGCGCGATCTCTCCGCGCTCGTCGTTCCGTATCCGTATCGCCTCGTCGATCTTCGACACAAATATCTTTCCATCCCCGATCTTGCCCGTCCGGGCCGACGTAATGATCGCCTGGATCGCCTTCTCCGCGATCTCATCCGGCACAACCATCTCCAGCTTCACCTTTGGCAGCAGGTCCACTGAATACTCCCGTCCGCGATAGAACTCCGTGTGCCCCTTCTGCCGCCCATGGCCCCGCGCTTCAAGGATTGTCATCCCCTCCACTCCAATATCCATCAGCGCTTCCTTCACTGCATCCAGCTTCGATGGCTGAATCACCGCTTCAATCTTCTGCATGTCCCTCAATCCTTCCCCAAAACGATCTCACTCAACCAGAATAATCGCCGGCGCAAAATTCATTCCGCGCAAAAAATCTAGTGCGCCCAATCGTACCCTTCTTCGCCATGTTGCGACAGGTCCAGACCCTCACGCTCATCCTCCTCGCTCACCCGCAGACCCACCGTCTTGTCCACGACGAACAGAATCACCAGCGTGCCCACAATCGAAAGAGTCCACGCAATCGCCACGCCCACCAGTTGATTCAACAACTGGTGCGGATTGCCCTCCAGCGCGCCCGACGGCAGCGTCTTACCCGCGGCATCCTTGAAGATTGGGTTAATTACGCTGCTCGCGAAAACGCCCGTCAGGATCGCTCCCAGCGTTCCGCCCATCCCATGCACGCCAAAGGCGTCCAGCGAGTCGTCATACCCAAACGCCGCCTTCACCTTCACCACCATCAGATAGCAGAAAACCCCGGCAATCAACCCAATCCACAGCGCCGAAATCGGCGTCACAAAACCCGCCGCCGGCGTAATCGCCACCAACCCGGCCACGCAGCCCGAGATCGCTCCCAGCGCCGAGGGCTTACCCTGCCGAATCCACTCCGCCGCGCTCCAGCCAATCGCCGCCGCGGCTGCGCCAAAGTGCGTCGCCACAAACGCCGACGTCGCCAGGCTGCTCGCCGCCAGCGCCGAACCCGCGTTGAACCCAAACCAGCCCACCCACAGTAGACAGGCCCCAATAAAGCTCAGCACGACTGAGTGCGGCGGCATCGGCACCTTCGGATACCCGATCCGTTTGCCCAGGTACAGCGCCGTCACCAGCGCCGAAACCCCCGAAGTCACATGCACCACCGTCCCACCCGCAAAGTCCAGCGTCGGAAACACTCCACCTAGCGAAGCATTCAGCAGGCCGTGCTTACCCCAGACCATATGCGCCATCGGGCTATAAACAAACAGCGCCCACAGCACCATGAACACCAGCATCGCCGAGAACTTCATCCGCTCGGCAAACGCGCCCGTAATCAGCGCCGGCGTAATAATCGCAAACATCAGCTGATACACCATGAACGTCTGCAGCGGAATCGTCCCCGCATAGTCCTTATCCGGCGTCAGCCCCACGCCCTGCAGAAAAGCGTTATGCACTCCGCCAATAAAAGCGTGCAGCGGCCCGCCCCCCGCGCCGAACGCCAGCGAATACGTCACGATCGCCCACAGCACCGTAATCACAGCCATCATGGCGAACGTCTGCATCATCGTCCCCAGGATGTTCTTCTTCCGCACCAGTCCGCCGTAGAACAGCGCCAGCCCCGGACCGCTCATCATCAGCACCAACGCGGCAGACACCAGCATCCACGCATTGTCTCCCGCCGATTGCGCCGCCGCGATCGCCGCCGCATTATCCGCCTGCTGCTTTTCGAGCGCCGCCAGTCGCGAACTGTCGCTGGTCCCCGCAGCAGGTGCACCAGAATCCGCAAGTTGCGCCATAGCCGTCGTGCCGCGCAGCATCCCGCCGCAGGTCAGCACCAACAATAGAGACAGGAATACCTTCGATACCAAAAGACGCATGGTCCAATCACCCGTTTCAGAATTAGTAAATCCGGAATGGAAATCCGCCAAAGCCCCGGTCGACATGGTCCACGGCTGTGGTCTTCGCCCTTCACTGCGGGCAAAGCATTTGTTAATGACTTGTTTCAGTTACTCTACACAACCCCGACCGCAACATAAAGTAGCAAATACATAAAAGCCGCATCTTTGCCTTCGAGCAGTCAAGACAAACTTTCTCAAAACCGATCTAACGGCGCTCGGCCTTCAGCAACTCCGTCACAATCAACTTCCATTCCACCCGCAGATCCTCACTCCCCATCTTGCGTCCCGCCTGCCCATACCAATAAGCGGCATTCCCCACATCGCCCTCCTTACGGTGCAGATAAGCATGAACCCACGCACCATTCGCCCCCGCAACCTCCGACGCCAGCTCATGCGCCCGCTCCCAGTTCCCGCGCCCATCCCACCAAAGCGCCAACAGAGCCCCTTCAAACTTCTCGCTACCCGCCGCCTCGAACTCAGCAATTGTCATCTCAGCTCTCCCACCTCTAAGGCGTCGCCGGAGCCATATACCCCCGCTCCCGCATCCACTTCGCGAGCAGCTCCGGCCACACGCTCAACTCCGGATTCTTCACCGCCAGCCCCGCTCCATGTGCCCCATGCTGAAATATATGTAACTCCGCCGGCACACCCGCCTTTACCAGCGCCGAATAAAACATCACGCTGTTCAGCACTGGCACCGTCTTGTCGTCGGTCGTTGAAAAGATAAACGCCGGCGGCGTGTCCCTCGTCACCTGCAACTCCACCGATGTCGCCTCAACCAGCGCTGCATCCGGATTATCCCCTAACAGATTCTGCCTCGACCCCGCATGCGCCAGCGGCTGCGTCATCGTAATCACCGGATATGCCAGAATCAGAAAGTCCGGCCTGCTCCCTTGCCACTCAATCGGATCCGCCGAGCTCGCATTCCCCGCATCAAACGCCGTCCCTGCCCAAGCCGTCAGATGCCCGCCTGCAGAAAATCCCCACATCCCCACATGGTCCACCGCCACGCCATACTCCGCCGCATTCGCCCGCACCGTCCGTATCGCCCGCTGCGCGTCCTCGAGCTCAATCGGCGCATGATACTTCGGCCCCAGCCGGTACTTCACCACGAAAGCCGCCACACCCTGCGCGTTCAGCCACAACGCGATATCGTCGCCCTCCTTCGTCATCGAAAGATGCGTGTACCCCCCACCCGGAGCCACCACCACCCCCGTCTTCGTAGCATTCGGCCCCTTCGGCAGATAGACCGTCAGCGTAGGCCTGTCCTCATCCGCATCCCCAACAGCCCCCGGAGCGCCCGCAGGCCACAGCAGCATCGTCTTTCCATGCATCACCACCGGCGCAGCCTGCTGCGCGTAAATCTGTCCCGAGACCATCAGCAGTGCTCCCACCCCGACGCATCGCATCCAAAGATTCTTCATGTCTGAAATTCTCCTGCTCTTACAACTCAGCCACCCAGCCCTTGGCCTTTGTGTACCCCAAAAGATTCGAGCGAATTGTAACCCACTACTACTTCCGGGCACGACATCTATACTCTAATCAAACTTTGAATCAATAGCCGTTTTATACTTGCATCGAGATACCAACAAAGAGCCCACCAAAGACTTAGACCTGGAGAAATTATGAATACTCGCGAACGCAAGATGTTGGAGCTCCTCAAGCTGGGCAAAAAAGAGTTCGGCTATGTGGCAGTCAAAGCCGAATTCGAAGCTGAGGGCACCCGCGTCGACGAACTCCTTCGCCTCGTTGAAATCTGCAGAAAAGCCGACCTCAAATTCGGCCTCAAGGTAGGCGGATGCGAGGCCATGCGCGATCTCATCGAAAGCAAGCAGATCGGCGTCGACTACATCATCGCACCCATGATCGAGAGCACCTACGCCCTCAGCAAATTCGCCGAGGCCGTCGACAAGGTCTACTCCAAAGAAGAGCAGGAAGAAACAGAATTCCTCTTCAATCTCGAAACCATCTCCGGCTTCAACAACCTCGAAGCCATGGCCGACGCCACGAAAAAGGCGCCCGAGCTCTCCGGCATCGTCTTCGGCCGGGTCGACTTCTCTCTCTCCGCCAGCCTCGGCCGCGACGCCATCAATGAGCCCGTCGTTACCGACTACGTTCTCAAAACTGCAGCCGCCTGCAAAGCCCGCGGCCTCGACCTCGTCGTCGGCGGCGGCGTCTCCTCTGACTCCATCCCTGTCCTTCGCCAGATGCTCGACGTCCACCTCACCCGCTTCGAGACCCGCAAAGTTATCTTCGACGCAAAGTCCGCTCGCGAAGACTCCATCGCCGACGGCCTCCTCAACGCCGTCCACTTCGAGCTCCTCTGGCTCCTCAACAAGCGCGACTACTACGGTCGCATCCAGCAGGAAGATGCCAAGCGCATCGACATGCTGGAATCACGCTGGGCGGTACTGAATCGTTGATGCACAACAACCCCAACCTCTCGACTTCTGCTCCGGGAATGGCAACCCCCCAGCGCATTAACCTGCCCTCGAGGCTTACAGCGATCGTCTTCGATCTCGATGGCACACTCGTCGATTCCTCCCCGGGCATCGCCTCTTCGCTAGCCGCGGCCTTTCAATCGGTCGGCCGCGTTATGCCAGAGGCAGACGTCCGTAAGGCCATCGGTCCTCCTATTCGCATCATCGCGCGTCGTGTCGAGCCAACACTCACCGACGCCGAACTCGACGGCATCGAGCCCTTCTACCGCGTCGATTACGACACCCGTGCCTGGCGCGACACCCTCATCTTCGACGGCGTCGCCGATACCCTGTGCGAGTTTCATGCGCGGGGCTTGCGCCTCTTCATCGTCACTAATAAACCTCGAATTCCCACCGCTCGTATCCTCGCCCACTTCAACCTTCAGCATCTTTTTCATGAGATCCTCACGCGAGACGGAGGGTCCCCACCCTTCGCCAGCAAAGCCGAAATGCTGGCCGCGCTAATCAAGCGGCATTGTCTCTCATCGGACTCCACCCTCATGGTCGGCGACACTGGCGAAGACCAGGAGACGGCCCACGCCAACCATGTGACATTCCTCCATGTCACCTACGGCTGTGGAACGGTCGAGTCCGCCACGCTCAAAATCGACCGCTTCGCCGAACTGGCCACGCTCCTCAAAACCCAACTCGAACCCTCAGGGCAATAAACATCCCCATGAAATACAGCGATCAACTGGCCACCTGGCTCGCAGAACTCGGCTACACCCACTGCTTCTTCGTCGCAGGCGGAAACATCATGCACCTGCTCGAAAGCTGCAGCCATAAGTTCACCTGCATCCCCGTAATCCACGAGGTTGCTGGAGGCATCGCCGCCGAATACTTCAACGAAGTTTCCCCGTCCGGCCGCGCCTTTGCTCTCGTCACCGCCGGCCCCGGCCTCACCAACATCGTCACTGCCATGGCCGGCGCATTCCTCGATAGCCGCGAGCTCCTCGTCATCGGCGGACAAGTCAAAGTCGCCGATCTCGCCCGCGGCCAGCTCCGCCAGCGCGGCATCCAGGAGATCGACGGTGTCAGCATCGCGCGCCCGGTCGCGGTCCAGTCCGTCCTCATCGACCGCATCCTCGACCGAGCCGCCTTCTCCGCGCTCGCCGAGGCCGGCAGCCACGGACGCAAAGGTCCCGTCTTCCTAGAAATCCCTCTCGACATCCAGGGCGCCCAAACCGACCCCGCTCAGCTCAACACAACCCCACTCATCGTCGGACAATCTACCTTAGAGCCCATCCCCCAGTCCACCCTCGACGAGGTCGTCAGCCTCCTCCGCGCCGCAAAGCGTCCTGTCGTGCTCATCGGCGGCGGCGTCACGCGCGAGACCGCCGCAAAGCTGCAGGAGCCCCTCGCCGCTCTCGGCATCCCGCTCATGCTCAGTTGGAACGGCATCGACCGCATCCCCGAAGATCATCCACTCTTCGCCGGCCGTCCCAACACCTGGGGTCAGCGCGCCGCCAACATCCTCATGCAGCAGTCGGATCTCCTCATCGCTCTCAGCTGCCGTCTCGGCCTGCAGCAGTCCGGCTTCAACTGGCAACAGTTCATCCCGGTCGGCAAGGTCGTTCAGGTTGACTGCGACTCCGCCGAGCTCACCAAGGGACATCCCCGCGTAGACTTGCGCATCTGCGGCGACGCCAACCACGTCCTCACCCACATCGCCTCGCAGTCAAACCTCGGAGACTACTCCGAGTGGGTCGACTTCTGCCGCTCCGTCCGTAAGGTCATCAACCCTAACGATCCCAAAAACCGCACTCCCGACCCAGGGTTCGTCTCGCCCTACGACTTCTGTCTCAGGCTCTCCGATCTCTGCACTCCAACCGACGTCATCATCCCCTGCTCCAGCGGCAGTGCAAATACCGTGATGCATCAGGCATTCAAGGTCAAGCTCGGCCAGCGCGTATTCAACAACGGAGGCCTCGCCGCCATGGGCTACGGCCTAAGCGGAGCCATCGGAGCCGCCCTCGCCGCCAAAGCCCACTCCCCCGCAGACCATCCACGCCGCACCTTCCTCGTAGAAGGCGACGGAGGCTTCACCCAGAACCTGCAGGAGCTAGGCACCGTCTCGGTCAACAACCTCAATCTCAAAATCTTTCTCTTCGACGACGACGGCTATGCCTCCATCCGCATGACCCAGAAAAACTACTTCGGAGGCCGCTACGTCGGATGTGACACCAGCACCGGCCTCGGTATGCCCATCTGGTCCAAACTCTTCGCGGCCTACTCCATTCCCCTCCAGGAGCTGCGTCCAGGCTTCCACACCGACCCCACCTTCCTCGACGCCATCAACGCCCCCGGCCCAGCCGCGTTCCTCGTCAAGATCGATCCCGAACAAACCTACTTCCCCAAAATCAGCAGCCGGGTAACTGCATCCGGATCCATGGAGTCCAACCCACTCCACCTGATGTCGCCTGATCTCGACGAAGCCACCGCCAGCCAGGTCTTCCGCTACATCACAGTCACGCGCTCGTAGCCTCAGCGTCTTTCGCCCACATCTGCGAGGATAATATTCCATAGCCCCATGGCAGCATCTCCCTTACCAGCCGTCGATCTCGACCACATCGCCAACCACACCGCATCCTTTTGGAAGGAACTCCGAAACCAGAGCCTCTTTCTCACCGGAGGCACCGGTTTCTTCGGCTGCTGGCTCACTGAGTCATTCCTGCACATCAACCACGCCCTGCAGCTAAACGCTCGCATCACCGTCCTCACCCGCGACCCCGCCGCCTTCGCGCGCAAGTGCCCTCACCTCGCCGCCGACCTCGCCCTCACCCTTCTCGAAGGTGACGTCCGCACCTTCGCCTTTCCCGCCGGCGACTTCCCCTTCCTCATTCACGCCGCCACTGAGGCCAGCGCAAAGCAATCTGCGGAGCAGCCCCTCGAGATGCTCACCACCATCCTCGATGGCACCGCCCGCGTCCTCGAATTCGCCGCCACCCATAACACCCAGAAGCTTCTCCTCACCAGTTCCGGAGCCGTGTACGGCAAGCAGCCGCCCACCATCTCACACGTCCCCGAAGACTACCTCGGCGGCCCAGACCCCACCGATCCAGCCAGCGTCTACGCCGAAGGCAAACGAGTCTCCGAACAAATGTGCGCCCTTCAGGCCCGGCACTCTTCTCTCGAAATCAAGATCGCCCGCTGCTTCGCCTTCGTCGGCCCGCATCTGCCCCTCGACGCCCACTTCGCCATCGGCAACTTCATTCGCGACACCCTCCGCGGCGGCCCCATCAACATCGGCGGCGACGGCACACCGCTCCGCTCCTATCTCTACGCCGCCGATCTCGCCGTCTGGCTCTGGACCATGCTCTTCCGCGCTCCCTCCATGCAACCCTTCAACGTCGGCTCCGACGAGGCCGTCAGCATCGACGCCCTCGCCCACACCATCGCTGCAACTCTCAACCCCTCCATCGCCATCAATATCGCCAGACAACCCACTCCCGGATCGCCCCCGGCACAATACGTCCCTTCCACTCAGCGAGCCCGGCAACAGTTACACTTGAAGCAGACCGTGTCACTCGCCGACGCCATCCGCCGCACTGCCGCATGGCACCAAATCCAGCAACCTTGAACCGTCGTTAATACCCTTAACTCCAAAGCCCCAGACTAATTACCCAATGAGTAATCCCCCCATCGAAACTCTCTCTAAAGCCGAGCCCGCCCCCGGCCTCATCGCTCGCATCAAGCATGTCTTTCCCCCTGGTCAATTCCTTCGCTACCTTTGCGTCGGCGTCTGGAATACCATCTTCGGCTACGCCTGCTACGCTGCCTTCCTCTTCCTCTACACTCATCTGCTCCCCCACCGTTATCTTCCTCTCACCGCCGACATCGCTTACGTCACCTCGCTTCCCATCGGCATCACCATGTCGTACCTCTGTTACAAATTCTTCGTCTTCAAAACCCACGGCAACTATCTCGTCGAGTGGCTCCGCTGCTTCGCCGTCTACGGAACCGGCATGATTCCCGTCCTGGTCGCGCTCCCCCTACTCACCCACGCTCTGCAGCGCGTCCCGCACCTTCGACCCACAGCCGCGCCCTTACTTGCGGGAGCCATCACCACCGGCTTCACCACCATCTACAGCTTCATCGGCCACCGCACCTTCTCCTTTCGCGCCAGAAAAAAATCTCCCGAGTCGGCCTGAAACGCTCCATCCGTATCCCGTTGCCGTCGCCTTGCCAAATCGTTACCCTGAAAACCACCCACCGCGATAGAGATAGAGATAGAGATGGAGGCCCTGTTGATCAGCACCAAGACCATCAGCATCGTCACTGCCTGCTACAACGAGGAAGGCAACGTCGAGGAGCTCTACCACCAGATCAGGTCCATCATGGCGTCGATCGGCCGCTATCGCTACGAGCACATCTTCATCGACAACTCCTCCACCGACGCCACGGTCCCCATCCTCAAGCGCCTCGCAGCCGAAGACCCCAACATCAAGATCATCGTCAACGCCCGCAACTTCGGCCACATCCGGTCTCCCATGCACGCCATCCTTCAGGCCCGCGGCGATGCCATCATCTCCGTTGTCGCTGACTTTCAGGACCCTCCCACCCTCATCCCAACCTTCCTCGAAGAGTGGGAGGCAGGCTATGCCATGGTTCTCGGCATCAAGCGATCCAGCGAAGAGAACTCTCTTTTCTTCTTCGCCCGCCGCCAGTACTACAAACTCGCCGAGCGCCTCGCCAGCATTGAGACCTTCCAGAACTTCACCGGCTTCGGCCTCTACGATCGCAAGGTCATCGACCTCGTCCGTTCCTTCGGCGACCCATATCCCTACTTCCGGGGCATGATCGCCGAAATAGGCCTCCCCCACAAAAAAATCCTCTACGACCAGCCAGCCCGCAAGCGCGGCTTCACCAAGAACAATCTCTACTCCCTCTACGACATCGGAATGCTGGGCATCATCAATCACTCCCGCGTCCCGCTGCGCCTCGCCACCTTCGCTGGCTTTATCGGCGCCGCCATCTCCTTCTTCGTCGCCTGCGTGTACCTCGTCCTCAAGCTTCTCTTCTGGAAGACCTTCAGCTTCGGCCTGGCTCCCATGCTCATCGGAGTCTTCTTCACCGCCTCATTCCAGCTCGTCTTCCTCGGCATAGTCGGCGAGTACGTCGGCGCCATCTACACCCAGGTGCAGAAACGTCCCTACACCGTCGAGTACGAGCGCATCAACTTCGACTTCCCCCCCGATTTGCCCAAGCCATAGCTATGCCAAGGCCATGGCGCCGTTCTCCATCCGGCCCGCTCCTCGCAACCGGTGGTTTACCGTAACTCTCTATCTTTCTCTTCATAAAACTAGCTACTCTGCTGCGGCCTGAAAAAACTGCCGAAGTCCGCGCATTGAGGAACGCTAGCCATGAAATCGAAAGTAAACATCTATCTCCCCATCTGCATCTTCGCCGCTGCCCTTGCCCTCTGCGCCGTCACCGCCGCCCACGCCCAGATCCCCGAAGATCACTTCGTCCTCAAGCCCATCCCGCCCATCGCCGTCGACGGCGGCAAGATCGTCGGCAAAGTCACCTCCGAAGGCGTCCAGGCCTGGCTCGGAGTCCCTTACGCCGCGCCGCCCATCAACGACCTCCGCTGGAAAGAGCCCCAACCCGTGCCCGCGTGGCAAGGCGTCTTCAACGCAGACCGCCTCGCCCCCGAGTGCATCCAGCCCCTCCGCCCGCGCCTCAATAACCATTACTTCGGCTCGCCCGGCACCAACGAGGACTGCCTCTACCTCAACGTCTGGGCGCCCGGCGCCGCCAAAGCCGGCGCGAAGCTCCCCGTCATCGTCTGGATCTATGGTGGCGGCAACACCATCGGCTCCGCCTCCATCGCGCTCTACGACGGCTCCAACGTCGCCAGACACGGAGCCATCTTCGTCAGCATGAACTATCGCGTCGGCATCCTCGGCTACATGGCCCATCCCGAGCTCACCGCCGAGTCCCCCCACCATCAGTCCGGCAACTACGGCGGCCTCGATCAGGTCGCGGCCCTCCAGTGGGTCCAGCGCAACATCGCCAAATTCGGCGGCGACCCCACCCACGTCCTCATCATGGGCCAGTCCGCCGGCGGCGGAGCCGTCTCCAACCTCCAGAACAGCCCACTCGGCAAAGGCCTCTTCTCCGCAGCCATGGGCATGAGCGGCGGCTCCTGGGGCGGTGGTCCCGGCGCCAGCGGATCTGGTGGTCCCGGCACCACGGGCACAACTCTCGCCACTGCGGAAAAGACTGGCCTCCTGGTCCAGTCCACCCTCAAACTCAACTCCATCGCCGACCTCCGCAACGTCACCGCCGACCGCATCCTCGCCCTCCAGGAGGACTGCCAGCTAGGCTGCAGCAACGGCAACATCCGCGTCGGCGGAGCCAACATCGACAGCTACTTCCTCACCGGCACACCCGCCCAGACCTTCGCCGCGCATAAGCAAAACGACGTCCCGGTAATCGTAGGTTTCGCCAACGACGAATCCCGCAACGACCTAAGCTCAGCCAAAACAGTCGCCGAATACAAAGCAGCCGCCCAGAAACTCTACGGCCCCAACGCCGACAAGTTTCTCGCCCTCTACCCCGCCTCCACCAACGCCGAAGTCAAAATCGCCGGTCACGACGCCGCCCGCGACGCCGGCATGGGCACCAGCATGCGCAACTGGGCCGTAGCCCAGGCAAAATGGGGCACGCAACCCGTCTATATGTACGATCTCGTCCGCATCCAGCCCTTCAACCCGGCCGTCCAGATGGCCGACCACCCCGACCAGATCGGCTCCTACCACAACTCCGACACCCCCTACTTCCTCGGCACCCTCGACGCCCTCACCATCTTCCGCCCCACCCGCATCTGGACCCCCGCCGACCGCGCCCTCTCCGACAAGATGACAAAGGCACTCATAGCCTTCGCCCGCACCGGCAACCCCTCCACACCCGACGTCAAATGGCCCGCCTGGACGCCGCAAAACGAGAACCGCGTCGCCTTCAACACCGCCATCACCGTAGAAAAAGTAGACACCAATCGAATGGAATTCCTCCTCGCCAACCGGCCCGCCGCCCCCCGCCCCGCAGGCCTCGGCACCGGCGCCCGCGACTAGCCCGAGTTGCTCTTCGAATCACCCGGAAGCCACTCTTTTTGTTTGTCATCCCGGAGGGATCTGCTGTTGCCTTTGCCGTTGCCTGTTCTCCTTCGCCCATCCAAAACCCTGTCATTTGGACCGAAGCGATTCACAGCCTCACCGTGAATCGCGCAGCGGAGAGATTGTCCTGAGCGGAGTCGAATGGAATCCGCTTCTCTACCTATGCACCCTCACAGCCCAGAAGCCTTTGTCTTTAGCTCAAAGCTCGTCGCTCATTGCCAAACCCATAAAACAAAAAGATTTATCGCCGGGCAATAGGGGTGGCCCCCAGCCTGGTTACTTCGTAAGACTTGGCGGAGTCCGCTGCGGAGCAGCAGCCGGTCCCGCGGCAGCTCCGGCAACGCCATCCGACACTGCCTGGGCCGAGATGATCGCCTTCAGCGTCTCATACGGAATCGACGCCAGAGGCAGCACATGCCCGTTCACCGCGAGCATCGGAGTCTGGTCCACGCCAACCTCATCGCCCAGCTTGATCGAAGCATTCACCGTGTCCTTGGTCCCCTGAGTCGCCGCGCACGCGTCGATAACCCCGGATCAAGCCCCGCCTTGGTCACGGCGTTCTTCAGCGTTGCGTCGCCGTTCTCCGGCGTCAGCCCCTCCTGCGTGTCGAACACCGCCGCCGAGTACGCAAAAAATGCATCATTCTTCTGCTTCTGCACGCAGTACCCGTAAGCAGCCGCCTTGAACGCAAAAGGATGTATCTCCACCAGCGGGAAACTCTGGAACACGACATGCGCGTTCGGGAAGTCCTTCACGATCTGGTCCATCTCGCTCTGTGCCTCCTTGCAATGCGGGCACTGCAGGTCGGCAAACTCGACGATCATCAGGTCCTTGCTCGCCGCGCCGCGTGTCGCCCCATCGGCGCCCGCCAGCAGCAGCTTCCGGGTAGGCTCAAACGGCTTCGCGCCAAACGGAATCACCGAATCGCCCGCCAGCGCATGCAAGCCGTCTGGAGTCACAAAGAACGCGGCCGTCTGCACCTTCGCATTCGGACTGCGATCCGACACGAACACGATCACCTTGCTCACCCCCGGAGCCGGCGTCGTCTGAATCGCCTCCACCCGCCAGATGCGGTTCGGGTCGTAGCCCCAGAGCTGCTTCAGAAAGCTCTCCACCGTCTCCACCGTCGGCGACGTAGCGGTGAAATACTTCGGGTTCACCGGCGGAAACGGGTCAGCCTTGGGCGTCGAATCGATCGAGTTCAAAACCATCGGCGCAGGAGCCTGTGCCGCTCCGGGCTTCGCTGCCGGAGCAGCCCCCGCCGCCTGCGCCAACGCCGTTGAAGCCCCAAGTACCAATGCCGCCCCTGCCAATATGCAATTTGCAATCTTCAAAGAATTCCTCCTGCGCCGCTCTCCAGCAGCGCGTTGCTGTCACTTCTCAAGGTCATCGAGAATCGTCACACCTGAACCTTTACCGCAATGGGAAAACGCCGGCCCATTCCGAACGACTTTTGCGTCACCTTCAATACTGGCGCGGCCTGCTGGCGCTTATACTCGCTGCGCTCCACCAGTTGTAAGACCTGACGGACCAGCGAAACGTCAACGCCCTGCTCCTCCGCAATCTGCTCCGCGGAGCAGTAACGCTCCACATACGCCTCCAATATGGGGTCCAGAACATCATACGGCGGCAGCGAGTCCGTGTCGCGCTGCTCCGGCCTCAACTCCGCCGAGGGCGGCTTCTCAATCGTCGCCCGCGGTATCACCTCGCGCTCACGGTTCGCATATCGGCTCAGCTCATACACCCGCGTCTTCAGCACATCCCCAATCACCGCCAGCGCCCCCACCATATCGCCATACAGCGTGCAGTACCCCACCGACATCTCGCTTTTATTTCCCGTCGTCAGCACCAGCGACCCGAACTTGTTCGAGAGTCCCATCAACAGCCCCCCGCGAATCCTCGACTGCAGATTCTCCTCCGCCAATCCAAATGGAGTTCCCTCAAACAGCGGCTTCAGCACTCCCTGATAGCTCGCAAACACGTCATGAATCGGCAGCAGCTCGAACCGAATCCCCAGGTTCTTCGCCAGCACCCGCGCATCCTCAATCGACCCCAGCGACGAATACTCGCTCGGCATGCCCACTCCCACCACGTTCTCCGCTCCCAGCGCTTCCACCGCAATCGCCGCCACCACAGCCGAGTCAATGCCGCCGCTCAACCCAACCAGAGCCTTCCTGAACCCGCACTTCCGCACATAATCCCGCGTCCCCAGCACCAGCGCATCCCACATCGCCGCAACGTCATCCCCAGGCTCGTCCTTCACCCGCGCAACACTCTCGCTGTCGAACAACACCAGGTCCTCGCGGAACGCAGCCGCCCGAGCAACCACCTCTCCCCCCGGCCCAAGCACAACCGACGACCCATCAAACACCAGGCTGTCATTCCCACCCACCTGATTCACCATCGCCACGAATGCGCCATGTCTCCGCGCCAACGCAGCAAGCATCTTCTGCCGCACCAGCGGCTTATGCTGCCAGAAGGGCGAAGCCGAGATATTCAGGATGATGCGAGGCTTCGTCGACTCTCCGGCTGGCTGTTGCTCCCACTTCCCCATCAGCTCATCCACCGGATCGACCGGATACATCTGTCGTGGCCAGAAGCCCTTATCGTTCCAGGCATCCTCGCAGATAGTAATTGCCAGCGGCTGCCCGTCAACCAGCGTCAACGCCTGGCACGCCGCCGGTTCAAAGTACCTCTGCTCATCGAAGACGTCGTAGAACGGCAGCAGCATCTTCTGCTGGATAAACCTCACCTTGCCCTCCGCCAGCAGCACTGCGACGTTCCGGACCTGTTTGCCCACCGCCAAATCCGTCTTCATCACGCTGCCGCACAGGATAGCCGGCCGCCCTGGCTCGGCAGTCCACGCGCCAATCTCCTCCACCGCGGTCTCGGCTCGCGCTACGAAGTCCTTCTTCTCCAGAAAGTCCGCCGGCGGATACCCGCACACCGAGAGCTCCGGAAACATCACCAGCGCAGCCCCCAACTCTTCAGCTCGCGCCGAACAATCAAGAATCTTCCTGATATTCCCGGTAAAGTCCCCCACCGTAGGATTGATCTGGGCAAGCGCTATCTTCACCCTTTAAGTCTAACGCTTTCCCGTCCCACCACTCATGCGGATGACCGTTTAGCTGCCCGTCCCGCTAAAGACCACGCCCACCGTCCGCGCAAGTATCTTTAGGTCAAGCCACAAACTCCAGTTCTCCACATACGCCGTATCCAACGAGATATAGCTGTCGAACGACGGGTCCTGCCGCGCCTGCACCTGCCACAGTCCGGTGACGCCCGGCAGCACATCCAACCGGCGCAGATGCGCCAGATCGTACTGCTCCACCTCCGAGGCCATCGGCGGTCTCGGTCCCACCAGGCTCATATCGCCCCGTAAAACGTTATAGAACTGCGGCAGTTCGTCCATCGAATACTTACGAAGAAATCTCCCCACCCCAGTCACCCGGGGATCCTTTCGAATCTTGAACAGAACGCCATCCCGCTCGTTCATGTGCGCAAGCTCCGCCTTCAACTTGTCGGCATTCGAAACCATCGTCCGGAACTTATAGCAGGCAAACGTCCGTCCTTTGCGGCCAATTCGCTGCGCCTTATAAAAGACCGGCCCGTCCGAACCCAGCCGGATACCCACCGCGATAATCAGCATAAAGGGAGCCATGATCATCAGCCCCAGTGAAGCCAGGCTGATATCCAGCGCACGCTTCAGCAGGAACCGCCCAATCGGGAAGTCCCTCCGATGCAGCGGAATCGTCGGAAACTGCCCGATATACTCAACCGGCGCATTCCACGCCAGGCCGTCATATAAATCCGGCACCACCCGCACGTCGATGCCCGCCGCCCGTGCCTCTTCCACCAACCCAACCACCAGTTTCTTCTCCGCCGGAACCGAGAAGAATATTTCGTCTACAAAGAGCGAGCGCGCCAGCGAAAGGCAGTTCCTGATATCGCCCACCACATCTGCATCGCCCGATTCCGCCTCGCGCTCCGTCAGCGCAACAAACCCCTTGAAGCGAAATCCCAGATGTTGCAGTGAATCCAGATGGTTGCGCAGCGCATGGGCCACGCGTCCCGCCCCAACGATCAGCACGTTTTTGGTCTCAATACCCGCCCGGAATCGCCGGTAGACCATATGGCGCCACATCGCGCGCCGAACCGAGATAAGCATCACCGTCATCAGGATCAGCAGTCCCACCACCACCCGTGACACCGCCACCCCTCGAAGCAAATACAGCGTGCCGCACAGAATCAACCCCGAAACCAGCGTCGCCTGCAGGGTCATTCGCTGGTCATGCAATCCGCTGCGGTGCTGAATCGGTCCGTAGAGCCCATACGACCGCATAAAGAAAATCAGGCAGACAGCGAACCACAGCAGGTAAAACAACATCGCTGGCGGTGACGAATTGAAGAGATCCGGCAGAATCGCAAAAGTCGGAACGTCCTTCGACAGCACATCCCGAAAACGCATCGCCAGGATCCCAGCCAGCAGCACCGTCACCATATCCACGGACGCCCACGCCAGACTCGTTACCGACGGCCTGCGAAACAGCCCAAACACCCCCGGGCGCGCAGCGCTGTTTTGCTCCCCTATGGGCGGCCTTTTACCAGGGACGATTACCTGTTGTAGATATTCCGGTGTCGCCACTGAGTTGTGCCTCTCTCAGGATATTTCTGTGGAGGTTATAGTTTATGAACAGGTTCTAACAGCACGTCGGATGCCTTTGGTTCATCATCCAGCAACCCGAAACATAAATTGAAATTGTCTGTCTACTGGGAAAACAGCTAATAAACACCGTACTCCAACATTGTTGCGTTTATCAGCTAAACAACACAATCTGATCCATCCTTAACGTATCTCCATTCGCTTTACCTCGCCACAGAATTTTATCGTGGCCGTATATTATGCCATAATTATGCATAGTTTTGCATGTTGGTGCAAGATTGGCTTAATTGCTGGGTGTACCAGATAATCATCCCATAAAAGATTGTTGATTTGGGTAGTTATTGTTTTGGGCTCAGGGTGTTGGTTCCTTCGCAGTCTCTGAAAAGAAAAGCAAGTGCCGTTGGGATGACACTGCAGCGCTTAGATCCGCCCTGAAGCGCCCTCTCAGGCCGGCAGCACCAGTTCATCCAGCGCCAGAAACTCCTGCAGTATCGGTTCACTGCTCCGCTCCATCTCGGCCATCGTTCCAAAAAATACCGCCTTTCCCTGGTGCAGAAACACCACACGGTCGGCCAGTTTCCGGGCAAACGCCATGTCATGTGTTACCACGATGCTGGTCAAATGTAACTGCGACTTTAGTCGTGCGATCAGGTTTCCCAGCAGGTGCGCCATCATCGGGTCGACCATGGTCGTCGGCTCGTCGTACAGCACCGCCTCCGGCTGCGCCGCCAGAGCCCGCGCAATCGCCACCGACCGCTTCATCCCGGTCGAAAGATCTGACGGCAACAGGTCTTCCATCCCGGCCACCCCTACCATCTCCAGCAACCCCTTTACCACCTGCTGAATCTGATCCTCGGCCAGGTCCTTTCGCTCGCGCAGCGGAAACGCCACGTTCTCCCCCACCGTAACCGAGTCGAACAGCGCGCCATTCTGAAACACCATCGTCACCTTCTGCCGGACGCGCTGCAGCTCGCGCTCAGTTAATCCGCAGATGTCCTCCCCCGCCACTCGTATTACTCCGCGGTCCGGCCCTCAGAAATCCCATCAGCATCTGCAGCGATACCGACTTCCCCACCCCGCTTCGTCCCAGAATGCACAGCGTCTCCCCGGAATTTACGCAGAAGTTCACGTCCTCCAGAACCACAAAATTCCCAAATGCCTTATAAACATGCTCGAACGATATGTACGATCCCGGCTTATTCTTTACCTCTGGAATCTCCTCCGCCGCCGCCACATTCTGCTGCGCCGCCTGCCCCATAAACTCCCCGACCGCCTCCGACACATCCGGCGACACCTCAGCCGTGAGCGGTACCGTCTCCTCTGCCTGCTGCTGCGCCGCGTCATCCGACACATGCGCAGAGCCCTCAGCGTCAGTCCTCTCCACCGCCCCGAGCTTGTCCTTCTCCTTCGGCGTCATCTTCTCATCTTGTCCCTGCGCCGCCGAACCCTTGTCATCCCTCTCGGCCATCGCCTCTCCAATCCCCTGCTGACTATTCTCCCATCAGATGCGCCGCGCGCCGTCAGACTCCTCAAGTATCCAGCGCATCCAAATGCCGTTCCGCGTCCGCAAACTCCTCCGGAGTATTCAGATTTGCGAACCAAAGATGCTTCGCCGCCTCTTGTGCTTCAGTCGTCATCGTCCAGGCCTCCTGGCGTGGACCGGATTCATTCGCCTTACTCCAGAACGTCCCCAGCGCACTCCACGGAGCATTGCAAAATACTCTCCCCGGCGGGATGCCCTGCCTCGCCGCCAGTTCCCCGCCCGCCTGCTCCAGCGCCGGATACAGCTTGTACTCTCTTCGCTCCAGTGCATTTGTAACAAAAGGCGTTACATCCTTGTGAAGCATTGCCAGCGTAGGTTGCGGTACTCCGTCGACCGTAAACATCGATATCCTGATGCCCCGCTTCTCATCTGCAAGCGTTCGACGCACCCAGCTGTCCACAAATATCGAAGGAAGAAACGGCATATCCACCGGCATAAACAGGTTCCAGTCGAATACCGAATGCGCAAGCCCCGCCTCGATCCCTCCCAGAGGCCCGCAGCCCGTATGAATATCCGTCACGAGCAGGCGCATAAGCTGCAAACTCCGGGTTCGCGCTCAACACCCGCACGTCCATGCAAACCCGCCGCAGCTTCTTCACTGCATGCCGCAAAAGAGGCTTTCCCGCCAGATTCAGCAGAGCCTTATCCCGCCCCATGCGCGAAGCTCTTCCCGCCAGCCAGCACATACCCCCCCACCTCCGACGGCACCGGCACATCAGTCATCACCCGCGCAACTCCGCTCAAAAACCTCACAATCGATTCAATCCCCCGATAAAAATTCGCCAGGTGAAACTTCTCATTCGGTGCGTGCAGATTGTCATCCGGCAGCCCGAACCCCATCATCACCGTCGGCGTCTTCAGCTCCCGCACAAAGTCCCCCACAATCGGAATCGACCCGCCCCCGCGCACAAACACCGTCTCCTTCCCGAACACCTCGTGCATCGCCTCCGTCGCCGCCTTCACATATTTATTATCCGTGCTCACCACAATCGCGTCGCCCGAATGAATCAGCCTCACCTCCAGCACAATCCCCTTCGGACACAGCGACTCCACATACTTCTTATACTGCGCAAAGCTCTCTGCCGGCGTCATCCCCGGCACCAGCCGCATACTCACCTTCGCCAGCGCCTTCGCCGGAATCACCGTCTTAGCACCCGCCCCGATAAACCCTCCCGGCATCCCATGCACATCCAGCGTCGGCCGCGCCCAAGTTCTCTCGAGCACCGAGTACCCCGGCTCCCCCGTCAGCGCCACCGACCCCACCTCCGTCTCGCGATAATGCTCCTCATCGAACGGCAGCGCCTTCCACGCCTTCAACTCCGCCTCCGTCGGCCTCTCCACCTTGTCGTAGAACCCCGGAATCAGAATCCTTCCCTCCTCATCCTTCAGCTTCGCAATCACCTGCGCCAGCGCCACAAAAGGATTCGGCGCCGCCCCGCCGTATATCCCCGAATGCAGGTCCGTCCGCGCCCCTTGCGCAAGTATCTCCGTATAGATCATCCCTCGCAGCCCCACGCACAACGTCGGCAGCCCCGCCGCAAACATCTCCGTATCGCTCACCAGCGCCACATCCGCCTTCAACTCCTCGCCATGCTCGCGCACAAACGTGGCAATCCCCTCGCCGCCAACCTCCTCCTCGCCCTCGACGATCACCCTCACATTCACCGGCAGCTTCCCACCCCCCGCCGCCAACAGCGACTCCAGCGCCTTCACATGCATCCACATCTGTCCCTTGTCATCCACCGCCCCCCGAGCATAGATATTCCCATCCCTCTCCGTAGGCTCAAACGGCGGCGACCTCCACTCATCCAGCGGCTCCGCCGGTTGCACATCATAGTGCCCATAGCAAAGCACCGTCGGGGCAGGCGTCCCATCAGCCGCACCCTCCGCCTTCAGCCAATCCGCATAGACCAGCGGATGCCCGATCCTCTGCGGCGCCACCACCGCCCGCCCCTTCGCATCCACAATCACCTTCTCCGGAGTAGACGTCTCAATCAGCCTTACATTCTCCATCCCAATCCGTTTCAGCTCCGCCGCCACAAACTCCGCAGCCCTCCGCACATCCCCCACATGCTCCGGAGCAGTCGACACCGAAGGAATCCGCAACAGCGCCTTCAACTCCTCCACAAACCTCGCCCGATTCGCGCTCGCAAATTCAACTGCCGCCGCAACACTTGTCATCATCTGCTCCTCGTTCGTTCTCACGCGCATTCACCAAACTCCGCTGCCGCGCATCATAGAGAATAAGCTACCCGAGTCAACACCCGGCAAGCACGGAAGGCAAACAAAAGGATCAGCATCGTGGCAACCCACAAGATCAAACTCAAAAGCCGCGCCGAAGTAGCCTTCGACACCATGGCCTTCCACTTCGAAAAGCCGCCCCACTTCAAATTCATCGCCGGTCAGGCAGCCGACTTCACCCTCATCGATCCCCCCGAAACCGACCCCGAGGGCAACAAGCGCAGCTTCTCCCTCGCCAGCGCGCCCTTCGAAGAAGACCTCATGATCGCCACCCGCATGCGCGACTCCGCATTCAAGCGCTCCCTCCACACCATCCCCCTCGGCGCCGAGCTCTCCCTCGAACCGCCCTGGGGCGACCTCACCCTCCACGACGACCTCCATATCCCCGCCGTCCTCCTCACCGGAGGCATCGGCATCACCGCCATGCGCAGCATCGTCCTCCAGGCCGCGCACGACAAGCGCCGCCAGAAGATCACCCTCTTCTACTCCAATCACAAACCCGAAGACACCGCCTTCCTCGGCGACCTCCACCACGCGCAGGAACAAAATCCGCACTTCAAACTCATCGCCACCATGACCAGGCAGCACGAATCCATCGTCCCCTGGGATGGCGAAACCGGCCCCATCGACGAAGCCATGCTCGCAAAGTCCATCGACGATCTCTCCCACCCCATCTACTACATCTGCGGCCCACCCGAATTAGTCGACGCCATGCAAAAGATGCTCAAGACCACCGGCATCAAGCAGAAAAACATCCACACCGAAAACTTCGACGGCTACTAATAACCGCTGTTGAAATAATCGCTGTTGAAAGTTCGACCTTCGAGGCTGCTGCAACAGTCACCGCCTTTGTCTTTTGGTGGAAGCGTGTGGCTTCAGAGGATGCTGAAACGTATTTGCTTTGAAAGGGCGGGACTTCAGTCCCGCCGTAAAGGCAAGAATTTAAATGGGCTTTAGCCCCTGAGGGAATGTTGATGAAGAGGGCTTTAGCCCCGGCCTTTCTGTTCGCATCCCCAAATCTTTCGAGAAACCACCATGCCCATCAAACTAAAACGCGTCTACGCCGAACCCTCCCCAACCGACGGCACCCGCATCCTCGTCGACCGCCTATGGCCCCGCGGCCTCACCAAAGAAAAAGCCGCCGTAGATCTCTGGCTGAAAGAAGTCGCCCCCAGCAACGAACTACGCAAATGGTTCGCCCACGATCCCGCCAAATGGCCCGAGTTCAAAACCCGCTACCGCGCCGAACTAAAACAAAACCCCGACCAGCTAGCCGCCCTCAAACAAGCAACCGCCAAAGGCACAACCACCCTGCTCTTCGGCGCAAAGGACGAAGAACACAACGAAGCAATCGTCCTCAAAGAGCTCTTGGAAAAATAATCCAGTCCGCATGTCGCCCGTACTAACGCCAAAGTATTTGCAAATCATACTTGGCGATTTCGGCATCTTTGGTAAGAAGACTCAGAGTGTAAGCCCGAGCCTGTGCGATGAGCATTCGGTCGAAGGGATCGGCGTGGTGAGGGGGTAGAGTTGCGGCAGCAACGATGTCCTGCTGGGTGATGGGCAGGAAGGCGACGCCCAGCTGCTCGATTCGTTCCACCATGCGCTCGACCGACGAACCTGCGAGCGGGAGCCGGTGGACAGCGGCTTTATTGGCCAGTTCCCACACCGTTGCAAGGCTCACGAAGAGCTCGTTGTCATCGTCTGAGATAGCTTCCTGAACGAAATGGGAAGGCGCTCGGGTTCGTAGAGAGCCCACAGTAGTGTGTGCGAGTCGAGCAGAAGCCTCAAACTTCGCCCGAGGCCATCAGGGGAGAGTCATTCATCTGACGCTCCAACTCTTTGTCCATCTCGCGCCACTCCTGCTCAGAAGGGACGCGAATTTCGCCGCGGCCAGCGCCGAGGATACGGCGGCCGGTTTGTTTGGCTGGCGAGACAGGGGTCGAGACGACAAGCTTGAGGGTCGGCTTGTCCGGACGCGCAATCTCGACCACTTCGCCGTTGTCAGCGGCGGAGATGAGATCGGAGAGATGGGTCTCAGCGTATTGGGCACTGACCTTCATGGGTTTAGGGTAGTTCAGTGGGGTATGGCGGTCAATGAGGGAATATTTGGCACAACAACCCATGCATCAAGCGCCAACGGCGCATCACATAGCAGCCTAGGCCGCAGGCCTAGGTGGCCGGCCTAAACCCAGAGGGCTGAAAGCCCGACACATCTTGACCTTTACTAGCCTCTAAGAACACAACGAAGCAATCGTCCTGAAAGAACTCCTGGACAAATAATCCAGCGCAGCTCGCACGCGAACCACGCGCAGAAGCGCCATTCTAAGACCACGGCCACACGCAGGATTAATTTCGCGCCTGACCCTAACCTTCCTCATCTTCATCTTCTGCGGTCTGGTCGCTCAGGGTTATTACTGCGCCCCCATTCTCATCTGTGTCCACATATACTGCGACAACTGGAAGACCATCGGCCATCTGAAAAGTTACGCGGTCCAGGTCATATGGTGACAAGCGGCTAAGGTCATACGGCGACAAGTGGCTAAGTATCTCCTTTGCTGTTACTGGCTCGACCATTAATTTCCCCTCGTTTGCGTCATGCATTAAACACAGCGACGCGTACACTTTTATGATCAATGGAATTGAAATGCAATCCCGAAGTTGCCGCTCATCTGAGCAGTCCATCACAGAGAACGCGGGTGATTACTGAGGATGGGTTTTCCCGTTTTGGATATTGCTTGAAATGTGACTCGAACACGCTAACCCAGACCCGACCGGGAACAGTTTGCCAGGATTTTTACTGTCCGAAGTGCCAGCAGCCTTACTAACTGAAGAGCGCTAAGCGAGCACATACAAATACCGTGCAGGATGGAGGCTACGACAGCATGATGAAAACCATCCGTGGGGAGAACGTGCCAGCGCTAATGCTGATGCATTACTCACCGGAGTGGTGCGTAAAGGGTCTGGTGGCGATTCATCCGGTATTTCTGACGCCAGCGGTAGTAATGAAGCGACCAAAGCCCCACATAAGAAAGAACGGCACGCCATACCAGATGTGCGACCTAAATCTATCGTTGATTCGTGCGGATGGAAAGATTGCGTTAGTGAGTGATGGAATTATCCGGCCTCACACGGAGACGCGGCGAAGGTTTCAGGAGTCAGCTAGATTTGAAGATGTGCCACTGAGAAAACGCGGCTGGACCGCGTTAAGTTCTGGCTGCAGTTCGACAAATTGGACAAAAAGAGTTCACGCTAGCAGACATTTACAAATTTGAAGAAGCAATGCATAAGGGTTTTCCGGGCAATAGCCATATCCAGCCGAAAATTAGGCAGCAATTACAAGAATTGCGCGACTTAGGATATATCGAGTTCCTCAGTAAACGAGGCGAGTATCGAGTTTTACGCTAGGAACTTGTTGAAATAGGCACCCTGTATGCGGTGTTGGCCAGGGTGTATTCGTCTTACAGATATGCGTGGAGACGAGCGAGTTCAGGACGGGATGTTCAGTTATGTGTCGTTGCAGCAGCGAGTGCCTTCAGATCATCCGTTGCGCGAAGTGCGCAGGGTGACCGACACCGTACTGCGCAGGCTGAGTCCGGAGTTGGACGCGCTGTACGCGGACTCTGGGCGGCCGTCGATTGCGCCGGAGTACATTCTGCGAGCGCTGCTGTTGCAGGTATTCTTTTCCATCCGCTCCGAGCGTCTGCTGGTCGAGCAGATCGACTACAACCTGCTCTTTCGCTGGTTTGTGGGCCTGGGCATGGATGATGCAGTGTGGAATCACGCGGTGTTTTCGAAGAACCGCGACCGTCTGCTGACCTCCGAGGTAGCGCAGCGGTTCTTCGCCGAAGTGAACAGGCAGGCGAAGAAGTTTATGTCGGACGAGCACTTCACTGTGGATGGCACGCTGATCCAGGCCTGGGCCTCGCAGAAGAGTTTCCGCCCCAAGGATGATTCCGGAGACAGTGATGGGACCAACTTCCATGGCCAGAAGCGCAGCAACAAGACGCACCAGTCCACGACGGATCCCGATGCGCGGCTGTACAAGAAGAGCTATGGCAAGGAATCGAAGTTGAGCTACCTGGGCCATGCGCTGGTGGAGAACCGCAACGGACTGATTGCCGCGGCCATGGTCACCCATGCCGACGGATTCGCCGAACGCGATGCCGCGCTGTTGATGCTCCACCGCAAGCAGATGGGCCGCTCCCGGCGCATCACCGTGGGCGCAGACAAGGCGTACGACACCAGGGATTTTGTGCGCACGGTGCGGGAACTTAACGTGACCCCGCATGTGGCGAAGAACGACAAAGGCCGCGCGAGCAACCTGGACCGTAGAACCACACGCCAGCCTGGCTATGCCGTCAGTCGCAGCCGTCGCTGGCTCATTGAAAAGAGCTTCGGTTGGCTCAAGCAGACCGGCCCGCTGCGCCAGGTCAAGCTGCGTGGCTTGGAGAAAGTAGACTGGCTGTTCGTCTTCAGTTGCGCCGCACACAACTTGCTGCGCCTGCCCAGGATGCTTACACAACAACAACCGCCACCCCTCAGGAAGCAGTGTGTCTGAACGGCGGTTGCAGGCCTCGGGGGTGCTTCCCTGTGGCCCGTAAACCCTATGAACACCGGCCAGACGCGCATTTCAAACAGATTTCAACTGGACAAAGACACAAACCGCACGGAAACCCTCCACAATGCGACGAATTTCAACGAGTTCCTAGAGGAATATCAAGCTTGAACAGGCGAAGATAAGGCGATAGTATGTTTTTCATGAAGATACGCAGAAGCAAGATGCTGACGGTACAGGGATTTCGTACTCTGTTTGGGGAAGAGTGGCAGTGTGGTGCGCAGTTGACGAGGCAGCGCTGGCCTGCGGGGTTCGAGTGTCCGCGCTGCAGCGGCCCCAGCCGTGGCTACCTAGTCAGCCGGCAGGTGCATGAGTGCGCCGGTTGCGGCTATCAGGGTTCGGTCACCGCAGGCACGATCTTTCACAAGCCCGGACTCCGCTGTCGAGCTGGTTCTGGGCCATTTATCGCATGAGCTACGACAAGAAGGGCATCTCGGCGGTGCAACTGTCCAAGGAGATCGGCGTCAGCTATCCGACCGCATGGCTGATGCAACACAAGATCCGCAAGGCCATGGAGGATCGCGACCAGCACTATACGTTGCGCGGTCTGGTCGAGGTCGACGAGGGCTATGTGGGCGGCCAGGAACACGGTGAACCTCGCCAGGGCCGCGGCGCCAAGAGCAAGGCGGTGGTGGCGGTGGCCGTCGAACACCGCGCCCAAGGCCAGCCTGGCAGGCCGCCGGTGCCTGGATACGCCCTGTCGGTGCTGGCCAACGCCGGCTCCAGCAGTCTGGATGGCTTCCTCAAGGCCAAGGTGGAACCCGGAAGCCATGTGCTGACAGATGGCTGGAACGGCTACTGGCACGTCGAGCAGAACGGCTTCGTCCACACCGCCATCCAGCTATCCAAACAGCACCAGCCGGCTCACAAGCTCTTCCCCTGGGTCCATATCACGCTGTCCAATCTGAAGCGGTTCCTGCTCGGAACCCACCACCGGGTCGAGCGAAAACACCTCCAACGCTATGTCGCAGAGTTCAACTACCGCCTCAACCGAAGATCCATGGAGCAGGACCTCCTCACCAGACCTCCTCCGCGCTGCACTCGCCACTCACGCCATCACACCTATAAACAGCTCACCGCAAAGCCTGACCTAACTTGATATTCATCTGCTAAGATTTGAATGGAAGCAAAGGAGGATGTTGAGATGTCGCATGAATCAGAGCCCTGGCTGGACCGTTGGTGGCCGCTGCTATTTAATCCTTTTCGGATTGCTCTTCGTTACGGTTCTTACGACATTCCATCCCACGGTCTGACTCGCAAATCACAGTCTCGAATTCCCTTCGGCTTCGCAGGTCGGCCGCCGCTACACCACCTTGAAGTAGACCGCGAACCGCTGCCAGCTCTCATTCAGCGGCTTCAGCGTCACCTGCTCCCCGCGGGTCCCGGCCACGCGGAACGTCACCCCCTGCCCTTCCACCGGCACAATCCACTCCGTCAGCTTGTCGCTCTTCTGCGCCAGCGCAGGCACCGGAATCGGAGCCTCCTTCACCTTCGGATCCTCCTCGCCATGCAGTAGCCTGAAGCTCAGCTCGCCCATCGGAAACTGCCCGGCCAGCACCACCGGCCCATATAGAAACGCTTGCATCGTAGGATCGTCGCCCAGCTTCTCGCGCGTCAGCCGCATCGGCATCTCGAGCTCAACTCTGTCCCCCACCTTCCACTCGCGGTTCAGATTCACATAAGTCCCCGGCTCCGGAACCACATCCAGCGCCCGCCCATTCACGAGCACCCGCGCCTCATCGGTCGTCCATCCCGGAACACGCAGCCGCATCGTCCACTTTGCCCTCGCATCCTTCGGCACGCTCGTTATCGTCAACCGCGTCCGCGGCTCCTTCGGAAACACTGTCTCCTGCTTCAGCCCCACTCCCCTGCTCTTCCAATCCAGCTCCGACGCGATGTACAGATTCACATACAGCGAATCCTCATCGTGGAAGTAAATACTATTCTGCAGCTTCGCAAACTCCTCGAGCGCCGTCCCATTGCAGCACCAGAACGTCTGGTCCTCCGTCCCAATCGTCTTCCACGCTCCCGGCGACATCGAAAGAAAGTAAGTCGTATGTCCCGTCTCCGGCTCAATCGTCCCTAGCCGATGGTTGATCAAATTGCGCTCGTAGTACTCCACATACCTCATCTGCGGCTGCCACGTATACATCTGCCGCGTCAGCTTCATCATGTTGTACGCGCAGCAGCACTCCTGGTTCTCTGAGCTCGACTTCATCTCCCAAGCCAGGTGATTCGGATAAGTCACCCAACGCTCCATCGTCCCCGACCCGCCCGGCGCAAACGTCCGCGACTCCACCACCGTCTCCCAGAAAAACTCAGGCATCACCTTGAAGCGGTTATCGCCGGTTAGCTCATACCTGCGCGCCGCCGCAATCACCTGCGGAATATGCGTATTCGCGTGCAACTGCCTCAGCTCATCGCGCCGCTCCAGCAACGGCTTTAGAAACACCTTCTTCTGGAAACGGTCACCCGCCTTCGCAAAGCGTTCATCATTCGTCACTGCCGCCAGGTTATACAGCGACTCCCCAATCCCCCCGAACTCCTCCTCCAATATCTCCTGCATCCGTTCTTCACTACGCAATGCCGTCCAGTTGTCCACCCATCCGCCCAGCTTTACCGCTACGTCCAGCGCCTGCGCATTCTCTGCGTACTGATGCATATCCAGCAACCCAGCCATCAGCTTATGCAGTGTATAAAACGGTGCCCACACCTTCTGTCCATCGTCCAGCCGCGTAAACTCCGTCTCTGGAAATGCACTTACATAGCCATTCCCCAGCTTCGCCTGACACTCCGCGAGCCCCGCCACAATCGCATCGCCGCGCGCCTTCATCTCCTTGTCGCCAGTCGACCCGTACAGCAGCGCACACCCCGACATGTAGTGCCCCACCCAGTGCCCCCGCAGCAATTTATCCGGAGCCTCCAGTCCGCCTAGCGGAACGGCATTCGAAGGCAACCCCGCTGTCACCCTGAAGTTATACAGCAGTCTGTCCGTCCCGATCCGCAGCATGAACCCCCTGCTCCACGCCCGCGACTGCGCATAAGGACCATCCGCCGACAGCGTCACCTCGCGCAGCGCAAAAGGCTCCACCTGCGCCTTCACATCCTGCCGCTCAAACACCAGCGGACGCGCAAAGAACTCCTCCTCATAGATCTGCCATCTCCGCTTCGCATCCGGCTTCGGGTCCATATCGCCGGCCCACATTCCAGTGCCGACCCCGTTCGTCGTCTGAGCTCCAGCCGCAGGCTGCTTCGCCGCCGCCTGAGCCTCCAGCTCCCGAGCACCCGCCAGCCCCAGCGGCGCCAGCGCCAGCCCTAACGAAAATCTCCGCCGATCCAATCCCTTGCCCTGCTCCGCCATCACTCCTCCTCGCCCCCACCACGCACCCTAATAAGACGAAGAAATGCTGTCAACGACGTTGAGTCGCCCATCTTTTCGCGGTTGCCTCTATGCCCCCACGTTCGGCGGTCGCTTCTAGGTACCCCACCTTTGTTTCGGTTGCTTCTAGGTACCCCAAGGCTTTAGCTTTGGGTCTCATAGGCCAGCAAAAATGTGGGCTTTAGAGGTTACTGAAAAGTCTTTGCTTTGAAGGGGCGGGACTTCAGTCCCGCCGTAAAGGCAATAACTTCAGTGGGCTTTAGCCCCCAAGGGAATGTTTGTTGTGGGCCAACGGACTTTTTCAGCGTCCTCTCTAGCCCCTGGGGTAAGTTCTTTTCCGAATGGTCACAATCCGCCAGAAGCTCAACACCTACGCCATCACAATCTCAACGCATCTCGAGCATCGCCACTTCCAACGCCCGGTCAACGCTGAGTTCTTCATCAATATTCTCTTTCGCTATCGCGAGGGGGAGTTTCTGCTCGGCCAGCGAATCGATCAGACCCCGGCACACTTATCTGTCTAAAGAAACTGCTACCGAGCCCGACCCGCCGGCTTCTTCTGCTTCGGCATCACCGTCACATTCGTCACCGGCTTCACCCCGGACTTCTCGTCCATCCACGAGTCCAGCAGGCTCTTCCGGAACCGCCACCGATTCCCCAGCTTGAACGCCGGAATGAACCCCTCCGAAGCGTACCGGTACAGCGTGTCTCCGCTGATCCCCAGGTACTCCGAAGCCTGCCGAATGTCCATTACCTCGCGTACTACTGCCTGTGACAAAGCCATTCTGATTCTCCGAACCCAGCCTACCTGCTCAGCCCGAAACGATCACTCACAGAAAAGAGGTATACGCCCAGAGTAGCAAACCAATTTCTACCCGCTTTTCCACCACCACACAAGGAAAATCTCACTCCACCACCCAAACCTACTGATATCCAACCACTAACCGGCCGTCCATCGCCCCCAGCCAAGCCTCAACTCCATACTAATTTCCGACCCCCGTCCACTGGTCACTCCAAAAGCCTTTATCTTCAGGACTTTACAGCTAGAAGTCCAACCATATCATCAATCGATTGAAGACTTTAGCAACAAAACGCGGAGGTACCACCCCGTAGAGAGCGACACCCCCAACTAGCAACTAACAACTGGCAACTAACAACTGTCACTTCTTCGGCTGCAGTCCCTTCATCACATCCAGCAGGTCCTGCCCAACCGTCCTGGTCTTCGCAATCGCCTGCTCCAGCGGAATGTCGGAGATCTCAGTCCCCTTCAGCACCACCAACCGTCCGAACTTCCCGGCATGCACCAGGTCGATCGCCGCCACGCCATACCGCGCAGCCAGCATCCGGTCGTATGCCGAAGGCGTCCCACCCCTCTGCGTATGGCCCAGATTGACGCTGCGAGTCTCATACCCGGTCCGCTTCTCGATCTCCTCCGCAAGATGCTGTCCAATACCGCTCAGCCGCGCATGTCCAAACGAGTCCACCGACGTCCCATGCGTAGCCTGGTCACCTTCGGGAAACTTCGCGCCCTCAGCCGCCACCACAATCGAAAACTTCTTCCCATGCTCGCGCCGATACTTGATTAGCCGGCAAGTCTCCTCGATGTCAATAGGCACCTCAGGCACCAGGATCACGTCCGCGCCACCCGCAATGCCGCTGGTTATCGCGATCCACCCCGCATCCCGTCCCATCACCTCGCACACAATCACGCGGTTATGCGCCTCAGCGGTCGAGTGCAGCCTGTCCACCGCCTCCGTCGCTATGCTCACCGCCGTATCGAACCCGAAGCACACATCCGTGCCGCTCAGGTCGTTATCAATCGTCTTCGGCACGCCCACGCACGGGAAACCCCGCTTAATCAGCTCCAGGCTGATCGACTGCGTATCATCTCCTCCCAGTGCAATCAGCGCATCCAGCTTGTTCTTCTTCAGTACCTCGATACACTTGTCGAAGCCGCCCTCGATCTTCTTCACGTTCGTCCGCGAAGACCGCAGAATCGTCCCACCCTTCTGCAGAATCCCGCTCGTCGTCTCCAGGTTCAGCGGCATCGTCACGTCGTCCAGAACGCCGCGCCACCCCTCCATAAACCCTATAAATTCGTCCCCGTGGTGCTGAATTCCCTTGCGTACTGTGGCGCGTATTACAGCGTTAAGCCCGGGGCAATCTCCGCCCCCTGTCAACATCCCGATTCGCATTCTCTCTCCTTGGTAACTCCACCAAAAATGATACCCCACCGTAACCGTTACAAAATTAGCGCCACCACTCCGACCGTACCTCCACTCCTGGCACCACTTCCGTCGGCAACCCCGGCTCCGGCGACCACAGCCGTATACCCCGCTCATCCGCCAGTTCAATCATCCGTTCCATCGGCCACCTCCACCCATGCAACGCCAGGTCAAACAACCCCCAATGAATCGGCATCAGCAACCCGGCCGCGTCAGGCCCGAGAGCCCCGCTGATCTCCGCAAACGCCTGCGCCGCCCCTTCCGGCCCCATGTGTATCTCCTTCCAAAGCTCGTTGTACGCTCCAATCTCCAGCATCGTCAGGTCAAACGGCCCATATCCCGCTCCAATCTCTCCAAACCCCTCCCACCACCCCGAGTCCGCTCCAAAATAGACGTTATGCATCGAGCCCTTCAGCACAAACGAGCTCCACAGCGTCTCAAACCGGTTCCCCAGCGCCCGCCCTGAAAAGTGCCGCGCCGGCAGCGCTGTAATCCTCAGCTCCGCTCCACCACATCCCGTAATCGAGACGCTCTCCGTCCAATCCAGCTCCGTAATCTTCTCCGCCGCCACTCCAAATTCGCGCAGAATCTCCCCCACTCCCACAGAAGTCACCCACCGTGCCCGCGCCATCGAAGCCATCCCCGACAGCTGTTCCACCGTACTCTTCCCCAGATGGTCGTAGTGGTCATGCGACACCACCACCACATCCACCTCTGGCATCTCCGCCAGTCGCAGCGGAGCCTCAAAGAACCTCTTTGGCCCCGCCCACCGCATCGGCGAAGCCCGCTCATCCCACACTGGATCGATAAGCACCCGCACCCCATCGATCTCCACCACCATCGTCGAGTGCCCCATCCACGTAATCCGCAGCCCGCTCTGCGGCGTCGCCCCAAACATCGCCGCATCCGTCCGAAACGGCCCCAGTGCCCGCCGCGGCACCTTCTCTTCTTTGTTATTGAAATACTGCGGCAGCACCTTCCAAATCGTGCTGAACCCACCCACCGTCGTAGGCACCGGATTCATGTACCGCCGCCCAATCCTCTTCGCTCGCTTCAACATCCCCATACTCTATTAACACACATTACGCGGTTCACTTAGTCCGCCGCGTGCCAAGGGTGGGCTCACTGGCAAATCTTCCAGTATCCAGTCGCGCGCCCGCTTCCTACCATCATCGAACAAATGAACCTGCCGCAGGGCAAGGCGAACCACGCCCACGGCAAGGCGAACCACGCACCGCGTCACAACAGAAAGGGTCACCGAATGCGTTTCGCCCTCGCGATTCTGCTTGTTCTCTCAACAGGCACCGTTCTCTGCCAGGCTCCCCCCGCTCCCAACCCCGCCGCCGCGCCTCCCAACACCGAAAACGTCACCGCACTCGCCAAAACGACCCAGAACCCCGTCGGCGACATCGTCTCCGTCCCCTTCCAGTTCAACTTCAACTCCGACGGCGCCTATCAGGACCAGACCTTCTTCAACCTCAACTTCCAGCCCGTCATCCCCATCCACCTCACCCCCAAACTCACCTACATCGCCCGCACCATCGTCCCCGTCGTCAGCATTCCCACCGGCAACGGAGTCAGCTACAGCGGCATCGGCGACATCGTGGAGCAGACCTTCCTCACCCCCGCCCATCCCGGCAAGATCATCCTCGGCATCGGCCCATCCTTCTCCTTCCCCACCGCCACCGCTTACCCAGCCAAGACCGGCACCTGGGCCGGCGGAGGCTCACTCGTAGTTTTGGCCACCCCCGGCCCCTTCGTCCTCGGCTCCCTCTTCGTCCAGCTCTCTCCCATGACCGACTCCGGCGGCGAGCCCAGAGTCAACAACTTCCTCTGGCAGTACTTCGTCAACTACAACTTCGGCAAAGGATGGGCCCTCGCCTCCGCCCCCAGCATCACCGCCAACTGGGACATCCACGCAGGCCAGCAATGGACCGTCCCCTTCGGCGGCGGCATCAGCCGCACCCTCGTCTTCGCAGGACAGCCCATGACCCTCGGTTTCCAGTACTACTACGCCCCCGTCCGCCCCAGTAACGCCGCCTCCAGCACCGTCCGCTTCAATATCGTCCTCATCTATCCGCAAAAGCCCGGCGGCAAATAGCCTTATCCCTTCGCCACGGCCTCATCGGCATAAAACTCGCGCGATCTCCTTCGCATATTTCTTCTCCACCACTCGCCGCTTCAGCTTCATGCTCGGCGTCAGCGTCCCATCCTCGACCGACCACTCCTCCGGCACCACCGCTCACCCGCTTCATGCTCTCGTAGTGCGCCAACCCGCTGTTCACCTCCATCCACAATCCCCTGATAGAGCCTTCACCACCCTCGCATCCTTCACCAGAGCAGCATGGTCGCCCAGCAGCAATTCCCTGCCCCTTCGCCCAGCCCTCCAGCGCCGCAAAGTTCGGCGAGATCAGCACGCACGCGAACTTGTGCTTGTCCCCCACCAGCGCCGCATTCCCCACCAGCGCATTCGCCTTCAACTTATTCTCAATCGGCTGCGGAGCAATCAGCTTCCCGCCGCTCGTCTTCAGCAACTCCTTCTTCCGATCCGTAATCGAAAGAAACCCGTCGCTATCGATATTCCCGATATCGCCCGTCTTGAACCACCCATCCGTCGGTAAACGCCTCCGCCGTCTCCTTCTCCTTCTTCCAATACCCAATGAACACCGACGGCCCATGCACCTCCAGCTCTCCATCCTCGGCAAACCTGCACCTCGACATTCGGCAGCACCTTCCCCACCGTCCCAATCCGATGCGTCCTTCGGATAATTCAGCGCAATCACCGGCGAAGTCTCCGTCAACCCATACCCCTCGAATATCCGAATCCCCACATCCGCAAACCACCCCGCCGTATCCATCCCCAGCGGAGCGCCGCCCGACACAAACACCTTCGCCTCGCCCCCAAACGCCTCGCGAATTTTGCTGAACACCAGCTTATCCGCCAGCTTCCACCCCAACGCACCCGGCGTCCTGCCCTCCAGCGTCTCCGTGCGATGCGCCTTCCCCACTCCCAGCGCCCAGTTCAGAATCTTCTTCTTCACGGACCCCACCGACTTCCCCTCCACCGCCTGCCGTATCTTCTCGTAAACCCGCGGCACGCCGACGAAGATCGTCGGCTTCACCGCCTTCATCGCCCCCGGCAACTGGTCGAACTTCGCGCAGTACGCCAGCGTCACCTTGTCTCGCAGCAACCGCATAGTCCAGATGCCGCGCCGTCACATGCGACAGCGGCAAAAACGAGATACACCGGTCCCGCTCATCGAATCCGAACGGCACCGTCGAATACAACATATTGCTCGCCAGGTTCCCATGCGTCAGCATCACGCCCTTCGGCTCGCCCGTCGTCCCCGACGTATAGATAATCGTCGCCAGGTCCTCCGGCTTCACCTCCGCCGACCATCGCGTCGAACGCCGCATCCCGCCCCTGCTTCGCCTTCGCCTCCTCCATCAACGCACTAAAGCTCTCTGCATCCGGATAATCGCCCTCATCCATCACCACCACATGCTCCAGCTCCGGCAGGTCCCCCGCCTGCGTCCAGCTTCTCGTACTGCTCCGCAGTCGACACCACCGCCACCTTCGCGCCCGAGTCCCGCAGCATGTACCCAATCTGCTCCGCCGTCAGCGTCGAATACAGCGGCACATCCACCCCGCCCATCGCCAGCGTCGCAAAGTCCGTCACCGGCCACTCCCACCGGTTCTCGCTCAGAATCGCAACCCGATCGCCCTTCCTCAATCCCCACCCGCGAAACACATCCGCCAGCGCCCGTACCCGCCCATAAAACTCATCCGACGTAATCGGCGTCCACGTCCCATCCTTCTCCTGCGCCATCAACACCGTCGCATCCCCTCGCGACGTCACCATCCCCAGAACATCATTCACCGTCTTCAGATCAGCCATCAATTCACTCCGCCTCAAAAAAATCTACGGTTCCTCTGCTCTTTTTTGTCATTCCGCAGCGTAGCAGGAATCTGCTTCTGTCCTTGCCTTTGCTCTTGTCCTCGCCTTTGCTTCTAGGTATCCCAAGGCTTCAGCCTTGGGTACCTGATCACCAGAAAACTGGGGCTTTAGCCCCTGGGGTTGCCTTCTTGTCTGACGCCAACAAAACTCTCATCACAACTAACAACTCGCTCGTATCAACTCGCCTTGATCCCATTCATCAAAACATCCAGCACCTGCACCGCTGTCGCCTTAGCATCATAAACGCGCCCTGTAAAAACAGCCGCACTCAGCAGCTCATCGATCGCCCCGAACATGCAGTGCGCCACCACGCCATCCGACACATCCTGCCGAAACATCCCCTCCTGCTGCCCCCGTCGAATCACCTCCCGCACCATCTCGATGTACTTCACCAGGTGATGGTGCGAGAACTCCGCGATAAACTTCGCCCACTGCCTCACCTCCGTCTGCATCAATATCGCCATGTTGCGGTTCACCGCATGGCTCTCCAGATGCACCTGCGCGATGTACTCCAGCTGCGCCCTCGGATCCTTCAGCGTCTCGAACTGCTCCGCCACCTGCCTGAAGAACCGCTCAAACGTCGTATCGATAGCCGTTCGCAGCACCTCATCCTTGCTCTTGAAGTAGAGGTACACCGTCCCATCCGCCACCCCGGCCCTCGCCGCAATCGCGCTCACCGGCGAGTTGAAGTACCCATTCTCCGCAATCACCTCCACCGCCGCATCCAGTATCCTTTGATACTTCTCGCCACCCCGCCCACCCGCAACCGCCGCCTGCTCATCCGCACCACCGCCCGCCGCCCCCGCAGCCGCCGCAACCTCGTCCCCCAAGCCTCTCTTCCGACCGCCAGTCTCTTTCAGACAAGCCTCCCCACAGAAAAACCTCCAACCCCGCAACTCTAAAGGAAAACCCCACACCTTTACCAACAAGAGACGTCTCCCGGCACCCAATCACAGCCTCGAGAGCGGTGCCGCTTCGCCAGCTCGCACAAAGAAAAAGCCCGCCACCCCGGGGGGCAGCGGGCACAAATCACAAATCTTTACTGACCGCCGCCAACCGCCCCAACATGCAGCGGCTTCAACTCCATCGGTGTCGTCAAGCTGAACACCAGCAGCGAGTGCTCCGGCAGCGTAGCCTGTCTGTCCTGTTTCAACCACACAATCGTTCCCGCTCCGGCGCCAATCCCCGCGCCAACCACGGCTCCAACTCCCCCGCCAATCAACCCACCCGCGATAGCGCCTGCGCCCGTTACGCCACCGACCACCGCCATCGTCTCCTTCGCGTGGTCCTTCCGAATCAGGTCGCCTTCGCTTCCGATCCGCATACGCGCGGTATCGCTCGTATCGATCAATTGCGCGTGCAGAACATACTGCGTCCCATCCGGCAGCGTCACTCTGCGCGGCTCAAGATGCATCATCGCCGTCCCCGAGATCCTCTTCCCGCTGCGCACCTCAGTCACCTGCCCTTCGAGCACCGCTCCCACCGGCAGAATCACCCGGCCATCCTTCGTCACCGGCTCCGTCAGCTCCGCCTTGAACGTCGTCCCCGGCATCGTCTTGTCCGTCGAAAGCTCCTGCATCACGCGCGCCTTCAGCAGCGTCCCCTCACGAACCTCGCCCTCGCGCTCCGGAACGCTCGTCACCACCCCTTTGTCCCACTGGTGAGGATCGTTCGCCTTCGGGTCAACCATCCCAACGATGTTCGCATCCGGGTCGAAAGCCCCATTGCTCCGCGCAGGAGTCACAGCAGCGGTCCCTGGCGCATGGTACGGCACATAAGGCCCATAGACCTCCGCCGTAGCCGGCGAACTCGCTGGAGTCACTGGAATCCCAGCCGCAGGCTTCGCGGGCGCCGCAGGCGGCATCGCATCCGAGCTATCCGTGATCGGCGTCGTGTCAGGCTTCGATACTCCCGTCATCTGGGCCTGCGTAAACGCAGAACCCGCGGTCAGAACAAGCGCAACGGTCGCAATCGACAGCTTCATGGCAGTATCCTCGTTCGACTCGCCGCCCCTTACTCCGCGCGGCACAATCGTTAGACTTAAGGTTAGTATTTTCGCTGCGCCTCTGCCACAAATTCCCCATTCCTGAACCGACCCTGCTAATAAGTCTTTGCGTGCCTCACGCCCGCAAGCCACGCCAGCTCATCTCTTTATCTTCCCTTCACGCCACAAATCAAACCACTTTGCTAAAATCCATTCAGTGAACCCCCCAGCCGCGAAACCAGGTGCGAAACAGGCCCAGAAGCTCCCCGCCAATCTGGTTCAAACCATCGCCGCTGCCGGCGGAAACCCGGTCCGTGTCGACCGCCGCCCCAAATTAAACGAGCGCCTCCACCATCGCGTAGTCGCCCAACACCCAGGCACCTCACCAAACAGGAGCAATATGACCGAGATCGTCAACATCCAGGCCCGCGAAATTCTAGACTCGCGCGGCAACCCCACCGTCGAGGCCGACGTCACGCTCGAAGGCGGCATCAAAGGCCGCGCCGCCGTCCCCTCCGGCGCCTCCACCGGCGAGCACGAAGCCGTCGAGCTCCGCGACGGCGACAAAGACTACTACCTCGGCAAAGGCGTCCTCAAGGCCGTCGAAAACATCGAGTCCATCATCTGCCCCGAGCTCCAGGGCATGGACGCCGCCGACCAGCGCCTCATCGACGCCACCATGATCGCCATCGACGGCTCCGACAACAAGAGCAAGCTCGGCGCCAACGCCATCCTCGCCGTCTCCATGGCCTGCGCCCGCGCCTCCGCAACCGCGCTCAAACTGCCGCTCTACCGCTACCTCGGCGGCGTCAATGCCTGCCTGCTCCCCACGCCCATGATGAACATCCTCAACGGCGGCTCCCACGCCGACTCGAACGTCGACTTCCAGGAGTTCATGGTCATGCCCGTCGGCGCCGACACCTTCTCCGACGCGCTCCGCTGGGGCACCGAGGTCTTCCACACCCTCAAGGGCGTCCTCAAGAAGAACGGTTACAACACCGCCGTCGGCGACGAAGGCGGCTTTGCTCCCTCCCTCAAGTCCAACGACGAAGCTCTCGACCTCATCATCGAGGCCATCGAAAAAGCCGGCTACATCCCCGGGCGAACAGATCGCCATCGCCCTCGACCCGGCCTCCAGCGAGTTCTACGACAAGGAGACCGGTAAGTACGTCTTCAAGAAATCCGACAAGCGCGAGCTCTCCTCCGAAGAGATGACCGCCTTCTATGCCAACTGGGTCAGCAAGTATCCCATCGTCTCCATCGAAGACGGCCTCGCCGAGGACGACTGGGACGGCTGGGCTCACATGACCGAGGTCCTCGGCGACAAAGTCCAGCTCGTCGGCGACGACCTCTTCGTCACCAACACCGCCCGCCTCCAGCAAGGCATCGAGCAGAAGGTCGCCAACTCCATCCTCATCAAGGTCAACCAGATCGGCACCGTCTCCGAGACCCTCGAAGCCATCGAACTCGCCCGTCGCTTCGGCTACACCAGCATCATCAGCCACCGCTGCGGCGAAACCGAGGACACCTTCATCGCCGACCTCGCCGTAGGCACCGGCGCCGGCCAGATTAAAACCGGCTCCGCCTCGCGCACCGACCGCATCGCCAAGTACAACCAGCTCCTCCGCATCGAAGAAGAGCTCGGCCAGTCCGCCGAATTCCTCGGCATCGAATCCGTCAATTTCGGCGAATAATCCAAAACCGGGCGGGAGCTCCTAAACTCCCGCCCATCCTCACATCCATTACACAAGTATTACCAATCGTCCCCCGCATGCCATGTAACTTGGCGTCAAATTAGCACATGGCATCATCAAGGTTTTTTGGGCACGATCGCACCTTCACGCAACCCATCGTCTGGCTGACATTCATCGTCATGGTCGTGTTCCATATCGGTGCCATCGCCGCGCTCTTCATGTTCAGCTGGAAGCCATTTCTCGTAGCCATACTCTTGTGGTGGATCGCCGGAGGCTTCGGCATAGGCATGGGCTACCATCGCCTCCTCACCCACCGCGGCTACAAGACATTCAAATGGGTGGAGTACCTCCTCACCATCTGCGCCACGCTTACTCTCGAAGGCGGCCCCATCTTCTGGGTAGCCATCCACCGCATGCATCACCAAAACACTGACAAAGAAGGCGACCCCCACTCCCCCAGCGAAGGCGCCTTCTGGGCCCACGTCGGCTGGCTGCTCACCGGCCAGACCGTACACAACGACACCGCCACATTCCTCCCTTACGTTCCCGACCTTCGCAAAGACCGATTCCACGTCTGGATCAGCCGCTGGCACTGGATCCCCATCACCACCCTCGGCCTGCTTCTATTAGTCCTCGGCGGATGGCCCTATCTCTTCTGGGGCATCTTCTTTCGCACCGTCCTCGGTCTCCACTCCACCTGGCTGGTCAACTCCGCCACCCACATGTGGGGCTCAAGAAGATTCGCCACCTCAGACACCTCCCGCAACAGCTTCTGGGTAGCCCTGCTCACTTTTGGCGAGGGCTGGCACAACAACCACCACGCTCATCCCCAATCCTCCCGTCACGGCCTCGCCTGGTACGAGTTCGATCCCAACTGGTACGGCATCTGCGCGCTGCAAAGCCTCGGCCTCGCCTGGGACGTAAAAGCACGCTCCCTGCACCCAAAGCCAACAGAACCCGCAGTAGTGGCCGGCGTCTGACAGCGATCCTTCCTGTTGACTTGAGCCCCCACATAGACGACGATTACTTCGCCCCGCCATCTTGAAATACGAAAGGTCGTCTTACGTGAACCTCCTCTCGTCTCGCTCGGCAAAAATCGTCATTGCCCTCCTGCTTCTTTTCCCCGTTCTCGCTGCTGCACAATCCTTCACCGTTCCACAGGATGTAGCCCTCCGCATCCGCCTCGACGACACTCTAACCAGTGTCGACTCGCAGACGGGCGACCCCTTCAGCGCCACCGTTGTAGCCCAGGGCCAATATCAGGGAGCCCGTGTCTACGGTCACATCTCCTCCATCGATATGTCCGGCCGCCTCTCCGGTCACACCGAGATGGTCCTCCAGTTCGATCGCCTCATCATGCCGGACGGCCGCACCGCCCGCATCCACGCTGAGATCATCCAGCTCTACCACGCCCCCTCCCACGAAACCCTCGGCGTAGAAAACGCAATCCTCTCCGGTGGAAAGGGTCGCTCAGCCGCCGTCAGCACCGGCGTCGGCGCAGGTGCGGGTGCTCTCCTCGGAGCGATCTTCGGCGGCGGCAAAGGCGCTGGCATCGGCTCCATCGTCGGCGGCGCAGCAGGCCTGGGAACGACTGCCTTTCGTGGATCGCAAAAGATCACCCTGCCCAGCGGTCTGGAGATGATGATCCAGATCGCCTGAAAGCAATTCGTAGAATCATCCTTAACGCATCGCAATATTCCAAGCACCATGCCACTACATCTCTCCGCCGACGACCGCCTCTTCGTCCTCACCGGCGCAGGCATCTCCGCCGAATCCGGCCTCGCCACCTTCCGCGGCTCCGGAGGCCTCTGGAACGGCCACCGCGTAGAAGACGTAGCCACCCCCGAGGCCTGGGACGCCGACCCCGCCCTCGTCTGGCGCTTCTACTCCATGCGTCGCCGCGACGCCCTCGCCGCCCAGCCCAACCCCGCCCACCTCGCCTTAGCCCAGATCGAGCAGCGCCTCGCCCAGACAGATCCAGCCAACTTCTACCTCTGCACTCAAAACGTAGACGACCTCCACGAGCGAGCCGGCTCCCAACGCATCCATCACATGCACGGTTCCCTCTTCCATTCCCGCTGCTCCCGCCCCAGTCGTCAGTGCCCAGCCCAACCCTTCCCGGACCAATCCCTCTACGAAGCCGAGTCCGAGCGCGACCTTCCCACCTGCGCCAACTGCAGCGCTCCCATCCGCCCGCACATCGTCTGGTTCGGCGAGATCCCCCTCGACATGGAGGCCATCTACCGCGAACTCGACCGCGCCACCACCCTCCTCGTCGTAGGTACCTCCGGCTCCGTCTACCCCGCCGCCGGCTTCGTTAACATCGCCAACCAGCGGCGCATCCGCACCATCTACGTCGGTCCCGAAGAACCCCTCAACGCCCACGCCTTCGACGAAATCCTCCTCGGCCCCGCCACCCAGGTCCTTCCCACGCTCATCCCGTCTTAGCCGGCCGTCTTAGGCCTGGCCGCCACCAGCGCCGTCAAATCCTCCGCCACCTGTCGCCCTTTGGCAAACCGCCCAAGCCACGACACCTTCTCGAACCCATGCGCCGCCCCCAGCGTAGCCTCGCATATCTCCGCCGCCGAGGCGCCATCAAGGCCCTCGACCAACCCCATCACCCGCTTTGCTCCAAACACACTGCGCCCGCGCTTGCGCTCGATCACTCCTTTGGTCACCACCAGCAGCCTCGCTCCCGGCTCGAACGCATGCATCGAAGGCTCATACGTCAGGTGCGTAAATAGCCCCATCGGCATAGCCACATCCGGCAATGCGCGCACTCCGTCCGAGTCCTGTATCACCGTCGTGAGTCCGCCCGCGTTGATGTACGCCAACACCCCCAACTCCCGGTCATAGCAACCCACAAACGTCGGCGCAAAGTGAGACCCCGTCGAGGCCGCGACGATCGCATGGTTGATCTCATGAATCAGCGCCGCCGTAGCATCCATCAGGTTCGCATCCGCGGCGCTGTAGAACTCCGCCGCCTTGCTCCGAAACGCCGCCTGCGCCGCCGACGCAATCGGATGAGCGTCTTCCTTCCTCCCCGCAATGTCTGTCAGCAGAAACGCCACCCGCGTCCCCACCTGTATGCCATCGAAGAAGTCCCCACCCGTCCGCGCAGCGTGATACTTCGCATGCAGTTCAAACCCCTGCATTGCCCCCAGCTCCATCCGCAGCGGAGTCCCACCGTTCTTTACGACCTTCGTTCCAGCATGGCTCATGTACGCTCCCAGTCTGCACCCTCGTCCTTCTGGTTGCCATTCCGAGCGCAACGAAGAATCCTGCTCTGACTAAAGTCGAAATGCCTCCGTTACCCCCTCCCCTCCCCCGGGTTTTTGGACAAAGTCTAGCAACCAAAAGCTTTAGGTCCAGACCTCGGTTTCGGTGACCCAACGCTTTTGGTTAACGGTTAAGGCCCGGCTCGTGGCCAGACCTGTTAGTTTAAGTCTCTACTTCTATTCTACTAAGTGGCACATAACTAATGTGCAGTTGCTATCTATTGGCGGTGCTTGAGTTAGTTGTTTTTTGGGCTTGACAAAGTTTTGCGGTGGCGGGGTTGTGGAAAACAAGCGAAAGTAAAAGCGAAGTGCGCCCAAAACGCAGAGACGGCGCACAGCGGGGCTGTGCGCCGTTTCCTGCAAACAACAACCGTTAGACCTGCGGCTTAGGCGTCAGTCTCACAAACGGAGCCGACTTCGTGGCCCAGTCCGCCAGCATCGCCGCTGCCAGGCTGCTCTCCGAGAGCCGCGCATGTTCCTCCAGCAGCGCCTTCAGCGCCGCCTGCGCCTCCTCATCGACCGCGCCGAACGCCTCAGCCGTCACGAACTCGTCATGGAATCTCGGCTCCGAGACAAACGTGCCGTCCGCGTCGTACACCCACGCCAGACCGCCCGTCATGCCTGCGCCGAAGTTCATGCCGGCCGATCCAAGAATCACCGCCAGGCCGCCCGTCATGTACTCGCAGCCATGGTCGCCAATGCCTTCAACCACCGCCGTCGCACCCGAGTTGCGCACAGCAAACCGCTCCCCGGCCCGCCCTGCGGCAAATAGCCTGCCGGAGGTAGCGCCATATAGAGCGACGTTGCCCAGAATAACGTGCTGTCCGCTGTCCTCCGCGGCCAGGCCCCGTGCGCGAATCGTAATCTCGCCACCCGAAAGACCCTTGCCGACAAAGTCGTTCGCCTGCCCGGTCAGATGCAGCTTCACGCCGTCCACCGCAAACGCGCCGAACGACTGGCCCGCGGTCCCAAGCAAATTGAACGTCACATCGGCAGGAACATCGGCGTTCGAGCGCTGGAATGCAAGCTCGCCCGACAGCCTCGCACCGATAGCTCGATCGCAATTGGCAATCGGCGAATCGATCACGTAAGGCTTGCCCTCTGCGATAGCCTTCAGCGCAGGCTCGACCCACTGCTCGTCCAGCGGGGGCTCCGCGACCGGCTGCGTGTTCGGCGCGCCCATCCACTTGCTCGCGCCGCCAGCGACCTTCGCCAGCATCGGCTGCAGATCAAGGTTCCCGTCGAACCGAACCTGCTCCAGCAGATCGGTCCGGCCAATCGCCGCCTCGATAGACGGCAGCCCATACCGGGCCAGCAGATGCTGCAGGTCCGAAGCCAGTTCTTCGAAGAAGCGAACCACATGCTCCGGCTTCCCGCGAAACTTGGCCCGCAGCTCAGGCTTCTGGGTAGCAATGCCGGTCGGACAGGTATTGAGATGGCATTGACGAGCCATGTCGCAACCCAGCACCACCAGCACCGCAGTGCCAAAGGCGAACTCATCCGCCCCAAGCAGCGCAGCTACCAGCACGTCGCGCGCAGTAGCAAGGCCGCCGTCGGTACGCAGACGAACACGTCCGCGCATGCCGTTCTCGGTCAGCACCTGCTGCGCCTCGGCAAGCCCCAGCTCCCAGGGATTGCCAGCGTACTTGATACTCGAAAGCGCCGCAGCCCCGGTACCCCCGGTGTTCCCGGCGATAACAATAAAGTCCGCGTAAGCCTTAGCAACGCCTGCGGCAACAGTACCAACGCCGCAGCCAGAGACCAGCTTCACGCCAACTCGGGCGCGGGGATTCGAGCGCTTGAGGTCATAGATAAGCTGCGCAAGGTCCTCGATGGAGTAGATGTCATGATGAGGAGGAGGCGAGATCAGCGGCACACCAGGTTGAGCATGACGCAGACGAGCGATCATCCCACTCACCTTGTGGCCGGGCAGTTGACCACCCTCACCAGGCTTAGCCCCCTGGGCCACCTTGATCTCGATCTCCTCAGCATGCGCGAGGTACTCGGCAGTAACGCCGAAACGACCCGACGCCACCTGCTTGACCTTGTTATTCAACGAAACGTGAACGGCAGGCGCAGCAGGAGCGACAACCGCAGCCGGTGCAACCACCGTGCCGCCCCCAGCCTGAGCCTGTAGCCCGACCTCAGCCTCGGCAGAGATGGCAACAGCTACTGGTTGCTCCCGGTAAACCTCCGGGTCTTCACCGCCCTCACCAGTGTTCGAGCGGCCGCCAACGATGTTCATCGCCATCGTAATCGTGTGGTGCGCCTCAGGACTGAGCGAGCCGAGAGACATCGCGCTGGATATGAACCGCTTGCACAGGCTGCGTGCAGATTCGACCTCCTGCACGTCAAGCTCGGGGCCGGCAGGTCGTATCTCCAGCAGGTCGCGAAGCACCGCCGGATCACGCGCAATAACATCGCGCGTATAGATGGCAAAAGCTCCAGCTGGATCGGCCGGCATCGCAACGCCGCGAGCGCTGCCCACAACCGACTGCAGCGCCTTGACAGTCCCCGGCTGCCAGGCATGCGGCTCCGAGACCTCAGCCTTCCGGAACCGTACCCACCCGTAGTCCGGAAGATCGAACGACACCTGTGCTCCTCCATCCGGCGCCTTCCAGGTCTGCCGCAACTGCCGTTCAATCTCAGCAAATCCAATCCCCGAGAGGGGTGCGGGTGTCCCAACAAAACAACGATCAACCACACTCGAATGGAGTCCCAGGATGTCGAACAAATGAGCGCCACGGTAACTATCCACCACAGAAATGCCCATCTTTGACATAACTTTGGCCAGCCCGGCGTCGAGCGCCTTCAGCATCTTTTGCTCACACGCCGCTGCATCGACACCGGCCGGAGCAAGATTCACCGCCGTCTCGAGCGCAAGCCACGGACAAACAGCACCGGCGCCATAACCGATCAGCACAGCAGCGTGATGAATGTCCCGGCAATCACCCGCCTCGACGGCCATCCCCGCCAGCGACCGCAGCCCGGCAGAAACCAGCGCCTGATGTACGGCCCCCGTCGCCATAGCCATTGGAATCGGCAGACGTTCAGAACTCGCAGGCCGGTCGGTCAGCAGCAGGATTCGCCCACCGTTCCTGACCAACTCAATTGCCTTGCTGCAAAGTTCGTCCAACGCCTGAAGGAGCGATACCTCCGGCTTGAAGACGCAGGGCAATTCAACAAGGCTGAGCTCGTCCGAGTGGCCATGCTTCCTGGTACGAAGCGCCTCCATCTGCCCGAGCGACAGAAAAGGGGAAGACAGCGAGAGACCAGGCAGCGCAGCATCCTTGTCCAGAATATGTGGCCATGGACCCAGCCGCGTCCGCAGCGAAACCACGCAAGCCTCACGCAACGGATCGATCGCCGGATTTGTAACCTGTGCGAATCGTTGCCGGAAGTACGCGTACACAGGCCGCGGGGAACGTGCCAGAAAGGCGAGAGGAGTATCGTCTCCCATCGACCAAACAGCATCCTTGCCCTCGATCGCCATGGGCTGCAGGATCATCTTGACGTCTTCCCTCGTGTACCCAAAACCGCGTTGCGCGGCAGCCAGCGCCTCAGGTTCCGCAATAGCAGCATTCGGCGCCGGCTGAAGAGGCGTATCGGCAACCAGCTTGGTGTAGGTCGCGCCGGAATCGAAGAGCGTAAGCAACTCAGCATCTTCGAATACCTTATTTGCCTTCAGATCGACGACCAGCATCTGCCCAGGCCCCAAACGGCCGCTGTGGATGACCTCTTCAGGATCGAGATCGACTAAGCCGGCCTCGGATCCTGCAACAACCAGTCCGTTTCTGGTGATTGCAAAACGAGACGGCCTTAGCCCATTTCTATCAAGCGCTGCTCCGACTACCTGACCATCCGTGAAAGCAATTGCAGCCGGGCCATCCCACGGTTCCGCGCAGTCAGCGTGATAACGCAAAAAGGCTGAGTTTTGATTTGCTGTAACAGCCGGAGGCATAAGCATTCGTATCGCCTCGGCCAACGTCCTGCCGTTTTGAGACAGGAGCTCGACGGCTTCGTCCAAGCTTGTCGAGTCGGTCCCTCCCTGCGTCAACACTGGCTTGCACTCAACTGGCAGAGTTGAATCCCGAGCGGCCATCCGAGCACGATTTCCCCACACCGTATTGATCTCGCCATTGTGAGCGAGCTTTCTCCCCGGTTGCGCCCGATGCCACGTCGGCAACGTATTTGTTGCATATCTCTGATGGAACACCGCGAACGAAGTGACGAATTTCTCTGAAGCTAGATCTGTATAAAATTCTCGCAGCAGACTACCAGCGCACATCGCCTTATAAACAATCGTCTGTGTTGAAAGAGAGCAGACATAGCCGGTTACGTCACCCTGCTCATGCACACGCTCAAACTGCTTTCGCGAGAGGTAGAGCCTTCGCTCCATCGTCTCCCGATCCGCCTCCGTCGTATTGAGCACCAATACCTGGCGTATGCGCGGCATGGTGCTCAGTGCAATTTCACCCAGATGCTTCGTTTGAACCGGTACATCGCGCCACTTCAATACCTTCAGATCGTGCGAGGCGAGGCACCGCTCCAGCAACTCTTCTGCACGCGTCTCCCCCACAGGCAGGAGCAGCATCCCTACACCTAGCTTCTCCTCATCCCGTAAGGTAATATCCATGTCGTCCAGAAGCAGAGCTCTGGGAACCGCAGTCATCACTCCTACGCCGTCGCTGCTCTTGCCATCCGCAGCCGTCGCCCCTCGATGGGCCAGCCGAGCCAGGGCGGTAAGTGCCTGGCATAAAATTTCATGAGAGGGCTTCGAATCTACAGATGCGACAAACCCCACACCACAGGAGTCATGGTCGAAACGGCCGTCCAACAAAGAGGGTTGCGCCTGGGAAGCACAACTCCTGTCCAGCCCAGGGACGCCTCTAAAACTTGTCTCTTTCAAACAGTCCATGCTCCACTATACGTCGGACGATAGACACGTCTTTTTTACTTCGCCGACGCCCTTCCTATGTATCGAAATTTCTTGGAATTAGGCCTTTGTGTATAAATATACACAAAACCAAAAGATTTGTGTATATTTATACATAACGCTGTTTCCTGCGCTACTGCGTCTGAATTAGAAAAGTGAAATGTAATTCCATGAAACAACAACGCCATTTGGCAATTCGCGATCTTTTGCTCCAATCTTCCCTATCCAGTCAGGATGAGCTAAGAACGAAACTGGCCGAAAAAGGCTTTCATGTCACTCAGGCAACACTCTCCCGCGATATACGTGAACTGCGACTCTCAAAAGGTCCTTCAGGATACTCGCTTTCAGCTGACGAGCAAGACGATGAAGGGTCACTACCAGGCATTCAGGAAGTTCTCAGGAGCTTCGGTCTAGAGGCACGGCAAGCGCAAAATTTATTGGTGCTGATGACTGCTACTGGCAGCGCCCAACCAGTTGCGGCCGGAATAGACTACGAGGACTGGCCGGAAGTGGTCGGAACGATTGCGGGTGACGACACAGTTCTTGTGATCTGTGCAAACGAACAAAAGGCTCAAACATTAAAGATGCGAATCGATGAATACATTGGTTAATTCAGAAACAACAACTGATGAAAGTTTGGATACTGTGAGTCTACCAGCCAAAGGGTGTCCGCGCACAGCTATCGCCGGAGTCAGCGGCTACGCAGGAGGAGAACTCTCTCGCCTGCTGCTGGGTCATCCGCGATTTGAAGCGGCGTCTCCGAGTTTCTATAGCCGCGCCAGAGAGACCGAGAGCGACAAAAAAATAGCTTTGGTAGACCTTCACCCAATCCTCCTTGGCAACAAATCTGCGTTGAATGTTGTAGAGCCTTTCAATTGGCATCTTCTTGAAGATGCAGGAATAGAGCTGCTATTTCTCGCGACTCCCCATGAGCAGTCTCGCGAACTGGTTCCTGCCGCCCTTGCGCGCGGGATCAGGGTTGTCGACCTCAGTGGCGCCTGGAGGCTGCAAGATGCTGCCAATCGCAGCATCTACAAAATGACCGACGAAGACCCACACCTTGCCGCGGAGATTCAGGCCGAGGCTATATACGGTTCTCCGGAATTGCATCGCGGCGAGATTCGCAGGCGCGGCTGGTGGCGAATCCCGGCTGCTATGCGACGTCGATCATTCTGGCGCTGGCGCCGTTGCTGCGGGCGGGGCTGGTCGATCTTGACCACGGAATTATCTGCGATGCGAAGTCTGGCGTGAGCGGCGCAGGGAAGGCGGCGACCGCGAAGACGCATTTCATGTATGCGGCGGACAATCTCTCTGCATATGCGGTCTTTGGGCATCGCCATACGGGCGAGATGCTGGAGCAGCTTGCACCTGACTCGAAGCCAGATCCAGTTCACGCCGCACCTGCTGCCGATTCCGCGCGGCATACTGTCGACGATTTATGTGCGGCTGGCGAAGCGGCCGAGAGCCGGAGCAGATTGAGGCTTGCCTCGCTTTTCTATGCGACGAGCCCGATGGTGCGCGTGCACGCAACGCCCCGAACTTGCCGCAGATTCAGCATGTGGTGCGCACCAACTACTGCGATCTGGGATTCGAGCTGGGCAAGGACGGCAAGCGGCTGGTGCTGGTCTCGTGCCTCGACAATCTACTGAAGGGCGCAGTCGGGCCAGGCGGTGCAGAACATGAACCTGATGTGCGGCTGGGACGAAGCGGAGGGCCTGAAGTGAGATACGTAGTCAAGCTCGGAGGCGCCTCCATCGAAGACAAGGCCCTGCTGCATGCGTGCGGCAAGGCGATTGCGGAACTTGGTGCGCGACGGCAACCAGGTTGCGCTGGTGCATGGCGGCGGCAAGCAGTTGACGGCGACGCTGGCGCAGATGGGCAAGAAGAGCGAGTTTGTCTCCGGCCTGCGCGTTACCGATGCGGAGACGCGCGATGCGGCGCTGATGGTGCTGGCCGGGCGCGTGAACAAGTCGCTGGTGGCGGCGCTGCGCACGCATGGGCAGTCGGCGATGGGACTGGCCGGCGGCGACGGCAACGTTTTCGCGCGCGCAAGAAGAAGACCATACCCGACCTGGGATTTGTCGGCGAGATCGCCGCGACCGATCCGCTGTGGCTGGAGGCGATCTGGAAGATGGACGCGGTGCCGGTGATCTCGTCGATCGCGCTGGGCTTCGATGGCGAGTACTACAACATCAATGCCGACGAGATGGCTGCGGCGTGCGCGATCTGCACCAAGGCGGACGCGCTGGTGTTCCTGACCGACGTTCCCGGCGTCAAAGGAGCAGATGGCGAAGGTGATGCGCTGGCTCTCGCTGAACAGATTCCGGAGTTGGAGCAAGCAGATGGTGGTTTCCGGCGGCATGCTGCCGAAGCTGAATGCGTGCCGCGAAGCGCTGACTCATGGCGTGAAGCGCGTACGCATTCTGCCGGCGGAGGCGGCGCATCTACTTACCCGACCTGTGCTCGACCAAGGTGAACGATGGAACGGAGGTCATGGTCGCATGAACGTTGGCAATGAAGCTGATCGATTCAGGCAGCGGAGAAGAAGCTGCTGCTGCAAACATACGAGCGCAACCCGTTCTCTTTGTCGAGGGCGACGGCGTCTATCTGCGCGACGAGCGAGGCAATCGACTATCTCGATCTGCTGAGCGGCATCGGCGTGTCGGCGCTGGGCTATGCGCATCCGGCGGTTGAGGCGGCGATCGTGGCGCAGAGCAAGCGCCTGCTGCACACCTCGAACCTCTTCTACCACGAGCACACCGCCGAATCTGGCGCTGCGGCTGACGGAGATGAGCGGGCTGGACCGCGTCTTCTTCTGCAACTCCGGCACGGAGGCGTGGGAGGCTGCGCTGAAGCTGGCGCGCGCGCATGCCGGCGTGCTGCGCGCAAAGGCAAGAAGCATCGGCACGAAGTTTCTGGCGCTGGAGCACAGCTTCCACGGCCGGACGATGGGCGCGGTCGCGACCACGCACAAGGAGAAGTATCGCGAGCCGTTCGCGCCGGTGATGCCGGGCGTCGAGTTCGTTCGCTTCAATGATGTGGCCGACCTGCGCGCGAAGTTCTCCAACGAGGTCTGCGGCATCTGCATCGAAGCCATCCAGGGCGAGGGCGGAATGCATCCGTGTCGGCCAGGAGTTCTTCGCCGCGGCGCGCGAGCTGTGCGACTCCACCGGCGCGCTGCTGCTGGCCGATGAGATCCAGTCGGGCATGGGCCGCACGGGCGAGTGGTTTGCCTACCAGCACTACGGGATTCTGCCGGACATCACGACGCTGGCGAAGCCGATTGCCAACGGCCTGCCGATGGGCGCGATGCTCTGCACGGACGAGGCTGCGCGCGCCTTCACGCCCGGCATGCACGGCACGACCTTCGGCGGCGGGCCGCTGGCCTGCGCGGTTGCGATTGCCGTGATCGACACCATGAAGCAGACGCAATCTGCTTGCACACGTTCGTGACGTTGGCGGCTACTTCAAGCAGCAGCTTGAATCGCTGGCAGAGCGCCACGATTGCGTCACCGACGTGCGCGGGATGGGCCTGATGCTTGGGCATCGAACTGGATTCGGCAGAGCTGGCCAAGAGGGCGGCGTCGCGCAGATGATGGCGCAGCACATCATCATCAACCGCACCAGCGAGACGGTGCTGCGCTTCCTTCCTCCGTACATCCTTGAGCGGAAGCACGTCGATATGGCAATCGCGGCGCTCGACGGAATTCTGACAGCTCACTTCGACCAGTGCGGCATATGCCGGCCAGCGCCGGCAGGAGAACATATCACATGGGTAGCAAAACCGTCATGATGAGTCCGAAGGCCGGATGACCATGCCGGAGACACTCGCGCTCGCAAGCCAGCCGCAACTCTTGGCATTCAGTCCGATATCGCATTCTGCGGAGGCGGCCAAGCGTCTGTGCGGACGCGACCTTTGCTCCATCGCCGACCTGACCGTCGAAGAGATGGCCGCGATCATGGAGCTGTCGCACGCGGTCAAGAGCAATCCCGAAGACTTTCGCCACGCGCTGGATGGGCGCCAGATGGTGCTGTTCTTCGAGAAGGCATCGCTGCGCACGCGGCTCACCTTCGAGGCGGCGATCAATACGCTGGGCGGCAACGCGATCTTCGTCGATCAGACGCAGTCGCCGCTGGGCGAGCGCGAGTCTATTCCCGACATGGCGCACAATATCGAGCGCTGGATGAGCGTGATCGTGCTGCGCACCTACTCGCACGACACCATCACGGAGATGGCCGCGTGCTCGCAGGTCCCGGTGATCAATGCGCTCTCCGACCTCGAGCATCCCTGCCAGGCGATCGCCGATTTCTTCACGCTGGAAGAGCGCTTCGGCTCGGCGGAGGGCCTGCGCTTCACCTACGTCGGCGACGGGAACAATGTCTGCCACTCGCTGATGCTTACCGCCGCGCAGCTCGGCGTGCATTGCACCGTCGCCACGCCCAAGGGCTTTGCGCCGAAGCTGGACATCATCCACAAGGCGATCGAGATCAGCGAGCAGACCGGCGGCAGCATCACGCTGATGCACGATCCGGTGAAGGCCGTCACAGGAGCGGATGCGGTCTACACCGATGTCTGCACCAGCATGGGCTTTGAGCATGAGGCCACGAAGCGCGCGCCGATCTTCAAGCCCTACCAGGTGAACGAGGCGCTGATGGCGCATGCGCAGCCGGATGCGGTCTTCATGCACTGCCTGCCCGCGCATCGCAACGCCGAGGTGACGGATGCAGTGCTCGATGGGCCGCAGTCGGTGGTCTTCGACCAGGCGGAGAACCGCATGCATGCGCAGAAGGCGCTGCTGCTGATGCTGCTGGGCGGCGCGAAGCGCATCTCGAACAGCACGCGGCCGCGGCATTCAGGCCCGAGCGGCTAAACGGACATCCTGAACCGCACTTCCTAGACTCAAGCGGAAGCACATTAAGTTCTCAACACGTCTGCTGAACTCGAGGTATGCATCTCATGTCCGTAATTCTCGAAACCCTGCCCGTCGGCCAGAAGGTGGGCATCGCCTTCTCCGGCGGGCTGGACACCAGCGCCGCGCTTCACTGGATGAAGCAGAAGGGCGCGCTGCCGTACGCCTACACCGCCAATCTCGGTCAGCCGGACGAAGCCGACTACGACGAGATTCCGCGCAAGGCGCTGGAGTACGGCGCGGAAAAGGCCCGGCTGATCGACTGCCGCGGCCCGCTCGTTCGCGAAGGCATCGCCGCGCTGCAGTCCGGCGCGTTCCACATCACCACCGCCGGCGTCACCTACTTCAACACGACACCCATCGGCCGGGCGGTTACCGGCACGATGCTGGTGACCGCGATGAAGGAAGACGACGTCAACATCTGGGGCGACGGCTCGACCTTCAAAGGCAACGACATCGAGCGCTTCTATCGCTACGGCCTGCTCGTCAACCCAGACCTCAAGGTCTACAAGCCATGGCTCGACGCCGCCTTCATCGACGAGCTCGGCGGCCGCGCCGAGATGTCGGCCTTCATGCAGAAGTCCGGCTTCGGCTACAAGATGTCCGCGGAGAAGGCCTACTCGACCGACTCCAACATCCTCGGCGCAACCCACGAGGCCAAGGATCTCGAACTGCTCACGAGCAGCATGAAGATCGTTGTCCCGATCATGGGCACCGCCTTCTGGCGCGACGACGTTGAGGTCAAGCGCGAAGAGATCACCGTCCGCTTCGAAGAAGGCTTCCCGGTCGCGCTCAACGGCACGGAGTATGCCGACCCCGTCGCGCTGATGCTCGAAGCCAACAGCATCGGCGGCCGCCACGGCCTCGGCATGAGCGATCAGATCGAGAACCGCATCATCGAGGCCAAGAGCCGCGGCATCTACGAGGCGCCCGGGCTGGCTCTGCTGTTCATCGCCTACGAGCGTCTGATCACCGGCATCCACAACGAGGACACCATCGAGCAGTATCGCGAGAACGGCCGCAAGCTTGGCCGCCTTCTGTACCAGGGCCGCTGGTTCGATCCGCAGGCCATCATGCTGCGCGAAGCCGCACAGCGCTGGGTCGCCAAGCCGGTCACCGGCGAGGTCACGCTTGAGCTGCGCCGCGGCAACGACTACTCGATCCTGAACACCGACTCGCCCAATCTCACCTTCCAGCCCGAGCGCCTCAGCATGGAGAAGGCCGAGTCCACCTTCTCGCCGCGCGACCGCATCGGCCAGCTCACGATGCGCAACCTCGACATCACCGACACCCGCGCGAAGCTGATGACCTACGCCCAGACCGGCCTGCTCACGCTGCAGCAAAGGCTCGGAGATGCCGCAACTGAGCAGCGGGAGCGACAAGGAGTAGCCGCGTGCAAGCCGGAGAGAGTCACGACATGTCAGAATCCGCAAAGATGTGGTCCGGCCGCTTCCGCGAGCCACTCGACAAGCAATTCGAGCAGTGGCAGCGGTCCTTTCCCGTTCGACTGGCGGCTTCTCCCGCAGGAGGTAGAGGCCAGCATCGCCCATGCGCAGGCGATCGAAGCCGCAGGCATCCTGACCGATGAAGAGCTCTCGGAGATGATCCAGGGCCTGCGCGCCATCGCCGTGAAAGACTTCGACGAGTCCGTCGTGGCTGCCAACCCACAAGCCGAAGACATCCATCACTTCGTCGAACTCGAACTAACAAAACAGATCGGCGAACTTGCACTCAAGCTCCACACCGGCCGCAGCCGCAATGAGCAGATCGCCACCGACATGCGCCTCTTCGTCCGCGAGGCCATCGACGCGACCCTCAAAGGGCTCACCGCGTGGCGCAAGGCCCTCATCGACCTAGCCGAGCAAGCGGGCGAAGCCGTCATGCCCAGCTACACGCATCTCCAGCGAGCCGAGCCCGTTCTGGTGGCCCAATGGCTGCTCGCCTACGTCAGCATGATCGAGCGCGACGCCAGCCGTCTCGCCGACGCCCGCAAGCGCATGAACCTCTGCCCGCTTGGCTCGGGAGCCATCGCCGGAGCGACCCTCGCGCTCGACCGCACCATCGCCGCCCGAGCCCTCGGCTTCGACGCCCCGACGCCCAACAGCATGGATGCGACATCCGACCGCGACTTTGCGCTCGAGTTCACCCAGGCTGTTGCGACCCTTGGCTTGCACATCTCGCGGTTTGCCGAGGAGCTTACCCTCTTCTCGACCGCCGAGTTTGGCTTCCTCGACCTACCCGAGGCGATTTTCTACCGGTTCGAGCGCCATGCCGCAGAAGAAGAATCCCGATCTCACCGAGCTGATCCGCGGCAAGTCGGGCAGACTGCTCGGCGCAGCTACTACGCTGGCCATGCTCATGAAAGGCCTGCCGCTGGCTTACAACAAGGACCTGCAGGAAGGGCAGGAGCCGGTCTTCGACGCTGCCGATACTATTCTCGGCATCCTTGCGGTGCTTCCTGCGTTTACCAGTTCGCTGAAGTTCAGCTTTGACCGAATGAAGGCCGCAGCGGAGGCGGGCTACCTGAATGCGATGGCTGCTGCGACCTATCTTTCGAACAAGGGCGTACCCTTCCGCAAGGCGCATGAGACATCGGCAACGCGGTCCGGCTGGGCCTGGAGAGCGGCCGCGAGCTTGGCCAGCTTACGCTGACCGAACTTCAGGCTATCTGCCCGCAGTTTGGCGACGACTTCTTTGCCGCCATCACGCTTGAGGCGACGCTCGATTGCCACGACGTGATCGGCGGGACGGCACGTGCCCGGGTTGCTGCTGCCTTGGCAGATGCCCGTTCGCGCATCTCATCAACCAGCGCGAATGAATCTGCGAGACTAGCGCAGGAGTCTAAACAAAGTTGACGACGACCACCCAAATCGCGCATCCCAGTGAGGCTGCTCCGCCACAGCTCCGCGTCGAGCGAGTAACGGTGCGTCAGGCGAAGCTGCAGGACGCGGAGAACATCTTCCGGCTGGTGAATCACTCTCCGGCGATGGGACGCTGCTGCCGCGGAGCTACGCGGAGATCTGCGAGAACGTCCGCGACTTCGCGATGGCAGAGTCGGAGAGCGGCGCGTTCCTGGGCTGCGGCGCGTTGCATCTTTATGGGCCGCACCTGGCGGAGGTGCGATCGATTTTGGTAAAGCCTGAGGCCAAGCACCAGGGGGCGGGCAGCAAGCTGCTGCGCGCACTGCTCGATGAGGCCGAGGAGCAGGGTGTGACGAGCGTCTGCCTGTTTACGCGCATCCCGGACTTCTTCTTCCAGTTCGGATTCCGCATCGTCGACCGGACGGTACTGCCGGACAAGATCTACAAGGACTGCCAGTCCTGTCCGCGGCTATATGCCTGCGACGAGGTGGCGATGGTGCGCGGGCCGCTGCCCAGGATCGCGGTGCTGGGGCCTAGCAAGATTCCTCAGCCTGAGCTGGTGAAGCTGCAGACCGGGACGATTCCGCCGGCCAGGTGATGCCAAAAGTGCTACCCCCCTCCCCCCGTTTTGTGTGCAAAGTCTTCGAAGGAAAAGCTTTAGGTCCGGACTTAGTTTTTTGTGACCTATAGCTTTTCGGGTTAACGGCTAAGGCCCGGCTTTTTGGCCGGGCCTGTTGGTTTAAGTCTCTACTTCCATTTTACCAAGTGGCGCATAACTAATGTGCAGTTTTCTTTGGCGGCGTAAGTTACTGGTGGGAGTTGAGTTAGTTGGATTTGAGGGGTTAGTTGGGGCTTGACATGCGATTTTACTAAGGGATTTCGCGATAAATAGTTGGAAGAGTTGAAAGCAAAGGCTTTTTGGGTTTCCAGCTACGAGCTGCGAGCTGTGAAGCTGTGAAGCTAAAGACAAAGGCGTCTGGGCTGGGAGGGGGCATGGGTAGAGAAACGGATTCCATTCGACTTCGCTCAGGACAAGTTCTCCGCTACGCGATTCACGGTGGGGCTGTGAATCGCTCCGGTCGAAATGACAGGGTTTTGGAGGGGTGAAGGAGAACAGGCAACGGCAAAGGCGACAGCAGATCCCTACGGGATGACAAACAAAAGAACAGGCAAAGACAAAGACAAGCCGTCTACCAGGCGTTGTAGAAGCCGTCGCGGTGAGTGACGTGGACGTCGGTCTGGAAGAGGTCGCTGAGGTTGGGGGCGGTGAGGAGGGTGGATTTGGGGCCGTCGGCGTGGATGCGGCCGTTCTTCATCATGATGATGCGGTCGATCTCGGGGATGATGTCGGCGATGTGGTGAGTGATGAGGAGGATGCCGGTTCCCTGCCGTGCGAGGGTGCGGAGGAGATCGCGGAGGTCCTGCTGGGCGGCGAGGTCGAGGGCGTTGGAGGGCTCGTCGAGGAGGAGCATTTGCGAGGAGGCTACGAGGGCGCGGCCGATCATGATGCGGCGCTGCTGGCCGGCGGACATCTCGCCGACGGGCTTATCGCGGAGCGAGACGGCGTCGATCTGGCGGAGGACCTCGTCGGTGCGGGAGTGCATCTGAGGGGTGATGGAGTCGATGAGATTAGGCCAGAGGGTGGAGCTGGAAAAGAAGCCGGTGAGGACGGCGTCGCGGCCGGTGGTGGTGAGGGTGTGGCGGCCGGGGAGCTCGGGGGAGACTACGCCGAGACGCTTTTTGAGCTCGGTGAGGTCCCAACGCTCGCGGCCGAAGATGGAGACGTGGGCGCGGGGGTGGTCGGGGCGGTGAGGCGCGATGGGGTAGCACTCGCAGGTGATGGTCTTGATGAGGGTGGATTTGCCGCAGCCGTTGGGGCCGAGGATGGCGATGTGCTCGCCGGCGGCTACGGTGAGGTTGATGTCGTGGAGGACGTGGTTGTCGCCGCGGGCGACGTTGACGTGCTGGAGGGAGAGGAAAGTAGACATGCTTTATAAGAATACCGGTCTGGATATTCGTCGAGAATAGATGAGGTGGTTGGCGGAGGTGATTCTCCTGACGTGCGAGAGCGAGTGTAAAAAGCGAAATACGGAGAGTCTGGCTTCGCGAGAATGACGTGCGAGAGCGGGATGCAAAAGCTGCGCACTGGGTACGACAGAGTTTTTCAGCATCCATTGCTTTGTTTCGCCGCGGGTTGCTGGGTACGATGGATGGTGCGGGTTCGACGGCCACTTCTGATGAGAACAAGGAGAGTGTATGTGGGCGGAGCTGGAGCGAAGAGATGAACGGTTGGCGTATGCGCTGCTACGGGTGGCGCTGGGGATGAATCTATTGATGCATGGCGTGGGGCGGATGCTGCCGGGGCCGGGAGATTTCGCGTTCAAGCTGCAGGCGCAGTTTGCCCAGGCTCCGCTGCCGGCGTGGATGGTGCATGTCTTTGGAGTGCTGCTGCCGGGAGTGGAGGCGATATTGGGGGCGCTGGTGCTGGTGGGGCTGCGGACGAAGGCGGCACTGGTGGCTGCAGGGCTTTTGATGGTGGTGCTGACGTTTGGCTCAGGACTGATTGAGAACTGGACGGCGGCAGGGACGCAACTGATGTATGCAGCGATTATTGCGGCGCTGATGGCAACTCTGCGGTTTAATGGGTGGTCGGTGGACAGCTGGCTGGAGAAGAAGAACAACGAGCATGAGATGGCGCCGTAAGGAGCAGCCGATGCTTTGATGTTAGAGTTTGGCGTTAGGGGTTGGCGGGAAATCTCGAAGCTGGCTGACAGGAAGGGAGAGGATGCTCGATTCGCTTGAAAATTTGATTCTAGTCGTCGTTACGGTGACGTGTTCCCTGCTGACGATGACGATTGTTAACCGACTGTGGCCGCTGTCGCTGCGGAAGGTGCATAACGACCTTATCGGCTGGCAACTGGGCGTGCTGGGTACGACGTATGCGGTGATCATCGGCTTCATGCTTTACACGGTGTGGACGGACTTTGGTGCAGCGACCGTGAATGCAGAGCAGGAGGCCAGCCAGGTGGTGAAACTGCACAGACTGGCGGCGGGGCTGCCTGCAGCACAGGGGGAGCAGATGCGAAAGCTGGCGGTGGAGTACGCCGATACGGTGGTGAACCGGGAGTGGGCAGAGATGGCGCATGGCGAGGTGGGCGCAGGGACCAACGAGATCAGCCGGCAGATGTGGCATACGCTGATGTCGATCGATTCGCCGACATGGACGCAGATTACTACCGAGGATCATTCGCTGTATGAACTGAGCACGCTGACTGTATGCCGGCAGACACGGGAGTTGGAGGTTACATCGAAGCTACCGGGCATCCTGTGGTTCGTGTTGCTGGTCGGGGGAGTGTTGACGATATTTTCAGTGTGCCTGTTCGGGCAGGAGAGCACGTTCATGCACAGCATTCATGTGTTCTCGTTCTCGCTGCTTGTCGCGCTGGTGCTGGCCGCCATCGCCGATATCGACCGGCCTTATATGGGATCGGTGCACGTGAAGGATACGGCGTTCAGACGAGCGCTGAACGATATGCAGCCAGAGTAAACGGGGTGGCGCCGAGCGGTGGTTTGCGCGGCGCGACGACCCGATTTACATGCCCTTGAGGATGTTGCCCACGATGCCGCCTACTACGCCTCCTTCCACGGCTTGTTCGCGGCCGGCGCTGGGCATGTATTCGAGGAGCTGATGGGCCAGGCGGGCGATGGGGAGTGTCTGGAGCCAGATGCGGCCGGGGCCAGTGAGCGCGGCGAGAAAGATGCCGTCGCCACCGAAGATCATATTGCTGAGACCGGGGATGCGCTGAATCTGGAAGGCGACGGTGGATTGGAATGCGCCGACGTGGCCGGGGTGGACGCGGAGGGTTTCGCCGGGGGCGAGATCTTTGATGATGACCTCGCCGGAGAGCTCGAGCCAGGCGAGACCCTGACCGGAGATCTTCTGCAGGCGGAAGCCGTCGCCGCCGAAGATGCCGGCGCCGAGAGACTGCTGGAAGCCGACACCGAGCTCGACGCCGGCAGTGGCGCAGAGGAAGCCGTGGCGGTGGACGAGATACTCCTGCGGGCCGCTGGGAGTGTTGCCGACGGAGACGGGGACGATGTGGCCGGGGACGCGAGTGGCGAAGGCGAGCTCTCCGGGTTGGCCGAAGGCGCGGTACTCGGTCATGAAGAGCGAACCGCCGCCTGCGACGCGACGGATGGCGCCAAAGATTCCGCCTCCGCCGCCGAACTGGGTGTGGGTGGCCATCTGGATGGAGGAGGACATCCAGGAGAGCTCGCCGGACTCGGAGATGATGGCGTCGTTGTGGTCGAGGGTGAACTCGAGGACGGGCATGGTGGTGCCGGTGATGCGGGTCTGCATAGCTGGGCTCTCCTGTGCTGCTGGGTGGAAGTATACGGCGACGGAATCACAAACTTTGACAGGTGAGATGTGTAAATTTTAGGGATAGACTTCTCACGGGAATGTAGCGGCTCGGAAGTTCAAGGAGAATTTATATGAATGATGCAATCAGCCGACGGAAGATTTTGCAGGGCGCGTACGGAATGATGGCAGGAGCTGCTGTGAATGGATTGGGGCGATGGGCGGTTGCTTCGCCGATGGGAGGGGCGGGACAGGCGGCTCCGCAGAATGCTATTCCTCCCGCGGACGCACTGAAGCGAATCATGGCGGGGAACGCGCGCTACGTGGCGAATAAGCCAGAGGTGAAGGACTACTCAGCCGGGCGCGCGGCGAGGGCGACGGCGCAGTATCCGGTGGCGGCGATTTTGAGCTGCGCGGATTCGCGGGTGTCTCCGGAGCTGATATTCGATCAGGGGCCGGGGGATCTTTTTGTGGTGAGGGTGGCGGGAAACTACGTGAATGTCGATAACCTTGCAAGCCTGGAGTACGCGGTGGAGGTGTTGGGCGCGCCGCTGGTGATGGTGATGGGGCATACGAACTGCGGCGCGGTGAATGCCGTGGTGAAGAATGCTCATAAGAGCAGTCCACTGCCGGGACACATCTTTATGCTGGTGGATGCGATACAGCCGGCGGTGGAGAAGGCTCTCGCACAGGGCGGCGCGCATGAGCTGGACAACGCTATCGAGCAGAACGTGCAATATAACGTCGAGCGGCTGAAGCGGGCGCAGCCGATTCTCGCGCCGAAGGTAAAGGATGGGAAGGTGCAGGTGGTGGGTGCGGTGTATCAGCTGGCAACCGGGCAGGTGAAGATGCTTTAGAGCAAATCTCCTGATACTGTGGAGCGGAAAATCTCGTGGAGTACCGTTTTTCCTGGCAAAAAACGGCCATAAGTGTGCGTAACTCGCTATACACCTTCAGAAGATTTGCTCTAGTGGGGCGGTGTTGGGGTGATGAGCGCCGGGGCAAGTTGCTCGATGCGCCAGATGGGGCCGCCTTCGAAGAGCTGTGCCTCCTGCCGGACGAGCGTGGGGGCGGGACCGGGGAGAATCCAGATGTGCATGTCGGCGGGCTGCTTGCCGACGATGGGTGCGACTGCGCCGGCGATGCCGCCGATCTCGATTTTGGCAAGGTAGCGGGTGACGGTGCGGGGGCTGCCGCCGATGGAGGCGCGATCCTGATGGTGGGAGGCGCCGTCGGGCGTGATGAGGATGTGGACGAGGCGAGGCTTGTCGCCAGGCGCAATCATGGAGACGCGAGTGCTGGGAGCGCCTGGATCGAGATTTAACATGTAGAGGCCGGTGAGGCCGTTGGCCAGATCAGGGGGAAGGTCGAGGTGGTCTTGTTTTGTATCGGGCTTGCCATCTTTCGTGGTGACGGAGGTAATAGTGCCTGAAGCTGCGTCGATGCTGACGTCGATGGGTTTAGGGAAAGATGGGCCGCGTTGGATGTGGTGGTCGCTGATGAGCTGGAAGTTGGTGTGCTGGGTATAGACGGTGGTTTCGTCGTCGAGGGAGCCGTCGCGAAAGTGGAAGGTGAGACGTTGGGTGACGCGTGTGCCGTGAGAGACCTGCACGAGATCGCCGACGGCCAAGGCGTGGCCATCGAGATCTTTGAGGCTGAAGAAGGCGTGCAAGGTGCCCTGAATGTGACGGACTGGGATGGGGTCGGCGGCGAGTGGAACGGCCAGAGCACAAAGACAGACGAAGAGAAAGGTGGTCCGATGGGCCAAGATAGTGGTGACTCCCGCGCGCTGGTGCGCTGTCTTATGGTGTAGGACGGCATGGGAGGGTTGAAGGATGTAAGGATGCGCGAAAGGCTTATTTGGCGCGGGTTGCCTGGACTCGAACGATGCTGTAGCCGGCGAGGATCGAGACTGAGTGACGATCTGCGGAGGCGCCCGGAAAGGACTATGTCGGTAAAACAAGCAACAGCAAGTGCGCCCTGACGCCGGGCGGGCGCCACTTCGCGGGGTGGGGACGCTTCGCGGGGTGGGGACGCTTCGCGTTTTCAAGAACTATTACAGGCTCCAGCGGAGGCCGCAGTTGGAGCAGCAGAGGGGTGGGGTGCTGGTCAGTAGGCCGGAGCGGAAGCGTTGGTACTCGGGACCGTTCCAAATTTCACGGAGGGTTTGCTGGGTGGCGTCACCGAGGGTGAAGGCGCTGTAGCCCCTCATACTGAAGGGCGCGATGCAACAGGGCAGGACACGGCCGTTGGCGGTGATGTACATAAGCGACCAGGGGCGGCGGCAGAGGGACCAGGGGGCATCGTCGCGCTGCTTGCGGATGGATTCGCCGGGGTCTACGGCTCCGGAGGCGGAGAACATGACGCCGAGTTCTTTGGCGATGGATTCGGCTTCGCGGATGAGGGACTCCTCGCGGGCGGTGGTGTGCTCGAAGAGGGCGGATTCGGCGCGGGCGAGGGATTTGTCGGACTGGGGCTCGTCGAAGAAGGTGAGGCGCTGGAGGTAGACCTCACGGACGCCAATGGAGTGGGCGAGACGGACGAAGGCGGGGAGCTGGTCGACGGTCTCGCGGAGGCCGGTTATCCAGAGGGAGACGACGGGCCTGGGGGCGTTGAGTTCGCGCTGGAGGTGAGTGAAGTTGCGAACGTTGTGGACGATCTGGGAGAAGAAGTCTTTGCCCCGAATCATCTGGTAGACGGCTGGATCGGCGGCATCGAGGGAGACGCGGAGCTCGTCGAGGCCGGCTGAGATGAGGGCGCGGCCGTTGGCCTCGGTGAGGACGGTGCCGTTGGTGTTGAAGAGGACGTAGATGTTGCGGGCCTTGAGGTAGGAGACGCGCTGGGCGATGTCTTTGACGAGCATGGGCTCGCCGACGCCGTGGAGGACGACGCGGGCGATATGGGGGTATTGGTCGATGATAGAGGTGAAGAGCGACCAGGGCATGTCGGCTTCGGGCTCGAGCTGCTCGTAGGTGCGGGGGCAGGTGGTGCAGAGGAGATTACAGCGGTTGGTGGTTTCGAGGTAGAGGCAGACGGGCTCGTGGGCTGACTGTGGGCGCTAACTGCTTCATCGGGGTTCTCGAAGTAGCGGCGCATGCGGTTCTTCTCCTCCTCGGCCTCACGGGCGGCGGGGGAGAGAGCGGCGTCATCCAGAGGCTCATCTGAATCGGGATTGAGGATGGGAAGAAGAGTGCTCATTGAGGCCTCTGATGGAAGTTTAGACCCGGGATGGGGCGGTTTCGCAGGGCGAGATGGATCAAAGTGGCGATTGCTACTGCGGAGTAGAGGATTTTGTTGAGGGTGTACATCTTTGCGAGGGAGCCGTCGGCCAGCTGGGTGGTGAAGAGATAGAAGAAGGCCATCAGGTAGGTGAGGATGGGGAGGTTCGGCATGCAGGGTGAAGAATGGGACGAGCCAGATGATGTACCAGGGGTAGTGAGGGGAGAAGAGGAACATCAGGGCCGCGGCGAAGGCGAAGGCTGGGGCGAGGAAGGCGGCTTCCTCACTCCGATTCGTAGCGAGAATGGCGGTGGTTCCCTGCTTTGCGGCGGTTTGGAGGGCCCAGAGTTTGATGGCGGCGAAGACGAGGATGCAAAGGACGAAGAAGGCAGCGGTGGGAAGGTTTCCTAGGCCGGGGATGTGGTGGGCGAGGTCGAGGAGGAAGTAGCGGGTGCCGGTAGTCATGCCCTCTTCGTGGGCGTAGCCGTTGAGGAAGCCGAAGACGAGTGGGCCAGCGCTTGAGTAGGCGGCGTAGCCGAGGGCGATGACGGCGAAGGTGGCGGCGGGGAGGCTCCAATCCCAAAGTAATGGATTCAGGAATGCCCATTTCTTATTGGCTGGCAATGCTTTTCGCGGAATCATCAGCGCGGGCAGCAGAATGATGGGGTAGAACTTGAGCATGACGGCCAGGCCGAGGAGCAGGCCGGTGAGGATGGGTCGGCGGCGGAGGCGGAAGAGGAGCGCGAGGGCGATGCAGGCCATGGCGGCGGAGTCGAGGTGGCCGGCGCCGGCTATCTCCCAGATGAGGAGTGGGCACCAGGCGTAGAGGAGGATTTGTTCGCGGCGGAGGTTGAGGTGTTGCAGGATTTTGAGGAGAGCCCCGACGGTGACGGCTTCAAAGAGGACCATCGCGGTCTTCATGGCGAGGATGGTGGGGGAGATGGCGGTGATGAGGTAGAAGAGCGCCTGCGCGATGGGTGGGTAGATGGTGTGAGCGTAGAAGCGGCGGTTGATGTGGTCGAAGATGGATTGATGCGGTGCGCGAAGGAAGGCCAGCGCGGGATCGCCGGGGACGTAGCGGTAGGGAGAGATGTGAGCGTGCTGGACGATGCCGTCCCAGACGTAACGGTAGATGTCGGAGGAGAGATAGGGCTCGGCGAAAAGCGGGGCGATGCGGGCGGCGATGGCAAAGGTGAGGATGATCGGGAGGGTGAGGCGGTCGACGGGCTGGGTCAGGACCAGCAGAACGGAGGCGACGTAGAGGAGAGCAGAAAGGCCGGAGGTTCCGGAGAAGCCGATGGTGAAGTGGTGATATTCGGTGACCAGATGACTGGAGAGAAGGATTAGACCGATGCCGAAGATGAGCAGAGCGGCATTGGTTTGCCAGGGTTTTGCGGCGTGCCAGCTTGATTTTGATGCGGTTGGTGCAGTTGCGGTGATCATGGTTGCGGACCGATATCAGCCATCGTACTTGAAATTGACGGGTTGACAGAGCGGTTGTGTTGAGATGTTGCTAGCGTATAAGGCTGGCGCGGGAGAGGTATGCGGTCGAGGAGTCTTCGTGGCCGCTGGTGGTTGCAACGAAGACATCGCCGGCGGTGTCGAGGGTGACAGTAGGATGGGCATCTACATCGGCACTTTCGGGAATGCGCTGTGGGGCGGTGACGTCACCGTCGGGAGAGATGGAGACGAGAAAGTTGGAGACGGGACCCCATGAGCCGTCCTTAGCGGGAGTCCGGCCGGAGAAGGTGAGCGCGATTCTGCCGTCGTCAGCGGTGGCGAGGTAAGGATGGTTGGCGGAGGCGACATCACCATCGACCGGAAATGGTGGGAGGAAGGAACGGCCGCTATCGGTGGACTGGGCCAAACGAAGGCCGGCTCTCTTGCTGCCTGCCGAGTACCAGACGACGATGAGTTTTCCGTTTTGAACGGCGAGGACGGGGCCGGATTCAGGGCATCCGAGCAGATGCCAACGGTCGAGGTTGACGCGGACGGATTCGCTGAAATGGTCGCCGGAATCGCTGGAGGTTGCCACGGCGATGTCGCGCTCGTTATCACTGTAGACGTGACGGTAGGCGACGTAGACCTTGCCGTCGGGTCCGAATGCGATGGATGGACGACAGCATGGGCAGGAGTCCGATGCGACTTTTACATTTTTATGGAAGGTGAGGCCTTTGTCGGTGGAGCGGGCGAGGTAGACGCTGAGGGTGCCTGGACTGCCCTTATCGCGGCCGTCGAGCCAGACGGCGTAGACGTCCCCGTTCGTAGCGAGCCCCAGTGATGGGAATCCAGCGTAGGACTTCGCAGCCGGGTCGGTATCCGTGACGGGGACGCCAACCGGAGGAGTGGCGTCCATGCCGCTGGAGCGCGCGATGAGAAGACGAGAGCCGTTTGCAGGGGAACGCTCGAGCCAGAGTGCGTATGTGTACATGGCCCGGCTGATGAGTTGAGGACCATTCTCAGAGGAGGCGTTGACGGCGCTCCCTGCGGCGGAGAGGCGCTCAGGCGACATCCAATGCTCGCCACCGTCATGAGACATGCGCAGGTCAAGGGTACTGTTTTCGTAGGGTCCTTCCACAGTGAGCGCGTAGAGCCCGCCTGCTATGCTGCTGCCGACGACGGGCCGACGCGCGTTGGCGGCCATGGGTATGGGTTGCGGCTCAAAGCGATAGGCTGGACCTTCAGCAAGCTTGAAACCGGAGCCGATGTGAGAGTGCAGTGCGGCGAAAGCGGCGGTCAGGAATATTGCGGCGACGGCGGTGGCGACGGCGAGGATGGATTTGAGTGTCATTGCAGTTCCTTTTGTTGCGTTCGACTGAAAGTACTTCGGTCAGTTAGAACGAGAGACGCAGCGCGAGTTGGATGTTGCGTGGGTCGCCGACGGCGGTGGCCTGACCGAAGGTGGCGGAGGGAGCGGTGGGATAGACACCGGTTCCAAAGGTGGTGTTGGGGATCTGGTTGTTGCGATGGTTCAGGGCGTTGAAGGCTTCGGCGATGCCTTCGAGTTTGAAACGCTCGCCGATGGGAATGGTGCGGCTGAGGCGAGTGTTCAAGGTGAAGGTGTCGAAGCCGATGGCTGCGTTACGGCCGATTACGGTGCCGGGAAGGACGTTGGCGCAGGTGTTGGCGGCGTTGGGGGTGAGGACGTAGCCGGGAGCGCAAGGACGGAGTCCGGTGGTCTGGATGCTGTTGGAGCCGGTAGTGGCGTTGAAAGAAAACGGGGAGTAGTACTGGAGGATGCCGCTGAGGAGGAAGCCGTGGGTCAGCTTGCCGGTGAAGGTGTTTGCAGGCTCCATGGAGGTGTGGAGGGTGGCATCGAACATGACGCGGTGGCGCTGGTCGTCGTCGGAGCGGCTGCGGTCCATGGCGAGATTGAAGTTGTTGATGGGAGAGCTGAAGAAGAACTCGCTGACATCATCGAGGGCTTTGGACCAGGTGTAGGAGACGCGATAGCTGCCCCAGCGGATGGGGCGCTGAACGTAGGAGACGGAGAGACCGTCGTAGTAAGAGTCGGCCGATGAGCTGTACTGCTTGTTATTGGCGTAGGCGCTGTTGGGCCGGCAGAGATTGACGGGATCGACGACCGGGTATTGCGGGCCGCTCGCAGGCTGGGAGGCGTAGCAGGCGGGAGTGTTGAGGTTTACGGAGATGAGCAGATGCAGGCCGCGCAGATGCTGGTAGCTGATGGCAAGGTTGCTGGTGGGAGTGATCTGCTGGTCGACTTCGAGGCTGGCCTGTTCGGAGTATGCGTTCTGCATGTTGGGGTTCATGGTGCTGAGGCTTAGCTTGATGTTGGAGGGGAGAGTGGTGGCGGTGTAGCCGGAGGCAATGGCGGGGAAGACAGGGGCGCCAGCCTGTCCGTAAGAGAGCGCAAGGGTGGTGAAGGTGGATGGGCCGATGACGGTGGTGTTGTTGTTGGACTCGATGGCGTTAGAGAGCGCGCGGAGCGGAACGCGATCGTAAAAGAGCCCGAAGCTGCCGCGGACGACGGTGCCACGATTCTGGAACGGCGACCAGGCGAATCCGAAGCGGGGAGAGAGGTTGTTCTTATCGGTGTTGATTGTCTGAAGAAACTGGAGGTCGTAGCGGAGGCCTAGGTTGAGGGTGAGGCTGGGGAAGGGTTTCCACTCATCCTGACCGTAGAAGCCGATGTTGGGGTTGGTCTGGGGAACGACGTAGTTGCCGAAGGACTGGGTGAAGGTGCTGTAGACGCCCTTCTGGAAGTTGCCGAGCGAGGAGAATGCGTAGCTGCCGCGAATGGACTGAGGATAGGTGATGGTGAGGTCGTTGAAGAGAAAATCGGCGCCGACACGGAGAGCATGGGGGCCGGCCTGATGGGAGAGGTTGTCGACGAGCTCGTAGAGGCGGTCGTAGCGAGCGGTGGGCGAGGCGGAGAGCGTGCCGAAGGAGGCGATGCCGGAGATGCTGACGGCGGGGCCGATGGGATCGTTGACCGGAGCCTTTAGGTCGCTGTTGGTGAACTGGCCGCGGGTCTCGTTGACGGTGAGCGGGGTGAGAGTAGCGACGTTGCTGACGGCGACGGTCTGGTCAAGGTCTTCGAGGCCGGCGGCGGCGCTGGTGTAACTGAGGCCACCTGCGCCACGCGAGTTCTGGCTGGAGACGTGGTAGAGGCTATAGCGGACGCTGAGTTGGTCGCGATCGTTGACGCGATGGTCGAAGCTTAACGAAGAAGTTGCTGGAGTGGACGGGATTGGGATAGAGGGTGGTCGGGGTGGTGGAGCTGATGGCGAGTTGTTGACCCTTGTAACCGGTATTTTGCAGAACGGTGTTGATGGCGGCCGCGTTGGGGGAGGTGATAGTGATGATGCCGTCCTGGTTGAGCTGGCGCTGCTCAAAGTTGGCGAAGTAAAAGGTGCGATTGTGGATGATGGGGCCGCCGAGCGAGGCGCCGTACTGAGCCTGGGTGAGCGGAAGATCGGTGCGGGAGAGAGCGTTGTCGGCGTTGAGGCGCTGGTTGCGGAGGAAGCCGTAGAGATCGCCGTGAAGATCGTTGGTTCCGCTTTTGGAGATGAAGTTGATGTAGCCACCGATAGCGCGGCCGAATTCAGCCTGGCCGCCGCTGGTGACGACCTGCATCTCGCGGATGACGCCCAGGCCGAAAGAGGTCTGAACGAGACCTGCTGCGTCGTCGTTGGCGGAGAGACCGTCGACGATGAAGCTGTTGGAGAAGTTGCGCTGGCTCGAGACGGAGATGCCCTGGCCGGGAACAGCGGAGGTCTCGGCAAAGAGCTGGTTAGCGGCGGTGTTGGTGGGAGATACGCCGGGGACGAGCAGGGCGAGGTCGAGGAAGTTGCGCCCGTTGAAGGGAAGGTTCTGGACCTCGGTCTGAGAGATGGTGCCTGCGACCTGGCTGCGGTCGGCCTCGAGGAGCGGAGCTTCGGCGTTGATGTCAACGACAGATTGAGCGGAGCTGACTTCGAGCGTGACTGGGAGATCAAAGGCCGCGCCGATGGTGAGGGTGATGTTGCGTCGGGCATCGGTGAAGCCGGGCTGATGAATGGTGATCTCGTAGTCGCCGACGGGGAGATAGATAAAGCGGAAGCGGCCGGCGGGGCTGGTGGCGATAGTATGTACGAGGCTGGTGGACAACTCGCGGGCGGTGACAGTTGCGTTGGCAATGACGGCGCCGGTGGCGTCGGTGACACGACCGGTGACCGAGGCGGTATTGACCGTCTCCTGGGCTAAGGCGAATGGAGTGAAGAGAGCCAACAAGACAGAGAGCAGGATGCTGCGGCTGGGGCGTATCACTGTAGTCCTCCGGGGCTGGGCATGGGTTGAACCATGCGATGCCATTCTGAACAAACAATTCAGAGCAGGGCGATGGCCGAAGGAGGACCGCGTTTGGGGTGGGAACTATCGAAGCTGGAGGAGATGAACGATGCGTGGCGCTGGCTGTGAGCCGAGCCGATGTTCGCCAGTTCACGGACATGTTGCGAAGCGGTCAGCGTGAAGCAGGGAGTGTCGACGGTCGATGGGGCAAGCGGGCAGCAAGGGCACTTTTCCTGGACTGAATGGGCGCCAGAATTGCCGGGCTGGCCGTTGGGCTGACCATTGCATTCGGACCGCATGGAATGTCTTCCATGAGCACGGCAGCAGGCGCGAACGGGAGCAGCGGTAGCTCCGTCCATGATGAAAGCCTGGGCAAAAAATAACAGAAGAGAGGCCAGCACAGTCGCGGCAGTGAGCTTTCTCTGCCCTTCGCGACGTGTTGTCAGCAGCTTCGACATCCCTCTTCCCTTCCTAAATCTGTTCTCCAACTTGCTTACATCGACATTGCCGTTGACATTGCCGGAGCGGTGTTTCCAAGTAGCCCGGAGAGACAAAGAATGCAGATCATGACCGCGGCCTCAGTAAACAGGAGGCGCACCATCAGCGCTGCTCGTTCGCCTTCTGCCGGGCGTCCGAGGCAGAGGAAGCGGCCCATTGCGCCGAGCAGGATGGCGGCGAGGACGAAGGTGACTTTGACGATCAGGATCTTTCCCCAGGCGCTGGTCCAGAGCCCGCTGAGCGTGTTGTTGAGTTCGCGGTCCGAGGTGTAGATGCCGGAGACAAGGAGCGCGGCCAGGGCCCACGTGACGGTTGTTGATAGCTGGCCGCCGAAGCTCCAGAGCGTAGCCGCTGTAGTGCTGCGGTGCAGACGGGGCAGGACGATGAGACCGGAGACGAGTACGCAGCCGGACCAGACGGCGGTGGAGAGGATGTGCAGGAACTGGGAGAACTCGGCGAGGGTGAAGTCGCCGTCGTCAGCGGCGTGGCCGGATGCCGCTTTGGTGAATGCGATGATCGCCAGCGAGATCAGGACAGCCCAGGTGGCGGCGCGCTTCGATCCCGACGTGATGGCCAAAGTGCCGGCGAGCAGCAGCACAATGGCAACGGAGTTGATGTACCAGAGCGTGCCCTGATGGGTCGAGGAGAGGATGGTTGGGACGAGCGCGAGATCGGAGGCGAAGTTATTCGAGCCGCTCATGCTGGCGGCCAGAAACCATGGATGGACCAGGTGTACGAGGATGAACACGGCGATGCAGAGCAGCATGAGCCTGCGGCGCGCGCGAAGTGGAAAGCTGTGGGCGGCGAAGGCTGGATGCTCGGAAGCAAAACCCGGTGCATCCAGCCAGCGGCCGGCCAGAAGCGTGCCGACAATGACGGCGAAGGTCGTATCGGTGAGGATGGTTAGCATGATGCTCAGTCCAAGAACAGGGTTCACTACTTCACCGTGAACTTGTAGTCGCCATTCGAGCGATGGCTGTCGACGGCGACGGCAACCCAGTTGACGGTGTAGACGCCCGCGGCGAGTTTGGGCAGCATTACGGAGATCATCTTGGCGTCGGACGAGACAACTGAGGCCTCCTTATTGACGACGTGACCGCTGGCATCGCTGACGGTGATCTGGCTGAACTTGGGCTCTACGGCCTCAGAGAAGTGCATCATCACCATCTCCGGTGAGCTGACCGTCTCGTCTGCTGCAGGCATCATCATCACTGGATGGGTGTGGGCGAACGCCGCAGGCACGGAGGCGACGAGCAGGGTGAGGACGAAGAGCGCAGAGGCGAGGCGGCTCTTGTGGAGGCGAACGTGGGCGAAGGTCATGACGGTAGTCCTTTCGTGATGGATATCAGTACCGCGAGATATTTGAAACGGGCACGACAGCGTGGCTCGGGATGCAGCCGAAGGCTTCAAGGCAGAATCGGAGACGGACGAGGTCGCGGGACGAAGCGAAAGCTTCGATTATCTCGACAGGGAGATACCGACAGGACTTGGGTTTCCAGAGATTTAGAAGAGGCTGGGAGTGACGACTGGTGGTCCGCGCGTCTGGCGGCTGAAGCTAAAAGTATGCAGCGGGCTGCCTAGGGTTGGCGGTGCGGTCGCAGAAGCATCCGCGAGCGCGGCATTGAGCGATGAGACACTCGTCAGCGCGTAGGTGGGCTTGAGGCCGGTAGGTAGAACGCCGGGATACATCGGGCAGCGAACGGGCTGCGCAGAAACCGTGGTGGCGCCAGAGCTGGAACGAAGCGAAACAGGAGATGTGCAGTGATGGGCGCCATTCCGGCGACAGCAGGCGGGAAGCTTGCTTTCTGCGCTGCCGCTAAGCGCAAACAGGGGCAACGCCCCTGGAAGGCCAAGGGCCAGCAACAGTAGGATGGCGAGAAGGCGCTTCAAGCCATCAATGTAACACGGCGGATGCGCTCGCCGGGAATTTTTTTAGAGACGAGATGGCTGTTCAACTCTCGTCGTCATCGCTGACCGGCCGCCTGGCACTGGCAACTATCTTGTCGGCAGAGCGCCTGCGGCACAACGTCGTAGTGGTCGGTCTCCATGCGGAAGCTGCCGCGGCCCTGCGTCATAGAGGTCAGCGTCGTGCCGTAGGTCAGCATCTCGGCCATGGGCACCTCCGCGCGGATCAGCGTTCGCCCGCGCCCAGGCTCTCCATGCCCTGCACGCGTCCGCGGCGCCCGCTGAGGTCGCCCATCAGCGCGCCGGCAAACTCGTCCGGGGCTTCGATCTCGACACGCATGACTGGTTCGAGCAAGCGCTGGTTTGGCCTGCTCCATGCACTTGCGGAAGGCGATTCGCGCCGCGAGCTTGAACGACATCTCGCTCGAGTCCACATCGTGATAACTGCCGTCGAACAGCGATGACGCGGAAGTCGACCACTGGATAGCCCGCGAGATATCCGCGGGCTGCCGATTCGCGAATGCCCTTCTCCACCGCCGGAATAAACTGCCGTGGGATCGCGCCGCCGAAGATCTCGTTTGCGAACTCGAAAGCCGCTGCCGCGCGGCAGCGGCTCAATGCGCAGCTTGCAGTCGCCGAACTGCCCATGGCCGCCGGTCTGCTTCTTGTGCCGGCCCTGCGCCTCGGCCTTGCCGCGCATCGTCTCGCGGTAAGGCACCTTCGGCGCCTTGAGCATCACCTCGGTGTGGTAGCGACGCTTCAGCTTCGACACCAGCGCCTCGATATGCGGCTGCCCTGCGCCCGCCACCAGAAACTCGTTGGTCTGCGGGTCGCGGAAGAAGCGGACCATCGGGTCGTCTTCCATCAGCTTGTGCAGCGCGGGAGCCAGCTTGTCCTCGTCGGCGCGGGTCTTCGGCTCGATCGCATAGGTCATCGCCGGCTCGGGCATCGCGACAGGCTCGAGAAAGATCTCATGGCCCTTGTCTCCCAGCGTGTCGCCGGTCAGCGTGACGCGCAGCTTTGCTGCAGCGCCCAGGTCGCCCGCATGCAGCTCCTGTCACCTCGACCGGCTTGCGCCCCTGCATGATGTACAGATGCGTCATGCGCTCCGCTTCGCCGCGCGTGAAGTTCTGCACCGTCGCGTCGGACTTCATCTTGCCGCTAATCACTTTGAAGAAGGAGACCCTGCCTGTGAACGGGTCGGTCATCGTCTTGAACACATAGAGCGCAAGCGGCTCTTTGTCTTCCATGCTGCGCATCACGATCTCTACCGGCAACTGCCGTCAGCGTTGGCCGTGCCGCCAGCGCCATTCGCGGTGTGTCCATTGGCCGCATGGCCGTTGGCCGCGGTCTCATGCACGCCGCGCACGGCGATGGGCTCGCGCTCAATCGGCGCCGGCGCATAAACCTTCAGGAAGTCGAGCAGATGGTCCGTGCCTACGTTTCTCAGTCCGCTGGCGTAGAGCACAGGGAAGATCCTGTCCTCGCGAATAGCCTCATGCAGCGCGGCGATCAGATGCTGCTCGGGGATCGTCCCCTCGCTGAAGAACTCCTCCATCAGCTCATCCTTGCCTTCGGCCACCAGCTCCACGAGAGCCTCATGCGCGGCCTTCGCATCATTGCGCAGCGCGTCGGGAATCTCCCCAATCCTCGCCGTGCCCATCGCCGTCCGGCTGGTATAGAAATGCCTGCATCGTGACCAAATCCACCACGCCGTGAAATCCCTGTTCGATCCACGATCAGGCAACTGCACCGGGACCACCTGCCGCCCCCAGCGCTCCTGCAAGTTCTCGATCATGCGCTCGCGGCCCCCCTGCTGTCGGCCTTGGGATGGTCCACCTGGTTGACCACGACCACCGTGGCAGGTTCACCTCGGCTGCGTACTTCCATACCCGGTCGGTCACCGCCTCAATGCCTGCTGCGCGTTCACCACCACCAGCGCTGCCTCCACCGGCAGCATCGCCGCGCGCGTCTCATGCAGGAACATGTGAAAGCCCGGCGTATCCAGCAGGTTGATCTTCACTCCCGCCACTCGGCAAATGCCACCGCGTTGGACATGGTCGTCCGCCGAGCGACCTCTTCTTCGTCGTAGGCTGTAACCGCCGAGCCGTCTTCCACGCGTCCCCTGGCTGCTGTCATCTTCGCGGCATGCAGCATCGCGGCGATCAGGGTGGTCTTGCCGCTGTGCGCATGCCCCACTACGGCTACGTTTCGGATCTCACTTCCCAGATAGTTTTTCATCGCAGACTCTTCCCTCGCCTCGACAGAGATTTAGATGAGAGCAGCGGCTGGCCCGGAAGCTGCCCTCCCGGAACGGCTGAACCTCGCCCAACCGGGTGGCAGACATTCTAGACCTGATTCTGTTCTGCGTGCGCAAAAGAGAGAATTCTTTTGCAGCCTGAGGGTAGCAATATAAGGGTTACCTGATAGAAGTCCGCGCATCGCACAGCTTTCACGGCGGTTGGACTTTCGGCATTTGCAGCTGTTCAACCGGCAGGCGAACGGGCGGCCTGGCAGAGGAATAGCTGCCGACCATATGGACACGGGTCATAAATGGCATTTGATCAATGATGAACGATGGAAGCTTGCTTACGTTGTCTTTAAGCAAGGAGCGGACACTCGCTTTGTGCCGGACCGTTCGTAGCGCTCATTTTTCATTACTCAAGACTTCGCCATTTTTTCACTTACGTAATCAATGATGAGCTTCGGGACGATGAGCCCGAAGCTCATCGCCAAAATTATAAGAATAGCGATCGAGCCGTCAGCGAACGTCGCTCCCATAAGCTCCCACGTCCTCTGTGAATTGTTAGTAAGTTGCAAAAGGCCGCTTGCCATCCTGAACATGAAGATACCGGGGATCATTGAGACGACAGAGGCAAAGCCAATGGCCGCAAAGGGCATGTGCCGACGGCGCGAGACGGGCGCGATGATCACGCCAACGATAAGACACGCAACAAATGCACCAATTGGTGAACTGGCTCCGAGCGCGGTGAGCGCGATCCATCTCAACGCGTAGCCGCAGCCCCGACCGCTATAGGCCAAGCCAGCATATATTGAGGAGTGGAAAAGAAGACGCCATAGCAAGCCGCAGCAAGGCCCGCGGCGATAATGTCATGCCACAGGGGCACCGCCCTGCCCGGAGGGTCCACAGGTAAGGAGACGCCAAAAGGGGCTAGCCCAAGCAGCAGCCCCATCGTGATGGCTACGACTATAAGCACGGCATAGATCAGCCGGGCCGCTCCGAGGTTCATCCGACCCCTGATTAAGTCCAAAATGCCATTGAGGAAGTGCGGCCCGGGCACCAGCACCATGCACGGGCAAACCGCGACAAGTCGCAGCGACGAACTCAGTTCATAACGAACTGCAAGAGCTCCAACTATGCCAGCGACCAACGCCGCGCTGAACGGTTGCAGAAAGATATTTGTGCTGTAGCGGGCTAACGCGCGGCGCAGAATAGCGCCAACCGCCGCGCTTACGAATATGAGCGCTGCAGCGGCAAGATGCTGGACGCCAAAGAGTACCGCTAAAGCCACAGCACCTACGGCGGCCGCTAGAGTGAACAACCATGTCGGCGCAGGTGGCATCTCTGCGATTCGGTTGATTGCCTCCATCGCGTTGACAGGCGAGAGCCGGCCGTCACACAACTCCTCAACAGTTCGCAAAGTCGAAGCCACGCGATCCATGTTTACGCCGGAAGGAGTAGCCTCAATTGCCGAAATGAATTTACCGCCGGTGTCTTCGGTTTGAATTTCCAGCTCTCCCCAGTTGGGAAAGATCGTGGCGCTAAATCCCAGACAGTTGCACAGGCGTTTGGCGGCGTCCAAAGTCTGATGCGTGGCGTCGCCGTTGATAAACAAAACTTGCGCGACCGCGAGGACTAGATTTGAGCGTTCCTCCCGCGTCATACTTGCGCCTGATAACTGCGGTTTAACAAATCCTGGAGTCATTTGAACCTCAAACGGCCACACCGTTGAAGCGGAGCCGGCCCGAAAACTATCGAGCCAGCTTAGCTGGGCACGTAGATTTTTTAGTGAGTGACCATCCATTAGTCAGTTGCAACGGGCGATGCTACGTTGGGTCGTACCATTTTCTTCGGATCGACAACGCGATCGAATTCAGCTTCCGTCACGAAGCCGAGCTTCAGCGCAGCGGCCTTAAGCGTGAGGTCGTTGTCCATCGCATAGTGGGCGATCTTGGAGGCCTTGTCATAGCCAATCACCGGCGAAAGTGCCGTCGCCAGCATGAGCGAACGCTCGACATATTCGTTGATCTTCTTCAGATTAGGCTTGGTCCCTTCGACCAGGAATTTGCGGAAGTTCGTGCAGCAGTCGGTCATGATGCGTGATGGAGTGGGTGACATTATAGATAATCAGAGGCTTGTAGACGTTCATTTCGAGATAACCGCCAGCGCCGCCGAAGCCCACCGCTACGTCGTTAGCCATCACTTGCACGGCGACCATCGTAAGAGCTTCGGCCTGGGTCGGGTTCACCTTGCCAGGCATGATCGACGAGCCCGGTTCGTTTTCCGGAATCTCCAGCTCGGCGAAACCCGCTCGCGGGCCACAGGACATGCAGCCGAATGTCGTTGGCGATCTTGTAGAGCGAGACGGCCAGCGTGCGCAGTGTTCCAGAAAGCTGCACCAGCGCGTCGTGAGCGCCCTGCACCGCGAATTTATTCGGCGCGGTAACGAATGGCAGGCTGGTGATTTTGGCGATCTCGGCTGCAGCGGCTTCGGCGAAGCCGGGCGCGGAATTAATGCCGGTGCCCACCGCCGTTCCGCCGAGCGCGAGACGATAGACGCCCTTCAGCGCATCTTCGATCCGATCGAGGTCGTCCGCGAGCATGCCCTGATAGCCCGACCACTCTTGCCCAAGTGTGAGCGGCGTGGCATCCTGCATGTGCGTGCGGCCGATCTTGACGATGTCGTTCCACTCCTCGGCTTTCGCGGCAATCGCATCATGCAGCTGCTTCACAGCGGGAATCAGCCGCTGCTTCACATTGACCGCTGCCGCGATATTCATGGCGGACGGAAAGGAGTCGTTTGACGACTGGGACATGTTGACGTGATCGTTGGGGTGAACCGGTGTCTTGCTTCCGAGCGGCGTGCCGGCGATCTGAGAGCAGCGGTTGGAGATCACTTCGTTCACGTTCATGTTGAATTGCGTGCCGCTGCCCGTCATCCACACGTGCAAAGGGAACATATCATGATGTTGGCCGGCGAGAATTTCATCGCAGACCTGGACAATCAAATCGTGGCTGCTTCTCATCGAGGCGCTTACCGGCATAGTTGGCATTGGCCGCGCCTTTCTTCAGGATCGCGTAGGCGCGTGATCATTTCGCGCGGGATTAAATCCTTCCCGATGCTGAAGTGTTCCAGCGAGCGCTGGGTTTGCGCGCCCCAGAGCTTGTCGGCGGGAACATCTACTTCACCGAGACTATCGGTTTCTTTGCGAAATTCCGTCATCTCATTCTCCTTTGATCAGTGTTATCTGATTAGGAATGGTATCGACAAGCACTGGAATTTCTCTGAATTAGAACTGAAGACACGGGACCGATATGGCGGGCCATGAGACATTCTCACCCTATCAAGGAATACTCTATCCGCTGGACTCAACATTCCGGAGACCGCGATCCAATCGATAGCGCGTGCCAAGGCGCAGAGCAATCGGCTTCATCTCAAACTCGACTGTGAGGCTAAACAGTTTGGCTCTAAACACAACGGGCACCAATCGCAAGTCTTATGCTTGCGATTGGTGCCCGGTGTGTTTAGACAGCTTTACTGATTCGTTCTGGGTTAGAACTCGTACTTCAACGCGAGTTGTACAAGCCGCGGGTTGTACGAGAGGATCGTAGAGGTCAACTCACCCAATGTTGTGGTGCTTCCCAAGCCTGTTACAGGTTGCCCAAAGTTTGTCTGATTCGCTATGTTGAAGGCCTCAGCACGGAACTGCAATTTGGTCTCCCGCCAGACAGAGAAGTCCTTGAACAACGACATGTCCCAGTGACGGAAGTGAGGGCCATGGAACTGGTTGCGGCGCTCAGTGCCCAGCGTACCAGCTGTCTGAGCGCAGAAGGAGCCAGTGCTCGGATCGCATCCAGTTGCTAGACTTGCAATCCGGCCGTCGAAGAACTGCAGGGGCGGGTTGACGGTACTTGCACCATTCGGAGGGTGGATGTTTTTGAACGGGTTGGCCAATTGGATCGGACGGTCTGCCGAACCACTCGGACTGGTGTTGCTGATGTTGCTGGCATTCAGAATGGTGAACGGCAGACCCGTAGACCATAGGTTCAACACGTTCAGATGCCAGCCGTCCTCCACAGCTTTACGAAAGCCATGGGTTCCCTTGCCAAAAGGAAACGCATAGTTTCCTGTTACGACGATACGGGCACGCGTGTCCAGATCACCATTTCCGTAGTCCGCAAAGTGCTGGTTTGCAAGTACCTGGCCAACGCCATTGCCACTCTGACCGTTGACGTTGGGAGCGTTATCCAACAGGTGAGCCCAGGTGCTGGCGGCGCTGAAGCCCAGGCCATTGTTGTAGCGGCGCTCAAAGGTGGCCTGCAGAGAGTGGTACGACGAAGCACCATGGCTGAACGTCTCGGCGATAGTGGTTACGCCTGGCATCTGAGCGTAGTATTGGCGCAGAGTTTGCGTGCCGGTGGTGTTACCCAGCGGAGCACGATTGATGTCGAAACCAGTAGACAGGTGGCGTCCTAGCGCACCAACATACGCGACCGTAACTGCGTTGCCGTGGAAATCCTTCTGGACGACGAGGTTGAACTGTTCCAGATAGCCCGAACCGAAGTGCTTGTCTAGCACAGCGGGAATGGATCCAACGAGAGATCCAGGCGCGGTGGCAGGTGTCGGATTCGGCAGCGGCATACCGGCCTTCATAAGAGTGAACGTGGGGTTGCAGCCTGAAGTACCAGCCGCTGCCTGGACGGTAGAGCAGTTACCGTAGATAGAGATATTCGGCGTGTTTTTCAGGTTGGTAGGCGACTCATAGTTGCTGGCGAAGAAGGCCAGGCCAAAGCCTCCGCGAATCACCAGGCTGTTTTTCGGACTGTAGGCGAAGCCGAAACGCGGCGCCGCGTTGCTGTAGTCGGTGTTGACGCCAGCGGTACGGCTGACGCCGTTGACGCCAGCCTGAATAATGCAGACGCAGACAGGATCAAAGTTGGAGATGTGATTGTGCTTTTCCGTATACGGCGTGAAGATATCGTATCGAATCCCAAGATTTAACGTCAGGGTTGGAGCGACGTGCCAGTCATCCTGGAAGTACACGCTCGGCTCCCAGGTATTGTAGTATGGGGGGTTCAGATTATTGTTGCGAGTTGCCGCGGAGAAGATACCTTCCAGCAGACCCGGCGCGCCGGTGCGGAAGGTCCAGCTGCCCTCGCCCTGGTTGTCCTGCAGGTTCAATGCAGTGCGACGGATCAGCGCAGCGCCCATGCGAATGCTTTGGTTGCCACGGTTGTAGATCACCTGGCCATTGATCTGGTAGGTGTTGTCCTTGTCTTGGAGCGGAACGAAGTTGCCACCACCGCCCAGTCCGGTTAGACCAGTGGGAGATGCAACTGCCAAGCTTGACGTAAGTTGACTGACGTTTATATTTGGCTGGCCGAACTTCGTGTTCGGATTCAACCCATAGTTCAACGGGTAGGACGCATTGTTGATGAACGTCCACGCTGCTCCGAACGTCGAAAGCAGGTTCGGTGTGAACGTATGCGTGTAGATCATGGTTGCGTTACGCGCAAGCTGTGGCGCGGTGCCAAAGCCATTGCCTGTTTGCGGATCGATGGCGAAGCCGTTCGCATTCGAGATCGGTAGCGCGCCCGGTGATACTGTGTAGACATCGTTGATGATGTATTTCGCAAACAGGAGGTTCTTATCATTGAAGTGATAGTCCACACGTACATCCCACACGGTGGAGTATTGCTCCTGGTTGCGGACACCAACGTAACTGTTGGTACCGGTGTTTGGTGCCGGGTACAGTTTGAAGTAGGAGAGACCGGCCGGATCAATGAAGCCGGCAGGTATCTTGTTACCGACGATTGGATTTCGTAAGTAACCGGACGATGCCGGGTTGGGATCGTACACACAGTTTGTGGTTTGGCTCTGCGTGGGATCCGCCACAGTCGCGGCTATGACTGCGCAACCGGTTCGGGTAACACCGTCCGATTGCAGAATAGTTCCGGTTGGGGTGATATCTGAAAAGTCGCCTGGATTCTGTTCCTCATGCAGCGTAGGTACCGTCAGTGCCGACGGCAGACCACCCTTGATCAGACGGAAGAACTCCGCATCACCGTGGAAGAAGGCTTTGTTTTTGAAGATAGGGCCGCCCAGCGACCCGCCGAACTGATTCTGGCGAAGTTCTGGCTTTCTGGCATGCGCGCCAAACTGGTACGAGTATGCGTTTAGATCGTCGTTACGGAAGAACTCATAGAGCGTCCCGTGGAAGTTGTTCGTGCCGCTCTTGGTGATGACGTTGACTACCGCACCAGCAGCACGGCCAGTGTCCGCCGAGAAGGTGTTGGTAACGACGCGAACCTCCTGAATAGAGTCAATGGAGGGACGCACGCCGATGGTCGCGATGACGCGTTCATTGTTATCCATACCATCTACGAGCTGATCGTTCAGCGTCTCGGACTGGCCGTTCATCGAAATGGAGGAGCTGGGACGGCGATCATCCGGACGTGTACCGCTGTTGATGCTATTAGCTGCCGCTTCCGTAGCACCCGGCGAGATCTGCACGAGGGTGATGTAGTTACGTCCGTTCAGAGGCAGGTCATGCACCGCCTGCTGGGTAATATTGCTACCGATGGACGAGGTGTCTGTTTGCAGCACGGGAGCGGTCGTTGTGATCTCAACCGTTACATTCGATCCTCCCACCACCATCGTGGCGTCGGCGCGGCGGCGGTCGCCGGCAGAAACCTGCAGATTCAGCATGCTCGCCGTCTCGAAGCCCGCAACTTTGATAGTCACCGAATAGGTGCCGGGCAAAAGCTGCGGCACCGTATACGCGCCGGAATCCGTAGTCGTAACCACTACGCTGACGTTGGTCTGGGTGTTGGTAACCGTGACCTCCGCAGTGGAAATCGCAGCGCCGGTAGAGTCGGTCACATTACCCAAAATAGTGGCGGCAGTATCTTGTGCCACTGCGGCATGGCCACAGACGGCAAACAATATCACTACCAGAAGAATGCGGATGAGTGAGTGTGATTGAGCGATTCCGCCCGATTTTAGACGAGCTGTGTTCCCGCAAAGCACGGGGGCTGTAATTGTCAGATTCATATAGTTGGCCTCACAAATGGGTACAGGGTGTTCATGTCGCGACCGGCGTAATAGCCGGCGGAGTTTACGGCCGCCTCGGGCCGCACGGGAAGCAGAGCGGCCTCCACTTCGGGCTCAACAGACTCGAAGTGCAGAAGGTAGCGGCCATTCGGCGATTCAATCCGCACCTTATGGGCGAATGGATATTCGGAGTGATGGAGAATCTGGGCGACTTCCTGCCGCATGACCAACTCGGTCAATGGATCGAACTGACATTCGGGACGGATCGCGACAAATTGCCCCATAAAATCTATCTCTCTGGTAAGCCGGAACGCTTTGCCAGAACCCTCAGATTTCTGCCAAAACTCGGCACTGGAATGGGCGCTGACGGCTTAGGTTATGGGCACAGCATTTTTGCTTTCTTCTTTATTGCCATGCCATTTTTGTCGAACCAATTCAATGGGAGATGTGGTGCAGTCTCAAAAGCGACTTATTTATATTTGAAGTCAAAGCCTCTTGGCAAATTAAAAATTTGCCTGGGTTAACTTCAGTTGTAAATTTGTAACGATATCGAAATGGGTATGGCTTTCTTAAGCCGGTTGACGGCTTATTCAGAACTGCCACAAAGGGTTGTTATTGTAAGTGATTGATATATAATAAAATAGCCGAATCGAGGGCCGTGCGTTGCTGTATTGTCGTCATACCGGACATGGTGTTTTCGACACTTCCAAAAGACCGGCTCGCGTATCCGGTGATTAATAAACTTGATTTTTCGTAATGAGAGAGGTTTTTCGGGATGCTCAAGAATTTCACCGCGTGATGCATTGGGTCGAAGCCGAATACGGTGGCTTTGCTTTGGCGCGGCTCACTCAGGTTTCGCCAACCTCGGCCGGGACAGAGATCAGAGCTTCGGTTACGTGCCGGGTAAGCCGGCCGCTGGCACTATACCCACATATGCATGGAAACCAAGCGCAATGCGCTGGAGTCACTACCTGCCCAGGCGTATGGCGCTTCCTCGTCATCTCCAGCTCGAAGGATTTTTCAGCGCAGAAGCAAAACATGGGGCTACAGGGACGGAGTTTTAAGCGTCGGAAGTGATTACGCGAAGTTGTTAGAGGAGGAACTGTTAATTGCCGGCTTTTATGGCTCCTGAGGTAGGACTCGAACCTACAACCCTTCGGTTAACAGCTAGACATTTGCTCGTTTCAGCATTGCTCATGGGTGCCATATGTTGCTTATTTAGAGAGACTTATTGAGTGCTTAGGAAATTTTATGACTGTGGGGACTACTCAAGATTACCCACCTTTTTGAAGTGTTCTCCCCACAAAATCCCCCACAGTCTTTTGAGGCCCAATTCTTGTTCAAAACAACGAAACCGACAGTCGAACGGCGCCCCAGATTATCGGCAGAATACACCTTTTCAACGGTCCTTCCGGTTAGGCCCGATACACGCCCACGGCAGTTCCCTTCCCTATTGATCACGGAAAGTCAGTGAACAGATCCCGCGTGGGAATTGATAGTGCCTTCGCCAACTTGACGATGTTTTCGAGGGCGATGTTGCGTTCTCCCCGTTCTACTCCGCCGACATAATTGCGATGCAGCCCAGCGCGCTCCGCCAGTTCTTCTTGAGAAAATCCACGGTCATCGCGGAGGCTCCGTATTCTTGAGCCGAAACGAGACTTGATGGAAGTAGGAGGCACACCTCCATACTTCGATTATGACCACTATGAGTCTACACACGATGAGTGTGATAATGGCCAAGTCTGTAACAAGTGCGGGTAGTGCGGAGAGTTTGGAAATGCCTGAGGACATCATCGAGTGCACTGAAATCGTCGGTAAGGTTGTGAAATGTTTGAAACTATTTCGAGCTGATCCAGACGGCGCCGAGTTGCAGATCGACTTCGAGGATGGCACCTCGTTCTCGTGCATTTTGGAGAACAAACCCTCGGTCAAAGCCAGTCTCATTCAGACTGGAGTTGGTACCCCAGAAGTGCTTCGCAACTACATCGCATAGCAACCACTATTCCCTTTTGGAATAACGACGTTCCTAAAAGTTATTGGACTCGGTTGATTGGGTCATTCTAGTTTTGCGCCATGCTGACGTACCCGGTCAGCGGAGGTGCAAAGTGGACCAAATCCTACCCATCGTTCGATCGGATAACTCATCCGTTCGGTTGCCTTTTAGACCTGTCCATCCCTCGACCAGAAGGATCTCCAACTGGAGGCTGACAGCCGCTCGAAAAGAAACCGTGCGTCGCGCCATACGCGCCTTCGCACCAGTCCTCGTGGCACTCTCGTTTGCCACAGCTGCACATGCCCAAGGAACGATGGACTTCTCTGGGGCGCAAACCCTCATGGGAACGTTCAAAACTTTCGCTATCTATGCGGGCGCTGTCATCTGCTTCGGCGGACTGATCTTCGCCGGAATTCGGATGATGAGCGGTCGTTTTCAGGACGCCATTCCTGGCCTCTTCGGCGCGCTGTTCGGTGCCGGCGTTCTCGGCTGGGGAGCGGGCTGGATTGGTTCACTCACCGGGCAGTCGATGTAGGAGCTGTCATGCACACGACCAAGCGGGGAGAACCGTTACCGATCAATCAGGCATTGAACAGGCCGAGAGCCAAGCTCGGACTCGACCTTTCAGCATGGATGGCGATCGTGTTCGTCTGCGTAACGGTTTTCCTCGTTGGGTTCCGAATGCTGGCCATCCTGGGCTTTCCAACGCTCGCCGGCGGTGCATGGCTCATCGTCCGCAATCACCCAAAGATGTTCCAACTCTGGGGCCTCAGCCTCAGCCAGAAGAGCTACTATGACCCGCGCAAATACTGAACAACTCAAACACACTCCGTGGTTTGCGAAGGCCGGCGCGGCCTGCAGCATCGTTCCGATATCGCGCTTCGTCGGGCCGAACATCTTCGCTCTGAAAGGCGGAGGATACGGATGCCTCTTCTCCCTGACTGGCTTGGATGAGGAGGGCCTGACTGACCTGGAGCTTGAGTCCCGTGTCCGGTCAGATCGAAGGGGCGCTTGCGCGGACTTCCTGAAGGCTCCTGCCTCTATCAGTACACGCGCGTGATGTCGGGGTTCGAGCTTCCCCGTCAGAAGCAGTATGCAAACGAGGTCACCGATACGTTCGCAAGCGACCGTCTCGCGTTCCTGGAGCAGAACGCAGCCTTCCGCCGAATCGACCTTCACTGGTGCCTGACGCTGGAGCCGTCGAAGGCGAAGGCATTCGAGCGCACAGCCGAAGGACAATGCCCTGGAGACATCGCGGATGCTCTCCGACCTGGAGAAGACTGCGACATTACTGGCAGGGCACCTCGGCAGTTCGCTTGGACTCAGCTGCCTCGGCAAGAAGCGAAGCCTTCCAGTTCTTCAGCTATCTCTTCAACCTGGAGGAGTGGGCCGGCCAGGACGAGCTTCGCGGCGATACCGGTGTGGATCGGCAGATCGTGAAGAGCCCGGTTGCGTGGCACAGCGACCACGTACAGATTGGCAAGCGGCATGTCCAGATGTTTTCGTTGAAGACGACACCCGAGGCATCGCGCCCGTGCCTCTTCTCGAATCTGCTGACGCTCGATTGCGACAGTGTGCTGTGCACGACATGGCGTGTGAAGTCTACGTCCGCCGCTCGCAGCGAGATCGACGCCCAGGAGAAGTTCATCTCGTTCTTCAAAGTTGGAGTCTTGACCCGTGTCATGAGCGGACGGGACACGGCCTCGTTAGATACGGGCGCCGGGGCAAGGGCGGCCAACAACAATGTAGACGATCTCAGCGATGTCATCCGTTCACTCGACAAGAAGGCCCAGGGCGAGTTCTCGCTTCAGGCTCCTGGTCGCAGCGCGCAGTCCGGAACAGCTTCGGAGCACGCGCCCGCTGTGCATCGCGTCTTTGTGGATGCTCGCGCCCAGGTGATGGAGGAGACGCTTGGAAACCTCTCTGCGTTCTACGCGATGTTCCCCGGCAATCAGAAGTTCAATGTCTTCCCGATGTGGCTGGCAGAGGACCACCATGCACGGCTCTCCTCCGTGTTCGCCCCTCATATCGGACACCCGCATTCGGAAGATCTCGATAGCGAATACCTGAATATCTTCGAGACCCGCACACGGACGCCGTTCTTTCAGGACGTGTATGTTGACGGCGTTCGGGTCATGCTGATCATCGGGCCGACAGGCACCGGCAAGTCGGTTCATGGCAATCAGCTCGTTGCCCTTGAGCAGAAATACGGCGGATTCACCTACATCTTCGATATCGGCGGCAGCTACGAGAGTGTCGTCGAGCTGTACGGCGGCAAGGTCGATCGAGTCGGCAAGGACGGCCCGCGAGTCAATCCGTTTGCGCTGGAGCCGACCGAGAGCAACATCAAGTTCCTGTACTCGTTCGTGAAGCTGCTGCTTACGAACGGCGGCGCGGAGCTGGAGCCGGAAGACGATGACGTGATCCACAAGGCCGTGCAGGATATGTACCTGCTCGACCCGGCGAATCGCCGGCTGTCGAATCTCTTCCTTCCGAAGAAGCTCGACCGCTACCTATCGAAGTGGGTTGGCAAGGGTATCTACAACGCCGTCTTCGACAACATCGAAGACAGCCTCTCGCTTTCGCGCCTCCAGTGCTTCGACTTCCAGGGAGTGAACAACGAGCAGTATGCCGACCTGATCGAGCCGCTGATGGTCTGGCTGCTGCGCCGCATCAACGACGTTCTCTATAACCCGGCCAATCTTGGCGTTCCGAAGCACATCCTGATCGAAGAGATCTTCTCTTCGATGAAGAACAAGCAACTGCTCGACGGCGCGTTGGCTTCCATCAAGACCGTCCGCAAGAATCTTGGCGGCGTGACCATGATCGGCCAATCCGCCGACGACCTCGGCGCAAATGCGGACAGCATCGTGAATTCCTGCACGTCGTTTCTTTTCCTAAAGGATGCGACCTTCAACCGAAAGCGATACGCCGAGCTATTCAAGATGAACGAGCAGCAGCTCGCTCTCTTCGAGAGCTTGCAGGATCGCGAAGGACTTTACATGCGGCGTGACGGGCTGACGAAGGTCGTCACCCTGAATCTCGACAGCCGCAGCTACGCAACATTTTCGACCAAGCCAAAGGACCGGGTACGCCGGACCAAGCTGATCGAGAAATATGGACTCTCCGAGGGCATCGCTCGTTTCGCCCAAGGAGAGGCAGTGTAACCAATCCATCACAACCAAAGGGGCCTTATGAAACCGCCGATGATCCTCGCCGTTACGTCTCTTCTCTCCCTTGCCTGCGGGATCGCCCAGGCGTCGCCCGCTCCGATACCGCATCGCCTCCAGCCGAACGCTCCGCGTTCCGTCACGGTCTCCGAGGCGCAAACTCCGCCTGTCATCCGCGCCGGCCTGCTGCAATCGACCCTGATCCTCCTTCCCGACGAGGAGAAGATCGCGACGGTATTCGGTGGAGACACCGTGGACTGGGTGTTCGATGCGCGGCCACGTAGCCAGCCGGTTTATCAGCGTCAAGCCCAAGCTCGCGAACACGACGACGGACATCCACATCGTCTCGGACCACGGCAACGAATACACATTGCAACTCCAAGAGATTTCGGGTGATGCGGACGAGCACTTCGATTCGAAGGTCTTCCTTGTCCCCGGCGACAAGGCTGCCAAGGACAGACTGACGGAAATGCCGGTATTCGTGCCAGCCGCCGAACTGGACAAGGCCAAGCAGGAGGCCGCCGCTGCGAAGGCGGCGCAGACCGCCGAAGTGAAGGCGGAGGAAGCAAAGCCGAGAGCGTACCGGAGCCAATATCCCGGCAGCCTTCACTTCGACTACGCATGGGACGCGAAAAAGGCCAAGGAGATTGGTCTCCAGCAGATCTGGCGTGATGACAAGTTCACCTACCTGCGCGGCCAGTTCCAGGAGACGCCTGCGCTCTACGAACTGAAGGACGGAAGGGATGGCTCATCAACTTCGACTACAACGCCGGCCTCTACACGGTCCCAAGCAACTGGATAACGGGTATCTGGCCATCGGCAAGAAGAGGTGGACTTCCATCGGACAACTCAGCGAATCGGGAGAGGAACTAACCATGCCAGAAAATCAAGAGAATCAGCCCGCCACCGTTCCCCGCAGCGCGAGGCAAGTCGCCGCTCAAGAGAGCAAGCCGGTCATGATCGCTCTGATTGCCATCGTTGCCCTGATCGGTATAGCGAACATCTCCAGTCTGGTCGAGTGGCAACAAGAAGGCCGCGCCGCCAGTGCGATGCCCATGCGCCCAGCGACTGCAAATCCGCAGCAGGTGTGCAGCTTCGAGACCAGCAGCAGATGCAGGCGCGCAGCGATGCCGACGACCGCCAGCACCAGCAGAGGCTTGCCGCCGATGCAGCAGCTTCAGCGACACAGGCCGTGCCTGGCCCGGAGGCTGCCGGAACCGCCCCGATGACCGCTGCGCAGCGCAACGCCATCTATGGCGACAGCCCAAACGCGCCCAAGCAAACCTCCAATGTCTCTCAGGCGCAGGCCGAGGCCAAGCAGAAAGCGCTGGCGCGCGAGAAGCTGCATCAGGACGCACTCAACAGCGACACCGTGGCTATCGATTTCGCCACCCAGGGTCAGCGACGACCGGATGCCCGCCACCGCGACCGCTGCTGCTTGCGGAACCGGCGAGGAGGCGCCTCTCGACAGGGGCTGTTGCGGCCGCCGCTCCGTAACGCTGCAGGAACCAACGAACGCACAGAGAAGCCGAAGTGGGTACTGCAAGAGCGACCCGATGGTCGGGTACGATTTCGACGGCTACAAGGGAAGCTCTATCGGGTATTCGAGGGAACGGTGATTGAAGGAGTCGTGACCAACCACATCCGACGGCGGTCTAGCTGGTCCGATACTCATCATGCTCACGACCGACTACTACTCACACGATCACCAGCAGCTCCTCATGCCGCAAGGAACCCGGCTGGTTGGGACCGTCCAGAGCGTCGGCAACGCCGAGCAGCGGAAGATGTTCGTCACCTTCCATCGAGCCGTGTGCCCGGATGGCTTCTCAATCGAATTCGACAAGTATATCGGGCTTGACCCTCTAGGGACGACCGGCCTTGCTACCAAAGTAGATCATGGCTATCTCCAGGCATTCGCCGCTGCTGCCATTGTCGGGGGCTT
>CAWHVZ010000013.1:0-49909 GCA_963832995.1 uncultured Acidobacteriaceae bacterium
CTTAGGAGTGTAGCCTAAGCCGCCCTTATCTATCCCTCAAAAATCCTTATCTTGTTAGCGCATCCTCACCCAACCGTGAACAATAGACCCATGACCACCAGCGAAGAAACAAAACCCACCGGCCAAACCTGGAACACCGACAACTACGCCACCCACGGTCGCTTCGTAGCCAACCTAGCCACCGCCGTCGTCGATCTCCTCGCCCCCCAACCCGGCGAACAAATCCTCGACATAGGCTGCGGCGACGGAGCCCTCACCGAACAGCTCGCCGCCACCGGAGCCATCCTCACCGGCGCCGACGCCTCCGCCGCCATGGTAGCCGCCGCCCAAACCCGCGCCCAAACATGCGTCCAGAAATGCGCCCACCCCTTCGAAGTAGCCCACCACCCCGCCGAATCCCTCCCCTACATCGCCCAGTTCGACGCCGCCTTCTCCAACGCCGCCCTCCACTGGATCCCCGAAGCCACCCAGCCCGCCGCCCTCACCGCCATCCACCGCGCCCTCAAACCAAACGGCCGTTTCGTAGCCGAGATGGGCGGCTTCGCCAACATCGCCGCCATCCGAGCCGCGCTCCAATCCACCCTCGCCCCCTACGGCATCGACGCCGAAGCCGACGCCGCATCCTTCTACCCCACCCCCGCCACCTACCGCCGCCTGCTCGAAGCCGCCGGCTTCACTGTCCAGTCCATCGACCTCATCCCGCGCCCCACTCCACTCCCCGACGGACCTGACGGCAAGAACGGCATGGAGATCTGGCTCAACACCTTCCGCAACGGAATCCTCGACACCCTCCCCCCCACCGACCGAGCCCAGGTCGTCGCCGCCACCGTCGCCATCCTCGAACCCATCCTCCGCGACCACGACGGCAACTGGACTGCCGACTACGTCCGACTACGCTTCCACGCTACCCGCGCCTAACAGTCAGGAGGGCTTAAGATAACCGGCCAGCGGGGATTTTGCATTGCGCAGGGCCGTGGCTACGGAGTGGGCATTCATGTCGGCTCCAATGGCGCTGGTGTGGGTGTGGTCGATTGGGAAGAGGAGGGCGGTCTTTTCGGGGCCAAGGGCTTCGAATCCGTCGGCGGCCACGGTGGCCATGTCGACTACGGAGACGTTCTCGGCGGCGCTAGCTGGTACTCGAAGTCGCGGAAGCCCATGTCGCGTTCGATGTGGCCGTCCTTCCAGATGTTGCGGATGGTCACGGTTAGTAGGATGGGGGTGGCGTGTTTGGCGCGGGTGTCGGCGATGTATTTGCGGAGGTACCAGCCGTAGGTGTGGACGGTTTCGATTGTCTGGCCGGCGATGGGGCCGGTGGTGAAGGGTTTGGGCAGCGGGACGTCGACGGTCTCGTCGCCGAGGCCCTTGATGCTGCTGCGGTACTTGGTGTCTTTGGCTACGGCTTCGGGGCCGCTGCCGCCGTCGTTGTGGCCCATCTGGATGAGGACGTAGTCGCCGGGCTTCATCTCGGCGAGGACTTTGTCCCAGCGGCCTTCGTTGTAGTAGCTGCGGGAGCTGCGGCCTGCCATTGCTCGGTTGGCGATGTTGATTTTGGCGGTGTCGAAGAGGGGGGCGAAGTGGTCTCCCCAGCCGAGGTCGGCTCCGTTGCGGGCGGTGGAGTCGCCGACTATGAACAGGGTGGGCAGGGCGGGGTTGAGCGGGGCGTCCTGCGGGGTGTTGGATTGGGGTGGGGTGATGGGGGCTGGGCCGGGGGTTCCGGGTTGCTGGGCGTGGAGAGTGGCGGAGCAAATAAAGCTGAGGAGGATGGCGCAGGTTCGCAGAGCCGTGGTTTGGGCGTGGCGCTCGGAGCGTTTCGTGGTCTTGTCTGCGGACTTCATGTTCATACCCCCCCCCTATTTTGCTCAAAATCTTCAAAACGTTAGAGCTTAAGTCCGGACCTCGGTTGCCGAAGTCCGCGCTTAAATGTGAAACCCCGGCCGTTGCCGGAGTCTGTTTTCCTGCTTCTATTATATAGGGCGAGTCAAGCGTTTCCGGGGAGTTATGTCTTTGACAAACCCAAAGGAGAGGAGGAATCGAGATTGCTACTGGGCCTACGATCAGAAAGGCTCTAATCTTAAAGATGGTAAGACTACGGCAGTACCCCCGCGATGATTTTGCGTAGATGCATCATCCTCGTTGGATGGATTCACCCGGCAGTGCAATGGCATCGCAATCCGGTTGACCTATCTAACATGGAGGCGTCCGCAAAATGCATCTCCCACCTGCCGTCCAACAGACAATCGAGGTTACTAAGGCAATCGCGCCTTATATCGCCCCTTTTCTCATAAAACTGTTATCTCACAAAAAAGCCGTTGTGCATGTTCGGATACTGGTGCGCCCAACACGATCTCGCGTTTGCTGGTTGCGGAACTTAGCCAGAAATCATGGAATTATCGCTCGTCTTCATCATCCAACTAAGGGTGTAGTATCCGGCCACAATGACCGCCACCTGAAACAATAGGTCGAACGCCTGCCCCCATTGCTTCGTGAAAAGAAAGCATAGTAATGCAACGGGTACAACACCCACGCCACCGAGCAGAATGCCAACGATCAGCAGGAATGTGCCCCATCCGAGATAAATATTTGCCCCGCTCCACAAACAGAGACTTATGACCCAGAGAATAAAACATAAGTAGAGAATCCCACCCGCAACCCCCCGCATTCGCCTGATGAATGTGGCCAGTAAAGAGACCACCGCAGCGACGCCAATAGCCAGCAAGCACGCGGTCTGTAGCCATCCAACGACGCGAAAGAACATCCCTAATCCTAAACGCGCAAGATGTACAATAAAAGTCAAACAGAAAAAACCCCGCTTGCAGGCGGGGCTTGGGTGTGGCGAACTCTCCAGCGACATCATCGTATGGAGTGTGTCCCGATGGCAATACATTTAATCAGTGGGTTTGTCAAGTATATAATTACCGTTTCCGGGGTAGAAGATGCGCTCACTCGGGAAGCGTGTAGTCGAACACATACGAGTGCTTGCCATTCGCAATCACAATATCCATCTTCCCCGACAGACCCACCAGCTCTCCCGTCCCCGAGCCCGGCACCACCGTAACACTCAGCGCAGGCACACCCCGGTCCATGGTCGCCGAGTGCTGCAGCACAAACGTTCCCTTTCGCCCTCCCAGCGTCCCGGTCACCACCTCCAGCGCGACATAGGCTCCCGAACTTCCGGCAGCCCCCGTCCCCGAGGCCAGCATCTGCCCTTTACTGGTCGCCTCCAGGTCGCCGTGGAACTGCTTGTCGATCAGCATCCGGCCGATTCCCGCCTCTCCCGCATCCTCCGCCGCCTGGGGGATAACCTTGACATCAAAAGCTCCAGTCGCGTGCTTCATTACGGGTTTCGCCGTGAGGCCGGATTGGGAATAGCCGAGCGGACCCGATAAAGCCGACCCTAAAACAACGACTACGCTAATGCTGAAGAGTCTCTTCATGGCCATTCCCCATCTATTTTCGCTACAAGTGTCTTGTTTCCCGAGAGTACTGCAATTCGGCCCCGTATTGTACCCAGCTTCGAGTAACATAGAAGAGGCGTCTACTGGACGCTGATCTATGCGCCTGCGCTCCTCCCATTTCGTGTTTGTGGTGGTTCTCCTCTGCTCTGTTCAGCTGAAGGACAACTTCACCCTGCAGCTTGTAAATGGTGAGGTCTCCCGCCGATCGAATGGCGCATCCCAGCGTCATGGCATCGCGGCTCTTCCGGCGCATCAGGCAGTTGCACAGGCAGGCGGCAACAGCCATCTCGCCACGCCCACTCGCCTTGACCCCGCCCGGTGGACAGCGCATCGAACTGTCTGGACCATGCGCAGGCCGGCACGCGCCGCAGCAGCGGTAAACAACCATACCGGCCTCCTCCGCGCATAGACCTCGCGTCCGAGCCGATGTCCCAGTCTCCTTGACGGACATCGCCCTCAGCCTTAGCCAGAGTTCTTCGGCCAGACCTCCTCCCGCGACGATTAGCGCCAAGCCCCAAGGAAAACCACCGTGATCAACTCAGTTATCGCCAAAGTCTTCGGCACAAGTAACGAACGCGCTATAAAGCGCATTCTGCCGCTTGTCACTCAGATTAATGCTCTCGAGTCCACCACGCAGGCGCTCTCCGACGAGCAGCTCCGTGCCAAGACCGCCGAGTTCCGCCAGCGCATCGCAGAAGCCGTCGCCGCCGAGAAGATCGACCCGGCCGATGCCGACGCCGACGAACGCACTCTCGCCGCGGAAAAGGCAGCCCTCGACGCCGTCCTGCCCGAGGCCTTCGCCGTCGTCCGCGAGGCCGGCAAGCGCGCCGTGCGGCATGCGTCACTTCGACGTGCAGCTCATCGGCGGCATCGTCCTGCACTCCGGCAAGATCGCCGAGATGAAGACCGGCGAAGGCAAGACCCTCGTCGCCACGCTGCCCTGCTACCTGAACGCGCTCGCCGGCCGCGGCGTCCACGTCGTCACCGTCAACGACTACCTCGCCAAGCGCGACGCCGAATGGATGGGCAAGATCTACGGCTTCCTGGGCCTGTCCGTCGGCGTCATCGTGCACGATCTCTCCGACGAGCAGCGCCGCGAGGCCTACGGCTCCGACATCACCTACGGCACCAACAACGAGTTCGGCTTCGACTACCTGCGCGACAACATGAAGTTCGAGATGAAGGATCAGGTCCAGCGCGGCAACTACTACTGCATCGTCGACGAGGTCGATTCCATCCTCATCGACGAGGCCCGCACGCCGCTCATCATCTCCGGCCCCACCGACCAGACCACCGACAAGTACGCGCGCGTCAACGTCATCATCCCCAAACTCGAGCAGGGCGAGCTCATCGAGACCCTCGAGAGCAAGACCTGGACCGGCGACTTCGTCATCGACGAGAAGGCCCGCGCCATCACCGTCACCGACGAGGGCTGGGAGAAGATCGAAGAGCTGCTCGGCATCGGCAACATCGCCGATCCCGAGAACTGGGACCTCAAACACCACGTCGAGGTCGCCATCAAGGCCCACAACCTCTACAAGCGCGACGTCGAATACGTCGTCAAGGACGGCGAGGTCATCATCGTCGACGAATTCACCGGCCGTCTTATGCCTGGCCGCCGCTGGTCCGATGGCTTGCATCAGGCCGTCGAGGCAAAAGAAGGCGTCAACATCCGCAAGGAAGACCAGACCCTCGCCACCATCACCTTCCAGAACTACTTCCGCATGTACAAGAAACTCTCCGGCATGACCGGTACTGCAGAGACAGAGGCCGCCGAGTTCGACAAGATCTACAAGCTCGAAATCGTTGTCATCCCGACCAACCGTAAATTGCTGCGCATCGAAAATCAGGACGTCGTCTTCCGCACCGCGAAAGAAAAATACTTTGCTGTCGCCGACGAGATCACCCGCCTGCACGAGGCGAAGCCAGCCCGTGCTGGTCGGCACCACCAGCATCGAGAAGTCCGAGTTGCTCTCCGAGATACTCAAGCGCAAGGGCGTCCGCCACGTCGTCCTCAACGCGAAGTTCCACGAGAAGGAGGCCGAGATCGTCGCGCAGGCCGGCCGTCTTGGCATGGTGACCATCGCCACCAACATGGCCGGTCGCGGCACCGACATTCTGCTCGGCGGCAACTCCGACTTCATGGCACGCCAGGACCTCGTCCGAAAACAGCAGGCGCGCGCCGTCTCCGCCGCCGAGGGCGCGATCTCACCCGTCGCCGGCCCCGGCATGTTCCGCTTCTACTACCAGTCGCAGGAGTTCGAGACCACGCAGGAGGCCTGGGACGCAGCCGTCGCCGCGCACGCTGCAGCAGCTGGCGACTGAGCACGACGCCGTCATCGCCGCCGGCGGCCTGCACATTCTCGGCACCGAGCGCCACGAGTCGCGCCGCGTGGACAACCAGCTCCGCGGACGCGCAGGACGCCAGGGCGACCCCGGCGCGTCGCGCTTCTATCTCTCCCTCGAAGACGACCTGATGCGCATCTTCGCGCGCGAGTGGGTCTCCACGCTGCTGCAGCGGCTTGGCATGGAGGAGGGCGTGCCCATCGAGAGCGCGCATGATCTCCAAGCGCATCGAGGCCGCGCAGAAGGCCGTCGAAGCGCAGAACTTCGAATCCCGCAAACACGTCCTCGAGTACGACGACGTGATGAACAAGCAGCGCGAGGCCGTCTATGGCCTGCGCCGCCAATTGATGGAGGGCGTCGACCAGAAGCAGCTCATCACCGAGGACTACGTCTCCACCATCCTCTCGAACATCCTCGACGAGAACGTTCCGGAGAAGGCCCATCCCGACGAGTGGAAGACCGAGCAGCTCTTCAACCAGATCTTCGATGTCTTCGGCGCCCGCTTCGATCGCGAGCCGGAGAAGATCGACGTCACCTCGCTGAATCGTCACGAGCTCGGTGAGGCCATCTACGACCACCTGCGCGCGCGCTACGACGTGAAGGAACAGATCCTCGGCGCCGACCAGATGCGCTACCACGAGCGCATCGTCATGCTCTCTGTGCTCGACGGCCTGTGGAAGGATCACCTCCTCGCCATGGACCACCTCAAGGAGGGCATCGGCCTCCGCGGCTACGCCCAGCAGGACCCGCTCGTCGCCTACAAGAAAGAGTCCTTCGAGATGTTCGAGGCGATGATGATCCGCTTCCAGGAAGACACCGCGCGCCACCTCTTCCGCATGCAGATTATTGGCCCCGACGGCACGCCCATCGAGACCGCCGAGCAACTCGCGCGCATTCAGGGTGCCAGCCTCCCCGCCGCACCGCTCCCTGGCACGCCCAGGCTGCCCGCCGCCGCTCCAGCGAATGCAGCGCCGCCTCAGGCGCCGCCGCCACCGCCGGTCTCGAATCGCCCCCCCACCACTACCATCGATGCCCTCGAACGCGAGTTCCACAAGAAGAAGCAGCGCGAGCTCGACCTCGCCCACGCAGCCGGTGCGGCCTCTGCCGGCGCCAACGGCAATGCGCCTCGCGTCACCGGCGCAAAGGTCGGCCGCAACGACGAGTGCCCTTGCGGCTCGGGCAAGAAGTACAAAAAATGCCACGGCGCCAACGCCTGACGCTCTTCCTCGCTGCGACTTTAGCTGGCGCCCCCGCGATCCAGATCGTTCAATAGCAGCTGCGCCTTGGTCGCCAGCGTCTTCGCGCCCTCCGCATCGCCGGAGTTAAGCGCCGCCTGTGCCTGCCGCTCGAAGTTCTGTATCTTGCTGATCTGCGAGCGCTGCGCTCGCACCTTCTGCGGCGGAAGCGCCTTCAGCCGCTTCTCGTTTGACGCAATCAGGTCCGCGGCCTCTTGTCTCATCTGGGGCTCGGCGTCCCCGCCAGTCGTCAGCTCGCCGATAGCCGCCCCTTCGTCCGCGCTATCCACCGCGGCAATCTGCGGCTGCGGAGCACCCGGCTGAGTCGTCGCAGGCGGTCTTGGCGTCGGCCTCCTCCGCGGACGAGGATTTGCTGCCGCCTCAGCCACCGGCACCGGCAGCTCTTCGACCTCCGGGGCCTCCACCATCTGCGGATCACTAGGCTCGGGAGACGGAATCAGCGGCACCTGTGTCTGCGGAAAAACCGGCACCGTGATCTTCTTATGCGCACACCCGCTGATTCCCAGCGACATCAGCAGGGCCAGTCCCAGCGAAAATCCTCGCAGAACTCCACCGTCCAACTCCGCTGTTCTCAGTCGTGCTGCTGCCTTGTCCCAATACACGTTCAAACGTTCTCCTTACCCACCGGATCGACTGCCGTCCGGATCATGCCCGCTTCTCCTCGCAGTGCAACTGCCGCCCCGCCTCCCGCCCCCGCCGTCTTGCGCCCTTCGCCCACGGCCCCGATTGCAACCGGCAATCTCAGGGTAAAGGTTGTGCCTCGGTCCGCCGCTGCCGGATCAGCATTCGATCGCACGTCCATCGCGCCGCCATGCATCTGCAGAATGCGATACGTCATCGCCAGCCCGATACCGCTGCCCTTCGGCTTGGTCGTAAAGTACAGTTCGAAGATACGCGGTAACACCTCCGGCGGTATACCGTCTCCCTGGTCCTCCACCGTCAATACTGCGAACTGCCCATCGCGCCGCACGTTCACTCGTATCCTGCCGCCCTTTGGCATGGCCTGCATCCCATTTAACAGCAGATTCAGCAGTGCCTGCTGCATCAACTCGCCGTCTACCCGCACCATCACCGGCTCCCGCGGCAACTCCATCTCCACCTCGACGTTGTTCTCCGCCATCTCTGCTTCGGTCAGTTCAATTACCGCCTTCACCACCCCGCGCAGATCCCGCTCAAACAACTGCAACTCCATCGGACGCGAAAAGTCCGCCAGCGTCTGCACCACTCGATCCAGGCGCTTCATCTCCCCGCTCAAAATATCGACGTGCCGCTGCGCCCCGCGGAAGAGCTCGCCCTCGCCCTGCTCTCCCGCCTGAGAGCTTCCATGTGTCAGCTTCCCGCGCAGCAGCTCCAGGTGCACCACCATTGCGTTGATAGGATTCTTCACCTCGTGCCCCACGCCTGCCGTCAGCCGTCCAATGGCCGCCAGTCTGCGTGAGACCTCCAACTCCTGCCCCAGTTGCAGCGCCGACTCCATGTCCCGCAACGTCAGCAGCGTTCCCATGTGCCCCCGGCCGCGCCCTATGCCGTTTCCATTCGCATCGCGCCCGTCGTCGATGCGGTCGAGCGATATCTGCACCTCGCGCCCGTCCTCCAGCGTCACCGCCTCCGAGATGACCTCTCTGCCGCTCCCGAACGCCTCCAGCACCGCCACTCCCAGCGCCGTCTCCGGCGTGAAGATCTCCTCCAGCCGTCTCCCCACCATCTTTCCTCTCGGAATCCCTTCGGTCCCGCTCACAAAATTCTCCACCGCATCCGACACCATCACCGCCCGCCGGTCCGCCGTAAACAGCAGCACCCCATCGCGCAGAGTATCCAGCATCTGGTCCAGGTTCGCCTGCAGCGCCGTATATCCGGCCTCCTTCGTGCGCATCTGCTCGTCCAGCCGCTCGATAGTCTTCGTCACGCGCACCACCGCGTCGCTGCCGCCTTCCTCGCCGGCTCCCAGCCTGGGTGGCTCCGCCTCTCCAGCCTCCAATGTGGGCCCGGCCTGCCGCGTCAGCCGCTCCAGCCGCCTGCTTATCTGTTCGATAGGTAACAGCGCCAGGTTCGCCAACAGTCCCGCCGCCACAATCGACGCCACACCTGCAATCAACGCGAACGCCAGCGCCGCGCGCAGCCACGGAGCATATGTGCTCTTCAAAAAGGTCGATTGCACGCCAATATGCACAGCCAGAAACGGCTTCCCGTTGCGGTCCAGAGCCTGCGTCACATCCAGCACCCGCGCCGGTCCGAAGACCTGCCGCGTCTGATAGAGCACTCCGTTATCCCGCACCGTCTTTAAGCTGAGACGGTACGGCGCCGGCTGGTCCAACGCGTCCGGATCGGTGCTCACAATGGTCATGCCCTGCGCATCCGTAACGCTCACATCCTGCACGGTCGGCGAGTAGCGCACCACCGCATTCATCAAATTCTGCAGAGCTTCATTGTTGCGCAGCGCATCCACCACCGCCGCATGGAACGCCTCTTCGCTTCGATCCGACGGAGGATTTGCTCTGATCCCGTCCACCACTGCCTGCTGGGTCATCAGCCAGACCTGATGGGCCTGCACATCATTCGTCGACCACGTCTGCTCGATCCTCTGCCGCAGCAACTCCGCCGCAAACAGCCCCGACAGCACCAGCACGATCGCAAACGTCAGCGCCGTAAACGCCAGCACGAGCTTGGTCTTCAGCCGCATCTGTAGCTCCGCAGGACCCTCAGCAACTACGCCTGCTCCGTTCCATCGTCTCCGCTGCTAGAGTACTCCTTCAGCTTATTCTGCAGCGTCTTGGCGCTGATCCCCAGTATCTCCGCGGCCTTCGTCTTATTATTGTGCGTCGACTCCAAAGTCTTTAGGATCAATTGCCGCTCCGCCTCGTTCACCGTCGTGCCCACCTCTACCTGCACCATCTGGCGTTCTCTCATCAGCCGCGCCGCTTCGGCTTTAATCGCCTCCACATCCCTTATCCCGGAATCCCGCCCCGGCTGCCGCGGCCGGCTCGCCAGCGGCGCGAACCCCGGCTCTCCGAAGTGCGGCGGCAGATGTTCCTCCCCAATCAGCCCCGATCCCGCCAGGATAGTCGCGCGCTCGATCGTATTCCGCAGCTCGCGCACATTGCCCGGCCACTGGTACTCCTCCAGCTTCCTCAGCAGTCCATCCTTCATCCCGGACACCATGCAGTGGTGCCGCTCATTCATATCCATAATCATCTTTTCCGCAATCGCCTCCACATCCTTCGGATGTTCGCGCAGCGGCGGCATCTGTATATTGAACACATTCAGCCGGTAGTACAAGTCACCTCGCAGGTCCCCGTTCGCCACTGCCTGCTCCGGATCTTTATTGGTAGCGGCCACCACACGCACGTCCACCGGAGTCTCAACCTTGCTCCCCAGTCGCCGCAGCCGCCGGTCCTCGAGCACGCGCAGCAGCTTCGCCTGCGTCGCCGCCGGCATCTCGCCGATCTCGTCCAGCAGCAGCGTCCCCTCCTCGGCCAGTTCGAAGCAGCCCGCCCGCCGCTCCACCGCCCCCGTAAACGCTCCCTTCTCATGCCCGAATATCTCGCTCTCAATAAGCGTCTCCGGTATCGCCGCGCAGTTCACCGCCACAAACGGCTTGTTGCGCCGCGCGCTCAACTCATGCAGCGCCCTCGCCACCAGCTCCTTGCCCGTGCCGCTCTCTCCCGTCACCAGCACGCTCACGTTCGACGGCGCTACCCGCTCGATCATTGAAAAGATCGCCTTCATCTGCGGCGAAGACCCCACCAGCGGCCCCAGCTTGCCCGTATCCCTCAGCTGCCGCCGCGTCACCTCCAGTTCAACGTCGGACTCTCTCTGCCGCACCGCATTCTGCAAAATCGTCCGCAGCCGCACCGGGTCCACCGGCTTCGGAATGTAGTCGTACGCCCCCTTGCGCATCGCCTCCACGGCCGACTCGATCGACCCCTGCGCCGTCAGCATCACCACCACGATCCGCTGCGGCAGCTCCATAATCCGCGCCAGCAGCTCCATCCCATCCATTCGAGGCATCTTCAGGTCGGTCACCACCACCGCAGGAGCCCACTCCAGGATGCGTTCCAGCCCCTCCACCCCGTCCGCTGCTCCCTCCGTACGGTACCCCCAGCTCTCAATCAGCTCGGTCAGACCTGTACGTGCATGCAGCTCATCCTCAACTATCAATACCTTTTCCAAACTTCCTCCAGGCAGACACTACCAGCGCCGTTCCGGTCCCGAATCAGAACTACATAGAACGCAGTCATCGGTTAGATGCGAAATTACCTTCTAGTGTAACGTCCCCCACCAGCAGAAATCGCCTCATTTCCTACAACTATCGTAAGATATGCAGCTTCATCGCAAACTTCTGCGGGAAAATACGGCTCCCTCCAATCCCCGGTCGCCCGCCATAGGCTCGCACTGCCTATCTCATTGAATACTGCATTTATCCTTGAATCATGTCCGATATGCCCGTCCTCGACCTAGAAATCACCCCTCAGGCCTACCTCCAGCTCCGCAACCAGCCCAACGCCCCGCTCCTGCTGGACGTCCGCGAGCCCATCGAGTTCCAGCTCGCCAGCCTCCCCAACGCGCTCCTCATGCCCATGGGTGAGGTCACCTCCCGCGCCCACACCGAGCTCGACCCCGACCAGCCCATCGTCGTCCTCTGCCACCACGGACAGCGCTCCCTCTCTGTCACCATGTGGCTCCGCAACCAGGACTTCACCCACGTCCAGTCCCTCGCCGGCGGCATCGACGAATGGTCCCGCACCATCGACCCCACCATCCCCCGCTACTGACTCCCTTTATCAATCTTCAGTAAATACAGTCACTTTCCGTTGACTCAGACAACGACCTGCCTTAACTTTCTCGCAAATGGAAAACATCGACTTCGATACGCTCCTCCGCGACTACAAGCAAGCCGTCGACGCTTGGGTCGACGCCATCCGCGCCGAAGAGGCCCTCGCCACCCCCGACCACTCCATGGTCGCAATGGAACACTGGGACACCGCCGGCCTGCAGGTACACGACGCCGAACGCGCCGCAAAGAAAGCCCGCGACCTCTACAAAGCCGCCCTCCGAAAAAAGAACTACGGCTTCTAGCCACCGGCTGCGGGTGCCCCATTCATGACGCGGCCTCTTCGCGGCATGAGTGGGATCACGAAACCTCACTTCGCCCGCGGATGCGTCTCGTCATAAACCTTCTGCACCTGCCCCACCGTCAGCTGCGTATACCGCTGCGTAGTCGAAAGCCGCTCATGCCCCAGCATCTCCTGGATCGCCCTCAGATCCGCACCCTCCTCCAGCATGTGCGTTCCAAAAGCATGCCGCAGAGTGTGCGGATGCACATCCGCCGCCAATCCCCTCGATAAAGCAATCGCCTTCACAATCCGTCCCACACTGCGCGTCGTCAACCGGCAATCCCCGCGCATGCGCAGATTCGTCACCAGCGGCCCATCGTGAATCAGCTTGCCCTTCCCCGCCGCCGCCAGCTTCGCCTCCCTTAGCGGCAGAAACACCCTCAGCGCCCCCGCCGCCTCATCCCCCAAAGGCACCAGCCGCTCCTTCTTCCCCTTGCCCCGCACCAGTATCGCATCATCCTTCCACCGCACGCTCCCCATATTCAACCCCACCAGCTCCGAGTTCCGTATCCCGCACCCATACAACAGCTCAAAGATAACCCGGTCCCGCTCCGGCCACGCCGCAGCCTCTTCCTTTACAGCGAGCGACCCGTTCAGATCAGATAGCCCATTCGTCTAGACCATCTACAGCGGGTGGCCCACCTAAAGCGGGTGGCCCATCCTTTCGCGCCTTTGCGAAAGGGTGGGTTGCCTTCCTTTCACGACCAACCGAATCAACCTCACCAGCCAGCGAATCCAAAACCCGATTCACCTCCTCCATACTCGGCACCCGAGGCAAATGCAGCGGCCGCTTCGGAGTGCTCACCAGCAGCGCCGGATTCTGCGCCACCTTTCCCTCCTTAGCCAGCCACTTAAACCAGCTCCTAACCGCCGCCAGCGCCCGCGCCGCACTAGCCTTCGTCAACCCGCGCTCGTACAGCACCGCCAGATAAGCCCGTATATGCAGATGCTCCACCACCCCAATCGCAGCACCCTTCCCCAGCGTCTCCTCCAGATAAGCCGCGAAATTCCTAACCTCCCGAGCATAAGCCCGAACCGTATGCTCCGAAGCACCACGCTCATTCGCCAGCATAGCCAAAAACCGCTCCGCCAACTCTCCGAACTCGCTACTCTCACGCATCGACTGATCCCTCATCCCTGATCCCTGATCCCTGCCTCTTCTTCCCTCTCGGATGATGTTCCCGATGCACCTTCTTTAAATGCCCCAGCGCCACATGCGTATAAACCTGAGTAGTCGCAATATCCGCGTGCCCCAGCAAAGTCTGCACACTCCGCAAATCCGCCCCATGCTCCACCATGTGCGTCGCACAGCTATGCCGCAGCTTATGCGGACTAGCCTTCGTCCCACCCACCGGCGAAGTCGCCCTCACCATCTCCCAAACCCACTGCCGAGTCAGAGCCTTCCCCCGCACACTCAAAAACAGCGCCCGCGGCATTGATCCAGCCCGAGCCAGCGGCTGCGCCTAACCGATCCAGCCCCATGTTTCAGCAACCCCGGCCTCCCTATCGCTATATACCGTTCCAGCGCCGCAACCGCCCTCACCCCCAGCGGCACAATCCTCTCCTTGTCACCTTTCCCTCGAACCTGCACCCGAGCCTGATCCAGATGCAGATCCTCCTCCCGCAGCGCACAAATCTCTCCCACCCGCAGCCCACCCGCATAAAGCAGCTCCAGAATCGCGTGGTCCCGCAGCGCCAACCCATCCGCATCAGCCGCACTGGCCGCACTCCCCGACCTCTCCAGCATCTCCGCCACCTCATCCTCGGCAAGCGACTTCGGCAGCACCTTCCAGCTCTCCGGCGACTCAACATTCACCGTCGGATCGTGCTCAATCCTCTTATCCAGCAGCAGCCACCGAAAGAACCCTCGCAGCGCACTCAGTTTTCTCGCCACCGACCGGCTCTCCACGCCATGCCCCCGCAACCCTTCCATAAACCGGCTGACATCCTCCTGCGTCGTCCCCACCAGCAGCCCATTGCGCCCTTCAACATGCTCGGCAAGCTGTTCCAGATCGCGCCTGTATGCCTCCACGGTCGCCGGCCTCATCCCCTTTTCAACCTGCAGATATGCGCAGAACTCCCGCACCACCCGAACATTGCCCAGTTCCTGACCCGCTGCACGCATAGAAGCGATTATCCGCGCCCCCGAGCCTCAAAACCCGCCTCACCTCACCCGCAGTACCCACGAAGCCAGCATCCCTCTCGCCACTTGCCCGTCCTCACATCTTTGTTTTCTGCCCACGGGCGCCCAACCCATACACCCCCGCATTCCCGCTGCTAAACTTATCTATAGTCATGTTTGAAAACCTCAGCGACAAACTCCAGCGCTCCTTCAAAAACCTCCGTGGCGAGGGCACCCTCACCGAGGAGAACATCTCCGAAGCCATCCGCGAGATCCGCCTCGCCCTCCTCGAGTCCGACGTCAACCTCAACGTCGTCAACGAGGTCGTCGACCACATCCGAGACCGCGCCCTCGGAACCCAGGTCACCACAACGCTCTCCCCCTCCGAACAGATCGTAAAGATCGTCCACGACGAGCTCATCAACGTCCTCGGCAAGGACACCGCCCGCTTCAAAACCTCCTCGCAGCCCCCGTCCGTAATCCTCATGGCCGGCCTGCAAGGCTCCGGCAAAACCACCACCTCCGGCAAACTCGCCCAGTGGCTCAAAAAATCCGGCCACCGCCCCATGCTCGTCTCCGTCGACGTCTACCGCCCCGCCGCCCGAGAGCAGCTCGCCATCGTAGCCCGCGCCACCGGCTCCCAAATCTACGAGGGCTCCTTGGATTTGTCATCCTTCGCCGAAGGCGGAGGACCTGCTTCTGCTTCTCAACAAAAAGCCACCGACGCCGTCCTGCGCCTGGCCAAAGAAGCAAAACGCGAAGCCGCCAACTACGGCTGCGACATCCTCATCGTCGACACCGCCGGCCGCAACCAGATCGACGCCGCCCTCATGGACGAGATGGCCGCCCTCAAAAAGCTCCTCTCGCCCTCCGAGATCCTCTTCGTAGCCGACGCCATGACCGGCCAGGACGCCGTCAACTCCGCCAAGGCCTTCAACGACCTCCTCACCATCACCGGCTCCGTCCTCACCAAGATCGACGGCGACGCCCGCGGCGGCGCTGCTCTCTCCATCCGCCACATCACCGGCGCGCCCATCAAGTTCCTCGGCACCGGCGAAAAGCCCGACGCCTTCGAGCCCTTCCACCCCGACCGCATCGTCTCCCGCATCATGGGCCACGGCGACATCGCCACCCTCCTCGAGCGCGCCGAAGCCACCATCGACAAAGGCAAGGCCGAACAGTTCGCCCGCAAGGCCCTCTCCGGCGACGGCTTCACCCTAGACGACTTCCGCGAGCAGCTCCGTCAGATTAAAAAGATGGGCAGCATGCAATCCATCCTCAAGATGCTCCCCTCCGTAGGCCCCTTTAGCGGCATGGCCCAGGCCGCCGAGAACGTAGACGAAGGCCAGCTCACCCGCGTCGAGTCCATCATCAACTCCATGACGCAAAAAGAGCGCCTCGACCACGAGATCATCAACGGCAACCGCCGCAAGCGCATAGCCCGAGGCTCCGGCACCACCGTCCAGGACGTCAACAACCTACTCCGCCAATACGCCCAGATGCGAAAGATGTTCAAAACCATGGGCAGCGGAGGCGGCCTGAAAGCCCAGCAACGCATGATGTCCCAAATGCAAGGCCGCCAAAAGTTCGGGAGATAGAAAGTAAGCCATCTCTCGATCTCAATCCCTCCTCAGAAGTGTCATCCTGAGCGAAGGCAGCGCCTTTGCCGCCAGAGTCGAAGGACCCGCTTTGGCCTTTGCCGTTGCTTGTTCTCTTCCACCACCCCCAAGAAGTGTCATCCTGAGCGAAGCTACTCGCGCACTTTGCGAGTAGCTGAGTCGAAGGACCTGCTTTGGCCTTTGCCGTTGCCTGTTTTCTTCCGCACCACCCAAGAAGTGTCATCCTGAGCGAGGCGGGGCCTTTTGCCGCCGAGTCGAAGGACCTGCTTTGTTTTTTGCCGTTGCCTGTTCTCTTTCGCATCCCCCAAGAAGTGTCATCCTGAGCGAAGCTACTCGCGCACTTTGCGAGTAGCTGAGTCGAAGGACCTGCTTTTGCATTTGCTGTTGCTTGTTTTATGGCCCTACAACTCACCAAACATCTTCACCGGCTTCCCCCACTCCTCACTCAAGTCAACCCACGTAGGATTCTCCCGCTCAATCAACCAGATCTTCTTCGCCCGCGACCACCCCTTCAACTGCCTCTCCCGAGTAATCGCATCCACCACAAAAGGATGCCGCTCGAACCACACCAGCCGATGGCAGTTGTACTTCTTCGAATGCCCCTCAAACCTCCCATTCCGATGCTGCAAAATCCTCACCTCAATCTCACTCGTCATCCCGACATAGAGATTCCGGCTCCGACTAGCCACAATGTAGGTGTAGTACATCTTCTCTTCCATACCCCACAGCGTAGCCCATCCGCACCGTTTCCCATCCCCAAAAGTGTCCCACCAAAATGAAGTGTCATCCCAAGCTCTGTTCTCTCCGCATCTCCTAAGACGTGTCATCCTGAGCGAAGGCGGCGCTTTTGCCGCCTGAGTCGAAGGACCTGCTTTTGCATTTGCCGTTGCCTGTTCTCTTCTGTAGCACCCCCAGACGTGTCATCCTGAGCGGAGTCGAAGAGCTAGCGAAGAGCCTGTCCTGAGCGCAGCCGAAGGAACCTGCTTTCGTCTTTGCTGTTGTCTATTCCCTCCGCATCCCCCCAAAATGTGTCATCCTGAGCGAAGGCGGGCCTTTGCCGCCAGAGTCGAAGGACCTGCTTTTGCATTTGCCGTCGCTGCTCCCTCCAGCATCCCCAAGTAGCGTCATTTCAAGCGAAGCCACCCATCCACAGCTCAGCCTCAGATGTGTCATCCTGAGCGAAGGCGGGCTTTTGCCGCCTGAGTCGAAGGACCTGCTTTTGCATTTGCTGTTGTCTGTTCTGTCCGCATCCCCCTAAGATGTGCCATCCTGAGCGAAGGCGGCGCTTTTGCCGCCTGAGTCGAAGGACCTGCTTTTGTTTTTGTCGTTGCATGTTCTCTCTCACCCACACCAGATGTGTCATCCTGAGCGAAGCTACTCGCGTACCTTGCGAGTAGCGCAGTCCAAGGACCTGCCGCTGCTCTGTCGTTACCCTGATAATTCAACGCTGAGGTACGATTGGGAATTCAAAGAACGACTATTCAAATGGACAAACAGCACATCATCGACGAAATCCATCGCACCACGAAAAACGGCAAAGCCATTGGTCAAAAACTCTTTTTTACAGAGACTGGGATTAAGGTCGATGACTGGCGTGGCAAGTATTGGGCTAAATGGGGTGATGCCTTAGTCGAAGCTGGTTATTCCGAGAACGACTGGACTACAGCTCATGACGAAGCTTACATCTTCCGGAAGTTGCTTCATCTGACCCGCAAACTTGGGAAAGTCCCCACAAAATCGGAAATGCAACTTGAAAGAAGATCCAATACAGACTTCCCAAGCATCGGACCGATCCAACGCTTAGGAAGCAAGGCGGCATTGGTAACCAGCCTTCTTGAATATTGCCAATCCCAAGAAGGTAATGAAGACGTTGAACAAATCCTGAAGGCAACACCGATCCCACAAGGACCAAAAGAGCTTCCCGAACAGCCGGACGGCAAGCTTCAATATGGTTATGTATACCTAATATTGTCCGCCCGCAAATACAAAATTGGTTATTCGAAAGCAGCCTTAAGCCGCGCTTCCGTTGTAAGCAATCTGTCGCCAGAAGGAGGCGAAATAATCCATCTCATTCGTACAGATGACATGAGGGGAATAGAAGCGTACTGGCACAATCGTTTCGCTGAAAAACGAGGCAACGGAGAATGGTTTGCTTTGTCGTCGTCGGATATCGCAGCCTTCAAGCGTAGAAAATTTATGTAGATGTTGGTACTCGTGCTCGAACCACCTCCCTCCCCAAAACCCCAAATGTTATCCTCAATCCAGCATGATTCACCTCGAACTACAACCCGAGATCGAAGCCCAGCTAGCCGCCGAAGCGCAGGCTCGCGGCCTCGCGCTCGATCGCTACATCGAGAAAATCGTCACTGCTAGGCCCCACGAAGAAATCGCGACCGAATCTCCCGCTGAAGCCGTCGCCGCAATCCGGGAAGGTCGTAAGGGCAATCGCCTCGACGGCCTCAGTATCAAAGACCTCATCAACGAAGGCCGCAAATACTGATGCCATTCGTAGTCGATGCCTCGGCAACCCTTCCCTGGTGCTTTGAAGACGAAGTAACAACATGGACGGAAAGCCTCCTGGATCGTCTCAGCGCGCATGAGCAGCCTCTTCATCGCCACTACCGCGCAATCCACTCGCACGAAGTGCGACCCGGAGGGAGCAGGGGCCTTCAGGCCCCTGAAATGCCCAAAGGGATGAGGGGCTTTAGCCCCGGGTGTTCCTTTCATAGCCACAAATCTGACATTTTCAATACCCTCTAAAGGCCCGCACTAAATGCCCGTGACCCCAAATTGCTGTCAAGCCCCCAAACTCGTGGAAATCTCCCCAACCCAAACAACATGTAACACTTACAGGCACAAAGAAATGTTGCCATTAGTTTTGTGCCATTTTGTAAAATAGAGAAGTAGGACAAAAATAGGCCCGGCACAGCGCCGGGCCTTCGCACTTTAACCAGACCTGAGACCGAAGTCCGGACTCAGGTCTTTTCTTTTGAATACTTTGAGACTTGAAACAATGGGGGATACACCATGAAGAAGACCGAACCACGCTATCAATGCCGCCACATCTTTACCGCCGGCCACCGCTGCGGCTCGCCCGCGCTCCGCAACGAAGAATTCTGCTACTACCACCACAACACCCGCAAACCCGCGCCCAAAAACCGCCCGGCCCTTACTGCGCCTGCCCCCCTCGAGTTCGACCTCCCGATCCCGGAAGACCGCGCCGCCATCCAGCAAACCCTCGCCCTCGTCATGCGCCGCATCGCCACCAACCAGATCGACCCGCGCCGCGCCGGACTCCTCCTCTACGGCCTGTCAATCGCCGCCTCCGTCCTCCCCAAACCGCAAAAACAAGCCGCCAGATCCACCAGCTCACGCCACGACGAACCCCGCTACGAACAGGAACAATATGTAGACGAGATCATCGACCACCCCGAACACGGCCCCCTCGCGCCCCAATCCCTCATGCCAAGCCCCGAAGACCTGCGCCCGAAGTCCCTCGCCAGTGAACTCCTCCGCGCTCTCCAAACCGGAAAAACCGTCAGAGAACTCGAAGACATGGACAATAACAACCACCAAGAAGACGTCGAAGATGACGACGTCGCCGAACACAACAACCAGACTCAATCTACGATCCCCACCCTGCAGGCCATCGCAGACCCCACATCTGCACCAAGTCCGGACCTGACAAACGCCCGCCAAATAACCCGAAGCACCGTCTACCCAACCTGCTATACTCGCGCACTATCCGGCCAAACAACCATTCCCGCTCTCGGAGTCAAGCATGCACCGTCGTTCCTTCCTCTCCCTCACCGCAAGCACCATCGCAGCCTCCGCTCTCGGCCAATCCCCCACCAACTCGCTATCAAAGCCCGCGCCATCAGCCCAACCCATCCCCCCGGTCCTCGCCAATACCGACCGCACCGGTGAACTACACACCATGGGCTACAGCTCCCTGGCCTTCAAAGTCCTCACCCAGGACAGCCACGGCGATCTCTTCATGATCGAGCATCACATGCACCAGCGCGGCGGCCCACCCCTCCACGTCCATCCCCACCAGGACGAAACCTTCTACGTCCTCGAAGGCGAGTTCATCGCCGAGGTCGGCGGCAAACGCTTCAACCTCCACCCCGGCGACTCCGTCCTCGCCCCCCGCAACATCCCGCATGTCTGGGCCTGCGTCGGCAACGGCGCCGGCAAGATGATCATCGCCTTCACCCCCGCCGGCAAGATGCAGCCGTTCTTCAACAAAGTCTCCGCCACCCACGCTCTCCTTCAGGACGCCGCTCTCTTCCGCGCCCACGACATGGAGTTGCTCGGTCCGCCGCTGCCGGTCTAGCCCCATGGAAAATAACTTCGCTCAAACCATCTCCCTGCTAACCCACACACCCGCGACCCTCAACGCCCTCCTGCGCCATCTCCCCGACACATGGACCCACCGCAACGAAGGCCTCAACACCTGGACCGTCTACGACGTCATCGGCCATCTGAATCATTGCGAGCGTATCGACTGGCTCCCGCGCGCAAAGATGATTCTCGAATTCGGTGAGACCCGGACCTTCGCGCCACTCGACCGCGAAGCACAAAAAACCACCAGCCCCGATAAGTCTCTCGCGCAGTTGCTCGACGAATTCAGCCACCTGCGCTCCAGGAACCTCTCCGAACTCGCCGCCTTAAAATCTGCAACCCGACGACCTCGCCCGCCGCGGCCGCCATCCAGCCTTCGGCCCCGTCACCCTCTCGCAGCTTCTCTCCACCTGGGCCGCGCACGACCTCACCCACCTCCACCAGATCTCCAGAATCATGGCCCACCAATACCGCGAAGCCGTCGGCCCCTGGAGCGTTTACCTCGGCGTCCTGCACTGCGACGGCCACAGCTCTCCGGCATAAATCTATCGGCAGACTCGTCGATCCCTTCAGCCACCACTGGGAGATCGGCAAACCACTCCGCTCCTGAGCGCCATCGCGCAGGGACAACCCATTCCTCCCAGGCGTATCCTCCCCATACAAGTGGAGACGCCGCAATGACCGGCAGTCCACACCACCTCCCGCAGCAGCAACCCTCTCCCGGCCTGAAACTCTCTATAGAAAGCAGGCAGAATATGGCTCTCATCTACACCCTAGTGCAGAAATGCCTCACCGACCTCAAAGACCCCGCCGGAGGCTGGCAGATCGAGGGCGGAGTCGTTATGGAGAATAAAGTCGAAGTAGCCACCTACTCCAGCCTAAGACGGATAGACTGCGGCACCACGCAGCTCAACACCTCCATGCTGTGGACGACCCTGTTCTTCATCAAAGGAACACCACCCGAAAACATAACTCTCCACGGCGCACACAATCTCGCCACCAGCGCTGAGACCGGCAGCGTAAGTGCCGCCTCCGCTGCCTTCGCCGCGCACATCGGAAAACAGTTCACGCGCGTCGGGGTCACGCTAACCATCAACTGATCTCAGCCGGCCATCGATCGCCACTCTACACCTGCCAGGCGGGACACTCCATCTACGCAAAGCGCATGAGCACGTCCTCTCAAACCTTGTCGTACACTGACTTTGTCTCGAACCCCAGATCCCCAAGCGTAATCCGCGTCGCCGCCGTCAGCGTCTTCCCGTCGGCCGAGAGCGTATAGGTCGTCTTCAACATCCCCTCCGCCGCCTGAAAGACCGTCTTCTGCGTAATCACCAGCGAGCTCCCCTGCCACTCCGCCTTCGAGCCCACAATCCTCACCGGTGAATCCGCCGGAAACGCATCCGCTGGAAACGATGTCTCCGTCCCGTCCAGTTTCGCGCTGAACGTATAGTTTCGTCTCCCCATATCGCTCTCCGAGTCCACCGTTATCTTCACCTCGTTCGCCGTCTGCGTTATGGTCAATACCTGGCTCTTCGGCGCGGGCATCTGCCCCCATTCGCTTTTGCCCAGATTCATGTTCCAGGTCCCGGCAAAGTTCGCCTTCGCCCCACTCTGCGCGGCCAGACCGCCGGCCAGCCCCGCCACAACCATCACCAACGCCAGCGCTCTCTTCATCATCTCTATTCCCTTTTGAACTTCCAATTGCCGCCAAGGTATCACGAACCGTGTCAAATTCCCGCGACGCCTCTTGCCGCCCGCATCCGCCCCAGACTACACTCCAGCCATGCGCCGACAAACCCTTCCCCTCCTCGCTCTCCTGCTGGCTCTTCCCCTCGCCGCGACCACCCCGGCCCGCGCTCAGGACTGGGCCAAAGCCCGCCTCGAAAAGTCCCCGCGCCACCGCGAATGGGTCGCCCTCAAACACGATGGCCGCACCGTCAACGCCTACGTAGTCTACCCCGAGGTCCAAAACCAAAACCCCCGTCGTCGTCCTCATCCACGAGATCTTCGGCGCCTCCGACTGGTCCCAATGAGATGGCCGACGAAATCGCCGCCCAGGGCTACATCGTCATCGCGCCCGACCTCCTCTCCGGCCATGGCCCCAACGGCGGCGGCTCCGACGCCTTCCCCAGCCAGGAGGCGACTACCAAAGCCGTCTCCGCCCTCGACGCCGACGAGGTCAACGCCGACCTCGATGCCGCCGCCAACTACGCCAAAACCATCCCCGCCTCCAACGGCAAGCTCTTCGTCACCGGCTACTGCTGGGGCGGCGGCAAGTCCTTCGCCTTCGCCACCCATCGCAAGGACCTCACCGCGGCCTTCGTCTTCTACGGCTCCGCCGCCGTCTGACGCCGATATGAAGAACATCACCGCGCCCGTCTTCGGCTTCTACGCCGGCAACGACAACCGCATCGACGCCACCATCCCCGCCACCGTCGCAGCCATGCAGGCCGCCGGCCGCAAGTACGATCCCGTCACCTACGAGGGCGCCGGCCACGGCTTCATGCGCGCCGGCGAAGACCCCACCGCCACCGGCGACATGGTCGCCGCCAACAAAAAAGCCCGCGACGAAGCCTTCGCCCGCATGACTACCCTCCTCAAGCAACTCAACAGCGCCAGCAAAGCCTCCACCACCGCTCCGCGCACCCCGCACATCGTCAAAGCCAGCGCAGCTAAGCCCGCCGTGCCCGTTCAATGCCACGATCCGAACATGAGCCCAAACATGAACATGTCCGGCGCCATGTAGTTCGTATCACAAGGAATTCGCACTGCAAGAATCAGGCCGCCTTTGTCGAGACGGCCTGTTCTATCTTTCTCTATACTTACCGCGCGTCGGCATCCACGACATAATCGGCGACAAGGTCGGTGCCCTCGAAGTCCACGCGCCCTCGTCACCAACGCTCCTGCAACGCCCTGACACTCCAGCCGTAGTCACACCAACTCCCGCTGCGCAACTCCGCAGTTAGGTGCCTTCGATATGAAGGCCGACATCATCATCCAGAGTCTTATGGCTGCGGCGCAGGCGGCGGAAAGGGCGGCAGCGTTAACGTGTATGTTGTCGAAGATGGATTCCCACCGTTACAAGCGCTAAGAGCTACCGTATAGACATACGTGCCGTTAGCAGGAGTGCCGGTGGCCGGACGATATACTTGGCATTGGCTCCCGTTTAATACCGCGCCTGTCATATTGGTGCACGGCGCTGGTTGGGTCGGTGTGAATGGGGTGGTGAATGTAATCGTAGCGGTATCCGATAGTGGAACCCAGGTGGCGAGGCCCGTTCCTGAAGGAACAGGAAAGTCAGGGGAAGGTAATCCAGTATCTTCGTACACAACAGTCGGATCACCCAGGGCTGTTTCACCCAAGCATTCTATTCCTCTCCGTACTTCCGGCGGAGTCAAGGAGGCATACTGTGGCCCTCTAGAGTTGCATCCCCCACAAGAACCGGCGATGTCTTCGAGCATAATAGATCCATTCAAAGTTCACCTTCGGACTAGCACTAGGCACCCTCGGTTGACTCATTGGACCCAGAAATTGATATTTGTAGTAATTAGTGACAGCTCCCGAAGAGGCGGGTGGCTGGAGAACCTTGCACGTTACTCTGGTAGTAACAGGTACCACGTACACCCGTTGCGACTGGAAAAGCTTTCCCACAGGGTCTGGCACACAAAGTGTAGTTGGAATTGTCAGTATAAGAGTGCCAAATCGGGGATCTGGTGGGTCCCATGTAAGCACATCGCCAACCTTGACCGATTTAGGAAGCGTGGCATGTTGACAGCCAAATATCCCTATCGCCAGGACGAACCCGGCAACAATAGCCAGCAGCACAATCAAAGGTATTCGATATCGCCTCATAGCCGTCTCCGCTTATTCATTGGGTTAGAGTTGCGCTTCATTTGTGAAAGCGCTCGATTTAACGATCTCCTGGTACTGGGGATCACGTCGCAGCGATTCCAAATCGGGCATTGATTGAATCTGAAACTCGGTCGCGCCTCGCTTCAGGCAAGTAGCCACAGTCGCTAGTGCTTCGTCGCGCTTTCCTAAAAGCTCTAGCGTTCTTGCTTTAAATAACTGAGAATCGAGATCGGCAGCCGGGGATTGTTCTGCTTTACTTATCAGAGCAAGAGCCGTTTTAGGTGCTCCTGATTTGGTTTGGCATAAAGCAAGGAGCATCCATCCAGGCCCGTTTGTTGGATCGGTCTGCAGTTCCTCCCCCTGCACCTCTGCTCCTTTTGCGTAGGCGCTCTCCGCTTCACGACGATGATCGCGTAACAATAAGTAACAATCTCCCAGTTCCAGCCAACCAGCGCTTTGAGCAGTGTTCAACTCAACGGCTTTCTGCGCAGAAAGGATCGCGTCAGAATATTTCCCTTCACTTCGCAACGCCGCGGCCATCGTGATTGCTGCTAGATCATTCGGATGGAGAGCAAAACTTTTGGTCACAGCATCTTTGGCCTCGGCAAGCTTGCCTTGCCGCAAATAGATGTCCCCAATGTTGTTGAGGGGAAGTGCATTTTTCGGCGCTGCCAGACTCGCCGCCTGATACTCCGCCATAGATTGCGCATACTTCCCCTGCAAGACGTACACGATCCCCAGTTCGTTGTGGGCAAGCCAGTCATTCGGGCGCAGCTTCTGAACCCTTTCAAGCGTCTCTTCCGCCTCTGGCCAGCGATTGAGGCGTGAGTAAAGTTGAGCCTGATAAACGAGGGTTCGAGGATTGACTGGGTCGATCGAGAGCGCCCGTTCAATTTCGCGAGTCGCACCGTCCTTGTCTCCCGTGTATTCCATTACGGAGGACTGCGCAAGATGGGCCTCAACGGACCGGGGGTTGAGTGTGAGCGCTTTGCCACAATTAGCACGAGCCAGAGTTAGAGCTGCTGGTTCACGGTACAGCATGTAGCGACGGAAGTAAGCCAACGCCAGCTTCGCATAGGCTGTTGCATAACGAGAGTCCAGTTCCACGGCTTGCTTGTACTTGTCTATCGCAGCATCGAGCCCCGTGTCGTTATCCTGCTTCATCAATGTCTCTGCTTCTTGAAAGGCAGCATAAGCCTCGGAAGACTGAGTATCAGGGGTTGTTCTGCGATCGTCTTCCTGATAGTGGCTTACATCGAGAAGCGCCGCCGCGGCTCGAGCCGCTTTGGCAGGAAAAGATGTCTGTTCGTCAAGCGGCAGGCTAATATGTTTCTCCCTGATCGATCGTGTGGAGGAAGGATCCAGGACGCGGAGCGAAAGGTGAAAGTGCCTGGAATCTGGAGTACCGGAAGCTGCGAGTACCAAATTAGCTCCCCACCGGTCGCGAAGTTCGTTGAGTTGAGCAACGGTCTTAGTGTTTGGCCCAACGTCTCGAGTAATCACAAACAGATCGCGATCAAATGCCTCGGCACGTTCAAGTTCCTTTCCAATTGCATCGATCACTCCAGCCACCATGGGCTTTATATGGATATCTGACGTTGCCGGCCAGTCGAGCAGGGCAACAAAACGTTTCGCCGGCAGGGGACGAATAAGGTCGTTGACACGGTTGTTGATGCTGTCCCACTTCCACATAACCACGCCAGCAGCCGCGTAGGCGGCAAGCGAAGATCCCACGACAAAGGCGCGGCGGGTCAGAATGCGACGCTGTGTGTCGCCAGGAAGGCCTGTGAGAGTTTGCCCTGTGAGAGAAGCTCCCAAATTGAAGATGGATTGGAGCTGTTCAAAAGCGGAGCAGCGGCGCTGAGGATCGTGGGATAGAAACTCTTTGACGCACTGAACGAAGACAGCCGGGACATCAGCTACATCCAATGCAGTGGACGCCTTAGCCGACAATCCATCGGCGTCTATATTCGGAGATTCACAAATAAGGACCTGTTGAAAGAGTACCCCGAGCGCGAAAATGTCCGTTGCCTGCGAAGGGCTGCCTCCTCGGAGTAGTTCCGGCGCAAGGTAACCAGGTGTTCCGGCGACAAATCCCGGTGTCGAGGCGGTGGTCTGCGAGTCGTAGAGGCGTGCCAGTCCAAAGTCCATGATCGAGACGCAAAACTCGGAGCCAAGATGGTCGAGCATTACATTGTTGGGCTTAATGTCTCTGTGAATTACGCTGGCGTGATGGATAGCTGCGAGACCCGCAATCATCTGCCGAAAGATCGAAATGATTTCATCCCGACGCAAAAGCGGCGGTCTGCGCAATCGCGAAGCGAGAGTCTCGCCCGAGAGCAATTTCATTGTCAAAAATAGAAACGGCGGCGGTGGCTCCGTACAACGCGAAATATCATAGATAGGACAGAGATTAGGGTGAGTTACCTTCCGTGCGAGAAGGACCTCTTGCTCAAAACGGTGAGATGATCCCGCGTCATCCGCGATCTGTGGAAGGATCACCTTGAGTGCAACGTGGACGCCTTGTAGAAAACCGTCTTCAACCTCATATACCTCTCCCATTCCGCCTCGAGCGATAAAGCGAACTACAGTGAAACGGCCCGCTATAATCTGTCCGACTTCAAAACGGCCGCCCGGCCCCTGATTCATGACACTGAGACCGCCGTTTGCCTCCAGGGTGGGCCCAGTAATATCTGACCGGTCTTTAGGGATGTTTAGCAGTTGTCTCTCAAGGAAGCTTCCAGCCAGTTCATCCGCGAGTAGCAGTTCTTCTAAGCGTTGCCTTAGTTCTGGCGAGCCTGCGCAAACTCGGTCAAGGAAAGCGCGGCGATCCTCAGGTCGGCGATCCAGAGCAGCACCGAACAATTGCTCGACGGTTTGTTCTTGACTGGCCATGATTCCCATCCCGAAGAGTTAGAAATGCAATCTGGCGCGCTATTAATCTAACGTCTAAGTAGAAAGAAGCACCCGGGCCGTCAAGTTTAACATAAGAAAACGGCGGAGAATCCACCAGAACAACAAAAGGAACTGCTTGTCCCTAGTCTTGGCGCAATAGTTACACAACCCTCGGCGAATTTCCAGCTATAGCCCCGATAAATCACGGCTTAAGTGCTCGTCCATTCAGTAAGGCGGGATTCGCGGCTGGAAAGGGCAAGAGCCGTTCAAAGTAATCTGGCAATCTTTGGCACATGAGAGCCACGCCTGACACAGTATCCACATACGGCCCCGATATAATTAAAGAATCCCCACAACAGTCCGGCACCAGCCGGACTGCAACATTTAATCCAGATTTCGCGCAACCGAAGTCCGGACCTAAAGTCTTTCCTTCGAAGACTTTGCACACAAACAGCCGGGAAGGGGTGCACCTCTTCTCCGCCACAACGAGAAAGGGAAAGGCTCATGAATCCGAAGCCAAGAATGCACCTCAAGACCGGCCCTCTGTTCCTGATCCCGCTCGTCCTCTCGCACGCCGCACCCGCCCAACAAGCCGCGCCCCTGAAAGATCAGGTCAAGCAATACGTAGCCGCCCACCAGCAGCCGCTCGTCCAGGAGTTCCTGACCCTCGTAGCCATCCCCGATCTCCACACCGATCTCCCCAACATCCGCCGCAACGCCGAGCAGCTCCGCCTCATGCTCGACAAGCGCCACATGAACCCCGAGATCTGGGAGACCCCCTCAGCCCCCGTAGTCTTCGGTGAGCGCATCGTCCCCGGCGCCACTCGCACCATCCTCTTCTACATCCACTTCGACGGCCAGCCCATCGAGCCCGCCCGCTGGAAGCAGCCCGACCCCTTCACCCCCGTCCTCCGCACCGGCTCGCTCGACGACAACGCCCGCACCATCACCGACATCTCCACCATCACCACCTTCCCCGACTCCTGGCGCATCTACGCTCGCGCCGCCGGCGACGACAAAGGCCCCATCGAAGCCTTCGTCGGCGCCATCGAGACCCTCGACGCCCTCCACATCACCCCCACCAGCAACATCAAGGTCATCCTCCACGGCGAAGAAGAGGGTGGCGGCTCATCCCTCGACTACGTCGTCAAAAAATATCCCGAGAAGCTCCACTCCGACGTCCTCGTCATCCTCGACGGCCCCCAGCACCCCAGCGGCCAGCAGACTATGTACTACGGCGACCGCAGCGGAGCCTCCCTCGAGCTCACCGTCTACACCGCCAAAACCAGCATGCACAGCGGCAACTACGGCAACTGGCTCCCCGACGCCAACGTCCGCCTCGCCCAGCTCATCTCCTCCATGGTCGACCCCACCGGCCGCGTCGTCATCAAAGACTTCTACTCCGACGTCCCACCCTTCTCTCCCGCCGTCCAGAAGATGTTCGACTCCGTCCCCGACAAGAACGCCGAAATGATGAAAGAGTTCGGCCTCGGCTCTACCGACGGTGCCGCCAAATCTCTGCAGGAAGGCCTCAACCTACCCACCTTCAGCATCCACACCATGCAGGGCGGCGAGGCCGGAGCCGTCATCGCCGCCAAAGCCACCGCGCAGATCGCCATGCGCCTCGTCCCCGAGAATAACCCCCAAACCATGATCGACCGCGTGGTGGCCCACATCAAGTCGCAAGGTTACTTCATCGTCGACAAAGACCCGGACACCGCTACCCTCGCCGCGCATCCACGCATCGCCAAGGTCACCTACCGCGTCCGAGCCGGCGGAGGCAACGGAGCCTGGCGCACCGACCCCGCCAACCCGCAAGCCGTCTTCATCTCCGACGCCATGGCCTCCGCCTGGGGCAACACCGTAGTCCACGTCCGCACCCTCGGCGGCAGCGTCCCAGCCAACGCCTTCATCGACGCCTACCACGTCCCCACCGTAGGCGTCTCCCTCGCCAACTTCGACGACAACCAGCACAGCGACAACGAAAATCTCCGTCTCGGCAACCTATGGGACGGCATCATCACCCTCGCCGCCATCATGACCCATTAAGGCCGCCAATGATAGCGATTGCTAATCCGGGTAATGCAACCCGAGCCAGCCGCCCGCTCCTATGGCAAGCAGGGCGAGAAGCAACAGCCCAACCGCCTGCAATATTTCAAATTGCGTCAGGCGGAGGCTATTGAGCCGGCGTCTGTTCCGGTTGCTGCTTCTGATCCTTCGAGGCGCGTAGGTCATAAGTCCCTCACACTCTCTTAGCTGTTCTATTCAGTTGAGAAAAGGCTAGGCGGCGGCAGCAGAGGAGTTGCTCTGCGCACCGCCGCACCAGTTCCAGGGCTTCGCTTAGAAGTGGAAGCCAACCTCGGCCGTCAGCGAGCGCGGTGTTACGTAGTGTGTTCCGCTGAAGGTGGAGAGGAAGTTGTACAAGGCATATTTGTTGGTGAAGTTGATGGCGCTAAGGCGAAGACTCCACTTGTGCTTATCGCCTGCGAAGAGGTTGTCGACGCCGATGGAGGCGTCGAAGACGTTTCTAGGGGCGATGCGCGGTGGGTTCTTGTCATCGTCCTCAGTGTTGGGCGCGGGGATGGAGAGCAGGTTGGAAGTATATTGCGAGGCGAGGCATTGGCCGTTGGGTATGCCAACGTATGGCGTGGCCTTGACGCCGTTGCATGCCAGGCCCGCCTGAAACTGCTGGTCTGGAGTAAGGCCGCTGACATCGACTCCCGGTTGGCCGTTGATGGAGATGGAGGTAGCGGAGCAGAGCGTGTTCAAGCCAACGACGTTGTAGCAGGGCGTGGAACCGGCGACAAGACCGGAGTCATAGCGCCAGTTGAAGCCCGCCCAGGGAGCGCGTTTCATGGGAAGCTGATATTGGATGTGGGTGGTCTGGTTGTATTTTTCGTCGTGGTCTATGCGGAAGGGATAGACGCTCCCCTGTGCTACGGTTGCGCCTGCTCCTGCCGTCTGGGGCGGGAAGAAGCGTGCAGCCACCGACGACATCACCACGAATGCGGAGAAGTTGTGAACGGTGGGCACGTCTACACGGAGGGCATACCCGGGGATCTTGGAGTTGTGCCAGTCGATGGGAAACGTAATCGGCGTGTTGCCGAGCACGCTGAAGTCGAACGCGTTATGGGTGTACTTCCAGATGTAGTCCCCGCTGAAGACCAGATGCCGCCCGAAGGCCTGTTGCAGGCCAGCATGGAACTCATTGCGGTAGCCGGGTGTGAGGACGGTGGAGACGCCGGGGCTGCAGGCGAGCAATGGCGCCAGAATATTGTTTCCGCAGCCTTGACTGGAGAGCACGAGGTTCTCGTTGAAGGGTGTCTCAAGTGTGCGCGCATAGGAGACCCGCAGCACAGTATTGGTCCTGTTGATGGTGTATGCCACTCCGAGTCTGGGCTCCGCCTGGCGAGCGATGGCCAGGCCGTTGTAGAGGTCTCCGCGGATGCCGAGGTTGATCAGCCAGTTGCGGGCCTTGATCTGGTCCTGAACATAGAGAGCCAGTTCTTTAACATCGGTGTGGCCGAAGTAGTTGTACAACGTTCCACCGCGGGTGAGATCGTACGGCAACAGATCGGGATCGTAAGTGCCGCCCACCGATGGATCGTTCGAGAAGGCGCCGGCTGCGGCGCATTGCAGTGGATTGGTGAAGCCGGGCAGCGAGTTGCCGTCGCCATCGACGCAGGGTGAGTTGAACGTCGAATTCACGATGCCGAGATTGTCATGCTCGCGCAGGAAGGTCTGCTGGTAGACCGCTCCGGCCTTGATGTTGTTAATACCCTTGACGTAGGAGAAGTCAGTGCGCGCGCCTGCATTGGTGAGCGAACGATTCTGTGACACCGACTGCGCCTGTATGGGGCCGAGATCGGCGAAGAGATTGTTGCTGGGGTAGTAGTTGTATTGGTCGCGGCGAACATATCCGCCGAAATTGAAGACCCCGTTGCTGCCGACGATACGTGTGTAGGTGGGGGCGATGTTGAAGGTGCCTATCTTTGAACGTTGATCGGTGTTGCCGACGTCGCCGAAGACGGGGTTGGGGCCGGTGCCTCCGCTGATGACGTTGGAGACGCCGAGATTATCGAAGGAATTGGGGGTCTGGAACCAGGAGCGGCTGTAGCCGAGGTTGAGGTGGATGGCGTCGTGGGGAGTCAGTTGGAAGTCGACGCGATCAAAAATATTTTGTTCGTTGCCCTTGTCGTGAAAGACACTGAATTCGGGCGGGTCAAGGAAGCGTCCTGTGTTCAGGCCATCGAACTCGACGAAGTTGCCCCAGTTCTTGCCGCCGTAGCTGAGGTCGATCGATCCTGCCGCTGAACCGAAGGTCCCATAGGAGGCAGTGATGGAACCAGTTGGAGTGGTTACTCCCTGGCCTGAGCGGGTGGTCACCTGGATTACGACGCTGGTCTTGCCGCCGTATTCTGCCGGTGGGGCGCCATCGATGACTTCGAGGGACTGCACGGCGTTTGAGGGGAGTTGGTTGGAGAATACTTTGCTCTGTTGGTCGGTGATGGGCTGGCCGTCGATGTTGAAGGAGTTTGAGGCGTGGTCGCCGAGGCCGTGGAAGAGACCGTTGGAGTCGGCAGCGATGCCGGGCGAGGCAAGGGTTACGAGTGAGCTTAGGGTGGAGGACTGGCTTTCCAGCGGAAGCTTGTCGAAGAGGCCGCGATCGATGTCGGTGTGCATGGTGGAGTCGTCTTCGATGAGGTCGCTGGCTTCGACTGTAACCGTCGTCTCCATGGAGCCGACCCTGAGCGCGGTGGTAACGGTGACGGGAACAAAGGAGCGGACGTCGACGTCCTGCGCGGAGGTAGCGAAGCCAGTGAAAGAGACCGTGAGGTGATACGGGTTCAGGGGGAGGTTGTTGAACTGATAGTGGCCGCCGATGTCTGTCTTGACCTGACGATTGAGACCGCTGACCGGGTTCTGGATGGTGACAGTGGCGTTGGGAAGAACGGCGCCCGCTGGATCAGTAACCGTGCCGTAGATGGAGCCGGAGTTGCCGGCAGACTGGGCCAGTCCGATCGAAAGGCCGAAAAAGAACAAGACAGCGACGAATGCGCCGACGCCGCGCCGTATGGACGTGTACATGCACTACCCCCTTGGGTGGTTGACCTGAATTTTGACGAGGTTCTAGGCGAGAACTGCGTCAGCAGGCGGGGGGCGTGTGAAGAGGGCAAAGATAGAAAGAGTGCTGGGTCGCGCCGGCGGAACCACCGCCTCGACGAACGACACAACATGGACAACCACCGGTATAACCGTTGGCTGTGAGACCTCGACAGCAACATGGACCGTGGCGCAGAGCGAGCAATCCGTATGCGACACATCGTCGTGAGCGTGCACGTGGACTGCCTGGATCGTGCCGCAGGCAACAACCAGGGTGATGCACGCGAGAGCAACAAAAAGCCGCCAAAAACCTGATACGGTCGATTTTGGCTTTATTAAGACCATGTTTGGTTAAATATAGCGCACTCAGTTCGGTCCTTGTAAAGGACCGAACCCAGGTGTGGGGTGGAGGGTAAAAGAAATTCTCTGCGAGAATAGACTAAAGATGCCTCTCCCGCCCATACTTCAGGACCAGCTCGACGCCATCACCGCCAACACCCGCAAGCTCGTCCAGCCCGAGCGCCTCGCCATCTCCGAGCAGGCCACCGCCGACCTCCTCCACTCCGGCATCGAAGACCGCGTCCTCAAACTCGGCGCACAAGCCCCGCAGTTCACCCTCGAAGACGCCCACACCCGCAAGCCCGTCCGCTCAACAGACCTCATCTCGCTCGGCCCTCTCGTCATCAACTTCTTCCGCGGCCGCTGGTGTCCTTACTGCGTCACCGAGCTCGAAACCTGGCGCGAGCTCCAGCCCGAACTCCGCCGCCGGAACGCCCTCTTCGTCTCCATCTCCCCCCAGACCACCCGCCAGAACGACTTCACCCTCCAGCAGCACGCCCTCACCTTCCCGCTCCTCAGCGACCCCGGCGCCGCCATCGCCGACCACTTCGGCATCGCCTACACCGTCCCACCCTCACACCGCCGCTACTTCCAGTCCATCCTCGTCAACATCCCATTCAACAATGCCGGCCTCAGCTACCACAACGCCACCGAACAAAGCTGGCGTCTCCCCCTCCCCGCCGTCTTCGTCATCAACCGAGACAACACCATCATCTTCTCTGAAGCCCACGCCGACTTCCGCGTCCGCCCCGAACCCGCCGCCGTCCTCGCCGCCCTCGACAACTTCTAATTCTCGCCAATTTACGAAACACGCGAAACCGAGAATCACAACGCCCAGCCAGGTAATGACATCCAATAGTAGGCAAGACGCCCGTAATTCGGCACAAAATCCGAAAGCGATTGGAGCCCGTCATGAAAGCTACCTGGAAACATCACGAAGACAACCAACCCCTTGATGCTAAGGAGCGCAACGAACTCCCTGCCTCTGTCTACGCCTTCCCCGACAAGCGCAAAGAGCCGCTCAACAATGCCTCACACGTCCGCAACGCCATCGCCCGCTTCGACCAGGTCAAAGACGTCTCCGACAACGAGCGCGAACAGGCCTTCGCCAACATCAAGGCAGCCGCAAAACACTACGGCGTCGACATGCCCGAAACCAACTGGCGCGAACTAGGCAGCAAACCCCACACCGCCAACGCCGCGCACGGCAAATAGGCCTACCCAGCCTTCTCCGTCAACTCCGCCCACCGCGCATACAGCCCATCCGCCTCCGTCTGCGCCGCCTCCATCTCCGCCAGCGCAGCCATCAGCTTCGCAGCATCCACTGCCACCGCCGGATCTTCCACCTTATCCCGAGCAGCCTGCAGCCGATCCTCCGACGCTTCCACCGCAGCCTCGATCCCCGCAAACTCTCTCGCCTCGAGATAAGAAAGCTTCTTCTTCCCGCCACTGGCAGGCGACGAAGCAGCAGAAGTCGATGCCACCGGCTTACCCGCACCCCCTGGCACAATCGACTCCTCCACCCTCACGCCCCGCCACTCCTCCCACTGCGAGTAATCCGCAAATGTCTCCGCTCCACCCCGCCCATCCAGCCCCAGCACGATCGTCGACACCCTATCCAACATGTAACGATCATGGGTCACTAATACCAGCGCCCCCGTGTACTCGAGCAGACTCTCCTCCAGGATCTCCAGCGTAGCAATATCCAGATCATTCGTAGGCTCATCGAGCAGCAGCAGATCCGCCGGCTCCAGCATCAACTTCGCAATCAACACCCGAGCCCGCTCCCCGCCGCTCAGCCTCTCCACCGGCTGATTCAGTTGCTCGCTCGTAAACAAAAACTTCGTAGCGTAACTAGCCACATGCACCACCCGCCCCTGATACACCACCGAATCCGAATCCGGAGCCAGCGCCCGCCGCAGCGTCACTCCTTCCTCCAACTCCCGCGTCTGCGAGAAGTACACCGTCTTCAGCGAAGCCGCCTTCTTGATAGTCCCCGTAGTAGGCAGCAACTCACCCGTCAGCAACCGCAGCAGAGTAGTCTTCCCGCTTCCATTCGGCCCCACCAGTCCTACGCGCATTCCATTCGTCACCAGAAAATTCAACCCCTCGACAATCTTCCGATCCCCCAGCACGCAGCTCACATCCTCAAACTCCACCAGCCGCTTCGTCTGCCGATCAGTCGCAGAAAAATCGATCCCAGCGCTAGCCGTCTGCACCCGCGCATTGACCTCCTTCAACTGCCCAATCAAATCCTGCGCATTATCGATCCTCGCCTTAGCCTTCGTACTCCTCGCCTTCGGCCCCCGCCTTAGCCAGTCCACCTCGATCTTCACCCGATTCTTCAGAGCATCCTGCAGCTTGCTCTGCGCCTCCATATAGGCCTGCTTACCCTCAATAAACTTCGAGTACGTCCCCTGCACCCGCAGCAGCCCATCCGCATACACGCGGTTCAACTCCACTATCTCCGTCGCAACATTCTCAAGAAAATAACGATCATGGCTGACCAGAACACAAGCAAAACTACCCTCATTCAACAGCTCCTCCAGCCACGCAATCCCCGCCAGGTCCAGATGGTTCGTCGGCTCGTCCAGCAGCAGCACATCCGGATGCGTCACCACCGCCTCCGCAATCGCCAGCCGCTTCCGCCATCCTCCACTCAGCTTCGCCGCTTCGGCCGTCATATCCGGAAAGCCCGTCCGCCCGCTCGTCTCCCGCAGCCGGCCCTCGTGCTCACCTTCAGCCACCTTAGCCTCAACCAGCGCCCGCTCCAGCACATCCCGCACCGTCAACCCCGGCGCAAACGTTGACTCCTGCTCCACATATCCCACCCGCGCCCGCTTACGAACAGCAACATCGCCCGCATCCGCGTCCTCATCCCCAGCGAGCACCTTCAGCAGCGTAGACTTCCCCGCCCCATTCGGCCCAATCAGCCCAATACGGTCCCCATCGCTCACAGTAAAACTAATCTCACGAAACAAAGCTGTAGCGCCAAAGGCCTTGGTCAACCCCTGCGCATTAATAATCGGCGGCATCCCACTAGTTTACTGTCTGCCAGGCATCCCTCCTACGCCGTAAGCGCGCTGCCGCTCACCTCCGCTTATCGCACGGCAGAATTTCATTGACATAAAATTCACCTTCGCTCAAGATTTCCTGTAAAGCTCAAGATTCCTGTAAATTGGCTCCGTCGCCATAGTTAGCTTTTACCCTTTCCAAATGAGGCACTGGCCCTGTCGCTATCCTGCTTGACCCTTGTCTCTTGACTCTCAGACATCGTCCCGGTCTTGAACAGATAGCTTCGTTCCACCGGGCCTCTCTAAACCTGAACCTTCGTATCCCGCCATACGAACTTGAAAGCTTTTGAAACTGAGGAGTTATATTTATGCGCAGCAGATCCACCTCACTCTATCTCGCAATAACCGCATTTGCACTCGCCGCTACGCTCGCCGGCTGCAATCAGAAGCCAGCCACCCCGGTGGCGACAACCGAAGCCCCCAAGCTCGGCATCAAGCCCTTCGGCTCCGACGATCCCAACTTCAAGCCCGACTACTCCAAGCTCGACCCCAACATCGCAAAGGTCTTTCAATACATCGACGACCACATCGACGAGCACGTCGAGAACCTCCAGAAGTGGATGCGTCAGCCCAGCATCTCCAACTCCGGTGAAGGCATCCCGGAGACCGCCGAGATGGTCAAAGGCTTCTTCGACAAGCTCGGCTGCCAGACCACCCGCGTCTACGACGTAGGCATCACCGAGTACGGCACCCCCGGAAATCCAGTCGTCTACGGCAAATGCGACGAGGGCGCGCCCAAGACCGTCGCCATCTACTGGCAGTACGACACCATGCCCGTCACCCAGCCCGAGAATTGGATCTCCCCTCCCTTTGAAGCCCGCATCGTCGACGGCGCCACTGCCGCCGTCACCCAGGCCTCGCGCGTCGTCATAGGCCGCGGTGCCGTCAACTCTAAGGGCGGTGAGATGGCCGAGCTTAACGCGCTCATGTCCATCAAAGCCGTCATGGGCAAGCTGCCCGTAAACATCATCTGGGTCGCCGAGGGCGACGAAGAGCGCATGGACATCGGCCTCCGCAAGTTTATCCAAGACCACTCCGACCTACTCAAGGAGGCTGACGCTCTCTACGCCGGCGGCCCGTCTGAAGGCTGCGTCTACGTCGAGCTCACCACCAGCGGCAAGTCCTGGGGCCGCGGTCCCGTCCAGTCCGACATCCACGGCGCAAACAAGCGCTCCGTCGATAGCCCTGCATGGCGCCACATCAAGATGCTCGCCTCGCTCGTCTCCGACGACGGCAACACACCGAAGATCAAAGGCTTCTTTGACGGGCGCGAACCCTGGACCCCAGAGCAGATCGCTGCCATGAAGGTGCAGGCCTCGCACAACAACCTCGAGATCATGGCCAAGAACCTCGGCGTCGCCCGCTTCATCTCGGATGACCCGCTCACCCAGATGGAGCAGGCCCGCGGCACATCGTTCAACCTCGACGGCATCTGGGGCGGCAACATGTACGCCGGCGGCGCCGGAGCCATCCTGCCCAACAAGGTCACCTCCAAGCACAACTTCCGCTACGTCCCCAAGATGAACGGCCTCGAGATCGTAAAAGATCTCCGCGCTCAGCTCGACGCCAACGGCTACAAGGACGTCGAGATGAAGCTCATCGGAGACGTCCCCTGGTCGCGCGGCTCCAACCCCCACAACGACATCTCTGAGGCTCACCGCAAGGCCAACCAGATCCTCGCCTCCGTCGGCCTGGGCCGGCCCATGCGCGAGGATGGATCCACAGGTTCGCAGGATAGTTCTCTGGTAGCCGCGAACTCCAAGGCTCATCCCCTCTTCCCCATCTCCGACGCCCCCACCGATAACAACTACGAGGATAACGATACCGGTGCACCCACCGGCGGTTACTGGCCCGCCTACCTCTTCGCCGACGGCGAAGCAGGCCAGAAGGTCGGCACCGTCTCCCTACCCATGGGCATCGGCAGCTACACCGGCGGCGGCGAAGGAGGACGCGCCCACGCGGCCAACGAGTACTACACCGTCGAGGCCAAGAGTAAATTCGGCGGCATGGCCAACGCTGAAAAGAACATCGTCGCCACCATGTTCAGCTACGCCCAGATAACAACCGTCCCCATCCGTCCGAAGTCCTCTGCAGCAAAGTAAAACAAACACAACAAATCCACTCCACAAAAAGAAGGAGCGCAGTGCATCAACTGCGCTCCTTCTTTGTTATTCCTTCAGCTGTCAGGATCAGCCTTTCACTGTCCTAAAAAAATAACTCCGGCGATACATGAAACCGTTCGCTCAAGCGCCGAATATGCTCTTTATTCAACTCGCGCTTCCCACGCATCACCTCCGACACAATGCTTGGGGTCCCAAAAACATCCACCATGTCTTTCTGTTTCAATTCATGCTGGTCCATTAGAAACGCAATTACCTCCAGAGGCGAGGCTTTCGGCAGCTGATAGTGCTTCTCTTCATAATCCTCAATCAGTAGCGTTAACAGGTCGGCGAGTTCGCGCTCCTCCTTGCTCCGCTTCCCTTTCCGCTGCTCCATCTGGTACAAAGCCTCAATGTACGCTTCGTTTTGCTCCTCCGACCGTACGACTCGTGGCGGAACCTTCGCCAACAAAGCTGCGTACACCGGGCTCACCGCAAGTGCGCTCATATCTTCCATCCTCCTTGGTCATAAGCGGCATGTGTAAGGACATGGCGAATATATAAACGGCCGGACTTGTAATTAATTTCGGCGATCAGCCGGAAGTGATTACCTTTTACATTGAACACAGTAAATCTTCCAACCACGTCGGCCGACGGAAACACCCGTCGAACATCATCGAGCGACCGCCAATCCGCTTTCTTCGCAATGCGGTACCACGTATCCAACGGAGCGCTCAGGTCTGCATGCACGCCGGCCGCCTCCAGCAATCTCTTTCGGCTGATGATGTGCAATCAGTTTCCCCTCCAGCTATTAGAGTTCGCAAATTGCGAATATGTCAAGCTCTGTTGGGGAACTGGAAACCAGCGTTCTCCACCAACGGGTCGTTGAAGTAGCCCACAGCCTAAAATCCAACTATGCCCACCTACACTCCCGTCCCCGATCCCGCGACCCTCGCCCCTCACCTCATCGCCACCGACCTCCGCGCTGCCATCGCCCGCGCCGAACATCAACTCGCCTCCATCACTCCCGAAGCCGCCGCCCGTCCTCTCGCGCCCGGCAAGTGGAGCATCCAGCAAACCACCGGCCACCTCATCGACTCCTGCCTCAACAATCACCAGCGCCTCATCCGCCTCCAGCTCGCACCCGAGCTCACCTTCCCCGGCTACCAGCAGGACGAGTGGATCGCCCTCCAGCGCTACGACCTCCTCCCCTGGCCCGAGGTCCTCTCCCTCTTCCTCGCCCTCAACCGCCACTTCGCCCACACCATCCGGCACGCCGACGCCGCCTGCCTCCCTCACATCTGGCATTACAACAGCGAACGCCTCACCCTCGGCTTCATCCTCGTCGACTACATCGCCCACCTCGACCATCACCTCCGCCAACTCCCCAACTACCTCAACACCGCCACCACCTAACCGGGTGTTCTATCGATGTCCGACACCTTAATCCAAAATCGCCGGGTGCCCCATTCATGCGGTCCTATCGCATGAGTGGGCATCGCGCGGAGCGCGACCTCCCACAGAAATCACAATGTCCGATACCCTCATCCAAATCGTAACTACCGCCCTCGCCGACTCAACCGCCCGCAGCGGCCCTCACCTCGTCTGCCGTCCCGGCTGCTATCAATGCTGCATCGGAGTCTTCCCTATCGCCCACGAAGACGCCGCACGCCTCCGCGAAGGCCTCGCCATCCTCGAACAAACCGACCCCGAAAAAGCCGCCCGCATTCACGCCCGCGTCCAGGACTCCCTCACCCGACTCGACCCCTGGTTCCCCGGCGATCGCACCACCGGCATCCTCGCCGAAGACTACTCGGGGTCCCCAACGGGCGGTCTTGGCTCGTTGGGGCAGGAGCAGACCATCCTCTTCGAAGAGTTCGCCAACGACGAACCCTGCCCCGTCCTCGACCTCGCCACCGGCACCTGCGACCTCTACGACCACCGCCCCATCCTTTGCCGTACCTTCGGCCCACCCATGCGCACCGAAGAAGACAATCTCGCCACCTGCGAGCTCTGCTACATCCACGCCACCACCGAAGAGATCGCCGCCTGCGAGCTCGACCCCGCCATCCCCGCCCTCGAAGCCGCCTCCAACCAGGCCTTCAACGCCGCCCACCACCTCCACGGCGAAACCCTCATCGCCTACGCCCTCCGCCCCCCGGCCTAAGAAAAGTGCGCATTAGTTATGCGCCATTCGCTAAAATAGAACTAGAAGTAAAAAAGAAAGCCCGGGCCAACCCGGGGCTTCGCTCTTTATCAATTGATTTTCCAAAGAATATCGCCGCAACTCCTTTACCTGGACGAATTTAGCCATAACTCCTTTGTTTGGACGAATTTAGCGACGCCTATTACCGCTAAGTCCCTAAAAACAAAGGATTTACCGCCGGGTAATAGGGGGGGGGGTACCCTGCCAGGCGGTGAGAGACGACCGCTATGAACAAGCCAATCATCATGCCACCCTGTTGCGCGGCTGGCCCGCCCGGAAGGCCTCCAACAGGTCAACTAACTGGTCGGCCAGCGTTTGGATCGCTTCCCTGCTCGCCCAGGCGACATGCGGGGTCAGGATAAAGTCGGGCCGCCCCACAAGACGCATCAGGGGGCTGTCAGCCGGAGGCGGCTCGGGCATCGTCACATCAAACCCAGCCCCTGAAATCTTGCCCTTGTCCAGCGCGCGGCCAAGCGCCTCCTCATCTACGAGTCCCCCGCGGCTCGCATTGATGAGCAGAGGCCGCCGTTTCATCCGGTCAAACTCCGCGTCGCCAATCAGACCGCGGGTCTCCGGCGTCAGCGGGCAGTGCAGACTCACTACGTCGCTGGTCGCAAGGAACTCATTGAACGGCAATCGACCATCCTCAGCTCCGGTTGCGCCCTTTCGCCCGGCAAACTGCACTGTCATGCCGAGTGCCGTTCCAATACGAGCGGTCGCCTGGCCCAGCGCACCGCGGCCAATGATCCCAAGAGTCGACCCTGCAAGATCCCGGATCGGGTAGTCGAAGAAACAGAACTGTTTCGCCTCCTGCCATCGCCCGTGCGCTACGGCTTCGTTATATGCAATCAAGCTGCGACGCAGCGCCAGCACCAGCGCAAACACGTGCTCGGGCACGGTGGTCTCTGCGTATCCGCGAATATTGGAGACAACGATCCCGCGCTCTTTGCAGGCAGTGACATCCACGGCGTCATAGCCCGTGGCGGCGACAGCAACAAAGCGCAATCGTGGCGCAGCAGAGATAGCCTCCGCGCTGAGTTGTACCTTGTTCGTGATGACAATCTCCGCATCAGCGATGCGTCCGGCGACCTCATCCGGCGCGGTACGCGGATATACCTTCAGGGTATGCGGGAAACCGGGTTCGCGAAGTGTTGTCTCCGGGCTCAAGGTTTCGCGATCCAGAAAGACGATCCGAACCGGTTCCGAGGTGTGCTCCATTCGTCTCACCGCCATTACCTTATGATAAGGTTTCGTCCCGAGTAGAGGATCGACGGTGCGAACTGTCAAGGGTTATTTGCCGGTCGCGTGGACACTGCTCCTTCGCGTTCAGCCAGGCGTGTGACCGGCCCGCGTACAATCAGATAAGGCACGATTGCGAGGAGGATGGCGACGATGATTGCTTCCCCCACATATACAAAATGCAAGACGATCATCTGGTACACGATGTCTAGCGCTAGCGCGAGAACGAATACCTTGCCGACACTCTTCCACCCATCCTTGAGATAGTCGACACGGTGGGCGGGATCTGTAAAAAGTCTCCAGAAGTACGGTGGGTTACCAGCTCTGGCGTCTGCCAGCCCCGCGCGAATGGCGAAGAACGATGCCATGGCCGGCTGCAGAAACAGTCTAAATTTGAGCGGCCCGCTGACACGTGCAATCAGCTGGGTTATAACACGGGTCCACATATGGTCCATCACGCTCCTTTGCGTCGCGCCAGGCAGAACGGCGCCGATCCGTACAGCCTCTTGACTCCTTCGCAGATCATTTACGCGTTCTGGGGTCGTCTGCCGGCCCAGCCAATGGCATCATCGACGGCCAGTGCTCCCGGACAGCGACGATGCGGAACACAAACGCAACGGACACCGAGATTAAAGTGACCGGGAAGAAGTGCCTTCCGCTCTCCAATCTCGCGAGCAAGGCATAGACCGTGCCCGCCAGCAGTGCTGTCGTGACAAGTTGTTCCGAAGGCCTTACGATCTCGGGAGTTACCCCGGAGAACAGGTCGATGAGAACTCCACCGGCGGTGGCGGTGATTAGCCCGACGAGGATTGCGGCGAAGATGCCAAGGTTGTGATCGAGCGCCTTATGCGCGCCCAGAATCGCAAACCAGGGCAACGTGAAGGACTTGAAGTAGGCTAGCGTCCGGGTACGGAACCGCTCCTCCTTCGATTCGAGGTAACGACAAATCGCCATGCCCAATAAACCCATCAGAATGCAAACGAAAAAATAAGCCGGGGTCCTGAGCGCCGAGGGGATTTCGTTGAGCAGCAAGTCGCGCATTATGCCGCCGCCTATACCGCCCATAAAGGCCATGATCAGCAGCCCCGCCAGTGTGTAGCCGCGGTTATGCGATGGACGATGGGCAATGAGGGCGCCGTACAGAGCGTTGATGCCCGCGGAGAATAAATCGACGTTTGGAAAATTTGGCAGGTCCATCTTTGAATTTCGCTCAGAGCAGGCTGATAGAGTAAGGCCGCCGAACCGGTTGCCCATTCGGTTCCCATCCATGCTCACTTGTCGTTTAGTCGGCCGCTCAAAATCAGCTGCGAATCATAACTGAGATCATCGCGAAAATTCCGAGAACTGCAATGATCAAGGATATCCACGTCGCCAACGAATTCGGGATGAGCATGTCAGGGAATTCCTTCCTCATAGCTTTCAGTTCTCTTCGGTGCTGCACCGTGGCCAGGATCAGAATGATGAGTCCGCCGAGTACCATCAGGCGCCCAAGGTTGCCCGGTCCCAAGGGGCCCTCAAACCGGGGTGCTCCCTTGTTCTCAACCTGAAAGAATTTCTGAATCGTAAAGCCGAAGCTGATCAGCGACACGGACGTCCTGAGCCACGCCATCATCGTTCGTTCATGACCGAGCCTTGTGCGGTCCACCGCAAGTTTCGTCGAAACCTCCGCCCCGGTCGTTTTGGTGTCCGTGGAATTGGCCATAGCGTGCTCCTCCATTTCGCGCTCCTTTCTAAAGCAGGTTCCTTCCAGCCGTCACAGCTCATCCCTTTTCTGGCTCATCCCTTTTCTGGCTGGTTCTTCTCTCCGGCTCGGAGTTCGCTTGCTTTCCACGGCCACTGCCCCTCAAGTTCTACTGACATCGCCCAGCTCAGGAACGTGCGAATCAGCACCAGCAGGCCCAGAATCCCGACATTGGACAGCGTGGGTTCAAAGGTCACTGTCCGGATCACGTCTGCCGCTACCATCAGTTCCAATGACAGCAACAACGCCTTTCCCAATTGCTGTTTGTAGGCTGTGAAGGCGCCGGGTTTCCCAGTTGATAGAGGTAGCGGATAGTGCCTTGCCGGATCGCCAGGTTGACGACCGCCGCGACGATGAATAAAACCGCCATGGCCTCGATCCCGGTAGCCGCCCATTCGACGATGCGGTGAAACATCTGGATCACTGGGCCGTTCATGTTCGGTCCACCGTAGTTCATTCTCCTCAGGTTGCTGACGATGACGCATCGAGAGGTTTCAAGCACGATCCAACGTACGAACGGACTATTCGACACCTAACTTTTACAGGCGGCCCGGAGGGTGTAGGAACTGGAAGAAATACTAGTAGCGTGGGAATCGCAGGCTTGTGCTGGGACAAGCCAACTCCGCCAGCCGCTGGGGATGTCTTTTACAAAGCTTGCTGGAGCACAGCGTATCTTGTCGATCGAGAAGCGGAGACAGATTCTCAGCTACTCCGAACGCAAGGTTGGGGTAGGGACCCATCGTCAGAACAAAGGAGTATGGCGAATATTTAAGCGTGACTGTATCGCGGACTCGACCAGATTCACTTTAGTGAGGTGTCCAATGTGGATGGGCGGTAAAGAGGCCGCCCGCAAATCCGATCTGGAAGGTGATGAACAGACCGAAGGCGATGCTGATCAGTCCCGAAGCTAGTCCGAGGCCGCGATTGACGGGGTGCAAACCGCTTGCCTGTGTAAGCAAATGGCGTACCGATAATTATCGTGATCAACATCATCCCGGCAATCGTTCCGAGTCCAAATACCAGAAGATACAAGATCGCCCAATGTGGATCATGAATTGCCGTGAGGACAAGTAGAGCGACGGCGGCGGAGCCGGCGAGTCCGTGCACGAGTCCTACTACAAAAGGCCGGAGAAGGTGGTATAGCCCCATTTTTGCAACGTACCCGGAAACATTCCTGCGGGGCCCCGCGCCGGATACACATAGGCAGTGAACTCGAATAAGCGTGCAGCACAGAGCAAGGTTGTAAGAATGATCGCGTCAAACGTGGGTCAGAAAGTAGAAGAAAAATACCCGCAAACAAGGCAGTAGTGGGCTTATTGGACCTTTATCGGACCCTGATTTGATTGTCACTGTAGGTCGCCAATTGATTCTAAGAACTTTGGAATGTATGGCGGGGACGACGGGGCTCGAACCCGCGACCTCTGCCGTGACAGAAAAAAGGAAACGCATAACTTATTGGAATCAGGGGGAACGGATGGCTCCTTTCAGCGCCCTGAGGAACGCTTGGCAACCCTTATCGCACCCTTATTGCACCCACGACCTCTGCCCTGTAAACCTCTGCCCGGACTTGCACAGCAGCCCCTGGCTAGATTGCCCGGACATGCTCTCCGATGCAACCCCTCCTGTTAGTTTCACCAGCCAGTCGGCTTCGCGAAGGTTCCCTTTCGGTCGGTAAGCGTCCTCGGAAATTGGCTGCTGGCAAGGTCTCCCTGACGAATCCTTTTAAGGAAGGTTGCGTATTGCCTCAATTCGCGGCTGTGGAACTGATGGGGATTGAGGATGCCGACAGGCAGGCCGAGTTCTTGGGCGACGATTCGCACCGGCTCCGCTAGGTAGGAATCGTTCGTAACCAAGACCGCGACCTCGAACCTCTTCGAGTAAGCATTCCGTAGCAAATGCGAGGCGAGGTTCACGTCCGAACCCTTCTCCTCGGTCTTGTCCACCCAAACCTTCTGCGCGGGCGTGACATTGGTCAGGTACATCGGAACGGAGTGGGTCAGGAAGTGCCCGTACTTGATCTGTAGGTTCGGAATGGTTTTGAGCGCCCGGATGTAGAGCCCCTGGTCGTGGGCTGACGTGGGATTGTACGGTCTCGAACTGACCCGCGCGGTAAAGTAGTGAATCTCCTGGACTGTATCGGTTGGCAGCAACGTCTGCGCCAGCTTCCCCAAATCCAGCCACTTGTACGGCGTCCGTTTAAGGGCCCCGTAGTATAGGTTGAACCCGTCGATGTAAACGTTGACGATCGCCACCCGTCATCCCAGTATTCAGAAGTTGACACCGTTGTGTGTGCCTGTACAATTGTAGAAGAAACTCCCCCTGCTCCTCGGTGGGCAGGAAGCGAAGCCGATCCGCAAGGGTCGGCTTCAGTGTTTTTGCTGTTGATTCGCCGACAAGATCAGAGTCGATCCCGAATGACTCAACTCCTTGTGCGGAGTTTCTCCCTTTGTCAGGCCCTTCGGAAGGATACAGAAAGCCTTCAATCGGCGCGATTCCCAAGAAGCGACCTAGCCGCATTGCCAAGTGGAACTTGCGTATAGGTTCCACCATCGCCGTTTCACCTGATAAACTTCGGTCGTTCCCTTCCTAGAATCAAATTTGGCTGCCAACTCTATGGTTCCATCAGAATGGATTCACTCTAACCCGTTTCGAGTCTTGTGCTTGTCCGCAAATGCGACGGCCACAGAGATTCACAAGGCCGCAGCGAGTATGCGCAGAGCCGCGACGCTTCGAACCGTCGAATCGAAGCCAGATGACGTGCCTTTGTTGGGCTCTGTTCCCAGGACCGAATCTGATATCCGTGCCGCCATCGGCAAATTGGAGAGTCCAGCCCAACGCCTCAAGGCCAGACTGTTTTGGTTTCATTCCTCGTTGCGCCCCGATGGTCTTTTATTAGAGACGGATGCAGCTGAGAGCCCCGCGTCTCCTCTCAAGCAAGCGGCCTCGAAGCACGATCAAGCTCTTTGCAGCTTGTACGAAGCGCTGATGAACGCCTCCAATGACTCTGCGCCTCCGACTTGGGTTAACGTCCTTCGGAAATGGCATCTGGCGACTAGCAGCGATGAATATCGGAGACTCAACTCCACCCTCGAGAACCTCGGGGCATTTGAGCCGCCGGCTTTGACCTCTGAAATAGAGGAATTGCAAGCAGAAGCGATGTTGCTTGGAGCTGAACCTCTTATCGTGTCGGGGCGTCATGCGCTTGCAGCCGGCGATCACCAAAAAGTACGGAACAGGCTAGATGGCCACCCTTGATGCTCAGGGAATCATCGATCCCCATAAAGTTGGGGTCATCGGGTTCAGCTTTACAGACTGGTACGTTGAAAATGAGCTGGTCAAAGCACCGGACCGCTTTGCGGCTGCAACCATCGCCGAGGGCGCGGACAACAGCTATTCACAATATCTTCTTTGGGGCAGCGCTAACCCCCAGTTACGCAAACAAATGGAGGCAATCAACGGTGGCCAACCCTTCGGAGCGGACCTAATCAAGTGGGTGACAAGAGCGCCGGCATTTCACTTGGATCAGGTCAAAGCTCCTATTCGCATCGAAGCGATGACCCCAGGGTCTCTAATCGGGGAGTGGGAATGTACTCTTCGCTGCGCCTGCAACGCAAGCCTGTGGATCTCATCTACTATCCGAACGGCCAACATCAACTCCAGAGGCCGGCTCGAGCGATTGGTCTCGGCACAGGGAAATGTAGATTGGTTTCGCTTCTGGCTTCAGGGATACGAAAATCCTGACCCTGCAAAGTTCCAACAATATGAAAGGTCGAAACGAATGAGGCAAATAAATCGATCGCTAACGCCGTAAATCGGACTCGCCCACTTCAACATTAACCCCGGCGACCTCAGCTCCATCTTCGACGACCTCACACCATGGGTCGCGCGCCCCACCCAATTTCCTCAAAGGAAGATATCCTCGATACTCGCGAGACTACGACTTCCCGGGTGCTGTCGAATTCGGTCCGCCATGTCTGGAAGTATTCAGGAAACGGCATTCGTTCTCCAGTCAAGGGAGCCGGTTATGTAAGACACCGCAACCTAATCTCATCCCAGAAACGGAGTCGCAGATAGAACGCGACCGCTCCTAATCGACGGTTAGGCAGGCCGCACTTCGGACTCAACCGTGTCCAGTCCCGGCCTCGACTTTGAGCCGGTACTTCTGGCCCCGGCGAGGATGAAAGACAAGCGCCGGGCGGAAGCACGCGATGCACGTTCCCGAGTGCCTGGCGAACACTCGGGTACACGATGCCGTTCGATCCTTCGAATAGAAGCTTGTTCGCGAGCGCCTGCGAGGCGCTATAGCACTGCGGAACCGGATCGGGCTGGAGGCAGCTCTCTGTTCCGCAGCGATCGAGCGTGTGAAACTCGCCTGAGAAGTCGGCCAGGAAGTCGATGTAATCGAAGGCGTGCCGTCCTTGGATGCGACCGTCGACGAGAAAGCGCCGTTTGTGAAACGCGACCTCTGCGATCGACGTCTCGATCTCGAAGCCCGCATACCAGGCGCCACGCTGTGCGCCATGAAACCGCCCACCAAACGGGCCCGGATGAGTGAAGGCGGCGTTCACGATGTGGGCCTCCGGCACTCCCAAAAGCAGCTCGCCAGGACCAATCGCGCTGTTGCCGCCATTCTCCGCAATCTTCCGCTCGTTGGTCGCGGCATCGAGTTCGCTCAGATCAGCGAGAACATCCGGAGGAAGGGGAAGGCTTTCAAGGACACTCTCAGCACCGTACTTCGCTGGGATCAGTCTGTGGGTTCCGGCCTGGTCGAACTGTACAAGTCTTGCCAATCAGTGCCCGCCTCGCTCCGCGTCGACCAGGCTCCGCACCTGCTGCAGCCCCGGTATTCCCGCCCGCACCATGTAATCGACAGGCGTCTGGCCGCGGAAGAGAGGATTATCATTCGGCTGCGTGACCCAGCGGTCCGCTAGATCGTCGGGCAAGAGGATGTGCAGGGCCTTGTAGATTCCGACGATGTAGGAGATCCGGGTCAGCTCGTCCTGTCGCAGCGTACCGGCCGCTGACTTCAGCTTGTAGACGGTCGAGCGAGGCATGCCCCCAAGCAACTCTCCGGCCCGCTCGATCGGAATCTGCCACTTGTCCATAATGGCGAAGAATCCATCAATCGCAGACTGGCTCAACCGCTCCCGCGTCTCCAAACGGCTCAAATCCGGGGTGGCATCGAACTGATATCCCGGCGCGGCATAGGTTGGAAAAGTCGCCATAGCTATTGCCTCCACACCCAAATTGTCTCATAATGGATAAAATATGTCTACATCTGGATGGACTCCGCTGGCGACGTTTCTCTTGGATGCAGTCATGAAGTATGAGACAGGCGGGCGTCCTCGGCAAGTGCCAAATGCAGCGCACTACAGCATGATTGGCAAGACGAAGCGGCGCGCGGGCGGCCCTGCGATGCAGGGCGGCGCACGCTATCAGAACCAGGTAACGGCATGGCTTGCGGTAAAGATGCTCGCCGAGCGGCCTAGCGGCCCCGTCATTCCGCGAGGCAACCTGACCTATCTGCCGCCGAAACCGGTGAAAGCTGTCGATGATGTGATGGCTGGGACTGACCAAGGCGATTTCGCATTCATGCAGGCCAAGCGGAAGATCGAGCACAATTTCAATTGGCAAATATTGGAGGCCCACCGTGTATGCATCAGCCGCGTAAACGGTGGACTGGGGTCGAAAGAACAAGGCATTACTCCTCGTCCTTGTATGTGGCGCTCGCAGTTTGGTTACTTGGATCACCCATTTCACTATCGAGGCTCTTGTTCAAGCCTTTGATGGCCTCGGCAGCATCGAACACAGCGACAACAGCGGGTGCTGTATAGCGGGTTTGCATAACGATTCTCCTTTTCTTTCAGATTTCTGTATCACCGGGATTGTCCCCTCGAAACAGATGTCAATGTCTCCATAAACTCGGAGTGGAACTAGAGCGTGTTCACACTAGCGGAGAGCTTCGACGATGAGGGCGAAGTTGAGGAAGCCGAGGAACAGGACATCGAGCTTTTCGAAGCGGGAGAAGATTCTGCGGAAGCCCTTGAGCCGCCGGAAGAGCCGCTCGATTTCATTGCGCTTCCTGTAGAGGGCGCGGTCGTAGTCCCAGGGCTCGATGCGGTTGGACTTAGGCGGAACCACAGGGATCATGCCCAGCTGAGCACCAATTGCCGGGTTTCGTCGCCCTCGTAGGCACGATCCATCAACAACGGCAGGCCTTCCGGCATGCGTGGCAGTTCCCCGAGCAGGGCGCGGCCTTCGGGTGCATCGTGCGCATTGCCCGGCGACAGGGCGAAGGTTATGGCCGTTCGAGCATTCGCGGCAACCAGATGAACCTTGGTGTTCCATCCGCCCCGCGACTTGCCGATGGCCTGAGGTCCGTTTTTTTTAGAGCGCCCGTGCCGTCCGGATGCACCTTCACCGAAGTGGAGTCGAAGCGAACGCCTCGATCTTGATCCGGACGATCTGCTCGACCTGCAACTTCTCGAACACGCGATCCAGAACGCCGTTCTTGGACCAGCGGTTCATCCGGGTATAGATCGTGTGCCAGCGGCCGAAACGCTTGGGAAGACCGCGCCATTTGCAGCCCTGCTCCGCCACATACAGCACCGCGTTCATCACTTGCAGGTTGCTCAAACTCACATTCCCACGCTGCACCGGCAGCGCACCCTTGATCCGCTCGTACTGCTCTTCTGTGATCTCCATCGGTTGAAGTAGATTAACAGATAACTTGAGCTTAGTGTGAACACGCCCTAGGTCACAACGATATAACCATTGGACAGACTGCTGGTAACCCAGCTCTCAAAATTCAGAAGCCTCATCAGGCCAATTGGATTCACTCCGCTGATTCCGTTCGCGTAACCGCAAAAGGCCGAGGTATATCCATTGCCGAACTGCAGGAGATAAATGGCTCTTGGATTAGGACGGAGCTGCTCGCGCTCTTCAACAGGCACCACCAAAGCGAGAGAGCCCTGGAGGTAGGCTCGATCCGCGAGACTATCCTCCGGCACCAACCTGAACGTAGAATGCGCTTGGTTGCTGCCACCTTCCGGAGTCGAGGGTTCGAATCGGGATGTTGGGGCGCCAGTCGAGAACGAGATCGTGG
>CAWHVZ010000014.1:0-83058 GCA_963832995.1 uncultured Acidobacteriaceae bacterium
GCCCCTGAAGCCCGTGTGAAGTGACCGGTCCCGTCGCCTAGCAGGATAGTCAAGTAGTTCATATTATGAATCGCGACACCAGATCCGCTTTGCCGTCACCATTGAAGTCCCCCGCGCGTATTCCTGTGGGGAAGGTACTGCCGGTAAAGATCACCGATCCCGTGAATGCGGCGAAGTGAGGTGGCGTCCCCCAAAAAGATCCTTACATCGTTCGTGCTTTGACTCGACAGCGCAAGATCGAGAATACCGTCGTCGTTGTAGTCCCCGACCGCAACATAAGCGTACGTGGCGCCAGTCGAAAGGGGAGCCCCTGACGCTGGGGTGAAGCCACCATTGCCATCTCCAAGAAGTATGGTGACAGTACCGTTCGCCCTCTACGGCGAGGTCTGGAATGCCATCGCCGTTGAAATCTCCGTTGGCCACATAGAACGGAAAATTCCCGCCGATGTGAATCGGCGAAGTGGGGCCATAGGTGAATCCAGCCGCCGACGTCGATGCACCCAGCGTTGCTGTTCCCAGGAGGAGATTGCTGTTCGTTGTGTCGAAAAAAGATACGCTTCCCGTCAGCGGAATGTTCGCAAACCCGGACACGGTCGCCGTCAACGTGTAGTTGCTCTGGACGCGCTCGACGTGATGACGGCGGACGATGGAGCAGGGGGCGAAGGGGGTGATACCGTCAGTGCCTGCGACGCTGAGCTGCTGGCCGCATACACTGGTGAGCCTCCTGGCGTCCCGGCGAAGAATGCTTTGAAGTTGTGGATGCCGCCGCCCGGAACAAGTTTCAGCACCGCAGTGCCGGCGCTGGTCAACTGAGCCATTCCCACGACGGACCGATTAGGACAGGTTGTTCCCGTCGTGTTGCAGAACGTTACCTGTCCAACACGAACCGGCGTTGCACCGGCCACTACGGTCGCAGTGAGCGTTACTGCCACCTTAGCGGCCAGCGGCGATGTGGAAGGCGACACCCCGAGGGACGTCGTCGTCACCGTTTGCGCTTGCGCTATCGACACCCCCAGCACTGTGGGCAGCAGAAGAAGAGCAGTCCGCAAACGGAAGTCGCGCCGGCCGGAAGCGAAAGCACAACGCAAGGCACTCGCGAGCCCCATGAGGGATTCCACCTGTTCCTTTTTGCCAGACTTCGAACTTTTGTCTCGGCTGAATCGAGATGAAGTGACAAGATATATATGGCTGGGGTAGATACTCGACTCGGTGGGAAGCGGTGGCAACTAGCAAAAGTGCCAGAAGACAGAGCCTAAAACGGTAGTAACCAACCGGGACGGGCAGTTAGCTGCCACTCATCTCGCATTCGCTGATATGGGGTTGTTTCACAACCCACAGGTTTTGAAACGGCCGGATTCTCCCGACTCAGGCGTTGATTTGATTGGGTTCAGGAAGCCGGTTTTCGCTGGCCTTTTGAAACGGGCAGGATCTCACCCGGCCACGCTCTGAAGCGCGGATCTGACCGAGAGTTCCAAACTGTTCACGCGCAATGGCAGGATAGGTCCTCAGAAACGATAGATCCCTATCGGGACTGCCCCGACCGAGGCGGTGCGTGGGAGCGCAGTGTGCTGCTCCGGGGCAGTTTCGATAGGGCCGTTTGAAGTGAGCCGGTGGCGTTTGCGGCGGGCGCGGTGATCCGCTATGGGATTTCGATGGGCACCAGATGGCTTGTCAGGACGCCACCGGGGCGGAGAGTGACAGTGGCGCCGACACAGACGCCGGCTGCGGAGTGAAATGCAGGCTTGTTCTGCATTTTCGGAGGCTCGTCCTGAGGGCGGGGATCGGTGTTCGAACGCACTTTTGCGGTGCGTGCTGGCGCACGACGTCGGGATGGGTAAGGAGGGGCGGGACGATCGTTGAGGCGCTCACGAGGTGTCATCGCGGCACCTCCTTAGCTCTGAGGGGTCCGAGCCTGCACGGAAATACAACTGGCCGCGGGTTAGCCGTTCGACGATCATCATGATGCCGGAGCAGGCTGGACAGCGCAAGCTGGGTGGCTCGGGCGGATCGACGCAGGCCTCTGCCAGAAGGTGCAACAGGCAGGGAGCGGTCGAACGAAAGCTATAACAATCTGATTTGCAAGTGCTTAGCGAATCGGATGATCGCGGTGAAACCGCGCCGCCGCTGCAAACTGAGCCCCACGTCTTCTGAACCAGGACGGCAGAGGACATGGCTCCACCAACGAAAAATGGGCCTTTACCGAAAGTTCTGGAAGGTTCTGTCGGACATCTCATACAATAGACACATGGCACGCTCCGTTACGATTTCGACCCCGGTTCCGACTCTCGAAGAGTTTGGGAAGAGCCTCGGCCTCAGCAAAAGCCGACAAGACTCCCTCCTCCGTCTCGTGCGTCGCGATTCCAAGTCCGCTCATTTCGTCGAACGCCGCCGAGATTCCTCAGAAACTTCTAGGATAGGGGCACGGTTTTCAGAACCAAGAAAAAATAGCCGAGGTCTGAAAACGCAATGCCGGGTCCCCCTGTCCAGCAGAACGCTGTCTTTCTCAATATCCCGTACGACGCCCGCTTTAGTCGTCTCTATTTGGCGTACATCGTCGGATTGACGGAACTTGGCCTTGAACCGCGTGCAACGCTTGGAATTCCTGGCGGCGAACGTCGCCTGAACCGGATTCTGGCTCTCATCCAGAGTTGCCGCTATTCGATTCATGACCTCTCCTCATGACCTCTCCCGCATCGAAATCGACCGCAACCCTCCCCCAACTCCCCGATTCAACATGCCGTGCGAGCTTGGCATGACCATCACGTGGCAGCAGCTCAGCAATGCGATCTTGCCTCCGTAGCTCATGCCAAGGGCGGGGGCGATGCTCTTCTTTGAACTCCAGCGCGATGCCCTGAGCGATGACAAAATCCACAAGGCGGTCGCGGTACTCTCCGGCGCTGCCGGAGACGCGCTCGGAGAATTCTGGAAGCTCTTCCCCTTCGGTCTGGCTCACATCGAACACATAGGCGGCGCGGAATCCGACTAAAACGGCCTGATTCTGAGTGCGGATGTCCTTCTCGGCTTCCTCGTCCTTCTTGCGGCGAACTCCGATTACGGGAGCGAGAATGCGGATGCCATGCTCGCCCTTCTTGACCTTGCGGCCAAGTTGGTTCCACGCATAAAGGCCAGCAACGCGGGTTGCGTCCGGCTTCTGCCGTGCAATTTCGAGAATGTTGCCAAAGCTGTAACTGTGAAACCTGCCCATTGCGGTGAGGTAGGCGGTTACGAAAGCTATTTGAATGGCTGGATTCTTCCCCGCTGGGGGGATCACAGACTCGATCACGTCAAGTCGGTAGCCGTTGAAGAATGGCTGGACAGCATCAAGCGGCGAAGGGTACGAGAGCGAAGATTCGGAATATCATGAGCGCGATCTTTCATCACGCTATGCGCTACGAGTGGGTTGAACGCAACCCAATCAAGCTCGTGCGTCAGAGCGCGAAGCGAGAGAGAACGCCCGACATTCTTGAACTAGCGGAGTTGCAACTTCTTCTCACCAAGTTGTCCGTCCGAGAGCGCACGCTGGCTCTTCTCGACGCCGCAACAGGACTTCGGGTCAGCGAACTGCTCGCACTTCGCTGGTGCGATGTCGATTTTGAGAATCTGGAACTTCGTGTGACGCGGTCGATCTGGCATCAGGTTCTGGGCAACTGCAAGACAGAAGCCTCAGCCAAACCTGTCCCCATGGACAGTTACATGGCAGAGGATCTTTTCCGCTGGCGTCGCCAGAGCGTTTACTCGAAAGACGATCACTACGTCTTCGCTAGCGAGACCATGAGGGGAAAGCAGCCCTATTGGCCGGACAACCTCATGAAGCGTCATATCCGGCCAATTGCGAAGGCAAACGGCATTCACAAGAAAATCGGATGGCATACTTTCCGTCACTCATTCGGCACGTTGCTAAAGGCGAACGGAGAAGATGTCAAAACCGTTCAGGAGCTCTTGCGACACGCGAACAGCCGGATAACGCTCGATGTTTACACGCAAGCGGTGAACTCGAACAAGCGAGCCGCACAGAGCAAGGTTGTAAAGATGATCGTTTCGAACGTCGGGACAAAAGTGGCGGACGTGGGCACAACTGATTCAACAAAACAGGCTCAAAGTGCAGGTTAAGAAGCTTATTGTGCCCTTATCGGCCCAGATTTGGTTGTCACTTTAGGTCCATACGTTCTAAGTCTTTGGAATCTATGGCGGGGACGACGGGGCTCGAACCCGCGACCTCTGCCGTGACAGGGCAGCGCTCTAACCAACTGAGCTACGTCCCCTCTGCAATTTCAATCGCTTAGCGCAAATCGCAGAATCTACTGGCTTTCTCTACTGTCCACTCTTTCGCCTTTTTCCATCATTTCCCCCGAATGTAACCGAATTCCGAGAGAAATGGACAGTATGGACAGTAAGCCGAAGCCAAGAATTGCTGCCATCTGCCGAGCGAATGCGAACCACGAAGCTGTCACCACTCCATTGTTTAGATTGTACCAAACAAATCGTCCTGGCCCGCGTGAGGGCTCTGGGAAACCGGCGACATGGTCGCGCGCGAGTGTCGAACCCTGCGTTCATAGGCAGAACCCGACATGAGATTCAATACGTTCACCGGTACCAGTAACGGAGCGGCTCATGCCACACCGTACGGTCCAGCATGCGCTCGCCATGGCGCTGTGCCCACCGTTCCGGCACCCAGAACATTGGGATGTGCAACACCACCAGCAAACTTCCACAGAGAGCACTCACTGCCGCCGCGGTATGAGGTCATTGACGCCGCATTTGGGACAGCAGCTATGCGTCGTATTCTCCCGGCCCCCCACGGGCGCCGCCAGACTCTGAAATCTCGACGCAATATTGTTCGTCCAGGTCCGAATTGATGTCATCGCTGTCCTCCTCCCCTTCGTCTTTGGCAGCGGAGCGCTCGGTAGCGGCAAACGCAGCTCTCTCTTCTTTTCCCTGCGCACGTCCAGCAGTTGTTCGCCTACGGTGTGCTTTGGAGCGAAGCAGTATTCAACGTAGGCTTCGAAAAGCTTGAGGTTCCTCATACCCCGCCGGATAAGATCTTGGTGGTGGTGTTTATATAGCTCCTTCAACGCCTCAGGGGTAATCGAGTAGAACGTGCGTCTGCCTCGGCTCGTAATCGTGGCCTGCAGCCAATTCTGCTGAATCCAGAAGATGACCTCCGTCTTGCGGACATGGAGCGCGCCGCCAAGCTTTCCCACGGAGAATAGGTCGCAGCGGATATCGCGGAGGCTGAGGTGGTTTCTCCAAAGTATGTTGCGGATGGCCTTGGGAGTTCGATTGATCTTCTTCGCAACTTCCTCGACGGAGACCTTTGCCGCAAAGACGGGCAAGAGTGCGGCGTATGCTGCTGCTCGTCTCAAGTTGACCGAGCTTACGCCCGTTGTGGTCGAAGCCTTCTACCGGGAGGAGATCGGCGTCGGCCATGCCCTCTTGCTGGCGAAACTCCAGCACGGTCAGCAGCAGCAGGCACTTTCCGCTTGCTTCAAAGAGGACTGGAGCGCGGGTGGGCAGAATCCGTTGCGCCAGAGGGGGAGAATCGCCCCGGTACGCGAGTACCAGTTCGATGGGTTCGAGGTCTCGAATTGGCATAGAGCAAATGTCCTGAAATCCGCTTCGGCAGATGCTCTGTGGAAGCAGTGCGATCCCGACACCTTCCTGTACAAGATCGAATGCCTCTTGGGCTGAGGCCACCGCCTCGACGAAGGCAGGGCGGAAGCCCGCTGCCGAGCATCGTTCAAGCAGCCACTGATGCAGCGCGGGATGGGCACGCATATCGTCGGCGGATAGGAGCGGCTTATTGTTGAGATCTGCCAATGAGAAATACGAACGCCTACAGGCTGGCATTGCCGACGGGCGCCTACTACACATGGAAAGGATCAGTTCTTGAGGGGACACCCATCGAGCCGGACGAACTTGTGGAATTCGACTGGAGAGAACGGAGAGGCGGAGTGGACGCGCAACTGAACAGGGCGATTGAATCGCTAGAGCATATTCCTCTAAGGTATATAGTTTGATTCTTTGCATGAGTTGAGTTTGAGCGCAGGCTTGGAGGATGGCTCGTGCTTACAGTGATGATCTGCGGAGGAAGTTGTTAGAGGCGCATGCGGCGGGGAAGGGGACGTTGCGCGAGCTTGCGGAGCGGTTTGGGGTGAGCGTACCGTGGGCGTGGAAGGTATCGGCTGCGCATAAGCGAAGCGGCGCGGTCGAGCGTGCTGCTCAGAGGCGGCATGGGCGTCCGAGCCGTGTGGATCGATCGCGGGTGAAGGCGTTGCTGAAGGCGAAGCCGGACCTGGTTCTTCGGGAGCTGCGGGAGGAGCTGGAGCGCGCCACCGGCGTGGCGATCAGCCAAACACAGATGTGGCGCGTGGTTCGGGAACTGGGCCTGCGGCTGAAAAAAGTCGCTCCACGCCACGGAGCGAGACAGCGAAAAGAACCGCCGGCGGCGCGAAGTCTTCCTCGACCGGCTCCGCTCGATCGCGCCGGAGCAGTTGATCTTCCTTGACGAAAGCGGTGTCTCGACCCAGATGACCCGGCGTTATGCCCGTGCGCCGCGCGGCGTTCGCGTGCACGAGACCACGCCCCAAGGGAACTGGAAAATCCTGACCCTGCTAGGTGCGATGAGCCTGCGCGGCCTGATCGCCACCATGACCATCGAAGCAGCCACCGACGCCGAAATCTTCCTCGCCTATCTGGACCACGTGCTCTGCCCCGTGTTGCGGCCGGGCGACGTCGTCGTCATGGACAACCTCAGTTCGCACAAGGTGGCTGGCGTCCAGGACAGGATCGCAGCTGCCGGGGCCGAGCTGCTCTACCTGCCGCCGTACTCGCCCGACCTCAATCCCATCGAGAAGGCATGGGCCAAACTCAAACATCTGCTCCGCGCCGCCAAAGCCAGAACCGCCGAGGCGCTCCAGCAAGCGATCACACAACTCCTCCCAAACATCCGGCCGCAAGACGCTCAAGCATGGTTCAGAACTCCTTTCCATGCTCTATAGCAAAGAGGAATACGCTCTAGTTATGTGCCACTTGCTAAACTGGATATAGAAAGTAAGAGAGAGTTTGGATTTATGGCAGCTAAAGAAAGCCCCGGCGCCCGGGGCTTCGCTCTTTAACAATTGATTTTTTCTCAGGAGAATCGCCGCAACTCCTTTGCCTGGGCGAATTTAGCCATAAGTCCTTTGTTTGGACGAATTTGGCGGCGCGCCATGCCGCTAAACCACTAAAAACAAATGATTTATCGCCAGGATATAAGGGGGTGTCCCCCCCGATTGTAACCGTCCCGGTTGCATTTACTGCGTCTTCGGATGGGCCATCAGCTTCGGATACCAGGTCACTGAGAATGCTCCAACCGTGTTGGTTTGCAGTCCTGTTTTATAGATAGGCGCCTTCCAGCGCTCATATTGGACCCAGGCGTTCAGCTCCACGTTCGGCACGATGCGCTTCACCACGCTGACCTTGAACTCGTTCTGGGTGGTTCCCTCCGGGATAAAGTCCTTCGGGGTCTTCTTGTTCAGGTACTCCAGCTGCACCCATTCGTCGCCGGAGAGATGATAGGTCAGCCAGGCCTGCCCGCCCTTGGCCTCCCGGCCGACCCAGTCGCCCATGATGTACCCCTTGTTGGTGTACCCCTGCCTCTGGATCGTCTCGTAGTAGTTGAATGACCCGCTGTTGCTCCGCTCGTATTCGGATCGGTCGATACGGCCTCCGCCCGCAGATCGACTCTGTTCAGCTTCGGAATCTGCGACAGATACAGCCCTGTCCGGTATGAAGCCCGGCGCGGCGCGCTGATCGGCGTCACATCGTCATGCGCCATGGCATCCACGTACCACGTCAGGTACTTCCTCAGCATCGGAATGCGATACGAGGTGTTGAAGGTCGTGAACCTTGCGCCGGGATCGTCGCGCGAGTACTTCTCCTCCGGGTCGTATCGGTCGTCGAGAAGAAGCCCTTGAGAAACGTGTGCATCGTCACCGGCTCATGTCCCTGGCCGCCGAAGATGATCGTTCGCTGGAAGCCGAACTCGAAGTTACTGGTCGGGCGGAACGCAAACATCTCGGAGTGGGTCCAGTCATTGTTCGGGGCAGTGTGCCCCTTCAGGCTGCCGTAAAAAAAGTCGTACCGCATCGGTCCGAACACCTTCGACAACCACGGAATGTACAGTGGCTCGACTCGATTGATCCGAAAGGAATAGATGTTCTCCGCGTTGTTCGACCATGCCATCGACGAGCCCTGAGCCGGCCCCAGCCATGCGTCCGATTTACCGCCCGAGATCTCATTCCCCAGCACATGAAACGAGAGCGTCCCTCGACCAGGCGGAAGGTACTCTGCGACGGAATCGGGTCGCTCGGGATCGTGGCCTGCGGATAGTTGGGCGGCCCAGAAGTAATGCCGTCGAGATTCGAAAGGTAAGTCGCCAACGGAAGCGAGTAGCCCGAGCCCGACGGTGCATACTGGTACTCGCCCCGCAGGTACAGCGAAAACCGCCCGTATTCATACAACCCGGAGGCGCCGGTTATGTTATTGAAGCCAGTCTCATAGGGGCGTCCATAGTCGTTGTTGATCGTCTGTCCAATGTGGTAACTGTCGCGCAGAATTGTGCCGCCAACTCCCATCATTCGCGTATACGCGGACTCCAACCCGTAGACCATCGACTTGGGCGCAGCTTCGCGATTCGTCTCCGGCTCCAGCTCATGCAGCACCGCGTCCAGGATCTTCACCGCCTCGGGATTGTTATCGGCGAGGATGTCCCCCTGAGAATCGAGCAGCATGTGCAGCACACTCAGCCGCGTCCACGGCCTCATACTGAGGAATATCGTGTCCACGTAGCCCAGCGAATATAGCCGCGTCATCTCCGGATATATCCAGCTATCCACCGGGATATACACCGACCCGATAGGCGGCGGCGGCGGCTTGTCCTCGTCCGGAATCCCATAGGGAATGTAGGCCTTCACCGGTTCCTGCGGTGTCGGCGGCCCCGGCGTCGTCGAGGGCGCCGGGCCCTGCTGAGGAACCGGAGCGGCCGGAGTCCCTGCCGGCGCCTGGTTGTTCTGACCCGCCTGCCCGTTTTGACTCCCCGTTTGGCCGTTCTGACTTTTGGTCGGGTCGACTCCGTAAGCCGGCATAGCCGGAGTCGTCCCCGCAGGCGCTGGCGTAGGAGATGGCTGCTCGCGGGGAGCGGGCGCAGCTTGTGTAGTCTGTGCAATCAACGGAACCGCGCAAATTGTACTTACAGCTAGGGAGAGAAGAATTCTGGTCCGCACTAACACCTCAAAGCCGGGGCTAACACCATCCCCATACCAGTGTAAACTGCGCTGCTGGCCTGCCCATCAACCTTTCGGGGGACTCTTTTGCCTTCAGACCCGCCGAGCCGCCGCAAGTCGCCCTCGAAAGGTCTTTTCCTTCGCGGCTAGCCACGCCTGCGTGCACACTCGCCGACTCAGCAGGTACTCCCCCAACTGCGCGACAGGATCCGTCGCCGCCGGCCTCTTCTCGCCTTGCACATGAAATGGAACACCCTCGATTAACACAGGCCCTCCACCACCCCGAATCCTCATCCACGACTCCTGCACCACCCGGTACAGCGCAATAACATCGCTCGCGTCGACATGGATGCCCGGCACGCCACAGCGATGCGCGATCCCGCTGACCCCGGCCTTGCCCTGGTCTTTGCTCTTCGGATTCGGACTAGGCAGCACGACAAAAATCACCGGCAGCTCTTGCGCTGCGGCCAGGGTGAACGCCTTTCGCCACGAATCGTTCGAAGCCTCTTTATGCTCGACATAAATCACCACGCCCTCGGTGCCCCCCGTCTTCCGAAGCAGCATGGCAGCACCCAGCCCCGCAAGCAGCCTCCCCTCCACCGAAGCGACAAAAGGCAGCAGCCTCTTCGATCCGCGCTCGATAGCGCTGGCCGCCTTGCCTCCCTTGTCGCGCGCCCCCACTGCCTTGATCCCTTGCATCACCTCCGCCAGCTTCCTTCCCAGCAGGTGATCCATCAGTCCACCCGGACGCGAATCCATCACCACGTCGCCCACAGCAAGCCCTTGCGCCAGGCTCACACGACAGGCCTCATCCCCCGGCGTCCACCGAATCCGCTTTCCCGCCTTCGACCTCTGCCCCAGCCGCCGAGCCTGCGCCTCAAGCAGCCGCAGCTCCACCATCTTCTGGTACATCTGCCGCAACACGGCATTCGGCACCAACGGATTCTCAGCCACCGCGCCCGCCTTCTTCTTTACGTCGCCTCCACCCTCGTTCGTCCTGCTCATCGTCCAGACGCTCCATCCCCTGATAAAGTTCGAGGGTTCCATTTGGAACCCTCGTCTGTTTCAATCTATAACGGAAATCGCTACACTTTAGGCTCTTGCCGGATCGCCCGCCTCAACATCCAGTCCAAGCTCCGTCAGCGCCTTCTGCGCCGCCTTCGGCTTGAACTTGCCCTCACGCGCCAGCTTTGAGAGCGTCGCTCCCACAATCGCCTCTGCGCTCACCTCGAAGTGCCGCCGCAGGTGCTCACGATTGTCGCTGCGTCCGAAGCCGTCCGTGCCCAGCGAGACCAGCCGCTGAGTCGGCCCCACATTCAGCCAAGGCGCCAGCGCATCCGGCACCACCTTCATGTAGTCACTCGCCGCGATGATCGGTCCCTTTGCTCCGGCCAGCGTCTTCTCCAGATAGCTCTGCCGTTCCTTCTCCGCCGGATGCAGCCTGTTCCATCGCTCGACCGCCAGCGCATCGCGGCGCAACTCTGTATAGCTCGTCACGCTCCACACATCCGTCTGAACGCCATACTTGTCGGCAAGCATCATCTGCGCGCGCAGCACTTCATTCAGAATCGGTCCGCTGCCAAACAACTGCGCCACAGCCTCACCGCCCGCCGCCGGCTTCAGCTTATAAAGCCCACGCAGAATGCCCTCCTCCGAGCCCTTCGGCATCGCCGGCATCGCGTAGTCCTCGTTGTACATCGTGATGTAGTAGAAGACATCCTCATTGTTCTCATACATGCGCCGGATGCCATCCTGTATCACCACCGCCAGCTCATACACAAACGCCGGATCGTAGGTAATGCAGGTCGGCACCGTGCTCGCCAGCACGATGCTGTGCCCATCCTGATGCTGCAGACCTTCGCCAAGCATCGTCGTCCGCCCCGCCGTTCCACCCATCAGGAAGCCCTTGCCCCGCGAGTCCGCGAACGCCCACGCCATATCGCCAATGCGCTGGAACCCGAACATCGAATAGTACATGTAGAAGGGAATCGACGGCACCTTGTAGTTGACATACGCCGTTCCCGCCGCCGTAAACGACGCCATCGATCCGGCCTCGGTGATGCCCTCTTCCAGAATCTGCCCATCCTGGGCCTCGCGGTAGAACAGCAGCATGTCCGCGTCGTGCGGCGTGTACCGCTGCCCCTCGGGCGCGTAGATCGCAACCTGCCGGATCGCCGACTCCATCCCGAAGGTTCGGCCTTCATCCGGCACAATTGGCACAATCAGCTTGCCGATCTTCGGATCCTTCATCAGGTGGCGCAGAATACTCACAAAGCCCAGCGTCGTCGATACCGAGCGCCCATTCGATCCCGCCGTCCACTCCGAGAACACCTTCATCGCCGGCGCCGTGAAGTCCAGCTTCACATTCTCGCGGCGCGGAAGAAATCCGCCCAGTTCACGTCGCCGCTCCTGCAGATATAGAATCTCCGGCGCGTCCTCCGCAGGTTTGTAGAACGCGCCATCCTTGGCCGCCTGAACAGGAATCGGAATCTCGAACCGCTTCACGAACTCCGCCAGCCCCTCATCGGTCAGCTTCTTCTCCGAGTGCGTCGCATTCCGAGCCTGCGCTGCGCCCATCCCGTAGCCCTTCACTGTCTTGGCCAGGATTACGGTCGGCCCGCCCTTGTGTTCCATTGCTCGCTTGTAGGCGTTGTAAATCTTCGCCGGATCATGTCCGCCGCGATGCAGCCTCAGCAGCTGCTCATCGGTCTTGTCCTTCACCAACTCCAGCAGCTCCGGATACTTCCCGAAGAAGTGCTTCCGCAGATAAGCGCCGTCCTTTGCCTTGAAGGTCTGGAAGTCGCCATCGACACACTCCTCCATTCGCCGCAGCAGCAGCCCGGTGTGGTCGCGCTCAAACAGCTCATCCCAGTCCGAGCCCCATATCACCTTGATAACGTTCCAACCCGCGCCGCGGAACACGCCTTCAAGCTCGTCGATAATCCGCTTGTTCCCGCGCACCGGCCCATCCAGCCGCTGCAGGTTGCAGTTGACCACGAAGATAAGGTTGTCCAGCTTCTCCCGCGCACCCAGCGAGATGGCCCCCAGCGTATCGACCTCATCGGTCTCGCCGTCGCCCACGAACGCCCACACCTTGCGATCCGTCGGCTGCAGCAGCCCACGATTCTCCAGATACCGCATAAACCGCGCCTGATAGATTGCGTTCAGCGGCCCGATGCCCATCGACACCGTCGGAAAATTCCAGAAATCCGGCATCAGCCAAGGGTGCGGATACGACGACAACCCAGGCGAATCCCGCAACTCATGCCGAAAGTTCTTCAACCGCTTCTCATCAAAACGCCCTTCCAGATAAGCCCTCGCGTAAACCCCCGGCGAAGCATGCCCCTGGAAGTAAATAAAATCACCCGGTTGGTCCCCATACTTCGCGCGGAAGAAGTGATTGAACCCAACTTCAAGCAGCGTCGCCAGCGACGAGTACGTCGAAATATGCCCGCCAATCCCGGCATCCTTCTTGTTCTGTCCATGCACCATCGCCATCGCATTCCAGCGAATCAGCGACTCCACCCGCTTCTCCAGCTTCCTGTCGCCCGGGTACGGCACCTCATCATGCTTCGGGATAGTGTTACGGTACGGTGTAATCAGGTCGCTCGGTGTCGGCACTCCGGCTTCGCGAGCCCGCTGCCGCAGCGCGCCCAGCAACTCCGCCCCCTGCTCCCAATCCGTGGCAACGACGTCGTCAAACGCCTCAATCCACTCCGATACCTCTTCAAGAAAGTCCTGCTTGGCGGGGGGTCTCTAATTTCATTGTCATAGGGAAAGCAATCATCCTCAGCAAATCTGCGCTTATACCGTCATAATCAAGAATAAATCCTGGGGCAGGGAATCGTCATCTTTCCCAACTCATCAGTGCCTACGTCGAGTAGTCCGCATTGATGTGGACGTACTCCTCAGTCAGGTCGCAGGTCACAAAGCGGCACTCCGCCTCACCCATCCCCAGGTCTATCGTGATTGTGTACTCCCGCTCTCCCATTGCTGCATGCGCCGCAGCCTCGTCGAATGCCTGAGCCCGCATCCCATGTTCGAAGATAGGCAATTCTCCGATTCGAATCGTCATCCGCTCCGCATCCACAGCAACGCCGCTCCGTCCCGCCGCCGCCAGCAACCGCCCCCAGTTCGGGTCGGCGCTACTCCATGCTGTCTTGCACAGCGGCGACGTAGCAATCGTCTTCGCCACCAGCTTCGCATCCGCCTCGCTCGCCGCGCCCGTGATGTGCAGCGTCACCACATGAGTCACACCCTCGCCATCTTCGACAATCTGATACGCCAGCGATCCGCACACCAGCGCCAGCGCATTCGAGAACGCCTCGCTGACTCGCTCATCCAGCTTCACGCCACTCGCCCCGCTGGCCAGCAGCAGCGCTGTGTCGTTCGTCGAGGTGTCCCCATCAATCGAGATCGAATTAAAGCTCCCCTCCGTCGCCGGACCCAGCAACTCCCGCAACTCCGCCGCGTTTGCATCAATATCCGTGAAGAGATAGACCAGCATCGTCGCATGCGGCGCCACATCCGCTCCCACCGGCGCACCCAACTGAGGATGAATCATCCCCGCGCCCTTCGCCGCGCCCCATATCCGCACCTGTACTCCATCGACATCGATCGAAGCCCGGGCCACCTTCATCTTCGTATCCGTCGTCATGATCGCCTGCGCAAACGCCTCGGCATGCGCCACAGTCGAACCCATCGCCGCCTTCAGCGCCGGCATCGCCGCCACTACCTTCTCCGTCGGAAACGGCACTCCGATAATCCCGGTCGATGAAGGAAACACCTCATCAAAGATGCACCCAAAGCTATCCGCCGCCGCCGCGCAAGTCCGTACACAGGCGTCGATCCCGGCCTGTCCCGTAGCGCAGTTGGCATTGCCCGCGTTCACCAGCACCGCGCCCACACGCCCGCCTGTCCCTAGCAGATGTTTCCGCCCCACCGTCACCGGAGCCGCCACCACCTGGTTGCGCGTAAACACCGCAGCAGCCCACCCGCCCTTCGCCACAACCGCCGCCGCCAGATCCGGCTTACCACTCGCCTTGATACCAGCCACCACCGCACCCCACGCAAAACCCAACGGCAGGGAAGAAGAGCTCGTCAAAAGTTCAATGTTCATTGCATCTACTCTATCAAGCCAGATTCCGGCATGAATGACCGGGTGCCCCATCCTTCGCAGTTTCATCGCGAAGGGTGGAGAGTAAATATCAGCCCAACTCGCTCTTGGCCAACCGCCGCCGGTATTCTGAATCAGTCGATTAGCGAAAGGCATCACACCATGCTCCTGAAAGATCTCCGCACCGCCGTCCTCGAAGCCAACCTCGAACTAGTCCGCCGCGGCCTCGTCCTCTACACCTTCGGCAACGCATCCGGCGTCGACCGCGAGCAGGGTCTCATCGTCATCAAGCCCTCCGGCGTCGACTACGACGACCTCCGCCCCGAGCACATGGTCGTCACCGACCTCCACGGCAACATCGTCGACGGCACCCTAAAACCCTCCTCCGACCTCGACACCCACACCCTCCTCTATCGCGAGTTCCCCACAATCGGCGCCGTCGTCCACACCCACTCCGAGTTCGCCACCAGCTTCGCCCAGGCCGGCCTCGCCATCCCGCCGCTCGGCACCACCCACGCCGACTACTTCTACGGCCCCATCCCATGCACCCCACCGCTCACCGACGAAGCCATCGGCGGCCGCTACGTCCACGAGACCGGCCTCGCCATCGTCCACCACTTCAAGCAGCACGCAATCGACCCCCTCGCCGTCCCCGCCTGCCTCGTCAACGGCCACGCTCCCTTCTGCTGGGGCACCGACGCCCACCACGCCGCCCACAACGCCGTCGTCCTCGAAGCCGTAGCCAGGATGGCCTACAATACCCTCACCCTCGTCGCGAACCACAAAGGCGTCAGCCAGGCCCTGCTCGACCGCCACTACTTCCGCAAGCACGGCGCCGCCGCCACCTACGGCCAATAAATCGAACTCTTAGAATTTGCAAATCGAAACTGCATCTTGATGTGATACATTTCTGCTTCATGACACCCATTAGTCTCAAAGATTTCACATTCTTTCGGATGTGGTCCCGTGATCTTATGCATAAGAAAGATGACGGCGGCCGTCTCCTAATCAAAGAAATTCCGGAACTAGGCCATCCTGGAGTCTACGTGCTTTACAAGGGAGACGAGCTTTACTACATCGGGAAAGCTAAGAGGCTTATGTCTCGTTTGCACGATCATTCAAACAAGATTACAGATGTCCGGGTATGCGCATTGGGATCATTTTTCAGCGTTTGCGGTGGCGAAGACAATTAAAAATTCCAAACAAAAATTGGATGAACTTGAAGCAATTTTGATAGCTGCCATGCCTAGGGCCACCAATAGATCGACACCTCGATTTTAAGCTGGTAAAAATTCCAAAGTCACTGCAGATCTCGTTTGAATTTGATCTGTAGCGACGCAGGTACATGAATGTCAGAGCGGAGCCTTCAACACCCTGTCTTCTTTCAAACCCACCTTAGCCGTCTCCACCAGCCAATAATTAAACCCATCCACAATCGCCATCAGAGCCGCCTGGTTCAGATCACTGCTGACACCCGCGGTAATCCACGGCTCATGCCCATCCGCATGGAAGCTCACCGTCACCCGCACCCGCGCTGCAGTATCGTGTGCCGAGACATCAATAGCCGTTACGCTGAATGTGTCCAGCCGCATTAGCGCCAGCGCCGGATACCATCTCTCCAGCTCCTGCCTCATCGCCCGGGTCAGCGCATCCACCGGCCCCGCGCCCTCCGCTCGCGTCGTCACTACCGTCCCATCCCCCAGCGACAGCGTCATCGATGCATGCACAAACTTGCTTCCACCCTCACCCGACTCATCGATCACCCGCGAGCTCCGTACCGCAAACCGGTTCTCGAGCGTTCCCAGCACGCGCATGCAGGCCAGCTTGAGAGGAAACCTCGCTGGCCGTATAACCGCCACCCTCCACCATTCCCAGATTCGCATCCAGCAGAACCTGCGCCTGCGACAATTCAGTCCACGCCCAGCGTTTGCGAAAGCAGCATGATATTCGCGCGGCCCATGCCCATTGACCCCAATCACCGCGTTCGCACCCACCACGCGGCGGATCGCACCACAGATCGGCGCCGGGATCTTGCGCTCGCTGCTCCCATGCATCCCCGCCCAGGTGCCGAACGCGCCCGGGCCCACGATCGGCGCGCTATGTGGCGACTGCAGCCCGAACGCCGCATAGGCCGAGTGCGCCAGGCTGGTCAAGACCGGCCAGAGATTCCGGCGCTACAAACTCCGCTTCACCCCTTAGCTGCATCCCGCCGACCACCGTGTCAGATTCACATTGCCGCAGCGCTCTCCCGTCCCCAGCAGCGTGCCCTGCACCTGCACCGCGCCGGCAAGTATCGCCGCCCGCGTATTCGCAACGCCCAGCCGCGGTCCGTATGTCCGTGAAACCCGAACTTCGCCTCAGGGATACTCCTGCGCCAGCCCCGCGATCGCCGTGCTGAACACCTCCGCGCCGGCCCCGCCGGTCGTATCGCACACCACCAGCCGCTCCACCTTCTGCTGAACGCATTGCGCCACCAGCCGATGAATGTACTCCCGGCTGCGTGCGTTGAACTCCTCATCGCAAGCTCGCCATTCTCCCGCCGGCCGCAGATCGCAACCACGCATGTTCAAGGTCGACAAACATCTCAGCCCTGTTCATGCAGCATCGATCGTCTCGCCGGCCTGGCAGCGCCTCCGGCTCGTCTCCAGCGCCCGCGCACAACCAGCGCCCGACTTCGCCATCAGCACCGCCATCGAACCCGCATCTTTGATCCACCATGAACGGCGCGTCCGGCCACGACTGAACCTGCTGCCGCGGCCGCGTGTTCTGCCGACAGCGCCGCTTCATCTCACCCGTATCGACCGAATCAGTGCGCCAGCCAGCTCGCCCACAAATGGTTCGCTCCCGCGAAACCAAGCTCGGCATACGCCACGCCAACGTCCCCATCCGCTGCAGCAGCGTCACCACATTCGGCACCGCAGATCTCAATGTAAGGCTGCACCAGCCCATCCCTCAAGCTTGTATCGAACAACTCAACTCTCCTGTCCAAGAGAGCTAACCGGAAATATGTTCATCTTTAAAACTCCACCTTCAGCGTTCGACCTTCCTTCGAACTAACCCGCGCCATCTCCAGCAGCTTCACCACGCGATATCCGTCCTCCGCTTTAACCGCCTGCTCTGCATCTCCGTTGATAGCGTCGCGCACATTCGCGTAGAACCCGCGATAATCCCCGTGCTCCGTCTTCACCTCGCGCTTCACCTGCATCGCCGGATCGGCCGGATCGGGCGCCACCGTCAACACCCCCCACTCCGCTTCGTTCTCCTGCCCCCACACCTCACTCGACCCCATCCGCGGCACCTTCGCTCCATGCACCAGCTCCGGCTCCTGCGGATCGAGCCCAAACTTCTTGAAGCTTCCCCGCGTCCCATGCAGCAGAAATCGCGGCGAAGCATCGCACGCCAGCCAGCTCGCCCGGCAATACGCCAGCAGCCCACGTCCATCGATCACGTAGTGCAGCGTTATATCGAACGCATCCTCAATCTCCGTCGCATCGCGGTCCTTCCTCACGCTCGCCGTAATCGCCTCCGGCGCACCGAACAACGCAAGCACCTGGTCCACCAGATGCGGCCCCAGATCGAACAACATCCCGTTCGCGTCGTCTCCGGCCTCCTTCCAGGTATTCGGCCGCTGCATCGGCCTGAAGCGGTCGAAGTGCGACTCAAACGTAACCAGCCGTCCCATCGCACCCTCCTCCACCAGCTTCCGCACCGTCAGAAAATCACCATCCCACCGCCGGTTATGGAACGGCACCACCTTCAACCCTTTCTTCGCCGCCAGCTCCCCCAACTCCTTCGCCTGCGCGCTGGTCGCGGCAAACGGCTTGTCGATAACCACGTGTTTGCCCGCCTCCAGAGCCTGCTTCGCCAGCGGATAGTGCGTCTCATTCGGCGTCGACACCACCACCAGCTGCACCGCCTTATCGCGCAACGCCTCCTCAAACGACCGCAAAATCCGCGCCTCCGGATAAGCCTTCCCGGCCTCGTCACCCTTGCGCTGGACTATTGCTTCCAATTTCAGCCCCGGCACCGCGCTCACAAACGGCGCATGAAACACTCGCCCACCCAACCCAAACCCAACCACAGCCACGCCAATATCAGCCGCCATCGAAATCTCTCCTCGGTTATCTCTTCAAAACTAATATGATGTGTCATCCTGAGCGAAGCGGTTGACAGTTTTATCGTCAGCCGCGCAGTCGAAGAGCCTGTCCTGAGCGCGGCCGAAGGAACCTGCTTTTGTCTTTACCGGTCATCAACCCTGAATCATCTTCAACGCCGGATAGATCCTCCGATACTCCTTATACGCCGCCGCCATCTCCGCAGCATGCTTCGGCTCAATCACCTCTGCCACACGCACCGTCGCAGCACACGCCGCCTCCACGCTCGGCCACACTCCAACGCCCACGCCCGCCAGCAGCGCCGCTCCAAAAGCTCCACCTTCTTCCGCCTCCAGTAGCTCCACCGGCTGCCCATAAACATCCGCCTGAATCTCGCGCCACAGCTTACCGCGAGCCCCACCGCCGCCCAGTCGAATCGACCTCACCGGAATCCCCAGCTCGCTGAACAAAGTAAAAGTATCCTTCAACGAAAACGCCACACCTTCCAGCACCGCCCGCACAAAGTGCCCGCGCACATGCGAAGCCGTAATCCCTACAAACGCCGCTCTCGCATTCGCATCCAGATGCGGCGTCCGCTCGCCAAACAGATAAGGCGCCCACATCAGACCATTGCTTCCGGCCGGTGCCTTCGCAGCCTCGGCACTCAACTCGTCATAGCCTGCGCCTGCCGCAAACGTATCCCTGAAATATCGCAGCGAAAGGCCTGCCCCATTCGTCACTCCCATCACATGCCACACCCCCGGAGCAGCATGGCAGAACGTATGCAGCCGTCCCAGCCTGTCTTTCGTCGGCTTATCCGTCGCGGCAAATACCACCCCGCTCGTCCCAATCGTCGCCGACACCGATCCCGGCGCTAGAATCCCCATCCCCACCGCTCCCGCTCCCTGGTCGCCAGCGCCCGCCGCCACCGGAGTTCCAGCCGTCAGGCCCGTATCTCCCGCGCCTGCTTCACTGATCCGCGCGCAGATCTCCGGCCCTTCATACAGCGTCGGGAGCCACTCCATCGGTATCCCCGACAGCTCCGCCATATCCACCGACCAGCGCCGGTTCGTCACATCCAGCAGCAGCGTCCCGCTCGCCTCCTGCATATCCATCGCGAACTCGCCCGTCATCTTGTAACGAACGTAGTCCTTCGGGCAAAGCACATGCGCAATCCTCGCGAAGATCTCCGGCTGGTGCTTCCTCACCCACAACAGCTTCGTCAGCGTAAAGTTCGGCAGCGCCGGATTGCACGTCAGCTCAATCAACCGCTCGAACCCGATCGTTTCCGTCAGCCAGTCGCACTCCGGTTGCGTTCTCTGGTCCGCCCATATCAGCGCCGGCCGCAGCACCTTGCCATCCGTATCCAGCATCACGCAGCCATGCATCTGCCCCGTCAGCCCCACCGCCTCAATCTCGCTACCTGCCAGCTCGCTCTGCGCCATCACTCCCGCGATGGCCTCCTTCGCCGCCCGCCACCAGTCCTCCGGCTCCTGTTCGGCCCAGCCGATGTGCTCGGACCGTATCCCCGCATGTTCAGCCGCGCATGAAGCCACCACTCGGCCTTCGCGATCCACCAGCACCGCTCGTGTCCCGCCAGTTCCCACATCGATTCCAAGAATCATTCCGTCTCTCCGAGCTCCATAGCTAAAAAGTTCGTCTGCAAAACTAAATCAATTGCTGCAAATAATATAGCCAGTATCCAGAACATCCTGTTGCGGACCTCCAGCAGTCCATCCGCTCCCCGCCACGCCGTATCTGCAGGACAAAACCACGTAAAAACAGTCCATCAAGTCCGTCAAAAGCTCTCATGCTCTGCAATGCTGAATTTTTGTTGCAATTTTTTGAAGATTAGAGCCAACCCATTGCATCGAAAGTTGTGTAGCCGTTGTTGCAGCATAAAATTCCGGTCTTAACGCACACGGCGCTACACTCCACTCAAGGTGCATTTACCATCAAACGTATGAGCAATAGAAAAATAGCGCCCGCCCGGAACCCAGTACGGAGCGCCGTCAAAAACCGGCTCCTCCGGGCTGCGGTTCTCGGAACCGCCCTTTTCAGCGTCCCTCTGCTCTGTGTCTCGAATGCCGCCGCGCAGGGAGCAGGCGCTACCGCGCCCTCTCCGGCTGTCACCGCCGAAAACGCGGCCGCGACTGTGTCCTCTGCCCAGGGCCAGCTCTATAACGGCACCGGTGCCAACGGCGCCACCGTCACCCAGGACTCCTTCAAAGGCAGCGTAGTCTCCGGCGCCGCGACCAACACCACCCTCGACCTCTCTCTCGACGACGCCATCCAGCGCGGCCTGCGCAGCAACCTCGGCCTCATCCTCCAGACCTCCGCGCAGAAGGGCGCCAACGGCCAGCGCCTCGAGCAGCTCCAGTCCCTCCTGCCCACCGCCACCGCCGGCATGAGCTACGAGGTCGAGCAGCTCAACCTCGCCGCCTACGGCCTCCACTTCAGCGGCGTCAACCCCATCGTCGGCCCCTTCCAGGTCTTCGACTTCCGCGCCTACCTCACCCAGAGCGTGCTCAACATCGCCTCGCTCCAGAACTACATCGCCGCCAAGCACAACTTCGCGAGCACCCAACTCTCCGCCGCTGACGCCCGCGATCTCGTCGTCCTCACCGTCGGCAACGCCTACCTGGTCTGCATCGCCGATCAGGCCCGCATCGACGCCGTCAACGCCGAGCTCGCCACCTCCAAGGTCACGCTCGACCAGGCCGTAGCCTCTCACGACGCCGGCACCAGTCCGCGCCTCGACGTCCTCCGCGCTCAGGTCGACTATCAGAACGAGCAGCAGACCCTCATCTCCACCACCAACCAGCTCGCCAAGGACAAGCTCGCCCTCGCCCGCACCATCGGCCTTCCGCTCGATCAGTCCTACCGCCTCACCGACCAGGTTCCCTATGCCGCGCTCGATCAGCCCGATCCCGCCGCCGCCTTCGCCGACGCGCTTAAGAACCGCAACGACCTCAAGGCCGGCAACGAGGCCGTCAAAGCCGCTGCCGCCGCCCGGTCCGCCGCCGTCGCCAGCCAGTACCCCACCGTCAACGTCAACGCCGACTACGGCGACCTCGGCACCACCCCCGGCCACTCCCACGGAACCTACACCGCAACCGGCACCCTCAACGTCCCGGTTCTGCAGATCGCCCGCACCCGCGGCCAGGAGCAGGTCGCCCTCGCCCAGTACGAGCAGGCTAGCGACCGCCTCACCGATCAGGTCCAGCAGGTCAACGCCGACGTCCGCGACAGCATCCTCGACATCCAGGCCGCCGCCAAGCTCGTCGAGGCCACCCACTCCAATGTCGACCTCGCCAACGAGGCCCTCAGCGAGGCGCAACAGCGCTTCCACGCCGGCGTCTCCGATAACCTGCCCGTCTCCCAGGCCCAGGCTCAGACCGAGCAGGCCAACGACCAGTACATCAGCGCGCTCTACCAGCACAACCTTGCCAAACTCTCTCTCGCCCGGGCTCTCGGCATCGCGCAGACCAACTACAAAGATTATCTCGGAGGAAAGTAACAGTGCCAGAACAAGCAGAGCTGCAGCAGGACCAGACAGCAAAACCCAAGCCGGCCAACGGCAACACCAGCACCGTGGAAAGCGAGGTGCCGGAGAAGAATGGCAGCCGCAAGTTCATCATTCTCGGCGTCGTCCTCCTCATCGCAATCGCCGCCGTCTTCTTTTACTGGCGCTCCACCTTCACTGAGGACACCGACGACGCCCAGGTCGACGGCAACCTCTACCAGGTAAGCTCGCGCATCACCGGCCACGTCATCAAGGTCTACGTCGACGACAACCAGACCGTGAAGCAGGGTGACCCCATCGCCGATATCGACCCCGCCGACTACCAGGTCGCGCTCGAGCAGGCCGAGGCCAACCTCGCCAGCGCCCAGGCCCAGTACGTCCAGGCCACCGTCAACGTCCCCATCACCAGCATCAGCGTCAGGACCAACATCACCAGCAGCAGCTCCGACGTTCGCGGTTCCGCCGCCTCCGTCGCGCAGGCCCAGAAGCAGATCGAGGTCGCGCAGGCCAGCGTTATTCAGGCGCAGGCAAACGCCAAGAAGGCCCAGGACGACGTCGATCGCTACACCCCGCTCGTCCAGAAGGACGTCATCTCCAAGCAGCAGTACGACGCCGCCATAGCTGCCCGCGATGCCGCCAACGCCGCGGTCCTCGGAGCCCAGGCGCAGGTCCTCTCAGCCGACGAGGCCGTCCGTGCCGCCCAGCAGCGTCTCGCCCAGGCCGACGCCCAGGCCCAGCAGGCCACCCAGAATGGCCCCGGACAGGTCAGGGTCCAGGAGGCCAACGCCAACTACGCCCTCGCCAACGTCAAGCAGGCACAGGCCCGCGTAGACCAGGCCAAGCTCAACCTCGCCTACACGCACATTACGGCCCCAACCACCGGCATCGTCAACAAGAAGAACGTCCAGGTCGGCGGCAACCTCTCGCCCGGCCAGGATCTCCTCACCATCATCCCGCTCACTGACCTCTGGGTCACCGCCAACTTCAAGGAGACCCAGATCCAGAACATGCATCCCTGCCAGACCGTCGCCATCAAGGTCGACGCCCTCGGCGGCCGCAAGTTCACCGGCCAGGTCACGCAGATCGGCGGAGCCACCGGCTCCAAGCTCAGCCTCTTCCCGCCCGAGAACGCCACCGGCAACTACGTCAAGGTCGTCCAGCGTATCCCGGTCCGTATCGACTTCACCGACCTCAAAAACGAGGACGGCGACTACGCCCTCCGCCCCGGCTACTCCGTCATCCCTTCGGTCGAGGTCAAAGGCAACGTACCGCCCTGCAAGCCGGTCGGGCAGTCCCCGCAGCCATAAACTGGCCATCCCGCTTCACTTACAATCAACCCGCAATCAACCCGGCCTCATATCCAACGAGGCCGGGTTTACTATTTAAATTGTAAGTACGCGCATCGAACCGTCTTCATCGCACATCTACCCAGTACTGGGAATTATTGCCATGCCGATCGCGCTCGTCTTCTTCGTTCATTACGCTTACACGATCCTCTTCGTCTGGGTCCTGCTCGAGCAGCTTGGGATCCCCATCCCCAGCATCCCCGTGCTGCTCTCCGCCGGCACGCTCAGCGCCGCGCACCGCATCAACGAGTTTTACGCGCTGCTCGTAGTCATCCTCGCCTGCCTTATCGCGGACAGCGTGTGGTTCTACCTGGGCCGTCGTTACGGCGGCAACGTCATCCGCCTGCTCTGCCGCTTCTCGTTTGAGACCACCACCTGCGTCACCCGCACCGAGGGCTACTTCTCCCGCCGCGGTCCCTCCACGCTGCTCTTCGCCAAGTTCGTCCCCGGACTCTCCACCGTCGCGCCGCCCATCGCCGGCGAGATCGGCATGGCTTACCCCCGCTTCCTCGCCTACGACCTCGTCGGCGCCATCCTCTGGGCCGAGGCCTACCTCCTCGCCGGTCGTTTCTTCGGCGACCTCGCCAAGCGCCTCGCGCCGCCCTTCTTCGCCTGGCTCGGCCACTTCGCCTTCTTCATCTTCATCGCCATGGTGCTCGGCTTCGTCGGCTACCGCATCTACCAGCAGCGCAAGTTCCTCTCGCAGGTCCGCTCCATGCGCCTCGACCCCGTCGAGCTCAAGCAGATGCTCGACTCCTCCGCCGAGCACAACACCACGCCGCCCTTCATCGTCGACCTCCGCCACCCCCTCGACTATCTCCCCGACCCGCGCGTCCTCCCTGGAGCCCTGCGCATCGGCCCCAACGAGCTCACCACCCACAACGAGCTCATCCCCCGCGACCGCGACGTCATCCTCTACTGCACCTGCCCCAGCGAGGAGACCAGCGCCAAGGTAGCCTTGCAGCTCCACAAACTCGGCATCTATCGCGTCCGCCCCCTCCGCGGCGGCTTCGACGGCTGGAAGGATTGTGGCTTCCCCCTCGTCGACTACGTAGAGGACGTCCCAACCTCCCCCGCCGGCGCAACCCTCAAATCCACGTCCACTCCCGTCACCACCCCACCCACCTCCAACGCCCTGCCCCTCGTCTAAATCGCAATAAGGAGTCGGGGCAACCCTCAGCCGGCTCCTCACCAGCAACAACTAGCAACTAGCAACTAGCAACTAGCAACTAGCAACTAGACAACTGACAACTGTCTCTCTCTCCTCCTCTCTCCTTTCCTCACCCATCCATCCGAAAGTTCACCGTAATAGTCGTCTCCACATCCGTCGGCTCGCCATTCAGCCGATACGGCTGATACCTCGCCTCACGAATCGCCATCAGCGCCGCATCCCGCAGCATAACCGGCCCGCTCACCACATTCAGACTCTCGATTCGTCCCGCCTTCGAGATGATCGCCTCCACCACCACCGTCCCCTGTACGTGCGCCGCCTTCGCAATCGTCGGATACACCGGCCGTATCGGAGCCAGCAACATCCCCGCCAGCACGCCGGACGAGACCGCCCGTGGCTTATCCGAGTGCGTTGCCACAGCCACCCTCGGCGCAGCATCGGCCACCTGAACCACCCCCTGCGGCAAACCCGTCCCCATGCTGCCGCCACCCTTGAAAATCCGTGGCGGCGCATCATCCGGCGTCATATTGATAAGCGTAGGAATCGTCGGCGGAGCCGCCAATTGCACAATCTGCATCTGCGGCAGCGCCGGAGTGCTCGGCGCAGCCGCTCTGCTCGCCGCCCACGCCTCCACCCGCACCGGCACAATCTTCGGCGGCTTCAGCTGCACAAACGCCTTCGGCGCTTCGATCTTCGGCAACGGCATCACCTGATGAAAAAGCGGCAGAGCAATCACCACCGCTGCAATACCAACCTGCACTGTAATGGAGACCACCGTCGTCCACCGCTGCTGCGCCGACGCATGACTCCGCTGCGATACCACCAGACTTCGCTCAAACATAAGGCACCTCTCCGGTCTTCCGAAATCGGTGCGCATCTGCGAGCTCAATGCGTCCTACTACGTTAGACACCACCCATCGCAAAGGGTTCCCGTACATGCCATTCATGCAGTGCCCACGCATTCACGCCTCGAACAAGAGCGATTGGCCAAATAAGTTTTGTCGGCTTGAATTATGTTTGTTGGCTCGAATTACGATTTGTCATCCTTCGCCGTAGTCGGAGGACCTGCTTTTAGCTCCTTTTCCTCATCCAGCGAGCCATCACTGAGCGATGATGTACGTGGATGTCCACAGAAGCCATCGCCGCAACTACACCCGCCCGACGCACCAACACCGCGCCTCCGCAAAGCGTCCTCTCCATCGACGTCCTCCGCGGCCTCACCATCGCCCTCATGATCCTCGTCAACGACCCCGGCGACTGGGCCCACACCTACACCCAGCTCGACCACGCCCCCTGGAACGGCTTCACCCTCACCGACTTCGTCTTCCCCAACTTCCTCTTCATCGTCGGCGCATCCATCATCTTCTCGCTCCAATCCCGCATAGCGCGCGGCGAATCAAAGCGAGCGCTCGCCCTACACATCCTCCGCCGCGCCGCCATCATCTTCGCCATCGACGTATTCCTCAGCCCCTTCCCCAGCTTCGACTACACCCACCTCCGCTTCTACGGAGTCCTCACTCGCATCGCCCTTTGCTACCTCGCCGCCGGCCTCATCTGCCTTGCAGTTTGCAATGTCACCCAAAGCCTCGGCAGCAGTAGGAAGCAAGCCCGCGACAGCATAAAACAAGCCAGCGGCAGCATGAACCAAACTCGCATGCTGCTCGCCATTACCGCGTCTCTACTAATCGGCTACTGGCTCCTCATGCGCTTCACCCCCATCCCCGGGATCGGCACCCCCACGCATGGCTTCCCCATCCTCGACCCCAACCGAAACCTCGCCGCTTGGCTCGACCGCACCATCGTCGCCTTCACCCAACGCTCACTGCACACCGGAGTTCTCTACGAACACACCCGGGACCCCGAAGGCCTCCTAAGCACCCTCCCAGCCATCGCCACCACCCTCCTCGGCTGCGTCACTGCTCTCTGGCTTCGCCGCGTCAATGCCACCCCAAAAGCTTGTCATTCTGACCCTGAGTTCGCCGAAGGGGAAGAATCCCCGCATTTTGCTCGTAGCGCCACCACAATCACCCCAGCACGCTGCCTGCTTGACCTAATCCTCACCGGCACAGCAGCCCTCACCGCAGGCCTCCTCTGGAATCTCTCATTCCCCATCAACAAAAACCTCTGGACCAGCTCCTACGTCCTCTTCAGCGCCGGTCTCTCTCTCCTCACGCTCGCCCTCTGCTACTGGCTCATCGACATCAAGCGCATCCAAGAAACCCCGGCAGGGAAGTGGCTCACCTTCCCCTGGCTGGTCTTCGGCTCTAACGCCATCACCGCCTTCGTCTTCTCCAACGCCATCGTCGAGATCATGCTCTCGATAAAAGTCCCCGACAGCCTCGCCATCCCCGTCGCCGGAGCACCGCCCAAACCCGTCACAGCCTGGTTCTGGCTCTACCATCACCTCTTCAGCCGCCACGGCTCGACCAACGTCACCTCGCTCGCCTTCGCTATAGCCTTCTTAGCCATCTGCTTCATCCCCAACTACCTCCTCTGGCGCAAACGAATCTTCCTCAAAATCTGAAGCCAAGCAAAATCTGAAGCCGGCAATACCTGCAAGCGCTTCTAGGTAACCCAAGGCTTCAGCCTTGGGCCTCATAGAGCCGGCAAAAAAATGCGGGCTTTAGCCCCTGGGGTATACCGTCTTATTCCGACCGATAACCTGAGCCAGAGGCTCGCCTTTTCACATGACTGAGCCCACCCCCCTCTGCTACAATTCAGAGAGATTCAAGGTCCGGCATCGCGCCGGACTTTCGCATTTAACCGCGACTTCTGTACACTCGAAGTCCAAACCTAAGTCTTCTCGTTCGAAGACTTTGCACACAAAACGGGGGGAGGGGGTAGCCCTGCCACCGCAAGCAAGACAGGAGCAGGGAATTGGCCTACACCGATCTACGCGAATGGATCACCCAACTCGAAAAATCCGGCGAACTCCGCCGCATCACCGCCGAAGTCTCACCCGACCTCGAGATGGCCGAAATCGCCGACCGCGCCGCCAAGCTAGGCCGCGGCACATCCAAAGCCGGAGGTCCAGCCCTCCTCTTCGAGAACGTAAAAGGCCACCCCGGCGCAAAAGTACTGATGAACCAGTTCGGCTCCGAGCGCCGCATGAACCTCGCCCTCCAGACCGAATCCCTCGACGCCATAGCCAACCGCATTCGCACACTCCTCAAACCCCCCACCCCCACCGGCTTCATGGACAAATTAAAGATGCTGCCCATGCTGACCGAAATCAGCAGCTTCTTCCCCAAAGTCATCCCCGCCAAAGAGGCCACCTGCAAGCAAGTCATCCTCAAAGGAGCAGACGTCGACCTCAACCAAGCTCCCCATCCTCAAAACCTGGCCCCAGGACGGAGGCCCATTCATCACCCTCCCCTGCGTCATCACCCAGGCATCACAAAGGGAGCCCGGCAAGCGCAACGTAGGCATGTATCGCATGCAGGTCTACGACGGCCAGACCACCGGCATGCATTGGCAGCGCCAGAAAGTCGCCGCCGAGCAGATGCGCGACCGCCTCCGCGCCGTCTCCACCGATTCAGCCTCAGCCGTAGACCTCATGGCCCTCACCGCCGGAGGCACCACCGCCGCATCCTCGCTCGAATCCATCCCCGCCACCACCCTCACCAAAATCCGCGAAGGCCGCATGGAGGTAGCCGTAGCCATCGGCACCGACCCCGCCACCACCTTCGCCGCCATAGTCCCCGCCCCACCCGACGTCGAAGAGTACTTAATCTCCGGCTTCCTTCGTCAAAAGCCCCTCGAGCTCGTCAAAGCCGAAACGGTAGATCTCGAAGTCCCCGCCCACGCCGAATACATCCTCGAAGGCTACGTAGAACTAGGCGAACTCCGCTCCGAAGGCCCCTTCGGCGACCACACCGGCTACTACACCATGCCCGAGGACTACCCCGTCTTCCACGTCACCTGCATCACCCACCGCAAAGACCCCATCTACGCCGCCACCATCGTCGGCAAGCCCCCCATGGAAGATGCCTGGATGGGCAAGGCCGTAGAGCGCATCTTCCTCCCCCTCATGCAACTCACTTTGCCCGAAATAGTAGACGTCTGCCTCCCCCCCGAGGCCGTCTTCCACAACCTGATGATCGTAGCGATCAAAAAATCCTACGCCGGCCACGCCCGCAAAGTAATGAGCGGCATCTGGGCCATGGGGCAGGCCATGTTCACCAAATGCATCATCGTCGTCGACGAGGACTGCGACGTCCAGGACCTCGCCGAGGTCACCCTCCGCACCGCCAACAACATCGACCCCGAGCGCGATATCCAGTTCAGCCTCGGCCCCGTCGACTCGCTCGACCACGCCTCCCGCCTGCCCAACTTCGGCTCGAAGATGGGCATCGACGCCACACGCAAGTGGCCCGCCGAAGGCTTCCACCGCCCCTGGCCCCCCATGCTGACCATGGACCCCACCATCAAATCCAAAGTAGACGCCCTCTGGAAAAAACTCGGGATCGAATGAACCCTCTAAGCCTTTACCACGCCCGGAGATGAGATCAGCATAATTACCACGCGGTCCTCCGTACTCCGCTTATGCAGCGTCATGCGCGGAATCACCAGCATGTCACCCTTGCTCATGATGATCGATTTGGTGCCCTTCGCGGTTGGCGCGTTCCACTCCCCGGGCTTGCTGCTGTGCGCACCCTCCGGCGTTCCGCCCACCTCGTACAGCGTCGTGCCGTCCACAATCTGCACCACATGGTCGCGCCCCTCGTGCCACTCAAACTCCTTCGCACTCTTCGCCACCTCTTCCGTCAACACCACCGTCAGGGGCAGGGAAGGATCGCTAAAGAGACTGTTATCCCCCGGCTTCGCGTCCAGAGTCTTAATCGCCGCGGCAATCTGTTCAGAGGTAAACGACTTGAACGGTACTGGCGTTCCAGACGGAGGCGTCTGTGCCATAAGCTCATTGGTAAGAGTCAGGCTGACCGCGGCAGCAACCGGCGCGGTCCGGAGAAAATTGCGGCGAGATTGATTTTTAACCATGCAAAAGTGAACCACAACTCGCAGTCGCTTGGCCACTCAGAAGAATCTTTTCCCCGCAAAACTGCCACTTTCGTGTACTTTCCGGGCGGTTCCGCCTCCCCTACGATTGGCAAAGACCTGCGAAGCTTCGCAGCCGTACGCCTGCGTACTTCAAACTCGCTCGTATCCGAGCAACTCCGGGGCAGGCCGAAACGGACTCCCATGTTGCCAAAGCTAGCTCTGCTTGAGTCGGAAACGTTCCATTCGCAGGACTCCATCTCGCTCTCCGAGGTCATCTCCGCTCTCTCCTTCGCGCTCGACCTCACCGAAGGCGCCGTCCCCGGCCACGCGTTGCGCAGCTGCCTCATCGGCATGCGCATCGCCGCCGAGCTGCACCTCCCCGGCGAAGATCTCCAGGCGCTCTACTACGCCCTGCTCCTCAAAGATGTAGGCTGCAGCAGCAACGCCGCCCGCATGTGCCAGATAGTCGGCGGCGATGATCGCGCCGTCAAGGCCGGCGTCAAGCTCGAAGACTGGACAAAACCCCACAGGCCGAAGCTCTCCACGCTGCACCTCCTCTGGACTCATGTCCTCCCCGGCACATCGGCCGCGCGCCGCGCCGCGCGCATCGCAAAGATAGCCCTCACCCAGCACCAGAACAACAAAGAGCTCATCACCATGCGTTGCGATCGCGGCGCCGGCATCCTCTCCAAGCTCGAGATGGGCCCGCTCGCCTGCGCAGCCGTCCGTTGCCTCGACGAGCACTGGAACGGCAGCGGCTACCCCGACAGCATCACCGGCGAAAACATCCCGCTCCTCGCCCGCATCTGCGCCGTCGCCCAGCACCTCGACGTCTTCGCCACCGACCGCGGCACCCAGGCAGCCATCGACGTCCTCCATGAGCGCGCCGGCGCCTGGTTCGATCCCAGCCTCACCCGTATCGCCGCCTCACTCCATAAAAGCGGCGCGCTCTGGGCCAATTGCACCACGATCGGACGGCTCGAAAGCCTCAACGAAACCCGGCAGGCAGTCCTCGACCTCGACCCCGACTCCCAGTCCTCTCGCCGTCTCGAAGCCTCCCGCGTCGACCAGATCTGCGAGGCCTTCGCCGACGTCGTCGACGCCAAGTCTCCCTTCACCTTCCGCCACTCCGTCGCCGCTGCCGATGCCGCCTTCGCTGTGGCGCAAAGTATGGGCCTGCCCCCCGACCGCATCCAGCTCGTCCGCCGCGCCGCCCTGCTCCACGACCTCGGCAAGCTCCGCGTCCCCAACTCCATCCTCGACAAGAAGACCGTTCTCTCCTCCGCTGAGCGTCGCATCGTCGAAGAGCATCCCGGCCTCACCCGCCGCATCCTCGAGCGCATCGGAGCCTTCCAGGAGATCGCCCTCGTCGCCGGCCAGCATCACGAGCGCCTCGACGGCACCGGCTACCCCGACCGCCTCTCCGCCAAAGACCTCTCCATCGAAGCCCGCATCGTCGCCGTCGCCGACGTCTACTCCGCCCTCACCGAGACTCGCCCCTATCGCATTGGCCTCTCTCTCCGCGAAGTCTCCACCATCATGGAATCGCAGGTCCCCGGAAAACTCGACGGCGATTGCACCGTCGCCCTCATCGTCGCAGCCGCCGGCTGGCAGCAGCCCTCGCCCGAAACCCGAATCTCCGTCTCGTCGCAACTCAACCCCCTTATCGGCGAGCTTCACAAAGCGCCGGGTCGCGCTGCCGAGGCCTCCCAGCTGCTCCAGCTTCGCGCCTGATCGCCCAATCTCTGATTCCGTAATCCACGCACCCCCGTCTAAAGATCAGGCTGAAGAACGCCCCAAAAAAGAAAGCCCTAAAATAGAACTGCGCGTTACTGGTGACCCGAATGTCGACCTCCGCACAGCTCCCGCACGCCGTCTCCCTCGACCACAAGTCCCCCGCCGCCGAGCAAACCCACGCCCGAACCCGCACCGCCCGAGTCCCCTGGTACATCTGGTCCGGAGTCTTCGCCATCACCTCCGCCTCCATCGGCGGAGCATGGGACGTCTCCTGGCATCGCTCCATCGGCCGCGACACCTTCTGGACCCCCGCCCACATGGCCGTATACGCCTGTGGAGTCATAGCCGCCGTCATCTGTACCTACCTCATCTTCGCCGCCACCTTCGGCAAATCCGAGCAGATCAGGGCCGTCTCCGTCAGCGTCCTCGGCTTCCGTGCTCCGCTCGGAGCGTTTATCGCTGCCTGGGGTGGCATCGCCATGCTCACCTCAGCTCCCTTCGACAACTGGTGGCACGCCGCCTATGGTCTCGATGTCAAGATCGTCAGCCCACCCCACGCCCTGCTCATCCTCGGTGTCCGCTCAGTCGCCGTCGGAGTCCTCTTCCTCATCCTTGCCGCCATGAACCGCGAACAGGATGGCTCCGCCACCTTCAAGTCACTTCAGCGCCTGCTCCTTTACACCGGAGGACTCGCCGTCGCCGGACAGATGTTCTTCCTCCTCGAATACGTCTGGGACGTCTTCCTCCATCAGTCCAGCGCCTACATCGCTATGGGCATCGCTCTGCCGGTAACCTTCGCCGTCATCGCGCAGGCCTCGCGTTATCGCTGGGCCGCGACCACCACCGCCGCCATCTACACCGTCCTCGCCATCGCCGAGATCCTCATCCTCCCGCTCTTTCCGGCGCAGCCCAAACTCGGCCCCGTCTTTTATCCCGTCACCCACATGGTCCCGGCCAAGTTCCCCATCCTCATCCTCGTCCCCGCGCTCGCCCTCGATCTCTTTTGGGATCGCACCCGCTCCTGGAAGCCCTGGAAGGTCGCCGCCATCTCCGGCTTTCTCTTCATCGCCGTCCTCTTCGCAGTCGAGTGGCCTTTCGCCTCCTTCCTCATGTCCAAAGCCAGCGAGAACCGCTTCTTTGGAACCATCTACTTCGATTACAACGCCCGCCCCCTCGGTTACGACCGCCTGCGCCAGTTCTTCCACCCCGAGAGCGGCCTCGTCCTCTACCGCGGTCTCTTTGAAGCATGCCTCTGCGCCTGCGCCGGCACCTGGATAGGCCTGAGCTTCGGCCGCTGGATGCGAGGCGTGCAGCGTTGAAGCTCCCGCGTCTCCTCCTCGCGCTCCTGCTGGTACTCCTTGCAGCCGTCGAGCCCGCCCACGCCCACGTCGGCAGCAAAGACGTCTTCGAGACCGCCACCGCAGGCCCCTACAAGCTCTATGTCACCATTCGCATGCCCAACGTCATCCCCGGCGAAGCGGTCGTCGAAGCCCGCTCCACCGGAGCGCCCATCACCGGCATTCGCATCACTCCGCTTCCGCTCACCGGAGAGGCCTCGCAACACCCTCCCACCTCTGACCCCATGAAGCCCTCCGCCGCCGATCCCGCCTTCTACACCGGCACCATCTGGATCATGGCCTCCGGCTCCTGGCAGGTCCGCTTCAACATCTCCGGCCCCTCCGGAGAACACATCACCTCCATCCCCGTTCCCGCCACCGCAGTCTCAACCCTCCGTATGGATCGCACCCTCGGCTCCATCCTCGCCGTCCTCGGGCTCTTTCTCATCTTCAGCATGGCCGCGCTCGTCGCCGCTGCCGTTCGCGAAGGTCGTCTAGCGCCCGGCCTTCAGCCCGATCCCGCGCGCCGCCGCCGAGCTCTCTACGCCATGGCCGGCGGCCTCGTCTTCATGGCCCTCTGCGTCTATGGCGGAGCCAAATGGTGGAACGTAGAAGCCGCCACCTACGACCAGAACATCTTCCGCCCGCTCCGTATGACGCCGCTCCTCACCGGCAACCGCCTCGACCTCAGCATCGACAGCCACAGCTCCGAAGATCCCCGCGCCGTCCGTTCCAACCAGGACTTCATCCTCGACCACGGCCACCTCATGCACCTCTATCTCATCCGTGAGCCCGGAATGGACGCCGTCTATCACCTGCATCCCACGCAGACCGCACCCGGACACTTTCGGCTCGACCTTCCCTCAATGCCCGCCGGCAACTACGCCCTCTACGGCGACGTCGTCCACGCCAACGGCTTCCCCGAGACCCTCGTCACCAGCGTCACCATCCCCGCCGCCATCACCGTCACCCCCGTTGTGCAGACCTATAGCAACGGTCGCCCCAAACCAATCAACTCCGACGACGCATCCGCGCTCGCCCCTCCTATCACTGGCGCGCCTCTCGGCAACTCCTTCCGCCTTCCTGACGGCTACGCCATGGTCTGGGACGCCCCCGCGACCCTCACCTTCGGCACCCCGTACGCCTTCCACTTCCGCCTCCTCGCCCCCGACGGCAAACCCGCGCCAGACATGCAGCCCTACATGGGCATGGCCGGCCACGCCGCCTTCGTCAAGACCGATGGCACCGTCTTCGCGCACGTCCACCCCGGCGGCTCCGCCGCCATGGCCGCCGTCATGATCGCCAATCCATCCCCTCGCGACGCCATGCCCGATATGCCCGACATGACCGGCATGTCCCATCCCCCCGGCATCTCCCAGGACCCCACCGCCAACACCGTCGACTTCCCCTACGGCTTTCCCACCCCCGGCCGCTACCGCATCTTCGTCCAGATGAAGCACAACACCACAGTCGAAACCGGTGTCTTCGACGCCAGCGTCCAGTAAATCCAGATCAATCCCGCCGTAAAGCACGCATCTTCAACATAGCCTTAGCCACCCAGAGAATGCCACCGGCTCTCAATTAATCTCTCGCGAATGCCTTGCCTACTGGCCTCAGCCGCGCTATAGTTTTTTTCTGCTAGGTCATCCCAAAATGGCTCCAGGCGGCCATCAGGGGTAGCACGCCCTGCTGACATTTATCCTCACTGCTTCACCTCCTCTCCCGATCCCAGGCGACTTCGGCCCATTTACCTCCTTCGCAAAGGCGCGATTTTAGCGCACTTCACTGTGGATGGCACGCTGATCCAGGCCTGGGCCTCGCAGAAGAGTTTCCGCCCCAAGGATGATTCCGGAGACAGTGATGGGACCAACTTCCATGGCCAGAAGCGCAGCAACAAGACGCACCAGTCCACGACGGATTCCGATGCGCGGCTGTACAAGAAGAGCTATGGCAAGGAATCGAAGTTGAGCTACCTGGGCCATGCGCTGGTGGAGAACCGCAACGGACTGATTGCCGCGGCCATGGTCACCCATGCCGACGGATTCGCCGAACGCGATGCCGCGCTGTTGATGCTCCACCGCAAGCAGATGGGCCGCTCCCGGCGCATCACCGTGGGCGCAGACAAGGCGTACGACACCAGGGATTTTGTGCGCACGGTGCGGGAACTTAACGTGACCCCGCATGTGGCGAAGAACGACAAAGGCCGCGCGAGCAACCTGGACCGCAGAACCACACGCCAGCCTGGCTATGCCGTCAGTCGCAGCCGTCGCTGGCTCATTGAATAGCCCTAGCGAACAAGACCAACGTTGCCTAAACCGTCGTACGTCCCGACACAGGAGAGACACCATGTCCACAACACCCACCAACTTCGCGCTCGGTAGAAACGCCCGGACACCTTCCTTCAAACTGGGCCGGCTCGCCCGCACCCATGACAAGCGCATCCCCATGCTGCGCGATCTGCTCAAGGGTGCTCCGCTTCCGGCCCCCCCGCCTCAGGTCGATTACACCGCCGGTATGCCGTCCAACCTCGGCATCATGCGCAACGACACCCTCGGCGACTGCACCTGCGCCGCCTACTATCATGCTCTCCAGGTCTGGAGCTCTAACGCCCAGCACAAGATCGACACCGAGCCTGATGTTGATGTCGTCGACCTCTACGAGCAGGCCTGCGGCTACAACCCCAACCAGCCCGGCGAAGGACCCGGAGGCAACGAGCAGCACGTCCTCACCTTCCTGCTCAACAAGGGCGCGCCCTACGGCCCCAAAGGCAGCCAGCGCCACAAGCTCGCCGCCTTCGTCGAAGTGGATGTCTCTAACATCCCCGCCGTAAAGAACACCATCGAGGACTGCGGCGTCTGCTACATCGGCTTCAACGTTCCGCAGTTCATGATGCCTTCCGGCAAGCCGCCTCTTGCAGTCTGGGATGTCGACCCGAAAGGCGACAACACCATCATTGGCGGTCACGCAGTCGTCCTCGCCGGCTACAACCCTGCCGGAGCGCGAGTTATCTCCTGGGGCAACTACTACACCATGACCTGGGCCTTCTTCGAGAAATTCGTCGACGAAGCCTACGCCCTCGCCGATCCCGAGTGGGTAGCAGCCACCGGCAAAACTCCCGCCGGCCTCTCCCTCCAGCAACTAGAGCAGGCCATGCAGGGCCTGCGCCAATAGCTCCACCACTCAACTACCGTCGATGGATTGGATCGCGGTCCATCCATCGACATCCTTAATTTTGCCCGCTACTCAGCGCTCTTCAAAGTAATCGCCGCCAGATTCCTGACCCACCGCGCTGGCCGCTTATCCTCCGAGCTCACCAGCTTGAACGCACCATCCGCCCCGATCGCCGCCCCATTCAGCGAATCAGCCACAATCACATCCCCCGCATGGTTCAGAGGGTCAGTCTCGTCGATCGAATACACCACCTTGTAATGGTCCGTCCCCTCCGCGACCACATACAGCAGAAATCCCTTCCCACGCAGCTTCTCTCCCGTCGGTGCCCCCGCCTTAGCCAGCAGATCAGTCAGCGGCACACCCGAGTAGCTCTCATTCGCCTTCGCATGCTCGTTATAGACCGCGACCGTCTTATGCGGCATCGCCTTCAGATCAGCAATGCTGTAAGTCGTCTCCTTGCCATCCAGCCCCGTCACCTTCAACGTAGTCGAAGGTGCAGAAGCCGTACGCGGCATATCCATCGAACCTGGGGCCGTCTGCGCCAGCATATTGGCTCCAGGAGCCAGCAACACCCCGGCAAACACCAGACACCCTGCAAATACGCGAAGCATCGAAGATGTAGGTAGGCTCATGCCTTTCAGCCTAACTCTCCTCCGTCGTATACTCAAGGTATGTCGATCGTCAAAAATGCAGCGGCCATCGTCAAAGGCATGAGCATAACCCTCCGCGAGGCCTTCCAGCCCACCGAGGTCGAAAACTACCCCGACGGCAAAGGTCCCATGCGCGGCGCAAAATTCCAGGAGCGCTTCCGCGGCAAGCACCAGCTTCAGCGCGACGAGAACGGCCTCGAAAAGTGTGTCGCCTGCTTCCTCTGCGCCGCCGCCTGCCCCTCCAACTGCATCTACATCGAAGCAGCAGAGAACACCGAAACCGTCCGCATCTCCTCCGCCGAGCGTTACGCCAAGGTCTACAACATCGACTACAACCGCTGCATCTTCTGCGGCTACTGTGTCGAGGCCTGCCCCACCGACGCCATCACCCACGGTCACGGCTTCGAGCTCGCCTCGCTCAACGCCACCTCGCTCGTCATGCGCAAGGAAGACCTTCTCGTCAGCATCCTCCCTGCCCAGCCATTCGTTCCCGGCTCCACGCAAGACATCGCCGGCGAACTCGCCTGACCTGTATCATTCAGCGAAATGGACTCCCAGACCGAACCCCAGACCCGGAAACCCGCAATCCTACACGTCTGCAAACGCGAGACCCTCCGCCCCCTGCGCGACCAGATCCTCCGCATCAATGGCTACGAGGTAGATTCCACCCTCAGCCACACCGAGGCAGTCGTAATTCTTGAGCGCCGCCCCTACGACCTCGTCCTTATCGACGTTGAAGGCGAGTCCGGCATACACGCCGCCGAGACCCTCTGCGCAGAGATCAAAACGGCAGACTCATCCCAGTTCGTCGCCTTCGTCTGCAACTGGCGCGTCGCCGTCCTCACCGATTGCCCCGACGAAATCGTCCGCTCCGAGTTCGATCCCAAAGCCTTCGTCGACGGCATAAAAGACATACTTCCTCCGGCCGCTTCCTAAGCTTGCCGAAGATCGATAAGCATCTTTGCCCAACGTATCCGGCCCGCCGTTACTACCTCGGAGAGATGCTGCCGGTTTTCCTTAACGCGCTCCAGTGCTTCCTTGTCCTGTGCTACATCCAGCGCCGTAAGGAACAGCCCTGCCGCCAGCATCGCCAGACTGAAGTAGAGCGAAGTCTTCTTCGATTTTTGTCTCTTCATGGAATCGCCTCTCCGGAGCCGGCGCAATCGACGTTGACGCGCCGGCTCTCACAAACGGATACAGGGCCCAATAGTCTGTTCTCACAGACCGTTCACCAAGTACACGCCTCGCCCGGCCAGCCTGGCCATACAACTTTCATTGCACAAATTTCGATGCATTCGCCGTTGTGTTACTATCTAGTTATTCCAGTCTGCTTCGGCAGATTTGAATTTCATGCAGAGTGGTCGAGGGACGAGCCCTTTGACGCCACGACAACCGGACAGAACAAAGGCGTACCGGTGTCAACTCTCTCCTGGGAAAGCTAGCCAGGGAACATGAGATTCGGAGCACGCAGTGCATCTGGCTGCACCCCGTATTTCTCCTTCCTGCAGCCATCCATCAGAGAAAAGTCAAAAGCTCAGATCCTCTCCACCAGGAGAGCAAGCCAATGGAGTATTCCTGTTCCAGGTATGAGCTGAAGTGCAACGAGTGCGGCAAGCGGTTCGGCAACACCCCGATGTCCGCCTGCCCCGACTGCATCGCGCCGCTTGAGGTCGTCTACGACCTCGAAGCCGTCCGCGGCATCTTCACCCGCGAGGCCATCGCTGCCGGTCCCGCGAATATCTGGCGCTACGCCTCGCTCCTGCCCATCCCTGATGGCTTCCAGCCCGACCTGCCCGTAGGCTTCACGCCGCTCGTCCGCGCAAAGAACCTCGGCAGCCGCATCGGCGCGAACAATCTCTACATCAAGAACGACGCCGTCTGCTTCCCGTCGCTCTCCTTCAAGGACCGCGTCGTCTCCGTCGCGCTCGCCAACGCGCGCAAGTTCGGCTTCACCACCGTCGGTTGTTCGTCGACCGGCAACCTCGCGAATTCGGTAGCCGCGCAAGCCGTCCGCCTCGGCCTCAAGGCCACCATCCTCGTCCCCGCCGATCTCGAGCCCGCCAAGATCCTCAACACCCTCGTCTACGGCGCGCGCCTCGTCCGCATCGACGGCAACTACGACCACGTCAACCGTCTCTGCACCCAGATCGCCGACGAGTACTCCTGGGGCTTCGTCAACGTCAACCTCCGCCCCTACTACGCCGAAGGCTCGAAGACCGTCGGCTACGAGATCGCCGAGCAGCTTGGCTGGCGTCTCCCCGACAACGTCGTCGTCCCCATGGCCGGCGGCTCGCTCATCCGCAAGATCCGCAAAGCATTCCAAGAGCTCATAGCTCTTGGACTAGTTGACGCCAAGCCAGTAAGATTCTTTGGCGCACAGGCCACCGGCTGCTCGCCCATCTCCACCGCGGTTAAAGAGGGAACCGAGGACATCGTCCCCCAGCGCCCCAACACCATCGCCCGCTCACTCGCCATCGGCAACCCGGCTGACGGCCCCGCAGCCGCCAAAATGATTCGCGAAACCGGCGGCTGGGCCGAGGACGTCTCCGATCCCGAGATCGTCGCCGGCATTCAGGAGCTCGCCGAGACCGAGGGCATCTTCACCGAAACCGCCGGCGGCGTCACCACCTCCGTCACCGCGCGCCTCTACGCGCACGGCCGCATCACGCCCGACCAGCTCACCGTAGCCGTCATCACTGGCAACGGCCTCAAAACCACCGACGCCATCGATGACAGCTACAGCCACATCGACGCTCGTGCCGTCCGTCCCCGCCTCGCCGACTTCGACGCCTACCTGCGCGAGACAGGCGGCCTCATCCAAACCAAATCAGAACCCGAGCCAGAGCTCGTCGGAACCACCGCAGGAGTATCCAATGCCCGTTAAAGTAATGCTGCCCGCCGCCTTCACCCGCCACACCGATGGCCAGAAACAGTTCGAGTCGGCAGCCGCCAACCTGCCCGGTCTTCTCACCGATATCGACAATACCTTCCCGGCCCTCAGTCATCAGATCAAAGGCGAAGACGGCAAGCTTCGGAAGTTCATCAACATCTACATCAACGACGAAGACATCCGCTTCCTCGGCGGCGACACCTACGCCTTCCAGGACGGCGACGAGATCATGTTGATCCCATCCATAGCAGGCGGCGCCCTTAGGAACTGTAGAAATAGCACTTATTTACTTCACTGTGGATGGCACGCTGATCCAGGCCTGGGCCTCGCAGAAGAGTTTCCGCCCCAAGGATGATTCCGGAGACAGTGATGGGACCAACTTCCATGGCCAGAAGCGCAGCAACAAGACGCACCAGTCCACGAAGGATCCCGATGCGCGGCTGTACAAGAAGAGCTATGGCAAGGAATCGAAGTTGAGCTACCTGGGCCATGCGCTGGTGGAGAACCGCAACGGACTGATTGCCGCGGCTATGGTCACCCATGCCGACGGATTCGCCGAACGCGATGCCGCGCTGTTGATGCTCCACCGCAAGCAGATGGGCCGCTCCCGGCGCATCACCGTGGGCGCAGACAAGGCGTACGACACCAGGGATTTTGTGCGCACGGTGCGGGAACTTAACGTGACCCCGCATGTGGCGAAGAACGACAAAGGCCGCGCGAGCAACCTGGACCGCAGAACCACACGCCAGCCTGGCTATGCCGTCAGTCGCAGCCGTCGCTGGCTCATTGAAAAGAGCTTCGGTTGGCTCAAGCAGACCGGCCCGCTGCGCCAGGTCAAGCTGCGTGGCTTGGAGAAAGTAGACTGGCTGTTCGTCTTCAGTTGCGCCGCACACAACTTGCTGCGCCTGCCCAGGATGCTTACACAACAACAACCGCCACCCCTCAGGAAGCAGTGTGTCTGAACGGCGGTTGCAGGCCTCGGGGGTGCTTCCCTGTGGCCCGTAAACCCTATGAACACCGGCCAGACGCGCATTTCAAACAGATTTCGAACTGGACAAAGACACAAACCGCACGGAAACCCTCCACAATGCGACGAATTTCAACGAGTTCCTAGCAACCTCATTCAACATCGTCAGACAACAAACAAGACCGGCTCATCTCACCAAAGATGAGCCGATTCTTATTTAAGACATGACGTCCGGTCGAGAGACTCAAAATTGCTCTGCTTAAGGGCGCGGCTTCAGAGGCTGTTGAAAAAGTCTTTGCTTTGAAAGGGCGGGACTTTACTCCCGCCGTAAAGGCAATAACTTCAATGGGCTTTATCCCCTGAGGGAATGTTTATGTGTGCCTGCGGATTTTTCAGTAGCCTGTTCACCCGCGCCGTAAGAATGAACCTAGAACCCATGGTTCAACAACATGTAGATAACAACAATCACCACAATCAATCCCAATCCACCACTCGGATAATATCCCCACCCTCGGCTGTAGGGATACGCTGGAAATGCGCCAAACATAAGAACCAGAAGGATAATCAACAAAATAAGCATTATTAAGACCTCGGAGATACAACTTAACTTCAATTCCGATTCAGGTAGATGCCCACTGCCTCGCTCGCGTTATCTCAAAATTGATTCACAATTTTTACTTCATTCAAGCAACGATTTTGCGGCTTTGCCCTCTCTTATTCCCAGTAGACACGCTTCGTGCAGGTATGCATCCCTCTTCCAGGTCTGCCGAAATAGGAACGAAACATAAGTCAAAATACCAACGAAAGAAAGCAGGGCCACAATGTTTTTAATCCTTGCACTCGTACTAATGGTTGTATGGCTTGGTTTGTTCCTGGGCCTGCATATAACCAGCTTCTTGATTCATCTGCTGCTGATCTTCGCAGTCCTCTCAATCGTGATGCACTTTGTAAGCGGCGCCAAAGCCACTTAGGCTTATCCCCTTTATGTAACCGCATAAGGCACAATTGCATCTGTAAGGCAAATTGCCTCAGCAATGATTTATTTATCGGTGCATTGTTGGTTGGCTTGTCCCCCTGTTGCTTCGCTTTGGCCACTGAAAAAGTCGCTGTCTTGAAAGGGCGGGACTTTAGAGGATGCTGAAAAATTCTGTTTTGCTTAAGGGCACAGCTTCAGCCGTGTCGTAAGAGCCATAATCAATTGCAATCCGGCTTTAGCCGCTGGGGTACGCTTTTTGCTCGGAGCGACACTTTTTCAGCGTCTTTAGTCCCGCAGTCGAAGCCACCATTTCAATGGGGCTTTAGCGCCTTAGGAAATATTGATCGGGGCAAAGGACTTTTCAGCATCCTCTTTAGCCCGGTATTTCTTCTTGGGCCATCCGTCTGCAGGAGCAGAACGTTCCGCAGGAAGATAATTCCCGCACGACAAACAAAAAGGCCGAGCCGCGGAGGGCTCGGCCTTCTTTCTTCTCAAACCTTACTGATGCGCCACCGGGTGCGTCACATCGAGCGCCGCCGGCAGCACTCCAGCCAGCGCCTCAGGAGCCTCTTCCTTCAGCTCCGGCAGCTGTCCTTCGAGCGCGATCTGTAGCACCTCATCCATCTGCTCGACAAAGTGCAGCTTCATCGTCGATTTCAGCAACTCAGGAAGCTCCGCTAGGTCTTTCCGATTCTCCTCCGGCAGAATCGCCTCGAAGATCCCCGCGCGATGCGCCGCCAGCAGCTTCTCCTTCATCCCACCGATAGGCAGAACCTTGCCGCGCAGCGTAATCTCGCCGGTCATCGCCAGATCGCGCCTGACCTTGATCTTCGTCAGCGCACTCGCCAGCCCAGTCGCAAGCGTAATTCCAGCCGACGGCCCATCCTTCGGGATCGCACCCTCCGGCACGTGCACATGAATGTCCACGTTCCGATAGAAGTCCTTCGCCAACCCAAGCTGGTGCGCCCGCGATCGCACATAGCTCATCGCCGCCTGCGCCGACTCCTGCATCACCTCGCCCAGCTGCCCGGTCGTCGTCAACTTGCCCTTGCCATCCAGCACCTGAACCTCGGTCTGCAGAATAGTTCCGCCGACCTCCGTCCACGCCAGCCCTGTCACCAGCCCAACTTCGCTCTTCTCATGCACCGCCGAGTCGCGGAACTTCGGCACGCCTAAAAACTCCGCCAGGTTGTCAACTGTAATTTTCTCAGTATGCTTCGGCCCATTCTTCACCACCCGCCGAGCCACCTTGCGACACACATTCCCAATTTCGCGCTCCAGATTCCTTACGCCGGCCTCGCGTGTATACATGCGAATCATCAGCTGCAGCGCATCATCTTCAAACATGATCTGCGCATCCGTTAGCCCAGTGCCCTCGCGCTGCTTCTTCACCAGGTACTGCTTGGCAATCTCCAGCTTCTCGAGCTCCGTGTACCCATGCAGCCGCAGAATCTCCATCCTGTCCTGCAGCGGCCCCGGGATCGTGTGCAGCACATTCGCCGTCGCCACAAACAGCACCTGCGAAAGGTCATACTCCACATCCAGATAGTGGTCCTGGAACGAAGTATTCTGCTCCGGGTCCAGCACCTCCAGCAGCGCACTCGCCGGATCGCCCCGGAAGTCCGAGGCCATCTTGTCGATCTCGTCCAGCATGAACACCGGATTCTTCGTCCCTGCCTTCTTCATCGACTGAATGATCTGCCCCGGCAACGCCCCAATATAGGTCCGCCGATGTCCACGAATCTCAGCCTCATCCCGCACCCCACCCAGCGACATCCTCACAAACTTCCGCCCCGTAGCCTTCGCAATCGACATCCCCAGCGAAGTCTTGCCCACGCCCGGCGCGCCCACAAAGCAGAGAATCGATCCCTTGGGATTCTTCACCAGCTGACGCACAGCCAGAAACTCCAGAATCCGCTCCTTGATCTTCTCCAGCCCATAGTGGTCTTCATTCAAAATCTTCTCAGCATGGTCGATCGACCGAATCTCCTTCGACCGCTTCTTCCACGGCACCGCCAGCAGCCAGTCCAGATAGTTCCTGCTCACCGTCGACTCAGCCGACATGGGCGGCATCGCCTCCAGCTTCTTCAGCTCCTGCAGGCTCTTGTCCAGTACGTCCTTCGGCATTCCCGCCGCTTCGATCTTCTTCTTCAGCTCATCGAATTCGCTCTTCTCACCGCGGCCAAGCTCCTTCTGAATCGCCTTGATCTTCTCGTTGAGGTAGTACTCCTTCTGCGCCTTCTCCATCTGCCGCTTCACCCGCGACTGGATGGTGCGATCCATGTTCAGCTTCTCAATCGCCTGGTCCAGCACATCCGCCACCCGCGCCAGCCGGGTCTCCGGGTCGAAGACCTCCAGCAACTGCTGCTTCTCCTCGATCGATAGCTGCAAATTCGCCGCAATCGTGTCGGCCAGCTTCGTCGCCTCATCCGCGCGCACGCTCGCCGCCATCGTCTCGTAGTTCAGGCTCTGCTGCAGCTTCACATACTGCTCAAACAGCGAGTGCACCCGCTGCACCAGCTGCTCCACCTGCGGCGTAATCTCCAGCTGCGTCGGCCCGGTCCTCACCGTCGCGACAAAAAATCCATCGAGGTCGTTCACCTCGGTCGCCCGCGCCCGCTCCACGCCTTCGACCAGAACCTTGATGTTCCCATCCGGCATCTTCACGCTCTGCACGATATTGCCGATAGTGCCGGTCTCATAGATATCATCGGCATTCGGCTCGTCGACCGACGCGTCGTGCTGCGTCGCCAGAAAGATCTTCCTGTCCCCCGTCAGCGCCTCTTCGAGCGCCCGCACGCTCGACTCCCGCCCCACCACGAACGGCGTCATCATATGGGGAAAGATGACCATGTCGCGGATCGGCATCATCGGCAGCTTGCGCGCCTCGCCGGTCACCATTGCTTTTGTCGGATTCGTCATCGCTCTCCCATTAGACGCGCTGTGCCATGCTTTGATTCAAGCGCAGCCTGCGGCTCCTGATGATTGTAATGCCTGTAAAGATAGCGCGCTTCGGGTTGTGACTATCCGGCCTTTTCCAGCAGCACCGGCAGCGTCAACGCGTGCTTCAGTACCATCTCCGCGGTGATCGTCAGTTCCTTCACCTTCTTGTTGCCTGGCACGTAGTACATCAGGTCGAGCATCAGTTCTTCCAGAATCATCCGCAATCCACGCGCGCCCACCTTGCGTTGCAGAGCCTCGCGCGCAATCTCCCTCGCCGCCTCGTCCGTGAACGTAACCTTAACGCCCTCGTAGTCGAACAGCTTCGTATACTGCTTCAGAATCGCGTTCTTCGGCTTGGTCAAAATCTCGATCAGCGCCGCCTCATCCAGCTCATCCAGAATCCCCAGCACCGGCAGCCGCCCCACAAACTCCGGAATCAACCCATACTTCAGCAGGTCCTGCGGCTCCGCCTGTCTCAGCAACTCGGCATCGCGCTGCGCCCGAATCGGCGTCACATCGCCTTCTTTAGCATCCGCCTCTGCGATCGCTTTGAAGCCCAGCGCCTTCTTGCCCACCCTGCGCGCGATCACCTTCTCCAGCCCCACAAAAGCCCCGCCGCAGATAAACAAGATGTTTGTTGTATCCACCGCTGTAAACTCCTGGTGCGGATGCTTCCTTCCGCCCTGCGGCGGCACATTTGCCACCGTACCCTCCAACAGCTTCAACAGCGCCTGCTGCACACCCTCGCCGCTCACGTCGCGCGTAATCGAAGGGTTCTCATCCTTACGTCCAATCTTGTCGATCTCGTCGATATAGATCATTCCGCTCTGCGCGCGCGTCACGTCGCCGTCGGCGGCCTGCAGCAGCTTCAGAATAATGTTCTCAACATCTTCCCCCACATACCCTGCTTCGGTCAGTGTCGTCGCGTCCACAATCGCGAACGGCACATCCAGCATCCGCGCCATCGTCTGCGCCAGCAGCGTCTTGCCCGAGCCCGTCGGTCCCACCAGCAGTATGTTCGACTTGGCCAGCTCCACATCGCTGTTGTTGCCGCGCGTCTTGTTCATCTGAATGCGCTTGTAGTGGTTGTAAACGGCCACCGCGAGCTTCTTCTTCGTCTGGTCCTGTCCAATTACGTACTCATCCAGGAAAGCTTTTACCTCTTGCGGCTTAGGAAGATGAGCCGGTGCTGCGCCAGGCTGCGCCTCCGCCCGGTCGTCCTCCAGGATCGAATTGCACACCGCGACGCACTCATCGCAGATATACGCCCGTGGATAGTCCGATGGAGACGAGATCAGCTTCGCAACCGCATCCTGAGATTTGTGGCAAAAAGAACAGCGAAGTGACTCGTCCGAGCCCCGTGATGTTTTCATAAATACAAATACTCCTGGCACTCCCGTACAGCTACAACATTAAGTTTACACCTGTTTCATATCTGAAAAACGCAGCAACAGGTAACCGATGGTCTACACCGAACGTGGCACAACCTACGCATACGTCTGCACGTAAATGGCCAAAACATCCTTGTCATTCGGAAAACCGGTTCATGCTATAGTCCTCCATCCGCAATAGGAGCTCTTCAGCATGACTGTACCCTGCCAGGTCAGCGCAGCAGAGATGCGCGAAGCCTACCGTCTCAACCTCACCACTGCCTTCTGGTGGAAGGCGGCCCTCGGAAACTTCCGTACAGTCGTCTACCTCGTCGTCCTCGTCGCCCTCGTTGGCGCGAAGCTCGCAGGAGATGCCTCCATTCAATGGACCGGCGTCGCGGTCATCTTCGGCATCGCCATCCTCTTCTTCTGCCTCTATCTTTTCCGGCTCCATCGCACCATAGTGAAGACTGCAAAGAAGCTCTACGAATCCTGCAACTCGCTCCAGATAGACGGGCAGGGAATCACGGCCGAGACCTCCAACGGCTCGCGCACCTTCACTCCATGGTCTGCCATCAGCCGCTGGCGCGAAGGCAAGCTCGTCTTCACCATCGGAGACGCCAAAACCTTCCGCACCGTCCCCAAAGGCGCGCTCGGTGAGATGCAGTCCGCCGAACTCCGCTCTCTACTGCTCTCCCAAATCCGCGAACCCGCTCGCTGAAAAAGAAAAGCGCAAGCCGAAGCCCGCGCCCTCTCGTATCGTTGTAATTCGCCCTGTCATACCGTTGTCATTCTGACCCTGAGCTTGCCGAAGGGGAAGACCCCCGCATTTGCATTTATCGTTGCGGTTCTTCTAAGTACGAGGCCGATCGATAATGTCATCGATAATCCCGTACTCTTTGCTCTGCGCCGCCGTCATAATGAAGTCGCGCTCCACGTCCCGCTCGATCCGCTCCAGCGTCTGCCCGGTCGACTGGCTCATCAACTTGTTTGTGATCTCCCGTATACGCAGAATCTCGCGAGCGTGGATGTCGATATCCGTAGCCTGCCCGCTCAACCCGCCCATCGAAGGCTGGTGAATCAGTATGCGCGAATTCGGCAAAGCAAACCGCTTGCCCTTCTTGCCCGCCATCAACAGAAACGCGCCCATCGAAGCAGCCTGCCCGATGCAGAACGTCACCACATCGTTCTTGATGTACTGCATCGTGTCATAGATCGCCAGTCCAGCCGTAATCGATCCGCCCGGGCTATTGATGTAAAGCTGTATGTCCTTCTCCGGGTCCTCACCGCTCAGAAAAAGCATCTGCGCAATGATCACGTTCGCGATGTTGTCATCGATCGGCGTGCCCAGAAAAATGATGTTATCGCGGAGCAGACGGCTGTAGATGTCGTAGGCGCGTTCGCCCCGGCTCGTCTGCTCGATCACCATCGGTACTAAACCCATCGCACACTCTCTTCCCTTGTTGTCATTGCCCTTGTTTGTGTTCCGCGGTTCGTTTGATTATTCCGCCGCCCCTTTGTTGTCATTCCACAGCGCCCTTTGTTTGTCATTCCGTAGCGCAGCGGAGGAATCTGCTTCTGTCGTTGTAGTTGTTGTTGCGGTTCAAACGCAAGCCACCCCTTACGCGCTCAGCTTCTCATAAAGCACGCTGCCCGTCTTCTCGCGCCGCATCTGCTCGCGAATCCGGTTCAGCCCGCCGTCCTTTGTCAGCCGGTCGCGCAGCGTCTCCAGAGGCTCGCGGCTCTGCAGCGAAAGCATCAGCAGCTCGCGGTCCAGCTCCTCGTCCGACACCGTCACGCCCTCGGCCTCCGCCACGCGGTCCAGCAGCATCGAGGCCTTCACCTCATTCACCGCCTGGTCGCGCTGCGCCGCCGAAGCCGTCCGAAGTCCAGCTTGCGCATATCCTCGGGCTTCATGCCCTGCTGCGCCAGCGCCCGCAGCCCGCGGTCCAGCCGCGCATCCACCTGCTGCTGCACAAACGACTCCGGAACAGGGAACTGGTACCGTCGCAATCAGCTCGTCCAGCATCTTGTCCTTGGCCTGGTTCTCGAGCGCCTCCTTCTTCCGCTTCGCCGTGTGCTCGCGAAACTGCTTCTCAAACTCCTCCCAGCTCTCATAGTTTCCAAGCTGCTTGGCAAACTCCGCATCGCGCTCCGGATAGGTCTTCTTCTTGATCGCCTTTACCGTCACGTCGTACCCCACCGTCTGCCCGGCCAGCTTCTGCTCGCCGAAGTCTCCCGGATATATCACCTCGAACGTCATCTCCTGCCCCGGCTTCGCGCCGCGCAGCGCCGCGTTGAACGCCGGCAGAGTATTCTTGCCGCCAATCTCAATCAGCACGTCGTTGCCAACGATAGGCTCCTCCTTGGGAGTCGTGCTCTCCAGCCCATCCTCCGTCACCGTCTGCGCCAGGTCCTTGATCTCGCCCTTGAACTCGATCTCCGCCCAGTCGCCATCCACCAGCGGACGGTCCTCTTCCACCGGCTCCACCGTCCCATACTGTTCGAGCACGTGAGCCAGCTCCGCCTCATACTCCTCATCCGTCAGCTCAACCGCCGGCTTCGTCACCTTCACCGCGTCATAGCCCGTAATGTCGATCTCCGGAGCGACCTCAAATCCAGCCTTGAACTTCAGCGGCTGCCCATCCTCCAGCTGCAGGTCCATCAGCTGTGGCTCCGACACCGGCTTCAGCTTCCCGTCGTCGATCGCCTTGCGGAAGCGCTCCGACACCAGGCTCTCCAGAACCTCCTGCCGAACCTCCTTGGCAAACTTCGACCGCACCAGCGACTCCGGCACCTTACCCGCCCGGAACCCCGGAATCCTCGCCAGCTTCTGATACCGCTTCACCACCGTCCTGAAGCTCTTCGCCACCTCATCGGCCGGCACCTCAACCTCAATCTCCCGCGTCAGCTCCGGATTCAGCGCCGGCCCATGCTGATGGTCGTGGTGGTCGTGATCGTGGTGGTCATGATCGTGATCGTGCCCATGCTCATGGTCGTGCGCATGCTGCTCTGCAGCGGTCTCAGCCGCCGCGGTCTCGGTCGATGCAGTTTTAATCGGAGCAGCCTCATTCGCTGCCGTCTCTGGTGTTGCCTTAGTCTCAGTAGGGGTCAATTTCAATGCCTTCCAGGGTTCGCGTAAGTACGCGCGCAACCATCTCGCGAACGAGACGCCACGCACAATGCGCCTCTATTCACTGTACGAGTCTTCATCGTGCAGGGTCAAACCCACCGACCCCTCAAATCCACCCACAAGCGGTCGCACTCCCCGAATCTGCTTCTGGCTTTGCGTTTGTTTTTGCTCGTCATTCTGGCGAAGCCAGAATCTCTGTATTTCTGCCTTTGCTGTTGTCAGTTCTTTTGTTTGTCATCCCGCAGGGATCTGCCGTCGCCGTTGCCGTTGCCTTTGCTGTTGTTTGTTCTTTTGTTTGTCATCCCGCAGCGAAGCGGAGGGATCTGCTGTTGCCTTTGCCTGTTCTCCTTCGCCCATCCGAAACCCTGTCATTTCGACCGAAGCGATTCACAGCACCACCGTGAATCGCTTGAGCGGAGAGCTTGTCCTGAGCGAAGTCGAATGGAATCCACTTTTCCACCCATGCCTCCTCCAAGCCCAGACGCCTTCGTCTTCACCTGATACCTGATACCTGATACCAAAACGCTGTTGCCTGTTCTTGCCGTTTGCTGTTGCCTGTTCTTGCCGTTTGCCGTTGCCTGTTCTTGCCGTTTGCCGTTGCCTGTTCTTACTCATTACTCATTGCTCGTTACTGAAATTCAATCGCCTTGGTCGTTTGCCAGTTCCATCCCATCCCACCCGATCCGCTCTAATCCCGTCTTGATCCCGCTTCATCCCGTTCCTGTTTTAGAAATCCGCGGTTATCCCCGCAGATCCGCCGTCGGCGTAAACCCCAAACTATTTTTCGCAAAATTCCTCAGCAAAATCGCATGTCAAGCCCCCACCCTCCCCTTAAATCGAACTAACTTTAGCCCCACCAACACTTACCCAATAAAAGAAAAGTGGCCATTAGTTATGTGCCATTCGCTAAAATAGAACTAGAAATAAAAAGAAAGCCCTGGCAAGCCCGGGGCTTCGCTCTTTAACAATTGATTTTCCAGGGATATTGCCCGCAACTCCTTTGCCTGGACGAATTTAGCCATAAGTCCTTTGTTCGGAGGAATTTGGCGGCATTGACCCCCCGTAAAGCATTGCAAACAGAGGATTTATCGCCAAGATATAGGGGGGTGGGGGACCCCTAAAAGGAAGCTTTACCCGTGCCTCCAGTGTCCATCGCCAGCGGAAAAAGCTCGAGTCGCACCTTCCACTGGGTCGATTGCCCCGGCTGCAAGGTCACCATGCCGGTGTCCTCGTCCTTCGCCCACTCCTTGCCGAACGGATCGTCGTAGTTGAACTGAGGATCGATCTCAACCGTCGCCTTGTCCGCCGGAGCATTCACCCGCAGCGCCCGAATCGTCGGCGTCAGCAGCGTGATTCGCAGCCCGAACCGGTCCTTCAGGTCTCGCAGCTCGACTACCGGCCCCGAGTCCATGAACCCCTGCTTCAGGTGTACGAAGGTGGCATCGAGCCCCGTGCCGTCGAGCTTCGCTCCAGCCGGCTTCGTAAACTCCAGCGCCGGCCCCGTCATCGGCACCAGTCGCCCCGACGGCAGTCCACCCCGCAGCGGTGAGTCAGCCGGTCTCATCTCGATCTCCTGCCCCTCAGGCAGGCGCAGAACGGTATTGGCCCGGTCGCCGCCCGGAATAGCAAAGTGCGGCCGCCAGCCGATCCCGACAGGCGCCGCCACCGAGCCGGTATTCGTCGCCGTCACCGCGATCTCCATCACCCGGCTGTTCAGCAGCACCTGCGTCGCCACCTCTGTCGTTGACAGCCAGTGCCCGTCGAACCCGCCGGCCTCATACACCACGCGGCTTTGCCACCCATCCGGAACCACGTGCGTCTCCACCGTGTTCGCCTGGCGCTTCAGCATCAACCCGCCCAACGCAGTCGGAGCTCCCTCGCCGGTCTGCGGAGTAGCAGGCAGCACCATCGTCTGCCCCGCCCACACCGACATCACGCTCTCGCCCTCCGGAGTAGGCACGCCGCCCATCCGGTTGGCCCACGGCACCTCGATCGCGCCGCCCATGGCCAGGCTCGCCATCCCCTGCGCATCCGCCCCGGTCCCGTTCAGAATCTTCGCAGCCTCATCCAGCGGCGGCGAATCCAGCAGCGGAATCTTGCCCAGCGAAGGCACATTCGCCATAATCTGCAGCACGTTCATCCCTCGGCCCGGCAGCATCGTTGCCGAGACGAACTCCGGCATCGCCGACGTCGTGCTCGCGCTCGCTGAGCGGTCCAACACTATCGCGTCCTGGCCTCCCAGCGGAGGCATCACCGGTCCCTGCGGCACGGGCTTCGAGTGCAGCTCCCGCTCCAGCTGCGCCAGATGCCCCTTACCGCGCTCCCGAACGATAAGGATCAACCCGCCCAGCAGTACCGCCAGCACCAGCGCCGTCAGCATGCCGGACCGCAGCACCATCGCTCGCCACACTCTGGCCTGCGCCTCGGAAACCTTGCGTCCTACTATCGCCGGATACATCCTGCTGATCCGTGGGTCGTCCAAGTCTGCGCCGTCCTCGTCTGACTTTGCTCGTAGTCTATCCAGCTGCCGTGGCTATGCGGCGCTGTCGCTCATGCGACCGTCCAGCATCCCGTCGAAATCGATCCACCGCAATGCGCCCAGATGCTGCCTCGCCCCGTGTCTCTATTCCAGGTCCTCGAAACGCTTCAAGCCTGCCCCATCCAGCAGCGGTTCCCGATCTGGAGATCCGCGCCTCCATCGTTGCCTGCGAACTCTGTCCTCGGCTGCGCACTACTGCGCCGACATCGGCGAGACCCGCCGCCGCGCCTACCAGCGACCAGACCTACTGGGCGCGACCCGTCCCCGGCTTCGGCGACCCCCGCGCCCGCGTCCTCATCGCTCGGCCTCGCTCCCGGCGCCCACGGCGCCAACCGCACCGGCCGTCCCTTCACCGGCGACGGCTCCGGCTACTTCATGTACCCGGTCCTCCACGAGCTCGGCTTCGCCAACCAGCCCACCGCGACCTCTCGCGACGACGGCCTCACGCCTGCGCCACGCCTGGATCGCCTCCGTCGTCCGCTGCGCTCCGCCCGGCGACAAGCCCACACCCCAGGAGATCCGCAACTGCGCCGTCCACCTCGCCGCCGAGATCGCCGCGCTCCCCCGCGTCCGCGTCGTCGTCTGCCTCGGCAAGATCGCCTGGGACGGCTACCTCGCCCACCTGCTCGCCGCCGGCGTCATCGCCCGACGATCCGACTATCGCTTCGCCCACGGCGCCGAATACGTTCTGCCCAACGGCCTCCACCTGCTCGGCAGCTACCACCCCTCGCTGCGCAACACCAACACCGGCCGCCTGGATCGCACCATGTTCGCCCGCGTCTTCGTCCGCGCCCGCGAACTCGCCGGCCTTGCCGTTGACCTTCGGGTAGTTCTTCAGCCTTGATCTCAGAAGTGGTTCTTCTCAAAAATATCCAACGCCAGAATCGCCGGGGCAATCACGTATTGCAAAGAGAATAAGCAGCCAGAAAAACATCCTTCATGTCGTATCTCTCGCTCACTCTAGCCTGGCAAAGTGCTACTCTCCGAACAATTCCAACCAGGAATAGCGCTGGTCATTACTTCTTATGGTTCAAGTCCCCTTGTCGACTTGTCTTCGGCATCATCCCATTGGCAGCGCCTCTGAGTAAAAACAACCAATCTCTATCCGGCTGAATCCAAGAGAGAGACAGGGAAATTCGAGGTAACTCGCATGAGCGCAAAGAATGTTGGATTGCTTTTGGCCTGGGTGTCACGGCTGGAGCCGCGGTCGCTCTCCTCTACGCTCCCCAGACCGGCGTAAAGACCCGCAGCCAGCTTCGCAAAGGCGTCTCACGATGCCGGCGACTACCTTGAAGACGCCGGCGACTACCTCAAGGGAGCAGGCTGAGCGCCTCACCGAGGAAGCCCAAAAGGTCGCCCAAACGCACCCGAGACCAGGTGGAACAGTAGTCGATAAGGCAGGCCGACGCCGTCGCCGGCGCCGTCAAATCCGTCCAAAGCGCTCGTTTAGATTTCTTCCGAACTGTAGTCTGACCCTCCCCATAATGGTCGACAGCCCCGGCTCCATGAGCTCGTTACCTGCGCGTAGAAGTTCCTTCTGAACGCAGCGAAGAATCCCACAGCTAGCCTCGGGCCAACGGTCTACTCCGGCGGCCCAACCGTCACCACAAAATAACGATCTCCGGAGCATTCGAATTATTTGCGATAAAGTGCTTGTCACCAGCGAGCACAGATCCCCACGTCGCCGGCGTCCATCTTTCTGGCCACGCCATTGGTCGTCAACGCCGCCGTACCTTCACGAATCAGCCATATCTCGCTATGCATATGCGTTCCCACCGGTTCATGTCGGAGCTCCCGGCTGTATGGTCGATTCGTGCATCTCCAGCCGGATATTTCCCGCCGCCAGCATGCCCATCAGGTAGCGGCTGCGACGCGTGCCCGCCCGCGATCCAGCCTTCGACGGCGAAGGCTGGATAGACCCCCGACTCCAGCATCGGCAGACTGGCCGCCTGTCCCTGCAGCAGCTGCCTGCAGGCGCAAGCGCGCATACCCGCCAGCAGCGCGGGCAGCAATGTTGCAAATTCCGCTGACGATCGACTACACCCCATCTCGCCTCCTCCGTCTGCAACGATACCCCAAAACAATACGCCCCGGCCCTTAATCCCGGGGCGTTGATCTGCAGGTTGGTATCGGTCTCAAACCGTTCTTACACCGCGTCAGCGCCAGCCCCGCCATCTGTCTCTTCGCCGTCCGCCGCAATCGGCCGGTAGAACAGCTGGTTGTTCTCCATGTACACCTCGAGGAACGCCGGCCGCTGCGCGATTCCGCCGCGCGATCAGCGCCTCCGACAGCGGATCCTCGATGAACCGCTGCAGCGCGCGCCGCAGTGGCCGCGCCCCATAGTTCCGCTCCGAAGAGGTCTTCTCGAGAATCCACTGCTTCGCATCGTCGGTCACTGAGACGTGATCGCCTTGTGCACCAGGTTGGTGTTCAACTGCTGCACCAGCAGCTCCATGATCTGCATCAGGTCCGAGTTCGAGCAGCGACGTGAAGATGATGATCTCGTCCACGCGATTCAGGAACTCCGGATTGAAGGTGCGCTTCACCTCGCCCTTCACCAGCTCCTCCATCTTGTCGAGAATCATGTCTTCCTTGCTCGCTCTGGAAGCCCAGCCCTTCGCGCTTCTGCAGGTGCTTCGCGCCAATGTTCGAGGTCATCACCACGATCGTGTTCTTGAAGTCGACCGTGTTGCCCAGCCCATCCGTCAACTGCCCGTCTTCAAACACCTGCAGCAGCAGGTTGAAGACATCCGGATGCGCCTTCTCGATCTCGTCCAGCAGCACCACGCGAGTACGGCGACCGCTTCACGCGCTCGGTCAACTGCCCGCCCTCCTCGTAGCCCACATATCCCGGAGGCGAGCCGATCAGCTTGCTCACGGAATGCTTCTCCATGAACTCCGACATATCGAACCGGATCAGCGCCTTCTCGCTGCCGAACAGGAACTGCGCCAGCGTGCGCGCCATCTCCGTCTTGCCCACGCCCGTCGGCCCCAGGAACAGGAAGCTGCCAATCGGCCGCGCCGGGTTCTTCAACCCCGCCCGCGACCGCCGAATCGCCCGCGCCAGCGCCGAAATCGCCTTGTCCTGCGAGATCACGCGCTTGTGCAGCTCTTCCTCCACGCGCAGCAGCTTCTGCGTCTCTTCTTCCTTGATCGACGTAATCGGCACGCCCGTCCAGCGGCTCACCACATCCTCGATGTCCTCGCGCGTCACAATGCCCGCGCTCGAATCATCCAGGTGATACTTGTCGCGCAGCGCGCGCAGATTCTCCCGCTCCTTGCGCTCCTCGTCCGAGTAGAACCGCGCCTTCTCGAACTCATGGTTCGCAATCGCGTTCTCCATGCGGTGCACGATGAACTTGATCCGCTTCTGCACCTCGGTCAGCTCTTCGGGCAGGGAAGTCTGGCGCAGCTTCACCCGCGCCCCCGCCTCGTCGATCAGATCGATCGCCTTGTCCGGCAGGAACCGGTCCGGAATATACCGGCTCGAATGCGACACCGAAAAGTTGATCGCATCATCGGTGTAGATGACCGCGTGGAACTTCTCGTACTTGTCCTTGATCCCCATGATGATCTTGATCGCATCTTCTTCGTTCGGCGGCGGCACCTTCACCGCCTGGAAGCTGCCGCTCCAGCGACCGGTCCTTCTCAATCGACTTGCGATACTCCGCCGGAGTCGTAGCCCCAATGCACTGGATCTCGCCGCGGCTCAGCGCCGGCTTCAGAATGTTCGCCGCATCCAGCGAACCCTCCGCCGACCCCGCGCCCACCAGCGTATGCAGCTCGTCGATGAACACGATGGAGTTCTGGTTCTCCATCAGCTCCTTCATGATCGTCTTCAGCCGCTCTTCAAACTGCCCGCGATACTTCGTCCCCGCCACAATCAGCGAAAGATCCAGCGCCAGCACGCGCTTGTCCGCCAGGAAGCTCGGCACCTCGCCGTCCGCGATCTTCTGCGCCAGCCCTTCAACAATCGCCGTCTTGCCCACGCCCGGCTCGCCGATCAGCACCGGATTGTTCTTCGTCCGCCGGCACAGGATCTGGATCACGCGATCCACTTCGTTGTCGCGCCCCACCAGCGGATCAAGCTGCTGGTCCATCGCACTCTGCGTCAGGTCGCGCGAGAACTCCGCCAGCATGCGACTGCTCGCCGCGCTGCCCTCTTGCCGCTCTGCTGCGCCGGCGCCTTCTCCTGCGTCGTCCGCTGCAGCTCCTCGCGAATCGCCGGCAGCCGCAGCCCGCGCTCGGTCAGAATCTCCGCCGCAAAGCACTTCTCTTCGCGCAGCAGTCCCAGCAGCAGATGTTCCGTCCCAATATGTTTGTGCGAAAGCCGCTCCGCCTCTTCCGCCGCATACGCCAGCACCCGCTTGCACTCGTTCGAGAGCGGCAGATCGACCGAAGTCGACACCTTCTCCCGAATCGTCGTATGCCCTTCAATCTGCTTCCGTATGGATTCCACCGACGCATGCGACCGCAAAAAGCGGTTCGTCAGCGCCTTGTCCTCCCGCAACAACCCGAGCAGCAGGTGCTCGGTCTCGATGTACGGCGACCCAAACTGACTGGCCTCGTAGCGCGCAAAGAAAATCACGCGCCGCGCTTTCTCCGTATAGCGTTCGAACATGTTCCCCCTTCCAACCGGCCACTCGGCCCAAATCGAGCGCCGCCAGACTGTTAGTGCCGTACACGTCCCGGACAACGCTCTATCTCAGGACCCTTCAGGCTGCTTCCGAACCTGGTCAGGAGCACCCATCCACTACTACCAGTGCAGTCCCTCCAACAACCCCTGCGAAAGTTCTGTTAATCTCCCTAAAACGAAAATCGCACCAAACGTTATGCATACAGTACATCAATTGAGATTCGATGCACCATGTGTAAATCCGGCTCTTATCCACCTATCATAAAGCCCCCGTCAAGATTCCAGACCGGAACCTCAGACCAGCTTTCCCTCCCTTAGACCGCAGCACCCGGTCGCAACGGCCTGCAAACTCCATGTTGTGCGTCACCAGAACACTCGTCAAGTCCATGATCCGTATGCAGCTTTTGGATCAGCCCAAACACCGCCTCCGCCGTCTTTCCGTCCAGATCGCCCGTAGGTTCATCCGCCAGCAAGCAGCTTCGGCTCCGTCACCAGCGCCCGCGCCAGGCTCACCCGCTGCTGCTCCCCGCCGCTCAGTTCGCCCGACCGGTGCTCCTCCGCGCTCCGCCAGCCCCACCCGCCCAGCCAACCCGCGCCTTTTCCAGTGCCGCGCCGCGGCTCATCCCTCCCGCGCCAGCAGCGGCATCGCCACATTCTCCAGCGCCGTAAACTCCGGCAGCAGATAGTGGAACTGCCACACATACCCCACCCGCCGGTTGCGAAACTCCGCCGCCTGCCGCGCCGACATCAGTGCTCAGCCGCGTCTTCCCCACACCAGACATCTCCCGCCGTCGGCCGGTCCAGCGCCGCCAGCAGATGCAGCAGCGAGCTCTTGCCCGCGCCGCTCTCCCCCACAATCGCCACCATCTCGCCCGCGCCCACCGCCAAGTCCAGCCCGCGAAACAGCACCACCTCGCCCCGCCGCACTAGCTTTTCCACCGTCAGCTCCAGCATCAGCCGTCCTCCCCCGCCACCGCTGCATAAATTTCGTCAAACCCTCCGCCCGCAGCACCACCGCCCGCTGGCTTACCCGCGGCAGCGGCTCCAGCCCATACTCATTCGCCTCTCTCGACCGCATCGCTCATGTCGTTTCCTTTGCATCCTCCGCGCGACCCTTGTGCTGCCCCAGCGAAATCGCAATCCGGTTCCACGCATTGATCGTCGTAATCGCCAGCGTCAGATTCACCGTCTCCACATCCGTGAAGTGCGCCCGCACCTCCTCATACACCACATCCGGAGCATGCCCATCCTGAATATTCGTCACCGCCTCGGCCCACGCCAGCGCCGCCCGCTCCCTTTGCGTATAGGCCGCAGACCCACGCCACTCCGCTACATTCGCGATCCGCTCCGCCGCCTCATGCAGCTTCTTCAGCTCCCTAGCATGCAGAGCGAATGCAGTACTCGCACCCATTCATCGACGAAGCCCGCAGCCGAACCAACTCTGCCAGCGAAGCCTCAAGCCCGGTCTCCGTGTTCAGATAATGCTCAAGCTCCCGCATCTTCGCAATGCCCTCCGGCGCCAGTCGCCAATACTTCAATCGTGGTTCACTCATACCGCAAAGCCTCCGCAGGCAGCACCTTCGCCGCACTTCCACTCGGATACAGCGTAGCAATCAAGCTGACTCCCAGTGAAACCGCCGCCACAATCACCGCATCCACCACCCGCGGCGCAAACGGCAGATAGTCGATCGAATAAACCGAAGCATCCAGCGGGATAAACCGGTAATGTCCACCCGCCCAGCTCAGCCCATATCCCAGCGATCAGTCCCAGCACCGTTCCGATCACGCGAGATCAGCAGCCCTTGCAGCAGAAAAATCCGCCGCACCTGCGTCCGCCGTCACCCCAAAGCTCATCAGCACCGCAATGTCCCGCGTCTTCTCCATCACCATCATGGTCAGCGCGATCAAAATATTCAGCGCGGCCACGCACACAATCAGCGCCAGCACAATAAACGTCACTATCTGCTCCAGCCTCAGCGCGCGGAACAGCTCGCGGTTCTGCTCCATCCAGTTCGTCGTCTCAAACCCTTTCCCCGCGGCCTCTTCAATCTCGCTTGCCCACCCGGTCCGCATGGTACAGATCATCCACTTTGAAGCTGATCACCGAGATCAGGTCCGGCTCGCTGAACAGCCTCTGCGCATCCGCCAGCCGCATAAATGCATAGCTCGAGTCGTACTGATAGAACCCCGACTTGAAGATCCCCACCACGCTGAAACCCCTGGTAGCGCGGCACCAGTCCCAGCGGCGTCAGCTCTCCCTGCGGACTGATCACCAGCACCGTATCTCCCACCTCCGGCCCCGATCGTCTCCGCCAGGTCCTGCCCAATCACAATCGGCGGCAGCGCAGCCGCCAGCTCACCGGCCGCACTGCGATTCACGGCGCCAGCTCCGCAGCCGACCCGCTCTTCACCGACTGCAACAGATCGCTCACCGTCCTCTCATCCGCGGGAATCACTCCCTTGATCAGCGCCCCGCCGCTCCTCGCTCCGTGCGAGATCAGCACCTGCTCATACAGCCCCGGAGCCGCAGCCGTCACATGCGGCAGCTTCCTCAGTCGCGCCAGCAGCGGCCGCCAGTCCCGTATCCCATCGCCCGCCATCCGCATCAGCATCACATGCGCCGTCGACCCCACCAGCCTCTCCTGCAGATCGCGCTGCATCCCATTCGTAATCGCCAGCGCAATAATCAGCGAAGCCACACCCGCCGCCACGCCCAGCACGCTGATCGCGGTAATCACCCCCACCACAGCCTGCCGCCGCTTGGCCCGCAGATACCGCGCCGCAATGAACAATTCAAATCGCATTCGAACCTCAGCTTACTATCCATCGCTACATCGGGCTCGCATGCCCCAACACCTTCGGCAGATTCCAATGCTGCCACGCCGCTACCATTCGCAGCACAAAACAAGCCGCCGCGCCCCCACTCATCGCAACTCCGCGCTTCATCTTCAATTTCAATCCAATCACCACAACCACCGCTCCCGCCAGCGCCGCCGCAGCATACACATCCGAGTGCAACACTCCTGGCACCTGCGCAAGCAGTACATCCCTCACCGTCCCGCCGCCCGCGCCCGTCACCGCGCCCATCATGATCGCCAGCAGGGGAGTGATCCCATACTCCAACGCCTTCCCTACGCCCGCCACTGCGAACAGCGCCAATCCTGCGGCATCCAGCGTAATCATCAACTGCGCCGGCACCCGTTGCAGCAGCGGATGAAAGAAGAACACCGCGCCTCCGCCCGCAAACGCCGTAGCCGCATACCGCCAGTCCCGAATGCTGTTCGGCGGAATCGCCCCAATCAGCACATCGCGAATCGTCCCCCCACCCAGCGCCGTCACAAACGACAGCACCATCAGCCCAAACACATCCAGCCCCGCACTCATCCCCGCCAGAGCACCCTCAACCGCAAATACAAACGTCCCGATAAGGTCGATGACCAGCAGCAGCAAGTCCTGGTTGTACTTCGGAAACTTAGCCGTCAACCAGTTCGGCATCGTCAACGTCCTCATTTAGCGAAGCATCTATCTGCTGTTCACTATTCACCGCACAACTGCCTTCACCGTCGCCGCATTCTCGAACCGGTCATACACCCGCATCGCAATCACATGCTCTCTCACATCTGTAACCGGAGTAGTTGCATTTGGAACAGCCGCCAAAAAGTCATAACGCTCCGTCAATGAATCCGAGACCTTCCCCACCGGCTCCACATACTGCCACGGCCCTGCATCCACGCTGTATTCAGCGTGGCTGATAGGCGAAGTAGCATCCCGCGCCTCAAACCGCACATGAATCTTCGCCGGAGTAGCCGCCACCATCTCCGCCGTCAAAGTCCCCGGCACCGGCGGAGTCGTATCCACCACAAACTCGCCGCTCACCTTCTCGCCCGTCAGCGCATCCGCGTCCGTATGCATCGGCGCGTCGCTCGCCACCACCTTCACCTCATACGCTCCATCCGGCAGCAGCGCCGAGTCGAAGCTGTAAAATCTTTCGCTGATCTTGTCCTTCAGCAGCCGCCAGTTCGTCTCGCCCGACCCCCGATACCACACTGCGAACATCAAATCATCGCCATTGTCGTCATGCGCCAGCCACCGCACCGTAATCGCTGTCCTGTCCTTCTGCGCCGACAGCGGAGCAGGGGTCGTATCCGTGCTGAACACCATCGGCTGCACCGCCCCGGCAGCCGGAGGAAACGCAATCTGCACCGTATTGTTCGGTGCAGCGGCCGCGCTCGCCGCCACTCGCGCCCCCGCCTGCACCACAATCTCATCCACCACCGGCGCCACATTCTTCGGCAGATAATTCAACCCCACCTTCTCCAACTCCGCCTTCTGCGCCCCAGCACCGCCTTCCACTGCGCAAACCGCGCCGCCGGAACCGTCACCGCTCCGTCCGTGCCCACGCGAGCCCATTCGCTCCATCCCATCAGCGGGCTCTCCACATTCCCGCTCCGCACATACAACTCCACCCCATCCAGACTCTGCGGCCTCGACCTCCACCCGCCCCCACTGCGAGAACCCCTGCGCGTCGAACACCTCGCTCGTATACGTCGCATCCTTGGCCACCGCATCGCCCAGCCTGAAGACCTTCCCGCTGTTGCTCGTCGCCACCAGCAACCCACCCGGCAGCCGCCGCAAACGCCATCGCCTGCGCCGCCTCCAGATGCGCCACATCGGTAAACCGCCCCGCCACCTCCGTATCCACGCGATACACCCGCCCGCTATTCCCCGTAGCCGCCAGCAGGCTGCCATTCCTGAAGCGCCAGCGCATACACCACATCATCCTTCAGCGTCAGCAGCTTCTCGGCGATCCATCCGCTCGCAATCCGGTAGATCTCCGACCCATCCGGCACCAGCGTATTCGCGCCCGCTGCCGTCGCCGACCCCGGCTGCGAAAACGTAATCGTCACCCCAACATTTCCCGTCACCGGCAGCGGCGGCAGACGCTCCAGCGTCCCTTCGTCCCCACTCCCGCCGCATAAATATTCCCACTGCCATCCATCGCCAGCGCGGTAATCTCCTTCCGCGCCGCCGCATACACCGCAAACGGCTTCGCGTCCTTCTCCGCCGGAGCGATCCGGTAGATAACCCCAGCGCCATCGCTCCCCGCCCACAGCTTCCCATCCGCCCCCACCAGCAGACACCGAATATGCTGGTCCGCCGTCTTGAACAGCAACACCGGCTTCGCAAAGACCCCCTCGCCGCCCCATCCAGCTCCACCCGATACACCACCGCCGGAGCCCCCGCCGCAACAAACGCGCTCTGCCCAACTCACCGCGACATCCCAGAGATACTTCGGCTTCTCCGCCGTCTGCGCCGGATCGAACAGCACCACCGCCGCGCTCCCGCTCGCACCGCCGCTCCCCGGCACCCGGTACACCTTCCCATCCGGCGAAGTCGCAATCAGCAGCGCTCCATCCGGCACCAGCTGCAGCGCCTGCACGCCCAGCTCCTTACCCTCGAAGACCTTCGTAGCCTTCCCATCGGCCGCCACCTTCATCACCGCCGCCGACCCGCAGCACTCCCGCCCATGCCCCACATACGCGTTGCCGGCCGCATCCGCCGCCACCGACCACACATAGTTCCCGCCGGTCGCATAGAGCAGGGAAGTCGCCGGCCCGGCCTCCATCCGCCCATCGCTGCGGATCGCCACCCCATCGGTCGTACCCTGCGCTCCATCTCGTCGTACCGGTCCACCCTCCACAGCTTCGTGCCCTGCGCTCTCGCCAACCCCGGCAGCATGCTGCCTGCCACCACCAGACCCATCGCCAAAACTCGTCGCATCATCATCTCTTGAGTCTAAAGCACATCCACCTTCGCCCACCGCACAAAGAAAATGGGCGGAGCCCAAGGCCCCGCCCATTCAATCACGGCTCCGAAACGAGATACTAATTCGCCAGCACGGCTCGGTACCGAACCTGATTCTTCTTCACCTTCGGCACGGCCTCGTTCGCCTTCGCCATCGCGAAGCGCTCGGTGATCGCCTTCACCCCATGCCGCGCCGCCACATCCAGCATCTCGTGCAGGTCCCGCGGGCTCCCCGTCGGGCTCCCCGTGATCGCCTTCTGCCCACGATCAGCGGAAACGCCTGCAGCGACATCGGCGAAGGCGGAGCGCCCACCACGCACAACGTTCCCTTGGGCCGCAGGCATTCACATAGCCCTGCCAGTCCTGGTCCGCGCTCACCGTCGACAGCAGAAAATCGAACGACCCCGCCATCTTCTTCAGCGCTCCCGTGTCCCGCGTATTCACAAAGTGGTGCGCGCCCAGCTCCTTCGCCTCCGCCTCTTTGTCCTTCGAGGTCGAAAACGCCGTCACCTCTGCGCCGAACGCCTTGGCGAACTGCATCCCCAGATGCCCCAGTCCGCCAATCCCAATCACGCCCACGCGCGATGACGGCCTCACCCCATGGTTCCGCAGCGGCGCATACACCGTAATTCCCGCGCACAGCAGCGGCGCCGCATTCTCGCTCTCCAGAGCCTCCGGCACCGGAATCGCAAACCGCGAATTCACCCGGACCGCGTCGGCATATCCGCCATTCCGCCCCACGCAGGTCGGCTGCGCCTTCGCGCACAGATGCTCATCGCCCTGCCGGCACCACTCGCAGATGCCGCAGCTATCCGCCTGCCAGCCGATCCCCACGCGCTCGCCCACCTTGCGGTCCTTCACTCCCGAGCCCACCGCGAACACGCTCCCCACAATCTCATGCCCGGGAACGAACGGATACTTGCTGTTCCCCCAATCATTGTCGATCAGGTGAATGTCGGAGCGGCACACTCCACAGTGCGAGATCTTCACCTCAACCTCATTTGCCTTCAGCTCGCCCGGATCGTACTTGTATGGCACCAGCTGTGCGCCGGCGGCATGCACCGCCAGTCCATGTATTTCACTCATCGTCGGACTGTTCCTTTTGTCACTCTTTCCAAACCGCTCAACCGCGCACATCTCTGATGCTACAACAAGGCCCCCCTGTATAACTCGTTCCGCCGTCGCCGTCCCCTGTAAACTCATGCAACTATCATAAAGGCCGCGCCAACGGCTCGCAACCGTGCGGTTAGCGCACTCATCCACCCGCGACAAGTCCACCCCACTGCGATTGCTCCGTCAGTTCACGACACGCTCCAGTATGTCAGCACCTGCGCTCCGCTCACCGCATACCCGGTCGTCGACCCCACCTCCACCACGCTCTCGCCCGTCAACTGCATCTTCTGCGCAGCCTTCAGCGGCTCCAGCACATTCGCCATCGACAGCGGCACACTCCGGCAGCGCCTCGCGCTCCAGCTCCGCCTGCGCCGTGTGGTCCAGCAGCGTCACGTAGACCCGATCGTTCGCATGCGTCCGGTTCATCTGCGCCACCGCATCCGCCAGCCCCAGCCGCACGCTGCGCCAGTTGCCTGCGCCGGCGGATCAGTCAGCCGGTCCAGCGTCGCCCCATCGCTCACCACAATCCGCAGCGGCCCCCGGCATGCGTATCCGGCAGCTTCACCGCAACCGCACCACCCGCGCCTCCGCCTGGTAAGGATGCAGCGTCGCCTCTACCTCCAGTGTCTCGCCCGCCTGTGCCTCCAGCCTTGCCCAGCCGCGCCCCCTCCAGCACCGCCGTCCGCCGCTCCGGAATCTCCTCCATCTTCAGCCGCAGCCCCGTAACCTCCGGCTGCTCCACCGCATTCCCGTACAGCTTGCTCGAACCGCTCATTCACCATACAGCGCCGCGTTGATCGCTCCCGAGTTCTGCTCGTTCGGCGCCATCACCCCTTCAATCCGCACCGGCGGCTGACCCTTCACGTCAACTCGCCCGTCCATCCGGTAGCTCATCTCCTCGGCCGACTCATTCGTCCCCTGCAGGCTCTGATACACCGACACCAGCATCGCCGCCGGCGTCAGTTCCCGGTTATCCAGCACCTCGAAGTGCATCCGTCTTCGCCGGCGCAAGCCTTTCCCGCAGCCGACTGGCCGCCGTCACCTCCACCGACACCGGAATCATCCGCGCCGTCCACACCGAACCGGCCCAGGATCGCCGACGCCCGATCCTCCGTAAACGCCCCCACCGTCTCCGTCGTATTGATGATCTTGAACGCATTCAGCGGAGAAGCCAGCGTCGCCACCACCTCCGCCTTGGTCATCGGCATCGATCCACCGGCCCATACTGCGTAATCGGATGCCCGCACGCCAGCAGCCGCGTCGGGTCCACATAAGTCACCGTGCAGGTCCCCGAGATCGAAAGATCCCCCCGCACCAGCACCGCGCTCACCGCGCTGACCCTGGCACCAGCGGCTCCGGCTGCACCGCCTGCGGTCCGCCCCGCCCAGCCCCGCCACCGGAGTCATCCCCATCGCCCGGAACCGGTCCCCAAACCGCTCCACCGCCTCCTGCGAGAACCCGCCCCAAACACCAGCGCCGTCTCAATCGGCTGCACGTCATCCCGCTCCCGCCGCTCGACCCTCCCAGACCGGGTCGTCATTCGAGCGCAGCCGGGATCTCAGCAGTTTCGCTCTCGCGCCGGCTCGACTGAGCCTCAGCCCCGGCATCACCCTCCCGCTCTCCCCATCCCGCACCTCCAGCATCTGCTCAATCGGCGTAATCCCGCAGATCGGCTCTTTGCTGAACTGCCCAATCCGGTAGCTGATCGCCCCCACCAGCCGCCCGTCGATATACACCGGGCTTCCACTCATCCCCGCCACCACGCCCGTATACTCCGGCTTCGTCCCCATGCAGCCGCGCCAGAATCATGTCCTGCCCCGGCCCAATGCGCATCCTTCAGCACTCCCAGGATCTCCACCTCCATCGGCTCCGGCATCACACCCTCGAACACCGTGTACGCCACCCCACGCAGTCCGCGCCTCACCTCCGCCAGCGGAAAGATCTTCGTATCCAGCGGAGCCGTAGCCGCCATCGCAGGAGCCGGAACCCACGCCGCCGACCCAGCCACCCCCATCGCAGCCGTATCCTGCCCCCACCCAACCCCTACCCCAGCCACGCACACGGCCCCAGCAAGCCTGGCAAACCTCACCCAAGCCTTCCGCAACTGCAGCCGTTCTTGCCATAACTGTTAGACGTACCACTTCAATAGACTAAGCCCAACCCGCCCCACCGCAAAGCCCACAATTTACCCATGGCCCGCAGAAATCGCGTCATGGCTACCGAAAAAGGCCAAAATTTCAGGCAGATGGCACTGGATCACTATCAAAAGAACCGGGCTCGGTTGTGTGGAGTACGTTCGTTTGTTAGTTTGACGTGCATGCCGCAGAATGTCCCCGAAGAGCTCAGCAGAACCATAGAGACGCTTTACCGCTCCGAATCGGGCAGGATTCTTGCTACGCTGGCGCGCCTGCTCGGTGATCTCGATGTCGCCGAAGAGGCCATGCACGAGGCCTTTGCCGCTGCTTTGGACACGTGGCCTAAGACCGGCATACCGGATAATCCGCGCCCCTGGCTCATTTCAACCGCGCGCTTCAAAGCTATAGACGGAATGCGCCGGCGGGCGCGCTTCGACAGCGCACAGAAAGACCTCACACTCTACCTCGAGGCGCGGCGATCAACGAGACGCCTCACGAGGAGAGGAGATCGAGGACGACCGCCTCCGTCTCATCTTTACCTGCTGTCATCCATCTCTGCCGCCGGAAGCGCGCGTTGCACTCACCTTGCGTGAGGTGTGCGGGCTGACAACCGAGGAGATAGCAAAGTCCTTCCTCATCACTCCGCGTACGCTGGCGCAGCGCATTGTGCGCGCAAAGACAAAGATTCGAGAGACACCGATTCCGTACGAGGTGCCAACGCCGGAGGAATTGCCGGAGCGACTGGGCGCGGTGCTTCAGGTCATCTACCTCGTCTTTAATGAGGGTATTCGGCTGCGGCGGGAGCAGAGGTAACGCGGGCCGAGCTAACCGCCGAGGCGATTCGACTGGGCCGGTTGCTGACCGAACTCCTGCCAGAGCCGGAGGTCCTTGGGCTGCTCTCCCTGATGTTGCTTCAGGAATCCCGTCGCGCCGCGAGAACATCGCCGACCGGAGAGCTGATTTTGCTGGAGAATCAAGACCGCTCGCTCTGGAACCGAAAGCAGATCGCCGAGGGAGTCGCATTGCTGGAGAGAGCCCTGAAGTCTCGCCGCTTCGGCTCCTACACCCTGCAGGCTGCGATTGCGGCCGTTCATGCGGAGGCGGAATCGGTCGCTGTGACCGACTGGCGGCAGATTGTCGCGCTTTACGACCGATTGGTGCGAATTCAGCCTTCGCCGGTTGTACAGCTAAATCGTGCCGTTGCAATCGCAATGCGCGATGGTCCAGAGGCCGGTCTGACGCATATCGACACGGTGTTGGAACATGGCGAATTGGAAAATTACTACCTGGCGCATTCAGCCCGTGCAGATATGTACCGCAGGCTCGGCAGGACAGCTGAGGCTCGGTCCTCTTACGAGAAAGCTCTGGCGCTGACCCAACAGGAACCAGAGCGGCAATTCCTGCAGGAGCGGATTCGGCAGTTGAAATAAAAAAGCGCAGAAGAAGCAAAATTTCTTGGACGCTTTGTCGAATTCCAGTCTGGCCGTTCGACTATGTCGTAAAGGCAGGGCAATCGGCCCACCCGAAGATAGTTTCAAGAAATAGCTCAACCCAAAGGAGATTTCGCAATGCGATTCATGGTCATCGTCAAAGCAACCCCAGAGTCAGAAAAAGAAGGCGCCCTCCCCGATCCGCAGCTCTTTGCCGAGATGGGCAAGTTCAACGAAGAGCTCATCAAGGCCGGCATCGTGCTCGCCATGGACGGCCTCCATCCCAGCTCCAAAGGCGCACGCGTCAAGTTCTCCGGCACGTCTCGTACCGTCATCGACGGCCCCTTCACCGAGGCCAAGGAGCTCATCGCCGGCTTTTGGCTCTGGCAGGTCAAGTCCCTCGAAGAGGCCATCGAGTGGGTCAAGCGTTGCCCCAACCCCCACGCCGTCGACTCCGAAATCGAAATCCGCCAGGTCTTTGAGATGGAAGACTTCGCCCCCATCCTGTCCAAAGAGGAGATCCAGTACAAAGTAGCGAAACGGGCTGAGCTGCCCAATCAGACCGTCAACAAATAGCCGCTCTTGCATCCACGGATTGAAGCTGGTGTGATCGGTGTTTGCCGATGGCACGATTCCGGCGGCATTCGGGGTGACGGAAAGCGCAGTCACCTCGAAAGGCGTCATTATCGTGAACTGCGAGCGTGCAGATCCAGTCGCCAACCGGAAGCCTATAAACATTCGCGCCGAGTTGGGCGCGCGTTCGATTTTCTGCCGACTCCCACCAGAAGGAGAAGAACAATGAAATACATCTGTTTGGGATACATCGAGCCAGGAAAATTCGAAGGGATGACCGAGGACGAGCGAAACGCAGTGCTCGACGACTGCTTTGAGCACAACGACCATCTGCGCGACAACGGACATCTTCTTGCCGAAGTGCCTCTTCAGCCTCCGGAGACCGCGGTGACCATGTACTGGAAAAACGGCAAAATCGCGACGACCGACGGCCCCTATGCGGAAACCAAGGAACAGCTCGGCGGCCTTCAAATCCTTGAGGCGCGAGACCTCAATCACGCCATTCAGCTTGTCTCACAGCTTCCAGGCTTTAAGTATGGACTTGGACCGATTGAGATACGGCCGGTTGCGGATATTACCGAAATAATAAAGGAGAGCGAGCAACGGCGGCGAAAGAACACGACACGTTGAAATCCAGCCGTCGGAAGGATGACCGGGATCGTGACGGCGCTGGCTCACCACCGCCCAGCTTCAACCATTGACACGCGCGATAAAATAGATTTAGCGGAAGTCCAGAAATCGACCCCGAGAGACCCGGCCCCGAGCCGGGCTTTTCATCTCTCGGATAAAGTCGAAGTCCGGACCTAAGCTGCATTTTTTGAATACTTTGCACCATTAATGGCGGGTGGCATACCCTATCCGCCGAGACAATAGAAGACGCATCCGCGAAGGTCAGGTCCGGCCTCGGCCTGAAACCTGTCCGAAGCGATTACGTCCAACCGGAATAGAGTCTCCTGAGACTGATTGCAGCGCTGATGAACATAACGAGGATGAAGAGGAAGATGGCAAAGTTGACGATCAAAAAGCTGAGACTGAAGCTGCGCCGCCCCGCCGGCCCCATCAACCTGCGCCCTCATCTCCTCACCATCGCCCTCGCCGCCATGTTCACCCTGGCCGCCCTGGCCCTCGTCTTCTCCGCCACCCGCGCCCACGCCCAGAACTCCACCCCACCCCCTGCCCAGGCGCCAGCCGACTCCGACGCCGGCCCCCAGACCGACAACGGCGCCATCATCCTCAAAAAGAAGAAGGACACCGACGACGTCCCGCCCGCTCCCGCGCCCCCGAAGAGCCCAAGGTCAAGAACCCCAACGGCGAGACCTACTCCCTCCGCGTCGACGTCCCCATCGTCAACCTCGACGTCAACGTCATCCTCGACAAGACCCACCAGTTCGTCCCCGGCCTCAAGGCCGACAACTTCCTAGATCCTCGAAGACGGCGTCGAGCAGAAGGTCACAGCGTCCGCATCGCCCAGACCCCCATCACCGCCGTCATGCTGCTCGAGTTCGCCGCCAACAGCTAGTACCTCATCAACGACATGCACAACGCCGCCTTCAGCTTCTTCAACACCCTCCGTCCCGACGACTACGTCGCCGTCATGACCTACGACCTGCACACCCACATCCTCTCCGACTTCACCAACAACAAGAGCGTCATCGCCGAAAGCCTCATGTCCACTCACCATCCCCGGCTTCTCCGACACCAACATGTTCGACGCCCTCTACGAGACGCTCGACCGCATCAGCCGCATCGAAGGCCGCAAGTACATCATCCTCATCGGCACCGGCCGCGACACCTTCTCCAAGCTCACCCTCGACAAGATCCTCGCCAAGGTCAAGGCCACGCCCGAACGTCACCATCTTCACCATCGGCACCGGCGCCTTCCTCAACGAGATGTCCACCGGCACGGCATGGGCGCCGGCATGCGCAACCTCGACTACCTCCAGGCGCAGAACCAGCTCAAAACCTTCGCCGCCATGACCGGCGGCCTCAGCTTCAGCCCCATCTTCCCCGGCGAACTCCCCGACGACTTCGCCGCAGATCAACAACTCCATCCGCAACCAGTACCTCCTCACCTACCGCCCCACCAACACCGCAACGACGGCACCTACCGCAAGGTCAAAGTCTCCCTCGTCGACAACGAAGGCCACCCCCTCCAGATGCAGGACGAAAAAGGCAAGCCCCTCAAGTACTCCGTCATCGCCCGCGACGGCTACAACGCCAAGCGAGAGGTCGAATAACCCGCTCGATCTCACAAGCAATCGATACGTCGAGTAACCGTTCTTAAAATTGAAAATCCACTCCCCGCAAAGATAGACTCAGCCGTCTTCCGGAATGAAATCTGCCGGAATTCAAACTCATTACAGAACGGGGCACAAGCATGGCTGTCATCAATCGACGCGAGGTTCTTCAACTGGGAGCATCAGCTCTCGCCGCAGGCGCCTTCTCCAGAATCGGATCGCCTCAGACCGCGTCACCTGCTACAACAATCCCGAAGAAGAAGATAAGAATCGACGCCTACTCGCGAACGCTTCACTGGCTTCGCACTCCGGGCGAAGTCGCCGAAGCCTGCCATCAAATCGGCAACACCACCATCGACCTCACCGTCCGCGCCTACCCCGGCCACGTCGACCCCGCCAAGGTCAAAACCGACCTGCCCTCATTCGTAAAGGGCCTCCAGCAAAACGGAATTACAACAACGGTCCTCGGCGCCGACATCGTAGACGACAAGACGCCCAACCTCGAAGACATGCTCGGCACCGCCTCTTCACTCGGCATCAAGTACAACTGGTGGCGAGGCTTCAACTTCGACTACACCAAACCCTACCCACCCCAGATCGAAGCCCTGAAACTCCGCCTCGAAAAGCTCGTAAAGATTCAGGAAAAGTACGGCATGAAGGCCATGTATCATCCCCAGGGCGGCATCATGTTCGATCAGCTCGAGCTCATACGCAACTTCGATCCCCGTTACGTCAGCCTCCACTACGACACCAGCCACTGGCTCCAGGTCTCCGAGTCCAACATGGCGGCCATGATGATGATGGCCGGCCCATACCTCGGCGGCTTCGTCTGGAAGGATGCCGTAGTAGAAAAGCGCGATCCCGCAGCAATTGCAGCAGAAGCAGCGGCCAACAGGCCCGCTCGCCCCGACGCCAACGCTGCCGGTGGCCCACCACCCGGCGCTCCTGCTACTGCCGGCGGGCCCCGCGCTGCCGCAGGTGGTTTTGGCGGCGGTCGCGGCCCCGGAGGCGGCGGTGGCCGCAACGCAGCCTATAACGGCTGGGGAACCCGGCAGGTACCGGTCGGTTCAGGCATGGTCGACTTCACCCTCGCCGCAAAGACCCTCAAGCTGATGAACTTCGACGGCCCCACCGAATGCCAGCCCGAATGGCCCGGCTTAGGCGGCGCAGAAAACGGCCGCGACACCCTCACCCTCCCGCGCGAAACCGTAATCGCCCTCCTCAAGCACGACTACGACACCATCTACGCGTGCCTCACAGCGGCAGGCGCAGTGTAACGATCGTCACAACACGCGCTCCGCCCTAACGCTTCCTCGGAATCGTCAGATCCAGATCCGCCCCCACCATCTGCTTCGTCAGCAGGATCACCTGTCCCACGTGTTCCTGCACATGCCCCACCACCTGATAGATCGCGCCCAGCACCGAAGTCTCGCGCCCCTGTGGATGAATCGTCTCGCTCAACCGCGCATGCGGCAGGGAAGCGATCACCCCGCGAGCCTCATCCACCGTAGCCGTAAACAGAGCCATCAGCTCTGCCTTCGTCATCGCTCCGTCGGTGGAAAACTCAGCATCCCTGGTCCGCACATCCGGCCTGCCGCCCACCCCATGCATGATCCACTGCCGCATATTCCCGCAAAGATGAATCATCAAATTTCCCGCAGCATTCTCATGCGCACCACCTCGCGCCCACACTTGTTCCTCGCTAAGCTTCTCCACGCACGTCATCAACTTCTTCGTCTGTTCCACCAGCTTCCGGTCGGAGAACTCCAGAAACAACCTAGCCACCTCATCATTCGCCATGTTAGTCATGCGACTATCTTAGCCTCCCTAAAGATCCTCGCCTCCTAGTAATCTGAGAGGCATCCCTCATGCGCATCGCCTCCCTCCAACCTTCCATCACCCTCACTCTCGCCGCGCTCAACAATCTCGACGCCCTCTGCGCCCACACCAAATACTGCTTAGAGTTCCTCCCCGACCTCGCCTCCCGCAACCTACCCATCCTTCACGACAGTTGGTCCTTCGATCGCTCCGATGATCCAGCCAGACCCGGCAACCTCGAAATCCTCCATGCCGCCAAGCCCGACATCGTCCTCGCCAGCGTCCCCTACCGTCTAGAATCCCTCGCCGCCATCCTCAAGTCCGGCCTCCCTGTCCTCACCCTCGCCCCACACACCCTTGCCGACATCGACAACGACATCCGCCTCATCGCCTCACTCGTCCACGCCACTCCGCAAGCCGAAACCCTCCTCACCCAAATCAAAACAACCATCGCGCACACCAGCGCAACCGCCTCCGCCGCCCCCCACAAGCCCATCGTCTACTGCGAAGAGTGGGGCAAACCCCTCATCCACTCCCAGCACTGGGTAGCCGAGCTCGTCGAAGCCACCAACGCCTCGTTCCTCGGAGTCCCCGGCTCCCACACCACGCCTGAGTTCATAGCCTCGCTCTCAGAAGCAGACCAGCCCGACGTCCTCCTCTTCGCCTGGTGCGGAGCAGGGAATCGCGTCCCCCTCGAGCGCATCATCGCCCAGCGCAACTGGCAGCACCTCCGCGCCGTCCGCAACCGCCGCGTCTTCTGCATCCCCGACGAGTTCCTCAATACCCCCGCCCCCACCATCCTCCAGGGCCTCGCCTGCATCGCCGCCGCCACTCACCCCGATCTCTTCCCACCCCACCCTGCCCTCATCGCCATCGCCTGAGTCACGCCCTACCGCGGCCGCGGAATCGTCAAATCCAAATCCCGTCCCACCATCTGCTTCGTCAAAACAATCACCTGCCCGACATGCACATGCGCATGCGTCACCACGTGGTAGATCGCACCCAGAACAGGCGTCTCCAGACTCCCTGGCCGCGGAGTAATCCGCTCCATCAGCCGCTCCGCCGGCACCTCCCGAATCACCTGCAGCGCCTTCGTCACCGTGCTTCGAAACTCCTCCATCAACTCCGCCGCGCCCGGCCCGTTCTCCGCGCTGAACTCCGCATCCCGCGCCCGCACATCCAGCTCTCCTCCCACCCCATGCAGCACCCATTGCCGAATGTTCCCACAAAGATGCAGCACCAGATTGCCAATCGCATTCTCATGCGCCCCACCCCGCTGCCACACCTGCTCATCCGACAGCTTCTCCATGCACGCGCCCAGATGGGCCGTTATCTCCCCCAGCCGTACGCACGACTGCTCCCGAAACACCGCCGCAATCTCTTCCTCATGTCCACTCATGAGCCGATTCTATCCTCCTGAAAATCCTCAACAAATCCCCCGCCGCGTTGACCCCAAACCACACACACAGTACACTCTAAAAGGCAGCGGCAAACACATCGTTTGCGGCTCGCAGTGGCGCCATCCCTGCATATTGCCCCCTCGTTCAATGGTAGGACTAGCGACTCTGACTCGCTCAATCGGGGTTCGAATCCCTGGGGGGAACCAAAACACCAAAACCTGAACTTCCTCGCACTTCCATAAACCTCTTCAGACACGACTAACTTAGTAAAATCAATAGGTTGGCTGGTTTTGTCGTCTTGGGAAGGTCGAGGGGGTGCGCGTAGAGCCGAGCTTTTCTGTGGGTACCATTGAGGGTATATTGGATACGTTCTGCGGGTACGGGACTGAATCCACTCTCTTAGGGTCAAACAATGGGGCTTACCGTCAAGGGAAATCGACAGCGCAAAACCGAGTGACAATATCATACAAATTAGCCGATAGCGGCGGCCTGTGCCTGCTAGTGGCACCGTCCGGCGCGAAACTCTGGCGTTGGCGGTACCGTTTCGATGGCAAGGAAAAGATGATGGCATTGGGCGAGTAGCTTCCTTATTGAACCTATGTCCTCTGCCTGTCTTGGGCAGAGGTTTACAGGGCAGAGGTCGTGGGTGCGTTAAGGGTTCAATAAGCTGTTCCCAAGGGTGCCTCAAGGCGCTAAAAGGAGCCATCCGCTACGCCTAGTTTCTTACAGTTACGCGTTTCCAAATTCACTGTCACGGCAGAGGTCGCGGGTTCGAGCCCCGTCGTCCCCGCCATTGATTCCAAAGATCTTAGAATCAAATGGCGACCTACAGTGACAACCAAATCAGGGTCCGATAAAGGTCCAATAAGCCCGCTACTGCCTTGTTTGCGGGTATGTTTCTTCTACCTTCTGACCCACGTTTGACACGATCATTCTTACAACCTTGCTCTGTGCTGCCCGCTTGTTCGAGTTCACTGCCTGTGTGTAAACATCCAGCGTGATCCGGCTGTTCGCGTGTCGCAAGAGCTCCTGAACGGTTTTGACATCCTCTCCGTTTGCCTTCAGCAGTGTGCCGAAGGAGTGCCGGAAAGTATGCCATCCGATTTTTTTGTGAATGCCGATTGCTTTCGCAACTGGCTGGATATGTCGCTTCATGAGGTTGTCCGGCCAATAGGGCTGCTTTCCCCTCATGGTCTCGCTAGCGAAGACGTAGTGATCGTCTAACGCGTAAACGCTCTGGCGACGCCAGCGCAAAAGGTCCTCCGCCATGTAACTGTCCATGGGGACAGGTTTGGCTGAGGCTTCTGTCTTGCAGTTGCCCAGAACCTGATGCCAGATCGACCGCGTCACACGAAGTTCCAGATTCTCGAAATCGACATCGCACCAGCGAAGTGCGAGCAGTTCGCTGACCCGAAGTCCTGTTGCGGCGTCGAGAAGAGCCAGCGTGCGCTCTCGGACGGACAACTTGGTGAGAAGAAGTTGCAACTCCGCTAGTTCAAGAATGTCGGGCGTTCTCTCTCGCTTCGCGCTCTGACGCACGAGCTTGATTGGGTTGCGTTCAACCCACTCGTAGCGCATAGCGTGATGAAAGATCGCGCTCATGATATTCCGAATCTTCGCTCTCGTACCCTTCGCCCGCTTGATGCTGTCCAGCCATTCTTCAACGGCCACCGACTTGACGTGATCGAGTCTGTGATCCCCCCAGCGGGGAAGAATCCAGCCATTCAAATAGCTTTCGTAACCGCCTACCTCACCGCAATGGGCAGGTTTCACAGTTACAGCTTTGGCAACATTCTCGAAATTGCACGGCAGAAGCCGGACGCAACCCGCGTTGCTGGCCTTTATGCGTGGAACCAACTTGGCCGCAAGGTCAAGAAGGGCGAGCATGGCATCCGCATTCTCGCTCCCGTAATCGGAGTTCGCCGCAAGAAGGACGAGGAAGCCGAGAAGGACATCCGCACTCAGAATCAGGCCGTTTTAGTCGGATTCCGCGCCGCCTATGTGTTCGATGTGAGCCAGACCGAAGGGGAAGAGCTTCCAGAATTCTCCGAGCGCGTCTCCGGCAGCGCCGGAGAGTACCGCGACCGCCTTGTGGATTTTGTCATCGCTCAGGGCATCGCGATGGAGTTCAAAGAGAGCATCGCCCCCGCCCTTGGCATGAGCTACGGAGGCAAGATCGCATTGCTTGAGCTGCTGCCACGTGATGGTCATGCCAAGCTCGCACGGCATGTTGAATCGGGGAGTTGGGGGAGGGTTGCGGTCGATTTCGATGCGGGAGAGGTCATGAATCGAATAGCGGCAACTCTGGATGAGAGCCAGAATCCGGTTCAGGCGACGTTCGCCGCCAGGAATTCCAAGCGTTGCACGCGGTTCAAGGCCAAGTTCCGTCAATCCGACGATGTACGCCAAATAGAGACGACTAAAGCGGGCGTCGTACGGGATATTGAGAAAGACAGCGTTCTGCTGGACAGGGGGACCCGGCATTGCGTTTTCAGACCTCGGCTATTTTTTCTTGGTTCTGAAAACCGTGCCCCTATCCTTAGAAGTTTCTGAGGAATCTCGGCGGCGTTCGACGAAATGAGCGGACTTGGAATCGCGACGCACGAGACGGAGGAGGGAGTCTTGTCGGCTTTTGCTGAGGCCGAGGCTCTTCCCTCACTCTTCGAGAGTCGGAAAAGGGGTCGAAATCGTAACGGAGCGTGCCATGTGTCTATTGTATGAGATGTCCGACAGAACCTTCCAGAACTTTCGGTAAAGGCCCATTTTTCGTTGGTGGAGCCATGTCCTCTGCCGTCCTGGTACAGAAGACGTGGGGCTCAGTTTGCAGCGGCGGCGCGGTTTCGCCGCGATCATCCGATTCGCTAAGCACTTGCAAATCAGATTGTTATAGCTTTCGTTCGACACGCTCCCTGCCTGTTGCACCTTCTGGCAGAGGCCTGCGTCGATCCGCCCGAGCCACCCAGCTTGCGCTGTCCAGCCTGCTCCGGCATCATGATGATCGTCGAACGGCAACCCGCGGCCAGTTGTATTTCCGTGCAGGCTCGGACCCCCCAGAGCTAAGGAGGTGCCGCGATGACACCGCTAGCGCTCTACGATCGTCCCGCCCCTCCTTACCCATCCCGACGTCGTGCGCCAGCACGCACCGCAAAAGTGCGTTCGAACACCGATCCCCGCCCTCAGGACGAGCCTCCGAAAATGCAGAACAAGCCTGCATTTCACTCCGCAGCACGGCGTTGGGTCGGAGTCACTGTCAATTCTGCGCCCGGTGGTGTGCTGAGAAGGAATCTGGTGTCCATCTTAATCCCATATTGGGATGCACCGCGTGCCGAACGCCACCGGCTCGCTGCCCAGGGCCCTATCGAAACTGCCCCGGAGCAGCACACTGCGCTCCCACGCACCGCCTCGGTCGGGGCAGTCCCGATAGGGATCTATCGTTTCTGAGGACCTATCCTGCCATTGCGCGTGAACAGTTTGGAACTCTCGGTCAGATCCGCGCTTCAGAGCGTGGCCGGGTGAGATCCTGCCCGTTTCAAAAGGCCAGCGAAAACCGGCTTCCTGAACCCAATCAAATCAACGCCCGAGTCGGGAGAATCCGGCCGTTCCATAAGGTGTGGGTTGAGAAACAACCGTATATCAGCGAACCCAGATGAGTGGCAGCTAACTCCTGTCCCGGTTGGACACGAGCGTTTTAGGCTCTGTCTCTGGACTTTTGCCAGTGGACGCTGCTTCCCACAGGGTCGAGTATCCAACATAGCCATATATATCTTGCCACTTCATGCCGTTTCAGCCGGACAAAAGTTCGAAGGCTGGCTAAAAGAACAGGTGGAATCCCTCATGGGGCTCGCGACTGTCTTGCGTTGTGCTTTCGCTTCTGTCCGGCAAAACTTCCGTTTGCGGAGTGCTCTTCTTCTGCTGCCCCTAGTGCTGCCTGTGTCGATGGTGCAGGCGCAAACGGCAACGACCACGTCGCTCGTGGTGTCGCCTTCGACATCACCGCTGGCCGCTAAGGTGGCAGTGACGCTCACCGCGACGGTAGTGGCCGGTGCAACACCGGTTCGTGTTGGACAGGTGACGTTCTGCAACACGACGGGAACAACCTGTCCTAATCGGTTCATCGTGGGGATGGCTCAGTTGACCAGCGCTGGCACTGCGGTGCTGAAACTTGTTCCGGGCGGCGGCATCCACAACTTCAAAGCATTCTTCGCCGGGACGCCAGGAGGCTCACCAGTGTACGCGGCGAGCAGCTCAGCGTCGCAGGCACTGACGGTATCACCCCCTTCGCCGCCTGCTCCATCGTCCGCCGTCATCACCTCGAGCGGGGTCCAGAGCAACTACACGTTGACGGCGACCGTGTCCGGGTTTTCGAGCATTCCGCTGACGGGAAGCGTCTCTTTTTTCGACACGACGAACGGGAATTTCCCCTTGGGAACAGCAACGCTGGGCGCATCGACGTCGACGGCCGGATTCACCTATGGCCCCACTTCGCCGATTAACATTGGCGGCAATTTCCCGTTCTATGTGGCCAACGGAGACTTCAATGGCGATGGCATTCAGGACCTTGCGGTAGAGAGGGCGAACGGTACTGTCACCATACTTCTGGGCAACGGCAACGGTGGCTTCACCGCGGCGTCAGGGGCTCCCCTTTCGACTGGCGCTACGTATGCTTATATTGCGCTCGGGGACTTCAATGACGACGGCATTCTGGATATGGCGCTGTCGAGTCAAAGCACAAACGATGTAAGGATCTTTCTGGGGGATGGCACCGGTCACTTCAGCGCATTCACGGGATCGGTGATTTCTACCGGCGGTACCTTCCCCACCGGAATACGCACGGGGGACTTCAATGGCGACGGCAATAGCGGATCTGGCTGTCGCAAATCATAATTCGAACAACATGAGCATCCTGCTGGGCGACGGTACCGGTCACTTCACACGGGCTTCAGGGGCTCTGCCAGCGGTGGCTTCTGGTCCCTACAGTTTCGCTGTGGGGGACTTCAACGGCGACGGTAAGCAGGATCTGGCGGTGCCCGGTTCCGGAAGCAATACTATGACCATCCTGCTGGGGGATGGGACGGGTCACTTCTCGGCGGCCGCAGGATCTCCGGTTGCGGTGGGTAATAATCCCACGAGCGCGGCAGCGGGTGACTTCAATGATGACGGCATAATGGATCTGGCAGTAGCGAATGCCAACTCCAACAATGTAACCGTGCTGAAGGGGGATGGCACGGGCAGGTTCACCGCTTTCCGGGATCGCCGATCGCGACAGGGGGGACTTATCCCGCCAATATAGTCGTCGCGGACTTCAATGGGAACGGCGAAGCGGATCTGGCGATGGAGAATAACAACTCCAACACTGTAACCATTCTTTCAGGGAATGGCACGGGTGCGTTCACTCCCTATGCGGGATCGCCGTTTGCGACGGGTACTAATCCACAACAGTTGACGGTGGGGAACTTCGATGGGCTGGGCCCTGCGGAACTGGCAGTGGTGAATGGAAACAGCGGTGATGTAACCATCCTGCTGAACGTCCAGAAGCAGAGGGCAACAGCAACGATCACCGGAGTGTCTGTACCGGGTCATGGGACGCATAACGCCGATGTGATCTACGCCGGGAACACGAACTACAGCAGCAACACCTCCGGCACTATACCGCTGACGGCAACGCCGATACCGACGACGCTGGCGTTAGACTGCTGCGCCGACCTCGAGCAGCCTCGGGCAGCAGGTGGTTCTGATTGCAACGCTAAGCCCATCGGTGGTGGGTTCGCTTCAGACAAACGGCGAGACGGTGACCTTCCGGAATGGCACGACAGTGCTGGGTACAGGGGTCCTCGCTTCCGGTGTCGCGACGCTCAATATCACGAGTCTTCCTGTCGGAACCAATAGCCTGACGGCCATCTACGCCGGAGACCCGGATTTTGTGACCAGCACTTCGCCAACGCTCAGCTACCGCGTAGCGACAGTTGGGACAACGACGACGCTCACGGTTACACCTGCCAGTCCCGTGGCAGCGAAGACAGCAGTGACACTGACCGCAACCGTTGTTGCCGGTATAACTGCTGTTCATCCTGGGTTAGTGAACTTCTGCAATGCGACGGCGGTTCAGTGCAGTGGGTTGGCAGTCGTAGGATCCGCAGAGTTGACAAGCACGGGAACGGCTGTGCTGAAGTTTGTGCCGGCGAGCGGAAGCCATAGCTACAAAGCAATCTTCGTGGGGACAACCACATATGCACCCAGCAGTTCCGCCCCGCAGACGATCACGGTATCGCCGGCTGCACCGCCCTTTCCGACAACGACAGCCATCACTTCAAGCGGGAGCGCGGGAAACTACACGTTGACGGCAACTGTGACGGGTTTCTCAAGCACGGTGCTGACGGGGAACGTATCTTTTCTTAATACACTAGCAATATTTCGCTGGGAACAGCGCCGATTGGTGCATCAACGGCTACATCCGGATTCAAAAATGGCCCCGCATCTCCGGTTGCCTTGAGTTCTGGCGCCTCCGCTGTGGCGGTGGGCGACTTCAATGGGGATGGCATCCTGGACATGGCGGGCGTGATTAACGCCATCTCCGGCAGCGTAAGCATCTTGCTCGGGGATGGCAGCGGCGGCTTCACGGCATCGGCATCCATTCCGGTGGGCAGTGCGCCCTATGCTGTGGCGGTGGGCGACTTCGATGGGGACGGCATCCTGGACCTGGCGGTGGCGAATTCAGTCTCTAACACTGTGACCATCCTGCGCGGGAATGGCAGTGGAGGCTTCACTCCGTTTCCGGGACAGCCCGCGACGGTCGCGGTAGGCAGTACTCCCCACTCTGTGGTCGTGGGTGACTTCGACGGGGATGGCATCCTGGACCTGGCGGTGGCAAATTCAGCCTCTAACACTGTGACCATCCTGCGCGGGAACGGTAGTGGAGGCTTCACGCAGTTTACTGGATCGCCGGTCGCAGTGGGTGTGGTCCCGAATCTTTGGCGGTGGGGATTCAATGGGAATGGCATCCTGGATCTTGCAGTGGCGAATAGAGGCTCTGGTACTGTCAGCATTCTGTTGGGGAACGGCAGCGGTGGGTTCTCAAACGCGACAGGATCGCCTGTCGCGGTGGGCTCCAATCCTTTATGGGTGGCGATCGGGGATTTTAATGGGGACGGCATCGCGGATCTGGCGACGGCGAATCAAAATAACAATAACGTAAGCCTACTGCGGGGGAACGGAAGTCGCGGGTTCGCGCAGTTTCCGAGCTCTCCTGTCGCAGTGGGCTCTGCTCCTCAGGTGTGGCAGTGGGAATTTCGATGGGGACGGCATCGCGGATCTGGCGGTGGTCAATAACAACGCCAATAATGTAAGCGTCCTGCAGGGGAATGGAAGCGGAGGGTTCACGCCATTTGCAGGATCGCCCGTTGCGGTGGGCAGTGGTCCCTACCCTGCAGTAGTGGGATCTTTCTCCGGGCTTAGCTTGCGGAAGTGGCTGTGCCTAATTTGGGAGCAGCGATATAAGCATCCTGGTCGCGTCCACAACGGAGACCGCAACCGCCACGTTGACCGGGGTGTCTGTGCCGGGGAGCGGGACGCACAATGTCGATGCGACCTATCCCGCTAGCGCGAATTTCGCGGCCAGTACCTCACCTATGATTCCGTTAACAGCCACAAAGGTAGCGACGACGCTTGCTCTGACCGCTGCACCAACCTCTAGCACCTATGCGCAGTCGGTGATTTTCACGGCGACGCTGACAATTGGGACGAGCCTTCCGGTGCCTTCGACCGATGGAGAGACTGTAACGTTCTTCAGCGGCGGAACATTGCTGGGTACGGGAACACTGAGCGGGAATGTGGCGACGCTGACTACGACGGCGCTGCCTGCGGGGACAAGAAATCTGACCGCGGTCTATGGCGGTGACACGTATCTACTGACCAGCACCTCACCGATACGTCCGTTTACCGTAGGGAAGGCAGTGCTGACGGTGACGGCGAACAACGCCAGCCGAGCGTATGGAGCGGCGGACCCAACGTTCACGGATACGATCACAGGCTTTGTCAATGGGGATACCGCAGCAGTAGTCACAGGCGCAGCGAGTCTGACGACGATAGCGACTGCGTTCTCTCCGGTGGGGACATATCCGATCAGCGCCGCACAGGGTACGCTGGCCGCGACGAACTACAACTTCACCTTTGTGAATGCGACCCTGACCGTCGTCTGGGCTGCCGACCTCGACTACGGTGCTGAGCGTCGCGCCGTCGTCGGTGATGTATGGCGACCCGGCCGAACTGAAGGCGGTAGTGGCCCCGACGTTTGCGACCGGTACGGTGAGCTTCTATGAAGGCACGACGCTTTTAGGCACTGCTTCCGTGGACAGTACGGGAGCCGCAGTGTTGCCAGTCAGCACGTTGAATGCGGGTGCGCATAGCATCACCGCGACCTACAACGGCGATCGGGGTGTCCCCGCGAGTACAAGCGCGGCGGTAGCTCTGACGGTAACCCAGCGGACGGCATCGGGTGGAGGGCCGGCACTGACGGTGGTGGTCAACGATGCGTCGCGGACGCACTACCCAATCGAATCCTCCGTTTACGTATTCGGCGGGCGGCCAGCTGGTGAATGGCGATACCTATGCAACGGCGATTACGGGAAACCCGGTCTACACGACCGCCGCCGGAACGCAGCCCGGTGTCTTTACCGTAATGGTATCGGGCCTGACGTCGGCGAACTACACCATCGCATTCGCTCCAGGGAATATCACGGTGGTCGCGACCAACACCACGACGACGCTGGTGGCAACCCCGGCCTCGACGCAGTATGGAGACCCGGTCATCTTGACGGCAACGCTGACATCAGGGGCGACGGGCACGGTGACCTTCTTCGATGGGTCCGTATTGCTGGGCCAGGATGCGGTATCGGCCGACGGAATGGCGACGTTAACGACGACCACGCTCAATGCGGCGACGCATTCGATCACGGCTGTCTACAACGGAGACATCAGTTATGCCAGCAGCACAAGCGGACCGTCGACGGTGACGGTTGCAAAGAAGACCGGGGCAGGTGGTGGCCCGGCGCTGACCGTTACAGTGCAGGATCAGAGTCGCATGTACGGTGCTACAAGCCCGCAGTTCACCTACGTGGTCACGGGTGCGCTGTTGAATGGGGACACCTACGCGAGCGCCGTGACCGGCGTACCGGTCTACGCGGTGACAGATACTCCCGCATCTCCGGCAGGCTCGACCTTCCCGATCAATGTGAGCGGACTGTCCAGTCAGAACTACGACATAGCAATCATTCCGGGTACGCTGACGATCGTGACGGCATCGACAACGACGACGCTGGCGACGAGCGCGACCTCGACGCACTATGGTGATTCGGTGACGTTGACGGCAACGATCACGTCTGACAATGCCACCGGAGCCGTGACCTTCAGCGAAGGCTCGATCGTGCTGGGCTCGGGCACCGTGACGAACGGCGTTGCGACATTTACCACTACTGCGCTGCCTGCAGGTACACATACCATCACGGCAACGTATCCAGGCGACCCGGACTTTGGCGGCAGTACAACTGGCGCGGTGACAGTGACGGTGGCTGTCTCTACGGGTGCGTTGACTGTAACAGTAGGCAATGCGACCCGGTTGACCGGCGAGGGCAATCCGCTCTTTACCTATACAGTTACCGGCACGTTGGTGAACGGCGACATCTACGCGACGGCGGTGACGGGTGTGCCGGTTTACTCAACGACCGCGACGGTGAGTTCGCCTGCAGGTACATATCCGATCTCGATTGCGAGTGGCCTGAGTGCGAATAACTACACCCTCATCTTCGTCAACGGTACACTCACGGTGAATCCGTCGACCTCGACGGTGACGTCGACTTCCTCGCCGAACCCATCGACATACGGCGGTATTGTGACGTTCTCGGCGGCAGTTCCGACGGATGCGACGGGAACAGTTACCTTTATCGATCAGATCGCAGGCCACACGATCGGCACGGGAACGATTGCTGACGGGGTCGCGACGCTAACGACGAGCAGCCTGGCGGCTGGCGTCTATCAGATCGTGGCGAGCTATGGTGGCGACACCAAGTACAGTCCCGCGACATCAGCCACGCTCACCCAGACAGTGAACAAGGCTGTTCTGACGGTAACGGCGAATGACATGACCCGTGTATTTGACACGGCGAACCCATCGTTCACCGCAACAATCACAGGCTTCGTCGGCGGAGATACGGCGGCCGTGGTCTCAGGCGCTGCAAGCCTGACGACGACAGCGACGGCGATATCTCCAATGGGGAACTACCCCATCAGCGCAGCACCGGGCACGTTGGCCGCGGCAAACTACAACTTTGCCTTTGTAAGCGGTACGCTGACCATTGTTGCCGTTGCGTCATCTACAACTACGCTGACCGTGGCTCCGGCATCAGTGATGTATGGCGACTCTGCGGTGCTGACCGCGGTGGTGGCACCGAGCGCGGCCACCGGTACGGTGACCTTCTATGCGGACGATACATTCTGGGCACCGCGTCGCTGGACGCAAAAATGGGTACAGCCACGCTGCCGGTCAGTACGCTGAACGCCGGGGCACACAATATCACCGCAACCTACAACGGCAGCCCGAGTGCTCCTGCGAACACAAGCGACACCGTACCGTTGACGGTGACTCAGCGCACCGCACCGGGCGGAGTTCGGCTCTCATTGTCGTGGTGAATGA
>CAWHVZ010000015.1:0-8382 GCA_963832995.1 uncultured Acidobacteriaceae bacterium
CGCTGCACGGAATGAGGCAGCACCTCTGGCTGCAGCTAGCGATCTGCCATCGAGGCGAATGCGCTTCGCGCAAAAAAGAGCCCCGCGTCAGCGGGGCTTTCTATTACTCGTTGCAGTCGCGAGGAGTGCGCATTACTCTTTTCACCATTACCATCACTTGACTTAGCAGAGGTATCTCGTGACGGATTACGGACGCTTTCTGAGCGCCTCGAATTTCGACCTGGCGTTTTCTAGAATTCTCAGTTCATCTAACTGAAGCTACAAGAATTTCTTTCGGCATTACTATGCGTCGTACGACCTTGCGAGAAAAGCAAATCTCAAGTTCCTAATCGCAGAGATCACGAGCGGCAAATACGAACCTTCCAAGCCGCGCATTGTTTACTACCCCAAATCGTCTGGCGTTCTTAGACCCATCACTTTGCTCCGAATCGAAGATCAGATTGTCTACCAAGCGATCGTGAACGTGATTGCAGACAGGCTTTCAAATATCCAGAGCAAGCATGCATTTGTCCGAACATTCGGAGCGCTATTCCAAGGTCCAGCGAGTAGTCCTTCTTTTTACGACTGGCACAGCGCATATTCGCAATTCAATTTCCAAATCGAGATGGCCTTTATCGAGGACCAGCGCTATTTCTCGGAATTCGACCTGGTCTCGTTCTACGAACTCATAGACCACAGTATCTTGAAAGAAACTGGACCAAAAAGTCAGATCAGAAGAACTCCTGGACTTGCTCTTCCGCTGTCTCGAACGCTGGACCCACAACCCGGACGGCGAGCTCCGCCATGGTCTGCCACAAGGCCCCGTCGTCTGCCTTCCTCGCAGAATGCGTACTTTTCACCCTTGACTCCCTCCACTCAAGAACGTCAGCTATCTGCGTTACATAGACGACATCCGTCTCCTCTCTGATAGCCCGGGCCCGATCCGCCGCTGCCTGATTCAGTTGGACCTCGCATCGAAGCGGCTCGGATGGTGCCCCAAGCGCAGAAATAACGGCGCCGCGTCGGGCACAATCTGTGGGAGAGATAACAAAGACAATACCGAGCCTTGTATTGCAACAAGAAGAGCAGGAGGGAAGCCGTCGCAGGCAAGCGCCGACAACTGCTCAAGGGAAGCATGGCCAAGGATTCGGGTGAGTGGAGGGTAATCAATCGGACGCAGTTCAAGTACGCGATAGGTAGGCTTAACCCGAATAAAAGCTACTATCCCGAATTACCAGAGTGGCCGAACGTCAACCCGAGCTAGCAGCCTCGATAGGGCCAAACTTCGCCAAGTTTGGGAAAGATGGCGAAGTGGCTGACATTATCCACGAACTTCTGATAAGGACCCGGTCTACGACGCCGTTGCTAGCAGCTATGTCGATGCGCTCGACGCTTGCGAACCTCAAAGGGATTTAAAGTACCGGCAAGTAATCGATCAGATTGAAAAATCGAGCGAAGAGAAAAGCCTATTGTTTCCGTTGTCCTGCGGAGCCTTTAAGGAAGCGAAAGGCCGTGACGAGCGCGCTGGAGTTGATCGAGGACAGAAGGAGAATATTGTGAAAAGAATCCTTCTCGAGAAACTCTTTCGAGACCCCCTCCATGCATCATTCAACGCGAATAAATGCGAAGCCGACTGAACAGGATGTGCACCAATCCAGACCAGATTATCTAGGTATGCAGCCTCGGTACTATTGACTTCCGGTAGTTCGACTTGGAAAACCTCGAGAGATTCATCGCCGAGCGTGCTGCGACTTTTGTATGGCGTCGGAAAGAGGTCGACGTCACCAGCCTTGGATACGGTACTCGACGTGTTCTTTCGAGAGAAGATGATGCTCGACAGTCATGAAATGGAAGAAGGCACTGGGAAGCACGCGAGACGCTGTGGAGCTAAGATGCCTCAGAATGCAGGAGCTTGCAGATGGCGATCAGAGCGCACGAATCCTGATTACGGATACGTTCAACGATGACTTATGCAAAGTTCTGCACGCTGCATCCGTTTCTCAAGGGGCCTTATGAGCTGCTGCGGGAAATAGGCATCACCCTGATATGGGCGCGTGGCTCAATCAAACCAACATGTCTTCGGTGGTCCCAATTGCAAATGCATGGTTCATCAAAGTTCACGAATTGCGTCTCGACAGCGACTTGGCCCACGCATCCCATAGCAAGGGAGCTAAAAAGCAAATGCACACGAAGCCAGTGGCTCGTTCGGTTGCAGAGAGGGCTTTGGCAGGGGGCCGCGCGGCCTGGGGTGACCTTAGGGAATGGGCGAAATATCTCTTGATGATTTTCGACGGCCCGGAAACCCATTCATGACGACTTCGTCGTCATGAATGAACTTCCGCTCTGAATTGCTCTGCGCATCAGTCAGTAAGTACCTGCAGCCGATTGCGCTCAAACACCACGAAGAGAACCTTCCGCCTCTCACCCGTAGCGTAGCGATGTACGCCCCCAATCTGGGGCAGTTTCTTGATGTCGCGCAGCCGCTCGCGATGCCATAATCCGGCATCGGATGCGCTTTGAGTCTCAGTGTGCACCCCGAACGGCGACGCTGCGGCTCTGACAAAATCGGCAAACAGTGGAGCGGAAGCGCCGGAAGCCTGGGCCTTCTGTTGTGCGGTCCACGAACGCTGGTACATCGCGATGACACGTTCCCGATGAAAATCAACTTTGGCGACAGCGAGCCGTGTCGCAACCTTCTTGCGACCATCGTGCGGGGTATCCATGAGGGGAGCCTCTTCCTATTGGATGCCGCGATGGTCCGAATGACCTTATCTATCTGGATTCGAAACAGGGGTGGCCCGATAAGCGTACCGTGGAGGAAGGAGCAAAGGCCCGCCATGTCTTCCCGAGGCTTCTTTGAGGCGCACATCACCACCCATCAACAGGGCTCCTCCGAGATTGACTACGGGGCCGTACACAGACAGATGACGGCACACGGATTCGAGCGTGTCATTCAGACCACGGCCCAGCAGGCGAACGAAGTTCCAGGGGTCTATCGCCTGCACAACGCTCAACTTACGCTGGTGCAGGTAGTGGAACTGATCCGGTTGTCGGTTGCCCCATTGGGAGGCGGCATGGCAGTGCAGGTCCTGAAAGTCGACGAGGAGATTCTGTTGAATCTCATCCCATCGGCTCCCGCCAGCCGAGCAGATACTGAGCCCAGATCAGATCAATCCCTGTCTTCCGGCAGTGAGACCAAAGCCCAGTCCGGCTACCCCGCCTGGAGGCGTCCAAGATAAGGCTTCCTCGTCCGGAAGCGATGCACAACTCTTGGTGCGACTGCACACAAAGGTCCACCCTTAAGTCTTATGTCCTGAAGATTTTGCGCAAAAACAGGGGGGAGGGGGGTCCTGCCCTCGATTTGCCGCCGCGCTCCGACCCAAATGCCCAAACTGTCCCGCTAATGCTAAATTCCTAGCCAAGACTCAGAAGCTCCAACATCGGCCATATCCAGGGACCCAGACACTTCGCGACTCGAAAGTCGCTTCGGAGGTCTCATGCGACGGCTCATCTTCCCGGCTGTACTCTTCTCCCTTCTCCTCGCGGCAACATCCTGGAGCCAGCAGCTCTCCACCCGCCTCACCAACAAAGACGTCATCGAGATGGCGACCCTCGGCCTCTCCGACGACCTCATCATCTCCAAGATCCGCAGCGCCGCCGCCGGTCAAACCCTCCAGTTCGACACCAGCGTCAACGGCCTGAAGGAGCTCAAGGCCGCCAAGGTCTCCGACGACGTCATCAAGGTGATGATCAATCCCACCCCACCCGCCGCCCCCGTCGTCGTCGCCGCCGCCCCCATGTCAAACGACCCCAACCTCCCACCCCCGGAGGTCGGCGTCTACTGGAAGAACGGCAACGCCTTCACCCGCATCGAGGGACAGGCGATCAGTCAGGCCAAGGTTGGCGGCAAGGCCGGCAGCATGTTCACCTACGGCCTGCGCAACGAACATTGGGACGCCTATCTCAACGACCCGCACTCCAAAAACATCGTCAACGACCATGAGCCCGTCTTCTATCTCTACGTCCCCGACGGCGGCAGCGCCTCCGACTTCTCCCTGATCATCCTCGAAAAGAAAGGCGACCGCAGAGAGTTTGAAATCGGAAGCTTCGGCGGCATCACCGGCGGCAAATCCGGCGTCAAGCGCGACAAGGAGATCGCCTTCACTGCCGAGCACGCCGGAATCCGCACCTACAAGCTCAAGATCGATACCGCCTTGAAGCCCGGTGGCGAATACGCCTTCTTCATGGGCACCGGTCAGCAGGCCACCATGGCCGGCGGTGGCACCGGAGGCGCCCGCTCAGGAGGCGCCGCCGCAGGCAGAGTCTACGACTTCAGAATCCCCGAGTAACCTCCCCCAATCGGGCGGGTGGCCCGCCGAACGGGCTGTCTCTGCACCGCGCCGCGACCTGCTATGTTCGTGGGGAGAGTTCCTCATGAAGCGCAATCTACTTGTTCTTTTGGCCGCATTGTCTGCGTGCGCCTGCGGTCGATCGGCCGACCAGCCCCGGCCACTGATCGTGGGCAAGGCCGAGCTTATGAACACTCTCAAGACCGCCAACCTCAAGACCGGAGATCTGTTCTACCTCCGCACCATCGGCTCCTGGCAGCAGGACGGCTGCACCATCGCTTCACACACCACCATCACCGGCCACGTCGACAGTCTGACGTACTCGACCGGCAAACCCCACGACACCATTCTCGCCGTCCGATTCTCCGAGATCCCCTGCTCCGAATCGAAGTCCACCTGGATGACGCCGTTGCTCGTCTCAATCAAGGCTCCCGACCCCAACAGAAGCGATCGCTATAACGCAGGTGCTCCTCAAACCCCGACCCTCTCCGGGATCTTCCCGTCCGAGGCCAGGACGGACGGCCGCCCCATTAACATCCCCACCAGCAACACCAACGGCACAACCCAAGCGATCGACGCCGACGAGATGAACCAACTACGCGGGGCGCGCGAGAAGCCGATGAAGACGGGCGAGGTCCGGGGATATCGCGGCATCGCTTTGACCCTTCCTGGCCGGGAAGGGGCCGCCGCCAAACTCTCCTCCGAGCACAAGATCGTTCTTGACCGTGACACCGAGTTCGCACTCGCCTACGCCCCCACGCCACCGCAGTCTCCCAGTCTCGACGTCAGTGCCGCGAGTCCGTTGCCAGCTCCCGCCAGCGCGCTGAGCATGAATCCCGCTCTCCCCAGACCGCCATCTCCCACGGCTCCCTCTCCGCCGCCCCCATCAGTGGTGGAGATGGAGGATGTGTGCGCCTCTTCCGGGTGCAGGCAACTGGCCGCAGTCGCTGAAACCAGTTCGGCTCGGGCGCTTTGGGCCCTGCCGCTCGCCGGGCTCGGTTATCAGCCTCGTCCAATGCAGCAGATTGTCGGTCTTGACCACAGCGCGAGCGTCCATTTCCTCGGCGAGGATCAGCTTCTCCTCACATTTACCAGGCACTCGCTGGTGCCGCGCTTCTCCGACAACAACGCCTGGGCCAGCAACCCGCGGAACGTGCGTGGTGTACTTATCTCCCGCGTCGACGGCCATGTCCTTCGCGTCAAGGACTGGACCGTCTCCGACGATATCGGGCCCTACGTCTGGGCATTGGGCAATCGCCTCATCGCGGCCCACGTCGGTCATGACCTCGTTACGTTTGGACCGGGCCTCACCATCCAGGGACGCGTTCGATTGGCCGGTCCGCTGCTTTTTCTCAGTGCCTCTCCCAAGGGGGATCTTCTCCTCGTAGCCACCGTTCACGAGAAACACACCGAGAAGGAGCATTCCCAGATTGCGGCGTTCGTCGGTTCCGGCGTCCCCATTGACGAGGAGTACGACCTCACCGGTCTGAACACCGCATTCCAGGTGACAGGATCCAAACGTGTGACCGTTGCGCCCCTGCGTCCCGCGCTTCTCCAGGCCTCGATGGTCAGTGCACAGCCCGCGCGCGGATCGGAATGGCTTCTCGAGGAAAGCACATGGGAGGATCAGAGCAAGCGGTTTGCTCACTTCCGCTCCATCTGTCCATTGCAGGTCCAATCCCTCCCCGGAGATCTACTCTTCGTCCAGGGTTGTTCGCCGATCGAGGCGAATTCCGTGTGGTACCGGGTGCTGAATGCCCAGGGGGCCACGCTGTTCAAGGCGTCCGGCCCTCGCAGCGACTTTATTCAGCAGGCGGAGAGCAGTTATGACGGGAGGCTCTTCGCTATCGCCTCGTCCCACTTCAACCAGCCCGTCGATCGCACAACGGAGCTGCAGATTCGAGACTTCACCAACCTGGCCGTGACCGTCTACGATACCGCGACCGGCAAACAGTTCTTCGCCGCGCATATGCCACAAGGCTCTGCGCAGCAGGACACCTTCTCTCTGTCGCCATCAGGTTCAACTCTCGCAGTGCTGACCTCCAGCTCGCTCCGGCTCTTTCCTCTCCCTGCGCTTGCGCCGAACAAGTAGGCAGCGTTCATCCGTACTCCTTCGCCGAACAACTCCACTGCCGCCATCGTCACGCGCATAATCACCCCATGACTCCCGCCGAGCTCCGCGCACTCTCCGCCTCGGAAGCCGCCGTCCTCCCGCCACTCCTCCACGCCCTCTGGCACGACGCCCACGGCGACTGGGACCGCGCCCACTCCATCACGCAGGACATCGACACCGCCGAAGCCGCCCGCGTCCACGCTTATCTCCACCGCAAACAGGGCGACCACTTCAACGCCAACTACTGGTACCGACGCGCCAGCCGCCTCACAGACCACCCCGCCGCCCCCACCGGTTCCCTCGACGACGAGTGGACCGCCCTCGCCACCTTCTTCCTCGCCGGCCTCGCCTAACCCACCTCCATCGTCACCTCGACCTCCACCGGCATCCCCAGCGGCAAACTCGCCACCCCAATCACCGACCGCACCGACATCTTCTTTTCGCCGAACACATCTCTGAACAACTCCGACGCACCATCAGCCACTCTCGGCTGATCGAAGAAATCTCCCGCCGTCGCCAGGTACACGCTCAGCCGTACCAGCCTGTTCACCTTGTCCAGCGATCCCAGATACTTCCTCGCCACCGCCAGCACGTTCACCGCCGCCAGCCGCGTCGCCTCGCGTCCCTGTGTAGCGTCGAGCTCTTTGCCAATCCGCCCTACAAACGCCGGCTTCCCGCCCGCTATCGGCAGCATGCCGCTCAGAAACAGCAGATTCCCCGTCTGCACCGCCTCCACATACGCTCCCAGCGGCGACGGCCCGCCCGACAGGTCGATCCCCAACTCCTTCACTCTCTCTTCCGCTGTCATCTTGCTCTCCTCTAAATCTTCGGCGAAAAATCCGTCAGCTTCAGAAAGGTCAGGTCGTACTGCTTCACAAACGGCCCATCCTTCTCCGTCTCCGCCTTCAGAGCCACCCACTCCGGATCGGCCCTGAACCCCGCCCAGTTCGCATCCGCCTGCGCGCGGCTCTTGTGCCTGAGGATGTACACAAACGTCCGCCCCGCCAGCGGCTCATCCGTCGGAACCCAGAACGCGACCGGCTGCATTCCATGCCGCTCCAGCAGCGGCCGCTCCTTCCCCCGAAACCGCTCCACGATCAGCGCCTGCTTGCCCTCATTCAGGTGATAGATCCTCAGCTCATACACGGTCTCGTCGCCCACGCTCTGCGCCTGAGCCCCTCCACCCGCCTCTGCAACGCTCATCGCCATCGCCGTCAACCCAACCATCAACTCTCTCCGGTCCACGCCTCACCTCCAAGCCCCATTCTGCTCCTGAAACCGAGTGAGCGCCTGCTGCGGATCATTTGTCCTGATGGGATCTCTTCCTCTTCAGAGGCGCGCCTTCCAAACCAGGCGGGATAAGTGCATTGCCCGCGCGCGGGTCACGCGGAAGGTGGATTGCGTGCGACGGGGAAGAACTCTACGGGCGTGGAGGCTCGGTCGGGTCGCGACGTGGAAATCTGTTGCTGACGAACAGTTCATCGCGCATAACGCTGCTCACCGCCGGCAAAAGATCGCGTGCAGCGTCGGATTTGATCACGAAACCCAACACACCAATTCTCAAAGCCTCCTGCGCCAAGTCGGGACGGTCGTGCGAGGTCAAGAAGATGATCCTGGAGTCTGGCGAAACTTTACGAATCTGTCGAGCGGCCTCCAGACCATTGAGGTCGGGAAGCCCAATATCCAGTAGAACCAGGTCAGGTTGCAGCTCTGCGCTTTTCGAACTGCTTCTAGACCTTCTGAGCCTTCAAAGATCACTTCCAAGCCTTAGGCTTGTCCGAGGATCGAATGCACGGTGCGTCGCCACGGCTCAAAATCATCAACGATAAAAACGCGAACAGTCGCCAAGCTGCAGATGGCCCCCTTCAGGCAAACGTTCACCTACGGCCATGATTGGCGGTGCTGAACTGCTTACGGTGAGAATGGCATGTCACGTTCGCT
>CAWHVZ010000016.1:0-7764 GCA_963832995.1 uncultured Acidobacteriaceae bacterium
CGGCTACGATCTCGGCGGCGGTCTTGGCGTCTGCGGCTGCTTTTTGTTGGGCGGCGAGGGCGGCTGCGGCCTGCTGGGCTTGCGGCGGTGGCTGCTCCGGCGGCGAGATCCTGCTGGGCGGAGAGTGGGCAGGTCGGGCTGGGTGGCGGTGATGACGAGGACCTCTTCGAGCTGGGAGAGGTTGGCGGCGGGGCGGACGTGAATCAGGGTGTAGGGCTGGTGGTCGGGGTCGGGGGCGATGGACTCGATGGTGCCGACGGGAAGGCCGCGGGGGTAGACCTGGTCGCCGCCGGAGGTGAGGACGGTTTCGCCGGGATGGATGCGGGAGTCGGGGGTGAGGTTGGTGATGACGACGCGGGCTCCGGTGGCTGCCGCGGAGGATGGCGCGGATGCGGGAGCTGGCGAGGAGGACGCCGGCTCCGGAGGCCTGGTCGTCGATGAGGAGGACCTGTGACGGTGTGGGGGAAGACGTCGCGGATCTTGCCGACGATGCCGTCGGGGGTGATGACGGCCTGGTCGGGCTTGAGGCCGTCTTCTGCTGCCCTTGTCGATGTAGATGATGCGGGAGAGATCGGAGCCGCTGGTGCCGATGGCGTCCCAGCTGTGGTGCGGGCGACGTAGTGCTGCTGGAAGTCGAGCAGAGCCTGGAGGCGATGGCCCTGGAGGGCGTCCTGAGCGACGGCGGCCTGCTGGAGGCGCATGTCGGCGAGCTGCTGGCTGGAGGTCGGCGTTCTGCTGGCGGACATAGCAGAGGTCGATGTAGTTCGACGGCATGGCGGCATGAAAAAAATCGTGGCCGATGCCATTGAAGAAGCGCTCGAACGGAGTGACGATGGAGACGACCCAGTAACGCATCGGCGGCGAGACGCTGCGGGGGGTCCGTGGCGGAGGGGTCGAGCACGGCGCGGGTCCTCAATCGGCGAGGACGATGGCCTGCGCGAGCAGGATCACGATGAGGTCGAGCAGATTTTTGTAACGCGTGAAAAGATCCATTTATCCTGAACTCTTATGGGCGGGGTTGGGGTGTGGATAGGTGGGCGCAGCTGGTTGACGGTCTTGCGTCCGGGCGTGGATTGGACGCGGGATCGGGAATTTGGAGTGGTTGCGGTCAAAAGGGGGTTGCGGTTTCGCAAAGAATGAACTCTTGGGAAAAATGACATCATCCCCCTGCGCAATTGAATCTAGGTAATGTTCATAATAAGATGGTTGGTAAGTTGGTGTGGTTTCGTGGCCGCGTGCCCGGCACTAGGCGGCGGCTGCGCCTGAAGGAACTACCGGCGGACGGCTGTTGCAGATGGGCCGCAGTTTACAGCGGTCGGGCAGTTGAAGTATCCGGAAGGTATCGGGAGTGGGTGTTTTTAACTCGGTTTTGGATATGAGCTATAACCCGCAGGCGCAGGCGGCAACGCGGTGAGAGTCTCGACAATGTGTTTGTTAACCCTCGGCTTACCGCTCTTTTCTGAAGACCGGGACGTGGCAGGAGGGAACGATGATAATGCTGGAGAATCGCCAAGGCAAGGGAACCACTCAATCAAGCGCGGCGCGGACGGACGCGAGTCGACGGAGGTGCGGGAGCAAGGAGATCCATGTGAAGGACTCCGCGCACATAAAGGGATGTGGGTGGGGGGTCTTTGGGGTTCCGGCGATTACGGTGAGTGGGAAGCTCGTTCTGAAACAGCAGGCAGAATTGTTATACGTGCCATGAGGCGCATGCGGCAGTGGATACAACGTTTGTGCAGTTTTATCCGACGTGTATATGGTGGCGACGGCGAAAGGGACGTTGAGTAAGGAGTATTTGAAGGAGAGGGGTAGAGAGGCGGGGGCGAAGTGAGTGGAGATGTCCGGGCTGACGCCGGATTATCTCAGAAGCGACGGCAAGGACAACCACAACTGCAACGAAAAGCGACAGCAAAAGCAAATACGAGGATTCTTCGCTGCGCTCAGAATGACAAGTGTGGTGCTCAGAATGACAAGTATTTGAGGTGAGTGCCGTGTAGTAGCGCCAGCTTTTTGTGTCGGCTCCTGCGGGGGCGGTTTTGATCATTGGTCGGTCATCTGGGGGATAGCGCTGGGCCCAGGTGGCTCCGTTTTGCTGCATGGTGTATTCGGATGGGCCTCCGGTGTAGCAGTGGGGCATGCCGGGGCCGTACTGGAAGGTGGCGTCGGAGTGGGGGTTGCGGGAGGCATCGAGCGACTTCTCGAGGAGGTGGACGGCGTTGTTGAGGAAGTAGGTGTCGCCGTCGCCGACTGCAAGGTGGAGCTTGCCCTCGAGTTTGGGGCCGAGGGTTGGCCAGTCGCGCTGCATGATGGCGTTGAGGTCGTAGTGATCGTGCCAGTAGGCGACGACTTTCTTGTCGATGACTCCGGTGAGCGGATCGAGGACACTGGCGGGGTAGCCGTCGGGGCCGGCGGGCGAGTAGACGGCCTGCCAGATGTCCCACTGCTCGGTGGAGCGGCCGTGGGTGCCGAGGACGTACTCGAAGCGGTACTCGCCCTCGGTGTTGGCGATGATGGAGCCGTCGGGCTTGCGGTCGGCGGCGATGGGAATGGTGCCGAAGGGACCTTGGCGGTAGAAGGCGTTGGTGTCGTTGTAGAGATCGATGTTCTGGTAGGCGTGGAAGTCTACGGGGTCGGGGCAAGCGGTGTAGGTGCCGTTGTAGAGGTCGGGGTAGAAGACCTGGGTGGCGATGGACTCCCATCCGCCGGTGCTGCCGCCGTAGGTGGCGCGGGCCCAGCCCTGGCCTATGCCGCGGAATTGCTTTTCAATCGCGGGGATTAGTTCTTCGTTGATGGCTGAGCCGTAGGGGCCTACGTTGGCGGAGTCTACATCGTAGGAGTCGTCGTAGTAGGGGTTGGCGTTCTGAACGTAGAGGAGGATGACGCGCGGCATGATGCCGGAGGTCCAGTCCTGAAAGAATTTGTAACCGTATAGGTTGCGTGTGTTGGGAGCGCCGTCGGGGCCGGGTTTGGGTGGCGTGGGGATGAAGGGCTGCGAGGCTCCGAAGGCGGCGTGGAAGTGATCCTGATAGACGACGAGGGGGAACTTGGCGTCGGGGTGGTCGTCGAAGCCGTCAGGGAGCAAGACCCAGGCGCCGAGGTACATGTCGCGGCCCCAGAATTTGCTTAGCTTTTCACTTTTGAAGCGGACGTACTGTAGCCACTTGGAGGTTGCGGATCGGCCGCGATTTGGCGGGATCGGCGTCGGTGCCTTCGATGGGCGGGATGGTTTTGTCGAGAGAGAGCTTGATGGGTGTGGTGGATTTGGGATCGACGTGGAGGGTGGCGACCTCGTTGTAGGGGTTGCCGGGCTTGCGGTTCCAGTGCTGGCCTTCGCCCTTGTCGGGCGGGAGCCAGAGGTTGCGGCCGTCGGCGAGATGGAACTGCTCGTAGACGTTGAAGACGGCCTGAACGCGATAGTCGCCGGGGGTAACGCGGCAAGATCTCGAGCGGATAGCCCACGGTCTGCCGTCGACGACGATGGTCTTGCTCGCGGCGAGATTTTCCACGTCGACACCGAAGCCCTGGGCAGACTGGTAGTTTTCGTCGAGCTGGAAGCGCGGTTCGGGCGCCTCGGCCGCGTCCGCTTCGCGATTGGGTTTGGCGAGACGAGAATGAGGTGGCCGTTGAGCGGGGTTGTCGTCGGCACGGTGACTTCGATGCGGAGCTGGGCCGGGGCGACGACGGCGGCGAGCAGGATGGCGGAAAGGCGAAAGTGTGGCGCATGGGACCTCTGAGATGTCAGTGACAGTGGCAGGTACAGGTGTAGGTTATTTCGATTGGAAGAGTAGCGGCGCGAAGTGGATGAGGTTGTCCTGCCAGACAATCCAGGAGTGGACGCCGGGCGTCTGCACATAATTGACCGGCATGCCCTTCGACTTCAGCCAGTCGACCAGCCTGTGGTTGGGCTCGCTCAGCGAGTCTTCGGTGCCGCAGGAAACCCATAGCAGGCGCAGGTTCGCGGATTTGGGATTGAGGTTGGCGAGCGCGGGATCGGTGGGGAAACCCTGCGCGGCGGAGCTGAGGCCGATGACATAGGCAAACTTGTCGGTATTGGTGAGGCCGATGGTCAGGCTCTCCTGGCCGCCCATGGACAGGCCGGCAATGGCGCGGTGGTCGCGGTCGCGCGCCACGTGGTAGGTGGCCTCGACCTGCGGCAGCACCTCGGTGAGCAGCGCCTGCTGGAAGCGCTTGTAGTGGTCTGCGGCTGGCGGGGTCGCGGCGGATTCCGCGGTGGTGACGTAGTTGAGGTCGCCGTAGCCCAGCGGCATCACCACGACCATGGGCTTGATCTTTCCCTGCGCCAGCAGATTGTCGAGGATGTAGTTGGCCTTGCCGACGGCGGTCCAGCTATAGGCGCCTTCGTTGAAACCATGCAGCAGGTAAAGCACCGGGTAGAGCGTCTTCGCCTTGGGGTCGTAGCCCGGAGGAGTGTAGACGTAGTAGTCGCTCTCGTTGCCGGGCAGATTGAGCACAACCTTGGACGTGTAGAAGTGATGATGCAGTTCGCCATGGGGAACATCGGCCGGCTCCCAAAGCTGGGGCGTGTCGCCGGGCACGGTGAGCAGATTGGTGACGTTTTGCCACTTGACGGCCACATGCGGATTGGCAGGGTCGAGGCGCGATTCGCCGTCGGCAAGGAAGAAGTAGTTGTAGATGGCCGGCGGAAGCGGCTGGGTGGTGACGGTCCAGACTCCGTCGGCGTCCTTTTCATAGCCATCGGCTTGGGCAGGTCGCGAATGTTGAGCATCACTTTGGTCGCGCCGGGATCCTTGTAGCGAAACGTGATGGTGTGGTCGGGATGGATCTCGGTGGACTGGTAGTTGATGGGCGGCGCCTGCGCGAGCATCAGGGCCGGGCAGCAAAAGCGGACGAGCGCGGAGGAGCGCGAGGGCGAATTTCATGCGCGCCAGTGTAGCCTACCGCGCGGGCGTCGTTCCGGCGCGCGGCGATGGCGGATAAGGAGGGATGCCCTTTCGCTCAGGATTCGTATCGATCATCGGCCGGCCCAACGCGGGCAAGTCCACGCTGCTGAATGCGCTGCTGGGACAGAAGCTCGCGATCGTGACCCACAAGCCGCAAACCACGCGCACCCGCATCCACGGCGTGCTGGAGGTGCCGCTGAAGAAGAAGGCGAAGGGCGAGCCCGGCCATCCCGCGGCGCAGGTGGTGCTGGTGGATACGCCCGGCGTGCACAAGCCGGAGACGCAGCTGGACCGGCGCATGATGCAGGAGGTGCAGGACGCGCTGGAGTCGCGCGACGCGGTACTGTTTCTCGTCGACGTGACCCACCGGCTGGCGAAGGCGGAGGGTACCGGCGAGACGATGAAGGCCACCGGCCGCATGGCGATGAGCGCGGCGGAGGACGACTTCGCGCTGTCGCTGGTCAAGCGGCTCGACTGCCCGGTGATCCTGGTGCTGAACAAGATCGATGCGGTGCGCAAGCAGGAACTGCTGCCGCTGATTGCGTACTGGAGCGCGCAGCATGCCTTTGCCGATGTGGTGCCGATCTCGGCGCGCAAGAAGGAGGGGCTGGATCTGCTGCTGGACAAGATCGTCGCGGTGCTGCCGGAGGGCCAGCGGTACTTTCCGCGCGACCAGGTGACCGACCAGCCGGAGCGATTTCCTGGTGGCCGAGCTGATTCGCGAAAAGATTCTGATGCTGACCGGCGAAGAGGTTCCCTACGCGACCGCAGTGGTGATCGAGAAGTTCGAGGAGCCGGCGTCGCTGAAGAAGATGAAGGATGGGCGGCTGCCGGTGACGAAGATCGCGGCGGCAATCTACTGCGAGCGCACGGGGCAGAAGGCGATTCTGATCGGCAAGCAGGGCGCGATGCTGAAGCAGATCGGAACCGCCGCGCGCAAGGAGATCGAGAGCCTGCTGGGCACGCGCGTCTTTCTGGAGTTGTTCGTCAAGGTCCAGGAGGAGTGGCGATCCAGCCGCGGCTTTGTGGAAGAGCTGGACTGGCGACGGCAATTGGAGCAGATCGCGGCGAAGCAGGCGGCGGAGGACGAGTAGGTTCGTTTGTGACTTAATTTCTTGCGTCCGAAACCTATCGCTGGTGATATAACGCCTTCTATGACGGTGAACGTTCTACCCGGTGGCCGAATACTCAAGCGTGTTTGGGGGACTGTTCTGGCGCTGAGCGCTTGTTATCTTCTTCTGCTGCTCTACGTGCAAGTAAATGAACGAATCATGCGTCACCGAGCGGAGCGGCTGGTAGAAGAGATGCGGCAACTCGAAGTCAATAAGAGTACTTGGGACGATTTACAAGGCATTCGGACACGCTGGGGGGCGTGGGGTCACTATGAAGGCGAGTGCACGACGAAGAAATGCGACTACCGCATAGATTTGGAAGATCTGCCTGGACGTTCAGACTTGGCAAAGAGTCATTGCTTATTTAGGACATAGCAATATGGCCGTTGCGATGCTCGATATTCAAGGCGAAGACGGACTCGTGAGAATGACGACATTTGATCTATGGACCCTTGTCCCTAAAGGATATGGGGCGCGTTGGGAACGTGAGGAACCGCAACCGGCAGGGTATGTTCCCTACTCTAGCGGAAGTTACACGCTGATAGCGCGAGCCACTTCGCGTTTCCCAATTGAGCATCTTTGCTGCTATTGGCCGGGGCCGGTACCTCACCCCGAATATGTGCTCTCCAAGCCGAGTGGCTGCGAAGGCTGTTTAGCTATTTGGACTGCTTTTGAACCGCGAGCTTCTATTACCACGAAAGCTCGGATGACTGACTTCAACTTCGCACGCATTACCAGATGGCGGCCTTGCGCTGATGAAGAAGACATTATGCCTGATGCGGGAAGGGGAGATGGCGGAGGATTGGCCGCTCGCGCAGACTGACGGATGATCGGTTGGACCATTGCTCTTTTAGCGTTTCGGAATTAGCCGAAGCTTCCATCAACGGAGTCTGTCCCGTCGGCGCAGGTGGCAGGCGGCTTGGCGCTGACCGGGAACGCGAAATCTCCCCAGCAGTTATCGAGGCTCGCCCAATTACAAAACTTGGTGGCCCGAGCCGCTCAATTGGAAACTCGACATACTGTGCAGGATTCTCTAGCGTGCCGACCGACGGCGCAACAGTCGGCGCTCCCGCCGAAGGCGGGCGCTTGCTGATAGACAGCCGCTAATTATGCTTTTTCCGGCTGATCCCCAAGACGACGCGCATCGAGCGGATACACTTGCGGCCTGATCCCTTACAGCGTGGAAAATGTGCAAAGCCGTGACATCCGCTTTGGCGCTCGGAAAAGGCCGCCCTGAAACGAACGATTGAGAGATCAAACCTTTGGGCTAATCGCTGCCGAGGCAGGAGGTAGAGAGATGAAGAAGCGGCCTGCGTTTGCTCCGGTGAGTGAGGAGATGAGGCGGAGGTCGGCGCTGTTGGCGCTGCGGAGGTTTTGCGGTGGCCGGGGGACGCGGGTGGGGAAGATGTTTGGGATGCAGAGTTTGTATCGGGGCAAGGTGATCTTTGGGGCGCTGCCGGGGACGCGTGGGCTGTGGGAGGCGGACGCGATTATGGTGAAGATGCATGATGGGGTGAAGGGGCCTGAGGGGAAGAAGTGGCAGAGTGTTCGCGTTGCTGACTGATGGGGCTTTGACGATGGCTTTGGAGCGGTTGGGGGAGGCTTATCGGTCGGCGGTGAAGAGAGCGAATCTCGGGGCCTGAAGCCCGGGCCTATGTCCGAGGCAAGACCTACAGCAAGTGCAACGGCAAATGCAAAAGCGAAATGCGGGTCCTTCGCTGCGCTCAGGA
>CAWHVZ010000017.1:0-163722 GCA_963832995.1 uncultured Acidobacteriaceae bacterium
AGGAAGATGGTGCCGAGGAACTTGCGCTTGCGATCGATGCGGACGTAGAGGGTGTTCTTCTGGTCGTACTCGAACTCGACCCAGCACCGCGGTAGGGGATGATCTTGCCGAGGAAGTAGGTGCGCTTGTTCGCCGTCTCAAAGAAGACGCCGGGCGAACGGTGCAGCTGCGAGACGATCACCGCTCGGTACCGTTCACGATGAAGGTGCCGTTCTGGGACATCAGAGGAATGTCGCCGAAGAAGACTTCCTGCTCCTTCATGTCGCGAAGGGTCTTGACGCCGGTCTCGGGGTCCTTGTCGTAGATCTTGAGGCGGATGGTGACCTTCAGCGGAGCGGAGTAGGTCATGCCGCGCTCTTCGCACTCGGCCTGGTCGTACTTCAGCTGCAGGCCGACAGGGTCGCCGCACTTGGTGCAGAAGTCGGGGGTGTTCTTGTTGTAGGTGCCGCAGAAGCTGCAGAGCACGTCGCCCGGGTGGAAGGGGTCGGTGATGACCATGTGGCCGCAGTTGGAGCAGGCGGTGCGCAGGTGGTTGAGGCCCTTGAGGTAGCCGCACTTGCACTCCCAGTTGCCGATGGAGTAGTCGACGAACTCGAGCTCCGAGACGTTGCGGAAGTCGGTGATGGGGAAAACGGAGGTGAAGACGGACTGGAGGCCGTTGTCCTCGCGCTCCTGGGGGAGCTTGTCCATCTGCAGAAAGCGCTCGTAGCTGCGGCGCTGGACTTCAATGAGGTTGGGGATCTGGATGGAGGTGGGGATCTTGGAAAAATCGAGGCGGCTGCGGATCGCGCGCATTTCGCTGGACATGAATGCTGTCTCCTAAACTTGCGTTCGAGGCCTTTCTGTGTCTTGCCTGCATCGATGAGCTGCTGCCGGCTGGCTGCCTTCCGAGGTGGAGAGGCGTTTGAGCCTCCGGGTTTGCTTCCAATTGCGCTTGATACTGGTCTGCCGCCTCGGTCCGGCGCACCTCGATGCGCGAGTACTCGCACTGGCAATGCGAGCGGGCTGAAATGAATTTACGATCGTTTTACTGCCGGAACTGTTCCAACGGGGCCGAACGCTGATGCTGAGCTTTTGCAGGAACAGGCGGGGAAGCTGCTATAAAGTACGCGTGCAGAATGCGGGGGTGCATTTCTGGGGTTGTATAAGCGCAAACACGGCAAAAGCGCCCGCAGGGACAGATCTCCCGTGAGCGCAAAAACCGACTTGTGCACTGTTTCTTTCTGATATATGTGAATACCTGCCACCCTTTGAAGCTCGCCCAGCCTCAAGGTTTGCTGCCGCTACTGTCCCTGTGTCACCATACATGTCCGCCGCCGGAAAGCGATTGGCCGGCCCCGTAGCCCGCGCACGCGCGGATGGGCCGGAAGATTACCGTGGGCACCGAATTCGTGGTGTCCGGAAGCGCTGTCTGCCTAAGCACACCAAGGCAGAGGCGGTTCTCAAGCAGGATACCGCTTCTGCCGAACACGAAGTGAGATACAGCGTTCGGGCCGACGCCCAACTTGTAACTGGTACGACCCGGTTGCAATTACTTGATTTCGACGGTTGCGACGCCTTCGAACTTCTTGGCGATGGCGGCCGCATCTTCCTTGGAGACGTTCTCCTTCAGAGGCTTGGGCGCGCCGTCGACCAGGTCCTTGGCTTCCTTCAAGCCGAGGGCGGTGACTTCGCGAACAGCCTTGATGGTGGAGATCTTGTTCGCGCCGGCATCCTTGAGGATGACGGTGAACTCGGTCTTCTCTTCGGCCGGGGCTGCTGCTGCCGCGCCGCCGCCGGCTGCCGGGGCTGCCGCACGGCTGCCGCCGCCGAGACGCCGAGACGAGCCTCGAGCTTCTTGACCAGCTCGGATGCCTCGAGCAGGCTGACTAACGATCTGATCTTCCAACTGCTGAATGTCTGCCATTTTATTTCTCCTAAATCTCGATGTCTAGAAATTTTTTGTTCGTGTGCTGATTTGCGTCTCCGAAGCCGGATTGCGGCTTCGGCTGCCTCGTCCCTCCGGGTTTCCGTTGCGCCCAGACTGGCGCACCCGGAGGAGTAAAGCGAAACTTGTTATCCGCTTAGCCTTCCACTGGATCGGAGGCGCGGCTTCGCCGCCCTGCGATGCGGTGGAGTTCTCGGGCTGTGCTGCGCCCGAAGGCTGCTCGCCTGCGGCTGACTCTTCGACGTGGGCTGCTTCGACTGCTGCAGCTGTCTGCGCCCGGGCTTCGGCTACAGGCGCTGCGGCGCTTCTTCGCACAGGAGCTGCGACACCGGCTACTCAGCTACGGTGCGGCGGCGGGGCCGGCAAACTTGCCCTTCTCGACGCCCTGGTTGATGACGACGGCGAGATCGCGGCCGGTGGCGTTGATGACCGTGGCCAGGCGCTGCGCGGGAGACTGGATGAGGAAGAGGAGCTTCGAGAAGAGCTCTTCCTTGCCCGGCAGGGTGGCGAGCTGCCTTGATCTCCTCGACGGTGATGACCTTGCCGTCGACGATGCCGAGCTTGAAGGTGAACTCCGCGTTGTCCTTGACCCAGGTGGAGAGGGCCTTGGCGAGGGCGACGGGATCGCCGGAGGTGTAGGCGACGGACGAGACGCCCTTGAGGCCCTGAATGCGGCTTCGATCTTGGTGCCCTCGGCGGCGCGCGCGGCGAGCTTGTTCTTGACGACGTGGTAGCTGCCGCCGGCCGCGCGGACGGTCTTGCGCAGGTCGAAATCCTTCGAGGCGGTGAGCTGGTGAAGGTGCCGATGATGGCCGACGTGGATCCCTCGAGCTCGGCGGCGAGCTGTTTTACCTTCTCCGTCTTTTTTGCTTTGGTCAGTGCCATAGAAACCTAGCCTTTAGCTGCTAGCTCTTAGCCGCTAGCTCGAAATTTGCGCCGCTTCGCGACTGAATCCTAAATATGCGATCAGCTAAAAGCTAAGAGCTAATAGTGCGGCTGCCCTAGGCCTTGCCGGCTACCTCGACGGCCGCGAAGTCGAGCTGGATGCCGGGGCCCATCGTGGAGCTGAGGGTGACGCCCTTGATGTACTTGCCCTTGGCGGCGGACGGCTTGGCCTTCACGCACCGAGGTGATGACGGTGGTGGCGTTGTCGACCAGCTTCTGCGGGTCGAACGAGAGCTTGCCGACGGGAACGTGGACCAGCGCGGTCTTGTCGGTGCGGAACTCGACCTTACCGGCCTTGATCTCCTTGACCGCGGCGGCGACATCGGTGGTGACGGTGCCGGTCTTGGGGTTGGGCATCAGGCCCTTGGGGCCGAGCACCTTGCCGAGACGGCCGACGGACTTCATCATGTCGGGCGTGGCGATGAGGGCGTCGAAGGCGGTCCAGTTTTCCTTCTGGATCTTCTCGACCAGCTCTTCGCCGCCGAAGAACTCGGCTCCGGCTGCCTGCGCATCCTTGATCTTGTCGCCCGAGGCGATGACGGCTACGATCTTGGTCTTGCCGAGGCCGTGGGGCAGAACGACGGTTCCACGAACCATCTGGTCGGCGTGCTTGGGGTCGACGCCGAGACGCATGGTCAGGTCGACGGTCTCGTCGAACTTGGCGTACTTGGCTTTTTGAAGGAGCGGAACTGCGTCCGCCAGGACGTAAGGACGGGGCTCAACGAGCGCACGGGCCTTCGTCAGATTCTTGGATATCTTTCGCATCTATTTCCTCGTCTCCCACCGCTCGAACCTTGCAGCGCTTGTTTCGCACTGAACCCATCCGCAATTGCCTGGTTGATCAACTTCTGGCTGGATGAGCCGTTCGGCCGTGGTGATTGTGACTGGCCTCAACCTGGGTTGAGACGCTCTTATTAGTATGCCTTAAAGTGGCAGAAGCTTGCAATATCTTCGCGGTTGGACTTGACGCCTCACCCCGGGCGATTTTGCGCAAAGTATTCGATAATTTAGGCTTAGTTCCGGACTTCCTGGTGAGACCGCAAGCAGCTAAAAAGTTGAAGATCCGGATGATCTTGTCATTTAAGTATAGCTGCTGTGTCAAGCGTCTTCGCGTGCATTCAGTCCCAGATGCGCGGCATTACCAGCTCAAATCCAGCCACCGGTCCTGTTCCCTGCACAGAGGTGGGGTGGCAGAGCATTTCGGGCGAGTCACTGGGGCGGTAGATTGAGACAGTTCGCTCAAGGGGGTCGATCAGCCAGGCGAGTTCAGCTCCGTTGTCGATCCATTGCCGCATCTTCATTTGCAACTCACTGAGAACGTCGCTCTGCGAGCGGAGTTCGATGACGAACTCAGGACAGATATGCGAGAAGCGGTCCTGGTCCTGTGGATTGAGAGCATCCCATCGTGTCTTTCTTACCCATGCGGCATCCGGGCTACGCATCGAGTTGTCAGGAAGAGTAAAGCCTGTATTTGAGTCAAAGGCATACCCTCTGCCATCGCTTTCAGCCCAAGAGCCGAGCGCGACAATAATTGCAGCGTTCATCTTACCGGTACGGTTCCCTGCAGGCGTCATTACAAGAATCTCTCCGTTGGCGTCGCGTTCCACCCGCAGGTCGTCGTTGGCCGCGCAGAAATGCAGCAGCTCGTCGTCGCTCATCGGTGTCTCGGGCCGGAAGCGTAACGGGAGTGGCATCTCTGCGAGGTTGAAGTTCATAGGCGCAGTGTACTAAATCCGGCTGGGTACGGTAACCAAATGCTGCCATTTGCAGATCACCGGCGCAATGAATCTTGCGGGTTTCCAGAGGCCGAAGTGGCAATTACCAATATTCGCTACTTCACCAGAGGTGCAAGCGCGATTGAGGTGAGGCCTAACAGGAAACTTAGGAACATGAGCGCGAGGAGCAGCTTTACGGTGGTTGTGGCTCCGGCGAACTCCTTCCAGATGAAGACACCCCAGGCGGCGGAGATCATGGTGTTGCCTTCGCCCATGGCGAAGGAGGTCGCGGGACCGATCATGGGGACGTAGGACGCGACGAAGTTTGCGACGGTGCCGAGGCCCCAGATGAGACCTCCGAACGCTCCCCAGAGGTGCAGCGCGGGGCGGCCGGCGAAGTAGTCCTTCCAGGTGAGTGGCGGGCCGCTGACGGGTTTGCGCATGAGGAGGTAGGTCATGGGGATGGCTGTGGTAAGCGCTCCGAGGGCGAAGACGAAGTTTACGGTGTAGGGGACGAGGTGTGCGGGGCCGGTGAGGGACTTGGCTACGAATGGGTAGAAGAGGCCTGCGCCTATGCCGCCGAGGATGCTCAGCAGGATGCCTTTGGCACCGGAGCTGCCGGTCTTTTCGGCTTTGGCGAGGCGGCGGTAGGCCATCGCGTCAAGGACGATGGCGACGCAGACGAGAGCAATGCCTCCAAAGATGAGGAAGGGGTTGCCGGTGGGCGAGACGATGTAGTTCAGGACGGCTCCGATGACGAGGGCGAGACCGGCTCCGACGGGAAAGGCGACGGCCATTCCGGCGATGGAGATGGCGGCGACTAGGAGGAGGTTGCCGATGCTGAAGATTGCGCCGCCGGCGAAGGCTTCGAGGAAGCTGCGTGCGGCGGAGGCGTGCAGGTTGGCGAAGAAGCTGTAGGGAGAGGCGGGGTCGGTGCGACCGAGGGTGATGCCGAAGAGAATGGATGCAAGTAGGAGGCCGAAGGTGTAGTCGATGGAGAAGAACTCGAAGCGCCAGGCGCTGTCTATCTTTTGCGTATTGGCCCAGCTACCCCAGCACGCCATGCTGAGCAGCATCAGAAGCAGAGCTGCGAGGTAGGTGTGCGGTGTGAACATCGACCTCCATTCAATTAGAGGGTAGCAAGAACGATGCCGGCGAACATGAGGAGCGTTCCGGACAGGCTGCTCACTGAGGCGGGTTCCGTTGGCGATCGGATTCAATTTGCGGGGAATCGATGTGGAAAACATGGGGGCTTGACGAGACGAGAGCGCGGGGATACTCTCATTTCACTAAAGCGAATAAAAGGCGAATATGAATGCCAGGGTTACCAGTTCCGAATCGCTCTTCCCCATCCTGCCAAGCGGGCCGGTTGGCATTGCACGGCTGGCGATAGAGGGGCGTCACGCAGACGATGGCCACCTGATCGAGTTCAAGACGATTGCGGTGCGCAGCCTGTTGAATCGCAACCTATCGAAGCGCACGAGCTGGATTGCGTACAGCATCAATCCCTACCGGGGGTGCGAGTTCGGTTGCAAGTACTGCTTTGCGCGCTATACGCATGAATTTCTGCAGCCGATGTCTATCGACTCGAAGCTGCATAAGCGGCCGGCTTCGACGACCGCTCCGGATGTGCCGCAGACGTGGGCTACGGCCTTTGAGCATGAGATTTATATGAAGCAGAATGCGGCGTGGCTGCTGGAGCAGGAGCTGCGGCGGTTCGATCCGGAGTGGACGATCGCTATCGGGACGGCGACGGACCCTTACCAACCGGTAGAGCGGAGGGCGCGGATTACGCGGTCGATCCTGGAGGTGTTTGCGCGGCGGCAGGGATACACGATCGGGATTATTACGAAGTCGCGGCTGATTGCGCGGGATATCGACGTGCTGAGCGAGGTGGCGAAGAGAAACCGGCTGGTGGTGAACCTCACGATCACGACTCCGGATGCGGCGCTGGCGCGGCTGACGGAGCCGAGGGCGCCGAGGCCTGATCTGCGGTTTGCGGCATTGCGCAAGCTGCGCGAGGCGGGAATTACGGCGGGCGTGCTGTGCGCTCCGCTGCTGCCTGGGGTTAATGATGATCCAAAGATGCTGGATGAGATGGGCAGGAGGGCTGCGGAGGCGGGCGCGTGCTTCTTCGCGGCCAATCCGCTGTTTTTGAAGTTGTGCTCGCGTCCTACCTTCCTGAGCTTCGTTCGCGAGCACTTCCCTGCCCTGGAACAGGACTATGTGGAGCGGTACGCCGGCAGGGACTTCGTGGCGCCGGATTACAAGAGGAAGATGGCGGCGATTGTGGGCGAGGTGTGCCGGAAGTATGGGCTGGGTGGGCGGTCGCGAGAGGCTCTGCCGGAGGATGCGGAGGCGAAGAAGAAGCCCGTCGCTACGGTCCCGGGGGGCGTGCAGCAGAGGCTGTTTGGCTAGAGGAGAGAGGCGTAAAAGGATGCGAACATGGTGGCGGCTTCAGGCGACCTGGCGGGTGGAACGATATCGCAGGCGACGGCGCAGCGGGACCGGAGCGCGAGAACGGCTGGGTTGGCGTGCGCTCGCCCGCACGCGGTGCGAGCCGGGGCGAAGACCTCCGCAGTCGTGCCGTCCTTTGCCTGACAGGCGGTTACAGGATGGTCTGTGGCACGGCCTTCGGAGCGAAGCAGAGGAACATGCTCGCGAGTGAGTTGGAGGAGGTCAGCCACTCTGCCGGGCCTGACTTTGCAGGCGACGGTGACGACGGTGGATTTGTAGTGGGGGTTGCACAGTTACGTCCCTTACTGCGAGTTGGAATCGGGCGGGGTGGCCATGGATATCTTTGCAGCAAAGTTGCCGTCGATCACCTCGAACTGCCCGGTACGGGTATAGGTGTGGGTGCCCAGATTTCCTTTTACCCAGTCAGGATCGAGTCGTGCGACGGGGCGCTCCTCGTAGCTGGTCTCACTGAGGGTGATCACTTCAGAGAAGACGAGCGCGTAGCCGTAGGCTTTCGAGCAGTCCTGCGATGGACGAATGAGACGACCCTGGTCGCGAAAGAATGCGCCGGCCGGGCGAGCACGTCGAACGTCAGATACGACCGGATTCAGCGGATGGGGCGTCCATGGTCCTTTGAGCGTATCCGAGAAGAAGATGCCGACTTCGTCACAGTTGGAGTATCGTCCGTTTGAGATTCCGGCGAACATCCAGTATTTGCCGTCAGCCTGATGGATAGTGGCGTCGACGGCGTGGACGTCGCTAAGGAGAACAGATTCAAGAGCCCACTCGCTGGGAAAGTTCGTCGCGCGATAGAGCTCGACGGTGCGATTTTCTTTGGTCTCCGGAATCATGTATATCTCGCCCTGGTGCTCGAAGAGAAATGGATATGAGAGGTGATAGGGGCGGCGCAGAACCTCGAAGACGGGGCCGGGCGTGCCATCGGCATCCAGCTCACAGCAGGAGATGATTGCACGGCCCTGGCTGTAGCGAAGGTCCTCAAGAAAGAGAAATGTCCTGCTGTCTTTTTCGAAGAGGAAAGGGTCGGCGTAGAAGCGGTCTTTCGGCGGAAACATGAGTTTGTAACCGGAGGGGTCGCTGAAACTGTGGTCGGCGGTTCGGCGCCGGATTGCGAGGAACCATTGCGGTTGCGATCCACGGAGACGAGGCGATAGTCGTGAGCGAAGTGAGCGGGAAAGGCGACTGGCCAGGAATCCAGCCATCTGAAGAGCATTTGGAGTGCGATAGATACCCCGCGTGTAGGGCACCTGTTCGCTGTAGGTTGGCAGCGACTCCAGGTATTCCATGCCGTGTGTATGGAGATCACGCAACCGGCGCAGTGCATATTCTGCGGTCTTCCAATAAATAGGATTGCGGTTGCGATAGAGCGAAGATCTCTCTGTAGAGGAGTGACCGCGATAGATGACGTGTCCACCATCGAGGGAGTCGGTGAGGATTTGAAGGATCGTCCCGGATACGGGATTCTGTTCGTATATCTCCCAGAAGAGGGGCGGGCCTCCTCGATACTCGAGATTGTCATCGTGATGAAAGGACCAGACGCCATAGCGCGCCGCGTTCAAAATGCCGCCGCGGATGATGCGAAATCCGAAACGAAAGAGAACGTCGAGTTGATGGTTGCGGATTGCTTCCAACTCGTCTTAGGGATTCGGTCAGTGAACCCTTTACGAATGGGATGAACGGTAATCGAGGGGACGTTTTGAAGGAGAGGCGAGAGATCGGCAGGGGCCTTCGCATCAGGATCGTGCCGGTTGCGCTTGTAGTCCCACTGCTCGTATCGACTGTAAAGCGTCAGGTTCCAATGGTTGCGCAGGCGCTTGCCGAGGGAGGGTCTTTGCGAGGCGGGAGGAGTATTGAGTACGACCAGTTCTATCTGTGCGAATCCGGATGACTGTATGTCTTCAATCGTTTTGGCTACCCATGCGCTCGAAACGTATGAGTCCAACATGATCCCGATGCGCAGCATGTCTCTCCCACTAAGTGATTTGTCGCTTCAAACCTATCATAGGAGGGAAAACGACTTGCTTCGATACAACGAAAGGCCGAGACATTAGCCTCGGCCTTTTGTAACCACTACTGGAATAGATTTAGCCGACGACTTCGATGCCCATGGAGCGGGCCGTGCCGCGGATGGTCTTGGCGGCGGCCTCGACGGTGGTGGCGTTCATGTCGGGCATCTTCTGGGTGGCGATCTGCAGGATCTGCTTCTCGGTGACCTTGCCCTTCTTCTCCTTGTTGGGAGTGCCCGAGCCCTTCTCGATGCCGGCGGCCTTCAGCAGCAGCACGGCCGCCGGAGGCGTCTTGGTGATGAAGCTGAAGGTGCGGTCGGCGTACACGGTGATGACGACGGGGATGGTGATGCCGGTCATCGCCGGCGTGGAGGTGCGCGCGTTGAACTGCTTGCAGAACTCCATGATGTTGACCTGGGCCTGGCCCAGCGCGGGGCCGACCGGCGGCGCGGGGGTGGCCTTGCCGCCCGTGATCTGCAGCTTGACGTATCCAGTGATTTTCTTCGGTGCCATTGGGGTAAATCCTCTTTTTGATTCTAGCGGCTGGCTGCTGCCGTCATGCCTGGCTGCGAATTTGTATTGCCTGCGCTGAGCCGCCGAGCGAGCGCGGTTGAAACTACTCTTCGACCTTGTCGACCTTCGCGAACTCGATCTCGACCGGCGTGGAGCGGCCGAAGATCGAGACCATGACCTTCAGCGTCTGGCGGTCTTCGTTGACGTCGTCCACGGTGCCGTTGAAGTTGGCGAAGGGCCTTCGTTGATGCGGACCTGCTCGCCCTTCTCGAACTTCACCTTCATCGAAGGCTTGTCCTTGGAGACTCGGAGCGGAAGAGGATGGAGCTGACCTCTGCCTCGGACAGCGCGACCGGCTTGTCGCCGGTGCCCAGGAAGCCGGTGACCCGCGGCGTGTTCTTGATGACGTGCCACAGGTCGTTGTCCAGGTCCATCTCCACCAGCACGTAGCCGGGCAGGAAGACGCGCTCGATGGTGTACTTCTTGCCGTTGCGCAGCTCGGTCACAGGCTCGGTGGGGATCATGATGCGGCCGATGCGGTTCTGCAGGCCGAAGGCCGGATGCGGCTCTCGAGCGACTCGCGCACCTTGCGCTCAAAGCCGGAGTAGGCGTGGATGATGTACCACTTGAAATTCTCGTTGACCGGCGGGGCAAGCTGCTCCGTCGGCTGTTCGCCGCCGGGCTCCTGCGCTTCCGGGATCTGTTCGTCTACCGCCATGGTTGTGCCTTCTTCGTGCATCTTCTGTCGTCTCTGTTCGTTAGCCTGATCATTGCTGCTTAGTGCGTGGTCAGCTTGTGCATCAGCGCTGTCAATCGCGCTGGCCGACATCAAGTCCACCAGACAGAAGTAGGCGGCAAAGATGAACACCGTGACGATGACGATGGTGGTGGTCGACTGGACCTCGGCGCGCGTCGGGCGAGACGACCTTGCGCATCTCGCTGCGCACGTCCTTCAGGAACTCAACCAGACGCTGCGGCCTGGACTTCAGCCGTTCTCGATCCCGGTGTTCGTGGTCTGCTACTGCAATTGTCTTCGCCATGGTGCTGCCTCAAATCTTTGCTGGTGTTGCTGGATTCTAAGATCCTGCTGCGGCTGGTGCAAGGCAGGAAAACTGGCGGGGGAGCTCGGATTCGAACCGAGAAGTTCGGTTTTGGAGACCGACAGTTTAACCGTTGAGCTTACTCCCCCAGGAGCTTGTCGGTTCCAGCCTTTAGTCTCAGTAATGCTGACGGCTAACGAGAAGGCCGCTGAACTTACTTCGTCTCTTTGTGCGCCGTGTGCTTGCGGCAGGTGTTGCAGAACTTGGAGAACTCGAGCCGGCCGGTGGTCGTCTTCTTGTTCTTGGTGGTGGAGTAGTTCCGGTTCTTGCAATCCGGACACTGCAGGGTGATGATTTCGCGCATTTTGTTACTTCCTTTCTATCGTGGCCAGCCACCTCGGCTGGCAAGCAGCTTGTGCGGAATCTACCCACCGACACGCCGCGACGCAGGGCTTATTGGCCCCTGCTGCCAAATCCTGAATTTTGCAACGGAAAGCAGAGCGGTCAGGCCACGCTCAGCCTCTTCATTATCCACGAAAACGGTGTCGCGAAAGCCACTCGAAGCCACTCTATTTGATATGGGCTCGCAGAATCTCGTCAACCCGGGACTGCCAACCGGTGCCTGAAGCGCGAAACGCCTTCACAACATCAGGGGATAGCCGGATCGAGACCGGCACCTTTCGCGGTGCCTTCTGCGGCCCGCGTCTGCGGGTGGAGATCTTTTCCGCAACTCTGGCCGGCAGACTGCTAAATGTCACCGCGCGCGCAAAGTCTTCGCGGGTCCACTCGGGGTTTCCGCGATCAGCCATTGTCCTAACGGCTCTCTTTGTATTCTTTTGCTTCATGTTTGGTCGCCTTTCTCAGGCTGATCGCTCGGATATCATCTCCGTCCTGCGAAAACACGAGCGAATAGAGCTTCGCGTCCAAAAATCCGAGGGCGCGGAATCGAATCTCGCCATAATCTTCGCGGTCGTCGACGAGGAAGATGGCCGCCTCGAAGTCAAAATCTTCAGCCCGGCTAAGCGAGATGCCATGCTTCTTCTTGTTGACGCGCATCTTTGCCTGGATCGAACGTGATCGCCACTACCTAATTGTATATACAATTTGGATGATAGTCAAGACAGATCGGCGTCTCATGTATCGGCACCAAAGAAAGCTCCACGGCTCTGTCCTAACCTTTTGCCGAAGCCAACCGTTTCTTTCCAATACGCATAAAGCGAATTGATTCGTCGTGTGGGGCGCTGGAGCGATCTCAAGAATCACAGCGTCGAGCTGGGCATGTACGAAAGACAAAGCGGCGAGCCGAAGCTGCCGCTTGTATCTAACTGCTCTTTACTTGATGATCTCGGAGATGGTTCCTGCGCCGACGGTGCGGCCGCCTTCGCGGATGGCGAAGCGCAGGCCCTTTTCCATCGCTACCGGGCGTGTGCAGCGTGATCTCCAGCGCGACGTTGTCGCCCGGCATCACCATCTCGGTGCCCGTCCGGCAGCTTCGCCGATCCGGTCACGTCCGTGGTGCGGAAGTAGAACTGCGGACGGTAGCCGTTGAAGAACGGCGTGTGACGTCCGCCTTCTTCCTTGCTCAGCACGTAGACCTCGCCCTTGAACACCGTGTGCGGAGTGATCGAGCCGGGCTTGGCCAGACACCATGCCGCGCTCCACATCTTCCTTCGCGATGCCGCGCAGCAGCAAGCCCGGCGTTGTCGCCCGCCAGACCCTCGTCCAGCTGCTTCTTGAACATCTCGACGCCGGTGACACACCGTCTTGCGCGTCTCGCGGAAGCCGACGATCTCGCAGTCCTCGCCGACCTTCACCTTGCCGCGCTCGATACGGCCCGTCACCACCGTGCCGCGGCCCGAGATCGAGAAGATGTCTTCGATCGGCATCAGGAACGGCAGGTCGACCGCGCGCTCCGGCTGCGGGATGTACTTGTCGACCGCCTCCATCAGCTCGTCGATCTTGGCCTCCCACTTGGCTTCGCCGTTCAGCGCGCCGAGGGCCGAGCCGCGGATGATCGGGGTGTCGTCGCCGGGGTACTCGTACTTCGACAGCAGCTCGCGGACTTCCATCTCGACCAGCTCGATCAGCTCTTCGTCCTCGACCGCATCGCACTTGTTCAGGAACACCACGATGTACGGCACGCCGACCTGGCGGGCCAGCAGCACGTGCTCCTTGGTCTGCGGCATCGGGCCGTCGGTGGCCGCAACCACCAGGATCGCGCCGTCCATCTGCGCGGCGCCGGTGATCATGTTCTTGATGTAGTCGGCGTGGCCCGGGCAGTCGACGTGCGCGTAGTGGCGGTTCGCCGTCTCGTACTCGACGTGCGAGGTCGCGATGGTGATGCCGCGCTCACGCTCTTCCGGCGCGTTGTCGATGGTGTCGAACGAGCGGAACGTGTTCTTCGGGTTGTGCTTCGACAACACCTTCGTGATCGCCGCCGTCAGCGTCGTCTTGCCGTGATCGATGTGCCCGATCGTCCCAATGTTCACATGCGGCTTTGACCGGTCAAACTTTTCCTTGCCCATGACTCTCTCCGTGTTTCGTTGTTACTGAAGTTGAACTTCTAAAATTCGTCTATGCTGCGCGATTGGCGTTACTTATCTTTGTCCGGCCCGTTGTTGCGTCCGATGATCTCTTCGGAGACCGAGCGGGGCGCCTCTTCGTACTGCTTGAACTGCATGGAGTAGTTTGCGCGGCCCTGGGTGCTGGAGCGCATGTGCGTGGCGTAACCGAACATGGTCGACAGCGGTACGGTGGCCTTGATGGCCTGGGTTCCGCCTACCATCTCCATGCCCTCGATGCGGCCGCGGCGGGAGTTAAGGTCGCCGATGATGGTGCCCATGTACTCTTCGGGAACCGTGACTTCGACTTCCATGACGGGCTCGAGCAGGACCGGCTTGGCCTTGCGTGCGGCTTCCTTGAAGGCCATCGAACCGGCGATCTTGAACGCCATTTCGTTCGAGTCGACGTCGTGGTAGCTGCCGTCGTAGAGCGAGACCTTGATGTCGACCATCTCGTAGCCGGCGAGAACGCCGCGGAGCATCGCATCCTGAATGCCCTGATCGATGGGCTTGATGTACTCCTTTGGAATCGCGCCGCCCTTGGTGTCGTTCGAGAACTCGTAACCCTTGCCGGGCTCGTTGGGCGAGATGCGAATCTTGGCGTGGCCGTAGTTGCCCGAACCGCCGGTCTGACGGATGTACTTGCCTTCGGCCTCGGCGCCGGCGCGGATGGTCTCGCGGTAAGCGACCTGGGGCTTGCCGACGTTGGCCTCAACCTTGTACTCGCGCATCATGCGGTCGACGATGATCTCGAGGTGCAGCTCGCCCATACCGGAGATGATGGTCTGGCCGGAGTCGGGGTCGGTGTGGACGCGGAAGGTTGGATCCTCCTGCGCGAGCTTGGCGAGGGCCATGCCCATCTTTTCCTGGTCGGCCTTGGTCTTGGGCTCGACGGCAACCGCGATGACGGGCTTGGGGAAGTCGATGGACTCGAGCACGACGGGCTGCTTGTCGGTGCAGATGGTGTCGCCGTGACGAGGTTCTTGAGACCGACCGCGGCGCAGATGTCGCCGGCGAGGATCTCGGTGATCTCTTCGCGCTTGTTGGCGTGCATTTTGAGCAGGCGGCCGATGCGCTCGGTCTTGCCGGTGCGGGGGTTGAGAACCGAGTCGCCGGTCTTGAGCTGGCCGGAGTAGACGCGGATGAAGATCAGCTGGCCGACGAAGGGGTCGGTCATGATCTTGAAGCCAAGAGCGGCGAACGGCTCGCTGTCGTCAGCCTTGCGGATAAGCTTCTCTTCCGGGTTGTCGGGGTTGGAGCCGACGATGGGAGGAATGTCGAGCGGGCTGGGGAGATAGTCGACCACTGCGTCGAGCAGGGTCTGAACGCCCTTGTTCTTGAAGGACGAGCCGCAGAGCACCGGGAAGATGTTCATCGCGATGGTGGCCTTGCGGATGCCGGCCTTGAGCTGCTCGATCGTGGGTTCCTGGCCCTCGAGGTAGAGATGCATGATCTCGTCGTCGGAGTCGGCGACGGCCTCGATGAGGTCGTGGCGGGCCTGCTTAGCCTTCTCAAGCAGATCGGCAGGGATATCTTCGATGGAGTACTCAGCGCCCATGGTCTCGTCGTGCCAGAGGATGGCCTTCATGGTGACGAGATCGACGACGCCGGCAAACTTGGACTTCGGCTCCGATGGCGAATATTGATGGCGATGGCGCGTGCGCCGAGACGATCGACGATGGTCGAGGTGGCGTAGACTGCGTCAGCGCCGGCCTTGTCCATCTTGTTGATGAAGCAAATGCGCGGGACCTTGTACTTGGTGGCCTGACGCCAGACGGTCTCGGACTGCGGCTGAACGCCGGCAACGGCGTCAAAGCAGGCGACGGCGCCGTCGAGGACGCGGAGCGAACGCTCCACCTCGGCGGTGAAGTCGACGTGGCCGGGAGTGTCGATGATGTTGATGCGGATGTTCTTCCAGGTGCAGGTGGTGGCGGCGGAGGTGATGGTGATGCCGCGCTCCTGCTCCTGCTCCATCCAGTCCATGGTCGCAGTGCCCTCATGCACCTCGCCGATACGGTGCGTGATTCCCGTATAGAAGAGGATGCGCTCGGTCGTCGTTGTCTTGCCGGCGTCGATGTGCGCCATGATTCCGATATTTCGGCAACGATTTAGAGGTGTAGTGCGTGCCACGGTATGTCTCTCACTCTGCAGGCGGGGCCTGCGGTTTAGTACTTAGGTTGAACCTAAAAACAAGGGCAAAGACATAGAAAAAAACAACAGCGATGACTTTGCTGAAAACTCTTTCTTTACCACCGATAATGCGCGAAGGCCTTGTTGGCCTCAGCCATACGGTGAACGTCTTCCTTCTTCTTCATCGCGGCGCCACGGCCGTTGGCTGCATCGAGCAGTTCGGCGGTGAGCTTTTCGACCATGCCCTTTTCGCCACGTGCGCGGCCGTAGGTGACGAGCCAGCGGATGGCGAGTGAGGTGCGACGCTCGGGAAGGACTTCGATGGGAACCTGATAGTTCGCTCCGCCTACGCGGCGGGACTTGACTTCGAGAAGCGGCTTGCAGTTCTCGATGGCCTTCTTGAAGAGCTTGAGGGCCTCGTCGCCGCCCTTCTGCTCAAGGTTGGTCATGGCGGTGTAGAAGATGCCCTGCGCGGTCGACTTCTTGCCGCCCCACATCATGGAGTTAACGAACTTCGTGACCAGGGTCGAGTTGTAGACCGGGTCCGGAGCAACTTCCCGCTTCGCGATGTAACCTTTTCTAGGCATTCTCTCTTCTTTCTCGTCTTCCCACAGCGCGGTGACTTCTCACGAGCTGTGCTTAGTTGCGACCCTGAAGGGTCAGAAATTTACTTGGCGGCTGGCTATTTAGCAGCTGCCTTGGGCCGCTTCGCGCCGTACTTGGAGCGGCTCTGCTTGCGGTTGGCGACGCCGACGGAGTCGAGCGTTCCGCGAACGACGTGGTAACGCACACCCGGCAGATCCTTCACACGGCCGCCGCGGATGAGCACGATCGAGTGCTCCTGCAGGTTGTGGCCGATGCCCGGGATATAGGTCGTGACTTCGATCCCGTTGGTGAGGCGTACACGGGCGACCTTGCGGAGGGCCGAGTTCGGCTTCTTGGGGGTCTGGGTGTAGACGCGGGTGCAGACGCCACGGCGCTGGGGCGAACCCTGGAGCGCGGGGCTGGCGGTCTTGTAACGGGTGGGCGTGCGGCCCTGCTTGACGAGCTGATGGAACGTAGGCACTCGGACTCCTTAGATATTGCAAAAACGGTGCTGCCAAAACCTTGATTCAGGCGGAGTGGCAGAGACCTGACGTCCTTGCGGGAACATGACACGCAAAGATGGGTCGAGCGCAAGCGCTCTCCCGGCGAAAGGCGAACTCCGTTCGCACCTGTTACAACCAAACCTAAGTACTGCCACTTGCATGAATAACAGTCGACGGTGGTCGAGCGCTTTGGGTTTTTCCCTCGGCCGACTCCGTTTCGCTGTTCCGGCCCGCATAGCCCATCCTTATGGGATCCCTTGCGGGAAGGAGGGTGTCGCAGTGCACGATTGCGAAAGGCCGCAGTAGAAACCGGCTCGCCTAACTTTCAGGGGAGCCCTGCGGTGAATCTCTTGTATCCAGTATATCGCAGGATTAGCTTTCTTGCCTGCGCAGGCCTTTACGACCTGCCACCATTCACTTGCCATCCACAACCAGGTCGGGGAGGTTACATGACGGAGCGCTCCGGATACTCGCGGAACCTTCTAACAATATCAAGTCGCGCACAAGGCGTCAACTTTTATGGTTTCGAGTGGTTCGATTGTTGTTCCTCTGAAATCCACGCATGCACCGGAGGAGCTGGCGGTCGTGCTTTTTCTAGCCCCCACCCCTCCCGCCTTTTTGGACAAAGTATCAGAAATAAAGACTTTAAGTCCGAAGCCAGGTGCCGCCTAAGGTCTAAGAGCGTATGGCATTTTGCTCTTGAGCCCTGTTTCTATTCTATCAGCGCGGTCAAGGGTCTTCGGCGCTGTCATGCTAGGCTTTTGGAATGGCTTTTCTTGGTAAATTGATGGATTCTGCCCGGTTTTTGTGTGTGCAGGCGATGGTTGTCGGGATGGGGTTGTCGCTGACGCTGGGGGCGGCGGCTCAGAGTGGGAAGCCGGAGCCGATGGCTCTGCTGAAGGAGCACGATGCCCGGGTGGGAGCGCTGCTGGATATGCTGGAGAAGGTTCGGACGCCGACGACGGCGGCTATCTCGCCGGATGGGGCTTATGTGGCGTGGACGGTGAGAGGGATTAGCGGCAGCGAGCTGCATATCACCGGGCTGGCTCCGGAGGGTTCGGCGCAGGATGGTGCGTGGGAGCGGGTGATCTCGCCGGACACGATTGGGAATGTGACGAACGGCAAGGGGGGATTGTGTTCGGGGAGCTCGCCGGTGTGGTCGCCGGATGGAAAGATGCTGGCGTTTTTGTCGGGGTGTAAGGAAGTGGATGGACGCTGGCAATCGAGTCAGCAGGACGAACTCTTTGTGTGGACGCTTGCGGACAACGGGATGAAGCAACTGACGCATGTGACAGGGAATATCGATGACCCGGCGTGGGCACCGAATGGGAAGGCGATTGGGTTTCTGTTTGTTGAGAATGCTACGCGAACCGCAGGTGCGCTGGCGGCGATGAAGCCGTGGAGCGGTGTGGTCGGCGAGGATGGGGTGGAGGTGCAGCGAGTGGCCGTGGTGACGGTCGCCGATGCGGAGACCAAGCAGGTCTCGCCTTCCAACCGCCACGTTTATGAGTTCACGTGGGCGCCTGACTCAAAGCATATTGCCTATGTTGCAGCTGATCCTCCGGGTGAGAACAACTGGTGGGTCGCGGAGCTTTGGACGCAGGACCTCACTCCACTTGGGGCGATCCACGGCACTCTGCCGAAGACGCTGCACATGATCCTGTCGCCTTCTACAGTGAGCGGTTCGTTGCATCGCCTGCAGATCGCGGTGCCTCGTTACTCTCCGGATGGCAAGCAAATCGCCTTTATCGGCGGGCTGATGAGCGACCAGGGTTCTACTGGCGGCGATTTGTATGTGATGCCGGCGTCAGGTCTCACTCCTCCTTTGAGCAGCGAGCCGAAGGACGTCACACCCAATCGTGCGGCCTCCATCGTCAACTTCGAGTGGACGAGCGATACGCAGGTTCGGCTGGCCGAGCATGTGGGCGGTGACAGCCACGTTGCGCTGTACGATCTGACGACGGGCAGCGACGTACCGGGGGCGCTGAACGTGACCTTCCCCGAGTCGATTGGATCGGGCGGGCTGCTTATGTCGCTCTCTACTGCGGCACGCGGCCATGGCGAGGTTGCGCTGATACGGAGCTCGTTTGAGCGCGCGCCGGAGGTTTGGGCGGGGCCGCTTGCGAACCTGCGGCAGCTTACTCATCTGAACGACGGCGTGAAGCCGATGTGGGGTAAGACGGAGAATGTGGAGTGGCAGAATGAGGGCTTCAAGGTGCAGGGATGGCTTCTCTATCCCGCCGGCTGGACTCCTAACGACGGGGGACCCGGCAAGAAGTATCCGTTGATTGTGAGCGTGCATGGTGGGCCCTCGAGCGCGGTGACGCCGCGGTGGCCGGGGGTTGGGTATGGCGGAGTGCCTTTCTCCGCGCTGGGGTACTTCGTGTTCATGCCGAATCCGCGCGGGAGTTATGGGCAGGGGGAGAAGTTTACGCAGGCGAATGTGAAGGATTTTGGTTATGGCGATCTGCGGGACATTCTGGCGGGGATGGATGTGCTGGAGAAGCGCTTCCCTATCGACAAGAACCGCGAGGGATTGACGGGCTGGAGTTATGGCGGGTTTATGACGATGTTCGGCGTGACGCAGACGACGAGGTTCCGGGCGGCGGTGGCGGGCGCGGGGATCAGCGACTGGGAGAGTTATTACGGAGAGAACTCTATCGACCAGTGGATGGTGCCGTTCTTTGGCGCGACGGTGTATGACGATCCGGCTATATATGCGAAGAGCTCGGCGATTGACTTTATCAAGAAGGTGAAGACGCCTACGCTGGTGGTGGTTGGGGATCGCGATGGGGAGTGTCCGGCTCCGCAGAGCTTCGAGTTCTGGCATGCGCTGAGGGCTGAGGGAGTGAAGACGCAGTTGGTGGTGTATCCGAATGAGGGGCACTCGTTCCGCGATCCGTGGCATCGACAGGATGTGATGGAGCGGGCGCTGGCTTGGTTCGAGGCGGAGATGCCGGAGAGCAGGAATTAGATAGAGTCCGCTGTTGAGTGCTGCTTCAGGACGTAAGCGCACCTCTTTTCCTCTGTTTGTTCGTCGAATGAGGAATGGAGTCATTTGCTTCCCTTGTGCGCAGCTTTTACACTAAGAGCTTAGCGATTCCAGCAGCTGTGAGAGTGACCGTTCAGCTTGGGTTCGGGTTGGACGGGGAGGTTCAATGCGTCGGTTTGTCACGTTAGCGTTTCTGTTGTTTTTTACGATCCCTTTTGGCGTCTCTATAGCAGGGTGCAGCAAGTCAGCTCCTGCGGCGTACTGCAATGGCGCGGATTCCGGTCCGCAGGTGGGGCAGCTTTTCGCAATCGCGTTGCAGCCGCAGCTGTACGGGATCTCGCTGAACTATGCCGAGACCGGACAGGTGAGCTCGCCGAGCGCGACGGACTGCAAGGGCACCGCGGTGAGCTCGAGCACGTATACCTACGGGACGACGGACATGACGGTGGCCGATGTTGTTCCTTCGTCGGGGCGGCTGTGCGCCGGGACGTGGAACCGCAACAGCGGGGGCGGTATCGCCGATTACACCACCTGCAATCCGACGTACAAGAGCGGCACGGCTTACATCACGGCCAGCGCGGGCGGTGCGACGAGCAATCCTATCGCTATTTATATTCACCCGGTGGTGACGAGCGTGGTGCTGGGGGCTCCATCGACGGACTGCATAAACGATCCTGCGACTAATTGCTCCATCAACCCCGTCACAAAGCAGTGCACGCTGACGACGACGGCCGGGAATACGGCTCCTCCGTATACGGGTCTGGCGTGCCTGTCGCAGGGACAGACGGCGCAACTGGCGGCGCGGGTGTACTCGGGTACGGGCACTCCGTTCACGGGCCTGACGGTGTTCGGCAGCAACGTGGTGACCTCAGTATCGAGCACGGCGGGGTTAGCGGTCGGCGACGGGATCAGTTCGACGGCGTTCCCCACAGGGACTGCGATCACCGCTGTCGGGACGAGCACCGTCACAATGTCAGCGAATGCTATCGCGACCAACGTGACGCCGGTGGCGTTCAACCAGCAGAACATCAGCTGCATTGCAGGCAACCTGACCTATACACCGCAGGACACGAATGTCGTTACTATCGACCAGAACGGCATTGCGACGGCGCAGGCACCGGGGTCGACGGTCATCGGGTCGAACACATCGAATGCCAGCGGCGCGGCGGGGTTCTTCGCGACGTGTCCTCCGCAGAGCATTACGCTGGCAGCACCGGGTAATGGCGGCAGCACGAACATCGTTGTGAACCAGAACTTCGCTCAGCCGATCACAGCGACAGTGATCGACACGAATGGCAATCTCCTGAACAACATCAGCCTGACGTTTGAATCGACGACACCGACGACGCTGCCTTCGGGCGGCGCCGGCTCTATAACTCCGAGCCTGCCGGGCGCGGGAGCGATTGTGGCGGTGTGCCAGCCTCCGACCTGCAATGAGTCTCCTATCAATCAAATCGGCCTGTTCGGGAACGGCAAGCCGGTGGTCTCGAACGCTATCGATATCACTACGCCGGGCACCAGCAGCACGGTGGTGTATATCGCCAGCACGCAGTCACAGTATGTGGTGCCGGTGGACTTTACCTCGCCGAATCCATACGCGACGCAGCCGGTTCGGCTGCCCTATGCGCCGAACTCGATGGTCATCAGCGTGGACGGGTCGAACATTTACATGGGCGCCTCAAACGAGCTGATGGTGTTCAACGCGTTGACGAATGCTTTGTCCCGCGAGGATACGTCGGTATCGGGAACCGTGCTGGCGATCTCGCCTGACGGCAATACGCTGGTGATGACGGATCCGATACGGCAACTGGTGTATCTCTATAACGCTACGAGCGGCGGAGTGCAGACGAGCGTCGGCGGCGTAGGCACCCATGCTGCGTGGTCGCCCGACAGCTCGACGGTCTACATTACGGCAGGCAATGAGCTGCTGGTGCACTCGACGTTTACGGGATGGACGACCATTACCGGGGCGACGCTGCCTCCGCTGACGACGCCGGCGACAGACGTTGCAGTGACGGTGCCGAACGCGGGCGCCTTCTTTGCCGGAGCGACGACGACGGGACGCGGCGCCTGCCCGGCGACGACTGTGGTCAGTTCGGGCGGCAACACGACGACGACGAATGTCTTCTATCCGGATGCAGGCGTGACGGGGCCGCTGACGGACCGGCTTATCACGACCAACGACGGGAACCACGTGGTGGGGGTGACGGCAACTCCATCGGCTACGCTGACGGACCTGCACATCACGACCCTGAACTCGTCGAATCCCTCTGCTCCGGGACAGTGCCCGACGAATGGGACGGCGCTGCAGTTCTCTACGACTCCAGTGGTCCTATCGAAGGCGTTGCCGGGGATTACGGCGACGAGCATTACGGGCGTGATTCCCTCCTCGGATTCGGCGGACGTGTTCGTGACGTATGCCGGGACGGGTGGCACTCTGCCGCTGTATATGCCGGCGACGAGCGGGCCGGGGACGCTGAGCAGCGTGACGCTCTCGACGTTTGGAACGACAGCTCCGGTTGCGCCGGTGGTCGGGGCGTTCAGCTCGGACAATACGACGTTCTACGTGGGGACGACCGGCGACAACCTGGTGCACATTCTGACCAAGAGCGGGACCGGGTTTGTGGACAAAAAAGCGATTTCTCCGGCATTGCCGGGGATAACGAGCGGGATTGCGGCTCCGAACCTGCTGGTGCAGAGGCCGAGGAAGATCACTTAGGCTTTGCTGGTTTTGAATTGGAAAGGCCCTCTACTGCGAGAGGGCCTTTTTGCTGGTCGTCCTGTTGCTTGGGTCGAGATGACTGCTTCATGAGTGGTCGAGAAACAAGCAACGGCAAAAACAAATGCGGGGGTTCTTCGCTGCGCTCAGAATGACAAACGACGAGAGCGGGGTCTGGTCAGGCGAGGCGTTTTTTCAGAAGGTCGCGGGCTATGGCGTCGAGGACTCCGTTTAGGAAGTGGATGGATTCGGGGGCGGCGTAGCGGCGGGCGACCTCGAGGGACTCGTTGATGACGATGGGGGCGGGGGTGTTGGGGTATTCGAGGAGCTCGGCTACGGCGGCGCGGAGGAGGTTGCGGTCGACGACGGGCATGCGCTCGATGCGCCAGTTCTGGGAGTGCTGCTCGATGATGGCGTCGATCTCGGGGGCGCGGGCGGTGGCTACGCGGTAGAGGTCTTCGGTGAAGCCGCGGGTTTCGGCGTCGACGTCGTCGCGGGAGTTCCAGAAGAACTTGCGGACCTCGTCGGAGGTTTGTTTGCCGAGATCGCCCTGGAAGAGCATCTGCATGGCGAGTTCGCGGGATTTGCGGCGGGTGCCCATAGTAGTTGTCAGTTCTCAGTTGTTAGTTGTTAGTTGTTAGTTGTTAGTTGTTAGTTTGCGTTGGATGGAGACCATCTCGATGGCGGCGATGGCGGCTTCGAAGCCTTTGTTGCCGGCTTTGAGGCCGGCGCGGTCGAGGGCTTGCTCGAGGGTTTCGCAGGTGAGCACACCGAAGGCGTGGGGGATGCCGGTCTCCTGCTGGGACTGGCCGATGCCGCGGGCAACCTCGTTGTAGATGGCCTCATAGTGGGCGGTTTCGCCGCGGAGGAGGCAGCCGAGGGTGATGATGGCGTCGTATTTTTTGCCGGTCTCTTTGGAGCCTGCCGCGAGGGTGCGGGCAGCGTTGGGGATTTCCCAGGCTCCGGGGACGCGGACGATGGTGACGTCGGCCTTGGCGGCTCCGCTGCGGTAGAGAGCGTCGAGCGCGCCCTGGAGGAGGCGATCGGTGATGACGGTGTTCCAGCGGGTGGTGATGACGGCGAAGGACATACCGGCGGCGGAGAGGTCGCCCTCGATAGCGATGGGCTTGTTGTGGCCGGGATTCTCGGATTGCCAGAAGCCTACGGTGAGGGTGTCGAGTTTGACGGTGAAGAGGCGGGAGTTCCAGTGGGTTAGCTCGGGGGCGGAGAGCAGTGTTGCGGCGTCTTTATCGGGGTGAACGGTGAGGAGCCACTGGCGGATGGCGGTGTGGAGATGGTCGAGCTGGGTGGTCTCGATGAGGAGCGGCGGGACGGCTGGCGGGCGGCCGGTGACCAGCTCGAGGTTGCCGAGGGGGGCAAGAAAGGCTGCGCCGCGGCCGGGGCCACCGTTGGAGTCCTGCCAGCCCTTGCCGGCCTCGAAGCCGAGAGCGAGGAGGAGGGTGGAGAGCTGGTCGAAGGCCTCAGAGGAGGCGATGGGATGGACGAGGGTGATTCCTTTGATCATGATTTATCGCGAAGTGCAGGTTCGATTGTATCGTCTGGAAAAGCGGACCGCGGACTTCGCGGATGGGCGCCGATAAGGGCAAGACGGATAAAGATAAAGACCGATTTGGATAGGGGGTATGGGAATGAGGGTTTATGAGACTTTGATCGTCGAGGTTCAGGAGAAGGTGGCGACGGTAATGCTGAACCGTCCGAAGGTGCTGAATGCGCTGAGTGCGCGGGTGTTCGATGAGTTGGAGGCGGTGTTTACGGCGCTGTCGGTGAACAATGATGTGCGGGTGGTGCTGCTGACGGGCGTGGGCGAGAGGGCGTTTGCGGCGGGGGCGGATTTGAAGGAGATGGCGGCGACGGATGAGGCGAGCGGAGAGCGGCTGGCGCTGCGGGGACAGTCGATTATGCGGCTGATTGAGACATGCGGGAGGCCGGTGATTGCGCTGGTGAATGGATTTGCGCTGGGTGGAGGGTGCGAGTTGGCGATGGCCTGCACGATGCGGATTGCGAGTGAGACGGCCAGGCTGGGGCAGCCGGAGGTGAAGCTGGGGTTAGCTCCGGGGTATGGCGGGACGCAGCGGCTTCCGCGGCTGGTGGGACAGGCGGCGGCGTTGAAGATGATGTTGACGGGCGAGCCGGTGGGAGCGGCGCAGGCGTTGCGGCTGGGGCTGGTGGATGAGGTAGTTCCGGCTGCCGAACTGATGGCACGAGGAGAGGCGCTGGCGAAGGTGATTGCGATGGCGGCTCCGTTGGCGGTGAAGGCCTGCATGGAGGCGGTGCAGCGAGGAAGCGAGTTGAGCCTGGAGGATGGACTGCGAGTGGAGGCGGAGATCTTTGGGCGGTTGAGCGGGACGGAGGACAAGCGGGAGGGTGTGGCGGCTTTTCTGGAGAAGCGGGAGGCGAGGTGGGTGGGGAGATAGTTGTCAGTTCTCGGTTGTCAGTTGTCAGTTGCTGGTTGCTGGTTGCTGGTTGCTGGTTGCTGGAGCTTGGTATGCTGGTTGGTGCAGGGATTTTTCTGAATGGATATTAGACGGATGATTTTTCGGCGTGGTTTTTTGGTGGCGGGGCTGGTCTGCTCAGCGGGTGGGTTGATGCTGGGGCTGGGGGGTTGTACGCGGTCGGCGGCATCGGCTTCAGAGACACGGACGCTGGCGGCGGCACAGCAGAAGGCGATGGACGAGGCGCGGCAGGAGATGGAGATGATTCCGCCGCCATCGAAGACGCGGTACCTGGCGGTGAAGAGTTTGACGGAGTGGGAGAATCCTTATGTGACGGTGCAGGGTGGGATGGTGACTCTGCATGTGATGGTGGCGGATGCGAATACTTCGAGCCTGGGCGTGGGTGGAATGCTGCGGCCTGTGGGGGCTCGGCGGCAGGATTTGAATGTGCGGGTGGGAGAGCTGCCGGCGGCGTTGAATGCTGTTCCGCAGAATAGCTGGCCGTATGGACGAGTGATCGCGGTGGAAGAGGCGCATGAGATTCCGGCGAGCGCGCGGCCGGAGGTTCGGCGGAATATGGAGACGGTGATGAAGACGCTGAACGACCTGGGCGTGGTGGTGTATGAGTGGAATGAGTCGGCGGGGAAGTAGAGGGAGTTGTCAGTTGCTAGTTGTTAGCTGTGAACTGCTGCGGTTTTGTTGATCTTTGATGGATGGGGCGTGACGACTTGCATACGACGGCGCTGGTGGTGTTCTGCTTCTTTTTCGCGCTGGTGACGGTGGCTGGGTTCTGGGCGGCGCGGTGGCGCAGGCCGAAGGCTGGGATGGGGTCGCTGGAGGAGTGGGGGCTCGCGGGGCGCAGCTTTGGAACATGGGTGACGTGGTTTTTGATTGGGGGGGATCTTTACACCGCTTATACGGTGATTGCGGTGCCGGCGGCGCTTTATGGCGCGGGAGCGAATGGTTTTTTTGCGGTGCCCTATGCGGTGATCGCGTATCCGTACATGATGATGGTGTTGCCGAGGCTATGGAATGTTTGTCACCGGCATGGTTACATAACATTTGCGGACTTTGTGGGCGGGCGTTATGGGAATCGCTGGCTGACTGTAGCGGTGGCGGTAACTGGGATTCTGGCGTTGATGCCGTATATTGCGCTGCAGCTGGTGGGGATGCGGGTGGTGATTGCAGCGATGCTGTCGGGAGCTATCTCCGGTTCTATGTGGCTGGGACTATCGGTGAATGAGTGGGCGCTGGTGGCGGCGTTTGTGATTCTGGCGGCTTATACGTACTCGAGCGGGCTGCGGGCGCCGGCGGTGATTGCGATTGTGAAGGACGTGATGCTGTATGGGATGGTGCTGGCGGCGCTGGTGATTCTGCCGTGGAAGCTGGGTGGGTATGCGCGGGTGTTTGAGCTCGCGAATAATGCGCTGGCTACGCATGGCGCGACGATTTATCTGAGGCGGGGGCAGTTTCTGGGGTACTCGACGCTGGCGATTGGGAGCGCGGTGGCGCTGATGCTTTATCCGCATACGGCTACGGCGGTGTTGAGTGCCAAGAACGCGAACACGGTGCGACGGAATGCGGCGATGCTGCCTGCTTATAGCTTTCTGCTGGGGCTGATTGCGCTGCTGGGTTATGTGGCGTTGGCGGCGGAGGTAGCGACGAAGGATACGAGTTCGGTGGTGCCGCTGCTGTTTTTGAAGATGTTTCCGGAGTGGTTCGCGGGGTTCTGCCTGGCGGCGGTGGCGGTGGGTGCGCTGGTGCCGGCGGCGATCATGTCGATTGCGGCCTCGAATCTGTTTACGAGGAATTTGTGGGGCGAGTTTTTGAAGAGGAAGATGCTGCCGAGCGAGGAGTCGGCGATGGCGAAGATTGTGAGCCTGGTGGTGAAGTTCGGGGCGCTGGTGTTTGTGCTGAAGCTGCCGGCTACGTATGCGATCGAGCTGCAGCTGTTGGGTGGGATATGGATTGGGCAGATCTTTCCGGCGGTGGTGCTGGGGGTGTTTACGCGGTGGTTCAATCCGTGGGCGCTGCTGGTGGGATGGGCGGCGGGGATGGCGAGCGGGACGGGAATGGCGATGGCGATGGGGCTGAAGAGCTCGGTTTATCCGCTGCATTTGTTTGAGGGGACGTACGCCATGTATGCTGCGGTGCCGGCGCTGTTGTTGAATCTGGCGGTTTCTGCCGGACTGACTGTGGTGTTTCGGATGGCAAAGATGGGTGCTGGGACGGATGTTACGGATGCGGCGGCTTATGTGGGGTAGGCGGACTCCAGTTGCTAGTTGCTAGTTGCCAGTTGCTAGTTGGGCCGTTGAGTGCATCTTACTTTCGATTGAGGTGAAAGGGAGATTATGAGCAAGATTGTGAAACGGGAGCCGGGGTTGAAGCGGTCGCTGGCGAAGGGGATGCTGGCGGGATTGGTGGGCGGGGTGGCGGCGATGGCGGCAAAGACGATTGCGGAGAGGGCGTATTCGGAGCGGCTGCATGACACGGAGGCGTCGGCGAAGCAGTTGCCGAGCGGGGCGGGGCATGAGTTGATGGTGCGGGAGAAGCCGGTTTCGCATGAGGTGATCCACTGGGGGTTTGGAGCGGCGGCGGGGGCGGCGTACGGCGGAGTTGCGGAGTACTTCCCTGCTGTGACGGCGAAGGACGGGGCGAAGTTCGGGCTGACGCTGGCAACTTTGACGAGTGAGGCCACGCTGCCGGGGATGCGCTTCTTCAGCCGGGCGAAGGAACAGTCGCCGCTGGAGCGGGCAAGCGGGATGGCGACGCATGTGGTCTACGGGTTGATCACAGAGACGGTGCGGCGGGTAGTTAGGAAACAGCTGGGGTAGGGAGAATGCTTTAGAGTGGTTCACGGTTGGAGGGCCAAGGCCAGCCGTGACCGAGAGGTCAGGAGTTTCGAGGGGGCGGGGTCGCAACGGTGAGTGACACTCAGCAGGGCGCAGAAGGCGCTCAAAAGCCGGACAAAGGCTCGATGTGGAAGACGGTGATGGCCTGGGTGGGTGGGGCGTCGGCGGTGCTGGGGCTGATTGGGGCGCTGTCGGGGTGGTTTCATACATTTTCCAGCCACCATACGCAGAGCGCGGAGGTGAAGGCGCTAATGGCCACGGCTGCGGGGCAGGAGAAGCAGGGAGAGTATGAGGCCTCGTTGAAGACGTATGGGCAGATATTGAAGGGCGATCCGGTGAACACCGAGGTGCTGGATGCGCAGTTGAACACGGCGATGGAGTGGGTGGAGAACTTCCAGGTGCTGGTGCCGGACGGGCAGAGCGCTACGAACGTGGCGGGGCAACAGCTGGATGAGATTATGCCAGTGCTGGACGCAGGGCTGGCGCGGTCGAAGGGTACGCGGGCGGCGGATGTGCAGGCGCATATCGGGTGGGCGCATTGGCTGAACTGGCATATTGCTGAACGCGAGTATGGGCCGGCGGCTGAGAAGGATCTGCGCGCGGCGATTGAGACGGATAAGAACAATGTGTATGCGAACGCAATGCTGGGCAACTGGATGCTGCAGAACCATGGGAATTTTCAAGAGGCGATTGGGCATTTCGATACTGCAGTAGCCACGGGCAAGGCGAGGCCGCTGGTGAGGGAGATGCAGATTGGCGGGTTGCTGGATTACGAGGTACCGGGCGCGCGGGCGGAGATCGTGAAGGCGGCGAACGATATGAGGAAGAACAACGAGCCGCTCGACGATGGTGAGAAGCATCGCATGCTGACGTTTTGTTGCAACACGACTATGACCAGCCAGCCGGAGCTGGTGGAGTCTCTTTCGGCGGTTCCGGAGGATGACGCGTGGAAGACTTATCTGTGGCTGGATGTGACCGATGAAGATGCTTCCGATAAGACACAGGGGCTGAATCGGGAGTTTATTCAGGCGAATCTGTTGGAGGTTTCGGGCAAGCGGGCGGAGGCGCTTGAAAAGTACAAGGCGCTGCAACAGGAGTTGAAGGACAAACACATGGTGATTGAAGATCGGGTGGATGAGGCGGTTAAGAGGCTGTCGAAGAGTTAGAGGCTAGTTGCTGGGGATGGTCTCCCGGGTTTTTGGCCAGTTGGCTACAAGATTGTCTACGACGACGTGGCCTACGCGGTAGGCGCTCTCGAGGGCGGGCAGGTAGGCGGAGTAGTGGGCGACTTTGGTTTCGGCGAGGGACTCGGCGGCGGTGATGCCGGTGCGTTGCTGATCGTAGTTGGAGGCGGTGCGGAGGACGAGGACGCGGTTGATGTCGAGTTTGTGGGCACGGGCGAGCCAGGTTAGGGACTGCATGGTGCCGGTGTCCTCCATGCCGCAGACGGCGTAGGTGCCCTTGCCGTCGGTCATGTACTTGACCCAGTCGCGGGCCCACTGGTTGAGGAGCTTGCCGTGCCAGAAGGTGGAGCCGGAGAGGTTGTCGCCGCGGAGGACGAAGGGCGGACGGTGGGCGGGGCTTGCGGGGTTGGAGGCGTCGTACTCCATGCGGCGGGCGGCGATCTGGGGGTTGTCGGGGAGCTTGATGTCTTTGGTGAGGTTGAAGGCCCAGGTGACGAAGGGGGTGTTGAGGTGGTAGATGTTGCCGTCGTCGCCGTTGAAGCGTGCGGCGCGGGGCTGCTCGTAGGGGGTGGACTTGCCGAGGGGGACGTAGCCGGTCTTCCAGTCGCTCGGAATTTCGCGGGCGTCTATCTCGTGGGCCTGGTCGCCGTCGATGATCCAGTCGGACCAGACAGCGGAGCCGAGGGAGCCGATGGCGGGGTCGATGCCGGCGATTCCGGCTACTACGAAGTAAGCGTGGGTGAGGTCGAAGCGGGGGTCGAGGCCGAGGGCCATGACGGAGGCGGTGGCGCGGGAGGTTCCGACTCCGGTGAGGAGGCCGAGGACGCCGGTCTGGGGGTTGAGGCGGAGGTCGTGGTAGCCCTGGGGGAATGGGAGGACGGTCGAGAGGTGCTGGCGCTCGACCCAGTACTGGTACTCGCCGGGGGTGTCGCCGGTGTCGGCGCCCTGTTCAAACATACTGATGACGACGACCTTGATCTCGATGGGCCTGGGCGGGGTCTGGGCGAGGATTGGGGCGCAGGTGGTCGTGGCTAGCAGAAGGAACGTGCAGAGTCGGCGCATGAATGATGGTAACAAGGTTGGCTGGGTTCTTTTCTGGAGCCTTGTCGGGGGCTGCGAGTTTGAGTTCATCTGGTCCTCCTTTCTGCGGGGGTGTCTACCCACCTGTTTGTGTGCAAAGTATTCGTGTTATTGGGTTTATGGTTGGACTTCCGGTGCGAACTCTTTGTTTATTGGATTAGGGGCTGCAAAGTATTCATTCAGAGCGAGTTACGGTGTGCTCTATGCGAAAAGCGCATCTCAGCGGCTAAAAATGGGGCCGAAAAGTCCATTTGCCCACGTAAACATTCCCTCGGGGCTAAAGCCCATTGAAATTATTGCCTTTACGGCGGGAAGACCCAAAGCTAAAGCATTGGGCTACCAGTCCCGCCCTTTCAAGACAGCGGCTTTTTCAGCGTCCGTTAAGGCTTGCAAATTTGGCTCAACAATCATTTAAAGTCGGAAGCCCGGCGTGGGCCGGGTCTTGGTTCAGGCTTGTTTAAGCTTCTAGTTCTATTTTAGCGAATGGCGCATAACTAATGGCCACATTTTATCTGTTTTGTTTTGAATGTCTTATGTGATTTTGGCACTTGACAGGTTTTGTTGTGAATAATGGGTTGGTGCCGGGGAGTTCGACAGGACGGGGTGCGACGCGGCGAGAGTTTCTGAGGCTTGCGGGCGGGGTCGCGGCGTGTGCGGCGGGGCCGGGTGCGTGGGCGCAGGATGCGGGGGCAGCGGACCATGTGATCGAGATTGCTCCTTACAGGGTGGCGGTGTCGGCGAAGCAGAGCTTTGAGACGGTGGCTTATAACGGGCAGGTTCCGGGGCCGCTGCTGCGGATGCGCGAGGGCAGGCCGGTGACGATTGAGGTGAGGAACCGGACGAACAGTCCGGAGGTGGTGCACTGGCATGGGCTGTTTCTGCCGCCGGAGGTGGATGGGGCGATGGAGGAAGGGACTCCGATGATCGCTGCCGGGCGGGGTGGCTCGGTATACGTTTTCGCCGGAGCCGGCGGGGTTTCGGTGGTTCCATACGCATACGTTTGCGGGCAAGGACCTGAAGAAGGGGCAGTACAGCGGACAGCATGGGTTGTTGATGATCGAGCGGGCTCCGACCGTGGGAGCTGCCGATGTGGGGTTTGATCAGGAGGCGTTTATTACTCTGCACGACTGGGGTGGGGAGTGGGCGGGCGGGGGCGATGGGTCGATGAACCCGGTGTATGAGGTGTCGACGATAATGGACGGGTGATGGGGCATGGCTTGCCGCTGCAGGTGAAGGAAGGGCAGCGGGTGTTGATGCACGTTCTGAATTCGAGCCCGACGGAGGAGCACTGGATCGCGCTGGCGGGGCACACGTTCAAGGTGGTGGCGCTGGATGGGAATGATGTGCCGACGCCGAGGCAGGTGGCGATGCTGAGGCTTGGTCCGGCGGAGCGGGTTTGTGCGGTGGTGGAGATGAACAGGCCGGGGGTATGGGTGCTGGGCGAGGTTCGGAAGCATATTCAGGCGGCCGGGATGGCGATGGTGGTGGAGTATGCGGGACAGAGCGGCGAGGCGAAGTGGGAGCAGCCGGAGAGTCTGGATTGGAGTTATTTGGGATTTGGTGGCGTGCGGCCGAGCAAGGTGCGGACGCTGCGGGTGATGCTAAGGCGATTGAGGTGCCGCTGGTGTTTGATTCGAAGTTTCGCGGGCATGGCGGCGTGGAGCGGTGGACTATCAATGGGAGGTCTTATCCGGATGTGAGCTCTCCGGCGCTGGTGAAGGGGCAGAGGTACAGGCTGAAGATGACCAATCGCAGCACGGATGACCATCCGGTGCATCTGCATCGGCACAGGTTTGAGATAACGAGATTTGAGGGGCAGGAGACGCACGGTATTGTGAAGGACACGGTGATAGTGAACGCGAATAAACAGGTGGAGGTGGAGTTTATCGCCGATCATCCGGGAGCGACTCTGTTTCACTGCCATCAGCAGGACCATATGGACATGGGATTCATGATGCTATTTCGATATGCATAAAGAAGAGGTGCGGCGAGTGAGATTATCCAGATGGGCCTGGGCGGGGCTGTTACTGCTGGGCTGCGGAAGTTTTGCGATGGCGCAGGGGAACTACGAGATACAGGTGTACGGCGCGGATACCGTAGAGCCGAAGAACACGATGGTGGAGCTGCACTCGAACTTCACGGTGGATGGATCGAAGTTTACGACGGATGGGACGTATCCGACGAACCACCAGCAGCACGAGACGCTGGAGATTACGCAGGGGCTGAATTCGTGGTCGGAGGTGGGGTTCTACGTTTTTTCGAGCATACAGGCGGGGCACGGGTGGCAGTGGGTGGGGGACCACATTCGTCCGCGGGTGCGGGTGCCGGATAGCTGGCACTGGCCGGTGGGGGTGAGTCTGTCGACGGAGGTGGGGTATCAGCGGGCGGTGTATTCGCCGGATACGTGGACGTGGGAGATACGGCCAATCGTGGATAAGCAGGCGGGGCGATGGTACTGGGCGGTGAATCCGGCGCTGGAGCGGACGTTCCATGGGCCGGACGTGAACCAGGGATGGGGGTTCGCGCCAGGGGCGAAGATCGGGTACGACTTCTCGAAGGTGGTGAGCGCGGGGTTTGAGTACTACGCGGATTATGGGGAGATAGGGTCGTTCTACTCGCTGCATGACCAGCAACAGCAGATCTTTGCGGTTACGGATTTGAATGTATCGCCGGAGTGGGAGATTAACATTGGCGTGGGGCTGGGGCCGACGGCGTCGACGGACCATCTGATTGTGAAGGGGATTCTGGGGCGGCGGTTTTCGTGGGGTAAGCAGCGGCCTACGGATTGAGGAGAGGGGAGGGGTCTCGAGCTTAATGAAGGTGCAGAAAAAGTCCGTTAGCCAACATCAACATTCCCTCAGTGGCTAAAGCCACATTGATTTTGTTCCGCTTATGGAGCGGCTGAAGCCGCTCCCCTTCAAAGCAACCACTTTTTCAGCATCCTCTTCAAATCACTCCTTTGAACAGCGCCGTTTATTGAATGTCGGCTTCCTCGACTGTGGGGGCTGTGGGGATGACTGAGTCGACGTGGGTCATTTTGAATAGTTCGATGACGCGCGGGGTGGCTCCGGCGGCGATCATGTGGACGCCTTTGCGACGGCAGTGAACGTAATGACTGACCAGCCTGCCGAGGCCGGTCGAGTCCATGTAGGGGACGTCGGTGAGGTCGATGATGTTGAGGGTGGGTGGCTGCTCGCCGGGCGTGGACTGGAAGGCGAGCATGTCGTGCAGGGCGACGGGCGTCAGAGTGCCGAACATATCGCGCGCAGTGAAGGGGCCGCAGAGACGGAAGATTACGGTGCCGGGGGTCTTTCCTGCTTTGCGTTCGATGGTGAAGGGGGTGGCTTTCCAGTTCTCGGCCTGCATTGTGGTTATTCCCTATCCTGCCGCAGAGTCGCGGCTGAACTGCACGAGATTTTTTGAGGCCTCAACATTCTACTGATTTCCTGCTGCCCGGGCGCCGCATTAGACTAGTTGCCCATGAAAACCCCGCTCCTGTCCGCACTTTCACGACGGAAAACTGGCCTTCTTGTGTCTTTAGCTGCCGTTTGCATACTGGGAGTCCTGGTGTCGGCAATGTGGGGGCTTTGGTTTTTATCTCATAAATACGAGGCGGCCGAAATACGAATAGGCGATTGGGCTTTCAGAATTATGGAGAAGAGGGGTCAAAGCTTTGAGGTCTGGATAACATTAGCTTTTTTGACAGTCACCTTCGCGGGTGGCCTGGCCTACGAATTGAGGGAACGCAAGGCCTTTCAAAAATCGCGCAAAAAGCCACTATATTGGTTACATTTTAACCTTAGGGTACCTTGCCTTCATTGTGCTTTCTCAATTTGGCGTGTTGATTTATGGCCAGCGCGTACATGGTGCATATAGTGAGAAACATCACGTCTACTATGACGTGATGTTACGTTCTATATTTGCGATAGCACTGATAATTGCGGGAATACTTCTGTATCTGTTCAAGAAATACTCCAAATTGCTCTACGGACTCTCTGAAATTGTCCTGGCCGTAATATCAAATATCGCATTGATCGAACGCGCTGATATTTCGCATTTGTCCACGATGACTCCCAAAACTTCTGACATTCTTGCGTTTGTCGTTTTCACTTATCTCTTGAGCCGAGGGGTAAGTAATGCCGTGGAGGGTGTTCAAGAAAGACTTGACCGTTCGGCACGAATTGAAACCGGAGGCACGGAAGAAGATGGGTATAGCACCTGGTGACCCCTGGCGGCCAGAAAACGCAGCTAATACTGGATTTGGAAACGTACCGCATGTCTAGGATGTGAGGGATTTACGGATGACGGGGGCTACACGGGTGCCGAGGAGTTCGGTGGCGCGGAGGAGGCGCTCGTGGGAGAGCGTGGCGACGGACATCTGGAAGTTGAGGCGGGAGATGCCGCCGAGGGCTTCGTTGATGTAGAGGATCTTGTCGATGACCTCAGTGGGATCGCCTACGATGAGGGCTCCGGTGGGGCGGCGGAGGGCTTCGAATTGCGCGCGAGTGGTAGGCGGCCAGCCGCGCTCTTTGCCGATTTCGGTGAAGGTCTGGGCGTAGCCGGGGAAGAAGTGGTTGGAGGCTTCGGCGGAGGTGTTGGCGACGTAGCCGAGCATGTGGAGGCCGACCTTGAGGGACTCGGGGGCGTGATTGGCGCAATGGCCGGCTTCGCGGTAGAGGTCGATGAGGGGACGGAAGCGGTGAGGCTCGCCGCCGATGATGGCGACCATGAGTGGGAGGCCGAGGGTGCCGGCGCGGGCGAAGGACTCGGGTGTGCCGCCGACGCCGAGCCAGACGGGGAGCGTGTTTTGGAGCGGGCGGGGGTAGATGCCTTGTCCGGTGAGGGCGGCGCGGTGTTTGCCGGACCAGGTGATGTTGTTCGAGGCGCGGATTTTTAAGAGGAGGTCGAGTTTTTCGGCGAAGAGGGAGTCGTAGTCTTCGAGTTTGAGGCCGAAGAGGGGGAAGGACTCGATGAAGGAGCCGCGGCCGGCGACGATCTCGGCGCGGCCGTTGGAGATGAGGTCGAGGGTGGCGAACTGCTGGAAGACGCGGACGGGGTCTGCGGCGGAGAGGACGGTGACGGCAGAGGCGAGGCGGATGTTTTTAGTGCGCGAGGCCGCGGCGGCGAGGATGATGGCGGGGGCGGAGTCGAGGAAGTCGCCACGATGGTGTTCGCCTACGCCGAAGGCATCGAGGCCGACCTGATCGGCGAGGGCGATCTCTTCGATGAGGTTTTGGAGGCGCTCGGCAGGGGTGGGGATGGATTTGGTGATGGGATCGGGGGTGAGTGCGGCGAAGCTGTCTATGCCGATTTGTATTGGGCCGATTTGTATTGGGCCGATTTGCATGAGGGTCCTCGAGCGGGCAGTGATGGTTCGATGCTGTGGCATGGGGTTGGGATTCGGAAGCGATGGTTGTAGTAAGTTGGACGAGTTCGGAGGATGAGGTAAGGGATGGTTGACGAGAGGTATCTGACCGATGCTTCGGGGTTCACGGGGTGGGCGGAGAGGTTGATTGTGCCGGAGACGGAGGCGCAGGTGGTGGAGACGCTGCGCGAGGCGGTGAGGACTGGGACTCCGGTGACGGTTGCGGGCGCGGGGTCGGGGTTGACGGGGTCGCGGGTGCCGCAGGGTGGGTGGGTGATGTCGATGGAAAAGTTTCGTAAGCTGGAGATTGAGAGCGGGTTTGCGAGGGTGGGGCCGGCGGTGAGTCTGCTGGAGCTGCGGGATGCTGCAGCGCGGACTGGGCAGTTTTATGCGCCGGATCCTACGGAGATAACGGCTTCGATGGGTGGGACGATTGCCACGAATGCGAGCGGGTCGCGGAGCTTCAAGTATGGGAGCACGCGGCGGCATCTGCGGAAGCTGCGGGTGGCGATGATGGATGGGAGCGTGAGGGAGTTTCGACGCGGGGAGAAGATCGACTTTGAGCGGGAGTTTGGGTTTGGGGCTCCGCGGCTGCCGGTGCCGTCGACGACGAAGTATACGGCGGGGTATCGGCTAGAGCCGGGGATGGAGTGGATCGATCTTTTCTGCGGATCGGAGGGGACCCTGGGGGTGACGCTGGAGGCGGAGGTGACGCTGCTGCCGTTGCCAAAGGAGCTGTTCTCGGGGGTGATCTTTTTTGCCTCGGATGAGGATGCGTTGGGGGCGGTGGCGCGATGGAGGGCGGTGGCGGAGCTGCGGATGATGGAGTATGCGGACAAGGGGTCGCTGGAGTTGTTACGGGGGCGATATCCGGAGATTCCGCTAGAGGCGCAGGCGGCGTTGCTCATCGAGGCGGAAGGCGACGATGTGGAGGCCTGGGAGGCGCGGCTTGAAGAGGCTAAGGCGCTGATTGAGGCTTCGTGGTTTGCGGTGGGGGCGAAGGATCGAGAGAGATTTCGGGAGTTTCGGCACTCGCTGCCGGAGCTGGTGGTGGATACGATGCGGCGGCGCGGGTTTTTGAATATGGGGACGGATTATGCTGTGCCTATTGCGCGGAACGGCGAGATGCTGGCGTTCTACAGGAAGAGGCTGGAGGAGGAGCTGCCGGGGAACTACATCATCTTTGGGCACATCGGGGATGCGCATGTGCATGTGAATATGCTGCCGGCGACGCAGGCTGAGGCGGATGTGGCTACGGGGTTGCTGCGGGAGTTTGCGGCGCATGCGGTGACGCTGGGCGGGACGGTCTCGGCTGAGCACGGGCTGGGGAAGCGGAAGGCGAAGCTGCTGGAGTTGCAGTACTCAGAGGCGGAGATCGATGCGATGCGAAGGGTGAAGCGGCGGCTGGACCCGCAGTGGCTGCTGGGGCGGGGGACGCTGTTTGGGGAGGGTAGTGTTTGATTACTCGTAGTAGCGGGCGAAGCTGGTGTCGGTCTCGTAGACGGTGCAGTCTTTGACGCGGACGCGGCCGGCGGTCATCTCGTGGAGTTGCGTGCTGGTCTGCTGGAAGAAGTAGCGGGCGAGGTTTTCGGCGGAGGGGTTGAGCTCGGAGACGAAGGGCTCGAGGTCGTTGATCATCTTGTGGTCGAGGTAGTCGACGGTGGGGCGCATGACCTGCTTGAGGAGCTTGAAGTCGAGGAGCATGCCGGCGGCGTCTAGCTGCTCGCCGATGAGGGTAACGAAGACTTTGTAGTTGTGGCCGTGGGGGTTTTCACACTTGCCGTAGTAGTTGCGGAGGTAGTGGCCGGAGGAGAAGCCGGCTTCTACGGTGACTTCGAACATGATGCTTCGTTCCCTTCAAAAATGCCGCGTGGGTTGGGGATGGGTGCCGGCGACGCGCGGCAGCAAGCTATGTATTGATTGTATCGTTTTGCGGCTGAGGGCTGTCGGCTAGGATGGAGGACGGAGAATCTTAATGGCGCATCTGCAGCATTGGACTCGTCGCAGCTTCATGGGCGCTGCCGCAGTAACGCTGGCGGCTACGAAGCTCTGCGCAGCGGCCGAGGCGGCAGAGAAGCTTGTTTATATCGGTTCCAAGGCGCTGGGGGAAGGCGCTGGGATTCATGTGGCGACGTGGAATTCTGCTGGCGGTGCGCTGTCTGACCTTCGTCTGGTTGCGCCTGCCGATAATGCGGGTTTCCTTGCGGTGCGCAACTTCGCGGGAGAGCGCGTGCTGTTTGCGGGGCATCAAGTGGGCGGTAATGTTGGTGCGCTCAGTTCGTGGCGTATTGCGGTGGACGGTGGTCTTGCGCCTATCAATTCGATTATGGCGCCGGCGTTTGACTTCGGGCATACTGCGCTGGACCACACGCAGCGCTGCCTGATCTCGGTTAGCATTGGCACCGGCAAGGTGCTCTCGGCGAAGATTGGGGGCGATGGGCGGATCAGCGGACTTGTCACGCAGATTCAGTTTGTGGGTCATGGCCCGAATGCATCGCGGCAGTCTGCGCCACAGGCTCATGGCGTGGCATTCTCGCCGGATAACAGATTCGTGCTTATCAATGACCTTGGCACGGACCGCATCATGATCTACAAGCTGAACGCCGCTACGGCTGAGTTGACACCGAATGATCCTGCATACTTTGCGACTGCTCCCGGCTCGGGCCCGAGGCATCTTGCGTTTCATCCCAACGGCAGATGGGCTTACAGCATCAACGAGCTTGACTCGACGATCACGCAGATGAGTTGGAATGCTGCGGCCGGCACGCTCACTCTGATTGCGACTACGCATACGTTGCCGCCGGGCGGCGATGTCGCAAATAATCGCGCGGGCGAGGTTGTCTTCGACAGGTTGGGGCGGTTTCTTTATGCGTGCAATCGGCAGGCTCCGGACGAGTTGCTGGTCTACAGTGTTGGGGTTGAAGGGCAACTGGGCCTTGTGCAACGGCTTGATTTTGGCGGCAAAGAGGCTCGGCACTTTGCGCTATCGCCGGATGAGGCGTACTTTGTGCTCGCCGAGCAGTTCTCAGGCGAGGTTGCGGTTTTGCCGCGCAGTGCTGCCACCGGGATGCTCAAACCTGCTTCGCACTTGTACGCGATGTCCAGCCCTTCGTGCATTCTATTCGTGTGAGCAGGGCGAAAGTCGCGGCCCCTCGTAGAATAGACGTGATGGGACGGAACCTTTACATTCTCGCCGCGACGTTGCTGGTCTTTGCTCTGGTCTCCTGCGGCCTGGCCTACACGAACATTGCGCAGCAGCCGGGTTCGCCGGGCGATGTAGCGCTGTGGCGCACGATGGGGCTGGTGCTGTTCATCATTTCACTCATCGTCGCGCTGGCGGGGGTTCTCTCGGCGCTGTTCGAGCAGGCTGAGCGGCGCGCTGAGGAGCTTCGCCGCAGCCGTCGCAAACAGTCGTAAACAGTAATCGTCGGGATGAGTTATTTTTATTACTCGATCCGTTGATCTCTATCGGTGAATAGGAGACTGAATGACTACGACGAATGCTGTCGTCGATCTATCGCACAACAACCCTCATGTTGATTTTGGCGCTTTGCAGGCTGATGGCATCTTCGGCGTGTTCCATAAGGCTACGCAGGGGCTGGGTTTTGTCGACCCGGCCTACGCGCTGCGGCGTCAACCGGCGGCGGACGCAGGGTTGAAGTGGGGCGCGTATCACTTTGGGACCGGCGCGGATGGGGTTGCGCAGGCGAACTTCTTTCTGGCCAACGCACAGCCGGCGGCAGGGGATCTGCTGGTGCTCGACTACGAGCTGAACCCCGCTGGGTTGTCGATGACACTGGCTGAGGCGAAGGCGTTCGTGACCCAGATACAGGCGGTGACAGGAACGTGGCCGGGGTTGTATGGAGGGTCTTACCTGAAGGAGCAATTGAATGGAGCGGCTGACCCGGTGCTGAGCAACTGCTGGCTGTGGCTCGCGCAGTATGGGCCGCAGGCGGTGCTGCCGCCGGGCTGGGATGCGTGGACGTTCTGGCAGTATACGGATGGGCATGTCGGGCCTCCGCCGTATGCGGTGGATGGAGTTGGGCCGTGCGACCGGGATATTTTTCAGGGGTCGGCTGCTGATCTTGAGAACTTTTGGCAATAAGGACTTTCGACGCCAATCGATGCCGTCGACGCTGTTGAAGAGAGGACGCCTATGTCTGTTGAAGAAAGCCCGAAACGCCTTACCCTAGAGATCGAACGTACGGATGATGGCGCCATCGTGCGATGCTCCGGGGCACTGGTATATGGAGTGGCTAATGTTCTCTACTCAAACGTTCACCCGCTTATTCCAACCTCTAAGCGGATTGTGCTGGATCTGTCGGGGCTTGCGTACATGGACAGCATGGGACTCGGGACCCTTGCGCGCCTTTATGTATCGGCGAAGTCGTCGGGCTGCAAGCTGGAACTCGTCAATATCGGCAAGCGAATTCGGGAGCTGCTGGATCTTACCAACATGTGGTCGGTGTTTTCGACCATCGGGGAACATAACGTGAAGCTCTGACTGCCAACCATCCAGCATCTGGCCTGCGAAAAGAGAGATGCGCTCACACAATCAGCCGCTTCGAATAAACGTCGAAGCGGCTGATTGTGTTTATGAATTGGAGCATTTAGTACCGGGTAGTGGTTGTTTCGACAGGAACGCCACGCTCGACGACAACCTTATCGTCGACAACCTCGGTCCGAGTTTTGGTATTGGAGCCAGCTTCGCCGGTGGAGGAGATGTCGCGGGCGCCTGTCTCTTTGAGGGCCTGTTTGGCGGCGTCGATCTGTTCGGAGGTGTCGCAGTGAACGGAGAGCAGAGTACCGCCGTTCTTGACCGCACCTTCGTAGCGCTTAGCTTCGAACTCGGGTATACCCATGCCGACGAGAGCACCTACCAGGCCGCCTACGGCTCCGCCGACTCCGAGACCTGCGAGTGCTCCCATGATGGGACCGGCAGCGATTAGAGGACCGACACCTGGAATGGCGAGGGATCCTATACCAGCGAGCAAACCGAGTGTCCCGCCGACGATTCCACCAGCGGTTACTCCGGTTGCGGTGCCCTCGGGCGCTTTGGTGTGTTTCTCGTGTGCGAAGGCGCGGGTGGTTTCATCATCGGGAAGAAGAACAGAGATCGATGCGTTAGTGAAGCCTTTGGTGAGGAGATAATCTACTGCCGCTTCTGCAGTGCCGGGAGTTGCGTAGAGGCCGAAGACTGCGGTGTTTTTGCTGGACATGGGAGGGCTCCTAAAGTCACGAAGTGGTTAGGGGTTGCGAGGTTTGCAGCCGCGTCCCGCCTGCGAGGCGGGCGTGCATCGCTTTACTGCTTTACGGTGAGTTCGTTGACTACCTGATCGGGGAAGATGGCGTTGGTCGCATCTTTCTCGACCTGCAGTTTTTCGGCATCCGAATCGACCGGGCCTTTCAGAGTTACGGCCCCGTTCGATGTGATGACCTTGACGTTGTGGGCGTTGGTGGAGAGAGTCTCGTCCGCAACGATGGCACGGCGCACACGAGCGGTGATGTCGCGATCCGATTTGACGTTGGACTGGCTGGTAGCGGTGCCAGTCTGGTTCTGACTCCGGTTTTGTTTGGAGTTGTCGGGCGCGCTTGAGCCTGATTGCGCGATAGATAACGATGATGAGGAACAACTGAGCAATACAATTGCTCCCAAGATGAGGGTGTGGCGATGAACAGAGATCATGGGAAAGACCTTGGAGGAAGATCGAACTTCCTCACTGCCGGGCCGCCGAATCTGGGGGGACCAGATGGTAGAGCTTGCTCGGTCCCGCAAGCGCAGTCAAGCAGTGTGATGTGAAAGGGTGGCGGGGAGTTGTTCAGTTTCTCGGGTTGGAGGAGTCAGCGAAGAACTGCTCGACGTCGGTGATCTCGTGGGTCAGGCGGTAGGGCGGCAGGGAGTCGAGGAAGATGCGGCCGTAGCGCTGGCGTTGGATGCGAGGGTCGAGGAGCATGAGGACTCCGCGGTCGGAGAGCGAGCGGATGAGGCGGCCGAAGCCTTGTTTGAGGGTGATGACGGCGTTGGGGACCTGGTAGTCGAAGAAGGGTTTGCCGCCGGCGGTCTCGATGGCGGTCATGCGGGCGCGGACGATGGGGTCGGAGGGGACGGCGAATGGGAGACGGTCGATGATGACGCAGGAGAGTTGCTCGCCCTGGACGTCTACGCCCTGCCAGAAGGAGCTGGTGCCGAAGAGGACGGCGTTGGGGGTGTCGCGGAACTGCTGGAGGAGGACGTGGCGCGGGGCTGTGCCGTGGAGAAGGAGCGGGTACGGGAGCTCGGCGAGGAGGCGGTCGTGGACCTCGCGCATTTGTTTGTAGCTGGTGAAAAGGCAGAAGGCGCGGCCTTTGGTGATCTCGAGGACGCGGCGGATGCGCTCGGTGGCTTTGAGCTGGAAGTCGGGCTCGCGGGGGTCGGGCATGTTGGGCGGGAGGTAGAGGAGAGCCTGCCGGGCGTAGTTGAAGTGCGAGGGGACGATCAGTTCCCTGCTGCCGAGAGTTAGACCGAGGCGCTTGCGGATGTGGGTGAAGGACGAGGGGTCGGAGCTGCCGGAGGCGGGGGCTACGGTGAGGGTGGCGGAGGTGAGGATGACGGAGGAGTACTGCTCGAAGAGAGTGGTGGAGAGAAGCTCGGAGACGTCGATGGGTGTGGCCTGGAGGTGGGTGTGGAACGATGCTTGCGATGTGAATCTGGTGCGCCCCGACGAAAAAGCAGGTCCCTCCACTTCGCTGCGCTCCGGTCGGGATGACACATTTTTCAAATTGCGAACGCCTCCGGCTATGCGGCGCTCGATCCAGAAGACGGTGTTGGGGTCGGTGGACTCGAGGAGGAATTTCAGGTGGGTGCGGATGTCGGCGGCGCGGCGGGCGAGGCCGGTGGACTCTTCGACGTTCTTGAGCTGATCGAACTCGCCTTCGAGGCGGATGAGGGAGTTGAGCGTGCCTACGTAGGTGTCGCCGGACTCTTCGAGGAAGGATTCGCGCTGGTCGAAGGGCATGCGTCCGGGAGCGGGCGGGCTGAATGGGTCTTCGCCGGGTAGCGCGCTGAAGAAGAGGCGGCTGCGGTCTTTGAGGGTGGTGCAGGCGGAGACGATGGAGCTGGAGAGAGCGTCGCGAGCCTTGAGCATGGACTCGATGTCGCGGGTGAGTTCGTCGATGCGCTGGGTGGAGAGGCCGATGCCGAAGTAGTTGGAGGCTACCTCTTCTAGCTCGTGGGCTTCGTCGAAGATGACGACGGCGGCTTCGGGGAGGATGCCGGCGTCGGGGGCTCCGGCGGCCTGCTGCTTGATGGAGAGATCGGCGAAGAAGAGATGGTGGTTGACGATGACGAGCTCGGACTCGAGGGCCTTGCGGCGCATGGAGGTGATGAAGCAGGACTCGAAGTCGGGGCAGGTTTGGCCGAGGCAGGCTTCGGTGCGTGCGTCTAATTTTCCCCAGAGTTGGGAGGACTCGGGGAGGGTGTCGATCTCGGCGCGATCGCCGGTCTCGGTGGTGCGTTCCCACTCTGCGATGTGGTGGAACTGGGAGATCTCTTCGAGGCCGTTTAGGAGCGGGCTGGCGCGGAGGGCGTAGAGCTTGTGCTTACAGAGGTAGTTGGAGCGGCCCTTCATGTAACAGACTTTGAGTGGGCCGTACTTTTCGCCGAGCACGGATTCGAGGAAAGGGATGTCCTTGAAGTAGAGCTGCTCCTGAAGATTTTTTGTGCCGGTGGAGATGATGACGCGCTGCTGACGCTCGCGGGCGAGACGGAGGGCGGGGAGAAGATAGGCGAGGGTTTTGCCGGTGCCAGTGCCGGCTTCGACGACGAGATGGCGCTTGTCGGCGAAGGCTTTTTCGACGGCGCGGGCCATCTCGTACTGGCCGGGGCGATGCTCGAAGGCGAGAGAGGATTTGGAGAGGATGCCGCCGGGGTGGAAGAAGTCGTGAAGCGTGGGTAGGCGGGAGACTTTTGGAGTGTCCGATGGGGCCGGGGTGATTTGGATGGGAGTGGACACAGAGGGCTGTGTCCATGATATTCGCATTTTGTTCGATTGGAGTTTTTCGCGGGATTGGTAACATATATGTTACCTTATTTGTATGATCGACGTACAAAAACGATGTAAGCCGGAGGATAAAGATGCCACTCACACGTAGCTTCAGAGAGACGATCAAGGAACAGTTGGAGGATCGTAACTTTCGGCAGGAGTTTCTGCGCGAGGCGGTCGGCAATATGGTGACCGGGGATTTGGAGACGGCGAAGTCGGTGCTGCGCGAATACATCAACGGCACGCTGGGGTTCGTTGCGCTGGGACGGACGCTCTCAAAGTCGCCTAAGAGCTTGATGAGGATGCTGAGTCCGGAGGGAAATCCGCAGGCGAAGAACTTCTTAGAGATTGTGGCTTATCTGCAGAAGGTTGAAGGGACTGTTTTCGAGGTGTCGGCGAAACGGGTGAAGGCGGCCTAATATTGCTGCTAGTTTGCGGAGGGTCTTTCTACGTTGTCGATTACGAGTATGGGGACGGGGCCTTTGGTGGATTTGAGCTCGAGGCCTAGCTGCTCGCGGACGGCGGTGAAGATAGATGGACCGAGGTCTTCAGGTGCGGCGGACGGAGCGGAGTCGCCGGGGGCAGCGGAGCGGGCGGCGGCGATTTCGTCGGGGGTCCATTTGAGAGTGATGTCGAAGCGGCCGGTGAGGCCGGTGCGATCGAGCACGGGGCGGTCCACCACGCCAGAGAGCCAGCCGGTGAGGCTTTGAAAGGGCACGCCAGGGCCATCGACTAATGTGATCCCGATTCCCTGACGGATGCCGGGCTGACTGACCTGCCACATGCCGCAGCGGATCTGGCCTGGAACGGGGGTGGGCCGGTTACGGGAGAGATCAAAGGGAACGCAGGCTCCCTCTCTGGTGGGCTGCATTTTGACTCCGTCTTTGGCGATGGTGAGCTCGTAGACCGGACCATCTTTGGTTTCTGGATGGGCTTTCAGGTGAAATCGATCTTCGAGAAGAGTCTGGAGGATGAGCGGGAAGTTGTTGCCGCTCATATCCTGCACGGTGGCGGTGATGTCGTATCCATCGTTAGTGAGCCACGAGGGGCCGCCGATGATGTGATCCATCTTGATCTTGTAGGCGATGTTAATCAGGCGCAGCAAGGTGATGTTTCGCACTACAAATCGCCCGGGGGTGATGTTGATATTTCCGGAGTCTGCGCCGGGGGCGCTGGGGCGGACTACAGCAACTTCGACTTGCGGACGCGGGGCGATTTGGGAGTGCATCTGCGTGACGAGTGTGATGAGGAATGCGATGAGCATTAGGTGGCACATGCGGATGTTCATGGAGGGTCATGATAGTACGATGACAATCGTATGTAAACGATTATCGTCGTAGCGCAGATGGGATTGGGGTTTATGGCCCCTTTTCGAATTAGTGAAGCCCCCGAATAGCAGAGCTTCACACATTCCACGTCCATATAATGGCTTGAGGCGCTTTGGCGTCGAGAAAAGGTTGGCTATGGCGCAAGGCGGCAAGAAGAGATTAGGCAAGAAGCACCGGCAGGCGAGTACCAGGCCGAAGAAGGGACGCGCGCCTAAGGCCACTCCGACTACTGGCGCGGTGGACCCGCGGAAGAGGAAGGTGCTTTCGACGAAGAAGGCTTTGACGGAGAAGTTGAAGCGGGTGCCGAAGCGGTCTCCGGAGAAAGAGGCGCGGAAGACTATTCGCGGGGATGAGGCCGGTTCGCAGAGGAAACCAGTAACGCGGGCGGGTGCGGGCGGACGGCCTGCGGATGGGATTGTGGGGCGGCAGACGCCGCGGTCGGCGAATGTGGCTGGGCGCGAGAGAATTGATGAGGACGACTGGCGCGATGTGGAGCTGCTGGCCGCGCAGATGGTGGTGGATACGGGAGGCGTGGATGGGCGCGATCTGCCGCTGATTGCAGTATGCGGACGGCCGAATGTGGGGAAGAGCACGCTGTTCAACCGGCTGACGGGGAGCCGGCGGTCGATTGTGGGGGATGAGCCGGGGATCACGCGGGACCGCATCTATGGCGAGATTGAGTGGATGGGGCGGGATGCAAGGATCGTCGATACGGGTGGGGTGGTGCCGGATGATGAGGCGCTGATTCCGGCGGAGATCTTTCGTCAGGCTAAGGTGGGACTGGAAGAGGCTGATGCCATTGTGATGGTTGTCGATGGGAGAACGGAGTTGGCTTCGCCGGACATCGAGCTGTCGCGGCTGCTGCTGCGCGGGGGGAAGCCGGTGTTTCTGGCGGTGAACAAGATGGACACCGACGCGATGAATGCAGGGGCGGAGAACTTTCGGCGGCTGGGGTTCAGGAATGTGGTGCCTATCTCGGCGGAGCATGGGTCGGGGATCGGGGATTTGCTGGATGCGGTGTTTGAGGTGTTGCCGGAGACAGGGATCAGGGACCAGGGATCAGGGATCAGCGAACCGGATGCGGTGATGCTGACGGCGGCGGATGAGATGGAGGAGGACGAGGATGGGCCGGACTATTCTCCACAAGCCGCAGGCGCTTCCCCGACTGCAGCGGGCGCTTCGCCGATCGCGTCAGAGATTCCGGTTACGGTTCCTGCTGCGGCGCCGGTGCGGCGGCTGCGGTCGCATGGGGAGCATGTGGCGACGGAGACGAAGGTCGCAATCATTGGGCGGCCTAACGTAGGGAAGAGCACGCTGCTGAATGCGCTGACGGGAACGGAGCGGGCGATCGTGTCGCCGATTGCCGGGACTACGCGCGATGCGGTGGATGAGGTGGTGGAACGGGGCGGGCACAGCTTCCGGTTTGTGGATACGGCGGGGATTCGGCGCAAGGGCAAGACAAAGCTGATGGCGGAGAAGCTGAGCGTGATTATGGCGCGGAAGCATCTGGAGGCAGCGGACGTGAGCTTGCTGGTGATTGACGCGGCGGAGGGTGTTGCGGCGGCGGATGCGAACATTGGCGGATATGCGCATGAGAGCGGGCGCAGCGTGATCATCGTCATCAATAAGTGGGACCTGATGACGAAGGTTGGACCGGATGGGATGCGCTTATATGACGGGAAGCCGCCGGCGGATCGGAAGGTCTATGAACAGCAGGTGCGGGATGCGCTGAAGTATCTGGATTATGCTCCGCTACTGTTTATCTCGGCGGCGGACGGGAAGAACATCGAGTCGGTGTTCAAGAAGGTGGAGCTGGTGGCGCGCGAGAGACGAAAGCGCGTGACAACCGGGCAGATGAACCGGTTCCTAGAACGGGTGGACTTCCAGAAGGCGAGCGTGCCGATGAACAGGCGTGTGCGGATCTATTACATGACGCAGGCTGCTGTGGCTCCGCCTACGTTTGTGCTGTTCACGGATAAGGACGTGAAGCTGCACTTTGCGTTTGAGCGATTTTTGGCGAACCAGATACGGGAGAGCTTCGGGTTTATTGGGACGCCGATCTGGTTTAAGGTGAAGGCGCGGAATAAAAAGAAGACGGAGTGAGCGCGGGGACAAAGAAAAACGCCCGGGATTAGCCGGGCGTCTGGGTGCTCTTTGCAGATTGAAATGGGGCTGGTTATATGCCTGCAGGGATGGGGGCGGAGGGGACTCCGTTCAAGTCGGCGAGGTGATCGATCGCGTAGAGCTGATGGCGCACGGTGAGCTCGCCTTCCTCGACGGTGGCGCGGAATTCGGAGTTGGCGGTGTCCTTATCCTCCTGCATGAAAGAGGTCAGGGCGTCGTGGTGGTCGGCGACCATGTCCTTGATGTACTCCTTGTCGAAGGCGGTACCGGAGAGGGCTTCTAACTTCGTCTTCTCGGCCTGAGTCGCGGCATCAGGAGCGGAGGGAACGGGGACACCGGCCATATCATCGAAGTGCTTCATATTGTTGAGGATGAGGTTCTGGTCGCTGACTACTGACTGGGCGAACTGCTGAACGTCCTGGTTGCCGGACTTCTGGAGCACGACCTGGGCGAGAGCGATTTGATCAACGCAGGATTGATTCGCGTCGCGGAGGAACTTGGTGTCTTGATGGGCGGTAGAGGCTGCGCCATTTGAGGTTGCAGTTGCAAATGCGGGGATACAGACTGAGACAGCCACTAGAGGAAGTACGGCGGACAAAGCAGCGGATTTCATCATAAGGACCCTCACTTTTCGAAGAGAAATTGACAGGCCGCTTTGGGTTTCTGGCCCTCTCGGCCAAGTCTGAATTAATGCAACATATTAGAAAAGACGCAGAGGACAGAGAGTGGTTATCAAGAGTGCGGCGGATTCTGAGAGATGCTGCGAAATTTGTGCGGTTCACGCGACCCGCCGGGTGCTGGGCCAGGGTGCAAAAATGCCTGCTCCCTTGGCTGTGGAGCAGGCATTTTTTGCACGGTATCAGTGGAATGCCTAGAGGCCAGCGGATGGTACAGGATCTGGGGTGACGCCGTTCTTTTTAGCGAGATTGTCGATCAACTGCAGGTGTTCTCGAATGACCTGCTCACCATTGGAGACGGCGTCCTTAAAGGCGGGATAACCGGTGGAGTTCTTTTCGGCGATAAACTCCTGCAAGTCCTTGTGGTGGTCCTCGACCATGGTCTTGATGTAGGACTTGTCGAAGGCCTCACCCTTGAGGGCGTCGAGCTTCAGCTTTTCGGCCTCGGTGGCGGCGGAGGGATGGTCGGGGATCTTTAGGCCGGCCTCGGCGTCAAAGGTCTTCATGTCGTCGAGGAGCTTGCCGTGGTCGTCGATCATGCGCTGGGCGAAGGCCTTGACGTTGGGGTCGGTGGCCTTCTGGACGACGAGCTTGGCGAGATCAATCTCGTCGACGCTGCCCTGGTTGGCTTTCTCGAGGAATTTGGTGTCCTGGTGGGCGGTGGCGGCCTGGGTCTTGCCGTTGGCAGCGAAGGCAGGCATACAGATGGAGATTGCAGCGAACGCAATGACAGATGGGAAGGCAGTGAATTTCATCTTTCGACCTCATTTCCAGTTGGAGTGAACCGGTTCTGGGCGCTTTTGGGAACCCTCCGGGGGCGAGCCTGATTAGCTCGTACTTAAAGACAGACGCGGCTGGAGGCGCGGCAGTTGTCCGGGGTAGAGTGCGGCAGAAAATTGCGCCGGGATAGGTTTGCTTCCGCGAATGTGAAGGTGAGGAAAGAGTTAGCGGATTTTGCTAAAAGACCGGGGCCGGGGGTGGGAACGGCATCGGTGGCAGGTCGGGCAGGGGTGGGGGTGGGGGTTCGAGGATGGCTCCGAGGCGGGGGTAACGGCCGGCGACGAAGTAGAGCGCGTAGGACTGGTAGAAGATCAGGACGGCACCGGCGATGCAAAAGACGAGGATGATGGCGGCTGCGAGGAGGACGATGGAGAGCAGGCCGAAGCTGAAGTACAGGATGGCAACGCCGAGGGGACCGGCGTGACGCAGGGTGAACCAGAGGACTCCGCCGACGATGCCGAGCGGGATGGCGGCGACGAATAGAGCGAGCGCGATGCAGATCTCGGCGGCGATTCCGGCGAGGATGCTGAGGACGAACTTCATGAAGAGGTAGAAGATGACGCTGCCGGGCTCGTGGCGGATTATTTCGAATGCGCGGCGGAGGGCGGTGCCGATGTCTGCGTCATCGAAGAGCAGGAATGGGAGGACGAAGTCGCGGAGCAGCCAGAGGGCGGCCATGAGGATGATGACCACAACTATAGTGATCATGACAAAGAGGGCGAGATTGGCGAAGATGACGGCGCTTGGCGGCTGTCCGCCGCCCCTGGGCATGGAGCGGATGAAGTGGATGAGGGGGGCTGCCAGAATTATGGCCAGGAGAAACACGATGGCCAGGAAGCTGAGAATCTTGAGGCCGATCCAGCGCCAGGTGCGGGTGGAGGTGCGATGCCAGGCGGGGGCGACGAGGTTGGTTCGGGTGGCGACGAGGTCCATGAGAACGAGCTGCATGCGCGAGCCGAAGTAGAGGAGCAGAAGACCGAGAATTAAGAAGACCACACCAATCACAACAAAGACGGCGAGCGTGATTGCGCCTGGCGACGGCGCCGATTCCGGAGGGCAGAGCGGGGGCTTGAGCGCTGCCGTGGGGGATGCGGCCCATAGGCGGGGCGAGGAACTGGCCGGTCATCTCGGCGAGGAGCGCAACGAGGCCGAGTTTCACCCAAAGTTTGAGCGAGAAGGGACGGAGAATGGCTTTGGCGCGGTCGATGGCTGGGGTGATCGCCTCAGTTGCGGAAAGTGGTCTCATGGCTTGTCCGATGAATGTACCGCAAGGGGTTGAATCTGAACAGGATTTTGTGCGGAGGCGTCGAGCCATTCGTTCCAGGCGGCGAGGGCGCGGTCGCACTGGATTTTGTGGCGTTCTTTTTTGTCGCGTATCTTTTTGCGCAGGTCTTCTTCGAGGGGTGGGAGGAGGTCGAAGGTGATGTTGGCGGGCTGGAATTTTTTGGCTTCGGCGTGGGTGATGTAGTGGGTGAGGGAGCCGTTCGCTGTGGCTCGGGGGGCGGGCGTTGGGGTAAGGCCGAGGGAGAGTTGCGCGGCGTAGCGGCCGGCAAGGAGTCCGGAGGCGATGGATTCGGTGTAGCCTTCGACTCCGGAGAGTTGGCCGGCGATGAGGATGTTTGGGTGCTGCTTCAACTGCAGGGTTTCGGTAAGGAGCGTGGGGGCGTTGATGTAGGTGTTGCGGTGGATCTGGCCGTAACGGATGAATTTGGCGTTCTCGAGGCCGGGGATGAGGCGGAGGACTCGGGCCTGCTCGGAGTACTTGAGGTGGTTCTGAAAGCCTACGAGGTTGTAGGAGTCGGCGCGGAGGTTCTCCTGGCGGAGCTGGACTACGGCGTAGGGCCAGCGGCCGGTTTTGGGGTCGGTGAGACCGGCGGGCTTCATGGGGCCAAAGCGGAGGGTGTCGCGGCCGCGGCGGGCGGTTTCTTCGATGGGGAGGCAGCCTTCGAAGTAAGTGAGGGTAGTTGCTAGTTGCTTGTTGTTAGTTGTTAGTTGAGAGGCAAGTGCAGAAGCAGATCCCTCCGCTTCGCTGCGGGATGACAAAAAAGAGGAGTCGGTGGTGGGAATGGCTTCCCAGGATTTTGGGGGGACGGCTTCGGCGGTGGTGAGGGCTTCGAGGAAGAGGTCGTACTCTGCTTTGGTGAAGGGGCAGTTGATGTAGTCGGCGGTGCCTTTGTCCCAGCGGGCGGCTAGGTAGACCTTGTCCATGTTGATGGTGCCGGCGTCGACGATGGGAGAGATGGAGTCGTAGAAGGCCAGGTGATTGGCGCCGGTGAGGCGCTGGAGCTCGGCGGTGAGGGCCGGCGAGGTGAGTGGGCCGGTGGCGAGGATGGTGATGGTGTTGGGGTCGTCCTCGGCTGAATCACGACCAGCAAGGGTGAGGACCTCTTCGCGGTAGACGGTGATCAGGGGCTGAGCGGCGATGCGGGCGGCTACGCGGGCGGAGAAGAGCTCGCGGTCTACGGCGAGGGCGTGGCCGGCGGGGACTGCGGTGGCGTCGGCGTCCTGGAGGAGGAAGGAGCCTGCTCGGCGCATCTCCTGTTTGAGGAGCCAGGGGGCGGAGTTTTCGGACTCGGATTTGAGGGAGTTGGAGCAGACGAGTTCGGCGAAGTCGGCGGTCTGGTGGGCCTCGGTGGAGCGGTGCGGGCGCATCTCGTAGAGGTCGACTTCGCAGCCGAGGGCGGCGGCTTGTAAGGCCGCTTCGGGGCCTGCGAGGCCTCCGCCGATTACTTTGATCTTCTTTGCCAATGCTTCCCTTCCCCTCTCCCTATCTCTGTCCAAAGTATTCAAAACAAAAACTTTACGTCCGGACTTGGGCTGCGATACCTCCGCAAGGTCCTGATTTTATTGGGGACGCAATCGTAAAGTATTCCAAACATGGGATTTAACCGCTAGGATCGCAGATAAAGGCAGGTTGGGATTTGGTGTTGCCCCCTCTTTCTATTATAGCGGCGGAGTCAAGGGTTCCGGATGCGGCGGTAGACTGTCTCACCCGGGATTTCGAGGAGGATTTGTGACAGGTAAATTCGGCGGCCTCGTAGCCGCGACGGCTGTGGGGGTTGCACTGGGGGCGATGACCACTCGGCAGGCCGTGCGAGTTCGGGCGGCGGAGAGTCATTATCAACTGGTTGAGAATTGGGCGACGTTTCCTGCCGGGATGACGAAGTGGGCGGCGGTGACTGGCGTGGATGTGGATGCGCAGGACAATGTTTATGTTTTTCAGCGCGACGAGGCGATGCCGATTCTGGTCTTCGATAAGCAGGGGAGGTTTTTGCGGACCTGGGGAAAAGGCATGTTTCAGCGGGAGCATTTTCTGAGAGTGTATGGCGATCATGTTTGGGTGACGGACCGGGGGACGCTGCAGGCTTATGAGTTCGACCTTTATGGAAAGCTGCTGATGACACTGGGTAAGAAGGGCGTTGCGGGGGATAACAGCTCGGAGGATGCGTTCAATGGGGTGGCGGATGTTGCGGTTGGGAAGAATGGCGATGTGTTTATTGCGGATGGCGAGGGACCGAATACTCGGGTGGTGAAGTTTTCGAAGGATGGCAAGTTCATCAAGTGGTGGGGCGGCAAAGGGAAAGAGCCGGGGCAGTTCGATACTCCGCATAGCATTGCGGTGGGTGGGAGTGGGCGGATCTATGTGGCAGATCGGGCTAATGACCGGATTCAGATCTTCGATGCTGATGGGAAGTTTTTAGATCAGTGGAAGAACTTTGGGACGCCTTGGGGATTGTTTATCAAAGGGGATTTGATTTATGTGGTGGATGGGACGGAGAGGAATTGTTTGTTGATTGCGAATTTGAAGGATGGGACCGTTGTGGATCGGGTGGATGGGTTGAATAATCCTACGGCGGTTACGGTGGATTCGGCTGGGGCGATTTACGTGGGCGAAGTGAATGGGATGAGTGTTAAGAAGTTTGTGAAGAGGTAGAGAAGTTGCTAGTTGCTAGTTGCTAGTTGTTAGTTGTTAGTTGGTGGGGTTGAGCGGTTGGATTGGATTTCTTTGGCGAGATAGGTGGATAGACCGGATAGCATTTTGCTGATCTCTAGCGAGAGGGCTTCGGTTTCGTTAGCTTTCACTTGATCGCCGAGTTGAAGACGTTTCGCGATGGTTAGCTGCGTTTGCAGCTCGCAATTGCTGCCTTCCGCCAGTTTTACGAATTGCCTAAAATCTTTTCTGGTTCCACGAGCTGAACCCTCGGCGATGTTGCTTGCGATAGACACGGCGGCACGGCGCATCTGCGCGGATAGGCCATAGATCTCGTGCTTCGGAAATGCAACGGTAAGCTCGTACACCAAAACCGTCAGATCGATGGCTTTGTGCCAGACCTTCAACTCCCGAAATGATTTTGCCAAGCAATTTCTCCTGAAAATTTTGAGTGGTGATGGAGTTGTGGAAAGGGCACGAAAGGAACAGGCAACGGCAAAAGCGAAATGCGGGTCCTTCGACTCAGACTCTCGCGATGAAGCTGCGAGAGCCTTCACTCAGGATGACACTTCATATTAGGGTTTGGGGGGTTGGGTGGTGTCGGGTTTGGGTTTGGCGGCGAGCCATTTGTCGAAGGGGATGGTGAAGGCGAAGAGCTCGTGCTTTTTGTCGGCGGTGTGGATCATTTTGACGTAGATCTGGGCGCCTTTGAGGGGGGAGACGTCGTAGGTGTCGAGGTCCTTGACGTCGTAGAAGAGGTAGCCGGCGAGGGTGGAGCGGGGGTTGACGGTGGTGGTCTGGAAGCCGAAGTCTTTGTCGTCGTCGATGACCTTTTTGTCGATGGGCGGGTGGTGGATGGTGATGGGGATGATGGGGATCTTGGTAGGCTCGGCGCTCTTGAAGGTGAACATGCGGCGGTTGAGGTCTTCGAGAGTGGCGGCGGGGATCTTGTCGTTGTTGGCGGAGATGAACTGAATGCGGACGTCGTCGAGGGAGAGAGTGGCGTCGGAGCCGTTGGTGATGATGACGCGGACGGGGATCATGGAGTGGGAGGGGTAGGGCAGGCGGAAGAAGCTGCAGTCTTTGACTGAGTCGCAGGGATCGATGGCGATGGTGACGTGCTCGTTGGGGTGGGCGTCGTTGGCGGGGTAGTCGGCTGCGGGTTTGGGGGGTGGGGCTTTTTTGTCGGCGGCGTGAGCGAATGGGATTGCGGCGATGATGGCTATCGCGAACGCGGCAGCAACGACGAGACGGCGACGGGAGACAAGGGCGGCAGGGTGCTGATTCATGCGGGGTTAATTATCATCCTCGGTATGACGATGGTGGACGCGACAAGGGTAGCAGGAGCGCGGGCGGTTGCGCGTTGATGATGATTTATAGCCTGCTGCTGTTGGCGGTGCTGGTGGTGGGGGCTCCGTACTGGCTGGTGCGGATGGCGATGAGCGGGAGGTATCGTGCGGGGCTTGGGGGACGGCTGGGACGGGTTCCGGCGGAGGTGCGGGCTGCGGGCGAGGCGGCTGCGCGTGATGGGAAGGCGGTGGTATGGGTCCATGCGGTGAGCGTGGGTGAGGTGCTGGCGGCGACGGCGCTGGTGGGTGAGTTGCAGAATGCCGGGTTCGTGGTGGAGGTGTCGACGACTACGCAGGCGGGGCAGGAGCTGGCGAAGAAGAAGCTGGGGGCTGGGTGTGTGGTGTTTTATATGCCGCTGGACTTTGGGGTGGTGGTGAGGCGGTATCTGGGGGCTCTGAGGCCGCGGCTGATGGTGACGATCGAGAGCGAGCTTTGGCCGAATGTGATTCGGGAGTGTAAGAAGCGGGGCGTGCCGCTGGCGGTGGTGAATGCCCGGGTGAGCGATCGATCGTTTCCGAGATATATGCGGCTGCGTGGGGTTTGGGGGCCGCTGCTGCGGGAGGTGTCGCTGTTTCTGGCGCAGAGCGAGGAGACGGCGGAGCGGCTGCGCAGGATGGGCGTGGCTGCGGAGCGAGTGAGAGTGACGGGAAATTTGAAGTATGACGTGCGGGCGGGTGAGGCTACAGCGATGACGCGGCGGGTGGGTTCTCTGTTGAGTCAGAGCCGGGTGATTGTGGCGGGGAGCACGCTGGCGGATGAGGAGGAGGTGTTGCTGGCGGCGTGGGCGGGAGTCCATAAGGCGATACCCGATGCGTCTTTGCTGATTGCGCCGCGTCATAAGGATAGGTTTGATGAGGTGGTGGGGCTGGCGCGGCGGAGCGGATATCCGCTGGTGCGGTGCAGCGAGTTGGGACCGGATGTGGGGCCTGCGTTGGGCGGGACGGTGCTGGTGCTGGACACGATTGGGGACCTGGCTTCGATGTATTCGGTGGGCTCGGTGGCGTTTGTGGGAGGAAGCGTGGCGCTGAAGGGTGGGCATAATCCGCTGGAGCCGGCGCAGTTTGGAGTTCCGGTGGTGATGGGGGAGTCTTATGAGAACTTCAGGGAGATTGTGGGGGCGATGCGGGAGGCGGATGCGATTCGCATTGTGCGGCGCGAAGAGCTGGGCGGGACTTTGATTGAGTTGATGACTGATCGCGATGGGGCACGGGCGATGGGCGAGCGGGGGCGGCGGGTGTTTGAGGCACAGAATGGAGCGACGGAGCGGACCGTGGCGGCGCTGATGGAGTTGATGGAGACGAGACCGTGAGCGAGGCGGTGGGGGACCATCGACGCGGGGTGAGAAGACGGTGGCTGTGGCCGCTTTCGCCGGTGTATGGGGCAGCGACTCGGTTTCGAAGGTGGCTGGCGGAGTGGGGGTTCTGGCGGCGGCGGTGGCTGGTGAGTCCGGTGATCAGCGTGGGGAGCTGCTCGGCGGGGGGCGCGGGGAAGACTCCGATGGTGTTGTTGCTGACTCAGATTTTGCGAAGGCGCGGGTATGAGGTGAGCATCCTGACGCGAGGGTATGGGCGGCGGTCGAAGGGCGTGGAGAGGGTGGATCCGAAGGGCGATGCAGGGTGGTTTGGGGATGAGGCGGTGCTGCTGGCGCGGCGGTCGGGAGCGCCGGTATTTGTGGGGGAGGACCGCTACGAGGCGGGGTTGCTGGCGGAGAAGAGTGAAGGAGAGGTGAGGACGGCGGTGCATGTGCTGGACGATGGGTTTCAGCACTGGAGGCTGGGGCGGCAGGTGGATATCGCGCTGCTGACGCGGGAGGATCTGGAGGATGAGCTGCTGCCGGCGGGGAATCTGCGGGAGTCGCTGGAGGCGCTGCGGTTTGCGGATGTGATTGTGCTGCGGGAAGAGGAGTTGGAGGCGACGGCGGGGTTTGTGGCGGGGCTGCGAAGCCGGGCGCGGGCTCCTCTGTTGTGGGTGATACGGCGGCGGCTGAGTTTTATGTATGAGGGAGTGACGGAGCTGGCGGACGAGGAGGAGATGGAGATCGGCGAGGAGGCCGCGGTACGGGCGGAGGTGACGGCGAGGCCGCTGGTATTCTGCGGGATTGCGAGGCCGTTGGGGTTTGAGGAGATGCTGCAGAGGAAGGGCGTGGATGCGGTGGGGACGGTGGCGTTCGCGGACCATCATCCTTATGACGAGCTGGACATGGACAGGCTGGTGGAGGCGGCTCGCAGCACGAAGGCTGATGGGTTTGTGACGACGGAGAAGGACGCCGTGAAATTGACCGGCGCGATGCGAGCGAGGCTGGGGGCGGTGGGTCCGGTGGTGGTGGCGAAGCTGGAGCTGGAGCTGGTGGATGAGAGGGCGGCTGTGGACAAGATGATTGTGCGGGTGCGGTCGATGGAGAGGCGCAAGGCAGGGTAGAGGGTTTAGGGTAGAGGGTAGAGGGTAGAGATTGTCGAAGAAGGCTAATTGTGGCGGCGCTGCTCGTGGGGTTGTGCGATGCGGGTGCTGATTGTTCGGATTGGGGCGATGGGGGATGTGGTGCACTCTATGCCGGCGGTGGCGGCGCTGAGAGAGATGCATCCGGAGTGGGAGATACGGTGGGCTATTGAGCCGGTTTGGCGTGAGCTGCTGGTGGCGGCGGGTTGCGATGAAGGCGGAGGAGCGCGTGGGGCGGGGATGCCGCTGGTGGATGGGTGGTATCGGGTGCCGACGAAGGAGTGGAAGCGGCGGCCGCTGGCAGGGACGACGATTGCTGAGATAAAGGCTCTGCGGAGGGTGCTCGGGGAGGAGCGGTTCGACCTTTGCGTGGATATGCAGGGGGCGGTGCGGTCGGCGGTGGTGGGGCGGATGGCCAGGGCGCGGATGGTGGGCGCGGCGAAGCCCAGGGAGGCGGCGGCGAAGTGGTTCTACGACGAGATGGTGGAGACGCCGGCGGTGCATGTGGCGGAGCAGGGCTGCGAACTGCTGGGGGGTGCGATTGGTGAGGTGCTGCGGCCGGCTCAGGTGCCATTTCCTGTGGATGGTGCGGCGGAGGTCTGGTGCGATGGGGTGGTTGCGGGGCTGGGGAGGTTTGTGGTGATGGCTCCGGCGGCGGGTTGGGGGGCTAAGGAGTGGCCGGCGGAGAGGTACGGCGCTGTGGCTGCCGCGCTGGGGCGGGCGGGGTTTGGGGTGGTGGTGAATGCGGTGCCGGGTGGAGATGAGGTCGCGGAGGCTATGGCGGCGGCGAGCGAAGGGTTTGCGCGGGCGGTGCCGTGTTCGGTGGGGCAGATGATTGCGCTGATGCGGCGGGCGTCGCTGGTGATAGGTGGGGATACGGGGCCGCTGCATCTGGCGGCGGCGCTGGAGAGGCCGGTGGTGGGGATCTATGGGCCTACGAATCCGGCGCGGAATGGGCCGTTTGGAGCGGGGCAGATGAAGGTGCTGCGGGATGCTTCGAGCGTGACGGACCATGCGCGGGCGAAGTCGGCGGAGGCTGGGATGTTGAGGATTGGGGTGGATGAGGTGGTGCGGGCGGCGATGGAGATCTTGGGTTGAGCACTAGTCTCGACCCAAGCAGTAGTCTTGAGAACGGACATATGTTTGGTTCGGACAAGAGGGCATACCCCAGGGGCTAAAGCCCCGTTCTTTGGGATGTCCGGGAGGGCCAAGCCTGAAGGCTTGGCTTACCTAGAAGCGAGTGAGAGCAATTTCGTGCCTGGCCTATGAGACCCAAGGAGACCCCAAGCTAAAGCATCGGGCTACCAGCCTTGGGATACCTGAAAGCGAGTGAAGGACTCTAGAAGCGAGTGAAAGATTGATGAGGTGTTGGATTGAGTGAGCGGACGATGTGGCAACGGATTGCGAAGAGGATCCGGGTGCCGCTGGGGTTTTGTTTTGCGGCGGTGTTTTTGTGGCTGGCGAGGCCTACGTGGGTGTCGCTGGGGCTGAGCCTGTTGCTGGTGGCGCCGGGGGTTTGGCTGCGGGGATATGCGTCGGGGTATGTGCGGAAGAATGCCGAGCTGACGCGGACGGGGCCTTATGCGCATACGCGGAATCCGCTGTACCTGGGGAGCATGATGATCGCGTTCGGGTTTGCCGGGGCGGCTGGGAGCTGGGTGATCCTGGCGGCGCTGGTGGTGTTGTTTGCGGTGATCTATGTGCCGACGATTCAAGGCGAGGAAGCTTATTTGCGTGAGAAGTTTGCGGGTTTTGAGGAGTATGCGCGGAGCGTGCCGCGGTTGCTGCCGCGATGGACGGCGGCGAGGACCGATGACGTTGCGGGGAGCTTTTCGTCCAAACTTTATCTGCATCACCGCGAATACAACGCCAGTATGGGAGCTATCGCTATTTATGCCGCGCTGGCGGTAAAGTTGGTGCTGGTTGGACGAGGCGTGATTCCTGGAGGCTAGGCTGCTGCGCGGTCTAAGTCGATAGGACTAGAATCGAGCGTGGCAGTCCGGATGAGGTGTTCTCTATGAACAGCAAGTGGATGGATCGTTTGAACCAGGCCCGAGGCTGGCTCTTCGGGGCGGCTCTGGTGGCTGCAGGAGTGGTCTGGTTGTTCCGGCACTGATTGATTCGGCGCTGACATTGCCGATTTGCAACGCTGGGGCCGTGGCCTGCGAAGTACGGCCGAGTATAAATAGATTCGAGCGACAGATCTTGAAGTATCGATGCGAGTGATGCCCTTTGCTGAAACGTAAGACTGCTATTTTTTTGGCTTCCCTGGTCGTGATGTGCGTTGCGCACGGTGCGAGACCGGTGGCGGCGCAGCTGCTTGGGCTGGGGGCGAAGCCGGCCGCCGGTGGTGATTCCGACGCTGCAGCCTCCGACTGCGGGGTATACGTTTCCGGCAGCGCAGACGCTGACGTTTACGGTGGATTGGCGGGTGTTTACGGCGGGGACGGCGGTGTTTCACCTGGAGCAGCAGGGCGACGACCCTGAAGGTGACGGCAACGGCGGACACGGTGGGGGCGGTGAACGATGCTGTTTCCGGTGGTGGATCGGTTTCAGTCGTCATTTGATACGACTGACGGGCTGCTCGATTGGGTTTTCGAAGCAGATGCAGGAGGGGCGGCGGAAGGTTTCGAGCGACCTGACGCTCGATGGGAAGGACGGCAAACAGACGCTGGTGGAGAAGAACCTGGTGAAGGGGACGCAGAAGACGCAGATGGCGTCGATTCCGGCGTGCGTGACGGACTCGCTTTCGGCGATTTTTTACGCCGCGTCGCAGCCGATGGTGGTGGGGCAGGAGGTACGGTTTCCGCTGGCCGACTCGATGCGCACGGTGACGGTGACGATGAAGGTGGAGGCGAAGGAAGAGATCAAGACGCCCGCGGGGACCTTCCAGACGATCCGCGTGCAGCCGACGGCGGAAGAGGGCATGGTGAAGAACCGAGGGAAGATCTGGATCTGGTACACGGACGATGCGCGCCATATGCCGGTGCAGATACGGGCTACTTTGTACCGGTTTTCGGGACGATCACGTTTCACCTGCAGTCGTATGATGCGAAGTGACTTTCGGAGATTCGAAGATTCAAAGATTCGAAGAGGAGGTGCGCGATGGCGATGTTTGAGGGAGATCCGGAGCCTACGCCGCCGGAGGGTATGGTGACGGTGGGGCGGTTTGGGAGCCCGGTGGAGGCGCAGATGGCCAAAGGGATGCTGGAGGCGGCAGGAGTGGAGACGTTTCTGGTGGGGGAGAACGTGAACAAGCTGATCCAGTCGGCGTTCCGGGTGCGGCTGCAGGTGCGGGAGGAGGATGAGGCGGAGGCGCTGGAACTGCTGGACTACAGCGGCGGCGAGTAGGAGATTTAATGCCCACAGTTCAATAGGAGTTGAAATGGGATGCACCGTTGCATGTAAGTTGGAGATGCTGTGCCTGCGAGACGGAGGCCTGCGGCGGGAGCAAAAGATGTGCTCCGCGGCTGCGCGCGTGCGAGGAGGCGAGCGCGAATCGATCCGGCAACGTCGACGGGGAGATAAGGGTGGCGACAGCAGAACAGGTTTGAGTTGTGGCAGGAATGAAGAACAGGAATAGCTGACCAGGAACAGGCAAAGCTGGAATGCGCAGCGCTATGCGCCGAAATGAAGAGGCGTAGGAGAGAGAGAAGGCATATGAAGAGTTCTGAGTTGATATTGAAGTTCGAGCAGGGGAAGCTGGGCGGCGTGATGGCTGCGGTCGTGTTCGCAGGGGTTGTGATGCTGAGCCCGGCGCGGAGCATGGCACAAGCGGCGCCGGCGAGCATTCACGGGCATGTGCAGAACCCCGCAGGACAGCCGGTGACCAGCGGCGAGGTGAGGTTGACGACCGACAAGAACGCGGCGACCCGAAGACACGCAAGTACCCGTTCACCTTTCCTCTGGACGCGCAGGGCAACTACAAGGGCACGGGCCTGAGCCGGGCAACTATCTTGCGGTGCGTACTCGCAGGGGGTGAGCATGGACTTTGTCGACAGCGTGAAGCTTGCTCCGGGTGACGACAAGGCGGTCGACTTCGACATGACCCGCAAGGAGTACATCGACAAGATGAGTCCGGAGGAGAGGAGGCGCTCGAAGAGTTCAAGAAGCAGAATGCCGCGGCGGTGGCGGCGAACGCGAAGATCGCGAACCTGAATAAGCTGCTGTTGCAGGCGCGTGCGGATACGAAGGCGGGCAACTACGACTCGGCGATCAAGGCGATGACAGGATGCGACGGCGGCCAAGCCGGACGAGCCGATCCTGTGGGACACGCTGGGCGATGCGCAGCTGGGCGGCGCGGATGGCGCGGCCAAGGCGGCGAAGGCGGCGAATAAGACGACCGACCCTCGATGTCGATAAAGTACGGCAGGCGGCAGACTCGTACCAGAAGGCATCGACCTGAATGCGGCGTCGGCGAAGCCGAGCGCGGACCTGAGCCGCGGCAGCGAACAACAAGCTGGGGCAGGCCTACGGCAAGACGGGCAAGACTGCGGACGCGTCCGCGGCATATGAAGCGGCGGCCAAGGCGGATCCGGCCAAGGCAGCGATGTACTACTTCAACGAGGCGGCGACGCTGTTCAACGCGAACGACATGGACGAGCGCGGCGGCCGCGGCGGACAAGGCGATTGCCGCCGATCCGACCAAGGTGGACGCGTACTACATCAAGGGACAGGCGCTGATTCAGAAGGCCACGGTGGATCCGACGACCAACAAGATCACCGCTCCGCCGGAGTGCATCGCGGCGTACCAGAAGTATCTGGAACTGGCCCCGACCGGGCCGCATGCCGAGGAAGTGAAGGGCATTCTGGCGGGCATCGGCGCGACGGTGACAGCGAGCTTACAAGGCCGCACCGAGCAAAGAAGAAGTAAGACACAGAACTAGAGATCGAAACGGCCCTGGGCAATGCGATGCCCGGGGCTTTTTCTTGGCGGAGGAGATGACTGCGTATGGGCGGATGCGTGCCGATGGAGGTCGATGCTGGAGTTCGCCGAGGCGCTGGAGGTCGGTGCTGCGACATGCCGCGGCGGTGCGCGCGCCGGGAGTGGAGAGCGGTCGCGTTGCGGAGTCGGCCGGACGGGTGCTGGCGGAGGAGGTGACGGCGGACCGGGATCAGCCGCCGTTCGACCGGGCGACGCGGGATGGATTTGCGGTGCGGGCGGCGGACTGGCGGCGGGATGGGGTGTTGCGGGTGGTGGGGCAGGTGCGCGCGGGCGAGGTGTGGACGGGCGGGGCGATGTGAGCGGGTGCGGCGGTCGAGATTATGACCGGAGCGCCGGTGCCTGAGGGGGCGGATGCGGTGGCGATGATGGAGCATGTGGAGCAGGGCGTGGGGCGAGGTGTGGGCCGCGGCGGGGACGGCAGTTGCGGCGCGGGCGAGAATGTGGTGCCGCGGGGCAGCGAGGCGCGGCTGGGCGACGTGCGTGCTGGCGGCGGGGACGGAGATGGGAGCGGCGGAGATTGCGCTGGCGGCGGCGTGCGGGCGCGCGGAGATTGGCGGTGCGGACGCGGCCGAGTGGTGGCGATCGTGGCGACGGGGGACGAGTTGGTGGAGTTGGACCAGGCGCCGGAGGAGTAGCAGATTCGTAACTCGAACAGCTACGCGCTGGCGGCGCTGGTGGAGGCGGCGGGCGGAGCGGCGGGGCGGCTGGCGATTGCGCGGGATACGCGGGAGGAGGTTTGGGAGCGGATTGCGCAGGGGCGGATGTGGGATCTGCTGCTGCTGTCGGGCGGGGTTTCGGCGGGCAAGTACGACCTGGTGGAGGAGGTGCTGGCGGAGTTTGGCGCGGAGTTTTTCTTTACCGGCGTGAAGATGCAGCCGGGCAAGCCGGTGGTCTTCGGGCGGCTTGCCGAAGCGGAGAATGCCAGCGGTGCGAAGGCCGGAGTTGCTACTTCTTTGGGCTGCCGGGGAATCCGGTTTCGACGCAGGTGACGTTTCATTGCTTTGTGGAGCCGATGCTGCGGGCGATGTGCGGGGCGCGGCGTTGCGGGGCCGAGGTTTGTGCAGGCGACGCTGGCTGAGGATGTGCGCGGCAAGGCTGGGCTGACGCGGATTTTGCCGGCGTCGGCTGACGTTTGATCTGGAGCGGCCGGAGGTGCGGCTGGTGGGGTGGCAGGGGTCCGGGGACCTGGCGGCGAATGCTCGGGCGAACTGCTATGCGGTGCTGCCGGATGGGCGAGGATTTGCGGGCGGGGGATGTGATTACGGTGCTGCTGCGGTAGGCTTCCTGAGCGATGAGCGAAGAAGCTGAGCCATTACGATGAGGCGGGGCGGGCGCACATGGTGGATGTGAGCGCGAAGGCGGCGACGCGGCGGGAGGCGGTGGCCGAGGCGTTTGTGGAGTTGAGCGAGCGGTGCTGGCGGCGCTGCCCGAGAATCCTAAGGGGAATCCGCTGGAGGTGGCGCGGTTTGCGGGGATCCAGGCGGCGAAGCAGACGGCGGAGCTGATTCCGATGTGCCATCCGCTGGCGCTGAGCTTTGTGGATGTGGAGGCGACGGTGGTGGCGGGCGGCGTGGCGATTCGGGCGACGGCGGCGACGACCGCGGGGACGGGCGTGGAGATGGAGGCGATGGTGGCGGCTTCGGTCGCGGCGCTGACGGTGTACGACATGACCAAGGCGCTGGATAAGGGGATACGGATTCGCGAGGTTGTGCTGGTGAGGAAGAGCGGCGGGAAGAGCGGGGAGTGGCGGAGAGACAGTTGTTAGTTGTTAGTTGTCAGTTGTCAGTTGCTAGATGTTAGCTGCTAGGTGGCGGTGGCGAGGGTGACGGCGAAGAGGTGGTTGGGGTCGTGCCAGGTGTGCGTGGCGTGGAAGTTGGCTGAGGCGAGGAGGGTGGCGATGGTGTGGGGGGTGAATTTGTAACTATTTTCGGTGTGTATTGTTTCGCCGGCGGCGAAGTGAAGGGTGAGCGTGGGGCTTCCGGGGATGGTGACGGTCTGGTCGGCGAGGGATTCGAGGTGCATCTCGATGCGTGAGTCGGTGGGATTCCAGCAGACGCGGTGGCGGAATGCGGAGAGGTCGAAGTCTGCGTCGAGGTCGCGGTTGAGACGGGCGAGGACGTTGAGGTTGAAGGCGGCGGTGATGCCGGCGGCGTCATCGTAGGCGGCGAGAAGGCCGGGTACGGATTTGTGTGGACTTGCCTCGGGGGTGGGGGCGAGATCGGTGCCGATGAGGAGCATGTCTCCGGGGAGAAGCTGGGCGCGGAGGTTGGCGAGGACTTTTGTGGCGGCGGCGGGAGCGAAGTTGCCGATGCTGGAGCCGATGTAGAGAGCGAGAGTGCGGGTATTGCGGAGGCGGTTGAGGGGGAGAGGTTCGCGTGTGTAGTCGGCGACCTGACAGCGGACGACGACGCCGGGGATGTTGCTGAGGATGTTTTCGGTGGCCTCGGCGAGTGCGGTCTCGGAGACGTCTACGGGTTGATAGACGACGCTTCCCTGCCGGCGGACGGCGGCGGAGAGGAGGATGCCGGTCTTGGTGGCGGTACCGGCGCCGAGCTCGATGAGGGTGAGGATGGGAGCGGGGTCGCTGGGACTGGGGAGTGAGGCCTGCGCGATGATCTCGTCGGCATGAGCGGCGAAGATGCCGCGCTCGGTGCGGGTGAGGTAGTACTCGGGGAGCTGGGTGATTTGTTCGAAGAGCCGGGAGCCGGCCTGGTCGTAGAAGAGCCAGGGAGAGAGTGTTTTGGGTGTGGAGGCGAGGCCGGCGCGCGCCTCGGCGGCTACGGCTTCGAGAGGGCTTGGAGCGATGAGCGCGTCGGATGCTGCATCGAGCGCTTCAGAGACCGCGGAGATGAGTGGCACCTTGTGGGTTCCTCTGAATGAAGTGCGGTCTGGACCGCTCTAGCGGGATTGGATGCAGGTTGAGGCGGCAGGGTTCACGGAACTGTAAATCCTGCTGCCAGGACGGGCTCGGAGTCCAAGGTTAGTGGGACGGGCTCTGAGGAAGCAAGGGTTATGGCGAATAAAACAGGCGGCTTAACAGTCTGTTCATCTGCTATCTGACGGCGATACAAACTCTGAGGCATGGGCGGGTCTTGCTAAGTACCGGGGATGGGGGTATCTCCGGCATCGGCCCAGAGGACAACCACGGAGCGAGGACCTACCCGATAGGGGTGGCTGGGAATCGCGAGGCAAGCCTCGTGATCGAAGATGTCCTGCGGGGAGTCGAGGTAGGTGTCGATCCATCGGCGCCAGGGATATTTGCCGGCGCTGTCGCGGGGTGGGAGCTCGAAGTCGAGCGGCTCCCAGTAGGCGTTGAAGATGAAGTGGACCATCCGGTGTTCCTTGTGGATATAAGTGCTGAGGGCGATGCTGTGCGAGTCGTTGCTCCAGTCCGGCTGGTTGAGTTTTACGCCGTGCCAGTCTGTGGTGGCCCTTTGGATGAGCTGAGTGAGGGTCATCCGCTGGAGTCCGGGGTCGGCATCCCGCAGGAGGCGTCTTGCGATGAGCAGTTGCACGAATCGGAGCAGGTCGGGGTGCTTCTCGGGGAGGGTCCAATCGAACCAGGTGGTTTCGTCGTCGTGGCAGTAGGCGTTGTTGTTGCCGCACTGCGTGCGACGGACCTCGTCGCCCATCGTGATCATGGGCAAGCCAAGAGATAACAGATTGACGGTAAGAAAATTTTTGATCTGGCGGTTGCGGAGCTTCTCAATTGCGGGATCGGTGGTGGAGCCTTCGACGCCGTGGTTCCAGCTACGATTGTCGTTTCCGCCGTCGCGATTGTCTTCGCCGTTGGCTTCGTTATGTTTTTCGTTGTAGGAGACCAGGTCGTTGAGCGTGAATCCGTCGTGGCAGGTGATGAAGTTCACGCTCTCCTCTGCCTCGCGGTTTTTGTGGGCATAGATTGCGCGGCTGCCGAGGATGCGATCGGCGAAGGCGCCCACCATTCCATTGTCACCGCGGAAGAAACTGCGCACGTCGTCGCGGAAGTGTCCGTTCCACTCCTTCCAGCTATCGCCAATGAAGCTGCCGACCTGATAGAGGCCGGCGGCGTCCCAGGCTTCGGCGATCATCTTGATGCCGGCAAGGACTGGGTCGGACTCTATGTCCCAGAGGAGCGGGCGGATTGGCCATGAGCTGACCTTCGGAGTCGCGGGAGAGGACGGATGCGAGATCGAAGCGGAAGCCGTCGACGTGCATCTCCTGGACCCAGTAGCGGAGGCTGTCCTCGATAAGTCGGCGGACGGTGGGGTGATTGGTGTTGAGGGTGTTGCCGCAGCCGCTGTAGTCCAGATAGCGCGAAGGATCCCTTTGGTCGAGGAGGTAGTAGGCGGCGTTGTCAATGCCACGAAAGCACATGGTGGGGCCGTCCTGACCTCCTTCGGTGGTGTGATTGAAGACTACGTCGAGGATGACTTCGATACCTGCGCGGTGGAGAGCCTTGACCATGTCGCGGAACTCGTCGAGCGGGCCCATAGCGTCCTGACGCGAGCTGTAGGCGCGGTGCGGGGTGAGGAAGGAGATGGGTTGATATCCCCAGTAGTTGACCAGCCCGGGCGGGCAGTCCTGTGCGTCGAACTGAAAGATGGGCAACAGCTCGACAGCGGTAACGCCGAGTTCCTGAAGGTATGGGATCTTCTCGATAAGGCCGCGATATGTGCCTCTGATTTCGGGAGCGACGCCGGAGTTGGGATGGCGCGTGAAGCCGCGCACGTGCATCTCGTAGACGATGGTCTCGTCGCTGGACGCTTGAGCGGCATGTCGCCTTCCCAGTCGTACTCGTCGGGATCGACGACTATGCTTTTCATCGCGGTGGCAGTGTTGTCGCCGGGCTTGCACGGCGCTTTCGCGATCGTATTTTTTGGGGATGACTACGCCGCGGCTGTAGGGGTCGAGAAGAACTTTGCAGGCATCGAAACGCAGGCCGTCGAAGGGGTCGAAGGGGCCGTGGACTCGATAGGCGTAGATCTGGCCGGACTTTACGCCGGGAACAAATATATGCCAGTAGTGGTAGGTGCGATTGGTCTCGGGATCGATAGGGATTACACGCGATGGGAGGTTATCGTCTTCGTGGTCAAAGAAGAGCAGCTCCACACTTGATGCTTTGCGAGAGTAGAGGCTGAAATCGACACCACCGGCACTGACCGTGGCTCCGAGGGGAGCGCTGGAGCCCGCGGCGAACATGGGAGCGAGTGGCGGGGGATTGAGCGTTGCAGTGGCGGCGCCGGTTGCAGATCTATTATTTTGATCGCTGCGAAGAGCCAAGATATACCTCCTGGGTTGAGCGGCAATCGTGCCGAAACAGTCTATACCGGTGGGCAGGGGGTTCATATCAGGTCAGTCTGGGGGCTCAACCCGAAGCAGGTGAGATGCGCAGAAGCGCTGATTTATTTTGACTTGTTTATTTGTTTCCGAACGTCCAGCCGAGCCCTGAGCTGGCGCCGTAGTCGCTGCCGGGGTAGCCTGCCGGAGGGCGAGTATCCCAGTTGCCATAGAACGAGGTGTTCCAGTTGAGATCGCCGAAGAGCTTCACATAATAGGTGATGTTCGTGGCGTAGTAGAAGCGTCCGGGTTGATTGAGTGCGGGGAGAATCGAGGCGGTGACGTCGAGGTTGGTCTTGTTGAACTGGAACAGGTTCATTTTCCCACTAATCAATGCGGCGAGAACCTGTTGCTGCCCGAGCTGGGTGGTGTTGGACGGGGAGTATTTCGTATTCTGCCAGGCGAGGCCGCCCAGGAGTGAGATCGTGGCGCGGTTCGTGTTCTTCAAGAAACGTCCGATGCCGCCCCCGATGTTGGTCTGCAGATCGATATTTTGTTCCGAACTTTGCCGAAAGGTTGCGTTACCTGCGTAAAACCAGTTGTGCCATGGCAAGAGATGTTCACCATCGAAGGTGAGCGCGTTTCGTGTCGTCACGGGTGATCCGCTGCTGGAGGAGAGAGTGGACTGATAGCCAACCCCTGCGGCCCAGCGCGGGCGCGGGTATTCGACTGAGGAGCTGAAGTTATACTGTGCCGCCTCATTGCCCTTTGTGTAGTTGAAGCCCAAATTGATATCGCCATTGAGTCGCTGTAGAAACCGCTCGGCGGTTTGATTAACTTCGACGATCTGAGGTTGCTCGACTACGACGGCGGGCGCTGTCGCACTGGCAATCTCAATCTGCATGGGTCTTTCTCCGGCACGTTCCGTTGTCTTCAGTGTTCCGGTGTACACCGACCCGTTCTCGGTTCTGACGATAAACAACTGTGTGCTTTCTATGTGATTTACTTTGGACCAGTTGATCGAGGCCGTGCTGAGTATGTAATCGAAGCCGACGTAGAGGGTGCCGGCTGAGAGCCCCTTGATCTCGCCTGTCAGGCGGTCTCCGTTGTTCATCACGAGTACATCTGATCTTTGGTCGTGCAAAGAGGGGATGTACAAGGAGTAACGCGAAGAGAAGGATTGAGGTATGAATTTTCATGGGGGTACCGCTCCTGTGCTCCTGTATCGACTCTGCATCTTCCAGTGATGCGCGAAGCTCGCCGCAAAGAGGCAAGACTCTCCCAGGGGAGTTGGAGAGACGATACAACCAGAGCACGGTGCAAGGGCACTGGGAGATAAACCAGTGGGGTGGCGGACGGGGTGTCAGCTTGCGAATACCATTCAGGCGGGGCGGGGTGCGTCCTGGGCGAGGCGGAGGCCGGAGAACTGCCAGCGGGTGGCGGGGGTGAAGAAGTTGCGATAGGTGGCGCGGATGTGGGCGGCGGGGGTGACGCAGGAGCCTCCGCGAAGGACTACCTGGGAGGACATGAACTTGCCGTTGTACTCGCCAAGGGCGCCGGGCAGGGGTGTGTAGCCGGGGTATCCGGTGTAGCCGGAGGCGGTCCACTCCCATACGTCGCCGGAGATTTGCTGGAGGCCGGGGGTGGGTGCGGCGGGAGTGGGGTGGAGGTGGTTGGATTCGAGGAGATTTCCTTCTGCGGGTTGATGAGCGGCGGCATGTTCCCACTCGAACTCGGTGGGTAGGCGGTGACCGGCGTAGCGGGCGTAGGCGTCGGCCTCGAAGAAGCTGAGGTGACAGACAGGAGTCTCGGAGAGATCTTCGAGCGGCTGGAAGCCGTGCAAGGTGTAGATGCGACCAGCCGGAGCGGGCGGCGGGGTCGCGATGCCAGTAGAGCGGGGCTTGCCAGCCTTCTGCGCGCTGCGTGATCCAGCCCTCGGAGAGCCATAGCTCGGGGCGGGTGTAGCCGCCGTTCTCGATGAAGGCGAGGTACTCGGCGCAGGTGACGAGGCGTGTGGAGAGCGAGAAGGGCACGAGGTAGACCTTGTGGCGTGGGGTCTCGTTGTCGAAGGCGAAGGCGGTGAGGTCGGCGGGGTTGGGGGTGACGCCGATTTCGGTGAGGCCGCCGGGAGAAGCTGACCCAGTCGAGGGGAGGCGCGGGGAGCTGGTCTGAGATCGGATCGCAAGTTTTGAGATAGGCGGGGTGCAGGGGATTGGTGAAGAGCGCGTGCTTGATGTCGGTGGCGATGAGCTCGAGGTGCTGCTGCTCGTGCTCAAGGCCGAGAGAGATGCGGCGGGCGGCTTCGTCTTCGATGGGATGCTGGAGGAGAGCGGCGATGGCGGAGTCGACGTGAGCGCGGTAGCGAGGATGGCGTCGAGCGGCGGGCGCGAGAAGGAGGCGCGAAGTTTTTTCTCGGGCATGTCGCCGAGGGAATTGTAGTAGCTGTTGAAGAGCCAGATGGAAGTCGGGATGGAAGGGCTGATAGGCGGCGACGAACTCGCGGAGGACGAAGGTCTCAAAGAACCAGCTGGTGTGGGCGAGGTGCCATTTGACGGGGCTGGCCTCGGGACATGACTGGACCATGAGGTCTTCGGGCGAGAGGGGTTCGCAGAAGGCGAGGGTGGCGGCGCGCACGGCCTGGTAGCGGGCGAGGAGCGGAGTGGTGGCAATCTTGGGAGCGGAGGAAGTGGGGGCGATGGGGGTCATGAGATGCTCCGGCTCTGTAGGCTTCGGGTTTGGATGCTTCGCAGGGCGCTCCGGTTACATGGAATGTCCGTTGAGGAGACGGGCGAGGAGATAGGCAGCGGTGGCGGCGGCGCCTCCGATGAGGGTGGTCTGGAAGGCGCTGCGGAGCCAGCCGGTGCCGACGAGCTTGCCCTTGACGGCTCCGAAGAGGGCGAGGGCGATGAGAGTGATGATAACGGAGAGCTTGAGCGCGGCAAGGCTGTCCTGCAACAGCATGTAGGGGAGCAGAGGGATGAATCCGCCAGCGATGTAGGCGAAGGCGATGGTGAGGGCGGAGCGATGGGCGCGGTTGGCGTCGGGCTCTTCGAGGCCGAGCTCGAAGCGCATCATGAAGTCGGCCCAGGCGGTGGGGTTCTGCTTGAGTGCGGCGAGGACGGGCGCCGCGGCGGCGCGGGCGACGGAGTATCGCTCGAAGATCTCGTATATCTCCTCTTCTTCGTCGCATTCGCGATGGATGATCTCGTCTTTTTCGCGAGCGAGTTCTGAGGCGTAGTGTTCGGCGTCGCCGCGGGCGGCGAGGTATCCTCCGAGCCCCATGGCGATGGAGCCGGCAGCGATCTCGGCGAGGCCGGCGAGGACGACGATGTGCGAAGAGGCGATGGCACCGGAGAGTCCGGCGGCGAGAGCGAAGGGCACAGTGAGGCCGTCCGAGAGCCCGATGACAACGTCGCGCACGACTTCGTTGGCTTCGAAGTGGCTTTCGAGGTGAGGGCCTTCGGCGCTGGGAGGAGCAGGCGCGCCGTGGGCGGTATGAGCAACCTGATGCATGGCGTTAGTGTATTGCAGGCGAGGAATAGATGGCTTGTTTTGAGGCAATTGAGAGAGAAATGCGCCCTTCTTTCGAAGGCTTTGGCAAGTATGACCAAAGTAAGAAATTAGTACAGCGGAGAGTCTTTCGCGGGGCGGCATCGTCTGTATGTTCACAGGCGATGCACTCTGAAGCACAGGGGATGTATTCAATTCCGGAGAGAAGATTCAGAGGCCACTTGAATTGGATCCGGAGCGCGCGGCGGCATGTGTCTCAACGGTGTAAGTGATGGCCTCGACGAAGGTTGCCATAGAGCTGGCGGAGCGGCGTTGCAATAGGATTGTCGACGGTAGAGCTGAAGGACTGACGGAAGAGTATGAGGTCGATGTGGGTCTAGTAAAAGCGAGTTCAAATAGAGGCTTGAAGAGATTCGCAATGGCAGCGGTGCTGCTTGCTATTGCACCGGCGGCGATCGCGCGGGGGCAGGGACAGACAGATGCAGGTGCGGCCTCTCCGGCGGCGGCGCCAGCCCAGGCTTCGGTTGCGACACCACCCACTCCTGAGGCCACGCCTGCGAGTCCTCCGGCTTCGAGTACGGCGACTCAGGCTGCCGGTGGGGGTGGATCGATTCGAGGAACGGTGAAATCGGGGGGAGTGCCGCTGCCGGGAGTTGCGGTGACGGCGACCAACTTGGCGACGAACAAAAAGTATGCGACGACGACGGACGTGAGCGGCACGTTCGCGATGTCAGTGCCGGCAAACGGAACTTACTCAGTGAATGCAGAGCTGTCGGCGTTCCATGGTGGGACGAAGGACGTAGTCATCAATGGGCAGGGAGCAGAGAGCGGTAAGGCAGAGCAGGTGGTGGACTTCGAGATGCAACTGGCGTCGCGCGTGGTGCAGCAACCGCAGCCGCAGCGACCGAACGGCGCCGGGCCGTCGCGACAGTTCGGAGGGCAGCGACAGAATCCAACTGTTGCCAGGGCGGGCGCGGGGGCGCAGGGACGCGGAGCACAGACGCTGAACCTGACAAGCCAGGGAGATGATTTAGCTGATGCGAGCCAGGGCGGAGCTGACTTTGGGGCTGAGCCATCGCTGGCGTCGGTGGGTGGCGGGGATGCAATGTCGACCGCGGACTCTGTGGCGGTAAGCGGACAGTTGGGCCAGACCAGCGGGCTGGCGAACTTCAGCGAAGACGATATACGCGGGCGAATTCAGGATGCGATGGCGCAGGCGCAGCGAAACGGTGGCGCACCGGGCGATGTGCAGAACGCCGTAATCGGCGCGCTGGGCGGAATGGCCGGGCCAGGTGGATTCAACGGTTTTGGCGGACCAGGTGGTGGAGGACCGAGGTGGTGGGCCGGGCGGCGGCGGACGCGGCGGTGGTGGTGGTGGACGCGGCGGCGGCGGCGGCGGCATTTCGTGGGTTCAATCCGGCGCAACCGCACGGAACGTTCGCGTATACGGGGTCCGATGGGCTGCTGAATGCGAACAGCTTCTCGGTGACAGGCACGCCTGTACCGAAGCCGGCTTCGGACAGGAATACATTGATTGCGAGCATCACGGGGTCGCCCTATATTCCGAACTTGACGAAGCCGAACACGAAACAGAATGCTTTCCTGAGCTATCAGATGACGCGGAATACAACGCCGTCGATCACACAGGTGATTGTGCCGACGATGGCGCAGCGGCTGGGTGATCTGTCGGGAGTGACTGGAGCGGTCTACGATCCGAATACAGGGAATCCGTACGGCGCGACGAACTGCAGTCCTGCGCTGCTGGCCATCAATCCATCTCCTACGGCATGCATTCCGCAGTACGAGATCACGCCGCAGGGACAGGCGTTGCTTGGCTACTATCCGTTGCCGAACGTCAATTCGATCGGGACAGCGGTACAACTATCAGACGAATACAACAGCGACGACGCACTCGGATCAGCTTTCTGCTCGCTTCAACCGCAGCTTCGGATCGGCTCCGCAGCGCGGTGGCCGCGGAGGCTTTGGCGGCGGGGGCGGCGGCGCACGCGGAGGCGGAGGCGGACAGAACCGGAACGCTCCACCGGCGCTGCGGCAGAGCATCAGTGAGAACTTTACGTATTCGCACTCGGCTGGGAGTACGCAGAGCTTCTCGCCATTGCTGGGCGGCAAGACAGATACCGAAGGGTATAACTTTGTCACCAGCTACAGCGTTGGGTATGGGCGGTTGAACAACAACGCGTCGCTGACCTGGAACCGCTCGCACGCTACGGCGTCGAACTACTTCACGAATACTGCGACGAACCCGGCGCAGGAGGCGGGCGTGAATGTGGGCAATCCGACGATTTATGAGCAACCCGTTTTATTTCGGCGTGCCGTCGGTGAGCATCACCGGCTTGAATGGCTTGAGTGACGCGACGCCTAGCGACGCAATCAATCAGACGATCTCGTTCTCTGACTTCGTCGCCTATCGGAAGGGGAAGCACAACTTCCGGGTGGGATTCGACTTCCGACGGATCCATGCGGATTCGATCGGCGGGACGAATGTGCTGGGGTCGTTCACGTTCTCAGGGTATTGCGACGGAGAATCCGGCGCAGCAGAACTGCGTGCCGATCCGTGCCACCCAGCCCTGTAATTTTGCCGCGAGCGGCTCTCCGATCGCGGACCTGGTAATCGGGCTGCCGCAGCAGACGATGGTGACGGCGGGGCTGAACAAGATTTACCTGCGTGGGAATTCGATGGACTGGTATGCGCAGGATGACTACCGGGTTAAGGCGAATGTGACGTCTGAGTCTATGGGCTGCGCTGGGAGTATTTCTCGCCTTACGTGGAGAAGTACAACCGGCTGACGAACCTGAAGCACCAACGCGGACTTTACGTCGATCTCGCAGGTGTGCGCGACGGCGGCGACGGGATGCACGCTGGGGTCGCCGCGGTCGCTGGTGAATCCGGACCGGCCGATGTATGCGCCGCGGATCGGCGATTGCATGGGCGCCGAAGTCCAAGTTCACCAAGCAGACGGTGATACGGGCGGGCTATGGGATCAACTACAACACCGGGCAGTATGCGAGGTTCGCGCGGAAGCTGGCGTTCCAGCAGCCGTTCGCGGTGACGCAGACGAACACGCTGAACACGGCGGCGAGCCCGACGACGTGCACGACTGGCGAACATGACGCTGGCGAACGGGTTCAACTGCTCGACGCAGACGACGCAGAGCAACTACGCGGTGAACCCGAACTACAGGCTGGGGATGGTGCAGGTGTGCAACCTGGACATCCAGCGGACGCTGGGAATGGGAGTGGTGCTGAACGTTGGATACAACGGGGCGATGGGCGGGCAACCTGGACATGGTGCGCGCGCCGAACCGGACGGCGACCGGAGTGCTGAACCCGACCTCGGGGCAGTTCACCTACGAGGACTCGATGGCGTGGCAGCGGATCGAACGCGCTGGCGATCAATGCGCGGAAGCGGCTGCAAAAGGGGATTTCGTTGCAGGCGACGTATACCTACTCGCACTCGATCGACAATGCGTCGTCGGTGGGCGGCAGCGGCAACTCGATCGCGCAGAACGACCAGAACCTGGCCGCGGAGGAGAGCAATTCGAGCTTCGACTGTGCGGCACAAGCTGACGGGAACTGGATGCATCGAACTTCCGTTCGGGCCGAACCGGGCGTTCCTGAACAAGGGCGGCGTGTGGTCGAAGATCATGGACGGATTCTCGATCTCGGGCGACTACACGTTTGCGACGGGGACTTTGCGACGCCGTCGTACTCGGGGACGGCGCAGTGAGATCGCGGCGGGCGCAGGCAATTCGCTGCGGCCGAACCGGGTGCCGGGGCAGTCGATCAACGGTCCGCGGACGCTGAAGAAGCTGGTTCAACACGGCTGCGTTTTCGGCGCCGGCGGCGGGGACCTACGGCAATGCTTCGAGGAATTCGATTGAGCTGCCGGGGACGGTAACGGTCGAACGGTTCGCTGTCGCGGACGGTGTCGATGGGCGAGACACGAAGCTTTGAGGGCGAGTGACGGCGACCAATGCGTTGAACACGGTGCAGTACTCGGGCGTCGGGACGACGATCAATTCACCGACCTTTGGGCAGGTGACTTCGGCGGCTGCGATGCGGGCGTTGACGTTATATTGGCGCGGTTCCGGTTTTAGAGACGTGTATTAGGATCTTTGGGTGAGAGAGATTGGATGGCTTTATGGCGAGATAGTCGGATGACGACGAGCGAGTAGATCGGACGCAGTTGGTCGCGGTGGGCGATGGCGATGCCTGCTGGGGGGTTCGCCGGTGAGCGGCGACAGCAGCAGCAACAGAGCGGCAGTGGCACATTCACCATGAAGGTGAAGACCGACATTGTGCTGACCAACGTGGTGGTGCGGGACAAGAAGACGGGCGAGATGGTGAAGGGGCTGAAGGCGAGCGACTTCACGATTCTGAGAACGGGAAGCCGCAGAAGATCGCCACGCTTCGACTATCAGAACGTGGACGAGGCGGCGGTGCTGGCGGAGAAGACGACGGTGACGGGCAAGGCCGTCGATGGCGGACCTGCTGAACAGCAACTTCGCGGCGGACCCGGAAGAGTTGCAGGATCATCGGCTGATCGTGATGTTCTTCGACCTGAGCAGCATGCAGCCGGAGGACATCGACCGCGCGGTAGAGGCGGCGCAGGACTACATCAACAAGCAGATGCAGCCGGCGGACCTGGTGGCGATGGTGAGCCTGGTCGACCGGGCTGACGCATGGACCAGGACTTTACCTCGGACAAGGACGCTGCTGCTGAAGGCTGTGGCAAAGTACAACGGCACGGACAGCTCGGGCTTTGCAGCTGGCAACGAAGGCGGCAGACACGGATGGGACGTCGGACGATTCGTCGCAGTTTACCGCGGACGACAGCGAGTTCAACGCGCTGAACACCGACCGCGAGCTGTATGCGATCCGCGCGATTGCGAAGTCGCTGGAGCAGAGTGGATCAGCAGCAAGAGCATGCTGTACTTCTCGGGCGGGCTGACGCGGCAAGGCATCGAGAACCAGGCGAGCATGCGCGCGGCGACGAACGAAGCCGTGAAGGCGAACATGGCGATCTACGCGTGGATACGCGCGGGCTTGCAGGCGCTGCCGCCGGTGGGCGACGCGTCCAAGGGCAGCCTGCGCGGAACTTCGGCTTACAGCGGCGCGGCGATGCAGAACCAGCTCAACTCGAACTTCAGCTCGCAGGAGACGCTGGGTACGCTGGCAGCGGATACGGGCGGCAAGGTGTTCTTCGACTCGAACGACTTTGCGCCGGCGTTCCAGCAGGTGCAGCACGACACCGAGGCGTACTACATCATCGGCTTCCACTCGACCAATCACGGCGCAGGATGGCAGCTATCGGCACCTGACGGTGAAGCTGAACCGCGACGATGTGAAGCTGGACTACCGGCCCGGCTACTATGCGCCGGCGGACTTCCAGCATGCGAAGACCGAGGACCGCGAGCATGCGCTGACCGAGCAGATGCGCAGCGATCTGCCGGCGACGGATGTCGCGGTGTATCTGCAGGCGCTTTACTTCCGGCTGGAAGATAACAAGTTCTATGTCCCGATATCGCTGGTGGTGCCGGGATCGCAGATTCCATTCGTGAAGAGCGGCGACAAGGACAAGGCGAACATCGACATGCTGGGGCAGGTGAAGAATGCGCAGGGCATCATCGTGGGCAAGGTGCGCGAGACGGTGAAGCTGGCGCTGGACGCGGCGCAGCAGGTGCAGCGGAAGAACATTCAGTACTCGACCGGATTCACGCTGGCGCCGGGCAAGTATCACCTGAAGTTCGTGGTGCGGGAGAACCAGACGGGCAGCGATGGGCAGCTTCGAGACCGACCTGCAGGTTCCGGACCTGAAGAAGATTCCGCTGAAGATGAGTTCGATCGTGCTGGCGAGCCAGCAGACTGCCGAATACCGGGAAGAAGGTCGTGAATCCGCTGGTGCGCGATGGGCTGGAGCTGGGTTCCGAATGTGCCGCACGTGTTCCGGCAGGACCAGCATCTCTACTTTCTCTACGAGGTGTACGACGCCGGCGCAGGCCGAAGGATGCTCCTGCAGCAGGCAGCCTCTCCGGGGCTGACGCGGCGCGAGGGCGGACCGGTGCGGGTGTTGACGAGCATTGAGTTCATGATGGGCGGCGTGAAGGTATATGAGACACCGCTGGTTGAGGCAACGGCGGTGAATGTTCCTGAGCGGGGCGCGGTGGCGTTCCATTTCGATGTGCCGCTGGCGCAAGTTGAAGCCAGGGACCTACGTTTGCCAGGTGAACGTCGATCGACGATGCGGGGGGGAGCTTCAGCTTTCCGCGGCTGGCGATGATAGTGCAAGGGGCGGCCAAAGCACCGGCTGCAGCGACGGCGGGAGCGGCGAACCTGGCTCCGGGCGGTACACCTGCGGTCGCCGGCGACCCAAAGACGCCACCGAAGTTGTAACGAGGCAGGCTTGACACAGTGAAGCGACCAGAGGAAGATATTGTACCGAACCTTGACGAGGGTTCTGCTATGCGGCTCCCGAATCTTCACCTCCCTTCACGTTTTTCCTGGGTTTTGTTGGCGGTTTTGCCGGTTGCTCTGACGGCGCAGCAGAGAGCCAGTCTTGACTCGGCGCGAGAACTGGAGCACCGAAGCCCGGAGTGGGCCTCGATTGAACAACATCTGCCGGATCCGGCTACCGCCTCGGCGAAACAGTTGGAGGGCCAGGCCGATATCTTGCGGGCACGAAGATTTCCCAAGGCAGCGATGGATTATTACGGTTACGCGCTGCAACGCGGAGGCGACCCCGAGCGGATCTACAAGAAGATCGGTATGACGCACATGGAGATGCGAGAGATCGAACTGGCGCGAGTCTACTTCAAGAAGGTTGTGAAGATGAATCGCAAGGACTCGGAGGGATGGAACGATCTCGGCGCCGTGGAGTATCTGGACAAGAATATTGGTGCGGCGATCAGCGATTACAAACGCTCAGTCAAGCTGGATAAAAGCTCCGCCGTCTACCACTCGAACCTGGGGGTGGCCTACTTTGATAAGAAGGACTACAAGAATTCGAGCGCTGAACTCGAGATGGCGCTGAAACTCGACCCGGCCATTTTTACGAGGGGCAGCAGTGCGGCCGGCGTGGCGGCGCACGTGCTTTCGTCCGGGGACAGGGCCCGGTTCTGCATGGAAATGGCGAAGACCTACGCCCGCCAGGGAAATATAGGAGAGATGCTGCATTCGCTGTCTGTTGCAAGTGAAGCAGGAATGGATGTACTTCCCGAGATGAGCAAGGACAAGGATTTGGCGGAGTACAAAGATGATCCGCGAGTGCTGCTTATCGTGCGCAATGCAAAGGCCATGAAGGCCGGACAGGAAGGGCTGACAGAGGTGGGAACGGTGCCAGCGGCGCCTCCGGCATCATCGGCGGTGGAGTAGAACGGAGACGCGCCACAGGCTTTTAATCTTCAGTCATCAGCTTCAGTACCGCTGTAAGGACAGTGGCGGCAACCGGAGTTACAACAGTAGCCGCGCTTGAGGTGATAGGCAGCGGTGAAGACCAGATAGGGGCCTTCATAGTAAAAGTCTTCCGGGGTAAGTTCGGTGGGAGAGGCGGACGCGACGCTTTGGGTGCCGGCTGGTTTGGGTTCGTCTGCCATTACTGGAACAATCTTAGTTCGTTCTGCGGGGTGTGAGCGGCGTGCGCCGGTGAGACGAACGGGGTGAGTGGGGGAACAGACTCAGAGGAAATGAGGTCTGACTGTTTGAGGTGAAGCTGGCCGTTGCGATAACGCAGATACCTTCCGGGAACGGCGGGGATGCGCTCGCCGGGGATGAGGATTCCGACGAGATTGATGGGGTCGGCTGCGGCGACGGTGATGATGGCGGTGCAGTCGCGAGCGCGGGCGGCGCGGAGCGAGTCGACAGCGTGGGGCAGAGCGAACTGTTCGCCGCCGAAGCCGGTGACGAAGCGGCCGCCGCGAACCTCGCCCCGGGCTTCGAGGCGGCGGAGGATGCCGAGGAGATCGCGCCACTTGGGAGCGTTGGACTCGCGGGTGAGGAGATCGCGGAAGAGGATGCCGTAGCGGTTGAGGAGCATGCGTGCAGAGGATTCGAGGGCGGCGTCTGTGCGGCGAGCGGATTCTATGGCGAGCGCCTGGGCTTCCGTAGAACCCATCCTTTGCGATGAAACCGCAAAGGATGGGGCACCCGAAGTGGTTGGCGCTTCGACAAGGAGAGACCAGCGGCCGGCGGAGCTGCGGATGTTGCGCTTGCCGGGGGCGTCGGTCGCGGAGGTTTTGCGGCGGGGATCCATACAGACGCGGAGCTGGTCGAAGCCGTCGGCGGCGGCGAGTCCGGCGGTGGCTAGCTCCCACAGAGCGCGCTGCGTTTGCGGGCGAGTAAGGTTGGCGATGCGTTGGATGTCGTTGGCGAAGCAGGCTCCGCGCTCCTGGAGAAGCGCGCGAATGTGGAGTGCCTCCGGGCTGAGGGCTGCGGTTAGCATGGCCTCGTCGACAGATTGTTGGGCGAGGGCGTGAGGGAGCCAGTCGGCGGACTCGCGGACGTAGAAGGTGATGGGAGCAGCGTTGGTGGGAATGACGCGGCGGGGAGCGGCTCCATCGCCGCAGGACCAGGCCGGATGTGGTGAGACGCGACCCCAGCCTACCGCGCCGGAGAGGCAGAGGGCGTCAAGCCAACGGGGATCATAGTTGGCGACGCGGGCAGGAAGGAGGGTGCGCTCCCATTCGATGGCGGGGGCCTCGAAGCCTTCAAGCTGCTGCAGAGCCTCGAGGACGCCTTCTTCGCCGGCGAGCTGAGATTGCGGGGCGAGATGCTGCCAATGAAGAAGCCAGCGCAGGTAGACGACGGGTGAGACCGCTTCTATCTGCTTGCGCAGCGTGCTGAGGGTGAGGCGGTGGATACGCTGAAGGATGCGTCGCTCACACCACTCGATTTCGTGGTCTTCACTTGAAGCGGACGCCTCGAATGCTCCGCGCATGAGGAGGCCCTGCATCTCCATGGCAAGGAAGGTCTGGAAGACGGCCGCGGGATCGAGGTTAAACGCGTGGCAAAGACTGAGGCGGTAGTGGGACCTAGAATTTGTAACCATCCTTGAACACATTGCTTTAGCGCTACTTCCTTTGTAACTTCTTCTGTTGCTTCAATACTTCCGGGCCATAGCGCCGCGGCGTATCGCAGGCGCTCGGTAGTGGTCCAGCATGGGATTCCTGCGCAGTCGATGGTTGTGGCGCGGCCTGTGGGGGTCAGGCGCTCGTAGAACGCTGGCCAGTGGCGGACATTGTCTGTGTCGAGGGTGGCCAGTGGCAGGACGACGAGACTTCGCAGGAGATCGTGGAGCTCGTGTTCGTCGCGGAGGTCGGGCCAGCACTCGCGGCGGACGGTGTCGATGGCGTGCTGGTCGAGACGGCCTGCGCCTTCGGTGACGCTATCGGGAAGGGCACGGCGGAGTGAGACGGCTCGGGTGCGGCGCTCTTCGAGGCCGGCGTCGTCGAGGAAGGCGTAGGGGTTGGCGTTGATGAGCTCGTGGGCGAACTGCGAGGGAAGGGGGGTGTCTACTGCGAGGCAGCGGATGGTGCCGTTCTTTATCCCCTTGAGGATATCGATGAGGCCTTCGAGGTCCATCGCCTCCTGAAGGACGTCCTTCATGACCTCGTCGACGAGGGGATGGTTGGGAATCTGAATGTCGCCGACGATGGTCTCGAAACATGCGGCAGCCTGGGGGAAGACGGAGGCCATGAGGTCTTCGGAGCGGGTGCGCTGGATCTGCGGGGCGATGCGCTTGCCTTTGGAGAAGCGCAGGAGCTGCAGGCTGCGGCCGGCGGCCCAGCGCCAACGGTTCTTGAAGATGGGGCTGGCGATGGAGGCCTGTTCGAGAAGCTCTTTGGCGGTGTGCTCTGTGAGGAACTGGAAGACGTCACTCAAGGGGAAGCTGTGCTGCTCCGCGAGGGAGATGTTGATGCCGTTGTCAGTGGCGGCGGCCTGGAGCTCGAAGTTGAAACCGCGGCAAAATCGTTTGCGCAGCGCGAGGCCCCAGGCCTTGTTGATGCGGCCGCCGAACGGGGCGTGGAGGATGAGCTGCTGGCCGCCGCCTTCGTCGAAGAAGCGCTCGGCGATGATGGTTGTTTTGGAAGGCACTGCTCCGAGGACAGCTCGGCCGGAGATGATGTAGGCGATGAGCTGTAGAGCGCCCACTGGGGCAGACGCCACATTCAGTCGGTGAGAAGGTCGATGGCGGAGGCGACCTCGAGCTGCGCGGGTGAGATGAAGCCGGGCGGGACGTTGAGTGTGAGGGCGGAGATCTGCTCGCGCAGTTCACCGACGCCGTCGGAGAGGACAGCGGTGCGTTGTGGGGCTTCGCCGAACCAGAAGGGGAGAGTTGGCGGAGCACCGTGGGCGTCTTCGACAAGAACGCGGCCGGCGGCTTCGACGCGCTGAATGCGCCAGCTGGTGTTACCTAGGAGGATGACGTCGCCAGGGCCGGAGTCGACGGCGAAGTGCTCGTCGAGGGTGGCTATTTGTACCCCTTCCGGTTGCAATATTACGTTGTAGAGAGCGACGTCGGGGATGGCCCCGCCGTTGGAGATGGCTATGCTGCGAGCTCCGCGGCGAGGATGGAGGTGGCCATTGATTGCGTCATGAAGGAGATAGGCGCCGTACCGACCGCGGCTGGACTCGATGCCATCGGTGAGAAGGGCGACGAGTTCATCGAAGCGCAGACGTGCGAGATTGCGATAAGGATAGGCGCGGCGGAAGACGTTGAAGAGGGCTTCGGACTCCCAGGGTTCGGCTCCGCAGCAGGCTACGATCTGCTGCATCAGGACGTCGATGGGTTGCTGGCGGAATTTCTAGCTGATCGAGTTCGCCGGCGCGCATCTTGCGGACCAGGGCGGCCTGTTCCATGAGGTCGTCGCGTGTGGTCGCGAAGAAGCGTCCTTTTGGGATGGCTCCGCGCCAGTGACCGGCGCGGCCGACACGCTGCATGGCGACGGCGACGGCACGGGTGCGTAGCGATCTGGCAGACGAGGTCGACGTCGCCGATGTCGATGCCGAGCTCGAGCGATGCTGTGGCGATGAGTATCTTTATCTGGCCATTCTTCAGGCGCTGTTCGGCGTCGAGGCGGAGAGTGCGCGAGAGCGAGCCGTGATGGGCGGCGACATGCTCGGCGCCAAGACGCTCGCTGAGTTCGAAGGCTATCTTTTCGACGAGACGACGGGTATTGACGAAGACGAGCGTGGAGCGGTGATTTTGCGCGTGGACGGCGAGCTTGTCGAAGATCTCCTGCCACATGCTGTTGGTCGTGACGGAGCCGAGTTCGTCGCTGGGGACCTCGATGGCTAGATCGAGCTGGCGGCGCTGGCCTACCTGGATGATGGTGGCGGGTTCTCGACTGGAGTAAACGCCAGTTAGGAAATCGGCGACGAGTTCTATTGGGTTCTGCGTGGCAGAGAGGCCGATGCGCTGCGGCGGTGTGGCGAGGCCGGTCAGGAATTGGCCGGGGCTAAGGCGGTTTTCGCCGGTGACGAGGGCGTCGAGGCGCTCGAGGGAGAGTGCAAGGTGCGCACCGCGTTTGTCGTCAGCGACGGCGTGGATTTCATCGACGATGACGGTGCGGGTGCGGCGGAGATGCTCGCGGGATTTGCCGGCGGTGAGGAGGATGTAGAGAGACTCGGGCGTGGTGACGAGGATGTGCGGCGGGTTGCGGAGCATCGCGGCGCGCTCTTTGGGGAGGGTGTCGCCGGTGCGGACGGCGGTGCGGATTTCGGTGGAGAGATAGCCGCGTTCGAGAGCTAGTTGCTGGATCTCGCGGAGAGGCTGGTCGAGGTTTTTCTGGACGTCATTAGACAGGGCTTTGAGAGGGCTGACGTAGACTACGTGGGTGCAGGGGGCCAGGTTGCCGTCGATGGCGTGGCGGAGAAGCTGGTCGATGCAGACGAGGAACGCTGCGAGGGTTTTTCCGGAGCCGGTGGGGGCGGAGATGAGGGTGGTGTCTCCGGCGAGGATGGCGGGCCAGCCATGCTGCTGGGGCTCGGTGGGGGAACCGAATTTGGTGAGGAACCATTCGGCGGTAACCGGGTGCGCCCATGCGAGCGAAGCGGGAATCTCTATTGTGTTTTGAGTGGCAACCGTCGCTGGAGGCATGGTTGATTGTAGCGCAGCTCTTCGTGCTTTGTTCGCCTGAGGCTATCCGATTGCAGATAGCTACATGTTGCCGGTGCCTACGTCGGCTACCGCGGCGGCTACGTTGTCCTCGTCGAGGTACTGCTCGATGACCTGGTCGAGGACGCCGCGGGCGTTGAGGATGAAGTCGATGGCGTCGCGGCCGGCGCCGTGGCCCCCGGGGTTGGGGGTGGTGTAGTGGGCCATGGACTTGATCTGGGGGCGGGCGTTGGCGGTGGCGATGGCCAGGCCGCAGGCGCGCATTACAGGCAGGTCGATGATGTCGTCGCCGACGTAGGCGAGCTCGTCGATGGTGATGCCGGCGAGGGCGAGGATCTCGCGTATGGCGTTCATCTTGTGAGACTGGCCCTGATAGACGAACTCCAGCTTGAGGTCGCGGGCGCGGATGGCGACGGTCTGCGACTCGGCGCTTGGTGATGATGCCGATCCGAATACCGGCGAGGCGGGCGAGCGTGATGCCGAGACCGTCGTGGGCGGCGAAGCCCTTGACCTCGATGCCTTTGGCTTCAGTGCCAGCGCTGTCAGGGAATACGAAGATCTGGCCGTCAGTGAGGACGCCGTCGACGTCGAAGATGAGGACTTTGATCTTATTGGCGCGTGCTTCCGGACTCAGACTCATATAGCTCATGATAGCTGGCTTGAGCGCTCGGAAATAATTCCTGTGTACCCATTAACCCAGCCCGTTAATCTCTTCCTGGTTCCAGTGGCCTTCAATCCAGACATATGCCTGCTTTACTTGATTGATTTAGCAGGTATTTAGTTTTTAAAGTAACAGGGCCACGGTTATCCCGTGGCCCTGCTGGTTGCTCCTAATCCTGGTCCTGGGTTACCGCAGACTAGAGGGGCTGGATGTTGGCAGCCTGCTTGCCCTTGGGGCCGGTGGTTACGTCGAAGGAGACGCGCTGGCCTTCCTGAAGGGACTTGAAGCCACTCGAGTTGATTGCTGAGTAATGCGCAAAAAGATCTTCGCCACCATCCTCGGGGGTGATGAATCCAAAGCCCTTTGCGTCGTTAAACCACTTCACTGTTCCATTTGCCATGATGCTCCTGCTTTCGGGCGAGAATGTTTCGCCGTAACCCAATGGTAACAGGTGCGGGTGGGAGGAGCGCGAATTTATTGTTGGACGCCTGACATAACCCGTTCGGGGGATGGCTAAGAAGATACCCCTGGGACTACGCTCTGCTCAACTGCCATCCGGCGGTGAGGGCCCTGACGATGAAATCCTACACTTCTACTTCCCTTCTTGCAGTGTTGCTGGCCGGGAGCAGCTCGTTCTCGGTTGCGGCGAAGATCCCGACGAACCTGAACGACAATGTGCTGACGTGCGGGACTAATGCCCAGTGCTCGAACAAGGTGATGTTCGGGCGGACGTACAAGGTGATCGTGACGGCGAAGTTTACGGTAATGGTCTCCCTCTCGAAAGAGGGGGCATATACCCGGGCGGACGTAAGCATTACGAACCATCAGGACTATCCGCAGAGCGTGTCGCCGCAGGACTTCCGGGTGGAGGTTGTTTCTCCGAGGCCGAAGGTGCTGCTGTATGTTCCGCCGGCGGAGTTGCAGAATATTCCGGCACCGGCCGCGGTTGCGGAGCCGGCTCCTGCCCCTGCGGCTGCTCCTGCAGCTGCGCCTGCACCTGTTCGGGGGAACGAGCTGGAGCCGGTAGTTGCGGCCGCCGCGCCGAACAAGACTCCGAGCATCGACGAACTGTTCGCGCAGGCCAAGCGCGAGGAGGCTCTTAAGGAGGCGGCGGAGAAGGCGGCGGCACAGAAGCACCTGGAAGCTACGGCCATCCCGGCGAATGAGGTGGTTCGCGGGCGGGTGTACTTCCAGAAGGATTCAAGGGCTAAGGAGGTGACTGTTGTGCTCCCGATCTCGGGGATGGTGTTTGAGTTTCCGTACGCGACGAAATTCTGAAGGTACCCCCCTCCCCCCACGAGGGGTATTTTGGGGGGATGTTGATGATTTGATTAGGCTTATCGGGCGTATCTCCTTGTAAAATATTGATTCGCGGGGAGTTGCGTCCAAAATATTGATAGAGATCGAGTTACGGGCGGTTTTTGAGGTCCGGCGGCTAATTCCGTGATCTGGCTCGCTGATATGCGGGCGATTTGGCATGGTGTTAGTCTCCTTTTTGTGGTTCGTTTCTGGTTAGTGGGTGGTTAAAAGCAAAATGGCTGCTACGGGTTGGTGACCCGGGCAGCCATTTTGCTTTTCTCTTCTGTTTTAAATTATAGCGAGTGGCACATAACTAATGGCCACTTGTTATCTTGTTTGTTTTTATGGAGTTGGGTGGTTTTGGGACTTGACAAGCGATTTTGCCGGGTTTTTGGGGGGGAATATCTTTGGAGTGGCCTGCGGAAATGACTTCACTCTCTGGATGTCAAGTGACGAAATCGGCGTTTCAGGGGACCCATGCATCCTCGGCTTCAAAAATCTTCCGCCGTTCCGGCATTACCCTGATCTTCAAAACCACATTTGAGATATTGACCAGGGCTGGCGCCGACAACTCGCTTGAACGCTTTACTGAACGCAGCGTCGGACTCATAACCGACCGACCGAGCGACGTCTATGAGCTTTTTGTCACGCTGTTCGAGTAACTGCATCGCCTTCTGCATCCGCCACTCGGTTACGTATTCCAGTGGTGTTTGTCCGAGCAGCTCTTTAAAACGTGCCGCGAATGCGGAGCGAGACATGCCCGCCGCTTCGGCCAGGGATTCGACCGTCCAGGGTGTATTGACTCTGTCGTGAATGGCACTCAGGGCAGTGCCCATCTGAGGATCGAAAACCGCACGAAGCCATCCTTTGTTGCGTTCCGGTCCCGACGCGATATGCGCCCGGAGCACCTGGATAAACAGGACCTCGGCCAGCCGGGTCGCGACGACTTCAGATCCCGGCGCCTGTTCCGCCATCTCCGAAGCAAGGGCCTGCACTGTGTTGTGAAGAGCAAGCGTGCGTGCCTCATCTGCCTTCATCAGAATGAAGCTCGGCAGTAACTGAGTGATCGGCTTGAGGCTGGCGCGATCGAAGCTCAAGGACCCACAGACGATTGTCGTCGGCGCGCCACCACCTCCGCAAAGAGCAACATTGCCATTGGCCCTGGCCCCGATCTCGCGGAAACTCCACTTCGGACGTGTTCGCGGGCTGTCGCGCAAAACAATCGAAGTCCCCTTAGCCAGTAAAAAGCAATCACCACCGGTGAGGGGAATCGGCTCCGCAATCCCTTCCACACTCAGCCAGCAGTTGCCGCGCGAAAGCATGGCGAAGTGCGCCAAATCTGTTGGGGAAGTCTTTTTGCCGGAAGGCGTGACTTTTTCTTCGGCCTGATTTTCCTGTTTCACGCCCCACGGGGCTGTGGCTTCGAGCCTGTGCAGACCGAAAGCGGTTACGTGCATCGTTTTAAAGATGTCTGTTATCGGATCCAACTTAGCCTCCAGTTTTGGACGAATGGACAAAAGATTAGGACTCCCGAGCAGTTCTCGTCCACCGCCAAAGAACTCTACTCTCCTGTACCGAATGTTACACATCTACCGAAAGGAAGTAATTATGGGAAAACTTGAAGGTAAAGTTGCAGTCATCACGGGAGGATCGAGCGGCATGGCGCTGGCTAGCGCCAAGCGCTTCGTTGAAGAAGGCGCCTACGTTTTCATCACGGGCAGGAGGCAGGAGCAGCTCGATGAGGCCGTTAAGCTGATTGGCCGGAACGTGACCGGCGTGCGCGGTGACGCGGCAAATCTCGGCGACCTCGACCGTCTGTTCGATACGGTCAAACGAGAAAAGGGCAAGATCGACGTCCTGTTCGCGAGCGCCGGCAGGGGCGAGGCCGTACCACTGGGCGAGGTTACCGAGCAGCACTTCGATGCGGCCTTCGGCCTGAATACGCGCGGTACGCTGTTTACGGTTCAGAAGGCGTTGCCGCTGTTCAACGATGGCGGCTCGATCATCATGACCGGGTCCGTTGCTTCGGTGAAGGGTTTTCCTGGTTTCGGCGTGTATGCGGCGAGCAAGGCGGCACTGCGCTCATTCGCACGCACGTGGCTCAACGAACTGAAGGGCAGGAATATCCGGGTGAACGTGCTGGGCCCGGGGCCGATCGCCACACCGATGCAGGAAGAAGTTCTTACCAAGGAGGCGAAGGAGATGTTCGAGTCCCTGATCCCGCGGGGAAAGATGGGTCAACCTGAGGAGATCGCGACGGTCGCGCTGTTTCTTGCTTCAGACGATTCGAGCTTCGTGAATGGCGTGGAGTTGAATGTCGACGGCGGCTTCTCGGCAATCTGAATCGGCGGATCGCGGTGAGTGCATGACCGCCAAGGCACTCACCGAATCCGATTGGTACTGAAATGTCTTAGTGCATGTCGGCGTATGGGAAGTGACATGACTCTGGAATGACGTAAATTGAGTTTCCTAATAGTCTCCGCTTTGCTCCGCAACGCACGATGAAGAGTGCGTCGCTCGGGTCGAGAGATGAGGGGTTATTTTTAGCGATGAAAAGAACAGGCGAGCTACACGACAGCGGTTATTTGCCGTCGGGGACCATGAGGTCGTTGGGGTCTACGCGGGGGATGCCGAAGTGGCCGCTGAGGTGGATGAGGTATGCTGATGCGGAGCCAGGATTGCGCGCGGCGCAAGGAGGCGAGATGAATTCCCTTCCCAGAATCCTCATGGTCGAACGACGGTTGCCGGTGGTCGTGGCGTTGCTCGTATTTTGCGGCATATGCGTGCCGTACGCGGCCGTGGCTCAGGAACAGCCTGCGCATGAATGGAGTTACCGTGGAAGCGAAGGCCCTGCGCACTGGGGCGAACTAGATCCCCAATTCGCCGCATGCAAAACGGGCCATCAGCAGTCTCCGGTCAATATTGCCGGTGCTCAGAGTGCTGACCTGCCTGCAATTCAGTTCGAATACAAACCGAGCGCTCTTCACATCATCAATAATGGCCACACGATTGAAATCAACTACGCTCCCGGCAGTTTTATCCGGGTCGGAAGCAAGCGTTACGAACTAAAACAGTTCCATTTCCACCGTCCCAGCGAGGAGACAATCGAGGGTAAGCGGTTTCCGATGGAGCTCCATCTGGTGCACTCAGATGCCGAAGGGCATTGGGCCGTGGTATCGGTGCTGCTGGAAGAGGGTTCTGCAAATCCGCTGATTGAAACGCTGTGGGGTCTTGCGCCGAAGACAGCGGGTCCGGAGAAGGTCGACGATAATCTGCAAATCAATGTCGCGGACATGTTGCCGACTAATCGTGGCTATTTCACTTTTCCCGGTTCGTTGACGACTCCCCCGTGTACCGAAGGCGTCACCTGGTTCGTACTCAAGACGCCTGAAACGATTTCGAAAAAACAAGTGGCGACGTTTGCCGGGATCTATCTTTACGATGAGCGGCCAACTCAGCCGCTTAACGGCCGCACGGTGCTTGAAAGTAAGTGAGTGGCGAGCGACGAACGACTGACCCGGGCGAACTGAGGCACTGCCGGCCTACGGAATGACTTCATTCAAATCACTTCCTCGTCTTGGATCGCTGTTTTACAGCAATCCAAGACGGCGAAAGCAGCTTTCAAGTGATTCTCGCTTGTCCGCAGGGCACGGACGTCGCGATCCATCCGTGGGTAGCCCGTTTAGCTCTTTTACGTGCGCAATCCAGCTGCCGAGCCAATTACATTGTCGGCCGAAAGGTCTGGACGGTTTTATTGGTGCAGAATGCGTCGGGGTCCTTCGACTGCGCAGCTTGCAAAGAGCGCAAGCTGCTCCGCTCAGGATGACAAGTTGAAGATTATTTGCCGTCGGGGACCATGAGGGCGTTGGGGTCTACACGGGGGATGCCGAAGTGGCCGCTGAGGTGGATGAGGTCCAGGGGCTTGAGGTCGCACTGGAGCTGGATGACGTCCATGTTGCGCTGGCCGCGGGAGAGGACGGTGACGCCGTCGATGTCGCCGCCGGTGAAGTGGAGCCAGAGATCGGTGACGACGTGGTTGGGCTGGGCGGTGTTGGCGGGGTTCTGGTTGACGTTGGCGAGGTGCTTCCAGCCGGCGGCGTGGTAGCTGGCGATGAGGGCGGCCATGGACTCAGGAGTGTAAAAGGCAGGCTGAGGATAGTGGTAGCTGTCGACGGAGATGGACGAGAGAGCGGCGGCGGCGCGGTGAGGGTCCATGCCGTTGGATTCGAGGAGGTTCTGGGCGAGCTGGAGGGTGGAGCGGTCGAAGACGAAGCCGGTGTGGGTGGCGGGCTGGTCAGCGAGCGTGGAGAGGGCCTGATTGAGATTGGCGGGGGCCTGCGATGTGGGGCCGGCGGCTTGCGCGCAGAGGGGCGCGGCGAGCACGGTCGAGAGAAGGAGTGCGGTGATATGGCGGTTCATGACTCGGGCCTCTGGGTTTATTGACGCTGATTTTGCGGATTAGTTACGGCGGAAAAAAGGTTGAGTTGGGTGGACTCGGTGGACTGAGGTTTGAGATGCACGCTTGCCGATTAGAAGTCTTAAAGCAGAGGAAAAGCTGCAAAGAAGTCTCTTGCGTTTAGTGGGGTTTTGTTGGGGCGGATTTTGGGGATTTGGTTAGGTTTTCGGCTAGGAAGAGGCCGGCCTTGCCGCCCGAGACTACGTCGAGGTCACCGTCGCCATCGATGTCGGTGACGGCTATCTGCATTCCGCCGCCCATGCGGCCGCCGTAGTCGATGATGTGGCGAATCCATTCGACTCCGCCGTTGCCTGGGGCGGTTGCAGTGGCGGCGGTGGGTGGGACTTTGCGGTATTCGTACCAGTAGAGGCCGATGGGCTCGCGCTCGCCGGGGTCGGCGCCGTTGTGGGCGAAGTAACGCTTGCCGGTGACGAGGTCGGGCTGGCCGTCGTGGTTGATGTCGACGAGGGCGGAGGCGTGGGCCTGGGACCAGGTGTTGTCGATGGTGTGCTGGATCCAGTGGGCGTTCGAATTGGAATCGGAATCCGCGGTGTGCTCGAACCAGACGATGCCGTAGTCGTGGGCCATGGTGGTGAGGACGTCGGGGCGGCCGTCGCCGTTGATGTCGAGGACGTACATGAAGCCGAACTGGGCGCCACGGCCGGGAGTCGCGGCGGGGATGGGGACGTTGCGGCCGGCGGCGGGGAGCGGATGCTGGTCCCAGTCGGTGGGGTGGAACTTCCACTCGCCGGGGGCGCGGGGGTCGGGCGGGGCTTCGAGCCAGCCTTGCGGGGTGATGATGTCGTTGCGGCCGTCGCCGTTGATGTCACCGACGCCGATGCCGTGGCCGAAGCCGTGGGAGGCGACGACGTGCTTGATGAATTTGCCGTGATCGAGCTCGTACCAGGCGAGCGGGAGGTTGGGGCGGTCGAGCTCGGGGAGAAGCTCCTGGGCTTTGCCGTCGTTGTTGAGGTCGACGAGGAAGGCGAACTCGGTGGGGCCGGGGGAGTCGATTTCGGTGACCTTCCATGGACCACCGGCTTTGCCGGGGTTTTTTAGCCAGACGATGTTGTGGGCGAAGTAGCTGAACTGGATGATGTCGGTCCAGCCGTCGCCGTCGACGTCGAGGGGGATGTCGGTGAAGTTGTCGATGTAGTTGTTGGTGTAGTCGATGGAGCGGAGGGGATGCTTGATCCAGTTGGGGGCTTCGTACCAGCTCTCGGAGGAGATGATGTCGGGGCGGCCGTCGTTGTTGAGGTCGGCGACGGCGGCGGTCTCGCTATAGCCGGGGTCAATCATGTGAATGCTGAAGGCTATGTCAGCGGGGCGGCTGGCGGCTTGCGGGGTGGACGCGAAGCGGGATGCCGCGATAAGCGCGAGCGGCAGAGATAGGGACAGAAGGAGAATGCGGCGGGAGGAAAATTTCATTGCGAGGAGGATACAGAATCTAGTGGCAGGAGGGAACGTCCTCGAACTGGCCGCCGGAGGTGGCGAGGGATGCGAGTCCGCGGGCGCAGGCGAGGATCTGGTCGTCGAGGGGATTGTTGTCGAAGGAGTTGGTGGGGGTGTAGGAGCGAGACTGGTTTAGCGCGAGGAATGAGTCGCTGAGCTTCTGCATGTTGTTGTACTCGTTCTGAAGCAGAGGGAGGCCCTGGCGGTCGGAGTCGGTGCCTACGGCAGTGGCGGCCAGTGCGATCTTGGCGTCGGCGGTGCGGCGGTAGTTGGAGACCCAGTCCTCGGTGACGGGGTTGCCGGTTTGGACGGCGTTGACGATGGCGCTGCGCCACTCCCGGATGACGGACATGACCTCAATGCCGGCGCGGAGAAAATCTTTGGAGAAGCCCTTGGGTGGTGGGGGTGTTGAGGGGACGGCTGAGGCCGGTGGTGTGGTGAGGGGCAGGACCAGGGTGATGCTGTTGGGTTGAAAGGCGAGGGAGCCGCTGATGATGCGGGCGAGTGATTCGACCTCTACGTAGGAGCGACCGTTGATCTGAACTACGGGGGCGTTGCCGGGGTGGCCGTCGACGGAGAGCTGGGTGGGCGCGGGGGCAGAGGCGGATGCTGGATTGGGGGTCTGGGCCGAGCTGCCTGGAGGTAGAAAGAACAGAGAAACTACCAGGGGGAGAATCGCGGGGGTGTGCAGTTTCATTTTGTTCCCTCAAGAGTGTTGGGGATTGAAACCCGCGCACCCGGGTGTCTTGATTGATCTGCGAACTGGGCTATGTTTCTATTCGGGGGCGCGGGGGGCGAAGTAACCAAGCTTGGCGCGTACGTGGTAGCGGGGATCGAGGGCCTGGAGGTAGATGGTGCGGAAGGAGCCGTCGTTCTTGAAGTCGGCGGGGGTGTAGATGAGGGAGTACTGGCTGCGGAGCTCCTCTTCGATGTTGTGGAAGCCGACGGCTACATCCTCGATCCTTACGGGGAAGAAGGCCTGGCCGCCGGTGGCTCTGGCGATCTGGTCGAGGATCTCGTCGCCCTTGTCTTTGCTGGGGCTGACGTTGGTGGAGATGGCGTAGACGATGGTGTCAGCGCGCTGGCACTCCTTGACGGCGTCGGACTGGAGGGCGCGGGAGTAGTTGTCGTCGCCGTCGGAGACGAGGATGATGGCGCGGCGGACGGCGAAGGGATCGCGGAGGGTGAGCATCTGGTCGCGGCAGGTCTTGTAAAGCGCGTCAAAGAGCGCGGTGCCGCCGCCGGGACGGAGCTTGCGGATGCCCTGGTTGAGGGCGTCGACGTTGTTGGTGAAGCTCTGGGCGACATCGGTCTGGATGTCGAAGCCTTCTACGAAGGCGCGATCGTTGAGGTGCATGACCTGGAGGAAGAACTCGACGGCGGAGTCCTGCTCGAACTGGAAGCGCTGGCGGATGGAGCTGGAGGTGTCGAGCATGATGCCGACGCGCAGCGGCAGGTTGCGGGCGAGGGTGAAGTTGACGACGCGGATGGGGGCGCGGTGGTCGTCGAGGAGACCGAAGTTCTCCTGCTTGAGGCCGGGGACGAAGCGGCCTTTTTTGTCGGTGACGGTGAAGACGAGGTTGACCTCGTTGGCCTGGACGCGGATGGTGGGGACAGCCTCTTCAGGGGACTGCGTGATGGCCTGGGTTTGATTCGAAGCCGTTTGCGCAGTGGCCTCAGAGGCCGGGGCGGCGGCAGGCAGCGGAGGCGCGACGATTGCCGGCTTGGCTGAGGCAGGCGGCGGAGTCTGGGCCATGCAGCGCGGAGGCGCTGAAGATAGCGAAGGAGACGGCGAGGACTGCGGCGCAACGACGGGTGGGCGTAAGGGTCGAAAGAAAAACGGTCACATCTGATTTTACCGAAATCATGGCTATTTGTTGGACAGATTTCGGGGTTGGTTCGTTTTATCGAATTCGCGGATTCTTTTGTTCTGGGAGGGTTTGGCGGCCGGATTTGGAGTGGGGTGGGCGCGGAGGGTGGTGAGGAATGCGTCCAGCTCGGGGGGGAGGGGGGAGGTAAGGTCCATGGGCTTGCCGGTTTGGGGGTGGGTGAAGGCGAGATGGGCGGCGTGGAGGAAGTTTCGGTCCAGGGCGAGAGGGGCGGCGGGGTCTGAGAGGGTTGGGGATGGAGTGGGGCGCGCCGTAGAGGTGGTCGCCGACGACGGGGTGGCCGAGGGATTGGAGATGGACGCGGATCTGGTGGGTGCGGCCGGTTTCGATTTTGACTTCGACGAGGGTGAAGGGGCCGTATGCGGAGGTTATGCGCTCGATGACGTGGATGTGGGAAATGGCACTGCGGCCGTCTGGGCGACGGGTGGTCATGCGGGTGCGGCGGACGAGGTCGCGGGCTATGGGGAGGGTGACGGTGGTGTCGTCCTTGGCGATGTGGCCGTGGACGAGGGCGAGGTAGGCTTTGGCGACCTGGCGGTTCGAGAACATGTCGCCGAGCTTGCGGTGGGTGGAGTCGTCCTTGGCTACGAGGATGATGCCGGAGGTCTGCTTGTCGAGGCGATGGACGATGCCGGGGCGGAGGTCGCCATTGATGTGGGAGAGATGGTTGAAGTGATGAAGGAGAGCGTTGACGAGGGTGCCGTGGGTGCGGGGATCGGGGTCTGCGGCTGATGCTCCGGCTCCGGCGTGGACCATCATGCCGGCGGGTTTGTCGATGACCGCGAGGTATTTGTCTTCGAAGAGGATGCTGAGGGGGATATCTTCGGGGAAGGCGTGGAGTGGCTCGGGGCGGGGTGCGCCTTCTATCTCGATGGGCTCGCCGCCGAGGAGCTTTTGTTTGGGCTTGGCAACAAGGCCGTTGACGCGGACCTGGCCGGAGTCGATGAGGAGCTGGACGCGGGAGCGGGAGATGTCGGGGATGGCCTGGGCGAGGTATTGATCGAGGCGGAGGCCGGCGGCGGCGGGCGGGGCGGTGAAGGTGTGGATGCTGGTCGTCGGAATCGGCGTCGTCTTCTATGTCGAGGACGGGGATGGGCGGCGGTGTCGGGGCCTCGACGCCGCGGGTGGCTCGGTACTCGTGCTTGACGGTGCGGCGACGCTGGCCTTTGGGGAGCATGTTCTTAGAGGGCATGGGGCTCCGGGGCGGTGGATCGGGTGGTTAGGGTTTGCAGGAAGATGATGCCGGCGGCGATGAGCATGGCGAGGGCGACCCACTGGATGGGGTCGAGGATGTTGGCCAGGGAGCCGGCGGTGGGGTCGAGGGCTTCGGTGGGGTGACGGAAGAAGGTGATGAGGAACTGGGCTAGGCCGGAGGCGGCGAGAGCAAGGGCGATGGTGCGGCCGGGGCGGGGCTTCTGCTGCAGGTAGCGGAAGGTGACGAAGCTTATGGCCGCAGCGGCGAGGGAGGCGTAGAGAGCTACGGGGTGAAGGTAAGCGCCTCCGGTTGGAGAGAGTATCTTCCAGGGGACGTTGGTGGGGAGGCCGGGGTCGCTGCCTTCGGCGAGGTGGCCGAGGGCGAGGAAGGACCAGACGAGCGTGGCGCAGGGAGCCCAGGCGTCGAGGGCGCTGAGGAGCGGCAGTTTTTTTATTCGGAGATAGAGTAGCGGTGGCGAGAATGCTGAGCAGGATTGCAGTCGCGGTGAGGGATGGGAGCGAGAGGATGATGAGTGGGTAGCTGAGGAAGCTTTTGAAGTTGGCGATGACCAGCAGCAGACGCGAGAGGACCAGAGCGGAGAGGATGGAGAAGAGGCCGGCGTTCCAGAGGGCTTCGGGGTCGATGCCTACGAGCGTTGCGGTGCGGAGCGAGAGAGTGAGCGCGGCCATGAGGCCGAGAGCAGCCAGGACTCCAAAGGTGGGGATGATGATGCGGCCGAGGTGGAGGAGGATGGGGTGCATGAACGGCAGTTGTTAGTTTTCAGTTGTCAGTTGCCAGTTGCCAGTGTTAGTTACCGGAGTGAGACCTGCGGAAACTGCGGGCTCTGAGGCTGCGCGACATAGTACGACGCCGCGCTCAGGATGACACTTCCTTGTTTTAGGGAGAAGGTCGAGTACGGAGGCGACAGCGACCGGCTGATAGCAAGAGGACCGACCCGCTGGGCCGTGCGTCGAAGCGCTGGTGAACCCGTCCTAAGACGGCGGGACCCTGCCGTGGTTCTTTAGGCATTCCGGACTGGCGGACATTGCACACCGAACCATGTATACGAGCCAGGCCCCTGTTCAATGAATGTTGGTTCAACCAGCGTGGATCGCGCACCTGCTTTGCAGGCCGGTCTCTTGAGTGGATGCTACTTGGCGGGGAGCGGAATGGCAAGTTGACGCCCTGCACCGGATTGGTGATATACGGCGAATTCGCTTGTCTTGCGTACAGGGCTGCGGAACTTGCGGCTAACCGACCTTGCGGACACTAACCGACTTTGCGGTCTTCGAGGACCTCGTCGAGCATTCCTGCGAGGGAGCCGGCGCGGGAGCGCATGCTGCTCTGGGACTGGGTGAGGCTGCCGGCGAGCTGGGTGTAGCGGTCGCGGAGGGTGGCGAGTTCGTCGGCGATGTTGAGGGCGGCGAGGACGGCTACGCGGAGCGAGTCGACGGTGCCGCCGTGGGCGGAGACGGCGCGCATCTTGGCGTCGACTGAGCGGGCTAGCTCTGCGATGTAGGCGGGGTCGATGCCGCGGAGATTGTAGACCTGGTCGTAGATGTCGACCGAGACGGATTGGCTTTCGGGCTGGTTCTCGGTGGCGCGGGGCTGAGCCTGGGGGGCTTCGAGGGTGTTGTCCATCGTGTCTCCTTCGTGTGGGTTTAGAGGAGTTCGTCGATCTGGTTGAGCATCTTTTCGACGCGCTGGCGGACGGCGTCGCGCTCCTGGGTGAGGGTGGCGAGCTGGGCCTGTGCAGCGCCGAGCTCTTCGCTTTGGGTGGCGAGCTGCATGGCGAGCTGGGCGCGGAGGGTTGCGACTTCGGCCTCGGCGGCGGCGCGGGCTTCGCGCTCGCGCTTGACGATCTCGACGGCGCGGAGGACCTTTTGTTCGAGCGCCTGGAACTCGTCCGCGCTGATGCTGGGGGAGATGGTGGGTGTGCTCATAGCCTCACCAGTATAGAAGCGCGGATCGTGGATAACTGGGGCGAAATAGCACGATGGAACCTAGCTGGATGCGTGAAATCAGGCTGGATGCTGCGAGAGCGAGAGGGTGTTGCCCTCGGGATCGCGAAACCATGCGACCTTTGTGCCGTTGGGCGCTGTCCAGATGCTGTCTGCGTCGTGCTGGAGATGTTGATAGCACTCGAAGATCACGCCTTTGTCGGCGAGCGCGCGGACTGCGGGAACTATCTCGGGGACGCGCCAGCCGAGGAGAGTAAAGGGATACGGCGTGAACTCTTCGACCTTGGCGATGCGAATGTGAGTGCCGCTGGATTCGACCTCGAGAGCGTACTCATCTTCGCTGACGAAAGCGAGGCCGAGTATATCGATGTAGAAGGCACGCGCTTCGGCAAAGTCGCGAGTTGGGATGAAGCCCATGATGGCGGCGTTGGTGAGCATTCGCGGCACCTCAGATGATTGGTTGTGTTTATTGCGCGTGTTTATTGCGCGTGTTTATTGGTCGTGCTTATTGCTCGTGGGACGGCTAGTTTAGTGCATTTGGATTCGTTCGCGGCAGCGGGTTTAGCTTGTGGCTGCGCGTCAATTCGTGGCTGCGCCGCGGAGGGTTCCGCCGAGAGCTGTGAGTGCGGTGATGATGGCGGATTGCCAGGCGTTTAGCTCGTCCTCGGTTAATGTGCGCTCGCTGGACTGGAAGACGGCGCGGAGGAGGAGCGAGTAGTGGCCTGCCGGAACGGCTTTGCCTTTGGGGTCGCGGAAGACTTCGATAGGCTTGAGGGATTGGAGCTCGGAGATGCTGAGGGAGTGCGATGGCAGCGGCGATGGTGTGCCATTGGGTGGCATCGGGGAAGATGAAGGAGAAGTCGCGCTCGGCGGCCTGGAAGCGGGAGAGGTCGTGGGCGGTGACTCGCTTGAGCGGCAGGGCGTAGAGCGCGGCGAGATCGAGCTGGGCGAGGAAGATAGGCTGGCGGAGCTTGCGCTTTTGGGTTTCGGCGGGGGAGAGCTCGCCGAAGTGGGCGATGGGGGTGTTGTTGAGGAGCGCCGTGGCGCTGCGGCCGGGCTGGAGCCACTGCGGGACGGACGCGGTGGTAAAGGTGAGGGCCGCGGGGCCCCCGGTGAGAGTGAAGAGCGAGAGGAGGGATTCGATGGCGCCCTTGAGCTCGAAGATGGGGGCGTCGGTGGCGGTGTGGAGCGGCGTGGCCTGAGGCTGCGCGGTGGTGAGGCCGAGGGAGAGCGATGGGGTCTCGTGGACGGCGTCGATGTGGGCGGCGCCGGCGGGGATGGCGCCGGTGAAGGTGTGGCCCTGCTCGAAGAGACGGACTTCGCGGACGTCGCGATTGAGGTTGTGGGCGAGCATGGCGACCATGCCGGGGATGAGCGACGGACGAAGGAGCGAGGCTTCTTCGGAGAGGGGATTTTCGAGGGGGACGGTTCCCTTCCCTTCGGTGTAGAAGAGGTCGCTGTCGGATTGGGAGGCGAAGCTGCTGGAGATGGACTCGGAGAAGCCGAGAGCGAGGAGACGGGTGCGAACGGCGTGCTCGACGGCGGCGGTGGGGTGGGCGATGACGATGCCGGGGGTGGGGAGGGTGTTGGCGAAGCGGTTGTAGCCGTAGACGCGGGCGACCTCTTCGATGAGGTCTATCTCGCGCTCGAGGTCAAGACGCCAGGAGGGGAGCTGGATATTAAGATCCGGTAAGAGTGAGCTGAGATCCTCGATCACCTGGTTGAGGGGGCTAGACTGCTCTGGGGGGGCGGAGGGTATGCATCCTCTATGGTGGCGTCTTCGGCAGGAGGTTGCAGCCCAGAGCGGAGAGGTACTGGAAGATCAGCTCCGAGGTGAGGGCGAGTGGCCGGGGGTGTCGTCGAGGGTGGCGCCGAGGTGGCGTTGGACCTGTTGGACTGAGAGCTGGATGGGCGGGCGCGAGGCTGTGCGGGCGGCTATCTCGGGGATGACGACGTCGATGAGGGCGCCTTCGGCGTGGCCGCCGGCGGCGAGGATGAGTTGCGAGACGAGGGCGTTGGCGATGGGGCAGGCGTTGAAGTCGGCGCCGCGCTCGAAGCGGTGGGAGGCGTCGGTGTGGAGGAGATGGCGGCGGGAGCTGCGGCGGACGGAGGCGGGATCGAACCAGGCGGCCTCGACGAGGATGTTTTTTGTTTCGGGGGTGATCATGGAGTCGTAGCCGCCCATGACTCCGGCGAGGGCGAGGGCTTTCTTTTCATCGGCTACTACGAGGTCGTCGGGCTCGAGGGTGCGCTCGGTGCCGTCGAGGAGCTTTAGCTTTTCGCCTCTGCGGGCGAGACGGACGATGATGCCGCCTTCGATCTTGTCCAGGTCGAAGGCGTGAGTGGGATGGCCCATGCCGAGGAGCGTGAAGTTGCTGGCGTCGACGGCGTTGGAGATGAGCTTCTGGCCGAGGAGGTTGAAGTATTCGGCGATGAGGCCGGTTGATGGTGCAATGGTGACGTTGCGGAGGATTTGAGCCGTGAAGCGGCCGCAGAGGGCGGGAGCTTCGATTCGGACGGGGAAAGGTGAGACAACAGCAGGTCCCTCCACTCCGCTGCGCTCCGGTCGGGATGACACATCCTTGGTGAGCGGTGCGAGCGGGAGGTTGTAGATGGTGGCGGCTTCGCGGGCGATGCCGTAGTGGTTCATGGCGTCGACGCGGTTGGTGGTGATGTCCATCTCGAAGAGGTGGCCGTTGTCGGGGCCGACATCGTGGACGCCTTCGACGGCGATGCCGCGGAGGGTGAGGTCGTCGGCTAGTTGCCGGTCGGAGACAGCGAGGGTGGGCAGGTAGTGGCGGAGCCAACTGGTGAGCACTTTCATGATGGACGATTACAGTCTAAATGGGGCAGGGCGGATGGGCGGCGGGGGCAACCCTGGGCGAACGGGACGGCTTTCCGCTGCAGAGGGTGGTGTGAAGATGTCATGAAGTTGCGATAGGCGGCAGGCACTGCTATTTATGGCAGTCGATGTTAAGAGCGAATGCGGTTCCAATGGAAGAGCAGTCGCGATTGGTATTATTTCTAGTCGAAGTGACGCCGGAGACTGCCGGCGGGACAATCGAGCAAAACCGGGCCTGAAACGACGCTGCTACTGACGAAGAAAGAATCGCGGAGGACGGATATGCGTTGGCTATTGCACTGGATTCTGAATGCCCTGGCGCTGCTGGTGGTGGCGCACTTTGTTCAGGGATTTGAGGTCAGCGGGTTTGTTTCGGCGCTGATTGCGGTGGTCGTCATCGGGTTGCTGAATGCGACGCTGGGGCTGCTGCTGAAGTTCATTACGCTGCCGCTGGGGATACTGACGTTCGGGTTGTTCTTCCTGGTGATCAATGCGGTGATTCTGTGGTTTTCGAGCAAGGTGGTGCCGGGGTTTGCGGTGACGACGTTCAAGGCGGCGTTTCTGGGGGCGCTGGCGCTGGCGGTAATTCAGATGCTGTTCGGGTTTATCGGAAACGCGATGAAGCGGCCGTCTTAGCTGCGCGCGCCGTAAACGGAGGGGAGCGTGAATCTGTTGAATTTCCCATTGCTGATACTGGTGATCACTTTCTTTCTGCTGTGGATTGCTGCGTGGGCGGGTGCGCGAGTGAGCCAGCGGCGGAAGAAGCTTTCGGAGGAGTTGCGGCCTGACTTTGGGACGATACTAGCTGCATCGCTGACGATGCTGGGGTTGGTTATCGGCTTCACCTTTTCGATGGCGACGGGCCGCTATGACCTGCGCAAGACATATGAGGAGGCAGAGGCGAATGCGATTGGGACGGAGTATGTCCGCGCGGATCTGCTGGCTCCGGCGCAGGCTTCGCAGGTGCGGGGATTGCTAAAGCACTACACGGACCTGCGCGTCCAGTGGTACCAGACACAAAGATGGAACGATCTGGCTCCTGTCAACCAACAGATTTTGCAGGTTCAGAACCAGCTGTGGGCCGCGACTGTGCAGTCGGCGATGGCACAGCCCAGTGCATTGCAGTCGCTGGCGGCGGCGGGGATGAACGACGTGCTGAACTCGCAGGGATATACGCAGGCCGCGTGGTGGAATCGGATTCCGCTGGGGGCGTGGTGCCTGATGTTTGCAATTGCATTGTTTTGCAATGCGCTACTGGGGTATGGAGCGCGCGAGATGGCCCCGCGGCTGTTTATGGTGCTTCCGCTGCTGGTGGCGATTGCGTTTTTTCTGATTGCGGATATTGATAGTCCCCGGGGTGGAGTGATTCGGGTGGCGCCGCAGAATTTGCTGAGTCTGCAGGAGGAGTTAGGCACGCAATAGGGCTATCGAAAGCAAGATGCTTTTCGCCTTCAGCGGAATAGAATGCGCCAAAAGGCGTGCTCCACAATTTCGAGGTAGAAATTTGGCTGAGCCGGAGAAGAAATGCCGGGTATGCTGACCGGGATTGCAGCGGTGCTGACCGCGATAACGGGACTGCTGGTGGCTGTGTATCCGCATGGTCTGGCGGGATCGAAGGATGGGGCGGTGGTTTCGCCTAAGGCGCCGGCTGGTGCGGCACAGAGTGCTTCCCCCGCGGTGCAGGATGCGGCGCCTGCAGCGCAGGGTGCGGCGGGAACAGGTTCAGCGTCGGCTTCGGTGATGCCGAAGCAAGATCAGCCGACGGTTCTGCTGATTCGCAAGGATGGTACAGAGACCCGGGGATTTCTGCACGGCTTCCAGGACTCACAATCCTTGCAGACGATCGCGCTGAAGGATGGACAGTCGATTCCGTTCGACAAGATTAAATCGGTTGATTTTACGGAGACGCTTGGGTCCGATCAGGGAGTAAAGGTGACACTGATGGATGGGCGGACTCTTGAGGGCGACATTTTGGCAGGGGAGCAGTTGACGGGAAGCACGGATATTGGGCCGTTCTCGATTTCGGTGGTGACTTTGAAGCAGGTTTTGTTTGAGCGGTAGCGTTTAGGCGAATTGCTCGAGGAAGCGCATGTCTCCGGAGTAGAAGTGGCCTATGTCGGAGATGCCATGCTGGATCATGGCGATGCGCTCTACTCCCATGCCGAAGGCGAAGCCGGTGATCTTTTCGGGGTTGTAGGCATCGTCGGAGGGATCTAGTTTGCGGCGTTCTTCAGTGACCGCGCTGAAGACGGCGGGGTCGACCATTCCGCAGCCGAGCAGCTCGATCCAGCCGGAGTGCTTGCACTTGCGGCAGCCGGCGCCGCCGCAGAAGATGCAGGAGATCTGGACGTCGGCTGACGGCTCAGTGAATGGAAAGAAGCTGGGGAAGAAGCGGGTTTTTACGTCGGAGCCGAAGAGGGCCTTCATGGCGTGGTCGAGCGTGCCCTTGAGGTCGGAGAAGGTGATGTTGGTGTCGACGCAGAGGCCTTCGACCTGGTGGAAGATGGGGGAGTGGGTGGCGTCGGCGGCGTCGTTGCGGTGGACCTTGCCGGGGATGACGAGGCGCAGAGGCGGCGGGCTCGCGATCATGGAGCGAATCTGGACGGGCGAGGTGTGGGTGCGCATGAGGAGGCGATCGCGGCCGGGCTTTGCGTGCTGGTGGGCGATCTGGAGAGTGTCCTGGGTGTCGCGCGCGGGGTGGTTGGGGGGGAAGTTGAGGGCTTCGAAGTTGTAGAAGTCGGATTCGACCTGCGGACCGAGACTGGTGCTGTAGCCGAGGTGATGGAAGACCTGGACTATCTCGTGCATGGTCTTGAGGAGCGGATGAAGGATGCCGGGGGTGCGAAGGACGCCGGGGAGGGTGATGTCGATTCCCTGCTCCGCCATCTTCTGCACAGGAAGGCCGACACCAGCGAGAGCGTCCTGCAGCTCTTGCTTCACGGTTTCGAAGTCGCAGCGAGGCTCGATGTATTTTTTAAAGGCGTTGAATTGGATCCCAACGTCTTTTCGTGCTTCCTGGGGTGCTTTTTTGAGGAGTTCGCTTATTTCGTTTAAACGACCCTGTTTACGCCCGATCCACTTCACACGCAGGACTTCAAATTCATCCTTCGTACTAATCTGCTTGAACTCGGATTCAAAGGTGGCTTTTAGCGTAGAAAAAAAACGCTCGAGGGCAGATGTTGAATAGTCGGGCAGTTGGGGAATTTCGTTCAATGGCATGAATAATTTCTTAGGCTGAGATGGGCATGCGGGCCACGCGTGTGGTGGGTTCGGGGATGGGGTCGCCGTCGGCGAGAAGACCTTCAATGTGGAAGTCGATGCCTTCGCGGATGAGTTGTTCGGTGGCTTCGTAGGTTGGGCCGGCTACGCCGAGGCCGGGAAGATCTGGAACGTAGGCGCTCCATCCGGTGGAGGTCTTCTCGAAGATGACAGCGTACTCTCTCATGGCTTTAGTCCTGCCTGTTTGAAGATACTTTTGCGGGTTCCTTCGTCCATTTCCTCTGAGGGATGACCAGCGATGTAACTCTGCCGGGCTTCGTCGGGTGCTTGAACTGCCGGTGGCTGCCCTTTTGAGCGACTTGATACCAGCCATCATCGTGGATGAGGCGCAAAATATCTCGCGTCTTCATTCTTTCTTCCTATTCAGTGTATCGCAGCGTTAAAAGGGCGAAGGCGATTTCGGTTAGTCTTGTTCGCCGAAGACCGCGGCGTAGGTTTTGCCGTAGGGGTAGAAGCGATCCTTTTCGCCACGCTGCCAGGCGGCTCGGTGTTCGGCGTCTGTGATGTCCCAGTCGGGACGGCACTTTTTGGTGACGGCGCGGAGGTCCTGGCGGAGGTCTTCCAAGGTGGGGCGGCCCCAGTACCAGTAGCCCATGTAGATTTTGTAGACGATCAGACCGGGTTCGAGAACGATGGTGTGGGGGATCATGGGATTGTGTACCGGATCGGTGTACTCGGCGATGTCGAGGTCTTTCTGGACGTGGCGGCCGGCGTCGGAGAGGAAGGTCCAGTGGGCGCCAACTCCGGCTCGGAATTCGTTGGTCTCAGCGATGTTGTCGGTACTGATGGTGACGAGGCGGGAGTAAGCGACCTCCATCTCGCGGTGGAATTGGACCAGGAGCTCTGACTGGCGGCGATCTTTGGGGCAAAAGCCACCGCGGCTGAGCATGAGAACCATGGGTTGCTGTGCCTGCAGTTCGGAGAGCTTGCGACGGGTTGCAGTGTGATCGGTCAGTTCGTAGTCGGGAAAGACGGCTCCGGGAACGATATCGGCTCGCATTGGTTGAGCTCCTTTTCTGAATCCCATGACAACTTCTGTAAAGGACACCACGACAACACCGGCAACGACACGATGCGACGTTAGAGGGCTGAGAGTTAGAGGGCTGAGAGAACGATGAGCACGACGATGAGACCGAGGAGCAGGGAGCGTTTGTCGGTGATGGCGTAGACGACGGGGTCTTCGTCGAGCTGGCCGCGGGAGGCCTGTAGCCAGAGGCGGCTGATCCAGAGCAGAAGAACGGGCACGAGCAGCCAGAGGCGGTTTGTGTGCCGGTAGAGCTGGGCGGCGTCGAGGTTGGAGATGTAGAGGGTGAGGACGACGACGGAGGCGTATCCGCTGGCGGAGCCGAAGCTGCGAAGCTGCTCGATGTCGGCGATGTGGTAGCCGCGGCCTTTGGGGGCCTCACCGCCGCGGGCGAGGAGGTTTTCGAGCTCGGCGAAACGTTTTACGAAGGCGAGAGAGAGGAAGAAGAAGATGCTGAAGCTGGCGAGCCAGGTGGAGACGGCTACCCCGGTGGCAGCGGAGCCGGCGAGGATTCGGATGGTGTAGAGGCCGGACAGGACGATGACGTCGACCAGGACGGCGCGCTTGAGGCGCAGAGAGTAGGCGAGGGTGGTGACGAGATATATGCCGAGCCAGCCCAGGAAGCTGATGTGGTAGGGAGCGACGAAGGGCAGGCCGGGCGAGATGGTCTCGACGATTCGAGGAACAGCGACGGCAAGAACAGCGGAGACGGCGAGGAAGAGGACTGCCACGATGACGCCGGAGATGGCGGAGAGGTCTCCGGAGGCGAAGGGGCGGCGGCGCTTGCGGGGGTGCTGGCGGTCGGCGTCGAGGTCGAGGAGGTCGTTGACGATGTAGGTGGCGGATGCGCAGAGGCCGAAGCTGATGAAGGCGACGACAGCGGCGGCGATGAGACCGGGGGCGCGGTCGTGGGCGAGCAGGAGAGGAAGAAAGATGAGGACGTTTTTGGCCCACTGGTGGAGACGGAGGGCCTTGGTCCAGGCCCGGAGGGGCGAGGACTGCTCCTGGAAAACGCGGACAGGGGCGATCTTTGCGGAACGGAGGCCGGCACGGAGGGCGGGGGTCGGGTTGGCGACCATGGGCTCCTGGCAGGCCTCGAGGAGGGGAAGATCGGGGCGGGCGTTGCCGATGTAGGCGAAGTTGTCGCCGAATTGCTGATGGAAGGCGGCAAGCTTGTTATGGCCGGCGAGGTTGACGGCGCCATCGGAGGCGAGGACGCCGCTGAAGAGGCCGAGGTGGTCAGCGATGCGCCGGGCGAGGGTGCCATCGGCGGCTGTGGCGAGGTAGATGGGACGGCCGGTGGCGTGCTGTTGTTGCAGATATTGAAGGAGTTCGCGGTTATAGGGGAGGTGGGCGACGTCGAGGGTAACGGCGGCGGTGAGGTGACGCTTGAGGGCTGCCTTACCCTGAAGGAGCCAGCCCGGGAGTTGGAGGAGGCTGGCCGGGTGATGGCGGGCGAGGGCAAGGGCGGAATCGTAGAGAGTATCGGATTTGACGAGTGTTCCGTCTAAATCCACACAGAGGTTCAGAACGGGGGTCGTGATCTCGGGCTGTGCGGCCAGTGTAGGCAAAAAGATGGTCCTTCCTGGTAGATGGGTCGATTATCGAAAGAATTACGCCCTCCAGAGAGGGAAAAATAACGGTAACCGACCGGAAAATGGAAACTCTAATGAAGCAGCCAACGTCATTATCATTTATTCTGATACCTCCGAACGTAAAACTCTAAAAATCCATTCCATTCGCAGTAACAGGAAACGGTGAAGCGCTAATGTCGTCAGCCCAGATAAGCGAACACGAGCTCCCCACTACGTTGCCTAAGGCGCCGCAACCAGGTCGCATGGCAGAACCGGAAGAGCCGAAGGGTTCTCCCTTCCGAAAATGGATCGTCGTCCTCGTCATCCTCGCGGTGGTGGGGGCGGCGGTGTGGAAGATCCACGCCAATTCGACCGAGCAGAAGGTAACGAGCGGCCGGCAGGCTGCTGCTGGTGACCGCCCGATCCCGGTGCAGGTGGCCTCGGTCGAGCAGAAGACGATGCCGATCTATTTGACCGCGCTGGGGACAGTGACGGCGTACAACACCGTGACGATAAAGACGCGGGTGGACGGACAGTTGATCCAGGTCCCGGTGCGCGAAGGGCAGGCGGTGAAAAAAGGTCAGTTGCTGGCGGAGATCGACCCGGCTCCCTACGCGGCCGCGCTGGGGCAGGCGGAAGGCCAGCTGGTGAAGGATCAGGCATCAGCGGCCTACGCCCGGGTTGAGGCGCAGCGCTATCAGGATCTCTTCGACCAGGGAGTCGTCTCGAAGGATAGCGCGCAGACGCAGCAGTCGACAGCGGGGCAGGTGGAGGGATCAATTGCGGCGGACAAGGCGGCGATCGAGGCGGCGAAGGTGAATGTGGCCTACACGAAGATCACTTCGCCGATCGACGGGGTGGTGGGACTGCGGCAGGTGGATCCGGGCAACATCGTCCATGCCTCGGACGCGACGGGGCTGCTGGTTGTAACCCAGCTGCAGCCGATTGCGGTGATCTTTACATTGCCGGAGGACCAGCTTCCGCAGGTGGTGGGACCATCCAAGGCTGGAAAGACATTGACCGTACAGGCTTACGACCGATCGAACACCACTCACCTTGCCGACGGCAAGCTGCTGACTTTGGATAATCAGATTGATACGACGACAGGAACAGTGAAGGTAAAGGCTGTATTCGACAATCAGGATGGTTCGCTGTTTCCGAATCAGTTCGTCAATATTCGCCTGATTCTGCAGGATAGGCCGGATGCCATCGTGGTTCCAGCGGCAGCTATTCAGTCGGGCTCTCAGGGCACCTTTGTATTCCAGGTGAAGCCAGGTCAGCCTCCGGCTGATGGCAGCGCAACCGGTGGCGGTGGTAGCGCAGCTGGTGGCAGCGGCAAGCGGCGGAATGGCGCAGGCGGGGCAGCCAGCGGCGCGGCTGCAGGCACTGCGGCCGGAGCGGGCGCGGGCGGGCAGGACGCCGCTCCAGCAAGACCTTTCTACGTTGTGGCGCAGCCGGTGAAGGTCGACCTGACCGAAGGCACGCAGGTGATTCTGGCCAGCGGCGTAACCGCCGGCGACCAGGTGGTGATCGATGGGCAGGAGAAGCTGAAGAATTACTCCAGAGTGTCACCGCGTGATCCGAATGCCGCCGCTGGAGGCAGTGGTAATGGCGGTAGTGGACGTGGAGCAAGGGGTAGCAGAAGCGGAGCCGGAGCGGGCAATGGAGCCGCTCAGGGTGCCGGCAACGGCGGCAATGGGGCTGCCAAAAACGGAACGGGGGGCGCCATGAGCCCTTCGCGGCCATTTATTCTCCGGCCGGTGGCCACCTCGCTTCTGATGGTGGCCATTTTGCTTGCGGTGGCGTTGCTTATCAGCAGTTGCCTGTCTCGGCGCTGCCGGAGGTCGACTATCCGACGATCCAGGTACATGACGTTTTATCCGGGCGCGAGCCCGGAGGTGATGGCGTCGTCGGTGACGGCTCCGCTGGAGCGGCAGTTCGGGCAGATACCGGGACTGAGCCAGATGACGTCGACGAGCTCGGGCGGCGGCAGCGTGATTACGCTGCAGTTCTCGCTGGCGGAGTCGATCGACGTTGCGCAGCAGGACGTGCAGGCCGCGATCAATGCGAGCGTGCACGCTATCTGCCGAAGGACCTGCCGAACCCGCCGGTGTACAGCAAGGTGAATCCGGCTGACGCGCCGATCATGACGCTGGCGCTGACGAGCGACACGCTGCCGCTGACGAAGGTTGAGGATCTTGCCGACACGATGCTGGCGCAGAAGATCTCGCAGCTCTCCGGCGTGGGACTGGTGTCGATTGCGGGCGGACAGAAGCCGGCGGTGCGCATCCAGGCGAACCCGACGGCGCTGGCGAACTACGGGTTGAGCCTGGAGGATCTGCGGACGGCGCTGGGCACGGCGAACGTGGACCAGGCGAAGGGCAGCCTGAACGGCGCGCGGCAGGCTTACACGATCGGCGCCAACGATCAGTTGCTCTCCAGCGCGGACTATGACAACGTGATCATCGCGTACCGCAACGGATCGCCGGTGCGGCTGTCGGATGTTGCGAACGCGGTCGACAGCGCGGAGAACCTGTACCAGGCAGCGTGGATGGGCACGGCCGCGAAGGCAGCGACCAAGGAGCCGGACGGGCAGGAACAGCCGGCGCAGCCGATCACACTGAAGCCGGCGGTGATCGTGAATATCCAGCGGCAGCCGGGCGCGAACATCATCGGCGTTGTGGACGAGGTGCAGAGGCTTCTGCCGCAGCTGCGGAACTCGCTGCCCGCGAGCGTGAAGCTGGACGTGCTGACGGACCGGACGAATACCATCCGCGCATCGGTGAAGGACGTTGAGTTTGAGCTGGTCCTGACCATCGCGCTGGTGGTCATGGTGATCTTCCTGTTCCTGCGGTCGATTCGCGCGACCGTTATTCCTGCGGTGGCGGTGCCGCTTTCGATCGTGGGCACGTTCGGCGTGATGTACCTGCTGGGCTACAGCCTGAACAACCTGAGCCTGATGGCGCTGACGATCTCGACCGGCTTCGTGGTGGACGATGCGATCGTGATGATCGAGAACATCGCGCGCTATCTGGAGGAGGGCGACTCGCCGCTGGACGCCGCGCTGAAGGGCTCGGAGCAGATCGGGTTCACCATCGTCTCGTTGACGGTCTCGCTGATCGCCGTGCTGATCCCGCTGCTGTTCATGGGCGACATCGTGGGGCGGCTGTTCCGCGAGTTCGCGGTGACGCTGGCGGTGACGATTCTGGTCTCGGCGTTCGTCTCGCTGACGCTGACGCCGATGATGTCGGCCAAGCTGCTGAAGCATAAGCCGGAGAGCGAGCAGGGCTGGTTCTATCGCAAGAGCGAGGAGTTCTTCGAGTACGTGATCGCGAAGTATGCGGTGGGCGTGCGGTTGGTGCTGCGACACCAGACGACTGACGCTGCTGGTGACGCTGGCTACGTTCATCCTGACGGTGTATCTGTACATGATCGTGCCCAAGGGCTTCTTCCCGGTGCAGGACACGGGCGTGCTGCTGGCGATCACCGAAGGCGCCGCAGACGATCAGCTTTGACGGCGATGTCGGACCGGCAGCAGGACGCTGGCGAAGGTCATCCTGCAGGATCCGGATGTGGAGAGCGTATCGTCGTTCATCGGCATCGACGGCACGAACACGACGCTGAACAGCGGGCGCATCCAGATCAATCTGAAGGACCGGGAGCAGCGCACGACGACGGCGTCCGAGGTGATTCGCGGCTGGAGCCGAAGGTGGCGCAGGTGGACGGCATTCAGTGCTTTCTGCAGCCGCTGCAGGACCTGACCGTGGAAGACCGGGTGAGCCGGACGCAGTATCAGTACTCGGTGGAGGACGCGAGCGCGGCCGAGCTGGCGGTATGGACCGACCGGCTGGTCGAAAAGCTGAAACAAATTCCGATTCTGACGGACGTGGCGAGCGACCAGCAGTTGAGCGGCCTGGACGCGAACCTGGTGATCGACCGCGATACCGCGGCGCGGCTGGGGATCACGCCGCAGAATATCGACGACACGCTGGACGATGCCTTCGGACAGCGCCAGGTTTCGACCATCTTTACGCAGCAGAACCAGTACCACGTGGTTCTGGAGGTGGCGCCGCGGTACCAGCGGACGCCGTCATCGCTGGACAGCATTTACGTGAAGAGCTCGAACGGGACGCAGGTTCCGCTCTCAACGTTTACGCACTTCGATGCGCAGCAGACTCCGCTGGCGATCAACCACCAGGGGCAGTTCCCGGTGGTGACGATCTCGTTCAACCTGGCGCCGGGCAAGTCGATCGGCGATGCGGTCGACGCGGTGAACAAGGCCAAAGCGGAACTGAACATGCCGTCCGAGCGTGAACGCCAGGTTCCAGGGCTCGGCGGCTGCGTTTGAGGCTTCGCTGGCGAACGAGCCGATCCTGATTCTGGCGGCGCTGATCGTGGTGTACATCGTGCTGGGCGTGCTGTATGAGAGCTACATCCATCCGATCACGATTCTGTCGACGCTGCCTTCGGCCGGTGTGGGCGCGATCCTGGCGCTGATGATCTTCCACGTGGACCTGAGCGTCATTGCGCTGATCGGCATCATCCTGCTGATCGGCATCGTGAAGAAGAACGCCATCATGATGATCGACTTTGCGCTGGAGGCGGAGCGCGATCAGGGCATGGCGCCGGAGGAGGCGATCTACCAGGCGTGCCTGCTGCGCTTCCGTCCGATCATGATGACGACCATGGCGGCGCTGCTGGGCGGCGTTCCACTGGCGCTGGGCACGGGCACCGGCAGCGAGCTGCGCAGGCCGCTGGGCATTACGATCATCGGCGGATTGCTTGTTTCGCAGGTGCTGACGCTGTTTACGACGCCGGTGGTGTACCTGTTCTTCGACCGGATTGGGCGGAAGTTCTTCCACACGGAAGAGGCGGACGCAGAGTTCAGGGAGCGTGAACGGCTGGAGCATGAGCATGCCGTAGGGGCAGATTGATGAGCAAGGATTTAAAGGGCGTACATTTTTCGGCGCCGTTCATCAAGCGGCCCGTGGCAACGTTTCTGCTATCCAGCGCGATCATCCTGGCCGGGGCGGTTGCGTACGTTCTGTTGCCCGTATCGAGTCTGCCCCAGGTGGAGTACCCGACGATCTCAGTGAACGCCAGCCTGCCGGGAGCGGACCCGGAGACGATGGCATCGGCGGTGGCAACGCCGCTGGAGCGGCAGTTCAGCAAGATCGCCGGGATCAATCAGATGACGTCGAACTCGCAGACCGGCAGCGCGTCGGTGACCATGCAGTTCGACCTGAACAGGGATGTGAACGGCGCCGCGCGCGATGTGCAGGCGGCCATCAATGCGGCACAAAGCCAGCTGCCGGCGAACCTGCCTTCAAATCCGACCTATAGAAAGATCAACCCGTCTGATTCGCCGATCCTGATGCTGGCGCTGACCTCCGATACCCTGAGCGTTCCGCAACTATACGACGCTGCAGACAGTATTCTGGCCCAGAAGATTGCCCAAGTGCAGGGCGTAGGCCAGGTAACTGTTGGTGGAAGCGCGAAGCCGGCAGTGCGTATTGAAGCTAATCCGACCCAATTGGCTGCGTATGGGGTCGGTCTTGAGGCGCTGCGGACGGTGATCAGCCAGGCTAATGTGAACCAGCCTAAAGGCTATCTGATGGATGACCACAGACGTTGGAGCTTGAGTTCCTCGGACCAGCTGTTCGGCTCTGCCGCGTATGCGCCGTTGATTATTGCGACGGACAGAGGAGCGGTGAGCACGGCATCAGCGAGCACAGGCCTTCCAGCGTCGGTTGCAAGTTCTGTAAGCACCTCGACTGCGGCCACCAACGCCGTCAAGACGACAGCGGCGGTTGGTGCTCCGGCCGCTGCGCACGGGACAGTGCGTATCGAAGATGTCGCCAATGTTGTCGACTCGGTGGAGGACATACACACGGGCGGCACCATTAATGGTAAGCGCGCGATCCTGATGCAGGTTTTTAAATCGCCTGGGGCCAATGTAATCCAGACCGTGGATAATGTGCAGGCAATGCTGCCAACCCTGCGTGCTTCCATTCCGCCTGCTATCAACCTGCAGGTCGCACTGGACCGAACGATAACGATCCGGGCCTCCGTAAAAGATGTAACGCGGACGTTGATGCTCTCGATTGTGCTTGTGGTGCTGGTGGTATTTGTATTTCTGCGGGAGGTGAGATCGACACTGATTCCGAGCGTCTCGGTCCCGTTGAGCCTGTTGGGTACATGCGGCGTCATGTACCTGCTTGGATATACGCTGGACAATCTCAGCCTGATGGCCCTGACTATCTCCACGGGCTTCGTCGTGGACGATGCGATCGTGGTGACCGAAAACATCACACGACATCTCGAAGAGGGGCTTACGCCTTTTGAGGCGGCGATGCTGGGCTCAAAAGAGATTGGCTTCACCGTTCTTTCCATGAGCATCTCACTGATAGCCGTGTTCATCCCGATTCTGCTGATGGGCGGCATCGTCGGACGGCTGTTCCGCGAGTTTGCCGTGACACTCTCCGCTGCGATCATGGTGTCGCTGATGGTTTCGCTGACCACCACTCCCATGCTGTGCGCGAAGTTCCTTGAGCCACACAACAAAAGGAAGCACGGGAGCATCTATCGCCTGGCGGAGCAGGGCCTGAACCGGATGACCACGGAGTACGAAGCAGGACTGCGCTGGGTGCTGAGGCATCAGACCCTGATCCTTATCATCACTGTGCTGACTTTTGCGCTGAATATTTATCTGTACGTACTAATTCCGAAGGGATTCTTTCCGCAGCAGGACACGGGGCGCATGAGCGGACAGGTTCGCGGACAGCAGGATATATCCTTCGAGCTCTTGAAAACGAAGCTGAATCAACTGGCGGAGATCGTATCGAAGGACCCGGGCGTTCTGAATACGATGGCCTTTGTCGGCGGCGGCGGCGGCGGTGGTGGTGGAAACACCGGCAACATCTTTATCGCTCTAAAACCGGATGCAGAGCGGCAGAAGGTTGGCGATACCTCCGAGGTGATTATCAACAGGCTGCGCCCGAAGACCGCCGGAATGCCCGGTGTACAGCTGTTTCTGCAATCGAACCAGGAGTTGAATATCGGCGGACGCCAGTCAGCGTCGCAATATCAGTACACGTTGACCTCCGACAACCTGAACGATCTGAATGAATGGTCGCCGAAGCTGATGGAGGCGATGCAGAAGCTGCCGGCACTGAAGGACATAAACACCGACCACATGGACAATGGCCTGCGTGAGCAACTGGTGATCGATCGCGACACGGCGAGCCGCCTGGGTGTCTCGCCGCTCACGATCGACGAAACACTGTCTGACGCGTTCGGCCAAAAGCAGGTTTCTACCACTTACATGCCGTTGAACCAGTATCACGTAGTGATGGAGGTAGCGCCGGAGTTTCAGACAGACCTCGATGCCCTGAAGAACATTTATATAAAGAGCAGCACGGGGGCCGAGGTTCCATTGTCCGCAGTCACGCATACTGAGACATTGCGGATTCCGCTCACGGTGCCGCACCAGTCGCAATTGCCTGCGGCGACGCTGAGCTTCAACCTGACGCTCGGCGCTTCGTTGAGCGATGCGACGTCGCAGATCGAGCAGGCACGCGTCGACATCGGGATGCCTTCGTCGATCCACGGCGGTTTCCAGGGAACGGCGCAGGCGTTTCAGGCCTCGCTGGCGAGCGAGCCGTGGCTGATTCTGATGGCGGTGACGGCGGTATATATCGTGCTCGGAATGCTGTACGAGAGCTTCATCCATCCTCTGACGATTCTTTCCACACTGCCATCGGCTGGGGTCGGAGCGCTTGTCGCCCTGTTGCTGTTCAAGGTGGACCTGAGCGTAATCGCAATGATCGGCATCATTCTTCTGATCGGCATCGTGAAGAAGAACGCCATTATGATGATCGATTTCGCGCTGGTCGCAGAACGCGAACATGGCAAGAACCCGGAGGAGGCCATCTTCGAGGCTTGCGTGCTGCGCTTCCGGCCAATCATGATGACGACCATGGCGGCGCTGCTGGGCGGACTGCCGCTTGCCCTGGGAACCGGCACGGGCAGCGAACTGCGGCGACCCCTTGGAATCACGATCGTGGGAGGGCTGATGGTCTCACAATGCCTGACGCTATTTACGACGCCGGTCGTTTATCTATTCTTTGACCGGCTTGGCCGGCGATTCAAGTCGACCAAAACCAAAGCATCGTATCAAGAACATGAGCTTGTGCTAAGTGCGGATTAAAGATTAATATGACACACTTAACTCTGGCAGGCTTGTATGTCATCACCGGGGCTTAATCACGATCCAAATAACGCGCAGTTCAAGGTTTCGCCCCAAAAAGGCGGCACGAATATCTCTGCGCCTTTTATCAAGCGTCCCGTAGCGACGTTTCTGCTGTCTATAGCAGTGATTCTGGCGGGAGCTGTTGCATACAAGATGCTTCCGGTCGCCAGCCTGCCACAGGTCGAGTATCCCGTGATCTCGGTGGGCGCGTCGTTGCCGGGAGCCGATCCGGAGACGATGGCGTCTTCGGTCGCTACGCCGCTGGAGCGACAGTTTGCGAAGATTGCCGGAATCAACGAGATGACCTCGTCGTCCACGACCGGTTCCGCGCAGATTACTCTGCAGTTCGACCTGAACCGGGACGTGAACGGCGCGGCACGCGATGTACAGGCAGCGATCAACGCGGCGCAGAGCCAACTGCCGTCGAATCTCCCCAGCAATCCGACCTACCGGAAGATTAATCCGGCCGATTCGCCGATCCTGATTCTTGCGCTGACATCGGAGACGATGACAGTCCCGCAACTCTACGATGCGTGCGACAGCATCCTGGCGCAGAAGATTGCGCAGGTGAATGGCGTGGGGCAGACCGTATGTGGCGGGAGCGCAAAGCCGGCGGTGCGGGTGGAAGCGAACCCCACGTTGCTGGCAGGCACCGGGATCGGACTGGAAGCGTTGCGCGCGGCGTTGAGCTCGGTGAATGTGAATCAGCCTACGGGATATCTGCAGAACGGCACCGTCCGGCGAAGCTGTCAGTACGACCGACCAACTGTTCGGAGCAGCGGCTTATGCTCCTCTGATTATCGCGACAGACCGCGGGCCGGTAAGTTCAGCGGCGGCGAGCAATGGTTTGCCGGCCTCGGTAGCGAGCGCCGTTGCGAACGCTGGCGCAGTCGCAAACAAAGCAGCCGCGCAGGCAAATACTGCACCGACCGGCGCTCCGGGCGCGAGCCACGGAATTGTACGGCTGCGAGACGTGGCAAGTGTTGTCAACGGCGTTGAAGACATCCATACAGGCGGTTTTTTCAATGGCAAGCCCGCGATTCTGGTAATCGTCTTCAAAACCGCGGATGCCAACGTGATTGCGACGGTGGATCGCGTGCTGGATATTCTGCCCACTCTCCAGGCTTCCATTCCTCCGGCGGTGCAATTGCACGTGGCGCTCGATCGGACGACGACGATACGGGCGTCGGTTAGAGATGTGACCCGGACGATGATGATCTCGATCATGCTGGTGATCCTGGTCGTGTTTCTCTTCCTCAGAGAGCTTCGGTCTACATTCATTCCAAGCGTTTCAGTTCCGCTGAGCATCCTGGGCACGTTCGGCATCATGTACCTGCTGGGGTTCACGCTGGATAACCTGAGTCTGATGGCGTTGACCATCTCAACGGGCTTTGTGGTGGATGATGCGATCGTAGTCATCGAGAACATCACCAGGCACCTGGAGAACGGGAAGTCGCCGTTTGATGCGGCAATGACCGGATCCAAAGAGATCGGTTTCACAGTGCTCTCGATGAGCACTTCGCTGGTTGCGGTGTTTATCCCGATTCTGCTGATGGGCGGCATCGTTGGCCGGTTGTTCCGGGAGTTCGCGGTGACGCTGTCGGGTGCGATCGCGATGTCGTTGATGGTCTCGCTGACGACGACGCCGATGCTGAGCGCGAAGTTCCTGAAATCGCATTCGGAGCAAAAGCACGGAGCTTTCTACCGCCTCGGCGAGCGAGTATTGAGCAGGTTGAAGACCGAGTATACGCGGGGCCTGCGATGGGTCCTTCGCAGGCGCAGCCTGGTGCTCACGATCACGGTGCTGACGTTCGCGCTGAATGTGTACCTCTACATCCTGATACCGAAAGGATTCTTTCCGCAGCAGGATACAGGACGAATCGGCGGGCAGATTCGCGGGCAGCAGGATGTTTCGTTCGAGGCGCTTGCGCCCAAGATTGCGGAACTCGCGAACATCGTTCAAAAGGATCGCGGTGTCGAGAATGTGATGTCGTTCGCGGGTGGTGGCGGCAGCGTCGATCAGGGCAGAATGTTCGTTTCGTTGAAGCCGAGTGCTGAGAGGCTGAAGGTTGGCGATACGGCCGATGTGATTATCGACCGGCTGCGACCGCTTACCAGCAAGATTCCCGGTGCCGAGTTGTACTTACAGGCCTATCAGGACGTTCGTGTCGGCGGCCGGAATACGGCGACGCAATATCAGTACGCGCTGACGGCAGACAATCTGGACGAGCTGAACTCGTGGTCTCCGAAGCTGGTGGCGGCGATGGAAAAGCTGCCGCAGATAACCGAAGTCGCGACCGACCAGGAGAGCCAGGGGTTGCGGGAGCAACTGGTTATCGACCGCGACACGGCAAGCCGGCTGGGCGTGTCTCCGCTGACCATTGATGCGACGCTCTCGGACGCGTTCGGCCAGCGGCAGGTTTCGACGACTTATATGCCGTTGAACCAATACCACGTGGTGATGGAGGTCGCTCCAAGGTTTCAGGAAGATCCGGACTCGTTGAAGAACATTTACGTGAAGAGCACGACCGGGGCCGAGGTGCCGCTGTCGGCGGTGACGCACTTCGAGACGCAGCGGATTCCGCTTTCGGTGAACCACCAGTCGCAGATGCCGGCGGCTACGCTGAGCTTCAACCTGGCCCCGGGGTACTCCCTGAGCGACGCAACGGCGGCGATCGAACAGGCGCGCGTGGACATCGGAATGCCATCGACGATACACGGTGGCTTCCAGGGGACCGCGCAGGCGTTCCAGGCGTCGCTGGCGAGCGAGCCGTGGCTGATCCTGATGGCGGTGACGACGGTGTATATCGTGCTCGGCATGCTTTACGAGAGCTTTATTCATCCGCTGACGATTTTGTCGACGCTGCCGTCTGCGGGCGTGGGGGCGCTGGTCGCGCTGCTGCTCTTCAACATGGAGCTGAGCGTTATCGCGATGATCGGCATTATTCTGCTGATCGGCATCGTGATCAAGAATGCGATTATCATGATCGACTTCGCGCTGGTGGCTCAGCGGGACCGGGGTTTGCCGCCCTCGGAGGCGATCTATGAGGCCTGCCTGCTGCGCTTCCGTCCGATCATGATGACCACCACGGCGGCGCTGCTGGGCGGACTGCCGCTGGCGCTGGGACGCGGCACCGGCAGCGAGCTGCGCAGGCCGCTGGGCATCACCATCGTCGGCGGACTGATGGTCTCGCAGGTGATGACGCTGTTCACCACGCCGGTTGTTTACCTCTTCTTCGACGGGCTGCAAACGCGGTTTGCTTCGTTGAAGAGGCGCGTACCCGCGCCGAAGGTTCCTGAGCCCGAACCGGAGGTTGTGGCTGGGGATTAGTGCCCGATCAGGCTACCCCCACCCCTCTATTGCCGGAAGTAAGTCTATTGCTTGCTATGATATAGCGCGACAATGGCCTGCCAAATTCGTCCAAATAAAGGACTTACGGCCAAATTCGTCCAAGCAAAGGACTTACGCGAGATTTCCTCCAAGACCTATTTGCTAAAGGACGAAGCCCCGGTTTCTGCCGGGGCTTTTTCTATTTCTAGTTCTATTTTAGCAAGCGGCGCATAACTAATGTGCACCTAGCATATGGCTTGTTTTGAGTCGTTTAGGTGGTTTTGGGACTTGACATGCGATTTTGCTTGGGAATTTCGCGAAAAATAGTTCGTGGGGGTGAAAACAAAGGCATTTTTGGGTTTCCAGCTGCGAGCTATGAGCTGCGAGTTAAAACAAAGGCGCTTTGGGATTCCAGTAATGAGCTAAACACAAAGGCCTGTGGGCTGGGAGGGGGCATGGGTAGAGAAGCGGATTCCATTCGACTTCGCTCAGGACAAGCTCTCCGCTCAAGCGATTCACGGTTAGGCTGTGAATCGCTCCGGGTCGAAATGACAGGGTTTTGAGGGGCGAAGGAGAACAGGCAACGGCAAAGACAGCAGCAGATTCCTGCGGGATGACAAACAATTCAGAGAGGCAATGGAAAAGGCCTGGGCTATGCGCCCAGGCCCTGGTTCGGATTGCTGGTGGAGGTTAGAAGGTGATCCTCCCGGAGAACTGGAAGGCGCGGGAGTCGGCGCTGGCAAATTGCAGGGTGCCGAAGGTGGCGGTGTTTACGTTGACGATGGCCTGGTTGTTCTCCGCGTTATTGCCGAAGGTGACCGTGTTGGTGACGTTCTGGCAGTCGACGCGGAAGATGAACTTGAAGCGTTCGGTGATGTCGAAGGTACGCATGACGGCGCTGGTGAGACGGTAGACGCTGGGTCCGCGCAGGCCGTAGGGGGCGATACGCGGAGCATCACCGATCATATAGTTCCCGGTGTTGCAGAAGGGACCAGTGCTGGAGGCGCAGGGGACTGAGGCGGTCCCGTTGGTTCCATTCCCCGAGGTAGTGTTCTGAATATAGCCCTGGATGTAGCTGACGGTCCCGAGGGTTGCGGCGGTAACTCCCTTGCCCCAGCCACCATTGATGCGCGGTGAGCCGTGGAAGTTGGGGTTGACGTCCGGCATGTAGGTACCCTGACCGGGGTTCTGGGTGGAGTTGGCGGTGCCAACAATCGCCAGCGGCAGACCGGAGTAGTACTGGAAGATACTGGAGAACTGCCATCCGCCAGCGAGGGCACGGACGATGAAGTGATCTCCTCCGATCTTCCCTTTGCCGAAGGGGAGTTCATAGACGCCGAAGATGCTGAGGTTCTGCGGCTGGCTGTTGATGCTGAGAGAGCGGTCGATACGATTCTTGGGGTGGAACTGGTGGTCGGCGATGAAGGCGGCCGGGATGTCATAGCCGGTGCGCTGGGTACCGGCATCGTCGATGTTATGCGAGTAAGTGTAGTTGAGGTTGAGGGTAAGGCCGTGGGAGGCGCGATGCGCGATAGAGAGTTGGAACGCGTTATAGTTCGCGTTGGCTATATCGCCCCAGGTGTCCGTGGAGCCGCTGTACTGCGGCATCCAGGTAAGCATGTGCTGGATGGAGGCACTGGAGCTGGCTGTCGACGTAACGCTGGTAGTCGCCGCCGCCGCAGCGGTATACCCCGCGTAGGGAATGGGCAGGGTCAAACCTGTCGCGGTCTGAGCGGTGTTGATGTTCGTCGTCGTTGCAGCGTTGGCGAGGTTTGAGCCAAGCGCGAGCCAGGTGGGATTGATCTCACCGGATTGCAGGCCGCGAATGTTGCCTGCGCCGGCGATGAAGTGGCTCTGGCTGCCGGCGTAGTTCACACTGACGGTGATGTCGTTGGTGACCTCGCGCTGCAGGCCGAAGTTGTAGAAGATGAACTCCGGCGCGCGGCCGCCAAGATACTTGTCGGGATAGGCGATGCCGGTTCCGGTGCCGGCGAATGCGCCGGAGTTGCCGTTGCATGGGGTGTAGGCCTGACCCGCGCAGACGTAGTAACCGGTGCCAAGGGTCTGGCTGACGGGTCCGATGGGCGCGATAGCGGGGATAACGACGCCTGGTCCACCGAAGTTTGCGTTGGCGTAGGGTTTTCCGTTGGGCATATTGCCCAGTGCGGCGAAGCCGGCGCTGTTATTGAGGTAAAACGCCGGGGCAGAGGCAGCGCCGGTACTGGCTGCAAATGATGTGGTGCTATTGAAACCAGCCTGTCCGGTTCCTGTTCCAGCACCGCCCGCTCCACCGGTTCCGCCGGCATGGGAGTAGAGGACGCCCCATCCGCCGCGGAAGACGGTTTTGTCGTTTGCCGAGAAGGCAAAGCCCAGGCGGGGACCGAAGTTCTTGTAGTAGTTATCGACCGGCGAACTGCATCCGCAGCTTACGCCTGTACCACCATGGCTGCCGGCAAACTGAAGAGCACCCATGCTTCCGGGAATAACGGGATTGGCGATGTTGGGATTGAGGAAGGACCAACGATCCTGCGACTCAGTATAGGTGGGAATCCAGTCCCAACGGAGACCGAGGTTGAGCGTGAGCTTGGGATTTACCTTCCAGTCGTCCTGGAAGTAGACGGCCCAGGGCTTGAAGCGTCCGCCGACCAGGCTGAAGGGTTGGAGCGTGGCACTGCTCGAGTTGACGGCGCCGATCATGTAGCTGGCGTAGGAGTAGCCGGAGCCGGCGACATAAGTATTAGCGTTGTTGACCGTGTTGAGGGCCGTGTCGTTGATGGAGTAGTTGAGCGGGGTGGGGGTTGAGGGACCGTCGGCGGTGCTGGCGTTGTTTTCAAGCCACTGGAACTGACCGCCGAAGTTCATGGAGTGGCTGCCCTTGACCCAGTTCATATTGTCGAGCGCGGTAAAGGTCTCGGAGACATTGGTGGTGGTGGGCGTGTTCCCAACCCAGCCGGTGGGCTCGTTTGAGCCGCTGAAGGCGGTGTTGGCGGCGTTCTGCGCGGCCTGGCCTGCAGGCAGGCCGGTGATGCCGGATGCAGAGAGTGAGTACGAAGGATTATTCGGTGTTGTGCCAGTGATGTTCTGTACCGGCGGACCGCCGAAGTTCATGAAGCCATACTTGAACTGGTTGACGAGATGCGGGGAGATGGTGAAGGTGTGCTGGAGATCAGCCCAGTGACCGGCAACGATGGATTTAGTGGTGTTGATATAGGGGACCGGAAGGAAGTTGGGAGATGCCGCGGAGGTATAAGGAATAGCGTGACGGTTGCCTCCGGTAAGAGCGATCGAAAGCGTCTGTCTCTCCGAGATATTCCAATCGATGCGACCCGAGTAGAGCCAGTTGTCATATCCGCTGGGGACGCCACCGGAGTAGTTGTTCTGGATGGTGCCGGTGGTAGTGGTTGATGGCGTGGGCAGGAACTGTTGTTGATACTGCGATATAGGCGAGAGTTGGCTGGGCGGAATAACGTTGGCCTTGCCGGGCGAGGCGAGCACAGGATTGCCGGCGGGGCCAGAGGTCGCGCCGGGGCCATAGCCGTACTGATAGCGGCATGCGCCGTTGGTGCTGTGCGCGGTGCAACTGGCGAGGGTGGTGGGATCGTAGATGGGATAGTTGGCGCTGGCGTTGTTGCCGAGGGCTCCCGTATTGGCAACGGTCTGAGCTGCGGGATTGAGTAACTCCTGGAAGTTGCCCTGCCGCATCAACTCAGTAGGAATACTGGTGACCCCAGGGTTTGTCGCGATACGCGAGCGGAACTTGTCATATGCGGCGTAGAAGAAGAGTTTGTCATGACCATTGAAGAGGAAGGGGATCTTAACGGGGCCGCCGACGGAGAAGCCAAGCTCGGTCTGGTGCTCGGCGGGCTTGGGGCCAGCGACTTTTGACGTAACCCCGGTGGTCGGATCAATGACGGTGACCATGTTGCCGGGTGCGCCGGGTTTGGTGGAGAATGTCCAGGCGTCGAATGCGGTGTTGCGGAAGTAGCCGAAGGCAGAGCCGTGATACTGGTTGCCGCCGGCTTTGAGGTTGTAGTTCTCGAGGCCTGCGCCTTGATACTCGGCGGAGAAGCCGCTGGTGACGACCTTGATCTGGTCGATAGCTTCAAGCGGAATGATGTTGAAGACGGGACGATTGTCAGCCTGCTGGCTCTGGGTGGTGATGGGGAGGCCGTCGACGTAGAGCTCGCCGAGGCGCTGCGCGGTGCCGCCGATGATGGAGGAGCGGCCGCCCGGCGGGACCTGAGCGCCGGGAAGCAGGTTCGAGAACTGGGTGATGTCGCGCTGCTGGCTGCCGGCGATCATGATGGGCAGCGCAGTGTAGAGGCTGTTCTGAATGGTACCGCCGAGCGTGGCGCTGGTGGTGTCGAGAGCCGGCGGAGCGGCGCTGACGGTGACGGTCTCATTCTCGCTGCCGACCTTGAGAGTGATATTGAGGCCGAGGGTGGACAGGGCGTCAACGGACAGGTTCTCCTGCTTGAAGGTGGTGAAACCATTGGCAGTGACGGTGACGGTATACGTGCCGGGAATGAGCGGTGAGATGTTATAGAGACCGCTCGAAGAGGCCGGACGCGCGGTCGATATGCCGGTCGCGACGTTCAGAGCGGTAACCATCGCTCCGGGGACAAGAGCTCCGCTGGAATCGGTAACGGTGCCGGTAATGGCGCCGTTGCCGCCGGTCTGGGCTGCGAGGAAGGCCGGAACGAGCACAGCGCTGATTGCCAGAAGGATTGCGGCGAGGCGGTGTATGAGGCGAGAGGACATGGTGTGGACTCCTGAATTAAGCGCTGCAATTGAAATACGACAGCAATGGTTTGCGATTTGAAACTTCGATAGAGAAACGATTTCTGGTAGCGGGTTGAACGATAAAGGAAACGAATAAGCTTCGTCAAGGAATATTCGTGAGTGTGGTCGACCAATTGTTATGGGGCACACCGCGGGATGGGTGAGCTGCGACTGGCCGCGGGCTCCGGGATCTGATTGCAAGATAAGGCCGCCGCCTCTTTTGCGGAGGCAGCGGCAAGGTATGTCCGGAGACTGTTTAGAAGGTGAGCCGGGCGTTGAACTGCCACTTGCGAGGCTGATTGGCCTGAGGGGTATAGGTGCCGAAACTGGTGGAGATTCGAGTGAAAAGGAGCGAGACGCCGTTCTAGACGAGGACCGGTTCCTGAATCGCGGAATCGGACGGTTTGACAGCGGACAACTGCGGGACCGCCGGGAAGTAAGCGTTCGAGATGTACTGCGCAAGCATGCGGTGGGTGTTGAAGAAGGTGCCGTTGATGGCGATGCAGTGGCGCTGCATCACAGACCAGGCCACGGGGTTCGCGTAGAGCGGCGCGACTGCGTGCTCGAGCTTGTTGTAGAGGCTCGCTGCCTCTGCGTCCTCGGTGTCGCCGTCTTCGATGGCCCAGCCGGTGGTGTTCTCGGCGCAGCCCTCGATCCACCAGCCGTCGAGGATGGAGAGCGATGGCACTCCGTTGAGCGCGGCCTTCATGCCCGAGGTGCCGGAGGCCTCGTAAGGGCGGCGCGGCGTGTTGATCCAGACATCGACGCCCTGCGTGAGCAGCGCGCCCAGCTGCCAGTCGTAGTTCTCGAGGTAGACGATCTTGAGTTTGCTGGAATTGAGATGCGCGGCGGCGGCGAAGACCTCGCGGATGAGGCCCTTGCCGGCGGTGTCGGCAGGGTGGGCTTTGCCGGCAAATAATATTTGAAGGCCGCCGATCTTCTCCGCGATGGCAACCAGGCGGGCCGCGTCGTTGAAGAGCAGGTTGGCGCGCTTGTAGGTGGCTACGCGGCGGGCGAAGCCGAGGGTGAGGACGTTGGGATCGAAGTCCTGGCCGGTGCGCGCCGCGACCTCAGCGAAGAGGTGGAGCTTGCCCTGGTGATGCGTGGCCGCGATGTCGGCCGGCGAGATGCCGTAGACGGAGCGGAGGTACTGGTTGTCGGTGCGCCATGCGGGAACCTGCGCATCGAGCAACTGCTGGAAGGGTTCGGAGAGCCAGGTCGCGGCGTGGACGCCGTTGGTGATGAAGTGCACCTTGTAGTCGGGGAACATCTGCTGCGAGACGATGCCGTGCTGCATGGCGACGCCGTTGACGTAGCGCGAGAATTTGAGCGCGATGTACGTCATGTTCATCAGGCCGTTGTGCAGGCAGCCGGTGCGGTCGATGGTAGAGGCGCGGTCGTGGCCGAGGACCTGGTACATCTGGTCCAGGCCGAACTGGTCGTGGCCGGCGGGCACCGGGGTATGCGTGGTGAAGACGCACTGCCGGCGGACAGCTTCGATGTCGGCCTCGGTGGCGTTGCGCAGCGGCGCGCCTGCCATACGCGCTTCAAGCAGGCCGATGGTGAGCAGCGCGGCGTGACCCTCGTTCATGTGATAGACCTGCGGCTTTGCGCCGAGGGCGTTGAGCAGAGCGATGCCGCCAAGGCCGAGGATGGTCTCCTGGCAGAGGCGGTAATAGCTGTCGCCGCCGTAGAGATGGTCGGTGAGGTGACGGTCCCAGGGGTCGTTGCCCTCGACGTCGGAGTCGAGCAGGAAGACCGGGATCACGTGGCCGGTGACGCCGATGACGTCGAAACGCCAGGCGCGAAGGAGCACTTCCCTGCCCTGCATGGTGATGGATACGACCTGACCCGTGGAGGGCAGGAAGGTCTCCGGAGACCAGGAGACATCGGACTCGCTCTGCTGGCCCTGGGAGTCGAGGTGCTGCTGGAAGTAGCCGCGGCGATGGACGAGAGACACCGCGAGCATAGGGGCTGCTGTGTCGGCTGCCGAACGTAACGTGTCACCGGCGAGCATCCCCAGGCCACCGGAGTAGGTGGGCAGCACAGGGGACAGCGCAATCTCCATAGAGAAGTAAGCGACAGTGCGAGATGAGAGACCCAGGTCAGATTCAGAAACGGCCAAGTGAGACAGATTCATGCGTTGAAGATTCCTTTTCTGTGCCAGAGAGAAAAAGACTCTGAGGCGGTGGTGCAACGATACGGACTGACGTTCCGGTAAAACGTTTGCGCTAACTGTATATGTATGGAGGTTGGACCAGCCCCGACAGGCCACCCAAACCTGTTTACGAGGGTAAGTTTAGCAAAGGAGTCTGCGAAATTAGCCCTATTTTAATGCACCAAACGGTGTATTTCAGTTCTGTTACGGTGTTACCAAAGAGTCATTGACGGTTGAAATCCGGGCTGTGGAAGCAAGCAGACGCTGCCATATCTGTTCCATCCAAACGAGATGCTCGGGTTTCATGAGGACGGACCGGAGGCACAGAACGGTGTCAACTGGCTTAACTTCCGGGGTCGACGGCCAGGTTCCAGGCGGGAAGAAACGGGTCGGCAGAGTGGCGAGGGCGAGATGCAGGTCGCGGCGGGCAGCCTCGTCGAAGATGGACTGAGCAAGGGCGGATGATTCGTCAGGCGCGGGGGCAGCGACGGCCCAGAAGACGATGTCGAGGGCGGGTGGGACGTTCGGCACGATGAAGGCGGGGTTGGCGGCGAGGCGCTGGTTGAACTGAAGGGCAGCCTCGCGGCTGGAGCTGAGGTTGCCGGCAAACTCGCCGTCGCGGGTGTAGGGGAGCAGGTGCTGGGTGGCCCAGAGAGCTACGGCTGAGGCCCCGGCGCGGGAGCACTCGAGCGAGATCTCGCCGAGGTGAAGCTCTTTGGAGGAGAAGTAGGTGAAGGGCGAGTCGTGCTTGTAGAGCTGGCCGACGGTGGGGTCGCGAAACAGGACGGCGCCGCAGCCGTAGGGTTGCAGGCCGTGTTTGTGCGGATCGACAACGATCGAGTCGGCCTGAGGGATGGAGTCGTAGGCGGCGCGGGTGGCGGGAGCGAGATTGTTGGCCAGAGTGAAGTAGCCGCCGTAGGCCGAGTCGACGTGGATGCGGAATTTGTAACTCTGCTGGAGCTTGAGGAGCTGGTCGAGAGGATCGACGGCGCCGACCGCTGTGGTGCCGAGCGTGGCGACGACTGTTCCGATGTCGTTGTGCTGTAGCGCGTGCTCGAGCGCAGCGAGATCCATGCGGCCAGTGACGTCGGATGGAATCTCCGTAAAGGGAAGGCCGAGGACAGAGCTGATGCGGGTGTGGGTGTAGTGGGCCTGATCGGAGGCGGCGATGCCCCGGCCGGGCAGAAGCTGGCCGGAGACCCACAGGGCTTCGAGATTGGCAAAAGTACCGCTGCTCGAAAGATGCCCGAGGTATTGGGGGAAACCGAACATCTTCGCGATCTCGGCTACAGCTTCGAGCTCCATTACAGAGCTGGCGCGGCCACCGTCGCGGGCGTGGTTGTTCGGATTGACAGACATGGCGAGCGCGTAGGCGGCGCGGGCGATGGGGTGGGGCGGCTTGAGCATCTGGCCGGCGTAGAGAGGATGCGCGTAGGGATAGTTGTCGTGAAGAGCTTCAGCGGCGCGATTGAGGATGGCAGCCGCCTCCGGGCCAAGGTCAGATTGCGGACTGGGCGGAAGGTGCGCGAAGCCTTCGTCCAGATGCTGCTGGGCATCGGCGAGGCGCTGAAGAAAGTCGTTGGGCTGGAAGTCTGACATATAGAAAAATTGACGAAGTTTTTAGAAGATAAAATGACGCCGCTAGAAGATATCGTGCGTGACGAAGCCGAACTTTGCAATCCACCCCAGCACCAGTGCAAGCGTGGCGGCGACGGTGGTCGGAATGCCGGCGGCGAGAACCCGTTTGCGGAGGAGTTCGATGACGAGGATAGCTATATATAGAGCCACCATCAGCAGCAGACCCTCCGGCGCAAAGTAGCGCGTCGCCGTTGGGGTGGGATGGGTGACGAACCATTGAAGACGCAAGGGATTCCAAAGCGACCCGGCGAGGAAGACAAGGAGAAAGAGGACAAATTGGAGAAAGATGAAGACGATCTTTTTCATAGCAGACGCTCGGAATCAGTTTATGGGTTTGCGGTTACGTTATGGGTTTGCGGTTACGGCGGTAAGAGTTTGTGCAGCCGGCAAGAACCAAGTAAGGCAAAGACTTGACAAACATCACTCCCCGGGAACGCCCATCAACTCGTGCCCCTGCAGCTCGCCTCTCGAAGCTTACCCCGCCTGCCAAGGGGAAGTCCAAACCTATCATTTTTAGTTTGAATACTTTGCACACTTTTACCGGGGTGTACCCTTAGGAAATCAAGGGTCAGAAAGGACCTGCCTCGAAGGTGGCGAAACGGCGCTCGAGCTCGTACTGCTGGGTGGCTCGCTCGCTGGAGTCGAGGAATTTTTGGCAGGCGGTGGTTGGTTTGCCGGCCGCGGTTATCGCTGCGGCGCAGGCTGGCTTTCGCCGGGCAAAGTTGTCGGTGGCGGCGTAGAGACTTTCGCCGGGGATGAAGGAGTGCTCAAGCGAAGAGCGGGCGCTCTGTTTGAGATCGGCGTAGCTCAGGCTCTGCTCGATGGCGGCGCGGACATACTCGTGTGTGAGGTCGCCGCGGCTGACGCCCTCATCATCGGTCGAAAGCGAGAAGGGGACCTTCGCAGCGCGGTAGGCAGCAAGAGGATGGTCGGTGCCCTTGATGCCGAGGATGCCGTCGTTGGAGGTGAGGTTGACCTCGACGTCAATGTGTTTCCCGGCCATCTCTTGCAGTAGTTCATTCGGGCGGTCCTCATACAGGACATCGACGCCGTGGCCGATGCGCTCTGCGTGGCCCAGCTCAACCGCCTCGCGAATGTGGAAGCGAAGGCCATCCGGCGGAACCATGCCGGGAGCGAGCTCGCCCGCGTGCAGCGAGATGTGCACCTTCGGGTAGACGGAGTGGAGATAGTCCACCATCAGCATCTCCGTGTGGTACTCGGCCATGGCATCGCGCCGATCTTCCGCACGTACGAAATTAATGCCGACAACATCGGGGTTGGCGGAGGCGAGCTCAAAACCGAGGAGAGTTTGCGCGAAGACCTGTTGGGGCGGGAACCCGCGGAGGACCTGGAAAAGAAAGTGAATGTCTATTGTGCAGGCGGTGTGCTCTTTGAGATCGCCAGAATCAGCGGACGGACTGCAATGTTCGCGGGCTTTGGCGTCGGTCTTCGCATCGGCGAACTCTTTGGTGTCGACAGCAATATCGTCGCGCAGACCAGCAGCGAGGAGCTTATCGCGCAAGATCGCCAGCACGGCCATGTGATTCGCGTCGTTGAAGTCTGCAGGCCAGCCCAGTTTGTAGCCAGCGGCGGAGGCATGGTCGAAGCTGGGTGTGCTCATGATCTCCAGGTACTGCTCATTCTGTGCGGCAGCACGAGAAGCGACTTCGTCGAGCCATGCTCCGCTGAAGTTCTTGAGGCCGCCAAAGCGGTCGAAGGTGGCGAAGAACTGGTCGTGGCCGCTCCAGCCGGCGAAGGGAACGAAGCTGCGCATAGAGAAGCTGTTGATGAGTGCGTCGTAGGTGGTCTGCTTCTGTATGGCGTCGGAGACAGAGATTACGGCGGGGCCGCAGGTCTTGTTGGGCTGGCTGTCGGGTGGGTTTTGGAAGCACAGAGTTCCAGGCGCGAGCGGGCCGGCGGGCTTGCCGGGATCAGCACTTCCGACCCAGAGACCTTGTTGTGCGGCCTCGGCGATAAACGTCTCGGCGTAGATGGCGCCGGAGAGATGCATATGCAGATCGGCGCCTTTGGGAAAAGGCTTCAGGAAGGCATAGAGTTCCGGAACGCCAACCTTCTTCGCAGCTTCAAAGGCACGGGCGGCGCGAGCCTCCAGCGGAGTAGGCGCGACGACTTGCGCAGTAGAGGAGATTGAGCAGATGAGCAGAGCGGCGAGACAGAGGCGCATAGACTTCCTTTTGAATCTGCAAAGTGAGGAACAGGATAACGCAAGGGTCCAAGGTGAGCGGAGGAGGGTCGGCTGATGTGGATCGCGCGGGTTGGCGGCAAGGCGCAGGGTTGGTATACTTAGAGAGCGTTTGAAACTGCTGGTTCCCTTCCTTCTTAAACGACAGGCCGGTGCGACAGGCGCAGCAGATGCAGATGCGCCCGGGCGTTCTTGGCGATACCCGATGACAGGCGTTTTCCATATTGCCAAGGCCAGATAGCTCAGTGGTAGAGCGCGGCCCTGAAAAGGCCGGCGTCGGCGGTTCGATCCCGTCTCTGGCCACCACATTTTCAACAACTTAGCAGTGGGCCAAAGCCTTACGTTTAGCCGTGCGAACTATACGCGAACATCGCGTTTTCGTTCGCCGGTTCCAGCAGTTTCCACATCTCACGCGTCGTGTTGCCGGTTCGGCATGTGTTGCCGCCCCAGCTTCGCGTAGCGTTCGGTCATCTTGATGTTCGAGTGACCAAGTATCTTGGCCAGCTCGTACAGATCACCGCCGTTCATCATGTACCAGGACGCGAACGTGTGCCGCAGATCGTGAAAACGGAGACCCTCGATCTTTGCCCGTTCGAGCAAATCATCGAAACTCCCTTCAAGTCGCTGCCTGCCACGTCCTTCGCCATTGCGCGGGGGAAAAATACGATCATCGGAAATCACGACAGGCGTATGTCGCATTTCTTCGGCAAGTTCAGGAACCATCGGCACGTAACGCATTTTCCCGCCCTTCAGTTTTGAACGAACCGCCAATAGACCTTCGCTGTACATAACATCCGACCAGCGCAGGCTGTAAATCTCTGATGAACGCATCCCCGTTGTCAGGGCTATGAGCACAACGAGCCTCATACGGTAATTCGTGATGTTGAGGTCCTTCGTGCCCTTCCGATACTTTTTTTCATCGAGCGCAAGTTTCAGTCTGCGAAGCTCTTCATCGGACAGATAACGGTCTCTTGCATCGTCTGGACGCCTTACTTCGACCTCATCGGCAGGATTCCGTTCAATCCCAGTTTCCTTTGACCAGATCGTGCAAGCCTTCTCCATCATGTGGTGCATGACGTTGAAGTGTCTGACGGCCGTACCCGGCGACAACCCGCGTTTCGAAGTCAGATTTTCGTACCAGCGGCTGACGAGGTTACCGTCAACCTCACGGACGAATGAGCTTCCCATCTCGTCCCGTATACCCTCAACAATGCTTTTCTCGCGATCCGCCGACCGCTTCCTGAGACCATAGTGCCCCGACGTCATCCCGATCAATCCATTCGGTCCCACAAAATAAGGGTTGTCATACTCCAGATACTCTTTCCCTCGCAGCGGTATCACCATCGGAGCCTGTAGCGCCTTCGCTGCCTCCAGCACCTCCTCGCGAGCATCCGCGCAACCAGCGCCTGCCAGAATCGTCACCTTCTTAGCCTTATTCAGCATCTCCACCGCGCGCCCCAGCGCATCCTGCGGAGGCAGCACCGACCCCACCGGCCCATCGATCCCCAACTCAATCGCCTCAGACTTACACTCCCGCGTCAACACATCCCCCGGAATCACCACCACCGCCACACATCTCTTCGCAATCGCCGTCCGCATCGCAATCGCCAGCACTCGCGGCATCTGCTCCACCTGCGTCACCACCTCGCAATAATCGCTGCACGTCATGAACAGCTGTTCCGGCTTCGTCTCCTGAAAATAATTCGACCCCATCTCCGCACTCGGCACCTGCGCCGCAATCGCCAGCACCGGCACCCGGCTCCGATGGCAATCATGCAGCCCGTTGATCAAATGCAGATTTCCCGGCCCGCAGCTTCCCGCGCACACCGTCAGCTCGTCGGTCATCGCCGCCTCAGCCCCCGCCGCAAACGCCGCGACCTCTTCGTGGCGCATCATCATCCAATCGATCCCATCCGTCGCTCGTATAGCATCGGTAATCCCGTTCAGCGAGTCGCCCGCCACCCCATAAACCCGTTTGATCCCGGCCTTCACCAGCATCCCAACAAAAACCTCTGCAGTCTTCGCCATCGCTCGCCTCCTCTCGAAAGAAATTCGTAACCGGTAAGATGCAATCACCCGTTATACGGCCTCCCCAAAACGTTGCACAGCCCAAAACGCAGCCCTTTGCTACCTTTTAACCTGCGATAGCTTAAATAATCCGCAGAGGTCTCTCCCCGAAATGCCACCAATAAAAATCCGCAAAGCCGTGTTCCCCGCCGCAGGCATGGGCACCCGCTTCCTTCCTGCCACCAAGGCCACGCCCAAGGAGATGCTCTGCCTCGTCGACAAGCCTCTCATCCAGTACGGCGTCGAAGAGGCCGTAGCCGCCGGCTGCACCGAGATCATCATCGTCACCGGCCGCGGCAAGACCACCATGGAGGACCACTTCGACCGCTCCCCCGAGCTCGAAGCCTCCCTCGCCGCCAAAAATAAAACCGCCCTCCTCGAAGTCGCCCGCAGCGTCTCCAAACTCGCCAAGATCATCTACGTCCGCCAGCCCGAAGCCCTCGGCCTCGGCCACGCCGTCCTCATGGCAAAAGAGGTCGTCGGCAACGAGCCCTTCTGCGTCCTCCTCCCCGACGACATCGTCGACGCCGACACCCCCTGCATGAAGCAGATGGTCGAAGCCTTCAACGAGACCCAAGCCTCCATCCTCGGCTCCGAGGTCGTCCCCGGCGACGCCATCTCCGCCTACGGCTGCCTCGACTGCACCCCCGACCCCAAAAACCCGCGCCTCCTCGACGTCAAGGACATGGTCGAAAAGCCCGCCCCCGGCACCCAGCCCTCGCAGAACGCCATCATCGGCCGTTACATCCTCACCCCGCGCATCTTCTCCATGATCGAGAACATCACTCCCGGCGCCGGCGGCGAGCTCCAGCTCACCGACGCCATCAAGGCCCTCCTCCAGCACGAGAAGGTCTACGGCTTCTCCTACATCGGCAGGCGCCACGACGCCGGCGACAAGCAGGGCTTCCTCCGCGCCACCGTCGAACTCGCCCTCAAGCACGAAAAACTCGGCCCCGACTTCCGAGCCTGGCTCAAAACCTTCCCCCTCTAAAAAACTTCACAGTCACCCCAGAGGGGCACTCAACCAGGAGTGCCCCTTTGCCTTTTTGTTTGTCATCCCGTAGGGATCTGCTTTGCAGTTGCCTTCGCCTTTGCTCGTCATTCTGGCGAATCCAGAATCTTTGCCTTTACTTCATCCCTCATCGCTGTCAAAGCGATTGGCCCAACCACGCACCCAACGTGATCCCCTGATACCGTTACGCACCCCAAAAAATCAGCCCGCGACGATCTTCCGTCGTAGACTTACTCTGACTTTCCTGTAACCTCTCAGCCGTTCCCAAACTCATACTTTGAAACAGGTCTCCCTACAACTGCATTTCCATCTTGAAAGAAAAGGTGTTGGCCAGATGAACAGATTCCTTCGCTCGTCGCTCCTCTTAGTGTGTGCAGTCTCGCTCTCCTCCTCACTCGCATTGGCACAGCCTCCTGGCGGAGCCCCCGGTGGCCCTCGAGGCGGCGGAGGACAACCGCCGCCGCCGCCACCAACGGCTGGCGCACATCTGGAGATTGTGGACGGCTCCTCAGCCACCTACCGGGTAACCGAGCAGTTCGCCGGGATCAACTTCACGAGCGACGCTGTCGGTACATCCCCCACCGTAACGGGCGCGCTGACAATTAACGCGGATGGGTCGATCGCGCCAGGCGCCAAGCTGACCATCGACCTTCGAAACCTGAAGAGCGACCAGGATATGCGCGACAACTTTGTGCGCACCAGGACGCTGGAGACGGACAAATATCAGTTCGCCGAGTTCGTGCCCACCAAGATAACCGGAGTGCCGACGATGATTCCGTTCCAGGGGCAAACCGGCTTCGAGCTTACAGGAAACATGACGATTCACGGCGTCACCAAAGAGGTTACGTTCCAGGGAATAGCAACCTTCAACCGGGACGGAACGATCGCGGGGCGCGCCAAGACAAGCTTCAACTTTGCGACCTTCGGATTGACCAAGCCAACGCTTGCCCGTTTGATGAGTGTTGACGACAAGATCGACCTGGAAATTGTGTTCAGGTTCAAAAGATCCTGAGCTATACAGCCAACCTCGCCTGCTTCAGTCCCGGTTCTATTGGACGGAAGCAGGCGAGGTTGTTTGCTGGGGGCAACCAGCGGGTCGCACTTGATGGCTGGCTTCTAAAACCTGTCAAGTGGAAAACCACCTAAACAACTGAAAACAAAAGGTAGAAAAGTGGCCACCAGTTATGCTCCACTTGGTAAAATAGAAGTAGAGATAAGAAATGAGCCCGGCTCCTTAGAGCCGGGCTCTTCATTTAACCCCGAAGGGAGTGCTGCAACAGCCTTTGTTGGTTTTTTTCGGAGGGAGCGTGGGGCTTCAGCCCCACGAAAAAGTTAGGCAATACAGCGGGCTTTAGCCCTGGGTTTTCTTCCCCTTGCGATGATCACCGATTTCCCACTCATTAACCACGCCACAAGGACGAATTGACCATGAACAGCTAAAATAAGTACCCGTAACTCATTCCGAATGAATATTTTAGATTTTAACTCATTTAGAATGAATATTTTACGGCGGGATTTGAGCCATAAAGCCAATAGAATCAGGATTTTGAAAAATATAAGGGGAGGGGGGTACCCCCTCTGAAAACCAGAAAGGAGGAGGAATCATGATGACTGAGAAACAAGCCCCACGGACCGCTCTATACGCCGGAACCATCTTCCTCGCGTCGTTCCTCCTCTTCCTCATCGAACCCATCGCCGCCAAGCAACTCCTCCCCGCCCTCGGAGGCTCCGCCGCCGTCTGGATGACCTGCCTCGTCTTCTTCCAGCTCACCCTCCTTCTCGGCTACCTCTACGCCCACCTCCTCACTCTTCGCCACTCCGCCACCCAACACCTCCTCGCGATCGGACTAGCCACCGCGTCAGCCATAATCGCCCTCATCACAACCCTGCCCGCGGACCCCACCCACCCCGTCCGCTTCATCTTCCTCACCCTCGCCACCACCATCGGCCTGGGCTTCCTTCTCCTCAGCTCCACCAGCCCGCTCCTCCAGGTCTGGCTCGCCCGCACCACCTCAGGCGCAGTCCCCTACCGCCTCTTCGCCCTCTCGAACGTCGGCTCACTCCTCGCTCTCTTCCTCTACCCAACTCTCATCGAGCCCCACCTCACCCTCTACCACCAGCGCATCCTCTGGACCGCCGGATTCCTCCTCTACTCCGCCCTGCTCACCGCGATCACTCTCAAAGCCCGCGCCGCGAACCAGACCTCCCCGGCAATCCCGGCCGATCCAACCCCCGTCGAGACCACCCCAACCAGCCTCCGCCAGCGTCTCCTCTGGTTTCTCCTCCCCATGGCCGCCGCCATGCAGCTAACCGCCGTCACCGGTCACCTCACCGAAAACATCGCAGCCATCCCTCTCCTCTGGATGCTGCCTCTCGCGGCCTATCTTCTCTCCTTCATCCTCGCCTTCGAGTACCCCGCCCTCTACCGCCGCGGCACCATCATCCGCCTCCTCGTCGTCTTCCTCGCCGCCCTCGGCTACGCGCTCTCCCGCACCGACTACTCCCTCCCCATCGCCCTCAGCATCCTCTTCTTCCTCGCCGAGTGCTTCGTAGCCTGCTACTTCAGCCACGCCGAGGTCTACTCCCTCAAGCCCCAAGCCACCTCCCAGGCCACTCTCTTCTACCTCCTCATCGCCGCCGGCGGAGCCACAGGAACCTTCCTCATCGGCATCGCCAGCCCGCTCCTCTTCTCCGCCAACTACGACCTCGCCCTCGCCTTCTTCACCACCGCCGTCCTCGCCCTCGCCGTCACCTGGAACGACGGCTGGTCCCTGCGCCTCCTCTGGACCACCGCCAGCGTCCTCCTCTTCGCTCTGCTCATCATGCTTCACATCGCCTACGCGCACGACAGCCTCCTCCTCGTCCGCAACTTCTACGGGCCCCTCCGCGTCAAGCAGACCCTCCCAGCGCCCAACTCCAACACCCCCGACGCCCCCAACGAAGTCCTGCGCACGCTGCTCAACGGCAACATCCAGCACGGCACCCAGATATTCTCCCCGACTCTCCAACGCATCCCCACCACCTACTACAGCCCCAGCTCCGGCATCGGCCTCGCGCTCCGCCTCTGCTGCCAGGACCACCCCCGCTCCATCGGCATCATCGGCCTCGGAGCCGGCACCATCGCCGCCTACGGCCGCCAGAACGACACCCTCCGCTTCTACGAGCTCGACCCCGCCGTCCAGCCCATCGCCCGCAATCTCTTCACCTACCTCCGCGACACCCCCGCCTCCATCACCATCATCGAGGGCGACGCCCGAGCCTCCCTCACCCGCGAACTCAAAACCGCCCCGCAGCAGTTCGACGTCCTCGCCATAGACGCCTTCTCCGGCGACGCCATCCCCCTCCATCTCCTCACCACCCAGGCCATCGCCCTCTACCGCAGACACCTCAAACCCAACGGCATCCTCGCCTTCCACGTCTCCAACCAGTACGTCGACCTGGCCCCCGAGATCGCTCTTCTCGCCGCCAACGCCCGCCTCCACGCCATCCGCATCGACAGCAACGCCAACGCCGCTCAGGGCGCATACGCCTCCTCCTGGGTTCTCCTCACCGCCGATCCCGACCTCTTCACCCAGATAGCAATCACCGAAGACTCCCATACGATTTCAATCCCCCCCAACCTCCGCCTCTGGACCGACGACTACTCCAGCCTCCTCCCACTCCTCCGCTGGGGAAACACCCGTGCCGCGGACCTTCCCTCCCGCTCCTCGGCGCCGCCATAATCTGCATCAAAAGCAAGAGGCCGTGCAGCCGGCACCGCAAAAGAAACACCGAAACTGATAGCCTGATTGCGCTTCCGATTTCAGGTTCCAATTCCAAATCACGAACTGGAGAAAGAATGCCGAAGAAAAACAATAAAGAGTCCAAGTCCTCCTCAATCACGCGCAAGCAGCTGATCGATCTCCTCAATGAAGATCTGGCCCGCGAATACCAGGCCATCATCGCCTACGTAAACTACTCGCAGGTCCTCAAGGGCGCGCAGTACATGAACATCGCCGACGAGCTCGCCGTCCACGCCACCGAAGAGCTCGCCCACGCCATCGCCATCGCCAACCACATCGACTACCTCGGCGGCATGCCCACCGTCGTCCCCAAGCCCGTCAAAACCTCCGAGAAAGCGACGGACATGCTCAACTTCGATCTCGACAACGAGCGCGAGACCATCCGCCAGTACCGCCGCCGCGTCAAGCAATGCGACGAGCTCAACGAGTTCTCCATCGGCGAATCCATCCGCGAGATCCTCATGCAGGAGCAGGACCACCTCATCGCCCTCGCCACCGCCCTCGGCATCGACCCACCCAACCCCGGCATAGCCGACTAAATCACACGGCTTACGCAGCCCATTTCACCGGGTTCGTCGCTCCGCAAAAAATGCCCCGCGCCAGCATCGCTGAGCGGGGCATCTTTGTTCTCTCAATCAGCTATTCGGTCGTCCCGGTCGCAAACGTCTGGTCCGCCCGAGCGCCAATCACCCGATACACCCCGAACTGCCGGCTGTTCTCCCCCCGCAGTTCAAACAACAGGCTCGCACGGTTGCTCGCCTCAACATCCACTGCATCCACCAGCCTCATCCTGGGCGTACGGTCCAGATGCGCGGCATCCGTCGCACTCGAAATCGCCGCCTTCAACTCACCCACAGGATCAGCCTGCGCCACCACCGTCACATAGTCCAGCGTCGCCCCGCTTCCGGCCGTGTGAGCCGTGTAAACATAAGTCGCCGCCCCGCCGTAGCTCAGCGTATACCCATTCAAAGTCTCATCCAGCAGCTCCACCGGCGGAGGCGCCGCTGCCGCTGCCTTACGCCTCGCCGCGGCCGTCGCCGCCGTAGTCGGCCGCGACGCAGCAGCACCGGCCTTAGCTGTCGCAGTAGTCGAACCGGCCGCAGTCCCTGCACCGCTTCCAGCCGCCCGCGCGACATACTCCGCCAGCTTCGCCCGCGCCAGCTCCTGCATCTTCGTCAACACCGCTGCCCGCTCCGCGTCATCCTCCCACGGCCGCGAAAAGTTATGCGGATCGCGGTTAACCGCATCCGACACCGCCACCATCTGCTGCGTATCTGTCGGCAGCCCTTTCATCATCGGCAGATCGGCCTCTGTCATCGAGCTCGCCGGCTTCCCATAATGCAGCGTCGGCCTATCCGGATCATCGTTCAGAGACCCTCCCACCGCCATCACCGACGCCGAAGACTCCTTCTGGCCCTGCTTCTTCATCTCCTCCGGCGTCCGCCGCTTCAGCGTGGGCCGGTCTGGATCGTCTGCCGATCCCCCACTCGCAGTCGTCGTTGTCCCACCCGCCGATCCGCTGCCTCCGCTCCCCGCCGAGCCACTCTGTCCCGAACCAGATCCAGACCCAGAACCCGAAGCACTCGTCCCCGAAGAAGAGTCCTCACTCTGAGAATCCGCCGCCCCAGAATCCGAACTCGTTCTCTTCGAAAGATGCGGCCGATCCGGATCATCCGCCGGCACACTCGAATCCGTCGTTCCAGAGCTGTTCCCCGTACTGTTATCCGACCCACTGCCACTCCGCCGCTGCAGCGTAGGCCGGTCTGGATCGCCCGCACTCGTGGTCCCACCACCCGATCCAGTACTCGAACCCGAACCAGCCCCACTGCCCGAGCCACCACCAGATCCCGAAGCAGTCGTCCCCGTCCCACTTGCGCCCGAGCCAGTATCCGAGCCCGTCTTATTCGAAAAATGAGGCTTCCCATCATCGTCCTTCGAGCTCTTCAATCTGCGACAGCGTCTTCGACGCAACCAACACCGGAGCCTTCCTCGGCGGCGGCAGCGCCTTGAAGTTCCCATACCCGAACCACCCATCGTCGAACTCCGAAGCCCCCGTTGCTGTATCGATGGCCTGCAGATGCTTCGCAAAACTCAACTCCAACATGCCCTTCGCTATCCCCGCCTGCTGCAGCTCATAAAGATTCCCACTCAGCAACGCGAACGGCACCGGCCGCGCCAGGTACACCCCCGCATCCTCCAGCGTCCCATCGATAAACACCGTCACCGGGATCAACCTGCTCGCCGTTGGTTTGGCGACATTGCCCGTCCACTCGTACACTCCCACCGCCCGTACCACCTGCTCCGGCTTCGCAACCTTATGCGTCTGCGCCTGCGCACACACTACCGCGAACGCGCCCACCAGGGCCGCCCCCAGCCGAATCGCCTTTGAAACCCTCCCAAGCATCATCCGCATATTGCCTGGCATTTAGACGCTCCCAGCCTCACGAAAGTACATCTCTACTCTAACTCGCACCCTGAACCCTCCACCCTATACCCTCCACCCTGTCCTTCGCTAAGATGGCAACCAGATGCCCCCTCTCCTCGACGTCGCCAGCCTGTCTATCGCCTTTGGCAACACCCTCGCCGTCGACTCCATCTCCTTCCAAATCAATCCCGGCGAAACTCTCGGCCTCGTCGGCGAGTCCGGCTCCGGCAAATCCGTCACCTCTCTCGCCATCCTCCGCCTTCTCGCCCCAGCCGCCCGAGTCACCGGCAGCATCTCCTTCCGCGGTCACAATCTCCTCACCCTCCCCGAGCCCGCCATGCGCCGTCACCGCGGACGCGACATCGCCATGATCTTCCAGGAGCCCATGACGGCCCTCAACCCCGTCATGCCCATCGGCCCCCAGATAGCCGAAGCCCTCGAAGCCCACAACGACGCTCATCTTTCCCCCCGCCAGATCAAAGAAAAAGTCCTCGAAGCCCTCCACCAGGTCGCCCTCCCCGACCCCGAGCGCCGCTACCGCGACTACCCCCACCAGTTCTCCGGAGGCCAGCGCCAACGCATCCTCATCGCCATGGCCCTTGTGAATCAATCTCCAGCCAATCAATCTCCAGCCAATCAGGACTCAACCGGCACCCCCCGCCTTCTCATCGCCGACGAGCCCACCACCGCCCTCGACGTCACCGTCCAGGCGCAGATCCTCAGCCTCCTCCGCGACCTCCGCCGCTCCCACAACCTCGCCATGCTCTTCATCTCCCACGACCTCGCCGCCGTCAGCCAGATCGCCGACCGCGTCGCCGTCATGCACCACGGCCGCATCGTCGAGCAGGCCTCCACCCGCGATCTCTTTCTCACCCCCCAGCACCCCTATACCCGCCAACTCCTCGCCTCCGCTCCCACCATGCACACTGACCGCTCCCAGCCCCTCGCATCTATCCCGCAATCCAGATAGACTCATACATTGGGCCGCAATCCGTTTTCCGCAGAGGTCCCGGCTGAAGCGGTGATGATGAAAATGATGCAGACGCCGTTCCCACCCGAGCTTGACGGCGCTTCAATGATTGATCCGGTGCCCTGCAGGACGAATTCCCTCTCTAAGGCGCCGTCACACCAATGCGAGCTCTGATCCTCTCCGACATTCACGGTAATCTCGAAGCCCTCCAGGCAGTCCTCGAAGCGGCCGCCGGCTCCTACGACACCGTCTGGAACCTCGGCGACGTCGTCGGCTACGGCGCCAGCCCCAACCAGGTCATCGACCTCATCCGCCCGCTCGCCACCCTCAACGTCCGCGGCAACCACGACCGCGTCTGCTGCGGCCTGACCTCCGCCCTCGGCTTCAACCCCGTCGCCCGCGCCGCAGCCACCTGGACCAAAGAGGAGCTCACCCCCTCTAACCTCTCCTGGCTCCGCACCGTTCCTTCCGGCCCCCTCCAGCCCGAGCAGCTCGCCGGATGCGCCGAGTGCCCCGCCGTCACCTGCGCCCACGGCTCCCCGCTCAACGAGGACCACTACATCCTCAACATGCGCGATGCCTGGGCCCCACTCCAGCAGATGTCCACCGCCATCACCTTCTTCGGCCACACCCACATCCAGGGCGGCTTCTCGCAAAAAGAGCACGACTGGCACGAGCTCCGTCCCCGCTACACCACCCGTAACGACGCCGAATCCTGGACCCTCACCATTCCCCCCGGCACCCGTCACCTCATCAACCCCGGCTCCATCGGCCAGCCCCGCGACTGCGATTGGCGCGCCGCATTCGCCATCTACGACAGCGACGCCTCCCGTATTACCTACCGTCGCATCCCCTACGACCTCACCGCCGCCCAGGGCCGAATCCTTCTGGCTGGCCTCCCCCAGCGCCTCGCCGCCCGCCTCCGCGAAGGTCGTTAGTCAGCGCTTGCACCTAACCCCCGCCTAAACTGCTCAAAGTATTCAAAGCAAATATTTTAGCCTCGTACTAAAGAATACTTCAGAGGGACAAAGTCTTGATTTTACAGGGGAGCTCCCTGCAAAGTATTCAAAAGCTGGTGTTTAGCTCGGATGGCGAGCCAGAACCAAACTTAAATGTGGTATTGCCCCCCTGACTTCTATTATACGGGGGACGTCAACCCTTACCCACGCTCGCCGGTCTCACCGAGCGTCTCGCCGCCCGCCTCCGCGAAGGCCGTTAGCCCTCCGACTCCCGCAAGACCTCCGCGCCGCCACGCCCTCGCGTCTGCCATCCATGCAGAGCCAGCCCAGCCGCCAGATACCCCAGGAATAAATACGGCAGCCAGTTCTTCGGAGCCTCCGGCACCGGATACAGCGTCCCCTCCAGCACCAGAACCATCGCCAGCACCGATACCACCGACAGCGCCACAATCCACCCATTCAACTTCCGCTCGGTCTTCAAATGCAGCGGCAGCGCGATCGCCACCAGCGCATACACCGTAATGAACCCATACGTCGCCAGCGAACCCATCCAGTCGTAGATCGTCTCCCCGCTTGCCTTCACCAATATCAATCCCACCGGCAACAGCGCCGTCGCAATTCCCGACACCAGCACCGCCGTATGCGGAGTCGCATTCTTCGCATGTGTCTTCGCCATCCAGCTACTCACCAGCCCCCTATGCGCCATCATCAGCAACACCCGCGCCGCCGCCGTAACGCAAGCCAGCGTACACGCAAACATGCTCACCATCGCGCCCACATCGATCACCGGCCCCAGCCGCCCGATCCCCGCAGCCGTAGCCAGCACGCTCATCGGCGCCGCGCTCTGGTCCAGCGTCCCCGCCGAAGCCGGAAACCCCAGCACCTCCGTATACGACGCCATAATAAAGAACACACCTGACAACAAAGCGCTCTGTATCACTGCCCGCGGAATCGTCCGCAGCGGATTCTTCACCTCTTCGCCCAGCGTAGTAGCGCTCTCGAACCCCACAAAGCTGAACATCGCCAGCACTACGCCCAGCCGAACGCCGCTCCACTTCACGCCGCGCAACGAAAGCTGCGCCGGGTCTATATGCAGCCCGTGCTGCCAAAGCAGGGTGACGAACACCACGCTGATAAGCAGCACCGACGCCAGCTCGATATACACCATCATCTGCGCCGACACCCGCACATCCCTGTACGCCACCAGCGTCGCGATCAACACCGCAAACACGGCCAGCGGAATCGCCGGCAGCGACCACCCTAGCAACTCCCCCGCCACCACATTCGCGTAGTGCACAAACCCGCCCACCACCGAAGCGCCCGTCCCCACATAAGCCAGCAGCAGAGCCCACGCCGTTACGCTCCCCAACATCGGCGGCAGCGACGAAGTCGCATACATATACAGCGACCCCGGTGACGCCGACTCCTGCGCAAACCTTGCCACGCACAGCGCAATCAGCAGCGTGCACGTCATCGCCAGCAGATATGCCAGCCACGTCCCGTTCCCCGCCGAAGCAAACACCAGCGGCACCGTCATCGCCGGAGAGCACGTCGGCCCCATCGTCGAGATCGACTGCGCCAGCGCCTCCAGCGGTCCCAGCACATTCTGCTGCAGCCCGTAGTGCTGCACTCCCGTCTCGGCTTGCGGCTCTTCCATTGCGCTCGAATGATGCAAGCAGCACGTCCCGTCGCAGTTTTGGAATTTTGCGGCAACATGGCCGCACAGGTTGACTGTCGAGTCTCCAGTCTCCGTTCCATCTACGGTTGAGTCAAGCGAATTGCTGCTAATACCGCGGTTGAGTGGTTGAGCTTTCCTTCGAATGAGCAAGAAGTGTCATCCTGAGCGAAGCGCAGCGAGTCGAAGGACCTGCAGTTGTCCTTGTTCTTGCAGTTGTCTTTGTTACCCTACCCAAATGGCCGCCTTCGACCCCCACAGCATGCTCTCCGTAGCCATCGAACAAGCCCGCATCGGCCTCTCCGAAGGCGGCGTCCCCGTAGGCGGAGCCATCTTTCACGTCGACGGCACCCTGCTCGGAGCAGGCCGCAACCGCCTCGTCCAGGAGGGCAACTGCGGGCTCCACGGCGAGACCGACGCCTTTCGCGCTGCCGGCCGCCACCCCCACTGGCACGACAAGATCCTCGTCACCACTCTCGCGCCTTGCTGGTACTGCACTGGCCTCATCTACCAGTTCCGCTTCCGCCAGGTCATAGTCGGCGATTCCGTCAACGCGCAGGGTGGCATCCACTGGCTCGGCGAAAAAGGCATCGACATCCTCGACCTCCACTCCCCCGAGTGCATCGACATCATCGCTAAATTCCAAAAAGACCGCCCAGACCTATGGAACGAGTGCATCGGCGAAGCCTGATAGCTCGGATTAGCCCCAAACTGAATCAGATTCAAAATATGCGATAGCATCTCTCTCAGGAGACGTTGGATGGACGTATTGTTTACGTATTCCTTCAGCAAGGACAAGCTGCCTAAGACTCTTAGCTATCCTTTGAAGAGATCGCTCTTGGACGCTGCGCTGGATGCGGCATTCGTTGCCAAAGAAGTACATTCGGTGCGCTATCTTCTCAGGCACAGGAGTGGCGATTCGGTGCTGGACGCGATTTACTCACCTGACGGAACTGGCGCATACGCTTCCGGAAGAAGTTTGATAACACTCTATTCGGTTCCAAGTGATCAGAGAAACGGTGTAGAAGCCATTTTGACTGTTGAGGCTCTGCCTATTCTTTGCAGTTGGCTAGCTCGGGCAGCCCGGGAAGGCAACGTCTGGAGATGGGCAGCCCATCGTCATAGTCTTCAGGATTCGAGATGGACTACTAACTCACGTCGAGGATTAAAGGGAAGCCGGCTGCCTCACGCCCGCTGTTCCTCCAACTCCATCGCCAACTCCTCCCACTCCGCCACCACCGCCGCATGGTCCGCGCGCAACTTCTCTAAGTCCGCCGCATCCTTCTGCGCCTGCTCCGCCGTCGTATAGTTCCCCAGCCGAGCCTCCGCCGCCGCAATCTTCTCTTCCAGCTCGCGGAATCTCCTCCTCCGCAAACTTCACCCGATCCTCAATCTGCTTCAGCTTGATAGGATTCAGCCGCTTCACCGAAGCTTTCTCAGGTTCAGGAGCCACAACAGGCTCAATTGCAATCGGAACAGTTACAGACACTGTCGCATTTGTAATCGAATCGATCACTTTCTCCGGCCCACCCTGCTTCCGCCACAAATAATCCTCATAATTCCCCGGATAGATATGCAGCCGCTGATCCTCCACCTCGAACACCCGCGTCGCCAGCCCATCGATAAAGTACCGGTCGTGCGAAACAAACAGCACCGTCCCCGAGAAGTTCCGTATCGCGTCCAGCAACACATCCTTCGCCCGCAGATCCAGGTGGTTCGTAGGCTCATCCAGCAGCAGAAAGTTCGAAGGCGACACCAGCATCTTCGCCATCGCATACCGGTTGCGTTCGCCGCCGCTCAGCACCCCCAGCTTCTTGAAGACATCATCCCCCGAGAACATAAAGCATCCCAGCAGGCTCCGCAGCTCCACCACCGGCACCTTCGGCGCCGCGCCCGAGATGTCGTCCAGCATCCCCGCATTCGGGTCCAGCACCTTGTACTGGTCCTGCGCAAAGAAGTCCGTCAGCACATTGTGCCCCTCGCGAATCGTGCCACCCGTCGGCGGCTTCTTGACCGACTCAGTAAGCGGATCAGCGTCGATTTACCCGCGCCGTTCGCGCCCACCAGCGCAATCCTGTCGCCGCGCTCAATCGTAAAATTCAGCCCTTCAAAGATCAGCTTCTCCCCACCCGCTGGCGTCGGATAAACCTTCTTCAGATCCGTCACCTCAATCACCGTCCGCCCGCTCGCCGGCGGCTGCGGAATCGTAAAGTGAATCGTCGCCTCATCCTCCGGCACCTCGATCCGCTCAATCTTCTCCAGCTCTTTAATCCGCGACTGCACCTGCTTCGCCTTCGTTGCCTGGTACCGGAACCGGTTGATGAACGCCTCCAGCGCCTCGATCCTGTCGCGCTGGTTCTTATACGCATTCATCAACTGCGTCCGCCGCTCTTCCTTCTGCGCCACGTACTTCTCATAGTTCCCGTGGTACACATGCATCCGCTTGTTCCACAGCTCGATCGTCTTGTTCACCGTCACGTCCAGAAAATACCGGTCGTGCGAGATCAAAATATAACGCATTCGGATAGTCATGCAGATAGTTCTCCAGCCAGTTCCGCGCTCTCCAGATCCAGGTGATTCGTAGGCTCATCCAGCAGCAGCAGACTTGGCTTCTGCAGCAGCAGCTTCGCCAGCGCGATCCTCATCTGCCACCCGCCCGAGAACTCCTCCGTCCGCCGTTCCCAATCTTCCTTGCTGAATCCCAGACCGCCCAGCACCGCCCCCACCTGCGAGTCCAGCGTATAGATGTCATGCACATGCAGCATGGTCCGCAATATCCGAGTACCGCTCCGCCGCCGCCGCATACTCCTTGCTCTTCGGGTCCTTCTCCGACATCGTCGTCATCAGCTCAATCGACTCCGCCTCCATCGCATGCAGATGGTCGAACACCGAGAGACACTCCTCAAACACCGTCTTCCCCCGCAACGCCAGCCCATCCTGCGGCAGATACCCCAGCGTCATGCCCTTCACGCGCGTCAGCGTCCCATAGTCCAGCGACTCGATCCCTGCCAGCACCTTCAGCAGCGTCGACTTCCCCGTCCCGTTCCCGCCCACCAGGCCAGTTCGTTCGTCCGGCGTAATCAGCCAGTTCGCGTCTTCAAACAACAAGTTTTTGGCCGAATCGCTTTCCGGCAGATGAGAGTTGGAGCATCACTCCTATTTTCGCATCTCCAACCCCGCCCCGCCATAGGCCTCCGCTCCTCCAATCCGGCGAGACAACGCCTCTTCCGTCTGTTACCGTCAATCAGAGAGCCAGATGTCGGGACAGCCACAATTTCTCACCAACCAGGAGCCGCCAGACCTTCGCAGAACAGCCCTGCGCGAAGCAGCCTTGGGCGAAAATGGAGCAGCCCTGAGCGGAAACGGAGCAGCCCTGAACGGAAACGGAACAGCCTTGAGCGAAAATCAAGCCTTGAGCGAAAATGCAGCCTTGAGCGAAATTGAACCGGCCTTGAGCGCTCCCGACGCAGCCTCCGAAACACCCACCGACACACCGCGTAGCCGTGCCACCCCCATCTGGCTGCAGCGCCTTTCTCTCTTCGTCCTGGTTCTCTTCTGCGTCTACCTCGGCGTCCTCGTCATGATCCTCCCCTGGTGGACGCGCATCTGGGATCACAACGCACTCATGGACTCCTATCCCCCCATCGCCGCCATCCTCCGCACCGGCGCCGTCCGCGGCATGATCTCCGGCCTTGGCCTCCTCGACATCTGGATCGGCATCTCCGAAGCCGTCCACTACCGCGACTACCGCGGTTAATCCGGTTCCCCCTCCCTTCGCTACAATCATTCCTCATGCTCTACCGATGGTGAACCGACGCTCATGAACCAAATCGACCCCGAATCCCTCCGCTCCGCACCCCTCGCCTACGAAGACCCCGACTTCCTCAACTCCCCCGACGGCCGCCTCGTCCGCATCATGGCCGAATACCAGCAGCCCATGACCCGCTTCCGCCGCGAGCGCATTCAGGACACCGTAGTCTTCTTCGGCTCGGCCCGCTTCATCTCCCTCGATGCCGCCCACAAAGAGCTCCGTCTCCTCGACAACACCGGCTCCACCCAACTCGCGCCTGACGATGAACAACCAGCCCAACCCGATAGCCCCCTCAATGCAAACCTCAGCAACGCCACCGGCGAAGCCGCACCCGCAGCAACATCCGCTCTTCGCCTCAGGCGCGCCCAAGCCGCCGTCGAGATGGCACGCTACTACGAGGACGCCCGCAAGCTCGCCGGCATGATGTCCACCTGGGCCAAGGCTCTCCCCGGCCGCCGGCACCGTTTCGTCGTCACCACCGGCGGTGGTCCCGGCATCATGGAGGCCGCCAACCGCGGCGCCTTCGAAGCCGGCTGCAAGACCGTCGGCCTCAACATCAAGCTCCCCTTCGAGCAGCGCCCCAACCCCTACCTCACCCCCGAGCTCAACTTCGAGTTCCACTACTTCTTCATGCGCAAGTACTGGTTCGCCTACCTCGCCAAAGCCCTCGTCGTCTTCCCCGGCGGCTTCGGCACCCTCGACGAGATGTTCGAGCTCCTGACCCTCGCCCAGACCCGTAAACTCGCCAAGCCCATCACCGTAGTCATCTACGGCTCCGAGTACTGGAAGACCATCATCAACATGGAAGAGATGGCCGAAAAAGGAGCCATCTCCCTCAAAGACCTCGACCTCTTCACCTTCGCCGACACCCCCGAGCAGGCCTTCAAGGTCCTCCGCGAAGGCCTCACCAAAAATCACCTCGAATCCGCCTACGAGGCGCAACAGCAACAACGCTACCGCGACATCCTCGACGTCCCCGGCGTCCCCACCGAACCCGCCCCCACCGCCCAGGAACTCCTCGGCCCCGACATCGCCAAAACCCTCTAGCCTTCCGCTGCGCTGAGTTTTTTGTTTGTCATTCCGCAGCGCAGCGGAGGAATCTGCTGTTGCCTCTTCTCTCATCCAAAACGAAGCCCGGGTGCCCCATCCTTCGCGTCTCTGGCGAAGGGTGGGACGTAAACCGCCTGCCTAGCCGCCTCTGCTCTTGCCCTTGCTTTTGCCCTTGTTCTCTTCCCACCGCCCAGGAACTGTCATTTCGACCGGAGGCGGCGCCTTTGCCGCCGCAGCGGAGAAACCCGCTTCTCGACCAACGACGTCCCTCAGCCCAGACGCTTTTGCTTTCTCTCCCCCACCGCGAACTCATATACGATAATCCCCGATGACCGACACTAGCAAAATCAAGCCAGCATTCCTCTTCCCCGGACAGGGCTCTCAATACGTAGGCATGGGCCGCGAGCTCTACGACGCCTTCCCCACCGCCCGAGCTACCTTTGAAGAGGCCGACGCCGTCCTCGGCTTCTCTCTCTCCACCCTCATCTTCGAAGGCCCCGAAGAAGACCTCAAGCTCACCGAGCACACCCAGCCCGCCATCCTCACCGTCTCCGTAGCCGCCGCCCGGGTCCTCGCCGAGCACGGCATCACCCCGGCCCTCGCCGCCGGCCACTCCCTCGGCGAATACTCCGCCCACGTAACAGCCGGCACTCTCTCCTTCGCCGACGCCGTCCGCACCGTCCGCACCCGCGGACGTCTCATGCAAGAGGCCGTCCCCGCCGGACAAGGCGCAATGGCCGCCATCCTCGGCCTCCCCGTCCATCAAATAAACGACCTCTGCAACCAGGCCACCGAAGAGCTCCGCGCCGAGTTCAACCGCCTCGAAGCCACCCCGCCCGGCGACTCCATCACCAGATCGAACTCCCAGATCGAGCTCGACATCCTCAACCAGACCATCGTCTCCCCCGCCAACCTTAACGCCCCCGAGCAGACCGTCATCTCCGGAGCCACCCCCGCCGTCCACCGCGCCGTCGACCTCCTCAAAGCCGCCGGCGCAAAAAAGACCGTCATGCTCGCCGTCAGCGCCCCGTTCCATTGCGCCCTCATGCTCCCCGCGCAACGCGGCCTCCTCGTCGAGCTCGAAGCCGTCTGCTTCATCGACCCACCCATCCCTGTAGCCGCCAACGTCGACGCCCGCTTCACCACCCGCGACTCCGACGCCCGCGACACCCTCATCCGCCAGGTCACCGGAGCCGTCCGCTGGGTCGAGTGCATCCAGCTCCTCGCCGCCCCCCCGTCTCCGATAACCAGCCCCACACACTTCATCGAAGTAGGCCCCGGCAAAGTCCTCTCCGGCCTGAACCGCCAGATCCTCGGCCGTGACGCCACCATCCCCACCCTAAACGTAGAAGACCCCGCCTCCCTCGAAAAAACCCTCGCGGCACTAATTTCGTAGTTTGCCCTTTTGTTTGTCATTCCGCAGCGCAGCGGAGGAATCCGCTTCTGCCTTTGTCTTTAAAGTCGTCAGTGTGAGCGAAGCGAAGAACCCCGCATTTGCTTTTGTCTTTGCTGTTGTTATTGCCCTTCCTTCTAGGTACCCAGGGCTTCAGCGCTGGGTCTCATAGGCGCGTTCTTTGGTCACAAGCCATGCAAAACAGCCGGCAAGTTTTTGGGGAATGCCCGGGGCATTCTTGATCGTCCATGCTTTGATCTCTTGTTCCTCATCTATCCTGGCGGCACCACTCCAAAGCGTGACATAGCGGCTTCGCAGAGGATCGTGTGCATAAAAAACGAATGCTTCATCCGATTCGTGCGTATCCACGTAAATAATGCTCCATCCCTCCGTACGGAAAGACTGCAAAACATCAACAGTTTTGACTCGCAATTGCTTAGCAATCTCGGGAGCCAAAACCCCTTTCTGTTGGCTTGTAAGACTTCGATCTACGCCCGCGCAGGGTGACGCGGCCCACGCAGAGGTCACTCCTGCAAGAACAATGAGGTATAGGAGAAATCGTAAAAGCTTCCTTCTCATTAGGTATCCGATAGCTAGCCCTACGCCTGTGCCGCCCGCATCGAAGCCATCCGCTCCTCCATCAGCCGCGTCTGGTGCGGCGTGATGCCGAGCAGCCGCTCAACCACCGTCAACTGCCCGCGGTGATGCATCTCGTGTTCCTTGGGCGAGATCATCATCTCAAACCGCGACTTCGCCGGCGGCTCCATCTCCCGCGGATACTCGACCATCTCACCCAGAAACTCATCCGAAGCGCCTTCCAGAATCGCGGCGTACTTGTCACCCTCGGTGCGCAACAGCTCCAGCACCTGCGCCTTGGTGCGCGGCGTCTTTACCTCCGCCTGCAGCTTGCCCATCATCCCGAAGAAGTCGAAGTTAGCCAGCGTGCTGCAGTGCTCCACCACGTGGATCTGCTCCTGCACGCGCGACATCACCGCAATATGCACCAGCGTCTCTACCACCGAACGACATCCCTCCGCCGGACGAAAGCCGTACTTCTCCTCCGGAATCTCCTGAGCAATCTTGATCGTATTGTTGCGAACCGTGCGAAACGATCGCGCAAGCTCCTTCGCTCCGTAATAAGTCATAACTAACATTTCCTCCTGAACAATTTCCCGACTCCTCATCGTATGTCTGCCAACTATAACCCGCGGCTCTTAACTAAAAATTACAGTCTCCCCGACCGCTTCGAAGTCAGCCATCCTTCCAGCGTACGATCGATCCCCCCTTTACCCTCTACCCTTTACCCTTTACCCTCTTCTCATGCCCATCCCCGCCATAAACGACCCCATCGCCGACTTCACCCTCCAGAACCAGGACGGCAAAGAAGTCTCCCTCTCCGACTACAAGTCCACCCCTGTAGTCCTCTTCTTCTACCCCCGCGCCGACACCCCCGGCTGCACCATCGAGTCCTGCGGCTTCCGCGACATCTTCGCCCAATTCAAAAAAGCCGGCATCACCGTCTTCGGCATCTCCCGCGACACCGTCAAAGACCAGAAGAAGTTCCAGGAAAAATACGATCTCCCCTACGACCTCCTCGCCGACCCCGAGATGGAACTAATCAACCGCTTCGACCTCGTCCAGCCAAAAAACATGTACGGCAAGCTCGTCAAAGGAGTAAAGCGCACCACTCTCCTCATCGCTCCCGCCGACGCCCAGGGCAAGCAGCGCCTCCTCCATGTCTTCGAAAACGTAACCCCCGCCGGCCACGCCGAAGAGGTCCTGGCCCTCCTCAAGAAAAAGTAACCATTATGGTTACAACAAGATCGCTTCAAAAAGGGCCGAAGGCCCGGCCTATACCAGCGGATGGCCAATCCGAGGGACCAGACTCGCAGCGATCCGCCGGAAAATCCTCCCGGGAAGCCCACTTCATCCAACGCGGCAAAACCTCATCCCAACTCGCCGAACCCAGCGAGTCGCGCGAATCTTCCGTGTTCGAAAAGGCCTTGTCCATGCTCCCCCATAATATTTCAAATGAATGTAATTCCAATCCAACGCTCACCCCTCAACGCGCTTCTAACGTATGAGGCACGCTATGAAAACTCTACGCATTCTTCCCCTCCTTGCAATCCTTCTCACCCTTCCCGTCGCCGCCCAATCCCCCGCTGAAAAAACCCTCTTCGACCTTGCCAACCAGTTCCGCGCTGAGAACAACCTCCCGCCGCTCGCCTGGGACCCCGCCCTCGCCAAAGCCGCTCAGGCGCACCTCAGCGTCGTCCTCCAGCATCCCGGCGCACTCGAGCACATCTACCCCGGCGAGCCCGACCTCGTCACCCGCGGCCATCAGGCCGGAGCCCACTTCAGCTCCATCGCCGAGAACCTCGCCGGCAACGCCCAGTCCGCCGCCCAGATCCACCAGAGCTGGGTCGACAGCCCCGGCCACCGCGCCAATCTCCTTGGCTCCGGCATCACCGCCGTCGGCATCGCCGTCGCCGTCGCCCCCAACGGCACCCTCACCGCCGTCGAGGACTTCGCCCACGGCGCCGCTGTCATGAGCAACTCCGCCATCGAGCAGCAGGTTCAGAAGCTCCTCGCCGCCCGCGGCATCCAGCCCAACGGCTCCCCGCAGGCCAAACAGGATGCCCGCGCCAACTGCGACACCGGAGCCACCCCTCAATCCAGCGCCGCCAATCCGCCGCCAATCCTCACCATGCAATGGGAGTGCACCGACCTCTCCACCCTCCCACCCGAGCTCCTCCAGCGCCTGCCCCCCGCCAACCCCCAGAGACCCCAAACCGCCGCCGTAGGGGCCTGCGCCCCCAAACAACCCAACCCCGGCTTCACCACCTACCGTCTCGGCGTCCTCATCTACTAAACCCAATTCGCTGCCAATCTTCAATAACGGGCCAGTTCGAATCCCGGTTGGATCGATGCGTGGTTGTTGGTAAACGCTGGCGCGTTTATGGAGACTAATCAAAACTCTGCTCAACTCGTCGACGTGGCCGACGGTAGAGATGTGCAACTGGTGGTTGCGAGGAACCACTGACTCGCTATGTGCGTACCTGTCTGGGGTTTAATCTAGTCGCAGGGGAACCGACTGCGACAGGCCCTTGCACAAGGAGTGGCATACGGTTTGAGATTTAGGGCTATTAGAATCGGCATCTCGCCAAAAGTTTTTGTCATGTTCTGGCTATTGCTAACCGGAGGTATGGCACGTGCCCAGGTGGGGACTCAGGAGCAGGGCCAGGCAAAGCCCAGCGTCGTTAGCCAAAGCCAGCCTAAGTCGCAGCCTATCTCGGACGCTAATGTACCGTTGTTGGACGCTCCTCTAACGCTGGCGGATTTTGCGGATATGGAACCACGGCCCGAGCTCAAGGACAAGCTCGGCCATCTGACCCAATTCATCCAGAACGCGCCGGTCGATGGAGCGCCCGCGACTGAGCGGACCGAGGTGTACCTTGGCCGCACCAACGCAGCGCTATACATCGTCTTTCTCTGCTTCGATCAGCACCCCGAGCTCATCCGAACACACCTGTCGCGACGCGAGAACATCCTTAAAGATGACTATGTCACGGTGAACCTGGATCCATTTCAGGATCGTCAGCGCAGCGTGGAGTTTCAAGTGAATCCCAACGGCGTTCAGGCTGACGCTTCATGGACCGAGGCCAACGGCGCCGATTACAGCTACGACCAGGTGTGGGACTCCGAAGGCCGCATCACTCCCAAGGGATGGATGGCGTTGATTGTGATTCCGTTTCGCAGCCTGCGCTTTCCTCCGCGCAGCAGCGACTGGGGCATTGTGTTCTGGCGCAATCTTCCTCGCAATAGCGAAAATGACTTCTGGCCGCGGGTGTCGGCGAACGTGAGCGGACAGTTGAGCCAGGAGGGAACGCTGCACATCGAAGGCCTCGCGGGGGTCACGGGTTCACATAACGTGCAGCTCAATCCTTACGCGCTGGCTCAGAGTGAACACACGCTTGAGACGCTTGATCCCATGAATCCGTACTTTTCAACACGCCACCTTGAGGGCACCGCGGGTGGCGAAGCGAAGGCCGTTCTGAAGGATTCGATCGTCTTCGATGCAACGGTCAACCCGGACTTCTCGGATGTCGAAAGCGACCAGCCGCAGTTCACCGTGAACCAACGCTATCCGGTGTACTTTCCTGAGTTGCGGCCATTCTTTCTTGAGAATGCCAGCTACTTTGCAACGCCGCTGACGCTGCTCTACACGCGCAATATTATCCAGCCAGACGTCGGCGGCCGCATCACGGGCAAGATCGGCCACACCAATCTTGGCATCCTGGCCATCGATGATCGAGAGCCGGGCAGAACGACGCTGCCGGGCGATCCGCTCTACAACAGCAAGGCATATTTCTACGTGGGCCGCGTCTCTCAGGACCTGGGTAAGGGGTCGAATATCGGGCTGATGTACACCGACGAAGAGTTTGGCGGCGGTTTCAACCGAATAGGCGGGGCGGATTTTAAGTGGCGGCTCAACGATCACTGGACCATCCTGGGCCAGGGCGTGGAGAGTTCCACGAAGCAGAGCGATCCAAGCAGCACGGCCACCGTCTTTCCGTCGGGTTACAACGCGGGCCCTGCATCGGACTTCCAGGTACAGCGCAACGGCCACTCGTTTAATTTGTTCGATGAGTATCAGGACGTGAGCGAGGGATTCATCACGACGCTGGGCTTCTTTCAGACGTCGAACATTCGCAGTGATCACCTGCATGCGACCTATCAGTGGTATCCGAAGAACAGTAAGGTGCAGAGCTTCGGGCTCGAGATCAATCAGAATATCGCGTTCGATCATGCGAACAATCGCGTCTACCACTACACGACGTTTGATCCCTTCTGGCTGCTGCCAAACAACATTGTGCTGGCGCCACTGGTTGGCCAGAACTCCGACACAGTGGGCCCGCAGAACGGTTATCCGCTGACTGAGAATCGTAACTTTACGGAGAACTTTGGTGGACTGGTGGCTCGCGGTCAGCCCTGGACGCAGCTCAACTTCAATGTGCAGGCGCTCAGGAGCGGCAATGTGAACTATAACCCACCGGCGGGGCAGTCGCCCTTCTTACTCAGCCAGGAGACGGTGCAGGCGCTGATCTCGATCAATCCGCTGCGTCAGTTGACCGACGACAACACATACCTCCTCGACCGCGATCACTCGGCGCAAGACGGGCAGTTCGTCTACGAGACGCAGGTCTTCCGCACCAAGCTGAACTATCAATTTACGAGGGCGTGGTCTGCTCGTCTCATCGTCGAGTACGACTCGACGCTCGCCAACCCGGCCCAGACCTCACTCGTTCGCACAAAGCAGGTGCAGACGCAGGCACTTCTGACGTGGCTGCCGCATCCCGGCACGGTCATTTACATCGGCTATAACAGCGATCTGCAAAACTACAATCATCAGCTCTGCACCTATCTTTCGGGGACCCACACCTGCAACCCCGATCAGCCGATCCTTCCGCGCGGCCCGGGCTATCTGAACGATGGCCGCCAGTTCTTCATTAAGGCGAGTTATCTGCTTCGCTTCTGAAGAGGGCGGCACTGTATATCAAGCAAGCCTGGAAATCTCGGGGAACTCCAGACCGACTCCAGAACTGTCAGCTGGAAGTTAGCAATGCGTCTAGTCTTGATGGTGAGAAATCGCCGAGTCGCTCATCGAGAGGATCGGTTACAAGGTAGTCGGCTTATGTTGACCTGTCAGGTGGACCCGCTTCGATGCCACTTTGATTTATTTTTCGCGATTTTGCTCAGCAAAATCGCATGTCAAGCCCCTCGACCCTCAAGAAATTCCACAACTCCAACTCCCACCATCACTTACCCGGCAAAAGAAATGTGCACATTAGTTATGTCCCATTCAGTAAAATAGAACTAGAAGATTCAAAAGAGCAGCCCGGCTATCCAGCCGGGCTTTCCTTTTAGAAAGAGGTCACGATAAGTCGTTTGTTTGGAATATTTTATCCATAAACCATTTGTTTGGAATATTTTAGAGGAAAGACCCCGAACTAAACCTTTTGTTTGGAATATTTTAGCCATAAGTCATTTGTTTGGGATATTTTAGAGGAAATACTCCGGACTAACTCCAAACGAATGAATATCTTAGCCCTGGGTAAGGGAGGGTAAGGGGAGGGGGGTACCCATCTAACCCTTGCGGACATATCGCCGGCCAAGCACTTCGTACCGATCGCTCAGCACCCGGGCGATCGCCTCAGGATAAGCCAGGTGCTCCTGCTCAAGGATGCGAGCCGACAGCGTCTTCGGAGTATCACTATCCTCGATGATCACCGTCCGCTGCACCACAATCACCCCATGGTCCACCTGGTCGTCCACAAAATGGACCGTGCAGCCGGAGACCTTGGCTCCCGATTCGAGCGCCTGCTCCTGCGCCTCGAGCCCCGGAAACGAAGGGAGCAGCGAAGGGTGAATGTTGAGAATCCGGTTCGGAAACGCCTGCACAAACTCCGGCGTCACGATGCGCATATAACCGGCCAGGCAAACCAGATCCACCCGGTGCTGATGCAGCCTGGCAATCATCTCCGCATCCTGCGCCTCGCGCGTCCGTCCGCCCGAGAGCACAGCAAAGGCCGGCAGCCCCATCTCCCGCGCAGCGCTCAGCCCTTCGGCAGCCTCCCGGTTGGAGAGCACCACCGCGATCTCGGCCCCGGGCAGCCGGTGCTCGCGAATAGCCCGCGCGATCGCCAGAAAATTCGACCCGCGACCCGAAAGCAGGATCCCAAGGCGCTTCACGGATGGTCCTCGACCGAGGAGCGTTTGAGGGCTGCAATGGGCGGCTTGTGTGGCGTGAACCTGGGAATCACGAACTCCTGAAGGAGGTTGGATGCGACGCTGCCAACAGTGCCCAGGGCAGTGTTCTCGAGGGTCACAGCTCCTCCGTTACGGCTGGCGGCGGGATAGTAGGCATTGGAGATGAAGCCGGAGGCAAGACTGCCGCCGACAGCGGAGTAGTTGAACTGCCAGTGGCCGTTGTCACCCTTGCAGATCACGGCGGTCTTCACAGCGTACCAGATGCGGTCGGACACGCTGCCGTCAGCCTTGTAGAAGTAGCGCGGATCCTGTTTGAGCGCGACGGGCAGGATCATGTTGCCGACGAGAGTGCCGGTAAGCATGTTGCCGTAGGAAGCGGCAAAACGCTTGGAATAACCCAGCGCGCCTGGTCCATAGCCGGCATAGGAGTTGGTGGCCTGCTGGATGCCCGCGGTGAATCCAGCGGCAAGGAAGCTCGTCGGATCGACCAGGGTCTTCCAGCCGAGTTCCGCCTTCTGCCGCGACGTAAGAGGAGCCGGGTCGGGCACATAGCTGACGTAGAAATTAGGAATGAAGCCCAGGACGCGCTGCTCCTCCTGGTCGCGGATCTGGGCCTGGGCGACCTCTGCGACCGACGCGGTGACCTGCGTTTCGATGGAGATAGCGGAGACGAGGGAGATCTGCGGGACCTCATAGCTTTCGCCCGGATGAAGGTCGCCGTCGATTTGCCTGCTGGCGAATAGAGGCGCGGAGACGGTAAGTTCAAAGAGGCCAGGCATGACCCCGGAGAAGGTGAAACTGCCATCCGCAGACGAGACAATCTCGTAACCGGGCTGGCTGGGCGCCTCCCCGTTTGCGGCGTCTGGAACCGAATGGGTGAGGGTGATGTGGGCGTTGGAGATGAAGTCTCCGTCGCGGTCGACGATGACGCCGTGGATGATCCCGGCTGAGGATTGCGCAATGGGCTGGCCGGAAGGAGCGTCGGGAAGATTTGAGGGCGATTGGCTCGAGGCGTCTGAGTCCTGTGCCGTGGCGCAGCGCGGCAGACAGCAAAGGACGAGACCAAAGGCAATGCCGATGAGCGCCTTGAGACTCGGGTGGTGGTGGTGAAAGCCGGCCGACAGACGCTGGAACGATGAATTCAGACGGTGCACTCCCTGTGTTGTCTATGAGGACGCATTTGCGCCGAGGACGGTTTCACCTGGCTGAAAATCGGGCTGGCACCTTAGTTGTATGTAACCTTGCGTTCACCGCGCGTCACGCGGCCGATGATGCAATGCCGCTCATTCGCCCTGTTGAGAATAGCCTTGGCCTTCTTCACCTTCTCCGCGGGAACCACGCAGATCAGGCCAATGCCCATGTTGAAGGTCCTGAGCATCTCATCCTGCGCGACATTGCCCAGCACCTGAAGGTGCTCGAATATCGGAGGAGGTTGCCACGAGCCGAGGTCAACAACCGCTCCAAGCCCCTTAGGCAGAATCCGAGGATGGGCGCCACCACGACGTCGACGCGCATGCCGAAGCGCACGTCCTCCGTCGTGATGGCGTGGCCGCGGTCGGAGTCGACCAGGATGATCAGATCTGGCACCGTTACCACCGGCGTCCCGTCGCGCCGGGCCACCAGGTACTCGTTCTGGAAGTCAACGATAACGGTATGGCCTTGATCGCCCGCCAGCCCGGTGATCTCGACCTGCCCGATGGCCCAGCCGTCCGCGGTGCGCCTGTTGACGTCGGTGACCCGGCCAGTAAACAGCCGCGCGGCGTTCATCTCATCCAGCACCACCTCCACCGGGTGGACGCCAGCGGCGTGCGCCGCCCGGACGAGCCGCCCGACCGCTTGCGCCTTGGAGATCGTGCGCAGCACCGTGGCCTGCTGGATCTGCCCGGCCCGCATGGGGAAGCTGGCGGCCATCGTGTGGCAGCCCACCTGGACGGTGAAGTTCCTGGTCAGCCGCTCGATCCAGTGGTTGTCCAGACCGCGGATGACAGCGCTGTTCCCTCGCTCGTCGGCGACGGCGACGTCAGTCTTGATGCCGTACAAGGTCGGCATGACCATCTGGAACTGCGGAAAAGCCCGGCCCATGAGGTCGCAGTCGACGACCGGCAGGCCGAGCCGGGCGGCGATCGCGAACGGCGCGGTCGAGTTGACGCCGCCGACCTCGAGGCAGCCGATGTGGGTGATCGGGGCGTCAAGCAGCGGCTCGAACAGCCGCAGGGCGTACAGTCCCTCAACGCCATTCCAGAGCTTTTCCAGCCCGATCGTCGGCGCACCCACCCCGCAGACACAAACGACCAGCGCATCCGGGCCCAGCTCATCCGGGTCGACGAGGTTGACCGGGCCATACTCGCGCAGCGCGGCCTTGGCCAGCAGCCTGCCGAGGTAGGGGCTGCCGCCGCCGCCCGCCCCGTACAGGCCCGCTCCGGCCGCGATGTCCTCGATCTCCTGTTCACCGATCGGCACCATGCTGATCCCTAAACCGCCTTCTGGCTCAGCCCGTCGCGGGCACCGTGCACGTCTGCGTCACCCATGGCTTTGACCCGGATCCGGATCGCGCTGCCGGGCAGGTAGCTGAGGCTTACTTCATCAACCTCGGCGATCACCACGCTTTCTGGTACCGCCCCGCCATCCACAGCCCGCTGGATGGCGTCCTCCTTCGCCGTCGACAACGCACGTTCACGGGTCCATTCAGGCAGCGAGTACACCCGCTCGGACACGCCGCCTACCTGTGCCATCGCCGCACCGACCGCATTGGCGACCGCGTAGTTCTGCGGCCGGTACACGACCGAGCTGCCGGGAAAGGAGTCGGCCAGGAGCTTGCTGCCGCCGCCGACGACGACCACCGGAACCGGCGCCACGCTGGTCTTGACCCGTTCGATGGTGTCGGCGACCCGAGAATCGACGTCGGCCAGGCCCCGCGCCGCGAGCTCGGTGCCCGCATCGCTGGAAAGGAGGTTCTCGCCGATCTGCATCCGGCCGGCGATGACCGCGAGGTCGGTGAGCGTGAGCACGTCGCCGCCGTAGCAGCGCGCACGCTGTTGCAGCTCGTAGCCGACGCTTTCCGGGCCCACGCTGACACCGGCGCCGGCATCAGCCACGATGCTGCCGCCGCCGATCGCGAGCGACACCATGTCCGGCATATGGAAGTTGGTGCGTACACCGCCGAGAGACACCGCGCCGGACGCCTCCCGCGGGAAGCCATCGCGGATCAGGCCGATATCGGTGGTGGTGCCGCCGACGTCGATAACAACGCAGTCCTGCTGCCGCGACAGCAGCGCCGCCCCGCGCATCGAATTGGTCGGCCCGGAGGCGATGGTCCAGACCGGGTACCTTTCGACCAGATCCATCGACATCAGGGTGCCGTCGTTCTGGGTGAAATAGACCGGAACGTCGAGGTCGAGGTCTGCGGCCGATCTGCGCACCGCGTTAACGACATCCCGGGCGAGATCCCGCAGTGCGGCGTTCAGGATCGTGGCGTTCTCCCGCTCGAGCAGCCCCATCCGGCCGACTTCGTGCGACAGGGTGATGCGCGCGGCCGGCAGCGCCATGCCGAGGATCTCCGCTGCGGCCGTCTCGGCGACGGGCGTCACCACCGAGAACACGCTGGAGATCGCTACCGCGTTAATGCCCAGCGAGGCGATCTGCGTAGCGACGCCGAGCAGTTCGTCCCTGTCGACGGCCGTGATCTCCGAACCATCGTATTCATGCCCGCCCGCGCAGACGCACTGATGCCCGCCGATGGCGTGGCGCAATGGCTCCGGCCAGTCCGTGAAGGGCGGCAGGCCGATCGAGGCCGGCGCGCCCAGCCGTACCGCGGCGACCGGCACCAGGTTCTGCAGGGCGTTGACCGCGTTGGTGAAGTGCGTCGTGCCGATCGCGACCAGCTCGATGCCGGAAACATCGTCGCCCATCGCCTGCGTGATGAGGGCGAGCGCGGTACTGATCCCGGACGTCACGTCCGCTGTGGTCGCCGTCTTGACCGCGTGCCTGACCGCCCCGTTCTCGACCAGGACCGCGTCGGTGCACGTCCCCCCGACGTCCACACCAATGCGCTTCACGGCCGGTTTCCTCCCTGCGCCCTTCGGTTTCGCCCTTTCAGCTTCATCGCGCGCCCAGCATCATCGTCATCTGGCCAGTTCTCGAGATCAGACAGGTCGGGAACGGCTCCGAGCAGCTGCCTGGTGTAGTCCTCCCGGGGGCTGGGTGAAGATCTCATCGCAGCCGCCTGACTCGACCCAGACACCGTCCTTCATGATCGCCACCCGGTCGGCGAACGCGCGGACCTGCGCGATGTTGTGGGTGACGAATACCAGTGACGTCCGGCCGCTCTGCCGGATGCCCGCCAGCAGCTCAAGGATCGAGGCGGCAACCGACACGTCGAGGGCGGAGACGATCTCGTCGCATAGCAGGATCTTCGGGCGCAGCGCCAGCGCCGCCGCGATTGCGACCCGCTGCTGCTGGCCGCCCGACAGCTGGGCCGGTCGCCGCGCGGCCAGGTCCGGCGTGAGCCCCACCTCGGCTAGCGCATCGCTGATGGCGCCCCTCATAGCGGCCTTCGACAAGCCAGGCTGGGCCAGTGCAATCGACCGGCCGAGGGTGCGCCCCACTGTGCGGGACGGATTGAGGCTGTCGTGCGGGTTCTGGAAAATCAGCTGGATCGCGCGGCATGCGTCGCGGTCGCGACGGCTGAGCCGACGGTCAAGCTCGCCGTACTCTCGGAGCCTTATCGTGCCACCCGACGCTGTATGAAGGCCCGCGATAGCGCGCAGCAGGGATGACTTCCCGCTGCCCGACTCGCCGACGACGGCCAGCGCCTCGCCTTGGGTGAGGCTGAACGACACGTTAGCGACCGCGCGGACGTGGCGGCCGCCCTGCCGGTAGTCGACCTGGAGCGAGTGGACGTCCAGCGCCTCTTCGGCTTGCGCGATCGCGGCGCGGCTCAGCCCGGCGCGGCGGTGCGGCTTGAGCACCTGGAGCTCGGCGGTCCGCACGCATCGCACCTCGTGCTGCGCATCGGTCAGGATCAGTGCTGGGTGCGCCGCACGGCACTGATCAGCTACGTACGCGCACCGGTCGGCAAAGCCACAGCGCCCGGGCACGAAGCGGCCGGGCGGCCGACCGGGCAGGCTGGAGGCTAGCGTGGTGTGCGAGGCGGACGGGATGGCGCCGATCAGGCCGACCGTGTACGGGTGGCGCGGAGATTCGAAGAGCTTCCGCGACCCTGCGCGCTCGACGACCTCGCCTGCGTACATGATCGCGATGTCGTCGCAGATCATTGCCAGCATGGCCAGGTCATGGCTGATGTATAGAGTGGCGACATTTTCCTCGCGGACCAGCCTCCTGATCATCGCGTTGATGGAGACCTGAGTCGTCGCGTCCAGCCCGGTGGTCGGCTCGTCGAGGATTAGCACGCCAGGGCTGCCTGCCAGCGCCATGGCGAGCGCGATCCGCTGCTGCTGGCCGCCGGAGAACTGGTGCGGGTAGCGCCTCAGGGCCGCGCCAGCGTCGCGGATCCCGACGCTGGTAAGCGCGTCGACCGCTCGCTGCCGGGCCTCCGACTCAGATACGTCCAGATGCAGCCGGTACAGGTCGCCGAGCTGGCGGCCGATCATCCTGATCGGGTTGAAGCTCGCCTTGCCTGTCTGCCGAAGGATGCCGAGCTGGCGGCCGTACATCCGCCAAAGCGTCAGGTCATCCAGGGCCAGTAGATCGGTGCCGTCGACCACGACGCTGCCGTTGATGACCCAGTTGTCAGTCGGGCGGAATCCGATCATCGACAGCGCGGCCGTCGATTTACCCGACCCGGACTCCCCGGCCAGGCCGGTGATGGTGCCCGGCAGCAGGTCGAGGTCGAGGTTCTCCAGGATGGAGATGCGCTGGCCGCCTATGGTGACAGAGGCGCTCAGGCCGTGCGCCCCAATTGACGGCGTCACTGCCTTCGGCCGGGCAGCTGGCACCGCCAGAGGCTGTGCGGTGCCGGGCTCGCCGCCATCAAGCAGATCCGGCCCGGCTGGCACGGCCATCAGGCGGCCGCCGGAGACCCCGGCCCGGCGCGGACCGCGAACGAGGCGCGGGGCGTGGCTGCGGCGCCAGACCACCGACTGCCCGGTCTGGCTGAAGGCTCCGTGCGCGATCCGGCTCGTCGCTGCGTCTGCCACCAGCGCGACACCAATGCACAGCATGGCGATCGCGGCGACCGGGGCGACCACCGACCACGGGTTGGCCTCGATGATGCCGATGTTCTCCGACACCATCAGGCCCCAGCTTGCTGTAGGTGGCTGGGCTCCGAGGCCAAGAAAATCGAGCGCGGTGATGAACAGCAGAATGAAGGTGAAGCGCATCGCCAGCTCCGCCATCATCGGGGCGGCGATGTTGGGAGCCACCTCGTGCAGCACGACGCGCAGCGTGCGCTCACCTCGCAGCCGCGCCGACTCGACGTAGGACAGGCTGATAACGGCGCTGGCGGCACCGCGCAGCACCAGCGCCACGCGCGGGGCGAAGACAAGCCCGACAGTCAGGAGCGTGACCTGCCATTTGGCCCCGAGCCCGCTGAGGATGACTAGCGTGATGAGCAGTGCAGGGACGCCGAGCAGGCAGTCGATCGCGGCCCGGCCCCACCGCTCGGTCCGGCCGCCCAGGTAGGCCATGCTGATACCGACGATGCCGCCGATGAAAAACGCCACCGCAGTGCACGCGACGGCCGTCAGCACAAGCGCCTGCCGCCGTACAGCACCCTAGACAGCACGTCGCGACCAAGCGCGTCCGTGCCGAGCAGGTACTTGCCCGACGGTGGCAGCGCTGACGCGTTGACAATCTCGGTTGACGGATAGGGCGCCAGGAACCGGCCAAAGATGATCACGAAGGCGGTGACGGCCAGCATGGCGACGCCGGCAATCAGGGTTCCCGGTGGCCGGTTCCGCCGCTTCGTCGCGGTCAGTTCGCCGTCACTCACGCCGCAGCCTCGGATCCACTGCCAGCATCAGCAGGTCAGCTGCCAGGTTCGCGACGACGAATGTCGTCGCGAACAGCAGCGCGATCGCCTGGACGACGGTGGCGTCGCCGCCGCTTACCGCCTGTTCGAGCAGGTAGCCGGCGCCGGGGAAGGAAAAGACAGTCTCGATCAGCACCAGCCCGGCCATGACGTCCGCCAGCACCAGCAGGAACGCGCTGGCGAGCGGCAGCATCGCGTTGGGAAGGATGTCCACGCGGGTCAGCCGGCGTGTCGGCACGCCGCGCAGATAGGAGGCGACCACGAAGTCGGCCTGCGCGACCTCCCGCAGCTTCGCCCTGGTCAGCCAGAAGAAGTACGGAAACACGACAAGCGCGGTGGCCAGGCAGGGCATCACGTACCCATCGATCTTGGCGCCGGTCGAGCCGTACAGCACTGCCTCGGAGTTCACCGGCAGCACGTGCAGCCCTACCGGGAGGATCAGGATCAGCGCGAAGCCGATGACGAACGCCGGGATGGAGTTCAGCACCATGGCCGGAACCGACAGGCACACATCGGTGAGCCCGCCGGCCCTCCGGGCGGCCAGGACGCCCGCCGCCGAGGCGACGACAAGTGCGGTGAGCGTGCCGACGGCTCCCACGATCAGCGTGCGCTCGAAGGCCGGGAAAACCGCCTGCGAGACCGACGTCCCGTTGACCAGCGAGGTGCCCCAGTGCCCGGTGGCCAGGCGGCCCAGCCAGCCGAAGTAGCGCTCCAGCACCGGCTGATTGAGGCCCTCCTGCTGCCGGAACTCCTGGATGCGCTGCTGGCTGACGAAAATGCCGAAGGCAGCACGTGCAGGAGTCCCCGGCGCGACGTTCGTCGCGAGGAACGTGACCAGTGAGACGACCAGCAGCGTGCCGACGCTCCTGCCGCCGACTTTGAGCGTCTCCTGGATTCGGCCCGACCTCCGCTGCGGCTCGGCGTCGCCGAGTTGGTGTCCGCCGATGACCTCCAGCTGCTGACCTGTTGTCACGACAGGTAGGCCCCGCGGAAGTTGATGACGTAGCCGGTGATGTAGGTCAGATCGATGCCGTGCAGATTCGGTGCCGCCGGATAGAGCCGGTGTGAATGGCCGGGTATCAGCTCGCCCGACTCCTGATTCATGATCGCCATCGCGCTCGCAAGTTTGGCCTTCGACGCCGCCGGGTCCTTGGCCCCGATGGCGCCCAGCATCAGGCTGTTGAACTCTGGATTGCTGCCGGCGAACTTAGACTCCTCGAAGAATGCGCCCTTCACGTAAAACTCCAGTGTGAGCGCGGCCCAGTGGTTGCGAAAGACGATGCTCTCGACGGCGGGCTTCTTGAGGTACGACTTCACGCCCAGGTATCCAGGTCCTGCTGCACGATATTGGTCTTGATGCCGGCCTCGTTCAGCAGGCCCGCGTGGACGACAGCGGCGGTCGACGAGGGGTCGCCGGCGATGGTGTAGATCGTGATCGGTGTGTTCAACGGGTATCCGGCCGCCTTCAGCAGCGACATCGCCTGGGCCGGGTCGTAGGGATACGGCTGGACCGAATCCGGGAACCACGGATCGTCCGGCGGGACGGGGATGTCGGGCGTGACGGTGCCGTAGCCGTGGAACGCCTCCTGCACGTAGCGCTGCCGATCCACGGCCATCTTGAATGCCTGCCGCACGCGGACATCGGTGAACGGTGCCTGAGTCTGGTCCAGTGACAGCGGCATGTAGACGCCGTTCTTCTTGACCAGGGTCTGCACCCCGTTCGCGCTCTTGAGCACCGGGAGCAGGCTCAGGTCAATGCTATTGGCGATCTGCGACTGTCCGGTGATGACCGACTGCAGCATCGCACTGCTGTCGGCGTTGTGTACGATCCGCAGTCCGTCGAGATATGGCAGCCCTTCCTGCCAGTACTTAGGATTGCGGGTGAGCTCGAGATAGTTGCCCTGGGAGTAAGTCTTGAAGATGAACGGCCCTGTCCCGACGGGGTTGGTGAAATCTGTCGTGCCGTCCTGCACGATCGAGAAGGCGGCACTGGCGAGGAAAACGTCGAAGAAGGCATTGGGCTGTTTGAGCGAGATCTGCACTGTGCGTGAGTCGAGCGCCTTGATGCCGGACGGGTCGAGGAATGGCGCGACCAGCGGGAAGGCGGCTCCCTGGACAGTGAACTGCCTTCCGATGCTGTAAACGACATCGGCTGAGTTCAGGCTCTTGCCGTCGTGGAATTCCACGCCGTCGCGCAGATGGAAGGTCCAGACCGTCGAGTCGGCGTTCGACTCGTGCGCATGGGCGAGCACCGGATAGACCGTCCACTTCTCGTCAACGGTGACGAGCGGGTCGAAGATGTGGGAGGCAGCCAGGCACGAGAACTCATCCGGGGCCTTGGCCGGGTCCATCGTGTCGGTGGAGTAAAACTGTATCTCCATTTGGACCGTCCCGCCGCGATGCGGGGCGGACGACGAGCCAGCGGAGCTGGCAGGCGAGTTACTGCCGCAGGCCGAGAGCAGAACCGCCGAGCCGGTCAGAAACGCGCTGGACGCCAGAAACTGGCGACGGTCGAGCTGAACTGCTGATGACCATCTGGACGTCGACTGATTAGCCATTTCTGCTTCTCCTTTTGTTCCTTAAACCTCATTTACTGGTGTCCCGGCTCAGGGCGTCGCGGGTTAACGATCCCTGCCCGGAACATGGGTTGATGTTGTTGCGGGCTTGCCGACGGCATGGCTCCGTTCGGCAGCGAGCGCGCCAGCACACTCGCGATGGCCCAGTCTTGGGCGGCCATGCCAACTGACTTGAAAACACTGACCCCATCTGGCCGTTCGGTCCGGTCGAGGACATGGGCCAGTTCGATGAGGTCAGACGCTGAAATGTCGCCAGCCTCGATAGCGGCGATGATCTCACCGGACTCGCGGCGGCACGCTTCGGCATTGTCGACCGCCACGATGACTGCCGCCAGCCAGGACGTCCGTATCGATCTCGCGCATGTCGGCCCGGTAGGAGCCAATAGCATTGACATGCGCGTGGGGCACAAGCGCTTCGCGGCGGATCAGGGGCTCTGTGGCCGCTGTCGCGCAGCAGACTACGTTGGCGCCGTCCACTGCCGCCGCGGCGGACGCCGCGGTGGTCGTGTGCAGTTCGGGCAGCGCGGCCACCAGCCGGGCCCGCAACTGGTCCGCGCGGGCCGGGGTGCGGTTGTAGATGCTCAGGTGAGTGATAGGGCGGACGGCCGCCACGGCGCGGACCTGATCGAGGGCCTGCTGGCCGGCGCCGAGGACAGCCAGCCGGGAGGCACCGGGAACGGCCAGGCAGTCCGTTGCGACCCCGACGATCGCCCCGGTGCGCAGCGACGTCAGCGCAACGGCGTCGGCGATCACAGAAACGGTACCCGTCGCGCCGTCCCACCACAGCACGTTGCCGGTTATCGTCGGCGCCGACGTGTCGCCGCCGCGCGGTGACAGGCAGAGGATCTTGACAACCATGTCCTGGCTGCGGCGGTGGCTCGCGGCCATCACCAGCATTTCGCCGTCCGCGAGCGACCAGCGCATGGGCTGGTCGATCAGGCCATCGGCGGTCAGCCGCAGCACGTCCCGCACAGCGGCCACCGCGGCAGGCATCGATACCAGGCGGCCGATCTCGTCGTTGGAGAGCCGCCACGGTGGGAGCGCCGTCACGGCTCCCTGCCTTCGCCGGCCCACATGCCGCGGGCGTGCGCCAGATGGCGTGACATGACCTCCGCCGTGAGCTCGACGTCGTCGGCACGGATCGCGGTCAGCAGGCTGAAGTGCTCGCGGCGCTCTCGACAAGCAAGGGTGTGCCGACCAGCTGCTGTAGGCCGTACAGCCGGGTCTGGTCTCGCAGCACGCCGACGGTCTTCACGAACCGGCGCTTGCCAAGCAGCTCGAGCAGGCAGAGGTGGAAGTCACGGTCCCGGGCGAGGAACTCCACGACATCACCGCTGGCAGCCGCACTTTCCACCTGTACAGCGATCTCGGTGGCGCCGCTCAGGTCGCATGGCTCGCTAGCCAGCTGACGCATGGCAGGTACCTCAATCAGCTGGCGGAGCTCCACCAGCTCGTCGAGATCTTTGTCGTCGACCTGACGGATGCGGCAGCCGCGGTTGCGCACGATATCGACCAGCTCATCCTTGTTCAGGTCGATGATCGCCTCGCGGACAGGGGTCGAGGAGACGCCGAGACGATCGGCGATCTGCTTGATGGAGTAGAGCCTGCCCGGCTCGAGTACGCCGGATGCGATCTGGGCCCTGATCACCCGCGCTGCGGCGTCGCGCAGCTTCGTCGGCATCACGAGCGTCAGGTCGTGACCGTCAGACGACTGCGGAATCGGGCTGGTCATCGCATTCCCTTCGCGGGACCGGATGAGATATCTGACGTGTAATACCTTACATACTAGATATGATTATGTCATTGGTCAGTTGCATAGAAGTGGTCCTCGTGCTGTCAGCTGCTCTGGTGGCTCATGAGAGATCTTCGGCGTGCGCTGTCGCGCCCGCGTGTCGAGGGCGTATACCTGCTCGCCGCCGAGCCAGGTCTCGGCGACGCGCACCTGGCCGATCTCCTGCGCCGGGATCGTGAAGACGTCCCGGTCCAGTACCACGAAGCTGCCTTCGAAGCCCGGCGCGATGATTCCGACCGGTCCGAGATCAGCGACCTGGCGCGCGCGGCCGGTGTAGAGCAGCAGTGCCTGGGGCACCGTGATCGCTGACATCTGGCCGATGTCGCCGCCGCTGTGCGACCTGCGCTGCACCGCAGCCATGACGGAGACGAAGACGTTGTCGGCGTCATCCCAGGCCGTCGCCGGGCAGTCCGAGGACAGCGCGAGCAACGGCAGCGCATCGTACAAGGCCCGGAGCGGATACGCAAGGTGTGCCTGATGCGGGTGCAGATTGCGCCGGTAGGCCTCGTACTCGGCGAAGAAGAAGATCGTGTGCGTCACGATGGCGAACGACATCCGCGCCTGGTTGATCTTAGCGATCAGCTCGCGCGACACTAGCGTCGCGTGCTCCAGCCGGATGGACGGCCGGTCGCTCAGCCACGGCTCTTCGTCGCCGAACATCTCGACCACGTGGTCGAGCGCGAGGTCTCCATCGCGTGCACCGCGACCTGGGCCTGATTACGTCTGGCCCACTCGACCGCAGCGCGGGCGTCAGCGTCCGCGAGCGTCTGGATGCCGTGCCCGTCCGAGCCGGGGTAAGGCTCGCTGACCCAGGCGGTCCGGTTGGAGTACGCGCCGTCCATGAAGAGCTTTAGCCCGCCGATCCGGATACGGCCCAAGCGGTCGGCCTGGGTCAGGTCCGGCAGCGGCCGGTCGGC
>CAWHVZ010000018.1:0-92488 GCA_963832995.1 uncultured Acidobacteriaceae bacterium
CGATGCGGCCATGTCACTGCTGCTGTGGGGCCCGCCGGGCACCGGCAAGACCACGCTGGCGCAGGTGGTCAGCAATGTCACCAAGCGCCGCTTCACCGAGCTGTCCGCGGCCACGGCCGGGTCAAGGACGTGCGCGCGGCGATCGACGCCGCCCGCCGCGAGCTCGGCCTGAGCGGCGGGCAAACCTGCTTTTCATCGACGAGGTCCACGGTCCAACAAGGCGCAGCAGGATGCGCTGCTGCCCGCGGTGAGAACCGGTGGTGTCCTTTTCGGCGCTACCACCGAGAACCCGTTCTTCTCCGTGGTCGGGCCGCTGCTGTCCCGGTCACTGCTGCTGACCCTGGAGCCGTCGGCGACGACGACATGCGCGCCGTGATCGAGCGGGCGGTGGCCGACGAGCACCCTGGGCGGCGCCGTCACCCTGGACGAGGCGTCGCCGACTTGCGCGTCCGGCTCGCCGCGGGCGACGCCCGGCGCGCACTGACCTACCTGGAGGCGGCGGCGCTCGGCCTGCCGGCCGCCGGCCGGGTGGACATCGCGGGCGTGGAGCGCGCGGTGGACCGGGCGGCGGTGCGCTACGACCGTGGCGGCGATCAGCACTACGACGTGATCAGCGCCTTCATCAAGAGCATGCGGGGGAGTGACGCCGACGCCGCGCTGCACTACCTGGCCAGGATGATCGAGGCCGCGAGGACCCCCGGTTCATCGCGCGCCGGCTGATCGTGCACGCCAGCGAGGACGTCGGGATGGCCGATCCGTCGGCGCTGCAGATCGCGACCGCCGCGGCGCAGGCGGTCGAGTTCGTCGGCTTGCCGGAGGCCCGGATCGACCTGGCCCGGCCGTCATCCACGTGGCCCTGGCGCCGAAATCCAATGCGGTGGTGAAGGCGATCAACTCCGCCGCCGCCGACGTACGGGCCGGACTGATCGGCCCCGTGCCGCTCATCTGCGGGACGCCAGCTATCGCGGCGCGGAACGGCTCGGGCACGGCAGCGGCTACCGGTACCCGCACGACTTCGCCGAGGGAGTCGTCAGCAGCAGTACGCGCCCGATGGTGACCGGGCGGCGCTACTACGAGCCGTCCCGGCACGGAGCCGAGGCCAGGTACGCCGACCACTCCGAGAAGATCAGGGCCATCCTGGATGGCGGCCCAGATGCAGCGGGCCGGGCTCCGGCGGGCGGCGGCCAGGATTCCTCAACGAGCACGCCCGGCTGTCCGCCCGTCCCGGGCGGGCCGCACGTCCGGCGGCTCCGAAGCGGCCGGCGGGCGGTCCCGGCGGATCAAGCCGCGCGCACCCGGGGCCGCATCGGCGGCCAGCCGCAGCCACATATGGTCCATGCCGCCATCCCGCAGGCGGTAGGGTCGGCAGGAAACAGGCCGGGCGAGCTGGCGGAGGAGCAGCCTGACGTGAATACCGGGCAGCTGGCAGAGCTGATCGCGGCGGGGTTCTTTGCGCTGGGCATGTGCGCCGTCGTCTACGTGATGATCCGGCTCGGCAGGCTCATTTCCGCGGCCACCAGCATGGTGTCGGACTACCGTGATCGCGCCGACCTGCTCCTGCTCGGCGCCCAGGAGGCCGTCGACCGGGCCAGCGAGCAGCTCGACCGGACCGATGCCATCGCCGCGAGCATGGACGACGTCACCGCCAACATGGCGGAGCTGTCCGGGCATGTCTCGGGCATGGCCGCCGGCCAGGAGTATCTCGGGCGGCTTCGGCGCCCCGCTGCTCCGGATCTCCGCGCTCGCCTACGGCCTGCGCCGCGCCACCGGGCTCCGGCTGGGCACCCAGGCTCCCGCCAGGCCGGGGATAGGCCGGGGCCCGCGGCCCCGCCAGGTCCCGGCGCTCGAGCAGCCCGGGTCCTATGACCGGCCCGGTCTTATCACCAGGACCAGCACGGGGGAGGACGGCGATGATCGGGAGGCTCGGCTGGCTGGCCGCCGGCGTGGTGCTCGGCGTCACCGGATACCGGCGGGCTCTTCGCCTGGCGCGCTCGGTCCGTCCCGCCGGATCGCGGCTCGCTGGTCCTGGCTGGCCAGCGGCCCGGACGCCCCCGCGTCCCGGTTCAGCCCTCCGGCCGGGCGCCCCCCCCTGGCCGGCCAGCGCGGGCTGGGACCGTTCGCGCGCGACGTGCCGGACGGCATGGAGCTCTACCTGGATCGTCATTCCAGGCCGCCGGGCCATCACCTCGAAGGCCGTCACCACATGGACACCAAGTAGCACCACGGCCCGCCGGTCAGGCGGGCCGCAGCGGCGGCTACCCCGACCCCGACAACGCGAAGGATGGCCGATGATGGAATCGGCAGAGATTGCCCGCCGGTTCCTCGGCGATTTCGAGCGGCACGGGCACACCGTAGTTCCGTCGGCCAGCCTGATCGCCGATGACCCTACGCTGCTGCTCGTGAATCCGGCATGAATCCGTTCAAGCCCTATTTCCTCGGCCAGCAGGCACCGCCGTTCCCGCGGGCGACCAGTGCGCAGAAGTGCGTTCGCACGCCGGACATCGAGGAAGTCGGCAAGACCACCAGGCACGGCACGTTCTTCCAGATGCTGGGCAACTTCTCGTTCGGCGATTACTTCAAGGACCGGGCCATCCCGTACGCGTGGGAGCTGCTCACCAGCGCCGAGGCCGACGGCGGGTTCGGTTTTTCCGAGGACCGGCTGTGGGTCACCGTCTATCACGACGACGACGAGGCGGCGAAGCTCTGGCGGGACCTGGTCGGCGTGCCCGAGGGCCGCATCCAGCGCCGTGGCATGGCCGACAACTTCTGGTCGATGGGCGTGCCGGGACCGTGCGGGCCATGCTCCGAGATCTAGCTACGACCGCGGGCCCGAGTAGGGCCCCGAAGGCGGTCCGGTGGTGGACGAGGATCGCTACCTGGAGGTCTGGAATCTCGTCTTCATGCAGTTCATCCGCGGCGAGGGCGCGGGCAAGGAGGGCTACCCGATCGTCGGCGAGCTGCCGTCGAAGAACATTGACACCGGGATGGGCCTGGAGCGGATGGCCGCGCTGCTGCAGGGCGTCGACAACATCTACGAGATCGACACCATGTGGAGGGTACTCGACCGCGCGGCGGAACTGACCGAGCAGAAGTACGGCCGGGACCAGCGGACCGATGTCGCGCTGCGGGTCGTCGCCGACCACGTGCGCACCGCTGTCATGCTCGTCGCCGACGGCGTGCTGCCGTCCAACGAGGCACGCGGCTACGTGCTGCGGCCTCTACAGGGGTTGCGGCTGGTGCGGGGCGGGCCGGGAGGAGCGATTCGAGGCCTTTGCCCAGGGCGCGGCGTTTGGGGTCGTGTATGGCGGTTGACATGTGTTTATGGCTTTCTTGTGTGAATGACTATTTAGGTGAAGTGCTTTGTCCTGCCGGACGGGCCCACTGCGCGTGGGGCGGCCACTCCCGTGGCGTTTTTAACTTGGCGTTTTAACTCGATTTCGATTGCCAGAAACGGGTTTTTTTCTCGGGCTGGGCGAAGGATTTCAGGGTGTTGGCTGCGACGGCGGCAGTGGCTTTGCGGCGCTTTGCCTCGGGGCTCTCGATGTTGTTGCGGACGAGGAGCTCGAGGGCGAGTTCGCGGTAGGCCTCGGCACCGCGGGAGCGCGGGTCGTAGAGGGCGACGGGCTTGCCGTGGCTGGGGGCTTCGGCGAGGCGGATGTTGCGGGGGATCACGGTGCTGAAGAGCTTTTCGCCGAAGAAGCCTTTGAGGTTATCGGTGACCTGTTGGGAGAGATTGGTGCGGTCGTCGTACATGGTGAGCAGGACGCCTTCGAGCGAGAGCGTGTTGTTGAAGGCCAGGGTGACGCGATCAAGGGTGGACATGAGCTCGGAGATGCCTTCGAGGGCGAAGTACTCGGCCTGCATGGGGACGAGGAGGCCGTCGGCTGCGACCAGGGCGTTGAGGGTGAGGAGGTCGAGGGCCGGAGGGCAATCTAGCAGGATGAAAGTGTAGTTGTTGCGGATGGGGACGAGGGCCTCACGGAGGCGGCTCTCGCGGCCTTCGAGGGCGACGAGCTCGATATTGGCGCCGATGAGGTTCTTGCTGCCGGGGATGAGGGAGAGGTTGGGGATCTCGGTGGGCTCGATGACGTCGGCTGCCGGAGTGGCTCCCATGAGTAAGTCATAGATGGAGAGGCGGTTATCGTCGCGGCCGAAGCCGAGGCCGCCAGTGGTGTTGGCCTGGGGGTCACAGTCGATGAGGAGTGTGGGCAGGCCTTCTAGGGCGAGCGAGGTCGCAAGATTGATGGCCGTTGTGGTCTTGCCGACGCCGCCCTTTTGATTAACGATGGCGAGAATTCTGGCGGGGGACGTGACCGGGGGACAGGCCTGGGCTTGGTTACAGGGTGAATCGTGATCATTGCGATCTTATTCCTTGTAGTCCGTATCCGTAGAGATCGGGCCTGAATGCAGGGTATCGGTCGGCGGGATTGGTGGCAATTGTGCGTATTTGTGGAGAAGGGGGCAACCCTGTGGAGAAGTTGTGGAAGCGCCAAATTGCGCCGAGAAGTGAGGGGTTTGCAGGGGGTCCATGTGGAAATCTTTTTTGTTCCACGTGGAACATTGGTCACGTTTGCATGAGTTTTAGGATGGAAGACTGGGTGTTTGGGATGGGGATACCTTCGGCGGGGGAGCCGGAGGTCAGGACGGCTAGCGTGCCTCCGTGGCGAATGCGGGGGGTGGCCCCGGCTAGGGCGGCGGCCATGTTGTCTACGGCTCGGAGGGTGACGATGTCGAAGGTGCGGGTTTCGGGCATAGTTTCTACCCGGGCGGCCCAGACTTCGGTCTTTAGGCCGAGGATACGAATGGCTTCGCGGAGGAAGGTGGCCTTTTTATTTTGGGATTCGGCGAGTGTAACTTGCAGATTCGGCAGGAGAAGTTGGATGGGGAGGCCGGGGAAGCCGGCGCCGCTGCCGAAGTCCAGAAGTGTCTGGGCTGCGGGGAGATGGGTGGCGGCGAAGAGGCTTTCGCCGAAGTGACGGCGCACGATCTCTTCGGGGTCGCGAATGGCGGTGAGGTTAGTGCGGGCGTTCCACTTGAGGAGGAGATCGAGATAAGCCGAGAGCTGGGGGAGGATTATTGCCGGGGGAGTCAGGTACGGGGCCAGAAGATCGGCGATGGCGGCTTCGGTCAGGGCAGGCATGGGGATTTCAGTATGGCAGATGGGAATGTTCCACGTGGAACATTGGAGCGGGTGTTTAGCCTTGGGCTACTGAGGTATGGATGGGGCGGGGCTTCCAGGCGGCGGCTTCGGCGACGAAACGCTCGAAGATGGCGCGGGACGCGGGGCTGATGTCGACGCTGCGCTCTGGGTGCCATTGGAGGCCGAGGACGAAGTGGGTGTTGCCGTCTTCGGGGATTGGCCGCCCTCTACGGCTTCGATGACGGCGTCCTGCGGGCAGCGGGCGGAGACGCGGAGGCCGTCGCCGGGGATGCCTATCGCTTGATGGTGGCTCGAGTTGACGGGCAGGCGTAGGAAGCCTTCCTGCTCGGGGGCTTCGTCTTTGGGGACGATTGAGCCGAGGAGGGATTCGGGTGCTACTGCGGCGGTGTGGGCTACGGCTACGGCACGGCCGGCGGGGTGGTTTACGGGCATGGGATTGAGATGCTGGATGAGGGTTCCGCCGCGCCAGACGTTGAGAGATTGGGTGCCAAAGCAGATGGTGAGGAGGGGTTTGTAGAGGTTGTGGGCGTCCTGGATAAGGAGTTCGTCTACATTTTCTCGGGCTGGATCGGCTGCGGAGCACTCGGGGACGCGCTCCTGGCCGTACTTGTGGGGGTTGACGTCGGCTCCGCTGCCGGGGAGGAGGACGCCCTGGCAGGTGTTGATGAGGTCGGCGGTCTCGCGGGGGGGAGGTTGAGGGGGATTTCGACGGGCTCGCCGCCAGCCTTGAGGATCGCCTCCGCATAGTTGGGCCAGGACTTGGCGTTGTATTCGAGGTCGGTGCTGGTGGGAGCGGGGATGGCGATGCGGGGCTTGGACATGGCTAAGTAGATGATACCGCTGCGGAGGCGAATGGTGAGTGTTCCACGTGGAACATTAGCGGAGGAAGTGGTAGAGGGTGAAGCCCAGGAGAGCCGCGGCCATGAGGATGGCGCGGCCGATGCCGAGGCGGTTGAGCCATTTGAACTCGGGATTAGACATGGACATCTCCTTCTTGATACGCGTACTGATGGTAGGTCGTGGTGATGGCGTTGTATAGGCGTTGCGTGAGGGCGTCGGCGTCGCGTGTGGTGAGGCCGGCGGTGGGGATCGGGTCGCAGACGATGATCTTCAGGGGGCGGGGGGTCAGGTGATAGGTGTGGATGGGGAGCAGCTCGTAGGTTCCGACCAGGGTGAGCGGGATGAGCGGGACGCCGGCCTTGATGGCCATGAAGGCGCATCCGGAGAGGAAGGCCTGGGGCTTGCCGTCGGCGGCGCGACCTCCTTCGGGAAAGATGACGAGAGGCAGCCCGTGTTTGAGCGTAGCGACGCCGCGGTTGAGGCTGGCGACGGCGTTTCGGGCGCTGGATTGGTCGACGGGGACCTGGCCGGAGCGGTCGAGGTACCAGCCGATGAAGGGAGTCTTCCAGAGGGATTGTTTGGCGAGGATGCGGAATTGGAAGGGAAGCTTGCCGAAGAGGACCGGCGTGTCGTAGTAGCTGAGGTGGTTGGAGGCGTAGACAGCTACATCGTGGAGGAGGAGTTTTTCGGCGCCGATGATCTCGACCGGCGACAGGCTGATGAGGAGCAGGACTTTGGCCCAGATGTGCGCGATGGCGTGCTGCTGACGGCCTGACTTGTCCCAGAGGCCGCAGACCAGCGAGATGGACCCGAAGAAGGTGGTCGCGAGGGCGATGAGCGGGAGCAGAAGCAGATAGGTCAGCCAGCGGAGGGCTGGCTTGGGCTGGTTCGGTGGGGCTTAGCGCAGCATCGGAGCCGGTGGTTGCGAAGCGGTCAGTCATTCGCTGGCCTCGGCCAGGCGGCGGAGGTCGCCGACGAGATAGACGGAGCCGGTTGCTACGATAAGTCCTTCTGGTGGTGTTACTTGGCGTGCCTGGCCAATGCCGCAGCTAGATGCGGGGCGGCGTGAGCGGGGATGTCGAGTTTGTGTGCAGCGTCGAGAAGATCGGCCACTGAGGTGGCGCGGGGGCTTTCGATGGGGGCGAAGATGATGTGGTCGTGGGCGCGGTCGGGGTTGCCGGAGGTGGAGTCGAAGAGCGGGAGCAGGATCTGGGCCATCTCGGTTAGGTTTTTGTCTTTGAGGCAGCTGAAGATGAGGGTGCGGGGGCGAGACTCGGGCAGCGAAGAGAGCGCGGCGCGGAGGGCCCAGGCTCCGGCGGGGTTGTGGGCTACGTCGAGCAGGATCTCGGGATGGGTATTGGACAGGAGTTCGAGGCGACCGGGCCAGCGGGTGTTGCGGATGCCAGCTTTGATCGCGGGTGTGGGTATATTGTAACTTATTGAGTTACTTTCTCCAGATTCGCGCGTATTTGCAGGATTTTGTTTGTAACTATCGAAGTTACGTAAGGCGGCAGCTGTGGCGATGGCGAGGGCGATGTTGCGCTGCTGGTGCTGGCCGGAGAGCGGGGAATCTACTTCGAGGTCCTCGCCGTCGAGGGTGAGGTGGTAATGGTTGCGAGCTGAGTCCGGGGAGTGTCGTGCGGGCTGCTGGGTGGGGTGTGGGGGATGAAGGCGGCGGCGTTGATGGCGCGCAGATTGAGCGTGGCGGCGGCTTCGCCGATGGCCTGGTTGGCCTCGGGGTGCTGGGGGAGGGTGACGAGGATGCCGTTGGGGCGGAGGATGCCGGCCTTTTCGCGGGTGATGGCGGCGATGGTGTCGCCGAGGTAGTCCTGGTGGTCGAGGGCGATGTCGGTGATGACGGAGATGAGGGGATCGACAATGTTGGTGGCGTCTAAACGACCGCCCAGGCCAACTTCGAGGACGGCGATGTCGATCTTCTGCTGGGCAAAGTAGAGGAAAGCAAGGGCGGTGAGGACCTCGAAGAAGCTGGGCGGGTGGGGCAGGTCGCCGGAGGAGACGAGGTGCTGGGCGGTGTCGTCGACCTGGAAGTAGAGGCGGGCGAAGTCGTCGTCGGGGATGAGACGGCCGTCGATCTGGATGCGCTCGTTGACGCGGACGAGATGGGGCGAGGTGTAGAGTCCGGTGCGGTAGCCGGCGGCGGTGAGGATGCTGGCGAGTGTGGCGGAAGTGCTGCCTTTGCCGTTGGTTCCGGCGATGAGGACGGCGGGGAAGGTGGTCTGGGGGGCACCGAGCGCGGCGGTGAGGGCGCGCATATGGGCGAGGTCGAATTTGCGGCGGGGGGCGCCGGGAGCGGGTGGGGCGAGCTCGTGGCCGAGGGCGTAGAGATGGTCGACCGCGGCGGTGTAGGACATGGGGTTATTTTAGGCTAAGTCTCAATTCGGGACGATGGGCGGCGGATCAGAAGAGGGTATCCCACAAAGGTCGCATAAAAGAGACGGAAGTGGGATATGACTAGTAACTGTTAAGGCCGATATTGGGGACATTGAAGTTGAAGACACCGCTAATGGTGCTCTTCGAACAGGGTTCCCGGTGCCGAAGGTCAATGGACTCCTGGGGAAAGGAGAAGACCCGTTGAGTATTGCAATTGCTATCGCGTTTGCATCGGTTGTAGCAGCTCCGTTTATTGGCCGCTGGAGGGCGAATGTCTGGCTGAAGGCGAACCTGCCTGCCGAAGAGACCGCCGCGTCAGTGGTTGAAACTGCATAAGTTTCACCGTCTGGATGTAGGATCACGAGTTCCCCCACTTGTTCTTCGCAAGCATTTGGACCATGCCGGGCTGGCATGGTCCGTTTTTTTGTTCGGGGGGCTTTTTGCTCCGGGGGTTTAGTTTTTCCGCAGCAGGACGAGATTGAGAGCGATGACGAAGGAGACCCAGGCGAGGTAAGGCACCAGGATGGCTCCAGCGAGTGCTCGCACGCGGCCGAAGAGGGCGATCATGGCGACGATGGCCATCCAAAGGAACAGGATGATGACCGTCGAGACCAGCAGGCGGTGTGCATGGAAGAAGAAAAAGATCCAGAGGAAGCTGAGGACGAGCTGGATCGAGAAGATCGCCATCGCATCGCTGCGTGCCGAGCGGCGGCCTCTCTGCCAGACCATCCAGGCGGCGACGGCCACGGCGATGTAGAGGATGGTCCATACCGGTATGAAGAGCCAGCTGGGTGGATTGAGTTTGCCTTTGGCCAGGCTGGGGTACCAGTAATGAAGCGAGTACACGATGGCATGTGCTGTCATGCCGGCCACGACTAAACAGAGAGCGAGAAAACCGGAGAGCGAGACCCACGGAGGAGCCGCTGGCTTGCGTTTCTTTTTCGACCTGACCATGGTGGTGGAGTAGTCTGCGTATTCATTCACGTTAAAGCCTTCACCCATCGGACTTAACCTGGAGAGTGGGGTCTGTGGGGTACGAGGATTCTACAGCCAGACAGGCTCTTTCGCGGAAGAAAAACAGAGTGCAGCGATGCGCTGTGCGCGGGTGTGCGACCACTTCTTCGCGACGATTTCGGTCCATTCGATTGATCAGAAAGGCCTTATCGGCAGAACGCTGGCTTAGATGCCAAAAAGGTCGCGTTCGCCGATAATTTCGCCAGATAATAAAGATATACCGGCAGAACGCGGTCAAAGTGAACAGAGGAGGGCTATTTGCCAGTGGCGAAGTCGTCGAGAGCCACGGAGGCGGAACGATGAAGTCTTGAAAGTCCGCCGAGGAGTGCGGCGCCGGAGAACTGGGGCGCGCCGTCCCAGTGGGGAACGGTGAAGGGGCTGTCGGGGTGGGCGGAACGAGAACGGTCTGTGGTGTGGTCTAAGCGCAGCGCTGCCAGCACCTCTCCACGTACAGAGGTTTGTTCCTCGAGCGAGGTCCGCTCCCAGTAGACACGGAAGCCCTGGCTGCAGATGGGGCACTGAAGGTCCTGGCGCTCGTCAGACTTTTTGAGTAATACCTGCATAGTATCTGGCCCGTTCCTGGAACAACGTGGGGGGAGTTCTTCCCGGGTGGGGAAGAGACACGTCGTAACTACAACATTAGATTGACGCCTTCCCGATCCGAATACCACGAAAGTATGACCGGCAGCCAGGGAGAATGGCCATTCGAGGAATCGGGCTGAAGCGGGTGCTTTTCGGCAAAGAAGGCGAGTTGAGACGATATGCTGGTGGATGTGAGTAACGAAACGATTTCGATTCAGCTTCCTGACGGTTCAGTGCGCGAGGTTGCGCGGGGTACGACAGCTCTTGATGTGGCGACGAGCATCTCGCCGCGGCTGGCGGCAGCGGTGGTGGTGGCGCGGATTCGTCCGCTGCAGACGGCAGCGGCGACGGAGACCGCTGCGGAGGATACAGCGTCGGAGGCGGCGATGTACGGCGGCGGGGAGACGGGCGAGCGGCTGGTGGACCTGAGCGCTCCGCTGACGGAGGATGTTGCGCTGGAGTTGCTGAAGGAGAGCGACGAGGCAGCGCTGAAGGTCGTGCGGCACTCGGCGGCGCATGTGATGGCGACGGCGATCCTGGAGCTGTTTCCGGAGACGAAGCTGGGGCATGGTCCGGCGACCGACGCAGGATTCTTCTACGACGTCTATCGCGAGACGCCCTTCAGCGATGAGGACCTGGCCGCGATCGAGAAGCGCATGGCGGAGGTGGTCGCGCGCGACGAAAAATTCGTCCGCGAAGAAGAGCCGCGCGAGAAGGGGCTGGAGGACTACGCGAAGCAGGGCGAGTTCATGAAGGTCCACTTCATTGAGCGGTTTACGAAGCCGGGCGATGAGATTTCGCTGTACCGCAACGGCGGCTTTACCGACTTCTGCCGCGGGCCGCATGTGCCTTCGACGGCGCGGGTGAAGGCGTTCAAGGTGACGTCGGTCGCCGGGGCGTACTGGCTGGGCGATGAGAAGAATCAGCAGCTGCAGCGCATCTACGGGACGGCGTTCTTCAACGCGAAGGATATGGATGCGCACTTCAAGCGGCTGGAGGAGATCAAGGCGCGCGACCATCGCGTGCTGGGCAAGCAGCTCGATCTGTTTTCGATCCAGGAGGTGGCGGGATCGGGGCTGATCTTCTGGCATCCGAAGGGCGGGCTGATCCGCAAGACGATGGAAGACTGGATGCGCGAAGAATGTATCCGTCGTGGTTACGAAATGGTCTTCACCCCGCACATCATGCGGCGGGAGCTGTGGAAGATCAGCGGGCACGAGGGTTTTTACTCGCAGAACATGTATCCGCCGATGGAGCTGGATGACGCGGAGTACCGGCTGAAGCCGATGAACTGCCCCGGCCACATCCTGATCTACAAGAATTCGCCGAAGAGCTATCGCGATCTGCCGGTGCGGTATGCGGAGCTGGGGAATGTGTATCGCTATGAGCGGTCTGGCACGATGCATGGGCTGCTGCGCGTGCGCGGCTTTACGCAGGATGACGCGCACATCTTCTGCACGCCCGGACAGATCGAGAGCGAGATCGCCGCCTGCGTGGAGTTTGCGGAGAGCGTGCTGAAGACCTTTGGGTTTGCGGAGTTCAAGGTGGAGCTTTCGACGCTGGGACCCGAAGGACAAGAAGAGCTATGTCGGATCGGACGAGCACTGGGAGACGGCGAGCGGGCTCGCTGAAGAAGGTGCTCGATGCGCAAGGGGATTCCGTTCAGGACGATTCCGGGCGAGGCTGCGTTCTACGGGCCGAAGATCGATATCAAGCTGGTGGACGTGCTGGGACGGCTGTGGCAGTTGAGACGGTGCAGTTCGACTTCAATCTGCCGCAGCGATTCGAGCTGGAATACAAGGGCGAGGACGGAGAGAAGCACAGGCCGGTGATGGTGCATCGCGCGCTGTTCGGCTCGGTCGAGCGGTTCTTTGGCGTGCTGATCGAGCACTACGCCGGGGCGTTTCCGCTGTGGCTGGCCCCGGTGCAGGTGGGACTGGTGCCGATCTCGGAGAAGCATGTGGACTACGCGCGCGCGGTGAAGGCGAAGCTCGAAGCTGCGGGGCTGCGTGTGGAGCTCGACGAGCGGAACGAGAAGATGAACGCGAAGGTGCGGGAGTTTTCGCTGCAGAAGGTTCCGTTTGTGCTGATTGTGGGCGATAAGGAAGCAGCGAGCGAGTCGGTGAGTGTGCGGACTCGGGGTAAGGGCGATGAGGGAAGCGTTGGGCTGGCTGATTTCATCGCGCGTGCGACCGGGCTGCTCACTTCAAAGTCTGCGGTGCTGTAGGAGGACAAGGTGCCGTCGCTCTCCGACGAAGATCGTGCCAAGACGGTCGAGATTCTCGATGAGGTGCGCCGGCGCATTGCCACCGCAGCGGGGAATGACCAGGAGCTGGTGTTCCAGATGCGGCGGTATGTTGCCAAGCGGCTGGAGTTTGATGAGCGGGGGACGCCGACGCAGCGGCGGAAGTTGAAGGAGCTGAAGCGGAAGTTTCAGCGGGGGCTTTGCTACGACTGTGCGCAGCCGCTGCCGGAGCGGGGAGCGGAGCTGCATCGTCTACGGGCGATGGATGGCTATACGGAGGAGAATACTCAGCTGCTGTGCCGGGCGTGTCATGCGATGGCGCAGGCGCGCGAGGACGCAGTGGGGTAAGCGGAGGGGATCGCTGTGCGTGGCTCGGTATATGGGCCTGATATGTCGCTACGCGTCGTTGGTATATCGCTGCGCCTGGCTTGGTAAGCTGTTAGTGCGAGGGCCATTTTGAAGAGCACTTTTACGATCGGCGATACGATGCACGTGAATGCACCGATCGAGCGATGTTTTTTGTTGTCGACGAATATCGATTTGGTGGCGAAGACGTTGAGGATGAAGCCGCTCTCCGGCAGGATGAGCGGTTTGATCGGGCTGGACGAAGAGGTGTTGTGGGCGGGATGGAAGTTCGGGCTGCCGCAGATGCATGAGTCGAAGATCACGGCATACGAGCGGCCTGGGCATTTTCAGGACACGATGCTGCGGGGCCGGTTCCGCTTTTATCAGCACGATCATTTCTTCTCCGAGATCGGCGGCCACACGCTGCTGCAGGACAAGGTGCGGTTCTCGCTGCCGCTGGGGTTTGCGGGGACGCTGGTCGCCGAGTATGTGATGGTGCCGTACATTGCGAAGCTGATCCGCAAGCGCTTCTTTTTATTGAAGCGGCTGGCGGAGGGCGATGGGTGGAAGAAATATTTGCCCGAGTAACAGGCATTCGGTTACCCGTCCGCAAGGTTCTGCATCTAAGCACGCAGGTGCGTTAATGAAGGCAGTTGTGCTCCATGAGTATGGTGGCCCGGACAGGTTGAAGTATGAAGATGTTCCGGATCCGGTTGCCGGAGCGGGCGAGGTGCTGGTGCGGGTGGCCGCCAGCAGCGTTAATCCGATCGACTTCAAATTGCGTTCCGGCGCAATGAAGGACTTCCACCCGCTGGAGCTTCCGGCAATTCTGGGACGAGACGTCTCCGGGGTGGTGCGTGCGGTGGGAGAAGGTGTCACGGGGTTTGCGCCGGGGGACAAGGTGATGGCCCTGACCCAGAAGGCCTATGCCGAACTGGTGGTGGTGCCGGCGGCGGAGTTGACTCATGTTCCGGAGGGGTTGGATGGGGTGGAGGCTGCGCCGCTGCCTTTGGTGACGCTGACCGGACAGCAACTGATTACCGTGGGGACGAAGATTCAGTCGGGACAGACGGTACTGGTCTCGGGCGCAGTGGGCAGCGTGGGGCGGTCTGCGGTATGGACCGCGAAGAAGGCGGGGGCGGTGGTGATCGCCGGGGTGAAGAAGTCGCAGCTGAACGATGCGGAGAAGCTCGGCGCTGCGCAGGTGCTGGCGCTCGATGATGCCGGGGCGATGGAGAAGCTTGGGTTTATCGACGCCGTGGCGGATACGGTGGATGGCAAGACAGCAGAGATGCTACTGGGCAAGGTCAAGCAGGGCGGCGTGTTCGCATCGGTGGTCGGTGTACCGGGCAATGCAAAACTGCACCCCACGATTCGCACTGAGAGTGTCCGGGTGGTTCCGGATGCGAAGGCGCTGCACGAGCTGGCTGAGGATGTTGCCGCGAAACGACTGGTGATCCCGATTGACCGGATGGTTCCCCTGGCTGATGCGGGCAAAGCCCAGGCGGCTGTCGAAAAAGGTGGCATCGGAAAGGTGTTACTACTAGCATGAGTAAATCAGCATACGGGCCCATGGAAATTATTCGCATGACGACGCATATCGCGGCACCAATGGATCGCTGTTTCAAGCTATCCACCAGTATCGATCTGCATCTGGCGACGGCGAAGCAAACCAATGAAACTGCAGTGGATGGAGTCACGACGGGGCTGATTCGCGAAGGCGAGACCGTGAAGTGGCGGGGTCGCCATTTTGGCTTCACAGTAACCCACAAAAGCGTCGTGGAGTCCTGGAGACCCTATACCTACTTTCGGGATGTGATGGTAGAGGGAGCCTTTGCGGTCTTTCAGCACGACCATTACTTCGCCCCCTTGAACGACGGCACCCGCATGCGAGACGAACTTCGGTTCGCCGCGCCGATGGGATTTCTGGGAAGATTGGCGGAAAAGTTGTTTCTTCGCAAGTACTTGGTCCAGTTTCTGAAGCGGCGGAACGCTCTTCTAAAGCAAGTGGCTGAGTCGGACGAGTGGCGGCGCTATCTGCAGGAAGAGACCAGGGGCGGGGGAGCGGCTTGACTTCTCTTTGGGGCCGGAAATCCTGCACGGTGACGGCGGGGGTCTGGTGGTGACGACCGGCCTCAGATTATTCCGATCCCGACACCCTCTCTGCTACGATGTGGATCACATAACCAGAGACCCTGGAGAAGCCCTGGCTGATATCGGGGCTTCTCGTTCGATTCCACCGTCACTTCCGCCACACCGCCACTGCTGTTCTCTGTAACACCACAACCCTGGGAGGTTCACTATCTATTTCGCCAGCCAGTGTCCGTGCTGCGCCTCGAAGGATCTTCAGAAATGGCCCGCGATTGTTTCGCCGTTCGTTGCCCGGTACGGGTGCGAGAACGAGCCGGGTCCTTGCAGCTTGTGCGAATGCAGGAAGTGTTCCTTCCGATTCTTCGACTCGCGGCTGACGGGTGGGGAGGTTCAGCGCCTGTATGCGAACTATCGTGGAGATGACTACTTCAAGGCCAGGCATAGTTACGAGTTCTGGTATTCGAGAAGTGCCAACGACGGAATCGGCGGCGATGAGGTCGAAATAACTTCAAGGAAGTTGAATCTGTCGACGTTCCTTGGAGACAGGTCACGCTCGATCACTACGGTACTGGACTACGGCGGAGACCGGGGCCAGTTTATTCCGGAAGATATCGGAACGGAGCATTACGTTTACGAAGTATCGGACGCAGAACCGGTCGAGGGTGCGGTGCGTCTGACGTCGGTGGAAGGCCGGCAGTTCGACTTCATCATGCTTACGCATGTCCTCGAGCACTGCTCTGAACCGAAGGAGATGCTTCAATTGCTGAAGCCGTTGGGGAATCAGAACGCCCTTTTCTATTTTGAGGTTCCGTATGAGCGCCCATCGCTTCGCTGGGCCGGCGGCGGGAGCTGGCAGCAACGGTACCTAAGCGGGCTGCTCGGTGTCGAACCGCTGCTTCAGATGGTGGACTTTTACTCTTCGGTCGCCCGGATTAAGTTTGATTTCATTCCTCCCCTTGGCCTTCAGAAATGCAGCGAACATCTGAATTTCTTCAACGAGAAATCCCTGCAGGCGCTGCTGGACAGTGAGGGCTTTGAGCTGCTGGACAGCGGAATTGGAACCATTTCGACCCGCGGCCCGGTAAGCAGAATCCTCTATGGACTGGCGCGCGTCGCCAACTGATTGCGGAAGAGATCGCTCCAAGAAAATCGCGCTTTTTTGAAAGCCACTTGCTAACTCGATTATTGTCAGTGGGTTATCCCGGATTCCCATGACGATCCCGTGGAACGGGATTTTACTGGATTTTGTTAGTAAGTTTGCGCACTATGGGAAAATATTTGGCAACGTTAGGAAAATATTTACCGTATACTGCAAAAAAGTGCTCTAGAAATGCCCTTTTGACAGCCCCAAGCGCGATTAGGTTGGCCCTCGAATTGCTTCGATCTAGAGTAAGTTGCTTGCCAAGGGGATTTGTTCGTTATGGGCCGAAGATCAATACTATTGCTGCTGGCCTTACTAGTCGGATTTTCCGCCGCCACAGCAACCGGGATGCAGGCGTCCACGGATTGTGAGAAGTGGCTGCAGGACTATAAGACCTCGCTGGCAAAGACGAACGCTGCCCGAAAGCTGGCTGCTGCCAAACGCAGGGCACGGCAAAAGATGGCGGGATATGTAGCCCCCAAGCCCAAACCCAAACTATTACCGGCACACGCCAATCGACCGAGATTGAGCCGCGAAGAGATGATGCGGAAGTTTCAAGTGGCTTGCGGGGAACTGCCGGACACCGATGGGCCGCCCCAACTGCTGGCCTCCAATGACGTAAAACCGTTCGCGGTGCCGGAGCAGCTATGGACCGGCGATGATGGCGTGGATTTGACGCCGGGCGAGCAGACGGGCTTCCTGCCCAACATGGACTCGCCGGTCTATAACACCTCCAGTACCGATCTTCCGGATGATAATGGCGGTCCTGGCTCCGGACCCCCTGCGTACACTGGCCCCGGAGGAGGTGGCGGCGCCCCGGGTGGTCCGGGCAGTCCAGGTGGTCCGGGGACTCCAAGTGGTCCGGGTGGCTCAGACAGTCCGCCGCCGCCGATTTCGGTTGTACCCGAACCTGAGAGTATCGTTCTGATGCTGACCGGAATCGCAGGAGCTGTAGCGGTCGTACGACGCAGATTTGATCGTTAGCGAATACGACGTCCGTCTCAATTTTGCAAAGAATAAAAAAGGAGGAGGCTACTGGCCTCCTCTTTTTTCTTACCGTCCGTTGCGGTCTAGCGGCTGCGAAAGCGCATGCGGATCGCGTTCGCACGCTTTTCGGCGTCCGCGGCGTTCTGCTGGCGCGGAGAGCCGGCCTGACCTTCCTCAGGAGCCTGACCCTGGGGGTAGAGGATCACATAGCGGCGGGGGTTCTCACCCGATGAGGCAGTGGGAAGGCCGGACTCGCTCAACACGAGATGAAGCATCCTGCGCTCGCGGGAGTTCATGGGCGGAAACGCGTAGGGCCGGCCGGTGGTCTGAACGCTTTGGATCGCGGCGTCCGCGGAGCGCCGCATCTCGAGATCGCGGTTCCTCTTGAAGTTGTCGGCGTCGAACGAGATTCGATCATGCTCTTCCGGGGCAAGGCGGAGCAGCTGCGCGGCAAGATGCTCGAGCGAGTGCAGCAGCTCGCCGTGACGTGCGGTGAGAAATCCTGTATCGGGGCCGGTGAATTGGACGTTGAGTGTGGAAGATGCTGGAGCGGGGGCCTGTCCTGTTTCGGATATATCGAACCCAATGTTGAGTCCGGTGGAGGTGATGATCGATTGGAGGAAGGTAGCAACCTTGGGGGAGGCTACCGGAATGGAATCGCGCAGGTCGTTCATATAAGGGGAGTTTTACCTGTTTCAAAAGATGTTGACGATGATATCAAGTGCGAACAAAGTGCGCCGCCCCGGACGAAGAAATACTTCTGCAAAAGGGGACTACCGCTTCCCTTGCACAGTCTGAGGGGCGCCAGCCTTGCGGCGGGCGCGCTTGGCGGCGATCTCACGCATCTCCCGGCCGAGCGAGGTGCGATTCATGATCGCCTGCTGCGCGATGCCGATGAGGTTGCCGACCGCCCAGTACAGCGCGAGGCCGGAGCCGTAGGTCCAGGTGAAGAAGCCCGAGACGGCCGGCATCATGAAGGCCATCATCTTCTGCTGCTGCGGATCGACGCCGGGGGACGGCGTATAGAACTGGACCAAAAACTGGCTGACAACCATGAGAATGGGAAGGATGTGCCACGGGTCGGGCTGCTGCAGATCGGGCAGCCAGAGCCAATGCGCCTGACGCAGCTCGACGACGCGGGGCAGCATGGTGAAGAAGGCCCACAGCAGCGGCAGGGTAATGAGCGTCGGGATGCAGCCGCCGAACATGTTCACGCCGTTGTCCTTCTGGAGCTGCATGATCTCGGCGTTCATCTCATTGCGCTTGGGGTCGGTGACTTTGTACTTCTTGTATTTTTCCTTGATCGCGTCCATCTGCGGCTGGATGCGCTGCATCTTCAGGCCGCTCTGCATGGTCTTGATCTTGAACGGCAGCGTGAGGATATTGATGATGACCGTCAGGATGATGATCGCCCAGCCCCAGTTGGAGGCGACATGGGTGTGGATGAACTGCAGGGCGAGGAAGAGGTACTTGCCGATCGCGCCCCAGAAGCCGAACTCCAGCAGCGGCTCCAGTGTGATCTTGCTGTCCGACGCGCGAACCGCCTTGAGGACGTTGATCGCCTTGGGTCCGACGAAGATGCGCGTGGACGTGCGGCCGCTGGTGTCGCCCAGCGCCACGCCGAGGACCGGCATTTCAACGGGCCCCTTGGGCGGTGAGCTTGCGCTGAAACCGGTGCGATGAAGCGTCTTGGCGACGTCCAGTTGATTATGCAGCGTAGTGACCGTGGCCGTGGCCGCAGAGTCAGGAAGGAAGACCGCGGCGAAGAAGCGATCGCTGACGCCCGCCCAGTCGAAGGGACCGTTCAGCGTCTCGCCGCCGGAGATCTTCTTCGGCGCAAGGTGCTGGTCTTTTCCATTGCTGTAGTAGTCCAACTGAGAATTGGTATACGCAACCCCATTGGCTACTTCGTTCTGGTCGCCGAAGCCGCCGGGCCACGCCAGCAGCGCGCGAACCGGAGCGCCGTTGTGCGTCACCTGAACGTCGGCGTGCAACACGTAGGACTCATCGAAGGAGAAGGTCTTTCGGACCTGGGTGCTCCCGTCGGACCAGGTGTAGGTGAGGGTTGCAGGAGCGGCGAGGTTGCCGGTCGCCGACGGCACATACATCGCCTTGCTGAGGCTGGCAGTCATCGCTGGATCGTATGTGGTGAGCGAGAGCGGATAGCCGAACTTCTCCGCAGCGTCGGTGTGGACGATGTCCAGCGGCTTGCCGTCGGCGTTCTTGAAGTTTCCACCGCCATCGGGCTTGCGCTTGAGAATCCAGCTAATGACTTGGCCGCCGCGATTGGAGAAGGTGATGCGGTAGAGTTCGTTCTCGACGATGGTGGTGCTCTCAGCAGTCGCCTGAACGGTGGGAGTGGTGCGAGCGGTGTGGGTGCCGGCGTTGGCAGGCGGGGTCGCCGAAGGAGTGGCAGCAGGCGGGGCCGTAGACGGAGGGGCAGCCGCAGCAGCCGGGATCTGAGAAGACGTGGCAGCAGTCGGTGCGACGGGCGGCGGGTTCTTCTTGGTGCGATAGTACTGCAGGCCGAAGAAGACGGTGACCAGGACGAGCATCATGACGAGCAGCGACTTGTTATCGCCGCCGCCCTGCTGATTTGGGTTTGTGAACTCTGCCAAAAGAAACTTCCTATCTGTGTGAGGCGGCCCGGGAGAAATATCGGCGCTGGGTTTATGGTAAATGGTCTATGGAGTAGATACGGGCGGCGGGGGGTTGGAGTTTCGATCCGGCACCGGATCGAGACCCCCTTTGGCAAACGGATGGCAGCGAGCGATGCGGCGCAGCGTCAGCCAGGAACCCTGCAGCACTCCGAAACGGCAGAGCGCGACATAGGCGTACTCTGAGCAGGTGGGCAGATACAGACACTGCGACGGACTGAAGACGTGCAGCACCGGCGAGATCACCGACTTATAGATTCCGAAGGCGATACGGACCGAGATGGGAGGCTGGGGCGAGGTCATAGCAGTGGGTCATTGGCACAGTGGGGCATTGGCGCAGTGGCTCATTGCGCGGCAGGCGGGGCCGGGACAGCTGGCTGCTGTTTGGCTGCGCGGTCCGGCGCACGGTCCGGCGCACGGGCCTGAACGGTGCGCTGAATGGTGCGGAAGACGTTGGCCACCTCGCGATCGAGGAGATCGAAGTCGAGATCGATGACTGCGCGGCGAGGATGCAGGATCACGTCCACCGGTAGAAGGCGAAGCGCCGGAGCGTTTTTACGAACCACCTCTCGCAGACGGCGCTTGATGCGATTGCGATCGACGGCCTTACCCATCATCTTGCCGACGGTGAGACCTACGCGTGGACCAGCCACGATTCCGGAAGCATTGTCCATCGAACGAACACAGAAGAAGAAGCTCATCTGCTTGGAGAACTGCTTGCGGCTCGACGAGTAGACGCGTTGGTAATCCGCATGTTTGCGGAGGCGACTGGCGGAGGTACCGTAGGAGGGCATGGGGCGAGGCACGAAACTTGCTGTATCGATTCTATCGCGGACCGGCCCAAATCGCCCTTAAAGCAAGAAGACCCGCGCCCCATGGATAGCGCGGGTCTGTCTTTGGTTGATGCGTTCGTTGACGGATCTACTTCTTACTTCTGAGGTCCGGAGTGTGATTGCTGCCCACCCTTGTCCGGCTGGCTCTGCGGATTGCCGCTGCCCGTCTTGCTGCCTGGAGGCATGTTCTGTCCGCCCTTGGCTGGGGCGTCGTGAGTCGGTTGAGTTTGAGGATTTGAACCAGGATTCTGTGCCATGTACATCTCCAACTCGTCAATCCACTGCACATCGTTCGCGATCGCAGCAGTGACGACACTAACTAGGACGAGCAGGCACACAGGTGGGTTGGCCGAAGATCCGCGTCACGACGCAGCAAGGCCTCCGAAGAAGAGGCAATCCATTCAGGACGCACACTCATTGCGGAGGACTTAGCAGAACGGTAAATTTTTTGATTTTGAAGAGGGGCTGAAAACAGACTACTTCCAAGCCATCAAAAAATATTGAAAAAACTAGTCGCGGAAACCGGCGCTGACGGCGATCTTATGACGGCCCTTGGCGCGGCGGCGGCTGAGCACGGCTGCACCGGACTTGGTCTTCATACGGGAGAGAAACCCGTGGGTCTTCGCGCGGTGGCGGCGGTTGGGTTGAAAGGTGCGCTTCGGCATGGAACTGACTCCTGAGCAGGTCTGCTACCTGCTTGAACTTTTAGGGTGTTGCAACAATCTCTGAGTATACCTCATGGGGATGATTTTTCACAGGCGTTTTGTGTCCATTCGTGGGCAGTTCAAATGCGTCGGTGCGAGAGATGTTTGGAAAAATATTCCCAATGCCTGAACTTGCTGGAGAGCAATGTTGGGGATGACGCAATGTGCTCATCACAACTCACCGCAAGTGAAGGGATACAACGAAAGTGGTACGAGCTTCGTGCACAGATTTAAACTGAAGCCAGAGGAGATCGAATGGCAACTGAGGCACGCATGGAGTTTACGGAGTTCATCAAGGTCGCACCTGATGTAAGAGCTGCGCTCTCTGCCTTGAGCAAAGCAGTTGATGACTCGGGACTGGAGAAGCAACTGGTGGAGCTGATCAAGATACGCGCATCGCAGATCAACGGCTGCGCCTTCTGCGTGCAGTTTCATCTGATCGCCGCACGCAAGGCAGGAGTGGCTGAGACGAAGCTCGACCTGGTAACCGTGTGGCGAGAAGCCGGCGTGTTCACAGCACGAGAGATGTCTGCGTTGCGATGGATGGAGGCAGTAACGAACGTAACGCCGTCCGGAGTCTCCGACGAAGATTACGAGGCCGCACGCAAAGAGTTCGATGCAAGGGAACTCGTCTTTCTCACAACAGCTGTCGCTTCGATCAACGCGTGGAACAGGATCGCGATGGCGTTTAAATTTTCTCCTCCCGTAGCATGAGTGGGCGCCGGCGTAAAGATTTTTGCGGCGGGATTTTTCTCTTTTTCCGCGTCTGGAACGATCTGCTTTTTAACTCTTCACCGCTTATGGTGCAACAAAAATTATTTGATATTGCAGCTTGAAAAACGCTAGGTCTTCCGTGCTACTATCGAACCCGATTCGTAAGACGACTTTCTGCACGTCCAGTTGTTCCGCACTCTGCCGTACATTGAACAAACACCTCTCCGCTGACTAACAGTTTCACGGGTGTTCATCGGAGAGAATTCTGGCAACACGGGACAGTCTTCCACTCGCGTGTCACTGCGAGGATGGATGTCCTTTTGCTTTTTTACTTTTTTCCACGAACCTTTTTCCGTGGAGTGACACAGTGCCGCAACTGGAAACCGGGACGGAAAGCAAGACAAGGAAAAAGAAGAATGTCATTTGTTCCCACGGCTACCGCCGTTTTAAATTACTGGGTCCGTATCCTCGGCGCCCTGGAGAAGAAGATCAATCGTCAGTCGTACGAGACGTGGTTGAAGCCGACCCGGTTCTCGCATCTGACAGGCAAGACGCTGTATGTGCGCATACCATCGGCGGACTTTACGCACATCGGAGACCGCTACGCGGATCTCATCCAGGAAGCGATCGATAACCTCGGGCTCGACATCGAGAACGTGACGTTCACCACGCCGCAGCAGGATCCGAATGCTCCGAAGGTGCGTGAGGACGGCGGTTTCGCACCTGTGTCGAGCCACAGCCCCAGCGCGCCGAGAAACAATCGTGCCGCCGGAGCCGCAACGCCCAGCTGGCCCACCGCCGAGCAGTCACGCTTCGACTGGAGCGCCGCGTCGCAGCTCAATCCGAAGTACATGTTCGACTGCTTTGTCATTGGCAGTGGCAACCAGTTCGCCATGGCCGCCGCGCAGGCCGTCGCCGAGCGGCCGTCGAAGGCCTACAACCCGCTCTTCCTGTACGGCGGCGTCGGCATGGGCAAGACGCATCTGATGCATGCCATCGGGCACGACGTGAAGCGCCGCCAGCCGCACGCGTCCATCTCCTACGTCTCGGGCGAGAAGTTCACCAACGAGATGATCAACTCGGTCCGCTACGACAAGATGACCAGCTTCCGCGACAAGTTCCGCAACGTCGACGTGCTGCTGATCGACGACATTCAGTTTCTCGCCGGCAAGGAGCGCACCCAGGAGGAGTTCTTCCACACCTTCAACGCGCTGCACGAGAGCATGAAGCAGATCGTCATCGCCAGTGATCGGCCACCAAAAGAATTGGCCGACTTTGAAGACCGGCTCCGCAGCCGCTTCGAGTGGGGACTGATCGCCGACATTCAACCGCCCGATCTCGAGACCAAGGTCGCCATCCTGCAAAAGAAAGCAGAGAGCGAGAACACGCAGCTGCCCACTGACGTCGCGCTGTTCATCGCGAGCAACGTGCGAACCAATGTGCGCGAGCTCGAAGGCGCACTGGTACGGCTGATCGCGTGGTGCTCGATGCACGGCGTCGAGATTACGCTGTCCGTGACGCAGCAGTGCCTCAAGCAGTTCATCGACACCCAGGTACGCAAGATCACCATCGAGACAATTCAGCGCACCGTAGCCGAGCACTTCGGCATGCGCGTGGCCGAGCTGAAACAGAAGAACAACTCGCGGCAGATCGTCGTACCGCGGCAGATTGCGATGTACCTCGCCAAGCAGTTGACCGAGGCTTCGCTGCCCGAGATCGGGCGCCAGTTCGGCGGCAAGCACCACACGACGGTGATGCATTCCATCGGCAAGATCGACGAGCAGCGCCGCGCCGATAAAGATCTCAACCGCACCATCAACAAATTGATGGAGACGTTGAGTTAGATGTTTCGCGTGCATGGACTGAAAGGCCGGCAGAGATGCCGGCCGCTTTTTTGTTATCGAATCGTTTATGCACTCTGACAAATCGAGTGATTGAGGAATAGAATCGCAACTCGGCCCTGAGGCCTTCAAAATCCATACTCATTCAAGAGGAGATACAGATGAGCACCTCTGCTGCTGCGGTTACGCCTGAACGGATTATGCAGTTCACCTGGGGCTTTGTTCCGACACTTGTACTGGAGTCCGCAATCAAACATCGCGTCTTCGATGTGCTCGACGCTGGCCCCAAAACGTTGCAGGAGACTGCGGCGGCCACCGGCGCCTCCGAGCGCGGACTGCGCAGCATCATGAACGTGCTCGTCGGGTTGAACTTTCTCGCCAAGGATGGCGATCGATACGCCCTGACACCGGAGAGCGCAGCCTTCCTCGTCAGCACCAAGCCCAGCTTTCAGGGCGCGGTCCTCAAGCACGCAAGCGGACAGCTGATTCCAAAGTGGCTCGAATTGAATGAAGTCGTCGCCACCGGCAAGCCCGCAGGAGCGGTCAATCAGGAGGGAGAAGGCAGCGAATTCTTCCAGCAGTTCGTCATGGACATCTTCCCCACGAGCTATCCGTCGGCGACGGTGCTCTCGAAGCACCTCGCGCTCGGCGACGAAGGCGCGCCGGTGCGTGTGCTGGATCTCGCCGCCGGCTCAGGCGTCTGGGGCATCGCACTCGCGCAGGGCTCGAAGCGCGTCACAGTAACAGCGGTGGACTGGTCCGGCGTGCTGCCGGTCACAGAGAAGTCGGCTGCACGCTTCGGCCTCGCAGACCGCTTCTCCTTCGTCGCGGGCGATCTCGAAGCAGCCGACTTCGGCAGCGGACACAACGTAGCCACCCTTGGTCACATCCTGCACAGCGAAGGCGAAGCCCGCAGCCGCAGCCTGCTGCGCAAGACCTTCAACGCACTCGCTCCCGGCGGCACCATCGCCATCGCCGAGTTTCTCGTCAACAAGGATCGCACCGGCCCCGTCGGCTCTCTCTTCTTCGCGACGAACATGCTGGTCAACACCGACGTCGGCGACACCTACTCCTTCGAAGAGATCTCAAGCTGGCTCACGGAGGCAGGCTTTACGAATCCGCGCCTGCTCGAAGCTCCCGGCCCTTCGCCTCTGCTGCTCGCGACGAAGCCATAAGATCTCGCTAAGAAGTGCAGCGCGAGGTCGATCAACGCGTCGCGCTCCACGCAAAGTGATCACGTGAACGCCTCTACCAACCGATGTAGACGCCCTTCCGCACCCATTGCGTGCGATTGATCTGCAGCATCATGAACTCCGCCACATCCCGCCGCGAGATGCGTGCGCTGTTGCGTGGCAGTCTGTCGCCATCGATGCGATAGACGCCTCTTGCAGGGCCATTGGTGAGCTTGGGCGGCATCACCATCGTCCAGTCGAGACTGCTGGCCGCGAGCGCCGCGTACTGGGCTCGCTGCGACGCGATCGGCCATTTCAGCAGTGTCGTGTACATGACGTTCTCGATGATCCAGCGCCGCCAGGCCGGCTGCTCATCGAGCGAAGACTCCAGCGCCCCGGCCGACCCCAGCGCGATAATGCGCCGCACGCCAGTCGCCTCCATGGCAGTGACGATCAACGGCACCGCAACCTCCAGAACCTCCTCTCGCCTGAACGATCGCGCTCCCAGCGCACTCAGCACGACGTCAGCGCCTGCCACCGTCTGCTGCACCGCTGCAGCGTCCTTGGCATCGCCGTGAACCACCTCAACCCGGTCATGAAAGCGGAACGACGCCGGATTCCGCAGCAATGCCTTCACGCTGTGGCCGGCCGCAAGACAACGCTCCGTCAGCAGCTGACCGGTCGCACCGGAAGCCCCAAAGATGGCGATATGTTTATCCCACATGCCTGAACCCCTCCCAGATCTTTCCAGACCTTTATCGAATCCTCATTCCTCGAATGCCCGGTTTTCCTCCCGCAGTTGAATGCAGGTGTGAAAAAGAGGGCGAGGCTAAACCGACTGTATTGCACCAGTTGAAATGAAATTGCACGATTGCCTCACGGTCTTCTCAGCCGCGAGGCAGCCGACCTGTGTGAAAGTTGGATAAGCCAGTGCGCCATTCGGCCTCCGCGCCTCTCCTTCCTCACTTTGCGATTCGGTGGGCCCTGTTTTCTAAAACCAGACAGCGCTCCAAGTAGAGGAAAAACGGACAGATGAGACAGATATCCACTTTTCAAGCGACAACGAGTACTACTGCTATTAATCAATCTCTTTTTATCTAGTTTCTTTAGAAGCACTAGCCCTGCGGGCCGGAAGAGACCCTCCCACACAAGCTGTCTTGTTTCCCACAAAGAAATCTATCGCATCCGAAGCGGCTTCGCCTCTAGAATCGATCCAACGGCTGGCAGGCCGGATGTGCATTGTGCCCCGGATTCGGTGTACAGTCTCGGTGTAGAGTCTTGCCAGCGACCAAACGTTGCTCGAAGACGCTTTACCCCCGGAGACCGACCGTGACGACTGCTACCCAAGCGCCTGAGATGACCACCGCCGCCCCCACCGGCAACCTTGAGATCACCGTCTCGCGCGCCGAGCTGCTGCGCGAGCTGACCGCGGCGCAGTCCGTCGTCGAGCGCAAGACGACCATCCCCATCCTGTCGAACTTCCTCTTCGAAGCCGCCGACGACCGGCTGACTATCACCGCGACCGATCTCGACCAGAGCCTGCGCACCAGTTGCGCCGCCAAGGTGAAGAAGCCCGGCGCCTGCACCATTCCCGCGCGCAAGCTGTACGACTACATCAAGCTGCTGCCCGAAGGCGACATCTCCATCAAGCTGATGGACAACCACTGGGTGCAGATCCGCGCCGGCCGCTCCAACACCAAGATGGTCGGCATGGCGCGCGCCAACTTTCCCCAGGTCGCCGAGTTTCCTGCCAGCCGGCGCGTTCAAGATCTCCGTCGCCATCGCTGCAGCAACATGATCGCGAAGACCATCTTCGCCATCTCCAACGAAGAGACCCGCTACACGCTCAACGGCGCGCTGCTGGTGCTGAAGGCCGAGTCGATGGCCATGGTCGCGACCGACGGCCACCGCCTGGCGCACATCGAAAAGCTCGGCGAGACGCTCGAAGGCATCTCCGGCGAGAAGAAGACGCTGATCCCGCGCAAGGCGCTCAGCGAGCTGCTCTCGCTGCTCGGCTCCACCGAGGCCGAGACGCTGGAGTTCGCCGACGACGAGCAGACGCTCTTCTTCCGCGTCGGCGGGCGCGTGCTGACCAGCCGCAAGCTCACCGGCCAGTTCCCCAACTACGAGGCCGTGCTGCCGCGCGACAACAACAAGTTCGTCATCGTGCGCTCGCGAAGACCTGATGGGCTCCATCCAGCGCGTCGCGCAGTTTGCCGACGAGCGCTCCGGCGCCATCAAGATTCGCCTGGAGCAGAACGAGCTGAAGCTGTCGCTCCTCGTCCACGGACGCCGGCGAATCCGAAGACACCATCGAGACGCCCTACAACTACGATCCGCTGGTGGTGGGCTTCAACAGCCAGTACCTGCATCGACTTCCTCAAGGCCATCGGCAACACCGGCGAGGTGCGCCTGGAGTTCAAGGACGCGCAGTCCGCCGGCCAGATGCGCCCCGAAGACGCCAACGAGGACGTGAAGTACCGCTACATCCTCATGCCCATGCGCATCTGAAGCCACTCTGTCCGGCGCCGAAGGCGCGTCAGCCTCGATGGCAGATCGCGCCGTCCGCGCAGGACGCCTTTGCCCTTTGTAAATTCTGTCTTCAGGGAAGATTGGCATGAATGTCAAGAGATTCAGCCACCGATCTGAGCCGCTTATCTCGCGTCCACAGATGCGTTGATGGGGTAAGGAAGATCGAAGCGATCAGGTGAGCATCAATCAGACCGATACCCTGGCTATAAAGGGAACGGTTTTCGATCATCTGTCGCACCTCTTCCAGTTGTGCCACTCGAACACATGGCAACCTGTCCAGAAACGAGAGAGTTTTCGGTACGCTCCCGCAGCGACCCCAGCGCCAGCTCCGCGATCAGAAATGGATGGATCACAATCTGTCCATCGTCGAGCAGTTGACGCATCTCCTCGTTATGCGAACGAAGATGGTCAATCCAAATGGACGTGTCCGCGAGAATCACTCTCCGCTCACCCTGCGGCGTGGAATGTCTTCCAGCTCCGGCATCGTGCCTCTCAGCGCCGCCAACCGTCGCGAGCTCTCCCGCTGAATCAATGCCTTCAGCGCTTCCCGCACTAAAGCAGTCTTCTCGGACACTCCGGTATATTCCTGGGCGAGCTTGACCAGATCATCATCGAGCGCAAGAGTTGTTCTCATTTCAAACCCTCCAAGGCATACATTTTATCATCATATGATGCCTAAAACATGTGCAACTACCGTTGTCCAAATCATGTCAAGCCCCGAAATCGCGTAAACTATTGCCGTACCAGTAGATATACGTGGCATAGTAGTTCCACCCGAACCGCTATAATAGAAATAGAGATCAAATAAGGAAGGCCCCGAAGCCCTCGGGTCTTTCGCTTTAAGTCCGTGATCGTTTTGCAAGTCCAGACCTTAAGTATCTGGAATGAGGACTTTGACACATTTCAAGCGGGGGGAGGGGGCCCTCACTGCCGCAGTTCAACCTCGGTAGCACCCTGCCCGCCCTGGTTCTGCGGTGGCTCGGTAACGGTAGTGACATGTGGATGGCTCCGCAGAAACTCGCGCAGCGTGCGCCGCAGCACCCCCATCCCGGTGCCATGCACGATGCGAATCCGCGGCAACCCGGCCAGAAAGGCGCGGTCAAGAAAGCGCTCCACCTCGTCTGGGCCTCGTCCGCCGTCCGCCCGATGACGTTGATCTCTGAAGTCATGTAGTCGGTGTCGTCGTTCGCCGTAGCAACGGTAACGCCGCCTCGCTTCCGCGCCGCCTCCAGCGGCGTAACCACCTTGACCGACTCCACCTCGGCGATATCGTCGATCGCGGCCCGCATCTTCATCGTGCCCATCGACACCTCGTAGTTCTTCGCATCGATAACGCGATCAACCCGAGCCTGCGCGCCCCAGCGACTTCAGCTTCACCAGATCGCCCACCTTGATGCCCTTGGGCGAGCGTGCGGCTGCGCGGCCGGATCGTTCTTATCCGCGCCGGTGGTATGCGCCACCACAGTCGAGTTGAACTGCTCGGAAAACTCGCGCCGCAGCGTAGCCATGCGCAACGCGGAGTCGCGCTGGATCTTCTTCGCCAGTGTCTTGTCGTCGATCGCTTTGACGGTCTCGCGCAGCTGGTACTCGAAGTCCTCGAGCAGCGAGTTCAGCTTGCCCTCGAGCTCCTTCGTCCGCGTCTTCTGCTCCGCGCGTCCCTCGACCTCAACTCGCGCCTTCTCCCGAGCGAGCTCCTGCTCGCGCAGCTGCAGCGTCTCCGCGCTCGGCTGCGGCCGCCGTCAGTTGCTCGTGAAGCTGGTCGAGGAAGCGCGCCGATGTCCGCCGTCTGCGTAGTCATCTGCGCCCGCGCCGCGGCGACGATATCGCTGCGCAGACCAAGCCGCTCGGCGATGTTCAACCCAGCCGAAGCGCCAGGCACGCCAAGCCGCAGCTCGTACGTCGGCGAAAGCGTCTGCCTGGTCGAATCCGACAGCAGCATTCAGCACACCCGCATGGTTAGCCGCATAGACCTTCAGCGACGTAAGGTGCGTCGTGATGCAGCTCCACGCGTGATGGTCGAGGAAGTGCGTCAGCAATCGCAACCGCCAGCGCCGCGCCCTCTTCAGGATCGGTCGCCGAGCCCAGCTCATCCAGCAGCACGAGCGAGTCAGACGTAGCCTCGCGTGAGATCCGGTCCAGGTTGACGACGTGCGCCGAGAAGCTGGACAGGTTGCGCTCGATCGACTGCGCATCGCCGATGTCCGCGTAGACGGAGGTAAACAGCGGCAGCGTCGCAGCCTCCGCCGGAACAGGCAGTCCTGCCTGCGCCATCAGCGCCAGCAGCCCAAGCGTCTTGAGCGCGACGGTCTTGCCGCCGGTGTTCGGCCCGCTGATGATCAGCTGCTTCGTCTGCGGCGGCAGCGCGATGGTCAGCGGAACCGGCTTCGGAGCATCGCCTTCACCGCTGCTGGCCAGATGCGCCGAGCGCATGCGTATCTCGAGCAACGGATGACGCGCTGCGGTTAGCGCAAGCTCAGGAACCTCTATCGAGAAGGTCGGCCGCGTGCAGTTCAACGCAATGGCGAACCGTGCCCGGGCGAATGCGCCTCCACCTCGGCAAGAATGCACGCGCCGAGCATGAATAGGCGTCGGCCTGCTGGCCGATGGCGCTGCGTCATGGCGACCAGGATGCGATGGATCTCGCCTGCTCTTCGTCCAGCAGCCGAACCAGCTCATTGTTCTGCTCGATCGTCTCAAGCGGCTCCACGAAGACCGTCTGACCGGAAGACGACGAGCCATGAATCACGCCCGGCACGCGCCGCTTGAACTCCGCCTTCACGGGAATAACGAAGCGCTCGCCGCGGACCGTAATCAGCTCATCCTGCGTGCTGCCGCCCTCGCTCAGGCCGCGCAGCGACTTGCGCAGGCTCTCCTCAATCGCGCGGTGCTGACGCTCCATCGCCCGGCGAATGCGTCGCAGCTCTGGCGACGCGTCGTCAGACAGCGTTCCGTCGGGCTCGATCTTGCCGCGCAGCATGCGGAGCAGCGGCGCGAAGTCGTAGTCGAGCAGCGGTGCAGAGAGCGCCGCAATTCCCGGCCAGTCATAGCGATTGCCTCCGTTGTCTGCAGCGATAAGGTTGCGCCACGCGGCGACTCGCTCGATAACTTCGAGCAGGTCCCGGATCTCTGTAGCCTTCAAGCGCCGCTCCGTCGATGCGCGTCTTCTCGAGCAGCAAGGTCGGATCGAAGAGGCCGTGGAAGTCGAAGCTGCCGCCGCCGCTGAGCATGCGGCGCATCTCCGCAGTGCGCTGCTGCTGCGGGTCGATCCAGGCCAGGTCAGCGCACGGTTCCAGCGCCAGCACCCACGCCCGCCCCAGCGGAGAGAACGTACGATCGGCGATATGGTCGCGCAGGCGCGGCCACTCCAGCGCCGCAGCAGCTGGCCTCGGCGGAGCGGCGAAGGAATGACCGGAAGTAGTGACAGCGAGTTCACAGCTTCTATCTTAACCGTGCGAAGGCACGAGCAGCGCGCAGGTGCCGGATTCTGCGCCAGTTGGCTCCCGACTATTGGCTCCCCTATCGGTTCCAGACTAGTAGACTGAAAGGATGAACTTTCCTGTAACGCGTATGCGCCGTCTGCGCCGTACCGAGGCGATGCGGTCGCTGGTGCGCGAGACCCACATGCGGCCCGGTGCGCTGATCGCCCCGATGTTTGTCTGTCCTGGCGAAGGCGTTCGCCGCGAGATCAGCTCCATGCCCGGCGTCTTCAACCTCTCCATCGATGAGGCCATCAAGGAGGCCGAGGCCTGCGCCGCGCTAGGAATCGGCGGCCTGCTGCTGTTCGGTCTGCCGGCGGAGAAGGACGAACAGGCCACCGGCGCCTGGGCCGACAACGGCATCGTGCAGTCGGCGCTGCGCGAGCTGAAGAAGAACCGCAAGCTGGATTCGCTGGTAAAGATCGCCGACGTCTGTGTCTGCGAGTACACTTCGCACGGGCACTGCGGCATCATTGCGCGCGACGGCGATCACTACGACGTCGACAACGACGCGAGCATTGGCCTGCTGGCCAAGACAGCCGCGTCGCTTGCAGCAGCCGGAGCAGATATCATCGCGCCGTCGCGACATGATGGACGGCCGGATCGAGGCGATCCGCACTGCCCTGGACGCTGGCGGCCACCAGCAGATACCGATCATGAGCTACGCGGCGAAGTTCGCCTCAGCGTTCTACGGCCCCTTCCGCGAGGCGGCCGATTCGGCCCCGCAGTTCGGCGACCGCCTCGGCTACCAGATGGATGGAGCCAATCTGCGCGAGGCGATGCGCGAGATCGACCTGGACATCGCCGAGGGCGCGGACATGATCCTGATGAAGCCCGCGATGCCTTATCTCGACGTAATCCGTGAAGCGCGTAGCCGTTACGACCTGCCTCTGGGCGCCTACCAGGTCTCCGGTGAGTACGCCATGCTGCAGGCCGCCTTCCAGCGCGGATGGCTGGAGCCGGAGCGGGCGATGATGGAGTCGTTGTTGTCGATCCGGCGCTCGGGCGCGGACTTTATCGTGACCTACTTCGCCGGGGCTGCGGCCCGGGTTCTGGGATAGCGGCAAAACGGCGTAAAATCGATAGTGGCAATTAAGTTTTGAACGGAGATTCCCTTGGCAGAGACGATCTACGATGTAGTTGTGGTGGGCGGAGGGCCCGCCGGATATACGTGCGCCATTCGCGCCTCGCAGTACGGGCTGAAGACTGCCCTGATCGATGCAAATGAACGGCTGGGTGGAACGTGCCTGCTGTGGGGCTGCATCCCCACCAAGGCGATGCTGTTTTCGGCAGAGCTGTGGGACCACCTGAAGCATGCGGACCGCTACGGCATCGACGGCGTGACGCCGAAGCTCAACTGGGCCGGTGTCCTAGCCCGCAAGGACGACGTCATCACGCGGCACACCAAAGGCCTCGACTTCCTGATGAAGAAGAACAAGATCAATGCCATCAAGGGCTACGGCCGTCTCACCGGCCCAGCCAAGGACGGCGTTCACTCCGTCGAAGTGAAGACCGCCGACGGCAAGACCGAGACGGTCAAGGCGAAGAAGGTCGTGCTCGCAATGGGTTCAGACGCTCGTATCCTGCCCGGTTACAAGGCGGACGAGACGATCATGACCAACTACGAGATCCTCAAGACGCCAACCATGCCGAAGTCGCTGGTGGTGATCGGATCGGGCGCCGTAGGCGTGGAGTTCGCCTCCATCTTCAAGAGCTTCGGCGCCGAAGTCACCGTACTCGAGATGCTGCCGCGGGTCGTACCCGCAGAGGACGAAGAGATCAGCAAGGAGTTGCTGCGTCTCTTCAAGAAGCGCGGAATCGACATCAATCTCTCGGTCAAGGACACCAAGATCGAGAAGAACAAGGACGGCGCGCTCGTCTCCTGGACCGACTCCAACGGCAAGCCGCAGTCGAAGCAGGCGGAGAAGGTGCTGGTCGCCGTCGGCCGCGCGCCGCGCACCTACGACGTCGGAATCGACAAGGTAAAGATCACACCCGACCGCGGCTTCATCATGACCAACGAATGGATGGAGACCACCGAGCCCGGCATCTACGCGATCGGCGATATCGTCGGCGGCCTGCCGCAACTCGCGCACGTCGGCTCTATGGCTGGGCTGGTAGTAGCGGCGAGGATCGCGGGCAAGTATGCCAAGCCGGTCAACCGCACTCGCATCCCGGGCTGCACCTACACCGACCCGCAGATCGCCAGCGTCGGCCTCACCGAGGCGCAGGCCAAAGAGAAGGGCTACCAGGTGAAGGTCGGCAAGTTCCCCTTCGTCGGCAACTCCAAGGCGACGATCGTCGACTCGCACGACGGCTTCGTCAAAGTCGTCGCCGATGCGAAGTACGGCGAGATCCTCGGCGTCCACATCATCGGGCCCTACGCGACGGAGATCATCGCAGAGTGTGTTACCGCGCTTGAGCTCGAAGCAACGGTCGAGGAGATGATGTTCACGATCCACGCTCACCCCACGCTTGCCGAGGCATTGCTCGATGGCTTCAGCAGCGTGGAAGGCATGCCGATCAACGTCTAGCCGTCGCGTCTGATATCCACCGAGGAGAGCCCGATTCGATCAGGCTCTCCTCTTTCACTCTGAACCACAACCAATGCACATCAATCTTCTCCATCTCGGCCGCGTCTCGTATCAGGAAGGCCTCGCGATCCAGCAGCAGGTCATCGCAGCACGCAAACAGGACCTGATCGCCGACACACTGCTGCTGCTCGAGCACCCGCCGGTCATCACGCTGGGCCGCAACGCCAGCCGGTCGAACATCATCGCCAGCGATGAACTGCTGGCACAACGCGGCGTAGAGTTGCACGAGATCAACCGCGGCGGTGACGTCACCTATCATGGCCCCGGCCAGCTGGTCGGCTACCCGATCATCGATCTCCGCGGCGACTGGCCCGGCAAGAAAGGCCCAGGTTCAACATCTAGGCCCGGTCGATTATGTTCGCCTGCTGGAAGAGGTCCTGATCCGCACCTGCGGCGAGTTCGGCGTGATGACCCAGCGCATCTGCAAGCTCACCGGCGTGTGGACGCTGGCCGGAGGCAGCATCCGTGAGAAGAAAATCGCCGCCATCGGCGTGCACGTCTCGCAAGGTGTTACATCGCACGGCTTCGCGCTGAATGTCACAACCGATCTGCGCGAATTCGAGTGGATCATCCCCTGCGGCATCGCCGATCGCGAGGTAACCAGTCTCGAACTCGAAGCCGACGCAGCCCATACCCCACGATGGAGGCCGCGATGCACTCGACAGCCCGCAACTTCGGCCGCGTCTTCGAACGCCAGATGCTCTGGTGCGAATCGCTCGACACGATTCTTCATCCCGTAGAGCAGGCGCTGTAAACAATGCTATCCGGAAGAGTTACGTCATCAGCGATGCTTCGATTATCGGCTAATTCAAGCCAGTCTTCCACAGCCCGTCTTATAATCCAAAGTTGCGCAGCTAGTTTGCATCACCCCGCACAAGATAAGGAATCTCATGGCAACTGAAGTAGTTATGCCCCAGATGGGCGAGTCGATCACCGAAGGCACCATCACCAAGTGGCTCAAGAAGCCGGGCGATACTGTCGCAGCGCGACGAGCCGCTGTTCGAGATCTCGACCGACAAGGTCGACGCCGAAATTCCATCGCCCGCCGCCGGTACGCTGAAAGAGATCAAGATCGGCGAAGGCGCGACCGTCCAGATCAACACCGTCGTCTGCACCATCGAGGAAGGCGCTTCCGCGCGCAGCGTTCCTCCAAGGCCGAGACCGCCGCTGACCCTGCAGGCCGATACCACCACGCCCGCCGCTGTCGATACTCCCGCCGCAACCCGGGCAACCCCGACGTGAACGTCCCGCCGCCGGCCCCGGCACCGAGGTTCTCATGCCGCAGATGGGCGAGTCCATCACCGAGGGCACCATCACCAAGTGGCTGAAGAAGGTCGGCGACACCGTCCAGCGCGACGAGCCGATCTTCGAGATCTCCACCGACAAGGTCGACGCCGAGATTCCCTCGCCCGTCGCCGGCACCCTCACCGAGATCAAGGTCGCCGAAGGCGCAACCGTCACCATCAACACCGTCGTCGCCGTAATCGGCGGCGGCCGCAGGCAAAGCAGCCGCAGCGCCTGCTGCAACCGCCGCTCCGGCTGCCAAGACCGCGCCTGCTCCGGCAGCAGCAGCAACTCCGCTCGGCAACCGTAAGCGAGCATCCGCGCTCCTCGCCGCTGGTTCGCAAGATCGCGAAGGACAACAACGTCGACCTCACCCAGGTTCCAGGCACCGGCTCAGCCGGCCGCATCACGAAGGGCGACATCGTCGCTCATCTCGAAGCAGCGGTCCGAAGCCTGCAGCTGCAGCACCAGCTGCAGCCGCTGCTGCCACTCCGGCCAAGCCCGCTGGCCGCTGCGCCGATGCCCGGCGAGCTCGTTCCAATGACGAAGATGCGCTCCATCATCGCGCAGCGCATGGTCGAATCCAAGCGCACCAGCCCGCATGTCCACACCGTCTTCAAGGTGGACATGACGCGCATCGTCAAGCTGCGCGAGAAGGAAAAGAACAAGTACGAGCAGCGCAACGGCGTCAAGCTGACCTACATGCCGTTCATCACCCGCGCCGCCATCGTCGCACTGCGCAAGCATCCCATCGTCAACGCGATCGGTCCAGGGCGATGCCATCCGCTACAACAAGAACATCAACATCGGCATCGCCGTCGCGCTGGACTGGGGCCTGATCGTTCCGGTCATCAAGCAGACCGAGGAGCACAACTTCCTCGGCATCGCCCGCGCCATCGTCGATGTCGCCGAGCGCGCCCGCGGCAAGAAGCTCGCTCCGGACGAGATCTCCGGCGGCACCTTCACGCTCACCAACTCCGGCATCTTCGGCGAGCAGTTCGGCACGCCCATCATCAACCAGCCGCAGGCGGCCATCCTCGGCATCGGCGGACTCAACAAGGAAGCCGAAGTCCTCACCGACAAGGACGGCAACGACTCCATCGCCATCCGCTCCATCCAGCGCTTCACGCTCGGCTTCGATCACCGCATCGTCGACGGCGCCGACGCCGGCAAATTCATGTCGGACTTCAAAGCCTACCTCGAGAACTGGTCCGAAGACATCGGCTAATTCCAGGTCATTCAAAAAAGCGCGGCAGACTCAGGTCTGCCGCGCTTTTCTATTTGTAACTAGAAAAACTACAAAAGCGCCTTGGCCTCGAGCACCAGCTTCACCGCTTCCTCCGCCGTCGTTCCAGCGGCGGACAGATGCCCCATCTTCCGTCCCTTGCGCGGGCGATGCTTCTCATACAGGTGCAGCCTGACTCCAGAGATCGCCAGTGCTTTGTCGAAGTGCGGCTCGCGCGCGTTGCCAGCCTCATCCAGCCACAGATCTCCCAGCAGATTCGCAATCGCCACCGGCTGCACGATATCGACGTCGCCCAGCGGCAGATTGCATACCGCACGCACCAGCTGTTCAAACTGGCTCGTATCGCAAGCGCGCTCGCTCGCGTGATAGCTGTTGTGCGGGCGCGGAGCCAGCTCGTTCACCAGCAGCCTGCCATCGGTCGTGCAAAACATCTCCACCGCCACCAGACCTTCGAGTTGAAACGCATCGGCGACTGCCGCAGCGACCGTATGCGCCTCGGCCTCCTTCATGATGGGAATCGGCGCAGGCATCACGCTCCACGCCAGAATCTGGTTCTCATGATGATTCAACGCCGGCGGATACACCTTCAACTCGCCGTTCGGAGATCGCGCGACCAGCACCGAGATCTCACTCTCAAGCTCGACCGCCTTCTCCACCACCCCGGCCTGCTCACCCAGCGCAACCCACGCGTTGCGAACCTCTTCTTCTCGCGAAGCGCCCGGCTTGAATCCAATCTTGCCCTGCCCCCGCCCGTCATATCCGCCCGTCGCGCTCTTGCAAAAACATTTTCCGCCCAGCTCTTCAACCGCATCACGCAACTGCTCCAGCGAGCGCACCGCTCGATACTCGCCAATAGGAAAACGATTGCGCTGAAGCCAGTCCTTCTGCTCGATCCTGTCCTGAATGATCGCCAGCATCTCGCCGCTGGGCCGCACCGGCGCAAAGCTCGCAGCCGCATTCATGCTCGCAATCGACACCTGCTCAATCTCCAGCGTCACAACATCGCATCCCCGCGCCAGGTTCGCCGCCTCACGCGAATCGTCCCAGCCGGCCTCGATGCATCCATCCACCACAAACCGCGCAGGACACGCAGGGTCCGGATCCAGCACCTGGATGCGATACCCCATACCGCGCGCCGCCATCGCAGTCATACGTCCAAGCTGCCCGCCTCCAAAAATTCCAATCGTCGATCCCGGCAGAATCGGTGTGAGGGTATCCCGATCGCTCACTCGCCGACCTCATCACTCAGGGTCTGCGCCAGTACTTCATCTCGCCTCGCAGCGCGCCACGCAATCAGCTTCTCCCGCAACGCCGCATCCGTCGTCGCGAGCACAGCAATCGCGAGCAACGCCGCATTCGCCGCGCCCGACGCACCGATCGCCAACGTCCCCACGGGTATGCCCTTCGGCATCTGCACAATGCTCAGCAGCGAGTCCGTCCCTTGCAGGGCAGTCGCCGCGATCGGAACCCCAAACACCGGCACCACTGTCTTCGCCGCCAGCATGCCCGGCAGATGCGCCGCCCCGCCCGCACCGGCGATGATCACCCGCAGCCCGCGGCTGACGGCAGTATTTGCATAATCAAACAGAAGATCCGGCGTCCGATGCGCGGAGACCACGCGCGCCTCATGGGCCACGCCAAACTCCTTCAGCATCTCGACCGCGGCCCCCATCACCGCATAATCATTGCGGCTTCCCATCACAACTCCAACCAGCGGCTGAGCGTCCATGGCATCGATTATACGTTTTCGCCATGAACGCCGCCGCCGCAATCCGCAGAATCCGCCACCCTATTGCTTGGCCCAGATGCTCGCATTCAGACAGATCACCACTCCATCGATCACAGTGCTCAGCCCCTCGGTAAACTTGCCGGAATCGGCAATCTGCTTCTTCGTAACGGCATCCGCGATGTTGATCGCAGCTCCAACCACATCCACGACCGCGGCTTTCTTCTGCGCCCCGCTCTGCGCGCCGAATAGCGCCTCCATTCCCTGGATCGCACTGGGCAGCAAAGCAATACCGCGCAGGAAAATCTTCAAAAAATCCATCGTCCCTCCCTCTCTCTGTTCGTCCTATCGGTGAAAAAAATCGATCGCCACATGGAGCGCCGTCAACAGTCCACCCGCCGCGCTCATCACACCCTTCATGCGCTGCACGCTCCGTTCATGCCGCTCCACCCGCTCTTCCAGTTGAGTCAATCGCCCAGGCTGCCCTAATCCCAACATCTGTCCCATCTGGCTCTTCAACACACTCAAATCCGCCAACACCTGTCCTTCAAACTCCGTCATAACCCCTCTCGAAACCTCCTCAGCTCACCGGATACTGCGTAAACACCGCGCTCGAAAATCGCGAATACACCAGCGGTGTGCTCGCGTCATACATTCGCACGTAATACTGTTCCACCTGTGCCTCGCGCGGAATCGAGAAGCTCCTCACCGGACTTCTCAGCACCAGGTCCTGCCAAACCGCAGGCCCAAAGTCCCAGTCACGCCGCCGCACCTCAAAACCTCCTCCAGCAGGTGGCGCAATTCCAGCGTCAATCTGCACCGCACTACCTGTAATACACGTCACCTGCAACTGCTGCAGGTTCGCAAGCACCGCCCCCGGCCCGTCTTCCGCTGTCTCAGGCAACAGAGCATCCGCGGCGATCGTCTCCGACAATCGCAGCCCCAGACCCTCCGCCCAGTCATTCGCGAACGCAATCGCGATACGTCAACGTCTCCGGACACGTCATGCCATCCGCAACCTCTACCTTCCGAACCATGACACTCGTCGTCACCCCATTGCTGGTCAACGCCAGCACATCGCCCGGCCAGACATCCGCAGGATTGACCGCCTCATACGTCCCTGCAATCGCCGCCGCCCTGCTTGCGGCAAAGCTCAACACCGCCTGCGCCGCACTCTCGCAATCCACCGAGCTCCGAGCCTCGGGCCGAAGCACACTACCCGCCCAGATCGCCGAGCCTGGCATCCCGCCGGCAGCTTCAGCCGCCACGCTCGCAGCATTCTCCAGCCTCGCTACAGCTCTCTGTCGTCCCCGATACGTCACCGATACGATCTCACCCGCAACCGGAATGCTACCCGCAAAAAATGTAACCCTTCCAGTTGGAGACACCTTGCAATCGACACCCTCGCCAGCGACGCCTATCAGCCGCGTCATCGTTGCCCCGCTCGGCAGCGTACTCACGATCCACGCGGATCCAGTCTGCGTCATGCGGCAATACTCCATCGAACCCATCAGCTGCAGACTATTCACCGCAACAAAACTGCAGCTGGCAGGTGAACTCGACACGCTCCCGTCATACAGCACCGTCGCCGGCGTATTCGAAGCGTGCACCAAGATCCTGCAGCTCAAAGACAACCGCCATCGGCGCCGACGACCAGCCCGCCGCCAAACGACTCGCACAACGCCATCCACCATCGCGTAGTACGCCTGCAGCACCCGCTGCATCTCGACACAATGAAGCCGAATGCGCAGCGTATACACATGTCCCGAGAGCAGCGTAAACACAGTGCCAACCTCCGCTCCGTTCACCAACGGAACCACCACCGTCGAACCACCGCTCTGCCGCACGTTATACCCAGCAAAGCAGTTCGCGCATCTCCGTCGCGCCCGAGTACAGCCCGCAAACAATACCCGCACTCGCCGCATCCAGCACCAGGCTCCCGCCTCGATCACCAGGGTCCCACCCATCTCAACCGCATCAATCGCTGTCAGCGTCGTCTGCCCGTCGAGCCCGTTCCCACCGCTCATCTGCAGCCCGCCACGCACCGAGCCCCAGATGCGAACCCGGATCCGTCACATTCCAGACTGCGAGCGTCGAATGTTGCTCTCGTTAAAGCTATCCGTCAGCAGCAACGCAGAGTTCGCCGTTGCTTTGGCCTTGAACGGCGCCTCCGTCAACTGAAACACCGATCGTCGTTCCATCCCCGCCAACGTCTCAGTCACGTATGCCGTGGGCTCGATCTCTCCGCTCACAGTCACATCGTTCGCCAGCTCTTTCACTGCCGCCGTCTTCAGCGCCGACACCTGCAGCGTCCCATCGCCATCGCTCAACGCATGGGTCACCGCCCCGGCAGACTGCATCGACACCGCGCCAGCCAGCACGCGATAAGCCGCGTAAGTCGCTGCTGCGGCAGCTACCCGCATTCAGCGACCAGCTCTCCGTCTGCACCGGCTGAAACACTCCCACCGCCCTGCCCGCAGTCACACCCGCCGTCGTCAATAATCCGGCCGTCACGGATCGACCCGGTTCGTCAGCGTCGTCAGCACCTGCCCGCCGCTCTGCCCCAACGCCGCTCCGCTCAGACGGAATCGCCTGCTTATCCAGCAGCCATTCATCGCTGATCGCGCTGAAGGCGACCCGATAGACCGGCCCCATCGTCCCGTGCCTGCATAAACCTGCTCCGGCTCCGTCGCCAGATAGCCCGTAAACAGCACGATCGCCACTATCCGCTGTTACAACCACCCGCGCCCGCCGCACCGGCACAGCAAGCGCCACATCGCTCACATCCAGCAGTCCGCAGAACAACGTGACGGCGCATTCAACACGCGCTCGATCTTCAGCGGCCCATCCGCGCTCAGCGCGCCGCTGTAATCGATCGCCCCAGCTCCATCCAGATTGTCGATCGTGATCTTCACTCCGCCACCACCGTCGTCGTTACATCGTCACCGGCTCAAGCCCACGCATCGCACGCACCTCCGCAACCGTCAGCACTCCTGCCCGCAGCAGCTCCGTCTGTATCTGCACCTCCTCCATCTCATCCCGGCTCTCCAGCTCGTTGAAGCAGAACTCAAACTCACGCCAGCCCAGCTTCTTCGCAAACAGATCCCGCGTAATGTGCTCCGCCAGCAGCTTCGCCACCGGAACCACCGCGCTCTGGAACGCCTCGTCAGCCATCTCCCCAGCCGTAGAGCGATTCACATCGTTCTGCAGCCCCAGCAGCATCGGCGGCAGCTCAAACGCATTCGCAATCATCCGGATCAGCGCCTCCTGCCACGCCAGCCGCAGATCGGCATCCGTGCCGCCGGCAAACCGCAGCACCTCCGGCTTCTGCTCGCAGCTCAGCAGCGGCACCTTGCCCGTGCCTTCAATCTCATCCTGCCACCAGCGAATCAGACGATCGTGCTGCTCCGGCGTAGCCTCATTCAGCCACAGCGCATACTGCACCACCGAGTTCGACGCCAGCCGTCCCGCATACCGGCTCGCGCTCAGAAACTGATTGACCGTCTCAAACGCCACCTCCAGCCGCCCCAGCCCAAACGGACTATACGTACGCGGATTCAGCCGCACATATATCAACTCGTCGTCCAGCAGCGGAATCAGACGCAGAGTTACCCAGCTGCCCCGTCGCCTGCGCGTAGCGCGGCCGCTCCGGATCACCATTCCAATTCGCATCGACCTGGATCGTCGCGCCATCCACCGCCCACAGATGAAACGGCCGCAGCGGATCACCCGTCGCCTCCATCTCCACCGCGCCAAATCCGCCCACCAGCAGATCCTCCAGCACCTGCTCCCACAGCACACGAAAGCTGTCCGCCGCATTCGGCTCCTCCAGGCATCGCCGCAGTATCGCCATCCGCGCGCTCGCATCCGCGACATCTCACATCGCCGTATCCGCGCCGCACCCGCATCTGCCAGTCCATGCTGGCGATCCTGTCCTTCACCACATTGATCGCCCGCCGCACCACCGGCGTCTCCGCAAACTTCCGCAGGTTCGCGGGCGTAGGCTTAGGCAATGCGCTCTGCCCCGCTCGCCCGGCCGGGTTATACGGGCTAAGAATAGAAGGCAGCATCGCAGTCTTCCTCTCGCCCTGGGTCGCATCGCCGGCCGCCGCCTCCACACCTGCCAACCGCTGCCAAGCATCTCTCATCTTCATCTTGATATCCATCCCTACCCCCTTCTATCCCTCTGCTCTCGAAAAATCCGTCTCGCAAAAAAGAAAAAGGCACAGCCATCGGCCATGCCTCACACCATCCTTCTACGTCCCTACTCCCTAGTCCCATCAAACCCGCAACTCTACTCTTGCCGTCTCCGCAATCCTCGCCAGATCGCTCACCGTCATCACCCGAATCGCCTGACGCTCCATCGCCTCCACGCCAAACCGATACCGCTCCCTCACCTCGTCATCCTCCGAAGACACCGCACGAATCGGCTCCACGATCGCCGTCATCTCCAGCTTCGCCCCCTCCACTCGCTCCACTCCTTCCATCAACTGCGGAGCCGAGTAAGCCAGCACCTTCGCCGCCTCCACATCCCCCTCCAGCGAAACCGCCTGAAACATCCGAATAATCCACCCGCTGTTGCTGTGCCCGAGCCGCCCGATACCCACAATCGATCTTCATCGGATCACCCGCCCGCGTATACAACGAAGCCGCAATCCTCTTCCGCATCAAGCCCCACACCCCAGCCCGTTCAAACTCCGTCCGCATCGCCCCCGCAATCGCCGCTCTGCCCGTCCGCTTCCGTTCAACCTTCACCTTCAAAGGCTCCACATACATCTTCATCAACTGCTCCAGCTCCGCCGGCACACTCTCCGCAAGACACGCCCGCGCCGGAGTAATCTGCAGCGAGTTCGAAAGCGTATCTTCGAGCACCGCCATCACCGGCTTCAGATCACTAGCCTCCATCCGCACCCGAGCCGCGATCTCCGCCTCCAGACCCTCCAGCAAACCAATATCCGCATCCGCATCCATACAATGAACCCGGCTCCAGTCCCGCGTAAAACGCACCACCGCGCCATCGTGCCGTCCCGCCTCGCGCAGCAGAACTCCGATGTTCGTAAACTCGCCCTTCACCACATCCGGCACATACCGGATCAGGAAGAACTCACACGGCAACCGTTCCTTCACATCCACTCCCTAAAAACAATCAGCAATCCAACCACCATCTCATTACATTACAAATTTTCCCACCGTACTCACCTCTGCAAACTGCCGCGGCACCACAACGCTCCCCTTCTTCTCCCACATCGGGAAAGGCTCCCGATCCGAATCCCGAAACGACGCAATCAACTCTCTCACCCGCCCACGCCGCGCCAGCATCTGTTCCATCAACCGCTCGATCGTCCGCGTATCCCCGCCATACCACTCCGGAGGAACCTCCTCCGCAATCTGCCCACAGCGTCCCCGCCTCCATTGCCTCCACCCGGCTCAGCCACGGCTCAAAGCTCTCCCACCCCGTCACCCCCGCATACACCATGTTCCGCGCATACACCCCGCGCAGCGGAGCATCCGGAAACGTCCACTCCCCCGCGTTGAAGCAGAACCCCTGATCGATAAACGTCGCCCGATACTTCCGCTCCCGCGGCTTCCTCTCGAACACCGCCTGCCGCCCATTACAATTCCCCGTCCACTTATCAATGCACAGCATCCCGGCAAACTCCGCCAGGTTCCGAACCTCATCCAGCTGCTGCTCGGGCAGATAGTCCACCACCTGCCCCGGCATCAGTCCTCCCACAAACTGGCTGCCGAACTGCAACCCCGCACTGTAGCGCTGCTGCTGCCCTCGCGGCAGCTCGACATGCAGGTCGAACGTATTCGCCACCAGCCACTCCGTCACCTCCACCACATCGCACGCCGGCACCGTCAGCCCCACCGCCGCCGCCAGCCGCGTCGCAATCAGCTCATTCGCCAACACCCGAATATGTTGCGGATTATTCTGAAACTTCACCACCCACAACTTCCCGTCCGCACCGAGCATCAACTGACTCTGCGCCCCGCCCCTCATCCTTCGTATCGCCTGCACCGCCAACACCGCCACCGCTCACCCTCGCCTCAAGCAGGATACTGCACTCGATGCATTACCCCACAAGACTCCGGAAGAATGAAGTCGCTCCCCGCTGGCTCACGATCTCTCCATCCTTCCGCATTCCGCTCTGGCCCGCCATCTCCGCACGAACCGCCTGCGCAATAGCCATAGCCATAACGCAATCATCATGAGCCCCACTCACCGCGCCCGTCCTTCCCCCGCCAGACGTCACAAAGCTCCTGCACTCCGCCAGCAGCCTCCCACTGAAGAACATCCACGGCGACTCCACCAACAACGCCCCCATGCGGCTCACCATCCCCGGCTTATTCCCCGCAGTCGTCAGCCAGCCGGCCACTCCACCCTGTTCATATACCCTCGCATACCGCTCCACACTGTCCAGATACGCCAACACGCCCGCCCCATGATTATTCCGTTCCACCACAATCATCGCGCCGCCGTACTCCCTCGCCAGCTCGGCCAAAACCTTCGCCAGCTCCAGCGTCCCCAGCCTCTGCTGCAGCTCCGCGCACTGCATCCCCGAGCCCAGCTCGATCACCTGCACCGCCGCATAGTCTCCATCCGCACCGCCACCGGCCGAATCGACCGCCACCAAATACGTCTTCCCCACAACCGGCGGCAGCCAGACCTGCAGACTCCCACCGCGTCTTCGCTCCACCGGCTCCGTCACCGCGGCCATTCGCCGCTCCACCGCCTCGACATCGAAGCAACACTCTCCTGTCGCCTTGAAGCAGCTCTGCGCATCCTCCGCGAACTCCTGCGACCTCAACCCCCGATAGCTGGTCTCCAGACCCCGTCGAAACCCAATCTGTGCCGCACTCAAACCATGCGCCTGCATCAGCGCCAACTCATCCGCTCTTAAATCTGTAACCGCACCGGCTACATAACTCTTCTCCATCCACCACGGAAAAAAGTGCCGCACCATGCCATTCCCTTCACCGGGCAATCCAGCCCGCATCCACTCCTCATAGAAGCATCCATACGCTCCATTCGGAGTAGACTCCATCACCATCTCCCCACCCGGAGCCAGCGCCGCCCGCAGCCCAGCCAGCGTAGCCCCCGCATCCCCCGGCCACCGGCTCACCTCGCTGCAGTGCAGATTCTGAATCGTCAGTCCACGCCCGGCGCTCTCATCCGCCGCACTCACCACGCGAAACTCGCTGTCCAGCGCCGGAAACACCATCTGTCCGACGTTCGATTTACTCCGCTTCAGCGCCCCCTCGCGCAGATCCACCGGCAGACACTCCCAGAACCGCTGCACCATCCGGAAGATTCCCTCCGCCGCCTCACGCGTCTGCGCCACCTGCACCGTCAACACACCCCGCGCCGTAATCGTCTTCAGAAAAAACCGTCCCGACACCCACGTCGTCACACCCATCTGCCTGGCCTTCAGCACAATATTCTGCCGGCCCCGCGCTCGTTCAAACGCCCGCTGCGCCGCATTCGCCCGCAGCGGCCGTTCGAAACCTTCGCGGTCCCGCACCCGCAGAAGATTCGCAGCCAGCCGCGTCGGCACATCGACTCCGTTCAGCTTTGCTCGATGATCCTCCAACATCCTGCCCAGCTCCAGCAGATCCTCCAAATCCCACCCAGCTTCACTCATCACTCGCACCCGCATCGTTCCACGTTAGAACCAACTCGCAAGAGCCAAAGCGCAGCTCCATCCCTCACCCACCAGGAATGAAGCTGCACTTCTCGTCGACCCCGCCTGCCCATCACCGCAGCCCGGGCCGCCTCAACCAGCTAGTTATTGCTCAGCTTCGACCAGTGGCACCCACCCGCCGCATCTGAGTTTGTAACCGGTTCAAGCACAATCATCGCCTTGTTACCGATCGGTATCGCAGCGCTCGATCCATCAATCAAATCCGATCCATTCGGAAGCACCGTCACAACCGCCGCCGAGTTGCCCAGATTCTTGATTCGTCTCGCCTTGCTATATCCCATACAAGCCGGCAGCGTTACCGCCACTGCGTTGCTGGTGTTGTCCACCTGCACGCATCCATCCGCAGCCGCCTCGGTATAGTTCGCAGCCGTAATCACCGTCGAACACCCGCCTTCCAGCGTGCTCCCATAGTGCTCATTGATATTGTTCACAATCGGAGCCGCCATGTACGTCGTCTTCGCCGTTCCCGTCGGATGCAGGCCATCAAGGAAGTAAGCCGTATTCGCATACGCCCCGTCAGCCATCATCTGCGGCGCATTGAAGTCAACGATGCCAAATCCATTCGCCGCTGCTCCGGCACGAATCAACGGATTGATCACATCCTTGTTGGCATCCTTTCCTGTAGCGCTCATCAACGTCGTCAGGAACACCGAATCCGCTCCAGCGGCCTTCAGTGCCTTTCCAAGCGCAACAACTTTATTCGCCACCGTCGTATTCGAGTCTCCCTGGGCCAGATTGTTCTGGCCGCACTCCACCACTCCGACACTCTTGCCCGCATACGTCGAGATCACCGCCTTTTCGCGAAGCGGAACAAGCGCCTGAATCGACTCGCACGACCAACCCGGCATCGCATTCGCATAAGCTGTATACGTGTCGTTCAGTCCCGACAAACTATTACAAACCGGCGTCGTCGATCCGACGTTCGCGAAGATCGAGTCTCCCGAACACGAAATAACGTTAGCGCTCGAAGCGCTCGCCGCAACGGTCAGCGGAATCCCTCGTGAGGCCATCACCGCATTGCACGCAGCATCGTTTTGCGCCGCTTCGGCCGGAGTCAACTCAACCGTGTACGTAGCAACGCACGAGATGATTCCAGGGAATCCCGTACTGTAGCTCGGATACAGCGCCGGCCAGTTGCCGAGTACGTAGTGATGTCCCGTCTGTCCTCCTGCACTCGCTCCGCGCTGCGTGTAGTTCATCTCCGCAGTGTTCAGATACCCACGGTCCGGATCGCTCGTCGCATCCGTTCCAAGCGTAAAAGTCCGAGTCCCCGCGCCAATCCAGTTGTCCACAAACAGAGTCTGTGGGCCGCCAAACGCCTGCGTATACGGTGTGATACCCGACCCGTGATTGCTCGGGCCCGCCAGAATCTCCAGCCCGAAACCGTCCGACGCCACCATCGAAAAATACGTGTTGCTGTCAGAGGCTCCATACGACGCCGGAATCCCAAACTCGCCATTCACCGGAGGTGCAATATACGAGCCAATCGTCAGCGATCGTGCCGAGGACAACGCAGCCGGCATCGTCAGGAAGGTCTGATTACCGCCACCCTCCGTGCTCATGCTGATGAAGTTCAACCCCTGCGACGTAAACACAGGATCCGTCGCCGCTCCCGTCAGCGTCACATCGCACGGCGCTCCCGAGCATGCATTCGCTCCCGAGACGTCGTGCATCACCGTCGCGCCAACCCCGTCATTCGTTAGATACAGGCTGCTGATACCCCGCGTCACAAACCCCACTGACGTAGGTGTATATCCCAACGCCGTCGTCACATCCGATGCCGTCGCCGCGCGCTCCACATTGCTGCCGACCGTTACGGCTAGAAGACCCGTAGGCAGTCCAGACACAGAACCACCCTGCGCAGGCGGAGGAGCTATCCAGGTTCCATCCTCCCGCAGATATCGCGTCGTCCCCGGCGTAGCTCCCGGATCAGGCACAGCACCTGCCGCATGCCCGCTGCCCGACCCAACAAACACCGGCAGCTGCGCTGCGCTCACTGCGCCATTCAACGTAGTCGCATTCACCGTGCCGCATTGATCGTACCTGCCGTAAAAGCCTGAGGAGTAAACCCATAGCTCGTCCCCCTCAAATTCATCGTCAGCGTGCTCGTCATCGGCTGAAACGAAACCGTATCCCCGCCAGCACTGCTATCCAGTTCAAACAGGTTGTACCCCGAGTTCCACTTGCCGCACCCATGCGAGTTGCAGTGGATCGAGAACACGCTTTCTCGCCTGCTTGCGCATCCATCGTGCGCCGCCAGATTCCCAGCGCCTCATAAGCCACCTCAGGAACAAGATGCGTGCCGCCATTGCCAAAGTAGTTTGACGCCGGTGCAGCGTTCCAGATCGTCGAACCCATGAAGTCCGGTCCAACATTCAACTGATATTGAACGCCTGTATAAAAATTGTAGTAAGGCCGCGGAGTCGTCTGCGCAATGAACTGTATGTCCCCGCCAATTTTCTCCTGGTAGTAATGCGGCTCCTCCACGGCATCGTTCGCCGCCCACGGCACCGTATTCGGAGCCAGCGTCATCTGGCCATCCACACTCTTCGTCGCCGCATTGAAGACTCCCAGCACCTCAGCCATCGGATACAGCGCATAGCCGCCCGTCAGCTACGACAAGTGTCCCGCCGGTGCTCGTGCTGTTGGCCCCAGCTCTGTGTATAGGTCAACGTATTCGGCCCGGTCGTCGTCACCGCAAAAGCTCCCGTTGTAGCTCCCGTCCGCCACACCCGACACCGTCATCGTCAAACCATTCACATCCACCGCCAGATTTCCCGCCAGTCGTCACCGTCACCACTCCGCCGTTCCGCGCAATCGAAGCAATCTGCAAACTCAAATTCGCAAACCCGCTCGTCGTCCCGCTGTCCCGACAATCCCGAGTCACGCTGCCTGCGTAGTACAGACCTGTCGCCGAATACGATCCAAACACCGGAAACACCTGCCGGATTCCTCGCGTCGTATCCACCGTCTGCTCCAGCCCATACCCGCACAGCCCGCCAATCGCAATCGTCGCTCCCGCCTCGATGCGGTTTGTTCAGCGTCATTGCAGATGCGTTCCATCCACCACCGTGTAGTTCGCCATCTCGTAGTTGTGCGGTTGTAAACCCATTCGGCACGTCCGCCACGCAAGCCACGCCGCTCGTGCTCGGAACCGCCGCCGTATTCGTCGCAAATCCCGCCGTCACACCGCTCGTCGCAATCGCAACCGTCACCGTCCCCGGAGCAATATTGTTCGCCTGCGACGGATCAACGCTGCCGCCGTCAGAAAAATACGCTCACCGGAAAGTTCGTGCCGCTGAAGTTGCCGATCGTCCAGGCTGGCACTCACCTGCCGTCCCGCCAGTCAGCAGCCCCGCTCGAAATCACCTTCGCCGGATTCTTATCGATCAGGTACCGTCCCTCGCCCTGCGTTCCCGGTGCACCGTCGCTGCGATACCGTCACCACAGTCGATCCCGGCGTACACCCGCTGCTGCAAGTCCCCTGAAACACCGCCGTATCCTCCTGCAACCTGAAGATCGAACGGATGCGCTCCCTCATCCGCCTCATCGCGAAACCCGCCCGAGGCGGTCATAAACTGCGACCCGATCAGGCAATCGCCCACGCCATAGCAGTTGATCTGCATGCGGAGCCAGAACATGCTGTCCCATGCGTGTTGTACGTCCCATTCAACATTCATCGCGTTATAGTTCGTCTTGAAGTAAGGAACGACTCTCGATGTCCTGCGGAAACAGGTTCGATCCGCCCGTCAGACCCTCATGTGTGAATCGCAAGAGCCCGCGAGAACGGCTCCTGCGCACCCGTCTCGCTGCAAACTCTGCCCGCCGAGCTCCGGGTCGAAACCACATCGATCACCTGACCTGCATCACTACCCGCCGATCAAAACGTTCAGTCGGATTCAGATAGCTGTCGCTTCCGCTGCCCATTCCGGTCGTCCTCCACATGCGTGCCGCCGTGTTGCCGCTGTTCCAGGTCTGCGTCCGAGGTAGTTCTCCAGCGGAGCTATAGCTCGTGCTCCACCTTCACATCGCATCCGCTCGCACAGTCCGGACTCGACAGCGCATTCGCAATCCCGTTGCTGCCGTCCCGCTCACATACTGGCTCGCATACTCCGTCGCCATTCAGTTTGTTCACCTGCAGCTGCGTCCCGACCGGCTGCGCCACCGTCTGCGTCGCCGAAGGCAGCAGTCGAAACCTTCTGCCCCAACCCGCTCGCCACCGCCGCCACATTCACATCGACATAGTGCTTATCCGCAGCCTGGTTCGGCGTCGTCGGATCGCCCGGCAGCACCAGCGGCCCCGTCATCGTATCGCCCGTCTTCTGCACATAAGGATTCGAACTATCCAGCGGATGCCCCGACACCGCCGCTGCAATCGCCGTATCCACATAGCTCTTGCTCACCGTCTGCATCGCCACCGAAGTCGGCAGCACCGTGCTCTCGATCGCACTCACATGCACCGGCGCCTGGCTCACCGGAATCACCCAGAACTCCCGGCTCACGCTCCCATCATCCAGGTGATACACCGCCGTATAGTATGTCCCCATCGGCGTCGATCCCGCATTCGGAACCAGCTGCAGACTCAGCGATCCACCCGCTGCAATCGTCGCCGAAGTAGTGCCGCTGCGGCACAGACTGCCCGCTCGCCGTCGTAAATGCCGGCCAGCTCACAATCACAGTCCCGTAGCCGGCGTCCCATCCGCGCGATAAACCGTATCTGTAACCTGCGTGGTAGCAATTGCGCTTCGCGCTGCGTCGCCTGCGCCGCCGCAGCCACCTTCATCACCGCTCATCGATCCGCGGCAATCGCCAGCAGCAGCATCCCGATCAGCGTCCATCCCTCTAGGCTTCCAATGCATCGTCATTCTCCTCGTTCCTCGTCCACGTCGTTCTGTCGCTCAGAGATCGCGTGGCTTCGTCCGCGATCAAGCCGATACATCCAGAGGCTCTAGCCTGTGCTTGATCGCTCCACGCACCCCTAAACCGCCCGCATCGCCCCCGGCAGATAACTCCGGAAGCAAACCACCGTCTCGCCATCATTCGCATCCTTCACCGGCAGCGCGCGAAACGCCCCCGCCAGCCTCACCCGCTCCAGCGGCCCCGCCAGCAGCCTCCACCATCTCCGCCGATCCCTGCATCGCCTGCAGCCGCGGATAGTGATAGATCACCCGATCGCCCTGCTCCCCATCCATCACAAACAGCCCCGACCACTCCTGAAAAAACCCGCCGCCCTCGCGATCCACAAATCCCACCAGCGGACTCACCTGCATCCCCGACGGCGGAGCTCCCGCCAGCAGCGGCGCACCCAGCTGTCAGCACACCACCCGCAATCGCCAACCACCCGCCCCACATTCAACGAAACCCGCCGAACATAATTCACATCATTCCCCACCGACGCCGGCGAGCTCACATAAGCCGCACTCACGCCGCTCCCCACAAACCCAACCTGCGCCGCATAGTCCACATCCACAGCCACCAACTCCCCAACCTGAAACTGCGCCGCCGCCGTCGTCCCACATTCAACGAAGTCGCCGTCGATCCCGCCACCAGCGGCACCGCCGCCGCCGCCACCCCACCGCTCCCATTCGCCGCCGCGCCCACTCGCCGTCTGCAGCAGATTCATCTGCTGCGACCCCGCCGCCAGCGCCAGCTGCAACTTCCCCCAGCTCTCAAACTCCAGCTGCAACCGTAGCCTCCACCTCGCGTCCGCACCTGGCTCTGCACCACCGCCGGAGCGCCCGTCCGCAGCGCCCCAACCTTCGTCGCACTCTTCCGCGCAAACCCCTAGCACCATCCCAGATCCACCCACGGAGCCGGCGGCGAATCCAGCGCAAACGCCCCCATCTGCGCCGCATCAAACACCGTCGGCACCCCCGCCGCCCGATTCACCGGCGCAAAGTAAGCCCGCACCCGCCGCGTCACCGGAGCCACGCCCCCACCACACCAACTGCCGTCACCGTCGTACTCACAGCTCACCCGCTTCCTGGTAGCAGAACACCTCAACCGTCGCCACCCGCTCCAACCGCTCTCCCTCCACCGCCGCCGCGCCAAACGCCACATCGCCCCAGAACACATTCGTCCCCATCGCCACCGGCGCCAGCCCCGACACTCACCGCGCCGAACATAGTTCATCTTCACCACATTCTGCGGAGCCGCCCCCACCGCCGCCACCAGCTCCGCATCCATCGCCGCCAGCAGCCGCCCGCGATCCATCCCGCCATTGCCCGAGTCGCCATCCGTCGCATACCGAATCTCGCACTCCATCGTCACCAGCGGCAAGCGACCCCTGCGCATCCACGCTCAGCCCCGTCCACCGCAGCCGAAACGCATCCACCGGCTCATACGCAGAAGCCAGTTCGTTCTCCTCCACCAGCACGCCAGGCCGCGTCACCCCTCGCACCACCATCGTCCGTGCCGGATTCACCGCCGCCAGCCTGTCCCGCAGCGTGACATAAAACGTATCTTTAGCATTCTGCATTTAATATGTAACCTTTCCAGTAACAATTGTCCACGCAACCAACGCTAAACCATCAAAGCCAGCGGCGCCCGCAACACAAGCCGATACACATAAGCCACGTCCACCCACCTCCGACTCCGTAGCCGACTCCATCTCCATCAGCACCCCATCCACCAGCACGCCAAACGCCGTAGCAAACAGCACACTCGCCGCCGAATACCCCAGCGACCCCACCAGCGCCTTCACCGCCGTAGCCGAAACCATCAGCTCCCACTTCGCCGCCTTACCCTCCGCCGCCGTCGCCCGCGCCTTCCGAAACACCACCGGCGCCAACGCCACATCCTGAAACTCCGGCACCGCCAGCCCCAGCTGCTCCGTCGTATCTCCCGCGACTCGCCGGCGCCGGCATCCGCAACAACACCGTCCGCCCGCCCACCGCACCGCAGCAACACATCCGCCGCCCGCATCGCCGCTCACCGAGCATCACGCAGCTCCGCCATCGCCTCACCCCAGCCTCTCCGCCACATAAGGCTGCAGCAGCATCTGCACCTGCGGATCGATCAGCGACCCGCTGAAGTACTGCATCTGCATCGTGTCCATCTTGCTCGACTTCACATTCATCGCCGGCGTCGCCTGCGCATTCTTCACAATCTGCGCGCAAGCCACCTTCACCGCATCGCGGCACCGTCACCAGCCCCGACGTATACGTCACCTCAACCTCGTTGTAGTCAAGCCCCAGAAAGTTCACCGGAAACGTCAGCTCGCCCGTCGTCAGATTCACATCGACACGTCGTCACATCCAGCGCACTCCAACTCCCCGGCACGCTGAACGCCCACGCAATCTGCTCACGAAACGGATCCGGCATCTCCCCTCGCCGCGGCCGCCCATACCGCACCCTGCACCCCCACCAGCGCACGAAGCCGCACCCACCGCCGCAGCCAGCGGACGATAGCTCAACCGCACCGTCTGCGCCCCCGCCGTCAGCCGCATCCGCTCCACATACTGCGTCACCAGCAGACTAGGCCGCCGGCAATAAGCCTCCATCAGCGCAGAGGCCATCGTCACCCAGTCATCCGTAGTCTCCGCCGTCAGCCCATACTGCACATACTCCGTCGGCAACAAATATCCCATCGCATCCCTCCTCTCCAAAAAAGCAACAGGGCACCGGCACAAATCACCGGCCCGCCAATGGTTCTAGCCCCTGCAAGTCATCTATCCTACTCCAACGAGCAATACCCTACAACGCTCTAGCGATCGACCAGCACCTGGTAGTGCGCATAGTTCGCACCCTTCACCACCACGCCGCCAAACTTCACCACCACATACTGCGAAGCCAGCGAACCCGGAACGCCAAGCTGGAAGATCCGCGGATTCGGATCGCTCAACCAGTGATACTCAATCAGGTCCTCGGTCACGATGTAAGCCGGCAGCACAGCCGAACCCGAACCAGGAGTACCCGTATAGCTCAGCGTCCACTCAGGAATCAGCGGAATATCGCCCGCCTGTGTCGAAAGCGTCTTCACCGTAAGACCAGCAGCAATCTCCTTCGTGTTCAGAACAACATTGAACTCGGTCTTCATCTCGCGATCGATCAAATCCAGCAGCACCGGATTCGCATAGATCGCCGTAGGACGAACACCAAACGAGCTGTTCGCAACCATCTGCGCAATCGTCGACTTGAAGCCATCGACAATGCTCTGGCACCAGTGCCAATCGTCACCGTATTGCCGCCCGCAGCAATCTGCGCGCCCGCGCCATAAGTACTGCGCAGTAGTAGGCGAGCTAAGGCTGGTATCCGTGCCGTTCCAAAGCGCAACATCATGCGTCCGCAGAACGCCGTCGACAGTATCGGCAAGGTCCTTCGCCTGCAGATAAGCAAACTGGCTCTGCTGCTTGACCCAGCTCCATATCGAACAGGTTGTAGTTGATCTGCGCCACCAGCGCCTTCAGCGGAACACTGCGTTCCACGCGAGTCGGGCTCACCAGCGGAGCAACAATATTGCGCGGATCGACAAACCCCGACGATGCCGCAGGCGAAGGAATCGCAGTCTCTTCAAAGTAGCGTGAAGGATGGCCAGTAGCCGGAACCTGCTTGATCCGTCTGCCCAAAAATACCCCGGCGCTGCACCAGGTCCAGAATCTCCGTCTGGTACAAAGGAACTTCAATCGCGCCAGGCCCAATGTAATCCGCCGCGCCATGAATATCAGTAAACTTCGCGTTCATCATTCTCCCTTTCAAAAACAAAAGGGCGCAGCCGAAGCCACGCCCATCTCAAACCTCGTTATCGCAACCAGCCACATCGACACCATAGCCGCTGCTTCGTACTAGCTTTCGTCTCAGTTTTTGCTTCTAGGTAACCCAGGGCCTTGGCCTCTTCCATCGCAAAATAATCGGGGGCTTTAGCCCCTGGGTATGCCTTCCTGTCCCTCAGCATGAACCTCGACCCGATATTCCCCGCGCTGCAAAGCCAAAACCTAGCCCAGCAAACCAGCCCGCATCAACTGCGCCTTCACCGCAATCCGCTGCTCCATGCTCAAACTCCCCAACGCAGCATCCAAAGCCCCAGCCTCCATCGAATCCACACGTCACACCCTTGCTTCGCCAGCAGATTCACCATCGTCACCGGCAAAGTCTTCCGCCCATTTGTAACCTCCGCAGGAACAGAAGCAGCAGCAGGCCTGCAACTCAGCAATCTCGAGCCTCAGCCGCAGCCAGCTTCTCCTCCAGCTCCGCCTCGCGCCGGCCTCCACCGTAGCGACGATCCGTCCAATCGAAGCCTCTGCATCCACCGCAAACGCGCTCTGCCGCTGCGCCAGCCGCTCCACTGCCTGCTCCAGCAAACCAGCCGCAGCAGCCAGACGTTCGACCGTCAAGCCCAGCTCATCCTTCATCTCCATCTCCATCGCTCTCCTCTCTTTCTCGTTACATCAGATCCACCCAACGAACTCTTAAGCGGCAGCAGTCGTTGCCAAACTCGCCGGCATCACTCTGCGCATTCAGAATCGCCACCACAGCCGAAACCAGACTCGCAATGTATGAGCTGTTCGCAGCAATGCCAGCCTGCGCCAGCAGCGCAGTCACCGCCTGCTCCGTCAGCAGCATCACCTCGGCCAGCTTCTGCGCCCCCGTTCCCGCCTGCACACCGGCGGCAGCATACTTCTGCTCCACCGCCAGCACCGCATTCTGAATCAACGCAGTGGCATCCACCACGCCATTCGCCACCGGAGCAGCCGCCGGAAACAGCAGCGCCACCAGCTTCTCCACCGGAACCGCATACGTCACCGCCCACTTCAACCCTTTCTCAAAACCCTTCCCAATCGCCTCCAGACACACCCGTAAAACTCATCATTTCCTCCATGTCATTCTTCTAACCAGCCACAAATGAACGGGTGCCCCATCCATCGCAGCTTCTCCGCGATCGGGTGGGAATGTAAAACGCATCCCGCTCAGCAGTCGTAGTTGTTCTTGCTGTTGCTTCCTTTACCGCCCCACAGCCACCCGCCGCGAAGACCCCGCCGCCCTCACCACTCGAAAGCTCGTACTCCGATAAGCAGCCTTCTCCCGCAGCAAAATCGCCGCGCCGGTAAACGTAGCCCGAGTCAGCGTCCACACCTGTGCCCTCATATCGGCCACATGTGCGTCCGCCAACTCGTAGCTCATCCCCATCGAGCCCGCCCCATCCGCCTGAATCTTCCCCTCCATCTCCGGAAAATCCCGTGCAAACAGATACCCCGCCACCGTCAGCTTCCTTCCATCCAACTCCGCAGCCGTAATGATGCCGCATTTCTGCCGAGCATCATGTCCATCCCAACCGGCCTTGTAGTCCACCGCCATTCCGAGCAGACTCGGCAGTGCCCCCTCTGCCGCCTCGCGCGTCAACACCACCCTGTGCCCGCGCGCCCCGCTCGGAGCCTTGTCACTGGCAACATCCACCAGCGTCAAAACACCTTCAAACGGCAGCCGGTTCGGGTGTCCATGGACCACGGGAAACTCCACTGCCATCGCCCGCATCTCCATCCCCGTCGGCTGACCGAAGATATTTGTCCTCTCGCCCACTCGCCTCATTCCCGTCCCACGATGCTGCAACAAACCAGCCTGCCCCATACCCCTCCTCATCCTCTCGAAATTTCCCAGCCCAAAAAGCACGGGTGCCCCATCCATCGCAGCACGATCGCGATGGGTGGGAATGTAAAACCCTCCCCCGTAAGTCTTGCGGTCCCAGCCCTACTCCTCAGCGCTGCCGTCCTCTGAACCCGGCTCCCTCAACCTATCCTTCTCCAGCCGTTCCATCAGCAACTTCGCAAAGCTCTTCCTCCGTCTCGGCTTCACCGCCGGCTGCACCTCACCGCGATCCAGACCACCCAGCGTCATCAGCGCCTTCGCATGCGCCACGCTCCCCTGCATCGCCTCCTGCGCAAACCTCTCCACGATTCTCGGCAGCACCTCCGCCACCCGCTTCCGTGCAAACGTCCGGCAGTGCGTCGGCCGCGGAGCACTCGTCGCCACTCGTTTCACCACCCGCTTCACATCCTCCCCGCTTGCCCGAACCAACCGGCCCACCACTCGCTTCTTCACCCTGGCCCCCTTCCCCAAAACAAAACGGGAGAGATCGCCTCGCGGCATCCCTCCCGTCTCGTCTTCTCTACTTCTCTGATCTATATTTCTAGAATACCAGTTGGCACCAAACTACTACGCCAACTATTTTTTCGCTGTAACCTACTTACATTGTGCAGCTTACAGGAAACCAGTACAGTCCAGCCTCTTGACAAGCTGTCGCAGGATGCAACATCTTCGCCTTCAGGAAAATCTTCGTCAGCCGGTCCAGCGCCTCCGAGTACCTCCGGTTCACCGACCGGATGCTCCATCCGATCAGCGCCGCCGTCTCGCCCTGCGTAAACTCCTGCAAAGCGATCCGTCGAATCAGCATCTGCTGTTCCTCGTCCAGCCTTCCCATACATTTCTCCACATCGTGCACGAAGATAATCACGTCTTCAAAGCTGCTCACGGCATAGTTCGTCACATTGCCGCGAAACATCTCCTGTCCCATCAGGCAAGGAACCTTCCCCGCCTCCAGCGACAGACGCACATACCGGCGCAGCAAACCCTCCGTATACTTCCGGTAAAACGCCAACTCCGGAACAACACTTCGCGCCTGCGCCTGCTCTATTTCTTGCTGACTAGCCTGTTGCTGCTCGACTAACCGCAGCTCCGGCTGCTGCACCAACTCCGGCGCTGCCTCCGTAGCCCAAACCACCGGAAGAATCATCACAAGAGCTGCACTCATCGCGCACCCCCATTCGATCCACCCCTGACAACGCAGCCCAGAGACCGCGCCAAACGAGGCTTCCGGCCGCCGGCATGCTTCGCCCGCGGAGCCGGGAACTCCGACAACTGGCGCAGACAGCCACGGCAGTACACACCATCCACTACGTTTTTGCGAAGCCACAACGCTCCGCATCCCTCACATACCTTTAGATCCAAGCGAAAGTAGTTCATTTCATCCCTTTCAAGGCGTAGTTCTCCCCCGGCGAGCCTCAGTAATTTTTCAGCGGTCGAGAGGGCTCGCTCAGGTTGCTATGAAGCGTTAACGGTCCGGTCTCAAAGCTCTAACGGCTTCGTAGCCCAACCAATAGCGCCTTTTTTCCAGTGGCACATCGAGTATTACCTTGGGAAAATTACATCCACCCTTATCCCCTCCAAATCCCAAACACAAAACAGAATCCTCCCGGGGAAGGAAGGTCCTCCTTGTGCCTGAAACTCTCAGAGAGAAAGTCTCAAGGTTATAGCTTTAGACAAAATTGATGTCAATATAAATTTTGCCGATCCAACTAGAACAACCAAATCCTGCATCTAGAGTTGAATTAACCGGAATGCTATTGCATTAGGCGAATATTTCGCCTAATCTTCGTCTTTCTAAATGATATGAAGCTCGGAGAAACCCCCATATGAACTTCCAGGACCTTCATGAGCTTCTCCGTCTAGAACTCCTCCGCCGCATCGAACGAGGAACCCTCACCGGCAGCCGAATCGCCCAGCAGGCCGGCTTCCAGCAGGCCCATATCTCCAACTTCCTCAATAGCAAACGCGCCCTGTCCCTCGAAGGACTCGACCGCGTCCTCGCCTCCCAGAACCTCACGATCGACCAGATCCTCCCCCTCAACCTGGAGGCAAATTCGCTATCGCCATCGCCATCGCCGACCCCCGAACCCGTCGAACTCGTCCCCGTCGTCTCCCCCAGCACCGCCATGGACGAAACCCGCATCCACCCCTCCGCAGTCATCGAGACCATCCAGGTAGACGCCCAGCGCCTCCACGACAACCGCGCCCACCGCACCGTCTCCCACCGTCCTGTCACTAACCACACTGCCGCTAGCAATCCCGTCGCTGGCAATCCCGTCGCTGGCAATCCCATGACATCCGCAAACCCCCAGCGCTTCGTAGCCATCCGTGCAGACGCCCACCAGTCCGCCGCCATGGAACCCCTCCTCTCCACCGGAGCCATCGTCATCCTCGACCGCCACTACACCTCTCTCGCCCCCTACCGAGCCCACCAACGCACCCTCTACGCCGTCCGCAGCGGCCCCGCGCTTCTCCTCCGCTACCTCGAGTACGACGCCGGCAACCTCATCCTCCGCCCCTGCTCCATGGCCTTCCCCATCCAGATCCTCCCCCTCGCCCACCACGAGTCCCCAGCCGACTACATCGTAGGCCGAGTCTGCCTCATCCTCTCCGAACTCTGATCAACACCCCCGCCACAAACCCGGGTGCCCCATCTTCGCGACAGCCTTATCGTCGCTAAGGTGGGCATTCGCGAAGCGAACCGCCTTTCGCGCATGTCTCATCGTGAATGACAGCGTCACTCGAACGAAGCCAAAACGATCCTAGAGGTCGCGTCATCTCGACCGAAGCGGTAGCGAAGTGGAGAGACCCCCGCATTTTGCCTTTGCCGTTGCCTGCTCTTTCTAACCTACCCACAGAAGTGTCATCCTGAGCGAAACCGCTCGCGCTTTTGCGAGCAGTGGAGTCGAAGGACCTGCTTTTGCCGTTGCCGTTGCTTTTGAGGTAGGAGCATGGAGCTAAAGAGGGTGCCGAAAAAATCCGTTTTGCTTAAGGGCACGGCTTCAGCCGCGCCGAAAGTGTTTTCTTTGTAGTGCGGCTTTCAGCCGCGGAGCTACGCTTTTCGTCCGTGTGGGCACTTTTTCAGCATCCTCTTCAGCCCCGGCGTCGTTCGCTTTTGCCGTTGTCTTTCTCCAAACCCACCCAACAAACCGTCATCCTGAGCGAAGGCTCGCAGTTTCATCGCGAGCCGCAGTCGAAGGACCCCGCGAGATTTGCTCTCCCCTCAAACCGCGCATCGCTTTAAGCCACCACTGCCCGAACCACCAAACCCTGTCAACCCCCCAACCCACCTAACCCCATGAAACAAAACAAAATAGAGCTGGCGTACTAGTTCCACTCCACCCGCTATACTGTTAATAGAGATCAAAACAAAGAGCCCGGAACTCTCCGGGCTCTTTGCTTTAAATGCAATCATCAACCGTAACCCCAACCAGCTCAATATTTTGGACATAAACATATGAAGAATCAATATTTTACAAGAAAGGACCACCCGTAACCCAAGCCAGCTCAATATCTTAGCCCCAAAATCCACCCCCGAAGAGAAATTTTCAATTCCCCCGGGATAAACTTGAGAAATGCTCTCAAAGCTCTACGGAAAGTGGATGTACGCTTGGGAGACGGCTCTCACCACCCGCGACACCAACCGCATCGTCCGGCCCCTCGAATGGGGTTTTGACTGGCTAAGCGACTTCAGCCCCCTCGCCGCGAACCCAGCCGAAGCCGGCCTCCAACAGATGCTCGCCGTCAACGAAGATATCGTCAGCCGCTCATCAGAATTCTTCGGCTACGAAACCCCAACCGACTTCCGCCTCGAACGCCGTCACCCGCAGCTCTTCCCCACCAACGTCCGCCCCGAAACCCTCGCCCAGGACGCCGAGCTGAGACTTCAGGCCGAGATCGGCGAACTCGAAGAAGCCGACTTCCTCCGCTTCACCTCCCCGGTCCGCTCCCTCTACCCGGAGAACGACGCCGTCAACGCCCGCTGGTATCCCGCGCCAGCCAGACACGATGGCAGGCCGAAGCAGGCCATCATCGTCATGCCCCAGTGGAACGCCGACGCCTTCAGCCACAACGCCCTCTGCACCCTGTTCAACCGCTTCGGAATCTCCGCCCTGCGCCTCTCGAAGCCGTACCACGACATCCGTCGCCCCGCCGAGCTCGAGCGCTCCGACTACGCCGTCAGCTCCAACCTCGGCCGCACCACCGCCTCCTGCCGTCAGGCAGTCGTCGATATTCGCAGCTGCCTCGACTGGCTCCAATCGCAAGGCTACGAGCAATTCGGCGTTCTCGGCACCAGCCTCGGCAGCTGCTACGCCTTCATCGCCGCAGCGCACGACGCGCGCCTGCAGGTCTGCGCCTTCAACCACGCGTCAACGTGGTTCGGAGACGTAGTCTGGACCGGACAAAGCACGCGCCACATCCGCACTGCGTTCGAGCAGGCCGGCCTCACGCAAGACGATGTCCGCCAGATCTTCACCGGCATCAGCCCCATGTCGTACATGCAGCGCTTCGCCGCGAACCCGAAACGAACCCTGGTCGTCCACGCAACCTACGACCTCACGTTCCTCCGCGAGTTCTCCCTCGACGTCCTCGCCAACTTCGATCGCTACAAGGTCGACTACGTTTCAAAGGTGCTCCCCTGCGGCCACTACACCACAGGCGAGACGCCCTACAAATACATTGACGGCTGGTACTTAGGCTCATTCATCTACCAGTCCTTCAAGCAGCTGGCCGAAAAGCAACACAACCGACGGGAGCATAAAATAAAAGCATGTCTATTGACCTGAACGCACACCTCGCAACCTCCGATCCAGATATCGCCGAACAGATCGAGAACGAAATCCGCCGCCAGCACGAGGGCCTGGAGATGATCGCCTCCGAGAACTTCGTCAGCCGCGCCGTCCTCGAAGCCGCAGGCACAGTCTTCACCAACAAGTACGCTGAAGGCTATCCCGGCAAACGCTACTACGGTGGCTGCGAGTTCGCCGACGTCGTAGAAAACATCGCGCGCGACCGTGCCAAACAGCTCTTCGGAGCAGACCACGTCAACGTCCAGCCGCACTCCGGCTCACAGGCAAACGCCGCAGCCTGCGTTACGCTGCTCAACCCCGGCGACTGCATCCTCGGCCTCGACCTCGCGCACGGCGGCCACCTCACCCACGGCCACAAGCTCAACTTCTCCGGCAAACTCTATCGCATCGTCGGCTACCAGGTCCGCAAAGACACCGAGACAGTCGACTACGATCAGCTCGAAGAAATCGCGTTACGCGAGAAGCCCAAGATGATCATCGGCGGCGGCAGCGCCTATCCGCGTTTCTTCGACTTCGAGAGAATGCGCGCCATCGCCGACAAGGTCGGAGCCTATCTTATGGTCGATATGGCTCACATCGCCGGCCTCGTAGCCGGAGGCGTGCACCCATCGCCCGTACCGGACGCTCATATCGTGACAACCACGACGCACAAGACGCTGCGCGGCCCTCGCGCCGGCATGATTCTGTGCCGCCAGGAATTTGCCGCCGCCGTCGACCGCAGCGTGTTTCCCGGCCAGCAAGGCGGACCGCTGATGCATGTCATCGCCGCAAAGGCAGTCGCATTCAAAGAGGCGCTACAGCCGGAGTTTGCATCGTACGCAACACAAATAGTTACAAATGCAAAAGTGCTCGCCGAAGCAATCGCCGCAGAAGGGTATCGCATCATCTCTGGAGGCACCGACACGCACCTGATGTTGATCGACGTCTTCCAAAAGGGCGTACTCGGATCGGAAGCAGAGCATGCATTAGGCGAAGCCGGAATCACCGTCAACAAGAACGCCATTCCCTACGACTCAAATCCACCCATGAAACCCAGCGGCATCCGAATCGGCACGCCGGCTCTGACGACAAGGGGGATGGGGGTGGGGGAGATGAAGATTATTGCGAAATGGATTGCGGAGGCGATTGAGAATCGCTCCGATGCCGCGAAACTAGCGGACATTCGCGGGCGGGTGGGTGAATTAGCGGAGAAATTTCCCCTCTATCCCTGGCTTCGCGAGTAGCGACGCGGGTTTGACGCAGACAATTGGCATGAAAAGACGCGATTTCAGCGATGAAAATCGCGTCTTTTTATGCTGTTTTGACAGGTAATTGCGGTCATTTCACGCGTTTTTGCAGCAGCTGATATTCACCTTTCCGTCCATGGCGCGTATGTTAGTGACACGAAAGACTGGGGCGAAGTCAATGACGATGGCGGTGCTGGCATGGCTGGTGGCAATTCCTTTGCTGGGCGTACTTACGGGGCTGCGGACGATGACGCCTATCGCCGTGCTCTGCTGGTTCGCCTATCGGGGAGACCTGCCGGTGGGCGATACGTGGGCCTCCTGGGCGGGGAAGCTGACGGTTGCCATTATCTTTAGCGTTCTTGCGGTTGCCGAGCTGGTGGGGGACAAGCTTCCGCAGACCCCGAACCGTATTGCGCCGTTTCCTCTGGTGGCGCGACTCTGCTTCGGCGGGCTGGTGGGGGCGCTTGTGGCTACCGGCCTGGACGGATCGGTCGTTGAAGGAGTCATGCTGGGAGCTGGAGGGGCTTTGGTCGGTGCCTTCGGCGGCTTCCTGGTGCGGCGGGAGGTGGTGGAAAAGATGGAATGCAAGGACTGGCAGGCCGCGCTTGTGGAAGATTTCATTACCGTAAGCTGCTCGATCCTGATGATGGGTGTCGTGACAGGCTAGACGTCTACTGGCTTTAATGTCCTGTTTTTATTGACGAGAGCTACCGATCACATGTAGAAAATTGAGGCTGCAGTATTCATTGATCTCAATTCTGTCTGAAGGACAGGCCGACGGCCAGATCCCCACAGAAACAATTCGATGGCCGTTACGACGTCCTGAGGGCTTCTGTAGGGGGCGCTCTGATGAATCGATCGGGAACGTTACGCACGAGCAATTTGATCCTGGGTATTGTGCTGTGTCTCATGCTGACCTGTGTTGGGGCCCGGGCCCAGCTTTCCTCGGCTTCTGTCAATGGCACGATTCGCGATTCTTCCGGCGCGGTGATCGTGGGCGCACAGATCACGTTGCAGATGACCTCCACCGGGACCGCACGAACGACGTCTTCAAACTCGTCGGGAAGCTATGCGTTCGTGGATGTTGCGCCAGGGACCTATACCCTGGAGGTGAAAATGCAGGGATTTGCGCCGGCACAGCAGAGCCCGTTCGTGCTGTATGTGAATCAGACGGCCAGCTTCAATTTCGTCCTGGGCTTAGGCACGCAAGTGCAGCAGGTGACGGTCGAGGCTGCCTCAAGTCAGATTGAAACATCGACCTCGAATTTGGGTACGGTCCTCGACAGCACCGCTGTCAACGCATTGCCACTGAACGGCCGCAACTTTACGCAATTGCTGACACTCACACCGGGATCGAGCCGAGCCGACACCGGTCAGGGTTCCGGTGGAGGAAATGCGATTCTGATAGGGTCCTTCGGTTTTCCGGCGGTGAACGGACAAATGAATCGCAGCAACTTATTTCTGCTGGACGGAGTGACGGACCAACAGTTCTGGTTCAGCGAATACGCGGTGCCACCCATCATCGATGGAATCGAGGAGTTCAAGGTTCAGTCGCACAACGACCAGAGCCAGTTTGGCGGAGTGATGGGAGGAATCGTCAACGTCGTCACGAAGTCCGGTACGGATCAGTTCCATGGAGGGGTGTGGGAGTTTCTTCGCAACGATTTCTTCGACGCACGCAATCCATTGCTGGCCAGCACAACTCCGTTGAAGCAGAACGTGTTTGGAGCTACGATTGGCGGGCCGGTGAGCGTTCCGAAGTTGTATAGCGGACGAAAGCATCACACGTACTTCTTTGGCGCGTACGAGGGCACGAGAATCAATTCTGCCAACCAGAGCCTGTACAACGTTCCGACGGCGGCTGAGCTGGCGGGCGACTTCAGCGCCGTTCCGCAGCAGCTTTACAACCCATATACAACCGTCGCAGATCCCAGCAAACCAGGTCAGTACCTGCGGACGCCGTTTGCCAGGAACAATATTGCGTCCGCACTCGACCCGGTGATGGTGACGCTCGCCAAAGAGATGTACCCGGCGCCGGTTTCCACAACATCCGGGGTCAATGGTGTCGACACTGAGCCAACCTTGACTCGACAAAACAACTACAGCGTGCGGCTTGACCAGCAACTAAGCGCTTCAAACTCGATATGGGGACGCTTCAGTCAATTTCACGCGACTCAGACGACGTCCGGCGGATTTACCGGACTAGGCACAGAAAATGTGAGTGACGGACAAAATTGGGGAGTGAGCTATCTGCACACCTTCGGGGCCTCGGCGACGCTTCAACTTACCGCTGGGCACGTGTGGCAGTATTTCGAAACAATTACGACGTTCGCAAACCCGGTCGATACGAGCGGGTTCAACCAAAGTTTCGTGTGTGGCTTCCTGGGACCTCTTCCGTGCCAGGTTCCCATCGTTGCCGTGACGGGTTTTGCGGGGGGCGGCAATAGCTATCTGGCCGATACAGACGGCGATATTTACGAATGGAAAGGTGACTTCACGAAGCTGATCGGCCGACATTCGTTGCAGGTTGGAGCCAGCATCAGCCACAACGATGAAAGTGTTTTGAACGCCAACGACAACCTGGGTTTCTCGGCCTTCCAGACGTCGAATCTGGAGAGTCAGGCAGGCACAGGGAATGCCCTGGCATCGTTTTTGATCGGTGCTCCATCGAACGGCGAACGCCGCAACAACCTGAAGCTTCCCAGAGATGGATGGGTCAATGGTGTGTACGCCGGCGATCAGTGGAAGATCATGCCCAAGCTGACGATGAATATCGGACTTCGTTATGACTGGGTGCTCATGCCGACACTGGCGCCGAACTCGACGCAGTCCAACATCACAGGCGCGCTCAATCTACGGAACGGTACCTATATTCTGAGCAAAGCTGCCGCAGGGCTTGGCTCCTGCGCGACGCTTCTCGCTGCGCCGTGCATTCCCGGCGGAGTTCTTCCCGCGAATGTGGTCCAGGGGACGAGCAACAGCCTGATCAACAATCAAATAGATAATATTCAGCCGCGACTTGGCTTTGCCTATCAGATCCATCCGGAACTGGTACTGCATCTTTCGTATGGCCGGGTATACGACGTCTGGTCCGGCATTATGCAAAGCGTTCAGAATGAGGGAGCGCTGTGGCCGTCCTTTGGGTTGGATATCACGAGCAACCTGAACTCGACTACGGTGACGACGCCTGCCGAAAACCCACTCAATCTGCCTCCTGGCCAGACCCACACTCTTCCACTTGCAAGTCCGTTTATTCAGTCGGCAAATTTTATTGCACCGTATTTGAAAAATCCCTACTCCGACCAGTGGACTGTAGGTTTGCAGCAGCAGCTGGGAGCGGCGACGGTTTTAAGCATGAACTACGTAGGCTCGCGCAGCACTCATATGCCGTGCTGCGGATTCTTCAATGTTGCCGTTTCCCCCGGGCCAGGCACGCCTGCAAGCCGGGCGCCCTATCCGTATATCACGCCCACGCAGTACGAACAGAGCAATGGCTCGAGCAGCTACAACGGCTTGCAAATTCAGCTCGACCGGAAGATTGCATCCGGGCTCGCGTACACCTTGAATTACACCTGGTCGAAAACGATCGATGTGGGTTGCGACGGCTACTTCGGAGCTGAGGGCTGCTTCGTTCGAAATCCGTACAATCCGAAGGCCGACCGCAGTGTCGCAGGCTTTGATCTGCCGAACATGTTCACCGGTAGTGTGACGTATCAACTCCCCTTCGGCGCGGGACAGAAATTTGCTACAGGAAATCGCTTCGCCGATGCCATCATTGGAGGCTGGCAGATTAACAGCATCGCAACCCTGACCTCCGGCACACCGTTTACGGTTTCTTACTCGGGAGATGTTGCGAATACGGGGAATAACTATCAAGGTGTCAATCAGGTGGGAAATCCGACTCTTACGAATCGCAACCGATTCGAATGGTTCAATACCGCGGCATTTCAAGCCCCTGCTCAATATACCGAGGGAAATGTGGGCAGAAACACCTTGAGATCAGATTGGTACAGAGACATCGATCTCTCCGTATTTCGTACATTTTCCATCGAACGGGTCAAGGTGGAGTTTCGCGCAGAGGCGTTCAACCTTACCAATTCACCGGTCTGGGCCGCTCCGAATGGAACGTTGAATGGCACAACCTTTGGCCAGGTGCTTTCCACGGCGAGTACCCAACGCGAACTGCAGTTTGGCCTGAAGATATCTTTCTGATCTCCGCGCAAGGGAATCGAAACCGGCTGATCGCGTTATCTCGGTGGCGGAGCATCCTGCGCTTCGAACGGAGCCGAATCCTGCTCCCACACATAGGTTGTGGTTTGCAGCAGGCGCACGCAGCGATTCCAGCGAAGGATGGCATCATCATTTCCAGCCGGGCGAATCTTTTCAGCCTCTGCAAAGGAGCGCAGAGCCTGCTCGAAGAGTGGCAGCAGCGTATGCGATGGCTGCCCCGCGTGGAGTTGAGCCTTGGCGCGCCGTTCCGAAGCGATACCGGCGTAGTAGAGCCGCTCGTAGGGATCATCGAGCTGCTGGAAGACCTGTTCCGCCTCCCGGTAACGATCGGACCCGGTGCCGGTGAACTGGTCCGTAATCGCAAGCCCGAGCAGACGTAATGCAAGTTGTTGACGCGGCTCGGTGGCGAGGATATCGCGGCAGATCGACTCCGCCTCTTCCGGTTCCCGGAGACTGCGGTAGCGTTCGGCCTTCGCGATGGCCTTGGGAATACCTGCGCTTGAAATGCACTTCAGCTCGTATGTCATGGCGCCTTCCTTTGCTGCCACTACGCTTTTCCGGCACTCCGGATCTTGCGGACAAGCATCAGCAGCGGATCATAGTATTCGTCCACCACCCGCTCCTTGAGGGGGATGATGGCGTTGTCGGTGATGTGAATATCTTCCGGGCACACCTCGGTGCAGCACTTGGTGATGTTGCAGAGACCCAGGCCCAGTTGCTCCTTCAAGACCTTCGTCCGCGAAACACCGTCCAGCGGATGCATCTCGAGCGAAGCCGTGCGGACGAAGAAGCGCGGCCCGGCAAACTGCTCTTTCTTGTGGTGATCGCGCAGGACGTGACAGACATCCTGGCAGAGAAAGCACTCAATACACTTGCGAAACTCCTGCACACGGTCCACATCACGCTGGTACATCTTCCACGCGACGCCGGGCCGCGGCTGGAATGGCGGGATCTTCTGATTCATCCTGAAATTCCAGGAGACATCCGTCACCAGATCTTTGATGATGGGAAACGATTTCATCGGAACGATGGTGATGGGCTGATCCAGAGGAAGCGAGTCCATGCGCGTCTTGCACATCAACCGCGGACGGCCATTCACTTCAGCCGAGCACGAGCCGCACTTGCCGGCCTTGCAGTTCCAGCGGACGGCGAGGTCGGGTGCCTGGTGCGCCTGCACCGAGTGAACTGCGTCGAGCACAACCATCCCGGGGACAAGTGGTACTCGATAGTCAACGGCTTTGCCGCCGTCCTGGTCACCCCGGAAGATCTGCAACGTCGCCTCAGCCATGGCTAACCTCCGCTACTTTTTCACTCCACTATCCTCTGCAAGCAATTGCTTCAGATCATCAGGTATCTCGAGAACGGGAGTTTCAATCAACGTCATGGTCTCCGCCTTCTTCACCACGACAGTATGCTTCTTTCCCCACGCTTGATCCAGAGCCGGGAAATCGATGCGACTGTGAGCACCCCTGCTCTCGTGGCGCGCGAGGGCGCTGCGGGTCACAGCCTCTGCGACGGTCAACATGCTTTCGAGATCCCGCGTCAGGTGCCAGCCCGGATTGAACATCCGTGAACCTTCCACGTGAATGCGAGCTGTGCGCTCCTTCAGCTTGTCGATCTCCGACAAAGCGCGCTGCAGATCTTCTTCGTTGCGGAAGATGCCGACGAGACGCTGCATGACGTCCTGCAGATCCTCATGGATGGCGTACGGGCTCTCGCCCGCCGGACGCTCGAAGGGTAGCAGCATCTGCCGTTCCGCGTCGGCAAGCTGCGTAGCATCGATCACAGGCGCAGCCACTTGTTTGGCATGTTCTGCGGCTGCCAGTCCCGCGCGCCGGCCAAAGACCAGCAGATCGGAGAGTGAGTTGCCGCCGAGCCGATTTGCACCGTGCAGACCCGCAGCCGCTTCTCCGGCTGCAAAAAGTCCGGGAACTGAGCTCTGCGCAGTCTCCGCATCCACACGGATGCCCCCCATCATGTAGTGGCAGGTCGGACCGACCTCCATCGGTCCCTTCGTGATGTCCACATCGGCCAGCTCCAGAAACTGGTGGTACATACTGGGCAGCTTTCGCTTCACGTACTCGGCCGGCTTGTGCGAGATATCGAGGAATGCGCCTCCGTGTTCGGTGCCTCGTCCTTCGCGCACTTCGGTGTAGATCGAGCGCGCAACCACGTCACGGGTGGAAAGCTCCATCTTCTTCGGATCGTAGCGCTCCATGAACCGCTCACCATCTTTGTTACGCAGGACTCCGCCTTCACCGCGCACAGCTTCAGTCACCAGAATCCCCTGCACTCCCGGTGGCCAGACCATCCCGGTGGGATGAAACTGCACGAACTCCATGTCCAGCAGCTCGGCTCCGGCGTCATAAGCGAGCGCCATACCGTCGCCGGTGTACTCCCATGAGTTCGAAGTAATCTTCCAGGCCTTACCGATGCCGCCGGTGCAGATCACCACGGACTTCGCCTTGAAGAGGATGAAGCGTCCCTGTTCGCGCCAGTAACCAAACGCGCCGGCGATGCGGTCGCCATCTTTGAGCAGCTGCGTGATGGCGCACTCCATGTAGACGTCGATCCCCATGTGCACACCGCGGTCCTGCAAGGTGCGGATCATCTCCAGGCCGGTGCGGTCACCGACGTGACACAGCCGCTTGAAAGTATGGCCGCCGAAGGCCCGCTGCAAAATCTCGCCGTTCTCCGTGCGGTCGAACAGCGCACCCCATTGCTCCAGCTCGCGCACGCGATCGGGTGCTTCCTGCGCGTGTAGCTGCGCCATGCGCCAGTTGTTCAGGAACTTTCCGCCGCGCATGGTGTCGCCAAAATGTGTGCGCCAGTCATCGGCCGCATCCACGTTCGCCATGGCAGCTGCGATACCACCTTCGGCCATGACCGTATGCGCCTTGCCCAGCAGCGACTTGCACACGACACCGACGCTTACGCCCTGGCTCAGGGCTTCGATTGCAGCCCGCAGGCCAGCGCCACCCGCACCGATAATCAGTACGTCGTGTTCGTGGGTTTCATATGCCGGGGTCACAGGAGCCGAATATCCTTTATAAAACCTGAAGAGACCATCCTGATGTACAGGTCTGCCACGCCTACAGAGATGAGACTCAGCCATGCAAAGAGCATGTGTCGGCCGTTCAAACCGCTGAGCCATTGCCATCCGGTGTGACGCGTAGGGCCAAACGACGTGCAGGAGAAGCAATCGAGCTTTCCTCCTGCAAGGTGACGCAGGGAGTGGCAGGAAAAAGTGTAGAGCGTCAGCAGAACGATATTCAGCAGCAGGATAAGGGAGCCTACGCCGACTCCAAACCCATCCGGGAAGAAGAACGCATGAATCGCGTCACGCCACAGGAAGGCGAGATACACCACCGCGACGTACAGAAACCAGCGATGAAGATTTTGAAGAATAAAGGGAAAGGAAGTCTCGCCGCGGTACGGCCTTCTGCTCCTTTCCCCTACCGAGCAGGATGGCGGATCCAGAAAAAACGCGCGGTAATAAGCCTTTCGATAGTAGTAGCAGGTGGTGCGGAACCCGAGGGGTCCGGCGAGAACCAGAAGCGCCGGCGAAAATCGCCACCAGTGGTGCTGGGGATCGATGAGAGGAGAATAAAACGGAGAGAGGTAAGGCCCCCACGCATAGTACCTGCCTTCAAACGCTCGAAGGGTGGCATAGATGCCAAACCCACCCAGAAGCAGGACGACCGGCACAATCTCAACCCACCACGCGTCTCTGCGCTGCGTGCTGCCAAAACCCTCGATCTGAACTACGGCAGAAGACTTCCCCATAGGGCGCCCCCACGTCGGTCAACCATACTAGCCACAAAAGATACATTTGCAAACCAGAATCTTTTCATTGCCCCGAAGATAGGGCATCCGGAACCGTGTCAGCATGTTACGCACGCTGTAAGCACCACAGGACCGCGAGTTGTGCTTGGTGTCCCCCTTGAGGATGAGGAGCTGCCGGGGATGTTGCCCGAGTACTTACTCCATCTGGTAACTTGTACCTTGTTCGGTGTCGGTATTCGATCCCAGCGAAAGAGATGACGCCCAGGTGACGACAACAGAATCTAGTCGATCGACTGACGGAGCACAAGACTCTTGGCGGAGCACCCCGCCACGAATTGGAGTGGCTTGCCGCGCACGGATCTCTTCGACAATTGGCGGTTGGCGAGATCCTTTCGTCGAAGGATGCGCGGGTGGACGGCTTCTTTGTCGTGCTATCGGGGCGCATTGCCATATTTGTCGATCGTGCTGCCGGACGGCACAAGATGATGGAATGGCGGGAAGGCGATGTTACCGGCGTACTCCCGTACTCGCGCATGATTAATCCCCCCGGCGACACGATAGCCCAGGAACCGACGGAGATTCTGGCAGTACCTCGCGACGATCTTCGCGCGATGATCCACGAGTGCCATGAGGTTACGGGGACTCTGGTCCACGTCATGCTGGATCGCGCTCGCGTCTTCAACTCGAGCGACCTGCACGACGAGAAGATGGTTTCGCTCGGTAAATTGTCCGCCGGACTGGCGCACGAGCTGAACAATCCTGCGTCCGCGATCGAACGCAACGCGGCCCGGCTTGAGGACAGGCTCGAAGACTCCGAGGCAGCTACGCGCGCGTTCGGCGCAGCGAGGCTGACGGACGAACAGCTTGCCGCAGTCGATGCGATTCGAACCTCCTGCCTGGCCAAGCGGAGACAAGGCGTGCGTTCCCGATCGAGGAGGCCGAGCGCGAAGAGGCGATCGAGGACTGGCTTGCCGATCACGGGCTCGACGTGTCGCTGGCAGAGGCACTTGCGGAGACCGAGGTGACGTTTGAGGCGCTCGACCAGCTTTCCTGTGCGGTTCAGGGGCCAGCGCTGAACGCCGTGCTGCGGTGGGCCGCGGCCGGATGTTCGGTCCGGAGCCTCGCGTCGGATATCCAGGAGGCCGCGACACGCATCTCGGGCCTGGTCATTGCAATCAAAGGATTTACCCATATGGATCAGGCTGTGATCGCCGGGCCAGTGGACGTGGCCCAGAGCCTGACCCACACGGTTGCCGTGCTCCGATCCAAGGCGAACGCGAAGTCGGCTTCCGTGGCGATTGGTGTGGAGGCCGGTCTGCCATGTGTGCGCGGCTTTGTGGGCGAACTGAATCAGATCTGGGCGAATCTGATCGACAATGCGCTGGACGCCGTCGCGGAGTCTGGCCGCGTGACGGCACTCGCAAATCGCGAAGGTCAGCGCGTGATCGTGCGCATCATCGACGACGGAGCCGGGATTCCTGCCCAGGTTCGCGAACGCATCTTCGATCCCTTCTTCACTACGAAGCCGATGGGACAGGGCACCGGCCTGGGACTGGACATCGTCCGGCGGCTGGTACGACACAATGACGGTGAGATTGCGGTCGACTCGCAGCCGGGCCGGACGGAGTTTCGGGTGATTCTACCGCTCGCTGATAACGACGGAGCCTGTGCGACGTTATGAACAAGCCAGTACTCATGGTGGTGGACGACGATCCGCAAGTGCTCGCAGCGGTGCGCCGTGACCTGCGTTCGCGCTACAGAGAAAACTACCTGATTATGTGCGCGTCCTCCGGCCAAGAGGCGCTGTCTACGATCCGCGAACTGAAAAGCCGCGGGGATGCGGTCGCGATGGTGCTCAGCGATCAGCGTATGCCCGGCATGACAGGAAGCGAAGTGCTGGCCCGATCACGTGAAGTCTATCCGCTGGCGCGGCGCGTCCTGCTCACGGCCTATTCGGACATCGAGGCCGCGATCCGGGCCATCAACGAAGCGCATCTCGATCACTATCTGTCGAAGCCCTGGGACCCGCCCGAGGAACGTCTCTTTCCTGTGCTGGACGATCTGCTCGACGCCTGGCAGGCCGAGTATCTGCCCGAGGCGAAGGGACTCAGGCTGGTCGGACATCAGTGGTCTCCCCGCTCGCATGCGATCAAGGACTTTCTGGCTGGCAATCTGATTCCGTATCGCTGGCTCGAAGTTACGCGGGATCCGGACGCATGCGTGCTGCTGGACGCCGCAGGGGTTGGCACGGATGAACTTCCGGCACTCTTTTTCGATGATGGATCGCCCGTGTTGCGTAATCCGGAGCCCAGACAGGTGGCCGAGCGCCTCGGCAAGTCGCTTTCAGCTGCCTTCGAGGTCTACGACCTGGTCATCGTTGGAGCCGGTCCGGCGGGCCTCGCGGCGGCGGTGTATGGAGCCTCGGAAGGATTGCGGACACTGCTGCTGGACCGGCACGCGCCTGGCGGACAGGCGGGTACGAGCTCCCGGATCGAAAACTATCTCGGCTTTCCAACCGGAGTGAGCGGCAGCGAGCTGACGCGCCGTGCTCTGATGCAGGCGCAGCGGCTTGGAGCGGAGTTTCTTTCGCCTCTGGAAGTGACGGAGGTCTCAATCGACGGGGGATACAAACGTCTCAAACTCGCCGATGGCCGTGAACTGGTCACGCGGGCCATGCTCGCGACAACCGGCATGTCGTATCGCGAACATCCCGCGCCCGGTGTGAAGGAGCACACAGGTGCCGGGGTGTACTACGGCGCCGCGACCACAGAAGCAGCTGCGTTGCGCGGCAAGCGCGTGATCGTGGTGGGGGGCGGCAACTCCGCAGGCCAGGGCGCCATGTATCTGTCGCGTTACGCGAAAGAGGTGCAGATCGTTGTGCGCCGTGACTGCCTGCAAGGCACCATGTCGGTGTACCTTATCGAGCAGATTGAGAAGACCCCGAACATTCGACTGCGGCCTAGGACAGAGATCGTGCGCGTAGAGGGCGACGGACACTGTGAACGCATTGAGCTGACATCGCTGGACGATGGATCGTGTCAGGTGGAAGACGCCGATGCAGTGTTTGTGTTCATCGGTACGCGTCCGCGCAGCGACTGGCTTCCCGCCAACGTGCTGCGCGATGCAAAAGGTTTCGTCCTCACCGGGCGTGATCTGATGACAGCCGATGCGTTTGCACGCACCTGGAAGGAACAACGCGAACCGCTGCTGCTCGAAACCAGCGTTCCGGGAGTGTTCGCAGCCGGAGACCTTCGAGCCGGTGCAATGAATCGTGTCGCGTCAGCGGTTGGCGAGGGATCGATGGTCGTACGGCTGACGCACGAATACCTCGCGCTGACCTGAGTTCTAGACGGCTTATCCAGCCGTGTGAATCAGACTTGAGTTGTCGCCGCGGATTTTAGCCAGGACTCCATCACGTCATGGCCTACCAGTCCCGGTTGCTGTTTCACCAGCTTGCCGCCGGAGAAGACGGCGAAGTTGGGGATGCTGCGGACGTTGTAGCGAGCGGAGAGCTGCGGGTTGCGCTCAGTATCTACCTTGAGGACGACGGCGTTGCCGGCCATGTCGGCGGCGGTGCGGGCTACTTCGGGAGCAGCTGCCCGGCAGGGACCGCACCAGTCGGCCCAGAAATCCACGAGCACCGGCACGCGCGAGTTCTGAATGACGTCATCGAAGAGTTCAGTGTCGGCCTGCAGGGGTTCGTTGAGAGGCGGCAGAGGATTTTTGCAGGCTCCGCAACGGCCGGTGTCGGCGAGATGTTGAGCGCCAATGCGATTTTTCTGGCCACAGCTTTTGCAGGTTCGGATGACGGGCATTGGATCTCCTTGCTAATCGCCGAACCTTTTGATGCTCAGGTCAGCTGTCCGGATGCGCCGCCCCAGTCTTCGGGTGCGACATCGCCTATGGTCTGGGAGAATGTCCAGCGGTGGCCGGCGAGATCGGTGGCGGTGTACTGGCGTTCGCCGTAAGGGTGATCGACCGGAACCTGAAGTATCTGTGCTCCGTGCAGGGCCGCTCGTTCGTAGTGGTTGTTTGCATCTTCGACCCGCACCATCACGGAGTGTGGAGAGTTGCGTCCTTCGTAGCCGGGTTGCTGGGTCAGGACGATTGCGCCGTCGCCTGCGTTGAGCTGGGCGCGATGATCGCCGATACGAAGACGCAGTGTGAATCCGAAGGCGCTTCCCAGCCAGTCAATCGCTTCGCCGAGGTTGGGATAAGGCAGAACCGGAATGACGGTGGAACGCGGCATGGAGCGGTTCGTTAGCATGCTCAAAGTCAGGCGCGGCGGCGGTAGCGGATGGCGAACTCGTAGCTGGGATTGGGCGGGAAGAGTTTGGCCACGTGGCGCAGTCGCTCGGCAAGAGGCTGAGGAGCCAGCAGGGGATACTCTCGCTCGCGCAGCTCGGAGTAGTCGAAGTCAACGGAGAGGGAGAGCTGATAGATGGCGACGGCATCAGAGAAGGCGGCCTCGATGAAGTCGGACTTGGCCTTCTCGTCGATCCTGGATTGGCCGTCGATTTTTTCTGCTTTGTCGCCAGGGATGAGTGAGAGGCGGCGGCTCTCCCAGGAGTCCTGGCTGGTTTCGCCGCGGACGTCGGCGATTGCCTGCGCCCAGACGATTTCGCCAAAGGAGGCGGGCACGCCGGCGGCATCGACGAAGGCGTGCGCCACATTGATAAAGAACTCGAAGGCGAGGGCGAAGCGGTCGCCGAGCAGACGGGTGGAGATAAAGATGCCGTCGGTGTCGCCCAGGGTGACGTTGCGATGGCAGATGGCCTGGTCGCCGAACTCTGCCGAGTAGACAGGGGCGACGACTGTGGCTTCGCTGTTGCGCTGGCCGGAGGGATCCGTGGTGCGGCGATCGGAGAGGGCAAGTGGGACGAAGAAGTAGGTCTTGCGGCCAAGGGCTCCGGCGATAGAGACGGGCACTGCCTGGACCATGCGCTGAAGATCCTGCTCCGGAAGGTTATTTTCCCCGTAAGCGGCGTAACTGACGCCGTTAGGGGCTTTTTGCACGATTGCATCGCGGGCCACTTGCACCGCTTTGACTAGTCCACTTTGAACGCTCTCTGCCATTAAAAGGTATTCTAAATGGATGAAGCAGATGTCTCACAATGCAATTCCGTTAAACGAGCGGACGCTTGGCGCAGGGTATGTGTTCGGAGCTCCGGTGCGGTGATCTGGGGTGGTTTGCGAGCCTGTTGATGGGGACGGCGGCAGGGTTTGCGGCCTTCTTTGCAGCGACGTTTTGCGCGATCATCAGCATTCTGATCTACAACAGCGTGACGCATCATGCGGTGGACTTTGCGCTCAGCTATAAGCGGGTGGGACTGCCGGTCGGGTTGGTGGTGCTGGTGGTGTCGCTGAGCTATCTGGGCATGCTTTGGGTGCGGCGGCGGATGCGGCGGAACTAGCTACAGAGCATTGCAATCACCAGCGAGAACAAGGCACCCTCAATGCTTTGTCAACCCTCGAAACCATCTAACCCCATGAAAACAAGCTGAATAGAGCTGGCGTAGTAGTTCCCCTCCACCCGCTATACTAATAATAGAGATCAAAATAAAAGAACCCGGAACTCGCCCCGGCTCTTTATTTCGATTTCACAAACGGTAACTCCAACTGGCTCAATATTTTGGACGCAAGCCTTTTGGAATGAATATTTTGAAGCAACGCACTGCCCGTAAGTTGATGCAGATCAGTAATTTAGCTCCAAGATACCCCCTTGGAGAGAAAAAAATACAAGGCGCTTTATAACCAGGCGCTGAGCAGGCGGCCTGCGCTGCCGCGGACTGCAAGGTGGTCGGTGCGATTGGCGAAGTAGCGAGCGTTGATCTCGGGGGTGCCGAGGTCTTCAAGGTTGAAGAAGGCTGCAAGTTCGGCGGCGATTTCGTGTGGGGTGAAGAAGAGCTGGAAGGGTTCGCCGGCGAGCGCTACGCGGGAGGCAAGGGAGTCGTGGGCTAGCTGCTCGAAGAAGGGAAGGACGCGGCGGGGTTGGCCGTAGTCGAGTACCAGACCGGTGCCTGCGGGCTGGCGCGGCGATGAAATTGATGGTGGAGCGGAAGGCAGACAGGGTGAGGTAAGGGACGACGCCTAGCCAGGCGAAGAGGGTGGGGGTGGTGGGGTTGAAGCCGGCGGCGAGGAGCTGGGTGGGGAGGGATTGGTGCTCGAAGTCTACCGGGGCGTAGGTGAGGTTGAGTGGGATGGGGATGCTGGATTGGTGGAGTAGATCGCGCTTCCATTGCTGAGTGGCGGGGTGGTCGACCTCGTAGACGTGGAGGTTTGCGGTAGGGGTTGCGGTAGGCGAAGGTATCGAGGCCGGCGCCGAGCAGGACGTATTGGGTGACGCCGGTGGCTACGGCCTGGGCGAGGGCCTCTTCGGCGTAGAGGCTGCGAGCGACGAGGAAGGCGCGGAGCGCCACGGAGAAGGGCTTGTGGAGCTTGGTGGCGGTGCGGTGGACTTCGGGCAGGTATTCGGGGCCGAGGATAGGGACGGCGATGGGATCGTGGAAGACGACCGGTAAGTCGTAGAGCTGGTGGGCGGCTCGGCGCAGGGCTACGCGGAGTGCGGTGCGAGAGGGACGGGTGGCTTGCATCGGTGGGAAATCGAGGTCAGGCGGTTTGGGCTATTTCGGCTACCTGGGAGTTTGACTGTGCCTCGCCGGTGTTGCCGGTCATCCAGGTGAGGGTCTGGGAGAGGTAGTCGCGCATGTTCTTGCGGTCGACGATGGCGTCGAGGAAGCCGTGCTCGAGCAGGAACTCGGAGCGCTGGAAGCCCTCGGGGAGCTTCTGGCGGATGGTCTGCTCGATGACGCGGGGGCCGGCGAAGCCGATCAGCGCGCCGGGCTCGGCGATGTTGAGGTCGCCCAGCATGGCGAAGCTGGCGGTGACGCCGCCGGTGGTGGGGTTGGTCATGATGGAGATGTAGGGAATCTTGTGGTCGTCCATGCGGGCGAGGCCGGCGGAGATCTTGGCGAGCTGCATGAGGCTGACGACGCCTTCCATCATGCGGGCTCCGCCGGAGGCGGAGACGATGATGAGGGGGTTGCGGGTGTCGAGCGAGCGGTCGACGGCGCGGGCGATGGTCTCGCCGACGACGGCGCCCATGCTGCCGCCGATGAAGGCGTACTCCATGACGCTGAGGACGACATCGTGCGGGCCGAGGCGGCCGATGGCGTTGACGATGGCGTCGTTGAGGCCGGTCTTCTTGCGGGCCTCGATGAGGCGCTTCTTGTAGGGCTTGAGGTCGGTGAAGTTGAGCGGGTCGGTGGAGCGGAGTTCGAGGTCGACGAGCTGGTAGCCGGGATCGAGGAGGTCGTCGATGCGGGCGCGGGCGTCGATGGAGAAGTGGTAGCCGCACTTGGGGCAGACGCGTAGGTTGGTGTCGAGCTCGGTCTTGAAGATGACCTCGCGGCAGCCTTCGCAGCGGACCCAGAGGCCTTCGGTGCGGACGGTCTTGCGGCGGTCGTTGACGATTTCGTTGCCTTCGCGCTTGAACCAGGTCATAGCCGTGCCCTCTCTGAGATTGTAATGGAACCAGGCTGCGAGGATTGTAATCCTCTACCCGGCGGTCCAGAACCGTCGAGTAGAGGCGCGGGCTTACCTTGCCGCTTCGCGTTATTGCGGCTCGACGAGCGGAATCTGCAGGGCCAGCTGGACGTCGATCAGCATTTGCGTTTTGCGTTCGACCTGCTCGTAAAGAGCTGCCTTTTTGGCTGGCAGTACCTTGCGAAAGAGAGGCTGATACTTCAACCGCAGAGCCGCTACGTTCGCATCCAGCTGGAGCAGGCGCTTGGTCCAGTCGTCGGCCTGCGCATCGGTCATGGTGCCGTAGTTCTCGGCGTATTCCTTAATCAAGGCATATTTGTCGTTGTTGGTCTTGACCAGATCGGCGGTGTACTGGTCATAGACGGGCCAGAACTTCTGCGACTCGGCATCTGTCAGTGGCACGTTCGCGGCAATGATCTGTTTCTTCTGGGAGCGGATATCCTTCCGCAGCAAGTCGATGTCCTGATCGAGTGAGCCTGCGGAGCTTTGGGTCCGGCTCGCGCCTGGCGCTGGTGAGGTGTCCTGTGCAAACGCTGAACGGTGACCAAGCATAACGACTCCGCCTAATGCCAGGACTGCAAGTAAAGATCTCTTCATTGCGCAACTCCTTTTCTTTCTGCATCACACTGGTTAGGAGAATCGCTTCCTCTGGCGTGGAGGGGGTAAGTGAGATTTAGAGCGAGGGCCTGTGTGGGAGTGTGATGGTCGTGGGGTGCTTTCGGTTGCGCTTGATCGGAGCGAACAGCAAGTCATTTCTGCAAATTAAATAAAATTCGGGCACTCCTCTTGCTTACCGAGGGGAGGTTGCGTTAGATTGTTCTCGGTAACCGAGGGGACTATGAGCAAACCATCCGATTTCGTTCAGGGAACGTTGGACGTTCTTCTGCTTAAGATCCTGGCACTGGAGCCGCTGCATGGCTGGGCGATCAGTCAGCGGCTGACGGCTGTGTCGGGGAATGTGCTGCAGGTGAGCGAGGGATCGCTGTACCCGGCGCTGCACAAGCTGGAGGTAGGCGGTTGGATTACAGCGGAGTGGAAGCCGACGGAGAATAATCGCCGGGCCAAGTTCTATTCGCTGACAACGAGCGGAAGGAAGGCGTTGGAGGATCAGGCTGCGGATTGGGACCGGTTGTCGGCGGCGGTGTCGCAGGTGCTGCGGTTGAAGGAGGTCTAGGATGACGATTCGGCGCTGGTGGTCTTCGCTTGGGTTGCGGACGCGGACGCTCTTTCAGAAGAAGCACGTGGAACGGGAGCTGGATGAGGAGTTGCAGTTTCATCTGGATCGACAGGTGGAGGTGTTGGTGGGGCAGGGGCTTTCGGCCACGGATGCGCGCCGAGTTGCGATGAAGTCGTTGGGTGGCGTTGGTGGGTTTGAACGGCAGATGGAGAAGTGCCGCGATGTGCGTGCCTGGCAGTGGCCGGCAATCTTCTGGAGTGATGTTTGCTATGGAACGCGCAGGCTGATGGCGAGCCGAGTCTTTACGCTGACCGCGATCCTCTCGCTGGCGTTGGGGATTGGCGCGAATACGGCGATGTTCACGCTGATGCGGGTTGCGCTGTGGAAGCCGCTGCCGGTGCAGAGTCCGGGCGAGTTGTTTCAGATGGTGCAGAACGATCCGAACTCGAAGGATGGCAGGACGGCTGGATATAGCTGGCCGCTGTTTCAGGAGATGGGGGATGCGTTCCAGCCGTTCGGTGAGGTTGCTGCGACGACGGCTCCGGACCAGAAGAGATTTGGGCAGACGGTCGAGGGTGCGGAACGGGTGACGGGTGAGGCGGTCTCGGCTAATTTCTTTCGAACGCTGCGCGTTGCATCGCAGCAAGGCCGGCTGTTTGTGATGGAGGACGAGAACTCTGCTCGAGGTAATCGCGTTGCGGTGCTGAGTGACAGCTTCTGGGAGCGGCGCTTCCAGCGCGATCCTTCCATTGTCGGGAAGGCGATTTTCTATAACGAGAATCTGTATACCGTTGCAGGGGTTGCACAGGCTGGATTCACGGGCGTTCAGGCGGGCGTGCCGGTGGATGTCTGGGTTCCCATTACAGCGGAGTATGCGGCCGCCGATCTTCAGCACAGTTGGGGTGATGGCTTCCAGCTCTTTACACGGTTGAATTCGGGAGTGAATGTTGCGGCAGCAGAGGCCGCGGCGAATGGACGATTCAAAGCGTATGTTCTGCGTGTTGTAGTGTCGCACACGGATCCGAATTGGGGACGTGAATTGAAGGAGCTGTCGCTTTCTCTGCAGCCGGCGCGCTCCGGCCTGGCTGGAGTAGGGCAGCAGTACCAGCAGCCGCTCTTTGTGCTGATGGGAGTGGTGGTGCTGGTGTTGCTGATCTGTTGCGCCAATGTGGGAAACCTGGTGCTGGAGCGGACTTCAGCCAGACAGCCGGAGATTGAAGTGCGGCGGGCGCTGGGCGCCAGCAGGATGCGAATTCTTTCGCAGTTGATGACGGAGAACCTGCTGGTTGTGCTGGCGGGGGCTGCTGTGGGTGTTGGGTTTGCCATGTGGGCGGTGAGGGCGATGATTGCGATGCTGCCGAGTGCGCGGCCAGCGCTGGTCTTTGATCCGAACCCGGATGCGGCTGTGCTGGGATTTACGGCCGCGGTGGCGATCGCCGCGGCACTTGTGCTGAGCCTGCTGCCGATATTGAATGCGACTCGCACGGATACGAGCCCGATGTCCAAGGGTGGTGTGCACAGCACACGGCGATCACTGAGTGGACGCATCCTGATTGTGGTTCAGCTTGCGCTGTCGCTGGTGCTGCTTGTGGGTGCGGGATTGTTTCTGGGGACGATTCGGAACCTGAAGGCGGCCGATCTTGGTTTTCATGCGGAGAGCGTTACCAGCTTCAATGTCTCCTTCCCGCGCACGGTGACGTCGGACCGGGTGGAGCAGAGCTACGACCAGATTCGACAGAACCTCGCGACTGCTCCGGGCGTGGTGACGGCGAGTTATGTGTGGCCGGGGGTGTATAGCAGCTTTCGCTGGTCGAGAGGCCTCATGATCGACGGCCCGTCCGCTACTGGGGGACAAAAGGTCTTTGCGTGTGGCGTGAGTGTGGGGCCCGACTTCTTCGAAACGCTCGGCATTGAACTGGTCGCGGGCCGCTTTTGAACGAGCAGGACCAGACAGGCACGGCGATGAATACCGTGGTCAACCAGAGTTTTGTGCGAGCTAACTTTGGAGGCATCTCTCCCATCGGGCGTCAGATTCTGATTGATGGAAATCCTGCCCAGACCTGGACGATCGTGGGCGTGGTTCCGGATGCGAAGCACTATGGCGTGCGCACGAAGGTTTGCCCAACGACCTATGTGCCCGCGACCCACGCGCCGCAGGTAAATGCTTTCAGTGCGCAGGGGGCTGGCAGTTTTCTGGTGCGATCGAATGCCGGCCTGGCATCGCAGGAGGGTTTTATTCGCGCTGCAGTTGGTGCAGTGGGCGGGGGCGCGCAGATCGAGCAGATGCAGCCGCTGGAAACGATTGTGAATGACATGGTGACGCAGGAGCGCATTATGGCGAGCTTGTGCACGGTGTTCAGTTTGATCGCGATCTTGCTGGCAGCGATTGGACTCTATGGTGTGGTGGCGTATGGAGTTTCGCAGCGAACGGCGGAGCTGGGCATTCGTATTGCGCTGGGTGCCAGGCGTTGGAATGTAGTGCGGCTCGTGCTACGCGAGACGGCACAACTCGTGCTGATCGGAACAGTGATCGGAGTAGTGGCGGCACTTGGGCTGACAAGACTGGTGGCAAGCATGCTGTATGGCGTGAAGCCAGATGATGGAGCCTTCTTCGGAGGTGCGGCCTTGCTGCTGGCTCTCGTGGCAGCGGGAGCGGGGTATCTGCCAGCGCGAAGGGCGGCCCGGATTGATCCAATGATTGCGATACGGCACGAGTAACGGATGCCTGGAGGCTGAGGATGAAAATAATGCGCTGGGTTTCTACTTTCCCGTTGCGGGTGCGGACTCTGTTTCGGAAGAAGCGGGTTGAGCAGGAGTTGGGGGAGGAGCTGAAGTTTCATCTGGATCGACAGGTGGAGGTGTTGATGGAGCAGGGGCTCTCTGCGAATGACGCACACAGAGCGGCGATGAAGGAGATGGGTGCGATGAGTGTGGAGCGGCAGATGGAGAAGTGCCGCGATGTGCGGGCGTGGCAGTGGATGGAGATTTTGCGGACGGATGTGAGGTTTGGGTGGCGGCAGTTGATGAAGAACAAGGTGACGACTGCTACGGCGATTCTTTCGTTGGGATTGGCGGTGGGGGCTTGCGTCTCGGCTTTCCGGCTGATCGATGCGCTGCTGCTGCGGCCTCTGCCGGTGGCGCATGCGGAGCGGCTGTATGTGCTTTCGCGGACGGGGTTCGACCCGCGGGGCAAGCCAAACAGTTGGGATGGATGGGCTTATCCGGATTTCGCGCTGATGCGGGATGCGGCGAAGAATGAGGCGGAGTTGATCGCCGTCTCCTACACAGAGCGCATGGACCTGACCTATGCGACGGACGAGGAGATGGAGAAGGGGTATGTGCAGTATGTCTCGGGGTGGATGTTCGACAGTTTCGGGCTGCGGCCTGCGCTGGGAAGGTTGTTGACGAAGGAGGATGACCTGACGCCTGGAGCGCATCCCTATGCGGTATTCTCCTACGACTACTGGACGCGGCGGTTCGGGCGGGATCCGAAGGTGATTGGGCGAATGTTGCGGATGGGCGACACAGGTGTTCGAGATCGTGGGCGTTGGTCCGGAGCCCTTTACCGGTACGGAGCCGGGGACTGTAACCGAGATCTTTCTGCCGACGATGATGAACCGCTGGGTGACGCGTGCGGACGCGATCTGGCATCGGACGCTGGCGATTGTGAACCCGGGAGTTGCCATGGAACCGCTGCGGGCGAAGCTGGATACAGTCAGCCGGAACTTCGAGACGGAGCGGGCCAAGGGATTCAAGGATATGTCGCCAGCAGCAGATCGCCAATTCTATCAACCAACGGCTGCTGCTGGAGCCGGCAGCGGTCGGGTGTTTCGGTGCTGCAGGACGACTATCGCCGCGCGCTGACGTGGCTTAGGCGTGTTGGTGGGGTTGGTGCTGCTCGATTGCCTGCGCCAACGTGGCGAATCTGATGACGGCGCTGGCGGCCGCTCGGGCGCGGGAGATGGCGCTGCGGGTCTCGATTGGCGCGGGCAGATTGCGGCTGGTGCAGATGGTGCTGGTGGAGAGCGCGATGCTGGCGCTGTGGCGCGGCCGTGTTGGGCGCGATCTTTGCATGGTGGTCGGCGCCGTTGGTGGTGAGGATGATCAGTCCTCCCGATAATCCGGCGCGCTTGATACTGCCGGCGGATTGGCGGGTGTTTGGATTTGGAGTGGTGCTGATCGCTGGCGTGATGCTGCTGTTTGGGCTGGCTGCCGGCGCTGCGTGCTTCGGCGGTGAAGCCGGTGAGCGCGCTGAAGGGCGGAGAGGATCCGCATACGCGGCGGCGCTTGATGTACGGCATGATTGCGGCGCAGGTGGCGTTTTGTTTTCTGGTGTTGTTTGTTGCGGGCTGTTTGTCGCGACGTTCCATAGCCTGTCGAATCGGCCGATTGGGTTTGACGCCTCGCGGCTGTTGTTGCTGGAGACGGTGGTTCCGCATGGCCAGCCACCGGCGGCGTGGGCGCAGATGGGCGAAACTCTGCGTGGGGTGCCGGGAGTGGAGAAGGTGGCGGCGTCCGGCTGGCCGCTGCTGTCTACGGGAGGGTGGAACGGCTCGATTTCCTTAATGGCGGCCCGTGGAGCACTGATTGGGGCTATTTTCTAACTGTGTCTCCGGGGTGGATCGACACGATGAAGATGCGGATGATTGCGGGGAGAGATTTCCGGTCGAGCGATGCATTTCCGGGAGCTGCGATCGTGAATGAGACGTTCGTGAAGGTATTTTTCAAAGGGGTCAACCCGATAGGAAGGACCTTCGAGAAGGCAAACGGCGACAGTGCAGCGCGATGCGAGGTGGTGGGCGTGGTTGCTGACGCTCCCTATCGGGATATGCGGGAGGCGATTCTTCCAGTGGCATTTGTGCCGTATCGGGAGGTGGACGCAAAAGGCATAGTACAGGCGGAGTCCAGCGGAACGTTTCTGGTCCGGACGGCAGGAGAGAATCCGATGGCGATGGCGGCGGAGTTGCGCCGGAAGGTAGCGCAGGCCGGTGCGGGCTTCCGGGTGAGTAATGTTCAGACGCAGCAGGAGTTGCTGGACGCGCAGACGGTGCGGGAGCGAATGCTGGCGATGCTGGGGGTGTTCTTTGCGGGCGTGGCGCTGCTGCTGGCGGCGATCGGTTTGTATGGAGTGCTGAATTATTCGGTGTTGCAGCGCGAGCGGGAGATTGGGATTCGGCTTGCCATGGGGGCACCCGCATCGAATATTGCTCGGCTGGTGACGCTGCGGGTGTTTGCGATGGTGACGCTGGGAGCGATCGCCGGGCTGGGATTGGGAATGGTCTCGGCACGGTATGTGGCTGCTCTGTTGTATGGAGTGAAAGCTACGGATGTTTCGATGTTGATTGTGCCGACGGTCGTCTTGCTGGTGGCAGCGTGCGTGGCCGCGCTGCCCGCGATCATGCGTGCGGTGCAGATTGATCCGGCGATTATGTTGCGGGCGGAGTGAGGCAAGAGTTTTGAAGAGGTGAAGTGATGACGATGATGCGCTGGTTCTCCAGTCTTCCGTTGCGGGTGCGGACGCTGTTTAAGAAGAAGCATGTGGAGCCGGAGCTGAATGAGGAGTTGATGTTCCATGTGGAACATCAGGTGGAGGCGCTGATCGCTCAGGGGATTTCGCCTGTTGATGCACGGCGAATCGCGATGAAGTCGCTGGGTGGGGTGGAGCGGCAGATGGAATAGTGTCGGGATGTACGGGCATGGCAGTGGCTGGAGATTCTGCGCACGGATGTGGTATTTGGCTGGAGGCAGTTGAAGAAGAGGAAGGTGACGACGGCTGCGGCGGTCCTTTCGCTGGGGTTGGGGATCGGGAGTTGTTTCGCTGCGTTTCGGCTGGTGGATGCGATGTTTTTGCGGCCGCTGCCGATTGCACATCCGGAGCGGTTGTATGAGATTCAGTACACCGGCATGGATGAGTCGGGAAAGCCCACAGTTGATGACGGCAACGCGTATCCCGAGTTTGTTGCGATGCGCGAGTCGGTGAAGGGGCATGCGGAGCTGGTTGCTGCTTCCCATGAGAGTGACGCAGACCTGACCTTTGGCGGCGACGATGAGATGGAGAAAGCAGGCAGGCAGTTCTGTCCGGGGTGGATGTTTGCGGCGTTCGGACTGCGGCCGGCGGCGGGTAGGTTGCTGACCGAAGACGATGATCGCGTTCTTGGCGCGAAGCCTTACGTGGTGATCTCGTACGACTATTGGACGCGGCGGTTTGGAAGTGATCCGAGCGCAGTGGGGCGAACATTTCGCATGAATGATACGGTGTACGAGATTGTGGGTGTGGCCCCTAAGGGGTTTGCAGGAACGCAGCCGGGCAAGATTACGGATGTGTTTGTACCGATGATGATGAATTCGCTCGTGAAGGAGCCGGATGCGCAATGGTTCGGGAGTTATCTGCTCGTGCCCCCCGGTGTGCCGATCGAGACACTGCGGAGCAAGCTGGATACAGCAGACCATCTCTCCAGGCTGGATACATTGAAGCTGATGAGCAAAGAGTTTCCGAATGTTCCTAAGCGGATGGTGGAAATGTTTTTGGGGCAGAAGGTAACGCTGATGAAGGCGGCCAATGGTGTTTCCGGAATGCGGTCGGGCTATGGGCTCGCGCTGCTGGTGTTGAGTGTGCTGGCTGCGATGGTCTTGTTGATCGCATGCTTCAATGTAGCCAACTTAATGGTCGGTCAGGCTGCGGGTCGTGCGCGAGAGATGGCGTTGCGAATTTCATTGGGGGCGGGACGCTGGCGTCTGATGCGACTGGTGCTGGCTGAAAGCGTGCTTGTGGGTGCGATCGCATCCGCGGTCGGCCTGATATTTGCGTGGTGGGCGACGCCATTTGTAACGGATCGGATCTCGACGCCCAGGCAATCCCATGCGACTGGCGCTGGCGCCGGATTGGCGTGTCGCGATGTTTGGCATGATGTTGACTGTTGGCGTGACAGCGCTGTTTGGGCTGGCACCGGCGTTGCGGGCTTCGCGGGTAAAACCTGCTAGCGCGCTGAAGGGCGGAGAGGAGCCTCATGCGCGGCTGTTGTGGATGCAGGGGATGATTGCAGCGCAGGTAGCGTTCTGCTTTGTGGTGCTGTTTGCGGCGGGGTTGTTCGTGGAGACGTTCCAGCGCCTGACGACGCAGCCGCTGGGATTTTCGACGGAGCGGATTCTGGTGTTGGAGACGATGGCGCGGCAGCCGCAGGTGCCGGTGAAGTGGGAACAGATGACGGAGCAGTTGAGCGCAGTGCCGGGAGTGGAACGGGCTTCGCTGGGATCGTGGGGATTGCTGAGCGGAGCACTGATTACGGTTCCCGTCTCGATGAAAGGAGAGCAGCAGGGGAATACTCCCGCGTACGTTATGCGAGTATCACCGGGATGGCTGGAGACGATGAAGATTCCACTGATCGCGGGAAGAGACCTGAACGACAACGATACAGAGCCGGGGCAGGCGGTGGTAAATGAAGCATTCGCCAAGCGTTTCTTCGGCGGGACGAATCCGGTTGGACAGAGCTTTTCACTGCCAATCAGCCGGACGCTGGGTAAGCCATATCTATTTCAAGTGATAGGGCTGGTGCGCAATGCGGTGTATAGCGACGTGCGCAAGCCGGATATGCCGACGATCTATGAGCCGATGCATGGGATTGCTGTGGATGGCGAATTGAAAGCGCTGCTGTGGGGAGCGTTCGTTGTGCGGACGAAGGGCGAACCTGCAGCGATGGCACAGACGCTGCGACGAGTGGTGATCCAGGCGAATCCGGAGTTTCGCGTGGCGAATGTCTATACGCAGGAGGAGATGGTTGTCGCGCAGACAGTGCGCGAGCGACTACTGGCGACGCTGGCAGGATTTTTTGCAGTCGTGGCGTTGCTGTTGGCGGCGATTGGGTTGTATGGAGTGCTGCATTATTCGGTGGTGCAGCGGGAGAAGGAGATTGGGATTCGGATTGCTCTGGGTGCGGCGACGGGCAATATTGCGCGGCTGATTACGATACGTGTGACGCTCATGGTGGTTGTGGGTGCGGTGGTTGGGCTCGCGGTCGGGATGGCCTCGGTACGATATATCGCTGCGTTGTTGTATGAGGTGAAGGCCACTGATCCTTCGATGTTGATCGTGCCTGCGGCCGTGTTGCTGGCTGCGGCATGTCTGGCTGCGCTGCCGGCGGTGATGCGAGCGGTACGGATTGATCCGGCGATTATGTTGCGTGCGGAGTAGCGGCGTCAGGGTGATTGGAGTTGCCGCGTCCGAAGAGCGGGCTTGCGCGGTTTGGGTTATGCATGTAGAGTGTCTACATCTTGATGTAGAAGGCCTACAGCCATGGCGAAGAGTGGGTATCAAAACCGGATTGAACTGATGCAGGGGACGCTGGACATGCTGATCCTGAAGACGCTGCAGTGGGGCGAGCAGCATGGATATGGCATCAGCCAGGCCATACGGGCGAGCTCGGGTGAGGTGCTACAGGTGGAGACGGGGTCGCTGTATCCGGCGTTGCACCGGCTGGAGCGGCAGGGGTGGGTGTCGGCTGAGTGGAAAAAGAGCGAGAGCAATCAGCGGGCGAAGTTCTACAGCATTACCGCACAGGGCAAGAAGCAATTGGCCGCCGACTACGAACGATGGGGAAAGCTGGTCGCGACGATTGAGGGAATCATGGGTGCGAAGAGGGGTGAGGCATGAAGCTATTTCAGTCTTTGAAGAGAATGGCGCGGCGCAAGACGGAACTCAATGAGGAATTAGAAGGTCATTTGCGAATGGCTGTTGCTGATCGCGTAGCGCGGGGTGAGTCGACTGAGGATGCACGGAGAGAGGCGATTCGGGAGTTTGGGAGTGTGCCGCTGGTGGCGGATGTTACGCGAGAGAAGTGGGGATGGTTGCGGCTGGAGCAGTTCGGGCAGGACTTGCGGTATGCGATGCGGACGCTGGGGCGAGATCGTGGGTTCACGGTTGTTGCGGTGCTGATTCTGGCGCTGGGGATTGGGGCGAATGTTGTTGTGTTCAGCGTCGTAAATACGATTTTGTTGCGGCCGCTGCCGTTTTATCAGCCAGACAAGCTGGTTTGGATTGCGCCGGTGATCGGTACGGAGAGTCATACCGGGGTGGCGTATTCGGTTGATGCGTATGAGGACCTGCGGGAGATGAACCGATCCTATACGGATGTGACCGCATATAACAACTTTACGGTTGCGGACAACTTGAAGCTGACAGGTCATGGCGAGCCGAAGCCAGTGACCGGAATTTCGGTTGCGGGAAATTTCTTTCATGTGTTGGGCGTTGCGCCGGAGCTGGGGAGATTGTTCACGGAAGAGGAGGGTCGGACAGGCGGGTCGGCGGTGTTGCTGTCTCATGTTTTCTGGGAGCGGCAGTATAACGGGGACCGTGGCCTGGTGGGGAAGACGATTACGCTGGATGGGTCGCCGATGACAGTGGTGGGGGTGTTGCCGGAGACGTTCGATTTCGGCGCGGTGTTCTCGCCGGGTTCCAAGGTGGATGTTTATACGGCACAGAACATGGACGAGATCCGGACCAATGGAAATACATTCCGGTTGATTGCGCGTCTCAAGCCGGACGTGACGGTAGCGAAGGCCCAGGATGAGGCATATACGCTCTTTCCGAAGTTCTATTGGAGTAAGCAGTATCCGAAATCGCTTGGATCCTACAAAGGCAAGGATCGTAATCATCTGACCGTTTTGAAGGAGCATGTGATTGGAGATCTGCAGCAGCCGTTGATGGTGCTGTGGTCTGCCGTGGGGGCGATTCTGCTGATTGTGTGCGTCAACCTTTCGAATCTCCTGTTGGCCAGAGCGACAGCGCGGAGCAAGGAGTTTGCGCTGCGTATTTCGCTGGGTGCCGGGCGCGGGAGGTTGGTGCGGCAGTTATTGACTGAAAGCCTGGTGCTTTCCGGGGCTGGCGCGTTGCTTGGATTGATGTTTGCGTATGCGGCGACGTCGTGGCTCGCGCACCAGGGATCGATCGCTTTACCGTTGCTCAGCAGCGTGCGAGTCGATGGCGTAGTCCTGGCGTGGACATTGATGATTGCGGTTGGCGTTGGGCTGGTGTTTGGGTTGGTGCAGGGTTGGAAGATGTCGGGCGGGAATTTACAGGAGTTGCTGAAGGACTCTGGGCCCGGAGCCAGCGGCGGCAGAAGGTACGAGCGATTGCGCAGTGTGTTGGTGGTATCCGAGATGGCACTGGCTTGCGTGCTGCTTGTAGGGGCGGGTTTGTTGTTGCGGAGTTTTCTGCAGGTGATGGAAATCGATCTCGGCTTTCAGCCGAGCCATGCGATGTCGATCAAGGTGGAGTATGACACGCATGGTCCCAAGATCGAACAGCGCACTGCCTTGTTGCAGGATGTGTTGCAGCGCGTAAGTGGAATTCCTGGAGTCGAAGCGGCAGGGATAACGGACAATCTGCCGCTGTTGCGCAACAGGGGATGGGGTGCGCCGAGATTGAAGGGCAAGACGTATAAGGATGGGGAAGATCCGGGTTCGACTATATATGTGGTTACGCCAGGATATTTCCAGGCGATGGGTATGCATCTGCATGGTCGAGACTTTGGGTGGTCGGACACGACGAAGAGCGAACTCGCGGTGGTGCTTAATCAGAAGGCGGCGGATGCGTTGTTTCCTGGAGACGATGCTGTAGGTCATACAGTAGTCGTCGCAGGGAAGGAGGTGCGGGTTGTTGGCGTAGTTGCCACCGTACATGACACCAACATCGAAGGTGTTTCCGAGTGGCAGACGTATCTGCCGATGACGCAGGACTGGGATACGGGCGGCGCGCAGTTGGTTGTGCGATCGAAGCTGCCTGCGGATGTTCTGGCGCCGAGCGTGCTGAAGACGTTGCGTCAGATCAATCCGATGCAGCCGACGGTGGCGTTGATTCCGATGCAGGATGTTGTCGACCATGCAACTTCACCGCGGAGATTTTTTGCAGTGCTGGTGGGGATCTTTGCGGGGTTGGGGTTGTTGCTGGCTTCGCTGGGGATCTATGGGGTGATTTCGTATTCGGTAACGCAGCAGACTCAGGAGATTGGGATTCGTATGGCGTTGGGGGCAACGCGGGAACGGGTGCAGCTAGGAGTGATCTCGAAGACTCTGCGGATGGCGCTGATTGGGATTGCAGTTGGAACGGCCGCTTCGTTCGCGGTGGCGAAGGGAATCAGCTCGATGCTGTTTGGAACGCAGCCGACGGATCCGGTGACGTTTGCGGGGATGATCTCGCTGCTGACGGTGATGGCATTTCTGGCTGGGTACATTCCGGCGCGGCGGGCTTCGCGTATCGATCCGATAGTGGCTTTGCGGGCGCAGTAGGAGCAGATGAGCATGAATGTGTTTCGATCTCTAGTGCGCGCGCTGATTGTTCCGATCAGATTTGTGCTGGTTCCCGTGTTGCTGCTTGAGGCGACGCTTGTGGCTTGTCTGGTGCCAAGCTTTAGGGCAGCGGCGGTTGATCCAATGCAAGCTTTGCGGCACGAGTGAGCGGTCGCGTTTTTGTGCGTTGAGCGATTGTGACGATGTGATCCGATTGGGATCAGCCTGGAATTTGTGACTCGATCTGGCTCAGGATGCGGGCGTATCTCGACTGCATCTCGGCAGAGTCTGCGGTCTGTGCGAGTTCTGCGAGTTCGACTTTGGATGGCTTGAAATGCAGCGGCATTTGCTTCCAGTAGTACTTCAACTCATCAGAACGCCAGTTGGCGTACGTGCTCTCCCAGGATTTTCCGCTGATGCCGGGGAAGACGAGAGACGCAGGATTTATTGCGCGCCAGTAGTTCTGAAATCTGCAATCCATCGAGATGCGAAGTTGGTCGGAGACATTCGGAGTTGCGGAGTGCACCGTCAGACTGTGAAAGATAAGCACATCGCCTGCGTTGATTCTTCCTCCGACCCAGGCTCCTCCGCGTGCCATCTCGCGAGGGAGGTACCCGCTGTCGGAGCCAGTGCTTTGAAGGCCGTAACAATGAGAGGTTTCAAGAATCTGCAACGGGCCTAGTTTTATGGGACAGTCATGAAGAGGTATCCAGGCCGTGAAAGTCTCCGGATCACCTCCGATGCCTCGATGGTCTTGATGGGCGTGGACGATGAACCGCTCGCAATTGGGGAAGATCAAGCGGCCAATCGGCTTCGGATGAATGAGCAGTTGTGGACCCACGAGCTGAGTCATCACCTGTTTTAGAACTGAGTGGTGCGCCAGAGCGTGGAATGATTCAAGCGCGAAGACCTGCTCGTAGACGTGCTTGAAGGATGAGTCGGACTCGCCACAGGCGGCGCTCGCGTTGACCACGCGTTGGAGCGGGTTGTGGTCCGGTAACAGCCAGCCTGCAGAGGACACGATCTGCAAGATTTCATCCAGCAGGCGATTGATGTCATCGATGGGAAGAAACTCTCGGAGGAGCAGATATCCGCGAACGTCCATCTCAGTTTCCAGGGAATGTGAGTTCAGATCACTCGCATGAATTTCACGAAATGGCTGAACCGGGGCACCCACAGTCGCTGAGTCCTTACGCATAGGCAAAGACTACTTAGCGAACGATCGCGGTGTGTCACGGATTTGTCACTTGATTGTTTCTTTGCGTCTTACGCGGGCGTATGGAGAATATCTACCGTGAAAGGTTGAGCCGAAAAGGGGGTGGATGGGTTGATAGGACAATTGGCTCATGACAGTGTTGTTTGGCTGGAAAGAGAATGTTGGTTCATCATCATCCAGACCGGCGCCGATCTCTGCTCCACAGTTCAGACGCGCGACGTTTTTCAGCATTTCTGTTTGAGGCATGGGTATGATGATGTTTGCGGATGCAATGAAGATGTGAGTGTCCTAACATTGTTAGGATTCCTGAGGAAGATATCAGCCGTTGGCTGGGCAGGATACTGAAGTCGGTCGCTTTCTTCGCTTGTGTGGCAGGAGTGACGCTGCCTGCGATGCAAGCGCAGGGACGAAGGAATGCTGGCGCGCAAGTCTTCGCAGGGAACTGCGCTGGATGTCATGGCGCAGATGGTCAAGGCTCGGATCGTGGCCGAGCATTGCGACCATGCCCGGCACAATCGCCAAGTCGGATGATGACCTGCTGAGCATTGTGACGAAAGGTGTGCCGGGGACGGGGATGCCACCATTCGGCGCCACTCTGGATGATGCCAGCCGGGCAGCCGCGGTCCGGTATCTGCGGACGCTGCAGGGCAAGGACAGTTCTGCGGCGCCTGTTGCAGGAGATGCAGAATCCGGGCGCGCATTGTTTTTTGGCAAGGCGCAATGCTCGACCTGTCACATGGTGCAGGGACAGGGCGGGTTTATTGCCTCAGACCTGACGCCCTATGGCCTGACCCATAACGCGAGTGCAATCCACACGGCGATCGTCGATCCGGATAGCGTACTGCAGCCAAGCGCCATGGTGATGGATGTAGTGACGAAGAAGGGGCAGAAGGTCTCGGGAACGGTAAAGACCGACGATAATTTTTCGCTCGTATTGCAGTCGGTGGATGGCCAGTTCCATATGTTTTCAAAAAGCGATCTGACGAACATGCAATCGACGGGGCACTCGCTGATGCCGAGAGACTACGGGACGACGTTGACCAGCAAGGAGCTGGACGACCTGACAGCCTTTTTAATTGTGACTGCACAAAAGATACCAGCTTCAGAGCGACCGGCTACGGGGGGAAGACGTCGTCAATGAATAAGCTACCTGGGATTGCATTGGTTTTGATGACTTCTCTATGGATGACGCCGGTATTCGCTGGAGCTCAGGATGCTGGACAGCATCGGCCGAAGCGCGAATTCAAGCTGACCGCGCTCGATCCAAAGTTTTCTGAGTTGATCGCTCCGGGAACTCAGCTGCAGACGATGGGCACGGACTTTGGATTTACCGAAGGGCCGGTGTGGGACACGAAGG